>JADJMO010000010.1:220000-296653 GCA_016709545.1 Myxococcales bacterium
CCGTCCCCGACGAGAAGGACTTCCCCAAGTGGGCGGAGTACTCGAAGAAGTCGGCGGCCTCGGCCAAGGGCGGGAACAAGGACGAGATCAACGCCGCTTGCAAGATCTGCCACGACGACTACCGCAAGATCTTCAAGGAGAAGTACCGGAGCACGCCGCCCCCGAAGTAGGGCCGGTCTCGAGGTGTCGTGGGGAGGCGGGCCAAAAGCCCGCCTCTTTTCGTTGGCGGTCTCAGGCGAGCAGACGGAGCAGGATCTCGTTGACGACGACGGGATTCGCGGACCCCTTGGTCTCGCGCATGACCCCGCCCACGAAGAACCCGAGCATGTTGGTCTTGCCGGCCCGATAGGCGCTGGCCTGCTTCGGATTCTGGTCGATCAGCCCCTGGCAGATCGTCTCGAGGGCCGAGGCGTCGCTCACCTGGGCCATTCCCTGCGACTCGACCCAGGATTTCGGCGACCGATCGGTCCCCTGCACGGCCGCGTAGACGTCCTTCGCCTGCTTGCCGGAGATGGTGCCGGCCTCGACCAGGCCCAGCAGCTCGACCAGCTGGCTGCTCGTGATCGGGAAGGAGACCTCGAGCCCGTGGGTCGTGGTCCCGGCCAGCACCTCGGTCATGACGAAGTTCGCCGCTCGCTTGGCAAAAGCGCCATCTCCGGGGCGAGAACGCAGGATCTCCTCGAAGAAGTCTCCGATCCTGGGGTGGCTGGTGAGGAGGTCCGCGTCGTAGGTGGGGAGGCCGAGCACGGAGGTGAGGCGATGCCGACGGGCGTCCGGGAGCTCGGGGAGCTGGGCCCTCTGCGCCGCGACGAAGGCCTCGTCGAGCACCAGGGCCGGTAGATCGGGGTCCGGGAAGTAGCGGTAGTCGTCGCTGCCCTCCTTTTCCCGGAGGAACACGGTGCGACCGCGCTCGTCGTCCCACTGGCGGGTGTGCTGCCGGAAGGTCTCGCCCCGCTCGGCGAGGTCGGTGAGACGGGCGATCTCGTAGGCGAGCCCCCGCTGTACGTGCCGGAAGGAGTTGATGTTCTTGATCTCGACGCGGGTGCCGAAGGCCTCGGTTCCTCGTCGGCGGACGCTCACGTTGACGTCGCACCGGAAGCTGCCTTCTTCGAGGTTCCCGTCGTTGACCCCGAGGGCCACGAGGATGCTGCGGAGCTTCTTGAGGTAGGCGACGGCGTCTTCGGGGCCCCGCAGGTCGGGCTCACCGACGATCTCGACGAGGGGGGTTCCTGCACGGTTGAGGTCGATGACGCTCTGGCCGGGGACCTCTGCGACGCCATGGAGGTTCTTGCCGGCGTCCTCCTCGAGGTGGATGCGGGTGATGCCGACCCGGCGGGGCTCTCCCCCCTCGGGCTCGATGTCCAGGTGGCCGTGCTCGCTGAACGGCAGGTCGAACTGGCTGATCTGGTAGCCCTTGGGGAGATCGGGGTAGAAATAGCTCTTGCGGGCGAAGACGGACCGCGCCCGGACGGTGCAGCCGAGGGCCAGGGCGGTGCGGACGGCCATTTCTGCGGCGGATCGGTTCAGGACCGGGAGGGCACCCGGCAGCCCCAGACAGACGGGACAGACGTGGGTGTTGGGCTCGGCCCCGAAGCTCGTGGCGCAACCGCAGAAGATCTTGGTCCGGGTCAGCAGCTGGGCGTGGACCTCGAGACCGATGATCGGCTCCCATGCGGTGGGGGCGGTCATGATGGCCCGGAACTAGCACGGTTGCGCTTCGGTGGGGCTTGAGTAGCCTTCGGTCCACATGGCGCAGGCGGTCCGGGGAAGGGGCGCGGATGCGACGTCCCCGGCACTGCACGGGGACGCCGACTGGATCTGCGTGGATTGCGACCTGCAACAGGTCGACGCCACCTCCACGTGCCCGGCGTGCGGAGGCGCGGTCGTCGCGCGCATGGACTGGGAAGAGGCGGAGCACGATCCGCTCATCGGTCGGAAGGTCGGCGGACGCTTCACGGTGATGGCGCGTCTCGGCGCGGGCTCGATGGGCGCGGTGTATCGCGCGCGCCAGGACGGCATGCACCGCGAGGTCGCGCTCAAGGTGCTCAAGCCCGAGCGCGCCTACGACTCGGCCTCGCAGCAGCGGTTCGAGCGCGAGGCCCGCGCCACGAGCGCCCTCGCCTCGCCGCACACCGTCACCGTCTACGACTTCGGCGAAGAAGACCTCGGCCAGGGGCCGATGCTCTACCTCGCCATGGAGCGGCTCGAGGGCGAATCGCTCGGGCAGCGCCTCAAGCGCGTGGCGCGCGTGGCGCCGCTCGACGCCGTGCGGATCGCGCAGCAGGCCCTCCGCTCGCTGGCCGAGGCGCACGACAAGGGCGTCATCCACCGCGACCTCAAGCCCGACAACATCTTCCTGCACCTCATCCCGACGCCGCACGGCACCGAGGAGACGGTGAAGGTGCTCGACTTCGGCATCGCCAAGATCCTCCAGCCCGACCTCAAGGTCGACTCGCTCGAGACGCAGGCGGGCACGGTGTTCGGCACGCCCCGTTACATGAGCCCGGAGCAGGCGCAGTCGAAGCCGCTCGACGGGCGGAGCGACCTCTACACCATCGGTCTGATCCTGTTCCAGATGGTCACGGGTCGACACGTGTTCCCCGACGAGGACGCCGTCGTCGTGATGGCGCGCCACATCCAGTCGCTGCCCCCGCGCCCGCGCGAGGTCGCGCCCGACGCGGGCATCTCTCGCAAGCTCGAGGCGGTGATCCTGCGCGCCCTCGCCAAGGATCCGCGGCGGCGGCCGCAGACGGCGCAGGAGTTCCACGACGAGCTCGAGGCGGTGCGCCACGAGCGAGCGGAGCCCGTCGAGAGCGCGGTGATGCCGATCGCCGCGCCGCACGAGACGGCGGCGGTCTCGGGCGTCGCGGTCGCGCCGACGCCGGTCGACACGGGCACTGGACCCACGGTCGCCGCGCGCCGGCATCGGGCGCGCACGATCGCCACGTTCACCGGGCTCGGGATCCTGCTGCTTGGCGCGGTCGGCCTCGGCGTGGTCCTGGCCCAGGGTCGCGGCAAGCCGACGGTCACCGACACGGCCACCGGCAGCAACGGCAAGGCGCCGACCCAGAAGCCTTCGGTCGACGAAGGCCCGACGGAGATCGCGCCGATCATCACGACCGGCTCTGGCACCGCTGGAGCAACCAAGGATCCGCCCAAGGACCCGCCCAAGGACCCGGCCTCGCCCAAGAGCACCGGCACCAAGAAGACCGACCCGAAGCCGGCGACCAGCAAGGACCCCGATCCCCCCGCCCCGACCGTGACGGCGCCACCGACCGTCACGGCCCCACCGCCGGCGCCCACCGCGTCGGCGAGCAAGAAGGGTGGCTACGGCAAGTTCGAGTGATCGGGTACGTTCGGCTCCGTGGCTTCTCTGCTCACTGCGGTGCGTGACCTCGGCCGGTTGCGCGAGATCGTCGGCGTCCTCGCTCGACACGGCTTCGGCGAAGTCCTGAGCCGGATGGGCCTCTCCTCGCTCGCGCCAGCGAGCGGCAAGGGAGACGAAGAGAAGCGCAAGATCGCCTGGCCGGAGCGCACGCGGCGCGCCATCCAGGAGCTCGGGCCTTCGTTCATCAAGCTCGGGCAGATCGCCTCCACGCGCGGCGACGTGCTGCCTCGCGACCTCGTGGTGGAGCTCAAGAAGCTGCAGGACGACGTCCCGCCTGTGTCGTTCGAGGATCTCAAGGCAGCGATCGAGAGCTCGCTCGGGAGATCGATCGAGGATCTCTACGAGAGCTTCGAGCAGAAGCCGCTCGCGACGGCGTCGATCGGGCAGGTCCACCGCGCGCGCCTGCGCGCCGAGTTCGACGACCCCGCGGTCGGCGCCGACGGTCAGCCCCTGCCCCAGGAGGCGCGCGAGGTGGTGGTCAAGGCGCAGAGGCCGGGGGTGAAGGAGACGGTCGAGCGCGATCTCGAGCTCCTGCACATCCTCGCGCAGATCCTGGATCGGTCGATCGAGGAGGCGCGCATCTACGACCCGATCGGCCTCGTGCAGCAGTTCGATCGGTCCATCACCGCGGAGATGGACTTCACCATCGAGGCCGGCAACGGCGAGCGCTTCCGGCGCAACTTCGAGGGGAATCCCCACGTCGCGTTCCCCCGCTCGTACAAGGGCGCGTCTTCGCGCCGGGTGCTCACGCTCGAGTTCTTCGACGGCATGAAGCTCGACCGGGCCCTGAAGGAGGGGTTCGACGGCAAGATCATCGCCAAGCGCGCGGTGGGCATCGTCATCAAGATGGTGTTCGAGGACGGCTTCTTCCACGCCGACCCGCACCCCGGGAACATCATCATCATGGGGACGCCGACCGATCCCCTCATCGGGATGATCGACCTCGGAATGGTCGGCCGGCTCTCGCCCGAGATGCGCGACCGCACGATCAAGCTGATGGTCGCGGCGGCGCGCAACGACGGGCTCGCCGTGGCCGACTCGCTCTACCAGATCGGACGGCCGAGCAAGAAGATCGACATGGAGGCCTACCGGGCGGAGGTGTCGCTGCTGGCCGAGAAGTACCTCGGCAAGCCGCTCAAGGAGATCGAGATCGCGGCGCTCATCAAGGATCTCGTCGACGGCGCGACCAAATACGACATCGAGATGCCGACCGACTTCATGATGGTCGGCAAGGCGCTGATGACGATCGAGGGCATCGGCAAGGAGCTCGACCCCGATCTCGACGTGTTCTCGGAGGCGCAGCCGTACTTCGTCGATCTCCTCAAGAAGCGGTTCTCGCCCGCGGAGCTCGGCAACGAGATGATGCGCAACGTGGAGCGATTCGCCGGCATGGCGACCGACGTCCCGTTCCACCTGCGCGAGGTGCTCGACGACCTCCGCATGGGGCGCCTGCAGGTGCACACCGTGGAGAAGGAGCTCGCGCCCGCGTACGACCGGCTCGGGCGGCGCCTGTTCTCGGGGATGATCGTGGCCTCGCTCAACGTCGCGGCGGCGCTCGCGCTGCTCAGCAACGTGCAGTACCGGGTCTGGATCGCGGTCGGCCTCTTCTTGCTCGCCGGCTGGGCGTACATGGGACACGTGGGCAAGGACTGGTTCTCCGCCTGGTGGGGCAAGGGCGGCACCCGGTCGCGCTAGCCCCTCGGGAATGAGGGGGCGGTCGTCTGGCGTTCGCCGAGACCATGCGCTCCGAGAGAGACCTGTTCGCCACCGTCGGCATGGCGATGGCTCCAGCCGTCGGCGCGGCCCTCCTGGCCCGCGTCCACCTGCGCGAAGTGGCGCGATACACCCACTGGTCGTCGTCGAGCGTCGCCAACGCGCAGATCGTGTTCGTGGCCCTCGGCTGCGCGGTCGGCGCGGCGCTCGCGTTGCTGGGCCCACCACGGCTGTTCATGGCCGCGCGTTGGGTGCTCGCGCTCACCTTCGCGGGGCTCGTCGTCACCCTCGGGCAACAGGACATGGTGCACGCGCGCGTCGCGGGGCTGGTCATCACGCCGACGGAGCTCGCGAAGGCGGGGCTGCTCGTGGCGGTCGCGGGGGCGCTCGCGGCGGAGGGCAAGACACGCAACGTCGGCCTCGCCGCGACGGCGATCGTGCTGCTGATGGTCGGCGCGCGCGACGTGATGACGTTCGTCGTGGTGCTCTCCGCAGGCCTCGCGGCAGCATGGATCGCGGTGCCGCGCACGCCACGATTCGCTGCGCCGCTGGCCGTGGTGGTGGGGATCGGCGTCGCGGTGGTCGGCTTCGGCGCGTGGTGGCTCCGGCCGTACCAGGTGGAGCGGCTCCGCACCTGGCTCGACGGGGGTGACCCACGGTCGAGCGGCTGGATCTACGCGCAAGTGCGCGCCGCGCTGGGTGCGTCGGGGCTCGCTGGAACGGGTGCGTATCCCAAGTTCGCGGACGTGTTCGAGCACAACGACCTCGGGCTCGTGGATCTCGGCGCGCGGTTCGGGTTCGGCGCGGTCGTGCTCGTGCTCGCGGTCCACGTGGGGATCGTCCTGTTCTGCTTGCACGCGGCGGTGCGGGCAGAGGAGCGCTTCGGCGCGGCGCTCGCGGCGGGGACGGCGATCACGTTCGCGTGGCACGGCGTCGGGAACGCAGCGATGGTCGCGGGCCTCTTGCCGATCGTGAACCTGCGGCTCGGACTCGTCTCGTACGGTGGGTCGTCGGTGGTGGCGCTGCTCGCGCTGCTCGGGGCGACGACCGGTGTCGCCCTCCGCGCGGGAGAACCGGATGAGACGCGAAAGGCGCGGGTGCACGGGCTGCGCCTCGCCTTCCTCGCGGTGACGCTCCTGGTCGTGGTGCGGTTGGGCTTCCTCATGTCGAGTGGGTGAGCGAGACTGCGCGAGTGCGTTGCCTGATCGCCTCGGTGTCGTTGCTCGCCTCTGCTCCTCTCGCTGCCGGCGCCACCCCGATGCACGCCGACCTCGGGGTCGGACGGCTCGACGCGACGCTGGTCACCCAGGCCGCGGACCCGCGCTATGGCGGTCTGGCGCAGGGGCGGGCCGGGGCCTCGGCGGTGGCGATCACAGCAGGGGGTGGGGTCGGCGTGCAGGTGCGCCCGGCGCTCGCGCTCCTGTTCTCGGGGACGGTCGTGTTCGCCCCCTCGTGGACGCCGCCGGGCACCCCCGCCCAGTCGCTGCTCTTCGGCGTGATCGGGCCGGAGCTCGATTTCACGCCCGATCCGGCGATCCCGTTCCACGTGCGCGCGGGGATGGGCCTGGCCTTCGGTCGGGTCGGACAGGAGGAGCCGGTGCTGAGCGCTGCGCACGTGGGCTCCGACGCTTGGCTCACGGTGGCGCGCGAGCGGCGCCTCGGGTCGCTCCACCTCGGCCTCTCGTTCTCGATCCACGGCACCTGGATGCGTGGGGGCTCGGGGACGGTCTCTTCGTCGGTGAACGCGTTCACGCCGGTGCTGGCGCTGACGCTCAGCAATCGCTGACGCTCCGGACCACCACGGCTAGCATCCAAGGGCGGTGAACCGAGACCAGGTCGAGGCGGCGGTCGGGGCCTATCTGAAGCAGGAGTTCGGTCGCGTCCTCGTCGTCCGCAAGCTCGCGCTGGTGCACCACGCGACCCACCAGGCGTGGGCGATCGACGTGGTGGCGCCGCTCCGCGACGGCGACGTGTTCATCGCGCGGCTCGAGGTCGACGAGCAAGGAGTCCTCTCGCCGCTGCTCGACGTCGAAGGGACGCTGGACGTCATCCGCAGCGGCCCGATCATCGGCTACACCGACGAAGCCGAACCCGTGCCCCACTCGGTGCGGCCGGGGAGCCTCGACCTCGACGAGCCCGCGCCCGAGTCCGTGCCCACGGACGACGCTGCGGTGCGCGCGCGGCTGCGCAAGGCGATCAGCCTCGGCGATCGCGCGAGCCTCGAGCAGGCCCGCACGCTCTACCCGCGGCTCCTCCGAGAACCCGACGGGCGCGGTCGCGTGCTGCTCGGCATGGCCAGCGTGGAGCACCGCCTCGGCGCAGAGCGGCTCGCGATCGAGTACCTCGAGGCGGCGACCCGCGAGCTCTCCGACCGGTTCGACGTGCCTGCGCTCGAGGACGCGGCGAGCCTGGCGCTCGAGATCCTCGGGCGCGAGCGCTACCTCGCTTCTTCGATCCACTCGCTGCTCGAGCGGAGCCGCGCGCGACTGCAGCCCTTGTCGTCGGTGCTCGAGGCGCCCTTGCTCGCGGGCGTCGGGCTCGGATCGGATCGCGACTGGCTCGCCAAGAACGCGGAGCTCGTCACGCTCGCGCGGGGCGAGGTGCTCGTGCGGCAGGGCGACGCCTCGCGGGCGGTGTTCGTGATCAAGAGCGGTCTCCTCGCGGTGCTGCTCGATCGGCCCGAGGGGGGCGGACAGCGGTTCGTGCGGTGCTGCTTCCCGGGCGCGTTCCTCGGCGAGGCGAGCGTCCTCGTCGAGCACCCGCTCTGCTCGGCGACCCTGCGCGCGGAGCGCGTGACCGAGGTGTACCGCATCGAGGCCGCGCTCCTGCACAACCTCATGGAGCGCAACGAGGCCCTGCGCACGCGGCTCGCCTCGAGCCGGCAGATCCACCGCATCGACTCCTTCTTCGCCACCCACGAGGCCATGGGCCAGCTGGACGCGCTGGTGCGCGACGAGGTGCTCGCGTGCATCGACCGCATCCAGACCTTCGACGAGGACGTGGTGATCGGCCGCGCGGGCGACGTGCCGCAGTTCGGCTCGCTGGTCGCGCGGGGAGAGGTCACGCTGCACGACGCGACCGACGCGCAGGTGGGCACGGTCGAGATCGACGGGTTCTTCGGCGTGCGGGACGCCATCCACGGCATCCCGGCGTCGCTCACCAGCGTGGCCCGTGAAGGGACCACGGTCGCGTTCTTCCACGCGGACAAGCTGCGCGACCTCGCCCAGAGCAGCCCGGAACACGTCACCGCGGTCCTCGAGAGGCTCGGATGAGCGAGTCTCGTCCCGGGATCAGCGCTTGCGCTGGCCGGAGAGGGCGAGCAGGACGCCCGAGCCGACGACGAGGGCGGCGCCGACGAGCTGCCTGCCGGTCGGCATCTCGTGCAGGACGACCACCCCGATGGCCTGCGAGAACACGACGCCCGAGTAGCCGATGGCGCTGACGCGCGCGGCCTCGTCGAGCGAATAGGCGCGGGTCATGGCGACCTGCGCGAAGCCGCCGAACAGACCGGCGCCGACGAGGGCGAGGAGCGCGGTGGGCGTGGGGACGCGAAAGCCAGGCAGGCTCGCGACGAACGTGAGGAGCGCGCCCCACGCGGCGAAGTGGAGGCTCACGCCCTCGGGGCTCTCCTTCTTGCCGAGGCGACGCAGGTAGGCCATCGCGAGGCTCGAGAAGAACGCGCCACCGATGCCCGCGAGCACGCCGAGCCAGAGCCCCGCGGGGTGCGCGAGGTGCACGCCGGCGAGCAGGCCGACGCCGAGGAGGCCGAGGACCACCGCGCCCCAGACCGAGGAGCCCGAGCGCTCACCGAGGAGGATCGGCGAGAGCACCGCGAGCAAGAGTGGGGTCAGGTTGCCGATGGTGACGGCGTCGCCGAGCGGCAAGCGCGAGAGCGCGTAGAAGCCGCAGCACATGGAGACGGTGCCGGCGAGCGTGCGGCGCCACTGGAGGCCGCGATCGCTGACCCGCAAGGACACCCCGCGCGCGCGGGCCATCGCGAAGATGGTGAGGGCCCCGAAGCCGGCCCGGCCGGCGGCGGCCTCGAGGAACGAGACGTCGCGGGTCGCCCGCTTGACGAACAGAGCCATGAACGTGAAGAGCAGGCAGGCGAACAGCATGTAGGCCGCGGCGAGGCCGGGCCGGCTCACGCGAGGCTCCTCTTCGGCGACGACCTCGCGGGCGAGCGATTCTGGCGCGGTGGCCATCTCAGGGCTGTCCGCGTTCGCGGCGGGGATCGCGCCCGCGACCGCCGAGGCGTAGCCACTCGGCCTCGAGGGCGAGGGGGACGTTGGCGTTGTGGGTGAGGGCCTCGCGCAGGCGCACCGCCGCGTCCCACCGGGCGATCGCGGCCTCGATCGAGGCGTTGTTGCCGCCGCGGAGGACGAGGTCGCGCACCTCGCGGGCCTCCTCGGCGAGCAGCGCGGCGAGGTGAGTGTCGAGCTCGCCGCGCGACTCGGTGGAGTTGGCGTACTCGGCGCTCGCGTCGAACAGGGCGACGCGGTCGCCAGCGGCGGCGCGCAGCGCGGAGATGGCCTCGGCGCGCACGTTCTCCTTCTGCTCGTCGGCGAGCGAAGCGGCGCGCGCCATGCTGCCCTCGGCGAGGTGCGCGAGGGCACGGGCTCGCTCGGGGGGCAGGCCCGTCGTGCGCACGAGGAGGCTCTCGACGATCTCGTCGGTCAGCGCCGCGAAGCGCACGAGCAGCGTGCGCGACCGAATGGTGGGCAGGAGCTCCCCTGGTCGATCGGTCAGGAGCACGAAGCGGGTGTGGTGCGGAGGCTCCTCGAGGGTCTTGAGGAGCGCGTTGGCCGCGGAGACGCCGAGATCATGGGCGTCGCGGACGATGATCAGCCGCTCGCGCGCCTCGTGCGGGGGGAACGAGACGCGCTCGAGGACGACCCGGCGGATCTGGTCGACGGAGATGTCGAGCTTCTCTTCGGTGCTGCGACCGAGCACCTCGCGCGGGTAGAGCCCCTTCTGGACGAGGATCACGTCGGGGTGGAGCGGGACCTGGGGCGACTCGGTGGAACGGGTGAGGACCCGGTGGCAGGCCTGGCAGACGCCGCAGCCATCGTCCACGGATGGCGAGGTGCAGGTGACGGCGCAGCCGAGCGCGAGCGCTGTCGTCTCCTTGCCGACCCCGGGCGGACCGACGAAGAGTAGAGCGTGATGGAGCCGCTTCTCGCGCAGGCCTCGACGGAGCGTCGTGATGGCCGCAGCTTGTCCGAGCACGTCCGCGAGGGGCACCCCCCTCTCTTGGGCGCGACGGCGCGCGGCGGCAAGGGTCCCTGGTCGTTGCTGCTCGTGCTGGTCGGCTGCGCGGCGCCGCCACCTCCAGCTCCGAAGCCGGTCGCGCCGGTCGTCACGGCCACGGCCGAGCCCGTGGTGGTGCTGCCGCCTTCGCTGCAGGAGGAGTCCAAGCGGCTGCTCGCCACCGCCGCCACCACCCAGGATCCCCACGAGCGCTGCAAGCTGCTCTCGGAGGCGGCGACCCTCGACCCCTCGCCGGAGGCCCGCCTCGCCCGGGCCGAGAGCCGGTGCGCCCCGGCGACCGTGCTGCTCGAGGACGCGCGAGCCGTGTTCGCCGCGAAGAAGGACGCCCGGAGCGCGACGGTGCTCGCGACGGTGGCCACGCGCGCCGAGGCGAAGGTCGACGCGCTCGCGGCGGCCGAGGTGCTGGTGGCCCAGCCGGACGTCGCCGCGATGGGCCTCGGCGCGCGCACGTTCGGGCGCTTCGGGGAGTTCACGCGCGCGGCGTCGGCGTACGACCTCGTGGCGAAGGCCCGCGGGGACAAGGGCGCCGTGGTCGACGCGCTCGACGCCACGATCGAGGCCGCGATGTGGACCGCGCGCGCGCACGGACCGGACGTGAAGGCGCGCCTCGTCGCGGCCATCGAGCTCGCCAAGGGGCTCGTCGCGACCTACGGGGCGGCGTGGGTGAGGCCGCGGTTCGTCGAGGCCATCGCGATCCTCCGCGCGCTCGGCGACCCGGCCGGCGCCAAGGCCGTCGACGCGCAGGCCGAGAAGGTGCTCGTGCTCGCGCAGGAGGAGGGCCACGCGATCGAGCGCGCCGTCGCCGACGCGCGCGCGGGCAAGCCCGAGGTGGCGAAACTCCTCGCCAAGAAGGTGCGCGCAGAGAGGCTGGCGAGCCCGCCGCATCGCGCGCTGCTCGCGGTGGTCGCGCGCGTCGGAGGCAAGTGCGGCGTGGCGCGCGCCCACGCGCGGGCCCACGCGAACCTGCCGGAGGCGACCTTGACGCTCGCGGACGACGTGCGGTGGGCGGCCGACTGCGACGGCAACGCGGACGAGGCCACGCTGGTCCCGCCCAGGCCCGTGGCCGTGGTGGACGACGCGACGGCGGTCGCGGTCGCCGATCCGCTGCGCGCGCGGAGCATCCTCGAGACCTGGGTGGGGGCGCACGCCGACGACGTGGCCGCGCGCCTCGCCCTCGCCGCACTCCTCCCCTCGAGCGCGCGCCCGGCGGTGCTCGCGGGACCGACGCTCGCGCGAGAGCCCAGCCTCCTGCTCGCGCTGGTCGAGGCTTCGACGGGGAGCGCCCGCGCCGACGCCGCCAGGCTGCTCGCGGCGGTGCTACCGAGCACGGTGGAGGCGGCGGTCGATCCGCGCGCGACGACGCCGCTCCTCGCGCGCGCGATGAGCTTCGCGGGGCCCGAGGACGGCTGGCTCGACGTGGCCGAGGGTTTGCTCCACGCGTGCGCGGCGCCGCGCAAGGCCAAGGCCTGCGCCGACGGGCCTGCGCTGCTGGCCGCGAGCACGCACCTGCGCAGGACTCGACCCGCAGCGCTGTGCGCGACCGGGGTGGCGCTCGCCGACGCAGACCTCGGGACGGCGCGGTTCCGCCTCGACGTGACGCTCGCGTGCACGAGCAAGAAGAAGCTGTTGCCCGCGCTCTCGGTGACGGACGAGGCGCGGGGACCGTTCCCATCGCCCGAGGGCGCGCTGGCCCGCGCCGCGCTCGCCACGCTGCAGAAGAAGTGCCCGCTCGCGCGCGGGAACCTCGTCGCCGCGAGCGCGCTGAAGGGCGAATACCCCGATGAGTTCGCCGCGGTCGAGGCGCAGTGCCCCGCGCCGTGAACACCTTCACGCGGCGCGGAGGAACGCTGCCACACGCGTCGCGAACTCGTCGGCGTGGGTGAGCGGCGCCATGTGCCCCGCGCCCGCGAACACCTCGAGGCGGCCGCCGAGGTGCTCGGCGAGCAGGGTCGCGACGCGGGCGGCCGCGCGCCGGGTCTCGCTGCCGTGGAGCAGGAGCGCTCGCGGGCCGCGCGGATACGCGGCGAGCGGCGTGCGGTCGGAGGAGACCGCGTACACCTCGTGGAAGGTCTTCACCGCGCGCTGGACGAACATGCCCTGCATGACCGGGCCCATCCGCGCCCAGGTGCCCACGCCGCCCCACCAGTCGACGAAGCGCTCGCACCACGGCGCCGTGCCGATGAGCGTGGGCGAGAAGAAGTCACCCGCCGCGTCCAGCGCCGCGAGGTCGGCGAGCGCGGGATCGGGCGGCGTGTGCAGGACTCCGAAGGCGACCGGCTCGAACAGGACGAGCGCGCGCGGATGCACGCGGGCGGCGGCCCGGAGCGCGAGCCATCCGCCGTAGGAGTGGCCCACGAGGGACACTTCGGGGCCGGCGACGGCGGCGACCGCGCACACGATGTCTTCGTCCTCGCGCGGATCGAAGCCACCCCGATCGGAGCCAGAGCGGAGCGGGTCTTCTTGCCAGACCTCGTTGCGACCGTAACCGACGAGGTCGGGCGCGAACACGCGGTGGTCGCGAGCGAGCTGCTCGATGAGGGCGCGGAACTGCCGCCCGGCCATGCCCGACGCGTGGACCAGCACGACGGCGGGGCCGCACTCGCCGCTCGTGCCCACGTGGATCCGGCGACCGCCGACCTCGATCTCCATCGACGTCGTCATGCCGCGGGGCCCGCGGCGGCGGAAGGGCTGGCCTTGGCGGATCGGCCGGGCTACCTGAACCGTCCATGACCGCGGGAGAGCACTACCGTTCGCGTCGCGCCGCGGCCACCGCCGAGGCCGAGAGGCACGGTCGGAGGTCGCGCGGCTACTCCACGACCCGCGTCGTCGTGTTCCTGCTGTTCGCTGGAGCGGTGGTCCTCGCGCTACGCGGCGACAGTCGCGGCTGGATCGCGGCGGGGGTGGCGCTCGTCGTGTTCGTCGTGCTCGCGATCCTCCACGAGCGCGTCATCGACGCCGAGTCCTACGCGCGGCGCGTCGTGGCCTGGGCGGACCAGGGGCTCGCCCGCCTCGAGAACCGGTACGACGTCATCGAGGCCGGCGTCCCGAAGGTCGAGGACACGCACGCCTACCTCGGCGACCTCGACGTGCTCGGGCCGCGCTCGCTGCTGGCCTCGCTCGACACGACGCGCACCTCGCCGGCCCGCGCGTTGCTCGCCGGATGGCTGCTCTCGCCGAGCGCACCCGCCGAGGTGCGGGCGCGCCAGGAGCAGGCCAAGGTGCTGGCCGAGAGGAGCGACCTCCGCGAGGCCCTGTGGGCCGAGGGCGCGCGCCTCGCCAAGGAGCCGCCGTCGATCGAGCCGCTGCTCGCGTGGATCGAGGGGCCCTCGCTGCACCTCCCGAGCAGCGTCGCCTTCCGGGCGTTCGCCCTCTTGTTGCCGGCCTGCACGGTGGCGCTCCTGTTCTTCGGCGGCGCGCTCCCGTTCTTGCCGCGGGCCGCGTGGGTGGCCCCGCTGCTCCTCCAGCTGGCCCTGCACGCGCGCCACCGGGTGGCGATCCGCGCCGCCGTCGCCGCTGTCTCCGACCACCACCTCGACCTCGCCCGCTACGCGCGCATGTTCGCGGTGGTCGAGCAGGGAGGGCTCCTCACGGGCCCGAAGACCTCGGCGGCCATCGCGCGCCTGTCGCGGATCGCCTCGTTCGTGGACGCGCGCCGCAACGAGGTGTTCCGCCTGTTCATCGGGCCGCTGCTCTCCTGGGACCTCTCGTGCGCCCTCGCGTGCGAGGCGTTCCGCGCCACGGTGGGCGCCGATCTGCGGGCGCGCCTCGCGGAGCTCGCCCACATCGAGGCCCACGCGGCCCTCGGTACGCGCGCGTTCGAGCGACCCGAGGACGTGTTCCCGGAGATCCTCGAGGGGGGCGCGCCCCGCCTGTTCGCCGAGGAGCTCGCGCACCCATTGCTCGCGGCCGAGAAGGCCGTCCGCAACTCGGTGACGATGGACGGCGCGGGCACCGTGCTGCTCGTGACGGGGTCGAACATGTCGGGCAAGAGCACGCTGCTGCGCGCGCTCGGCGCCAACGTCGTCCTGGCGCTCGCGGGCGCCCCCGTGCGCGCCAAGCGCCTCGCGACCTCGCCGTTCGACGTGCGCACCAGCATGCGGATCCGCGACTCGCTCGACGACGGGGTCTCGCACTTCTTCGCCGAGCTCCGCCGGCTCAAGGCCGTCGTCGACGCGGCCGACGCCGCCACCACCGACCCGCAGCGGCCGCCGGTGTTGTTCCTCCTCGACGAGATCCTGCACGGGACCAACTCGCGCGAGCGGCACATCGGCGCGCGCGCGATCGTGCACCACCTCGTGCGGTGTCGCGGCTGCGGCGCCGTCTCCACCCATGACCTCGACCTCGCGGCGCTCGAGGGCGAGGCCAAGGGGCACGTGCGCAACGTCCACTTCCGCGAGCAGGTCGACGGCGACACGATGACGTTCGACTACGTCCTGCGCGAGGGACCGGTCACGTCCTCCAACGCCCTGCGGCTCATGCGCATGGTGGGGCTCGAGGTGGAGGAGCCGCGGTGATCGGCCGCGGGATGGCGCCGATCGGCGTCCACCTCGAGGCCGACGCGCTCGAGGAGCTCTCGGCGATCGAGCGCGCGCTGGTGGCTTCGTTCGGCGCGGCGCGGCGAAAGGCCGAGTTCGTGGCCGGTCGCCGGGCGGCCCGCGCTGCTCTCCTGGCTCTCGGCGTGGTGCCGGACGCCATCTCGCGCGCCGACGACGGCGCGCCCGTGGTGCACGCCACGACCGCGGTCGTGCTGTCGATCTCGCACGGCGAACGCATGGCGTTCGCGGCGGCCACCCACACCGGGCCGCTCGGGATCGACCTCACGGACCGCCGCGACGCCGCGCGCATCCGGCGGGTCGCGCGTCGCGCGTTCCCCCGCGAGGCCGAGCGGGCCCTTGCGCTCGTGGACGACGAGAGCGCGTGCCGCGCGTGGGCGATCAAGGAGGCCGTCGCCAAGGCCCTCCGCATCGGGATGCTGGAGCAGAGCGGCGTCGAGCGGATCGAGATCCTCGACCTCGCGACGCTGCAGCTGCGGGTCGATGGCGCGCCGCCCGCGCTGTCGCTCTCGATCGAGGACGTCGAGGACGGCGTGCTCGCCATCGCGGGCCCGATCAGGCGTCCTTGAGCTCGAGGCTGCCGATGAAGTCCTTCTTGCCGACCTCGACGCCGTTGTGGCGGAGGATCGCGTACGCGGTCGTGAGGTGGAAGTAGAAGTTCGGGGCGGCGAGCTCGACGAGGTAGTTCTCGCCGCTGATGGTCTTGCCCGGCATGAACGACAGCGTGATCGCCCGCGCCTCGGCGCCCTCGAAGTCCTTGGCCGAGAACGTGCCGAGGTAGTCGACGACCTTCTGGATGCGCGCGTGCAGCTCTTCGACGGTCTGCTCGGTGTCGGGGTGCGCCGGGGGGTCCTTGCCCGCGAGGCGCGCGGCGGCGAACTTGGCCGCGTCGCACGCCGCCTGCACCTGCCGGGTGAACGCGTACTGGTCCGGCGCGAGGCGCGCAGAGAGGAGCACCGACGGCTCGAACGAACGCTGCTTGGCGTGGGCGACGCCCTTCTGGAGGAAGGTGTCGAGGTTCTGCAGCATCTTGCGGAACTGCGGGATGGTCGCGGCGATGACGGACATGAAGCCTCCTCGATGGGAGCCGCTTCGATGCCGAGCTGCGCGGCGTGGTCGCAGGCGATCAGCGGGGCTGCAGCGCCGCCGTGATGCGCGCCGCGACCGCCGCCGCGTCGCCGCCCTCGGCCTCGACGTAGAGGTGCTTCATGCGCTCGTGCTCGAGATCGACCGCCACGATGTTGCCCTCCTTGAGGTGGTGGATGTCGATGAACACGAGGCCATCGCCCTTCTTCCAGAAGTAGCCGAGGTGCGTCTCGACCAGCGAGGCGCCGAACACGCGGAAGATGAACGTGTCGTCGAACAGCTCCTCGGGGCGCGCGCGCACCGCCTTCACGTGAGACAGCGGCAGCCGCACCTCGCTGCGCAGGGCCATCAGCTTCTCCCCGAGCCCGGTCATGTGGATGACCAGCTCTTCCCCCTCGACGTCGATGGTCGCCATGGCGCCGAGGATACGGGATCAATGCGCGACGGCGAAGATCCTCCGCAGCTGGGCGCCGAGGCCCGGCTGCTCGTCGATCTCGTCGAAATCCCAGTGTTTGGCCTCGAGCGCGAACGGCGTTCCCTCGTCGTTGCAGGCCAGCGGCACCGAGCGCGGCTGGACCTTCCAGGTGCCGTAGTCGGGCGTCGCGGTGAACATCTCGAGCGGCAGAGCGGCGCGCGCGACGACCTCGTTCGGGTAGGGCAGTCCGCGCAGGTGGGCGAGCAGCTTCACGAGGGAGGCCACGTCGTAGTGCGCCTTGGCGACGTAGCCACGCTTGACCCAGGGGCCCGCGAACACGAGCGGGGTGCGGTGCAGGTCGACGTGGTCGCCGCCGTCCTGGGGGTCGTCCTCGGTGATCACCACCAGCGTCGACGCCCAGAACGGCGAGCGGCCGAGGGCGTCCAGCACCATGCCGGTGGCCTCGTCGTTCACGGCGATCATGGTGCCCGGGCTCGGTCGCGAACCGCCGCCCCCGAACGTGTGGTCGTTCGGCAGCGTCATGTACGTGAAGGCGTGCAGATCGCACAGGGCGCGCGTGCGCGCGGCGAAGTAGCAGGCCTTGGTCACGTCCTCGAGGCCGATGTTCTGGACGATCCCGGGGTACCGCGAGTCGACCGGGTTGCGCTTGCCCTTCGGCACCTTGGGCAGACCCGTGCCCTCGCCGAGGATGTCGAACTCCTGATCGTGCTTCAGGAGCCACTCGAACACGGAGCCCTCTTCGGCGCGACCCACGTCGAGCACGCCCCCGAGGCTCTCGCGGCCCTTGCCCGAGGCGGCGACGACCCACGTGCGCTCGGTGTAGTCGGTGGTCCGGCCGTAGGTGAGCCAGACGTGCCCTTGGTTGCTGTACTCGGCGTCGGTGTAGTAGTTGTCCGCGATCGTCCAGGTGCGGCCGATCCCCCGGAAATTGCGCCAGTATTCGTCCATCTTGCCGGGCGCCATCACGAGGGAGGCCTGGCCGTTCACACCCGGCATGTCGCCGAGCAGCGAGTCGAAGTTCTTGTTCTCGCGGACGATCCACAGCACGTGCGTGATGAGCTTCGAGGCCCCCTCCGTGTTGGTGCGGGGCACGGGGAAATCGTACGGCGCGCCGTCGGGGCAGCTCACCGTCGGGTAGCCGCCGACGTCGGCGAGCGCCGCGTTGGCCGCGACCTTCTTCGTCGACGCGGCCAGATCGAGGGTCGCGAGGTCGATGACGCGCACCGTGCCCTTCATGCTCTCGGCGATCTCTCCGTACCCGGGCGCGAAGGCCTTGCCCGTGCGGCCCTTGCCGGCGCCGTAGCCCCGACCCTCCACCACGAAGAGCCTGGTGCCGTCGACGACCACGTCGGTGGGCCACCACGCCGTGGGGATGCGGCCGAGGCTCGTGAGGAGGGGCGCCTTGCTCGCGTCCAGGGTGACGTCGAACACCTCGATCGCGTCGAGGATGGTCTCGGCGACGTACAGGCGATGAGACGCTGCGTCCCAGGCCATCGCCGTGGGAGAGAAGCCGTGCGAGCCCGCGGCGCCGATCGAGACGGTGGCGGCGACCGTGCTCGCGACGCGATCGACGAGGGCGAGCGTGTCCCCGTCGGCGGCGGCGACGACCATCCAGCGCGCGTCGAGGAACGCGAACCCCTCCGGGTTCTTGCCGGTGGGAACGGTCTGCTTGACCGCGCCGGTCTTGGTGTCGAGCGCGACGATCTTGGCGTCGCCCCACAGCGGCACCCAGGCGACCTCGCCCTTGGCGTCCGCCGGGTCGATGGCGACGCCGAAGTGCTCCGTCCCGCCGAGCCCGGCGGCCGCGAGCTGCTTGCCGTGATCGGCGGCTGCGATGGAGAAGACGCGCGCCTCGCTGCCCTTGACCGAGCCGACCACGAGGCGGGTCGCGTCGGGGGTGGCGGCGAGCGAGGTGGCGAAGAACGGTACGGCGCCGTCGGACGTGGCCACCGTGCCGAGGTCGATGCTCAGCTTGTCGTCGAGGGCGAGGGCGCCGGTCGCGTCGTCGACGACGACCGCGTACACCTTGCCGAGCGCCCCGCCCGAGACGTACGCGCGGTGCTTGCCGCTCGCGTCGGGCACGACCACCACGCCCCAGTTGGCGCGTGGGACGACCACGGTGGAGACGATGGCCTTCTTGCCGGCGCCGGCGGCGAGGGCGTCGGCGTCGATGGCGCGCACGAGGTGCTCCCCGAAGCCCGCCTCGACGACGAGCACGAAGCGCGTCGACGGCACCCGGGCGACGCGGACCGGGAAGCCGCCGAGGTGCGCGTCGTCGACCAGCTCCACCTCGGCGCCGGCGGGGGTGATGCGGTGACCGTCGGGCAACACGAAGGTGGAGGCGTCGACGGCGCCCGCGGTGCGCAGGGCCTCGCCCGTCGGCGCGCTCGCGGAGCAGCGACCCGCGACGGAGGACGGAAACGCAGGCGCAGACGGGCCGCAGCCGACCGCGTGGGGAACCGCGCTCCAGTCGGCCATGGCCGGACAGATGAACGGGCCGGCCGGCTTCTCCTCGGGACACCCCTTCTTGCAGTCGAAGGCGCAGGATGTAGGCAAGTCCTTCACGAACCCCTCGAGGTCCGGCTCGGCGGTGTCGGCGCCCGCTTCCGCCGGAGGCGTGGCCTCGTCGGAACCGCAGCCCGAGACGCAGCCCGAGACGAGCGCCAGCGCGGTGAAGAGGGAGCGAGCTCGCATCCCCCGATCCTCCGGCGGAACGGCGGACGCCACAAGCGAACGTTGCGTGGCGCGCCCCTGTCGGCTGTGGCGTATCATGCGGGTTCGGATGCCTGCGCCGTTCTTCGAGCCCCACGCGGGGCACCTCGTGACGCCTTCGGTGCGGCTGGTCCGCCCCCTCGGCCAGGGGGGGATGGGCAGCGTGTGGATCGGCGACCACCTCACGCTGCGCACGAAGGTGGCCGTGAAGTTCATGTCGACGACGCTCGCCACCGACGAGGTGTTCCGCGACCGCTTCTCGCGCGAGGCCGGCGCCGCCGCGCAGGTGCGCAGCCCTCACGTGGTGCAGGTGCTCGACCACGGCGTCGGCGAAGGCGGCCTGCCGTTCATCATCATGGAGCTGCTCGAGGGCGAGTCGCTCGCGGCCCGCCTGTCGGTGCCGCCGAAGCTGCAGCCGGGCGAGGTGGTCGCGATCGTCGCGCAGGTCTGCAAGGCGCTCACCCGCGCCCACGAGCGTGGGATCGTCCACCGCGACATCAAGCCGGACAACGTGTTCCTCTGCGACGCCGACGGCGACGTGTTCGTGAAGGTCCTCGATTTCGGCGTCGCCAAGGACATCGACACGCTCGGCGCCACCACGGCGAGTGGCAGCCTGGTCGGTACCCCGGTCTACATGAGCCCCGAGCAGATCCTCGGCAAGCGCGACATCGACGGGCGCGTCGACCTGTGGGCCCTCGGGATCATGGCCTACGAGATGCTCGCCGGGAAGCGACCCTTCCACGGAGACACGGTCGGCGCGCTCGCCATCGCCATCCACCAGCGCGACTTCGAGCGGCCCACCGCGCTCGCGCCGAACCTCCCCACGGCGATCGACGAGTGGTTCGAGAAGGCCTGCCACCGCGACCGCGAGCAGCGGTTCCGCACGCCGCGGGAGTTCGCCGAGTCGCTCGAGAAGGCGCGCGGGATGGCCTCGGTGGTCGACAAGAGCGGCCCCATCCGCGTCGAGCGCACCGAGCTGCCCCTGTACTCGGTCCCGAGCGACGGTCTCGCAGCGACGGTCAACGTCTCCTCGCAGCCGGCGGTCGCGCTGTCCAAGGAGACGGCGGCGACCCTGGCGATGACGCCGGCGCCGTCCCCGACGCTGGGCGGCGCCAGCGTGAGGACGGCCGCGCGACCGCGCGCGCCGAAGTGGTGGATCGCGGCCCCGGTGCTCGCGGCGATCGGCCTGATCGGGTTCTTCGCCACGCGCCGCACGACGCCTCCTGCGCCGACGGAGGGTGCGGCCGCACCGACGGCGACGGTGGCGACCAGCGCATCGCCCGCCGTGAGCAGCGTCGTGGCAGCGTCGACGAGCACCCCGAGCCCGGAGCCCTCCGCCATCGTGTCCGCGAAGCCGACGGCGCCCGCGAGTACGGTGGCGCCGAAGGTCTCTTTCAAGCCGAGCGTCCTCCCCAAGGCCAGCGCCTCCACCGCGCCGGTCGTTCCCAAGCCGAAGAAGCCCGATGAAGACGACATCCAGTAGGCTGCTCTGTGCAGTGCTGCTGCTCGCCCAGGTGCCCCTCGGCCTGCCGCTCGCTTCGGCGGCGCCCTCCGCGATCGACCTCGAGAGCGCGCGCGAGCTGTGGCGCGAGGGCAAGAAGCTGCGTGAGGCGGGCAAGCTCCCCGAAGCCCTCGAGAAGTTCCGCGCGGCGTGGGCGCTCGCGCCGACCCCGATCACCGGGCTCGATCTGGCCAAGACCCTCGCGCTGGTCGGCAAGCTCGTCGAGGCGCGAGAGACAGCGCTCACCGCCAGCAAGCTCCCCGTGCCACCGAACGAGAGCGCCACCGCGCAGAAGGCGCGCGAGGAGGCCGACGCGCTCGCCCTCTCCCTCAAGGATCGCATCCCTTCGCTCGTGCCGAAGGTCAGCGGCGTCGATCCGGCCACCGTGAAGGTGCTGGTCGACGAAGCCGAGGTGCCGACCGCGGCGCTCGGTCAGCCGCGGCGCCTCGACCCGGGGACCCACGTCTTGCGCCTGGTGCGCGACACCACCGAGCTCGCGAGGAGCTCGGTCGTCCTCGCCGAGGGAGAGACCCGCGAGGTCGTGCTCACGCCGACCCTCGCTGGCGCCGAACCGCCACCCAAGGTGATGCCCCCGCCGAACCCCACACCACCCACGCCGATCGCCCCCGCGCCTTCGAACGGCATCCCGGCCTTCGGCATCGTCGGGCTGTCGGTCGGGGTGGTCGGTGTCGCGGTCGGCGGCGTCGCGGGATCGTCGCGCTCACGCGCCTCGGCAAGGCGAAGGACGTGTGCGCCGCGGACAAGTCGTGCCCGCCGAGCGCGAGCTACGACCTCGACACCTCTCGCCACGCCGGCAACATCTCGACCGTGGGCTTCATCGTCGGTGGGGTCGGCCTCGCGGTGTTCGGGGTGAGCCTGTTCGTGCGCGGAGCCAAGCCCACCACCGTGGGAGTCTCGGTCGGCCCCACGACGGCGGGCCTGCGACTCGAGGGGGCGTTCTGATGCGGCCGCTGTGGCTCACGGCGGCCCTGCTGGGCTGCAACGCGATCACCGGCGTCGACGGCTACCAGGTCCGCGTCGACGGGGGAGCGAGCGACGTGGCCGACGGCGCCACCGCCGGCGACGGGCACCTGGTGTTCGTCTCGTCGGAGTCGCTGACGGCCGACTTCGGGGGGGACGGCGCCGCCGCCGACGCCGTCTGTCAGCGGCTCGCCGGCACGGTCGGTCGAAAGGGCACGTTCCTCGCGCTCGTCGTGCGCGACCCGAGCAGAGGCCCTGATCTGAAGGCCCGGCTCGGGTCGATCTCCGGCTTCGTGCGCGTCGACGGGAAGTACCTCGCCGATACGGCCGACGATCTGCTCTCCGGTCATTTCCACCGCGCCATCTCGCTCGACGAGAACGGTCGCGAGATCACGCTCGACGGCGTCTGGACCGGCTTCGCCCCGGGCGGCAAACCCTCGTCCCACTGCAAGTACTGGTCGAGCAAGTCCAAGGCGGACGAAGGCATCTACGGCGTCCCGGAGTCGGGACTCTACGCGGCCGTCGACTACCTCGACGGGGTGGGAGCCGCGTGCAACGAGCAGAACCACGTCTACTGCGTGCAGACCGACGGCGGAGACCGTTCGCCCCCCGCACCCGTCGCCGGCAAGATGGTCTTCCTCACGCGGACGACGGCCAGCTCGGCGAGCATCGCCGACGGCGACAAGGTCTGCCAGGCGGACGCCGACGCGGTACGCACGGACAAGCGCACCTTCAAGGCGCTCGTCGCGCGCAAGGGCGTCGCAGCGAGCACGGTGATCTCGCCGACCGCCCAGTACATCCGCCCCTCGGGAGCCCTCATCGGCACCGGCAAGGCGTTGATCGAGGGGTCGTTCGACACGGGGATCTGGGAGACGGCCGACGGCACGTACGCGAAGCTGAAGTTCGAGTCGTGGACCTGGAGCGGCGCGGCGAGCCCGTCCGAGCCCGGGAGCGACACCGGCACGTGCGCCAACTGGACCTCGAGCTCGAGCACCGAACAGCCGCGCATCGGCGAGCCCACCCTGGCCAGACTGGACTACTTCCGCAACCCCAACGCCAACGTCACGGGCAGCCCCTTCAATTACTACTGCTCGGACTTCGGGAATCTCTACTGCGTGGAGCAGTGACGGCTCGACCTTGGAGGGGGTTGGAAACGGCGTGCGCGCCGTGGCAAGACAGCTCGATGCGCCATGCCTTGCTCGTCACGCTCTTCCTCGCTGCCTGCAGCTCGTCGTCCACGCCCACCACGACCGATGCGGGGTCCGACGCCGCCGACGACATGGGCGAGATGGACATGGGGACGACCGACACGGGCGCCGTGGACGCGGGTGGCGAGACCGCGCCAGGCGAGCACGTGGTGACGGTGAGCAACTTCAAGTACTCCCCGGCCACCATCACCATCAAGGCCGGCGAGACGGTCACCTGGAACTTCACCCAGGGCACCCACACCGTCACGAGCGGCGCGTCCTGCACCAAGGCGCCCGGCTTCGACAGCGGCCTGCACAACGCTCCGTACACGTTCAAGCAGACCTTCCCGACCGCCGGAACGTTCGACTACTTCTGCGACTACATGACCCACTGCACCAGCCGTGGGCAGGCCGGTCAGGTCATCGTCACGCCGTGAGCGCCTAGTCGCGGAGCTTCGCCGAGAGCGCCTCTTCCGCGAGCTCGTCGAAGCTCAGGCGCGCCGCGCGCCGCTCGTCCTCCTCGTCGATCAGGCGCACGAGCACGCTGCCGGGTACCCCCGTCGCGCGCTCGAGGAGTGGGCCGATGGTCGCCGACGCCCAGGGCCGACGATACAATTCCTGCAGCGCCATCATCACCCGCACGAACGGCCGGCGCTTCACGTTGGGCTTGGCGCCGAGGATCTGCATCCGCCGGAACGCCTCCTTCATGCGCTTGCCGCTCGGATCGACGACCGCCATCGGCTCGAAGAACACCGCGCGGATGAACGGGCTCGCGTGCCACAGCATGTTGGCGAACGCCCACTGCCCGGCGACGCGCTCGCGCAGGGAGGTCTTCGGCCGCTGCGCGAGGGCCCAGTCGTACTCCTCGGAGCTGTAGTACTCGAGCATGTGGTAGTCGACCGCGATGTGCCGGGACTCGTCGCGGTTGACGAGGTCCATCGCGCGCTGGCTCATCTCGTCGTGCACGTAGTCGTTGATCGAGCGGAGCAGCGCCACGTCGAGGATCAGCTCGCCCGCCGTGATGTAGATGTTGGCGATGTCCGGCGGCATGCGGCGGACGGTCTCGATGAAGCACGGATAGAACGCGGCGAGGTGCGGGTTGGTCTCGTACTTCTTGAGGTGTCGCACGTCGTAGAACTCGGCGAGCCGCTCGGCGACCGCCGCGTGCCGCATCTCGTCGGCGACGAACGAGCGGAAGATCTGCGAGAGGATCGGGTCGTCGACCTTCTGCTCCTGCTCGCGGAACAGCGCGCCGGCGAGGCGCTCGATCGATGCCATGTCGACGAAGTACTGGACGATGGCCATCTCGTCCTCGCGGGACATCTCGCGCGGCTTGGCGTTCCAGTCGAGATCGGTGAGCTTCCACTGCTCGCGCTTGCACTTCTCGAGCATGACGGCGGGCTTCATGCCCGAGATGCTACCCCACCGCGCCGACCGCGAGATCGAGCCCGCCGAACGGGGCGCGAGGTATCCAGACGTGGGAGGCTTGCGCACCGAGGAGGGCGATCTCCCAGCCGAGGACCGCGCTGCCCTCCTTGCCCACCGAGCTCGGCGTGGCGCCGCTCTTCGGCACGTTGGCGCCCGCGAAGGTGGCGAGGGCGATCGCCGCGCCCTCCGCGGTGTCGTCGATCGGGCGCACGAGGTCGAGAAGCAGCGGGAAGCGCCCCTCGGCCTCGACCCGCGCGAAGGTGGCGTCGTCGAGCACGCGCGCGATGCCACCGAGCTCGCGCGCGAGGATCTCCGCGGCGCCGACGAGCATGGGCTGCGACACGCGCGCGACGACGGCGACGTTGGGGGCGAGCGACGCCGTGTCATGGGCGCCGACGGGCTCCGCCGCCACGTGCCCGCGCCGCAGGAGGCCGAGGTGACCGAACCGATCGGCGGGCAGCGACTCGAGGATGCGGTGGACGGCGCCCGGTGACCGGAGCTCGGGCACCTCGGAGCCGGCGCGGAGCCCGACGTAGGCGAGCGCGCCGAGGTCCATCGGCCGGGCGCCGGGGCGCGGCGCGAACAGTCCATCGGCGAGGTACGAGAGCTCGCTCTCGAAGCGCTCGAACGTGCGCAGCGCGCGCGAGGTCGACCACTCCCTCGAGCTCGAAGCGGGTGATGCGCGGCAGGCCCGAGGGCTGCACGCCGACCGCCGGCGTGGTGGGGCGGCGCGTGAGCTCGAGCACGGTGGTGCTCTCGCGCTCCTTGACGGAGAGGTCCCACCCACCGGTCGGGAGCAGGCGCCGCGGCTCGATGCGGGCGATGCCGGCGAGGGGCGTCGCGAGCCGACGCATGAGCGCGTCGGGGTCGAGGAAGCCGGGGAACACCACCGATTGCTCGCCCTCCACGCGGGGGACCGGCACGTCGCGGAGGGCGAGGCGCGCGCCGCGGCTCTTGGCGGCCGCGAGGGACGCGAGCACGTCGCTCGGGCGCAACCCGGGCACGAGGTCGACGCGCAGGCCGTTCTTGATCTCCTTGGGTCCGGCGAGCGCACCCTTGGGCTCGAGCATGCCGTCGACCGCGCGCACGTAGAGGGGTGGGTACAGGGTCGCCGCGAGGAGGGCCGCGCATGGGTCGCCGAGCGCGTGCGGATCGGGCGCCTTGACCGGCCACGGCCACTTGAAGCGCACCGGCGGTGCCGCCGCGGCGTCGAGTTCTCGGGTGAACGCCGCGAGGCCGAGCATCGACGCGCCGGCGAGGAACGCGCGTCGCGTGCTCGTCACTCGGTGGCCTTGGTGGACACGGTGGAGGCCGAACCGCTCGGGGGGGTGGCCCACGGGTCCTCGGGCGCGTCTTCGGGCGGCAGCGGGGACTTCTTGCCGGTGGGAGGGTCGGCGGTCTCCTTGGGCTCGGTGCCCACGAGGAAGATCTCGTCGATCGAATCTTCTTGGTCGGGGTACGGGAGCTTGCCGGTCTTGGGGTCGATCTTCACCGTGACGACGCCCGCCGGCCGCGGGAACTCGGCCTTGGGCCGGTCCTTCTGGGCCTGCTTCATCCACGCGATCCACGCGGGCAGCGCCGTGCGCGCGCCGGCCTCGCCGGCCCCGAGCGCCTTGCCGTCGTCGTAGCCCACCCAGCTCACCGCCACGACGTCGGTGGAGAAGCCAGCGAACCAAGTGTCCTTGGCGGCGTTGCTGGTGCCCGTCTTGCCGGCGAGCGGACGCCCGAGGACCTTGGCGGCCTGCGCCGTGCCGCGCTCGACGACCGAGGTCATCATGCTGGTGAGCACGTAGGCCTCGGCCTCGCCGAACGCGCGCTGCGGTGGCTTGCGCGCGGGCAGCGCGAGCTCCTTGCCGTCGGGGCCGACGATGCGCACCAGGATCTGCGGGGCCTCGTAGATGCCCCCCGAAGCGATCGTGGTGTAGGCGCCGGCGAGCTCGAGCGGCGTGACCTCGTAGGCGCCGAGCGCGATCGCGAGGTCGGGCTGCAGCTTGGCCGAGATGCCCGCGGCGTGCGCGAAGTCGACCACCATCTGCGGGCCGATGTCGGCGGCGACGCGCACCGCGACCATGTTGATCGACTGCGCGAGCGCGTCGCGCAGGCGCACGGGCTCGTCCTTGGTCCAGGCCTCGTAGTTCTTGGGGTGGTAGCCGCCGAACGTGGCCGCCGTGGCCTCGACGAGGCTCGCGGGCGTGTACTTCTTGGCGGCGAGCGCGGCGCCGTACACGAACGGCTTGAACGTGCTGCCGGGCTGCCGGTGCGCGTGGCTCGCGCGGTCGAGGCCCCCGACCACGCCCTCGATGTTGCCGACCAGCGCGAGGACCCGCTTGGTGCGCACGTCGATCGCGACGAACGCGGCCTCGGGACCGAGCTCGAGCCGGAGCGGGACCTTGGCCGGGGTGGCGGCGAGGCTCGAGGCGACGGGGGCGACCGCGCTGACCGAGCCACTCGCCGAACCGGCGGCGGCGGGCGCGGTGGGCGGCGGCGCGAGCAAGGACACGCGCAGCCGCGTGCCGAGGGCGGCCCACGCGCTCGGCGCGAGATCGCCCGCGTAGCGATCCTTGGCCTCGAGCTTGATCACGCCGTGCAGGTTGCCGACCGCCACGTCGATCGTGCGCGCCAGGTCGTCGTGCCCGACCACGACGCCGACGTAGACGTCTCCGTGGCCGTAGCGTGGGGTGCCCTCGAAGGGCTTCTCCTGGGGCGGGAGCTTCTTCTTGGTCTTCGGGTCCTTGCCGTCGGCCGGATACGGAGGGAACGGCCCGAGCAGCTTCCAGCGCTTGTCGTAGGCCGCGGCGCCGTCGCGCACCGCCGTGCGCGCGAGCCGCTGCAGCGCGGGATCGATGGTGGTCTCCACCGTGAACCCGCCCTTGCGCGCGGCCTCCTCCCCGGCGACCTCCTTGATGGTCTTGCGCACGAGCTCCACCACCTCGGGGGCGAGATCGTCGCCCGTCTCGATCGCGGGGGCGAGGTGGATCTGCTCGACCATCGCCGCGTCGTAGGTAGTGGCGTCGATGAAGTTCTTGGCGCGGAGCTGCCCGAGGACGTGGGTGCGGCGCGCCTTGGCGGCCTCGAGGTTGATGCGCGGGTTGTACCCGTTGGGCGACGCCGGCAGCCCGGCGAGCAGCGCGGCCTGCGCCACGGTGAGCTCGGCGGCGTGCTTGCCGAAGTAGCCGAGGGCCGCCTCCTCGATGCCGTACCGGCCGGCGCCGAAGTAGATGTGGTTGAGATAGAGCTCGAGGATCTCGTCCTTGGAGAGCTCTTGCTCGATGCGGCGCGCGAGCAGGATCTCGCGGATCTTGCGGCGGTACGTGCGCTGGTTGTCGAGCAGCAGGTTCTTCACCACCTGCTGGGTGATGGTCGACGCGCCCTGCTTGGTCTTCTTGTTGCGCAGGTTCACCCAGACCGCGCGCGCGATGCCGATGTAGTCGAGGCCCTGGTGCTCGTAGAAGCCGGCGTCTTCGGCCGCGAGCACCGCGAGCTTCACGTGGGCGGGGAGCTTGTCGAGCTTCACCACCGTGCGCCGCTCGGTGTAGAGCTCGGCGAGCAGGCTGCCGTCCTTGGCGAGCACGCGGGTGACCTGCGGCGGGCGGTAACCCTTGCGCAGATCGGCGACGCTCGGGAGGCCCCCCTCGATGCGGCGGACCACCACCGCGAGGGTGATGGTGCCCGCGGCGGCGAGCACGAGGCCCGCGAGGGCGAGGCGCTTCAGCCAGAGGACCAGCCGTCGGCGCGCGCGCTTCTTGGCGCGCGAGGGCGAGGACGTGCCGCCCGTCGTCGTCCGCTGCTCGCGCGGCGGCTCTTCTTCCCCGGGCGCACCCGTGGGGAGGGTCGACGGCGAGAGGCCCGACGTCCCGGTTCCTGCGGCCTTTTGGGGCCGCTCGGAAGAAGACCGTCCACGATCGGCCACGTTCACGGAGGTAGCAAGGGAACGACGGCGGCGCGAGGGATGTTCCCTCGGTGTCAGGGCGCCGGCCCGTCGTCGTCCACCACGGTGACCCGGTGGGAGTACTCGTTGGGCTCGATCGGCCGGCCGCGCCGCTTGGCCCACTCGGCGGTGAACGCCGCGCCGAAGAAGAACATCTGCGCCGAGTAGTGGACCCAGAGGAGCAGCGCGACCAGCGAGCCCGCGGCGCCCCAGCTCGAGCGCACGCCCTTGCGTCCGAGGTACATGCCGAGGAGCCCGGCGCCGATCGAGAACAGCGTGGCCGTGAACGCGCTCCCGAGCCACACGTCGCGCCAGCGCACGTGCACCTCGGGCACCAGCTTGAAGATGGTGGCGAACAGCGTGGTCGCGACGAGGAACGAGAGGCCGTTCTCGAGCGCCTGCTGCTGGAGGGTCACGTGCAGCACGTTGCCGACCGCGTTGCTCACCGCGCTCATGATCGCCTTGAGGATCACCATGCCGAGGAGGCCCACGCCGACGAGCACCACCATGCCGAACGCGACCGAGCGGCGGCGCAGCTCCCAGAGCGCCTTCTTGCGAAAGCTCTCTCCGCTCCGGGACTGCACGCCCCACACGTGGTTGATCGCGTACTGCAGCTGGTCGAACAGCTGGGTCGAGGCGTAGACCAGCACCACGATGCTGAGGACGCTCGAAAGTGGGCCGGAGCTCGAGCGCAGCGCGGTGTCGAGCAGACCGGCAATGGTGTCGGCGCCGTCGCGGCCGACCCAGCGCGCGAGGTCCTCGGTGAGCGTGTGGCGCACGATGGCCTCGCTCGCGAGCAGGCTCGCCACGTGGATCGCGATGACCAGCACGGGCGCGATCGAGAGCAGCGAGTAGAAGGCGATGGCGCCACCGAGCAAGGTGCCGCCCTTGTTCGAGAAGCGCGAGTAGACGTCGCCCAGCAGATCCCACGCGGCGCCGATCATGGGCCAGGCCCATCGTGCGCGCAGCGGAAGCCCACCCAGGCATGCCGAGTCCCCTCGGGCAGCACCTTGCGCCAGCGCGCGCGCAAGGCCGTCGCGTCGTCGTCCTCGAAGCTGCCGCCGCGCACCTCGCCGTGGTTCGGCGGCGCGCCGTCCTCGACCCACTCGGCCACGTTGCCGGCGAGGTCGTGCACGCCGAGCTTGGTCTGCCCCCAGGGCCGCGCGCCCGCCGTGTCGGGCGCGGTGGCGCCCTTGGCGCAACGACCGCGCACGAGGCCGTAGCTCGCGCGGAGGCAGAGCGCGTCGGGGTCGCCCCACGGGTAGCGGGTCTCGACGTCTCCGAGCGCGGTGCGCAGCCACTCGGCGTCGCGCGGGAGGCGGCCGCCGGCGAACCGGCAGAACGCCCGCGCTTCGCCGAGGGTCACGTTCGAGACCGCCTGGCCCGGGTCGCCGACCCTGGCGAGTGGTGCGCACGCGCCGGCCTGGGTGCACGACGCATAAGCACTGTAATGCACCTCGTAGGCGTCGATCCGGAACGTGCCGGTGACGGCATATTCGCCCGGCCCGACCGTGTCGTCCGGCGGCTTCCAGGCCGAGGTCCCGGCCGGAATGGTCACCTTGCGCCGCGGCGCGACGCAGTGCCCGTCGACGAGCGCGAGCGCCTCGCTGCAGCGCTTGGCGTCGACGCAGCGATCGCCGTCGAGGTGGGCGCCCTCCCCGCAGCAGCGGGTCCCGAGCGCGACCATGCCGGACGGGCACCGCGGCGGCCCCTCGGCCCGCACCTGGACGAAGAGGAAAAGGACGCCCGCGGCGATGAGCGCGGCCCCGGCGACGGTTCCGTCCTTCACGCGGAACAGCTAGGCCGGGGTCTCGGGGCTGTCACCCCGTCGTGGACCTCCGCGTGGGGGTCCGGCATCGTACCCTCGAAGGAGCTGGTCCCCATGGCAGGCAAGAACGTCGTCACGCTGAACGATCTCAACTTCGAGTCCGAGGTGCTCAAGAGCGACAAGCCCGTGCTCATCGACTTCACGGCCACCTGGTGCGGCCCCTGCAAGATGATCGCGCCGATGATCGACGAGCTCGCCGACGAGACGGCCGGCACCTACAAGGTCGCCAAGCTCGACATCGACGAGGCCCCCGCGACCGCCGCCAAGTTCGGCATCAAGGGCGTCCCCACGATGGTGGTGGTGAAGGCTGGCAAGGAGACCGCGCGGCACGCTGGCGCGAACACCTCCAAGGCCAAGCTCAAGGCCATGTTGGGGTAGTTCGCTGGAACACCACGGCGTCCCAGGTGACGCCGAGGGATCCGCCGAGGAACGTGTGGGAGGCCGAGGCCAGATCCGGCTCGGTGCTCCCATTCGTGTCTTGGTAGGTCGCCGAGCCGTAGCTGCCGAACGAAAGCCAGCCGGAGGCCACGAGCGCCAAGGTCGAGGCCACCTGGTAGGTGAGCCCGACCCGGATGCGAGGCTCGGTGCCGCGGAAGGTGGCCACGGCCTTGCCGTTGAGGTCGATGTCGAGCCAGCGGCGCGCAAGGGACAGCTCGCCGAACACCGAGAACTTCTTGGCGAGCTTCGGGCTCTCGAGCGCCACGCCGAGGCCGAGCGCGCGGGTCGACGCGGAAGAGTCGGCATCCAGCTTCCCGGCGCCGCTCATCGAGAGCCCCGCCCGCTGGCCGAGAAGGAACACCGTCAGGGCCGGTAGCACCCGGACGCCGACGTCGAGCTCGAAGGCGAGCCCGAAGCCCACGTAGTTGGCCTGATCCGCGTTGCCGTCCTGCTTGAACTGCGGAGCCTGTCCTCCTGCGGGATCGAACAGCTGTCCACCAGGGGACGCGTTGCCGACGTGGAACGACACCACGAGCGAGCGCGCCGGCACCAGATCGGCGGCGGGCTCCACGGGCTTCTTCGGCTCGGGGTCCTTCTTGGGCTCCGGGTCCTTCTTGGGCTCCGGGTCCTTCTTCGGCGGCGGATCCGCGACCGGCTTGCCGGGTTCCTCGAGCTCGACGCTGACGTCCTTGAGCTCCTTCTCGGCGACCGTGACCTCTTGCGGCTTGGCGACGAGGCCGTCGGCGCTCACCTCGACCACGTGCTTGCCGGGGTCGACGAAGATGGGCGTGTCGAGCAGCGCGCTCGCGATCGGCGTGCCGTCGATGCGCAGCTCGTACTTGCCCTTGCGGGGCATCGACACCTTCACGTGCACCCGCGGGACGCGCGGCCGGAGGGCGGTCTCGGCCTTCTTGGCGGCGTCGACGGCCTGCTTCTGCTTCGGGTCGCCCTGCCCCTCGAGGACCGCGCGGTTGTAGGCGTCGAGCGCCTCGACCCAGCGCCCGAGCCTCTCGGCACAGTACCCCTCGTGGTAGCGCACGACCCCGGTCGACTTGATGGTCGCGACCTTGCGGAACATGCCGAGCGCGGCCGCGTAGTCCTTCTTCTTCTCGAGCTCGACCGCATCCTCGAACAGCGCGCGCGCGGTGGCGAGCTCCTGGGGCGTGGGCTCGGCGTGGGCGTCGCGCGCGAGCGGGCCGACCACGAGGGTCAGGCCGAGCGTGGCGGCGACGATCCAGGGGCGCATCGGGCAGAACCATGCACCGGGATCGGCCCGGAGGGATATTTTTCTGCGTCGCGTCGCGTTCGCACCGATAGGGCTCGAGGGGGCCTTGACGAAACGAACGACCGTTCTATTGTTGGAGATGTGACCAAGGGCGAAGACACCCGCAGCACCGTGCTCGACGCGGCGCTCGCCATGGCGAGTCGCGAGAGGTCTGGCCGGGGTCACCATCGGCCGGCTGGCCGAGCAGGTCGGCATGTCCAAGAGCGGGCTGTTCGCCCACTTCGCCTCGCGCGACAACCTCGAGGTCGCCATCCTGCAGGCAGGCATCGACCGCTTCATCGCGCGGGTGGTGAGCCCGGCGCTCAAGGCGCCGCGCGGCGAACCCCGCCTGCGCGCGTTGTTCGACCGCTGGATCGCCTGGGGCGACGACCTCCCAGGGGGCTGCATCTTCCGCGTCGCAGCAGTGGAGCTCGACGATCGCCCGGGCCCGGCGCGCGACCTGCTCGTGGCCTCCCAGCGTGACCTCGTGGACACCTTCTCGACCATCGCGAAGGTGGCGATCGAGGAGGGCCACCTGTCGAAGGGCCTCGATCCCCAGCAGCTCGCCTTCGAGATCTACTGCCTCGGCTACGGCTACCACCAGGTCGCCCGCTTGCTGCGGGACCCCGCCGGCCCCGCGCGCCTCCGCGCTGCCCTCGACCGATTGCTCCACGCCGATCGCGCGTGATTCCAACCCACGAACGAGGAGACCTCCGATGCACCCCAATAAAAGCACGACCGTTCGTTCTTATTCAAAGAAGCTCGACGGCCTCGGCTGGGCCTGGCCGGTGCTGCGCGCAGCGACCGAGGTCGAAGCCAGGGCCGCCGACGTCGCGGCGTGGGTCTCGGAATCGCTCATGTTCCGCACCACCCGCCGGACACCTCCCGAGGCGGAGCAGGCGTTGCTCGCGACCGGGCGGCGCTTCCGCGTGCCCTCGGCGTTCGGCTCGCTGGCCGGCTTCCGCTGGGGCGAAGGGCCGGTCGTCTTGCTGGTGCACGGGTGGAACGGGCGAGGCGCGCAGCTCGGAGGCCTGGTCGCGCCGCTGGTCGCGCGCGGGTTCGAGGTCGTGACCTTCGACGGCCCGGGACACGGCGAGAGCCCCGGCGCGCGATCGTCGCTCCTCGAGATGGCCTCGGCGATCGAGGCGGTGGTGGACGTGATCCGGCCGGTCGGCGCCTCGCTCCACGCGGTGGTGGCCCACTCGATGGGCGCCGCCGCCACGGTCGTCGCCGCCCACCGCGCGCAGGGCTCCACGGAGCGCACCACGCGGGAGGCGGGCCTGTTCCAGCGCTACGCCTTCGTGGCGCCGCCGATCGACGTGCGCGAGTTCATGCGCGTGTTCTCGGAGCACGCGAGGCTGCGCGCGCCCGTGGTCGAGGCGCTGCGACGGCGCGTGGAGACCCGGTTCGCGACGAGGCTCGAGGACCTCTACGCCCCCGAGCTCGCGCGCGACTTCGAGGCGCCGCTGCTCGTGGTGCACGACGCCCTGGACAAGGAGGTCCCTCTGACGACCAGCCAGCGCCTCGTCGCGGCGTGGCCCGGCGCGCGGCTCGAGGTGACCGAGGGCCTCGGTCACACCCGCATCCTCCGCGACGCCGACGTGATCGAGCGACTCGCCACGTTCGTCGCCGGCTAGCGCGCGAGGTGGCGCTTGGCGTCGGCGAGGAACCGGGCGCGCGCGGTCGCGTGGTCCACGATCGGCCGCGGGTAGTGCTCGCCGAGGCGTACCCCAGCGGCGCGGAGCTCGAGCTCCGGCGCCTCCCACGGCGCGTGGAGGTGCCGCGTGGGCAGGCGCGCGAGCTCGGGCACCCAGGTGCGCACGTACGTCCCCTCGGGGTCGAAGCGCTGGCCCTGGGTCACGGGGTGGAACACCCGAAAGTACGGCTGCGCGTCGCACCCGCAGCCGGCCGACCACTGCCAGCCGAGGTCGTTCGCGGCCCAGTCGCCGTCGACGAGCCACTCGAGGTAATGGGCCTCGCCGCGGCGGAAGTCGATGCCGAGGTGCTTGGTGAGGAAGCTCGCGGCGATCATGCGCGCGCGGTTGTGCACGTAGCCCTCGGTGAGGAGCTGGCGCGCGGCCGCGTCGACGACCGGATAGCCGGTGGTGCCCTCGCACCAGGCCTTCCAGCCCTTCGGGTCGTCGCGCCACGGGAACCCCTCGAAATCCGCGCGGAACGGCCGCTCGAGCAGCTCGGGGCGATCCCACAGCGTGTGGTGGGCGAACTCGCGCCAGAGGAGCTCCGTGAGGAACCGCTCGCGCGCTTCCTCGGGTGCCTCGGCGTCGCGCACCGCGCACCACGCGGCGCGGGGCGACAGCGTGCCGAACTTGAGGTCCTGCGACAGTCGACTCGTGCCGGCGCGGTCCATGCGGTCGCGATCGGTGTCGTAGGTCGCGAGCCCGGAGGAGACGAAGTCGGCGAGGCGGGTGCGCGCCGCGCGCGCGCCCGCGGGCAACAAGCGAGGGTTCTCGCGCAGGCCGAGCTCGGCGAGCGCGGGATCGACGCCGTGTCGACGCTGACCTCGAGAGGTTCCAGGGTCGGCGCGGGGAGCGGCGCCGCGATCTCGACGCTCTTGCGGAACGCGCGCGCGAACGGCGTGAACACGGAGTAGACGCCGCCGGTCTGGGTGCGGAGCGTGCCCGGTGGCGCGAGGGTCTCGCCCTCGTGGAGCACGAACGGGATCGGGCCGAGCGCGGCCGCGACGCGGCGATCTCGCTCGCGCCCGAACGGCTCGCTCCAGCGCTGGGCGACCACACGGTCGACGCGCAGGCCCTCGGCGAGGCGCGGGATCGCGTCGGTCGACTTGCCCGAGACCACGAGCAACCGACCGCCGAGGTGGGCGAGGTTGCGCTCGAGCGAGCCGAGCGCGGCGAGCAGGTGCTGCATGCGGTGCGCGAGACGGGCCGCGCGCGTCGGCGCGAAGAAGTACGGGTCGAGGCAGAAGACCGCGACGACCTCGCCGCGCGCAGCGGCCGAGAGCGGCGCGTGATCGGCGACGCGCAGGTCCTTGCCGCGGAACCAGACGAGGGTCCTCAGGCGTTGCCCCGGCGCAGGAGGTGGACGATCGCGTACGCGCCGCCGAAGAAGATGGCGACCGCCACCGCCCAGAGGAGCGCGCGGCCGATCAGCGCGAGCGGCGCCGTGGAGTCGGCGCCCGGTCCGCGCCCGGTCGCGAAGCGATAGACGCCTTGCACCCCGAGCACGTAGCCGATGGTGGCCGGCAACCCGGCGAGCCACGCCGCGCCGCGGCCGTGCCGCCCCACCTCGGCGTGCGAAATCGCCTGACCGCCGTGCTGCTCGGTGACGACGAGGAGGACGAGGCCGACGACGAGGAAGAAGGCACCGAGCCCGATCATGCGCAAACCTGCCCGTCGGATGGGGCCGAGATCGACGAGCGTCACGGCGCGAGCATAGCGGATCGCGGCGTTTCATCATCGCGGCACCCAGCGCGAGCCCGGGATGTCGGTGTCGGTGGGAGTCGCGAGCGCGGATCGCGAAATTGTTTCCGCAGTGGGGTGGCTTTCCGCAGCGACTGCGCGCAACCCGCGCCAGGCTCGCGCAAACGCCGCATTTCCGGTGCATCGACTGCGGCATCGGTCCTGCAACGTTCGATGATCAAAATCATGGACGAGAACCTCGACCGGTACCGCGCATCGTTGAAGGGGATCGAGACGCTGAGCGTCGCGGAGGAGCGCCTCCTCGCGCGCAAGTTCCGCGAGGGCGACCAGGCGGCGGGGGCGCGCCTGGTCACCTCGAGCCTCCCCTTCGTCATCACCATCGCCCTCGAGTACCGGCGCTGGGGCGCGCCGCTCGAGGACCTCGTGCAGCAGGGCAACCTCGGGCTGCTCAAGGCCGCGCACAAGTTCGATCCCGCGCGCGACTGTCGGCTCGTGACCTACGCGGTCTACTGGATCCGCGCCGAGATCCGCGACTACGTGGTGCGCGCCTACCGGACGGTGCGCATCGGCACCACCAAGGGCGAGCGCAAGGCGCTGCGTCTGTACCGCAAGACCAAGGAGGACGATGCCGTCGCGCTGGCCGCGGCGAGCGGCCTACCCCTCGATCAGGTCGAGCGGTTGCTGCCGGTGCTGCGCGCCCGTGACACCTCGCTCGACGCGACGTTCGACGGCGAGGCGGCGAAGGTGGACTCGCTCGCCGCGGTCGCGCCCTCGCCCGAGGAGCAGGTGGGGCAGCAGGAGTTCGAGCACGACGCCCAGCGGCGGGTGCGCGCTGCGCTCGCGACCCTGCCCGAGCGCGAGGCGATGATCGTGCGAGAGCGCCTGCTCGCCGACGAGCCGGTCACCCTCGAGGCGCTCGGACAGCGGCTCGGGATCAGCAAGGAGCGCGTGCGGCAGCTCGAGGATCGCGCACGCGCCCGGCTGCGCGCCCAGCTCTCCGAGGCCTCGATGCACGCCGCAGCATGACGCGACCGCGCTGACGCGGCGGGACGAGAAATACTGGGCCGAGCTGGTATCGTAGGTGCAAGGGGTGGGACCTATGGAGCTCGTGACCGTTCACGTGGTGCCAGTCGTTCGCGGCTGGAAGATCGAAGCCGAAGGCAGCTCGCTGCCGACCTTGCTGCGCGAGTCGAAGGAGGAAGCGCTGCACGTCGCGCACATGATGGCGCGGCGATCCGACCGGAAGGGCCAGTCGTCCATCGTCGTGCACGACGAAGGCGGAAAGGTCGAGAGCAGCTTCCCGCCCCCGAGCGACGACACCGACGACGCCTGACCACGGTGCGAAGGCAGGTTCGCAGAATGGGCCTGCCTGAGAACGCGGTTACCCTCGCCGCCCGTCGCGCGATGCGTCATGATGGGCCGATGCCCGCCGTGCGTTGGAAGCCCGTGGCAGCGCTCTGCGTGGCGGCCTGCTTCGGGGGTTGCTTCAACGGTGGCAACGCCGGCGCGGGCGCCTCGGTCGACCTCGACGCCGCGACGATCGACGAAGGAGTCGTGGACGCCTCGATCCCGGAGACGGCCGATCTGCTGGAGATCGGGCCGCCCTCGGACGCGGCCTTGTTCGAGATCGAGCCGCCCGATGGGGACGCCGAGATCGACGCCGCGTTCGACGCCCCCTACGAGGTGGAGCTCGACGCCGGCGGCGACGCGGATCCGCTGCTGCCCGGGTGTGCGCTCGGCACGTTCAAGGCCCACAGCTACGTGTTCTGCGAGCGCGACGCGACCTGGGACGAGGCGCGCACCGCGTGCGGATTCATGGGGCGCGACCTCGTGAAGGTCGAGGACGCCGAGGAGATGGTGTTCCTGCGCACGGTCATCGCGGTGAAGGGCCCGAACGACTGGCACATCGGGCTCAACGACCGGGGCAAGGAGGGCGACTTCCAGTGGACCGACGGCAAGAAGCCCGGCTACACGAACTGGCACAAGAACGAGCCCAACAACGGCTTCTGGATCTGGAACAACGAGGACTGCGTGACGGCCTACAAGGACGGCACGTGGAACGACGTGGACTGCGGCAACAAGTACGGGGGTTTCATCTGCGAGTCGAAATGAGCTAAGGCAGCGCCATGCCGAGCCTCTCCGACGCCCTCCTGAACGAAGACAAGAAGGCCACCGTCATCGCCGACTGCTGCACGCTCATCGACGAGGAGGTCGCGAGCAAGAGCGGGATCTCGGGGCTCGCGATCAAGGCCGGCTACGGCGCCGTGAAGGGCATCAAGCCCGGCTTCGTCAAGCAGGTGGTCACCGACTTGCTGCCCGAGTTCGCGAAGGCGCTCGAGCCGATCTGGCTCGAGGCCAAGGAGGCGAGCAAGCCGGTCGTCGCGCACTACGAGGCCAACGCGCCACGCGCCGCCGATGCCCTGCTCGCCATCACGGACGCCAAGGCCAAGGTGAGCAAGAGCGGCGTCGTGAAGGGCACCTACGAGAAGCTGCGCCCGACCGCGAAGAAGCACGTGGAGGCCGCCGTCCCGCGCCTCGCGCGGCTCGTCGACAAGCACGGCGGCTGACGCCTACCTCCTTCGTTCTGACCGCGATCCGAGGCGTCCACCGCGGGGCCGCCACCCTGGACGGCATGGCCAGATTGGCCCTTTACTGGGCCACGGCGACTTGCTGTGATGCGGCCGCTCCGGCTTCCGGAACGAAAGGTAGGAAGATGCACTCTGATCAAGCCGCTTCGCGTGGGCCCCGGGCCGCTTCGCGTGGGCCGTCCCTCCGCGCATGTGTGGGCGCGCTGTCGGCGCTCGGACTCCTGTTCTCCGTCGGCCACGCGCGCGCGCAGCAGCAGGGCTTCGCCCTCAACCGCTACGAGCCCGCCGAGCGCGGGAGCGAGTGGTTCGCGCAGGACACGCTGGACCTGCGAGGGCACCTGCGCCCCGCCGTCGGCGTGACGGGCGACTTCGGCTACAAGCCGCTCGTCATCTACAACGCGGATGGCAGCGAGCGCACGGCGGTGGTGGAGCGGCAGCTGTTCGCGCACGTCGGCGCGAGCCTCGTGCTGTTCGACATGGTGCGCTTCGGGGTCAACATCCCCGTGGCGGTGAACCAGGCGGGCAGCGGCGGCACCGTGAACGGCACCACCTACACGCCGGCCGACAAGCCGGCGATCGGCGACATCCGCGTCGGCGGCGACGTGAAGCTCGTGGGCAAGTACGGCGAGGCGTTCACCCTCGCCCTCGGCGTCCAGGCGTTCATCCCGTCCGGCAACCGCGACCAGTACACGGGCGACGGCAAGGTGCGCATCGCGCCGCGTCTGCAGTTCGCCGGCGACGTCGACATGTTCGCGTACGCGGCGCGCATCGGCCTGAACTACCGCGGCCTGAACGAGACCTTCGGCAACTCGAGCACCGGCACCGAGCTCACGTTCGGCGCGAGCGCGGGCCTCCGCGTCGCCGACAAGAAGCTGGTCATCGGCCCCGAGATCTACGGCACCACGGTGCTGGTCGACGGACACGCCTTCGAGAAGACGGCCACGCCGTTCGAGCTCGTGTTCGGCGGCCACTACACCGCCGGCGACTTCCGCTTCGGCCTCGGCGTGGGCCCGGGCCTCACCCGCGGCTTCGGCGCGCCGAAGGTGCGCGCGCTGCTCTCGCTCGAGTGGGCGCCGGCGTTCGAGGAGCCCAAGGCTCCGGGCGATCGCGACGGCGACGGCATCACCGACGACAAGGACCAGTGCCCCGACGTGAAGGGCGAGCCGCCGACCGGCTGTCCGAAGAAGGACGAGCCCAAGGACCGCGACAAGGACGGCATCCTCGACGAGAAGGACGCCTGCCCCGACGTCCCGGGCATCAAGACCGACGACCCCAAGACCAACGGCTGCCCGGACAAGGACGGCGACGGGATCATGGACTCGGTCGACGCGTGCCCCGACCTCAAGGGCGTCAAGACCGAGGACCCGAAGACCAACGGCTGCCCGCCCGACAAGGACGGGGACGGCATCTACGACGCCGACGACGCCTGCCCCGACGTGAAGGGCGTCAAGAGCGACGACGCGAAGAAGAACGGCTGCCCGCCCGACACCGACGGTGACGGCATCATCGATCCGGAGGACGCGTGCCCTGACACGCCCGGCCCGAAGAACGAGGACCCGAAGAAGAACGGCTGCCCGGCGGCCGCGATCGTCGCGGGTCAGATCAAGATCCTCCAGCAGGTGAAGTTCAAGACGAACAGCGCCGAGATCCTGAAGGAGTCGGACGAGATCCTCAACGCGGTGGCCACCATCATGAAGGACCACCCGGAGATCACCGGGATCCGCGTCGAGGGCCACACCGACAACAAGGGCAACAAGGCCTACAACAAGGACCTCTCCAAGAAGCGCGCGGCCAGCGTCGTGAAGTGGCTCGTGACCAAGGGCAAGATCGACGCGAAGCGGCTCAAGAGCGACGGCTTCGGCGACGAGAAGCCGATCGACACCAACGACACCGACCCGGGCCGTCAGAACAACCGCCGCGTGGAGTTCCACATCGAGGGCAACGCCTCCGGCAAGGTCGAAGAGAAGCCCAAGAAGTGACCCGAGAGGCGCCCCTCGCTGCTCCGTTCTCCTCGTGGGGACCCGAACTGGGTCCCACCAGAGTGGGATGGTGGCGGTGAGGGGCGTCGCAGTTCACAGTGAATCTTCTGCGCCACTCTCCCACCCCGCGCGCCGGTGTCGACCGCGCTGCGCCCTTCCAAACTTCTCGCAGTGAGGTGTCCATGATTCAGCACAAGACCTTCCTTCCTCGTCTCCTCGCGCTGGGGATCGTGTCGGCCGTGGGCCTCGGAGCCTCGGCGGCCAGCGCCGCTCCGGTGAAACGCTTCGGCGTCGACCAGAAGGGCGACTTCCACATCATCGGCAACACGCTCGGCCACGACTGCCGTGGTGGCGTGCCCGCCCCGCTGGCGGGGAGCGTCGTCGGCGCCTGCGGCTCGAACACCGGCGACAGCGCGCCCGACGTGTTCTGGCGCTCGGAGAGCCCGACCACCGGCGCCGAGGCCAACACGGGCATCGCCCCGGCCGGCGCGCGCAGCACCGCGCGCCTCGCCGTCCCGGCCGGTGCAACCATCACCTACGCGCGCCTCTACTGGGCCGGCACCGTGGCGCCGAAGACGCCGCTGTCGACCAGCGCCGACCTCAGCGTCACCCTCGACCGCCCGGGCAGCGCCGCGGCCCCGGTCACCGTCACCGCCGACGGCTCCAACGTCGTCGCGGTCGGTGGCTCGGCCTTCTACCAGTCGACGGCGGACGTCACCAAGACGGTGCAAGCGCTCGGTGAAGGCCTCGTCCGCCTCTCCGGCGTCGACATCGTCGACCTGCGCAACCTCAACAACAACACCACCTTCGGCGCCTGGTCGCTGGTGGTGTTCTACACGTTGCCCGGTGACCCGCAGCGCAACCTCGTCATCTTCGACGGCCTCGATCTCGTGCAGGGCGGCGCCCCGGCGACCGGCAGCCTCAGCGGGTTCCTCGTGCCGGCGGCGGGCTTCGACGCGAAGCTCGGCGTCCTCGCCTACGAGGGTGACTTCGACCTCACCGGCGACAGCCTCGAGTTCTTCACCACCGGCGCCGGCGGCGCGGGGGCGCGCCTCAGCAACGCGGCCAACCCGATCGACAACTTCTTCAACGGCACGCACAGCTACCTCGGCAAGGTCGCGAGCGACGCCACGCTGCCGGCGTTCCAGCAGAACACCGGTTACCTGCCCCGCCTGACCGGCGGCTCGGGCTCCATGAGCGGCGTCGACATCGACGTCGTCGACGTGACCGGGCGCCTCAAGGCGGGCGACACCTCCGCCACGGTCCGCGCGACCAGCTCGGGCGACGTCTACGCGCTCGGCATGTTCGTGACCTCGATCTCGACCCTCGAGCCCACGTTCGCGAGCAGCCTCAAGTCGGTGAAGAACCTCGCGGCGCGCGCGGGTGGTGAGACCCTACCGGGTGACACGCTCGAGTACACGGTCGTCGCCAAGAACACGGGCACCGACAACTCGGTCGGCACCGTGCTCGTCGACGACCTTCCTGTCGGCGTCACCTACGTCCCGGGCTCGCTGAAGATCACCACGGGCCCGAACACGGGCGCCAAGACCGACGCGACGGGCGACGACCAGGGCGAGTACCTGGCCGCCACCCGCCGCGTGGTCGTGCGCCTCGGCACCGGCGCCAACGCCACCACCGGCGGCCTGCTCTGTGGCCTCTCGCCGGCCGTCTGCCCGGCGGGCTCCACCGACACGAGCACGGTCGTGTTCCAGGTGAAGGTCGACGCGACCGCCACCGGCTCGCTGAAGAACCAGGCCAAGATCACGGCGTCCGGCGCCAAGGGCGCGCCCTCCAAGGACACGCCCACCGACGGCGACACCACCACGCCGGGCAGCGACCCGACTGTGACGCCGCTCGACGAGTGCCTCACCGACACCGACTGCAAGACGCCGGGCAAGCCGACCTGTGACACGGTCGCGAAGCCCCACACCTGCACCGCCAAGTGCACCAAGGACGACCAGTGCGGCACGCTGACGAGCGGCAAGGTCTGCCTCGACACGACCAAGACCTGCGGCGACGGCTGCCGCGGCACGGGCGGCAACGGCTGCCCCACCGACTTCAAGTGCAGCAGCAAGGACGCCACCATCGGCACCTGCGATCCGGTCGACACCGACGGCGACGGCATCTCGGACATCGTCGAGAAGACGCTCGGCACCGACCCGACCAAGGCCGACACCGACGGTGACGGCATCCCCGACGGCGTCGAGACCGACGGCGGCAAGAAGATCGACACCGACGGTGACGGCACCATCGACGCGCTCGATCTCGACAGCGACGGCGACGGCATCCTCGACTCCACCGAGACGAGCACCGACGCCGACGGCGACGGCATCGGCAACTGGCGCGACCTCGACAGCGATGGCGACACCCACCTCGACAAGGACGAGAAGGCGGTCGACACCGACGGCGACGGCGTGGCGGACTTCCTCGATCTCGACAGCGACAACGACTGCCTGCCGGACGCCAAGGAGACGGCCACCGGCCGCATCGATCCGAAGGTGCCGGGCGACCCGACGGCGAACTGCCCGAGCGGCAAGAAGTGCGACACCGCCAAGGGCATCTGCGCGGACATCTGCGCCAAGGACAGCGACTGCGGCGATCTGAAGAGCGGCACCGTCTGCGACGACGGCGCCAAGTTCTGCAAGAAGGGCTGCCGCGGCAAGGACGGCAACGGTTGCCCCGACGGCTTCGTCTGCACCTCGGTCGACACCACCATCGGCTCGTGCACCGAGCCCGTCACCGACGGCGGCGTCGACGGCGGCGAGGACGGCGCGACCGACACCGGCACGGGCAGCGACACCGGCGGCTCCAGCGACGGCAGCGTGATCACCGATGGTGGCGACACCGACGGCGGTCCGACGGCCGACGACGGCACCCTCGAAGGTGGCGGGTTCTCCTGCTCGACGCCCTCGGGCAACGGCAGCACCACCGTCGTCGCGGTCGCGGGTCTCGCGGCCCTCGTCGCGGTCGGCGCGCGTCGCCGCCGTCGCTGAGCCTCGCGGCTCGCGGTGAGAGAGGGGGACTGCTCACGCAGTCCCCTTCGCTCTTTTTGTGCGCCCGCCGGGTTCTTGGCCGTGAGCGAGAGAGAGGCGTACCGGTCGGGCATGTCGTCGCGCTGGGAACGCCTCCGTCGCCGCCTCGTTCGTCTGCTCGAGCTGGAGCTCCGCCGCCCCGGGGCCGCTCTTCTGCTCGGCGCTTCGCTGGTCGGGTGCCTCGGGCCCGCGTCGACGCCCCGCGGAAGCTCGAGGATGCGGTGCAGGAGACGAACATCGCCGTGCGCTTCGGTCGCACCGACATCGCGCTCGAGCACGTCGCGATGGCGGACCGCGACGCGTTCCTCAAGCGTCACCGCCTGTGGGGCGTCGAGCTGCGGATCGTCGACCTGGAGTTCGCGGGCATCGACAAGATCGAGGCCAAGCAGGCCACGTTGTTCGTGACGTTCGCGTGGTATCGGCCCAACGAGGGCACCATGCGGCAGACGAAGGTGAAGCAGACCTGGAAGAGCGAGGGTGGCCCCTGGTTCCTCACCGACGAGGAGCGCGCCGACGGAGACGTGGGCCTCCTCGGCGAGCCCGCCGTCGTGGTGCTCAAGCCGACGCAGCAGAAGCCGACGCACTTCGAGACGACCGTCATCAAGTGAACGTCATCGAGTGAACGGAGTCATCGAGTGAACGGAGCCGGAGGCGAGCGACGACGCCTCGAACTCAGTCGGCGACGTAGGCGTGCTCGCCAGCGAGGCCCGCGGGCAGATCGCCTTCGGCGGACTTGGCGACGTAGCCCTGCGGCCCGAGCTCGACACGCGCGCGCCACGGCGACGGCTTGCTGACGGCGCCCGCGAGGCCCGCGCCCATGGCCTGCACCGGCGTGGAGCCCGCGGTCTGGATGGCGACGGGGCACGTGGTCTTGCCCTCGCCGTCGATGCCGCACACGAAGAGTCGCTCGGAGCTGTCGACCGCGAGGCGCAGCTCCACGCCCGCCGGGGCCATGCCGGGGAGGTCGACAGGCTGCGTGGAGAGCGCGTGGGCAGCGCCCTTGCCGAGGGTGCGCGCGACCCGGAAGCCCGCAGCGGTGTGGAGGGCGAGGAGGCTGTGGTGGCCCGCGCCGTCGACGACGTCGAGGAGGGCGGCGCCGCGGACGGCGCTGTCGGGCACGGACTTGTAGGCGAGCGGCGAGGCGACACAGGTGGCGTTGCCACCGACCTTGCCGGCGACCGCGGCGCAGAGGCCCTCGACGGTGGTGGCCTTGGTGTCGACGACGCTGCACAGATCGTCACACGCGGTGAGGTTCCAGCCGGCCTGCCCACCGTTCGGCGACAGGACGTTGGCGAACGTGCCCTGGCCCGGGGTGGATCGGCCACAGCCGACGGACGCCCCGAGGAGCGACCCGAGGAGCGACACGCCGATCAGGAGGGTGCGAACCAGGTGACGCATACGATGTGAATAGGTAGCCACAAACCCTGGCTTGACACCCCCAAAAAAGATGTCCCGGCGAAATGAGTAGGACATCGCGGCACACGAATGCGTCCAAGTGCGTGACTTTACAGTCCCAGCACTGCACGCATGCAGGGTGTCACCCGCGTGTTTCGCCCCGGAAACGGGCCAGGAGATGCTCGCAAGCCGTGTAGGGGTCATGAGCACCCGAGAGCACCCGCGCGGTCTCTTCGTCGATGGCGGGGCCGAGCGTGGTGAGCGCGGCCTCGACGAGCGTGTCGCGGAACATGCCGAGCAGGCGATCGCGTTCCTGTCGCTCGTGGTGCATCCGACCCTTGGGGGTGGCGAGGAACGCGCGGTGGCGATCGATGGCCTGGCGCAAGGGCTCGAGGCCCTCGTTGCGCGCGGCGATCGTCTTGAGGATCGGCGGCGTCCACTCGTCGTCGGTGGCCGAGAGGTCGTGACCGAGCGTGTGCGCGGTGGAGGCTGCGGTGTGGCCGTGACCACGCACGCCGGCGGCGGCGTGGCCCGCGCGGATCTCGCGCCCGAGGGCGAGCATGGACTCGAGGTGACGGACCTGCGCGTCGGCGCCCTCGCGGTCGGCCTTGTTGACGACGAAGATGTCGGCGATCTCGAGGATGCCGGCCTTGTTGGCCTGCACGTCGTCTCCGCCGCCGGGAGGCACGACGACCAGCGTGGTGTGCGCGTGACGGGTGACCTCGAGCTCGTCCTGGCCGACGCCGACCGTCTCGAGCAGCACGACGTCGCAGCCGAAGGCGTCGAGGATGCGCGTCACGTCGCCCGCCGAACGCGAGAGGCCGCCCATCGCGCCGCGCGTGGCGACGCTGCGGATGAACACGCCGTCGTCCAGGAAGTGCCGCTGCATCCGGATGCGGTCGCCGAGGATCGACCCGCCGGAGAACGGCGAGGTGGGGTCGACCGCGACCACGCCGACCTTCTTGCCCTCGGCGCGGAACAGCGCGATCAGCCGGTCGACGAGGGTGGACTTGCCCGCGCCCGGGGTGCCGGTGACCCCGATGACGTACGCGCGGCCGACGTGGCCGGCGAGATCCTTGAGGAGGGCGACGTGGCCTTCGGCGCGCTCGTCGACGAGCCGCATGGCCCGCGCGGCGGCGCGCACTTCGCCGTCGAGAACCCGCTGGGCGAGGGGGTGCATGGCGGGGTACTACTACGCTCGGACTGCGCATGAAGGAGCTTTTCGCGATCCCGCTGTTCTCGGCCTCGGTGCTGCTGGGCTGTCCCTCGACCACGCGTCCCGTCACCGGACCGGTCGTGACCGAGCCCACGGTCGCGAAGCCCTCGCCGACCGCGAGCCCCGAGGCCGACCTGCCGCTCCGCTACCGGGGCAGCTGGCGCGACCCGGTGGAGCAGATCGTGTTCGCGTTCGACCTGCGCCTCGAGCGCGTGGGCAACAACCTCAAGGGGCGCATCCTCTGGACGTTGATGGCCACGCCGCCGGGCCACGCGCTGGCGGATCGCGTCAACGAGGTCGGCACCGAGCACGTGGTGGGCACCTGGGACCCGAGCACCCGGCTCGTGAAGCTCAAGGGCACCCACGTGGACAGCACGCTGCTCGCCACCGACGAGTACAAGCTCACGATCGCGAGCGACGGCGCGAGCTTCGTGGGCAAGACCCGCGGCAACCAGGGCACCTGGAACAACGACATCGACGGCGAGCGCGCGGAGAACTGACGGGGCATTTCCAGTCGGGGGGCTTCGAACTAGCTTCGAGCCCATGCCCATCCGCCTGCACGTCAACGTCGACCACGTGGCCACGCTCCGGCAGGCGCGCGGCACGCCCTACCCCGACCCGGTCTACGCCGCGCAGGTGTGCGAGCAGGCGGGCGCGGACGGCATCACGCTGCACCTGCGCGAGGACCGCCGGCACATCGTCGACCGCGACCTGCAGCGCATGCGGGAGGCGGTGACCTCGCTCGTGAACCTCGAGTGCGCGGCGACCGACGAGATGATCGCGATCGCCGTGCGCACGCAGCCCGACGTCGTCACGCTGGTGCCGGAGCGGCGCGAGGAGCGCACGACCGAGGGCGGACTCGACGCGCGCGCGCTCCCGCGAGCTCGCGCCCCACGTGCGCAGGCTCGTCGACGCGGGCATCAAGGTCTCGCTGTTCATCGCGGCGGATCGCGCGCAGATCGACGCCGCGCGGGCGCTCGGCGCCGAGCAGATCGAGCTGCACACGGGGCCGTATGCCCACGCCAAGGTGCGCGACCGCGCGGCGCCGATCGCGGCGCTGACCGAGGCGGCCGCGCACGCGCACGGCGCGGGCCTCGAGGTCGCGGCGGGGCACGGGCTCACGCGCGCGAACGTGGTGCAGGTCGCCGCGATCCCGTTCGTCGAAGAGCTCAACATTGGCCACGCCATCATCGCGGACGCGGTGTTCACCGGCCTGCCCCGCGCGGTCCACACGATGCGCATGGCCATTCGCCGCGGCGTCCGGCTGCGGGCTTCCCAGGGCGCCTGATCCTGCGTACAACCCGAGACCCATCCACGAAGGAGTGCTCCCGTGAAATTCGAGCTCGATCCCCTCCCCTACGCGAAGAACGCTCTCGTCCCGCACATCACCGAGGAGACCCTCGACTTCCACTACGGCAAGCACCACCAGGCCTACATGACCAACCTCAAGGGCCTGCTCGAGGGCAAGCCCGAGGCGAACCAGACGCTCGAAGAGGTCATCAAGGGCGCGAGCGGCGGCGTGTTCAACAACGCGGCCCAGGTGTGGAACCACACGTTCTACTGGAACGGCATCAAGCCCAACGGCGGCGGTGAGCCGACCGGGGATCTCAAGGCGGCCATCGAGCGCGACTTCGGCTCGTTCGCGTCGTTCCGCGAGCAGTTCGTGAAGATCTGCGTCACCCAGTTCGGCTCGGGCTGGGGCTGGCTCGTCGAGGAGGGCGGCAAGCTCTCGCTCATGCAGACCAGCAACGCCGACCTGCCGATGAAGCACGGCCAGAAGGCGCTGCTCACCTGCGACGTCTGGGAGCACGCCTACTACATCGACTACCGCAACCTGCGGCAGAAGTACGTCGAGACCTACGTCGACAAGCTCGCCAACTGGGACTTCGCGCTCGCGAACCTCAAGGGCTGAGGCTCGCTTCGTCGTCGACTCGGGCGTCCGCGAGGGCGCCCGAGGTCGTTTTGTGGCTGGAGGGTCAGGTCGCGCCGGTGGAGAAGGTCCACGTCTTGCCGAACGGCGTGCCGCCGACGGTGCCCTTCACGGTCACGTTGTACCTGGTCGACTTGGCGAGCGGGTCCTTCGGGATGAGGAAGATCTGATCGGCGGGGATGAGGCCGGTCTTGTCCGTGGTCTTGGAGAGCAGCACGTGCTCGAGCGCGGCGCCGTCGGCCGGCGCGATGGTGTGCTCGCTGAGGTCGAGCGCGCCCGCGCCGGTCAGCGACACCGGGTAGCCCGCGTTGGTCTGGCCCGGCAGCGGGTTCGGCGACTCCGAGGCGCAACGGAACGTGCTCCACACCTCGGTCTCGCCGTCGACCGGCCACACCGCGACCGTGCCCGCGGCTGCCGCGGCGCCGCCGCTCGCGAAGTCGATGGTCGCCGCGGCGGGCCGACCGATGCCCTCGGCGCCCCAGCCGTAGCTCCTGGCGCCGAACGAGACGAACGGGATGCGGTGGTAGAGCGAGTTCACCCAGCCGCCCTCGCCGAGGATCGCGCCGTGCGGATCCGAGAGCGAGTGCACGACCTCGAACATCGCGGAGCCGGGGCCCGTGAAGCCCGCGGCCTTCATGCGGTCCCAGAAGTTGACGCCGGTGAAGCCGGGCTTGCCCGCGGTCTGCGTGTGCGTGAGCGCGCCGCCGTTCTGCACGATGTACGAGCTGTGGCCGAACGCGGCCTTGGTGATGGCGTCGTTGCAGTCGAGCGCCCCCATGCCGAGCTTGCCGCGCACGACCGCGATCTCCTCCCACGCCTTGGTGTCGCCATCGGACATCGACGAGCACTTGGCGCCGTAGACGGGCCCCGCGGGGACGACCGGCCCGCTGTCGGTGCCCGCGTCTCCACCGCTCGCTGGATCGGGCGACGACGAACAGGCCGCGAGGAACAGCGTGGAGGCGAGCAGCGCGCGCATGCTCGCATGGTGGACCGAGCCGCGCGGTTTGGCGAGGCTCAGTCGTGGAAGTCCTCGAGGCGGACCGACGCAGCGCGCAACGCCTCGAGGGCCTCGGCGTCGGGGAAGGCGCTGAGCCGGACGCGGGGCGGGTGGTAGCCAGGCGCGGGGACGAAGCCCTCGCCGAGGATCTCGATGACGCGCTCGAACGGCACGAAGAAGGTGTCCTCGGCGGGCGCGTCGTCGCCGCGCGTGAGCATCACCACGTCGACCACGGGCAGGAGCGTGTCGATGCCCTCGCCCCACATGGCCCAGGTGAGCGGGAAGCCGTCGGAGCGCTGCAGGCCGCTCACGCTGGCGACGAAGAGGTCGATGTTCTCGCGCTCGTGGAGTGCGTCGAGGGCGTCCTTCTGCTCGCCGTACTCGCGGAGCGCGAGCTTCACGTGGCCGAGGCGCACCTGATGGGCGCACGGATGGCCGCTGGGCAGACGGAGCGGCACCACCGTGCCGTCGTCGGCCACGGTGTAGACGGCGGGGGAGATCGAGCGGTTCGAGGCCTCGTACTCGCGCTCGGCCATGCCGGCGAGGCGCTCGATCATCTCGGGGCGCGCGTCGCCGCCGATCCAGAACTGCGCGCGCTCGGGGACGATCGCGATCGGACGGCCGTCGACGCGGCCCGCGAACGAGGCGAGGAGGCCCGGGAGCGCGAGGCGCGAGCTCTCGTAGCTGTCGTCGGCGACCACGTGGAACAGCGGCCCGACGTCGCGGTCGCAGAGCTCGGGCGGCGCGAAGAGCCTCTCGGCGTTGGCCATGGCCCGCGCGAGCGCGTCGTCGAGCGAGACGCCCCAGCGCTCGAGATCCGCGTTGCGCACCAGGCTGAGGCGCTGGTCGTCGTCGAGCGCGACGTACACGTCGACGAACGGGAGGAAGGGGCAGCCCGCGAGCGCCGGGTCCTGACCATTCGCGGAGAGGCCCACGTAGAAGCCGGTGGGGCGGATCACGGGGAGGAGACGCTCCGCGCCGACCTCCCAGGAGACCGACTCCTCGTCGGCCGAGAACAGGGCGCCGAGCCGCTCGAGCACGTAGGCGTCGCGATGGTCGGGGTCGACCTCGCGCGACTCGCGGAAGAAGTTCTCGAGGTAGACCATGAACGCGCCCTCGCGGCCGACGATGCCGACGCGCAGCGCGAACTCGTCGGCGACGATGGCCACCGAGGAGACGCGCTCGTCGTCCTCGAGCAGCGCGGCGAGGTGGTCGGCGAAGTGCCGGCGCGGGTCGGCGGCCTTCGGGCGCTTCTTGGCCGCCGGCTTCTTGGCCGCGACGGGCTTCTTCTTCGGCGCCGCCTTCTTCGCGACGGGCTTCTTCTTCGGCGCCGCCTTCTTCGCGACGGGCTTCTTCTTCGGCGCCGCCTTCTTCTTCTTCGCCGCCTTCTTCGTGGCGACAGGCTTCTTCTTCGCGACCTTCTTGGTCTTGCCGGCCATGGGGCGAGCGTAGCTCAAGGCGCGAGCAGGCTGCGCGCGATCTGGGAGATCTGGATCTCGTCGGTGCCGCCGTAGATCTGCAGGACCTTGGCGTCGCGGCAGAGCTGCTCGACCTGGTACTCGGCCATGTAGCCGTTGCCGCCGAAGAGCTGCACGGCCTCGAGGGCCACGTCCATGGCGGCCTGCGCCGCGTAGAGCTTGCACGCGCTCGCCTCGGCGAGGGTCATGTCGCGCCCCGCGCCGGCGAGCTCGATCTGACGGAACACGAGGTTCTGGAGGTTCATGCGGGCGACCTCCATCTTGGCGAGCTTGAGCTGCACGAGCTGGAAGTCGCCGATCGGCTTGCCGAACTGCACGCGCGTCTTCGCGTAGTCGATGCACAGCATGCGGCACTGCTCGACGATCCCGAGGGCCATCGCCGCGACGCCGGTGCGCTCGCTCGTGAACGTCTCCTTGGCCGACGAGCGCGCCGGGGCGTCCTCGGTCTCGCCGATCAGGCGGTCCTTGCCGACGCGGACGCCCTCGAGGAACAGCTCGCCGGTGGGCGAGGCGTGCAGGCCCATCTTGCGGAGCGGCTTGCTCTGCACGAGGCCCGGCGTGCCCTTGTCGAGCACGAAGCTCACGATCTTGCGCTGGTCGGGCGGGGTGACGCCGTCGTCGAGCTTGCAGATGAAGACGATGGTGTCGGCGAACGGGCCGTTGGTGATGAAGGCCATGCCCGGGCTGTAGCGGCACAGCTCGATCACCGGGATGGCGCGCATCGCGGCCTCGTTCATGGCGAGCTCGCCGCCCCGAGCGCGGGGCTCGCGCGGGGGCTCCCCGGCGGCGGCGCGCGCCTTCTCCTTCTCGATGCGCGCCTGGAACTGCGCGAGCGCCATCTCCTTCATGCCGAAGGTGTCGAACAGCTTGCGCAAGATGTCGTAGGGCGGGAGCTCGCCGTGCTCGAGCTCCATGCGCCGCGGGGCGATCTCCGTCGCGACGAACCGCTGGACCTGCTCGCGAATCGCGAGGTGCATCTCGCTCCATTCGATCATGGAGCGAGAGTATGGGGCTTGCGGGGCTGGGGCTAGCCGCCCGTGAAGACGCAGAGACCGGACGGCTTGTCGCAGGTGGAGCCGGGGGCCGTGGCGGGGCAGATCGACTCGCCGACGATGCTGCCGCACCGCGGCGCGCAGGCCTCGGTGGTGTTCCAGTTGCAGACGTACCCCGGGCGCTCGCACGCCTTGTCGGGCGCGCAGTGGCAGGCGTCCTCGTCGACGATGCCGTTGCCGTTGTCGTCCTTTCCGTTGCAGCACTCGGACTTGTAGAAGGCGCTCGCGCGGCAGTCCGGGTCGTCGCAGTCGGTGAGCCCGTCCTTGTCGTTGTCGATGCCGTCGGTGCAGGCCTTCACGCCGATCTCGGGCGTGGCGCCGGCGCAGCCGGGGGCGGTCGCGCAGGCCGGGTCGGCGCAGTCGGCGTAGCCGTTGGCGTCGTCGTCGACCTTGTTGTCGCAGATCTCCTTCAGCGAGTAGTCGATGGTGATCGAGAACTGGTACTTGCCGAAGTCACCGTAGGTGAAGCCGTCCATGAACGCGTAGTAGACGCCGGCCTTGACCACCGGGATGTCGATCGCGCCGGCCCACTTGCCGCCGGCGTCGTCGTCGCAGCTCATCTCGGCGCCCGTGCTGCAGGAGCCGCGGCGGAGGTAGACCGTGCTGTCGAGCGGCGGGGTCGGCGTGCCGGCCGAGCTGATCTTGAGGCGCGCCGGCTTGGTGAGGACGATCCGGAACACCGCCTCCGGGCCCTTGCCGCCGCAGCTGCCGGTCGTGTGCGACCAGAACGTGCTCGTGTCGCCGAAGTAGGTGCCGCTCGCCGTCACGTTGAGGGCGGTGCTGCAGTTCTCGTGGCGGTCGATGCACCACTTGGTGGCGAAGCACGACGGGTCGTCGCAATCGGTGAACCCGTTGGCGTTGTCGTCCTTGAAGTTGTCGCAGACCTCGACCTTGGTCTTGCAAGCGTCGTCGAGGACGCACGCCGGGTCGGCGCAGTCGGTCAGGCCGTTGCAGCTGTTGTCGATGCCGTCGCTGCACTTCTCGGTCGTGCAGGTGGAGCACGCCGGGTCGACCGCGCAGAGCGGGTCGGCGCAGTCGACCTTGCCGTCGCAGTTGTCGTCCTTGCCGTTGGCGCAGAACTCCTTGCTCCCGGGCACGCAGAGGCACGGGGCGGCGGTCGCGCACTGCGGGTCGAAGCAATCGACGAGGCCGTTGCAGTTGTCGTCCTTGCCGTTGGTGCAGTCCTCGCGCTGCAGGCGGCAGAGGCAGGCGGAGGTGCTGGCGCAGGTGGCGTCGAGGCAGTCGGTCAGGCCGTTGCAGTCGTCGTCCTTGCCGTTGCCGCAGATCTCGACGGCGCCGCACGCACAGCTGGGGCTGGTCTTGCAGACCGGATCGCTGCAGTCGGCCAAGCCGTTGCAGTCGTCGTCCTTGCCGTTGCCGCAGATCTCGACCGGCCCGCACTCGGCGCAGGCCGGGAGCTTCTTGCAGGCGTCGTCGGCGCAGTCGGTCTTGCCGTTGCAGTCGTCGTCCTTGCCGTTGCCGCAGATCTCGACGGCGCCGCACGCGCACTTGGGGTCGGTCTTCTTGCAGACGTCGTCGGCGCAGTCGGGGAAGCCGTTGCAGTCGTCGTCCTTGCCGTTGCCGCAGATCTCGACGGGGCCGCAGCTGCCGCACTCGGGGAGGGCCTTGCAGGCGACGTCGGCGCAGTCGGTGAAGCCGTTGCAGTCGTCGTCCTTGCCGTTGCCGCAGGTCTCCTTGTCCGTACAGGTCTTGCACTCGGGCTGGTCGGCGCACGCCTTGTCGGCGCAGTCGGTGAGGCCGTTGCAGTCGTCGTCCTTGCCGTTGTTGCAGGTCTCCGCGGGCGCGCAGACCGCGCAGGCCGGGTCCTTGGCGCAGGCCGGGTCGAGGCAGTCGGTCAGGCCGTTGCAGTCGTCGTCCTTCTTGTCGGTGCAGCTGGTCTCGATCGGCGTGCAGACCGCGCAGCCCGGGGTGCCCTTGCAGATCGGGTCGGCGCAGTCGGTGAGTCCGTTGCAGTCGTCGTCCTTGCCGTTGCCGCAGATCTCCGGGCCGGTGCAGGCGCCGCACTCCGGCGTGCCCTTGCAGGCCGGGTCGGCGCAGTCGGCCGGGCCGTTGCAGTCGTCGTCCTTGCCGTTGCCGCAGATCTCGTGGTCGATGCACCCGCCGCCACACGCCGGCTGGGGCTTGCACGCCGGATCGGCGCAGTCGACGAGGCCGTTGCAGTCGTTGTCGCGCCCGTCGACGCAGTTGCGCTCGATGCCGGGCTCGGGGACGCAGGGGCCCGAGCAGATCGGGTCGCTGGCGCAGTCCGGGTCCTTGCAGTCGACGAGACCGTCGCAGTCGTTGTCCATCCCGTCGCCGCACTTCTCGCCGGCCTTCGGGTTGCTGAGCGGGTCGAGGTCGTTGCAGTCGGTGCCGCCGCAGGCCTTGTCCTGGAAGCCGTCCTTGTCCTGGTCCTTGGCGCGGTGCTCGCACTTGCCGCCGATGCAGAGGTCCTCGGTGCACAGCTTGTCGTCGACGCAGTCGGAGTTGGTGACGCAGGTCTTCACGTCGCCGTCGGTCCCGCTGTCGAACGCGATGTCGGTGGCGTCTTCGCCGATGCCGGAGCGCCCGCAGGCGGTGAGGCTCAGGACCGACAGGAGAACGAACGTACAGCGGAGCAGCGAGCTGGCCATGGGGGGCCCGCAGCATGGCACGAGCCGTACCGACCGGGAAACCCGGAGCAACCGCGCATGCGTCAGGATCGGAACGGACACACCCTCAGCAGCCGAGCCTGGAGGCCGACAGCGCACGCACGGTGGACGGCGGGGCGCCGCCTCCCTACGACCCACGCCTCGATGCCCCGGCTCGGCGACGTGGTGGACGCGGCAGAGCTCGCCGACGATCTGCGGGAGCAGCGCCGTGCGGCCGCGGACGCGCTCGATCCGATCGAGGATCCGTTGCACGTCCCGGACGACGGGCGGCCCCTCACCTCGGTGGCCGAGATCTCGTCACGGCTACGGTGCGGCCGGGTCGACGTCGTCGGCGTGCGGGGGGCGGCGCTCGGTCACCTCGTGGCGCGCCTCTCGCGCGAGGGGAAGCCCGTGGTCGTGGTGGTGGCCGACGCCGAGCGCGGCCGCGCGCTGGTGGCCGACCTCGAGCACTTCACGAGCCACGGCGAGATCGACGCGGAAGACGCGGAGGACGCGGCCGTCGGCGACGTGTTGCTGCTCACCGGCTCGGAGTCGAGCCCCTACGCCGACGTCTCGCCCGACCGACGCGGCGCGCTCGCGCGGGTCTCGACGCTGGCCCACGTCACGCGCGGCTTCTCGGTGCTCGTCCTCACCGCGACGGCGCTCGCCCGGCGGGTCATGCCGCGCGCGACGCTGCTCGCGCACACGCCGATGGTTCGTGTCGACGACGAGGTGGATCGCGATCCGCTGGTGACGCGGCTCGTCGAGGCAGGGTACCTGCGGGTGCCCGTGGTCGAGGACCCGGGCACCCTCGCGGTGCGCGGCGCGCTGGTCGACGTGTGGCCGCCGAGCGCGCGGCTGCCGGTGCGCATCGAGCTCTACGGGGACATGGTCGCGTCGATCAAGACGTTCGACCCCGAGAAGCAGCGCACGCTCGACGACGTGCGCGAGGTGGTGCTGCCGCCGGCGCGCGAGGCGATCCTCGACGCCGAGAGCGTGGCCCGGGCACGCGCCCGCACGACCGAGCTCTGCGACGCGGTCGACATGCCGACCAGCAAGGCCCGGCAGCTCGCCGAGGACATCGCCCAGGGGCGCGCGTTCTTCGGCGCCGACGGGTTCTTGCCGGCGTTCCACGACGGGCTCGACGCGATCTTCGCGTATCTGCCCGCGGAGGCGCGGTGGGTGATCGACGACCCAGCCGCGGTCGCGACGGGCGTGCGCGCTGCCTACGCCGAGCCGGCCGCCGGGGTCGCCGCGTTCGCGCCCTCCGAGCACTTCGTCGGCGAAGGCGAGATCGCCGCGCGGCTCACGGCGCCCCTGGTGGTGCACCGGGTGGCGGTGGAGGGGTCGCCCAAGGATGGTCCGCTCGACGCGCTCGTCGCCGCGCCGCCCGACACGCCGACCCTCGGCGCGAAGGACCAGGGCGACCTCGTGCGCGCGATCCAGCAAGCGCGGGCGCGGGCCACGAAGGGCGGCGCGCTCGACCCGCTCGTGCGTCGGGTCGCGGTGTGGCGCGAGGCCGGCATCCGCACCATCGTCGCCGCGCGCACGGTGACCCAGGCCGAGCGCCTCGCGGCCCTGCTGCGCGCCCACGAGGAGACCGTGCGCACGGTCCTCGTGCGGTTCGATGCGGGTCTGCTCGACGATCCGAGCTTCGGGCGCGACGAGGTGGCGATCGTCGTCGGGCCGCTCACCCACGGCGCGATCCTCGCTTCGGAGCGGCTCGCGCTGGTCACCGAGGAGGAGCTGTTCGGCGCGCGCGGCAAGCGGAAGGCGGCGAGCAAGGGCACGCGACGCGACGCCGCGCGACCGTTCCTCGAGGACCTGCGCGCGCTCTCGGTGGGCGACCTCGTGGTGCACGTCGAGCACGGCGTGGGCCGCTACCTCGGGCTCGAGCACCGCGACCTGCTCGGGCCCGCGACGATCGACGCCGACGGCAAGCTGCACCAGCAGAAGACGCGCGTGGACCTGCTGGTCGTCGAATACGGCGGCGGGCGCCTCTACCTGCCCGTCCACCGCCTCCACCAGATCCAGAAGTACTCGGGCGAGGCCGAGAAGGCAGTCCGGCTCGACAAGCTCGGCGGCTCGACGTTCACCAAGACCAAGCAGCGCGTGGAGCGCGACGTGCGCCGCATGGCGGACGAGCTCCTCAAGCTCTACGCCGAGCGCAAGGCCACGGTCACCGACGTGCTCCCGCCCATCGACGACGGCTACCGCGAGTTCGAGGCCACCTTCCCCTTCGAGGAGACCCAGGACCAGGCGCGCGCGATCGAGGACGTGCTCGCCGACCTCGAGAAGCCGCAGCCCATGGACCGCCTGGTGTGCGGCGACGTGGGATTCGGCAAGACCGAGGTGGCCGTGCGCGCCGCGTTCCGCACGGCCAGCAACGGGCGCCAGGTCGCGGTGCTGTGCCCGACGACGGTGCTCGCGCAGCAGCACTACCACACCTTCGCTTCTCGCCTCGAGGAGCACCCCCTCACGGTGGCGCCGCTGTCGCGGTTCCAGGACAAGGCCGAGCAGACCGCGACCCTCAGGCGCATCAAGGAGGGCAAGGTCGACATCGTCGTCGGCACCCACCGCCTGCTCTCCAAGGACGTCCACTTCAAGGACCTCGGCCTGCTCGTGGTCGACGAGGAGCAGCGCTTCGGCGTCACGCACAAGGAGCGCATCAAGCAGCTCCGCACGCGCGTGCACGTGATCACGCTGACCGCGACGCCGATCCCGCGCACGCTGCAGATGGCCGTCGGCGGCCTCCGCGATCTGTCGCTCATCACCACTCCGCCGGTGGACCGGCGCGCGATCCGCACGGTGATCACGCGCTGGGACGACAAGGTCGTGCGCGAGGCGATCACCCGCGAGCTCTCGCGCGGCGGCCAGGTGTTCTACGTGCACAACCGCGTGGGAGGAGACACCGGCGGCGGCATCTACGAGAAGGCGCAGAAGGTGACCGCGCTCGTGCCGACGGCGCGGGTCGGCGTGGCGCATGGGCAGATGAGCGAGGAGGCGCTCGAGGCCGCGATGGTCGATTTCGTCGAGGGGCGCATCGACGTGCTCTGCGCCACGGCGATCGTCGAGAGCGGCCTCGACATCCCGCGCGCGAACACCATCATCATCGACGGCGCCCACCTCTTCGGGCTCAGCCAGCTCTACCAGCTCCGCGGGCGCGTCGGCCGCAGCAAGGAGCGCGCGTACTGCTACCTCGTCGTGCCGCCCGAGGCCGCGATGACCGACGAGGCGCGCGCGCGCATCGAGGCGCTCGAGAAGCACACCGAGCTCGGGTCCGGGTTCAAGATCGCGGCGCTCGACCTCGAGATCCGCGGCGCCGGCGACCTGCTCGGCGGCGAGCAGAGCGGGAACGTCGCCTCGGTCGGGCTCGAGATGTTCGCTTCGATGCTCGAGGACGCGGTGTCGGAGTTGCGTGGCGACGTGCTGCTCGGGAGTCGCGCGACGGACCCCGAGCTCTCGCTCGACGTGGAGGCCTATCTGCCCGACGACTACGTCGACGAGGTGGGCGTGCGGCTCTCGCTCTACAAGCGGCTCGCGCAGGCCGAGGACGACGACGCGGTGCGGGACCTCGCCGCCGAGATGGAGGACCGCTTCGGCCCACCGCCGCGCGAGGCGCTGCGCTTCGTGCAGCTGATGCACCTCAAGTGCGCGCTGCGCGAGCTGCGCGCGCTCGGGTGCGAGGCGACGGCGGAGCGGGTCACGCTGCACCTCGCGAGCGGCGCGCCGATCGACGCGGAGGCGATCGGCAAGGCGGTGGCGAAGAAGGGCTCGCCGTGGAAGCTCTCGCCGGACATGCGCCTGTCGCTCCGGCTCGCGCCGGGAGAGGCGAACGACGGGCTCGCGGCGGCGGAGAAGGCGCTCGATCGGCTCGCGGCGTTCCGGAAGCAGTGACTCAAGGCGTGTCGAAGAATGCCCCCGGCCTGAAAGCCCGGGGCACCGACGGCCGCTGAAGCCCGGGGCATCGACCCCGGGCTCGACGTCACGCTGGACGGGCTGAACTCCCTTCTGCGGTCCGTTGCAGCGACGTCCAGCCAGTGATTTGGGACGTGAAGCCCGGGGTGAAAGGCCCCGGGCTTGCGGTGTAATCGGTGCCCCGGGGCTTCAGCCCGGGGGCATTTATCGACAGGCCTTCAGACTGTGGGGAGCCGCTGCTTCACCCACGCATCCGCTTCGCCGAACGTCGGGACGACCACGCTCTCGTACGCCGGCGGCTGCAGCCAGAGGATCGCGGTGAGCGTTCCCCGCACCACGCTCGACGGGATGACGAACGCTGCGCCCGCGCAGTACTGGCGCAGGAGCGGCTCGCCCTCGCGCAGCGCCTCGGCCTGCTTGCGGCGCTCGAGGGCGTTGGGGGAGCGCGCCCGGGTCGCGTCGAGGATGATCGCGAAGCGCTGGCGCCGGCGCAGGTTGTCGCGGTGCCACGCGAGGTACTCGTCGAACTCGGCGGCGGTCCAGTCGGCCCCGAACCGGGCCACGAGCAAGGGGAAGCGTGTGTCGTCGAGCGCGATGCCCACGGCAGAGAGGATGACACCGATCTGCCCCGGTTTCAGCTCGGAAACTCAGAGGATGACGATGCCCCGGCGGACCCCGCGCACGACCGCCTCGGTGCGCGTGGATGCGCCGAGCTTGCCGAGGATCGCGTTGACGTGGAACTTGACCGTGTGATCGCTGATGGAGAGCTTGGCGGCGATCTCCTTGTTGGCGAGGCCGGCCGACAGGTGCTGGAGCACCTCGAGCTCGCGCGGCGTGAGCTCGTCTCCCTCGGGCGTGGCGTCGGGCGCGACGCGACCGAGCGCGGGGACGAACTCGGGGTCGATCACGGTGACGCCCGCGCGCGCGGCGGCGAGGGCGGCGGCGAGGCGCGCGCCGTCGGTGTCCCGGCCGAGGACCCCGCGGGCGCCCGCCGCGAGCAGATCGCCCGTGGGCTGCGCGGAGGACACGAGCACGACGACCGGCGTCGAGCGACCGAGCGCGCGGGAGAGGGCCTCGTCACGGTTGCCAGGAGGCTGAACCGGGCCGAGGTCCCACACGAGCACCTCGCCCGCCTCCTCGACGACCTCGAGCCCGGCGCGCTCGAGGGCGAGCCGCAGCCCGGCGCGCGCGAGGGCGTCGGTGCCGGCGATGGAGACGCGCAGATCCATGGGCTTCCTCTGCGATGCCGCGAACCGCCCGGAGGGCACATCGGCCGAACGGGTGGGGACGGCGCTGCCTGAACGACCGATGTGCGGGCGCGCCGGCGTGCGTAGGGTGGAGTCCACGGAGGCGAGCAGCATGTTGGATCTTTCGCAGGGGCTCGCGGACATCGTCGCCAGGAACGGCGACGGCATCGTCCGCATCGAGAGTGGATGCCGCGGAGGGGGCTCGGGTCTCGTCTGGGCCGCGGATCGCGTGGTGACGGCGGCGCACCTCCTCGAGGACGACACCGTGCGCGTGGGTCTTCCCGACGGAAGGAGCGTCGAGGCCAAGGTGCTCGGGCGCGACGAGGGCACCGACGTGGCGCTGCTCGGGCTCGACGGAGAGAAGCTCGTTCCGCCCGCGCGCGTGGGCCTCGACGACGCGAAGGTCGGCCACCTGACGATCTCGCTCGCGCGCCCTGGAAAGACGGTGCGCGCCGCGCTCGGCATGATCGGCACGCTCGGCGAGGCGTTCCGCGCGCGGGGCGGCGGCAAGATCGACCGCTACCTGCAGCCCGACGGCGGGATACCGGCGGGATTCGCGGGCGGCGCGCTCTTCGATCTGCACGGTCGGGTACTCGGGCTCAACACCCCGGCGTTGCACCCGGAGGCCGGTCTGACCATCCCGACCACCACCCTCGAGCGCGTCGTCGCCGAGATCGCGGCGCACGGCCGGGTGCGGCGCGGGTACTTCGGCGTCGGCGTGGCGCCGGTGCGGCTCCCGGGCGCCCTCTCGCAGAAGTACGGGCAGCACGGCGCGGCGATCGTCGTCGCGATCGAGCCCGGAGGGCCCTCGGAGAAGGGCGGCCTCGTGCTCGGCGACGTGCTGCTGTCGATCGACGGACAGGTCGTCGAGGGCCCGCGGGAGCTCTCGGCGTTGCTCGAGGGGCGCATCGACGTGGACGTCCACGTGAAGCTCCTGCGCGCCGGGGCGCCCACCGAGGCGACCGTCCACGCGACGGCCCGGCCCCTGATTTCGGGCGGTGTCGAAGAGTGCCCCCGGGCTGAAGCCCGGGGCACCGACGGCCGCTGAAGCCCGGGGCATCCCCCGGGCTCGACGCCACGCGGGCCTGGCTGGACTCCCATTCTGCTGGTCCTCTGCAACGCGAGGTCAGCCTGCGATTCGGGACGTGAAGCCCGGGGTGAAAGGCCCCGGGCTTGCGGTGCTGTCGGTGCCCCGGGCTTCAGCCCGGGGGCCATTCTTGGCGCTCTGGAAGAATCCTCGTCACGGAATAGGCTCCTCGGACGACGTCGTTCGTAGAGGAGCTCCATGTCCGACCCCGAGGCGCGCGGCGCGCCGAGAACGCGCCTGCGCCGCCGTGCGCTGCGTGGCTTGCAGATCGTGGCCGGCCTCGCGGTCGGCGTGGTGCTGGCGGAGGGGATCTTCCGCCTGCGCGACCGCGGCGCGTTCCCGCACCTGAACCTGTACCGGCCGGACGCCGACCTCGGCGTGCGGCTCCGGCCGAACACCACCCAGAAGCTCGCGGTCGGCAAGAACAACCCGATCACCTCGGTGACGATCGACGCCGAGGGGTACCGCGCGCTCGAGGCGCCGGGGCAGCCGCGCAACGACGCGCCCGCAGGCGTGCTGGCGATCGGGGATTCGCAGGTGTTCGGGCTCGGGGTCGAGGGCGAGCAGACCTTCGTCGCCGAGCTCGGACGGCTCGCGGGGAAGGCCGCCTACGACGGTGGTGTGCCCACGTACGGACCGGCCGAATACCAGGTCGTCCTCGACGAGCTGCTCGCGCGCAAGAAGCCCGCGGTCGTGGTCTACGTCGTGAACTTCGCCAACGACCTCTTCGAGGCCAACCGGCCGAACAAGACGCGACACTTCGTGTGGGACGGCTGGGCGGTGCGCGCCGAGGCCGCGCCGGCCTCGTGGACCGAGTTCCCCGGGCGCACCTGGCTGTTCCGCGACTCGCACGCGTTCTTCTGGCTGCGGCGCGCGGTGGCGCGGTTCGGGCCCGGCATCGAGACCATCGACTTCCGCTCGGAGGGCAACTTCGCGGACCTCGTGCTCGCGGGCAAGAGCGCGACCGCAGCCCACGGCGATGCGCAGACGTCGGGCGACAAGATCGTGGCCGACTGGGAGAAGTCGATGGCCGAGATCACGAGCGCCGCCGACGACCAGCAGAAGAAGCTCGCCGACCTGGCGTTCGGCAAGTGGCCCGACCTCGCGAAGACGAAGGAGGGCGCGGCCTACCAGAAGGGCAAGGGCAACCCGGGCGACATCGTGTCCGAGCGGCTCATCCTCTCGGAGGCGGCGACCGGCCCGGGCCAGCGCATCCAGGAGCTGACGGCCGGCGCGAAGATCCGCGCGCGCGTGGAGGAGATCATCCGCAAGCGCGCCGAGGAGGCCGCGGACGCCGAGGAATCGAAGGCGATCCTCGCCACGTTCGAGGAGCGGGCGCGGCTCGAGAAGCGCATCGCGTCGCTGCGCGCGCTGCCGCTCCGGTTCCTCACCGCCGCCTCGCCGCTCGCCCCCTGGCTCGAGAAGGCCAAGAAGAGCTGCGACGCCCACAAGGCGCGCCTCGTCGTGGTCGCGCTGCCGCTCGACGTGCAGGTCTCGCCGACCGAGTTCGCCAAGTACGGGGTGGGCGTCGAGGACACGACGCCGACGATGATCCTGCTGCGCGACCTCGTGCAGACGGCCACCGCACTGGGCATCTCTTCGGTGGACGCGACCGCGCCGCTCGCGGCGGCGGAGCCGGGCGCGTTCCTCGACGGCGACCTGCACATGACCCCGAAGGGGCACGCCGCGCTGGCGAAGGCCATCTTCGCTCGCCTCGCGCTGCCGGACCCGCAGGCGCCGAAAGAGGCGCCCCCGCGGCCGGTGGGGCTCGCCAAGCTCGAGGCCTGCGCCAAGGCCGAGGGCTCGACGACGCCGATGGGGTTGCCCGACTACGACTGTCTGCGCACCTACCTCAAGGACTGCAAGAAGCTGCTCGCGTGCCAGCACGGTGAGGCGGGCGCGAAGCCGAAGTGCCTGCCGGGCCAGAGCAACGGTGGCAAGCTGCACCGGTGCTTCCAGACGTGCACCGAGAGCAAGCCCGTGTGCAACGCGGGCACGTGCACCGTGACGGCCAAGGGGGTGAGCCTGTGCATGTGAGGCTCGCGTCGCTGCTCGCGCCGTTCACGCTCGGGTCCCCGCGCCGACGGGCGCGGCTGCTCGCGGCGTTCGCGCGCGCCGAGCACGCGAGCATGCTCGATCTGCGGCTCGCGGCCGCGGCCACGCCGTCGCCCGCGCGCCAGGCCGCCTACCTCTCGCACGCGCTCGACGAGGAGCGGCACGCGCGCACCTTCGCGGCGGCCGCGCGCGAGAACGGCGGGAGCGATCCGGTGCTCGGCGACGCCGAGGACCTGTTCGCGCGGCGCGGAGAGCTCGGGTTCCTCGCCTTCGTGCACCACGGGGAGTCGCGCGGCCGAAGGCAGTTCGCGGCGCTCGCGACGCGGGCGGAGCGGCTCGGGGACGCGCGGCTCGCGACCACGCTCACCGCGATCGCGACCGACGAGGCGCAACACGAGTCGTACACGGGGGCGTTGCTGGTCGAGCTCTCCGGCAGCGAAGCGGGGGCGCGCAAGGCGCTGCGGCGCGCGCGGGCCTGGGAGGCGTGGCGCACGTTCCGCCGGGTGGGCCGCGCGATGGCCGGCGTGGTGTGGACGGTCTCGATGACGCTGCTCTACTTCGCGCTCCTGCCGTTCGTGCTGCTCGTGCTCGTGGCGCGGCCGGCCCGCCGCGGGCTCGTGCCGCGATGAGCGCGGTGCTCGGGATCTCCGGCGGCTACCACGACGCAGCGGCGGCACTGGTGGTCGATGGCGTGGTGGTGGCCGCGCTGCAGGAGGAGCGCCTCTCGCGTGTGAAGAACGACCCCTCGCCGCCGCTCCGCGCGGCGCGCGCGTGCCTGTCGATCGGCGGGATCGCGGCGCCCGATCGGGTGGTGTTCTACGAGAACCCCTACGCGCGGATCGAGCGGGTGCTCGTTTCGCTCCTGCGCGGGTTTCCCCGCACCTTTCGCCAGTTTCCGCGCGCGATCGGCGCACAGCTCGGGAGCAAGCTCTGGATCCTCGACGACCTCGCCGAGGGCCTCGGCGTGCCGCGCGCGAAGGTCACCTTCGTGGCCCACCACGAGGCGCACGCCGCGAGCGCGTTCTACGCGAGCCCCTACCCGCGCGCGGCGGTGCTCACGGTGGACGGCGTCGGCGAGGAGGCCGCGACGGCGATCTGGCACGGCACCGAACAAGGGCTCCGCGAGGTCGCCCACGTGGACTACCCGTGCTCGCTCGGGCTGCTCTACGCCGCGTTCACGGCCTACCTCGGGTTCGCGGTGAACGAGGGCGAATACAAGGTGATGGGGCTCGCCGCGTGGGGATCGCCGCGCCGCCGCGAGGAGCTCGCGAAGGTGGTGCAGCTGTCGTCGGACGGCGGCTACGAGCTCGACCTCTCGTACTTCGCGTTCCACACCGACACCGAGCTCGGGTTCTCGTCGAAGCTCGAGGCGCTGCTCGGACCGCGCAGGCCCGCGGAGAGACCGTGGGACCTAGAGACCGCCGAGGATCGCGCCTACGCGGACGTCGCCGCCAGCCTGCAGGCTCTGCTCGAGGACGCGCTGCTGGGCCTCGCGCGCACGGCCCGCAAGCGCACCGAAGAAGAGTGCCTGTGCCTCGCGGGCGGGGTCGCGCTCAACGCGGTGGCCAACGCGCGGATCGCGCGGGAGGCCGGCTTCTCCAGGGTGTTCGTGCAGCCGGCCGCGGGTGATGCTGGCGGCGCGCTCGGGGCGGCGATCCTCGGCGCGATGAAGGACGGTGCCCCGCGCCCCGCGCCGATGCGTGACGCCGCGCTCGGGGTCGCGGTCGACGCCGGAGAGGCGAACATGCTGGCGTCGGCGCTCGGCTTCGCGGTGAAGCGGGTCGACGATCGCGACGCCGAGGTCGCCGGGAGGCTCTCGCGCGGCGAGGTGATCGCGTTTGTGGATGGTCGCTGCGAGTTCGGGCCGCGCGCTCTCGGCCAGCGCTCGATCCTCGCCGACCCACGCGCCGCGGCCACGCGCGAGCGGATCAACCGCGCGGTGAAGCGCCGCGAACCGTTCCGGCCGTTCGCGCCCTCGGCGCTCGCGGGGACGGAGCTCCGCTGGTACGACGAGCCCGGGGACGACATGACGCGCTTCATGACCACGGTTCGCCGCGCGAAGGACACGACCCTCGGGGCGGTCACCCACGTCGATGGCACCGCGCGGCTGCACACGGTCGACCCAGAATCGCGGTTCGGCGCGTTGCTCTCGGCGGTGGAGCGCGAATCCGGGATCCCCGTGGTGCTGAACACGTCGCTGAACGGCGCGGGCGAGCCCATCTGCGCAACGGCGGCGGACGCGGTCGCGTTCTTCGCCGCGCACGCGGTGGACGCGCTCGTGGTGGAGGACGTGGTCGTGACCCGGAGGCCGTCGTGAGCCGGTTGCGCACGGTGGCCGGGCTGCTCGGCCACTTCCTGCACCGGCAGCGGTTCTTCCTCGCGCCGCTGCTCCTCGTGCTCTTGGCGGCGGCGGTGCTGCTGGTGCTGACGGGTGGGCTCTCGTACGTGGCCCCGTTCGTGTACGCGATCTTCTAGGGCTCGAGCGGGGACGCCAGGGCCTCGACGACGGCCTTCACCACGTCGTCGAGGCTGCCCTCGGCGAGCGGCCGATGGTCGGCGGCGCGGGCTTCGTATCGATCCGCTGTGAGGACGTAAGGCAGGCTGCTGTACGGATAGTCGGAATGATGACTGAAGTGGAGATTGTCGAGGCTCGTGTAGGGATACAACCGACGCAGCATGGGCTCTTGGTAGGCCCGTTCGGCGATCCGTCGAATGGACTCGCGTTCGTGCTCGAGCACGAACTGCCAGGCGGCCTCGAAGTCCACCGGGTCACTCATCGCGCCGCCTCTCGCTCAAGTAGCGTCTGATGACCTCTAGCTCGCCCGGACTCTGGGCGAGGGAAGGAAGCCAGTAGACGGCGCGTGCCACCTCCAGGGGATGGGACTGCTCGTGCTCGGCGAGTCTGTGAACGAGGCGTCGGCACCCGAGCCGCCTCGCTGCGACGATCAGCCATGGCCGCACGCTGGATGCATCGGAGCACCCCAATCCGAAGGCGAGCAGTGCCTCGAAAGAACGCTTGTCGTCGAGCGCGGCCTCCGCCAGCGCGAGCCACTGCCCTATGCCCAACCGATGCCGCTGCTGGAGGACGAGGACCCGCGTGAGAAAGTCCAGTCGCTCGGACTCGGGTCGCGAAGCGAGCCACCGCTCGACCTCCACCTCCCACACCCCGTCCGGGGCGCGGCCGAAAAGCATCGTTCGGGTCCATGGAGGCGCGCGCTACCCGCCCCACGCGGCGCGGGCGTCGAACCCCAGCTTCTTGAACCGCGGGACCCAGTCGCGCTCCAGCGTGCGCGTCACGACGGCCCCGTAGCGCGCCGGCGCCATCAGGCCCCACGCGCGGTCCTTGGGCGAGATGGCGTCGATGTCCGCGACGCCGGGCGGCGCGTACGTGCCGCGGATCCGGCGGAAGAACAGCGGCAGCTCCGCCGCCACCACCGCGCGCAGCTGCTCCTGCAGCGGGTGCTCCTCGAGCAACCACGTGAGCGCCGTCCACCCGAAGTCGCGGTGGCGCACCTCGTCGCGGAGCACGCGGTCGAGCACCCGCTTGGCCACCGACACCGTGCAGTGCTCGCGCAGGTTCTTGAACAGCGGCACCGCGATCGTCTCGCCGATGCAGAACACGTCCACCACCACGCGCAGCACGTCGAGCTCGAGGGGGTCCGAGGTGCGCGAGAGCTCGAGCGTCTCGCGCGGGATGTGCGGCAACGACTCGCCGCCCGCCGCGCCGTAGCAGCGGAAGCTGAGGTCTGCGTGCGCGACCTCGTCCGAGGCGATGCGCATCGCGAGCTTCACGAGGTCGGGCGAGGCTCCGATCTGCAGCAACCACAGACCGAGGTGCTGGGTGATCGCGGCCGAGCGGTATTCGGCCTCCACGCGGCGGAGCCACTCGCCGCGGACGCTGTCGCTGGCCTCGTGCTTGGGGGCGCGCTTCTTGGCGGTCATCGAGCGGGGAGCGTACGCCACCCGAGGGCGTCGAGCAGCGCTCCGGCATCGGGCGGCGCTTGGTCCTCCGCGAGCGCGAGATCGCGCACTTTCGTCAGGACCGGGTCGGTCTGGCCCGCCTCGAGCAGGTCGCGCGCGATGCAGCCGATGCCGTGCACGTCGTCGCGCGGGCTCGCCGGGGCGCCGTTGCTGCGCGCCGCCGAGGCGTAGCCCGGCGTGCCCTGCGTCGCGGGCGACCCGATCGGCCGCGCGAGGCCGAAGTCGCCGAGCGTCGGCGCGTCGTCCTCGTCGAACAGCACGTTGGCGGGCTTCACGTCACCGTGCACCCAGCCCGCGGCGTGCACGTCGGCGAGGGTCTTCAACAAAGATTCGAGCACTGCGCGGAGGTCGCGCGGCGTGGTCAGCGATCCGCGCAGGCTCCCGCCCGACATCCAGGCCATCGAGAGCCAGCCCTCGTCGAGATCGAGGTCGTGGATCGCGATCACCCCCGCGCCGCGGAAGCGGATCGCCGCGCGCGCCTCGGCCAGCAGCGCGTCGCGCCCGCGCAGCTTGTCATGGATCATCTTGAGCGCCACCGTGCGCACGCCGGCGGCACCCAGATCCTCGCGCGCCTCGTAGACGACGCCCGCGCCGCCGCGCGCCACCTCGCGCACCAGCGTGAAGGGCAGCGCACCCCCGGGCGCGAGCAGCGTGGGGAACGAAGGCTGCGCCGCCTCGCGTCCGCCGCCGAGCCGCGCCCGCAGGCGCTCGAAGCGCTCGCGCACGCCCGGCGCGTCGACGTCGCCCGCGAGCGCCTCGGTGTAGAGCGCGAGCGCGCGATCGAGATCCGCGGCCGTCGCGACGCCGTCGTCGAGGCCCTCGCACAGGAGGTCTCCGCGCAGCACCGCCGCCGCGGGGGAGCGCACCTCGGCGAGCTGGTCGTGGGCGCCGCGCCGGTCGCCGCGGGTGACCAGCACGTCGGCGAGCTCGAGGCGCAAGAGCTCGGGCGCTTCCACCCCCTTCGTCAGCGCGAAGGTGAGCGCGTCGACGACGAGGTGCTCGTCCGGCCCCCCTCGCGCGCTCCGGAGCGCGGCCATGGCCTGATCGAAGCGCCCGGCCTGGATCGACGCGACGATCGAGCCACGCAGATCCGCGGGCGCCTCGGCGACCGGCACGGGTGGCGGCGGTGGCGGGTGCTCCCCGAGCAAGCGCTCTCGCAACCGCGCGAAGATCCCCACGGCTACCTCGTCTCGGCCTGCGGCGGGGGGATGACGCGCATGAGCAACGGTCCGTCGTGACCGTCGTAGATCTCGTCGCCGATGAGGAGCTGGATCGGCTTGTCGACCTGCAGGTCACCGAGCACGACGGGGCGGTCGAAGCGCAGATCGACCCAGCCGTCGCGCGACTCGACCATCGCGCGCCGCGGACCGAGCTGGAAGCCGCCGAGCGGCAGCCAGCAGATGCGTCCCGGCAGCTCGAGCAGGAGCCCTCCGGCGGGGAACGGCCGCACCTTCAGGGGCAATGCGTTGCCGATGAGGAGATCGAGCCCCAGGCCCACGCGGAGCTCGTCGACGCGGGCCCCGCGCAAGGTCGTGCCGTTCTTGCCGCCGAGGTCGCGCACGATGGGCTCGGCGCCCTCGGGCCGGGCGATCTCGAGGTGACGGCGCGACACGACGGGCGAGGCCACGCGCAGCTCGCCGTCGCTGCGGCCGAGCGTGACCGGGTTGCCCGGCACGATCTCGAGGATGCGCCCCTCGAGCTGCACGGTGGGCGGGACGTTCGGGCGCCGCGCGAGCAACCCCGAGAGGAGCGCGCGCAGATCCTCGGCGTCCTCGTCGCGGAGCGCCGCGTTCAGGAGCTGCTCGGCCTTGCGCCGCTCGCCGAGCGCGATCGCGTCGCGGGCCTCCTCGAAGCGCAGCGAGCGCTTGAGCCGGTGCTCCTCGATCTTGCGCTGGCGCGAGACCGCCTCCTCGAGCCGCTGCACCGCGCCCGCGTCGGCGAGCGCCGAGATCTCGCCCTCGAGGTCCCCCGCGACGTGCAGCGCGCGGGCCGCGAGCTCGTGCTCCCCGATCGATCGCAGCACCTGCGCCGCCTCGAGCAGCTCGCGCCGACGGATCGCGGGGTCGAGCCCGCCCGCCTCGGCGCGGTCGAGGACGAACTGGGTACGGGCGCGCCACGCGAGCGCGCGGGCCTCGTCGCCGGGCGGCGCGAGCGCAGTGGCCTGCACGAGCAACAGGGCCCGACGGTGCGGATCGAGCTCGCCCTGCGCGCGGATCAACATGACCCGTACGGCATCGGCGTAGCGACCGGCCTCCATGTAGCCGGTGCTCGCGCCCTCGAGATCGCCGCGCTGCTCGGCCTGGACCGCGCGCCGCTGGGCATCCGGCGTGAACCACGAGCGAAGGCGCGTCGAGATGGACACCGCCGAGCGAGGCTATCGCGACCGGCGTCGCTCGGCGAGCGCCGCGAAGGCCAGGCCGAGCGCGAGGACGACGCCGAGCAGGAGGGTGACCGGGGAACGGCGGCGCGGACCGGCGGAAAGCCCCGTGCGCTGGGGCCCACGCGGCCCGATCGTCGGCAGATCCAGGGCGTTTCGCAGCTGCGTCCTGGCGCGGGCGCGCAGGGTCTCGGGGAGGGCCTCGTCGGCGGACACGTGTGGGCAACCCGTGTCGAGGTCGGTCGTCGGGGCCGTCCAGGGGGCAGGGAGGACCAGATCGGTCGGCCAGCCACAGCCGGAGAAGCCACGCGCGAGGCCGGCCGCGAGCTGGTACCCGAGCGCGGCGAACAGCGGGTCCTTCGAGCGCATCGCCGACACGGCCGCGCGGGCTGCCTCGTCGACGACGAGGCCCGCGGCGTCGCTCGTCTCGGCGCCGAGCACGGCCAGCGGCAGATCGGTCGCGAGCACCGACGCGGCCTCGGCGCCGCCCTGCGCGAGGGACGCGAGGCGGAGGGTCATCGTGGGCCTCTCCGGCGGGCCTCCGAACCGTGGGCCCGCGTCCAGCACCAGCGTGCGCGTGTACCCCGCGGCGAGGCTCGTCGAGAAGCTCAGCGCCGCGTGGTCGTCGAGCGGGTCGACGGTGACGAGCGCGGGGAGGCCGTGCTCCACGAACTTCACGTCGCCCGCGGTCGCGCGCGCGCCCCACGTCGAGCGGGTGCGGATCGTGACCGCGGTGCCCCGCGCCTCGTGCGAGAGCGCGAGCGGGACGGCGGCGAAGCGCTCCCCGCGCAGCAGCGCCGAGACGCGCACCTTCGACCGCTGCACGGGGAAGCGCGGCGGCAAGCGAGCCGAGAACAGGCGCTTCTCCCCGTCGTCGATGACGAGGAGCGCCACCTCGGGCGCGGCGCGGCCCTCTTCGCGGGCGACGAGCGAAGGCACGACCTCGAGCAAGCAGGGCGCTGACGAAAGGCGGAGCTCCACGTCGACGAGGGCGATGCCGCGGCCGACGGAGAGGTCGTAGGTCTCCACGTCCACCGAACAGGGGGTCACCCTTTGGGGTTGGACAGTCGGCCGCCGCGCGACAAGACTCCACGACGAAAATGAAGCGGAAGGCCTTCCAAGCGCTCCTGGCGATGTGTGCTTCTCTCTCGGCGATCGTGGCGGCCTGCGACGGCTGCCGGTCGGGGGGCAACAAGGACGCGGGCGCCCCCGTGGCCGAGGTCGGCCTGCCGACCGTGCGGCTCTACGTGCTCGCCGATCTCGCGGGCGCGCTCGAGCCGTGCGGCTGCCAGAAGGACATGCTCGGTGGCTTCGATCACTTCGCGTCGCTCGTCGCCAAGGAGCGCGACAAGGCGCCGAAGAGCGCCGTCGTCACCGTGGGCCCCACGTTCTACATGGACGAGGCCCCGAAGCCCGACCACCTGCAGCAGGACGACTGGAAGGCCGACGCGATCGCCTCCGTGCTCAAGGGCGTCGGCTTCGCGGCGTTCGCGCCCGGCAAGAACGACTGGGCGGTCTCGGGCGATCGGCTCGACAAGCTCCGCGAGGCGAGCGGCGGCGCGCTGGTCGCCGGCAACCTCACCGGCAAGGGCAGCGCGGGCGCCGTGGCCTACGCGATCCGCGACATCGGCGGCACCAAGGTGGCGTTCGTCGGCGTCTCCGTGCCCAAGACCGAGAAGGGCGCGCCGAACGAGGTCGTCATCGCCGACGCGACCGAGGCGCTCGCGAGCGCCGCGAGGCGCGCCAAGACCGAGGGCGCGCGCATCGTGGTGGGCCTCGCCGCGATCGACCCGGGCGACGCCAACCGCGCGGCCGAGAAGATCCCCGAGCTCGACGTGCTCGCCATCGGCTCCCCCGCCACCGACGGCGACGCGAACGACGAGCCCAAGGCGCCGCGCTTCATCGGCAACACGCTCATCGTCCGGCCCTCGAACCACCTCACCCGCGTCGCGGTGCTCGACTTCCACGTGCGCGGCGACGGTCGGTTCGCCGACGGGAGCGGCCTCGCGCACGTGCAAGAGGTGATGGACCTGACGACCCAGATCGGCGAGCTCGAGAAGAAGCTGAAGGGGTGGGAGGCCGACCCGAAGGTGCCCCGCGCCGACGTCGACGCCCAGAAGAAGCGGCTCGGCGAGCTCCGCGCGCAGCTCGACAAGGCCAAGACCCCGCCCCCCACCCCGAGCGGCTCGTTCGTGCGCTACCAGCTCGTCGACGTGAAGGGCGAGCTCGGCAAGGACGCGAGCGCCTCGGCCTCGATGCTCGGGTTCTACAAGAAGGTCAACACGTACAACCAGGACAAGTTCAAGGACAAGAAGGCACCGCCTCCTGCCAAGGGCGAGGCGTTCTACGTCGGCGTCGAGACCTGCAAGGTGTGCCACACGGCGCCCTACACGGTGTGGACCAAGGCCAAGCACTTCAGCGCGTACAAGACCCTCGCGGACCAGAGCAAGGAGTTCAACCTCGACTGCGTCGGCTGCCACGTCACGGGCTTCGACAAGCCGGGCGGCTCCACGGTGACCGACCTCGTCACCCCCGATCTCAAGAACGTCCAGTGCGAGTCCTGCCACGGCGCGGGGAGCAAACACGTGGAGGATCCCGTCTCGTTCGCGCTCGAGAGCAAGCCGCCGGAGACCCTCTGCCAGTCGTGCCACCACCCGCCGCACACCGACAAGTTCGTCTACACCGATCGGCTCGACAAGATCCTCGGCCCGGGCCACGGCAAGCCGGGCGACAAGCCGAGCAACGACCCGCCCAAGGGCTGGAAGCCCCCGAAGGCGCGGTTTCAGCCGTAGATCCGCTGCCAGCTCTCGCGCGCCTGCACCCGCGCCATCCACGCGGCGACGTGTGGGAAGCGCGAGAGATCGATGCCCAGCATGGGCGCATAGCCGAGCGTCGGCGCGATGGAGAGATCGGCCACGCCGAACTTGTCAACGACGAACTCCCGCGTGGAGAGCCGCGCATCGAGAGGCCCGAGACACCGGTCGATCTCGATGCGACCGTTCTCCACCATCTTCGGGATGCGCTGCTCCTCGGGGAGGCGGATGCTGTGCGCGAACACGTGGGCGACCGCCGGCGAGAGGTGGGCCGCGTTCATGAACACCCACTGCGAGACCAGGCCGCGCCCGCGCGCGCCCTCGGGCAGCAACCCCTTCTCGGGGAAGCGCTCGGCGAGGTAGTGCAGGCAGGCGTTCGACTCCCAGAGGCGGTAGTCGCCGTCGACGAGCACGGGCACGCGCATCGTCGGGTTGAGCTCCTTGTACGCATCGCTGCGGTGCGCGCCCGTCATGAGGTCCACGGCGACGAACTCGTACGGCGCACCCACCTCTTCGAGGGCGAGGCGCACGCGTCGGGTGTTGGGGGACATCGGGAAGCCGTGGAGAGCGAGCATGGGAAACGGGTACTCCGCCGCCCCCGGCCGTTCAATCGAACAGGGCGCAGAGCACGTCGAACCCGATCCCGAGCGCGCCTCCCGCCACGTCGACGACGCCGCTCACGTCGGCGCCCGAGATGCTGACGTGGTTGCTGGCCTCGCTGGCGACGACCGCGGCGGTGCCCACCGCGACGACGCCGACCGCCCCTGCCGCGAGGAGCGCCCCGTTGCCGGTGCCCGTGGGCGCGGGCTTGCGCATCGCGGTCAGGGCCGACACCAGCTGCGGGAGCTCGTCGCGATCGAACCACGCGCCGTGGGCGTTGCAGACGTCGATCGTCACCCCGTTCGCCAGCTTCTGGATGGCCATGGCCGCGCCACACGCCGGGCAGGCGGCGCGGGCGTGCACGTCGGGCCGGTGTCGCGCGTGTGCAGCGGCGAGCCCGGCGGCCTGCACGATGTCCTGGTCGAGCTGGGTGACCACCCGCCCGCGTGTGGCGTGGTCCAGGAAGATCCCGCCGCAGGTGAGACAACCGGACAAGAGAGCGCTTTTCGTCTGGTGCTCGACGAGCGCGACGCGACAGCGAGGACAGGGGCCCTTCATCCGGAGAATCGTACCATCGCCGATCGCGCCCTTGTCACGCCGCGCCGCGCCCCGGACAATCGCCGCACATGGGTTACGGCGAGCAGATCGACGCGGTGGTGGGCAAGCTGTCGCGGTTCCTGCATCTGCGGGCCACCCAGACCGACACGAGCCACGAGCTGCTGCCCTACTACGGTCTGCCACTAGACCAATTGATGCCTGCGCCCGCGGAGGTGCCCGAGGTGCGCCGCCACGTGCCGCGCATCTCGCTGTCCACGGTCACCGAGACGCTCTCGTGGACGAGTGGGCACGTGCCGCTCGCCACCAGCTACCGCCAGCGACACGAGGGCGAGTACCACAAGAACCTCACCGCCTGGGCGCGCTGGGTGCACAAGAAGGGCGCGCGGCGGCGCTCGCTCCTCGTCTACGTGCACGGCTGGCTCGAGCCCGGCTCGTGGGTCGAGGAGGCCACGCTCCTGCCGCTGTTCTACCGCGAGCTCGGCGTCGACGTGGTGCACGTGTCGCTCCCGTTCCACGGTCGGCGCAGCCCGCGCGGTCAGCTGTTCCACGGGGAGTGGTTCTGGACCGCCGACCTCGTGCGCTCCCTCGAGGCGGTGCGCCAGGCCATTTTCGACGTGCGCTCGCTGATGGGCTGGTTTCGCAAGACCATCGGCTACGAGGAGGTGGGGATCACCGGCCTCTCGCTCGGCGGGTGCATCACCATGCTGCTCGGCTGCCTCGCGCCGATCCCCGACTACATCGTCCCGATGATCGCGCACCTCGAGCTGCCCGACGCCGTGGAGGAGGCGCCGATCCTGTGGCGCATGAAGGACGACCTCGCGCGCTTCGGGCTCGACGAGGCCCAGCGCCGCGCGGTGTTCTCGCGCATCCCTCTCTCGACCGCGATGCCGCTCGTGCCGAAGGACCGGCAGCTGTGGGTCGCCGCGCGCGAGGACGGCTACCTGCGCGCCGAGCTCGTCGAGCAGCAGTGGCGGCGCTGGAGCGAGCCGCCGATCCTCTGGATCCCGGGCGGCCACATGACCTTCCCGCTCGCCATGGGCGACATCGTGAGCGCGATGAAGCGCCTGCCGCTCTCGGCGGGCGCGGCGAAGGTCAAGGTCTAGGCGCGCGACCGCTCACGACGCGCTCGTGCCCGCCGTAGTCGCGGATGCGGCGCACGTCGGTGAAGCCCCGCGCCACGAGGAGCGCCGCCACGGCCTCGGCTTGCCCGGCGCCGATCTCCATCGCGAGAGCGCCGCCTTCGGTCAGGTGACGCGGCGCCTCGTCCACGATGCGGCGCACGAGGTCGAGGCCATCGGCGCCGCCGTCGAGCGCGAGGTGCGGCTCGTGGTCGCGGATGTCCGGCTGCAGGCCCGGGATCTCCCCGGTGGCGATGTACGGCGGGTTGGCCGTGACGAGGTCGTACGGTCGGCGCGGCGGTGGGAGCGCGGCGAACAGATCGCCCGCGGAGAAGCGCACGTTCCACACGGCGCCGAGGCGCTGCGCGTTGTCACGGGCCACGGTGAGCGCCTCGCTCGACAGGTCGGTCGCGTCGACGGTGAGCGTCGGGCGCTCGAGCTTCAGCGTGACGGCGACGCACCCCGAGCCGGTGCAGAGGTCGAGCACGCGGCCGCCGAGGTCACGACCCCGCAGGAGCTCGAGGGCGTGCTCGACGAGGATCTCGGTGTCCGGGCGCGGGACCAGCACGCGCCGATCGACGCGGAACGGACGCCCGTAGAACTCGCGCACGCCCGCGCAGATAGGCGACCGGCTCGAACGCCCGGCGCCGCTTGAAGAGGGCGCGGATGGTCGCGAGCTCCTCGGCGGTGAGCAGGCGCTCGCCGTCGACGAGGATGCGCACCCGGTCCACACCGAGCGCCTCGGCCGCGACGAGATCGGCGTCGAGCTTCGCGCCCTCGACCCCGCGCTTCTTGAGGTCGTCGGTCATGAAGGCGACGACGTCGCGAACGGTCCAATCGCGAGGCTCGGCCACTGCGGCGGCGTAGTCCCGCCCAAGATGTGATACCAGGGTGACGAGCGCATGAAGCCGATCGTGCTCCACGTCACCGCGGAGCTGTCGCCCCATCACAAGTCCGGCGGTCTCGGCGACGTCCTCGCCGGTCTGCCGCCCGCCCTCGCGCGCCTCGGCGTCGACGTCCGGGTGGTGACCGGCTTCTACGGCAGCGCGTCCAAGGTCGCGGGGCTCGATCTGCGGCCCTGGGACGCCCCCATCGACGTCTCGATCGCGGGCAACCGCATGGAGGCGCGGGTGTTCGAGGCCCGGACCCACGGCGGCTCGGTGACCACGTATTTCGTCGAGGCGCCGCACCTGTCGCGCGGAAAGCTCTACGGCTACGACGACGACCTCTACCGCTTCGCCATCCTCGGCCGCGCCGCGGTGGAGATCGGGCTCGTGCTCGACCGGATGGGCACCCCGCCCGCGATCCTGCACGCGCACGACTGGCACGCCGCCTCGGCGGTGCTCTATGCGCGCACCTGGCCCGGACCGCTGCGCGGGGTGCCGAGCCTCATCACGATCCACAACCTCGCCTACCAGGGCCTCGCGCCGGCGAGCCAGGCGGGGTTCCTCGGCTACTCGCCCGAGACCTACCACCACGCGCTCGCGTTCGACGGAGCGCTCAACCTGCTCAAGGGCGCGTTCGTCGTCGCCGATCGCATCACCACCGTCTCGCCCACCTACGCGCGCGAGATCCGCACCGCGCGCTACGGCCACGACCTCGAGCACGTGCTGCGGTGGCTCTCGCCCAAGCTGATCGGGATCCTCAACGGCATCGACGCCGAGAGCTGGAACCCGGCCACCGACCGCGCGCTCGGCGCCGCGTATTCGGCCAGCGATCCGGAGGGCAAGCTCGCGTGTCGCGACGCCCTGCGCTTCGAGCTCGGGCTCTCGCCGGGTCGGTCGCCGGTCTTCGGCGTGGTGTCGCGGTTCACCTCCCAGAAGGGCATCGACTGGGTCGGCGAGATCGCGCCCCAGCTGGTGCGGCAGGGCGGCCAGCTCGTCGTGCTCGGCGAGGGCGACGCGGCCCTCGAGCATCGGCTCTACTGGGCGGCGCAGCGCCTCCGCGGCTCGGTCGTCTACGTCCGCGCGTTCGACGACGGGCTCGCGCGCCGCATCTACGCGGGCAGCGACATGTTCCTCATGCCCTCGCGGTTCGAGCCGTGCGGGCTCACGCAGATGTACGCCATGCGCTACGGCGCGGTGCCGATCGCGCGGGCCACCGGCGGGCTCGTCGACACCGTCGCGCCGCTGCACTCGCAGTACGACGTGGGCGGTGCCACGGGCATCCTCTACGAGGAGGAGTCCGCCGAGGCGCTGGCGGGCGCGGTGGAGTGGGGCATCCAGGTGGCGCGCGATCCGGGCGCGATGCACGCGCTCCGGCAGAACGGCATGCGCAGCGATTTCTCCTGGGAGCGCAGCGCCGAGACCTACCTCGAGGTCTACATGGACCTCGGGCTCGAGCTGGACGCCCCCTAGGATTCGCCGGGGCGCAGCGCGGCCTCGACCGCGTCGAGCGCGGCCGGGGTCGCGTCGGCGAGGGCGCGCGAGAGCGGCAGCTGCGCGAGCCCGCACGCCACGTAGAGCGGCACGAGGTGGGGCGCCTTCGCGCGGAGCGTGGCGAGGTGCTTGCCGACCGCGCTCGCGTCGCCGCGCCGCACGGGGCCGGTGAGCGCCGCGGGCAGGCCGAGCACCGCCACGTTGTCCGCGACCGAGCGGAGGAGCGGGCCGAGCATGGCAGGAATGGCAGCATCGCTCGCGCCGGCCACGCGCAGCAGATCGGCGCCGGCCGCCGCGAGCGCCGCCGCCCCGTTGGCCACGAGCCCCGCCGCCGCGTGGTAGGCGACGCGGTCGAGCGCGGCGAAGGTGCGCGGCACGAGGCCGACCTTGCGACAGAGCCGCCGCGCGAGCCGCTCGGCGGCCGGATCGCCAGCGACGTGGGCGTGACCACCCTGCAGGTTCGGGGGCCGCGCCGGGTCGGCGAACGAGATCATCGGGTGCATCTGCGCGACGCCCGCGCACACCGGGCGCAGCGGCGCGAGCACCTCGGCGTCGAGCGCGCCCGCGCAGTGCACGACGACGGTCGTGCTGGGCAGGAGGCCCGGCGTGGCGAGCACCTGCACCAGCGGACCGAGCGCGCCGTCGCGGACCGCGAGCACGACGATCGCCGCGCGCAGCCGCCGCGGGTTCGCGAGGAACGCCCGCCCGCTCACGATGGCGACGCGCACGCCCGCGGCGCGCAGCGCTCGCTCGAGCCCACGCCCCACCTTGCCGACGCCGAGGATCGCGACCTTCAAGTCAGGCCGCCGCGCTCTCCGACTCGAGCTCGGTGAACAGGCCCGCGAGCTCCGGACGACCGCGGAGCGGCGCGCAGAACCGCGTGGCCAGCTCGAGGAGCGCCTCTTCGAGCTCGGCGGCGCGCTTGCCCGCCGCGATGACGCTCTTCTCGAGGTTCTGGTGCTCGGCCTCGAGGCCCTGCTCGAACTCGCCGAGGCGCTTGCGGAGCTCCTGGATCTGGAAGTCGAGGTCGGTCGACTCCTGCTCCTTGGCCTCGGCCCACGCGATGGCCTGCTTCTCGAGCTCGGCGGCGGCGAGCCAGTGGTCGACGAGCT
>JADJMO010000011.1 GCA_016709545.1 Myxococcales bacterium
AAGGTAGGTTACAACTGCCCCGCTGACCCCGTCGCGGATCGACCGGAATCCGCTAGCTGCAGCAGTCGTCTGACAGTGAGCCTCCTCGATGGGGGCGTTGTCGGCGACGCAGCAGCGCTTGCTTCCGTCGGCGTTTGGGAGACAGCTCGGCCCCTTGGAGCACGGACAGTCGGCGTCGGTTTCGCAGCCTGCGCGCGACACCAGCCAGTTGTCGTCAGATCCTTCACGTCACCAACGGGCTTACCGTCGGGTCGCAGACCGCACCGGACTGGCAGATACCGCACCGCGGTGCGGCGACAACCCCAAACGCAGTGTCGCACCACTGCCTGACGGAAGCGGCCCTCAACTGGTACGCAGATGGCCGGGGGCTCGGGTGCGGAGGCCGCCCCCGTCCACGCCGCAGATGAACTTGTTCAGGAGGTGAGCCGTCAGTTTCACCAAGGCCATATTGACTCCCCCCGGCCGAACACAACCCGCCGCCGGGGGCACCGTTGATCGCAACGGAGCAACTCTTGGGTGCTCCGGCCAATCGCTCAAGACATCGTGCTATGCCGTCTGGGGTAATCCGACGTGACCTGTTCCCTCCAACAGCAGCGCCTTCCGACCTGTGGGCATCGACGCATGCCGGTCCGCAACTATCAACAACCTGGCAGGCACTGCCTGGCGGAAGCGCCGTCACGCACTGGTTGTTGCAACTCTGAATGGTGCCAGCTGGACACGCGCACGCGCAAGTTACGTCTGCACCGCAGGTTGTGGGCTCGCACACACACGCTGCTGGCGGGCCTCCCGGCCCGCAGGTGGCTCCAGTCAGTGCGCCTAATGCGACCAGCGCCATCAGTAGCACGCAGGCACGCGAAGCGGGTCGCATGCGAGATCCGTAGCGACCCGGCGCTGAATCATCCATGCCCGTCATCCCACCTTCGGCTTCACATGTGTTGGTCGGTCGATGACCCCATAGTGTTCTCCTCATTCAGGTGTGACCTTCCGTTCCGTCCAAACCAGCAGGCGGCCAGTAGCAGTCGTCATCGTGGCTTGTACGCACGGTCGGCCGCACCTTCCTGTTTGAGCTGGGTCGTGGAAGACGGCAGCCGTTGTCGTGCATGGCTGCTGTCGGTCCTGGGTCGTGGCGGACCCAGCGCCTCCTCGTCGAGTTTGGGCTTGCGTTCACGCGGCGACGGCTCCGAATCAGTCGCCCAGACGGGCTCTGCCGCCAATCAACGCCGAGGAACACAGGGGCGGCGTCGTACTCGTAGAACCGTCTGGCTGACGACGAGCAACATAGAGTGGCGACTGCGCCAACGGTCAGCACGGGAGCGAGGGAGCACCCAAAACACCGTGCCGCCCCTCGTCGCGGGCCGAGGCATCGATGGTCCCGCCCATCTCCATCAGCAGGCGTCGACACAGGAACAGCCCGAGCCGTGCCCCTGCGCACGCCCGTTGTGGAACGGCGCGAACAGCTGGTCCTCACCGCGCTCGGGATTCCCCGGCCGTCGTCCTCGACGGCGTCAGGACGACGCACTGTCGGTCTCGGCGAGCCGGCTGCGGACTCAGATGCGCCCGCGTCGATGGCTCTCCTCGAAAGGCCTGCGCCGCGTTGGTCAGGAGGTTGAGGAGCACCTGCCCGAGCTTCATCGCGTCCGCGGCCACCGGCGGCAGCGCGCCGACCCGCGCTTCACCTCGGCCACCCTGGCGCAGCCGCGACGCCGCGAGGCCGAGCGACCGAGTCCACCGTCAAGGCCACGTCGGCGGTGGGCGCGAGCCCTGCTGGGTGCGGGCGAGAGCACGAGCATCCCGCACGAGCGCAGCGATGCGGTCGACGCCGACGCTGGCGGTGCGGACTTCTTCGAGGATCCGGAGGGCGAACGCCTGACTCTCGGGCGGTGGGCGGCGCTCTCCGAGCCGGTGGAGCGCGAGGTTGAGGCTCGCCTGTACGAACGTGAGCGGTTGTTGACGTCCGTGGGCGATGCCCGCGGCCATCGTGCCGAGGCTCGCGAGCCGATCGGCGTGCATCAGGCCCGGCTCGAAAGCGCGCACCTCGGTGACGTCCTCGCCGATGAACACGTACCGCTCCTCGCCCGCCTCGTCCGGCAGCGGCGCGAACTTTCCACGAGCGTGCGGGGGCCGTGGGCGAAGTCAGCCGTCACCTCGAACGGCAACGGCCGCCCGGCTGCGCGCGGGTCTTTGCGGAACCGCGTGATCGCGCGGCGGACGTCGTCGAGAGGCACGCCGATCCGCGCGATCGTTGGCGCCGCAGTAGGTCCTCGACCCCGACATCGCGAGCGGCAGCTCGCCGGTCTTGGGGTTGTCCGCCACGCGTACCAAATCTTCACCGCGGATGGTGCGCAGTCCGACGGCGAGATCGGGCGCGTGCTCGTAGTTGCACCTGCGCCAGCGGCTGCAAGCGCTCGACCTCGCGCTCGCGGTCGCAGCAGTCGGCTGCACGCAGAGGTTCACGCCTGCCGTCCCGATCACCTCGCCGCCGCGCGTGACCGGGGCGACGAAGTTCACGAACGAGCGCGGGCGTCCGTCGAGGATGGCGCACCCGCCGCGCACGACCTTCGTCATCGCGCGGGCGTTGCTGGCGCGCCGCAGACCGCGACCGTCCCGGGCCGCCCTCCAGCATCTCGGGTTTCAGCGCCGACCAGCCCGTGGGCTATGATGCGCGACGGCAGCGGCGTTGGCCCAGATGCAGGTCTGGTCGCGACGCAGCCACAGATCGAACGGCAACGCGTCGACGACGAGCGCGCAGCTCCAGCAGTTCAGCGGTCGTTCGCCGCCCCCCGCCGAGCATCCTACCGCCAGGCGAAGTCGCGGGGAATCACCGACCGTCAGCTGCGCCCGGTCTCGGCCGCGATCTCCCGGTACACCGCGAGCGTGTCCTCCGCCGTGTGGCGCCACCGGTAGATCCGCGCGCGCACGAGGTTCTCGCGCGGAGCCCGCCGCCAGGTCGGATCCCCGGCGATCCGCTGCAGCGCCACGGCGATCTCGTCGACGTCGTGCGGATCGACGAGCAGCGCGGCGTCGCCCGACACCTCGGGCATCGAGGAGACGTTCGAGGTGACCACCGGCGGGCCGCTGCCGAGCGCCTCGCACGGCGGGTTGCCGGCCCCCTCCTCGAACGAGGGGTGACAGAGGCACGTGGCGACCCCAGAACAGGGCCTGCAGCTCCGCCTGGGGCATGTGCCTGAGGAAGTGCATGCGGCCCTCGAGGCCCTCGTCCCGGCATGAGATCCGAGGAAGCGAGAGGCCCTGGCGAGCCGCTGCACGAGCGCGAGGTGCATGCCCGGCTCCTCGTCGAACGCGCGAGAGAACGCGCGGATCACGCCCCTCGTGGTTCTTGTAGCCCGCGTACTGGTCCACCGTGAGCACGTAGCGCTCGGCGCCCGGCACCCACTTCTGCCGCGTTACCGCCGCGGCGGCGCGATCGGCCTCCGGACTCCCGCGGGCGCCAGCCGCTCGGCGACCCCTGAAGCGCATGACGCGCGTGCGCGCCGACGCGGACGGGTCGAGCTTTGGCGGATCCCCGCGCTTGCTCGCGTCGCTGATGTGTGGATGCGGGATGGCGTCGCGCAGCGTGCGGCGGATGCTGTGCTGGAAGAACTGGGTCTCCACCGCGCCCCACGGCCCGGGCTTGCGACAGCGCTCGGGGTGGGTCATCCACATCACGTCGCACAGCGTGATCATCGCGGGCACCGGCAGGCCCGCCGGCAGGATGTTGAACGTGCCTGGTAGAGCGAGACCCACGGAATCGACCAACCGCGGCAGGAGCCACATGGTCTCGGGGCCGTTCGGGTCGTAAGTACCACCACCTCGTGCACGCTGGGCGCGAGCGAGAGGCGCGGGCGCGAGCGGGCGCTTGAGCAGCAAGAAGTGGAGGTCGGGCGCGAGGCGCGGCAGGTGCTCGACGAGCCCCTCCACGTAGGGGCCGATCCCGCCCGGGCACTCACGGAGTACCGGCAGTCGAGGGCGATCATCGCTGTTCGCGGACACCAGCGGCGATCGAGGAGGATCAAGATCGCCGGCAGGACGACGAGCGCGGCGAGGATGCAGGTGAGCTCCCCGAGCACCGCGGCGAGACCGAACCACGCTGACCGCCTTGTTGATGGACCGGATCAGCACGACGCAGCCGAGCGAGGTGGTGAGGCTGCAGAGCACCACCGCGCCGCCCGTCCTGCGGACCGTGTGGATGACGCTGCCCGGCCCGTCGAGGCGCCAGCGGTTGACCACGTTGATCGCGTAGTCCACGCCGATGCTGAACGTGATCGGCACCGCGATGAAGTTCGGAAGTTGAGCTTGATCTTGAAGAAGTAGAAGGCGCCGCCCATCCAGGAGATGCCCATGGCGAGCGCGCAGCACGACGAGCACCGCGGCGCGTATGCCCTTCGGCCCGCGGGTGAACGCGACGGCGACCACCAGCGCGGTGCCGAGGAACGACAGCACGATGGCCTTGGCGACTCCTCCCAGACGCCGGCGAGCATGTCGGCGAAGATGACCGCGCGCCCGCTCCTGATGATGGTCTCGCCGCTCGGCAGCTTGGTCTCGCGGTAGGCGTCCGCCCAGATCTTGAGGGTAGCGCGCGTCGCGGACGCTGCGGCCGTCGGTCGGCGCGATGTAGACGATGCGGCTGCGGGTGCCGTCCTTCTCGGTGAACGGGCGGGCGACGCGCTCGGGCAGACCGGTGACGCTGTAGGCCGTGATGTCGGCCGGCGGCAGGAACGGCTCCATCTCCTTCCAGTCGGCGTCGGTGATCTTGCCGGAGCTCGCGGATGCGGCCTCGATCCGCTTGCGCATCGCCTTGAGCAGCACGACCTTTCTCGGCCTGCTGGTCGGGGACCAGGTCGAAGATCGAGACCGCCTTCTCGAACGGCTTCGGCCTGGCGGGGCCGCGTCGCGACGCGCGTGGAGGATGGTCACGAGCGGCTTCACCTGCTCGATCTTGTCGACCATGATGGCCATGCCGTCGGGGCCGGTGCGTCCGGTGAGCGGCACGACCACGTCACCGAGTTTGCTGGCCGCCGACGGCTGGCCGCGGTCCTCGTTCTCGAGGCGCCACAGCTCGTACTCCATCGGATCGTTGCGAATGTACCGGTACGAGGCCCAGCCGGCCCACGCCGTGAAGGCGAGGCCGAGGACGGCCACCAGCGCGGCGCGCGGCGCGCGAACCAGGCGAACGGCGCGCCGTAGGGATGCCGGCGTCGATGCGGGACTGGATGCGCCCGAGGAAGGTGTCGGGGCACGCCGTGGGTGGGCGCGACGCGCCTGAACACCACGAGCAGCGGGATCATGAACAGGTAGTTGGCGAGCCAGCAGAGCAGCATGCCGTAGCCGCCGATGGCGCCGAAGTCGCGGAAGCCGCGGAAATCCGTGGTGGCGAGGCTCACGTATCCGACGCCCGCTGCGGCCGCGACGGTGAGGGTCGGGCGCCACGTGTCGCGGTAGGCGATGGTGACGGCGTCGTGCAGGCTCGCGCTCGCGCCGCGCCTCGTTGTAGCGGGCGCGCAGCAGGATGCCGTAGTTGAGGCCGTTGCCGAACACGATGGAGACGAGGAACCCGCTCGCCGTGTTGAGGTGGCCGATGACCAGCCTCGTCAGCGCGAAGCACCACAGCACGCCGACGCCGATGGAGAGGCCCATCGCGACGACGGCGCGGATGCGGAGGAAGAACAGGAAGTCGACGAGGAGGATCAGCCCGATGCCGGCGGCGCCGACGCTCGCGAGGTCCTCCTTCACCTGGCCGTACTGCTCCGCGCCGGTGATGAGATCGCCGGTGTAGCCGACGGTGACGCCGGGCGGCGACACCTTGGCGACCGCGCCCTCGACCTTGGCGCGCAGGGCCTTCGGTGCGCTCGAGGTCGCCCACGTTGACGGGGGTGCGGATGACCGTGATGAGCCGCGTCCCTCCTTGTTCATGTAGTAGCCGTCCAGGTAGGGCGGCCCCTCGGCGCCGCCCTTGGACTTGTCGACGCCGAGCCCTTCTCGATGGTCGCGCGGGTGATGGCCTCGGGGACGTCGCCGGTGAGGCTCCCGTGGACCTCGTAGTCGTAGCGGTCCTCGATCTTGTCGTGCAGCTCCTGGATCTTCTGCAGCGAGAGGAACAGCGCGCGCCGCTTGCCGAGGAACTCCTGCTCGGCCTGACGTTGTTCTCGACGGTGCCGACCCAGTCGGTGCCGAGCGCGCAGCTCGAGCACGGCGGCGTCGCCGAACTTCTGCAGGGCGAGCTTGTCGTTGCCCTCGGCGACGACCACCAGCGTGGAGACGCCCGCGGTGCGGCCGCCGACGCGCTGCAGCTCCTTCACGCTCGGCTTGTTGTCGGGCAGGAGCGACTCGAACCCGGTGTGCAGCTCGAGCTTGCGCGCGAGGAACACCGAAGGGATCGTCAAGAGGAGCCCGAACAGGAGGACGAGCCAGGGACGCTCGACCTGCAGTCGGATGAAGCGCGCGAGGAAGCCAAGAGGTGCCCCAGCCTCACGCGGGGTCGGGTCGGACATGCGCGGCTACGGGTAGCACGAGTCGGTCCACCTCGATCGGGCTGCGGTTCCAGCCGTCGCGGCGCGTCAAACCTTGCCGTTCAGGCCGAGACGGTGGGTCGGTGCGTACGGTCGTACCCTGTGCCTCCGTTGCGCCACGACGACACCTCCGCCGGCCGGACCGTGAAGAAAACGTCACGGTGGAAACTCGCCTCCGGGGCCCGGCACCGGCATCCTAGCGATTGTACGGGTTCGCCCTTCGGCCCCGTCCCCGGTACGCCCGTTGCAAGACTCCTGGGCGTAACCCCTCTTGGAGGTTTCCCATGTCCCGCTGGATCGCCCGTTCCGCCGCCGCCGCCGCCCTCGCTTCCGCGTTCGTCTTCGGCTCGGCCTTGGCCGTCGCTGGAGACGCCTACGCGCCTCCGTCGACCGACGCCCAGGCTGTCCAGCCTCTACAAGGCCGGCAAGGACGTGAAGTCGAACTTCGAGCAGCCCTCCACCAAGGTGAAGTGGGGCCGCGCCTCGATCTTCGTGAACGCACCGATGAAGGACGTGAAGGCCGCCATCACCGACTACGGCAACTGGTCGACCTTCATCACCAAGTTCCAGAAGAGCAAGGTCCTCAAGAAGGACGGCACCGGCTCCGAGGTCTACCTCCAGCTGCCGATCATGAAGGGCGCCGCCACCATCTGGGCCGTCGAGAAGTTCGCCGCGCCGGTCGCCGAGGGCAAGGGCGAGAAGATCGTCGGCACGATGGTCAAGGGCAACGTCGACGACCTGCAGGCCATCTGGCACTACCGCCCGGTCGACTTTTTTCTCCCAAGGTCAGCGCGCCCGCCACGCTGATCCTCGGAGATGGAGGATGCCTGCGGCGAGGGCGTGCTTCGGGGGTGCGCGCCCGCGCCGAGGCCAGCGTCGCCGTCGCCAAGAAGAACTAGCTCGCGACGACAGCAAGCCGAGTAACCGTGCCCGCCCACGAACCACTCGAGGGCGGGCACGATTGCGTCGACGGTGGGCCGTGGATCGGTGGGGTTGAACCAGGCGAACGGGTCGGCGAGCGTGCGCGGCTCCGAGAGCGACGCGCCTCCTCGTGAGCACTCGATGAGCAGAGCCTCCGCGCCGTAGGCGTCGCAGAGGTGGTCGAGCTCCATGCCGTGGGCGAAGGGCGCCTGGCACCCAGCGCGACGACTGGAGCACCTCGTAGGGCGCGTGCATGCGGTCGCGGACCGATCGCGCGATCGCCCGCAGGCGATCGATCGCGACGGGCGGGGCCCAGCGGCCGCCGTACGCGTGGAGGATCTTGTTGCCCACGCTGTGGAGCGAGAGGCCGCGGTCGACCATGGCGCCGGCGGCGACCTCGCGGTCGATCCGCGCGACCACGGCGTCGATCTCGGGCTCCGAGCGCGCGCGCGGCCCGGGGTTCCACACCGGCACGAGCCGATCGAGCAGGCGTGGCGCGCGAAAGTGCGTCGGGAAATTGCGGTTGAGGTCGACCCCACGTGCGTTGCCGCGACGGAAGCGGCGGCGACCCGCCAGGCGATCGCGCTCGACCGCGCAGTAGCCGTCGACGTTGACCAGCGGGAAGAAGAGCACCCGCCGATCCACGGGCGGCGTCTCGCGGAGCCGTTCGAGGAGCGCGAGGCCGACTCGACCCCGATCCACTCGAGCGCGTGGATCCCGGCGAGCACCACGGTGACCCGACGCGCATCGGCGGGGCCGAAGGTGACCGCGTGGAGCGGACGTCCTTCGGACGAGTGTCCGATCACCTCGGACACTCCGCGAGCCACGAAGGCCTCCACGGCATGGTGGCTGCGATAGGAGCGAGCACGTCCATGACGCAGTCTTAGACACGTCGCGTCAGAGCTGCCAAGGGCGCGGGGCCGCGAGAAGAAAGCCCTTGTCAAGAAACCTACATGCGAATACATAAGCGCTCATGTACTCCATCGGCCGACTCGGGCTCGCTGTCGTGGTGCTCACGGGTTGTGCGCTGGGCCCGGTCGACGAGGACGAGGCCACCTCCGAGTCCAACGGCACCGAGGAGCTGAACGTCGGCAGCGTCGAGGCCGCCGAGACGGCGAGCTGGGGCTCGGCCACCAACTGCAAGCCCATCCCCGCGCTCGAGACGCTGAAGTCGCCCGAGATCGTGGTCTCGCTCGACGGTCTCACGCTCCACCTGCGCGACCGCGCCGGCACCTACGATCGCGTGTTCCCGGTCGGCGTCGGCGCGATCGACGGCGGCAAGTCCAAGACCCCGGTCGGCAAGTTCTACACGGGCGCGACGACCGCCGAGGTGAGGACAGCGGCTGGGGCTACACTACCCGTGCCGGATCTGGTGGACCGATCCGGACACGCGCAAGGCCTCGCCGGTCTTCGCGGGCTGCCCTTCATCCGCCTCGCGGGGCCGCCCACCGCCGGCTACGCCCTGCACGGGCCGATCGACGGCTTCACCGCACCGACCGGGGGGAGCCTGCGTCGCGGCTACGTCTCGCACGGCTGCGTGCGCATGGCGTCCGCCGACATCCTCGAGGTGTACGCGCGCATCCGCGGCAAGTCCAAGGTCCCCGTGCGCATCCAGCAGGAGGTCGAGCGCGACACGGCCAGCGCCGCGGTCGACGTGGGCGCCAGGTGGATCGGCAGCGAGTGCAAGGTGGACACCGACTGCAACCACACCGGCGGCAAGTGCAGCCTCGGCGCGACCGGCGTCGGCACCTGCACCCTGCCCTGCACCCGCACCTGCCCGGACCGCGCCGGCGAGGTGCCCACGTTCTGCGCGAGCACCGGCCGGTGCGTGCCGCAGGCCTCCACCACGTGGAACGACGCCTGCGACCGCTACGCCGGGCGCTTGAAGTCGAAGACCACGACCCGCCCCGACAAGAGCGCGACCGCGCCCGTCTGCGCGCCGTGAGGAACTCGCCGGGAAGCCCGGTGTCCGATCGAGGATGTTGGCCTACCGCGAGGCGGAGCTCGACGAGAAGGCGGGACACACGGTGCTCTCGGGGGCGCTGTCGCTCCTGCTCGCCCTCGCCCTCGCGGCCATCGCAGGGCTGCAACTCGCTGCGGCCTTCGATGCGCCGTTCTGCCAGTGGCGCGTGGTGGGCCGGGACGTGTGCAACGTCGTCTACGAGAGCGAGGCGGGCTTCCTCTGGTTCCGCGTCTGCCGCGAGCTGGCGGAGTTCCCGGGCGCGGCCGTGTTCGCGGTCCTCGCGATCGTCGTCGCCTGGTCGCTCGCGCAGCCGGCGACGGTGCACGTCGACGAGCGCACGCGGAGGGTCGTCGCGCGCACGCGACGCTGGCCGCCTGCGCGCGCGGATCGTTCGCCTGCGCGTGGACGACATCCACCTGATCGCCGCGGAGAGGGTGCTCGGGGTGCTGTGTCGCTGGGTGGCGTTCGACGAGGCGGGGAGGCGGATCGTGCTCGGGCCGCTGCGCCTCGGCGCGGGTCGCGACGCCGCCAGACTCGACGCGCGCGTGCAGTCGATGCGCGGAGAGTGACCGCTCAGTACAGGGTGAGATTGCCCGTGATGGCGTCGATGGCGGCCGCGTCGGCGGGGCCGATCGCGCAGCAGGTCAGGGTCGGCACGCCGCCGAACTCGGTGCGACCGGCGTCGCGGATCAGGTGGGCCGGCAGCCCCGCCGCGCGCGCGCGGGTGAACACCTCGACGAGCTCGGCCTCTCGGACTCGACGCGGACGCAGATCTTCGCGCAGTGCTCGAAGAGCCAGCTGCGCAGCGTGGCGTCGAGGGTGAGCGTCGGGCTGTCGCCCTGCCCGCGCATGCGCTCGACGAGGAACGCCATCGCCGCGTGCGAGCCCCGGGCGATCTCCCTTGCCGCGCGCCGCACGTGCAGGTCGCGGCGCATGACGATGACCTGCTTGACGCCTCATCACTTCACGTCCATCGAGGGGCAGTGGATCGCGTGCACGGTCCCCTTGATCGTGCCCTCCGCGAAGGCGAGGGCCACGGTGGCGTCGAAGGCGCACGCGCGCGCGGCGTCGGGGGCCGCGCAGGGCTCGAGCGCGGCGGCCGAGAGCGTGACGCTGGTGGCCGACGACTTGAGGGGCAGCGCCGGATCGAGGCCGAGCAACGTGGCCTTCAGCCCTGGATAGCTCCCGGCCGCGAGGGTGCCCGGCAGGCCGCTCACCACCACCGTCGCCTGCGGGTCCTTCTTCGGCGGGGGGCAGCTGCCGTCGCTGCCGGCGTGCAGCTCGAGCGAGGTGGCGACGGGGCCCACGTCGCCCAGATCCCACCCGAAATAGGCGTGATCGAAGGCCCACGTGCGGCCGGCGAAGCTGCCGGTGGCGCCGCTCGGCGTGCTCACGGCGCGCGCGCAGATGGGCCCGAGGGAAGCGACGTCCACGCAGCGGGGGAGCTTCGCGCCGCACCCGGCGGCGCACGGCCCGGAGCACACGAAGCCCTCCGCGCCTTCGACGCAGAGGCCGGTCTCGCAGTCGAGCGCGGAGGCGCAGGTATCGACGCCCGCCTTCCCCTTCCCGCGCGCTCCGACCGCGCAGCGGCACCCGTCGGTCGCGCAGTCGCAGCGCTGGCCTTCGGGGCAGTCCTGGTTGAACGTGCACGCGGCGCCCGACTCCAGGGTCGTGCCAGTGTCGGTGTTCATGGGCGCATCGGAGCCCGATGACGACGAGCACGCCACGAGGACGCTGGTCAGGGCGAGGAGCGGGCGCATGGCGCGACCGGTCTAGCACACGCAAAGCCGGCTTCACCTCGGCGCGCGGTCGAGCACGTGCCGGACGTTGCCGAGCAACGCGTGCGAGGGGAACGGCTTCTCGAGCAGGGGAGACGTCGGGAGCGAGCACGCCGCGGTGGGCGATCACCTCGTCGGAGTAGCCCGAGATGTAGAGCACCGCGAGCTTCGGAGCCTTCTCGAGCAGGAGCGCGGCCAGGGCCGGACCGTCCATCTCGGGCATCACGACGTCGGTCACGAGCAGCCGCACTTCGGGGTGCTGCTCGAACGCCGCGAGCGCCTCGCGCCCGCTGCTCGCCACGATGACCTCGTAGCCCGCACCGGACAGCACCCGCTGGACGAGGTGACGGAGGGCGACCTCGTCTTCCACCACGAGGACCGTCTCGCCACCACTGGCCTTGGCCGTCGGCTCCTTGTGGGCGGCGGGTCCGAGCGGGAGACGCGAGTCGGCGGGCAAGAAGACCCGGAACGTGGCGCCGGCTCCGGGTTCGGACTCGACCTCCACCGCACCGCCGCTCTGCTGGACGATGCCGTGCACCACGGAGAGCCCGAGGCCCGAGCCCTTGCCCACCGGCTTGGTCGTGAAGAACGGCTCGAAGATGCGCGCGCGGGTGGTCTGGTCCATCCCCATGCCGGTGTCGCTGACCGGAGAACGGACGTAGTCTCCGGGAGACAACGCGACCTCGCGGGGTGCTTGCCGTCCACGCGCAGGCTCGAGGTCTCGATGCGGATGCGCCCGCCGTCCGGCATCGCGTCGCGGGAGTTGATGACCAGGTTCATCAGCACCTGCTCGATCTGCCCGGGGTCGGCCATGGTGCGACCGAGCAGCGGTCCGGGCTCGAACGAGAATTCCACGTCCTCGCCGATCACTCGCATGAGCATCTTCTCGACGCCGCCGATCAGCGCGTTGAGGTCGAGCGGCTGGGGCTTGAGGATCTGGCGCCGGCTGAAGGCGAGCAGCTGCCTCGTCAACGCCTGGGCCCGCAGCCCCGCGCGCCGGATCTCCTCGAGGTCCTCCCGCAGCGGCTCGGCCGGCGAGACCTGCTCCATCGCGAGGTCGGTGTACATGCCGATCACGCTGAGGAGGTTGTTGAAGTCGTGCGCGACGCCGCCCGGCGAGCCGACCGATGGCCTCCATCTTCTGGGCGAAGCGCAGCTGCTCCTCGGTGTCGCGCTGGTGGGTCACGTCCACGAGGACCCCGGTCAGTCCGACGACCCGGCCCTGCAGCACCAGCGGCCGCGTCATCGAGCGCACGTGGTGTACGTGTCCCGCCGCGTCGACGAGGCGGAAGTCGAAGGGGCCGGGCGGCGCGCCCGCCATGCGTTCCGCGCGACTCTGCTTGAGCCGCGGTAGATCCTCGGGGTGGATGAGGGGATCGAGCGGCTTGCCGACCAGCGCCTCGGGCGTCCACCCGTAGCGGGTGACGGTACGGCTCGCGAAGGTGACGAGGCCCCCGACGTCGGTCGAGAACACCACGCCGTCGTGTTCTCGACGGCGTGCGGTACCGGTCCTCGCTCTCCCGCTGCCCGGCTCCGCCTGCTTGCGGGCCGTGATGTCCTCGACGACCGTGACGTGGAAGGTGGGCGCCTGCCCCTCTTGCCACGTGCGCGACACGGTCAGATCGACCCACACCGCGTGACCGTCCTTGTGGCGGTAGCGCTTCTCCTTGCGGTAGCGAGGCACGGCGCCGTCGACGAGCTCCGGCCAGGCTCGCGTCGTCGGCCGCGAGGTCTTCGGCCACGGTGATGTCGCGCCAGCTCCGGCCGACCATCTCGGCGGGGTGCGGCCGACGATCTCGGCGTAGCGCGCGTTGACGCGGACGAACCGCCCGGTGCGCGATTCGACCATCGCGACACCCACGGCCGCGTGCTCGAACATCGCGCGGAATCGCTCCTCGCTCTCGCGCAGGGCCTCCTCGGCGAGCTTGCGCTCGGTGATGTCCTGGCTGGTCGCCATGCCGGACACCGGGCGCCCACCGACGAAGCGCACGCTGGCCCGGACCGAGAGCCAGCGCGTCGCGGCGCCTTCCCCGACGCGGTGGTCGACGGACGCGCGCCCGTTCGCCGGATCGAGCCCCGTGGCGAAGGCCAGCGCGACCCGCGCGCGATCGTCGGGGTGGGTCAAGCGCAAGAGCTCCTCGACGCTGAGGGTCTCCTTCTCGACCCCCACATGCGCGCGGGCCCGCTCGTCGAGGTGCAGCAGGCGCGTCGAAGGCTCGAGACGCCAGATCCCGAGCTGCGCCGCCGACACCGCGAGCCGCCCCCGCTCCTCGCTCTCCGCGAGCGCGCGTTGGGTGTGCTGCTCCGCGGTGAAGTCCTCGATCATGAACGCGACGCGCTCGTCGCCCGCCGAGAACACGGTCATCTGGAGGTGCTTGCCGAGCGCGTCGTGGAACCCGTCGAAGCGGCACGGCACGCTGGTCTCGACCACCCGCGTCAGATCCGCCAGGCGATCCGCGTGACCGAACACCTCGCTGCCGAGGCGCCCGCGGGCGCGATCGCGCGGGATGCCGAGGTGGGTCTCACAGGCCGGGTTCGCGTCCTCGATCCAGTAGTCGAAGACCTGCGCGTCGGCGTCGCGGAGGAGGCGCCCGACGACGACCGCGTTGTCCAGGGAGGCGAGCAGCGCTGCCTCCCGTTCGCGGGCGCTCGGGTGTTGGGCTGGTTCGTCCTCGGGCAAGCGAATCTCCGGAGCAAGCAGTGCACGCCTTCACGCAATCGGCGCGCCCCCCACCGCAGAAACAGGGAGAACCACGCATCGCCGAGAGCTTCTCGGATCGATTTCGTTCGCGTCCAGCAAGCGGTGCGCCAGCGCAAGTGAGCTATACGGTAGAGGTCAGCGGATCCACTCGACCCCCCATGATCATGGGGCGAGACGGTCCGCGATCTGGATCGCGAGGTCCCGCAGATCTGCCGCCGAGGACGCGGACACTTCCGCGGGCCAGCGGACGATGAGGCCCGACTTGATCGACTCGATGCTCGCCACACCCATCCAGCCGATGCGGGTCTGGAGCTCCAGCAGGGGTCCTGCGAGCGGCGCGTCGAGCACCTTGGTGGCGACCGCGTGATCGGCGTCCACGACCCACTCGCGGTCGAAGGCAGCGTCGCCCGTCTCGGTGGGGGTCGTGGCCATCCCGAGGCGAGACAGGCTCGTGAGGGTGCCCCGCGTCATGACCCGGAAGCTCGGGAGCGGTCGGTCGGTCTCCACGAAGGCGTGCGAGACGAAGAGGTCGAAGTCGCGGCCGGGTACGACGGAGGTGCCGAGGTCGATGGCGCGGCCTTTCCACGTACCTTTCACGTAGAGGCGCGCGCTGCGCCCGGCCATGAGGTGCGCGAAGCTCGGGTTGCCGGCGACCTCGGCCTCGAACGCGCCCTCGCTGCGCTGGGCCACCGTTGCGGGCGCGTCGAAGTCCTTGCGGCCACCTCGGCGAACGCCTCGGTGACGCGCGACGGAGCGGCGGAAGCCGCGGATGCGCCACTCGAACATCGCGAGGCCGAAGAGGGCGAACGCGCGAGATATCCGGGCATGGGCGGAGGATGCGGCTCCGCGGCCGCGAAGGGGAGTGTTCTCTCCGGACAGCGCCCCCGGCAGGAATCGGACCGCGACCTTCGGTTTAGGAGGTCGGGTCGAGCGCGCAGCTGTGCCGGGCGCGAGCGGTATCGCGCTTGCCTGTACAGGGATGGATTGGTGCAATGGCCCGGAATGAAGCCGCTCGCGACGGAAGGAGAAGCACACCGACGTCGACCATCCCGTCTGGTGCTGCACCCATGAGCAACGTCGAGCAGCTTCGTGCGCAGGCGAGCCGAGTCGAGAAGGCTCGGCGGACGCTGGTCGAAGAACTCGAGCGCCATGGCGAGGCACTCGAGGTGTTGGAGTCCGTCCAGAACGCGATCGAGGAACTCGCCGTGGAAGAGGAGCGGTGGAACGCTCTCTACCGGCGGTATCTCGAAGAGCGCAGCTTGAAATAGCCGCGGACGGCGATCGCGAATCGCCAGGTTCTCGAGGCACACGACCAGGCATTCCGCTAGAAGTTTCTTGGGTCACTCCACTCGAGATCTTGTTCAGACCACGCAAGCCTTGTCTCAAGATCGACCATCATGCGGTCGACGGCATCTTGCAGCGCCTCCAACTCACTTCCGCCCAGTCCACAGGTCCACTCCGGCACTCCACCGTCGGACCGAATGCACACATTGACCAGTGCAACGAAGTCCTCTTGGCGCTCGAGAACCTTGACCTTGAATTTCCGCCCGGCAGCCGGTGTTCGGTGATCTCGCAGACCGAACAGGTTCGAGCAATTCCCCAGCGCCCCCGAGTCTGATGTGTTTCCAGGTCACGATTGCGCTCCGCATGAGACATCTGTTCTGTCCGGCGCAGTAGCGATACAGCGCCCCTTTTTCTTAGCGGACAGTATCATGGGTGACGCGTCGTGAGCGACCACGGAGCGCGCATGGCCGGCGGCGCCCTCGAGACGGCCTCCGCCACGGCGATGGCGGCGGTCGTGAATGAGCTTGTTTTCGAGGCGCCCCCGGCAGGAATCGGACCTGCGACCTTCGGTTTAGGAAACCGCTGCTCTATCCACTGAGCTACGGGGGCCGAGGCGCGCTGGTCTAGCACGCCGCGCCGCCTGGCTCACGGCTTCTTCTGGTCCGCCGCCGCCCGGAACACGCCGCGGGCCATCAGCGAGCGCTCGGCCTCCATGCGCGCGCGGTTCACGCGGCCGCGGGCCGCCCACACCGCCTCGTCGTCCGGCGCGGCGCGCACCGCATACTCGGCGAGGTGGCCGGCGAGCGCGAGGCGCCCTCCCCGCACCAGCGCCTCCGCGCGCTCGGCGAGGCGGTGGGCGCCGCCCGCGAGCAGCGCGATCTCGCCGGCCAGCTCCGCCTCGCGCGCCGGCTTGAGGTTCGCGGGGTTGCCGTCGTACCAGCCGCCGTAGAGCCGCCAGACGTTGCGCACCACGAACTCGGGCTCGTCGTACAGCGGCCGCAACAGAGGCCGCTCGAGCAGGTGCGCGGGCGCGCGGACGCTGCCGAGGATGTCGTCGAGCGTGGCGCCCTGGTTCATCATCGCGACCGTCTGGTCGTGCAGCGCCTCGAGCAGCGAGGCGGTCTCGTCGAGCGCGCGCGACACGCGGTCGGCCCCGAAGATGGGCGGGCCGTGGCCGGGGCACTGGGACCTCGGCGTCGAGCGCGCGGATGCGGCGCAGCGCCTCGGCCCACTCGCGCGGGTAGCGCTGCACCTTCTGGGGGTTTCCCGCGTTCGGCGCGGCCCAGATGAAGAGGTCGCCGGTGCACACCACCTTGCGCGTGGGAGCCAGACCCACGCGGCGTCGTCGGTCTCGCCGCGCGCGTGGACGATCTCCACCGGCTCGCCGGCGAGCTCGAGGCGCAGGCGGTCGCGGAACGTGCGGTCGGGGTAGCGGAACGCCTTCGGCCACTCCACCGCCGACTGGAACTGCCGCGCGTTGATGCAGGCGTTCCAGCCGCGCGTGCGCAGGTAGCGGTCGAAGCGGGCGGGCACGTCCTCGTGGGCGATGACCTCGGGGGCCTTCGCGCCGCGGCTCTTCGCGTCCTCTTCCCACTGCTCGACGCCGAAGCAGTGGTCGACGTGGCCGTGCGTGTAGAACGATGGTGCGGGCCGGCGCGTCGAGCACGCTGCGGATGCCCGCGAACACCTGGCCGTAGAGGATGAAGCTCCCCGGGTCGACGATGACGAGGCCCTCGCCCGTGCGGATGGCCGTCGCGTTGGCGAAGCTCGAGACGAAGGCCACGCTGTCGGCGACCTCCTCGGCCTGCAGGATCGGGACGAACGGCGGCGACTTCTCCGGATCGACCTCACCGTTCCAGTACTTCTCGAAGTGCTCGCGGATCGCGCCCATGGGGGGGCCATGGTCGCACGACCTTGGCCACGCCGCAGCGGGGTTGGCTATGACGCCCGGATGCACGCCTCCTTCGCGCGTCCGTTGCTGGTCGGCCTGGCGCTCGTCGTCGTCCCCGCGGCTTGCAGCCGTCGCGACGAGCCGAACCCGCCGGCCCCGGGCGTCGTGCCCGGCGCGGGCTCGGTCGACAAGTCGATGGCCCCGCCGCCGCTGACGGTGAACCCCGCGGTGCTGCGGCCGAAGGTCCCCGGCACGGCGGCTTCGGCCTCGGCCTCGGCGTCGGCTTCGGCTTCCGCCAGCGCCTCGGCCTCGGCCTCGGGTTCGGCCTCAGCGTCGGCGAGCGGGTCGGCGGTCGCGGCCTCGCCGCTCGTCGGCAAGGTGCTCGGCTACTGGAAGTTCGCGCGGTTCGACCTGACCGACAAGGCGACCGCCGAGCGCTGGGCGAAGGTGCCGCCTCCCACGCAGATCCAGATCTCTCCGGGCCCCGCAGGCCACCATGGAGATCACGCCGAACGCCTTGGTTTCTCGCCTCCCGGGGTGCCCGACAAGACGGTGAACTTCACGGAGGTGCTCACCGAGGCCGACCCGGACCTCACGGTGAAGACCGCCGACGGCAGAAGCTCCTCCGCGTGCTCGACGCCGACAACCTCCGGGTGGAGGACCTCGACAAGAAGGACGGCCTCGTGGCGATCTTCACCCGCAAGAAGCTCGGGATCGCGCCGCCCGCGCCGATCGCGTCGTCGGCGAAGCCCAAGTAGCCTTTCCGGGGATTCATTCGCCGCGACGGACCCGGGGTGCTAGGACCCGGCGCCCGCCGTCATGCCTACGGACCCGTCACTCATCCGCAATTTCTCGATCATCGCGCACATCGACCATGGAAAGTCGACGCTCGCCGATCGCATCCTCCAGATCACGCGGGTGCGCTGCAGCAGCGCGAGATGGTCGAGCAGTTCCTCGACAAGATGGACATCGAGCGCGAGCGCGGGATCACCATCAAGGCCCCAGACCGTGCGCCTCCGCTACAGGCGCAAGGCACCAGGATCTACACGCTGCACCTGATCGACACGCCGGGACACGTCGACTTCAACTACGAGGTCTCGCGCAGCCTCTCCCGGCGCGGCGAGGGCGCGATCCCCTGGTCGTCGACAGCACCCAGGGCGTCGAGGCGCGAACCCTCGCCAACGTCTACCTCGCCATCGAGCAAGACCTCGAGATCATC
>JADJMO010000012.1 GCA_016709545.1 Myxococcales bacterium
CGCGCGCGCCGCTTCGACCCGCGACGCAGCGAGCGTGCCGTCGGCCAGCGCGCCGAGGATGGCGCCGGCGAACCCGCGCGCGCGGTCGGTGCTCGCGAAGTGCGCGCACACCATGAGGAGGTCGCTCCCGCTCTCGACGAGCCGCACGGCGCTCCGCGGGTCGTCGAACGTGCGCGCGACCGCGCCCATGCCGAGATCGTCCGAGACGACGACCCCCTCGTAGCCGAGCTCGCCGCGCAGCAGATCGTGCACCAGCGCGCGCGAGAACGTGGCCGGGGCGTCGGGGTCGACCCGCGGGAACGACACGTGCGCCGTCATGATCATGGGGAAGCGCGCCTTCGCCGCCGCCGCGAACGGCAGGAGCTCGCGCGCGCGCAACGCCTCGAGCGAGTGGTCGAGCACGGGCAGCGAGAGGTGGCTGTCGGCGCTCGTGTCGCCGTGCCCGGGGAAGTGTTTGCCGCACGCGACCACGCCCTCGGCTGCGAGCCCCTCGGCGAAGGCGAGGGCCGCCGGGATCACCTCGGCGGGTGTGGTGCCGAACGCGCGCTCGCCGATGACCGGGTTGTCGGGGTTGCTGTGGACGTCGAGCAGCGGCGCGAAGTCGAGGTTGGCGCCGATCGAGGCGAGCTCGCGCCCCATCGCGCGCGCGACCGGACCGGCGTGCGCGGCGTAGCGGCGCGGGTAATCGAACCGCGTGAGCGGCGGCGGCGTGCGGCACACGCGGCCACCCTCGTGGTCGATGCCGACGAAGATCCGGTCGCGACCGATGGCGACCCGCGCGTCTTCGAGCAGACGCGCGAACGCGGGGTGCCACTCCTCGTAGGGGAGATCGTGCCGAAAGTTGCTCTTGTAGACGATGATCTCGCGGGCCCCGGCTCGGCGAGCAGCGCGATCCTCGCGCGAGGGCGGGCGTCGGGCGCAGGCCGAGCAGGAACAGATCGCCGACTTCGGAGAGCGAGCTCATGGGGTCGCGGGGAACTCCGCGCAACCTGGACCGAAACGTACCGGCGCCTTCACCTTGGCGCCGAGCTGCTTGTCCTCGATGAACGAGTCGAGCATGAGGAGACTCGAGAGGCGGGACGCAAAGAAGCTGCCCTCGCCGCCGTAGAACGCGGCGGCGCCGAAGGTGACGGTGGCGCAGGTGGCCTTCACCACCGGCACGCCGCCTGCGGAGTCGACCTTCACCTTCACGTTCTGAACGATCTCGCCGACCAGCTTCACGTGGATGCCGGCCACCGTGGCCTGCCGGAGCAGCGCCGCGGGCGGGAGCCCCGCGCCCCGCCACAGGCCGTCGAGGTAGGGGCGGAGCCACGAGGGCGCGGCGTCCTGCAGCTGCGGCAGGCCGATGCCGAACACGATCTTCGGCACGTCGACGAACAGGCCCGCGCCGACCTCGAGGGTCGTGACGTAGCTCCCGCCCTGGAACTGGACGTCGAGCTGGGTGAGGTCGCCGATCACCTTCGAGGTGCCGTCCGTACGCAGCTCGTAGCGACCATTGCCGCGCAGCGTGAGCTTGGTCTGGCCGATGACGCTCGTGTCCACGGCCGCGGTCGACTCCATCTCGACGTTGGTCCCGACCGTGACGAACAGCGGGATGGTCCCGACCAGGAACGGCATGACGAGGAACGGTGGCATGTCGAACTTCTTCTTGAACGACTTGCTCACCACGCCGTGCTTGGCCGTGAGCTCGACGAACACGTCCCGCACGCCGAAGGTCGCGGAGACGAGCCGCCCGCCCTCCACGCGCGCGTTGCCGAACGCACGAAACCGCGCCACGTAGGCCACCTTGGAGAACGCCACCGTGGACTCGCCGGTCTTCTCGCCCCCCGAGAGCTCGAAGCGATAGGTGTCGCCGGTGGGGATCGGGCGCCCCGCGTAGACGATGTCCCAGCCGTCGATCTTGCCGCGGTAGTCCTTGCCGGTCGGCGCCGGCGGGGCCTCGCCATCGAGGTCGAGGGCGGTCTTCGGGAGGGCGACGTCCCAGTCGAGCGTGCCGTCCTGGATGGCGTCGTCGAGGGCCGCCGTCTCGGTGCCCACGTGCACGCCCGTGTCGTCCTCGTTCGCGTCGGTGATCTTGAAGACGCCCACGAACGGGATGACGAGCACCTTGCCGACGTCGAGACCCGCGAGCGGCACCGTGCCCTTCTTGAAGTGGTACCAGCCATCCGGTGAGAAAGGGGTCGTCAGGGCGTCACGGACGATCTTCTCGTCGAGCACGACGGTGTCGGTCTTCCACGTCACCTTCGCGTCTCGCTTGTCCGGGAGCGCGAGGGAGTCGGCCAGGTCCTTGGGGAGCGGGCTCGGGGTGAACTCGACCGGCGGGAGCTCGCCGTCGGCTCCCGCATCCGTCGCGGGAGGAGCGGCCTCGTCGCTCGACGAGCAGCCGAGCGAAGACAGGAGGAGGAGGGACGGTACGAGGAAGGACGCGAGGAGGAGACGCCTCATGCGACGGGAGGATACCCGAGCAGCGGCCAGTCGAGGGCGGACAGCGCCGGCGCGAGTGCGCGGAGCGATCCACGCACCTCGTCGGCGGTGGGCCTCACGCGGGGGCTCTTGCGGAGACAGCCGGCGAGCACCTTCGCGAGCGCGGCCGTGGCAGGTATCCGGGCGAGCGCGTCGATGCCGGGCGGCTCGCCGTCGTGGTCGAGGTGCGCGCCGAGGAGCGCGAGCACGTGCTCCTCGAAGAACAGTGGCTTGCCGACGAGCAGCTCGTAGGCGACGCACGCGAAGGCGTAGAGATCGGCGGGGAAGGGCTTCGGTACCTCACCGTCCTCGAGGTGACCCCACACCTCGGGCGCCGCGTACGGCGGCGTGGCGCACCCGGGGCGCAGCTCGCGACCGGCGAGGCCGAAGTCGACGAGCACCGCCTCGCCGCTCGGCCGCAGGACGACGTTGGAGGGCTTGACGTCGAGGTGCGCCAGGCCGACCTCGCGCATCGCGGCGAGCCCCGCGAGCACGCCGTCGAGCACCGAGAGCACGCGCGAGACCGAGAGCTCGCGCCGCTCGAGCAGCACCTTGCAGTCCACGCCCTCGACGAGCTCCATCACGAGCAGCGGCTTGGGGCGCGCGCGCGCGTCGAAGGTGACGAAGCCCGAGAGGTGCGGGTGCTCCGGCAGCTCGAGCAGCGCCCCCGCCTCCTTGCGGAACACGCGCAGGTATTCGGCCTCCGACACGCTGCGCGCGGCGACCGCGTCGTACAGCGGCACCTTGAGGGCGAACCGCTCCGCCGCCGGGTCCTCGTGCTCGCCGAACCGGCTCACCGCGAACACGCTGCCCGAGCCGCCGTCGCCGAGCGCGCCGTGCACGTAGAACCCGCCGACCACGCGGCTCGCCGGGATCCACTCGGGGAGCGCGCGCACGTCCTTGCCCGCCTCGGCGAACAGCGGCAGCTGCGCGGCGGCGCGGAGGACCAGGTCGACGGTGGTGAGCACCGCCGAGGGGATGGTCGCCTCGTGACGCGCGACGAACGCGGTGAGCGCCAGATCCAGGCGATCCCGGGCCCCCTCGCGATCGCGGGCGCGGTCGTCGAACGCGACCAGCAGCTGGTCGTTGTGTTCGGCGACGGAGGCGGTGCGACCGAGCCGCTCGAGGCCGCGCGCCGCGGTGCGCGACAGGCGCCCGAGGGCCTCCTGGGTGGCGGCGAGCGGCCCGCCGCCGCTCGAGAGCGTGCGCAGATCGGCGGCGCCATCGACGCGGGCGAGCGCCTCGGCCAGCGCGGTCAGCGCGGTGCGCAGCTCGTCGAGGCGCGCGGACCGATCGGGCGTGAGCGAGGCCGCGAGCGTGCGCAAGGCCTCCACGCGCGCCGTCGGGATCGAGCGCGGCGGGACGGTCGTCTGGTCGAGCAGCTCGTCGCCCCCGCGCACGAACACCGCGTAGAGGCGCAGCACGAGGGTCACGTCGGGGCGGTCGGTGGTCGCGGCGAGGCGCTCGAAATCCTCGGGCGTGCGCAGCCGCAGCGCCGCGTCGATCGCGACGTCGGCGGCGTCGACGCGCGCGTCGTTCTGGAGCACCTCGTCGACGCGCTCCAGCGACGCGACGAGCTCCGCGGTGCGCGCGGCGGACACCCCGAGCGCCTCCATCAGCGCCCCCATCACCTGGTTCTCTTCGGGGGCGATCTCGCCGTCGGCGTAGGCCACCGCGGCGGCGAGGAGGATCGCCGCCTCGGCGCGCGTCGGGTCGTCGCCGATCGCGCTCGCGACCGCCGCGAGCCGCACCTCCCAGCCGTCGCGCAGCAGCGCGTCGGCAGCCGCGCCGAGCATCGCCTCCACGTGCCGCGAGCGGATGCGATCGTCGAGCTCGCGGAGGGCGCCGCGGATGACGTCGCGCTCGGCGCCCGTGATCTTCTGGTCGGCCGCCATCAGGAGGTACATCGCCTCGGCGAGCGGGCCGTACTCGTCGGGGATCGCCGCCTCGAGCGGGTCGACCGCGGGCACGGGGAGCGCGAGCGAGGGGCGCGCGCCGCGCTCGCGGAGCCGGTTGCGCAGCGAGGCGAGCGCGGTGGTCGGCAGGCGGATCACGGTGCGAGCTTACACGCAGCGCGGGGTCAGCCGCCGCAGCGTTTGAGGCCCGCCACCGCCGCGGCCATGTCGGGGTTGGTCTCGAGGATCTTGCTGTAGACCTCGCGCGCGGCGGCCTTCTTCCCGCGCCGCTCCAGGATCTGCGCGAGCAGCAGCTGCGCGGGTACGCCCCCGCCCTGGGCCACCGCGAGGCGCGCCTCGCTGTCGGCGAACTCGAGGTCGCCCGCGTTCATGGCCTCGAGCGCCGCGTTGTAGTGGCTCGGGACCTTGGGCGCGGAAGCAGAAGCCGAGGCCGACACGGAGGCCGAGACGGAGGCCGAGGCCGACGCCGAAGCGCTGACGACGGGCTTCGCGACGACGAGCGGTGCCGCCTTCACGGACAGCGACGACGACGGCGGCACGGCCGGTGGCGGCGCGCTCGGGATCTCGGTCGCGGGGGCGACGACCGACGTCGCGCTCGGCGGCGTGAGGGTGCTGGCCGCGGTCGAGCGCTCGCCGTCACGACCGCCGCGGACGACCCACACGATGCCTAGGATCGCCGCGAGCGCGAGGCCGAGCGCGCCGACGAACACCGCGACGAGGAAGATGGGGCTGCGGGTGCGCCCCGAGGAGACCGGGCCGGGGGCGGTCGTCTCTGCCGCCGCCGGCGCGGGCACCCACGGCGTGTCGACCGGCACGTAGGCCGGTGCCGCCGGCGGCTGCGAGGCGAGATATGGGGGCGGCGGCGTGCTCGCCGGAGACGACGCGAGGGGCGCGCCTGCATACGGAGACGACGCGACCGGCGCGCTCGCATACGGAGACGACGCGAGCGGCGGCGTGCTCGGCGGACGGACGCTCGGCGAGATCACCTCGAGCGCCTCGGTGCGCGCGGTCGCGTCGACCTGCATGGCCGAAGGCGCCGGGTAGCTCACCACGATGGCCTGCGAGGTGGAGGCCGCCCCGACCACCAGCGCCTCGGCGGCGATGGGGCGGGTCGTGCCCTCGGGTGGCCGATCGGAGGTGCGCACGGTGGGGCGCAGGCGCTCGTCGGCGGTGAGGTCGAGGCTCCCCGGAGGCGCCTCGGCGCGCGCCTGGTCGAGCGCGGCGCGGAGCGCGGTGGCCATCTCGTGCGCGGACTGCCAGCGCTCGCGTGGATCCTTGCGCAGCGCCCGCGCGATCACCGCCTCGATCGGCTCGGGGAACCAGCGCCCCGTGCGCTCGCGCATCGAGGGCGCGGGGGTGTGGATCTGCGCGTAGAGGATGCCCTTGGAGTCGCTCCCGTCGAACACGGGGACGCCGGTGAGCATCTCGAACAGCACCAGCGCCGCCGCGTAGAGGTCGGTGGCCGGCGAGACCTGCTGGCCGTACGCCTGCTCGGGGCTCATGTACCGCGGCGTGCCGATGGCCACGCCGTGCGCGGTCTGCACCCCCGTGCCGCTGTCGATCATCGACTTGGAGATGCCGAAGTCGAGGATCTTCAGGCGTCCGCGCGCGGTGACGAACAGGTTCGCGGGCTTGATGTCGCGATGGACGATCTGCGCCTGGTGGGCGACCGCGAGGCCCTCGAGCAGCTCGGTCGCGAGCGTGACGCCCTCGACGAGCGGGAACTGCCCGCGGTCGCGGAGGGCCTGCTGCAGCGTGGCCCCCGCGACGTACTCCATGACGAAGTAGGCGCGGCCGTCGTCGGTCTCGCCGAGGTCGACGATCGGGACGAACGCCTCGTGATCGAGCCGCGCCACGCGCTGCGCCTCGGCGATGAACCGCTGCACGACGTCACGGTTCTCGCTGAACCGCTGCTGGATCAACTTGACGACGAACGGCTTGCCGAGCCGCTTGTGCTCCACCTCGAGCACGACCCCGTGCGAGCCCTCGCCGAGGACGCGGACCACACGGTACGGCAGCCTGGGCCCGAGGTCTTCCACGACCGCTCCGTTCTACCACGCGGATCGCCGCGTGGAGCGGCCCACGAAGCTGCACGGCGGCAGGGAAGCTGCTACCGTTCGACGCAGCGCTCCGGCGCGGATCCCCATGAAATCCAAGCGCGTCCTCACGATCCTGCTCGCATGTACCGGGTGGGCCGCCGGCTGCTCCCTCGCCAACGACCTGGACGGGTACGCAGGTGGCAAGCCCGACGCCACCGCAGATTCGGGGACGGACTCGGTGGTCGGGGACACGATCGTCGACTCGAACACAGACTCGGGCACGGACTCCACCACGACCGACGCGCCCCTCGACTCGACCACGGCCGACGCGACAGACGCCGACGCCACGTCGGAGGCCGCCACCGACTCGGGCACCGACTCGGGCACGGGGACCGACACGGGGACCGACACGGGCACCGACAGCGGCGCGACCGACAGCGGCGCGACCGACGGCAGCGACGCGGACGCGCCGCCCCTCGGCTGCCACCCGGTCATCAACGAGGTGCAGTCGCGCGGCGTGGGCAGCGACGCCGGCGCCGCCGCCTCCGACGAGTTCATCGAGATCTTCAACCCCTGCTCCGTCGACTTCACGGTGTCGGGCTGGAAGCTCGCCTACCGCTCCGCCGCGGGCACCACCGAGGCCACGCTCGTCACGCTGAGCGGCACGATCGCCCCGGGCGGCTACCTGCTCTACACGAGCCCCACCAGCACGAGCCTCGCGATCGCCAACGGCACCTGGTCGTCTTCCGGCATCGCCGACGACGGCAGCGCGGGGCTCAAGGACACGGCGGGCACGCTGCTCGACTCGGTCGGCTGGGGCGCCGCGGTGGTCACCAACCCGTTCGTGCGCAAGGCCCCCGCGCCGCAGCCCGTGGCCGCGCAGTCGATCGGCCGCGTGCCCAACGGCGCCGACACCGGCGACAACTCGGTGGACTTCAAGAAGATCACCACGCCGTCGCCCAAGGCCGCGAACTAGTCGCCGATCCTCCGCCAGATCATCGCGAGCGAGACGATCGCGCCGGTCGACCAGATCGCGATCGCGAAGAGGAGCAGCGCCGGTCGCAGGAGCATGCTGCGCACGGTGCGTTCGGAGTGGCCCGCGAGGATCAACGGGCGCTCGAGGCCCGGGGCGAGCTGGAACTTGGCGCGCACGCCGCGGTAGTCCTCCTCGACGTCCTCCGTGCCGATCTCCTCGGCATTGCCGGAGGCAAACCCCTCTGCGCCGTCGAGCACGTACTTCTCGGAGACGTAGATGGTCTCGGCGTTCTTGGGGAACGCGAAGGCCTTCTCGAGGTGCGGGTGGCGCGCGCGCATGTCTTCCACGGCGCCGTAGCGGCTCGCCTCGACCCCGAGCAACATCGCGCCGTCCGCGTCGATCCGGCAGCTCCCCGAGGCGTCGACGAGGCTGAACGGGACCACCTGCGCGTCCTCGAACGCGAGGCTCGTGGTGTACCCCTTGCCGCCGGGATTGCGGTACGAGTACGACACGACCGTCTCGAGGACGACGACCTTCTCGCCCGCCAGGTTCTCGAGCGGCGGCGCGTCCGCGCGCACGGTGCCGGCGATCTCGGCGGGGCCCGTGGTGAGCGACCCGATGGGACTCGTCTTCTCCCGCAGCACGCGGCCATACGGCCCGAGCGAGGAGAAGCCCACGGCGAGCCCGAGCACCACGAGCATGACGAACAGGAAGATGGGGAGGATGATCACGACGCCCCCCGCTTCGGCGAGAAGGTGGCGAGCACACGCCCGCGGACGAAGAGCGCGTAGATGGTCAGCAGGACGGTCACCCCGAAGGCGATGATCCCTTCGACAACGAACGGCAGCTGCGCGTCGGTGACCCTCCGACCGAGGTGCTGGCCCATGCTGCCGACGACGATCACGAGCGCGGGCTTGTCGGCGCAAGGCAGCAGCTCGCCGTTGCGCGCGCAGGCGAGGATCTCGACCTGCGCGCCCGCCGGGATGGAGCGGCCAGACCACTTGTAGCCCTTGGCGAAGCACTCCTTGGCGGCGGCCGGCGCGACCTCGGTCTCGTAGACCGGCTGCTCGTAGCCGAAGTCGACGATCATGCGGTCGCTGTAGTCGTCGGTCCAGTTGGTCCCCGCGAGCGCCAGGCTCTCCTCGGTGTCGAACGCGGGCAGGGTGGCGGTGCGGCCCGCCCCGTCGACGAAGCGGAGCTTCCCGATCTCACGCTTGAAGCACACCGTCTTCCAGTTGTTCTTGCTGACGCGCTTGGTGACCCACCACCAGTGCGCGGCCACCGCCTTGCCCTTGGGCTCCACGCGCCCTTCGGGGCCGTAGAGTCGCCCCTTGTAGATGGCCGGCCCGTCGGGCGGGTTGGCCAGATTGCCTGCCTTGGTGGTCCGCAGCAGATCGACGGCGTGCACGTGCACCTGCGACTTGCTCCAGAGGAGCAAGAGCAAGAGCGCGTGGACGCACGGCAGGACCACGAACGGCCAGAGCTTGCCTCGTACCGGGCTCGCCATTGGGCGAACCTATCTGGTTCGAGGCGGGTTGACGACCGGCCCAGCAGTGGTACTAAGCGTGCCCCCTCGTTTCCAAGGGGATTGCCAACCTAGCTCAGGGGTAGAGCAGCGGTTTCGTAAACCGCAGGTCGTGGGTTCAAATCCCATGGTTGGCTCCGAGATTCCCAGGCGATTTCGGATCGCCAGTATGCACCTCCGTTTCCTCGGCGGATGAGGTCGAAGCCGAACGCGTAGGCGGCGTCCTCCGGCCGGTCCTTGGAGGAACGATAGGGACGGGGACTGACGGAGTCGCTCATCGCAGAACCTGTGATGTTTGGAAGCTCATTCGCGATCCGCGACGCCGTCAACGACGATAGGGTCTCCAAGTGGGGTGAGCAGCGGTTCCTGCCAAATGAGCAGCGGTCTGGGACCGATGGGTCCCCTTCTGCGACGGCGCGAAGTGCGTGCCGAGCGCAGTCCCGACGGCCGATGACTCGGGTGGCTGCGGCTGCGAGGTGGTTGGGACAACGGGACGTGGCTCGTCGGCTGCGTGGGCCGTGGCGGCAGGGCTCATGCTCCTCGGCCTCGTGCGACGTTGGCGAGCCTGAGCCTCACTTCGGCCGAATCGGGACTGCCTCCGTTCGACAGAAGGGGCAGTCCTGCTTGGCTTTCATGCGGCTCGTGAGACCGGCGCGCCAGACGTGCTCGGAGTTCCGAGGACACACCCACCAGATGAGCCGTCTTCCTCCCGCAGCGACATCGCGGGGGGTGAGCTTGCCGTTGAGTGTCGGGTGCCAAAGCGCAGCCATCTGCGGCGAGACCCGGGCGAGCGTGTTCGTCGGGTGAATCTCGCGCTTCTGACAGATGGGACAGCCGGCGCCCCCCACCACGCGGTTCCGCACGCCCGCCGAGAACCGATGGCGAGGATCCTTCGAGCAGCGCCACCAGGCCTTCGCCTTGGTGACCCCCAGGGCGAGCGACGCAGGGACTCCATTGCGCTCAGCGTCCCACTCCTCGACGAGGTGAGGAGCCAGGGCGGTGATGGCATTGGTCCTCGACGTGGCGACGTTCGCGCAGAACGGACAACCCGTGCCACCCGCCGTGCGGTCGTGGAGGCTCGCCTCCCAGACGTGGTCCTTGCCGGCACTGCATCGCCACCAGACCTTCTCGGTGGAGCCTGCGACGACCATGTGCGGCTTGAGCCTGCCGTTGCGGATCACGTGCCACTCTGGGACCAGCTCGGGGAACTGCGTGGCCAGGCTGTTGGTCACCGAGGCCTGGAACCCGGAGCAGCAGGGACAGCCGCTGCCGTCGAGAGTGCGCTTGAAGAGTCTCGTCGACCAGACGTGGTCCGGCCCTCGAGGGCAGACGAACCACGCCTCGATGGAGGACCCGCAACCACCTCGCTCGGCGTCAGCTTGTTGAGGGTGGGGTGCCACTGTGCCGCCACCTCTGGGTTGCGTGTCGCTAGGCTGTTGGTGACGGAGACCTGAACGCCCGCGCAGAACGGGCAGCCGGAGCCTCGCGTGCGGTTGCAGACCCGCTGCTCCCAGATGTGGTCTGGGCCCTCCTTGCAGCGCCACCAGAGCCGTTTTCCCGAGCCGTGACGGATCTCGTCGGGGTCGATGTCCAGGTCGTTGTACTCCCGGTCGAGCTGAGCACAGAGCTCGGGGTACTCGGAGAGGTACAGGCCTCCTCGGGGGTTGGGCAGGACGGAAGGCATGAAGGCTCACCGGCTCGTAACGAACGGGGCTTGCGAGAGACCTATCGACTACAGGAAAACCGGCTACTCTTCGAGGCCAAGACCCCATGGACACGCTCGCCAAGCTCGCCCGCCGAACTGAGGCCCACTCATGGCTAGAACGTCCCCGCTCCCAATATACCGCCCATCCCAGGCATGTGTCCTGGCGTAGCTGTTGCAGGCGGAGGGGTGGCGGCGGTGGCGCCGGCGGCAAGGGTTCCAAGAAGGTAAGGGAAAAAAGAGCGCTGGCAAGAAGAAAGGGAAGAACAACGCCAAAGGCGGCGGCAAGAAGGGAAAGGGGTCGCAGAAGGCGAAGGACTGTGGAAAGGGCGGCTGCGGCAATCCGCACTCGTCGAAGGGCAAGGGTGATCCGGTTGACGTCCTGAGCGGTGCAGTGACCACTCTGCCCATCTCACTGGTAGAACTTCCCGGGCATCTCCCCCTCTCGCTGACACGACAGTACAACAGTCACCACGCTGAGGTCGACGTCGGCTTGGGGTTCGGATGGACGCACAGCCTCGCGTGGACCTTGGAAGTGCGTGCGCGCAGCCTCGTCATCCATGATCCAGATGGAGAAGAGCACCTCGTCGACGCGGTGCCGCGAGTGGACGAGACCATCCCTGCCCCGAACGGATGGCGGCTTCACCGTACGAGTTGGGGCTATGTCCTCGATCTCGACGACGACCTATTCCATGTCTTCTCCGTGAATGACACACGAACGCATCGTTGGCTGCTCAGCGCCATAGAAGACCACGCGAAGAACCGCATTCTGCTGACCTATGAAGACGGGCTCTTGGTCGAGGTCCTGGATTCAGTTGGCCGACGCGTGCACTTCAACCGGGAGCGCTCGCGGCACCTTCACACAATGGTCGTCGCCCCTGGCGGCTCCGAGTCTTCGCGCACTATCGCCGAATTCACGTACGATGCAAACGGAGATCTCCGTGCGGTGACCGATGCAGCTGGTGCTCACTGGCGCTACGCATACCTGGATCACCTCCTCGCACGACGGATCGCATCGGCGGCACCTTCTACTACGCCTATGACGCTGCTCGACGCTGTGTCGAGACGTGGGGTGATCTCGATGGTCGACCAGACCCGAGCATCTCTCCCGAAGCGCCCTCTGTACTCGCCGACGGGCGCACACGGGTGAAGGGTTATCGGCACGTTCGTTTCGATTACGTCCTGGCGGGCTACTCCGAGGTCATCGACAGCACCTCAGTGGAGCGGTTCGAGGGTGCCCCGGAGGGTGCGATTGCTCTCAGCGCGGTCGGCTCGTGCGTGACCGATATCGTCTACACGGAGGCTGGTCACGTCGCGGAGTTCGCCGATGGGGCGGGGGGGCGCACCACCTTCGAGCGTGACGAGCGAGGTCGTCTCCTGCGCTCCACCGATCCAGCCGGTCGAACGACCACGGTTCGCTGGGACGATGGTGGCCACGTCGTAGAGGTGGTCGATCCGAAGGGCGTTCGAACCATCGACTCTTTCGACTATCGCGGCTTCATCGAGTCTCATCAGGATCCCGATGGCGCCGTGACCACCTATCGACACGACGAGCGGGGCCTGCTGGTCGAGGAGAACGACCCTGTCGGGGCAAGGACTCTGATTGCCTACGACCGTCATGGCAATGCCATAGAGCTCCAGACCCCGGATGGGGCACGACTTCAGCGAACCTACGACGCCTATGGAAACTGCACATCCGAAGCCGACGGCTACGGCAATCGGATCTTTCTTGCGTACGACGAGATGAATCGATGCACCTCACGAACGAACGCCGACGGGAGTCGCCTACTCTTCGAGTATGATGCCGAGGGTCGACTGATTCGGCAGGGGCAGGACGGCTATGCACCCATCGTCTTGACCTACGGGATTCACGAGGACGTACACACCATCCGCGACGAACTCGGCAATACGGTCGTGTTCGAGTACGGCCTGGAAGGGCAACTGCTGCGGATCGTCGACGAGAAGCAGCGCACGTATCGCTGCTCGTGGGACGCGTGCGGGAATCTGCGTTCAGAGCAGTTCTTCGATGGGCGAGAGGTCTCGTATTCGTACGATGCTGCCAATCGCCTGACGCTGGCGACTGTGGAGCGCGGGCAGACTGTCGCTTTCGAATACGATGCCGCAGGGCAGGTCGTTCGTCGGTCGCTTCCCGACGGGGAGGAAGAGTACGAATACGACGCTGTCGGAGACATCGTCGCCATCAAGACGGCGGATGTGCAGCTGACGTACGTGCGCGATCCCATCGGACGAGTCATCGAGGAGCACCAGACGGTTGGCGGCGAAACCGTGAGCATCTGGACACGCTACGACGCGTCAGGTGAGGAGATCGAGCGTCGTTCTTCGCTTGGTCACGTCGACGTCTTGCGGAGGGATGCCAACGGGAACGTCATCGAACGACAGGTCAATGGGCACCGGCTGACTGCGCAGTACGACGGAAACGGCCGTCGAGTCGGGCTGGCGGCGGACGGGCTCGGTGTGATCTCGAGCGAGTGGAGCTCCGCTGGCTACCTCGCATGTCGACGCATTCTCACGCCTGACGGCGCGCCATTGGCCGAGCGCCTGACGGAGTACGACCTCGCCGGTTCGCTCCATCGAGTCACGGACTCTCGGATGGGCGAGCTGCTCCTGGACCACGACGCCATGGGCAGACTCACGCGAGCTCGCCGGGCTTCTGGAGTCGAGAGTTACTCGTACGATGAGTGCTCGAACGTCCGGCGTGACGGAGAGCATCGCGCCTACTCTTCGGGAGACCGTCTGGACGAGCTGGACGATACGAGGTTCATGTGGTCCGACAATGGCTGCCTCATGAGCCGCACCCGAGGAGCCTCGACCGTCGCGCCAGCGTCGACGCACTTCGAATGGGCCAGCGACGGACGCCTCGCTGCCGTCTCGACCGACGACGGATCGCGGATTCAGTTTACCTATGATCCGTTTGGCCGACGGCACACGAAGCGAGTGCAGAGGGCTGATGGCACTCAGCATCTGATCCGGTTCGTATGGGACGGTGACGTACTACTGCACGAGCGATCCGAATCGCTCACCGACGATGGTCGGTCCGAGCAGCGCTTGCGCACTTATGTCTTCGACGACGACTTGGTGACCCCGATCGCCCATGAGACTCTCGACGAGACGAACCAGGCGTCACTCACGCTCTACGAAACCGATGCGCTCGGCACCCCCATCCGTCTGTTGACTCGGACGGGCGTCGAAGACGTCGACATCGACACGTGGGGAATGGCATCGGCCTCCGCCACGAACCTCCGATTCCCGGGACAGTACTTCGACTCCGAGACCGGGCTCTCGTACAACAAGTTCCGTTATTACGATCCAGAGACGTGTCGATTTATCAGCACCGATCCGAGCGGTCTTGACGGTGGCCTCAACCCATTCGTGGCTCCGTGGGATCCGTACTCCCTCTGCGATCCAGACGGTCTTCGCTTCTCCGACGCGACCAAGAAGAAGGCCATGGAGAAGGCGCGTGGGCCGGACGGAAAGGTTCACTGTCAGGCGGAGGGGTGCGGCAAAGTGGTCGTGAAGGGAAAGAAGAGCGTCAGCAAGACGCTGCCCAATGGCAAGCCCAATCCGGCCTACAAGAAGCCGCCGCCCAACGAGATGCAGTTCGACCACAAGAAGCCGAGGGCCAAAGGTGGGAGCGACAGCGCACGCAACTGCCAGGTCATGTGCAGGAAATGCAACCGCGGCAAGTCTGACAAATACTAGTATGCAATCGCGATGACTGGCTCTCTCTCGACGAGACGACTCGACCTGCTCCCTTCACCGGATGGGCTCCTGCGCTTGTCCAAGGCGCTCACCATACTCGACCGGATCATGGAGCCGGAGCGCCCCGAGTTGCGCTATTTCGACTTTCACGAGGACTGGGGTGGTGGGTCTCTAGCGACCATGGATTCCGGAGAGGGTGACTACTATCGGATTTGGTTTCTGAGAGCAGGGACGGTTGTCTGCGGACTGGATCCGTCCGTTCCGTATTCACGAGTCGAAGCCGCCCAACGCACCGCAGAAGTGTTCTCCGCCCTCCCGCCCGCGCTCAGTCGCGCGCGAATCGAGTTCGACGACGTGACGTTCGCGTGCCATCGGGCTCGCAAGGACACTGTGTGGGTGGCAACACCGACGCGTCGGCGTGGCAAAGACCCTGACGGGTCTGAACGCGTGCTTCGGTTTCTCGACGATCATCCGGAGACGTACGTCCGGCACGCCGGGGCCTACTTTGGCCGGAAGGTCGCTCTGCCGGCGGTTCGCAAGGCGTACGAGCTCACCCTCGATGCGGCAACCGTGTCTTCTCTCAACGACGCCACGAGCCCGCGGAGCATCCTCGCCTTCGCCCGCCGTCTCGGGTTCGAGGTCGCTGCTGGGCGCGCGACCGCGACAATTAGCCTGCCTCCTGCGGAGGTGCGAAAGTCGTTGGCGCAGCTCGCCGACCCCGCGTCGCTCGCCAAGCGATTGGCCTTCATGGTGCTCGTCGACGCCATCGTCGCCCCTCGGGCACGCGTCGTCCGGCTCCTCGACCGCACCGGCAAGCGGATCTCGGTCGCCATCGGGACGAAGGGGGAGTTCAAGGTCATGGTGGACGGCTCGAGGGGATGCCTGACCACGACCCCCCCGCCCAGCTCGCTGGTTGGCGGAGCATTCACCGCATGGCTCGATGGACAGAGCGCGTCGGAGACCGAGTTCTGTGCGCACCACGACGGGCGGCACTGGCAGGCCACTCGATGGCACGAGAGCGCCCACCGACTGCTGACGGCCTTGCAGCCCAACTACCTCGCGTGGGCACGTCGCACCTACGGCCGCAGTCTGCTGTCACGACCGGTCACGTTGCTCTGGCAACGCGAGCCGTTGACCAAGGACCTCGCCCTCGAGCTCAACGCAAGCTGCAGTTGGGAGACGGCTCTGGCCGAGGCCGCCCGACTGGGTTGGCGCGTCCGGGGAGGCTAGTTCCATGTTGCTGTGGCTGGCGCTCCGGACCGTTCAGCACCTGAGCGCCTCCCCGACAGCTGCCAGCAGTCGCTTGGTTCGCTCCCTGTCCCCTCTCGAGACCGCCCGTTTGAAGGCCTCCGCGAGCTTTAAGAGCCGGGCCCGCGATTCCGGACGGCTGCCTCCAGGTCGTTCCTCGAGACGGCCCGCTTGAACGCCCGAGCGAACCTCGACCTCATCCGTCGTTTCCCGTTTCCGCGTGATCTACAACGCATTCGTTTCCACGACGCACCCACTCGTTTCCTGTTCGTTTCCTCGTTTCCTGCCTCCTCAACGTTGTTTTGTAGATCGCCCCGGCCACCGAACGGCAGGATCCCCGGCCCTCGTGAGCCTGGCCGTCAGGAGGCCGGCGGTTTCGTAAACCGCAGGTCGTGGGTTCAAATCCCATGGTTGGCTCCGAGATTTCCAGGCGACTGGATCGCGAGTATGCACCTCCGTTTCCGCCGGAGCGGCCCTGAACCGCTGGTCGCGCGGAACGCGACAGGACGCGACATACCGCGCTCGGCAGCGCACGACGCACACGCGCCGGATGCGAAGGCGCGCGCGCGACGGCGCGGGACGCGACAGCGGTGGGTGCTGGCGCCTTCCTGCGGAAACCGGCTCTACGAGGTGCTCCGCATCGAGCACGGCTGGACCTACGGCGTGGGCGCGAGCCGCCGCCTCGCGGAGCGCGGGTTCCGATCTCGATCCACACCGACGTGGACATGGCCCATGGGCGACCGCTGCGAGTGATCCGGCGGGTGCTCGACGGGCTCGCCGTGAAGCCACCGAGTCAGACCTACTCGACGAGTACCGCAAGCGGAGGCGACGCACCTCGCCGAGGCCTTCAGCAGCGAGGTCGAGACCGCCGATGCGCTCGCCTCCCTCGCGGGCGCCGGTCGCACCATCGCGTGGGCACGGGGATCGACGCGCGCCTGGCCGCGGTGACGCTCGAGATGGTCCTGCGCGCGGCCAAGCAGTGGCTCACGGTGGGGGCGCGCCACCTGGTCGTGGTCGGGGAGCAGTCGGCAGAGAAGGCCATCGACAAGTTCCTCGACACAGTGATCGCTCCGCTTGCCTGGCTCTCGATGGTTCCTCGGCGACGCATCCTTGCGGCGTGCGCGGCTTCGGTCGGGCTCGTGCTGGCCGTCGGTGGCTGGCCGCGCGGGCTCCGGCGTCGCGTCTGCTTGCAGCTGCGGGCCAGCACCTGTTCTGTCGACCGCCCGCGGCGAGTCCCAGGCGGTCTTCGTCGGAAAGGTGATCGGCGTGGCCGCGGGGCAACGCCCGACGTCACGTTCTCCGTGAGGCGCGTCTACAGGCGCGCTGCCCGCGACGGTCGTGGCGCGGTCGGCTTCGCCCTGCGGATTCGAGGTCGAGATGACGACCGTGGGGTCGCGATGGCTCGTGTATGCCCTGCGCCGAGCCGCTGACGATCTTCGTCTGTTCGCGGACTGCAAAGGCCGATAGCGGCGCGAGGGCGGACATGGAGGCGATGGGGCCGGGAGGACTGCCTTCGCCATCCAGCACGACATCGGCGACGACACCGACACCGAGCGCATCGCTGGCCGTCGCCCCCCTGGCTTCCGTCGCGCCCACGCCGGCGCCCACGAACACGTCGACGGTGGGTCCGAAGACCGTCGGATGTGTGGGGTGCGCGACGAGGAGGGGTCGGCGTGGACGATCGCGCGCACCTCGTCACAGAAGCCCATGACGTCGGGGTCCACCTTGAACACAGGCCAGCGTCCGCATCCGACGCCGCAGCGTCAGCGTCCGACGCTCCGTCCGCATCCGCCGCATCCCCTCCGGCGCGCGGCTATCCTCGGCGCACTCGTAGACGAGCGGCCTGACGACCTCGGTCGCCGGTTCGGTGCCGGCGTCGGTCACCGGCTTGATCGTGCTGGCGTCGTAGATCGTCGATGCAAAATGGGGCTACCCCCTGCAGCCGAGGACGGCCAGCGAAGACGCGACGAACAGACCGCGCGAGCCCATGCCGCATGACGGGTTGATTCACCGAGCCGACGCGACTGGCCATTCCAGAGAGCGGCCCCTTCCCACCGCTTTGCGCCGAGTTCCGCGACGACCGCCGCCGTAGCGAGCCGTAGCGGAGTACCCCGGTGGGAGAGGTGGGGGCACGTCTCCCATGCCGCGTCTGTTACTCGTCGACGACGACAACCGACTTCGCCGCGCGGCTGCTCGCGTGCTCGAGGGCTTCTTCGAGGTCACCCACGCGGCCAACGCCACCGAGGCGCCCGCGCAGATCGACCGGAGCGCGGTGTTCGACGTGCCGCTGACCGATCTGGAGATGCCCGGCGCGGACGGCATCGATCCGCCGGGCCGAGCTGGCTCACGCGACTCAAGCGTTGCGCCGTCACGTCGCTCGTGGTGACCGGCATCGATCCGACGAGTCCGAGCCGGTCTTTCTACGGGAGCCATGATCCTGATCCCGGTCCAAGAGCCTGCCGACCGCCGAGATCGCGCG
>JADJMO010000013.1 GCA_016709545.1 Myxococcales bacterium
CGACGCCGCTCTGGTCCTTGCTGTCCTTGTGGCCGGCGACGTTCCAGTAGTGGAGCTGCAGGATGAGCCACCGGTCGCCGCCGGGGAGCTTCATGCCCACGTCGTCGGGCATCACCTTGTTGCCGCCGCCCGGCGCCCAGCCGCTGATGAACTGCGCGTCGAGCGGCATCTTGCACGGCCCGAACGTGCCCTCCTTCTGCGGCGTGGGCGTCTCGAAGAGGATCCAGTGGTGCACGACGCGCGTGTCGTCGATGATCGGCGCGAAGGCCGTGGCCTGCGTCGGCGTGGTGAAGGGCGACTTGAAGTAGAAGCACTCGTAGAGGTTGCCCGCGTCTGCCGGCACCGAGAACTTCGCGCCTCCGTCGCCGTGGGCGACGAACCTGGTCTGCTGCGCCTCGGGGCACGGCAGGTAGGCGGGCCCCTCCTTGGTCTCGACGACCCCCGCGTCGGAGCACGAGGCCGTGCCCTTCGGCGCGGAGGCCGCGAACCACGCGTCGAGGGTCGCGAGGTCGGTGGCGCCGAGCATGCCCGAAGCCGGCATCGGGTTCTGCTTGTCGTGGACGCGAGCCTTCATCAGCTCCCAGACCTCGACGCCGGGGTTGCTGGCGGCCTTCGCGTGCACGGCCTCCCACGAGGTCAGCGGCATCGGCGCGCCGTACTTCGCGGGGCTGCTGTGGCACGAGCGGCAGTTCTTCGCGAGCACCGCGTCGACGTCGCACGGCAGCGGCGTCGACCCCACGGGAGGAGGGGCCTCGCTGGTCGAGCCGCAGGCCACGAGGAGCAGACCCACGAAGGAGAGGCCACGGTGATTCACTTGATGCGCTCCAGCTCGAGGATCGTGGCGGGGTGAGACCGGAGCCGAGGCCGGTGGAGGAGGAACACGTAGGCGTGATCGGCGTCGAGGCGTGACCGAGCCGAACTGCGCGCACGGGCGTGTCCGCCGTGGTGGAGCCGCACCGGGGGAGGCTTGATCTGGGTGCCTTCGAGCACGTAGCTGCCCTTGCCGCGATCGTGGTGACGGCGCTTCACGGTGCCGACGATGAGGTCTCGGCGTGATCTTGGAGTCGGTCGACGAGCGGAAATCCTTGTCGCCGAACGAGAACCAGCCCATCCCGCTCGCGTTGGACTTCACCGTGTCCACCTGTCCCTCCGCGGCCGGGGCGAGGTAGACCGTGAGCTTGGCGACGCGGAAGTCGCCCTTGGTGTCGCCTCCGGTCGGCGTGGGGACCGTGACGCCCGCGTCGTCCTTCACGATCACGAACGCCGACGCCGTGTACGGCGCGACGGTTCCACCGGGGACCGCGCCGAGATCGCACGCGCCTCCGTCGGCGGCATCGGTGACGCCAGTGTCGGCCGGTACGTCGCTCGCCACGTCTGCTCCGGTCTCGGTGGTGGCCGCCGGGGTCGACTCCGATCCACATCCTGACCCGAGCAGGCCGGCAGGCCTGCGAAGAGCGTCTTCCTCATTGGTTGGTATACATACCAAAACATGTCGGAAGCGCAAGCGCAACCGTAGAGCGGGTCCCCGCGCTCCCCGTGGTGCATCCGGCCACCACGTCGGTGGGGACGCATGTACAGTGCTCGCGTGGGTCGGCTGCTCGGAGGTCGTTACGCGCTGGAACGCCGGATCGGCGAGGGCGGGATGGCCGAGGTCTTGCTCGCGAGGGACCAGGCCCGCAGCGGCGCCCCCGTCGTCGTCAAGCGCTGCAAGGCGCACCTCATCCACCAGCCGGAGATCGCGGCGCTGTTCCTCCGCGAGGCACGCCTCGCGTCGCTGATCCACCACCCGAACGTCGTCGAGCTCGAGGCCACGGGCGAGGAGGACGGCCAGCCCTACCTCGTCATGGAGTACCTGCAGGGCTTCACGGTGCGCGAGATCTTCCTCCGGGCGCAGCGCGAGGGCGGCGTGCCGCAAGACCTCGCGGCGGCGATCGTCGCGAACGCGGCGCGCGGTCTGCACGCGGCCCACACCGCGGTCGACGAGCAGGGCACGCCGATGGGCCTCATGCACCGCGACGTCTCGCCGCACAACCTGTTCGTCACCGACAGCGGGCTCGTGAAGGTGCTCGACTTCGGCATCGCCAAGGGCGTGAACGAGCACACGATGACCCGCGCGGGCCACGTGAAGGGCAAGGCGAGCTACCTCGCGCCCGAGCAGCTCGACCCCGACGCCAAGATCGACGCGCGCGCCGACCTGTTCTCGCTCGGGATCGTCGCGTGGGAGCTGCTCACGGGCAAGCGGCTGTTCCGCCGCGCGACCGAGATCGACACCATCCAGGCCATCCGCGCGCTCGAGGTGGAGCCGCCAGACGCGCGCAGGGCTCGACCGCTGTCCGACGTGGGTGATGCGCCTGCTCTCGCAGAAGGCCCGACGCGCGCCCGAGCACCGCCGACGACGTGGTGCGCGCGTTCGAGGGCAACCTCGCGCAGCGCAACGTGCGCCCCGACGGCAGCGCCCTCGCCTCGTTCGTCGAGCACATCCGCGAGATCATGCCGACCGAGGTCTCGCGGCCGTCGTTCTTGCCTGCCACGCCGTCGTCCGGTGGGGCCCCGGCCGGCGGTCGCGCCGCGCAGAAGCGCGAGATCCAGGCGGCGTTCGGCGGCAAGACCGAGGAGGCCACCAAGGACGTGCAGCCGCCCGTCGAGGGCGCGTGGGTGAGCGCCACCGGCGCGCCCGCGCCCGTCGACGGCAGCGTCATCGGCACCTTCGCGGTCGCTGGCGCGACCAGCAGCATCCGCGCCGATCTCTCGGGCGGCTTCGAGGCGCTCGACCCGAACGATCTCGTCCTCGAGTCGAGCAAGGTCGAGCCGCTCCCGCGGTTCCCGAGCACCGCCCAGCCCACGCTGGAGCAGCTCCCGGCGCCGCCGAGCGGGAGCGCGGGCACGGAGCCCGCGCTTCCGACGTTCGGTGAGCCGGAGCCCGAGCGCGCGCCCTCGCAAGAGACCACCGGCCCGCGCCTCGCGACCCCGCTGCCGGTGCCCGCGCCGCGCAACGCGCCGAAGCCGCCTGGACCGCCACCGAACTTCGTCGGCGGTCTCGTGGCGAAGGTCGAGCAGCTGCTCGGTCCGCGCCCGCGCCCCGCCGTGATCGTGGTCGTGCTGGCGGTGGCCCTGTTCTCGGGGATCACGCTCTCGTTCTTGCTCGCCTCGCTCGTGTTCTAGCGTCAGACGCCGGTGCTGCCGTAACCGCCCGAGCCACGGTGGGTGTCGTCGAGCGACTCGACCAGCTGCAGATCGATCCGCTCGTGGCGCGCGACCACGAGCTGCGCGATGCGCTCCCCTGGCAGCACCTCGGCGTTGTCCGAGCTGAAGTTGACGAGCAGCACCTTGATCTCGCCGCGGTAGTCGGCGTCGATGGTGCCGGGCGCGTTGAGGATGGTGAGACCGCGGCTCCACGCGAGGCCACTCCGTGGTCGCACCTGGCCCTCGTAGCCGGGGGGCAGCGCCATCGCGATCCCCGTCGGCACGAGCACGCGCGCGAACGGCGCGATGGTGAGCGGACCCTCGATCGCGGCGACGAGATCCATGCCGGCCGCGAGGTCGGTCTGGTACTCGGGGAGCGGCACGCGCACCGTGCCGATGCGACGCACGGGGACCAGGAGCGTGCCCTTCGGACGCGGCCCCATCGGGCGCGCCGGCGCCGCGGCGCCAGGGGCGGGCAGGACGCGGTTGCCGATGCGCGGCGCGAGTCGCGAGGTGGTGTCGTCGGGGAGCGGATCGAGGTCCATCGTCTGGTCGGGGCGGTGCCCGTGCATGCTCTGCGAGAAGTCGTGCGGCAGCGTCGGAGATCGGTTCGGCAGCGCGGGCGGCCGCGCGCTCTGCCGCGGGGGCGGCTGGGTGAGCGGAGGGATCTCGGGGATGGCAGGCGGCGCGGGCGGGCGCCCAGTGACAGGCGCGGCGGCAGGCGCCGGACGCGGAGGCTTGGGGGGCGGGCCGCTCTTCACCAGGACTCTGCTAGAGGATCGCGGAGCGCGCAGGAAAGTGTCCTCGCTGCTTGACGGTGGGTGGCGTGCGTGCTTCTTTACCGCCCCCCTTTCGGGCCGACCGCTCATCGGTCGCAGCCCTGTCCGCGGAGACCTGAAAGCCATGCGCGCCCATCCCAAGATCAACGCCCTCGAGTCTGCCCAGCAGCGCACCGACCTGCCCGCCTTCCGCGCCGGCGACACCGTGCGGGTGCACTACAAGATCGTCGAGGGCGACAAGGAGCGCATCCAGGTCTTCCAGGGCCTCGTGATCAAGCAGCACCGCGCCGGCGCCCGCAGCACGTTCACCGTGCGCAAGGTCTCGTTCAACGTCGGCGTCGAGCGCGTCTTCCCGACCTTCTCGCCCCGCATCGACAAGATCGAGATCGTCGGCAAGGGCATCGTCCGTCGCTCGCGCCTGTTCTATCTGCGCGAGCTCCAGGGCAAGGCCGCTCGTCTCCGCGACCAGAAGGACACCTGAGCACCGGAGGGCCGCCTGATCCGCGTCGCTCCACGAGCTGCGCGCAGGTGGTCTCGGGTCCTCTCATCCTGCTCGAGCCATGGGCCACGAGGGTCACGACCACGACCACGACCACGAGGTGAGCGCGTCGAGCGAGGTCACGGACCCTGGGATGGCCCGCCACTCGTGGGCCCCCGAGTCCCGCGCCTCGTTCGCGCCCCGCACGCAGGTCGATCGACCGCGGCAGGTGCTGCGGTTCGACGCGGTCGGTGGCGCCGCGGGCGACATGACCATCGCAGCCCTGCTCGACCTCGGCGTCCCCCGAGACGCGGTCGAACGCGAGGTGGCCGCGACGGGCCTCACCGGATACCGGCTCGAGTTCGGTCGGCGCATCAAGCACGCGATCTCTGCACGCTCGCTCGACGTCCACGTCGAAGACGGTCAGCCCCAGCGCGACTACGCGACCATCCGCCGGCTGCTCGAGTCGGCGCCCCTCTCGCCGCGCGTGGCCGAGCTCGCGAGTCGCGCGTTCCTCCGCCTCGCGGAGGCCGAGGCCAAGGTCCACCACACGAGCGTGCAGCACGTGCACTTCCACGAGGTCGGCGCCGTCGACGCCATCGTCGACGTGGTCGGCGCGTCCACCGGGGTGGCCTGGCTCGAAGATCGCGCGGGCGGCGAGGGCGCGCTCGCGATCAGCGTCGGGCCGCTGCCCCTCGGACACGGTCGGACCAGGAGCGCCCACGGGCCCATCCCCGTCCCCGCGCCCGCCGCGCTCGAGCTGATGCGCGGCTTGCCCGTCTGCGACGCCAAGCTGCCGGAAGGTATGGAGGCCGAGCTCGTCACGCCCACGGGCGCCGCGCTGATCCGGGCGTTCACCGAGCTCTTGCCGTCCTCGTTCGGCCGCTGGCCCACGATGCGGCCGCTCGCGGTCGGCTACGGCGCGGGCGTGCGGGACTTCGCCGATCGCGCCAACGTCCTGCGCCTCGTCCTCGGCGAACCGCTCGAGGAGTCGAGCGCGGCGACCCACCTGCTCCTAGAGGCCAACGTCGACGACCTGAGCGGAGAGCTCGCGGCCACGGCGATCGAGGCGCTGTTCACGGCGGGCGCGCTCGACGCCTGGACCGAGACGATCACGATGAAGAAGGGCCGGCCGGCCCTGAAGGTGTGCGCGCTCGTGCGTCGCGAAGACGAGGCGACCACCGCGCGCGTCCTCCTCGGGCACACGGGCTCCCTCGGGGTGCGGGTCGTCGAGGCCACGCGACACGAGCGGCCCCGACGCTTCGTCGAGGTGGACACCCCCTATGGCTCGGTCCGCGTGAAGATCGCCGATGGCGACGACCTCGCGCGCGTGGTGCATCCGGAGCTCGAGGACTGTCGCCGTCGGGCCGAAGAGCACGGGGTGCCGGTCCGCGAGGTCGTGCGCGCGGCCATCGTCGCGGTGGGCTAGCAGGCCAGGCCCGCCGTTCGACGCAGGGGCCTGGTCCGTAGTAGCCTGCGCCCGCCCATCGTTTCCTGCAGCCGCCTCTCGGCGGCCCGAGCGCGTCGCTCGTTCATCCTGGAGGTCCCCATGCGTCGTTTCCTTCCGCTGTTCCTCATCTCCTCCCTCGCCTTCGCCGCCTGTGACAAGAAGGCGGAAGACAAGAAGGACGACAAGAAAGAAGAGGCCAAGAAGGACGACAAGAAGGGCGACAAGGACGACGACAAGAAGGGCGACAAGAAGGAAGACGGCCTCGCGTTCAAGGCCAAGGCGCCCGCCGTCGGCGACAAGGTGGAGGAGAAAGAGACCTCCGAGATGAAGATGGCCCTCGACATCGACGCGGGCGGCAAGAAGCAGACGGTCGACATGACCATGAACGAGTCGATGGTCAAGAAGACCGAGGTGCTCGCGGTCGATGGCAAGGCCGTGACCAAGGAGAAGGTCACCTACGTCGAGAAGAAGAAGACCGAGACCGAGGGCGGCAAGGAGAAGAAGAAGCCGAAGAGCCCGATCGACGGCAAGACCTACATCCTCGAGGCCAAGGACGGTAAGACGCTGGTCACCGACGAGAAGGGCAAGAAGGTCCCCAAGGACGAGGAGGAGGCCGTGCTGAAGGCCAACCGCGCGTTCGGCAAGCCCGACCCGGTCCTCACCGGCCTGCCCGACAAGGCCATCAAGGTCGGCGACAAGGTCGAGAAGCTCGCGAAGGCGCTCGAGGAGCACTTCAAGGACATGGACGAGAGCAAGGAGCAGCCCGAGATCAGCGACGTCGAGGTGAAGCTCGAGTCGATCGACAAGGACGGCGAGGCCGGCGTCTTCACGATCCAGCTCACCATGTCGAGCCCCAAGTCGAGCAAGGAGCCCTTCAGCATGAAGATCCCGCTCAAGGGCACGATGAAGGTGCGCGCCAAGGACGGCTTCACGACCGAGGTGAACCTCAAGGGGCCGCTCACCATGGAGGGCACCGATCCCAAGTTCAAGCTGAGCGCCAAGGGCGACATGAAGCTCTCGATCACCAACACCCAGTGATCGCCAGAGGGGCTCGCGCCCGGTGAAAGCAGAGGCCTCGTCGCACCGCGTCGAGGCCCTCGTGCTTTTTCGGGCCGGCGACGAAACGGCGAAAATCCAGCCGGCGCGCGGGCCGCCTTGCGGGGCGCTTTCCGAGGGAGCAGAGTCGCGCGCCATGGCCGAACGTCGCGCACTCCTCGATCCCTCGGACACCTTCGCCCATCGTCACATCGGCCCCAGCGAGGCCGACGTCACCGCGATGCTCGCCGCCACGGGCCACGCCTCGCTCGACGCGCTCGTCGAGGCCACCGTGCCCTCTTCGATCCGCCTGCGTCGACCGCTCGCGCTCGACGACGCCGCCGCGCACGCGCACCCGCGCGGTGAGCACGAGCTGCTCGAGGAGCTGCGCGTCATCGCGCGGCAGAACCGCGTCTACCGCTCGTACATCGGCTGCGGGTACCACGACTGCATCACGCCGCCGGTCATCCAGCGCAACATCCTGGAGAACCCGGGCTGGTACACCCAGTACACGCCCTACCAGGCGGAGATCTCGCAGGGCCGCCTCGAGGCGCTCCTGAACTTCCAGACCCTCGTCGCCGACCTCACGGGGCTTCCGCTCGCCGGAGCCTCGCTCCTCGACGAGGGCACCGCGGCCGCCGAGGCGATGGCGATGTGCCACGGACACGACGCGGCGCGCCCGCGGTTCCTGTGCAGCGACGCCTGCCACCCGCAGACCCTCGCCGTGGTGCAGACCCGCGCCCACACCCTCGGCATCCGCGTCGAGGTCGTCGACGTCGGCACCGCGTCGATCGGCGACGACGTCTGCGGCGTCCTGCTGCAGTACCCCACGACCGACGGACGCATCCTCGACCCCCGCCCCATCGTCGAGAAGGCCCACGCGGCGGGCGCGCTCGTCGTCATGGCCGCCGACCTCCTCGCCCTCACCCGCATCACGCCGCCCGGCGAGCTCGGCGCCGACATCGCGGTCGGCAGCGCCCAGCGCTTCGGCGTCCCGATGGGGTTCGGCGGGCCGCACGCGGGCTACGTGAGCACCAAGCCCGACTACGCGCGCCGTCTGCCCGGCCGCATCATCGGCGTCAGCAAGGACGCGGCCGGCGAGCCCGCCTACCGCATGGCGATCCAGACGCGCGAGCAGCACATCCGCCGCGAGCGCGCGACGAGCAACATCTGCACGGCGCAGGCGCTGCTCGCGATCATGGCCGGCATGTACGCCGTCTATCACGGCCCGACCGGCCTGCGCCGCATCGCCGACCGCATCCACGCGCTCACGACGGGCCTCCGCCAGACCCTCCTCTCGGGCGGCGTCCACGTCGAGCCCGGACCCGTGTTCGACACCCTGCGCGTGCGCCCCGTCGACCCGGCCGCCGTGCGCAACCACGCCGAGATGGCGCACCTGAACCTGCGCGACTTCCACGACGGCAGCTTCGGCGTCTCGCTCGACGAGACCACCTCGCGCGCCGACGTCATCGATCTGGCCTCGGTGTTCGGCATCACCGTCAGCGATCCCGACGCGCACCAGCCCGACGAGGACCCGGAGTGGCTGATCCGCACGTCGGCCTACCTCACCCACCCGATCTTCGGCCGACACCACAGCGAGACCGAGCTCCTGCGGTACATGAACACGCTGCGCAACCGCGATCTGTCGCTCGCGCAGTCGATGATCCCGCTCGGCTCGTGCACGATGAAGCTCAACGCCACGAGCGAGATGCTGCCCGTCACCTGGCCCGAGTTCGGGCGCCTGCACCCGTTCGCCCCGGCCGCGCAGACCGCCGGCTACGCGCGCATCTTCTCGGACCTCGAGCGCTGGCTCGCCGAGATCACCGGGTTCGCCGCGGTGAGCCTGCAGCCGAACGCGGGCTCGCAGGGCGAATACGCGGGCCTCGTCGTCGTCCGCGCCTACCACGCCGCCCGCGGCGAGGGACACCGCGACGTCTGCCTCATCCCCGTCTCGGCCCACGGCACCAACCCGGCGAGCGCCGTCATCGCCGGCCTCCGGGTCATCGCCGTCGAGTGCGACGCGAACGGCAACGTCGACGTCGCCGACCTGCGCAAGAAGGCCAAGGAGCACGAGAAGCAGCTCGCCGCGCTCATGATCACCTACCCCTCGACGCACGGCGTGTTCGAGGAGTCGGTCAAGGAGATCTGCGCGATCGTCCACGAGCACGGCGGCCAGGTCTACATGGACGGCGCCAACATGAACGCGCAGGTCGGCCTCTGCCGGCCCGGCGACATCGGCGCCGACGTCTGCCACCTGAACCTGCACAAGACGTTCTGCATCCCGCACGGCGGCGGGGGTCCTGGCATGGGTCCGATCGCGGTCGCGGCGCACCTCGCGCCGTTCCTCCCGGGCCACCCGGTGCGCGAGCCCGCGTCGGCCGGCTCGAAGGCCATCGGCCCCGTCAGCGCGGCCCCTTACGGCAGCCCCAGCATCCTGACCATCTCGTGGGTCTACATCGCGCTGATGGGCGCGGCGGGGCTCACCAGGGCCACCAAGGTGGCGATCCTCTCCGCGAACTACATCGCGGCGCGCCTCGCGCCGCACTATCCGGTCCTCTACCGCGGCAAGAGCGGCACGGTCGCGCACGAGCTGATCCTCGACGTGCGGCCGCTCGAGAAGACCGCCGGCGTCAAGGTGGAGGACTTCGCCAAGCGCCTCATGGACTACGGCTTCCACGCGCCGACCATGTCGTTCCCGGTGCCGGGCACGCTGATGATCGAGCCGACCGAGAGCGAGCCCAAGCCCGAGCTCGACCGGTTCATCGACGCCATGATCGCCATCCGCGAGGAGGTCCGCGCCATCGAGGAGGGCCGCGCTGATCGCGCCGACAACCCGCTCAAGCACGCGCCCCACACCGCCCGCGCCGTGACGGCCGACGAGTGGAAGCACGCCTACTCGCGCACCACCGCGGCGTTCCCGCTGCCGTGGGTCCGCGACAACAAGTTCTGGCCCGCCGTCGCGCGCATCGACAACGCCTACGGCGACCGCAACCTCGTGTGCACCTGCCCGCCGATGCGCGAGCTGGCTGCCGAGTGAGGCGCCGCGGAGCGAGCTCCTAGCGGCGTCCCCACTGCGGCCGCATGCGCGGTCCGTAGCGCGGGGCGCCGACGCCTCCTGCCATCAAGAGCCGCAGCACGCGGAAGCGCTGGCCGACGTAGGGCTCCAGCAGCTCGAGCATCCGCGCGTCGTCGCCGCGCGGCTCGCCCGCGAACGCGAAGGCCACGGTGTTCGGCAGGTGGTAGTCGCCGAGCAGGAGCGCGTCCGGGTCGCCTCGGCCATGCCCCATCACCGTGCCCACCGTCCAGGGCCCCACGCCGCGGATGCTGCGCAGCTTGTCGGGCAGCGTGGGGTCGTCGGCGAGCGCGTCGAGCCGGCGCGCCACGCTCGCCACCATGCGCACGGTGTCCGAGCGCTGTCGCTCGATCTGCACGCCGAAGAAGTCGTCGGCCGACAGCTTCGCGAGCGCCTCCCACGGCGGCAGCGCGCGCAGGCCGAACGGCGCGTCCACCCCGTGGCGACGGACCAGCCAGCGGTGGCTCTCGGCGGCGTCCCGGAAGGCGACCTTCTGCTGCAGCACCGCGTGGTAGACGCAGTCGGCGATCCACGGGAGCCGCCGCAGCCGCAGGCCTGCGTGCCGCCGCGCGAGCGTGGCGATCAGCTCGTGGCGTGGCACGAGCGCGGTCGGATCGTCGTGCAGGCCCAGGATCGCCGGCGCCTCGCGCAGCAAGAGCTCGGCCCCTGGGCCCTCGGCCCGGGCCACGACGGTCGCGTCTCGACGCTCGAGGTCGATCGCCGAGAGCTCCCCGTGCAGCCACACCGCCTTGCTGAGGCGGCCGGGAGCCCGCCGCGTGGTCGGGTCGCCCTGCCCGATGCCGACCAGCAGCGTGGTGCCCTCGAAATCGAAGCCCGCGGGCAGCGAGAACGAGGTCGAGAGCACCCTCCATCTGTACCGCGATTGCCCGGTCCGCTGCTATCGTCGGCGGGTGAACGAGTCACGCCGCGGGGCCTTGCGCGCGCTCGTGGCCGCGCGCGCCGAGAAGGGCGACCGCTGGACCCGCGACACCTACCAGACGCTCGTCCGCTGGCTCGACGACCCCACCGAGTCGCCCGACCCCGAGCTCGCCTTGCTGGAGGCCGTGGTCGCGTGCGCGGGGCGTCCCCAGGATGGGTTCTGGGCGATCGCGCAGCACCTCCGCCATCGCGCCGCGGGAGTACCCCTCGCCGCGAGGCTGGCGCTGCTGCGGCGGCTGCTCGATCGGCACATCACCAGCACCGCGTTCGTCGAGCGGTGGAGGGCCCTCTCTGGAACGGACCCGACGCTGCGCGAATCCGAGCTGGCCGCGCTCGCGCTCGAGTCGTCGCGCCCACCCCTCGTGGGCGCGCACCAGCTGTTCCTCGCCGCCCTGCGCGCGTTGCCCGTCGAGGCCCTGCCCCCCCCACCGTTCCACCGCGGCGAGGCCACGCCGTTCATCGGGGCGCGCGGCTACGCCCGGTTCTGCATCTTCCTCGCGCGCCGTCACGTCGACCCTCCTGCCGAAGGAGCGCCCTGCCTTCGAGGACGCGCTCGCCGTGGCCGCGGTGCACGCGGAGAAGAAGCGGGTCCCCTCGACGCCGACCCTCGAGCAGGCGACCAAGCTCAAGGCCGGGTCTCCCGCCACCATCGCCGCGCGCGCCGCAGCCCTCGAGGCCCGGGCGGCGTCGAACCGCCCGGACAGCGCCGGACGCGCCGCGCAGACCGCGACGACGAAGGTCCTGGAGGCCACGTTCGCCCGCGAGGGCGCGGCGGCGACGCGGGCCCTGTTCGACGCGCTCGACGCCGAGCTCCGTCGGCTCGACGTCCTCTGCGCGTTCGAGGATCACGGACCGGAGGTTCATCACGTCGCGCGTGCGGTGCTCCGCGGCAGCGACGACGACGAGGGTGGTGAGCCGAAGACCACGCTCTGGCTCGCCGAGCTCGAGGGCGGCGCGTTCGCCCTGCTCGCGAAACCAGGGCGGCGCTGGGTGCTCACCGTGGGCACCCGCGACGAGATCCTCGCGACGGTCCCCGACCGCTGGTTCGACCGCGCCGTTCGGGAAGCTGGAGCCTAGTCCTTGGTGCGCGGGCCCTTCACCGCTTCACCGAACTGCTGCAAGCGGCTCTGGACGCGCTCGTTGACGGTGCCCCGCGGGTAGCCCCCGCCGACGCGCTCGCCGGCCTCGAGGCCGGTCACGAGGCCCAGCGCCTCGTCGATGGTCTCGACCGCGAACACCCGGAACCTCCGCTCGCGGACGGCGACGCGAACGTCCTCGCGGAGCATCAAGTTGGGGACGTTGGTGCGCGGAACGATGACGGCCTCGTCGCCGTTGGCGCCGCGCGCGGCGCAGGCGTCGAAGAACCCCTCGATCTTCTCGTTGACCCCGCCGATGGGCTGGATGCGACCGAGCTGGCTCACCGAGCCCGTGATCGCGAACGACTGCAGGATGGGGACCTCGGCCAGCGCGGACAGGAGGGCGAGCAGCTCGGCGGCCGAGGCGCTGTCGCCCTCGACGTGCCCGTAGGATTGCTCGAACACGAGGCTGGCCGAGAGCGCGAACGGCCGATCCGCGCAGTAGTTGGCGCTCAGGTAGCCGGCGAGGATCATGACGCCCTTGGAGTGGATCGGGCCGCCGAGCTCCGACTCGCGCTCGATGTCGACCACGTCGCCCTTGCCCGCGTGCACGCGCGCGGTGATGCGCTGCGGGAAGCCGAAGGCAGCGGTCGGCAGCCCGACCACGGCGAGGCCGTTGATCTGCCCCACCACCGCCCCCTTGGTCTCGATCTGGTAGATACCCCGCTTGATCCGCTCGACGACGTGATCCTTGGGTCGATCGCCGCGGCGCGCGCGGGCGGCCAGGGCGGCGACGACGTGCTCGGAGAGGATGACGGCGTGGGTGGCCTGGGCCGCGACGCGGTCGGCCTCGTGGAGCAGGTCGCGCAGGGCGTGTGTCCGCAACGAGAGCCGCTCGCGGTCCTCGACGAGGCGCGACGCGTGCTCGACCACGCGGCAGGCTGCGCTGGTCTCGAGCGGGCGCAGGCCCTCGGCGCGCGCGATGGCCGAGACGTGCGTCGCGAGCGCGCGCTCGGTCGCCGGGTCACGCGGGAGGTCCTCCTCGAAGTCGGCCTGCACCTTGAACAGGTCGAGGAAGTCGGGGTCGCGCTCCGCGAGTAGGTAGTAGAGCTGCCGATCGCCGAAGAGCACCACCTTGACCGAGAGCGGCACCGGCTCGGGATCGAGCGACGCCGTGGACGACAGCCCGACGCGCTCGCCGAGCGATTCGATGTGGATCTCGCGGCCGCGCAGGCAGCGCTTGAGCTCCTCCCACGCGTAGGGCGCGGTGAGGAGCCCGATCGCATCGAGCAGGAGGAAGCCGCCGTTGGCCTCGTGCAGGGCCCCCTTGCGCACCAGCGTGAAGTCGGTGACGAGCGCGCCGAGGTGGGCGCGGTGCTCCACCCGCCCGACGAGCCGCGGGTGCGTCGGGAGGTCCTCGTACACCACGGGAGCGCCGATCGAGCCGTCGCGATCGACGAGCACGTTGACGAGGTAGCGTTCGAGGGGCGCGGACGAGAGCAGCTTGCGCAACGCCTCGGGGACGGCGACCTGACCCGGCGCCTCGGAGAGGAGCTCGCTGACCTTGGCGACCACGTCTTCGCCGACGGCCGTGAGGTGGGCGAGCACGGGCGCATCACCCTCGTGCGCGAGTCGCAGCGGGGACAGGAGGCGCTCGACGGTGTTCGCCGCCACCGTCCGGTGCAACGCGTCCACCTGCACGCGGTGCTCGTGGTCCCAGATCGGGAACAGCTCGACCATTCCGCGCACGCGCTGCTGGTGCTGCTCGAAGCCCTCCGCGAACCGCTCCCGGTCCTCCTTCGGGAGCTCCGCGAAGGCGTCCGGGCCGATGACCTCGCCGTCCTTGATCGGCGCGAGGACGAACCCCATCGGGGTCGACAGGAGAGCGATGCTCTCCTTGACGAGCTCCTTGCGCAGGAGGGCCACGGCGTCGGTGCGGCGGTCGTCGCGCGCCTTCTCGAGGGTGGCCGCGCGCGTCCGGTAGTCCTCGCCCTCGAACGCGGTGGGCAGGGCCGAGCGGAGCTGGTCGACGAAGCCCTTGAGCTCGGCCGCGAACCGCACCGCGCCGCCGGCAGGCAGCCGCAGGTGGTGGGGTCGCAGCGGATTGGCGAAGTCGTGGACGTAGACCTCGTCGGGTGGCGTCGGGCGGGTGCGTGCCTCCTTCTCGAGCAGCGCCCGCACGATGCGATGCTTGCCGAGCCCTGGCGGACCGACCGCGAACACGTCGTACCCCGGCGCCGACATCGACAGCGCCATGCCGATCGCTTCGACCGCACGCGCCTGGCCGAAGGGCTCGTCGGCCTCTCCGAGGGGCGTCCCCGGCGCATCGAGGAACCCTTCGAGGTCGCACGGACGGAAGAGTGACTCGCTGGAGAGGAGCAGGGAGGCCACGCCCTCGTGCGTTCAGGAACGATGCCAGCCGCACCGCAGCACCTGAATCCGGGTGCTCGAGGTCTGGCGTCGCAAAGCCCGCGTCGTCGATGCGCTCCCTGCGTCGTGAACGGGCCAGTGAAACCAGGCAGTGAACCGGACGTCAGGGCTCGATGCCCATCGCCTCGCAGAGCCGGAAGGTCAGATCGCCCGCGCCGTCGACGCCGATGCGCATGGAGATGGTGCTGCCCTCTTCCCAGGGCCACCAGAGACCGAAGGCGTAGATGCCTCCCGCGAGCGGCGAGAGGAACAGGCTCTGGCCGGCGCGCACCCCACCGTGGCGCGTCGCGAGCTCACGAACGGGCGCGGCGGCCTGGCGCAGGGTGCCCTCGTTGAACTCGGAGGGGAGAGAGTTGGCGACCGCGGCCCGCGCCACGGGCGACATGTCGCTGCGGAACGTGGACGCGAGGCAGTTGAGACGGTTGTCCCAGCTCCAGCCGCGCGTGGGCCAGCTCTTGCGAACGTTGCCGAGGCTCTGGAGGAACGACTGCAGGGTCACCGTCGTGCCGGTCATGCCGTCGCGGACTGTAGCCCACTTTGGCCCGCGTGCGCACGCTTGCGCTAGAAGGCGTCCGTGCCCCTCCTCCTTGCCCCAGCCGTGGCCGCCCTTCTCGGGGTCGTTCTGGCGCTCGTGGGCCGCGACGAGCTCCGTCGTACATCGGGGCCGGTGTCGGCGACACGCGGGTTCCTCGTCTGTGGCCTGGTCTCCGTGCTCCTCCTCGCCCCGGCCATCGGGTACTTCGTCGCCTTCCACACCGACTGGGCCTACGCCTACTTCGTCTCCGGGCGGCGCATCCCCTCGGCCGTGGACCTGATCGAGGTGGTCGCGATCACGGCGATCCCGCCCGCCACGTTCTCCTGGGCGGCGGTCTCGCTGCGTCGCCACGCGGTGCGGGAGATCGTGCGGGGCGCGGGGGTGCTGGTGGTGCTCCTCGCCGTGGCGGTGGCTCTCATCGGGCCGCGCATGTCCGTCGTCGGTTCGTACGAGGCCTTCCGCGAGGGATATGACCTCGTGCCGCTTTCTGGCAGCCCCCTCGGGCTCGCCATCGTGTGGGTGGACGGCTTCCTGACGCTCGGCGTCGTGTGGGCCGCCATGCGCCTCCGCGCGATGGGCCGCGCCTGACCAGCCCGCGCCGCGCGAACGTCCTTCCTTCCGCGCACGGAACCGGGTAGCCCTGCGGTCCGTGGACACCAACGAGCCGCTCAAGAGGACCCCGCTCTTCTCCGCCCACCAGCGCGCCGGGGGCCGCATGGTGCCCTTCGCCGGCTGGGAGATGCCCGTGCAGTACGCCGGCGTGAGCCAGGAGCACAGGGCCGTGCGCGAGCAAGCCGGCATGTTCGACGTCTCGCACATGGGCGAGCTCGAGCTGCGCGGCGAGCACGCGATCGCGGTGGTGAACTACCTGGTCACCAACGACATCGGCAAGCTCGAGGACGGGCAGTCGATCTACACGTGCTGCTGCAACGCCGGCGGCACGGTGCTCGACGACCTCATCGTCTACCGCGCCGCGCACGACCGCGTGCTCATCGTCTGCAACGCGGGCAACCACCCGAAGATGGCCGCGGTGTTCGAGAAGGCCGCCAAGGACCACTGCGAGTTCCGTGACCTCTCCGCCGAGACGGCGCTGATCGTCGTCGCGGGGCCCAAGGCGTTCTCGATCCTGGCTCTCGTCGGCGACGTCTCGCACGTGGCGAAGCTGCCCGCGTTCGGGTTCGCCGAGGCGCGCATCCTCAACGTCGACGTCACCCTCGCGCGCACCGGCTACACCGGCGAAGAGGGCGTCGAGATCTTCTGCCCCTGGGGCGAGGCCGAGCGCATCTGGAACGGCTTGCTCGAGGTCGGCGCGCCGCTCGGGCTCTCGCCGTGTGGGCTCGCTTGCCGCGACACGCTGCGCCTCGAGTGCAAGATGGCGCTCTACGGCAACGACATCGACGAGACCACCAACCCGTTCGAAGCCGCCCTCGGCTGGACGGTGAAGCTCGACAAGGGTGACTTCGTCGGCCGCGAGGCGCTCGTCGCCGCCAAGGCCAACGTGACGCGCAAGCTCGTCGGCTTCGAGATGGTGGGCCGCGGCATCGCCCGCCACGGCTACCCGGTGAAGAGCGCGGAGGGCGGCCCGGTGATCGGCGCCGTCACGAGCGGCTCGCCGAGCCCCACCCTCGGCAAGAACATCGGCCTCGCCTACGTGCCGCTCGAAGAGGCCGCGATCGGCGCGCGCCTGTTCGTCGACTGCCGCGGCAAAGACGTGGAGGCAGTCGTCGTGAAGACCCCATTCTACAAGCGGAGGAGCTGAGTATGTCGAACGTCCCGGGAGACCTGCGGTACACCAAGGACCACGAGTGGGCGAAGCGCGACGGCGGCAAGGTCCGCGTCGGCATCACGGCGCACGCGGTCGAGCAGCTGGGCGACATCACGCTGGTCGAGCTCCCGAAGGTCGGCACCAAGGTGGACCTCGGCAAGGCGTTCGGCACGGTCGAGAGCGTCAAGACGCTGAGCGACCTGTTCGCGCCCATCGCCGGCACGATCGTCGAGGTCAACGAGCAGCTGGCCAGCAAGCCCGAGCTCGTGAACGAGGGCCCCTACGAGCAGGGCTGGATGGTCGTCATCGAGCCGACCGACGCCGCCGCCTTCGACGGACTGCTCGACGCCGCCGCCTACGGCGCGCTGCTCTGACAAAGGTTGCCCCCGTGCCTCGGGCGCGGGGAGACATTCGCCATGGGGTCTTGACCCGATCGCACCTCGATCGGCCACCAAGGCCCCATGAGCTTTCGATCCGTGGTGTGTGCTCCGTGGGTCCTGATGTTCGCGGTGGGGTGCTCGTCCAGCGCTGGTGAAGAAGTACCGGGAGACGAGACAGGCAGCGGCGACGACACCGGTGCGCCGGTCGACGACAGCGGCACCAGCCCCGACGGTGCGCCGAGCGACGCCGACACGGGCACGACGACCGACGCGCCCCCCGCCGACACCAAGCCCGTCGATCCACCACCGGTCCCCGGCGCGGTCTACGGCAGCAAGTGCACGGGCTGGGACGCCAACGAGCAGAAGGCGTGGGAAGAGATCGCGATCGTGCGCGGTAAGCTCGGCATGGGCGCGCTCGACTGCATCGACCCGATCACGAAGGCGGGCCGCGCGCACTCGAACTACATCCAGGCCAACGGCGGCGGCCTCACCCACACCGAGGACGCCAGCAAGCCTGGGTACACCGGGGTGCAGTTCTGGGACCGGATGAAGGCCGCCGGCTTCACGGGCCCCGGGTCGGCGATGTTCGAGGTGGTCCACTCGATCCCCGACGCGCACGGCGCGATCCTCGGCGAGGGCGGGTGGATCAACACCCTCTACCACCGCATCCCGTTCGTCTCGTACGGGGCCAAGGGCTACGGCTTCGGCGCGAGCACCAAGGCTTCGACGATCGACTTCTCGAGCGGCGGCGCCAAGCCCGCGGCGGGCACGCTCGCCACCTGGCCGGTCGACGGCGACACGGCGATCTGGACCACGTTCCGCTGCGCCTCCGAGGTGCCGAACCCGCTGCCCGGCCAGACCTTCGCCGGATACCCGGTCTCGCTGACGGCGACCGGCGCCCTGGCCATCACCGAGCACACCATCGACGGCGGCACCGGCGCGCTCGAGCACGTCATGCTCATGAAGGGCGCCGACTCCACCGGCCTCATCCCCGCCGATCAGGTCTACCTCATCCCGAAGGCGCCGTTGAAGGTGTCGACCAAGTACACGGTGAAGATCGCCGGCACGAGCGGCGGCACCGCCTTCAGCAAGACCTGGGTGTTCACCACCGGCACGAAGTGAAGGCCTGTCGATAAATGCCCCCGGGCTGAAGCCCGGGGCACCGACGATCGGCATAGGGGCCCTCGAGGAAAACCCTCGGGACCCCTGCCACCACCACCGGCGTGCGGGTCCGCACCGGGCGGTTCGATTGGTTGAGGTCACGCGGCGAGTCTGGGGAGGCCCAGGCCGTCGAAGTAGCTGGTGGGGAAGGCGATGTTGATCAGCATGGCGGGGTTCCTCCACCAGCGGTGGCCGTTCGCGGCGACTCTGGCGGCCGCATGCTCGGGCAGTCCCCGGGCGCAGTTCGCGATAGATCGTCGTTCCTCGGCGCCAGTGCTTGAGGTGAAGCGCTCTAGCCGATGCCGAATCCATTCGTCGAGCGCGCGGAAGACCCCGGTGTATCGGCGAGGCGGAAGTAGTTCTTCCACCCGACGAGGTAGGACCGGAGGTCCTGCACGACCCTCGTGATGCTCTGGCTTCGACTTCGGCGCGTGACCTCACGCACGCGGATCTTGATCATTTCCAGGGCCGTTGGTGCGACGCGGTGCTTCGCCACTCGCCCCTTGGCTGCCCATAGGGAGTAGCCGAGGAGCTTGCGGTTCCACACCTTGTCGACGGCGCTCTTCGACTCGTTCACTCGGAGCCTGAGGCTTGCAAAGAGCTGCCGAAGCAGCTCCATCACGCGCTCGCCCGCCCGCTTGGACCGCACGTAGACGTTGCAGTCGTCGGCGTAGCGCACGAAGGCGCGACCGCGTTTCTCCAGTTCCTTGTCGACCTCGTCGAGGGCACGTTCGCGAGGAGCGGCGAGAGGTCCGCCCTGGGGCGTTCCCTCATGACGCTCGATCGCGATCCCATCCGCGAGCATCCCCGCTTCCAGGTAGCGGCGGATCAGCCCGAGCAGCCGCTTGTCCACGATGCGCTTGGCCAGCCTACCCATCAACACGTCGTGGTTCACGCGGTCGAAGAATTTCTCCAGATCCACGTCCACCACGGTGCGCCGGCCGTCGTTCACGTATCGCTGCGCTTGCACGACGGCGTCGTGGGCGCTGCGCCGTGGCCGAAAGCCGTAGCTGTATTGCGAGAAGGTCGGGTCGAATCGCGGACCCAGCACCTGCAGGATGGCTTGTTGGATGAACCGATCGACGACGGTCGGGATGCCGAGCTCTCGTACCCCACCGCCGCGTTTCGGGATCGCGTGCCGTCGCACCATGGACGGCTGGTACGTGCCCGCAAGCAGTTGCTCACGCAGCGCGGGCCGGTGCGTCTTGAGGTGCTCTGGCAGCTCGTCCACCGTCATCCCGTCGATGCCGGCGCTGCCCTTGTTCTTCCTCACCCGCTTCAGCGCGGCCTGGAGGTTTGCGCGTTCGCACACGCGTTCCATCAGGTCGCTCGTTCCCGAGCGCTCGTCGCCGTGCGTCGCCATCGGCGTTTCCACGCTCCGGGGGGCCGTCGGGGTTTCGCCCCTGCCTCCCTCCGGTAGCTCGAGTTGCCTCGACATCTGTGGCCCTTTGCTCTTGAGACGCACGATCGTTTCGCTCTCCCATCGTTCAGCCCTTCGCGCCGTCAGAGGCTTCCGAGGTTCGGGGGGTCCCTGCTCGGCTCCGCGTCCGCTACTACGGCCTCGGCTGACTTCTCGCTCCGCTTCACTGCGTCGCCCTTTCGGGCGTGAGGCGAGATCTCCCCAGGTAAGAACACGGCCCTTCGCCGCGCGACCGCCCGATCTACGACGCCTGAGCCTCGACCATTCGGGGCTTCGCGATCGTGTGCTCGCTCGTCCTGCTCGTCGTCGCCTCGTATCGGGTTCTTGTTCATCGGCCCGCGGGTTCGCTCTCGCTTCCTCCCCACGGTCGGTCACCCTTCCGCAGTTGCGATTCGCTTCGATCGGGATGGTCTCCTCTCGGCGGGACTTGCACCCGCAAAGGTCGTGCCCATGATGGGCGCACACACACCGCAAGCCCAGGGCCTTTCACCCCGGGCTTCACGTCCCGAATCACTGGCTGGACGTCGCGCTGCAACGGACCGCAGAAGGGGAGTTCTGCCAGTCCAGCGTGACGTCGAGCCCGGGGTCGATGCCCCGAGCTTCAGCGGCCGTCGGTGCCCCGGGCTTTCAGCCCGGGGCATTCTTCGACACGCCTTGAGAGCCTCGGCCATTCTGCGCGCGTTCAACGGAGGAGGGCGTCGAGCTCGGCGAGGATGCGGGGGATCGACGAGAGCAGCTGGTGGTCGTCGTCGACCTCCACCAGCCGCGCGTGCGGCGTGCGCGCGGCGAAGATCCGCGAGAGCTCGGGGTCGACCGTCGCGTCGCGCTGACCGTGGATCACGGTGACGGGCTGCGCGATCACCGGGAAGTCGGTGTCGACGGCCGCGCAGTCCTCGATGAAGCCGAAGTCGACGGCGAGCGGGGGACCACCGGTGTGGTCGTCGTACGAATAGACGTCCTCCCGCTGCCAGCGCGCCCACTCCGTCTCGCCGAGGCGACCGCGCCAGCGCTCGGCGACGCGGAACGCAGGGGCGAGGAGGAGCACGCGGGCGAGGCGACGATCACGCTGGGCGGCGTGCGCCATGGTCAGCCCACCGAGCGACGAGCCCACGCCGAGCACCGGTCCGTCGGGGAGGGCCGCGAGGGTGGTCGCGATCATCGCCGAGAGGCGCAGCCGATCGCGGTCGGGGACGCGCAGGTCGAGCAGCGTGCAGCCCACGCCGCGCGCCTCGCAGTGGGCCTTCACCGCGCGCCCCTTGCTCGACAGCGGACCGCTCGCGAAACCGTGGGCGTAGAGGACGTGGATGGGGAGAGATTTCGGTGCCCGCCAAATCAGGTTGACTCGGGCAGAGCAGACGCTAAGGTTCGCGTCCTCGCAAGGGGCTGTAGCTCAGCTGGGAGAGCGCTAGAATCGCACTCTAGAGGCCGCGCGTTCGATCCGCGTCAGCTCCACCGTCGGAAGTGGCTCGAAAAGAGCCGAATCAGTAGAAAGCGCCGCCGCGTCGGGGTAACATCCACCGGCGGCGCTGACGTTTGAACTGTCAGCAGAGAGGCCGGTCACGACCTCCGCCATGGGCCCGAGGTTGGCCCCCCCGCCCTCCGCCAGGTTCTCGGCGGCCCGACGGTACTTCGCCAGCATGGCCGAGGTCGTGTGCCCGGTGCGGCGCGAAATCAAGCCTCGGTCCGGCCGGCCGCCATGCTGGTCGTCACGAACACGCCGCGGAGGTCGTGCACGTTCATCGCGCGGCGGGTGTCGGTCGTCGCGTGGAGCTCGGCGCGGTCGACGCCGGCGGCGAGCAAGTCCTCGCGGAGCACGTCGGCCAGGTGGTCGGTCTGGATCGGGGTCGTCCCGTCACCGAACACGAACCGCCGGCCCTTGCCCTGCAACGCGCGCCAGCGGGTGAGGGCGACCACGACCCCAGGATCGAGAGGCCAGTCGCGCGAGCCGGCCGTGGAGGCGGTCTTGTGCTCGTCGAGGTGGACGGTCCCCCGGTCGAGGTCGACCCAACCCACCGCGCCGGCCTTGCGGGTGTCGCTCCACTCGAGGCCGGTCGCCTCATCCTTCCGCATGCCCTCACGGGCCAGGAACGACCAGAGGACGCGGCGCGCGAGGGGAACCCGGTCGCAGGCGCCGAGCCGGTCGACCTCGTCGGGGTACAGGAAGCCGCGCGCGCGTGGCCGGCCGAGCTTCGGCATGAAGCCGTCGGGGATCGGGTTCGCGGCGAGGAGCCGGAGGGGGAACACCGCCAGCCCGAGGACGCGCCGCATGCCCCACGCGACGTGACGACGGCTCGCCGCCGACAGGGTGTCCGGCAACCGGCGCATGACCTCGAGAGCGTCGTCGAGGGTGACGGAGGCCACGGGCTTGGCGCCCATGATCGGCTCCACGTAGCGCTCCGCCTTTCGGGCGATGTCCTTGGCGTGCTCGGCGGACATGGCTTCGACGACGTCGGGGTAGCGCTTGTGCAGCTTGCCGGCCGTGAGTTGCTCGCGGACGTCCCTGAACGTCGTGGGGGCCGGGCCCGGCGGGGCGGCGCGTACGAGCTCGCCGCCGCACAGCCCGGCGACCTTCGCGGCGATGGCGTCGAGGCGAGCCGCGTCGTCGGCCTCGACGACCAGGGCGACGATCTTCTCGTGCAGGTCGAGGTGGCCGGCCTTCGTGAGGGCGGAGCAGAGCTCGGTGGCGAAGCGCGCACGCTCGCGTGCGGCGTCGAGGGTCGTGGCCGAGGGGACGGCGCGGGCGAGGCGCTTCCCTCCGCCGAGGGCGACGACGGCGAAGTGGACGCCGCGCGAGGTGAAGGCGGTTCCGGTTGCGGGGCGGGCCATCAGTGCACCTCATGGCTGGGTTCGGTCTTGGGGTTGTCTTGGGCCATCGGTCCTCTTGGAAGCCACGTAGAGAGGCGAGTGCGGGCCACGGCGCCGCGTAGGTGGGGGAAGCGAGCAAGCAGCGCGTCGAGGCGCGCGAGGGCGGCGCGCACCTCTGCGAGGTCGACGGGGCGGGTCATGCCGCGACCCCGATGCGCTGCACTTGGGTCACGCCGAACGGGGTCCCCTTGCGGCTGACGAGCCCCTTGGAGGCGAGCGCGGCGACGGTCGCACGGACCGACAGGCCGGCGGCCCGGAGGTCGCGGACCACGGCGATGACGCCCTGTTCGGCCTCGTCGGCCTCGAGAGACACGCCGTCCGCGGCCAGGCGGAAGCCGTAGGGGACGGTGCCCACGCGCTCGCCCTTCGCCTTCTTCGCGGCGAGGGCCGCGCGGGTGCGGGACCGGATGAGGGCGCGCTCGTACTGCGCGGCGCCGTCGAGGATGGTCCGCATGAAGGCGTCTGCGTCGGTGCCACCGTTGGCCGTGCCGTCCGCCGACACGACCCGAGCGCCCGCACCGGCGGCCGCGCGCTCGATGGTCGCGGCGACCACAACGTCACGGGCCAGGCGGTCCCGCTTGGCAACCATGAGCAGGCCAGCGCTGTTCGCCCGGAGGCTCGCCAGGGCGGCCACGAGGGCCGGACGCGCGTCGAGGCCAGCGGCGCCGCTGATGCCCTGGTCCACGTGCCCGGCGACCACCGAGACACCCTCGCGGGCGGCCCACGACTCGATCGCCGCCCGCTGTGCCTCGGGGCCGAGGTGCTGCTCGTCGGTCGAGACCCGCAGGTAGGCCACCGCGGTCTTGGGGTCGTGGGTGCGTCGGGCCATGTCGAGGGGACTGCACTTCGTGTGCCGTCGGTGTCACCCCTCAAACCAGGTGCATAGCGTGTCTAACTATGACTTTGGTGTCACACCGTTGGTGCGGACGCGGCTCGATTCACGACCCAACAAATCGAAACCACACAGGATCCCAACGGTCGGACTCCAGTGTCACACCATCGCAAGCGTTGCGACCCTAGTGTCACTCCTCGTCAGCGCGGTGCCTGCCGGTGGGGGCGAGCTTCACCCCCGCGAGCAGCCCATCCTTCTCTTCGGCGAGCCACCGGAAGAGCTGTCGACGGCTGATCTCGAGGGCTTCGGAGGCCGGCCCTACGTGGCCGTCGGACTCGCGCAGGGCGCGCTTCACCTTGGCGGCCCACTTGTCGGGGTCCACGACCCGCAAGGCGCCAAGCATGCTCAGACGGCGGGGGTTCTTCGGGGCGGGGGCCACTTGCGGCACGGGTTGTCTCCTCGCCCGTGCGGGGAAGCAACCTATGGGCCGGGCGGGACAAGGGCGTGCTCGATGGTCTCTGCATCCCCCGAGATCCAGGCGTCGGCCAAAGCCTGGCCCCGCGGCGTCAGGCGGACCGCGTAGACGAACTGGGGCGCGGTGTAGCTGCCGATGGTCTCGGAGCGGAACGTGGCAAGGCCGGCTGAGACCAAGCGAGCGAAACGCAGTACGCCGTCGCCGCTAACAACGAGCGACGACGCCGATTCGTGGCGAAGGAACAGCAGTAGATCCACAGACTCTCGGTCGAACGCGCTGCTGAGAGAGACGAGCAGACTCTTCCACGCGCGGACAGCGGTGCGCGGGATGGTGCCTCGATGGTAGAGACCGTGACAGGTTGGGCACAACGCCACGAGGTTTGCTGGATCGTTAGAGCCTCCCTCGGAGACCTCGACAATGTGGTGGAGGTCGATGGCCAGGATCGTTCGGCACGTCGGTACGGCGCATCGGTAGCCCGCCTCTATCAGCACCCTCAGTTCTACGTCGCGACGAGGCTTGGTTCGCTTTGAGGCCGCAACCGGCTCGCTTGACCTCGGCTGCCTACGCATCCCCTTGGCCCGCTCGCTTCAGCACGCCGCGAATACGGTCAGCCTCGTTGGCAGCCCCGTCGTGCTCGGCCATCTCGGCAGCGGATGCGATGGCCAGGGCCGCGTCGCCGCGTCGCCCCTCTCTCGCGGCCACGACTGCGTCGATGGTGAGCTTCGTGGCTAGGCTAATCGCTCCGCCCGCCTTGGCTTGCTTCAGCTCCACCCTCCACGCGGCCAAGAGGTCCAGGGGCATCTCGCCGGCCTCCGACTGCTCGGCCACCATGCGCTCCAACTCGGCAACGTAGTCTGTCTTCGCCCCCATCCCTCAGCCGTCGCAAGTCCAGCGGGGCCGGTCAAGTGATCACGAACCGAACGGTCTGTGTAGAGACGGCCCATGAGGCACCTCGGCGGTCGCGCTGAGTTCGCTACTTCGTCGTCGGGGCGAGGGCGGTCGGCAGCGCTTCCCAGCCCGACCGGGGCACACGGAGGGCGCCGAAGAGGATGCCTACCGCCGCGAATCGATCGCGCATGGTCGGCAGGGTAGAGGCGACCGGCAGCGAGTGCGAGCTCGGCGCAAGCGGCAACCCGACGCGCTGTCGGGCGCCGCGGTACCATCGGACCATGGTGGCATGGCGGCTGTTGGCTCCGGTGGTTGCGTGCGCCGCGACGCTCGGGTGCGGGTCGAACATCCGCGAGCGATGGGAGCCTCGGTCCCTCAACCAAGCGAGCAGCCGGATCGCCGCGTCGTGCGTCCGGGTCTATCGCGGCGACCTCGACGCCGTGGCCGAGGGCGGCGGGCAGTTCCTCGGAACGCTGGACGTCGAAGGGGTCGACACCAACGCGCTCGGTCCCGCGCTACGCCGCGCGTCGTTTCATGGTGGCACGCACTGCCTGGTCACCGACGAGCGGGAGTCGACCGAGGTCACGGGCGCCGTGATTCAGCGCTGGTCGGCGCAGACCACCACCGTCACGCCGATGGTGCAGCACCGCCACGCCGTGCGCCTTTGGGTGTTCCGCATCGCCGTCGGGGCTTGGTATGACCTGCCGCCCGTGTATCAGCCGAAGTATCCGGACCAGGATCCGGACGGCTGAAGCACGCGTCAGTCCCAGTAGATGGGCACTTTGGCGTACAGGCCCTCGACCGAGATCCGCAGGTACCCGCGGAAGATGTTGCCCGTGGGCAGGGCCGTACCAATGGCAGACGCCGCAGCCGTGGAGAAGTCGCCGCCCAGCTGGACGCTATAGCCGGACTGGCTTTTCACGATGAGGCGTCCGCCTGTCGAGAACAGCGCCACGCCACCCGACGGCGCGCCGACGCCCGCAAGGTCCGTCGCGGGGCCATCGAAGATGAACAGGCTCTTGTTGTAGGACCCCGTCGGCAGGTTCGTCAGCGAGGCCGCACCGAAGAACGACACGACGCGGATGCTGTTGCTCCCGGTCGCGCAGCCGGCGAAGAAGTCGGTTCCGAGCGTGTTGCCGTTGATGACGCGGAACGCCCCGTCGTTGTTGGCGCCGCCACCGACGTTGATCCCAGGCGTGACCCGCACATCGCCGCCGATGCCGTTCGAGTTCGCGCTCTGCCCGTAGATGAGCAGGTTGGACCCGCTGCCGGCCGTCGTGCGGTCCGTGTGGCCGAAGATGGGGCCCGACACCGATGCGTCGAAGCGGAGCGACGCTGCCTTGATAGGCACCAGTCCACCGCTGCCCCCCGGCCCACTCAGCTGCACCACCCATGGCGCCGCTGCGGACCCGCCGAGGTCGGTCCCGAGCAGCACCGCTCCGCTCGTCCCCGTCGTCGCCTGGAACATGTTCGCGCTCGGCAGCACGCCGGTCACGTAGTTCGCGCCGCCCGCGAGGTTCACGGGGCCGTACGTGAGCCCCGACGGCGTCAGCACCTGCAGCACGTTGCCGGTCGTCAGAGCGCCACCGGATGGCACCACGGAACCGTTGATCTTCGCGACCGTTGGGCCCGAGGCGACGCCCGAGAGGTCGCCTGCAAGCACGACCTGTCCAGGCAGCGTCTGCGAGGCGGGACGCACCACCGTCTTCCACTTGCTCGCGCCGTCGCACACCAGCATCACCGAGCCGTAGTTGGCGGCGATGGTGGCGGACGTCGCCCCGTCGATGGTGTCGGCGCCCGCCCGCGCGATCGTGATGTTGTTGGCCAACGCGTTGCCGCTCACGTCCGCGATGACGTAGTAGCGACCGTCGCTCACCGCCGCGGCGCTCGGCAGCGTGATGGTGCGCGGGCCGGGGCCCGTGTTCACCTGGATGTATCCGTAGATGTCGGCCGGGAGGATCGTGTAGTCCGTCGACGTGGCGTAGGGCGCGAGCACCGTCGTCACGAGCAGCGAGGTGTTCAGCGCGCCGCCGTTGGTGATCTTCACCGCCGTGCCGCCGCCGTTGTTCCAGTGCATGTCCCCGTTCACCGAGTAGACGGCGTTCGTCGTCCCCGAGCTCAGCGACGCGGATTGCGACTGGTAGGCGGTCGTTAGCAGTTGCACCGCGCTGTAGCCGCCGAAGGTGAGATCCGTGTTGATCAGGATGCCAGCGCTCGGGACCCGCGGCCCCTTGCCCGGCGTGTGGTCGTGCGAGTCCACGCCGTCGAAGGCCGTGTTGACCTGCGTTGCGTAGGTGGGCCCCAGCGTCACCGAGACGGTGGGGATGATCAGCGCCATGTTCGGGGTCGTGGCCATGTGGGGCTCCTTTGTATAGCGAGGTTATGTTTCAGGGCGCAGAAGAGGCGACCCTGGCCCGGGCAACCTGCTCCGCCGCGACGAGGGCCGCGGTGCGGGGGTCGTCGAGGATCGATCGGACGAGCTCGCGTTCGCCGTCCGCGTCGAGGGGAACGATGGGGACCTCGCTGGCCGACGAGGCGCCGATGCCGGCCCTGTCGAGGATGCACTCGGCCGCGCGGAGTTGCACGGCTGGGGGCGCCAAGGGGTCGTCTACGAGGGCCACGATGCGTGCGAGCGCGCGCCCCACTGCCGCCGAGAGGTCGGCCCGATGCGCCTCGAGATGCTGCGCCCGGAGCTCCGCGAGCCGGCTGCTGAAGTCCACGTCCTCGTTCCGCCACCGCCACAGGGTCGCGCGGTGAACGCCGGTCGCTGCCGTGACCTCGGCCGGCGACGCGCCTTCGGCCAGCAAGAGCAGGGCGGTTTCCTTCCGTCCCGCCTCGTCCAGCGACCGCCCGCCCGTTGCGGTTTTCGATGCCTCCATCACGCTTCCCTCCCGGCTGCGCGCGCCTCGTTCGTCAGCTGCTTGGTCGCGACTCGTCGCATCTCGTCGAAGCCAGCGCCCTGGACATCGCCGGCACTCCACGCGTTGAAGGCGTCGATGCCTTCCACGAGATCCACTGCGTCCTTCGGGTGGGTCACTTGCTGGACCCAAGCAGGATGCGGGCCCTGAAAGAGCGACGCGATCTTGCGTGCCGCCCTCGCCTCGCTTTGGATCGCCGGGTCGTCCGTGAGTTGGGCCGCCAGCCCCGCCATGACCGCCCAGGTGGGCGCGTCGCCTCGCTCGCGGGCCGCCTTAGCCTCCAACAGCACCGCCTCGAGAGGGCTCAGGCGGGCCAGGTCGGCCGCGGAGGCGGTTGCGTTGGGTGTGTCGATACGTGTCACGGTGTCTCCTTCGGTGGTGGTCACGGCGCCTCCCGGCGGATGTTGAGGTTGAACGTCGCGCTGGGCGATCCCGCGAACTGGCGCCGGCTGCGGTACCCGTCGGCGAGGGCGGCGAGGTGGAAGGCGCCCGTGGTTGGGTGCTGCTCGCCCTCGGGCAGCCCGCGAGACCAGCGCCACACATCCTTCGCACAGCCGTAGGAGGTCCAGGGCGTGAACCCCGTGGTCTTCGCTCCGAAGAGCTGAAGCCACCGACGGCAGAGCGCGACGTGCTCGGGGTCCGGGTCGACCTCGGTGATGGGGAAGCTGGTGTTGGCTCGCAGCCGGACTCGCTGACGCGAGACCAGCGGGTGACCGACAGGGCGGCGGGAACAATGGTGCTCACGGGCAGCCTCCCGCGTCGAAGAGGTGGGCCAGCCGGGTGAGGGTGCGCCAGGGCCGTCCGCGGTGAGGGTGCGCGCAGCCCGCGACGTGGTGGGCGGACGTCTCCGGTGCTCCCCGCCGACCGAGGTCAGCGGGTCCGCTCCGGGCGAGGGTGGGTGTGGTGGCTCTGGAGGGGGGGTTCCAACCCTGGCTACTGAAAGTGTCAGTCTCTTTGCGCGCTAAGATTGAGAAGACATCCACCACATCCACCCTGGCAACGTTTCCAGCGTGGTTTACGGTGCGGCGTTGGGTGGATGTCAGGGTGGACGTCGCATTGGGACATCCACCACATCCACCCTGATCTGTCGTCGCAGAGGTCAGATTCCGTCCGCGCGGGGTCATGCGGCCCCCTCGTCGGCGGCCGCGGCCGGCTCGACATCCACCACATCCACCCCGACCGGCGGGGTCGACGGCGCCGCGCCCCGAGCCCTCACGACGCGCCAGCTGGTGGAACCGTGGACCGTGCGCGCATCGAGCATCCGGCCGCCCACCACACGACGTCGGAAGGGCCGCAGTGCATTGCCGAGGGCGCGGGCGGTGGGGCGCGACGACTCGGTCACGCTTTCGATCGCGTCGCGCAACTCGGGGAAGTAGCCCGGCTCTGGGGGTCGCTCCTCGCGGGTCGGTGGGGGGTACAACGTGCGGATGGTCACGGCGGCCGTGAGTCCGGGCCCCTCCCCCTGCAACCGGGCCCACCCGGCGACGAGGGCCTCGTGGGTAGCACGGGTGGCGTCCAGCTCCGCGAGGCCGCGCCGAGCTTCGAGTGGGCAAGCGAGGTCGAGCCAACGCACGATCGCCGGCACCACCCGCGACCAGCCTTCGTAGGATCCCAACGGCTTGACGCCCATGTCGGGCGCGCCGGCCGTATACCACCCACGGACGCAGGTCAGGGCGGCGACCACGAGGCGAGCTCGGTGCTCGGTGACCCATTCGATCAGGTTCTCGTGACGGAGGTCGCCCCGCTCCTCGGGCCGCTCGAGCGGCGACTCCAGTTCGATGGGCAGCACGCGCCGCGCGGTGTCGCCGCCGTAGGTCAAGCCGTTGCCGGTCAAGGCGACGGTGGTCGTCACGGTGGCCGACATCGATTGCGACGTGCCGAGCACGCGGTCGCGGTAGACGACGGAGGTCAGCACCGCGTCGAGGGCCGGGGACTGGACGACACAGCCGACGTTGTCGAAGAGCGTGAGCATGTCGCCGTCGAGCAAGACGCCCTGCAACGCCTTGCGCGTCTCGTTCGGGTCCGGCGACCACGGACGCCGAAACGCAGGTGCGCCCGTTGCGAGGGACGGCGACGCAGTCGACCAACTTGCCCTTGCCCGAACCGGCGGTGGTGCCGGAGACGCCGTACATGGGAACCGACCCAGCGATCGCCGGGCGACACAGCACAGTCAGCAAGAAGGCGAGCCAAGCGGACTGATGCTCCGGTCCCGCGAAGGGAAAGTCGCAGACCGTCTCGAGGAGCGCGTCGCGAGCCGCTGCGACGGTTGCAGCTGTCGGAGACGAAGGGACCCGCGGGTAGGCGGTCGTCGGCGCGTAGACGTAGCCACTCGCCGCGTCGTACCCCGGGTCCTGGACGACGGTCCCGTCACTGCGGACGATCGGGACGCCCGTCACGCCGACCAAAGTGCGAACGCTCGGGTAGGTGCCGGCGTCCTCGACGGCGCGCACGACGGGATCGGTCGGGATCGAGGGCACGTAGCCGTTGACGCGCTTGTCGAACACCTGCCAGGCCGCGGTGGCCGTCAGACGGACGCGGATGGTCGGCGTGGTCAAGGTGCGGATCCGTGGCGTGCCCTCGTCTACGTGCACAAGGCTGACGAGCTGGCCATCGCGCTGGTAGACGTTGGGGTCATCGGCGATCGCTTCGATGGCTTGCGCCACCACTCGGTGAAGGTCGTGCCCGAGGCGGATCGTGGGGCGCCCGTCTCCCTCGCCCGGCGCGACGGCGCGGAGCGGTGCGGCCGTCGTGATCCGCGAGAGCTTCGGAGCCCGGGGCCTCCATGTTCGCGGCGTCCATCGGGGGAGCCGCCTCCTCCACCGCGTAGATGTCCCACTCCTCCGACAGGTCGGGGAGGTCGGTGTCGTCGGGCGTCGTGGTCACGCTGCCCTCCTCGAGCGGAGCTGCATGCCAGCGATGTGGGCGGGGCGACGATGGAGCAGGATCGACCCGCTCGGTCGTCACCGTGAGTTCGGCGGTCGTCATGCCTGCCCCCCGAGGCTCGGGAAGGTCGCTCCGGTGCCGCGCTGCGCGTCACGGATCGCGACCAGCGCAGCAGCCGAGGCGCGTTGCTCGAGGATCTCGCCGGCAACGGGACAGCCGCGGAGGCGCGGCCAGCGCGCGAACAGTCCGTCGACCGTCTGCACGAAGGTGGCCGGCTGGTCCTGCTCCCAAGCACGCGTGAGTGCGCACAGGAAGGCCTCGAAGGCATCGGGGAGCCGCTGCTCGGGGAGCGGAGCAGCCGCGTCGAGGATCTCGCAGTGCAGCGCGTGGGCCTTGCCACGACGCTGGTCGCGACGGGCGGCGTGGAGGGCGCGGCGGATCACCGGCGGCCCCCAGCGACGAGCCCGATCTCGCGATCGAGGTCGTCGGCGGGTCCGGGCGTCGGCTCGGATGCGCGGCGCACGACCTTCGCGCGCTCGATCCATCGGTCGTGTTCGTCGCGCTCGACGAGCACCACCTTGCCCGGCTTGTACTTCGCGATCTCGCCCCGCGCGATTGCGGGCGAGCACCGCCTTGCGGCCAGCGGGGGACTGCTCGGGGCGCATGAAGCGCGAGGGGGCCTCGACGACTGTCAGGGCGGATCGGGGGACACGAATCGTGACGGTGTCGTCGGTGTCGAGCTTGGGCGCCGGCGGTGACTTGCGGCCGGCCGAGAGAGCGCCACTGCAACGATGATCGTTGTGGCTGGCTGCCTGTTCGTTGCTATACTTCATTGGTCGAAACTCCGCAGAAAGGCGCCCTCGGGATTCCACCTCCCGGGGGCGTCGCCTTTAGGCGACCACCCACAGGGCGCTGTGGAAACTTGGGACGTCAGTCGCGGGGGTGCGACGACGGGAACTCAGCGCTGGCAGTGTCCGACACGAGACGCCGGATCACGGCGGACCTCGTTCGGTCCTCCGCGCGCGCGCGACTCTGTCGACGAATGCCACCTGCCCGGCCGTCAGCCGGACACAGACGACGTGAGAATGCAGAGCCTTTGCTTCTTCGTCCATGCGAGCGAACCTCAGCCGCTCGGGGCGGCGAATGAGATTGGGAACACAGGAAGGCTCGACGGCTTCCTGGCTCGACACCCTCTCGCCCTTTCGGGCGTCGCAGGCTCGCGTGTCGACGTGGTTGCGGTTTGGCTCTTGGAGGACGGAGGCTCCTCTGCAGGGGACCGAAGCTCCCTTGAAAGACACGTTATCGGATGTTTACGACTGTTGCAACCACGAATGATGGCGAGGCGTCCCATCAAAGAGACCGGCGTCTCCTCCTGCCGCGAGTGCCACACCTTCCTCCCTCGTCTCACGCGGCCGTGCGCTTCCTCGAGAACAGCGCCCCGTTCAGCCGCTTGCGCTTGAAGTGGTACGCCTCGATCAAGGCCCGCGGGGCCGGGCTCGCGTTGAACGAGCGGTTGCAGTCGCCGCACGTCGGCATGGTCGCCTCTATGCGGGCATCCGACGCCGCGTCGTGGTGGTGCACCTCGCCCTTGAACGTGCCGTGCTCGTCGAAGAGGTCCACGTCGCAGAAAGGGCAGCGCCCGCCCAAGGCCCGGGCCGCCTCGATGTGCGCCTCACGGGTCGCGGCGTTCGGAGTCTTCCTCTTGTGCGTCAGGTGCTTTCCAACGCCGTGCTCGATGGCGCCGACCCGCTCTGCGATGGCGGCCAGGGTCGCGGGAACGTGCTCGAGGGTGCGTTCTAGCCGTTCGATGCCCGCCGCTGCGCGGTTCACGGCGCGGGCCAGTGGCCTGGTCAGGAACCGCATGGGCCCTCCGGCGGCAGCGTGACCCGGCCGAGCTGCACGAGCTCGTGGAAGTGCATGGCGAGGGCGTCGAGCTTGCGCGCGGCGTTCATTCGGCCGCCTCGCTCTCGTCGGAGGTGTCGCCCCAAAGCGCCGCCTGCTCGTCATCGAGGACCTCGACATCGTTCAGGGCGACGACGGCGAAGGTCGAGAGCTTGCGCGCCAGCGACGCGATGGTGGCGAGGTCGCCCGCGTCGAACCGCTGGTCGGGCTCGGCGGCCGCGTTCAGGATGCGCACGTGGTCGACGAGCGCCCCGAGCGCCCCCACGGTGGCCAGGGCATCGGCGAGCAACGTCGCGTGGTCCGCGCACCCCGGGTAGCTCTCGGCATCGCGCAGCAGAGCCCGCACGGCGTCGACGAGATCGAAGGGCGAGCACGGCACGCTGCCCACGTGCGGCGACGACCGTAGGAACCAGCGGCGGGGGCCCGCGGGGTGCGTGGAGTCGTCGACAGTCACGGAGCCGTAGCCGGGGAGCTCGATCTGCTTGGCGGACATGGTGAACCTCTCAGGTCGGGCACGATCGCCCGCCGGGACCCCGCAACCGTTGTGATGATCTCTACGGTTGCCGGGCCCGAGCTGGCGGCCGTGCTCACGAGTCGCGGGCTTGAGCCCCGCAACTGCGCCGAACGGCGCGTGCGCGATCGCGTGCGTCGCAGGCCAGGGCGAGCCACCGGGCCCGAGAGGCGAGAGCGGCGGCCCGTCGCCAAGGGGTGGTGGCCTCGACGACGCTGGCCAGCCGGGTGTGGCGGAGGTAGCTCCTCGCCAGCCGGTACAGGTCGGCCGCCGTCACGACGCACCCCCTTCGGCGAGCTCGCCCCACCCTCGACAGGCCAGGTGGGCGGCGACGACGGCAGGAGTCAGCGAACAGTCAGCCGGGGCCCCTTCGGGCGGCGAACGTTCAGGATTGACAGTCGCGATCGTGGCCGAATCCGGCCCGTCGCTGACGGCTCCCCCGAATCGCACTCTAGAGGCCGCGCGTTCGATCCGCGTCAGCTCCACCGAAACGAGACAGCGCCGCCAGGTCACCTTGGCGGCGCTGGTGTTTTTTGGCGCCGCGCCCCGCCCCGCGAAGCATTTTTCGCACCGGCTGACCCTTGCCGACCCGGGCCTCGACCGGGCATCTTGGGGCCGTCTTGGAGGCGCGCTGGAAGGATCGCGTAGAGGAGCCGCTCAACCGGTTCTATCGCTACCCCGTCGCGCGGCTCATGGTCCGCGGGCTCCTGCGCACGCGCGTGTCGGCCAACCAGGTCACCGCGATCCAGCCGTTCATCGCGCTGGTCGCCGCGTTCTGCCTGACCATCCCTGGCTACCGCGGCCTGCTGCTGGCCGTGCTCGTGTTCGAGCTGCGCACGGTGCTCGACTGCGCCGACGGCACCCTCGCCCGCGCGCGCGGCACGGCGAGCCCTTCGGGGCACGCCATCGACGGCATCTGCGACTGGCTCTCCACCGTCATCCTGCACGGCGGCCTGCTCGTGCGGCTCACCCAGACCACCCTGCCCGCCACCACGTTCGGCATCTCGCTCGGCGTGCGCGCGGTGCTGTGCCTCGCGCTCCTGCAGGCCGCGCTCCGGAGCTTCGCCGCGGATCACTACCTGAACCACCTCGGCCCGATCTTCGACCGCGGACGCGACGAGAGCGAGGCCGCGCTGCGGAAGAAGATCCAGAAGGGCACGCCCGGCTTCTTCGCCGGCGCCGAGATCTTCATCGGCCGCATGGGTCACCTCGTCCTCCAGGGCAAGTGGGTGAGCGGCGACGCCGACGACGACGACCAGGCGGAGCTCCACCCGCTCCACGCCTACAAGGACGCGCCCGGGACCCGTCTGCTCGCGACCGTGTGGAGCCTCTCGAGCGGCGACGCGTACCTCTCGTGGCTGATGCTGAGCCTGGCGCTCGACGCGGCGTGGCAGGGCCAGGTGCTGTTCGCCACCGTGGGCTTCGCGCAGATCATCGTGCTCGTGCTCGTCACCGCCGCGTGGGTGAAGAGGCGCAGCGCGTAGCGTATTCTCCGGGCCCTCGTGCTATTTGTCGGCGATGTCCGGGGACCCCGCGCGGCATCGTGACGACGCGTCGGCCGGCTCGCCGGGGGGCGACGCCGAGCCCCCCGTGCCGCGCACCGCGGAGCCCTCCGAGGTGCTGCGCGCCGCGGCCGACGCGACCGACCGCGGCCTCCGCGCAGCGATGGCCACGGTCCTCTCCCGCCGCGGCTCCGCGCCCTCCAGCCCGGGCCAGAAGCTCGTGCTGATCGAGGAGCAGGGCGTCCTCCACGCGATCGGCACCGTCGGCGGCGGCGCAGTCGAGCACACGGTCCTGCGCGCGCTCCGCGGGTTCCTCCGCGGTGACGCCGAGGCCAAGGTGCAGACCTTCCGCCTCGGACCCGAGCTCGGCATGTGCTGCGGCGGCCAGACCGATCTGCTGCTCGAGCCGCTCGTCGCCGCGACCCCGGCGCTGGTGGTCGGCGGAGGTCACATCGGGGCGCTCGTGGCGCCGCTGCTCGCGCAGTGCGGCTTCCGCGTCGTGCTCTGCGACGACCGCGACGGCTTCGTCGACGAGGACGCCGTCGAGCCGCGCCTGCGACGCGTACAGGGCGACTTCCTCTTCGCCGGCAAGGACGTCCCGCGCACCGGAGCGGTGCTCGCCATGACCCACGACCACCAGCTCGACCAGCGCGTCGTCGAGTGGGCGCTGCGCGAGGGCTTCGCGTTCGTCGGCGGCGTGGGCTCGCGCGCCAAGGCCGCCCGCACCCGCGCGCGGCTCGAGCAGAAGGGCTTCTCCGAAGAGGACATGGCCCGCGTGCACATGCCCCTCGGCGTCGACATCGGTGCGCGGGCGCCCGCGGAGATCGCCGTATCGATCGTGGCGGCCATGGTCGCCTTCCGGCGGGGCCGTCCGTGAACGTCGCGCTCGTGCTCGCGGCGGGGGTCGGATCGCGGGTGGGTGGGCCCAAGGCGCTCCTGCTCGTCGAAGGCCTGCCGCTGGCCGCGTTGCACGCGCAGCGCCGCCTCTCGCGCGAGGCCGAGCGGGTGGTGCTCGTCGTGCGACGCGACGTCGCCGAGTTGCTCGCGCCCCTGCTGCCCGAGCGCGTGCGGGTCGTGGTGAGCGAGGAGGACGACGCGCTCGGCCCGGCCGGGTCGCTGCGCGCCGCGCTCCGCGCCGACGCGTTCGGCGGCGACGACCACCTCCTGGTCACGCCGGTCGACGTGATGCCGGCCACCGCCCGCGTCGCGCGCACGTTGCTGGCGGGCCTCGAAGGCCACGACGCCGCGCGCCCCGAGCGCGGTCACCCGATCGCGCTCCGCGGCCGCGTGCTCGACGCCGGCTTCCTCGCGCGTCCCGAGCCGCTCCGCGCGGTGCTCGCCCGCCTCGGCGAACGCTGCGCGACGGCCCAGGGCCTCGTCGGCGAGCGCGACCTCGACACCGTCGAAGACGTGGTGCGCCTGACCGGCTCTCCGCCGACCTTCTTCTCCCCTCGCAGCGAAGGAACCGCATGATCATCGGACGCAGCGTCCCGCGCATCGACGGCCACGCCAAGGTCACCGGCAAGGCCGTCTACGTCGACGACCTCCCGCCCCGCCCGGGCGAGCTGTGGGGGGTCACCGTGCGCTCGCCGGTCGCCCACGGCACCCTCCGCGGCATCGAGCTCGATCCGGCGTTCGACTGGTCCGACGTCACCGTCGTCACCGCCGAAGATCTCGTCGCGATGGGCGTCGAGAACCTCGTGGCGCTGATCGAAGAGGACCAGCCGATCCTCGCCACCGGGGTCGTGCGCCACGTGTACGAGCCCGTGGCGCTCGTGGCCTGTGCCGACCGCGACAAGGCCGAGCGCGCGCGCGCCGCAGTGAAGCTCTTGATCGACCCGCTGCCCGCGGTGCTGTCCCTGGACGAGGGCACCGTGGTGCAGAAGAAGTACCGCATCGATCGCGCCGACGTCGACGCGGCGCTCGCGGCGAGCGAGGTCGTGATCGAGGGCACCTACCGCGTGCACCACCAGGAGCAGCTCTACATCGAGCCGCAGGGCGTGGTCGCGAGCTGGCACGAGGGAGAGACCCCGGTCGTCCACGTGGCCGGGTCGCTCCAGTGTCCGTACTACGTGCACAAGGCGCTCAAGAAGGCCTTCCACCTCGTGGACGACGCCGCGGCCCGCGTCGAGCAGACGGTCACCGGCGGCGGCTTCGGCGGCAAGGAGGAGTACCCCTCCATGATCGGCCTGCACGCGGCGCTGCTCGCGCGCAAGTCGGGCCGGCCGGTGCGCCTGATCTACGGCCGCAAGGAGGACATCGAGGCGACCACCAAGCGCCACCCCGCCGTGTGCAAGGTGACCCTCGGGTGCAAGCGCGACGGCACGTTCGAGGCCATCAAGGTCGACGTCGTGATGGACGGCGGCGCGTACGTGACCCTCACGCCGGTGGTGCTCTCGCGCGGCACCCTGCACGCGTGCGGCGCCTACCGCTTCGCCCACCACCGGGTCGAGTCGCGCGCGGTCGCCACGAACACGCCGCCGAACGGCGCGTTCCGCGGGTTCGGCGCGCCGCAGACCATCTGGGCCGTCGAGCGCCACGTCGACGCGGTGGCCCGCGCGCTCGGCCGCTCGCCGATTGACCTCCGCCGCCAGAACCTCCTGCAGAAGGGCGATCTCACCTCCACCGGCCAGGTGCTCGACGTCTCGGTCGGTGGCCAGGAGTGCCTCGACGCCGCGACCAAGGCCGCCGATTTCGACCGGCGCGCCAGGGACCTCGAGGCCTGGAACGCCGCCGAAGCCGCCGCCGGACGCCGCAAGCGCCGCGGCCTCGGCATCTCCACGTTCATGCACGGCGCCGGCTTCACCGGTTCCGGCGAGCACCGCCTCAAGGGCAAGGTGCAGGTCGACCTCGAGCGCGGCGGCCGACTGCGCGTGCGCAGCGCGTCGACCGACATCGGTCAGGGCACCGAGACCATCTTCCAGCAGATCGCCGCCGAGGCTGCCGACCTCGCGTTCGAGGACGTGTCGTTCGAGAACCCCGACACGAGCAAGGTGCCGGACAGCGGGCCGACCGTCGCCTCGCGCACGGTCATGGTGGTGGGCTCGATCGTCCAGAAGGCCGCGGCCGCCGTCGCGAGCCACGTGCGCGCGAAGGCGGCGCCCGGCGAGTCGTTCGCCACCGCCGGCGACCGGCTGCTCGCCGCGGGCGACGCCGAGACCAAGTGCCTCGTGCAGTACGTGCCGCCGCAGTCGCGCGCCTTCGACGACGCGACCTACCAGGGCGACGCCTACCCCTGCTACTCGTGGGCGTGCGACGTGGCCGAGGTGGAGGTCGACCTCGACACCTTCGAGACGCGCGTGCTCCGCCTGTTCACCGCGCACGACGTCGGCAAGGCCATCAACCCCGTGCTCTGCGCCGGCCAGGTCGAGGGCGGCACGCTGCAGGCGATCGGCTGGGCCATCCACGAGGCCATCGTGTGGCGCAAGGACGGATCGATCGCCAACGCCCGCATGACCAACTACATCGTGCCGACCTCGGTCGACGCGCCGGAGTTCCACACGACGCTCGTCGAGGTGCCGTATCCGAACGGCCCCGGTGGCGCGAAGGGCGTCGGCGAGCTGCCCATGGACGGGGGCGCCCCCGCCGTGGCCAACGCGATCGAGCACGCGCTCTCCGCCGACCTGCGGTGGGGCGCGGGCGTGCTCCTGCCCGATCTGCCGCTGTTGCCCGAGAACGTGTTCGAGCGCGCGCGTCGCGCGGAGGTGGTGTCGTGAAGCTGCAAGTGAACGGTGTGATGCACGAGGTCGAGGCCTCGCCCACGGCGCGCCTCCTCGACGTCCTGCGCGGCCCGCTCGGGCTCACGGGCACCAAGGAGGGCTGCGGCGAGGGCGAGTGTGGCTCGTGCACGATCCTGCTCGACGGCCTGCCCGTGAACGCGTGCCTCGTCCTCGCCGGCCAGGCCGAGGGCGCCGAGATCCTCACCGTCGAGGGCCTCGCCGCCGGGCAACTCGCGCCCCTGCAGCAGTGCTTCGTCGACGACGGCGGCGCGCAGTGCGGGATCTGCACCCCGGGCATGCTGATCGCGGCCGAGGCGCTCCTGCGGCGCAACAAGGCGCCGGACGACGCCGAGATCCGCGAGGCCATCGCGGGCAACATCTGCCGTTGCACCGGCTACCAGCGCATCGTCGACGCGATCAAGCACGCGGCGGTGGTGCGCGCCGGGGGGGCCTCGTGAGCGCGCTCGGCGAGAGCTTCTTCCGCCCCCGCGACCTCGGCGAGGCCTGCGCGCGGGTCGCCGATCTCGTGACGCGTGGCGTGCCCCACCACGTGATCGCGGGCGGCACCGACCTCGTCGTCGAGTCTCATCTGCGGCCGCCGTCGACCGTGGCTCCGCCCGCCACCACGCTGGTGGACGTGTCGCGAGTGCCGGAGCTCGTGGAGTTCGCCGTACGCGGGGACACGATCCGGCTCGGCGGTGGCGTCACCTTCCTCACCGTGCGCCGCGCCCCGGCGCTCGCGCCCCTCCGGGTCCTCGTGGAGGCCGGCAAGGACGTGGGGGCCATCCAGATCCAGGCCCGCGGCACGCTCGCCGGCAACGTCGTCACCGCCTCGCCAGCGGGCGACGGCGTGGCGGCGCTGATGGCGCTCGAGGCCGTGGTGGGGCTGCGCTCGGTGCGCGGCGAGCGCGCGGTGCCGCTGCGCGACTACTACCAGGGCTACAAGAAGACGGTGCGCGCCGCCGACGAGCTGGTCGCGTGGCTCGACGTGCGGGTGCCCGCGGCCGACGCGTTCCAGAGCTGGCGCAAGGTCGGCACCCGGCTCGCGCAGGCGATCAGCAAGGTGGCCCTCGCCGCCGTGGTCGAGCGCGACGGCGAGACGATCCGACGCGCGCGCTTCGGCATGGCTTCGGTCGCGCCGACCACCTCGCCGCTCGCGCACGTGGAGCGGTTCCTCGAGGGGCGCGCCGCGCGGGGCCTCGACCTCGCCGGGCTCGACGCGGCGGTGGACGCCGACGTGAGCCCGATCGACGACGTGCGCTCCACGGCAGAGTACCGCCGCCACGTGGCGCGCGCGCTGGTCCGCGAGGTCGCGCGGGGTCTCGCTCCGAAATAGACGACGGGGCGGCCTCAAGGTCGCGCGCGGGGGTCCGTTCTCTCGATCGGGTGCCATCGTGCCCCTCGTTCGAGGAGGACCCCATGAGACTGTGGATGTTCGGTCTGACGTGCGCACTCGCCCTCGGTGCGACGACGGTGCGCGCCCGGACGACGCTGGACGGTCCGCCCATCGACGCGAGCTCCTCCAAGGCGAAGGAGCACTTCCGGCTCGGCGTGATCGGCAGCGTCGGCTTCCCGCGACCGCTCTCGGTCGAGGCCCTGTTCAAGGTCGAGCGGGCCGTGGCGCTGGGCGTCGAGTTCGGCACGCTGCCCGCGACCCGCGTGCTCGGGATGGACCTGCGCTACCAGTCGGTCGCGGCCGACGTGCGGATCTTCCCTCTGCAGAGCTCGTTCTACCTCGGGTTGCGGATCGGGCGCCAACGCATCGAGGGCGGCACCACGGTCACCCTCGGCTCGTTCGCCCCCACGACCTACACCCTCGCCACCGAGACGTTCTTCATCAACCCGCGGATCGGCTTCCTCTACACGAGCTCGAGCGGCCTGACCGCCGGCATCGAGGCCGGGGTGCAGTTCGTCTCGAACCACCGCACCACCTCGAACCTGCCGAGCGGCGTGCAGGTGCCCGAGCCGCTCGCGAGCGTGATGGACACCCTCGGCACCAAGACCATCCCGACCCTCTCGCTGCTGCAGCTCGGTCTCCTGTTCTAGTCGAGCGAGAACCTAGTCCAGGGAGAACAGGGGCTGCGCGGCGAGCTCGCTCGACGCGCCGATCGGCGGCGGCGTCCACCGCACGTAGCGAATCCCCTGCCAGGCGACGAAGCCGCGTGACACCGCGTCGACGTCGTCGGCGAACGTGAACGTCACCGCGTCGGGTCGACCCTCGATCGTCGAGCGCACCTTGACGACGACGTCGGGCAGCACGATGCGTTCACCAACGAGGAAACGCCGCTCGGGGTCGGTCGCGAGCATCTCGAGCGGGCCGCCGAAGAGGGCGCCGTCGGTCCGGAGTTCCAGCGTCCGCGCGTCGATCCGGCGGATGCATGCCGATGCCGAGCCAGCCGAAGATCCTGGGTGAGGGCACCCCCGCCCGTGAGCGGTGCACGGGGGCGTAGGCCGTGAGGAACCCCGGACCGTTGACGACGTAGAGCGCGGGACGGCGCGCGAGGTCGTCGGGGATCGAGTCCGAGAGGCCGTGCAGGCGGTGCTCGAGGAGCGCGAACTGCATGGCCGTGACCAGGAACAGCACCGGGCCGAGCAAGAGGCGACCCCCGAGCACCCACGTCGCCCACGCGCGCAGACTCCCGCGGAGCTCTCCCTCGAGGAGCCGCGTCACGAGCCGCGCCTGCAGGCAGACGAGCATCACCCCGGGGATCGTGAGCAGGCGTCCGCTCGGGAACGTGGCGCACCCCGGCAGCACCGAGAGCACGGCGGCCGCGAGGAAGAAGCGATCGAGGCGGTCGGTCAGCGCGCGGACGGCGAACGCGAGCGCGACGCACGCGAGCACCACCATCGCGACGCGCGGACCCAACCCGACCGCCGGCCAGGCGTCGGGGAGCGGGGCGCCCAGCTCGCCGCCGAGGAGCAGCGGCAGGTGCACGACGGCCCCCCGCGCGAACCGGACGGGATTGGCGAGCGGGTCGGCGTAGCCGGAAGAGTGCCGCACACCACCCCCGAGCACGCGGTAGAACACGGCCCAGCCGACGAACACGACGCCGTACGGCACGAGGAAGCGCAAGGGACGCGGGCGCGGATCGACGAACCAGGCGTGGGCCACGAGCACGCCGAGCGCCGCGAGGGCGGACTCTCCCCCGAGCAGCGCGAACGCGAACAAGAGCGGCCCGTGGAGCGCCGATCCCTCCCTCTTCGAGGCCCGATCGTGGAGCAGGATCGCGCCCAGCGCGAGGGTGCCAGCGACCAGCGAGTTGCGCTGCGCGATCCACCCGACCGTCACCCCGCGCGCGCAGGAGACGGCGTAGAACAGCGCAGCCAGGCCGCGCGCGGTGCCCGACAGGAAGCGGGCGATCAGCGCGCTCGCCACGGCGAGCAGCGCGGCGAACCACAGGATCGAGTGCAGGTGCATGGCCCACGGCGCGCCAGGGAACAGGCGGTGATCGAGCGCGTGGGTCAGCGACGAGAGCGGGCGGACGAAGGCGACGCGCACGTCGAGGTCGGTCCACCAGGCGACCACGCCTCGGTCCATCAGCGCCTGGTTGTGGACGGGCGAGCCGTCGAAGAAGCGGAACACGTCCCACGCGCGGAGCCGGAACTCGGGCCAGGCCGGGTGACCACGCAGGGCGATGGCGTGCCAGTGATCGTCGACCTGGAACCCACCGACGAGCGTCGGCAGCGAGAGCGCGACGCCGGCCAGCACCGCCCAGCGCGACGCGCGCGGATCCGCGCCGAGTCGCTGCAGCGCGCCGCGCACGCTCACACGGGGGTTCTCGGCCAGCCCTCGTCGTCGCGGACCGAGCGCTCGACGGCCTTCATCACCGCGAGCGCGAGGTCTTCGCGCCACGGGCGGGTGACGATCTGGACGCCGACGGGCAGCCCGGTGCTGGCCGCGTCCACCTCGGCGGCGCGCTTCTCGAAGCGCCCGCTCGCGCCCTCGCGGCGGGCCTCCTCGGCGCGCACGCGCGTGACCGGGACGATGCCTGCCGGGAACTGCAGGACGTTCCACAACATGCAGTGCGACCCGGCGAGGGCGAACTCCTTGCCCGCGAGGTGCGGCAGCGCGGGGGTGGCGAACGGCGGGCAGAGGATGGCGTCGATCGAGGCGGCGTTCATGGCCGCGAGGACCTCGAAGCGATACGCACGGAGCGCGGCGGTGAGACCCCAGAACGCCTCGGCGCTCTTCGGCCCGGCGACGTCCAGCAGGCGCGCCGCCTGCTCCTCGCCGAACGCCCGCGCGACCTTCGAGAGACCGGCCCGGACCTGCGCGGGGAGCCGGTTGAGGCGCATGAGCCCGGTGAGGATCGGGTCGACCTCTCCACCCTCGAGCCCCTTGCGGATGATCTCGCTGCCATCGGCGCTCATCGCCGCGAAGTACAGGAAGATGTGCTCGGCGATGCGTGGGGGCGTGAACGGCACGACCCGCGCGCCGTGCTCGTCGAGGGCGCGGCGGGCCCGCTCGACGCCGCGCGCGACGGCGGTCGAGGTGCGCACGAGGCCGTCCTCGACGTAGTAGCCCACGCGCAGGCCGGCGAGGTCGATGCCGGTCGGGTCGGGCGCGGGGAGCGGCGGCACACGCGGATCGTCCTCGCTCATGCGCTCGTAGTCGACGCCACGGAACAGGAGGGCGACGTCGTCGACCGAGCGCGCCATGGGGCCGATCTGTCCACGAATGGCCTCCTGGCCGGCGAGCGCCGTGTTGGAGCCACGGTTGCTCCAGCGGTCGAGGGTGGGCTTGAAGCCGACGATGCCGGTGAAGTGGGCGGGACACCGGATGCTGCCCCCGATGTCCGTCCCGACGCCGAGAGGGGAGAGGCCCGCGGCCAGCGCGGCCGCCTCGCCCCCGGACGACCCCCCGGGCGTGTGCGCGAGGCTGAACGGGTTGTTGCACTGGCCGAAGAGCGGGTTGTGACTCTCGTGCGACATCAGGTACTGCGCGACGTTGGTGCGCCCGAGGAGGATCGCGCCCGCCTCGCGCAGGGCCTTGACCATCCCGCCATCGCTCGCGGCGCGGTGCGAGAGCCGCGAGGGCACGCCCATGGTGGAGGCGCGCCCCGCCATGTCCACCGACTCCTTCACGGTGACGGGCAGCCCGTGGAGCAGCGAGCGGGGGCGGTCTCGCCGGCGGTCCTCGTCGGCGCGACGTGCCTCCTCGAGGGCGTCGTCGTGGAACACCGTGGTGAAGGCGCGCAGCGTGCGGTCCCGCTGGTCGATGCGGTCGAGGTGGGCCCGCACGAGCTCCACCGAGGTCACCTGTCCGGCGTCGAGGAGGGCCCGCATCTCGGTCGCGGCGATCGTGGTGAGATCCATGGCGGCCGGCACGTTGCCATCGCGCCCGCCGGGACACCACAGGGGGGCGTGCTACTCTTCTGGGGCGTGCGGAGATGGTCGCTGGTCGCCTCGTGGGTGCTCGCCTGTGCCCTGCCCGCGCTCGTCCTGGCGGGGTCCGCTGGCGCCGGCAGCGACTCCCTCGAGCCCAAGGACATCCTCACGGTCATGGCGAAGCGGCGCCTCGAAATCCGCAAGATCTGCTGGGATCCGCCGCCGGCGAAGCCGGCCACGTCGGTCAAGGTGGATGTGAGCGTCGGGCCGACCGGCGTCGTCACCGGGGCGGTGGCGCGCGAGCCGGCCGGCTCCACCACGGTCATCGAGTGCGTGGTCGTGGAGGTCAAGAAGACCGTCTTCATGAGCTCGGCCAAAGGAGGCTTCTTCCGCTGGCCGTTCGTCTTCCGCTAGCATCCCCCTCCATGACGACCACCGCCGGGATCTCGGCGCTCGACGCCTCCGAGTGGGCGCTGCTGCGCGAGCAAGTGGCCACCATCCAGCTCGTGCTCAAGAAGCGCTATTCCGCCACCCTCGACCAGTCCCCGAAGGACCTCGACCTCCTGCAACGCCTCCTCGACGATCGCGTCTACGACGAGACGGACACCGACGCGGTCACCGCGATGGGCGCCGTCCTCGGCAACGTGCTCGAGCGGCAGCACGGGCTCAAGTGGCACGCCCAGGACGACGGGCGCGGCCGCACGTTCGGGGTCTACTTCAAGGGCGCCAAGCAAGACGTGTTCATCGCTCCGGCGCGCCTGCTCCGCGGGCACATGGAGGCCGGTACCGCGTTCCGCATCGCCGACATCGTCAAGCGCGTGAAGGACGACGTCGCGCGCTGCAAGGTGCTCTGACCCGCGTTCAGCCCAGTCAGGTCGCGGCCGTCGCGAGCTTGTAGCCGGTCCCGTAGACCGTGAGGATGTAGACCGGACGGTCGGGCGAGGGCTCGATCTTCTTGCGCAGCTTCACGACGAAGTTGTCGACCGTGCGGTTGGTGGGGTTGGCGTCGAGGCCCCACACCTTCGCGAGGATCTCGTCCCGCGACACTGGCACGCCTGCCTTGGCGTGCAGGAGGCGCAGGAGCTCGACCTCGTAGAACGAGAGCGGCTCCACCGCCTTGCCGCGGCGCACCTGCTGGGTGCTCAGGTTGACCTCGGCGTCGCCGATGAGGAAGGTTTCGGGCGCGCCCGGGGCGAGCGCCGCGCGGCGGAAGATGGCGCGGATGCGCGCGACGAGCTCGTTCACGCTGAACGGCTTGGTCACGTAGTCGTCGGCGCCGACCGAGAGGCCGCGGACCTTGTCGGCCTCCTGCGCGCGTGCGGTCAGCATGATGATCGGCACGAGCGGGTCGAGGCGGCGCACCTCTTCGCAGACCTGGTAGCCGTTCACGTCGGGCAGCATCAGATCGAGGATCAGGCAGTCCGGGCGGCCCGTCTTGGCGAGGTTGATGCCGTCGCGACCCTTGCCCGCCGTCTCCACCTCGAAGCCCTCGAACTCCAGCGCATCCTTGAGCCCCATGGCGATGTGGGGCTCGTCCTCGATGACCAGGATGCGCTTCTTGCTCATGATGCTCAGCGCCCCTGGTAGTTCGGCTTGCGCTTCTCGCCGAACGCGCGGAGCGCTTCGTCGCGGTCCTCGGAGACCAGCGTGCGCTCGTAAGCGAGGATCTCGAGCTGCATGCCCGTCGCGAGGTCGGCGTCGAGCCCGGCGTCGATCGCCTCGAGCGCCGCGGCGGCCGCGATCGGCGCGCCCTCGAGCACGGGGGCGAGGAGGGCGAGCGCGCAGTCGACCGCGGTCTGCCCCGCCTCGGCGACGCGGTTGACCAGACCGAAGGCCAGCGCCTCGTCGGCGGTGAGGCGGCGGTTGGTGAGGATCAGCTCCTTGGCGCGCGCCTCGCCGACGATGCGGGGGAGCTTCTGGGTGCCGCCCGCGCCAGGGATGATGGCGAGCGAGGTCTCGGGCAGCGCGAGCACGGCGCCCTTCACGGCCACGCGCAGGTCGGCCATCAGCGCGAGCTCGAGGCCGCCGCCGAGGGCCACGCCGTTGAGCGCCGCGCACACGGGCTTCGGGCTGTGATCGAGCGCGCCGAACTCGCTGCGGTAGAGCCGCACGATCTCGCGCACCTGGTCCTTGGAGAGCGCCTGGCGCTCCTTGAGGTCGGCGCCCGCGCAGAACGCCTTCTCGCCCGCGCCGGTGACCACGATCGCGCGCACCGCCGGGTCGGTGGCCGCGGTGCGGGCCGCCGCGCCGAGCTGCTCGATGAGCTCGCGAGACAGCGCGTTGAGGCGCTCGGGGCGGTCGAGGGTGAGCACGAGGGCGGAGCCGCGGAGCTCGCTGCGGAGGGGGCCGTTCGGGTACACGGCCGGTGGATACCAAGCCTCGGCCGGGCAGCAAAGGCTAGGGGGGCGTGCGGGAATCGGCCGGCACGACGGTGGTGGGGTCGACCCAGACCCGGCCGTCGCAGAGGCGCACGGCGAAGTGATTCGGGCGCGAGCTGCGCGGGCCCCTTCCAGGAGCTCGCCGTTCTTGCCGAAGCGGGAGTCGTGGGCCGGGCAGCGGCTCGTGCCCTCGGGATCGAGGAAGAGCGCGCCGCCCATGTGGGTGCACATCCCGGCCATTGCATAGACTCCTGATGCATCGCGCGCGACCAGCAGGCGGACGTCGGCCTCGACGAGGCGCGTCGCGCCGACGGCGGGGACGGGCCCGGCGTCGATGGCGCCGGGCGGCTTGCAGGTCGCGGCACGGACGGCGCGCGGCGCGCAGGCGAGGCAGCCGGTCAGCAACGCGGTTCGCCGCTGCATGCCGCCACTGTAGAGCAGGTCCGCGCGGGGGGCACGGATGGCGCGTGGACGCATCGCGCTCCCCAGAATACCGTCGGCCATGACCAAAGCCCGACTGACCTACTTCGACGCTCCCGTCAGCCGCGGTGAGGAGTGCCGGCTCGCGTTGCACCTCGCGGGCGTCGACTTCGAGGACCACCGGCTCACGCGCGAGCAGTGGGCCGCGGTCAAGCCGACGACGCCCTTCGGGAGCGCCCCGGTGCTCGACTGGCCCGGCAAGCCGGCCCTCGCGCAGTCCAACGCGATCCTCACCTTCGTCGGCCGTCGCTACGATCTGCACCCGAAGGACGACTTCGAGGCCGCGCGACACGAGGCGATGATGGGCCACGTCGAGGACCTCCCGCGCGGCGATCACCCCACCATGCGCATGACGGACGAGGCCGAGAAGAAGCGCGCGCGGGAGCAGCTCTCCGCGACGTACATCCCGGCGTGGGCGGCGTACGCCGAGCGTCAGATCGACGCGGACGGGCCGTTCTTCGGCGGCGCCACGGTGCAGGTCGTCGACTTCAAGATCCTGATGATCGTCCGCTGGCTGAAGAGCGGCGCGCTCGACCACGTGCCGGGCACCGTGCTCGACGGCGCGCCCCGGCTGCATCGCGTGCACGACGCGGTCGACGCGCACCCGCGCGTCCGCGACTGGTACGAAAAGCGTGGGTAAGCGCGCGGGGTGTCACGGGGCGGTCGTGCTCGCGCCCTTCCAGTTCACGGTCTTGCCGCCGGTCCGGAAGCCGACCACTCGCCCCTTGGCGTCCTTCACGATCTCGACCGATTGACGCGGGCAGCTGAGCATGTCGCCCGCGGCCGCCGGATTCGGAGCGCCCTCGAACTCGACCACCTTCTCGACGTGCCCTGACACCCAGCGGGAGACGTCCACGTCCATCATCGGACAGCTTGGGCCCCCCGTGCTGCGATAGGGCCGTGGGGGACAGTGATGGCCACGGTCGTGGGCGTAGCTGTCGAGGAAGAGCACCGAGCCGTCCTCGGCCTCCTGGGGATCTCCGGGCGTCTCGGCGACGCGCACGAACGCGTCGCCCTTGCGCAGGAGGACCTGGGTCGAGAACCCCGTCTCCCACTTCGGCACGTCCGGACCCTTGGGATCGCGGTTGGGGCGCGCTTCGAAGCGGACGAGCGCGTCGCGCAGGCCGTCGCCGTCGACGTCCTTCATCAGCACCGTCACGAGGGGAGCGCCGCACTGGAGCTGCTTACGCAGCGCGACCTCGTCCCGGACGTCGTTCACGCCGTTCTCGGCGAGGTCGGGGCCCTGGTGGGCGAACATGCAGTCGAGCTTGCGGTAGAACTGCTGCAAGCGGACCTGGTGGGCGGCCTGGTTCGCGCGCGTCGTGTCGGTGTCGACGAGCCGGACCACCACTGGCTTGCGCACGCACTTCTCTCCCGCAGCGAGCTTCACGAAGGTCGCGACCGAGCCGCGGAGGACGTCGCCGTCCCTCCCCTTCGCGGACCAGTGGAGCGTCTGGGTGCTGGCGTCGACGCGCACGTCGCCGGGCAGGCCGCGGAGCTCGTGACGGACCTTGCCCGTCGGCTTGCCACCCTTGGCGTCCTTCACCGAGAGATCGAGCGTGAACTCGGTCCCCGGGGCCACTGCGAGCTCGAGCGGCGTCACCGGCGCGCCCATCTCGTCCGCCCACGTGCCCGGCGCGGACGCGCGCAGCGGCGAGCACGAAAAGGCGTCGGCGGGCTCGACGTTCCAGCGAACGTCGGGGCCCTCGTCGCAGGCGATCGTGGGAATCGGCGGTGGGCCGGCGTCGGTGACCGCGGTGCTCGAGGCCTCGGCGGCGGCGGCGGCGTCGATCGGCGCGAGGGGTTGCGCGTCGTCGTCGCGCTTCACGGCGACGGACTCCGATGGCTTCTTGCAGGCGAACCCGCCGAGCATCGACAGGACGAACACGGCGAGGGTGCGACGAGAGGGCATCGTCACTTCCTCGTGAGCCACCAGATCAGCAGCAGGATGAACACCAACACGCCGACCACCAGCGGCGTGCGGTTCGGCGGCGGCTTCGCGAGCGGGGTCTCGACGGGGCGGGCGAGCGCCGCGGGCTCCTTCGTGGGCTCCTTCGTGGGCTCCTGGGCGGGCTCCTGGGCCGGGACCTGCGCGGCGGCCTCTTCTTCGGCCTTCTTGGCTTCGTCTTCGGCAAGCTTGCCAGCCGCTTCCGCGGCCTCCTTCGCCGCCCGCGCCTCTGCCTCGCGCGCCTCCGCCTCGCGCGCCGCTTCCTCGCGCGCCGCTTCCTCGCGGGCCGCGGCCTCGCGCACCTCCGCCTCGGCGCGGGCCTTCGCCTCCTCGGCCTCGCGCACCTTGCGCTCCTCCTCGGCCAGCGCGGCCAGCGGCGCGCGCAGGTCGCGCACGATCGCCGGGTCGTCCACCGCGTGGATCGTCGTGTGCCCGAGCATCGGATCGAGGGCCAACGTGCGGTCGAGCGCGCGCGCGTCGAACAGGCCCTCTTCGAGGTACTTGCCGAGCCGCGCCGGCTCGTCGGTGAGGACCTTGGCGAGGAGCTTCGCGTACCCGACGAGATCCTCGTCGCCCAGGCCCTTGTCGAACTTCCGGAGCGAGCCCATCGCGTACAGGCTCCCGCTCTTGAACGGCGCCTTGCCGGGGACGTCGCCGCCCGCGTGCTCGGCGTCGAGCACCACGATGGCGCGCTTGACGTTCTCGCGGCGCAGCACGTCCTCCACGTCGGCGAGCGGCACCGCGGGGGTCTTGGTGATCGCCTCCGTCTCGCGCACCGCGAGGACGAGGGCACCGTCGCGCTCGAGCACGAAGCCGGCGAAGAAGACGAACAGCGCGCCGTCCCGCGCGTCGTGCGCCGCCTTCTGCAGCGGGCCGAGGACGTCGCCCGGCGACATTGGATCGGTGACGACGCGGACGCCGCCGAAGACGGTGTCGGAAAGGGCCTTTCCGACCAGCTTCGCCGCGTCCGGGGCGCCCGCGAGCTCGGGGAGCTTCTGGTAGCGACCGACTCCGACCACCAGCGCGGCCCTGCGGGGCTCCTCGGTACGAGCGGACATGCGCAGGGCAGGAGACTCGAACGCGCCCGTCCTGACAAGGACGACGGCGATCGGAGGCGCCGGTGCGGGGACTCGAGTCGCCACCCTTCGGGCGAGGCGATCGAGGAAATGTCGCCCGATCCGCGGCGGCATCGCGCGTGCAGACCGCTCGACCCGATGGCCCCTCCCCTCGCGCGCCGACAGCTCCTGCTCGGCCTCGGCGCCTCGCTGCTCGCGGCGCCGTTCACCTCGCTCCTCCGGACGCCCGCCCGCGCCGACGGCGGCAAGCGCGCGCGGCGGCTCCTGGTCTTCTTCTCCCCGAACGGCACCGTGCACGGCAGGTGGCGCCCGACCGGCGGCGAGAAGGACTTCGCCTTCGCGAAGGGCTCCATCCTGGAGCCCCTCGCCGCGCGCAAGAGCGATCTCGTCGTCCTCGACGGCGTCGACTTCAAGGGCTTCGACAACCACGAGCCCGGCATGAACGGGATGCTCACCGGGCAAGGCACCCTCACCCACGAGGGGCGCGGTGCGAGCGTCGATCAATACATCGCGAGCAAGATCGGCGCGGGCACCCGGTTCCCCTCGCTCGAGCTCGGCGTGCAGACCAGCGCGTGGGGCGGGAGCCGGCAGACCCGCATGTGCTACTCGGCGCCCGACACCTTCGTCCCGCCCGAGGACTCGCCGAAGAACGCGTGGACGCGCCTGTTCGGCGACCTCGGCAAGAAGCCCGGAGAAGTCGACGCCCTGCTCGCCCGGCGCAAGAGCGTGCTCGACGTGGTGCGCGCCGACCTGGCCGACCTGCGCGCGCGGGTCGGGGCGACCGAGCAGCACAAGCTCGACGACCACCTCGACGCGATCCGGGCGGTCGAGAAGACGCTCACGACCCCGGTCGCCGCGTCGTGCGCGGCGCCGCTCGCGCCGATCGACCTCGCGCTGCAGGACCACAAGAACTTCCCGGCGATCGGGCGCGCCCAGAGCGACCTCGCGGTGCTCGCGCTCGCGTGCGGGCTCACCAACGTGGCGTCGATCCAGTGGACCCACACCGTGAGCCCCACCGTGTTCTCCTGGCTCGGCATCGGCGACGGTCACCACGAGCCTCCCACAAGCCGGACGAGAACGCGAAGGGGGTCGCCGACTTCGTCGCGGCCGAGCGGTGGTTCGCCGAGCAGTTCCTCTACGTGCTCGACAAGCTCGCCGCGATCCCGGAGCCCGACGGCAGCGGCACGCTGCTCGACACGACGCTCGTCGTGTGGGCCAAGGAGCTCGGTGACGGTCGACTGCACGACGCGAAGTCGGTGCCATTCGTGCTCGCGGGGCGCGCGGGGGGCGCGCTCCGGACCGGTCGCTACCTGAAGTACGCGGGCGAGCCGCACCAGCGGCTGCTCGTCTCGATCTGCCAGGCCATGGGCCTGTCGAACCTCACCTTCGGCGACCCGTCGCACGGCGCCGGACCCCTCGGAGGGCTCCTCGGATGAACCCGCATCGTCTGTTGCTCGCTGCGTCCCTCCTCGTGCAAGCCTGCGGCGGCGGCGAGGAGACCCCGCCGATCGTCGAGCCCTGCGCGGGCGACTTCACCTACTTCGAGACCAAGGTCTGGCAGCCGATCCTCTCGGTGAAGTGCGTCGGGTGCCACAACGAGCAGGGAATCGCGCGCGGCAGCCGCCTGGTGCTCGCGGCGCCCTCCGACCCCGACGCGGCGCGGAAGAACTACCCCGTGGTGCGCGCGATCGCCGACACCAAGCTCGGCGAGCAATCGGTGTTCTTGCTGCGTCCGTCGATGACCCACCCCGACGGGCACCCCGGCGGGAATCTCTTGCCCGTGGGCAGCGCGGGGTACCAGGCGCTCGCCACGTTCGTCCGCCACGGCGAGGGGCGCTGCGGGCCGGACGTCACCGCGAAGAGCTGCACCGAGACCACCGTCGGCGCGCGCGTGCTGCGACGGCTGTCGCGCAGCGAGTACGACGCGACCGTCGAGGACCTCCTCGGCGTCCCCTCGGCCCACGGGCAGGCGCTCCCGCCCGACGTCGTGGTCGGAGGCTTCGACAACAACGGCGCGGCGCTGCGCGTCGGGCCGATCGTCGCGGAGAAGCTCGGGGTGGCGGCCGAGGCGCTCGCCGCCGCCACACCGCTCGCCAAGCTCACGAGCTGCGCCGACGACGTGACCTGCTTCGTGAAGACGTTCGGCAAGCGCGCCTTCCGCCGTCCGCTCCAGGACGGCGAGATCGCCCGCTACGCCAAGCTCGGCGACGCGAAGACCGTGATCGCGGCCATGCTGCAGTCGCCCGCGTTCCTGTACCGGCCCGAGATCGGCAAGAGCGACGCGACCCTCGATCCGTGGGAGGTCGCGAGCGAGCTCTCCTACCTGCTCACCGGCACGATGCCGGATGCGGCGCTGTTCGCCGCCGCGGAGACGGGGAAGCTCGCCACCAGGGACGAAGTCGTGGCGCAGGCCAGGCGCTTGCTGAAGGACCCCCGCGCCGCGCGCGCGATGGCCCGCTTCACCGGGCAGTGGCTCTACGTGGACCGCCTCGGCGCGGTCGCCAAGGACCCGGCGACCTACCCGGAGCTCACGACCGACCTGAAGTCCGCCATGGTCGCCGAGACCCAGGCGTTCGTCGATCGGACGCTGCGGGTCGGCAACGGCACGTTCCGGGATCTGCTCCTCGCGGAGCACACCTTCGCGAGCCCCACCCTCGCCGCCCACTACGGCCTCGCGGCGCCGGGCGACGACGGCAAGGTCGCGACCGGCCCGCTCCGTCGAGGGGTGCTCGGCCAGGGCAGCGTGCTCACCGTGCACGCCGTCGCCGCGAGCTCGTCGCCGATCCACCGCGGCAAGCTCGTGCGCGAGCGGTTCCTCTGCCAGAAGCTCCCGCCCCCGCCCCCTGGCGTGGTGGTGCAGCTGCCACCGTTCGACCCGAGCAAGTCGACCCGCGAGCGCTTCGCCGAGCACAGCAAGAACGAGCCGTGCAAGAGCTGCCACCGGCTCATGGACCCGATCGGGTTCGGGTTCGAGGCCTTCGACGGCATCGGCCGCGCGCGCAAGGACGACCACGGCCACCCGCTCGACACCAAGGGCGAAATCGTCTCCACCGACCACACCGACGGCGCGTTCGACGGCCTCGAGGGCCTCGCCGGCAAGCTCGCCGACAGCCCCGACGCGCAGCGGTGCTTCGCGCTCCAGTGGGTGCGGTACGGCTACGGCGTGGACGACGAGCCCGAGACCCAGTGCGCCACCGACCGGGTCACGACGGCCTGGGCCAAGGGAGGCATGACCTTCGAAGCCCTCGTCCTCGCCCTCGTGTCCGACCCGAGCTTCCTCGCGCGCCAGGGTGACCTGGGTGGAACACCCGTGCCGGACGCCGGCGTGCCCGCAGACGACGCGGGTGCCAGCGACGCCGCCGTCGAAGACACGGCGCCACCCGCGGACGCGCTCGTCGTCACGAGCAAGCGCGACGACTACGGCACCGGCTACTGCGACTACGTGACGGTGAAGAACACCGGCGCGAGCGCGCGCACCTGGAGCGTCGTACGGAGCCCGGAGGGCGCGATCACGAGCTCGTGGAAGAGCAAGCTCGTGACGACCGCGACGGCGTGGACCTTCACCGGCGAGAGCTACAACGCGAGCCTCGAACCGGGCGCCTCGACCGACTTCGGGTACTGCGCGAAGCGATGATCACCGGGGGAACGAGGCCGGATATGCGCCGCGCAGCGCCCGACCGCGGATGCGCGCCACGTCCGCGGCCATCCGTAGCGCATCGCGGACCACCCGCACCTTCGACGCGCCGTGCGAGTGCATGAAGACGGGCACGCGGACCACCCGGAGGCCCCAGCGCTGCGCGAGGAACAGGAGCTCGGCGTCGAAGCCGAACCCGGTGACCGACACGGCCGCGAACAGCGCCCGCGCGACGTCGGCGCGGAAGGCCTTGAAGCCGCACTGCGTGTCGCGCGCGACGAGGCCGAGCGCGGTGCCGACGAGCCCGCTGAACACCATGGTCGCGAGCTTGCGCACCGGACCGTAGGGGCCGAGCCCGAGCGGGTGCAGGTCTCGCGCGCCGACGGCGAGATCGGCCCCCTCGCGGACGGGCGCGAGCAGCGCGTCGAGCTGGTCGAGGGAGTACGCGAGGTCGGCGTCGAAGAACGCGACGATGTCTCCGCGCGCGGCGCGCACGCCGGCGGCCACCGCCGCGCCCTTGCCGGAGTTCTGGGCGAGGCGCACGCTGCGCACCCCGCGGTCGGCGAAGCGAGCCAGGACGGCCTCCGTGTCGTCGGTGCTGCCGTCGTCGGCGACGATGACCTCGTAAGGGCGATCACCGACCCAGGCGAGGACTTGCTCGAGGGTCTTCACCAGCCGTTCGCCTTCGTCGAAGGCGGGGATGACGAGGGAGAGCTCCAAGACTCCGCTCATCGTGCGCACGCGAGACCGAACGCGTCAACCAGCGCGCCGGCCCGCACGCGAACACCTCGCGCCACCGCGTCGGACGGACACGCGAACGAGGTCTGGCCCGGCGTGCCGAGGACCCCGACGATCCCGAGCGCGCCCGGCGTCGTCTCCACGCGGTCCGCCACGCCGAGCGGGGCGCAGCGGGGCGCGAGGCCCTCGACGAACTGCTTGGTGACCGCCGTGAAGCCGACGACCGCGCTGCCCGTGGGACAGGCCACCGTGAGCGGGGGCGGGCCGAGACCGCCGAAGAACGGGGTGTCCTCGCCCGCCGAGCCGTCGGCCCTGCGGCACCTCGCGCGCACGCGGGTGAGGACGCCGGCCTGGTCGACCGAGCCCTCGAGGGCGGCGACGTGCTGGCCCTGGGGGCAGTCCCAGCTGAGGAGGCTCCCGCCGCCGGAGCCGGACTGACCGATGCTCACGAGCTCGCCCCAGTCGAGCAGGGCGCGCACCGCCGCGAGATCGTCGGGCAGGTAGAGCATCGGCGGCGAGAGCGGGTCGAAGAACCAGTGGTGGAGCCAGGTCTCGGCCTGCGGGACCGCGGCGAACGCCTCGAGGCGCGCCTCCGAGGAGTTCACCTCGATCGCGACGATGCGGCGCTCGAACACCATCGTCGGGTGGATGCGGCTCAGCGACTGCAGGTCGTGGCGCTCGCCGAGCCGGCGCAGATCCGCCAGCACCACCACGTGCTCGGCGCGGCGCAGGAGGTCGGCGCGCGGGATCAGCTGGCCCGTCCTCGAGCGGGGTGTCGTGGTACCAGTGCACCTCGGAGCGCACCTCCATCGAGCTGTGGAACACGAACAGCGTGCGCTCGCGCGGGTAGCGCGCGTGCAGCGCCTGCATCGCGCGGACCTCGGTGCGGATGTCCGGGGTCGGGTAGAGGTACGAGGCGGTGCCGCGCGCGAAGCCCCACTCGAGGCGCGCGTACGCATAGCGCGCCTGCAGGCCCACTCCGAGCAGCACGAGGCCGACCAGCGCGGGCGCGAGCCGTCGACCCCTCGCTCGCTCGACGATTGCGGCGTACCCGGACACCACGACGTCGGCGCCGCCGAGGGCGCTCGCCACGCCGAGCCAATACGTCCAGTACGAGTGGATGGCCCCGGCGTTGCGGAACAGGAGCGAGTGGAGGACCTGCGCGGCGAAGAAGCACCCCGGGATCAGCTCGCGGATGCGCGCGGTGCCGGCGCGGAGGCGCCGCACGAGCAGGGGCACCCACAGCGCCGTGACCGTCATGACGAGGATGCCGTGCAGGTCGAGCAGGCGCCGGAGCTGCACGCCCGCGTAGCCCTCCTTGGCCGCCGTGCGCTGCAGGTAGGCCGAGCCCATGTCGCCGAGGCCGCCGCGCGTGCGCGCGATCCACGCGAAGAAGCCGCCGAAGTTGGCGAGCACGACGAGCGAGAACACGACGACGAAGGTCCACTCGGGGCGCCAGCGGAGCAGGGGGCGGCCGACCCGGAGCCCCTGCACGAACGTGAAGAGCGCGAGGAAGAACGCGATGTAGTACGGCGGCCAGTCGAACTGCCCGGCGAAGCTGACGGCGACGAGCGTGAGCAAGAGGTGCCGCGGCCGGCGCTCTTCCCACCAGCGCGCAAACGCCCAGGTGAGCAGGAGCGACCAGAAGATGGCCCCTTGCTCGTGGTCGATCATGTTGCCGAAGATCAGGTGCAGCGGCGTGAAGGCGTAGATGGCGATCGCGATCAGGGCGTGCACCGGCCCCCAGTAGCGCGCGGCGGTGCGCTGCAAGAGGACGAGGGTGGCCACCGAGTAGAGCATCGGCACGAGGCGACCGACGAACGGCGACGGCGAGAACACCTTGAACAGCGCCAGGAGGTGCCAGTGCAGCATCTGGGGGTGATGCGTGTAGAGCGCCTGCGGCGGCGGCGGCTCGAGGCCCGTGTGGTAGAGCGACTGCGCCCAGATGTGGAAGCGCAGCGAGTTGCGCGCCCCCTGGCAGAACGCGCTGCCGTTGAAGCCGTTGTGCCCGAACTGCCAGGGCCCGGCGATGCCGTAGCAGACGGCGAGCACGAACCACGCGAACACCAGCGCGGTCGCGATCGGGACGAGACGCCGGCCGAGGCCCATCGCGCCGCAACGCTAGTCGGCGACGGCGCGCGTGGCGAGGGCCGCGATCCACGGTATTCTCTGCCGATGCGCCTCGCCTTCGTCGTCACCACCTCGCTCGCCGTCGGCGCCTGTCAGCCCAAGGGCGACTCCATCCAGACCGAGAACCCGCCGCCGCCGAAGAGCAAGACCAGCGTGAGCGCGAGCGCGTCCGAGAGCGCGACGGTCGTGGAGACCACCCAGAACCCGCCGCCACCCAAGGTCACCCGCAAGCGCAAGCACACGAGCGACGCCGGCATGGTCTGGAAGACCCCGAAGAAGCCGGTGGACTGGGCGAAGCTCAAGACCTTGAACCCCACCGACCCGACCGGCCACCAGCTCTACGTCGGATCGGACGATCGCTGCTTCTACGAGGTCACGCCGAAGGGCCCCGTGCCGCAGATGCCGACGGGCGCACGCTGGGTCGAGTCGGTGTTCGTCGACTGCCCCGCCGAGCTCGACGACCCGGCCTGGGACCACTGCGCCTACTCGACCCTGCACTCGGTGGCGGGCGAGAGCTACTGCCTCTGCAACTCGCTCGGCGGCAACCCGCCCCCGCCGCCCAACGAGGTGGCGTGCCCGAAGAAGTGAACGGAGTGAGCCGGAGGCGAAAGCAGTGAACGGCGGCCGCCTCCATGGGCGGCCGCTCAGCCAACAAGTGACTACTCCACCACCTTGGGCCCCGGAAAACGCGGCTTCGCCCACAGCGACCAGCCGAGCCCGATCAACACCAGCGACCCGACGAACGCATATCCCGCGAGCTGGTTCGGCGGGATCACGAAGAGCACCGTCACCACCGCGACCCAGGCGATGGCGACCAGGTTCACCGCGCGCGACCAGCGCCCGAGGGTGAACGGCCCACGGTGGAGGCGCCCGTCCTTGCGCGCGATCACCGCGTAGACGATCGGCAGCACGTACGAGGCGTAGAGCGCGAGCGTCGAGAGCGCGGTCATGGCGGCGAGCGCCTGCGCGAAGGCGGCGACGCCCGCCGCCGCCACCACGCTCACCCAGACCGCGACGTGCGGCGACGACCAGCGCGGCGAGACGCGCGCGAGCTGCTTCGCGAACGGCGTCCCCCCGTCGCGGGCGAAGGCGTAGAGCATGCGCGAGTTCGAGGTGACGCTGGCGAGCCCGCAGAACCACATCGCCGCCATCGCGACCCAGACCAATCGATCGCCGAGGCGAGCCCCGAGGGCGTCCCGCACCACGGTGACGAACGGGTTGTCGGTGGCCGCGACCACGGCCGGGTCGCCCTTGATCGCGGCGGTCAGGGCGAGCAGCAGGATCCACCCCGCCACGCCGCTCACGATCACGCTCATCAGGATCCCGCGCGGCGCGTTCCTTCGAGGATCCACCGTCTCCTCGGTCACGTGGGCGCTCGCGTCGTAGCCGGTGAAGGTCCACTGGGCCTGCAGCAGCCCGAGCGCGAAGCCGAGCCCGTAGGTCCTGGCCACCGTGCTCCGCGTGAGCAGGAAGCTCGGCTCGCGGCGGGGCGCGAACGCGAGCAGCGCGCCCACGAACAGCGCGACGCCGAGGACGTGCACCCACGCCGACACGGTGTTGAGCCGCGCGACGACCTTCACTCCCACGTGGTTGAGCACCGCGTGCGAGAGCAGGATCACCGCGCACAGGGCGAGCACGTGCGGCCGGTCGGTCTTCCAGCCCAGCGCGGGGGCGAGGAACTCCGCGAGCCCGTAATCGATGCCCGCGGTGATGGCGAACTGCCCGATGGTGTTGAGCCAGGCGGTGAAGAACCCCGCGCGGCGCCCGCCGAGGAGCGCCGCCCAGTGGTAGAGCGCGCCGGCCGTCGGATACGCGCTCGCGAGCTCGGCGAGGCTCGCCGCCACGGTGAGGGTCATCACGGTGACGAGGGGCCAGCCGACCGTCATGACGAACGGCCCGCCGTACCGGAGGCCGTGCCCGTAGAGCACCACCGCTCCGGTCAGGATCGAGATGATGGAGAACGAGAGGGCGAAGCTCGAGAACGCGCCCATCCCGCGCGAGAGCTCCTGGGCGTAGCCGAGCCGACGCAGGTCTTCTGCGTCGTCGCGCGGGGAGGGAGGCGGGCCCTCCGTCAACGCTCCTCCGCGAACATGCGCAGCGCGTGCTGGCCGGCGCGGGTGGCGCGGAAGGCGTCGATCTCGCGCCGCATGGCCTCGGGGAGCGAGTCCTTCGGCGGCAGGTAGGCCCACTCGGGGGGCGCGACGACGGGCGCCGCGAGCGCCGCGAACGCGAGATCCGCTGCGCTGAAGCGCGCGCCCACGAGGTAGTCGCGGCCTTCGAGGCGGCCCGAGACCTCGGTGAAGATCGCGCGGATGCGCTCGAGCGACTGCGCGATGCGCGGCTCGGTGACGTGCATGCCGCGCTTCATGAGGCCCCGCATCACGGGGAGGAATCTGCTGACCCGGCGCTGGGCCTTCGGCGCGAGGCCGACCGTGAGCAGGTCCTCGCTGCGACGCGTGTCGGGCAGCACGAAGCCGTAGGCCCAGCGACGGGTCGCCGGGCCGAGCTTGCCGTCGAACAGCGCCTCGAGCTCCTCGACCTCGCGGCGCTGCGCCGGGTCGGAGGGGTAGATGTGGAGCTTCTCGTCCATGCGGGCGTCGGCCCAGTGGAGGATGTCGCGGCTGTCCGTGAGCACCGCCCCCGCGGTGACGACGAGCGGCACGGTCTTGCCACGCAGCCGCAGGGTCGCCGTGAGGTGCGCGATCGGCGCGTGCGGCTCCTCTTCGTAGGAGACCCGAGCGCGATCGAGGGCCCAGCGGGCCTTCTCGCAGAAATGGCTGATGGGGATGGTGACGAGGCGCGGGCGCACCCAGAGCTTATCGCACAGCCCAGCGGGGCGCGGGGAGCCTAGAGGTAGTCGCGCTCGCAGAGGGCGTTGATCACGTTGGCGCAGCTCTGGTCCGCCCACTTCGTGGCGCTGACGCTGCTGGAGGAGAGCATGCGGACGCACGGGCCGCTGTAGTTCGGCTCGCCCGGCGCCCAGCTGGTGAAGCCCAGCGCCTCGCCGTTGATCCACTTGGTGTAGCCGCTGCTGGTGCCCTCGCGGCTGAGGCCGATCCAGTTCTCGGCGCTCGGGTAGAGCGTCGCGACGAAGCCCTGCTCGCCGTCGGTGGTGATGGCGACGAGGTAGCCACCGTACGACTTGCAGACCGCCTGCGACTCCGCGTAGGTGCGCGGCTTGAGCACGAAGTAGCAGTGCCCGTTGTACGGCTTGCCGAGCGCGGAGCACGGCGTGGTCGCAGAGTCGGTCCCGGTGTCCGGAGGCGGCACGCCGGTGTCGAAGGGCGGCGGGAAGCCGGTGTCGTCGGGGGGCAGGCCCGTGTCGAACGAGCCCGTGTCGAAGGTGCCCGTGTCGAACGTGCTGCCGGTGTCGGGGCTCGTCCCCGTGTCGACCCCGGTCCCCGTGTCCGCTCCGGTGCCCGTGTCGACCCCGGTCGAGCTGTCGGGGCCACCACCGCCCGTGTCGCCGCTCGTCGAGTCGCCGCTGCTGTCCGTATCCGTGCCGGTCGCGGCGTCGTCCCCCCCGCCGAAGGCGCTCGCGTCGACGCTGCCTCCACAGCCTGCAGCACCCAAGACCAAGGCCACGGCAGACAACACGGAGAAGCGAAGGGTGTTCATGGGACTCCTGGGGACAGGTGCGTGGACGAGGGGGAAAGCCGGACGCCTCGACCCCCCCGTGCGCCAGCGCGTCCATCGTAGTAGATGCCGTCCTCCCATGCCCATTCGAACCGCCCGTGACGTTCGTGATGAATTTCTCTCGTATTTCCGCGCGCAAGGCCACGAGCAGGTCGGTTCGGGACCGCTGGTCCCCAGCAACGACCCGACCTTGATGTTCGCCAATGCCGGCATGGTCCAGTTCAAGGACCTGTTCACGGGCAGGGAGACCCGCGCCTACAAGCGCGCCACGACGAGCCAGAAGTGCATCCGCATCAGCGGCAAGCACAACGACCTCGAGAACGTCGGCCGCACCGCGCGCCACCACACGTTCTTCGAGATGCTCGGCAACTTCTCGTTCGGCGACTACTTCAAGGCCGAGGCCATCCGCTTCGCCTGGGACCTCGTCGAGCGCTACGGCGTCGACAAGTCGCGCCTCGTCTGCACGTACTTCAAGGGCGAGAAGGGCGTGCCCGAGGACACCGAGGCGCGCGACCTCTGGAAGAAGATCACCGGGTTCGGCGACGACCGCGTGCTCGGCATGGGCATGGACGACAACTTCTGGTCCATGGGCGACACCGGCCCGTGCGGCCCGTGTTCCGAGATCCACTTCTTCCAGGGCCCCGCCTCGGTCGACCCCACCCGGTTCGGCGAAGAGCCCACCCCCGAGGGGCACGGCTGGATGGAGATCTGGAACCTGGTGTTCATGCAGTTCGAGCGCTTCGCCGACGGCACCATGAAGCCGCTCCCCGCGCCCAGCGTCGACACCGGCATGGGCCTCGAGCGCATCACCAGCGTGGTCCAGGGCGTCACCTCCAACTACGACACCGACCTCCTCCGCGCCCTCGTCGACCAGGCTTCGCGCATCTCGGACAAGAAGTACGGCGGCACCATGGCCGACGACGACGTGTCCATGCGGGTCATCGCCGACCACGCGCGCACCACGGCGTTCCTCATCGCCGAGGGCGTGTTCCCCGACCGCGGTGGCCGCGAATACGTGCTCCGCCGCGTCATGCGCCGCGCGATCCGGCACGGCTACCGCCTCGGGATCGACAAGCCCTTCCTCCACGAGGTCGCCGGCACCGTGGTCGACCTGATGGGCGACACCTACGGCGAGCTCCGCGACCGCCGGAAGACGATCCTCGAGGTGGCCGAGTCCGAGGAGGTGCGCTTCCGCGAGACCATCGACCGCGGCCTCAAGATCCTCGACGAGGCGCTCGCCGAGCCGACCGTGAAGGAGACGCGCGTCCTCGGCGGCCCCGCGGCGTTCAAGCTCTACGACACCTTCGGCTTCCCGCTCGATCTCACGCAGGTGATCCTCGACGAGCGTGGCTACCGGGTCGACGAGCCAGGCTTCGACGCCGCGATGGCCACCGCCAAGCAGAAGAGCGAAGGCAGCAAGGTGGGCGAGGCTGCGGTCGGCGACGTCTACCACCGCGTGTTCGCGGCGACCGGTAACACCCCCACCGAGTTCACCGGCTACGCGGCCGAGGAGGGCGAGGCCACCATCGTCGCCCTCGTGCGCGGCAAGGACCTCGTCGAGTCGCTCGCGGCCGGCGAGGAGGGCGAGGTCGTGGTCGCGCGCTCGCCGTTCTACGCGGAGGCGGGCGGGCAGCTCGGCGACAAGGGCACCATGACGGGCGGCGGCGCCACCTTCACCGTGTCGACCACCCACAAGCCCGTCGGCGGGATGCACCTCCACAAGGGCCGCGTCGAGCAGGGCACGTTGAAGAAGGGCCAGACGCTGAAGCTCGAGGTCGACCACGCGGCGCGCGCCGCGACGCGCCGCAACCACAGCGCGACCCACCTGCTCCACTACGCCCTGCGCCTCGTGCTCGGCGAACACGTGCAGCAGAAGGGCTCGCTCGTCGGGCCCGAGCGCCTGCGCTTCGACTTCTCGCACGGCAAGGCGCTGAGCGAGGCCGAGCTCGCGCGCGTCGAGGAGGTCGTCAACGAGATGATCCTCGCCAACGCCGAGGTGAAGACCGACGTCATGAAGCAGGACGAGGCCAAGAAGGCCGGCGCCATGGCCATCTTCGAGGAGAAGTACGGCGACGTCGTGCGCGTGCTGACGATGGACGCCGGCGCGCACAAGAGCGTCGAGCTCTGCGGCGGCACCCACGCGCGGCGCACCGGCGACATCGGGATGTTCCGCATCACGACCGACAAGGCCATCGCCGCGGGCGTCCGCCGCATCGAGGGCACGACCGGCCTGCACACGCTGCACGAGGCGCAGACCGAGGCGCGCGCGGTGGGCCCTGCCCTCGCGCTCCTCGACGCGACGCCGACCACGCTGGCCCAGAAGATCGAGAAGCTGCTCGCCAGCGAGAAGGCGCTCCAGAAGAAGCTCGCCGAGGCCGAGAAGAAGCTCGCGCTCGGCGGTGGTGGCGGCGGCAAGAGCGGTGTCGACGCGTGGCTCGCCGAGGCGAGGACGCTGCAGGGTGCCAAGGTGCTCGCCGTCCGCGCCGACCTCGGCGACCCGGGCGCGCTGCGCGAGCTCGCCGACACCCTGCGCGACAAGCTCGGGGGCGACGCGATCGTGCTGGTCGGCGCCGCGCAGGGACCCAAGGCCTCCCTCGTGCTCACCGTGAGCAAGTCCGCGACCGCGCGCTTCAAGGCCGGCGAGCTCATCAAGCCGGTGGCGGCGATCGTGGGTGGCTCAGGGGGCGGGCGACCCGACATGGCCCAGGCCGGAGGCACCGATCCGAGCAAGCTCGACGAGGCACTGGCCGAGCTGTATCGGCAGCTTGCCTGAGGCAACCGTCACACGCGTGTGACACGGAAGTGCTTCGATAAGCGACCCTTTACGCGCCGGAGTTTCCCGAGGAAACTCCGGTCGCGTCGCGCTTCGGGGGGAATTCCGAAGTTGGGGTCATCCTATGGAAAGCCACGTTCTGCGCGAGATCCAGAGACTGGAAGGTGAGGTCGCTCGCATGTCGCGCGAGCTCGCCGACCTGCGCAAGCTCGTCAACGGCACTTCCGCGCCGCGGCGTCGCACGCAGAGCTTCACGCGGCCGCCGCCCGCGCTGATCGACCCACGACCGGTCGACGAGAGCGGGCCGCGCAGCGCGGTCTCTCCCTCCTCGGCGCCCGAGTCGCAGCTCGGTCCGCCGCCACCACCGCCCTCGTCGGTCCCGGCCCCCGCGCTCGGTCGGCCGACGCAGACCGAGGGCAGCGGGCCCGCGCTGCACACGCGCGACGCGGGCTCTGCGCCGCCCTCGATGCGGCCGCCCGCGAGCCACCCCGCGCCGAGCGACCGCCAGGCCCCGGCGTCCGAGGTCGTGCAACGCGAGGGCAACGTCACGCCTTCTCGCCGGCACGCGGTCGGCCTCGGGCGCTACGAGTTCGTCGGCGAAGGCCGCAGCGGTGGCCGCCGCAAGTAACTAGCGGAACGCCACGTACACGAGATAGTCGGCGAAGCCACCTTCGGGCTCGGGCACCCGCAGCTGCGTCGCCACGCAGGCGAGCGTCTCTTCGGGGATCCCCGCGCTCTGTTCGACCTTGCTCTTCGTCGGTGCCCCCGAGTCGTCGATGCGCACCGCGACGAGCGCCCACCCGATCATGGGCTTGGTGCGGCAGCTCTCGACCTTCTTGCGGTCGATGGTCGCGTGGTAGCTGCCCGCGGCGTCGACGATCGCGAGTTCGATCTCGCCCGTCGGGACCCGCGGCGCGGGCGAGGAGACGGAGGCACTCGGCGCCGGATCGGAGGAGATCGCCGTGGACCGGCGCGCGCAGGCGAAGCACGCGACCAGGACGAATCCGAGCGAGGCTCGCACTCCGTCGAGGGTATCATCGCCTGGATGAGCGGGCTCGCGGACCACGTCCGAGAAGCGGTCCGGGCCCACGACGAGGGGCGCTTCGAAGACGCACTGGTGGCGCTCCGAGCCGCGTTCGGGCTCTGCCCCGTCCCCGAGCTCGCCGACGCAGTGGTGGCGGTGTCCGCGCGGTGCGCGCCGCACGCGGCCACGCCGTCGGGACGCCTCGGACGCGACCGCCTCGCCACCTACGTCGAGATCGCGCGGCGCGGGCGCGCCGTAGACCTCGAGGCCCTCCTGCCCACCCTGGCGGCCGGGAACTCGCGCGACGCCCTCGAGCGCCTCTCCGCGCTCGACGGTCACCCCGGAGACCCGAGGATTGGACGGGCGCTGGTCTCGATCTTCGAGACGCTGCCGTTCCAGGGCATGACGACGGTCCCGTTCTGGCGGGCGCTGTTCGAGCGGCTCCCGCGCCACGCCGACCCGGACACCGCGCGCCGCCTCGCCGCCCTGCGCGGGCGCTCGCTCGAGCGCACCGGAGGCGCCGTCACCATCGCCGAGGTCTTCGAGGGCCTGCTCACGGCGTGCGTCCTCGAGATCGATACAGCCCTCGCCCACGTCGCGGCGCCTCCCGACCTTGCCGCTACGCTGCAGGCGCTCACCAGCGTCCCTCGCGCGAGGGTGGCCCAGCGGCATGACCTCGCAGCGCTCCTCGCCGCAATCTACGAGCATCCGTGGGACGACGCCCCGCGCCTCGTCTACGCCGACGCCCTGCTCGAGGTGGGCGACCCGCGCGGTGAGTTCATCACGCTGCAGTTCCGCCGCGCACGCGGTGAGGCGTTCGACGAGCGCCGTGAAGCTGCGTTGCTCACCAAGCACCGGAAGGCGTGGCTCGGCGCCGTCGGGCCGATGCTCACCAAGGACTCCGTGGTGTTCGAGAAGGGCTTCGTCGCGCGCGGCACGTTCCACGTCAAGAGCGGCCGCGCCCTGGCCGAGTCGCTCCTGGCTCCGGAGTGGGCGACGATGCGCGAGCTCAGGGGAACCCAGTACAGCCCGCTCCCCGTTGCCGTCGTCCGCGCGGCCCGCGCGCTCGAGGTGGCGAAGCCCGTGGCCATGCCCGAGGCGATCGCGCTGTTCGACGAGCCCTCCCGGTTGCGCGAGCTCGAGCTGTCACGGTGGGGCACCCGACTGCCGGGGCAGGGCTCCGTGGGCTTCGTGATCGACGAGCCCGCCGCCGCCCGCATCGGCCACGGCCGAGGCCTGCCGACGCTCGAGACGCTCGGCTTCGAGCAGGCCCGACCGCCCGCCGAACACGCGTGGATCTTCGCCTCCCCACGCGGACGGAGCGTGCGTCGGCTCGGGTTCGAGGTCGAAGGTCGGGGCGCGCTCGCGGCCTTCGTTGCCTGGCTCGACGACCACTGTGACCGCGACATCGAGGTGCGTCTCCAGCCTCGCCACGAAGCGGACTGTCACCTGACGCTGCGCCGAGCAGGGACGCGCTGGTCGCGGCTCTCGGTCGTGGGTCCCATGCGGACCCTCGCTGCCGAACTCGAAGCGCTGCCCCCGGACAGGCTGACCCACTTCGAGCACGACGGCGACGACCCCGCGGTCGCCCGTGCCCTCGAGCGGCACCCCCGCGTGACGGTGGGTCGGTGAGAAGCGCTATCCTCCCCTCGTGCGTGCGCTCCCGCTCCTGTCCGCACTGGTGTCCCTGGTCGTGGTCGCCTCCGACGCGCACGCCTGCACCTGCCTCGCGGTCGGCATCGTGACCTTCCCACCACCGCTGTTCGCGGCGCCGCGCAACACGCGCGCCCCTCGTCACGCTCGACGTCGGGTGGGACCACGAGCCTCTCTGCAAGGGCGGCGGGCCGAAGGACTGCGAGGCGACCGACTCGCACCTCGCTCTCCGCGCCGCTGCCACGCTGACGACCGCGCCGTTCGACGTGCCGATCGAGCGACGCGTCGCGGCGACGTCCACGAGCACCATGGGCCGCGTGACGATCGAGCTCGCGCCGAAGCAGCCCCTGGCCGCCTCCACGCGCTACGAGGTCGTCCTCGTCGAGAAGGACAAGAAGCGCCCGACCAAGGTGGTGGGCACGTTCGGCACCGGCGCCGCGCTGGACGACGAGGCTCCGAGCTGGAAGGGCGTGACCTCCACCGCGGTCGTGGCCGGCCTCCCTCCGGGATCGTTCTCGCTCGGCTGCGGCGGTAGCGGCCCGGTGGCCTATCTGTTCATGAAGCAGACCCCGGTCGACGCCGGCCCCTTCGTGTTCCTCGTGTGGACCTCGACCGGCGGCGCGATCGACGAGACGCTGCCTGCGCAGGCCGTGCTCCCGGTCGACTCGGTGTCCGCGATCACCCCGGTCCCGAAGAACGCGGGGACCGTCTCCATCGGCGACCTCGGGTGCTCGGGCAACGTCGCCGACCTCCCAGCCGGCAAGGCCGTGCGGGTGCGGGTCCGCGCCGTCGACGCCGCGGGCAACAAGACCGCGCCGAGCGAGGTCGTGCTCGACACCCGCCCCAAGGGCAAGGGGCCCTAGGAAGCGCAGACGAAGTCGACGCCCTCCACGAGTTCGCGCGCCCGCAGTCGGCCCCGCACGATGGCGCGCGCCCCCCGCGCCCCGACGGCGACGACCACGACCGCCCGCGCGTCGAGCATCGCGGGGTCGATGATCGGTACACCGCGCGCGACGCCGCCGATCTTTCGTGGATCGATGTCGACGAAGGCGGAGGGAAAGACCCCGTGGGCCTCGAGCGCCCGCGCGAGCCGGCGCCCGGTCTTCCCGGCGCCCCACACGCCCACGTCGCGCCCGCTGTCGCGCAGCCGGGCGGCGAGGAAAGGCGCCTTCTGCAGGGCGAACTGCGGGAGCGCGCACCGCGGATCGACGTGGGTCGCGCGCCGCGCGTGGTGTCGCCAGCGGAGGTATGGCTGGGGCACCTTGGCGAGCCGGTGCCCCGCGCCGTGCAGGCGCAGCCACAGGTCGTAGTCCTCGGGGCCGACGCTCTCGCGATAGCCCCCCACCGCCTCGAGCGCCGCGCGACGGATCGCGATCGACGGCTGGCAGAGGGGGGACTCGACGAAGATCTCGCGGGCGTGGTCCTCGGGCGTGACGATCCCGTTGAGCCACTCCACGTAGAGCCGCGCGCCCTCGCCCACCTCGCCGAAGGCCTCGACCAGGGTGCCGACCACCGAGAGTCGCTCGTCGCGGAGGGCGGCGACCTGCGCCGCGAACCTCCCTGGCAACGAGACGTCGTCGGCGTCCATGCGTGCGAGCAGCGAGAAGCGGGCGGCGTTCGCGGCGAGCGCGGTCGCGCGCGCGACGCCGATGCCCTCGGTACGCAGCAGCCGGACCCGCGGGTCGCCGAATCCCTCGACGACCTGCGCGCCCTCGTCCCGCGAGCCGTCGTCGACGGCGATCACCTCGAGCGGCACCTCGCGCTCGGCGAGCACCGACGCGAGCGCCTCGCGGATCGTCGGGGCGGCGTCGCGGAACGGGAGCAGGACCGAGAGCACTGCCATGGGGTACCACGTGTCCCGTGGCCAGGTGCGGCGCGAGTGATACGTTGGGCCCGTGGCCCTGCACCGCTCCCTTCTCCTCGCAACCGTGGTCTCCTCCCTCGCCTTCGCCGTCGGGTGCGGCGGTGGCGTCGACGTCGAAGACTTCTCCGATGGCGGCGACGAGACCGCCGACGACGCGGGCGCCGAGAGCGCGCCGCTCGACGCCAGGCCCGACAGCGCGGTCGACGCGCGCGACGCGGCGGACAGCGCGGCGAGCGACACGGCGCTGGACGCCAGCGAGGACACCGCGGCCGACGGCGACCCGGACACGGGTTCGCCCGACACGGGCTCGCCGGACACGGGCCCCAAGGACTGCAGCAGCGTCGCCCTCGCCGTCGACCCGGCGTCGAGCCTCGATCCCCTCGCCGACGGTCCGCTGAAGGTCGCCAAGGTGACCGTCACCGTGCCCACGCTCGGCCCGCTGAGCTCGGCCAAGGTCAAGATCCACTACCCGGTGCTCGCCGACGGCGTCACCCCGCACCCGGGCCGGCACGCGTGGGTGATGTTCCACCACGCCGTCCACGGCCCCTACCCCGGCGTCACGTACGACCGCTACGACGGCATCTTCGACCGCTGGGCCTCGCACGGGATCATCACCTTCTCCATCGACGGCTCCTCGATCTTCTTCCCACCGCCCCGTGCGGCCCCGGCACCGCCGCCTCGGGCAGCGGCTGCTACACCTACCAGACCTACGACCAGCTCAAGGTCGTCGGCGGCGTGATGGACGACGCCATCAGTTACTTCCTGAAGACCCAGGAAGACGCAACCTTCGCGCTGCACTGCGCGCTCGACCCGAACCGCGTCGGCGTGGCGGGCCACTCGCGTGGCGGCGGCGCGGCGCTGCTCGTGAACACCGCGCGCACCGATGGCGCCAACGTGAAGGCGTACATCGGCTTCCAGCCGGTCGACCCCGAGTTCGCGCCCGGCGCGCCCACCCCGCCCTCGAAGGTGCCGATGTTCGACCGCCCGGCCCTCTGGCTCGACAGCGGCAACGACGGCGACGTCACCTACCCGAACACCGCGATGATCTACGCGGACACGCGCGGCAAGGCCTCGCACGTCACCATCCTCGGCAGCAAGCACACCTTCACGCTCGACACGCCCTACCCCGACCAGGGCGGCCCCACCGCGACCATCACCCCCGACGAGCACCGGCGGGTCTGCCAATACTACGCCGTGCCGTTCCTCCGCGCCTACGTGCGCGACGCGGCGCCGGCGGCCAGGACCTCGACATCGTCGCCGGACCGGGCGGCCTCAGCGTCGCCTCCACCGTGAGCTCCGGCGACGCAACGCTGCGCTTTCGCCCCGAGAACGCCTACTCCGCGTGGATCGAGAAGTTCGACGAGGCGCTCGGCGACCCCGAGCACGACCGTCGCCGGGGACACGCTCACGCTCGCCGGCAGCATGACCGCCGTCAGCTACGAGACCTACGTCACGAGCACCAGCGGCAGCAGCGCGATCAAGATCGCGGTGAGCAAGCTGCTGCGCTCGGTGAAGCTGAACTGGGGCACGACGGAGGGCGCGCTCGAGGTGCCGCTGCCCAGCCTCGCGGGCAAGAAGGCCATCGTGTTCGAGACGGCGTTCCTCGACTCGCCCAGCGCGACGAGCGGCAACCACCCGCTCTACCTCGAGCTCGTCGACACCACCGGCGCGCGCGCGAGCCTCTCGATCGACAGCCTCGTGCCGGTGAGCTGGGGCAAGCGGCCGCGACGCCTGTCGACCGTCTACGTCCCGTTCACCAAGTTCACCGGGGTCGACCCGACCAAGGCGAAGTCCATTCGCTTCGTCGCCAAGGCCGGGACGACCAACCACGACATCCCTCGTCGACCTGTTGCGCGTCGAGTGACCCTGGTCAGCCAGGCGCGGAGGCTCAGCGGGCCGAGTCCTTCTTGCCGACGTGGACGCCGTGTGGCGGAGGGCGCGAGGGGGGGGGGGGGGGGGGCGTGCTCGCAGTGTCGGCGCGCATCGTCGCCCTCACGCGGCTGGGTCCGGCGGGTGGCCGCGCCTCGAGTCTCGCGGAAGCCGTCGGGGGCGAGACATGCGGGGGCTCGTCGAGGTCTTCTCGGTCGCGGAAGGGCCTCCTTGCCGCTCAGGCGCGGGCCGGGCTGGCCGTGTCACGCGATCTGGACCTGCCGCGCGAACGCGAGGTCGGGTGCCAGGCGGGCTCGCGGACGCTCGGCGACCCTTGGGCGCCGTGTAGCCGGCGAACACCGCGCTCGGATCCGTGTGCCGGGTGCACCTTCAGGATCTCGCTGAACACGGCCCGGTGGTCGGTCGTCACGGGGAGATCGCGGCCCTCGTGGAGATCGCCGAGTCCCTTCCAGCTGCCGAGCACGCGCTTGCCGCGCACGCCGCCGCCCATCACCAGCATCACCGAGCCATGGCCGTGGTCGGTGCCCGCGGATCCGTTCTCCTTCACGGTGCGCCCGAACTCGGTCGCGGTCACGACGCAGACGTCCGCCATGCGGTTGCCGAGGTCGGTCGCGAACGCGGCGAGCGCGTCGCCGAGCTCGGACAGGCGCTTGTCGAGCTGCGGCTTCTGGTTGACGTGGGTGTCCCAACCGCCGCAGTCGGTGACGGCCACCTCGGCCCCCACTTCGCCGCGGATCAGCTGCGCGATCTGCCGGAGGCGCTTGCCGAGCGGACCGTCGGGGTACTTGGCGCCGTTCGCCGGGGCGATCGAGCCCACCTTGGCCGCCTCCAGCGAGTGCATCGCAGCGAAGGCCTCCTTGCCTGCGCCCCGGAGCGCCTCGTCGAGCGCACCGTCGTACATCGACTCGAACGTCCCCGCGCCCTTCCCCGCGACCGCGAACGAGTCGAGCGCGGCGAAGGCCACGGCGTCCTTGTCGCCACGGAGGATGCGCGGCAGCGTCGGCGAGAGCGCGACGGCGCGGAGAGAGCCCTTGTCCTTCTTCCCCGCGAGCGCCCGGGCGAGCCACCCGTCGTCGGTCGACTTGGTGCCGGGGGTTCCGGTCTCGAGGTAGTCCTGCGCGTCGAAGTGCGAGCGGGTGGGGTCGGGCGAGCCGACCGCGTGCACGATCGCGAGCGACTTGTTCGCCCACAGCGGCAGCAACCCGGCCAGGCTCGGGTGGAGCGCGAACGGACCGTCGAGCGGCTTGCTCTGCTTCTTGTCCACCGCGATGGTCGGGCGCAGGTCGAAGTAGGTCTTCTCGCCGACGGGCGGGACCATCGAGAGTCCGTCGACGGCGCCGCGCTGCAGGATGACCACGAGGGTCTTCTTCTTGGCGGCCCCCGACAGCGCGAGGCGCGGGAGCAAGAGGGCGGGGGCGACGAGCCCGAGAGAGGCGAGGAAGCTTCGGCGTTGCATGACAGTCTCCTTCACTGGCGCTGGAAGTCGGGGGAACCGAGGACGAGGCCGATCGCGCGCGTGAGGCGGCGGCGCTGGCTGTCCTCGTCGGGCTCGTCGGGCATCGCGTCGAGCTCCTTCTGGATGGCGGTGCGGGTGGCGGGCGCGAGCGGAGCGTGCAGGAGGGCGCGCGCGACGCGATCGACGAGCGGGTCCTTGCCGTCGGGCACCACGGCGTGCGGATCCCAGACCACGCCCGCGCCGCCCACGCGGAAGCGGTCCTCCGACAGCGCGACGGCGAAGCGGATCCGCGACACGAGGGCGCCGGTGCCGACCCACGCGGTCGCGCGCTCGGGGAAGCCCGTCGGCGGCGCGCAGTGGTAGATGGGCTCGCCGAGCCCCTCGAGCGTGCGGAGCAGCGGCTCGACGGGGCCGGCGAGGCCCTTCTTGTTGCCGGCCTCGCCGAAGGCGAACGTCCCGCCCACGGCGCGGATCGAGGACACGACGGTCTCGAAGGGATCCTTCACCTTGGACTTCTTGGCAGCGTCGCTCCAGGCCTCGGGGGCGAAGAACAGGGCCTCGTAGGTCTTGCGCAGGTCACCGTTCGAGGTGAGGAACACCTTCGCGACCTGGTCGACCAGCGCCGACGGCGGGTCGTCGCTGACGAAGCGCCGGGCCAGCGCGAGGCTCAGGTGGTGCGCGGTCGCGGCGTGGGTCGCGACCAGATCGAGCACCGCCTCGCCGTCGCCGATGCCACCGACGTCGATGGTCTTGCCGAGGACCTTCTTCGCACCGGCTTCGTGCATGCCGGGCCGGAACACGAACGCGCCGACCTCCTTGGGCTTGTCGATCGTCCACCCGGTGAACGCGCGGGCGACCTCCTTCACGTCGTCCTGCGTGTACCCGCCGTCGACGCCCAGCGTGTGGAGCTCGAGGAGCTCGCGCGCGTAGTTCTCGTTGAGCCCGCTCGGCTTCTTGCCCTTGGGCTTGCCGGAGCTCGCGGCCGAGCGCCAGTTGTCCAGGTAGAACAGCATCGCGGGGTGCTTGGCCGTGGCGCCGAGGAGGTCGCGGAACTTGCCGAACACGTGCGCGCGGATGGCCTCGCGCTCGTAGGGCGCGACGAGCCACTTCACCGCGCCCTTCTTGGCGTCGACGTTGAAGTGGTTGAACCAGAAGTCGACGAGCACCTCCTCGAGCTGGCGCTCGCTCTCGACCGCGCGGACGACCTTCGCCGTCGCGAGCTCCCGCTCGAGATCGGCGGGGGTGCCGTCGCCGCCCTTGCCCTTGGGATACGCACCGAGGAGCTCCTTGGTGGACAGCTTCGTCGCGCGCAGACGGGCGACCTTGGCGTCGACGGCGGGATCCGTACCGGGCGCCAGCTGCGTGCGGAGCCACGCGTCGACGCCCATCTTCGCGACCCGCTCGACGTCGGAAGGCCGGGGGCCGAAGGCGAACCGAGAGAGAGCGTGGACCGCGCGGGCCTCCTCGACGGGATCGACGGGGGACGACGCAGCGGCGATCTTCGCTGGCGACGAGGCGACGACCGCCGGCTTGGTGCCGGTGAACGACGCGGCGAGCGGGGTGGAGCGCGGAGCCGCGCATCCGAGGCAGAGGGCGACGAGGGGGAGGATGGAGCGCACGAAGGCTCCAGCAGCACGGCACGTGCCGAGCGAAATCGCGCAAAACCGCGGCGATCGCGCCGCATCGGGCGTCGCGTTCGCAGACGGGTGTCACCGATCCGGACACCCGAAATGAAACAAGGCCCGATCCCTCTCGGGACCGGACCTCGCTCCAGTTCACGCAGCGCTCAGCGACCGCTGCGCGGAGCGACTACCAGCGACCACCGCCGCCGCCGCCGCGACCACCGCCGCCGCCGCCGCCACCACCGCCACCGCGGTTCTGACGCTCCTCGGCCTCGTTGACCTTGAGCGCGCGGCCGTCGAGCAGCGTGCCGTTCATGCCCTGGATGGCCTTCTGGGCCGCCTCGGGGGTGCCCATCGTCACGAAGCCGAAGCCGCGCGACTGCCCGGTCTCACGATCCGCGACGAGGTGCACGTCGGTGATCTCGCCGAACGCCGAGAAGGCGTTGCGGAGGGAATCCTGGTTGGCGTTGAAAGAGAGGTTTCCGACGTAAAGACGATTGCCCATGGGGAACTCGATTCAGAGCGGCTCGAGAAAGCCTGCCTACCAATCAGCCGGGGGATCGGAAGGAGGGTTACGGAATTTCCGTAACCTCGCGTCGTTGCCTTTTGCAGCGATGCCGCGACCTCGGCCGTGAAGCGAGAGAGAGCGTCGTCGTAGTAAACGGGAAACGGTGAGTGAGGTGTGCCCACTGTGGGGCCAAACCCCGAGGGGCGCCAGGACTCTTTTCACCGACGGCGAAGAAACCCGCGTTTCAACCCAAATATCGGCTGAAATCTAACGCTCATTTGGTGACGGTGCGCGTGAACTCGACCTTGCCGGTGGCGTCGAGGAACTCGATCCGCACGGACTTGGCGGTGATCTCGAACCAGACGAAGCCCGGCGTGGCGGCCTGGAACCAGGTGGGGTTCTTGCCCTTGAGGTCCGTGGTGGCCGCTCCGGCGCCCGAGATCACGAGCTCCGTGCCCTTGCAGGTGGTCTGGATGTACTGCCGGCTGTGGTCGTGGCCACAGACGTAGAAGTCCACCTTGCCGCAGATCTCCGCGTCCATGAAGTCCTTGACCCCTTGCCCGCTCGTGATGGGAATGAACGGGATTCCCTCGTAGGTGCCCGCGTTGCCGTGCGGGCCGTTGGAGAGGATCGGGTGGTGGCCGAAGGCGAACTTCCACGGGGTCTTGGCGGCGGCCACCCAGGCAGCGACGTCCTTCTTCTGGTCGGTCGCCATCGAGAACATCATCATGTTCGTGTCGAGGCCGAAGAAGCTGACCCCCGGCACGGTGCGCGGGTAGTACTTGGCGGGCATCTTCCACTTGGTGGATTTCGCGGTGTAGTCGACCTGGAACTGGCCCTTGCCGAACTCGGTGCCCGCGCCGTTGCCGCCGTAGTCGTGGTTGCCCAGCACCGCGTAGAACGGGAGCGCCACGCCGCCGTACGGCGTCTCGAACTTGGTCGTCCACTGCGGGTCGGTCACGGACGAGACCCCGCTCTCGTAGATGTTGTCGCCGAGGAGCTGGACGAAGTCGCAGCCGTCCTTCGCGCACTTGGCGGCGACGGCCTTGCCGATGTCGCTCTGGGTGGTGTTGCCCTTGCCGGTGTCGCCGATCGCGACGAAGCGGATCGGCACGAAGCCCGCATCGGCGGGGCCGACCGCGTCGGTCGCGTCGGCGGGCAACGCGTCGCTCGGCAGGGTGTCCTCGGCGTCGGCGGGCTCGCCAGTGTCGGTCAGCGTGTCGGCCAGGGCATCGGCCCGTGGGTCGGTGTCGCTCGCGCCCCCGTCCGGGACTTCGACGGAGCCGTCCGTCGCTCCGCTGCACCCCGCGAGAGCACCGAGGAGGGCGAGCGTCACGACCAGCGGCTGGGGTTCCTTCACGTCGGAGAGGCTACCAGTCCTGCTCGGCCCCGTCAGCGCCGGGCGAAAGCTTGGCCCCGCGCAGACCCTGGGCGTACCGGCGTCGACAGGAGGATTCTCCATGCCTGATCCCCGTCGCCTGGTGGACACGATCGCTGCGCTGGAGCGCGAGCAGGCCCGCATCGCCGCCCAGCTCGCCACCCTCCGCCACCTGCTGACGCGCATCGCCGAGCGCGCCGAGCAGCCCGCCGCCTTCCGCTGACGCAGGGTTCCCGACGGGGTCGAGTTGGCAGGTGGTACGGCCGGGGCGTCGCGGCTAGACGGTGTCCATCGCGCGCAGACCCTCGACGAGGGCTCGTGCAGCGAGCGGCGCCGGCAGGCCCAGCCGACGGTCGGGCGCGCTCGCGACGATCTCCGCGAGCAGCTCGTCGAAGGCTCGGCTCCGCGCACTCGACACCCGGCGACGCGCGTCGCCGTCGAGGCGCTCGTCGAGCCATCGTGCCACGTCGAACGCGAGCGCAGCATGTCGCCGCTCGTCCCGAGCGATCGCCCGTGCGAAGCCGCGCACGCTGCGGTCCTCGGCCGTCTCTGCCTGGTGGGTCGCCACGAGCGCGCCATAGGCCTCGCGCACGCACCCCTCGATCGCGTTCTCGACGGCGATGGCCTCGAGGTCACGCGGCGCGAACGAGCCGTCGTGCTCTGCGGGCGCGTCCCCGCCGAACAGGGCCCGCGCAGTGTGCGCGTGCCGTCGCTCGTCGTCTGCCGCCGCGAGAGCCCGCTCGACCAACGAACGCGGCGCCCCCTGTGCGGTGAGCTCGTGGGCCAGCCGCTCGAACGCTTCGATGGCGAGGTGCTCGAGGCAGGCCGACTCGCGCTCGTAGCGAGCGACCGCGTCTTCCTCGTCGCTCGCGAAGTCTGCCTGTCCCGCCGTCCTTCGCCCGCACGGGACGGGGAAGGCGAGACACTCGGCTCGATCGGCGCCTCGTCGGGTGCAGCTCCACGCCTGGTAGTAGGAGGGCTTGGCGAGTCCGGCGCAGACCTTCGAGCAGTCGAGGTCACACGTGCCGACGTCCGGCTGGCGTCTGCAGAATCGCCGCCCACGTCCGAGCTCGCCGCATCCGCATCGGAAGGCCCTGCCTCCACGACGCCCGCCTCGGGAGACGGCGCAGGCTGGCACATCGCCGGCTGAAGGGGCTGGACGGTCTCGACGAGCGTGCCCCGCGGCGTGGGGCACCCGCCTCCTGGCAGATCGGAGGTGGCGTCGACGACCGTGCCGGTGTCTTCCGCGAGCGCCGGCGCTCCCTCGGACGAGCAACCTGCAGTGGCGAGGACGGCGAGCGCGAGCGCGTGCAGCTGGTCGTCGATGGACATGCCGCGCACCGCTGCAAGGCATGTTCCGTCGACCGATGGGCCGCGACGGGTCAGAACCGGCGGGCGCGCTCGGCGATCACGTACGGCAGCATGCGGCGCCACCAGGGCCAGTCGTGGTTGACGTCCTTGCCCCACACGTCGAGGTCGTGCCAGATGCCCTTGTCCCAGAGCACCTGCGAGAACCGGCGCGCCTCGTGCGGCGCCTCGTAGGCCCCCTCGCCGGTCAGGATGTGGATGTCGGTGTCGTGCTGCAGCCGGCGCAGCTGGTCGCTGTCGCGCATCTCGCGCACGAACCACAGCGGGTTGTTGAAGAAGATCTCGTCGTTCGAGTGCCCCTCGAGGTAATCGCCCTCGAGGTCGTAGAAGCCGCTCATCGCGATCAGCGTGTCGAACAGGTCGGGCCGGCGGAAGAACTGGTTCGCCGCGTGGAACGCGCCGAACGAAGCGCCGCTCGTGGCGATGCGCGCGTACGGGTCGCCGAGGCAGCGGCGGATGTGCGGCGCGACCTCCTCCTCGACGTACCCCGAGTAGAGCGCCTGGCGACGCGCCTGCTCGAGCACCGGCACGTGGCGGTTCATCCAGGCGTGGCGGTTGATCGAGTCGATCGAGAACACCTGCACCCGGCCAGCGAAGATCAGCGGCTCGATGGCCTTGATGAGGAAGAACCGCTCGTTCTCGAGGAAATCCGCCTGCGCCGTCGGGTACAGCAAGAGCGCGTGCCCGTGGTGGCCGTAGCGGACGATCGGCATGTCCATGCCGAGGCGCGGCGAGCGCCAACCGAAGATTTCGCGGGGGAGATAGGGATCGACGTATTGCACGGCCGAGCATCCTAGAAGACCATCGCCTCCATGACCATCGTCGTCGGAGCCGTCGGACACGACCTGCGCCACGGCGCTCTATCCGGACTGCTCCGACTGACGATTGGCGTGCTCGCATCGTCCTCGGCGAGCGAGCGAGCCGCGTCGTGAGGATCTGCTTCGTCGGCGACAGCTTCGTGAACGGCGTGGGTGACGACGATGGCCTCGGCTGGGCGGGCCGGCTCTGCGCGACCGCGCGACGGTCGGGCCACGACGTGACCCGTTACGACCTCGGCGTCCGCGGCAACACGAGCGCGCAGATCGCCGAGCGCTGGGAGCGAGAGGTCGAGGCTCGTCTCCGTCTCCGAGAGGACGGGCGCGTCGTGTTCTCGTTCGGTTCGAACGACGGTGTGCAGGGCATCGATCCGCTCCACACGCTCGCCCACGCCGACGCGATCCTGTCGCGAGCACGCTCCCTCTGGCCGAGCCTGATGGTCGGACCACTCCCCGTCGGTGCGGCGCCGGCCGACGTCCGCATCGACGCCCTGTGCCGATCGCTCGCTACGCTCTCGGCCGACCGCGGTGTGCCGTACCTCCGGGTGTACGAGGTCGGCACGTCGGAGGTGTTCCGCCGCGAGGCCGCGCTCGACGACGGCGCTCATCCGAACCGAGGGGGCTACGCTGCGCTCGCCGACACAATCGCCGCCTGGGAGGCTTGGACCTCGTGGTTCCCGCGGCCCTGACTACTTCGAGAAGCTGCGCGGGAAGAGCTTCACGAGCTCGGTCAGCCCCTCGGCGCGCTGGCCGATCGGCCCCGAGAGCACGTCGATGATGCCCTTGATCCCGTCGTAGACGCCCTTGCCGTGCGGGTGCCACCACATGTTCTTCTTCACCGCGGGCATGTAGTCGTGCACCACGCACTGCGGCTGGGTCATCTCGTCGAAGCCGATCTGTCCGTGCGTGCGGCCGATGCCCGACTCCTTGAAGCCGCCCCACGGCGTCTCGGGCAGCCCGTGGCTCATGAGGTGGTCGTTGATCACGACGCCCGCGCGGATCCGACGGCCGATGGCCTCGGCGGCCTTGCGGTCGCGCGACCACACCGAGCTCGTGAGCCCGAGGTTCGAGTCGTTCGCGAGGGCCACCGCCTGGTCCATGTCGTCGACCGGCATCACGCCGACCACGGGACCGAACGTCTCGTCGCGCATCACCTCCATCGAGTGGTCGACGTCGGTGAGCACCGTGGCCGCGTGGAACGTGCCCTTCCCCGCGGGGCACGACGACTGCGCGTAGATCTTCGCGCCCTTGGCCAGCGCATCCGCCACGTGCCGGCGCACGAGGTCGAGCTGCCCCTGCGTGGTCATCGCGCCCATGTCGACCTCGAAGTCGACGTCGACGCCCACCCGCAGCGCGCGCACCCGCTCGCCGAGGCGCTCGAGGAACGGCTGGTAGACGTCGCGGTGCACGTAGATCCGCTCCACGCCGCCGCACGACTGCCCCGCGTTCTGCATGCCCGCCCAGCACGCGCCCGCGCTCGCGCGGTCGAGGTCGGCGTCGGCGCACACGAGCATCGCGTCGTTGCCCCCGAGCTCGAGCACGAGCGGCGTGAGCGAGTCGGCGGCCTTCTTCATCAGCTGCTTGCCGACCGGCACCGACCCGGTGAAGAACAGCTTGTCGACCCCGGCCTCCAGGATCGCGTCGCCGGCCAGGCGCCCCGGCAGGTTGAGGTAGGTGAACACCCCGGCGGGCAGGTCGGCGGCCTGCACCGCCTTCTCGAGCGCGCGCCCGACGAGCTGCGTCTGGGTGGCGGCCTTGAGGATCACCGCGTTGCCCGCGAGGAGCCCCATGACGACCTCGGAGAACGGGATCGCGAACGGGTAGTTCCACGGCGAGACGATCGCGACGACGCCGTACGGCACGCGCACGATCTTGCTGATCTTGTTGGCGAGCAGCGGGCTCCCCGGCTTGAGCATGCGGTCCGCGAGGAACTCCTCGGCGTGGCTCGCGTAGTAGTCCGCGGAGAGGATCGCCGGCAGCACCTCGGTCGCGAGCGCGTCGACCCGCGTCTTGCCGTTGTCGCGGGAGATGATCGCCGCGAGCTCGTCGGCGTTGGCGGCGAGGTGGTCGCGGATGCGCCGGACGGCGGCCACGCGACCCGCGATGGGCACCTCCGCCCAGCGGGCCTGCGCGCCGCGCCCGCGGATGACCGCGGTCTTCACGTCGCCGAGCTCGTCCAGCGGAGAGGTGCCGATCACCTCTCCGGTCGCGGGGTTGGTACAGATCGTCTCGGCCATCGGCTTCTCCTCGGTGAGGCCAGCGAGTGTAGTCCGCCGCCGAGGCGCGCGCCGCAGCTACCGGACGGGGACCGGCACGACCTTCCAGATCTCGTCGGCGTACTCCTGGATCGTGCGGTCGCTGGAGAACTTCCCGCTGCGCGCGACGTTCAGGATGCACATGCGGGCCCACGCCTCCTCGTCGAGGTAGGCCTTGGCCACGCGGTCCTGGCACGCCACGTAGGCGTCGAAATCCGCGCAGAGCAGGTAGGTGTCGTTCTTGGTGAGCGTGTCGACGATCGGCTTGTACAGATCGTGCTGCTCGGGCGAGAAGAACCCCGAGGCGATGAGGTCGATGACGCCCTTGAGGTCCTCGCTCCGCTCGATGTACTCGAGCGGATTGTACGAGCTCCGCAGGGTGGCCACCTCGGGCGCGGTGAGCCCGAAGAGGAAGAAGTTCTCGTCGCCCACCTCCTCGCGGATCTCGACGTTGGCGCCGTCGAGCGTGCCGATGGTGAGCGCGCCGTTCATCTGGAACTTCATGTTGCCGGTGCCCGACGCCTCCTTGCCGGCCGTGGAGATCTGCTCCGAGAGGTCCGACGCCGGGAACAGCCGCTCGGCCATCGAGACCCGGTAGTTCGGCACGAAGTAGACCTTGAGGCGATCGCCGACCTCGGGGTCGTTGTTGATGACCTCGGCGATGTCGTTGATCAGCTTGATGTGCAGCTTGGCCATCGCGTAGCCGGGGGCCGCCTTGCCGCCGAAGATCACGGTGCGGGGCACGAGCGGGGCCTGCGGGTCGCGCTTGAGGCGCTGGTAGAGCGCGATGATGTGCATCGCCTTGAGCAGCTGCCGCTTGTACTCGTGCAGGCGCTTGATCTGGACGTCGAAGATCGAGTCCACGTTGAAGCGCACCTTGGCCGCGCCGAGCGGGAACGTGCTCTCGAGGTGCCGCACGAGCGCCACCTTGTTCTCGCGCTTGATGCGGCGGAACAGGGCGCGGAACTCGATGTCGTCGGCGAGCGGCACGAGCTTGTCGAGCTGCGCGAGGTCGGTGATCCAGCCCGGGCCGATGCGGTCGGTGATGGCGCGGGCGAGCCGCGGGTTCGACTGCAGGAGCCAGCGCCGCGGGGTGACGCCGTTGGTCTTGTTGGTGAACCGCTCGGGCCAGAGCTCGGCGAAGTCCTTGAGCAGCTCGGTGCGCACGAGCTCGGAGTGCAGCGCGGCCACGCCGTTGACCTTGTGGGAGGCCACGACCGCCAGGTTCGCCATGCGGACCTGCTTCTCCTTGCCCTCCTCGATGAGCGACATGCGGCGCTGGCGGTCCGCGTTGTCGTTCGGCCAGCGCATGATCACCTGGCGCAGGAACCGCCGGTTGATCTCGTACATGATCGACAGGTGGCGCGGCAGGAACGTCTCGAACATCGAGACCGGCCAGCGCTCGAGCGCCTCGGTCAGGAGCGTGTGGTTGGTGTACCCGAACGTACGGTGGACGATGTCCCACGCGCGGTCCCAGGCCATGCCGTGGTCGTCGAGGAACACGCGCATCAGCTCGACCACCGCGATGACCGGGTGGGTGTCGTTGAGCTGGATGGCGACCTTGTCGGGGAACTCGTCGAAGGTGACGTTGTTGCGCAGGTAGCGCAGCACGATGTCGTGGATCGCGCAGCGGCAGAAGAAGTACTGCTGCTTGAGGCGCAGGACCTTGCCCTCGTAGGAGTGGTCGTTCGGGTAGAGCACCTTGCTGATGCTCTCGCTGATCGCCTTCTCCTCGACCGCCTTGCGGTAGTCGCCGTCGTTGAAGACGGCGAGGTCGAACTCCTCGCTGGCGCGCGCGCGCCAGAGCCGCAGCGTGTTCACCGTGTCGTTGCCGTAGCCGACGATCGGCGTGTCGTAGGGCACACCCACCACCTGGTGGCTCGGGGTCCACCGCGCGATGAGGCGGCCGTTCTTGTCGGGCCGCTCCTCGATGGTGCCGCCGAAGCCGACGGTGACCGCGTCCTCGATGCGGGCGATCTCCCAGGGGTTGCCGAACTGCAGCCACTCGTCGGGCTGCTCGATCTGGCGGCCGTCGCGGATCTCCTGGTGGAAGATGCCGAACTCGTAGCGGATGCCCTGCCCCATGGCCGGCATCGCCAGCGTGGCGAGCGAGTCGAGAAAACACGCGGCGAGGCGCCCGAGGCCGCCGTTGCCGAGCCCCGGGTCCTTCTCCTGCTCGAGGAGGTCGGCGAGCTCGAGGCTCATGTCCTCGAGCACCTGCCGCACGGGCTCGTAGAGGCCGAGGTTGATGAGGTTGTTGGCGAGGAAACGCCCGGGAGGAACTCGGCCGAGAGGTAGTAGACGCGCTTGGCGTCGGTGCGCGCGTAGGCCTCCTCGGTCTTGATCCAGCGCTCGACCAGGCGATCGCGGACCATGTGGGCGATCGCGACGTACCAGTCGAAGCGATGCGCCGAGCGCTCGCTCTTGGACTGCGTGAAGCGCAGGTGATCGGTGATCGCGCGCTTGAGGGTGACCGGGTCCATGCCGGTGCGGTCGTCTTCGACTCGAATCTCCACGTTGGCCATCGGGCGCGGAGCGTATTACTCGGGAGGCGCACACACCATGGACTTCTTCGCGACCGCCGCCCACGGCACCGAGCCCGCCCTCCGTGACGAGCTGCGCGAGCTCGGCTTCCGTGCCGTACGCGCTGATCGTGGCGGCGTACACTTCAGCGGCCGCGATCGCCTCGACGGCGCGCGCGCCTGCCTGCTCTCCCGGATCGCCGTGCGCATCCACCTGCCCCTCGGCAGCTTCGACGCACCGAACGAGAAGGCCCTCTACGGAGGCGTCCGCGGCCTCGATCTCGCGCCCTACCTCACGCCGCGTCACACGCTCGCCATCTCGGCCGTCACGCAGCGCAGCAACCTCACCCACACCCAGTACCTCGCGCAGCTGGTCAAGGACGCCATCGTCGACGCCCAGCGCGATCGCACCGGCGCGCGGTCCAGCGTCGACGCGCGCTCGCCCGACGTTCGCCTGTTCCTGCACCTGCGCAAGGACGTCGGCACGCTCTACCTCGACCTCGCGGGCGAGCCGCTCCACCTGCGCGGCTACCGCACGCTGGTCGGCGAGGCGCCGCTCAAGGAGACCCTGGCGGCGGCCATCGTGCGCTTCTCGGGCTGGGACCGCGTCTCTCGCCGCTCGTCGACCCCATGTGCGGCTCGGGCACGCTCGCCATCGAGGCCGATCTGCTCGCGCGCGAGGTGCCCCCGGGGCTCCTGCGGCGCAACCTCGGCTTCACCCGCTGGGCCTCGCACGACGCCACCGAGGCCGACGGCCTGCGCGCGCTCCACGAGTCGCTGCCCGGCCGCGTCCGCGCCGAGGGCCCCGAGGTCCGCGGCAGCGACCGCGACCCGACCATGGTCGACGCCGCGCAGAAGAACGCGCGCGCCGCCACCGCCAAGGTCGCCTTCTCGGTGGCCGACGTGCGCGACCTCCGCCCGAGCTCGCCGCCCGGCACCGTCCTGATCAACCCTCCGTACGGCGGCCGGCTCGAGACCACGCTCGACGCCTGGCGCGACCTCGGCCGCGTCCTCCGCACCCTGCACGGCCACCGCGTCGCCGTGCTCTGCCCGGGTCCCGACTACGAGCGCGCGCTCGACCTGCCGCGGGGAGACCACGACCCGGAGCTCCGGAACGGCGACCTCACCTGCCGGCTCCTCATGCGCGCCATCCCCTGATCAGCTGCAGCCCGCGGCCTTGAAGATCGCGTCGTAGCAGGCGCGGACCTCGGCACACGGCTTGTCGAAGCACGCCGAGGCCTGGGTCAGGTATGCGGGCTTGAGCGCGGCGTGGAACAGGGTGCAGAGGTCGTCGGGGTAGGCCCCGGTGCACGCCCCGCGCTTGTCGAGGCACTTCTTGGCGTGGGCCTGCGCGGTCGGGTCGGAGGCGTACTTCGACGTCGGCGCGAGCAGGCAGCCTGTCCTCGCTCACCGAGCAGTCGGACCGGCTCAGACACCCGAGGATGCCCTCCGAGATCCTCGGCCTTGATCACCGTCGGGTAGCACACGGCCTGCTTGGCGCACTTCGCGGCGTCGAACGACTTTCCGCACTTCGCTGCGCGCGCCGCGAGATCGGTGCAGAAGTTCCCCGCGTCGACGAGCGGGCCCAGATCGGCGCTGGAGTCCGATGCGCTCGAATCCGTGGCGCTCGAGTCCGACGATGCGTCGCTCCCCGGGGGGTCCGGGGTCGTCGCACCGCCACAGCCGGTAACGCAAGCGAGGAGAAGGACGACCCAGCGCATGGCAGAGAGCGTGCACGCATCCGTGGTCCCGGGCAACCTCTCCGGCCTTGCGGTGCGGGCCCGGCCCCGACATTCTTTCGTCCGACCCAGGAACGGCCCCCTTCCCCGTGTGGATGGTGGCCTCGAACAAGGAGTCCCCTTCATGAGTGGCTGGGAGTACACGATCAACACGGGCAACCCCGAGCACGACCGGATGACGGTCGACATGTACCGCCAGCAGGTGGCGGCGCAGGGGATGACCCTCCAGGTGACCCCGCTGCCGCAGGGCGGCATCCACGTGCGCGCCGTGCCGGCCGGGCAGGCCGCGCCAGAGGCCGCGCCCGCCTACGCCCAGCAGGGCGGGTACGGCGGTGGTGGTGGCTACGCGGGCGCCGCGCCCGTCGCCGCGCCGCAGGAGCAGGCCGCCGCCACTCCGCTCTCCAACGAGCGCGTGAAGTACCTCCGCAAGGTCTACGCCTGGCTCGGCTCGGCCGTCCTCGTGGCGGTCGTCGCGGGCTTCGCGATCCTCGAGCTCGCGCCGCAGGAGAAGTTCAAGGCTCCCGCCCTCGGGCTCAAGAAGGGAATCATGATGTCGACCGTCGTCGTCACCATGATCAACAACCCGGTCATCATGTACGCCGCGTTCGGCGCGCTGGTGCTGGCCACCTTCATCGCGAGCTGGGTCTCCAAGGTCCCGGTGCTCAACGCGATCATGCTATTCCTCGTCGCGGCCCTGATGGGCGCCGAACTGGCCCCCATGATCCTCATCGCACAGATCAAGGCAGGGGTCGGCGGGACGATCAGCGCGGCCCCCGTCAGAGACGCCGGCCTCATGACCCTCGGCATCTTCGCCGGCCTCACCGGCTACGTCTTCATCACCCGCAAGGACTTCTCCTACCTCGGCGCGCGTTCCTCTGGATGGCCGTCGTCCTCGTGCTCATAGGGGGCGTCCTCACGTTCGTCTTCCAGAGCGAGATCTTCACGCTGGCGATCTGCTGCTTCGGCTCCCTCGTCGCCGGCCTGCTGATCCTCTGGCAGACCAGCTACATCCTCAACCACAGCGACATGGACGACCCGCTCGACGACGCGCTGGTCTTCCTCGTGCAGCTCCGGAACCTGTTCATGTTCCTGCTGCGCATCTTCATGTCGCGCGACTGAGCATCGCTCGCGCGGTTCGACGAGGCCTCCGCGAGGGGGCCTCGCTCGCTTTTGTCGATCAGCGCCGGGCGAGGCGGCCCACCACCGCGTGCACCTCGTCGATCGACACGTCGAGGTGCTCGCGGACGCGTCCATAGAGCTGCACGATGGGCACCCCCTTGCCCGGTCGCTCCCGCTCGAGGCGGGCGAGCTCGACGATCACCACCCGCTCGAGGCGAGTGAGTCCGTCGCGCACGTCCGGCGGCTCCATCGTGATCGAGCACACCGCGCCCCGCGCGCGGCGACAACCCCACGAAAACAGCCATTCCGCGCGGTCGCACAGAACGGCTTGACACACTCGTCACCGTCACGTAGACAGTCGCCCCGCTCGACGCTGTGACCGCGCAATCGGTCAGGGCTTCGGTGGGTCTCTGACGGAGCGTCGTCGTTCGCGGCTCTCCATCTCGGAATCCTCGGTCGAGTCGGGCGCTCGTAGCTCAGCTGGATAGAGCGTCGGACTTCGAATCCGTTGGTCGCCCGTTCGAATCGGGCCGAGCGCGCGGAGAGCAGTCAGCAGTGCAGTGCAGTCGATGGGCCAGTAGCTCAATTGGTAGAGCAGCGGACTCTTAATCCGTTGGCTCGGGGTTCAAGTCCCCGCTGGCCCACAGCTTCAAGCCTCTCGAAAAGCGGATCGCCACCTTCGAATTTTTCGACGTGCGCGGTCCGTTTTTGTTCGTATAGTGGGTGTAGGTGGAAGTGCCGTGATGTCGTTAGCTACCCCGAAACCTGCGCGCCCTGTTCCCTCCACGGGTCCTGCTTCGCAGCGGACGCGGATCCGGCCGTCGGCGCTCCGCGTCCTCGAGCAGGCCGAGCGTGAGCGAGAGAGTGAGCGCGAGAGCGAGCGTCAGCTCGAGCTGCCTCCCGTCGAGGAGCTCGCGGCGATCTTCGAGGACGACGAGGACATGGCGACCATCCGTCGCGATCTCCCGTTGATGCAGCCGCGCCGGCTCGAGGTCGAGGTCGACGACGCCGACGCCACCCTCAAGCGCCCGGTTCGCACGCAGTTCACCTCCGAGGTCAACGGCGCGTTCGTCGGCCTCGCGATCCCCACCGTCGACGACGAGCACGCCGTCGAGTGGGACCGCTCCGAGGTCGAGCCCACCGTGCGCCGTCCGCTCTCCGAGATGGCGGGCGAGCTCGGCGTCGGCCCTGCCTCCGATCCGCAGCCGCTCCTGCTCGTGCGTCGCAGCAACCGTCCGCCGCCCGCTCCGGCGCGTCACGCGCTCGCGAGGGCCAAGCGCAACGACCGTCGGCGCCTGCTGCAGGGCATCCTCCTGTTCGCGCTGGTGTTCGTCGCCGTCACGCTGCTCACCGCCGTCATCGTGCGGCTCGTCAGCCACTGACCGACTCGACCGACTCCTTACTTCGCCACCACCGTCTGGCACTGCATGCGGCCGGCGGAGGTGCACCTGCAGCTGCGCTGGAGGCCCACCGAGCACGACCAGCCACCGCTGCACGGCGCGCCCTCGGCGCACGCGACCGTGTCGAGCGGCAGCTCCTCGATCGGGCGCGTGGAGCGCGGATTGCGCGCGGAGAAGCACGACCAGTGACCGTCGACCGCGCACGTGCACCAGCGGTCGTGGAACACGTCGTCGACGTGGTAGTTGCAGAATCCGGTCTTGAGGGCGCAGGCCGCGCCCGCCACCGGCTCGTCGAGCGGACACGAGTCGAGCGTGACGCCGGGCGGCAGCACCCGCGACAGCGACTTGTCGGTGGTCGAGGGATCGGGCGAGCCGAGGTCCTGGGTCTGGGTGCACCCGACCGCGCCGACGACGAAGGCGAGCAGCAGCGCCCTCATTGGCAGACCACCTTGCCGTCGCTCGAGCACTCGCACCGGATGACGCACGAGGTGCTGCCGCGACACAGCGCACACTCGTCGCCGACGCAGGTGCGCGCGGCCATGAAGCTCCCGACGCAGCGCGTGCCCCGACGGTTGGTGTCGAGCGGGCGGACGGCCGCGGCCACGCAGGTCCAGCGCCCCGCGGCAGCGCCCGTGACGTCGAGGAGATCGCCCGCGAACACGCACGCGCAGATCGCCGAGAGGTTCTCCTTGATCGGGTAGACGCACGGGGCCGAGGCCTGGGAGGGCGAGCAGGTGCTCCACGCCTCTGGCTCCGAGAGGGGACACGCCTGTTCCCTCGGCATGACGTTGTCGGGATCGAGCTCGAGGACGTTGCCGGCCTCGGCCCCGGTCTCGGACGCGCCGATGGACCAAGTGCTCCCCGTGTCGGGCCGCTCGGCGCCCAGATCCTGAGCGACCAGACACCCGGAGGTGGCGGCGACGAGGAACAGGGAGGCGACGAGGCGAGGGGCCATCAGGGGGGGAGCGACGCGATCGATGCATTCACCGCGCCAAGGTAGATGCTACCTGGAAACGACTTGCGGAACCTCTCGGCGCGGGCCTTGGCGTCGTCCGCCCGGCCGGCCTTCACGAGCGCCTGGACCGCCAGCGCCTCGCGCTCCTCCGCGCGCTCCCCGTTCGGATGACGGGCGGCGTGGAGATCGAGCGCCGCGAGGGCGTCGCTGGCGCTGCCGCGAACGAGCGCCGTACGGGCCATCTCCACGAGCTTGGCCTCGTCCGCGGCCGGGTTCGCGACGCTCGCCGAGACGGAGACACTGGGCTTGGCGGGCACGACCGGTGGCTTGACCGACGCCGAGGCGCTCGCCGCGACCGGTGCTTCCGGCGGCACGGTGGACCCGGACACTGGCAGCGCAGATGCCGATGGCGCCAACGTCGGTGGCACATCCTTGCCCACCGGCACGTAGACCGAGGGGCTCGGGGCGACGATCCCCCGCAGCGCGAACCCGACGAGGCCACCGGCGAAGAACGTGAGCAGCACGAACCACTTGGCCGAGAGCCAGGCCTTGATCGCCGACCCCTTGGCCGCGCCCATCGTGATCGCCGCGGCGCCGACGCCGAGGCCGACGCCCAGGCCGACCCGCGCCCGCAGCCGCGCCTGCATGGCCTCGTCGACCGGCGGGCGCGCCCGCTCGGCGTCGAGCAGGGCTTCGATGTCCGGATGCGACTCGTCCATGACTCAACGACCTCCGCGCAGGCGCCGGGCCTGCGCGTCCGATTGCCCTCGCGCCTGCAGCCGACGGGCGGCCTGCGCGAACTGCTCGCGGGCGAGCCGCAAGCGAGAGTAGGCGGTGTTCAGCGGGATGCCGAGCGCCGTCGCGACCTCGGGGATGGGGACCCCGTCGATCTCGTGCATGACCATGACCGCGCGCTTGTCGAGATCGAGCGCGTCGAGCGCCTGGATGACGAGGGCGCGCGCGCGGGCCGCGTCGATGCGCGCCTCGGGGCCCTCGGCCTCGTCGACCTCGTCGCCGACGGTGTCCTCGATGCGCTCGCGACGGTGCCGCGCGAGCTTGCGGTAGTCGGAGGCGAAGCGATACGCGAAGGCGAAGATCCACGGGCGCAACGGCCGCGCGGGATCGTACTCGCCGAGCCGGCGGTGGATGGCGACGAAGACCTCGTGGGCCACGTCCTCGAGGTCGCGCTCCTGGACGCCGAGGCGGCGGAGCGAGGCCACGACGTAGGAGCACTCCCGCTCGAAGAGGACCCGGAACTCGAGGGACGCGGAATCGCTCCGCGAGAGCGTGTCGGGCAGGTCGTTCGCCGAGGCCACGTGCTCCACACCCGGCTCTTGGGGGGGCGGCGAACGGTCCGTCACGGAAAGAACCACCCGACGAGGCCACCACCGAGGGTGCCGGTGACCGGGGAGGAGACCCAGACCTCTTCGCCGTGCAGCACGAGGCGGGTGTGGGTGAGCGACGCGAGCACGTCGAGGCCGAGCCGGAGCGCGAGGGCCGACCCGACGAGCGGCACCTCGACGCCGAGCCGGACGCCGGCGGCGAGGTAGAGGGTGGACATGCGCTGCGGGTCGTCGATCCCGGCCGAGGCGCCGAGGAACGCGCCGAGCTGGCCGACGGCGCACGCGAGGAACGGGCCCTCGTGCAGGCACGGCACGAGGTTTCCGACGAGCAGGTGGCCGCGGACCTCGCCGCCGAAGCGTGAGCCGAGGGCGCCCTCGAGGTCGTAGCGGCCCTCGAGCCCGACCGACCACCGCTTCGTGGGACGGACGCCGAGCCCGAGCGCGAAGCCGCCCCCGAGGCCGGCGGGAGAGCTGCCCGCGGTGACGAAGCTCGCGCCGGTGACGAACACGCGGGTCGGCTCGGTGGGTACCGGCGGCTCGGGCGGCTCTGGCACGTCGACGGTCGCAGTGGGCGCCGCGGTGGGCGCCGCGCTGGTCGAGGCCGAGGCCGAGGCGGACGCGCTCGGTGGTGGCGGCGGGTTGAGGTAGAGCGGGTCGACCACGATCGCGATGGCCTGCGCCACGTCCTCGGCGAGCGGTCCGCACGTGGTCGCCGTCGACTTCAGCTTGCGCGCGCCCGTCACCGCACCCTCGTCGCGGAGCTCGATCTGCGCGCGCAGCTCGGGGCCGCTCTTGCCGAACGAGACCGCGAGCGTGCGCGTGGCGTCGTCGGTGAACGGGTCGTAGCCGAGCTTGGCGGCGACCGCGGCGCGCAGGCCCGCGGCGTCGGGGCACGAGGCCGCGGCGGGATCCCGCGTGAAGGCCAGGCGATAGCGCGGCTTGTCCTCGGCCGCCGCGACGAGCGGGACGACCAGCGAGAGGGCCAGGAAGAGCCGCGTGGGGATGCGTCGCACGCGAAACCAAGATACGGAATCGAGCGCCCATGTCCCAGGTCCTTGCATCCGCTTCGCCGATCGAGCCGCCTCTCGGGGCCGATCCGGTCGCCCTGACGCTGTGGCTCTGTCAGGTCCCCTCGCCCATCGGGGAGGAGCACGCCCTCTGCGAGGCCTTGCTCGCGCGCAGTGAGGGCTGGGGCGTCGTCGCGCCCACGGTGCGGGTCGCGGAGTCGTTCGCCGTCGCGCTCTCGCGGGGCACCGGCGGTCCGCGGGTCACGCTCGCCGGTCACCTCGACGTGGTCCGCACCGCGCACGACGGGCCGCCGCGCATCGAGGGCGACAAGCTGTACGGCGCCGGCTCCGCCGACATGAAGAGCGGCCTCGCGCTGATGATCGCCGCCGCCGAGGACCGCGCGCTGCGTGAGCGCTGCGATCTCACCTTGATCTTCTACTCGCGCGAGGAGGGCCCGTTCGCCGAGAACGAGCTCGGCCCGTTGCTGGCGCAGCACCCCGAGCTCGCGGCGACCGACCTCGCTGTGTGCCTCGAGCCTTCGTACTCCAAGCTGCAGCTCGGGTGCGTGGGCTCGCTGCACGCGAAGGTCACCGTGCGGGGTCGCACCGCCCACAGCGCGCGGCCGTGGGAAGGCGAGAACGCGATCCACCGCGCGTGGCCGCTCCTGCGCGATCTCGACGCGCGCAAGCCCATCGAGGCCACCATCGACGGCATGCTCTACCGCGCGGTGATGAGCGCCACGCTGGCGACCGGCGGGCGCGGCCGCAACATCGTGCCCGACGCGTTCGAGCTCAACGTCAACCACCGCTTCCTCCCGGGCGTCACCGTGGAGCAGGCCGAGGCGGATCTCCGCGCGCTGGTCGACGGCCGCGCCGAGATCGAGGTGTTCGATCGCTCGCCGAGCGCGCTGCCGTTCCGCACGCACCCGCTGGTCGGCAAGCTCGTCGAGGCCGGCGTGCCCACGGTGGAGCCCAAGCAGGCGTGGACCGACGTCGCGCGGTTCGCGACCCTCGGCGTGCCCGCGGTGAACTGGGGACCGGGCGACCAGGCGCAGGCGCACCAGCGCAACGAGTTCACCTCGGTGAGCGGCCTCCACCAGGGCCTCGCGATCCTGCAGCGCTTCCTGCGGAGCGTGTGATGGCCGCGCGCAAGAAGGCCCCCAAGGAGGACGTCGCCGCGACCGAGGTGCTCGACCCGCACGCGCTCGAGGCCGAGGACCGGCTCGATCGCGCGCTGCGCCCCACGAGCCTCGACGAATACGTCGGCCAGCGCGTCCACGTCGACAACCTCAAGGTGTTCGTGCAGGCCGCGCGCGGCCGCGGCGAGCCGCTCGACCACGTGCTGCTCTCGGGCCCCCCGGGCCTCGGCAAGACGACCCTCGCGCACATCCTCGCGCACGAGATGGGCGTGAACCTGCACACGACGAGCGGCCCCGCGATCGAGCACAAGGGCACCCTCGCCGCGCTGGTCACGCGCCTGTCGCCGAACGACGTGCTCTTCATCGACGAGATCCACCGCCTCAACGCGGTGGTCGAGGAGAACCTCTACCCGGCGATGGAGGACTTCAAGATCGACGTCGTCACCGGCGAGGGCGCCTACGCGCAGAGCCTCACGCTGCCGGTGCAGCCGTTCACCGTGGTCGGCGCGACCACCCGAACGGGCCTGCTCACGAGCCCGCTGCTCTCGCGCTTCGGGCACGTGATCCGGCTCGACTTCTACGGCATCGAGGAGCTCGCCGCGATCGTGCGCCGGTCGGCGGGGCTCCTCTCGATCGACGTGGACGAGCCCGGCGCGATCGCCATCGCCGAGCGCGCGCGCGGCACACCCCGCATCGCGAACCGGCTGCTGCGCAACGTGCGCGACTTCGCGCAGGTGCTGGGACGCGGCGTCGTCGACCGCGCCATCGCGGTCTCCACCTGCGAGCGCCTCGGCATCGACGGGCTCGGCCTCGACCCGATGGACCGCAAGCTGCTGCGCACGATCGTCGATGTCTACGACGGCGGCCCGGTGGGCGTGGAGGCGCTCGCGGCCACGCTCGCCGAACCGCGCGACACGCTCGAGGACGTCTACGAACCGTTCCTCCTCCAGCGCGGGCTGCTCTCGCGCACCCCCCGGGGGCGGATGATCACCCGCAAGGGTTACGAGCACCTCGGCATGGAGCCTCCGCGCAAGGGAGGGCCGATCCAGGGGAGTCTTCTGTAACGATTTCCAACACTTGCCAATTTCTTGGCCACAACGTGCGATTCTGTATTGCGCGCACCTACATTGTGGGGCAGCATCCCTCCCCACGATGCGCACCACGGCCCTCCTCCTCGCCCTCGTCGCCACCGTTGGCTGCTCCGCCGCCGCCACCACCGAGCCCGGTGATGGGGTGAAGCAGAAGGACCCGACCGAGGACACCGGTCCTGCGCAGCCCGAGGAGGACACCGCGCCGCCGAGCGACGACACCGGCGCGCCTTCGACCGACACCGGCACGAAGCCGCCGCCGCCGCCCGTCTGCGCCGAGGCCACCTCGGTGATGACGGCGACCCCCGCCGCGCACGACGTCCTCTTCCTCCTCGACCGCTCGGGCAGCATGCACTCGAAGGTCGCGAGCGGCACGACCCGCTGGCTCGCCGCGCAGAAGGCGCTCTCGTCGCTCCTCGACGTCATCGGCTCCACCAGCGTGCGCGCCGGGCTCGACATGTTCCCCCGCGGCGACAAGCCGATCACCTGCTGCTGGATCGACCCGGCGACCAACTACACCGACTGCAACTGCGCGACGGGCGAGCTGCCCACGCCCGCCGCGCGCTGCGCCGCGACCTCGTACGCCCCGGCCATCGTCCCCGTGGCCACCCTCGGCGACGCGCAGAAGGCCGCCATCCGCGGCGGCATCAAGGCGTTCGACGGCGACTTCTACTGGGGCACCCCGATGAAGGCCGGCCTCCAGGGCGCGATCGCCAAGCAGGCCTCGCTCGACCTCGACGGCGTCCGCTCGGTGGTCCTCATCACCGACGGCGAGCCCACCTCGTGCAACGCCACGGACGACAAGATCGACAGCGTGGTCGCCGTGGCCGACGCGGGCACCAAGCTGGTCAAGCCGGTCACCACCTACGTGGTCGGCGTGGTCGACGGCTCGCTCGCCGCCAACGCCGCGAACCTCTCCAAGCTGGCGGTCGCCGGCGGCACCAAGCGCGCCGACGGCTGCGAGAAGACCAACAGCTGCTTCTACGCGGTCGACGCCAAGAGCTTCGAGACCGACATCACCAAGGCGTTCGCCGACATCGAGATGAAGGCGTTCTCCTGCACGTTCGACGTGCCGATGCCGAGCGGCGGGATCCCCGACTACGACCTGATGAACGTCACGCTCAAGGGCACGGACGGCAAGGTGGTCACCCTCGCGCACGACACGACCAAGACGAACGGCTGGGAGCTGACCGCCGGCAAGACCAAGGTGCAGCTCTACGGCGCGGCGTGCACCGCGGTGAAGGCCGAGCCGAAGACCGAGGTCCAGGTGGTGGTCGGCTGCAAGACGGTCGAAGCCGCGAAGTGAACGGGGCGCGAGCGCGGCGGGGCGAGCCACGCTGACGCCGCGGCGCTACGCTTCTTGGATGCGTCGGTGGCTGGTCTGCGCGCTGCTCCTCGGGTGCAGGTCCAGCGAAGGCGGGAACAGCACGCGTGCGGACACGGGCCCGTTCTACGATCCAGGACCCCCTTGCATCGGAGAGCGGCCCTGCACCAGTTACACGTGCCCGTGCGGCACCAAGTTCACGACGTGCGCCAGCTGCCGCAACGGGAAGTGGGAGTGGCCGGTCGACGACAACTGCTACTTCTCCTGCAAGGGCACCAAGCCCCCGCCACCGCCGAGCTGCGGGCAACCGCTGCCCGATGGGTTCGAGGCCACGTGCGTCGGACCCAAGCCGAAGACCGGCAGCACCGCTTGCACCGACGAGATGCTCGTCGAGATCGCGACGTGCTTCGGTCCGAGCCCGGATGCCAAGCGGTGCGCGGCGATCCAGGCCGCGGCGCCGGAGTGCGCGAAGTGCACGCTGACCACCTGGTTCGGCCGCCTCGGCGCCGACGAAGCGGCGTGCGTCGCGCTGGTCGACGGCAAGAGCGACTGCGCCCACGTCGTCCAGTGCGGCCGCGACTGCCTGTCGACGGTCTGCTCCTTCGACGACTGCGACACGACGCCGGGGTCGGGATCGACGAGCGACCGCTCGCAGTGGCAGGACTGCTCGGAGGCCGCGCAGAGCAGCGCCGACGGCGGCGTCGATGGTGGCGGGGCCTGCGCCTCCTTCGCTGCGCGGCGCGCCGCCTGCATCACCGGAGCCGCGGCGCCGTGCTTCCCGAACAGCGCCGATGACCTCCTGCGCTTCTTCCGCGGGGCCTGCCGCGACGGCGGCGACTGGAGCAAGGTCGGCGACGCCGGCGTGGGCGACGCGGCTCCCGACGCGGACGCGGCGAGCGACGCCAGCGGCGATTGATCCTACGCTGACCAGGTGCGGGTGGAGAAGCTGCGCAGCTCGGTCGCCCACGTGGGGGTGCCGAGTCTCATCCTGTTCGGCTCCATCGCGGCCACGCTGACCGCGCTGGCCATCGCGATCTCGCCGGCGTTCCTCGCGGCGATCTCGCCGACCATCCTCGTCACCGTGTTCTACGCGCTGCACCGCTCCACGCAGCTGCGCAAGGCCGAGTGCGCGGGTGAGCTCTCTCTGCGCGGCGACCACGTGTACGTCGGGGATCGGGTGATCGCGAACCGCAGCGCCCTGCGGTCGGCGGTGGTGATCCCGCACGCGCGCGAGGGGACGCTGGTGCGCCTCGCCCGCGGCCGCTCGCAGGTGGACCTCCTCGTGCGCAACGTGGCCGAGGGGCGCCAGGCGGTGGAGGAGTTGCGGTTCGACGCGGCGCACGCGACGGCGAGCTTCGTCGTGCGCAGCCGCGACGTGGACGCGTACCGGAAACGGCTCAAGTACGTGGTCCTCTCGGTGCTCGCCCCGATCTTGATGTTCTTCGCCGCCGGCGTCCTCCACAGCGCCGTGATGGCCATCGCGGCGATGTTCGGGTTCGTCGGCATGCTGGTCACAGCGCTCACCCTCGCCTTGTCGCGCACCTGCGTGGTGGGCACCGACGGGATCCTGTTCGGCGGGGTCGGCAAGAAGGAGTTCATCCCGCTCGCGAGCGTGGGCGAGGTGGAGATCGACACCATCGACCTCGCGCTCGGCAACCAGGCGCGCGTGGTCCGCCTCTACGACAAGGGCGGGCTCGTGCTGCGCGAGATCCTGGTGGACGCGCTCAAGAACGGGCCGTTCCAGGAGGGCATCCACGCCTCGATCGACGCGCGCGCGCAGGCCCTCGCCGAGCGGATCCGCGAGGCCCAGGAGATCGCGGCGACGGGCGGCGCGGTCGACGACCGCGCGCTCGCCCGCGAGGCGCGTGAGCCCGGCGACTGGGTGGCTTCGCTGCGCGCGCTCTCGCGCGGCACGACGACGTTCCGCGGAGGAGAGCCGCCCACGGAGGAGGCGCTGCTCGCGCTGGTGGAGGACCCGACGGCGCCCGCGTGGAAGCGCGCGGCGGCGGCGATCGCGGCCTCCGGGCGCAGCACGGCGCACAAGCGCCTGCGCGTGGTGTCGGCGGCGAGCGCGGACCCGCAGCTCCGCGTCGCGCTCGAGGCGGCCGCCGACGAGGACGAGGCGCAGATGGCCGCCGCGCTCGACGAGCTCTCTAGAGGCGAAAGCCGAGGTTGAGGTCTCCGCCAGGCACGAGCCGCTTCTCGAGGCCCCCGTAGGCATCGCTCCGGTAGACGTGCACGCCGAGCCCGGCGCGGGCGTTGACGTAGAGGCGCGGGGACAGCTCGTGCTGATAGCCCGCGAGGAACCAGAGGCGGGTCTGGAAGCCGTCGATCGTGGCGGGGAACGTCTGCGCACCGCTCGGTGGACGGTTCTGCTCGCGCCGCCAGCCGATGTTGGCGCTGACCTCGACGTGCAGTCCGGAGACCAGGAACTGCCGCCATCCGAGCTTCGCCGACAGGTTGCCGACCTTGCCGTATTCGTCGTTGCGGACGACGCGCGAAGCGAAGTCGGAGTAGCCCCCGAGCACGAGCTCGCCGCGGAAGTCCCGGTCGGCGCGGACCACGGGGACGAGCACCCGCATCTCGAAGATGCCGCCCGGGAAGAACGGCCAGAGGACGTTGGTCTCGACCGCGACCGACCGCGGGCCGTCGCTCGGGGCCGGGCAGTTCGTCTCGCCTGTCGCGCAGGGCGAGGCGGCGACGCGCAGAGGAGCAAGGACGAGCACGAGGAGCGTGGCAGAGACGAGCAGGGACTGGTTCACGGGGCCTCCGTTCGAAGCAAGAGGAGCCGACGCGACCGAATGTCAACGTCGATGTCTACACCGTTGACTTTACCGGCCGCCGGAACGATGTCAACGATGGGCCATGGCCAAGCGGAAGCCGAAGGCGGCCTACCACCACGGAGACCTGCGATCGGCGCTGCTCGAGGCGGCGACGAAGCTGGTCCGTGAGCACGGTCCGGCCGGCTTCTCGCTGCGGGAGGCCGCCCGGGAGGTCGGGGTCGATCCCGCCGCGTGCTACCGGCACTTCCGGGACCGCGGCGACCTGCTGCTGGCGATCGCGCAGCTCGGCTTCGAGGCGCTCGCCGCCGAGATGGCGCAGAGCCTCGCCGCGGTGGCGGAGGCCCCCTACGTGCGGCGCTTCTCGACGATGGGCAGGGTCTACGTGCGGTTCGCGATCCAGAACCCGGCCCAGTTCCGGGTCATGTTCGGCGAGAGCGGCACCCACGCGCGCGACCCGCGCTTGCGGCTCCCGACGGTGGAGCGCACGGCCTACGAGCAGCTGGAGGCGCTGATCGCCGCGTGGGTACGCGACGAGGCGCACGGTGTGGCGCCGGATCGCGCCGCGTGGATCTTCTGGAGCGGGGTCCATGGCGTCGCACGCCTGGTGGTGGACGGCGCGCTCGCGTTGCCACTCGACGAGGCGCTCGGCCTCGCCGACGAGCTCGCAGTGCGGCTCTGCGCTGGCTATTCAGGTCCCGGCTAGCCGCGGCCGCGGGACGCGCGCGCCGAGCTTCCAGATCGTCACGATCGCGCGCGTGGCCTTGATGTCCTTGGTGGGGTCGCCCGCGACGAGCACGAGGTCGGCGCGCATGCCGGGCGCGATGTGGCCGCGGCCCGCGAGGGAGAACACGCGCGCGGGGGTGGCGGTCGCGGCCGTGAGCGCCTCGGTCGGGGTGAGCCCCGCGTCGACGAGGAGCGAGAGCTCGCCGTGCAGGCTCGCGCCGTGGGCCGTGCCGGCGTTGGCGGCGTCGGTGCCGGCCAGGATCGGCACCTTGGCCGCCTTCATCGCGGCGACGGCGGCGAAGGCGTGGTGGATGCAGTTGCCGTCCTCGCCCTTGTAGCTCTTGCGCAGGCGCTTGCCCGCGCCGGGGAGCAGGTAGGGCGAGAGCTGTGGGTCCTCCGCGATGGCGATCCCCGGGCGCACGCCGCAGTGGCGCGCGAGCACCGTGAGCGTGGGGATGACGAAGGCCTTCTTGCTCGCGACCAGCGGCCCGAGGTCGGCGCTCGGCGCGCTGTCGTAGAACAGGTGCGCGAGACCGTCGGCGCCCTCCTCGATCGCGGCGCGCGCCTCGTGCTGCTTGCCGACGTGGATGAGCGCGAGCTTGCCGCGGGCGTGCGCGGCGTCGATCAGCGCGCGCATCGTCTGACGCGAGATCGTGGGCATGTCCTCCTCGAAGACGATCTTCACGAAGTCGGCGCCCTCGGCCACGCGCCCGTCGACGAACGCGGGGGCCTCCTCGGGGCTGGCGAGGGTCGGGATGGGGATGCCGAACTCGGTGCCGTGGCCGTTCGGCGCGGTGGCGAGCGTCGCCGCGCCGCGGAGGTCGGCGAGGGTGTCCGGGATCAAGGCGGTCTCGGCGGCGTGGCGGGCCTTGATCTGGGAGGGCGGGCCGAACATGTCGACGACGAGGCCGACGCCGAACACGAGGTTCTGCTGCAGGTGCTCGTCCTCCTTGCCGGCGTGGACGTGCGCGTCGACGAAGGCCGGCAAGAGGGTCTTGCCTTCGCCCTTGAAGACGCGCACCTGGTGGAAGAACACCAGCGGCCCCTTGCGCACGGGCCTGGGCGCTGGCGGGTGGCAGGCGTCGAGGGCGAGGAGTGCGAGGAGGCCGAGGACGAGCGGGCGCATGCGGTCAACGACAACCCTCTCTCCATCGGGTTCCCGCGTTCAGTCCTTGGATGTTTCGACGACGATGGAAAGATCGCGTCGCGCGACGGCCGCGCGCCAGGCCTTCACCCGCTCTGCCTCGCACACGAGGCGTTCGAGTCGTCGGCCGAGGGCTCCGTCCAGCAGCCACTCGGCGAGCGGGTGACTCCAGCTGTAGAACTCGAGCACGCAGAGCGAGGGGAGGCCGGGGGCGTCGGCGATCGTCGGATCGGGTGGCGGTAGCTGCTCGGCGTGGGTGCTCACGTGCCTGAGCGTCGGCACGGGAGGCCCCGAGGCCAGCGCCGCGAAGACGATCGAGTCGACGCGCACGCGTCGCAGCGATGGCAGCGCGGGCGTTCGGAGCCAGTGCAAGACGTCTTCGTCGGATGTCCGCAGGAACTCGATCTCCTCGACGGTGGCGAACCGCGGGTGGGCGAGCAGCGGTCGGTCGCTGACGGCGATTTCTTGCACCTCGATGCGCTTCAACATCCCGCGTTCGTAGGACCAATCACCATACTGGAGGATCGGACGAACCGGGGCGATGAGCGCCGCCCGATCGGCGTGGGTTCGCGTGAGGGCCTTCCGGCGCGCCACGAGCTTGCGGTCGCCCGGCGTGCGCGCGAGGCCGACCTCCACGGCGATCCACTCGCCGAGCTTGTCGCCACGCTCCTGGAGCCAGTCGGCGTAGACGAGGCGAGGGCCGTCGTCGTCGGGCGCGGCGACGATCGCGGCGAGGAGAGGCGCTTCGGGATGCGCCGGCGGGGCGGGGAGCAGGGCGCGGATCTCGCCAAGGCGAGCCCGCGCGTCGGCGGGGAGCGGAACGAGGCGCGCGACCCGATCGCGAAAGGTCTGGACGACGCGCATCGCCGCGCGGCGGCGCGGTCGATCCACCGGGAAGTGGCGCGCGGTGTGGGCATCGATCTCTCGTTCCACGTACGACTCGACGTTCGCCAGCGCCGACGGCTCGCCGTGCCGGGCGAGGAGATCGAGGACACCGTTCCAGTGGTCCTCGGCGGTCAGCCGGTTTCCAGCCACCTCTGCCCGCTCGAGAAACGCCCGGCCGATCCGTGGATCGACGGGTCGCGCGCGCAGACGATCGTACACCTGGACGAGCTCGCCGATGGCGAAGGCGAAGGAGCGGACCAGGAGGACGATGTCGGCCGCGCGCCCCTCGGCCTCACGGTCCAACCACGCGTGGATGCCGTCGGCCAGCGCGGGGAGCCGCGGCTGGAGGGCCAGGGTCAACGCGTCGACGAGGTCGGCGAGCTCCTTGTCGCCGGTCCGCTCCCACACCGAGAGGAGCTCGATCAGGGCGTCTTCGTAGCGCTCGGTCTGCATCGCGGTGACCGCGGCGGCCATCGCCTCGGGGACGGACAGCGCTGTCCGAGATGCCGTGGGCGCTGGGCGTTCTGCCGTCGGGGTGGTGAGGACCTGTGGCTCCGCGACAGCGAGCGCCTTCGCACGACCGAGCAGGGCACGCACGCGAAGGCGCGTGGCCTCGTCCAGGGTGGCCACGGGCGGCAGGCGCAGCTTGGCGAGCCACCCGATGTACTTCGGCCCGAACACCCCACCCTCGGACGAGCGCGCGCGGAGCTCCGCGACGCGCGACGCGGCACTCTCGTCCACCATCGTCGGCAACGCACCGAAGACGTTCACCCACACCGAGAAGCGGGAGCTCGCGGTGGTCGGCTTGCGGTCCACGAAATCGAGCAACGCGCGGCCCACCCGCGGATCGGGTCCGCGCGCGAGTAGGGCCTGCAGGCGTTCACCGACCGACCCGAGAGGGTTCTGGAAGAGACCAGGGAGGAGACGCGGGACGTCGACGGCTCGCCCCAGCATCTCCACCGCGGTCCAGCGCGCGGGCAGCTCCTTGGCCTCGCTCGGGATGGGCTCGAGCGTGCGGGCTGCGTCGTCCGAGACGACGTCGATCACTTCGGCGAGCTCTTGAGCGCGACAGCTGCGCCACGCCGACAGGAGGGCGTCGAGCGCGACCACGCGGTCCTTGGCGGCGAGAGCGGCCTCTGCCGCGGCGAGCGCGGCCTCGCCGGTGAAGGGGTGGTCCGCGGGCCTGGGAGTGCTTCGCTGCACCGTCACCTTGGTCGGGCGCTCGCCATGGGTCACTGAACGCAGCAGAGCGACGTCGTCGTCGGTCAGGGGCCGCGGCGTCTGGAGGCTCATGCCGAGAGCGCCGGCCTTGTCTGGCAGGCCCTTGCCGTTCACGAACCGGAGCCGGTCGCGCACGGGGGCGAGATCGACCACCGGCATCGCGTTCTCGCGCGCGATCCAGGCACCATCCTCGAGGGTCGGACTCTCGAGGACGGCCACGAGCCACAGCTGCTCAGTGGGTGGGCGGACGGTGACGAGGAACAGCGCGCCTCCGTCGGCCAGCGCCGAGAGTCCCTTGTTCGCGCTGGTGTAGCGATCGATGGCCAGCCGATCACCGATCTTCGCACCCCGGTGCTGCGCCTCGAACTGCGCCTTGCTGATCACCGCCATGACACTCGCCATCGCGGGCCAGCTTACGCGACTCCGCGCAGGGTCATCACTCCGGTGCAGCGCGCAATCCTGGTAGCTTCTCGCCCATGCGTTTCTCCAGCTGGTCTCGTCGTCCCAGATGTCCGGCCCCCCCGACCCCGCGCACATGGCGAGGGTCGGTCAGGCCATCCGCGAGAAGATCGCGGCCGGCTCCCTCCTCGCGACCGGCGCGCTCGGCAAGCGGGCCACCGCGGGCGCGCGCGTCGTCAAGAAGGACGGCGCGATCACGGTCGAGGATCCGCCGAGCGGCGACGGCTGGATGGCGGCCGGTGGCTACTCGCTCGCGGAGTACGCGAGCAAGGAGGAGGCGATCGCGTCGGCGAAGGAGACGCTCGGCTACATGGGCGACGCCGTCGTGGAGATGATCGCGGTGACCGAGATGCACCCGGCGCCGAACGCGCCGCGCCCGGCCACGCCCTCGCAGCCGCTGGGGGTCGTGCCGTACCTCGCGATCGACGGCGCCGCGGAGGCGTCGGCGTTCTACCAGCGCGCATTCGGCGCGAAGGAGGTCGCCCGCATGCCAGCGCAGGACGCCAAGCGGCTCATGCACTGCCACCTCGACATCAACGGCGGTGCGCTGATGATCGCCGACGCCTTCCCGGAGATGGGGGGCCGCCGGTGCAGCGGTCGGCGAGCTACACGATGCAGCTCGTGGTGGCCGACGGCGACGCGTGGTGGAAGCGCGCGATCGAAGCGAGGTGTACGGAGAAGCTCCCGTTCGCGGTCGCGTTCTGGGGCGACAAGTACGGCCAGCTGGTGGATCCGTTCGGGGTCACCTGGGCGCTGAGCTCACCCGCGAAGTGAGCGGTGGCGGCGCGTCGCGCCGCTGGCGCAGGCCGGTGTCGGCGGCATCGCGCCTCTTCGCGAACGCGCGCGTCGTTGCACCCTCGAAGATGATCGCTCGCTTCCTCCTCGTCGGCTTCGCTTCTCTGTCTCTCGCCTGTGGCGCACGCTCCGGGCTCCCGCTCCCCGAGGGCGAAGAAGACACCGCGGTGGGGAGCCCTTCGCTCGAGACCGGCGTGGACGGCGGCGCGGCGTTCGACGTGTCGGACGGTCTCGCGGTGGCGGACACTTTCGTGGACCGGGGGCCGCACACGGCCGTCCCCGATCCGAGACTGCCCCGTTGCGAGGACCGGCCCATCACGTGCCTCGATGGCGACATCGCGGCGGAGTAAAGACCCTGCGCGCACAGCTGGCGGAGTGCGCGCCGGGGATGTGCGGTCAGGCCACTTACCGCTTCGACAGGGGCGGTTGCCTCCTCAGCGTGGAGACGATCAACCTCACTCAGTCCGAAGCGAACTGCCTCGTGCAACCGGCCCTCGCCCTGAAGAAGCGGTTCCTCTGCTTGAAGGAGCAGAGACGCTTCGATCGAACGTCCGTGCACCGAGTGAGCGCGGGTCACTCGAACGCGAACTCGTCGAGTTCGTAGGCTGCTGGAGCATACGAGCCGTCGGCTCGACAGCCGATCTGGTTCCGTGCGGCGCTCGCCTCCAGCGCCCATCGACCGCCGGCTGGGAGCGGAACGAGCTCGTCGACAGGATCGCTCTTGCACCGGGGCGTCGCGAGGACGATCTCACCACGCTCCGAGATCAGACGGATTGTTGCAGCGCCGGTCGGGCCTTCGCAGACCAGCCGATGGCGGAGGCGCACGCTCTTGGCCCCCTTCGCGTCCCCGAGACCGAACATCACGTAATAGTCGCCGACGTACTTGGTTGCAGGCACCAGCAGTCGGCCGGAGACGATCGCGGGGGCCGTGCCGATGAAAGCTCCGTCGGGCAGTGTCCCAGCCTCGAACGCCGGGTCTGTGACGACCGCGGAGAGCGACAGCGTCGTCGCGACACCGAGGCCGTAGGGCACGCCCATGATGTCACGCGCAGGGGCGAGATCGATCGTGGTCTCGACAAACGGATCGAACGCGGTCTTCGGGGCGACGACGAAGCCATCTGCGGCCACGGCCAGGAGGTCCCACTCCGGCGTTGCGTGGATGGCCGCCAGGCTCGCCTGGTCGGCGGGGACACCCTTGATGCTCAGGACCGCGGTTGGAAAGACGCGCAGTGCCGGGCTGGCCGATGGCGTCGTCACCGCGGGCACGCCCGACGGGCACAGCGTGACGTCGAGGTCGATGAGGCGAGGTGCATCGCTCAGGCGTCCAGAGCCGTTGACCGTCCCCTTCACTGCGAGGCCTGGCGATGCCCCTAGAGTCAGTCGCAGCCCTGGCGCACAGGGGTCGGGCAGGCTGACAGTGGCCGACCCAGCCGCATCGAGGGTGGCGAAGCCCACCTCGCCCGCCCAGCGGAAGGCAACGGTCTTGCCTGGAAGTCGACCTTGGGGGAACCAGGCTTCGATGAGTAGCGGGCCGTAGCGGTCGGGCAGCTCGCCGTGGAACTGGGCGGCGAACGGGGCCGAACCCTGGACGACACACGTGGACGGCGTGTCGATGACGTCACCGCCAGCGTCCTCCATGGCTTTGGGCGGGTCGACGGCCTTTCCGCTGCAGGACAGCGTCGCCAGCACGGCACAGATAGCGAACCGCATGCCTACCGCTTTGCAAGATCCCGACCAGTGCGACGAGGGGAGAACCCTAGGAGTACGTGGCTCGCCACTGAGCCAAGTCGTGTCACCAGTCAGTCGTCGTCCGAGGACTTCTTCTTCTTCGGGCTGTCGTCGTCGTCGTCCGACGACTTCTTCTTGCCCTTGTCGTCGTCGTCATCGGCCGACTTGCTCTTCTTCGGCTTGTTCTTGTCGCACACCGAGAGGGCGAGGAACGCCGTGTCGAGGTTGCTCAGCTTGACGATGGTCTTGGCCGCGCACTTGTAGGCGTCCGGATCGCGCTCCTTGAGCTCGTTCATGCTCTTGAGGCACTTGGAGGTGGAGAGCTTGAAGCTGCCCTTCTCCTTCTCGCCGAGCTCCTCGAGCTTCTTGCAGACGGCCTCGGGGGTCGGGGTGCAGCCGCCAGCGAAGGCGAGCAGCACGAGGGTGAGGAGGGCGCGTTTCATGGGGCCGAGGGTAGCTCGAATGCGGGCTCGTCGGCCACGTGGTAACCGGGAGCCATGAGCGACCAGGAGTCCCAGGCGATCGTGGAGACGTTCCTGCGCGAGCTCGAGGCTGGCCACAACGAGGCCGCCCTCGCGCTGCTCGCGGACGACGTCGTCTACGAGAACGTCCCCTTCCCTCCCGCGCGCGGCAAGGTCGCGACCGAGAAGATGCTGCGACAGTTCCTGAAGCTGTTCGACACCTTCCAGGTGACGATGCACGCCATCGCGGCACGCGACGGCGTCGTGCTCACCGAGCGCACCGACGTTCTCTCGGGCAAGGTCTTCCACCTCGACATCTGGGTGTGCGGCACCTTCGAGGTGCGCGACGGCAAGATCACCGTCTGGCGCGACCGCTTTGATCCGTGCAGACGACGACCAGCTGTTCACCGGGCCGATCCGCAAGCTGCTCGGCCTGGTCTGATCGGCCTGGTCGCTCCGGGTCACTCCTCGTAGAAGATCGGGCTCCGCAGGCGCAGGAACCGCTCGATGCGCTTCTGGTCCACCGCATCGAGCCCCTGGAACTGGAGGCCGAAGCCCGGCTTGGTGTCGGTCGGCTCGTCGTACGCACGCACCCAGCGCACGACGCCGCGCACGAGGATCGGGTCGACATCGTCGGGGAGCGTGAGCTGCAGCTGGAGGACGTCGCCGATCCGGTGGACCTGGTAGGTCTGCACGAAGAGGCCGCCGTCCGAGAGGTTCTCGGAGAACCCCTGGTAGAAGTTGTGCTCGCTGACGTGGCTGACGTGCGCCTCGAGGTCGAAGCGGACGTCGAACCCGACCGAGACGCGCTCCCGGCTGCGACGCGAGGACTGCGACGGGCGGGACTCGGGCGGGGGCTCGTGGCCGACCATCATCTTGCTCTTGGGTAGGCCGGCGGAGGGCGGCGTTTCGAGGCCGGATGGAACGGCGGTTGCTCCATCCGACGCATGCGCCGGTCAGCCTACTCGATCCTACTGCTGGCGAGTTCGGCGTCTGCGGAGGGAATGCCGCACGAAGAGCCCATGCCGAGCGACGAACTGAAGGCGCCCACCACGTTGCACCCCACGCCCACTCCGTCGCCCGAGAGCGTCACTGAGCCCGTGGCGCCCACTGGACCGGCGCGCTGGTATGGCGGGTCGATCTGGGCGACCGACTCGCTGGTGGCGCTCAGCGTGGTCCCGGGGATGCTGGTGAGCTTGACGGCGCAACGCGCGGGCATCGGCATGATGGGGGTGTCGCTCGCCGGCTACCTGCTCGCGCCCGCCTTCGTGCACGCAGCGCACGGCAATCTCGGGCGCGGGTTCCTCTCGGTGGCGATGCGGGCAGCTCTCCCCCTCCTGTTCGGCGCGATCGGTGGACTCGCGGGCTGCTCGCCCTGGAACTGGGTCTGCTCGGCCGACGGTGCCGCTGCCGGCGCGCTGGTCGGCTACGCGAGCGCCATCGGATCGACATGACCGCGCTCGCGTGGATCACCGGCCTCGCGACAAGCCAGCGAGGGTCGCGGTCACCCTCTCCCGACGCGCTCGACCTACGGCCTCGCGCTGATCGGACAGTGGTAGCTCAGAAGACGCCTGACGCGAGGGGCCGCGCCGCCTGGAAGCGGCATGGCCACCAGCTGCGGAGAGATCGCGCCGACCTTGCGGGTGCTGACCTTCAGCCGGTACGACCCGAAGATCGGCCAGCCGATACCTGCCAGGACCACACCGCTGCCCATGAGCACGGCTCCCCACACGCCCACCTGCCGGCCCATCTGCTGGTCTGTGGAGATCGCCGAGGCGGCGAGGACCAAGAACCCGCCGCCGAACAGCGCGCACCCCGAAATCCCGAGGCCGAGCCCTGTGTTCCGCAGGTCCCTGGAGCCCACCTCCACGTCCACGAAGAGCGGGCGAACGAGGTTGACCCGGTTCTTGCGCTCGTACACGTCTCGGCCCCGCGCGAGGACGGTGTAGCGCCCCGGCGGGAGGTGGAGGGCGCAGGGAGCTTCGCAATGTCGGACGACCGGGAGGTCCACGCCTTCGACGTCGAACCCGAGGCCTGGTCGATCGGCGTTCAGGTAGAGCGGCACCGTCTAGGCAGCCGTCGCCGAAGCGGTCGCGAACAGCATCCCGAGCGCGGCCGCCGATCGCATGCGAACGGCGCGTGCAGAAACCCTGCCACCCACGACGGGTGAAGGTCGCCAAGGACTGCGCTGTTCTCGGTGACCAACCCGAGCGATGAGGTGCGTCGTTCTTGGTCTGCTCGCGCTCGGGTGTCGTGGTGCACCGTCGAGTGCACCGACACCCATGGTGGTCGTGCCGCGCGTGGTCGTACGCGCGAGTCCGAGCACGCAACCCATGGCTGCACCGCTGGCCGTGCCGAAGGCCACCATTCCTTCGCTGACGATTCCGAGCGTGCGCGCTCACTTCCTCGTGACGACGCCGAGCCCGTTCCCTTCCATGGACGGCCCCTCCCTCTCGGGTTCGTTGCGCGGCCTGGCCTTCGGCATGTCGGCGAGCGAAATCAAGGCCACGTTCCCGCTGTGGGAGGCCTTCGACTACGGCGGCAAGTCAAAGCCCTCGCCGAAAGCGGTCCACGCTGGATTGCTGTCGGGGTCCGTGTTCGGGCTCGGTCTGCATCGCGTCGCCATCACCTATCCGAGCCTGGCGGCCGCCAAGAAGTCGCTCACGGCGACCTGGGGTTCCCCGCGGGCTCACCAGGGCAGCCTGGTGTGGCACGACGCGGAGAGCTGGGTCGTGGCGACGCTGGAGCCATCGAACGGCGGCGCGGTCCTCTTCCTGGAACCATGGGTGCCCCTCGCCGAGACGCTGCGCGACGGAGGCGAGCTCGCGTGGATGGACAAGCACCTCCTCGACGCCGAAGTACAGCAACTGGCGCCCGTCCTGGTCGAGGCTCTCCGGAGCTGCCTGAGGACCGAGGGCATGCTGGAAGGCGACCTTGTCGATGGAAGGCTGGGGGTCTACTCGACACCGACGGGCGGCGTGGCGCGCTACGTCCTCCAAATCATCGACCCGTACGAAGAGGCGCTGCCTCTGCTGAAAGCGAAGCTCGTGAAGGTCTCGTCCGTCGGAGAGGAGACCACGTTCGTGAACACGTCGAGGTCGGTGACGGTCCGGTATCGGGTAGACGAGCACTGGACGCGCATCTCGGTGTCGCGCTTCGTGGAGGGGAAGTGACGCTCTTGCGGGAGCCCGAGGCGACCGCCTCGATCTCCGTGGGCGGGCAGGCCGAACTTGCACGTGGTCTGAAGGAGTCCGTAGCCTCTTCGCCATGGACGTCTTCCGCTCGCCGCCGTTCGCGACCTACTGCCTCTTCGCCGCGGGGCTGTGCGTGCTCCTCATCCTGGTCGACTCGGCCGGGGGCGGCGCTCGCGCGTCGTCCAAGACCACGCCCAACAAGGAGGACGCGGGGACCGTCTCCAAGGGCGCCAAGGTCGTCACCGAGGACCCCGAGCAGGTGGCCCGGGTGATGCGCGCGCACCGCAACGCGCTCGCGAACATCGTCCCGTTCCTCATCGTGACGTTCCTCTACGTGGTGCTCGGCGCGTCGAAGAGCTGGGTCCTCGGCCTCTGCGGCACGTTCGCGGCCATGCGCGTCGTGCACGCGCTCGCGTACATCAAGGGCGTCCAGCCGTGGCGCACGATCTCGTTCGCCATCGGCCAGACGTGCACCGGCATCGCGGTGGTGCAGGTGATCCGGGCGGCCCTCGCCCTCGGGTGAGAGGGCAGAAACCGAGAAACTGGTCGGGGAGGCGGGATTTGAACCCGCGACAACGAGCACCCAAAGCTCGTGCACTACCGGACTGTGCGACTCCCGAGACGGGCCGATTCGTAGACCTCCCCATCCGGCCGCGCAACCCCTTACCATCGGAGGGTGCAACCGCAGTCCGCCGGCGATCGCTCGCTCCGGGACCGCGTGGTGGAGGTCTTCTTCCCCGCGCGCGACCTCGGCGCGGAGGAGATCGAGCGCCTGGAGCAGGAGCGGCAGCACCACAACCTGCGGCGCGCGCGCCTGTATGCGCCCCTGCTCCTCGCCGTGCACGTGGGCATCGCGACCGGCCAGATCCTGGTCGCCCCGAGCAGCCCCGCAGAGGCCTACTGGCGCTCGGGGCTCGTCACGCTGCACGCGGCGATGATCCCGCTGTCGCTGTTCGTCGGGGTCGTCGCGTTCCTCCCCGACCGCAAGGCGCCGTTCCTCCAGCGGCGCGTCGGCGAGATGCTGGCCATCCCCTACGCCGTCTGGGGCGCCCTGCTCGCGCTGAACGCGCAGCGGATCCACACCGCCATCAACCCCTACGTGATGACCATCCTCGCGGTGGCCGTCGGCGTGCGGCTGCGCGTGGTCTCGCACAGCATCGCCCTCTTCGGCGCGCTCGGCGTGCTGCTCGCGGGCTACCCCTACGTGCAGCCGCACGACGGGATCCGCCGCGCCACCTCGCTCACCGCCATGGGGTTCACGCTCATCGCGTTCGGCATCGCGCGGAGCTCGTTCTCCGCGCTCGTGCGCGAGGTCCGCGCGCGGGTGACCGTCGAGCGCGCCAACGAGACCCTCGAGCGGCGCGTCGCCGAGCAGGTGAGCGAGATCGTCGCCCGCGCCAAGGAGATCGAGCAGCTCAACTTCCAGCTCGACGAGAAGGTGAAGGAGCGATCCCGCGAGCTCTCCGTCGCCCTCTCGCGGCTCGCCGAGGCACACGCGGTGGCGCCTCCCCTGCCCTCCGGGACCGTGCTCGGGGAGCGCGTGGTCATCGAACGACCCCTCGGATTCGGGGGCATGGGGGTCGTCTACCGGGGTCACGATCGGGTCATCGACCGCCCCGTGGCCATCAAAATGGTGCAGGCCGCGACCGCCCAGGAACTCGACGGTCTCTACCGCTTCCTGCGCGAGGCGAGCGCGGCGGCGAGCGTGCGCCATCCGGCGATCGTCCGGTCGCTGCACGTCGACGTCTCCGAGGACGGCCGCCTCTTCCAGATCCTCGAGCTCGTCGAGGGGGAAACCCTGGCCGCGCGGCTCGGGAGCGAGCCCACGCTGCCCGTCACGATGGGCCTGCGGATCGGCGCGACGCTCGCCGACGCGCTCGCCGCGGCCCACGCCGCGGGCATCGTGCACCGCGACGTGAAGCCGTCCAACGTGATGCTCACGTCGACCGCACCGGGCCTGAAGCTGCTGGATTTCGGGGTCTCCAAGCTGCACGGTGCCCTGCCCACCGGGAGCACACGGTCCGGCGCGATCGTCGGCACGCCCGAGTACATGGCGCCCGAACAGATCCTGGATCCCGAGCACGCCGCCGAGAAGGTCGACGTCTACGCGGCGGGCCTCATCGTCTACCAGGCGCTCGCCGGTCGACTGCCGTTCCAGGCAAAGTCGCCCGCGGCGTGGATGCGCGCGCACGCCGAGAGCGTGCCCGAGCCGCTCGTGCTCGGCGCCGAGGCACCCGCGGAGCTCGTGGGCCTCGTCATGCAATGTCTGGCCAAGGACCCGGCCGCCCGACCGTCGGCGGCCGAGGTCGCTGCGGCGTTCGGCGTGCTCGCGGACGCATGCTCGGCGCAACCGCTCGAGGAGCAAGTGAGCACGCGAACCGTGCGCGAGTCCGCCCTCCCGAACCCGGTGGGGCCGCTGTCCCCCACCCTCGTCGCGGGCACCACGGGACCCGGTTGACCACTTGCACCGCGGTCGACTCCACGCTCAAAGCCTCGTCCCATGCGCTCGAAGAACTTGCTGCTCGGTCTCGCTGCTCTCTCCACCCTGGCGCTCGCGTGTGCCCTCCCCGCCTGTGGCGGCGACGACGGCACCGGCGACCTGCCCGTCGAGGACTCCGCGATCGAAGGCGGCGCCGAGACCAGCACGGACACCGGCGTCGACACGGGCTCGACCGACTCGGGAACCGACACCACGGCGACCGACTCGACGGCGACCGACTCGACCGCGACCGACTCGACCGCGACCGACTCGACGGCGACCGACTCCACGGCGGCCGACTCCACGGCGACGGACTCGACGGCCACCGACTCCAGCGCCACCGACTCGGCCACGACCGACTCGACCGCGACCGACTCCACCGCGACCGACGGCGGAGATGCCGGCGCCGCGAAGGACAAGGCCGCGGGCGACCTCGCCGCCGCGATCTGCAACCGCTGGAAGGCGTGCAACGACTTCGCGTTCACCACGCGCTGGGTCGACGTCGCCGCCTGCACCGCGCGCCACAAGATCGAGCTGCTCGACCGCCTCGATGCGCCGGGCACGGGCGACACGGTCACCTCGTTCGGGACCTGCACCACCGCCTACCCCACCTTCTCGTGCACCGAGCTCGCGACGAACGACGTCCCGACCGCGTGCAAGCCTGCTGGCACCGTCGCCAGCGCGGGCGCCTGCAGCTGGCACTCGCAGTGCGCGAGCGGATACTGCGCGCGCGAGGGTGACGAGCCCTGCGGCGTCTGCGCCGCCAAGCCCGTGGCGGCCGCGAGCTGCGCCACGTTCGAGGACTGCGGCTACGGCCTCCTGTGCGTGCTCGACAAGTGCGTGAAGCTCGGACGCGACGGCGACGCCTGCGACGTCGACGGCGCGGCTGGCGCGGTCAAGCCCTGCGGCCCGGGCTTCGGCTGCGTGGTGACCGGCACCGCCACCACCGGCCTGTGCAACACCCCGATCGCGACCGGGGCAGAGTGCGATTACAACGAGCAGTGCGACCAGGGCAACGGCTTCTACTGCAAGGCGGGGGCGCTCGCGACCGACCCTTCCACCTGCCAGAAGCTCGCCATCCACACCGCGGGGGGCACCTGCGACGAGACCGCCACCATCGAGCCCGCCGAGTGCACGGGCGGCACGAGCTGCTACCTCACGACCGGCGTGGCGGGTGGCAAGTGCGTGGCCAACGGGGCGGAAGGCGCGACCTGCAACCTCACCGAGACCTCGGGCGGCCCAGGCTGCACCTACCCCGCGGTCTGCGACTCGACGACCAGCAAGTGCCTGCTCCCGCAGGCCAAGCTCTGCCTCTGATCGTCGCGCGCCTCTGACGGAGCCCCGTGACCCTCTCGGTCGCGGGGCTTCGGTCTATTTGCAGGGGTCCTTGCCGGCGGGGAACACGTCGCGGTAGGCGTCGAGCGTCTGCACACAGAGGTGCGCGCCGGTCGAGTAGGTCGGCTTGCCGGTGTCGGCCGTGTCGCCGCCGGAGAGGCCGACGACGGTGCCCGCCGGGTACACCTTGCCGACCGTGGTCGTGTACTGGTCGCTCGGTCGCAAGTGCAGGTATCGGAACCGACGCCCGGTCACCTGGTCGGTGAACTCGGGCATCCACCCCCAACCGTAGACGCCGTGCTTGTCGAGCCGGCTCGCGTGACGCAGCTGGATCTTCGTGCCCGTGAGCGCGTAGATGTCCGTGTCCCACCAGCCGGAGCTCATGTAGGGCCCGTAGTTGATCGAGCTGTTCCACCACTGCACGTTGCCGCACGAGAGCGCGCCCGCGCAGGTGTCGGCGACGCCGGGCGGGTTGTGCTGGCAGCCGTCGGTGCAGGTCTCGGTCGACTCGGTCTTCTTGCCCTTGCAGTGATAGACCTTGTTCGCGTCGCCGCCGATCGAGTCGCCGCAGTAGGCGCCGTCCGCGTCGTTGAAGCAGGGTTCGACCGCGTCCGAGAGGCACTTGTCGCCGCCAGGCCCTGGCGAGTCCCAGCACCCCGAAGGACACGCGTCGGTGCTCGCCGTCTTCTTGTCCTTGCAGTGATAGAGCTTGCCCGCGTCGCCCCCGATCGCGGCGCCGCAGTAGTCGCCGTCGGCGTCGTCGAAGCAGGGTTCGAGCGCGTTCGAGAGGCACTTGTCGGTGCCGACGCCCAGCTCCGCGCAGCCGCCGGTGCAGATCTCGGTCGTGGCGACGCCGCCCTTGCAGTGCACGAGGCTCTTGCCGTCGCTCGCGCAGTCGTCGCCGTCGGGCTTGCCCTCGCACGCGGTGACCGCCGGCGGCGGAGCCGCGTCGACGCTGGTCTCGACATCGCCGGCGTCGCTCGCCTCGGGATCGCCCCCCTCGAGGGTCCCCGAGCAACCGACGAGAACGCACAAGGACAAGGCGAGGAAGCACGACCCACGCATCCCGCGATCGTACCGGCTGCGTGCGCCCGCACAATGTCTCGCGCATGCGACAGGTGGGGAGGTCGCAGCAGGTGGCATGTCCGGCGAGCGCGTCACCGTTCTTCGAGCTTCGCGAGCTCGGCTTCGAGCGCGCGCGCCCGCGCTTCGGACGCGACGGCTCGTCGCTCCGCCTCGCGTGCTCGTTCCTCGGCGTCCCGCGCGTGCTGCTCGGCCTCCCGCGCGTGTTCGAGTTGGTGACGAACGAGCCTTCCCTCCGCGTCGAACCAGCGGAGCCAGGGGGCCTCGGTGCCCTGGAACTCTCCCGGAACGACGCCCAGCGAGAGCCCGAGCTGCGTGCAAGGCAGACGACCATCGGCGTCGAGCGCGAGCGGCTCGTAGGTGCCGTGCAGCCCGAGGACGAAGCCGTCCAGAGCCGCCGAGAACGGGTCGTAGATCACGTAGACCGGGACGCGCAGCAGGCGGGCGTACACGCGCTTCTTGGTGCCGCGATCGACCGCCTCGGTGGACTCGCTCGTGAGCTCGATCACCAGGTCGGGGGTGCGGCCCTCCTCTTCCCAGACGACCCAGCGCTTGCGCTCCTTGCGGACGGTGTCGAGCACGACGAACACGTCCGGCGCGCGGAAGTCCTGGTTCCGGGCCTGGGTCTCGCTGAAGTAGACCGCCATGTTGCCCTCGACACAGACGTCGTCGCGGTCCCGCCAGTGCTCGTCGAGCGAGTCGACCAGCAGGTTCATCTGCTGGCGATGGCGCTTGGTCTCCATGGGCTCACCGTCGTCGCAGGGGAGATCTTCCCCCCGAGGCGGCGGCTTCGGGCCGAGGACGGGCATGGGGAGAGGATTCATGAGGGTGGGGAACGCCGCAAGGTCGCGGTGCACCAAGGCCTCAGCGAAGCGTGTGCCAGCCTCTCACCCGGCGATTCCGGCCGAGATGCGCGTGGCACCGCCGGCGGATCGCCGTTCTCCGCCGGCGGCCGCCAGGATGCTCAGCGCGCGGCGAGCAGCAGGTTCGCGACGCTGCACCCCTCGGCCTGCTTCTTCGCGAGCGGGCTCGGCGGGCCACCGGCCACGGTGACCAGCGTGAACGAAGGCGAGAGGCGGGTGCGCACGAGCGACGCGCCGTCCTCGAGCCGCCGCACGGCGACTGGCACGAAGCCGCTCTCCTCGTCGAGCGCGATCACGACGACCTTGGCCTTGCCGAGGGCCGCGCGCAGCGAGGCGTGGTGCCCGTCGCGGTGGCGCGCGAGCGTGCCCGCGTGGGCGTCGAGCGAGAGCTTGTCCCAGCTGGCCTCGACCGACTTCGTGAAGCGATCGCCGAGCAGCTCCGACTGCGCCACGAGGTCGCCATAGGCGAACATCTCCTGCGCGGGGTGGAGACAGCCCGCGAGGCCGTCGACCACGCCCAGCTGCGCGGCCGCGTGCACGCTCCCCTTCGACTTCGCGTCGGCGAGCCGCAGGTGGAGGTAGAGGCTGTCCTCGCGTGGGAGCTCCGTCGCGGGCTGCGCGGCGAAGCCGTCCTTGCCGAGCTCGACCGTCCAGGTCTCCACCTTGTCCACGAGGGCCGCCATCGGCGCGCGCACCTCGTCTCGCAGAGCGTCCCGCTCCCGCAACAGCGCGCCTTGCTGCGCCTTCGCCTCGTGGCGCTGGTAGAGGGTGTGGCTCACCCCGAGGGTGGCGACGAGGGCGGTGACGGCGGCGATGGGACCGAGGGGGAGCGCGCGCATTCCCTCACAGACCACGTCATTGCGGGAAGGTTCCCTCCTCGACGAACGCGTCGATCGGAGGCGCTGTCTCGGGCCTCGTGTCGACCCCCGTGTCGGGCGTCGACCGCTCGGGCAGCCATGCGAAGGGCGTGCTGCCCCCCACCCGCGACACGCACGCCTGCGCCTGCTGCAGGGCGAACTCGCAGCTGCCGAACGGATCCGCAGAGACCGGGTGGCCGAGCTCGTCGCACGTGAGGCGCGCGCAGGACACCGCGGCGCTTCCGTGCTGCGACGCGCAGCGGCGGTCGAGGCACGTGGAGAGGCACTCGCCGTAGTCGAGCGCGCGCGTGCACCCCGTCGCGACCCAGCGCTTGCAGAACGTGGCACACGTGGAGCAGCTGTCGACCTGCGCCTGCTGGTTCGTGCAGTTGGCGATCTTGGTCGCGCCCGAGTCGCTGTCGCAGATGATGTTGCCCTCGAGGTTGGCGCAGCGGACCAGCGCGGTCTGGTGGGCGGGGCAGAGGTCGCGGGCCGTGATGCACTTGGTCAGACATTCGTCGCGCGAGACGGGGTTGCGGCAGCGCGCGCCGACCCAGCGGTTGCAGAACGTGTCGCAGCCCCCCTCACCCCACGAGCCGTAGGATTGCCCGCAGGAGACGCCGCCGAGCCCGAGCATCCCCCCGAGGAGCACGGTCGCGCTGGCGAGACGGAGCAGGCGCATCGGACCCGCGGAGTGTCGCAGGCGAAGCGACCCTGCGCTAGCGTCTCCGGTCCGATGTCGGGCCCCCGCTACCACCTCGAGACGTTCGGCTGTCAGATGAACGTCCACGACTCCGAGCGCATGGAGGACGCCCTCCGCGCGGGCGGCTGGTCGCGCGCCGAGGGCGAGGACGACGCGGACCTCGTGGTGTTCAACACCTGCAGCGTGCGCGAGAAGGCCGAGCACAAGCTCCGCAGCGAGGTCGGTCGGCTCAAGCAGTGGAAGCGCGCGAGGCAGGGGCGGGTCGTCGCCGTCACCGGGTGCGTGGCCCAGCAGGAGGGCGAGCGGCTGCTCGACGCCGTCCCCCACCTCGATCTGGTCGTGGGCCCCGACAACCTGCGCGAGCTCCCGGCCCTCGCCGAGGCCGCGCGCCTCGGTGAAGGGCGCGCCGTGCGCACGGTGTTCGACCTCGACCACCCCACGTTCCTCGCGCCGATCGATCACCTGGGCCACGCGATGGGACCGGGGGGCGGCACCTCCAACGTCTCCGCGTTCGTCACCACCATGAAGGGCTGCGACGAGCGGTGCTCGTTCTGCGTCGTGCCCTACACGCGCGGCCCCGAGCGCTACCGCCCCGCGAGCGAGATCGTCGACGAGATCCGTGCGCGCGTCGCGAGCGGCACCCGCGAGATCACCCTGCTCGGGCAGACCGTCAACAGCTGGATCCCGCCCGAGGAGGCCGACCAGGCCGAGGGCTCGAGCGAAGCGTCACCGAGCCGGCGCGCGTCGTCGTCGCGTTTCGCGTGGCTGCTGCGCACCATCGCGCGCGAGGTCCCGAGCCTCGAGCGGCTGCGCTACACGTCACCCCACCCGCGTCACCTCGGGCCGGAGCTCGTGGCCGCCCACGGCGAGCTCGCGGTCCTGGCCGCGCACCTGCACTTGCCGGTGCAGTCCGGCTCCGATCGCCTCCTCAAGCGCATGATCCGGCGCTACACGCGCGCGGAATACCTCGAGCGCATCGGTGCCCTGCGCGCGGCGCGCCCCGGCATCACCCTCTCGACCGACATCATCGTGGGCTTCCCCGGGGAGACCGACGAGGACTTCCAGGAGACCCTCTCCCTCGTCCGCGAGGCCGGGTTCATCGCGGCCTTCGGCTTCAAGTTCTCGCCGCGGCCCTACACCCCGGCGCTCAAGCTGGCAGACGACGTTCCGGAGACCGTGAAGGCGGAGCGCCTCGCCGCGCTGTTCGCCGAGGTCGAGCGCGCGCAGCAGGCCCACCTCGCTGGGCTCGTGGGCAGCCGCGTGCGGGTGCTGGTGGAGGGCCGCTCGAAGCCCGCGGGCACGGCGGGGCCCAAGGTGGCCTCGCGCGTGATGGGTCGCTCGGAGCGCAACGAGATCGTGCACCTCGACGTGCCCGACGAGCGTGACCCCCAGGCGCTGGTCGGCGCGTTCGTCGACGCGCGCGTCGCGCGGGCCAACGCCCATTCGCTGTTCGGCGAGCTCGACGGAGCCACCGTCGCCGCGTTGCCCAGGCTCGTCGTCGACGCCGGACCGCGGCGCCTCGCGGTGCTCTGAGTGGCGGACGGCAAGCGCCGACTGCCGGTGCTCGGGGCGGCGCGCCCGATCCGGGAGAGCTGCCCGAGGAGCGCTCGCGCGGCGCCTGGGTGATCCTCGGCGCGCTCGCCGTGTTCGCCGTGCTCGTCCCGCTGGCGATGCTGGCGATGGCGATGATCAAGGCGATGGGCGAGCCGGGGTTCGGGGTGCTGGTCTCAGTGAGCGTGGTGGCGGTCTGCGTGAGCTCCTTCGCCGGCGGCTACCTCGTCGGCCGCTTCGGGGCGAAGGCGGGGCCGCGCGAGGGCGGGCTCGCGGGGGCGCTGGCCGGTCTCGTGATGTGGGGGCTGAGTCGCACGCCGCTCGGTGTGGTCATCCTGCCCGTCACCGCCGCCGCCGCGTCGCTCGGCGCGCGCGTCGGCGTCAGGAGTCGCAAGCCGGGCGACACGCTCGGGGGCTAGCAGTACCATCGGCGCGTGATCGATCAGAACCTCGAGACCCTGGTCCGCGTCGCCGCCGAAGACGCGCTGTTCGCCACCCTCGGCAGCGACGACGCGGACGCGCTCGGCGCGGTGCTGCGGCGGAGGGTCACGTTCCACGAGGCGATCGCCCGCGGCGCGGCGCGGCGCGAGAGCGATCACGACGCGTGGCTGCGCGCGCTCGTCGCGGCCGCGGCGCCGGTCGCGGCCACCCCGTGGTTCGTCCCGCTGCAGCCCGCCATCGACGACGGCCTGTGCCTCGCCGCGGAGCCCAAGGGGTTCCGCGCGCTCCTGCCCATCGGGCTCGAGGCGGCGCGCGAGCGCATGCGGCGCGAGGGCATCCTCGCGGTGCGGGTCGTGCGCACGATCGGGGCGGCCGACGGCGAGAGCACCCCTGAGGAGCTCCGCGCGGTCGACCTCTTGCTCGAGGCGCTCGCGTTGCCCGAGGACGATCGGCGCATCCTGCGCGCCGAGGGCGTGGTCCCGCTCGTCTCGCTCGAGGTGCCGAACGACCTCGACGGGCGCGCGGCCAAGGCGATCATCGCGGGTGCGTTCGCCGTGGCGCTGCTCGACGGCGTGGACGATCGCGAGCGCGAGGCGGCGGTCACAGCAGCCAAGCGCCTCGGCGTCGCCGCCGAGGACACCGCCGAGGCGCTCGAGAAGGCGGAGGCCCTCGTCGCCCGTCGTCCCCCCATCGGACTCGCGGCGGTCGACGCGGTTCGCTACGTGCTCGCGCCGCTCGGCGAGAAGGCCTCGCCGATCGTGAAGCTGGTGGCGCAGCTCTCCCTGCCGCCGCGGGCCCGCGACGCCTGCCTGAAGGAGCTGACCACGCACCCGTCGACGCCGCTCACCACCGAGCACGCGCTCGATCGCGACGCCGAGCGCTCCGTGCTGCGGGCCGCGTGGGCGGCCGCGCTCGCCTTCGACCCGACCGTGAGCCTCCGCGCCCGCTTGCTCGAGCGCCACGTCCGCGTCGGGGCCCACCTGCGCGCCGAGCGCGCCGCGGTGAGCGCCCGCGAGGCGGTGGAGGAGGCCCTCGCCCCGAGCCTGTCCCGGGGCGTGGCGGCCGCGGGCGCGTAGCCTCCACACGGCAGACCTACAGTATCCTACATAATCCTTGGCCCATGATTCCGGGCTGTTGCACGATCGCGGCATGTCGCTCGGAGCTCGCCTGGTCTGCGCCGCGGTCGTCGTCTTCCCTGGCCTCGATCTGTCCACCAACGCCCGCCTCGGGTTCTCGTGCGCCCGCGAGACCGAGAGCCTCGCGGTCACGCCCGCGACGCCGCCGAAGCCCACGACCGCGAGCGTGGCCATCGCACCCCCGCCACCCGTGAAGCCCGCGCCGCCCCCCCCCGAGACCCCCGCGACCTGGCTCGCCAAGCAGGTCCCCGACGGTGGCAAGGTCGTGAACGACGGCCCGAACCTCTCGGTGCAGCACACGGCGAAGGAGGGCGAGACGCTCCTGCAGCTGTCCGCCAAGTACATCGACCTCACCGACTTCTTCAGCGAGGGGCAGCTCCTCCACGCGCTCGAGAAGCAGAATCCGAAGGCCCGCGGGAAGCTCGCCGCCGGCACCACGCTGACGATCCCGGGCATCGTGCAGGCGATCCCCAAGACCGGCGCGGAGGCGCGCCTCGGCTGGCCGAAGGAGGACGGCGGCTCGCTGCGCGGGATCTACGCCAACGCCTGGATGGCGGGGCTCCCGACGTTCCCGGCGCTCCTGGACCAGGTCGCCCAGAAGGGCATGAACGCGCTCGTCCTCGACGCGAAGGACGTGACCGGTCAGTTCACGTATCCCTCGAAGATCCCGCTCGCGGTGGAGATCGGCGCCAGCAAGCACGCAACGCTGCCATCGTTCGCGCGGGTGGTCCGGTTCGCGCACGCCCGCGGCATCCGCGTGGTCGCGCGCGTGAGCTGCTTCCGCGACGAGTGGCTCGGGCCGCGCAAGGGCGAGCTCGCGGTGCAGAAGAAGGGCGGCGGACCCCACGTCGCGCCGAGCAAGATCGTCGACTGGCTCGACCCGACCAACGAGAAGGTGCAGCAGTACCTGCTCGACGTGATCGACGAGTCGCTCGAGGCCGGCGTCGACGAGATCCAGCTCGACTACGTGCGCTACCCGACCGAGGGCGTGTGGGACGCCGACTTCCACCTCAAGGAGAAGGGCACGACGGCCCGCGAGGTGATCACGGCCTTCGTCAAGCGCGTGCACGAGCACACCCAGAAGCACCAGGTGCCGCTCTCGAGGGCCGGACATGGAGTCGACGGGCCAGGACATCCGCATGCTCGCGCCGTACGTCGAGGCGCTCTCGCCGATGGTCTACCCCTCGCACTTCGCGGTCGGGTTCCAGGGCTACGAGAAGCCCGGCGATCACCCCGACATCGTCGCGATCGGCACCCGCAAAGCCGTCGAGGAGGTGGAGGCCATCGGCGCCAAGACGGTGATCCGCCCCTGGGTCCAGGCCTTCCCCTTCCGCACCACCTCGTTCGGCACGGGCTACGTCCGCGAGCAGTTGGTCGAGGCCAAGAAGGGCGGCGGCGTCGGCTGGCTCGCCTGGAACAGCGGCGGCGAATACGGCGCCACCCTCGCGGCGGTGACCGGCCTGAAGAAGTGAACCAGAGCGCCGAGCGGCGGTAGTCTGTCTGGATGCGCCACTTCCGCCCTGTCGAACGCGTCTCGAGCTGGCGTCGCATGGCGCTCCACGCCTGGGGCGCCCCGAGCGACCCGACCGTCCACGGCCTCCTCGACGTCGACGCCACCGAGGCCCTCGCCTTCGTGCGCGACCTCCGCGCGAAGTCGGGCGAGCGCATCACGCTGACCCACCTCGTGGGCCACGCGGTCGCGCGGGCGATCGCCCAGCAGCCCGACGTCAACGCGATCGTACGCTTCGGCCGGCTCTACCAGCGCGACACCATCGACGTGTTCTTCCAGGTCGCCTTCGGGGGCGGCGGCAACCTCGCGGGCCACAAGGTCGAGCGCGCCGACCTGAAGGGCGTCGCGGCCATCGCCCGGGAGCTCGGAGAGGGCGCGTCGAAGGTGCGCGACGGGCGAGCCGAGAACGTGAAGACGACCCAGCGCTTCACCCACATGCCGGCCCCGATGATGGGGCTCGCGCTCCGCGCCGCGAGCTTGCTGACCTACGATCTCGGCCTCGATCTGTCGGCGTACGGCGTGCCCTTCGACTCGTTCGGGAGCGCGATGGTGACCAACGTCGGGAGCTTCGGGCTCACGGTCGGGCTGCCGCCCCTCCTGCAGATCTCGCGGTGTCCGCTGGTCGTGCTGGTCGGCGAGGTGCAGGACCGCCCGGTGGCCCGGGACGGCGCGGTGGTGGTGCGACCGGTGCTGCCGATCGGGGTCACCTTCGACCACCGCCTGCTCGACGGTTACCACGCCGGCGTCCTCGCCAAGGAGTTCCGACGCGTGCTCGAGAACCCGCGCGAGGTGCTCGCCGACGAGCTCGCCTAGTCGCTGGCGCTCGACGGAGGTGCCCCGCGCGGCCGCCTCACCGGGGCGTCCCTGCGTCGTCTCCGCCGTACGCGATGGCCCTCGAACACGCGCGCGACGTGGCGTGGTTCGTGCGTGGTGGGATGTCATGAAACCGCACCTCACCCTCGGCCTGTGCGTCCTCGCCCTCGGCGTGTTCCCCCTCGGGTGCACGCAGGAGCCGCAGCCGATGACCGCGGGCTCCGAGGTGCCCGCGAGCGAGGGGACAGTCCTCGCGACCGCCGGCGCCAACGGCCACACCCACGTCGTCATCCGCGTGAAGCACCTCGCCCTCCCCGGCAAGGTGCAGTCCGACTCCAACGTCTACGTGGTGTGGATCCAGCCCCTGAACGGCCACCAGCTGAGCGCCGGGCCCCTCACCCTCGACATCGACCTCCAGGGGACCTTCGAGACGGTGACCCCGCACCGTCGGTTCTTGCTCACGGTGACGCCCGAGCCGGACCCGAAGGCCGCCTTCCCCACCCACGATCCGGTCTTCAGCGCCAACATCGTGCGCGCGGACTGATCTCGTTCCCGTCTCGCAGAAGGAGTCCTCATGTACAAGAGCATCGTCCTCGCCGCGGCCCTCGGCCTCGGCACCGCGTTCGGCTGCCAGCCGGCCTCCGACGAGCTGGCCCGGATCGAGCGCGAGCAGTCGAAGGCACAGCTCGAGGTGAAGGAGGCCGAGCAAGCGGCCGCCGACAAGAGCACCGCCGCGCAGGCGGCCGCCGACGAGATCGTCTCCGGCGCCAAGCTCGACTTCGAGAAGGCGCGCGACGACTTCAGCGCGGTCAAGCTCACCGACCTCGCCGCGCTCGACAAGAAGATCGCGGACCTCGAGGCCACGGCCAAGGACAAGACCGGCATGGTGAAGCTCGGCTACGACTCGAGCCTCGCCAAGATCCGCGAGCGACGCGCGCGCCTCGCGCTCGACATCCGCGCCATCGGCGGCACGTCGCTGCAGGGGTGGGACGCCATGACCCTCGAGCTCGACAAGGACACGCGCGAGCTCGCGATCCTCATCGAGCAGGCGCCCACGCTGCTGCTGCTGTGAACCAGATGGGGTAGACTCGCGCCCATGGCGGCGAGACGCGCAGACGCGCCGGGCAAGGTGCTGGAGCGGCTGCGCGCGATCTGCCTGGCGTTGCCCGAGGCGAACGAGCGGGTCTCCCACGGGGAGCCGAACTGGTTCGCGGGCAAGGGCAAGGTGTTCGCGTCGCTCGACGACCACCACCACGGCGCCGCACACCTCTCCGTGTGGCTGCCGCAGCCGCCGGGCGTGCAGGAGCTCCTGATCGAGGCCGACCCGGAGCGATTCTTCCGACCGCCCTACGTCGGACCGAGAGGCTGGGTCGGGGTCGTCCTCGACACCGCCCCCGACTGGGGGATGGTCGCGACGCTCGTGCGCGACGCCTACGTGCACGTCGCGACCCAGAAGCTCCGCCGCCTCCTCGGCGAGGCCTGACCCTACAGCTGCGGGAGCACGTCCTTCCACGGGCGCGCCGCCTCGAGCTGCGCGGCGAGGCGGAACAGGGTGGCCTCGTCGCCGTACCGCGCGACGAACTGGGTGCCGATGGGGAGGTTCTGCGCGTTCACGAACAGCGGCACGCTCATCGCGGGCTGGCCGGTCATGTTGAACAGCATCGTGTTCGGGGTGGCCGCGAAGCTCGTCTCGGCGAGCGCGAACAGCGACTTCTCGAGCACCGGACCGACGACTGTCGGCGAGGCGTGCTTGAGCGCGCCAAGGGCCAGGAGCTCCCAGGGCTTCGGCAGGAGCTCGCCGATCTTCACGGGCGGCGTAGCGCAGGTGGGCGTGGCGAACACGTCGTAGTCGCGCATGAACGCGGCGACCTTGCGCGTCGTGCGCGCGATCGTCGAGCGCGCGCCCTCCACCTTGGCCCCGGAGAGGTAGCGCCCGACCTGCGAGAGGAACCAGGTGACCGGCTCGTACTGCGAGGGGTGGGCGCGCTTGCCCGTCAGCGCCGCGAACTGGTCGACGACGCCCGCGGTGCAGGCGGCGACCACGGTGAGGTAGGCGACGCGCAGCGGCTCGACGTCGATCGGTGGGTGCGCCTCCACCACCTCGTGGCCGAGCTCGCGACAGAGGCGCATCGCGTCCTCGAGGGCGGCGCGGTTGTCCGGGTGGGTGCGCTCGGCGAGCAGCGCGCGGGCCGAGAAGGCGATGCGCAGCTTGCCGGCGGGGCGCTCGATCTCCTCGCGCATGGGGCGCGCGAGCGCGGGGGCGACGTAGGGCGCGCCCTCGTCGGGGCCCTCGGTCGCGTCGAACATCGCCGCCGAGTCGCGGACCGTGCGCGACACGACGAGCCGCGCGACGAACCCGTGCCACGACTCGCCCTCGTCGGGCCCCATCGGCATGCGACCGCGCGAGGGCTTGAGGCCGAACAGGCCGCAGTGGCTCGCGGGGATGCGGATCGACCCCCCACCGTCGCCCGCGTGGGCGAGCGGCACGATGCCGGCGGCGACGGCCGCCGCGGAGCCACCGGAGGAGCCACCGGGGGTGTGCGCGAGGTTCCACGGGTTGTACGTGGCGCCGTGCAGCGCCGGCTCGGTGAACGCGACGAGGCCGAGCTCGGGCGTGTTGGTCTTGCCGACGATGACCACACCCGAACGCTTGAACCGGGCAAACATCTCCGAGTCGTGCGGCGCGACGTAGCCCCTCGAGGGCGCGGGTGCCGGCGTTGTACGGCTCGTCGGCCAGCGTGCCGTCGAGGTCCTTGACGACGAACGGCACGCCGCGGAACGGGCCGTCGGCCATCGCGCCCCGGGCCGCCTCCTCTCTCGCGCGCGCAAACCGCCGGTGGATGACGCTGTGGACCTTGCCGTCCACCGCCTCGATGCGGCCGATCGCGAGGTCGACGAGCTCCCTCGCGGTGACCTCGCCCTTCTGCACGAGCGCGGCCAGCCCGAGACCGTCTTGCTTCCGGTATTCCTCGTAGTGCATCCCGATCGCCTCCGGCACCAAATTGCCTTGTCGCTCCCGGGGCGTCCTCGTCCGCCCCTCCGCTCCGGACTCCTACTACGGCGCCGTGGGAGCGTTCAGCGCTTCTTCTTCGCCCACAGGGCCCGGACGTCGGTCACCGCGTCGTGCAGCTCCTTCTGCGCCGCGAGGTCGTTCTCGACGAACGAGAGGCCGTCCACGAGCCAGCGGGCGATCCGCGGCTGCACGAGGCGGTAGTACACGTGACGGCCCTCGCGCCGCTCGGTCACGAGGTGGTGGGTGCGAAGGAGCGCGAGGTGCTGCGAGGTGGTCGCGGGCGCGGCGCCGATGGTCTCGGACAGCGTGGCCACGTCGCGCTCGCCGTCGCGCAGCTCTTCGACGATGCGGATGCGCGCCGCGTGCGAGAGCACCGAGAGCAGGTCGGCGAGGGCCTTGGTGGCGGTGATGCGGTTCGGCATGGCGGCGTTCACGGGGTGACCTTCGGCAGCTCGCCGGTCACCGCCCGGAAGACTGCCACGGCCCGCTCCCGGTCGGCGAGCGCCACGATCTCGCGCGCAGCCGCTTCGGCGACGGCGGTCTCGCGGAGGTTGACCAGGAGGAGGGTGCTCTGTCCGAGGAAGAAGGCGTCCCTCTCCGCGGCGGCGAGCTTCCTCGCGAGGGCGAGCTCGCTCCGCGCGAGGGCCAGGCGGGCGCGGGCGGTCTCCTCGAGCGACAGGGCGTCCCGGACGTCGGCCCCGATCCGGTCGCGCGCGAAGGTCAGCTGGTAGTCGAGCTTGGCGGCCTTGGCCGCCGCCTGGGCGGCCTTGCCGTCGGGACCCCGCGCGAGGAGCGGGATGTCGATGACGAGGCCGATCTCGAGCTGCGTGGGGTAGAGCTGCGGTATCCCGCTGCCGAAGTCCTTGGCGGCCACGATCTGGAAGTCGAGCGCGGGCTTGCCGGCGTTCTTCGCGAGGTCCTGCTCGTACCCGACCTGCTTCTTCTGCTCCTCGATGCGGAGGATCTCCGGTCGCCGCGCGATGGCCTTCTTGACCTCTTCCTCGACGGTTCCGACCACCAGCGGCTTGGGCTCTGCGAAGAGCGGCAGCTCGGCTGCGCTCGGCACGCGGGGCTTGCCGTTCTGGTCGCGCAGGAACATGGACAGCTCGATGGCGGCGGCCGCGAGCGAGCGCTCCGTCGAGATGAGCGTGGCCTTGCGCCCCAGGATCGCGCGCTGGTTGTCCTCCTGCTCGATCTTCGCGAGATCGCCCTTGAGCACGCGGGCTCCCAGCGCGGCGTCCCGATCCTCGGCGAGGGCGAGCAGCTCCTTCGCGACCGTGACCACTTGCCCGGCCTCGACCCAGTTCCAGTAGCGAATCGCGGCCGACCGATGCAGCTCGAGCCGCTGCACTGCGACCCCTGCCTCGGCGATCTTGGGCGAGAGCTCCGCGGCGAACAGCGCCGCTCGCCGGGAGTCGATCGCCGAGTCGCGGTAGAGTGGCAGCACGAGCCCGCCGCGAATCTCGCCGAGATCGAGCGTCTGGGACTTGCCGTCGTAGGAAGCGAACGTGCCGAGGCCGAGCTTGTAGCCGCCGAACACGCTGGCGCCGAGCACCGGGAGCGGCTGCGTGACGACGGTGTCGAGCCGCTTGCTGCTGTAGTAGCCGAGCAGCTCCCAGGTGGCCCGGGATCGCCAGATCGGATCGAAGCCACCCTTGGCCGACAGCTTCTCTCCCTCGGCGATCACGACGTCCTGCTTCACGGCCGCGAGCAGCGGGTGGTGCTTGTCCACGGACGTGGTGACCTCCGAGAAGCTCAGCGCCTTCGCGACCGACGCGGACGAAGCGACCGACGAGGAGGACGGAGCAGCCGAGAGCGACGTCGAGCCGGAAGGCGAACCGGAGGGCACGGCGACGACGGGTTTCGGATCGCTGACGGGAGCAGCGAAGGCCGCTGCCGTGCCGGCGAAGAGCAAGGAGATCGTGAGCGCGAGGGACATGCGGGTCATGACGGCTTGGTCTCCTTGGGGACCGGGGCGGGGACGGTGGGCGGGAAGCCGTTGAACTGGCGCCAGAGCTCGTAGCCGAGCTTCACGCGACCGAGCTGGAACCACCCGTGGACGCGGGTGCCCTGGCGCAGGACGTCGGGGCTCGGCCAGGGGTCTACGCCGTCGGGCACGACGACGACGCGGAACTTCCCCTTGCCGTCGTCGGTGGCGTCGACGAAGGACACGGTGCCGCCGAACGTGCCGACCGTGATCGACGGCCAGCCGGAGAACTGCAGCGCGGGCCAGCCCTCGAACTGCACGCGCACGTGCGCGCCCACGCGGATCAGCGGCGAGTCGCGACCGTCGACCCAGAGCTCGAGGGCGCGCTGCGCGGCGTTGGGGACCAGGATCGCGAGCGCGTCGCCGGCCTTCACCATCTCGGTGCCCTGCTTGGCGACGAGCTTGAGCACCACCCCCGCGCGCGGAGCCTTCACGATCTGCGCGTCCTGCCGGGCGAGGCGGACCTCGACGCGGGAGAGCTCGGCGTTCGAGCTCGCGACCTCGATGGCAGCAATGGCAGCCGTCGCCTTGCCGTCCTCGAGGGAGACCGTCGTATCGGCCTCGATCTTCAGGCGGTCCGCCTCGAAGGTCAGCTCGTCGGCCTCGGCGAGCATCTGCGCGACCTTCGCCCGGTCGACGTCGGTGCTCGCGCGGGCGTAGTCGAGCTCGGCGAGCTCGAGCGCGCGTACGCTCGCGAGGCCCTTCTCGAGGAGGCCCTTCTGTCGCTCGAGGTTGGCCTTCGCGGTCTTCTCGGCGGCGACGGTGGCCTCGAGCGCCTTCTTCGCGACGGCGATGCGGCTCGTGGCCATGGTGACCCGGAGCTTCGCGGCCTTCTGCGCCGCCTTCTGGCTCAGGCCGAGCGCCGTGACGCGCGCCTCCGCCGCAGCGACGCGCGCCTCGGCCGCGACGATGCGCTTCTTGACCGCGTCGCGCTCGAGGCGGAGGCGGCTCATGATCTCCGGGTCGTTGTCGGCGAGCTCGGCGAGCGTGTCGCCCTCGCGCACGACGCTGCCCTCCTGCACGTGCCACTTGGTGACGCGGCCGTCGATCGGCGCCTCGATGCGCTGCTCTCGGTCGAGGGGGGAGAAGGCGATGACCCGCCCCTCGCCGGCCGCCGTCTGCTGCCAGGGCGTCACCACGAGGGCCAGGAAGACCGCGACGAGCAGCAGCGCGACGAGGCGGGCCGGGTTGCGCGCGAAGCGCGGCGTGCGGAGGAAGCGACCGATGGGGAGCTGCTCGGCTCCTCGATACGGGTGGGCGCTCATCGGGCCCCCTCGAGGACCCGACCGCGCTCGAGTCGGAAGCGGAGATCGCCGAGCCCTGCCACGTCCTCGGCGTGGGTCGTGACCAGCAAGGTCCAGGGAGCCCCCGGACGGAACAGCGCCGCGTGCACCTTCCGGCGGGCGACCTCGTCGACCCCGTCGAGGGCCTCGTCCAGGATCACGAGGCGCGGACGAGAGACGATGGCTCGCGCGATCATCAGCCGCCGCGCCTGCCCGCTCGAGAGCGGGGATCCGCCGACCGCGAGCTTGGTCTCGAGACCGTCCGGCAGCGCCATGATCTCGTCGAGCAGATCCACCGCGCGCAGCGCGACGCGGACGTCCTCGAGGGCGAGGTGGCGCCCCACGCACACGTTGTCCACGATCGAGCCGTCGAAGAGCTCGACGTCGCGCACCAGGGCCACCTCCGAGCGGAACTGCTCGAGGTCGATCTCGCGCAGGTCGACGCCGTCGACGAGCACGCGACCGGCCCGCGGACGGTGGAGGCCGAAGAGGAGCTCCACGAGGGTGCTCTTGCCGGCGCCGTTCGCGCCGGAGAGCGTGGCGCGGGCGCCGCTCGGCAGCGAGAGATCGACCCCTTCGCAGACCAGGGTGCTGCCCTGACTCGCGGCCACGTTGAGCAGCTGGATGGACATCGGGCCCCCCCCCGCCGGCAGCCGCTCCGTGCCGCTCTCCTCGAGGGGCAGGTCCACCACGTGGCCGAGCTTGTCGACGGCCGCCACGAGGTCGTAGTAGCTCTCGAGGTGCTTGCCGAGCTTGGCGATGCCCGCGAGCACGGCGCTCACGATGAGCTCTGCTGCCACGAGCTGACCGAGCGTGAGCTGCCGCTGGATGACGAGGAGCCCTCCGACACCGAGCAACCCCGCGCTGGCGAACGCCTGCAGGCCCTTGGTGCCGATGATCTGACGGACCAGGATCTTGTAGTGCTTGCGGCGGTAGCCGACGTAGGAGGAGCAGAGATCGTCGACGCGGCCCAGCGCGAACGAGCGGGTCGCGGCAGAGCGGAACGCGGTGGTCTGCCGGGCAATGTCCTCGAGGAACGACGCCACCGCGTATTTGGCCTTCGACTCGTTGATCGCGGTGTCGACGGCGCCGCGCCCCACGACGAAGACCACGAACGCGAGCAGCGCCACGACGACGGCGTCGAAGGCGAGGAGGAGGGGATGGTAGAAGGCGAGCAGCGCCATCCCGAGGAGGGTCTGCAGGACGAGGCCGACGCCATCGAGCAGGAGCGTCGCGCCCGCCTTCTGCACCGTCATGACGTCGAAGAAGCGGTTGGCGAGCTCGGGCGCGTGGCCCCGTCCGAGCGCGCCGGAACGCAGGCGCGAGAGCCGCTCGGCCATGTCGACCGCGGTGCGCACGAAGAACCGTTGCTGCATCCACTCGACGACGGTGGTCATGAGGACGCGCAGGGTCCCCTCGAACGACAGCGCCAAGAGGACGAGGACGGTCAGCACCGCGACCGGCTGCAGCATCGTGGTGAACACGATGCTGTTGATGAGCGCCTGCACCGCGATCGGCACGGCCAGGGAGAGCAGGCCGACCGCGACCGCGTAGACCAGGATCGCGCGCAGGTCGTGGCGCTCGTGCCGGAGCAGCTGGAGGAGACGGCGGTGCGGGTTCTCTCCGTGGCCGTGCAGCTCGGCGTGCGGCAGCTTCGGCTCCACCAAGGCGAACGACGAAGGCTCCCGGGGCCCAGCCAGGCCGATGGCGAGCGACGCCGCGGCGAACGACATCGACTTCTCTTCTCCGGCGATCTCGACGCGAACGCCGAACGGGCTCTCGCCGAGGACCAGGAGAGGGCGGCCCTCTCGATCACACCCGACGAGGCCCCGTGGCGCTCGGCCACCCCGGCGGCCTGCTCGAGGTCGAGCGCGAGGATCCGGATCGAGAGCCCCAGGGAGGCCGCGACCTCCGGCAAGAGACCCGCGAACGACCTCGCCCGGGCGGTCCGCTCGACGTGCGCGGCCGCGGTGGGATCGAGCGGGCGTCCGACGTGCTCGGCCAGCCGCTCGAGCGCGGCGACGACGTCGAGCGCTCGGGCGCCGACCGCCCACCCGCTTGGCATATCCATATCTACAGACATTTGAATATTTGTATCGATGCAGGTATCGAGCCGCGGGTTTCGCACCGGCGATCTGGACGGATCTTCCCCGACAGGGCGCCGCGACCGCGACATCGCGACGCACGGTGCGCCAATCTGTCCCGGCTTTTCGTCGGCGATGGAGGCCCGCCTCAAGCATCACCTGTTCAGTCCGTTCGACGATGCGGGTCGCGTTGCGACCTCTGCTCCATCTCCGGCACCACGAGGGGCTCCCCCATGAAGGTCCTGATCGTCGACGACAGCCGAGCCATGCGGCTCATCGTGACCCGGACCCTGCGTCAGGCGGGGTTCGAGAGCCTCGAGATAGAGGAGGCGACGAGCGGCACCGACGCCGTCGGCAAGATCGCCGGGCGTCTCCCCGACGTCATCCTCTCCGACTGGAACATGCCGGAGATGAGCGGCCTCGAGCTGCTCGAACTGCTCAGGGAGAGGGGCTACCGCGGGGTCTTCGCCTTCGTGACCTCGGAGGCGAGCGAGCCGATGCGCGCGCGCGCCAAGGAGGCGGGCGCGACCGCCTACCTGACCAAGCCGTTCACGCCCGAGATGTTCCGCGAGTCGCTGGGCGGCATGCTCTGAAGCCCTGGGAGGCCTCGAAACGTCCAGAGTGGACCCACCGGCGTGGCTGCCCTACCCCGGGCCCATGTCGCGCGCGCTCGTCCTGATCCTCGACTACGGCTCGCAGTACACCCAGCTCATCGCCCGCCGCGTGCGCGAACAGCACGTCTACTGCGAGATCCACCCGTGCACGATCGCGACGCCCGGCGCTGGCCTCGATCAGGTGAAGGCGCTGCACCCGTCGGCCATCATCCTCTCGGGCGGCCCCGCGAGCGTCTACGGCGACGACGCTCCGCAGGTGGACCCCGCGCTCTTCGAGCTCGGCGTGCCGATCCTCGGCATCTGCTACGGCCTGCAGCTCACGGCGCACGTGCTCGGCGGCAAGGTCGAGCGCGCGACCGAGCGCGAGTACGGCCCGGCCCGGATGGTCGTCGAGCGGCCCGAGGGCATCCTGCACCGGTTCGCGAAGGACGAGCTCGTCGACGTGTGGATGTCCCACGGGGACCGCATCGCCGCTCTCCCGCCCGGGTTCTCCACCCTCGGGGTCACCGGCAACACGCCGTTCTGCGCGGTCGCCGACGAGAAGCGCCGCATCTACGGCGTGCAGTTCCACCCGGAGGTGGTGCACACCCCACGCGGGGCCGACGTGCTCGCCGCGTTCCTGTTCGACGTCGCCAAGATGCGCCCGTCGTGGACGCCGGGCTCGTTCGTCGAGGAGGCGGTCGCGCGCGTCGCGGCCACCGTCGGCCACCAGGGGCACGTGATCTGCGGGCTCTCCGGCGGCGTCGACTCCTCGGTCGCCGCGCTGCTCTGTCACCGCGCGCTCGACGACCGCCTCACCTGCATCTTCGTCGACAACGGGCTGCTCCGTGAGGGCGAGTTCGAGCAGGTACAGTCGATGTTCCGCGAGTCGTTCCAGCTCAAGCTGGTCGCGGTCGACGCCCGCCACGAGTTCCTCTCCGCGCTCGCGGGCATCACCGAGCCGGAGCAGAAGCGCAAGACGATCGGACGCGTGTTCATCGACGTGTTCGAGCGCGAGGCCCGCAAGGTCGACGACGCCAAGTGGCTCGTGCAGGGCACGCTCTACCCCGACGTCATCGAGAGCGTCTCGTTCAAGGGCCCGAGCGCGGTCATCAAGAGCCACCACAACGTGGGCGGCCTCCCCGAGCGCATGCACCTCAAGCTGATCGAGCCGCTCCGCGAGCTCTTCAAGGACGAGGCGCGCGCGGCCGGCGAGGCCATGGGCATGCCCCGCAACTTCATCTGGCGGCAGCCGTTCCCCGGGCCCGGGCTCGCGATCCGTTGCCTCGGCGCCGTCGAGGAGCACCGCCTCGCCGTCCTGCGGCGCGCCGACGCGATCCTCGACACCGAGATCCGCGCCGCCGGCTTCTACGAGACCCTCTGGCAGTCGTTCTGCGTGCTCCTCCCGGTGCGCAGCGTGGGCGTCCAGGGCGACGAGCGCACCTACGACGAGACCTGCGTCATCCGTGCGGTCACCTCCACCGACGGCATGACCGCCGACTGGGCCAAGCTGCCCTACGACCTGCTCGGTCGCGTCTCGGCCCGCATCACCAACGAGGTCAAGGGCATCAACCGCGTGGTGTACGACATCTCGTCCAAGCCACCGTCGACCATCGAGTGGGAGTGATGCGCACGCTGGTCCTCGCCGCGTCGCTCGCCATCCTCTCGGTCGGGTGCCACGCCTCCGCGCCGCCCACCACGAGCCTGCGCCTGGTCGCGGAGTCGCCGCCGAAGACCGCCAAGGTCACCGTCGACGATCAGCCGATCGGCGCCCTCGACTTCGTGATCAAGCGGGGCGTGGCGCTGCCGCCGGGCAAGCACCGCATCACGGTGGAGGCGCCGGGCTACCTGCCCTGGGACGCCGAGGTCGACGCCGGCGAGAACGGCGGCCTCGTGAAGCTCGACGTGAAGCTCGTGCCGATCCCCGACTGATCAGGCGCGCTCGAGCAGCCCGAGCAGGAGCGCCTGTCGGGTCGCGTCGATGCGCTCCTTGGCGCGCGCGTCGCCGCGACGGTGACGGTCCACGGCGGTACGCACGCAGTCGGCCTGATCCACGCGGCGCAGGAGGTCGAAGAGCTGCTCGTTCACGGCGATCGGTTCGACGAGCGACCGGTCCGGGAGGGTGGCGACGACGTGGCCTCCGTCCCGCGAGAACTCGGTCCCGGCCGGGATGCGCAGGGTCGCGCCGAGCAGCGCCTCGGGGCCGTCTGCGGCCAGGTCACGCGCGGCCACCAGCTGATCGAGCTGCTCCGCGGTGAGCGACACCGCGCCGAGGGAGCGGGCCTTCACCGTCGAGGTCCACGGGGCGCCCGTGGTCCGCTCGAGGACGACCGCGGTCATGCAGAGGGCGCGGACCCCGAGCCGCGCGAAGTGCTCGCGACGCACCATCACCTCGCGCTCGAAGCCGGGGCCGAGCGTCGGGTGGTGCGCGGCGGCAAACCCCGTCGACCAGTCGTCCACGTCACCCTCCGGTGTCTCGAGCACGAGCACGTTCGCCCGGTCGCCGACGGCGGCCCGTACCCGGGACTCGATCGGCTCGGACGACGCGGAGAGGACCGGCCAGTCCACGAGCAGGACGGCGCGCCCGCGCTCGCTCAGGTGGTCGGGGAGCTCACGCAGCATGCGCAGCGGGAACTCGTCGCCCCGCTCCCCACCGTAGGCGTACACGGCCGCGTCGACGCCCTCGGGTCGCGAGATGAACGGCGGCTGGGAGACCACGAGGTCGAAGGTCTCGCCCGCGACCGGCGCGAACAGATCCCCGACGCGGAACTCGGCGTTGTCGATGTCGTTGAGCCGCTGGTTGAGGCGCGCGAGGTCCGTGGCGCGCGGGTTGACGTCCACGCCGATCACGCGATCGCAGCGCGCCGCGCACACGAGGGCTGCCGTGCCGGCGCCGCAGCCCATGTCGAGCACGCGGCTGACGCGCCTGGTCGGACGGGCGGCGCGGCAGAGATCGATGGTGGTCTCGCCGAGGCCCATCGCCGCGTCTCCCCCATGGGTGAGGTGGTCTGCGAACACGTAGACCTGGTCGGCCACCCCGAGGAAGAAGGGCGAGACGAGCCCGCCGGTCTCCTCCACGACGAATCCACTCGCGACGAGCGGATCGACGAGCTCGCCGAGGGCCTCCCGCGCTTCGTCCCGGGTCACCGGGTCCCCGAACATCAGCATGCGGAGGGCGTGCGCGCTCGGCTCGCGCATACGGCGCAGGTGCCACTTGCGGATCGGCAGGCGCAACAGCGCGTCCCGGCTCGCCCCGATGGCCGCGATCTCGGCGACGCGCGCCGAGTCGACGCCGATGCTGCGCAGCCGTCGACCGAGGTCGCGCAGCACCATGGGGTCGAGTGAAGACAGGCGCGACGCGTCGGGGAGCGGCATGCGACGGCAAGATAGCTGACGCGCCCCTCGGACCGCGATACCGCCTCGCGCATGCTGACGCACAACACCTATTTCGACGGCCAGGTCCAGAGCATCGGCTTCGAGCGCGATGGCAGGAAGACCACGGTCGGCGTGATCGACGCCGGCGAGTTCCACTTCGGGACCGGCGCGCCGGAGCGCATGACCGTGGTCAGCGGGGAGCTCGCGGTCCGGCTCGATGGCGCGAGCGAGTGGCGGCAGTACCCCGCCGGCACCGCGTTCGAGGTCCCCGGCCAGAGCGGCTTCGACGTGAAGGCCGCCCTGCCGTCCGGGTACGTCTGCGAGTTCCTCTGAGCGCCGGAACGGAGCTCAGTACTTCCGCATGACGAAGGCGCCGAGGGCGATGAGGTCGCGCGGGACGTGCACCGTCACCTCGGCGACCTGCTTCTGGCCCTTGGTGGCGGTCGAGCGCCAGGCGAGCGGGCCCTTGCCGCCGTCGGGCAGCTTGCCGAGGACCTCCTCGACCTTCTCCTTCTTGTCGAGGGAGCGCAGGGGCGCGTCGAACATCATGATGCCGCCGCTCGAGGGCGTGCCACTGGTGGCCACGTGGAAGCCCGCGAGCGCGCCGACCTTGGAGCTCGCGCTGCCGTCCATGGCGCCCTTGAGGTGCGGCCACAGGTCGACCAGCGAGAGGTTGCTCGCGCCCGAGGACCAGGTGTGGTTGCCCTCGGGGACCACGATGAGGCTGTAGCCGAGGTGGGTGATCGGCTTGACCTTGGCCTTCTTGCCGGTGCCGTCGACGAGGCCGATCTCGAAGTCGAGCGCGCGGGCGAACGAGCCCTTGGGCAGGTCCTTCGGGGCCTTCTGATCGACCTTCACCTTGATCGAGTAGTGGTCCTTGGTGAGCTGGCGGACGAGGTCGGCGAAGACGGGCCGCCCGAGGAAGTCGGTGAGCTTCTGGTACAGCTCGACCACCGGCTTGCCGTCGCGCTCGCCGAGGCCGACGCTCCACGACTTGCGCGAGAGCGCCGGCACGAGGTCGCGGATCTCGTAGGGGAGTTCGCTCTTGTCCAGCTTCACGTCGGACTTGCCGCCGTCGCCGACGACCGCGTAGCCGTCGGCGGACTTCTGGAACATGAGCCGGACGACCTCGAGGGCGAGGTCCTTGTCTTTCTTGGCCCACTTGAAGTCGACCGCCGCGGCCTCGACGAACTCGAGCAGCGCGGTCTGGTAGGGGACGCCGAGCGCGTCGGCCGCGGGCGTGCCGCGCGAGAACATGGCGAGCCAGGCACCCGCGGAGGGCAGCTTGCCGAAGGCCTCGGGGACCTTGCTGTTGATCTCGGTGCCGAGCAGGAACGCCTTGGTGAGCCAGGCCTTCTGCGTGGAGAACGTGGCCGACGTGGTGACGAGCGGCCCGGTCTCGGGGAGCTGCGCGTCCATCGCGACGCCGTCGAGGTCCTCGAGGAAGTCGAACACGTCGTCGACCACGGCGCGCGCCGTCTTCTTGACCGCCTTGTCGAGCTCCGGGTGACCGACCTTGGTCTCCGAGACGAGCTCGCCCCTCATGAAGTCGTGGGCCTTCTGCCAGTCCGCGGCGAACGCCTTGCGGAGCGCGGCCACGTCGAGCTCGCCGTGGATCGGCGCGGTCTCGGGCTTCTGCGTGACGCCGCGCGCGAGCCACGGGCCGAGCACGTCGGTCGAGTGGGCGTCGTGCTCGTGCGAGAGCGAGCAGACGAGGCGACGCTTGGCGGCCCCGAGGGCGGGCACGATCACGCACGACTCGTTGCGCGCGGCCGGCACGGTCGGGACGAGGCGGCGGATCCCGCCGGACACGACCTCGATCTTGTAGGTGTCCTTGAGGGCCGTCGCGAAGTCGACGTCGTCCTCGATGCCGAAGGCGACGGCGATGCGGGGCCGCGCCTTGGAGTTGCCCTCGGTGACCTGCACGGTGAGGTCGATCGGCTTGTCGATGTCGACGATGCGGTCCACGGCGCGCGCGCTCAGGAGCGCGGGGACGAGCATGCGCGGGTCGAGCTCGTCGGCGCCGAGCTTGCCCGGGAGCCACGACTTGAGCGCCTTGACCAGCGCCTTGGGCGAGGCGAGGTGCAGCGAGGCGACGAGGCCTGCGGGCTGCTCCACGGGCGAGCGATCCTCGGCGATCATCACCGGCTTGGCGGAGCTCGCGGACGCCACGGGCGTCGGGGTCACCGGCGTGGGGTTCTCGGGGCCACACCCGACGGCGCCACCCAGCGCAACGGGGGCGACGATCGCCGCGGTGAACAGCAGCATGGACGAGATCGGACGGAGCCTCATGGTCGGGGACGCTAGCATGGGCGCATGACGACGAAGATCCGCGCGATCGGGTTCCGCTCCCACGGGGGGCCGGAGGTGCTGGAGGAGCTGGATCTAGAGCTGCCAGCGGCGCCGCCCGCGGGCACCGTCCGGATCCGGGTGCTCGCGGTGGCGCTGAACCACCTCGATCTGTGGGTGCGTCGCGGGCTCCCGTCGCTGAAGCTCCCGCTGCCCCATCGCCTCGGGTCGGACATCGCCGGGGGAGATCGTCGCGCTCGGCGACGGCGCCGTGGCGCCCTCACCGGGACGCGCGTCGTCCTCGCGCCAGGCACCTCGTGCGGGGTGTGCGAAGCCTGCCTCGGTGGCCGCGACAATTTCTGCCGGCGGTACCACATCCTCGGCGAGAGCACGCACGGTGGGTACGGCGACTTCCTCGACGTGCCGGCCGCGAACGTCCTCCCCTGGCCGGGCACGCTCTCGCCCGTGGAGGCGGCCGCGATCCCGCTCACCTTCCAGACCGCCTGGCAGATGGTCGTCGAGCGCGCAGCTCTCCGCGCGGGCGAGACGATGCTCGTGCACGCCGCCGGCGCCGGGGTGTCGGTCGCCGCGATCCAGATCGGCAAGATGCTCGGCGCGCGCGTGATCGTCACCAGCACCAGAGAAGACAAGCTCGCGCGCGCCAAGGAGCTCGGGGCCGACGAGGGCATCCACTCGACGACGCAGGACTTCGTGGCCGAGTCCCGCCGGCTCACGGGCAAGGCTGGCGTCGACGTGGTCGTCGAGCACCTCGGGGGCGAGGTGTTCGAGAAGAGCCTCCTCGCGCTCCGGAACGGCGGCCGCCTCGTCACCTGCGGCGCGACGGCGGGGCCGCGGCCCACCGTCGATCTGCGCCACGTGTTCTTCCGTCAGCTGTCGGTGCTCGGGAGCACGATGGGCAGCAAGGCGGCGCTCTACCCCGTGCTACGCGCCGTCGAGCAGGGCAAGCTGCGGCCCGTCGTCGCCGAGGTGTTCCCGATGACGGCCGAGGGCGCGCGCGCGGCGCACACCCGGCTCGAGGCGGGCACCGCGTTCGGCAAGCTCGTGCTCGCCCACTGACTCAGTAGACGGGCGGTGGCATGATCATGCTGAGGTAGCCGCGGACGCCGTCGCCGATCGAGGCGAGCGGCATGGCGCCCTTGGCCACGAGGCCGTCGGCGCCGACCGTCGTGAAGCCCCAGCCCGGCACGGACGGCTTGGTGCTGCCACCGCTGCCGAGGAACGGGAGGAGCGACACCGAGCCATAGCTCGCGCCGGCGAGGCCCTTGGCGGGGAACTCCGCGAGCTTCTTCTTGGCGTCGGCGTCCTCGCTGACGAGCGCCTTGCTCGCGGGGTCGAGCGCGACGTCGGGCAGCGTGGGCTTGCAGTCGAAGCAGAGCCCGAGGAACAACGACTTGTCCTTCTGCGCGTAGAACACGGAGTCGGTCGTGGCTCCCGAGCCCGCGCCGCCGAACATGCTGAGGCCCGGTGAGGTGCCCGACATCGAGAAGGTCTCCCCCTCGGCGCCGAACTTCTTGTAGGGCGTGGCGGTGGGCTTGCTCGGGACGAGCTTCTCGAGGACCTTGCGCAGGTTGCCGATCGCCGCCTTGGCCACCGCCGCGTCGTCGAGGTCGAGGCGCAGCAGGTACTCGTTGCCCTTGATCGAGCCGGGCGTGGTGCCGTTCTTGGTCGAGAGCGCGACGCCGCTGCCGACCACGCCACCGAGCGCGCGCACGGCCTTGCCGGTGTCGGTCTTCTCCGCCGCGGAGAGGCCCGCGGCGCCGTCGAGGCCGTACTCGGCGAGGGTGTAGAGCAGCGGCCCGAGGCCGGGCGGCAAGCGGTAGTAGGCGACCCCGTCGGCGCGCGGCATGCTCAGCATCGGCGCGGCGTCGCCCGTCGGGTACTTGGCGAGCCAGCCGGCGAGCGCTCCGCCGCTCTTGGCGGCGAGCTTCTCGTCCACCACGAGCTGGTCGCCCTTGACGTCGAGATCGATGACGAACGTGCCCGTGCTGTCCACGCCGTCGAGCACCGCGGCGACGACCGGGTCCAGCTCCGCCTTCACCTTCGGCCCGCCCACCTCGGCGGGCTTCACCTTGGCCCAGCCCTCGGCGCCGAGCTTCTTGAGGGCCGGCCCGTGGAGATCGAACGGGAGCTTGATCGAGATGTCGTGGTCGACCTTGGCCGACGTGGCGCGCCACGCGACGTACTTGCCGGCGGACTCGAGCGAGGCCTTGTCGTCGCTCGCGAGCACGACGTCGCCGTAGACGGCGAGCAGCACGCCGCCGCCGACGTCGTGCACGTCGACGCCGAGCTTGTCGCTCTTCTGCGCCTTCGCGCTGTCGGACTTGGAGACGGTCGTGAGCACGCTGCCCGCCAGATCCGGGTCCTTGAGGCGCAGCGCAGCGACCCCGTGCGGCTTGACCCCGAGCTCCGCCTTTCCCAGCACGACCATCGCGATCGTGCCGTGCGGGTCGACCGCGCGGACGCCCTTCTTGGCGTTCTCGTCGGTGATGGCCTCGAGCAGCTTCTCGTAGGGCGAGGGCCCGAGCTCCTTGCCGAGGCCGGCGCCGTCGACGAGCTTCTTCGAGGTGGCCTCGGGGTCGCGGATGGCGACGTCGACGAGGGTGTCGGGCGGCATCGGCGCCTCGGCGATGGTGGGCTTGGGCGCCGCCGGCTCCTTGGTGACCTTGTCGACCGGCTTCTTGCGACAGCTGTCGCAGCCGAGCGAGGTGACCGCGGCCCCGGAGAGCAGAACGAGTGCCGCGAGCCCCGCGCGCTTCGAGCTTTCGATCATGGCGCGCGAGACTAGCTCGATCAGTCGATCTCGACCAACACCGCGGTGATGTTGTCCTTGCCGCCGCGGCTGTTCGCGAGGTCGATGAAGGTGTCGACCGCCGCGTCACCGCCGAGCGCCACGATCTCGGGGATCTCGGGGCCGGCGAGGTAACCGTGCAGGCCGTCGGAGCAGAGGAGATAGCGATCCCCCCTGGCGAGCGGGACGACGGTGGTGTCGACCTGCACGTAGTCCCGGTTGCCGACGGCGCGCGTGATGACGTTCTTGTGCGGCGAGCGCAGCGCCTCTTCTTCGGTGATGATGCCCTCGCGGAGCTGCCACGCGATGAGGGTGTGGTCCTCGGTGAGCTGGCTGACCTGGCCGTCGCGGATCTGGTAGATGCGCGAGTCGCCGACCTGGCCGGTGATGCCCACGTCGCCCGCGAAGAGCATCCCGGTGATGGTGGTGCCCATGCCGCTCTTGTCGCGATCGAGCTCGGCGAGCGTGAACACCATGTACGTGGCGTTCTGGATGGCGCTCTCGAGGAGGCGCACGGCGCCACGGATCTGCTGCTCGTCGGGCGAACCGTCGCTCCCGATCTTGCGCAGGGAGGCGGACGCCTGCTTGACCATGCCGTGGGCGGTGGAGACGGCCTCGCTGCTCGCGATCTCGCCGGCGGCGTGGCCGCCCATGCCGTCGGCCACCAGGTAGAGGCCGAGGTCGTCGTCCGTCAGGAAGGAATCCTCGTTGAGGCTTCGCTTCATCCCGACGTGCGTCCTCGCGTAGGAGCGCCAGATCATCCGGAGCAGAGAGATACAGGCAACGCCGGCGCTGCCCATCCGAATTCGGAGCGGAGGACCGGAGGCCAGCCCAGCCATGGCTCGCGCAGCGCCCTGCGTAATTCATCCCCATGTCCAGGGGCTTCCCCGGATCGAGGGCTGGGGCTACGATTTCGAGGACCCCGCAAGAGGGAACCCTGTCCGGCCGTTCTTGGGGAGGGGCTATGCAAACGCAGACCATCGAGCTGAGATTGAGTGGTCCGGAGGAACTCCGGGACCTCTGGCTCGACAACCTGTCGGACGGCGGGCTGTTCGTGCCGGGCAGCTTCCCCGTGTCTGCGGGCACCGACGTCCTGGTGCGGGTGATCGTCGAGAAGGTGGGGCCCGAGGCGCACGCGGCCACGACGGTCCTCGGTGGCAGCGTCGTCTGGCGGCGACTCCCCTCCCGCGACCCGAACGCTGCGGCCACCCTCCGTCCCGGGGTCGGCATCGCCTTCCACAGCGACATGAGGCCTCGGGCCCTGTTCCTCGAGCGCATTTCTCGCGGCGTCACCACCGAAGGTCGTGGGGCGGTGCGCTACCCCGCTCGGATGCCGGGCGAGGTGCGCATCCTCGTCGAGGAGCGGCCCCTCTCGAGCCACGTCGTCGACGTGGGCGTTCGCGGCGCCCGGCTCGAGGTCACCGAGGCCGCCTACTGCGAGCCGGGTCAGCGGGTCGAGCTCTCGGTCGCCCTGCCCCGGAGCGGCGAGGTGAACCTGGCGCCACTGGTCGGCCACGTGGCGTGGCGCTCGGTCTCCCGCGAAGGACGCACCTCCCTCGGGGTGCGCCTCGACCTCGAGTCCAAGGAAGAGCGTCTCCACTGGGCCAAAATCGTCACGCGGGCGCGAGAATCGCTCGAAGAGCACCCGCTTCGTGGCGGTGGCTCCGGACGCAAGGTCGGTTGAGGCCGTCGGTCCGACACCGAGCCCTTCGCGGAAACGTCCGTCCGGCACCACGCGAAATCTTGACGGTGGCGAGCCCGGCGGTCGACAATCGGCCCCGCCGCGCTGTTGTGTTCGCGCGTCCGTGATCGCGATCCTGTCCGAAGGAGGACTTCGTGCCCAAGACCCTGCTCGCCGTCGACGACAGCGTGACCATGCGGAAGGTCATCGAGATGACGTTCGCCGGGGAGGATGTTCGTGTGGTGACCGTGGGCACTTCTCAGGATGCCCTGAACTCCATCCGACAGAGCTCGCCAGACGCAGTGATCGCCGATGTCGCGCTCGACGGCGCCTCTGGCTACGACCTCTGCAAGTCGATCAAGGACCAGTTCCGCGGCGTCCCCGTGATCCTGCTCTCGTCGAAGCAGAACCCGTACGACGCCGCGCGTGGCCAGGCCGCGGGCGCCGACGCGCAGATCGACAAGCCGTGGGACACCACCAAGGCCATCGATCTCGTGAAGAAGGTGTTCGCGCAGGGCCAGTCGGTCGCGCCGGCGCCCATCGCCGCCGCTCCCGTGGTCGCGGCAGCCCCCGCGCCCAAGCCGATGTTCGCGGCGCCCGCTGCGGCGGCCCCCGTCGTCGCGCCGGTCGTCGCGATGCCCCCGCGCGAGGCCCCCGCCAGCACCGTCCACGGCATGCCCGCGGTCGGTCGACCGCCGCCGCCGCGCGCACCGGCGCCCTCGCCGGTCGCCCCGCCAGTCGCGGCTTCGCCCGCCCTGCAGAAGTCGATCACGGTCGACGTCAGCGTGCCGCGCGCGGCGGTCCCCGCGCCGACACCGACGCCCGCGCCCGTCGCTCCCGTTGCAGCGCCGCCCGCCGCGCAGGTCCAGCACGGAACGCTGGCGGAGCTCGCCCAGCACGCGCCCCAGGCAGCGGCCCCTGCCACCGGGGCGGGCATCGGTCCGGAGCTCGAGCGCAAGCTCGAAGGCCTCGGCCTCACGCCTGCCCAGGTCGACGCCGTCGTGGCCTTGTCCCGCGAAGTCGTCGAGAAGGTGGTCTGGGAGGTCGTGCCCATCCTCGCCGAGACCTTGATCAAAGAAGAGATCGCGCGACTCACCAAGGAGTGAGCGGCCCTCCAGCACCCCCGATCATGGGGGTACCAAGGGGCTTTTGCCGACGCGGTCGGCGGCCGTAGCCTCGGACGATGCAGCGCCCACTCCTCCTCGCGTGCCTCGTCACGATCGCGTCCACGTTCTCGCCGCGGGCCGAGGCAGGGTCGCACTGTGCGCCGGGAGTGCTGAACGCCGCGGGCAGCTGCGACTGCCCGCCCGGCTACAAGAACGTCGGGTCGGCGGGGGCGTCGCACTGCGAGATGGTGGCCTCCGCGGTCAAGCAGAACGTCGCGGTCGCCGTGGTGGCCAAGTGCACGGACGGCGACGCCGCGGGCTGCGAGAAGCACTGCAACAGCGGCAACCTCCCTTCGTGCGTCGTCCTCGGCGCGATGTACCGCGACGGGCGCGGCGTCGTCGTCGCCGAGGAGGACAAGGCCGTCGCGCTGTTCAAGAAGGCGTGCGAGGGCAACGAGCTCGCGGGGTGCGTGGAGCTCGGACGCATGACCGAGGCGGGCAAGGGCGGCCCCAAGGACGCGAAGAAGGCCGTGGCGCTCTACGACAAGGCCTGCAAGGGCAAGAACGGCGCGGGCTGTCGCGAGCTCGGGGGCAACTACTTCTACGGCGAGGGCGTCACCAAGGACCGTGACCAGGCCGTGGCGCTCTACGAGAAGGGCTGCGACTACAAGGACATGTTCGCGTGCAACCGCGTGGGCGTCGTGCTGTCGAGCGGCGACGGCGTGACGGCCGACGAGCCCCGCGCGTTCAAGTTCTTCGACAAGGCGTGCACCGGCGGCTGGGGCTGGGGCTGCTACAACGCCGGCAACTTCTACCAGAACGCTCGCGGCGGCCTCACCGCCGACCCGAAGAAGGCCGCCGATCTCTACGGCAAGGCCTGCATCGACTCGATCGGCACCGCCTGCAACACCCTCGGCATCATGAACGAGTCCGGCGAGGGCATGCCCGCCGACAAGAAGAAGGCGAGCCTCCTCTTCGACAAGGCGTGCGTCGCGGGCGACGAGTGGGGTTGCTACAACGCGGGGCTCTACGCCGAGAACGGCACGGTCGACGCAAGGATCTCGGCAAGGCCGCGGTCGCCTACGACAAGGCCTGCAAGCTGAACAACGCGAAGGCCTGCTACAACGCCGGCAACCTCTACTTCGACGGCGGCGTGGGCCTCGCGCAGAACGACGCCAAGGCCGTGGGCTTCTACGAGAAGGCCTGCAACCTCAGGAACCTCTCGGGCTGCAACGACCTCGGGTACATGTACTTCAACGGTCGCGGGGTCGCGAAGGACCAGGTGAAGGCCAACAAGATCTACAAGGACACCTGCGACGCCGACAGCGGCCCCGCCTGTTTCAACCTGGGCTTCTCCTGGGAGCACGGACACGGCGTCGACGCCAAGGACTTCGCGACCGCGGTGAAGCTCTACAAGAAGGCCTGCACGCTGAAGTTCGACAAGGCGTGCAAGCGACTCGCCGAATGAGCCCCGCGACGCGCGCCCTGCCCTGGCTCCTCGCCTTCGCGGCGTGCGCGGCGTGCGCGGGCCTCGTGGGCTACGACGACCTGCGCGTGGACGCCGTCGACGCCCCGCCGACCGAGGTCGCGACCGACGCTCCCGTCGCGGACGTCGACCGCGACGTCGGTGAAACGCCGCCACCCACCGCGGTTCCACCCGGCCCCCCCACCGGCGACGCGAAGCCGTCCGGCAAGGGCAAGACGCTCTGGTTCGCCGTCGATCACCTGTTCCTCGGCCAGCGCGACCCGCTCACGGGCTCCGTCTCGGCCGACGCATGGCGCGGACTCGGGCACGATGTCGACCGGGTCTGCACGGGCCCGACCGAGTCGAAGGAGAACACCAACACGTGCCGGAGGCCGGCCGGCGCCAACCAGGACTCGCTGGTCGACGGCCTCGGGTGCCGCGACAACAACTTCGGCGCGAAGTTCTTGCCGCTCGCGGCGGTCTACCTCTCGACCCTGGAGGCCGACACCAACGCCCGGCTGCTCGAGGGCTCGAGCACGCTCTTGTTCGCGCTCGACGATCTCGACGACGGCCCCGACGATCCTTACGTGGTGGGCCGCCTGTACTCGGCGGCCAAGTGGAAGGACTTCGGCAAGACGCCGCCCAGGTGGGACGGCACCGATCAGCGCGAGGTCACCGACGACACGGTCGTCGGCGGCGACGTCGGCAAACCGATCTCGCGCTACGTCGGCTACCTCGCCGGCAACGTGTGGGTCTCCGGCGCGCCGGCGCCACTCGCGCTCGGCCTCCCCTTCAACACCATCCCCGTGAAGCTCTCACTGGTCGGCGCCACGGTCACCATCGCGCTCGACGACAAGCACGAGCGGCCCACCGGCGGCGTGATCTCGGGTGGCATGCCCACGCGCGTGCTCGGCGACGTGCTCGGCCCGATCGCCGACGTCGCCGGGGTCTGCCCGGGCAGCACCCTCTACAACTCGCTCTTCACCACGGTCACGCGCATGGCCGACCTCGTCGAGGGCCAGCCGCGTCTGCAGAGCACCGCCGTGGAGTGCGACACGATGTCGGTCGGCCTCGCGTTCACGGCCGTCCCCGTCGTGCCGCCGACGACCGCGGTGCCGCGCCCGGGCAACTCGAGCAAGTGCGACGCGGGCCCGGGCTAGCGCGGCTCGAGCAGGCCCGCGGAGAGGAGCTGACGGACCGCGGCGAGCACCCTGGGCGCCACCATCGCCGCGGGCGCGCCGTGACGCTCGGCGAGGTCGCGCACCGATCGCGCGACCGAGGAGCGATCCACGCTCTCGAGCAGGTCGCGCGACGCTGCGGCGAGGCCGAGCGGCTTGGCCAACGCCTCGCGCGGTGGCTGCGCCATCACGGCGTAAGGTGCGTCGGTGCCGTGGGGAGGAGACGCGAACGTGGTGCCCACGGGGATCGCGAGATCCGCCGCCTCGAGCGCCGCGTCGGGGCCCGCGACGAGGGTGTGCGCGAGGAAACGTCGCTCGAGCTGCTGCGCCGAGAGCGTGACGTCGGTGAGGGCCGGCGCCGACACCGAGGCGGTGAACGCGCCGCGCCCGACGACCGAGAGCGCGAGCCGCGTGCTCGTCACGCCGAGGCGGGCGAGGTGGTCGCGACGGGCCACCGCGGCCTCCGCGAACGCCGCCCCGAGGTCGGGGTGGTCGAGCGCCGCGTAGGCCGCAGAGTGCGCGTCGAGGTCGGCGTCCGCGCCCTCGAACAGGAGCAGCGAGAAGCCTTCGCCGAGGACGCGTGCGAGTCGGTCGACGAGCGGCTCGTCGGTCACCGGCAGGAGCGCGAGCGTCAGCGCGCGTCCATGGTCCGTGAGGTGCGGCCCGACCTCGGCGTGGATGCGCACCGCGAGCTCGTCGCCACGGACGCCGCCATGCTGGTACGTCACGACGCCGAATCCGGCAGGGCGAGAGACGAACGGCGGCTGGGCGACGACGCGATCGAAGCGCTCACCGCGGACCGGATCGAAGAGATCGCCCTCGCGCACCGTGACGTTGTCGAGCCCGTTGAGGGCGACGTTGAGCCGCGCGAGCGCGACCGCCCGGGGGCTCACGTCGGTGGCGACGACCTGCGCGGCGTGACCGGCGAGCACCAGCGCGAGCGACCCCGCGCCGCAGCCGAGGTCGAGCGCGCGAGCGATCCGCTGCGGCGGCGCCACGGCGGGCAAGAACAGGCGCGTCGTGCCCCCGACCCCCATCACCGCCTCGCCGCCGTGGGAGAGCCAGTCGGAGAACGCGAGGCGCCCGCCGGGGAGCGCCCCGAGGAGCCACGGCGAGACGAAGCCCTCGGGCACCCGATCGAGGAGGCCCGCGTCGACGGCGGTGATGAGGTCGGTCTCGCCGAGCACGAGGCGCGCCTCGACCTCGGTAATCGGATCGCGGAACACGAACGCGCGGAGGGCGAGCGCGGTCGGATCGGGGCGCGCGCGCAGGCTCCTCCGCCGCAGCGGCTCGTACAGTGGATCGAAGGGGGCCTCGGACGGCGCCCGTGCAGCCGCGATGGCCTCGGGCGAGACAGCAAACGCCGAGAGGCGCGCGCCGAGCGCGCGCAGAGAGGCCGGCGAGAGACGCGCGAGGCGAGAGACGTCGGGCAACGCCATGGGCGAGGCAGCGTAGCTCAGAGGCCCGTCTTGCACCGGGCGGCCCAGCGCAGCACACCGGCGCGGCGCCCCTCGTTGGCCGCGGGCGCCGCGAGGTAACGCGCGAGCGCGGCGTCGACGAGGGCAGGACGAGCCTTGGGCTCGGCGGCGCACGCGGCGACGACGAGCAGCCGCGCGGCCTCGCGAGGGAGCCGCGGCGAGACCTGCGCGAGCAGGCTCGGGTCGAGCGCGAGCAAGAGCGCGCTGGCCTCGTCCCAGGACTTGTCGTCGACGAGCTTGCGGGCGACGAGGTAGCGGGCGAGCGTGCCCTCGATCGGGTCGCCGTCGCGCGCCGAGGCGGCGGCCACCGCGAGCATCGCGGCGTCGCGGTCGTCCTTGCCGTCCTTCGGGCCGAAGCGCGCGGCGAGGAGGCGACCGAAGAGCTGCGCGCGCGTGACGCTCGTGGCCGCGAACCGCTTCACGTCGAGCGTGCGCGCGGCGTCGTCGTCGAGCACCTCGGCCCGCGCCGCGTCGTAGAGAGCGGCCGCCTCCTCGAGCCGCCCCGCGCGCAGGGCGAGGTCGCCGAGCGCCTCGCGGACACGGTTGCGGTGAGTGGTCGGCGTGCGCGGGTCGTCGACGAGGAGCCGCAGCTGGGCGGCGAGGCCCACGAGGTCGCCGCGCAGGCCCGCGATCTTCGCGAGGTCGACGCGCGCGGCCGGGTCGGCGACGTCGAGCCGGAGCAGCGCGCGGAAGTGCGCCTCGGCGCCGGCGAGATCGCCCTCGTCGCGGCAGTGCTCCGCCTCGTCGCGCAGGCGCTCCACCACGTGCGGGCACCGCCGGCCCCAGATGGCCGGCCGCGAGAAGCGCGCCTTGGCCACCGCGAACGCCTCGGGGGGCAGCGTGACCGCGTCGAGCGAGGCCCTGAACGCGGCCTCGGCGGTGGCGAACGACACCCCGAACGCGGCTTCGAAGCGCGCGCCGCCGTACCAGGCGCGCACCGCGGCCCCCTGCCCTCGCTCGTACAGGTGCCCCACGAACGCGCCGGCGACCGTGTAGGCGAGCGACGAGTTCTGCGCGAGGAAGCCGCCCCCGAACGTGCGGGAGAGCGGCGGGAGCAGCTCGAGATCGCGCATCGCGCGCGCCCACTGCAGCGGGGTGAGCTCGTCGCGGTCGGGGGAGGCGAACACCGCGATGCCCTCGACGAGCCCGGGGTTCGGGAACAGCCCGCCCGCCACGCGGAACGGCCCCGCGCCGAAGGCCCCCGCGACCACGTGCGCGAGCTCGTGCCCGAGCACCGGGTGCGGGTACGCGGACATCTGCAGGTAGACCTCCTTGCGCCAGGGCTTCGCGACGTAGGTCTCGGCGGCTCCCATGAGCCTTCGCTTCTGCTCGGCGTCGTGGAAGAAGAACGCGGTGACGCGCTCGGGCCCGCGCGCGCCGAGCCGCGCCTCGACCATCGCGAGCTCCTCCTCGCAGTCGCGCAGGAGCAGGTCCGCGTCGACCTTCGCGGTCGCGCGGGGGAACACGACGTCGCAGCGCGGGCCGCTGAGCCGGCCACCGAGCGTGGCGGCGATCGACGCCGAGGTGCTGCGGTGACCGAGCGAGGTGCCGGAGAGGACCAGCGCGAGCGAGGCGATCGCCGCCAGCCCGCCGACGATCGGCGCGCTCGGCAGCCAGAGTCGTCCGGTGTCCGCGTCACGCGCCAGGTGGCGAGAGACCCCGACGAGCGCGATCAGCGTGGCGAGCGTGCCGGCGCGGTAGGTGAGCAGCGGCCCGCCGGCGTCGACCACCTCGTCGTAGAGCGTGCCGCTGAAGAACCCGACGTAGGGATCGTAGGCGAAGACCGCCGGTGAGAAGTAGAACCAGAGGCCGGCGACGAGCGCGGTGGTGAGCGGCGTGAGGCCCGCGATCGACACCGCGAGCCACCGACGCCGACCCGCGACGAGGCACGCGACCGCGCCCGCCCCACCCCCGAGCACGCTGCCGAGCCCCGGACCGAGCGCGAACGTGACGAGGCCACCCCACGGGTCGCACATGCCGACCCGGAGCCCATGCACGAGCGCCGTGGCGAGCGCGATCGTGGCGAGGAGGGCCCCGAGACGCATGCCGCGCGCGACGCGGTCCGCCGGGCTCTCCGCGCGCAGGCGGCCCGCGTGGTACCCCTCGAGGGCCGCGACGATGGCCGCGACCGTGGGCACGTGCAGGCCGGTCGCGATCGCGTGTTCGTAGCCAGGCCCCGCGAACAACGGCAAGAAGCCGAGGCCGAGGCCCGCCGCCGCGACGAGCGCCGAGGCGACGAGCCGCGCCCGGGTCAACCCGCCCCCTCGGCCACCGGCATCGAGTCCGCCACCCGCAGGGCGCGCGCGACGACGCTGCCGCGCAGCGCGACCCGCCCGAACGCGAGGGCCTGGTGCGCGACGAAGATCGCGAACACCGAGCGGGAGCCGGTGGAGAACGCGGCGCCGAAGCCGAGCAGGCCGGCGGCGGCGATCCAGCGCGGCAGCGCCAGACCCGTGAGGGCGAGCACCCGCTTCGGCGCGCGCAGGGCGAGGGCCAGCCCCGCGCCGAGCGAGCAGTCGCGCCGCGTGCAGAGGGCGGCGACGAGGTCGACGAACGCCTTGAACGAGGCGAGCACGAACGCGGTGAAGAGCACCGGGAACGCGAGCGCGATCACCGAGGCCCGCGGCGTCGCGCCGTCGAGCTTGGGCATCATGGTGGAGATCGGGAAGACGCCGCAGACGAGCACGAGCACGAGGGTGCCGATCAACGCGATGGCGGCGAGGCCGACCATGCGCGCGGCGAGGCCGAAGGTGCGCTCCCCGAGGCGCGGCGCGCGGAGCTCGCCCTCCTCCGCGAGGCCCGCGAACAGCGCGCCCTCGAGGAAGATGGACAGCGCCCACCACACGACCAGGCCGATCGCCGTGCCGCCGACGAGCGCCCGCAGGGCGACGCCGTGCTGCATCGCGAGGTCGAACAGCACGTGCATGCCGGGCGTCCAGAACGCCACCTTGTCGCCGTCGGGGTGGTTGCCGAGCACGCGCGCGGCGAGCTCGGCGAACGGCGCGGCGAGCACCCAGGCGACCACGAGCTCGAGGGCGAAGAAGGCCGTCAGCAGGCCGAGCCGACGACGAGCGGCGGGCAGCGCGCTCATGGCCCGAGCCCCCGCACCAGCACGCCGAGCCACGCGATCGCGCGCTCGCGGCTCACCGCGGCGCCGCCGCCCTTGCCCGGCGCCGAGTACCAGTTGTTGAGGCGGTTCTTGTCGAGGGGGATCTTGTAGTCGGGGTCGATCACCGCGCCGACGAGCTCGGTCGGGCCGTCGGCGTCGATGCGCAGCCAGGACACCGGCTTTTCGAGGTCGACCGGCGGGATGTCGACGATCGCCGGCGCGCGGACGAAACGCACGACGCGCCGCGAGCGGCTGCCGTCGGCGAAGCGGAGCTCGACGTCGACGGGGAGGTCGACGACGCCGCGGCGGCCGATCCACACGCTCGAGCGGTAGCCGGCCTCGAGCTTGCCGCTCTCGAGCTTCACCCGCCCGCTCGGACCGTCGAACCAGCCGGCGGGCGCGGTGCGGCGCTCGCTCTGCAGCTGCTCGACGTAGTAGTCGAGCGTGGTCGGCGTGGTGAGCGCGAGGCGCGCGGCCTCGCCGCACGAGGTGCCGAGGTGCGTGGAGAGGGTGTCGAGCAGGTCGCTCGGCTTCGGGTGGCGGAAGCGCTGAGCCCGCGTGTAGACGCCGAGCGCCGTGTCGAACGCCTCGGCGCCGCAGGCGTTGCGCACGCTCACCATCGCCATCGCGGTCGCGCCGTAGATGCGGGCGCCGTAGGAGCGCCCCGAGGCGAAGGCCCACGCGGGCTGGAAGATCGGCTCCTCGAACGGCGGGTTCGCGCCGCGGCGGTGGAACAGGTCTTCGCCGATCTGCAGCGGACCGAGGCTCACCGCGGAGCCGCCGGGGAACAGCGTGCCGAGCGCGAGCTCGTCGGCGAGCGAGTTGAGGCCCTCGTCGCCCGCGGGCCACTCCACCTCGTGGGTGCCGACCAGGCCGTAGAACCACTGGTGACCGAGCTCGTGCACCGTGACGCCCTCGACCTCGTGCAGGCCGTGGTTCGGCAGGCCCGAGCCGCCGGTGGTGATGAGCGTCGGGTACTCCATGCCGCCCGCCTCGTCCGCGCCCGACGGCGGGTGCACGATGGTGAGCACGGAGTAGGGATAGGCGCCGAAGCGGGCGCCCTTGTCGCGGAGGCCGTGGATCGCCGACTCGAGCGAGCGCTGCGCGGGCTCGTCGTACCCCGGCGGGTAGAGCAGGCGGATGGCCACGTGGGCGCCGCCCTCGACGAACGAGCCCGTCTTCTCGGAGAACTTGTCCCAGGCGGTCCACGCGAAGTCGTGCACGTCGTCGAGCGTGTGGCGCACCACGCGCCGCCCGCCCTCGACCTTGGACGAGGCGAGCGCGCCGCTCGCGCCGACGACGAACCGCTCGGGGACGTCGATGGTGACGTCGTACTGGCCGTAGTCCGCGTAGAACTCGGCGACGTGGTGGAACGGGAACGAGGCCCAGGCGCCGTTCTCCTCGAGCTTCGCGAACTTGGGGAACCACTGGCCGGCGAAGTGGAACGAGCCGTGGTAGCCGGTGCGCTCGCTCACCTCGGGCAACGCGTCGTGGAACTCCACCGCGAACTCCACCGACTCGCCGGGCTTGATCGGGTGCGGCAGCGGCACCTCGACGTCCGTCTCGTCGTCGGGGGTGCCCTCGGGGCGCGGCTCGATCGAGTCCTGCGGCGACTCGCCGGCGTGCCCGACGTACTTGCGCGCGGGCCACAGATCTTTGCCCCTCGAAGACGAGGCTCTTGACGTCGCAGAAGCCGGGGAGCGCCCGCACGGTCGCCGCGAAAGCCCCGACCCGCGCGCGGCGGAAGACGGTGCGGTCGTTCTTGAAGGCGTTGAGATAGAGGTGGAGGCGGACCCGGTCGAGCGCGACGTTCGCGACGTTGCGGAGCACCATGGTGCCCTTGCCGTCGATGGTGTGCTGGTCGGGGTCGAGCTTGGCCGAGAGCACGTAGCGGACGACGCGGTCGGCCTGGGCGGGCATCGCCGGCCAGCCCTGCGGCGGCGGGTTCACGACCGGGGCCGGCTTGGCCACCACCGCGGCGGGCGCGAACGAGCGGACGCCCGCGACGATGCCGAGCACGCCGAGGCAGAGGAGCCCCACGGCCTCGAGCACGTCTCGCTTCGCCCCACCGGTGTCGCCCATCGAGAAGGGCGTGATTAGCACGTGCATGCTACGAACGGGACCGTGCGTGCGCTCCACCTCTGCCTCGGCCTCGGGTTCTTCGCGGCGGGGTGCCAGCAGACCGAGACCGGACCGTTCGTCCTGACGGTCAGCGGAGGCCTCGAGGGCGCGCCGCTCGCGGGCGCCGAGGTGAGCAAGGTGGAGCTCCGCGTCCGCTCGCTCGCCGGCGAAGAGAAGGCGGTGGCGACGGCCACGCGCGCGGCGGGTGGCCTCGATCTCCCGGACGCCGCGCGCTCCGGTCAGGGCTCGCTCGCCGTCGCTGGCCTGTCCGCGACGGGAGCGGTGGTCGCGTACGGCCGCACGATCCCGATGGACCTCGGGGGCCTCGTCGATGCGACGAGCTCGCTCCGGGTGATGGCCCAACCGGTCGGGACCGCTGCGCGCATCCTCACGCTGCCGCACGCGGTCCACGCCCCGCGGTGCGGCCTCGTCGGCGTGCGCTTCCTCGTGATCGGAGATGCGAGCTCGACCGCGCTGCAGGTCGTCGACCTCTTGAACTGGACCTCCTCCGACGAGTCGTCGGCGCTGCCGTTCGCGCCCGAGACGCTGGCCACCGCGGGCGCCTACGTGCTCGCGCTCTCGGCCAAGGGGAAGTCGCGCTCGTCGATCCGAGGCGGGCACCACCACCACGCCGGCCGCGCCGACGGGGGCGACGTTCGCCGAGGTCGTGGGCGGCAAGGTGGTGGTGGGCGACGACGGCGCCGCGTGGATCGTCGGCGCCGGTCGCGCGAGCGGCGCCACCGATCTCGTGCTGCGCCTCGGCACCGACGGCACGCTCGCCGCGCGTCGCCTCGGCACCGCTCGCACCGGCGCCGCGGTCGCGTGGGTCCCGAGCCGGGGCGTCGTCGTCGCCTACGGCACGCCGGTGGGTCCGCTCGAGATCCTCTCGCCGACCGCCACCGTGGCCGCGCCGCTGCCGTTTCCCGCCGAGGCGGCGGTCGGTGGCGTCCTCGCGCCGTGGGACAGCGCCCGCGTGCTGCGTGTGGACGACGAGGGGCGCGGCACGTTCCTCGATCTCGGGTGCGGCTCGGGCTGCGCGCCGACGGCCGCGTTCGACGCGGGCAAGGGCGTGGGCGCACAGGCGCTGGGCCTCGAGGGGGGCGGCGTCGTCGCCTTGCGCGCGGGCACCGTGCAGCTGCTCGAGGGAGCGGCGCCCCGCAGCCTCGGGAGCGCGGCGACCGCGGGGTGCGCCGTCGCCCTGCCCACGGGTGTGGTCGCGATCGCGATCGAAGGCGATGCGGTCCTGCGCACGGTGCTCGGCTCGCGCAAGTGAGCGACCCGCGTGCTACGACCAAGAGGATGGCCGATCCCCGCCCCACGACCGTGCGCGCCGACCGCTCCGGGGTCGAGGGGCGTCCAGGCTTCCGCTTCCCCATGAGCTGGCTCTGGATCGTCGTCGCCATCGTGGCGTTCAAGGTCGTGATCCTGCCGGGGCTCCTCGAGAACAACCACGCGCTCGTCGGCAAGCCGGTCCCCAAGCTCCGCCTCCCGCAGCTCGTGGGCGCGCCGGCCACCCAGAAGGGCGCCGCCGCCGTCGAGCTCGACAAGCTCGCCGGCAAGGTCGTGGTGGTCGATTTCTGGGCGCCCTGGTGCGGGCCGTGCCGGCAGGAGATGCCCGTGCTCGACGGCATCGCGCGCAAGTACGCGAGCTCCGACGTCATCGTGATGGGCGTGCTCGTCGACCCCGACCGCGACGGCGCGCGCGACGTGCTCGCCCAGGGGCACATCGGCTACCCGCAGCTCGACGACGACACCGGCCTCGCCTCCAAGGCCTTCACGATCCGCTCGCTGCCGAGCCTCGTGGTCGTCGACCGCAAGGGCGTCGTGCGCACCTACCGCGCCGGCTACACCTCCGAGGCGGAGCTCGAGGCGGCGATCAAGTCGGCGATGTGAGGTGCTCAGCCGCAGGTGGACGGCTTGCCGGCCTTGAGGGTCTTCCAGACCCACTTGGTGCCGGTCCACTTCCAGGTCTGGGTGTAGAGGAAGCAGTTGGTCGAGCCCTTGCCGGCCGCCTCCTCGAGCACCTCGATCTCGGCGTCCTCCAGGTTGCCCTGCAGGCGGGTCTCGCTGACGGTCGTCTTGGTGATGCGGATGCCGTCCACGTGCAGCTTCTTGCACTTGGCCTCGAGGTCCTTGGCGAGCTTGTCGCCGTCGGCGCCGTCCGCGAAGTACTTGCGGAGCATGCCAGGGGTCGCGTTGGCGTCGGCGGCCATGATGCGCGACTCGTCGGCCTTGAGCTCGAGCGCCGTCTGCTCGAGCGACTTCTTGCGCTCGGCGTACTTCTGCTCGGCGGGGTCCACCTGCGAGGCGCTGGCGCTCGCGACGACCTTCTGCGCCGAGTTGCTGGCGGCGAGCGCCTCGGCGAGCTTCTCGGCCCCGGACTTCTCCTTGTCGCAGCCCACGGCGGCGACGAGACCCAGACCGAGAGCGAAGAGCGGAACCAGCGGACGCATGGCGCAAGCGTCCAGAGGACGGCCGCCGCCGTCAAGTTTGTGGATGGAACGGGTGGTGCGACGTGACGTCCGGGCAGTGGGAAACCCGGCGGCTCAGACAAGATGAAACGGCCGGCTGCCTGCGCTGAGTGCGCGGGTTAGCCTGGAATCTGCGAAGAAGCGCGGCCAGAGCCGCAAGCGGAGGAGCCGGCCATGAACGAATCTACCATCTGGGTGGGCATGGATGTTCACGCGAAGACGGTGGTCCTCGCGGAGCTCGTGGGTGAGAGTCGAGAGCCGCTGGTTCGCGAAGTCCCGAACGATCCGCGCAAGCTGCGCGAGACGTTTGGGCGGTTGATGAAGAGGGGGCGGGTTCAGGCGTGTTACGAAGCCGGAGCCTGTGGGTTCGAGATCCAGCGGATGCTGGACGGGATGGGAGTTGCCTGCCAGGTGGTTGCGCCCTCGCTGATCCCGTCGAAGCCAGGTGACCGTGTGAAGACGGACCGTCGCGATGCGGTCAAGCTCGTGCGCCTGCTCAGGGCAGATGAGCTGACAGCGATCGTCGTGCCGACCTCGGACCAGGAGGCGGCCCGCGATCTCGTCAGAGCTCGCGACGACCTCCGTAGAGCGCGCATCGCAGCCCGCCATCAGCTGAGCAAGTTCCTCCTTCGCCATGGCCGCCACTACACGGCTGGTGTCGCGTGGACGCAGAAGCACGGGAACTGGCTGAAGAGCCAGAAATTCGAACAATCCCTGCTGTGCGTGACCTTCGACCACTACCTCAGTCAGCTGGAGTACCTGGATCTCCGCATGGCCGCGCTCGACGCGGAGATCGCCAAGCTAGCCAAGTCCCCCCCCTTCGAAACACGTGTGGCCGCTCTGACGTGCCTACGTGGAGTCTCGACGCTCACCGCAATGATCCTGCTGACCGAGCTCGGGGACCTCCGCCGATTCAAGACGCCACGTCAGCTCATGTCGTACGTCGGAATCGTTCCGGGTGAACGCTCCAGCGGCGAGTCGGTACGACGTACAGGCATCACCAAGACTGGCAACGCCCACGTACGCAGAGCGCTCGTCGAAGCCGCGTGGGGCTACCGAAGTGCGCGGACCACCCTAGGCACTCGTGCTGCCTCCTGCGTCCAGGCCCAACCAAGGGAGGTCGCATCCATCGCCGTCAAAGCGACGACTCGTCTCGCGCGCCGCTTCGGCAGGCTCAGCGCTCGAGGCAAGAAGCCCCAGGTCGTCGTCACGGCCATCGCGCGCGAGCTCTGTGGCTTCATTTGGGCCCTCGGAGTCGCCGAGTTGCCCAAAGCAGCCTGACCAAGAGCTCGGTGTCGCGAGAGCAGCGGACGAGGGCCGACCGGAAGGAGAACCTCGCCAGTCTCTTGCGACAGGACACCCTGACTCGCGCACTCAGACCGAGGCAGCTCCCGACGGCTCACTTGTCATGCGGCTCTACTCTCGAGCAACCCGCGAATCCTAGAGTGACTCACCGTCGTCGATCGCCTCGTCCCCTGCTCCGCGACACCGAGCGAGACCAGAGACAGAACGCGCCCCGTCACTTGACAGGCCGTTTCATCCTAGAGTCTGTGAATCTTTGTCGGCCGCCCATGGAGGCGGCCGATGCTTCGCTCCACTTCGTTTCGCTCAGCGCAGGTCCCAGCGGATGCCGGCGCGGAAGCCGGCGGTCATGAACGTGCCCTGACGGCTGCTGTCGATCGAGGTGTTGCAGGTGTCGGTGGTGAGGCAGCTGCCCGAGTGGTTGAGGAACACGCCGCCGGTGGCGCGCAGCTCGAGGTCGAGCCGCACCTGCTCGTTGAGCGGGATGGCGAGGCCGATGCCGAGGCGCAGGACGTCGACGCCGGTGAGCGTGGCCGTGCCTACGAGGGCCGCCGCGTCGAGGGTCGGGAACTTGAGCCAGCGCCAACCGACGCCGATGTCGAGCAAGAGGCCGACCGCGCCGCGCGGGTTGGCGTTCGCGTTGAGGCCGATGCCGATCGCGTTGGTGACCGCGTCGCCCGAGGCGAGCTCGTTGGAGCTGCCGAGGCCCATGCGGCCGTGCTCCCAGAAGCCGTAGAGGGTCCAGGCGGGCGAGAAGTGGAAGCCGATGTCTCCCTCGAGCGACCAGCCGGTCTTGAGGTAGCGGCTCGCGGGGACCTTCTCGCCGTTGTCGTAGTAGGTCGTGCCGCTGTACGTGTTGCTGTTCTGCCCGATCAAGTTGCCGCTCGGGGAGAGCGTGCCGAGGCGGGCGCCGAAGTTCCACGCCGGGTAGAAGTAGCGGCGCGCCGCGGGCGGCGGCGGAGGCGCGTAGGGCGGCGGCGCGGCGGGCGCCGGCTGGTACACCGGTCCGGGCGCGGCAGGCGGGGGCGGCTGCACGGGGGGCGGCGCCGACGAGGGCGGCGCGCCGCCGATCACGATCTGGCCGCCGATGCCGATCTGTCCGATCTCGGTCCACGCATACGCCTTGACCTGTCCACCCGGCAGCTTGAGCGTGACGTGGTCGTTCGGCACGACCTCCATCACGTCTCCGGTGAACGTCTGCCCGTTGCCGAGCGTGACGGTGCCCTGCTCGGCGAGCGCGCTGCCCGCGAAGAGCGTGAGGGCCCCGAAGAGCGAAACGGAGAGCGAACCAGCGAGGAGCGGCTTGCGCATGGCCGGAGCGTGGCACTGCGGAACGGCGCTCGCCAGCCGAAAGAGACCCTTGTCGAGGGCCGCGACGTCGAACCGCCCCGACCCGGTTTATTCAAAATACCGGCGACAACGCGAGCCACCCGTTCCAGAGCGCGTGCGTCAACGCGCTCGCGACCACGGCCATGGCTCCACCGCCCCCCAGCTCGAACACGACGGCGAAGGCCAGACCGAGCCCGAAGTGCTGGTAGAACGCGGTCGGGAAGGCGAGCGCGTGCGCGACGCCGAACAGCAGCGCGCTGATGGCCATGGCCCAGCGGGCGCCAAATCGCCGCCGGGCGAGGCGCTGGACCGTGCCGCGGTACAGCATCTCCTCCGAGAGCGGGGCGGCGAGCACGGTGATGAAGAACGCGAGGGCGCTCGCCTGGGTGTCCTTGCGCGCGGTGGTCGTCTCCTTCGCGCTCTGCTCCTGGACCTTCTTGGCCTGTTGCCCCGCCTCGGGGCTCTGGCACTGCTTGGCTTCGACGTAGGTGCCGAACGCCGTGCGCGACGCGACGTCGCACACCACGGTGAAGCCGAAGCCCACGACGCCGGCGAGGATCAGCGCGCCGACGCTCGTGCGCACGCGCGAGAGCACCTCCTTGCGGAACGCGAGGAAGCCGAGGAACGCGCCGAGGCAGTAGAAGACGAACACGAACGCGCGCGTGGTGTCGGGCACGCGCGCCTCGCCGAGCCAGCGCAGCAGGAACGGCAGGAGCACGCCGAGCCACGCGGCGGCGACCAGCGCGACGAGATCCTTGTCGCGCATGCGCAGGCCGGTGGGCGCGACGGCCGTCGACGGCGGCCGATCGAGCCCGAGGCGCTCGCGGAGCGACCGCGTGACGCGCCGCTCCGAGGGCCACAGCAGCAACGCGGCGACGAACCCCGAGAGCCCCATCAGCGACAACGCGAGGTGCCGCGGCGAGTGGAAGCAGCGGTCCGGGCGGCCCGCCTGGAACAGCCACCAGCTGCACGACGCCGCGCCCGCCGCCAGCACCAGCGGCCGCAGGCGCCGCAGGCCGACCAGCACCACCAGCAGCGCGAGCAGCCCGAACGCGGCCTCGATCGCGACGGTTCCCCACCGCATCCCGACGGCGCGCTCGATCTTCTCGCGGCGGGTCTTGGCGAACTGCACGACGCGCGGATCGCTGTCGGTCTCCGCGGCGCGGAACGCCTCGGAGCCGAGCACCCGCTTGGCATCCGAGGCCACCTGCCCCGTCTCCTGGATCTCGTTCACGGCGAAGAACGCGAAGGCCACGGGGGCGCCGAGCGCGAGGGCCCGCAGGCGCATGCCGCGCTCGACGCGCTCGTCCGGCGAGATACGGAGCAGCGCGTCACGAACGCGCCCGGAGTTCTCGACCGCGTCGCCGAGCGACATCCACGGGCCGAGGGGGCCGAGCGCGACAGGAAGCTCTTCGCTCCAGTCGGCCTCGCGGACGTCGGTGACCAGCTGGCCTTCCTCGACGTCGTCGAGCCGGACGTAGAGCCCGAGCCCCCCGGGCGCGACAGGTCGGGGGTCCGGTTCATCCATGGCCGGTCAGTGTCGACCCTGGCGGCCGTGCCGCGCAAGATCGGCAGCTCGATAGGGCGTGGGCTGCGCTAAGATTCCCGTCCCACCCCTGAGGTATCCGGCATGCGCTTCTCCTTCTTCCGCTTCTGCTCGATCGCCACGCTCCTCTTTGCCGGCTCGGGCGGCTGTGGCAGCAACACAGCGACCCTCCCGACCACCGACACCGGCGGTGAGACCGCCACCGTGCCCGTGAACGCGGGTTGGTGCACGGCCGCGGGCCTCCTCGGCTGCAACGGCTTCGACGTGTGTGGCGTGTGTGTCCCCGCCCCGAGCGGCGAGGCGGTCCGCACGGCCGACACCAAGGAATACAAGGGCACCGGGCCCGTCGACGTCTCCTGCTTCGAGACCGGCGCGGTCGCGCCCGCGGGCACGTCGCAGAAGGTGAAGATCAAGGGCTTCGTGAAGATCTTCGCGAACGGCCCGGATTCCAAGAACGTCAAGATCGACGTCTACGAGGAGATCCTCGACGACAAGGGCCTCCCCACCGGCAAGATCGGCCCGACCCCGATCGCCACGGGCTCCTCCGACGCCGCGTTCGGCACGCTGGAAGACAAGATCACGAAGAAGGGCGTCGAGACCATCCGCGTGCTCTACGGCTACGAGGTGGACGGCGTCCCCACCGAGAAGCCCCTCGTCATCAAGACCAGCGGCAAGACGGCCCACGACGGCTGGTTCGAGCTCTACGACTACAACCAGGCCGTGCGCAACGACGCGGTCAAGGCCGGCGTGTACGACGGCCTCAACGTCCGGGCGCTCGGCAACGACGACTACGCCTCGATCCTCAAGGCGGCTTACAGCCGGCCCCCCGAGGGTGGCCAGAGCGCCATCGCCGGCGAGGTGCACGACTGCGGAGACGTGCGTATCTCGAACGCCACCGTCGAGATCAGCCCCAAGTCCTCGCTCGGTCTGTTCTACCTCTCCGAGGTCGAGGACGATCCGCTCCCCAAGAGCTCGCTGAGCTCGACGGCGCGCCTCGGCCTGTACGCGGTCGGTGGGCTCACCCCCGGCATCTACTCGGTGTCGAGCCTCGCCAAGGTCGGCGGCGTCACCAAGACGCTCGGCAACTACCGCGTGCAGACCTTCCCCAACGCGGTGTCGGTCTACACCTTCCGCGGCCTGCGCCCGTGGCAGATCAAGAAATGACCGGCGGCGCGTAGTTCAGTGAGCGAGTTGCTGGGGGGGCGTCTGTCGCTCGCGCAGCCGTCGTCCGGCTACCGCGTGAACGTCGACGCGTTCTGGCTCGCGGCGTTCGCGGCGGCGGGCGGGCGGCCCGCGCGGCACGTCGTCGATCTCGGCGCGGGCATCGGCACCGTGGGCCTCACGCTGTTGCTCGCGGGCGCCGCGCGCGCGACCCTGGTCGAGGCCGACCCCGAGCTCGCGGCGCTCGGCTCGGAGAACGCGCGCTCGTTCGAAGCCCGCGCGACGGTCGTCGACCACGACGTGCGGGCGCGCGCCCCGAAGGCGCTGCTGGGCGTGGCCGATCTCGTCGTCTGCAACCCACCGTACGGCGTCACGGGTCGGTCGCGCCCCGCCGCGCTCCGCCACGCGCGCGCGCGGCAAGGCGAGCCCGGGCTGCTCTCCGCCTTCGCGCGCACCACCCGCGCGGTGCTCGGCCCGAGTGGACGCGCGTGCTTCGTCTACCCGCCGAGCGAGCTGTCGACGCTGCTCGCGGCGCTCGACTCCACGGGGCTGCCGGCCAAGCGCCTGCGCCTCGTGCACCCGCTGCCCGGGCGCGCGGCGAGCGTGGCGCTCGTGGAGGTGAAGCCGGCGCGACCCGGCGGCACCCGCGTGGAGGCGCCGTTCGTCGCGATGACCGAGCCCGGCCGCTGGTCCGAGGAGGCGAGCGCGATCCTCGGCGGCGCGATCACGTTCCGGGACACCACCAGCGCTCGACGTCGTTGAACTCCGCGATCAGCCCCCGATCAAGCAGGCCGAGGGCAGCGAGGCGGTGCTCGCGCCCTTCACCTTCTTGAGGGAGCTGTTGAGATCGTCGTTCCAGTTGTTGACCGCGGCGTCGCACTCCTTGGCGGCCTTCTCGAGCTCTTCTTTCTTCGGCGCAGGCGGCGGCGCGGGCACGCCCGGCGGGAGCACGCTCGGCGCGGCGTTGACGATGCCGGCCGCGGTGGCCGCGTTGTGGAGGGCCGTGCAGCACGCGCTCAGCTTGGCCTTGTCGGCCGCGCTGCCACCGCCGCCGCCACCCGCGTCCGTCGCGGGCTTCGCGGTGGGGAGGCCGATGGGCGGCTTGGCCGTGCCCGTGCCGCCCGTGGACTCGTCGGTCGGCGCACCGACCTCGGTCTTGTCCTCGGGCTCCTCTTCCTTCTTCTTCTTCTTCTTCTTCTCGGGCTTCTCGTCCTCCTCCGCGGCGGGGGTCGGCGGCGGCGGCTCTGGCTTGCTGCAAGCGAGCCAGGAGAGCGGTGTGCACACGAGGAGACCGAGGAGCAGGTTGCGTTGCGCCCTGAGCATCCTCGGGAGGATACACGAAAGCGCCGCGATCCGAGGATCGCGGCGCTCTCGATGGCCGAACTGGGACGCCAGGGACTAGCTGCAGCCCATGCTGTTGCCGCAGTTCAGGCAGCGATAGCAGGCGCCGTTGCGCACGGTGATGTGGCCGCACACGTCGCAGAGCGGCGCGTCACCCATCATCTCCTCGAGCTGCGCGTCCATCGCGCCGGTCGTCGCCGTGTGCGTCGCCGCACCCGGCAGGCCATACTCGGCCTCCTGCGACGCCTTGACGAGCGCCGTCTGCGGGTAGGCCTGGGCGACCTCCGCCGAGTACGGGCTCGGCGGCGCGAGCGAGAGCGACTCCGGCCCCGGGCCGTGGTCGTTCGGATCGGCGGTGCGCACCGGCACCGGCTTGACGTGGCAGAGGTCGTACCGCTGCAGGTACTCCACGCCGAGCACGCGGAAGATGTAGTCGACGATCGACGTCGCCATCTTGATGTTGGGGTGCCCCTCGACGTTGCCCTGGGGCTCGAAGCGCGTGAACGTGAACTGCTCGACGTAGGTCTCGAGCGGCACGCCGTGCTGGAGGCCCACGCTGACCGCCATGGCGAAGCAGTTCATCATCGAGCGGAAGGCGGCGCCTTCCTTGTGCATGTCGATGAAGATCTCGCCGAGCTTGCCGTCGTCGTACTCGCCGGTGCGCAGGAAGATCTTGTGGCCGCCGACGCGCGCCTCCTGGGTGTAGCCGCGGCGCTTCTTGGGCAGCCGGACGCGCTCGCCGTAGAGGCGCAGCGCCGGCGCCGGAGTCGGTGAGGTGGAGGCCGCGACCATGTGCGGCGGCGCGATGGTGGTGCTCTTGTGGGTCTGCGAGGTGACCTGCACGACCGGGGTCGCCGTCTCCTCGCCCGCGCCGCCCGCCTCGTCGATGTCCTCGACCGGCGTGACGATGGACTTGGTCTCCTTCTTCTCGTCACCCGAGGAGAGCGGCTGCGAGGCCTTGCAGCCGTCGCGGTAGAGCGCGACGGCCTTCAGCCCGAGCTTCCAGCCCTGGTAGTAGATGTCGGCGACGTCTTCGACGGTGGCGTCGTGGGGGAGGTTGACGGTCTTGCTGATCGCGCCCGAGAGGAACGGCTGCGCGGCCGCCATCATCTTCACGTGGGACATCGGCGCGAGGAAGCGCGTGCCGTGCTTGCCGTTGCGGTTGGCCGTGTCGAACACCGCGAGGTGCTCGAGCTTGAGGTGCGGCGCGCCCTCGATCGTCATGCGACCGATGATGTGGTCGTTGGCGGCGTCGATCTGCTCGGCGGAGAAGCCGAGGTACGTGAGGAGATCGAAGCCGGGCTTGATGCGGCTCTCGGGGACGCCGAGGCGGGCGAAGGTGTCCTCGCCGAGCACCCAGGTGGCGAACACCGAGCGGAGGTCGAACGCGCCGACGAGCGCGTCCTCGACCTTGCGCAGCTCCTCGTCGGTGAGGCCGCGCTGCTTGAGCGACGCGCGGTTGATGTACGGCGCGCCGAGCAGGGTGTTGGTGCCGATGACGAAGGCGACGATCTCCTGGACCTGCGCCTCGTCGTAGCCGAGGTGGCGGAGGGCCGAGGGCACCGACTGGTTGACGATCTTGAAGTACCCGCCGCCGGCGAGCTTCTTGAACTTCACGAGCGCGAAGTCGGGCTCGATGCCGGTCGTGTCGCAGTCCATCAGGAGGCCGATGGTGCCGGTCGGCGCGAGCACGGTGGACTGCGCGTTGCGGTAGCCGTGCTGCTGGCCGTAGGCGACCGCCTCGTCCCAGTCCTTGGTGGCGCCCGCGAACAGGTAGTCGGGGCACGCGTCGCGATCGATGGCGTAGGCCGCGTCGCGGTGCATGTTCATGACCTTGAGCATGGGCTCGCGGTTCTTGGCGAAGCCGGCGAACGTGCCCTTCTTCTGCGCCATCTCGGCCGACACGCGGTAGGCGTGGCCGGTGAGCATCGCGGTGAGCGCCCCACACCACGCGCGGCCCTCGGTGCTGTCGTAGGGGATGCCCTGCACCATGAGCAGCGTGCCGAGGTTCGCGTAGCCGAGGCCGAGCGGGCGGTAGTCGTGGCTGTTCTTGGCGATGTTGCGCGTGGGGTACGCCGAGAAGTCGACCAGGATCTCCTGCGCCACGAAGAACACGCGGATCGCGTGGCGGTAGGCGTCGACGTCGAACTTGCCGTCCTCGCGGAGGAACTTGGTGAGGTTCAGCGACGACAGGTTGCAGGCCGTGTCGTCGAGGAACATGTACTCGCTGCAGGGGTTGCTCGCGCGGATCGGCGAGGTGTTGCTGCAGGTGTGCCACTTGTTGATGGTGGTGTCGTACTGCACGCCCGGATCGGCGCAGCCCCACGCGCTCTCGGCGAGCTTGCGCCACACGTCGCGGGCGCCGTAGGCCGGGCCCGGCTCGCCGGTGGTGCGGAAGCGGGTGGTCCAGGTGCCGCCGGCGTCGACCGCGCGCATGAACTCGTCCGTCACGCGGACGCTGTTGTTGGAGTTCTGGCCGCTGACCGTGTGGTAGGCGTCGCCGTTGAAGTCGGAGGCGTAGCCCTGCGCGATGAGCGCCTGCGCCTTCTTCTCCTCGCGGACCTTCCACTCGATGAAGTCCATGATCTCGGGGTGGTCCATGTCGAGGCAGACCATCTTGGCCGCCCGACGCGTGGTGCCGCCGCTCTTGGTGGCGCCGGCCGCGCGGTCGAGGACCTCGAGGAACGACATGAGGCCGCTCGAGGTGCCGCCGCCCGACAGCTTCTCCTGCTTGCCGCGGAGGGCGCTGAAGTTGCTGCCCGTGCCCGAGCCGTACTTGAAGAGGCGCGCCTCGCTCTTGACGAGGTCGTAGATCGACATGAGGTCGTCGGAGACGCTCTGGATGAAGCACGCCGAGCACTGCGGGCGCTCGTAGGCGTTCTGGGTCTCGAAGACGTCCTGCGTCTCCTCGTTCCAGGCCCAGTTCCCGCCGCTGCCGGCGATCTGGTAGCGGTGGAACAGCCCGCAGTTGAACCACACCGGCGAGTTGAACGCGCCGATCTGGTGCACGAGCATGTACGAGAGCTCGGCCTCGAACGCGTCGGCCTCGGCCTTGTCGGCGAAGTAGCCGCCGAGCCGCTCGCCCGCCTCGCGGATGGTGTGGGCCAGGCGGAAGACCACCTCGCGCACCGAGCGCTCGCCCTTCTGCTTGTCACCGAACAGGCCGGCCTTGCGGAAGTACTTGGAGACGACGATGTCCGTCGCGAGCTGCGAGAAGTGCGCCGGGATCTCCGCGCCCTCCAGCTTGAAGACCGTGGAGCCGTCGGGGTTCGTGATGACGCTGGTGCGCCGCTCCCAGACCACCTCGTCGAGCGGGTCCTTGCCTGCGCGCGTGAAGTGACGCTCGATGAGCTTGCCACCGCTCGCGCTCGACGACTGCGCCTGGCTCTTCTTGCTCGCCTTGCTGCTCGCCGCGCTCAACGACGGGGCGTGCCCGTCGCCGTTGCTCGACACGCCACGCGCCTCGAGCCCGCCAGCCGATCCCGCCCCAGCCGCCATCGCCCGCCCCTGTCGCTGACCGTCCGCCATGCCCCGCTCCTTCTTCATCGACCCCTCGAGTCTGTCCAGAATCACGAATCACGAATCACGAACCACCCGCTCGCTGCCCCACCCCACTGTGGCCCACCCCACTGTGGCCCACCCACTGTGGCCCACCCACAATGGCCCACCCACTGTGGCTGGGGGCACCCATGGGACGACCACCAGAGACGACTCGGCGGCGGTCGGGGTATCGAACCCCACCGCTGCATCGTCTCCATCACCGTGGCCACCCCGTCGCTGCTACTCGTCGCGGAAACCGTGCATGCGCCTCGACCCCGATCCCGCGACGCCACGACGCAGGCGAGCCCCGACCTCATGGGCGAGAGGGGTTGCCTCTGCCATGGAGCCTCCGGGTCTGCGCTGCGCAGTGAAGATCGAGAGTCGCTCGGACGCCAAAGAAGAAGATCACGCCAGAGGTGCGGGTGGCTCGTCGTCGCCCGTCTTGCCCCCCGTAGGCGCCACGTGGGCGTGACGTCGGCGGGGTCCAGGAACGCGTGCGGCGAAAGAGTCACCGGCGACTGCCGGCCCAGTGACACGTACTGAAAGCCTGCACACGGGTCAACTCTTTTTCTTCCCTCTGCCACAACCGCTGGTGTCTCCACAGGCTACCCACCACTAGGGGTTGGGGGTATTCGTGTGTACAGCCTGTTGGAAAGTCGTGGGGTTACGGGACGCCAGCTCAGGCAGAAGACGAGTGGAGACCACCTCCTACATGAAGGTTCCGAGTCCTCTCGCGGGGTTGGCCTGGGGAGTAGGGATCGACGGCCGCTCAGCTCTCGCCGACGGGCCGCAAGCGGACGATGCCCTTCGGGAGGCGCAGCTCCACGATGGCAGCCCGCCGATCCGACACGCCGACGTGGAGCAGGCCGTCGGGGCGCTCGAGCACGTAGGGCGCGCGCGGGACGGGCGTGCCCCCGTCGTCGGGTGCGACGAAGACGACGAGTGCGGTCGTGCCCGGCTTGATCGGGCGGACGGGCGCGCGGCACGCCGAAGCGACGGCGCCGGAGGGATCGGTGAGCGCGCACCGATCGAGCGAGGCGCGCGCCTTGGCCGCGGCCTCCGGGGTCGCGCCCGAGACCTGCGTCGCCAGCAGGCGTGCGGCAATCGCCCGCGCGACGTCGGACGAGTCCTCGGCGAGGATCTTGTGGACGCGCGCGCCGTCGCCGCACAGCGAAGGACGGCCCGCGCTCGCGAGCAGGCGCAGCGCGCCGAGCGCGTTCGCGCGCACGAGGGCGCGCTCGTCGTCGAGGGCCGCGCACAGCGAGGCGGACGTGGTCGTCGGCGCGCTCTTGCCGCGCGCGAGCAGGCGGCCGAGCCCGCCGGCGGCGTTGGTGGCGACCGACGACACAGGGTCCTTGGCGAGCGCTTCGAGGGTCGCGAGCGCGCCCACGTCGAGCGCGGCGCCGATCGACCAGGCGGCCTGCGCGCGGACGGTGGCGTCGGCGTCCTTGGCGAGCGCGAGCAGCGGCGCGGCGGCGGTCGGGTCGTCGACGCGCGCCCCGAGGGCCATGGCGACGGCGCGACGGAGGTCGGCGTCGGCGCCGACGAGCAGGCCGGCGAGGACCGCGCTCGCGCCGCTGTCGAGGCGGCTCCGACCGACGGCGACCACCAGGAGATCGCGCTCGGGGACCGGCTGGTTCAGGACCTTCTTCGTCAGGTTGACGGCCGCCGCGTCGCCGTGGCGCTCCATCATCTGGGAGATCGCGAGGATGACCGCGAGCCGGTCGACCTCGGTGCCCTGCACGAGACGATCGATGGCCTTGGTGAGCGAATCGGCGCCGCCGGCCCTGCCGAGCGCGAGGCCCGCGCGCAGACGGATGACGCCGCTCGGGTCGCCGAGCAGCCCGAGCAGCGTGGGCCCGGCCGTCGCGACGCCGACCGCACCCAGCGCGTCGATCGCGGCGAGGCGGAGCTTCTCGTCCTTCGATCCGGTGAGCCCCGCGAGCACGGGCACCACGCGGTCGGCGCCCGTGCGGCCGAGCAGCACCGCGATCTCGGCGCGGTCTTCGGGGCTCAGCGCGACCTCGAGCGCCGCGAGCAGCGGCTCGACCGCGCGCCCGTCGGGGAGCTCGGGGTCGAGCAGCTTCGCGGTGGCGGCGAGGGCCTGCACCCGCACGGCGCGGTCTGGCGCGGAGACGCTCTCGAGGCACGTGGGGAGGTGGGTCGCGTCACCGAGGACGCCGAGCGAGTAGAGCGCCACCGGCAGCGGCACGAGACCCCGGCGCATCGCCTTGACGATGGCCTCGCCGGCGCCGTTGGCGTGCAGCTCGCCGAGCGCCCACGCCGCGCTGGTCGCGACCGGGCTGGCGGCGGTGGTGACGCTCGGACCGATGTTGGTCCCCCCGGCGCCGGGCTCGAGCAACGCGAGCAACACGGGCACCGCGGTGGCGCCGGCGGCGACCGCGGCCTCGCGCGCGGGTGAGGGGCCGACGAGCGCGCGGTCGTCCTCGAAGAGGCCGAAGGTCTTGCCGATCGCCTCGACGGCGGCCGGGGTGCCGATGCGCCCGAGGGCGGCGAGAGCCGCGCGCCGCACGTCGGCGGCGCCGGCCTTCTTGTTCGGCTCCAGGGCGAGCGGCGCGATCGACGGCACCGACCCCGCGTCCCGCAGGCGACCGAGCGAGCCGAGCGCCTCGATGCGCACCTCGAGGGCCGGGTCCTTCAAGGCGATGACGAGCGCGGGCGCGGCCTTCGGGTCGCCGAGCTCGCCGAGCGAGCGCGCCACGGTCTGCCGCACGTCGCTGCCCTCGTCCTGGATCTTCGAGACGAGCGGCGTGACGGCGCGCTTGTCGCCGAGCCGACCGAGCGCGCGCGCGACGGCGACGCGCACCTTGGAGACCGGGTCGTCGAGGCGCGCGAGCAGCGGCGCGACCGCCTCGATCGAGCCCGAGGCGCCGAGGGCGGCGACGGCCGCGAGGCGCACCTTCGGGTCGGTGTCGCCGAGCGAGCGCGCGAGCACCTTGACCAGCTTCGGCCGCGGCACCCGCGCGAAGAACAGGCACGCGCCCTCGCGGAGGCGGGAGTCGGCGTCGGTGAGCCAGGGCAGCAGGAGCGGCTCCACGTCGTCGAGGCCGAGGCGCGCCGCCGAGCCCGCGCCGGCGAGGCGGACCTCGACCTCCGAGTCGACGAGCGCCTTCTTGGCGAGCGGACCCCCCACCGTACGGCCGAGCAAGTGCACCTGCTCGGCGGCCGCCTTGCGCTTGAGCGTGTCGGCCGAGGCGAGGTCGGTCGCCAGCCGATCGGGGAGGTCGGGCCAGAGCGCCGACCGCGCGGGGGCGGCGGCGCACACGAGCGCGAGGGACACCACGAGGCTTCCGAGCCGAGGACGCAGCACCGCCCGAAGCTACCATCGAGTATCGTGCGCGGCATGGATCTCCTCGTCCGGGGTGGCACGGTGCTCACCTGCGACCCGTCGAACTCGGTGGTCGAGGGCCCGATCCTCGTGCGCGGGGGCCGGATCGTGGCCGTCGGGCCCACCGCGACCCGGCTCGCGCGCCGCCCGCACCGGGTGCTCGACGCCACCGGCGCCGCCGTCGTGCCCGGGTTCGTGCAGGCCCACGTGCACCTCGTCCAGGTGCTGTTCCGCGGGATGGCCGACGACCTGCCGCTGCTCTCGTGGCTGCGCGAGCGCATCTGGCCGCTCGAGGCGGCGCACGACGACCAGAGCCTCCGCGCATCGGCCGAGCTCGGGCTGCTCGAGCTCCTGCGCGGCGGCACCACCACCATCCTCGACATGGGCACGACGTTCGGCCACGAGGTCGTGCTCGACGCCATCGATCGCTTCGGACTGCGTGCGCGGAGCGGCCCCGCGCTCATGGACGTGTCCGAGGGCATGCCCGCGCGCCTCGCGGTCCCGACCGAAGAGAACCTGCGCCGGCTCGACGCGCTCGAGCGCGCCTGGGCGAAGCACCCCCGCGTCCGGGTGGTCGCCTCCCCGCGGTTCATCCTCTCGTGCAGCGAGCGCCTCATCCGCGAGAGCGCGGCGCTCGCCCACGACCGGGGCATGCTCGTGCACACGCACGCGGCCGAGCACGCCGACGAGAGGGCCGCCGTGCGCGCGCTCCTCGGCGCCGACGACGTCGAGGTCCTCGCGCGGCTCGGCGTGACGGGTCCGCGCGCGGTGCTCGCCCACGGCGTGCAGCTCTCCGACGAGGAGGCGCGGCGCCTCGCCGAGGCCGGCACGCGCGTCGTCCACTGCCCGAGCGCCAACCTCAAGCTCGGCTCGGGGATCGCCCGCGTCCACGACCTCTTGCGCCTCGGCGTGGTGGTCGGGCTCGGCGCCGACGGAGCGCCCTGCAACAACAACCTCGACGCGCTGACCGAGCTCCGCCACGCGGCGCTCCTGGCCAAGCACCGCACCGGCACCGAGACGTTGCCCGCCGCCGCCGCGCTGCGGCTCGCCACCATCGAGGGCGCGAAGGTGCTCGGGATGGACGACGAGATCGGCTCGATCGAGGCCGGCAAGCGCGCCGACCTCGTCGTCATCCGGCTCGACGGCGCGCACGCGGAGCCCGGCGGCGACGCGGCCTCGCGCGTGGTCTACGCGGCGCGCGCGAGCGACGTGCGCCACGTCGTGCTCGACGGGGCGATCCGGGTGCACGAGGGTTCACCGCTCGACCTCGACGAGGAGGAGATCCTCGCGCGCGCCCGCACCCAGGCGCGGCGGGTGCACGGGCGTGCCCTCGGCTGACGTGCTACCTCTTCCGTATCACGTGGACGTTCGCGAGGCCGAAGTCGCCCTCGGCCATCACGCGTTCGTCCGAGCGGAGGGCAGGCGCCATCCGACGACGGAACCTCGGCTGGGAGCGTCGTCATGTCGGATCGCGGCTATGCGTGGGTGATTCTGGCTTGGATCGGCTCGATCCTCGCGATGGTCGTCGTCCGTCTGCTCACGAGCCAGCGGGTCCGCTACGAGCGCATCGACAAGATCGGCGGCTCGTTCCTGCTCTCCCAGCGGGTGATGGAGGCCGGCTACTCGACGATCCAGCCGATGGTCCGCGCCATGGTCGCGGTCGGCGTCACGGCGGACATGCTCACGTGGGGCTCGCTGCTGTTCGGCGCGGGCGCCGGTCTCGCCCTCGCGAGCGGCGCGTTCGGGCTCGGCGCCCTGCTCGGGACGATCTCGATGACCGCCGACGCGCTCGACGGCATGGTCGCCCGCGCGACGGCGACGACCTGCGACAGCGGTGAGGTGCTCGACGCGGCCGTCGATCGCTACACCGAGTTCTTCTACATCGGGGGGCTCGCGTTCTACTACCGGCCCGACCCGCGCGCGTACGGCGTCGCCATGTTCGCCCTGCTCGGCGCGCTGATGATCAGCTACTCGAGCGCGAAGGCCGAGGCCATGGCGGTCACCCCGCCCAAGGGCGCCATGCGACGCCACGAGCGGGCCGCGTACCTGGTCTGCGGCGCGGTCGCGGCGGCCTTCACCGGACCGTGGGAGCAGGCGCGCTTCGGTCACCGCGTCGGCGTGCCGATGCTCGTCGCGCTCGGCGTCATCGCGGTGGTCGCCAACCTCACGGCCATTCGTCGCCTGACGGCGATCGCGAAGGCGGTCGGCGAGAAGGAGAGCGCGGCACGCGCCGTGCCTGTCCCGGCGCCCGCAGAACGCCCGTGAAAGGCTGTGGTGTGGCCTGGTCGCCTTGGGGTGCTGGGGGGTCAGGGCTGCCTGTCGGGGGCCTGGACGAGGCTCGTGGCGCGATGGCCGAGCAGGGGCGGCTCGCTTGGCGGTTGTCTGAGGTCTGGCTCCTGCTCGGCGAGGGGGGTGGTCGCTTCGTTCAGGGGTTCGGTGCCTGGGGTGTGGAAGCTGGTGAGGAGGCCGGCCGGGGGGGTCCCACCTGCGCGGGGGCTCCGAGTCCTGGGGCGGGCCCTCGGTCGCTCGGTCGGGCGGGCTCCTGGGTACGCTCTCGGTCGGGGGGGGCGGGGGGCCCTCGCACTCGCCAGGAGGGCCCAGGTCGCGGCGGGCGATGAGGGTCCGCGTCTCCACGGCGACTGGGCGGGGGCACGGGGCGCCTCCCGGGCGTCGGTCGAGCGCGCGATGGGCAGGTGGTGTTACGGCAGGCCGGTGGCATGGCGGCGTGGTGCTGGGGGTTCACCATCGTCAGAGGCGCCCGCAGCCGACCAGGCCGACGCGGTGGTGGTGGTCGCGCGGCCTGTTCCTCACCCTGCGGGAGGTGCATCCATACGGACCTCCGGGGCATACAGCCCAGTCGAGCGGGCCCGGCATCTAGGGGCGCGTGGTGGCGGCGGGTGCGGCCGCGTCGGGCTGTCGCCGGGGAGCCGGTGCGTGGGGCGCTGCGCTTACGCGGGGTGCTCCGCTCCTCGGATGGCTCTCTCGGCGCTCTGCGGGTCCTGGGTCGCGTGGGCAGGGCCTGGGGTGGGGGGGGGGGGCTGGGGGGGCGGGGGGGGGGGGGGGCGGGGGCTGGCGGGGTTGCAGGGGATGCTGGGTCACGAGCGCGGGCCTGGGGCGTGGCGGCGTTGTTCCGCGCGGCGGTCCTCGACCCTGCGCCGGCCTGTGCGCTCCTCGGGTGACTAGAACTTCTCGGCGGGCCAGGCGTCCACGTCGGTGATCCACGCGACGCACGGGTTGATCTTGCGGTGCTTGGCCTCGAGCACCTCGAGGATGCGATCGACGATCGCGGCGTCGACGACGATCTCGATCTGCACGTTCGGTCCGAGCCACGTGCTCGGTCGCACGCCGTGCTGCCCTCGACCGCCGGCTTGCACCGACGAGAAGGCGTGGATCCCGAGCGACTTCAGGTCCTCGGCGATGGAGGGCTCGGCGTTCTCGGGGGCGAGGATGGTGACGGAGCTTCTTGCGGGCGGTTTCCACCCTCTCACTGCCCCACGGCGGCCTCGCGGCCGCAACTCGCCTCTCACTGGTTCCAACGGACTGTCCGCGCCGCGCGCGCATCGCGTGACGTTCGGCGTAGCCTGCTCGCCATGGGCAACTGGTTCGTGGGGTTCCCGTTCGTGACCACCGACCCGCTGCCGACGCCCCCCGACGACTTCACGCGCTTCCACGGGGACGATCTGCACGTCACCCTCGCGTTCCTCGGCGGGTGCGGCGAAGGCGCAGCGCGCGCGGCGTGGCGCGCGACCCTGGAAGCCGTCGCGGCCGGCCTGCTCGTCCGTCGTCGAGTGACGCTGGGAGAGGTCGTGCCGCTCGGGCCGACCCACCGCTTCTCGGCGCTGTCGGCGCGCCTCCACGACGGGCGGGCCCAGGTCGAGGCCGCGATGACCCGGACCCGCGACCCGATCTGCGACGCGGCGGGGGCGGCGCGCGAGCTCCGGCCGGCCCTCGCCCACGTGACGCTCGCGCGACCCGCGAGGGGGGCTTCGGCCGAGCGGCGGGACGAAGGCCTGGCCTGGGCTGCGGCCCTCGATCTGCGCGCCATCGGGGCCGATCTCGGGGAGGTGTCCCTGTACGCACGGGCCGACCTCGGCGCAGGAGCGCGGTTCCGTCGGATCGAGACGCTCCGGCTCCCCTGAGCGAGCTATTCTCCTGCCATGCGGCCTCTCCTCTCCGTCCTCGTCTCGACCCTGGTCGGCTGTGCGACGGCGAGCGGCGGCCCGGTCTCGAGCGACGCCGACAAGGCCGACAGCGCGCTCGAGGGCGGCGACGCTCTCTTCCCCCTCGACGACACGAGCACCGACACGCCGATCGACACGGGCGCGCCGATCGACACCGGCGCGCCGATCGACACGGGCACGCCGATCGACACGGGCACGCCGATCGACACGGGCCCGGCGTGCGGCGCCATCGGTCAACCCTGCTGTGGCAGCGCCTGCGCCGCCGGCGGCTACTGCTACGCGACCCAGTGTCTCGCGAACCCCACTCTCGTCACCTCGAGCAATGACGGCACCTACGGTGGCGCCAACTGCGCCGACTTGACGGTCGTGCACCTCGCGCCGTCGTATTTCCAGAAGGTCGTCATCACCGGGCGGCCGACGGCGATGGCCTACCGCTACTACCGGAAGACCTCCTGCGGCGACACGGTCGGCAAGCTCGTGCCGGGCGGCGGCGTCCCGCTCGACGCCACGGGCGTCTACGTCTTCACCATCGAGAACGGTGTCTCCGACTCGAGCTGCACCAACCCGAACCTCGGCGTCTACGAGTCGTGGGTCGTGGTCGACGGCATCGAGACCCCACACATCTTCAACCGCGTGTTCAGCTCGGGATGCGGGAGCTACTCGAGCTGCGCCAGCGTCTCGTCGGCATGCCCACCCGGCTCCGTCTAGCCGACGGCTAGGACTTGGGCACGAGCGCCGCGAGCAGGTCGACCGCGGCGGCACGGGCACTACGCGGGAGGATCGCGAGGAGCGCCTCGGCGATGGCCGCCTCGGCCTCGCCGAGGGAGGCCTCGATCTGGCGCCCCTTGGCGGAGAGCACGAGGACCTTGCGGCGCGCGTCGCCGCTGTGGGCGGTGACCGTGACGAGGCTGCGATCGACGAGCCGCGCGATGGCGACGGTGGCCGCCGGCTGCGAGGTGCCGAGGTGGGCCGCGATGGCCGAGACCCCGAGGCTCCCCACCCGCTCGACCGCGCGCAGGACCCGGGCGTCGCCGGTGGTGAGGCCGCGCGGCAGCCGCTGCTCGAGCGTGCCCCGCTCGAGGTCGCGGAGGCGGCGGGAGAAGGCGGAGACGACGGCGGCGGGACGGGCGGCCGGCTTCATAATGGACCTATATAGACGGCATCGACGGCGAAGTCGATCGCCGCGCGCGGACCGACAGCGCACCCGCCACGACGACGAGCAGCCCGCCGACGACGGCCCCGCGCGACGGCTGTTCGCCGAACGCGACGACCGCGACGACGACCGCCGTGAGCGGCTCGAGGAAGGTGAGCATGCCCGCGTGCTCCGCGGGTACGTGCCGCAAGCCGTACAGGAACGCGAGGCCGGCCCCGGCGCCGATCAGCACCGAGGCGACGCCGATCCGCACGAGGCCCGCGAGCGGCGGCGAGGGCGCGCGCGTCGCGACCGCGATCAGCGAAAGCAGGGCCGCCGAGATCACCGCGTGGTAGACGAGCTGCTCCTCCGACGAGAACCGCGGGCCGAGGCGCTTGGTGATGAGCACGTTGGCCGCGTAGAACACCGCGCTCCCCGCGCCACACGCGGCGCCGACCGCGGCCGATGGCGAGAGCCCCCGCAGCGGGTCGAGCACGAGCGCGAGGCCGAACAGCGCGACCAGCGCGAGCGGGATCGCCGCCGGCTGCGGGCGCGTCCGGAGCACACGCGGAGCGACCACGGCGAGCAGGAGCGGCGCGAGGTAGTGGGAGAGCACCGCCACCGCCACCGTGGTCTTGGCCATCGCGGCGAAGAAGAGGCCCGCGTTCGCCGCGTCGAAGAGGCCCATCGCCACGATGGCCCACCACTCGCGCGGCGCGCGGGGCGGGCCCTCGAGCGGCCCCCGGGCGGCCTTGCGCGCGAGCAGCGGCGCGGTCGCGACTGCGACCACGGTGAGCATGAGCGCGGACGACCAGCGGGGGTCGACACCAGCCGGGCGGAAGAACAACGACCACGTGCCCCAGGCCACCGCGGCGAGACCGACCTGCAGATACGAGACGACCGACACCGCCCCGGGATAGCATCGCGGCCATGGCCCGGTGGCTCCTCGTGTCGATCCTCGTCGTCGCTGGTTGTCAGGACAAGATGAACGCGGAGAAGCTCGCCGAACAGGCAGCCTCGGCCAAGGCTTCGGCCTCGGCGAGCGCCTCGGCCAGCGCCTCGGTGAAGGATCCGAACGAGGAGAAATTCGCCAAGGCGCGCAAGGACGTCAAGGAGCGCGCGACCGCGCACATGACGGCGTTGCAGAAGCTCTACACCGGCGTGCCCGAGGCCGAGCGCGTCGCGTTCCGCCAGTTCTTCCCCAAGACCAAGGAGGGCGAGAAGGTGGCCGAGGAGCTCTCCAAGGAGGCGGTGTTCGTCGGCAAGGAGGGCATGTCGATCCGCAAGTGGGAGCTCGAGGACGTCGACGTGAAGGGCGGCGCCGAGGAGGCCACGACCGGCGTGTTCCAGGAGGAGACCCAGCGCGGCAAGACCCGCTGCACGCGCTTCAAGCTCGTCTGGAAGCTCGAGTCAGGCGCGTGGGTGCGCACCGACCGCATCAAGTTCGAGGTGATCCCTGCCCTGACCGACGACCTCGCGGCCCTCGAGCACGCCTACCTGCGCGCGCTCAGCTACCGCTTCCCGAGCGTGACCACGGCGCTCGCCGAGATCGCCCACCTGCGCGCCGTGCTCGCGCTCCCCCGCGGGTCGATCCACGTGGTCAGCGACGTGCACGGCGAGTTCCGCAAGCTCGAGCACGTGCTGCGCAACGCCTCGGGCAGCCTGCGGGTGCAGGTCGACCGCGTGCTCTCCGAGCTCGGGGCCGACGAGCGCACGCGCGTGCAGAACCTCGTCTACTACCCGCGCGAGACGTTCGCCCGCGTCACGGCCGGCCTCGACGCCGAGGCGGCGCGCGCCCTCGTCACCCGCACCATCGAGCACCTCGTTTCGCTGCTCCGCGCGCTCGCCGCCCGCTACGGCCAGCGCCACCTCGGGCGGGTGTTCCCGGCGGGGTACGCGGCCGTGTTCCACGAGCTCGTGAACGGGCCCGCGCTGTCCCGGGAGCCGGCGTACTCCGCGGGCCTCCTCGCGCCGTACCTCGCCGACGACGGCGGCCTCGAGCTCGTGCGCGAGCTCGCGCACACGATCCGCGCGCTCTCGGCCTACGAGGTCGTCGTCGCGGGCGACCTCGGCGACCGCGGCCCGCGCCTCGACCGGGTGATCGAGGCCCTCCGCCACCAGCGCAACCTCTCGATCACCTGGGGCAACCACGACGCCGAGTGGATGGGCGCGTGCCTCGGGCAGGAGGCGCTCGTCGCGACCGTACTCCGCAACTCGCTGCGCTACGGCTGCACGGCGCAGCTCGAGGAGGGCTACGGCATCCCGCTCGAGCCGCTCGAGCAGCTCGCCATGGCCGCCTATGGTGATGACCCGGCGACGCGCTTCGTCCCGAAGGGCGTCGACGACCGCAGCCCACTCCTCCTCGCGCGCATGCAGAAGGCCGCGGCCATCCTGCAGTTCAAGCTCGAGGGCGAGACGATGCGGCGCAACCCGCACTTCGGCATGACCCACCGCGATCTGCTCTCGCGCGTCGACCCGGCGGCGGGCACCGTCACCCTCGACGGGATCGCGCACCCGCTGCTCGACCGACACTTCCCCACGGTCGACTTCCAGGACCCGCTGCGCCTCTCGCCCGACGAGGCGCGGTGCCTCGCGCGCCTGCGCGCGGCGTTCCTCGACAGCCCCTCGCTCTGGCGCGACATGTCGTTCGTCGAGTCGCGCGGCGCGATGTCTCTCGTGCGCGACGAGCAGGTGGTGTTCCACGCCTGCGTGCCCTGCGACCAGCACGGCGAGTGGCTCGACGTGACCCTCGACGGGGTGCCCGTGCGCGGTCGGTCGCTGTTCCAGGCGTGCGACCGGGTGGTCCGCCGCGCGTTCCGCGGGCGCGCCGAGGCCGACGTCGACTTCTTCTATTTCCTCTGGGCCGCGCCCCGGTCGCCGCTGTTCGGCAAGGACCGCATGGCCACCTTCGAGGGCTATTTCGTCGAGGATCCGCGCACCCACGTCGAGACCAAGAACCCGTATTTCCACTTCCTCCACGACGTCGACTTCTGCCGCCGGCTCGGCGTGGAGCTCGGCGCCCGTGGCGACGTGGACGTGCTCGTCGTCAACGGGCACGTCCCGGTGAAGCTCGAGAAGGGCGAGTCCCCGCTCAAGAAGAGCAAGCTCGCCGTGACGATCGACGGCGCGTTCTCCGAGGCCTACGGCGACCATGGCTACACGCTGGTCGTCGACGCCGAACGCACCTACCTCGCGCGGCACCACCACTTCACCTCGGTGGAGGAGGCGATCGCGCGCGGCGACGACATCGTCCCGACGATCGAGGAGCTGCGGGTGCACCCCCGCCCGCGCGCGGTCGCCGACACGGCCAAGGGCGCCGAGCTGCGCGCCGAGATCGAGGGCCTCGAGCGGCTCGTCGCGGCCTACCGGGCGCACACCCTCGAGCCGCCGACGACCTGACCCGTTCACGGCGAGGCGGCTACATTGCCGGGGTGTCCGACCCCGCCCGCGCCTTCCTGCTCCTCTCCGCGTCGAACGTGTTCATGACGTTCGCCTGGTACGGTCACCTGCGCCTGCGCCAGCTGCCCCTGTGGCTGGCCGTGCTCGGCTCGTGGGGCATCGCGTTCTTCGAGTACTGCCTCATGGTGCCGGCCAACCGCATCGGCCACCGCGCCCTCAGCGCCTACCAGCTCAAGATCATGCAGGAGGCGATCACGCTGATCGTGTTCGTCGCCTTCGCGACGTTCGTCCTGCGCGAGAGTTTCCAGACCAAGTACCTGGTCTCGTTCGGCCTGATCTTCGCCGCGGTGTTCGTGGCCTTCCGGCCCTGAGGCGTCAGCCGGACCCGTTCACTTGAAGAGGTCGCCGACGGCCTTCACGGGATCGGTGTCTATCTTGCAGGCCTCGGTCACGTTGGTGGTGCGCACGAGCTTGTCGGGCCGCGTCGGGTCGCCCTTGATCGTGCCGTTCACCGCCAGGTTGCCCGAGACGGCCTTGCTCGCGAGGCCGCCGGCGATGACACCGGTGAGTCCACCCACCACGCCCCCGACCAGCTCGCCGGCGAGCTCGCTGCACGGGACGGGGCCGAAGGTGTAGACGAGGTCGACCGCGTAGGGGCCCTGCAGCGTCTCGCCGAGCGAGGCTTCGCCGGTGACCTTCACGACGCGCGGCTTGCCACCGAGGCTGAAGGTGACGTTCGCCTTGTCGATCTTCACGTCGCCCGCGTTCTTCTTGGGCGTGATCTTGAAGTCGAGCCCGAGGCTGCTGCCGAGCGACAGCGAGACCGGACCGACCGGGATCTTGGGCAGCTCGAGCTTGGTGGCCGAGAGCGTGCCGCTCGCCGAGACGTCGCCGTCGGCGGAGCGCGCGGCCTTCACGTCGGCGTCGAGCGTGGCCTTCTTGAGCTTGAGGCCGGGGATCTCGAAGTCGAGGAACGCCTTCGGCTGGAGCCCCTGGGCCTCGAGGGTGACCTCGTCGCCGTCCTCGTGGTGGAGGACGACCTTGGCGGTGCCCGCGTCCTTGGGCTTCAGGTGGACGGTCACGTCGAGCGCCTTGCCCTTGCGCACCACCTTGCCCGAGATCGGCTCGACGGTGAGCAGGAGAAACGTGAAGCGCCCCTTGTCGAGGTCGACCTCCACCTTCTCCTCGGTCGGCGTGGTGACGACCTTCACGGTGTCGAACGAGACGGTCCCGAGATCGCCGGCGAAGTTGCGCCAGCTGAACTTGCCGTCGATCTGCACGGGCACGCGCTCGCCCTTCGGGATCTTGGCGTCGGCGGCGCGGATCGCCTCGAGCACCTTCTGGACCTTCTGCGGGCTGCCGTCGAGCTTGAGGGTCGCGCCAGGGATGCGCACGAGCTTCGGCTTGAACCAAGAGAGCTCCGCGATGACGGACGAGGCCTCGACCGTGAACGCGGTGCTGCCCGTCGGCGTCACCTTCACCTTGTCGAGGCCGACGCTCCCGAACCCGAGCGAGTAGCCGCTGTACGAGATGGTGAGGCCGCGCTTCTGGCCGGCCTCCGCGACCTTGTTCGCCACGATGCCGGGCAGCGCGAGCAGCAGGACCACGACCGCGACCACGAGGGTGGAGAGGACGACGATGCCAGCGATCGCCCCCTTCGACAGCCGCTTCTTGGGTCCCGCCATCACGCGAGGCTTGCACGGAAGGCCCCGTGTGTCCCATCGTCGGTGTCGTGGAGCCCATCCGCGACGCCGCCCGCGAGGCCATCACCCGCGCCGCCCCGCTGTTCGAGCTGGTCGGCCGCCAGACCCGGCTCCTCGACGCGCTCGCGTGGTCCCGCGAGGTCGAGGAGCGGTTCTTCGAGCAGGGAGAGCAGGCGCTCCCCGAGCCCAGCTACGAGATCGACCGCGCGCGCGCGCAGGCCAACGTCATCGAGCTCGAGCAGCTCGCCATGACCCTCGACGTGCAGGATCCGGTGCAGCACTGGCTCGCGTCGCAGTGCCGCTCGTACGCGGACGGCAACCGCATGATCCTCGCCATCGGCACCAAGCGCTTCTCGGAGATCTCGGTCGACGTGTTCGGCGGGCCGCGCTCCAGGTTCGACGCCGACACCACCAACCTCGATCTGGCGCGCCACCTCGAGCAGCGCATCCTCGGCGTCGAGGCCCGCATCCGCGAGAAGCGGCGCAGGAAGAAGGGCGTGCTCGAGCCGCGCGAGGCCGATACTCTGGACGCGCCCGCCTTCGCCGCCGAGATCGAGGCGATGGCCCGCGGGATCGGGCTCGCCGTCGAGGTCGTGGTCGACGATCGCGTCACGGCCAAGGTCGCCGCCGGCACCGAGCGCGTCCGCGTGCGCAAGGGCGCCCGCTTCCATCGCTGGGAGCTCGAGGGCCTGTTCGTGCACGAGGTCGAGACCCACGCGCTCACCGCGCAGAACGGCGCCGCGTGCGTCGCGCTGCCGTTCCTCAAGAGCGGCGGCCCGCGCACGACGCGCCACCAGGAGGGGCTCGCCGTGTTCGCCGAGTTCCAGGCGCACGCGCTGCCCGTCGAGCGCATGGAGCGCATCGTGCGGCGCGTCCGGCTCGTCGCGATGGCCGAGGACGGCGCCGACTTCCTCGAGCTCTACCGCTTCCTCGTGGCGGCCGGCCAGGCCCCGCGCGAGGCCTATTTCGACGCGCAGCGCATCTGCCGCGGCGGCCTCGTCGAGGGCGGCGCGCCGTTCACCAAGGACTCTGCCTACCTCGCCGGCTTCATGGAGGTGTTCAACTTCCTCCAGGTCGCGGTGCGCGGTGGCGCCCGCGAGGAGGTCGAGCTGCTCGCGTGCGGACGCATCTCCCTCGACGATCTCGTCGTGCTGCGCACGCTGCGGCGCGCCGGCTTGCTCGAGAAGCCGCGCCGGCTCCCGCGCTGGATGCAGCGCTGGCACACGCTCGTGCCGTTCTTCGCCGTGAGCTCGTTCCTCGCCGAGATCGACCTCGAGAGCGTGGCGAGCCGCTACCACGCGCTGCTCGCCGACGAGGAGACCGACGCGCTCGACGCCGCGCGGGATCCGTAGGACACCAAGGCGAGATGCCCGCCACGATCGTCGTCGGAGACCTGCACCTGCGCTCGGGCGGCGAGCGGGCCGCGGCCGACGCCCTCGTCGAGGTGCTGCGCGGCGCGCCGGACTCGCCGCTGGTGCTCGCAGGGGACGGCCTCGACCTCGCGGCCGAGCCGGTCGAGACGCCGGCGGAGGCGGTCGAGCACACGCTCGGCACCGCACCCGAGCTCTGCCGCCTGCTCGCCGAGCGCGCGTCCCGCGGCGTCGCGACCACATTCGTCGCCGGCAACCACGACCAGGCGGTCACGCGCCCCGACGTGTTGCGCGCGATCCACGATCTCCTCGGCCTCGACGGTGAGCACCGCGCCCATGTGCGCTCCGAGCCGTGGTTCACCTCGCTCGCGGGCGGCCTCGTGCACGTCGAGCACGGCCACGTCTTCGACCCGGACAGCGCCCCCTCGCACCCGCTCGCGCCCGAGCACCGCGACGACGTCGGCATCTGCCTGCTGCGCGACTTCATCGTGCCGATCGACGGCTACCAGTTCGTGCACCGCAACGCCGAGCCGCCTCTGCCGCTGCTGATGCGCGTGTTCCGCACCTACGGGCCGAAGGCGCCGTGGGTCATCGGCCTCTACGTCTGGATGGCCACCCGCACGAGTCTCCTGAGCGGCGGACGCTTCCCGCTCGTGGACGACCGCGCCGAGGGCACGCGCCGCCTCACCGACTACGCGCGCTCGATGGAGATGGACGAGGAGACCCTCCGCCTCCTGCTCGAGGCCCACGCCACGCCCACCCGCGCGCGCAGCACGGACACGTTCCTGCGGCTCTACCTCGACCGCGTGTTCGCCACCTGCGCGATCGTGGGCGGCGGCGGCGCAGCGGCGGGCGGGGCGCTGCTCGGCCAGCCGGCGCTCGCGGGCGTCGGCGCGCGCGTCGCCACCATGGGGGTGCTCGCGCTCGCGGCCTCGATCGTCATCAAGCTGGACCGCTACGGCGGACGCGCCCAGCGCATGCTCGCGGCCGGCGCCGAGCGCGCGGCGGAGATCACGGGTGCGCGCACGGTGGTGCTGGGCCACGTGCACGTCGATGCGTCGGGGCCGAGCTACCAGAACACCGCGTCGTTCGCGTTCCCCGCGGGCTTCGACGGCCGAAGGCCGTTTCTCCGTGTGCAGGAAGACGGCACCGTGGAGCGAGGCCTGGTGTGAACTAGCGACCCGGGTCACCGCCCGCGCCGATAACCCACCGCCAGCAACCACGTCTTCGCCGCCACCGCGACGCACGGAAAACGCGGCCCCGCGCGCGCCGCAGCCGGCGGCGCCTCCTCGAGCGCCGCCCAGTCGCGGAACCACGGCGCGGTGGAGCACTCGTCGGCCTCGACCGCGTCGGGCACGTGGTGGTTGCGATTGAGCAGCACGTAGCGCAGGGCGCGCTTGACCTCGGTCGGCGTGTGGAGCGGCCGCGCGTGCGTGCGCCCACCGAGCACGCGGCCACGGCGCCCCATGACCCGGTTGAGCGCGCGCGCCACGCGGATGGCGAGCGAGCGCAGCCCCGAGCCGAACGCGGCGTGGTCGTCGGCCTCGACGAGGAGGTGCAGGTGGTTGCCCTGCACGCTGTAGTGGACGACGCGGAAGCCCGGCCGCTGCACGGCGCCGAGCACGCGACGGAGCGGCTCGAAGCACCGCTGGGCACGCAGGTTCCACACGTGCTCCGCCATGCGCACGGTGACGTGCTGGGGCACGCGCGGCGAGGCCGGCGCGCGACGGCGGTGGGACTCGCTGTCCTGCAGCCTCGGCCGCCCTGCGCCAGGGCGCGCGCCGCCTCGTCCGCGACGAACGGGCGATGCCGGGGGGAGCGGGAGCGACAGCTGCATACTTTGATTATGGCGCTATTTCTGCCGATGTCAACAGGTCCAGCCCTTCTCCTCCACGGTGCACTCCACCTTCCCGAGCGGCCTGGGTTGAACGATCTCTGCGGTTTCGCGCAAGAGCACGAGGCTGTCGTCCGTGGCGACGAAGAGGTGTCGGTCGGCGGGGTGGCGGTCGCCGCCTGCGACGACAGCGTCGGCTCCCGCCGGCTTCCCGTTGCCGCGGGGGGCGAGCACGGCCGAGGCCCACCCGAGTCCGGATCGACGGCGGGCCACGCAACTTCTGTCCGTCCCCGGCCGTAACCCCCTGCGACCCGCCCTTCCAGGAACACCCTGGCTGGAAATTGCCGACACGTACGGCTGACAAGGCCCGCGTGATCTGACACACTCCGCTTTCAGTCGTTTCTTGCCGCTTGTCGTCGCCGGAGGAAGAAGCATGCGTATCGTTCGCCCGCTCACGGCCCTGTCTTTGCTTTCGAAGCTCAAGACCAGGGGAACGCTGGGCCTGTTCGGAGTCGCGGTCGTCGCGGCCACGCAGCTCGCAGCCTGCAGTGGCGGCACCTCTCCGGGCGAGCCCGGCACCGACACCGGCGAACCCGGGGACGGCGGTGACGACGGCGCGGGCGACAGCATCGTCACGACCGACAGCGGCGGCGGCACCGACAGCGGTGGTGGCACCGACAGCGGTGGCGACACCGGCGGTGGCACCGACACCGGCGGCGGCACCGACACCGGCGGCGGCGGCGACGGCGGCACCTGCGCCCCCGCGACCTGCGGCTCGGACAGCGACTGCGACGGCATCAGCGACGCGATCGAGGGTCGCTTCGCGGCCGGCGGCCCGACCGACACCGACGGCGACGGCAAGCCCGACTACCTCGACGACGACAGCGACGGCGACGGCATCCCCGACCGTCTCGAGTGGGTCGCCTCGGGCTGCGCGAGCCCCCTCGACGACGCGAACGACGCCGACGGCGACGGCATCCCCAACTTCCAGGACCTCGACAGCGACGGCAACGGCCTCCCCGACAAGGACGAGGTCTGCCCGCCAGCCGCCGTGCTGACGGCGCTCGGCAAGCCCGCGTGCAGCCCGAGCTCCCCGTACGACTTCGACGGCGACGGCGTCCCCGACTACCTCGACTTCGACAACGATCACGACTCGTCGAAGACCGACAAGACGATCGGCCTCGAGGACAAGAAGGAGCTCGCGGACAACACCGGCAAGTACGTCGGCCTCACGCTCGACAGCGACGGCGACGGCATCCCGGACGTCTACGACACGGACTCGGACAACGACGGCATCCTTGACCTCGACGACGGCCTCACGGACCCGGACGCCGACGGCAAGCCCAACTTCCGCGACGTGGACTCGGACGGCGACGGCGTCGGCGACAAGTGCGAGGGCACGGTCGACACGGACAAGGACGGCTTCCCGGACTACCTCGACCTCGACTCGGACGGTGACTTCCTCACCGACGGCAAGGAAGACAAGAACGGCAACTGCCTCGTCGACACGGACGAGACGGACCGCCTGAAGGCGGACACGGACGGCGACGGCGTCGGCGACCTCGCGGAGGTCTCGCTGCTCGGCGTGGCCGGCGCGAAGGACGCGACCGCCACGCCCGCGAAGGCCGGCAAGTTCTACTTCATCGTCCCCTGGTCGGTGGACGGCTCGGTGAAGCCCTCGCCCGACAACGGCACGCTGGCGCTCGCCACGAACCTCAAGCGCGGCGACGTCGCGTTCATCGTCGACACCACCGGTTCGATGACGGACGAGATCAATCAGCTCAAGTCGTCCCTCGCCACCACGATCATTCCGGCACTCGCGGCGAAGTTCAGTGACCTCGGCATCGGGGTCGCCGCGCACGACGACTTCCCCTGGCACAATGGCACCGTCACCGAAGGGTTCAGCGGCAAGCCCACCGTGCAGCTGCCCTTCTACGTCCCTGCGACCGGCAAGGTCAGCACCACCACGAGCAACGCGGTCACTGCGGTCGGTACGCTCGGGACCACCCATGACGGCGGCGCCCTGCCGGAGTCCCAGGTCGCGGCGATGTGGCGCGCCGTCACGGGCGGTGCGCTCAGCTGGCCGGTCAGCGGCTTCACCGATCCCAAACCCACCGCCTCGCTGGCAGCAGACGTCCCGGCCGGTGGGAGCGGCACGTTCGGCGCGATGCGCTTCCGCGATGGCGGTCTTCCCATTCTCATCCCGATCACCGACGCCGCGTTCCACAACGGCAAGCGGGCCAAGAACCTCGCTCCGACCGGCGCGAGCACCGACTACGACACGGCCTATCACGACGCCTATCCGTTCAGCAGCCCGAACATCGACGACCTCGTCACCGAGCTGAACAAGGTCGGCGGCAAGATCATCGGCGTCGACACCTGGGGATCGGCACGCAGCGCGTTCGCGACGAACTCGCCGTACTTCGACCTCGCGTACATCGCGGACAAGACAGGCTCCTACGCGCCGAGAGCGGCGTTCAAGGGATCGTCGGCGTGCCCCACGGCCGAAGGCGGCGCCTCTGTCGCCCCTGACGGTCCGATGCTCTCCGCGACCGAGCGCTCGTGCCGCCTCATCTACACGATCGGCGCGGACGGCGCCGGTCTGAGCAACGCGATCATCGACGGCGTCGGCGCGCTGCTGAACGCCATCCAGTTCGACGTCTACGTGAGAGCCTACAAGGATCCCGCGTACGTCGGCTCCGTGGACGCCGTCGACGCGTTCATGACCAGCATCGCTCCGCAGCCAGGCGGCGGCGTCGACCCGATGACCGGTGCAGTCTGCACGACATTCTCTCCTGGGCAGCTCAAGGACACCTATCGCACGCCCAAGGCCCTCGCTGGCGCTGGCGACATCAGCGAGACCATCGGTGGTCTGAACCCGGGCAAACTCTACTGCTTCGTCGTGACCCCCAAGTCGAACACCACCGTGCTGCCGACGACCGACCCTCAGACCTTCAAGGCGTTCCTCACCGTGCAGGGCGACAAGCCCGGTGGTGGTGGCGCGGTCACCCTCGGCACCGACCGTGAGGTCATCTTCATCGTCCCCCGAAGCTGAACTGAACGCTCCGCTCGCGCTGAGCTTCGGACAACGACAGCGCCTTCCACTTCCTCCCCTCGAGGGCCACTGCTACCCGCAGCGGCATGCGTGGGGAGGAAGTACTGTTTTTTGTCGCGCTCGTGGCCAGTGGCTGCAGCGTCGACCGTGGCCGACCGATCGACACCCTCGGTGGTCCAGGCGTCGAGGCAAGGGCGTGGTCGAGCAGTTCGACTGTTTCTCCTTCGCGGCCGGGGCTGTTCGATCGATCGCTCCTCTTGCCCAGCGGAAGGATTCTCGTCGTCGGCAACGGAACCTCGCTCGAACTGGATCCCGTCGCCGGGACCTGGAGCGCCACGTCGTCGATGAGCGACGCGTTGACCCGCCCGGGCCTCGGGCTCTTGCCGTCGGGCAAGGTCCTCGCCGCCGGCAGCATCACATCGAAGGCCGGCGACGATCACGAGTACTACGTCGTGCAGCTGTACGATCCCACGACCCGCACGTGGGCCAAGGCGGCCGACCTGCCGCGCCCGTCCAGCGCCCCGACGATGCTCACCCTGACCGATGGGCGTCTCGCGCTGGCTGGCACCTGGGATACCGCGAGCTCCACCTCCATCGGAGTCCAGCTCTACAACCCCACCACCAGCACGTGGTCGTCGGGGCCGAACATGGTCGTCGAGCACTACTACCCTCGCGTAGTCACGCTGGGCACGAAGGCGATGTTGCTCGAGGCAAGCGGCGCATCCCTCGTCGACCTCACCACCGCGACTTGGTCGGCGGCACCAGCGGGTCCCGGTGGGGCCGTGACGGCCGTCGGTGGTGGCAAGGCCTTCGCCGTCGAACGCACGACCGCGGCCACCTACGACGTCGCGACCAACGTGTGGACAACCCGGGCCACACCTCCAGTGGATGTGAGCGCCGCTGCCGCCACGCTGCTGTCCAACGGTCGCGTCCTCCTGGTCGGGGGTCGCCTCGGTCTCTCGGCAACGCCGTCGACCACCGCCTACCAGTACGACCTGACCACGAACACCTGGTCGACGTCCGGGGACATCGCCGCGCCTCACTACGAGCGACACGAAGCGTTCACCATCGGCGATCGAGCCGTCGTCGTCGGGGGGCTCGGGGTTGTGGTCTCAGGCCGAGATCCTCCTGCTGCAAGCCATCGGGACCAGCTGCACGGCAGGCCACCAGTGCAAGAGCGGCGCGTGCGTCGACTCGGTCTGCTGCGGCTCTGCGTCGTGCCCCACCGACAGCACCTGTGCCTGGCCGACGTCGCTCGGGAGCTGCCGCAAGAAGCTGGGGGCTGTTTGCACCGCCGGCACCGAATGCGGCTCTGGCTCCTGCGTCGACAACCGTTGCTGCAACGTCGCGTGTGGCGGGCAGTGCGAGGCGTGCGACGTCGCTGGCGCCGAGGGGACCTGCACCGCCGTGACGGGGACACCTCACGGGTCGCGCGCCGCGTGCGGCGGCGCTGGCGCGGGGACGGCCTGCGGTGCCAAGTGCGATGGCGCCGACCGGGTCAAGTGCAACTTCCCTGGCTCGGGGGTCGCTTGCGGCACTGCAGGCTGCTCCGGAAGCGTCGAGACACACGTCGGCACCTGCTCCGGAGCTGGGGCGTGCTCCGACGTGCCGAAGAGCTGCGGGACCTACGCGTGTGGAGCCACCGCGTGCAAGACGAGCTGCGCAGGTCCTACCGACTGCATCGGGGGCTACTACTGCAAGGCCGGGTCGTGCGTGCCCACGGAAGGCCTCGGCAAGGACTGCACGAAGGTCAGCGACTGCGCGACCGGCTTCTGCGTAGACGGGGTCTGCTGCGGCGTCGCCTCCTGTGCCGCGGGCAGTGCCTGCAACGCGAAGGCAACGGCCAAGGGGACCTGCGCCAAGGAGCTGGGCACGACCTGCAAGGTCGACGACGAATGCGGCAGTGGTCACTGCATCGACGGTGTGTGCTGCGGCACGACCTGCGACGGGCAGTGCGAGGCCTGCGACGTACCGTCTCACCTCGGACAGTGCTGGCCCGTCAGCGGCGCGCCCCACGGCCCCCGTCCTGCGTGTGGAGGCGCCACCGACTGCGCGACAAAGACGTGCGACGGCGCGAAGGACACGAAGTCGTGCGTCGGGCAGACGGTCGATCTCACGAAGACCTGCGCGCCGGCGAAGTGCGACGGCACGCGCTTCACCCCGGTGGCCACGTGCGACGTGACCGGGACCTGCCCGGCCCTCGCGGCGACCTCGTGCGTGCCCTACCGATGCGACGATGGTGGCTGCAAGGTGACGTGTGCAGCCGACACCGACTGCGCCCCCGGCTACCAATGCGCCGCGGGGAAGTGCGGACCGCGGACCTCGTCCTGTTCGACGGATGGACGTTCGGCGATCGACGAAGCCGGGACGACGACCAGCTGCGCGCCGTACCTCTGCAAGAAGGGCTACTGCGCCCGTAGCTGCGCCGACTCGAGCGAGTGCACGGACGGCACGCTGTGCAACGTTCCGCTCGCGACGTGTGAGCCACCACCCCCACCGAGCGCGGTCGCCGACGATGGAGGTTGTTCGCACCACGGGAACGGGAAGGCTCCCGCTGGGTTCGCATTCGCCATCGCAGCGCTCCTCCTGCGGAAGCGGGGTGCGCGATGAAGCGCTGGGTGTTCTTGGCGGCGCTGCTCGCCGGATGTCGCGCTGCTCCTTCTCCCGCGCCCGAGCTCACGCGACGCTCCGAGGCGGTCTGGACCACGACGGGAGCGCTCCCGTTCGGGACGAGTCACCTCTGGGGCAGCAACGCCATCTTCGCGGTGCCAGGCAAGGTCTTCCTCAACAACCAGGTCGCGTTCGGCGCGGACTTCCGCGTGCCTGTCTTCACGTTGGCGACAGGCACTTGGGCACCAGGGCCCACCGGCCTCGGCTTCTTCGACGGCGCTCAGCTGAAGGATGGCAGCATCCTCACAGGCACGGCGCGCCTCGATCCGACGACGCTGGCTTCGACCACCATCCCGGCTCCGACTGGTGCGACGGGGACGCCGTTCATGCTGGCGCGCCTCTACGGAGGCCGCGCGCTTGCCTCGGTCCCCACAGCCACTGGGCTGCGCTACGCGCTCTTCGACGCGGATACGAAGACCTGGAAGGTCCTCACGACCCCCGTTCGCATGGATGGCGCGACCACGCCGAGGCCATGGCCAGTCGTCTCGCTGCAGGACGATCGCGTGCTCGTCGCGAGCGACACTGTGTTCGAACTGCTCGATCCCGCCACCGACACCATCAAGACCGTTCCCAGCCCGGGCAAGGCCACCATTGGATTCTCACGCCAGCCTCCGCTCCTCCTGCCGAGCGGTAAGCTCCTGCTCGTCGGAAGCCCCGGTCCCAGCTACTCGTCGGCGGCAGAGGTGTTCGATCCCGTCAGCCTGGTCTGGTCGAGCTCCGGCGCGCTCTCGCAAGGCCGAGGTGACGCCGCACTGACCTTGTTCGGCTCGGATCGAGTGATCGCCATCGGCGGCCGCGGAACGGGCGGATACTCCAAGGCGACCGACGTCCTGCGAATCTCCACCGGAGTGTGGACCGCCGTCGGATCGCTGGCCACGGCCAGAGCTTCCGCATTCGTCACGCGTCTCGACGACGGTCGAGTTCTGACGGTTGGTGGCATCAATGAAAGCGGCGGCGACGGCACACCCAGCGCCGAGCTCTTCGGCACCCTCGACGGCCAGACCTGCACCAACCGCCTGGACTGCGTCTCCGACCAGTGCGTCGACGGCGTCTGTTGCGCCACCGCGTGCGCCGCCGACGAGGTCTGCAACAGCGCGGCCGCCAAGGGCGTCTGCAAGAAGAAGAACGGCGTCACCTGCACCGCCGGTACCCAGTGCGCGAGCGGGCAGTGCGTGGACGGCGTCTGCTGCAACAGCGCGTGCGGCGGCCAGTGCCAGGCCTGCGACGTCGCCGGCGCCGTCGGCACCTGCACGGCGACCAAGGGCGCGCCCCACGGCACCCGCGCGGCGTGCACCGGCGCGGGCACCGGCACCACCTGCGGTCCGACGTGCGACGGCTCCACCGCCGACAAGTGCACGTTCCCGGGCGCCTCGCTCCCCTGTGGTTCCAACTCGTGCGTCGATGGTTTCGAGACCCTGGCCTCGAGCTGCGACGGCGCCGGCAAGTGCGCCGCCGCGCCCAAGAGCTGCGGCGACTACGGGTGCGACACCGACCGCTGCAAGACCGCGTGCTCCGTCAAGGCCGACTGCTCCCCGGGTCGACGCTGCGCGGCCGGCAAGTGCATCCCCATCGAGGGTCTCGGCAACACCTGCACCACCTCGGCCGAGTGCTCGAGCGGCTTCTGCACCGACGGCGTGTGCTGCGAGGTCGCCACCTGCGGCGCCGGCGCGTCCTGCGCCCTCGGCAAGGGCGTGTGCAAGCTGCAAGACGGCACCGCCTGCTCCGCGGCGACCGCCGCCGGGGCCGATGCGCTCTGTGCGTCCAAGCACTGCGTGGACGGCGTGTGCTGCAACGAGGCGTGCGACGCGCAGTGCATGGCGTGCAACGCGCCGGGCAAGGCCGGCACCTGCACCCCGATCGTGGGTCCGCCGCGCGGCACGCGGCCGGCGTGCGACGACGGCGGCGGCGACGTGTGCAAGGCGCGGACGTGCAACGGCGCGGTCGACACCGCCACCTGCGCGGGCTTCAAGGCGGCGAGCGGCACCGCGTGCGCGGCTGCCAAGTGCGAGGGCGCGACCTTCACCGGCACCTCGTCGTGCAACGCCGGGGCCTGCAACGCGCCGACGTCGATCTCGTGCGCGCCCTACGCGTGCGACGGCGAGGGGTGCAAGTCCAAGTGCGCGGTCGAGGCGGACTGCGCCCCGCGCACGCGTGCGTCGACGGGCGCTGCCGGCCGAAGCAGGCGCGGTGCTCCGCCGACAAGTCGACCGCGATCGACGTCGACGGCAAGGAGACCCCGTGCTCCCCGTTCCTGTGCCGCGCCGACGGACGCTGCGCGGAGGCGTGCGGCCTCTCGACCGACTGCGCGCTCGGCTTCGCCTGCGACGCGGAGTCCAGGAAGTGCATCCCGCCGGCGGTCGTCGAGGAGGGTGGCTGCGCGATGGGCCGCTCGTCCTCGGCGGCTGCGCTCCCGGTGTTGCTCGCCCTCGGCCTGCTCGGTCGCACGCGACGGCGGCGCTCCGCTCGCTGAAGGGTATCCGCGCGGATAGAAAGTTGTCCGCGCGGATAGCTCGCGTCCACCGTCGTCCGAACGATGCAACCTGTCACCGCCATGTCGACCCGACGCGTTCTGTGGGCCCTGCTGGGCTCCTCGATGGTGCTCGCCGGCTGCCGACGTCGCGCCCTCGCGGTGGCCGACGATGCGGCCGTCGCGGACGCGCTGACAGTCAAGCCCGTGCTCCGACCGCTGCTCGGCAATGCCGTCGACGTCCACACCGGGAAGGTCCTCCATCGACTGAGTCGTCTGCCGGTGTTCGAGCTGGACGAGACCGTGCTGCACGACCGAGCACTGCTGGTCGATGCATCGGGCTTGATGGAAGCGGTGGGAGTCTCGACGGGCGCCCGACGGTGGAGCCATGCGGTGCCTGGTGGCTGCAAGTCGGTCGTGCACCAGGGCGCGCTCATCCTCTGCGTCGGCACCGAGAGCGTGGTCGCGGTGAACGCGGACACCGGAGTCGTGGCCTGGACGCATCGGGCCGAGGCCATCCAGGAGGGCGCATCGGTGAACGGTGGCATTGCGATCCGTGTGGGTTCGTCCACGCTCGCCTTGCTGGATTCGGTCTCGGGCACGTTGCGCGTGAGCCGCGAGATTCCCGAATGGAAGGGAGCAGACCTCGCGCTCGCGACGCCGTTTCCCGACGGACCGGGTGTCTGCGTGTTCGGTCAGTCCCAGGACTGGGGAGCCTCTGCATTCCTCGACCGTATGGCCTGCTACGACGGTGAACTCCGGTCGCGCTGGACGAAGACGCTGGTGCTACCCAAGTCCGAGCACGCTCTCGAGCTACGCCAGCTCGGGCCTGCCCAGCTGGTCATCGGAACGAAGACGCGCTCGGACCGATACAAGTCCGCGCCGACCGCGGATTCGCGGATCGTGCTCTGGGCGAGCGGGGCCGAGAAGAAGGTCGCGGTGGACATCGCTGCGACGATCGAGGGCCCCACCCCGGCGTGGCTCTCGCCGACGGATGGCCACGTCTCTCCGACGCCCTCGCCGCTCGGCATGATCGCTGTGGGCAGCTACACGGCTGCGCAGGTACTCGAACACGGCACCAAGCTCGTGATCCTCGTGCGCCGCGACGATTGGGCTTCCCACATGCTCGTCGCCGACCGCGGAACGGGCAAGACGGAGTGGGTGAGCGAGGAGCTCGAGCCCATCTGGGCGTCGCGCCTGGAGGTGATCGACGACGCGATCGTGGTGTCCGGCAGGACCACGGACCGCACGGTGGCGCGCATCTTCGATCTCCGCTCGGGAGCCGTCCGCTACTTCGATCGCGGCGCAATGCTGACCACGCCACGTCCCAGCTACTGAGCGGACGTGCGTTTACGTTCTCCCCACGGGACCGATCCGGTACCTTCCCCGCCCGTGCTGCGCACCGTCCCCTACGTCTTCATCGATCGCCCCGAGGACGCCGACCTCGCCGCGCACCAACCCAACATCGACGGCCTCACCGCCGCCGTCACCGCGTTCGACGACAAGCTCACCGTCCTCCCCATCCACATCCGCGAGCTCGTGGACCTGGATCCGCACACGTTCACCCGCCGCTTCCACCCCTACGCCGTGTTCGGCGCCGGCTCCTTCACCGAGTGGTTCCAGTACGGCGCCGACCCGGCCTGGCGCGCCGTCGTCGATCCCTACCTCGCGCTGCTCCGCGGCCTCCACACGCCGATGCTGGCCGTCTGCGGCAGCCACCAGCTCCTCGCCGCGGCCGTGCAGGGCTTCTCCGCCATCGCGCACATGAACGACGGCGGCGATCCGATCCGCATCTCCGAGGAGCTCGCGAGCGCCCCCTGCCCCCCTGTTCCCCGACCCGCGCGTGGGCGAGGTGGGCACCTACCCGATCGCGCTCACCCGGCCGCGGCGCACGACGGCCTGGCCTCCGGGTTCGCGAACGAGCCGCTGTGGGCCTCGCTGCACCACAAGGACATGGTCGTCGAGACCAGCCACGCCCACCTGCTCTTCACCCACGACGACACGCGCGCCCCGCGCACCACCGCGGGCGAGCTCGCCCAGAAGCGCTGCGCCGTCCAGGGCCTGCGCTACACGGGCCGTCCCATGTGGTCCACGCAGTTCCACCCCGAGATCGGGTGCTTCGCCGAGGGCACCTCCGACGACGGCGGCTTCGGGCGCCGCTTCCTCGTCGCCTTCCTCCACGCCGCGCGGCGCCACCATGCGTAAGGCTCTCCTCCTCCTCACGCTGGTCGCGGGTTGCTCGCGCGGACCGTGCGTGCGTCACGCGCAGCCGCAGGTCCTCGGTCGCCTCGAGGCCGAGCCCGCCCGCGAGGCGCGCGTCACCGCCGAGCGCATCGTGTTCCACCCCGTGCGGCTCGACGCGCAGGGTCTGCTCCTGCCCGCGCAGCCCACCGAGGCGCCGTTCGCCGACGTCGCGCGGCTCGGCTTCTCCGCGTTCGTCTCCATGAAGGAGATCGAGACCGGCAAGAAGCCCTACTACTCCGCGTCGATGTTCAAGCCGGTGGGCCCGAACGAGTTCGCGCCCGGCGGCTGGCTGCACAACCCGCCGGGCCTCGCGGCAATGCTCGTGCGCTCGTCGCTCCGCTGGTCCGCGTGGGGCGGCGACCGCGCGCCGATCGAGCACACGCGCGCCTTCGTGGACCACGTGCTCCTGCACGGGCTCACCGCCGAGTCCGACGCCTGGTCGCGCGTGCCCTACTCGAGCGCCAACGGCGGCGAGCTCGAGTACAAGGGCGGCAACGACCTCAAGTACTGCGACCTCCACGACGCGTGCGGACGCGGCGATGGCCCCGGGTTCCTCGAGCCCGACAAGATCGGCGAGCTCGGCCACGCGCTCGTCCTGCTCTACCGCTTCACCGGCGAGCAGACCTACCTCGAGCACGCGCTCCGATTCGCCGACCAGCTCGCGCGCCACCGCGGCGAGGGCGACGGCAAGCGCTCGCCGTGGCCGTTCCGCGTCGACGCCAAGACCAACACCGTCGTCCGCGAGCCCTACACCTCCAACTGGATCTTCACCGTCGCCTTCTTCGACGAGCTCTCCGCGCTCGGCAAGACCACGCCAGAGCACCAGGCCGCGCGCGCTGCCACCTGGGCGTGGCTACGAAAATACCCGCTCGAGACCATGCACTGGCAGGGCTTCTTCGAGGACATCCCCATCTACCTCGAGCCCGGCACCAACCCGAACCAGTACTCGGCGGGCGAGACCGCGCGCTACCTGCTCGACCACCCCGAGGCCGACCCGAAGTCCCTCGAGCTCGCGCGCAAGACGGTGCGGTGGATCGACAAGACCTTCACCGTCGACGTGGACGCGCCGAACTTCGGCAAGACCCCGGGCCACTGGCACGGCGCCGAGGTGATCTCCGAGCAGGGCGCCGACATGGCGAAGATGAGCAGCCACACCGCGCGGTACGCCTCGCTGCTCGCCCGCATCTACGAGCGCACCGGCGAGACCGACCTGCGCTTCCGCGCGTTCCGCTCGTTCTCGTGGGCCACCTACTGCGTCGACCCGAACGGCGTCGTGAAGATCGGCCCCGACGATCGCGAGGGCTACTGGTTCTCCGACGGCTATGGCGACTTCATGATCCACTACCTGGACGGCATGGCCTCGGTCCCCGCGTGGGCCCCCGCGCGCGAGGCCCACGTGCTGCGCACGAGCGACGTGCTCCGCGAGGTCACCTTCACGACGACGTCGCTCTCGTACAAGGGCACGGGCCCCGGCCACGAGGAGATCCGCCTCCCGGGCGCGCCGACGGTCTCGTTCCCGAACACCATTGCGGGTGGAAAGCCGGGCACCTTCAAGGCCACCCCGATCCCCTCCGGTGGCGTGCTGCTCACCATCGACCGCGCCGCGCCCGAGGTCCTCGTCACCTGGAAGTGACAGCTGACTCCTTTCTGCGGCCAGCTTCCGTCGCCAACGGTCCACGCGCGACGGCGCTGGCCGAAGTGCGAGCGGCTGCTACATTGCGCCACCTGTCGGAGGAAGCTTGCTCATGATTCGTCGCACTTCGCATGGCTTCGTGCTCGGTTCGGTCCTCTTGCTCGGGGCGTGTGGCGGCTCGGGCGCCGCGTCCGGCGAGATCGAGATCGACGCGGCCCTGGACACCGGCACCGAGGACACGGGCACGCCCGACACCGGCACCCCGGACACCAGCGTCGACACGGGCAGCCCCGACACCGGCAGCCCCGACACCGGCACGCCCGACACGACCCCGCTCGACACCGGCACGCCGGACACGGGCACCCCCGACACGACCCCGGTCGACACCGGCACCCCGTTCGACGCGAGTGGCATCGACTGCGTGACCGACACCGACAAGGACGGCATCCCCGACGAGATCGAGGGTCGCTACGAGAAGACCGGCCCCGTCGACACCGACAAGGACGGTACACCCGACTACCTCGACACCGACAGCGACAACGACGGCATCAGCGACAAGGACGAGTGGTTCGACAAGGGCTCGTGCTCGCCCGGCGGCACCAACGACGCCGACGGCGACGGCGTCCCCAATTACCGCGACCTCGACAGCGACGGCAACGGCCTCCCCGACAAGGACGAGGCCTGCCCGCCCACCACCGTGCTGACCAAGCTCGGCAAGGCCGCGTGCGTCGCGGGCGTCCCCTACGACTTCGACGGTGACGGCGTCCCCGACTACCTCGACCCCGACAACGACCACGACAGCACGAGCGCCGACAAGTCGGTCGGCCTCGACGACAAGTTCGAGGTCGGCGCGGGCGGCGTCCTCACCGACACCGACGGCGACGGCGTCCCCGACCTCTACGACACCGACAGCGACGGCGACGGCATCCTCGACCTCGAGGACGGCCTCGGCGACCCGGACAAGGACGGCAAGCCCAACTTCCGCGACACCGACAGCGACGGCGACGGCGTCCCCGACAGCTGCGAGGGCCTCGTCGACACCGACGGCGACGGCAAGGCCGACTACGTCGACACCGACAGCGACGGCGACTACCTGGCCGACGCGCTCGAGGACAAGAACGGCAACTGCAAGGTCGACGCGGGCGAGACCAACCGCCTCAAGAAGGACACCGACGGCGACGGCCACGACGACTTCGTCGAGACCGCGCTCACGCCGGTGGGCTCGAGCAGCTGGGCGACCGACGCCACCAAGACCCCCTGGAACCAGGGCAAGTTCTACTTCCTCGTGCCGTACTCGTCCGACGGCAGCGCGAAGCCCTCGCCCACCAGCACCCCGCTCGCCATGTCCACCAAGATCAACGACGGCGACGTCGCGTTCGTGGTCGACACCACCACCTCGATGAACAACGTCGAGGCCGCGCTCTCCACGAGCATCGGCAAGATCATCACCGACCTCACCGACTCCTCCAAGTCCACCTACATCCCGAACCTGCGCGTCGGCGTGGTCGGCTACGACGACGCGCTCGCCAAGCCGTGGGGCGACTCGGTGGGCGACAGCTTCGTGTGGTTCCCGGGCGGGCTCGACCGCGTCACCGCCACGCCGTCGACGGCGATCTCGGCCGCGGCCGCGCTCGCCTCCAAGGGCACGACCCCGGGTGGCAGCTACCCCGAGGGCACGGTCCCCGCATTGTGGTGGGTGCTCACCGGCGAGTCGTTCAGCTTCGTCAGCACCACCGTGGGCACCACCAAGACCTTCCCCGCGGTGACCGGCCTGGCCTCGACCGAGTTCGGCGGCCTGCACTTCCGCAAGAGCGCGGTGCCGATCCTCGTCAACGCGAGCGACGCCAACATGCACGGCGGCAAGACCAGCAACTGCATCGACCCGGGTGGCGCGACCCTCTCGCCGTGCCTGCCCATCAGCTACGGGACCGGCGGCGCCAAGCCGTCCTCGCTCACCACGTCGGTCGACATCGACCTCCTCATCGCCAAGATGAACGTGATCGGCGCCAAATACGTGGGCATCTCGGTGCACGGCGGCGTCGGCGGCGTGACCGGCAAGGCCTCCAACGTGAGCCGCACGCTGAGCACCACCGCGTACTCGTCGTCGCTCGACATGGAGACCATCGCCAAGGGCACCAACTCGATGGTCGATCCGACGGCGATCTCGGCCACGGCCACCACCAGCGACTGCAAGACGAGCAACGCGGGCGGCGCGGCCAACCCGGCCACCGCGGGCCAGTGCCCGCTCGTGTTCGCCATCCTCTACGACGGCGCCGGCCTCGGCAGCGTGGTCACCAACGGCATCGTCGCCCTCCTCAAGTCGATCCGGTACGACGTGCACGTGCAGGCCACGCCGGTGCTGTCGGGCGGCGTGGATCCGGTCGACGCGTTCATGACCAACGTGCTCCCGATGCCCGGGGGCGGCACCGATCCCGTCACCGGCGGCACCTGCGTCACCTTCGCGTCGACCTCCACCGCCGACCGGTTCATCGGCCCCAAGGCCGCCCCCGGCACCGACGCGGCCAAGGAGACCATCCTCGACGTGAACCCGGGCCCGCTGCACTGCTTCGCGGTCGCCCCCAAGGTGAACACCACCGTCCCCGCCACGCTCGCCGTGCAGATCTTCAAGGCCACGCTCCGCGTCGAGGCCGAGAAGCCCGACGGCACCACGTTCACGCTGGGCACCGACCGCGAGGTGCTGTTCCTCGTGCCGCCCCTCGTGAACTGACCCCCTCTGGAGCGGCCGCCGCTCACTGCGCTGGCGCCTCGTTCGCCTTCGCGAGCACGTGCTTGGCGAGGGTGTCGTCGGGGTCGCGCGCGAGCACCGCTTTGGCGGCCTTCTTCGCGGCCTCGCGGTCGCCCTTCATGAGGTAGGCGAACGCGAGCCAACCGCCGGCCGCGCGCCCCACCGCCGTGGGCGCCGGGGCCAGCGGCGCGAGCCGAGCGATCGCCGCGTCCCACGCCCCGCGCGCCATCTCCACGCGCGCGACGACGAGCTCGATCTCCGGCACGCCGGGCCCGAACCTCGCGTACGCGCGCTCGGCCACGTCGGCGGCCTCGGCGTCGCGGTCCATGCGCAGCAGCACCTCGACGAGCCCCACCCACCCGGCGGTGTCGCCCGCCTGCACCTCGACGAGCCGGAGGAAGTGCTCGCGCGCCTCGTCGTAGGCGCCGCGGGCGGCGAGCAAGCGACCGAGGTTCGCGCGCGGCTCGGCGAGGCCGGGGTCGATCGCGAGCGCCGCGCGGTAGTGCTTCTCGGCGAGCGCCGGATCGCCCCGCTTCTCGGCGATCGCGCCGAGCCCCACGTGCGCGCCCGCCGCGTCCTTGTCGAGCGAGAGGGCCCGCCGGAAGCGGCGCTCGGCGCCCTCGAGATCGCCCCGCGCGAGCTCGACGAGCCCGAGGTTGATCCACGCCTCGACGAACCCCGGATTGTACTCGAGGGCGAGGGAGAAGCGCGCCGCGGCCACCTCGAGGTCGCCGTGGGCGAGCGCCTGCGCGCCCGTCCGGTTCAGCTCCACCGCGTTCGGGTGGATCGGCCCGCGCCCGAAGCAGCCGACCAGCGACACGACGAGGAAGACGGCGAAGATCCAGCGCATGCCCCAGGGTCGGCACGAGCGCACCCGGAGTTGCGCGGTATGCGTCCGCCGCCTTCAGTCGTCGTCGCCGCTGCCGGCGATCGGTACGCGGATGGACATGGGGCTCGAGTCGACGTCGGGCGGATCGGTGGGCAGGCGCTCGCTCGACGGGAACGACCCCGAGGGCCGGTCGGTGACGGCCACCGCGGGCCACGAGCCGCTCGTGCGGTCGGCCGATGGCCAGTTGCCAGACTGCGAGGCGTTCGACGACGGCGGCGGGAGGATGCTCGGCCGGTCGCCACCGAGCGCCGACTTGCCCTCGAGGAACTTCACGGCGCTGACGCCCCCGCAGCGCATCAAGGTCATGCGCAGATCGCCCGGCAGCGGGGTCTCGACCAGGAGGCGCACGCCGGTCTTCGGGTGGTTGAGCTCGAGGCGGATGCAGTGCAGGAACGTGCGATCGAGGCCGTGCTTCTCCTCGAAGAACCGGTTGGTCGGCGCGTGGCCGTAGCGCTCGTCGCCGAGCACGGGGTGGCCGATGGCCGCGAGGTGGCGGCGGATCTGGTGGGTGCGCCCCTGCTCGGGGACGATGCGCAGCACGCTGTGGCCACCGATGCCGCCGAGCCAGCGGTAGCGCGTACGCGCGGGCAGGAGTCGCCCCTCGTCGCGCAGGTCGCGGGTGATGGCGCCCTTGCTCGGTGTGCGCCCGCGCGCCGCAGCGAGGTAGATCTTGCGGCCCTGCGCGTTGCCGAGCGCATCGGCCCACGCGGTGACGTACGAGGCGCGCTTGGCGAAGATGACGAGGCCACTCGTGCCGACGTCGAGCCGGTGCACGGGGACCGCCTGGTCGCACCCCGGGAGGAGGCGCACCCGGCCGAGCAAGGAACCGGCGTATTCTCCCTGCGGGGTGGCCGGCTCGTGCGGGCTCTTCTCGACGATGATCGCCTCGTCGTCCTCGTACGCCACCCGCGGCAGCGGCGCGGCCATCGGCGTGAGGACCGCCACCGTCTCCACCTCTTCGGTGAGGGGGATCATGTCGACGGGCTGCAGCAGCTTGGCGCCGTAGCCGAGGCGCCGGAAGTGGTCGAGGTCGCGCGCGAGGGTGTCCGGATCGCACGAGACGTAGCCGATGGCGCGCGGAGCGAGCTGCGCGATCTGCTGACGGACGAGCGGCGCGACGCCGCGGCGCGGTGGATTGAGCACCACGAGATCGAACTTGGGCTCGCCCTGCGCGATGGCGCGGAGCCGCTGCGCGAGCACCTCGCTCACCTCGCCGGCGGTGGTCTCGAACGCGGCGACCGCGACCGCGTCTTTGCCGAGCCGCGCGGCCTCGAGGGCCAGGCGGGCGGCCGGCGCGAACGACTCGACCAGGTGCACGTGCGCGCCGCGGGCCGCGAGCGCGAGGCCGATGGCCCCGGAGCCGCCGTAGAGATCGAGCACCGTGGTGCCCGGCGCGACCTTCGCGGCCTCGGCCAGGGTCTCGTGGACCCGCTGGGCCTGTTCGCGGTGCGCCTGCACGAACGCGCCGAACGTGGCGAGGTGCACGACGCCACCGATGGTGTCGGCCGCGGTGGACTCTCCGTCGAGGACGAGCTGTTCGCTGCCGAGCACCTGGGGCGAGTCGCCGTCGCGCAGGCCGAGGGCCACGCCCTTGATGACGGGCAGCCGCGCGCGGAGGCTCCGCGCGATCTCGCGGAGCGCCTCGAGTGTCTCGGGCGTGCGCACGTCGTCGCGCGCCGCGATGAGGGTGACGAGCACCGAGACCACGCCCGCCGGGTCGCGCGCCTCGCGCAGATCGACGGCGCGCACGAGCGCCTGGGGTTGCGCGGGCTCGCGCGGCGGCTGACTCGCGGCCGGGCCGGACGACTGGGGCGCGCGCGACGAGAGCGGAGCAGCGCGGGGCGGGGTGACGACCTCGGACGGCCGGGCGAGCACGCTGCCGGGCTCACGCGAGAGGGCCCGCAAGGCCGCCGCGACCTCGCCGAGGATCGGAGACACCACGCGGCACTCGGGGGTGTCGAGGACGACGTGTCCGCCACCGCTGGCGTAGAGCCCGACGACGAGCCCGCTCCGACCCTCGGGATCGACGTCGATCGCGGTGACCAGCTTGGCGCGCGTGCGGTAGGCGGAGATCGGTGACGCCGGCGCGGTGGGCTCGACGGTGGCGCCCTCGAGTCCGGGGTAGGCCGAGACGGCGTCGTCGACCCGCGCACGCTTGCGGACGATCTGCTCGTCGTACGTGTACTCGATCATCGGACAACCAGCACAGCGGTCGGCGTGGACGCAACTCACCCGCGTGGCCACGACGTTCGGCGACGGGTTCGGTTCGGCCATGCCCCGCGAATGTACCTCAAAATCCCCGGAGCGGGTTCTCCTCGAATCCGGGTCGACCCGGCTCAGCAACCCGCGACGAGACGGGTCAACAGGCCCACGAACGAGGCCCGGGTCCGGTCGGCGACCTCCTGGACCTCGGTGTGCGAGAGGAGTCCTTCTGACAGGCCCGCGCCCTTGTTGGTGATGCAGGACAATGCGACGCAACGGGCGCCCATGTGGCGGAGCGCGATCACCTCGGGGACCGTCGACATCCCGACGGCGTCGGCACCGAGCGCATGCAGCATGCGGATCTCCGCCGGGGTCTCGTAGCTCGGGCCGGAGAGCGCGGCGTAGACACCTTCCCGGAGGACGATCCCAGAAGCGTGCGCGGCCGCCCGCGCCTTGTCGCGGAGCTCGCGATCGTAGGCCACGCTCATGTCGGGGAACCGCGGCCCGAGTCGATCGTCGTTGGGGCCGATGAGCGGGTTGCGACCGGTGAGGTTGAGGTGGTCGCGCAGGAGCATCAGGTCGCCCGGCTCGAGCGCCGGGTTGACGCCACCCGCGGCGTTGGTGAGGACGAACGTGCGACACCCCCACCGCGCGAGCGCGCGCACGGCGAACACCACCCGGTCGGGCTCGTGACCCTCGTAGGCGTGCACGCGCCCCTGCATGCACGCGATCGGCACCGAGACGCCGTCGGTCTCGACGGTCCCGAGGCACAGCGCGCCCGCGTGTCCGACGACCGCCGAGCTCGGGAAGCCCAGCTCGGCGTAGGGATCTTGCGGCCACGCTCGGCCACCGTGTCGCCGAACGCGCCGAGGCCGCTGCCGAGGACCACGGCGACGCGCGGGGCGAAGGCGCTGCCATCGGCGGTCTTCACGGCGGCGGCGTGACGGGTGAGGGCGGCGACGGCCGTGTCGAGCCGCGCGACGAGGTCGGTTTCGGACATCGCCGCCTCCTAGCACTTCGGAGCGCCGAGGGCCCGATCCCCGCTCACACTCGCTGGTTCACGCTCGCGAGGACCTGCTCGAGGGTCGCGGCGCGGAACGGCTTCTCGAGGGTGGGGTTCTCCACCTCGGCGAGGAACTGCCGCGCGCGCTCGGTCGTCGCGCCGCCCGTCATGAACACGAAGCGCGCCGCGAGCTCCGGCCGCGCCTCGCGCACCCTCGAGTGGAGGTCCATGCCCGAGACCACCGGCATGGTGAGGTCGCAGAGGATGACGTCGAAATCGCCGTCGAGGGCGTGCGCGAGGCCGCGCTCACCGCCGAGGGCGAAGGTCACCGCGTGGTCGTCCTCGAGCAGCGCGGTGATGGAGCTCCCGATCAGGTGCTCGTCGTCCACCACGAGGACGCGCAGCCCGCGCGACCGCTCCCTCGGCGCCGCACGGACCGACGCGGAGGCGGGGGCGGAAGCGGCCCGGAGGACGACCCGCGCGATCGTCCCCTTGCCCTCGGTGCTCGAGAGCCCGATGGTCCCGCCCATCTGGTGCACCAGCGAGTGACAGACGCTGAGGCCGAGCCCGGTGCCGACGCCGGGAGCCTTGGTGGTGAAGAACGGGTCGAACACCCGCGGCAGCGTGGCCGCCGGGATCCCGACGCCGTCGTCCTCCACCTCGACGACGACCCCCTCCGCGGTCTGCCGCACGCGCACGTGGATCTCGGGCTCGACGGCGTCTGGTCGCAGCGCCTGCGCGGCGTTCACGAGCAGGTTCACGACCACCTGTTCGAGGCGGCCCGGGGTGCCGAGCGCCCACGCGGGCTCGAGCGTGCGGACCAGGCGCGCCCGACCGCGGAGGTCGTGGCCGACGAGCCGCACCGCGGCCTCGACGATCGCACACACGTCCACGGGCTTCGGCTGCACGTCGTCCTCTCCGCGCGTGAAGAGCCGCATGTCGCGCACGATCGCCGCCACGCGGTCGGCGCCCTCGCGGACCCGGTCGAGGAGCTCGAGGAGACTCGCGCGGTCGGCCGCGGGCAACGGGGCCTCGCGGATCTGCTCGTCGAGCGCCTCCGCGGACAGCGAGAGGTAGGCGAGCGGGTTGTTGATCTCGTGGGCGACCCCCGCGGCCATCGTGCCGAGCGCGGTCAGCCGATCGGCGTGCGCGATCTGCGCCTCGAGGCGGCGACGCTCGGTGAGGTCGCGGCCGAACCCGAGCACGAGGGGCTCGCCGCGGTCCATCAGCACGCGGGAGGCGATCTCGATGACCACCTCTTCGCCGTTCGCGCGGCGACCGCGGTACTCGCGGGGAGGCAGCACCGTGCCCTCGCGGATCATCTCGGTGATCCGCTGCCCCATCGCGGCGAGCTCCTCGGGGGGCAGGATGCGCGACCAGTCGAGCCCGAGGAGCTCGCCCTTGCCGTACCCGAGGCAACGCTCGGCGGCCTCGTTGGCGTAGGAGATGGAGCCTCGGCGGGTCATCACGACGGCGTCGTTGGCGGCCTCGACGAGCGTGCGGAAGCGCGCCTCGGACTCGGCGAGGGCCCGCAGCGCCTGCTCGCGCTCGCTCACGTCGTAGAAGAACGAGACGGTGACCTTGCGACCCCCGAGCTCGATCTGGGAGATGGAGCTCGAGATGGGCACGCGCGCACCGTCGGCGCGGACGACGACGGTCTCGAACGTGCGGCCGTCGACGTCCTGTTCGGCCTTGCCGAGGTGCGCGAGCAACTCCGCGCGCGCCTCGGGAGCCACGTTGTCGAGGGCGTTGCGGGTCGCGAGCTGCTCGCGCGACCAGCCGAGGATCGCGACGGCTCGATCGCTCAGGAAGACGTTGTGCACCTGGTCGCCGACGATCTCGGTGACCCCCACCCCGAGTCCCGCGGCGTCGGCCGCCGAGAGGAGCGCGTCGGAGAGCCCCTCGAGGACGGTACCGTGCCCCATCCACCCCAAGGTAACAGAGGTGCGGTCGACGTGGACAGCCCCGCCGGCGTAGGCTCGGCCCATGTCTCCGGAGGCGACCTACGTCCTCGAGTCGCTCGCCACGGTGACCGTGTTCGCCGGCGCGCTCTACCTGGCCACGATGGGCCTACGGCGGATCGGCGCGACCGGCGCCGAGGTGGGCCCGCTCGAGATCCTCGCGCGAAAGCCGCTCGACGCGCGGAAGGCGATCTACCTCGTGCGGGTCGGGCGGCGGGTGCTCGTGGTGGGCGCGACCGACGCTGGCCTCACCCGGCTCGGGTCGACCAGCCTCGACAGCATCCGGGCCGAGCTCGCGCAGGAGCCCCCGCGACCGAGGGGGTTCGCCGCCGTGCTCGGCAAGGTGCTCGCCCGTCCCCCGAGGGTCGAGCCTCCGAGGGTGGAGCCCGAGAAGGACGAAGAGGCCTAGCGGAGCACGCAGAACTCGAGGTAGCGGCCCTCGGGGAAGCCGGGCAGCACCGGGTGATCGCCCGCGGCGCCGCGGATCTCGGTGAGCCGCAGGTCGTCGCGACCGAGGGTGTCGTCGGTCAGCGTCTGCAGGAAGTCCTCGAGCGACACGTGGCTCGAGCACGACGCCGCGCACAGCACCCCGCCTTCGGCGAGCACCGCCGCGCAAGCCGCGTGCAGCTTGCGGTACGAGGTGAGCGCGCGCGCGTGGGTGGCCGCGCTGGGCGCCATGTTGGGCGGGTCGCAGACCACGAGGTCCCAGCGCTCGTTGCGCTCCTTCGCGCGGTCGAGGAACGACCACACGTCGGCGGTCACGAAGGCGTGCGCCGTCGGGTCGACGCCCGCGCGCTTGAACGAGGCCTGCGCGGTGGCGTGGGCGCCCGACGCCACGTCGACCGAGGTGACCTTCTTCGCCCCGCCCAGGGCCGCGTGCAGCGAGAACCCGCCCGCGTAGGAGAACAGGTTGAGCACACGCCGCCCGCGGGCGAGCGCCCCGACGCGCACGCGGTTCTCGCGCTGGTCGAGGAAGGCGCCGGTCTTCTGTCCGCGCACCAGGTCGACCTCGTAGGGCACCCCGTGCTCGCGCACGCCGATCGGCGCCTTCGGCAGGTCGCCGAACAGGACCTCGACCTTCACCGCGGCGTTCTTCTCGGTGCGGCGGCGCAGCAGCGTGCGGACGCCGATGCGCGCGAGCCGCTCCTCGAGGCCCCGCGCGAGGCCCTCGAGGTGGGGCTCGAGCGCGCCGCCGTCGAGGCGCAGGACGGCGTGGTCCGCGTAGCGGTCGAGCACGACACCGGGCGCCCGATCGCCCTCTCCGTGCACGAGGCGGTAGGCGTCGGTGTCGCCGAGATCGAGCGCGCGGCGCAGCGAGAGGGCCTGGTCGAGGCGCTCGAGGAGGAACCGGGTGTCGAGGGGCTTGCCGCTGGTCCGGGACCAGACGCGGGCCACGAGCGGCGAGCCGGGCTCGAGCAGCGCCCGACCCAGCACCGCGCCCTCGGCGTCGTGGAGCGTGGCGGCGTCGCCCGGCTGGTGACGGGACAGATCGCCCCGCAGCTGGTCGCGATAGACCCAGGGGTGTCCGCGGCGGACGGCCATCGCGGCCTTGGTGGAGACCACGAGGGCCACGGGGCTCGGTTAGCACGCACCCTGCGGCATGGACACCTACCCGATCGCCGCGTAGGCTTTCCGCTGGCCGTTCGGACCGGAGGACTCCCACCCGTGCTTCAGCGTCAGTCTCTAGGTCGACATCTAAAGTACGGTTTGCGGTCCCTGGGCGTGTGCGCGCTGGTCGCGCCGCTCATGAGTCTGGGTGCGGGCGCGTGCTCCTCGCCGACCGCCAAGTCGGGTGGTGAGAACGGCGCGGGCGCCCCGATCGGCGAGATCCGCGACACCAGCATCACGCACGAGGACTGCCCGACCGCCGGCAAGCAGGTCAAGACCAGCAAGCCGCAGAGCTCCTTCTCGTCCAACAAGTCCTACGTGAGCCACGTGTTCGACAACGGCCGCGAGGTCTGCTCGTTCGCCGATCTCGACGGCGACGGCATCGTCGACCTGTGGACCTTCTTCGGCCCCGACGGCAAGATCCGCCGGCGCGAGGCCTCCTACGGCGTCACCAAGGGCATCGACGAGATCGCGGTCTACAAGGACGGCGAGGTCGATCTGGTCCTCCGCGAGACCAACTTCGACGGCAAGATCGACACCTGGGACTACTACGAGGCCGGCAAGCTCGCCCGGCGCGAACGCGACAAGTCCGGCGCCGGCCGCGTCGAGGAGTGGTGGACCTTCGAGCCGCCGGGCAGCGACAACGCCACGATCATCCCGGCCGACCCGCGCACGGGCAAGCCCGATCCGTCGCAGACCATCAAGCTCGGCGCCCCGGTTGCTCCGAAGGCCAGCGCGCCGCCGGTGATGACCAAGCCCACGGCGTCGCCGCCGCCTTCCACGACGGCCTCCACGACGGCTGCCCCTTCCGCGTCCGCCAGCGCAAAGAAAGGCAAGTGATGCGCCGCCTCCTGTTCGCCGCCGGTCTCGCCTCGCTCGCGTTCGTCGCCGCGTGCGGACCGAGCAAGAAGAACGACCTCGCCAAGACGCCGCCGAAGATGGCCGAGAAGGACAAGTTCAAGGCGGCCACGCGCTGCGAGAGCAACAAGGCGGGCGTCGAGCTCAGCTACCACGACCTCGCGGGCACCGGCAAAGCCGACATGGTCGAGGTGATCTCGTACAACAAGGCCGGCGGCGGCACGAGCAACGTGGGCCACGTGGTCTGCATGGAGCTCGACACGAATCACGACGGCGCGCTCGATCTCATCCGCGTGTTCGACGACAAGGGCGCCCTCGAGTCCGAAGAGGCCGACCGCAACTACGACGGCAAGAGCGACATCTGGATCTCGTACAAGGACGGGCTGATCGCCAAGCAGGCCTTCGACACCACGTTCAGCGGCAAGCCCAACGAGTTCCACTACTACAAGGACGGCAAGCTCAAGCGCATCGAGCGCGACCGCAACGTCGACGGCAACATCGACGTCTGGGAGTACTACGTCAACGACCGCCTCGAGCGCATGGGCGTCGACAGCGACTTCAACGGCAAGATCGACATCTGGTACCGCGACGAGGTCGCGCGCGCCGAGTCCAAGAAGCTCTCCGGCGGCGGCACGCCTGCCGCCACGCCGTCCTCGACCGGCTCGGTCGGCCCCACGCCGTCCGTCGCCCCGAGCACGAGCGGCAGCGTGAAGAAGAAGTCCAAGGACGCCGAGTAGCTGCCGGTCAGGGCACGCGTCGCAGCGCGATCGATCCTGGTTCGTGCGGCGGCAGGTCGATCATCACCACCTCGTAGGACACGCCGCCGAGGGTGAGGCGGGTGCCGACGACCACGAACTCGTGGCGGCTCGGCTCGCCGTCTCTCCAGATCGAGAGCTGGGCCGACGGCTGCTTGCGCACCACGCCGTCGGGGCCAGCGAGGGATCGCTCCCAGAGATTGCTGACGCCGACGCGGTGGCCCTCGAGCGTCCCCACGCAGGTCTCGCAGATGGCCGTGGCGCCAGCGGGCACGGGCGGGCGCACCCGCGGCGGAGGAGCGCACGCGACCAGCGCGATCGAGAGTACGAACCAGCGCATCACGGGAGTATGCGCGCGAGGACCGCGTCGTGCACGCGGGGGCGGGCGGCGCGGAGGCGGTCGTTCGCCCGCGTCGGGTGCACCCGGTTGGTGAGGAGCACGAACACGAGCGCCTGATCGGGGTCGATCCACACGCTCGTGCCAGTGAAGCCGAGGTGCCCGAACGTGCGCGCGCCGAAGCGCCGACCGCTCGACGGAGCCGGGCCGCTACGCCCGTCCCAGCCGAGGCGATGGGTGCCGCCTTCTCGCGGCCGGATGGCCTCGTTCGCGAGCGCCGCGGGCAGTCGACCGTGTCCCGCGAGCGAGGCGAGCCACGACTCACCGAACGCGACGAGCTGCTCCGCGGTGGCGAAGGCGCCCGCGTGCCCCGGGTCGCCGCCCGCCTCCTCCAGCGCGAAGGCATTCTCGTCGTGCACGCGCCCGCGGATCACGCCCCCCCGCCACGCGACGTCCTCGGTGGGCACGACCGACACGAGCTCGGGCGGAGGCCCGCCGATCCCCGTGTGGGCGCGCCAGAGCTCGGGGAGCGGGCCCAGGCGCCGCGCCAGCATCGCGCCGAGGAGCACGTAGCCGAGGTCGGAGTAGACCTCGCCCACCCCCTGGTCTCGTCGGGAGGCGGCGCGCAGGAGCAGGCTCGCGAGGGGCGGCAACGCGAGCATCGGCGTCGAGCGTTCCGGGGTGAACGAGAGCGATGCGTCGCGGTAGAGCGCCCCCCACGCAGGGAGGCCCGCGCGGTGCGAGAGGAGCTCGTGCACCCGGGCGCCGGCCGCGGGTGTCCCAGCGAGCTCCGGCAGCACCTCGGCGACGGACGTGTCGAGCGAGAGCTCTCCGCGCGCCACCGCGGCGAGGGCCACGGTCGCGGTGAGCGGCTTGGTGACCGACGCGAGGTCGAAGACCAATGGGTGCGAGACACCGTCGCGGGTCACCGCTGCGACGGAGCGCTGGCCGTCGACGGAGACCGCCACGGCGCAGCTGGTGGCGACGGCCGATTCGACGATCTCGGCCGCGATCACCTCGACGAGGCGAGGCTCACCGGCCGATGTGGGGGCGGGTACGCGCATCACCACGCCGTTTTTGACCCTTCTCGGTCGGGATCGGTAGACTGGTCGCAGCGCATGGCGGAGTTTGCATGGGAGGCACGCGCGCGCACCGGCGAGGTGCGCAAGGGCGTGATGGAGGCCGACAACGAGGTCACGGTCCAGAACCGGCTTCGCCAGCAGCAGTTGAACCCGATCAAGGTCAAGAAGAAGGCCAAAGAGTTCAACATCGTCATCGGGTCGGGCGTCGACAACAAGGAGCTCGTCCAGTTCACGCGCCAGTTCGCCACGATGATCGACGCGGGTCTGCCGCTCGTCCAGTGCCTGGACATCCTCGCCAACCAGACCCCGAACAAGATCTTCGCGGCCGCCCTCAAGGACATCAAGAACACCGTCGAGGGCGGCTCCACGTTCAGCGACGCGCTGCGCCGCCACCCCAAGATCTTCGACGAGCTCTACGTCAACCTGGTCCAGGCCGGCGAGCTCGGCGGCATCCTCGACACCATCTTGAACCGCCTCGCGGTCTACATCGAGAAGCGCGTCAAGCTCGTGCGCCAGGTGAAGGGCGCGCTGACCTACCCGATCGCCGTCATCTGCATCGCGGGCGGCGTCATGGTCGTCCTGATGACCTTCGTCATCCCCGCCTTCGAGAACATGTTCAAGGACTTCGGCAGCAAGGACGGCTTGCCGAAGATCACCCAGGTCGTCATCGACATCTCGAAGGGCTTCATCGGCAACATCCACTGGATCACGCTGGCCACGATCGCCCTCGTCGTCGGCACCACCTACACCTACCGCACGCCCCGCGGGAAGCGCGTCTTCCACCGCGCGATGCTCTCGTTCCCGATCTTCGGCCCCTTGTTCCAGAAGATCGCGGTCGCGCGCTTCACCCGCACCCTCGGCACGCTGCTCTCGTCCGGCGTGCCGATCATGGACGCCCTCGAGGTCGTGGCCAAGACCGCCGGCAACGTGATCGTCGAGGAGGCGATCATGTACGTCCCCGCCAAGATCGCCGAGGGCAAGAACATGGTCGAGCCGCTCGCCGAGCGGAAGGTGTTCCCTGGCATGGTCGTGCAGATGCTCGGCGTCGGCGAACAGACCGGCGCGCTCGACACCATGCTCGGCAAGATCGCCGACTTCTACGAAGAGGAGGTCGACGTCGCGGTCGCGGCGCTCACCTCGCTGCTCGAGCCGCTCCTCATGGTCGGCGTCGGTGGCATGGTCGGCACCGTCATGGTCGCCATGTACCTCCCGATCTTCAGCATCGCCGGCAAGATCAAGGCGGACTGACGCGTGGCCCCCGGGTCGTCGGCGGAGACGATCGGCGGCCGGCCTTCCCGCGCGCACGAGGAGCAGGACACGTTCGCGCACCGGCGCCTGGTCTGGCTCACCGGCGCGCGGCTCCTGCTCTACCTGTCGCTCCTGCTGGCGACCGCGGCCTTCTACCTCGGCGGCGACGCGCGGCTGTTCCCGCTCAGCCTGCGCATCGTCGCGTTCACCCTCAGCGCGGCGTTCACGCTGACGGCCGTCTACGCGCTCTGGCTGCGCTCCCACAGGTCGCTGCTCGGGCTCGCGTGGACCCAGATCGTCAGCGACCAGTTCCTGTGGACCGCGCTGGTCTACCTCACGGGCGGTCCGCTCTCGTTCGCGACCACGTTCTACGGTCTCTCGTGCGTGCTCGCCGCGGTGACCCTCGAGCTTCGCGGCGCGCTCGCCTCCGCCGCGCTCGGAGGGGCCGCCTACACCCTGGTCGTCGTCGGGTTCACGCGGAGGTGGCTCGTCCCGCCGGCGGACCAGGCCCCGTTCCAGCTCAGCGGCGCGCAGGTCGTCTACCCCACCATCGTCTCGCTCGTCGCGCTGCTGGTGGTCGCGCTCTTGTCGGGCTGGCTCGCCCGCCGGCTCGCCACCGAGTCGGGGCGCCTCGTCGAGGTCACCGAGCGCGCCGAGCGCGCCGAGCGCCTCGCCGCCCTCGGCCGCGTGGCCACCGCCCTCGCCCACGAGATCCGGAACCCGCTCGGCTCGATCTCCGGCTCGATCGACCTGATCCGCGAGGCCCCCGGGCTCGACGACGACGAGCGGCGCCTCTGTGACATCGTCCGCTCCGAGGTCGACCGGCTCAACGACCTCGTGAGCGACATGATGAACCTCGCGCGACCACGCCCGGTGCAGCTCGCCAGGACCGACCTCGCGCGGATCGTGGCGGACGTCGTGCAGCTCGCGCGGCGCGCGGGCCGAGGCGAGCGCGACGTCCCGCTCGTCTACGAGGGGCCGGAGCAGCTCGAGGCGCTCGTCGACGGCGACCAGTTCCGGCAGCTCGTGTGGAACCTCGTGCGCAACGCGGTGCAGGCCAGCGGCGCGGACGCGCCCGTCCGCGTCCGGCTCGCCCGCGACGGCGGGGCGCTCACCGTGGAGGTCGCCGACGAGGGCCCCGGCATCCCGGCCGAGATGCGGGACCGGATCTTCGACGCCTTCGTCACGACCCGCTCGCAGGGCGTGGGCATCGGTCTCGCGGTCGTCAAGCAGATCGTCGAGGCCCACGCGGCGACCATCGCCGTCCTCGACTCGCCCGGTGGTGGCACCACGTTCCGCGTGGAGATCCGCGAGAAGGAGGCCGCGTGAAGCCGCGGGTGCTCGTCGCGGCGCCGCTGGTGGGCGATGCGGTCGAGCGTCTGCGCGCGATCGCCGAGGTGGAGCAAGCGCCGCACGTGCTCGGTCGAGCGGAGCTGCTCGCCCGGATCGAGGGCGTCGCGGGGCTCGTCGCCTTGCTGGTGCATCGGGTGGACGGGCAGCTCCTCGCGAGAGCGCCCAGCTTGCGGGTGGTCGGCAACCACGCGGTCGGCGTCGACAACGTCGATCTCGCCGCCTGCGCCGCGCGGGGCGTCGTCGTGACCAACACGCCCGGCGTGCTGACCGAGGCCACGGCCGACCTCGCCTTCGCGCTCCTCCTCGACGCGGCGCGCCGGGTCACCGAGGGCGACCGCCTCGTGCGCAGCGGCGCGTGGAGGGGCTGGGAGCCCACCGCGCACCTCGGTCGCCGCGTGCACGGCGCGACGCTCGGCATCGTGGGCTTCGGCCGCATCGGACGCGCCGTCGCCGCCCGCGCGCGTGGGTTCTCCCTGCGCGTCCTCTACGCCTCGCGCTCAGCGGCGCCGCCCGACGTCGAGGCCGCGCTCGGCGCCACGAGGGTCTCGCTCGACACGCTGCTCGCCGAGGCCGACTTCGTGAGCCTGCACGCGCCGCTCGACGCGAGCACCCGCGGCCTGCTCGGGGCCCCGGAGCTCGCCCGGATGCGGCGCGGGGCGGTGCTGGTGAACACGGCGCGCGGCGCTCTCGTCGACGAGGACGCCCTGGTCGCGGCCCTCCGCGCGGGCCACCTCGTGGCAGGGCTCGACGTGTATCGCGAAGAACCCGCCGTGCCCGCGGCGCTGCGCGCGCTGCCCAACGTGGTCCTCGCGCCGCACGTCGGCAGCGCGGATGTCCCCACCCGCGCCGCGATGGCCACCCTCGCCTGCGAGGGTGTGGCCGCGGTGCTCGAGGGTCGCGCGCCGCCTCACCCGGTCTAGCTGGCGGGTCTGGCAGGGCCGCTACTCCGCGGCGCTCCGCTGCGGCGTGACCACCCTGCCCGCCGAGAGGCTCCCGAACACCAGCGTGGGCGAGAGGCCCGGGGCGAGCGCGCTCGGCGTGACCTCCGACGAGGGGAACATCTGCACGAACCCGGGCGCGTGGGGCACGCGGTCGACGACGAGGCGCTCGAGGGTCATCGAGGTGTACTGATCGGCGCCGTATTCGGGGGTGTTGAGGTTCATCACGAGGTCGACGTCGTAGGTCCGCGCGAACCGCGAGAGACCGGGGATCCGCGAGTCGAGCGGCGAGTAGGCGTCCGCGCTGGTCGCGTTCTCGGAGCACCCCCAGATGCCGTTCTCGGTGGCGACGAACAGCGTCTGGTTGCCGCTCGTGTGACCGGGGGTGCGCACGAGCGCGACGCCGTCGCCGAGCGCGAGGTCGCCCTCGGTGAGGACCACGCGCGCCGGATCGACGCCTTCTCGCCCGTCCGCCACGAACCACGCGGCCTGCATCGGGTGGAGGTGGGCCCAGTCCTCCCACTCGCACCGCGGCGCGAGGAGCTTGGCGCGGGGAACTGCGCCGGCAGGCCGCGGACGTCCTGGGTGTGGAAGTGATCGAAGGCGAGGTAGTCGACGTCTTCGGGGCGCAGGCCGTGGGTCGCGAGCTGCGCCTCGAGCGAGGGCTCCGGGGGCGCGAGGAGGCTCACCGCCTGGGGAGGCATCTTCTCGAGCAGCTTCACGAAGAACGGGGTGCGCTTGGCGCCCTCGACGTCCGTCGGGTTGAACAGCAGCGTCTTGAGCTCGCCGGCCTGGAGGAACTGCACGAGCAGCGTGCGGTGCACCATCACGACGAACGGCGCCGGCGAGAGCGCCGCGCCCTGGAACGCGTGGCGCGTCGGGTAGACCAGGCGCGACCGGGTGAGCGAGCGCACGGCGACGGCGCGCGGGCCCCGCCCGAGCTCGGCGTGGAGGGCGTGGGCCCCACGGCGGACGGCCTCGAGGCGCAGGCCGTGGCCGCGGACGCTCCACGCCTCGTCGAGCAGGGGGATCCGGCGCAGCTCGGGTGCTTCGGCGTACATGCGCGTCATGGTAGCGTCCCGAGCGCGATGACGATCGTCGATCTGCGGTCCGACACGGTCACGAAACCGACCGCGGCCATGCGCGCGGCGATGGCCAGCGCCGAGGTGGGCGACGACGTCTACGGCGAGGACCCGACCGTTCGTCGGCTCGAGGAGCAGGTCGCCGGGTTGCTCGGCAAGGAGCGCGGCCTCTTCGTGCCCTCGGGCACGATGGGCAACCAGCTCGCCATCCTCGTCCACTGCAAGAAGGGCGACGAGGTCGTCGTCGGCGAGGGCTCGCACTCGGTCTGGTACGAGTCGGGCGGCGGCGCCGCGCTGGCGGGCGTGCAGTTCGCCATCGCCGGCCAGGGCGGCCTGTTCGACGAGGCCGCGCTGCTCGCCGCGATCAAGCCCAGCGACTACTACTACCCGCGCACCTCGCTCGTCGCGCTCGAGGACACGCACAACCGGGCGGGCGGGCGCGTCTGGCCGCGCGGGCAGGTCGAGCGCGTGCTCGCCGCGGCGCGCGCGCGGGGCCTCGCCACCCACCTCGACGGCGCGCGCCTCTGGAACGCCTGCGTCGCCTCGGAGCGCACGCCGGCAGAGCGCGCGGCCGGCTTCGACTCGGTCACGGTCTGCCTCAGCAAGGGCCTCGGCGCGCCGGTCGGCAGCGTCCTCTGTGGCTCCGCCGACTTCGTGAAGGCCGCGCACCGCTACCGCAAGATGCTGGGCGCCGGCATGCGGCAGGTCGGCGTGCTCGCGGCGGCGGGCCTCCACGCGCTCGAGCACCACCGCGCGCGCCTCGCCGACGACCACGCCCACGCGCGAGCGCTCGCCGAACAGCTCGTCGCCGGTGGCCTCCGCGTCGACCTCGCGACCGTCGAGACCAACATCGTCCAGATCGATCTCGACGTGGACGCCGACCCGGTGCTGGCCCGCGCGCGCGCCGCCGGCGTGCTCGTCGGCGCGTCGGGGCCCCGTCGCCTCCGCGCCGTCACCCACCTCGACGTCGACGCGGCGGCCGTGCGCCTCGGCGCCGAGCGGCTGCTCTCCGCGGTGGCCGGATGAGCGCGCGTCCGCTCGTGCTGGCGATCGCCCTCGCGCTCGGGGCGTGCGGCACCGTGGGCGGCGCGCCGTTCGTGCGCGCCATGTCGGCCGGCGACAAGGCCTACACGCACGGTCGCTACCGCGAGGCCGCCGAGCTCTACGAGCAGGCCGCCGCCACCGCCGAGCGCCCCAAGGACCGCGACGAGGCGCTGTACACCGCGGCGCGCTGCTGGGAGCGCATCGGCGAAGACAAGAAGGCCCTCGCCCACTACCAGAAGCTCACCGAGGAGACCCCGCCGGGCGAGCGGTCGTTCCGGGCGGCCTACCGCGCGGCGAACCTCCTCACGAGCCAGGGCAAGGAGAAGGAGGCGCAGGCCCTCCTGCGCAAGATCCTCGAGAAGGCCCCCGATCAAGCCATCGCGCGGCGCGCGCTCCGCCTGGTGGTCGAGCAGATCGAGGCCACCGAGGGCAAGGCCGCGGCCGAGGCGTTCGAGCGCAAGCTCTATCCCAGCGTCGAGAAATCGGGCCTCGGCGAGGCCATCTGCAACGACCTCGCGCGCCGCAAGGGCGACGCCGGAGACCACGCGACGGCCGCCAAGGAGTACGGCGCCTGCGCCGACAAGTATCCGTACCCGTTCGGCGCGCTGTGGGACGACGCCCTGTTCCACGCCTCGATCGAGCACGAGGCCGCCGGCGATCCCAAGGCCGCGGTCGCCGACCTCGAGAAGATGCTCGCGGTCCACGAGGCGAGCTACGGCAACGGCTCCTACGATCGACCACGCATGCCCGCCGCGGCGCTGCGCGTCGGCGAGCTGCAACGCGACAAGCTCGGCGACAAGGAGGCGGCGCGCAAGGCGTTCGGCCGCGTGTTCGCCGAGTTCCCGGCGTCGGTGCAGTGCGCGCGGGCGATCTTCTTCGCCGCGCAGCTCGACAAGGAAGCGAGCCGCACCGGCGACGCCTGCTCGCTCGGCAAGCGCCTGCTCGAGAAGTACCCGCACACCAAGTGGGCCCGCCGCGCCGACGAGGTCTGCCCGGCGCTGGCCCCGGACGTCGAGAAGCTGCGCGCCGAGCGGGAGAAGCGCCGGAAGAAGGGGCTCCCCGACCCGGCGCCCGCCACGGAAGACTGAACGGACGACCGAGCGGCCGCGCCGCTAGAACTTCTCGTCCTCTTCTTCTTCTTCTTCCTCTTCGTCGTCCGTGTCCTCGTCGTCGTCCTCGGTCTCTTCTTCGGCCTCGTCGTCGTCCTCGGCGGCCGCCGCGGACTCGTACTTGAGATCGATGCCGACCTCGCCGAGCTGGGTCTCGATGAGCTCGAACAGCTCGTCGAGGTCGTCACCACCCCACTCGCCCATGACCTCGGTGAGGAACTCGAAGAAGTCGCCACTGTCGAGGCGTCGCTCGATCTCCTCGACCTGGTCCTCCGTGAAGGCCTCGAGGACGTCTTCTCGCAACGACTCGGTGTCGCCTTCCTCGATGGCATCCTGGGCGGAGAGGCGAATCTGGCGAACGGCGCGCTTGTCGAGGAAGATCTCCATGTCGGGAGCGGAGCTAGCCGAGGTGCCGTCGAGCTGTCAACGGCCCGCCGGAGGTTGCTACGCGCACCCACTGCGATAGCGTTGTGTGCGTGGACGTCGCGCGCACCAGACCGAGGACGATCGCCGGCGCGATCGGCGCCTCGATCGCGGCTTTCGTCCTGTCGACCACGACGCAGGCAGTCGCGGAGGGGGCCGTCGCGGAGGGGGCACCGGTCGCGGCGGCGAGCCCGCCCGTGGCCGCCACGCCTCCGACCAAGACGAGCGACCCGCGCGAAGGCCTCGACCCGTTTCCCTCCACCGGGCGCTACCTCGCCTATGGCTTCGGGTTCCACAGCGTCGCGCTCCTCAGCGCAGGCGGCGTGTGCCCCGGTGGCGCCAAGGAACCGTGCGTCATCGGCGGTGGTGGCGGCCTCTCGCTCGGCGGGGCGTACCGCACGCCCGACGACACCATCGGCGTGGTCTACGAGGCCACGTTCCACGAGTCGAGCAGCATCTACCAGCGCGGTGTGCTGCAGCAGCTCCGCGGCGAGTGGCGGCGGCGACCGCGCTGGTTCTCGTTCAGCGACGGCGTCAACGGATTCTACGGATTCGGCGCCGGCACCGCGATCTACGGCGACAACTGGCGCGCGGCGACGATCGCCGGCCTCGCCCAGACCATGGCTGGCGTCGAGGTGGACCTCGGCGTCAAGCTCGCGCTCGTCGTGTCGCTGTCGTATCGCGCCTTCCTGTTCCGCTCGTTCACCGACGCGAGCGGGGAGCAGCGGCCGACCGGGGTCGCGCAGTTCCTCGGCCTCGAGCTCGGTCTCGAGTTGCACGAACCACTCTGATGTGGACGCGATGCCGGAATGGGCTCGACATCCCTGCGCCTGTCATGTCCTAATTCCCCACCCGTGCAGACTTGCTCGCACTGCGGCTGTGAGAATCCCGACGGCATCGCCTACTGCCGTGATTGTGGGATGACGCTGCGCGCCCAACCCCCGCGGGTCGCAGCGCCCACGCCCACGCCCGAGCTCGCGGCCGCTGCCGGACTCATCCCCGCGCCCTACGCGCCGAACCATGGGGCGCCTGCTGCGCCGAACTATGGCGCGGTGCCGGCGTCCTCCCCTGCAATGCTGGCGGCTGGGGTGCAGGCGGCCCCGGTCGCCCCGGTGGTCCCCATCGCGCCCACGCCTGGCTCGCCACCCGTTTCCCCCCTGCAGGCAGGGGTCGGCAACACGCTCCGCAGCGAGCAAGCCCAGTCGCTCGACGTCGCCTGCCCACGGTGTCACGAGCGCAACCCCGTCGAGAGTCGCTTCTGCCACGCGTGCGGCTACAGCGTCGGCGCGGCGGCGGCTCCCTCGGCCGGCCCAGAACCCGTTGCGCCCGTGGCGGCCCCCGTCGCCGTACTGGCGCCGGCCGGTCCGCCCATCTGCGCTCGATGCCGCGGCACCAACGATCCCGGCTCGGATTTCTGCAAGTTCTGTGGTGCGCGGTTGAGTGTTGCGGCCGCTCCCCAGCAGGCTCCCCTCGAGCCCACCGATCCCCACGCCGTCGTTCCAGGCTTCCCGAACCTCTCCCCGGCGCTCGCCAACGGGCCGATTCCCATGCGCACCGCCATGGTGGTGGAGACCCGCGCCGGCCAGGTCAGCAACCAGTCGCCCGCCCCTGCGCCCCAGGCGGCGGCCGCTTCGCCGTCGAACCCCGCCATGCCGGCCGTGCGACCCACCGCGCCGCCGCAGGCCTTCGATTCGCAGGATGTGCGGCCGCAAGAACACGGCGTCACGCGACCGCACCAGGGCATCGGCGAGATCGTCCGCGCCCACATCGTCCGGATCGCCAAGGACGGGAGCGAGGGGGTCCACCACCCGATCACCGCCGACGTGACCGACGTCGGGCGCACCGAAGGGCAGATTCTCCTGCCCGACGACCCCTACCTCTCCCCCCGCCACGCCCGGATCGTGGCGCGCCCCAGCCCCGCCATCGGCAGCCGAGCCACCCTGACGGTGATCGATCTGGGCTCCGTCAACGGTGTCTTCGTGCGTCTACGTGCGCCCCACACCCTCGTCCACGGAGACTTGCTTCTCTTGGGGCAGCAGGTGCTAAGATTCGAGGCCGTGACCGAAATCGAGGGGGCGCGCGGTCCGGCCATGCAGCATGGCGTCCTGCTCTTCGGGTCGCCGGCACCCGTCACACGAGCGCGGGTCGCCCAGCGCACCGTCGAAGGGCTCGTGCGTGACGTCCTCTACGTCGTCCGCGAAGAGCTGGTCTTCGGGCGCGAGAACGGGGACCGCACCTTCCCCGACGACGTCTTCATGTCCCGCCGGCACGCCGCCATTCGTCGAGATGCGAACGGCTACGTGCTCCACGATCTCGGCTCCTCCAACGGTACCTTCGTCCAGGTCTCGGGGGAGCATCCACTCATGGACGGTGATCAGTTCCGCATCGGACACCACCTCTTCCGCGTCGACGTCCCCATGGCCACTGCGCCCAATCCAGGCGATCCTGGTGCCGCCCCACGGGGGATCGCATGAGCGACTCCGGCGTCGGCGGTGGGGGCATCGGCAACGGGATGGGCGGGGGCGGCCATACCCCCACGGCACCCTTCGGCACGATGGAAGCACCTACGGTCCCCAACACTCCTACCGCCACCGCTGGCGCCGGCGAGCCCGGCACGGCAGGTTCTCCTGCGCTCGGTTCTCCCGCGTTGGGTTCTCCCGCGTTGGGCGCAGGACAGGTTCGCCTGCGCCTGTTCGGCCGCACCGACGTCGGTCGCATCCGCGAGCACAACGAGGACAACTTCCTCGTCGCCGATCTCACCCAGCAGGTCCGCGGCCTCACCGAGAACATCCGCAACCACGTGGTCGGCAACCACGGCACTCTGATGGCCGTGTGCGACGGCATGGGCGGCGCCGCGGCCGGCGAGGTCGCGAGCAAGCTCGCCGTCGACATCATCTACGAGCAGATGCAGGCCGGCGGCCCCCCCCGCCACCGCGACGAGCTCGCCCGCCGCCTGGTTCGGGCCGTCGAGGTCGCGGGCATGCGCATCTTCGCCGAGGCCAAGCTCGATCGGAACCGCCGCGGCATGGGCACCACCGCCACCGCGGCCGCGCTGGTCGACGACTACGTGTTCCTCGCCCAGGTCGGCGACTCGCGCGGATACGTGCTGCGGGGCGACCAGCTCAACCTCGTCACCCGTGACCAGTCCCTGGTCAACCAGCTGATCGAGGCCGGCCAGCTCACCGAGGAGGAGGCCGAGAACTTCGAGCACTCCAACATCATCCTGCAGGCGCTCGGCACCGCCGACAGCGTCCAGGTCGACCTCACCTACTTCAAGGCCCGCGAGGGCGACACCCTCCTCCTCTGCTCCGATGGCCTCTCGGGCATGGTCCGCACCGAGGAGCTGCGCCAGGTGCTCCTCGCGCACCCCGAGCCCATCGAGGTGTGCCGCGTGCTGACCGACAAGGCCAACGAGGCCGGCGGTCACGACAACATCACCGTCATCGTCGCCAAGTTCGAGGCCGCCAAGCTCGAGCCGACCGACCCGCCCGCCAAGTACACCAAGTACGTCTTCCAGACCGAAGACAACACGAACTACCCGGTCGCGCAGATGCCCGAGGTCAGCGCGCCCGTGCAGCCCGATCCGCAGCAGACCCAGCGGGCCATCCCTTCGGGCAAGCTGAGCTCGACCCAGGTCGGCATGAACGCCAACGATCTGATGCGCGAGATGGCGAAGGTCGAAGAGCGGCGCGCCTCCCAGACGCCGGGCGCACCCGCCCCTGGAGCCGCGTCCGCCACGGCGCCCGCCGCTGCCGGCGCCAAGCCGGAGCGCGTCTCCACGCGCGCGGAGCTCGAGAGCGCGGGGGTGCCCACCGGGCTCCCGATGTGGATCTGGATCGTGACCGTCATCGCCCTCGGCCTGGTCGGGGTGGGCATCTACGCGCTGGTAGGGAGCAAGGGCGGCCCCTAAGCTCGCGCCATGCTCCGGCTGACGATCCTCACCGGCGCCCGCGCAGGCGCCCGGGTCGATCTCTCGCAACCCGTCGTCCGCATCGGTCGCGCGCCCGACAACGATCTCGCGTTCGATCCCAACACGGATCTCGACGCCTCGGGCCACCACGCGGAGATACGCGGCGAGCAAGGTCGCTACGTCCTCTACGATCTCCAGTCCCGCAACGGCATCTTCCTACCGATGCAGGGCATGGGGCGCATCCTGCAGCCCTACCCGATCGCCCAGCAGGATCAGATCCAGCTCGGTCCCGCGGGGCCGCGCGTGCAGATCGAGATCTTCGGGCCGCCCCCCGCAGAGGCGCCGCAGTACGTCGCGCAGGCCACCGCGCCCGCCGGCGCGCCGATGGGCTACGGGCCGACGGGCTACGTGCAGGCCGCGCCGGCCGCCGGACCTCCGCCCGTGGTGCCGCCGATGGCCGCGCCGGTGCCGCCCCCGGGCCCCGCCGCGGGCGGCGGCAAGCCGATGGGGCAGCAGACCCTCCTCGCCCACGTCGGCGCGATGCTGCAGCAACAGCAGCAGCAGCAGCAGCCGAAGCGCGGCAAGTCGACGATGGAGATCAAGGCCCTCATCGACACCAACGTGCAGAAGGAGACCGGCAAGCTCCGCACGGTCATCGGCCTGCTGGTGGGCGTGATCCTCGTGATCAGCGTGGTGGTCGCCATCGTGGCGCTGCGCCCGCCGGGCGACCCGCGCAAGCAGGCCGACGCGCTCAACAAGGAGCTGGCCGAGTGCCAGAAGAAGAACCCGGACAGCCCCGAGAAGTGCAAGGAGCTCGAGGACAAGGTCGCCAAGGTCACCGCGGGGGACAACACCGGCAAGAACATCTACGAGAAGAACCGCGAAGCGATCTTCATGCTGGTCGGCCACAAGTCGAAGAAGTCGTACGAGAAGGGCGGCTTCTGCACCGGCTTCTCCATCGAGAAGCGGGTCGTCGCCACCAACGCCCACTGCGTGAAGGCCGCGCTCGCCATGGAGGCCAAGGGCCTCGACATCTGGGTGCACCAGAACGAGTCCGCCAAGGGCGGCGATCACCCCAAGATGTGGAAGGTGGTCAGCAAGAAAGGTCACCCCAAGTACGACCACAACGGGATGAGCATCACCCCCGACGTCGGCAAGTTCGTGGTCGAGGACGACCTCCCGGTGCAGGTGTCCCTCGCCAGCGAGGACGAGCTGAAGAAGCTGAGCACGGGCGAGAACCTGTACGTGATCGGCTTCCCGGGCCGCACGATGGAGGAGTCGTCCCCCGTCGCCACCTTCATGTTCAGCCACGTCGGCCGCATCACCGACAAGCACGGCGCGCAAGCCGACTCGTTCAAGGACGGCTGGCTCGTGCAGCACGAGGGGCAGACCACGCCGGGCACCAGCGGTTCGCCGATCTTCAACCAGTCCGGCAAGGTGGTCGCCATCAACGCCGGCGGCCTCCTCGAGAAGAACCAGCAAGCGGTCTACAAGTACGCGATGCGCATCGACCTCCTCGACAAGGTGAAGGTCAAGGGCAGCAGCGGCAGCAGCGACGACGACGACGACGGCGACAAGAAGAAGAAGAAGAAGGGCGACGACGAGGACGACGACTGAGGGCTCCCCGAGGCCAAAGTGCCTTTTTCCCGAGGTTTTCGCGCGTCACTTTGACAATACGTCCATGGCCATGTAATGTAATGCCACCTTGGCGCGGAAGAAGCTGTCCACGACGATCTACATCGAGCCGGAGCAGCAAGAGCGCCTCAAGGTCCTTCACGAGCGCACCAAGGTGCCGATCGCGGTCTACATCCGCGAGGGCATCGATCTCGTCCTCGCCAAGTACGTCCACCTGCTGCCGGGCCAGCCGAGTCTGCTCGACGACAACGCGGGTCCCTCGAGCCAGCACCCCAACGCTCCGCAGACCAAGGGCAAGTGAGCCGGCTGGTCGGGGTGGGCTGCCCGGGGTGGGCGGACCGGGGTGGGCTCGACGCGGGCCCGCCGACCCAGTAACGCACCGCCTCTCGATGAGCCTCGTGGTCATGAAGTTCGGAGGGACTTCGGTCGGCAACGTCGACCGGATCCGCAACGTCGCGCGCCGCTGCCTCGCCACGCAGGCCGCCGGGCACGACGTGGTCGTCATCGTCAGCGCCATGGCCGGCGAGACCAACCGCTTGCTGGGTCTCGCCCACGAGTTCGGCGAGATCCCCGACGCCCGCGAGATGGACGCCCTCGCCGCCACCGGCGAGCAGGTCACCTCGGCGCTCACCGCGATGGCCATCCACCAGCTCGGAGGCCAGGCGCGCTCGCTGCTCGGTCACCAGGTCCGCGTGGTCACCGACAGCGCGTTCACCAAGGCCCGCATCCGCACCATCGACGGCTCGCGCATCACCGAGGTGAACAAGCAGGGCGCGATCGCGGTCGTGGCCGGCTTCCAGGGCGTCGACGACGCCGGCAACATCACGACCCTCGGCCGCGGAGGCTCCGACACCTCCGCGGTGGCCATCGCCGCCGCCATCGGCGCCGACGTCTGCGAGATCTTCACCGACGTCGACGGCGTCTACACCACCGACCCGAACGTCTGCCCCCTCGCCCGCAAGATCAACAAGATTTCCTACGAAGAGATGCTCGAGCTGGCCTCGCTCGGGGCCAAGGTGCTGCAGATCCGCAGCGTGGAGATCGCCATGAAGTACGGTGTCCCGGTCCACGTCCGCTCCTCCTTCAGCGACGCGGAGGGCACGCTCGTCACCAGCGAGGACAAGCTCGATCGCGACATGGAGCGGCTGGTCGTCGCCGGGGTGGCCTACGACAAGAACGAGGCCAAGGTGACCCTGCGCGAGGTGCAGGACACGCCCGGCGTCGTGGCGCGGATCTTCGGCGCCCTCGCCGACAAGAACATCAGCGTCGACATGATCATCCAGAACGTGTCGAGCGGCGCTGCGACCGACGTCACCTTCACCGTGGCCAAGGCCGACCTGCCCCGGGCCAAGGCCCTCATCGCCGAGATCGGCCCCGCCGTCGGCATGAAGGACTTCGTGGTCGACGACAGCATCGTCAAGGTGTCCATCGTCGGCGTCGGCATGCGCTCGCACGCCGGCATCGCCGCCAAGATGTTCTCGCTCCTCGCCGGTGAGGGCATCAACATCCAGGCCATCAGCACGAGCGAGATCAAGGTGAGCTGCATCGTGGCCGCCAAGTACACCGAGCTCGCCGTGCGCGCGCTCCACACCGGCTTCGGGCTCGACCGCAAGGACGTGCACGAAGAACCCGCCACCTGAGCCCTGCGTCGAAGAACCCAGCACCAAGGAATCGCTCCAGATGGCGCTCCCCCAGATCATCGACACCTTCCTCCACGTCAACAAGCACCTGGACGGGGTCATCCAGGCCTACGGCACCACCACCTACCTGCTCCTGTTCGTCATCGTGTTCTGCGAGACGGGCCTCGTGGTGACGCCGTTCCTGCCAGGGGACTCGCTGCTGTTCGCGGCGGGCACGTTCGCGGCGCGGAGGCTCGATGGGAGCCCGGGGCCGCTGTCGCTGTTCGCGCTGTTCGCTGTGTTCATCGTCGCCGCGGTGCTGGGCGACGGGGTCAACTACAGCATCGGCACGCTGTTCGGGCCGCGCCTCGCCGCGAAGGGCAAGCTCCCCTTCGTGAAGAAGGAGCACCTCGACCGGACCCACCAGTTCTACGAGAAATACGGCACCAAGACGATCGTCATCGCGCGCTTCGTGCCCATCGTGCGCACGTTCGCGCCGTTCGTCGCGGGCGTCGGCAGCATGACCTACGGCCGCTTCATGACCTACAACGTGGTCGGCGCCGTCCTCTGGACCCTCATCTGCGTGCTCGCGGGCTACTTCCTCGGCAACGTGCCCTTCGTGCAGAAGCGGTTCGAGGTGGTCATCCTCGCCATCATCTTCGTGTCGATCCTCCCCGGCATCATCGGCTACCTGCAGGAGCGGAAGAAAGCCACCGCCTGAGCGCGCCGAGATCGGCGATCGACAGGTCCGGGCGAGCGGCCACCACCTCCTGGGGGTGGCCGTAGCCGTTCTCGACGGCCACGGAGAACACGCCGACGGCGCGTGCAGCGAGCACGTCCTGCGGGCCGTCGCCGATCATCCAGGCCTCGCTCGCCGGGGTGTCGGCGAGGGCGAGCGCGCGCTCGAGGAGGTCGGGCGCCGGCTTGATCCTCGGGGCGTCGCCCTGCCCGACCACGCAGACGAACACGTCGGGGAGCGACCGCGCCACGACCGCGCGCGCGACGACTGCTGGCTTGTTGGTGCACACCGCCGCCCCGATGCCGACCGTCGGCAGCCAGGCGAGGAGCGCCTCGACGTGCGGCATGACCCGCGTCGCGGGCGTCGGATCGGCCTCGTATTCGGCGCGGTAGCGGGCAAGCACGCGGTCGACCAGCGCCTCGTCGGGGTCGGCCACGGCCTTCGCCACCAGCGTGCGCGCGCCGTCGCCGAGGTAGCCGCGGACCACGGCGGCGGGCGGCGCAGCCCGACCATGCGCGACGAGCGCGCGGCCGAGGAGCACGGTGATGTCGGCGAGGGTGTCGAGGAGCGTGCCGTCGAGGTCGAACACGAGGAGGCGGGGTTGCACGCAGAGAGGCTCGCGCGAAGAGAGGCTCCGTGTCATGGTGGAAAGACGCATGCCGCTCCCCCGACGCGCGATCCTGCAGCGAGGCGCGGTCCTGCTGTCGGCGGCTGCTCTCGGGGCCGGGGGCTGCCACCGGACCCCGGTGGTCCCCACCCGCGTGATCGCGGGTGGTCGGCGGCGCGAGGAGCTCGACACCCAGGACGGCGTGGTGCCGATCGACGCCGACGACCCGCAGCAGGGGCCGGCCACCGCGGTCTGCGTGCTCGTCGTGTTCAGCGACTTCCAGTGCCCGTTCTGCCGGGAGGCCGCCCTGATCCTCGAGCGCCTGCGCAAGGAATTCCCCGACAAGACGCGCCTCGTGTTCAAGCACCTGCCGATCCCTGCGCACAAGGACGCGCAGCTCGCGGCGATCGCCGCGCAGGTCGTCTGGCTCGAGGGTGGCTCCGAGGCGTTCTGGCGCTACCACGATCTCTGCTTCGACCACCCGCACGAGCTCAGCTCCAAGAACCTCCTCGCGTGGGCCGCGGAGGTCGGCGTGCAGCCCGTGTCCATCGAGAAGCGCGCGCCCGAGGCCCAGCTCCGCGTCGAGGAAGACCTCGCGCTCGCGAGCCGCCTCGAGATCGGGGGCACTCCACGGCAGTACGTGAACCGGAGACGCGTCCAGGGTGCCTACCCCTACGAGCAGATGCGCGCCTGGGTCGACGAAGAGGTCTGAAGCGCGCTCACGGTCTCGGCCTGCGTCGCGCGTTCTGGTCGACGATCCTGCTCAGATCCTCGAGCGAATAGGGCTTCTCCAGCAGGCCGCGCACACCGACCTCGGCGCTCACGCGGCGGACCTCGTCGTTCAGGAAGCCCGAGGCGAGGATGATCGGCACCTCCGGCCGCAGGTGCGCCACCGCGCGCGCGAACTGCAGACCGGAGCCGGACGCCATCCCGTTGTCGGTGACCACGACGTCGTACGCGTCGGGGGCGCGCTGGAAGGCCGCCATCGCGCCCTCCATCGTGGTGTGGGCGCTGACCGCGTAGCCGAGACGCTCGAGCAGCTGGCGCGCGCCGGTGATCAAGGCCTCCTCGTCCTCGAGCAAGAGGACGCTCCGCCCCTCGCCGCGGTGGGTTCTGACCTCGCCGTGCGGCTCGAGCGCCTCCGCATCCCGCCCGGCCACGGGAAACAGCAACGCGAAGGTCGACCCCACGCCGGGCTCGCTCTCGACCCGCACGAACGCCTGGTGGCCCTTGAGGATGCCATGCACGGTCGAGAGGCCGAGACCCGTGCCCGCGCCGGGCGGCTTGGTCGTGAAGAACGGGTCGAAGATCCGCTCGAGGGTCGCCGCGTCCATGCCGCGCCCCGAGTCGCGGACCGAGAGCCGGACGTAGCGCCCCGCTCCGACGTCGCGCGACTCGGGCCCCACCGTGAGCGGATCGATGCGGACCTCTATGTGCTGCGGTCGCCCCTCCTCGAGGGCGTGCCAGGCGTTGGTGCAGAGGTTCATCAACGCCTGCTGGATCTGCGAGCGGTCCGCGAGGACCTGCTCTTCGTCCTCGGGGGACTCGACGCTGAGCACGACGGCCGCCGGCAGGGTGGCGCGGAGCAGGCGTTGCACCTCGCGGGCGATGGCGCTGAGTCGCAGTGGCTCGCGCCGGTGCGGCTGTTGCCGGCTGAAGGTGAGGATCCCGCGCACGAGCTCCCGCGCCCGCTCCGTGGCGAGCAGCACGTCACCCAGCGTGACGCTCACCGGGTGATCCTGGCCGAGATCGAGCTGCGCGAGCGTGGTGTTGGCGACGATGACCGCCAGCATGTTGTTGAAGTCGTGCGCGATGCCGCCGGCCAGCGTCCCGAGCGCCTCCATGCGCTGCGCCCGTCGCAGCTGCGTCTCGAGGCTCGCGCGCTCCTGCTCGGCCCGGCGACGCTCGGTGAGATCGACGAGGACCACCTGGATCGCCGGGCGCTCGGCGAACACACACTGGCTCGCCATCACCTCCACCGGCACCCGCCCGCCGTCGGCGCGCACGAGGTCGAACTCGGCGGGTGGGAGGGCGGTCTCGCCGTCGCGCAGGGCCGCGAAGCGCTCGCGCACGAGGGCCTTCTGCTCGGGGGCGACGAGGCTCGCCACCGCGAGACCGATCGCAGCGCCGGCGTCGGCGACCCCCACGAGGCGAGCGAACGCTGCGTTGCCGAACAGCACGCGCCGCCCGTCGTGCACGTACACCGCGATGGGGGCGAGCTCGACGAGCTGTCGGTAGCGCGCCTCGCTCGTGCGCAGCGCGTCTTCTGCTTTCGGCGCGTCGACCGGCCGATCCCCCATTTCCGGGAGCCTAGCCCAAGCCGCGGGTCATCCAGAGTCTCTGTCTTTCACGAACAGCTTTGTCGCTCCCGCTCCGACGCTCGCGCCGTGCTCCTCGCCCAGTCCGGTCATTCCGCTGCGGCGGGTGCCGAGCTCTTGGTGACCGCGGCCGGCAACAGGATCGTGAACGTCGTCCCGACCCCCGGAGCGCTGTTGACCTCGATGGTGCCGCCGGCGTTCTGCACGATGCGCTGGCTGATCGCGAGGCCGAGCCCCGTCCCCGCGGCCTTGGTCGTGAAGAACGGCACGAACAGGTTCTTGAGGATGTTGCTGGCGATGCCGGGGCCCGTGTCGGCGACGCGCACCTCGACGAGCCCGTGCTCGGCGTTCGCCGCCCACGTGGCGCGCGCGACGGGGCGGAACGAGGTGACCACGCTGACGCGTCCGCGCCCCCCCATGGCCTGCACCGCGTTGCTGACGAGGTTCATCAGCACCTGGCGCAGCTGCTCGGGGTCGATGCGCGCCGGCGGCAGGTCTTCGGCGAGGGCCACGGTGACGTCGGTGTCCTCGTAGGTCGGCGAGAGGATCTGCATCGTGCGCCGCACGGCGCCGTTCACGTCCATCGGCTCGACCTCCGGGGAGCGCTGCCGCGCGTAGTCGAGGATCGAGCTCACCACGCGGTCGAGGCGATCGACCTCCTCGAGGATGATCCCGACGAACTCCGGGTCCGCGCCCGAGGCCTCGCCCTCGTTGTTCTCGAGGAGCTGCGCCGCGCCCTTGATCGCGCCGAGCGGGTTCTTGATCTCGTGGGCGATGCCGGCCGCCATGGCGCCGAGGGCTGCGAGGCGGTCGCGCTCCTTGACGCGCGCGTACGCGCGGCTGTTCTCGACCACCATGGCGAGCTGCGCCGCGAGGCGCTCGAACAGCTGCTGCTCCTCGGGGGAGAACGCATCGCGCACGCGATCGTCCTGCACGACGAGGATCCCGACGAGCTCGCCGTCGTCGGCGCGGATCGGGGAGGCGAGGCCGGCGCCGAGGTCGCCGAGTCGGCCGTGCAGCTCGCGCGCGCTCGCGGCGACCGTGGAGTCGTCGGCGTCGAGGGCGTCCGAGAGTTCGCGCTCCACCTCCTCGAGGGAGAACGCGCCGCGTCCGAGCCGATCGAGCAGCACGCGGTTCTCGGGCTCCTCGAGGCGGAGCGCGCGTCCCGCCGCACCGATCTGGCCCTCGAGCAGGAGCGCCTCGCCCCCGGCCTCGGCGGTGGGGTTGCGCAGGTAGATCGCCGCCGACGTGACGCGCCGGGACTGCTCGAGACCGGCGAGCACGATCTCGACCATCTCGCGGGTGTCGAGCACGTGGGCGAGGCGCCGCCGCAGGTCGTTGACCGCCCGCTCGAGGTCGTGCCGCTCCCGGAAGAACAGCTGGTGCGTTCGCTCCTCGACGAGCGCCTGCAGCGGGTTGAACAGGATGAGCACCGCGATCGAGGCGAGCACGGCGTTGAGGTACATCGTGTTGAAGCGACCGACGACCGTGACGAACACCCAGAAGATCGCCGCGATGCAGAACGAGAGCGCCGTCGCCACGAGCAGGCGCCCGACGAGGTCGTAGAGGTCGAGGAGCCGCGCGCTCTGGAGCGACTGCGCGAGGGCGAACAAGAACACGATCGAGAGCACCGCGCCGACGGGCGGCAGGCGCGCGCCGACCCACCAGAGGAAGTCGGCCAGCGAGAAGGTGGCGGCGAACGCGCCGACGACGACCAGGAACCGCACGCGCGCGCGGACGGCGCGGCTGTCGGAGGCGCGGCCCGCGGCGTCGAGGCCGAGCAGCGCGGCGCCGGTCAGGCCGGCCACGTAGACGAACAGGAGCGCGCGCACCCACTCGTGCCGGTGGTAGGGCGAGAGCACGAGCGCGGTCATCGGGATCGCGAGGAGGGTCGCGATGCGCACGAGCGGGTGAGGCGGCGCGTCGCGCGCGGTGGGCGGGGGAAGACTCCCGGACTCGGTCACGAGGACGACCGGACGTCGCGGCACGATCGAGAGGAACAGGCGCACCGCGAGCTGGGGCATCAGCACCGCGAGCAACCCGGTGGCGCGCTCCCACGCCATCGACTTGGAGAAGCCGAACAGCGCCTGGGTCAGGTACCAGAGGCCGACGTCGACGGTGAAGGCCGCGAACAGCAGGTGCACCTGCCGAACGCGTCCACGCAGCAGCACGCTGGCCGCGATGGCGAGCGCGAGCGCCGCGCAGAACAGCGCTGTCCGCGTTCTCAGATCCACGGCGGCGGCCTGGAGACTCCGCGCTGACTACTTGGTCGGCGCGCTCTTGCTCGTGCCGGCGCCCTCGACCTCGGGGGCGTCGGTGCCGGGCGTGCCACCGGTGCCGTTGCCCTTGCCCTCAGTGTCTTCGGACTTGCTCTCGGGCGGTGGGGTCCACGGGTTCGGGCGCGGGCCCTCGTCACTCCCGCCCTGCCCGACGCCACCACCGTTGGTGCTGACGGGCGCGGAGAGGACCACGACCGGCCGCTTGTCGGGCTCGATGGGCGCCACGAGGGTGGGCACCTGCGCCAGCTGCGGCTTCGCATGCACGACCGTGTCGGTGTTGGCGACGACTGCCTGCTGCTGGTGCCCGAGCGACGGCCCCGAGCCCCCAGCAGGATCGGAGGGATCGCTCGCGTCGATGGCGCAGCCCGCTGCAGACCCGAGCAGGCCTGAGGCGACAAGGAGCAGAGCGAGCAGGGACTGCTGGGCAGCGATGGAGTGACGCGATGCGGAGTTCATGTTCCCTCGGTGAACATGGCCGAGAGGCCGTAGTGCTTGACGAGCTGAGACAGCCTCGGGCGTTTCATCCCCAAGAGTGACGCAGCGCGCGTGATGTTGCCACGGGTTTCTGCGAGTGCACGTGCGATGCAGTCTCGCTCGATCATCCGCTTCATCTCGAACAGGCTAACCGCCCCCGACCGGATCTGTCCATACGCGATCGCAGTGGCGCTGGCCTCCGAGGCGGGCAGGGCTCCCCCACCCTCGTCGTCCCCATCCATTTCGTCTGGAACGGAAACGGGGGCCATCGAGACCGGACCGCGGCTGGACGGAACGATGGGCTCGGCACGGGCCTCCAGCCGGGCCGGCTCGAGGTTGCGCAGGACGTCGACGTGCTCGACAAGGTCCTGGACCGTGATGTCGGGCCCGTCGGCGAGGAGCGCCACCGCGCGCAAGACGTTCTCGAGCTCGCGCACGTTGCCCGGCCACTTGTGCGCGGCGAGCAGGTCGAGCGCCTCCTTGGTGATGCCGCGCGCGACGCCGTGCGTGCCCCCGTGCGGTCGCGCCTCGGCGGCGAGCCGCTCGAGCAGGTCGCGACAGAGCTCCGCGAGATCCGACAGGCGGGCGCGGAGCGGTGGCACGACGAGCTGCACGCCGCGCAGGCGGTAGTAGAGGTCTTCGCGGAACTCGCCGCGCGTGACCATCGTGGCGAGATCGCGGTGGGTCGCGCACACCACGCGGACGTCCACCCGGATCGGGGTCGTGCCGCCGACGCGCTCGAAGGTCTTCTCCTGCAGCACGCGGAGGAGCGCCACCTGCGTGCGCGGGGAGATGTCGCCGATCTCGTCGAGGAACAGGGTGCCCCCGTCGGCGAGCTCGAAGCGACCGCGGCGGCGGGCCGTGGCGCCCGTGAACGCGCCCTTCTCGTGGCCGAACAGCTCGGAGAGCAGCAGGGTCTCGACGAGGGCCGCGCAGTTGACCTTCACCATCGGGCCCTGCGCCCGGTCGCTCGCGAAGTGCAGCGCCTCGGCGACGAGCTCCTTGCCGGTGCCGGATTCGCCGTGGATGAGGACCGTCGTGTCGCTCGGGGCCACGCGCCGGACCGCGGAGAGCAAGGCGCGGAGCGCGGGGTCGTTGCCGACGATGCGCCGAGGATGGGTGGTGTTGGGCGCGCGCAGGCGCACCATCGTGGACTCGGGCAGCGCCCCCGCCGGCACGAGCGCGCCGATCGGTCCCGGCTCGCTCTCGAGCAGGCGCTCCAGCTTGACCAGCCGGATCATGTCGGGCCGGCCGAGGAACATCGAGCGGTGGCTGTCGGGGACCTCGCGCAGCATCGCGTCGCGCACCGCCCCCGCGGCCTCGACGTGGGCGATCAGGAGCTCTCGATCACCGATGACCCGCGCGACCTCGGCGACCAGCAAGTGAGCCTCGACGACGATGTCCTCGTCGCCCGACGCGCGGCAGAGAGCGAGCGCCTCGCGCGCCGCGACCAGGACCTCGCTCGCGCCCTCGCCGTTGGCGCGCATCCACTCGGCCTCGACCAGCGCGTACTCCGCCTTGGCGCGCGGGGCCGGGTCGACGCCGCTCGCGCGATCGAGGGCGAGGCGGGCGCCGCGCACGTCGCCGTCGTCGAGGGCGAGCCGCGCCTCGAGCACGTCGCAGTCGGCCACCTGGTCGCCGCTCGCGCGACGGATCTCGCGCGCGTGCGACAGCGCCGAGAGGGCCTCCTCGTTCCGCCCGACCCTCGCCGCGATGCGGGCGCGCAGGTCGTCGCCCTGCGCGACGACGGGCGCCGCGAGCCCGCGCTTGAAGAGGCTCTCGGCGAACCGGGCCATCGCCGCGGCCTGCGTCACGTCGCCGAGGCGAAGGTAGAGGTAGCCGAGGTTGTGGGCCATCGTGCCGAGCATCGAGGCCTGACCGATGCGACGCAGCCCCGATACCGCCTGCAGGTAGCGCTCGAGCGCGAGGCCGTACTGACGGCGACGCTCGGCGATGACGGCGAGGTTCTCGAGCGCGAGGGACTGCGCGTGGGGCAGGCTCGCGATGCGCCCGGCCTCGCGCACCTGCTCGAACAGGCCCTCGGCCTCGTCGAGGCGCTCGGCCCAGAGGAGCGCGATCGCGCGGTTGAGCATCGCGCGGAGCTCGGCCACGTGCTCACCGAGGCGGGCCGCCTCGCTGGTGTCGGCCGCGAAGTGCGCGTCGGCCTGGTCCCACAGCCCGCGCGCGAGCAGCAGCTTGCCGAGGACGTTGCGGGCCCGCAGGCGCACCGCCGACGACACCCCGGCCTGGCCGAGCGCGCGGCGCGCCTCGGACTCGCTGCTCGCGATGTCTCCGGCGAGGTAGGCGGCCTCGCCCGTCTCGACCGCGATGGCGGCCAGCAGATCGGCGTCGACTTGCCCGGCGAGGCCCCGCTCGCGGGCGCGCGCGAGGACGGCGCGCGCCATGACGACGTCGCCCTTGGCGATGAGCGCGCGCCCCTGCGACTCGAGGAGGCCGGCCATGATCGCGTCGGAGACGCGCGCCGCCTCGCCGGCGCGCACGGCGACCCGCGCCCAGCGCACGGCCTCGTCGGCGTCGACGCCCTCGAGCGCGCGCTGCACGCACTTCTGCGCGTGGAGGAGGCGGTCTTCGGGCTGCAGCGGCTCGAGCAGCTCCACGAACCGGAGGCTCACGTCGCGTCGCGCGTCGGGGTCGTCGGCGAGCTCCTCGGCCCGCGTCATGGCCTGCGCAGCGGCGTCGTGGTCGCCCTCGGCGAGGGCGAGCTCGGCGCGCGCGACGCAGGCCCACGGGGAGCCGAGGCCTTGCCCGACCGGTGCGTCGCGCAGCTCGCTGTCGAGCGGCTGGAGCACGAGGTCACGCACCTGATCGAGCCGCGCCTCGAGCGTGGCGAGGCGGGGCACCTTGCCGGCGATCCCGCGGCCCGCGAGGCCTCGCCCCACGTCGACCGCGACGGCGTCGATCCACGACCAGAGCTCCGGCGCCGCGAGCTCACCTCGATCGTGACGATCGGCAGGCCGAGGGTGGAGAGCACCGACACGACGGTGGGCCGACCATCACGAGGCGCGCGGTCGGGGTCTGGTCCATGGCGAGCGCCGTGAGCAGATCGCGGAGGACGAGCCGGACCAGCTGCCGGTCGCCCGCGCCGGCTCGTCGAGGAGGACCGTGACCGCGGTGCCAGGGCGTCGGAGGCGCTCGGCGATGCGCTCGGCGACGACCGGGACCCGCGAGGTCTGCAAGGCGACGCCGAGGTGGTTGGCGATGCCGTCGACCATCGCGCCGTCGTCGAGCCGCCGCGCGTGTACGAAGGCGACGTCGGGGCTCTGGTCGAGCGAGCCGAGGCGCTGGCGGAGCAGGCGCTCGGCGTGGGCCGCGACGGCGCCGCGATCTTCACCCTCGACGGAGGCCACCACGGCCGTGGCCCGGCCGGAGATCAGCTCCCGCAGCCGCACGATGCCGTTGCCACCGGTGGCCGCAGCAGCACCCGGCGGCGCCAGCGCGGTCGCGCTGCCAACGGGCGACGCAGCCGGCGAAGCCGGCGGCGGAACCGAGGCGCGGGTGGGCTCCGACATACGGCTTGCCAGCCTAGCACCGGCGGTTCTAGGCGGCGATCCGGCGGCAGCCTCCGGAACCGTTCGCCCGCTGCAGGTTCGGTCTAGCCCTCGACGCGGTTGCGCCCGCCGCGCTTGGCCGCGTACAGCTGCTCGTCGGCGCGCTTGATCAAGCTGACGCCGTCCTTGTCGCTCTCGACCAGCATGGCGATGCCGAGGCTGATCGTGCAGCTGATGTTCTCGTTCTGGAAGATGAACGGCTTCTCGGCGACGCGCTTGCGGCAGTCCTCGGCGAGGGTGCGCGCGCCGTCGATCGGGGTCTCGGGGGCGACGATGCAGAACTCCTCGCCGCCGTAGCGGGCGAAGGTCTCCTCGCCGCGCAGCCGCGAGCGCACGACGCGGGCGACCTCCTTGAGGACGTGGTCGCCGGCGAGGTGTCCGTGGGTGTCGTTCACCTTCTTGAAGTGATCGATGTCGAACATGATGCACGCGAGGTCGCGGCCGTAGCGGCGGGCCCGGGTGATCTCCTTCTCGAGGGCCTCGAACAGGTGCCGCTTGTTGTGGGCGCCGGTGAGGCCGTCGATGATGGTGATGCGGTAGATCTCCTCGTGGTAGAGCGACTCGACGTCGGTGCCCGAGAGGTACTTGAAGATCGTGGGGCCGACCTTGATGCGGTCGCCGCTGTGCAGGCGCGTGGGCGCGCTGATCTGGTCGTCGTTGACGTAGGTGCCGTTGGTGGAGCCGTCGTCGACCGCGAACCACCCGTTGGAGCCGCGCTCCATGTGGCAGTGCTTGCGGGACACCGAGTCGCTGTCGAGCACGATGGAGTTGTCGTGGCCGCGGCCCACGGTGGTGGGCGACGCCTCGAGCACGTAGCGCTTGCCGAGCTGGGCCGGGTCCTTGGCGTAGATCGTGACGAGGCAGTCCCCCCGCCCGGCGATGTTGCCCTGGTTCGGACTGAGGATCGACGTGACGCGGGTTTTCTCCTCGCCGTCGCTCACGCGTTGCCTCCAGCCGCCTCGTCACGCCCCGACATCGAACTCGAACGAGCCTACGAGGCCGGGCCAAAGGGCGTCAACGTCCGTCGACCGCTCACCACCGCCGAAAGTCGTGGATCGTCGGCTGGCCACTAGCGAGAAGACGAGCGCAGGGTGTAGGTGGCCGACGCCTTCGTGCCTTTCATCACCAGCAGCCCCTCGTCCTTGAGGCGGCGGAGCACGGTGGCGACGCGCACGGCTTCGTCGGCGGAGATCCCCGCTTCTTCGAGGATCTGGGCGCGCTTGCGGGGTGCACCATCGGCCAGCGCGGCGAGCAACTTGTCGCGGAGCTCGACCATGTGTGCGCCCGGAGCCCGCGCGCGACGACCTTCCGCCTTCTTGGCCGGTCGCTTCGCGGGCTTGCCGCGGCGCCCCTCGGCTCCCTTGTCTGGGGGGCGCAGCGTCGCCCATCAGCTCCTCGAGTTTCTTCGCGACGAGCACCGCGAACTCGTCGCGGAGCTCGAACATCGCCTGCTCGATGAGCTTGCGGAAGTTCATGGAACGTGCACCGTATCAGACACCATGACCATCGTGATCACCTACTGCGTCGTCTGAAACTACCTGCCCCGGGCGACCAGTCTGGCCGCCGAAATCAAGCAGAAGACCGGTATCGAGCCCACGCTGAAGAAGGGCGGCAACGGCGTGTTCGACGTGGTGGTCGACGGCCGCACCCTGTTCTCGAAGCACGCGGTCGGCCGATTCCCGACCCACGAGGAGGTCCTCGGTCCGCTGCTCGCTCGTCCGGGCTGATGGTGGTAGACGCCCGTCCATGAGCTTCCCCACGGAGAGGCCGCGGCGGCTCCGCCGGACCCCAGGCCTGCGCACGCTCGTCCGCGAGACCACGGTCGCGCCCTCGGATTTCATCCTCCCGCTGTTCGTCAGCGAGGCCATCACCGAGAAGCGGCCGATCGGCACCATGCCGGGCGTCTTCCAGATCACGGTCGCCGACGCGGTGGCCGAGGCCAGGGAGGCCGTCGCGCTCGGGCTCGGCGGCCTCATCCTGTTCGGCCTCCCCAAGGCCAAGGACGCGCGCGGCACCGCCGCCTACGACCCGAACGGCCCCGTGCCGAAGGCCGTCGCGGCGATCAAGGACGCGGTCCCCGAGCTGGTGGTGATGACCGACGTGTGCGTCGACGAGTACACCGACCACGGCCACTGCGGCATCCTGACCGCCGAGGGCGAGGTCGACAACGACGCCACCCTCGAGGTGCTCGCACAGGCCGCGCTCTGCCACGCGCGCGCCGGCGCCGACGTCGTGGCGCCGAGCGACATGATGGACGGCCGCGTGGGCGCGATCCGCAAGGCGCTCGACGGCGAGGGCTTCACTGGCACGGCGATCCTCTCCTACGCGGTCAAGTACGCGAGCGCGTTCTACGGGCCGTTCCGCGAGGCCGCCGAGTGCGCGCCCAAGTTCGGCGACCGCGCCGGCTACCAGATGGATCCGGGCAATGCGCGCGAGGCCATGCGCGAGGCGCGCCTCGACGTCGAAGAGGGCGCCGACATGCTGATGGTCAAGCCGGGCCTGCCCTACCTCGACATCCTCCATCGCGTGCGCGAGGCGTTCGACCTGCCGCTCGGCGCGTACAACGTGAGCGGCGAGTACGCGATGATCAAGGCCGCGGCGGCCGCCGGGATGATCGACGAGCCACGCGCCGTGCGCGAGCTGCTCCTCAGCCTGCGCCGCGCCGGCGCCGACTTCATCCTGACCTACCACGCCAAGGACGCGGTCAAGTGGATCTGAAGGCGCTCGTGGGCATCGCGTTCCTCGGCGCGCTCGCCACGGCGTTCGTCACGGCTCCGGCCTGCGTGCCGACGTGCACCGGCACGCCTTACACGCACGCGACCGGCACCACCTCGTTCGGCTCGTTCGGGGCGTACTACGAGTCGAGCCCGCCGTCGGGGCCGTTCATCTCGTTCAGCGGCCACAGCCAGCTCACCTTCCCGCACAAGTTCGGGAGCAGATACAAGATCCGCCACGTCGACGTGCGGCTGGCCTTCACCACCGACCCGGAGGCGACCACCGGCGGTGGCTGGACGTTCGCCGCCGGCAACCAGGCGGTCGTCGTCCGGCAGACCGCCGACGAGATCGTCGTCTTCAACGATCAGTGCACGGACTACTATATCCGCGTCTCCGTCGACGCCGTCGAGGACCTCGGCGACGGCGGGGCCGACGCGGCGGACGCGGCCGACGCGGCGAGCGACGCGGCCGACGCCGACTGATCCTGACGCCTACCAGCCGAGGCGCGCCTTGAGGGCGACCACGAGCTTGTCGGCCATCTTCTTCTGGGTCTTCACGTTGGGGTGGTAGTCGCAGCCGCCGCCGTCGGCGCCGAGATCCTGCACGCCGAGCTCGACGCGGCTGACCTTGGCGTCGCCGAGGCCGGTGATGACCGCGTCGAGGTGCGCGCGCGCCTTGCCGAGGTCGGGGTCGGTCAGCATCGACCCGAGGGCGAGGAAGATCTCGGCCTTCGGGTAGCGCGCGCGGATGTCCTTCACGAGGCCGGTCATCGCGGTCTCGTACGGCTTGCCCGGGTCACCCTTGGCGAAGTCGTTGGTGCCGAGGTTCACGATCACCGCGTCGGGCGTGTACGAGAAGCCCCACGGCGAAGGGTCGGTGCCGAGCGTGCGGGTCCAGAGCGTGGGCATCTGCTCGGCCGTCTTGCCGCCGTTGTCGCGGTAGGCGCCGATCCCGACCAGCTGATCATCACCGCCTCTGCGTTCAGCGCGCGCGCGGCGATCGAGCCGTACGCGTCGTAGGCGCTCTCGGTGTCGGCGCTGAACGAGCACGAGACGGAGGCGCCGAGCACGCCGTAGCCGCAGGTGATCGAGTCGCCGATCACCTCGATGAGCCGCGTGCGGGCGGCGGTGGGGACCAGTGGCTTGCCCGAGGCCGGCACGAAGCCGAGGAAGTCGACCGGGTAGTAGAAGGCCTCCGTGCGCTTGACGAGCAAGAGGTCGTGCTCGGCGTCGGCCAGGCCCTTGGCGAGCGAGTGGGTGACGGTGCCGCCCGCGTGCTTGATGACCGCCGTCGGGGCGCCGTCGATCTCGACCTGGAACTGGTTCGCGCTGCCGGCGAGCTTCACGTCGATGCCGGTGCCGACGAAGCGGGTGCGCAGGGCGGAGCCCGACCAGTCGAACCGCGCGCGGGTGGCGTTCTTGTCGAAGCGGCCGATGTAGTGGATGTCGGCCTTGGGCCCGACCGGCGCGTCGACGCCGGTATCCGCCTTCGGGGTGCCGGTGTCGGTGGGCGCTCCCGTGTCGGAAGGGGTGCCGGTGTCGGTCGCGTCGGCGCCCGCCTCGGTCGGCGTGCCCGTGTCCATCGCGTCGTCGCCGCCGACGTCGCCGGCGTCGGGATCTTCGCCCGTGGCGGGGTCGCTCGAGCAGCCGAGCAGGAGGGCGAGAATCGGGAGGCTGTACCATGCGCGCATCGTCGGGCTCCTCATTTCACGTACTTCGACAGCAAGCGGACCCACTTGGCCTGGTAGCCATCGGAGGGCTCGGAGATCTCCCAGGAGTTGAGCGGCCACTGGTCGTTGAAGTCCTTGTAGGCCTTCTGATCGGGCTGGCCGGCCGGCGGCGAGGGGACCGACGGCCCGCACGAGAAGCCGCTGCAGCCGCCCGGACAGCAGCCGTCCCACTTGTACGACGGGTTCGGCCCGCCGACGAGGTAGCCGGGAGGCGGCGGATACTTGGAGACACCCACCGCATCCCAGTCGGAGCCCTTGGCGAACCACGAGTGATAGAACCGGGTGATCGATTTGTTCGCCCCGTAGTCTCCCATGTTGGAGAGGTAAACGAGCTGCAGCGGATTGACCCCGTGCACGTAGTGGACGTAGCGCTCGGCGGCCCGCGTGACGTCGGCGGTGACGGTCGTGTCCACGCCGTAGGCGACCGCGTCCCAGAGCAGGTTGCCCTGGGCCGATTTCACCTGGTTGCTGCCCCAGGTGTAGACGTAGAGGTAGGCCATGAACGGGTCGGGCGCCGCGGTGAGCGCCCCGAGGTTGTGGGCGCTCCCGAGGCCCGACTTGTAACGGGTCTTGATGTCCGTGACGACCGTGCCGGTGGCGCCGGTGGCCCTGGCGTACTCGAGCAGGCTCTCCGAGTTCTCGGTGTCGAAACAATCGACGTAGCTCGAGGCGGTGAACTGCACGGACTTGTAGTTGGCGTCGACGAACGTGCGGTACTTGGCGTCGCCGGTCGCGGCGAAGAGCAGCGCCGCGGCCTGCAGCTTCTTGAGCTTGCGACCGTTGTCGTCCACCTCCTGCTCGCCCGCGCCGATCTTGCCGGCGTTGGCGAAGCTGGTGCTCGGGTGCGCCTCGGCCCAGTCCCAGGCCTTCTGCGCGCGCGTGAGGAGGTCGCTCGCGAAGCCGGGGTAGGCCGCCGCGGCGCCCGCGGCCGTCTTGTAGACCATCGACGCGTACGCGAAGGCGGCGGCCGTGGTGAGGCTCGCCGAGGTCGTCGCCGGGCCGTACTTGCAGGGGCCGGTGGCGAGCGAGGGGCGGGTGTCCTTGCTGCCACCGAACGCCGGGTCCTTGGTGCCGTCCTGGCCGACGATGCTGAGCACCGAGCCGTCGGCGTTCTGCATGCGCACGAGCCAGTCGAGCTCCCACTTGGTCTCGTCGAGCACGTCGGCCACGCCGTTGCCCGACTCGGGGAGGTTGTAGTCGTCGAAGAACGCGCCCGGGTTCTCGGTGTAGGCGCGCAGCAGCTCGAGCGCGTCGCTCGCGGCCCAGTTGGTGTACTTGTTCTGGTCGCCAGCGTCGTACCAGCCGCCGTGCAGGTCCTTCTTCGCGGAGCCGTCGGTGTAGAGCCCGCACGAGGGCCCCTGCCCCGCGCCCATGTGCGCGGCCCCGTCGGCCCAGGCCGCGCCCGCGTACTTGGCGTCCTTCGCGATGCCGTCGCGCTGGTGATAGAACATGCGCACCGACTGGCGGAGCACCTCGCGGTACACGTCGTCGCCCACGCGGAACACGTCCGAGCGGACGTTGGCGGTCGTGTCGAGGACGAAGTAGTCGCCCGGCGTGGCGAGGGCGCTGAAGTCGAACCACCACGCCTGGTCGCCCGAGGAGGCGTCGGTGGCGCCGCTGTTCCAGGCCTTGGCAGTGCCCTCGAGCACGGTCTTGCTGGTGTGCGCGTCGACGACCGCGTACTTCGCGCCGGGGGTGTACGCGGTGCCGACGTCGAAGCCCTTCTTGGGCGAGCGCAGCACCGCGATCTTCTCGGCGCTCGGGCGGTAGCCGAACTGATCGACGACGATGAACGGCGAGAGCGGCTGCGTCGCGACGATGGGGCCGGTGTCGACGCTCGTGTCGGGCCCCGCGTCCGGCAGCGGCGTGACCTCGCCCGTGCCCGTGTCGACGAAGCCGTCCGGGCTCGTCTCCGCCGTCGCGTCGGGGGCGGTCTCGTCGACGCTCGCGTCGTCCACGGGGGTGGCGGAGTCTTCGGAGCTGCAGGCGGCGAGCCCGAGGGCGAGGGCGACGAGGGAGGGGAGATGACGCATGCCGGCACGAGCCTAGCAACGGAACCGGCCCGATTCCCGCTAGATCGACGGCTCTTGACCCGATCCGCCTCCGGGCGCCACCTATACACCATGCGGTGTTCCGTCCTGTCCTTGCTCCTGCTCACGACGGCGTGCTCCGCGAAGTCCGAGGACCCGGGTCTCGACCTGGTCGACGGCGCGCTCGACGCCGGCGATGGGGGCTTCGACCCCGACGTCGGAGAAGGCGGGCTCGGCGCCGACGTCGGCGACGGCGGCACGACGCCGACGTGCACCGGTCTCCGCTGCCAGCAGGTGAAGTGCGACAGCGGCAAGTCCACGACGGTGTCCGGCAAGGTCTACGCGCCGAACGGCACCTTGCCGCTCTACAACGTCATCGTCTACGTGCCCAACGGCACGCCCGCGGCGCTGCCGACCGGGGTCTCGTGCGACCGCTGCGGGGCGGTCGCGAGCGGCGACCCCATCGTGACCGCGCTCACCGACGCCACCGGCTCCTTCGTGCTGAAGGACGTGCCCGTCGGCAAGGACATCCCGCTCGTCGTGCAGCTCGGCAAGTGGCGGCGGCAGGTCACGATCCCCGAGGTCAAGGCGTGCGTCGACACGCCGTTCACCGACGCGAGCAAGACCCGGCTCCCCAAGAACCGCACCGAGGGCGACATGCCCCGCATCGCCGTCACCACCGGCGTCGCCGACAAGATCGCGTGCATGCTGCCGAAGATCGGCATCGACAAGGCGGAGTTCGGCCCCGGCAACGGCGCCAAGACGTTCGCGGTCGAGTTCTACGACGGCGCGCAGATCCCGGGTTACACCTCGAGCGGTCCGCCGGGGACCCCGACCGCGACCGTCCTGTGGAACGACCTCGCGAAGCTCAAGCAGTACGACCTCGTGGTGATCTCGTGCGAGGGCTACGAGTCGTCGACCGAATACCCGGGCACCTACGGTGGATGGCCCAAGACGCAGAGCAAGACCTCGTACCAGGCGATGACGGACTACCTCGGCGCGGGCGGCCGCATGTTCACGACCGACTACGAGTACACCTGGTACAAGTACAGCCCCGACGCGGCCCTCAAGGCGGCGATGACCATCCCCGGCGGCGCGCCGGGTGGCGCGAACCCGATGGACATCGACACGACGTTCCCCAAGGGGAAGGCTCTCGCGGATTGGCTGAAGGTGGTGGAGCCCGCCTCGACGGCGGGCAAGCTGCAGTGCGACTACGTGTTCGACAACGTCTCGGCGTCGACCAAGGTCAGCCAGGTGTGGACGCGCTCGGGCGCGACCCCCCACCCGCGGTTCGTCACGATCAACGCCCCCGTCGGCAAGCCCGCCGAGGCGCAGTGCGGGAAGGCCGTGCACCTCGACGCGCACATCAACATGTCCGACAAGGTCGACGCGACGTTCCCCGCCGGCTGCACCTCACCGCTCAAGGAGGGCGAGAAGGCCTTCGCGTTCTTCTTCTTCGACCTCGCTGCGTGCATCCAGGAGGAGGGCGAGCCCCCCAAGCCTCCGCCGATCAAGTGACGGCGCTCGCCCGCCGAGGGTGCGCTATCTTCCGTCGGTAGGCACATGCACGCTCCCTTCCTTCTCGGGCTCGGTCTGTTCGCGTACGCCGGTTGCGCCTCGGCGGATTTCAAGGTCGGCGATTCGACCGACGCCACCGCCGACACGGCGCTCGACGCGCGCCCCGATGCTCTCGCCGACGTGAACTGCCCGTCGCTGGGGGCCACCGACGAGATCCTCGTCGACTCGAACAGCATCGCCGCGACCCCCAACGGGACGAGCGCGTGCCCGTTCCGGACCATCCGGGAGGGCCTCGCCATCACCGTCGCTGGCACGCCACGCGTGGTCCGGGTCAAGGGCACCGTGGGTGGTCGCGTCTACAACGAGACCACGAGCTTGGTCGTCAAGACCGGCGTCACGCTGGTGAGCGACGGCCTCGGCAACGTGACGATCACGGGCTCGGGAGGCAGCTGCGCGGGCGCCGGCACGAACTGCATGGTGCAGGTCAACCGCGGCGCCAACCTCGACGGGTTCATCGTGCTCGGGAGCGCGAGCAACGTCACCCTCGTCTCGATCAGCGGCGCGGGCGCGGGTGGCGTCGGACCCGCCAGCGTCAAGAACACCCGGGCGACCAAGGCCGTGGGCGACGGTGCCTTCGCCTTCCTGGTCAACGACGGCGCCGTGCTCGGCCCGAACGTGGAGAGCCTGCAGAACCCCGCCGTCGCTGGCCTGCAGATCTACGGCAGCTCTCCGGTCCGGGTCACGGGCAGCAACACGCGCTTCAACAACAACCTGTGGGGCATCAACCACGAAGGTGGTGGTTCGCTCACCATCGAGGGGGGCGTCGCGGCCAACCTCAACGCCAAGAGCGGCGTGCGCATCTTCACTGCGCTCGGCGTGATGCACACCATCAGCGCCCTCACCGCGGGGGGCAACGCCGAGGCAGGGCTGGTCGTCGTGGGCGGCAGTGTCACGCTGCGCGGCTCGGTCCTCAACGCCGACAACAAGGTCGGCGTGGCCCTCAATGGAGCTCCTGGGGTCACGCTCGACCTCGGGACCGCCACCACGGGGGGCAACAACCTCTTCGGGACGACGGCGGGCGCGGTCAACCGCAACAAGTACGCCGGCGTCTGCGTCGAGGGTCTCACCGTGGAGCTCAAGATCGCGGGCAATCGCTGGACGACCTGTCCCCCGAGCAGCGCGAACCTGGCCGGCAGCTGCGCCGACGTCCCCGGCGAATACAAGGACGTCATCCTCCGCGGCGCCCCAGGAGGGACCGTCACCGCGACAGGGTGCACGCCCGGCTGAGCGAAACGCAGTGGAGCGAAGCATCGGCCGCCTCCATGGGCGGCCGACAAAGAGATTCACTGATCAGTCGGCCTTGGCGAGCAGGCCGCGCACCTGGCCCTCGTCGAACCCGCCCGTGAAGCCGCCGACCAGCGTGCCGTCCTTGCGCAGGACGATGACGGCCGGGACCACGTTGAGCTTGGCGAGGTCACCGAGGCGCCCGCGCTTGGCGTCGCCGATCGCGCGCCGACACTGGCTCTTGATCGCGTCGAAGAAGATGCCGATGAACGCGCGATCGGTGAGCGGCTGCAGGGCGACGAGCAGGCAGGCCGTCTCCTTGGGGAGGTCTGCGAGCAGCGGCTCGAGCGTGCGCAGCGCGGCGAGCGAGGCGCCGTCGTAGCTCTGGAGCACGAGGACGATCGCCTTCTTGCCGAGCAGCTGCGTGCTCTCGGGCGTGTGGTCGATCTCCTTGTCGACCGGGTCGAGCGCGAAGTCGAGCGGCGCGCCGTGGTCCTTGGGAGGATCGGGCGCCGCGGTGACGACCGGCTCAGGCCCCTTGGTGACCGGCACCGTCGGGCACCCTGTGAGCGCCAGCGCCGAGAGCAACAGGCGTCTCACGGCTCCCCCTTCATGCACTTGAGCGCGGGCTCGCGCGCCGGCTTCGCCGCGGGCGTGGTGGCGGTCCTGGCGATCGCGACGTGCATGGTGGCGAGCGTGCTCTGGAGCACCTCGTGGTCACGGCGGGCGCGGGCGCCGACGCAGGCCTTGGTCAGCCAGGGCAATGCCTCGACGCTCTTGCCGTCGGTGACGAGGATCTCGCCCTGCACGCCGCAGAGCAGCGCGTCGAGCGGCGCCTCGACCAGCGCCTGCGGCAGCACCGACTTCGCGTGGGTCACGTCCTTGAGCTCGACGTAGCGCCGCAGCACCCGCCGCGAGCAGCTCGGGTCCCACGACACCTGCGCGCACGCCTCCATCCAGAGCGCGTGCGGCTTCTTGGAGAGGTCGCCCGCGGCCACGAGGCCCTTCTCGGCGAACGTGGACTGCGGGAGGGTCTTCATCACGTGTCGGATCAGGGACTCGATCGACTTGGGGTCGGGCTTGCCGGCGAGCTCCGCCTCGAGCGCGACCTCGACGTCGAGCACCCCGAACGGCAGCACGTCCAGGCGGGCCCGGCCGATCTTGCGGGCCCGGTTCGCGTCGAGCGAGGCCTCGCACCGGACACGAAGGCTCGACACCACCGGGCCGCGGTCGGACCACGAGAACCCCTGCGAGAGCTCGCAGGCCTCGTCCTTGGTGGCGAGCGGCGAGGCGAGGACGGCGCGGAAGCGCACCATCACGTTCTTCTCGAGCTCCTTGCGCGCCTGGGCCGCCGTCTTGTCCCAGCGCGCGGCGAGGCGATACGTGTCGAGCTCGGTGGGGAACAGCGCGGCCATGCGCGACCAGGCCTGCGGCGCCGCCGGGTCCGACAAGACGCCGAGCTGCATGACGCGCGTGTGGAACGGCAAACGGGGAATCGGGCGCGCCTCGCGGACGAGGTCGACGGTGGCGCCGGGTTCCGGCCGCCCGGAGCGCGGGCTCCGCACGAAGAGCGCGGCGGATCCCCGCCCTCGCGGACCGTGGCCGCGAGCGCGAAGTGGTCGGCCCACGCGGCCGCGCCGATGGTCTCGGCGTCGTGCGCGAAGGAGGCGAGCCGCTCGCGTGAAGGGGAGAACGGCGTGGCGGTGGCCGCGCCGAGGCGCCGCGCGATGGCGGTCTCGTCGTCGTCGTTGGACTTGATGGTCTCGATGGCCTGCTGGCAGCGGACGAGGTCGAGCGCGCACACGACGCGCGTGTGCAGGGCGCGACCCGCCGGGTCGGTGGGGCGGCTTGCGACGTAGATGCGAGCGAAACGCTCGGCGTTGAGCGGATCGTCCTCGATCTGGGCGATCAGGGCCGCCTGGAACGCCGCGGCGGGCGCGTCGGTGACCAGCTTCTCGAGCGTCTTGCGCGCGTCGGTCAGGTCTCCCTTGAGCGCCGCCGCGATCCCGAGCCCGTAGCGGGTGACGGGCGCGGCGAGGCGCACCGCGTACGCCGACTTCACCCACGCGACCGCCTCGGGCAAGGCCTTGCGCGCCGCGGCGCAGCGCATCATGAGCTCCATCGTCTCGAGGTCGTCGGCGGCGATGGAGAGCGCCGTCCGCGCGCGCTGGTGGCACAGCGTGAAGTCGCCGTCCCACGCCGCCTCGAGCGCCGACTGCAGCGTGACCTCGCCGAGCGGCGCCTCGGCCGAGGCCGAGCTCGACGCGGACACGAGCGCGGTCGTCACGACGGGTGGCCGCGTGTTGTTCGAGGGGCACGCGGACAGCGCCACGACGGGGGCGAACAGGGCGACGATGGGCGCGAGGCGCCTCGACATGCGTACGTTCATACGCGGCGCGTCGTCGCGCGTCGATCTTTCCGCGTTCCGCTCCGCGCCGGCCTGGGGTACCCCCACCCCCCTGCATGTTCAAGATGTTCAAGAAGGTGCTCATCGCCAACCGCGGCGAGATTGCCGTGCGCATCATCCGCGCGTGCCGTGAGCTCGGCCTCCAGACCGTGGCCGTGCACAGCGAGGTCGACGAATCGGCGCTCCACGTGCGGCTCGCCGACGAGGCCGTGCGCATCGGACCCGCGGCGCCCGCCAAGAGCTACCTGCACATCCCCGCCATCATCGCCGCCGCCGAGATCGCCGGCGCCGACGCCATCCACCCCGGCTACGGATTCCTCAGCGAGAACGCCCAGTTCGCCGAGGTCTGCCGGCGGTGCGGCATCACCTTCATCGGGCCCACGCCCGAGGCCATGCGCGCCTGGGGCGACAAGGTGAGCGGCCGCGCGAACGCGGTCCGCTTCGGCCTGCCCCTCCTGCCGGGCAGCGGCGTCCTGCGCGACGGCGCCCACGCGCGCGAAGAGGCCGGCCGCATCGGCTACCCGGTCATCCTCAAGGCCAGCGGCGGCGGCGGCGGGCGCGGCATGCGCATCGTCCGCCGACCCGAGGACATCGAGAACGCGTTCCAGAGCGCCACCTCCGAGGCGGCGAGCGGGTTCAAGAACCCCGACGTGTACGTCGAGCGGTTCATCGAGCGCCCCCGCCACATCGAGTTCCAGGTGCTGGTCGACAAGCACGGCCACGCGCGCTCGCTCGGTGAGCGCGAGTGCTCCTTGCAGCGTCGCCACCAGAAGATCATCGAGGAGGCGCCGAGCCCCTGGATGACCGAGCAGCGGCGCCGCGAGATGGGCAGCCGCATCGAGAAGGCGATGGTCGAGACCGGCTACGACGGCCTCGGCACCCTCGAGTTCCTGCTCGACCCGGACGGCCCCGACGGCGGCCAGCTCTACTTCATGGAGATGAACACCCGCCTCCAGGTCGAGCACCCCGTCACCGAGATGGTCACCGGGCTCGATCTCGTGGCCGAGCAGATCCTGGTGGCGGCCGGCGGCAAGCTCGCCCTGCCCGACCAGCTGCACTTCCGCGGCCACGCCATCGAGTGCCGCATCAACGCCGAGGACCCGGTCACCTTCGCGCCCTGGCCTGGCGTCATCACCGAGTACCACCCCCCGGGCGGCAACGGCGTGCGCGTGGACGGCGGCGTCTACGGCGGCTTCCGCGTGCCCTCCACCTACGACTCGCTGATCGCCAAGGTGATTACCCACGCGCCGTCGCGCGAGCGCGCGCTCACCCGCATGGCGCGCGCCCTCGACGAGTTCATCGTCGGCGGCATCCGCACCAACATCCCGCTCCACAAGCGCCTCGTCGTGCACGAGGACGTGCGCGCCGGACGCATGACCACCCGCACGATCGAGGAGCTCGTCGCCTCGCGCTAGGCGAGCACGCCGTCGAGCCCTCGCTGCAGGCGCGTGCCGAGCTCCTCCCAGACCAGCACCGCGACGCCCCACCAGAGGGCGATCCAGATCGGCACGCCGAAGAGCACCCCTAGCCGGTAGGCGTGCAGGTGGCCGACCTGGATGTAGAGGACCTCGACCGCGGGGCCGAGCACGAGCACCCCGCAGAGGAGCCATCGCCGGCGCGCATCCGGCCGCACCACGACGAGGAACACGACCAGCGCCGCGACGAACGGCACGAACGACAGGATCGGTCGGTCGTAGAGCCGGTAGATGCACTGACGGGTGACGACCACGATGCCGAGCAGGAGCGCGACGCGGGCGATTCCGCCGACGCGCAGGGAGGCGAGCCCGGTCGGTGAAGCCGGCAGCGCGAGCCGCCGGTAGTGGCACAGCGTCAGCACGAAGCGCAGGATCATCCCCCAGTAGAGCAGCATCCAGAGCGGGATCGACGAGAGGCGACCGAGGTCGGTCGGCACGGTGTAGTCGTAGATGCGGTGGCGGACGACCGAGCTCCAGTCGTTGAACGCCCCGAGGAGGGTCGCGACCAGCAGGAGGCCGAGCTCGCCGCGGCGACTCGTGTCCCGCTCGTCGTCCGGGAGGGTGAGGAACAGCGCGGTGCGCAGGCCGAGCACCAGCGGCACGAGCACCGACATGCGCGCGAGGTCGTGTGCGTACGCGCAGATGGCGGCGCTGATCACGACGATGGTGGCGAGGTCGACCGCGAACGCGCGGTCGCCGGTGGTCCTCTCGCGGTCCACCGTCAGGCCCTCAGGAACTCGACGACCGCGCGCAGGAGGCCGAGCGGCTCGACCAGCCCGTGGGCGTACTCGTCGGTCACGTAGTTCTGCGCCCAGCAGCAGTCGCCGCCGCACTGGTCGGGGCCGGGGCCGTGGAAGCCACGGGGGTCGCGCCGCCGCGTCGCCTCCGCCCACACCTGGTCCACGTGGTCGTAGGCGAGGACGTCGATCCACTCGGGCGCCACGTTCACGCTCGACTTGCAGGGCCAGGGAAGACGCCCGTCGTGGTCGAGGTGGGGCTTGAGGGCGTTGCGGCACTCGAGCCGGTCGGCGGAGAGCAGCCGCTGGTTCATGCGCAGCGAGCCGCTGATGCGGGCGCCCGCGCGCTTGCGCCGGAGGAGCTCGGCGACGAACGCGTGGTACTCGGGGTCGGCGAGGAGGGCCGGATCGATGCCCGCGCCGACGTTGCGCGGCACGGGGCAGAACCAGATCCCGAGCTCCGTCGCGAGGTCGAGCACGCGCCGCGCCTCGGCCACGAGGCCGGGCTGGATCACGGTGTTCACCATGAGCTTCACGCGCTGCTCGGCCGCGAGCTCGCGCAGGAGGAACAGGTTGCGCAGCACGTCCTCGGGGCTCCCCGTGACCCACATCTTCGCGAGGAGCTCGAGGTCGAGCGCGTCGAGGCTGACGACCAGCACGTCGACGTCGGCGAGGAACGTCGACCACTCTGGCCGCCGCAGGAGATCGTGGAAGCGGCTGCCGTTGGTGTTGAGGACGATCGGGAAGTAGTCGAGGTCGCGGGCGCGGCGCACGAGCGCGGGGAGGTCCTTGCGCAGGGTGGGCTCGCCACCAGCAAAGTAGACGCTCGGCGTGCGGGTGCGCATCACCTCGAGGAGCCGCGCGCCACGCGCGGTGTCGAGCTTGCCGTGGCCGTCGAGCTCGGGGTACTTCGCGCCGCGGTGGTCGTCGCAGTAGCTGCAGCGAAAGTTGCACGGGCGGTGCGTCGTCCAGATGAAGAGCAGCGGGAGCAGATCCTCGCGCCCGACGGCGGCGCGGCGGCGGTTCTCGAGGTAGTTGGTCGCGGCGGTGCGGTAGCTCGCGAGCCGGTGGAGCAGGTGTGCGCGGCCCCGGCGGGGGGCCTCGAGCCGCGGACGGATCTCCTCAGCGAGGACGTGGGCCTCGGCGCGCAGGCGCGCGAGATCGGGCTGGCCGTTCACCTGGTAGCGCGGCCACGTGACCTTCGGGGCGAGCGGCAGCGAGCGCTTCTCGGACGGGATCGACGGGTTCATGGGGGCTCCTCGGAAACGCCGTCGGGCGGAGCGCGGGGAGCACGGCGGCGAGCGCCCCCAGCGACGAAGCAGCGAGCACCTCGACGGCCGTCTTGCGGGCCACGGGGTGCGTACCGAACAGGAACTGCAGGCCGACGCGGGTCCAGAGGCCGAGCAGGCCGTGGGCCACGAGGTCGGCGTCCGGGAGCTCGGTCCCGGTCGCGGCAGCGAAGGCGCGGAGCCGATCGGCGAGGAACGCGCCGACGTCGGGGGTGAGCCCGTCACGGGCGACGCCGAGCCCACCGACGGCGCCGAAGCGCTCCGCGAACGCCGCGAGGAGCTCGCGCTCCGCGGCCCAGTGGTCGAGGCACACCTCCGCGAGTCGGCGGGCGAGGGCCATCGGGTCGGCGACGTCGCCCTGGCTCCACGCGCGCTCGAGGCGGGCGACCATGGTGGCCTGGAACTGCGCGAGCAGGTGGTCGACCAGATCGGCCTTGGTCGGGAAGTGGACGTAGAACGTGCCGTGCGCGACGCCGGCGCGGCGGGCGACGTCCGCGACCTGGGTCGCGCCGTAGCCCTTCTCGGCGAAGCACTGGAGGGCCGCCTTCTCGAGGAGGGCGCGGGTCTCCGCCTTCTGGTCGACCCGGGCGCCGCGTTTCGCTGACATGGAGTCAGTGATAGCAAGTCACTGGATGGCCGCAAGGTCGGCCGCGAATCTCGACCATCTGCCATGAATCGGTTCGATGGCTCCTGCCATTGCTGCCATCTTCGGGTCGTGGCTGGTGCGCCCTGGTACCCTCCTCGGCGGTGTCCGACGTGTGGAACCCCCGCTTCGACGCCGGGCGTCCGGTGTTCGCTCCGCTCGTCGCGGCGATGGAGCCGTTCCGCCGGTTTGCGGTGTTCCCGCCGCTCGAGGCGTGGAACGAGGGGCTCCCCGCGGGGCTCGCCTCGGCGGCCGGCGCGCCGATCCGCTTCGTCGATCAGCCGCCGCGGCGCCGACGTGGGCAGCCCGTCGACGTGAGCGCCATCTACGACGAGCGCATCTACGCGAAGGGCGAGGTGCCGAGCCGCTCGCGCACCTGGCACGACTTCTTCAACATGCTGGTGTGGCGCTCGTTCCCGGCGCTGAAGCGCGCGATCAACCACCGTCAGCGCGTCGCGCTGCAGGCGCACGTGGAGCCCGGCGTTCCGAAGCTGCCCTCGGCGCGGACCCGCGAGATGGATTCGCTCGCGATGCTCGACGAGGGCGGGTTGCTCCTGGTCACCCGCGCCGGCGCGCCCGACCTCGACGCCGCGATCGACGAGGGCGACGCGGCGACGGTGGGCGAGGCGGTGCGGCGCGGGGACGCGCGCGCGCTCTTGATCGGCCACGCGATCCACGAGCACCTCGTGCTGCGCACCGATCTCGTGCGCACGCTGGTGTTCCGGCTCGAGGTGCCGGACTGCGCGGTCTCCCAGCAGGAGATCGACGCGAAAATCGGCGCGCTGCTCGACGGCGGTGCATCCGTGCGGCAGCGCCCCGACGCCAAGGGGATGCCGATCGAGGACGCGCTGTTCCTTCAGTCGCTCGTGGCGTCGGGCGTGCCCGTGTCGGGCGGCAGTCCGTAGGCTCCGGCGAGCGTGCCGGTGTCGACGTCGGCGTCGGCGTCGGGGCCCGCGTCCTTGCTGGTGCCGGTGTCCACGGGCGCGCTGTCGGTGGCGGTGCCCGTGTCGGGCGCCGGAGCCCCGTAGATCGCCTGCTCGCTCCCGCAGCCCACGATCACCGCCGAGGCGCCGAGCGTGAAGATCGCGCCGCGGGTCAGCCGTGCGCGGACCGTGTGGGTCGCTGGCGCGTTCGCTCCCGGCGCCGATGCGCCGCAGAACGGGCACGCGCTGGCGTCGACCCGGACGTGACGGCGACAGGTGAAGCAAGGCGTGAAGGACATCCCCCCACTCTACCGCGTCTCCATCGCGAACGAGATCACGTGGATCTCTCCGGCCGGGACGTCGACCAGCAGCACCTCGTCGGCGCCGAAGACCAGCGAGTACTCGAGCAGCTGCCGCCGCGTCGGTGGGTAGGTCGGATCGGGCGCGGTGCTGCCGGTCTTCACCTCGGCGACGAGCGTGCGTCCCCGCCTCTTCACCAGCAGATCGGCGCGCACTTCGACCTCGGTCGCGGCCCCGTCGACCGCGAACGAGAAGCGCCGGCGCACCTGGCGATCGACGATCTGGTACCCCGCGTCCTCGAGCAGGACCTCGGCGTCGCGCTCGCCGTCGGCGGCGACGCGGTTGCGCCCCTTGCTCCGTGACGACCGGCCGAGCCGCGCGAACCACAGACCGAGGAAGAGGCCGACGACGAGGACCACGACCAGGAGCCACGGTCCGTCCCCGGCGAAGATCCTCTCGAGCGACACGCGCTGCACCGTGCGTCGGGGCCTTGCGGAGTGACAAGTCTTCGACCGAGTTGCGCCGCCGTCCGGACGCGCGAAGATGGGGCCATGCTCGCTCGCCGTCGCTGGGCGCTCGCCGTCGCCTCGCTCGTCGCCGTCTCCGCATTCGCCGGCCCGGCGAGCCCGAAGCCAAAGAAGCTCAAGGGCGAGCCCCGCGCGCTCGCCGACGTCGAGGCCAAGGCCAAGGCGCTCGAGAAGAGCAAGGACCCGGCGGGCGACTTCGATGCGCTCACGGAGTGGCTGGGGGTCTCCTCGATCTTCTGCGCGCCGGAGGCCTGCAAGTCCATCACCCGCGTCAAGTGGCTCACCGGCAACCTCGACGCCGACGCGGACAGCGAGAAGGTGCTCGCCATCACGGCCCGCGGCGGCGGCGAGTGCGCGCCGACCAACCTCGACGTGTTCGTGCTCGACGCGACCAGCAAGACCGAGTTCAAGGTGGTCGCGCACACCCGGCAGTCGTTCGACGCCGGCAAGGATCCGATCGCCGAGGCCTCGCTCGCCAAGGTGCACTCGAGCGCCGTCGACGACCTCGTGGTGCGGGTCGACGCGCAGTGCCAGAAGAGCCCGCGCGAGCACGTGCTCCGCGTGCACACCCTCGAGAGCGGGCGCCTCGAGGAGATCGCGAGCAGCGCGGATCTGCTCGGGAAAGACCTGCTCTCGCACGCGTTCGTCGGGTCGGCACCGGTCACCCTCGAGCTCGCCTCGGCCAAGGGCAAGACCAAGCTCGTGTTCGACCCGGCCCACGGGTACGATTCGTTCCCGAGCGTCGAGACCGCGAAGAAGACGGCCATCACCAAGTCCGACGACGACAGCCTCGGCCCGACCGAGTGCGCGGCGCCGCTCGGCACGAACCTCGCGGTCGACTGCGACCTCTCCGGCACCGCCAAGGTCGAGGTGCTCGTCCAGAGCGGCAAGGCGCTCGGCATGACGGTGACGGTCACCCCCGCGAGCTTGAGCACCACGCGGTGCCTGCGGCAGAAGGTGGCGGCGGCCAGCTGGAAGAGCGCGCCCGGCGTGACCGGGTGCACCCGCACGTTCACGGTGAAGTGAGCGAACGAAGCGAGCGGAGCGAGCGCAGTGAGCGGCGGCCGCCTCCATGGGCGGCCGCTCCAGGAATCAAGGGCGCGGGGCGTCGCGGCGCTCGCGGCGGGCGCGCGCCTTGGCCTTCTCGCCCTCGCGCGTGCGGAGCGCCGCGCGGGGCGGCCGCAGCGCGGCGAGGAGTCGCTCGGTGGTCGCGGTGACCTCCTCGACGGCGCGGGCGAAGGCCTCCTCGTCGTCCCGGTTGGGGCGGGTCGCGCCGCTGACCTTGCGCACGAACTGGAGCGCGGCCGCGCGGATCTCGTCGGGCGTGGTCGGCGGGTCGAAGTGGTGGAGCACGCGGATGCTGCGGCACATCGGGCGATTCTAGCCTTTCGCGGCCTTCGCCACCGAGAGCAGGGTCGGTCCGTGCTGCGGCACCTTGCCCGCGAGCACGCGGCGGATGGCCCCGCTCCTCACGTCGATGCGCAGGAGCGCGGTCTCGGTGGCGGGCACGTCACCGACGTGGCTCTCCAGCGTGAGGAGCGCCGAACCATCGAGGGTGAACCGCGCGTGGTCGACCGGGCGGTCGAAGCGCACGATGCGCAGGATCGCGTGGGACTCCGCGTCGATGAACCAGGCGGTCTTGCCGTGGACCACGGCGAGGGTCTTGCCGTCCGGGGACACGTCGACCGACGCCATGCCGTTGCGCCCGGTCGCGTCGTCCACGCCGTCGACCGCGTGGAGATCGAGGGCGCGGGGCGACGGCTCTCCCGCGCGCCAGTCGAGGAGCCACCACCCCTTGGCGCGGAAGCGACCGATCGCGACGATCCGATCGGGGGTGGCGAGGGCCTCGGCGACGTCCTCGAGCGCCGCGATGGGAGTGGTCGTCGACGCGCCGCCGAGGCGATGGATCGCGCCGGCGCAGAGCGCGACGGTGGCGGTGCCACGCGCGAGCAGCGGCGACGCGCAGGGCCACGACGGGGGCGCCTGCGCGGTGAGCGCCTTGGTGCCCAGCGAGAGCGTGCCCGCCTGGGCCGTCGACGGATCGAGCGTCCCGACGAACAGGGAGTCGCGCTCGAGATGGAAGAGTGGCGCGTGGCCCAGCAAGAGCGCGCGCCCCTTCAACGACGCCTCTCCCGCCAGTGTCTGCGACGCGACGTCGAAGACACGCAGGCGCCCCGGCGACGCGCCGTCCGCGAGGTACAGGGTCGCCCCGTCGGGGGTCAGCGCGAACCCCGTGCTCCCTGCGCCGTCGTCGACGGCGAAGGTCCGGACGATGGACGCGGTGCCGAGGTCGATGGCCTCGAGCTTCCCGCTCTGGAACGCCGTGAGCCACAGCCAGCCAGCGGAGGACGGCTTCGCAGCGGGCGCGACGGCTGCAGGTGGGTCGATCACGGGCGCGCGGGTCGCGCAGGCGGTCACGAGGAGGGCGAGGGCAGTGAGGAGTCGGCGCATGCACGGGGGAGACGAACGGTTGGCAAATGTGTTAACGGGAGCGCGCGGTGAATGGCGACACGCGGGATCGCACCGACGAAAGTGATGTCCACGATGCGTCTCGGCGTGCTCGCCACCCTGCTGTCCATCGGGCTCTCCACGGGCTGCTACACGCGCAGTCACGCCCCGGGCCACGCATCCCGCGCGTCGATGACCCGCGTGCCGCTCCACGCGGTCAAGCCGCAGCTGTGCATCGGGGGGGCTTGTGATCTCGAGGCCCCGCTCGGAACGATCCGCTTCTCCACGGTGCAGTTCCAGTCGCTGAACGGCAAGCGCAGCGAGACCAGCTTCCGCGTCGCCTACCAGACCGCGCGGGCCACCTGCAGCGGGCCCGTGGCTCGTCCCGACGGGCTCCCTCCGCTGCCGTTCGTGTGCACGATCGCCGCCAGCGACGACCTGCCGGTGACCCTCAACGTGGCGTCGGGCTGCCTCACCGCCACGCTGGAGCCGACGAAGCTGCTCGGCTCCGAGCCGGCCTTCAAGCTCGAGACCGACGTCGTCGGCATCGGCGGCGCGCGCTTCCCCGGCAACGAGATCGCACTCCTCGATCTCGAGGGTGTGCGCGCGCTCGTGACCTCGCAGAGCTCGTACGACATGACCCTGTTCGTGCGACCCGGCGCCACCCTCAGCCCCTCGCAGACGCTCGCGGTGGTCGCGCTGCGTGCGTTCTTCGAGCTCGAGGGCAAACCCACCGACTGCGTGCACTGACCGCCGATGACGTTTGTGCAAGGCGCGCGCGAACGCGAGACGCGCGCTCGACCGGCGCTACGATCACGTCATGCGCCCCCTCGCCTGCCTCCCTGCCCGTGCTCCTCGCCGCCTGCGGCTCCGAAGTCTCCGAGACGGTGGTCGATGCGTCGACCGACACGACGACGGAGGCGGCGTCGGACGCTGCGCTCGACACGACGACGGTCGACACGCGACCCGACACGGTCACCGACACCGCCCCCGCGGACGTCCCGGGCGAGACGTCGGACGCACCCGTGGACGCGTCGATCCCCGATACCGGCGTGGCGACGAGCGCGGCCTGCAGCGCGGCGGGCGGGGTCCTCTGCACCGCGTTCCGCTGGAACATCTGTCCGGCCGGGTTCGAGCCGGTCTCGTCGACCGATCACCTCGGCTGCGGAACAGCGGGCGGCTGGTGCTGTCGGCCGGCGCCGCCCTCCCCGTGCGCAGCGTCGGGCCTCGGCAACTGCCTCCCCACGTGTCCGCTCGACTGCTGGCAGCCGGTGACGGACACGACGCTCACGTGCGACGGCGCCCGCAAGTGCTGCCGCGACGTGTGCAAGTGAGGTTTAATTGGCTCGCTCCGTTCACTTCTCGTGGACCTCTCCCGACTCGTAGCGCCACTCGCTGAAGCGGTGGGAGAAGGTGGCCGTGCCCCTCACGCCCTCGATGGGATACTCGAAGCTCAGCGTGGCCTTCGTCTTGCTGGCCACGAGCGCGGTGATGCGGAAGAACGCGGTCCCGGCCTTGGCCTCTTTCTCCTCGATCCACGCCACGTTCGAGCCGAACATCATGAGGTCGTGCTCGCTGAGGAGCGGGGTCTTCACGATGCGCAGCGGGTCGCGGCCGGGCACCTTCGGGTGAAAGTAGGCGCTGAGCTCCTTCATGAGCAGCGTCGTCTCGAGCATCTTCTGCTTCTGCGGCTCGGTGAGCGTGACGGGGGAGCCGTCGTCCTTCGCGATCTCGCAGGCGTCGTCGAAGGGGAAGCTCTTCGGCCGCACGCGGATCTGCAGGAACGTGCCGAGGCCGTGGCCCACGTAGACGCCACCGTCGACGCAGCGCTCGAAGGCGCCTCCGATCCTCGGCGGCGCCGCGGTGCAGCCGCCGAGCGCCTTCTCGAGGTCGAGGCGGTCGATGGTCGGCGCGATCTTGGTGCCGGCGAAGGCGACGCACGCGGGCGCCTTGCGCAGGTCGTCGATCCAGATGTCGATGATCTTGCCTTCGCACAGCGTGACCTTCAGGGTCTCGCCGCCGGTGAGGGTGATCTCGGCGTGGGTGTCGCTCACCTTCTTGACGGTGAGGCCGGCGGCCGCGAGATCGGCCAGGGTCTCGCCGAGCTGGACGGGGCCGAAGGCGACGCCCGGCTCGATGGTGAGCGGGCACGGGTTGCGCGGACCGGGGCGCGGCGCCGGCACGAGCTTGGCGAGCGGAGAGGCCGAGGGGACGGCGCTCGGGCTCGGAGCAGAGCTGGCGCTCGGTGTCGCGGTCGGCGCGACGGGAGCGGCGACGATCGGTGTCTCCGGCTTGCTGCAGGCGGCGAGGAGGAGTAGGAGCCCGAGGGAGTGCCAGCGCATGTTCGTTCCTACGCGCAGGGCGCGTGAACGATCTGGGACTCAGGCCTTGGGCTCCCACAGCTCGATCTTGTTGCCCTCGGGATCCATCACCCAGGCGAACTTGCCGTTCTCGTGCGCCTCGATCGACCCGAGGAGCGGGACACCGGCGGCCGCGAGGTCCTTCGCGAGGGCCTCGAGGTCGTCGACCCGGTAGTTGATCATGAAGCTCGAAGCGCTCGGCGCGAACAAGGTCGAACTGGGTTCGACGAGGTTCCACACCGTGAGTCCGCGGTCGTCTGCCGTGTCGTCGGGCCACTTCAAGATCGCGCCGCCCCACGCTTCGAGCGCCAAGCCGAGGTGCTTCGCGTACCACTCGGAGAGCGCCTTCGGGTCGCGGGCCTTGAGGAACACCCCGCCGATCCCGGTCACGCGTGCCATGCGCGAAACGGTATCCCGGCCACCATCGAACGAACAGCGGGTCACTTCCCCTTCGCGGCCGCGTAGTCCTTCGCGGCCTCTTCGATCCGCAGCCGGTCCCGGGTGGCCTTCTCGGCCTCGACCGCGAGCTCCGCCGTGAACATCGTCAGCCCCCAGATCCCCACCGTGCGCCGCTTCACCGGGATCCGGTTCCCCCGCGCCGTCACCAGCGTGGCCCGGTCCCCGTCGCGCTCGACCCGGGCGAGCCCCGACAGGTCCTTGCGCAAACGGGTCAACCACCCCCGCGCCTTCGCGATGCGGACGAACACCTCCGGGGCGTCCTTCGAGGCCGCATCGGCCGCCAGCTCGGCCTCGAGCGGCTTCAGCGCGTCGGCCGGGTAACTCTTCCGGGCCGCCCCGAGCGCCGCCTGGTGCTCCTTGCGGAGGGTGTAGACGGCCCACTGGGCCTCGTCCTCGAGGTAGGCGAACAAATCTTCGGGCCGGTCGTCGGCCAGGGCCACGCAGACGTGCGCCCAGGCCCCTTCAGGCGTGTCGTCGGGCGGAAATGGCTGCTTCCGACGGCACCCCACGGCGAGGCTGAGGCCCGCCCCGAGGAGGAGCGCTCGGCGGCGCGAAATGTTCTCCCAGAAGTTCGCCGCGGATCTCGACCGACTTGGTTTCCGTGCGACGCGCAAGGTCAGCGTCGCCCAGCTCGATGCCCTCGAAGAGGCGCTCGTCGACCTGGCCGACGGAGAGAGCCCGGTGGTCCTCGATGCGGACGCCCGGGCCTACATCCGCATTCTCTACGAACGCGGCCAGGGCAACCCGGTGCGCGCGCCCGACTTCGAGGAGGTCGTCCAGGGCTCCACGTGGCTCGCCGATCCGGCCGAGATCAAGCACGTGGCCCGCGCCTTCGACACCCGCGGGGACATCCCGCCGGCCGGCCTCCTCTGCCTCGGCGAGTGGAAATCCGGGGAGATCTGGCTGCTCGACGTCGCGATCAAGCACGGATACGTGTACCTCGCGACCGAGCGCCGCGAGATCCTGCCGATGTTCCGCAACGTCGGCGAGTTCGCCCAGTGGGCGGTCGCCAACGAGCTCTGGAAGCGCCGCATCGCCAAGGACGGCGAGATCCCGGAGCGGCTCAACAAGCTGCACTGGTTCAAGACCGTGTCGTTCCTCCGCGAGGCGGGGCTCGTGCCCCAGGCCTTCCGGCCCAAGCGCTTCAAGCCGAAGCACCCCGCGCCCACCGCGCTGGCCGCCGCCGACAAGGGCGAGCCGCAGGGGTGAGCTTCTACGTCGACCCGCTGCGCGCCTACGGCAGCGGGGAGGCGCGCTGTAGCCGCGGGGAGACCTGTCACCTCGCGACCGACGGGTCGATCGAGGAGCTGCACGCCTTCGCGCTCCAGATCGGGATCCCGCGGTTCGCCTTCCACGGCCACGCCCGGCACCTGCACTACGACCTGCGCGCCGACGGCCGAGCCCGCGCGGTCGCGGCGGGCGCGATCGAGGTCTCCTCGAAGGAGCTCGTGCGTCGGTGCTTTTTGAGCGCTCGTTGACTTGACGAACCGCGTCACGGCTGGAATGGTGGTGGAGATGACCCTTCGCGCCCACCTCGCCTACGCGCTCTGCGCGTCCACGCTCGGCAGCATGCCGCGCGTCGATGCGTCGGTCGCCGGTCGTGGGGGCGCGGAGCGTGTGGTGAGCATTCCGCAGTCCAAGCCGGGTCATTAGCGTCGGATCGTCGTTCCCCATGGGGCCCCGGACGATTCGAGTCCGGGAAAAGAGGGGCCCCATGCGCAGGAACCGTCGTGATCCACCAATCCAAGGAACTGTTCGCCAGACTGAAACGGAGCGTCGCCCCGGCCCTGCGCGTTGCAGGGGGATGGCGCTCCCGTCCCGCCGCCGGTGTGCGACCGCAAGTAGACCGGGGCGTCGGCAGCGAGCTCGTGACGCTCGCGTGGCCCATCGCCGTCGCCATGCTCGGCGACACCGCGATGGGGCTCGTCGACACGAAGCTGGTCGCCGGTCTCGGCGCCGCCCAACTCGGCGGCGTCGGCATCGCCACGACCGTGATGTGGCTGTGTTACTCGTGCGTCTTCGGCCTCATGCGCGGGGTGAAGGTCCGCACCGCACACGCGGTCGGGCAGGACCGCGCGGAGCAGTCGATCGCCTACGCCAAGGCGGGGCTCGTCCTCGGCCTCTTCCTCGGCGTCGGCATCCTCGTCGCCGCCCGCGACGCGAGCGGGATCTTCCTGAAGCTGGGCGTCGACCCGGCCACGGTGCCCTACGCGCGGGACTTCCTCGCGGCGCGCACCCTCGGCGCCCCCGCCATCTGCATGGTCTCGGCGCTCGTGCAGTACCGCCAGGGTCGGGGCGACACCCGCACCCCGATGATGGCCGGGCTCTTCGCCAACGTGATCAACGCGGTGCTCGCGTGGGCGCTGATCCACGGGCACTTCGGGCTGCCGCGCCTCGGCGTCGCGGGTGCGGGGTACGGGACCGCGATCGCCGAGACCTGTGAGGTGGCGTTCCTGCTCGCCGTGGTGTTGCGCGAGAAGAACGAGAGCACGCTGTCACTCCGGGGGGCCATGCGCGAGGTCGCCCAGCTCGGCGTGCCGACGGGCGCGCAGTTCGGGTGCGAGCTGCTCGCGTTCACCGCGTTCACCGCCGTCCTCGGCGGGATCTCCGCGCACGAGATCGCCGCCCACCAGATCGCGATGTCGATCATCCGCACCTCGTTCCTGCCCGGCGTCGCCGTGGCCGAGGCGGGGAGCGTGCTGGTCGGTCGAGCGCTCGGCGCGCGCAAGCTGGACGAGGCCGACGCGGTCACCCGCCACGCGGTGGTGCTCGCCATGGGGTTCATGACCCTGTGCGGCGTGGGCTTCGCGCTGTTCGGCAAGAACCTCGCGCGCGCCTTCGCCGACGACGTGCTGGTCGTGCGGATCACCGCTCGGCTGCTGCTCGTCGCGGCGGTGTTCCAGACGCTCGACGCGGTCGCCATCGTGCTCCGCGGCGCGCTGCGGGGCGCCAAGGACGTGCGGTGGGTCGCGGCGATCGGGATCACCGTCGCGTGGACGTGCATCCCGACCGCGGCGTGGCTCTTCGGCAAGCGACTCGGGCTCGGCGCGTTCGGCGGCTGGCTCGGGTTCGTCGCCGAGACCACCATCGCCTCGGCGCTCTTCGCCTGGCGCTGGAAGAAGGGCTCCTGGCGGCAGGGGTACGAGCAGCCGAGTCGTGCCTCGGCCCCCGAGCTGATGCCGGCGTCCGCCTGACCGGACCGTTCTGGCCAAGAGACGCGGCGCGCGACGAAGCCATTCGTTCGCGCGCCGCGGTCGATTCGGTAGAGTGCAGGGGTGAGTGACGACGACGGCAGCGTCGAGCGCGGCGTCGAGAACGTCGTCCGCGCGTGTCTGCAGGTGCAGCCGCGCGAGCGCGTAGCGTTGCTCACCCACGACGCCGACGACGTCGCGCGCCTCTTCACCCCTGCGATCGAGCGCGCCGGCGCGCGGGTCATCCGCGTGCCGCTCGAGCCGTGGGCCGGTCGGACGACGACCACCACCACGCCGGGGATCGCGGCCTCGATCACCGGCTGCTCGGCGTCGCTGCTGCTCGCGCGCGGCCTGCCCGGTCCGGTGAGCCTCGCCGCCCTCCAGGCCGCGCGGCGCGTCGGCTCGCGACACCTGCACGCGATCGGCGTCGAGCGGCGCCTGCTCGGTCAGAGCTTCCGCGCCGACCCGGACAAGCTCGCCGCGCTGAACGCCGAGATGCGCAACCTCGTGGCGGCCGCGCACGACATCGTCGTGAAGAGCCCGACCGGCACGCAGCTGCGCGTCGGCACGGCGCCCGCGTTCCCGATCCTCGCGCTCGACGGTCGACCGAGCGCGGTCGCGTTCGACAACCTGCCCGCTGGCTTCTTGCTGCTCCACCCCGCGACCGTGGACGGCGCCTTCGTCGCGGATCGCGCGCTGGTCTCCGCGAGCTTCGCGGCCGACACACAGCTCGTGCGGCGGGTGACGCCCACGTTCCATTTCGCGCGCGGCCGCGTCGAGCGCTTCACCTGCAGCGACGCCGGGCTCGCGGAGCGCATCCAGGCCTACCTCGACAGTCACTCGCACGCGAGCCGCGTCGGCACGGTGTGGGTCCCCACCAACTACCTCGTCCGCACCGAGATCGGCGTCGGGCCGCAGGACGCCCTCTTGCCGGGGCTCGTCGTCTCCCTCGGGTTCTCGGCCTCGGAACGCACGCGCGCCCCGTGGGACGCGCCCGTACAGCTGCGCTTGCTCGGTCGGAAGCAGACCCTCGAGGTGGGCGGACGCACGCCGGTGCGCGACGGACGCTTCGAGGCCTGGTTCGCCGATGGGCTCGATCCGCTGCGGTAGAGTGCTAGGTTCCCGCTCGCGAATGCCCACCGAGCACCCTTACGCCGAGATCGCGCCGCACGTCATCAAGCCCGCGCGCTACCTCGGCGGCGAGTACGGCGCGGTCCACAAGGACTGGAGCGCGGTGTCCGCGCGCGTGTGCCTGGGCTTCCCCGACATCTACGACATCGGGATGTCGCACCTCGGGCTCAAGATCCTCTACTCGCTGCTCAACGCGCAGCCCGATCTGCTCGCCGAGCGCGTGTTCTCCCCGTGGGTCGACATGGAGCGCGAGCTGCGCGCACGCGGGCTGCCGCTCGTGTCGCTGGAGTCGGCGCGACCGCTGCGCGACTTCGACGTCGTCGGGCTCTCGCTGCAGTTCGAGCTCACCTACACCAACTGCCTGCAGATCCTCGATCTCGGCGGGATCCCGCTGCGAGCGAGCGCGCGCGGCGACGCCGATCCGCTGGTGGTCGCCGGCGGGCCGACCGCGACCCACCCCGAGCCGCTCGCGCCCTTCGTCGACGTGTTCGTGATCGGCGACGGCGAGGAGGCCTTTCCCGCGTTGATCCGCGCCTGGATGGCCACCGCCGGTCGGCCGCGCGCCGAGCGGCTCGCCGCGGTCACGACCGTCCCCGGGTGCTACGTGCCCTCGCGCTACGAGACCACCGTCGACGCCGACACGGGCTTCACCGTCGTGGACCGCGCGCTCGATCGCGCCCCCCTCCCCGTGCAACGCGCCCTGGTGCCCGATCTGAACCGCTACCCGTTTCCGTCGGACGGGCCCGTCCCGGCCACCGAGGCGGTCTTCGATCGCATCTCGATCGAGATCGCGCGCGGCTGCACCGAGGGGTGTCGGTTCTGCCAGGCGGGCATGATCTACCGGCCGGTGCGCGAGCGCGATCCAGAGTCGGTGATCGCGTCGGTCACCGCGGCGCTCGAGGGCACCGGCTACGACGAGGTCGCGCTGACCAGCCTCTCCACGGCGGATTACTCGTGCGTCTCGCCGCTGGTGCGCGAGGTGATGCGAAGGCTCGAGAAGGCTCGCGTGTCGCTCTCGGTGTCCTCGCTCCGCGCGTACGGCCTCGACGAGGAGCTGCTCGACGAGATCCAGAAGGTCCGCGCCACGGGCCTCACGTTCGCCCCCGAGGCGGGCACCCAGCGCATGCGCGACGTGGTGAACAAGAACGTCACCGAAGACCAGCTCATGACCACCGCCGAGCGCGTGTTCTCGCGCGGCTGGCAGAAGATGAAGCTGTACTTCGCGATCGGCCTGCCGACCGAGCGCGACGAGGACGTCGTCGGCATCGTCGAGACGGGCAAGAAGGCCGTGCAGGTGGGCCGTCGCGTGCAGCGCGGGAGAGGCCCGGCGGTCACCGTGAGCGTGAGCACCTTCGTGCCCAAGCCGCACACGCCGTTCCAGTGGGCCGCGCTCGACCTGCTGCCGGATCGAGCGCAAGCAGGCGATCCTGCGCACCACGGCGCGCGGCGGCGGCGTCGACCTCAAGGTCCACGACGCAGCGGGCTCGGTGCTCGAGGGCGTGCTCGCGCGCGGAGACCGGGCGGTCGGCGAGGCCATCGAGCTCGCCTACCTGCGCGGCGCGCGGTTCGACTCGTGGGAGGAGCACCTCGATCTCGGGCGCTGGCAGCAGGCGTTCGAGGACGCGGGCGTGCCGATGTCGCGGTACACGGGCACGCTCCCCGTCTCGGCGCGTCTGCCGTGGTCGCACATCGACGTCGGGCTCGAGGACGGCTTCCTCGCCCGCGAGTACCGCAAGGCGCTCAAGGACCAGCTGTCACCCCCGTGCGGCAAGGCCGCGGGCATGTTCGTCCACCACACCAACCTGGCCGAGTCCGAGGCCGACCGGCGCAAGCTCGTCTGCTACGACTGCGGCGTCGCGTGCGACCTCGGCGCGATGCGCGGCGAGCGCCTCGTCTACCTGAAGAAGCTCGGCGCCGAGGGCCCCGTGGCCATCGACCTCGAGAAGCGTCGCCAGAAGCGCCCCGAGGAGCGGCGGCGGCCCAAGGTGTCGTTCGTGCAGGGGACGGCGCGGCGCTACCGCCTGCGCTTCGAGAAGACGGGGCCGAGCGCGTTCGTCGGGCACCTCGATCTGCTGCGCCTGCTGCCGCGCGTGTTCCGGCGGCTCGATCTCCCGGTCCTCTACTCGCAGGGCTTCCACCCGAAGCCCGACCTCACCTTCGGCCCGGCGCTGTCGCTCGGCATCGCGAGCCTCGACGAGCACATCGACGTGCGCATCACGGCCGACCTCGACCTCGAGGGCCTCTGCGAGCAGCTCACCGCGCACGCGCCCGCGGGCATCGTGTTCACGGGCGCAGCGCGCCTCTCGGACACCGACCCGAGCATCGCCAAGCTGCTCTCCGAGGGCATGGCCCGCTGGGTGGTCGGCCTGCCGGTCTCGGCGCTGCCTCACGCCGGCCTGCTGTCGCGCCCCACCGACGGCGACTGGGTGACGGCCGTGCGACACGAAGTGGAGGGACAGCTCGAGGGTGGAAACCTCGTGGTGCTCCGCACCGTCGACGGCATCGGCAAGAAGATCGACGTGCGCAGCTTCCTCCGCGGCGTGCGCGTCGGCGTCGGCCGAGAGGCGCTGGATCGCGCTGGAATCATGGGCGATCTACTGCCAATCCAGATCGACACGGCGCTCTCGGGGAGCTCGGGCGTGCGCGTGGGCGAGGTCGTCGAGGCGCTGCTCGGCAAGGAGGTCCCCTTCCGCGCGGTGAGGGCGTCGATGTGGGCGCGACGCCCAGGAAGTGATCACGACACCACGCCGCTCGACCTCGCCGCGCTGCGGCGCGACGCAGCTCCGCAGCGTGAGCTGCTGGCCGCGCAGGAGTAGTCTGCTACAACTGCTGCGGTGCGGCCCATCCTCCTGGCCTCCGCGGCGCTCCTCGCGATCCTCGTCGCCGGGTGTGCGGAAGGCAACAAACCCTTCGACACCGTCGTCGACGGCGGCTTCGACATCGGTGCGGACTCGAGCGGCGCCGATGGCGGCGACACCAACCTCGTCCTGCCGGAGGCCGATAACGACACGGGCACCAGCAACACCCCTCGATCCCGACGCCAGCTGCGCGAGCACGTCGGTCGAGGGCAAGGCGGAGCCGCTCCCCGTCGACATCATCTGGGTCGTCGACAACTCCTCGAGCATGCAGCCCGCGGTGACCGCCATCAACGCGGGCCTCAACGACTTCGCGGCCAGCATCTCCACCAAGAAGCTCGACTACAAGGTCATCATGCTCGCCCTGCGCAGCAAGACGACCCCCATCACGGTGGGCGGTGGCACGCGCTACCCGGTGTGCATCCCGCCCCCGCTCGCGGGCGACAGCAACTGCGGCAACGGCGCGCGGTTCTTCCAGTCGCACGTCGACATCAAGAGCACCCAGCCGCTCGAGCAGTTCCTCGGAACCCTGGGCCAGACCAACGGCTACAAGGTCGGCGAGACCCGCGGCGGTGATCCGTGGGCGACCGAGCTGCGCCCGGCGGCCACCAAGACGATCGTCATCGTCACGGACGACGAGTCGCGCCTCTCGGCCAGCGACTTCGAGAACTTTCCTGGCGGCGTGAACCCGAACAACGGCTCGCTCGAGCTGCCGCCGGGCGTCCTCCACCCGTCGCGCAAGGGACAGTTCGCGGGCTACACGTTCGCCGCGCTGTACGGCTGGGGCTCCGAGACGAGCCCTTCGACGCGGTGCACGTACACGGATGGCACGCAGCCGCCGTCTTCGGGACCGACCTACACGACCCTCGTCACCAAGACCAAGGGCCCGCGCGCCAAGATCTGCGACGGCGCCGCGGCGTGGAAGGCGTTCTTCGACGCCATCGCCACCGCGGTCGTCAAGACGAGCAAGCTCGCGTGCGAGATCCCGCTGCCCACGCCCGCCTCGGGCACCCTCGATCCGTCGAAGGTCAACGTCCGCATCCCCGTCGACAAGACCATTCCCAAGGTCGCCGACGCGACCGCCTGCGGCACCGGCGAGGGCTGGTACTACGACAACGAGCTCACGCCGACCAAGGTGATCCTGTGTCCCGCGGCCTGCGACGCGGCCAACGCCGCGGTCGGCGTCGACAAGCCGGGCAAGATCGAGATCCTGTTCGGCTGCAAGACGCTGATCAAGTGATGGCGGCTGCGGCCATCACTTGCAGACGCTGAACGACAGGCCGTCGTACCAGACGAAGTCCCCGATGGCGGGCTGCAGGATGACGCGCGTGATCGAGCTCGAGCTGATGGTCTTGGTCGAAGCCCCACCGATGGGGGTCGCGTCGAACACCACCGTCGCCGCGACGCCCTTGCCGAAGTAGGCGACCATCTGGTTGCCGGCGTTCGCGTCGTGCACGGTGACAGTGACCTTCTGCACGACGGACGCGAAGTTGATCGAGATGGCGCTCGAGGTCCCCGTGCTCGCCCCGGACTGGAAGCCGCCGGTCTTGCGCGCGTAGAACGGCAGAATGGTCACCATCACCCCGCACGCGGTGCCGGACGCGGTGACTGGGCAGGTCGAGCAGCCGTCGGCCACCTCGGCGGAGTCGGTCAGGTCGCTCGAGTCCGTGGCCGGCGCGTCGGGGCTCTCCACCTCGAAGAGCAGCGCCGCGTCGCCGTCGGGCCCGAGCAGCGCGCCATCGGTGCCGGCGTCGCCTGCGTCACCGACGCTGCCGTCGGGAGAGTCGGTCTGCGCAGCGCCGCTCGCGCTGCAGCCGCCGGCGAACGCCAGGAGGCCTGCGACGAGACGGCGGCGGACCACGTGAGGATCTTGCCACGATCCGGGCACGAGGTGGATCTTTGTGCTCGATCGCTCTGCAACTCGACATCGACGTAGCGGGATGTAGGTGAAGGTGACCCCCCAAGAGAACCGTCCGGGGGGTCGTGAGCGAACGCGCAGCCTCGGAGCCTCCACGGGTCACGAAACTGCGCTCCAGCGCGCTCGAGGACGGGCGCCACGTCACGCCGGGAGGGCGCGCGGACGCACGACGGAAGCCTTCGTCAACACACGCGCCGACGGAACAGGCGACGCGGCGTGGGGGCGGGGCGAGGCGAGACGCCTGCCCATGCCCTCGAGGTCGTCCCATGGAAGAGGGGCGTGGCGCGCCTCACTCGCACGGACGTACCAGTCGACGACGGCGATACGGAAACGGATCAAGAGCGACATCGCTCCTCCTCTCTCGGTGAGCAACTCACGCGGTGGGGCGACTGCGAATCGAACGCAGAGCGGCCTCGTTATCAGCGAGCCCAGGGTCACCAACCCGTCCCGCCCCATTCGATCCAGCGCACCGTGCGCGGGATCGGCAACGCCTGCTTGATGAGCAGGTACTTCCGGATCTTCATGGTCATCTCGTTCCTGCGACTTCGAGGTCGCGGTGGGTGGCGAGGGGATCGAACCCTCCTTCTCCTGGGTGTGGGCCAGGTGCCGGCACCAGCCGGCGGGCCGCCCGTGGTTGCTGCGCGCGGAGTCGAACCGCGCCCGGCGCCTTATGAGGGCGTCATTCCCCCGGGGAGCGCAGCATCGTGTTCACGAGAGCCTCGACGGCGATGGCGCGTCGCCCACGCCCCAGCAGGGCGACGCGCCATCGACGGAGACCCGGCCGCGAGCCCAGGAGCCCCCCGCCCAGGCTCACACCTGGACGGCCTCGATCTCCTGGACCCAGTGGCCGGCACCGAGCTTTCCCTCGGAGAACAGCGACACGATCTCGAACACGCGGTCCGAGAAGCCGCCGACGTTCAGCACCGCGGGATCGTCACGCACCTGGGTCGAGCCGTACGGCTGGATGTCGACGAGGACCAGCTTCGCCTTCGGGTTCTTCCCCGAGAAGCGCGCCCACTCCTCCGCCATCTTGGTGCCTCCGCGACCGCTCGAGTGGCCGTTCGCGAAGTCGACCCAGGACATGTTGTCCGACACGTACACGACGAGGTCACCCTTCGCGCCGCGCGCGTTCAGGTGCCGCAGCGGCGCGCTGCACGAGGTACCGCCCGAGGGCAGGCTCGACAGGCGCTCCGCGTTGGTCATCACCGAGTCGAGCGGGTTGAGCGCCTTGCCCAGGGGCACGACGTCGTCGCTGAACGGGATGATCTCGGCGTGCGGGTTCTTGCGCAGGAACGCCGCGCCGACGAGCGCCGCGACGTCGATGCACCGGACGGCCGTGGTGCCGCCCGCGCGGTGACCGGTGACCGGGGAGTGCATCGAGCCCGAAACGTCGGGGCAGACGTACACCTTGCCCTCGACCTTCGGCACGTTCTCGATCGCGATCTCCATCGCCTGCTGCAGCGCGAGGTGGATCGGCTTCGGGACGGACTCGTTCGCCGCCTTGAAGGCCGCCATCAGCTGGTAGGGGAACACGCGCGACCGACGGACCTTCGCCTCGTCCGCCAGCGTGCTCGCCACCCACTTGACCATCGCCGCGTCCGCGAGCACGTCGTGCCGCGCGAGCGTGTTGAGGTTCATGCGGAGCTGCGTCCAGCTCATGTTCTTCGCGAGCTGCTTCCACGCGGCGCTCGAGAGCGGCAGCGCGGTCAACATCTCGAACGGGACGTCGGGCAGGATCGCCGAGTCGCCGGCCTTGTACGCCTCGAACGCCTGGACGAGCGCCGGGAGGGCGGACTTCTCCACCTCCTTGCCGATCAACCAGCCGTAGAGCGCGCGGCGCGCCGCGTCGTCACCGGGGGCGGGACGCGCGAGCTTGATCACGTCGGCGAGCGACGGATCGTTGCCGAGCGACTGACGGAACACGTTCTCGGGCGAGCGCTGCGCGAACCACTGCTGGACCAGGCGCTTCGGCGCCGAACCGAGCGACTTGCGCCCGGTCACGCCGCTGCGGACGATCTGCACGAAGTTGCGGAGCATCTTGCCGGAGTCGATGACCCGGGAGAACACGGGCGCGAGCGCGCGCACGTCCTTCGCCGCGAGGTACGCCGCGAGGAACGCCGGCATGTCCTTCATGAAGCCCTTCTCGCGCGTGTACAGCGCGGTCTTGGCGATGAAGCTGGTCGGGACCTGCTCGCAGAGCTCCAGCACCTTCTTCAGCTGGTCGGTCTCGTTCGCGTAGTAGGTCGAGTGGAAGGTACCGGTCACCGCGTACTGCGCGAGCGCGTGCTGCGCGCTGAACGCGTAGGCGCGGCCCCCCGCCTCGTTCATCGTGTCGGGCTTCTGTGCCTTGGGGGAAGAAGCGAAGAGATGCTTGTGCGCCATGACGGTCCTCCTTTCTCGATGATTCGAGCTTGATTCCACGACGAGCGTGGACGAGTGGTTCTCTTGTGGAGTGGATCGACGGGGATTCGAACCCCGATTCCCGGCTTGCGACACCGGAGCCCTCCCACTTGGACGATCGACCCGTGGGTGAACGCGCGACCTCCGGCCGAGCGTGGCAGGTCGTGAAGGAATCGAACCCTCTCGCAGGAGTTTTGGAGGCTCCGCGGTCACCATGACTCTACGGCCTGTGTGTGTCGCCGAGCTCGAGCACGGCGTGGTTGGGCGTACGGGTAATGCTCCCGTCGGTGACCGGGTCACGGCCGGCCGGCGTCACTTGCTGCCTCACGCCCAGGCAAGAACCCCCCGACGAGGTTCGCGGAGACCGTCGGCACATTGCGGGGTGATCTCGCGATCACCCCACCGTTCGCCCCGCCGCCGGTCGCTTTGACGCCGACGGCCATCGCACCAGCACCGTCCCCGGCCGAGACCGGGGCGAGATGCAGGGAGCTACCTTAGGACCGTTATAGTTACGTGTAGTCCACCGCTTCATTCGGGGTTTGAACATCGAAAACCATGGACCGAGCGCGCGGCGCCTCGCGACGCTCCGGTCCGGCCATCTCGGCGAGAATTGCATGCGTCAAGCCAGGACGCCCTGAGGGCTGCCCCAGCGCCCACTGCGCCGGTGCGCTGTTACGCGTTCCTTGGACGATGGCTGCCTCTGGGCCCACGTCCCGGCGGTCGGTGCGGCACGCTGGAAAGCCGGTGACGAGACCGTCGCGAACCGCGGGGCACAGGCGCGCGCCCCACCGCTCGTGACGGCCTTCAGACCGGCCCCTCCCGGCCCTCTCGGTTGTAGACGCACACGGCATCCGAGGGCCTGAAATCTGTGGCGAGAGTGGCGACGACGAGGGTCGCCGGAGACACTTCCGTGCGGGCCGAAGCCCTGACACGGGCCCTTGTAGTCCCCGGCACATTCGTCGCCGTGGTGGAGAGTGCGGCGACGAGGTTTCTGGTGAGAGGGACGTTTCAGGTGTACTCCCACCGGACATTCGCCGCAGAACCTTGGCGCAGAGCAACGACGAGAGATGCGAAGAGGTGGCCCGACGCGGACGCCGAACCGACCATGCGCTCGCGCGCCTGGCTGCTGGGGTCGAACCAGCATTACACCATGTACTCCTCGCAGACATTCGTCGCGATGCTGAACTCTATTGGGATCCTTTCGTGGAGCGTCGAGGGATCGAACCTCGTTCTCTCGTTCTTCAGACGAGCGCTGAATCACCAGACTAGCTCACGCTCCATTCAGTTGCAAGAAACAGTTGGCGGTGACCAGAGTTGCGAAGATGTTTTTCGCGTGCGGCCATCACACTCCCCCGGTGTACTGCTCCTTCGACGCAAGCGTCGGCACCAGGGTCCGGATTCGAACCAGATCTTCGACCTTGAGAGGGTGTAATCCTCGCGGACATTCACCGCCAGTGACTCGCCGGGGAATCGAACCCCGGTTGCTCGGGCGAAAACCGAGCGTCCTTACCGCTAGACGAGCGAGTCGGGAGCCCTGGGTCGGGATCGAACCGACTCTTCCGCGCTACGAGGGCGGCACTCCACCGTTTGAGTTTCCAGGGCATGTCGTCGCGACTTGAACCCTCGAGCATGGGGTCCAGTCGGTGGGAGACGGAGGAATCGAACCTCGTAGTCAGAGACAAGTGGGTTACGGCCACCCGGGGGTCCCAGCCCGCACGTCGTCTCCCATGAAGTCACACACAGCGTCGCGGAAGCCGGACGAGTCGAACGCCATGCCTCGCGGCACGCACTCCTTAGCGGGGAGGCTCCGCGCCTTCGCGGATTCAGCTTCCATTCGTGTCGAAAAGAGGGGCGCTCCCGCCCCCGTTCGCACGGAGACGGGCGCGTTGCCCGGCGGAAGACGGAGGTCTCGAACCCCAGCGCCGGAGCGCCGATCCGCTTTCGAGGCGGTCCTGATCCCCAATCAGTTCGTCTCCCGTTGGCGGAGGGCGGAGGTCTCGATCCCCAGCGCCGGAGCGCCGCGTCGCCTTCCAAGCGAGCTCGACCCCTGGTCGATTCGCCCCCCAGGAACAAGTGACCGTCGCCGGCGCGACCGGGAGGGACTCTCCCGATCGCGTCGACGCGTCACGTGCACAGCGAGGCGTAGGCCACTCGTCCACGGACGGTGACCACCTGCCCCGCGAAGCGCGGTCCCGCGACCGTGCGGATCTCTGCGTCCCCGAGCACTTCGTCCGGCGTCTCCGCCGGGACGAGGGGCTCGCTGCGCAGCCGCGCGGTCACGAGGTTCGCGATCGCCTCCTCACGCTCCCGCGCCACGGCGAGGGCCGCGCGCAGGCCCGCGAGGGTCTGCTCGGCGAGCACGAGCGGGACCCGCGTCGAGGGACCCTCGCGGTTCTCCTTCGCCACGGCCACCGCGAGGGAGCCGTAGCAGACGCGGACGAGCGGGCCGAAGACGGCGCGGAAGTACGCCGCGCTCGGGGTCCGCTCGATGCCGACGACCTCGCCCGCGACGAGCACGATGGCGCCGACCTGCCGGTCGACGATCTCGAGCTCCGCGACGAAGGCGTCGAGCTCCTGCTCGAACTTCTGCAGGAAGGCGACGAGGTTGCCGCCCACGCCGCCCACGCCGTGCGCGGCGTTCAGCGCGCCGATCGACTCCCAGAGCTTCCGGAAGTCGACGACGTGCCGCACGGCGAGCGCGGCCTTGCGCAGCATGGCCGGGAGGATGGTCAGCGGGTGCGTGCCCTGGGTGATGGTGCCTCCCTGCGTCTGCTGGATGCACATCGCCGTCGGCACGACCTTCTGCTCACCCTTCTTGACGAAGGTGGCGCTGGCGAGCGCGTGGTCCTGCGCGCGCTGACGCACGATCCAGCCCGCGCCGGTGGGCACGAGCGTGTCGGCGTCGGCGCGCAGGAGCAGCGTGCCGTAGCCCTGCGTCCCGACCTCGAGCGAGGGCGGCGCGAGAGCCACGCCGTCGTCGTCCGCGAGGAGCGGGATGACCTGCATCAGACCCACGCTCTGGGTGGGGCCGAGGCCGGTCCCCTGGAGGATGGTCTCGATGGAGAGCGTCATGCGACACCTCCCTTGGTGAGGGCCGGCGCGGGGGCGAGGGCGAGCAGGGCGGCGAGGCCCCGTCGCGGCTCGCTCTCGAGCAGGCCACGGAGGAACGAGATGCCGAGCGCCGCGGGTGCGCGCACCGGCAGCGTCGACGCGAGGGGAGACAGCGTCCGCACGCCGCGCACCTCGGCCGCGAACACCGGCGAGAGGTGGTAGATCGGCGTCTGCACGCCGATCGCGCGGAGAGCCTGGACGGTCTCGGCGAAGCGCCCCGCCGGCTGGTTCTCGTAGCCGTCGGAGAGCACGAAGAGGGCGTCGGGCGAGCGCTCGACGAGCGTGACGAGGCCCTCGGCGAGCGCGGTCGCGCCGCTCGGACGCACGAGACGTCCCTCGGACACGCCACCCACCGTGAGCACCGTCGCCGGCGCGACGCGGACCAGGACGTCCCGCAGCGCGAGCGTCACGGCCATGGGCCGCAGCGCCTGCTCCGCGGAGCCGGCCATCGAGCCGGAGGCGTCGACGAGCACGCCGACGGAGTCCCAGCCGAAGCCGAGCCGCGCGGCGACCGCGTCGGCCTTCTGGTCGAGGGCCGCCTCGATCGCGGGCGTGAGGCCCCGCGCGAACGCGTAGAGGTAGAGCTCGACAGCGTCGTGCGCCATCGGGTCGAACGCGACGGCCACCCCGGCGGCCTCGGCGCGCCGCTGCACGCGGATGCGCTGACCCTCGGTGAGGCTGTCCTTGCCGACCCGCAGGACCTCCGCCTTCGCCACGCCCTTGTGGAACGTGGCGCGGAGGCCCTCGAGCACCTCGATGGGCAGCGCGGCGCCGGCCGACAGGTCGACCTTCGCCGCCGCGTGCGCGACGTGGAGCGGGAGGGAAGGCGCGACCGCCGCCCGGAGCGCGAAGGCCACGCACGCGCGCGTCTCCGCGAGCAGGGTGGGCTCTGGCGAACCGGTCGATCGTGCGACGCACGAGCGCCTGCTCGGCCGTGGTCCACGCCTCCTTGGCGAGGATCGCGCGGAGCACCGAGGTGATCCGCACGCCCCACGCGTGGGTGAGCGCGGCGGCCATCTTGTCGCGGTACTTGACCGACCAGAGCTCGAGCCGGCTCGCCCCGAGGAGCGTCCGGAGCACGAGCTTGCGCGTCCTCGCGTTGTTGGCGCGAGGGAGCGAGAGGCCGTCCTCGTTCGGCGCCGCGCGGAGCCGGAGCCCCGCGAACAGCTTGAAGAGCCGCGGCGCCGGCAGCTCCGAGGCGAGGTGGGCGAGGAGCAGTCGCTCCTCGTCGCTCGCGCCCGGGTCCGGCGTGCCGAGCAGGCTCACGAGACCGAGCTGACGGGCGCGGTCGGTGACGCCCGGCAGGCCGAGCAGCCGCGCGTAGACCCGACGGTCCAGCGTACGGAGCTCCGTGTGGGCCCGCAGCTCCGCCGCGGCCTGGGCGGCGCGGTCGTTGTAGGCGGTGGCCCGACCGAGGGCGGTCGAGGCCGTGTCGACGAAGGCGAGCGCCGCGTGGGCGAGGCTCGCGCAAGTGGTTTCCGGGAGCTCGGAGGCCCAGACCGAAGCCGGCGACCGAGCGTCGATCACGAGGTTTTCGACGGTCATGGTGTCCTCCTTTCGAGAGGGAGCTCGATCGGGAGAGGGGGGCGTCTCTGTGTTTGCTTGACGACGGAAAGTGCGAGTTTCCGGCGGGAGTCGAACCCGCGATCGTCGGATCTACAGTCCGATGTCTTACCCTGAAGAGACGCCCTAGTTCCCGATGCGAGCAGTCCGAGTGGAGGGAATTGCACCCCCGACTTCACCGGCCCGAACGGCGCGTGCTGCTGCTGCACTACACTCGGATGAGGGCTCCGCGCGGGGGCGAGGTGCCCCCGGAGAGTCCGGAAACGAAGCGGTCCGAGTGGGAGGAATTGCACCTCCGACTTCGCCGGCCCGAACGGCGCGTGCTGCTACTGCACTACACTCGGATGAAGAACGCGCTCGGGGGAGTTCGGGGGTTCCGTTTGTCGTTCCATTAGACGACGACCCCGCAGGGTGGGGTCGGCCGGATTCGAACCAGCAAGTGTCGGGTTAACAGCCCGTTGTCCTGAAGGAACACCACAGTTCCCGAGCGCGCGGTCCGGACGGCGGGGGTCGCACCCACCCGTGCTGCTTCAGATCCGGATGGCCCCCGGGTCACGTCGGGGGGCGAGCGACGGAGGCACGCGCGGCGCGCCTCGGTTCTGCCTGGCCACGCGCGTCATGCGGCGGCCTCGTCGACGAAGTACGCGCGGCACCACTCCGCCCAGGGGGCGGGGATGTCGCGGCGGTCGAAGCGGAGGCCCATGACGGGCAGGTGGGTCGGCCGGTACGGACGACGGAGCAGCTTCATGCCCGCCTGCTCCGGCGTGCGGTTGGCCTTGCGGCCGTTGCACGGGTAGCAAGAGGCCACGACGTTGTCCCACGTGGTCTTGCCGCCGTGGTGGCGCGGCACGACGTGGTCGTAGTTGAGCTCGTGCATGCGCCGCGGCGTGCCGCAGTACTGGCAGCGGAAGCTGTCGCGGGAGAACACGTTCATCCGCGAGAACTTCACCGAGCGCTTCATGGCCGCCACCGGCTTGCGGAGGCGCACCACCGCCGGCATCTTCATGACGACGGACGGGGAGCGGAGCTCCTCGTCATACGACTCGACGATGTCGACCTTGTTGGAGAAGTAGAGGATCACGGCGCGCTCCCACGAGACGATCTTGTGGGGCACGTAGGACTGCGTCAGGACGAGCACGCGCATGCGACACCTCCTTTCTCTGTGATGGGTGCATGCTTCCGGAGTCGGTCTTCGTCGCGGTCACCACCGGGTGCCGCTTCGGTCGTGCGAGAGGAGAGGATCGAACTCCCACGGGCTGCTGGGCCCCGCCGGGTTTGAGCCGGGTGCGTCTACCGCTTCCGCCACTCTCGCGTGGTGCTCGAGGAGGGATTCGAACCCTCACGCCACATAGGCCGCCGGTTCTGAGTCGGCGTCGTCTTCCAGTTCCGTCACTCGAGCAGAGCCCAGCGTGTACCCCGCGCAGGTCCTTCCATCTGCGGGGGTCGCTGGGTGGTGTCCTCGGAGGGATTCGAACCCTCACGCCTCTAGGCCGCCGGCTCTCGACCGACGTCGTCTACCAGTTCCGTCACGAGGACTGAGTTGCTGGTGGGGGGCTTCACGCCCCCCACGGTCGGGTGGCCGCGGCTCGTCTCGCCTGTCGGCTCGACGAACCGCAGACCAGCCCTCCCCCCCCGTGCGCCGCTTCGCGGCGGGACCGGGGAGAGACGTTGCGTTTGCGTCTGCGTTGCTGTTGCTGTGCGCGTTGCTGCTGCGTTGCCTGTGCTTGGCTGCGGTCCCTTCTTCGGGTCGCTGGGTCTCCGGCGGGGGAATCGAACCCTCGCGTGTCCCGTGTCGGGGGAGACAGGTCGCCAGACCGTCGCCGGAGATGGGGGGGGGGGGGGCGGGGGGGGGGGGGCCCTCTCGGTCGCCTCCCACGAGGGAATCGAACCCTCACCGCGGGCTTCGGAGGCCCCCGTCGCGATCCACGCAGTGGGAGATCGAGCGTCGCCACGACACGTGGTCGTGGCCGACGCTGGATCAAGTAGCTCCCCCGAGACGAATCGAACGTCTTCGTGCGAGATTCGTAGTCTCACCGTCGGCTCCACCGCCGGGGGAATGCCCACGCGCCCTGGTTGGAGCAGAGCGCGTGTGCGTAGCGTGGTCAGAGGGAATCGAACCCTCGTTCACCGTTCGAGAAACGGCGGTCCTGTGCCGCTAGACGATGACCACAGGGAGCAGTGCGGGTGCACTGCAGCGCGACCGAAGGGATTCGAACCCTCGTGACTCCGGTAGACAACCGGGTGCCCATCCACTGGACGACGGCCGCAAGAGACCCGCTCGACGAGCCGAGCGACGCATGGCGCCGCAGCCCGACGAACGAGGCGAGCGGTGCAGAGCACCGCAGCGCGACCGAAGGGACTCGAACCCTCGTGGCCCGGGAGACAACCGGGTGCCCTACCTCTGGGCGACGGCCGCAACGCGATCGACGGAGGTCCTCCGACGATCGAAGAGCGCAGGGAGCTGCGCCCGAGAAACCGGCGAGCGCCGGGCGAGAGACCAGGAGGGGAGTCGCACCCCATCTGCGCGGGGTTGCAATCCGCGTCACTCGCTGGAGCACCCGGTCACGAAGGCCGGGAGCGAGCGCGCGATGCACGCCCGTCCCGACCCGGAGCAGTCGACGGGAATCGAACCCGCACCCTCGGAGTGGCGCTCCGAGATCCTACCGTTGGACGACGACTGCGAACCCCACACACGAGCCGGACGCGAAGCGCGAACGCTCCTCACCAGGCAACACGGCAGGCCGCGAAGGCGCGAACGCCCCTCACCAGGCAACACGGCAGCCCGCGAAGGCGTACGCCTCGCGACCAGCCACAGAGCGAGCAGCGGGACTCGAACCCGCACCCCAGGGTTTGGAAGACCCGGACCCTACCTTTGGACCATGCTCGCACACGACACACCGGCTCCTGCCTCCCTGCCCCCCCTCTCCCTGCGAGCGCAGCGAGCAGACTCGGACAAGGCACCCACTCTCTGCGAGCGCAGCGAGCAGCCTCGGACACCGCACCCGACTCTCTGCGAGCGCAGCGAGCAGACACCGCCCCCGACTCTCTGCGAGCGCAGCGAGCAGACTCGGACACCGCACCCGACTCTCTGCGAGCGCAGCGAGCAGACTCGGACACCGCACCCGACTCTCTGCGAGCGCAGCGAGCGGGGGGGTTCGCCATGTCAGCGACGTGGGTGGAGCGGTCCGTAGCGAAGCGAAGGACGGCGCAACCCACGGCGCGGCATGGCGATCCGTGGGGGGGCGAAGGCCCCCCCACCAGCCAACACAGAGCCGCACACGGGAGTCGCACCCGTCTCTCCTCCGTACCAGGGAGGCGTCGTCTCTCCGACGACCCGCGCGGCGTACGCCTCGTGCCAGAGCACGAGACGCACGGGTGGCTGCGAAGGGTGGAGTCGAACCACCATCTCCTCGGTTAACAGCCGAGCGCCTTGCCATTGGGCTACTTCGCAACAGTGAGCCCGACCGCGTCGCGCTTCGGGGGCGCGGCGAGGTCGGGCCTCGGGCGGGAGTCCACGGTGAACACGTCAGGTGCGATGACCTGGGTGAGGCGGTGGTGTCCCGTAGGACCCTGTGCCTCCCGTGCCCGTGCAAGAACCCTTGCATTCGGGTCCCGCCACATCGATGTCGAGTTGTCAGAGATCGGTGCCCATCGCATGCGAGCGGTGAGCGGAGAAGAGGGTTCCGGGAGCTGGATTCGAACCAACGTGACGCGGGTCAGAGCCGCGTGTCCTGCCGCTAGACGACCCAGGAATGGGTCTCGGGACGTGCTTCGCCCTTCGTGCCTCGGAGGCACGGTGGGACCGGAGGGAGTCGAACCCTCACCTGGCCGCTTAAGAGGCGGCTGCGCTGTCCATTACGCGACGGACCCTCTTTGGAGAGGGCGCTGCGCCCGAGAAGTAGCGTGTGTACTAGGAAAACAATCTTGTTTGAGTCAGCATGGGCGCACCTTCCCCTACCCCGCGCTCGGCGGGCTCTCACGAGTGGTGGCGACGAGGATTCGCCGGTGGTCTGGTCCGCTTCGGCGCCCACGGCCCAAAACGACAGAGGCCGCCTGGGTGGGGAACCCGGCGGCCTCAGCGCCCTCCCCGCACGGCGGGGGGAACGCGGATGAACCGCGGGTCAGCGATCGAGCTCCTTGGCGGAGGCGACGATGGCATAGCCTGGAAGGCTGGGATTCTCGGCCTTGCTGGCCAGACAGATCGGCGCCGGCGACGTGCCCACGCTCATCTGCCAATCGCGACCGACCAAACCACCACGCCCGCCTTCGGGCCGGCGGATGGCGCTGGTTTCGCGCTGGGGATGGGTGAGGGCAAACATCGAACGGCTCCGGCTGTGGGTTTCTTGGCTCAGGATTCTTGGGTGGGAACGCGCCGCAGGCGCTGGGGCGATTTCGGGGCGGCTCTGCAGCCGGCCATCAATTGCGTTCTTGAGGTGTACCGTGAGTCTCGGGCAATGTCAAACGAGATTTCTCTCTTCATCCACGGACACGAGTCACACAGTCCACTCCTCTCAGACGGACGACTCGCCAGAATGTTTCCGGACCGTGGCCACTTTTTTCGCCGAACACGGTCTGCGTCGGGGTCGGCGCGCCGTTCGGGCCGCCTGGGTCCCGTCGCGACGCGGCAAAACGAGGGCCTTCGACGGCGCGAATCGACCGACCCGGCGACCACGAAGTGGGATACGTTCAGGGTGCATGGGTGCTGCCGTCGGCATCGACCTCGGGACCACCAACACCGTCGTGGGCTACTGCGCCGGGGGACAGACACGCATCCTGCCCGACGAGCAGGGCCAGAACCTGCTCCCGAGCGTCGTGTCGTTCCACCCCGACGGCCGCACCCTCGTGGGTCGCGACGCCCGCCGCCGCCGGGTCATCGACCCCCAGAACACGCTCCACTCCATCAAGCGCATCCTCGGTCGGCACTGGGGCAGCCCCGAGGTCGAGTCGGCGCGCGGCATGTTCCCGTTCGAGCTGGTCGAGGGCGACAAACGCTCCATCTGCGCCAAGACCCGCGGCGGCGCGCGGCCCCTCGTCGGCATCAGCGCGCTCATCCTGGCCCGGGCCAAGGAGCTCGCGTCGCGGGCGCTCGGCGAGGAGGTCACCCACGCCGTCGTCACCGTCCCGGCCCAGTTCAACGACCTGCAGCGCTCGGCCACGCGCAAGGCGGCGCGCGAGGCGGGCCTCGAGGTGCTCCGCATCCTCAACGAGCCGACCGCCGCCGCGCTCGCCTACGGCCTCGGCGCCGAGGAGCACGACCGCGAGGAGCGGCTCGCCGTCTACGACTTCGGCGGCGGCACGTTCGACCTCACCCTCCTCGACGTCTCCGACAACGTCGTCGAGGTCATCGCCACCGCCGGCGACACCTTCCTCGGCGGAGACGACCTCGACGCCGCGATCGAGGGCCAGATCGTCCGCTCGATCCTCGCCGAGACCAACCTCGACGTCCGCTCCGGCGTGGAGTCCCTCGCCCTCGTCCGCGCCGCCGCCGAGCACCTCAAGATCCAGCTCAGCGACAAGGAGAGCGCCGAGGTCGAGCTGAAGAACGTCGGCTACGGCGAGGGCGGCGTCCCCATCAACTTCCACTTCACGCTCACGCGCACCCAGCTCGAGCGCCTCGCCAAGCCGCTCGTCGATCACGCTCGCCGTCTGTGGCGATGCGATGCGGCTCTCCCGCCTCGAGCCGGCCGACTTCTCGAGCGTCATCCTCGTCGGCGGCCAGAGCCGCATGCCCTACGTGCAGGAGCGCGTGGAGGCCTACTTCGGCAACACGCCACGCATCGACTGGAACCCCGACGAGGTCGTGGCCGCGGGCGCCGCCATCATGGCGGCCATGCTGAGCGGCCAGGCCACCCGGGTGGAGCCGGTCAGCCCGATGCCGGTGCCTTCCGCTGCGGTGCCTTCCGCGGGGGAGCCGCCGACGCCGAGCCCCTCGATCCAGCCGTCGCTGCCGCCGAGCATGCCCGCCGTGCTGGGCGCGCCGCGCGTCGCTCCCGAGGTGCCGCGGCTCCCACCGCTGCCGACGGCCGCTTCGTTCACGGCGAGCCCCACGTCCTCGCCACGACCCGAAGCGCCACGGCTCGAACCGAACCCGCACGAGAAGCCCTCGGTGCCCTCCGTGTTCCCGGCCGCCCCCTCGGCCGGCGGCCCCCTCCTCATCGACGTCACGCCGCTCAGCCTGAGCGTGGAGACCGTCGGCGGCATGCTCGACCTCGTCGTCGCCCGCAACACCCACGTGCCGTGCGCACGCACGCGCCACTACGCCACCGGCATCGAGAACCAGCAAGAGGTCGTCCTGCGTGTCTGTCAGGGCGAGGGCGATCGCATCTCGCTCAACACCGTGCTCGGCGAGTGCGTGCTCTCGGGCCTGCCGCCCGCGCGCCGCGGCGAGCTGTCGATCGAGGTCACCTTCGAGCTCGACTCCGACGGCATCCTGCGCATCCACGCGCGCGAGGAGCGCTCCGGTCGAGAGATCCGCGCCGAGATGCGCGTGACCAGGGACGACTGATGGCGACGATCCCGCCGCGCAAGGCCAAGTCCATCCGGCCGGTCGCTCCGGCGGATCGCGATCGCATCGTGCTGCGCTGGGCGGCGGCGTGTACCGAGGTCGACTATCTCACGCTCCTCAAGCTCCCCGTCACCGCCCGGGGCCCGAACGACGCCGAGGTGCGCGCGGCCTATCGCGTGTTCTCGCGCGCGTTCCACCCCGACCACTACCGCGGCGCCGAGCCGGCCGTCCGCGACGCCGCGGCCCGCGTGTTCCGCGAGGGCGCGGATGCCTATCACGTGCTCGGCGATCCGGTGCTGCGTCTCCGCTACCTCGCCGCCCTGGCCAAGGGGCACAAGCGCGTGCCGCTCGAGGACCTCGAGCGCGGCGCGCGCGGAGATGCGCGCAAGGCGGCGTCGCTGCCGGCGGCGCAGCTCGCCAAGACCGAGCGCGGCCGGGCCCACGCGACGCGCGCCGACCAGCTCCTCGCGATGGGCGAGCTCGCCTACGGCAAGGCGGAGCTCGAGCGCGCCGTCGCCCTCGAGCACGACAACCTGGCTCTGGCCGCCAAGCTCGAGGCGGTGAGCGCGCAGCTGTTCGGCAAGCGAGGTGGCTGATGGATCTCTCTCGCCTCACGCGCTGTCAGGATCTCTCCGAGGAGCACTTCGCGGCCGCCGTCGCGTCGCGCGACGAGGCCAAGGCGCTCCTCGCCCACATCGCCACCATCGCCCGGCCCAACGAGGGCGCGGCGCGCATCCTCATCCTGTTCGCGCGGCTCGCCACGAGCGAGTGTGACTGGCTCGAGGGAGCCCTTCGCGTCGATCTGCGCGGCGGCGCCCAGGGCGTGCGGGTCGAGGCGTTCGCCGAGATCGGTGCGGGCCTCAAGGAGCGCGCGCTCCCGCGGACCGAGCTCGCGATCCCCTTCGAGGAGCTCGCTGCGGCGACCGAACGGTATGCGCAGGCGATCCTCCCGCTGGTAGCGACACCGGGTCAGGGACAGCGCCTCACGCTCTCCGCCAAGGAGGCGCCCAAGGTGGAGCGCGCAGAGCCCGAGCGCCCGCGCGATCCGTCGGATGTCTCGCGCATCGCGGCGTTCCATCTCCCCGCCGTGCGCAAGGAGGTGGCCGCCGCGCCGATCGCGCCCGTCGACCTGCCCGCCGTGGGCGCGAAGCGACGCATCGACACCGCGCTGGCCCTGACGGTGCCGCAGCCGCGCGTCCTGCCACCGCCGCCCGCGCACCGTCCACCGCGCCCGGAGGTGGAGCCGACGGCGCCGGTGGTCACGGCGCCCGCAGCACCCGTCGTCGCCGAGACCGCGCCGCCCTTGCCCCCGATCGTGCGGGAGCCCCCTCCGGCGCCCGGCCCGCACCTCTCCACCGCACCGTTCGGCATGCCGATGCTGGCTCCGCAGCCGCCGCTGCCCACGCCTCCGCCGCGCGAAGACGAGCCTGCGCCCTCGGTCCGCACGCACACGGCGCCGATGATTCCCGACACGGGTGAGCCGGAGCTCGCCATGGATCTCCCCGGACCGTCCGCCTCGATCGCGACGCTGGACGCGGGGGATCTACACTCGCTCGAGGAGCTGCCTTCGCTCGACGACCTCGCCGCTCCTGCCCTCGAGGCCTTCGTCCCCGCCGTGCTCGCGCGGATGCCCCTCGAGGCGCCACCCGTGGAGGCCCAGCCCTCGCCGAGCGACGTCGTCGACGAAGCTCCCCCCACGCCCCTCGAGTCCCTGCTGGTCCCCGACGACGAGCCTGGCATCGCGCCCCGTGCGCACGAACCCGCCGTGCCTCGCCCCGGAGAAGTGCGTGCGCCGAGCGCGCCCCCACCTCGCCCCAAGCGAACGATGTTGGCGATCGGTCGCCTCAAGCTCGACGTGAAGAAGCAGGCGCCGATGGTCGCCGAGGAGGTCATGCAACCGTCGAAGCGCCACCCGGCCGCAGAGCCCAGCTCGGCGCCGCCGCCGCGCCCGATCCAGCGTCCACCTCCTCCGCCGGCCGCCGGAGAGAAGGCACCCGAGCCCTCCGCCACGCCCGAGCCCTCTGCCACACCGGGCAAGACCGAGGAGCTCGACGAGGGGTGGAGCTAGCGGAACATGAAGCGGAGCGCCTTCGGCAGGCGCCTCCGCCAGTGGCGCTCGGAGTGGGTGCCCTTGGCGTCCGGCCGCCAGAGGAACGAGTCCTCCCCGTAGCCGCGACCCGCGAGCTCCCGCGCCATGCGCTCGGAGTGGCCGAACATCATCCCGCGGGCCTCCTTCACGCCGCAATCGAGGTAGATCCGCGAGCTCAGCGGGCGCGGTCGGCTGGCGACGAACGGGAAGATCCGCCCGCCGGCGAACCAGAGCGACGGCGACATGACCAGGCAACCGCCGAACACGTCCGGGCGCGCGAAGTGGGCGTAGAGCGCCGCGAAACCCCCGAGCGACGAGCCGCCGACGATGGTCTCCGAGGGGTCGTGCCGCAGGCCCAAGGTGTTGCGCGCGAGGGGTAGGAGCGCTCCCCCGATCCAGGCGAGGAACGGGTCGAGCTTGCCGCCGTTCTTGCCGTCGCTCCAGGGGGTGAGCTCGTCGAGCCGCGCGACGTGCCCGTGGTCGATCGCGAGGATGACCGGCGCGACCGGCCGCTTGAGCACGACGAACCGATCGAGGACCTCGTGGGCGTGCCAGCCACCCGAGAACGAGCCCTCGTCGCCGAACACGTTCTGACCGTCGAACAGCACGAGCACGGGCCGCGGCCGGCTGTAGTCGTGGTTGTGCGGCAGGTACGCGCGCACCCTTCGACCGACGGCCACGTCGGGCACGTCAACGCGCCGAGGTCGACGAAGGTGCCGCGCGGTACGCGTCGGGTCCGCGGCACTCAGGCAGCTCCAGCAGCGCCCGTGAGCGCCCGGCGCGCGAGGGCCTCGAGCGCGTCGATGAACGACGACCTCGCGTTGAGGGAGGCTGCGCGGTGGTAGCGGAGGCCGAGCGCCTCGGCCTGTCCTCGGGCCTCGACGTCGAGATCGAAGAGCACCTCGGTGTGGTCGGCGAGGAAGCCGATGGCCGAGAACAGCACCGCCCCGTCGCCCTCGCGCACGAGGCGCGCCATGGTGGTCGGCAGGTCGGGCCCGAGCCACTCGCCGCCGTCCATGCCCTGGGACTGGAACGCGACCGAGTAGCGCGCGCACCCGACGCGGCGCGCGACTGCCTCCATCGTGGAGCGCACCTCGTGCTCGTAGCGATCTCCCGCGGAGAGCACGCGCAGGGGCAGCGAGTGCGCGGTGAAGACCACGTGCGCGCCGGGGGCGTGGGCCTCGCGCACGGTCTCCGCGAAGGCCTCGACCAGCGCGGGCTCCTCGCCCCACGGACCGACGGGCAGACAGGTGATGCCGTTCGCCGCGCACGCCTCCGCGACCAGGGGGTTGTAGAGGTGCGTGGAGAACGGAGCGAGCGGGAGCGAGACCAGCCGCGTGACGCCCTCGGCCGCGAGGGTGCGCACGACGTCGCGCGCGTAGGGCGTGAAGAGCCGCATGCCGACCTCGACCCGCACGCCGAGGCGGGTGGCGAGCGCCGCGGCCTGGGCCTGCGAGATGCCGAGCAGGGGCGAGCCGCCGATGGCGAGGAAGCGACGGGTCACCTCCTCGACGATGGCCGGCGGCGTGGGGCGGCCGTGCCGGATGTTGGCCAGGAACGCCGGAATGTCTTCGGCCTTCTCGACGCTCCCGTGTCCGACCAACAGAACGGCATCACTCATGGCGGCGGAGCGTAGGGCGCGGGGTCAGGTCTGCAACTCCCCGGATGGTCGGGGCTATGCTCGCGCCATGCGCTGGACCAGCTTGGGACACGCCACGTGGCTGCTCGAGGCCGGCGAGCTCCGCATCCTGTTCGACCCGGTGCTGTTCGAGACGCACCACGGCGGGGTGTTCGGGGTCGTCCCCCCGCGCGAGATCGACGTCGAGCGCCTGCGGCCCGACTTCGTCATCGTCTCGCACCGGCACACCGATCACTTCGATCTGCCCTCGCTGGAGGCCCTCGCGAAGCGTGACCCGGACACCGTCCTCGTCACCTTCGATCCGCTGATCGTCCGGGCGGCCCGCCGCCTCGGGTTCCGCACGGTGCACGAGATCGCGAGCGGTCACCACGTGGAGCTCGACGGCGTGGAGCTCTTCACGACCCCCTCCACGGCCCCGCTCGAGTGGGGGGTCATGGCGGCGACGTCCGACGGGATCGCCTGGAACCAGATCGACACCGTGCACCCGAGCGTCGCGGCCGTGCGCGACACGCTCGCCGACGCAGCGCGCGCCTTCCGCCGCGACGAGCCCCTCGCGCTCGCGATGGTGCGCTGGCAGCCGATGCTGGAGATCGCCGCCCAGACCGGCGGCGCGCTCGGCTTCCCGTACACGTACTACAAGCAGAACCTCGACCAGATCGCCGCCACCTCCGCGCGTGCGCTGGTCCCCACCGCGGCGGGCGCGCGCCACCTGCCGCCGTACGACGCGATGGACCGCCTCGTATACCCCGTCCCCGAGGCGCGGGTCCTCCGCGATCTCGCCCGCCGCGTACCGAGCGCGCGGGTGTTCCCCGGGGAGATCGGGGCCACGTTCGTCGTCGAGGCGGGTGAGACCTCGATGGAGCGGGGCACCGAGCTCGTCTCCACCACCCACGCGGCGGAGACCCGCACCTTCTCGCCGCTCACCGTGCCGGCGCTCGTCGACCCCGACCCTCGTGGACTCGGGCGCGAGCGCGTCCGAGCGCGGATCGACGCGTGGGTGAGCGACACCCTCGCGCCCGGCCTCGCGCGCGTCCGCGCCGCCCGGGGTCTCGTCCTCTGCCTCGACGTGGCGCTGCCCGGCGGTGGGCGTGATGCGTTCACGCTGTGCGACGGGAGCGTGGTGCGGGGCCTCGACGGCGACTGGGACGGGCTCGTCGAGGTCGCCGGCAGCTACTTGCTCGACGTGATCGACGGCGAGCGCAACTGGGGCGACGTGCTGCTCGGCGGCATGGTGCGTGGCGCGACCCGCGCCTACGACGTCGATGCCACCAAGGGACTCGAGGCGCGCCCCCTCGGGGTGATCTTCCTCTACCACGTGCTCCCCTACGACGAGGCCTTCGAGCGGTGGCTCGCGCTCTCCCTCGACCGGCTCGGTTGACCCTCGGCGCCCCGCTGCGTACGCCGATCCCATGGCAAGGTCGCGCTCGTTCTTCGCCCGGCTCGGGCTCGTCTGCTGCCTGCTCGTGCCGCCGCTCGTGCACACCGGCTGCGTGCAGAACGCCGCCTACCAGATCCGCCTCGAGCAAGCCGCCCGCAAGCACGTCTACGATCTCTCGCACAGCAAGCTCCTCGCCGCGGTCAAGCACGCCGCGGAGGAGGACGGCTGGAACGTCGAGGAGGGCGAAGGCGACGGCGGCCCGGATCTGACGGGCAAGGCGCGCGAGCGCAACGGTCGCAAGGAGCGCCTGGTGGTCGTGCTGGTCAAGGAGAGCGACGGCTTCCGGGTCGAGGCCGACCTCGAGGTCGACCTGAAGACCGCCAACGGCAAGCAGCACTCCACCATGCGCGCGTCGGCGCTCGAGATCGCGGTGTTCTCGGAGCTGGCCCCGAAGGCCGCCGACAAGGCCAAGGTGAAGGCCAAGGCGCAGGCCAAGGAGGACGCCAAGATGGTCCGCGCCTGCGCGCGTCGCGCGGTGGACGCGGCGACCGAGACCGAGGACTGATCGCCCCCGCTTCTGTCGGGCCTCAGACGCCCTTGGCCGCGAGCTTGCCGTCGATGGCGCCCAGGATCTCGTCGGCCCTGACCTGGTCGATGCCGAGGCCGAGGAAGAGCTCGTTCAGGAGCGCGTGCTCTTCGGGGACGATGCGGCTGTCGGCGGCGGCGACGGCCGCGGCCAGGATGACGGTGGCCTCCGCCCGCGCGGGGTCGTCCTTGAGCGCCTCGATCACCTTCGCGAGGCGCTTCTTGGCCCCATCGTGCGCGATCTTGCGGGCGGCCGAGTCGAGCATCGCCTCCATGTGCACGGTGCGCACCCGGCCGGACGAGAGCACGTCGAGCGCGCCGCGCAGCACCTCGCGCTCGGCGTTCACCACGCGGTTGTCGACCGCCATCATCAGGTACATCGCCTCGCACATGGCGCCGTACTCCTCGACGATGTGGATCGCCTCGAGGAGATCGGTCGAGGTCTGCGGGCCGAACGCGATCGAGGGCCGCTGACCGCGCTCGCGCAGCTGGTCGCGGAGGTGCTCGAGCGTGCCGAGCTCGAGCGTGACGTGTGTCGGCGTTGGTCTGTCGGTGGACTCGGTCATGGTCGCTCCCTAGCGGGATTCGTAGACGTGCATCTCGGGGAACTGGATCGCCGTGAGGAAGCCGCCCTTGCCGGCGCCGGTGTCGATGCCGATCACGTTGGTGCCGGCCCAGAGGTCGTCCGGATCGTCGGGGGTGAAGCTCGAGTACTCCGGTGGCAGGCACGAGGTGGTGGTGTGCCCGAAGACCACGGTCTTGCCGCGGTAGTTGATGAAGAAGTCCTCGTCGCGGATCCACAGCAACACGGTGGGATCGTCGACCGCGGACGGGTGGACCCACTGCCCCTCCTTCTTGGGGAGGCCGGCGTGCACGAAGATCGCGTGCTGATCCTCGTACCAGTAGGGGAGGGAGCGGAACCAGGCGAGCACCTCGTCCGGGTAGAAGCCCCCGGTGAGCAGCATCAACCGCTCGTCGTCGCGCGGCTCCTCGTGCTCCTGCGGCACGGGGCCCCCGATGAACGAGCGGTACGCCGCGAGGCAGCCGTTGATCGGGGGCGTGACGAAGCCGTCCCAGCCGCGGTCGACCACGCGTAGCCAGGCGTCCTCGTGGTTGCCGCGCAACGCCACGACCTTGGCCTTGGTCTGGCCGGCCAGGTTGCGCACGTAGTCGACGACGCGCGCGCTGTGGGGCCCCCGGTCGACGTAGTCGCCCAGGAACACGATGGTGTCGGTCTCGTCGAGCTCGGGGAACTTCGCGAGCAACCGGTAGACGGCGAAGATGTCACCGTGGATGTCGCCGATGGCGAAGGTCCGGCCGGGCATGGACGCCCTAACATACACGTCTTCGGCCCCCGTCGCTCAGGGAGCGGTGGGGCGGGGATCGCAGCAGGTCGCGGGGCTCGGCTTGGGCTTGGCCAGCGCGGCCACGGGCGGGACCACGATCCAGGCCGCGAGCAGCACGAGCCCTCCCGCCGCGATGCGCCGGCCGAGGGGCCGGGCGAGCAGCGGCCGAGCTCGTGCCCCCACGAAGGTCGGCAGCAAGAGGAGCGGACTCGAGGCGAGCGCGAAGGCCACCATCATCCCGGCCCCGAGGGCGGTCGACCCACTCGCCGCCGCCGAGAGCAGCCCCGTCAGCAGGACCCCGCACGGGAAGAACGTCGTCGCGAAACCGAGCGCGGCGCCGCGGCGGGGCAGGTAGGGAGCGAGACGCTCGAACCAGCCCTTGCGGCCGCTGCGGAGCTGCACGAGGCCGCCGCCCTCGCGACCGACCAGCCAGCCGATCGCCCGCACGACGAGGAATGCGCCGACGAGGACCGCGACGCCGACGCGCAACCCCTCGCCGAAGCGACCGGCTGCCAGCGGCGCGCCGACCGTCCCGGCGACGCTGCCCGCGATGCCGGAGCCTAGCGCCCGCGCGCCGAGGCAGCCCAACAGCGCTCCGCCCTCGACCTTGCCCTTGTGGCTGCACCCCACGGCCGCCAGCGGGCCGCACATGGTCGCGCAGTGGACCGACGAGGTCGCACCGAGCAGGGCCGCAGCGGCGAGGGCGGCGACGATCACATGCCGCCCATCGGGCCGAGCAGGGTGCCCGTGGCCATCACCTCGGACTTGCCGGTCGTGACGTTCCGGATCTTGATCCGGATGCCGCGCTGCACGAAGCCCGCGCGCGCGCTGGTGATGGTGACGGGGAGCGTGATCCCCGACATCGACTCGACCTCGGGCTCGGCGAGCGGGATGTTGAACACGAGCCCCGCGGAAGCCTCGGGCTCGATCACGTAGCGCATCTTCTGGGAGCTCTTGTTGACGAGGTGGATCGTGAAGGCGTTCTTCACGAGCGGGCCCTCGACGACGAACGGGATGCCCTGCACGCGCAGGAGGTTGGCCTCGAAGTCGGTGCGCCGCCGGAACGAGACGGTGGCGACGACGGCGCCGATCACCATGAGCGCGAGGTAGACGAACACGCGGGGGCGGAGCAGCTTCTTGCCAGCACCCTCGAAGCCGCTCGCGGAGTCGTAGCGAACGAGGCCGATCGGCTTGCCGATCTTGACCATGATCTCGTCGCAGGCGTCGATGCACGCGGTGCACGCGGTGCAGTCGAGCTGCAGCCCGTTGCGGATGTCGATACCGGTGGGACAGACCACGACGCATCGCTTGCAATCGATGCAGTCGCCGTGCTTGGTGCTCGTGTCCTTGGGCTTGCCGCGGGGCTCACCGCGCTGGGTGTCGTAGCCGACGACGAGCGAGTCCTTGTCGATGAGCACCGACTGCAGGCGCCCGTACGGGCACAGGCCGATGCAGAGCTGCTCCCGGAACCAGGCGAAGTTGCCGTAGAAGATCGCGGTGAGGGCGAACGCCCAGGCGAACGCTTCGGGGTGCTGGCTGGGGCTCCCCCGCATCATCTGGAAGAGCGCCTTGGTGCTCACGAAGTAGCCGACGAACACGTGGGCGACGAACGCCGCGAGGAGGACGAACGCGAGGTGCTTGACCGTCTTGCGCACGGTCTTGTCGAGCGTCCACGGGCCGGCGTCGCGGCGCATGCGCGCCTCGCGGGTGCCTTCGAGGATGCGCTCGAGCGGCCGGAACATGCCCTCGAGGAACACCGTCTGCGGGCACGACCAGCCACACCACACGCGCCCGAGCAGCGTCGTCACCAGGATCAGCGAGAAGCCGATGCCCGTGAGGAGGAAGAAGAGCAGGTAGGTGTCTTGCGCGTTGAGGGTCGCGCCGAACAGGAAGAAGCGGCGGTGCTCGACGTCGAGCTGGAGCGCGGGGCGCCCGTCCACCCTCAACCACGGGAGGATCGCCCACCACCCGATGAGCAGCACGAACACGAGCTTGCGGGCCCGGCTGAAGCGCCCCGTGACGTCCGCGGGCTGGACCCAGTTGCGTGAGCCGTCCGAGCGAAGCGAGCTCTGCATGGAGCCCGGCTCGACGACGGGGAGGTGAACCTTCGCCATCAGTCTTGCCTATGGAGAGCCAGCGAGCGCCGCGCAGGATTCGGAGCGGAGGAGCATGTCTGCATCCTGCCGAGAAGGACCAGCAGCGCCAGCCCGGAGGCGAGCGCTGCTGTGGGGTCCGAGGGCGTGCGCGAAGATCCTTGGAGAGGGGCGCACGCCCGCTCGTTCACTTCTCGACCTCGCCCGCGGGCGGCTTTCCACCAGCCACGTTCGTGTTCTTGAGCGACACCACGTAGGCCGAGACGAGGCGTGTCTTCTCCTCGCCGAGGATCGCGCCCCAAGCTGGCATGCCCTTGGCGGTGAAGCCTTCCTTGATGGTCGCGTAGACCTTGGTGGGCGCGCCGCCGTGGAGCCACGCGTTGTCGGTCAGGTTGGGGCCGATGCCGCCCCCGCCGTTCGCGCCGTGACACGAAGCGCAGTTGGCCATGAAGGCCCCCTGCCCCTCGGCCACCGCCGAGGCGTTCTTCGCCATGTTGGTGAGGCTCGTGTCATCGACCGCGCCCATGGTCTTGAGCTTGGCCGCTTCTTCGGCGGCCTGCACGGCCATCTGTTGATCGAACTCAGCGCGCGGCGAGAGAGTGGTCTGGAAGCCTTCCGCGGCGAGCCAGTAGTAACCGGCGAAGGCGATGGTGACGTAGAACGTGCCGAGCCACCAGTTGGGGAGCTTGTTGTCCTGCTCCTTGATGCCGTCGTACTCGTGCACGATGCCATTGGCGGCGTCTTGCGGGTCAACGTGTCCCATCGTCTTCCTCCTTCCAGTCGTCCTCGAGGGGCCGGCGCGCGATGGGGTCGTAGGCCGACGGTTTTCGCAGATAGGTCCGGATCAACACCGCCAGGTACACCGCGAGGAACAACCCGAGCGCGATGATGGGCAGGGTGAGCAGGGGCCTGGAGCAGCAGTTGTTGCTTCATGGTCCGCTCCTCAGTGGGTGGCCGCCGTCGGCGCCGGTGCGTCGGTTGGCTTCTCGTTGAGAGTCACCGGCATGCCGATCGGGGCGAGCTTGGGCGCCGGTGGCTTGCCGAGACGCTGCAGGAACGCGGTCAGTGCGACCAGTTGGCTGTTGGGGTTGGCGTTGACACCCGCGGCCTTGAGGTCTGCGACGATCTCGGCTGCCTGCGCCTGGGCCGAGGCCTGCGCGCCGTTGATTTGGGCGTCCGAGTACGGCACGCCGAGCGTCTTCATCGCGTAGACCTTCTCCTTGGTGCCGGCGAAGTCGACGGTGGAGGTGGGCAGGTGCGTGTAGCTCGGCATGTTCGAGCCCGGCGAGATGGTGCGCGGGTCGATCATGTGCTGCCAGTGCCAGACGTTCGGGTACTTGCCACCAACGCGGGCGAGATCCGGGCCCGTGCGCTTGCTGCCCCACTGGAACGGGTGGTCCCAGCGAGAGTCGTCCAGCGTGTTCGGCTCGCCGTAGCGCTGCGCCTCCCACTTGAACGGGCGAATGAGCTGCGAGTGGCAGTTGTAACAACCCTCGCGGATGTAGACGTCGCGCCCCTCGAGCTCGAGGGCGCTGTACGGCGGGTGCTTGGCGGCGAGGACGGCGGCGTCCGTCTGCTTGATGATCAGCGAAGGGATGATCTCCGCTGCGCCGCCGATGAGCACCGCGATGACGGTGAACACGCTGAAGAGGAACGCGCGGCCCTCGACGAGGGCGTGCCAGCCGGGCTTGGTGGGGTCCTTCTTCCTCTGGCCGATCATGATCGCCATCACCGCGATGGCGAGGGCGAGGAGCATGAACGCGCCGGCGCCAACCGCGTTGGTCAACGCGATCGCGCCGAGCACCACGAGTACGATGACCGACACGACCACGGGGCCGCCGAACACGATGCGGGTCCAGGGGACCGCCGGCGCGTCGCTGACCTCGACCACGACCTCCGCCTCGCCGTCGACGGCCTTGCCGGCCTTCGCGGTCATGAAGAGGTTCCAGGCCATCATGAGCATGCCCACGAGGTAGACCGTCCCGCCGATGATGCGGGTCCAGTACATGCTCTTGAGGGCCGTGAGGGTCTCGATGAAGTTCGGGTAGAGCAGGGAGCCCTTGGCGTCCGTGGCGCGCCACATGAGGCCCTGCGTGATGCCGGCGACCCACATGGAGACGACGTAGAGGATGATGCCGGCGGTCCCGAGCCAGAAGTGGATGTTGGCCGCGCGCTCCGAGTGGAGCTTGGTGCCGAACAGCTTGGGAACCATCCAGTAGAACATGCCGGCGGCCATGAAACCGTTCCAGCCGAGCGCACCAGCGTGCACGTGGCCGATGATCCAATCGGTGTAGTGAGCGAGGGCGCTCACACCCTTGATCGAGAGCAATGGGCCCTCGAAGGTGGCCATGCCGTAGAACGTAACGCCTGCAGCGAAGAACTTGAGAACCGGGTCGCGACGCACCTGGGCCCAGGCCCCGCGTAGGGTCATGAGACCGTTGAGCATGCCACCCCAGGAGGGTGCCCACAGCATCAGGCTGAAGATCATCCCGAGCGTCTGTGCCCAATCCGGGAGTGCGGTGTTCAGGAGGTGGTGCGGGCCGGCCCAGATGTACACGAACACCAGCGCCCAGAAGTGGACGATGGAGAGCCGGTAGCTGAAGACCGGGCGGTTCGCGGCCTTCGGCAGGTAGTAGTACATGATGCCGAGCACCGGCGTCGTGAGGAAGAACGCGACCGCGTTGTGCCCGTACCACCACTGCACGAGCGCATCCTGCGCGCCCGAGTATATCGAGTAGCTCTTGAGGATCGAGACCGGCAGCGCGAGCGAGTTCACGATGTGGAGCACTGCCACCGTGATGATGCTGGCGATGTAGAACCACAGCGCCACGTACATCTGCTTCTCGTTCCGCTTCCAGAGCGTCGCGAAGAAGTTGATGGCGAAGATGACCCACACGAGGGCGATCGCGAGGTCGATCGGCCACTCGAGCTCGGCGTACTCCTTGCCGGACGTGATGCCGAGCGGGAGGGTGACGGCGGCGCTCACGATGATGAGCTGCCAGCCCCAGAAGTGGACGAGGGAGAGCGTGCGGCTCGCCATGCGCGCCTTCGTGAGGCGCTGCGTCGAGTAGTAGATGCCCGCGAACACCATGTTGCCGACGAACGCGAAGATCGCGGCGTTGGTGTGCAGCGGGCGCAGGCGACCGAAGGTGAGGAGCGGCGCGATGTTCGCCGGGTGGAACGCCAGCTGGAGGGCGACGAGGACGCCGACGAGCATGGCGACGAGAGCGAAGATCACGGACGCCCCGACGAACATGCGGGTGATCCCGTCGTCGTAGACGATGTGGCGCTTCTCGAGGCGCACTCCCGGGGCGGCGGCGGCTTCGCCCTCGGCGGCAGCGGCAGACGTGGACATCAGAGCTTCTTCTCCGTGGCTCGGGTGGGGTCGTCGTCCTCCATGGGGAGGAGCGACAGACGGTCGGCGTGCTCCGCGTCGCGCTGGCGGGTGCTGAACATGAAGAGCAGCACCGAGCCGAGCACGAGGATGAAGCTCACGAACACTTGCAGGAACAGGACTTCCATCAGACGGGTGCCTCCTGATTCGCAACCGCGGGTGGCTCGGCGAGCGGCGCTGGCTCTCGACGAGCAGAGCGCGACTCCGAGAGCTGGGCGACGACGGCGAAGATCGTGGACAGTGAGCTGAGCGGCATGACGATGGCGCAGAGCAGCGGGGACATCTTCCCTGCGTACGCGAGTCCGACCGTCAGCACGTTGTAGGCCAACGCAACTCCCAGCGTTTGTCGAAGGACAGTGCGCAGCCGTTGCGCCAAGACGATTGCCTTGCGCACCGGTCCCACGCCGGCCGTGACCAGGTAGAAGTCCGCGCGGGCAGCCAGGAACGGGCGATCGATGGCGGGCGTGCCGGAGGTGAAGGCGGCGTCGACCACCGGACCGTCGTTGATGCCGTCACCGACGAACAACGTGTCCCGCGCGTCGTGGGCCGTCATCCACGCCGCCTTCTCGGTGGGGTCCGCGCCGCCGATCGCGCGACCCTCGGGCACGCCACAGCGAGCCGCGACCAGCGCCACCCGCTCCTCGTCGTCGCCCGAGAGCAGGTACACCGGCAGGCCCATCGCCTCGAGGGCCGCGACCTCCTCACGCGCGTCGTGGCGCAGGTCCTCGCGCATGGCGAAGCTCGCCAGCGCCACGCCGTCGCGCGCGAACACGACGTCACCACGCGCGTCGTCGTCGCTCGCCCACCCCGGCGCGCCGAGGCGGAACTCGTGGCCGTCGACGGTGGCCCGCACGCCCTTGCCACTGAGCTCCTCGACCTCGATCGGCCGGAAGGCACGCGACCCGAGGGCGCGGACCAGGGCCAGCGATTTCGGGTGCCCCGAGCGCTGCGCGAGATCGAGCAGGATCGCGCGGTCGGCCTCCTCGAGCGCACGCGCCGGAGCGTCGTCGACCAGCTGGAGCCGGCCCGTCGTGAGCGTGCCCGTCTTGTCGAACACCACCTTGCGCACCTCGGCGGCGCGATCGAGGAAGCTCGGAGAGCGCACGTACAGGCCGGCCCGACGAAGGCGCGCGTGGACGATCTGGTAGGCGAGCGGTGCCGCGATGCCGAACGCGCAGGGGCACGTGATGATGAGGACGGCCGTCACCCGCTCGAGCGCCAGGTGCGGGTCGTGCACCATCCGCAGCCCCACGAGCAGCGCGCCGAGGGCGAGCAGCAACACCGCGCCGACGTAGATGCGGGCGAAGCGCTGCCACCAGAGGCTGGTCTGGTTGCCCTCTCGGGCGTCTCGCTGGGGCGCGCGGAGCAGGTCGACCAGCATCGACTTCTCGAACGTCTCGGTGGCGAGCGCGGTCACGACCCGCGTGCCGGTCACGAAGGCCCCCGCGGGGATCACCTCGCCGACCTCGAAATGACGCGGGACGCTCTCGCCGTTGATCCAGTCGAGCGAGCACACGGTGCGCTCCTCGGCGGTCGCGCTCACGGGGACCACGTCTCCCGGAGCGAGCAGCAGCCGATCACCCGGGACGAGCTCGTGGCAGCGGACGAGAGAGACCTCCTCACCCCGCACCCGGCGCGAGAGCAGGTGCTCGGTCTCGTCGCTCTGCAGGAGCCGCTGGCGGTTCTTCTCGATCATGCGCTGCTGGAGGAAGCGGCCGACCAGCATCAGCGCGATGAAGACAGAGAGGGTGTCGAAATACGTGGTCAGGCTGTGCGCCAGGTAGGCCCAGGTCGACGACACGTAGGCGAGCACCACCCCGAGGGCGATCGGGAGATCGAGGTGCAGAACGCCGCGTCGCAGTGCACCGACTGCGCTCTTCACGAACCAGGACCCCCCCACGAGCACGCTGGCCGTCGCGAGGGCGAACGAGAGGCCGGTGAACAGCTTGAGGATCGGCCCCTCGGAGAGGCCGGCGTAGATGCTGAAGGCCAGCAGCATCGCGTTCATCGCGATGGCGATGCAGGCCCCCATGCGCCAGAGCAGGGCCGGACTCTCCGTGACTGACTGCTTGCGGCGCGGGCCGAGCAGATAGCCGCAGCTCTCGACCCGGGAGACGAAGCGCACGAGGCCGAACCGCTGCGGGTGGACGAGGAGCGACACGCGGCCGAGCGCCGGGTCGACGAGGCACGAGATGGCCCCCTCCTCCTTGCGGAACAGCTGGTCGATGAGCCAGACGCACGCCGCGCAGGAGATCCCCTGGAGGTCGAGGTCGACGCGCGCGACGTCGCCCTTCTCGGCGCGCATCTGCTCGGCGATCGGCTCGAGCCACTTGCGATCGCGGCCCTCCTTGGCCTCGGCCACGGGGTCGCCGTTGGGGCCTCGCAGCGCGTAGTAGCGCTCGAGGCCCTCGGCATCGATCAGCTGGTGGACGAGGCGGCAACCCCCGCAGCAGAATCCATCCGTCTCACCGCGCGGGATGGGCCCGCCGCAGTGAGTGCACCCCGGATCTCTCATCCTCCGAAGCCCCAGGGACGAACCGAGGAGGGAGGATCCGACCCCTCGTGGTAGACGTGCGCGCGCGGGTGGTGCTCGCGATGGCGGGCGCACCAGGTGTTGACGTCACCGCTCTTCTCCCGCTCCTTCTTGCAGTCCGGGCAGAGCGGCTCGATGTCCGGCACCCGCTTCTCGGGGTCGTGCGCCTTCGCGCGGACGACGGTCACCGGGCAGCCGGAGTGGCGCACGACGCGCTCGGCGATCGAGCCGAGGATCGCGCGCGAGAAGCCGGTGCGGCCGTGCGTGCCGACCACGATCTGATCGGCGTCGAGCTCGGCGGCGAGGTCGACCAGCGCGTGGGCCGGGTCGCCCACCGCCGTGTGCGCGATGACCGAGCGCACGCGCAGCTGCTGGTGCCGGCCGAGGGCGGCCTGCACGCGGACCATGACTCGCTCTTGTTCCTTGCCGAGCTGATCCTTCGCGGAGATCGGCGGGATCCCCGCGTACGGGTTGAGGGGGTCCACCACCAGTTCGACCGCGTAGAGAACGTGGACGTTGGTGTTCCCATGGCTGTGGGCCATGTCGAGCGCGGTGTCCAAAGCGCGCGTGCCGAGGTCGGACTGATCGTCCCCGACGACGATGATCTGTGCCTTGTCCATGGCTCTGTCTCCTACGGTTGGCGAGCCGAGCGCCTGCAGGAGCTCGCGGTACGACACGGGCTTGCCGAGGATGTGTAGGGGAGGCCCGAGCTCACGCTCGAGCTGGCCGAGCAGCTCCGTGTATTGCGTGACGAACAGTACTGGCACCTTGGGATGCAACCGACGGGCCTCGCGCGCGACGGTGCCGCCGTCCGCCCCGGGCATCCGCAGATCGGTGATCAGGCCGTCGAGGCTGGGCGCCTTCGCCAGCTTCTCGAGGGCCTCGTTGCCGTTGCTCGCGAGCGAGACCTCGTACCCATCCTCGGACAGCAGCTGTCCGAGCATGCGCAGAGAGCGAACGTCGTCGTCGACGAGGAGCAGCCGGCGAGGGTGCGGAGCCACGGTAGGCCCCGCTCAGCAACCGACGTGCCGCACTCGGAAAGGCTTTCCGGGAAGTCCGGAGGGGTTGCAGGAGCTGCGGCGCAGCGCAACGGGTGCGCGCGCGTGGAAGGACCTGCGCCTAGATCAGAGGCACTTCACCGGCTTCGGGAGGAAGCCCTTGATCGTGTCGCTGATGCACGCCGTCGTCGTGGTGCCACCACCCGAGAGCTCGCAGCAGTTCGGGTAGCCCGCCTCGCCCTTGCAGTCGTCGGCCTTGGCGCAGAGCCGGACGGTGGCCTTGCCGGGGCAGCCGAACGGGATGGCCGTCTTGCAGGTCGAGGAGCACGAAGCGCCACCGCTCTTGAAGGAGCAGGCCGTACCAGCGCCGATCAGGTCGACGGTCCCACAACACACGCCGCCCGAGCAGTCGCTCGGTGCCGTGCACGCGAGCGCGATGCCGCCGTCCGAGCAGGTCTTCGCACAGCTGTACGTGATGCTCGTGCCCGACCCCGTCGCGCAGCAGATGTCGCCGCCGGTGCAGACCGCGGTGCCACACTTGATCGCCGCGTCCGTCGAGACCGTGCCCGTGTCCGTCGGCGCGACGCCGGTGTCCGTCGGGGTCGCGCCCGTGTCGACCACCGTGCCGTCGGTCGGCGTCGTCGAGTCGGTCGTGGCGCCGTCGGCCGGGCCGCCGGTGTCGACCACGCTCCCGTCCGCGCCGCCCTCCGTGCCCGTCTCGTCGGTCGGCCCGGCGAACTCGGTCGTCGAACCACCACAACCCACCAGCACGAGCGAAGCGAGGACGAGTGCGCGCATGAAGCCTCCAGGAAGAAAGGTCGAAGAACCGGATGGTATCATTTGCCGGGGAACGGCGGGGCCACCGCGGCCTTGCCCGCGAGCGAGGTCTGGAAGAAGCCCACGTATTGGGTGCGCGCCTCGTCCGTGAAGATCAACGAGCCGTGCTCGATGAGCTTGCCCGCGGCGTCGCGCTCGAACTGGGCGAACACACCGGTCGCTCCGAGGGGCAGGTTCCCCGACATCGGCCCCGTCGACGTCGGCAGCCCGGGCACCTCGTGCCGCACCGGCAACACGTGGCCGAGGCCGGCGGCGCGCGCCAGGAGCTCGCTCGTCGAGTTCGGGACGATGCTGTCCTCGTTGGCCTCTTGCAGCAGCACGTCCCGCGACTTCCAGCCCACGACCCCGGGCAGCGCCTCGAGCGTCACGTAGCGGGCGTAGTTGAGCGGGTCGCCGGGATCGACCAGCGCCTGGGCCGCCGCGAAGAAGCGCAGCGGGTCGCCCGGCGGGGTGGCGGGGGGCTTCATCGCGTCGACGACGATCTTGAACGTGTTGGAGTCGCGCAGGAGCGCCATGAGCCCCGCGCCGCCCACGTTCCAGCACGCGGCGCGGATCTCGGGCGCGAGCGCCGCCGCCGTCGGCCCCATCACCGAGCCGAACGAGTGGCCGAGGTAGAGGATCTTGGTGAGGTCGAGGTCAGGCACGCCGTCGGGCGAGCCGACGGGCAGCACGTCGAGGGTGGCGAGGCTCTCCAGGTAGCGCACGAGCTCGAGCTGGTCGGACGCCATCTGGCGGAAGTTGTCGCGGGCGCGAGGGATGACGAACGTCTCCTTGCCCTTGTCCTGCGAGTCGATGCCGAAGAACCCGAGCATCGGTTCGAGCGCGGTCTTCGGCTTGCCGCCGGGCGCGCGCGACCCGTGCTCCGGCGCGTCGATGCCGATGACCGCCACGTCGAGCGCCGCGAGCCGCTGGGCGGTGCCCCACACCCCCTCTTTGTCGCCGCCGAGGCCGTGCGCGAAGATCACGACGGGGCGGGGCCCCGAGCGCTTGGCGTTCGAGAAGGCGAGCAGGTACTCGAGATCGACGGCCGCTTGCGCGATGGGCACGCCGCCCTCGACCACGAACCGACCGTCGGGCTTGGCCTTGCGATACTCCGGCGCGTTGAACTTGCCCGCGAAGCGCACGCGTCCGTCGCTGGTCGGCCCCTCGACCACGGTGAGGTCGCCCACGCCCTTCGGTGCCGGGGCCTTGCGCCGCGCCGCCGCCAGCGCCGAGAGCTCGTCGTGCACGCTCATCGTCGTGAACACCGTGGCGAGCGTGATGCGCTCGCGCGGGAGGCCGCTCTTCGCCACCGCCGCGCGCACGCTGTCCTCGTACGCCCCCTTGGTGGTCCCGTCGAGCAGCGCCCGCGTCGCCGCGTTGGCGGCGATCGGCACGCCCGCGCGGGTCTTGATGCGGTCGGTGAGCACGAACAGGTGCCTGGCCTTCGGACGCAGCGGCGCGCCGGGCTGGAAGGTCAGCGTGTGGTCCTCGCGCGGGTAGTCGTACTCGCCGTCCGGAGGTGGTGCCGTACTTCACGAGCAGGCCCACGGTCTTGCCGGTCTCGAGGTCGAGCAGCACCGCGGGCGCGTTCGCGCCGGCGTAGGCCTCGTAGGGCACCTTCGCCGAGCTCTCGTCGATGTCGGCGGTGAACGAGACCGCGACGCCGCCCACGGTCGAGAAGCCGTCGAGGGTCTCGAGGTCCTTGGTGGTGTTCGGATACGAGGTGAGGAGCGGGTCGACCGCGCCGCCGGAGCGCAGGTCCACGCGCAGCCCCGTGCCGGTCGTCGGGTCGGCGCGCGTGTAGCGGTCGCTCGGGAAGGGCGTGAGGCCCCCGCCCGCGATGGGCCCGTAGACCGGGGTCACGGGCGCGGGCGGCGGCGGATCGTTCGCGGACGACGAGCAGCCCACGAACCCGGCGAGCAAGAGGACGGCGAAGCGCGCCATGCCCGGAGCATCGCACGACTCTTCGCACGGGCCATGCAGAAACCCTGGCGTCAGGCCCCTGCAACGCGGAGCGCGGCGCCGATGACCCGGCGCACCGCGTCGGTGACCGCGTAGCGTTCGAGCTCGTCGAGCCCCACCCACACGGCCTCTGCGGCGTCGTCGCCGGCGACCAGCGCCCCGCCGCGTGGCCAGGCGACGTGGTCGTGGACCACGTAGTGGTAGCCATCGCCCACGAGCTCGACGATCTCGACGAGCGGCCCCACCTCGACGACGAGCCCGGTCTCCTCGCGGATCTCCCGCGCGACCGCGTCGACGATGCGCTCGCCGAAGCGCACCTTGCCACCGGGAAGGCTGTAGCTGCCCGCGTTCGGCGGGGTCGCGCGGCGCACGAGCACCACCCTGCCGTCGGGTCCGACGACGACCGCAGAGGCCGCGACTCTGGGCTCCATCGCGGCTAGCATCGCCGGATGGCCGTCGTGCTGCAAAGCCGGCTCCTCCGCGAGCGAGGTGTCGTCCACGCATTCTCCACGCGCGAGGGCGGCGTGAGCGAGGGCCCGTTCGCGAGCCTCAACGTCGCGGTCGGCCCGGGCGACGAGCCCGCTGCGGTGGCCGAGAACCTGCGGCGCTTCTGCGCGGTGCTCGGCGTGCCGCACGTGTACCAGACGAGCCAGGTGCACGGCTCCGGGTTGCAGCTCGTGCGCGCCAGCGACGACGTGCGGGCGATGCTGCACCGCGAGGCCGACGCGCTCGCCGCGTGCGACCCGGGGGTCGCCGTCGGCGTCCGCATCGCCGACTGCGTCCCCGTGCTCGTGCACGACGCGCTCACCGGCGAGGTCGCGGCCATCCACGCCGGCTGGCGGGGCATCGCGGGCGGCGTCGTCTCGGCGGCGATCGCGCACCTCGCGCTGCGCCCCGTCTCGACGGCGGGGATCGTCGCGGCGATCGGCCCGTGCATCGGGGTCGAGGCGTTCGAGGTCGGCGAAGAGGTGGTCGGAGCCATCGAGCTCGCGGCCCCGGATCCATCGGTCGTCCGGCGAGACCTCGGTCCCAAGCCGCACATCGATCTCCGCCGCGCGGTCCGCGCCCAGCTGCGCGCGCTCGGGCTCGCCGACGAGGCGATCGAGGACGTCCCGGGCTGCACCTTCGCGGAGCCCACCCGCTTCTTCAGCTTCCGGCGCGACGGCGCGCGCAGCGGCCGCCTGCTCGCGGCGATCGTCAGGCCGGCGGTGCCTGGGCCGTGAACGCGCGCGTCGCAGCGCCGATCGCCATGGCGCTCGCCTGCGTCGCCGCGCCGTCGCGCGCCGACGCGACCGCCGACGCCGAGGCCGCGGTGACCAAGGCCGCCGCCGACCTCGACGCGATCGGAGCGAGCGATTGCCCCGCGCTCTGCAAGGCGCTCGCCTCGCTCGAGACCGCGACCAAGCACCTGTGCGCCCTCGCCAAGCCGGGCGACGAGGTCGACCAGAAGCGCTGCTCGGACGCCAAGGGCAAGCTCGAAGAGGCCACCAAGAAGGTGCGCGCCAAGTGCCCGGCGTGCGCGCCGGCGCCGCCGGCCGACCTGACCAACGCGCCGACCAACCCACCCACCAATGCGCCCAACAAGCCCGCCGCGGTCGACCACGACGGTGTGAGCGACAGCCAGGCGGTCGGGGGTTGTACTTCGAGGCCACACCGGCCGTCCGCTCCACGCACGCGAGCCGACTCCCGCTGTTCGCGATCGGCTGGTCGCCGCTGCGCCTCGTCTCGCCACCGCGGCTCGTCGCTCTGTCCGTGGAGTCGGCGTTCGGCGCGCGCTTCTCGCTCCGCGTCGATGGCGCCTACGGTCGCCACGACGGGGCCGCGGCGTGGGAGGTCGGCCTGCAGCCCCGGTGGTTCTTCATTGGCACCTTCGCGAGCGGCCTGTTCCTCGGCCTCGACGCCCGCACGACCCACGTGCCCCACGAAGGCGACGTGCTCGTGAACGGGTGGACCCTCGCGCCCGTGCTCGGCGCGCGGCTGCCGCTCGGCCGCACGTTCTTCGTCGGCGCCCACGCCGGCCCCGCGTTCGCGCTCGGCAAGGAGCCCACGCACCGCGTGGTGCCGCGCCTCGATCTCACCCTCGGCGCCTGGGTGTTCTGAGCGGGGACAAAAACAGCATCGGCCACCTGCACGGCGGCCGATGTCAGCGGCTTCCCGCCGCTGTTCTTCCCGGTGCGGCCGCCCATGGAGGCGGCCGCTGTTCACTGCGCTCGCCTCCGGCTCGCTCCGTTCACTTCTTCTTGTCGTCCTTCTTCTTGACCGGCTCCGGGTCCTTCTGGCCGGCCTTGTCGACCATCGTGTCCGCCTGCTTCTTCTCGACGTTCATGCGGAGCGCGGACAGCTTGTCGAGGGTGGCGATCTCCTCGTAGACGACGGCCACCGTGCGCAGGGTCATGTCCTCGCGCTTGGTGTGGTCGACGAGGCGGATCTGCGTGGTGCCGTCGCTCCACAGCAAGTGGTCGGGCACCGAGATGAGCGAGCCGTAGTAGGCCGGACTCACCGTCTTGGCGGCGATGACCTTGCCCTTGCCGTCGAAGTCCTTGCCCAGCTTCTCGATGGCGCTGTCCCAGGTCTCCCCGAGCTCGGCGTCCTTGCCGGTGAGGTGGACGTGGTCGTAGATCTTCCAGAGCTTGTCGTTGATGAAGAACAGCTGACGCTCGCCGCCGCCCGGCCGCGCGACCTCGATGGCCGACTCGCTGTTCTTGTAGGTGTACTCGCCTGGAGCCTTGGTCTCGTAGCCGAGGCCGCCCGCGGGGCCGCCCACGCCGGTGAACGTGACCAGGGTGCCTCGGAGCGCCTTCTTCTTCTTCTCGGCGTCCTTGGTGACCTTCTCCTGGTCCTTCACGTTGTACAGCTTCTCGATCTTGGCCGCGGCCTGGGTGTCGATCTGCTTCTCGAGCTCGGTGAACACCTTGTCGCTCGACATGCCCCACTTCCACGGCGAGGTGCGCTTCTCGACGCGCTCCTTCAACGCCGGGTTGGCCTTGAGCGGGACCTCTTTCTCCTTGGTCTCCTTCTTGGGGGGCGCCGCGACGACGCCGGACGGCACCGCCGTGAGCAAGAGACCCATGCCGACAACCAGATAGCCGAGGCGCGCGCGCATCATCCGTATCTCCTGTGGTGGCGGACTCTAGCGTCAGACGGCCGCGGCGTCCGCCCATTCAGCGGCGTGGCGACGCCCCGACCGAAGGCCCACCGTTCCGACGGTGGAGTTACAGCGGCCAAACCCTCAGACCAGCAGACCCTCAGACCGGCAGACCCTCAGACCGGCAGACCTTCAGACCGGCAGACCTTCAGACCGGCAGCCCCTCAGACCGGCAGCGGCAACGTGCGGTCGACGGCGGTCGGCGCCGCGGCACGGCGAGGCGCGCGCGGCTTGCTCTCCTCGCCGAAGAGCCCACCGTCGGCCGGCGGCTCCCAGTGGTTGCGCGTGGTGCCCGTCTCGTCGATCTGGAAGAACACCACGCGACGCACCTGACCGTCGTCGAAGGTCTCCACCGCCATCATCCAGAACCACGGGGTGCGACCGGCGTCGGGGTCACCGAACAGGGCGAGCTGGCGGTCGTCGGCGACGCGCTTCTCGAGCGCCATCGACCGCACGTGCCGCAGCGGCGGCCGGAGCGCGGAGCCGCGGTACACGCGCACGGGCACGCCCTCGACGAACGTGGTGAACGAGAGACCCTCGCGCCGCACGCGGAGCCACGGGCTCTCGGACCCCTCGGCCAGCTTGCACAGCGCGTAGCAGAAACGCTCGTGCGCTCGACAGCCGAGGCCCCAGTTGGTGTCGCCCTCTTCGCGGCTCGCCTCGGCGAAGACGCGGTTGCGGGTCTCGATGGCCACCTGGGCCAGCAGGGAGAGGCGTGGCCCCTTGAGGACGGGTTCGACCTCCCAGGGCTTGTGCTCCTGGGGCCACTGGTTCCAGGCCTTCTGATCCGATGCACCCGCTGCGAGCATGTTCAGCAAGGATCCACGAGACCCGGCCGCCGGTCAACGAAGGAAAGGGGGTGGAGGTGGGCCGCCTCGGACATTGACGCTCCCCGATTCCCACCTACCCTCCCCGCCCCATGCTGGACGACGTGCTGAAGGACCTGTCCGCCGCCATCGCCAAGGCCCACGAAGCCCTCAAGCGGGAGCTCGCCAAGCTGCGTACCGGCCGCGCCAACGCGGCGATGCTCGACTCGGTCCGCGTCGACTACTACGGCACCGCGACCCCCCTCGCCCAGATGGCGAACATCTCGGTCCCGGAGCCCCGCTTGATCACGGTCAAGCCGTGGGATCGCTCCCAGGTCAAGGCCGTCGAGAAGGCCATCCGTGACGCCGAGCTCGGCCTCAACCCCCAGCCCGACGGTGAGATGATCCGCATCCCGATCCCGGCCCTCAACGAGGAGCGCCGCCGGGAGCTGGTGAAGGTCTCCAAGAAGTACGGCGAGGAGGCCAAGGTCGCCATCCGCAAGGCCCGCCACGACGCGCTCGATTTCCTGTCGGAGGCCGACAAGGACGGCGAGATGCAGTCGGACGAGGTCGATCGCGGCAAGAAGAAGGTCGAGGACGTCGTCGCCGACGGGGTCAAGCACGTGGACACGATCCTCGCCCACAAGGAAAAGGACAGCATGGAGATCTGAGGCCGGCCTCCGCGCGCGGCGTCTCCCGGTCGAGACCCGCAAAAAGGAGCCCAGTTTGGTGCAGGTCCTCCCCTTCGAGAGCCCTGCCGCCCCGCCCCGCTTGACGAGGGGCCGCGTGCCGTGAAACCGTCACACTGTTCAGGTGGTCACCGAGGAGCATCCGTGGGTCTGAAGGCCATCTCTGCCGGGCTGAGTGACGTGGGTCGCCAGCGCGAGCACAACGAGGACATGTACATGCTCTTGCCGGAGCATTCGCTCTTCCTCGTCTGCGACGGGATGGGCGGGCACCGCGCAGGTGACGTCGCTTCGAAGATGGCGGTCGCCGAGGTGGCCGAGTTCTTCAAGACGGCGCAGAGCGACGACATCACCTGGCCGTTCCCCTTCGACGCCAACAAGTCGGAGGACGAGAACAAGCTGATCTGCGGGGTCAAGCTGGCCAACCGGAGGATCTTCGACAAGGCCCTCGGCTCGCGCGAGTACCACGGGATGGGCACCACGGTCGTGGGCATCCTCTACGGCGAGAAGCGCAACCAGACCTACGTCGCCCACGTCGGTGACAGCCGCTGTTACCGCGTCCGCCACGGCGTGATCAAGCAGCTCACGCGCGACCACTCGCTCATCAACGAGTACCTCCAGGCCATGCCGGAGCTCCCGAGCGAGCAGCGCGAGAACCTCCCCAAGAACGTCATCACCCGCGCGCTCGGCATGCACGACACCGTGCAGGTCGACACCAAGGTCGACGTCCCGCACGCCGGCGACATCTACGTGCTCTGCAGCGACGGCCTCTCCGGCATGATCAGCGACCAGGAGATCGCCGAGATCGTCACCATGCACGCCAACGATCTCCAGCTCGCGGCCAAGCAGCTCGTCGACCGCGCCAACGAGCACGGCGGCGAGGACAACGTCACCGCGGTGCTCGTCAAGATCGCCGACGAGGGCGCGCTGATCCACGAGCAGTGGGGCAACGAAGCCACGCTGCCCGGCTAGGCTCGGCTGGCGAGGCTGCTCGGCTGAGGCTGCTGGCTGGACCGCCTTGATCGGCGGGCCGCAAGGTTCCGTGAGCCCGGAAGTGACGTCGCGAAGGGGCGCAGCGCCGTAGCGGCGGCACGTAGGGCGAACAAAGCAAATGCGGCTCGACGCCCTCACCGGGGTTGTCTACGGCGGAGCCATGTCGAAGCTCGCTGGCGCCTTCACCGCCCTCGTCACTCCGTTCCGCACCGACGGCAGCGTCGACGACGCCGCCCTCGACAAGCTCGTCGACCTGCAGCTCGCGGGGGGCATCGCCGGCGTCGTGCCGTGTGGCACCACCGGCGAGTCGCCCACGCTCGACGACGAGGAGCACATCGGCGTCATCGCCAAGGTCACCCGCCGCGTGCACATGCAGGGCGGCAAGGGCAAGACCGTCGTCATCGGCGGCACCGGCTCCAACAGCACGCGCGAGGCGATCACGCTGAGCAAGAAGGCGGTCGACGTCGGCGTCGACGCGGTGATGATCGTGATGCCCTACTACAACAAGCCGACCCAGGCCGGCCTCGTCGAGCACTGCGTGGCCATCGCGCGCGCCGTCGAGAGCACCCCCGTCGTGCTCTACAACGTGCCGGGGCGCACCGCGTCCGACCTCCTCCCCGACTCGGTCGAGGCCATCACGCGCGCCGCCTCCAACGTCGTCGCGATCAAGGAGGCGACCGGCAACATCCTGCGCGCCCAGGAGCTGCACCGCCGCCTCGGTGACCGCCTCACGGTGCTCTCCGGCGACGACGCGCTCACCCTGGGGATGATGGCGTGCGGCGCCAAGGGGGTCATCAGCGTCACCTCCAACGTGTTCCCCAAGCAGGTCCAGGAGGTGTGCGCCCTCGCGCTCGCCGGCCGCTGGGAAGAGGCGCGCCGCGCCCACTTCGCGCTCCTGCCCGTGCACGACGCCATGTTCATCGAGTCGAACCCGGGCCCCGCCAAGGCGGCGCTCGTCGACGCGGGGCTCCTCCAGGCGACCGTGCGCAGCCCGCTCGTGTTCCCGGGCGAGGCCACGCGCGCGAAGGTCCGCGAGATCGTGGGCGCCTACCGGGCGAGCGTGTCGTGAAGGTGCGCCAGCTGCGCGTCGCGGTGGCGGGGGCCACGGGGCGCATGGGCCGCGCCGTGATCCGCCTCGCGGCCGAGCACCACTGCACCATCGTCGGCGCGCTCGCCGCGCCGGCCGAGGCTGGCAAGGAGCTCGAGGGCCTGCGGGTGACGGCCGATCCGGCCGTCGCCATCGAGAACGCCGAGGTCGTGATCGACTTCTCGCACCCCGCGGGCGGCTTCGCGCCGCTGGCCGATGCGTGCGCGGCGCGCGCCATCCCGCTCGTCACCGGGACCACCAACCTCGGCGACCCCGAGGCCCGCGCCATCGAGGCCCTCTCGCGCGTCGCGCCGGTGCTGTCCGCGCCCAACATGAGCCTCGGCGTGCAGGTGCTCGCGGAGGTCGTCGAGATGACCGCGCGGCGCCTCGGCCTCTCGTTCGACGTCGAGATCGTCGAGACCCACCACAACCGCAAGATCGACGCCCCGAGCGGCACCGCGCGGCGCCTGTTCGAGGCCGTGCAGAACGCCATCGACGGCAACGGCGTCGCGGTCAACGGCCGCGAGGGCGACGTCGGCGCGCGCAAGAAGGGCGAGATCGGCATGCACGCCGTCCGCGGTGGCGACGTCGTGGGCGACCACACCGTGATGTTCCTCGGCCAGGGCGAGCGCATCGAGCTCACCCACAAGGCCACGAGCCGCGACCTCTTCGCGCACGGGGCGCTGCGCGCGGCGCGGTTCCTCGCCGGTCGCGCGCCGGGGCGCTACCAGATCCGCGACCTCCTCGGCGCATGAGGTCTCTGCGTTCGACGGCGTGCGCGCTCGGCCTCGGCGCGCTCGTCGTGCCCCTCGCGCCGAGCGCTCTCTCGGCGGCGCCTCCTCCGGTCCCCATCGGCTGCGTGCTCGAGAGCGTGCGCGTCTCGGTCCTCGACGAGGTGGACGACAGCTGGGTCGAGATCGGCGTGCGCCTCCGCGCGAGCGGCGCGCCCACCGCGAGCTGCACCATCGACTTCACCCAGCTCGCGCTCGGCACCCCGGATGCCGTGGGGCCCACGCCCACCATCGCGCTCGCCGCCACCTGGGTCGCGGGCAAGCCGGTGCCGCCGCTGCTCACGGCCGACGGCGTCGCCGCGGTGTCCTTGCGCTCGTGGAGCGGCGAGGTGACGTCGACGCCGATCGTCGTCTCGACGCGCCTGCTCGTCGAGGGCACCGGGCTCGGTCTGCGGGTCGAGCTGCCGCGCACCGCGCTGCCGGGCCTCGCGCACGGCGGCGCGCGGGTGGAGCGGCGCGCCAAGTCCGCGCGGCCCGCCACCGGTCGGTTCGGCCCGCTCGGCACGATCGAGGTGCCGCCCACGCCGCCGGGCTCTCGGGGGCGTCGGCCCGACCTCGCCGCTGTCGGACGCGCGAACGATCGTCGAGGTGGTCCCGAGCGGCGCGCCCGCGACCCAGCCGCTGTCGCCGGCGGTGCGCACGTTCGATGCGCTCCGCCAGACGATACCGCTCCGGGTCCTCGATCTCGGCGAGTCCGACCCGGCCGGGTGGGACGAGCTCGCCAAGCGCGCGTACGCGGCCGCCCTGCACGGGGATCCGCTGGTGGCCGCGCTCGGCATGCGCACCCTCGCGTGGTTCGCGTCGGGGCTTCGCTCCAGGCCGTACGCGTCGCGAAGACCGCCGCGCCGCCGGAGACCGTGGCCGTGCCCGCGAGCGTCGTCGACGCCATCGGCGACGTCGAGGCGCGGCTCGCCAAGCGCCACTCGGCCGTCGGTCGCCTCCTGCCCCTCGGGCGCCCCGCGGTGTTCCGCAAGATCCTCGAGGGTCGTCCGTGGGCCGACGCGCCGCGCGCGAAGGCCGCCAAGGACGCGGTCGAGCGGCTCGCCCCGCTCGGCGCCGCCGACCTCACCGCGTTCCTCGTGCCGCCCATGCTCGACGGTGCGTCGCTGCCCATCGATCCGCCCGCGCCCGCCGACGCGCCGCTCGTCGCCGTGCCGCCTGCGGTCGGCGACGATCCGGTGGTCACCCCGCCGAGCCCGAACGGCCCCTCGATCCAGCAGGCGCCCCGCCGCAAGACCGGCAAGCGCGCTGGCCTCGGGCTCCTCCTCGTGCTCGTGGGCGTAGGCATCGCGCGCCTGCTGCGCGAGGACGACTGAGCTAGCGGGCCTCGGTGCAGCAGCGAAAACCCGCTTCGTAGGTGCGGAACGTGCCGGGGTGGGCGGGGTTCACGAACTTGCAACTCGGGTTCGACCCGCCGTAGCACCCCGACCAGTAGCAGCCCTTCATCACGTGCTCGTAGCCGGTGGACGTGGGGAACGACCGCACCACCCACTCGGCGACGTTGCCGGTGAGATCCATCACCCCGTCCTCGCTCGCGCACCCCGCGCGAGACCCGCTCGGATCGGCCTGGTAGAGGCGCGCGGCCTCCTTCTTGGCGGCGTCGCTCGGGTAGGTGCCGAGGGTGCTCCAGCTGGGGAAATCCAGGTCTTGTCGTCGTTGCAGCGCCCGCGCACGTAGGTCGCGCCGTACGGATACGGGCGCTTGGTCGCGCCCTCGCACGCGCGCACCCACTCGGCCTCGGTGCAGAGGCGCTTGCCGCGCGCGGCGCAGAAGGCCTGCCCCTCGGGCGCGGTCTGGAAGGCGAGCGGCTTGCTCCCGGCGACGTTGGGCGCCTCGTAGCGGTCGACGCACGAGACGCCGACGTGGACCATGTCGCTCGGACACGGCGCCGCGTCCGTCGCGTCGAGCGCGACCTCGACGACCGCGTCCGCGGTCTCGGCGGCACCCGTCTCGGCGGCGTCGATCGGCACGAGCGCGGTGTCGAGGGCGTCGAGGTCGGTCGCGGCGTCTTCGACGCTGGCCTCGAGAGGCTGGTCGCTCGCGGGGCTGCTGCACGCGCCGAGCGCGGCGAAGGCGAGCGCCGCGGCCCAGCGCATCAGCGGCTCGGCTGCGGACGCTGCGGCTCGCGCCGGCGCATCTTGCGGTCGACGATGCGCTTCTTGAGCGCCCCCATGTGGTCGATCATGAGCACGCCGTCGAGGTGGTCGAGCTCGTGCTGCACCGCCACCGCGAGCAGCCCCTCGGCGTCGAGCTCGAACGCCTTGCCCTCGCGATCTTGCGCGCGCACGCGGACCCTCGCCTTGCGGTCGATGTCCTCGGTGACGCTCGGGAACGAGAGGCACCCCTCTTCCCAGGTGATCTTGCCGTCGCTCGCCACGATCTCGGGGTTGATGAAGACCTTGAGATCGCTCGGCTCGTCCTCGCCCGCGGTGTCGATCACGAAGATGCGGTGCGGCTCGCCGATCTGGGTGGCCGCGAGCCCGACGCCGGGGGCGGCGTACATGGTCTCGGCCATGCCGTCGACGAGCTGCTTGATCGTCGCGTTGATCTCGGCGACGGGCAGCGCCTTCTCGCGGAGACGGGGGTCGGGGTAGTGGAGGATCGTGCGCACGGCCATGATTCAGGGGAAAAGGTAGCGCATTTTGAGCGCCCCGCACCCCCTTGGAGTGTGGGCCTCGCAGCCTTACTTCTTCCCTTCCCGCCGCCGGGCGGCGAAGAAGGCCTTGAGGCGCTCGGCGCAGGCATCGGCGAGCACGCCGGACACCACCTCGAGCCGGTGGTTGAGGCGGGGGTCGGTGGGGATCTGGTAGAGCGAGTCGACTGCGCCGGCCTTGGGATCGGCACAACCGTAGACCAGCCGCGCGACCCGGGCGTTGACCAGCGCGCCGGCGCACATGGCGCACGGCTCCAGGGTGACCACGCACGTCCAGCCGTCGAGGCGCCAGCGCCCCGTCGACCGCGCCGCGGCGCGCAGCCCGACCACCTCGGCGTGCGCCGTCGGGTCCTCCTCGACCTCGCGCAGGTTGCGGGCCCGGACGAGCTCCCCGCCCGGCGAGACGAGCACCGCGCCCACGGGGACGTCCCCGGCGAGCGCGGCCGCGTCGGCCTCCTCGAGTGCGGCGCGCATGGCTTCGATCCACACTGCCCTTCTATGCCACGACCAGGGCTCGGCTGGCTGCTCGTCGTTGCACTCGGCGCTTGCCATCGGCCCCCCGCGGCCGACGACGCGTTGCTCCGGCAGTATCCGCTGCGCCTCCACACGCGGTGGACCGAGCGCACGGTGGCTCCCGACGGCACGGTGCACGACGAGCCGATGGAAGAGCACTGGAAGCGACTCCCGGGCCTCGTGCCCGCCTGGGTCGTGACCACCACGACCCGGCCCGGCAGCCCGGCCGCGAAGACGCGCTTCGCTCGCTACGAGCTGCGCGGCGCCGGGCTCGTCTGCACTGGCGCCTCGTCGTTCGAGGAGCCGCGGGCGGTCACGCCGCCCAAGCTCGTGCTGCCGTGGGACCCGCGCCCCGACACGGAGTGGGCGGCCGAGCACGTCGTCGCCGGTCGGACCCAGCGCCGGAGCTGCGTGCTCCGCGCCCACGACGCCTGCCCGGCGGGCTGGACGCTCCGCTGCACGGTGGAGGACGAGACCGGCAAGACCGTGGTCGAGAGTCGCTACTGCGGCGGCGTCGGCATCGTCGGCTACGAGGCCACCACCCTGCGCGGCGCGCTCACCTGGGCGGTCCGCAGCGTGGATCTGCGCGACGTCGACGGCTGATCAGATCGCCGCCAGCACCGCGTCGATGTGCCCCGCCACCTTCACCTTCGGGTAGATCTTGGCGATCTTGCCCTCGGGGTCGATGACGAAGGTGGTGCGGACGATGCCCAGCACCTTCTTGCCGTACATGTTCTTCTCCTGGAACACGCCGTAGAGGTTCGCGATCTGCTTCTCTGGATCGGCGACCAGCGGGAACGGCAGCGCGTGCTTCTGCTTGAACCCCTGGTGGGTACGCACCGAGTCCGGAGAGACCCCCAGCACCACCACCTTCTTCTTCTTGAACGAGGCGTGGCGGTCGCGGAAGTCGCACGCCTCGGTGGTGCACCCCGGTGTGTTGTCCTTCGGGTAGAAGTAGAGGACCACCGTCTGGCCGCGCAGCGCCGACAGCTTGACCGGGCCTTCGTCGGTCTCGGCCGTGAAATCCGGCGCCAGCGCGCCCACCTCGAGGTTTCCCATCGCGCGAAGATAGCCAATCAGTCGCGGAAGACGAAGGGCACTTCGAGCGTGGTCGGCTGCTTGAAGTCGAGGCTGCTGAGCTTGCCCACCACGTCGACGACACAGTCGGTCAGCGGCTTGGACGAGGTGCTCTTGACGACCTCGGTCTTGACGACCTTGCCGTTGGCCGCGACGCCGACCTTGAGCGTCACGGTGCCGCCGGCCTTCGGGTCCTTCTTGAGCTCGTCACCGAAGCACTTGAGCGCGTCCTTGCGCGCGGCGTCGGCGACGATCTTCGAGGGGTCCGGCGCGGTGGGGGCGGCCGACGCGACGGTCGAGGCGGAGGCGCTCGACGGCGTCGACGCGGAGGGGACCACGGCAGGCGGGGTCGCGGCCTTGTCGCTGGTCGCCTGGGTGTTGTTGCGCTTGCACGCCGTGAGACCAGGGAGGAGGCACAGCGTGACGGCGAGGAGCCTGGCGTGGGAGTGGGTCATGCGAACGCGCCGGAGTTACCACGTCGCGTCATCGTCGACCACGGGCCTCGGCCTCGAGCGATGCCATCTCCTCCGCGAGTTTCCCCTCGATGGCGGTCGCGAACGCCGCGTCGACCGCCGTGGACGCGAGGGGCCAGAGCCGCTCGAACGCCTCGCGCACCACGGGCCAGCGCGCGGCGGGGTATCCCGCGGCGGCGAACGGCTTCCACACGTGTCTTCGGAACAGCTTCGCGAACCCCGCCGCGGTCTCGCGCATGCGCTCCTCCAGACTGCGCAGCTCGTCGAGCGCGACCAGCAACGGCACCCCCGTCGACGCGAGCGCGCGGCCCACCTCGAGGAGCCGCGGGCGCAGCACGCGCAGGCCCCCTTCGCAGGGCTCGACCACGCGCATGGCGGCGGCGGCGATCAGCACGCGCGCGTCGTCGAGGGCCCCCTTCGGGAACAGCGCGCGCGCCTGGTCGAGGGTGAGCACCTCCACAGCCTCCTTCGGGCTCGAGAGCGAGCGCGCGAGGCCGAGCAGGTCGGCGACCGTGCGCTGCTCGGAGGAAGCCTCGAGGAGCTCGCGCATCGACTCGAGCGAGAAGCCGCGGGTCTTGAGGTCGTCGATGAGACGGAGGCGATCGAGGTGGCCCGCGCCGGAGTAGCCCTTGCGACCGACGAGGCGTGGCGGCGCGAGGAGGCCGCGGCTCTGGTAGGCGCGCACGTTGCGGGTCGTCGTGCGCGCCCGCCGCGCCACCTCGTCGATCGTCATGTCCTCGTTCACCGAGGCCTTCCGCCGCGCCATCGGCGACGGACGATATCAGGCCGCGGGCCGCAGCGCCTCGCGATGCTGGGCGAGCAGCGCCTCGTGGTCGCGCTGATCGGGGTGGAAGCCCGGGGTGAGGTAACGGCGCACGGCGCGGACGAGGCCGACCCTGCGCAGGTCGAACGGGAGCCGTCCGCTCGTCTCGGCGGTGCGCCCCATCGCGAGGTCCTGGAGCAGCAGGTCGACGAAGGCGACCGAGAAGAAGCCGCCGAGCAGGGCGCACGCGACGGCCATCCCGGCGACCCGCAGGGCGAAGCGGTCGTCGACCGCGCGGAGCACGTCGAACGCCACGCTCTTGTGCTCGATCTCCTCGATCGCGTGCCAGGTGATGAGGGCGCGCACGCTCGGGTGCATGGCCTCGACGAGCCCCTCGCGCAGCGCGAGCTCGGCGAGGTGGGCGGTGAAGTGCTCGAGGGCCACGGTCACCGAGAGCCGGAGCGCCGGCGAGGTGCGCGGCTCGACGAAGGCGAACCCCACGCGCTCGAAGAACCGGAGGAAGCGCTGGATCTCGAACCCTTGCCGCTCGAGGGTCGTGAAGAACCGCTCGTGCTCGAGCCCGTGCCGCACCTCCTGGCCCATGAAGCCCCGGATCTGGGCGCGCAGCTCCGGGTCGTCGACGAGGGCCGCGTGGTGCCGCACGGCCCGCACGAAGAAGCGCTCCCCCGCGGGGAAGAGCAGGTTGAGCGCGTCGACGGCGACGCTCGCGACCCGGTTGCCTCCGAACCAGTGCCGCGGCGTGCCCTCGAACTCGAAGGTGATCCGGCGCGGCTCGACGTGGCGATGGGGGACCGCGACGACGTGGGGCCGGCTATTCGACATCATTTGATGATACATGAAACGAGGGCTGGTTCCAGCCCGGCCTGTGCGGCGCGGGCACGGGTGTGGACCGAGCCGTCAGGGGTCCAGCAGCACAGACCCTTGGTTCTGCGGGAGATTCGTGCTGGCACGCCGGTTGAAGCTACGAAGGCCACATGTCGTGGCCCCGCTCGTTCGCTTCTGCCTGCGTCGCTGTCTCCCTCGCCACCCTCGCCACGAGCGGGCGCGCGGAAGAGGTGATCGACGAGCCGAGCAACAAGGCCAGGATCCCCGTCGTCGCCAGCGTCGGCGCCTACGCCGGCGGCCTCGCGGGCACGAAGGCCGGGACCGTCCTCGGAATCGACGCCATCGTCGCGTTCGATTCGCTCCGCCTCGGTGGCGCGCTGGAGACCTCCTCGTTCGATCTCCACGGCGGGTACCTGCTGGGCGCGGCCGGCGTGTTCGGCGTCGGCCTGACCTCGAGCGACCGGGCGATCGACGGCATGGTCGGCCTCGAGGGCGGGGTGCACGCCTACCGCGGCGTCGGCAACGGGAGCGAGAGCCACCCGAACGGCGAGGCCACGCTGCTCTTCGGCGGCGCGCGCGCGAGCCTCGAGGTGCGCTTCGGCGACCGTCGTCGATTCGGGCTCGGCGTCCTCGGCTTCGCGCGCTCGGACTTCGGCCAGCGCGAGGCCTACGCCGCCGCCACGGCGACCGAACCGCGACGCGTGGTGGGCTCGGTCGGTGAGCAGTCGCTCGGCGCGGCGCTGCGCTTCGGCGTCACGTTCTAGCGCTCTAGGGCGCTGGCAGCGGCGTCACGAGCAGCGGCGAGGGCGCGCCGACCTTGCCGAACGCCGGGTCCCGCTGCACGCGGAGGAGGCAGAGGAACGCCATCATCGCGTGCTGGGCGAGGTCGATGCGCACCACGTGGCTCCAGGGATCGCCGCGGATGCCGCCGAGCGCCTTCTTCGGGTTCGGGAACGAGAACGAGCCCTCGGCGTCGTGCTGCTCGGCGGCGATGAGCGTCGCGGCGCGCCGGGCGTGGACCATCATCACCGCGTCGTCCACGCCGGCGAACCGCGCGAGCGCGATCTCGGTGGTGAGCGCCTCGAGCGCGGTGCTGAGCCCCGAGGCGCCCGGCATCATCGTGAAGCTCGCGCTGCCCGCGAGGTCCTCCTCGTCGTCGTCCTGATCGCCCATGATGCCGGTGGCGATGAACGCGGCGCGGCTCGACCACCGCGCGTCTTTCGTCGTCCGGTGCAGCTCGGCGAGCGTGAGCGCGTACCAGTAGTCCCGCCACGCGTCGGACTTCGGCGTGTACGGCGTCGCGAGGCGGTAGGCCGCGGCTCGTTCCACTGCCTCGAGCCACTCCTTGCGCGGATCGAGCGCGTAGAGCCGCATGAGGCCGAGCATGGCCTCGCCCGGGTAGTAGAGGACCTCGTGCAGCTCGAGCTTCGGCCCGGTGGGCGCCTGGTACGGCAAGAAGTGCCCGTCCGGGCCGAGCTGCTTGACCAGGAACCGGCCCATCGCCTGCAGGCGCGGCAGGTACTTCGAGTCGCGCGTGACCGCCGCGTGCTTCGCGAACGCGACCAGCGCGAGGCCGGTGCCGCCGATGGCGCCGTAGGCGTTGTCCTCGTCGGCGAGCAGGAGCCGGTCCTGGTCGGCGGTGAGGTGTCGGTCGAGCCAGTCGAGCGCGCGCAGGCCGGCGGCGAGCACGGCGGGGTTCTTCAGCTCCTCGTACCCTTCGAACAGCGAGTGGGTCGCGCCCGCGTGACGGATGACGCTGTAGTCGTCGTCGACCTCGCGATCGTGGACCGGATCGTAGAGGTAGGCGTAGCGACCGTGCTCGTCGACGAGGCCCGCGAGGTGGTCGGCCGCGAGGCCGATGCGCCGGCGCAGCTCCTCGCTCGACAGCTCGGCGGGGCGCGCGAACCGGCCGCGCGCGAGCTTGCGCAGGGGACCGAGCGGACTCGCCTCGACCACCGAGAGCGTGCGGAAGCGGGTGCGCTTGCACGCCGTGCCTGCGTCGACGGTCGGACACGGCGCGCCGAGCCGTAGGGCGAGCTCCTTCTGGATCCGCTTGTCGTCGAGGATGGGCTTCTCGTCGCCGACGAGGAGGCCGAGGGAAAGGAGCTCGGTCGGCGTGACCCACCCGACGTGCTGCGGGTCCCGCGCGACGAGGAAGCCCTCGGCCCCGAGCTCCTCGGGCGGCACCGGAGAGCCCGGGTCGGCCGTGCGCCCGATCGCGATCTCGAGCGTCACCCGCACGTCACGGAGATCCCAGCCGGCGAGCCGGGGCCGCGCGTCGTCCGCCGCGGCCGCGAGCGAGGCGCCGAGGGTCGGCCCGAGGCCGGTGGCGAACGCGCGGCGCGCACCGACGTAGAACCCCACGAACACCCGGCGTCCGGGGCTCGCCGTGGCCCTCGCCGGTGGAGAGGCGAGCCCGTCCGCGAGCCGCGCGCGCACGAACCGGACGTCGTCACCGAGCTCCGGGAGCGTGGGCTCCTTGCCGCCGAGCGTGCCGTAGACGTCGTCGTGGACGAGCGAGACCGCGCGATGGCGACGGCAAGCCGGCGCGATCACCACGAGCGCGGCGAGCGCGAACGCGTGCACGGTCGCGAGAGAGGGACGGCCCATGGGGAGCGCATCCTAGGGGCATGTTGGTTCCCACGCACCTACACTGGAAATGCGCTCCACCGCACAACGGCAGCGAAATTGTCACGCGCTGGACGCTCTGTCGAAGAAACCGTGAGCCGTTCGCGAGAAGATCCCCACACTGCCGCTCCGTGGAAACCGCGCTCCCCCCCAAGACCCTGCCCGAGCTCCCCCCGCTCGACTTCGAGTCGGACGAGCCCACCCAGCAACTGAGCCAGGAGACGATCCTCGCGCAGGCCCTCGAGGCGCTGTTCGACGAGCCGTTCGACTTCGCAACCACGCGCAGCGATCCGCCGCGTTGCTGAGCTCTGGCGCGCTACGCTGAGCGCATGCCCCTCCCCGTCGTGATCGTGAGCGGCCTCGGCGCGCCGCGCCTCTCCGCGGTGGCCTACGGCCTCGCGCTCCGTGCCCACGGGTTCGACACCTACGCGGCCCCCCAGCGCCTGCTCGGCTACGGCGACGTGCGCGTCGCGGCGCGACTGGTCGCCGAAGAAGTGGAGCGGGTGCGAGACAAGACCCGGTCGGACAAGGTCCACCTGGTCGGCATGAGCCTCGGCGGGCTCATCGGCCTCTACTTCGTGCGCTGCCTCGAGGGTGGCGCGAACGTGGCGCGGTTCGTCTCGGTGGGTGGTCCCCTGAACGGCAGCGCCCTCGCCCGCCTGGGTGCGCTCGTGCCCGCGAAGGACCACGCGGTGGCGCAGACGGTGCCCGACAACGATTTGCTGCGCGAGGTGCACGAGAGGGAGAACCCGGAGGGCGTGCGGCTGTTCTCGATCGGCACGCGCGGCGACTTCATGACGCCCCGCTCCTCGTGGGACGCGCGCGGCATCGAGCCGGTCGAGTCTCCGTACGGCGTGTTCCCGGTCGGGCACTGGATGCTGTTCACGCACCCGGGCAACCACGCCCTCGTCGCCCGCTGCCTCACCGACCCGTGAGCCCGGAAGTGACGGCACGAAGGGGCGTAGCGCCGTAGCGGCGGCACGTAGGGCGAACAAAGCAGATCCCGTGAGCCACGGCAAGGGGGCGCCGTAGCGGCGGCACGTAGGGCGAACAAAGCAGATCCCGTGAGCCCGGAAGTGACGGCGCGAAGGGGCGTAGCGCCGTAGCGGCGGCACGTAGGGCGAACAAAGCAGATCAGGGCGGCAAGAGCGAGCGGCGCAGCTCGCCGAGGATGCGCACCGTCGCCGTGACGAAGCGCCCGTCCTTGGGGACGAAGTCCCACACGCCGAGCGCGCGGAACAGCGCCAGGTCGCGCTCGTCGGCAGCTTCGGTCAGCGCGACGATCCGCGGCCTCCGCCCGTCGGGGATCGCCGCGACGGCCATCGCGAGCTCGATGCCGTTCATGGCGGTCATCTCGAGGTCGACGAGCACGACGTCGACGTGGGTCGCATCGATGCGCTCGAGGGCGGCGACCGCGTCGAGGAAGCTCTCCACCTCGAGGCCGGGCAGCGCGGCGCGCAGGCTCCGCTCGAGGATGTGCAGCACGTCCTGGTCGTCGTCGACCAGGAACACCCGTGTCGGTCGCGCGCGGTGACTCGCGTGTTCACCGGCGATGTTCGCGAGCCTCCACACGACCGCCTCGGCCCCGTCGGGCCGGTCTTCGGGGCGCTTCTCCAGGAGCTCCCGGATCAGGTGCGCGAGCGCGAGCGGGGTCTCGGGCCGCAGCTCGCGCACGTCGGGGATCGCGCCGAGCACGTGCCCGGTGACGACCCTCGACGGCGAGCTCGTGCCGTAGGGGGTGCGCCCCGTGAGCAGCTCGAAGCCCACCACGCCGAGCGCGTACAGATCGATGGCCGGTCCCTCCCCCGCCTTCACGGACTTGGTGAGCACTTCCGGGGCCATGTACTCGATCGAGCCGACGATGTGCGGGTCGCGTTCCGCGTCGTACTCCGGGACGAACAACCCGAAATCGACGAGGACGAGGCGCTTGCCACACACCATCACGTTGGCGGGCTTGAGGTCGCGGTGCGCGACCCCGACGCCGTGGGCTGCCGAGAGGGCGTCGGCGATGCGTCGCAGGGTCGAGAGCACCTCCGCGATCGTGAAGCGGTGCCCACCCGAGAGGGTCTCCTCGATCCGTTGCTCCAGGGAGCGCCCCTTGAGCCGCTCCATCACGAGGTAGCGGTGGCCGCGGTGGGAGCCGGCCGCGAAGATGGTCGGGATGCCGGGGTGGCGCAGCACGGCGAGCGCCCTCCCCTCGCGCTCGAGCGCATCACTGCCCAGGAACGCGACCTTGAGCGCGACCCGCCGGGAGAGCACCCGATCTTCCGCCTCGTAGACGGTGCCCATGCCTCCCTGACCCAGCACTGCGACCAGCTCGTAGACCCCTCCGACGACCTCACCGAGGGCGAAGGGGGCCTCCGTCGACGGAACGTGCGGTGAGACTTCGGGGACGGTGGCGCGCCCCGACGCGTGGTCGTGGTCTGCCTCCATGATGCAGGGAGCAGTGCAACGCTCGGACCAGCCGCTCCGGCGAACGGAACGGGAGCGACCGCGGCCCTCGCCGAGGAGGACGCGAATCACACGCGCGGCGCCGCACGTGGTGCAGTGGTCGGCTAGCGCGCCACGAGCACCGTCGCGTCGTCGTTCTTCCGCCCGAACTCCTGCAGGAGCTTCTGCGCGACGAGGATCGGGTGTTCGTGCACCGCGGGATCCCGGCGGGTGAGCGCCGTCCGGCTCAGCAAGCCGTCGCTGAACACGAAGAGGACGTCGCGCGAATCGAGTGACAGATCCTCGACGTGGACGCGCAGCTTGCGACCGCGCTGACCGAGCGATCCTGGGCGACCGGTGAGCCGAGTGGTGCCGTCGAGCTTCACGTGATGCACCTCGACGTTCCCGACCCCCGACATGCGCGCCGTGCGTGCGCCCTCGTCGATGTCGACCACCGCGATCGCACAGCCCCGACTGTCGTGGAGTCGATGATCCAGGTCGAGCAGGATGGCATCGGTGACCCCCGCCACCCGCAGCGCGTCGACCGCGGTCGAGGCAGCCGTTCGGGCGTGCATTCCGTGACCGACGCCGTCGGCCACCACGAGCCGCAGCCGGCCGTCCTCACGGAGGAACGTGGCGTCGTCGCCGGCCACCCTCTCGTGCTCGGCGGGGCGGACGATGAGCCCGATCTCCCGCCGACGCGCGAGCGGGCTCGCGAACTTGCGGCCGTAGATGCAGGTGCCGGCGCCGAGCCGCAGATCGACGTCGAGCTCGTCGACGCCGCGGCGCACGCTCGCGAGACCCACGCCGAGACTGCCGGAGCTGCGCAGCTTCCCGGCGAACGCCGTGGCCGGGTCGGCGATCCCGTCGCCGCGATCCACCGCGGCCACCTCGAGCCCGACGGTCTTCTCGCGGACCAGGGGGCGCACGCCGATCCGTCCGAGCCGCGCGTGACGCAGCTGGTTGCGCCCGAGCTCCGAGACCACGAGCGTCAGCCTCTCGACCATCGCCTCGGGCATCCCGTGACCGACCCGGCGAACGAGGTCTCGGGCGAGGGTCAACGACGCTTCGTCCACCATCGGGACGACCTCGGCGAAGCCCTCGAGCCAGCGTTCGCTCAGCGTCGCGTCCATTTGGTGACGACGATGGTGGTCCCCTCGCCCGGACGGGTGTCGATGGCGAACTCGTCGACCAAGCGGCGCGTGCCCGACATTCCGAGCCCGAGCGAGCTCGCCGTGCTGTAGCCACCCCGGAGGACCCGCTCGAGATCGGGAATCCCCGGGCCGCGATCGGCGAACGTCATGCGCACCCCTGCTCGACGACCGTCACGCACCTCTTCGATGGCGGCGAGGCCACCGCCGCCGTGCTGCCACGTGTTGCGCGCCATCTCGGAGGCGGCGGTCATGAGCGCGGCCGACGCGAACGCGTCGAACCCACCGCGCTGGGCGAGCGCGCGCGCGAGCCGGCGGACACGGACGAGGTCCTCCTCGGAGCGGATCGGGAGCTCCTCGCGCGCGACGACGGCGACGGTCATCGCGCGGAGGCCCCCGTCAGGATCGCCAGCCCCTCGTCGGCGTCGAGCGCGGTCTCGATGCCCTCGACCCCGAAGCCCATCCGCACGAGCGTGGCGGCGACCTCCGGGCGCATGCCCACGAGGACGGTGCGCGCGCCCATGAGGCGGGCCATCTTGCCCGTGTCGGCGAGCACCCGCGCCACGTAGGTGTCGACGACGTCGAGGCCGCTGATGTCGATGAGCAGCCCGTGCGCGCCGGTCTTCTCGATGCGACCGAGCAGGTCTTCCTGGAAGCGCTCGGCGACCGAGTCGTCGAGGTCGACGTGGACGGCCGCGAGCAGGACGTTGCCGAGGCGGAGAATGGGAATGGCGGTCACGGCTTGTCCCCGATTGGCCGGATCTCGCGGCCGATCAGCTTGAGCGCATGCTCGATGCCCTCGGAGAGCCTGGCCCGGGTGACCATCGAGGAGATGTCGACCCCGAGCTGGATGATGGTGCGCGCCACCTGTGCGCTCACGCCGGTGAGGATGGTGTCCGCGCCGACCAGGCGTACGGCGGCGGTGGTCTTGAGGAGGTGATCGGCGACCCGTGTGTCGACCACGGGCACACCGGCGATGTCGAGGATGAGCGCGCGCGCCTTGTCCTCGATGACGCGGACGAGCACGGTCTCCATGACCTGCTGGGCGCGGTGGGAGTCGATGGCGCCGACGAGCGGGAGCAGGAGCACCCGGTCGTGGACGCGGATCACGGGGGTGGACAGCTCGCGGATGGCGGCCTGCTGGCGCCCGAGGCTGTCGAGGTTCGCGGCGATGTAGGCGTCGATCGCCAGCGACGTGTCGAACGCCACGAGCTTGTGCAGCGAGTCGAACGCGGCCATCGCCTCGACCCGATCGGGGATCTCGGCGACGATGCGCTCGAGCAGGAGCGAGAGATACTTGCGGAACGCGCCGATGTACCACTTGGGGGGCATCCCGATGCGCTCGTGGGTGGCGCCGACCCGCAGCCGATCCTGGGCGTAGGCGAGGTCGCAACGGCCCGCGAAGAGCCCGAGGAAGTAGCTCCGCTGTAGACGCTTGACCCGACCGACCGTGACCTCGTCCGGAAAGAACGCGCGCGTGTCGGGGTGGCCCAGCAGGAGCTCGTAGAACGAGTCCACGACGGCATCCATGTGCCGCTCGGCCAGGGGGCGGAGGGCCGCGATCCGCACGAGGTCTTGGTCGTCTATGCAGAAGAGCGCTCGGCGCCTACTGACTTCGTCCTCGTCCAGCGTGACGTGCCCATCTGCCTCGTTGGCCTGAAAGCGTCGCTCCACCGGCCGGAACGTAGCTCAGTTCGACTACCACTGCTCCCAGAAGTGCTCTCCGCCGTGATAGGAAGTCACCATGGACCGGTCGGTGAGGCTCCTCGTGCACTTCGGAGATCTGCTCTCCCGTGCAGCCGAACCCGCCGAGGTCATGGAATTGCTGGCCGAGGTCGGGTTGGCCGAGATCGGGGCCGACGCAGCGGTGGTGGTGGCCATCAACGAGCAAGGGGAGCTGGAACTGGGCGCGAGCAGGCAGCTCGACCAAGAACTCGGCGACTGGCTGGCCGACGTGGACGCCATCGGGACCGACCTCGAGCACCGTATCCTCGCGGCCTGCCATCGGCGGTTCGCGTGTGTCCACACCATCCCCCTTGGCCAGCGACAAGGACCTGTACGGCGCCCTCCTCTTGCTCCAGGTGAAGCTCGACACGCTCGACGAGCGGCGCCTCGGCCTCGCGACCGGGCTCGCGGGCCTCGCGGCCAGCGGGCTCAGCCGCGCCGCGAAATACGCCGAGCTCCTGCGGTCGTACTCGGAGCTGCAGGCCTCGCGGGAGGTCCTCGCGCGGAGCCAGAAGCTGCGGGCGCTGGGGGAGATGGCGGCCGGGGTCTCCCACGACCTCAAGAACATCCTCAACCCGCTCTCGCTGAACCTGCAGTTCCTCCGCCGCCTCGTGCCGCGCGATCAGAAGCAGGCGCACGAGTCGATCGACGACATGCTCAGCGTGCTGGAGCGGGGAGTGCAGACGATCGAGCGGCTGCGCACGTTCTCCCGGCTCGAGCCGAGCGGAAACGTCAAGGTCGTCGACCTCAGCTCGCTCGCCCACGAGGCGATGGAGATCGTCCGGCCGCGCACGCGCATGAACAGCCGCATCGCCTTCCGCCTCCACGAGGACCTCCTCGTCTCCGTGCGCGCCAAGGTCGACCCCGCCGAGGCGGTCGCCGCCTTCGTGAACTTGCTGGTCAACGCCATCGACGCGCTCGAGCACGGCGGCAACGTCCGCCTCGCGACCGGCGTCGACGACCAGACGGCGTGGGTCCGCGTGAGCGACGACGGGCCGGGCATGAGCAAGGAGATCGAGGCGCGCGTGTTCGAGCCGTTCTTCACCACCAAGGGCGAGCAGGGCACGGGCCTCGGCCTCGCCATGGTGTACGGCTTCGTGCAGCACCACGGCGGAACGATCTTGCTGGAGACCGCGCCGGGCAAGGGCGCCACGTTCACCCTGCGCCTGCCGCGGGCCTAGCCGCCGTTCGCCCGGTGAGGCTCCGCTGCCAGTGAGGCTCCGCTGCCAGTGGCGTGTCGTCGTCGTCGTCAGTGGCGCGCCCAGGACGATTCGAACGTCCGACCTTTGGTTCCGTAGACCAACGCTCTATCCAGCTGAGCTATGGGCGCGTTCCCGTTGAAGGGGCCTGCACATTAGCTTCGGTGCCCACGGTGTCAAGGACTCTTCGAGCCCCCTCCAGCGACGCGAGCGCGTCCTCGACGGCCTCGGGATCGGCCAGCGATTCTCGCCCCCGGAGCTGCTCGATCGCGCCGCGGGCCACGGTGAGGCGCGCGTGCCCCGCGATGCCCAGGGCCACTGCCCGACGCGCGTACGACCCGCGCTCGATCTCGTCGAGGACGACGGCGATCGCCTCCTCGTCGCCGAGGCGACAGAGCGCGAGCAGCGCCGTCGTGCGCCGTGAGGGGTCGCCGAAGCGCGCGCGCAGGCCGAACACCGCGGCGCGCAGCGTGGGGATGGCGGCGCGCAGGCCGAGCTCGCCGCACAGCTCGAGCGCGATGAACGTGCGGCGCTCGTCGGTCTTCATGCTGCCGTCGACGACCGCGAGCAACACGGGTGCGCCGCGCGCATCGCCCGAATCGCCGAGCGCGGTGGCGGCCGCGAGGCGCAGCTCCTGACCGACGGCCGTGTCGCCGACGAGGCGCGCCAGACGGTCGGCGATCGCGGCCGGGAGCGGGTCGCCGGCGGCGAGCTCCGCGCACGCCTCGGCCGCGCGGACCTCCACCTCTTCGTCGGCGTCGTCGAGGCCGCGGCGAAGGGTCGCCCAGATGCGGTCCTTGTCGACCGCGCCCTTGGCCACTCGCGGGTAGGCGACGATGGCCTGGAAGCGGACCTCGGGCTGCTCGTCGCGCAGGGCCCGCTCGACCACCGCGAGCCCCTCCGCGTCCCCGAGCTCGCCGAGCGCCGAGACCGCGAGCTCGCGCACGAGATCGTGGTCGGACTCGGCCGCGGCGATGAGCGCGGGCAAGGCCTCGGTGGCGCCGAGATCGGCCAGCGCGAACGCCGCGTCGCCGCGCACCATCGCGGGGGCGTCGCTGCCGAGGATGCGCGCGAGGACACTGACGATGCGCGCGCGCGCCTCGCGGCCCTCTTCGCGGGCGACCCCCGGTGCGGCCGCGATGGCCTCCCTCTGCACGCGCGTCTCCGCCGACTCGAGATCGCGCAGCACGGCCGCCGTGGTGGCGACGCGCGCGCGCATGAGGAAGCTCATGTGGCCCCGCGGACTCCGAAGAAGTGATAGTGCGTGACGTCGTCCACTCGACGGAGGTCGTAGCGCGCGGCGAGCGCGCGCGCGAACGCCTCGTAGCCGTCGCCGCTCAGATGCAGCCCCTCGGCCGTGACCCGCGAGAGCACCCAGTCGCCGGGGCGGCTCGAGTACCGGTCCGGCGCGGGCATCACCTCGTGGCGGAGCACGCGCCCCGTGCTGGTGTCGACGAACACGCGCTCGAGGAAGTCGCGGTAGCGGCTCATGCGCTCGATGGCGAACGTGGCGGGCAGCGCGCTGCCGCTCGCGAGCACCATCGGCGCGCCGCTCGGTCCGACGCCGAGGCGGTCGAGGGTGGCCCCGACGCGCTGGGTGAGCGTGGCGAGCGCGTCGGCGGTGGCGAGCTGCACCGCGTTCTGCACCTCGAGGATGCGCTGCTCGCCGGCCGGCCGCTGGGCGTAGCCCGTGACGTGCTCGGTCCAGACCACGTTGCCCGCGCCAGCGCCCCGCTTGTCGACCAGCTGGGCGCGAAGCGTGACGTTGCCGTAGGCCGCGTAGTTGTGGCTCTGCACGTCGACGAACGCATCGGTCGACTGCTTGCTGCTCAGGACGACGACGGTCTGCTTGTTGGCCGCGAAGTGGGTGCCGTAGACGTGCTCGGCGACGAGGCGCAGCTCGAAATCGGCGGCGCCCGTGGCGACCACCTTCTTGGCGACCTGGCCCGCGGTCAGGTGCTGGATCGCGAGGCCTCGCAGCTCCTTGATCGCGTCGGGCCCGACGGTGAAGTCGTTGGTGAGGAAGTTCCCCTCGCGGCGGATGTGCACGCCCACGCCGAAGAAGATGAAGAGGCGCGTCCGCACGCTCGAGCCCTCGTGCTCGTCGTCGGGGCGCTCGTCGATCACGCTGGGCACCGCGAGCGTGATCTGCGGCGTTCGCGGCACGGGCGCGGCGGGGATCTCGGGGCCGAGGAGCGTGCCGCGAACGGGCGCGCCGGCGCCACAGCCGAAGAGCGCGAGGGCGAGGAACACGGACAGGTGGCGCACGACTCAGCCCCCCTTCTTGGTCGCGCCGACGGCGGCGATGAACGCCGGGTCGGCGGTGAGCTTCTCGGCGAGCTTCCAGCCGAGCAGCTTCAGCATGTCGGTCAGGCCGTCGTACGGGTAGCGCCCCTCCACGCGATACGTCTTGCTGAGCGCGACCTTCCCGTTCACGTCGCGGACGAGCAGCGCGACCTCGAGCAGCCCCACCTCGACGTCGACCGACTCCTTCTTGTCGCGGATCTGATCGTGCTGGAGCGCGGTGACGGTGGCCGAGACCAGCATCGGCGCCTGCGCGCGGACCGCTGGCTCGACGAGCGCGGGCTCGGCCCGGCCGGCGTAGTCCTTGAGGACCGGCAGGCCGCTCGCGCGGAGGCCGTCGGATACGTGCTCGAAGATCTCGACCGCGCCGTCCTTGAAGAAGTACGTGCGCTGCAGGGCGGAGACCTCGTAGTCCTTGCGGTCGTAGAGCCCGCCGATCGGGTTGCCGGCCGTGGTGTCGAAGCGCCCGAGCACCACGAGGCGGTTGCCGGCGAGCGCCGGGATCTGCGGCTTGCCGAGGTCCGGCGTCGCGCCGACGTCGAAGCGGACGCTGCGGTGCGGCGTCGAGGGCGGAGACGACCAGTAGCAGCCGCTGCTCGCGAGCAGGAGCGCGAGGACGAGGCGCTTCATCGCGGCCCCTCCGCGCTCGACGGCGGGGCGACGACGGCGCCGTTCGGGCCGAGCGGCGTGCCCTGTTGCCCGAGGTGGGTGTTGAACTTGAGGCCGTCGATCGGCGTGGCCTGCGCGAACGGATCCTTGCCCGACTCCTCGAGCTTCACGCCGTTCGCCTCGCGGAAGTGGAATGCCCCCGCGTACTAGCCGCCCGGTCCGCCGCCAGCGATGACCGTGGTGCCCGAGGCCCGGAAGCCCTGGTGGTCGTATTCCCAGGTGGTGCCGCTCGGCGCGGGGGGCGCCCACGACGGCGGCGTGCACGCGACGAGCGCGCCGAGGCAGCAGAGGATGGAGCGTCGCATCCGACTCCTCTAGCACGCGCGCCCACTCCGAGCCGCTGCGGGTGCGTGCTAGGGTGCCGCCGTGCGCGCGTGGTGGATCGGGGTGATGCTCGTGACGACCTCCTGCGCGCTCGCGTGTCGACGGAAGGCCACGCCGAGCAACCCGCCCGTCGCTTCGGCATCTTCGCCTTCTGGTTCGGCCTCGGCGCCGCCGGCCCTTCCGCCGCTGCGGCTCGAGCGGTTCCTCGACGCGCACGCTCTCCCGAACGGCCTGCTCCGGATCGCCGCCGTGGCGCGCGACGCCTCCATCGTCCTCGCCACCGTCGACGCCAAGCTCGAGACCCGCTCGGTCGACGTGCTCGCCAAGGAGTTCACCGCCGACCCGGCCACCACCGAGATCGTGCTCGTGGGTGACGACCTCGTGGTCGCCGTCGGCAAGCTCACCAACGTCCGCGCGCCGTGGCTCCTGCGCAAGGGCCTGCCCCCGAAGGCCCTGCCCGCCGACTGGTGTCGCACCGCGCACGGCGTCGCCTACGTCGTGCGCGACCCGAGCGCGGCGATCGTGCGCTTCTCGGACAAGGACGGCGAGAAGTCCGCCGAGCCCATCGTGGTCCCGCTCGAGGCCGAGGTGCACCTCGCCTGTGGCCCGAGTTCGGCGGTCCTCTTCGTGCCCGATGGCCCGCGCTTGCAGGCCGCGCGGGTGTTCTCCGGCAAGGCCGCGGCGCTCGTGGAGCTCGAGAAGGACGGCGATCTCGAGGCCGAACTGCGCGATCGGCAGGTGCTCGTGCGCGACGACGCGTCGATGCTGCTCCTGCGGCTCTCCGAGACCAGCCTGGCCGTGCGCGAGGTCAAGGGTGACGAGCTCGGCAAGTGGGTCTCCCTCACCGACGACAAGGGCAAGCCGTTCGCGCTCGACCCCGACGCCGACCTCCTCGCCGCCACGGCCGCCAAGGAGGGCCCGGGGTTCTTGCTCGTGAGCTCGCCCATGAAGGGCGCTTGCCCGAGCGGCGATCCGCCACGCCGCATCGTGCTGCACACGCTCGCCAGGGACAGCGCCAAGGTCGAGAGCCGACCGATCGTCGAGCTGCCGTGCGGCGTCGACGCGATCCCGGCCAAGCTCACCCTCGAGGGCCCCGTCGCGCGCCTCTCGTGGACGGAGCCCCTCAGCACGTGCAACCCCGTGCAGGTGGGGCTCTCGGTCGGCGCGGTGGTGGTGGCGAGCAGCGACAAGCCGGGCGCCCGTCGCGCCGACATGGCGGCGGAGGCGATCGTGCGCGTCGACGACACACGCTTCCTCGGCGTCGTCCGGCCGGGGGGTTGCGTCGGCTACGAAGCTCCCGGCAACGGCGCGCTGCAGTGGGCTCCGCTACCGAAGTGACTGGTTCAGGCGCGGGCGGGCGACCAGTCGCGGACCCAGCGGTCCCACTCGACGGGGCGCGGGCGCAGGGCCGGCGGATCGATGGCCGGCAACGACAGCTGCCCCTCCACCACGACCGCCTCCGTCGGGCCGCTGGCCGAGAGGTCGTAGAGCGCCTCGGCGCTCCAGTCGGGCGACCACACGGCGAGCCCCTCGTCGCAGACGTCGTACGGTCGACCTCCCACCGCCTGGGCCAGCGCCTCGCGCGTGAAGTCCACGTCCGCGAGGTGACAGAAGCCGTCGAGGGCGGCCAGCAAGGCCACGCGATCCTGCTCGGACAGCTCGTCGAGCAGCGTCTCGCGCACGCGCTCGGCGAGGATGAGGCCCGATTGCTCCTCGAAGGCCAGCACGAGGGGACAGTGCGCCGCGCCGAGCTCGTGTCCCTCGCCGGATTCGCGCTGGGCACGCGTGAGGTGCAGGCGGATGCGATTGCTCCCGAGCTCCACCCGCGCGAGCCGCAGCGGACCCGCCGTCCAGCGGGGTGAGCGCTCCAGCAAGGCCAGGAGCTCGCGCTCGACGAACGTGGCGATGGCCTCCTCGACGTGGTGCCGGTCGGTCTCGGCGCGGGTGCGCGTGCGCAGCGCGAGCCTCCAGAACGGATCGCGGCGATCCACGCGCCGGGCCGCGCGGCGGATCGCGGCCTCGATCTTCGGCAGCGTGCCGGAGTGGAAGCCCGGGACGAGGAGGCCGGTCATGGTCTCGCCGTGCGAGCCGATGCGCACGGGCTCGAGGGTGGGCGGCAGGGCCGCCCGGTAGAGTCGCCGGTTCTCCTTGAGCTCCCACGCGAGGAACCCGAACACCCCCGGCAGGAGGAAGCAGGTGACCCCGGCGATGGTGTTGGCGACCACCGCGCCGAGCGGCATCAGCGGAGTGCGCATCAGCACGAGCAGGGTCGGCAGCATGGGCAGGATGATCTTGTGCGACACCGTGACCACGGGGAAATGCTTGATCGGGTTGACCTGGGGCTCGATCAGCAGGTTCACGTAGAAGCGCAGCAGGAACGTGAAGATGCCCCACACGAACGAGGCCACCCCCTTGAACGCGAGGCCGATCTTGCTGTCGCCCGGGCGGAACAGGAGGCGCTCACCGACCTGGTAGAGCACCCGCTCCACCCACTCGACGACGGCGCGGATGGCGTCGAGCAGAAAGGAGAACACCCCGGGGAGCACGCGCTTGCGCACGTTGCGGGCGCCGCGCGCCAGGCCGTCGAGGACGATCTCCTCGAACAGCGCGAACAGCCGCGAGTTCATGGTGGCCGAGACGAGCGGCAGGGCGACGAGCGCGGCGACCAGCGCCTGCCGCGGCGGCAGGTGCAAGAACCGCCGCGCCAGGAAATACGCCGGAACGGCCACGGTGGCGGGCTTGGCCACGAACCGCAGGAACATCTGCACCGGCGCGCTCCGCGCCACCGCGAGGACCACCGGCCGCGTGAAGAGCCACACCGGCGCGGCCACGAACACCCCGTGCAGCACGGCGAAGATCGCCGACAGCACCGCCTTGCCCACCGCCCTCGCCCCTGCGCTGTGCAGGAGGGCGAAGATCAGCACGGAGACGGCCGCCAGCGAGGGCCGCGTGAGCAGGTGCAGGTGATGGACGTGGAACAGCTTGCGGGCGAGCGGATGGAGCAGGTGCGACAGCCCCTCGAGCACGACGAACGCGCCGAGGATGGGCAGCACGAGGTACATCGTGAGGAGCCGCCCGGGCCGCGTGCCGAACGCCAGCGAGCTCAGCTTCTGCAACCCACGCAGGTAGATCTCGCCGCGCCGGTAGACCCCGTCGAGCTCGTCGCTGAGGCGGGCGTCGGCCCGCAAGAGCTCGTCCCCGAAGAGCAGCGACGCGGGGGAGACGTCGCGGCACTTGAGGCGGTTGCGCGCGATGGCGTCGCGCAGGTGGGGCAACGAGAACGTGCCTTGCACGAGCACGTGGTCGACCAGCTCCTCGACCAGCTTGTGCTCGGCCACCTCCTCGGGGACGTTGGCGGGCCGCAGCGAGACGGCCCCGAGCGCCGCCGCGATGCGCGGGCGGAGGGCCGCGCGCACGGCCTCGTCGGCCAGGTGCTCGAGCCGGCGCAGCGCCACGCCGACGGCCTCGCGAGCCTCCGGCGCGAGCCGGGTGCGCGGCAACTTCTCGAGCGCCCGGTGGCAGTGTCGCGCCACCTGCACCTCGCGCCGCGCGGGCTGGGTGCGCACGATCTTCTTGCGGAACAGCGAGCCGACCGCGCCGAGCACGTCGACGGTGCCGGTCGGGCGCTCGGCGTCGACGCAGGCGCGTTGCAGATCGTAGAGCACGCGCGCCTCGATCGAGAGCGTGGGCGCCGGGGTGCGCTGGGCCACCGTGACGAGGTGGGCGAGGGTCGTCGCGAGATCGTCGGGCAGCGACGCCGACAACGCCGCCGACAGCCGGGTGGCCAGCGCTTCGAGGTCTGCGCGCGCGTCGGAGCCCTCGAGCGCGGCCCGGACCACGTTGCCGCGCTTCCGCGCCGCCTCGAGCTCGTCGGCGGAGGACACCCGCGAGATGCGGCGCGAGGCGAGCGGCGGCGGGGCCGTGCTCGGCGCGGGCTGCGCCACGGGCTCTTCGAGGCCGTCGGGCCTGCACGCCGAGAGGATCGCCCCCGCGTCGAGGTCGAGCGCCAGCGTCTCCTCGATCCGCGCGCGGTCGAGCCCTGGAAACGTCTGCGCGAGCGTGTGCGGCGCGAACGCCGCGAGCTCGCTGTAGTACGCGGCGAGCTCGACGTATTCGTCGATCGCGTCGGCGCGTGGGAGGAGCAGCTCGTCGTGGTGGAGGACCGCCCGGATCTCGTCGAGCTCGGTCTGGCCAATCCGGTGGCGACGCGCCCGCACGATGGCCTCGGTCAGCTGGCCGGCCTTGCGCTTCTCCTCCAGCGCGACGTGCACCCGCAGGTGGAACTCAGCCCGCCAGCGCTGGCGGAGGGCCGCCGCGCCGCCCTGCTCGGGGCGCGGCACGAGGAGGACCCACGACGGCAGCGCGCTTCCGTCGTCGCCTCGCTCGTCGGCGGTGGTGAGCGCCGTCGCGGCCTCGCCGGGCAGCGCGTACCCGATGCCGTGCGGGGTCGCGACCGAGGTCGCCGACACCTTGCGGTGCTTGCGCACCACGCGCCGCAGCACGCGCGCCTCCACGAGGCGCACCGCTGCGTCGGCCTGTCTCGCCCTCGCGGAGACGCCCCCGTCGCTCATGCCTGGTCGATCAGAAGCGACCGACGAGGGAGAAGGCCGCGCCACCGACGGTCGGGGCGATCACCCACGCCACGGCGGGCTCCTTCTTGCGGAGCAGGGCGTAGGTGGCGACCGTGCCCGCGAGGCCGAGCACCGTGAACGTGGCCGAGACGATCATCCACGTCTTCGCCGAATCACGCTGCGAGATCTCGTCGAGACCGGCGGTCTTGCAGGAGATGCCGTCGGTGGTCTTGCACTTGTCGCCCTTGAGCTTGTAGGCGTCCTGCAGCTTGACCGCGTTGTCGTCGTGGGTGGAGAACGACGAGTAGAAGCCGATCCACCCCACCGCGCCGACGACGGTGACACCCGCCGAGACGTAGGTGCTCCAGTGCAGCGACTTGAAGAAGCCGGGTTTGCCCGTGTCGGGCGTCACCACGGCGCCACCGCCACCACCGCCGGGCGGCGGGGGCTCGACCCCACCACCGGTCGGCGGCGGAGGGGGCGGTTCGTTCCCGCCACCGGTGGGCGGCGGAGGAGGAGGAGGCGTCACCGGATCGGCGGCCTTGTTCGCCTTGACCGTGACCGAGCCACCCGCGTTGGGGCTGACCTTCTCGGTGATGTCCTTGCCCGCGACCTTCACCACCACGGTGTGTGCACCAGGGAGCACCTCGATGCCCCCCTCGATCGGCGTCGTGCCCTTGGCCTCGCCGTCGACGGTGACCGTGCTCCCGGCCGGCGCGTCGACCATGATGACCCCGAGCTGCTTGCGCACCTCGGTGAGGCCGTTCTTCGCGTCTTCCTTGTCGTCGGGCTTGGCGTCGGCCATGCCGAGCACCTCGCGATAGTGCGTGGCCGCATCGACCGGGCGCTTGGTCTGCATCTCGGCGTTGGCGAGGTTGAGGATGATGCTCGGGCGCTTCTTCAGGCCGTAGGCGGCCTTGAACTTGACCCGCGCCTCCTCGTACTTGCCGGCCTTGTAGAGGACGACGCCGTCGTCGAAGAGCTTCTTCGCCTCCTTGGTGTCGGCGTCCATCGCTTGCGCGTGGGCGTACCGCGTGGGCAACGTCGTCGAAGCGCTCGCCACGGAGACGGCGAGCAGACAAGCCAAGGCCTCGTTCCGCATGCTGGTGTTCCTCGCTGGACCTCGCGGGCACGCGAGGGTCGCCGAATCTGTATCAGAATTCGTCTTTGACCTTCGGGGGTTTCTTCGCCGGAGGGGGAGCGACGGGCGGAGGCTTGACCGGAGGAGGGGCCGTGAAGGTCGGAGGAGCCTTCGCCGGAGGCTGCGTGGCGACCGGCGGTGGCTTGGGGGGTTCGGGCGCTGCGGTCTTCGCGGGCTCCGGAGCCTTGGGCTCGTCCTTCTTCGGCTCGTCCTTCTTCGGCTCGTCCTTCTTCGGCTCGTCCTTCTTCGGCTCGTCCTTCTCCGCCTTGACCGACCCAGGGTCCGGCAACGCGGACTTCTTCTTCTCTTCTGCCGTGACCGCCGGCTTCTCGTCCTTGGTCTCGGACTTCTTGTCCTTGTCGCCACCGCTGGTCGCCACGACCGCGACGATGGCGATGACCGCGCCGAGGCCGAGCACGCCACCGATCACGAGGCCGGTCTTCTTCTTCGGCGGGGGCGCGTCCTCCTCGTAGCTGGCCACCGGCGCCGCGCGGGCGACGGGGGGGGCGACGGGGGCAGCGACCGGGGCAGCGATGGCGGCAGCGACGGGCGCGGCGACCGGGGCCGCAACCGCCGCCGATGCCATCGGGGCCGCGTCGATCGACACGTCGAGGTCGGGAGGCGGGGCGATCGGCGCGGCGATCCCCATCATCGTGGCCTTGGGGTTGCCGGCCGGCGCGACGACGGGCTCGGCGACGGGCAGCGTGGGCGCGACCATCCCGATCATCGTGGCCTTGGGGTTCTTGGCCGGGGCCACGGCCACCGCGGGCGCGCTCGGTGGGAGAAGCTGCGCCGCGAGGCCAGCATCCACCTTGGCCGCCGAGAAGCCCGGGTCGGGCGCCGCCGCCGGTGCATCGGCCGCCGCGGCCTCCCAGCTCGGCACGAACAACGCCGCGAACTTGTCGAGCTCTTCGGGCGAGAGGCTCGCCATCTTGAAGCCCGCGTGGGAAGGCGAAGCGATCGGGGTATTGGCCATACGAGCTCCGACGCACGTGGCGTCCGAAAGTTGGATGTGATCTAGCAGGCCGCGTTCATCGCCCGCAAATCCTCGCCGTATCGGCGGATCTTTACGGGTTCACGGCCAAGCAGCGGCCACAGGTGGCCGATCGACGCCCCATGTAGGCGCGACCTTCAGGCGCCTTCGCCGAACTCCCGCTGGAGCTCGTCGTCCCACTCGTCGGCGACCGCGCTGACGGTCTGCAGCAGATCCTCGAACTCCTCGAAGTCGAGCCCCGAGATGCGGCGCAGAGCGCGCACGTAGACGACGTCCTTCTTGCCGTCGATGGCGAACGCCGCGTCGCTGGTCTGCAGGAACGAGAGCTCGAGCAGCTTCCGATACAGGCGCTCGCGCCCCGCGAAGGGGATCTCCATGATCGGCGCGAGGAACATCAGCACGCCGTTCTCCTCCAGCACGTTGATGCCGACGTAGGCGCTGCCGCGCTTGACCTGCGTGTACCCCGTGGCGTCCAGCGGCTCGAGGGCGACCTGGGCGCTCTCGGCGAACCGCGTGATGTACGCGTTCACCATCTCGAAGGCGCTCGCGTAGACGGTCCCGGTGTTGCGGTCTTCGTAGGTGGGGGTCGTGGGGGCGGTCACCGGCCCATCCTATCGAGCTTCGTCTCGACGCCGCAACGTGACCTTGCCATCGTGGGGGCCGTGCCGCGCCTCGCCTCCACTGCCCTCGCCGCGATCCTCGCGCTCGCCGTGGGGTGCGCGGGCCATGGCGGCGGAGCCCCGACGCCGCCCCGCCCTCGCTCGAGATCCTCGACGAGGGCACGCGCCTGCTCGCGAACCCGGACGCAGACGCCGTCGCCCTGCGCGCGTTCGCCGACAAGCTCGCGACCGCGGCGGCGTCGGAGGGCGGCACGGCGCGGGGCGTCTCGCTCGGCACGCTGGCCGGCGAGCTGCGCTTGCGGGTGTTCCGCGCCTCGTCGGGCAGCTCCGAGCCCGACGCGCGGGCCGCCCTCGCCGCGTTCGCCACGGCGGGCAAGCGCGTGGATCTCGAGGCCTGCCGCCCCGCGCGCCTGTTCGCCGAGCTGAGCGGCGAGATCGCGCACGACCCGGGCGTCACCTACCAGGAGCTCTACGTCGCGCGCCGCCGGTTCCACGCCGCGCCGTGCGTCGACGAGCTCGAGCAGGCGCTCGTGCGCGCGTCTCCGTTCCGGCCCCCGCCGACCGTGCTCGAGCAGCTCGATCGTGCGCTCACCGCCGAGGGTGTCCCCATCGAGGACGCCGGCATCGCTCCGCCCAAGAGCGAGGCCAGGCCCCGCGTGTCGCGGCTCTCGCGCTGGACCACGGGAGACACCGCGCGCGTCGTGATCGAGCTCGATCGCGCCGCGGCCTACGCGCTCGAGCCAGCGAGCGGTGGAGGCGTCCGTCTGCGCATCGACGGCGCGGAGCTCCCGAGCCTCGCGGCGGGCGGCAGCGAGCCCACCCTCGAGCCCTCGCCGCCCAAGAGCCTGCTGCTGGGCGGCGGGCTCGCCAAGACCGAGGGCGGCCTCGTGCTCACCCTGTCGCTCGCGCGTCCCGCGTATCGCCGCGTGTTCTTCCTGCCCGACCCATTCCGGATCGTCGTCGACCTCGGCACCCAGCCGCCGGTGTTCGGCGTGGCCTCGGGGCCGAGGCCGCTGCGGCGGGTGGTGGTCGATCCCGGCCACGGCGGCGCCGACCCGGGCGCCATCGGCCCCACGGGCCTGCGCGAGAAGGACGTCACCATCGCCATCGCCAAGATGGTCGGGCCGATCCTCGCGCGCGAGCTCGGCGTCGAGGTGCGGCTCACGCGCGGCAGCGACGCGTTCGTGTCCCTCGAGGAGCGCGCGGCCGTCGGCAACGCCTTCGAGGCCGACGTCTTCGTCTCCATCCACTGCAACGCCGCCGAGACCAAGGCCCGGCGCGGCATCGAGACCTACGTGCTCGACACCGCGCGCGACGAGCTCGCCCACCGCGTCGCCAAGCGCGAGAACGGCGGCGGCGCGGCGAGCCACGGCGAGCTCCGCGCGATCCTGGACGACCTCAAGATCGCCGAGGTCGGCGCGCGCTCGCACCACCTCGCGACGCTGCTGCAGAAGGCCACCATGTCGTCGCTCCACGCCGCCGAGGAGAAGGGCGTCAGCTACGGCGACGTGCTCGACGGCGGCGTGCACGGCGCCGGGTTCTTCGTGCTCGTCGGCGCGCGCATGCCCGCCGTGCTCATGGAGGTGTCGTTCATCTCGAACCCGGTCGAGGAGGGCTACCTCGCCAAGACCGACTACCGGGCGCGGGTGGCCGACGCGATCGTCAACGCCCTCCGCGCGTACCGCGACGGGAAGTAGCGGTGTTCGGCTGGTTCTTCCGCCGCCTGGTCCCCATGGGGCCCGCGCTGCTGCTGTTCGGCGTGGTGCTGTTCGCGCTCGTCGCCAGCGTACCGCCACCCGATCTCGACGCCGAGGGTCAGGCCAAGCGCGCCCTCCACCTGCCGGTGCTGTTCAACCTCGACCCCGAGGACCGCCCGCGGCTCGTGCCGGCGCTGGTCGAACGCGCGGCGAGCTCCACGGGGGAGGCGCGAGCGCGCGGCCGCTGCCCGATCGGCGCGGCGGGTCTGCCCGAGCTCGGGCCGCGTTCGAAGCGCCTCTCGCCCGGCGCCCGCGGCGCCGTCGCGCACGAGCTCCAGCCGCTCGCCGTCCGCATGGGCCAGATCGACGCCAGCGACCTCGACGACCCGAAGAAGGCGGAGAGCTACTTCCGCCGCCTCCTCGACGAGCACGGCGCCGATCTCCGCCCCGCGTCGGTCAAGCGCACGCTGCGCCGCCTCCTCGAGGCGCGCGACGAGCCGAGCTACCGCGCCGAGCTGCGCGCGGCAGATACCGCCGTCATCGCGCCGATCTTCGAGGTGCTCGGGCAGAAGCCCACCGCGGCCGACCGCACGCTGCTCGAGTCGCTCGCCGCCGACGCCGTCAAGCAGGCCGGCTACCCGCGCCCCGAGGGTCGCGCGCGCCTCCTCGCCTGGTGGTCGCTCCATCGCGCCGAGTACCGCGAGCACGACCCGCTCGAGCGGCTGGTCGCCCACGTGACCGACACCCGCCTCGGTCGCTACGCCGCGGAGCTCTCCCAGGGCACGCTCGGCCGATCGCTGCGGGACGACAAGCCGGTCGGCGAAGATCTGCGCGCGCGCGCGCCCAAGACGATCGGCCGGGTGCTCACGGCGCTCGCCCTCGCCTACCTCGGCGGTCTGCCGCTCGCGTGGCTCCTCACCGCGCGGAGGAGGCAGGCGCCCGCGCGCGTGATCGGCACGGCCTCCGTGGTGCTGTACGCGCTGCCCGCGTTCATGCTCGCCCTCGCTATCCGCGGCGCCTCGGGCGCGTTCGCGCGCAACGAGGTGTTCGTCGCCGTGGCGCTCGCGCTGGTTCCGCTCGCCCCGATCTCGCGGCAGATGCGGGCCAGCGTGCTCGACGTCGCCACGGCCCACTGGTCGTCACCACGCGGGCGATGGGCCTCCCACGCGGGCGCCGCTGGTGGATGATCGCGCGCGCCGCGCTCGGCCCACGTTCGCCTATGCGGCCGTGCAGGTGCCTCTTCTCCTCCTCGACGCTCGTGGTGAGGAGGTGCTCGATCTGCCGGGGCTCGGACCCGCCGCGATGGCCGCGCTGCGGGCGCGCGACCTGCCCTGGATCATGCCCTTCGTGCTCGCGTTGGCCCGTTTCTCGGCGGTGCTCGTGCTGTTCGCCGACGTGCTGCACGGCCTCGTCGATCCGCGCGTCCGGGCTCTCTGGTGCGCGACGGGGTGAACGATGACCTCGCGCCGCAGCTCCTGCTCCAGCGCCTGACGATGACCGCGAGCGCCGTCGCCGACCCGGCGATCGCCGCGTTCGCCGACCCGGCGCGGCAGGTGTTCCGTCAGTTCCTCGGCGCCCTCCGCCGGGACACCCGCGCGCGCGTCGGCGGTGTCCTCGCCCTCGTGCTGACGGGGCTGCTCGTGGTCGGTGCGCTCGTCGCGCCGCCGACCGGACGCGCCTCCGAGTCCCTCCTCGGTCCTTCGGCGAGCCACACGTCCTCGGCACCGACGAGGCCGGCCGCGACGTGTTCCGCGCGTTGATCTCGGGCTCGTTCCCCACGCTCACGCTCGCGCTGCTGGCGGTGCTCGGGTCGGGCGCGCTCGGCGCGGCGCTCGGTGCGCTGAGCGGTCTCCTGCGCGGCGGCTTCGACGGCTTCCTGCGCCGCTTGCTCGAGGTCACCGCCGCCGTGCCCTCGCTGCTCCTCGTGCTCGTGCTGCAGGCCGGGTCCCGCCACCTTCACCCTGCTGCTCGTGGTCGGGCCTGCCGGTGCCGGAGATCGCGCTCGTCGCGCGGGCCGACGTGATCCGCGTGCAGACCTCGACCACGTGACCGCCGCGCGCGCTCGGCGCGAGGCCCGGTCGCATCCTCGCGTCGCACGTGATGCCGTGGGTGCTCTCGTCGGGCCCTCGTGGTGGCCGCGTTCGGCGTCGGCACGGTGGTGGTGTCGAGTCGGCGGTGGCCATCGTCGGCGTCGGTCAGGTGCATCCTCGCGTGGGTGCGTTGCTCGGGCAGGCGCGACGCCACCCCCGAGGCCTGGTGGCTGGTCGCGTTCTCGCTGCTCGTGCCGATCACCGTGGCCGCGAGCGTGCTGCTGGGTGAGGCGATGCGCGACACCCTCGACCCGAAAGAGCGCCTGCGCACGTGATCCGGCCTGCGGCCGGGGGTTTTCCCGGCCGGAAGTTGCGCGCCCATGGGGGCGCGTCCCGAGAGAAACTGTTTCGCTCGGGTCCCTGGGGGTGAGAACTCTTGGTCCTTGGCGCGCGAGCGAGCGCGTTGACGGCTGCACGGATTGCGCGGAAATACGTGGGGCGTTCTAGCGAACGTGCGGAGAACGGGAGCGGCGTGGGCATTGCAGCCACGCGCGCATGCGCACCCGCACGCCCCTCTTCTTCGCGCTCGCGCTTCGCCGGTTGCTACGTCCAGGGCCAGACCCAGGTCGGTGGCTGGGAGCCCACGCCGGTCGCTGCGCCGGTCGCCGAGGTCGACGTGGACGCGGACGACACCGATCCGACCGCCCTCGCCACCTTCCGGCCGGCGCTCGATCCGTATGGTGTGTGGGTCGAGGACGCGACGTTCGGCGTCGTGTGGGTGCCGGCGACCACCGTCGTCGGCGTGGGCTTCTCGCCCTACGTCACCCACGGCCACTGGGCGTACACGAGCGAGGGCTACTACTGGGTGAGCGACTTCGCCTGGGGCTGGGGCCCTCCACTACGGTCGCTAGGTCTGAGCGACGGCTACGGCTGGTGTGATCCCCGGCGCGCTACACTCCGCGTGGGTCGAGTGGCGGTCGGGCAACGGCTACGGGCTGGGGTCCCGCGTATCCGCACTACGGCTGGCGGGGAGGCGCGGCCGTCACCATCACCCTCGGCGTCACGCCGTTCGTGTTCGTGCACTCGCACCACTTCTTCCACCCGCAGGGCCCTCGCACCACCTCTCGGCCACGAGCATCACGGCGCCATCCTCGGCGCGACCACACGCTGTACCCACGCCGCCGCCGCGCCCCGCTGCACGGCGCGCGTCCGTTCCCGGACCTCCGCCCGTCGGCGCAGGACTCCCCCCGATCACGTCAGGGCAGCACGATCGCCCCCACCGCCCACGCCAAGCCGGCGCCGTCGCGTGGACCCCGGCGCTTCGTCGAAGCTCGCTCCCAGGGCAAGCCGTACACGCCACCGCTCGCCGGCAAGCCCGGTGCGCCAATGCCGACGGCCGCGCCGCCACCCGGCTCCAAGTGGACGCCGGCGCCACCGACGGACCTTCGCCGACCGCGACGCCCGGGCCCACGGTCGCACCACCGCTGTCCCGCCGCCGCCGATGCCCGGCCCGACTAACATCCCCACGCCGACCGCCAAGCCCGCGCCGCCGCCGACGTACATGCCGCCGCCCGCACCTGGACCAACACCCACGTACACGCCGAAGCCCGGGCCCACGTGCGCGCCCGTGCCGAAGCCGCACCGCCACCGACGTTCACGCCGACGCCTGCGCCGAACCCTGGGCCACCGCCCACGTACACGCCGCCGAACCCGACGCCGAAGCCCCCATCCTGCCTGCCCCCGGGGCCGGCGCCGACCGTGAAGCCGAAGCCCCGCCGTTGCCTGCCAGGCAAGTGAGTTGCTCACCGCGCGAGCGCGCGGCCAACGAACGATGAAACGTGGCAAGATCATGGCGCCGGTGAGAGGTCGGTTTCCCATTGGCGCTACGAACCCGTAAGTGAGTTGGACCCAGAGCGCTCTCGAGCACCACGAACTGTCGCCACGCCGGGCTTCGGCTCGGCGTGAGCACGCTTTCTAGACTTCAACACGAGGAGCGCTCCCGCCGGCACCGGAGGGCAGCATGGAAGTCTTGTACGAGGTATGTGCCGGGCTGGATGTTCACAAGGACGAGGTTGTCGCAGCGGTGCGACTCGGGGGATCCGGCGGGCGGCTGTTCCGACGGGAGCAGCGGCCTTTCGTACGACGACATCGGCACTGATAGACCTCGCGGCGTGGCTGAGCGAGGTCGGCTGCACGCACGTCGTCATGGAGGCGACGGTGTCTACTGGCGACCGGTTTGGCACGTCTTGGAAGGGTTCTGGAGCTCTTCCTCGCGAACGCCCGCGATGTACGCAATCTGCCAGGTCGCAAGACCGATATGAACGACGCAACGTGGCTCGCTGACCTGCTCGCACACGGGCTGGTGCGCAGCAGTTTCGTGCCCCCCGCGCCCGTGCAGGAGCTGCGAGACCTGACAAGGACACGCAAGCAGCTCGCGCGTGAGGTCGTTCAACACACGCAGCGCATCCAGAAGGTACTGGAAGATGCGAACGTCAAGCTGTCGAGCGAGATCTCAGACACGCTCGGCAAGAGCGGTCGTCGCATCCTCGACGCGATCGTGAGTGGCAACACAGACCCGGAAGAGCTTGCAGCGCTCGCCAACTCGAGGATCAAGGCGAACGCGAGGATCTCGTCGGGTGCCGTGGCAAGATACGCCACCATCGCTTCATGCTGAAGCCGCACTTGGACCAGGTCGACGCCCTACAGGCCGCCATCACCACGCTAGACCAGCGCATCGACGAGCACGTCAGCCCTTTCGAGAGCGTGGCGACTCGACTCACGACGATCCCTGGGATCAGTCGGATCGCCGCGAACGTGATCCTGGCTGAGATCGGCACCGACATGGCCCGTTTCCCCACCGCCGCGCACCTCGTATCTTGGGCGGGTCTGTGCCCCCGCGCAGAAGGCCGCCGTCGCAGTCGCCGCAAGCCTTCTCACGATTGCCTTTCACCTCCTTCGCGATGGGACGGACTATCGCGACCTCGGCCCGACCTACTTCGACCAGAAGGACCGTCAGCGCGTCACCAGCCGCCTCCTCAAGCGCCTTGCTGACCTTGGCGTCGAGGTCGAGGTAAAGTCGGCCGCGTGACCCAACCGCCCCGTGAGTTTCTTTCTAGTGTCGCACGGGCTTCAGATCACCGCGCCGACATCCTTGCTTGCGACCCCATGGCGCCCTCTGCGATCCCCTATGTCGACGAGCAGTCCTTCGAGCGTGAGATCCTCAAGTCCGAGCTGCCGGTGCTCGTCGAGTTCTCCGCGGTGTGGTGTGGCCCCTGCAAGCAGGTCGAGCCCGATCTGATCGCGCATGCACGAGCTCGAGGCAAGGCCAAGGTCGTCAAGGTCGACGTCGACAAGTGCCCGGCGCTCGCGCAGGAGCTCCAGATCGGAGTGTCCCCACGTTCACGTGGTCTTCAAGGGGCGGGCGCATCGCAGGTGGACAGCCCGGCGCGCTCCGTCGCGCGCAGCTCCGCGCGATGATCGAGCCGTTCTTGCCGCGCTCCGAGTCCGCGGTGCGCGTCGAGGAGTTCCTCAAGCTCGCGCAGGCCGGTCGGGTCGTCGCGGTCGACACCCGCGACGTCCAGTCGTTCACCCGCGCGCATCCCGGGCGCGTTGCACTCTCCGCTGGCGGACATCGCCGCCAGGCCGACGCTGATGGCCACGGGGCGCGCCGCCGTCCTCTACTGCCGCGCCGGCACCGAGACCAAGGCGCTCGCCGAGAAGCTGGCAGAAGAGGTTACCCCGTCGCGTTCCCCGAGGGCGGCTTCCTCTCCTGGGAGGTCTCGGGTCAGCCGATCGAGCGCGGCGCCCCCGAGCCAATCGCGAACTGAACCGCACGGACAAAAGCAAACGAGGGGCGTGACGCCCCTCGTTGCCGCGTGAAGATCCGGTGTCGCTCAGAAGGCGACGCACTCGCCGGCGAACACGACGCCGCAGCGGTTGTCCTTCGTGCAGCAGGCGCCGTCGCCGCAGTCCTTGTCCGCGGCGCAGGTCGGGCCGAAGCCGGGACGGAACGCGCCGACCTCGAAGCCACCACCGTCGCTCCCACCGCTGTCGGTGCCGCCGAAGTCGGGGAAGTCCGAGTCCGCGAGCTCACCGTGTCCGGGTCACCGTGTCCGGCGTGCCCGTGTCGGGGGGTGCCCGTGTCCTGGTGCCCGTGTCCCCGACGAGCTGTCCTTGCTGCCCGTGTCGGTCACGGCGGTCCCGGAATCGATGTCGCTCGTCGTCTCCGAGTCGACCGACTCGGCACAGCCCACGCCGACGAGGCCGGCCGGGACGACGATGACGGAGGTCAAGAGGAGGGCACGGAGGAGCTTCTTCATCGAGGTGGTCACAGGATACGGAAACCCCCGTCCGTCCGCTACTTCATACGTAAGGGATTCCGTCGGCAACGCCCGGCTTGCATCATTCCATCTGGGCTGTCCGGCGCGAGACGGCGCCGATTTGGGCCCGAAGCCCGCGGATCGCCTAGGCTTCCTGGGTGTCACGAACTCCTTGGCGGGCAGTGCTGGGCGCCGCTGTCCTGGCCGCATCCGTCCGGGGCGCCGCCGCCCCTCCGACCTCGACCTGGGTCAAGGAGACCGTCTCACCCCAAGGGGGCGTCTCGATGCCGCTCTCCGACGCCCCCCTGGTGAAGGCCTGCGGCGGGGGCCTCGATCGCGCCCTCGTCACGGTCGCGCTGGAGCTGGCGAAGGTCCTCGCCGAGCGCGGCAAGCTGCCCGACGCGCAGGAGATCGAGTGGCTGCAGCGCAAGGCCGGAGCCCGCACGTGTGGCCGCGCACCTGGGGCGCGGTCGTCGAGGGTCAGCTCGATCGCAAGGCGCTCGGCAAAGGACGTGGTCACGTGGCTCGGCGCGCACGCGCGCCCTGCGCTGCGGCGTGGGCGGCTGCAAAGGGCGGCAAGGGACTCCCTCGCGCTCGTGATGATCGACCCCGTCGCCGACCTCGCTGCGATCCCGACGCAGGTGAACACCAACACCTGGATCGACGTCGATGCACGACTGCTCGCCGGGCAGACCGAGGGGCGTGTCGTGCTCCTGCCGCCGACCGGCGCGCCGAAGACCATCCTCTCCTCGGTGACCGGCAGCGCGCCGCACGTGCGCGCGAAGTTCCTGGTGGCGACCGCGGGGCGACGTCGTGCAGATCCTCGCCGACGACGGAGCCGGCGCGCGCGGCCCGGTGCTCGAGGCCGAGGTCTGGGCCGCGCTCGCGCCCCGAGCAGCCGCCCTCGAAGCGAGGTGCCGGGCGAGGCCGCGGGCGACAAGGAGAAGGACCCGGCGACCGCCCTCTTCCTCCGCCTCGACGGGCGCGCGCAAGGCCGAGAAGCTCCCGTCGCTCGTGCGCGACCCGACCTCGACAAGCTCGCGCGCGCGCGCACGCCGAGGCCATGCGCAAGGCCAAGCTCCTCGGGCACGACGTGGGCGACGGCGACCCGGCGTCGCGCGCCGCCGCGAGCGGCAAGAAGTGGAAGGTGGTCGGAGAGAACGTCGCCAAGGCGAGGACCGAGAAGGCCGCGCACCGCGCGCTCTACGCCTCGCCGTCGCACCGCGGGCAAAGCGCTCGAGACGCGCTTCACCAAGGTCGGCATCGGCGTGGTCGTCGACGACAAGACCGAGAGATGTGGGTCACGGAGCTGTACGGCGGCTGACGATGGACCTCCGGGCGAGCCCCTCGACGCCGCGCGCATCGTCGCGGACGCCACGATCTTCCGCCTCAAAGAAGCGCGAGATGGGGGAACCTCGTCACCGAGCACCACGCTCGCGTTCGCGCTCCGGCTGCCGCTGCTCGACGTCGGGCACCGCCTGGTGTTCGGCGCGGTGCTCAACGCCTTCGTCTACCTGGTCAACGACCTCTTCGACGTCGGATCGACGTGCGCGCCGAGGGCCGCGACGTGGCCCGTACGCGGTTCCTCGCCGAACACGTCGCTTCGGGCTGGCTCGGCGCGGTCGGGCTGCTGGCGATCGCTGCCGCGGTCGCCGCGCTGCACGGCAAGGGCCTGCTCGTGGTGCTCGCGGCCAACACGGTCGTGATCGTCCTCTACTCGCGCTGGCTGAAGCGCCACCCCGGCGTCGACATCCTCGCGATGGCCACGTGGGGCACGACGATGGCGCTCGTCGGCTGTCCGCTCGACCACCGCGTGGGCCTGCGCCTGGTTGGCCTGCTCGCGCTCCTCTGCATGGTCACCGAGGGCGTGCAGGTGATCCGCGACGCCGAAACCGACGCCCGCGCGGGCCTGCGCACGACCGCGGTGGTGTTCGGGCTGGCCTCACCGCCGCGACCACGCGGGTGCTGATCGTGGCCTCGGCCGCGTACACCACGCTCTACCTCCACGCGTTCCTCGGGCCCGTGCTCCTCGTCGGCCTCTTGTGGCCGCTCACGCCGGCGACGGCCTCGCGCACCTGGGACTTGCTGCGCGACTGTTCGGCGCCACCTGGCTCGGCCTCTCGCCTACCTGCGCGTGGTCGGCCACCTGCGCCCGCTCCTGCCATGAACCCGCGCCGCTTCGCCGCCTTCTTCGCGCTGCTCTTCGCGGCCCACGTGGGCGTGATGCTCTACATGTCGCCGGCGTCGGTGGTGCTCGGGCGCGAGCCGATGATCTCGCTCGATTTCTCGACCCACTACGAGCAGTGCAAAGGCGCCGTCGAGGCCTGGCAGGCGTCGGGGCGCACCTGGCTCTGGGACCCGCACCTGCTCGCGGGGCAGCCGTCGGGGGCCATCTTCGACGCCGACAACAAGCTCTGGGAGGTGTTCTGCATCGCGCCCGTGAAGCTCGGCGTGCGCTTCGACCGCGCGTTCAACCTGTTCGCGTGGCTGGTCTCGATCGGGGTGTTCCCGGTGGTCGTGGCCTCGGCGCGGCTCCTCGGGGCACGGCCCCGCGCGGCGCTGATCGCGGGCTCGCTCGCCGCGCTCGTGTGGTGGTTCGACGGCTTCACGCACTGGCTGTGGTTCGTCGGCATGGTGTGCTGGGCGGCGGCCGCGTACTGCTTCCTGCTGCCGCTCGGGTTGCTCGTCCTACGTCCGCGAACGCAAGCGCTGGCAGCTCGCGTTGCTCGGGCCGGTGCTCGCGCTCGTGCACACGCTGCACCCGTACACGTTCCTCGCGCTCGCGGGGCCCATGCTGGTGCTCTACGTCCGCGAGCGGAAGGCGCTCTCGCGCAACGAGCACGCGGGCATCCTCGCGGCCGCGCCCCTCACGGTGCTCGCCAACCTCTGGTGGCTGAAGACGGCGCTCCGCTTCTGGCACTACATCCTCGACAGCGGCTACTACCTCGACGCCACGCCCGATTTCGTCCTCTGGGACTGGCTCGCGATCACCAGAGCCGTGGGTCACCGGCGTGCTCGGCAACCGCAGCGGGTTCCGGTTCGTGGCGCTCGCGGCGTGCGCGGCCGCGCTCTACCGCATGCGCAAGGAGAAGGACGCGCGGTTGCCGTGGGTGAGGCCCGCGCTCCTGTTCCCGCTGTTCGTGGCCTACGTCGGTTCGCTCGTGCCGCTGCTGCGGCAGGTGCAGCCCTACCGCTTCGTGCTGCCGGCGATCGTGCTCGCGACGGTGTTCGCGGGGAGCTGTTCGACGACCTCGCGGCGCCGATCGCGACGGCGTTGCGCGAGCGAGGGCGCGGTGGCCGCGATGCTCGGCGTGCTCGTGCTGGTCGCGCGCCGCGGCTGCTGCGCGACGTCCTCTACTTCGTCCCGGACCTCGTGCCGCGCCACAAGAAGCCCCTGCCCCTCGCGCCGCCCAACATCGGCGGACCGCTCGGAGTTCGGCACGCAGGGCTGGCCCGAGCCGTTCGTCTACCGCCACGCGCCCGACGCGCTGTTCCCCGCCATCGAGGACTCCCGTGAAGAAGCGCGACGACGGCCGCGGCCGCTGGCTCGTCGAGTGGTGGATGACCGGCGAGCAGCTCGCGGGCGCACCCACGCGCAGGTGCTCGGTGGGTTCGCGAGATCAACCTCGCCCACTCCGACGCCAACTTCTTCCGCGTGCAGCCCGGAGGACCGGCCGGTCGACGTGGAGGCCTTCCCGCAAGTACCTCGAGACCTTCAACGTGCAGTGGGTGGTGCTCGTGAAGCACTGGCCCGCGCTCGAGGCCCGCCGCGATCTGCTCGAGCCGGTGCCCGGGCCGATCGGGGGGCTGTTCTTCCGGACCCGCCTGCTCCACAACTGGTTCCTGCCCGCGGGGCCGGGACTCGTGCAGGCGAGCAACGATCGGATCGTGGTCACGGGCTCGGCGGGCGGGAGCCTGGTCCTCAATACACTCCTCGAGACGCTCCGGTGCAAGCCCGGTTGCACGGTGCGCAAGGTGGAGGTCGCGGGCACGCGGGTCGGGTTCATCGGGGTCGACGGCGCTCCGACCGACTTCGAGGTCTACAACCCTTGACCGGCGTTGGCCCGGGACTTGAAGAGCCGGGGCCGTGCTCGCCACGCTGACCCTCCTCGCGGCCACCGCGCTGCCGATGTCACCCACCGAGTTCGCCCGCATCGGCGGGAGCGTCTCGACGGTGAACGGGAGCCGTTTGATCGGCCAGGGGACGCGCCAAGGGCTACCGCGGCACCGCGGTCGCCCTCGACCTCAGGCGATGCGTTTCCCCTCGGAATACGCCGGCTTCGAGATCGGCTCCTGTGGGGCGGCACTGCGGTGCCCTGGGGGAACAAGGCCACGACGTATCGGCTGGAGGCGCGCTCGACGCGGTCCTCTTCGCGAGCCCGCGGGGGAGCGTGATCGTTGGGCTCGGTCCCGGCCTCGAGCTCGGCGATCGGCTGTGGTGGGCCCACGACGGCGTGCGCGGCAACGTCGCGGGCCTCCTCCGTACGCGGCTGTTCCCCGCGCGGGACGTCGCCATCCACGCGAACGCGCGCCTCGAGCTGTTCGCCACCGGCGACCTCGCCTCGCGCACGCTGCGCAGCGAGCTCCTGTTCGGCTGGGCGCTCGGCATGGTGGGGGTGCACTGGACCCGCACGTGGATCAGCGGGGGAGCCCCGAACCGCACGTACCTCGACGACCAGCTCGGGGTCTCGATCTCGCTCGGCATCCACGGGTGAGACCACGACAACGGGATCACGTCCGGCGTGAACGGCGACGCGGCTTCTTTCTGCTAGAGAGTCGGGCATGACCGTCCGCCCGGCCGCACTGCTCGTCGTGGTCGCCGCGATGGGTACCTCGGGGGACCTGAACGCGGCCCCGACCGAGGAAGCCTGGGCCGTGGGTGGCAGATCGGTTTCCAGGCGCCGCCCGAGGTCAACCTCCCGGTCATCCCCTACGGAGTCCACGTTCGAAGGGTGCTGGTCTCCCACGCCTCCGTCGGCATCTCGTACGAGCACCTCCACTACGACCTGCACTACGACCAGTGCCTCCGCAGCGACTGTCCGGACACCGTCGACGCGCTCCGTGCGTTCGGCGAGCTGCACCTGCGCCCCGCCGCGTTGTTCGACCCCTGGGTCCGCGTCGGCGTCGGCCCCGACGTGCGCCGCGGATCGAATTGGTACGACGCCACCAAGCCCGCGGGCACCCGCGTACGCTTCGGCTTCGACGCGTTGCTCGGTCTCGATCTGCACGTGCCGCACTTCGCCATCGGTCCCCACGTGCGCCACGGCCTGCTCGGGCTGGGCTTCGGCGTGCACGCCGAGGCGCGGTTCTGACCGAAGAGCCCCAGCTGCTGGCACTCCGTGGGTGGCGGCGCGCGGTGGTGGTCTGGGTCTTCGCGCTCGCGGCTCGCGTACGCCCCCCTCGCCTCGCGCAGCACGCGACGCGGGCGCGGTCCGACCTCGGGGAGGGCGCGCGCATCGCGGTCATCGAGCCCGCGTTCGTCCTCGCCGCGCCAGCGGGCACCCCGGAGCAAGAGTTCATCGAGGCCGAGGCCGAGCTGCGTCGCCTGTACGCCGGCCTCGCGGGTGCGGGGCTCGGCGTCCCTCCGGGCGGGGCCGCGACCGCGCTCTACCTGCTGCCCGATGCAGGCAGCTACCAGACGTTCTGCGTCGCCAGGTGGGACAGGCCGTGCGTGTCGGACCGCGGCTTCTTCGTCCCCTCGGATGGGCTCGCGGTGGTGGATCTCGTGAACGGCGGGACGCTGACGGTATTGCACGAGGCCGTCCACCCGCTCGTGCTGGCGCGGTTCCCCGGCATCCCCACGTGGTTCTACGAGGGGCTCGCGGCGCTGTACGAGACGCCGCGCTACGCCAAGAACGGCGTCCTCCACGGCGATCGCAAGGCCCGCATCGGGTACATCACCCCATGAGCAGCGGAAGCTCGCGCCCCGCGCACGGCTGGACACGCTGTTCGCGATGGACGAGACCGCGTTCCGCAAGCGCGAGTCGGGAGAACTACGCCGTCGCGCGCTTTCGTCTGTCTGGCTCGAAGAGAAGGGCCATCTGGCCGTTCTTCCATCGCTTCCGCGAGATCGCCTGGCGCGACTCGGGCGCGCAGGCCTTCCACGACGTGGTCGGGCTCACGCTCGCCGAGGCGCAGCCCGTAGGAATCGTGGGTGATCGACCGGCTCTATGGTGATTGATCGACCGGCGCTGCGGCGTCTCCGCGAGCGTCTCGGCGAGCACCTTCTCGGACACGACCGACCGGTGCAGCCAGTCGAACAGCGGGATGGTGACGTTGAAGTTCCACCGCTGCATCAGGCGCGGGTGGTGGTGGCGCCGGTGGTGCTCGCGGAGGAACCGCACGAGCGCGAGGCGACCGACGAACGAGTCCGGGGCGAGGTGGTAGCTCGTGTGCGAGCTCGTAGCCCACCATGTAGACGGCCGAACAGACGAGGAACAACCAGCCGCGGTTGGGCGACCAGAGCGCCCGAGCGCCCACGCGAGCGGCGCTGACCGCGACGACGATGCCGAGCACGCCGATCCACGGGATGAGCACGCGGTGCAGCTCGCGGGGCTCGCGGATCGCCATATCGTCGTAGCCGAACACCATGTGGTGCTCGGGGGTGTGACGGTCGTAGAGCTCGTGCAGCGGCGGGCGCCGGTGGTGGAGCAGATCCTTGTGGGCCCGCCACTCGAAGGCGTTGGCGAACACGAAGACCAGGGGGATGGTGAGCAGCTCGCGCCACGTGGGGGCGTGGATCATGACCAGGCCCACGACCAGCGTGGCGACGCCGATGCCGGTGGTCGCCGCGAGGTGCAGCCACGGGTTGTAGTTGCCGGGATGCTCGCTTGCAGGCGATCCGCGCGCGGCGTTGCGCGCCCGGAGGATGCCCTCGCTGCCCTGCGCCGACCTCTGCCATCACTGCTGCCATGGTGTGCGTACTGTATATTCTGCAAACACAGAACGCAAGTGGGACCCACCCGTTCGGGGAGCGGCGACGACGGCTATCGATGCGCAAGGTGGAATGCGCTTCTATGACTGGAGAGCATGGTGCCCCGAACGATCCCAGGCCGCCGAACCCCGAGCGGGACGACGACCTCGTCGTCGAAGAGGAACGCAAGATCCAGCGCCCCAAGCGCTGGAAGGTGCTGTTCCACAACGACGACTACACGACCAAGGAGTTCGTCATGGAGGTCCTGGTGCGATTCTTCGAGAAGAGCGAGTCCGAGGCGACCTACGTGATGCTCTCGGTGCATCACAAGGGCATGGGGGTCGCCGGTCTCTACCCGAAGGACATCGCCGAATCGAAGGTCGACAAGACGATGGCCTACGCCCGCGAGCACGGCATGCCCTCAAGGTGACCGCGGAGCAGGAATGAGCGCTGGAACGGTGCAACGGGAGACAGCAGCAACATGAAGATGTCGGTCGAGGTCGAGATCGCGCTGAACCAGGTCGTCGAAGAGGCGAGCCGGCGCCAGCACGAGTTCATGACCGTGGAGCACCTGCTCCTCGCGCTGTGCTTCGATCCGGGGCTCAGCAAGGTCCTCGTGCACTCGGGGCGTGACGTGGACGCGCTCAAGAAGGCGCTCACCAAGTACCTCGACGAGGGAGATGCCGCGGTCGCCCGACGGCCCCTCCCCCTTCCCCTGGGGCTCTCCCGCGTCGTGCGCCGCGCGACCATGCACGCGCAGGGCGCCGAGAAGAACGAGGTCACGCCGGCCGACCTGCTCATCGCGATCTTCAGCGAGCGCGACTCGATGGCGGCCGCGCTGCTCGACGAGCAAGGGGTCACGCGGCTCGCGGTGGTCGAATACGTCTCGCACGGGTCCCCAAGATCGGCGAGGACGATCCGGTGGGCGACGACAAGGCCGACGCGAGCGGCGAGTCCGACGAGCGCAGCGGCCGGCCCAAGGTCGCCAAGAACCCGCTGGCGGCCTACGCGGTGCACCTCAACAAGGAGGCCGCCGAGGGCCGCATCGACCCGCTGATCGGCCGACAGAAAGAGGTCGATCGCTGCATCCACGTGCTCGCGCGTCGCCGCAAGAACAACCCGCTCCTGGTGGGCGACGCTGGCGTCGGCAAGACCGCTATCGTCGAGGGCCTCGCCTGGAAGATCGTGCGCGGCGAGGTGCCCCCGCCCTGCTCGACGCGCAGGTCTACACGCTCGACATGGGCGCGTCGTGGCCGGCACGCGCTACCGCGGTGACTTCGAGGAGCGCATGAAGGGCGTCATCGAGGCCATCACCAAGCAGAAGAACGCGATCCTCTTCATCGACGGATCCACACCATCATCGGCGCCGGCTCCGCGAGCGGCGGCACGCTCGACGCGGGCAACCTGCTCAAGCCCGCGCTCTCGAGCGGCAAGCTGCGCTGCATCGGGTCGACCACGTTCGCCGAGCTGCGCACCCACTTCGAGCGCGACCGCGCACTCTCGCGCCGGTTCCAGAAGGTCGAGGTCACCGAGCCCTCGCTCGAGGACGCGATCGCGATCTGCGCCGGGCTGAAGTCCAAGTACGAGGAGTTCCACGGCGTCGTCTACCAGGCGGCCACCCTCGAGGCCGCCGTCAACCTCTCCGCCAAGTACCTCCACGACCGCAAGCTGCCCGACAAGGCGATCGACCTCATGGACGAGGCCGGCGCGATGGTGAAGCTGCGCGGCCGCGCGGAGGGCGTGGCGGCCGACGTGCCGCTGGAGGTGGTCGTCGGCGACGTCGAGACGGTCGTCGCCAAGATGGCCCAGATCCCGCCGAAAGAGGTGTCGACCGACGACAAGGAGGGCCTGCGCCACCTCGAGCGCGACCTCGGCCGCGTCATCTTCGGCCAGGAAGAAGCCGTCCGCGAGGTCACCCAGGCGATCAAGCTCGCGCGGGCCGGCCTGCGCGGGGCGAGAAGCCGATCGGGAGCTTCCTCTTCACCGGCCCCACCGGCGTCGGCAAGACGGAGCTCGCGAAGCAGCTCGCCAAGTGCCTGGGCATCGCCTTCGTCCGCTTCGACATGAGCGAGTACATGGAGCGGCACACGGTCTCGCGCCTCATCGGCGCGCCGCCCGGCTACGTCGGCTTCGACCAGGGGGGGCTTCTCACCGAGGCCATCACGAAGCACCCGTACTCGGTGCTCCTGCTCGACGAGATCGAGAAGGCGCACCCTCGATCTTCAACGTGCTCCTCCAGGTGATGGACCACGGCAAGCTCACCGACAACAACGGCGTGGCCAGCGATTTCCGGCACGTCGTGCTGATCATGACCAGCAACGTCGGCGCCCGCGACCTCGCGCGCAAGCGGGTCGGGTTCGGCGACAGCGGCCCGCAGAAGGGCAACGAAGAGAAGGCCTTCAAGGACCTGTTCTCGCCCGAGTTCCGCAACCGGCTCGACGCCAAGGTGGGCTTCAACCCGCTCGATCCGTCGGTGGTCGCGAGCATCGTCGACAAGTTCATCGGCGAGCTCGACGCCCAGCTGCGCGAGCGCCACGCGACGATCCCGATCACCGAGCCCGCCCCGCAAGTGGCTCGCCGAGAAGGGCTACGACCCGGAGATGGGCGCTCGCCCGCTCGCGCGCGTGATCCAGAACGAGGTGAAGAAGCGCCTGACGGACGTGCTCCTGTTCGGGGAGCTCGAGAACGGCGGCGAGGCGCTCGTCGACGTGAAGGACGGCGAGCTCGTGTTCACGTACCACGCCGCGGCCCCGCGAGGTCGTGGCCGAGAAGGTCGAAGGGCCTTCCGCGTAGCGTGCGGGCGCGGGTCGGAGAGCGGGCGCGCGGCAAACGCCTCGCGTTCGTGCTCCGGCACCGCCCGGACTCGGTGGGGCTCGCGCTCGACCCCTGAAGGGTTCTTGATGGTCGAGGCGCTCGCCGCCGGGCTCGGGTGGAGCTCGGCGGAGCTGCTCGAGGTGGTCGAGACGGACGACAAGGGCCGGTTCGCGCTGTCGGTGGACGGGCTGCGCGTGCGGGCCTGTCAGGGCACTCGGTCGCGGTGGATCTGGGGCTCGTCGCGTGGAGCCACCGGCGCAGCTGTTCCACGGGACGGTCGCGAGGAACCTCGCGGCGATCGGCGTGGAAGGGCTGCGGCCGATGGGGCGGACGCACGTGCACCTGTCGGTGGACGAGGAGACGGCGCGGCGGGTCGGTGCGCGGCGCGGTGAGCCCTGCGTCCTCCGCGTGGACAGCGGCGCGATGGCCCGGAAGGGTTCACGTTCCACCGCAGCGACAACGGGTGTGGCTGACGGACGCCGTTCCGCCGCGCTTCCTCACGGCGGCACCGGTGGATCGGCGAGGGTGAGCAGCTAGGATTCGTAGCTCCATCGGATCTCGAGCGCGATCGAGCCGTCATGGGTCTGGACTCCACCCAACGTCGCGAACGCGCGCCGAGCCTTGCCCTTGAGCGTCAGAGACAGAGGCCAACCGTGAGGTGCTCGAACGACGAGCGCACCTTGGAGGCGCAGACTTGGCTCCATCCACCCACCGTCCGCAGCGAGAGTCTGAACATCCAGTTCGAAATGGACAGAGTCCGTGGTCATGCTGCGCACGTGACTCGCGGTCCCGTATGTGAACTGGCCCGACGGGAACACGGTGGCAGCAAGCTGACCGTCGACCTGCCTGCGAATGAACTCGTCCAGGTAGCCGACCTTTTCGCCCGTCGTCAGCGCTCCTGGAGGAAACGAGGCCAGGAGCGAGTGCGGCCGTCCGACTTCGACGTAGTCGCCTCGCACCTCGTCCACCATGTCCGCGGAGAGAGGCGCTCCCGACGAGTCCGCCACGGCAACACTGCCATCACTGGCAAGCGACAGGCGGAGCGACCGACCCGACAAGACGTCCGGGGCCGCTCCCACGGTTCCATTGAGCTCGTGCTGGGTTACGGCGGAACTGTATTCGACCCGAACCAGTCGGGCTTCCGTCGGCTCCTTGCCTCGTTCCAGAACCGTCGCGAGAGAAGTCGCCGAACGTGCGTAGCGCCGTCCGATTGTACCCACTCCTCCCTCACCGCTATAACCATCCGTGACAATCGTCCAGACCACCTCGACATGGGCGTTCATCGTCACCCTGACGGCCCACTGGTATCGGCAGAGGTCGAACCTCGACGCTGGCAACCATCTTGGTCTGATTACCGTCCAGTCGAGAATGTGATGAACGACGCGCGCATCCGCAGACGAGCGACAGCACGACACATGCGGCGGCCGGGGACCGGGCGCTCATCCAGCTGCCGTCCGGATCGATGACAGCGTCGTCAAAGGACATGCCCACCCACGCTGGTAGCCCACTTGGCAGCCTCCGCCGGATCACGAAAGCAGCGCCCGGCGGTCCAGCGCGGTTTGCCGCCGACGACGATGGGCAGCGCATGACGACCATCGTTGCTCGAGCGAGCGTCTGCCCGCGCGGGCGCCGCAGCACCGTACAGCTTCGTCCAGACGATCTTTGGTGGTGGAGAATCCAGTACCAGTCCCGAGCTCGTCATCGACATCGAATGGCATTGGGCGCGAACGTCGAGATCGCGTGCGGCAAACAGGTGCGAGCCCTCCACGTACCAAGCGTACCGTTCGGTGGGATCGCTTTCGGGTTCTCCTCCAAGGTGGATGACCGAACCCGAGAACCCCTTGGCCAGCGAGCTGCCGGCGACGACGATCAACCTCACAGAACGAGAATGAGCGGTGGACTCCACGACCTCGACGAGCCACTCCGCGAGCCCGTCACCGTCCAGATCGGCGAGCACCACGCGCGTCAGCCAGGGTGATCCCAGGTCTGCGCGCGGACGAACGAACGACTCCCGCTTGTCCTTGCCCGCGAAGACGAATGCGAAGGCGCCGCCGTCGCCGACCACGGCCAGTGACTCGATGCCGCCGGGCTTTGGAGCCGGATCCCGCACGAGCGTCTCGACGGAGGCCCAGTGGTGCAGTGGCGTGGGGAGGGCACGGAAGGTGTCGAAGTCCAACGTGGTCTCGACGACCACGTGGGTCATCTCTCCCACGCGGGGAGCCGATGCGATCGCTGCGGCCGCAAACGGTCCAAGGAATGGGTGTCGAACGATCCCACGCAGCGCGCTGGGGACGATACTGGGTGTCGGAATCCACTCGAGGTCCATCGTCAGACCGTGCACGAACCCCGTCACGGTCGGACCGAGCCGCAGCATGAGTTGAGGCTGCTCGAGGAAAGGGGCCTCGGCGAGCCGCAAGGCTCGCTCTGAGGGAGCGTCGCCCTCGAGCGAGGCGCCGATGACGCTCGCGACCCCACCGGCCGGCAGAGACACAGTGGACGGACCGTCGGGATCCATTCGACGCGGATCGAAGCGAACAAATCGCTGTAGCTCGAGGTTCACACGAGGATGCACCCGTGTCGATGCGAGCTTGGTCAGCGGCGTGGTCGTCCAACCCGACGATCCATCCGAGAGGAGCACGCGGTGATATGCACCGCTCCCTCTGCCAATCACCAGCGCTGCACTGCTCTCGGCATTCGCGTTCACGCTCGCTCCTGGTGCCGCGCTCAGGGGCGCAGCCGCGGCGATCTCGACGAGGTCACCAACCTCCACCTCGACAGCCTTCATCGACGCGCTCTCGCTCGGGACAGCCGACACGCTCGGAACGGGGCGGCCGCTGGCATCGGGCCGAGAACGGCACGCCCCGATAGCCATCGAGAAGAGCAGCACCGACGAAAGCAGCATGGCTTGCCTCATCCGGGTTCGAATACAGGATCAAGCAGGTGGTCGCGGTCTACAAGGCCAACCCAACTTGCATGATCCTGATCGGCTACACGGGAAGCCACTCATCGGCGGCTCCTCCACAGCGCAGCTCGAAAGCGAGCTCCAGGTCTGCGCTGCAATCATCGCGTTGACCTTGGTGACACGTTCGGCGACGACAGTGGCCAGGGCCGTGGCCGCGACAAGGAGGACGCGCGTTCGAGCGCGCGCGACATGCTCGTGGACCGCGGCGACTGCTGCCTGTTCGTAGGGACGGAGATGGATGGCCACAGCCGGGGAGAGCGGCGGGGTGGGAAGAAGGGGACGGAGGATCAAAGAAACGCCGAGCAGTCTTCGCTCGCGCTGAGCGTCCTGCGTGCAGGCCAGCCGGCAAGTCCGGTTTCACCGTCACGAAGTGCCGACGAAAACGACTCAAGTCGCGCGGCCTGCTGACCCGAAGTCGTGCTACCCGCCCACTGACTTGAATCGAACCCCGTAGTCGGAGGTTTCTGGATGCGCCGTGCGCTACGTCTTCCGTACATCGCGACCGATCAGGAGCTCTTCACGCGAAGTGATGGGGCGAGCCCTGAGCATCGTCGAGTCCTCGGGACCCGCGAAGCGATGGGGTGCGTGCGCTACTGGGTCGACGACGACCACTCCTACCGCGACCTCGTGCGCCTGTTCAACAACCGTGGCGGCTCTTTCCAGCACGGCCTCGACGAGTACCGTCGCCGCGAGTTGCTCGCAGACTGGCTGAAGCAGCAGATCGACTTCGGGTTCTTCCAGGTGGCCGAGCTCCACCCGCCGCCTCCGCTGCCGCCGAACCCAGGGGCGAAGGCGGCGAAGGCGATCAAGGAGGACGTCGCGCCGGCCAAGGAGAAGCTCGGGTGGTTCGAGGTCACCGTCGTCGACGCTTGGGGCAAGCCCGTCGACGGGGTGGAGCTCGAGGTGGTCTACGAGGGCACGCGCAAGAAGGTGACCACGCCGGGCAACGGCAAGGTGAAGCTGCCGGACATCGCCGCCTCGTTCGGCTCGGCGCGCATCACGAACGTGAAGGCGGTGCGCGACACGCTGCGACCGCGGTGGAAGGACAAGTACCAGCCGACGGAGCTGCCCGAGGACGCCGTGAACCCCGAGAAGCTGGGGCTCGATGCGACGGAGCTGACGACCTCGCTCGAGAGCGAGACGCCGAAGACGCTCGTGCTCGTGAAGCCGCTCACGCGCATCCGGCTCATCGGCATGCACTTCGACACGAACAAGTGCTTCCTGCGCCCCTCGGCGATGAACGGGATCAGGCAGGTGGTCGCGGTCTACAAGGCCAACCCGACCGGCAAGCTGCTGATCCTCGGGCACACGGACACGACGGCCGACGACGACTACAACCTCGACCTCTCGGTGGAACGCGCCGAGGCGATCAAGGCCTACCTGAAGGACGACGTCGCTGCGTGGGAGGCGTGGTTCGGCGAGGGCAAGCCGAAGCAGAAGCGGTGGGGCGACGGCGAGGTCGCGCAGATGATCAAGCCGCTGCCGTGCGAGCAGACGGTCGCGGGCTTCCAGGGCTGGAGCAACGAGAACAAGGGAACCGACCTGAAGGTCGACGGGATCGTGGGCCCGAAAACTCGCAAGGCGCTGATCGAGGCCTACATGGCGCTCGATGGGACGACGCTGCCGGAGGCGATCGAGGCGGTCACGCACGGCTGCGGAGAGTTCTTCCCGCGCACGGACGAGGGCGACGAGTTCGGCAAGGACGGGGTGGCCGCGGAGGAAAACCGGCGCGTCGAGATGTACTGCTTCGACGACCAGATCTTCCCGCCCGTGCCTGGGCCGAAGGCGAGCAAGGGGGAGCCCGAGTACGAGCAGTGGAAGAAGCAAGTGACGAAGACGTTGGATGTTGACGCTGCGATGAAGACAATCTCGGTGCGCCTTCTGGATCGCGCACGGGCGCCAATGCCCAACTGCCGATGTCGAGTATCTTGGGGTGCCGCGAGCCCGTCCCGTCTGGAGTTGTCCGCTGATGCCGACGCAATCGCGACCCTTGTCGTTGAACGTTCCGCAATGATGCTGACGATCGAATGGGGTGAATCCTCCGGCGCGGAGCTCGGCGACTATATGTTTGTGACCCAAGCAACAATTCCCATAGACGATTCAGAGACAGCCTGTGCAGTCAGACTAGGGAACATGGGTTTCCGGCTTCCCGACGAGCCCGAGCGGATTGGCGTGCAACGCTACCAGGTCCGGCGAGGTCTTCATCCGACAGGTTCGATCGCGGACATCCGTGTCGAACTGATCGACTGGCATGACACCGCAAAACAGCCCACAGCCGTGGTGTAAGCGAACTCAAGATGACCCTAATTTCAGTCGCGCCGCAGTCGCCGATCGTCTCATTTGTCGACGCAAGTCACAGTGTCACTGACTACGTTCGGTTCGGTCTCTACGACGGCGCTTTCGACCCACCATCCGTTCTGTTGAACAACGATGGCGACGAGACCAAGAACTTCGTAGGCTCCGACAGCCGACGATTCTTTGTTCGCGTGGTTGACATGTCAACGATGTCGACCAGTGCGACGAAGCGACGACAGACGAAGATGGTCTGGCAGACATACGAGGACGATCGGAAGACGGTTCACGACCATGGTGGCGCGGATCCAACGATCACCCTCGTCGAGACCGCCGCGGGTTCTGGCATTTTCGAGTCTCCATGGTTGATGTTGGTCAGCGACCCCTGGGAGACCCAAAAAGTCAAGACAACCACAGGCATAGCGGGGCTAGGTGAGGTGGCCTATGGCAGCGGTGACTACCGCCTGAGGCTTGCATCGATGTTCGGACACATCGCGGTCGAGTACCCAGCCGGCTCTGGCGACCGAACATTCTGCCAACTGTTCCGGAGAGGGGTGGCAGATGAAAGGCGCAACGTGCCTGTTCAGCTATTCATCTTGGAGTCACTGTACAAGAAGTACCCATTGCTGCCAGACTACGTTCTCGGACCGGATCTGGAGTCAGCCAGGAGAGTCTACGCACGCATGGGCATGTGGGTCTGGTCTGTCGTCGACCCAGTTCAAGCCAAGACCTTCAAGAAGGTCACTGTCGGAAAGGAATCGTTGCTGATAATACCGGTTCCCGCTGGCGTTAATCCAGACAATGTGACGAATGACCAGCGCGATTTGATTGCCGGACCCATTCCGGGGTTGCTGGCCAGTGGGGCTTCCGGAACGACCGGACCCTATGGCAAAATGGCCCTCACCGACACCATTCGCGCAGTCTACGTCGGCGGCTGCGTGGACGGACAGGGGGTCGCCTGTCGCGACATGGACCACATGGCCCGAGCCTGCCGCGGCATGGTGCTCGTTGCCGACGCGCAGGGCAAGATTGGCTCGGACATGGGCTCCTCGCTTGCGCACGAGATCTGTCACATGTTGACGGATGCCGCTCACTACGTAGACCCCCCGATCGTCGGGCGGTATCATGGTGCGAGCAATCTGATGGGAGGGGGCGGGACCGGAGTCGGATCTCCTCAGAGGCTGTGGGACGCTCCGAACGCCAACTACCTGAACCAGTCAGAGACGATGCGGAAGAGTCACTACATCCGTGGCTGAGTTGGCGTCGTCCCGAGTTCGGCGAGCGGGCATTGGCCTGCTGCTTGTTGCACTTCTCCTGGAGACGAGCTGTCGATCTCGCAGGGTCGTACCAGTCAAGGCCGTCCCATCGGTCGAGATGGGAGACGTTGCTAGCGATGCGTTGGACGGAGCGCCACTCACAGCCGTCAAGTCTATTTCCGCTGGACGCTCCCACACCTGCGCCGCCACTCGGTCCGGTGAGGTGTTCTGCTGGGGCTGGAATGGATCCGGTCAGCTCGGTGACGGGACCATCAGGGCAGCACCTCACCCCGTGGCAAGGAAGGTGCTGGGACTCACGAATGTCTCGGACCTCTCCGTGGGAGGATCCCACACCTGCGCGATTGCCAATGATGCGGCCTGGTGCTGGGGAGAGAACTCCTTCGGTCAACTCGGCGATGACACGACGACCAGTCGCAGTCTTCCGACTCAGGTGTCAGGACTATCGAGTGGCGTGTCTGCCATCGCCGCCGGCGATTCGCACACCTGCGCTCTGACTAAGGCCGGCACTGTCAGGTGCTGGGGCTGGAATGACCACGGCTCCCTCGGCGATGCGACCTCGACTCGGCGTACGCGTCCCGTCGTGGTGACTCTCCCTGGCACAGCCAATCTCATAGCGGCGGGCGGCGGTCACACGTGCGCGCTGACAGACCCAGGTCGTGCTTGGTGTTGGGGGTGGAACATCTCTGGCCAGTTGGGGATTGGAACCCTGGTTGACTGGAGTACTCCAATGGCAGTCATCGGGCCTGACAAGTTTCGCAAAGTCACGACAGCGGCTGGACGCTCGTGTGCGATCACGATGGATGGTAGGGCCGTGTGTTGGGGCCGAAACTTCCCTCACGGCCAACTCGGGAACGGAACGCGAATCGATCGAGATGCACCAACTCCAGTCGAGCCACCCGTCCGTGACGCTGTACTGATAGCCGCGGGCGATGGTCATACCTGTGTTGTCGTCCGCAACGGCACCTTGAAGTGCTGGGGTCTCAATGACGCGGGGCAGCTGGGCGATGGAACAACATCCGCTCAATACGGCCCTGTGCCAGCCATTGGAGGACTACCAGTCGTCGCGATCACGGCCGGAGGCCACCACAGCTGTGCCTTGGCGGCGGACGGCAGCCTCCTGTGCTGGGGTTCCAATCGGTTTGGTCAACTGGGCGACGGAACCCTCAACGACCACAAGAGCCCAGTGAGGGTGGTGGCAGCGCAGGGAGACTAGAACGGCGACCGCCGCGGTTGCGCTGCGCTTCCTCACGAGGCCACCGGCTGATCCGCGAAGGTGAGCAGCCGGCCGAGGGCCGTCTCCCAGTCGAGGACCGGGATGAGGCCCGCAGGCGGGTGCTGGTGCTTCTGCGGCCCGAAGAGGAGCCGCAGCTCGACGATGCCGGCCATCGGCAGGAGCACGTCGGCGCGGTCGTCGACGAAGGCGTGCAGGCCGAGGCGGCTGGCGATGCCCGCCTTCTCGCGGCGCTCACGGCAGAAGTGCACCTGGCGCGGCGCGAGGCCGGTGACCTCGTGGAACCGGTGCTGGGCGAGCCAGCGGAGCGAGCGCTGCTGGACGCCGGGGCCGCACTTCGAGACGAGGTGGACGCGGCCCTCGTAGGCCTCGACCAGCATCGTGACGGCCTCGAAGGCGCCGGGCATGGGCGGCGTCTCGAGGGCGACGGCCTCGGTGCTGCCGAGGAAGGAGGTGTCGCCGGGCTGGTCGCCGGCGGAGATGAGGACTCGACCGATGTCGATGCCCAGGGTGGGTCGGAGGGGATGTTTCATGGTGACCCGAGGGTGCCGCCCGGAAGACTCCTCCGGAAGAAGTACGTTCCGAGCTACACTCAGGAATCCTGATGACTGTCCTCGACGCCGAGCAGCTCGAGACCCTGCGAATCTTCGCAGAAGACCCGAACCTCACGCACACCGCGCAGCGCCGGCACCTGTCGCAGCCCGCGGTGCACCTGCAGCTCGCGCGGCTCGCCGAATCGGTCGGATCGGCGCTCTATCGGCGGGTCGGGCGGCGACTCGTGCTGACCGAGGTGGGTGAGGCGCTCGCGCGGCACGCGGTCGACGTGCGCACCCGCGAGGCCGAGGTGCTCGGGCGTCTGGCTGGCGAGGAGCAGAGCTCGCCGGCCGTGCTCGCGGCGGGCGAGGGAGCGCTGCTCTACCTGGTCGGCCCGGCGCTGTCGGCGTTCGCGCACGAGGGGGGTCGCGTGCTCGTGCGCACGCGCGACCGCGAGGGCACGATCGCGGCGCTCAAGAGCGGCGAAGCCCACCTCGGCGTCACCACGCTCGACGCGGACGTGCCGCGGCTCGTCGACGTACCGCTGGTGACCGCCGTGCCCGTGCTCGCGATGCCGCGCACCCACCGGCTCGCGCGGAGGCGGGTGCTGCGCCTCGCGGATCTGGAGGGCGAGCGGCTCGTGGTGCCGCCGCGCGGGAGGCCGCTGCGCGAGGCGATCGCGGGCGCGCTCAGCGGTGCCGGCGTGCGGTGGCAGGTGGCGGTCGAGGCCACCGGGTGGGCGCCGATCCTGCATTTCGTCTCGCTCGGTCTCGGCGTCGCGGTGGTGAACGGCTGCTGCGCGCTGCCGAAGGGCGTGATCGGGCGCCCGATCGAGGGGCTGCCCCGCGCGCGCTACCGGATCGTGTGGGCCGATGGGCTCGCGCACGCCGGGGCCGTGCGGCTGCGGGCGCTCCTGCGGGCCCGGTCGCCGATATCCCGGTAGCCCGCGGCGGTTGGGCGTAGGCTCCGCGGATGGAAGTCGAGAGCTGCCGGATCTGTGGGGGCGACGGGCGCATCGGCAACGCCTTCGGGGGAGCAGCACCACCTGCCCCGGGTGCCACGGCACCGGGCGGCGCGCCGAGAACACTGGCCTGCGCGACGTCACCAAGACCAAGCCCTCGCACCACAAGCCCGCGACGGTGGTGGCCGAGAAGGACAAGTGGCCCACCTCGCTCGAGAGCGCCACGCTCGCCAAGCAGATCCGCGACGGCAGCGGCACCCCCGAGGTGAAGGCGCGCCTCATCGCGGAGATCATGGAGCACGAGGCCACGCACGGCCGGTGCACCCAGACGTTCGTGAAGAAGATGCGCAAGCAGATCCCGGCCGCGCCGGGCTAGCGGCCTCCGATGCAGGTGAAGGAGCGACTCAGGGCCTGACGCCGCAGCTCGGCGGGCGAGCGACGTGCACGATGTTGCGCGACGCGCTGGCGCCGGTCGCGCTGCGCAGCGTGACCGTCAACGGGGTGACGCTCTCGGCGATCGCGCCTTCTCGAGGCTCGATCCGAGCGCAGACCCGCTGACCCTTGGTGAGGCCGACGAAGCGATCCGGTACGAAGTCCTTGTCGGTGTCGACGACGCTCACGGTGGAGCACCACCCGCTCGGATCGGCCGCCAGCGCATAGGCCTTCACGAGGGGCGCCTTGGGCGGAGCCCCCGTCACCTCGAGCGTGTGGTCGCCATCGGCCGGCGCGACGAAGACGAGCACGTCGCCGAGCGGCGCCGCGAAGCCGCACCCGACGGTGCCGTCGAAGACGAGCGCGTGGGAGAGGGGATCGGGGTCTTCGGCGCCGGGGATCGCGAGCACGAGGAGCCGGACCTCGTCCGAGACACCGCCGCCGGTGGCGCGCACGGAGTCCAGCGCTCTCCCGTGAAGCCCGTCGCCGAGACGTGGAACGTCGAGTCGGTGAAGGTGCCCAGCGACGGATCGTCGACGGTGAAGGTGACGGGCAGTGTCGCGGGGTCGACCGCGAAGGTGAGCTTGGCGCTGAGGGGCGTGGAGCGCCCGGGGTCGACGAGGACGAGGGGGGCACGGGGGATGATCCGCAGGCTGAGCGGAGCTTCTGGCACGTTGGTGTCGAAGAAGCAGACCGCTGTCTCGTCATCGGTGTCAGCCCCCGTGTCGTCCACCACGACGACGAGCGGGTTCGGTCGTTCGCTGCCACAGGCACCGACGAGGGGCGCGAGCACGAGCAGGGACGCGAACCGCACGAAGGGACGATGCACCCGTTTTCGCATCCGCGCACGACCTCGATCGCTTGCCCCCCGTTCGGACTCGTTGACCACCAGAGTGAACAATAAGCACGCGACCTGGCCATGTGATACCGTCTGCCGTTCAATCGCGGCGACACTGTGCCCGTTTTCGCAACAACAAGCGCATCATCAGACACATTCATCACCATGGCGAACACTCGACCGCCGCGCGCCTCCCTCGAAGATCTCGCGGTCTTCGTCGCCGTGGCCGAGACCGGTGGCTTCTCGAGCGCCGCCGAGCGCCTCCGCGTGTCGAAGGCGATGGTGTCGGTCGCCGTCGCGCGCCTCGAGCGCCAGCTCGGCGTGCAGCTCCTCCGCCGGACCACGCGTCGCACCTCGCTCACCGAGGCGGGCGCGGCGACCCTCCCGCATGCGCAGCGCTCGCTGCTCGCGGCCCGCGACGCGGAGGAGGCGGCGACGGCGGCGGTGGCCTCTCCGCGCGGCCTGCTCCGGGTCCACGCGCCCACCGTGTTCGGCCTCCTGCACGTCGCGCCCCACGTGGCCGACTTCGCGCGGGCCCACCCCGAGGTGCAGCTCGAGCTCTCCCTCGACGACGGAGACATAGAAACCTTCGACGTGGCGATCGGCGCTGGCGAGGGCGCGGTCCTGGCGTCCGCGCAACGGGTGCTCGTCGCGAGCCCGGCGTACCTGTCGCGCGGGGTCCCGACGACCCCGATCGAGCTGACCCGCCACGTGGGCCTCGTCCACGACCGCGCCGATCCGACCTGGATCCTCACCCGCGGCGACCGCCGCGAAATCGTGACCGTCCGCGGCCCGCTCGCGTCGAGCAACGACCTCGCGCTCTACACCGCCGCGCTCGAAGGCCTCGGGATCGCCGCCCTGCCCGTGTTCGTCGTCGGCGCCGATCTCGCGGCCAAGCGCCTCCTGCGGGTGCTCCCCGACTGGGAGTTGCCTACATCGAGCCTCGTGGTGCGCACGGCGAAGGATCACCGGCCGGCGCAGGCCTTCGTCGAGTTCCTGCGCGCACGGCTCGGGTCTGCGCCGACGTGAGGCGTCGCGCCCGGGCGCAGGTCGGGCTATTCGATCCCGAGCATGCGCCTCGTCCTCGCCTCGACCAGCCCCCATCGGCGCGCGATCCTCGAGGCGGCGAGCATCGCCCACGAGGCGGTCGCGCCGAGCTTCGTCGAGGACCACAACAGCGATCCGCCGGAGCAGATCGCGATCGCGTTCGCCCGCGCCAAGGCCGAGAGTGTCGCCGCGCGGTTCCCGGGCGCGGTGGTGATCGGCGCCGACCAGGTGCCCGAGCTCGACGGCAAGCCGCTCACCAAGCCCGCGAGCGTGCCGGAGGCCGAGGAACAGCTCCGCGCGCTCCGCGGCAAGACCCACCGCCTCCTGACCGCCGTCGCCGTGCACGCCGACGGGCGCACCGAGCACCGGCTCGTCGTCCACCACATGCACATGCGCGCGCTCGGCGACGCGGAGATCACCGCCTACGTGGCGCGCGATCGGCCCATCGGGTGCGCCGGCGCGTACAAGGTCGAGGCCGCAGGCGCGCTCCTGTTCTCGTCGATGGAGGGGCCGGATCACACGGCGATCGTGGGCCTTCCGCTCGCGGCGCTGGCCGACCTGCTCGCCGAGCGGGGCCTCTCGCTGCTGCTCTGACCCGCTACGGTTGAGGGTATGGCCAAGCGAACGAAGAAGGCGACCAAGGACCTGATCCAGGAGTTCGGCGAGATCGTCAAAGCAGTGCGCGACGAGGCGATCCGAATGGCCGACGCCAAGGCCACCAAGAAGTCACGCATTGCAGAGCGATGGAGGCAGCTCGATCAGGAGACCATCGCCAGCGTCATCCCGGACATCGTTGACGAGACGCTGTTCGTCCTCCTGAACGCGATCGATGGTGAGGAACTCGCGCTGCGGTTCCGCTCCGCTTCGGGTGTCGAGGTCGACTTGATCGCGGACGGCGGCCACGAACTCGCCGGCTGGTACTACGGCGACTGGCGAGAGAAGAGCGCCGAGCGCTGGAACCCGGTGTTGCCCGACGACTTCTAGCGCCGGACGCCGACGTCGCCTTCGGCGGCGAGGCCCAGCGGTCCGCGGAGCGACGAGGGCACGTCGAGCGTGTAGTCGGGCGTGTCGGGGCCGATGATCGTGTGCGCGGTGACCCCGATGCGGTGCAGGACCTCACCATCCCACCCGAAGAGGTATCCCTTCAGCGCGCCGTCGGTTCGGGAGAGGCTCGCGAGCCGCGCGAGCATGCCCTCGGCCTTCTCCGCGCGCGCCTTCGCCCACGCGAGACCGCGTCCCTCGGCCGCGATCACGTGCGGCTCGGCGCCGAACAGCCGCGCGGGACGGCACAACCAGACGTGGGTCTCGGCGGACTCCTGCGTGGGCAGCGCGCCCAGCGTCTGATCGAGGGCGGTGGCGAACACGGCGGCGTCGCTCTCGTCGAGCTTCGCGCGCACCTCCTTCGGCAGGCCGTCCAGCTCCGAATCGGCCAGGAACACGCGCGCCTCGAGCCCGTCGACGATCGGAGAGGAACACGTGGCGAGCCCCGTCGCGCTGGTCGTCTTCGAGCAGATCTTCACGCGCAGCCGCGCGCGCAGCGCCTCGACCGGGAGCGCCGCGAGGGTGGAGAGCTCCTTCTCGAGCCGCGCCTGGGCGCTGCGCTCGAACGCCTCGTCGAACTGATCGGGGAGGTATTTGCGCAGCGCGAAGCCCACCAGCGCCGGCAGCTCCTCGCGCGCCTTCCCCTGGCACATGGCGCGGAGGGCGGTGAACGTCTCGTGGCCTTCGCCGCGGGAGCCGCGCACGTGCGCGCCACCTTGCGCGTCCCAGGTGATGCTGCCGCCCTGGGCGTCGACCCAGGCGTCGATGATCTCGCGCAGATCCGCCTCCGCGCGCGCCGGCGCCGATCGCACGTACGACAGGAGGAGGACGAGAGTGGCCGCGACGAGACCCACGACGACGTACGACATGGCGGCCGAAGCTACCAGAGAGGTCGGGTAGACTCCACGCGCCGTGCGCCCCGCCCGCTCCCGCGAGACCGCCGCGCGTCCGACGACCGCGCGGGTGCGGAGCCAGCTGCAGGCGCACGTGGACTGGCTGCGCGGCGTGCCGCTGGGGCTCGCGGCCGGGGGTATCGAGTGGCTCGTGCTCGCCACCGAGCGCGACGGCGAGCGCACGATCGTCGTCGATCGCGCGCGCTTGCACGCGACCTCCCGCTGCATCCGCGAGCTGCGCCGCGAGCAACCCGAGGCGCTGTTCCGCGTCGTCGGAGACCTCGATCGCTGGCACGCACTCGTGTCGCGGGTGCTCGATGCGCTCAAGCCGTCGGTCCACGAGGGAGCCCCCATCGACCAGGCGATCGAGCCCCTCGCGGCCGCGCTGTCGACGTCGCTCGGCAAGCACGCGCGTCGCCTGCTCGCGGTCGCATCGGTGCGAAGGGTGGTGGTCGCGCTCCTGTTCGCCCACGCCGTCGAGCCGACCGGCCTCGCCAAGGCGCTCGCCCAGGTCGACGCCCACGCCGCGCTCCTCGGCGCGCTGCTTGGGAGGGACGACCGACACGCGCTGTCGCGCGCGCTCGCGCTGATCGAGCTCGTGGAGGAGGACCAGGCGCGCGCGGCGGGCCTCCTCTCGCTGCTGGAGGAAGCCCGGGTGCACGACCCGGCCACTTGCGAGAAGGAGCCGTTTCGCGCGCTCTTTCCGCTCGATCCGCGTCCGAGCTTCGGCATGGTCCCGGTGCGCGCACCCGACCCGCCGAAGAAGCGGGTCTTCGACGCCATCGCGAAAGTGCTCCCGTGGCTCGCGCGGAGGGACCAGCGGTCTCGCCGCGCGGTGCTCGCTCTCCTCGATGCGAGCGCGCCGCAGGGTCTCTTGCGGGACTGGGCGAAGGTCCACGAGGAGCTCGCCGCCCTCGACGCCGAAGCGCGCACCCGCCCCGAGTGGTCGCCGAACTCCCGGATCTGCCTCTCGCTGCAGGCCCTCGCGGCGCGGGCGCCTGCGGATTTCGACGTCGAAGCGTTCGCCGACGCGCTGCAGGCGTTGGCCGGTGCCCCCGAGATCGCCCGCCCGCTCGTCGACGTGATCACCGTCCTGCCCGTCGGGCTC
>JADJMO010000014.1 GCA_016709545.1 Myxococcales bacterium
CGCCGTCGACCTCGAGCCGCAGCGTGCCCTGACAAGCGAGGACGACGTGCATCGCGTGGTGCGCGTGTCCGTCGTTTGCGCTCCCCTTTGGGCCCCGCGGTCGCGAGCAGAGGAGGCCAGGGCGGCGGGTCGAAGGGGCTCTTGCGAGCGGCGGCGAGCCTCACCGTTTCCCCATAGCCTGTCCGCGGGGACGAGGGTCTCCGGCTAGAAGTGGCCCAGGTATTGAGGAGAAGGCCCGCTGCTCTCGCCACCCGAGAAGGCGAGCACTGGGATGCGAGGGAGAGAGGGCTAACGGCAACCGCAGCAAAGGAAACGTAGGAGGAGGACCACGCCGAAAAGTGCTTCGAGGAGCAATGCACCGAGGCCGGCGGCGCACGCCTCACGAGGAGGAGGTCGTGGGCCAGGATCGTCGGGGGCGTCAGCGCCATCGCGTGGGCGAGCGCGCGGTGCGCGACCACGGTGGCGAGGACCACGAGCAGCACCAGCGCGCCGCGTCGATTGACCGTCGTCCGCAGCTTGTGACGGAACCCGAGCAAGAGGCCGACGCCGACGCCGAGCGGGAGCAGCGACTCGAGCAGCAGCCCCCACGAGGTGACCTGCGAACCACGCAAGGCCCCGAGGACCCCGAGCACGACCGCGAGCACGCTGAGGGGCCGCGGCGATCCGGCCTCGCTGCGCGCGGGACACCCCCGGATCGAGCTCGTGGGCCAGCCGCTCGAGCTCGGACACGCGGGCCCGGCGCGCCGCCATCAGGGCGTCGAGCTCGGCGAGGGCGGCGACCGCCACCGCGTTCCCGGGCCACTCGTCGAGCGCGTGACGGAGAGCCAGGCGCGCCTCCGCCACCAGCACGTCGACCTCGGCGTCCTGCTGCCGCAGATCGCGCAGCGTCGCGACGCGCTCGATCGCGCTCGCGGCGAGGGCCACCGAGCTCTTGTGACGGAGGTGCTCGAGCAGGCCCTGGCGAAAGGCGGCGGCGCTCGCCGGGCGGTCCGCCGGGTCCCTGGCGGTGGCCGCGTTGGCGAGCTCGGCGAGGTGGCGCGGCGTGCCCGCGGGATACTCGAACGGCTTCGACTCCGCGGCCGCGAGCAAGGTCTCGCGCACCGACGGTCGCGCGTGGCGCGGCTCGCCGGTGAGGACGTGGTGGAGCGTGGCACCGAGCAGGTACACGTCCGTGCGCTCGTCGAGCAGGCCCCCCACCACCATCTCGGGCGCCATGTACGCTGGCGTACCCGACATCGGCAGTCGATCGTGGTTTGCCTCGAGGCGCAGCGCGATGCCGAAGTCGCAGAGCTGCACCTCGCCGTACTCGCCGACCATCACGTTCGCGGGCTTGATGTCGCGGTGCAGGATCCCCTTGCTGTGGGCGAACTCGACCGCGTGGCACACCTGCACGAGCACCGCGAGGTGGTCGTCGAGTTCCGTCGGATGTTCGGCGAGCCTTCGCCCCCACTCCTCGCCGATCACGCGCTTCATCACCAGCACCGGGCGCCCGTGGTCGTCGACCCCGAGGGCGTGCACGGGGACGATCGCCGGGTGCTCGAGTCGACCGGTGATGGCGCCCTCGCCGACCAGCGCCTGGCGCTCGCGGTCGGAGGCGCGATCGCGCAGCGTCTTGATGGCGACGTCCCGATCGAGCGAGTGCTGGCGGGCCAGGAACACGCGCCCCATGCCGCCCTCGCCGAGCGTGCTCAGCACCTCGAGGTCGCGCACGGGCTCGGTGGTCGGCTCCTTCGCGTCGACCCCCGAGAGGGTTCCCCGCAGGTCGACCGAGATGCGCGGTAGCTCGCGCACCGTGCTCCGCGTCGCGCCGCCGCTCACCAGCGTCGCGCTCGGAGGCGGCGCAGTGACGTCGGGCGCGCGCACGGTGGTCCGGGTGTGCGCGATCGTGTCGTCGAGGCCGATCTCGCGACAACGCGCGTTCACCGTCGCGAGGAGGTCCACGCGCCGACTATCCGAGCCTGATCCGGTGGCGCCGTGGCCGAACAGCATGGCCGGGGTGGAGGCCAGGAGGCCGACCGGTCCGTCCGGGTCGAGGCCGCGACCCATGGCGTCCGCACCTTCTTCGATCGACGCGTTCCACGCGGCGATCCCCTTCGCGAGCGACGTGAGCTCTCCGGCGTCGAACCACGTGCCGTGCAGCTCGCACCGATCGAGCACGAGCCCGGCGACGTGCTCCCCGTGCAGGTCGGTGACGAAGCGTTGCATGGCCTGCTCGCAGACGACGCACACGACGGCAGCGTCGCTCGCCGGCACGCGTCGCCACTGCTGCGCGGTCTCGCCGATGGCCGAGAGCAGACCTGTCCCGTGGCCGTTCACCAGGTTGCTCATCACGCGCAGGTCGAGGAACACGCCACCGCACGTCTGACAGCCGAGCGCCACGCTCTCCCGAGCTTCATCGGCCAGGTGGACCAGCGCCACCCGACATTTCGGGCACAGATTCGCCATGGCGCCGGAGCATAACGCGCCAGCACGGGCAGAGAGCCCCTTCCGGCGTGACTGCTCGGCCGGTCGATTGACGAGCTGCTCGTGACGGCGAGATCGCGGCGAAGCGAACGCCGTTCCGCTCGGCGCCTACATCGTGGCTCGACGCCCCGTGGTGACCGGAACACCCTCTCTGCTCGATGCCCGCTGAACGCGCTCCCGTCGAGGGGGGAACGCGCTTCGTCCGCCAGCGAAAGCTGGGCGCGGGCGGCTTCGGCGTCGTGCACGCGGCGTTCGACCGCGAGCGCAACGCCGAGGTGGCCGTCAAGACGCTCGCGCGCCTCGATCCCGTCGCGCTCTACCGCTTCAAGCGGGAGTTCCGCGCCCTCGCCGACGTGCGCCACCCGAACCTCGTGGAGCTCTACGAGCTCGTGCGCGAGGGAGACGAGTGGCTGCTCTCGATGGAGCGGGTGCGAGGCGCGCTCGATTGCCTCACGTGGGTGCGCGGCCTCACCGAGAGCACCCACGACGACGAGACGCTCAGCGCGCCACCGGCGATGGACGTGGCGCGCGTGCGCACGCCCTCGGGCTACCTCGCGCCGGACTACGCGCGCCTCCGCGCGATGCTGGCCCAGCTCGCCTCCGCGCTCGACGCGCTGCACGCGGCGGGCAAGCTCCACCGCGACATCAAGCCCTCCAACGTGCTCGTCGACGAGGACGGGCGCGTCGTGGTCGTGGACTTCGGCATCGCGACCGACCTGCGCGCGGAGAGCGGCGCGTCGGATCTCGCCCACATGCCCGGGACACCCGAATACATGGCGCCCGAGCAGGGCACGGGCGACGCGCTCACCGAGGCCGCCGACTGGTACGCCGTCGGCGTCATCCTGTTCGAGGCGCTGACCGGGCGCCTGCCGTTCCTCGGGTCGCCGCTCCAGATCCTGCTCGACAAGCAGCGCCTCGAGCCGCCGCGCCCGAGCGAGCTGTCCCCCCACGCCCCCGGCGACCTCGCCGCGCTCTGCCTCGAGCTCTTGCGCACGCGTCCCGAGGCGCGGCCGTCGGGGGCCGACATCCTCCGCCGCCTCGGGGCGAGCGTGTCGGTGGTCGCCGCGCGCAGCCACGACACGCGCGGCGAGGGCACGCTGCTCGTGGGTCGCGACGACACCCTGGCGCGCCTGCACCACGCGTACGCGGCGAGCAAGGCGGGGCGGCCGGTGTTCGTCCTGGTCTCGGGGCGCTCCGGTGTCGGCAAGACCGCGCTCGTCCGGCGGTTCCTCGACGACGTCACCGGCGACGCCGTGGTGCTCGCGGGTCGTTGCTACGAGCGCGAGTCGGTGCCGTACAAGGCCCTCGACGCGGTCATCGACGAGCTCGCGCGCGCCCTCTTGCGGCTTCCCGCCGCCGAGACGGCCGCGGTCGTCCCCCGCGACGCCGCCGCGCTCGTGCGCCTGTTCCCGGTGCTCTCTCGCGTCTCGGCGCTGGCCGACGCTCCGCGGCGGGGACTCCCCTCGGACCCGCAGCACCAGCGCATGCGTGGCTTCGGTGCCCTCCGCGAGCTGCTCGCCCGGCTCGCCGACCGCCGCGCGCTCGTGGTGTTCATCGACGATCTACAGTGGGGCGACGCCGACAGCGCGGCACTGCTCGCCGAGCTCGCGGCGCCGCCGGATCCGCCGGCGTTCCTGCTCGTCGGCAGCGCGCGGACGGTGGACGAGGACGGGAGCCCGACCCTTCGCACGCTGCTCCGCCCCGACATGCGCGGCACGTTCGACGTCCGACGGATCCGGGTCGAGCCCTTGCGACCCGAGGAGAGCGTCGAGCTCGCGCGCGCGCTCCTCGGCAGCGATGCCCCGCAGAAGCTCGTCGACTCGCTCGCGAGCGAATCGCGCGGCGAGCCCATGTTGCTGCGTGAGCTCGTCGACAGCGTCCAGTCCGAGGCCGGGGCGTTCACCTCGAGCTTCCGCATCGAGCACCTGCTCCTCCAGCGCCTGCGGCAGCTCCCGGATCCGGCCCGTCGCCTGCTCGAGGTCGTCTCCGTGGCCGGACGACCGCTCCGCATCGACTACGCCGTGCGCGCCGCCGAGCTCTCGTCCGACGAGCGCCGCGAAGCCCTCGACTGGCTGCGGGTGGCCCGGTTCGCGCGCGCGACCGGCGGGCGCGGCACCGACACCGTCGAGCCGTACCACGACCGGGTGCGCGAGGCGCTGGTCGGAGAGCTCGACGAGGCCGAGCTGCGCGCGGTCCACGAGCGCCTGGCCCGCACGCTCCGCGAGATCGGCGACGCCGATCCGGAGGCGCTCTACACCCACTACGCGGGCGCCGGGCTCTCGGAGCCCGCGGCGCGCTACGCGGAGGAGGCCGGTGAGAAGTCCGCGCGGGCGCTCGCCTTCGACCGCGCCGCGCAGTTCTACCGCCAGGCGCTCGATCTCGGCACCGACGAGGCCCGCCGCGGGCCGTTGCTGGTCGCCTTCGGGGACGCGCTCGCCCACGTGGGCCGGGGGGAGGCGGCGGCGCAGGCCTTCCTCGCCGCCGCGGCCCTGGCCAAGGGCATGGACCGGCTCGACCTCGAGCGGCGCGCGGCGGAGCAGCTCCTGATCAGCGGTCACGTCGACGCCGGCACCGAGGTCATGCGCGCGGTGCTCGCCCGCGTGGGGCTCGACATCGCCGCGACCCCCCGGCGGGCGCTCTTCGCCGTGCTCTGGCTCCGCTTGCTCCTCTCGCTGCGGGGCCTGCGCTTCCGCCTCCGCGAGGCGGACACCGTCGCGCCCAAGACCCTCGCGCGCATCGACGTCTGCTGGTCGGCCGCCGCCGGCCTCGCCGTCGTCGACAACATGCGCGCTGCGCAGTTCCAGACCCAGAACCTGCTCACCAGCCTGAGCGCGGGCGAGCCCGAGCGGCTCCTGCGCGCGCTCGTGCTCGAGGCGGTCTTCGTCGCCACGCGCGGTCCCCGGGCGCGCGCCGCTGCAGCCCGACGGGTCGACCTCGCGCGGGGGCTGCTCCCGCACCAGTCGGCCGGTGACGGCGAGGCGATGATCACCCTCGGAGACGCCTCGGTCGGCTACTTCACCGGGGACTTCCCGGTGGCCGCGCGGCACAGCGAGCGGTTCGTCGCGCTCTACGAGGAGAGCTCGCTCAAGATGCAGTGGTCGCTGCGTTCGGTGCAGTACTTCGGGCTCTCGGCCGCGCTGTACCTGGGGGAGCTCGCCCTCGTGCGACAGCGCCTGCCCGCATACCTGCGCGAGGCGGACGAGCGCGGGGACCTCTACTTCGGGACCAACCTCCGCGTGGGCGAGACCAACGTGTCGTTCCTCGTCGACGACGAGCCCGACGAGGCGCGGAGGATCATCGACGACGCGATGTCCCAGTGGAGCGGGCGGCAGTTCCACGTCCAGCACTGGTACGAGATCCAGGCGCGGGCGCAGGCCGATCTCTACCAGGGCCGGGCGGCCGGGGCGCTGGCCCGGGTCGAGGCGGAGTACCCCGCGCTGCGTGCCTCGCTCCTCCTGCGCGTCCACCACACGCGCTCCAAGTCGCGCTGGCTCCGCGGACGCTGCGCGCTCGCCGAGCCCAAGCTCTCCGAGGCCGAGGTGCGCGGTCGCGTGCTCGCCGACGCCCGCGCCCTCGAGCGAGAAGGCGCTCCGTGGACGTCGGGGTTCGCCCGCCTGCTGCGCGCCGGGCTCGCCGCGCGGGAACGCCGGCTCGACGAAGCGGTCGAGCAGCTGCGCGCGGGCCTGCCGATCCTCGAGGAGGCGAGCCTCGCGCTCTTCGCGGCCACCGCGCGCCTGCGCCTCGGACGACTGCTCGACGGCGCGGAGGGCAAGGCGCTGGTCGAGGAGGCCACGCGCTGGATGCGGCAGCGCGGCGTCGTCTCGCCGGCCCGCCTCGCCGCGACGTTCGTCCCCGGGTTCCCGGACTAGCGCGCGTCGCCGACGTCCTCGGCCAGCGCGGCCTCGAGCCCCTCGTAGCGCGAGGGGTTCGCCGCCACGAAGCGGTCGGTGCCGAAGATGCGCTGGAACGTGGGGCGGGCCTCGATGCGGGTCGCCGCCTCGACGAACCGGGCCACCACGCGCCGGACCCGCTCGGGGTTCGCGGTGGCGGGGGCGCAGATCGTGTCCCCGGGGATCGGCTCGCGACTGACCGCGATCGCCCGCAGGCGCGGGTCGTCGCGGAACGGCGACGAGACGATCTCGCGCAGCTCGTCGAGCCGGCAGTGCACGGCCCCGACGTCGGCGTCTCCGCCGGCGATGGCGCGCAGGACCGCCTCGTACGAGCCCACGAAGGCCTGGCTCGAGAGCGCGCGATCGGGCTCGATGCCCGCGAGCCGCAGCATGCAGCGGGGGATCAGGTACCCGGCGGCGGACCACGGGTCGACCCACACCGCGCGGCGCCCCTCGAACAGCGCGAGCCCCTGCTCGGCGTCGGCAGCGCGCGCGACGATCGCCGACGAGTACGAGCGCCGTCCGTCGCGCTCGAGCGTGAGCAGCAGCCGCGCCGCCCCCGACCGCACGGCGCGCACGTAGGCCACCGGCGGCAACCACGCGAGGTCGAGGTCTCCCTCCGCCAGCGCATCGACCAGCTCCGCGTAGGTGGCCGCGCGCGCGAGCGCCCACCGCGGGCCGAGCGCCGTCGACAGCGAGTCCATGGCCTTGATGGCTCCCGATCCGGTCAGGACCAGGCCGAACCGCACGCGGCCCCCGCGCGTCTCGCGCGGCAGCGGCGTGCGGGGCGCCGGGGGAGGGGGCGGCGGACGCGAGGGCAGCCAGCCGAGATCGAGCGGACGCTCGGGCGCCGCCGCCTCGAGGGCGCGCATCACCGTGGAGGGGCGGTAGCCGTGCCCCGTGCCGACGAACGCCGGCAGCTGCTCGAACAGCGTGGTGTCGCGCACGGTGTGGAGCAGATCGGTCATCGACGAGAAGCGGCGCTCCCGGTCGGGCTCGAGCGCGCGGTGCACGATGGTGGCGATCTCGGTCGGGATGTCCGCGAGCTCGTCGACGGGGCGCGGCCGCTCGGTGGCGATGCGCATGAGCAGCAGCGGCAGCGCCGGCGCATCGAAGGGCAGGGTGCCGGTGAGCACCTCGTAGAGCACGACGCCGATCGACCAGACGTCGGTGCGGCCGTCGATCACCGCCTCGCCGCGCGCCTGCTCGGGCGACATGTACTGCGGCGTGCCCACCGGGACGCCGCCGCCGGTGACCGGTGCGTTGGCGGGCTGCGGCCCCGCGACGAGGATCTTGGAGAGCCCGAAGTCGATCAGCTTCGGCAGCGTGCGCCCGCCCTCGCGCGCGAGGAAGATGTTGTCGGGCTTGATGTCGCGGTGGACGACGTCGAACTGGTGGGCCGCCTCGAGCGCCTCCATGATCGGCACGAGCAGCTGCAGGGCCTCCGCCGCGGAGAGCCGGCCGTGGTTGTCCGCCAGGTGCGCGCGCAGGTCCTTGCCGCGGAGCAACTCCTGCACGATGAAGAGGGCGCCGGTCTTCTCGTCCTGCCCCATGTCGAGGACGTCGACGATGTTGGGGTGCTCGATGCGGGTCGAGCTCTGCGCCTCCCGGAGGAAGCGGCGGGCCCGGTCGGGGGCCTTGGAGAGCTCGGGGCCGAGCAGCTTGAGCGCGACCCGGCGCTTGGTCCAGGTGTTCTCGGCCTCGAACACGCTGCCCATGCCGCCGTCGGCGATCCACCGCAACAAGCGGTATTTCCCGCCGAGCGTACTGCCGATCCAGTGGTCAATCGGTAGCAGGAGAGCCTCCGCCCGCGATGGTACGCGGTCGCTGGCGCGAGTGCCACCTGCGCTCGCCGTTCAAGGCGGAGCGCTGCAGGTCGTGTCGCCGGGCGCGTACACGAAACCGAGCGCGGGGACCCCGAGCGCCTGGTTCAGGCGCGCCCAGTAGTTCACCTGCGCCACCACGGTGACGAGCACGATGACCTCCCGGGGCGTGAAGCGAGCCGCCACGTCGGCGCGTACGGCGGCGGGCACGTGCGCCGGGGTGCGGCTCATGGCGCGCGCGAGACCGATCGCGGCACGCTCACGGGCGTCGAAGGGAGTGTCGTCGCCCGCGTGCAGCGCGGCCACGGCGTCCGCGTCGAGCCCGGCGGCTTCGTATTCGGCGGTGTTCATGTCGATGCAGAAGGGGCAGCCGGTCACCAGCGAGGCGGAGAGCCGGGCCAGCTTGAGCGTGCGCGCGTCGAGGTCACCGGGCGCGTGGGCCGAGAGCGCCTCGAGGAGCCCGGCGGCCAGCGCGGCCTTGGGGGCGTGGGCGAGGAGACGACCCGGCAGCGGATCCTTGCCGGTGAGGCGCCGCGCGATCGCCAGCGCGGGGCGCAGGAACCAGGGGATGCGGGCGGGCGGGGCGACGGTCAGGTCCACCCCGGACTCGTACGTCACGACAGGGCGGGGGTCAGCACCACTTCGTCCGCACGCGGTACTTGATCTTGGCCTCGCCCTTCTTGGCGATGGTGACGGTGATGGTGAAGGTGTGCGCGTCCTTCTTCACGGTGGGGTGCGAGCTCGAGACGATCTCCCAGTCGCCGCCGACCGGCTCGAACATCTCGACCGTCTCGGCCGAGTCCTTGTGGTTGCGGAGGGAGATCTCCCACTCCGACTCGCTGTTGCACGAGCCGAGCGACTTCCAGGACATCTGCTTGCGGTCGCCGACCACGTCGAACGCCTCGCCCATCTTGATGCGCACCTTCTCGTCGCGCGGGGTGTGGTCGATGCGGTCCTCGCCGACGAACTGCTTGGCGCCCGACTTGTCGGCCTTGTAGACGCGGACGATGCCCTTCGGGAGCGGGATGCCGAGGTGGTTCTGCTCCTTGTTCTCGATGTCGAGGTAGACGCCGACCTTCTGGTTGCTCACGACCTGGCCGTAGTTGCCCCGGTAGTAGTAGGCCGCGCCGTGGAAGATGAGCTTCTTGTCGACCTTGATGCCCTGCGCCTCGAGCAGGGTGACCTGCTTCTGCTCGTTCTGCAGCACGTCGGTCGGCTTCTGCAGCGTGTAGAGGTGGTACTCGAAGAACCCCTCCTCCTTGAACGGCTTGCCGCCGTAGCCCGAGGCGACCGCGGTCGTGGGCGCCGGGTAGTCGGCGTAGGCGTTGTAGCCGGAGAGCTTCTGCACGTCGCCGGCGACCAGCTTGAGCTTGGCGTTCTCGTAGCTCGCGCCGGTGTTGTTGTTGAGCGTGACCCAGCCCTGCAGGTCGGCGAGCTTGTCGGCGTCGTCGATGACGAGCACGTAGTCGGCCTTCCAGGAGAACCCGCGCGTGAGGTAGGTGACCTCGACCTTCTGCTTGGCGGCGCCGCTGTCGAGCAGCCACACGAGGGTGGGCTTGCTGATCAGGTTGGCGGGCACCTCGGGGAAGGCGAAGCGGCCCGGGTAGTTGTAGGTGATCTCGCCGTTGATCTTGAGGACGGTGTTGTACATGTCCGCCGAGAGCACCTCGGCGTCGACGGCGTCGTCCTTGCCGGTCTTGTCGTTGTACCGGTAGACCTTCACCTTCTTGCCCACGTACTTCTCGAGCAGCTTCTGCGGGCTCAGGATGTCGTAGCGGTAGTTCTGCTCGAGCACGTCGAGCTTGCCGCCGAGCGACTTGATCGAGACCGTCTCGGGCTGGATGCGCGAGGCGACGTCGCGGAGCTCGAGCGAGACGCGGCCGGTGCCGACGTCGAGGTCGCGCACCTCGCGCACCAGGCCGAAGCCCTGGTTGTAGACGGTGACCGAGACCTCCTTGCGGTCCTTGCTCGTGGAGACCTTGCTCGTGCCGGCGTTCTGCGCGGTGCCCACGGTGGTGAGGGCCGAGAGGGCAACGACGGAGAGGGCAGGAAAGACGCGCTTCATCGGGGGCTCCAAGTTCATCGTCAACACCACTTCACGGACACGCGGTAGGTCACCTTGGTCTCGCCCTTGGCGGGCACGGAGACCTCGAACAGGAACGTGTGGGCATCCAGCTTCGTCGACGGGTGCGACGACGAGAGGATCTCCCAGTCGCCGCCGGCCGGCTCCACGACGCGCACGGTCTCGGCCTTCTGCTTGTGGTTGCGCAGGGAGATCTCCCAGTCGGACACGCTCTCGCAGTAGCCGCTGGGCTTCCACGACATCTGCTTGCGGTCGCCCACCACGTCGAACGCCTCGCCCATCTTCACGCGGACCTTCTCGTCGGTCGGGGTGTGGTCGATGCGGTCCTCGCCGATGAACTGCTGCGCGCCCGACTTGTCGGCCTTGTAGACGCGGACGGTGCCCTTCGGCAGCGGCAGCCCCAGGTGGTGGTCCTTCTTGTTCTCGAACTCGAGGAACACCGAGACCTTCTGGTTTCCCGCGATCGACCCGTGCTTGCCGCGGTAGTAGCCGGCCGCGCCGTAGAACTGCAGCACCTTCTTGACGGGCACCGCGTCGGCCTCGAGCAGCGTGACCTGCTTCTTCTCGTTCGAGAGGAGGGTGGTCGGGCGGCCGAGCGTGTAGAGGTGGTACTCGAAGAGCCCCTCCTCCTTGAACGCTGGCATCGGCTTGCTCTCGAGCACCACGAGCTTCTTCTCGAGGTCCTTGTAGGCCTTCGACTTGACCTCGGGCTTCAGCTTGTGGACGTCGCCGGCGACGAGCTTGAGCTCCGCGTCCGGGAACGTGGCCCCGCTCCGGTTGTCGAGCGTCACCCAGCCGGTGAGGTCGGCCTTGCTGTCGTCGGCGTCGACGGTCAGCACGTAGTCGCTCTTCCAGGCCATCTGCCAGGTGGAGTACGTGAGCTCGATCGTCTGCTTCGGCACCGCGCTCCCGAGCATCACGACCAGCGTGGGCTTGGCCACCAGGTTCGCGGGAACCTCGGGGAACGCGAGCCGCCCCGGGTACCCGTAGGTGACCTCGCCGCCGATCTCGAACACCGGCTGCTGCCCGCGCTCGGCCGCGAGCACCTTGGCCGCCACCGGCTCCTCGACCCCGAGCACCGAGTTCCAGCGGTAGACCTTGATCTGCTTGCCGACGTACTTCTCGAGCAGCTTGGCTGGCGTCAGCAGGTCGTACCGGAAGTTCTGCTCGAGGACCTCGAGGCCGTCGGGGTGGGAGAGCGACTGCAGGTAGACCGTCTCGGGCTGGATGTGGGCGGCGACGTCCTCGAGCTCGAGCGCCGTGCGCCCGTTCGGCACGAGGTCGACGTCGCGCACCTCGCGCACCAGCCCGAAGTCCTGGTTGTAGATGGTGACGGCGAGCTTCTTGCGCTGCGCCACGGTGGACTTGCGCGTGGTGCTCGGGCCCTCGAACCCTGCCTTGGTGGGGGTGACGGCCGGCTTGCCGCAGGCGGGGGCCGCGAAGGCGAGGCACGTGAAGAGGAGGAGGCGGCGCATGCGGGGGTTCGCCATCGGTGAACGGCCGAGGGTACGCTCCCTTACGCGCCACCGGCGGGTTCGATCTGCCCCAGCCCCTGGAGGCGGCACAAGGTCACCCCGCCTGCGGGGGAGATGGCGACTTGGACAGGTGTTCAAGTCTTGGGGAGACGGTCCGTACCGCAGAGCGATGGCCTTCACCGCACACGACCCCCGCTACGGCAAGGGAATCGTGGAGCTGGACCTCCTCGTGCTCACCCCCGAAGAGCTGGAGGCGAGGTTGCTCGCCGTCTTCGAAGCACCTGGCTACCAGCCACCCGCGTTGCCTCGCATCGCGCTCGAGTTGCTCGAGCTCTCTCGTCGGCCCGGCTTCACGGTCCGGCCGGTGCTCCGGGTCCTCGAGCAGGATCCGCTCCTCGCGGCGTCGATCATGAAGATCGCGCGCTCGCCGCTCTACGCCCCGGTACGCCCTCCCGCGAGCCTGCGCGAGGCCCTCGTGCGCCTCGGGTCGCGCGCGCTCGGCGAGATCGTGCTCGTCGCGGCGACGAGTCAGCGCGTGTTCCGCGTGCCGGGCTACGAGAAGCCCATGCACGCGCTCCAGCAGCACAGCCTCGCCGTGGCCCACGCGGCGCGCGTGTTCGCCAACGCGGCGCGCCGCGAAGGAGACCTCGCGTTCCTCGCCGGGCTCCTGCACGACGCGGGCATGGCGGCCGCGCTCGTCGCGCTCACCGATCGCGTCCGTAAGCCCCCGCCGTTCGACGAGATCTTCCCCGTCGTGGAGCAGACCCACGCCAAGACCGGAGAGCGCCTCGCGCAGCTCTGGAAGCTCCCCGACGACGTGCGCGCCGCGATCGCAGGCCACCACCAGCGACCACGCGGCAACGACTGGCTGGGCGTCATGATCATGCTCGGCAACAAGGTCGCCCTCGAGACGGGCGCGCCGGGGCTCGAAGGCCCGAGCGCGGTGTCCGCCCCGGCGCTCGCCGCGGGGCTCGGGCTCTCCCCCGACAAGTTCGCGACGACCTGGGCGGCGGCGCAGCAGGCCGTCACGACCGCCCTCGCCTCCTGAGCTCACGCGCGCGCGGGGAGGTGCCCGGCGCGCGCGAGATCGGCGAGGGTGTCGAGGATCGACGTCTGCACCGGGCGGAACGAGAGCCCGAGCTCGCGCTGGATCTTGCTCGTGTCGTAGCGGGGCACCCGACCGATGTGGGTGCGCAGGTACGACCCGACGCCGCGCGGCTGCAGGTACGACGAGAGCCGCACCGCGAAGTCGCCCATCGCGCAGTCCATCCCGAGCTTCGGCAGCTTGTAGCCCTCGCGGAACCCGTGTTCGTCGAGCAGCTGCACCATGGAGCGCATGCCGATGGTCTCGCCGGCGCACAGGTAGCGTCCCTTCGCGCCCTCGGTCTCCATGGCGAGCACGTGGGCGCGGGCCACGTCGCGCACGTCGACGAAGCCCCAGGTGAGGTTCATGATCCCCGGGTAGGTGCCGGCCAGGAGGTCCACGAACAGCTGGTTCGAGGTGTTGAGGCCCGGCGTGATCGACGGGCCGATCACCAGGAACGGGTTGATCACCACGAGGTCGAACGAGGGCTTGTTCGCGGCGACGAAGTCCCACGCCGCGCGCTCGGCCAGGGTCTTGCTCAGGTAGTAGGGGTTGCGCTCGAGGCTCGACTTCGTGTTCCAGTCGGCCTCGGTGAGCACGTGGTCGCCGTCTGGCTCGTCGGTGACGGCGGCCATGGACGAGGTGAGCACGACGCGGCGCACGCCGGCCCTGGCGGCGGCCTCGAGCACGTTGCGCGTGCCCTTCACGGCCGGATCGACGAGGTCGCGCTGGGGATCCTTGGCGTCGAGCACGTAGGGGCTCGCGGTGTGCAGCACGTGGTCGCAGCCCTGCGCCGCCGCGTCGAAGGCCCCGTCGGTGAGCAGATCGGCCTCGACGAGCTCGAGCCGCGCCTCGGCGTGGGGGAGCATGCGCAGCGGGACGAGCTCTCGCTCCTTGCCGAGTGAACGCACGGTCCCGCGGACGTGGTGACCCTTCTGGAGGAGCTGCTCGATGATGCGCGACGCGATGAAGCCGGTGGCGCCGGTGACGAGGACGGACGACATGGTGCTCTCTCCCCTTGGTTCGTCCGGTCCATCCCGGCGCGAACGAATTGAACCAGATATAGCATTCGGGTTCAATCATGCAAGTGGGGCAGCCGTGCTAGAGTGCGCGCCTCATGGACACGCGCGCGGAGGACAAGCGGCGGCGGATCCTCGCGGCCGCGACCGTGCTGTTCAGCCGCTACGGGTTCAAGCGCACGTCCATCGACCTGCTCGCGCGCGAGGCCGACGTCGCGAAGCCCACGGTGTACGTGTACTTCGAGGACAAGGAGGCCATCTTCCGCGCCGTCGTGGAGGCGGTCTGCGCCGAGCTGCTCGCCGCGGCCACCACCGCCGCCGACGCCGACGAGCCGCTCGAGGCCCGCCTCACCGGGATGCTGTCGGCGAAGTTCACCCGCTACTTCGAGCTCGTGAACGCCTCACCCCACGCCGAGGAGCTCGTCGACTCGCAGGGCCGGCTCGGGGCCGAGATCGTGGAGCGCGCCGATCGCGCGTTCGTGCGCTTGCTCGTCTCGACCCTCGAGCGCGCGAAGGAGCTCGAGCCCAGGCGCCTCGGGCTCTCCCTGCCCGGGACCGCAGCGCTGCTGATACGGGCGGCGTCCGGCGCGGCCTACGACGCGACGAACGCGGCGACCCACCGCAAGCACCTCGCGGAGATCGTGCGGGTGGTGGTCGCCGGGCTCCGCCCGAGGCCCTGAGGCCCCAAGTCCCCGGATTCCCGGATCGAGACGGGTGCGACGGCCGGCCGTCTCGATTTGCGACAAGCGCTTGACGCGGAACCGTGTAAGATCGCGAAACCACAGGCGGTGGTGCCCTGCGGGGCCTCGGCACGAGATTCTCATTGCGAGCCATCCGATGCCGTCCACGCTGCCCCTCCCCGCGTCCGCCGACCTGCCCCTCCGCGTCCTGGTCGTGGACGACGACGCGATGATCCGTCGCCTCATCCGCCACTGGCTCGAGGGGCTCGGGGCGGTGGTGCGCGAGGCGGAGACGGGGGCCGAGGCCCTGCGCGCGCTCGAGCAGTCGGTCGACGTCGTGTGCCTCGACCTCGGGCTGCACGACATGGGAGGCCTCGAGCTCCTCCAGCACCTGCAGGCCCGCGGGGGAGGCGAGAAGGTCATCGTGGTGACCGCGGAGCGGGGCGTCGACGTGGCCGTGGAGGCGATGCGGGGCGGCGCCTACGACTACGTGACCAAGCCGATCGACCGCGAGCGCCTGCTCGCCACCCTGCGCCGGGCCCTCGAGCTGCGCACCCTCGAGACGCGCGTCCGCCGCATGGAGGAGCAGCTCGGCGAGCAGGAGACCCGGGCGCGCCTCGTGGGCGAGAGCGGGCCCATGCGCGAGGTGCAGCGCCAGATCGACCGCGTGCGCGAGAGCGACGTGAACGTGTGCGTGCTCGGCGAGAGCGGCTCCGGCAAGGAGGTGGTGGCCCGCCACGTCCACGAGACGAGCCGCCGCAGCAAGGGACCGTTCGTCGCGATCAACTGCGCGGCCATCCCCGCGGCCTTGCAAGAGTCCGAGCTGTTCGGTCACGAGCGCGGCGCGTTCACCGGCGCGGTCGCCCAGCACAAGGGGCGCTTCGAGCAGGCGCGCGGGGGGACCCTGTTCCTCGACGAGCTCGGCGAGATGAGCGCGGCCACCCAGGCGGCGCTGCTGCGCACGCTCGAGGAGCGCACCATCCGCCGCGTCGGCGGCACCACCGACGTGCCCGTCGACGTGCGGATCGTCTGCGCGACGCACCGTGACCTCGAGGGCGAGGTGAAGAAGGGCCGGTTCCGTGAGGACCTCTACTTCCGGCTCGTGGTCTACCCGATCCGCCTGCCGCCGCTGCGGGAGCGGCAAGACGATCTCCGCTGCTCCTCACCCACCTCCTGCGGCGGCTGCGGGACGACGTCGGTCGCGACATCCGCCGGGTGTCCCCGGAGGCGCTCGCGGCCCTCGGCGCCCACCCCTGGCCCGGCAACGTGCGCGAGCTGCAGAACGTCGTCCACCGCGCGCTGCTCTCCTGCCAGGGCGACGAGATCACCCTCGCGGATCTGCCCGCCGAGCTGCGGCACTCGCGCGGGACGCCCTCGCCCTCGTCGCGCTCGATCGAGCTGCCCACCCTCGACCTCGGCGAGCTGGAGCGGCGCGCCATCGCGAAGGCCATGGAGCAGACCAAGGGCAACGTCGAGCAAGCGGCCCGGCTGCTCGGGCTCGGGCGCGCGACGCTCTACCGCCGCCTCGCGACGCCGACGGAGAAGCGCCCGTGAACATGGCGCTGTCGGTGCTGCGCGCCGCCGGCGTGGCGATCTGCGTGGTGGACCGCGAGGCCAAGATCGCCTTCGCGAACCACGAGGCCGAGGTCCTGCTCGGCGCCCCGATCGCGACGCTCACCGACCGCTGCCTGGCCGACCGCATCACCGCGCGGGACAAGGGCGCCGGGCTCGTACCGCTCATCGAGAAGGCGCTCGCCGGCGAGCCGACGCGCGGCTTCGACGCGTTCCTGACCGGCCCGGACGGCAAGGTCCCGGTGGAGCTCGCCATCGACGCGGTCAAGAAGACCCACGCCGTGGTGACCCTGCGCGACGTCACCGACGTGGAGCTCGTGGCCGACGCCGTGCGCCTCGCGCGCCGTCGCCTCGAGGCGCTCGTCGCGAACCTCCGGGGCGCGGTGCTCGTGGAGGACGAACGCCGGCGCGTCGTGCTCGCCAACGACGCCTTCTGCGCGATGTTCGCCGCCCCCGTGCCCGCCGCGCAGCTGGTCGGGATCGACTGCGCGGGCTCCGCGGCCGCCGCCGCGCCCCTGTTCCGCGACCCCGTGGGCTTCGAGCGGCGGATCGCCGAGCTCCTCGAGGCCCGCCTCCCTGCGCTCGAGGAGAAGCTCGAGCTCTCGGATGGTCGGACCCTCGAGCGCGACTACCTCCCCATCGACGTGGAGGGCGTGCGACGCGGGCATCTGTGGGTGTACCGCGACATCACGCAGCGCGTGCTCGAGGAGCAGACGCTCCGGGCGGCGATGGCGGCGGCCGAGGAGGGCAGCCGCGCCAAGGACGCCTTCTGCGCGATGCTGAGCCACGAGCTGCGGACGCCGCTCGCCGGCATCCTCGGCATGGTCGACGTCCAGCTCCACGACGCCACGCTCGAGGCCGACCAGCGCACCGCGCTCGGCACCGTGCAGCGCGCGGGCGAGAACCTGCTCACCCTGATCAACGACCTGCTCGACTTCGCGAAGATCCGCGAGGGCCGCTTCATGGTCGAGGCGCGCCCGTGCGCTCCGCTGGCCGAGATCCGCGAGGCCGTCGAGCCGCTCCGGAGCGTCGCGAGCGCCAAGGGCCTCGTCGTCGACGTCGTGGTGGAGGAAGGCGTGCCCGAACGCGCGTCGACGGACGCGGTGCGGCTCCGTCAGGTGGTCACGAACCTCGTGGGCAACGCGATCAAGTTCACCGAACGCGGGAGCGTCACGGTGCGCGCCGCCTGCCGCAGCCCGCGGGTGCTCCGCGTCGAGGTGGACGACACGGGCATCGGGATCCCGGCGGCGGAGCGTGGTCGCATCTTCGATCCTTTCGCGCAGGGGGAGGCCGGAGCGGCGCGCCGCTACGGGGGCACCGGCCTCGGGCTCGCGATCTGCCGCCAGATCGTGGAGCGACTCGGGGGGCGCATCGACTTCGAGCCACGCGTGCCCCTGGGCACCCGCTTCTTCTTCGAGCTCCCGCTCGGCGCCGTCGAGGTGGTGCGCGAGGTGGAGGCGAGCACCCCCGTCTCGGCGCGGGTCGCCCGCCTGCGCGTGCTCTGTGCCGAGGACGACGAGGTCAACCGCCTGGTCGCCGCGCGCATGCTGGCCCACCTCGGCTGCGACGTCGTGTTCGCCACGCAGGGCGACGAAGCGGTCGCCGCCTACCTCGAGCAGGGCCCCTTCGACCTCGTGCTGATGGACTGCCAGATGCCCGGGGTCGACGGCTTCGAGGCCACCCGCCGCCTGCGGAGCGAGGGGATCACCGCGCCCATCGTCGCGATGACGGCGAACGCCATGCAGGGCGACCGCGAGCGGTGCCTCGCGGTGGGCATGGACGACCACGTCTCGAAGCCCGTCTCGCTGCAGACCCTCGAGGCGATCCTCGCGCGGTGGGGCGAGCGTCGACCGAGCGTGCGCGTCCCCTCGCAGCCGGCCGACCCGGTGCTCGACGACTCGCTGCTCGAGTCGCTCGGGGGAGGCGCGCCGCCGGAGCTGCGACGCGAGCTCCGCGATCTCTACCTGCGCGACGCCACCGTCCGGGTGGACCGCCTGCGCGCCGCGGTGGCCGGCAACGATCTGCGCGAGGTCACCCGCCTCTCGCACGCGCTCAAGGGGGCGAGCAGCAGCGTCGGCGCGCGTCGCCTCGCGCGGCGGGCGGCGCTGCTCGAGAAGGTCGACGCCGAGACGCTGCCGAACCTCGGCGCCCTGCTCGTCGCGGAGCTCGACCGCGACCTCGCGGCGGTGCGGGAGCTGATGGCGAGCTGGTAGTCAGTGGCAGCGCTGGACGACGCTCGAGGTGGCGCTCGGGATGCACCCGATGATGCCGCTCCGCGCACAGGCCGTCACCCACGTGCCGGCGACGCCACACGCCGGCACGGCCTGCCAACCCGGCGTGATCGTGCAGGTGCTGCCGGCGATCGTGCACGCGTACTTGGAGGGCTTCTCGAGCTCGACGGCGCCCGAGCAGTCGTAGTCGAACGAGGCGAGGCCCACGGTCGACAGGTAGGCCGTGGTGAAGAAGGCCGTCTGCTTGGAGAAGACGTCCTTGTTGCCGTCGTGGCAGTCGGTCCCGCATTTGCCGAGGCTGGTGGGCGACTCGCCGTCGCCGTCGCCGTCGGTCCTCGTGTTGGTGCACGTGCCGAACAGCGCCGAACCGGGCTTGTTGCACTTGTCGGCGGTGCACGCGCTGAGGTCGTCGCACTCGCTGTCGATCTTGCAGGACTTGGTGATGCCGGCGTCGCCGTCGGGCTTGGCGTCGCCCACGTCGTCGAGCCCGACGTCCGTGGCCCCCGTGTCAGACGCAGCATCGGAAGGCGTGTCCGCGCTCGGCGCGTCGGGCAGCCGCGAGTCCGCGGTCGCGTCCCGGGAGGCATCGCCGGCGTCTCCTGCGTCGAGACCACCGTCGTCCACGCAGTCGATGCAGTCGACCTTCTCGAGATCGGCGGTGCCCGTCATCACGTTGCAGCCGGGCCCACCGGCGAGCGCGAGCAACGAGACCCCGAGGATCCTCCGCCTGAGCATGAACGAACAGCGTACCTCAGGGGCGTAGCGGGAGCACGTTCCGCGGGTCGCATACGATCGACACGTCCTTCTGCAACACCCGGCCGGCGACGAGCTTCTCGCCGTCGACACCATCGCGCAGGCGGCGCGCCTCGAGGTGCAGGTGCACGAGCTCCGGTGAGCCGGTGTCGCCGACGTACCCGACGAGCGCGCCCTCGGCGAGCCGCTGCCCGCGGGCGAGACCGGCGGCGGGCCCCTCGAGGTGCCCGAAGATGAGGACGTAGTCGCGCTCCCGGCCACCTTCGCGCAGCGTGTGGCGGGTGAGGACCGAAGTGCCGAAGAACGTGCCGACGTGCAGGACGACCGCGTCACCGACCTGGTGCTCGAGCTTCACCAGGTGGATCGGGGTGCCGCGCTTCTGCGGCAGGTCCACGCCGCCGTGCCCCACCGCGCGGAGCTTGCGACCACGCCGCTGCAGCGCATCGGGTAGATCGAGGTCGTAGCCGGAGATGACGTGCTTGCCCCCCGGGAGCCCGGGCGGGATCGGATAGACATAGCGGTCGTAGTCGGCGGGCCGGTCGGGCCGGCGGGGAATCTGCTCGTAGGCGGCCCACGCGCCGCTCTTCTCGAAGTGGCCCATGGCGACGATGTCGCCTTCGGGGGCGCCGACCGGGTCTTCGCCGAAGCTCTGGTCGTCGGGCAACGAGACGCAGGCGCCGTCGTCCGGGAACGTGCCGGGCGGACAGGTCGGGGTCTCGGTGACGATCGTCGATCCGCTCGGCTTCGGCGCCGCGACCGTGGCCTTGCCGGACGCCGCCACCGCGAGGCGCGCGCGGGGCGCGAACCCCACGAGGAAGGCGAGCGCGAGACCCACCCCGACGTGGAGGCGACGCCGGTCCATCGGGGCGGGAACGCGCGGCGGGCCAGACGTCATCCCGAGGGCCTTGCTCCCCGGCCAAGAAGTCACTTCTCGGGCGGGCCGAGCGGGACGCCGCGCTTCTCCGGTGGGAGGACCCACTCGGCCAGGCCACCCGTGATGGCCGTGACCTGCGAGGCGGAGGTGAGCACGTCGGGCTGCAGGTGGACGTCCACCTCGCGGCCCGTGATGGAGCCGTGGCACCCACCACACTGCGCGTCGAACAGGCGAGTCGGGAACGAGGTGCGGGCGCGCTCGCCAGGATAGAGCTGCAGCTCCTCCTTCTGCGTCGCGAGGAGGAAGTTGCCGCTGGCGTCGCTGTGGAGGGCGAGCACGAACGGCATGCCGCCCGGCACGCGGAGGCCGACCGAGGCGTCGGAGAAGGTGGGCTGGAGGCCCAGCTGACGGCGCTTCACCCAGACCTTTCCGAACTCGTCGGTGGCCACGAACCGGGGGTCGGCGGCGGCGAAGGAGGTGAGGTCGTTGGGCGGGGGCAGCGACTCCAGCATCGCGACGGCCTTGGCGTCGACGAGCGTGCGGCCGATGCGTGTGTTGCTGAACAGCAGCGAGGCGATCATCGGCAGGTCCATGACCCGCACCTCGGCGTCCTTCACGCCGGGCTGGATGACGACGGCGCCGTTGGGCTCGTCCACGCGCGAGAAGAAGACGCCGTGATCGTACCGCGCGTAGATCGCCGCGACCTCGGTCAACGAGCGGCCGGCCGTCTTGACGAGCGACCGTCGCGCGCCGGTCTGGGCGTGCACCTGGACGATCTCGAGCTCGCCGCCGACGGTCGGGTCTACCGCGGCGTAGGTCGCGAGGAAGCCCTGCATGGGCAGCGGCGCGGGCGAGCGGTAGGCCGCGGCCGAGCCCTTCTTGCCGGTGGCCGCCGGGTCGGGCAGGTGCATCGACTTCAGGTAGAAGAGATCGGCCGGGTCGCGATCGAACTGATCGGGCCCGAGCGAGCGGTTGAACACGCCGATGGTCCCGAGGCCACCGACCGCACCACGGTCGCTGAAGACCGCGATGAAGTTGCGATCGGCGAGCTCCGCGACCTCGGTGAACTGGTCGTACCCGACGCTCTTGCGCGACGCGAAGAGCGGGTGGTAGTCGCCGCCGTCGAGGTTCTGGCGACGACCGGCGAGCTGGTAGAACCCGGGCGCGCGCTTCTCCGTGGTGGAGATCACGCGTCCGTCGAGCATGAATGCCGGGTTCAGCTCGGCGTTCAGGAGGAAGGTGAGCTGGCGCACCGGCGCCGCGTCGCCTTCGTAGACGTAGAGGTTGGAGTTCGGCAGCAGCGAACTCGTCGTCCGGGTGGGGCCCTTGTAGTCGAGGTCGCTCTGACCGAGCGCGCCCCGCGTCGATGCGAACACGATGCGACCGTCCGGCGCGAACGTCGGATCGAAGTCGTGCAGCAAGATCCCGCTCTCGGCTGCCGCGTGGTCGGACAGCTTGTGCTTGGCGCACCCGGTGCCGTCCGCGTTCATGGTGTAGATGGCGAGGGGGCTCGAGGCGCCGATGCGCGCGGCGAACGCGATCTTGGTGCCGTCCCACGAGACCGCGGGGCCGCGGATGTCGGCGGAGGCTTCGTCGAGACCGCACCCGGCGGTCTTGTCCTCGCTGCTGCCAGCGGTGACGTTGCCGTCGGCGCCGAGGGTGGCGCTCGCGATGAAGATCCGGGCGCCGGGGCGATAGGTGTCGAACGCCTGGGGGACGTCGTCGAACTTCGGCCGCGAGACGTAGACGAAGCCACGCAGGGGCTCCTTGTCGACGCCCCCCTTGGCCGGGGTCTTCTCGATGGCGAGCTTGCGCTCGATCTCGTGCCAGCGCGCCACGATGCAGTAGCCGGGGATCTTGTCGAGGTCGCCCTTCTCGAGGTCGTAGGTGCTGCAGTTGGCGAGCGTGGGCGCACCGCCGATGCCGGGGACGTCGTCGAGCAGCGGGCCGCCACGGTGGCGGATGCCGACGTAGCCCGCACCGAGGTCGAAGGGCAGGAGGTTCTTGTTGACCAGGCGGCTCGTGTTCGGGTCCGGCGACTCGATCGAGAGCATCTTCTTGGACATCTCGTAGTTGCGGCGCGTGGCCGGCAACGAGAACTGTCCACCCGAGCCACCCGCGAGGCGGAGGTCGTGGAACATCGAGGGAGAGTGGCAGCCGAGGAACATGCAGCCCTTGCGGACGAGCACCGGCTGGACACGGTTGGCGAAGTACTTGAAGCCGTCGTCGACGACGCCGACCTTCACGCCCTTGCGCGCGGCCGCCCACTCGGCGATGGCCTGCCAGCCGGTGTCGGCGTTGGACGCGAAGACCACGCCACCTTCGTGGAACACGCCGCCGCGCGCTGGGTCGAGCGGGCGGCGCACGAGCTCGGAGGCCTCGGCCGGGTCGGTGATGAACTGCCCCGCGATGAAGGCGTTCCAGCGGATCTGCTCCTCGGTGTCTCCGCACGTGAGGTTGAGCGCCGACGCGGGGCTCCCGTGGCACGTGCCCGCCGCGCACGACTTCCTGAGGATCGGCTGGACCTTGGTCTTGAACTGATCGTAGGCGGGCGGCTCGACCTTCGGATCGTAGGTCGGGTCGACGGGGATGGCCTTGTTGCAGTCGCCGGCGGGAATGACCTTGTTGCTGTCGCCGACGTTGTTCTCCGTCGCGCCGTTGTCCATCCAGCGTCGCAGCGTGGCGTAGCCGTCGCTGGTGACGTCGACGCCGGCGCCCGCGGCGTGCCGGATGTCGGTCGTGATCGTGACCGTGCCCTCGAGGGTGGAGACGACGACCTGCTGCGGGCCCGCGACCTTGAGCAGGAGGCCGGGCGAGCCGTAGGGCCCGTACGTCGTGAGCAGGTCTCGACGCCGCGCCACCATGGCGAACGACGTGGTGTCGAGGTTGCCGATGGCGTTGCCCTTGAGGTCGGCGACGTGGCAGCCGGTCGTCTGTTTGCTGCACGAACCACCCAGGATCGGCTGGATGGTCCGGTCGAAGTACGACGATGTGGGCGCCTCGTCGGATCGACTGCAGGAAGTCGAAGCCGCCGCGGCGCCCACGATCGCAGCACCTCCGAGGATCAACGAGGAGGAGCGGAAAGAGCGGGCGCGCACCCCGGTCATCCTACGGTGATCACGCGGCGAGGGCCAGCTTCAGCAACGCGATTCGCGCCGCGTCACGGACGAGGCTGCTGGTGTCGTTGGCCTGGGCCTGCTCGAGGATCGAGCGCGCCGCCGGGTCGCCGATCTCGCCGAGGGCGTTGATCGCGGCGATGCGCACGTCCTCGTTGCCGTCCTTGATGCCGAGCGCGGAGAGGCCCGCGATGGCGCCCTTGCTCTTGAAGAAGCCGAGGGCGTCGGCGGCCTTGGCGCGCACGACGAGGTCGGGGTCGGAGAGCAGCTTGGCCACCGAGGGCACGTCGCCGAAGCCGGCGAGGCGGGTCGCGGCCTCGACGGCCGCGCGGCGCACGGCCGGGTCGGCGTCGCCGAGCGCGGTCGTGACGCCCGGGCCGCCCTCGATGTCGTTGAGGCGGCGCAAGCCGGCGACGGCCGCGGCGCGGACGAGCGGGGAGGTGTCCTTCTCGATGGCGGTCACGAGCAGCTTCGTGCCACCCGGATCCATGAACTCACCGAGCGCGTTGGCGGCCGCGGCGCGCCGCACCGGGTCGGCGTCGGAGGCCAGCACGCCACGGACGCGCAGGGCGACCTCGGCGTAGCCGAACACGCGGCGACGGATCCACCAGGCGGAGATCTCGCGGACGTGGGCGTCCTTGTCGAAGAGCAGGGGCTCCACGTAGGCGATGCAGTCGAGGCACTCGCCCACTTCGCCCTTCTCGAGGGTCTCCCAGATCGCGATCGGGGAGCCGCGCAGGGCGACGTCCTTGATGGCCTCCGGCGTCGAGATCACCTCGAACTGCGCCGCGGAGGGGAGCATCGCGGGCGGGCCCTCGTCGGTCTTTCCACGGCTACCCGTGGAGATGAGGGTCAGCGCAACCATCGCACCGAGGCCGAGACGGAACAGGTTCTTCATTGTCGTGTTCTCCTCTAGAGCCTCTGGATCACGGGTAGATGGTGCCGCCGCCGGCCTTGGAGTCGCTGCAGGCACCCTTGTCGGCGCCGTCGCTCTTCCAGCAGGTGGCGTTCTTCACGTTCTGGCGCGAGGTCCACTGACCGCCGAGGTCGGCGCTCTTGATGAGCGCGCCCTTCTCGGCCTTGGTGAGCGGCTTGCCCTTGTCGACGTCGTGCTCCACGGCGCCGGCCCAGGCGAGGCTGCCGTCGTCGGCCTTGACGTTGAGGTGCTGGATCAGCTTGCTGTTGCGGGCATCGGCCGGCTTCATCCACTCGGGCGGGAGCTCACCGACGACCTTGAGGCCGCGGGCCCCCATCTTCAGCTGCGCCGGGTAGTAGAGCGAGACGTACGACTTCGAGAAGGCGTAGACGCCCATGTCGTAGCTGACCGTCATGCTGTCGCCGGAGAGGTCGAGCCAGGGGATCGTGTAGGTGGTGGTCTTGCCGGTCTTCTCGTCCGTCGCGATGACCTGGTAGGTCTTCTTGGCGAGGGCGCTGTCGGCGCCGTGGCAGCTCACGCACTTGGCGTCGAGGATGGGCTGGATGTTGGTGTTCCAGCCGTACTCCTCGCGATCCTTGATCGGCTTGACGAGGTTCATCGGGCCCTTCTGCTGGGCGACCGTGAGGCCGATGCCCTTGCGCGGGAGGACCTGCTCGGCGCGCGCCTCGTGGCAACCACCGCAGGTGCGGTTCTCGCCGGGCATGCCCTGGATCCAGAGGCCCTGGCTGCGGATCGAGAGGCCGAACTTGTCGATCGGCTGGAGGTGCACGGGGAGGAACGGCGGGATCGAGGCGAGCCAGGAGCCGTCGTTCTGGACGGGGACCTCACCGAGGATGGCGCCACCCTCGTGCATCGTGAGGCCGAACATCGGCAGCGCGCCGATCTCGCTCGAGAAGCCCTCGATGACGCGGACGGCGACCGCCTGCTTGAGGGCCTCGGCGAGGGCGAGGTCCTTCATCTGACCGCCGCTGACGCTCTCGACCAGGTTGGTCTGGATGACGTCGATCGAGCCGATGACGGCGGGGGTGCTCGGGTCGACCTTCTTGTTGAGGTCACCGATGACCGGCGGGACGGTGCGCGCCACGATCGGCTGCGCGTAGAGCTCCATGGACTTCGGGTCGTCGTAGACCAGGACGTTCTTCTTGCTCGCCTCGTCGTAGACGTAGATGCCGAAGTTCGGCGGCACCTGCTCGAGCTCGTTCTGGTCGGTCATCCAGCCGTCGGACCACGAGACGAGCAGGCGCCCGTCCGGCAGGTGGCTCGGCGTGCGGTAGCGACCGATGGGGGAGGAGCCGCCGCCCGTGGGCACGCCCGGGGTGAGGTTCACGAAGCTCGCGTGGTCGGAGTCGAGCTTCTCGGCGGTGACGTTGCCGTTCTTCGGGTCCTTGTAGCGGGCGTCGATGCGCATCAGCGCGCCCGACTGCAGGGTGCGGTTGCGCTTGGTGCCGATGCCGACCATGACGTTCGGCGCGATCTCGTGCACCTGGACCAGCGAGTTGACCGGGTTGTTGAACTGGCCGGCGACGCTCAGCATCTGCGTGCAGTCCGGGTTCATCTTGAACAGCTTGACGTCGTTGACGTTGCCGAGGTGCTCCCAGCGCGAGAAGCCGATGGTGCCGTCGAACCGGAGCCAGAGGTTGACCGTGTGGCTCAGGTTCTGCGCACAGAGCTTCCGGTCGGCGTCGCCGCCGGTCACGCTGATGGTCGCGATCTGCGAGACGACGCGGGCGTGCTCGTACTCGTCGGCGCGGGTGCCCATCGCGGTGTAGGGCCCGTTGGTCACGAACGCGACGCGGTCGCCGGGGATGAAGATCTGCATCACGTCGTCGCGGGTGTCGCCGAACGTGAGCTGCTTGATGTTGTGGTCGCCGGCCCCGTCGCCGAGGATGCTCGCGGTGTAGACGTGGTAGTGGTCCGCCTCGGTCTTCTTCATCGAGAAGACGACCTGCTTGCCGTCGAACGAGACGTCGAGGCCGTTCACGTCCGCGGACGGGAAGCGGGCCGTGATGTTCTCGAGCTTGCCGTCGGCCCGCGGGGGGAACAGAGTGTAGACGCCGCCGCCCGGCACGTACCGCAGGTAGTCGATGACCTGCCCGCTGCCGCCGGCGACCTCGGGCACGCCGTTCTTGTCGAAGTTGGCGCGCTTCGCGAACACGATGCCAGGGACGTCACCGATGACGTCGTTTCCAGCGGTGTCGCGCTTGCCGCAGCCCTCCGCACCCGCCGCGAGGGCGCACAAGAGACCGAGGGTCAGGCCAGAAATCGAAGTGCGAGCGAGGGACATCAGGACCTCCGAGGTGTCCTTAGAGCAAGAGGCGGGCCGAGCACGTTTTTCCGCCGATCTTGCGGCGAGCAGGGACTGACGGGGGGAGTTGCCCCCAGGAACGTGCGCCCCCGATGGGGGCGATCCCCCCCACGGTTGCATCGGGGCGGGGGGCGAGTAGGGTGCGCCGCCCGATGGCGGCCCTCCTCGTGGACGACGCACGTTCTCCGTTGCTGCCAGGGAGCGCGCAGGTCGTGGTCATCGGGAACTTCGACGGGGTGCATCGAGGGCACGTCGAGGTGATCCGTCATGCGCGCGGGGCTGCCGGCGAGCGCGGGTTGACCGTGCTCACGTTCGAACCCCACCCCGCGGCGCTGTTCGGCGCCTCGCCCCCACCGCGCCTCACGCGGCTCTCTCGCAAGGTCGAGCTCCTGTCGCGGCTCTCGGTCGACACGGTGGTGGCGCAGCGGTTCGATCACGCGTTCGCGCGGCTCGGACCGGTGGAGTTCGTGGACCAGGTCCTCGTCGACGCCCTGCACGCCGAGCTGGTGGTGGTCGGGTTCGACTTCCGGTTCGGCGCGCGCCGCACGGGTGACCTCGAGCTCCTTCGCTCGCTCGGCGGCTCGCGCGGCTTCTCGCTGCTCGTGCAACAGGCGGTGGCCGACGGGCAGGGGGCCTACTCCTCCACCCGGGCGCGCGAAGCCCTCGTCGCTGGGGATCTCGCCACGGTTCTCACGGTGCTCGGCCGCCCCCACTCGGTCGAGGGCGTGGTGCGCAAGGGCGACCAGCGGGGACGCACGATCGGCTTCCCGACCGCCAACGTCGGCGAGATCGAGGAGGCGCTGCCCAAGAACGGGGTGTACGCGGTCGCGGTGGACCTCGCCGAGGGACAGGGTTTCGTCCACCTCGCGACCGGCGTCGCCAACGTAGGCGTGCGCCCGACCGTGGCGACCGGCGCGGCGCCGTCGGTCGAGGTGCACCTCTTCGATCTGCCGGAGGCCCGGCGCGATCTGTACGGGGCGCGGCTCCGCGTGCACTTCGCCACGCGGCTCCGTGACGAGCGGCGGTTCTCGGGGTTCGACGAGCTGAAGGCCCAGATCGAGCGCGACGCCGGGGCCGCGCGCGAAGCGTTGATCGCCCTGGTTCCGCAGCGCCCCGGCTGGTTCTAGGACTCGCTGCGGCCGTTCTGGTAAGAAGCGTCCGCGATGTCCGACGCCCTGCGCTCCGAGCTCGATGCCCTCCCCAAGGAGGACCTTGTCCGCCGCGCCGAGGCGCAAGGCATCGAGGGCGCGCGCAAGCTCACCCGCCTCGAGCTCGTCGACGAGCTCGTGCGCCTCGGTGGTGGCTCGCGGGGGCTCCTCGGCAAGGCGCGCGATCTGCTGCGCGACGCGGTCGAGGTCGGGCTCTCACGCGTGCTCGCGGCCGCCACGCAGGCAGAGCCCGCCGAAGACGATACGCCGCCTTCGCACCGCGAGCCCGCCGTGGCTCCCGCGCCGACCCCGGTCGAGCAGGCCGAGGCCGCGCAGACCGAGGAGCCGATCGCCACGGTCACGCTCGCCAAGGTGTTCCTCTCGCAGGGGCACGCCGGCCGCGCCCGCGAGATCGTCGACTCGATCCTGCGGCGCGAGCCCGACCACCGCGCGGCGCTCGAGCTCCGCGCCGAGCTCGAGACGCGCGAGGAGCGTGCCCGCTCGGTGCCACCGCCGCCGCCGCCGCCACCCCCCGAAGAGGACTTCGTCGACGAGTGCGTGGCGCTGGTGGTCGACGACACGGCGGTCCACGTCGCGTGGGACGTCCACGCCTCGACGCTGGCGCGCGCGCGCCGGGCGTTCCGCGACGCCGAGCCCGCCCTGGTGCTCCGCGTGCTCGTGTTCGAGCCGAGCGTGCAAGGGCCCAAGGTCGCCTCGCACGACGTGCCCATCGAGGAGCTCTCCGGCGATCACTTCGCGCGCGAGCTCCCACCGTTCTCCGTGGTGCGCGCGGCGATCGGCCTCGTCGCCGGGGAGCGCTTCGTACCCATCGCGCACACCGCAGACGTGGTCTCCGACCCAAAAGGTTCCTCCACCGACGGCGACCCCGCAGTCGTCGTGTGGACTGACGCGGGCACCTTCCCGGTCGCCCGTGGCGGCCTCCTCCAGGCCGAGGCCGCGGCCTACCGGGACCTGCTCGGCGCGTCGGGGACCGGCCTCGAGGCCGAGGGTGGTCGCGAGGGAGATCTCGGGGACCCGCTCGGCAACTCCGCGGAACCACGCAGGTTGTCGTCCCAGCACGGCTGGCCGACCTCGCCCGCCCGTCCGATGGATCACCCCGGGGGTCCGCGCGCGGGTCGCCCCACGTCACCCATTTCCCTTGCCGATCGACGATCGGGGAGTAGAGTGTGACGCCGATGCGTCGTCCGGCCGTCGCCATCCTCGTTGCAGCGCTCGCCTTCCTCGGCGCGTTCGTGGGCTCCGCGTGGGTCTCCACCGCGATGGGTCTGAGCGATGCCGCAGCGAGCGATCTGCAGTCGGCGCCGCACCAGGGCGATCCGCGCTCGGGCGCCCCCCTGTGCGACGACCGCGCTGCCTCCACGTACGGCGCCGAGCCCGCGCCGCTCCCCGTCGACGCCGGCTTCCTCGGCAAGGGCGACGGCAAGTGCGGCACCTCGTTGCTCGCGGTCGATGTCGCCTCTTCCTCTTCGCACGACGACCTCCAGCGCTCCCCCGAGCCGCCGGTCGAGTCGGTCGTGCTACCGGGCTCCCTGCCGTTGCCGTCGGCGCTGCCCCCCCTGCTTCCTGGCTTCCCGCGTCCCGTGGGCGACGTCGTCGACGACGCGAGCCGCGAGACCGACAGCCCACCGCCCAAGCCCGTCCCCTGGATCCACTGAGTTCCTGAGGTTCGTCGTCGCCGAGGTTCGCCCTCGTGACACGTAGATCTCGGTAGCCTCGGTCGCGCTTCCATCGACGGGTCGTGGCCTGCCAAGGCGGCGCCGCCCACGGACGCTCCGACGCCCACTCGGTCGATCCCATCGCCGCTTCCCGCTGCTTCGCTCGATCGAGCGCGAGCAGGAGGCCGGCGCGGACCTGCGCTGGCGTAGTGCAGTTGGATTTCCCGGCTCGCCTCGGCGACCGGCAGACAAGACTCGTTCGAGGAGCCACATGGCCAAGAAGCAACCCGTCCAGGACACCAACGTGATGAACAAGGGGACCGCCATCGTAGGCTTCGTCCTCGCCTTCGTGACCGGCGCCGGCTTCATGTACGCCGTCGATCGCGGCAACAACAAGGACGACGCCAAGGCCACGGCCGAGAAGGCCGGCGGCGGCGGCGCGCCGGGCGAGGCCTGGAAGCAGGACGCGCCCGTCCCCGTCTCGAGCGAGGACCCAGCGGAGGGCTCGAAGAACGCCCTCGTCACCATCGTCACGTTCTCCGACTTCCAGTGCCCCTTCTGCTCGCGCGTCAACCCGACGATGAAGCAGATCAAGCAGAAGTACGGCGACAAGGTCCGTATCGTCTGGAAGGACCTGCCGCTCGACTTCCACAAGAACGCCAAGCCCGCCGCGGTCGCCGCGCGCGTGGCCTTCCTCGCGAAGGGTCACGAGGCGTTCTGGAAGATGCACGAGAAGCTCTTCGCCAACCAGAAGGACCTCTCCGACGAGAACTACATCAAGTGGCTCGCGGAGATCGGCGTCACCAAGGCCGACTTCGACAAGTACAAGGGGGAGGCCGAGAAGCGCGTCACCGCCTCGTTCGAGCTGTCCAAGACGCTCGGCATCCAGGGCACGCCGAACTTCCTCATCGACGGCGAGGCCGTCAGCGGCGCGCAGCCGCTCGAGAAGTTCACGGCGATCATCGACGCGCACCTCAAGAAGGCGCAGGAGCTCAAGGGCAAGGGCACGCCGGACACGGAGCTCTACGCCGCCCTCGTGAAGAGCTACTGGAAGCAGCCCGCGGCGAAGGAAGAGCCGGCGGAGGAGCCGGAGGACACCTCGGTGTGGAAGGTGGACATCGGCCACTCTCCGCAGAAGGGGAAGAAGGACGCGCTGGTCACGGTCGTGATGTTCAGCGACTTCCAGTGCCCGTTCTGCAAGCGGGTGGAGCCGACGCTCTCGCAGCTAGAGAAGGACTACGGCGACAAGATCCGCTTCGTGTGGAAGAACCAGCCGCTGTCGTTCCACAACCGCGCCATGCCTTCGGCGATCTTCACCTGGGAGGCGAAGAAGCAGAAGGGGGACGAGGGCTTCTGGAAGGCGCACGACGAGCTGTTCGCGTCGCAGCCGAAGCTCGAGGACGCCGACTTCGAGGGCATCGCCAAGAAGCTCGGTCTCGACTGGGCCAAGGCGCAGGACGCGCTCAAGACCAACAAGTGGAAGGAAGAGATCCAGGTCGACATCGATCAGGCCGAGGAGCTCAAGGTCCAGGGCACGCCGCACGCGTTCGTGAACGGTCGCGTGGTCAACGGCGCGCAGCCGATCGAGAAGTGGAAGAAGCTCGTCGACGAGGAGCTCAAGAAGGCGCAGGCCAAGGTCGCGGCGGGGACGCCGGCGGAGAAGGTCTACGAGGAGACGGTGAAGGGTGGAAAGGGTGGGCCTCTGCCCCCGCTGTCCATCCCGGCGACGGCTCCGGTCAAGGGCGGCAAGGACGCGAAGGTCGTCATCCAGATCTTCTCGGACTACCAGTGCCCGTTCTGCAAGCGCGCGGAGCAGCCGATGGCGGGTCCGGACGGCAAGGACGACCCGAACACGGGCGCGATGAAGGCCGTCGAGGCGAAGTACGGCGACAAGGTGAAGATCGTGTGGCGTAACTTCCCGCTCGGTTTCCACAACCGCGCGACGCCGGCGGCGAACTTCTCCATCGAGGCCTTCAAGCAGAAGGGCGCGGACACCTTCTGGAAGGTGCACGACGATCTCTTCACCTCGCAGCCCAAGCTCGAGGACGCGGATCTCGAGGCGATCGCCAAGAAGCACGGGCTCGACTGGGCCAAGTGCAAGGCGGCGATGGACACCAACAAGTACAAGGACGAGATCGAGGCCGACACGAAGGCGGGCGCGGAGGTCGGCGTGACCGGCACCCCGGCGTTCATCATCAACGGCAAGTCGCTCGTCGGCGCGCAGCCCCCGGACGCCTTCTACAAGGCGATCGACGGCGCCCTCGCCAAAGCCAAGTAGCCCTAGAGACCTTGCCCGGAGGGCGAGGAGGTTCTGCAGCGATGCAGGCCTCCTCGCCTTTCGGCTTTTCAGTGCAGTGATTCGCTCGAAAGGAACCGCAACGTGGCCAAGAAGAAACCCGTCCAGGACACCAACGTGATGAACAAGGGGACCGCCGTCGTCGGCTTCGTCCTCAGCTTCGTCACGGGAGCCGGCTTCATGTACGCCGTCGACCGTGGCAACAACAAGGACTCGGCGGTCGCGACCGGCGAGAAGGCCGGCGGCGGCGGCGCCCCCGGTGAGGCCTGGAAGCAGGACGCGCTCGTCCCGATCTCCAGCGACGACCCGGCCGAGGGGCCGAGGACGGCCCTCGTCACCATTGTCGAATTCTCCGACTATCAGTGACCCTTCTGTTCGAGGGTCGGTCCGACCCTCAAGTCGATCAAGCAGAAGTATGGTGAGAAGGTTCGTATCGTCTGGAAGGATTTGCCGCTCGATTTCCACAAGAATGCCAAGCCTGCCGCCGTGGCCGCCAAGGTCGCCTTCCTCGCGAAGGGGAACGAAGCGTTCTGGAAGGTGAACGAGAAGATCTTCGCCAACCAGAAGGACCTGTCCGAAGAGAACTACGTGAAGTGGCTCGCCGAGGTCGGCGTCAGCAAGGCTGACTACGACAAGTTCAAGGGCGAGGCCGACAAGAAGGTGACCGCCTCTTTCGAGCTCTCCAAGCAGCTCGGCATCCAGGGCACGCCGAACTTCCTCATCGACGGCGAGGCCGTCAGCGGCGCGCAGCCGCTCGAGAAGTTCACGGCGATCATCGACGCGCACCTCAAGAAGGCGCAGGAGCTCAAGGGCAAAGGCACGCCCGACACCGAGCTCTACGCGGCGATGGTGAAGAGCTACTGGAAGCAGCCCGCCGCCAAGGAAGAAGAGAAAGAGGAGCCGGAGGACACCTCGGTGTGGAAGGTGGACATCGGCCACTCTCCGCAGAAGGGGAAGAAGGACGCGCTGGTCACGGTCGTGATGTTCAGCGACTTCCAGTGCCCGTTCTGCAAGCGGGTGGAGCCGACGCTCTCTCAGCTCGAGAAGGACTACGGCGACAAGATCCGCTTCGTGTGGAAGAACCAGCCGCTGTCGTTCCACAACCGCGCCATGCCTTCGGCGATCTTCACCTGGGAGGCGAAGAAGCAGAAGGGTGACGAGGGCTTCTGGAAGGCGCACGACGAGCTGTTCGCGTCGCAGCCGAAGCTCGAGGACGCCGACTTCGAGGGCATCGCCAAGAAGCTGGGTCTCGACTGGGCCAAGGCGCAGGACGCGCTCAAGACCAACAAGTGGAAGGAAGAGATCCAGGTCGACATCGATCAGGCCGAGGAGCTCAAGGTCCAGGGCACGCCGCACGCGTTCGTGAACGGCCGCGTGGTCAACGGCGCGCAGCCGATCGAGAAGTGGAAGAAGCTCGTCGACGAGGAGCTCAAGAAGGCGCAGGCCAAGGTCGCGGCGGGGACGCCGGCGGAGAAGGTCTACGAGGAGACGGTGAAGGGTGGAAAGGGTGGGCCTCTGCCCCCGCTGTCCATCCCGGCGACGGCTCCGGTCAAGGGCGGCAAGGACGCGAAGGTCGTCATCCAGATCTTCTCGGACTACCAGTGCCCGTTCTGCAAGCGCGCGGAGCAGCCGATGGCGGGCCCGGACGGCAAGGACGACCCGAACACGGGCGCGATGAAGGCCGTCGAGGCGAAGTACGGCGACAAGGTGAAGATCGTGTGGCGTAACTTCCCGCTCGGTTTCCACAACCGCGCGACGCCGGCGGCGAACTTCTCCATCGAGGCCTTCAAGCAGAAGGGCGCGGACACCTTCTGGAAGGTGCACGACGATCTCTTCACCTCGCAGCCCAAGCTCGAGGACGCGGATCTCGAGGCGATCGCCAAGAAGCACGGGCTCGACTGGGCCAAGTGCAAGGCGGCGATGGACACCAACAAGTACAAGGACGAGATCGAGGCCGACACGAAGGCGGGCGCGGAGGTCGGCGTGACCGGTACCCCGGCGTTCATCATCAACGGCAAGTCGCTCGTCGGCGCGCAGCCCCCGGACGCCTTCTTCAAGGCGATCGACGGCGCGCTCGCCAAGGCGAAGTGATCCGGAGCTTCAGTCTCCGACGCTGAAATCTGGGCGCCGTTCCGAGAGGGGCGGCGCCCGGAGTCTTTTTGTGGGGAGCGTGCTAGGCCACTCGGCGTGTCGCGCCGCTCCCTCGTCGCCTTGCTCGCCCTCGCGGCCTGCGCCGATCCCCCGCTCGCCGTCGCGCCGAAGCCCGGAGGCACCTCGGCCACGGTGGTCGCGACGGCGACGCCCGCGACCAGCCCGCTCGTGCCCGTCCACCCGGACGACGCGATCCTCGGCGACCGGCAGGCGCCGCTCACCCTCATCGTCTTCGCAGACTACCAGTGCGCGTACTGTCGCAAGGCGGAGCCGCGCGTCGCCGCGCTCAAGGAGCACTACGGCGACGCGCTGCGCATCGTCTGGAAGGACTTCCCGCTCGGGTTCCACAAGCGCGCGCGCCCCGCGGCGATCGCCGCGCGCAAGGTGCAGCGGCAGAAGGGCGACGCGGCGTTCTTCGCGTTCCACGACCGCCTGATGGACGGCGACCTCGACGAGGCGAGCCTCCACAAGCTGCTCGCGGAGGCCGGCGTGAGCGACGACCCCGACCCCGAGGCCGAGGCACTCGTCGACCGCGGCGTCGCCGAGGCATCGCAGCTCGGCATCACCGGCACCCCCGGGTTCGTGCTCGACGGGGTGCGCCGCATCGGGCTCCGGCAGCTCGACGACGCGGAGACGGTCTTCGACGCCCACAAGGCCAAGGCCGAGGCGCTGCTCGCGCAGGGGGTCCCGAGGGGCGACGTCTACGCCAAGCTGGTCGAGGAGGCGTGGGTCCCGCCGCCGCCGCCGATCGAGGTCGAGGAGCCGGTCTCGAGCGAGGTGTGGAAGGTGGAGCTCGGGCGCGCCCCGTCGCGGGGGCCCAAGGACGCGCCGGTCACGCTCGTGGTGTTCGGCGACTTCGAGTGCCCGTTCTGCAAGAAGCACGAGGCCACCCTCGCCGCGATCGAGGCCAAGTACCCGGGCAAGGTGCGGCTCGTCTTCAAGCACCACCCGCTCGGCTTCCACGCGAGCGCGCTGCCGACCGCGGTGTTCATGGCGCAGATCCAGGAGAAGGGGGGCGACGCGCTCTTCTTCAAGGCGCGCGACGCGGTCTTCGCGGCCGGCGATCTCTCCGACGAAGGGCTGGTCCGCGTGGCCGACAAGCTCGGCCTCCCCGGCAAGCAGCTGCTCGCGGCGGCGCTCGCGCACGAGCTCGAGGACCGTGTGGAAGACGACCTCGAGCAGGCCGAGGACCTCGCCGTGAAGGGCACACCCTGCACGTTCGTCAACGGTCGACGGCTCGACGGCGCGCGCAAGCTCGCGGTGTTCACCAAGGTGATCGACGAGGAGCTCGCCAAGGCGAAGGCGCTCGTCGACGGCGGCAAGCCCGCGGAGAAGGTGTACGAGGCGACCATCGCGGGGGGCACCCACCGCGGCGCCATCGACCTGCCGATCCCCGCGGCCGCGCCGTTTCGTGGGCCCAAGGACGCCAAGGTGGTGCTGCAGGTGTTCTCGGACTTCGAGTGCCCGTTCTGCCAGCGGTTCGCGCTCGTGCGCCCGGAGGTGGACGGCTCGGGGGCGCTCTTCGAGATCGAGAAGGCGTACCCAAAGCAGGTTCGGATCGTCTTCCGCAACTACCCGCTGTCGTTCCACAAGCACGCGCGCCGGCTCGCCGCGTTCGGCCTCGAGGTCCACAAGCAGAAGGGGAACGCCACGTTCTTCCTCCTGCACGACGCCCTGTTCGCGGCGCAGCCCGCCCACGACGACGCGACCCTCTCGGGGCTCGCCAAGAAGTTCGGCGTGGACTGGAAGAAGGCCGAGGCGGCGCTCGAGGCGGGCACCTGGGACAAGGTGATCGACGAGGACGTCGCCGCCGCCGAGAAGGCGCACGTGGAGGCCGCCCCTTCGGTCTGGATCAACGGCCGCTTCGTGGTCGGGGCGCAGCCGTTCCCCGTCTTCAAGCGCAAGATCGACCGAGCCCTGAAGAAGGCGGCGCCCTGAGGGGGCCGCGTTCGCGCATGGAGCTTTCGGCGGAGACGGTGTATCACCGGGGGACGATGCTCGGTGCGCTCCGGGGCCGTTTCGCGGTGACGATGGTCGCGGGGCGGGCCGACGACGCCTACGCGATGCTCTCCACCTCGGCCAAGGCCACCATCACGCCCGAGGCCTTCCGCAAGCTCGTGAAGGAGAACCGCACCGAGGCCCTCGAGCTCGGCAAGTCGCTCTCCCGCGAGCCCGGCGATCCGCAGGTCACCTCCACGGTGGTGCTCGACGACGGCGAGGTCGTCACCATGGTGCTCGAGGACGGCAAGTGGCGCGTCGACGGCGCGGCGCTCGAGTTCTACGGGCAGGCCACCCCGCGGCAGGCGGTGCGCGGGTTCGTCCGCGCCTACCTGCGCAACCCGCGTCGCTACGACGTCCTCATCAAATACGTGCCCGAGTCCCACAAGGAGGGGCTCGACGAGAAGAAGCTCGCACAGGCGTGGGGCGAGGGGCCCGAGGCCAAGCGCGTGCTCTCGCTCGTCGAGTCGGTGCGCGAGGCGCTGCCCACCGCCACCTTCGAGGAGACGGGCGACCGCGCGATGATGCAGTTCAGCACCACGGCTTCGGTCACCTTGGTCCGCGAGCAGGGCCTCTGGAAGATCGAAGACATGCGCGACCACTGAGGGCCGCGTTCACTTGCAGCAGCGGAAGCCGACGCCGATGACCGGCTCCTTGAAGTCGCGCAGGTAGCGGGCGTTGCACGCGGCGTCGAGGTCGAGGTCGCCGAAGTAGCCACCGCGCACCGCGCACTCCTCGGGCGTACCCGTGCAGTCGTTGACCCACTCGATGAGGTTGCCGCTCATGTCGTAGATCGCGTCGAAGGGTGGCTTGTCACCGTGGCACTTGGGCGCCGCCATGATCTTGTCCGCCTCGGTGCGCCCGCCGTCCACGGCTTCGCCGGTGGTGCACGACCCGCCGACGAAGGCGTTGCCGTACGGGAACAGCGTGGTGCCCCCCTGACTGCACGCGTGCGTCCACTCGTCCTTCTCCGGACCGGTGTGGGCGGCGCCGGTGCCGAGCTCGCCGCACAGCCGCTTGCCGGCCCACGCACAGAACGCGTACGCGTGACACCAGTTCACGTAGGCGCGCGCGTAGCCGGCGGTCGCGTGGACCGTCCAGGAATCGGGCGCGGCGATGGTGACGCTGTCGCACCGCGTGGGCAGACCGAGCGTGGCCCGCGCGGGCGACGCCACGATGAAGCTCGCGAACTGCGCCTCGCTCACCTCGGTGACGTCGATGCAGTACGAGCCTCCGGTGCCGTTCTCGACCTCGACCATCGCGGGCCCCCGGCTGCTCGCGCACCTGCCGCCGCCGTCGCCGGTCGCGTCACCGACGGGGCCGGAGTCGGGTGCCAGGCTGACGTCGCGCACCCCGGCGACCTGCTCGCAGCCGCCGAGCAGGCCCGCGACGAACAGGAGCGTCCAGGTGCGCATCGACACCCAGCATAGCCGGTCCACAGGCGGTCAGTGCCAGCGAGCAGCGAGCTCGTGGCAGGCCCCCGCCCACTCAGGATGGGTGAACCCGAAGCCCGCCTCGAGGAGCCGACCCGGCACCACGCGGCGACTCTTGAGGAGCAGCTCGGTGTCGGTACGCAACACGAACGCGCCGATCTCGGCCATCCAGCGCGTGGCCGGTAGCCCGATCGGCGCGCGCACGGCGGCGCGCAGCGTGCGCATGAACTCGGCCTGGGGGAGGGGGTTCGGGGCGGTGAAGTTCACCGCGCCCTCGATGGACGGGTGCTCGATCAGGAAGTCGATCGCCGCGCAGAAGTCCGCCTCGTGGATCCACGAGATGTACTGCGCGCCGCCGCCGACCGGGCCGCCGAGCCCGCGGCGCGCCATCGTGGCGAGCACGTCGAAGATGCCGCCACGATCGGGGCTCATGACCATGGCGGTGCGCAGCTGCACCTTGCGCGTGCTCGTCTCGGCCTCGAGCTGGGTGCGCTCCCAGGCCTTGGCGATCTCGACGCTGTAGCCCCAGTAGCCGGGGACACCGGGCTCGTCGCCCCCGACGATGCCGGTGGCCTCGTCGTTCGCGGCGTCGAAGCGGTGGGCGTAGATCGTCGCGGTGCTCATCTGCAGCCACGTGCTCGGCGGGCGCTTCGCCTGCGCGATCGCCTGGCCGACGACGCGGGTGGAGTCCACGCGCGAGTCCATCATCTCGGCGAGGTTCTCCTTGGTGTAGCGGCAGTTCACCGACCGACCGGCCAGGTTGATCACGACGTCGGAGCCGTCGATCGCCTGCGCCCAGGGACCGAGCGTGCGGGCGTCCCAGCCGACCTCGCGGGCCGCGACGTCGGGGTGGCGGGACAGGACGACGACCTCGTCTCCGCGCGCCTCTGCGCGCCGACGCAGCAACGCGCCCACTTGCCCCGTGCCACCCGCGATGACGATCTTCACCGGTGCAAGGTAACACGCGGGTGCCAGCGCTCGGCCTTCTCTAGACGAAGCCGACCGCCATCCGCACCACCTGGACGACGGCGATGACGGTACACGCCTGGCCGACGACGAAGGAGAGCGTACGCCACGGCTGGACGGCCTTGATGTAGGCGATGGCGTGCACCAAGCGCATCGCCGTGAAGACGCCGCAGAGGGCCAGCACCCACCGGGCGCTCGCGCCGACCGCGACGTAGAGCAGCATCACGATCAAGAACGGGACGATGTTGGCGAGGGCGTTGCGGTGGGCGCGCATCACGCGGGCGACCTGCTCGGGATCCTGCGGGGCGAGCTTGGCGCCCTTGGCGACCGAGGACGCATCCTCCTCGTTGGGGGTGGTCTTCGTGCCCGCGCGCACCCCGCCACCGACGGCGTCGATGACCAGGAGCAAGACGGAGAGGGCGGCGGCGAACAGGGCGAACGTGCCGAAGGCCGGGGTGTGAAAGAGATCCATGCGCCATGGACTCGGAAGGCGGCGCCGCGTTACAGCTGGCTGAGCTCTCCGTCGCCCGGTCGTTCCACCGTCACCGCGACGAGACAGTGCGTGGAACCAGGAAGGCCAGGCCTGCGAGCCCGAGCACCACCGACCCGTACTGCGCAGGGGTGAGCGTGTGGTAGCGGACGTCCTCGATCCGCAGGTAGTCGAGGAAGAAGCGAAAGGGCGCGTACGCGAGCAACATCCACCCGAGGAAGAACCCCGTGCGGCGGGGCGCGCGCCCGGCGAGGAGGAACGCGCCGGCGAGCACGGCGGTGAACAGCGCCTCCTCGAGCCCCAGGTTGTGACGCACGACGCGGTCCACGTAGCGTTGGCCGAGGAAGAACGAGGTCGGTCGGCCCACGTGGTCGTAGGCGAGCGCGCAACCGACGCGGCCGATGCACCAGGCCACCGGAAACGCCCAGGCGATCGCGTCGGCGTAGGCGAGGCGGCGCTCGACCCGGGCCACGGCGAAGAACACGAGCGCCCCGATCGCCGTGCCCGCGAAGCCTCCGAACGAGCCCATCGTCTCCCAGATGCGGAGGAGGCTCCCGGGATCGCGCAGCACGCGCTGCGGCTCGTAGACCAAGAGGTCGATGACGTGCGCGCCCACGAACCCGCCGACCACGACCCACAGGAGCAGCCAGCGCATGGTGGCCTCGACGAGGCCGAGGGCGCGTGCGCGGGCGAGCGCCATCTGCACCCCGATCGTGCCGCCCGCGCCGACCAGGAAGCCGAACAGGTACAGCGTGGAGTGCCCGATGACGAGCTTCGGCGGCGCGAGGTACGGTAGCAACGGGCTACTTGAGCTGGAGGACGATCTCGCTCTTGCGCACGAGACCGAGCTCGGTGCGGGCCACGTGCTCGACCTCGGCCAGGTCGTCCTTGAGCGCCTTCACCTGGGAGCGCAGCCGCGCGATGTCGCGCTCGACCGCCTGGTTCTCGGCCTCGACCTGCTCGAGGTCGCGCTCGAGGCCTCGGAGTCGCGGCAGACCCTGGGGCTCGAACACGAGCACCGGCACGAGCACGATCGCGAGGGCGAGGATGACGAGGGGGAGTGCGTCGCGGCCCGTGCGAAGGAGTCGGGCCACCGTGCCTGGCCGACGCTGCCGACGCTCCCCCGACGGCTCGCGCCCCCCCGGCTCGCGGCCTCCCGGCTCGCCCTCTTCGGGCTCGGGTTCCGGCGGCAGGTTGCGGGTGTTCGGGGGAGAGGCCAAGCCCTTCGACCCTGCCACGAACGGCGGCCTCCGGGCGACTTTTTCGTTCAGCGAGGGGCGGTCCGACCCGCCTCGCCCCGCCTCCAGGCGTGGAGGGTGAGCGCCACCGCCATCGCGCCGCCCACGCCGATGCAGTCGAGCGCCCAGCGCGGGAATCGGGCGGCGAGGGCCGCGGTGACGAGCAGGGCGAGGGCGCCGCGCGCGAACCGTCGATCGAGCACCAGGGCGAGCGTGGCGAAGGCATACGTGTAGAACAGCGGTCGGCCGCCATGCGGGTCATGGTGTGGCCGCGATGGCGGCGCGCACGGGCACGCCGAGCAAGAGGCTCGCGATCCACCACAGCTCGACCGCGATCGCCGTGAAGATCAGCCCGCCGTAGAGCCGGATGTTCGCGAGGTTCTGGAAGAACGTCCGGCGTCGCACGACCCCGTACGGGACGAGGACCGCCACCAGGAGCCCACCCTCGATCAGGAGCTCCCGGTAGCCGAAGCGCAGGAGGCCCCTCCGGTCGAGCGCGCCGATCACCAGGCTGACGACCGCCCAGCTGGCGCCGAGGAGCGCGAACAGGCGCTGGCGCTCGGTGCCGCCGAGCGTGAGGTCGAGGTCTCGCCCGATGGCTTCGAGCGACTGCACGTGGCGCGCGCGCGCGGCCAGGGTCTCGGCGAGCGCCTCGATCTGCGCGCCGAGGTCGGGCCGGGTCCCTGCGAGGCGGGCATGGAACACGCGCGCGGCCTCGAGGCGCTCCTCGGCCAGCGCGTGGCGGGTGCGCAGCACGAGCAGGGTGTGCGCGAGCGCCGGCAGTCGGGGGTGCGCCGCCCACTCTCGCTCGGTCTGCTCGAGGGCCACCTCGATCTCGGCGAGCTGGGCCTCGAGGTCGGGGCCGACGGACGACGAGAGCTCGCGTTCGACCTCCGCGATCGTCTGGTCGGCGCGCGCGGCGAGGTGCTCGGCGTGACGGTGCTGGAGGAACCCCTCGACCGCCTCGCGGAAGGCGTCGACGCTCGCGTGCCTTTGGTCTGGGTCGCGGGCGAGCGCCTGGTGCAGGATGGACTGGAGCTCTCGCGGGACCGTGTCGTCGTAGCCGATCGGGGCGCACTCGAAGGCGTGCGCGAGGGCCGCGATGGCGGTCGGGGCCAGGTGAGGGGGACGACCGGTCACGAGCTCGTGCAGCGTGGCGCCGAGGAGGTAGACGTCGGTGCGCGGCCCGATGCGCTCGACCTCCGGACCCGCGAGCTCGGGGGCCATGTACGAGGGCGTGCCGGCCGGGCCGGCGAAGGTCTCGGGGCCTGCCGAACTCGCCCAGCATCACGTTCTCGGGCTTGAGATCGAGGTGCAGGATGCCCTTCTCGTGCGCGAACGCGAGCGCGCGACAGACCTGCAGGAGCACGCGGAGCTGTGCCTCGAGATCGGCGGAACCCGCGAGCACGCTCGCCCAGCTCTTGCCCTCGATGCGCTTCATGACGACGGCGACCGCGTCGCCGTGCCGCGCGAGCGTGTGCACCGACGCCACGTTGGGGTGCGCGAGGGCGGCGCCCACCCACGCCTCCTTGAGCAACGCTGCGCGCACCACCGCGCTCGAGGTCGCGTAGGCGGTCTTGGTGGCGACCTCGCGGCGGAGGCTCACCTGTTCGGCCACGCGCACCTCGCCCATGCCGCCCCGCCCGAGGAGGGCGCCCAGCACGAGCCGCTCTGTCGAGAGGACCCCGTCCTCCGACGGAGACCCGTCGGGGAGAGAGTCCGCGAGCAGCGTGGGGCCCGTCCCGAGCCGGGTCGCCGGCCCGATCGTGCTGTCGGCGAGGACCGTCGGCTCGATGCCGCGGGCCTGCCACAGCGAGGCCAGCGCGGTGGCGGCGCTCATGGACGCGCCTCCTCGGTGGCGTCGCGCCACGAGAGTCCGACCACGGCGAGCGCGAGACCGCCGAACACGCCGAGCATCCACCACGCGAGGTCGGGGCGGAGCGCGCCGCCGAGCAGCCCGAGCGCCGCGACCACGGGGCTGAGCGCGAAGCGCGGGCTGATCATCACCGAGACCGCGCCGCCGGCGAGCAGGTAGAACATCCCGCTGAGAGCGAGCGCGCTGCGGAAGGGGATGCCGAGCCAGAGCGCCGCGACCCAGAATGCCTGCAGCAAGAAGTACGTGATGATCGCGACCGAGAACACCGAGGCGTTGGCGCGGTTCTGGAACAGCGCCCCGCGCCGAAAGAGCGTGTAGGCCCCGACCGCGACGAGGACCCCGAGGCTCTGGGTCATCATCTCGCGGTAGCCCATCGACAGTATCGAGAAGCGCTCGAGGGCGGCGTAGGCGACGTTGCCCGCGAGGAACACGAGACCCCAGCCGACGGTCACGCGGCGCCGGAACTGGCTGCCGAGGCGCAGGTCCTCGTCGTGCGCGAGGTGCTCGAGCTCGTGGACGCGGGCCGTCTCGGCCTCGGCGCGACGAAACAGATCCGCGAGCCGCTGGCGCAGGTCGGCGTGGCCCTCGATCTCCCGCAGGTAGGACTCGGCGAGCGCCAGGCGCCCGGCGTCCATCGCGTGCCGCGCCATGCCACCGAACAGCCGACCGCGCAGCGCCGCGCTCTCCGCGGTCTTGCGGACCTCGGTCGCTTCCCGGAGCGCGAAGCGCGCTGCGCCGAAGAGATGCGATACGCGTACCTCGTCGGCACGCGCTTCGAGGGCGGCCTCGAGCAGCCCGATCCGCCCGGCTGCCTCGCGCAGCATCTCGTCGCCCCTCCGGTGTCCGAGGAACGACTCGAGCGCGTCGCGGAGCGCCTCCGCGGTCGCGAAGCGCCGCTCCGGGTCGCGGTGCATGCTCGTGTGGAGGATGGCCGCGAGCTCCTCGGACACCGTCTCGGGGTAGGGGTAGGGAGCCGAGCGGTACGCGTGCTCGAGGCGTTCGAGCAGCGTCGCACCGGGGTGTGGCGCTACGCCCGTCACCACCTCGTGGAGCATCGCGCCGAGCAGGTAGACGTCGGTGCGCGGCGAGATGCGCGCGCCGTCGGCCATCGCGATCTCGGGGGCCATGTAGTCCGGCGTGCCCGAGACCGCGTGAATCTCGGCGGCCGCGGGGAGCCATCGCGGGGCCTCTCTGCCGAAACCGGCGGCGAGCCCCCAGTCGAGCACGCACACCTCGCCGAAGCGCCCGAGCATGACGTTGTCGGGCTTGAGATCCAGGTGGAGGACGCCGCGGCGGTGGGCGTAGGCGATGGCGTTGCACGCGGCCACGAGGACCCGCACCTGGAACGCGAGCGGGTCGTTCGACGCCGGGAGCAGCGTCGGGTCGCGGAGCGCCGCCTGCAGGCTCGTGCCCTCGATGCGCTTCATCACCACGGCCGGCGCGCCGTCGATCTCGACGAGCGCGTGCACGGGGACGACGTTCGGGTGCTCGAGGTTGCCGCCGACCCACGCCTCCTTGAGCAGCGCCGCGAGCGCGGCGGGATGCGCGGAGCCTCGCGGGCTCTGGGCGACGCGCTTGATCGCGACCTCCCGGCGCAGCGAGACCTGGGTCGCGCGGTGGACCATGCCCATGCCCCCGCGCCCGAGGAGCTCGCCGATCTCGAACGGCTCGTGCGCGAGCGCGGCCTCGGTGAGGGGCTCGAGCGCGAGGTGGCCCGCCTGTTCGGTGAGCCCCGAGGTCAGGGCGCGATCGGAGGCCTCGAGGCTCTGGCTCCCCCGCTCGCCGAGCGCGGTGATCGACACGCCGCGCTCGCGCCACAGGGTGGTGAGGGCCTCGAGATCCTTGCCCGAAGGCCCCTCACCCGCAGGCATCGCGCCGATGCTATCACGCGCTCTGCTCCACCAAGCCGATCAGCACGCAACGAGCGCCCGGCCGCAGCCGCGCGAGCCGGTCGCGCGTCGCGCGGTCGAGCACGCCGAGCACCCGATAGCCGCCCGTCGTGGGGCCGTCCGGGCCGATCACGATCGGTTGCCCGTCGGGGGGCAGCTGCACGGCGCCCGGGACCAGGGGACACGAGCGCACCTCTCCGCCCCCCGTGAGCGACGCGCCGGAGAGCCGCGTCCCGACACGATCGGAGCGCGGGTCGACGACGAACGGGGTCGAGAACGCGATCTCGGACGCGAACGCGATCCGTTCGTCGACCACGAGGTCGACCGTACTCGCCCGCGAGGCGAAGGCAGACGGGGAGACGAGGGCCAGCACGTCGCCCCTGCGCAGCGCACGCCCCTCGAACCCGCCGAGGCCGGCGCTCGGCAACGTGGCCCGCGAACCGAGGACCTCGGGCACCGCGAAGCCACCTTCGACGGCGAGGTAACGGACGGCGCGCGCATGCGCCGGGACCACGATGGGTTCCCCGGCCGCGAACGCCCGCGGACCCTCGCCGTCGATCGAGACCCTGACCGCGCGCGACGCGACGAAGGTGGCCGACATCAGCGGGATCTCGACGGTGGCGTGGTCATCGGCGCCACCCACGGCCGCGAGCGCGGCGCGGTGGGCCTCGTCGTCGAGTGGACCGCTGGCCGGCACGCCGTGTCGCGCGAACCCGCGGCGAGGCCGCGCCTGCAGCGTGACGAGCGGGCCGGCGCGCACGACGGTCAGCACCGCACGTCCTCCACCACGAAGCGCACGCGGTCGCCGACGGCGAAGGCGGAGGGAGGAGCGCGCGTGGCGTCGAACGCGTGGAAGTCGACCGCGCGCCCGATCAGGTTCCAGCCGCCGGGCGAGTCGAGGGGGTAGATGGCCGAGCGGAGGCCGGCGATCGCGACCCTGCCGGCGCGCACGCGCGGACGCGGGGTCGGGCGTCGGGGCCGGGCGAGACGCGGATCGAGGCCGCCGAGGTAGGCGAAGCCCGGGAGGAAGCCGATCACCTCGACCACGAGCCCGAGCCCGCATGCAGGTCGGCCACCTCGCGCGGGGTGAGCCCGACCGCGTGCGCCACCTCGACGAGATCGGGGCCGTCGTAGATCACGCGGACCTCGTGCGCCCGGGTCGTCGCCTCGTCGAGCGCGAGGGGCTCGACCGCGGCGAGTCGCGACAGCAGATCGTGTTGCTCGCGCAGGCTCACGAGGTGGGCGACCACTCGCTCGTGCCGGGACGGCCTCGAGGACGCCGGGGATCCTCGAGACCGCAGCCGCGAGCGCGCGGGCCTCCTCGGGGCCCTCGCACGACAGCGCGATGGCTTCTTCCCCGAACGGGACCACGCGGCGCGCGAGCATGCCGCAGGCTAGCGCATCAGGTCTTCGACTTGCCGAGCTCCGACAGGGGCAGCACCGAGAGCGTGCCGCGCGCGAGCGGAGGCTTCGCCCCGTCCTTGGTCGCACCGTCGGGAGGAGGCGCACCTCCGGGGGGTGGTCCGGCCTCGGGCGCGCCGCCCTCGGGGGGAGGAGGCATGCGCACGACCGCGACGTGCGCGACGGCGGTCGAGGGGTGATCGCCCGACCGCAGATCCGCGAGGACCGACTCGGGGATGGACCGCGGGTCGGCGTCGGGTGCGAGCACGCAGGTGGCGATGGCGGTGGGACGCGGCGGCTTGGCGTCCTTCTTCGGCGCCTCGCCCTTCGTCGGGAGCGGCGGGGCCTCGTCGAAGATCGCGATCTGCACGATCGTCGGGCCGGGCTTCTCGGTGGCCTTGGTCGGCTCCTTCACGCCGCTCAGCGAGTCGTCGATCTCGGCGAGGCCGCCCGCCTTCGGATCGGTCCCGAGCTTCGCGGGCCCCGGCTCACCCTTCGCGCCCTCGGGGGGCGGCGCAGGCGGCGCATCGTCCGGGGCCATCATGTCGCCGCGATGCACGACGCAGGGCGAGGCCGCCTTGTCGCCGGCCTTCGGCGGCGGCGGCAGGAGCAGCGGCACGAGGACGTGGGGCGCGTCCTTCGGCAAGAGCGCCGGGTCCTCCGGAGGCTCGCGGTCGAGCACCACGAGGTCGGCGAACATCATCGGTGGTGGGCGGAGACGGGGCGCCGACGTGGCCGCCTCGGCGCCGCCGAGGGCGGTGGATGTGGAATCGGTCGTGACCTCGCCCGAACAGGCGGCGACCACGGATGCGAACACGGCGAGGGCGGAGATACGGGAGAGACTCATCGGACACCTCCTCGGTGCGAGGCGCGACGGGGTGTCGCGCGTCGTCTTCGGAGAGCATGCCCATCGGATCTTGCGGGCCCCTTAACGGGCAGGAAGTTCTCAGAGGAGGGACGCGCCGTACTGGGCGGAGTGCGTGTCATGGGTGCCGCACGCGCGGACGCACTGCTCGAGCCTCCCCTCGGCCACGGAGCGCGGCCGCCAGCCGTCGGGCACGAGCTCCTGGAAGAACGGCCCTTCGACGATCTCGCGGAGCGGCTTGATCCGCGCGTCGAGCGAGGCCTTGCCGTCGGGGAGCGCCCGCACGAGATCCCACATCTGCGCGCTGCCCGCGGGGCGGTTCGGTGGGTAGAGCGCGCCGGTCCAGCAGCAGGGGAACACGAGCCCCTCCGCGCTCACGTAGATGCGCTTGTGGTTCGCGGCCTTGCAGGTGATCTCGGCGGTGGCCTGGTAGTCGGCGTAGCGGCCGGCGCGCCCGAGCTGCACCACGGCCTCGTTGCGGAAGCGCGGATCGAGCGGCTCCTCGATCGCGTAGTCGGGGCGGCCCTCGCGATCGAGCACCTGCCGCTTCTGGGCGCCGCCGGCGCGCGCGTCGAAGAAGCGGCTCGTCTTCTTGAGGAAGAAGCGGCGGAAGCCCATGGTGCGGGCGAGCTCGCGCGCCTCCTCGATCTGGTGCTCGTTGTGACGGAACACGATGAAGTCCCCACTCCGCGGCGCCGCCGGCGCAGGAACGCGCGCCGACGCCATCACCTTCTCCCACTGGGTGCCGCGCCGGTAGAGGTGGTTGGTCTCGGCGAGGCCGTCGATGGAGAAGCGGACGTAGCTGACGACGCGGGCGAGCTCCGCCCAGAACGCCTCGGTGCGGCCGCTCCCGTTGGTGAACAGGCCCAGCTCCATCGCGGGGTTCTGCGCGCGCAGGCGCTGGAACACGGGGAGCGTGTCGGCCGCGACCATCGGGTCACCGTAGTTGCCGCACGCATAGAGCTTGCGGAGACGCCGGACGAACTCGTCGGGGAGGATGCGCTCGAGGTCCGCCGCCGACAGCTCGACCAGCGGCAGGGCGGGGTTGACCGGGCCGCCGGAGAGGTTGCGCGGGCACTGCGGGCAGCTCGCGTTGCACCGGGTGGTGAGCTCCAGGTGCACCTCGCGGACGTCCTCGTAGCGGTACATCGCGCGCGGAGTATACGGGAGCGGTCAGCGACCGAAGGCCTTGAACAGCTTGCCGAGCAGGCCGCCGAGGCGCGAAGGGGGCGCGGTCCAGGGCGGCTTCACCTCCGGCCCCGCGTAGGTCCCTAGCTCGCGCAGGATCTCGTCGACCGAGCGCGTACGGTCGAGGCGCACCGGGAGCGCGGCGCTGGTGCGGGCGTCCCACGCCTCCACCGTCATGAGGCAGTGCTCGTCGAACGACAGGCGGAGGCGGACGCGCCCCTTGTCCCCAGAGCGAGCGGTCCTCGACGATCACGGAGCACAGGTACTCGTTGTTGCTCACGTCGAGCGACTCGCCCTGGAACAGTGCCAGCGTCACGTTGCCGAGGGCGTCGGCGTCGAACGTCACGTCCTCGTGGGCGGGGAGCCGCGCGTTGCGGGCCACCACCGGCACGAAGCGGTGCCCGGCGATGCCGTAGCCGATGGTCATCGGCAGGATGTCGAGCAGCACGGGCCCGCTCGCGGCCGCGATCTCGTCGGCGAGCAGCGCGGCGCCCAGCGCGACGGCCTCGTCGGGGTGGATGCGCTTGCTCGGCCTCCGCTGGAAGAGCTCGTGCACGGCGGCCTGGACGGCGGGGATGCGCGTTGTGCCCCCGACGAGCAGCACGTCGTCGACGTCCTTCGGGGTGAGCTTGATCGAGGCGAGGACCTCGAGGCCGATGGCCACGGTGCGGGCGATCAGCGGCTCGGCGAGCTTCTCGAAGGCCGCGCGCGTCACCTCGACGCGCAGGGCACGCTTGCCCTCGGGGCCCGTCGTGAACTCGGGGAGCTCGACCACGTGCTCGGTCTCGGTGGAGAGCTGGCGCTTCACCGCCTCGGCAGCGGCCCGCAGCCGGGCGATCTGCTGCGGGGTCGGGTCGAACGCGAGGCCCTCGAGGCGCTGGAACTCGGTGAGGAGGTGCGACGCCAGCTGGTCGTCGAAATCGGAGCCACCGACGAAGTTGTCTCCACCCGAGGCGAGCACCTCGAGCGCGCCGTCGGTGACGTCGACGACGGAGAAGTCGAAGGTGCCGCCGCCGAAGTCCCACACCGCGACGCGCGCGCGGGGACGGCCCTGCTCCTTGTGCCCGTAGGCGACGGCGGCCGCGGTGGGCTCGTTGACGATGCGGTGGACGACGAGGTTCGCCTCGCGGGCGGCGCGGCGGACCGCCTCGCGCTGGACCTCGGTGAAATACGCCGGAACCGTGATGACCGCCGCCGTGACCGGCACCCCGAGGTGGGCCTCGGCCGTGCTGCGCACCTCGTCGAGGACGCGGGCCGCGATGGTGTCCATCGGGATCACGCGCTCGTCGATGCGCGCGCCGAACCGCTGCCCATCGGCCTCACCGAGCGGATACGCGAAGTGCTGCTGCAGCTCGGCGGCGAGCTCGGGCCGATACGTGCGCCCGACGAGGCGCTTGGAGCCGTAGACCGTGCGCAGCGGGTAGAGGATCTGCCGATCGGCCGCGCGCTGCCCGACGTAGCAGTGCCCGTCGGGGTCGAACGTGATCATCGACGGGATGGTGTTGGTGCCGGTGCGCCCGGGGATGATGGTGGGACGCCCGTCGAGGACGTAGGCCGCGCAGGTGTTGGTGGTGCCGAGGTCGATCCCGATCACCATCTGCTTGCGGACGGGGAGCGGCTCGATGGCCGGTTCTTCGGTCAGCACGACCTCGGGGGCGTCGTCCGCCTCGCCGGAGAGCCGCGCGATCACGGAGGCGTCGATCCCGAGGGCCAGCAGCCGCAGATCGAGGACGGTCGCGGAGCTCGCCGTCACCTTCCCGAGGCCGGTCGCGATCTTCTCCCGACCCTCGAGGAGCTCGAACCGCACCTCGGCGCCCACGGAGACGAGGACCTCGGTCGAGATCTGCGCGACGGCTTCGCCGAGGCGCGAGAGCGTGTCGACGTGGAGCTCCTCCACGCCGACGACCGACCAGACGACGCGCACGTTTCGTGAGGTGGCCAGGCTGCAGAGGGTATCGCAGGGTCGACGCAAGTGTCATCGGTCGCGCGCAGTCGATTCCCCAGGCTGAACCACCAACCGATTCGGCCAGCCTCGTGCTCTCCATCGTTCGGCCAGGCTCACGGCTCCGCGACTCGCCCACGCCGATCCGGGCGGCGGGACCTGGTAGGCCTGAGCTCTGACGCCCGGGTGTGTAACCCTCGTCGGTCGGGTAGTGTCTGGCCCGGGACGACTCGGCGTCGTCGCGCCCTGCGTGGGCTGGAGCTCGCCCTTCTACGCCGCTGCCCAGACGCGGCGCGGCGCGGCGCTCTGGTTCGTGTCCCAGGCGTAGCCGAGCGGCGCGACCTCTGCGACGCAGGTGGGCTCCTCTTACCGTGGGATCGGCGGGCCGTCGGTGACCAAGGTCGGCGCCGTGGTCGCGCTCTGACGAGGCCGTGGGCGCCGGAGGTGGGCTGCCCGAAGGGTTCGCGAGGCGGGGTGGCGGAACGCCCCATCAGGCTGCGGTCGGCGAGGCCGCCCGTCAGGTGCTGGTAGCGAGACCAGCGCGAGCGCCTGCGCGCGATGTCGAGGGAAGCGAGGGCGCGAGACCAGGAGAGGCGCCATCCTCGAGGCAGACGCTAGGTCACCGCGATCTTCAGGGCTCCGCGAAGCGCATCCTCGCCTGCGCGGAGAGGAGGGGCAGGGGCGGTATCCGCCACGCCGGGAAGTCCCTGGCCGACCACATCCTCCTCGTCAGGACGAGGAAGCGCTGGGCGCGGCGCGTCGTCGGTCACCCCTGCAGAGCGCGCGGGCTGATTCCAGGAGCACGACGACGTGGAAGGCCGTGGGCGCCGGGCCCCGAGGGGAGCGGCGTGGCGGTCGCGGGCTCGACGACTTCGACGAGCGGGCCGTGCAGCTGGTCGTGCTCGACCTGATGCTGCCGGGCGTGTTCGGGCTCGACCTGCTCAAGCGCTTGCGCGCAGCGAGCGACGTGCCGGTGCTGATCCTCTCGGCGCGCAACGACTCGGCCACGCGGGTCCGCGGCCTGCAGCTCGGCGCCGACGACTACCTGACCAAGCCGTTCTGGCCCGAAGAGCTGGTCGAGCGCGTGCGCGCGCGGTTGCGCCGGCCGCAGCTGCAACGGAGCTCCGCCGTCGAGGTGGGGACCTTGCGCATCGACGAGAGCGCGCGGACCGTATCCGTCGCGAACCGCCCGGTCGCGCTCACCGCCACCGAGCTCGGGGTCCTCGTCGCCCTCGCGCGCAAGGTCGGCCGACCGGTCACGCGGCAGGTGCTGGTCGACGAGCTCGACGCCGGTCGTGAAGGCGCAGAGCGCACGCTGGACGTGCACGTCTCCCGGCTGCGGAAGAAGCTCGGCGACGAGGGCGCGCGGGTCGTGACGGTGTTCGGCATCGGGTACAAGCTCGTCGGCGACAAGCCATGAAGCTCCGGACGCGGCTCGTCGTGACGTCGCTCGTCCTGACCGTGCCGCTCACGCTGCTCGTGGGCGCGCTCGAGCGGCGTGCGCTCGACCAGGAGGCCCAGCAGATCCTCGCCACGCACGTCAGCGCCCGTCTCGCCGACGACGGCGCGCGGTGCGCGACGGCGCCGCTCGCGTTCGCGGCCCCACCCGGCGCGCCCGGCCCTCCGCCGTTCGGGGGGCCCCCCCATGGAGGTCCGCCGCCGTTCGGAGGTCCGCCGCCGCCCGGAGGTCCCCCACCACCGGCGCCGCCGCCGCGGCCCGGCGACGGCCCACCGATCCTGCTGTTCCCGCTGGATTCCGACCTGCACTCCGTGGTGCCCGGCGCGCCCGCCCCCGATCAACGGCTCCCGGCCGCGCTCGCGACCGGCGCGACGCGCGCCCACGTCCTGGTCACCGACGGAGGGCGGGGAGCGACCGACCAGCTCCTCGTCCGCCTGTCCGACAAGGGGCCGTGCGCGTACGTGCTCGCGGTGCGCGAACGGCCGCGCTTCGCCGCGCTCACGCTGCCGCACCTCGCGCGGGTCTGGGGGCCGCCGCTGCTCGCGATGCTCGGGGCCGTGGTCTTCGGGCTCGGTCCGATCGTGCGCCGCATCCGCGCGCTCGAGCGGCGCGTGCGCGAGTCTTCGGCGCGCGGGTATTCCGGCGACATCCCGCACGAGGGCAACGACGAGGTCGCGGCCCTCGCCACCGCGTTCGACGAGGCGGCGCGCAACGTCCGTGGCCACCTCGAGGCGCAGGAGCGTCGCGAGCAGACGCTGCGGGACTTCCTCGCGAACACGACGCACGACGTGATGACCCCGCTCACCGTGCTGCAGGGGCACCTCGTCGCGCTCGCGCGCACGACCGAACGAGGTCGCGTCGCCGACCCCGCGGTCGTCGAGGCCGCCCTCGACGAGGCGCACTACACCGCGGCGCTCGTCCACAACCTGGGGGTCGCCGCGCGGCTCGAGGCGGGCGAGCCCCACATCACCCGCGCGTCGGTGGATCTCGCGGCGCTCGTCTCGCGCGTCGTCGCGCGGCACGGCCCCGTCGCCCGGCAGCACGGCGTCGAGCTCGAGCACGCCGTCCCCGACGAGCCGGTGCGGATCGAGGGCGACGAGACCTTCCTGGAGCAGGCGGTGAGCAACGTCGTCTACAACGCGATCCGGCACCACCGGCCCGGCGGGCACGCCTCGGTGCTGGTCGAGCGGCTCGAAGGCGCCGTACGGGTCCGGGTCCTCGACGATGGCCCCGGGGTGGCCCCGAACGACCTCGAGCGCATCGCCGAGCGCAACGTGCGCCTCGACGCCGCGCGCACGCGGCACCCGGACGGTCGTGGCCTCGGGCTCGCGATCACGCGTCGCGTCGCCGAGCTGCACGGCGCCGTTCTCTCGTTCGCGGCGGGGGAGGGCGGCGTGGGACTCACGGTCGATCTCACCTTCCCCGTGGCCTGAGCGCGCTCTCCTCAGCGAGGGCGTGCGGCGCGCACGACCGACCAGTGACGATCGGAGCTCTTGGTCACCTCGTCGCTCCACCCGACCTGACCGAGGAGTCGCCGCAGCTCGGGGATCGTCAGGGAGGCGCACAGCGAGTCGAAGAACAGCTGCTGCTGGTTCATGGAGTCGCCCGCCGCGACGCGCTTCACGATGGCCCAGGCGTCGTCCATGCTCGCCGGGCGCTCGAGATCACGGAGGATGAAGCCACCGCCCGGCCGCAGGACGCGCTTCATCTCGGTGAGCAGGGCGAGGGGCTCGTGCAGGTGGTGGAGGGTGGAGTTGCACATCACGAGGTCGAAGCGCCCGTCGGGGAGGCCGGTCTTGCGACCATCGGACTTGGCCGTGGTGATCACGGAGGCGAGCCCGGCCTCCCCGGACGTGGCGCTCCGCGACGCGGAGCATCTCTCCCGCCGGGTCGAGGGCGAGGATGCGGAGATCCTTGCGTTTGCGGGCCATCAAGACGGGGATCTTCGCGGTGCCGGTGCCGAAGTCCGCGATGTCGGCGTGAGGCACGTCGCGCACGAGCGCGAGCGCGGCGTCGGCGAACGCGCTGTCCGTCGCGAGGAAGTCCATCGCGTGGTACTCGAGGCGTCGTCCTCGGTGTCCATCAGCTCGGGCTCGAGGATCCGCGACAGGCTCACCCGACCATGGTGGGCGTCCGGCCGGACTTTCGCAACGAGTCACTTGCGCGTGGGCACGAACTGGCGAAGCTGCCAGCTCAGGATGCGGCTCTTGCGCTGCGCGTCGTCGAGATCGTCGCGGAACGGCACGAGCGCGAGCGAGCTCACGACGACCGTCACCACGAAGCAGACCCCCACCGCGATCAGCGCCTTCGGCTCGAGCGGGACGGCGCGCGGGAGCAGGATCAGGGTCCCCTCGTGGAAGCGGAACGAGCGCGGCAGGACGCCCACGAGCTCGAGCACGGTGGGCGACACGGTCCCGAGCAGGCCCGCGGCGACGATCGCCGGGCGCAGCTGCTTGCCGTTGGAGACCACGAAGATCATGGTGTTCACGCAGACGGCCGTCGGGGTCCCGATGAACGGGCCGAACAGCGTGGTCAGCGACGCGAGCGCGGCCGTGCTGAGCGCGAGCATCAGCATGGAGTGCACCGCGCTCGGTCGGGACAGTCGTGAGAAGGCGAAGCTGGCGAGGCCCGCCGTGAAGAACAGCGCCACGGTCACGAGGCTGGCGAACCCGATCCGCGCGCCGAAGAAGACCACCAGCGCGAGCAGGAACGCGCTGCCCCCGTAGGCGAGCGCGCCCGTGCGCCCCCCGACGCGGGTGTGGGCGCTGTTCAGGTCGTCGAGCTCCTGCTGGACCTCGGCCGGAACCCGCTTCGGGGGCTCGGTCAGGAGCGCGACGAGGGTGGCGAGTGCGAGCGGGTGGTCGGGCACCAGCGCGACCGCGCGGCTCACCTCGAGCAGCGCGGCCCGGCGCGCCTCCTCTGCCTCCGCGTCGGTCACCACCCTCGACCGCGACGCCCCCTTGCCGAGCGCGCGATCGCACAGGCGCGCCGCCTTGCGGGCGTGTTCCTGTGCCGCCGAGGTGCGCAGGGACAGGTCGCGGTCGCCCTCGAGGTAGCGCTCGATCCCCTCGGCGAGCTCCCGCGCGGTGGCGAGGCGGGCGTCGCGTTCGGGCATCGTCGCGGCGAGGCAGAGCGCGTCGAGCTCGGGAGGGATCTCGCGCTCGGGGGCGCGTAGCGCGGGGCTGCGGTCGGCGTCGCTCGGCGTCGCGAGCAGCTGGGGCATGGCCTTGCCCTGGTGCATCGCCTCGCCCGTGAGGAGCTCGAACAGCACGCAGCCGAGCGCGTAGACGTCGATCCGAGCGTCGAGGTCGTCGTCCCCCCGCGCCTGCTCGGGGCCCATGTACCCGGGCGTCCCGAGGAACGAACCGCTCTCGGTCAGGCCGACGCTCTCCGTCGGCAACGGTTCCCGAGCCTCCTCGGCTTTCGCCGAGACGAGGCGGGCGATGCCCCAGTCGAGCACGTACACCTCGCCGAACTCACCGAGCATCAGGTTGGCGGGCTTGAGGTCGCGGTGGATGACCCCCCGCAGGTGGGCGTAGTGCACCGCGAGCGCGATGCGCGCGAAGGCGTCGAGCAGCTTGCGCCGCGTGAAGCGGGCCTTCTCGCTCGCGAGCACCGAGGCCAGCGTCTCGCCGCGGACGCGCTGCATGGTGAAGAACGGGCGACCGTCGGGCAGCGCCGCGAGATCGTGCACCGGGACGATCGACGGGTGCTCGAGCCGTCCCTGCGTGCGGGCCTCGTGGAGGAAGCGCGCGCGGGCGCGGGGCGCGCCGTCGATCAGCACCTTGGCCGCGACCTCCCGCCCGAAATGGGTGTCGGTCCACGACATCACGACGCCCATGCCACCGCGGCCCAGCTCGTCGCCGTGGCGATACCGATCGGAGGGCGGCGGCGGCGAGAGCGGCGCGTCCGCGGGGCTCGCGGGGCCGGCGAGGGTCTCCTGCTCGCCGAGCGGAGCCTCCACTGTCGGGCCAGAAGCGAGGGTGTCGCTGGGTGCGGAGGGGGTCGCCACGGGCCGAGCCTATCCGAGTCCCGCACCTCGGTTTCGCGATCGCTCCGTCGGTCGAACCCATGCGAGCGAGCGGGTGCTCGAGGTCCTCAGAACGCGTTGGTCACGAGGGTGGGGTGGTCTGCGCGCCCGCCCGCTACCTTGCCCGCGCCGAGCTGGCCGAAGCTGTCGTCACCCCACGCGTACATCAGGCCGGAAGTGGTCCAGGCGAACGTGTTGCGTTGCTGTGCGAAGACGCGCTTGATCGACGAGAGACCTGGCACCGCCGTCGGGACCTTGACCCCGCCATCAGGCGTGCTGCCGAGGCCGACGGCCCAGTCGACCCCCCAGCCCCACACCGTGCCGTCAGTCTTGCGCACCATCGTGTGCAAGGCACCGCACGAGATGGCGGCGGCGCCGGTGATGCCGGTGACCTGGACCGGCGACATGACGCGCGTGACCGGGGAGGTGTCGACGCCGAGCTCCTGTCCGTAGTTGTAGCCCCAGCCCCATACCGTCCCGTCGCTCTTGACGGCGAACCCCTGGGCCGTGTCGCCACCACGCACGCAGATCGACACCACGCCCGAGAGCGTGGAGATCTGTCCCGGCTTGTCCGTCGACAGAGGGGCCTCACCCCGCCCGAGCTGGCCGCTGTTGTTCCGGCCCCACGACCACACGGTTCCGTCCTTCTGCAGCGCGAAGGCGAAGTCACCGCCGTTGGCGATCCCGGTCACGTCGACGAGCCCAGGGATCTGCGTCGGCGTCGGCGTGCTCGCGCTGCCGCCCAGGCCCAGCGCTCCGGCGAAGCCGTCGCCCCAGGCCCACAGGGTCCCATCCGTCTTGCGCGCAAAGATGGGCCCGCTGCTGGCCTGCACCTCCGCGACACCCGTGATGAGGGCGGCGCCCGGCGTCGCTCGGTCGACCTTGGTGCCGTCGCCGAGGTAGCCGATGTTCGCGGCGCCGGGACCGGCGTTCTTGCCCCACGACCACACGGTGCCGTCGGACTTCACGGCGTACGTGTTGTCGGTGCCGACGCTCACCGAGACCACGCCCGTGAGGCCGGGGACCATCGCAGCCTCCCGGTGTCCGAACAGCGTCATCGGGCTGCCGTCGCCGAGGCAGCCCGCGATGTTGCGACCGCGCGTCCACACCGTGCCGTCGCTCTTGACGGCGATCGAGTGGAGCTCGAGAGCGATGTCGAGCGGGGTGGCACCGAGGGACCCGCGTCGACCACGTCGGCTGCGGCATCACCCGTGTCGCTCGCACCCGTGTCGCTCGCGCCGGTTTCGCTCGCGCCCGCGTCGCTCGCACCGGTGTCGCTCGCGCCGCCCGAGTCCGAGGCAGCGTCACCGACCTCCGCGGCGGCGTCCTCTTCTCCCTTCACCTCGTCCTCTTCGCACCCGGCGAGCACGATCAGGGACAGCGCGAGCGAAGCGACGTGGATTCGACGGACCATGGGACGACCTCTCGGAGGGGCGGCGGCGCCGCGTTCCTCACTCTGTCGTCCGGGTGGTCAGGGCGTTTGTTGTGAAGACGTTGCAATGTCGTCCAGCACGCGACGCACGGCCCGCGCGATGACCACTGCGGCTACACGATCCCCGTGCACGCACAGCGTCTGGAAGCGATTCATGCGCAGGAGCAACCGCGTCTGCTCCGCGGCGGCCTCCCCGTCGTCCAAGAGCGCTCCCGCGGCGCCGCGTGGGATCAGCGTGCCGTCGCGCGCGTAGCCTCGGTCCGCGAACCCCTCGACGAGCATCGTCGCGACCAGCTCCGCGAGGCGCGCCCCGGGCGGAATCACCCACGGCCCGGCGATCTCCGAGCAGCCCTCGACGGCGACGCGGGCCACGTCGAGGTCGGTGGCGACGACGTGGTACAGCGCGCCGTGCGGCTTGACGCCCTCGACTGCCACCCCCTCGGTCGCGGCGGCCTCGAGCAGCGCCGCGCACTGCTCCCGCAGCGAGGCACGCAGCTCCTCGGGGTCCATCGCGATCGCCCGGCGCCCGAACCCCTCGCGGTCCGGAAACGAGGGGTGCGCGAACACCTCGTGCCGTGCGCGCGCGCGAGCCGGCAGGCGCGGCGCATGCTGGCCGCGTCGCCCGCGTGTCCGCCGCACGCCACGTTGGCGACGTTTGCGAGCGCGTACAGCTCCTCCGGCTCGTCCGGGAGCTCGCCGAGGTCGACGTTGAGGGTGACGCGCACGCCGTGAGCCTACCCGTCGCTCACCGACAGCGCATCTGCACGAGCGGCCCGACGGGGTAGCACCCCTCGCCGACGAGGTTGCAGCCGGTCGCGTACTGCTTCGACTCCCCGCAGGCGGGCGGCGTGTTCGAGAACCCCTCCTTGAAGACGCAGAACCCCGCGTCGTCGTAGTAGCAGTAGCCCACCGCGATCGGCTCCTTCTCCACCACGCCGTCGCAGTTCCAGTCGAACGACTTGGTCGCGCCGAGCACGTGCGGAGTGCCGAAGAACGCCTTCTGACCAGGCTTCGCGTTCGGGTCGCCGTCGTTGCAGTCGAGGCCGCAGGCGCCGAGCGATTGCGGCGCGAAGCCATCCCCGTCGGCATCGACGAGCACGCTCTTGCACCCCGCCTTGGCGTCGCACGTGTCGGCGGTGCAGGCGCTGGCATCGGCGCACACGAGGGCGGTGCCGGGCGCGCAGGTGTGGGTCGAGAGCACGCACTTCTCGGTCCCCGTGCACACGCTCCCGTCGCTGCAGTCGGCGTCCGCCTTGCAGGTGAACGTGCAGTCGCGACGGCAGCCGTCGGCGTCGACCGTGTTCCCGTCGTCGCACTCCTCGCCGAGCTCGAGCACCCCGTTGCCGCAGCTCACCGGCGCGCAGCTGCCCGCGTTGCAGCTGCCGGCGGCGCCGCTCGGGAGCGTGCAAGGCGTGCCCTTCTTGGCGGGCTCGCCGGCCTTGCACGCGTGGGTGGAGAGATCGCAAGCCTCGCCGGTGGTGCAGGCGTTCTCGTCGTCGCACCCCTTGTCCTCCGCGCAGGAGAATCGACACGACTTCGGCTCGCAGCCGTCGCCCGCCTTCTCGTTGCCGTCGTCGCACTCCTCGCCGCCGCCGAAGTCGACGAAGGCATCGCCGCACGTGCTGACGACGCACGAGCCGGCGAGGCAGATGCGGCGCACGGTGCCGTCCCCGCACGAGACGCCGTTCTTCGCCCCCGCACAGGCCGGCGGCGCCTCTTCGATGGCGGCGTCGCTCCCGGTCTCGATCGGCGTGGTGTCAGGGAGGCGTCGGGGAGGCATCAGGTGCGTCTCCGCCCACCTCACCTCCAGCCTCGGGCTCGCCCGCGGCCCCCACGTCGAAGCCTGGACCATCGCACCCGAGGAGAGCAGAGAGGAGGAGCAGACCCATGGTTCGCATGCCGGTCCTACGGGCCACCGGGGGGCCTGGATCGTGGGCTTCCGCATGGAATCGCCCGAATTCTTCGCGCGAAACCGCCGCGCGTGTGCGACGTATGGCAGGCCCCGTCGACCTCTCTGGCGGGTCCGCGACGGGCCTCCTCGCGCGCGGGCCTTGCTCGACCCAGGTGGGTTTGCTAAACCCGCGGCCCCTCTTAGGAGCTGCCCGATGTACATCGTCCTGTCCAAGGTGCCGCGCAAGACCAACCGCGGCAAGACCAACAAACTCCGCGCCAAGATGAAGCGCAAGCAGGTCAAGCGCCTGAAGCGCATGATCACCTGACGAAGCGTGCAGCGAGGCTGGCCAAGTGCTGGCCTCGCGCGCTTTTGGGCCCTCGCTCCTCTCCTCGGTGTTGGCTACGAAGAGCTCTGGAGGTCTGCCGTGCTCGACGACGAACTGCGTGAGTCCCTGACGTTCGACGACGTTCTGCTGCTGCCCGCCTACAGCGAGGTCCTCCCCGCGCAGGCCGATGTCCGGACGCGGCTCTCGCGCAACATCGAGCTCAACATCCCCATCGTCTCGGCCGCCATGGACTCGGTCACCGAGGCGCGCCTCGCCATCGCCATCGCGCGCGAGGGCGGGCTCGGCATCATCCACAAGAACCTCCCGCCGCAGGAGCAGGCCAAGGAGGTCCTCCGCGTCAAGCGCGCGGAGAGCGGGATGGTGCTCGATCCGGTCACCATCACCCCGTCGATGTCCCTGCGCGAGGCGCTCGGCGTGATGCGGCGCCACGACATCTCGGGCCTGCCGGTGGTCGCCGAGGGCGGCGGGGATCGCCCCGTCGGCATCCTCACCTCGCGCGACATCCGCTTCGAGAAGAACCTCGACCAGCCCGTCTCCGCGCTGATGACCAAGGAGCTCGTCACCGCGCCCCCCGGGGTCTCGGTCGAGCACGCGCGCGAGCTCCTGCACAAGCACCGCATCGAGAAGCTGCTCGTCGTCGAGCCGCAGTCGGGCAAGCTCGTGGGCCTCATCACGGTCAAGGACCTGATGCAGGCCGAGCGCAACCCGAACGCGCTCAAGGACGGCAAGGGTCGCCTGCGCGTCGGCGCGGCCGTCGGCCCCGGCGCCGACCGCGACGAGCGGGTGCGGGCGCTGGTCGCCGCCGGCGTCGACCTCATCGTCGTCGACACCGCGCACGGCCATCACGTCGGCGTGATCGACTCGGTCCGCGCGATCAAGAAGGCGTACCCCGACCTCGACGTCATCGGCGGCAACGTCGCCACCGCCGACGCCGCCGAGGCGCTGGTGCAGGCCGGCGCCGACGGCGTCAAGGTCGGCATCGGCCCCGGCTCCATCTGCACGACGCGCGTCGTCGCGGGCGTGGGCGTCGCGCAGATCACCGCGGTGCGCGACTGCGCGCGCGTCGGCGACAAGTACGGCGTGCCCATCGTCGCCGACGGCGGCGTGAAGTACTCGGGCGACGTCACCAAGGCCATCGCGGCCGGCGCCTCCGCGGTGATGATCGGCTCGCTGTTCGCCGGCACCGACGAGTCCCCCGGCGAGGTCGTGCTCTACCAGGGCCGCACCTACAAGGTGTACCGCGGCATGGGCTCGCTCGGCGCGATGAAGGCCGGCAGCAAGGACCGCTACGGGCAGGGCGGCACCGCCGACGAGAAGCTCGTGCCCGAGGGCATCGAGGGGCGCGTGCCCCACCGCGGGTCGCTGCGATCGATCCTCTACCAGCTCGTCGGCGGCCTGCGCGCCGGCATGGGGTACACGGGGTGCGGCACGATCCCCGACCTGCGCACCAAGTCCAAGTTCATCCGCATCACGAGCGCGGGCCTCAAGGAGAGCCACGTCCACGACGTGACGATCACCGAGGAGCCGCCGAACTACCGCTCGGGCGGCTGACTCTTCGGCGCTGGCTGGGGTGACCGCTCAGGGGCAGTCGACGAACGTCGTCTCGAACTTGGCGACGGTGACCTTCGCGTCGTCGATCAGCTCGACGCGGTAGGGCGTGTCGACCGCCGGCGTCCAGCCCGTCACGTCGAACGAGCTGAAGTCCGTGTAGTGGTGGTAGCGCTTCATCGGCTTCTCCTCGCCCGTCGCCACCACGAACACACGCGCGTCGACCGCGGCGATCGTCTTGGTTCCCTTCTGCACGAACCACCGGCTCGGCACGCGGGCGCGCACGTTGGGCCCAGGGCCCGGGTGCGCGACGAACCCGGATCGCTCGCCAGCGCAGGGTAGGCGCCCCCGTAGTGCATCGCGGACCCGCCCGGCGAGCTCGTGCCCGCCCACACCCCGGCCCGCCCGACCGCGAGCACGTTGCGGCGGTGGATCAGGTTCTGGTCGATCTCCATGCCGTAGCCGTCGAACTGGGTCATGAGATCGTAGCCGCCCGCGATGAGCGAGGCGCCGCACGCCGCCGCGCCGTCGGCGGTGTAACACTTGGTCGTCGGCGGCGGCGAGTGCCCGAACGAGTAGCCGAGGATCTTCGCGCACTCCTGCTCGGCCTTCGCGACCGCGGGCACCACCTGCACCGGGCCGACGCCGACCATCCACCGGTAGAAGTTCAGGTACCGGAGCGCGGCCACCTGCGCGTCGTACGGCACCGTGCCCGGGTCGCACTCGCCGCCGGTGCCCGCCTTCCACAGCGCCGCGGGCCGCGCGGTGTCGGCCTTGTAGCGCGCGCACACGTCGGCCTTCGTCCGCTTGGCCGGCGACGAGATCGCGACGGCGACGCAGTCCTTGCCCGACGAGGTCCAGCCCGGGGCGCACACGCACGCGCCCGCGCCGTCGCACATCTTGGTGCCGGTGCACGTGGCGTCGCAGGCGCCGACGGGGCCGCTGTCGACGGGCGGTGTCCCCGTGTCGGTGGGCGACGCGCCGGTGTCGGTCGAGCCGCCCTCGATGGGAGGTGCATCGCCCACGCCGTCCGACGCGGCGTCGACCGCGCCGTCGTCGATCGCCGCGTCGTCGTCCCCACCGATCGAGGCGTCGCTGCAGCCCATCACCCCGAGGCAGACGAGTCCCCATGCCGCGCGTTGCATGTCTGCGACGCAGCAAGCTGCGCGCCACTGCGACCCCCAGAAACCATCCCCGAAGACGCGACGGCGCGGGGGCGATGGCCCCCACACCCGCACGAAAAGCCGGGGGCTCGCGACCCCGGTAGCCCGTGGTGGACCACGCACGACGGAGATCCTTTGTACGGAGCGTCCGTATAGGCTCCGTCGACCGGGAGGCTCCATGCGCAAGATCGCCGTACTCGCCACTGCTGTCACGATCGGCGCGGCCTTCGCCGCTCCCACCGAGGCCCGCGCCTTCTGCGGGTTCTACGTCGCGCCCAACGACGCGCCGCTCTACGCCGACGCGACGATGGTGGCGTTGATGCGCGAGGGCAACCGCACCTCGCTGTCGATGTCCAACAACTACCGCGGCCCCGCGGCAGACTTCGCGATGGTGGTGCCGGTCCCCGTCGTGCTGCAGAAGGAGTCGGTCAAGACCCTCCCCACGACCACCTTCCAGAAGCTCGAGCAGCTGAGCGCGCCGCGCCTGGTCGAATACTGGGAGCAGGACCCGTGCGCGTTCGACGACGACGACTCCGACAAGAAGTACGAGAAGAGCAAGAAGAAGTCCGCGGCGCCTGCGGCCGCGGGCGGCAAGGCCATGGACGAGGAGTTCAAGGTCAAGGTCGAGGCCGAGTTCACGGTCGGCGAGTACGACATCGTGGTGCTCAGCGCCGAGGAGTCCGACGGCCTCGAGAAGTGGCTGATCGCCAACAAGTACAACATCCCGAAGGGCGCCGCGGCGGCCCTCGCTCCCTACGTCAAGGAGCAGATGAAGTTCTTCGTGGCCAAGGTCGACATCAAGAAGGTGAAGATGGACGCCGCGGGCGTCGCCACCCTCTCGCCGCTCCGGGTCACCTACGAGTCGAACGACTTCCGCCTGCCGGTGCGCCTCGGCCTGCTCAACGCGAAGGACAAGCAGGACATCATCGTCTACGTCCTCAGCAAGACGGGCCGCTACGAGGTCGCGAACTACCCGAACGTCTTCGTCCCGACCAACATCGACGTCGCCGACGAGACCCGCAACCAGTTCGGCGCGTTCTACGCGGCGCTGTTCGACGCGACCGTCGCCAAGGCCGGCGGCAAGGCGGTCGTCACCGAGTACGCGTGGACCTCGGCGGGTTGCGACCCGTGCCCGACGCCCCCGCTGTCCGACAGCGACGTGGCCACGCTCGGTGGCGACGTGCTGCTCGGAATGGCGGCCCCACCGCCCACCGAGATCCCGGTCGCGCCGCCGTCCGCGAGCGGTGTGCCTTCGGCCGCGCCGTCGGCGAGCGTCGCGCCCACCGTCATGGGCACCAAGGGGAAGTCCAAGGGCTTCCCGGGCCCCGGGGGCGGCTTCTCCGGAGGCACGTCGCACCCCGTCATCCTCACCCGCCTGCACGCCCGCTACGACGCGACCACCCTCGGCGAAGACCTCGTGTTCCGCGCCGCGTCCCCGGTCGTCGGCGGCCGCGAGTTCGTCACGGGCAAGGACGGCGGCATCGAGAAGGGCGCCGCCCCCGCGGGCTACAACAACTTCCAGGCCCGCTATGCGATCCGCCACCTGTGGAAGGGGCCGATCGCGTGCAAGTCCCCGAAGCGTGGCGTCTGGGGCGGTCCGCCGGCCGGAGAGGTCGGCACCACCAAGCCCGCCGCCGCGACCGGCCTCGCCGCGGCGCCGCGCGGCTCGGTGCAGCTCGCGAGCCTCGTGAAGAGCCGCGTCGACGAGCTCGACATCGTGCCGCCGAAGGGCAAGAAGGCCGCGCAGAAGCCCGACCCCGACGAGGGCGGTACGGGCGGCGAGACCACGGGCGCCCTGTACTTCGTGGCCGGCGCCGGGGGCACCCTCCTCTTGGTCGGCCTCGTCGCCCTCACGCTGCGCAAGAAGAAGGCGTAAGGCGCCGCCACCCTCCGCCGTTCACAGAGAAGCACCCAAGGAGCCCGCATGCGTCGCAGTGTCGTCCTCGCCTCCCTCGCCGCCGTCGCCGCGGCCGTCTCGGTCACCGACGCCGCCCAGGCGTTCTGCGGCTTCTACGTCGCCCCGAGCGACCAGCCCCTCTACAACGACGCGACCATGGTGGCCCTGATGCGCGAGGGCACGCGCATGGTCATCAGCATGTCCAACAACTACAAGGGCCCGGCCGCGGACTTCGCGATGGTCGTGCCGGTGCCGGTCGTCCTCCAGAAGGAGAACGTCCGCACGCTGCCGCTCGACCTGTTCAAGAAGCTCGAGTCGCTCTCGGCGCCGCGCCTCGTCGAGTACTGGGAGCAGGACCCTTGTTACCAGCCGCCGCAGTACGCGCCCGAGATGGCGTCCGGCGCGCCGATGGCGGCCCCCCCCACCTCCATGAAGGAGGACGCCGCGCCCAAGGACTACGGCGTCAAGATCGAGGCCCAGTTCAAGGTCGGCGAATACGAGGTCGTCGTGCTGAGCGCCAAGGAGAGCGACGGCCTCGAGAGCTACCTGCTCGACAACAAGTACAAGATCCCGAAGGGCGCCTCGACCGCGCTCGCGCCGTACGTGCGCGAACAGTGGAAGTTCTTCGTCGCCAAGGTCGACATGAAGAAGGTGCAGACCGACCAGCAGGGCGTCGCCACGCTCTCGCCGCTGCGCTTCCACTACGAGTCGCAGGACTTCCGCCTGCCGGTGCGCCTCGGCCTGCTCAACGCCAACGGCAAGCAGGACCTCTTGATGTACGTCATCGGCAAGAACAAGCGCTACGAGGCGGCCAACTACCCGAACGCGTTCATCCCCACCAACCTCGAGGTGAACGACGGCACCCGCAAGGCGTTCGGCCCGTTCTACGCGGCGCTGTTCGACGCCACCATGGTCAAGGCCGGCGGTCGCGCGGTGGTCACCGAATACGCGTGGGAGACCTCGTCGTGCGACCCGTGTCCCTCGCCGCCCCTCGAGCAGAGCGACGTCGTCACCCTCGGCGGCGACGTGCTGTTCAAGAAGCTCGACGACGGTCAGTCGTACGGGTACGGCGAGGCGCAGGGCATGGTGCTGACGCGCCTGCACACCCGCTACGATCCGAGCACGCTCACCGACGACATCGTCTTCAAGGTGGCCGAGCCGGTCGTCGGCGGCCGCGAGCACGTGGTGTCCAACGGCAAGCTCGAGGAGGGCGCGAAGCCCGACAGCAGCAACAACTTCCAGGCGCGCTACGCGATCCGCCACCCGTGGAAGGGGCCGATCCAGTGCAGCAACCCGAAGCGCGGCATCTGGGGCGGGCCTCCCTCCGGGGTCTCGCCGCCCGAGGGCGGGAGCGGCCCGCTGCCCGCGACCAACCTCGCCGGCGCGCCGCGCGGCACGGTCAAGATCAGCGACCACGTCGTCGCCGGTCTCGAGGATCCGGAGTCGTGGGATCGCGCGGCGGTCCAGGCCCAGCAGGCCGGGTTCGGGCTCGGCCCGCGCCGCGCCTGTGGGTGCTCGGTCCCTGGCACGCCGATGGGCTGGGGCGCGGGGGTCGGCGCCGGCACCGCGTTCCTCGGCCTCCTGGTCGCGCGCCGCCGGACGCGGAGGCCGCGGTGAACAAGGGGGTCGTCGCCGTCGTCGCGCTCGGGTTCGCCTTCGGCGCGTGCAACCGGCACGCCCCCGAGCCGCCCAAGGTCGCGACGCCGCCCGCGCCCCCCAAGGCCTACGTGATGGTGGAGCCGCCGTCGCGGTTCGCGCCCGCGTTCGTGCGCCTCGAGACCACCGAGAAAGTCGACGTCGGGACGCTCGGCGACCCGGTGCAGTGCGCCGGTTGCCACGCCGACGTGGTCGCCCAGTGGGACCCGAGCGCGCACCACAACTCCTCGTTCAGCAACCGCTTCTACGCCTCGGCGGTCGACCTCACCCGCAAGCACCGCGGCAACAAGACGTCGCGATGGTGCGGCGGGTGCCACGACCCGTCGCTCATGTTCGACGGCGCCACGGCGACCACCATCGATCCGCTCATCGACAAGGACGAGGCGCCGAAGAGCCCCCGCGCCGGCGACGGCCTCGGGTGCCTCGTGTGCCACTCGATCGCCGAGGGCGCGCGCGTCGGCGGCGGCGGCTACCTCTTGAAGTACACGGGGGCCTTCAAGGAGCCCGATCCGAAGGACCCGAAGGCGGTCGCGGCGCACAAGGCCGCCATGAAGACCAAGACCACCGAGTCGCCCGAGCTGTGCGCGAGCTGCCACAAGGTGTCGCTGCACGCCGACGTCAACGGCAAGCGCTGGCTGCGCGGCCAGAACGACTTCGACGGCTGGGAGCAGGGCCCGTTCGCGTTCGGCGGGAAGAAGACCGCGGGGTTCCTCTACGCGCCCGAGGTCGAGGCCAAGCGCTGCCAGGACTGCCACATGCCGCACGAGGCCGCGCCGAAGGGAGACCTGTCGGCCAAGCCCGTGGGCGGCGAGAAGAAGGTGCGCTCGCACCGGTTCCTCGCGGCCAACACCGCTCTGCCCACGTTCGCCGGCGACAAGGAGACCGTGCTTCGCCAGCAGGCGTTCCTGAAGGACGTCGTGCGGGTCGACGTCGTCGCGGTGCGCCGCGGCCCGGGCTACCAGCGCGTGGAGGACGCCAAGATCGTCCCCGGCGAGAGCGTCACGATCGACGTCGTCATCGAGAACACCAAAGTCGGCCACAAGTTCCCGACGGGCACCGTCGACTCGAACGAGATCTGGCTCGAGCTCGAGGTGCGCGACGCCAAGGGTCAGCTGCTCGGCAAGAGCGGCGCCCTCGACAAGGACGGCGTGCTCGGCAGCGAGGCGCACCGCTTCGGCGTGCTGCAGCTCGACAACGACGGCAAGCCGGCGCTGTTCCGCGACGCGCACCGGTTCGCCGCCGCCGGGTGGGACACCACCATCCCGCCCCAGGATTCCCGCGTCGTCCGCTACGCGTTGCCGGTTCCGCTCGACGTCGCCCAGCCGCTCTCGGTGCGCGCGCGCGTCCTCTACCGCAAGTTCAGCCCCGTCTTCACCAAGAGCGCCTGCGTGAACGAGTTCGCGAGCGCGCCGCCGATGAAGTCCTGCCCCGAGCTCCCCATCACCGAGGTCTCCGCCGACACCGTGGTGCTCGGCGCGCCCACGGTGGCCGGCAAGCCCGACGCGTTCCGTCGTCACCTCGCCTACGGCCGCGGCCTGCTCAACGCGCTGCAGGAGGACGTCGGCGACGCCCAGGGCCCGCTCGCCAGGGCCGTGGAGCTCGCCCCGCACAAGGCGCACGGCTTCATCGACCTCGCCCGCATGTACGTGCGCCAGGGCCGCACGCTCGACGCCGACGCGATGCTCGACGCGGCGCAGAAGCTCGACCCGGAGACCCCGGTCATCCCGTTCCTGCGGGGCGTCGCGCGCTACGAGGTCTACAAGCTCGCCGACGCCGTCGAGCCGCTGCGCCTCGGCTTCCTGCGCTCGCCGCACGTCGTCCACGGCGCGGAGCTCCTCGGCGAGGCGCTCGAGCTCAAGGGCGACGACCTCGGCGCGCTCGGCGTGATCCAGCAGGCGCTCCACGTCGACCCGGAGTCGGCGCAGCTCCAGCACCTCCAGGCGCTCGCCTACGATCGCCTCGGCATGAAAGAGGACGCCGAGCTCGCGCGCGCGGCCTACCTGAAATACCGCCGCGACGACGACACCCCGAAGCTCCGCTCGCTCTGCAAGGCCAATGTGCCCGGCTGCGCGCGCGAGGCGATGCCGTTGCACGCGCACGAACTCTCCCTGCCCTGACAGACCCCTGGGCAAGGCGGCCGCGTTTGGTAGGCTGCGCCCCTTGAGCAAGGGAGCGCTGCGCATCCATCGTCCGGGGGCCACCACGGTGGCCTTCGATCTCGACGGTCCGACCGCCGATCTCGTGACCCTCGAGAAGGAGCTCCTCGCGCTCGAGGCCCGCATCGCCAAGGAGGGTGGTCGCGTCGTGTGCCTGTACGCGCGCGTGCGTGACGTCGTCGCCGTGCTCGGCGGCACGTCGTTCGTGCGCTTCGCCCGCGGCTACATCGAGCGCACGGCGGACTTCGCGCGCGTCGCGGTGCTCGTCGAGCGCAGCTTCGTCGTGCGCACGGTCGTCGACCCCATCGCCCTCCTCGCGCCCCGCATCCAGATCCGCACGTTCTCGGCGGAGGACGCGGCCACGGCCTGGCTGCGCGAGGCCGACCCGACGTTCCAGCCCTCTCCGTAGGACCGCTTGACGCAAGGGCGCTGCCGCCGGAAACCCCGGCCGTGGCAAGCGAGAAGGCCTCCCTCGGACCGAACGCCAAGCGTGGCTTGCGCGTGTCCCAGGTGCTGTTCTTCTCGCTGTTGATCTGGGTGATCGTCGCGGGTTCCTGGCAGATCCTGCGCGACGCCGTGTTCCGCGGGGCGCCTCCGCGCGACGCGCTGGCCTGCAAGACCGAGCTGTCCCGACTGCGGGCCCGGCTCGCCGAGGCGGCCATGGCGACCGACGATTCGGCGTCCGATACGGCCGCCGTGGACGCCTTCCGCACGGTCCTCGGTGGGCCGAGCGGCCGGGCCTTCGACCAGCGGGTCTACGAGCTGATCGACGGCTGTCCCCCCGAAGAGTCGAGGGCAGCGTATGCTCTCGCGCGCCTCCGGGCGGCCCAGGAGGCCATGCTCCGCCTCGACGCGCTCGAGGCCGCGCCCGCCCGCGCCGCCCACCGCAAGGCCGTCGCGCCCACGATCGGGCCTGCTCTCACCTCTCCTCCTCCCCCGAATCCAGCGCCCTCTGCGCCGACCCCCGCGCCCTGATGCGCCGTCCCCCGAAGAAAAGCTCCCCATGACCGAAACGTCGACGACCGAACGAGAGAAACCCACCTTCGCCTCCCTGCCGCTCACCGCCGAGGTGAGCAAGGCGCTCGCCGAGATGGGGTACGTGCACCCGACGCCCGTGCAGCTCGCCTGCTACGAGCCGGTCACCCGCGGCAAGGACGTGATGGTCCAGGCCCGCACCGGCACCGGCAAGACGACGGCCTTCGGCCTGCCGCTGCTCGACCAGGTGGTCAGCAAGAAGCCGGGGCTGCAGGCGCTCATCCTCTGCCCGACCCGCGAGCTCGCCCTCCAGGTCGCCGCGGAGCTCGCCAAGATCGGCGTGCACCGCGGGCTCGCGATCACGGCGGTCTACGGCGGCGCGCCGATGGGCCGGCAGATCACCGAGCTCGAGGCCGGCGCCCAGGTCGTCGTCGGCACGCCGGGCCGCGTCCTCGACCACCTGCGTCGCGGCACGATGGACCCGAGCGGCATCCGCACCTTCGTCCTCGACGAGGCCGACGAGATGCTCTCCATGGGCTTCGAGAAGGAACTCAACGCGATCGTCGAGAAGCTCCCCAAGGGTCGGCAGACCCTGCTGTTCTCGGCCACGCTCTCCAACGAGGTCTCGCGGATCATCCGCGACATGAAGGACCCGGAGAAGATCCTGCTCTCGGGCGACCAGGTCGGCGCGCTCGAGCTCACCCACTATTTCTACCTCCAGACCGGCGACAAGCTGCGCGACCTGATGCGCGTGCTCGACGTCGAGGACCCGCCCTCGGCGATCCTGTTCTGCAACACCAAGGACGAGACCGAGCGCGTCGCGCGCGAGCTCAACAAGGTCGGCTACGCGGCCGACTACATCTCGGGCGACCTCGAGCAGGCGGCCCGCGAGAAGGTGATGGCCCGCGTCCGCGACGGGCAGCTGCGCTTCCTGGTGGCGACCGACGTCGCCGCGCGCGGCATCGACATCAGCCACCTCACCCACGTCATCAACGTCGACTTCCCCGAGGCCCAGGAGCAGTACGTCCACCGCACCGGCCGCACGGGCCGCGCGGGACGCACGGGCACGGCCATCTCGCTCATCTCGCCGAAGGCGATCGGTAGCCTCTACTACCTGCGCCTCACCTACGGCATCCGGCCCATCGAGCGCGCGGTGCCCGACGAGCGCGAGCTCGCCGCGCGTCGCGAGACCGACCTGCTCGCGACGGTCGAGCAGCGAAGGGGCAGCGCCACGAGCGAGCTCCGTTCGCTGGCCCGCCGGGTGCTCGCGCACGACGACGCCGAGGGGCTCGTCGCCTCGCTGCTCGAGGGTGTCGTCGGCCCGCTGGTCGTCGCCGCTGCGGCCGGGGAGAAGGCGCGCCGCGCCAAGACCACGAAGGCGGAGCCCGTCGTCGAGGCCGCCGCCCCGAGCGCGCCGCCGCCGCCGCCGCGTCGCGAGCGGGACCGTGATCGTGATCGTGATCGAGATCGTGATCGCCGCGAGCCCCGCGAAGCTCCGGTGCCCGTCGCGTCCGCACCGGTCGCCATCGCCGCGCCGATCGCCACGATCCCCAGTGGGGCTGCCGAGGCGCCCCGCGTCGACGCCCCGCGCGAGGAGCGTCCGCGTCGCGATCGCGACCGCACGCGCCCCGGCGATCGTGACCGCCCTCGCGGCCCGCGCCCCGAGGGTGGGCGTCGCCACGCCGAGCTCGCCGAGTGGGAGCCGCCGGCCGAGGCCGACGACGACTCGCTCATCCTCCCCGGCTACCGCGTCGGCGACGCCAAGGTCGAAGGCACCAAGATCGAGGCGCCGAAGCCCAAGCCCGAGGCCCCGGCGGCGCCCCCTGCGCCGATGGGTGAGGAGCGCGTCAACACGAGCGGCGCGCCCTCGGTCACCGTGTTCGTCAACTCCGGTCGCCGCGATGGGATCAGCGGTCAGGACCTGCTGACCGTGCTCGAGCGCCGCGGCGCGATCGAGTCCGACGCGGTGGTCGGCATCCGCCTGCGCGACCGCAACTCGTTCGTCGACGTCCGCCCCGACGTCCTCGACCGCGCGGTGGCCGCCCTCACCGGCGCCGAGCTCAAGGGCCGCACGCTGCGCGCCGAGCCCGCGCGCAAGCCGGGGAGCGACTGACGTGCGCGCGGCGCTCCGAGCACGCGGAGCCCTGATCGGGGTGAACGCGCTCGTCGTCGCGCTCTTCAGCCTCGCCAGCGCTTGCAAGGAGTCGCGCAACGACGCGGCCGACGCGGCGCCGACGGGGCTCGGCCAGCCGCTGCCTCCCGCGAGCACCCAGGCGCCGCTCGTCAACGGCATGCCCCCGAGCGACTACGGCAACGCCCCGATGGTGCCCCAGCCCATGCACCTGCCGCCCGCCGCCGAGTCGAACTCGGCGATCGCGGTGAGCAGCAGCGTGACGATCCCCGGCACCAAGGGCACCCCCCCGGATCCCTTCGACGTGGCGACGGGCGAGGTGCAGGCCTCGTCGGTCGGTTGCTTCGCCGGACAGCCCGCGGGCGAATACGCGGCGACGCTGCAGGTGAGCGTCACGCCGACCGGCACCGCGTCGCGTGTCGAGGTCGAAGGGGTGACCGACGCCGCGGTGAAAGCGTGTCTCTCGAAGGTGGCGGAGCGCAAGTGGCCCGCCAGCAAAGACGGTCGCAAGCTGCGGATCGAAGTCCGCGTGAAGGGTTGACGTGACGGAGCTGGTCGCCGCCCTCGAGTCCCTCGGCTTCACCCTCAACGAGGCGCGCGCCTACGCGGCCCTGCTCGGTCGCGGCCCGTCGACGGGGTACGAGGTCGGTCAATACGCGGGGATCCCGCGGTCCGCGGTGTACGCGGTGCTGCGCAAGCTCGTCGACGCGAGCGCGGCGCGGTCGATCAAGGGCCGCCGCGGTGAGCCCGAGCGCTTCGTCGCCACGCCGGTCGACGGCCTGGTCATGCTGCTGCGCCGCCGGTTCGACGGGTCCACGGAGGCCCTCGAGAACGCCGCGCGCGCGCTCGCGCCGGCGGTCGAGGCGCCCGACGCGTTCACGGTGCGCGGCTACGACCGCGTGCTCGAGGAGGCCACGCGGCTGGTCACCTCGGCGCAGGATCGGCTGGTGCTCTCGGGGTGGCCGCGCGAGCTCTCGGCGCTGATCCCGGTGCTCGTGGCCGCGCGCGACCGCGGGGTGTTCATCGTGGTGTTCGCCCACGCCGCGCTGCCGCCCGAGATGCCGGGGGAGATCTTCAGCTACGGCCTCGTCGAGGCCGATCTCGAGGCCTTCTGGCGCCACCGGCTCGTGGTGGTGGCGGACGACGCGCGCGCGCTGGTCGGGGCCACGGAGGGCGGGGTCGAGGACAACGCGGTGGTGAGCGGCACGGCGGCGATCGCGGAGCTCGCGGTGTCGCAGGTGGCGCTGGACGTGACGCTGCTCTCGCAGCGCTCGGGCCGCGACGTGCAAGCGGTGATGGCCCGGATGCTGGGCGACCGCGTCGGGCGGCTCGACCGGCTGCTCTAGCGGAGAGGTCGATCCATACCGTGGGCGGGAGCAGGTACGATCCAGCGATGGTGCGTTGGTTCCTCCTGGGTTTGCTCGGTGTCTCCGGCTGTCGAGAGACCGGCGCGGCGTCCCCTCCCACGGCGCCCACGCCGACGGCCTCGGTGGCCAGCGCTCTGCCGGCGTCGACGCCGAGCACCACCGTAGTGCCTTCCAGCACCGCGACGACCAGTGCGCCCGCGAAGGCCACTGCGGGACCGCTCCCCAAGGTCGCCGCCGCGTCGTGCGCGGCGCAGAAGTGCTCCGGGCAGGGCATGTGCGACGGGTGGTTCGAGGCCGGGTGGCTCTGGACGGGTGCCAGTTGCATCCACCTCGCCGTGGCCGGTTGTGGCCTCGCCGGGCCCGATTGCGGTAAGCTCGCGAGCGACGAGGCGACGTGCAAGGCGGCGCACGCAGCGTGCGCCGCGCCCTAGAGTACTGGCGCCAGATACCGCTCACTTCGCCAGCGCGAGACAGGTCGCGTGCGCGGCGTCGTCGATGACGAGGGAGCAGGCGTCCGCCTTGCGGAGCGTGTAGGCGACGTAGAGGGCGCATCGCGGGTCCCCAGCAGAGGCGCGGCCCTGGCGCGGCTCCTCTCGGCGGCGGGCACCGCGGCGGGCCCCCCCCAGCGCCGCTACCGCGCCCGCGCGGGGCGCTTCGCGAGGAGGGCGCGACGGAGGGCCGCGGCCGCGGGCGGGAGCCGGTCGCGGCCCCGATGGAGGAGCGAGAGGCGGCGCGCGATCGGGGTCCGGGGATCGGGGACGATCACTAGGCGGCCCGCCTCCACGTCGACCTCGACCGCAGAGCGACCGACGAGGGCGATGCCGATGCCCGCGCGGACGTTCGCCTTGACCGCCGCGATGCTCCCGAGCTCGACCACGACGTCGGCCTCGGGGAAATGGCGATCGAGCGCCGCGCGGGTGGTCGACCCACGCGGGAACGTCACGAACGGGGCCTCGGAAGACCGCTCCAGCTCGGGCGAGGCGATGAGGACGAGGGGGTCGTCTCGCCAGCGCTCTCCCCTCGGCGACGTGACGATCGCGAGATCGATCTCGCCGGCGACGAGGGCGTCCTCCGCGGCCAAGGGGTTCAGCTCGCGGAGCCGGAACCGAACACCGGGGTGAGCGGCCCGGAACGCGGCGAGCTCCTTGGGGAGCAGGTAGGTGCACACCGTGGCGCCGGCGCCGATCCGCACTTCGCCCGCGTGGAGCCCTTCGACCTCGGCCACCGCGCGCTGTCCGTCCGCGAAGGCGGCGAGCGACGCGCGCGCCCGCGGGAGGAACGCGGCGCCCGCCGCGGTCAGCACCACCCCGCCGGGGCCTCGATGGAGGAGGCGGGCACCGACCCGCGCCTCGAGGCGCTGCAGCGCCACGGTCAGCGCCGGCTGGGAGAGGTGTGCGTGCCGGGCCGCCTCGGTCAGGGTCCCTCGCTCGACCGCGAGGACGAAGTGCTGCAGCTCTTCCAACATAAGAATTATCTATCATGATCTTCTGAACAATCCATTGGTCAGATGGTCTCGCTCGACCCATGAATGGAGCAGCAGTCCAGCAGACCAGGGAGCGACAAGCCCATGGAACACATCGTTGCCTTCGCCGTGCTCGGCATCGGCGCCGGCCTCCTGACCACCGTGGCCGGGCTCGGCGGCGGAATCCTCATGCTCCTCGCGGTGTCGCTCGCCACCGACCCCAAGGTCGCGCTCGTGGCCACGGCGCCGGCCCTGCTCGCTGGCAACCTGCACCGCGCGTTCCTGTTCCGCGGGGACGTGGACCGTCGGGTGGCCCGGGCGTTCGCGCTCGGTGCATTTCCCGGCAGCGTGCTCGGCGGCGCGCTCCTCTCGCGCATGCCGGGTCGGTTGGTCGGGATCGTCATGGCGGCGATGACGGCGGTGGCGCTCCTGCGGGTCTGCAAGGTCGTGACGTTCACCCCACGAGCGCGCGGCATCACGCCCGTCGGATTCGGCATCGGAGCGCTGGCCGGCACGTCGGGGGGGGCGGGCATGCTCGCCGGACCGTTCCTCATGGCGCTCGGTCTCGGTGGCGCGAGCTACGTCGCGACCGCGGCGGTGGCGTCCGTGGCGATGCACCTCGGTCGCGTGCTCTCGTATGGGCTTTCGGGGCTCCTGGACGGATCCACGGTACGGCTGTCGCTCCTGCTCCTCGGCGCGGTCCTCGTCGGCAACAGCGCGGGGAAGTGGGCCCGGCGCTTCATCGGCCCGCGACTCGGGACCCGCATCGAGGTGACGACGCTGGTGGTCGCCTCGGCGCTCGGCGTCTTCGGCCTCACGCGGTGAAGGCCATCAGCCGATACGGCGCGCGTTCACCACCGTGTCGCGATCCTGCCGCGGCCCGTCGTGGGTGTGCGCGACCCGCGCCTGCTCGCCGGCGATCACCACCTCCCAGCAGCCAGGAAGGGCTCGAACCACCTCGTCGGCCGAGAAGTACAGATCCGCGATCGCCGGCCGGTCGACCGTGATGCCCGAGCCCGGCGGCGCGTGGGCCGAGAACAGGAGCGTGCCGCCGAGGCGGATCGCCCGGGCGAGCGCGTCGAAGAACGAGGGCCTCTCTCCCGGCGGAACGTGGAGGAACTGCGCGACCACCAGGTCGTAGGCGTCGAGGGGGGGACGCCACGAATTCGGGTTCGCGTGGATCCACGTGACCCGCTGCGCGCGATCCGCGGAGCGCGCCCGATCGAGCGCCACCTTCGAGACGTCGACGGCCGTGACCGTCCAGCCGCGCGTCGCGAGCCAGAGCGCGTCCGTGCCCTCGCCGCAGCCGACGTCGAGCGCGGCGCCAGGGATCAACGCGGCGGCGCTCTCCGCGAGGAACTCATGCGGCTCCTCTCGGCGCCGCGGCCTTTGACTCCACATCTGGTCCCAGAACGCCTCGTCCTGCCCGTGTGCATGGTGGTGGTGATGGCTCATGATCGATCCGGTCACGAGAAGATGAGCGCGCGGTGCGCACCGATGCCGGCCCGCGCGCCATCGGCCACCGCGAACGACACCGAGCCGGCGAGGAGGGCCGCGTCGCCGCAGGCGAACACGCCCGGCACCGAGGTGGCTTTCATGGCGTCGGTCTTGAGGATGGGCCCGGCCGGCCCCTCCTCCGTCTCGAGCCCGAGGCTCGCGACGAGGCCGCCCCCGGTGAACGGCAGCGCGCGACCGTCGGCCAGCCGAACCGTCGCGTGCTCCTCGACCGCCACGACCTCCGTGGCCTCGAGCGTCACACCGCGGCGCGCGAGGACCACTCGCTCCTCGGCCGTCGGCTCGATGCCCCTCGTGAAGTACGTGGTCTCGCCCCAGTCCGGCAGCAGCATCGCGTGGTGCACCGAGAGGGGGCCGGTGGCGAGCACGCCGATCCTGCCGCCGCCGAGCTCGTAGCCGTGACAGTAGGGGCAGTGGAAGATGCTGCGCCCCCAGCGCTCGCCGACGCCCGGGATGTCCGGCAGCTCGTCGACGACGCCGAGCGCGAGGATCAGCAGCTTGGCCTCGTGGCGCTCACCGCCGGTGACCTGGACGACGAAGCCGCCATCGGTTCGCGCGATGGACTCCGCGGTCGCCTCGACGAGGCTCGCCGTCGGATACGCGAGCACCTCGGCGCGCCCCTTCGCCGCGATCGCGGCCGGGTCCTGACCATCCTGGCCGAGGAACCCGTGGGAGTGGGCGGCGTTGCGGTTGCGCCGGACGCCGGCGTCGATCACGAGCACGCGGCGGCGCCCGCGCACGAGCTGCAACGCGGCGGCGAGCCCCGAGTAGCTGCCCCCGATCACGATGACGTCATGCATGTTCGACCTTCTTCCTTCCGTGGTTGCGGTGCTCACCGTGGGGACCGACCTCCGCGGCGAGCGCAGCGAGCGTGACGCTGCGGAGCCGCTCCACGAGGAGCGCCTCCAGGGCCTCGAACGTGCCTCCGAGCGCGCGGTTCACGGCCTTCTCGACGATGCAACCGGGGCTCTCGGTGCGGTTGCTCATCGCGAGGATCGTCGGCTCGCCGAGCGCCTCGTAGACGTCGTAGAGCGTGATCTGATCGAGACCGCGCGCGAGCGACCAGCCGCCCCCGTGGCCCTTCTCCGATCGGACGATCCCGGCGGCACGCAGCCCGGCCATCGTGCGCCGGATGACGACCGGGTTCGTGGCGCTCTGCGCGGCCATCGCCTCGGACGTGAGCAGCCCGGCCTGCGCCACGTGGAGGAGCGCGTGGAGCGCGACCGAGAGCCGGCTGTCTCGTCTCATGTAACAACATATGATGCGTGAGCGTGGAGCCGTCAAGCTCAGCGATTCGACGGCCTGCGGGAGAGCACTCCCTACGATTGCGCCCGCTCGATGCCGCCCAGCGTCAACCGCACGCGCGGAACGCCGTCTGCGCCGACCTCCGCGCGCTCGTGCGCGCCGCGCATCACGCGCCGCCAGAACGCGAGCGCGCCCGGATTCTCCGGTCGCACGGTGAGGGTCCATGGGCCCTGTTCACCGTCGAAGAGCGCGCGGGCGGCGGCGCTCCCGAGGCCACGGCGACGCGCCCCGAGGATCACGAAGAACTCCTCGACGTGCGCCGTCCCCTGCGCGTCACGCTCGGTCAGCGCGAAGCCGAACGGCGCTGCGTCGTCGAGGAACAGCACCGCGCGCAGCAGGGGGCTGGCCGCTGGATACGTGAACAGCGCGTCGGCGCCGATGCGCACGCGGTCCGGGAAGATCGCGCTCCACTCGTGCAGATAGAGCTGCATCAAGCGCGCAAGGCGCGCGTCGTCGCGCGCGACGGGTACGAGCGTGACGGGCATGCGTTCCATCCTCGCGCGAAACCCGGCGCCGGTCAGGCCCATGCCAAGGTTGCGCTCGAGCAATCGCGCCAGTTCTTGCTTGACCGAGCCGTGAAGGCCGGGTCGATTCGCCGCGATGGACTTCTCCGAGCTCCTCGCGAAAGAGCGCGCCGCCCTCGGCGGAGCCAGCGGTGGCAAGTGCGACGTCATCACCCCGCCCAGCGTCGGAGAGCCCTACGTCGCGTTCACCACCCGCGACGACGTGGGCATCGCCCTCTCGGGCGGGGGCATCCGGAGCGCGACGTTCAACCTCGGCGTGCTGCAGTCGCTCGACGCCCGCGGCATCCTGCAGCGCGCCGACTACGTCGCGTCGGTCAGCGGTGGCGGCTACCTGGGGAGCGCCTGCAGCGCGCAGAAGCGCCGCCACGGCGCGTTCGGACCCGCGCCGGACACCGTGCGGCACATGCGCGAGTTCAGCCGCTTCCTCGCGCCACGTCCCTCGTTCCTCGCGACGGACATCTGGCACATGCTGCTGTCGTTGTTCGCAGGCATGGGCATCTCGCTCACGGCGACCCTGTGCCTCGTGATGGCGGCGACAATCTCGATGCGCACCGTCGCCAGCGGCGGGCCGATGCTGGCGGTGATCGTCGCGGTGTCGGTCCAGGCGATCCTCGAGATCCGACGCCCGCGCGCGGGCCAGAGCGGCGCGGATTCGTTCGGCCTCTTCACCGCCTTCTCGCCGCTGCTCGCGCTGCCCCTCGTGTACCTGGCGACGCCGAAGCTCGAGAAGAACGAGTTCAGGGGGACCGTCTGCCTGCTGGCGCTGGCGGCTGGCGGCGTGGCGATGCGCATCGTCTTGGCCGCGGTGTTCGGCGCCGCGACGGGGGCCAAGCGTCGCAGCGCGGTGCGCGCCGTCGAGCGCACGGCCTTCCGCCTGTTCCTCCTCGCGCTCGTCTGGGCGCTGATCGAGTGGTCCCTCGTGGTCACCGACCAGACCCGGGGCCGGGGCGATCCGATCGGCACGACGCTGCTCTTGATGGGGGGCGCCTCTCCGGCAGCCGCGGGAGCGCTGGTCGCCTTCCGCAAGTGGTTCTTCGCCACCGAGTCGAGCAAGTCCGCCGCGGACCGCATCACCGACCTGCCCGCGGTGGTGCGTCGCCAGCTGCCGGGGCTCCTCGCCGGCGTGGCCATCCTGGGCGCGTTCGCGTTCTCTGCGGGGCTGTCGCGCCAGTTCCAGGACCGAGCGCCGTGGTATGCGTTCGCGGGGGCCTGCGTCGGTCTCGCGTTCGTCGTCCTCCTGTTCGACGCCCCCGAGAACCGCATCCACGAGCTCTACCGGTCGCGCATCGCGCGCGCCTACGTCGGCGCCTCTCGCGCCGCCCCCGAGCACAACCGCGCCTCGATGGAGGAAGACGACGACGACCTCTCCATCCAGGACCTCGCGCAGCGGCCGCTCCAGCTGGTGTGCTGTGCGGCCAACAACCTCCGGGCCGACGGGGTCGCGACCCTGTCGCGCGGCGCCCGCAGCGCGGCGCTCTCGGCCTGCGCGCTGCAGATCGGCGACGAAGCGCGCCCCACGGACGTGCGGCTCTCCAGCGCGGTCGCGGCCTCGGCAGCCGCGGTCAACTCGCTCATGGGCACCATCTCGATCGAGGTCGGGCCGAGCGTGGGCTTCGTGCTGGCGGCGCTCGGCTTGCGGCTCGGGCTCTGGCTGCCCCACCCCTCTCACGATGCCAGCTACGTGCCCGTGCTCATGAGGCCGTGGCTCTTCCTCCACGAGCTCCTGGGCCTCGTCACGCTCGACGAGCAGCAGGCCTACGTCCACCTCTCCGACGGCGGCCACTTCGAGAACCTGGCGCTCTACGAGCTGGTTCGTCGCCACTGCCGGTACCTGATCGTGTGCGACGCGAGCGCCGACGCCGACCGCTTCTTCGACGACCTGGCCAACGCCATCCGCCTGGTGCGCACCGATTTCGGGGTCGAGATCGAGCTCGACGTCGCGCCGCTCCGCTCCGACGCCGATGGCTTCGCCAAGCAGCACGCGGTGATCGGCACCGTCCACTACGACGGGAAGGACGGCTTCGACAAGGGCAGCCTCATCTACTTCAAGCCCACGCTGACCGGCGACGAGCCGCCGGATCTCCTGCAGTACCGGAGCCACAACCCGAGTTTCCCCCACGAGAGCACCGCGCAGCAGTTCTACGACGAGGCGCAGTGGGAGTCGTACCGACGGCTCGGGCAGCACGCGGCCGACGAGGTCTTCCGCTTCGTCGAGTCGTTCGACGACGACAAGCTGAAGCAGGTGGAGCCGATCTTCAGCCGCGCGCGGCGGCGCTGGATGGCGCTGCCGGCGGGGCACGACGGCCAGTTCCTCGAGCTCACGCAGCGCTGGGCCGCGATGGAGGAGCGCATCGCCGCGAGCCCGGAGCTCTCCTCCGAGGTGTTCCTCGAGCTCGACGACGACGGCGCCGAGGCGCAGCGCGCGCTCCTGGTCGCGTCGATCGCCCAGCTGATGGAGGACGCCTGGATCGCGCTCGACCTCGAGCACACCTCGACCCATCCGCTGCATCGGCCGTGGCTCGCCTACATGGAGCGCTGGGCCAGCATGCCCACGTTCCTGCGCTATTTCCCGCTGGTCGCGCCCACCTACAACGACGTGTTCGTGAAGTTCGTGCAGTACCGTCTGGGCGTCGGTCCACTGGCCCAGCACCGTGGCCTCGTCGTGCGCCGGGTGCCCGCCGCCGAGGCGGCCGCCGCCGAGCGCAGGTTCGCCGCCCGCACCAAGCGCGGCGCGTCTGCGCGGCCGATCACCCACGAGATGACCCTCACCCTGCCGTCCAGCAGCAAGACCATCCAGGTGGGCGTGCTCCGCGCCGACGAGAGCGATGGAGCCCTGCGCTGGAACGCCGACGAGCTGTTCGTCCCCGAGGCCCTCATGGGGGGCGGCTTCCACTCGACCTTCCTCGAAGCCATCCTGGACGAACACGTTGGCGCAAGGGAGGCGCGCGTGAAGATCCACAAGGGCGACCCCCGCTTCAACGGCCGGGCGGGCCTGCGCCAGTGGCGGGTGAGCCTCATCGATCTCTACAAGAGCGTGGGCTTCCGCTACGCGAGCCAGCCAGACGCCGAGGGCGTCGAGCTCGTGCTCGCCGGGGCGTAGCCGGTCGACCCGGCCGCCGCGCCAAACTTGGCCCCGGGCACGGGACCATGCGTCTTTGCGCCCACGATGGCGAAGCAAGCGGTGGATTGGGTCGGGTTGTCCGACGTGGCGCTGGCCGCCGATCGAGGCATGTCCCCCCTCGGGCCGGAGCTCTGTGGCTTCATCCTGCTCGAGGCGACGAGCCGCCTGCGCGAGGTCGGCGGGGGCGCCATCGAGGGGCAGAACCTGGCCGTCGGAACCCAGGGCCACGTCGCGCTCACCGCGCCGCCCACCCGCGCCTCGGAGGGCGAGGCGGTCGCCTCGCTCCGCGCCCTCCTGGCCGCGCTGCTCGGGCTCGCCACCTCGTCGACGCCGGCCCTCCGCCAGTGCGCGCGCCGGCAGGACCCGCGCTCCACGTGCGCCACCTTCGAGCGCGAGCTGTTCGCCGCGCTGATCCCGCTCAACCGCCAGGCGAGCCGCCGCGGCCTCGCGCGCCTCGCGCGCTCGACGCTCGACGCGCTCGAGAACGGCCAGCTGGAGAACGGCGCGGAGCTCCTGCCCGGCGCCGGACAGAGCGCCGAGCCTTCGCCGCTGCCGGTGACCCGCAAGGTCTCGCCGCGCGTCGCCGAGGACCTCGCCCGCGCCGCCGCACCTGCCTCGAGGGCCGTCACACCCGCCATGCCGGCCGCCGTGCCCGCCGCGAAGGCCGCGCCCGCGGAGCCCGTCACGCAGCCGACGCCGGCGGTCGCGCCGTCGCTCGAGGAGTCGGACCCGTTCGCGAACGCGGTGGAGGCCAAGCCCGAGATCGTCGAGGTCGACGAGCCGACCGTGCAGCAGCCGACCGTGATCCAGCGCGCGCCGCGCGTCGTCGCGCGCGTGGAGACCCCGGAACCGGTCGAGGCCCGCGCCGAGTCGCCAACGCCCCCGACCTCGCTCCACGAACTCTCGGACGCGCTCGACGCGCTCGAGGGTCACGGCGACGAGATGGAGATCGTCTCGCAGCTGCCGCCGCTCGTCGAAGAGGTGGCGAGCAAGCCTCTCGAGGAGCCCGCGCCGACCGCGCGCCCGACCGTGCCCGAGGCCGCGCGCCCCACCGTGACCGCGCGCGACCGCGTGCGGGAGCTGGTCGAGGGCTTCTCCGTCTCGCGCGAGCGCGACGACCGCGCCCTCTCGGCCGACCTGAAGGCGATGGTCGGCATCGAGACGTCGATGCCACCCCAGGTCGCGCGCCGCGACGACGCCGCGCCGGTGGACCTGGACTTCGGCGAGCCCTCGCCGCTGCCGGCCGCGGCGACCCTCGACGATCGCCCGCCGATGCGGCGCGGCCCGAGCCTCCTGTTCGCCGTCGCGCTCGCCGCCGCGGTGTTCGTCGTCGCGACCGCGGTCACCCGCCCGGGCATGGTCTCCTCGCTCCTGATCGGGCCCGCGGCGCCGCCGCCCGGCGCGACGCGCGTCGAGACCCCGATGGCCTCGCCCGCCGCGGCCCCCGCGCTCCCCGCCTCGTGCGAGGGCACGCTCACGGTCGAGAACGCCCCGAAGGACGGCGAGCTGCTCCGTCGCATCGGCGTCGCGCCTTCGTCGGTGGTGGTGCCGATCGGCGCGCCGCTCGACCTCGTCGCGACCCTCGACGGCCACACGCCGCAGCGCCTCCGCGTCGACAAGGCGATGTTCAAGGGCGACGCGACGGGCCTCTCCGCCCAGGCGTCGTTCACCTTCGACGCGACCGCCAAGGCTGTCTGGACCGCGCCCACGCTGCCCGCGACGCCGCTCCGCGCCGACGGCGCCCGCGCCCTCCTCAAGCTCGCGAGCACCCCCGCCTCGGCGTCGGTGTGGGCGGTGGTGGACCCGGCCGCGGTGCCCGTGCCCTGCGGAGCGCCCGTCGATCTGCTCTCGATGTCCAAGGGCGGCCCGCAGGGGTGGGAGCGAAAGAGCTTCCGCGTCGAGTGGACCTCGTTCTCGGGCTCGCCGCCGCGCGGCACGTTGCGTATGTAGTCGGGGTGCAAGACCTCCTCGCCCTCGACGCGCTCGAGCAAGCCCGCCTCCTCCGTGAAGGGCTCGTCACCAGCACCGATCTGACCCGCGCCTACCTCGATCGCATCGCGCGCCTCGACGGCGGGCTCACCGCGTTCGTCGAGGTCGACGTCGAAGGCGCGCTCCGCGCCGCGCGCCGCAAGGACCTGAAGTGGACGCCGCGCGGCCGGCAGGACCTGCCGCCGTTCCACGGCCTGCCGACGGCGATCAAGGACCTGCACCTGTTCCGCGGCCTCGGCGCGCGGTTCGGGTCGCGCGCGTTCCGCAACTTCAAGGCGTTCATCGACGACGGGCTCTCCAAGCGCATCCGCGCCGCAGGCTTCGTCGTGCTCGGCAAGACCACGACGTCGGAGCTCGGCACGATGCCGGTCGTCGAGCCCGACATCCACCCGCCCACGCGCAACCCCTGGAACCGCGACCACACCGCGGGCGGCTCGAGCGGCGGGGCAGGGGCCGCCGTCGCCGCGGGGATGATCCCCATCGCGCCCTCGAGCGACGGCGCCGGCTCGACGCGCATCCCCGCGTCGTTCAACCACCTGTTCGGCATCAAGCCCTCGCGCGGCCGCGTGCCGAACCAGTTCGGGCACGCCGACGAGCACCTCATCTACACGTCGGGCCCCATCGCGCACACCGTGGCCGACGCCGCCGCGCTGCTCGACGTGCTCGCCGGCCTCACGGTGGGCACGCCGCACTGGGCGCCGCCTCCGCCGCGCCCGTTCCAGCGCATGATCGAGGAGCGGCCGCGCGGCCTGCGCATCCGCGTCGTCACCAAGACGCCTCTCACGCCCACCGCGCCCGCCATCGAGGCGGCCGTGCTGCGCGTCGCGCGAGAGCTCGAGGCGCTCGGGCACCACGTCGAGGAGGGCCAGTACCCGACCGACGCCAACCCCGAGGAGTTCTACCCGGTGTGGCAGCACAGCGCGGCGTCTGCGCCGATCCCCGACTGGAGCGAGGTGCAGCCGCTCACGCGCTGGCTCGCCGAGCGCGGCCGCGGGATCACGCTCGCGCAGGTGCAGCAGGGCGTGGCGGCGCTCGAGGCGCGCATCCTCGCGTGGTTCGGCGACGTGGATCTGGTGCTCACGCCGACGGTCGCGGTCCCGCCGCCGCGCGTGCACGCGTTCCGCGACCTGCCGCCCGAGCAGATCCTGGCGGGCATCCTGCCGATCGGCGCGTTCACGGCGCCGTTCAACGCGAGCGGGCAGCCCGCGGCGAGCTTCCCGATGGGGCTCGACCCCGAGGGCCTGCCGATGGGCGCGCAGCTGGTCGGCGGCAAGCACGCGGACGCGCTGGTGCTGCAGGTCGCCGCGCAGCTGGAAGAGGCCCTGCCGTTCCGCGGCCGACAGCCGAGGCTGTAGAGCTACGCCGGTCGGACCGGCACGCCGCGCTCGGCGAGGTAGCGCTTGGCCTCGCCGATCGTGTGCTGGCCGTCGTGGAAGATCGAGGCCGCGAGCGCCGCGTCCGCGCCGCCCGTCGTGAGCCCCTCGAACAGGTGCTCCAGCGTGCCCACGCCGCCCGACGCGATCACCGGCACCGGCACCGCGTCGGCCACCGCGCGCGTGAGCTCGAGGTCGTACCCGGCGCGCGTGCCGTCGCGGTCCATGCTGGTCAGCAGGATCTCGCCGGCGCCGAGCTCCGCGGCGCGCACCACCCACGCGAGCGCGTCCATCCCGGTGCGCGTGCGGCCGCCGTGGATCACCACCTCCCAGCGGTCGCCGTCGCGCCGCGCGTCGACCGCGACCACGATCGCCTGGTTGCCGTACACGTCGGCGAGGGCCTTCACCAGCGTCGGGTCCGACACCGCAGCGCTGTTGATCGAAACCTTGTCGGCGCCGGCACGCAGCAGCGCGTGCGCGTCCTCGAGCGTGCGCACGCCGCCGCCGACCGTGAGCGGCGCGAACACCACCTCGGCGGTGCGGCGCACGACGTCGAGCAGGATCGGCCGCGCGTCCGACGACGCGGTGATGTCGAGGAACGTGATCTCGTCGGCGCCCTCTTCCTCGTAGCGCCGCGCCTGTTCGACCGGGTCGCCGGCGTCGCGCAGGCCGACGAAGTTGACGCCCTTCACCACGCGCCCGCCCTTCACGTCGAGGCACGGGATCACCCTTCGCGCGAGCATCGCGGCTCCATACCACGCCGTGGTAGCGTCCGCGCGTGCGCGTCCTCGGCATCGACACCTCGAGCGCAGACGGCTCCGTCGCGGTCGTCGAGCGCACACAGGGCGGGGCGATCACGGTGCTCGCCGAGTTCCGTGCGCGCGTCTCCAACGCGCACGGCGAGTCGCTGCTGCCGTGGATCGACGACGTGCTGCGCGCCGCGGGCTGCACGCTGAAGGACATCGATCGCCTCGCCGTGGGCATCGGGCCCGGCAGCTTCACCGGTACGCGCATCGGCGTGGCCACGGCCAAGGGGCTCGCGCTCGGCGCAGGGATGCCGCTCGTCGGCATCGACGCCTTCCGCGCGCTCGCGGCCGAGGCTCCGGCTGCCGGTCCTGTCGTCGTCGCCATCGATGCGCGCAAGGGCGAGGTCTACGTCGCGCTCGTCGACGGCGCCGAGGTCGGGCCCCCTGCACATCTGTCCCCTCTCCATGCGTTCGCCCACGTGGCGTCCGCGCTCGCGGGTCGTTCCTTCGTCGCCGTCGGCGATGGTGTCGGGCTCGTCGCCGAGCTCGCCGGGGTACCTCAGCCGTTCCTCGAGTCGCCGCGAGCGGTCACCGTGGCGCGCCTCGCGCTCGAGGTGAGTGGGGACCAACTGGTCGATCTGGAGCCCCTCTACGTGCGCCCCCCCGACATCACCGTCTCCGCGAGCGCCCTGAAAACCATAACCATTTCATCGACTTGACGCGGGACGACAAGTCCCTGCAACGAATTACAAGTCGATGACAATCGGCACGGCCCGGGTTGCTACCCCTTGTGCCGTGATCTCCCACCTCGTCCTCGAAGGTTCCGTCAAAGTGGTCGAAGCGGTCGGCGGAGGCGCGGCGGCCACGCCCGCCGGTCCCGTCGTCGCCCACGCCGCGCACGGAACCTGGGGCCTCGCCATCTGGGCGCTGGTCATCGTCTACGTGATGCTCGTCGCCGTGCTCGCCTGCTTCGGCGTGCACCGCGGGCTCCTCGTCTACACCTGCCTCCGCCAGCGCCGTCGCCTCGAGCAGATCGAGCGCACCATCGTGCTGCCCGAGGACGAGCTGCCCAAGGTCACCATCCAGCTCCCGCTGTTCAACGAGGTCACCGTCGTCCAGCGCCTGATCGAGTCCGTCGTCAAGATGGACTACCCGCGCGACCGCCTCGAGATCCAGGTGCTCGACGACTCGACCGACGAGACCCGCGAGGTCGCGCGCTCGGTCTGCGAGCGGTTCGCCGCCCAGGGCATCGACATCGTCTACATCCACCGCGTCGACCGCGTGGGCTACAAGGCCGGCGCCCTCGCGCACGGCCTCACCGTCGCCAAGGGCGACCTCGTCGCCATCTTCGACGCCGACTTCCTCCCGCAGCCCGAGTTCCTCCGTCAGGTCGTCGGCCACTTCGGCGACGAGAAGGTCGGCTGCGTCCAGGCGCGCTGGGGTCACCTCAACCGCGAGGTCTCGCTGCTCACCCGCGTGCAGGCCCTCATGCTCGACGGCCACCACCTCGTCGACAACCGCGCCCGCTGGGTCAACGGACACCTCTTCAACTTCTCGGGCACCGGCGGCATCTGGCGCATCGCGGCGATCGCCGACGCGGGCGGCTGGGAGCACGACACGCTCACCGAGGACCTCGACCTCAGCTACCGCGCGCAGATGAAGGGCTGGAAGTTCGTCTATCGCCCCGACGTCGTCACGCCCTCCGAGCTCCCCGAGGAGATGAGCGCCTTCCGCGCGCAGCAGTTCCGCTGGGCCAAGGGCACCGTGCAGTCGGCCCGCAAGCTCCTCGGCAAGGTGTGGTCGAGCGACCTCCGCCTCGGCCAGAAGATCGAGGCCACCTACCACCTCACGCCGCACTTCACGTCGCCGCTGATGCTGGTGCTCTCCATCCTGCTGCTGCCCATGCTCGCCATCCTGCCGGGCACCGACGTCCGCTCGATGTTCCTCATCGACCTGCCGCTCGCGTTCTCCACCACCGGCTCGCTCGCCGCGTTCTACATGCACGCCGAGGTCAAGCAGGGGCGGTCGGCGCTCGTCGCGCTCCGCCGCCTCCCCGCGCTCATGGCGGTCGGCACCGGCATGGCGCCGTGGGTCACCAAGGCCGTCATCGAGGGGCTCCGCACCATGGCTGGCGAGTTCGTCCGCACCCCCAAGAAGGGCAAGAACGACGACAAGCGCTACCAGGCCAGCATCAAGATCCCGACCGCCGAGGTGGTGCTCTCGCTGATCTCGTTCGGCAGCACGGTCGCTGCCCTCCAGAACGGGCACTGGTTCGCCGCGCCCTTCGCCGCGCTCTTCGCCTTCGGGTACGGCTACATCGCGGTGCTCCTCATCGACGAGCAGCTCGAGCGCCGCCGCGCCGCCCGCAACTCGCTCGTGCCGGTTCCCTGAGCACTTCGATACCTGCTTCTGCAAGCCCGGGGTCCACGCCCTGGGCTTGCGGCTTTTTGGGGCCTCGCACGAGCCGCCGCCCAACGCGCGTTCACGCGTGGGCCGGAGAGCCGAGGTGAAATCGCGACAGTCTGCGACGCACGGATCGGCGAAACGCCGGCGTTCGTTCGCCGACGCGCGTGGCACACGACATGCTGGAGGCGCTCTCATGCGGTCCTCCCTCCTCGCCCTCGCGTGTCTCCTCCCGGTCGTCGGCTGCGTCGTCACCACCCACGACGACGGCCCGTGCGCCGACGGCGCCTGCTACAGCGGCAAGCCGACCGGGCCCGTGCACGGACTCCGCAGCGACGGGCGCGTCGACGTCACGGCCGCCGAGGCCTGGCCGGCGCGCGTCGCCGAGCCCCCGGGCCTGAGCGCAATCGAGCGCGCGAGGGCCTGCGTCGCCCTCGGGGCGTGTCTCGGGGCCGCCAGCGATCCGGCCGTGCTGACCGGCCTCTGCGTCCTGCCCGACGCGGCCGAGGAGCGCGCGATCCCGAGCTCCAAGCTGGCCGAGCGCCGCTCGTGGGTGCTGCGCACGGCGCTCGCCGGCAAGTCGTGCACCGAGCTGCTCGCGCTCGAGACGCCCCTGACGTCGAACGTGTACTGCGAGGAGTCGGGGTGCTGGTGGACCTCGAACGCGGAGCCCATCCCCAAGGTGACCTGCGCGGGCGAGGTCGCCACCATGGTGACCGCTGGCAAGAGCTACGTGCGCGACTGCAGCCACGCCTACCAGAAGTGCGACCCGACCTCGCCGACCGGCTGCACCGACCGGCACCCCGTGGCGTGCGACCCGGCGGGCAAGGACCGCTGCGACGGCAGCGTGCGCCTCGGCTGCGACCACAACGGGCGCGTGAGCTTCCGCGACTGCGCGCGCATCGCGGGCGGCACCTGCAAGGAGGGCGCGGACGGCACCGCGTCGTGCGTCTACCCCGACGCCGACACGTGCTCGACGAGCGCGTCGAAGTGCAGCGCCGACGGCAAGAGCGTCGCGGTGTGCGTCGACGGGGCGACGACCCACGTCGACTGCACCTCGCTCGGCTACACCCGCTGCGACGCGGGCCGCTGCGTCAAGTGACCGGAGTGAAGCTCCCGATCAGGTGCGGTAGAAGCGGGGCACGCGGCGGGAGATCGAGGTCATGATGTCCCACGGGATGAGCCCCGCCGCGCGGGCGAGCTCCTCGACCTCGATGGTCGCCGGGCGCACGCCGATGGGCGCGTTGCGCTCGGGCGTGGCGGCGCCGAGGGCGACGACCTCGTCGCGGATGCGCGGGTTGGGCACGTCGGTGACGTCGAGCGTGACGAGATCCATCGACACGGCGCCGACGATCGGCGCGCGGTGCCCGCGCACGAGCAGCGAGAACTGGTTCGACAGCGAGCGCGGCAGGCCGTCGGCGTAGCCCATCGGCACGGTGGCGACCGTGGTGCGGCGCGTGGCGCGGAACGTGTGGCCGTAGCCGACGCCCTCACCGACCTCGATCGTGCGCAGGTCGACGATCTCGCTGCGGAGGCGCAGGGTCTGGCGGAGCTCGAGGTCGCCACGCGTGGAGGCCACGCCGCCGAAGATGGCGATGCCGGGGCGGACCGCGGAGAAGCGCGCGTCGAGGGAGGAGCTCGCCTTGGAGCGCACCCCCGAGCGTAGCAGCGCGGCGCTGTTGGCGGCGTGCTGCCAGCGCGGCGTGTGGCCCGCGGCGCGCACGGCCTGGACCGCGCGGTCGAAGGCGGTGAGCTGGGCGCGGACGCTGTCGTCGCCCTGCTCGTCGGCCGCGTCGGCGCAGGCGAGGTGGGTCATCACGCCGTCGATCACGATCTGGGGGAACGCCGCGAACGCCTCGAGCATCGCGGGCAGCTCGGCGGGACGCACGCCGAGGCGGGCCATGCCGGTGTCGATCTTGAGGTGCACGCGCAGGCCCCGCTCGGCGACCTCGCCGAGGCCGCGGGTGCGGGCGGCGCGGGCGAGCGCCTGCAGGTGACCCACGTGGTAGACGACGGGGACGAGGTCGTGCGCGAGGAGCTCCTCGTATGAATCCGCGTAGTAGCCGCCCATCACGAGGATGGGGGCGCGGATCCCCGCGTCGCGGAGCTCGATGGCCTCTTCGAGCAGGGCGACCGCGACGCCGTCGACGCCGGCGCGCTCGAGGGTGCGCGCCACCGCGGGGGCGCCGTGCCCGTAGCCGTCGGCCTTGAGGACCGCCCACACCTTGGCGGTGCCCGCGGCCCGCTGGACCTGGCGCAGGTTGGTGCGCAGCGCCGTCAGGTCGACCTCGGCCCGGGTGGGGCGGACGACGTGGTCGGGCGCGGCGCGGCGCGGCTTGAGGACGCGCAGGCTCGCCTCTTCGCGGACGACCTGAGCACCTCGAGGGTCTCGAGACACGTGCGCTTCGATAGGCATCGAGCGTCGGCTAGCGGGCGGACGAACCATGGGCCAAGTCCCGTGCGAAGCGCGGGCCGAGAGCAGTAACAGGGCGATTTCGAGGCGGGAAGGGAAAACAGGCGTGGCCACCTGCCCACACCCGCGCTCGCCCACACACGACCCGGCGAAAACCCCTTCGCTCAGCGCAGCCCGAACACCGAGGGCGCGACGATGGCGACCACGCCCGCCGCGACCAGCAAGAGCACGACCACGACCACCACGACGATCCAGACCTTCGAGCCAGAGCCCTCGTCGTCGTCGTGATCTACCGTCGGGTGTGCGGCGGGGATGTGGACGGGCGCTTGCGGCCCGCTGGTCGCCGCGGGGTTCATCGACACGTGCCCGCCCGCGGGTGGCGCGCTCGGGATCGGCGCGCTCGGGGCGGGCGACGCGGCCGACGGGCGCGCCGACACCGCGACGGCGGCCGCCGCGGCCGAGCGGATGGACGGCGGCGGCTCCATCACCACCGTGCCCTCGACCTTCCGACCGACGGCGACGAAGGCGGCGAGCGCCTCGCGCAGCGCCTTGGCCGTGGCGATGCGGTGCCTGCGGTCCCGGGCCATCGCGCGCGCGACGACGTCGGCGAACCCCTGCGGGAGATCCGACCGCAGCGTGGGCAGCGGGGGCGGGTCGGTCTGCGTGATGAGCCGCACGAGCTCCTGGTAGACCGGCGCCTGGAACGGACGCCGCCCACCCACGGCCTCGTAGAGCACGCACCCGAGCGAGTAGACGTCGGCGCTGCCGTCGAGATCCTTGGCGCCGCGCAGCTGCTCGGGCGCCATGTATTCGGGCGTGCCGACCGTGGTCCCGACGCGGGTGAGGGCGTTGCGACCGCCCTTGGGGATCGGCACGTTCGACTCGTCGAGCACCTTGCTGATGCCGAAGTCGAGCACGCGCACCCAGTCGCCGCCGTCCGGCGCGCGCGTGACGAACAGGTTCTCGGGCTTGAGGTCGCGGTGGACGATGCCGCGCGCGTGCGCCTCCTCGAGGGCCTCGCACGCCTGCGAGACGATCTTGGCGGCGCGCGCCGCCGCGAGCCGGCCCTCGCGCTGCACGAGCGCGCAGAGATCCTGGCCCTCGAGCAGCTCCATGATCATGAACGGGATGCCCTCGCGCGTGCGCTCCAGGCCGAACGTGCGCGCGACGTGGGCGGTGGTGAGCGCCGTCGCGAGCTGCACCTCGCGCTCGAACCGCTGGGGGATGGTCGGGTGGTCGAGGAGATCGTCGTGCAGGAACTTGAGCGCGAGCCGACGGCCGCTCGGCTGGTGGGTGGCCTCCACGACGGCGCCCATCCCGCCGACGCCCAGGGTGCGACCGACGAGGAACGACTCACCGCTCGCGAGCGGGAGGGTGGATCCTTGGCGAGGCACGGGCATCGCGCGAGGGAATATACGCAATTTCCCCGGGCACCATCGCGTTCACTTGGCGTCGAGGTCGGCCTGCAGGGTGATGATGCCCGTTTCGCCGGGTTTCCACCCCGTCGCGGAGGTCTTGAAGGCGGCCGCGACGCACCGCGCGACGGCGGCGTCGCCCTTGTTGTCGGGGCCCGGGCCGGCGAGCGTGATCACGCCGCCGGGGTGCACGTGCACCGCGACCTCGACCGAGTCGGCGACCGTGCGGCGACAGGCGGACATGCCGGGGAGGGCGCGCTTGGCGACCTTGGTGATCTCGCCCATCACGAGGTCGCCCACGACCTTCGGATAGAGGACGGACACGCCGTGCCCCTTCGCGGAGAGGAGGGGTGGGCCAGGGGCCGCGGTCGCGCTCGTCGACGCGGACGCGCTCGCGCCGACGCTCGGCTCCTCGTCGTCGTCGCTGGTCGGCTTGGCCTTGGCCTTGGTCTTGGCCTTCGTCTGGCCCTTCGACACCCCCGGAGCCTCGGGGTCGGGCGAGGCCGCCGCTGCCGCGTCGCTCGCCGCGGACCGACCGCCGACGAGCGCGATGGCGACCAGCAGCCCGACGACGACGACGCCCGCGAACACTGCGAGGGGCACGGCCCACGGGCGCTCGCGCGACGCGGCCGCGTTCGGTGGCGTGGAGACGACGAGGGGCGCGGCGGGAGGCGAGACCTGCGGCGAGAGCTGAGGCGTGGATTGCGACAGCGGCGGCGCGCTGGCCGAGGGCGAGGGCGCCGACGGCGTGGCGTGCAGCGTGGGCAGGAACGCGTGCGGCACCTCGGAGCGCGGCCGCTGGGAAGCGTGGGCCGAAGCAAGCGCGTCGCGCAGCGCCTCCGCGAACGCCCGCGCGGTGGGCCAGCGGGCATCGACGTCCCGGGCGAGCGCGCGGTCGACGACGCTCGCGAGGGCGAAGGGTACGTGCGGCGCGACGGTGGCGAGCGGCGGGGCGGGCGTGGTCGTGACCTCGTGCGCGATGCGCTCGAAGGTGGGGCCGGTGAAGGGGCGTCGACCCGCGAGCAGCTCGAACAGGATGACGCCGGCCGCGTAGACGTCGGCGCGGCCATCCGCGTCGCGCGCGCCGTAGAACTGCTCCGGCGCCATGTAGCCAGGGGTGCCCATGGCGACGCCGGGGTCGGTCGGCAGGCCGCCCGCGTTGCGGACCTTGCTGATGCCGAAGTCGACCAGGGTGACGAAGTCGCGTCCGTCGGGCAGGGCGCGCGCGAGCACGTTGCTCGGCTTGATGTCGCGGTGGACGACGCCGGCGCCGTGCGCGGCCTCGAGCGCGTCGAGCACCTGCAGCGCGAGATCCACGGCGCGCGACAGCGCGAGCGGGCCCTGCTCCCGGGCGAGCGTGGAGAGCGGCTGGCCGTCGACGAGCTCCATCGCGATGAAGCCCTCGCCTTCGGGGGTCACGCCGCAATCGTGCACCTTCACGATGTGCGGGTGCCCGATCGCGGCCACGGCGCGCGCCTCCTTCACCAGGCGGTCGAAGGTCTGCTGGTCGCGCTGGCCGACGTGGACGAGCTTGAGGGCGACCCACTGCTGGGTGAGCGCGTGGCGGGCGCGGTAGACGGCGCCGTGCCCGCCCTCGCCGAGGAGGGCGTGCAGCTCGTAGCGATCGACGCGGCCTTGCACCGCGCGAGCATAGCGCGCCCCCTCGTCGCGTTCCCGCCGCCGGGCCATCTTTCGTGCGCCTAGAGCACGTACGACCAGATGAGGTAGAGCGCGCCCATCACGATGGCGGCGAACCCGAGCGGCACCTGGAACTTCACCAGCTTGCCCTGGACGACCGCGGCCTTCTCCTTCGCCGCCTCGTTCTTGCCGAGCAGGTAGGTCGTGACGAGGCCGTAGCCGAGGAGGAAGCCGACGAGGAGGTCCGTCGCCGCGACGAGGGCCCAGAAGACGAAGCGGAGGGGGGCCGCCGAGAGCTGACCGAGGTGGGTCACGACCGAGATGGTCTCCCACACACCCCAGCTGAACATGACCGCGCCGATCCACCCCTGGTAGGGCGCGAGCTTGGCGAGCAGGTCCTTCGCGTTCGGCTTGCGCGCGATGATGAACCCCGAAGAAGCGAGCAGACCCCCGGCGATGGGAACGAGACCACCGATCATGACTGGTACCTCCGTGGACGGCGCCGACGTTGGCGCGACCAGCCCTTCATCAATCGCCGTGCCAGGTCTTGCCTCGCGAAAAGCCGGCAAAAACGACGGGAGAAACCCGCGGGTAGGCAAGGCTTTGCCGGCAGCCCGGCAACCGCTTGCCGGGCTACCATCCGCCCGTGGGCAAGCCCAACGAGACCACGGTCCGGCGCGACGGCGGCGGGGCCACGCCCGAGCCGCGGCGCTCGCTCGTGTTCTTCCACCGCGACGGCACCAAGGTCGCGCCGCTCCCCGAGCGCGGGAGCCTCGTCGTCGGTCGCCAGCACCCCGCCGATCTCGTGGTGCTCGATCCGAGCCTGTCGCGCCAGCACGCGGCGTTCGTCGTGGAGCCAGACCGCATCACCGTCGAGGACCTGGGCTCGACCAACGGCACCTTCGTCTTGGGGCAGCGGGCCACGATCGCGATGCCCGTGCACGTGGGCGACGAGCTGCGCCTCGGTGACGTGCTGGTCACGCTCACCACCGCGAGCGTGCTCGGCGCCGGCCACGGGATCGAGCGCCACGACCGCTTCCTCGGCGCGCTCGCCGACGAGCTCGTGCGGGCACGCGCGTTCGGGCGACCGGTCGCGCTCGTGATGCTCGAGGTGCGCGGGGCGTCGATCGCGCGGTGGGCGCCGCTCGTGCGCACGCGGATGCGCGCGGTCGATCGGCTCGGCGCGTATTCGCTCGACACGGCGCTCGTGCTGCTCCCGGAGCTCGACGAGGCGGGGGCGATCGCCGCGGCGCGGGCGCTCGTGGCCGAGGCCCAGCTCGAGGGTGCCGAGGTGCGGTGCGGCGTCGCGGTCGGGCTGCGCGACGGGACCGACGCCGAGTCGCTGCTCGAGGTCGCGCGCACGCGACTGCGGCTCGCGCGCGACGCCGGGGCCATCGAGGGGCCGCTGCCCGACGGCGCCCCGACGCGCCCGAGCCGAGCGCCGGGGCCGCTCGACGTCGCGTCGGACAGCCCGGCCGTCCGCGCGGTCCACGAGACCCTCGCGCAGGTCGCGACGACCATCCTGCCGGTCCTGGTGCTCGGCGAGACCGGCGCCGGCAAGGAACGCATCGCCGCGGCGGTGCACGAGCGCAGCGGCCGCACCGGGCCCTTCAAGAGCCTCAACTGCGGCGCCTTGCCGGGCACGCTGCCCGAGAGCGCCCTGTTCGGCCAAGAGAAGGGCGCGTTCACCGGCGCCGACCGCGCGCACAAGGGCGTCTTCGAGCAGGCACAGGGCGGCACCGTGTTCCTCGACGAGGTCGGTGAGCTGTCTCCGGCCGCGCAGGCCGCGCTCCTGCGCGTGCTCGAGACACGCCGCGTCTCCCGGGTCGGCAGCGATCGCGAGATCGAGGTGGATGTCCGCATCGTCGCGGCCACGCACCGCGACCTCGAGGCGATGACCACGACCGGCGGCTTCCGGACCGACCTGCTCTACCGCCTCAACGCGGTGGTCCTCGCGCTGCCGCCGCTGCGCGAACGCCGCGAGGACGTGCCCGCGCTCGCCCAGGCGTTCCTCGCGCGCGCGGCCCACGAGAACGCGCGCGGCGTGCGCGGCTTCACCGACGAGGCGCTGCGCGCGCTCACCGCGTACGCGTGGCCGGGCAACGTGCGCGAGCTCCGCAACGTCGTCGAGCGCGCGGTCGTGGTGGCCCGCGAGGCCCGGGTCGGCATCGACGATCTCCCGGACCGCGTGCGCGGGGGCGGGCCGATGCCGAGCGCACCGCCGCCCGAGCAACCCGTCTCGCCCGACGAGGACTTCGCCGACCGGGTGCGCGCCCACACCAGGCCTACGAGAAGCGCCTCATCGAGGAGGCGCTCGCCGCCGCGGGGGCAACCAGACTGAGGCCGCGCGGCGCCTGCGCATGCCGATTCGCACGCTCACCCACAAGATGCAGCAGCTCGGGGTCCGTCGGCCGCGTTGAGGCTTGACCCGGGTGGCGGGCTCCCGAAGACTCACGTCGTCGAGGTGGCCGAACCGGCCGCTCGGGAAGGGCTTGTCATGCTTCATCGTCGTTCCGTCCTGTCTCTCCACGCGGGTCTCCTGTTCGTCCTGGTCGCGGGCTGCGGCGCCACCAAAGACGTGGACCCAGGGGTGCTCGGCGGCGACGCGGGCGACGGCGGGATCACGCTCGACACGGGCGGTGAGGCCCCCGACGGCTCGACGAGCCTCGATGGCATCGACCTCGAGCCGCTCAACGCCGTCATCGTCATCGACACCACGACCACGCCCGCGACGCCGGCGACGCAGACCTACAAGGCCACGTACCGCGCGAAGGACGGGTCGACGGTCGACGTCTCCGGCACCGCCACGTTCACGGTGGAGGACACGGGGCTCGGGTCGTTCGCGGGGGCGACGTTCACCTCGACCGACAAGCTGCCGGCCGGCGTGAAGGGGCTCACCACGATCATCCGTGCCAACGCCGACGGCCGCGCCGCCGCGACCAACGTGACGATCGTCGCCCTGCGTCGCGCCGCCGACAAGCCGGGCACGGGCGACTTCTTCTTCACCGTGCCCTACCTCGGCAAGCCGAGCCCGGAGAAGGACGTCCTCAAGTTCGGCACCAACATCAAGCAGGTCGACGTCGCGTTCCTCATGGACACGACCGGCTCGATGGGCGGTCAGGTCGACGGCCTCAAGGCGTCGCTGTCGACCACCATCTTCCCCGCGCTCACCAAGGCCATCCCGAGCGTCGGCATGGCGGTCGCCTACCACGACGACTACCCGTTCGATCCCTACGGCGATCCGAGCTGCGGCGGCGCCCTGCCTGGTGACCTGCCCGTCGGGATCATCCAGGTCGTCACGACCGACCTCAAGAAGGCCCAGGACGCGGCCAACAAGCTCGAGACCCACTGCGGCAACGACGGTCCCGAGGCGCAGATCCCCGCCATGCAGCACCTGCTCACCGGCGAGGCGCTCACCTGGTCGGGCGGCAGCGTCCCCAAGCACACGCCCGCGACCGGCACCACCGGCGGCGTGGATTTCCGGCCCGGCGCGCTGCCTGTGGTCACGCTGATCACGGACGTCGACTGGCACGACGCGGCGGGCGATGCTTACTCGTTCTCCACGCCGACCATGACCACGGTGAAGGCCGCGTTCCTCAAGCAGAACGCGCGCTTCGTCGAGCTGATGGAGGAGTACGGTCCCGAGGACCAGGGCAACGAGCTCTCCGACGCGACCAAGTCGAACCTGCCGCCCGCGGCGTTCGGCACCTGCGCGGCGGGCGGCTCTGGCTCCTGCTGCACGGACATCGGCGGCAAGGGGCGCGCGCCGACCGGTCCCGGCGGCACCTGTCGCCTCAACTACCGCTATTCCTGCGGGTTCAGCGGCACGTGCGACGTGACGACCGGCATCGTCAACGCCATCAAGGCCATCAGCGCCGGCAGCATCTTCGACGTCACCGCCACCTGGTCCAACGACCCGGCCAACCCGCCGCTCGAGGCCGGGGGCGCGCCGGTCGACGCGTCGAAGTTCATCAAGGCCCTCCGCGCGATGAAGGAGGGTGACGCGGCCGCGGGTTGCCCGGCTGCGAGCACCAAGGACACCGACGGGGACGGCGTCGACGACACCTTCGTCGGCGTGAAGGTCGGCGTGCCCGTGTGCTTCGAGGTCATCCCGCAGTCGAACACCAGCGTGCCGCCGAAGTCGGTCGCGCAGTTCTACAACGCGTTCATCGACGTCATCGGCATGCCCGGCGCGGTGAAGCTCGACCAGCGCACGGTGCTGTTCCTGGTCCCGCCGACCGACGTGCCCCGTTAGCTGGAGGGGGGCTCGCGCCCCCCTCTGGGCTCGGCCGCCGCGCCCCGACTTCGCCCCTGTCGGGGCTCGTCGGGTCGCTGACCGCCGAGCACCCCCCCGCGCCGCTTCGCGGCGGGAGTGGGGGCGTCTCGTGACGGGGGGTGCGGCGGCGTTTCGTAGCGGATGGTGGTGAGGTCCCATCGTTGGGACCCCGACGTCCAGAGTGGGGCGGTGGACGCGAGAAGCCCGGGGTGGATGCCCCGGGCTCTCTTGCGGTCGGTGCCCCGGGATTCATCCCGGGGGCTCTGACGATCCAGGGGCCATGTGAAGGCCTCTGGATGGACGGCGGGTCAGGCCGCGCGGCGGCGACGGATCGCGACGAGCGCCGCGAGGCCGAGGCCGAGGGCCGCGAGGTTCGAGCCCGCGCCGCCCGTGGAGCAGGCGAAGCCGCCGCCCTCGAGGGTGCCCTCGTCGGCGGTGCCGCCGTCGAGGCCGCCGTCGTCGAGGCCGCCGTCGACGCTGCCGTCGATGCCCGAATCCGGGCCGGCGTCGGGGCCGGTGAGGTCGTCGCCCGGGATCAGCGGGTCGCGCTCGCCCAGATCGACCTTGCCGTTCTTGTTGGTGTCCTCGTCACCGTCCTTGACCGAGCCCTTGTCGGTGTCGGCGATGAGCGGGCTCGTGCGCGTGGCGGTGTCCGCGTCGGCGATGCACTTGGCCTTGGTCTTGTCGGTGCCCTTGCCCTCGCAGTCGTAGCCGAGCTCGGTGCCGTCCCAGAGGCCGTCGTCGTCGCTGTCGGGGTCGAGGGCGTTGATCTTGCCGTCGCCGTCGGTGTCGATCGTCGGGTTCGGCTCCTTGCCGTCGAGCACGCCGTCGTCGTCGCTGTCGGCGTCGAGCGGGTCGGTGCCGATGATCTTCTCGAGGTCGTCGGAGAGGCCGTCGCCGTCGGTGTCGAGGATGGTCTTGTCGTCCGCGCCGTGGCCGATCGTCGGGTCCTTCTCGCCCGTGTCGACCACGCCGTTGCGGTTGACGTCTTCGCTGTTCGGGTTGCTGCCGAGGGTGAGCTCGAGGGCGTCCGAGAGGCCGTCGCCGTCGGTGTCGACGACGTCCTTGTCGTCGGGGCCGTGGCCCACGGTCGGGTCCTTCTCGCCCGGGTCGAGGACGCCGTTGCGGTTAGAGTCCTCGCTGCCGTCGATCACGCCACCGCCGTCGGTGTCGCGCTTGACCGGGCTCGTCTTGGTGGCGCCGCTGTCGCCGTCGGCGATGCAGTGCTTCTTCGACTCGTCGGTGCCCTTGCCCTTGCAGTCGAAGCCCATCTCGGTGCCGTCGTACAGGCCGTCGTTGTCGCTGTCCGGGTCGAGCACGTCGATGAGGCCGTCGCCGTCGCTGTCGTCGGCGGGGTTCGGCTCCTTGCCGTCGAGCACGCCGTCGTCGTCGGTGTCGGCGTCCTTCGGGTCGGACCCGAGGGTCTTCTCGAGGTCGTCGGAGAGGCCGTCGCCGTCGGTGTCGATCACGTCCTTGTCGTCGGCGCCGTGGCCCGTGGTCGGGTCCTTCTCGCCGGCGTCGAGCACGCCGTTGCGGTTAGAGTCCTCGCTGCCGTCGCTCATGCCACCGCCGTCGGTGTCGCGCTTGACGGGGCTCGTCACGGTCGCGCCCTTGTCGCCGTCGGCGATGCAGCGCCCCTTGGACTTGTCGGTGTCCTTGTTGGTGCAGTCGAGGCCCATCTCGGTGCCGTCCCAGAGGCCGTCGTCGTCGCTGTCGGGGTCGAGGGCGTTGATGAGGCCGTCGCCGTCGGTGTCGTCGGTCGGGTTGATCTCCTTGCCGTCGGGCACGCCGTCGTCGTCGCTGTCGGCGTCGAAGGGATCGGTGCCGATGGCCTTCTCGAAGTCGTCGGGGAGGCCGTCCCCGTCGCTGTCGAGGACCGAGGTCTTGTCATCGGTGGGATCGAGCGGGTTCTTCTCGCCCGCGTCGATCATGCCGTTGCGGTTGAGGTCCTCGGCGCCGTCGGAGAGGCTACCGCCGTCGGTGTCCTTCTTCAGCGGGTCGGTCTTGGTCGCGCCCTTGTCGGCGTCGGGGATGCAGCGGCCCTTGGACTTGTCGGTGTCCTTGTTGGAGCAGTCGAAGCCCATCTCGGTGCCGTCGAACAGGCCGTCGTTGTCGCTGTCCGGGTCGAGGGCGTTGATGAGGCCGTCGCCGTCGCTGTCCTTGCCCGGGTCGATCTCCTTGCCGTCGGGCACGCCGTCGTCGTCGCTGTCGGCGTCGAGCGGGTCGGTGCCGATCAGCTTCTCGACCGCGTCGGGCAGGCCGTCGCCGTCGGTGTCGGGGCCCGGCGGGGTGCACTTGCTCGTGGTCTTGTCGCAGGTGTTCGGGGCCGCGCAGTCGGTGTCGACGGTGCAGCCGCAGGTCTTGCTGGTGAGGCACGCGGCGCCGACGCCGGTGGCGGTGCAGGCGGTCTTCTTGACGTCGGTGCACTCGACGCAGCTGCCCGGGGTGCCGGTCGCCGTGTCGCAGACCAGCAGGCCCGGGGTCTTGCAGTCGGCGTCGACGAAGCAGCCGGTGGTGCACACCTTGCTGCTCGGGTTGCAGGTCGGCGCGCTCGTCGGGCACTCGCTGCTCGCGTTGCAGCCGCAGGTCGCGGTGGCCGTGAGGCAGGCCGGCTTGCTGCCGATGCAGAGCGTGGTCTTGGTGGCCGAGCACTCCTTGCACTGGCCGGCGAAGGTGCCGGTGGTGTGGCACGCCGGGGTCGCGCCGCTGCAGTCGGTGTCGCTCGCGCAGGCGCGGCACAGCTTGCTCGTCGTGTCGCAGATCGGCGTGCCGCCGCCGCAGTCGGCGTTGGTCGTGCAGCCCGGGATGCACGTCTTGGTCGCGCCGTCGCAGAGCGGCGTCGAGCTCGGGCAGTCGGTGTTGGTGTTGCAGCCGCAGGTGGCGGTCGCGATCACGCAGGCCGGCTTGGTGCCGGTGCAGGCGGTCTTGTTGGTGGCCGAGCACTGCTTGCACTGGCCGGCGAAGGTGCCCGTGGTGTTGCACGCGGGCGTGGGCACGGAGCAGTCGGTGTCGGCGCCGCAGACGCGGGTGGTCGACGTGGTGTTGCTGTTCACCGACTTGCTGGTCAGGCTCACGTTGTAGGTGAGCTTGCCGGTGTTGGAGATGGCGCCGAGGGTCGGGGCGGTGACGGTGAAGGAGACCGAACCCGTGGCGCCCGGCTTGAGGTTGCCGAGGGTCCACGTCACGGTGCCAGCGGCGAAGGTGCCGCCGCCCGTCGCGCTGACGAACGTGGTGCCCGTCGGGATCACGTCGGTGATCACCGCGCTCTCGGCGATGCCCTTGGCGGTCGCCGCGTTGGTGTAGGTCAGCGTGAAGGTCAGCGTCGAGGTGCTGATCGTGGCCGGCGCCGACTTGACCAGCGTGATGGCCGGCTCGAACGTGGCCTCGGCGCAGCTGCTCTCGAAGATCGAGTTGAGGAACAGGCGGGCGCCGTTGGTCAGCGGGTTGGCGCTGATCGGGACCGCGACGCCGTAGTCGTGGCCGGCGAGGTAGCTCACCTTGCCGAAGGCCGGGTTCGCGTCGACGTTGCCGGTCAGGTAGACCATGCGCGTGCCGCTCGCCGGCAACGGGGCGCCGCCGAGCGTGATGAGCTGGACGTCGGTCGCGCGGAGGGCCGAGCCGCCCGCGAGCCCCATGGAGTCGACCGCCCCGGTGTCGACCGTGAAGGCGCCGTCGATCTGGGTGAAGGTGCTGTCCGGGACGCGGATGATCTCGGGGTTGGCGGTGGCCCCGTCGTCCACGAGGCCGTTGGTCGTGAGGAAGTGGCCGTTCGCGTTGGTCTCGAACGCCGTCACGGCCGCGCACTGCATGTACGCGTGGGTGTTGGGGCTCGAGCTGAGCCACCCACGCACCTCGCGGACCACCTCGTTGTTGGCGGTGTTGTAGTGCTGCGAGGTGAGCTGGCAGTAGGCCGGGGTGCCGTCGGCCTTCCGGAGCCGACCGTCGAACGCTCCACCGGTCGCGGGGCCGGCGATCTGCACGTCGGTGAGGACGTCGGGGTAGGTCGGGTAGGAGGCGGCGGCGGCCACCGGCCACGCCTTGCCGGTCGAGTCGGGGATGCCGGCGCCGTTCAGGTACGTGAACGCGATGAGCTCGTTGCCGTCCTGGAACACCGCGATCTTGGGCGCGGCGGTCAGGGTCTTGCGCACGTCGGCGGTGAAGGCGGAGGTCGCGCTGTGCACGGTGGTGACGTTGGTCGCCTGCCAGGCCGTGATGATCGGGAGCGCCTTGGCGCGGTCGGCGGAGTCGATCACGAACGGGGCGGCGCGGTAGGCCGCGGCGGTCACCGCGGCCGCGGTCTGCACGTTGGTGCCCGTGGCCAGCGTGAAGTCCGAGGCGCCGACGGCCTTGCCCGTCTTGACGATCCAGTGGACCGGGACGTTGTTCTGGAGCAGCCGGTACACGAGGCCGAACGCCTTGAGCGTGCCGTTGTCCTGGAACGACGTGTCCATCGGGATGATGAGCGACCCGGTCGCGAAGCTGCGATCGAGGGACTGCTCGCTCGTCGCGAGGGGGGGATTCGGCCTCCCGCTGTCGACCGAACAGGCGGCGCTCGCCACCACGCACGACACCGCCAGCAGACGCGCAAACGTTCGCATCTCGATCGTTCCTCCTGCGCCACGCGGCGCGCCCACAACGTGACACGACTCACCGGCCAGACCAACGGTTTTTCCTGGGGTCCGTCCCTGGTCGACCGGCCGAAATGGGCTTCCTAGCGAGGCGGCAGGGCCGCGCGGACCCGGAGGCCGATGCGGGTGTACCGAAAGAGCGTGAAGTAGCGCACGCGCGACGCCGCCCGCGTGTTGATCGCCGCGTCGCACCACGCCCCACCTCGTACGAGGCGCATCCCCGCTTCGTCGCGCGGAGTGCCCGGCGCCGGCTCCACCGTGGCGAGCGCCGCCTCGAGCGAGAGCTCGGACTCGACGCCGTCGGCCGAGACGTCCGCCACCCACTCGCGCATGCCGCCCGCGACGTCGCGCACGCCGTACGGGCTCTCGTCGAGAGGGAATGCGCCCACGAGCTCGGGCTGCGGGAAGCCGGGCCGCGACTCGCGCATCTTGCAGAACGTGGGGTCGAAGCGCTCGCCCCAGGGGAACGGTCGCGCGTCGACGCCCCGCGCCGCCTTCTCGAACTCGAGCTCGGTCGGCAAGCGTAGGACGCGGCCTTCGCGCGCCGAGCGCCACGCGAGGTACGCGTTGGCGTCGAACCAGTCGATGGCCATCACGGGGAGGTCGCCCGCCCGTTCCTCCGGGCTGAAGCGGCGGCCTTCGCCCTCGATGAGGCGGTCGTAGCGGGGGATCCACCGGCCCGCCGCGTCGAGCACCGCGTACGCTCCGTCACCGGACTCGTCGCGGGGGATGCGCTTCTTGGCCTCGGCCGGGTCGCGCGCGTGCACGTCGTCGATGAACGCGAGGTACTCGCCGTAGGTCACCGGGAAGCGCGCCAACGCGAAGTCGGGCACCGTCACCTCGCGCCGCGGCAGCGCGTCGAACGCGTCCGCGTCGCCGCCGACGAAGCAGGGCCCTCCGGGCACGTAGACGTAGGCGTCGCCGATCTCGGCGTCCGTGTAGAGGTTGACGTCGAGCGAGGCGTGCTCGCCCCGCCGACAGGACACCGGCAGCCGCGTGTCGCGCATGCCCTCGCGCTTCAGCACGAGGAGGAAGCTCCCGGGCGGGAGCCGGTGCTCGACGATGGGGGTGGCGCCGAGCGAGACCGGCTCCTCGGCGACCAGCACGCGGTCGCGCTCCACGTAGCGGTACGCGACGACTTCGGCGCCGCTCGGGTGGGAGCGCAGCGAGAGGCACGAGTCGGCCGTGAGGCGCGCGGTGTAGCGCCCCTCGAGCGCGTCGTACTCCCGGACGAGGGCCTCGTTGTAGGTCTGCGCCGCGACGTCGTGCTCCTGCACGGCGCGCTCGGCCCGCATCCAGTAGAGATCGGCGAGGCCCGCGCGCACCTCGGCGGCGTGCGGCGCGAGCCCCATCGCCTGCGAGTAGCAGTGCTGCGCGTGGGCCAGCGCGTCGGCCTGCTCGATCGCGACGCCGCGCGCGCGGTCCTCGGCGGCCCAGCCGGCGCGCTTGCTGTCGATGGGGTCGTGAGGCTTCCTGTCGCGCAGGAGCGTGCGCGACTCGGCGAGGAACCGCTCGCGGTCGGCGAACATCTCGACGTAGCGCGCGGCGTGCGCGCGGGCTCGCCCGACGAGCTCCCGCGCGGCTTGCTCGCGGCGCGCGCGCTCCTTGTCGCCCTCGAGGTAGGACTCGATCTCGTCGGCCACGATCTGCCCGCTCTCGGGGCGCTCGTCAGGGAGCTTGGCGAGCAGCCGCATGCACAGCTCGTCGAGCACGAGCGGGCAGTCGGGGGCGAGCTCGCGCGGGCGGGGAGGGGTGCGCTCGGTGGTGGCCATCAGCGCCGCGAAAGGGCTCGCGGCGTCGAACGGGCGCTCGCGGCCGTGGGTGAGCACCTCGTAGAGCACGACGCCGAGCGAGAACAGATCGGCGCGCCCGTCGATGGTGCCACCGAGCACCTGCTCGGGCGACATGTACCCGACGGTGCCCATGAGCGAGCCGGCGTGCGTCGGGGCGAGCGTGCCGGAGTGGAGCTCGGGCGGGGGCACGCTCCCCCGTTCGACGATCTCGCCGGCGCGCTTGGCGATGCCCCAGTCGGCCACGTACACCTCGCCGAAGCGGCCGAGCAGGATGTTCTCGGGCTTGACGTCGCGGTGGACGATGGTGCGCTTGTGCGCGTAGTCGAGCGCGCGGCTCACCTGCACGAGCACGTGGCAGAGACGGGCGAGCGGCCACTCGTGGCGCGTCCGGTCGTCGTTCTCGGCGAGGCCTACGAGCACGGCGCGCAGGGTGCGGCGCTCGACGACGCGCATCGTGTAGAACGGCTGGCCGTCGGGCAGGGCGCCGAGGTCGTAGACGGGCACGATGCTCGGGTGCTCGAGCTGACCCGCGATGCGCGCCTCGTCGAGGAAGCGGCGCACCTCGCGCTTGTCCGCGTTGGTGCCGGTGCGCAGGGTCTTCATGGCGACCGTGCGCCCGATCTCGGCGTCGCGCGCGCTGACGACGAGGCCCACGCCACCGCGGCCGATCTCGTCGACGATCGCGTAGCGCGCGCCGACGCGTGGGCTCTCGTCGGTGGGGTCTCTGCCGAGCGGCATCGTGTATGCGGCGGGGCTCAGCACCTGCGAGGGCGGGCCGACGACGGTGGTGATCCCCTCGGCGAGGGCGCGCATGCGGGCGAGCTGCTCGTCCGACACGGCGCCCTGGAGGAGGGCCTCCCGCGTGGCGGACTCCCCGAGCCGGGCGGCGCGGACGGCCACCTCGCTCGCGGCGTCGGCGAGGGTGCGCAGGTCGATCGATCCGCGTGTCGCGGCCTCGACGAGGATCTCCAGGGCTTCGCGCTCGGCCGGCGTGCGGTGGTCGTTCACGAGCGGCCCCTCGGGAGCACACCGTGCAGGTTCGCGTCGTGACGCATGTCGGCCCTTCCCTCACCGCGACCGATGGGTCGACGGTGGGATCAGTCCAGGCGATCGCACCGTCAGTGGGTGGCGCGGAGACCGTCGCGGAGCAGCCAGCTGCGGGGGGCAGCCACTGGTGGGGACTCGCCGCGCAGCGCGTATTCCACGGTGGCCGGGGGCAGCCGGATCGCCTCCCAGTCGGCGAAGGTGGCCGCACTGGACCAGCGGTCGTGGACCGCGGCACCCGGCACGTGACGCGCGTGGTTGGCGAGCACGTAGCGGACGACGTTCTTGACCTCGGTCGGCGAGCGCAGGGCACGCGCGTGGTAGCGGGCGGCGAGCACGCGACCGCGGCGACCCATGACGGCGTTGAGACCCCGCGCGATGCGGATGCCGAGGGAGCGCATGGCGCTCGAGAGGGCGCGGCGGTCGCGGGCCTCGACGACGAGGTGCAGGTGGTTGCCCTGCACGGAGAAGTGGGTGACCCGCGCGGGCAGGGCGGGGCCGAGGAGGGCGCGGAGCGCGGCGTCGATGGGGCGCAGACAGCGCTGCGAGCGCAGGTTCCACACGTGGCGCTCGACGCGCAGGGTGACGTGGAGCGGGGAGGACGGGGAGACCGAGGGGCGCCGGCGGTGCGACTCGGCCCCTTGCTTGCGCGGTCGCCCCGGCCCACGGCGCGCCGACACGGGCGGATCGACCGGGTGGGGAGCCTTCACCCGACAATTATGGCGTATGTTGGTCCGTCGCGCAAAGGGCGCCGAGCGGCCGGGGAGGGGGCCGCGGGCGGGGAGCGTGGGCGTTTGGCCACGGGGGTGGCGCCGGAGCGGACGGGGACCGTCCGGGAGCGAGAAGGGGGTTCTGGCGCCAGGATTCGAACCTGGATAGCGGGAGCCAAAACCCCGCGTCCTGCCTTTAGACGACGCCAGAAAAGCCCCGCGGGTCTAGCACGCCGTCGTTGCCTTGTCCGCCCCGCCCTCTCTGCGGCAGACTCCCGGGGAACCGGGAAGGGCACCCCCAGCCCCTGCGTTGATCTCGTCGAACATGACCACCCCTCGTCGCCTCGCTCTCGCCTCGGCCCTCGTGCTCACGCTGGCCGGTGGCTCGGCTGCGGCCGTGCGCACCGCGCTGCCGCCCGGTCGCGTGCTGCCCGGGGTGCGGGTCGACGGACACGCGGTGCCCGACGACGTGGCCCGCGGGGACGACGCGGCCCTCCGCGCCTGGGTCTCCGCGCGGGTCGAGCGCGCGCTCGGCGGCGACGTCGAGATCAGCGTCGGCAAGGAGAAGCGCAAGGTCGCCATCAAGTCGCTGGTCGGCGCCGCCGATCTCGACCGGGTGGTCGCCACGCTGCGCTGGCTCGGGCACGAGCGCACGCTCGCGTCGCGGCTCGAGACGGCGTTCAAGGCGAAGCAGGGGCAGATCGACGTGCCGATCGACCTCGCCGTCGACGCGGCGGCGGTCGAGAAGCTGCTCGTCGGGATCAAGGGGATGGTCGACGACACGCCGCTCGAGGCGCGCCTCGACCTCGCGGCGCATACGATCGTGGCGGACCACCCGGGCGCTTCGCTCGAGCTGGACGGCGCCGTCGTCGAGACGACCGCGGCGCTCACCGCCCACCTGCGCGACGCGCTGCGCACCGACGGCCCGCCGCGCCTCGCGGCGCCGATCGTGCTCCACCCGGCCTCCATCTCCGCCAAGGTCACGCGCGAGGCGCTCGCCAAGCTCGACATCACCAACGTCGTCGGCACCTTCGAGACCCACTTCGGGCGCGGCGGCGACCAGTCCCCGCGCGCGCAGAACATCGAGAACGCCGCCAAGAAGCTCGACGGCCTGGTCATCAACCCGGGCCAGATCGTGTCGTTCAACGCGGTGGTCGGCGAGCGCTCCGAGGCCAACGGGTTCAAGGTGGCGTGGGAGATCTTCAAGGGCGAGATGCGGCCCGGCGTGGGCGGCGGCACCTGCCAGGTGGCCTCCACGTTCCACGCGGCGTCGTTCTTCGGCGGGCTCGACGTGCTCGAGCGGCTGCCCCACTCGCGCCCGAGCGCGTACATCCCCATGGGCCTCGACTCCACGGTTGTGTGGCCCGTGGTCGACCTCAAGGTCAAGAACCCGCACTCGTTCCCGATCGTCGTGCACAAGGTCGACGGCAACACGCTGCACGTCGAGCTGCTCGGCAAGAAGAAGACGGTGAGCGTGGTGTTCGGGCGCGACGTCGTCGACATCTACCCGTACAAGCGCAAGATCGAGGAAGACCCGTCGGTCAAGGTCGGCAAGGCCGTCAAGAAGCAGGGCGGCATACGCGGCTACCGCGTGCGTCGAGTCCGCACGCTCAAGTACGACGACGGCACCCACAAGACCGAGACCAGCTACGATTTCTACCCTCCGACCGTGGAGATCTACCGCGTGGCGCCGGGCACCGATCCGAGCGAGCTGCCGGCGCTGCCGGACGACGTCGCCGAGGCGCTCGCCAAGAAGGCGGGTGAGTCGGCCCCGGCCACCGACGCGGTCGCGTGCGCGGGCGACTGCGAGGGCCAGCCCAAGCAGGCGCTCGAGGTGACCAACGGCGCTGGCGTGCACGACGCGGTCGGCGATCAGGCCAACCCCCAGAAGAGCGTGTCGATCGCGCACTGAGCCGATCGGTCATTGGGTCGCCCGCGTGGAGATCACGACGACGTTCGAGCCGAAGACCCGCGCGAGGTGGCGCGCGTGGCTCGTCGAGCACCACCGGCAGCACAGGGAGATCTGGCTGCTGCGCGCGTCGTCGGACCCGATCAGCTACCTCGACGTGGTGGAGGAGGCGCTCTGCTTCGGGTGGATCGACGGGATCGCCAAGAAGTACGACGAGACGCGCACCGCACAGCGCCTGACGCCGCGGCGGCCGAAGGGTAACTGGACGGAGCTCAACAAGGAGCGCGTGCGTCGGCTCGTCGCCGAGGGGCAGATGACGGACGCGGGGCTCGCCGTGGCGCCCGACCTCGTGGCGCCGTTCGTGATGCCCGCGAAGGTGCGCGCGGCGCTCGAACGAGAGCCCACGGTGTGGCGGAATTTCCAGGCGTTCCCGCCGCTCTACCAGCGCATCCGTGCGAGCTACGTGGAGGACGCGCGCAAGCTGCCGGCGGAGTACGACAAGCGCCTCGCGAACCTCGTGGCCCGCACGCGCGCCAACGAGATGTTCGGCGCGTGGGACGACGAGAAGGCGAAGCGCACGAAGGGGTGATGGTCAGAGGGCGATGCTCCAGCCGAGGGTCTCGCAGCCCTGGCCCGCCGGGGCGACCATCGACTTGAATCGGGCGACGATGCAGTCGGCGACAGCGGGGTCGAAGCTGTGGCCCTTCACGATCGCTGCCGTTGATACCGTCCCTTTGGCAGCGAAGGTGAGAGGGTGCGCTCGAGATGGCCGCGCCGACGACCAGCCCAGCCCGCACCAGCCTCGCGCTGATCGCATGCTACGCAGCGTATCAGCGCATTCGACGCGAAGCTCGGCGCGAGCGGTACGTTCGTTGCCGCCCGCGCCGGCACGCGCAAAACGGCTCTTCGTGCGCATCCTCCTTCCCGCCGTCGCTGCACTGGTCCTCGTCGGCTGCAGCGATCCCCCCACGGTTCATTGTGGTCCGGGCACCTTCCAGTTCGAGGACGTCTGCCTCCCTGTAGACGCATCGATCGACAGCACGGCGATCGACACGCGCGAGGACGTCACGGGCGAGGTGCCCACCGAGGTCGGCGCCGAGGCGGATGCGTCGCTCGAGACGGGCGGCGACGCAGACGCGCTGGCCGACGCGCTCGACACCGACGCGTTCGACGCGGAGGACGGAGCCACCGACGCCCCCGACTCGGCTGCCGAAGCCGCCGACGTCGGGCCGGACTCGACCGCCGAGACGCTGGACGCGGCCTCCGACTCGGCGGACGCCGACACGTTCGAGGCCCCGCCGGGCTGCACGACGGCCAGCGTCCTCTCCAGCAGCAAGGTCCCGCTCATCGAGGCCTTCCCCCTCGAAACGGGCATCCTCGTCGTCCAGCAGGATCAGGTTCGCCTGATCTCGCGCGACGGCTCGCCCCTGAAGGCGGTCGCGTGGCCTCGACTGATCACGGCGGCCGCGCTCGACAGCGGCCGTCTGATCGTCGTCGACAAGGCGGCATTCCGCGTGGTCTCGACGGTGGACTTCTCGACGATCAGCGAGACGTTCACCGCGGACACGTGCACCCTCGCCGCGGTCACCAGCAAGTCGCGCTTGGTGTGCCTCACGTCCTCGGCGAGTGAGACCCCGCTCCTGACGTACGACCTCAAGACGGGCGTGCTGCTCGCCAAGTCGAAGCTCTACACGTCGGCTCAGACACTTCGCCCCGTGCCCGGCACGGACGAGCTCGTCGCGGCCTACTACGCCAACCTCGTGCTGTATTCCGTCACCTCGGCCGGCTACGTGACGACCGTCGGCACGGCCGGGGTGAGTGACTTCTACGGAACCATTGCAGTGCTTGCGTTCCACACACCGACGGACCACCTCGTCACCCCGAACGGAGCGCTGCACCAGCTGCATGCGCCCACCTGTTTCCCGGGCGCCGGGGGCGGTGGCTGTCTGCCCAAGGACGGCGTCCTCGGAACGCTCGCCACGGGTGAGCGATTCGTCGGACTCACCGACGATGGCGCCAACACCGTGTACGGCCTCGTGGAGAAGAGCGGGGGCTACTACTGCGAGACGGGCTGCACCCTGCAGCAGATCGACGGAACCAAGCGCGTGGTCGTCAGCCAGAAGACCCACACAATCTCCAGCATGCGGATGATCACGTCCTTCCGCCGCGACCCCGTGTGCAACACGATACTCGTCGGTCACCAGCGGCAGGAGCCTGGCACCTTGGAGTACTCCTACCGCCTGACGGCCCTCGACTACTGAGGGCGCCCTCGCGCTACCATCCTCCGCCATGAAGCTCGAGGTCTCCCCCTCCGGACGCGCGGCGTGCCGCGGCTGCAAGAACCCCGTCGCCAAGGGCGACCTGCGCTTCGCCGAATCCTACGTGCTGCCTGGCTCCGACCAGCCGGGCCACCGCTACTGGCACCTCGAGTGCGCCGCCAAGAAGCTCGCGGGTCCCCTGCAGGAGGCGCTCGCCGCCTACGAGGGCGAGGTGCCGAACCGCGCCGCGCTCGACGCGCTCATCGCGGCCGCGCCGAAGAAGGCCAAGGACCGCCCGCTGCCGCACGCCGACCTCGCGCCGACCGGTCGCGCCAAGTGCATGCACTGCCAGGAGCCCCTCGCGAAGGGCGAGCTGCGCATCGGCGTGGAGCGCGAGCTCGAGGTGGGCATGAGCGTCACCAAGAGCGCGGGCTACCTGCACCCGGGCTGCGCGTTCGCGTGGACCGAGGAGCACCTCGACGAAGACGTCGAGACCGCGGCGTGGCTCGAGCGCGTGTTCAGCAACAGCGACCTCAGCGATGCCGATCGCGAGGAGCTCACCAACGCCCTCACTCCGGGTTGACCGCTCTCTGGGTCGACCGTTCCCTGCGCAGCTCCTGCGGTGGACTTCGCGTGATCGCCTGAAAAACAAGCCGTTCGCGGCGATCGGAGCCTGCGTGGATCTTGCGCCGGTGCGCACGCCGATCGCCCACTCCCACCCCTCGTCGGTTGGGCTAGCCTCCGCGCCCCCCCCCCCCGCCCCCCCCCCGCCCCCCCCCCCGCCGGCCCCCGCCGGGGCGCCCCGGCCCCCCCCGGGCCCCCCCCCGCCCCCCCCGCCCCCACCCCCCCCCCCCCAACCAGAAAACCCCCCCGCCCCGCCCCCCCCCCCCACCCGGCGGCCCCCCCCCCCCCCCCCCCCCGGCGGCGCACCCCCGCCGGGGCCGGCCCCCCGGCCCCCGCCGGCGCGGGGGGGGCGGGGCGCGCCACCCGGGCCCGGGCGCCCCGGGCGAAGGGGCGGCCCCGGCCCCCGGCGCGCCGGGGGGGCCCCCCGAACCCCCGGCGCCCCCCCCCCCCCGCCCCGGGGGGGCCGCGGGGCCCCCCGCCCCCGGGGGGGCCCCGCGCCGCCCGCCCCCGGGGCCCCCCCACAATCCCGCCGCCGGCGCCCACCCGGGGCCCCGGCGCGGGGGGCCGGACCACGGGGGGCCGGGGGGGCCCGGGGGCGGCCCCCCCCCGGGGGGCGGCACGCCCGCGCCCAAACCGGCAACACCCCCCCCCCCCCCCGGGCGGGCCCCCGGGGGGGCCCAGGCCCCCCCCCCCCCCCCCCCCCCCCCGGCCCGGGGGCCCGCCCCCGGGGGGGGGGGCGCGCCGGGCCCGCCACCCCCGGCGCCGGCCGGGCCCCCGCCCCCCCCCCCCCCGGCCCCCCCGGGGGGGGCCACGGGGGGGGGGGGGGGGGCCGGCGCGGGGGCCCGCGCCGGCCCCGGCCCGGCGCCGGGGGGGGCGCCGCCCGGCCCGCCCGCCGCCGCGGCCCGGGCGCCCCCCGGCCGGGGCGCGGCGGGGGGGGCCGCGGGGGCCCCCCGGGCGGGGGGCCGCAGCGGGCGCGGGGCCCCCCCCCCGCCCCCCCCCCGGGGGGGGCGCGGGCGGCGGGGCCGGGGGGGGGGGCCCCCCGGCGGCGGGGGGGGGGCCCCCCCCCCCGCGCCCCCCCCCCCCCCCCCCCCCCCGGCGCCCCCCCCCCACCCGGGGGCGGCGCCCCCGGCGGGGCCCCCCCGGGGGCCCGCCGCCGCGGCGGGGGCGGCCCCCCCGCCGACCGCGGGCGCCCCGGCCCCGCCCCCCGGCGGCGCGGGGGCCCGCGGCGCGCCGCCCCGGCCCGGCGGGGGCCCCCGGCCGGCCCCGGGGGGGCCCCCCGGCGGGGGGCCCGGGGGCCGGGGGCCCCCGCCCCGCCGCCGGCGGGGGGGCGGGGGGCGCCCGCACGCCCCCCCCGGGGGCGCCGCCCCGCCGGGCCCCCCCCCCCGGGCCGGGCCCCCGGGCGCCCCCCGGGCCCCCGGGGGGGGGGGCGCGGGCCCGGCGGCGGCCCGGGCCCCCCCCCCGCCCGCCCGCCCGAGGGGCCCCGCCCCCGGCCCCCGGGGGGGGCGGGGCCCCGGCCGGCCCCGGCCCCCACGGCGGCGGGGGGCCCCCGGGGGGCCGGGGGGGGGGCGGGCCCCCCCGGGCCCCCCCCCCCCCAACGCCCCAGCGGGGGGGCCCTCGCCAACGGAAAGGACAACGGGGCCGCCTTCTCCCACCCCGGCGGGGGCGGCCCCCGCCAAAGCCCGTCCCGGGGGGCCCGGGCCCGGGGCCGCCCCGCCCCCCCCCGCCGGCCCCCCCGGGGCGTCCCCCCGGGGGGGAAACCCAGCGCCCCGGGGGGGGGCCCCGCCCCGAACACCGGGGCATGCCCACCTTCGACGAACAAGTCCAAGAGATGCGCCGTTGGTTCGAGTCCCCCCGGTTCGCCGGCATCGAACGGCTCTACACCCCCAAGGAGGTCGTCGAGCAGCGCGGCACGATCCGCAACGAGTACTCCGTCGCGCGCGACGCCGCCGCTGGCTTCCACGCGCGTCTGCGCGAGATGTTCCAGTCCGGTACCTGCATGACGTCTTTCGGTCCCTACTCGCCCGGCGAGGCCGTCGCGATGAAGCGTATGGGGATCGAAGGCATCTACATCGGCGGCTGGGCCACCAGCGCCAAGGGGGCTCGCCCGACGAGGACCCGGGGCCCGACCTCGCGAGCTACCCGCTGAGCCGGCGTGCCCGAGGAGGCCGCCTCGATCGTGCGCGCTGCTCGCCGCGGATCGCAACGACTACCAGCGCGCACCAAGCTCACCGAGGAGCAGCGCAAGGCGTCGCCCGCGGTCGACTTTCGCCCGTTCATCATCGCCGACGCCGACACCGGCCACGGTGGCGACGCACACGTGCGCAACCTCATCCGCCGCTTCGTCGAGGCCGGCGTCCCCGGCTACCACATCGAGGATCAGAAGCCCGGCGTGAAGAAGTGCGGCCACCAGGGCGGCAAGGTGCTCGTCTCCGAGGACGAGCAGATCAAGCGCCTCTCCGCCGCGCGCTTCCAGCTCGACATCATGCAGGTGGCGGGCATCATCGTCGCCCGCACCGACGCCGAGTCGGCGACGCTGCTCGACGGCCGCACCGACGAGCGCGACCAGCCGTTCATCCTCGGCGCGACCACCCTCGACGCGCCCACGTTCCGCGTCGGCTTCCTGGCGCTGCTCCGCGCGCTGCACGGCCGCGGCATCGCCGAGCTGACTGGATACAGGCTCTATGCGATCGGCGAGGACGAGTACGCGGCCGCCGACAAGTGGCTCACGAGCTCGGGCATCGCGGCCCTCTTCGACGACGCGGTGAAGACCTACCAGAAGTCGGGCAGCGCCGACGCCGCGCTCGACAAGGTCTTCGACAAGTTCGTCGACGTCTGGCAGGACGAGGCCAACGTGATGACCTACGCCGAGGCCGTCGCCGAGGCGATGCGTTTCCGCGAGGGCGAGGGCGAGAAGCTCGCCATGACCGAGGAGCAGTGGATCGCGTTCTCCAAGACCGCGTCGTTCCACGCCATCTCGGACAAGGCGCGCAGCATGGGCCTGCACGTCACCTGGGACTGCGAGCACGCGAAGACCCCGGACGGCTACTACCAGGTGCGCGGTGGCATCGAGTACGCCATCGCCAAGTCGCTCGCCGTGGCGCCCTACGCCGACGTGCTCTGGATGGAGACCAAGACGGCGGACCTGCACGACGCGAAGATCTTCGCCGACGCGATCCACGCCCAGTTCCCCGACCGGATGCTCGCCTACAACCTCTCGCCGTCGTTCAACTGGGACAGCACCGGCATGACCGACGACCAGATGCGGCGCTTCCCGGAGGAGCTCGGCAAGCTCGGGTTCGTGTTCAACTTCATCACCTACGGCGGCCACCAGATCGACGGCCTCGCGGGCGAGGAGTTCGCGTCTGCGCTCCGGCAGGACGGCATGCTGGCGCTCGCGCGCCTGCAGCGCAAGTTCCGCCTCATCGAGTCGCCGTACCGCACCCCGCAGACCCTCGTGGGCGGTCCGCGCGCCGACGCCGCGCTCATGTCGCTCTCGGGCCGCACGGCGACCACCAAGGCGATGGGCAAGGGCTCGACCCAGTTCCAGCACCACCTGCAGATCGAGGTGCCGCCCAAGGTCCTCGAGCAGTGGCTCGACCTCTGGCGCAAGCGCCACGGCATCGACGCGGCCCTCACCGTGTCGCTGCGTCCGCACAGCGCCGGCTCGCACGTCCTCGAGCTCGCGGTCCTCGCCAGCGGCAAGAAGGCCGCCAACGTGATCTTCGAGCCGATCCACGACCGCCAGGGCCGGAGCATCCTGTCGGTGCGCGACCAGAACAACCTCGAGCCGAGCCTGCGGCGCAAGCGCCTCATGACGGTGGTGCAGCTGTTCCTGATCCACCGCTACAAGGCGGACTCGGTGCACTACCTCACCCCGTCGGACGACAACCACAAGCAGACCGAGCGCATGCAGACGCGCGGCATCTTCTCGTCGGTGGCGGACGAGGTCGGTCGGATCATCGTGGCCGAGGTCGCCAAGGAGCGCATCAAGCAGCTCCTCGAGGCCGACCAGGCCGCGCTCGGCGCGCTCATCGCCGAGGAGTGATCGGAGCGGAGTGAACGGCGGCCGCCTCCCCGGGCGGCCGCTGGCCATTTGGGGTCAGCCGCCCTCGCGCTGCCGCAGGACGAAGCGCTGGATCTTCCCGGTCGCGGTCTTGGGCAGCTCGTCGACGAAGGCGATCTGCCGCGGGTACTTGTAGGGGGCGAGGCGGTCCTTCACGAAGGCCTTGAGGTCGGCCTCGCTCGCCACGCCGCCCGCCTTCAGCACCACGAACGCCTTGGTCTTGGTGAGGCCCTCCGCGTCGATCACGCCGATCACCGCGGCCTCGAGCACCGCCTCGTGCTGCACGAGCGTGGCCTCCACCTCGAACGGGCTCACGTACATGCCGCTCACCTTGAGCATGTCGTCGCTGCGGCCGCTGTACACGTAGGTGCCGTCGGCGTTGCGCACGTACTTGTCGCCGCTCTTGGTCCACTTCCCCTGGAACGTGTCGCGGGTCTTCTGGTGGTTGCCCCAGTACATGAGCGCTGCGCTCGGGCCGTGGATGTAGAGGTCGCCGGGCTGGCCGTCGGGCACCGGGCCGCCGCGGTCGTCGCGCAGCTCGATCTCGTAGCCAGCGACGGGGAAGCCCGTGGTGCCGTAGCGGACGTCGTCGGGGCGGTTGCTGAGGAAGATGTGCAGCATCTCCGTGGAGCCGATGCCGTCGACGATGTGCACGCCGAAGTGGCGGTGGAAGCGCGCGCCGATCTCGGCGGGGAGCGCCTCTCCTGCGGAGGACACGAGCCGCAGCGCGATCTCCTCGCGCGCCGGCAGCGTCGGCGCTGCGAGCATGCCCGCGAACCCGGTCGGGGCGCCGAAGAACACCGTGGGCTTCACGCCTATCGCGCCGCGCAGCCGGCGGAACGTGGCATCGGGGGTGGGCCGCTCGGCCATGAGCAGCGTGGTCGCGCCGACGCTGAGCGGGAACGTGAGCGCGTTGCCGAGCCCGTACGCGAAGAACAGCTTGGCGGCGGAGAAGCACACGTCGTCCTCGCGAAGGCCGAGGACCGCCTTGCCGTACAGCTCGGCGGTCCAGTAAGGGTTCGCGTGCGAGTGGACGGTGCCCTTGGGGCGGCCCGTCGAGCCGCTCGAATAGAGCCAGAACGCAGGGTCGTCGCGGCGCGTGGCCGCCGCGCGCGCGAGCGGCGCCTGGTCGAGGAAGGCCTCGAACGCGACCTCCGCCGGGTGCAGCGGCGCGATCGGCTGCGCGACGACGACCTTGGTCACCTCGTGGTCGCTCTTGGTCATCGCCGCCGAGAGCGTCGGCAGCACCGCGCCGCTCACGAACACCGCCTGCGCGCGCGTGTGCTCGAGCATGTACGCGTAGTCGTCGGCGGTGAGCAGGGTGTTGACGGGCACGGCCACCACGCCCGCGTAGAGGGCGCCGAGGAAGGCGACGGGCAGCTCCGCGGTGTCGTGCATCACGAGCAGCACGCGCTCCTCGCGCTTGACGCCGATCGCGCGGAGACCGGCCGCGGCGCGGCGCACGCGGTCCTCGAGCGCCCCGTAGGAAAGCGGGCCGCGATCGTCGACGAAGGCCGCCCGGGTGGGGCGCGCCTGGTTCACCGACAGGAGGTGCTGCGCGAAGTTGAAGACCTCGGGCGGCGGCGGGACCTCGATCGTGCTCATCGTCGGCTCCTGTTCGGGGACATCACGGACCGCACTTGGTCCCGGGCGGGCAGAAGCACTTGGTCCAGCCGGGCTCGGGGCCCTGTCGACAGACCTCACCCTTGCGGCAGCAGAGGTCGCCGCACGCGTGGGGACACGCGCTGGACGGCGCCATCACCGTCGGCGCCGGAGACGGACTCGGCGACGGCGACGGCGTCGGTGGTGGCGAGGCGTCCACCGTCTCGTGGGGGACCGCCGCGACGGGGCTCTCTCGCGCGCACGCGCAACCGAGCACGAGCCAGATCCATCGCATGAAGCGAGCGTACAATGAAGCCATGGACGCCCGCGCCCGCATCCTCGCCCGCCGCTCGGGGTTCCTGGCGGCGACCCTCGCGGCGTGTGCGCCCGCGGCGGTCCCGGCGCCGCCGTCGAAGCCGCAGACGGCCACGCCCACGTCGTCGGCACCCGCGGCCACGACCGTGGTCGGCAAGACCCCGCGTCCCGACGCGGATCACGACGGGATCCCGGACGACGAGGACGCCTGCCCCTACCAGCCAGGCGGTGTCGCGCCGTGGGACCCGAAGAAGAACGGCTGTCCCTGCCTGTCGATCGTCTCGGTCTCGAAGATCGAGATCGTCGAGAAGGTCTATTTCCCCGATCAGAGCGCCGCGATCGAGCCCGCTGCGACCCCCGTCCTCGAGACGATCAAGGGCGCGCTCGCCGCGAACCCGCAGCTCACGTACGTGAAGGTCGTCGGTCATCGCGACGCCAAGGAGTCGAAGGCGCTCTCGAACACGCGCGCCGTCGCCGTCCGCAAGTGGCTGGTGGATCACGGCATCGAGGCGTCGCGCCTCGAGGTGCTCGATGGTGGAACCACCCACGCCGACCCGGACCCTGCGAAGAACCGCCGCGTGGAGTTCGAGGTGCCCTGAACAGGGGTGGACGGAAGCGTCGTCCGACCCTCTTGCCGCGCCAGCGGGACACCCTTACGCAGCGCGGCATGACCACCCGCCTGGCGCAGCGTCTGGACGTCGTGAAGCCGAGTGCCACCCTCGCCGTGTCGGCGCGGGCCGCCGCGCTCCGCGCCGAGGGTCGCACCATCTACCCGTTCGGCGTCGGCGAGCCAGACTTCGACACGCCGGTGCACGTGCGCGACGCGGCCAAGGCGGCCCTCGACGCCGGCGCCACTCGCTACACCGCCGTCAGCGGGACCCTCGAGCTGCGCAAGGCCATCGCGGCCCAGTCCACGCGCACGCGTGGGGTGCCCTGCAAGCCCGACCAGGTCGTCGTCTCGGTCGGCGCGAAGCACGCGCTCTTCAACCTCGCGATCGCCCTCTACGAGCCGGGCGACGAGGTCATCATCCCCGCGCCGTACTGGGTCTCGTACCCGGAGCAGGTGCGGCTCGTCGGCGCGACGCCGGTCGTGATCGAGACCACCGAGGCCGATGGGTTCCTCCTCCGCCCCGAGGCCCTCGCAGCTGCGCTCACGCCGAAGACCAAGGCGGTCATCCTCTGCACGCCGTCCAACCCGACGGGCGGCGCCTATCCACGCGAGTGGCTGCAGAAGATCGTCGACGTGATGGCGCAGCACGACGCCTTCCTCATCGTCGACGAGATCTACGCCTCGCTGGTCTACGACGCGTTCGAGCAGGTCTCCGCGTTGAGCCTCGCGAGCGAGGCCGCGCGCGACCGCATCATCGTGATCGACGGCGTCTCCAAGACCTACGCGATGACCGGTTGGCGCATCGGCTGGTCGATCACCACGGCGGCGATCGCCAAGGCGCTCGACGTCGTGCAGAGCCAGTCCACCACCAACCCGACCGCGCTCGCCCAGGCCGCCACCATCGTGGCCCTCGACGGCCCGCAGGACTCGGTGCGCGCGATGCGCGACCGCTTCGCCACCCGGCGCACGCTGATGGTCGAGACGCTGCGCACGATCCCGGGCGTCACCTGTCGCATGCCCGAGGGCGCGTTCTACGCGTTCGCCGACGTGCGCGGCCTCTACGGCCTCTCGTGGGCCAAGGCCAGGAGCGGCAAGCTCGACGGCGACCTCGAGGTGGCCACGTTCCTCCTCGAGGAGGCGGGGTGCGCCGCGGTGCCGGGCTCGGCGTTCGGCGCGCCCGGCTACCTGCGCTTCAGCTACGCGACGAGCGAGCAGAACATCGAGGCCGGCCTCGCCGCCGCCAAGGCCGCCGTGCTGAAGGCCCGCGGCTAGCGGCGCGCCCACGCGGCGAGCCGCTCGGGCTCCCACGTGTTCACGATCTTGTCGACCGGCAGCCATGCCTTCTCGGCGACCTTGGCCGCGTTCTCCACGCGGTCGAGCTCGCTCGTGTGGTGGGCGTCGCTCGACAGCACGAAGTCGATGTTGCGCTCGCGCCCGCGGCGCACGACGTCGACCGGGAGATCGAGCCGCGGCAGCCCGCCGTTGATCTCGAGCGCAGTGCCCGTCTCCTCGGCGGCCGCGAAGATGGCCTCGAAATCCAGGTCGACCCCCGGCCGCGCGCCGATCATGCGCGCGGTGAGGTGGCCGATCATGCGCACGCTCGGGTCGCGCATGGCGGTGACCACGCGCTGGGTCTGCGCCTCGCGCGGCAGGTCGAAGTGGTCGTGGATCGAGGCCAGGCAGAAGTCGAAGCCGGCGCGGAACTCGGCGTCGTAATCGAGCTCGCCGGCGGGGCCGATGTTGAGCTCGACGCCGTGCAGGAGGACCATGCTGTCGCCGAGCTCACGCTGCATCGCCTCGATGCGGGCGCGCTGTTCCACGAGCACCTCGCGCTTGACGCCCGACACCGTGCCCTCGGCGTGCTCGGTGATGACGAGCACCTTGACGCCGCGCGCGCGGGCGGCCGCGACCGTGTCCTCGAGCGACGACTTGCCGTCGCCGGAGACGGTGGTGTGGACGTGGAAATCGCCCAGGATCCGGGGCACGAGGCCGGGCAGCGCGTTCTGCTCCGCGAGCTCGATCTCGCCCGTGTCCTCGCGGAGGTGGGGCGGGATCCACGGCAGGCCGAGCGCCGCGTACACCTCTTCTTCGGTCTTGGCCGCGACGACCTTGCCGGTCGCGATCTCGGTGAGCGCGTACTCGTTGAGGGTGAGGCCGCGGGCGAGGGCACGCTGGCGCATCTTCACGTTGTGGGCCTTGCTGCCCGTGAAGTACATGAGCGCGGCGCCGAGCTCCTCTTCCTTGACCACGCGCACGTCGATCTGCAGGCCACGGCGGGTGAGCACGCTGGTCTTGGTGTCGCCGCGACCGAGCACCTGGTCGACCATCGGCAGCCCGATGACCGTGTCCATGACCTGCGTCGCGTCGTCGGCGGCGACGAGGAAGTCGAGGTCGCCGATGGTCTCCGAGAACCGGCGCAGGCTGCCGCAGTAGGCGGCCTGGCGCACCCCGGGGACGGCTTTGATGGTGGCGAGCACGCGCTCGGCCAGGGGCAGGGCGACCGAGATCGGCGTGCGCCCGTGGGTGCCCTGCTTGGCCATGCGCTCGAGCGAGTGGGCGAGCTTGTCCTCGCTCTTCTGCCCGAAGCCCTTGAGGTCGCGCAGCTTGTGCTCGCCGATCACGCGGCGGAGGTCGTCCATGTTCTCGACGCCGAGCTCCTTGCGCAGGCGGTTGACCGCCTTCGGGCCGAGGCCGGGCACGTTCAGGAGGGCGACGATCGCGGGCGGGTGCTTCTTGCGCAGGTCCTCGAGCTTCTGCACCTTGCCGGTGTCGAACAGCTCGCGGATCTTGGCGGCGCTGCTCTTGCCGATGCCCTCGAGCGCCTGCAGCTTGGCGGCGGTCAGCACCGTGATGTCGCCGGCGTAGGCGTCGACCGCGCGCGCCGCGCTCTCGTAGGCGCGCACGCGGAACGACGCCGGGTCGCCCTCCTCGAGGATGGTGAGCTCGGAGAGCTCGTGGAACATGTCGAGCACGTCGGCCTTCGTATTCGCCACCGAGAGACGGTAGCCTCCCTCGCGTGAGCAAGGCCGACGAGGCGCCGCTCGTGCTCGAGGTCGGCGGGCGCGAGGTGAAGGTCACCCACCCGAGCAAGGTCTACTTCGGCGCCGCGGGCATCACCAAGCTCGAGGTGGTGCGGTACTTCCTCAGCGTGGCCGACGGCGCGCTGCAGGGGATTCGCGACCGCCCCATCGTCCTCAAGCGGTTCGTCGACGGCGCCGACGCGCCGCCGTTCTACCAGAAGCGCGCGCCCGCCGGCCGGCCCGCCTGGATCCGCACCGCGACGCTGCGCTTCCCCTCGGGACGCACCGCCGAGGAGGTGGTGGTCGACGACGTGGCGGGGCTCGCGTTCGTCGCGAACCTCGGGTGCATGGAGCTGCACCCGCACCCGATCCGCTCGGGCGACCTCGACCACCCCGACGAGCTGCGCATCGACCTCGATCCGGGCCCCGGGCGTCGCCTGGGACGACGTGCGCCGGGTGGCCCTCGAGGTGCGCGCGCTGCTCGGCGAGCACGGCATGGAGGGGTTCCCGAAGACGAGCGGCTCGCGGGGTCTGCACGTGAACGTCCGGATCGAGCCGCGGTGGCCGTTCGACCAGGTGCGCCGCGCCGCGCTCGCGGTCGCGCGCGAGATCGAGCGCCGCGCGCCCACCCTGGCGACGAGCAAGTGGTGGAAGGAGGAGCGCCACGGCGTGTTCCTCGACTACAACCAGAACGCCAAGGACCGCACCACGTGCTCGGCCTACTCGGTGCGCCCGCTGCCCGACGCGCGCGTGTCGGCGCCGCTGCGGTGGGACGAGGTCGAGGCGTGCGATCCGGCCGATTTCACGCTGCGCACGATGCCCGCCCGCTACGCCGCGCTCGGCGATCTGCAGGCGGGGATCGACGCGCGGGCGTTCTCGCTCGCGTCGCTGCTCGCGCTCGCGGATCGCGACGAGGCAGGGAACCTCGGCGACGCGCCGTGGCCTCCGCACCACCCGAAGAAGGCCGGGGAGGGGCCGCGCGTCGCCCCGTCGCGCAAGAAGAAGGAGCCTGGCGCGGAGCCCGCCAAGAAGGGGCAGCGCACGCCCAAGATGCCCCTGATCATCGTCGCGCAGTCGCCCGACAAGGAGGCGGCGCTCGCGGGCCTCGATCGGTGGCGCGCGCGCCATCCCGACGCGTCGGCGAAGCTCGCGGTCGACGACGTGCTGGTGGACAGCATGCGCGGGCGCTCGTCCACCTGGACGCGCATCCGCGTGAACCTGCGCCAAGTGCCCGAGGCCGAGCGCCCGCCGCAGGAGAAGCCCGATCCGGACGAGGATCCGACCGCGGAGTGGCGCGCGATGGTGATGAAGGCGGCGCAGCGCGGCGGCTGATCAGGGCGCGGCGGGCGTGGCAGGCGGCGGAGCAGGACTCTTGGCGGACACCACCACGACCAGCACCAGCATGGCCGCGCGCTTCTTGCCGGCCGTGTCGGCGCCGGTGATCACGAGCTTGCCTGCCGAGGGGTTGGTGCCGCGACGGCCTCCCCGCGGGCCCCCCGGGTCACTCACGGACGTCGCCTTCGCCCTCGCCGATCTTGACGATGAGTCTCGCTCGCGGTGGGTGCCCAGGCTTGTGAACGATCGAGGACGCCGTCCCCGCTTTGTCGCGCCTCGCTGAGCTCGACGCGCGAGGCGGTTGCCTTGCGGGTTTGCCGCCCCCACAGGCGGTGAGGTCCGGGGCGCGAGGAGGGCGGAGCATGGGAGCCGGCGGGTCGGCCGCCAGCGTCGCGACGGGCTTGCCCTGGACGATGATCTCGCCGTTCGCCGTGACGGCTGCCCAGCGGGGGCGCCCCGGGGGCCGGCTTGCCGTCCGGCGACTCGATGGTGGCCGTCGGCGTGGATCCTGATGGGCGTCTGTGTCGGCGCCAGCGAGGTCGTTGGCGCGACGGCCCTCGACCCGGCGCGCGACGCGGTGCGGCGCCGCTGGTGTTGCCGCGTCGGTGGACGGACGCGCCGGTCTGGACGCGCCTGGCCGCCCTACAGGCGTCCGAGGGTCCCAGCGCCAGGGAGTCGGTGGCCCCGTGGCGAGGGGACACCTGGTGCGGCCGACCCATCCAGCTGGCGGGGGCGTATCGCACGACGGATCTCCTGTAAACCGCCCGAGGCCTGTGTCACGTTGCAGCACCTTCTGGTGCGACGACGGGATCTGAGCTACCCGGCGCTGCAGCTCCGCCGGCAGAGCGGACTCGATGCGACGCCGCACCTCCGCCATCACCGCTTCGCGCGGGCCGAACGTCGCCGGATCCACCGGCGCGTGGAACGTCACGTCGACCCGCTGACCGAGGTGTACCCGGCTGGTCTTCGCGGGCAGCACGTGGCGTGTCCCCTCCACCGTCACGGGCAGGATCGGCACGCCGACCTCCTCGGCGAGCACGAAGCCGCCCTTCTTGAAGGGCAGGAGCGAGCCGTCGCGGGACTGCGTGCCCTCGGGCGCGATCCACACGTTGATCCCGGAGCGGATGCGCTCCCCGGCGAGCTTCAGCGCGGACACCGCGTGGCCGTGGTCCTGCCGATCGAGGAACACGAACTCCGCGGCCTTCATGCCGCCCCCGAGGATCGGCACCCGGGCGAGCTCGATCTTGGCCACCATGCGCAGCACGCCCGGGTACGCCTTGAACAGCACGAAGATGTCGTAGTGGGACTGGTGGTTCGACATCAGCACGTGGTGGGCGTCGGGGGTGACGTGCTCGAGCCCGTGCACGTGCAGATCGATGCGTGCCTGGCGGACGACCCGGTCCGCCCACGACGAGAGCCGGCCAGAGACCCTCCTGCGGTCGTGACGCCCGCGCGCCGCGTCGAACATGGTCGGGACGCAGATGCGCCCGGTCTCGAGGCAGGCGAGGACCGCGGGGAGCAGGGAGCCTTCGGACATGGGAGCGGAAGGCTGTCTCGGCGGGCGCCGGGCGTCACGGCTGGGCTCCACGGGACGAGGGCCGGGTTGGTGGGTATGCTTGCCGGGATGGTTCCCGCGTCGGCGGCCATGGGCACGATGGTGGGCACCCCGCTGGTCGGTGCGATGGAGTGGTGGCTCCAGCGCTACGGCCGGGCGGCGGGGCACGAGGTGCTCACGCGCCTGTCGCCGAGCGCCCGCGCGCAGCTCGACCCGCACCACCCGAGCCTCGGGCTCCTCGGCGCGCGCCGGTACCCGTACGCCATGCTCAGCGAGCTGTTCAAGGCCATGGCGGTCGTCGCGCGGGCGCCGAGCGAGGACCAGTTCCTGCGCGAGGTCGCCGCGGCGGGCATCGACGCGGCGATGGGGACCGCCATGCGCGTGCTGCTCCGCCTCGCGGCGAACCCGAAGAGCCTCGCCGCGCGGGGGCAAGAGGCGTGGGACATGTTCCACGACAGCGGTCGCGTGCAGGTGGTGTGCTCCGAGCACGACTACGTGTCCACCATCACCGACTGGCGGGGACACGACGTGGTCATGTGCAAGATCGCGCTCGAGGTGCGCCGGCGCATCCTCGAGCAGATGGGGCTCCGGGACGTGACGGCCCACCGCGAGCGCTGCGTCGCGTGGGGGCACGAGTGCTGCGAGGTGCGGCTCCACTGGAGCTGAGTTTCGCGGGCGGGGCGGCCCGACCCGTGGCAGCATCCCGGCATGCGATCCGGCTTCGTGCTCGTCCTCGCGCTCGTGGGCTGTGGATCCGACGACTCCGCCGGTCCCGCCGACACGAGGCCGGCGGACGTCGCCACCGAGGTTCCTGCCGACGTCACCGTCGATGTGGTCAGCGAGGCCGCGGAGGACGCCGTGGCGCCCCCGACCTCGAAGGTCCCGCCACCGCGCCCCACGGCCACGGGGAGCGGCACGACCAAGTGGTATGCGTTCACGCGGGTGGATCTCGGTGGTTTCACGCGCGCGACGCACGCGCCGAGCACGGACGCCTGGCGTGGATACGGCTACGATCTGGACGGGCGCGCCACCACCGCCGCGGACTCCGCCGAGAGCAAGGGCAGCTGCAAGCGCGCCGCGGGCTCGTCGAGTGCGGTGCTCGCCGACGGGCTCGATGGGAGCGACAACAACTTCGGAGCGCGCATCCTGCCCCTCGTCAGCTCGGTCTCACCGGACGCCGAGAAGATCGCCAACGACAACCTGGCCGCGGGACAGTGGACGCTCCTCCTGCGTCTCGACAACGTCGGACCGGTCGACAACGCGAGCGTGCCCGGTGCGCTCTACGTGGGGCATTCGTGGGACGGGACGCGCTGGCAGATCGCCGACGTCTCCACGCTCGACGGCGCGACCGTCGACAAGCCGAAGGTGCGCCTCGATCAGGGCTACATGGCCGGCGGCCTCTGGGTGAGCAACGAGCTCGGCAAGGAGACGCTGCCCGTCACGCTGGTGATGTTCGGCGTCGCCACGACGTTCCCGCTGGAGAGTGGCGTCATCTCGGTGCGGGTGTCCGACGGCCTCCAGGGCACCGTCGCCGGGGGCACCGTCACGACCGAGCTGCTCGCGGCTTTCGCGCCTCTCTTGGAGACGTTCGGTATCTGCAAAGGCAGCTCGACGTTCGAGTTCTTCGCGAAGGCGGTCGCGGCGTCACCGGATCTCGTGTCGAGGGCGCCGAAGCTCCAGGACCCGACGAAGTCCTGCGACGCGGTCTCGCAGGGGCTCGGGTTCGAGATGAAGCCGACGATCGCGCCCACGGTCGTGGCCAAGGTACCCGCGTCGCCGCCGTCGCTGTGCCCCTGACTCGAGGACCTGAGCGTTGCAGGACTACCGGCACCCCGGCGATCGGCGCCTCGCGCGCCGCTCCGTCGGCGCGGTCGTGCTCGCGGGACCACCCCGCGCGATCTCGATGTTCTTCGCCGTGGTGCGGGTGCTCGGTGCGCTGGTCGCGGGCCTCGCGCTGTTCCTGCCGTGGCACGACGTGCGCACCACGAACGGGGGAGGATTCTGCTGGGCGCCGGACTGCCACGGGACCGCCACGCTCGGCCCACCGTCGACCTGCGCGGCGTTCGTGCACGTCCATCCACTGGCCATCCTGATCCTGGTCGGCCTTTCGCTCGCTGCGGGTGCGCGCCACAGACGACCCCGGCTGTGGGCCGCTCTCGGGCTCTCGCTCGGCGAGTTCTTGGCGGTCGTCGGGATCCTCTATGCCTCGTTCGATCTGAAGCACCTGTTCGACCACGTGACGCCGCGCTGGGGACAGAACCTGTTCCAGACCGCCTTCCTCGCGATGGTCGCGAGCGTGTTGCTCGAGCTGCTCGCGACGCCGATCCTCTACCTCTGGGCGCGCGCGCGCCTGCCGCCGCTCGACCCCGCGCCTACTTCGTGAGGCCGACGTCGTACTCGATGGCCTGCAGCTGGAACTCGCCGTAGGCGAAGCTCCCCGTCGTCGGCTCCCACCGGGCCTCGCCGAACGTCATCACCTTGCGCGGGCCGAACGCGCGGTAGTCCCAGACCGGCGTCGTCCACCGCAGCGGCGTGAACGTCTTGCCGTCCGCGGACGTGGCGGTGCGGTCGTCGGAGACGAAGTCGACGAGCTCCCCCGCCTCGCCGAACACCAGGGTCGCGGCGATGGTCTGGGCGCCGCGGGTATACCGGGCGCGCGCGTGCCGGGCGTCGATCGACTCCCACTGGATCGCCGGGTCGACGAGCCGCGAGGGCGCGAGGAGGCAGAGGTCGTTGAACAGCGTGACCGTCTCGGCGCGGTTCATCTCGGGCCCCTTGGCGTCGACCATCGTGAACAGCGAGAGGACCCGCGCCCGGAACGTGGCCGCCTCGCCGACGAACCGGTGGAAGACGTCGACGGGCAGACCCTTCATCGTGGCGTCCATGAAGAACAGGCGTGAAGGCAAGGGCCCGAAGAAGCTGTGCTGCTCGGCCTCGAAAGCCATCCACGGCGCGGTGGCGCTCGCGCGGATGCGGCCGCGGAAGGTGGCGCGGAAGCTCACGATCTGCGGCTGCCCGACCGCCCCCGCGAAGCGCAGGTAGGCCTGCACGGGGGCGGGGAGGGGCTTCAGGTCCGCCTCGGTCACGACGAGCGGCGAGCGGACCGACGCGGCGAGCTCCGAGCGGGTCACCGCCGCGTATTCGGCGCGCAGCCCGAACGGCCCGTGCGAGGCGAACCGCACGATCAGCGCGACGAGGAGGAGCACGTTGGCGAGGGTGCCGAACCGGGCGTCCCGGAAGCTCGTGGAGATCACCAGCTGCGAGACGATCAGCGCCGCGCTGCCCACGAGCAGGAACAGCCGTGGCGCCGTGACGAAGGTGTTCGCGCTCGCGAGCACGAGCCCGGCGGCGAGGAGCCAGAGGAGCCCCATGCCCCGTGAGATCGGCTGGGTGAGCTGGGGGAGCGCCGCGTAGCCGAACGCCTTGGCGAACCCCATCAGGTGAATCAGACCGTGCAGCACGAGCACGACGACGAACACCCAGCGCATGACGTCCTCGCGATCCGGGAAGAGCCCGTCGCTCGATCAGCAGGAACCGTGCCTCGCGTCGCGGGCCCCTCGTCACGCGACGATCACGCACGAGGCGCGTCCTCGTGAACCGCATGCGTCGCGGCCAGTCCGTCGCACTTGGGGCGCTCCACCCCGCCGTGCCCGAACGGTCGTGCTCACTTGTTGGCTGTTGCGGCCGCCCGTGGAGGCGGCCGCTGTTCACTGCGCTCGCCTCCGGCTCGCTCGTTGGCTGTTGCGGCCGCCCGTGGAGGCGGCCGCTGTTCACTGCGCTCGCCTCCGGCTCGCTCGTTGGCTGTTGCGGCCGCCCGTGGAGGCGGCCGCTGTTCACTGCGCTCGCCTCCGGCTCGCTCCATTCACTTCTTCGGGCAGCCGCCGTGGGACTTCGGACCTGGCTCGTTGGGGCACTTGTCGTCGACGTCGAGGATCCCGTCCTTGTCGTTGTCCGGATCGGGGCAGCCGTCCTGGTCCTCGAAGCCGTCCTTGTCCTCGGGGTCGTTGGGGCACTTGTCGTCGACGTCGAGGATGCCGTCCTTGTCGTTGTCCGGGTCGGGGCAGCCGTCCGGGTCCTGGAAGCCGTCCTTGTCCTCCGGGTCGTCGGGGCACATGTCCACGTCGTCCGGGATGCCGTCGTGATCCCGATCGCTCGCCGCCTTCTTCGGACAACCCTTGGCGGCGACGGGGCCCGGGGCGTTCGGGCACGCGTCGTCCTTGTCGAGCACACCGTCCTGGTCGTTGTCCGGGTCCGGGCATCCGTCCTCGTCCTCGAAGAAGTCGAAGTCCTCGGGAACGTCCGGGCACTTGTCGTCGGCGTCGGGGATGCCATCTCCGTCGCGATCGGGTCCCTTGCCGTCGGCCGCCTTCGGCGCGGAGCTCGCGACGATCGGGCTCGCCCCCGCGGAGCACCCGACCAGCAGCAGACAGAGGAGGTGAGCGCGCATCGACCGAGCAGGGGGCGGCTCCTCGGGCGCGTCAAGCCGTGACGGGCGGCGCCCACCGCCCTCTGGTATGCCCGGGCGATGATCGACCACGTCGGCCTCTCGGTCAGCGATCCGAAGCTCAGTCGTTCGTTCTACGAGCAGGCGCTCGCCCCGCTCGGCTACCAGCTGTTGAGCGAGATCCCGACCCAGTTCACGGGGGGCAAGATCGTCCTCGGCTTCAGCACGCCACCGAAGCCCGACTTCTGGGTCACCGAGGGCACGCCGCAGACCCCCCGCCTCCACGTCGCCTTCCGCGCCGAGAGCCGCGCCGCCGTCGACGCCTTCTACGCGGCGGCGATCGCCGCGGGCGGTCGAGACAATGGCCCGCCCGGGCCTCGTCCGCACTACCACGCGCACTACTATGGTGCGTTCGTGCTCGACCCGGATGGCCACAACATCGAGGCCGTCATCCACACGCCCTGAGCTCAGGGCGCTGCGAGCAGCTTGTCGCGGAACAGCGCGAGCACCTGGTCGAGCGCGTCGCGCGTGCGCTGGCCTGGCTCGTCGATCAGGCTCGCGGTGAGCACCGAGTGGTGGCGGGGCAGTGGGCTGTCGGGGTGACCGTCACGCTGGTCGAGCTCCACCGCCACGAAGGCCGAGCCGAGCTTCTCGCGCAGGAACGCGAAGCGCTCCTCGGGCACGAGCGGATCCCCGCGGAAGCGGAGGCCGATCACCTTCAGATCCTCGCGCGCGCACCGCTGGGCGACGATCGCGAGATCCTCCGCCGAGCAGTCGATCCCCCGACGGGCGTGCGGCCCGATGGGTAGGGAGGGCTGCGAGAGCACCGGCGCGAGCACGCATGGCTCGGCCGCCATCGCGAGCCCGAAGCCGCCGGTGAAGCACATGCCGACCACGCCGACGCCCGGCCCGCCGCAGCGCGCGTGCTCCTTGCGCGCGAGCGCGCGGAGGAACGTGACCACCGGCGACGAACGCCCGGTGGCGAACGCGGTGAACTCGCGGCTGACGCACGCGCGCGCCATCGTGCTCACGGCGTAGAGCTTGGTGGAGGCGTCCTTCACCAGCGGGTCGCGCCCCGCGGTGCCGAACAGGTCGGGCAGGACGGCGGTGCAGCCGAGCGCGACGACGCGGTCGGCGAACCCGAGCACCATCGGCGAGATCCCCGGCATCTCGGCGACGACCACGACGGCCGGGCCCTCTCCCTTGCGGTAGACGTCGTGGGTGAAGCCGTCGCTCTCGAACCGCTCCTGCGTGAACGTGCCGAGCACGCCCTCGTCCATCCGCTTCTTCATCGCAGCTTCTCCCGCAGGAAGCCCTCGAGCTCCTTCACCGGCACGCGCTCCTGGGCCATCGTGTCGCGGTCGCGCACGGTGACGGTGCCTGCCAGCGCCGGGTCCTTGCCCTGCCCGATGCTGTCGAAGTCGACGGTCACGCAGAACGGCGTGCCGATCTCGTCCTGGCGCCGGTAGAGCTTCCCGATCGCGCCGGTGTCGTCGTACACGGTGCGCATCGCCGCTGCGCCCTGCAGCTCGCGCCGGATGCGCTTGGCGGTCTCGACGATCTCGGGCTGGTTCTTCTTGAGCGGGAGCACGGCCACCTTGATGGGGGCGATGCGCGGCTTGAGGTGCAGCACCGTGCGGTAGAACTCGTCGACGATCGGCTCCACCTGCCCACGCAGCTTCTTGGCGACCTCGATCGACTCGACGCCCGGCAGCGCGAGCAGCCCGGCCACCGACGCGAGCCGCTCGGAGGGCGCGGCCGCGATGCGCTCGCCCTCGGCGAGGATCGCGTCCTTGGTGGCCTGCGGGAGCTTCTCGTTGCGCGAGACCGACTTGAGGAACGTGGTCAGCGCCTCGGCCGCCGGCTGCAGGCGCTCGGCGGGCGGTGCCTTCACGAGCTCCTCGGCGTAGGCCTCCGAGAGCACCGCGAGCACGCCGCGGTCGACGCCGCCGGAGGGCTCGATCACGAACGGCACGATGTGCTTCTTGGCGTCGGGGTCGAACCAGGTGAGCTTCTCGGTGGAGTGCGCGTTCGGCGTGGCGCGCGCGGTGAGGCCGAGCGACGCCTGCTCCTTGGAGTGCGACCCGAGGTCGTAGTCGGTGCGGTTGGCGATGCCCTCGAGCTCCTCGAGCCCATGCGGGAACCGGTAGAGGAGGTCGACGGTGGCCTTGGCGTAGTGGGCGAGCTCGCTCGGCTTCTGGTGGTAGGCCTCGAGGTTCTGACCGTCGAGCCCGACCGAGCGCCACCAGGCGATGCGATCGGCGACCCACTTCTCGTGCCACGCCTCGTCCTCGCCGGGCCGCACGAAGAACTCGATCTCCATCTGCTCGAACTCGCGCGAGCGGAAGATGAAGTTGCGCGGCGTGATCTCGTTGCGGAACGCCTTGCCGATCTGGGCGATGCCGAACGGCAGCTTGCGGTTGGTCGCGTCGAGGACGTGCTTGAAGTTGACGAAGATGCCCTGCGCGGTCTCGGGCCGCAGGTACGAGAACGACTCCGGGTCGGGCACGGGGCCGACCTGGGTCTTGAACATCAGGTTGAACGGCCGGGGCTCGGTGAGGTCGGTCGAGCCGCAGTTGAGGCATTTTCCGGCGATCTGGTCGGCGCGCCAGCGCATCTTGCAGGCGCGGCAGTCGACCATCGGATCGACGAAGGTCTCCTCGTGGCCCGAGTAGCGCCAGGTGAGCTTGTTCATCAGGATCGCGGCGTCGAGGCCCTCGACGTCGTCGCGCTCCCAGACGTTGGCGCGCCACCAGGCGAGCTTGAGGTTGTTCTTGAGCTCGACGCCGAGCGGGCCGTAGTCGTAGGTGCCCTGCAGGCCGCCGTAGATGGCGGAGCCCGGGAAGATGAACCCCCGGCGCTTGGAGAGGGAGACGAGCTGTTCCATCGTGGCAGCAGGCATGCGCGGCGCTCCTGTGGGCCCGGGGCGACGGCCCCGAGGACGAAGGCGCGCATCCTACCGCGTCGGCGAATCGCGGGGGCCTAGTCGCGGACCCAGTCGATGGCGCTCACGTTGGGGAAGGGCAGGGTGGTCTCGAGCAGGGGGGTGAGGCTCGGGAGGGCGAGCACCCGCACGACGACGCTGTCCTGCCCCTTCTGCTGGAGGACGAGCACGTCGTCGTCGCGGCGCTCCCACCACGGCCAGGTGCCCGCGTGCGCCGGGTTGAACGGACGCGCGACCGTCTCCTTGGGGCCGAGCGGCACGTCGTTGGTCTGCCCGGAGTCGACGTCGACGACCCGGACGCTCTCGGCCCCCTCCGCGTCGTAGGCGGTGTGGACGACGAACCGCGAGGGCGTGTGGTGCACGGTCTCCGGCGTGCCGCGCATGGTGAACGGCGTCGTGAGCTCCTCGAGCCGCTGCACGGTGCCCGTGGCCACGTCGACGCGCTCGAGCAACAGGGTGCGCAGCGACTTCGGGACATCGAGGCGGCCCGGCGCCCAGTAGACGATCGACGCGCCGCCGAGCACGAAGTCGCCATGCAGGATCTGATCGCGCGTCACGAGCGGCTTCGGCTTGCCGCCGAGCGCGCTCACGTAGTGCAGGGTCACCTTCTGGCCGGCGATGACGTCGACGAAGTACTGCGACTCGGGGCCGCCCATCAGCGGCGCGGTCTTGAACGCGTGGCGACCGTCCGGGAGGAAGGCGAAGTCGCCGGCCTTCGGCGGGATGGGCTCCACGAGCGGCACGAACGGCCCACCTCCGCGAGACACCTGCACGACGTCGTGGGTGCTCTTGTACTCGACCTGCACGGTCGCCTGGTCGAGCAGCCACAGGCTGCCGTACTCGAACTTGGTCAGATCGAGGTGCGGCACCGGGGTGAGCTGGCGCGTGGCGAGGTCGAAGATGCCTTGCGGCAGGAGGTAGCGGCCCGGTCCGATGCGGCGCGGGCTCTTGGGCTGCTTGGCGTGGTCGTCGATCGCGACGCACGTGGGCTTGCACTCGAGCAGGCCCTTGCCGAAGGCGTGGACCAGCAGGTGCCCGCGATGCGGCTGGGGCGCGACCGAGGCGACGGGCGCGGGCTTCCGTGGTGGCGGCGCGGGCGGTGGCGGCGAGGCGCACCCGACGCAGGCGGACAGCGCGAGGGCGAGGCGCATCACAAGACAATGTAGCCCGGCGTCACCCGCGCATCGCCTGGATCGCCGACACGCGCGCCGCCGCCACCGCCGGGAAGAAGCCCCCGAGCAGGCCCATCGAGCCGGCGAACACCAGGGACACGACGAGGATCGGGGCGGTGGGCTGGAACGTGAAGACGATCTCGGACCAGCTCGAGAAGTTCATCATCGAGAACTTCACGAACCGCATGAGCAGCGCGGCGCTCGCGCCGACCGCGCCACCGATCAGGGCGAGCACCGTCGACTCGAGGAGGAAGCAGCCGAGGATCGACGTGCGCGAGAAGCCGAGCGCGCGCAGGGTGCCGATCTCCCGCTGCCGGTTCGCGACGGCCGCGTACATGGTGATCATCGCGCCGATCATCGCGCCGGCGGCGAAGAACACCGAGATCAGCGTGCCGAGCACGCCGATGAACATGGCCGTGCCCTCGGACTGCTTCTCGAGGTAGTCGGTCTCGCGCAGCGCCAGGAAGCCGTACTGCTTGTCGCTCTCCATCGCGGCCTTGAAGCCGTCGAACGCGGCCGGCGAGTCGAGCTGCACCCGCACCGAGGACACGTAGCCCTGGCGCGCGAAGGCGTTGCGGAGGATGTCGAGGTCGCACCACACCTCGGACTCGCTGGACGAGCCGTCGGCCTCGAACACGCCGACCACCTTCACGGGGCGGTTCTTGCGGAGCTCGAAGGTCTGGCCGAGGGCGAGGCCCTTGAACCGGCCGGCGATGCGCTTGCCGACCATCACCTCTTCGGCGCCGGCCCGGGGGGCGACGCCCTCGACGACCTTCACCTCGGGACGAAGCCCGAGCGCAGCGCTCGTGACGCCGCGCGCCTGTACGTTGGCCACGCCGTCGACGCCGACCTTCTCCATGGCGAGCACCACGATGGCCTCGCCCGACGCGGGGACGTCGCGCTTGACCCCGGGGCCCGCCGCGACGAGCGAGACGTTGGCCGCCTCGATGCCGCTCGAGAGCTCGTTGTCGCTGCCCTGGCGCATGACGATGGCGACGTTGGCGTGCCCGCCCGTGGCGAGCGTGCGCTTGATCCCCGCCGACAGCATCAACGCGGAGGCGAGGACGAACACCACGAGGGCGATGCCCAGCGCCGTGGCGACCGAGGTGGTCTTGCGGACCGCGAGGCTGCGGAGGTTGTACTTGATCGGGATCATGCGAGCCTCTTGAGCGCATCGACGGTCTTGAGCCGGCCGGCCTGGAGCGCCGGGATGACCGACGCGACGATCGCGAGCCCGAAGGCCAGCGCGATCGCGAGCGCGGTCGTCGCCGGGTTGATCCGGAAGTAGGGGAACATCGCGCCCATGTTCTCCTCGAGGAAGCGGCCGAGCCCCTTCTCGATGAACGGGTAGGAGATCAAGAGGCCGAGCGCGCCGCCCGCGCCGCCGATGACCAGCGCCTCGCCCATCACGAACCAGATGATGTGCGCGTTGGAGAAGCCGAGCGCCTTGAGCACACCGTACTCGTTCGTGCGCTCGCGGACCCCCATCGCGATGGTGTTGCCGAGCACGAGGCCCATGATCACCAGGATCACGATGGAGATGAGGTCGATGGCGGTGAGCACCGCGCTGAACGACGCGAGGAACGAGGCGTTGAACGCGCGTTCGTCCTGGCTCAGGGTCTGGATCTCCTTCTCGTCGAACATCTTGTCGATCTCGACGCCGGTCGCCGCCGCGCGGCTCGGGTCGGTGACCCGCGCGACGATCCACCCGATCTGGTCCTTGCGCGCCTCGGGGAGGCTGTCGTTCAGGTAGTCCCAGCGGAAGATGAAGGTGGAGCGGTCGACGGACTTGCTCTTCGCGTCGTAGGTGCCGAGACGTGGAACTCCCAGTCGCCCTGGGAGCTGATGCCGCTGCCAGCGTGACCTGGTCGCCGACCTTCCAGCCCATCTTCTTCGCGAGGACGTCGCCGACGATCGCGCCCTGCGGGTCGGCCTTCCATTTCTCGAGCACGTCCGGGGTCACGGACATGTCGTCGTAGACGGTGAAATGGGTGGCCGGGTCGACCGCGAGCGCGCCGAAGAACTCCTTGTCGTGCTTCGGGTCCTTGCCGCCGAACCAGTTGGCGAAGGTGGCCACCTTCACGCCCGGCACCTTGGTGCGGACGTCGTCGATGTAGCGCTTGGGCAAGGTCATCACGAAGGTGACCTTGTGGCGCGTGACGACGCGATCCTTGGCCGCCCACTCGGCGCCCGCGGTCCACGCGAGACCACGGTGCGGAGGAGCATGAACGTGAGGATCGGCGACCGCCGCCCACCATCGTCAGCACGGCGCGGACCTTGTTCCGCAGGACGTTCCGCGCGGCCAGGCCGACGAGGGTCACTCGAGCGCGCCCCTTGTTGAGGCGGCGGATCACGGTCGCGCGCTCGGCGGCCGCCGGGTCGTGGGTGACCATGACGATGGTCTTGCCGAGCTGGGTGTTGAGCTGCTCGAGCAGCGCGAGGATGTCGTCGGCGCTCTTGCGGTCGAGATCGCCGGTCGGCTCGTCGGCGACGATGAGGGTCGGGTCGTTGACGATCGCGCGGGCGATCGCCACGCGCTGCTCCTGTCCACCGGAGAGCTGGCGCGGGTAGTGGCCCTTGCGGTCCTCGAGCCCGACGACGCGCAGGGCGGTCTCGGCGCGCTTGCTCCGCTCGCTCGACGGCACCTTGGTGAGGAGCAGGGGGAGCTCGACGTTCTCGACGGCGTTCAGCACCGGCATCAGGTTGTACGACTGGAAGATGAACCCGATGGTGTCCGCGCGGAAGCGCGCGAGCTCGCCCTCGCCGAGCGCCTCGAGCTGCTTGCTGCCGACCCGGATCTTCCCCGAGGTGGGCCGGTCGAGGCCCGCGATGAGGTTGAGGAGGGTGGACTTGCCCGAGCCCGACGGGCCCATGAGGGCCTCGAACGACCCGCGCTCGATGTCGAGGTCGAGGTCTTCGAGGATCTGCAGCCGCTCGCCGCCGCGCTCGTATGCCTTGCCGACCTTCTCGAGCCGGACGAGCACGTCGCTGGCCTTCGGCTTCCCATTCTCCTCGCTCATCACGGGCTCCCTTCCTTCACCGCTTGTCCGTCCGAGAGGGTCGACGCCGGGTTGTTCACGACGCGCGTGCCCGCCGTCGGGCCCTCTTTCAGCTCGAGTCCACCGCCGAACGGGCCGCCCACCGTGACCGGCACGAGGCGCAGCTTGCCGCCATCGATCACGAAGACGTGCTTCTGCCCCGCCCGGTCGACGAGCGCGGCGGCGGGCACGACCTTCTTCGGCGGCTCCTTCATCTCGGCGGCCTCGAGCGCCTTCTTGAGGAAGCTCACGCGCGCCGCCATCTCCGGCAACACGTCGACCTTGCTGGTGATCTTCACCTTGACCGTGCCGGCCGCCTTGGCGCGGTTGAGCTTGGGGACGATCTCGGCGACCTCGCCGGCGAGGCGCTTGTCGGGGTAGGCGTCGAGGACGATCTCGCAGGGGGCGCCCGCCTTCACGAGGCCGAGGCGCGCCTCGGGGACGTCGGTCTCGACGAGGAGCGTGGTGAAATCCGCGAGCTCGACCAGCGGCGTGCCGGGGCTCACGACGTCGCCGACGGAGACCGGCTTGCCGATCGCCGTGCCGTCGATCGGCGCGGCGATGGTCATCGCGGAGAGGTTGCCGCTGTAGACGCCCACCTCGGCCTGCGCGGCGGTCGCGTCGGCGTAGGCCGCTGCCGCGTCGGCGTCGGCGACCAGGACCTGCGCCTTGAGGCCCTTGAGCTTCAGCTCGAGGTCCTCGACGGTGTTCGTGGTGACCGCGCCGGCGGCGGCGAGCTTCTTCTGTCGCTCGAGCTGCACCTCGAGCTCCGCCACGTTGGCGCGGGCGGCCGCGGCGCGAGCCTTGGCCGCGGCGGCGCGCGCGGCGGCCGACGCCACCTTGGCCTGCGCGGTCGCGAGGGCGCTCTTCTGGTCGGTCGCATCGAGCTCGAAGAGGATGGCGCCGGCCTTGACCTGCGCGCCCTCCTTCACGTGCACCTTGGTGATCTTGCCGACGACCTTGGCGCCCACCTTGGCGACGGTCTGCGGGAGCACGTAGGCGGTGGGCGGGAGCTCGACCGACGCCTGCGCTGGCGACACGAGGGTGATCTCGGTGACCTGCACCTCGGGCTTGAACACGCGCTCGCTGATCCGCGGCGCGGCGACCTTGATGCCGAACCCGAGGCCGGCCAGGAGGCCGACCACCACCACGAACCGGACGACGCCGCCACCGTGCCGTCCGGACGAGGTGCGCTGCCCGCCCGACCCGGCCGCCGACCCAGCGCTGGTGGTCGGCGCGTCTGCCCGCTCGCCGCCCCGATCGATGCGGAGCGAGGCGAGGTCCTTGGCGAGATCCCCTTCGGCCATTCGAATCGGATCCAGCTAGGGCTTCTCGGCTCGGGAGCCTACCCCCGGAACGGTCGTTTCTGGTCCCGGCCGGACATTGTTGGTCCGGCCGAACGGCGCTTGGCGCTTGCCCTGGAGCATGCACCGAGTCTGATCCCGCCGTGGCCCTCCCGGAAGGGCGCGGCGCGACAGTCGCTTGACCGTTCGCGCCGAAACCGGGCCAATGTCGAGCTCGGGCCGGTGAGTGGGCCGCTACTTGGTCGTCACACGCCCGTCACCCACGGCCGCACGACGAAGCGCGCCCCACGTACGCGCGCGGCGTCGTGTTGATGAACGACAGGTGCTCGGCGGTGATGGGGAGACCCTTGCGCTGGAGCGCGTGGCGCACGGTGGCACGCCGATCAGGGTCGGAAGATCGCGCCGCCCTTCAGCGTCTCGCTGAAGTCGTAGTCGATGCCGCTGAAGAGGAACGCCTCCTTGCCGGTCCACACGAAGGCCGGGAAGGCACGCGGGGTGGGTTCACCGGTGGTGGGCATCGCGGCCCACGTGCCCGTCGCGATCTCGTACGAGGCGCCGCCCTTGGTCATCGAGAAGCTCGAGTCGAGTCCCGACCACACCCAGACCTTGCCCGCGCCGTACCAGCTGGTCGGGAGATACCGCTCGGGCGACGCGAAGGTGGAGCTGCTCGGCGTCGCGACGAGGGTCCAGCTCCCCCCCGGCAGGTAGCGCGCCCCGTCGCCGAGCGCGGTGCCCGACGAGATCTCGGCGCCGCCGTACACGAGCAGCTCCTTGTCGGTGAACACGCTGGCGTGGCCCAGTCGACCCACGAGGCCCGAGGGGGCGGCGGGAAGGGTGGTCCACGTCTTGGCGACGGGCTCGTAGCGCAGCCCGTCCTTGTACTCGGCGAGGTCCGTCCCGCCTCCCCAGATCAACGCCTCGGTTCCCGACCACACCATCGAGTGACCCAGGCGTGGCGCGAAGCCACCGGGCGCCGTCGGCAGCGCCGTCCAGGTGTTCTTGACCGGGTCGTACGCCCCGCCGTCGGCGGCCCACATGGTGCAGCTCCCGCTCGAGTCGATCGCGGTGCAACCACCCCAGACGATCATCTCGTTGGTGGTCGACGACCAGACGCAGCCCGCACTGTGGCGGGGGCTCGGCGCGCCGGTGGTGGTCATCGTCGACCAGGTCTTGGTCGCGGGATCGTAGAGCGCCCCATCGGACTGCACGGAGAAGCTGGTGGCGGATCCGCCGGCAACGCCACCCCAGACGACCATCTTGCCCTTGCCGAACACGCCGCACGCGAAGGCGCGCCCGGAAGGGCCGCCGCTGGGCAGGAGGGTCCACTTGTCGGCGCCGATGTCGTAGGTCGCGCCGTCGCCGAGCGCGGTCGTGTCGCCGAAGAAGTCGACCGCGGCCCCGCCCCACACGATGGGCCTCGTGCCGTCGAAGACGGTGACCGCGCCGTAGCGGGGCTCGAAGCTCGAAGGCGGGTCGCTCGTGGTGATCCAGCCCTTGGGCGCCGCGCAGTCGCTGTACGCCGAGAACTTGCACTTGTCGTCGCAGGTCCGCGTGCGGATCTCGCCGGCGGTGGTGCACGACGCGGTCGAGGTCTCCTCGGTGCCGGGGGCGCACTCGCCCTCGCCGGTGCAGGCGCCCACGTTCCAGGTGCAGGTCGTCGTGTCGCAGACGTCGTTGCTCTTGCCGCAGTTGCCGCAGTCGGTCGTCCGCTTCTCACCGAGCGAGCACTCGGCGCCTTCGACCTCGTCGGCGCAGCTGCCCCACGCTGCCCATTTGCCGGAGACGCACGTGCGCTTCTGCTTGCCGCACATCCCGCAGCCCCGCACGTCGGTGCCGCCCGTCGTGCACTCGGGTCCGGCGTCGGCCCCATCGACCTTCGTATCGGCGCCCGTGTCGGCGGCGCCGTCCCCGCCCGTGTCCGAGGGGCTCTGGGCGACGTCCTCGGGCGCTGCACACCCGGTGGTCAGAGTGACGAACAGCGCGACCGACCCGAGCGAACCAGCCCCGAGCAAACCAACCGAGCGTGACATCGCGTGCCCCCTCTTCCGGAAAGAAGAGAGGCTAGCATCTAGCGCGCGCCGAAGATCGCCGACAGCTCGTACGGGGCCGTGGTCTCGAGCTGGTCGTAGCGGCACGCGGCGGGTGGCTTGTCCTGCCGGAACCGGCGGAACTGGGCGGTGTGGCGAAACCGCGCTCCCTGCAGGTGGTCGTACGCCACCTCGACCACGAGCTCGCACCGCAGCGGCTCCCACTCGAGCGTCTTGCCCTGGCTCCACCGGCTCTTCTGGCCCGGCACGCGCTGGGCGTCGCCGTGGGAGAACGAGGCCCACTCGGCCCACGGGTGCCCTTCGAGCGCGTGGTCGCGGTAGGGCGCGAGCTCCTCGACGAGCTCCTTGCGCCGCTTGTCCGTGAAGGTGGCGGTCACGCCGACGTGGTGCAGCTTGCCGTCGTCGCCGAACAGCCCGAGGAGGAGCGATCCGACGGCGGTGCCCTCCTCGACGCCCTTCTTGGCGTGCCAGCGGAACCCGGCCACGACGCACTCGCAGGTGCGTTCGTGCTTCACCTTGAGCATCGTGCGCTTGTCGGACTCGTAGACGCCGTCGCGGGGCTTGGCCATCACGCCGTCGAGCCCGGCGCCCTCGAAGCGCTCGAACCAGTCCGCGGCGAGCGCGCGGTCCGTCGTCATCGGGGTCACGTGCACGGGCGGGGCGACGTTCGCGAGCAGCGCCTCGAGGCGCGCGCGCCGCTCGTGGAAAGGACGGCCGCGCAGGTCCTCGTCGCCGTCGCACAGCACGTCCCAGAACACGATCGACGCCGGCGTCTCCTCGGAGAGCTTCTTCACGCGGGAGGCCGCGGGGTGGAGCCGGTTCTGCAGGACGTCGAAGTCGAGGCCGGCGGGCGTCACGACGACGATCTCACCATCGAGCACGCAGCGCGGGGGGAGCTGCGCCTTCACCGCGGCCACGACCTCCGGGAAATACCGGGCGAGCGGCTTCTCGTCACGGCTCTGGAGCTCCACCTCGTCGCCGTCGCGGAACACGAGGGTGCGGAACCCGTCCCACTTGGGCTCGAAGAGGAACCCGTCGGCGGTCGGCAGGGCGTCGACCCGCTTGGCGAGCATGGGGGGCAGGGGGGGCATCACGTTGAGCTGCACGCCGCCGAGGATACACTGCGTTCGCGCCCGCCCACTTGCGCGACCGCCCGATTCAATGTATTTGCATGGCATGCGCAAATTGATTGTGAGCGGGGCGACGGGGTTCCTGGGGCGCGAGCTCGTGGCGCACCTGCTGGGCGAGGACGCGAGCACGCACCTCGGCTTGCTCGTCCGTGGCAAGGACGACGCCGACGCGCAGCGCCGGGTGGACGCGCTGCTGGCCGAGGTGGTCCCGGCCGCGCGCCTCTCCGATGCGAGGGCGCGCACCCAGGTGATCCGCGCCGACCTCGAGAAGGAGCGCCTCGGGCTCGACCCGAAGGCCTACGAGGCGCTGGTGGCCGAGACCACGGGCGTGATCCACGGCGCCGCCTCGGTCAGCTTCTCGCTGCCGCTCGACGAGGCGCGCCGCATCAACGTCGACGGCACGCGGCGCATGCTCGACCTCGCGAAGGGAGCGGGGGCGCGGCTCGACTACGTGGGCACCGCCTACGTCGCCGGCGACCGCGTCGGCGTCGCGCGCGAGGACGAGCTCGCCGTCGGCCAGCCGTTCCGCAACACCTACGAGGAGACCAAGCTCGAGGCCGAGCAGCTGGTCCGCGCGCGGGGCAAGGACCAGCCGACGGCCATCTACCGGCCGAGCATCATCGTCGGCGACAGCAAGACCGGCCGCACCGCGAGCTTCAAGGTCCTCTACTGGCCGCTCAAGCTCTACGCGCAGGGCTTCGCGCGCGTCGTCCCCGGGCGGCGCCGCACGCCGGTCGACGTCGTCCCCTCGGACTACGTCGTGCAGGCCATCGCGCACCTGCGCAAGCAGCCCTCGGCGCTCGGGCAGACGTTCCACCTGACCGCGGGGTTGCGCCGCGACAGCACGGTCGGTGCGCTCACCGACCTCGCGAGCGAGTTCTTCCGCGTGCGGCCGCCGCTGTTCGTGGATCCGGAGTGGGTGCTGCCGTGGTTCCGCCCGCTCGTCGACCGGCTCCCGAAGAGCAAGCTCCGCCACCGCATGTTGACCGCGCGCGTCTACACGCCCTACCTGAACATGCGCGTGCGCTACGACGCTTCGACCACCGAGCGCGCGCTCGCCGGGACCGGCATCGAGGTGCCCGCGGTGGAGAGCTACTTCCGCACCGTGTTCCAGTACTGCGTCGACACCAACTGGGGCCGCGCGGCCTGAGGCTTGCCGAAAGACCGTCTGGCGTCCGGCGACAGGAGACCGCCCCGCCGCGTTCTCCTACCATGCGCGCCCCCATGCCCGGCTCCACGACCGTCCCCCCGCTCCTCCGCGCCAACCACCTCGACGGCGTCCGCTACGAGATCCGCGGGCCCCTCGCCCGTCGCTCGCTCGAGCTCGAGCGCAAGGGCTACGAGATCATCAAGCTGAACATCGGCAACCCGGCGCAGTTCGGCTTCCGCACGCCCGAGACGATGCGCCTCGCGCTCATCGAGAACCTCGCCCAGGCCGAGGGCTACTGCCACCAGAAGGGCATCTTCCCCGCGCGCGAGGCGGTGGTCATGGAGACCCAGGCGCGCGGCATCCGCGGGGTCACCGCGGAGGACGTGTTCATCGGCAACGGCGTCAGCGAGCTGATCCTGTTCGCCCTCGAGGCGCTGTTGAACGCCGGCGACGAGGTGCTGGTGCCGGCGCCCGACTACCCCTTGTGGACCGCCTCGGTCACCCTGGCCGGGGGCGCGCGGTCCACTACCCTGCCGCCCCGAGAACGGCTTCGTGCCGGATCCCGCCGAGATCGAGCGGATGATCACCGACCGCACGCGCGATCGTGATGATCAACCCCAACAACCCGACCGGCGCCGTGTACCCGAAGGAGGTCGTCGAGGGCCTCGTCCGCGTGGCCGAGCGGCACCAGCTCGTGCTGTTCTCGGACGAGATCTACGACCGCATCCTCTACGGCGGCGCGACCCACGTGCCCGCGGCCACCCTCTGCGAGGACACGCTCTGCGCCACGTTCGGCGGGCTCTCCAAGGTCTACCGCGCGTGCGGGCTGCGCACCGGCTGGGTCTATTTCTCCGGCCTCCGCGCGCACGCGACCGACTACCTCGAGGGCCTCGAGCTGCTCGCCTCGCTGCGCCTCTGCGCGAACGTGCCGGGGCAGTGGGCCGTGCAGACCGCGCTCGGGGGCCACCAGAGCATCTACGAGCTCACCGCCGAGACGGGGAGGCTCGGTCGACAGCGGCGCGCGTTGCTCGAGGGCGTGGCCGCGTCGTCGTACCTGTCGGTCGTGGCGCCCCGTGGCGCGCTCTACGCGTTCCCGGCGATCGACCTCGCCAAGGTGCCGAGCTTCGACGACCAGGCGTTCGCGATGGAGCTGCTCGAGCGCGAGCACGTGCTCGTGGTGCCGGGGTCGAGCTTCAACGTGCCGTACCGGAACCACCTGCGCCTCACGCTGCTTCCTGACGAAGAGACGATGCGTGAGGTGTTCGTGCGCATGGAGCGGATGCTCGGCTCGATCGCGCGTCGCTGAGGCCCCGCGCGGCCGCCGCCGTGGTGTGCTCGAGGCGTGATCGTCTTCGGCTACGACGGCTCGTTGAACGGCGACTGGGTGGCGCACTACGCCATCCGGTTCGCGGCCAACGCGGCGCTGCCCTTGCGGGTCGTGCACGTGGAGCCGAAGAGCCCGGTCGCAGAGCTCGAGGCGCGCCTCGCGCGGATCGAGGCCGAGGCGCGGCAGGCCGGCGTTGCGATCGAGATCGAGGTGGTGCGCGACGGCGCCGAGGTCGCGGGGGCACTCGCCGTGCGCGGCGAGCGGGGCACCCTGGTCCTCGGCACGCGGGCGCGTCCGCGCAATCGCTCCTTCCTGACCGACACGGTCGCGGCGCGGGTCTTGGAGCGCGCGCGCGGGGCCGTGGTCGCGGTGCACGTCGTCCACCCCGGCCTGCTCGGGCAGCCACACCGGGCGCTCGTGCCGTTCGTCGGCGCCGACGACTCCGATCCAGGGCCGGTGCTCCGGCTGCTCGGCGCGGAGCTGCACGCGGTCCACGTGCTCCTCGTGCAGCCCATCTCCGTCCTCGGGGAGCGCTTCGCCTCGTCGGGGCGCACGGCGCGGTCGCTCGAGGCGGCCCGGGCCCGGCTCGTCACCCTGGAGCGTCGCGTCCACGCCGCGCTCGTCGAACCATGCGAGCTCGACGGCAGCGCGGTGCTGTCCGCCGATCCGCCGCGCGACATCCGGGTCGCTGCGCTCGCCCACCGCTCGCGCCTGGTCGTGCTCGACGCGGGCCTGGGCAACGCGCAGCTCGAGGCGGTGCTGGCCGCCGCCCCCGCCGACGTCGCGATCAAGAGGGCTCCGCCGTGAGCCAGCGCCAGATCCACAACCTCGAGGTCGAGGAGGTGTGGTCGCTGCTGCGCAGCCGGTCCGGGGGCCTCTCGGACCGCGAGGTGCAGGAGCGCCTCGCGGAGCTCGGCCGGAACACCTCGGGGAGGCGCCGCGGCTGCGCTGGCTGCGCAAGCTGCTGGAGCAGTTCACCAACCTGTTCAGCCTGCTCCTCGACGTGTCCGCCGCGCTCTGCTTCGTCGCCGATCGCATGCAGCCCGGCGAGGGCATGGCGGTGCTCGGGTGGGCGCTGCTCGCCGTCGCCATCCTCAACGCCCTCTTCACCTTCGCGCAGGCCATCCGCGCCGAGCGCGCGATGGACGCCCTGCGTGACCTCCTGCCGAGGCGAATCCGCGCGCGTCGCGCCGGGGTCGAGGGCGAGGTGCCGGTCGACGAGCTCGTGCCCGGAGACGTCATCGTCGTCCGCGAGGGCGACCAGGTGCCCGCCGACGCGCGCCTCGTCGAGGGCCACGATCTGCTCGCCAACAACGCGCCGCTGACGGGCGAGTCACGGCACGCCGCGCTCTCCGCTGCGCGCATGGACGAGGGGCGCCTCGTCGACGCCGAGAACCTCGTGTTCGCGGGGTGCTCGATCCTGCGCGGCGAGGGCGTCGCCGTGGTCTACGCGACGGGCCGCCGCACCGAGTTCGGCAAGATCGCGCAGCTCTCCGTCGAGGTGAAGCGCCCGCCCACCCCGCTCGAGCGCGAGGTCTCGCGCATGGTGCGCATCCTCACCGCGGTCGCCGTGGTGATGGGCCTCGCCTTCTTCGCCTACGGCCTCGCCCGGGGCCGTCCGCTCTGGGTCAACGTCGTGTTCATGCTCGGGATCATCGTGGCCAACGTCCCCGAGGGGCTGCTCCCGACGCTGACGCTCGCGCTCGCCATGGGCGGCCTGCGCCTCGCCAAGAAGAACGTGCTCGTGAAGAGCCTCAACGCGGTCGAGGCGCTCGGCTCGGTCGAGGTCATCTGCACCGACAAGACCGGCACCCTCACCAAGAACGACCTCGCGGTGACCGCCGTCGTGGGGCTCGACGGAGCGGAGCTCGGGGCCGACGCGCACCGCGGGCTGCTCGAGATCGCGGTCGCCGCGTCGGAGATCCGCGCGCAGGGCGACGCGTGGACGGGCGACCCGCTCGACGTCGCCGCGGCGCGCGCGCTCGCGACGGCGGGGGGCGATCCGCTGGCCCTGTCGCGCGACGTCGTGCGCCACCTCGCGTTCGACGTGCAGCGACGCCGCGCGGCCGGCGTGCTCACCCACGGCGAGCTGCGTCGCTTCGCGCTCAAGGGGGCGTGGGAGGTCGTGCGCGACCACGTGGCCCTCACCGCGGAGCAGCGCAGGGAGGGCGACGCCACCGTCCAGCGGCTCGCCTCGCGCGGCCTGCGCATCCTCGCCGTCGCGGCGCGGTCGCTGGCGCAGGCCGAGCTGGGCGCTGCGGAGGAGGTGCTCGAGCAGCGCCTCGAGCTCAGTGGGTTCCTCTGCCTCTCGGACCCGCTGCGCGACGAGGTGCCCGCGGCCCTCTCGCGGTGTCACGCGGCCGGGATCCGGGTGATCCTGATCACCGGCGACCACCCCGACACCGCGCGCGCGATCGCCCAGCAGGCCGGGATCGTGCCCGTGGACGCGCCCCCCGAGTGCGTGTTGACGGGGGACCGCCTCGAGGCGCTGCGCGAGGACGCCATCGTCGAGCGACTCGAGGCCGGCGTGAACGTGTTCGCCCGCACGACGCCCGAGCAGAAGCTCAAGATCGTGAGCGCGCTCGGACGCATGGGGCTGCTGGTCGCGATGACCGGCGACGGGGTGAACGACGCCCCGGCGCTGCGCGCGGCCGACGTCGGCATCGCCATGGGCGCCACCGGGACCGACGTCGCCCGCGAATCGGCGCAGATCGTCCTCCTCGACGACAACTTCGCGAGCATCGTCGCCGGCGTGGAGGAGGGCCGCACGGTGTTCGCCAACATCCGCAAGTTCACGAGCTACGTCCTCGCGAGCAACGTGCCCGAGATGCTCCCGTTCCTCGCGTACGTCGTGCTCCCGGTGCCGCTCGCGCTCACCGTGATCCAGATCCTCTCGGTCGACCTCGGCACCGATCTGCTCCCGGCCATCGGGCTCGGGCAGGAGCCTCCCGACGGCGAGGCCATGACCAAGCCGCCCCGCGGCCGCCACGGGCGCCTGCTCGACCGCGCGCTGATCTTCCGCAGCTACCTGTTCCTCGGCGCGATCGAGGCGGCGTGGGGGATGTTCATGTTCTTCCTGGTGCTGCGCCTCGGTGGCTACCACTTCGGCAAGGACCTGCCGGCGAGCGACGCGCTCTACCGCGGGGCGACCGGCATCACGCTCGTGTCCGTGGTGTTCGCCCAGGTGGGCAACCTGCTCGGCCGCCGCTTCGAGTCCCGGTCGGGGCTCGACCGCGGGTTCTTGCGCAACCCGCTCCTCGTGATCGGTGTCGTGCTCGAGCTCGCCTTCGCGTTCGGCGCGCTGTACTTCCCCCCGCTGGCCCGCGTCCTCGGCACCGGGCCCGTCGCCCCGTGGCTCGTCGCCCTCGCCGCGCTGGGCGCGCCGCTGATGCTCCTCGCGGACGCGGGACGCCGCCGCTGGTCCCGGTGAGCGTCACTTCGGCTTCGGTTCGATCACCACCGTGTTGATCTGCGCGGCGTTCTCGCCGGCGGCGTAGGCGTAGCTCACGTCGCAGGTGTTCCCCTTCTGCCCCGCGTCGCACCAGCCGTCGGCGGTCTCGGGCCCGCCCCAGCCCCAGACGTAGAGGCCGAAGGGCTCGGTCGACTCCATGACGTGGCGACCGTTGTCGCACCCGCCCTGGCCCTCGAAGTTGCCCTTCACGAGGTCGACCCACGCGACCTCGTAGGTGCCGCCCTTGCCGATCGGCGCGAAGCCACCGACCTTGCCGAGGCAGGCGAGGTTCACGTCGGCGAAGCCCGCCGCGCCGCGCTTGCGCACGACGACGAGGTTCGTGTCGGGGTAGGTCGGGTCGGTGAAGAAGACGTACTTCTTCAGGTACTGTTGCCCCGCGACCAGCCGCACGAAGTCGGAGTCGCCGATGCCGCCGGCGCCCTTCCACGTGTGCGGGCCCACGGTGCTCGAGCCGGTCATGTAGGTGAACGACAGGAAGGGGTGCGCCGCGTCCTGGCTCCGCACCACGAAGGGGCCCGTGGTGAGGAGCTCGACGATCTGGCCGCGCTCGATCGTCGAGGGGGCGCCTTCGATCTTCGGATCGAACGTCAGCGTGGTGCCGTCGACCGCGCCGACGAGGCGGTGCACGTGCGTCTCGACGGTGCCCGGGATGCGGTCGCGGTGACCCACGACGACGTATTCGCTCCCGAGCGCGCGCACCGGCGCGATCATCTGCTCGGCGTGGTCGCAGTAGTCGCGGTCGTAGGGCACGTTGAGGCAGTAGTGCCCGCCGAGCACGCCGATCGGTTTGTTCGACTGGATCGGGCTGCCGGTGAGCTCGGGGTCGTGGCCCCCTCGGTGAGCTGCAGCACCTCGCCGGCCGAGAGCGCGTAGGTCACCGGCGTGCCCGCCACCGCCGCGGGCACGATCGAGCCCCAGCCGCGGATCTCGCCGGTCGGCAGCACGGTCACCTTGGTGTCGTTCTCCTGCGCGACGATGGAGAGCACGGGCGGCATCTTGTAGGCCCAAGAGGACTTGTACGCCTGCGCGGCCACGTAGTTGGTGTCCCACGCGCTGGTCGGGAGCAGCAGCGAGGCGCCGGTCACGCGGGAGGCGCCACCGCCGTACGGCAGCATCTGGTAGGCGACGACGGGCTCGCTCGTCTCGAGGTGGAAGGCGCGCGCGCGAGCGGTGTTGACCACCTGGTAGGGCGTGACGGTGCCGCCGATGGGCATGTCGTGGAACGCGCCGGTCTCGATCGCGGGCGTCACGGGGCAGGGGATGCCCTCGGCCTTGCTCGGGCCCTTCGGCGAGAGATCGTGGGCGAGGAACAGGATGGCGACCTCGTTCGGGGGCAGGCCGGCCGCGGCGTCGAGCGCCTCGTAGGTGAGCTTCGGCCCCGAGCCGCGCGGGATGCGCGCGAACTTGCCGAGGTCGAGCGCCTTGCCGTCGAAGGTGGCGGTGATCTTGGTGGGCTTGTCGCTCGTGTTGGCGACGAAGGCCACGAAGCACCCGCCGAACGCCGGGCCCTGCGCGCTCATGGCGGTCGCGTAGTAGTCGCAGCCGACGCTCGATCGGTTGACCTTGGCCGCCGCGCACGCGGACACGCAGGCGCCGTCGGCGCACGCCTCGCCGACCCCGCAGGTCTTCTCGACCTTGCCGTCGCAGCCGAGCACGGACTTGCCGTCGGGGGCGCAGAACGGGCACTTGGTCGTCTCGGTCGGCGGGACGTCGAAGGTCGCGCCGTCGTCCGGCGGCCGGGTCTCGGCGTGGGCGTCGGTGGCGTCGACCCCGGCGTCGGTGGGCGCGAGCCCGGGTGCGTCGGTGCCGCGGTCGTTGCCCGCAGCGCAGGCGGCCACGAAGGTGAAGGCGAGGACGAGGAGCTTCCGGTTCATCGCGCCGAGGTGGCGCGGGCCCCGAAGAACGGCTCGTCGGTGTGTCTCTCGCGGAAGTTTCCGCGGTCAGCCCGGCCCGACCCGGCACTTGCCGAGGGGGCCGCCGGAGAGCTTCTCGCACTTGGCGGTGCCGGCCCCCGGGCACAGGGCCTTGGGGCACACGACGGTGCAGCTCAGCTTCTTCCACCGTTCCTGCATCGCCACCAGGGCGGGGTACGCGTCGTTGCCCTCGCTGACCCACGCCTCGCAGCCGCAGAAGCCGCGGTCGACTTGCCGGTTGCAGTCGTCGTCGCACGTGCAGGTGCGGGCGTCGTCGAAGTAGACCGGGTACTTGGTCAGGAGCTCGGGGCACCCGAGCCCACCGGTCGGGAACGTGGACGTGCTCGGCGATCGCGCGCACGTGCTGTCGCCCGGGGCATCCAACGCAGTGCTGTCCGGCGGGTTCGAGTCGCTCGTGGTGTCGCTCCCGAGGTCGGGCCTGCCCGTGTCGCTGCCGCTGTCCATGGGCGCCGAATCGCCGGCGCTCGAGTCGAGCGCCGTGTCGAGGCTCGTGGAGTCGACGACGCCGACGTCTCCGCTGCCCACGTCGAAGCTGGAGCTGCTGCAGCCGATGGCGCCCAAGAACCCGAAGACCAAGAATCGTCGCATTTCCCCAATCATACCGCGCGCCGGCCGCCGAGCACGCACCCGGCGAACCCGAGCACCTGCGCGCCACTCCGGGTGCCGGTGGGGGTCGGCACCCAGCCCGCGGCGAGCCGTGCGTCGAGCAGCTCCTGCGGGGTCGGACGATGATCCCAGACCGCGACCGCGGTCACGCCCCCGAGTCAGGTCGTGTCGTAGACGAGGTACAGTCGGCCCTCCGCGTCCCACGGGACGACGACGTCGTGCGTGTACTCGTCCTGGACGTAGAGGTCGAAGCCGGGAGCCTCCGTGCTGCGCGCACCACGGTCGCCGAGGCCCGCCGTCCGCGCCTGCTCGAAGAGGCGCGGTGGGCTCTCGGCGAAGGCCCACCGGACGACCTCCTCGAGCGTGGCGTGCTCGGAGACGACCGCCTCGATCGCGGCGCGCTCGGCCACCCCTACTTCGGCGTGCCCTGCTCCAGCGTCGAGATGCACCCACTCAACGTGCGCAGCGCACGGCCGACGTCAAGGCTTCGCGAGGAAGCGCTCGAGGGCTGCGGTGGCTCGACCGAGGGCGAAGCCGACCCGCGCCCACGCCGTGAGCCAGGCTTCCACCGACGGGTGGCAGGCGACCACGGCGTCCTTCGGCTCGCCGTCGTGCGTGTACCAGACCACGCGCGGCGCTCGTGCGCCGTCGAACGCGAGGGCGTACCCATCGCCGTAGCCGTCCGAGGTCACGCGGAGCACGCGCGGCACGTCACGCCGCCGCTCCGGGGTCCACGCCTGCCGAAGACGCTCCACGGGCTCGAGCTCGAGGCGGCCTTCCGGGGTCTCTCCGACGCACCCGAGCTGCTCGCCCTGACCGCGCCGCACCGACCAGCGGAAGACGAGGAACCGCCCGACGTCCACGTAGAAGCTGCGGAGCGGCTCGGGCAGCTGGATGCCGAGGTCGGCCTCGACGCCCGCGAGCTCCGCTTCTGGGAAGGGGAGCCCGAACTCGATCTCGTGGACGTGGAAGACGTCGCCTCGTGCGGCGAGCCTCCGCTCGACCTCCTCCACCAGCGAAAGGAGTCCGCGGCCGTCCATGCCCGCAGCCTACTCCGCCTCGGGTCAGAGGTCCTTCACGCAGCGGAACCCGCGGTCCGGCACGGCCCCGCTGTCCTCGCCGCGACCATAGTCGGCGCCGCACGCGTCGGGGTCGGTGGTCTGGTAGCCGCCACCCCGCCGGACGTGCCCACCGCCCTCGACCGTCGAGGTCCACTCCTCGACGTTGCCCGCGAGATCCATGATGCCTTGCGGGGAGTGCCCGGCAGGGAAGCTCCCGACCGGCCAGGTCGCGCCGCCGCTCGAGGCGGACCACACGAGGTGGCACTTGTCGCCCGTGCTCAACGCGTTGCCCCATGGGTACAGCGTGCCAGCACCGGTCGCCGGCGCTCCGCGCTCCGCGTATTCCCACTCGAGCTCCGTCGGGAGGCGCTTGCCGAGCTTCTTGCAGTGGGCATCGGCCTGCGCGAACGTGACGCAGTTGATGGGGTGGTTGGTCTTGCCGCTGACACCGTAGGTCTGGGGCGCGCAGCTGGTCGTCGGCACGCATGCCCCGCTGCACCCCTTTGCGTACTCGCCGGCCGTCACCTCGGTGATGTCCATGCAGAACGCCTTCGCGAAGGTCGCGTTGCGCAGGCTGCCGGTGATCTGACCCGCGGGGATCAGCGCCATGTCCACGGGACAACCGCCGGCGCCCGCCTCCGGGAGGGTGATCTTCCCGTCGGTGCAGGTCGCGTCGCCGAGCGGCACGTCGAACGAGGCGTCGCTGGAGGAGCCGTCGCTCGAGGTGGTGTCGACACTGGTCGTGTCGACACTGGTCGTGTCGACAGGGCCGTCGAGGCCACCGGTGTCGAGACCACCCGTGTCGGGGGCCGTCGAGTCCGAGGCGCTCGCGTCGATCGCGGTGTCCTCGGAGGTCGCGTCGGTCGCGCCCTGCACAGGATCACCCTGACAACCGACGACGAACAGGAGCGGGATGAAGCGGCGCACGCTCCGACGATAGCGGTCCCGGCTTCCCAGGGTGAGCGCCTCGCGACCTTGCGAAACAGAGCGTCAGCGGCAAGCCGTCGAAGACAGCGCGGCCAGGTTGCCCTCGGAGGCCGTGAAGTATCCGCGACCGTCCGCGCGGAAGGCGACCGCTTCGCCCTGCGTCTCGACCGCGACGGGGACCGAGCGGGGCTTGCTCGCGAGCGCGTCGCCGACGGTCTTGCCCGCCCCGATCGAGTACTCGAGCAACGCCCCGTACGTGCGCAAGAGAACGCGGTCGCCGCACGGCGAGACGTCGCCACCCGTGACGAGGCTCCCCTTGGTTCCCGTGGCCGAGCCTACCTTCTCGAGCGTGACCGGCACGCCGGGCTCGAGCTTCTCGGGGAACACGTAGACCCCGCCGTCGATCGTGTCGTCCTTCGTGACGAGGTAGATGCGACCGGTGGTCGGGTGGACGAGCAGCGTCTCGCAGTTCCACTTGCCGTCGGGGTACGAGAACGGGAACCGCTTGGCCGACAGCGTCTGGGTGGCGAACGGCTTGCCGTCGAGCGAGGGCTCGGCGACCGCGTAAAGCGCGTAGTCCCCGCGGCTCTTGGCGTTGTCCCCCACGTCGGAGACGAACACGCACGAGCCCTCGGCGCAGGGACCGACGGCGATGTCCTCCCAGTCGACCGCCGTCGCCCCACCGAAGGTGAGCTGTCCGAGCAGGCCACCCTTCTGGTCGAGCGCGAAGATGCGCGCCGAGTCCCCGGAGTCGTTGTGCCCGTAGAGGACCCCCGCGTTCTTGCGGCTCGCGGCGAGGCCCGACGTCTCCTTCAGCACGGCGGGCATCGCGCCGACGCGGACAGGCTCCGTGTAGTCGACGCAGCCGCAAGCACCCCCGTCGGCCACCTCGGAGACCGCCGAGTCCGCTGCGGCGTCGAGGGTGTCGAGGGCGTCGAGGGCGTCGAGGGCGTCCGGCGCATCGACGGCGCCGTCAGCCTGGGTCTGCACCGCCGCCTCCGAGCAGCCGCCCAAGAGCAGAGCGCTGACGAGGGCGGTGATGCGCATCGGGCGAGCCTAGCGCTCGCGGGCGTCGACCGTCACCCACCCGAGAACGGCACGCAGTCGAGCAGCACCTCGCGGGTGCGCTCGCCCTTGGGCTTCGCCACGACCACCGTGGCCGTCGTCGAACCGTCGAAGGTCTTGGTGATGGTGGCGTCCTTGCCGCGGACCACGGCCACGATCGAGCCCGTCGGACACTGCACGTGGGTGGCGTCGGCGGGACACGAGGTCACGGCCGAGAGCGTCACGTCCATCACCCGGTCGGCGCGCGTGACGACGGCGGTGCCGTTCATGACGCTGCACCCGGTCGCGGTGTCGACCTCGAGGACGTGGTCGGCCACCCGCGTGACGAGGGTGCCCTTGGCGTCGGTGGTGGACTTCTCCCCGTGCCAGACCACGTGGCGCTTCCCCTCCACGAAGGTGATGTCGGCGCTCGCGTGGCGCGTCGCCGGCCGATCGTCGATCGTCAGGCCGACGCCGACGTGCTCGGCGTGGAGGGTCTGAGCCACGACCGAGAAGGTGACGACGACCTCGCCGCTGATCACGTGCCGGCCGAAGCGGCCGGGACAACGATCGAGGTGGACGTGGACCACGTTCGGCAGGAGCGGGTCGCGCACCCGGGTCTTGCAGCCGCTGCTCTCGTCCACCGCGGTGACCGCGGCCACCGCCGCCGCCGCGTCCGGGACCTCGAGGCGCTGCAGGGCTGCTTCGGAGAGGCCGAAGTCCTGGGCGAGATCGTCGGTCTCGGCCATGACGGCGGGACCCACGTCGGCGTGATCGGCGCCGCAGGCGACGAGCAAGGGCAGGGCGAGGACGGCGAGAGAGCGGTGCATGAGACCTCCTGCTCCTTCTCGGCCGGACCCGTCGCGGACCTTCACGGGTCGTCGAAGAAACCGTGCCGCGGGCTTCGACGCGCTGCGACACCAGGCTCAGTGGAGGAGCTGCTGCGTCACGTCGCGGCCGCCGGAGAAGTTCGTGTAGAGCGCCATCGGGGTCCAGATGAACCCCCACGGGATGCCCCACCAGCCGAACAGGAAGGAGAGCAGCGAGTAGGGCCAGCTCTTGCCGAACGTGCCCTCGCCGGGTCGAACGAGGAACGGGTCGGACCCACGCTTGAAGGTCATCACGAGGATCGAGATCGTGTACTCGAAGATCACCACCCGGGCACCCCGGGCGATCTCGTCGGCGAACTGCTGATCGGTGAGCTGCTCGGCGCCGCGGATGGCCATGGCCCGAGGGTAACCCGAGGCGCGTCGTCGGTGCGCACCAACGGTACACTGTTGGCGTGAAGCCGAAGTGACGCGAGCTCGTCGTCGACGGAGTGCCGGCCCAGGTTCGGCTCGAGGTGCGCTTCGTCGACGGTGCACCGGAGTACCGCGCGACGGTTCGCGCCGAGCGCGGCGACGTCGTGGTGTGGCTCGATGGGTGGTCCAGCGCCGCGCTCCGGCTCGCCGACGGCGACGACGAACCGACCGGCTTCGTCGCCGTACGCTCGAGCCTGTCGACCGAGGCGCCGCTCACCGCCGCGGTCCGGCTCGCGCGCACGGCTCCGACCGATTCCTGAGCCAGGGTTCTTGACGACGCGTTCCATAATGCGCACACTCACCAGACGATGGCGAGGCCGAAGGAGTTCGATCGCGACGAGGTGCTCGACCGCGCCGTCGATCTCTTCTGGCGCAACGGCTACGAGGCCACGTCCATGGCCGACATGGTCGAGGCGCTCGGCATCGGCCGGCAGAGCCTCTACGACACGTTCGGCGACAAGCACGCCCTCTACCTCGCCGCGCTCGACCGCTATCTCGGAGGGCCCGGAGCGCTCGGTGCGTTGCCGACCGACGTCCCGGTCCGCAAGCAGCTGCGCGCCATCTTCCAGACCATGGTCGACCGGGCGGTGGCGCACCCCGAGCGCGGCCTCTGCATGCTGGGCGCCGCCGCCGTGGAGCGCTGCGCCGAGGACGACGAGGTGAGCAAGCGCTTCTGTCGCCGCACCCACGAGCTCGAGGACGCCTTCACCCGCCGCCTCGAGCAAGCCAAGGCAGACGGCGAGATCGGCGGGCACCACGACCCGCGTGGGCTCGCGCGGTACCTCGTCAACGCCCTCTACGGCCTCCAGCTCTCGGCGCGCGCCCATCCACGGCACGCCTTCCTCGACCCCATCCTCGACGTCACGCTGTCCGTCCTCGGCTGAGGCAAGTCTACGAAGTCTACGAACGGATCGTGAGGGGTCGGCACACTGCGGCGCCGGCCCTGTTTGCTCGCGTTATTTTGGATCGAACGGTCCAGAACGGATTGTCCCATGAGTCAGCACCAGAACCCCGTCGCCCTCGTCACCGGTGGCACCACCGGCATCGGCCTCGCCGCGGCCCTCTTGCTCCAGCAGCGTGGCCACGACGTGGTCGTCACCGGTCAGAATCCGGACAACCTCGCGGACGCCCAGCGGCTGCTCGGGGAGAAGGCCGTCGTGCTGAAGGCCGACGCCCGCTCGGTCGCGGACGCGGCGCGCGTCGCCACCGAAATCCAGCGGCGCTTCGGCCGCCTGGACGTCGCCTTCCTCAACGCCGGGGTCGCGCGCTTCGCGCCGCTCGAGGCCTTCGACGAGGCGTTCTACGACGACCAGCTGGCCGTCAACGTGAAGGGTGTGCTCTTCCAGCTGCAGAAGCTCCTCCCTCTGCTCGGAGCCGGTGCCTCGGTGATCCTCAACACGTCGGTGGTCAACCAGAAGGGCATCGCCGGCGCGAGCGTGTACTCCGCCACCAAGGGGGCGCTCGTCGCGGCGCTGCGCGCGCTCGCCGTGGAGCTCGCGCCCAAGGGCATCCGCGTGAACGCCGTGAGCCCGGGCCCGATCGAGACCCCGATCTACGGCAAGCTCGGGATGCCGGCCGAGGCAGTCGCCGGCTTCAAGAGCGGCATGACGGCGCAGGTCCCGCTCGGGCGCTTCGGTACCGCCGCGGAGGTCGCCGAGGTGGTGGGCTTCCTCGCTTCGAAGGGCGCGAGCTACGTCACGGGCGTGGAGGTCTCGGTCGACGGCGGGCTCGCGGCCACCTGACGAGTGTCCTGCCGAGCGGTCAGGCGCGCTGGGTCGCCGGGTGAAGTGAAGACTGCTTGACCGACCCGCGCGCGGGGATTCTGCTCGGAGCATGCGCGTCGTGCTCCTCCTCGCGTTGCTCGCCGGGTGCAGTCGCAAGGACGGAGCGCCCGAGCCGCCACCGAAGCCCACGGCCACCGTGTCCAGCGCGAGCGTCTCGCCGCCGCCCGTCGCGACGCCCAACACCTTCCTCGGCGAGGGCGCACCCACGTTCGTCGTCGGCACCCAGGGGGACGAGGCTGCCGATCGGATCGTCCGCCACCAGGCCCGCCTGGTCCAGGGCATGTTCTTCCCTGCATCGACGCTCGTCGAGGACACGACCGTCGTCCCGGGCAAGGGTGTCGATGCGTGGCCTCGGCGCCCGGTCGTCTACGGTGGGCCGCACGTGCATGCGGCGCTCGCGGCGCTCGCGCCGACGCTCCCGTTCCAGCTCGAGCGCGGCAAGCTCGTCCTCGGCGGCGAGACGTTCGTGGGCGACGACCTGATGCTGATCACGGTGTTGCCCGCGCGCGCCGCCGACGCCGACGGCCCGGGTTTTCCGCGGATGCTGATCTACGCGGGCACGGGAGACCCTGGTGTCGCCGAGATCAACGCGGTCCCGCACGGCCAGCACGCCATCCTCGTCGCCGATCGCTTCGGCGTGCTGACCACGGGCGCGTGGACTCGCCGCGCCGGCAAGGTGGTCGCGGCGCTCGAGCCGCGGGCTCCCCGGGAGGCCTTCCGCACGACCGAGCGCGCGTTCCACGGGGGCAAGCTGCGCTTCTCGTCGCTCGCGAGCGAGCCCGCGTCCAAGGACGAGGAGCCGTACGTCGAGGCGTGCGTACGGGGCCTCGACCGCGTCGTCGAGCGGCTGTCTCTCGACGGGGCGCCGACGATCGACGTCTTCCTGTACCCGGACAGCGCGACCAAGGCGAAGCTCACCGGCAACGGCGGCGCGGGCCACGCCGTCCCTTCCTCGCACACCCTCCACGTCATCCGGTTCGACCCGAAGAAGGGGGGCGCGCTCGAGGGGCTGATCGCCCACGAGGGCACGCACGTGATCGCGACCGCGGCGTGGGGTGCACCGGGCAGCGCGGCGATGGGCGAGGGCCTCGCGGTGTGGGTGAGCGGCAGGTACGCGGGCGTCGAGCTCGAGAAGTGGAGGGCCAAGCTCGGCGCGCCGCCGAAGCTCGCCGACCTCCTCGGCAAGGGGTTCTTCGCGCGCAAGGAGGCCGAGACGTACCCGGCCTCCGGGCTGCTCGTCGATCGCGCGATCGCGAGCGTGGGGCTCGTGAAGTTCCGCGCGCACCTCTACGGCGCGACCGCGGGCGAGTGGGCCGAGGCGTGCGCGGCCGCCGGCGACCCCGCGCTCGCCAAGGACTAGCTGGCGAGGGGCGAGCGTTCTCCGCCCGATGATCGGGCGGCTCCTCCTCCACGCCGTGAGCGCGGTGCTCGTGGTCGGGTCGATCGCCCCGAGTCCGGTGCCGCGGCCCGACGTCGCGGCCCGGCTGGCGGCGAAGGGCAGCCACCTCGGCGCACCGGTGTTCGTGCGGATCTTCAAGGAAGCGGCGGTCCTCGAGGTCTGGGCCAAGGCCGATGCGCGCTACGTCCTCTTCGAGCGGTATCCGATCTGCCGGTTCTCCGGCGGCCTCGGCCCCAAGCGCAAGGAGGGGGATCGACAGGCCCCCGAGGGCCTCTACCGGGTCGGCCTCGGGCAGCTCAACCCGCACAGCCGCTTCCACCTGTCGTTCGACCTCGGCTACCCGAACGCCTTCGAGGCGGCGCAGGGGTGGACCGGCTCCGCGCTGATGGTGCACGGCAGCTGCGTGTCGATCGGGTGCTACGCGATGGGCGACGCGGCCATCACGGAGATCTACACGCTGATGCGCGCGGCGCTGCGCGCGGGCCAGCCGTTCGTGTCGGTCCAGGCGCTCCCGTTCGCGTTGACCGAGGCGAACCTCCGCGCCCACGCGGGCTCGCCGTTCCTCGGTCACTGGCGGGCGCTCGCACCGGCCTACGCAGCGTTCGAGCGAGAGCACGTGCCGCCGACCGTCTCGGTCACGACGAAGGGCTACTCTCTCCCTTGAGCCTCTCGAGGGCTCTCTCGAGCTCCTCTTCGTCGCCCTCCGCCACCGCCTCGAGGGCCACCCGCAGCGGCACGTCGGCGGCGGTGTCGATCGCGACGCGCAGCTTGGCGCGTCCGTCGTCGTCCAGGCGCTCCCGCAGCGCGACCGCCGCGCCCACGCGCGCCTCCGCCGACGCGGACGGGTCCTCGAGCGTCGCGAGCAGCGCCGGACGGTCCACCGCGACGCGGTACTTGCCGCCCCCTTCGTCGGTGAGCAGCGCCCGCAGGCTGGAGAGCCAGTCGCCGACGGCGCGGCCCTCCCGGACCAGGAGCGCTGCGATCGGCGGCGCCTCCGTGCGCACCGCCTCGATGGCCTCGCGGACCCGCTCGGCCACGAGCTCCGCGTCCATGGCCTTGTCGCAGGGAATCGAGACGTGCTCGCCGCCCTCGAGCGTCAGGTGCGCACTCCCGAGGTCGCTCGCCGCCTCGGTGATCCGCCGCACCGGGATCGACAGGGTCCCACCGATCGGACGGTGGATGGCGACCACGTCCAGGCCGACCCCCACCTTGCTCGGCAACCGGAGCGTGCGCAGGACGTGGAAGATGTTGACCGCGAGCAACAGCGCCGTGGCGATTGCCGTGAGCACCCACCCCGCGCTGGCGAACCGTGCGAAGCCCAGGGCCGAGAAGAACGGGACGACGCCGAGCGCGTTGGCCCGCGCCGCGCGGTTGACGACGATGCTCGCCGCCTGGTGGCCGACGCCGAGCCCGAGGCGGTCCAGCATCGCCCGCGCCTCGGACCGCGGCCCGTCGATGTCGAGCCAGCCACCGCCCTTCTCGACGATGCGGATGCCGGTGTTCGACGCGAGCCCGTGCGCGATGTCCTTGCGGGGCGTGAAGTTGCCGCCGGCGAAGGTGATCCCCTCGCCGTCGACGCGGACCGCCCCCTCGTGGGCGACCGTCTTGCCTTCGAGGAACCAGTGGCGCGAGCGGACGGCGAGCCACGCGAAGAGCGCCGCGAACGCGCCGATCCCCGGCGCAACGCCACGTGGGGATCTGCGCTCCGACCAAGAAGATCGTCGAGATCCCGAAGAGCACCGCGAGGAACAGCAGGATCGCCGACAAGGGCCCGAGCGAGGGGCGCGTCACGCGGATGCGTGTCTCTCCCCACACGAGGGGCGGGCGCGGGTCGTTCTGAGCCACGCCCCGACCCTAGCGGGAACGAAGCCCGCCATCGAGCCGGGGTCGACACAGACGCGCGGCCGCGATACCCACGCGCATGGAGCTCGATCACACCGTCACGGCCCTGGTCACCGGCGCGAACGGCGGCATCGGCACCGCCATCGCGCGCGCCCTCAAGCTGCACGAGACCAAGCTCGTCCTCTCCGGGCGTCGGCCCGAGACGCTGCAGGAGCTCGCCGCCGAGACCAAGGCCCGCGTGATCGTGGCCGACCTCGCGGTGCGGGCCGACGTGCACCGCCTGTGCGAGGAGGCCGGCCCCGTCGACGTGCTCGTCCTCAACGCCGCGCTCCCGGCGAGCGGACCGCTGCTCGAGTTCACCGAGGAGCAGATCGTGCGCGCCATGGCGGTCAACCTCGAGGTGCCGATCGTGATGGCGCGCTACTTCGCCGAGCGCATGGTCGAGCGCGGGCGCGGGCAGATCGTGTTCATCTCCTCGATCTCGGGCAAGGTCGCCGCGCGCGGCACCGCGATCTACTCCGCGACCAAGTTCGGCATGCGGGGGTTCGCCCTCGGGCTGCGCGACGACCTGCACGGGACCGGCGTCGGGGTCTCCACGATCTTCCCCGGCTTCATCCGCGACGCGGGCATGTTCCACGACACCGGCGTGCAGCTCCCGCCGGGCGCCGGCACCCGCACCCCCGGCGACGTCGCGCAGGCGGTGCTGCGCGCCATCCGCGACGACGCCGCCGAGATCGACGTCGCGGCCTTCGAGCAGGTCGCGGGCGCGTACCTCGCGGCCTTCGCCCCGGGGCTCGTCTCCAGGCTCGCCCGCCTGAGCGACGGCGAGCGTCTCGCCAAGGAGATGTCCGAGGCCCAGAAGCACAAGCGGTAGCTCGCGCAGCCGATGACTCGAAGCGAAGACGCGCGCAGCGGGCCGTCGGCCCTGGCCCAGTGGATCGGCCTCGGCGCCGTGGTCGGTGGCCTCTGCGGCGGCGCGTCCGCGCTGTTCCTGTTCCTGCTCGATCGCGCGACCCGGTTCCGCGAGACCCACGAGGCGATCGTCTACACGCTGCCGGTCGCGGGCCTCGCGATCGGCTGGATCTACGAGCGGTGGGGCCAGCCGATCAAGGGCGGCAACAACCTCGTCATCGACACCATCCACGACGACGGCCCCGAGCTCCCGCTGCGCATGGCGCCGATGGTGCTGATCGGCACCGTGCTCACCCACCTGTTCGGCGGCAGCGCGGGCCGCGAGGGCACCGCGGTGCAGATGGGTGCGAGCCTCTCGGACTGGGTCTCGCACCGGCTCGGCCTCGAGGGCTCACTGCGCCGCCAGCTGCTCGCCGCGGGGGTGGCCGGTGGCTTCGGCTCGGTGTTCGGCACGCCGATCGCCGGCGCCGTCTTCGGCCTCGAGTTCATCGTGCTCGGTCAGATCGAGTACCAGGCGCTCGTGCCGGCCCTGGTGGCCTCGCTCGTGGGCGACCTCGTCACGCGCGCGCTCGGCATCGTCCACACGCCGTACCCCGCCGCGCCGAGCCTGCCGCTCACGCCGCTGTTGCTCGGAAAGTGGGCCCTCTTCGCCGTGGCGATCGCGCTCGCCACCATGGCCTTCATCGAGCTGACCCACTTCCTCAAGAAGCAAGGCGAGCGGCGCATCCCGCGGCTGCCGCTCCGCATGTTCGTCGGCGGCGTGGTGGTCGTGCTCCTGTGGAAGCTGCTCGGCACGAGCGACTACCTGGGGCTCGGCGTGCCGACGATCGTGCGCGCGTTCCACGACCCGAGCCTCCCGACCACGGCGTTCGCGGCCAAGCTGCTCTTCACCGCGGTCACGCTCGGCGCGGGCTTCCTCGGCGGCGAGGTGACGCCCCTGTTCTTCGTGGGCGCCGCCCTCGGCAACGCGCTCGCCCGCGCCCTCGACCTGCCGCTCGCCCTCGGGGCCGGCGTCGGGCTCGCGGCAGTGTTCGCGGCGGCCTCGAACACGCCGCTCGCGCTCTCGATCATGGCGATGGAGCTGCTCGGCGGGAACGTGTTCCCCCACGTCGTCATCGTGTGCGTGCTCGCCTACCTCCTCACCGGCCACCGCAGCATCTACCCTGCCCAGCGGCTGCGCTTCGGCAAGGGCGGCAAGAGGCTCAGCCATCCGACGACCCTCGGGGATCTCGGCGCCAAGGCCGCAGAGCCGGAACCCGAAGACGAGCCGCGCTGACCGGCCTCGCGGTACATTGCCTCGTGGTCCAGAACACCCCCGAGGCCGTCGACCCGAAGGACACCGCCGCGCTCGGCGCCGCCGTGCGAGCGGGCGACCTCGCCGCGCTCACGCTCTCCGAGCCGCACGTCGCGGCGCTCGGCGAGCTGTTCATCGAGCAGGCCCTCGCGGAGCCCCTGTTCGCGTGGTGTGCGGCGAGCACCGAGCGTCGCGACGTGCGGCTCGCGGGGCTCCTCGCGATCGCGGTGCAGGCGGGCTTCGGCGAGCGCGTGGTCGCCGTGGCGCGGGACCGCGTGGTCAAGGGTCCGCTGCTCGACGCCCTCGGGTGCGCCCCGCTCCTCGGAGACGGTCACGCGCTCGGCGCGCCCGAGAACCGCGAGGCGCGTGCGCGGCTCGAGATCTTGCTCTGGGAAGCGGGCGCGAGCGCGCTCGAGGTCCCGGCGCTCGGGCCTTGGATCTTCGGCTCGGCGTCGGTGTTCGACGAGCTCGTGCACCGCCCCGCCCACGGCGCCCTCCGGGGCCGGGTGCTCGCCGCGCGCTGCCTCGAGATCTCGGTCCGCGGCCTTCCCCGCGACGCCGATCAGGAGCTCGTCGGGCGCTCGCTGCAGGTGCTCCAGCCGCTGCTCCTGCACCCGGAGCCGCTGGTCTGGATCCACGCCGCGCGCGCGCTCGGTCGCCTGACGGGCCCGCTCGAGCAGATGGAGGGCACGCTCCTCGACTGGGTGCTCGGCGAGTCCAAGGTGCTCCGTCAGCGCGCCATCACCGCCTTCGCGTCGTTGCCCGCCGAGCGCTTCGCCATGCTGGCCGGGCAGCTCGCCCAGATCATCTCCTCGCGCGACGAGGACGCCTGGGTGCTCGCGGCCGTCGCCGCGGCGACCCCGTACCTGTTCTTCGAACGCCGGGACCTCTGGGACCGGCTCGCGAAGCGCATCCTCGCCGGCGAAGCGGGGGCCATCGGCGCCCGCGCGCTGGCCCGCGGTCTCGCCACGCTCCACCGGCGCGGGGTCTCCGATCCGGCCATCGAACGGCCGCTGCGCGCGCTGCGCGAGCTCGCCCGCGCGGCCCGGCCCGAGCGCCTCGACGAGGCCCGACGCTGGCTGGAGGTCACCGCGGTGACCGACGTGCTCGACGGCGCCGAGCGCGACCCGCTCGACCTCGAGCTCGGCCTCGAGAACCTCGTGCGCATGGCTGCGCAGTACGATGACGACGAAGCCGATGCGCGCGCCGCGCGGTTCGCTGGCTCGCTGGCCCGCACCTTCGAGGACGCCCGCCGCATCGCGCTCGCGCCCGGGCGCGTGCGCCACCGCGCCGCGGCCATCAACGCCCTCGAGGCGTGCGCGCGCGCGTTCGCGCTGCGCCTCTGGAACCCGCTCCTGGCGACGAGCCCCTCCGGTGAGCACGTCGACGAGCCCGACCTCGAGGAGACGTGGCGCCTCGTGGCCCGCGCCCCGGCCGAGATGCTCGACGAGCTCCGTTTGCGCGAGCCCCGCGAGGACGAGCTCGAGGTGCTCGCCATCCGCCTCGGTGGCTACGCGCTCGACTCCTGCGACGGCGAAGACGGCGGCAAGACGGGTGAGCGCGGCCCGGCGGCCAACGCGACGTGCCTGTGGCTGCGCAAGGTCGAGGGCCTCGCCGACGGCTCGCGCGAGCTGCCGGCGCCGCTGCAGAGCGCGCTCTCCGCCTTGTTCTGGCGGCTCGTCGACACGACCCGCGGCACAGCGCTCGGCGAGATCGACGACGTCGCCTGGCTCGGCCCGTTCGCCGCGTGGTGGGCGCTCGTGATCGATCGCCCGCAGGTGCTGCAACAGCTCGCCCACGCCCTCCCCATGATCGCCGAGGGCGCGCTCGCCAAGTGCTGCGAGCAGGCCGACGAGCTGCGCAACGCGGTGTCGTCCGGGCTCCCCGACGGCGGCTGGTTCGCCGGCGCCGAAGAGGCGCTCGAGGCGCTGTTCGCCGACAAGACCGAGCTCGGCGTCGCGCTCTCGGCCCTCGCAGCCGCGCTCGCCAAGTTCAAGGTCGCCGTCGGTCAGCGCAAGGACCTCGAGGCGCTGTGCCTCGACCTCGTGCTCGCGGGGGACCGCCTGCACCACGCGGTCTCCGACCCGGTGAAGGCGCTCCACCCCGCGACCGCGGCGACGGCCGAGGACTCGCTCTCGCGCAGCGCCACCGAGAACGCGCCGCGCATCGCCGCCATGGTCGCGCGCGCCATCCGCACCCGCGACCTCTCGCTGCTCGACGTGTGGATCGCCTCCCTCGGGCCCATCACCTCGACCCTGCTCGAGGAGGCGGTCAAGGCCGCCATCCGCAAGACCCCACCGCCGCCCCCGCAGCCCAAGAAACAGGAGCCCAAGGTGGTGCAGGGCTACGAGCTCGTGCGCCCGCTCGGGGAGGGCGGCGTCGGCACCGTGTGGCTCGTGCGCAAGCCCGGCGCCGACCGCCTGTTCGTGCTCAAGATCCCCAAGGCCGACGCGCTCGCCAGCGCGAACGACGTGGAGCGCGAGGGCATCCTCGACTCGTTCGTCGAGGAGGCCAAGGCGCTCGCCGGCCTCTACCACCCGAACGTCGCCAACATCATCGATCGCGGCGTCGCGGGGGACGCGCCGTTCCTGGTCCTCGAGTACCTGATCGGCGCCGATCTCAAGCAGTACGCGACGGCGCGCGCCATGTCGCTGTTCGAGCTCCGGCAGGTGGTCCTCGACGCGTGCGCGGGCCTCGCGGCGCTCCACTCGGCGGGGCTCGTCCACCGCGACATCAAGCCCGCGAACCTCTGGCTGCGCCTGCCGCTCGCGGGCGGCGAGACCTTCGACCCAGAGAAGCACCGCGACCCGGCCCGCACGATGCCGCTCGCCACCGTGGTCATCGACTTCGGCATGGTGCGCGCGATCCGCGTGGCCAAGGAGGCGGGCGGCCGCTTCGTCGCCGGCACCCCGGGCTACCTCGCGCCCGAGCAGGTGCTCGACCCGGTCGAGCTCGATCCCCGCGCCGACGTCTACGCTCTCGCCGGCACCCTCTACAACGTCACGACCGGCCGGGCGTTCTTCGACGACGAGAAGAACGCGCGCGACCGCATCATCGCCCACATGCGCCGCGACCCGTTCGAGGACCCGGAGCGGCTGCGCACGTTCCCGGCCGCCGTCGCCAAGCTGCTGCGAGCGGCCACCGCGATCGACCCGCGCGACCGCCCGTGGCCGATGGAGTTCGGTCGCGCGCTCGCCGACGCGCTCTAGGCGCGGTCCCGCACGGCGCGCGAGAGCACGAGCGCGGCGAGCGCCGCGGTGGCGAGCTGCAGCGCCCGCACGGGGGTGTCGACCTGCCCGCGCGAGAGCGCAGCCAGGCCCATGGCCGCCATCACCGGCAGCGTCGCGCGGGTGGCCGAGCCGAGCGCGGCGACCGCGAGCGTGATCGAGGAGAGCTCGCACATGACGAGCGGCACCAGCTGCAGCCGCACGGGTCGCTCCAGCAGCACGATTTCCTGCGTCTGGGCCGCCTGCGCCACCCAGCTCGGCATGGGCCCGCTGCCCTGGACCCGCAGCGAGAGCGCGCGTTGCAGCGCATCGCGTCCGGCGCCGGCCATCTCGATGGTGGTGCCCAGCGCCCACGTGGTGAGCGCGAACGCCACGCCGAGGCCGACGATCGCCATGCCCGCGCCGCGCACACCCGGACGGTAGACCAGGTACGCGACCAGGAACCCGTGCGCGCCCATCTCGGCGACGAGCGCGCACGCGGCGATCGCCTGGGACGCCGCGAGGCCGCCGGGGCTGCCCTTGAGGGTGGCGCGCAGCGCGATGCCCCACGCGGTCACGCGCAGGAGCGAGGCGAGGGAGAGCAGGGCGAGCTGCACCCCGAGCGCGCGGGTGCGCGGCGGGCCGAGCCCCTCGACGCTGCCCGACACCAGCACGGCGAACGCGCCCGCGAACAGCACGACCAGGTGCTGGGGCTCGAGCGGCCGCGCGACGGCCTCGGCGACGAACGTGCACACGAGGCCCGCGCCGAACGTGGAGACGAGGCGGGTGGTCGTGGAGGTGCGCGGGTTGCCGACGGTCGCGCCGGTCAACGAGACCAGGGTCGCGAGCCCGAGGATCGCCGCGGTGAGCGCGGTCAGCCCGCCCCAGCGCCGGAACGCGAGGACGGTCTGCTCGCTGCCCACGCCGGCCCAGCCGGGGGCGAGCAGGCCCGCGATGACGTTGGCCGCGACGCCGGCGAGGAGGAGGGGGACGAGCAGGCCGATGCCGAAGCGATCACGCGCTTCGGGCAGGGAGATCCGCGAGGAGGGCTCGGAAGAAGGGCCCGGCTCGGCGCTGCGAGGCGTGCTCGCCTCGTCGCGTGGCGGCGATCCCGACGGCTCCTTCTGCGGTCCTTCCGGAGGCGTGCTCGGCACTCTCCTAGGCCTCGCCCCAGCCCTTGTGCTCGAGGTTCTTCTTGAGCGCGGAGAGCGCAGACTCCTCGAGGAGCTGCTGCATGGTCTGGCCGCCGGCCTCGGCCACGACCTTGTCGTCGTACTCGTCGGAGACGAGGGCGACGTCGCGCAGGGTGGCGAGCAGCTCCTCGCTGTTCAGGGTCTCGCCCCCGAGCAGCGTATGACTGAAGGTCACGCAGCCGCCGTCGACCACGAAGCCGAAGGCGCCGAAGCGCATGCGCGCGTTGAGCCGCAGCAGCTTCATGGCGAGGTCGGGGTTCATGTCGACGCCGCGGGCCAGCTGGGCCACGAACCGCACGATGGCGCGGTCGTCGCCCCAGTCCGCGACCATCAGGTGCACGTAGGCGCTGCCCTGACGGACGACATAGAAGCCCTTGTCGATCTGCTGGAAAGCAGGGCTCTTCTCGAGGGTCTTCTCGACCTTGGCGCAGGACCTACGGGACGCATCGTTCATGGCGGCGACCGCAGCCTAAACCCCGAAAGGGTCGCGCGTCGAGCGCCCTTGAACCGCCGGGCTCGCCGTTCCAGAAGACAAGGATGCAGACCTCCTGGCGGCCGCCGGATTCTGGGACCGTGGGCATCACCCTCGAGGCGCACGTCGCCCAGCAGATGGCGATGTCGCCGGGCGCCTCCGGGCACTTCACGTCCCTGCTCTACCAGCTCTGCCTCGCGGCCAAGCTCGTCGACTCGCGCGTCCGCCAGGCTGGGCTCGCCGGGGTCCTCGGCTACACCGGCGACGTGAACGTCCAGGGCGAGCGGGTGCAGAAGCTCGACGAGCTCGCCAACGAGACCTTCATCACCGTGGTCAAGCGCGGGGGAAAGGTCTGCGCGGTCGCGAGCGAGGAGCTCGAAGAGGTGGCCTACGTGCCCGGCGCCGGCCGCTACGTCCTCACCATCGACCCGCTCGACGGCTCCTCCAACATCGACTGCAACGTCTCGATCGGCACGATCTTCGGCATCTACCGCCGGCTCTCCGACTCGGCCGGCCCGGCCGACCTCGGCGACGTGCTGCAGCCCGGCAGCGCCCTCCGCGCCGCGGGGTACGTCGTCTACGGCCCGAGCACGATGCTGGTCTACTCGGCCGGCGCCAAGTTCGGCGTGCACGGGTTCACCCTCGACCCGACCATCGGCGAGTTCTTCCTCTCGCACCGCGACATGCGCATCCCCGACCACGCCTCGACCTACTCGGTCAACGAGGGCAACTGGGTGCGCTGGGAGCAGAGCACGCGCGACTGGATCGACTGGCTCAAGCAGGAGGGCGAGGGCCCCAAGCGCCCCTTCGGCGCGCGCTACGTCGGCTCGCTCGTGGCCGACGCGCACCGCACGCTGCTCAAGGGCGGCGTGTTCGCCTACCCCGCCGACCAGAAGGCCAAGGAGGGCAAGCTCCGCCTGCTCTACGAGGCCAACCCGTTCGCGTTCATCTTCGAGGCCGCCGGAGGCCGCGCGAGCGACGGCCGCCGTCGCATCCTCGACATCCCGCCCGAGAAGCTGCACCAGCGCACGCCGCTGGTCCTCGGCTCGGCCGACTGCGTCGCCGACTTCGAGCGCTTCGCCGCCAAGAAATGAAGCAAGAGCCGGTCGCGCGCCTGGTCTCGCGCCTCGAGGTCGCCCTCCACGGCGTGGGCGGTGATGCCCGTCACGGGCGCGTGGTGCTCGCCGCCGACGGCGACGGCACCCTCTGGACGGGCGACGTCGGTGACGCCTTGTTCGAGGAGGCCCTCGCGCAGGGCTGGGTCACCGAGGCCGCGCGGCCGGCGCTGCTCGCCGAGGCGCGGGCGCACGGCGTCACCGCCGAAGGAGACGCCGCGACGATCGCGCGCGCCCTCGACGTCGCGCACCGCGAGGGCCGCTACCCCGAGGACCGCGCCTACGCGATGATGGCGTGGTGCATGGCCGGCATGCGCGAAGAGGCGCTCCGTGCGGCCGCCCACGAGCTCTTGCTCGGCGCGTTCGGCTTGCACGACCGGCTCATCCCCGAGGCGATCGCGCTGCTCACCTGGGCCTCCACCCGCAGGGTCCCCATCCTCGTCATCAGCGCCTCGCCGCGTGCCATCGTCGGGCCCGCGGCCGAGCTCGTGCGGCAGCGGATCGGTGGCGGCGTCGTCGAGGTGCGTTCGATGACCCCCACGCTGATCGACGGCGTCATCCAGCCCGCCATCGACGGCCCCATCGTCTACGGCGAGGGCAAGGTGGTGGCGCTCGCCGAGCGGCGCGAAGGGCGCCACGTGCTCGCCGCCCTCGGCGACAGCCGCTTCGATCTGCCGATGCTGGCGCTCGCCGAGTTCGCGGTCGCGATCCGCCCCAAGCCCACGCTGCTCGCCTCCGCGCCCGAGCGCGTCGTGCAAGCGGTCTAGCGCAGCGCGCGCACCGCGGCGGCGAAGTCCTCGGGCCACGGGGCCTCGAAGCGCACGCGCTTCCCGGTGGTCGGGTGATCGAAGCCGAGCACCCGCGCGTGCAGCGCTTGCCGCGCGAGAGCGTCGGCCGCGGCCCTCGCGCGCGGATCGGCGGGGGGGCGACCGTAGAGCGGGTCGCCGAGGAGGGGCGCGCCCGCCTCCGAGAGGTGCACGCGGATCTGGTGCGTGCGACCGGTCTCGAGGCGACACTCGATCCGCGCCACCCCGCAGGCGAGCCGTTCGACGACGACCACGTGGGTCCGTGCGCGTTTCTCGCCGGATTTGCCGGTGAATTTCAGGCGATCGCGGGGGTGTCGCCCGTAGGCCGTGTCGAGGTCGAGGCGGTCCGCGAGGGGACCGACGGCGAGCGCGTCGTAGACCCGCTCGATCGTGTGCGCGGAGAACTGCGCCTTGAGGGCCTCGCGCGCGACCGCGGTGCGCGCGACCACGAGCAGGCCGCTCGTCCCCCGGTCGATGCGGTGCACGATCCCGGGGCGCAGCGCCGCGTCTTCGCCGTCGGGATCCGCGTCGGCGAGGTCGCCCAGCGCGAGGAGGCCGTGCACCAGGGTGCCCTCCCAATGACCTTTGGAGGGGTGCACGACGAGCCCGGCCGGCTTGTCGACGACGATCACCGCCGCGTCCGCGTGGACGACGCGGAACACGACCGAGGGGTCGGGCTTCGCCGCGCTCGGGAGCGGTGGCGGTGGCGTGACGACGAGCCGCTCGCCGCCGCGGACCGTGGCCGAAGGGCGCACGACGCGGCCGTCGACGAGCACTGCGCCCTCGCTGATCCAGCGGGAAATCTCCGCGCGAGAGCGATCGGAGAGCAGCGCGACGACGGCGCGGTCGAGCCGTTCGCCGGCGAGCGACGCGGGGACGACGAGCTCGAGCGGAGCCCGGCCCGTGGCCAGTCCGGTCACCACATCTTCGAGCGGATGTGCCCCTTGCCGCGGATGAGCAGGTCGACGATCGCCCGGTCGTAGAAGTTCCTGCCGTAGAGGTCGGGCGAGACGCGCGAGTTGTAGAGGGCACGACCCTCCTCGATGTCCGCGGCGACCTCGTCGAACAGGGTGTCGTTGGCGACGCCCTTCTCGATCTTCTCGGCGTTGTACAGGGAGAGGTCGCTGGCGATGGCACGCGCCAGGCGCCGCGCGGCCTCCTCGATCTCGATCAGGGCCATGGGGAGCAGCTTACACCGACGGAACGGCGCCGGGCAAAGACCTGTGTTCGGGCGGCCCGCCAGGAAGTTCTGCGCCAGCGCACCTGATGGGTTGAACTAATGCGCCGCCTCGGATACGTCTCGTAGTCCCGGCAGTCCTCCGTCGCTCCCCGAGATTCCGACCAGAAGAGGCGTTGATGGCGAAAGACCAGATGGTCATGTACGAGGAGGAGTTCAACCAGATCCAGGTTGTCGTCGACAAACTGGTGAAGGATGCGAACGCCAAGGTCGTCTTCATCGTCGACAAGAACGGCCAGCTCATCGCGGCGGCCGGCGACATCGAGAACCTCGACACCACCTCGCTCGCCTCCCTCACCGCCGGCAACATCGCTGCGACGGGTGGCATGGCAAAGCTCCTGCGCGAGGACGAGTTCGCGACGCAGTACCACGAGGGCACCAAGCAGAACGTCCACATCCAGCTCGTGGGCAACCGCGTGATCCTGGTCGTGATCTTCGACTCGCGCAGCTCCCTCGGCCTCGTCCGCCTCCGCGTCAAGAAGGCGAGCGACGAGCTCAACAAGATCTTCGAGTCCCTGCTCAAGAAGGTGCAGGAGCCAGGCGCCGACACGCCCTTCGCCGAAATCTCGGACGAGGACATCGACAACCTGTTCAACGACTGAGGAGCTGCGAGCCGAACGATGTCGTTCATCAACTACATGGCTCGCGAGATCAACTGCAAGATCGTCTACTACGGTCCTGGTCTCTGCGGCAAGACGACGAACCTGCAGTACATCTACGAGCGGACGAACCCGAACGCGAAGGGCAAGCTCATCTCGCTCGCCACCGAGACCGAGCGCACGCTGTTCTTCGACTTCCTCCCGCTCTCGCTCGGCGAGATTCGCGGCTTCAAGACGCGGTTCCACCTCTACACGGTGCCCGGCCAGGTCTTCTACGACGCGAGCCGCAAGCTCATCCTCAAGGGCGTCGACGGGGTGGTGTTCGTCGCCGACTCGCAGATCGGGCGCATCGAGGCGAACATCGAGTCCCTCGAGAACCTCAAGACCAACCTCAACGAGCAGGGCTACTCCCTCGAGAAGCTCCCGTTCGTGATGCAGTACAACAAGCGCGACCTCCCCAACGTCGCCGATCTCTCCGAGCTCAAGGAGCTCCTCAACCCGACCAACGTGCCCGACTACGAGGCCGTGGCGCGTACCGGCGTCGGGGTGTTCGAGACCTTGAAGGCCGTCGCCAAGCTGGTGCTCACCGAGCTCCGCAAGGGCGGCGGCGGCTGACCGGTTCAGCGATCGGTGGTGGCGACGACCCGTCCCGCAGCGATGCAGGGCGGGTCGTCACGCTTCCGGCCGTCGCGCAGACGGCGTTCTGGACCGCCGCGTGTCGGGCCGACGAGTCCGCGCGCGCCTCGGCGCGCATCCACGACCCGTGGGCGGCGGTGCTCGCGGGCGAGGGGGGCCTCGCGGTCGGTCGCGCCCTCGAGCGCGAGGGCCGCGCGCACGAGGCGATCGTGGCGCGCACCTGCGTGGTCGACGAGTTCGTGGCCGCGGCGGCCCGCGAGGTCGACGCGGTGTACAGCTTCGGCGCCGGCCTCTGCACGCGCCGGCTCCGCCTCGGGATCGAGCTGCCGTGGACCGAGGTCGATCTCCCGGCGCTGGTCGCCTGGAAGAACGTGGCCGCTGCACCGCTCCCGGGCGCGGACAAGGTCCGGCGGGTCGGGCTCGATCTGCGCGACGCATCGGCGGTCTCCCGCTTGCTCGCCGAGCGCGTCGAGCCGCGTCTCCTCGTCGTCCTCGAGGGGGTGCTCGTCTACCTCGAAGAGAGGGAGGTCGTCGCGTTGTTGACCGCGCTCGGGGCGCGCGTCGGCTCCACCCGGGTGGTGCTCGACCTCGGCGGCGGGCTCTGGGCGAGCCTGTTCGCGCGACGCACGCGCACCACGGTGGGCGCGCACGGGACCCCGTATCGCACGAGCCTCCGTCAGGGTCGCAAGGCGCTCGCGAAGGCCGGCTTCGAGGTGCTCGCCGATCGGTCGCTCGTCGACTGGGACGCGGCCACCCCGGCGCCGCGCTTCTACCGCCCGCCGAGCGCCTGGATCGTGCCGGGCTTCGCCGACGTGGCGCGGGTCCTCGAGGCCCGAGCGCCCCGGCGGCCCTGAGCTCAGAGCCCGCGCTGGCCCTCGGGCCGGAGCGGGATGCGCCCGTCGAGCGCGGCGTCGATCGTCGCGACGATGCGCGCGCGGTCGCGCGGCAGGCGGCCGCCGAGGGGCAGGTAGTTCGAGGCGTGGTTGGTGCGGAACACCGCGTCCGTCGGCGCGGCCTGGGCCACCATGGTGCGCAGCTCGCGCAGCAATTCGGGCACCGCGGGCACCGCGAAGCGACCGCGCGCGGCCAGCGTGGCGAGCGGGGTGCCCGGCACCACCGTGACGGTGAGCGCCGAGAAGAACGCGGGATCCATGCGCGTGACGAGGTCCGCCGTGCCCCTTGCGTGCTCGTCGGCGCGGTCGCCGCCGATGCCGAGCAACACGATGACCGAGAGCGCGAGGGAGGCGGCCCGGGCGCGGCGCGCGGCCTCCACGTGCTCGTCGAAGCCATCGCCCTTCGCGATGCGCTTGAGGGTGAGCGGGTCGCCCGACTCGGGGCCCACGTAGAGCATGCGGAGGCCCTCGCGCCGGAGCTGCGCGAGCTCGTCGTCGGTCTTCTCGAGGACGTTGCGGGCCATCGCGTAGCAGGACACGCGGGTGAGCTTCGGGAACTGGCGTCGCGCCTCGGCGAGGATCGGCGACCAGTGCTCCATCGGCATCGTGAGCGCGTCGCCGTCGGCGACGAACAGCTTCTCGACCTCGTCGCCGAAGGCGGCGCCCGCGGCGCGCAGATCTTCGAGGCACTCCTCGAGCGGCCGCAGCCGGAACACCGGCTTGTCCCGGTACATGTCGCAGTAGGTGCACTTGTTCCAGGAACAGCCGATGGTCGCCTGCAGGATGAGCGAGTCGGCCTCGGACGGCGGGCGGTACAGCTTGCCTTCGTAGCGCACGGCCCTCGCAGCCTACCGCGATCCGAGCTACTTCGCCGTCGTCATGGAGGCGGAGGGTACGAGAGGCGCAGACGGTGTGTTGCCGGGGAAGACGCGCGCCGATCTCGAGTGGGATCGCCTCCTCGCTGCGCTCGCCTCCCGCTGCGACACGCCGATGGGGCGGGCGCTCGCGATCGATCTGTCCCCGGCCGAGACCGTCGTCGAGGCGCGCACCGCGCTCGCCGAGGCCGAAGAGGCCTACCGCTCGGGGGAGCACGGCGAGCCGCTCCCCATCGCCTCGCTCACCGAGGGCCGCGCCGACGTGCGCGAGGCCCACGCCCGCGTCGCGCACGGTGGGGTGCTGGGTCCGCAGGAGCTACTCGCCCTCGCCGCGGTGCTCGGCGCCGGCCGCACGCTGCGGCGCTTCCTGCACGCGCGCCGCGAGGCCATGCCGGCGCTGTTCGCGCGCGCCGCCACCGACCCGACCCTCGACAAGCTCGAAGACGCCATCCGCGAGTCGTTCGACGAGGCCGGCACCCTCGCCGACCACGCGAGCCCCGAGCTGCGCGCGCTGCGGGCCGAGCACGGCGCCTCGCGCGCCCGGATGATCTCCCGCATCGAGGAGCTGATGCGCCGCTACGCGCACGTGCTCCGCGACTCGTTCTGGACCGAGCGCGAGGGACGCTACGTGCTCCCGGTCCGCAACGACGCGCACGAGCGCTTCCCCGGCATCGTGCACGCCTCCTCGAGCTCGGGGGCCACGCTGTTCGTCGAGCCGCGCGTGCTCGTGCCGCTCGGCAACCGGCTCAAGGTGCTCGAGGGCGACGTGCGCCGCGAGGAGGAGCGCATCTACGCGAGCCTCACCGCGCGCGTGGCCGAGCACCTCCCGAGCGTCGGCGCCGCGATCGAGGCCGTGGCGGTGGCCGATCTGCGCGCGGCCTCGGCCCGCTTCGCGCGCGATCTACGGCTGAATTTCCCCGAGAAGCCGGACCACGCCGACGCCTCGGTGGGCGCCGCGTTCTTCGCCGATCTCCTCGGCCTCCGGCACCCCTTGCTCGCCCTCGACCACCTCGAGGGGCACGGCCCCGCCGTCGTGCCGAGCGACATCCGCGTGGCCGCGGGCCAGGCGCTGATCGTCAGCGGCCCCAACGCCGGCGGCAAGACGGTGGCGCTCAAGGCGCTCGGGTTCGCGGCGGCGATGCTGCGCTCGGGCCTGCCGATCCCCGCCAAGGAGGGCTCGCGCCTCGGACTCGTCGAGGTGGTGCTCTCCGACGTCGGCGACGACCAGTCGCTGCAGAAGTCGCTCTCCACGTTCAGCGCCCACGTCGTCAACCTCGCGCACCTGCTCGACGAGGCGCGTCCCGGTGCGCTCGTCCTGCTCGACGAGCTCGCGGGCGGCACCGACCCGCGCGAGGGCGAGGCGCTGGCCGCGGCGGTGCTCGACGGCCTCTGCCGGCGCGGCGCGGCGGTCGTGGCCACCACGCACTACGAGGGCCTCAAGGCGCTCGCCCTCGGCGACCCGCGCTTCGCCAACGCGTCGGTGGGCTTCGACACCACGACCCTCATGCCCACGTTCCAGCTCGCCATCGGCGTCCCGGGCGCCTCGAGCGCGCTCGCCGTCGCGCGGCGGTTCGGCATCCCTCGCTGGTCATCGAGCGCGCCGAGGCGTATCTCGGCGGCGCGCACCGCTCGTTCGAGGACACCGTCCGCGCCCTCAACGACGAGCGCCGCGCCCTCGAGCTCGCCCGCGCCGCGGCCAAGGACGACCGCGAGAAGGCCCAGGCCCTCCGCGAGGAGCTCGAGGACGAGCTCGCCCGCGCGCGCGCCCGCGACCGCCGCGCGATGGAGAAAGAGGCCGAGGCGCTGCTCTCCTCGCTGCGCCGCGCGCGCGACGATCTGCGCGCGGCCCAGGCCCGCCTCCGCACCAAGAAGCCCGACGCCGAGGGGCTCCGCGAGGCGGACAAACTGCTCGATTCGGTCGCGAGCAAGGTGGCGATCGGCGGCGAGCTGGCCGAGCTCGTGAGCGAGGACCGTGGGCCCGAGCGCGAGCCCACCGAGCCGCAGGGCCCGCTGCCCAAGGGCACCAAGGTGTGGCTGTCGCGCCTGCGCACGCAGGCCGAGGTGATCGAGCTCGTGTCCGACACCCAGGTGCGGGTCTCGGCGGGCGCCCTCAAGCTCACCGTGGCGCGCGCCGACCTGCGGGTGCTCGCGGCGCCGCGCGACGACGCCCGCGGCGTGCTGCGCCAGGGCCGCGCGTCGCTCCCGCGCCTGCGCTCGAGCCACGGCAACGCGAGCGCCGAGCCCGGCCGCGACTCGCTCCCCGCCTTCGAGGGCGCCGAGAGCCTCCCGGCCCTGCAGACCAGCGAGAACACCTGCGATCTGCGCGGCCTGCGGGTCGACGACGCCTGGCCCATGCTCGAGACCTTCCTCGACCGCGCCCTCCACGACAACCAGCGGGTCGCGTTCGTGGTGCACGGCCACGGGTCGGGCGCCATCCGCGATCACGTACGGGAGCAACTGGCGAAGTCGCAGTACGTGGCCCGCTTCCGGCCCGGCCACACCGGCGAAGGCGGCGATGGCGTGACGGTGGTGTGGCTTTCGTGAGATCCTGACGGGGTGCGCGCGCCCCTGCTCCTCCTCGCTCTGATCGCCGGCTGTGGTTCGTCTTCGGACGCCCCCACGCCGCCCAACGACGGCGGCTCCGACGCGGCCGACGCCTTCGACGCGACGCCGCCTCCCGTGAAGCAGGGCGACGCGCTCTACGAGAAGCCGGGCCCAGCACCCGTCGGCGTGGCTTCGTCCAAGGTCGAGGACACCGCGCGGGGCCGCAGCCTGCCGATCACGATCTGGTATCCCGCCAGCGAAGAGGCGCGGGCCGCCGCCGCCACCGGCGTGCCGATCGAGTCCCTCGCGGGCGACCAGAAGGACGCCTACGCCAAGCTGCTCGTCGCCGACAAGGCGGGCTGCGCGAACCGCACCGCGCACGCCGCGGTCGACGCCGCCCGGTGCCCTCCGGCCTCCTCCCGACCCTCGTGTTCTCGCACTGCCACTCGTGCACCCGACTCTCGGTCGAGACGATGGCCGAGCGCCTCGCGAGCCACGGGTTCCTCGTCGTCGCCGTGGACCACCAGGGCAACACGCTGTGGGACGCCCTCGCCGGCAAGTCGGCCGAGCTCTCCGGCGCGTTCCTCGCCATCCGCGCCGCCGACGTGCAGTTCGTGCTCGACAAGGTGCTCGACGGCACGGCCCTCCCGAAGAGCCTCGACAAGCGCGCCGATCCGGCGAAGGTCGGCGTGTTCGGCCACAGCTTCGGCGGCGCCACCACCGGCCTCGTCCTCGCGCGCGACCCCCGCTTCCGCGCCGGCCTCGCCATCTTCGCGCCGATGGAGAACGACCTGCTGCCGCCGGCCAAGATGGCCGAGATCAAGGTGCCCGCGGGCTTCTTGCTGGCGCGCGAGGACAACAGCATCAGCGAGATCGGCAACAACATCATCCGGTCCAACTTCAAGCTCGGCGCGCCGCCCTTGTTCCTGTTCGAGATCGCCGACGCGGGCCACTGGTCGCTCGCCGACATCGACGGGATGCACACGTTCCAGGCCGGCTGCGGCGTCGCCGAGCGGCAGACCGAGCCGGGCACGCCGTTCGTGTACCTCGATCCGCCCGGCGCCCGAGCGCTCGGCGCCTCGTACGTGACCGCGTTCTTCTCGGCCACGCTGCGCGCCGACGCGGCCGCGAAGGCCTTCCTCACCGCCAAGCACCCCTCCGGCCTCGTCGACGCCAAGGCGCGCGAATGAGGGATCCATTGCGCGAGTCGTCGACCCGCATGCCCGTCGGGCGGAGCGGCGTCCACGTGCAGGCGTCGGCCGTTCGCGCGCGCGAGGCCTACGTGCAGGCCACCCACGGGGGGCTCGCGGCCGTGCAGCGTCTCCGCTCCATGGCGACCACCGAGCTGCGGGCGCTCCTCGTCGACCCCGACGCGCGGGGCTGGGTGGACTACGAGCTCTTCGTCGAGGTGGTGGGCCTCGTCGACCGCTGCTTCGGCCGCGGCGATCTCCGCCTCGCCTGGGACGCAGGGCGGTTCGCCGCCTCGCACGACGTCGGCCTCGTGCGTTCGCTCTTCGTCCGCTCGGTCTCGCCCTCCACCATGATGTCGCTCGCGGCGAGCGTGTGGAGCCGCCACTACGACGCCGGCAAGCTGGTCGTGAAGCCGCAGGGCCGCACGGGCCTCTCGATCGAGATCGCCGATTTTCCGGCCACGCACCGCGCCCACTGCCTGTCGGTCGGGGGCTGGCTGCTCGGGACGCTCGAGCAAGGGCCGCGCAAGGAGTCGCGCGTCGAGGAGCGTGGGTGTCGCGCGCTCGGTCAGCCCTCCTGTTCGTTCGACCTCACCTGGTCCGAGTAGCTCACTGCACGGTGATGCGTGGCTCGTCGTTGAAGTCGCCGCGCAGGGTGACGGTGCCCGACGGGGGCAACGTGACCTTGCGCTCGAACGACTCGCCGAGCCCACGCGGCCGGAAGACGACCCGGTGCTCACCCGCGGTGGTCGGGTAGGTCTTGGGCGTCTCGCCGATCGCCTTGCCGTCGATCTCGATCCTGGCGGGTGGGCTCGAGAGCAGCACCAGCGTGCCTTGCGCGACACTCGCGGTCGTCGACGACTTGGTCGAGGGAGGCGGAGGGCTCGTCGACGGCGGAACGACCGTCGACGAGACGCTCGTCGCGCCGACCTCGCTCGTCGCGGGCGGAACGGCCGCGTCGGTCGGGCTCGTCCTGGGCGGATCGCGCCGCAAGAAGAGCACGCCGAAGACCACCACCGCGACGAGGCCCAGCGCCACGAGCACCCGGGGCGCGCCGCTCGAGGGCGCGGTCGAAGTCACGGCCTCGGGCTCGATCCGCCGCGTGGACGGGGCAGGGGGAGCCACCTTTTCGCCACTCGGTCGCTCCGACGGCGGTTCGCTGGCCGTGGGCTCGTCGAGCCTCCGCGTGCCCTCCGCAGCGACGGGCCGTGTACCCTCGCTCTCGGGTTCGGCCCAAGCGCGAGGCTCGCCGCGCGTCGCGAAGGTGCGCGTGCGCTCGGCGAAGGGAGTCGGGCGCATCGTGTACGGCACCACGGCGGCACGAGGGCCCGAGCGCCCGGCCTCTCGCGCCAGCAGGGCGCGCGCGACGCGCTTGCCGAGCCGCACCGCCACGTCGTCGTGATCGGCGCCGCGTTCACCGAGGAACTGCCGCAGCACGCGCGCCACGTCGTCCGCGTGCTGGGGCCGGCTCGTGGGCTCGCGGGCCAGCAGGGTCAGCACCAGATCGTCGACCGGCGCGAGCGCCGCGACGTCGAGCGAGGGGCGCGCAGGCTCGCCCTCGAGCAACGCCGTGCGCGCCGCGTGGGCGTCGGCGCGACGGTAGGGCGCGTGACCGGTCCACGCCTCGACCAGCACGGTGCCGAGCGCGAACAGATCGGTGGACGGCCCGAGCTTGCCGCCCTCCATCTGCTCGAGCGGCATGTACCCGGGGGTGCCGAAGATCTCCTCCTTGGCGCGTGGATCGTGCACCGGCGCCGCGATCCCGAAATCGAGCAGTTTCACCGCGCCATCCTCGTCGAGCATCACGTTGCCGGGCGTGACGTCGCGGTGCAGGACGCCGCGCTTGTGCGCGTGGTGCAGCGCGCGCGCGAGCTCGAGGCCGAGGTAGGCGCCCTCGTCGGGGTCGAGCTTGCCGCCCTCGCCGAGGAGCTCGGTGAGCGTGGCGCCCCGCACGAGCTCCATCGCCATGTAGAGCACGCCGGCCTCGACGCCGAGCTCGAAGACCGACACGATGTTGGGGTGGGTGAGTCGGACACACGTCTTGGCCTCGTCGACGAACCGACGAACGAAGCCCTCGTCCTCGCTGAGCTCCGGGAGGATCAGCTTGACGACGAGCTCCTTCTCGAACCCCTCGGCGCCCGGCAGCCCCGCCAGGAACACCTCGGCCATCCCGCCGCGCGCGAGCTTGCGCTTCAGGATGAACTTACCGAAGCGCGCCGGAAGGTCCACGAAGGGCAGGCTAGTACCACGGGCCGACGGCGAGCCACATCTCGGCCGCTCCTCGCCACGATGGGCTGCCTGCTCGGCGCGTGCTCCGCCAGTGACGGCGCGGTGCTGCGGGTGCGCGCGACCCTGTTGCCCGAATGCGCCGCGACGGGGGTCACGCTCGTGCAGCTCGAGGCCCTGGACGACGCCACGCCCCGACCGGCGTCGTTCGTGGAGGTACGACCCGACGTGGGCCAGGACCTCCCCGATCTCCCCGCCGCGGCGGCGCTGTTCCTCGCGCGCGCGCGCAGCAGCGACGGCGAGATCCGCGCCCATGGTCTCCTCGCCCGCGCCGGCGACGAGGCGATTGGGGCGCTCTTCCCGATCGACCGGGTGTGCGGCCTCTCGGCCGAGTCGGGTGGTGTCAACACGTTCGTGCCTCCGCTCGGTGCGGTCGTCGCGGGCTCGCTCCGCCAGACGCTCGTGGCCGGTGGCGTCACCCCCGACGGAGTCGCGCGCGCCGACTTGCTCGTCCTCGACGGGGTCCGTGGCGAGGTGTTCCGGCTCGGCATGCGGCGCCGCAGGAGCAGCCCCGCCGTGGCGTTCGTCGGCGAGCGCGCGATCGTCGCCGGAGGTGAGGCCGACGGCACGGTCTGGGAGGACGCCGAGATCGTCGACCTCGCGCCGCGTCCGCCCGCCATGACCGACGCGCTCGCCCTCTCGGAGCCCCGTAGCCACGCGACCGCCGTGGTGCTCGGCGGCGGCGGGGTCCTGCTGGTCGGAGGCGGACGCGGCACCACTCTCTCACGCGCGCTCGAGGTGATCGATCCGGGCCTGCGCACGACGACCACGCTCGACCTCGCGTCGCTGTCGCGAGGGCGACTCGACCCCGTGGTCCTTCGCCTCGCCACCGGCGAGCTGGTCGTCGCTGGCGGCACCGACGCCGCCGGCGCCCCGGTCCCCGACCTGGAGCTCCTCTCCGCCGACGCGCGCACGAGCACCAGGCTCGACGCCGCGGCCACCACCTGGATCACCGGGTACGCGCTCCCGTCCGGCGCTGCGCTGCTCGTGCGCGGAGAGCCCCTCGCCAAGCAGTGGCAGGCCGCGCTCCTGCGCGCCGACGGGAGCCTCGAGGCCCTCGCGCCCGTCGACGCGGGCCCGAGCCGCCCCGTCCTCGTCGCGGCCACCGACGGGGCACCGTTCCTCTGGGACGGCGCGCTGCGCCGCTACGATCCGTGGGCCGGTCGGTTCGTCGCCACCACGATCGCCTCGAGCGCGAGTCCGCTGCCGCTCGGGCAGGGGGCGTTGGCCTTCGCCTCCCCCACCGGGCTCACCGCGCTGCGCTTCGACCTGCGCCACCGTTTGGCGAGCGACGAGACCCTCGGCCTCGGCTCGACGCAGCACCTCGTCCCCGATCCGCTCACCGTGCTGTCGAACCGCACGGGCCTCGTGTTGCCCGGTCGAGCGCGGGTCGCGGTGGCCGACACGGACTACGGCACGCTCCACCTGCGCGTCGCGGTCGGTGGGTTTCGCGAGCTCCCCGCGATCGAGCTGCGCACCCCGCTCGGCGTGCTCGTCGCGCGCATCGCCGAGGACGGCGCGTGTCGCTACCCCACGGCCGAGGGCGACGCGCTCGACGTCGATCGCGCCACGGATGGATCGCTCACGCTCCGCATCGGCACCGCAGAGGCGCGCTGCGCAGCGCCGGCCGGCCGTGTGCTCGTGACCCTGGTCGCGCAGGGACGCGACGCCGTCGTCCGTGGCTTCACGCTGCGCCGATAGCGTCGCAGCGGCGGCTCAGAACACGCGCTCTTCGACGTAGATCGTGTCGCCCGCCTGGAGCGGGATGTCGTTCAACCGGCCTTCGGTGATCGCCGCCACCGAGACCACGGCGCGCAGGATCTTGTTGGACGAGACCTTGCGGTTGATGGTCACGCGGTCGCGATCGGCGAGCGAGGTGAAGCCGCCCGCGAGCGAGATGCCCTGCACGAGGGTGATGCCCGCGGTCATGGGGAACTGCCCCGGCTTCTGCACCTGGCCGAACACGGCGACCTTCTTCGAGTTGACCTCCTTGACGAGGATCGACACCGAAGGGTTCTTGAGGATCTTCTTCTCCTGGAGCTGCGTGGTGATCAGGTCCTGGACCTGCTGCGGCTCCTTGCCCTCGACCTGCAGCGTGCCGATGAGCGGGAAGTTGATGGTGCCGTTGGGCGCCACGCGATAGGCCTTGGACATGGCCGGCTCGTCGTAGACGGTCACCTCGAACACGTCGTCCGGGCCCAGCGAGGCCGACTCGATGGGCGGGGGCAGCTTCGGGGCGCGGGCGGGGGGCGAGGCGCACCCCACCATGAGCGCGGCCGCCGCGACGGCAGCGAGAAAACGACCGACCAACCGTCCAGAACTGCGTGTGACCATCGACCGGCTACCTCTACAACTTGGTCGCGTCACCGTGCTCCGCCGTTCAGGGAATTCGTCGTCAGGGAATCGCTCAGAAGAAGACGCGGACGCCGGCGAGGCCCATGAAGCGGTTGTAGTCGATGTTCGTCAGCGTGCTGGAAGCAGCGCCAGTGCCCCGGACCTGCGTGCTGGAGATCTCGCCCAGGTAGCTGAGCGAGACGTTGAACCCGAGCCAGTCCTTGACGCGGTATTCGGCGAAGAGGTTCGCGTCCACGCGGCCGTTGGTGAAGGCCCCTGTGGTGGCGGCGCCGGTGTCTCGATCGTGGACGGTGGGGTAGCGGACGGCGGCGGCGCCGACGTCGAAGCCCAGGTAGAACGACTGCGCGAACAGCGCCGACAGCGAGATGTAGCCGCGGTTGCGCTCGAAGTAGTTGCCGAGGTAGGAGTTGGCGAAATCGCGCGTGAAGCCGAACGCGATCGACGACATGGAGCTCGACTGCGTGCCCGCCTCGGGCGCGGCGCCCGTGAGGAAGTAGCGCAGCTCGATCTGGCCGATGACGGAGTCGAAGTCGCCCTGCTTCTCGTAGAAGCTCGCTCCCCAGCCGACCATGGCCAGCAGCGACAACCGATCGGTGACGAGACCGGCGAGACCGACGCGCGTGCGCACCGGCGTGGAGTTCGCGAGGCCGTTGGTCTTGTTCGTGTAGTTCTGGAAGCCGAGGCTGCCGTCGTACACGAGGGCAGTGCGCGGCAAGAAGCGCCAACGACCGCGGGTGTAGACCGTGTGGATGGTGTTGTTCAGATTCTGCTGACCCGCGCCGTTGTCCTCGAAGTAGGTCATTCCGAGGGAGTAACCGAGGCGCCAGTCGAACAGCCCACCCGTCTTGGTGTAGACGAGCTCGGCGCGCGCGGTGTTCTCGATGCGGTTGAGGCCGTTGACGACGGAGTTGTCGAGGGACGGCGCCGCGCTGCGCGTGAAGTTGTCGAAGATGTTGAAGCCCCAGGGGCGACCCGGGGCGATGAGCAACGCGACGTCGCCGTTGATGCCGAACTGGTTGCTGCGATCGAGCTTGCCGACGTCGGTGTTGGTGAGGAACTGCTGGAAGATGAACGCGGCGCCGGCGCTGAACGCGACCTTGGGCGGCGGGGTCTCGCTGCCATCGGGGCGGCGCTGGACGCCGAGCGTGGTGACGGAGAACGAAGGGGTGAGCCGGAGCAGCACCGTGTCGATCACGGGCCGGACGTTGGCGTTCTTGGTCGAGCGGTTGAAGAAGTTGGAGTCGTAGCCGACCTCGGCAGCCACACCGGGGTGCAGCTCGAGGTCACCACTACGGATACCGGCACCTTGCGTACCACTGCGGTCCCGGAGCCAGAGCTGCGCCTGAGCGTCAGCCGTGACTGCGAGCAACGCCGTGGAGGCGGCAACGGTGGAGAAGGCTACGAGAAGACGTTTCATGACTCCGCTCGGTCAGCGCTCGCAGCGCCCCCGCCCACTTCTAACCCACAGCGACTGCGCACATATCGCCCCGCGCCAGCGACATGGCTGCGGAACTCACCCCACCCCGACCTACTTCACCGGGCTAGCAGGGGGGATGACTACCACAACTCCGGGGTCGATCCAACCCGTCGTCCCGCCCGGGTCGACCGGCGCGATGTTCGGGTCGATCGTGGTGGAGGTCTTGGTCTCCCCCGGGAACCCGATCTCCTCACCGATGCACTGGTTCGCCTCGGCGTCGAGCTGCTCGGAGCGCTGACGGAGCGTGGTGAGCATCGTGAACTCGTGGTTCGCGAGATCCTTGTTGCCCGCGGCCTGCGCCGTCTTGAGCGATGCCGCACGCTTCTTGGAGCTGTCGAGGCTGATCTCGATCTGGGCGAGCTTGTCCTGCAGGCAGGTGAGCTTGACGATGTCCTTCGGGCTGTTCTTCCGCGCGTCGTCGAGGAGGTGACGGACACGGTTGGCAGCGGTCTGGATCTTGGCCACCGAGCCATCGGCCGCGGAGACCTGATCGGCGGGCGTCACTGCCGTACCAGCCTTGACGTCCGGTCCGGTCTGCGCGGCTGCGCTACCGAACACGAATGCTGCGAGCGCCGGAACCGCAACGAGCCACCAAGAACGTCGAGCCATGAAGCCTCCCTAATCGACTGAGGAGCGTATCTGTATGCCCAGCCGTGTCAACGACAACCACCCGCCAGAAAGCTGAACGGCCGGCTACCCCCAGACTGTTGCGTGGGGCCAGCCGGCCATTCAGTCGGCCATTCAGGGCCTACGGTAGAGCTGACGCCCTCTCGCTCACTTCTTTGCCGAGAGGACGACCGGGACGGTGAATGTGGCCGACCCGCCGTCGGGCTCGGCGAACTTCATCGACATGAACGAGGACTGGATGCAGGCGCCGAGGGCGCTGCTGGCGTCGTTCGAGGCGATGCTCGCGCTCGTGACCTCGCCACCCTCGCCGACCTTGACGGTGATCTTCACCGTGCCGCCGGCGTTGGGGTCGGAGGCGAGGGCCTTCTGGTAGCAGGCCTTGAAGCGCCACTTGTTGCGGGCGATGACGCTGTCCGCGTCCTTGACGTTGCTCGCGCCGGCCGCCGCGCCGGTGGCCGCCTCGCCGACAGGGACCTTGACCTCGGTCGACTTGTCGCCGCCGCCGCCACCGCCGCCGCCGCCGCCACCCTTGGTGTCGCCGACGCCGGAGAGGCCCTTGCCGCCGCCCTGACCGGGCATCATCGGACCACCGCCGCCGGCGCCGGTCTTGAGGCCGGTGCCGCTGGTGTCGACGCCGCCGCCCTTGGCCGCGATGGCGTCGAGGCTCGAGTCGGCCGCCGAGGCGCCGGGCTTCATGATGCTGGACTGCGCGGGGCCGCTGCCGCCGAGGCTGCCGAGGGCCTTCATCTCGAGCTGGTCGAGCTCGTTGGAGAGCGCCGCGCCCTGGGCCTTGGTGATCTGCGCGGGACCGGCGGGACCGGTCGGACCCTTCTTGTCGCCGCCCTTGGGGGCCTCGGCGACCTTCTTGTCGTCCTTCTTGTCCTTGTCCTTGTCCTTGTCGGCCTTGTCCTTGTCGGACGGCACGTCCTTCTTCTCCTCGATGGGAGGCGTGGGACGGTTGGACGCGTCGGCGATCAGGCCCTTGACCTCGCCCTCTTCGTCGACGAGCGGATCGAGCCAGTCGCTGTTGACCGCGCCGGCGAAGCCGAAGTGCACGAGGAACGAGAACGCGGCGATGATGGTGAACGCCCAGTCGATCTGCGAGGCGAAGCCACCCTGCACCGCGAGCGGCAGCTGGGGCTTCGGCTGCACCGGCGGCGGCGCGACGAACTGGAACAGGAACGTGGTGTCGCCGATGACGACCTTGCCGCGCGAGTCGTCGGTGAGCTTGAGCTGGTAGTAGTTGCCGACCTTCTTGGCGAGGCCGCTCGCGCGCGCCTGCGCGACGTCGGTCACGCCGGTGGGCAGCGCCACGCGGCCGGTCATCGCGTCGGCGAGGTTGACCATGTACTCGCTGCCGACGAGCTCGAAGAGCTTCATCGTCTCGGGCACGCCCTGGCCCGCGGCGAGGAACATGTTGGTGTGGCTCGAGCCGATGGTGACGTGGGTGCGCTGCTTGACGACGCGCTCCTCGATCACGCGGCCACCCTGCACCTTGCCGATGCGGAGGACCTTGGGACCAGTGGCCTGGGGCATCGCCCGCATGGCCATGGTCATCTGCCCGGGCTTCGCTGCGCCCCCACCACCCTGCTGCGACCGCGGACCCTGATTCTGGTTCATGCCCACCGACCTCCGACCCCTAGCAGCGCCATGGAGATTCCAGGGCGTGATGGGATGGACAGCGACGTTCTCGAGAAGTTCCCGACGATCGTTCCACTGTACACTTGGACGGCCTTCCGTCTCAAGCGATCTACTTCTCGTTCGCGTCCAGCCACTGCTCGAGGTCCTCGGCCAGGTCGTCGACCTCGGAGAGCTGCCGGGTCCGGGTCTTCTGCGCACATCGGTGCAGGGTGGCGCACACGACGCTCCCGAACACCGCGATGCAGGCCAGCATCAGGCCCCGCTCCACGATGGCGAACAGCGCGGGGACCGGATCGACGCCCTCGACGATGGGCGCCCGCATGCCCTCGCGCATGGTGAGGGCGGCGGCGAAGAGTCCACCCGTCGCCGCGAGGGAGGCAGCCACCCGCGGCACCCGCGCGTCCTGCGAGACCGCGCGCTCCACGTCGGACACGGCTTCGGACAACGCGAGCCGTCGCTGCAGCGCCGCGTCGTGTCGCGGATCGACGGGCAGGAGGATCGCGCCGACCAGACGACCGACGAGGCTGTCGGGCGCCGACTTCTCGACCTCGGCCGCGAGCGCGGGCAGGGCGGCCGGGTTCTTCTTCAATCCCCGCACGACGGCGCTGGTGTCGATCGCACCGAGCCCCCGCACGAGCCGCAGGGTGCTGCGGGCGGCGAGGGCGACGGGGATCGAGACGACGAGGAGCCCGAGGACGAGCGCGATCACGAGGACACGGAAGCAGCGCTCAGAACGGGTCGCCCGCGAGCGCTTCTTCGATCTTGCTGATGAACGGCTGGCGGATCTTCTCGATCTCGATCTCGGGGAGGATCTTGCCGAGCTCCACGATGGCGCTCGGGCGCGTGGGGCGCGCGGTCACCATGATCGGGCCGATCTCGAAGACCTCGGCCTTCTTCTTCGCCTGAGCCTGTGCCTCCGACGTGGAAGCGACGGCGGCGGCGACGAAGACGGAAACCGAGGAGGAAGTGAGACAGCTTCATGGGGACTCCTGGAGAGACGGACAGCGAGGGGAGACCTTGGTTCCAGACCGCAGCCTGGAAACCGTAGTCTAGAACTTGTCCTTGACGGCGCCACCGGACGCGGCCGGCTTCGCGCTCGCCGAGGGGGCGGGGGTAGCGGGCTTGGCCGACGCGCTGGGCGTGGGGGTCGCCGGCTTCGCGGAGGCGCTCGGCGCTGGAGTGGGCGTCGCCGGCTTCGCCGAAGCGGTGGGCGTGGGCGTCGCGGGCTTGGGCGTGGTGCCACCCGCGCCGGCACCACCGGCGGCGGCCGCGGCACGCGCGCGGCGGGCCTGCTCGATGAGGTCGTCGGCGTCGTTGGGCCAGTCGGCGCTGTTCGCGGTGCCCTTGGCGGTCTTGTACTGGTTCCAGTAGTCGACCGACTTGTCGTAGCGGGCGGTGTCGACGAGGCCGTCGATGCCTGGCGTGAGGAAGTAGAGCAGGCCGAGGTTGTACATGGCCCGCGCCTTGATCTTGGAGTCGGCGCCCGTGCTGCCGACCACCCAGTTGTACTGGGTCTTGGCCTCGGCCGCCTTGCCACCCACGAGCCGGTAGGCCTCGCCGAGGGCGAGGTGGGTCCGCGCGTTGATCTCCGCGCTGGTACCCGCGGAGAACTGCACCGCCTTCTGCAGGGGGCCGACCGCGCCCTCGGCGTCGTTGGCCTCGAGCCGGATCAGGCCGAGCTGCAGGTGGGCCTCGAACAGGTCGGGGCGGAGCTTGCTCGCGCTCTCGAACCACTTCGCGGCCTCGAGGCGCTCGCCGGCCTTCTGCAGGATGACGGCCCGCAGGTAGTGGGCGTCGGGGTGGGCGGCCGCGCGCGGCGGGTTCGCCTTGGCGGGCAGGCCCTTGTCCTTCTCCTCCTGGGTCTGCTGGCCGTCGAGGATCGCCGAGAGCACGTACTTGCAGAGGTCGAGGCGGCCGCGGCGGTAGTGGTCGCGCGCGATGAGCACCATCGCGTCGGCGTATTTGCCCTCGAGGGTGAGCACGTCGCCGGCGAGCTGCTGCGCAGCGGCGCTGTCGCCCTGCAGCGACTTGATCTCGCCCAGCGCCACCTTGAAGCCGTAGCTGTTCTTCGGGTCCTTGACCTTGGCGGTCCAGTCCTGGAGCTTGGACTCGGCCTCGGTCTTGGAGCCGGTGTTGTAGAGGAGGAACGCGTAGGCCGCCGCGGGCGACGCCCACTCGGGGTTGAACGTGTTGGCCTTGCGGTAGGCTTCGAGCGCGTCCGTCTGCTTGCCCATCCGCTCGAAGGTGAGCCCGAGGGCGTACTGCACTTGGGCGTTCTTGGGCGCGGAGCTCGCCGCCTTCTGGAAGGCGGTCGAAGCGCCGCTCAGATCACCGGCCTCGTAGGCCGCTCGACCTGCGTTGTACTGGGTGAGCGCGTCGCCGGTGAGGTCACTGCCCTCCGCCGCTGCAGGCGGGGGCGGAGGCGGCGCGTCGCTGCCGACCGAGGTGTCCGCAGCCTTGGCGGCTTCGACCTTCTCGTTCGCCCCCGAGGCGCTGCCGCTGGCCCCGGTCTTCGCCGAGTTCGCCGGCGTCTTGCTGCCACAGGCTCCAGCGAGCACCAGCGGTGCAGCGACGAGGCCGAGGCCGAGGAGGCGGGTGACGAGCCGGGTCATCACTTCGTCTCCGTGGTGGCAGGCGGCGGCGGGGTGATGACGGAGGTCTCCGGCGTCGGGACCGGCGCTTCGATCGAACCCGGACGCGCCTGCTTGAACATCTGGTCCTTGTACTTGAAGGGCGGCAGGTCCTTCTCGACGGTGGCGAGGTAGAGCCGCATCTTCGTGTCCTCGAGCTGGTCGGTGTAGTACGCGAGGCGCTGCACCGCCTTGGTGACCCAGACGTCCTTCACGTCGAACTGCTTGCCGCGGATGTACGCGCGGGCGTAGCGGTCGATCATCTCGGGCTCGAGCACGTCGTAGTACTGCTTGCGCTTGTTCTTCCAGGCCTGGTTGGTGTCCTGACGGATCTTGTCGGCCTTCTCGAGCAGCGCGGCCGCCTGGCCCTTCGACTCGTCGCTCGCCTTCGGATCGTCGAGGGTCTTCTGCGCCTTGTCCTCGATGTCCTTGATCTTCTTTGCGGTCGCCGGGTCGAGCACCTCCACCTTCGACTTGGCGAGGGCGGTGCGCATCTGGTCGTCGACCGAACCCTGACGGGCGTTGACGATCGGGAACCACTTCTTGCTGACGTAGGTCTTGTTGATGTTCTCGAGGTCGTCGATGAACTTGACCCGCTTCTTGTCGTCGATCTCGAGCTGCTTGACGACCTTGTCGGCCGTGCCCTCGTACTTGAAGCGCGGCTGACCGCCGGGGAGCGGGTCCCACTCCTTCTCGATCTGCTCGTTCACGAAGAAGTAGGCCGCCTCGGCGCCCATGTCCGCGTAGCGCGTGCCGACCGCGTCCTTGTTCTGCGCCTTGTAGGCGAGGAACGCCTCGCTGGTCTTCTTGTACCAGTCACGGAACGAGGCCTCGCCGCCCTCCTTGCGGAGCAGCGCCATGTCGTACGAGATCTCGACGACGTAGCGGAGCGCGGGGCCCTGGCCCTTGTACTTGGTGTAGTAGGTGTCGAGCGCGGCGGTCGCCTTGGCGCGCTGGCCCGCGTTCTTCGGGTCCTGCTTCCACTGGTTGTACTCGAAGGTGGCGACGATGAAGTCGATCTCCGCCATCTCGGTCGCCGGGGGCTTGAACTCGAGGAACTTGGTGCGCGCCGCGAGCATCTTGTCGCGGTTGCCGAGGTTGGCCTGCAGCACGACCGCGGTGAACGCGGAGTCGCGCCGCTCGGCCTCGTCGAGCAGCTTGCGGCCGGTCTTCTCCTCGAAGAGCTTGGCGGCGTTCGCGTAGTCGAAGGCCTGCAGGTAGGTGCGACCGAGCTCGCCGAGCGCCTTCTTCGTGTAGTCGAGGCGCGTGTTGAACTGCTCGGGGTCCTTCTTGATGCCCTTCTTCGGGTCGCCGTCGCGGTAGGCGATCAGGTCTTCTTCCTTGCCGTACTTGTCGAGGAAGAACCGGTAGACCTCGGCCGCGCGCTTGTACTCGTTGACCTGCTTGTAGCAGTAGGCGCTGTTGATCGCGGCGCGGGGCGCCTCGGGGCGCGACGGCGCGACCTTGAGGGCGGCCTCGTATTTGGCCGCGGCCTCGCGGTACTTGGCGGCCTTGAGCTTGGGGTCGGTCTCCTTCTCGGCCGCCGCGTAGGCCTCGTCGGCCTCCTTGAAGAGCGCGTTGATGTCGGTGCCCTCGATGAGGGCCTTCTCCTTGATCTTCTGCTCCGGCGTCATCGCGCACGACTTGGCCTTGGCCGCGTCGCTGAGCGACTTGCTGCGCTTCGAATCCTCGCGGAGGTTCGACATGACGACGAGGCGGTACCAGGCCTCGTAGCCCGTGTCGCTCTTGCCGCACTGCTCGTTCCAGAGGGCCTCGAAGCGCGGCGTGGCCTCGTCGAAGCGGCCGTAGCGGTAGAGCGCGTCGGCGATGAAGTAGCGGAACGGCAGCGAGTTCTTGTCGAGGTCGAGCGACTCGGGGACCTTCGACACGTACTCCTCGCGCTCCTTGAGCGTCGAGACGACGTTGTCCGGGATCGGGCGCACCCAGATGCGCTTCTTCTCGCGCGCGTCCTTCTCGCTGTCGGGGCGGCACGCGTCGCCGGGCTCGTCGAGCGGCGAGTCGATCACCTCGAGCCCGTTGCCGGGGAGGCAGCCCGCGTTCTTGTGGGCGTCGAAGCCCTCCTTGGCGAGGAGGTCGTAGACCTCGACCGCGAAGTACGCGGCGTAGCGCAGGTACTTGTCGTCGAGCACGCTGTCGCGCACGTCGACGGCGGCGTCGCGCGCGTTCTTGACCTGCGCCGGGTCGAGCTTCTCGCCGAGCAGGTAGGTGATCTTCACGGCCTTGTGGCGGCTGTCGGCGATCCAGTACTTGGACTCGTAGCTGTCGGGGGCGTCGACGTCCTGGGCGAGGTAGGCGGTCCAGCCCTTCTCGGCGAGCTTGTACTCGTCACGCGCCTTGGTCAGCCAGTCCTTGCGGTCCTTGCTGCCCTCCGGGTAGTTGCCCGCCTTGGAGATGTACTCGCGGGCGAGCGCGGTGTGCTTGCTCGCGGAGTACTTCACGCCGTCGCTCATCAGGGTCTCGGCCTGACGGATCGCGTCCGGGTTGTTCTTGTTGCACTCGACCCACTTGCTGTCCTTGCCGACGTAGTTCAGCAGCTTGGTGCGGGCCTCGAGCGCCTTGCTCGAGTACTCCTCTTTCTCGGACTTGGCCTCGGCCTTGAGCGCGAGGTAGTCGTAGAGGTCGGCGATCTTCTTCTGGAAGAGCGGGGCCTCCGGATCGCACTCGTACTTCTTGAGGATCAGCTCGTAGGTCTTGATGGCGTTGCCCTGGACCTCGTCCGACTCGAACTCGGCGGCGAGCGCCTTGTAGATCTTCGGGGTCCACGCCTTGTCCTGCGGGACGAGCTTCGGGTCCTGCACGCGGTCGACGGCGATCTCGAGCTTCTTCTCGAGCTCCTTGCCGCTGAAGAGACCGAACACGTCCTCGCGCTCGATGAACGGCTCGTCGGCCCCCGGGCCCTCCATGTCGAGGTAGGTGAGCGCCGAAGCGATGTAGTCCCAGGCGTCCTGGCGCATCTGCAGGTCACCCGACTGGCCGCCCTTCTTCTCCTTCTCGTCGAAGTAGGCGAGCAGCGCGAGGAACTGCGTGCGCGCAGCGTTGTATCGCTGCTGTTTGTAGAAAGTCCACGCGATCTTGTACATCGTGAAGACCTTCACCGTTTCATTGGAGGTCTTCACGGCGTGCTCGTACGCACGCAGCGCGCGGTTGTAGCGGTAGGGGCTCGCGCCGAAGTAGCCCTCTTCTTCGGCCGCCTCGTCGCCACGGCTGTAGTGGAACTCGCCGAGGCGCCACCACGTCTGCGCGAGGAACGGCATCTCGTCCTGACCGAGCGGGATCGGCGCCGGGATGGCCACGCAGTCGTCGGGGTAGACGTCCTTGTAGCTGTCCTCGGTGTCGCTCACGACCGGAGCGGCCTTGGCGCCCGGCTTGGGCTTGGCCGGCGGCTTGGCCTTCTTCTTGGGGTCGGGCGGCGTGTAGTGGTTGGTCCGCCAGTCGTCCCAGTACTTGGTGTCGTGGTCCTGCGGCATCGGGGGGACGCCGTCCTTCCACTTCTCGCGCGCCTTGGCCTCCGCGTCGTTGGCGGGCGCGGGCAGGGGGAACTGGTAGTGGTTGCTGCAGACGAGCGCGCGCCACACCCACTGCGACTCGGGCCCGCGGCCGGTGTCGGAGAGGAGGGCGCCGAGGAAGAACTGCACCGACGCGCGCTGCGTGTAGCTCGGGAAGCGGAGGATGACCTCGCGATAGAGCTTCTCGGCGGGCTCGTAGGCCGCGCGGATCTTCTCGACGTATTTCGGATCGCTCGGGTCGATGTCGGTGTCGATCGCCTGCTCCTCGTAGAGCGCGGCGAGGCGGAACATGGCGCTCGGCGTGTGCTCGGCGACGTCGGGGTACTTGGCGAGGAACGCCTTGAGGCGCTCCATCGTGTCCATGCGGGCCTTCTTGAGCTCCGCCTGGTCGCGGTCGATCGACTCCTGCAGCGACGAGAGCCGCGCCTTGCGCTTGGTCTCGTAGCGCTGGCGGATGATCTGCCCGACGGCCTTGGCGTACCCGCCCGCGCCCTTCTTGTAGAGATCGGCGTGCTTCTGCAGGTCGTAGAGCGCTTCTTCTTGCGCGTTGGTGGGAGGCGGAAGATCGCTCACCACCTGCGGCTTGCCCGTGCCGCTCGCCGCAGGGGCCGCGACGGCGCCGAGCGCCTGCGACGGCCACGGCTTGACCGTGATGACCACCGGGAGGCCGGGGCCCTTCTGGTTCTGGACCTCGAACGCGCCCGGAGGCGTGCCGTCCATGTTGACGGGCGGGAGGTTGCCGACCGGCGTGGGCTTGGCCGCGGTCGGCTTGGCCGACGCCGACGGCGGGCCGACGCAGCGGGTTTGGCGGCGGGGGCTTGGCAGCCTGCGACCACGAGGCCACTCACGCCGAGCCCCGCGAGCACGATCCCGAGGGCGCTCACGCCCCGAAGGCTCATCGATTTGCGCATGATCACTCGAACCCCGCCCCGTCGTTGTTGATCTGCTTGAGCTCGTCGTCGAGGAGCTTCTCGGCGTCCTTCAGCTCCACCTGGCGGTCGCGCAGGATGAGCTTACGAACGTCCCGCTCCTTCCACGCTTGATCGATGATGCCGACCTCGGCGCGCATGACGAGCGTGGTGAGCTTGTCCTTCACCAGGCCGAAGTTGCGCTTGGCGACGGCGCCGACCGTCTCCTTGGCCTCGTCCTCGAACTTGGCGAGCTGGTCGCGGTAGCCGTCGAGGGCCGCCTGGTGTGCGTCGAGCTCCGCCTTGAGGCCGGCGCTCTGGGTCTTGATCTGGTCGTCGAGCACCTTCTTCTGCTCGAGGATCTTGCCCTCGGTGACCCGCGCCTTCGCCATCACCGGGCTGGCCTTGTCCGCGTAGGACTTGCTCTGGCCGCCCAGGTTCGCGGCGAGGCCGATCTCCTTCTCGAGGAGGTCGCGGTACTGCTCGCGCGCCTCGGCGTCTTCCTTGGTCTTCTGGTCGCCGAGGCCGAGCTGGGCCTTGCCCATCTCGACCTGCTTCTTGAGCGCGGCGTACTCCTGCGTGTACTGCTTGAGCTCGATCTCCACCGAGTCGAGCGTCTTCATGTGCTCGGCCACGGTGTTGGGATCGCCGCCCTTGGTCTTGATGTACTTGCGGAGCGCGGTGGCCTGCGCCTGCAGCATGTCGATCTCGATCTTGCGCTTCTGCAGATCCTGGGAGGCGGCGCGCCACAGGGCGGCGGCCTCCTCTTCGCGCTTGGAGAGGCCGTCGTCGTCGACCGGCAGGCCGAGGATGTACTTCTGCAGGCGGCGACGCTGGTCGCGGACGGTGGCGAGCTCGCCGCCGACCTCGCTGGGCTCCGCGTCGTCGAGGCCCTGGCCCACGTGCGCCCGCGCGACGGCGAGGCGGTTCTCGAGCAGGATGACCTTCTCGTACTGCGCCTTGAGGCCCGGGAAGGCCTTGATGGCGTTGTTCTTCACGACCGCCTGCAGCTTGTCGAGCATGTCCTGCGCTTCGGTCAGGAGCTGCTTGGTCTGCTGGACGCTCTCCACGACGTTGAAGGCGAGGGCGCCGTCGGGCCCCTCCTTCGCCCACTTGATCGCGATCGGCGGCAACGCGTCGGGGCCGTCGAGCGAGTCGGGGTTCTGGAGGACGAGCTTCGCGTAGTAGTCGCCCGGGGTCTTGCCGCTGTTGAGGTAGTCGTCGACGCGCTTGCGGAGCGGGTCGACCGCGTCGCGCACGTGCTCGTAGGTCTCGAGGGCCTTCTTGAACTCACCCTTGCGGAGCTGGATGTCCGCCTTGAGCAGCTCGCCCTCGATGCTGTACGGGCCGTCGGGGCTCGTGAGCGCGAGCAGCTCGAGCGCGCGGGTCGCCTTCTCCTGGTCTTCCTTGCGGACGTAGACCCAGGCGATCTCGTAGAGGAACGTGTCGAAGTGCTTGCTGGTCTTGTCGACGTGCTGGTAGGCGAGGACGGCCTCGTCGAGCATGTCCATCTCGTAGAACAGGCGGCCCATCGCGATCCACGCGAGGTCGATGACCTCTTTGTGCTCGTCGGTGTCGCCGGGGAGATCGGTGACCTTCTTGAAGGCGTCGATCGCCGCCTGGTACTTGCCGGGCTGCGACTGCTTGAGCGCGATGACGCCGAGGACGAACCGCGCCTGGTGCTGGAAGCCGCCGTCGGGGCCGACCGAAGCGAGCGTGGCCTTGGCCGGCTCGAGGTCGCCCTTGAAGAACAGCGCCTTGCCCTTGGCGTAGAGGATCACCGAGTCGACGTCGGACGGCGGCAGCGCAGCGATGCGCGCGAGCACCTCGTCGATGGTCTTGGGATCCTTCGGGTCGTCGACCTTCATCGCGATGTCGACGAGGCGGGCGATGGCCTTGGCCGCGTACGGCTTGTATTCGCCGTCCTTCGCGTGCTCGGCGACGATCTTGAACTTGGTGCGCGCGGAGAGGTAGTCCTTGGTCGCGTAGAGCGCCTCGCCGCCGCGGTAGACGGCCTCGGCGTACGCCGGCTTGTTGCCCGTGTACTGCACCTCGACCTGCGAGAAGACGAGGATCGCCTTCTGGTAGTCCTTGGTGCGGAACAGGAGCTCGCCGTCGGTGAGCATCTGCTCGGCCGAGCGGAGGCCGACCTTCTTGAGCGCCGAAGCGATGGTCGGGATGTCCTTGTCGATCCCGTCGAGCTCGCCGCTCGCCACGCCGGGCGCCTCGCTGGCCCCCAGCTTGGCGTGCGCGATCGACGGCACGAGCACAGTCGCGACGGGCAGCGCCACCAGCGCTGCCGTGCCCAGGAAAGCCGGAGAAGAGGCGAGCAGCCACGCGGCGCTCCACCCCTTGGCTCGTGCTCCCCATGGCCGTGTCATGCCGACACGGCGCCCCCCGGCGTTCCTGGACATGCTCACTTGCTCTCCGGCTTCTTGGCCGCGCCCCCACCGCCCGGTGCCCCCGCCGCGCCCGAGACGGCGCCCGCGGTGATCTTCTCGGTGAACTTCACGGCGGGCCGCTCCTCGAACGGAGTGGTCGGGCCGCCCTGCTCGAAGCCGACGATCTTGATCGAGATGGTCTTGCCCTCGAGCGCTGTGAACGAGCGGCTCGAGCGCACCTCGAACTTGTAGCCCTTGAGGTACGAGAAGACGCCGTACCCGCTGCCCTGGTACTCGAGCAGGATCTGCAGGGTGTGGTCGCCGGGCTGGACGAGCTCCGCGTAGAGCTGGATCTCCTTCTGCTCGGCGATGCCGTCCTTTTCGTCGGTCTTGGTGGCGAGCGGCGAGCCGTCGTAGAGCGCGACGATGCGCTTGAGACGGTAGGCGCCCGACATCTCGTTGACGAAGGTGATCTCGGCGCGCGCGGCGGCGGTGACGCCTCCGAGCACGGACTCGCTGAGGAGCGCGAGCCGGGTGTGGCTCTTGCGGATCTGCTCCTTGAGCTCGTTGATGCGCTGCTCGAGGTCGCGCAGACGCACCGCGTAGGTGGCGCCGTCGAGGCCGCCGCCACCCGTGGTGGGGGGAGGAACGGCGCCGGGCGTGGCCGAGCCAGAGGCGCTCGGTGCCGCGACGACGCTCGGCGCCCCGACGGGCGCAGAGGACGAGGCGGCCGTCGAGGCCTTCGGGGGAGCCGCGGCGGCCTTGCCCTGGGCCGCTGCGGTGCCGATCGACCACAGCGGTGCCACGACACCGACGAGGACGACCCCGGCGGTGAGGCGTGCCAGGACGTGCCTGGCCCGTCGCGTCCTCGCTTCCGACGACATCACCTCCAGCGACCCCGCCTCTTGCGACGGCGTGGATGACGTCGTGGGTTCGGACTGCACCTTCCGGAAGATCATGGCCCCCTCTCCTTTTCGGGATACGGACGACAGTATGGGTGGAAAGCCTAGCCCTGAATCCCGTGGGGGATCCAGCACCTCTGCGCAAATGGTGCCTGACGGCCCCGAGAGCAGACGTCCACGGCGGTTGGATGCCCGCCCCGTACGTCCACATTCCCTCTCCCACCTGGTACCCCGACCCCGTCCGGAGGAGGCAACGGCTCCTCGGTCCAGGTGCCTGGTTGTTGTGTCGGGTCGACGGGGCGAGGTATAGGTCCACCGATTCTGCCGTGGGTCGGGCATCGCAGACCGAATCGGGGTGTCGGACGTCTCATGGTTCGTGAACGAGAATCGACGCCGACCCTCGACACCGCCTCCGTCGGCGGGAGGGCCCTGCCCGGGTGGCGGGCCTGCCGTGGGGTCGCGTCGTGACGGAGCCGGCCGACGAGGAGCTGATCGCCCGGTACCGGGATGGAGACGCGCAGGCCTTCAAGATCTTGGTCCGGCGTCACCAGCGACCGCTCTACAACTTCACGCTGCGCCAGGTGCACTCGCCGTCGACGGCGGAGGACATCGTCCAGGACGTGTTCGTGCGGATCGTCCACAACGTGGAGACGTTCAAGGCGGAGTCCAAGTTCACGACCTGGGCCTACACGATCGCCCGCAACCTCTGCATCGATCACCTCCGCAAGCGGGTCCACCGGCGTCACCCGTCGCTCGATGCACCCGTCTCGGAGAGCGAGGGAGGAGCGACCTTGATGGAGACGGTGGCCGGCAAGGGGGCGGGGGCGGATCGCTCGGCGATCAACAAGCAGCTGCAGGAGCACCTGCGCACGGCGGTGGAGGCGCTGCCGGACGACCAACGCGAGGTGTTCCTGCTGCGGCAGGTCAGCGATCTCCCCTTCAAGGAGATCGCCGAGATCGTCGGCGTGGGAGAGAACACAGTGAAATCGCGCATGCGCTACGCCCTCGAACGGCTGCAGGCGGCGCTGTCGGAGTTCGAGGACTACGCCAAGGGTCTCTCGGGGTGAGAAAGGACTGAACGCGGTGGACTGCGAGCGATTGGACGAGATCTCGGTCGAGCTGGCCTATGGCGAGCTCGAGCCGCGCCGTGTCGCCGAGGCGGAGCAGCACCTGCTCTCCTGCGAGCGCTGCTCGGCCTCGTCGCTCGCCTGCGCAAGGGTCGGGAGGCGGCGGGCATGCTCGCGCTCGAGGAGCCGTCCTCGCTGCTCGAGGCGCGCATCCTCGCGGTCGCTGGCACCGAGAAGCCGCCCGCGTCGATCCCGCGTCGCACCGGGCGGCTGCTCGCCCGCGCCGGCGCCTGGGTGACGCGGCCACAGTTCGCCATGGCAGCGGTGCTCGTCCTGATGGTGGGCTCGTCGATCATCCTCCTCCGCGGAGGCCAGTCGTCCAGCGCGCGCAAGGAGAAGGTGGTCGACGAAGGCAAGCCCATCGCCGCGGTGGAGCAGGACAACAACCACGCCGGAGCGCCTGCAGTCGCGGCGCCCAAGGCGGACGAGCCCAACACCAAGAACCTCGAGGAGAAGCCGCGCCCCGAGTCGGCCACCGTCGCGCCCGCTGCGCCGGGTCAGCCCCTCGAAGCGCCGAAGGTGGGCGGGAAGGGGGCCGGCGACGGCAAGGAGTCCGACGGCGACTTCAATGCCAAGGACGACCAGGGCGGCGAGGGGGCTCTCGCCAAGGACAAGAAGAAGCCGAGCAAGCCGGCCGATGAACTCGAGGCCAAGAAGGGCGAAGACAAGGTCATCGGCGGCGTGCCGGCGAGCCCCCCCGTGGTCACCGCCCCACAGAAGGCCGCCACGGGCAGCGCGGCGGGCACCTACGACACGGCGATGAACGCCTACAAGGCCTCCAAGTGGGCCGACGCCGCCGCGGGCTTCGACGCCGCGGTCGCCGCGGGCGATCGCCCCTCGTCGGCGCTGCTCCACGCGGGGCGGTCCTACCGGGCGGCCGGCAACTGCGACATGGCCCTCGTGCGCTTCCAGAAGGTGCTCTCGGCCTACGGCGCCAGCGTCGACGCGCCGTACGCCGCGCTCGAAGGCGGCCAGTGCGCGAAGCAGCTCGGCGACCTCGTCGGCGCGCGCACCCTGTTCGAGAAGGCCAAGACGTTCCCTGCCACGGCCAGCAAGGCGCAGAGCGAGCTCGACGCGCTCGACAAGCCCAAGGCGAAATTAGCCAAGCCGTCCGCCGATCAGGCCTACTGAGCCGCGGCTCGAGGGCCGCGCGCCGCGGGATCGAAGCGTGTTACGTTGCTTGGATGCGCGGGTTCGGGGCGTCTCTCCTCCTCGTCACTCTGGGTCTCTGTGGGCTCTGTGGGCTCTCCTGCAACAGCGGCCCGCCGACGGCCAAGCTGTCCCTCGAGCTCACGGCCAAGGGCCTCGTCGACGTCGACGGATCGGTCAAGCTCTACGTCTTCGACAAGGACGTCATCGAGTGCACCGGCCCCGGCATCGCGGTGGCCGCGCCCCCCGACGAGCGGGTGTTCGAGCTCAACCTCACCAAGTGCAACGCCAACAAGGCGTGGTGCGGCAACGGCAGCCTGCCCAAGGACCCGGAGCGCGTGCTCACCTGGTACGTCGAGGGCAAGAAGGCCACGGGCGAGCTCGTCTTCACGGGCTGCACCGCGAACGCCGTCGATCAAGACCCGGTGCAGATCAACCTGACGGCCTCCCCGGCGGGCATCGTCGCCAAGTGCGGCAACGGCGCGGTCGAGCCCCCCGAGACCTGCGACACCACCGGCGCGAGCGACGAGGCGTGCGACGGCGCCAAGTGCACGAGCCTCGAGGTCGTCGCCGGCAACGGTGACGCGGTCAGCTCGTTCTACCGCGGCCTCCCTGGCCGCAAGAAGGACGTCGGCGTCCGGTTCCTCACCGACAAGTGGTTCGTCTCGTGGAGCGACGGCGCCACGGGATCGTCGGGCGGCGATGGCAGCTCGGAGTTCACGCTCCGCCGCCTCACGGCCGATCTGATCACCGAGTCGAGCCCCGCGGTGCTGCGGTCCGAGGTGCGCTTGCCGACCGACACCGGCGGCGCCACCTCGAGCGGCACCAAGCGCCGCAGCGGGATCATCACCGGCGCCCGCCTGGTCCCGATCGAGGCCGGCGATCTGCTCGCCGTGTTCGTGCGCGACGGCAAGCTGCAGAGCAGCATCCAGCGCTCGAGCCTGATCGTCTCGGGTCCCGACCTCGACGTCGCGGCCACGGGCGACCTGCCCGCGGTGGCGGGCAACGACAAGGGCGACGTCGTCATCGCCTACCTGGACGGCGGCACGGTCAAGTCGGTGCTGCGCAAGGCCGACGCCACCAAGGGCAGCGTGTTCTCGGCCGCGCAGGCCGTCAGCGGTCCCGGCGTCGTCGGGGCCCCCAAGGTCGCGTGGGTCGGCGGCGACTACGTCGTCGTGTGGACCAGCGGCGACGACATCAAGATGCGGCGCCTCGGCCCCGACGGCGCACCCAAGGGCGCGGAGACCGCGGCCAATGGCGCGCGCACGGCCGGCAAGCAGAGCGAGCCCGACGTCGCTGGCTTCTCGACCGGTGAGTTCGTCGTCGTCTGGCGCGACGACGCCGGCGATCAGGGGGCCGACATCCGGCTGCAGAAGTTCGACAAGGCCGGCGCGTCCACCGGCAGCGAGATCGCCCAGGTGGTCAACGACCAGGTGAAGGGTGGCGACCAGGGCACGCCGGCGGTCACCGCGGGCACCTCCGCCTCGGGCAAGCGGTTCTATCTCGTCGCCTGGGCCACCACGGGCGGGCAGCAGATCGGCGCGCGCTACGTCAGCGTCGACACGAGCGGCTTCCTCTGGGGTCCGACCAAGATCGCCAACACCGAGTTCGCGGTCGGCGTCGGCGACAAGCCGCGCTCCACCCCGGCGGTGGGGTGCAGCCCGTTGCACTGCGTCGTCGGCTTCGTCGACGAGGCGACCGGAGACGCCGCGGCGACCGACGACCGCGTTCGCGTCCGCCGGCTGCCGTTCCCGTATTCTGCGAAGTAGGCGCCGCTCAGGAGCGGAGATACGCGATCGTCCGGATCGCCTCGACCAGCCGCTCGCGCTCGTCGAGGTGCAGGTCGATGAAGCGCATGCCCATGCCCGGGTTCGGGCAGCCGGGCTTGTCGTGGTTGATCCAGGCGACCTCGGCCAGCAGACGGAACGGCGCGTCGTTGCGGGGCGAGAACGAGAGGCGCACCTGCGTGCCGATGGGCAGGGGGGTCACGGTGCGCACGAACAGGCCGAGCGAGCTCACGTTGGTGATGGCCGCGTAGAGGAACGTGTCGGCGTGCTCGCAGTCGACCGCCCACGAGACCTCTGTCCGCTCCTCGGCGCGACGCGTGGCCGCGCCCGGCGGTGACGACGGGCTCGGAGGCAGGAAGCTGTCGCGCTCCGACATCGCTTGGGCCTACGGCGGCGACGCACGCCGCGCAAGGCGAAGCCCGACCGAGGCTCAGCGCACCGGCACGCTGCCGAGGACGAGGCGCATGCCCTCCGCCTCGGGGCCGGCGTTCGGACCCTTGATGAGCGGGAGGCGGGTGCTGCCGGAGAAGAAGCCGGTGAGGATGGTGATGGCGCGGCCGGCCGGCATGTTCGGCTCGAGGTTGAACTCGCTGTCGTCGACGATGACGTCGCCGGGGAGCCAGTTGTCCATCGGGTACTTGCCGCCGAGCGGCACGTGGTCCCAGGTCTTGCGGGCCGTCGCGGTGCCGGGCTGCTCGACGTGGATGAAGATCTGCCAGCCGCCGCTGATGCGCGCGGTGACGCGGTAGATCATGCGCAGGCGGACGCGCTGACCGGAGGTGACCGAGCCGACCGGCTGGCCGTTGCCGTCGGCGAGCTCCCAGCCGACGCACGCGAGCTTGCCGTCGAGATCGCAGTCGGCGAGCGCGCGGCTCGGGACGCAGATCTGCTCGTTGCAGTTGGTGGTGGCGGTGGGGATGCCAGCGAGCACCATGCGGTCGAGGGGGTTCTCGTTCTTGTGGCCCTCGAGCGCGTTGGTCGCGAGGAGGATCTGCGCGGAGCGGCCGTCGACGATGGGGAGGTTGACGCGGGGCTCCGACTTCTGCCGGAACAGGTTGTTGAGCTCCGCGAGGTGCTCGCTGCGGAGCGCGACGAAGCGGCGGCCACCACCGACGAGCCAGTCGTGGGTGCTCTTGGCGTCGTTGAAGACGATGGGGTTGGCCTTGAGGTCGTAGGCGGCGGTGCGCGCGTTGACCCCGAGGAGGCCGATGGGGGCGCCGGCGCCGAGCTTGCGGTAGCTCGCGAACACGCCCTTCGGAGAGAACTGGTTGGCGACGGCGGGCATCACGCCGAGCGACCAGATCCCGCCGGCGACGAGCCCGCCGACGGCGATGGTGGCCACGCGCTGGCGGCGGAGGGCGCGGAACAGATCGCGGCCGTAGAGGAAGCCGACGTAGGCGAAGTACGCGCCGATCGCCCCGACCACCGTGTACCACCAGAGGTTGACGACGATGTCGCGCTGCGGGCCGGAGAGCGCCTGCAGCTGCGGGACGTAGTGGCGGAGCTTGCGCTTCCAGGTGACGAACCCGGCCAGCAGGAAGCAGGCCTCGAAGCTGAGGGCGAGGAGCAGGAGCAGGCCGTAGTAGGGGTGCTTCCAGGCGGCGACGAGGCCGCGGATCGGACGCTCGAGGGCCTCGCGCTTGGTCCAGCCCGGCTCGGGGTTCTCGTCGACCCACACGAAGAAGATGGGCAGCAGGAAGACCGCCGCGGCCACGGCGAGCACCTTGGTGAGCTTGGTGCGGAGCTCCTCGGGGGCCATGACGCCGTAGAGGCCGTAGGGCTCGATGATGGGCGCGGTGGCGAGCTCGACCGGCGCCTTGCTCAGGTCCTCGAAGGAGAAGTCGTTGAGGACCAGGAACGCGAGCACCGCGGTGCCGATGGCGACGGCGAGCGAGGCGGTCGGGGCGCGCTCGAGGTCGCGCAGGACCACGCCGACCACGATGGCGAGGGCGACGGGCGCGGCGAACGGGATGAGGCCGAACCGCGGCGCGAGGATGGCCTGCACCCCGAAGCAGCAGGCGGCGGCGACGAGGGCCGCGACGCGGAGGTCGGTCTCGCGGCGGAGAGCGGTGCCCTCGACGGCCGCGGGACGAGCGAGCGCGCGGCCGATCGCGAACGGCAGGAAGCAGCTCCACGGGAAGGCGCCGTGGGCGATCTGGCGGACGTAGAGGTCGTAGGTGGGGAACTTGCGCGAGCCGTTGGCGGTGGCGCCCGCGGCGCCGATGAACTTGCCGTCCTCGGCGAGCAGGCCGACCGCGACGCCCTCGGCGACGCCGAACGCGCCCGCGCCGAGGACCGCGCCCACGACGCCGCGCTCGACGCGCTCGGCGACGGTGCCCTTGCCCCCCGCGGCCAGCGCGAGGGCGCCCGCGATGGCGCAGCCGATCATCGCGCGGGTGCTGGCGGGGCGGAGCACGAGCTCCTTGAGCTCGCCGTCGGCCATCTTGATCCCGACGAACGCGGCGACCGCCAGGGTGGCGACGCCGAGGAGGACCTGGAGGCGCGGCGTGTCGTCGTCGTTGGCCGTGCGCACGAGCCACGCGATGCCGATGGCGAGCGCGGGGGCGGTGCCGACGGCCACGCCGCGACAGCCGACCCCCGCGACGACGCCCGCGGCGCCGACCAGGAGCCAGGGCACGCGCGCGCCGAGCGGAGAAGGGGCGCCGTCGTCGTCGGTGTCGAACGCCGCGACCGCGAGGCCGGAGAGCGCGAGCGCGAACGCGCCCATGGTGGCCGCGTCACCCAGGATCAGCCGCCCCTGCACGAGGATGGTCGGCATGGTGACGAACACCGCGCCGGAGAACAGGCCTGCGCGCGCGTCGACGAGGCGGCTCACCGCCAAGGTGATGGCGAGGGCGCCGACCACGAGCCAGAGGGCGAGGGGCAGACGCGCCGCCCACTCCGAGACGCCGAAGGTCTTGAAGCCGAAGGCGACGGTCTGGACCATCACGATGGGCCGCACGTCGGTGGCCTTGCTGCCCGCCTCGATGCCGCACGCGGCGAGGCTCACCTTGCCGCTCGCCGCGGCGCGCCGGCAGCCGTGGTCGGCGAGGCCGAGCTCGTGAGGGTCCCAGATCCCCAGGCTGGCGAGGTCGCGCAGCAGCAGGAAACCGGCCAGGATGGCCACGGTCGCGACGGCGATCGCCAGGTGGCGACCCCCTCGGGGGCTTTGGGAAGGAAGGCTCACGCGGTTCGCACACATAATCCGCGGGCAACGCGCGGTCGAGAGGGTTCTATTCACCCGACGGGAGCGGCGCGCTCTGCCGCCCCGCACGCCACTGCGGATGCAGCAGCGCCCACCTCGGAGGGCGGGCGCTGGACACTCCACGGTCGGAGGACCGACCTCCTCGCTGCAACGAGGGACTACTTGGCGGTCGTGAGCTGGTGGACCTGCGCCGCGAGGCGGGCCACGGTGCGGGAGGCCGCCTTGACGTGGATCGCGCCGCGGGTGGCCGCGCGATCGAGCTCGCTCGTCGCGGTCTTGAGGAGCTCGGCAGCGCCCTTCGCGTCCTTGGTCTCGAGGGCCGCGCGGACCTTCTTCACGAAGGAGCGGACAGCGCTCTTACGAGCCTTGTTGCGAGTGGTACGGTTGATGCGCTGACGGTTGCGCTTCTCGGCGGACGCGTGATTGGCCACGGGGACTCCTCGATCGACGGAAAAGGGGGGCGAAGCATACCGGGCCCGCCGGCCTGGTCAAGGGGGGACTGCACGGGGGCGCAGTCGGCAATGGTATGGGCGGCTCGGACGTCTAAGCTAGCGACCCCATGCGCCGCCGCCCGCTCGCCCCACCGTTCTTCGTCGCTTTGTCCTTGCTGGTGGGGGTCTCGTCGTTCTCGGGGAGCGGCCTCGCCGAGAAGGCCGGCATCGCCAAGCCCGCCGGTTCCGCGCCGGCCCCGACCGGCAAGGCGAGCGTCGCCAAGCCCGCCAGCTCCGTCGTCGGGTTCCAGGCCACCGGCAAGCTCGCCACGGGCCTCGAGGCGCTCGAGAAGAGCGACTACGCGACGGGCCAAGAAGGACCTCGAGGCGGTCAGCGGCAAGGACCTCGCGCGCGCCACCATCGGGCTCGCGCGCATCGCGTTCGACAGCGGGCGGTACGCGGACGCGGAGTCGCTCGCCAAGAAGGCCGCGGGGCAGGCCGGCAAGGACGAGGACGCCAAGCACGACGCGATCGGCTGGCAGGCCACGGCCGCGCTCGCCGTCGGGCGCGTCGAGGACGCGATCAAGATCGCCGACGCGCTGCGCGACGAGACCAAGGCGCCGCGCGCCCGCGGGATCCTGGTGGAGGCGCTGGTGCGCAAGGGCGACCGCGACGAGGCGCGCAAGGTCGCCGACGCGCTCGAGGCGGACAGCGAGGGCGACGACCCGATCTGGAAGGACCCGGCCTCGCTCGCCTGCGTGGGGCGCGCGGCCCACGCCATGCGCGACGTGAAGTACGCGAACTCCACGTTCAAGGAGGCGCAGCGCCTCAAGCCGAAGCACGTCGAGACCAACGTCGCCTGGGCGCGCCTGTTCCTCGACTGGTACGACATCGGGCACGCCGAGGAGAGCGTGCGCGACGTGCTCGCGACGGCGCCGGACCACCCGCTCGGGCACCTGCTCGCCGCCGAGGTGAAGCTCGCGCAGACGATGGACTGGGACGCCGCCAACCGCGAGCTCGACACCGCGCTCAAGGTGAACCCCAAGCTCACGCGCGCCTTCTTCGTGCGCGGGTCGATGCTGCTGCACGACCAGGACACCAAGGGCGCCGACGCCGAGGTGGGCAAGGGGCTCGCGATCGATCCGAACGCGCTCGACCTGCTCTGCCCGCGCCGCGGTGAAGCTCGTGGACGAGGACAAGCCCGGCTACGACAAGATCAAGGCCGACGTCCTCAAGAAGAACCCGCTCTACGCCCGCTTCTTCGTCGACATCGCCGAGTTCATGGACTGGGAGCACCGGTACGACGACATCGTCGACATGATGACCGAGGCCACCAAGGTCGACCCGAAGGACGGCAAGGCGTGGGCCGAGCTCGGCGTGAACCTGCTCCGCCGCGGCGACGAGAAGCTCGGGCTCGAGGCGCTCGACAAGGCCTACAAGCTCGACAAGTACAACGTCCGCCTGGTCAACATCCTCAACCTGTTCGAGAAGACGCTGACGAGCAAGTACGAGCTCGTCGACGGCACCGGGCCGGCCAAGGTGTTCAAGTTCCGCTTCCACAAGGAGGAGACGGATCTGCTCGCGCGGTACGTGCCCGAGATGATGGGCAAGGCCTGGGGCACCATGGTGAAGAAGTACGGCTTCACCCCCAAGAACCCGGTACAGATCGAGATCTTCCCCGAGCGCCAGCACTTCTCGGTGCGCACCGACGGCGTGCCCAACATCGGCCCGACGGGCGTGTGCTTCGGGCGCGTGATCACGGCGGTATCGCCGAAGAACGAGGCGTCCAACTGGGGCCTCGTGCTGTGGCACGAGCTCGGGCACGTGTTCGCCATCCAGCTCTCCAAGAACCGCGTGCCGCGCTGGTTCACCGAGGGGCTCAGCGAGTACGAGACCATCGTCACGCGCCCCGAGTGGCACCGCGCGCTCGACCCGCAGCTCTACCAGGCGATGAAGGGCGGGCGCATCCCCAAGGTGGAGAGCCTCAACCGCGCCTTCACCCACGCGCGCACCCAGCAGGACGTGATCGTCGCCTACTACGCGAGCTCGCAGATCATCGTCCACATCGCCGAGACCTACGGCTTCCCGAAGATCGTCAAGATGCTCGAGCTGTTCGGGCAGGGCAAGAAGGGCAACGACGTCATCAAGCAGGGCCTGGGCGTCACCGCCGACCAGCTCGACGAGTCGTTCAAGGCGTGGCTCAAGAAGCGCCTCGCGCGCTACGACGGGCAGTTCATGTTCGACGGGGCGGGCGTGCCCGAGACCAAGCTCGCGGACGCGGCCGTCACGGCCGACCCGAAGAACGCCGACAAGGTGGCCACGCTCGCGGCCGCGCTGTTCCTCGACCACAAGTACAAGGAGGCCGACGCGGCGGCGCAGAAGGCCATCGGCCTCGACGGCAAGAACCAGCTGGCGCACTTCATCGCGGCCAAGCTCGCCTTCGGCCTCAAGAAGGACGTCGCCGAGACCAAGTCGCACATCGCGGCCATCCAGGCGGCGGGCGGCGACGGGTACACGCTCCAGAACATGCTGGCCGACCTCGCCGAGGCGCAGAAGGACAAGAAGGCGTTCCGCGCGGCCCTCGAGAAGGCGGCCACGTTCGACCCGACGCAGATCGAGCCCCTGGTCGACCTCTGGCAGCTCGCCGAGTCGGAGAAGCGCGCCGACGACGCGCTCGCGCTCCTGCGCAAGATGGTCCTCATGGACCCGCACGAGCGGCTGCCGTGGAAGAAGCTGATGGAGACCCTCGTGCAGAAGTCGCTGTGGGACGAGGCGATCAAGGTGGGCGAGGGGGCCGTCTACGTCGACGTGTATTCGCCCGAGATCCACGCGTTCTACGCGCGCGCCCTCACCAACAAGGGGCGCCCCAAGGACGCGATCGACGAGGCCGACGCGGGGCTCGCCACCAAGCCGAAGCCCCCGCTCGAGGCCATGGTGCGCGTGGAGAAGGCGCGCGCGCTGTGGAAGGACAAGCAGCTCGCCAAGGCCAAGGAGGAGCTCGCGGCGGCGTTCAAGCTGGACCCGAAGAGCCCCGACGCGGCGGCACTGCAGGCCCAGATGAAGTGACGGCGGACGGCCTGGAACACCGCTTCAGATGTACTGGGAGATGCCGAACTGGAGGAACCACGCGCGATCCGGCGCGTGGAGACGGGCGACGTAGAACCGCAGGAGGGTGTCGACGAGCGCCGTCGGGAGGATGCGCACGCCGACGCCGGTGTTGATCGCGTGGATGGTGGACGCGCGGTTGCCGAGTGCGTCCATCGGCTGGAACCGGGCCGCGTCGGTGAAGAAGACGCCCTGCAGGTACCATCGGTTGCCGAGCGAGAGGGCGTGGCGCAGCTCAAGGTTGAGGGTGGCGAAGCGCTCGGCGCGATACAGCGAGTCGGCGAGGCCACGCACGCCGGACTGGCTCCCGACGAGCAGGCTGTGGTTGACGTTGCCGCCGTTCACGGCTGCCGCCTGGGCCAGGCCGACGAAGACGGACTGCGTCCCGAGCTTGATCGCGCCGAGGACCTTGCCACGCACCTCGTGTCGCGGTTGCGCGGCGCCGAGGAAGACCCCGGGACGGAGCTCCACCGACCATCGCAGGCCGTTCGGCGTGAGGTCGTTCCACGTGTACGCGTCCCAGATCAGCTCGCTCAGGCCACCCACGTACGTCCCGGGTCGTGGCACGCGCGAGGCTTCGCCGATGCCGCTGTAGGTCTCCCGATACACTTCGGCCTGCACCTCGTAGCGGAGCCGACTGCCGTACACGAAGGGCGAGAGGAACTCGAGGAAGCCGCCGAAGCGATTGCGGTGCCACTTGTCGGGCGATGCGGGCTCGAAGCGAAACGAGGAACCGAGGTAGTAGACCTCGGCCTCGTTCATCCAGCGCCGCGGGCCGTAGGGGTGCTGGTTCAACCACACGGCGAAGTTGAGCCCGCGCTGGTTGTAGCTGGCCTTGGCGCCGAGGCGAGTGCCGCGCCCGTCGACGTCGTTCTCGATCGCGCCGAGCGTGACCTTCGAGTCCGCCAGGGTCTTGCCGCTCGAGAAGTCGACGATGGGCGAGATGCTCGCCTTGCGGCGGACGGTCACGCGAAGCACGCGGCCCACCACCTCGACCTTGACGGCGTCGAACAGCGCCAGGTTCTTCACGCGCCGGGTGAACTCCGCGATCTCCGCCGCGGTGAGCTGTGCGGGCAGCTCGCGCGGCAGCAGCTCGACCAGCGTGGCGACCTTCGTCGAGCCGAGGCCCTGGGCTTCCAGCGCGTCGATGGACACGCTGTCTGCGCCCTGCGCAATGGCGGGAGCGACGAGCGCAGAGAGGGCGATCAGAGCAACGGTCGGGCGCATCGACCAGAGTGTCACTCGCGAGCCTGAACGCCTGCCAAACGAGGCCGGCTCGGGGCCCGAGGGTGGTGCTAGGGTCGGGACGCGATGCGACTGCTGGTCGTCGACGATCATCCAGAAGTGCGGGAGCTGGTCTCGTCCGCGCTCGCGCGCGACGGCCACCACGTCGTCGCGGCGAACACCCGGCGCGAGGCGCAGGATCTCCTCGCGGCCGGCCCGGTCGACCTCGTCGTCCTCGACGTCGCGCTCCCGGACGGCAGCGGCGTCGAGCTCTGTCGGCAGCTCCGCGTCGAGGGCTTCCACGCACCGATCCTGCTGCTCACTGCCCACTCTGCCGTGGACCGCCGCGTCGACGGCCTCGACGCCGGCGCCGACGACTTCCTCGGCAAGCCGTTCGCGGTGGCGGAGCTGCGGGCGCGGGTCCGCGCCCTCGGTCGGCGCGGCGCGATCCCCAAGCAGCTGCAGGTCGAGCGTGGGCCGGTCTCGCTGGACTTCCTCGGTCGGCGTGCGTTGCTCTCTGGGGTCGAGGTCCCCCTGACGAGCCGCGAGTGGTCGGTGCTCGATCTCCTCGCGACGCGGGGCGGGCGTAGCGTGGCGCGGGCAGAGATCCTCGAGATCGTCTGGGGTGACGCCACGGAGGGGGCCGCGAGCCTCGAGGTGCTCGTCGCGCGAATCCGCAAGAAGCTCGGCGACGGCCTGATCCGCACGCTGCGCGGTTACGGATATGCGCTCGGCTCCCCGTGACCTCCTCGGCCGCGTCACGCGGGCGGCGACGGTCTCGGCTGCGACCGCGGCGTTGATCGCCGCAGTGTTCGCGGCGCTGGTCGCGGAGCGAGTGATCACCAAGGCCGAGGAGCGACGACTGCTCGGTCAAGCCGCGGCCCTCCTCTCCGAGCTGTCGTCGATGTCGCGCGACGAGGCGGCGAGGGAAGTCGGCCTCGAGGTGCGCGAGCTGGAGGCGGTCGGGTTGCGCATCGCGGTCGTCGAGGGCGGCGTGCTGCTGGGCGGCGACACCACGATCGCGAGCAGCGGCGTCGGCTGTCAGGTCGCGGATGGGGTCCGCCGCTGCGGCGTCGCCGGCGCCGGGCGCACCTGCGTCGTCGGCACGCGGGAGCTCATCGCCGGACGGTTCGCGACCTTCGGGATCGCCGCGTTGGTCGCCGTTGCCATCGCCGCGACGCTCGGGACGCTCATCGGGCGCAGGCGGGCTCGGTGGGCCGTCGAGCCCCTCAGCAACCTCGCCGAGCGCGTCTCCCGGGCGGAATCGAACATCGATCTCGGACCGGACGACGGCGTCCGTGAGGTCGACGAGCTCCGCCACGCGCTCGACACCGCGTGGTCCCGGCTCGGCGAGGCGCTCGCGACCGCGCGGCGCTTCTCCGCCAACGCGGCGCACGAGCTGCGCACTCCCCTCGCGGCGCTCTCAGCGGAGCTCGAGCTCATCGAGGAGCGCATGCCGGCGTTCCGGGCCGAGCTGGCCCGCGCTCGCTCCACCACGGCCAAGCTCGCGAAGCTGACCGAGCGACTGCTGGCGCTGGCCCGTGCGACGGACGCTGTCCCGATCGGCGACGCTGTCGAGCTCGGCGAGCTCGCCACGCGGGTCGTCAGAGGCCTCGCCGACGACGAGCGGGCCAGGGTCGCCGTCGAGCCGGGAGAAGGCACGATTCGCGGCGACGAGGCTCTCGTCGAGGCGCTGATGGAGAACGCCATCCAGAACGCGCTTCGCCACGGTCGGGGAGCCGTGCGCGTGTCCGTCGACGAAGCGGCAGGTCAGGTGGTGCTCGGCGTGCGTGACGAGGGGCCGGGGGTGCCGGTCGACGAGCAGGAGCGGATGTTCGAGCCCTTCGTACGCGGGAGCGGGCGGGGCGCTGGGGGTCACGGGCTCGGGCTGGCGCTGATCGCCCACGTTGCCCGCGCGCACGGCGGGAGCGCCCGATTCCGCAACGACGGGTCGGGGGCCCATCTCGTGGTGACGTTTCCGGCGTGGGCGCCTCGACCGCCTACTCCGCGGGCGCCGGGGTGAGTTCGGGCGCTGGCACGGGCTCGCTCGCGCGGGCCTTGCGGTGGTCCTTGGCGACGAGCACGTAGACCGACGGCACGATGAACAGCGTGAACAGCGTGCCGATGCTCATGCCGCCGACCAGCACGATGCCGATCGAGTTGCGCGCGGCCGCGCCGGCGCCCGTGACCAGCGTGAGCGGGAAGTGCCCGACCACGGTGGCGACGGTGGTCATGAGGATGGGGCGCAGGCGCGTCTCGGCCGCGGCCTGCACCGCCTCGAGCTTGGAGAGGCCCGCCTCCTGCTGGGCGTTGGCGAACTCCACGATGAGGATCGCGTTTTTCGACACGAGGCCGACCAGCGTGACGAGCCCCACCTGCGAGTAGATGTTGAGCGTCGTCGTCCAGCCCTCGGTGGGCTTGAAGTGCATGCCCGGCGGGCCCGCGAACTTGAGGAAGGTGAAGATGAGCGCGCCGAACATGGCGAGCGGCACCGACCCCGCGAGCACGACGAACGGGTCGCGGAACGAGTTGAACTGCGCCGCGAGCACCAGGAAGATCAAGACGAGCGCGAGGCCCATCGCGGGCAGGAACTTGCCACCCTCCTGCCGGAGCTGGCGCGACTCGCCCGTGTAGTCCACGCGGTAGCCCGGCGGCAGGATCTTCTTGGCCTCGTCCTCGAGCACCTTGAGGCCCTCGGCGAGCGATCGCGGCGCGAGGCCCGAGATCTTCACCGCGTTGAGCTGCTGGAAGCGGTTGAGCGAGCGGGGCTCGACGCCCTCCTTCAGGGTGGCGATGGAGCTCAGGGGGATGAGCTTGCCCTGCGGACCGGCCACGTGGATGGCCCCGAGCTGGTCGGGGGTGAGCCGCGCGGACCGCTCGATCTGGGCGATCACCTTGTAGCTGCGGCCGTCGATGTTGAAGCGGTTGAGGAAGTTGCCGCCGAGCATCGAGGCGAGGTCCCCGCCGATCTGCTGCATGCTGAGGCCCATCGTGGAGATCTTGTCCCGGTCGAGCACGACCTCCGACTTGGCCTGGTCGATGCGCACGTCCATCAATGGCGGGAAGGCGAACTGCCCGCTCTTGGTCGCGGCCTGCACGAGCTTCTGCGCGAAGCCAACGAGCTCCTCGTGGCTCGCCGTGGACGAGATCACGAACTCGATGGGGAACGTGCCGGGGCTCGGGAGCGCCGAGGGCAGGAACGCCGGGGCGCGCACGCCGGCGATGCCGGAGAGCTTGCCGAACAGCTCCTCCTGGATCGGGAAGATCGGCCGCTTGCGCTCCTCCCACGGCTTCATGATGGCGCCGCCGAAGCCGCCCGTCGGGAAGGTGATCTGGAAGCTGTGGTCGAACTCGGGGACCGACTCGAACGTCTTTTCGATCTGCTCGGTGTAGGGGACGATCTGCTCGAGGCTTGCGTTGGGCGGCACGTCGATGGCGCCGAACACCACGCCCTGGTCCTCGTTCGGCGCGAGCTCGGCCGGCGAGAACAGGTAGAGGGGCACGACGAGCAGGGTGAGCATCACCCACACCACGTAGACGCTGCGCCGGGCCGCGAGGGTGCCCGCGAGCATGCGGCCGTAGAGGCGCCGGATCGCCGAGAAGCCCTTGTCGATCTGCTTGCTGAGGAAGCCCTGCTTGTCGTGCGCGGCGAGCAGCTGCGACGACATCATGGGTGACAGGGTGAGGGCGACGACGCCCGAGATGAACACGGCGCCGGCAAGCGTGAACGCGAACTCGCGGAACAGCGCGCCGGTGAGGCCGCCCTGGAAGCCGATGGGCGCGTAGACGGCGGCCAGCGTGATCGTCATCGCGACGATGGGCCCGACGAGCTCGCGCGCGCCGACCAGGGCCGCCTCCATGCGCGTCTTGCCTTCGCGCATGTTGCGCTCGACGTTCTCGACCACGACGATCGCGTCGTCGACCACGAGGCCGACGGCGAGCACCACCGCGAGCAGGGTGAGCAGGTTCACGGTGAACCCGAGCAGCTGCATCAGGAACACCGCGCCGATGAGCGACACCGGGATCGCGACGAGCGGGATGAGCACCGTGCGCAGCGACCCGAGGAACAGGAAGATGACCACCACGACGATGAACACCGTCTCGAGCAGGGTGCGGGTCACCTCGTCGATGGCGCTGTTGATGTACTTGGTGGAGTCGAAGGCCACGTTGGCCTCCATGCCGCTCGGGAGCTCCTTCTTGATGCTCTCGACCTCCTTGCGCACGCGGGCGATGACGTCGACGGAGTTGGCGTTGGGGAGCACCCACACGCCCATGAACACGGCCTTCTTGCCCGAGAAGCGCACCTCCTGGTCGTAGGTGTCGGCGCCGAGCACGACGTCGGCGACGTCCTCGAGGCGCACCAGGGTGGCGCCCTCCTTGCGCACCACGAGCTTCTTGAACTCCTCCACCGACTTGAGGTCGGTCGAGGCGGTGAGGTTCATCTGGACGTAGGTGCCCTTGGTCTGGCCGACGGCGGAGAGGTAGTTGTTGGCGCCGAGCGCCTGGCGCAGCTGGGCCGGGCTCACGCCGAGCGAGGCCATGCGCTCCGGCTTGAGCCACGCGCGGATGGCGAACGTGCGGCCCCCGAGGATGTCGGCGCGCTGCACGCCCTCGAGCGCGGAGAGGCGCGGCTGGACGACGCGGATGAGATAGTCGGTGACCTGGTTCTCCGCCAGGATCGTGGACCCGAAGCTGAGGTACATCGCGGCGACCTGCGCGTCGGACGGCTCGATCGCGATGGCGGGCACCTCGGCCTCGGGGGGCAGGTCGGCGCGCACCTGGTTCACGCGGGCGCTGATGTCGGCGAGCGCCGCGGATGCCGAGTAGTTGAGCTTGAGCCGGACGTTGATCGTCGACAGGCCCTGGACGCTCTGCGACTCGATGTAGTCGATGCCGTCGGCCGCCGCGATCCCGCGCTCGAGCGGGGTCGTGATGAAGCCGCGCACGAGGTCGGCGTTGGCGCCGACGTACGGCGTGCGCACGGTGACCGTGGCGCTCTCGAGCTTCGGGTACTGCCGCACGTTGAGCGTGCGGATCGCCTGCAGCCCAGCGATGATGATCACGAGGTTGACGACGATGGCGAGGACGGGCCTCTTGATGAAGAGATCGGTGAACTTCACGGCTCAGTGGTTCTCGGGCTTGGGCGCGAGCTGCGGGTCGAACTTCACGGTGTCGTTCACCACGATCGACGCGCCGTTGCGCAGCTTGAACGCGCCAGCGACCACGACGGTCTCGCCGGCCTTGAGCCCGTCCTCGATGGACACGAAGTCGCCGCGCGCGGCGCCCGTGCGCACGAACTGCTGGCGCGCGATCTTGAGGGGCTTGCCGTCGGCGCCGGTGCCCTTGTCCTCGACGACGAAGACCGAGTTGCCGTAGGTGGCGTGCACGATCGCGGTGGCGGGCACCGCGACGACCTGCTGCTGCTTGTCGAGGATCACGAGCACCTCGAGGAACATGCCGGGGCGGAGCTTCTGCGCCTTGTCCTCGACCGTCGCGCGGATGCGCACCGAGCGCGACACCGGGTCGACGTTGGTGTCGATGGCGGCGATGGCGCCCGCGAGCGTGCCCTCGACGCCGACGGCGTGGAACTCGACCTTGGTGCCGAGGGCGAGCTGCCCGAGCTTCTGCTGGGGGAGGGTGAAGTCGACGTAGAGCGCGTCCTTGCTCTCCAGCATCGTGAGGGGCGTACCCGGGTTGAGGTACTGGCCGAGGTTGACGGCGCGGATGCCGAGCTTGCCGGCGAACGGCGCGCGCACGGTCTTGCGGGCGATCTGCGCCTGGAGCGCGGCCGCGTCGGCGTTGGCCGATTTCAGCGTGGCCTCGTCGCCGTCGAGCTGCGCCGCAGGGAGGGCGCCCTTGTCGACGAGGGCCTTGTTGCGCTCGAGGTTCGTCTTGGCGAGCTCGCGGCGCGCGAGCACCGAACCGAGCTGGGCGCGCTCCACGCTCGAATCGAGCTCGACCAGGACCTCGCCCGCCTTGACCTCGGCGCCCGACTCGAAGCGGATCGCGGTGATGATGCCGGGCGCGTCGTTGCTCAGCGTGACGCCCTTGACCGCCTCGACGCTGCCGACGGCGGTGAGCGTGAGCGCCCACGTGTCCTGTTTGGCGAGGCCGGTGTTGACGACCTCGGGCGGAGGCCCGGCGGCCTCGGCGGCCTTGCCGGCCTTGATCAACATCCCGATCTGCTTCGCCTTGACCGCGGCGAGCCCCGCCACGAGGGCGAGCACGGCGATCAAGGGAAGGAACACGCGGAGGAAGGAGCGCACGGGCAATGGATGCCGCAGCGATCGAGTGGATTCGCCGGACACGCACTCGTTGCGCGACCTGCCCGATCAGGCAGGGGTGAACTGCGGGAGGGCGGCGACGCGGGCGAGCGCATCCGTGGGAGCGTCGGCGGGAAACGCTGCCGACGATCGACTCAGCCGTTCGAGCCACCTGCGGTCGAGCGGCTCGGCGAGGGTCTCGCGGTCGGTGGCGGCGAGGGTCCCGAATTTTCCGGCGTTCGTCGACGGACCGACGCCGACGGCGAACCCCGCAAGCAGGAGGGCGGAGCGGGTGGCGGTCGCGCCGCTGTACGTGTGCACGGTCGCGCCGGCCCGGCACACGCGACGGAGCGCGGCGAACGCGGCCACGCTCCACAGGGACGGGTTGGCCTTCGGGGAGAACGGGTCCCAGAAGACGACGTCGGCGAGGGGTGCCTGCGCCAGGGTCTCGGGCAGCTCGCCGGGCACGAACGACCACGATGTGCGCGCGGTCTCGTGGCGGCGGTCGGTGAGCAACGCGCGCGCCGCCACGCCGGCCTCGCCCTCGAAGCCGAACTCCGCGGCGTGCTCCACGGCGAGGGCCAGCGCGCCGAGGCTGTGGTCGAAGCTGACGATCGCGAGGCGGCGCGCCGTGCCGGGCATCGCTGCCGACAGGCGCCACGCGGCGATCGCGTTGGAGCCGGCGCCGAGGCCGACGTCGAGCAGGACGAGCGGGTGGGCGTCGGGTTCGGCGAGGCGCGTGGCGAGGCGACTCGGCTCGACGTAGAGCCGGGAGGCCTCGATCGCCGGACCAACGACCGGGTGCATCACCTCACCGGTCACGCGGTCGCGGATGGCGGGCGCGCCGAGGCTCGTCTCCACGACCTCGCAGTCGAGCTCGCGCGGTTCGGTCGGGCTCACGCGGGGCGCTCGTGCTCCTCGAGTGAGCATAGTTGCGGGGCGGTCGGGGTCAACGAGCACCAGCAGCGGTCACGCGAGCTGGCCATCGGGCGCACCCCAGGGTAGGGGCCAGAGGTCTCGATGGACCGTTCCCGACAGCGTCGCGTGCGCTTCCCCACGGAGCGTCGCCTCGTCCTCGACACCCTGCACCTCGGCCACGAGAAGCCGATGATGCACGGCCTCCTCGAGGTCGACGTGACCCTCGCGCGCCAGCGGATCGCGGCCCACCGGGAGCAGACGGGCGTCTCGCTCTCGTTCACCGCGTTCGTGCTGCACTGCCTCGGCCAGGCCGCGGCCGCCCACCCGGCGGTGCACGCGCGACGGGACTGGTTCGGTCGCCTGGTCGAGTTCGACGACGTCGACGCGACGGTCATCGTGGAGACCGAGGTCGAGGGCCGGAAGTTCGCGCTCGCCCACGTGGTGCGCGACCTCCAGCGGCGTACCGTGCAAGACGTCCACGACGAGCTCCGATCGGTGCAGCGCGGCGGCATGCACACCCTCTCGCCCGCGCTCCGGCTCGGGAGCTGGCTCGTGCTGCACACGCCCGCCGCGGTGCGTCGGCTCGGCTATCGGGCCGTCCTCGGGTCGCCGACGTTCGCGAAGCGGCACACGGGGACGATGCTGGTGAGCGCGGTCGGCATGTTCGGCGGCGGCGTGGGGTGGGGACTGAGCGCGCCGGGGATCCACGACCTCTCGATCCTCGTCGGCGGCATCGCCCCGCGTCCGCCGCTGTCACCTGACGCGAGCCCACGCGAGGTGCTGTGCCTCACGGTGAGCGCGAACCACGAGATCGTCGACGGCGCGCCGCTCGCGCGGTTCGTGCGTGATCTCACAGGCGCGCTGCAGGGCGCCGACGGGCTCCGTTGAGGCTCATTCGCAGCTGCGGCGCAGGTCGTAGACGATGGGCCCGATGCGGCCGAGCCAGGTCGGGAAGAACTCGAACGTGAGTCTTCGGCCGCCGTCGAGCGCGTAGATGCGCTCGAGCGAGCCGCGCTGCGCAGTGGACCCGAACGCGATATCGATGCGCGCGGTGCCCTCGCCGGACGCCTTGATGTCGTAGAGTTCCCAGGTCTTGCGCGGACTGTCCGGGTCGTCGCCGTAGTAGAAGGCCACGCACCCGGAGTCGAGGCAGTGCGCGGAGTAGGTGCCCGCGCTCGAGAACGTGAGATCGAGCCGCCAGGTGCCCCAAGGCGACGTCGCGACGCCGACCCATCCGCCGATCATGGCCTCCCGCAGCGTCGCCAGCGGAGAGCCCGCGTCGGCTCCGTCGGGGCAGAGGGGCAGGACGTCGAGGGCCGCGTCGATCGGCAGGGCGTCGACGGAGGTGTCGACGTGGGCGTCGAAGCCGAGGTCGCTGCCCGCGTCGACGACGAGCGTGTCGCCGACGCCCTCGTCGTCCGCCCGCGCGTCCTCGACGAGGATGCCCGGGAGGCCCGTCCGCGCGCCGCAGCCGAGGGACAGGCCGCCGAGGAGCACGAGAGCGACGTGGCGCATGGGGTGACGGTAGCGCAGCCTAGGCCGTCGTCGTACGTGCACTTGACGCGAGGGGGCTCGGACGACACATCCTCGTCGATGGCCTACCGGGAGCGCTCGCTGCCGCCTTCCCGGCCCACGCTGCGCCTCGACGGCGAGGCCTACGACGTGGACCTCTTCGGCATGGACGACGGTCGCAGCGAAGAGGCGGACGCCGCCCTCCGCTTCCTGTTCCAGCTCGGCTCCGGGTACATGATTCATCTCTATGTGATCCAGGCCGGATGGCGCGGCGAGCCGGCGGGCTTCTTCCACACGACCTGGCTGAAGGACTGCGTGGTGGCCCACGTGGAGATGGAGGAGACCGGCGCGCCGTCGACCGTCGAGATCGCGCCGACCGTCTTGCCGCTCGTCTACCAGGCGGTGGTGCTCGGCGCGCACCAATACCGACTCGTCCGGCAGGTCTTCCAGGCCCGAGGCACGGAACTCGAGATGCGCTTCGAGCTCGAGGGCGGCTCGGTCCTCTCGTGGACCCACACCCGCCGCTGGGAGCTGGACGGCCAGGTCCTCGGCCACTGGCCGCGCTTCGGGGACGCGCATCCCGACGTCCGCGGGTGACGCTGTCGCTCGGGAAGTTCTTGCACCCGACCGAGCGTGATCTTCGGATAGCATCGCTCGGTATGGAGCCCTCTGTCGGCGCGGTCTTCGGCGAGCACTACTTGCTCGACCGATGCCTCGGGCAGGGTGGCATGGGGGTCGTCTGGGCCGCCACCGACACCCGCGACGGCACGCGGGTGGCCCTGAAGTTCCTGAGGCCGCACCCGAGCGACGACCTCACGGGGAGCGCGCCCCACTTCGACGCGCGCGCCGTGCGCCGCTTCAGCCGCGAGGCGCGGGCGGCGATGGCCGTCGATCACCCCAACGTGATCCGCATCCACGAGATCCGGACCAGCGATCCCGTTCCGTTCATCGTCATGGAGTTCCTCGACGGAGAGTCGCTGGCCGAGCGGCTCGGTCGTGGCGCGCTCTCGCTCGGCGAGCTCGCGCGGGTGCTCTTGCCGGTGGTGTCGGCCGTCGGGTCGATCCACGCCGCCGGCATCGTCCACCGCGATCTCAAGCCGGACAACATCTTCCTGGTCCGTCGCCCCAACGGGACGACCGAGGTGCGGGTCCTCGACTTCGGCATCGCGCGCCTGACCGCCACCGAGGGGGCCGCGGCGCAGAGCGGCTTGCTCACCAACACCGGAGCCATGATCGGCACGCCGTACTACATGGCCCCCGAGCAGTTCTACAACGAGAAGGACCTCGATCACCGGGCCGACGTGTGGGCGCTCGGCGTCATCGCCTACGAGTGTCTCTCCGGCCGGAGGCCGATCGAGGGCGAGAGCCTGGGGCAGATCTTCAAGGGCATCGCCCTCGGCACGATCGAGCCCATCGGCACGATCGTGCCCGGTCTCCCGAGCGACGTCGAGGCCCTGCTCGGCGCGATGTTGACCTTCGACCGCAACGCGCGGACCCGGGATCTGCGCGAGGTGCACGCGGTGCTCTCGCGGCACAGCGATCTGAGCACCATGACCTTCGCGGCGCCGTCGCGGCCGATCGAGCTCGACGAGCCACGGCCGGCCGTCGTGCGGGTCACCCCCGATGCCCACGCGATGGCGGACACCCTCGGCCCCGAGCCCGCCCGGCAGGAGCCTGGGGTCGGGACGGGCTCGCTCGAGGTGACCCTCGCGGCGTCGGAGGGCGTGCCGCCCCGGCGGTCGAGGGTTCCCATGGTCGCCGCTGCGCTCGTCGTCGCGGCCGTCGCAGGGGGCATCGTCGCCATGACTCGCACCCGCAGTGATGGCGTCGCCGCCAGTGCCGCAGCGGGTGGAAGCACCGTGGCCGCGGGCGCCGCGAGCAGCGTGAGCGCGAGCGTCGCGTCACCGTCTGCCTCGGCGCCGGCGCCCTCCACGGTCGCTTCGACGTCCGTTTCCGCTCCGACCACGCCTGCCGCCGCGTCCTCGGTCGCGCCCGCGACGCCGGTTCCCGGGGCCAAGGTCGCCGCGAAGCCGTCCGTCAGCGTCGCGCCGCCGAGCGCCGTCGCGAGCGTGAGCGCCGCTCCCAGCGCCACCGACAAAGCCGGGTTCTTCAAGGGGTGGTGAGCATGACGTCACGAGGGCTCTTGCTGTGCGGCCTGGTCATGGTCGCCGGACCGGCCGCGGCCGACGACGGCGCCAAGACGACCCAGGCCAAGCAGCTCTACCTGCAAGGCGTCGAGCTGACCGAGTGGGGGCAGTTCCGGGAGGCCATCGTCGCCTTCGAGAAGTCGCAGGCCCTCGTGCCGCGCGCGAAGACCGTCTACCAGATCGCCACCTGCGAGCGCCTCCTCGGTATGTTGACGCGGGCACGTCGTGACTACCAGCGCGCGCTCGTGTTCAACGCAGCAACCGACGGCGCCGACATCCCGAAGGAGGTCGTGAGCGACGTGCAAGCGCTCCTGACCGTCCTCGAGAAGCGCATCGCTCGCATACACGTGACCGTCTTCCCCGAGCACGCCGCCGTCGCGGTCGACGGCGCGCCGCTCGAGATCGCCGGACTGCTCGCGGGCGAGTCCGTCCTCGTCGCCCACACCCAGCCGCCGGGCCCGGGCGCGTGGACGCCGGTCGGGCCGTTCGTCGTCGAGCTCGATCCGGGCACCCACGTGCTCCTCGTCAGCGCGCCCGGGTACACCGCCTCGGGTCAGAGCGTCACGGTCGAGACGGGGCAGGTGACGAGCGCGACGATCACGCTCTCGGCCGCGCCCATCACCCTCAGCGCCTCACCCGGCCCGGTCGCGAGCGGGGGCGGGCGTCGCGTGACCTTCGGCTTCGTGTTCGCGGGCGCTTCGGTCGCCCTGCTCGGCTCGGGGGTGTACTTCGGGCTCCGCGCGCTCCGGCGCGACGACGAGGCGGCGAGCCACTGCCTTCGCGGCTTCTGCGACGCCAAGGGCGTCTCGCTCGGCGCCAACGCCCGCCGCTCCGCGCGCATCGCCAACTTCGCCTTCGAATTCGGGCTCGCGAGCGCGGCCCTCTCCACGTACCTGTTCGTGTCCTCGACCCGCGTCGCCGTCCAGCCCGTCGTGGGCGCCGGCGGGGGCGGCCTCGCGCTCTCGGGGGTGTGGTGATGCGGGGCCTGCTGGTCGCCATCATGCTCGCGCTGGTCGGCTGCGAGCCGCTCGCCGGCATCGAGCGGCGCCCCGACTGCGAGGTCGGGAGCAGTCGCTGCGCGGGCTTCACCGGCCGCGAGATCTGCACCGAGGAGGGCGTGCGCGCCGAGGTGTGCGGATCGGGCACGCCGGTCTGCGTCGATGGCGCGTGCCAGGCGTGTGCGCCTGGGCGCGTCCAGTGCGAGGCGGGCGCCGCGCTGCGCTGCAGCGCCGACGGTCGGACCCTCCTCGAGGAGCGCTGCCCGTATTTCTCTGCGAGCGACGAAGGGCGCACGAAGATCGCTCCTGGCAGTCGGCCCACCGCGGAGTGCACCCCGAGCGGCACCTGCCCGCGCACCTGCCGGCCCTTCGAGACCGCGTGCTCCTCCGACGTCGAGCTCGTGCGCTGCAGCAGCGACGGGGCCACGCAGACCGTCGAGTCGTGTGTCTGGTGCGCGCGGGGTCGCTGCGTGAACCCGAAGGTCACCGCCCTCGCGGCGGGGGTCGGCCACACGTGTGCGCTGCTCGCGCCCGATCCGATTGTCGGGACGACCAAGGTCCATTGCTGGGGGAGCAACGTGGGCGGCCAGTTCGCGGCGGGCGCCACCGATCTCCGGCCACGTCCGGCGCCGGTCGCGGGGAGTCAGGGCGCGACCAAGGTCGTGGTGAGCAGCTCCGCCACCTGCCTCGCGGGACTCGAGACCAACGATGCCGAGTTCTTCGGGAGCTCACGATTTCCGTGCCTTCCGCGACCGTATGTGGTCGACAAGCCCCTTGCGACGCCGTTCGTCGTCCGTGACATCGCCGTCGCGGCGGACGCGGCCTGCTGGCTCCGGAGCACCAATCGCAACATGCGTTGCTACGGGACCGGGTGGCCACCGGAGACGCCCTTCGTGCCCTTCGTGACCGGTGTGGCTGCCATCGAGCGGCTCGTCGGTGGCTACGGACACATCTGTGCGCAGACCACGAGCAAGCACTGGGCCTGCTTCGGTCACAACGACTGGGGCCAGGCCGCGAACCTCCCCGCCAAGTTCGTCACCGACCCCAGCGTCGTCGAGGGCAGCGCGGGGGCCGAGCTCGCGGTGGGGGGCGAGCACACGTGCGGGATCTTCCCGCCCGGGGAGGTGCGGTGCTGGGGGAACAACGCGGCGGGTCAGCTCGGCGTGCCGCCGACCGAGCTCGAGAGCACCAGGACCCCGCGGCCCCTCGTCGGGCTGACCGGCGTGGTGGCGATCGGCGCCGGCGAGCGACACAGCTGCGCCGTCCTCTCGAGCGGCGGCCTCGTGTGCTGGGGCGCCAACGAGGCGGGGCAGCTCGGCGCCGACGCCGTCGGGACCACGCTGCTCCCGCAGGTCGTGAAGGGGCTCGACGGCGTCGTGAGCGTCGCGCCCGGCGGGCGCCACACCTGCGCGCTGCTCCGTGACGGCACCGTTCGCTGCTTCGGTGCCAACGACATGGGGCAGCTCGGCACCGGAGACTTCGACGATCGCAAGACGCCCTCGGAGGTGGTCTGGTGACCAGGAGGCTCAGAGCTGCCCGCCGACGAAGAACCACGGAAACATCGGGTACTCCCGCCGGGTGTACCGCGGCTCGCTGGTGCCGTGGGCGACGTCGGTGTGCTCGTAGCTCGTGAACTGGCCCTCGAACCCGACGAGGAAGCGCCCGAACTGCAGCCCGAGCTGCACCCCGGCCGTCGGGCTGACCGACGTCGATTCGACGATCTGGTAGCCCTCGGTGGTGTCGAAGGTGCGCGGCCGCAGGTAGCCGACGCCGACGAAGCCCGCGGCGAAGAGGTGCCCGTAGGTCAGGCGATACGAGGCGCGCACGTTCGCGGCCGTCCACCAGTCGGAGGCTGGGGACCAGTAGCGGTACAGCTCGGCGCCCACGTAGAGGCGGTCGACGAGCCGCACGTCCACCGCCCCTCCGCCTCCGAGCAGCGCGACCTTCGCCGTCACGATCGCGGGCGAAGGCGCCTCGGACGGTGGCGCGGCCGAGGCGGCGCCCGCGACCGTGCACAGCGACAGCAGGGCGATGGACGCGAGGCGCATGACTCCGCTCGAGCAGCCGCCATGCCAAGCGAGCACGAGACGATCCGGCACAGGATGGCGTCGTCGCCATCGTTCATCGTGACGTACCCGCCACAGTTTCGCCTCGACCGTGGGCCACCCGTGCCGGCGAGGCACGCTTGCGCCGAGAGACGATGGCCTCGGCGACCGCGCCATTGATCACCCAGGTCAGCGTCATCAGGAGGTCTCGCGTCACGCCACCGGACTGACCCGAGATCACCATCCACGGCCCCAGGACCAAGGCCTGCGTACCGGCTCCCTGTCCGAGGGCGTAGGCGCGGATCATCCAGGCCTCGTGGCGTGGGACGTCGCGGCGCAGGATGGCGGACCAGGCGAGGACGAGCGACGCCACCATCGCGGTGCCCACCACCAGCCGCACCGCGTAGAGGAGCGGCCCCTGGAGGTTCAGCGGGATGTCGTACGACAGCGTCATCCACACGCCCGTGGCTCCGGCGAGCAGGCCGCTCACCGCGAGGACTCTGCCCGCGCGACGATGCAGGCCCGAGAAGCGCAGCCGGAAGCCGGTGGAGAACTGAAAGGCCCCGAGCAGACAGAACAGCGTCGCGCTGACGACGTGGATCACCACGGGGGTCGGCGCGTGGAGGAACCGGGCGTTGTCGGGCGTGACGGTGACGTCGCGGGCCACGCTCGTCAGGCGGACGACGCCGCCGAGGATCGGTACGACGCTCAACGCGACGAGCGCCGCGGGGACCTTGAAATCAGCAAGGGTGAGCTTCTTCACAGGATCCTCCCCGGTCTCAGAGGTCGAAGGACATCATCGAACCGAACGACGGGAATCGAAACTCCGAGCCTTCGATTCGCTGGACCGTGCCCTCCACGCCGATCGCGAGGCTCCGGCTGAAGCGAAACACGACGCCGACCCTGGACATCGTGGCCACGTCCTCCTGGCCGACGCGCGGCAGCCAGCCGTAGCCCAGACCGAACGCCACGTACGGCTCGACGGGGCCGACGGGCATCGTGAGGCGCAGGGTCGGCATCGCCGTGATCCCGAAGAGATTCCTCGCGTAGTACGCGCCGATCCGCGCCCCGGCGCTGAGCCGCGCCGCGCCCAGATCGAGGGTGTACTTGACCTCGGGATCGGCGCCGCCGCCCCACCGGTACTGGTCCTTGGCCGGCATCAGCACCGGCGTGAGGTTGAAGCTCCAGCCGGAGAAGTTCTCGTCGGCATGCGCGACAGAGGGGGCGAGGAGCACGGTGAGAGAGAGGAGGCCGAGGATCGTGTTGCGGGTGTTCATGGTGTTGGATGTCCTTGGATACAGTCGGTTTCGTTGGCTTGATTGTGTGTCGACGAAGCGAGAAATCAGGCGGTCTGCGGTTCGGACGGGAGATCGCCGTCGCGGCCCACGATCAGCACGGGTCGGGTCGCCGAGCGGACGAGGTGCGCCGCGACGGAGCCAATCCGGCTCGGCAGGACCAGGTCGCTCCGGCGCCGCCCTTCGCCCTGGCGACCGATCACGATCAGGTACGCGCCGACCTCGACCGCGACGTTGTCGAGCTTCTCCCAGGGCCGGCCGCTGCGTAGGACACCGGTGACCTCGACGAGGCCGTGGTGTTCGGCCACGACCGCGGCCAGCGCCTCACCGCATTGGAGCAGCCGCCGCTCGTCGAGGTCGTCGTCACCCTGCGTGCAGACGTGGACCAGCGTGACCCGGGCGTTCGCGGCGACGGCGAGCGTGAGGGCCACCGCGAGGGCCTGCTCCGCGCACTCGCTGAAGTCGGTTCCGCACACCAGGCGTCGGAGCGTTTGCATGTACTCACCATGCCGACCGCACGTGTCCACTGCTGTGGAAGCTCCGTTGGATCCCAGCCCCCGCGTCCAATCCGTGTTGGATCGGCGCCGGGCCCCGTTTTCGCCGGCCGTCCGGTTCCGCGCTACGTCGTCGGCACGTGGTCGCGTTCCCGCCCTTTCGACTCGAGGCCGAGGAGGGCCGGCTGTGGAAGGGCGAGACCCTGCTCACCCTGCGCAAGAAGCCCTTCGAGATCCTGCGCTACCTCGCCGCGAACCCGAAGAAGCTCGTGACCCACGAGGAGCTGCTCGCGCAGGTGTGGCGCGGCACGGTGGTCAGCGAGAGCTCGGTACGCAGTCACGTCCACGAGCTGCGCCAGGTGCTCGGCGAGGGCGTGATCGAGACGGTCATCGGGCGTGGCTACCGGTTCGTCGCGGAGCTGGGCGACGACGTCGGCCGACCCGAGCCTGCCGCTCCGGCCGATCCGATGGTGGTCGGACGAGACGCCGAGCTCGAGCAGCTGCGCGCCGCGTTCGAGCGCGCGCGGGGAGGGCGGCGACAGCTGTGCTTCGTCACGGGGGAGCCGGGGATCGGCAAGACGACGCTGGTCCGCACGTTCCTCGCGGGGCTCGACCCCCGCTCGGTCCTCGTGGGTCGGGGCTCGTGCTTCGAGCAGCACGGCACGCCCGAGCCCTACCTCGCGATCATCGAGGCCGTCGGCGCGCTCGTACGCTCGGCGCGCGGCGCGCAGACCCTGGCGGCGCTCACCCGCCACGCGCCGACGTTCCTCGCGCAGGTCCCCCACCTCGTCGGGGACGCGCAGCTCGTCGAAGTCACCCGGCGGGCCGCGGGCGGCAGCGAGTCGCGGCAGCTCCGGGAGCTCTGCGAGGCGATCGAAGCGATGGGCGCGCAGGAGCCGGTCGTGCTCGTGCTCGAGGACCTGCAGTGGTCCGACGTCGCGACGATCGACCTCCTGTCGTTGCTCGGCCAGCGTCAAGAGCGCACCAAGCTGCTCGTGATCGGCACCTCGCGGCACGCGGAGATCCAGAGCCCCGACCACCCCCTCAACCGGGTGATGCGCTCGCTCGTCGCTCGATCGGGTGCGCTCGCGCTGCCCATCCCGAAGATCGGTGTGGCCGCGGTGCAGGACTTCGTCGACCGGCGCTTCGTCGGCCACGCGTTCCCGTCGGCGTTGACGGACCTGGTCGCGAAGATCACCGGAGGGACGCCGCTGTTCATGGTGTCCCTGCTCGACGAGCTCGCGAGCCGCGGGATGCTGGCCGAGACCGACGGCCGCTGGACGCTCCAGGTCTCGACCGAGGAGATCCAGGCGCATCGGCCGGCCAGCGTGAAGCAGCTGATCGACATGCAGCTCGATCGGCTGTCGGTCCCGGAGCAGCGCATCCTCGAGGCGGCGAGCGTCGTCGGCGCGGAGTTCTCGCCGGGCCTCGTCGCCGCCGCCCTCGCGGTCCCGCTCGAGCAGGTCGACGACGCCTGCGACACGCTCCTGCGGCGGTCCCTGTTCCTGCGCGCGGAGCCCGAGGAGCGCTACGGCTTCACCCACGCGCTCGTCCAGGAGGTCTGCGTCGAGCGCAGCAGCCCCGCGCGGCGGCGCCGGTGGCATCGCCTCGTCGCCGAGGCGCTCGAGGGCGACCCGGACGCCGGCGAGGTCTCCCACCTGCTCGCGCAGCACTACGACGCGGCGGGTCTCCCCGCACAGGCAATCCCGGCCTACGTGGCCGCGGGCCGTCACGCAGCGAAGCGCTACGCGAGCTCCGACGCGGTCGCCCTCTGCGCGCGCGCGCTCGACCTCTTGCCGCGCCTGCCGCCGAGTCGGGAGCGCGACCTGCTCGAGCTGCAGGTCCTCGGGACGACGTGCCAGCAGGTGAGCTCGAACTCGTTCAGCGCGGCCTTCGCTGGTCGAGAGCCGCTCGCGGTCTACACGCGCGCCATCGAGATCGCTCGCTCGCTCGACGACCCTTCGAGCGTGTACGCGGCGATCACGCAGCTGTGCAACTACCACATGATCATCGCGCAGTACGATCGGTCGGCGGAGTTCACCTCCGAGCTCGAGCGAATCGAGCAGGCCCACGCGCTGGACCCGCGGCTGCTGCACGCCGGGATCTTCGCTCGCGCGTACATCGCCTTCTTCAGCGGCGACCTCGGCACCGCGCTCCGGCTGCTCGAGCGGCTGACCGACGAGGACGAGGCGTCGGTGTTCCACGGCAACCTCGCGGGCAGGGCGCTCGCGCTCGGGCACCTCGCCTGCGTGCGCTGGGTGGTCGGTGAGCCCGAGCGTGCGCTCGAGGAGGCCACGGCCACGATCGCGCTCGCAACGAGGCTCGAGGTCCCGATCCTGCAGGCGCTCGGGCACGTCGTCCGCAGCCGGCTCCGGTATCTGCGGCGCGATCCCGCCGCGATCGTCGAGGAGGAGGCCGAGGAAGCGGTCCGGGTGTCCTCCCTCGACTTCGGGCTCTGCACCGAGGCGAGGGCGGTCGCCCTGTGGGCGGAGGCGCAGCGAGGTCCGCTCACCCTCGCCGCGATCGAGCCGCTGCTCGACGGGCTACGCCAGCGACTGGACGAGGTCTCGACCTGCTCCACGCTGGTGGCGCTGGCGCTGATCGACGTGCTCGGGTCGTCGGGTCACGCGGCGGAGGCCCGTCGGCTCACCGACCAGATCATCGCCTTCGCGACGTCGCACAACGAGGTCGTCTATCTGCCCGAGCTCTTGCGGAGTCGTGGCGAGCAGCTCGAGGCCACGGACCCGGCGGCGGCGGAGCGGGACTACCGCGAAGCGATCGAGCGCGCCCACTCGATGGGAGCGCGGAGCCTCGAGCAGCGCGCGCGCGAGAGCCTCGCCGCCCTCCAGCGCCCTCGGGGAGCCTGATCGTCGCAGGGCGAGAGATGCCCGCAGGCCGTGGCGGCGCGGCCCCGTTCCACTAGCCTCGGCGCGTGCTCTCCGCCGCCCTCGCTGCGCTGCGACGACACGACCTCGCGGTGGCCATCCCGCTCCTGCTCGACGTCTGGCGCGCCGTCCCCGACCCCCGGATCGCCGACGTGCTCGACGCGGTCTCGGCACGCATCGACCGACCGGCGCTCGTGGCGCCCACGCAGAAGAAGCTCGTCGAGGCCTTCGCTGCGCTGGTCGCGGCGGGCGACCCGCTCGACCAGCCGCGCCTCGCCGCTGCGATCGGCGGCACCCGCTCGCAGCAGATGGTCGAGCAGCTCGAACTGTTGCTCACAGGGTGGCCCGCCGATCCGCGCTTCTCGATGCCGTTCCTGGCCCTCCTGCGCCGCCCGCCGTTCGTCGGCTCGGCCACCCAGTCCGCCTGGCGCCGCCTCTTCAAGGTGCTGCAGGCCTACGGCGACGTGCGCGTCGAGGCTTGGCTGCCCACCCTCGATTTCGACGAGATCCTCGCGCGCGACGGTGGCATCGAGAACCGCGCGGCGGCGGCCGAGTTCTTCCGCGAGCGCTCGGCCGCCACCTGCGCGGCCCTGCGCAAGAAGAAGCGCGCGGCGCTGCCCGCGGGCGAAGCGAAGGACCTCGCGCTCTTGCTCGAGCTGGCGCGACCGGCCGCCGAGGCCGCGCTCGTGGCCCAGGTGCTCGCGACCCCGGCCGCCGACGCGGCGAAGGCGGTGCTGGGCGACCACTTGCTGGAACAGAACGACGTGCGCGGCCGGTTCGCGGCGCTGCAGCGGGCGCGCAGTGAAGGAGCCCTCACGCCCGAGCTCCGCAAGGAGGAGCGCGCGCTCGTCGAGACCCACGGGCTGCGCTGGATCGGCGACCTCGCAACGCTCGTGCAGCCAGGGAGCCTGGAGTTCGAGGGCGGGTTCCTCTCTGCGTGCGCGATCGAGTCCGATCGGCAAGGCGCCGTCGCGCAGCTGACAGGACACCCACTGTGGTCAACGGTCCGACGCATCTTCCTCGCCGGGAACGCGTTCCCCGAGACCCTGCTCACCGACCCGGCGATGAAGTCGCTCACGCAGGTGACCGGGATCCGCGCGGGGCCTGGCGTCGTGCGCGGTCCTTACCCCTGGACCGAGGTCGGCCTGCTCGTCCGCGATGCGGGCCGTGTCGCGCTCGATCGCGTCGAGGAGACGCTGCGGGCGTTCCCCGCGGTCGAGCAGGTCTGGCTCGACGCCTACCAGGTCGACCCCGAGGCCTACGCCTGGCTGTTCCGGCCTGCGTGGGCCAGGCTGCGATCGATCGGCTTCCTCGCGGCGACGCGGTCTTCACTCGCCCACTGGGTCGAGGTGCTGCTCGCCGAGGCGCCCGCCGGGGTTGCGCTCGAGCTCTCCGAGTTCCACCACCACGGGTACCTGTTCCGCCTCGACGGCGAGCGCCGCGTCCTCGACCTGCGCGCGCGCTGCGCGTGGGGTCGCAAGATCGTCTCGTTCGGCGACCTCACCGCGGCGGCGCGACCGCTCGCCCGAACGCTCACCACGGTGCGCCTCCACGACCGCGCGACGAAGGCCGAGCGCGCCGCGATCGAGGCGTTGCTGGGCCCTGGTGGCACGATCGAGGCTGTGACGTGAACCTCAGGTGCTGCAGTCTGGGACCGTGGTCTTCCACGAGCCGCCGATGCACCGCGACTCGTTGCGCTTGGCGCACTTGCTCGCATACCAGCACGGCGACGTACCCGTGCACGGGCTGCCGTCCGACGGCTGCGTCTTCGGGCAGCCTGCGCAGAGCGCGTAGTCGATGCCGAGCGTGTAGCCGGTGCTGTCGCAGTACACCGTCTCGCCGCCGCACAGGGTGTCGTAGCCGCACTTGCCGCCGCCGAGGCACGGGTCGCCGACCGCGGGCTCCGTCGACGGGCACGGCGATGTCCCCGGGCACTTGCCGATCGACGCCGACCAGCGGGAGTCGGGCCCCTTGCAGGTCGAGGTGATCTTTCCGCACGGGCCGTCGTAGTCACACGTCAGAGGCACCTCGCACGGCGTCGTGAAGCCTCGCGGGGTGGGCGGGCAGGTCGCGGGGCACTCCTTGACCACCTCGAGCTCCCAGACGAGCTTCGCGCCGCTCCCGCCACAGAATGCGCGGACGAGGCCTCCGCACGAAGTCGCATAGGCGCACTCCTGCCCGGGCGCCGAGCACCCGTCGCCCCGCGCGGGGAGGAGCAGCGGACAAGGGCGCGCGGTGTCGAGCGGGGTGGTGTCCGCGGTGTCGAGCGCCGCTGTGTCGCTCGCAATTTCACCGTCGGCGGTGTCGGCACTGACGCCGCCGTCGCTCGCATCCACCTTGCCACCGCACCCGACCAGCGCGGCCAACGCTACGACTACGAGCCTCATGGCCACGACTGTACACCGAGCGTCGCGACTGGAACTCGGCGCGAGCGGACCTTCGACGTCGACGTCTTGCACGTACCGAGGCGATGTCCAGCGTCGGTCCGAGCACGAAGCGAAAGCCAGCCGGCGCGTCGAAGCCGTAGCCGATGCTATCGTCCCGGCCATGTCGGGGACGGTGACCTCCGCGCAGGATGGTGCCCCCTGAGACAAGAGCCTGCACCCATCGAACCCGAGCTCGGCGACCACGTGCTCGTCCCCGGCTCCGCGCAGCTCGGTGGGCGGGTTGCCGTCGTCGTCGCATTCACCGGCGACGGGAGACCGATCGTGGCCGTGGAGTCGAACCGCAGCATCGTCGTGGCGCTCGCCCGCCGGCAGCGCATCTTGCCGGAGTACTGCGTCGAACACGCGGACTGCCGGCAGGACGCGGGGCTCGCCGTGGAGTGTGCGCGGGCCACGCGGGGGCGGAGGGTCGCCTCATGACCGCGCGTGTCTGGTCCGCCCTCGCGCTCGTGCTGCGCGGGTGTCGCGCCCCCGCAGAACACGATGGGCGAGGGCGATCCGAACCGCTGAACTCGATCAACGACCTGTACATGCGCGGTCGGACTCCCGAGGAGCAGACCGCCACGTACCAACGGTTGCGCGCCGAGCTCGCGGAGCTCGGCTTCACGGCGCGCGTATGGCGGTCGCAGGCTGGCGCGGTGTGAATGCTCGACACATGCCGCGCAGACCGATGCGATCCCGCCACACCCCGCTTCCGCAAACGTCGAGAATTGCCATCGACCGTCATCGGCATGGGCCGTGCTGTCCGAAGGCATGTCGTTTCGACCAGCCCTCGCCCTGGGTCTGGCGCTCTTCGGATGCTCCTCGTCGGACCTCCAAGAGCTGTGCGCGCCAGGGTGCGCCCGTGGGTTCGCTTGCGTCGATCGGACGTGCCAGCTCGACCCGGACGCCCTCTTTCGCGTCACGGTCCAACGCGGAACCTTGAGTCCTTCCGTGAAGAACGGCCCGTGGAGCGGCGCTCCCGACCCCACCGTCTGCCTGGATTTGTCCGCCGGACGCCGCTGCACGCAGGAAGGGTCGGAGACGTGGCGGCCCTCGTGGAACTGCGCGGTCGCCGACGTGTCCGCTCGGGAACTCCTCGGGGGCGTGCAGATGGAGCTCTTCGACAACAATCGCTGGGGCACCGGCACGTGCGGTGAGGCTGTCACGGCACCGCCTGGGAACTCGATCTGCCCGTCGTCGCTCCACGTCTTCACGCTCGACGAGCTCACGCGGGGCGCGTGGTCACAGGCCTGTGCGCAGGGGTCGTTCGAGGGAGAAGTCGTCGCGCGGTGAAGCAGAGACGAGGCCTTCGCCTTCTTCTACGCCCGGCCGCCGCCCGCGTGCTCGTGGCGGTCGATGGCCGCGAGCTTCTCCTTCGCCCACGCGGCGTACCCGCCCGCCTCGATGGCCGCGCGCGCCTCCGCCATCAGCGCGAGGTAGTGGTGGAGGTTGTGCTTCGAGAGCAGCCGCGAACCGAGCGGCTCTCCGCACTTGAACAGGTGGTGCAGGTAGCTCCGTGAGAACTGCTTGCACGTGGCGCAGGCGCAGGCGGCGTCGAGCGGCGCGTCGGAGCGACCGCACTCGGCGCGGGTGACCTTCACGCGTCCCGTGGACGTGAACGCCGTGCCCTGCCACGCGAGCAGCGTGGGGAGCACGCAGTCGAACATGTCGACCCCGCACCCCATCGCGTGCACCAGATCGGGCGGGGTGCCGACGCCCATCAGGTAGCGCGGTCGGTCCCGCGGCAAGAGCTCCGCCGAGAGAGCCGTCACGTCCTCCCGCTGGGCGCGGGCGTCGCCGACCGCGAGCCCCCCGATCGCGAACCCGTCGAACGGCTGCTGGGTGAGGAACGCGGCCGACTCCTCGCGGAGCGCCGGCACGACGCCGCCCTGCACGATGGCGAACAGCGCCTGCGATTCGCTCGTACGCGCGGCGAGGCTACGCAGCGCCCAGCGGTGCGTGCGCTCCATCGCCGCGCGGGTCGTCGCCTCGTCGGACGTCGAGTCGATGCACTCGTCGAGCACCATCATGATGTCCGAGCCGATGGCCGTCTGCATCTCGATGGAGAGCTCGGGCGAGAGCAGGTGCATGCGCTGGTCGACGTAGCTGCGGAACCGCGCGCCGCGCTCGTGCATCGTGCGGTCGCCGGTCATCGAGAAGATCTGATAGCCGCCCGAGTCGGTGAGCACCGGGCCCGACCAGTTCATGAACCGGTGGATGCCGACGCGCCGGAACAGCTCGATGCCGGGTCGCAGCATCAGGTGGTAGGTGTTGCCGAGCAGCACTTGCGCGCCGACCTCGCGCAGATCGGCCGGATCGAGCCCGGTGACCGTCGCGCGGGTGCCGACGGTCATGAAGGTGGGCGTCTCGATGCGGCCGTGGGCCGTCAGGAACGAGCCTCGTCGCGCCCGCGAACCGGGGTCGGTCGCGGTGATCTCGAACGGGAGCCGCAAGGTCTCTGGGCTAGCGCGGCATGCTGAGCGGGCCGCTGCTGGGCGGACCAGGAGGCGCGGCCGCGCGGATCGCCGCGTGGTAGATGTTGCTGACGTGGTGCACGGTCGCGTCGAGCGCAGCCGGGTCGAACAGCGGCGGCCCGTAGCTCGTGACGATCATCCCGCCCGGCCGCAGCTCGAGGATGCCGCGCCACTGGGTCTGGATGAGCCAGTGGCGGAGCGCCACGGGCAGCGCGGCGAGGCCCTCCTCTCGCGAGGGCGACTGGATCTCGCAGTGGGCCTCGAAGATGGCGTCACCGATGACGCCGCGGACACCTCGGCCGTAGGTGCGGCGGAGGAACTGCTCGCGCTCCCGCCAGCGCCAGCGCCCGAGGGCACGCGGGGTCTTGCGCGGGCTCAAGGACTCCCGGAGCTCTTCCACGGCCTCTTTCTGCATGCGCGAGCGCACGGCGGCCCGGTAGGCGAGCCGGGGCGAGAGCACGAACGCCACGATCTGGGACATTTCGTGGCCCTCGACGTTCGAGAAGCCCTCGACGATCCAGAGCTGGGCCTCGCCCATCCGGGCGGAGACCTCCCGGCCGAGACGCTCGGGGGCGTTGAGGAACACGAAGGGCGACCAGCCCTGATACCACTGCAAATCCGGCTTCGCGTTGAGCTCGTAGCCGCGCTCCTGGGCCCAGGCCGACAGCCGCTGCCCTTCGATGCCAGCCGCGGGGGCGGGCACCTGGAGCGCTCGGTTGTCCCAGCCGGGCGGCGGCGGGGGGTAGAGGCTTCCCATGCCGGTCGAACGTATCGGTCGCGCCTGGATTGGACAAGCGTGGTCGTGTGTTAACCTGACCACAATGCGCCTCTTCGTGGTCCTCGCCGCGTCGTCGCTCCCCGTGTTCCTCCTGGGAGCTGCAGGTTGTCACAAGCCGAACGCCAACGTGGGCATGGAGGGGGCGGACGTCGTCACCTTCTCCGATCGCCTCGACAAGGACGCGCCCCAGCTCGTCGACTACTGGGAAGACCGCGTCAACAAGGTCGGGTGCACCAACATCCAGCGCAAGACCGCGGACATCGTCGTCGCCAAGTGCGCCGGCGTGCCCATCGTGCTGGTCAAGCAGGGGCTGGACGTGACCATCGGCTGCAAGTCGATCTCGCTGCCCGAGTGCAAGCAGCTCGCGCGCGAGGTCGCGGGCACGAGCAAGGGCACCTCGGCCAGCTCGGACGACGTGGTCATCGTGATGACCAAGCAGATCCCCAACGTGGGTGTGGGTGGGCAACTCGTCGGGCGCTGGGCCAAGGCCGCCGAGGCCGCGGGTTGCAAGCCCACCGTCACCAAGCCCGACATCGCCATCTTCGACTGCACGGAAGGTCGGGCCGGGGCGCTCATCAAGACCAGCAACGGGGCCCACTGGTTCGGACTCGGGTGCTTCTCGATGAGCAAGACCGCCTGCGAGCAGCTCCACAAGCGCATCCTCGAGGAGGGTGGGGGTGGGGAGAAGAAGCCCGACGACGGCTCCACGTTCTGACCCACCTGTCGACCCTCGCCGAGGGGCTCGACGCCGCGTGGGGGTGGCCTTATGTGCCGCTCACCCCATGGACTTCGAGCTCTCCGAGACCCACCAGCAGCTGCGGACGATGGTCCGTGATTTCTGCACCCGCGAGGTCGAGCCCCGCGCCATCGAGTGGGACAAGGAGGAGCGCTTCCCGAAGGAGATCGTCCCCAAGCTCGCCGAGCTCGGGCTGCTCGGGATCCGCATCCCCGAGGCCTACGGCGGCGCGGGCATGGACACGATGGCCTACGCGATCTGCGTCGAAGAGGTCGCCCGCGTCGACGGCTCGCTCGCCCTCACCGTGGCCTCGCACAACGGCCTCGGCACCGGGCACATCCTCGCGTTCGGCAACGAGGCCCAGAAGCAGCGGTATCTGCCCAAGGCCGCGAGCGGCGAGTGGCTCGCGGCGTGGGGCCTCACCGAGCCGGGCAGCGGCAGCGACGCGGCCGGCATGCGCACCGTCGCGCGCCGCGAGGGCTCCGAGTGGGTCGTCGACGGCACCAAGATGTTCATCACCCAGGGCTCGGTCGGCGGGTTCTGCGTCGTCCTCGCGCGCACCGCGCCCGAGAAGAAGCAGCGCGGGGTCACCGCGTTCATCGTCGACGCCGGCACCCCGGGCTTCCGCGCGAGCAAGCACCTCGAGAAGCTCGGGATGCGCTCGAGCGACACCTGCGAGCTCTCGTTCGAGGGCGTCCGCGTCGGCGACGACCAGGTGCTCGGCGAGGTCGACCGCGGCTTCATCGACACCCTGCAGATCCTCGACAAGGGCCGCATCTCGATCGCGGCGCTCGCCCTCGGGCTCGGTCGCGGGGCCCTCGCCCGCGCGGTCGCGTACTCCAAGGAGCGGCAGCAGTTCGGCAAGCCGATCGCCGATTTCCAGGCCATCCAGTGGATGATCGCCGACAGCACGACCGAGCTCGAGGCGGCCGCGCTCCTCACCTACCGCGCCGCGTGGCTCGCCGATCAGGGCCGGCCGTTCAGCAAGGAGGCCTCGATGGCCAAGCTGTTCGCCTCCGAGGCGGCGACGCGCGCGTGCAACCGCGCGGTGCAGATCCACGGCGGCTACGGGTACACCCGCGAGTACGTCGTCGAGCGCCACCTGCGGGACGCCAAGCTCTGCGAGATCGGCGAGGGCACGAGCGAGGTGCAGCGCATGGTCGTCTCGCGCCACGTGCTGTCCTCGACCTGAGGTGGCGGCCGCCGGCGGCCGCCGGCGGAAGCGGCGGCACGAAAGCACAGACACCCTAGTTTTCAGGGTGATCGTGCGCGCTCGGGCTCGGCACGCACATTGATGAGGCGGCGGCGGCGGGGACCGAGGTGGTCCCCGACCAAGGAGATCCGCCCATGGCTTCGCATCGTCCCGTCTCTCTCAAGCTCGGCATCGGCTTCCGCGTCGTCTGCCTCTCGGCCACCCTCTTCGGCTGCGCCGCGGGCCGCCGCGATCTCACCGACGACGAGCCCTCCGGCCCGCCCGTCGCCGCCGACGCGCCCATCATCCACGGGGCCAACGACGGCGGGCGCCACCCTTCGGTGGTCGCCCTCGTCTCCCTCGAGGGAGGCCTCTGCACGGGCGCCCTCGTCGCCCCGAAGCTCGTGCTCACCGCGCGCCACTGCGTGTCCGAGCTCGCGAGTCCGTACATCGCGTGCCCGGCGAGCGGGCCGCAGGTCGGTCGCACGCTCACCGCCGAGTCGTTCTTCGTCTACCACGGCGACGAGGCCGCCAAGGGGCCCGCCGCGGCGCGCGGCGCCCGGGTGCACGTCCCGCGCGGCGACGTGCTCTGCGAGGCCGACGTCGCGGTGCTCGAGCTCGATCGCCCGCTCGTGGGCATCAAGCCGCTCGAGCTCTCCGCGCAGAGCTCGTTCACCACCATCACCGCGGTCGGCTACGGCCAGATCTCCGACCGCGGCCGCGCCGGCCTGCGGCGCTACCGCGCGCACGTGCCGGTCGTGTCGCTGCTCAACATGGAGTTCGTGGTCGGCGAGTCCACCTGCTCCGGCGACAGCGGCAGCCCGGCCCTCGAGGAGGCGAGCGGCCGCATCGTCGGCGTGCTCTCGCGGGGCGGGCCCACCTGCGACGGCAAGGGCAACCGCAACGTCTACACGCGTGTCGGGCCGTGGACCGACTGGCTCGTGTCCCTCGGCGTACCCGCGCCGTCCACGTCCAGCGATCCGCCGCCGAAGGGCACCGGCACCACCCCCACCGACGTCGGCGAGGCCTGCAGCGAGGGCAGCACGTGCAGCGGTGGCGTGTGCGTCACCGCCGAGCCCAAGAGCTACTGCTCGCGTCGGTGCGGGGGGACGGCGCCGCGCTGCCCGAACGGCTACCGGTGCACGCCGATGGCCGCCGGCGGCAGCGCGTGCGCGCGCAAGTGAACTACAAGCCCACCTGAGGGTCGCGCGGCAGGCCGAGGAGCAGCGCGCGCGCCTCCGCCACGAGGTACAGGCTCCCGGCGACGATCACCTCGCCGCCGGGGCCCACGGCCTCGCGCGCGCGGGCCAGCGCCTCGGCGAGGTCGCCCGCCGCGACGCCCCCCGGATCGAGCGCGAGGAGCGTGTCGGGGGGCGTGGCGCTACGCGTCGAGCCCGTGAGGGTCGGCGTCACGTAGACCCGCGCGCGGCAGCGGCGCGCGAGGGGAGGGACCATCGCGGTGAAGTCTTTGTCGCCCATCGCACCGAACACGAGCGCCCGGGCGGGCCCTGGGTGCTCGTCGAGGTGTTCCACGAGCACGCGCACGCCGTCGGGGTTGTGGGCTCCGTCGAGGAGCACGCGGCCCTCGGGCGTGTCGAGCGCCTCGAGGCGGCCGGGCCACCGCGCGTTCGCGAGGCCGAGCGCGATGGCCTCGTCGTCGAGCAGCCCCGACGTCCACGCCACGTGGCAGGCCACCGCGGCATTCTCCCGCTGGTGACGACCGTGGAGCCCGAGCCGCGCGCGCACGGAGTGTCCGGCGTGCGCGAACAGGACCGCGTCTCCGTCGAGCACGCCCGGCCGCGCGTGCACGATCGTGGCGCCGCGCGCCTCGGCGGTCGCGACCACCACGGCGCGGGCCTCGTCGTCGAGGGGGCCGAGCACCATCGGCACGCCAGGCTTGGCGATGGCGGCCTTCTCCGCGGCGATGAGCGCCACCGTGTCGCCGAGCCACTCCTGGTGATCGAGGCCGATCGAGGTGACCGCCGTCACGAGCGGGCGCACGACCACGTTCGTCGCGTCGAGCCGCCCGCCGAGGCCGACCTCGAGCACCGCGAGCTCCACCCCCGCCTCCGCGAAGATCGTGAACGCGGCGAGCGTGGCCACCTCGAAGAACGTGAGCTCCGGGAACCGATCCAGCACCACGGTCAGGTGCTCGGCGAGCACCTCGTCGTCGATCGGGGTGCCGTCGATCTGGATGCGCTCGGCGAACCGCAGCAGGTGGGGGCTCGTGTAGAGGCCCGTGCGGAGCCCCGCGGCCCGGCCCATGGCGGCGAGCATCGCCGAGGTGCTGCCCTTGCCGTTGGTGCCGGCCACGTGGAGCACCGGGAATCGATCGACGGGCGCGCCCATCGCGGTGCAGGCCGCGGCGAGCTCGTCGAGCCCGCGACGCGCCCCCCGCTTGGAGAGCGCGTAGAGCCGACCGAGCGCGCGCGCGAGCACGGGTGCCTAGGGCGCGAAGTGGCGGAGCAATCGGCCGAGCTCGGCGCGCATCTCGAGGCGCGGCGTGACCCGGTCGATCATGCCGTGCTCGAGGAGGAACTCCGCGCGCTGGAAGCCGTCGGGGAGCTTCTGGCGGATGGTGTTCTCGATGACGCGCGGGCCGGTGAAGCCGATGAGCGCGCGCGGCTCGCCGATGTTCACGTCGCCCAGGAGCGCGAAGCTGGCCGCCACGCCGCCGGTGGTGGGGTTGAGGCAGCACGCTGATGAACGGCATGCCCGACGTCGCGCAGGCGCCCGAGGGCGGCCACGGTCTTGGCCATCTGCATGAGCGACAGCAGGCCTTCCTGCATGCGTGCGCCACCGGAGGCCTGGAGCATGACGACCGGGAGGCGGTCGTGGGTCGCGCGCTCGAAGAGGCGAGCGATCTTCTCGCCGACCACCGAGCCCATCGACCCGCCCATGAACGCGAAGACGAACGCGCCGTAGGCGATGGGGATGCCCTCGATCGCGCCGCGGCCGATCTCCATCGCCTCCTTGGAGCCGGTGTTCTTCTGCGACGCGGCGACGCGCTCGCCGTAGGTGCGACCGTCGGTGAAGCCGAGCGGTTCAGCCGGTGGTGGTGCTTGCAGTGCGGGCACACCTCGAAGCTCTTCTGGATCTGCTCCGCGAGCAGGGTCTCGCCGCAGCCGTCGCACTTGCGGAAGACACCCTTGCCCGCCGAGCGCTTCTCGCTCGCGTCGGTGTCGGGGGTGACGCGCTCTTTCCAGGCCATTGCTAGACGGCGATCTCGCGGAGCTCGGCGTCGACCTTGAGGGTGGGCTCGGTCTTCTCCTGGATCTCGCGGGCGGAGACGCCCGGGGCGGTCTCGCGCAGGTAGAGGCCCGCCTCGGTCACGTCGATGACCGCGAGCTCGGTGATGATCCGGTGCACCACGCGCTTGCCGGTGAGCGGCAGGTTGCACGTGCGCAGGATCTTGGGGGCGTTGCCCTTGGCCGTATGCTCCATGATGACGACGACGCGGCGCGCGCGGGCGACGAGATCCATCGCGCCGCCCATGCCCTTGACCATCTTGCCGGGGATCATCCAGTTGGCGAGGTCGCCGTGCTCGCCACCTGCATCGCGCCGAGGATCGCGAGGTCGATGTGACCGCCGCGGATCATGGCGAACGACTCGGCGCTCGAGAAGGTGGCCGAGCCGGGCAGCATGGTGACCGTCTCCTTGCCGGCGTTGATGAGGTCGGCGTCGACCTCGGCGTCGGTCGGGTAGGGGCCGATGCCGAGCAGGCCGTTCTCGCTCTGCAGCACGACCTCGACGCCCTGCGGGATGTAGCTCGCGACGAGGGTCGGCATGCCGATGCCGAGGTTGACGTAGTAGCCGTCGCGGAGCTCCTGGGCGGCGCGCTGCGCGACCTGTTCGCGGGAGAGGGGGGCCATCTCAGTTCGCCTTCCGGGTCATGCGGCGCTCGACGCGCTTCTCGTGCTTGCCGAGCACCACGCGGTGCACGTAGATGCCGGGGGTGTGCACGTGGTCGGGGTCGATGGAGCCGACCTCGACGATCTCCTCCACCTCGGCGATGGTGATCTTCGCGGCGGTGGCCATCATCGGGTTGAAGTTGGCGGCGGTCTTCCGGTAGACGAGGTTGCCGAAGCGGTCGGCCTTCCACGCCTTGACGATCGCGTAGTCGCCGGTGATCGCGCGCTCGAGGACGTATTCGCGTCCGTCGAAGGTGCGGGTCTCCTTCTTCTCGCTCTCCTTGACCACCTTGCCCCCCTCGCCGTAGCGCAGCGGCAGGCCTCCCTCGCTGATGACGGTGCCGACGCCGGTCGGGGTGTAGAACGCCGGGATGCCCGCGCCGCCCGCGCGGAGGCGCTCGGCGAGCGTGCCCTGCGGGGTGAGCTCCACCTCGAGCTCGCCCGAGAGGTACTGCCGCTCGAACTCCTTGTTCTCGCCCACGTACGACGAGATCATCTTGGCGATCTGCTTGTTGCCGAGCAGGATGCCGAGGCCGAAATCGTCCACGCCGCAGTTGTTCGAGACGAACACCAGGCGCTTCTTCTCGAGGGCGCGGAGGGCCGCGATGCAGTTCTCGGGGATGCCGCACAGGCCGAAGCCGCCGGCGAGGATCGTGGAGCCGTCGGGCACGTCGGCGAGGGCGGCCTTGGCGTCGGGGAAGACCTTGTCCATCGAGGCGCGGGCTTACTCCCCTGGCAGACGGGGGAAGTCGGTTCGCATCCGCCGCGCTGCGCCGCTAGCCTGTTCCCCACGAAGATGGAGAAGAAGCTCAAGGTCGGCGTGGTCGGGGCGACGGGCATGGTCGGTCAGCGGTTCCTCGCGCTGCTCGAGAACCACCCCTGGTACGAGGTCACCCTGGTGGCCGCGAGCGCGAGCTCCGCGGGCCGCAGCTACCGCGAGGCCGTCGGCAAGCGCTGGAGCCTCGGCACCCCGATCCCGGCCGCGGCCGCGGAGCGCACGGTGTTCGACGCGGCGCAGGTCGAGACCATCGCCGACCAGGTCGACTTCGTGTTCTGCGCGGTCGACATGGACAAGGAGGCCACGGCGAAGCTCGAAGAGGCCTACGCGCGCCGCGAGACCCCGCTCGTCTCCAACAACTCGGCGCACCGCTTCACGCCCGACGTCCCGATGATGCTGCCCGAGGTGAACCCCGAGCACGCGCAGATCATCGAGGCCCAGCGGCGGCGCCTCGGCACCCAGCGCGGCTTCGTCGCGGTGAAGCCGAACTGCTCGCTCCAGAGCTACGTGCCCGCGCTGCACCCCCTGCGCGAGTTCGGCCTCGAGAAGGTCGCGGTCAGCACGTACCAGGCGATCTCCGGCGCCGGCAAGACGTTCGAGACCTGGCCCGAGATGGTCGACAACGTCATCCCGTTCATCAAGGGCGAGGAAGAGAAGAGCGAGAAGGAGCCGCTCAAGCTGTGGGGCTCGATCTCCGACGGCCGCATCGTCCACGCGAGCGCGCCGCTCATCTCGGCCCAGTGCGTGCGCGTGCCCGCCTCGGACGGCCACCTCGCCACGGTGTTCGCCTCGTTCACCAGGAAGCCTGGGCGCGAGGAGATCCTCGAGCGGTGGCGTGGCTTCGTCGGCCGGCCGCAGGAGCTCGGGCTGCCGAGCGCGCCGAAGCCCTTCCTCACGTACTTCGAGGACGACGCGCGCCCGCAGACGCGGCTCGATCGCGACCTCGCGGGCGGCATGGGCGTCGCGATCGGGCGGCTGCGTACGGACGCGATCTTCGACGTGCGGTTCGTGTGCCTGTCGCACAACACGGTGCGCGGTGCCGCCGGCGGCGCGGTGCTGTCGGCGGAGCTGCTCACGGCCGACGGGTGGATCACGGCGAAGTAGTGGGCTTCGAGACGTTCGTCCGGTTCGAGCAGAACCCGCTCGACCCTCGGCCGTATGCGCCGGGGGAGTTCCTGCGCGGGCTCGAGCCTTCGCTGGTCTGCACGGGCGAGGGGCTGGTGTTCGAGTACCGGGTCGAGGCGACGGACCCGTGGCCGGCGGTGGTGATCAGCATCGAGGCCGACGGGTTCCTCGTCTGCGAGAACGACCGCCGCGTCGGCGCGCGGCTGCTCGGGCCGCTGGTGCAGTTCGCGGTGGGTCACGCGAAGGACGAGCGGGTGATCGTGGAGTCGGCGTAGGGTCCCAGCGCGGCCGGGCGACAGATCCAATTTCGATCGAAAACGAGAGGCCCCTACCGATCGTTCGCTGCGCCGGCGTGCCATGGTCGCCCCATGCGAACTCTCACTGCGGTCTCTCTCGTCACGTTCCTCTCTCTCGGCATTGGTCTCGGAGGCTGCTCGAAGAACGAGGAGGAGGCCACGAAGTCCTCCGCCTCGAAGTCCACCAAGGACGACAAGCCCGCGTCCAAGAGCAAGAAGGGAAAGTGGGACAGCGAGGAGCGCATGGCGGTGAACCTGAAGTACTGCATGCAGCCAATGATGGACGCGCAGAAGGCGAAGGGCATCCCCGAGAGCGACAAGACCGCGTCCGACCTCCGGTCCAAGGTCTGCTCGTGCTTCACCGACGGGGTGGAGGCGAACTTCGAGAACGAGGCCGAGGCGAACAAGGCCAGCGCCAAGGAAGATCGCGACGGCATCCTCACGAGCTGCATGAAGAAGTGACCACGCCGGCGGGCGTCCTCAGGAGTCCTCCTCCGCCCGCACCGAGAACAGGATCCGGCGGCACAGCGGCGACAGCGCTCCAGCGGGCGCGCCCGTGCAGGTCAGCTCGCACACGCGCTTGCCGGTCGGGACCAGCATGGTGGTGATGCGCACGTCCTGGAACTCGTCCTGCTGGGTGACCGCGAGGACGCTGCGGCCGTCGACGCTCGTGGCGTCGACCTTCTTGCCAGGGTACTCCTTGGCGGCATACGCCTCGAGCGAGCCGACCCGCCGGCCGGACGTGATGGTCACCTGGGTGACGTACGAGTCGTGCGGGTGGTGGACGATGGACCCATCGATGGTCTCCTCGCCGAACGTCACCGGGACGCTGAAGGAGCACCCCTCGGCGTGAACCTTGCGCCACGGCGTCGTGTCGTAGGCCGCGCACTTGATCAGCATGCTGCCCTTGGTCGTGCCGTGCGGCTCGTACGACGTGCCCTTCGGGGCATACGCCGAACCCGAACCCCCGACGTCGTACCCCGCCGGGCAGACCGCGGCCGCGCGCGTGAAGCAGTCGTCCATCCCGCCGCTGCAGTGCACCGTGAGCCAGCCACCGGCTCCGCTCGGGCCGCCGCCGGCGCCGCCACCGGTGCTCGAGGAGCCGCGCGGCGTGACGCGACAGGAGGCGAGGGCAACGAAGGCGAGCGCGAAGGCCGAGGTGCGCATCGGTGCCGCGTGCCACTTTCGGCGGCGCGCCACCAGTACCTGTTGCCATGGCTCTGCGCGAGCGGATCGGCGAGGCAACGCTGGACGCGCTCCGATGACCCATGCCAGATGGGATGGCTTGCGCGACGAACGCCGCTTCGCTTCTCGCCGATCGGTTGGCGACCTGTGCCTCGAGCACGTGTACGTGGCCGTGACGACGCCGCTCGGCCTCTTCTGGCTCGCGCGCCTGCTCTTCGTCGGCAGCTTCGGGCTCTTCGCGAGCACGGGGGTCGGCTTCATGGCCGCAGTGCGCGGACCGCAGCCAGGGGTGCAGGCCATGCTGGTCGTGCTGGCGACAGGGTGGTTCTTCTTGCCCTTCCTTGGCGTCCTCACTCGCTCGGCGGAGACCTGTCGCGTCGAGCTCTTCGTGACCGACGAAGGCGCGAAGCTTGCGTTTCCCTCGCTGAACGCGGCCTCCACCCTCGACTGGGTCCGCGCACGTCGCTTCGGAGGAAGGCTGCTCGTGACAATTGCGGGCCAGACGTGCGCGCTCCGCGACGTGGACGAAGACGTCGCCGACCGGCTCGCTGCCTGCGTGGATCCCGAGCGCTTGCCAGGGCCGTCGACGAGCTTCGAGGCCCCCGTCGGCTCGCTGGTGTCGATCATGTCCACGCCGCGGCCATCGCTGACCATTCGCGGCTGGCTCGCGGTGAAGCCCTACTGGTGGGCGCTCCCGCTCTTGCTCCTCGTCGGCGCCCTGGTGATGGCGAACCTTCCTCGCGAGCGCGCCGGGTTCGCCGTGCCAACGGTGCGGCTCGCGACGCTCTGCGCGCTCGTTGCCGCAGCCTCCGTCGTCCAGGACGCGGCGTACGGCGTGGCGCGTGCGCTCGACGGCGTGACCGGTCGTCGCGCCCGCGGGCAACAGCTCAGCGTCACTCGACGAGGCGTGCACCTTCGCACGGCCGACGAGGAGATCGAGGCGACCTTCGATGCCGTGACCGCGGTCGCCCTGCTCCGCGGCGGCCTCGCCATCTCCCTCGGCAGTGACGTGCTCGTCGCCCATGCCGACGACGCCACGGCGCGCCAGATGGTCGACGTCGTGCTGGAGCGCATCGGCGATCGCGCAACGCGGTACCTCGCGTGACCGCACGTGACGGCGTGCTGGGGGCTGCGCGGTCGAGCCTGACCGTTCTACCCTGCCGTCCATGGCGACGAAGAAGAAGGCGAAGACAGTCTCCGGCGCCAAGCAGGTCCAGCGACCGCCAGCGAAGAAGAAGGCACCAACGAAGA
>JADJMO010000015.1 GCA_016709545.1 Myxococcales bacterium
CCACTGGCCACGGCTGGTTCCGATGAAAGCGTGACCGAGGCGTCCTGCGTTCCGGAAGGGGGGCGCAGCTACGCCATCACTCGTGGCATCCCCGTTTCGTTCCCAACGACGCCTACGTTCGCTCGTTCAGCTTCGAATGGTTGACGCACGCACGGACGCAGGTCGACGAGCATGACGACGAGTCCCTCGGACATTCGTTGAAAAGACCGGGTTTGATGAACCCTGATGCGTGGTGCCGGTGTGCTCGACGTTGGCGTTGGCAGCGGGCGATTCGCGGACGCAGCCCTCAAACTCAGCGCACAGTCCGTCTTCCGGGCTCGACTTGTCGATGGCTGTAGAGAGCGCTTGGCGCAACCTGCAACACGACCGTCGCTTCACTTGTATTCGGGGTGACGTCTTCGCGCCCCCTTTCGCCAGGTACCTTCGATCTAATCTACTCGATTGGGTGCTCCACCACACTCCGGCTCCACGCGCGGCATTCGAGAAGTGTCCCTCCTCAAGCCAGGTGGTCGCATCGCGATATATGTCTATCCGCGAACCCCTACGCATGTCGTGGTGATGCGCTTCGAGTCGTGACGACGCGCATTGCCCCTGAACGGCTGCACCGGGCCATTTCCAAGGTGCAACCCGTTCTAGACCGGCTCAGTGACACCAGGCTCGGTTTCTGGGCATTGCGCTGGTTGCCGCGATCGGATTCGCACCGCCGCGACTGGCGCATCCTAGACACCTTTGATTGGTATTCGCCACACTACCAGTTCAAGTACAGTGGGTTCGAGGAGGTCTGCGACTGGTTTCGCGAGGCTGGTCTCGTGGACGTCAGACCGCTTCCCTATCCGATTTGCATTCAGGGCAGGAAGCCGTACTGACCGTGCCCAGCCTCGAGTTGCTTGCAGGAGTTTCTGCCTGGATTATGATGCGCTGATGGCTCGCTACTTGGTGACCGGCGGTGGTGGCTTCATCGGCTCGAGCATTGCTGAGGCACTTGGGAAGCTGGGGAATCGGTCCGGGTCCTCGACGACTTCTCGACAGGACGACGTCAGAATCTCGCCGGGCTATCAGTTGAGCCGTCGAGGGCAGCCTGCTCGACGACGACGCGCTCAAGCGAGCCGTCGATGGCGTGGGTGGTATTCCCACGCGGCTCTACCTCAGTTCCACGTAGTATCGCGCGTCCGTTGGATTCCGACCGGGTCAACGTTCACGGGACACTACGACTGCTCGAGCTGCCCGCGCAGCGGGTGCGACGCGTTCTCTACGCCGGCAGCTCGAGCGCCTACGGCGACACACCCACCCTCCCCAAGCGCGAGGACATGACGCCTCGCCCGCTGTCTCCCTACGCGGTGAGCAAGCTGACGGCCGAGATGTACCTGACGGTCTACGCGCGGATCCACGGGCTCGAGACCCTCACCCTGCGCTACTTCAATGTGTTCGGCCCCCGTCAGGACCCGAACGGAGCCTATGCGGCGGTCATCCCGCGCTGGTGCCAGGCCGCCATCGACGGGCAGCCCATCACGATCAATGGCGCTGGGGACCAGACCCGCGATTTCGGCTACATCGACAACGTCGTCCGGGCGAACCTGCTGGGTGGCACGACGTCGAAGAAGCTCAACGGCGAGGTGGTCAACGTCTCCTGTGGCGAGCGGATCTCGCTACTCGAACTCGCGGACGAGATCGAACGGCTGTCCGGCAAGCCCCTCCAGCGCACCCACCTGCCCCCGAGAAGCGGAGACGTGCAGGATTCCCAGGCTGACATCACGCGCGCCGGCGAGTTGCTCGGCTACGAACCCGTCGTTCGGTGGCGGGAGGGTCTCGAAAGGACCTTCCGGGCGCTTCGCGGCTGACGCCGGCAAGACGCCCCCACCTCGTCGAACTCTGGCAGAACACCGCGGGCGCGCGTACCGTCTAACCGGCAAACGTGGCGGACGACTCCAAGGTATGCACGGGCTGCGGTCGCACCTACGGCGACGAGGCGGTCTTCTGTCCCAAAGACGGCAGCGCCCTCGTGCCCAACGTGGGCCTGCGGCGGGACGCCGATTCGTTCCTGGGCCGGGAAATCCTGGGCCACATCGAGATCAAGTCCCTGGTCGGGTCCGGCGCCATGGGCCGCGTGTACCGCGCCCACCAGAAGGGCGTCGACCGCGACGTCGCGGTCAAGATCCTGCACAAGGACCTCGCCAGCAACCCGGACATCGTCCAGCGGTTCCTCCGCGAGGCCAAGGTGGCCTCGAAGCTCAACCACCCCAACGTGGTCCAGGTCCTCCTCGCGGGGCAGCTCGACGACGGCACGCTCTACCTCGTGATGGAGTACCTAGACGGCATCTCGGTCCAGTCGGCGCTGCTCGCCGCGGGCGGGATGCTGCCCCTCGAGCGCGCGATGCACATCGGCATCCAGGCCTGCGAGGCCATCGGCCAGGCCCACGAGCACGGCGTCGTGCACCGCGACGTGAAGCCCGAGAACATCATGCTGGTGAAGCGGGGCGAGGACTCCGACTTCGTGAAGGTGCTGGATTTCGGCATCGCCCGCATCTCCGCGCCGGGCTCGGGCACCGAGACCCAGGCCGGCCTCGTGTTCGGGACCGCGCGGTATCTTTCGCCCGAGGGCGCCAAGGGTGAGCCCGTGAGCTCGCCGAGCGACTGCTACGCGCTCGCCACGGTGCTCTACCAGTGCCTCGCCGGGCGCACGCCGTTCGAGAACGACTCGTCGGTGTCGCTGCTCGTCGCGCAGATCCACGACCCTCCCCCGCCCCTGCGGAGCCGCGCGACGGTGCCGTCGGCCGTCGAGGCGGTGATCATGAAGAACCTCGTCAAGGATCCCGCGCAGCGCGACCCGGACGGGCACACGTTCGCGCGCAACCTGCTCGAGGCCGCGGTCGCCGCGGGGCTGTCCGCCGAGGACCTCGTCGCCCGCCCCACCTTCGCGCGCAAGAGCAAGATGCCGCCGGCCTCGACGCCGGGCGTGCCGGCGAGCTCGTTGACGCCCGAGCCGCCCATCACGTCGTCGGGCCGCATCGTGCCCAAGACGCAGGCGGTGATGGCGCCGCCCGAGCTCGCGATGACCACGCCGGCGGTGTCGCAGCCGGCCGCGTCTTCGCAGCCTCCCGGTCGTCGCGTGGCCCGGACGCTGGACGACGAGGACAGCCTCCCTCCGCCCCAGCCCACGAACGATTCGGTGCAGGGCACCTCTTCGCCCACGCCGCCCGAGGAGAGCCTCGAGACGGTGCCCGGGGTGCCGCGACGCGGCCGGATGGTCGCCATCATCGCGGTGTGCGCCCTGCTGGGCATCGGGGGGCTCGGGGTCGGCGCCTACCGGCTCGGGTGGGTCGGCAAGAAGGTCGAGGCGAAGTCCGAGGTGGACCAGCTGCTCGACCGCGCGCGCGCCGCCCTGAAGGCCCGCCACTTCGACGAGCCACCGGGCGAGAACGTGCTCGAGCTCACCGACAAGGCCCTCAAGCTGGCGCCCGAGGAGCCGCGCGTCTTCGCCGTGCGGAACAGCGCGGCGGACAAGCTGGTGCGCGAGGCGCTCGAGCGACAAGCCAAGCAAGATCAAGTAGGTGCGCTCGCGCTCCTCAAGCTCGCCGACAAGTTCGCGCCGAACGACAAGGGCATCCTCGACGAGATCGCGGAGGTCGAGGCCACGCTCGCCAAGGACCCGAAGACGTCGGGGCTCGTGACGGACGGCGGCGCCGGGAAATACACCGCGACGCTCGCCCTCGGCGACGAGGTGGTGCAGCCCAGCCAGCCGGTGACGCTGGTCGCGAAGGTGACGGGGGACCCGAAGGAGGCCGACAAGAAGGCCCACTTCACGATCACCGGCCCCGGGCTCGAGAAGGGCAAGCAGATCGAGGCCCGCGCGGAGAGCCCGGATCGGTACCTCGCGAGCTTCGTGTTCCCGCAGACGGGGACGTTCAAGATCGTGTTCGTCGCGAAGCCGGATGGGTTCCCGCTGACCGTGACGGCGGAGCGGGTGGTCGGCGGCAAGCCGGCGGTGCCGGCGCCCCCGGGCTCGCTGACGGTCGGGCCCAAGCCCTCCACGTCGACGACGGGGAGCTGGCCCAAGCCGCCCACGAGCGGCACGACGACGGGAACGGGGACGTCGGTGGTGCTGACGCCGGACCCGACACCGATCCCGATGCCCACGATCCCGACGGTGCCGGTGCCTCCGATGCCGACGCTGAGTTCGCTAGGGGTCGTTCAGAGGGGCTCTTCGGAGGCGCGGATCGGATTCGAACCGACGTGTGACGGTTTTGCAAACCGTTGCCTAACCACTTGGCTACCGCGCCGAAGGACCGGGGTTGTCGCACATCGGACGCGCGGTCGTCAACGGCCGATCAGAGGTTCTCCGCGAGGCTCGCGCACTCGCCGGCCTCGGGGGCGCCGCTCTTCGCGCAGTTGGCATATGCGCCCTTGGCGGCGCCGTTGTTCCCCATGCTCTGGTAGGCCGCGCCGAGCACGTAGTAGGCTCTGCCCCCTGCCCCCTTCTTGAGGGCCTTCTGGGCCAGCGTCGCCGCGCGGGCCGGGCTCGCGCCGAGGGCGGCCTTCGCGTTGGCCAGGAGCTGGGCTCCGGAGAGCGCCGCGTCGGGATCGTCGCCGGGCACGGGCACCGAGCCCGAGGGCGCGGGTGCGGCGCTGGAGGCGGCCGTCGGGGGCGTCGTGTCGGGGGCCGCGTCCTCGGCGTCGGTAGCGTCCGTCGCGGCGTCGGCGGCGTCGCTCACGGCGGCCTCCTCGACCTCGGGGACGGCGTCGGCGACCAGCGGGATCTCGACGAACGAAGAGGCGGGCGGCGCCGGCACGACCTCCGACGACGAGGCGGACGCGATCGGCGTGGCGAGCGGACGCGGCTTCTTCGGGCGAACCAGCGCGATCACCACGAAGATCGCGGCGATCGCGATGATCGAGAACACGAGCGTCTTCGAGCGCGCATCGACGCGCTTGGTCGGGATCTCCGTGTCGTCGTGGTCGTGCAGATCGGGCGCCTCGCTGCGGGCGTGCTCGAGGTGCACCTCGTCCTCGCTCTTGGCGAAGAAGCCGGTGTCGTGGTCGTCGAGCGCCTTGTGCCCGCCCGATCCGGTGAGGGCCTTGTGGGAGTCGGACGTGGACGCCGCGGGCTTCTCGGGCTCGGGCGTCGCGACCTTGTGCTTCGCGCTCGGCACCTCGCGGACGGTGGGCACCTCCGCGGTGATTTTGCGCTCGCGGGCAGGCACCGGTGCGCGCGCCGAGGGGACGACCAGGACCTGCGTGGTGGTCGCGCTCGCGGGGATGGTGGGCCGATGGACGTCTTCGGGGCCGGCCGCCGAGGGCGAATGCGGCGTGGCGACGACGGCCGCGGACGCGGCCGGCTTGGCGCGCGCCTCGACCAGCGTGCTCTCGGAGGGAATCTCGAGCGGCGTCTCGGCGGCCGCCCGCGCGTGCACGGTCGCCTCGGAACTGGCGGGCGCGTGGTAGGTCGCCTCGGAGCTCGAGGGCGAGTGCACCGTGTTCTCGGAGGACGCGTCGGACGAGACCGCGCGCATCGCCATGATCGAACGCTCGGAGGTCGGGAGCTTCGCGCGCTCGAAGGGCCGCGTGGTCTCCTTGTCCTTGTCCGGCGGCGCCGGACTGTCGCTCGGCCGGTCGCTCGAGATCATCGCCGGCGGCAGCGTCGTGCGGTCCTTGGGCAGCGGCGGCGCGGTCTCCTCGGGCAGCAAGCTCGCGCCGATGCGCAGCTGCGTGTTCGCCCGGCTCTTGCGCTCGGGCTCCTCGGTCACCGGAGGCGGCGGTGGAGGCGGCGTGGCGGGCTTCGAGGGCTCTCCCGCCTCGGCGAGCGCGGCGAGCGCGAGGTCGACCGTGCGGACGTCGTCGGAGGGCTCCGGCGTCATCTCGGCGGCCTGCGCGACCGAAGGCGGTACGACGATGTTGCGCTCGGTCGTCGAGCTGGGACGCGTGGGAGGCGGCGGAGGCGCGGTCTCCTTGCCCTTGGAGTACGGCGACGTGTCGGGCGGCGCGAGCGTCGGCAGGACGCCCACCGGCTTGCCAACGGCCGTGGGATCGAGCGCCTCGGACTCGTCGGTGCCCTCGACCGGCACCTTGGTGCTCGTCCGCTCCTCGGGCGCAGGCACGACCGCGTCGACGTGGGCCGCGGCGCCCGGCACCAGCAGACCCTCGAAATACAGCTTCGAGATGGTGGAGAGCGTGGAGAGGTCTTCGAAGGGCGAGGCATCGACGAGCTCGCCGATGGTGCGGCGTCCGTCGACGAGCCGCAGGATCCCGTTGAGCTCGTCGGGGATCTCGCCCAGCCGCTCGAGGAGCACGCCGCGGTCGACCTCGAACACGGTGTCGAGCGGCGGGAGCTGCTCGAGCAAGCGGCCCCACTCGTCGACGCGGCGCATGCCCTCCATGAGGAGCGCCTGCGTGCCGACCGTGATGGTCTGGTCGCGCTGGACGCTGCTCATCGGGCCGAACTCGACCTCGAACGTGCCGTCGCCCCACACGAGCGCGCGGTAGATGGCCTCTTCGCCCTCGAGCTTGCCGAGGACCGCGTCGAGCACCTGCCCGTCGCGGAACCACATGGTGACGGTCTGGTCGTCGTGGTTGATGCGCGCGACGCCGCTCTTGCGGGAGACCTCGATGGTCTGCAGCAGGTCGACGGCGGCCATGTCCTCGAGCGAGCCCGAGAACCGGGTGCGGCCGCTGGTGGTCTTGGAGGCGAAGTTCTCCTGCGACCGCTTCTGCAGCAGCAGGTTCACGCGCGCGAGGAGCTCGCGGACGAAGATGGGCTTGGTGAGGTAGTCCTCGACCCCGAGCTCCAGGCCGCGGACCTTGTCCTCGATGGCCTTGTCGCTGGCCAGGAACACGATCGGCACGTTGGCGGACTCGGGCGAGTCCTTGAGCCTGCGCACGAGGTCGAACCCGTTGAGGGCGCCGGCCAGCCGCGTGTCGGTGAGGACGAGGTCCGGGATGGACAGCTCCATCTTGGACAGCGCGTCTTCGGCGTCGCGCGCGGGCGTGACCGAGAAGCCCGCCTTCTTGAGGCTGACCTCGAGGACACGGGCACCACGGGGGTCGCTGTCGACGAGGAGGAGCTGCGGCTTGGCCACGGGGTCGCTCGGAGAGACGGGGACAGGTTGGGCCCGGGGCGCGGGGGCCAAGGGGGGGGGGGACGCCGGGGGGGCGGGGTTTTGGGGGGGGGGGGCCGGCCCCCCCCCACCCCGCGGGGCCCCCGGGGTTCCCCCGCCGGGGGGGGGGGGGGGGGGTTCCCTTTCTTGGGGGGGCCGGTTTCCCCCTGGGGGGGGGGGGGGGGGGGTTGTTTCCGGGGGGGGGGGGGGGTTGGGGTGGGCGGGGGTGTGGTGGGGGGTGGGGGGGGGGGGGCGGTGGGGGGGCGGGGGGGGGGGGGGGGGGGCGGGGCCCGGGGGGGGGGGGGGCCCGGGGGGGGGGGGGGCCGGGGGGGGGGGGGGGCCGGGGGGGGGGGGGGGGGGGGGGGGGGGGGGGGGGGGGGGGGGGGGGGTCGGGGGGGGGGGGGGGGGGGGGGGGGGGGGGGGGGGGGGGGGCCCGGGGGTTCCCCCCCCTCCCGTTGGGGGGGGTTGGTGGGGGCGGGGGGGGGGGGGGGGGGGGGGGGGGGGGGGGGGGGGGGGGGGGGGGGGGGCGGGGGGGGGGGGCTTTCCCCGGGTGGGGGTGGGGGGGGGGGGGGGGGGGGGGGGGGGGGTGGGGGGTGGGGGGGGCCTGCGCCCCCCCCCCCTCTGGGGGGGGGGGGGGCGGTGTGGGGCCCGGGGGCGCGTGCTCGTGGGCACGGGCGCGGACTAGAGGTGGGCGCTGGGGGCGCCTGCGCGGTCGTGGTGAAGGCGTCCCCAGGGAGTCACCGTGGCGGGCGTACCAGCCCGCCCGGCCCGCGTTCCAGGACGTTCTCAGAGACGAGCGAATCGGCCCGCTGGGCTTGATTCCGGCCTTCACGAGGCATCCGGTGTCACGACCAGGAGGCCTCGGCCATCCGGGCGTAATCGACGTTGGTGTGGTCGGTCACGATGACCACCGCGTCCCAGCCGTCGTAGCGGACGGGGTCGGGCACGGACTTGCGCCCGATCAAGTGCGGGTGGGTGTCGGCCCCGTGGTGGTCCAGCTCGGCCACGTACGGGTCGTGGTAGCTGACCTCGGCGCCCCGCTTCTCGAGCTCGGTGATGACGTCGAGCGCGGGCGACTCGCGCATGTCGGCGATGTCGCGCTTGTAGGCCACGCCCGAGACGAGGATCCGGCTGCCGTTGACGGCCTTCTTCTTCTCGTTGAGCGCGTCGGCCACGAGCACGGCCACGACGGCGGGCATGCCGCTGTTGATGGCGTCGGCCAGCTCGATGAAGCGCGCGTTGTACTTGAGGGTGCGCAGCTTCCACGAGAGGTAGAGCGGGTCGATGGGGATGCAGTGCCCGCCGAGGCCGGGGCCCGGGTAGAAGGGCATGAAGCCGAAGGGCTTGGTGGAGGCCGCGTCGATGATCTCCCAGGTGTCGAGGCCCAGCTTCTGGCACCACACGGCGAGCTCGTTGACGAGGCCGATGTTGACCGCGCGGAAGGTGTTCTCGAGCAGCTTGACCATCTCGGCGGCGTCGGTGCTGGAGACGGGGACGATCTTGTCGATGGCCTGGCGGTAGAGGGTCGCGCACACCTCGGAGCAGGCCGGCGTGAGGCCGCCGATGACCTTGGGGGTGTTGCGGGTCTGCCACTTCTGGTTGCCCGGATCGACGCGCTCGGGGGAGAACGCCACGAAGATGTCCTCGCCGATCTTGGCGCCGGCAGCGGCCAGGCGGGGGGCCACGACCTCGCGGGTGGTGCCCGGGTAGGTGGTGGACTCCAGGATGACGGCCAGGCCCGGGTGCAGGTGGGCGGCGATCTCCTCGGTGGCCAGGCGATGAACCGCATGTCCGGGTCCTTGGTCTTGCTGAGGGGGTCGGGACGCAGACGATGATCGCGTCGGCCGTGGCCAACACCGCAGGGTCGGTCGTGGCGACCAGACGCCCCTCTGCAAATGGCTTGGCGAAGTCGGCCGCCGGAACGTCAGCGATGTAGCTCCGGCCCGCGTTCAGCTCCCCGACCTTGAAGGGGTCCTTGTCGTACCCGGTTACGCGAAAACCAGCGCGAGCGAACTCGACGACCAGCGGAAGCGCCGACTACCCCAACCCACGAGCACACGCGCCGCGCCCCCCCAAACTTTCAAGGAGTGCCTTCTCCATCCCAGTCCCACCCGCCCCAAAACAACGTTGGTGGCTTGCCCCCACAGCGTCAGCGGGGCAGCAGGGGGACGCCCCCGACACCCACTAACCCTCCCCCATGTCCCCGGCCAAGCTCCCGCTCTCGTTCATCGAGAAGCTCCCCAAGACCGACCTCCACGTCCACCTGGACGGCTCCCTGCGCCTCTCCACCATCCTGGAGCTGGCCAAGCAGGACGGCATCGAGCTCCCCTCCGACACCCCCGACGGCCTGCGCCGGGCCATGCACCTGGGCGAGAACTGCGGCTCCCTCGTGGAGTACCTCAAGGCCTTCGACGTCACCCTGCGCGTCATGCAGACCGCAGAGTCCCTGACCCGCATCGCCTACGAGCTGGGCGAGGACGCGGCCAAGGAGAACGTCCGGTACATGGAGGTCCGCTACGCGCCGATGCTCCACACCCGCAAGGGCCTCAAGCTCACCCAGGTCATCGAGGCCGTCCTCGAGGGCCTGCGCGCCGCGCACATGCAGTTCGGCATCGAGTCCAACATCATCATCTGCGGCATCCGCAACATCAGCGTGGAGTCGTCGCTCGAGATGGCCGAGCTGGCCGTGGCCTACAAGAACCGCGGCGTCGTGGCCTACGACCTGGCCGGCGCCGAGTACGACCACCCCGCCAAGCACCACAAGGCGGCGTTCCAGCTGGTCCGCGACAACAACATCAACTGCACCATCCACGCCGGCGAGGCCTACGGCCCCGAGTCCATCGCGCAGGCCATCCACATCTGCGGCGCGCACCGCATCGGCCACGGCTGCCGCCTCCGCGAGGACGGCGACCTGCTCCACTACATCAACGACCACCGCATCCCGCTCGAGTGCTGCCCCTCGTCCAACGTGCAGACCGGCGCGATCAAGGACTTCCGCACCCACCCCATTAAGCTGTACGCCGACCTCGGCCTGCGCGTGACCGTCAACACCGACAACCGGCTGGTCACCGACACCACCGTCTCGCGCGAGCTCTGGCTGTGCCACAGCGAGCTCGGCTTCAGCCTGCCCGACATCAAGCAGCTGATCCTCAACGGCTTCAAGAGCTCGTTCCTCCCGTTCCACGTCAAGCAGGACTACCTGCGCCGCGTGTCCCACGAGCTCGAGCGCTTCCACGACGACGGCACCATCGCCGAGGCCGCCGCCGCGCAGCCCTCCAAGCACGACGGCCTCCCCGTCTCCGCCCCGAGCTCGCTGAACCCAAGCTGAGCACCGTGGCCGAGTCCGAAGACCTCTGCCGGGCCTGCGGATTCTGCTGCGACTGGGTCCTCTTCCGCTTCGCCGAGCTCTTCCCCGACGAGGCCGAGTGGGCCCAGCGTCGACACCTCCCCCTCGTCGACCGCGCCGGCAAGGCCTCCCTGGCGATCCCCTGCGGCGCCCACAGCCGCGCGGGCTGCACCGTCTACGACGAGCGCCCCACCGTGTGCCGGAGCTTTCGCTGCGTGCTCCTGCGCGGCGTCGCCGACGGCCACACCCCCTTCGACAAGGCCTCCGCCCTCGTCGCCCGCGCGCGCGCGCTCGCCGACCGGATCGCCGAGCAACTGCACGCGAGCTCCAACGTCTCCGCCGTGGCCGGCCTCGACGAGCTCGCGCGCCTCGCCAGCGAGGGCCAGCTCAAGCAGCTCCCCCCTGCCCTCCTCCTCGACATCGGCGAGCTGCGGATGATCCTGAAGCGCTCGTTCCTCCCGCCGTAGAAGGCGTGAGGGCGACTGAGCTCCGGCCTGTAGCCAGGGCTATCCAGAGGCCCGCATCGGCGTCGGCGGCCACACCAGGCTCACATGGAGGTGCTCGCTCGCGATCTCCGTCGGCCAGCTGAGCGCCAGCCCGGCCAGGCCGGATGGCACGGCCAGCAGCCGCTGCACGGGCTCAGCCACGGGCAGTCCGGGGCCGTGGGCCGACGCCAGGGTTTCCAGGGGCACGACGGCAAACTCCAGGCGCGGCAGCCTGGGGAGCAATGCGATGGGATCGGCCAGGAAGCGCAGACCGAAGAACTGCACCGTGTACTCCGTGGGAATCCCCTGCGCGGATCGAGAAGGCGCCGGCCCCCACGTGATGCCCAATCGAGGCTGACGATCGACGACGAAGTCCGTGCCCTCGCGGAGCGGCGCAAGCTCCTCGTCGGCTTCACGAACCGCCGTCCGGTGCCAGTCCGCTTCTTCGTCGGGCTCGACGTGGCCGCCGATCAGACTCCAGTCGCCCCACTTGTGGTGCCGTTGCAGCAGCAGGCAGTCCTGCGAACCGATACGGAGGCGGACGACGACGAGAGCAATGCTGGATTGGCGGTTCATGACGGGGGCTTCGTGTGGTCGAGGTAGGCGTGTGACCAACGCTCGAGGCCGAGGGTGGCGAGTTCCGCGCGTGCGCGCTTCTTGCCGCTGAGGGTCTCGTAGCGTCCTTGCTTGCGATACTCTTTCTGCTCCATCGAGCGTCCCACCGCCGGACTCACGGGCACCTCGAAGAGGATGCCAACGTGGGCTTCGCCGGGTGTCCACGCCAAGCCGAGCAGGGTCGGTTCCAGCTTTTCGGCAACGTAGAGGTCCTCACGCACCCGCTGGGCTACCTGGGCAGCGATTGGTGCTTCCAGGCTCGAGGAACCCCCAAAACCGGCGATGTGGCATCCCTTCCAGAGCGTGTATTCGCCGTACTGGCGCACCTTCTCGTCCTTCAGAGATCGCCGCAACGCGAAGAACGATCCCTCGCACGTGGGCACTCCGCAGCCGACCAGCTGCACCACGCTCCCGTCAGCCTCCGCCTCCGACCTTGGCATCGGCCTCACTGCCGCTGCCCAACGCGCGAGCGCGTCGCGCGCGGCTTCGACGTCCAGGAAGGCCGTGTGGTCACCGATCGCCCCACCCATCGCGGCATCGACCAAGTCACGTGGCAACACCAGGATCTCGGGGTCGGCCCAGCGTCGAATGCGAGGGAGGAGTTCGTGGACCAGCTCGGTGTTCGACTGCTTCACGTCCGCTTCCGAGTGAAACCGCAACAAGTTGAACTCGTTCTCGTACGCCTTCTCTGCGCGCTCCAGAGCGCCATTGAAGTCGAGCAGCGCGTCCTTGTTCATCATGCTGCCCTCACGGGGCACGATGAGGTGGAGGTTCTCGCGCTGGACCGCGATCTCCGGATCAACCGACGTCACCACCGTGAGATCTACGAGTCGGCGCCAGCGCTCGAGGAGCACGAACTCCCTGAACGCCTTGTGCTCCTCATCCGTCACTTGACCTCGTTCCAGCTGGAGCTCGAGCCAGACGAGGGCATCGAAGAAGCCCCTGTCGAGGATCAGCAGGTCGACGTCGGTCTCCACCCTTTCCAGCACCTCGGCGAGCATCGAGCACGTGGTCCACGCGTTGAAGAAGAAGTGCCCCTTCATCAGCAGGGGACACTCGCCTGCACGCTCCTTCAAGACGTGAACGCGAAAGCCGGCCTTCGAGAAGAAGCGCTCGAGAACGTTGACCGAGGTGGTCTTCCCCGCCTTGGGTGTTCCGGTGAGCTCGAGCACGAAGGCTCGTCGGGCCTGCCGACGCAGGACGCCGAGCAGGCTCCTTGCCTCGTCGAGAAGCTGGCTCGGATCCAACTGGCTCACGGCGCGCATGACGCCACCTTGGCCCTGTGGATTGCAAGGCCGATCTCCTCCACATCGAGTCGAGCCGGATTCGTGAGGCGCGGGAGACTTGTCCTCACCCGATCCACAGGTTGTGCATCAACGCTCGCATCCATCGTCTCGCACACTGAACATTCACCCGTCGAAAGCCAAGCCCAACGCCGACAGAGAATGTCCGGTCGCACGCTCCGCCGCCGTCGCTGGGCTGTGCCAATCGACTCTGGTCGGTCGGTGGTCAGGCGCCTGCAAGGGCGCTGTCGGCGTAGGAGCCAACGTCGATATTGATGTTCCGCCTCGCCAGCGTAGGTACCGCTGGGCCGCCCAGGACGTGGCGACGTCCACCGCGACGTCGCGTTCGCGGCTGCGACGACCGTGCCGCCGCTCCGCCACCCTGTCACCCGCACAAAACAAGCCGTTCCGCGCTGGCCCGCCGTTCGCTACGCGGAGCCCGTGCCCCCGTCCGTCGACCACGAGGTGCTCCTGCTCCTCTTCCGGAACCGCCCCACGCTGGTGACGGAGTTCCTGCCCGAGCTCACGCCGTCGCACGACCGCATCCACTTCGCCCCCGCCGATGTCGGCGAGCCCGTCGCCACCGAGTTCCGCGCGGACCAGGTCATCGTCCTCGAGCAGAGCGGCAAGCCGGTCGTCGCCTTCGTCCTCGAGGCCCAGCTGCAACCCGACACGGACAAGCACTTCACGTGGCCCCACTACTTGACCGGCATCCGCGCGCGCCTCCGCTGCGCGGCGGTCCTCGTCGTGATCACCACCACCCCCGAGGTGGCTCGGTGGGCAGCAAAGCCGATCGACCTCGGTCGCGGGATGGTCCTGCGACCGGTGGTCATCGGCCCGCAGCACGTGCCGCACATCGTCGACGTCGAGGCTGCGCGCAGGGCCCCCGAGCTCGCCGTACTCAGCGTGCTCGCGCACAAGGCCAAGAACGACATCGTCGACATTGCGGTGGCCGCGGCGACCGCCGCCCTCGACCTCGACGAGGAACGTGCCTGGCTCTACGATTCGGAAAGCGCTGAGCGAGGGCGCGCGGTTCTCCCTGGAGGCAATGATGGCGACGAGGCCGACGCGACGGCCCGCCAGCGCATCGCGAGCTGCACCGACCAGGCACTGCTCGACGAGTGGGTGGAGCGTGCCGTCACGGCCGAGAGCCTCGACGACGTCTTCCGCCACTGACGAGCTCACGGCCAGGGGCTCGGCGAGCAGACGCCGTACTTCGCGTTGCACCCCGTGAATCCGAGAGACGTGCAATCGACCTTTTCGCTCTTGCCACCGTTGCACACGACCAGGTTGTTGCCCTCGCAGGTGGGCTTGCTCCCTGGTTCCGTCGGGTCGCAGTCGGCCCCGGTTCCGCAGAACCAGCCGGTTCGTGAGGTCCCGACCTTGCTCTGACAGGTGAATCCGGTGGCGAAGGCGCCGCAGTCGACCGCCACCTCGCCCTCGTTCACACACGCCGTGAGCTTCGTCCCGTCGCAGCCGGTGCCCACGTACGTGATGCTCCGCGAGTTGACCGTGCCGGTGGAGCACCGAGCACCCGCTCCGTTGCACCCCACGCTGCTACCAGAGGAGAGCGGCCCGCAGACCAGGCCGAAGTCTGCGCAGACGGGCCCTCGCGCCTCCTCCGAGCTGTCCTTGCTGACGTACGAGCAGTACGTGGGCGCCCCCGCGTCGCAGGCACCCACGAACTTCGTGCTGTCACAGGACTTCCCTGCCGCATGGGGGAGCACGCACATGTCGCGCGTGTCGCAGACCATGCCGTAGCGCCCGCAGTCCACGCGGTACTTCAGGCCGTCGTTGCATTGCTCCGACACCGACCCGGCGCAGCTCGCGGCGCAGTCGGCCGACGGCTCGACGACGATGGCGAGACACTCGCCGAGGGCGCCACATCCGTTGGTCTTCGCGGCCAGGCAATCGATCGCACTCCGCCACAGGCGTGCCTCGAAGCTGTCGTTCTCACGGTGCGCGTACATGCGCTGGAGGATGCGATTGGCGCGATCGTCCGGGAGGCAGCTCCCGAGCGTGGCCGCCGCGCGCACGGCCTTCGTCGAGTCCAGCGCCGTCCACTTCACCGGCCCGACCGGCGGGCCGCTGGGAATGCCGCTCGCCGTGCTGCTCGAGGAGCTGCATCCGGAGGCAACGACGAGCACGACGATCATTGCCGGGGCGATTGGTAGGCGGGCCATGCGCCAACATACCATCCGCGACACTCCCTGGATTCTGCGCCGCGGCGCTCCCGAACAAATGACCATGCAGCCGAGTAGGAGCGTGAGGGCACGAACGCGTCGTGGCACGCAACTCCCGGGTCGCTCGCGTCGACGTGGAGGCATGGCCCTGCTCCACCCGACCGAGGACATCGTCTTCAAGCTGTTCTTCACCCGCAACCCGCGGCTCCTCTGCTCCTTGATCGAGGAGGTACTCCGGCGGCCCATCGCTTCGGCCGTGGTGCAGAGCGCAGCCCTCGAGCTCGCCTTCCCGGACGACCGCGGCGTCCTGCTCGACATCCTCGTCGAGCTCCCCGACGGCACACGCGTCAACGTGGAGATGCAGTGCGATCCACGCGGTTTCACCCCGGAGCGCTGGCTCTACTACTGGGCGCGCCTCTTCGCGAAGGGGATCGAGCGAGGCGAGGAGTTCACCGATCTGACTCCCGTCGTGTGCATCGTGCTCCTCGACACCGAGCGCAGCGGTCGCTTCCACGAGCACTACGCGGTCTGCGAAGTCGAGCGACACACGGCGTTCTCGGACATGCTGGCGATCCACGTCATCGCGCTGCCCCGCTTCGCCGAGCACGCAGCCAACGAGCCGGCGAGGCTCGTGCGCTGGGGGCACTTCCTCCACACGACGGACCCCACCGCGCTAGACTCGCTCGCGGTGGAGGACCCGATCATGGCCGAGGCGAAGCAAGCCCTGGAGACCCTCTCCGCAGACCCGGACGCGCAGGCAATCGCCGAGGCGCGGCGCGACGCCAAGGTGGTGCGGTCCGAGTACGCGAAGCAGCTCCGCAAGGAGGCCCTCGCGGAGGGCCGCGTCGAGGGCCGTGTCGAGGGCCTCGTCGAGGGCCGTGTCGAGGGCCGTGTCGAGGGCCGTGTCGAGGGCCGCGTCGAGGGCCTCGTCGAGGGGCTCGTCTCTGCCCTCGACCAGTTCGCGGCCGTCGCCGGCCTCCCGGTCTCACCCGAGCGTCGCGCGCACTGGCTCGTGATGACCGCACCCGAGCTCGAGCAGCTGGCCAAGCACGTCTTCGAACACAAGGCCTGGCCGAGCGCCGACTGAGCGCGCGCGCCTGCGCCACGAGGCGCGGCAGGCGTAGGGTCGGCAGACGTCTGCGGCCTGACACGCAGACGTCTGCGGCCCGACACGCAGACGTCTGCGTGTCCGTGCGACGACCGTGCCGCCCCACTACCTCACCGGCGTCCGCGCGCGGTTGCGCTGCGCCACCTATCTGGTCGTGCTCACCACGCGGCGCAGCGTCGCTCGCTGGGCCGCGCAACCGAACGACCTCGGCTCGATGTCGCTGCAGCCCTTCGTGATCGGTCCGGAGCGTGTGCCCTCACTCGTCGGTCTGGACGTCGCTCGCAGAGCCCCCTGAGCTCGCGGTCCTCGCGGTGCTGGCTCATCGCCGGAGCGAGCACGTCGTCGACACCGCGATGGCCGCTCGCTCGGCCGTCCGCGACCTCGACGAAGAACGGGCACGCCTCTACGATGAGATGGTCATGGGGGCGCTGAGCGAGGCCGCGAGGAAGTTCGTGGAGGCACAGATGGCAACGAGTGGCTACCCGTATCCCAGCACCGACTACGTGCGAAAACACCACGCGTTCGCCAAGCGCGAATCCCTCCTACGCTGCCTCGCCGGCCGCCAGATCGTGGTCGATACCGCCGCCCGAGCGCGCATAGACAGCTGCACGGATCTGGCGTCGCTCGACGCCTGGATCGAGCACGCGGCTGTGGCCTCCAACCTCCAGGAGGTCTTTCGGGGCGCAGCCAAGACCCCGACCGATTTCGCCCAGACTCAGCAGGCGATCGCAAAGCGCGAGGCGCTCGTCAGCGTCCTCACCGAGCGCGGCTGGCCCGTCGACCCGACCACGCGCGATCGCATCGAGAGCTGCAACGACCTCGCGGTCCTCGCCAGCTGGATCCGCCGCGCCGTCACCGCCGCCGACCTCGACGAGGTGTTCCGCCATGGAGGCTGAGCCCAGAGCCCTCACCTACGGTGAGATCCAGCGCCAGTCGTACGTCGGCGAAGGCAGGCGCGCGGGCAACCAGCATGGGCGCCAGCTGTCCCTCCTCCGCCTCCTCGCGGTGCGAGCCTTCACCCTCGACTCCGTCGACCGCGCGCGCATCGAGGAATGCCGCGATCACGACCAGCTCGAGGATTGGATCGCGCGCGCGGCGACCGCGGCCAGCCTCGAGGAGGTCTTCGTGGGCGCGGCGATCGCGGGCGACCCGGGATCGGAAGGCCGTCGTGAGGGCCGTCGGGCGGCGTTGTTCCTGGTCCTCCGGACCCGTGGCTTGAGGGTCGATGCAGCGCTGCGCGGTCGCATCGAGACGTGCATGGATCTCGACCAGCTCGACGCGTGGATCGGGCGGGCAGCGGTGGGGGCCCAGCTCGACGAGGTGTTCCGACACCGCGCGAGCGCCGAGCCCGAGGGCCTGCGCGACTTCACGCTGGCCTACCTCGGGCCCGGCCTCGGAAGCAAACCCCCGAATGGGCCCGGAGAGCTGCGGGAGATTGTCCTGCACGTCTGCGAGGAGCGGAAGCTACGCCTCGACGCGACCCAACTGGAGCGAGTCGGTAGCTCGACCGACCTCGCGGAGTTCGAGGCTTGGCTGCGCAAGGCGCTGACCTTCACGCGCGCCGCAGAGGTGTTCGACGACTCGGTCGAGCCCAGCGCGGCGAGCGCGCGGGCCCTGGACACGTGTCGCTACTTCAGCCCCTTCGCGAGGAAGCACCACCTCGCAGGCTGGGCCCGAGGCTACGCCGAGGCCATGCGTCTCGAGTGCCTGGTCAACGTGCTCCGACGCCGAGGGTTCGCGTTCTCGAAGGCCCACGTGACGCGGCTCGTGACCCTCGTCGAACCCCTCGATCTGGACGTCGAGGCCTTCCAGCGACGCCGGCACCACATCGAAGCGGCGGGCAGCCTGGAAGAGGCGCTCGGCGACCTTTCCTCAGTGAGCTGAAGCCAGCGCCCCGCGCGCGTCCACGACGAGGCGCGCCTCCTCCGCCATCCGCCGATGATCCACCTCGAGGTGGTCCGTCACCACGACCACCGCGTCCCAGCGCCAGTACGGCGCCCCCTCCACGCGGGACCGCCCCCTCCACACGGGAACGTGCGGATCGTCGAACGACACCACCGCGCCGCGCGCCTCGAGGAACGCGAGCAGGCCCTCCGCGGGGCTGTTGCGCACGTCCGCGACACCACGCTTGTAGGCCACCCCGGAGAGCAGGATCTCCGCGCCGACCAGCGATTTCCCCTGCCCCGCGAGCCTCTCCTCGACCTCGGCGCCCACCCAGCTCGGCACCTCGGCATTGATCGCCTGCGAGAGCGCGAGCAGCGGCGCGTCGACCCCTGCCCTGCGCACGGCCGCGACCCAGTAGTGCGGATCGACAGGGATGCAGTGCCCACCGACGCCGGGCCCCGGATCGAAGCGCATGAACCCGTGGGGCAACGTGGCGGCCGCGTCGACCACCTGCCGCACGTCGAGCCCCAGAGCGCGGCACCCGCGCGCGAACTCGTTCACGAAGGCGAGGTTGACCGCGCGGAACGAGTTTTCCAGGAGCTTCGCGGCTTCCGCGATCTCCGGCGAGCGCACCTCGACGACGGGCGCGAACGCGCTGCACAGACTCTTCGCCGCAGCCGCGCACGCCGCGGTCACGCCCCCGACGAGGCGCGGCGTGTTCTCGACGCTGTGCACGCGGTTGCCGGGATCGAGCCGCTCCGGCGAGCACGCGACGAACAGGGCACGGCCGATGCTCCGGCCCCTCGCCTCGAAGCTGCTCGCGAGCGCGCGCGTCGTTCCAGGGTGGCTCGTCGAGACGTTGAGCAGCAGGGCGCCGGTCTTCGGCGACAGGCGGGCGACCTCGTCGAACAGCGCCGCTGGATCGGGCTGGCCGTCGGCGCCGAGGGGCGTCGGCAGCGCGAGCACGAGCACGTCGGCGTCGTCGACCGCGGCGCGATGCGACGACACCGACAGGCGCCCTCGCTCGATCAGCGCGATCGCGCGCTCGGGCGCCACGTCCGGGCTCACCCGTTCGCCGGCCGCGAGTCGCGCCAGACGCTCGTCGTCCACGTCGACGCCCACCACCGAAAAGCCCGCCTCGGCGAGCGCGACGGCGAGCGGCAGCCCGGTGTGCCCGAGGCCGATCACCCCGACGCGGGCCGTGCGCGTGCGCAGCGCTTCGTGCAGATCCACGGCAACGATGTAGCCGATCTCAGAGCGGCGCGTCCTCGTCGAGATCGAGGCACCGGAGCCGCCCGTCCTCCTCCACGTACCGCAGCCCGCTGCACGCCTGCTCGCCGACGACCCCGAGCTCGAGCCGCGTCCCATGCCGGGTCATCCATCCGCGCAACCGGCCTGGATTCCCGAGGATCAGCCCGTAGTCCGGCACGTCCCTCGTGACGACGGCGCCCGCGCCGACGAACGCGTGGCGACCGACGGTGACCCCGCACACGACCGTCGCGTTCGCCCCGATCGTGCACCCCCTCCGCAGCCACGTGCGCTCGTACTGGCCGCGCCGGTCGATCTGCGCGCGCGGGTTCGCGACGTTGGTGAGGACGCACGACGGCCCGAGGAACACGTCGTCCTCGATCTCGACGCCCTCGTAGACGGACACGCTGTTCTGGATGCGCACGCGCGCGCCGACCCGCACGCCAGGGGCAACGTACACGTTCTGGCCGAGCGTGCACCCCGCGCCGAGCCGCGCGCCGGTCGACAGGTGGCAGAAGTGCCAGACCCGCGTGCCCTCGCCGAGCTCCACCCCCTCGTCGATCGCGGCGGTCGGGTGCACGTAGGTCTCGCTCACCCCTTGAGCGTAGCTCGGCGCTGCACGAGACGGACCGCCGGCGGCCGCCGGCGACCGCCGGCGGTGAGAGCCCTGCGTGCTACCGTTTCTTCGTGGCAACTCCGTCGGTGTCGCGCGATCCGCAGGCCGGATCGCTCGTGGCAGACACCGCTGGCGAAGCGCTTCTCCCCTACGAGGAGCGTCTCCGGCAGGAACCGCGGTGGGCCATGAGCGAATCGTCGAAGTACTTCGAAGGAACGAGCCAGCTGCACGAGACCGTACGGGCGCTCTCGCGTCGACTCGAGCAGCTCGGCGTCGACTACGCGGTGGTCGGGGGCCTCGCCCTCACCGCGCACGGATACGCCCGCATGACCGAGGACGTCGACATCCTCGTCACCCCCGCGTCGCTGAAGCGAATCCACACGGAGCTCGTGGGGCGCGGCTACCGCCACGAGTTCGCGGGCTCGAAGAACCTCCGGGACACCCGCACGCAGGTGCGGGTCGAGTTCGTCCTGACCGGCGCCTTCCCTGGCAGCGGTCAGCCGCAGCCCCTGTGTTTCCCCGACCCCACCGACAGCGAACGCTTGGAGGTGGACGGCGTCGACTTCGCGGGCCTCACGCCGTTGCTCGAGCTGAAGCTGGCGGCGGGGCTCACGGGCGGGCCCGAACGCAGGAAGGACTGGGTCGACGTCCAGGCCCTCATCCGCGCCCGCACCCTCTCGCGCGAGACCGCGGAGCGTCTCCACCCCTACGTCCGCGCGACCTACCTGGCGCTGTGGGACGAGCTCCACGCGAGCCACAAGCGGTACGTTCGGCGGTCGCTCCACCCGCTCGCCGACGGGGCTTCCCTCGAGGCTGCGCTCGCGGCCCTCGAGGTCACGACCGCGCAGTTCGCCACGATGCAAGCGCAGGGCGTGGTCCTCGAGCGCTCGCGCTACGCCTGGCTCGTGACGACCGACCCGGTCGTCGCCCGTACCTACGACCTGCACGACGCCACCGAGTTCGTCGCCGACGACTTCTGAGGTGCACGAGACGGACCGCCGGCGGCCGCCGGCGACCGCCGGCGGTGGGGACCTGCGAGCCGCTCGAATCCAGGCCGATCGGACCAGGCACGCCGTTCGCTACGGCCCTCACATGGCTCGCTCCGACACCCAAGGGTATGCTCCCTCTCCGATGACCTCGCGCGCCACCGACGGCCCGTTCCGGTCCGATCAGATCGCCGAAGGCTCACGCTACGAGCTCACGCGCGGGCACCCCGTGTACTGCGAGCCCGCCGGGCGGCGACACGGCCTCGAGCACGTGCTGGGCACCCTGGCCCTCGGCACCGACCCGGCCGTCGCCGGACAGGTGGGCGTCGACGTGGGGTTCACGCCCGACGACCGCACGCTGCGCGCGCCCGACATCGCCGTTGGTGGCCTCGCGAACGAGCCAGGCTGGGCCGAGGGCGCGCCGCGCCTGGCCGTCGAGTACGCCGACCGTGGCAACGCCGAGGCCGATCTGCGCTCCAAGATCGGCGAGCTGCTGGGGGCAGGCACTGAGGCCGTCTGGGTGGTGCGCCTCACGGGGCCGAAGCGCGTCGAGGTCCACACGCGCGACGGGCAGCGCACGTTCGGACACGACGAGGTGCTCCCCCTCGCCGGCGGCCTCTCGACCGCGGTACCGGTCGCCGCCCTCTTCGATCGCGCCTCGGCCGAAGCCCTCGCGCTGCGAAACCTCCTCGCCCCTCACGGAGTGGGCTCCGTCGACGACCTGCGCGCCGAGGGTCGCGAGCAAGGTCGCAACGAGGCGCGCGCCGAGGCGAGCGAGGAGGCGCACCGCACCCGCGTGCTCCTCCTCCGCATTGCGCACGTGCTCTCGACGCGCGGCCTCCCGTGCGACGCCGCCCGCCTCGCCCACCTCGCCACGCTCTCCGTGTCGGAGCTGCAGATCACGCTCGACGCGCTGGACACCACGGGCCGCTGGCCCTGAGCCCGCGGCCGGCGAATCACGAACCGATCAGGGCTCCCCGAGCACGAAGTACGTGCTCGTCCCCGCGCCCGCGTCCGACGAGGGGCTCGTCACCACGCCGACCCAAAGCGCCCCCTTGTCGTCCACGAACAGGTCGGTGACCGTGCCCGCCTTCTTCAGCGAGAGGAACGTGGTCGCGGCGCCGCTCGCCTTCACCTTCTTGCCCGTGGCGTCCACCGCGTACGCGATCGATTTCACGTCCTGGGCTTCGTACGTCTTGCCGTCGGTGGGCTGGTAGTAGAGGGCCTTGCCGTCGGCCGCGAGCGCCGAGACGTAGCTCCCGTTCAGGGTGACGATCTCGTCGCCGGCCGTCGCGCCCTGGCCGCGCGCGACCGTGGTCTTCTCGAAGCCGCGGGTCTCGTAGAACGACTTGGTGGCGTCGGTGAAGTCGATGGTGGCGAGGACGACGAACACGTTGCCGTCGGGGTCGCGGGTCACGAGGCCCGAGTCGCCGCCGCGCCAGGTGGCGAGCTTCGTCGGGTCCTTGCACGTGGCGTCGCCGGCGGGGATCAGCTTGGGCGCCGCGGCGGTGCCGCACGAGTCCGCCGCCCAGAGGCCGGCGTCGCGCGGGCCGGTCACCTTGGCGGTCGCGAGGCCGGAGAGGCCGGTGAAGAGCAGGCGGCCGGCGTCGGAGCCGACGACGCCGAGGCTCGCGTTGCCATAGAAGCCCTTCATGAAGTAGCGGGTCAGCACGCCGCTCTTGTCGGTCAGGATCAGCTCGCCACCAAAACTCGAGTCGGTGTACGTGAAGGCGGTCCAGCCGAAGAACGGCAGGTCGATGGCCGAGCCGCTCCAGAAGATGCCGCTCGGCAGGCTCGGCACGGTGACCTTCTGCTTCTCCGCCGTCAGCACGCCGACCGGCCCCACGGGGAGCTTCCAGCGGACGAGGGCGACGTCGGGCGCGGACTCGAAGCCGAGCGGGCCGCCGTGACGGCCCCAGCTCAGGTTCTGCGCGGCGACGGGGAGCGTGTACTGGCCGACGAGGCACTTCTTGGAGCCGCTCGGCAGCGCGAGCACCTTGTCGAGCTCGCTCGTGTCGGTGAGGCAGCTCGGCTTGGCCGTGTCGCCGGGCGTGCCGGTGTCGACCACGTCGGGGGTGCCGGTGTCGGCGTCGCCGCCGACCTCGCTGACGATGCCGGTGTCGGCCTTGGGATCCTCGGACTCGGGGTCGCCCTCGCAGCCGGCGACGAGGAGCGAGACGGGACCGACGAACAGCGCGCACGCGAGGGTGCGCACGGAAGAGTGCTTCATGACGACCTCCTCTTCGCACTCGCACCCCGCGAGCGTTGGTTGTCGTCGAGACGGCAGGTCTCCGGGCTCCCGGATCGTCCTCCCGTGGACCCTTCCCGATCTCGCGATCAGTGGCTCTGCCCACGTTCGTCCCCGGTCACCGTGGCGGGGGCCGCGTCGGAATCGCACCGACTTCCCTATTCTCCCGCAGGATTGCGCGAGACCGCCTCGACGGTCGGAAGGACCCAGCGAGCTGGCTCCGGCCGACCCACGGCGGATAGCGTCGCCTCGCTCCGCCCGTCAACTGCTACCCTCGGCCGCGTGACTCGGCTCGCCTTGCTCGCTGCGTTGGTCGTCGTGTCGTCGGGCTGCACGTGCCGCAAGGAGAGCCCCGCTCCCACGCCGAACGTGCCCCCGGCTGGCTCGTCCGTCGCGAGCCCCGCGGCCTCGATGAAGGCCGACGTCCAGCTGCTCCGCACGTCGCTCATCGTGTACGGCAGCTCGACCCCCCTCCCCATCTCGGCGGAGTTCAACGAGCCGCTGGTCGAGCTCGGCCCGGCGCTGGAGCGCGCCGCCAAGGTGCGCACCAACGCCGACGACTTCGTGCGCATGCGCGTGGAGCGCGACGTGAACTATGGCCAGCTCACCCGCGTGCTGCAGGCCGGGATCGGGCACCGCATCTTCCGCTGGGAGATCGTCAGCTCCGACGCCAACGGCAGCATCCGCATGATCAAGACGCTCGCGCCCAGCGGGTTCCCGCGCGGCAACTGCTTCGCGACGGCGTGGGTCGGGCCCGACCAGCGCGTGCAGGTGGGCATCGACACCGAGCCGGTCGACGCGGCCGCGGGGATGAAGGGCATCATCGTGACCCCGCGCGACGGGCGCATGGCGCTCGACAACGTGCTGAAGGTGCTCCACCGCCTCGACGCGCAGTGCAAGGAGGGCCAGGTGCGCCTGCTCACGCAGCCCACGGCCACGTTCGGGTCGGTGATGGATCTCGCGCTCGCCATCGAGGACGCAAAGGACAAGCCGAAGGTCTCGCAGCTGCAGCTCGTGGTGCCCTCGCTCGGCCCGCTCGACTCGCCGGTCGAGGTGGTGAAGTAGCTACACCATCACCCCGACGTCGTAGATGGCGTGGGTCCACACCGCGGCGGCGAACCCGCGGAAGCGGTAGATCGCCGTCAGCACGAGGCCGCACACCACGCGGAAGACGAACGAACCGAGCGCGAACGAGTCGCCGAGGCTGCCGACGTAGTGCACGGCGCTGAAGCCGAAGGCGGCCACGAGCGCCCAGCCCACCTCGAGCAGCACGCGCCGGACCCCCTTCGTCCAGCGGCCGATCAGGTAGGCGCCGAGGCCGAACAGGATCACGCGGAAGGCGACCTCCTCGTAGAAGCCCGCGCCCATCGAGCTGACCACCGCCGCGAAGGGGCCGAGCTTCTCCCGAGGGCCGAGGAGCGGCGCGGCGACGGCCCTGGCTGCAACGGCCATGACCACGGCATACAGGGTGGCCTCGCCGAGCCGCAGCGCGACGCGTCGACCGTTCAGCGTTCCACCCAGGCGGAACAGGCGCACCCCGAGCGCCAAGACGAGACCGAGGCCGAGGGTCAGACCCAGGTAGGCAGCCAGGGAGCGGTCGAGCACGGAAAGGAGCAAATCCGTGACGGGGTCGCAGCCGTTGCGGACCGAGAGGAAGACGACGCCGAGGTGGTAGAGGAAGAAGACCGGGGCCGTGAGGAGCAGGTCGGCGCCCTCGAAACGCCTGGCTTCCGGCGCGGGGGGTGGCGCCCTGGAGACCAGGGGGTCGGCAGGGATGGGGGATGCCGCGGGCACGGTCCCCCCATGGTAGGCACGCCAGCGCTTTCCCAGGCCAGAGGGAGTATCTGGCGCAGGTCGTGTTAGGCTCGGTCGAGGGGCCCACACGTCCCAGGTGATGTGAGGGTTTGGGGGTTTCGAACAGCGTGGCCAACGGTTCTCTCGAGAGCGAAATCACCAGCGAGCGCACGGGTCCGGAGACCTTCGGCCGCTACACCTTGCTCGAGAAGATCGGCCAGGGTGGCATGGCCGAGGTCTTCCGCGCGAAGTCCTATGGTGTGGAGGGCTTCGAGAAGGTCCTTGTCATCAAGCGGATCCTGCCGCAGCTGGCCCGCGAGCCCAAGTTCGTCGACCTGTTCGTGCGCGAGGCCAAGCTCCGGTGCGCCTGTCGCACGCCAACGTCGTCCAGGTGTTCGACCTCGGGCGCGTCGGCGGCGCGCTGTTCATCGCCATGGAGTACGTGCAGGGGCTCGATCTCGCGACCCTGCTGGCCTGGAACCGTCGCCGCAACGCGCCAGTGGCCGTCAGCGTCGCCGGGTACGTCGCCGCCGAGGTCGCCAAGGGGCTCGACCACGCGCACCGCCGTCGCGACGAGCAGATGCGCCCCCTCGGGATCGTCCACCGCGACGTCTCACCGCAGAACGTCCTCCTCAGCTACGAGGGCGAGGTCAAGGTCACCGACTTCGGCATCGCCAAGGCCCGCGACATCATGGGGGGCGATGAGGACGACGAGGGCGTCCGCAGCGACGGCCGCATCTCGATCCGGGGAAAATACGCCTACCTCGCGCCCGAGCAGGCCAGCGGTGGCGCGACCGACGCGCGGTGCGACATCTTCTCGCTGGGCATCGTCATGTACGAGATGCTGGCGGGGTCGAACCCCTTCGCCGCGCCGACCATGTTCGAGACGCTGCGCCGCGTGCGGCTCGCCGAGCACCCGCCGCTCGAGCTCGCGCGGCCCGACGTGCCCAAGGAGCTCGCGGCGATCGTCGCGCGCGCGCTCGCCCAGAAGCCCGAGGACCGCTACCCGGACGCGGCCCGGCTGCACGACGATCTCTCGCCTCTCTCTGCACCTCGGGCGAGCGGTTCGGCGCCCACACGCCTCCGATCTGCTGCTCGACTACCGGGACGGAGCGCGCCGCGCCCTCGGTGGCGCTGCCTGCGGCCGACCTCGCGCTCGACGAGGACGTCGAGGCCGGGCTCGTGCGCACGCCGGTCGAGGTCCCCGACCCGTCCGACGTCGCGACCGCCCCGCCCCGCCCCACCACCGCGGCCTCGCTGTCCGCCGAGGGCGGTGGGGGTGGCCTCGCGCGCGCCGTGGCGCTCGGCCAGCACCGCGAGGTCACCGCGCTCGTGCTCGACGTGAGCCGTGCTCGCCCCAGCCCCGATGGGGGCCTCGTCGGCGCCGGCAAGACCACCGACTCCGACCGGTTCGAGCGGAGCCAGGCGCTGACCGCGGTCGACACCGGCAACGCCCTCCTCCGCCGCTACGGCGCGCAGATCGTCGAGGCCGACGCCACGCGCCTCGAGGCCATCTTCGGGCTCGATCCGGCCGACGGCCGCGACACCGACCTCGCCGTCCGCGCCGCGCTCGTCGTCGGCCGCGCGCTGCGCGAGGTGGCGCCCGACGCGTCGATCGGCCTGCACGCGGGCAAGGTGTCGGTCGACGGCGACGGCAAGCTCGTGCGCGACGACCGCTGCTCCGCGCTGTTCTCCGGCGCGCGCGAGCTGTCCCACGCGCGCGAGGGTCGCGTCGCGATCTCGACCGCGGCGCTCCGCCACGTGCAGGCCTCGGTCGACTACGAGCCGATCCCCGACGCGGCGCGCGTGCTCGCGAGCGTCAACGGCGTGCTGCTCCGCGGGCGCAAGGCCGCCGCCGATCAGTGGGCGAAGTTCGTCGGACGGCGCGAGGAGCTGCGGGTGCTCGGCGAGATCCTCGCCTCGGCCACGCGGCGGCGCGCGCGGCTCGTGACGGTGCGCGGCGCGGCGGGCTCGGGCAAGACCCGCCTCCTCCACGAGGTGCACCGGCGCCTGCAGCGGGGCGCGTACAACGTCGGCTGGTACCTCGCGAGCTGCTCGCCGCACGGCGCCGATCTCCCGCTGTCCGGCGTCGCGGCCATGCTGCGCGTCCTCTGCGGCATCGAGGAGGGCGACGACCAGGCCAAGCTCGACGCGGTGCGCCCGCGCCTGCGCGCCCTCGGCCTCGGCGACGACGACCAGCGCACGGTCATCGACCTCGTGCGCGAGGGCGGCGACGCGGCCAAGGGCGGCTCCACCGGCACGCAGGAGCACGCGGCCGCGGCGCTCGGGCACATGGTCGCGCGCCTCTGCGACGACCGGCTCCAGGTGCTCGCCTGGGACGACATCCAGTCGATCGATCCGGCGTCGATCGCGGTGCTCTCGAGCCTCGCGCGCGCGGTCGCCAGCGCTCGCGTGGTGCTCTTGTTCGCGGGCCTCGGCGGCGAGGAGGGCGGCGAGGCCGCGCCGGGGCGCAGCAACGGCGTGCTCGTCGAGCCCGACGCCCCCCGCGGTCTCGGAGATGGGCCGAGCGAGGAGCTCGGAGCGGCGTCGCGACCGAGCGGCCGGCCGCCGAGCAGCCGCACCGCGTCCCACCACCTCATCGTCCTCGAGGACCTCAGCGAGGAGGACACCCGCCGCATGCTGGCCTCGCGGCTCTCCGTGCGCGAGGTCGCCCCGAGCTCGTCACCTTCGTGGCCCAGCGCGCGGCCGGCAACCCGCTCTTCATCGAGGAGCTCCTGCGCGCGATGCAGGACGCGGGCGCGATCGCCAAGCAGAAAGAGGAGGTCGAGGGCCGCGACGGCGCCAAGGTCACCATCGAGCGCGCCATCCCGCGCCGCCTCGGCGAGGCCATCGACCTGCCCAAGTCGCTGCGTGGCCTCGTCTCGTCGCGCGTAGCCAAGCTCCCGGCGCTCGAGCGCGGGGTGCTCACGGCGATCGCGCTCATCGGCGAGCCCACCGAGATAGACCTGCTCGCGGCCTCGGTGAGCGACCCGATCCTCAAGGAGCAGCTCGGCGGCGTGGCCGGGCTCGAGCGCCTCATCGCGCCCCTCGAGGCCTCGGGGCTCCTGCGCCGCGAGGGCGAGCGCAACGTCGCGTTCGTCTCGCCGATCGGTCGCGAGGTCGTGCTCGACGCGGCCCCCGCCGAGGCCAAGCGCGAGCTGCACGCCGCCATCGCCGCCGCGCTGATGGCGCTGCCGAGCCCGCCCAACGACCGCGTCGGACACCACCTGCTCGAGGGTGGCGACCGCGACCGCGCCGCCAGCTACTTCGGCCTCTCCGGCGCCGCGCACCTCGCCGCGGGGCGCCCCGAGGCGGCCGCGCGCGACCTCACCCGCGCGTTCACGGCCTCCGACCTGCGCATGCGCGACAAGCAGCAGATCCGCGCGTGGCTCCAGGCGCTCGTCACGGCCCTCGGCACCGCGCGCGGCGGTCGCGTGCAGGGCGCGGCCGACGCGGCCACGGCGATCGACCGGGCCCTCGCGTGTCTCAGCGGTGAGCCCGGGCTCAAGCTCCCGGCGCTCGTCGACGCGGGCCGAGGGTTCGCCTCGGTCTCGCAGTTCGACCGCGCGCGCGCCGCGTTCGACGAGGCCGAAGCCCTCGCGCAGAAGGAAGCCGGCGATCCCGCGTCGGGGGCGCTGCGCAGCGTGCTCATGGCGCGCGCCGACATGCTGCGCCGCACCGGCGAGTTCGGCGAGGTGGTCAAGCTGCTGCGCCGGATCGAGACCGGCGAGCAGGCCCCGAGCCGCGAGCAGTACGACGTGCTCATCAGCCTCTCGCAGGCCACGGCGGCCATCGGCGGCGAGGGCGCCACCGAGCGCGCGCTCGCGCAGCTCGAGAAGGCCGCCGACGTCGCGGCCCGCATCGGCGACACGGTGCTGCTCGAGGCCGAGCGCGCCAAGGCCCGCGTGCTCATCCACTGCTTCTGCCGCGACTGGGCCGAGGGCGCGAAGTGCGCGCAGAAGGCCGCCGATCGGGCGCGCGAGGTCGGCCTGCTCTACGAGACGGCCATCAACCTGCACAACCTCGGCGACTGCCTCCTCCACCTCTCGGACCACGCGGCCGCCTACGCCGCCTTCCAGCAGTCGCTCGTGCTGGCCGAGGAGGGCGGGCACGACCGCCTCGTCGCGATCAACCGCGGCCCCATCCTCTACCTCGACGCCATCGGCGGCGACGCCACCGCCCTGCACCGGCTCCGCGAGATCAACCAGTGGAACCACCAGCGCGGCTACGCCTGGGACGAGATGAACACCCGCTACCTGCTCGGCCTCGTGCACGTCGCCCGCAAGGAGGAGCAGGCGGCGCGCATGGAGCTCGACGCCGCCCGCGCGCTCGCGGTCCAGCTGCAGATGACCGGCATCGTGCTCGACTGCGACGAGGCCTTCGCCAAGCTCGCGAAGTAGCCTCGCGGCGCGCGACTACGCCCGCGCGCGCAGCACCGCGAGGGTCTGCTCGATCTGGGCGATGGCGAGCTGGTCCTTCGCGCGATTGGCAGCTCGCTTGCTGTGCAGGATGCGCGGCAGGGGCAGCACCCGGAGGTGCGTCGCTCCCAGCGTGACGGTGAGCGCCCCCTCGAACTCGTGGGCGAAGTCGGGCAGACCGGACATGTGCGTGACGACGCCGAACCGCTCGGCGAAGGCGCCGCCCAGCATCGGCGGCTGGCTGCGCGTCACGAAGAAGCCACCCAGCGCCCGGGCCGCCTCGCCGATGCGGGGGTCGCTCGGATCCTCGAACCACAGGTCGAAGTCCTCGGTGGCCCCTCGCACGCCCTGCATCAAGGCCGCGCTCATCCCCACCACGAGGTAGCGGACCCCTCGCGCCTCGAGCTCCGCGAGGAACGCGGACTCAGCGGGGGTGAGCGGCGTCGAGGAGTCGTCCATGACGGAGCCCAATCGCCAGGCGTTCTGCCGGAGAACGCTCCAGGTGACGGAGGATGTGGAAGACGTCTCCCGCATCGAGCTGAAGACGCGTGGCCAGTTCCGCGGCCTCGGCGCGGAGCGCGAGCTGACGCTCCGCCCAGGCGCGCTCGGAGGCGCTGAGCTGCGACAGCTCTTGCTCGAGGCTCTCCGGCGCGGCCACGCCTCATCGTAGCACGAGGCCTCGTAGCCTCGCGGCGCGGTCACTCGCCGGCGATGGTCATCGCGGACACGCGGAAGGTCGGCGTCGCGATGCTGGTGCGCAGATCGAGGTCGTCGCCGACGAGGTCGATGCGCTGCAGGAGCTGGTCGAGGTTGAGCGAGATGGTGATCTCGCTCACCGGGTGCGTGAGCCGGCCGTTCTCTATCCAGAACCCGCCGGCCCCGCGGCTGAAATCGCCGGTGACCGCGCTGAAGCCAAAGCCCATCATCTCGGTGACGTAGAGGCCCCGCTTGGTCGAGGCGACGATCTCCTCGGCCTTGGTGTTCCCGCGCTGGAGCACGAGGTTGGTGCACCCGGGGCCGACGCCGCCGCTGCCGCCACGCGAGGCGCTGCCGGTGGACGGCTTGCTCAGCTTGCGGCCGCTGTAGCTGTCGACCAGGTACGTGCGCAGCACGCCGCCCTCGACCACGACGTTGATGCGCGAGGCGAGACCCTCGCCGTCGAACGGGCGCGCGCCGGGGGCGCCGACGAGCGTCGGGTCGTCGACGATGGTCACGAGCTCGGAGGCCACGCGGGTGCCTTCGCGATCGCAGAGATAGCTGGATTTGCGGTAAATCGAGCCGCCCGAGACGCAGCCCGCGAGCAGACCGAGGATGGAGCGACCGGCGTCGGGGTCGAACACGACGGGCAGCTCGCCGGTCGGGATCTTGCGCGCGCCGAGCTTGCGCAGCGTGCGCCGCGCGGCCTCCTTGCCGACGGCCTCCTCGTCCTCGAGGTCGGCGAGGCGACGCTTGGCCGTCCAGTGGTAGCCGCGCCGCTTCTTCTCGCCGCCGGGCTCGTCGGCCACCGGCGTGACGACGAGCGAGGCGTACGACCCGCGGTAACCGCCACGAAAGCCGCCGCTCGTGACGAGCACGACGCCGCCCTGGGTGCGCGAGAACGTGGCGCCCTCGCTGTTGGTGATGCGCGGATCGAAGCCGCGCGCGGCGGCCTCGGCGCGGGTGGCGCGCCGCACGGCCTCGGCCGCGTCGACGGTGCCGCACGCGGGATCGTAGAGGTGCAGCTCGGGCCACGGGCCGTGCGTGAGCAAGTCGGCGGCGGGCGGGCCCGCGAACGGATCGGGCTGGCCGAGCTCGACCAGCTCGAGCGCGTCCTCCACGAAGCGCTGGACGCCCTCGTCGGTCGTGTCGCTCGTGGAGGTGAGCGCGACCCGGAACGCGCCGCCTTCGCCGCGCTTCATCACGCGCATGCCGAGGGCGCGGTGGCCGGCCTCCTCGACGAGCTCGGGCTCGCCGAGGCGCACGCGCGCCGAGAGCTCGCTGCCGCTGCGGGCGATGACCTCGACGACGTCGGCGCCGCCCTTCTTGGTCCGCGCGACGATGTCGTCGGCGAGCGCGAGCAGCCGGTGCAGCTCACGGTCTTGGCTCGGCTCTGCGCCCTGGATTTCGATGCCCGGATCTCGCGGTTCGCTCACCCTTCGACGCTAGCGCACCCCGCCAACCGCGGCCCAGGGCGGGGCGCTATTTTTCTCCCGCACGAATGTAAAGCCCCCGTTTTACATCCGTGCGGAAACAAAAACGGCCGTCACCCCGAGCTGGTCCCTGGCGGCGCTCAGGCCGGGTCTTCGCCGATGCGGCGGTAGATCGTGCGGATCGAGATGCCGAGCAGCTGCGCGGCGAGGGCCTTGTCGCCCTTCACCTGGCGCAGGGTCTCGCGGATGGCGACGAGCTCCATCTGCTCGATGGGGGTGCCGACCGGGAAGGTGAGCTGCGCCGGCGGCGCGCTCGAGTCTCCCTGCGCGACGTGCTCGGGCAGGTCCTCGGTGCCGAGCTGCGCCGATCGGCAGAGCACCACTGCGCGCTCGATGATGTTCTCGAGCTCGCGCACGTTGCCCGGGAAATCGTAGGCCATCAGGCGATCGATCGCGGCCTTGCTCGCCGAGAGGCGGGGCTTGCCGTTCTTGGCGCAGTAGGTGCCGAGGAAGTGGTCGACGAGCAGCGGCACGTCCTCGCGGCGCGTGCGCAGCGGCGGCGAGGTGACCGCGATCACGTTGAGGCGGTAGTAGAGATCCTCGCGGAACCGGCCGGCCTCGACCTCCTTGCGCAGGTCGCGGTTGGTGGCGGCCACGATCCGGACGTCGGCGCGCACGGTGTCGCCGCCGACGGGCTCGTATTCGCCCTCCTGGAGCACGCGGAGCAGCTTGACCTGCACGGCCGGCGTGAGCTCGCCGATCTCGTCGAGGAACAGGGTGCCCGAGGTGGCCTTGGCGAACCGGCCCTCGCGCTTCTGCACGGCCCCGGTGAACGCGCCACGCTCGTGGCCGAACAGCTCGGCCTCGAGGATCGACTCGGGGATGGCCGCGCAGTTGACCGCGACGAACGGCCCGTGCGCGCGGTTGCTGCGCTCGTGGAGGTAGCGGGCGAGGAGCTCCTTGCCGGTGCCGCTCTCGCCGAGCACGAGCACGGTGGCCATCGAAGGCGCCGCCTGCGCGATCGTCTCGAGGACGCGCCGCAGCGCGATCGAGGTGCCGACGATCTCGCGGTGCGTGAGGACGTCGATCTGCTTCTTGAGGGCGCGGTTCTCGGCGAGCAGCTTGTGGTGCGCGCCGGCGAGCCGCACGCTCTTCACGATCTGGCTGCGCTTCAGGGGCTTCTCGACGAAGTCGAACGCGCCGTCCTTCATCGCGGCGACGGCGGTCTCGACCGTGCCGTACGCGGTCATGAGCACGACCTGGGTCTCGGGCGAGACCTGCTTGAGCGCGCGCAGGAGGTCGAGGCCCGAGGTGCCGGGCATCATGAGGTCGGTCACGACGACGTGCACGCGATGCTTGCGGCACAGCTCGAGCGCGCGCTTGGCGCCGGGCGCGCCGAGGACGCGCATGGCCTCGCGCTTGAAGATGGTCTCGAGGGACTGGAGGTTCGCCGCGTCGTCGTCGACCACGCACACGGTGAGCGCGTCGGGCCCCACCTCGGGCGCGGGCGCGCGCGCGTCGGTCGATTCGGGCGCCTGTTCGTCGGTCGGATCGCTCATCGGTAGGGCAGACTCCTGAACGTCGGCGGCCACTGCATCCATTCCTCGCGTCGCGATGGATCCTGGGACTCAGGAATCAGATGTGGGGCAAGATCTCTTCGCGGGCGCGGCGGACGTCCTCTTCGAAGTCGATCTCGGTCCAGGCGACGTCGCCGACGGGCACGTACCCGACGGGGTGGTCGTCGAGGAACGTGTCGTAGACCGCCTCGTATTCGGTGTTGCGCCTGCCGGCGGCGACGTGCGCCTCGAGCGCGGCGCGCAAGGCGGCCTGTTGCTCGGCGCCGAACTTGGTGAAGCCGACGCTCTCGCCGACGGCGTCCCAGCCCTTGCTCGGGTCGTCCTTGCCGACGCGGCGCGCGATGCGGCGGGCGCGGCCGCCCTTGACGCCGACCATCATCTCCTCGCCGGTCTCGTCGCTGCGGACGTCGAGGAGGAACGCGCTCGGCCCGCCCTCGTCGCGCAGGCGGGTGAGGAGCGCGGGCGGATAGAGGACGTCGCCGTCCATCACCACCACGGCCTCCTTGCCGTCGAGGTCGTCGCGCGCGACCCACAGGGAGACGACGCTGCCCTCCGTGAAGTCGGGGTTCTCGCGCACCGTGATGGGCATCTTGGCGGTGACGGTGCCGAGGACGTCGCGGATCATGCTCGCCTGGTGGCCGACCACCACGGTGAGGTGCGAGCACCCCGCGGCGTCGAGGGCGTGGATGTGGCGCTCGAGCAAGGTCTGCCCGCCGAAGACGAGCAGGCTCTTCGGGTGGTCGGGGTTCGAGAGGCGGCGGCCGACGCCGGCGACCAGCAGGATGGCCTTCATCGCGACACCTTGAAGAGCTTCTGGCCGTACTCCACCGGCTTGCCGTTCTCGACGAGGATCTCGAGGATCGTGCCGTCGACCTCGGACTCGATCTCGTTCATCAGCTTCATCGCCTCGACGATGCAGAGGCGCTGGCCCTTCTTGATGCGCGTGCCGACCTCGGCGAACGCGGGCGCCTCGGGCGACGGCGCGCGGTAGAACGTGCCGACCAGCGGCGAGGTGACGTACTGGACGCTGTCGTCGTCCTTGGCAGCAGCGGCGGCGGGCGCGGCGGCGGCGGGCGCCGGCGCGTGCGCCACCGGGTGGGCGTGCGTGGAGACGACGGGGCCCAGCGACACGTGGGCCAGCGACGGTGAGGGCGCGGCGACGCCCCGGCGGATCACGAGGCGCTGGTCGCCCTTCTGCTGCTCGAGCTCCACGGCGTCGTGACGGGCCATCACCTCGAGCAGCTCTTCGAGCTCGGAGGGGGCGATCCAGGAGGCGCCCGAGGAGGCGCCCGAGGAGGCGGTACGGGGGCTTTGCGCAGAGGGGGCAGAGGAGCGGACGGGGGTCGCGGCGGCGCGCGTCTTGGGCTTGGCCATGGAGCGAGCTGACTACTTCGCGGGCGCGCGTGCGTCGAGCAGGTCGAGCAGGGCGAGCAGCGCGATCCGGTACGATCGCGCGCCGAAACCTGCCACCTTTCCTACGCAGGCCGGGGCGATGCGCGAGCGTCGCCGGAAGATCTCGCGGGCCTCGGGGTTCGAGACGTGCACCTCGACGCAGGGCAGCGCGACGCTCTTGAGCGCGTCAAAGAGCGCGAGCGAGGTGTGCGTGTACGCGCCGGCGTTGAGCAGGAGGCCCTCGAACGAGCCCGGGGCCTGACCGATCCAGTCCACGAGCGTGCCCTCGTGGTTGGTCTGGCGGCACTCGACCTCGGCGCCCCGCTCCGCCGCGGCCAGCGCGAGGTCGTCGTGGATCTCCCCGAGCGTCGTGTGCCCGTAGACCTGCGGTTCGCGGGTCCCGAGCAGCTGCAGGTTGGGGCCCGAGAGGACCAGGATGCGCACGGAGCCGCTCCGGTCAGGAGAGCTCGGCGATCAGCTTCGGCGCGGTCGTGCGCAGGACGAAGCGACCCTTGCCCGGGTTGCCGTCGGGCCGCATCGTCAGCGCGAGGAAGTAGTCGTCGTTGAGGACGCGGATCAGCGTGACCAGGTGCTCGGCCTGGATGGACACCTCGCGGGCGCCGCCGGCCTCGAGGGTCTCGGCGGCCCGTCGGATCGAGCCGACGATGACGCTGAACTCCATGCCGATCTCGTTGATGTCCTTGGCGTCCGTGGCCTCGTCCCGGGTGTAGCTCTCGACGGCGATGCCATCGAAGCCCATCAAGAGGCCCGCGATCGCGCCCTCGGTCGACTCGACCACCTGCCGCAGCGTCTCCTTGAACATGTGGAACGAGGTTATGGACCTCGCGCGGGCTGGGCAAGCTCTCTCCTGGCTCGGGGCCCGGACTGCCAGATTGGCAGGGGTTCCGACCCCCTACCCGCCGGACTGCCAGGTTGGCGGGATGGAGGGCGGAGGTCGGCCCGTTTTTCCCTGGTTCCGAGGTCCCCGGAGGGTGGCACGGCCCTCGCAGCTGGTGTAGAGCCGGCAGCCGGAACGTCCGTTCCGTAGTCCCCCGACTGCGAACGGTCGCCCAGGCCCCCGGACCAACCCCATGGACGCACTCCTCAAGCGGCACTTCTGGATCGTGATCGCCCTGCTCGGCTCGGCGATCACCTGGTTCAACGCGACCGCGTTCACCCAGCTCCTGGCGGGAAAGTACCTCCCCCTCGAGCCGGGCGCCTTCGCCGTGCATCCAGCGTCGAGCGTGCCCCGGTTCATCGTGCCCGGAGCGTCGTCGGGCACCCCCACGTCGCGCAACGTCGCGGCCCGATCGATCCTCGAGAACAACGCCTTCGACTCGGTCACAGGGCCGATCGTGGAGAGCGTCGCCCTCCCCGTCGAGCCGGTCACCACCATCGACGACAACGCGGGCGAGCGCATGTTCCCCGCCTGCACCGGCGCGCCCAAGCTGGTCATCACCGTCGTCGATCCGCAGGTCCCCGCGCGGTCGTTCGCGGTGCTCTCCACCGGCGAGGGCGTCGCCAACAAACCGCTGGCGCGCGAGGGCTCCACCGTCGGCAGCCGCCAGGTGGCCGTGATCGTCCGCGAGAAGCTCTATTTCCGCGACGGCGCCAGCTACTGCTACGTCGGCATGTTCATGCCGCCGCCCCCGCCGGCGCCGGCCGTGCCCGTGGCGCCGCCGCCCGGCCCCGGCGCCCCGATGGGCGACCCGGGCGGCGTGCCCAAGGTCTCGCCCGACATCATGAAGGGCATCCAGAAGGTCGACGACCTCAACTTCAACATCGACCGCGTCGTCGTCGACAAGATCATCGAGAACCAGGCCGAGCTGATGAAGACGGCCCGCATCATCCCCGAGCAGGTCGACGGCAAGGTCGTCGGCATCAAGCTGCTCAACATCCGCCCCGACACCCTGCTCGGCGTCCTCGGGATGCAGGGCGGCGACTCCCTCAAGTCCATCAACGGGTTCGACATGACGAGCCCCGAGAAGGCGCTCGAGGCCTACGCCAAGCTCCGGACGGCGCCGCACATCCAGGTCGGCCTCATCCGCGGCGGCAAGCCCGTCAACCTCGAGTACTCGATCAAATGAGCGCGCCCGACTCCATGAAGACTCCGTCGCCGTCCACCCCATCGACCCTTTCGAGGTCCTCCTTCATGCGCCCGTCCCGTCTCATTGGCTTCTCGAGGGCCCCGGAGAGCCGCCGGGCTCGCTCCACCGTGGTGCTCGTCGCGCTCACGGCGTTCGTCACCGCGGGCACCGTGCCCGCGTTCGCGCAGATCAAGCCGGCGACGCCCGACGTGAAGCAGGTGAACCCCAACGTGATGAAGAAGGGCCCGACGGTCGGCGGGAACCAGCCGCAGCCGAACGGCGCGACGGGGCCGGTCATCCCGGGCGCGCCCACGCCCGGAGCGCCACCGGGAGCGCCCGGTACGCCGGGAGCGCCCGGTACACCGGGAGCCCCGGTCGGTGCGCCCGCGCCCGGCGGCACCCCGCTCGTCGTCACCCCGGGCAAGCCCGGTGGCACGGCGCCGATGGCCGGCACCGCGCCCGGCGTGAAGAAGATCGGCGACACCGCGACCCTCCCGCAGTTCAAGGAGGAGATCGAGTTCCAGCCGCAGAACCCCAACTACAAGGTGCAGTTCTCGCTCGAGGACGCCGACCTGCCCGAGCTGATCAAGGTGATGGGCCAGCTCACCGGCAAGCGCTTCATCTTCGGCGGCAAGGTCCGCAACATCAAGGCGACCATCTACTCGCCGCAGAAGGTCACCGTCGCCGAGGCCTACCAGGCGTTCCTCTCGATCCTCGAGACCAACGGCCTCACCGTGATCCCGAGCGGCAAGTTCCTCAAGATCGTCGAGACCCCGGGCGTCGTCACCCAGGCCACGCCGATCTACGGCACGGCCACCAAGACGGTCCCCGAGGACCGCTACGTGACGCGGCTGCACCGCCTCAACTACGTGACGGCCGACGAGGTCGCCAACGTGCTGTCGCACTTCAAGTCGCGCGACGGCGACATCACCATCTACCTCCCCGGCAACCTGCTGATCCTCACGGACACCGGCTCCAACATCAAGCGCATGATGTCGCTCGTCGAGGAGATCGACGTCGCCGGCATCGGCGACAACGTGTGGGTCGAGCCGATCCACTACGCGGGCGCCCAGGAGATCGCCAACAAGCTCGCCGAGATCTTCGACGTGTCGAAGGGCGGCGCGCCCGCGGCCAACGCCGCCAAGGGCCGGGCAGCCAGAACGTCGACTCGCGCATCACGAAGATCGTCGCCGAGGACCGCACCAACTCGGTCATCATCATCGGCACCGAGAAGGCCTACCTCCGCATCCTCGAGCTCATCAAGCGCCTCGACGTGCCCATGTCGGGCGAGGGCGAGATCCACGTGCTCCCCCTGCAGCACGCCGACGCCGACGAGCTCTCCAAGACCCTGAACGACATCGTCAGCAACAAGGGCGGCGCGGCCCCGCCCAGCGCCCCCGGCAAGCCCGCGGCCCTCCCGACCACGGTGTTCGAGGGCGCGATCCGCATCACCGCGGACAAGTCCACCAACTCGCTGGTCATCACCTCCTCGCTCCGCGACTACGCGAGCCTCCGCAACGTCATCGACAAGCTCGACCAGTCGCGCCGCCAGGTGTTCATCGAGGCCGTCATCATGGACGTGCAGGTGAACCACGCGAACAAGCTCGGGTTCAGCTTCCACGGCGGCTACGACGGCATCGACCTCTCGGGCACCGAGAAGGGCACGGTCGTCGGCGGCTCGAACGCGGGCGGCTCACCGGCCTCGCTGTTCTTCCCCGATCCGACGCAGCTGCAGGGCCTCGCCCTCGGCGTGCGGTCCAACACGACCATCTCGCTCGGCCTCGTCGGCCTCTCGATCCCGGCGTTCGGCGTGGCGTTGCAGGCGGTCACCACGAGCTCCGACTCGAACGTGCTCGCGACCCCGCACATCATGGCGACCGACAACATCCCCGCCGAGATCAACGTCGGCGACAACGTCCCGCTGCAGTCCGGCACCGGCTTCTCGGGCATCCCCGGCCTGACCGGCCTCGCGGGCGCCCAGGGCGGCGCGTCGGCGCTCGGTGGCCTCGGTGGCCTCGGCTTCGCGGCGCCCATCACGCGCCAGAACGTCGGCACCAAGATCAAGCTGATCCCGCACATCAACGACTCGAACGAGGTCCGCCTCGAGGTCGAGGAGGAGATCAGCGAGGTCAACGCCGCCACGGGCACCGGCACCAACCTCACGCCGACCATCGGTCAGCGCAGCGCCAAGACCCAGCTCGTGGTGCAGGACCAGCAGACGATCGTGATCGGCGGCCTCGTGCGCGACGTCACCCAGAACCAGGAGACCAAGGTCCCGGTGCTCGGCGACATCCCGCTCATCGGCATCCTCTTCAAGCAGAAGGCCGTCACCAAGCAGAAGCGCAACCTGCTGCTCATCCTCACGCCGTACGTCATCCGTGACCCGGCCGATCTCCGCCTCATCTTCGAGCGCAAGATGCGCGACCGGCAGGAGTTCCTCGATCACTACTTCGTGTTCTCGGACGAGAAGAAGTGGAGCCCGCACATCGACTACTCGCGCACGCGCGGCCTCGTCGAGGAGATCCGCCAGACGTACCTCAAGTACGAGGAGAAGGAGAAGCTCGAGGCGCAGACCAAGCCGAAGGAGATCCGCAAGCACGAGGCCGGCAAGCCGATCAGCGAGCTGCCCGCGAGCCCGGGCGGAGGTGGCAGCTACGCCGGCGGCCAGCCGCAGCCGCCCCCGCCCCCGCCGGGCGTGCTCACGGCGCCGGTGCAGCCGCTCGGCACGCCGCCGACGGTGGTCAAGCCCGCGACGCCGATCCTGAAATCCATCACCATCGAGAACTGACCGATGGAGCAGCGGTTCCTCGGTGAGATCCTGGCGCGCCACGGCGTGCTGCCCGCGCAGCGGCTCGAGGAGCTGCTCGCGACCCAGCGCGAGAAGGGCGGCTCGCTGCTCGAGCTGCTCGTGAGCACGCGCACGAGCGACGAGACGGCCATCGGGCGCGCCCTGGCCGCCGAGTGCGGCCTGCCGTTCGTCGCCACCATCGACCCGACCAAGATCGCCTCCGACGTCGCGAGCAAGCTGCCCATCACCTGGGCCAAGCAGCGGCGCATCGTGGTGATCGGCGACGACGGCAAGCACATCCACGCCATCGCCGCCGACCCGCTCGACATCTCGGCCCAGGACGACGTGCGCGCCCTCTACGGCAAGCCGCTCGCCCTCAGCGTGGCGCCCACCACCACGATCCTCGACGCCATCAACTCGTTCTTCGAGCGCCTCAACACCACCGAGGACCTCGAGAAGGAGAAGGAGGACGAGGCCGACGAGCTCACCGACATCATCGACCAGTCCGAGGACGACGCGAAGATCATCCGCTGGGTGAACTCGCTGTTCGCCGAGGCGAGCAAGCGCCGGGCGAGCGACATCCACATCGAGCCCGAGGAGCGCGAGGTGATGGTGCGCTACCGGATCGACGGCGAGCTGCACGAGGCCCGCCGCGCCGGCCGCGCGGTGATGCCCAACATCGTCGCCCGCGTGAAGATCATGGCGGGGCTGAACATCGCCGAGAAGCGCCTCCCCCAGGACGGCCGCATCACGCTGAAGATCGCCGGCAAGGGCGTGGACATCCGCGTCTCGACCATCCCCACCTCGCGGCAGCAGGAGCGCATCGTCATGCGCCTCCTCAACAAGTCGTCGGTGCTCCTCGACCTGACCGACCTCGGGTTCTACCAGCGCGAGTACGCGATGATGGATCACCTGATCCATCGGCCGCACGGGATCATCCTGGTCACCGGGCCGACCGGCGCCGGCAAGACCACCACGCTCTACGCGTGCCTCAACCGCATCAACCAGCCGAACATCAACATCCTCACCGCCGAGGATCCGGTCGAGTACGAGCTGCCGCGCATCCACCAGGTGCACGTCAACGCCAAGATCGGGCTCACGTTCGCCTCGGCGCTCCGCGCGTTCCTCCGTCAGGACCCGGACGTGGTCATGGTCGGCGAGATCCGCGACCGCGAGACGGCCGAGATCGCCGTGCACGCCTCGCTCACCGGCCACCTCGTGCTCTCCACGCTGCACACCAACGACGCGCCGAGCGCCGTGACCCGTCTCGCCGAGATGGAGATCGAGCCGTTCATGATCGCGTCGTCGATGATCGGCGTCCTCGCCCAGCGCCTGGTGCGCATGCTCTGCCCCAAGTGCAAGGAGCCCTACGACGCCCAGGACTGGGAGCTCGAGCAGCTCGGCATGGACGCGGCCGGCATCGACCAGCGCCTGCGCCGCAAGTTCACCGCGGGCTACATGCCCCGCGGCGCGCAGTACGACCCGCCGGTCCCGCTCGACGGCAAGCGGCCCGTGTTCTACCGGCCGCGGGGCTGCGAGGAGTGCGGGGCCTCGGGCTACACCGGCCGCCGCGGCATCTACGAGCTCATGTTGATCGACGAGGGCGTGCGCGCGCTCGTGCTCAAGCACGGCGACGCGGGCGCCATCCGCCGCGCGGCGATCGAGTCGGGCATGGACACCATGCGCGACGACGGCGCCCGCAAGGTCCTCGCCGGCCGCACCACCGTCGAGGAGGTGCTCTCGAGCACGCAGGAGGACATGGAATGAGCCCCGGCGTCCGAACAGCCCCCCGGGCTGAAGCCCGGGGCACCGACTGCAGGGGCAAGCCCGCCTGCCGGCGGGCTCCAGCTCATCGCACGGCAGGCAGCATTTCCCGCCTTGGAATGGCCCGAGGTGGTCTCGCCCTTCGCGAGCCCGCAGAGCGGGCTTCCACGTTCGTCGGTGCACGCGGTCCACTCTTGGGCTTCAGCCCGGGGGCCATTCTTCGAGAGGCGTCGAGCGCCAGGGACCGCAGGCGGCAGGAGGCGCGCCGGTAGATGGCGGTCTTCCAGTTCCGCGGCGTCGTCGCGGCCTCCGGCAAGGAGGTCCGTGGGGTCCGTGACGCGGACGGCCCGAAGGGCCTGCGCGCGCTCCTGCGCCGCGAGGGCATCGTCCTCACGAGCGCGAGCGAGGCCAAGGCGCAGGCCAAGAAGGGCCGCGAGATCAACCTGTTCGCGTTCCTGCAGCGACCGTCGGTCGGCGACATCGCCGTCATGACCAAGCAGCTCGCGACCCTCGTGCGCGCGGGCATCCCGCTCACCGAGGCCATCGGCGCGCTCACCGAGCAGGTCGAGAAGGAGGAGCTCAAGCGGGTCCTCGCCAACGTGCGCGAAGAGGTCAACCAGGGCACCGCGTTCGCGACCGCCCTCGCCGAGCACCCCAAGGTGTTCCCGCCGCTCTACATCAACATGGTCGCGGCCGGCGAGGCCTCCGGCACCCTCGAGTCCGTGCTCGATCGCCTCGCGCAGTTCATGGACGGCCAGGCCAAGCTGCGCGGCAAGGTCGCCGCGGCCATGGCCTACCCGATCCTGATGCTCATCATCGGGTCGCTGCTCATCACCGTGCTGATGATCGGCGTCGTGCCCAAGGTCACCGCGATCTTCCAGTCGCTCGACCGCGCCCTGCCCTGGTACACGTCGCTGCTCATCTTCACCTCGGCGTCGGTGGCGTCGCCGGTCACCCACGGCATCCTCGCCGGCGCGCTCATCGGCCTCGGGCTCTACCTCCTCACCCGCGCGCCCGTCGCCTCCGCGCGGTCGCTCTCGAGCGTCGCCGGCCCGCAGGCCAAGCTCAAGAAGCCCCCCACTCGCTCGGGCGCGACCACCGCGCTCACCCTGGGTTCGGTGCTGTTCCTCGCCGAGTTCTTCCTGCGCGAGAAGTCGGGCTCGCTCATCCTGGCCACCATCCCCGGCCTGCTCGTCGGCGCCGCCATCGGCGCGGGCTTGCACTGGCTCGAGACCGAGCCGGGCAAGGTGGCCCGGGACACCGCGCTCCTCGGCATGCCCATCTTCGGGCCGTTGTTCTCGATGATCGCCATCTCGCGCTTCTGCCGCACCTCGCCACCCTGCTCGCCAGCGGCGTGCAGCTGCTCCGCGCGATGGAGATCGTCAAGGCCGTCGTCGGCAACGCCGCCATCGAGAAGGTGGTCGAGGAGGCGGCGACCTCGATCCGCGAGGGCGAGTCCATCGCCGAGCCGCTCAAGCGCAGCAAGCGCTTCCCGCCCATCGTCACCCACATGATCGCCGTCGGCGAGCGCTCGGGCCAGCTCGAGCAGATGCTCGAGGCGGTCAGCGACAGCTACGAGTCCTCGGTCGAGATCCGCATCACCGCGCTCACCTCGATCCTCGAGCCGCTCACGATCGTGATCATGGGAGGAGCGGTGGGGTTCATAGCGTTCTCCATCCTGATGCCGCTGATCCAGATGAACGACTTCAACTCGGCGGGGCCGTGATGGCGCTCTTCGGCAAGAGCCGTAGCGAGCGCACCGTCTACTTCCCCTGGGAGCGGAAGGGCGTACTCGCGCGCGTCCTCGGCGCCGGCGCCCGGCGTCGCCTCTTCGCCTACGTGGCGCTCGCCCTCGCCGTCTTCGCCTTCGTGCGCCTCGACGCGCGCAACCGTGAGCAGGCCCGCGTCCGCCAGACCCGCGCCGCCCTCGTGCGCGCCCGCACCGCCATCGACGCCTACCGCGCCGACCACGCCGGCGCCTGCCCCAAGGATCTCCGCGAGCTCTCGCGCACGACCCTCGAGCGCCCCGCCTACCTCGCCTCGGTGCCGGTCGACGGCTGGCAGCGCCCGCTCCGCTTCTCGTGCCCCGGCCGCGACGGCCTCGCCACCTACGACCTCGGCTCCGACGGCCCCGACGGCGAACCCTGGGGTCTAGACCGCCTCCAGTGATCCTCCAGCGATGCCGCCCGCATCTACCCCTCACCCCTTCTTCCTGTCTCTGCCCTACCCCTCCAGCCCGCTCCCGCTCCCTTCGAACAACCTTCCCCTCCTCTCCCAACCGCCGCTCAGGACCGCCATGCACCACCCCCAAGTCGTTCAGAGCCTCCCCGCCTCCCCGATGACCGAGCGAAGCGCCCCGAAGGGGGGCGCAGCGAGGTGCGAACCGGGGAGCGAAGCGACCGCGAGCCCGAAAGCGACGTCGCGCAGCGCGAAGCGCGAAGCGGCGGCGCGTAGGGCGAGCAAAAGCCAGCACGGCGTCACCCTCGTCGAGGTCCTCATCGTCGTCGCGATCCTCGCCCTCATCGCGGGCGGCGTCGCGATCTTCGCCATCCCCAAGTTCCAGCAGGCGCAGAAGGACCAGGCCAAGACCGACGCCAAGACCCTCGTCTCGGTGCTCGAGGCCTGGAAGCTCAACGCCCCGGGCATCACCGACTGCCCGACGGTCGAGAAGCTCAAGGCCGACAAGGCGCTCAAGGCCGACCAGAAGACCGAAGATCCGTGGGGCAAGCCCTACAAGATCATCTGCGTCGACCAGGACTTCGGCGTCGTGAGCTCCGGCCCCGACCAGAAGGAAGGCAGCGAGGACGACATCTGGGCGGGAGCCAAGCCGGTCAAGTGAACGCCCTGGCGCGCCCGGGTTCGCATCGCTTCCCGCGAGGGACGGCGAGGCGGGCGCGCGCGCGCGGGCTCACGCTGATCGAGGTCCTCATCGTCATGGTGATCGCGGTGGTGCTCGCCTCGGGCTTCGTGTTCGCGAGCGGGCAGGTGCAGCGTTCACGGCTGAAATCCAGCGCTTCCCGCGTCGGCGCGGCCATGCGCACGGCCTACCAGCTGGCCTCGTCGACGGGTCGTCGACTGCGCCTGGTCATCGACATGGACCAGTCGGCGATCTGGATCGAGGAGTCGAACGACCGCATGCTGCTGGCCAACGACCCGGCCGGCGGCGCGAACCCGGCGACCGCCACCGAGGAGGCCGCGCAGACCGAGGCCGCGCGCATCACGCTGGGACCGTCCGCGCCCAAGGCCGGCTTCACCGCGCTGCCCGGCGCCGCCGGCCAGCCGCAGTCCCTGTACGGCGGCATCGTGTTCCGCGCCGTCGACGCCGCGCACGAGCCGAAGCCGCGCACGGCGGGCCGCGCGTACGTCTACTTCTTCGCCTCGGAGACCGAGCGCGCCTCGGTGCAGCTCCAGATCAAGGACAGCGTCGACGACAAGGACACGTTCTCGGTGGTGCTCGCGCCGCTGACCGGCAAGGCCACCATCGCCGAGGGGCCGGTGGCCGTCCTCCACCCGCGCGACGACGCCGAAGCCAGCGAGGCCGAAGACGATGGCCGCTAGGACGCGCGCCTTCACGCTGCTCGAGGTGATGGTGGCGCTCGCCATCCTCGGCCTCGCGCTCAGCGCGATCCTGTCGGCGCAGGCCGGGCTCTACAACGCGAACGTGCAGGCGCGGAACGTGTCGGTCGCGGGCACCGTGGCGCGCTGCAAGATGCACGAGGTCGAGGAGAAGCTCCTCAAGGACGGGTATCCCGAGATCGACCAGACCGAGGAGGGGCACTGCTGCGCCGGCGACTCGCCCGCGGGCATCACCTGCCGCTGGACGATCGAGCGCGTGACGCTGCCGAATCCGCCCGCGGTCGACCCCCTCGCCTCCACCGCGGGCGACGCCGGCTCGAGCGGCGGCGGCGGCGGGCTCGGACCGCTCGGCGCGCTGGCCCAGGCCGCGGCGAGCCCCTCTTCGCTCGCCGACGGCGGCATCGGCGCGCTCTCGGGCGCCCTCTCGCAGCCCACCGGTCCGGGCGGTCAGACCGGCGTCGCCGGCGTCGCGGGCATGGCGATGCAGATCGTCTACCCGCAGCTCAAGCCGCTGCTCGAGGCCTCGATCCGGCGCGTCACGGTCGACGTGCTCTGGAACGAGGGTCCGAACCAGCGCAAGCTGAGCGTGGTCCAGTTCGTCACCAACCCGCAGCGCGGACTGCCTCCGGTGGTCGCGACCGATCCGGCGGCCAGCGGGATCCCTGGTCTGCCCGGCGCGGGCACCGCGCAGCCCGCGGCGCTCGGCACGCCCGCCGCCGCCCGTCCGGCCGGCCTCGGGGGGATCAAGTGAACGGAGCGAGCGCAGTGAGCGCAGTGAGCGCGCATCGGTCCCGGGCGCGCGGCCTGACCCTGCTCGAGGTCATGGTCGCCATCTCCGTGCTCGCGATCGTGTCGGTGCTGATCTACGGGGCTTTCTCCACGATCGCGCGCGGAAAACAGTCCGCGTCGAACCTCTCCGAGCGGTACCGCATCGTGCGGCTCGCGATGACCCGCATGTCGCGCGAGCTCGGCATGGCCTACATCTCGGCGCACGTCGCGGCCTCTCCGCAGCTCTCGGCCCGCGTCACCGCGTTCACCGGCACCGCCAAGCGCGTCGACTTCGACGCCTTCGCCCACCGTCGCCTCGTGAAGGACTCCCACGAGAGCGACCAGTGCGAGCTCTCGTTCTTCACGACCGCGCACGCCAAGAAGGCGAGCCAGCTCGATCTGGTGCGCCGCGAGCAGATCATCATCGACGACCAGCACGGCAAGGGCGGCGTCGTGCAGGTGCTCGTCGACGACATCGACACCTTCTCGCTCCGCTACCTCGATCCGCAGAGCGGCATGTGGACCGAGCAGTGGGACAGCAGCTCGGCGGCCATGCAGCTCGGGCGCGTGCCGCTGCAGATCGAGATCGTGCTCATCGCCAAGGGCGGCCCCGCCGGCGAGCCGATCCGCCTGCGCACCAAGACCGGGCCCGTCATCCAGCAACCCCTCGCGTTCGCCCTCAAATGAAGCCGCGACCGACGAAGCAGGGGCGCAGGAAGCGCAAGAAGGACCAGCGGGGCATCGCGCTCCTGCTCGTCATGTCCTCGATCACGCTGATGACCATCCTGGTCGTCGAGTTCCAGGAGGAGCAGATCGCCGATCTCTCCGCCGCCTACGCCGAGCGCGACGCGCTGCAGGCCGAGTACATGGCGTTGAGCGCGGCCAACCTCTCGCGTCTGTTCGTCGCAGCCGAGCCGGTCATGCGCCAGAGCCTCGGAATCCTGCGCTTCCTGTTCGGCGGCAAGGCCGTGCCGCAGCTGCCGGTGTGGGAGTTCTCCGACCAGATCCTCGGCGCGTTCAGCGACAAGAGCGGCCAGGAGGGTTTTGCGAAGCTCACCGGGTTCGACATCAACGGGGCGAAGAATCTCGGCGGGCCGGAGGGCGCGAGCTTCCAGGTCACCGTGGTGGACGAGGACTCCAAGATCAACCTCAACCTCGCCGCGCGCGGCAACAGCATCGCGCTCAACCGGTTCGGAGCGGCGTTCCTCGGGCTCACCGGCGCGCCCGCGTACGACCCGCTCTTCGAGCGCAACGACCGCGACGGCCAGACCAGCGACCGCGCCACCATCTGCGGCGCGCTCATGGAATGGGCCGACACCGACGAGCAGCGCTACGCGTGCGACCCGCGCAACTTCCAGGGCGGCGGCGGCCCCGCCGGCGGCGAGGACAACAGCTACTCGCTGCTCAAGCGCCCGTACCGTCCCAAGAACGCGCCCTACGACTCGCTCGAGGAGGCGCGGCTCGTGCGGGGCATGGGCGACGATTTCTGGGCCACGTTCGTCGATCCGGAGCCCAACGCGCCCAAGAAGCGCGTCATGACGGTGTGGGGCCAGGGCCCGCTCAACGTGAACACGGCGTCGCCGCAGGCGGTGCTCGCGGTCGTGTGCGGCATGGCGCCCGACGCGCAGATCTGCATCGATCCGACCAAGAGCGGGCAGTTCCTCACCATGTTCGGGGTGCTGCGCTCGTTCACCTCGGGCATGCCGCTCTTCGGCTCGCCCAACGAGTTCGTCGGCACGGTGCAGGGCGCCGGCCAGTACGGCAAGCTGCTGTTCAGCACCATCGGCATCCCGCCGGTGAAGTTCCAGTCGCCCGCCGAGGCGGCCAAGAACTTCACGACCGAGTCGAAGGTCTTCTCCATCCACGCCGTCGGCGAGGTGAAGTCGGGCAAGCGCCTCACCCGCATCCGCATCACGATGGTGGTCGACTTCCGCGGGTCGCCCGCCATCCCCTCCTCCACGGGCGGGCTCGGTCTGCCAGGGCAACCGGGCCAGCCGGGTCAGGCGGGGCTCCAGCCAGGCCAGCAGGGACCGAAGCCCACGAGCGGCGTCGGCACCGCGGGCACCGGCCTCGACGGCATCGCGGGCGCGCTCCAGCCCACCGCCGCGGGGCAGATCGTCTACTACAGGATCGAGTGAAGTGAACAGCGCCCGCCTCTCCTCGAGGGGGCGCAGGGAACCCAACCATGGCACGGCTTCTCGGGATCGACATCGGAACGACGCAGGTGCGACTCGCCATCGTGCGCGGCAGCGCGCGCAAGTGGTCCGTCGAGTCGCTGGCGTCCGTCGACCGGGTCGCGGGGCAGGTCACCTACGCCTCGGGCGAGGTCTCCGCGACCGCGACCTTGCCCGAGCTCGTGCGGGAGCTCGCGTTGGACGCGGCCAAGGGCGGCGACCCGCTCTCGGTCTCGTTCAGCGGCACCGCGATCAACGTGCGGCAGCTCGAGCTGCCCGCAGCGGTGCGCCGTCGGATCGCCGAGGTGCTCCCGTTCGAGCTCGAGGCGCAGATCCCGTACGACATCGACGACGCGGTCTGGGACCACCGCCCACGCCCGGCCCCCGCCGACGCCCCGCAGCCGGTGCTGGTCGTGGCCGCCCGCACCGACGAGGTGCGCGCGCAGATCGAGCTCTGCGCGCAGGGCGCCGGCCGCGAGCCCGACCACGTGGCGCCTGGTGCGTTCGCCCTCGCCGATCTCGCCGCGGCCCTGCCCGGCTTCCGCAACGGTGGGCTCCGCGCGATCCTCGACCTCGGGGCCGAGTCGTCGGAGCTGCTCGTGCTCGACGGGGCCGAGCCCGTGTTCGCGCGCACGCTCTCGCGCGGCGTGCAGGGGCTGCCGGCGAGCGCGCCCGAGCTCGCCCGCGAGGTCCGCGCGACCTTCCTCGCTTTCCGCGCCATGGGTGGTAGCGCCCCCGAGACCCTGTTCGCGACGGGCGGCGGCGCGGTGATCCCCGACCTGCCGCGGTGGCTCGCGGGCGAGCTGCAGATGCCCGTGGAGCTCCTGCCCATCGAGGGCCTCGAGGGCCTGGCCGGGCGCCCCGACGCGCACCGGTTCGCCCGCGCCGTCGGGGTCGCGCTGCTCGGCGCGCCGAAGCCGCGGGGGCTCGATCTGCGCCGCGGTCCGCTCGCCTACGAGCGCGGCTATGGCTTCTTGCGCGAGAAGGTGCCGCTGCTCGTCGGCCTCGGCGCGGCGATGCTCGTCTCGTTCCTGTTCTCCACGTGGGCGCGCTCGCGCAACCTCGAGGCCGACCGCAAGACCCTCGAGCAAGCGCTCGAGGCGACCACGCGCGAGGTGCTCGGCGAGGCCACCTCGAGCCCGAAGCGGGTGGAGGAGATCCTGGCCTCCAAGAACCCCGGCGGCGACGACGACCCGCTGCCGCGCGCCGACGCCATGGACGCCCTCGTGCAGATCTCCGAGCTCGTGCCCACCGGCAAGATGAAGCACGACATCGAGAAGCTCGAGGTGCAGCGCCAGCCCCAGGGTGGCTTCAAGGTGATCATCAACGGCATCGCGCCGACCGGCGCCGACGTGCAGACCATCGAGGGCAACCTCAAGGCGTTCCGCTGCTTCAACAACCCGACCGTGCTCAAGAAGGCCAAGGCCATCAGCGACGATCGGCAGAAGTACACGCTCGAGACCGAGCTCCGGTGCCCCGAGGAGGGCGGCGGCCAGAAGAAGCCGGGCACACCCGGCGGCGCGACCAGCGCGGGGGGCAAGTAGTCATGGCGCTCGACCAGATGTCCGCGCGCGAGCGCACGATGGTGACCGCCTTCGGCATCATCTTCGGCGTGATCGCCGCGCTGCTCGTGCCGCTCCGCGTCTCTTCGTGGCTCGGCGGCAAGCAGCACGACAACGACGATCTCCGCCAGGCGATCCAGGACGTGCAGGCCGCCCGCGCCCGGCTCGCGACGCGCCGCGCCGCGCTCGGCGACGTGGCGGCGCGCTACGCGAACAAGGCCCCGCCGCTCGGCACGCTGGTCGACGCCGCGGCCAAGTCCGCCGGGCTCGAGATCGCCGTGCAGACCGACGTCGCGCCGGTGCCGCGGGGCAAGCTCTACATGGAGCGCGCCACCAAGCTCTCGATCCAGAAGACGGGCCTCAAGGCGCTCGCCAACTTCCTCGAGAAGCTCGAGACCTCGGGCCACCCGGTGGCCATCACCCAGCTCGACATGAGCAAGCGGATCGAGGCTGACTCGTTCACCGTCAGCCTCACCCTCTCGGCCTACGATCGCATCGAGCCCGCCGCGGCCTCGAGCGGTCCCCCGGCGGCGGGGAGCACGAAGCACCCATGAGCAACCCCCCGATCTCGCAGCGCCCGGTCCCCGAAGCCAGCCCTGGCGGCGAGCCGGCTGGCGCCCCCACGGCCGACGTCGCCGAGAGCAACCCGCGCTTCGACGCGCTCAAGGATCGCCTGCGCGCGGCGCTGCCGTGGTTCGCCTACTCCACGTTCTTCGTCACGACGTTCCTGCTGTTCGTGTACTGGACCTTCCCCTACGACCGCCTCCGCGACAAGATCGTCGCCGAGTTCGACAAGTCGCAGAAGAACCCCACCGGCGCGCGGCAGGCGCTCTCCATCGGCAAGCTCGAGCCGTCGTGGTTCACGGGCGTCGTCCTCAAGGACGTCCAGCTCACGAGCTACCCGGCCGATCCGACCAAGGCGACGAGCGTGCTCAGCGCCGACGAGATCAAGGCCCGCGTCTCGTTCTGGTCGCTGTTCTCGGCGGCCAAGGACATCACCTTCAGCGCCAAGGCCCTCGGCGGCACGATCGAGGGCTCGATCACCCACACACCGTCGGCGCCCCCCAAGGAGGGCGAGGTGCGCCCCGGCAAGGACAAGGGCCCGCGCTTCGATCGCGCCTTCAAGATGGAGATCGACGGCATCACGCTCAACTCGCTCGCGCCCCTCAAGGACGCGGTCGGCACCGAGGTCGGCGGCACCCTCAAGGGCAGCATCGAGGTGGTCTACGGCGAGACCCGCATCGACAAGGCCAACGGCACGGTCAACCTCGAGATCGAGAACTTCTGGGTCAGCGACGGCAAGAAGCCCTTCAAGGTCCCGGCCCTCAAGCTGGTGTTCGGCAGCGAGGACATCACGCTGCCGCAGATGGTGATCGGCAACGTGCCGATCCAGGTGGCCGTGAAGAACGGCGTCGCGCGCGTGGAGAAGATGGAGGCCAAGGGCAAGGACGTCGACATGCAGCTCGACGGCCAGATCACCCTGCGCGAGAACGTCGCCGAGTCCGACCTCATGCTCGGCCTGCGCTTCAAGTTCAACGAGACCTACCGCAAGAAGGGCGACTCCACCGCGGGGCTCCTCTTGCTGCTCGACTCCGAACCCAAGCTGCGCGCGAGCAAGCGCCCCGACGGGTTCTACGCCCTCCGCGTCGTCGGCGTGCTCGGCGGCTCGCCACAGATCCTCCCGGCTGGCGGCGGCGGCGCGCCCGGCATGGCGATGCCCCCTGGCTTCGGCATCCCCAAGACCCCCGGAGGTCCGTGATGTTCCGCCTCATCGGGGTCATCCACCTGCCGCCGCTGCCCGGCAGCCCGCGGAGCAAGCTCTCGCTCGCGCGCATCGCCGAGTCGGTGAAGGCCGACGCCCTCGCCCTGCGCCGCGCCCGCTACGACGCGGTGGTCGTCGAGAACTTCGGTGACGCCCCGTTCCTGCCCGGGCCCGTCGAGCCCGTGACGGTGGCCGCGATGACGGTCTGCGTCGCCGCCGCCGCCTCCACCGGGCTGCCCGTCGGCGTGAACGTGCTGCGCAACGACGTGAAGAGCGCGCTCGCCATCGCCGTCGCCACGGGGTCCGCGTTCGTCCGCGTGAACGTGCACGTCGGCGCCGTCGTCGCCGACCAGGGCCTCATCGAAGGCCGCGCCCACGAGACGCTGCGGCTCCGTCGCCTCTGGGGCGCCGAGTCGGTGCGCATCCTCGCCGACGTCGACGTGAAGCACGCCGCGCCGCTCGCGCCACGCCCCGTCGGTGACGTGGTGAAGGACACCCTGCTGCGCGGGCTCGCCGACGGCGTGATCGTCACCGGGGCAGCGACCGGCGCCAAGGTCGACGCCAAGGCCCTCCGCGCCACCGCCGACGCGGCCGCGGGAGCGCCGGTGCTGGTCGGGAGTGGCGCCACGCCCCACGACCTCGCGCGGCTTGCCGAGGCCGGCGCCACGGGGGTGATCGTCGGCTCGTGGCTGCGGCGGGGAGGTCGCGCGGGGGGCCCCATCGACGCGGCCCGCGCGCGCACGTTCGCGACCGCCTTCCGCCGCGCGTTCTCGTAGAGAACTGGGCCCGCCCCCGGGCTCTGGTCTACGGCACGGGCATGCGTCGTCTGTTCGCGACCAGCGCGGCCTCCGGGCTGTTCTTCTGCGGCGTCGTCGCCATCGTCGGCGAGTCGGGCGCCAAGTCGTCGTACGACTCGCCGTACTCCTACCAGCAGACCTGGAACACGGCCCTGCGGCTCGTGCGGGTCGATCTCGGCTACAAGATCGTCGAGAAGGACGAGCAGGCCGGGTACATCCTGTTCGAGTACGGCGACAAGGGCGGCACCTCTTCGCTCGAGCTGCTCAAGACCGCGAACAGCGTGCGGGTCGTCTGCCAGATGCCGAAGTACCCGAGCTACCACGAGGTCGTGGTGCTGGATCGTCTGACCAAGAAGCTCAAGGAAGAGCACGGCAACCCGCCCGAGAAGCCCAAGCCGAGCCCCGACACCGGCTTGCCCGACACGGCCGACGCGCCCACCGACTAGCCCTCGTGCACGATCGCGCGTAACGCCTCCACGTCGCGCCGCTCGCCGAGGACGATCAGGGTCATGCCGGCGGAGAGCTGGCTGTCGGGCCCGGGGTTGTAGTGGAACGCGCCGTTCTTCTCGCGGGTCGCCACCACCAGCGCGTTGGTGCGCGGGCGGATCGGCGCGTCGCGGAGGCGCGCCCCGACCAGCCGTGAGTCGCTCGGGATCACGATCTCCTCGAGCCGCAGCGCGTGGTCGGTGCGGTGCATCTGGTCGAGGAACTCGACGACCTCGGGCCGCACGAGCTCCGAGGCCATGCGCCGTCCACCGATCGTGTTCGGGCTCACCACGGCGCTCGCCCCCGCGCGGCGCAGCTTCGCCTCGGCCTCGAGGTTGACGGCCTTGGCGACGATGCGCGCGGCCGGGTTGAGGGAGCGCGCCGACAGGGTCACGTAGAGGTTGTCGGCGTCGTCGGTGAGCGCCGCGACCACGCCGCCGGCGCGGTCGACGCCCGCGGCGAGGAGCGCGTGATCGTGGGTCGCGTTGCCCGAGACGAAGCGCATCTCGCCGTCGCACAGCTCGTCGGAGAGCTCCTTGAGCCGATGCTCGTCGCGGTCGATCACCACGAACGGACGACCGATGGCGCGGAGCTCCTCGATCACGTAGCGGCCGGTCGATCCACACCCCGCGATGACCACGTGGCCACTCATCTTCTCGATGAGCTTCTGCATTCTATTCCTCCGAAATGCCTCGCCGATTGCGCCCTCGACGAGCAACGCGGTGATGTTCGCCTGGGCGAAGGCGACCGCGCCCACGCCGAGCATGATCACGAACACCGTGAAGCCCCGCGCCGAGGGGACCGAGTCAGTCCCGGGCAGCTCGCTGAACCCCACCGTGAAGATCGTGATCGCGGTCTGGTAGAAGCACTCGAAGAACGTCCACTTCCCGTGCCCGATGTGGTGGAGACCGACCGCTCCGATGCACCAGACCGTGAGGAGGAAGACGGCGGCTCCTGCTAGGCGCGATTGCCGTGGCGAAGACGCCCGATGCTCCATGACGGTGCCGAGGGTAACCCAGCCACGGGTGGGTGGATCGCGTAGCCACGTTCGCGTCGCGGGCGCGAAGCCCGCTACGCGCCACGCGATCCGGCTGCCAGGGCGGCGCACCGCGTCGATCGAGAACGTCGCGAAACCATGGGTCGGTCCCCCGACGCTTTGACGTGCGTCACGCTCGCCGGCGTCGGCACGGCCCGTGCTGAACGAGTGCGCATGTCGATGGAAGCACGCGTGGAGGAGCGGGACGCGCAGCGAGCTCGTGAGCTGGTGGCGAAGACCATCTATCGCGATCTCACCGAGGGTGGGTTCGACGAGCGCGACGTGATGGCGGTGGCGGGTGAGCTCCTCTCGCTGGTCGCCTCGGGCGTGCGCGCCCGTCGCGTCGATTGAATCGGCAGCAGAGGACCGACGGAGGCCGCCGTCCGAGCTGGACGTGCGGACACGTGCGCCGCAGGTTCCCTACACGTCGGTCGATGCCTCCGCCTGGAGGTTTGCTTCCGGCCGTGCGGCGTTTTCGTCCCGGTGCGGGAACGCCTCACCCTGCTCCTTTGCCACGGCCCTTTGGCATCACCTTCTGGCCATTGTGCCCACCCACCACTTCCTTGACCGTAACGGCGCAGATCGGTAGCGTTTTTCTTGCGCCATTTCGCGCGAGTGGCTCTCGTTGCGCCCCGCTGCTCGGGTCGTGACGAAGCACTCCGTCTTCTCCACTGGAGCGTCAGGGACAACACGTCGTGGCCATCGACAAGGAGAAGACGCTCCAAGCCGCGCAGAAGGCGATCGAGAAGAAGAAGTACGACCTCGCCATCGAGGAGTACCGAAAGCTCGCGGCCGCTGAACGCAGCGACCCGCGCTGGCTCCTCAAGATCGGCGACACGCAGCAGAAGAAGGGCGACGTCCTCGGGGCCATCGGCACCTACGAGGAGGTCGCGAAGTTCTACTCCGCGCAGGGCTTCCACCTCAAGGCAGTGGCCGTCTACAACACGGTGCGCGACCTGCTGTCCAAGCAGCCCGCCACCGTCCAGACCAAATACGCCCACGTCCCGGTCCGGCTCGCCGAGCTCTACGAGAAGCTCCAGCTCACGTCCGACGCGCTCGCGACGTGGGACATGATCGCCGACCGCTTCCAGAAGGAGGGGCGCGAGCGAGAGGCCGTCGAGGTCTACAAGCGGATCGTCTCGCTCGACCCTTCGAACCCTCTCGCCCACCTGCGCCTCGCGGAGGCCTTCTCTCGCATCAAGGACAACGACGGCGCGATCGCGGAGTTCGCCGCGACCGCCGAGCAGCTCACCGCGCAGAACCGCGTCGACGACGCCCTCAAGGTGTACGAGCGCCTGCTCCACCACCGACAGGAGCCGCGGTACGCGCGCCCCGCCGCCGAGCTGTACCTCGCGCGTGGCGGCCCGAACGACGGCGTGGCGGCGATCGCCAAGATCCAGGTCTGCCTCAAGAGCGACCCGAAGTCGGTGGAGCTCATCGCGCTGCTCGCGCGCGGGTTCGTGGCGATCGGCCAGAACGACAAGGCCGTCACCATCTACAAGGAGGCCGCCCGCCTCGCCGGCGAGCAGCAGAAGACCGACCTCCGCAAGGACATCGTCAAGCGCCTGCAGCACATCGCGCCCCAGGACGACGGGGTCAAGGCGCTGGCCTACGAGGTGTTGCAGGGTGGCAAGCCCGCGCAGCCGATGCCCCCGCGCGACCCGCGGCCCGACACCCAGCGCCAGGAGGCCATGCGTCAGGAGCCACCGCGCGAGCGGCAGGTCGGCGCAGCGCCGAGCTGGCTCACCAGCCAGGCCGAGGCGCAGCGCCGGCCAGAGGCGCAGCGCAGGCGCAGCCTGCCCGGCACCAGCTGGTCGCCCCAGCTACAAGACGACGTCGAGATGCTCGAGGTCGAAGAGGAGGACGACGACGCCGTCGAGTTCGAGGAGCGCGAGGCGGCCGAAGAGCTCACCGACATGAACCAGCCCTCGGTGCGCACGCGCGGCTCGCGCGTGGCCGAGGTGATCGCCAACGCGGACGCCTTCCGCAAGGTGAAGCTCTACGCCAAGGCCCTCACCACGCTGCGCATCGGGCTCGAGCTCGATCCGCGCAGCGTGCCGCTCCGCGAGCGCATCCGCGACGTCCTCATCGAGACGGGCGAGACCGACCAGGCCATCGCCGAGATGGTCAGCCTCTCTGCCATCCTCATCGAGGACGGAGACCTGCAGGGCGCCTACGACAACCTGGCCTGGGTGCTCGAGGCCGAGCCCGAGCACCAGCAGGCCTCGCAGCTGATGGACCAGGTGCAGGTCCTCTCGGGCAACGCGCCCGCGGCGGCCGCCGTCGACGACGAGCTGCTCGAGCGGGTCCCGATGCCGGTAGGCACGGGCGAGTTCGACAAGCTCGACGACGCGCGCTGTCTCACGCCGAGGGTGCAGGCCGGGCAAGGCCAGACCGTCTGCCGACCACGACCTCGACGAACCCGGACTCGACGAGGCACCGCGAGCCGAGGCTACGCGGCGCCCGCGGTGGAGCAGACCGCGCGCGGACGCACGCCCCCCGTCGAGGACATGGGACGCACGGGCGAGAGCGCCCTGCCCGCCTACGCGCTCGAGGACGAGGCGCCTCCCCCCGAGATCGCCTCGGACTACGCCACGGAACCGGGCACTGGCTCGCCGTCTCCCGAGGTCGAGGCCGTGCTCGAGGAGGCCGACTTCTACGCGGCGCAGGGCGTCTTCGAGACCGCCCGCGAGACGATCGAAGACGCGCTCCGGTCGTCGCCGAACCACCCGTTGCTCGTCGAGAAGCTGCGCGAGATCGAGTCGCTCTCGCGCGCCAAGGACGAGGGCGTCACCTACCAGGGCCAGCTCCGCGGCCTGGACGATCGCGCGTTCGACATCGCCGCCTCGCTCGACGCGCTCGACGAGCTGGGACGCCCGGTCCCCTGCCGCCAAAGCGCGCGTCGCCGACCAGGTCGACGTCGACGAGGTGTTCGCCAAGTTCAAGCTCGGCGTCGCGCAGCAGATCGACCAGGGCGACAGCGCCACCCACTACGACCTCGGCCTTCGCCTACGACCAGATGATGCTGTTCGACGACGCCATCGGCGAGTTCCGCATCGCGGGCCGCGACCCGGGGCGGTTCGCGCTCTGTCAGAGCATGATCGGCACGATCTTCGAGAAGCAGGGCAAGCTCGCCGAGGCGATCGACGCCTACAAGACGGGCCTCAAGTCGGAGCGCCTCGAGGCCGACGAGCAGCTCGCCCTGCTCTACCAGCTCGCCCTCGTGTGGGAGCAGAAGAAGAACCCGAAGGAAGCGGTCGCCTGCCTCAAGAAGCTGGTCGCCCTCTCGCCCTCTTACCGCGACGCGAGCGCTCGCTTGGCCAAGCTCTCGGGAGACAAGGACAGCGGCACGCGTCGCCGCGGCGATCTCGAGGACGACTTCGACGCGGCGTTAAAACAAGGAACGACGCCATGGGCTGGTCGCGCGGAAGGACAAATGAAGCTCGCTGCTGGTGCTCTCGCCATCGCCCTGTGCGCCGTCGCTCCCGAGGCGCTCGCCACCACGATCATCAAGGACCCGCACCCGCCGAAGTACTCGGTCGAGATCGAGCCGCACCTCTCGATCAACGCGAGCACGTTCAACGACTGGGGCTACTGGGGCTTCGGGCCGGGCGTGCGCTTCGGGATCCCGATCGCCGGGCCCGCGTTCATCCCCAAGATCAACGACTCGGTGGCCATCTCGTTCGGCGCCGAGCTCCTGCGGAGCTACCGGAAGTTCTGCGGCGCCGACACCTGCGACGACCGCGGCTACTGGGGCCTCTTCGTCCCCGTCGCCCTCCAGTGGAACTTCTGGCTGACCGACAAGTGGAGCGCCTTCGGCGAGCCGGGGCTCGTCGTGCGCACCGCCTTCGAGGGGTGCAGCAAGTCCCAGGGGTGCGGCGGTCCGCCGGTGTACTTCGCCGGCTGGGTCGGCGCCCGCTACCATTTCAGCGACACGGTCAGCCTCACGATGCGGGTCGGGTTCCCCACCGGCTTCTCGATCGGCGTGTCGTTCTTCTGATAGGCTCGGCCACGATGCCGCCGCTCCCCAAGGCCCCACTCCTCGGGCTCGTCCTCTCGGCCCTCGCGCTGACCTCTTCTGCCACCCTCGACGCACGTGCGCAGGGCAAGGCCGACAAGAAAGAGGACGGCTCCAAGAAGGACGACGCGAAGAAGGACGACAGCGCCAAGAAGGACGACGCCAAGAAGGACGACGACGGGCCGAAGAAGAAGGACGACGACGACGACGACAAGCCCGCGCCGAAGGCCGAGCCGGCGCCGGAGCCCAAGCCCGATCCCAAGCCCGAGAAGAAGGGGCCGCCCCGCGCGCGCTGGCACCCGGACTACAGCATCGAGATCGAGGCGCACGGCACCGTGGCCGCGTTCGACACCTTCTTCGTGGGGCTCGGCGGCGGCATGCGGCTCACGATCCCGGTCGCGGACAACGCGCTGGTCAAGTCGATCGACGACGAGATCTCGCTCGGCATCGGCCTCGACATCGTCCGCTACGGTGCGTACAAGCCGATCAACACCTCGAGCAAGCCGGGCCTCGGCGTGCTCGCGTTCTACGTACCGGTGTCGCTGCAGTGGAACTTCTGGCTCGGGAGCCGCGCCACGTTCTTCCTCGAGCCGACCTTGATCTACCGCTACGCGACCTACATCGACGAGTGCAACAACTCGTACGGCAGCGCGTGCGCCGAGCGGACCAAGTTCCTCCCGAGCGGCTCGCTCGGCATGCGGTTCCGCTTCGCGAACCACATCGGCATGACCCTGCGCGTCGGCTGGCCGATGGCCAACCTCGGCCTCACGTGGCTCTAGGATAGGGCTCTAGGCGTAGAGCCCGCGCGCGCGAGCATATTCCGAGACGCTCGCCGGCAAGAGCGGCGCGCCCGCCTCCCCCCGCGCGAGGGCCTCGCGGAGCGCCGTCGAAGACACGTCGGGCAACACGTTGGGGACCCCTTCGAGCGCGGGCGCCCCCACGCGGCCGAGGATCAGCGGCGGCGCGAGCGCGCGGACCCGTTCGGGGCGGGTCCAGCGGTCCATCTCGGCGATCACGTCGGCGCCCACCACGAGGCGCAGGCGCCAGTCGGGGTGCTGCGCGGCGAGGTGCTCGAGCGTGCGCACCGTGAGGCTCTCGCCGCCGAGATCGCGCTCCACGTCGGAGACCGACACCGCGGCGAGCGGCGCGAACGCCAGCCGACACATCGCGAGCCGGTCCTCGAACGACGCGAGCTCCTTGGCGAACGGGTGGCGGAAGCAGGGCACCACCAGCACCTCGTCCACCTCGCCGGTCGACAGGACGAAGGCTGCGCCGAGGACGTGCGCCACGTGCGGCGGGTTGAAGCTGCCCCCGAACACGGCCACCCGCTTCATCCGATGGCTCCTTGCACGCGCAGCTTGGCCGCGCGGGCCAGATCGAGCGCGGTGGACTGGACCTCGGCGCCGTCGGCCGTGAACAGCGTCAACGTGAGGCTCGATCCACCCGGTTCTTCGGCGAGCACCGCCACCCCCGCGGAGGCGCTCGGCGGGCCCGGCGCGACGAAGACGCGCGACCCCACGCGCCGCACCAGCGCTTCGCCACGGCCGAAGGCGATCACGCTGGCGGGGAGCAGGTCCTCCTCGTCGAGGTCGGTCTTGTCGGCGGCCAGGAGGACCACGCGGTCGAGCAGGATCTCGACGGCGCGACTCGCCCCCGAGAGCGAGTGCACGTTCAGGAGCTCCCGACGCGCGAGCTCGGCCGCGACGGCGCTCGCGAGGCGGGTCGCGTCCGCGTCGAGCACGGCCGCGGCCCGTTCGCGGAGAGAGCCTTCGGCATGGAGGAGCCCCACCCAGCCGGCGAGCACGTCGTCGAAGCCAGGATCCGAGGCCAGATAGACCACGCGGTCCGACAGACGCACCGCGGTGCGCAAGGCACGCGCGAGCGCTGCGAGATCTCCCGAGGCGCCTACCAGGCCCAGCCGCACATCGTCACTCTATCAGAGCGAACGCACAGGAAGCACGTCCGCTGGAAGCAGGCGCGTCCGCACCTTGCCGAGCCCCACCCCGCCGGCGCCGAACACGAGGATCCCGGGAGCCTCCTCGTCACGGTCCGCCACCAGGACCGTCGTCCCCACGGCCTCGAGGTCCCAGAACGCGTAGGTCGAGCGGCTCGCCCAGATCTTGCCGAGGGTGCCCTTGCCGCGTGGATCGAAGGCCACGACGCTGGTCGCATTGCCCTCGGCCCACGCACCCACGATGGCGACGCCAGAGTCGTCGGCGAGGATGGCGAAGGCGGTGACGAACCCAGCGAGCGACTCGCCCTCGAGGATCCGGGTGGCGGTCCGGGTGGCGAGGTCGACGCGCACGAGGCCGCTCGCCCGAGACATCGGTCTCGAAAGGGGCCCCCCCAGACACGAGACCCACAGCTCGTCCGCTCGGGACCCTGGCCGCAGCTCCCCGCTCGGATTGCAACACGGCAGCTCGAGGACCTTCTCGACGAGTCGGGTGCTCGGGTCGATGGCGACCAGGAACGGCGCGTCGACCGGAGCGGCCTTGCCCTGCACGCGCGCGAGCACGGCGTAGAGGCGCCCCCCGACCAGCGCGAGCGCGTCCATCTCGGGCTTGCCGTCGACGTCCGCGAACGCGGAGAGGTCCACCGTGCTGCGCGCCGTCGGGGGCCGATCGCGAGGAGGCTCGCCTCGCCGTAGCGGGTGACGAAGAGCGTCCCGTCGGCGCCGATCGCGAGGTCGTGCGGGTTCGCGCGCCCCGGCGGCTGGCCCGGGTCGAACACGTCCCACCGCGCGAGCTGCACGCCGAGCGCGTCGCGTTCGACGAGGGCGCCCTGGCGCCGCTGCAGCGAGAAGCGACGCACGCGACCCGTGCGCGGATCGGTGCGCGCGCGCAGCACGGTGTCGGGATCGAGGCCGAAGCCGTCGTGCCGGAGATAGGCGTGGGAGACGGGCGCCCATGCCTCGATCACCGCCGAGTCCTGCAGGGTCGACGACTCCGCGACGAGGAGGCCGAGCTCGTTCGGCAGGGCCGAGGCGTCGACCGTCGGCGGCGTGGCGGCGCACCCGAGCAAGGACAACGAAAGCCACGGCCAGCGCACCCGGGACCCGTAACGCAGCGCGCCGCGTCGCGCTAGAGTGCCCCCGTGGACGAATCCCGTCGGCGTTTGCTCATCCGGGGGCTCGGGGTGGCGCTGGTCGGCGTCGGCGCCTGGATCTTCGTGGTGCCCACCGTCCCGCGCGCGCAGACGCTCCGGTTCCACCTCGGCGTCGGGTCCACCAAGGTGCGGCGGGTCACCGCGCGCATCGCGCAGGGCGAGCGCTGGGACCGCGAGACCACGTTCCAGTTCGCGAGCGGCGCACCCCCGAGCTTCGACTGGTCGTTCGAGCTGCCGAACGGCAAGGCGCGGGTCGAGATCGAGCTCCACACCCCGTCCTCGACGGCGGACCGCAAGTGGGAGATCCTGCTGGGCGGAGCGGAAGTGACAGTGGATCTCGTGGACACGATGCGAGGACTCCCGTGAGCGAAGGAACACACATCGGAACCAGGGCCGCCTCGCCGCTCGTGGCGTCGCCGGACGGGGCCATGGTGGTGGTGCTCTCCGGCAGCAAGAAGGGCACGACGTTCCGCATCGGCGCAGACGCCAGGGCGGTCGTGAAGGTGGGCAAGGCGCCCGACAACGACATCGTGCTCGACGACGACACGGTCTCGCGCCACCACCTCACCGTGGCGCGGGTGCCCGAAGGCCTGCTCGTCCGCGACCTCGGCAGCACCAACGGCGTCCGCGTCGGTGGCGCCCGCATCAAGGAGGCCCTCGTCGACCCGGGCACGGTCGTGCGCGCCGGCGAGGTGGAGCTCGCGATCCGCCTCGAGCTGAGCGGGGTCGAGGTGCCCGCGAGCTCCGAGAAGCGCTTCGGCACCGCGCTCGGACAGTCGCTCGCGATGCGGCGCATCTTCGGCCTGCTCGAGCGGATCGCGCCCACGGTGGCGACCGTGCTGCTCACCGGCGAGACGGGCACGGGCAAGGACGTCCTCGCGCGGTCCATCCACGAGAAGAGCCCGCGCGCGAGCGCCTCGTTCGAGGTCGTCGACTGCGGCGCGGTGGCCCACAACCTCATCGAGAGCGAGCTGTTCGGCCACGAGCGCGGCGCCTTCACGGGCGCGATCGCCTCGCGCGCCGGCGCCTTCGAGCGGGCCGCGGGCGGCACCGTCTTCCTCGACGAGGTCGGCGAGCTCCCGCTCGAGCTGCAGCCCAAGCTGCTGCGCGTGCTCGAGGCCAAGGAGCTGCGGCGCGTGGGCGGCAACAAGACCCTCACCACCGACGCCCGCGTGGTCGCCGCCACCACCCGCGATCTCGCGCGCGATGGTGCAGCGCGGCAAGTTCCGCGAGGACCTGTTCTTCCGCCTGGCGGTGGTGCCGATCCACGTGCCGCCGCTCCGCGCGCGCGCCGAGGACATCGAGATGCTCGCGCGCCGCATCCTCGACGCGGCCACGCCCGAGGGACTCCCGCCGCTGAAGCTGCCGGAGTCCACCCTGGCCGCGCTGCGCGCCCACGACTGGCCGGGCAACGTGCGCGAGCTGCGCAACGTGCTCGAGCGCGCGGCCTACCTCGCGCGCGCGGCGGGCGAAGAAGACGTGCGCATGCTCGGGATGCCCACCGCCGCGCCCCGCCCGGCGGCCGCCGCCGACCCGTTCGTCTTCGACCCGACCACGTCCTACCGCGACGCGCGCGCCAAGTTCGATGCCCTCTTCGAGCGCCGCTACGTCACCTGGCTGCTCGAGCGCCACGGCGGCAACATCTCGGCGGCGGCGCGCGAGGCCCAGATGGACCGCAAGCACCTCTCGGATCTCGCGCGTCGACACGGGCTCGGCGGCTCGAGCTAGCCCAGGCTCGGAGGGCGGTCAGTCCGACTCGTCGTGGCCGCGCTGCGACGACAGCCAGGCGCCGAGGCCCCGGGCCGTCTCGTCGACGAGGGGCACGATCGAGGCGTAGTCCATGCGGGTCGGTCCGATGACCCCCACCGCGCCGCCGACCGCCCCCTGCCCGCGCGCGGCGCCCTCGACCGCGTAGCGCGTGCCGACCACCGACAGCTGCTCCACGCCGAGCGAGCTCTCGTCGTCGCCGGGGAGGAGCACGTGGACGCCGCGGGTGGCGAGCGTGCGGTCGAGGATCCCGACGAGCTTCTCGCGCTCGGCGAGCGCGCGCACGAGCGACTTGATGCGGTCGATGTCGGCGAACTCCGGCTTGTCGAGGAGCTGCGCCTCGCCCTCGATCACGAGCTCCACCGCGCCGGCGCCGTCGCTCTCGAGCGCCGCCGCCCCGAGCTCGAACGCGCGCCGGCGGAGCTCGCCGAGCTCGCTGCGCGTGTCCTGCAGGCGTCGGGCGAACAGCTCACGCACCTCGCGCAGGGTGCGCCCCTCGATCACGTCGTCGAGCAGGTTGTGGATGCGCTCGAGCTCCGCCGACAGCGGCGCGACGTCGACCCGCACGAAGCGGTTCTCGACCTGACCGCTCGTCGTGACCACGACGGCGAGGATCTCGGCGCCGCCGTTGGGGAACGTGCGGGTCGGCACGAAGCGAACCTGGCGGAGGCTCTGCGAGGCCAGTCGTGGCGCGACGACGACGGCAGCAGTGCCGGTGAGCCCGGAGAGGAGCAGGGCCGTCTCGCGGATGGCGTCGGCCCCGGGCTCGAGCTGCGCGAAGCGGCGCTCGATGGCGTTGCGCTGGGCGTCGGAGAGGGCGCGCACCTGGCCGAGCGCGTCGATGAACAGCCGGAACGCGCGATCGGTCGGCACCCGGCCCGCGGAGGTGTGGGGCTGGTGGAAATAGCCCTCCTCCTCGAGATCGGCGAGCACGTTGCGGATCGACGCGGCGGAGAGGTCGATGTCGTACTTGCGCGCGAGCGTGCGGCTCCCGACCGGCTCGCCGTTGGCGATGAACTCGGTGACCGCCGCGAAGAGGATCTTCTTGGCCCGCGCCGACAGTTCGCCACTCATCTCGTCACCGCAGTGTAGCGAGGAGTTCGCCCGCGGGCCACGTGGCTGGACCGGTCAGGGCTCGGGGACGGGCGGCGGGTCGGCCGACGGCACCGCGGACGGCTCCAGCGCCGGCGAAGGCTTGGTCGTCGCCTCGCACACCGGCGTCGCGTTCTCGAGGAGCAGGCAGGGGCTCTTGAGCAGGTCGGAGAACGGCTTCGGGCCCTTGGCGAGCTTCTGGGCGATCGGATCGCCGGAGAGATCGAGCGGGCCGAGCGGCAGCGGCCGCAGGCGGATGGTGATCGGCGCCTCGCGCTCGGTGAAGAGCAGGCCGTAACCCCAGAACACGTGCTTCGGCGGCGCGGACACCGGGCCACCGTCGACGAGCTCGGCGGGGTCCCAGGCGAAACGAAGGCGCGCCAGCATCGCCACCCGCGTCCACACGGTGCGGATCGGGTCGGGCAGGCCCTCGTGCTCGAGGAGCTCGACGCTCATGCCCGGGGTCCAGGCGATACCCTGGTTGCTGACGAAGTTGCCGAGCGACCGGAACACGGGCACGGGCCGGCCCGCTGCACGCCCGTCGCCCGCGTTGGGGTCGGGCGGCGCGGGCGAGGTCACCACCTCGACGAGGTCGGGCACGTGCGGGTGCGAGACGACCACGGCGTCGACGTGCGCGGCCGCGGCGAGGGCCTGGTCCATCACCGGGCGGATCTGGGGCTTGTACTCGCGACCGGCGTGGATGAAGGCGATCCGCGCGTCGCACCCCTGCCAGCGGTCCTTCTTGCCGAGCTCCTGGTGCACGAGCTCGAGGCCCGCCTTGCCGAGCTCCGCGCGCGCGACCTTGGCTCCCGCGGAGCCCTCGAGGCAGCCCTTCTGCTTCTTGCCCTTGTCGTTGAGGAACGTGGTCCACGCGACGACGCACACGCTGCGGCCGTTCTTGCGGGCCACCTCGACGCGCGTCCACGGGTCGGTCGGATGCGCGCCCACGAGCTTGGCCTGCGCCTTGTCGCCCTGCGCGACGGTCGCCGCGAGGCCCTCGGGGCCGAGGTCGCAGGCGTGGTTGTTGGCGGCGACGAACGCCGAGGCGCGCGCCACGCTCCACAGCTTGTCGAACCACGCGGGAGGCGCCGCGTAGGCCAGGATCGACTTGTCGGAGGGGAGACCCTTCCGCTCGCCGACCGGCGCCTCGAGGTTGAGCACGCGGCCGTCCGCCGCACCCCAGTAGGCGGGCATCCGCGCGAAGATCTGGGTGAGGTCGTTGCCGAGCACCTTGACCTGCGGGATGGCGTCGCCGGCCAGCACCACGTCGACCGACGTGGCCTCCGGCTTCTTGCTCGACGCGGAGGGGACGGCCGACACGGACACGGACGACGCGGGGGCGCTGCTCGCGACCGGCGCGACGTCACCGGGCGGGGCCTCGCGGCGGCACGCGCCGACGAGCAGGACGAGCGACAACGAGCGACGCACCCCGGCCTTTTTGCACGTCCGGCCGCGGCCCGCCAAGCTTGCGGCCCCGCGGCGGCCTTGGGATTGCGCCTGCATGACCGCCCGAGTGGAGTCGTTCACCGCCGTCGCCCCGCTGCAGGCCCACCTCGCGGAGGCGCGCGCGAAGGGTCGGCGCATCGCCGTCGTGCCGACGATGGGCGCGCTCCACGCGGGGCACCTCGCCCTCTGCACCGAGGCGCGGCGTCACGCCGATCTGGTCGTCACCACGATCTTCGTCAATCCCACCCAGTTCGGACCCAGCGAGGATTTCGGGCGCTATCCGCGCACCCTGGACGCCGACCTCGCGGCCTGCGCCCGTGTGGGCGTCGACGTGGTGTTCGCGCCCGACGACCCCTCGGTGATCTATCCAGAGGGCGACCAGACCCGCGTACGCGTGCCCGAGGTGGCGCGCTGGTTCGAGGGCGAGATCCGGCCCCACCACTTCGAGGGCGTGGCCACGGTGTGCCTCAAGCTGTTCCACATCGTCGGCCCGGGCACGGCGGTCTTCGGTCGCAAGGACTACCAGCAGCTGCAGGTCATCAAGCGCCTGGTGCGCGACCTCTTCCTCCCCGTGACCATCGTCGGTCACCCGACGCAGCGCGAGGCCGACGGGCTCGCGCTCTCCTCGCGCAACGTCTACCTCTCGAAGCAGGACCGCGAGGCCGCCCTCGCCATCCCGCGGGGCCTCGCCGCGGCCGTCCGCGCGTTCTCGTCCGGCGAGCGCCGCATCGAGGAGCTCGAGCGCCTCGCCCGCGCCGAGGTGGCCGGCAGCGCGAGGTCGGTGGACTACGTCTCCTGCGCCCACCCGGACGACATGACCCCCCTCGCCGGCACCGCGCCCGACCGCGTCCTGCTCGCCATCGCCGCGCGCTATGGCACGACCCGCCTCATCGACAACGTCGTGCTCGGCGAGGATCCGGGGCCCACCGTGGCCGACGACCGGACCGTGGCCGCTTGACGCTCGCCGCGGGCCGCCCGACCTAAGCGGACGTGCGCACCGCCCACGTCAAGCGCGAGACCAAGGAGACGAACATCGAGGTCCACCTGGACCTCGACGGTCACGGCAAGCTCGACCTCCAGACGCCGCTGCCGTTCCTCACCCACATGCTCGAGCAGCTCGGCAAGCACGGCCTGTTCGACCTGATGGTGCGCGCGCGCGGCGACGTCCACATCGACGGACACCACACGACCGAAGATCTCGGCATCACCCTCGGCCAGGCCTTCCGCCAGGCCCTCGGCGCCCACAAGGGCATCCGCCGCTACGGCTGGGCGCTCCTCCCGATGGACGAGGCCCGGGTCGCCTGCACGGTCGATCTCTCGGGTCGCACGTTCTTCGTCGGCGAGCTCGGCCTGCCCAAGGCGCGCATCGGCGACTTCGACGCGGAGCTCGCCGAGGTGTTCTTCGAGGGCTTCGCGCGCGGCGCGCAGTGCAACCTGCACGTGGTCAAGGAGCGCGGCGACAACCTCCACCACATCGTCGAGATCGCGTTCAAGGCCTTCGCCAAGGCGCTCGAGGCCGCCACCCGCGTCGACCCGCGCGTGACCGGCGTGCCCTCCACCAAGGGCACCCTCGAGGGCTGACATGACCGCGGACCTGGTCCTCGTCGATCTCGGCCTCGGGAACCTGCGCAGCGTCGAGAAGGCGCTCGAGCACAGCGGCGGGCACCCGGTGGTGAGCCACGACCCCGACGTGATCGGCAGGGCTGCTCGCCTCGTCGTGCCCGGCCAGGGTGCGTTCCGCGACGGCGCGGCCGCGCTCGACCGCGACGGCGGCGCGATGCGGGCCGCCCTGGTCGACGCGCTCCGGCGCGAGGTGCCCTACCTCGGCATCTGCCTCGGCCTCCAGCTCCTGCTCGACGGCAGCGACGAGGCCGCCGGCGCGCGCGGACTCGGCGTGGTCCCCGGACACGTGAAGCGACTTCCCGACGACCTCCACGAGGACGAGGGTGGCCGCGACAAGAAGCTCAAGGTGCCGCACATGGGGTGGAACGAGGTGGTGCGCGCCCACGACACCGCGGTGCTCCCCGCCCGCGACTGGTTCTACTTCGTGCACAGCTACCACGCGGTCCCCGACGACCCGGCGTGGGTGCTCGCCAGCGCCGAATACGGCGGCCTCGCGGTCACCGCCGCGATCGGCCGCGGGTCGCTCGTCGCGACCCAGTTCCACCCCGAGAAGAGCCAGCGCGCCGGCCTCGCGCTGCTGACGGCGTTCCTCGCATGACGATGCTCACCATCATTCCCGCGATCGATCTGCTCGACGGCGTCGTCGTGCGCCTGCACCAGGGCGACTACGACAAGGTCACGCGCTACCCGCTCGATCCCGTCGCGCACGCCGCGCACCTGCGGACGATCGCGGGCGTCTGCCGGCTGCACCTCGTCGACCTCGAGGGCGCGCGCACCGGCGCTCCCACCCAGCACGCCCGGATCGGCGAGATCGCCCGCGCCTTCGGCCCCGGGGTCCAGGTGGGGGGCGGCGTGCGCTCACGCGAGACCGTGGAGCGCCTCTTCGCGGCGGGCGTGACGCGCGTCGTCCTCGGCACCGCCGCCGTGCGCGACCCGGCGTTCGTGCGGTCCGTCGCCGAAGCCTACCCAGGGCGCATCGTGCTCGCGGTCGACGCGCGCGACGGCGAGGTGGCCGTCGACGGCTGGACCAAGGGGGCCGGCGTCTCCGCGGTGGACCTCGCGCGGAGCTTCGCCGATCTCCCGCTCGACTCGCTCCTCTACACCGACGTCTCGCGCGACGGCACCCGCGTCGGTCCGGCGGTCGAGGCCACGGCGCTCCTCGCGCGGGAGACCGGCCGCTCCGTCATCGCCTCCGGGGGCATCGGCGCGCTCGATCACCTCACGGCGCTCGCGGCCACCCGAGCCATCGCGTTCACCGTCGTGGGGCGCGCGCTGCTCGAGGGCGTCTTCACCGTCGAGCAGGCCATCGCGGCCGCGCAGCGCAGCGACTAGACGCCCTTGTTCATCGCGCCCTTGGGCGCGACCTTGGTGGGGACCGGGGTCGGGGTCGGCGTGGGCAAGCGCTTGAGCGCCGCGGCCTCGGGCTGCGGCAGGCGCAGCGTGAACATGGTGCCCTTGCGCGAGGACGAGGCCGAGATCGTGCCGCCGTGGTCGTCGACGACCTTCTTCACGATGGCGAGGCCGAGGCCCGTGCCCTGGGCCTTCCCCGCGGTGACGAACGACTGGAACAGGCGCGTCTCGACCTCCTTGGGGATGCCCGGACCGGTGTCGGAGACGGTGACGACGAGCTCGTTCTTCTCCACGTCGACGCCGAGCGTGAGCTTGCCCCCCGCGTCGCCCATCGCCTCGAGGGCGTTGCGCGCGAGGTTGTGCACCGCGCGGGTCATCTTGGCCTCGTCGAACTTGGCGGTGCCGCGGTCGCGCAGGTCGAGCACGAGCTCCACCGGCGCCTTGCGGCGCTCGATCTCGTGGCGGAGCTGCGCCTCGATCTCGGTGAAGAACTTCTGCAGGAACACCCGGCGCACGAGGATCGAGCGCTCGCCCCGCGCGAAGGCGAGCACCTCGCGCTGCATGGCGGCGATGTGGTCGAACTGCTTGGTGACCAGCTCGGCGTACTCGGCGCGGCGGGTGGCATCGGACTCGCTCGCCATGATCTGCATGTAGCCGCTGATCACGGTCATCGGGGTCTTGAGGTCGTGGAGGACGCCCGACAGCAACGAGCCGATGGTCGTGAGCCGCTCCTCGCGCACCCGCGCCTCGCGCGCGCGCTCGAGCTGGAAGCCGGTGGAGGCGTTGAGCGCGATGAGGCGCAGGAGGCCGAGGTCGTCGTCGCTGAACGGCGGCTCGCCCGCGCGGCGCACCACGCCGAGCGCGCCGAAGGTGGCGTCGTTCTCGTCGGCGAGGGGGACCAGCGCGCCCGGCGCCCCCACGTGCTCTCCGCGCGGGAAGAGCTCCTTCACGATGCGCGGGCTGTGGCGGGGATCTTTGCCGATGTCGTCCACCACGATCAGTTGACCGGTCTCGATCGCGGCGCCGACGATGCCCTCCCCCGCCTTCACGCTGAGGGTGCGCACCTTGCCGACGGGCGGCGCGACCGGGATGCTGGGACGCGACCCCCGCTCGGGCGGCGCGAGCAGCGCCGGATCCATCGGGGTGGGCTCCGGGCCGAGGTGCAGGAGCGAGAGATCTCCCGCCTCGTCGGCGAGCACCGCGAAGGCCATGCGGCCGCCCATCGCGCGCGCGGCCTCGGGCAACATGGCGAGGGCCAGGTCTTCCCGCGACTGCGCGCGGGCGGTCGCGCGCTCGATCGCGAACAGCACGGCGAGGTCCTGGACCTTCTTCTCGAGCTGGCCGCGCGCGGCCGAGAGCTCGCGGTTCTTGTCCATGATGGAGACGAAGAGCCGCGCCTGCTCGATGCTCACGGCGGCCTGCGTCGCGAGCGCCTGCAACAGCGCCTCGTCGTCCTCGTCGAAGCCGGTCTCGTCGTCGTTGTCGCGCCCCGAGCGCTTGTTGAGCACCTGGATGACGCCGATGATCCGACCGAGCTGCGACTTGAGCGGCACGCACAGCACCGAGCGCGTACGAAAACCGCTCTTGTCGTCCCACGAGCGCGAGAAGCGCGTGTCGGCGTAGGCGTCGCGCACGTTGGCGACCTGGCCGTTGCGGGCGACCTCTCCCGCGATGCCCTCGCCGAGCCGCAGGGTGATCTCGTCGCCCCCACCCTCCATCACGCGCGAGACGAGGACCGTCTCCCACCGCGTGCGCCCCTCGCCATCGCGGGGCCCGGGCTTCTGCTCGAGCAGGTAGAGCGTGGCGCGCTCGGCCTCGAGCGCCTCGGTGGTGCGCTCGAGGATCAGGCGCAGCAGCGCGTCGATGTCGAGCGTGGCGCCGAGGGCGAGGCCGACGTCGCGCAGGGCGCGCTCGATCCGGTAGCTGCGGGCGAGCTCGCGCTCGAGCACCTCGATGGTGCCCTGCTCGACGGGATCGACCGTGCCCTTGGCCACGGGTCCATGAGAACACGATCAGGGCCCGAACCGAACCAGAACCCTAAGGCTTCTTGCGCTTGGCGACCTTCTTGCCACCCGGGGGTGCGTCGTCCTCTTCGCTCCCCTCGGACGGCGCTGCCACACCCGTGACCTTGCCCGTCGTCCAGTGCTTGGACCAGCCGTGGGTGCCGGTCTTCCCTGCGACGCGGACCTCGGCCGTCCCGGAGGGCAGGTTTCCCGACACGAGCTCGCCTCCCCCCGCACCGGCCGCGCCGACGCCCGGCCCCTGCGTGATCGCGAGGTACTCGTCCGCCACGTATTCCGGGTGATCGTCGAGGTTGGGCTTGCCGCCCCCCGTGTCCTCGCCGGTGCCGACGTGGACGATCTGGGTGGTCGGCGGGTACGTGTCGACCGACTTCTCGCGGATGGCGTTGCTGCCGTCGCGCACGATGCGATACCGCCTCACCTTGAACCCCGGGATGCCCCGCTGGGTCACCACCTTGGTGCCCTTGGGCAGGCGGCCGTCGAGCACCACCCGCTCGGCGAAGGGGATGATGTCGTCGATCTTGCGGACGAAGGTCACGAGGTGCGACCGCTTGGGCCCGAGGATCTCGGCGCGCACGGTGCCCCCGGCGACCGTCTCTCGCAGCACGACCGGGAACGGGAACGGGTTCTTGAGCCGCAGGGTCACGTGCGGGTACGCGACCGCCGCGTCGAGCCCCATCTTGATGTAGTAGCTCGGCCGCGTGTGCGGCTGGCGCTGCACGACCTCGAGCCCCGCGAACAGCGCCGCGCCGTGCAGGGTGCCCGCGACCTGGCAGGTGCCGCCGCCGATCCCGTCGACGAGCTCGCCGTCGGAGATCACCTTGGCGAGCCGGTAGCCGTGCGCCTCGTCGCGCGGGCCGACCACCGCGTTGAAGTCGAAGGTCTCGCCCGGGAGGATGACCTTGCCGGTGAGCTTCGAGGCCGCGATCCGCAGGTTGTACGTGCGGTCGGCGTGCTTGTGGTCGGTCGCGTATTTGGTCTCGAAGTAGCCGATGGTGTCGCCGAGATCGACGTTGCCCAGCGCGGCCGCCGTGACCTGCGGCGCGACCGGCTCGGCCGCGAGCAGGGCCTTGTCGTCGCCCTTGGCGAGCGCGCCGTCGAGCGCGGCGAGCGTGCGGTATGCGTCGAGGCGGATGCCCGGCACCTCCTTGACCACCGTGCGCTTGTCGATGTCGATCTTGGCGTCTTCGGGCGGCTGATCGAGATCGTCCTTCAGCGAAGCGACCGCCGCGAGCGCGCGCTTGCCGTCGAGCACCAACGCGAGCGGCAGCGCGAGCGGCACCTTCGGGTCTCGCGCGGCGTTGTGGATCAGCGTGCTGTCGGGGTCGCGGAGGGCGCGCACCTGGGTCGAGAGGCGCACCTCGTCGATGCGCGCGCCGAGCGCCTCCCAGGTCGTCGTGCGGTTCTTGCCGCTCGGCAGGAGCAGCGTGACCTTCGAGCGCAGGTGGGCGCGGAGGACGGCGCGCAGGCGCGCGTCGACCTCGGCCTCGGTGCCCTGGGTCGCGACGGGCGCGCCGGCGAGGACCACCTTGACCTGCGCGGCGGCGTGGGCCGCGGAGTCGTCGGGACGCGTCAGCCGCAGCGCGAGGGCAGCGCCGAGCACGAAGGCGACCGAGGGGACGACGTAGGGGCGCACGGTGTCGGCGGTGGGTATGCCGAGGTGGGGTGACGGGGGCCAACTTCCGTGCCAGAAGCGCCCCATGTCCGCCGAGGTCACCATCGTCGGGGGTGGTCTCGCCGGGTGCGAGGCCGCCTTCCAGCTCGCCGAGCGCGGCGTGTCCGTGCGGCTCCTCGAGCAGAAGCCGCTCGCCCGCACCCCGCCCAGAGCTCCGACCGCCTGGCCGAGCTCGTGTGCTCGAACTCGCTCCGGGGCGCTGCGCTCTCCAACGCGGTGGGCCTCCTCAAGGAGGAGCTGCGGCGGCTCGGGTCGCTCATCCTGCGCTGCGCCGATGCCTCGGCGGTGCCCGCGGGCGGTGCGCTCGCCGTCGACCGCGAGCTCTGCGCCGCCGCCGTCGAGACCGCCATCGACCAGCACCCGCGCATCGAACGCGTGGCGCAGATCGTCCAGGAAATCCCCGGCGCGCCGTGCATCCTCGCCACGGGCCCGCTCACCGGCGACGCGCTCGCGGCCGACCTCGAGGCGCTGATCGGCGGCCGCCTCGCCTACTACGACGCCATCGCGCCCATCGTCTCGACCGAGTCGATCGACCTCGAGAAGGTGTTCCGCGCCTCGCGCTGGGACAAGGGCGGCGACGACGCCTACCTCAACGCGCCCATGGACCGCGCGGGCTACGACGCGTTCGTCGACGCGCTCCTCGCCTCGGAGAAGCTCGAGGCGCGCGCGTTCGAGGACGTGCGGTATTTCGAGGGGTGCCTACCGATCGAGGTGATGGCCGAGCGCGGCGTCGATACCCTGCGCCACGGGCCGATGAAGCCGGTCGGGCTGACCGACCCCAAGACCGGGCGCTGGCCGTGGGCCGTCGTGCAGCTGCGCCAGGAGGACGCCGCCGCCACCGCGTACAACCTCGTCGGCTTCCAGTCGCGCATGACCTGGGGCGACCAGGGCAAGGTGCTGCGCATGATCCCCGGGCTCGAGCACGCGGAGTTCCTGCGCTTCGGGTCGATCCACCGCAACACGTTCGTGCACGCGCCCAAGGTGCTCGACGAGACGATGCAGCTCCGCGCGCGCGACGGCGTGTTCCTCGCGGGGCAGATCACCGGCGTCGAGGGCTACGTGGAGAGCACCGCCGGGGGGCTGCTCGCGGGCCTGTTCGTCGCCGCACGGCTGCGGGGCGAGCCGGCGGAGCTGCCGCCGGCGACGACCGCGATCGGGGGCCTCCTGCGCCACCTCGGACGCGACCCCGACGACAAGCGGGGTTTTCAGCCGTCCAACGTGACCTGGGCCCTCGTGCCGCCCATCGAAGGCCTTCCGCGCAAGCTGCCCAAGGCCGACCGCTATGCGCGCATGGCCGAGCGCGCGCTCGCCGACCTCGAGGGCTACCTGCCCTGGGTGCGGCGCGGACTCTGAGCAGCGGCGATCAGCACCCCGGCGGCGACCGCCACGTTGAGCGACTCGACCGCGCCGCGGCCCTCGATCTTCACGCACGCCGAGCACGCCGCGCGCACGCGGTCGGACATGCCCTCGCGCTCGTTGCCGAGGACCAGGACGGTCGGGTGGACGAACGCGAAGCCGAGCGCGGGCGCGGCGTCCGTCACGTGGGTGCCGACGATCTGCACGCCGCGTTCGCGGAGCCGCGCGAGCGAGTCGGCGAGGTCGGTGGTCCGCGCGAGCGCCACGTGCTCGGCCCCGCCCTCGGCCACGCGGACCGCGTCGGGCGCGAGGCCGGGGTGCGGCGCGGGCGCGCCGAGCAGGAGCGCGTCGACGCCGAAGAACGCCGCGCTCTGTAGGATCGCGCCTACGTTGTACGGGTTGCGGACGCGGTCGAGCGCGACGGCGACCCCGCGATTCCGGAGCAGGAGCTCGCCGAGCTCGGCCAGCGGCAGGTAGCGAGGGGGCGCGACCTCGACGACGAAGCCCTCGTGCAGGTCGGTGCCGGCGATGCGCGACAGCTCCGCGTCGGAGAGCTCCTGCACCTCGCCCTGGAACGCTCCGAGCTCTCCCCGTAGCCCGACCGCGCAGCCGACCCTGGTCACCGCGCCGGGCCTCCGCGCCAGCACGGCGCGCACCGCGCGGTGACCGTGCAGGATCTCGAGCGGACCGTGTGGGGACCGCGACCTTTCGTTCGGCGAGCGCGGCGGCGAACGCTTCATGGGGGGCAGGACGCTAGCACCCCGCGGTGGCCGCCGTGCTACCGCGTCCGACCCCCGATGACCGAGCCTCCCTCACGTGATCTCTCTGCCGTGCCCGAGCCCCTGCGCAGCGCCCTCGCCCAGCGCGGCTTCGTCGAGCTGACCGCCGTCCAGGCCGCGGTCCTCGATCCGGCGCTCGCGGGGCGCGACCTGCGCATCTCGTCGGAGACCGGCTCGGGCAAGACGGTCGCGGTCGGCTTCGTCGTGGCGCCCACCCTGCCCGTCGGCGCCACGCGCCCGCGCGCCCTCGTGATCGCGCCCACCCGCGAGCTCGCGGCGCAGGTGCGGGGGGAGCTCGCCTGGCTGTTCGACGAGCTCGGGGTGCGCGTCGTCGCCGTCACGGGGGGCACCGACGCGCGCAACGAGCGCCGCGAGCTCGACCGCGGCGCGGCGGTCGTCGTGGGCACGCCGGGCCGCCTCCTCGACCACCTCGAGCGCGGCGCCCTCGACACGAGCGAGATCGCCTCGGTCGTGCTCGACGAGGCCGATCAGATGCTCGATCTCGGCTTCCGCGACGACCTCGAGGCCATCCTCGGCAAGCTGCCGGCGAGCCGATCCACGCACCTCGTCTCCGCCACGTTCTCGCGCGACGTGATGTCTCTCGCCGACCGCTACCAGCGCAACGCCGCCAACGTCGAGGGCACGCGCCTCGGCGAGGCCAACGAGTCGATCACCCACGTCATCCACCTCGTGCGCGAGGACCAGCGCTTCGACGCGCTCTTCAACATCCTCCTCGAGGACCCGGACGCGCGCACGCTCATCTTCGTGCGAACGCGCCGCGACACGAGCGATCTGACCGAGCGCCTCGTCAGCGAGGGCATCCGCGCCGCGGCGCTCTCCGGCGACATGGAGCAAGAGGAGCGCACCCGCACGCTCGCCGGCTTCCGGACCGACGGCCTCCGGGTCCTCGTCGCCACCGACGTCGCGGCGCGCGGGCTCGACGTGCCCGACATCGGCCGCGTGATCCACGCCGATCCTCCCAACGACTCCGACACGTACACCCACCGCAGCGGCCGCACGGGGCGCGCCGGACGCACGGGCGTGAGCGCCACGCTCGCCACCGTGGCGTCGCGCGGGCGCGTCGTGTCCCTGCTCCGCCGCGCGGGCGTGAGCCCCACCTTCGCGCCGGTGCCGTCGGCCCGCGACATCCAGGCCCGCGCCGACAGCCGGCTCGCCGAGGAGCTGCTCGCCGATCTCGCGCCGGCCTCGCCGCACGTGCGCGCCCTCGCCGCGCGCCTGCTCGCGGGGCTCTCGGCCGAAGACCTCGCGCTGCGCTTGCTGGAGCGCGTCGCGGTCAGCCACGGCCCGCGGCCCCGCCACGTCGACCCGGTGCACGCGCCCGAGCCGCCGCGGTTCGCCGACCGCGGCCTGCGCGACGGCCCGGCGCGCTCATCCGCCATGGGGCCACGCCGGCTCGATGCCCGCGGCTTCGTGCCGTTCCGCGTGACGTGGGGCGCGCGCCACGGCGCCGACCCGCGCCGCCTCCTCGCGCTGGTCTGTCGTCGCGGCCGCATCCAGGGGAGCGACGTCGGCACGATGAAGATCGGCCCGGTGGCCTCGATGGTGGAGGTCTCCGCCGAGGTCGCCGAGGCCTTCGCCCGCGCGGCGAGCGAGCCCGACTCGCGCGACCCCCGCGTGCGCATCGGGCCGGCCGACGACGACGGGCCGCCGGCCCGCTCGTACGACGGGCCGAAGCGTCGCGCCCCTTCGTCCGACGAGGGGTTCAAGCCCCGCGCACCCCACGCCGACCGACCGACGTACGAGCGCCCCGCGCATGCCGAACGCCCTGCGCACGCCGAACGCCCCGGGCAGGATCGCCCCGCAACGGAGCATGCACCGAAGCGCCCGTCGTCGCGCCGTCCGGACGCGCCGCCGGTTCCGGTCGAGCACGCTCCGGCCGAGCACCCGAAGCGCCCGTCGTCGCGGCGGCCCGACGTCACCCCTCCGCCTCATCCACGGGGCGGCGAGCGCCACACCGACGGCGGCCCTGGCGCTCGTCCCCCTCGTCGCAAGCGCATCTGACCACCTCCACGCACTCCGACGGACCCTGCCCTCCTGGCGAACCCGCGCGGGCCCTGACAACATGGGCGCATGAGGCGAGCTTGGTGGTGCGTGGTCCCGTCGCTGGTGCTGTCGGGACTCACGGGGTGCCTCGGCACGTCGGGCACCGCCGACGAGAACTTCGAAGACGGTGGGCTCGACGAGGTCGCGGTCGACTCGTCGTCCGGCGTCGACACCGGAGCCTCGACGGACAGCGCGCTCCCCACCGACACGGGGACCGGCAGCGACACGGGGACGCTCGGTGACACGGGCAGCGCACCCGCGGACACGGGCGCGATCGCCGACACCGGCACGACGCCGACCGACACCGGCATCACGCCCATCGACACCGGCACGACGCCCATCGACACCGGCACGACGCCCACCGACACTGGCACGACGCCCACCGACACCGGCACGCCGCCGACCGACACCGGACCTGTCGCGGAGCTCTCGTGCTCGCTGGTCAGCGGACCCACGGTGGGCAACATCGACCTCGACGCCGGCACCCTCGACTGGGCCCACTGGGGCCGCGCCACCAAGGACAGCTGGGACCACAAGTCCGGTGGAACCTTCTTCGCGAGCAAGGGCTCCACCAAGGGAGGGGTCGGGCAGTTCGGCGCCTATCCCATCTCGTGGACCTGGTCTTCGGGCACTCCGACGGCGACGCAGACGATCCCCTCGCTCACGGGGATCTACGTCAACAAGAAGGACGAGGGGTTCAGCTTCGACGTGACCGCCCGTCCCGCCGGCCAGACCCTGGTCGTCTGGCTGAGTCGCGCGGACGCGACCACTTCGGTCAAGGTCACGTCCAGCGACACGGGCGTGGCCGCCTACGCCACGACGATCTCGGGCTCGGGCGGCGCCATCATCCCCGCGACGCTCACGTGCAAGGTCCGCGGCGCCACGAGTGCCTCGAAGGTGACCGTCGAGATCCTCCAGACCACGGGTGGCTACACGAGCTTGCTCTCGGCCGTCGTGAAGTCGCTCTAGCGACGGCGCTTCTTGTCGGCGGGCGCGAGCCGGACCCGCGCGTCGGCGTGCACGTCGGCGGCGCTCTGGCTCGCTGCGCGCACGAGCGCCTCGCGCAGCCACTGGTGGGCCGTGTCGCCGTCGAAGCGGGGGTGCCACACGAGGCTCAGCGCGTACGGCTGTAGCCGGACCGGGGGCTCGAGCAACCGCAGCCCCAGCGTCGACGCCATGGCCCGCGCGACGCGCTCGGGCACGGTCAGCACGTAGTCGGTGCGCGCGCAGAGGTGCAGCGCGGTCAGGAAGTACGGCACGGCTCGTGCGACCCGCCGCTCGACCCCGCGGGCGCGGAGCACGTCGTCCACGTAACCCCCGGGCTGGGCGCGTGGCGCGACTTGCAGGTGCGCGAGCGCGGCGAACTGATCGAGTCCGAGGCGCTTGCCCACGGTCGGATGCCCCTCGCGCACGACGCAGACGAGCCGATCGGTGAGCAGCTTGCGGGTCCGCAGCTCGGGGGGGAGGTCTCCGTAGATGCCCACCGCCACGTCGGCCTCGCCCGCGCGCAGGCGGCTCGGATCGTCCACCGTGTTCGGCACGAAACGCAGCGAGGCGCGCGGCGCCTCGGCGCCGACGATCTGGTCGAGGGCGAGGCCGAGCACGGTGAGCACGTGGTCGCTCGCGACGATCGAGAAGCTCCGCTGCAGCTCCGCCGCGACGAAAGGGCGCGCCGGCGCCAGGGCCTGCGCGGCCTCCTGCACGAGGGTGTGCACCCGCTCCTTGAGGGCCTCCGCCCGCGGCGTCCGCACCATGCCGCGACCGGATCGGACCAGGATCGGGTCCCCCACGCGCTCCCGCAGGCGTGCGAGCGCATGGCTCATGGCGGGGGTGGAGAGCCCCACCCGCCGCGCCGCGCCCGACACGCTGCCCTCCTGGAGCAGCGCGTCCAGCGTGGGCAGCAGCGACAGGTCGATGGATTGCATGCCATGGAACAGAGCACGCCCACCGTTGCGGGCAAACAGCCTACTTCGGATAGATCCACCGCGCCAGCCAGCGCGTGAGGCGAGGCATGAGGACATAGGTCATGAAGAACACCTCGATCGTGATGGTCACGAGCAGACGGAGGGCCATCGGCGCCGTCGAGAGGACCCGCGCCACGAGCCCGCCGATCGAGAACACCAGGCCGTAGACCACGGCGATCATGACGAGCGCCATCCGGAAGCGGGACGGCTGGGGGACGACGGTGCCCGGAGGCGGCGTGAACCACAGCTCGAGCCCGGTGAGCTCCTTCCAGCTGGCGTCCGCCTCGACGAAGTCGCCCACCTCCAGGAGCGCTCGACGGCGGAGGTCGCTCGCCTCGAAGGCGCGGAGGTGCTCGACCGTGTCGAAGCGGAAGATGCTCGTGTATTCGCGACTCGGGGGCGTGGGGCGGTGCACCTGGGTGCCGAGGAACCCCGGCAGCGCCTCGGCGCTGGCGACGAGCCGCGAGAGCCAGGCTTCGTACTTGGCCTCGCGACCCGCCTTGACCCGCCTCGTCACCACCACCGTGACTGGTTCGCCGCTCATGGTCAGCGCCCGAGGGCCTCGATGACGAGCCGGGCTGCCGCCGCGCCCGAGTACTGCTGCTGGCCGGTGACGAGCAGACCATCGCGCACCGCGAACTCGCGGAAGCGCTGGTCGACGACGAAGTTGGTCCCTTCGAGCTTGCGTGCCTCGTCCTCGATCCAGAACGGCTGGATGCGCTTGCCGACGAAGCCATCGGCGAACACCTCCTCGCTGTTGGCGAAGCCCGTCCAGGTCTTGCCCTTCACGAGCAGCTCGCCGTTCGCGAGCCTCGCCTCGAGCAGCAAGCAGGTCCCGTGGCAGACCAGGGCCGTGACCTTGCCGGCCTCGTAGAACTCGCTGACGAGTCCCGCGAGGGCGGCGTTGCCGCGGAACGTGACCATGGGGGACTGCCCGCCCGTGACGAACACGGCGTCGTAGGCCGCGACGTCCACTTCGGCGAGCGACTTCGTCTCGGCGAGGAGCGCGGCGTGGGTCTTCGACTTCTTGAACCCGAGGCTGAGCAGGTCGTGGGCCGAGTAGCCGCTGTCGTCCTCGGGATCCGAGTAGCCATCGGCCTGCAGCGCCCCCCCGAGCGGGCTGCGGATCTCCACCTCGTAGCCGACCTCCGTGAAGGCCCAGTAGGGATGGGTGAGCTCGGCCCACCAGAAGCCGATCGGCCAGCCGGTCGTCGGGGAGACGGCAGGGTTGGCGGCGATCAAGAGGATCTTCTTCTTCGTGACGGTGTTGACGTTGGCGCTCATGGATTCTCCTCGGGGCAGCTCGCCCCGGGCCACACCATCGCGACGAGACATCGTTCCAGCAATGCGACAGCCTGCATCGTCATGTTGCACGGGATGCAATGTTTCGGGCGAGTCCCCCGACCGCCCTCGCGCATCGATCCGGCTCCCGATGAAGCCCTCGATCCTGCTCGCTCCGCTCCTCTTCACCGCCTCCGCGCGGGCGCAGGTGAACGCCGAGATCCTGCGCCCGAACCCGCTGCGTCCCGGGACCTCGGCCACCGTCGACGCCAGCCTCGCCGCGGCCCGTGGCAACGTGGAGCTGCTCGACGTCGGAGGCGCGCTACGCCTCCAGCACCAGACGCTGCACCCGGCCGCGCAGGGGGCGGTGCCGTTCGTGTTCCAGCGCGCGTTCCTCAGCGCGGCCGGCCGCTACGCCGACCGTGCCGGCACCGCGTTCGTGAGCCAGAGCTTCGTCCACGCGCGCTGGACGGCGATGTGGCACCCGCGCGTCGGCACCGACGTGTTCCTCCAGCACCAGACCAACCAGTTCCTGCGGCTGCAGGCCCGCCTGGTCGGCGGCGGCGGCGTGCGCCTCGAGCTCGTGCACGCCGCGGACCTGATGGTCTGGGCGGGCAGCGGCCTGATGGTCGAGTACGACCGGATCCTCGTCGCGCCTCTCGCGAGCGACGCGCCCGAGCGCTGGGAGGTGCGCTCCACGAGCTACCTCACGGTGCGGGTCTCGACGCTCGAGGGCCGGCTCCTCCTCCAGAACACGGTGTACGCCCAGCCGCGCGTCGGTCAGGCGAGCGACGTGCGACTCCTCGAGGAGCTCGAGGTGCTCGCCAGGATCACCGACGTGTTCGCGCTCGGCACCACCCTCGGATGGGTCCACGACACCGCGCCGCCGACGGGCGTGGAGCCCACCGACGGCCGCGTGCTGTCCGTGGTCCGTCTCTCGTTCTAGCCGAGGTCGAAGACCAGGACCTCGCCCTGGTCGATCCCCTCGATGCGCACGACGGGCTCGTCGCTCAGGGAGACCGCGTCCCCCTCCCCCAGCGTCTCACCGTTCACGCGTGCGTTGCCGCGGGCGACGTGCACCCACGCGTGACGCCCGCGCTCGATCGGGTGCTCCGCCGTCTGCCCGGCCCCGAACACACCCGCGTAGAGGCAGCCATCGGTGTGGATCGTGACGCTGCCGTCACGGCCGTCCGGCGACGCCACGACCCGGAGGCGCCCGTCCTTCTCGGCGTCGGCGAACCGCTTCTGCTCGTAGCCTGGCGGCAGGCCCCGCTTCGCTGGCAGGAACCAGATCTGGAGGAAGTGCACCGGCTCGGTGCCCGAGGCGTTCTTCTCGCTGTGGGTCACGCCCGTGCCGGCGCTCATCCGCTGCACCTCGCCCGGGCGGATGACCGAGCCCGTGCCCATGGAGTCCTTGTGCTCGAGCGCTCCCTCGAGCACGTAGGAGACGATCTCCATGTCGCGGTGGGGGTGGGCGCCGAACCCGCGGCCGGGCGCGACGCGGTCGTCGTTGATCACGCGCAGGGCGCGGAAGCCCATGTGCGCGGGTCGTGGTAGTCGGCGAACGAGAAGGTGTGGTGCGAGTCGAGCCAGCCGTGGTCGGCGTGGCCGCGGTCGGCGGCGCGGCGGAGGGTCAGCATGGTGGTCTCCTGTCTGCCTCCCAGGGTGGGGCCGCGAGCGCATCTCGTGAATCGGCAATCGATGGATGGCTATCATCCATCCATGAGATACTAGGACATGCACGATCCGGTGACCCTGGACCAGCTCCGCACCTTGGTGGCCGTCGCGGAGGCGGGCAGCTTCTCGGGCGCCGCGCGCCGCCTGCAGCGGGTGCAATCGGCGGTGAGCACGGCGATGGCCAACCTCGAGGGGCACCTCGGCGTCGTGGTCTTCGACCGCGCCCCGCGCATCCCGGCGCTCACCGACGCCGGGCGCGCGGTCCTCGCCTCGGCGCGGCGGGTCCTCGCCGAGGTCGACGGCCTCCGCCGCCTGACCACCGATCTCGCCGACGGGCTCGAGGCCCACGTCTCGCTCTGCGTCGACGCCCTGTTCCCGGTGCCCGCGCTGGTCGAGCTCTGCGCCTCGTTCGCGCGCCACTTCCCGTCGGTCGACCTGCGGGTCGACACCCAGACGCTCTCGGCCGTGTCGGAGCGGGTGCTCTCGGGCAGCTCCACGCTGGGCGTCGTGAGCCCGCTCGGGATCGCGCCGGGCCTCGAGCGGCAGGTGCTCGGGCCGGTGCGCATGATCCCCGTCGTCGCCGCCGCTCACCCCCTCGCGAAGAAGCGCGGCCCCCTGCCCGTCGCGGCGTTCGCCGACTGCGTGCAGATCGTCCTCTCGGAGCGCCACGACGACGGCGTGCCGGACCAGGCCGTGCTCTCCCCCCGCACCTGGCGGGTGGCAGACCTCCACACCAAGCACGCGCTCCTGCGCGCCGGCCTCGGCTGGGGCAACCTCCCGGCGCACCTCGTCGAGGCGGACCTGAAGGCGCGTCGACTCGTCGCGATTCACCCCTCGGCGTGGGGGGAGGACGAACACGTGCTGTACCTGTCCGCGGTCTACCGCGCCGACGCCGCGTTCGGGCGGGCCCATCGGTGGGCGCTCGCGGAGCTCGAGCGGCTCTGCGTCGGACGCCCGCGTTCGCGGGTCGCTGGAAAGAGTCGATGAGGCGGGAATCGTCGGCACCCACACCGACAAGTTGCAGCCGTCGTGCGAGTATTCCGCCCGCGATGCGCCTGCGCCGTTTCCTCTTGCCCCTTTCCCTGCTCGTCGTGGCGGCGTGTGCCGAGGGCGGCGCCGACGACCCGACCAAGGCGAAGCTCGACGCGGCGACCGACGGCGCGTCGGAGGCCACGGCCGACGCCGGCGACGCGAAGGGCGACGGCCCCACCGACGGCGCGACGGACGCGCGCCCCGACGCGGTGACCGACGGCACGGTCGACGCGACACCGGACGCCACGGTCGACGGCACCGTCGACTCGGCGGCCGACTCAGGCGTTGCCGACTCAGGTGTTGCCGACTCAGGGGGCGATCCGGACACGGGAGACCCCGACACGGGCACGGTGACCGACACGGGCACGCCCGACACGGGCACGGTCGACACCGGCCCCGACGCGATCGTCCTGTTTCCCTGCACCAAGGACTCCGACTGCTCCTCCCCGTTCAACTGCTGCGTCACTTCGTCGAAGTCGTGCGGGGTGAAGGTCATCATCAGCTGCGTGCCGTTCCCCTGAACGGAATCCGCGCGTCACTCGACCGAGAGCCTCCGCGCGCGTTCGCGGAGCAGCGCTTGCTCACGGGCGTTGCTGGTCAACGACGCCGCGCGCTCGAGCTCGGCCCGCGCCTCGGTCGCGCGTCCGAGCTTGGCCAGTAGATCGCCGCGGACGCTGGGCAACAGGTGATAGCCCGCGAGGGAACGCTCGCTCGTCAGCGCGTCGACCGCGGCGAGCCCGGCCTCGGGACCGAACGCCATCCCCACGGCGACGGCGCGGTTGAGGGCGACCACCGGAGACGGCACGCGCTGCAGCAACAGATCGTACAGCGCGACGATGCGCGGCCAGTCCGTGTCGGCGGCGACGCGGGCGCGGGCGTGGCAGGCGGCGATCGCCGCTTGCAGGGCATAGGGGCCGGTCGCGCCGCCCAGCTGCTCGGCCCGCGCCAGAGCCGCGAGGCCGCGCTGGATCAAGAGAGGGTCCCAGCGCGCCCGGTTCTGCTCGAGCAGCAGGATCGGCTCGCCGTCGGGCCCCACCCGCGCGGCGGTGCGCGACGACTGGATCTCGAGCAAGGCCACGAGGCCGTGCACCTCGGGTTCGTCCTTCGCGAGACCTTCGAGCACGCGACCGAGCCGGAGCGCCTCCTCGCAGAGGGCGGGCCGGAGCCAGTCGTCGCCCTTGGTCGCCGAGTAGCCCTCGTTGAAGATCAGGTAGACGACCTCGAGCACCGACGAGAGCCGGCTGGCGAGCTCGGTCGCCTGGGGCACCTCGAAAGGGACCCGGGCTTCGGACAGGGTGCGCTTCGCGCGCACGATCCGCTGCGCGACCGTGGGCTCCGGGACCAGGTAGGCGCGCGCGATCTCCTCGGTGGTGAGCCCACCTACCAGCCGCAGCGTGAGGGTCACCCGCGCCTCGGTCGAGAGCAGCGGGTGGCAGGCGACGAACATCAGGCGCAGCACGTCGTCGCCGACCGGATCGTCGAGCACGCCGTCGAGATCGAGGGGCTCGTCGCCCGGCTCGTGCCCGAGCGCCTCGTGCTTGCGCGCGACCATGTCGTTGCGCCGGAGCAGATCGAGCGCGCGGTTCTTCGCCGTGGCCATGAGCCAGGCGCCCGGGTTGTCCGGCACCCCCGACTCCGGCCACCGTTCCAGTGCGACGAGCAGCGCGTCCTGGACGAGCTCTTCGGCGAGGCCCACGTCACGCACGCGCCGCGCGAGCGCCGCGACCAGGCGCGGAGACTCGATGCGGAAGATGGCGTGGATCGCCTGATGGGTGGGAGAGCCCGACACTCCCGACCCTATACACCGAGCGGCTCACGCGTTGTCGGTACGCGGTGCCGAGCACGGCCTGCACGTCCGCGGGGAAGTCGGCGAACTCCTGGACCTGACGGACCTCGAGGGTCTCGTTCTCGGCGCCGGGGCAGCGGCTCGCCCACTCGAGGGCCTCCTCGCGGGAGCGCACCTGGATCATCCAGTAGCCCCCGACGACCTCCTTCGCTTCGGCGAAGGGACCGTCGGCGACCCTGGCCTTGCCGCCTGGGAACGACACGCGGGCGCCCATCGACGGCGGGTGCAGACCGTCGACGGCCAGCAACACGCCCGCCTTCTGCAACGACTCGTTGTACCGCATCATCGCGGCCACCTGGTCGGCCGGGCATCGTGCCGGGGGTCGCCTGCTCGTAGCCCCGAGGGATCATCAGCATCATGAAGCGCATCGTCGTCGTCTCCTCGCTGGACATGCATGGACGACGAAGGACGACGGCCGAGATCGACAGGGCACGCCGCCGGGCCGGCACGGACGTCGATCCATCGATTCCTCGTCGAGCTATCATGGGCCGAATCCAAGTCGAATGGCCGCACATCGTCCCGTTTCCATCGACGATCGACCCGACGCGGGTGCCGAGCTGATCGACGCCCGCGAGGCCTGCGCGCGCCTCGGGGTCAAGGCGGCGACGCTCTACACGTACGTGAGCCGCGGCCTCGTCCGCACGGTGGAGACCGGTCGCCGCTCGCGCCTCTACGTGTCGACCGACGTGGATCGCCTCGGCGCGCGCAGCGCGGCGCGCCGGGGACACGCGGCGGTCGCGGTCGGAGCGCTGCAGTTCGGGGAGGCCGTGCTCGACTCGGGCATCACGTCGATTCGCGACGGGCACTTGCGCTACCGCGGACGCGACGTGGTCGAGCTCGTGCACGCCGGGACGCCGTTCGAGCAGGTCGCCGAGCTCCTGTGGAACGCCGCCGCAGGCGAGTGGCCGGCGGGCGACGACCTCGGGGGAGAGATCGGCGGCCCGAACGCTCTCTTCCGAATGCTGCAGGCCCTGCCGTCGCTCGCCCTCGGCGATCCGCTGCGTCTCGGCGGGACGGCGGCGGTGGAGCACGCGCGGGCGCGGCGCCTCGTGCGCAGCCTCGCGGCCAGCGCGGCGGGTGGCGCGCTCGGGACCCGGGGATCGATCGCCGAGGGCGTGGCCCGGCGGCTCGGTCGGCCCGACGGCGCGCACCTGGTGAACGCGGCGCTGGTCGCCTCGGCCGACCACGAGCTCAACGTGTCGACGTTCGCGGCGCGCATCGCCGCCTCGGCCGGCGCGGATCTCTACGCGTGCATCGGCGCGGCGCTCTACACGTTCACCGGGCCGAAGCACGGCACCTCGCCCGATCGCGTGGAGGCCCTGCTGACGGCGTGTGCGCGCGACGGTGTGTCGACCGAGGTGCGTCGACGCCTCGCGCTCGGCGAGGGCCTGCCGGGCTTCGGCCACCCGCTCTACCCGAGGGGCGACCCGCGCAGCCCGCCCCTCCTCGCGCTGGCCCAGGATCTCGGGCCGCCGCGCGCCTCGGCGCCCCTGCTCGAGCTGATCGATTTCGTGGGCGCGGAGGTGGGGCTCTTGCCGACCATCGACTGCGGCGTGCTCGCGATCGCCGAGGCCCTCTCGGCCCCGCCGGGGACGGCGACGATGCTGTTCGGCCTCGGTCGCACGGCCGGGTGGGTGGCCCACGTGCTCGAGCAGCGAGAGAGCCCTGCCCTCCTGCGCCCGCGCGCGCGCTACGTCGGTGCGTGACGCGGGAAGGCCCAGGACTTGCTCCTGGTGGGTGCCATGTCGGTCACCCCACTGTCTCCGATCCACTCCGAGCCACACCTCTCGAGCGAGTCCGACCAGCCGCGCAAGCCGTGGCCAGAGGTGAGCACCCTCGGGATCGTGGCCCTCCTCCTGCTGTTCGACGTGGTCTCCGACGCCGCCACCACCTCCGTGCTGCACGTGAGCCTCGAGATCGCTGCGGCGGTGCTCATGCTCGGTCTCGCGGGGCGGATGTGGGTCTCGTCCGAGGCGAATCGTCGCACGCTGGAACGTCACGTCGAGGAGCTCGGCGGCCGCCTGGTGCTCGCCCACGCGGACACCGTGCGCTGGCGCGCCGAGGCGCACGAGGCCCTGCAGGGGCTCGGAGAGGCCATCGAGCACCAGTGCGATCGGTGGGGGCTCACGGAGGCAGAGCGTTCGGTGGCGGTGCTCCTGCTCAAGGGACTGAGCCTGAAGGAGATCGCGGACACGCGGGGGACGACCGAGCGCACCGCGAGGCAGCAGGCCAACGCCATCTACCGCAAGGCCGGCCTCGGGGGGCGCGCCGAGCTGTCCGCCTTCTTCCTCGAGGACCTGCTCCCCCCGCGCACCTGACGTCTGCCGGACGAGACGCAGGAATCCTGCGCAGAACGAGGCCATGCGTCGTCCGCCGGATGGCTACACGCACGCCGAGTCCACAGGTCCCTGGCACAGGAGGTCTCTCATGCTCCGTCGTGCCATTCTCGGATCCTCGGCCGCCCTCGCCGCCTTCGTCCTCGTGCTCACCGGCGCCGTGTTCGGTGCTCGCCACGCGCCGCCCGCCCCTACCAGCCAGAACGGGACCGTCCCCGTCGAGGTGGTCCTCGCTCGGGAAGCAGCGCTCCGGCGACTGCTCGAGGACGCGATGGCCAGGCCGCCGGCACCCACCGGCTTCCAGACCGCCTCCGTAGCGGCCGTGATCGACGACGAGCCGGTCGAGGAGCACCACGCGGAGAAGCACCACGCGGAGAAGCACCACGCGGAGATGCACCACTCGGAGATGCACCACGATGACTGACCCGACGAGCCGATGGGTCGTCACCACCCTCGCTGCGGTGGTCGTCGTCGGAGGCTGGATGACGCTGGCGATCGCCGAGCCGACGCCCGCCGTTCCTCGGACCGAACTCCCGCCCCTCCCCGAACGGGACAACGTGCCCGCGGCGTGGGACATCGTGTCTCCCTCCCGCCCCGTCCCCGTCGCCAAGACGCGCTCGTCGCGGTGAAGCCGATGTTGACCATCGCTTTCGACACCATGGGGTGCGCCGCGCACGCGCTCCTCGACGCCGAGGGCCCGGCCGCCGAGGCGGCGCTGGAGGCGCTGCCCGCCCGCCTCGCTCGACGCGAGCACGTGCTCTCGCGGTTCGACGCCACGGGCGATCTCTGCCGGCTCAACGAACGCGGCTTCGCCGACGCCGTCGACGACGTCCTCCTCGACGCCGTCGCGATCGCGCTGACGGCGGCGCAGGAGACCGACGGGCTCGTCACCCCCACGATCGCCGATGCCCTCGAGGCGGCCGGCTACGATGGTGACTTCGCCACCGTCGATCGGGATCCGTCGGCGACCGCGCCCTCGGCGCGCTCGGTCCCCGGCGTCGCCGGGATCGTGCTGGACCGCGTCGCCCGATCGATCCGCCTGCCGAAGGGCGTGCGGCTCGATCTCGGCGGGACGGCGAAGGGGTGGTGCGCGGACGAGGCCGTGGCCTGGCTGTCGCAGTTCGGTCCGGCGCTCGTCGACCTCGGCGGGGACATCGCCGCGAGCCCCGGCCGGCGGCCGTGGCCGATCGCGGTCGAAGGGCCGCGGGGCGACGAGCTCGACCTCGTGCTGCTGCACGGCGGGGGGCTCGCCACCTCGGGGCGCGATCATCGACGGTGGCGCCGTGGCGGCGTCGAGCAGCACCACCTCGTCGATCCACGCACGGGTCTGTGTGCACGAACCGACGTCCTCACCGTCACGGTCCTCGGGCCGAGCGCCCGCGTGGCGGAGACGATCGCCAAGCGCGTCCTGCTCTCGGGCAGCGAGCAGGGGCTCTCCTTCATCGAAGCCTCCGGGCTCTCGGCGCTCGTCGTACGCGACGACGGGGCCGTGGTGCGCAGTCGACGGTTCGCGCAACACACCTGGAGCCCCTCATGACCCCTCCGACGATGAACGACGCCTCGCCCGACCTGGACCTCGCCGCCCTCACCTTCGTGGTCTTCGGCCTCGTGGTCGGCGCCGCCCTCGCGATCCTCGCGCTGCCCGACGTCGCGCCCGCCGTCGCGCGCTCGATGGCCGAGGCCCGACCGAAGACCTGGTGGTACCTCTCGCGCACGACCGGTGTCGTCGCCTACGGCCTCCTCTCCGTCTCGATGCTGCTCGGCCTGGCGCTCTCCACGCGGCTCGCCCAGCGATGGCCCGGCGCCGCGGCCGCGCTCGATCTGCACCGACACACGAGCCTCCTCGGCCTCGCGCTCTCCGCCCTGCACGCGCTCGTGTTGCTCGGCGATCGCCATACGCCGTTCTCGCCACGCGCGCTCGCCGGTGCCCTTCGGCAGCTCGCACGAGCCGCTCTCCGTCGGGCTCGGGCAGGTGGCGTTCTACGGCGCGCTCCTGGTGACGCTGAGCTTCTACGCGCGACGACGCCTCGGCCCGCGCGGCTTCCGCGTCGTGCACCTGACCAGCTACGCCGTCTTCTGCCTCTCGCTCGCCCATGGTCTCGCCCTCGGCACCGACCGAAGCGTCATGTTCGGCGGCGCGCTGATCGCGGCCGGGGTGTCGCTGCTCGCGCTCTTCCGTCTGCTCCGTTCGGCGACACCTGCGCGAGGCCGCTCGCCCGCGCGCTGAAGGCGTATCGTGTTCGCATGGCGGACCTCGGTGAGACGACGAGCGATCGGCCGTCTCTGCCCGCGCGGCCCTCCGCGGCCGGCTTCGGAATCCCCCCAGCTCCCGAGACGGGACTCGTCGCGTGGTTCCCCGGCCTCTGGGTCCTGCGTCACTACCAGCGCGCGTGGCTCGCGAAGGACGTCGTGGCCGGGCTCGTCCTCACCGCGCTGCTCGTACCCGCGGGCATGGGCTACGCCGAGGCCTCGGGGTTGCCGGCGATCACCGGGCTTTACGCGACGATCGCCCCGCTGCTCGCCTACGCGGTGTTCGGCCCGTCGCGGATCATGGTGCTCGGCCCCGACTCTGCCCTCGCGGCCTTGATCGCGGCGGCGGTGCTCGGCATGGCGAACGGCAGCCCCGAGCGCGCGGTCGCCCTCGGGTCGATGCTCGCGCTCCTGACCGGCGCACTGTGCGTGCTCGCCGGCCTGCTCCGCGCGGGCTTCCTGACCGACCTGCTCTCGAAGCCCGTGCGTGTCGGATACATGAACGGCATCGCGCTCACGGTGCTCGTCACGCAGCTGCCGAAGTTGCTCGGATTCTCGACCAAGGCCGCCAACGTCGTCGACGGCGTCGGCGGGCTGGCCCTGGGGATCGCGGCGGGCAAGGTGCGGCCGCTCGCGCTCGCCCTCGGCGGCGGGTGCCTCCTCACCATCCTCGTACTGCGCGCCCTCGCGCCGAAGGTCCCGGGCATCCTGTTCGCGGTCTGCGCGGCGACCGTCGTCGTCTCGGTGTTCCACCTCGGCGGTCGGGTCGCAGTGGTGGGCCCGGTGCCGCGCGGTGTGCCTCTGCCCGCGCTCCCCCTGGTCCACCTCGCCGATCTCGGCCCCTTGCTCGTCGCCGCCGTCGGCATCACCCTGGTCTCGTTCGCCGACACGAGCGTGCTGTCGCGCACCTACGCCGGCCGCGCCGGCTACCGCGTCGATGCCAACCGTGAGCTCCTCGGGCTCGGGGTCGCCAACCTCGCGGCCGGGCTGTTCCGGGGGTTCCCCATCTCGAGCAGCGCGTCGCGCACGCCGGTCGCCGAGTCGGCGGGTTCGCGCACCCAGCTCACTGGGGTCGTCGGAGCCCTCGCCATCACGGTGCTGCTCGTGGCCGCGCCGGGCCTCACCACCAACCTGCCGACCGCGGCGCTCGCGGCGGTGGTCATCGCCGCCGCGCTCAAGATCATCGACGTCCGCGCGCTCCTGGTCTTCCGCCGCGTGCGCCGGTCCGACTTCTTGCTGTCGATCGTCGCGTTCCTCGGGGTCGCCGCGCTCGGCGTCATCCCGGGGATCGCGCTCGCCGTGGGCGTGTCGATCCTCGACTTCGTGCGGCGCGCGTGGCGCCCCCACGACGCGGTGCTGGGCCGCGCGAAGGGCGTGAAGGGGTACCACGATCTGCGTCGCTACCCGGAGGCGCGACAGATCCCCGGGCTCGTCCTGTTCCGCTGGGACGCGCCGCTGTTCTTCGCCAACGCCGACACGTTCCGCGCCCGCGTGATCGACGTCGTGGAGGAGGCGCCCACGCCCCCGCGCTGGGTGGTGATCGCGGCCGAGCCGATCACCGACGTCGACACCACCGCCGCCGAGATGATCCAGGAGCTCGACGGCGAGCTCGCGGCGCGCGGCGTCGAGCTGGCGTTCGCCGAGCTGAAGGACCCGGTCAAGGACCGCCTGCTCCGCTACGGGCTCCAGGAGAAGATCGGCCACGAGTACTTCTTCCCGACCGTGGGCGTCGCGGTGAAGGCGTTCCTGGAGCGCAACGAGGTGAAGTGGCAGGACTGGGAGGAGGGCGGCTGACCGTTGCGTCCTTTCGGGACCGACGCCGTCTAGAGGAGCAGGAGGCAACGAACATGGATCAGCGAACGGCAGACGAGGTGCGCAGCGCGGTGCGAGAGCTCTACGGCAACGTGGCCAAGAGCGACGGGGCGATCGGCTGCGGGTGCGGGCCGACCAAGGAGGCGAGCCTCGCCCTCGGCTACACCAAGGAGGACCTCGCGGCGGTGCCCGAGGGGGCGAACATGGGCCTCGGGTGCGGCAATCCCCGGGCGATCGCGGCGCTGCGTCCCGGCGAGACCGTGCTCGACCTCGGCAGCGGCGGCGGCTTCGACTGCTTCCTCGCGGCTCGACAGGTCGGCGAGGCCGGCCACGTCATCGGGGTCGACATGACCCCCGACATGGTCAGCAAGGCGCGCGGCAACGCCGGCCGCGCGGAGGCCAAGAACGTCGAGTTCCGGCTCGGCGAGATCGAGCACCTACCCGTGGCGGACGGCGCGGTCGACGTCATCCTCTCCAACTGCGTGATCAACCTCTCGCCGGACAAGGGCAGCGTGTTCCGCGAGTGCTTCCGCGTGCTCGGGCCGGGTGGGCGCCTCGCCATCTCGGACGTGGTCCTGCTCGCGCCGCTCCCCGCGGCCCTCGGCGAGCAGATCGCCATGCTCACGGGGTGCGTCAGCGGCGCGGCCAGCGTCGACACCCTGCACGCCCTGCTCCGCGTGGCCGGCTTCGAGGACATCCAGATCTCGCCGAAGCCCGAGAGCGCCGAGTTCATCGCGCAGTGGATGCCCGGGTCGGGCGCCGAGAAGTACGTCGCCTCGGCCACGATCGAGGCCCGGAAGCCGGGGGCCGCGAAGAGCTGCTGCGGACCCACCTGCTGCGCGGAGAAGGCGTGACGCTGCCCGATCTCCTCGACGCCCGGGCGCGCTGGCGGGGCCCCGCGCTCGCGGTGGATCGCTCGTGGATCCAGCCGCTCGACGCCGCCGAACGAGCCGAGCTCGCGGCGGCCGCGGAGGCCCTGCAGGAGCGACCGCTCGCGGAGATCGGGCGGGTCCCCCTGCCCGCGCTCTCGGCAGCGGTGCGACGCTGGCGGGCCGATCTCCGCGACGGGATCGGGTTCGTCCTCGTCCGGGGCGTGCCGGTCGAGGGTCGCAGCGAGGCCGCGATGACCCGCATGTTCTGGCTGCTCGGGCGCGAGCTCGGCGAAGCCGTCCCCCAGAACAGCGCGGGCGACCTCGTCTGCCACGTCCGGGACACCGGGGCCGATCCGGCCGACGCGAACACCCGCCTGTACACCACGCGCGCCGAGCAGGACTTTCACACCGACGGCGCAGACATCATCGGGCTGCTCGCTCTCCGGGGCGCTCGCTCCGGCGGGGTGAGCCGGATCGTGAGCTCGGTCTCGGTGTTCGAGGTGGTGGCCCGGCAACGGCCCGACCTCGCGGAGCTGCTGTTCGAGGAGTGGTTCTTCCACCTGCATGGCGAGTTCCCGCCAGGGTTCCCGGCCTACTTCCAGATGCCCATCTGCCGCTGGGACGGGCGTCACCTCGCGAGCTTCTTCCTCGGCTGGTACATCCGGCGCGCGCAGCACCTGCCAGAGGTGCCGCGCCTCACGGCGGCGCGCGAGGAGCTGCTCTCGCTCTACGAGGCGACCGCCAACGACCCCGCGCTCTACCTCGGCATGGAGTTCCAGCCCGGCGACGTGCATTGGCTCTAGAACTCGGTCATCCTCCACAAGCGCACCGCGTACAAGGACCACGACGACCTGGCGCAGAAGCGACACCTGCTGCGGCTCTGGCTGACGGCCCGCGACTTCGAGGACGGCGACGAGCGCCTCCGGGCCGGAATGGACCCCTCGGCCCTCCGCTAGTCGAAACCCTGCGTCCTTTCGGGGTCACCCCCGTCTTCTCGGGGAAAGCGCATGAGATCGACCCTCGCCCAGCCGGTGGATACGATGCCCTCGATGCAATCCACCCCCAGCGAGGGCCACGCGGCCACACCGGTGTACCTCGCCCTGCGCAAGGGGCTCCGCGCGTTCGTCGCGCGGCGGGTGCACCCCGATCACGTCGACGACCTCGTGCAGGACATCCTGCTGCGCATGCACGAGCGCGCGGGCGACCTGCGCGACGAGGCGCGGCTGCCCGGCTGGGCGTTCCGCATCGCGAGCAGCGTCGTGGCCGACCACCACCGCGCGCGGCGCACCGAGGTCGAGCTGTCCGAGAAGGACGAGCCCGTCGACGAACCCGAGAACGGCAACGTCAACGAGGTGGTCGCCGGCTGGCTCCGTCCGATGCTCGCGCTCTTGCCCGCCGAGTACGCCGAGGCCCTCGAGCTCGTCGACGTGCAGGGCCTCGGCCAGCGCGAGTACGCAGACCGCGTCGGCCTCTCGATCTCGGGCGCCAAGTCGCGCGTGCAACGTGGTCGCAAGATGCTCGAGGAGACCGTGCGCGCTTGCTGCGATCTCGAGCTCGACGTGCACGGCAACGTGATCGGCTACCAGCGCCGCCGCGACGGCTGCCGCTGCGAACCCGTCGCGGAGGACCGGACAGGGACGGTCCGGGAGCGACAGAGCCAATAGCCTCCTCTTTCCCCCAGGAGTCCCATGTCTGGAAGCGTGTCTTCCGGGATCGTCGCGCGCGCGGCGTATCCCGCGATCGTCGTGTCCTCGGTCGTCGTGGCCGACGTTCTCCGCGTGCGTGGGGTCTCGCCGGGCCTCGTCGTCACGGTGACCTTCCTTCTCGTCCTCGCAGCCGTTGGGCTGCTCGAGCGGATGGCTCCGCGGGATCGGGCCTGGAATCCGCCCTGGTCCGAGGCGCGCCAGGACGGCGTCTACCTCGCCCTCGCCGCCTTGCTGCAGCCGGTGGGGCGGCTGCTCGGTCATGCCCTCGCGGCGTCTGCTGCGCTCGCCCTGCCGAACGAGGGTCCGACGCGACTGCCCCTCGCAATCCAGGTCGTCCTCGCCGTCACGCTGGCCGACCTCGGGAAGTACTGGCTCCATCGCCTCGCGCACGAGCACCCGTGGCTCTTCCGCTTCCACGCCGAGCACCACGCGCCGACGCGGATGTACTCGTTGAACGGCGTGCGCCTCCACCCGGTGAACCTGCTCTGGAACCTGGGCATCGACGCGGCGGTGCCGCTGCTCCTCGGCCTCGTGAACTACGGCTCGACGCTGGTCGTGTGGGACGTGGTCTTCGGGACGCGGCGTCTGCCGGCCGGAAACCCGCGCGCGCTCGGACTCGCCGAGGGAGCGGCCCATCCGTCGGAGCTGCGAGCGCAGCTCCTGTTCCCCCTCTGCCACGACCGGCTCGACCGTTGTTCTCTGCTCTGCCGGGCTCGCCGCTGACGGCCAGCAGTGCTATCGTCGTTCTACGATGAAGAAGGACGACGCGCCCTGCTGTCCACCGGCGGCCGAAGGCCCCGACCTGCGGCCCGTGGAGGGTGCTGCCGCGGACGAGGAGCTCGCCCTCCTCGGCAAGGCCCTCGGGCACCCGGCCCGCGTCCAGATCCTCCGCCTCCTGGCGCGCCGCAGCACGTGCATCTGCGGGGACATCGTCGAGGAACTCACGCTCGCCCAGTCCACCGTCTCGCAGCACCTCAAGGTGCTCAAAGACGCGGGCCTCGTCCGTGGCGAGGTCGACGGCCCCCGGGTCTGCTACTGCCTCGAACCGCGCACCCTCCGCCGCCTCAAAGCGCTGGTAGGGAGCCTCTGAACCGCCCAATCGTCATCGTTCGTCACCGATAGAGGTACCCATGTCCACCATCCGCGTCTTCGACCCCGCCATGTGCTGTTCGACCGGCGTCTGCGGCCCGACCAGCGACCCCGAGCTCGCCCGGTTCGCGGCCGACGTCGACTGGCTGCAGAAGCAGGGCGTGAAGGTCGAGCGCTTCAACCTGTCCGCCCAGCCCGGCGCGTTCGCCGAGACCGCCGCCGTCAAGGAGGCCCTCGCGCGCGGCACCGACGTGCTGCCGCTGGTGCTCGTCGACGACCGCATCGCCGTCGAGGGCGCCTACCCCACCCGCGAGACCCTCGCCGCCCTCGCCGGGGTGGTCGTCAAGCCCGCGAACGTGGCGCCGGCGGCCTCGGGTTGCTGCGGCGGCAGCGCGAAGTCCAAGACTGGCTGCTGCTGATGTCCGGCCTGGTCGAGCGCGCGCCGCGTCACCTGTTCTTCACCGGCAAAGGTGGCGTCGGCAAGACGAGCGTCGCGTGCGCCACGGCCATCGCCCTGGCCGACCGCGGCAAGCGGGTGCTCCTCGTGAGCACCGACCCGGCGTCGAACCTCGGGGAGGTGCTCGCGACGCCGCTCGGCCCGACGCCCACGGCGATCGCCGCCGTGCCGAACCTCTCCGCGCTCGATCTCGACCCGGAAGAAGCCGCGCGGGCCTACCGCGAGAAGATGGTGAGCCCCTACCGTGGGGTGCTGCCAGATGCTGCCATCCGCAGCATCGAGGAGCAGCTCTCGGGCGCGTGCACGGTCGAGATCGCCGCCTTCGACGAGTTCTCCAAGCTCCTCGGCGACGACCAGGCGACCGCCGCGTTCGACCACGTGGTGTTCGACACCGCGCCGACCGGACACACGCTGCGCTTGCTCGAGCTCCCCGCGGCCTGGACCACGTTCCTCGAGGCCAACACCGGCGGCACCTCGTGCCTCGGCCCGCTCGCCGGCCTCGCGGCGCAGCAGGCGCTCTACGTCGCCTCGCGCGCCGCCCTCGTCGACGCCACCGCCACGGTGCTCGTGCTCGTCAGCCGGCCCGAGCGGAGCGCCCTCGTCGAGGCCGACCGCACCCACGGCGAGCTCGCCGCCCTCGGCGTGAGGCGGCAGGAGCTGGTGCTCAACGGCCTGTTCACGGCGGCCGGGGGTGATGACCCGGTCGCCGCAGCGCTCGAGGCACGAGGCACCCGCGCCCTCACCGAGATGCCCGCGTCGCTGGCTGCCCTCCCCCGGACGAGCATCGCGCTCCACCCGTTCGGCCTCGTCGGGGTCGGCGCGCTGCGGGCGCTGTTCTCCGCCGAGGTCGCGCCCGCGACCATGCCGGACGCGCCCTCACCCCCGATCGTCGCGCCGCTCTCCGACCTCCTACCGGCGCTCGCGGGCCACCCGCACGGCGTCATCCTCACGATGGGCAAGGGAGGCGTCGGCAAGACCACGGTCGCCGTGACGGTGGCCGTCGAGCTCGCGCGCCGCGGCCTCCGCGTGCACCTCACCACCACCGACCCGGCCGCGCACGTGCAGGCCGCGCTGGGTGACGCCGTGCCGGGCCTCCGGGTCACGCGGATCGATCCCGTGGTCGAGACGGCGAACTACCGCGAAGAGGTGCTCCGCACGAGCGGCGCCGGGCTCGACGCCGCCGGCCGCGCGCTCCTCGAGGAGGACCTGCGCTCCCCGTGCACCGAGGAGGTGGCGGTGTTCCGCGCGTTCGCCAAGGTCGTCGATCAGGGTGAGCAGGAGCTGGTCGTGATCGACACCGCGCCGACGGGGCACACGCTGCTCCTGCTCGACGCCGCCGAGTCGTACCACCGCGAGGTGCTCCGCACGCGCGGCGCCGCGCCCGAAGAGGTGCGCAAGCTGCTGCCTCGCCTCCGCGACCCCGCCTACACCCGCATCCTGATCGTGACCCTCGCCGAGGCCACGCCCGTGCACGAGGCGGCCGCGCTGCAGCGCGACCTCGCGCGCGCCGAGATCCAGCCCTTCGCCTGGGTGGTGAACCAGAGCCTCACCCCGCTCACGGTCACCGACCCGACGTTGCGGGCGCGCCGGGCGAACGAGGCGCGGTACCTGCACGAGGTCGTGGCGCTCTGCCCCCGCGTCGCGCTCGTGCCGTGGTCGTCCGAGGGCGTCCAGCGCCCGGCGGCCTGCCCCTCCCACGGGGGGCCCCGCCCGGGGGCCCCCCCCCGGGGCGCAGGGACCCCCGCGCGCGCGGGGCGGCCGCGCAGCCCAAAGCAAGGTGAGGCGGTTCCAGCGGCTCGCGCTCCTGGGCCGGCAGAGTCACGAGCTCGAGGCGCGCGCCGCCGCCCTGAGCGCTGCTGGTTCCGTCAGGCGCGACGAGGGCGCCCGCGCGGCGGATCTCGGTCCCGGCCGCACCGGCGCGGCTCAGCCGCTCGCAGGCCGTCCCTGGAGGGGGGGGGCTGCCGGGTTTCCGGGAGGGGCCAGGCCCCCCCAGGCCGCCACGCGCCGGACGGAGGAACACCGGCATACCTCCTCTCGGCGCAGAGCGCCGACTCACCGTGGGCACGACCACGGCTCCGACGTCATCTCGTCGACCGACTTCGACCGCTGCGCGCGCCGGCGTCGACCACACGCTGCCGCGACCTCGGCCACAGCGGGGGACCTCGCGCGGCGCCAGGTGGGGCACGGGTTCCGCTGGGCGTCGCTCGCCGCGGACCTCTTCGCGATCGATCCGGAACCACAGCGCGGCCTCCACGCCACGTGCTCCGCGCTGGCCGACGATCTTCACGCACAGCGAACAGACGGTCAGCGTGGATGACGGGTGCTCGGTACCGACGGCGCGGATGATACAGCGTGTCGTGGTGGTCTCCGACCACCCGATCGGGCCCGCGCCCGCCGCGGGATGGTCGCGGGGCGCCTCCCGGTGCCGCCGGCGGATCAGCGGGCGTGGACCAGGCCGCACCGGCACCTCGACCAGCGGTCCGATCACGGCGGCGAGGGCCGCGCCGCTGTGGATGCCGAACGTGGCGACCGCGACGGCGATGGCGAGCTCGAAGTTGTTGGACGACGCGGTGAACGACAGCGTGGCGGAGCGCGCGTAGTCGGCGCCCAACCGCTTGCTCATGAAGAACGACACCGCGAACATCGCGACGAAGTAGACGAGGAGCGGCAGCGCGATGCGCAGGACGTCGAGCGGGAGCTGCACGATCGCCTGGCCCTTGAGCGAGAACATCACCACGATGGTGAAGAGGAGCGCGACCAGCGTGAGCGGGCTGATGCGCGGCACGAACCGGGCCTCGTACCACTCGAGGCCCTTGGCCGAGACGAGCACGCGCCGAGTGAGGAACCCCGCGGCGAACGGGATGCCGAGATAGATTGCGACGCTCTTGGCGATGTCGCTGATGCCGATGGCGACCACCGTGCTCTTCAGCCCGAGCCAGGCGGGGAGCAGGGTCGCGAAGAACCAGGCGTACACCGAGAAGAAGAGCACCTGGAAGATCGAGTTGAACGCCACGAGACCGGCGCAGTACTCGGTGTCACCCTCCGCGAGGTCGTTCCACACGATCACCATCGCGATGCACCGGGCCAGGCCGATGAGGATCAGCCCGAGCATGTACTCGGGCTTGTCCCGGAGGAACACGACCGCGAGCGCGAACATCAGGATCGGGCCGACGATCCAGTTCTGCACCAGCGACAGGGCGAGGACCTTCTTGTCGCGGAAGACGAGGCCGAGCTCCTCGTAGCGGACCTTGGCGAGCGGCGGGTACATCATGACGATGAGCCCGACCGCGATGGGCACCGAGGTGGTGCCGACGCTGAGCCGCGAGAGCCCCGCAGAGAACGCCGGCACCCAGAGGCCGAGCGCGATCCCGACGCCCATCGCGAGGAAGATCCACAGCGTCAGGAAGCGGTCGAGGAAACCGAGCTTCCGGGCTACGGGGTCGTCCGGCATGGTGTCGTACCTCCTCGTCATCGCTCTAGCGCGATGCGCTGTGCCACTCTACACATATTTCACAGCATAGCGTGGCCATGCATATCGTAATGTGACGATACGACAACGAAACCCTCAGTCGCCTCCTGCATCGTCTCCGAGCTGGTCGAGCGCGAGGGCCGGGTGCCCTCCGGGCAGCGCCGCCGACGTCACGAACGTGGCGAGCGCGAAGGCGACCGAACCGCACAGGCACGCGACGACTCCCCCGAGCTGGAACAGCACCCCTGAGAGCAGCGAGCCCACGAGTCGACCGCCCGCGTTCGCCATGTAGTAGAAGCCGACGTTCAGAGCGACCTTGTCCCCGTCCGAATAGGCGAGGATGAGGTACGAGTGCACCGACGAGTTGAGCGCGAACACCGCGCCGAACACCGCCAGTCCACCCGACCACCACGACCACGGGCGCGTGCCCGGCGTGAACGGCGAGCGCGACCGGCGCGGTCACCACCGCGAGCAGGAGGGCCAGCCCCCGAGCGGCGCCCCCGCCCGGCACCGCGCCATGCGTCGCGCGCCGGATCAGCGCGGGGGCCGCCGACTGCACGACGCCGTACCCGATCACCCACACCGCCAGGAACGTGCCGACCTGGGTGAATCCCCAGTGGAACGCGGTCGACAAGAACACCGGGACGCCGACCACGAACCACACGTCGCGGGCGGCGAACAAGAAGAAGCGCGCGCCCGAGAGCACGTTCACCTCGCGCGACTTGGAGAAAAGAGTCGAGAGCTTGGACTTGTGTTTCGCCCGGCCGAGCTCGCGCGGCAGCGAGGCCATCGAGCCGACGAGGACGAGGGCGAGCGCCGCACCCATGGCCCACAGTGCACCGCGGAAGCCGAGGGCGGCGAGCAGGAAGCCCCCGAGGAAGAAGCCCACGCCCTTGAGCGCGTTCTTCGACCCGGTGAGCAGCGCCACCCACTTGAACAGCGCGCCATGCTCGCCCTCGGGCACGAGCACCTTCACCGACGTCTTGGCGCTCATCTTGGTGAGGTCCTTGGCGATGCCGGAGAGCGCTTGCGCAGCCATCACCCACACGACCGCCCGCGTCACACCCCACCGGTCCTGCACGAGCGAGAGCATGCCGAGCGAGAACACCTGCAGCGCGAGCCCGCTCACGAGGGTGACCTTGAGGCCGAGGCGCGCGGCGAGGAGCCCGCCGAACAGGTTCGTGACGACGCCGAAGAACTCGTAGAACAGGAAGAGGAACGCGAGCGTGACCGGCGAGAACCCGAGCGCGTGGAAGTGCAACAGCACCAGCATCCGCAACGCGCCGTCGGTGAGCGTGAACCCCCAGTAGGCCGCGGTCACCAGCGCGTAGTTGCGGGCTGCGCTCATCCGAGGCTCGCGGCGACCTTCTGGGCGAGCTCCACCATGCGGTGCACGTAGCCGATCTCGTTGTCGTACCAGGCGAGGATCTTCACGCTCGTGCCGTCGACCACCATCGTCGAGAGGGCGTCGACGATCGAGGACCGCGGGTCGTCCTTGTAGTCGACCGACACGAGGGGAAGCGTCTCGTACCCGAGGATGCCCCGGAGAGGCCCGCTGGCCGCGGCCTCGAGCAGCCCGTTGACCTCCGCGACGGTGGTCGGCCGGGCCACCTCGAAGACGCAGTCGGTCAGCGACGCGTTGAGCAGCGGGACGCGGACGGCGATCCCGTTGAGCTTCCCGGCGAGCTCGGGGTAGATCATGGTGATCGCGGTCGCCGAGCCGGTGCTGGTCGGGATGAGCGACACGCCGCTCGCGCGGGCGCGCCGCAGGTCCTTGTGGGGGGCGTCGACCACGGTCTGCGTGTTGGTCAGGTCGTGGATGGTGGTGATGACGCCGTGGCGGATGCCGAGCCCCTCGTGGATCACCTTGACCACCGGGGCGAGGCAGTTGGTGGTGCACGAGGCCGCGGTCAGCAGGTGGTGCTCGGCAGGCCGATACTGGTGGTCGTTCACGCCCATCACCACGTTGAGCGCGCCCTCCTTCACCGGGGCGGCGACGATGACCTTGCGCACGCCGCTCGCGAAGTACGGGTCCAGGGTCTCGGTCGTGCGGAACTTGCCCGAGCACTCGAGCACGAGGTCGACGCCCGCCTCGCGCCAGGGGACCGCGCCGGGCGACGCGTGGGCGCTGAAGCCGAGGCGCCGACCGTCGATGGCGAGCGAATCGCCCGCGCCCCGCACGTCGTGCCCCCAGCGCCCGTGGATCGAGTCGAACACGAGGAGGTGGGCTGCCGTCTCGGCGCCGCCCTTGGTCTCGTTCACGTGGACCACCTCGATGCCGGCGCGGCCCCACGCCGCGCGCAGGGCGAGCCGCCCCATCCGACCGAACCCGTTGATGCCGATGCGTACGCTCACGACGCCCTCCTCCTGCCGCTCACGATGCGCCTCTTGCCGTAGGGGCACCGAAGCCGCAAGCCGCGGCCGGTTCGGTCGGGCTTGACGACTGACATGCACCGCAATACATATGCACCATCATGCATGTCGATGTCTTCGAGACCCTAGCCGATCCGACCCGGCGCCGCATCGTCGAGGCCCTGCTCGGCGGCGAGCACGCCGTGAACGATCTCGTCGAACGCGTGGACATCCACCAGTCGGGCGTCTCGCGCCACCTCCGCATCCTCGGCGAGGCGGGGTTCGTGCAGATGCGGCCCGACGGCGCGCGGCGGCTCTACTCGCTGCGCGCCGAGCCGTTCCGCGAGCTCGACGCCTGGGTCGCTCGCTACCGCAGCCTCTGGGAGGCCCGCCTCGATCGGTTCGAGGCGGCGCTCGAGAAGAAACGCAAGAAGGGAAAGCCGTCATGAAGAAGCGCATCACGCTGGAGCGCACCTACCGCGCCTCGATCGAAGACGTGTGGGAGCTCTGGACGACCAAGGACGGCATCGAGTCTTGGTGGGGACCAGACGGCTTCGCCGTGACAGTGAGCAAGATCGACGTGCGCGTCGGCGGCGAGCTGCACTACGCGATGGCGGCGATCGAGGCGGACAAGATCGCGTTCATGGAGAAGGCCGGCATGCCGACCGTCACCGAGCACGTGATCCGGTACACCGAGGTCGCCCGGAACGAGCGCCTCGCGTACCTGCACCCGGTCGACTTCGTCCCCGGCGTCACCGCCTACGACGTCGAGAAGCGCGTCGAGCTCTCGAGCACGGCGGCCGGCGTTCGCATGGCCCTCACCATCGACGCCATGCACGACGAGCTCTGGACGCAGCGCGCGGTCGCGGGCTGGGAGATGGAGCTCGGCAAGCTCGAGGCGCGCCTCACCAAGGTCCGCGGCTCGAAGATCGCGCCGTGCCTGTGGTTCGACGGCCAGGCTGAGGAGGCCGCGCGGTTCTACTCGTCGCTGTTCGCCGACGGCGCGATCGGCGCCATCGGTCGCTACGGCGAGGGCATGCCGTTCCCCGCCGGCACGGCCATGATGGTCGAGTTCACGCTGGCCGGGCAGCGGTTCCAGGCGCTCAACGGCGGTCCGCAGTACAAGTTCACCGAGGCCATCTCGCTCTCGGTCCGGTGCACCGACCAGGCCGAGGTCGACCGCCTGTGGGACGCGCTGACGACCGGCGGCAAGGAGAGCCAGTGCGGCTGGCTCGTCGATCGCTACGGCGTGTCGTGGCAACTCGTGCCTGACGCGTTCGTGGAGCTGCAGCGCACCGGCAAGGGTCCCGGCCTCGGGCGCATGTTCCAGGCGATGATGGGGATGAAGAAGCTCGACGTGGCGGCGCTGGAGAAGGCCTACCGGGGCGAGTGACGCCGGCACAGCACGTCGAGCGCACCGCAGGCGTTGAAGCAGACGAGGTAGTGCGCGTACTCCGCCGCGGGCACCGCCTGCAGCTCGCACTGGCGCGCGAGCCAGGGAGAAGCGACGACCTCGTAGCTGCAATCGTCGCGGATCCCGGCCTCGTCCGGCTCCTGGAACCGGAAGGCGAGGACGTCGTGGAACACGCGACGGCGCGGGACCTCGTCGTAGGCGACGAAGGCGAGGACGAGGTCTCCCCCGACGAAATGCACCTCGACGTGCGCGGCGTCGGCGGAGACGATCCCGAGGTCGACGGGGACGTGGGGCACGACCCCACGATACTCACTCCCGGAAGAACGAGGCCTGCTGGAAGCGCAGGCCGTCGACGATCTGGTCGACCCGGGCGGGCGAGAGCGACCCGATGCGCGCGCCGAGGCGGTGCTTCTCCAGGGAGGCGATCTGCGAGACCACGACGACGCTCTGCCTCTCGAGCCCGCCCTCCCCGACGTCGAGGAGGACGTTGCCCGGCTCGGTGGCGCGGCCGAGGTTGGTCGTGAGCGCGCACGACCACGGTCTCGATCCGCGAGCGGTTGAAGACGTCGTCCTGGACCACCACGTGCGGGTGACGAAACTCGTGGTCCGCGGCCGGCTCGATCCAGAACACGTCGCCGCGGCGAATGGCGACCATGGGTGAGCCCAGCATAGCGGGAGCACGCTCGCAGGCCACGACGCCCCGACGGGGCGTTCGTGCAAGGGCAGCGTGCCGCATCTCCGCAGCGAGTCACGCCGAGCCAATCAATGATCCGCGTCCGCTCAGGACACGCCGGGCACCATCGAGATGACGACGTTGCCCTTCTTGTGCTCGCCCTCGACGTAGCGGTGGGCTTCCACGATCTGCTCGAGCGGGTAACGTCGATCGATGACTGGCTTGATCGCGCCACGCTCCGCGAGCTCCGTGAGCTCGGCGAGTTCGCGTGAGGAGAAGTCGGGCGTGCCGTCGTCGACCGAGACCACACGGCCCCCTGGACGCAGCGCGCGCTCGCAGGCCGTCCGTAGCGCAGAGGTCTTGCGCCTGCCCACCGTGTCCAGGACGAGATCGTAGTGCGCTCCCTGCGGAGGCGTGGACACCTGCGTGTAGTCGAGCACGTGATCGGCGCCGAGGCGGCGGACGAGGGCACCGCTGTCCGGCCCGCACACCGCCGTGACCTCGGCGTCGAAGTGCTTGGCCAGCTGCACTGCTGCGGTTCCGACGCCGCCCGACGCACCGTAGAGCAACACCTGCATGCCCGGTCGCACCTCTCCCTTGCGGAGGTAGTGCAGCGCCAGCAAGCCGCCGAACACGATGGCCGCGGCCTCTTCGAGCGACAGACCGACCGGCGCCAGCCCCACCGTGCTCCCCTCGCGCAGACACGTGTATTCGGCGTACCCGCCCAGGTGGAACTTGGTGAAGGCGTAGACGCGGTCGCCCACGTGAAAGCGCTCGACCCGCTTGCCGATCTCCACCACCTCGCCGGCCGCGATCAGGCCGAGAATCTGGCGGCGCGGGCGACAGAGGCCGATCATCAGCTTCATCATCATCCGCGTGAATGCAGGCGCGTCCGGGATGCCGCTGCGGATGAACCAGTCACTCGAGTTGACCGTCGAGGCGTGGATCCGGACGAGCACCTCCCTGGCCTTCGGCCGCGGTCTCTCCACCTCCTCGACGACGAGCACCTCGGGGGGCCCGTAGCGCCTACAGATCGCGGCCTTCATGAGTGCCATGGCAGCCTTGCGGCACGCAACTACCGCGCCGCCACGAAGCCCGCGTCTTCGGGCCACTCGTGCGGCGGTTTTGCGCGATCGCAGGGCGCGCCCCTTGCGTTTCGACGACATCATGGAACGTCGCGCGGCCCGGACGACCCCGAGCAAGCAAGCCGTCGGAGCGTCGCTTGACCCCGTGGGGCGGCTCGACTTCAGGAGAGGGGATGGCGCTGATCCAGAACCGCCACGTCGCGCTCGGCCTGATGGGCGCGGGCATCGTGTTCCTGCCCCTCGGCGTGCGCGAACACCTGCGCGGCGAAGCGGTGCACCGACTGTTCCTGGCGTGGCCGGCGTTCTTCCTCCTCGGCAACGCGCTGTTCTTCTTCCCGCCGTCGGGGCCCCCCGACGAGAATGGGGACGCGACGCTCGCGACGCAGGAGAAGCTCGCGATCGGCGCGTCGATCCTGCTCGGTGCGGCGGCGATGCTGGCGTACGAGTGGTGGCTGCTGCGCGCGCATTGACGGCGAGACCGATGAAGAACAAGACCGCCACGCCGACCCTCGACGCGTTCCTCGCGAGCCAGGCGCACCCGCTCGAGGCGGAGATCCACGAGGTACGGAAGGTGATCCTGGGACTCGGGCCGGGCCTCCGCGAGGAGATCAAGTGGAACTCGGTGAGCTTCCGCAACGAGAACGACTTCTTCGCCACCGTCCACCTGCGCTCCCGCACGACGGTGCAGCTGATCCTGTTCACCGGGGTGAAGAAGAAGGCGACCGCCGAGACCGGCGTGCCCGTGGAGGACCCCGCGGGCCTCGTCGAGAAGTGGCTCGCCAAGGACCGCTGCCTCGTGTCGCTGGGCAAGGGCGCGGCGTTCGAGGCGAATCGAGCGGCCTTCGCGGCGCTCTTGGGGGCGTGGATCCGCTTCGTGTAGACCGACTTCGCCCAAAAGCATGAACGCCGAGGCTACCCTCGGCGTCTCTGCGAACTACGTGGCTCCCCGTACGACGCTAAATCACCGATCGACAATCTGGGACACGGTTCACGCCGCGGCCCTATTTTCGGCTGAATCTGCGACCGCGGTCGGATTGGCCCCAGCGCCTCGCCGGACGTGGCTACGCGGCCACGGCGACACCTCTCCGAGATAGCGAGCAACCGCGTCGCACAGTGCGAAGAGTGTCGCGTGTCGGTGGTTGCGTGTGACGTTCGCGTGCAGATCCTGCCAGAGACGCTCAATGCGGTTGTGGTCGGGGCAGTAGGGCGGCAGGAAATGCAGCACGATCTGCGGCAGCTGCGCCAGTGCACGGCGTGTCTCGTGACTGTAGTGAATCCCGTAGTTGTCGAGGACTACGTGAATCCGACGCGCTTCGACGTAGTGCTCGGCGAGCTTGTTCAGGATCGCGACGAAGAGCGCGCTGGTCTTCGCAGTCGCACCAACCCAGAGCACGGTGCCGTCTCGTGCGTCGAGGGCGCCCGCAATGTACGGCTTCGCGTTCTTGCCCGGCGTCATCACCTTCCGTTGTACGCCGCGGGGCATCCAGTCGATGCCGATCTTCGGGTTCAGGTGGATATCCGCCTCGTCTTCGTAGACGGCAACCTCGTCTGACGGCAGCGTTTCGAGGAGGATTCGGATCTTCGCCAGTCTGCGGCGTCGCTGTCGGTCCGACAGCGGACAAGCGACAACTGGCTTTGGACGACCGCGTCGCGCGCCGAGCCGACGCAGGACGCGCCCCATGACCGCCAGGCTGACGCGCACACCAGTCTCGGCCTCGGCGACCTTGATCATCAGCTCACGTGTCCACGTCGGTCGAGTGAAGCCATGGTCCCCAGGATGCCCGGTGAGGAGTTGACCCACCGCTGCGCAGAACTCGGCGTCGGCCAGTCGCCTTCCATTGTTGACGCGCTCGTCGAGCAACCCCTCCCTCCCCCCGTCGACGTAGCGCGCCACCGTGCGGTAGACCGATGAGCGCACACAGCCGACCAGCTCCGTGATGGCGATGGCCGACTCGCCACGACCCGCGCAGGCGACGATCTGCACGCGGAGGAGGAGGTCAGGGTCCTTGCCTTTCTTTCCCCATCGCAACAGCGAGCGCGCCACCTGGCGCGACATTCGAGGTATGATTGCCATTGTGGGCTTCTCCGAAGGTTTTGCTTCGCAACATCACCCTTGGACGAAGTTCACGCTGATTTCAAAAGGAAATCGTGCGGGTGCCGCGCCTTTCAATCGCGTCACCCGCGCGTTCCCCTCCTCAAGCTCTGCCGTGATCCAGGATCACGACCGTTGATTTAGCGGCGAACGGATCTTTGTCGGCGCTCTTAAGATGCTTGAACGATTTGGAGCAGAGAAAGGAGTGCTTCTGAGAGAGAGCGATCCGAGTGAAGGCCCGCTCGCTACCGTCGCATCGTGAGCATGGTGATCGCGGCAGCGCGCCCGCACGTTCCTTCGCCGCTCCTCAAAACAGACCCGCCCCCGCTCGCCAAGACGGACCCACGTCGCGATCGCGCGTCGGCATCTCGATCACGATCACGCCGCCGCGTAGCGATCGCGATCGGTGCCGCGGACGCACGAAAGCCCCCGTTGCTCGGACCCGTCGGTGGTCGGCAGCGGGGGCTCGTCGTCGCGCAGCGGGGTAGAGGAGTCAGCCTCCGTTCTGCGGGGCGCGCAGCGAAGCGCCATCGATGCGGACGGTGTGGCACTGGTGGCGTAGACGCGAAAGGAGCGCCTCGACGAGGGGCTTGTTACCGAGGAAGTTGTGCCACTCCTCGTATTCGAGATTCGTCGTGATGATCGTGGCTCGGCGTCGGTACCGCTCCTCCATCAGCTTGAAGAAGATGTTGGACTGCTCGGGCCGCAGGTTGAGGTAGCCCATCTCGTCGATCACGAGCACCTCGAGGCGCGCGAGGTAGGTGAGCAGCTTGCGGGTCGAGCGGTCGGCGAGCGAGGCGTACATCTCGTCGAAGAGGTCCTGGGCGCGTATGAAGCGCCCGCGATGTCCGTTCTGGAGGGCCTTGAGGAGCAGACCCGAGGCGAGTCCGGTCTTGCCGACGCCGGTCGGACCGATGAAGACGATGTTCTCGGCCTTGGCGACGAAGTCGAGCTCGGCGAAGCCGCGGATCTGTTTCTGGGAGACCCCCGGTTGTTTCTTGAATGGGAAGGACTCGAGGGTCCACTTCTCGGGGAGCTTGGCGCGGTCGATGCGCCACTCGAGCGCGTTCTGCTGGGCGTGGTGCCACTGCGCGCGAAGCAGACGTGCGATGAGGTCCTGGTACGAGAGGCTCGCCGTCTCGGCGTTCGCCAGCTCGTCATCGAGGAGCTCGGCGACACGTCCGAGGTGAAGCGACTTGAGCAACTGTGCGATCTCATCGGTCATCTTCGCCGTCCTTCGGGTCATTGGGCCCGCTGAAGAAATCGCGCGCGATGCGGCGCAGCACCATGCGCTCGAGCCGATCGAGATCGGCCATGCGGTATCGGATCGCCTCGGCGAGCGCGTCGCGCATCGGCTCGCGCGGGTAGTCGTCGACCATCCGCAGGAGCCAGCGCAGATCGCGCGTGCCTCCACGCCCTCGCTCGCGCAGCAGCGCGACGTACGCGACGCTCTCGGAAAGCCGCTCGGCCAATCGGCGCTCCTCGACCGAGACCGCGTGCCTCGCATAGAGGCCTTCGCTGCGCGGCGGACGATGCGCAACTTCGGTCACGCGCGCGTCGAGCGCTGCGATCTCGCGCCGCTGCGACGCAACGCGCCGCGGGCCGTCATAGACGTCGACGCGATCCTTGCTCTCGCGTACCTCGACGTCTCGGCCGATCAGCTGATACGGCACCGAGTAGCGGTTACGCCGGACGTTGACGTAGCCCTCGGTGTCAACGGTGCGGTGATGCAGCTCGTAGACCTCGGGCACAAAGATCGGCAATGGCTTCATGGCCACTCGTTCCTTGGCGAAGAGCTCGCGCGGGCTTGCATGCAGGTGCCGCTTGGAAGTGGCATTGACCTTGTCGCACCAGGCACGCGCCTGCGCGTTGAGGTCCTCGAAGGAGGCGAAGCGTCGGCCCGCGAAGAAGTTGTTCTCGATGTGATCGAAGGGGCGCTCGACGCGTGCCGAGCGGTTGGCGTCGCCGAGCTCGTGCGCGACGAAGTCGAAGTCGAAGCGCTCGCCGAAGGCGACCATCTCGGGCACCGCCACCATCTGGCGACCCGTGCCCGAGAGCACGATGACGTGCGTGTTGTCGATCATGCAACGCGCGCAGGCGCCGTCGAAATAGGTCACCGCGTCGGTGAGGAAGACCTTGCACTCGAATCGACTGAAGCGCGGATAGCACTGAAAGAAGAGCATTCGCGAGTAGCAGAGTGCGAGCGACGCCGTCTGGATCTTGGTGCGGTGTCCCGCGATCTCCGCCTCGTGCGGCGAGGTGTCGTGCTGCATCTCCTCGCCCGGCGCGAAGTCGTAGTGGCCCGCCGGCTTCGGCGGCGCGAAGCCGATCCCGTGCCGACGGCAGTACGCGGTCAGTGCGGGGTAGCTCACCGCGCCGCCGAGCGCCGAGAGCTCCTCGTGCACACGCACGAGGTTGCCCTTGCACGAGGCGTAGAGCGCGAGGATGTCCTGGTGATGCGGCTCGGCGCGCTCGGCGCGCTCGATGTGCGGCACGCCGTCGTTGCCCGCGCAGAGCACGCGCTTGACCGCGCCGCGCGAGATGCCGAGCGCGTCCGCGATCGCGCGCGAGCCGTGGCCTTGCTCACGTAGTCGAAGGATGGCTGACCGCGTCGTCTGATCCAGCATGTGTTACCTCCCGATCGCTGCGCCGCTTGAGGCGCTCGACCTCGCCGTGCGCGCTGCCGCACGCGAGCCGCACCGCCTCACGCGCTTCCTCTCCCGCGCCGTCCACGGCTCCGCGCACCAGCCGCGTGTGCGCGCGACGCGCGACCGCAGCCACAATGTGCAGATCGTCGAGCAGCTTCTCGACGGGCGCCGCGCCGTCGGCCGAGATCTCCGCGCGAGCCTCGAGCACCAGCATCGGGTTGCGCATAAGGAGCTCGCGCGCATCCGCGTTGCTCGACTTGTAGGTCGCGTACAACTCGCCGATCTGCCGATTCGCCAGGCGGAGCGGCGCGATCGCGTCGGCGAGGCGCACCGCGTGCTCCTCGTTGGCGCGCGCCAACGGCACCAGGAACTTCATCGCCGCGTGCGCGCCGATCGCCCCTCGCGCACGTGCATCTGCACCGGCTCGGGCAGCTCGCCGACGAGCCCGATGCGACGGCTCACCCAGCTCTTGCTCCGATCGAAGCGTCGCGAGAGCTCGTCGAGCCCGAGACCGAAGCGCGTAGAGCGCTCGCGAAGCAGCCAGCCTTGCTCGATCGCGCTGTCGGGATCGCCGCCGCGCAGCTGCCGCTCGAGCAGTAGCGCATCGAGCTCGCCGAGCGCCCACTCGACCGCAGAGGCCGTGTCGTGACCGAGCCGCGCGAGCGCGCGCACGCGCTTGTAGCCGTCGACGAGGACGAGCTTGGCGTCGTCGCGCACGACGATGAGCGGCGTCTGCTGCCCGATCTCCGCGAGCGAAGCGAGGAGCTTCCTCTCTCGCGCGGAACGCCGCGTCCGCAGCGATTCGTACCGTCGATCGATCTGACCGAGCTCGATCTGCATCGCGCCCGACGCTGCCACCCCCGGCCTCTCGTCTTGCGGATAGACCGGATTAGTCCGCCCGAATCCTATGAGGTATCGCGCACTTCCGGCCGCCTCTCGTCTTGCGTCGTCCGAAGGAGGACTCGCCCGAATTGGCCAATGAACTCCGCGCCTTGCCACCCCAAACTCGGTTTGCGCGAGGTCCCAGGGAAGTCGGTCCAACGGACGAGGCATTCGCGGGATCGGCGGCGGCCCCCGTCCTCGCGCGGCGCCGTCCGCTTCTCGATTCGCCGCGTCGCGAAGTAGCCACGGTTGGCCTCACGCCACGCGGCCTGCGTCTTCTTGCGGCGCGCCGCGCGACACTCGGGCTTCGAGCACGTCCGCTGCCGTGCGCCGACGCGGCCGTCGGGCTGGAACCACTGTCGACACACCGGGCACGGCCGCTTGCGGACCATCCAACGCACCTGCGGCTTCGAGCGCGCAGCGCTCGCGGTGCGGGCCGACCTGCAAGGTCGGAAGTGCTCTGCCGTGCGCGATCGCGGCGGGGACGACGCCGCGCATCGCGACCCCGCAGCGAACGACACGCGCCTCCCTAAGTGCCTCTCGCCTACGCGGGCGCCTCATTGGCGTCGGCGACGTCGCACATCGCGACGGCGGCGACGGGCACGATGCCGCGAGGCGGTGCGATCACGCGGGGCGGACCTCTTCTCGCGAGCAGACCCGGGTCAATTCTCGCGAGCGTCGAAGCGTTCCGAGCGAGTATCGATGCTCCCAAGAGGAATCGTGAAACCGGAATGTTCACGGTCAGGGCTCGGGCGCTTCGGGCGTGCCCCCGGCTGAGCGACTGGCGGAGCGCGTACCGCTCGTCCTTCGTGGCGCGACACCCCTAGATGCGATCGCCGAACGGCCTGCGTGGGAAGTCGATCGAGTCGACGCGTCGGCGTCGATCGCGAACCCCACGAATGGAGCGACGCTCATGGCCAAGATGTGCCCGATGTCCGGTTGCAGGTCGTGCAAGGGGACGTGCATTCACGACAAGCTGATGATCGGGATGGGGCTGATGGCCATGCTCGGCGCGGTCGCCCACTGGGGGCTGCACTGGGTGTGAGCTCGGTGAGGAGGCGCGGGCGGCCAAGGCGGCCGCCCAGCGCTACCCGTCGTGCTCGGCCTCCGCCTCGAGCTCGACGCCCAGTCCGTGGGCAAGCCGGTTCACGAAGTTGAAGTAGGCGACGACCATCGCGAGATCGAGGACGGCGCGGTCGTCGAGCCCGGCGAGGCGCAGGGCATCGACGTCCGCCTCGCGCATCGCGGCCGGCGACCGCGTCAACTTGACCGCGTAGCCGATCATCGCGCGCAGGCGCGGCGACGCAGGCGCGGACGGCGGATCGGCAGCGATCGCCTCCACGAGCTCGTCGTCTCGCAGCAGCGGGCGGAGACTCCGCCCGTGGTGGGTCACTCAATAATGGCAGTCGTTTGTCGCGCTGACCGCGACCGCGATCGCCTCGCGCTCGGCCCGCGACAGCGGCGAGTGGGCGAACATCAAGGCCCGATAGAACTCGAGGTGCGTCGAGAGAGCACGCGGGTTGAGCGACGCGACCTGCAAGATGTTGGCGACGGGCTCCTTGCGCGTGTCCACCTTCGCGTAGGCGGCTGCGAGCTCGGCCTCGGCTTCGTTCGGGGGAATCGTGCGGATGTAGCTCACGGACAGGCTCCTTCCAGGTTCGCGTCCGGGAGCTCGATGCGGGCGAAGACGCCCCCGGCGACCCACTCGCGAAACCAGATCATCACGCTGCGCTCCGCCTCGGCGAGCTCCTCCGCATCATGCACCTCGCGCTCGATGTGCGCGAGCGCGTCTCCGAGCGTCTCGCCGCCGAAGAGCGCGCTGAGCAGTGCGGTCATCGCGGGGGTCAAATCGAGGCGCCAGAGCGTCAGCTCGTGGCGATAGACGACCGTCGCCGACGCGGCGGCCGTGGGAATCGTCGGCGCCTCGTCGGTCCGCCAGGCCTGGAAATATGCATTCACCGGGTAGGCGAGGCGCAGCAGCCGCACGGTATCGGCGCGGGGTAGGCGCGCAGACGGCCACGCGTCGGGCGGCGTCGACTGGAGCGTCTCGAGGGAGAGCACCGGGGCGGCGGCCGCGTGAAGCACCTCGACCAGCGCCCATTCGAGCGTCGCGAGGCCGGCGAGGAAGGCGAGCGGTGCGGTCCCCAGATCGACGCCCGAAGCGCCCTCCACGAGGAAGGCCGACATGTGTTGGCCATACGCGTTCAGGTTCGGCGAGCGCGAGGGATGGCGTGCGATGTAGCCGTGGCAGAGTGCTTCGAACGTGTCCGTGCCGAGCGCGTACTGCACGGCGGGGTAGTCGTCGGCGAGGCACTCGACGAGGCGCGCGCGATAGCCGTGATGGTAGACGCCGAGGCGCTCGAGCGCGCCGAGGCGGGGACCGCGGGTGACCACGCGCTCGAGCTCGTCGAGCCTCGACACGAGGCCGTCGGCGACCACGCCCTCGGAGAGCAAGCCGGCATGGGTTACCGACGCCGCGAACCACGACTGCAGGCGATCGAAGCTCGCGACGACGGGGGGGCGCGTCGACGTGCCATGCGCGGCAGGCGCGGCCTCGAGCACCGCGTTGCGCGGCGTCGCGCTCGCGCGCTCGTGAACGAACGCCTCGGTGGCGCCGCCGAGGAGCGGTGACGGCTTCCGATCGGTCATCGGGCAACTCCGCCGATCCACTGCTCCGCCTTCTTGGCCTCGGCGTGCGCGACCGGAAACGGCGGGATGTCGGCGTCCCACTCGAGCAAGATCGACGCGCCACCCGCGCGCTCGTGGGCGTGACCGAGCAGGCGCCACACGGGATCGACCACCGGCCCGACGTGCGTGTCGACGATGTGCGTGCCGTTGTGCGTGTGCCCGGCAACGTGGAACTGCACGACGCGGTCGTACGGGATCGCGGCGAGGTACTCGTCGGGATCGAAGCCGTGGTTGTAGGCCGAGACGTAGACGTTGTTCACGTCGAGGAGGATCGCGCAGTCGGCCTGCTCGGTCAGCGCGCGGAGGAACTCCCACTCCTTCATCGTCGAGCCGGAGAACTCGACGTAGGTCGAGGGGTTCTCGATGACGAGCGGAGCCTCGAGGAAGTCTTGCACCTCGCGCACGCGCGAGACGACGTGCCGAAGCGCCTCCTCGGTGTACGGGATCGGCAACAAGTCGTGGGTGTTACGCCCGGCGATTCCCGTCCAGCAGAGGTGGTCGGAGACCCAGCGTGCGCCGACGCGATCGCGCAGCGCCTTGAACTCGCGCAGGTAGTCCCAGTTCAATGGATCGGACGAGCCAATCGACATCGACACCCCGTGCATGACGATCGGGTAGCGCTCGGCGATCTGATCGAGGAACCAGAGGGGCTTGCCCTCGGTCTGCATGTAGTTCTCGCTGATGATCTCGAACCAGCCGACGTCGGGCGCGTGCTCCAGGATGTGCCCGTAGTGCACCGTACGCAGGCCGAGGCCGATCCCGAGATTGGGCAGATCGAAGCGGTTCGCCACGTGTTCCTCGTTCGTCGCGTTCGCCTGCGGGCCATCGACTCGCATCGATAATGAACGCAGCCGGGACGCCGACTCGAGGTCGGCGCCCGGCTACGCCCGGCTCCGCGCCGCGCGGGTGGGGCTCGTGGGGAGACTCATCCTCTCCCACCCGCGCGACGCGTCGCCGAACTCTTCACGCGTCGGTCTTGCAGCCGCCCTGACCCTTGCAGTCGTTCTGCCCCTTGCACGCGTTCTTCCCCTCGACCTTGCAGCCGCCCTGGCCCTTGCACGCGTTCATGCCCTTGCAGGCGTGCTTGGCTACCGGCATGGCGCTCGAGCCGCCGCTCATCGCGGCGCCGTTGTTCGCGGCGGGGGCCGGGCTGCTTGCACAGCCGGTGACGCCGACGAGGATTCCACTGACGGCGGCTGCGACGAGCGCGTTCGACATACGAATCATGAGGCAGTTCTCCTTGTTGGTTTGCGTGACGTGAGTCGGTACGAGCGGCGCCCGAGGCGGTTTCGCGAAATTCGTACGCCCACGCTTTTCTCGGTCCGCCCGCGCGCTCACGACGCTCAATGCGCGGCAGCAGCCTGAATTGCGGTGGTGATGGTCGCGGCGCTGTCGGAGTGCGACTTGCTGACGATCACGTGCTTGCGGTCTACGAAGACGCTCAGCGCCGTGTAGCTGTTGTCCCAGAGCGGCTGCATGGCGCCGGTGGGGTCGTAGAGCGTCACGACTTGGTCCATCTTGAAGGCCGTCCGCCACGCCTTGCAGTCGGCCGCCGTCGGCGGCGCGCCGCTGGTCGATTGGAAGAGGACGTTGACCGAGGCGACGTTCGCTCCGGCGAAGGACGCCTCGATCGATTCGGCCTCTCGGGAGACCGCTTGGCAGTGCGGGCACCACCCGTGTGCCGCGAAGACCCAGAGCGCGTTCGCGCCGCAGAAGTCGTCGAGTGTGACGTCAGCGCCGTCGCAGGTCTTCAGCTTCACAGCAGCAAGCTGATCGCCGATCCCGTAGCCGACGCTGACGCCCGCGGGCGGCGCCGCGCACGTCGCGGAGCTCCAGTCGCGCGACTGCTGCGCGCCGTCCGTCGCGAGGTTCGAGGCGTCCAGCGGGGCGCGCCCTGGCGTTGCGTCCAAGGCGGGGGCGCCTGGAGTATCCGTGACATCGCTCGCCACGCCCGGCGGGTGGTCGGTCGCGCTGCAGCCAAGCGCGGTCATCGTCAGCACCGTCATCACGAGCCGCATCCTCATGTTCCTCCGCGCTGTCAGACCCAGCAGGTACGCCTGGGCCGCGCCCCGGTTTCGGTCGCGTTCGCGAATTCGAATCCCGCTCGCCGTTCGATGGGCGCTGCGACAAGATGATCAACGTCCGTCGGAGCCGGGGGGTCGTGATGTCGTCAGGTTCGAGGGCCGCCTCGTCGCCGTTGCCCGCTGCGCAGATCAAGGGCTCGGCCTTCCGCGAGTTCCTACGTTGGTATCGGGAGCGGTTCGGCGACACCCGCGTTCGCGCGCTCACGAGTGCGCTGCCGCCGGAGATCCGTCGGCAGATCGATCCGTCGGCCGACGCGTTCGGGATCCTAGCTTCGACGTGGTACCCGGCGCCGATCATCCACGCGCTGTGCGACGCGGTCGTCGCCGGGCTGGACGAGCGCCAGCAGTCTGCTCTCGCGCGCGAGGCGTCTCGCGTGCTGATGGATGCCACGTTGCGGGGGCTCTATCGGTTCCTGTTCGAGCAGCTGGCGTCGCCCGCGCGCATCGTCATGCTCGCGCCACGCATCTGGCGCACCTACTTCGACTCCGGCGAGCGGACGACCGAGATCGTCTCGGCTGCGCGTCATGACGGCGTCATCCAGAATTGGCGCGGGCACCACCCCTTCCTCTGCGCCGTGCAAGTTCACGCGACGACCTCGCTCTACGAGGCGGCTGGCTGCCGGAACGTCGCGACGACTCCGCTCGACTGTGTGTCGAACGGTGCGACCCGCTGCCGGTGGTCGACGACCTGGCAGCGATAGAGGCCAGCGGCGGCGGCTCCGATGTCCGCGCGCCCGAATCGCGGGTGACCGAAACCGATGCGCTCGCCGCGCGTACCCGAGGGTATGGGGCAGCAGCTCGACCTCGACCGCCTCGGCGAGATCCCCGATCCCTACCGGGATCGGATCGTCGTTGCGCCGTCGTCGTCCCTTGGCGCGGCGCTCGCCGCAGCGTCGTTGCAGGCGGCGCGGACGCGCGCGCAGGTCAGGCGGTTCCGCGTTCTCGCGCTGGGCGGTGCGCTCCTCTACGCCTTGGGGATGCTCGCCGTCATGGGCTTTCGGGCGGACCTCGCCAAAGCGCCCACGGCCGTGCTCGGCGCCAGCCTGCTCGCCCCGCTCGCCGCTGCGGCGCTCGCCTTTCGGACGGCGACGCGCGTCGGCCCCTCGGGTCTCGGCGCCGCGTCCGTGCGGGTCGCGTCGGTCGTGCTCGCCGCGATCGGGCTCTTCGGCATCGGCATGCTCGTCGTAGGTCGCGCGGAGGCGGGGCGCAGCGGTCGCGCCTTCTGGGTCGGGACCTGGATGTGCTTCGCAGGATCCCTCGTCCTCGCTGCTGGGCCGCTGCTGCTCGCGCTGCTCGCCTTTCGCCACGCCTTCGCCGCGTCGGCGAAGTGGCGATCCGCCGCGCTCGGCGTCGCGAGCGGCGCGCTCGCGGCGTTCGCGCTGGACCTTCATTGCCCGATGGACGGCCGCTGGCATCTGCTGCTCGGGCACGGCGCCGTGCTCGTCGTGGGCGGTCTCGTCGGACTCGGACTCGCGCGCGTCACCCGAGCCTAGCGAAGGAGTTCACGCCGCCATGAACGTCTTGATCTTGTGCACCGGCAACTCCTGCCGAAGCATCCTCGGCGAGGCGCTCTTGAACGAGCTCGGTGAGGGGCGCTTTCGCGCCTTCAGCGCGGGGAGTAGGCCGGTAGGCAAGGTGAACCGCGACGCGCTGGCGACGCTCGCGCGCCACGGGCTCGGCGCGGCGGGCTACGCGAGCAAGTCGTGGAGCGCGTTCGATTCGGGGCAGATCGATCTCGTAATCTCGGTCTGCGACTCGGCAGCAGCCGAGATCTGCCCCGCCTCGCTGGCGGGTGCTGCTCGGGCGCACTGGGGACTTCCCGATCCTGCACGCGTCGAGGGCGCCCCGGCAGACATCGAGGCGGCCTTCGAGGAGACGTTCCGTGCGCTGGAGCGTCGCGTGCGGCGCCTCGTGTCGCTGCCGGTCGAGACGATGATGATGCCGACCTTGGTTCAGGCTGTGAACGCGATCGGGGCGGAGTAGCGAGCCTCCGAGTGGGTGCGCGTGCGGACGCGGCGCCGCGCGCCGGCGCGCACGGCTCTCCTCACATCGCCCGGCGGATCGAGGCCTCGAGCTCCATCTCGGTCGTGTAGCCGGTGTGATAGGCGACGACCTTCCCGGCTCGATCGATCACGACGACGCTTGGGAGGGAGTCGACCGCGAATGCCCTCGCTGCGTCGCCTTCGCGGTCCGCGAGCTGGAGGTAGCTCGCCCCGGTCTCGCGGACGAGCGCACGCGCGGCGTCGGCGTCCGGGTCGACGAGCACTCCGACCACGACCACGCCCTCGCTCGCCATTCGGCGTGAGAGCCCCTCGAGCAGCGGCATCTCTTGGCGACACGGCCCGCACCAGGGCGCCCAGAAATCGAGCACCACGACGCGCCCACGCAGCTGAGCGAGCGCGTTGGTCTTGGGCGCGGGCGCGCCGGCGGACCCCGGGGCGAGCGTCGGGAGTGCGAGCGTGGGAGCGGCGCCGCCGACGAGCGCGTGCGTGCTCGCGCGGACGCGTCGGATCGCGGCCGTGCCTGCGAACAGCGCGAGCGCGAGCAGCACCGTCGGCGCGTGGCGCTTCAGTCGAAGGCGCACCGACTCGAATCGCGTGCGCGGCGAGGGCTCGGATGGGCTGGGCATGGTCGCTCGGCTTTCGCGTGGCTTCGTGGGGCGATCAGCGACCCCTCGAAGCGAGGGTCGAGGGCGCCGTGGCCGCGGCGACCCCTTCATAGCGCTTGAGCATCGAGCTGGCGGAGGCCGACGCGCTCGCGACGGCCTGTGCGCCGACGTCGCGCGTCGCGCTCCCCTCGACGAGGATGCTCGCCTCGTCCTCCATCTTCTTGCCGACGACCGAGAGGGCCCCGTCGAGGAACTTTCCGGCGGTGTCGCGGGGCTTCACGTCGTGCGCGGAGAGGCTGACGAACATCGGCATCTTCGACGCGAACGTGATCGTGGTCGGCGCCTCGACCGGGCCTTTGAAGGAGACCTCGATCGTCACCATCTTCATGGCGGGCCGGCTGTGGACCCAGAGCGTCCCCTTCGCGTGCACCTTCACCTTGCGCACGCCGTCCTCCTCCTTCACCTGAGTGAGATCGGAAGATGGCGTGACCGAGTCGATCGCATCGATACGGAACACCACGTCCTTGTAGTTCTCGAAGTCCGCCGGCCGCGCAGCCTTCACGTCGTCGCCGAGCTCGAACCAGTTGTGCGCGTGTTCGGTCTGGGTCTCGTCCTTGTCCTTGTCGCCGAAGGTGTGCGTCGAGAACACGAGCAGGCTCGCCGTGATCGTGCCGGTCGTGGCCTCGAGCCTCTTCGGGTTGAGGCGCAGATAGCCGCCGAGCCGCTTGGTCTCGCCTTTGAACTTCTCCAGCGGCGCGTCGATGAAGACGGAGACCTTGCCCTCCGTGCCGACCAGGTAGCTCGACTCACCGATCTCGAGCGCTGCGCTCGCGGACGTCTTCGGCGGCGGGGCTTGCTCTGCGATCGCCGGCGGCGCGTCCTTCTTGCAGGCAACCAGCGGTATGGTGACGAGGAATGCGCAGGTGGTCGGCATCAGGAAGGAACGAACACGCATCTCGGAGCTCCCCCGCGGGTGTCGCGCTGCCCGGTGATCGGGGTGAAGCGCGTTCGGCGCACGGCCTATCGAGTCGAGGTACGCGTGCGCGAGCGATCGGTTTCGCGGAGAAATGCGTTTGATTGGTCGAGCGGCGGCCGCCTCGACGAGGTCGTCGTGAAGATGGTCAGGGGACCTTCGCGAGCGCCGCCAGCAGGGTCTCGGCGTCCACGTTTCCGTCGAGCGCCGCGACGAGCCGGCCGTCGGCGTCGAAGACACGCATCGCCGGGAGCCCGCGCACTCCGTAGGTGTCGGCGGCCTCCATCGCCGCGTCGTCCGTCCCCGTCACGTCGAGCGAGGTCGCCACGAAGCGCGCGAGCGCCGTCCGAACGCGCGGATCGCGGAGCGTCGTCGCCTCCACGTTGCGACAGGTCGGGCACCAGTCCGCGCGTACGTCCACGAACCGAGGTCGGTGCGCCGCCGCGGCGCGCGAGCGCGCTTCTTGATCGGACCGAAGCCAGGAGACGTCGGTCGGCGCAGCGACCTCCGCGTTGGCGGGCGGCGGCGCGGATTTCCCGCAGCCCGCGAGCGTGCCGACCGAAAGCGAGGCCGCCAGCAGCGTGATGACCGCCAGCAGACGGCGGGACGACCGGCGAGGCGCGAACGCCCGGGAGGGTGAGGAGGGATGCATCGTGGCGGAGTACGTCGCGCGACGTGGCCGGTTTCGCGCCGCCGCGACACCGAAACCAAACGGCTTCGGCAGCGTACCGGCCGTAGACGCGCCGTTCGAGCGTCACCCTCCACGCCGCGAACCTGCGATGAGACCCCACACCGATCCATCGACGCTCCGCAGCAAGCCGCTGCAGCTCGTCTCGCGCGCGCTCGCCGCGGTCGCGGTTCTGCTGTCGGCCCGCGAGGCCACGGCCTGTCCGTGCCGGGCGCTGGAGGCCTACGGCCCCTCGTCGGTGGCCCCGGAGGAAGGCGAGACTGCGCCGACCGATGCGCACGTTTGGCTCTGGTACTCGAGCCTCTTTCGCGGCTTGCAACCGGGGCATCCGCGCGTCGGACCGGGCGCGATTTCGTACTTCGCACACGTGACCGGCGGACCGCAGCGCGTGCCCCTCGCGAGCGTCGTGCATCCCGTCATCGGTCGAACGGTCGTCGAGCTCGTGCCCCCCTCGTCGTGGCCTCCGGACGCGCGCGTCGAGGTCTGGGGGGAGCTTCGCCACGACGCGCAGGGGGCCACGTCCGCGGCGCTCGTGAGCGCGAAGCTCGCGACGTTCGAGACCTCGCGCGAGGCGGCGGCGCCCGCTGCATGGAGCGGCTTCGCGACCATCGATCGAGACGAGGGCTCTGGCGAGGGGACGCCGTGCGGGCCGGGGAGCGCTTCGGCGACCGTCTCGTTGAGAGAGCCGAGCGACTCGAGTGGCCGACCGATCGTGTTCCTATGGCCGACTCCACCGACTCCACCGACTCCACCGACTCCACCCGATGCGGCGGGGGCCGTCCCCTCGGGCGCGCCGACCGCCATCCTCCGTCTCGACGACGACGCCGTGCTCTTGCAGAGCGGAGACGACTGTCCCGCGGCGAACTTCGCCTTTGGCGGCGAAGGGCTCGTGGCCCAGGCGGTCAATCTTGCCGGGCGCGCGAGCGCCCCCCTCGCGACGCGCTACCCCGTCAGCGTCCGCGCGCTCGATAAAACGCCGCAGAGCGGGGCCGAGGCGCGCCCGACGGTGCCAGCGGCCGCGTCGGCGCCTCCGCCGCTCGCGAACCACGCGCCGGCGCGCGCGCGAAGAGCCTCGCCGCGAGCCCCGCTGATCTGGGGCGGCACGCTCGGTCTCGCGGGCGTCGCGCTCGTGATCGCCGGGGCGCGGCGCGGACGGCGGAGGAAGGATCAGGCGGCGTAATGCGCGTGTGCGTCGGCACCTTGGAGAGAGGGAGGTCGACGTCGACCGGCCCCGTGAGAAAGGAAGCTGACATGCCGCGGATCCCGTACGCGCAGGAGGGCCAAGAGGCCGAGGGCGCGCGCCCCTTCTACGCCGCCATCAGGCAGAAGTTCGGCGTCGTGCCGAACGTCGTGAAGCTCGTCGGCCACTCTGGTCCCGCGACCGAGGGGCTGGTCGGCCTGCTGGACATCTACTTCGCGAAGCTCGCGCTCCCAGCGCGCATCCGCGAGATCGCCTACCTCACGGCGGCGATCGCGAATGGCTGCGCGTACTGCCAGGCGCACCACGGTCCGCTCGCAAAGAAGGCGGGTCTCAGCGACGCTCAGATCGCCGGGCTCGCGGCACCCGGGACGGTCGACGGCCTCTCGCCCGCCGAGCGCGCGGTCGCTCGCTTCTCTCACGAGACCACCCGGAATGTCGCCGCGTCGGACGAGGCGCACGCGGCCCTTCGAGAACACTTCGCGGCGCCGCTGATCGCCGAGATCGCGTTCGTGGTCGCGAGCGCGAACTTCATCCAGCGCATCGGCCGCAACTTCGGCGTCGAGCTCGAGGGCTGAGCGAATGAGACGAGAGTCCGACGGCCGAGGAGCGCTCCATGATCGTTGAGACGGCAAAGGTTCGTCCCGCGACGCGCGATCCCTCGACCGTCGGGTTCTTCCGCTGGATCGGGCCGCTGGTGCGGCGGCATCGGCGCGGACTCGTCCAGGTCGGCGTACGCGAGGGGTTGCGCTCCGACGAGGCGTTCGACTGCGTACAGGATGCCTTCTGCGCGTTCCTGCTGCTGCCGGACGCGCGGCGGCTCGCCGAAGCGCCGGACGACGCCGCGCGCCTGCTCGCCGTGCTCGTGCGCAATCGGGCGCGCAACGCGCGCCGCCTTCACCACCGTGCGCGGCCCCACGAGACCGAGGCTGCCGAGCTCGCGGCGCTCGCCTCCGATGGAGCCTCGGTGGACGAGCTCATCGAGCAGCTCGAGGAACACGCGCGGCTTCTCTCGTGCGTCGATCGCCTGGCCGAGGCCCAACGCAACGTCGTTTCGCTGCGGATGCTCGAGGAGCTTCCTGGCGAGGAGGTCGCACGGCTACTCGAGACGACCCCGGCAACGTCGCGGTGCTCCTGCATCGCGCGAAAGCGAGGCTTCGTTCATGCCTGGCCACGGAGTGAGCGCGGTGACCGACCTCCGCTGGCCCGCCGGCGGTCGCCTCGTCGCGGAGCTGGTTCCGCCGCTGAAGGTCGCGCTCGTCGTCGGCACCGTGCTCTGCCTGATCAACGGCACCTACAGGAATGCGAGCCTCGCGCGCGTCGCGCTGAACTACCTCGTGCCGTTCGTCGTCGCGACGTACTCGCGATTGTCGCTGCTTCGTTCGCTCGCGTCGCCGCCCGCGGAGCGCCCGTGAAGAGCGTTCCGCGGCGCCGCTTCCTCGCCCTCGGCGTGGCGCTCTCGATCGGCGTCGTCGCCGGCTGCGGGTACTACGTCTCGACGCGCGGGCCGGGGAGCGTCGGCCAGGGGGTCGCGCCGGCCTTCTCGCTGCCGGACCAGAACGGAACACCGACGACCCTGGCTGGGCTCCTGGCGAACGGTCCGGCGGTGCTCGTGTTCTATCGGGGATTCTGGTGACCCTATTGCCGCAGCCAGCTCGGAGAGCTGGAGAAGGCCCGTACCGAGCTCGAGTCCATCGGCGCGAGGACCGTGGGGATCAGCGTCGATGCCCGCGAGGACTCGGTCGCGCTCATCGCCAAGCTCGGGCTTCACTTCCCGCTGCTGAGTGACGCCGACCTTCGGGTCGCGGCCGCGTACGGCGTCGCGATGGAGGGGCGCGACATCGCCGTGCCCGCGGTCTTCGTCGTCGCGCGAGACGGGACGATCACGTGGAAGCGCGTCGGAGAGTCCATCACGGACCGGCCGTCGGCCGCGCTCGTGCTCGCCAAGGCGAGAGAAGCGGGGGGACGGTGACGGGCGTCGTGAACCTCATCGCGGCGCGCGGCGCCCTGCCGACCGCTACTTCTTCGACGACGAAGGCGAGGGCGCGGAGGCCGAGGCTGCCCCCTCGTAGCGCTTCAACATCGCGCTCGCCGACGCCGACACGCTCGCCGCGGTCTTCGCGGAGGCGTCGCGGATCGCAGTCCCCTCGACGCTCACCTGCGCGTCGTCGTCCATCTTCTTGCCGACCACCGAGAGGGCGCCGTCGAGGAACTTCCCCGTCGTGTCGCGCGGCTTCACGTCGTGCGCCGAGAGGCTGACGTGCATCGGCTCCTTCGTCTTGAAGGTGAGCTCGGTCGGCGCCTCGGCGGGCCCCTTGAACGCGACCTCGATCGTGACCGCCTTCTGCGCCGGGCGGCTGTGCACCCAGAGCGTCCCCTTCGCCTTCAGCGTGACGGTGCGCACGCCGTTCTCCTCCTTCACTTGCGAGAGATCGGCCGAAGGGGTCGCCGACTCGATCGAGTCGATTCGGAAGACCACCTCCTTGTAGTTCTCGTAGTCGTTCGGCCGGCCGGTCTTCACGTCGTCGCCGATCTCGAACCAATTGTGCGCGTGCTCGGTCTGGGTCTCGTTCTTGTCCTTGTCGTCGAACGTGTGGGTCGTGAATTCGACGAGGCTGACCGTCAGGGTGCCCGACGACGCATCGAGCTTCTTCGGGTTCACGCGCAGGTAGCCGCCGAGCCGCTTGCTCTCCCCCTTGAACTTCTCGAGCGGTGCGTCGATGTAGACCGACGCCTTGCCGTCGGCGTTCACGACGTAGCTCGACTCACCGACCTCGAGCGCCGCGCTCGACGAGGTCTTCGGCGGCGGCGCCTGCTCGGCGATCGGTGCCGGCGTGTCCTTCTTGCAGGCAGCGAGCGGCAGCGAGAGGAAGAAGGCGTAGCCCATCGGCAACAGGAGCGAACGGAGGCGCATCTAGAGTCATCCTTTCGATGGCCGGGCGAGCCGGCACGGGCGCGCTGTGCACCCTGGACTTGAGGCGGTACGAGCGAGCGGCGCATCGGTTTCGCGATCGGCGAGCGCGAGGCGTGGTCGCGCCTCGTTGACGTGCGGGCGGCGCATCGGTGACGCTGCGCACCGGCAGCGCATGCCGGCCCCTTCACCATGTCGAGAGACGCAAAAGTCGCCGGGCATCCTCTCGGTCAGGGCGGTCCGTCCGTCGTGACTGACGCGCGCCCGTCCATGTACGTGCACCTCGATCGCGCGATGGAGCGCTACGCGCAGGGCGACACGGCGGCATTCTCCCTGCTGCACGAGGGGCTCGCGCCGCGGCTGCGGGCCTTCCTCTTGCGCCTGTGCGGCAACCCCGCGCTCGCGTCCGATCTCGCGCAGGAGACGTTCCTTCGCATGCATCGCGCGCGGGGCTCCTTCGCGGAGGGGGCGGCCGTCGTGCCTTGGTCGCTCGCGATCGCCCGGAACGCGTATCTCGACGCTCTTCGGCGGAGCACGCACGCCGCGGCGTCCGTGCCGGTGGCAGCCGATGAAGACCCGGACGACGCGTCGAACGAAGCCGCGTCGCTCGAGCCGGACGGCGAGCAGCTCGTGATCGCGCGCGAGGCCGCGCAGCTCGTTCGCCAGACGCTCGCGGCGCTCCCCGTCGCGCAGCGCGAGGCGTTCGTCCTCCTTCGATTCGAAGCGCTCTCCGTCGCCGAAGCCGCCGAGGTGCTCGGCGCGACGGAGACGGCGGTGAAGCTCCGCGCGTTCCGCGCCTACGAGGCCCTGCGTGCCGTGCTTCGGCGACGCGAAGAGGAGGCGCGCTAGCCCATGGACCCGCAGTCGAAGAGCGCGGCATCGCCGCCGGAAGGGACCTCCGAGTTCGATGCGGCGCGGCTCCGGGACATCCCCGATCCGTTCGCCGACGATTTCGAGATGGAGGCGTTGGCTGCGCCGACGTTCGATCCGGCCGCGCTCCCGTCGGCGCCGACGCGCGCGAGCGTGCGACGCCTGCGCTGGATCGCCGCGGCGTGCGCGCTCGTCTACGAGTTCGCGATCCTCTCGCTGGTGGGCCTTCGCCTCGATCTAGGGTCACTCTCTCGCGCTGCGATTTCGGTCGGGCTCCTCGCGCCGCTCGTCGCGGCGGCCTTGGCGCTCGCGGCTGCCGATCACGCGGGGCCGCGTGGCGTGGGCGCTCCTTCGCCGCGCGTCGCCTCGTTCTTGCTGCTGCCCGTGGGGCTCTTCGCGCTCTCGACCTTCGTGTCCGCCGGCGGCGCGGTAGTGCTCCTCGGCCGCGCCTACTGGGTGGCCACGGCGGCGTGCGTGGCGGGCACGACGATGATGACCGCAGGGCCGCTCGTGCTCGCCACGATCGCGTTCCGCCGCGCGTTCGCCGCCACCGCGGCCTGGCGGACAGCCGCGATCGGCGTCGCCTGCGGGGCGTTCGCGGCCGCCGCGATGCACCTCCACTGCGCTATCGACGGGCAGCTTCACTACCTGCTCGGCCACGGGGCGGCGCTCGTCGTCGGCGGACTCGCCGGGCTCGTCTTGGCGCGCTTCACCCGCGCGTAGTCCGAGACGAGGAAATCGTCGGGGGCTCGCGAAACCGACGGTCGCCGCCGACGTACTCCCCGCGGGGCTCCCCACGGGGCCCGGGAGAGGCCATGCCGCGCATGCGAGCGGGAGAGACGATCGAGACGGTCGAGCTCGAGACGATCCAGGGCCAGCGACTCGTCCTCCCGTCGAGGGAGCACGCGCTGGTGCACCTTCAGTTCCGTCGCTTCGCGGGGTGCCCCATCTGCAATCTGCACCTGCGGAGCGTCGCGAAGCGGCGCCACGAGCTCGTGGCGGCCGGCATCCGCGAGGTCGCGTTCTTCCACTCGACCGCCGAGTCGATGCGCCCGTTTCAGGGCGATCTGCCCTTCGACGTCGTCGCCGATCCCGACAAGACGCTCTATCGGCGCTTCGGCGTCGAGGCCTCGCTCAAGTCCGTCGCCGATCCGCGCGCGTGGGGCGGATTCCTTCGCGGCGCGCTCGCCTCCCACGCGTCCAGCTCCACGGCCGGAGAGGGTGGGCACCTCGGGCTGCCCGCGGACTTCCTGATCGATCGCGCGGGGCGGGTCCTCGCGTGCAAGTACGGCACGCACGCCGACGATCAGTGGTCGGTCGACGAGATCCTCGCGCACGCGCGCGCGGGAGCGGCCGCGTGACGAGCGGGCAGCGCGTCCTCGGCGTGACCGATCGCGCCGCGCCGCTGTGGCTTCGAGCCTTGTTCGCGCTGCAGCGACGCCTCTACGGCGCGGTGCTCGAGCCACGCGCGTCTGGGCGCGCGCGCCCTCGGCGATGCGCGGCTTCGTCCAGCTCTTCGCGGCCGTCGATCGGGCGAGCTCCCCCATCGAGCCGCCCCTGCGCTCGCTCGTGACGGTGAAGGTCTCCCAGGTGAACGCCTGCGCGTTCTGCATCGACATCAACGCGTCGCTGCTCGAGAAGCGGGGCGTCTCCCTCGACAAGGCGCTCGCGCTCGAGAGCTACGCGACCTCGGGGCTCTTCACGTCGAGGGAGCGGGTCGCCCTCGACTACGCGGTCGCGATGACCGCGGCGCCGGCCCTCGTCGACGACGCGCTGTTCACCCGCCTGCGAGAGCACTTCGACGACGACGCGATCGTCGAGCTGACCGCGCTCATCGCGCTACAGAACGCGTCCGCGAAGTTCAACTCCGCCCTCGCGATCCCCGCGCAGGGGTTCTGCCCCAGCATGGCGCCGGGTGCCGCGGACCGCGCTCGGTGAGCGTCGCTCGCCTCTTCGTCGTCAACGCGCTCGTCCGCATCGCCGCGGCGGCCTCCGGCCAGCTCTTCGCGTTCCTGCTCGCCGAACGACTCTCGGCGCGCGTCGGCGTCGGCGCGGGGCTCGTGGGGCTGCTCGGCGCCTGCTACTTCGTGACGGAGCTCTTCGGCGCGCCCTTCGCCGGCCGCGTGGCCGACGTCCGCGGCCAGCGCCGCGTGCTCGGCTACGGACCGATCTTCGGCGCGGCGTGCGGCCTCATCGGCGCGTTGGCGGCGCTCGGGAGCCTCGGCGTCGGCCTCCTCGTCGCGGTGCTGGTCGTCGCGCGCACGGCCGAGGGCCTCAGCGCGGCGTGCACCGTGCCCACCACGCTTACGCTGCTCTCGCGTGCGACCGACGGCGACGCCGTGCGCCGCACGCGCGTGACGGGCGCGTTCGAGATCACCTCGCTCCTCGCGATGATCGCGGGCTACGCGATCGCCGGCGTCGCGTGGGACGCGCGCGGTGCGCAGGCGTTCCTCGTGCTCCCGGCGATCTACGGCTTCGCCTGGCACTTGGTCGGCCGGGTGCGCGAAGCCGAGCCGGCGGTGGTCGCAGCGGATCCCTCCGTCCTCCGGCTCGTTCGCGAGCTCGCCCACGAGCGCGGCAACGTGGCCTTCGGGATTGCGTGGCTCGCCGTCAACGCCGTCGTCGGGGTCTGGATGCAGCAAGCGCCCTACCTCTTCAAGCTGCCAAGTCGATCGCCGACGCAGGCGCTCGTCGGCGGCTTCAGCGGCAGTCAGGTCGGTCAGATCTTCGCGGCGTGGGGCGTCGCGTTCCTCGTCGGCATGTCGCTCTGGTCGCTCGTGGGCGCGCGCGTCGGGCGTCGGCGAACGCTCGGCGTCGCGCTCGTCGCGATGCTCGGCGTCGTCGCGACGCTGTCGCTGGCCAACCACGGCGCCGGCCAATGGGCGCTCGGGCTGGCGATGGCGTTCGTGCTGATCGAGAGCGGCTTCACGCCGGCGGCGCTCGCCCACCTCGCCGACGTCACCGGCGCGCACGACGCCTCGCGCGGCGCCGCGATGGGGCTCTACTCGCTGCTCCTCGGCACGGGGCAGTTGGTGGGAAACGTCGTCGGTGCGCCCTTCGCCGCGCGCTGGCAGATGGACGGCGTGCTGCTCGTCACCGCCCTCCTCGCCGCGATCGCGCTCGCGGGCGTCGCGAGGATGGCCTCCGGCTCTCGAAGCGCGCCCCAGCCCCACGGGTGACGTGGTCGCGCACCGATCGAGCGTGGCGAAGCATCGGAGCGAAACCGGTGGGCGCGCCGCGCGTACTCACCACGACTCGACCGACGAACTCCGCTGGGAAAGGACGATTCGATGGCTCGCCAGTGCACGCATTTCGACGGCAGCGTCGCCGCCCCGCGCAGCGACCGATGCGAAGGCTGCGGCTCGACCTTCAACCTGCGCGTCTGCACGACGTGCGGCCACGTCGGCTGCTGCGAGTCGCAGAAGGGGCACAACACGGCGCACGCCAAGGCCTCCGGGCACCCGATCATCAAGTCGCTCCCGCTCGGTCCGGGCGCCTTCACCTGGTGCTACGTCTGCAAGGCCTATGTCGAGTGAGCGACCTCGAGGCGCGCGCGCGACGCTCATCGAGGCGTACCAGCGCGTGCGGGCGACGACCGAGCGGCTCGTGGCGCCCCTGAGCGCGGAAGACCAGCTGCTGCAGTCGATGCCGTCGTGCAGCCCCACCAAGTGGCACCGCGCGCACACGACCTGGTTCTTCGAGACCTTCGTGCTCGCGCCCCGTGGCGTCGCCCCCGTCGACGATCGTTGGGGCGTGCTCTTCAACTCGTACTACGTCGCGGTCGGGCCGCGGCACGCGCGGCCGAAGCGCGGGCTGCTCTCGCGCCCAACCGTCGAACAGATCGCCGACTACCGACGAATCGTCGACGCGCGGATGCTCGATCTGCTCGCGAGCCTCGACGACGCCGCGCTCGCCGCGCTCCGCCCGACGATCGAGCTCGGGCTCGCACACGAGCAGCAGCATCAGGAGCTGCTGCTCACGGACATCCTGAACGCGCTCTCCGAGAGCCCGTTGAAGCCCGCCTATCGCGACCGGCCCGCGGCTTTGGCCGTCCAGGCTGCCTCCGCCGCGTCCGCGAGCGCCCGCTTCGTGCCGTCCGACGGCGGCCTTCGCGAGATTGGCGCGGCGCCTTCGAGCGCGTTCCGCTTCGACAACGAGGAGCCGCGTCACCGCGTGTTCCTCGAGCCGTTCGCGCTCGCCGATCGGCTCGTCACGGTCGGAGACTGGAAGGCGTTCGCCGACGCGGGCGGCTACGACGAGCCGTCGCTCTGGCTCTCGGAAGGGTTCGACTGGGTGCGCGCGAACGGCGTCCGCGCCCCGCTGTATGCCCACCGAGACGCCGGCGCGCTCGTCGTGTTCGGCCTCGACGGCGTGCGCGAGGCTGACGATTCGGAGCCGCTCACGCACGTGAGCTACTACGAGGCCGACGCCCTCGCCCGCTTCCTCGACGCGCGCCTCCCGACCGAGGCAGAGTGGGAGATCGCCGCCGCCACCACGCGCGACGAGGGGAACTTCCTCGAGGCCGATGCGCTGCGCGCGCTTCCCGCGCTTCCCGCGACCGACGCGACGCAGGGCACGGGGGTCCGGCAGCTGTTCGGCGACGCGTGGGAGTGGACGTCGTCGGCGTACACGCCGTATCCGGGCTTCCAGGCCGCTGCCGGCGCGATCGGCGAGTACAACGGCAAATTCATGGTCAATCAGCTGGTGCTGCGCGGCGGCTCCTGCTTCACGCCGCGCGGACACGTGCGCGCCACCTACCGCAACTTCTGGCACCCCGACACGCGCTTCCAGGTCGCGGGCCTGCGGCTCGCGCGCTGGCACCGAGGCTGATCCATGCACGATCCGACCACGCTCGCCGACGCGGTCCGTCGCGGGCTGACCGCGGCCGCGAAGAGCCTGCCGCCCTCCCTCTTCTACGACGAGCGCGGCTCACGCCTCTTCGATCGCATCACCGAGCTGCCCGAGTACTACCTGACGCGCGCCGAGCGCTCGATCTTCGAGGGGGCCGGCAATGCGATCGTGGCCGAGGCCGCGCGGCACGCCGCTTCGCCGCTGACGGTGTTGGAGCTCGGCGCCGGGAACGCGTCGAAGACGCAGGTGCTGCTCCGAGCGCTGGTCCGTCGGCAGGGCAGCACCCGCTTCGTTCCCGCGGACGTTTCGCCAGCTCCGCTCGAGGAGGCGCGCGCGCGGCTCGCGCGCGAGGAGCCCCAGCTCGACGTGCGCCCGCATCTCGGCACCCACGCCGAGGCGCTCGCGGCGGCGCGCGCTTGGGACGGAGCGCGGCTGGTGCTGTTCATCGGGAGCTCGATCGGCAACTACGAGGACGAGGACGCGATCGAGCTGCTGACGGAGATCCGCCGCGCGCTCGGCGCCGAGGGCTCGCTGCTGCTCGGCACCGATCTGCGCAAGTCGCCGGAGTTGCTGCTGCCCGCGTACGACGACGCCCAAGGGGTGACGTCCGAGTTCAACAAGAACGTCCTCCGACGCATCAACCGAGAGCTCGGCGGCCGCTTCGACCTCGAGTGCTTCCGCCACGTCGCGCTGTGGAACGACGCGGCGTCGTGCATCGAGATGCACCTCGAGAGCACGCGCGCGCAGCGGGTGCGAATCGATGCGCTCGACCTCGAGGTCTCGTTCGCCGCCCGGGAGCGCATCCACACCGAGTCGAGCCACAAGTACGACGAGGGTCGTGTCGAGCGGCTCCTCGCGGCGGCCGGTCTGGCACGGAGTGCCGAGTTCAAAGACGAGCGATCGCTCTTCGCGGTGCACCTCGCGCACGCGCGCTGACCCTTCGAACACGACGAGCGAAACGAGGTCCCTCCGGATGCGTACTGGGTGCACGTCGCGGGCATGGCCCGGCGGCGCCGACGTCGCGTTCACGCTTCGAGAAGGAGATCTCCGTGGAATTGAAGCTCGCACTTTCCGTATTCGCCCTCGCGTCCTTCGCCGGTTGCAGCAGCAGTAGTGACGTCACGATCGGAGTGGTGCCCGACTCGGGTGCGCCTGCCGACGCAGCGGACGCCATTACGGCGGCGCCCGGCCCGGGCGCGTTCGCCGCCGACTACAAGACGTCGACGAGCTTCTTCACGGCCATGAGCGCGCCGGTCAAAGGCACGAGCCCTCACGGCACGACGCGGATCTGGTACTCGAGCAACGTGAAGGACCTGCTCTCCCAGGCGTCGTTCACGGTCCCGGAGGGGACGACGGCGATCAAGGAGTTCGACATGAACTCGGATGGCACGCTCGATGGCCTCGCCGTCATGATCAAGAAGCCGGCGGGCTACGACCCGGCGCACGGCGACTGGTACTACGACATGCGCGACCTGGCCGGGAACGTGATGCCCGATCCGCCCGCCGGCAAGGTCGCGATGTGCATCACCTGCCATTCCAAATACAAGGCCACCGACTACCTCGCGGGCACGAAGCTGCGCTGATCGCTCGCCTGTGCCGCTCGGGGGCGTGCCAGCGAGCGAGGGCTCGGCGGCACGGCCCGAGTGGCACTCGGGAGCTGGGCGTCGCGAGCAGATCGCGAAACCGGAGCTCACGGCCGGCGTACCGTTCGCGCACGCCGTCTATCGGTCGACGAACGGGAGCGCATGACCATACTCGTCCTCATCGCCGTGTTGTTCCTCGCCGCGACGAATGGCGCGAACGACAACTTCAAGGGGGTCGCCACGATCTACGGCAGCGGGACGGCGTCCTATCGCGCCTCGCTCCTTTGGGCGACGCTCACGACCCTCGCAGGCTCGCTGTGCGCGGTGCTCTTCGCGTCCGCGCTCACCAAGGCGTTCTCTGGTAGCGGCCTCGTCCCCGGCGCGGTGGCGCAGACGATGTTCGCAGCGGCCGTCGTGCTCGGGGCGGCGCTGACGGTGCTGCTCGCAACGCGAATGGGCATGCCCGTGTCCACGACGCACGCGCTCACCGGCGCGCTCGTGGGCGCAGGCGTGCTCGCCGCGGGGAGCTTGATGAACCTTCGGGTTCTCGGCGCGAAATTCGTCGTCCCTTTGCTCTTCAGCCCGCTGGCCTCGCTCCTGCTCACGCGCTCGATCGAGCCAGTCGCGAGCGCGCTGCGTCACCGGCTCGGGATCACGGGGGAGACGTGCGCGTGCGTGGGGGCGATGCCCGGCGGCGGCTTCGGCGCTCCGAGCTCAGACGGCGTCGGCGCGATTCGCGTCGACCTGCCGGTGCTCAGCGCCAACGTCGGTGAAGCTCCGGTGTGCGCTGCGCGCTACGAGGGCGTGATGGGCATTTCGGCGCAGCGCGTCGTCGACGGCGCGCACTTCTTGTCGGCGGGGGCGATGAGCTTCGCGCGCGGGCTGAATGACGCGCCGAAGATCGCCGGCGTGCTCCTCGTGACGCGGGCGGTCGGAGGCGCGACCGCGTCGATGGCGATCGGCGTGGCGATGGCCCTCGGCGGCGTTCTAGGCGCGCGACGCGTCGCCGAGACGGTTTCGAAGAAGATCACCGCCATCGAACCCGGCCAAGGACTGGTCGCCAACTCCGTCACGGCGGCGCTGGTCATGCTCGCGACGCCACTCGGCCTCCCCGTGTCGACGACCCACGTCTCGACGGGGAGCATCGTCGGCATCGGACTCGCCTCTGGCAAGGCGCAGTGGCGCACCATCGGCGAGATCGCACTGGCATGGATCACGACGTTGCCAATCGCAGCGCTGATCGCGGCAGTTCTCTACGCGGCGCTGCGCTGACGAGGACGGAGGACGCCGCGGGCTCCAGTGCTCCTCGTCGCGTAGCGCGCGTCGGGGGCGCGGCTCGCGCTACTTGCGCACCGTCTGGGCTCGCGCGCGTGAAGCTCGGGCCAGCATCGCCCTCGATGCGCCGAGCGAGGACGTCAGGAACGCTCGAATCGCAGCTTCTTGCGCGAGCGCCTGCTCAGGCAGTCGCGCGGCGCGAAGCACTGCGCCGAACCAGCCGTCGCTGTGCCACGTGGCATTCGGCGGGAGCGGCGGCAGTGGGTGAGCATCCGGTTCTGCTGGCCACGGGGACGCATACCAGTACGGCTCGTCGTACCAGTGATCGCCGGGCGACATCCCCAAGCCGGTCGAGGCGGGCTTTCCGTCGACCGAGTGACCGGCCGAGAGCCGGATCGCGATGTCGAAGTGGTGGGGCCAGACGCGCGGCTCGCTCTGCCCGCCAGACGTCTCGGCGAGGCCGCCGAGCAAGGACGCGGAGACAGCGAAGTACCCGGTCAGCTCGGCGCGATCGCCCCGAAGCCGCGGATCGAACGTCGCCCCGTGCGCGAGCGGGCTGGCCGGGAAGTCGGCGTGGGTTGGTGCAGTCAGCAGCCCCGGACGCAGGCCTCGCTCACCGACCCGCGTCCGCAGCCAGCGCATGGCGTCGAGCATCGTGACTCCGATAAGCGAGAAGATCGCTCCATCGTCTGCCGCGTCGGCTCGAATCGAGAGCTCCAGGGCGACGGGCTCGAGTTCGAGATGGAACGGTTGCGCACACGGAATCGAGATTCCGCGCAGCGTGCGACCCGCCGTCCAGAGCAGCGACGTGTGCTCGTCGCCGTCGAGCCAGGCGCCGTACGACGCGCCGACCGCCGCGACGAGCTGAATCGCGTGATGAATCTCGAGGCGGGCCTTCGAGAGGTGTCGCGCGTGACGGGGCTCCATGCTCGGCGAGCTCATCTTCGTGCTCCTTGGTTCGGCCGACGGGATCGGCGTGCGAGAAGTTGGCGGTGGCACGCCGAGGCGCCTGCGGCGGTTCATGTTGGCCGGACCGGCCGAGAGCGTCGGCGATGCCTCCTCAGTCTGATACGCGCGAACGATCTCTTCGTTTCCTGAAACCGTCGTGAGCCTGCCGCGTACTCAGGGCGGGGCGAGTCGTCGCCGCGCATCCGCGTAGCGATGCCGAAGGGTATTGCGCCATGCGCGCCGCGATTGACGTTCGCCCCACTACAGGAGAATCATTCAATGAGTCTGCGAAGGACCCCGTGGGCAATCTTCGGCGCTGGGCTGTCGGCGCTCGCTCTGGCCGCGTGCAGTGACAGCGCGGCGTCAAACAATACGTCCGTCGACGCCGCGCCCGATGGTGTCGTGCCCGATTCCGGCAACGTGACCGACAGCGGAGGCGTGGACTCCACGACGGACGCGACGCCCGATGCGCCCACCACGCCGACGCGCGCTCTGATCGGCGCGAACCCGGCCTTGACCTCGGACTTCCAGGGCGAGGAGGGCTACTGGTACTCGCGCTATGCGATGAGCACGATCTCGATGGCCTCTGGAATGGGCGAGATGGTCGACATGGCGAGCGCGAGCGATCCCTTCGCACCGCTCGTCATGGCGGCGATGCCGGCGATGATCGACATGGCGAACGACTGCGCCGCGACGGCGAGCGGCTGCACTCCGCCGGTGGACCCGGCCACGGGCAAGGCGATGCCGCAGGTTGCCAGCTCCGTCATGATGGATCTCCACCCGACGATCGTGACCCGAATCTACAACTCGGGCGATCCGTCGCTCGCGAATGTGTTCGACGCCGCCCATCCCATCGACACGTTGAACATGCGCCTGGTGCCTTCGGCGCACACGGCGAGCAAGACAACCACCTCGGCGTACGGCTGGCTGGCGGTGAAGGAGACCGAGTGGGCGAAGCAGTTCCACGTCGACGACCACTTCGGCGCGCCAGGGCCGACGGACACCAAGGGGCTCGCGCTGCCGCGCCTGTTCGGCGAGATGATCTTCGCAGAAGCGCTGATGCAGACGAAGGTCCTGCTCGACGACACCGTCGACATGTCGACGACGCCGCCTAGCATGAAGACGCCGGCAAAGTTCGATTGGTCCGATCCGCGCGGCAACTACGTCGTGCTCCTCGCGCTCGCGGATCTCGCGACGACGCTTCGCGGCGATGCGACGAAGGGGAATGTGCTCTGCACGGCAGATGGCGTCTGCTCGGCGTCCAACCGCTACCGCGCGATGGGCAACATGATGGCGCCGATGATCCTCGGCACCGGCAAGACCGCAGACGACCTGGGCGGCATGTTCTTGATGGCGGCGAACATGCTCAGCATGAACACCGCGATGTTCCCGACGACGCCCGCCGACCTGAAGACCGGCGCGGTCGCGGTGCAGTCGCTCACCTGGCTCGCGTCGGTAGAGATGGACGCCTCCGTCCGCGCCGACGTCAAGACGCGCCTCCGCGGGCTCGCAGACTTCGTGCTCGTCGCGCCGAAGCCCACGAGCGTGGACCAAGCCGCGGCCCTCCGGGCGCTCGTCGAGGCCTACCGCGTGCTCGGCGACACGAAGTACAAGTCGGGAGCGAACGCCGCCTGGACGGCGCTGCTCTCGAAGTACGACGCGCCCCACGGGCGCTGGACCGACGTGAGCACGTACACGGGCGAAGACCTGGCGTTCCTCTTCGGAAGCCTCAACTCGTTCGGCACCTACAACGCGACGAGGCTCGGCGTCTCGGCGGCAGATCAGGACAGGGCGAGCAACACGCTGCTCGACGCATTCGAGTCGACCATGGACATAGGGGGCTTCCAGCTCGCCGCGCCCCCAGCGAGCTCGCCCTTCATCGCGGCGCCGGAGCTCAAGCCCAGCCCGCTCCAGCATCGCTACCCGACGATGCCCATGCCCTCTGCCGTCACGCCGAGCACGAAGGGAAACGGCGTCGCGCCGGTGTGCGCGAAGTCGATCACCTGGAGCGGCACCGGTTGGTCCGTCGACCGCTCCGAGGTCGACGTCGCCCAGTGCATGCACCTCGCCATGGAGATGATGTGGTTCCATTCCGACGAGGTGAACGGGTTCCCGGTCGTTCCCTGACGGCCCGCGACTGCGGCCCGCGCGCGTCCATGGGCGTGCGCGGGCCGCGGGGAAGCGGCAGGCCTGCGTTGGTCTCCGAGCTCGTCTTGCGCGACGTCGCGATCCTCGCCGCGGAGCCCGCGTCGCGCGGTCAGCTTCAGCCCCTCCGTCGCCCCGCTGTCCGGTACGGCGGCCGCCCTTGGATCGGCCGTGCGCGCCTCGCGCTCCTCAGTGCTCGACGGCATTGATCGGCGCCAAGACGATCGCCGAAGCGCACGCGCTGTCACGAGGCGCGCTGCGCCTCCGGAGCTTCACGCCGCGCAACACGAGAGCTTGCTCACGTCCTTGCCCAGCGATTGCGCGGCGAGCTTGATCCCTTCGGCGTGAGTGAGGTACGGGTGCATCGCCCTTGCGAGGTCGTCGACCGTGATCCCGTGACGGATCGCGAGCACGGTCTCCTGGATCATCTCGCCCGCTTCAGGCGCGAGGATGTGCGCGCCGAGGAGCAGCCGCGTGTTCGCGTCCACGACGAGCTTGACGAAGCCGCGGGTGTCGCGCGCGGCGATCGCCCGCGGCACGTGCTCGAGCCCGAGCTTCGAGACGATGACCTCCGCGCCGCTCTTGCGGGCTTCGGTCTCGCTCAGGCCGACGCTCGCGACGCCAGGATCCGTGAACGTGACCCGAGGCATCCCGACGAGATCACGGCGGACGCGGTCGCCGAAGAGCGCGTTCTCGGCGGCCACGGCGCCGGTGTGCGCCGAGACGTAGACGAACATCGGATCGCCCGTCACGTCGCCTGCGGCGTAGATCGCCGGGTTCGACGTCCTCTGGTGCATGTCGACGACGATGGCGCCGCGCCCGTCGGTGTGGACGTCCGCCTCGGGCAGGCCGAGCGACGCGGTGTTCGCGCGTCTGCCGGTCGCGACCAGCAGCGCGTCCGACGTGAGCGTCTCGGCGCGCCCGCCCGCCTCGATCGAGACCTCGTACGCGCCCGGCCGACCGCCGACGCGCGCGATGCGAACGCCGACCTCGATGCGCATCCCGTCTTCGCGAAGCGCCGCCGCGAGCCCCTCCTGCACGTCGGCGTCCTCGTTCGGCACGACGCCGGGCAGCGCCTCGAGCAGCGTGACCCTGCTCCCCATTCGCAGGATCATCTGCGCGAGCTCGATGCCGACGGCGCCGCCGCCGATCACGATGAGGTGCGTGGGAAGCACCGTCGAGGCGAGGGCGTCGGTGCTGGTCCAGTGCGGCGTCTCGGCGAGGCCCGGGATCGGGGGCTCCCAGGGACGCGCGCCGGTCGCGATCAGGAGCTTCGACGCAGAGGCCGGCTGTCCGTCGATCGTGAGCGCGCCGCCGGCGGCGAACCGCGCGGTCCCCTGAACGTAGGAGACGGATGGATAGGCCTTCAACACGTCCGCGTATTTTGCCTGTCGCAGCTCCGCGACGAGGCCATCCTTCTGGCGGACCGTCGCGGCGTAGTCGAGCAGGCGCGCGGAGAGCGCGATGCCGGCGAAGGCGTTCCGGTTTGCGCCGTGCATCTTCTCGGCGACGCGGATCATGGTCTTCGAGGGGACGCAGCCCACGTTGACGCACGTGCCGCCCATCGTGCCGGCCTCGACGATCCTGGCCGAGGCGCCGAGATCCGCCGCGCGGATGGCCGCCGCGAAGGCGGCCGAGCCGCCGCCGATGATCAGCAGATCTGGCGCCCCGGCGTGGGCCGAAGCGGGCGGTGGGCTCGTGGGACCGGGAGCGGGCGCCGAGACGACGCGGGCCGAGTAGCGCCCTGCATTCGACACGGCGCGCAGCAACACCTTGGGCGCCACCGAGCGCTCGACCTCGATGGCGGCGGACTTGTCCGGGTATGAGACGGCGGTGCTCCGAACGCCTTCGACCTTCATCAGCGCCTTCGCGATCCCGACCGCGCAGTGGTCACACGTCATTCCTTCGATCGCGAGACGAATCGGCTCGGTCTTCATGAGTCTTCCGTTTCCTCCGGGCGGTGCGCGCATCAGGCCGTCTCGATGCCGCCGAGCGCGATCTTGCGCAGGAGCTTCGAGTCGGCGGTGTCGCTGAGTCGGTAGAAGAGCGTCTGGTTGTCGCGTCGGACGGCCACCAGCCCGTAGGCCTTGAACTTCGCCAAGTGCTGCGACACCGCGGACTGCGTGACCCCGAGGATCTCAGCCAGATCGCAGACGCAGACTTGCCCGAGCTGGTCGAGCAGGTAGAAGAGCCGCAGGCGCGTCGACTGCGCGATGACGTCGAGTAGCGCCGCCCGCTCGTCGAGGTCGGGCGTGAACTCCATCGTCTTCTTCCACTTCGCGACGCGCTCGCGCTCGTTCGCGGGTGGGGCACACTTGATCGGCGGCATCTCGGATTCCTCTCGTGGCGCAGGGCGCGACTCGGTGACTAACGAATTGCGGAGGGGGCCTGTCCTGGAAGCGACGCTTCGTAGGCCAGGTCGTTGATCGCGGCCACGTAGGCTTGGACACGGCCCGCTGCGGGCTCGTAGGCGACGTCGATCGTCTGCGCCTTGAGATCGAGCGTCATGTCGTGAAGGCCACCGACCTTCTCGAGCGCGCGGCGGATGTTCACGCTGCACGCCTCGCAGTCCATGCCCTCTACGCGGATCGTGATGTGGTCGATCGTCGCGCCGGGCGTCGTCACGGCCGTCGCTTCGTGCCCGCGAGCGGCGACGCGGGCGATGAGGTAGGGGGCCGTCGCGAACACGACGACCATCACGGTCGCGATCCACAGGCCGATCCTGCCGGCGCGCCCCGCCTGCGGGTGCGGCGCCTCGCACCCGCAGGCGTCCCCCGCGGTCGTCGCGCGCGGCTTTCGGTAGGTGAGGTAGAAGCCAGCGGCGAGCAGCACCGCCGTGACGGCCAAGATGTACGGACGGTACGCCCCGAGCGTCGCCAGGGCTCCCGCTCCGCCAATCCCGAACGCGGCGAGCAGGAGCGGCCCGATGCAACACGAGGACGCGGCGAGCGCGGCGAGGACGGCGCCGCCAAGGGTGAGCTTCTTGGCTCGATTCGACTCGCGAGCCGAGCTCGCCAGACGTGGCTGACGCTGCACGGAGCTATTTAGCATGTGCTCATATACGCGGCGGCGGTCGGTCGGTTTCGCACGCCCCGGCGCGACCCCTGAAATTCCGTGCACGGAGGATCCGCCTGCTCGCGGCGCGGCTCATGTTTGGCCGGGGCCGCTGGCATCGCCGGCGCGCGTCGCGTCGAGCGGCGGGGCGTCCGCGAAACCGACCCGACCGCGCTCCACGACGGAGACGAGGCGGCGTCAGAGACTCGCGAGGTCGACGCGAACGGGAGGGCTAGCCGCGGCTGCGCTACGCCGCTTCACGCTAGGAGCGGAGCGGAAGGCATAGAGCGATGCGTCGACGCCGACGGCCCTCAGGCCGGTCGCGAAGTGACGGGCGGCGTGATTGATCGCACGCGAAGCACGAAGCGCCTACGGCATCCACCTCGCGCGGACCTTCCGAACCGCGGGGGAACCACTCGCGATCCGGGCTCCTCGAGCTCGACTGGCACCCCGTCGCGCAACGGCACCCGAGGACGTTTCACCGCGCCGCACGTCGCCGCTCGGTGATGCTCTCTCCGCCGATCCCCCAATTGTCGGTCGGAAACTCCTCGATGACGACGACGGTCGTCGCGGGGTCTTTGCCGAGCACGCGTTGGAGCAGCTCCGTGACGCCCTCGATGAGCGCTCGCTTCTGCTCCGCAGTGACGCCTTCTTGGGTGACCTTGATATTCACGTAGGGCATTGCTTCCCGTCTCGGATGGGGCGTTGGCCTCGCTCGGCGCTCACACGGCCGTGGCTTCGTACCCGCTCTGCACGATCGCCTCGATGATCGCGGCCGGCGCGATATTCGCCGGATCGTACTGGACGACGGCCGTGCTCTCCGCGAGCTCCACGTCCCGCACGCCATCCAGCTTCGCAAGCGCCTTGCGGAGTCCGAGCGCGCACGAGGCGCACGTCACTCCCTTGATCGCGAGCTTGAGGCTCTTGGTTCCCGGAATCGCCGTCGCGGCCGCGGCGGTGGTGCCACTGGCCGCGCTGATCGGCTCTTTGGCGGTCTCAGCATGCGCCTGGCGGGTTGCGCAGCAGGACCTGCTCGCCGGATGCGTCGCCGCCCAGCCGAGCGCGCCCGTTCCCGAGATCCCGACCAGTGCTGCCACCGCCCAATGCCCGAGCTTCATGAGTCCTCCGGTTGCATGCTACCGAACGCCGCGCGCCGCGGCGGTCGAACTTCCCAGCCAGACACCGCGATCCATGAGATCCGCCACCAGCTCGGCGAACGACTCGACCAGCTCGACGTCGATCGACTGGTCGCTCGCTTCCGCGGCTTCACGGAAGACCTCCAGGAGCGCTCGCTCTGGTCCTCGCGCGATCCCTTCGAGGAGCGCCGCGGCGAACGCGCCGAGCTCGAGGACTCGGACGTCGTGAGAGACCGGATCTCGGTACACGCAGAGAGCGCAGGACTCGCGGACGATCGCCGAGAGGTCGTAGCCCACCTGCGCGCGATGCACCGACCATTGGAGGCGAAGGAGCCTGTGCGCAGGAGTGAGCACGGCCGGACGACCCATCGCAAAGGCCCCGGCCGCCGGGTCGACGTCGCGCGCCGCCTGCTCCTCCGCTGCGTACGACGTGTCGAGGAGCGCCCACTCGTATCTCGCGAGCTCGCCGCTCCACGGAGCCGCGCCCTTGAAGTCCGGCAGCGCGCCCTCGGCCCACCGGGCGAACTCGCCGTGCACGTCCCGAAGGTACGGCGATCGAGGTGGCGCCTCCGAGAGCCAGCGCGCGACGGCCGCGGGCCATGTCTCGCCCAGCGCCTCGCGGAGCCGCGGGAAGGAATTCTCCGCGACCTCCTCGAGCCGATCGCGGACCATCTGACGATAGCGCCGCCATCGGTCCGGCCGTCCGCGGGGGTTCGACAGTGCCGCGACGCTCGCTTCGGGATCGGTTCCGAACAGCAGCGAGAAGAGGTTGTGCTGGTAGGTTTCGAGGTTCACGGCGTGTTCCCGTGCCGGAGCATTCCGCCGGCGTCGTCAGCCTGCCCCGCGGGGAGCCTGCCAGTGTTTCGTGTCAGCGCGCCGGTGCCCCGCGCGCCGCGTGATCGTGGTGCGCGTCCGCGTTCCGGCGCCGCCCGCCAGAGGGCGTCGAGCCTGACGAGCTCCGCGTAGAGATCATCCCAAGCAGGAATCTCGGAGTCGCGTTCGAGCAGGACGGGCACCCTACCGGTGCGGGCCAGCGTCCACTCCAAGAGCTCGTAGACCGGATCGACGATCGCGGTGTCATGTGTGTCGAGGATGAAGTCCGGCTCCTCGTAGAAGTGCCCGGCGACGTGCATCTGCACGACCCGCTCGAGCGGCATCTTTGTGAGGATCGCACGTGCGTCCTGGCCGTGATTGAAGGCATTCACGTAGACGTTGTTCACGTCGAGCATCAACAGGCAGTCGGCCTCGGCGCAGACGGCGGACACGAAGTCCCCCTCGTCGAGGTCGGAGTCGGGCGGCAGCGCGTAGTAGCTGACGTTCTCGACGGCGAGCGGCGTCGAGAGGCGATCTTGCGCCTGACGAATTCGCGCCACGAGGTGCCTGACCAACTCCTCGTTGAACGACATCGAAAGCAAGTCGTGGGAAGCCCGACCGTGTGCGATCGAGACGCAGAGGTGGTCGGAGTGCCAGGGCGACTGCACTTCGTCGAGGAAGCCGCGGAGCGTCCGCAGGTACTCGCCGTCGAGCGGGTCGACGCCGCCGAGCGACATCGAAAGACCGTGCGTCGCGAACGGCCAGCGCTCGCGCAGACGCGTGAGGCCGGCGGGGAACCGACCGCCGCGACGCATGTAGTTCTCCGGGTGGCACTCGAGCCACCGGAGCGCAGGCAGCGGATCGCCCGAGCGCTCGACGAGCTCATCGAGAAACGCGAATCGCAGCCCCAGCCCAACGCCATCGACGGTCGACATCACGGGTCCTCCGCGCAGCGAATCTCGGAGAGTCGTTGCGCGCCTTCCGCTCGCGCGCGGGCGGCGCGGCGAGGAACGCTCACTTCTTCTTCTTCGCCGCGCAGCTGCCCGCTCCGCAGCCGGCCTCGCTGCTGCCTCCCGTCGACGCGGGCCTCGGCTTCACGACGGCCGTCGGGGCAGGCGGGGTCGTCGATGCGGTCGTCGCCGAACTCGTCGCAGCGGCCGTCGTCGCCGCGGTCGCTGCCGTCTCCGCCGAGGCCGCCGTCTTGGCGCCGCAGGACGACTCGCTCGTGGCGCTCGGAGCGGTAGCCGCCTTGGCCCCGCAGCTGCCGTCCTTCTTGGCGCCGCAGTTGCCGTCCTTTGCGGGCGCGCCCGCCGCGGGGACCTCCGTTGCGGTCGCCGCGGGCTTTGCGCTTCCGCCGCAGGCGGCGAGCGTCACACCCAACGCAGCCGCGGCAGCCGCCGCGATCGTCGCACGCACGATTGAGGAACTCATAACGCTCTCCTTCGATGTCGAGTGGCAGGGAAGATGGATGGAGGCCCGTCGCGAGCCCGCTCCGTGGAGCCGCGCCGTCGGTCTCCCTGTCGGTACGCGCGGCTTGCGCCTTGGTTTCGGAGAACGGCCGCCGGCCCGCTGTCCGCCGAAGTCGTGCGCCGCGGGGGCGTTCGTTGCGTGCACCGTGAGTCGCCGCGCTGCTCAGCTGCAGCCCGGGCCGCAAACCGCCGCCGGTACCCGTAGCGGAGAAACCATGCGTCGCCGTGCTGGACGCGCATCGCGGCCGCACTGCGTGCGAGCACCGTATCGGTAGCGCCGGGACGAGCCCCCGCTCAGCGCACCCAGCGCGCGAGCTCGAGCGCGAGCTTCCCGGTCGTCCCGCCGAGGAAGTCCGAGACGGCGACCTCGGAGGCGAGCTGCTGCACGGCCATCGACCAGGTCGGGTACGCGTGCATCGTCGCCGCGACGTCGCCGAGCGTGAGCTTCCGCTGCACCGCGAGCGCGAGCTCCTGGATCATCTCGCCGGCGCGCGATGCGACGATGCCCGCGCCGACGATGACGCCACCGCCGCGAGTGACCACCTTCACGAACCCTTCGGGCTCGCCGTCGCAGACGGGCCGGTCCGCGTGCGCCATCTCCCACTGGTGCACTCGGACTTCATCTCCGAGCTTTGCGCGCGCGTCCGCCTCGCTCAGGCCGACGTGCGCGACCTCGGGATCGATGAAGGTCACCGCGGGGATGACGTCGGAGGTGCCATTCGCGCTCCCGGGTAGCAGCGCGTTGCGCACCGCCTGGAAGCACTGCCAGCCCGCGTAGTGCGTGAACTGCGGCCCCCCGGTCACGTCCCCCGCAGCGAAGATGTTCGTGGCGCTGGTGCGCAGCTGCGCATCGAGCACGAGCCCCTTCTCGCCGCCGCCGATGCCGGCGTGCTCGAGGTGGAGCCCTTCGAGGTTCGGCCTTCGACCGGTCGCGACGAGCAGCAGATCCGCGCGGACCTCGCCGGTCGCCGTCGCGACGACGACCTCGGCGCCCTCACGACGGACCGACGCGGCCCTCCCTTGCAGGCACTGGATCCCCTCGGCCACGAGCAGGCGCTCGACGAGGCGACGAACCTCCGGCTCCTCGCGGGGGAGGAACTCCTCGCCGATCACGGTCACCTGCGAGCCGAGGCGCCGATATGCCTGCGCCATCTCCAGGCCGATCGGCCCGGCGCCGAGCACTACGAAGCGAGCAGGCAGGACGTCGTTGTCGAAGAGCGTCTCGTAGGTCACGTAGGGGACTTCCGAGAGCCCCGGAACGGGCGGGATCGCCGGCCTCGCGCCGGTGCAGATCACGACGTACCGCGCCGAGATCGTCCGCTCGCCGATGCGGAGCGTGGTCGGATCGACGAATTCGGCCGCGCCCTCGATCACGCGAACGCCCTGGCGCTCGAGCACCTCGGGGCGCTCTTCGGCGTAGACGTGCGCGATCGCGGAGCGCACGTAGGCGCGGACGCGGCGCATGTCCGCGCGAGGCGGGCCGACGTCGATGCCGTACTCGGCCGCGCGGCGCGCTTCGTGCGCGATCTTCGCCGCCTTCAGGAGCGCCTTGCTCGGCACGCACCCCGTCCACGTGCAGTCTCCTCCGATGCGGTGCTTCTCGATGAGCGCGACGCGCGCGCCGAGCTTGGCCGCGAACCGCGCGCCGGTGAGCCCGCCCGAGCCCGCGCCGATGATCGCGACGTCGAAGGAGTCCTCGGGGCGCATCAGGCCGGCCGCTCGGCGACCAGCGCCGTGTACTTCACCGTGCCCGCGTCGATGGCGCGCTCGGCCTCGCGGATCACGCCGCGCGCGTGCTTGACGTCGATCTTCACGTCGCCGAGCTGCCCGCTCGCGGCCGCGAACGCGGCGCCGACCAGGTTGCGCTTGATGCGTCGAAGCAGCTCGCGCAGGCCGTCCGACGCGTCCCAGCGATCGACGATCCGAAAGCCGGCGTCCTCGAGCGCGCGCGCATAGGCGTCGCCGGTGAGCGCTCGCGCGAGGCACGTGCCGGTGTGCACCCAGTCCTTCAGCGAGTCGGGGATCTCGCCTTCGACGGCCATGTCGCTGATCGCGACGCGCCCGCCCGGGCGCAGCACCCGGCGCATCTCGCGCAGCGCGGCCGGCTGATCGTAGAAGGTCGAGAGGGCGCACTCGCAGAGCAGCGCGTCGAACTTCGCGTCCTCGAAGGGCATCGCGTGCGCGTCGCCGCGAAAGAAGATGGCGCGGCCGTCGTTCTCACCGCGCGCCTGGGCGTCCATGCCGGTCGCCGTCACGGGGAAGCGTTCGAGGACGGCGCGCAGGCTCGTACCCTTGCCGCACGCGACGTCGAGGATGTGGTGTCCCTCGGCGAGCGCGAGCTTGTCGGCCATCGCATGCGTGAGGGCGACGCCTCCCGGATGCCACGAGTCGCCGAGCAGCGCGCGCACGTCGGCGCGATCGTAGAACGCCGCGCAGCACGAGGCGTCGTCGCCCGAGCCGCAGCGGAACGAGTAGCGGTGCTGCGGAACCGGGCGCGATGGCTGGAAGGCCTCCAGCTCCTCCCACTCGACCAGCGCCGGCGCCGCGGCCGCTGCGAGCGCGTCTTTGAGCCGCGCGACGAGCGCCGCAGGCTCGAGCGCGACGCGCGCGTTCACGAGCCAGCGCGCCTCTCGAACGGCGTCCGCGATCCCCTCGAAGTGGACGCTCGGCGCGTCGCCGGCGCGCACGAGGGCGGCGCGTCCGCCCTCCGGCTCCAAGCCCGTGAGCTTGAGGTGCGCGATGGGAGCGTCGGCCATGCGCGCGAGGAACGCCTCGGCGACGGCCGCCGGCGAGAACGGAGTCTCCCCGACGATGCGAACGCGCGCGTTGCACCACCCGAGGAGCGCCTCCGCCGCGGCGTAGCGGTCGTAGTCGATCATCAGCGGGCTCGCGGGGCGCTCGGGCTTCTGTGCGAGCCACTCGCCGAGTCCGATCTTCTCGGTGCCCGACACCGCCACGACGGCCGCATTGGCCCGAATGGCGTGGATGGCGGCGCGCACGTCGGGCGGGCTCCGATCGGCGCGGCTGAGCAGCACGACGTCGGCCTCCTCGATCTGCTTGCGAAAGAGGTACGCCACGTCCTCGTGAACGCGCCCGGCGGCGATCTCGGTGACGCGCCACGGATCGACGACGATCGCCAGCGGCGCGAGCTGGAACCGATCGGAGTGCCGATCGGCGAGCGGCGCGAGCACCGTCGCGACCAGATCGGTGCAGCTGCCGACCGCTTCGGCGATGGCGACGGTCGCGCCCGCGTCGGCCGCGGCGAAGAGCGCGGTCTCGAGCTCGTCGTAGCGACAGCAGAAGCAGCCACCGGAGATCTCGCGCACCTGCTCGGCGCTGCCGCGGCAGAGCGCCGTGTCGACCAGCGCGTGCCCTTGATCGTTGGTGACGACGGCGACGCGCTCGCCGCGCGCCGAGAGATACTCGGCCAGCGCGCGCGCGAGGGTCGTCTTGCCCGCGCCGAGGAAGCCACCGAGGACGTGGACGCGCATCACAGCAGGCCTCGCGGGCGACGGAGGGTGTTGTACTCGCACAGCGACACGGGCGCCCCTTCGCGATCGATGACGTGGACGCAGCAGCGATCCACGCGATCTTGATCGTAGGTGTGCGCGTCCATGAACGGCTTGATGCCGATGAGGACGAAGTTCTTGTAGTCGGCCCAATTGGCGCTCTCGTCGCTCTGGCCCATCAGATCGAGCAGCGAGTCGATCATGTCGTCCTCCGCGAGCGTCTCGATCATGTGCTGCGGCATCCGATCGGTGAACTTCTCGATCGTCGGCGCGATCGCGGGATCCTTCCAGGTCGCGAACTTGGGGAAGTAGCGAGAGACCGGGATGACCTTGCCGTCGCGCACGAAGGCGACGGCGAGCGCGAAGCAGTTCGGGTGCGAGCAAGGGATCGGTCCGAAGTCCTCCGGAAGGAAGAGCCCGCCCGTCTGCTTCGAGACCTCGTTCGCGACCTCGGCGAGCGTGAGTCGCTCGACGAGCTGCTCGTTCTCGTAGCGCCCGGCGTAGAACGCGGGCTGCAAGATCACCGTGTTCATCTTCGGGTGGTGCTCGATGAGCATCCGCACGACCGCGCCGATCTCGTCGAGGTTCACGCCGCGCGTGACCGCCATGACCGGCAAGGCGTAGAGGCCGTGCTCGTGCAGGTTCGCGATGGCCTGGCGCTTGATCGGCGAGAGCCCCTTGGCGCCGCGGATGAGCGCGTGCGTGCGCTCCTCGAAGCCGTCGAACTGCAGGTAGAACTGCAGCCGATCGCGTCCGCCGTCGATCGCCGCGAGGCGCTTCACGAGGTCCGGCTCCTTCGCGATCCGGATGCCGTTCGTGTTGACGTAGACCTTGCGGATCCCGCGCTCGAACAACAGCGCGACCATGCGCTCGAGGTCCGGGTGCAGGGTCGGCTCGCCGCCGGAGAGCTGGACCATGTCGGAGTCGCGCTTGCCCTTCGCGAGCAACGCGTCGAGCTTGCGCTCGAACTCCTCGAACGACATCTGCCAATTCAGATGCGGGCTCGAGCCCGAGAAGCAGGTCGGGCAGCTCAAGTTACAGCGCTCGGTGATCTCGAAGATCATCGTGCAGCTGTGGTTCGAGGTGCAGCACCCCTTGCCCCCCTCGGGGCCGGCGTTCCAGTAGAGGCTCGCGTCGCTGGCGAGCAGCGCCACGTCGGCGCCGTGCGTCGGGCATTCCTTGGACAGGAACACCCGGCCGTCGCGCTCGAACACCTGGGCAGGCACCTTGCGCAGACACTTTGGGCAGGCGCTGGTCGTCGTCTTCGTCGGATTCATCGAATTCATCGCGCCTCGACCTCGAACGAGCGGTGTTCGCCGGAGGTACGCACCGGCGAACGGTCGGTTTCGGTCGAGGCGACCTCGCGCGCGGAATTCTTCCTGGGGGTGCCGAAACCGCGGCGCGGCCGGGGCGTACCCAGGTCACATGAAGCTCGCTCGCTGCACGCTCCCCGCCGTAGGCCTCGCGATTTTCGTGGGCGCGTGTGCGCGCAAGCCCAAGGAGGCCCAAGCGTCGCCCGCCGCGAGCCAGGCCATCGGCACCGCGAGCGCGAGCGCGAAGGGGAGCGCCCCGATGATGAAGGAGTACACGACGACCCCGCCGGAGCGGCTCGGCACGCTCGCACCAGGCACGGGGCTCGCGGTCGGCGCGAAGGTGCCCGACGTCCATGCCAGCGACCTCGCGGGCAACGACGCGTCGCTCGCGGCGCTCTACGCGAAGGGCCCGATCCTGCTGGTGTTCTACCGCGGCGGCTGGTGCCCCTACTGCAACTTCGAGATCCGCGCGCTCACGAAGGCCGTACCAGACTTCGCGAAGCGTGGCGTGACGCCGGTCGCCGTCAGCGTCGATCGCCCCGAGAACGCCGCGAAGACGGGGGCGGTCTACGACATCCCGTTCCCGGTCCTCGCCGATCCCGACCTCGCCTTCCTCCGCGCGTTCCACGTCGAGCACCACGTCGACGACGCGGAGCTCGCGAAGCTCAAGGGCTTCGGCATCGATCTCGAGGCGTCCTCCGGGCGCAAGCACCATGTCATCGCGATCCCGTCGCTGTTCGTGATCGACAAGGAGGGCGTTGTCCGTTGGGCGCACTCGGAGTCGAAGTACACTGAGCGCCCCTCCGTGGTGCAGATCCTCGCGGCGATCGACGGCTTGAAGCTCTGAAGCGGACGCGAAGCCGATGCATGACCCCCTCCGCCTGGTAGGCACGACGATCGATGACAAGTACGTCGTCGACGCGGTCGTGGGCGAAGGCGGCTTCGCCGTCGTGTACCGTGCGACGCACAAGCTCTGGAAGCGCCCCGTGGCCATCAAGTGCTTCAAGGGTCTCGCGGACACCGGCCCGGAGGCACGCGACCGGCTCCTGAAGGACTTCATCCAGGAGGGGGCGCTGCTCACGGAGCTGTCGGCGCGCTCGGCGAGCATCGTGCAGGCGCGCGACGTGGGGACGCTCACGACGGCGGACGGAGCTTGGATCCCCTACATGGTGCTCGAATGGCTCGAGGGGGAGTCGCTCGAGGACCTGTGGCACGCCGATCGGAGGCCCTGGCCGCTCGCCAAGGCGATGAGCGTCCTCGAGCCCGTGGCCGAGGCGCTCGAGCTCGCGCACCGTCGCAACATCAGCCATCGCGACGTGAAGCCCGCGAACATCTTCGTGGTCCGCGCCGCGGGCGACGACGCGATGGCGGTCAAGTTGCTCGACTTCGGCATCGCGAAGGTCGTGCAGAGCGCGGCGGACAATGGCTTCACCTCGACCGGGCACCTCGTCACGTCGTTCACACCGTCCTACGGTGCGCCCGAGCAGTTCAGCCGCGCACGCGGTGCGACGGGGCCTTGGACCGATGTCTACGCGCTCGCGTTGATCCTCGGCGAGCTCGTCTAACGGCAAACCGGTCGCGCCGGCGCGCACGCCTCTGATGCTGGTCAAGTGCGTGATGCGTGAGGTGGCCGGGACTGACCGCCTCGCATTCGGTGAGTTCCTGCGCGACGAGCGCAACGAGCGGCTCGCGCTCGGGAGGGCGTAGACATGGCCCTGATCGTCTTCCGCGGCAGGCCTGGCGAGGACCTTGGGGATCGCTTCCGCTTGCTAGCCGAGCTGGGCAAAGGGAGCTTCGGCGAAGTGTGGCAGGCGCGCCGCTTGAAGGACGGGGTCACGGTAGCGATTAAGATTCCGAAGGACCAGGAGAAGGGCGAGGAGGTCCTGCGCAAGGAGTCGGACATCATCAAAGACATCCACCATCCCAACATCGTGCAGGTGCACGGCTTCCACAACATCAGCGAACTCTTCGTCATCGAGATGGAGTTCGTCGACGGGTACGACCTTGCCAAGGTTCTCGACAACGTTAGTATCCAGGCGCCGCTCACCTTCGAGCGAATGCTCGAGTGGACGCTGCAGATCCTGGACGGCCTCGCTGCCGTCCATGCGGCGGACATTTCGCACAACGACCTAAAGCCACAGAACATCCTCGTCGACAAAGTGACCGGCACAGCCAAGCTCACCGACTTCGGGTCCAGTCGCAGGCTTGAGGACGTCTGGGTGTGGACGAAGCGACACGGGACCGAGGCGTACATGGCGCCCGAGGTCGCGCTCGAGGGCAAGCGCGCGAAGGACGTCAGCGACATCTACTCGATCGGCGTGCTGCTCTACGAGATGGCTACGGGACGCCTGCCGTACTCGAGTCCGCACCAGCTTCTGACGGGTGTCCAGATCGCGAAGCCGAGGGAGGTCAACCGAGACATTCCCGCCGACCTCGAGGCGGTCATCTTGCGCGCGATGGCGCGCCGGCATGAGAGCCGGTTTCCCAACTGCGCGTCGATGAGACTGGCTGTCGAGGCGTGCCTGGATTCGCTTCGCGCGGGCAACGCGACGGCAGCGATGCCCTCCCGCTCGGAGCCGAGCCAACTCGGCTTCCGGCCGCCCACGTCGAGTCCGCTCTACTACCTCGAGCTGGCCAAGGAGCGCCTCGCTGCCGACGATGCCCAGGGCGCGTTGGAGGCGGCCGAGGCGGCCGTCGATCGGAGCGACGGACACCCGCAGTACCTGCGCATGCTCGGTGGCATCTGCCTGCGCCTTGGCTACCAGCGCAAGGCTGCCGAGGCGTACGAACAGCTGCTGGCGACGTTCGAGCGTGGCTACCCCGTAGAGGGCCACCAGCGCAGAGAGGTGCTCGAGCGCCTCGGGCAGCTGTACGTCGGCCTGCAGCGATACGCGGAAGCTGTGGCGATCTATGAGCGCCTCCTCGAACACGTCGACCGGCCCTACACGCGCTTCCGTCTTGCTGTCGCGGTCGGGCTCGACGGCAACTACAGGAGGTCCATCCTGCTTCTCGAGAGCGTGCGGGCTGAGCGCCCCGATGCCGTGGTCGTGTACTCGAAGCTCGGCTGGGCGCACGCGCTGGACGGGAACGACCGCCAGGCGCTGAGCTTCTATAACCAGGCCTTGGCGCTCGACGCGTACGACCTCTTCAGCCTCTTCGAACTCGGGAAGTACTACTTCATGATGGGCGACCGCCGGCGCGCGCGGGAGTTCTTCCAGCGGGTCCTTGATGGTGACAAGCAGGGGAACTACGCCGACCGCGTCCGCGAGATCGCGGGCCCGGCGGTCTGATGGGGGCGGCCTGACCCCCGCGCTGGGCGAAGGTGCCAGGAGCCGATGCGCTGGCCAGTTAACCATCCGCGGCTCCGTCCCAGAATCAGCAGGTCGCTCTTGCGCGACGACGCGAGCGCGATGGCTGCCCGCTCGCCGTCGCCAAGGTCCGTCACGAGCGGCAGGATCGCCGCTCCGGGCGCGTCGCACACATCGGCCCAGGGCAGGGCGGCCGGGCTCGGCGCGTTGTGTCCGCAGCGGCCGCCCTCGGCGAGCTCGTTCACGACCGCCGTCGGCACGACGACGCGCTCGTAGAGCCGCGGCAGCACGTCGATCAGCCGAGCCGATGCAGATAGAGCAGCGGCGAGGTGTTCGTGACGACGTCACGCACGTCGAAGATCCTCGACCAACTCGGCCTCGCTCTGCCGCAGGGCGGACGCTCCGAGCTCGCCGAGCTTCGCGAGGAAGACGACGCGGGGGACGCCCGCGAGCGCGGCGGCAGCGCCGGACGACAGCCGGCCGAGCTCGTAGAGCTTCACGGCCGCGGCGAGACGCAGCTCACCGGCTGCCGAAGCCGCGTCGAGCTTCAGCGCGATGAGCGTCTCTTCCGGCACGTCGAGCGCCACGCTGCTCATGCCCACAAGCCCAAGGATCCGCTTCCCGTCCCGCCCGGAAGAAGCGTTCTTCCGACGCGCCGGTGGTCCCTTTCGCCGGGCGCCGAGGCCTTGCCGGAGGAGGAACATGGCGACAACCAGCGTTGAGCTACCCTCGCGGGCCGAGTGCCGGAGCCGGGCGTCATCCGCTGGCCGACGGGAAGCTTCCCGCCGCTCCGGAGGCCGCGAAGGTCGAGCGCACGACGGCGGCCTCGCCGGGCTCGGCGGCGCTCGAATTCGACCCCGAGGGCGTCTCCCGGTGGACGTCGCGCCCGACGCACGCGGTCGACGCGCTGTAGGCACGCCCGAGCGAACCCCGAGCGCTTCGACGTTCGGGCTCAGCCGCGATCGGCCGGCTTGAACGTGAGCGACACCACCTCACCCACGGCCGACCTCGCGCCCGCGCATACGTCGACGAGCACCATCCTCCGCGGCGGCCTCGCCCGCACGACGAGCTCCACCGACCGGCCGCCGATCGTCGGCAGGCCCCCGTCCGCGAAGAGCTGGACGACGGCGAGCGCAGGCAGGTGAAGGACGATGCGGTCGCCCGTCACGTCGGCGCGGTGCCGCTCCGGGGGAAACGCGACGAACGACGTCGCGGTCTGCTGGAGCCGAATCTCGTCGAGGTAGCGCCCGTCGATCGAGATCCGCGTCTCGGCGCGCGGCGGCACGTGCGGCTCGCACCCCTCGGGGAGCCGCGCGTCGCAGCGGAGCGAGTGGCCGCCGGCGCCGTCGGGCCCGAGCGACCACTCGCCGACGCAGCGGTAGTCGTTGAGGAACGAGGTTCGACGCCGCTCGCCGAGGGCCTCGAAGACCGCGGCGAGCCCAGGCGGCGAACCAGGACGGCACGCCACCTGCCGCGCCTCGGCGAGGAACTGCGGCTTGCCCCAGAGCGAGGTCGCCATGACGTGCAGGTTCCACACGTTGATCGCGAGCTCGATCGCGCCGCGAGCATCTGCGAGCGCCGGAACGGGCCCGAGCGGCTCGAGGAGCGGCGCGGCGAAGTCGAGGATCGTCTCGGACATCTTCCGCTCCGGGACGAAGATGAACGTTCGGGTCAGGGGCTGGGTCGCGGGTCGCTTCTTCGCCATCGCTTCACGTCGCTTCGCAGCACTTCTTGAACTTCTTGCCCGAGCCGCAGGGACACGGATCGTTGCGCCCGACCTTCGGCGTCGTGTGCTCGAACCCGCGCCGCTGCGCCGCGACGATCCTCCCGGCGAGCGAGTGCATGACGGCCGAGCGGCGCGCGAAGCGCTCCCGGAACCGCGCGTGTCGCGCGACGAACGCCGCCCAAAGCCGCTCGAGGCGCTCGCGCTGGTTCTCGTCCGCGCGCTCGAAGGTCACCTCCCCCGAACCAGCCACGCGAACCCCGCCCGGCGCCGGCGCGCCGTTCGGCGCCACCGGCGCAAAGTCGACGACGACGTCGCCGCAGTCGCAGCCAGGCGCGACGCAGTAGAGATCGACCGCCTCGAACACGCGCTCGCCGAGGCGGAAGAAGTCCTGGCGCACGCCCTCGAGCGCCTCGCCCCAGCCGACCAGCTCGCCGGGCCTCCATTCGTCGATTGCGATCTTCGGAGCGGAGCGGCTCTTCTCCTCCGGGTCCGGCCAGCCCTTTCCGCGGTACCAGAGGCGCCCGAGCGCATCGAGCACCTCGCCGTCGATGCGCCGAACGACATCGCGCGCCTCCGGATAGCGCTCGAGGTCGAGCTCGGCGTAGGCGTCCGAATCGTGGATGTCGAGGACGGCGCCTTCGTCGATGTCGATGGCGAACGTCGTGACGCCTTCGAGCTTCGCCGCCGCCCGCACGCAGCTCTTCGCGTCGAGCCATGCGTCGCGCACCGAGCCCCCGCGCGCGAGCAGCGTCTCGCGATCGCCGCCGGTCCACAGCACCGTGGCCTCGCGGCACTCGCACCCCGGCGTGGGGCACGTGAAGGCCCAGATCCAAGCGGGCACGGCGCCCGGCAGCTGAAGGAGACCCGCCTCGGCGGGCATTCGCTGCGTCATGAGCGGTTCCCCTCGCCCTCACCGGTCACGTACGCGGGCATCCTCGCGACGCCGCCCGCCCACTCGACCACGCGTTTCTTCCTCGAGGCCATCGTGACGGCGCCCTATCACCGCCGGCGTCTGGCGGCGCGTGCGGCGGCGACCGCGCTCGGCCATCGAAAGGGAAACGCTGTTCACCACGCGGCCTGCGCGCACCCGCGGGTTAGCAGCCGCTGTTAAACATCTCCGCGGCTCTCCCCGCAGCATGTTCAGAGAGACCCCGCGTCGGCCTCCCGCGCGCCGATCCCGCGCCGCACAAAGACCGAACGCCGAGCGTTCGCCCGGCGTTCTCTGCGTCCCTCGAAGTTCACCGCCCGGGCCCGGGCGTTCGTTTTCGAGCCAACGTGGCTCCGGAGGCAGGGCTCGAACCTGCAACCCATCGGTTAACAGCCGATTGCTCTGCCATTGAGCTACTCCGGAATGGCAAGGCGGCGGAGCATAGTCGCGCTCCGCCCACGATCAAGTAGAAAACCCATCCATGCCTCCTCCCTCGGCTCCTCGTGGCGGCGCAGTCGCGCTCGCGGGCGCCAAGGCGTGGCTCCTGGTGACGGGGCTCGGCCTCAACGTCGCGCTCCCGCTCGCGGTGGGCCAATCGGGGTTCGGGGCCTTCAAGCGGGCCACCGCGTTCCTCAACATCCTGTCCAACGTCGTCGTCGTCGCGTCCATCCAGGGGGTCTCCCGCGCCGTCTCGTACGCGCCGGCCGGCGCCGAGTCGGCCGCCGCTTCGGCCGCGTTGCGCCTGCACGCGCTCGTCGGCGCCATCCTGTCGCTCGGGTTCTTCCTCGCGGTGCCCGCGATGACCGCGATGCAGCGTGCGCCGCACCTCGGGCCGGCGCTCCGGGTGCTCTCGGTCATCCTGTTCGCCTACGCGATCCACGCCTCGCTCGTCGGCGCGCTCAACGGGCGGCAGGCGCTCCGGAGGCAGGCGCTCCTCGACGCCACGTACGGCACGCTGCGCCCGGCCCTCATCGTGGGCCTCGGGTTCGCGATCGCGGCGCCGCACGTGGGGTTCGCGGTCGCCTCGTTCGCCATCTTGCCGCTCACTTTCCTGCTCGAGCGGCGCGATCGCCCGGCGGCCCACGCGCCGTACACCTTCGACGCGCGCGCGCACCTCGCGTTCCTGGCGGGCCTGCTCGTGGTGCAGCTCGCGCAGTCGCTGCTGATCCAGATCGACATCCTCGTGCTCGGGCGCGCGGTCGATCCGGCGCGCGCCGACGCCGCCGTGGGGCTCTACGCGCAGGCGCAGGCGTTCGGGCTCGTGCCCTACCAGCTGCTGCTCGCGGCCATGTACGCGCTGTTCCCGCAGGCCGCGAAGGCCGCGGCGGAGGGCGACGTCGCGCGCTTGCGGGCCGACGTCGCCCGCGGTGGGCACCTCACGCTGATGGCCGTCGGCGCGGTGGTCGTGGCCGTCGCCGGCGCGCCGCACGCCACGCTGCTGTTCGCGTTCGGAGCGCCATCGGTCGCGGCGGCCCCGGTCCTGCGGGCGATCGCGCTCGGTCACGGCGCGACGGCGCTCGCCTCGGTGGGTCTCGCGCTGCTGTCGGCCACGCGACGCACCCGGCAGGCCGCGGTGCTCGCGGTGCTGCTGCTGGGCCTCGCGACGCTCGGGTGCGCGATCGGCGCGCGACACAGCGACCCGCTGCTCGGGACCGGCGTCGGTCTCGCGGTCGGGTCCGCATTGGCGGCGGCGGTGGCGGTGGCGGTCCTCTCGCGCAACCTCGGGCCGTGGGTGCGCCTCGGGCCGCTGGTGCGGGTGTCGCTCGCGGCGGCGGCCGCGATGGCCCTCGGCAGCCGGATTCCCGCGCATTCCCGGCTGTTCGCGCCGCTCGTCTGCGCGGCGCCCCTCGCCGTCTACCTGGGTGCCCTGGCTGCGTTCGGCGATCTCCGCGCCTTCTTCCGCGGTATACGGGGCGCGTGAACAGCGGGCCCACCAAGACCGCCATCGCCGCCGTCGGCCAGGAGCTCGACGCCGGCCTCGACGCCGACCGCGCGATCGAGGCCGCGCTCGCCGAGGGGCTCCCCATCCGGGGCGCCGCGGTCGCGCTCGCCCGCTACGTGCGCGGCGGGCGCACCCCGAGCCGGTTGCTCGCGCCCGTCCTGCGCTGGGTCGATCCAGCCTGTCTCGGTCCCCTGCTCGCGTGCGGCGAGGTCGAGGATCGCGTCGCGACCGCGCTGCGCCTGGTCGCCGACGACGAGATCGTGGGCCCCGCCGCGTGTGGCCTCCTCGTCCTCTGCGCGCTCCTCGAGCAGGAGGCCGCCGAGTCCGAGCGCGCCTTGCTCCGCGCGTGGGTGCGCACCTACTGCCGCGCGCGGCACCCGGTCGAGGACGGCCGCCTCCTCGCCGTCGCCGCGAAGCTCCTCGAGCTGCCTGCGGCGGTCGAGATCATGGACCCGCGGTGGGCCGTCGACGAGCCGACCCACGCGTCGATCGTCGAGAGCCACCGAAAGCTCCTCCTGCCTGCGGCGATCGACGCGCTGCCGGCCGACGAGACCGAGACCGTCGGCGAGGCCTTCACGGTGCGGCGCGTGGTGGACAAGGTCGGCCGCAACGACGTCTGCCCCTGCGGCAGCGGCAAGAAGTACAAGAAGTGCTGCGCCGAGAAGGACGCCGCGCGGGAGAAGAACCCCTCGCTGCGCGCCGGCTTCACGCGCGACGAGCTGCTCCGCGAGGGCGCGAGCGAGCTCGGCCCCAAGGAGATCGGCGCCCTCCCCCAGCACGATCTGCCGCGGATCGACCGCGCGCGCCTCACCACGAAGGCTCTCGCCGCGCTCCAAGGGCGCGCCCTCGAGCTCGCGGCGTGGGACCTCGTCGCGCTCTCCACCGGTGAGTTGCTCGCGCGGGAGGATCTCTCGCCCAAGGACCGCGCGCGCGCGCTCGACGCCGCCGCCTCCGGCCTGCTCTCCCGCGGACGCTTCGCGCAGCTCCGCGCGGCCCTCGAGGCGGGCAAGCTCGGCATCGACGCGCTGATGCCCGCCGACGCGCTCTCGCTCGCCCTCTCGGAGCGGCCGGCCGACGCGCTCGACCGCGTGGAGGCGTACGCGCTCGCGAGCCTGCGCGACGACGAGAACCACTCGGATCTCGAGATCCCGCACGTGCTCCGCCGCGACTACCCGGCGCTCGCGATCCTGCTCGCGCGCGGCACGCTCGATCCGCAGCGCGCCGAGGACTCGACGGCGATGCTCGAGCTGATCGAGGAGGTCCGCGACCGCCTCGGCGTCCGCCCCTTCGATCCCGCGACCGAGCTCTACGAGGTGCAGGTCGAGGCGCAAAAGGCCTTCGATCGCGAGCAGCGAGCGCTCGGGCGCGCCGAGCGCGAGGCCCAGCGCGCGAAGGAGGAGGTCGACGCCCTCCGCCGCAAGATCGACGACTCGCTGCGCCGCACCACCGCAGCCGAGCAGCGCCTCCGTGAGCAGGAGCTGGCCCTGCGCGCCGCCAGCGAGGAGGCCACGGACGACGACGAGCGACGCCGCCTGCGCGCCAAGGTCGAGGAGCTCAAGACCCTCGTCGCCGAGGGCAACGAGGAGCGGCGGGCGATGCGCGCCGAGGTCGATCGGGCGCAGAAGAGCCCCCGCGCCGAGCGGGCGAAGGAGCCCGAGAAGGCCGAGGTGGTCGAGGCGAAGGAAGAGGGCGACGCCGCGAGCCGACCGCGCGGCGTCCAGGTGCCGGTGTTCGGCAAGGACGTGGAGCGGTTCCTGCGCGATGCCCCGCCGCGGGTGGCGCACGACGCGCTGGTCGCCATCGCCGAGCTCGCCGCGGGCGACGAGCTGCGGTGGGGTGAGGTGAAGCAGCTCGCGCGACCCAACGTCGTCGCCTACTCGGGGCGCATCGGCATCCACTACCGGGTCATCTTCCGCCTCGAGCCGGGGCGGCTGCTGGTCGACGAGATCGTGCACCGCAAGGATCTCGAAGCCGCCGTGCGCCGCGCGATGGGCGGGTGAAACCACCGCGGACCGGCGACGTATCCTCGGTCATGCGCCTCCTCCGCCTCTCCGTGCTGCTGGTGCTGGTCGGCTGCCGCGGCGTGACTGCCCAGGCCCACGACGACGCGCCCAAGTCCTCGTCCGCGACCGGCCCGGTCGGCACCGATCCCGGCCACGCCGGCGCCGGCACGCCGCTCACGCCGCGCGCGGGGCACTCCCTCGCCGCGTTCGCGGCCGGGTGCTTCTGGGGCGTGGAAGACGGCTTCCGCAAGGTGAAGGGCGTGACCGCGACGACCGTCGGCTACACCGGCGGGCACACCAAGGATCCGACCTACGAGAGCGTGTGCAGCCACGGCACCGGCCACGCCGAGACCGTGCTCGTGGAGTTCGACCCGCAGGTCATCTCGTACGACAAGCTGCTCCGCGTGTTCTTCGCCATCCACGACCCGACCCAGCTCGACCAGCAGGGCCCCGACGTGGGCGACCAGTACCGGAGCGAGGTGTTCGTGTTCGACGACGCGCAGAAGGCCGCCGCCGAGGCCGCGAAGGAGCAGGCCAAGAAGCAGCACGGCAACGTCGTCACCCGCATCTCCCGCATCGGCCCCTTCTTCATCGCCGAGGGCTACCACCAGCAGTACGCCGAGAAGAACGGCGCCCACGGCTGCGCGGTGAAGGTGCCGGAGAGCATCTAGTGTGACTAGAGCAAGAGGGCGCTCGCGGGCTTGGGCTGCGAGAAGAAGTACCCCTGGATGTGCTCGCACCCCATCGAGGCCAGCATCGTGAGCTGCTCCTCGGTCTCGACGCCCTCGGCCACGCAGTCGATGCCGAGGTCGCGCGCGAGGCCGACCATCGCGCGCACGAGGTTGCGGCTGCGCGTGTCGGTGGTGATGCGCGAGACGAAGCTGCGGTCGATCTTCATGCCGTCGAACGGCAGGTCGTGCAGCGAGGTGAGCGACGACCAGCCGGTGCCGAAGTCGTCGAGCACGAGGCGCGCGCCGGACGCCTTGAGGCCGTCGACCGCGCGGCGCACCTCGTCCGAGCGCTCGAGCAGGACGCTCTCGGTGATCTCGAGCTTCACGCACTCGGGGTGCTCGATGGTCTCGAGGAAGTTGCGCAGCTGCTGGACGTGTTGCGCGCTCCTGATCTGCATCGAGGAGACGTTCACGGCGACCGTGGCCTCGGGGATCACCTTCCCGGCCTCGCGCCAGAGGTGGAGCTGCTCGATCGCCGCGACCAGTACGTGCGCGCCGATCGGCAGGATGAGCCCGTCTTCCTCGGCGATGGGGATGAACTCCGCGGGCGACACGTGGCCGAGGGTCGGGTGGCGCCAGCGCGCGAGCGCCTCGAACCCCGCGAGGGCCCGGTCCTGCGCGCGGTGGATCGGCTGGAAGAACACCTCGATCTCGCCGCCCTCGACCGCCCGCCGCAGAGCGCGCTCGAGCTCGACGCGACGGAACGCGCGACCGCGCAGCGCCGCCTCGAAGGTGACCACCTGGCCGCGCGCGACCTCCTTGGCCCGATAGAGCGCGAGCTGCGCGTCGCGGAGCACCTCGTCGGCGCGGTCGGCCGGCTCGATCTTGCGCAGGCCGACGCTGGCGGTGAGCGCCTCCTCGGTGCCGCTGATCTCGACGCGCGGCGTGGTGGCCGCGCGGACCGCCTCGCCGAGCGCCGCGGCGTCGTCGACCTCGGCGAGGACCGCGAACTCGTCACCCCCGAGGCGCGCCACGCACTCGGCGCCGCGGAAGGCCACCTCGAGCCGGCGGGCGGCGTCGAGGATGACGCGGTCGCCGACGCCGTGGCCGTGCGTCTCGTTGAAGATGCGGAACCGATCGAGGCCGACCACCGCGAGCGCGAGGCCGCTGGCGCGCCGCGACGCGCGATCGATGCGGTCGACCAGCAACGCGCGGTTCGCGAGGCCGGTGAGGCGGTCGCGCAGGCGCTCCTCGAGCAGCGTGGTCTCCGCGCGCTTGCGGGCCGTGACGTCGTGCACGTGCGCGACGAACACCGGGTCGCCCAGCTCGAGGCGGGCCATGCGCAGGGTGAGGTAGCCGGTGACGATGGCCCCGTCGGGCCGGACGAACCGCTGCTCCATGTTGAAGGCGTTGGCCAGTCCCTCGACCAGCGTCTCGCGGCCGGCCTGCGCGTCCGCCGCGTCCTCGGCGAAGCAGAGCTGGTCCGTGCGCATCTGGATGACCTCGTCGACCGAGCGGCCGACGAAGACGGCAAAGGCGCGGTTGGCCCGCAGCACGTTGCCCTTCAGGTCGCTGACGACCACTCCGATGGGGGCCTCGTCGAAGAGGTAGCGGAGCTCGTCCTTGAGTCGCCCTCGCTCGTTCATCCCTGGCTGGATCCTACCAACCATCGGTGGCATCCGTCACCGCATGTTCTCGAAGTGGCTGGCCTCCCCCGAAAAGCTCTCCCTCCCCGACGCCCAGACGGCCCTGCCCGGCCGGGAAACGCGCCCCTACACCGTGCCCGAGCGCCACTTCGTCCTCGGCACGGAGCTCGAGCCGAAGGCAGGGTTCCCGGCCGGCCACGCGCGGGCCCTGTTCGGGATGGGGTGCTTCTGGGGCGCCGAGCGCAAGCTCTGGCAGGTCGAGGGCGTACACGTGACGGCGGTCGGCTACGCGGGCGGGCTCACGCCCCACCCACGTATCGCGAGGTGTGCAGCGGCCGCACCGGTCACAACGAGGTGGTGCTCGTGGACTGGGATCCGAACAAGCTCGCCTTCGCCGAGCTCCTGCGCACGTTCTGGGAGTCGCACGACCCGACCCAGGGCATGCGACAGGGCAACGACGTCGGCACCCAGTACCGCTCGGGGATCTACGTCGCCGACCCTGGGCTGCGGCAGGAGGCCGAGGCCTCGCGCGCCGCGTACGGTCGCGCCCTCGCCGCCGCGGGGCACGGCGCGATCACCACCGAGGTGCTCCCCCTGCCCGCGTTCTACTACGCCGAGGACTACCACCAGCAGTACCTCGCGAAGAACCCCGACGGCTACTGCGGCCTCGGGGGCACGGGCGTCTCCTGCCCCGTGGGTCTCCGCTAGCTGGATGAGACCGCAGGCCGCAGCGCGCGCAGCAGGCGCCGGTGCAGCGGTCGGTCGGGGTCGGCTGCGCGCACGGCGAGCATGCGGGCGAGGCCATCCTCGACCGCCGTGCGGGTGCGGTCGCGGACGGCGCGCACGGCCGCTTCGTCGCGCGGATCCGCCTCGACCGCGATGGGCTCCCCGAAGTGGAAGTAGAACCGCTCGGGGCGCGGCAACGGCGTCCCGAACGCGCCCCGCGCGAGCGGCATCATGGCGTCCACGCGCAAGCCGAGGCGTCGCGCAGCGCGACCGAGCGGCGTGCGCAGGAAGTCGTCGCCGTCGAGCACGATGTCGTAGCAGTCGTCGGCGCCGACCGCGGAGAACGGGACGATCGTGCAGCCGTGCGCCGCCGCGAGCCTCGCGAACCCGAGGCGCTCCTTCCACTGCAATCGGTAGTGCTCGCCCTTGCGCTTGCCGACCTCGCGCGCGCCGCCGGGGAACACCAGGATCGCCTCGCCCGCGCGCATGAGGGCCGCGCAGTTCTCCCGCGTGCCGTCGACGACGCCGAGCCGCGTGAGGAGCTCGCGCCAGCCCGGAACCGCGAAGTGCACGTGGTCGCCGAGCGCGCGCGGGAAGATGCGACGAGTGCGCCAGAGCTCGCCGAACAGGAACGGCACGTCGAGCACGCCGTAGAGCGTGTGGTTGCCGACGAAGAGCAGCGGCCGCGTCTCGGGGATCCGCTCGAGCCCCTCGAAATACGGCGCGGCGAGCCTCGCGAACGGCGCGCCCGCCGCGAGCAGCCGGTCGAGATCCCGCGGGTCGGGGCGCGGGGCGATCGATCTCGCGTTCACGGCGGCCCCGGCAGGCCACTGTCCGGATCGAGCGCGGCCACGGCGCCCAGCGTCGAGACCAGCGAGGCGGCGAGCAGGGCGCGCACCGCGGCGCGGTCGAGCTCGCGGTGGTCGATCCAGTCGAGGCTCACCGCTTCGACGAGACCGATCCATCCACGCAGCGCGAGCCGGACCAGCGGGCGCGCCTTCGGCATCCCGAGGCCGTCGACGAGGATCCGCTGCAGGAGCGCCATGCGCGTGCCCTCGACGACCGACGCCACCTCCTCGTCGGTGCCGACGCCGCTGCGCATGAGCGTGACGTAGGCGCGCGCGTTGCGATCGACGAACTCGAGGTACGCGTCGAGCCCGTGCGCGAGGCGCTGGTCGGGCGGCAACGCGGCGACGGGCGCGGTGGTCTCGATCAGCTCGTCGGCCGCCGCGCGCACGACCTCCACGTAGATCTGCTTCTTTTTCGGGAAGTAGTGGTAGAGGAGGCCCTTGCTGATCTTCGCGGCGGCGGCGATGTCGTCGATCGACACCTCGTCGTAGGCGCGCTCGTTGAAGATGCTGCGCCCGAGGGCGAGCAGCTGGGCTCGTCGCTCGTCGGTCGGCAGGCGGGTGCGCGGCGGGGCGCCCATGCCGGGAAACATAGCACGCAGCGTGGTATTGACTATGGTTCAATTCGCGCTACTGTCCCCGTCATGGCCGTCGCCGTCGCGTCCGAGAAGCCCATCGTCGCCCGCAAGCCCAGCTTTCCGTTCACCGAGGTGCCGCGGCACTGGCTCGGCGGCACGGCGCTCGCGAGTCACCTCGCCAACGGCTTGAACCTGCTGTTCCCGCTCGGCGAGCGCTTCTTCGTCCGCAGCGTCCGCAAGCACATGGACGTCGTGAAGGCGGACCCGGCGCTCGAGGCGCGCGTCCGCGGCTTCATCGCCCAGGAGGTGCGGCACGGCATGGAGCACGAGCGCTTCTTCGAGATCATGGAGGCGCAGGGCCTCGAGATCCGGAAATTCCTCGCGTGGTACGAGCACGCCGCGTTCGACGTGCTGGTCGACGTCGGCACGCGCCTGCACCCCGACCTCGACCTCGCGGTCACCGTGGCGCTCGAGCACTTCACCGCGATGTTCGCCGAGCGCGCCCTCGAGAAGGACGTGCTCTCCCAGATCGCCCACCCCGTGATGCGCGATCTCTTGCTCTGGCATGCGTGCGAGGAGATCGAGCACAAGTCGGTCGCGTTCGACGTGCTCGCCCGGGTCAACCCGTCGTATCCGCTGCGGATGGGCGGCCTCGCGATGGCCACCTTCGGGCTCGTGTTCTTCTGGATGGCTGGCGCGGGCGCGCTCCTCCGCCAGGAGGAGGGGCTCTCGGTGCGTGGTCTCCTCCGCGAGCTCGTGGCGACGCGCGAGCGGAACGCGCTCATGAACGGCGAGCTCGCCCGCTCGTTCAAGGACTACTTGCGACGGGACTTCCACCCCTCGCAGCACCCGAACGAGCCCCTCGCCGAGGCCTGGCTCCGCGAGAACGGCGCGCGCCTCGGCCTCGCGAACACCCAGGCGGCGTAGCGCTAGTACTCGATCGCGATCACGGTCACCTCGGTCGGGCCCGCCGGACGCAGCACGGTCGCCACGTCGCCGATCGCCTTGCCGAGGAGCGCGCGGGCCATGGGCGACTCCACGCTGATCCACCGCTTGTCGGAGTCGGGCTCGTCGGTGCCGACGATCCGGTAGGTGCGCTCCGCGCCGTCCTCGTCCTCGATCGTCACCCTCGCGCCGAAGAACACGCGCCCCGCCTGCTCCCTGGTCGGCTCGACGATCTCGAGCACGTCGAGGCGCTTGCTGAGGAACCGGACCCGCCGATCGATCTCGCGAAGCCGCTTCTTGCCGTAGATGTACTCGGCGTTCTCGGAGCGATCGCCCTGCGCCGCCGCCACCGCGACCTCGTGGGTGACCCGAGGACGCTCGACCCGCCAGAGGTGCTCGAGCTCGCGCTGGAGGGCGACGTAGCCGGCCCGGGTGATCCACGGCGAGCCGGGGCGGACGTTCGAACGCACTGCGTCGGCCGCCTCCTCGGCGTCGTCCTCGCCGCCGTCCTCGGGCAAGAAGGCCTTCGACATGACCGGATCACTCCACGGCCACGCCGGGCCGGGAAGCCATTGCCGCCCCGACGCGCTTGTTGTCGCATGCCGAAACGATGGATGTGGTCGCGAAGGACCGGGCCGAAGAGGCCTTCCCCGACGATCGCGGCTCCGGGTCCCGACCGACGGGGCCACAGACGGTCGAGGTCCGATGTCGCGACACCGGGCAGACGCTGCGGCTGCGCCTCGGCGAGCTCCTGGGCGTCGGTGGCATGGCGATGGTGCACGCCGCCGAGGACGAGGTGGGGGCCGAGCTGCAGGGAGCGGTCCGGCGCGCGGTGGCGGTCAAGCGGCTGGGCAAGGAGCATGGCGAGGCGCTCCGTCACCGGTTCTTCCTCGAGAAGACGCTGGCCGACCGGGTCGGTCACACCGCGCGCGTCCCCGTGTTCGTGGCGGGGACGACCCACGACGGCGAGGCCGTCCTGGTCATGGAGCGCGTCGACGGTGACACCGTCGAGGCGATCCGCCGCCGCCTCGGCGGCCGGCTGCCCCTCGAGCCGAGCCTCCGCATCGCCGAAGACGTGCTGGAGTTCCTCGTCGCCTGCCACGCCGCGGGGATCCTCCACCTCGACATCAAGACGCCGAACCTCCTCCTCGACGAGCACCTGCCGTGGGGCGCCGAGGGGCGCGTGCGCGTCGTCGACTTCGGCGTGGCCCGCGCCGCCGATCTGCCCGACACCTGCGGCGACACCACGGTCGGCACCCCATCGTTCATGTCGCCGGAGCAGGCCGGCGCCCATGGCGGAGCGATCGACGTCCGCGCCGATCTGTTCTCGGTCGGCGCCGTGCTCTTCACGCTCCTCACCGGCCAGCGCCTCCATCGCGGGCGCACCCACGACGAGTCCCTGTTCCTCGCCGCCACGCAGCAAGCCCCCCGCCTGGCCGAGCTGGCGGAGGTGCCGAGCGCGGTGGCCGACCTCGTCGATCGCGCCTCGCCTTCCACCCGGACGACCGGTTCGCCGACGCACACACCATGCTCGCCGCGCTACGCCAGCTGCGCGAGCGCGAGGAGCAGCACCTCGCCACGGCCGCCCAAGCGGGAGAGGACACCGACGACGGCCTGGTCGATCGCGCGAGCGGCGCCCGCTCGATCGCGTCGATCCCGGCCCAGCGAGCGCCGGACGCGCGCGGCAACCTCCGCGAGACCCCGCTCCCCCACCTGCTCACCCACGTGCTCGCGCGAGGCCTCGACGGCCGTCTGCTCGTGGTCCACGGCGAGAGCCGCGAGACGATCGACTTCATCCAGGGCGCCCCCGTGCGCCGCGGGGCCCGCGTCACCGACGATCCGATCACCGGAGCGCTGGCGCGGGTCGCGACGTTCCCGGCGCAGGCGCGGTGGGCGTTCTTCATCGACGACGAGCTCCGCGGGGCCCTCGGCGACGTCCCGTGGACCCGCGTGGAACCGCTCGAGGCGATCCTCACGACCACCCGGCGCGCCTGCCGCGACCCGCGGTTCCTCGCCCGCGTGCGGGCGACGCTCGAGAAGCTGCCGACGAGGCCGCTCCGGCTGCATCCGCAGGCGGCCATCGGGCGTTTCGCGCTCGCGCCCCTCGAGCGGGCAGCGCTCGAGGCCGCGCTCGATTTCGGGCTCACCTTTCCCGAGCTGCTCAGCGCCGCCACCGCACCCGAGGAGGTCGTCGAGCCGCTCATCTACGCGCTCGGCACGACCAAGCACCTCGACGTGGGCGTGGCCGGCGCCTACCCGATCGGCGTGCCACAACGCGAAGAAGTGGACTGATTCCCCGCTTGGCGAATGCTCCTCAGGAAGGTGCGCGGCGTCGCCGGACACCGAGCGCGACCAGCGCGACGAGCGACGCCAGCATCGCGGGCGCAGAACTCGGGCCGAAGGTGCACGACGCCCCGGCCGGCCCGGCGCTGGCGGCCGGGTCGCAGCTCGCCGTGTCGAGGTTGCAGACGTAGCCCACCCCGCACTCGCCGGTCGACGCGCAGGTGGACCGGCACCGCCCACGCTTGCCGCCTTCGAGGTCCTCGCAGAGGTAGGCCCCACACGAGACCTCGACGCCGTTGTCGGTCTTCGTGCGGCTGCGGTCCGTGGTGCACTTGGCCCCGTTGTCGGGCTCGCACTTGCCCTTGGAGCAGAAGAAGCCGGCCGCGCAGTGGGTGTCGTCGGTGCACGACTCGCGACACACGCCACCCACCGTGGGCGGAGGGGCCGGGCTGCACGCGTAGCCGTCGCAGGTGTGGCCGGCGCGCGGCGAGCCGCTGGTCACCGGGGAGCAGGCGCCCTTCTCGTTGCAGGCTTCGCACGATCCGTCACACCGCGTGTCGCAGCAGACGCCGTCGCGACAGAAGCCCGACTCGCAGGCGCTGTTGCTCTTGCACGCGGTGCCGAGCGCCAGCGACGTGAGGATCTCGCTCGAGTCGAGCGCCACGGTGCCGAAGCCCCCGGCGATCAGCGTGCGGCCGTCGGGAAGTCCGAACACGGTGGGTGCGGCGCGCGGGGTGCCCATCGGGTCGATCTCGGTGAAGTTGCCGGTGACCGGGTCCCAGCGCTCGACGAACGGCGAGTTGGGCCGCAAGAGGTTGTCGGGGTTGCCGCCCGCGACCATGACCGCGCCGCTCGGGAGCAGGATCGCGGCGTGGAAGGCGTGGACGTGCGCCATCTTGCCGACGACGGTGAAGGTCTTGGTGTCGGGATCGAACACCTCGGCGGAGTCGAGCCGGTCGTTGCCGATGATGCTCTTGGAAGACCCGCCTGCGATCAGCACCTTGCCGTTCGGCAGCAGGGTCGCGGTGTGACCCATGCGGGGTGTGGACATCGACGTGATCTTGTTCCAGCTGTTCTTCGAGAAGTCGTAGAGGAACGCGGTGGACTCGGCCTTGTTCCAGTCGTCGCCACCGCCCGTGACGAGGATCTTCCCGCCCGGGAGGAGGGTCGCCGTGTGCATGCCGCGGTTCGAAGGCAAAGGGGCCAGATCGCTGAACGAGTTGGTCGCCGGATCGTAGACCTCGACGTCGGTGCGCGCGAAGCCGGCGACGATCAGGAGCCTGCCGTCCGACAGCGGGACCGTCACGTGCCCGGCGTGGTTGGCCCTCGTGGCCGGACCGGCCTCCCACGTCTCGGTCTTCTCGTCGAAGATCTCGGTGGTGTAGGTGGCCGTCGTGAAGCCCGGCGCGCCGCCGATGATGAACACGCGACCGTCGGGCAGCGCGCTCGCCGTGAAGAGCATCCGCTTGGTGGTCATCGACGGGACGGCGTGGAACGCCATGAGCTTCGGGTCGAAGACCTCGGCGGTGTTGGTGACGACGATGTTGAGACCGCCGACGACCGCCGTGGCGCCGCCCGCGACGAGGGTCTTGCCGCTGCCGAGGCGGGCGTTCTGGTGGAGCGCGCGCTGGCCCGTCATGCGCGGACCGACGGTGAACAGCGCGGCGCTCGAGCGGGCGAACGGGCCATCGGGGAGCGCTCTCGCACCCCGCCACGACGAGCGGGAGGACCAGCGCGAACTGCGACCATCGGGTCATCGGTGCCCTCCGTGACGGCGCCGCAGCCGTCCGAGCGCGGCCAGCGCGAGCGCGAACGCGAACACTCCTCGCGGCGCATCCGGGGAGCCGCTCGCGGCGCAGCCACCGTCGCTCGGGGTGGTGCTCGCCGGCTTGCACGCGCGGGCTGCGAGGTCGCACACGAACTCGGGCGCGCAGTCGCCGGTGCCCACGCAGCTCGACTTGCAGCTCCCGTCGCTGCCGCAGCGGTAGCTCCCGCAGCTCGTCGTGATGCCGCTCGTGTCGATGCTCCCGAGGCCGTTCGGCGCGCACTCGCGGGCGCCGCGCGGCGTGCACACGCCACCGCTGCAACGGAACGCGGGCGCGCAGTGGCTGTTCTTGGTGCAGGTGGTGCGGCAGCCAGCGACCCCGCATGCGTACGGCGAGCAGGCGTTCGCGTCGCGCGGCGGCGGCCCCTCGCCCACGGGCGCGCAGCCGCCCTCCGGCCCTTGACGTTGCATGCCTCGCACGGGCTGTCGCACTTCTGCTCGCAGCACACGCCGTCGGCGCAGATGTTCGAGGCGCAATCGCGCCCCGCCTTGCTCGGCTGACAGAGCACGCCGAGGGCCTTGCGGGGCTGGCAGAGCGCGCCGTCGCAGTAGAAGTCCTGGTTGCACTCGTCGTCCGTGGCGCAGCTCGTCGCGCACGCCCCGCCCTTGCACCGCGAGTAGGCGCCTGGGCACGTGCGCGGCGAGGACGGTGGGCCGTCGGGCACGGTCTTGCACAGGCCGAGCGTGCACGACTCGCAGTTGCCGTCGCAGATGCGGTCGCAGCAGAACAGGTCGACGCACGCGCCCTCGCACTGCAGGTGGACGCCGTCGGTGCCGGGGATGCACGGCGAGCCATTGGCCAAGCCGTTGAAGAGATCGACGTCGGCCTCTGCGATGCGCTTGGTCAGACCGGCGCTCGGTAGATAGGGCTGGAAGGTGCCACCGATGGCCAGGATCCGCGACGGGCCGAGCTGCACGCTCGCCGCGTCGAACCGGAACTGCGACAAGGAGCCCACCTCGATCCACTCCTCGGTGGAGAGGGAGAAGAGGTTGGTCGCCATGCGACTGAACCCTCCGTCCTGTCCCCCCGCGACCACCACCCGCCCATAGGGCATGGTCCCGAGGACGAAGCGACCGCGGTTGCGGCTCATCACCTGCGGCGTCGCGACCCACACCCCGCCCACCCAGCGCTCGGCGCTGTCGATCGAGGTCTGCGCCACCAGATCGACGAGGCCGCCCATCGCGAGCACCGTGCCCGCCTTGTCGTCGAGGACCACGAGTCCGAGCCCCGCGCGCGCCGTGGCCATCGAGCCGCTCGCCGTCCAGGTGTCGCTCGCGGGGTCGTAGATCTCGGTCGTCGAGAGCGGGGTGCTGCCACTCCGGCCCCCGGCGACCAGCACCTTGCCGCTCGGCAGGAGCACGGCCCCGTGCTCGGCGCGCGCGATGCTCATGGGCTTCTTCGACACGATGGTGCCGGCCGCCGGGTCCCAGAGCTCGACGCTCGACAGCGACACCGCGCCGTTCTCACCGCCGACGACGAGCACCTTGCCGCCCGGGAGGATCGTCGTCGTGAACGTGGCGCGCGCCGCGCCGAGCGGAGGCCCAGCGGAGAAGGTGCCGGTGGCCGCGTCGAAGAGCTCGGTGCTCGAGAGGGCCGGCGGGTCCGAGAACGCCGAAGACGACGAGCCGCCGAGGACGAGGGTCTTGCCGCCGCTCGTGACCACGCGGTGGCGCCAGCGCGCGGTGGAGAGCGCGCCGACCGGGGTCCAGGCAGTGGTCGCGGGATCGAACCGCTCCGCAGTGGCGAGCACGCTCGCGGAGCCCGTGGCGCCGCCGGCGACCAGCACCTTGCCGTCGGGCAGGACCGTGGCGGCCGCGAGATCGCGCGGCGTACCGAGGCTCGTCGTGGCCTCCCAGAGCGGGTCGACCGTGAGCGGGTAGCGGGCGCCGAGGGCCGGGCGCGGCGCGACGGAGAGCCGGGCCACGCGCGCGGCCACGGTCAGGGACAGCGTGACCGGGACGTCGGTCCCCTGCGCGTCGCGCGCGACGATGGGCCGCGTGCGCAAGCGGACCGAGCCGTGGGCGTCGGCCGCGTGCAGCGCGCCCCGCGCGAGCACGACCGACGCGACCGCCGGGCCGAGCGTGATCTCGTAGACGATCGGCCGCACGGCGAGCGGCGAGCGCACCACGTGCTGATCCTCGAGGACCCCGGGAGACGCCGTGACGACCCAGTCGACGCCTGGGTGCACCTCGCGGTACGTGAGCACGCCGCTCTCGAGCGCGCCCGGCGCGGGCTTCGCGTGCTCCTCGCGCACCGCGAGCGAGAACCCTGGGGCGAATCCGTTCTCGAGGCGGAGCGAGCCGTCGGCCTGCGTGGGCAGCGCGACCCGCAGCCCCTCGGCGCCGAGGGGTGGAAGCCGTGGACGCGCTCGAGGCCCTCGGCTCCAAAGCCGTCCCCGGTGGCCACGATGCGCGCCTCGGCCGCTCGTGTCGCTGCGGAGGGCGCGGCGGCGAGCGGGGTCGTGTTCGCGGGCTCGGCCGTCGAGCACCCGACCGCCGCCACGCAAGCGAGCAAGGCGAACGCGCGCATCAGAAAGCATACCTCACGAACAGCGTCGCGTTGCCGAGGACGGTGATGGCCGTGGCGCTCTCGGGCTGCGCGCGCTGGCTCGGCACGTAGCCGACGAACTTGCCGTTCGACGTGGGGTTCGCCGGCTGGCCGTCCGTGAGGTCTTGCGGGCTGCCCTTGGCGGTCTGCAGCACGCGCGGGCGGATCTCCGCGAAGCCCAGGAACAGGCCCAGGCTGCCGCCGATCTGGAAGTGCTCGTCGAGCGGGAACGAGATGCGGAGCTCGGGCAGCACCACCGGGACGACGGTGACGGCGGCCTCGGAGGACGCCTCGTAGAGGGGGCGTCGCTTCGGGTCTGCGTCGACGTCGACCACACCGTCGCGGCGCAGCTGGGCGCGCGCGAACCAGACGCCGCCCGCGACGCCGATCGACACCCGGGGCTCGCGAACGACCGCGAAGCCGATGCCCGCGGTGAGGAGCGGTCCGCCCATGGAGAAGGACTCGACGAGCTCGCCCGCGACCGGGCCGCCCTCGGCCGCGAGGCGCTTGCCACCCGGCGCCTCGAAGTTGCGCGTGACGCCGAACGCAGCGCGCGCGTAGCCGAACGTGAGCTCGAGGCCGACGCGGCTCGTGAGGTCGTAGCCGCCGCGGAGGAAGCCCCCCGCGAGCCACGGGCGCGTGCGCGCGCTGCACTCGACGCCGTCGCCGCAGCTCGCCTCGATCTCGCCGCCGAGCGAGGCGCCGAAGCCGAACGCGCCCCCGAGGGCGAGCGACCAGCGGTGGCGCAGCACGGGCTCGGCCCAGATCGACGACGACTCGTCGCGCTCGAGGGTGATCTTCACGTTGGCGCGGTGGTTGGCCTCGACCTCGAAGGTCTTGCGGGCGGGCAGGTAGCCCTCGGCGGTCGCCGACAGCTCGTGCTTGCCCGCGGTGAGGCGGCCGGTCCACGCACCGTTCCCGAGCGGCACGCCATCGAGCGCGACGGCGGCGAACGCTGGCGTGGGCTCGAGCTGGGCCTCGCAAGGGAGCGGCACGACCGTGAGCCGCATCACCGCGGTCTGATCGACCTCGACCTTCACGGTCTGGGGCTGCGTCCCGTAGTTGCCCTCGCCGCGGAGGACGACGGTGTGCGTGCCCGGCGCGACCACCGTCTCGCTCGGGGTCTTGCCGACGACGACGCCGTCGACCTGCACCTCGACGGCCTGGCCGGCGGTCTCCATGATGCGCAGGTGGCCGACGCGCGCGAGGGCCTCGAGCTTGGCGTCGACTTTCACGGTCGACTTCCCCGCGACGCTCGGCTTGGCCTCGAACGGCGCGAAGCCCTCGCGGACGACGCGCACGTAGCGGGTGCCGGCGCTGACGGCGATCGGCCCTGCGAGCGGGGTCTGACCGCGATCGCGGCCGTCGACGACGACCGAGGCGCCCTCGACGTTGGCCGTGATGACGAGATAGCCGACGAGGGGCTTCAGATCGAGGAGCGCCTTCTCGGTGAGCTCCCGCTCCGGCCCGGGCATGGAGGCGCCGAACTCCTTCAGGCGCGCCTCCCACATCTCGATCGCCTCGTCGAAGCGGCCGAGGCGCTGCAGACAGATCGCCGCGTTCTTGCGGGTGTTCGACGTGGGATACGCCACCAGCGCGGCCGTGAACTCCGCGAGCGCGGCGTCCCACTGCTCGGACTGCATGAGCTTCACGCCGGCGAGGTAGTGGTTCTTCGCCTGCTCCTTGCGATCCTCGAGCGAGCCGGGGGCCGCCGACCCCGAAGCCGACGCGGACGCCGACGCCGACGGCGCAGGACCCGTCGGTGGCAGCGGCTGGCCCCGCACCAAGAAGGGCACGAACGTGGTGACCGCCGTGAGGACGACGGCCGTGGTGACCCGACGGCGAGAGGATCGGAGTCGCGCGAGCATTCCGCGGCAGACTACACCGCGGGGGCGTCAGCCGTCCCAGCTCGTCGCGCCCGGCGCAGGCGTGGACTTGCTCGGCGCCGGGGTGACCTTGATGTCCGGCCCCTTGCTCGGCGCAGGCGCGCTGGTCGAGCCCTTGGGCGGCGGCTTGACCGTCAGCGTGCCCTTGGACACGTCCCACTCGTCGGGGACGAGGAAGCCCTGGGCCATGAACACCTTCTGCGGCAGCACCTCGCCGTTGGGCTTGGTCACCGTGAGGTAGAACGTGGTGTCGACGGGCCCCGTGAGCTGGAGCTTGCCGTCGTCCACGGTGGCCGCGACGTTGTTGACCTTGACCGAGCAGCCGGCGGGCATCTTGAGCCGCAGCGTGGCGGTGAAGGAGTCGTTGACGGGCGGCGGCGTGGACGCGGTGACGGAGGGCTTGGCGCTCACGGTCGTGCTCGGAGCGCCGGTCGCGGTGGCGATGGGCGGCGGCACGGGCGTCGGCTTGTCGAGGGCCTTGCGCGCGATCACGACCGAGCCGATCAGCACGAGGATCCCGGCGCCGAGCAAGAGGGCGAGCGGCGGTCCCTTCTTGGGTTCGACCGGTGCGCTCGCGACGCCGGCCGCGGTGCCGGGCGGCACGGCCGTGGAGCTCGCCGGGTAGGGACCGGACTGCGAGCCGCTCGCGCCGCGGCGCGTGACGACCGGCGTGATCGCACCCTTGCGACCCTCGGGGGCCGCCGCGAGCCCGTCGTCGCTGCGCATGTCGACGACGATCGGCCCCTCGGGCGGGTTTTCGAAGGTGGGCCGCCACACGACCTGCGCGTCGGGGCTCGCGAAGGGCAGGATCGCCGCGCCGAGCTGGTAGACGTTGGCGTAGCGGTCCTTGAGATCGCGGGCCATCGCCTTCATCACGACCGCCTCGAACGCCTCGGGCAGGTGCGGGTTGTGCTGGCGCGGCGGGACCACCTTCTCGCTGACGATGGTGAGGAGCAGGTTGTAGAGGTTGTCGTCCTCGAACGGTCGGTAGCCGGTCGAGCACTCGTAGAGGATGACGCCCAGGGCGTAGAGATCGCTGCGCGAATCGACGTTCTTGGCGCCGCGGACCTGCTCGGGCGACATGTAGTAGGGCGTGCCGAGCAGCGAGCTGGTCTTGGTGAGATCGTTGGAGCCGGCGATCGAGGCGGCCACCTTGGAGATGCCGAAATCGAGCAGCTTCGGGATCGTGCCGCCACGCGCGTTCGCGAGGTAGACGTTCTCGGGCTTGATGTCGCGGTGGACGACACCGGCGTCGTGCGCGGCGCCGACGGCGGCGATGACCGGCAGGATGATGTCGGCGAGGTCCATCACGGGCAGCGGTCGCGCGCGGTCGAGGAGGGTGCCGAGGTCTTCGCCCTCGAGGAACTCCATCACCATGTACGGCGTGGACTCGGCGACGCCGACGTCGGTCACGTCGACGACGTTGGGGTGTCGGATCCGGGACGCGAGCTGGCCCTCGCGCACGAACCGGGCGTGGACCAGCGGGTCGGAGGACACGCTCTGCGGCAGGATCTTGAGCGCGATGCGCTTGTCGAGGTCGGTGTGGACGGCCTCGTAGACCGCGCCCATGCCACCCTTCCCGATCAACCGGACAATCCGGTACTTGCCGAAGAGTGAGTTCGGCTCCAGTTGCGCGTCCGCCGACATCAGGTGCTGGCGCACATTGTCGGTTGCGGGGGCGGGCGGTCAACCGTTTCTGCGCGTCCGGCTCGCCTTGAGCTACGCTTCCGGCATGTCGCGGCTCATTCCGCCGACGCAGTTTCCCCCGCCACACCCCTCGGACCCCGAGCCGGTGGGGTGGGCGCTGTGCACGGCAGCGGCCCTGTGGAAGGCCAAACGGTACGGCGACTCGGTCGCGTGGATCCAGAAGGCGGCGGCCAACGCGGCGTCGCTGCACGGCGACGGCGCCGACTCGAACGTGCGGGTCGTCGAGCTCACCATCGCGGCGACCGAGCTCGCCCACTACGTCCGCAAGTGGGAGCACGGCGACGACGACGCCGACCCCTCGTCGATCCCGGTGTCCACGGAGTTCCAGGAGATCGACCTCGAGGTGGAGTCCGTCGAGCCAGCCCAGCTGGCCCCCCGCAAGAACGTGGCCGCGCCCGCCGTGGTCATCAAGCCGGCGATGCCTCCGCGGCGTCGCGCCGAGACCCTGCAGCAAGAGCAGCGCGACGTGCCCATGCCCCGGGCCATCCCCGTCGCACGGCCCCTCCCCGCCGCGCCCCGCGTGGTGATGAAGGGCAAGCGGGCGATGCTGAGCACCACCCTGCCCGAGGCCGTGCCGGTGCCGAGCATCCTCGGCCGCCAGCCGCCCCCTTCGATCACCGCCACCGAAGAGGTCCACGGGCCCCCGACCAAGCCCCTCCACCTCGACTTCGACCACTCGATCCTCGCCCCTGCGCCGCGCGAAGACGGCGAGCGGGTCGACCCGACCGACCGCGAACCACCGATGGAGCCCTCTCGCAGGCCGACACCGTGGTGGCGCCCGACCTCGGCAGCCTGGGACTCCCTGGTGGCACGCTCCCGGGCGCGGCCTACCTCGCGCGCGCGAAGGACGAGCCCGAGCGGAAGTGAGTGGCCAGTTGCGGGGGGCCGCGGGGCTCTTCTACCTTGCGACGATGGACAACCCCCTGCGCCAAGGCCTCTCGACCGAGCGCGCGCCCGCGCCGTGCGTCGTCGTGATCTTCGGTGCCTCCGGCGACCTCACCAAGCGCAAGCTGCTGCCCGCTCTCTACAACCTCGCGGTCTCGCGGCTCCTCGGCCCGGGCACCAGCGTGGTCGGCGTCGCGCGTCGCCCGAAGAGCGACGAGGAGTTCCGCGCCGAGCAGCGGGAGAACGTCGCCCGGTTCTCGCGCCGCAAACCGCTCGACCAGACGGTGTGGGACGACTTCGCGCAGGGGCTCTGTTATTGCCAGGGCACGTTCTCGGACAGCGAGACGTACGTGAAGCTCAAGGTGCTGCTCGAGCGCCTCGATCAGGAGCGCGGCACGCGGCAGAACCGCCTGTTCTACCTCTCGGTCCCGCCGAGCGAGTTCGTGCCGATCGTCGAGGGCCTCAAGAGGGCCGGGCTCGTCGCGGACCCGAACGCGCCCGAGCAGGGGTTCTCGCGGGTGGTCGTCGAGAAGCCGTTCGGCATCGACCTCGACAGCGGCGAGGCCCTCAACCAGTCGCTCCTGCGCGTGTTCGACGAGCGGCAGGTGTTCCGCATCGACCACTACCTCGGCAAGGAGACCGTGCAGAACCTGCTCGTCTTCCGCTTCGCCAACCACATCTTCGAGCCGCTCTGGTCGAGCGCGCACGTCGACCACGTGCAGATCACCGTGGCCGAGGACATCGGCGTCGAGGGCCGCGGCAGCTTCTACGAGCAGGCCGGCACGATGCGCGACGTCGTGCAGAACCACCTGCTGCAGATCCTCTCGATCGTCGGCATGGAGGCGCCGGTCGCCTTCGACGCCGACGCGGTCCGCGACGAGAAGGTGAAGCTCCTGCGCGCGCTGCGGCCGCTCTCGGGCACGGAGGTGGCGCGGCACGTGGTGCGCGGGCAGTACGCGCGCGGCCTCGCCGACGCGGGGGCCGCCGCGCCCGGCTACCGCGAGGAGAAGGACGTCGCGCCCAGATTCGCGCGTCGAGACCTTCGTCGCCCTGCGCGCGTTCGTCGACAACTGGCGGTGGGGCGGCGTGCCGTTCTACCTGCGCGCCGGCAAGCGCCTCAACAAGCGCGTGACCGAGGTGTCGCTGCACTTCAAGAAGGTCCCCCACGCGTTGTTCTCCGGGGCGATGGAGCCCGACGTGCTCTCGGTGCGCGTCCAGCCCGACGAGGGCATCTCGATGCGCTTCATGTCGAAGGTGCCCGGGCCGCTCATGGCCATGCGGCCGGTGGCCATGGACTTCCGGTACGGCACGGCGTTCGGCGACGCGGGCCCCGAGGCGTACGAGCGCCTGATCCTCGAGGCGATGCTCGGCGACGCCACGCTGTTCGCCCGCAACGACGAGGTGCGCGCCGCCTGGGCGTGGTGCACCCCGATCCTGCAGCGCTGGCAGCAGACGCACGACGAGCCGCACCTCTACCCCGCGGGCAGCTGGGGACCGGTCGCCGCCGACGCGCTGCCCGGGGACGACGGTCGCTCGTGGAGGCGCCCGTGACCGTCGCCGCCTTCGCGCCCTCGAGCCTCGCGCGCGTCGAGGCCGACCTGCGCGCGCTGTGGGAGACCGAGCGCCCGGGCGGGGCGCACCTGCAGACCATGAGCATCGTGGCGCTCTGCGCCGACGACGCGGCCCCACAGCGCGCGGCCGACGCGCTCGACCACGCCGCGGCCAACCACAGCGCGCGCACGGTGCTCGCCCGCTTCTCCCCGCCGACGCGCCGAGCATCGACGTCGAGGTCGCGCTGCACGGCGAGAAGGGCCGGCCGGCGGCGGAGGCGATCCGCCTCGTGGCCCACGGCGCCGCGCGGGGCTACCTGCCCGACGTCGCCGCGCGCCTGTGCACCGGTGATCTCCCGGTGGTCGCGTGGTGGGTCGGCGACCTGCCCGACCACGACCCGCTGTTCGACGCGATCAGCACCACGCTGCGCGCCGACCTCGCCGTCGTCGACAGCAACGACATGGACCTGCGCGATCTGCCGGTGCTCGCCGGCCTCGCCCAGCGCTTCGCGCTCGCCGATCTGTGCTGGCGAAGGCTGCGCACGTTCCAGGAGCTCTGCGCGCGGTTCTTCGACGAGGGTGGCGTGGACGCGCGGCAGATCGACGGCGTGACCGTGCGCTTCTCGCCGCGCGCGCGCGACCCGGAGCCCGCCTCCACGCAGGCGGCGCTGTTCGCGGGGTGGATCGCCCACGCGCTCGGCCTGCGCGACGAGGCGGTGGTCTTCGAGTCGACGCCGCGCGACGGCATCCGCGAGGGCGGTATCGTGCACATCGACCTGCGCGGCCCTGGCATCGAGCTGAAGCTGGAGCGGCCCGAGGACGACCCGTTCGTGCTCTGCTGGTCCGGCGTGCACCCCGTGCTGCACATCCCCAAGCAGTGCCTCCGCATCCACCTGCCGGACGATGGACGCCTGCTGGCCGGCGCCGTCGAGCGGCCCGTCGCCGACCCGCTCTACGTCGCGAGCCTGAGGCGCGCCGCCGCGCTCACGGCCAAGATCGCCCACGCCGCCCCGCCCCGGTCCTAGAGCGATGGAGCTGGCGATCGTCCCCGCGGCGTCGTTCGCGGAAGCCGCGGCGGATCGGTTCGTCGCCGCCGCCGAGGCGGCGATCGCCGCGCGCGGTCGCTTCTTCGTCGCGCTCACCGGCGGCTCGACGCCGGTCGCCATGCACGAGGCGCTCGCGCGCCGCTCGCTCGACTGGGCTCGCTGCGTGATCACGGTCGGCGACGACCGGCTCGTGCCCGACGACGACCCGCGCAACAACCTCCGCGCGGCGCGCGCCGCCCTCCTCGATCACGTCCCCGCGCGGGTGATCCCGCTGCGCATGCCCGCGCTGTCCGGGTCGCCGCGGCGGTTCGCGCGCCGGGCCGAGCGCGCCGCCGCCGCGTTCTCCAGGGTGATCTCGCGCGTCGGCGACCTCGATCTCCTGATCGTCGGCCTCGGCGCCGACGCGCACGTGCTCTCGCTCTACCCCGGCTGTCCCTACCTCTTCGAGCGGCAGCGCCTCTGCGTGCCGTGCATCGACCCGCCCATGAACCCTGCCGTCTCTCGCCTCACCTTCACGCCGCTGGCGCTGCTCCGCGCCCGTCGGGTCCTCGGCCTCGCGGCGGGCGCTGGCAAGCGCGACGCCGTGACCCGCGCGCTCGAACCCGGGCCCTTCACCCGCGTGCCGGCGCGCCTCCTCCAGCACGCGCGCGACTGCACGCTCCTCTGCGACACCGAGGCCGCACCGCGAGGTGCACCGTGAGCGACCTCCTCGACCGCGGCAAGCCGGTGCGACCGGGGGAGGAGCTCGACCTCTCGGCGCTCTCGGCGTGGCTCGATCGCGCGCTCGGCGCACGCGGCGCCATCACGCTCACCCAGTTCCCCGCCGGCCACTCGAACCTCACCTATCTGCTCGAGATCGACGGCGGTCCGGAGCTCGTGCTGCGCCGCCCGCCGTTTGGCAGCAAGGTCAAGACGGCCCACGACATGGGGCGCGAGCACCGCATCCTGTCGCGCCTGCACGCGGTGTACCCGAAGGCGCCGCGCGCCCTCGCCCACTGCGACGACCTCACGGTGCTCGGGGCGCCGTTCTACGTGATGGAGCGCGTGCGCGGGACGATCCTGCGCCGCAAGCTGCCCGAGGCGCTCGGGCTCGACGCACCCCGCATGCGCGCGACCTGCGCGGCGCTCGTCGACGGCCTCGCCGAGCTGCACGCCGTGGACTACGCCGCCGCCGGCCTCGCGGACCTCGGCAAGCCCGAGGGCTACGTCGTCCGGCAGGTGGAGGGCTGGACCAAGCGCTACGGCGACAGCCGCACCGACGACATCCCCGAGGTCGAAGAGGTCGCGGCCTGGCTCGCGGGCCGCATGCAGGGCATCGCCCAGAAGAGCGGCGCCGCCCTCGTGCACAACGACTGGAAGTTCGACAACCTCGTGCTCGATCCGGGCGACCCGACGCGCATCGTCGGCGTGCTCGACTGGGAGATGTCGACGCTCGGCGATCCGCTCATGGATCTCGGCACCGCGCTCTCGTATTGGGTCGAGGCGGGCGACGCCGACGAGGCCAAGATGTTCGCGTTCGGGCCCACGTTCGCCCCGGGCGCGTACACGCGGCGAGAGGTGGTCGCGCGCTACGCGGAGCAGACCGGCCGCGACGTCTCCGACATCCTGTTCCACTACGCCTTCGCGCTGTTCAAGACCGCCGTCGTCGCGCAGCAGATCTACTACCGGTTCAAGCACGGCCTCACCAAGGACGAGCGCTTCGCGATGATGATCGTGGGCGTGCGCATCCTCTCCGCCCAGGCCCGGAGCGCCATCGAGCGGGGGACCATCGACCCGTAGGTCACCGCCGGCGTCGGCGAACGACGAGCGACAGGGCGAGGCCGAGGGCGCCGAGCGAGACGCCCGACGCGATCGGTCGGCCCGGGGTCTCGCAGCCGCAGCTGCCCTCGGCCGAGGCCTGCACGTCGATGGGCACGAGCCCCTCGGGCCCCGTCATGCGCAGGTCCTCGAAGGTGACCGTGCTCGTGCCGCTCGGGAGCGGGTCGATGCGCAGCCGCGTGATCGTGCCCTTCCAGGCGGGGTTGCTGCGCAGGTCGACGCCGAACTCGCGCGCCTCCGCGGCCCCCGGCAGGTCGAAGCTCACCGAGCGCGCCTCGTCGAAGCCCGGCGCGTCCTTGGTGGAGAAGTAGACGCGGGCGCCCGCGCTGCCCCCCTTCACGCGCAGGTGCAGCACGGGGTACGTGGCGGCGTCGAACTCGGTCTCGGGACCGACGATCTGCGGGTCGTCGCCGGTCGTGTCGACCACGAGCGCCTTCGCGTCGAGCTTGGCGGTGGCCGCGCCCCCGGCGACCCAGCCCTCGAAGGTGCCGCCGTCGAAGCTCCAGTGGATCTTCGAGAACACGTCGAGGCGCTCGGAGGCCCGCAGATCGCCGCCGTTCCAGGTCTGGCCGCCCGGGTTGGTCGGGGCCGTGTCCCACTCGGCCTTCTCGTACACCCCCTCGACCTTCTGCACCCACTCGCGCACGTCGGGGTGGTCGGGCGTGCCGATCGAGTACTGCGCCGCCTTCACCTTCAGGCGCACGCGCTTGGTCTCGCCGACCGCGAAGGCGTTGAGCTGGAAGGTGAAGCGCTTGCCCGGCGCGGTGCGCGAGGGCTGGTCGGGACGGGCGTCGGCGTCGTTGACCGCGAACTTGCCGGTCGCGTCGGACTCGATGGTGAAGCCACTCGCCACGACCCACGGGTCGGGCACCGACACACCGAGCGAGACGTTCGGCGAGGACTTGTCGCCGGTGTTCTTGATCACGAGGTCGACGGTGTGGGTGTCGCCCTCGAGCAGATCGGCGATGGCCTTGGACGTGCCGTCGTTGAAGCGATCGTCCGCGTCGACCTCGGTGGACAGCTCGTAGCGCGGGCCGGGCGCGGGCGGCGGCGGGCCCCCGCTGCCAGGGCAGTCGCTGACGTGGGTCGGCGAGGGCTCGGGGATGTTCGCGGTCGGCTTGCCGCAGCTCGCGCAGATCTTCGAGCGATCGGGGAAGCTGATGGGGTAGGCCTTGTAGCCCGCGACGCCCGCCTTCTCCTTGAGGCCGTAGGGCACGCGCACGTAGCCCCAGATCTTCTCCTGGTAGGGATAGTTGCCGCCCGACAGACCGCCCGGGTCGCGGTACGGCTTGCGGTCGGCCGGGTACGCCGGGTTGTTCGGGTTGTTGCTGAACGCGAAGCCGTTGTAGGCCCAGGTGGCGAAGTACCAGTCCTCGATCACGTCGAGCTGCCGGTCGCCGACCGCCGGCCCGTAGTTCCACTTGGCGCCGAGGATCTGGCTGCCGACCGAGGCGTTGTAGGCGGCGTCGCTCGCCACGCGGTTCGGGTCGTAGGCGCTCGTCTCGCCCATGTTCATGCCGCTCGTGACCTGCATGAGGCCGTAGCCGCAGTCGCAGGCGACGATGGTCTGCTGCTTGCCCGTGCAGACGGGGCCGGTGGGCTGACAGAACTGGTTCCAGCCGACCGACTCGAGCGCGCTGATCGCCTTGAGCAGCACGCACGGGAAGTGGACCGGGACCTTCTTGGGGGCGGCGACCCCGACGGTGGCGTCGAGGGAGTAGCCCCAGCCGAGCGCGCCGTACTTGGAGGGACCGACGGCGATCTTGTCGAACAGGTCGGAGAGCTCGGCGAAGGTGGGGTTGTCCTTCACCACCGGATCGACGCGGCACCGGATGCCGCTCTTCCAGGGGCACGCGTGCAGCTCGGTGCCGTAGCTCGGGCAGTAGGTGGGGCCACACGGCGCGGCCTCCGCGCTCGAGGGCGCGAGTGCGGCGAGGGCGACGGCGACGGCGCCCATCCAGCGAAGGAGCCTCACGACGCACCTCCGCGGAGGAAGCCGAGCGACTGCACGAAGTGCCCGAGCGGCACGTCGACGGGCACGAACTGCCCCGTGTCGACGTCGACGACGATCAGCGAGGGCGCCCTGCTGCCCCGGAAGCGCGTGGTCGGCGTGTGGCGGACGGCGAGCCAGCGGCCCTCCTCGTGGGTGGCGGCGTCGGAGCCGTCGCCCGCCGGCGACAGCAGGTTCTGGCGCACGACGGCCGTGCGCGCGAGGCGCAGCAGACCATGGTCGCCGTCGCTCGAGAGCACGACGTCGCCGCCCGCGAGCGCGAACGGCATGGGGTGGTCGCCCTGGGTCTCGAGGAGGACCGTGCGCGCGCCGCTCCCGAGGTCGAGGCTCTGGACCTGCCAGCGATCGGCGACGGCGAGGTCGGCGAACACGAGCGCCTTCCGCACCGGATCGACGCTGAAATCCCGGGCGAACGGCGCCACTGCCCCGAGCTTGCGGACGGCGCCGGTCGCGACGTCGAGCGCGAACAGCGAGGCCCCCGACGCCTGCGAGAGGTACACGAACGCCTCGTGGCCGAGCGCGCCCGCGAGGAACGCCTGGTAGCCCACGCCACTCCAGAGGGTGCGCGTGGTGCCCGTCGCGGGATCGACCTCGTCGATGGTGAGCGCGTCGGCGCGCAGCGCGAGGGCCTCGGTCGCCGGCCCCGGCGTGGGCTCCGGCCCGTCCGTGCCGCGCGAGACGAGCACGCGGCCACCGACGACGAGCGGCCCCGTTGCGCGGGTGAGGCCACCACAGAGGCGCTGCGCGCCCGTCGCGTCGAGCCGGTGCAGCGCGCCCGCGTACGAGGTGCCCTTCGGCCCAGGCTCCTCGACCGCGACCAGCACGGCCGCACCCAGCACGGCGCCGCGCACCGCGGACCCGCGCACGTGCTCGACCGAACCGACGGGCGCGAGCGTCGGCGTCCCGCTCCCGAGGCCGACCGTCACGAGCCCGACCTCGGTCGTGGTCGCGTCGAGCGCGCCGTGCGCGACCGCGAGCGTGGCGGGTGCAGCGGGCACCTTGTCGACGGCGTTGGCCCGCGCAACCTGCACGGTGGAGCGGGGAGCGGCGGCGAACAACGCACCGACGAGGGCGAGACCGAGGACGACGGGTCGACGCATGGACGGCAAGCGTACCAGTGCGCCGACGGGCGTCTCCTGTCACGCGGGTGTGACCCCCTCCACGCCTAGCGCAGGGGCAGCTTGGCGATGACGTCGGGCTCGGGCCGGCCACCCTGCTTGCGGTAGACGACGCGGCCCTTGGCATCGAGGACGATGAACGTGGGCAACAGGTTCACCTGATACCGCCCGGCGAGCTTCTGGCCCTCCTCGCTCCCCGTATCGATCTTGACGACGGAGAGCTGGCCTTTCATCTGCTGTTCGAGCCCGTCGACCACGGGCTTTGCCGCGAGGCACGCGGCTCAATAATTGGAATAGAAATCGAGGAACACCGGCTGGCCGGCCGCGAGCTGGGATTGCAGCTGGCTCGAATCGCCACGACCCGGGCGCAGCACGCCGTATGCGAGGAGCGCCGCCGCGATCTGGAGCACCCAGCCGAGCTTGCCGAAGCGCGCGAAGCGACCCTCGGTGCGGCCGTCGACCCAGAAGCCGAAGATCAGCACGGCGGCGGCGAACCCGACGAGGAGCCACGTGAGCACGGGGGACATGGCCTCAGTCTGGTGCGCGCGCCGCGGAAGTAAAGGCCCTCACTCGGCCGGGGTCGGGGCGGTGGCCGCGAGCCGCGCGCGGAGGCCGGCGAGGAACGTCCACCACACGCGACGGTGCACGAAGGCCAGCGACGCGAGGCACGCGAGCCACAGCGCGACGAGGGGCGCGAGCACCGTCGAGGTGACGTAGTAGATGCGAACGCGGAGCGGTCGGTCCTGGGGGACGAGCTCGCGCGCCACGGTCACCCAGCGCGCCGCCGAGGGCAGCGGCAGGGCCACGGGCTGCACGCCCTGCACGAGGCCGCCCGCGTGCATGTTGTTCTGCCAGTTGCCGAGCGCGTCGACGGGCGGCTTCTCGGTCGCGTCCTTGGTGTTCTTGCCGTCGTCGGGCTTCTTCTCGTCGGCCTTGAGCCCCGACTCGCCGGAGGTCGGGCTGTCCGCGGCGGTCGGGGCGGGCCGGTAGGCCACGGTCTGCTCGGTCCGACGGAACGCCGGGGCGCCCTTCTCGAAGCTCTGCGTGCCGAACGCCACCACGGCGAAGAGGGCCGCGAAGACCGCCCCGGCGCCGACCCCCACGAGCACCCGGGTCCGCGTCGCGCCCACGAAGGCACGCGCCGAGAACGCGAGCGCGAGCCCGATCGTCGTCACGAACGCCACGGCGGCGAACGCGGCCGGCGAGAACGCGTACACGCCGGCGAGGCCCACCGTGGCGAGCGCGCGGTCGCGGTTCTTCGCGAAGGCCAGCGAGGCGAGGACCGCGGCGACGAGGAGCGCCACGAGCCCGCCGGGGCCCACGAGCCACGCGGCGTGGTCACCCCCGAGCGCGAGGAGCGGGTGCACGTCGGCGGGGAGCCCGACCTGCAAACTCGCGCGGCTCGCGGTGAGCGGCATCGAGGAGGGACCGAGCTCCAGCACGCCCGCGAAGAGGCCGAGCCTGGACTCGCTCACCGTCTGCAGGCGGCCCACGTGCACGCCCTTGCGGAGCGGCAGAAGGATCTCAGCGAGCGCCGGGTCCCGCCGCATGATGCGCTCGCCGAGGCCGTCCGTGGCCTGGAAGATCGGCAGGCCGGCGGGCACCACCGGCAGGTGATCGAGGCCGTTGTTCTCGTACGCGAAGGTCTCGTCGCCGACGAGGTCGCCACGCGCGGTGAGGACGACGGTGCGGTGGTGCTCGCGGATCACCGCTCCGAGCGACTCCGCGACGGCCAGGGGTCTGCACCGACACGGCGAGGTGCTGGCCCTTCTTGGCGAGGAACAGGCGCGCGGTGGGCTGGGTGCGGGGGATGGGCGACTCGGCCGCGTCGAGCTGCGCCGCGGAGCCCTCGTCGTTCTTGGCGGTCACCCGGTGCTCGGCGTCGGACTCGACGAGCCACCACTCGTAGGGCGAGCGCGCGTCCGGGAGGAGCGTCTTGTGCGCGTCGGCGAGGGTGCCGGTGATGGTGAAGGTCGCGTTCTTGCCCGCGGTCGGCAGGACGAGGTCGTTCGCTTCGACCTTCCAGCCCGTCGAACCGACCACGTCGATGACCTTCTCGCCGAGCGTGAGCGGCAGGCGCACGACCCCGAGGTCGGCGCCCGAGCGCAGGACCAGGCGGTACTCGAACGAGGTCTCGCGCTGCACCCGGATCGCGCGCGAGAGCTGGAACACCGGCGCGCTGGCGCCTTCTTCCGCCTTGCCGGAGTCGAAGTGGATGGTGCTCGCGGTGAGCCCCGAGAGCCGCGCGCCCTCGACCACCCTGCCCTTCTCGAGGTGGGCGTCGAGCACGTTGAGCGGTCCCGGGATCGAGAGCGCGCGGTCGCCCTCGAGGTGCAGCGTCCCCTTGACCGTGAAGCGACCGCCTTCGCCGCCGCGGGTCATCACGAAGTAGTGATCGCCCTCGAAGCCCACCGCGGCCGGCTTGTCGCCGTCGGTGACACCCTCGAGCCGGACCTTGTTCGGCGGGCCGAACAGCGGCACCGCCACCGCGTGCTCGGCGAGCGCGGTGCCGGTGAGCTGGAAGGTGAGCGTGCCGGTCTCGACCGAGCCACCCAGCTCCAGCTTCGAGAGGACGAAGCACCGCTCGGTGCACTTGCTGGCCTTCCTCGCCGTCAGCCAGTGCGCGACGGCGTCGAGCTCCTTGACGCTCGAGGGCGTGTCTTCGGCGTGGACGGGCGCCGTCGATGCGACGGCCGCGACACACAGGGCACCCAGGAACCAGTGACGCATGCGAGATCTCCCCCGAAGCCCCCACCTCGGGCCCCGTGCCGATGCTTACGGACGAGAGCCCGGAGGGATCTCCCGCGCTCCGACCGGCGAGCGCCGCCGTTTGTTCCCGTATACTGGGGGGATGAGGTCGTGGTCGGTCCTGGCGCTCGCCAGCTGCTCGTTCGCGTGCAGCGAGCGCGCGCCCCCTCCCCCGGACGAGGAGTTCCCCGACGGCGCGTTCTCCGACGGCGCGGCGTTCGACGCGCGCGTGAACGACACCGGCCCCGTGAGCTGGGACGCGACGCCGCCTCCGATCACCGATGGGTATCCCGCAGGTCCCTACGGGCTCCTGCCCGGCCAGATCGTCCCGCCGCTCGTCTTGACCGGGTATCGCGACGACGGCACCGCGTGGGAGTCGATCTCCACCCGCGACTACTTCGACCCCGACGGCAAGAAGGGCATCAAGGGGGTGCTGTTCGTCGTGGCCGCGCAGTGGTGCGGGGTCTGCAAGGCGCAGGCGACCTGGTTGCCGGAGGCCTACCGCAGCGCGTGGAAGGCGCGCGGCGCGAGGTTCCTCACGGCGCTGGTGCAGACGGCGACGGGCGCGGCGGCGGTGCAGGCCACCGCCGATCAGTGGAAGGCCGCGTTCGGGATCCCCTACGTTGTCGCGATCGACCCCAAGCTCACGCTGGTGCCCCCGTTCGGCGGCGCGATCGCCCTGCCCGTCGATCTCACCATCGACCCGCGCACCATGCGCGTGGTCGCGGCGACGCGCGGGGCCGAGCCCGACGGCGCCCTGCCCGCGCTCGACGCAGTGGTGAAGGCGAACGGCGGCTAGCCGGCGTCGGGCGGGGGCGGCCCGCCGTACTTGGGCGCGGGGCCACCGGTGTCGTCCGGGCCTCCGTCGCCGTCCTTTGCGGCGTCGGAGGCCGAGTCGGGCGTGCCGCTGTCGAGGGTCCCGGTGTCGGGCGGCAGGCCGTAGAGCGTGCCCATCCCCGTATCGATCGAGCCGTCGGTCGGAGACCCGGTGTCGGTCTTGGTCTCGGTGGTCTCGCTGCCCCCGCACGCGGCGACGGCGAGCGAGCCGGCCAGCACGACGACCGCGGAGCGCGCGAGGCGACGGCCCGGCGAAGGGATGGCGCGCGCCCCCTCGGGCAGCGCGGTCGCGCAGAACGGACAGACACCGTCCTCGATGCGCGCGTGGCGACGACAGGAAGGGCAAGGGGTCAGCGGAAGGTACATCCTCCCATCATGACACGACGGGCGCCGCCGGAACCAGGCGGCCGATCCACGCGGCCCGCACCTCGGCGCGCGACGGGTCGCAGCTGCGCGCGACGCAGCCGCTGCTCCACATCGGGCGCCTCCGCCGCGCCCCCGCCACGCCGCGGCGGACACCTCCTTGAGCCGCTCCACGAGCTCGGACACGCACAGCGTCGGCGGATAGCGCACGAGCGCGTGCACCTCGCGGTCGGTGTGGCCGGCCGCGAGCACCACGCACGCGAGCTCGCGCGCCGCCGCCCGCAGCGCCGCGGCCAGCGAACCGTCCTCGCAGACGAGCGACCGCTCCGCGTGGGTCTCCCAGGCGAGGTGCACGACCAGGTGCGTGCCCGCGTGCGACGCGAGCACGACCCGGGGGATCTCGAACGCGAGCCTCTCCATGGCGTCAGTCCTTGTGCTGGCCGGTCGCGCAGCCGATCCAGTCGCCGTAGGTCCACACGCGCTCGCCCGCAGGGGTCTTCCCGCAGAGATCCTTGGTGTCGACGACGCCGTCGCCGTCGCTGTCCGCGCCGCCGAACGGACCGGCGTTGCGGCGCTGCCCGGCGGCGCAGCCGATCCACTCGCCGTACGTCCACACGTTGGCGCCGGCGGCGCTGCCCGCGCAGAGGTCCTGGGCGTCGGGCACGCCGTCGCCGTCGGCGTCGGCCGTCGGGGGCCCCGCGTCGGCGCCCGGATCGGGCTTCGGGCCCGCGTCGGGCTCGGGCTTCGGCCCCGCGTCGGGCTCCGAGGGCTTGAGCGGGTCGCCGAAGATCGCCTCGTTCACGAAGTCCTCGCCGAACACGCGGACGGCGAACGCGCGCCACTCGGCGGCGTCGGGCGAGGTGCGCATCTTCGCGTAGTAGGCGTCCTGCTCGGCCCACTTGAACGGGGTCATCACCGCGCCCTTGCGGTAGAGGGTCATCGCGCGCCGCGCCTCGAAGGCGAGGAACTCGAAGAACTGCACGTTGCTCGCGAAGTACGCGGGGTCGTACTTCTCGACCGCCATCGCGACCGCGATCCCGTAGACGGTGAACTCGAGCTGGCCGTTCACGCCGTCGCGCCAGCCACCCGAGAAGAGGCCGCTGTCGACGAGATCGGTCCCGACCGCGCCGCCGTTCACGTAGGCGTTCCACTCGTCCCACAGGTAGAGCGGCGTGTCGTCCCAGGCGGTCTGGCCGACCACGTAGAGCGAGTACCGCGAGCCGCGCAGCGAGCTCGGGATGAACGCGGCCACCTGCGACTTGCGGATCTTGGGCTCGTCGATCAACGCGGCCTTGTCGCCGCCGACGTAGAGCGCGTTGCGCGGCTTGCCGCTCACGTAGTTCGCGTTGCGGATGTGCGCGTGGATGCCGTGCGAGGTCTCGTGGCCCCAGGTGAGCTTGTCGCTGTCCCGGTAGGTGGTGCCGTAGCTCGCGGGGAGGTGGTTCTCGATGTCGGTCAACATCGAGCCCCAGTCGCTCCCGGAGAGGGACTTCTGCTTGGGCCAGTTCAGCCACGTGACGTTGTCGCCGGGCTTGCCCTTGTAGATGACCGAGGCGGCCTGGGCCACGCGACCGGGCGGCGCGGGGGCGATCTCGTCGCTGTCGGGCGGGACCGGCGCGCCGTCGTCGGCGCCACCCCGCGCGCAGGCGGCGAAGAGAGAAAGGAGACCGAGGAGCAGGACCTTGCGCATGTTCTTCCTCATCCGCCGTTCTTGGCGATCACGGTGTCGAGCTGGGGGATGCTGGTCGCCGAGGGGTCCGCGCCGGACCAGGTCTTGCTGACCTTCATCGTGCGCGGGTCGACGACGATGCTGTACGGGATGCCCACGCTGCCGGGCGGCAGCAGCGAGCTCTTGCCGTCCGCGACCATGTCGTAGTTGGTCGAGAACGCCTTGATCCACGAGTCCACGTTCTTCTGCGTGGCGGGGTTGCGGTAGCTGTCCTCGATGAGGCCGCCGAGGAACCGGGCGCCGCGCGCCTTGTAGCCGGGGTAGATCCCGGGGAGCGCCTTGGCCTCCTCCTGACACGGACCGCACCACGAGGCGGAGACGATGATCAGCACGCCGGTGATGCCCCGCGAGCCGGTCGGGTCGTAGTAGTCCGCCATCGTGACCGGCACCCACGCGCCGGTGCCGTCGCGGTAGCCGCTGAACGAGAGGTTCGGGAACGTGCTCCCCACGCTCGATCCATAAGGACCTGATGGATACGTGGTCGAGGGGGGCGCGGTGTCGGGCGGCGGGGCCGTGTCGGCAGCACCGCTGTCGCTCGGCGGAGGGGGCGCGCCTCCCCCGTCGCTCGGCGGAGGGGGTGCGCCTCCGCCATCGCTCGGCGGAGGGGGTGCGCCTCCGCCCGTGTCGGCTGGCTTGGTGTCGGGCTTGGTCGGCGCGGCGTCGGGCTCGTCCTCGGGCGGCGGCGCGCCCGGGTCTTCCTCGGCGTCCCAGTCGTTGCCGTGGCTCGCGCCTCCGTCGCGCTGGAAGGCCGGCGCGGGGGGCCCGTCGATCGTCCCGACCACGCAGGCCGGGGTCGCGAGGGCCAGGAACAAGAGCCAGGTGATGGGCCGTCCGTTCACGGCGCCACCGAGAGGGTGCGGGTGATCTTCGTGCTGCGGCCGGCGTCGTCGGTGACGGTTATCACGAGCGTACGGGTGCCCGCGCTCGCCGCTGGCGAGAGGTCGAGATCGATGCCGAACACCCCGCTCGCGACGGCGTCGAGCGTGTAGCCCGTGTCGCCGGACGGAGACTTCCACACGAGCTGCACCTTGGCGATCGCGCCGCTCGTGGCCTTGGCGCTGACCCGCACCGGGATGCTCGCGCCGGGCGCGAACGCGGAGCCCTCGGCGGGGCCGTCGAGCGAAGCGATCGGCGCACCGCTGACCGGCGGGGGCGGCGCTCCACCGTCGCTCGCGGGCGGCGGGGGAGCTCCCCCGTCCTTCGCGGGCGGAGGCGGCGCTCCTCCGTCGTCGGGCGGAGGCGGCGCCCCACCATCGGCGGGGGCGGCGGCGGGGGCGGAGGCGGCGTCGAGTCGCCGAGCGCGAGGCCGCGGGCCGCCGACGTCGAGCTGTTGCCCTTGCCGTCGACCGCGACGATCGACCACGTGCGCGCGCCCTTGCCGGCGGGGATCTTCCACGTGTAGGTCGAACCGGTCACCGTGCACGACACCTCGAAGAACGGGCTCGCGCAGTCGATCTCGGTGACCTTCGCGCCGATGCTCCACCGCAGCACCGCCTTGCCGACGCCGCTCGGGTCCTCGAGCTTGGCGCTCACGGTGACGGTGCTGAACTCGGGCAGCTTCTCGCCGTCGGTCGGCGACAGCAGCGTGATCGTCGGGCCCGTCGTGTCACCGGTCGGCGGCGGCGGGGGCGGAGGCGGCGCGCCGTCGGTGCCCGCGTCGGACGTGGGCGGCGGGGGCGCGCCTCCATCGGTGACCGGCGGCGGGGGCGCGCCTCCATCGGGCGGCTCGGGCGCGACCGGCGGACCGAGCACGGTGTCGAGGTGCTTGACGCTGTTCTGCTTGCTCCCGCAGGTGCAGCTCTGGGGCGAGTACGTGCCGCACGAGGCGGCCTTGTCCTGGAACTTCTTCTCCCCGCAGTCGCGCAGGTAGGTCATCGGATCGGCGCACAGGTACTCGTGGTCGAGGCCGAGGGCGTGGCCGGCCTCGTGGGCCACGACCTGGCACTCCTCCTGGTCGTCGGGGAACGACTGGCTGAAGACGAACACGATCGCGCGCTCGACCACGGGGTTGTCGCAGTCGCCGGTCATCGGAGCGATGCCGCCGATCCCCGCGGAGAGGCCGAGGTTGCCCGCGAGCCCGCCGACGACCGCCTCGATGTGCACCGTGTCCTTCGGGTCCTTGTCGGTGACCTCGAGGTTCCAGCGCGCGAACTGCCCCTGCACGCAGGTGAGCAGCTTGCTCCACCGTGCATCGCCCTTGGCGTAGGCCGGGATCTTGGCGGAGTAGCTCGCGATCGACGAGCGGTTGGTCGAGGAGTTGTTGGTGCCGGGCGTGTAGGTGCCGCCGAACCGGTTCAGGTAGAGAGTGCGTCGGCCGCCGGCCTTGAACTCGAACTTCTTCTCGGCGCTCGAGAGCTCGGCCTTCTCGTCGCCCTCGACGAACCGGACGACGCACTTCTCGGAGCCACCCTCGACGGTCGCGCGCGGGGCGGGGTCGTAGCCGCCTTGCGCAGTCTGACAGCCGAGGCCCACGGCGAACACGGCCGACGGCAACGCGAGGCCGGCGAGCACGAGACGGGAGAGCAGACGGAGGGAGTGCATGCGCCCCCCTCCGCAAGAGGCGGGCCAACGACGATCAGCCCTGATCGTACGCGAAATCGAGCATGATTTCCCGGGTACTGCGCGACTTGCGCAAGGCGTCGCACAAGCGGTTGTGCAGCGCGGCGTCGCGCAGCCGCGGCCCCGTTCCGCGGCTCTCCTGCCCGCACGGATGCCCGGAGCGGAGGACCGGACGGGGACGGTCCGGGAGCGACAGAAGCAAGTTTTGCTCGCTCCGGGCTTTGGCCGTAACGTGACCTCCTCGTGGACGATCCCCGGACGCCGCGCGGACGCAGGCACGTGCTCCTGGTCATCGCCGACAAGACCGTGCAGACCCACCCGCTGCCGGACGACGGCGACGTGAGCATCGGGCGCGCGCCGCAGAACGACGTGAGCATCGACGACCCTTCGATCTCGCGACGCCACGTGATCCTGCACGTCCGGCCGGGCCGGGTCACGGTGGAAGACCTCGGCAGCGCCAACGGCACGCGCATCGCCGACGCGAAGCTGTTCACGCCGCAGGCCACCGACATGAGCCGCACCGCGGAGCTCCTCGACCGGCGCCTCGAGCCAGGGCTGCCGGTGCCGGTCACCCCGGACACGGTCATCAAGGTCGGCTCGGCGACGCTCGTCGTGCAGAGCGCGTCGAGCGGCTCGCGCCCGCGGCGGCTCTGGCCCCACGGCAACTTCGAGATGTTCCTCGAGGAGGAGTGCGCGCGCGCCGAGCGGAGCCGCGGTGCCTTCGCGGTGCTGCGCCTGCAGGTCGAGGACGCGCCCAAGGGCATCCCCGAGGAGGTGCTCGCCGAGTGCACGCGGACCGTCGACCTCGTCGCGGCCTACGGGCCCGCCGAATACGAGGTGCTGCTCATCGACGTCGATCGCCCCAAGTCGGACGAGGCGCGGCGTCGGCTGCTCGCGGGGTTCTCCGATCGCGGAGTCGTCGCGCGCGTGGGTGGAGCCCACTACCCCGAGGATGGTCGCAACCCCGAGACGCTCCTCTTCCGCGCGAACAGCCGCCTCCTCGGCGAGGGCGACGCCAAGAAGAGCACGTCGATCCCCGCCGCCGCGGCCGCCATCGTCGTGCAGGACCCGACCATGGTGCGGCTCTACGGGCTCGCCGAGCGCATCGCCGACTCGACGATCTCGGTGCTGCTGCTCGGCGAGACCGGCGTCGGCAAGGAGATCCTGGCCGAGACGATCCACCAGCGCTCGCCGCGCCGCGACCAGCCGTTCGTGAAGCTCAACTGCGCCGCGTTGAGCGAGAGCCTGCTCGAGAGCGAGCTCTTCGGCCACGAGCGCGGTGCGTTCACCGGGGCGGTGCAGGCCAAGGCCGGCCTCCTCGAGTCCGCGCACGGCGGCACCGTGTTCCTCGACGAGGTCGGTGAGCTCGGGCCCGCGACGCAGGTGAAGCTCCTGCGCGTGCTCGAGGAGCGCAAGGTCACCCGCGTCGGCTCGGTGAAGCCGAAGGAGATCGACGTGCGGTTCGTCGCGGCGACCAACCGCGATCTCGAGGCCGAGGTGGCCGCGGGCACGTTCCGCGAGGACCTGTTCTTCCGCCTCAACGGCATCCCGCTGGTCATCCCGCCGCTCCGCGAACGCCCGGTCGAGATCGAGCCGCTCGCGCGCTCCCTCATGACCCAGACCTGCAAGAAGAACGGCCGCCCGGTGCCCGAGCTGCGGCGCGACGCCATCGAGATCCTCCGCCGCTACGCCTGGCCGGGGAACATCCGCGAGCTGCGCAACGTGATGGAGCGCGCGGTCTTGCTCGCGGGCGGTGAGGCGATAGGCCCCGAGCACCTTCCGGTCGAGAAGATGGTCGGCGCGCAGCTGCCGGCACGCGCGGTGGGGCGCTCTCTGCCGCCGACGCCCGCGCCGCGCGCGGCCCCGATTCCGCCGCCCTCACGACGGCCGGTGGAGTTCGCCCACGACGAGGTGCCGGCCGGCCGACCCACGCTGCCCCCGCCCGACGCCGAGGAGACCGGCCCCTGGGCCTCGCCCCTCAAGAGCGGGATGGAGCAGGCGGAGCGCGATCTGATCCTCAAGGCGCTGGAGCAGTGCGCAGGCAACCAGACGCAGGCCGCGAAGCTGCTCGGCATCTCGCGCCGCACGCTCGTCTCGCGGCTCGAGCAGTACCAGCTGCCGCGGCCCCGCAAGAACCTGACCTGATCCTCAGCGCCGCGACTTCGCCTTCTTCTTCGGCGCGGCCTTCTTCTTCGGCGCCACCTTCTTCTTCGGCGCGACCTTCTTCTTCGGCGCGGCCTTCTTCTTCGGCGCGGCCTTCTTCCGCGGCGCGGCCTTCTTCTTCGGCGCGGCCTTCTTCTTCGGCGCGGCCTTCTTCTTCGGCGCCGCCTTCTTCTTCGGCGCGGCCTTCTTCTTCGGCACGGCCTTCTTCTTCGGCGCCGCCGGCGGCGGGGGCAAGGTCCTCGCGCTATCGCCCTCGATCTCCTCGGGATCGACGCCCATCGCCTCGGCGAGCGGGCGCCAGTCGAATCCGAGCTCGTCGGCGCGCGCCAGCCACGCGACGCCCCTCGTGTGGTCGAGAGGCGCGCCCTGCCCGGTCCAGCTCATGAGGCCGAGCGTGGCCGCGGCGCGCGCGTGGTCCTTCTCCGCCGCCGCGGTGTACCAGCGGACCGACTCGCCCTCGTCGAGCGGCGCCCCGTTGCCCGTCGCGTGGAACGCGCCGAGGTTGTACATCGCGCGCGGGTGGCCGGCCTCGGCGGCCATCCGGCAATAAGCGATCGCCTCGTTCGGATCGGGATCGCAGCCGAGCCCGCGCGAGAGCATCGCGTAGAGCTCGAACATCGCGTCGGCCCAGCCCTTCTGGGCGGCGTCACGGTGGAGCGCGACGCACGCCTCCAGGTCTTCGGGGCCGCCGATGCCGTGGAAGCAGAGCAGCGCGTGGTAGTAGCTGGCGCGCCCCGTGGGTTCGGCCGGGGCGACCATGGGCAGGTGCACGCGGGCGGCGGCGCCCATCACGTCGTCCTTGGTCTGGAAGGCGCGCTCGGCCAGGCGCATCGTGCCCTCCGCCGAACCGAGCGCGGCGGCGCGAGCGAGCGCGCGGCCCACGAGCTCGGTGAGCTCGCCGACCAGCGTGTCCTCGACCTTCGGCAGGCCGATCATGGCGTCGCTCGCGCGGAACTCGAGCGCGAGGGAGGCGCGCTCCGTCGCTTCGAGCAACAGAGTGGCGTCGTCCTGCTCGATCAGCCCACGCAGCTCCTCGATCTTGTCGGTCGTGTCGATCGTTCGTCCGGGCATGCGCGTCTCCTCTCCCGAACGTATCACCGAGCGGGGCCCCGGCGTCACCTTGCCGAGACTGTACGGATCGACCCCGGTCCTTCACAATGGCACCCAGATGTGGCCGTTCCGACGAGGGTCCGGGCGTTCGGGTGAGGGCCCGGACGGGGCCGGGTCCACCCCGCGCCCCGGAGACCTCATCGACGGGAAGTACCGGGTCGAGCGCGTCCTCGGGGTGGGCGGCATGGGCGTCGTGGTCGCCGCGCGCCACCAGCGCCTCGGCGAGACGGTCGCGATCAAGCTCCTCTTGCCGCAGGCCGCGCGCACCACCGCCGACGTGCAGCGCTTCCTCCGCGAGGGGCGCGCCGCGAGCCGCCTCCGCAGCGAGCACGTCGTGCGGGTGCTCGATCTCGGGGAGCAACCGGGCGGCGCGCCCTACCTCGTCATGGAGCACCTCCTCGGTCGCGACCTCGCGGCCGTGCTGATGCAGGACGGTCCGCTGCCCGTGGAGGACGCGCTCGGCTACCTCCTCGACGCTTGCGAGTCGATCGGCGAGGCGCACGCGGTCGGTGTGGTGCACCGCGACCTGAAGCCGGCGAACCTCTTCCTCGCGCGGCGCGCCGACGGCTCGGCCATCATCAAGGTGCTCGACTTCGGCATCTCCAAGGTGGCGGAGCCCGACGATCTCTCGCTCACCCAGACGCGCACGCTCATGGGGTCGCCCGTCTACATGGCGCCCGAGATCATGCGGTCCGCGCGCGCCGCCGGGCCGAGCTCCGACATCTGGTCGCTCGGCGTCATCTTCTACGAGCTGCTCACGGGGGTCGTGCCGTTCCACGCCGACACCATCACCGAGCTCACCATCAAGGTGCTCGAGGAGGAGGCGCGTCCCCTCTCGATGTTCCGCTCCGACGTCTCGCCCGAGCTCGACGGCATCGTGGCCACGTGCCTCGCCAAGGACCCGAGCCGCCGCTTCCGCACCGTGGAAGAGCTGGCCCTCGCGCTCGCCACTTGCCTCGGGCTCGCGGGCATGGGCCGGCTCGAGCGACTGCGCCGCGTCGTCCGCGACGCCGAGCAGCGCGCGCGGCAGAACGCGGAGTCCACGGGGGACTTCCAGCTCCCCCCCCTCCGCACCGAGGGGGCGACCACCATCCGCGGGCTCACCACGGCCTCGCTCCGCGCCCCTGGACGCTCACGCGCTGCGCTGCTCCTCGGGCTCGGGGGCCTCGCGGTCGCTGCGGCGGTCGCCGCAACGATCGTCCTCTCCACCCGCGAAGAGCCGCGTCCCGCGAACTCGAAGGAGACCGCTGCCGCCGTCTCCCACTCGGCCGCCGTCGTCCCCCTGCCGGCGAAGGCCGCGCCCTCGCCGGTCGCCCCGAGCGCCAGCGCGAGCGCGAGCGCCAAGCCGAGCGTGGCGCCGAAACCCAAGGCAATCCCGCAGAAGCCTGGGAAACCGACCGTGGGCAGCCCATACTTCGACGACCCGAACTGATGCTGGCTCCTCCCTCGAGTCTTCCGCGCGCAGCGCTCCTCGCGGTCCTCCTCACGACCGGCCTCGCCGTGGCCGATCCTTCGCCCCAGGACGTCGCCGCGTCGCGCACGCTGTTCGACGAGGGGCGCAAGCTCATGAAGGCCGGCAAGTTCGCCGAGGCCTGCCCCAAGCTCGAGGAGGGCGTGCGGCTCAACCCAGGCATCGGCATGCGCTTCAACCTCGCCGAGTGCTACGAGAACCTGGGCAAGACGGCGAGCGCGTGGGCGCTCTACCTGGACGTCGCGGCCGCCGCCAAGCAGAAGAAGGAGTTCCCGCGCGAGAAGGAGGCCCGCGCGCGCGCGGCCAAGCTCGAGTCCAAGGTCTCGCACCTGGCCGTGGTCGTCGCCGCCGAGGTGCCGGGCCTCGAGATCACCCGCGACGGCAGCGTGATCGGCAAGGGCCAGTTCGGCACGGCCGTCTCGCTGGACCCGGGCACGTACACGTTCACCGCGAAGGCGCCCGGCTACGAGCCGTGGGAGCAGAAGGTCGTCCTCGGCCCCGACGGCGCGACCGTCACCGTCACCGTCCCGGCGCTCGTCGAGAAGAAGAAGCCGGTCGTCGTCGTCGTACCTCCACCCCCTCCGCCCGCGACCGGGCTCGGTGCCAAGCGCACCGTGGCCATCGGCGCCGCGGCGGTCGGCCTGGTCGGCGTGGGCCTGGGCACGTATTTCGGCTTGCGGGCGATCCACCTGAACGACAGCGCCGCGCCCCACTGCGAGGGCAATGCCTGCGACGGCGAGGGCTACACCCTGCGCACCGACGCCCGCCTCGCCGGCAACGTCTCGACGGTCGCCTTCGTCGTCGGCGCGCTCGGCCTCGGGACCGGCGTCGCGCTGTGGGTCCTCGGCGCTCCCGGGACGAGCGAGCCCAGGGCCTCGGTCACCCTCGCGCCCGGACTCGCGTTCGTCGGGGTCGGAGGTCGCTGGTGAAGCGCGCCCTGCCCGCCCTGCTCGTGGCCGCGCCGGCCTTCTGGCTCGCGTGCAACGCCCTCGTCGGCATCGAGGCGCCCGAGCTGCGCGCCGACACCGGGGTCCCCCTGACCGACTCGGGGGTGGTCTCGACCTGCGCCGACGCCGCGCGCCCGCCCGCGCGGCCCGCGACGGAGACCCCCGGATCCGCGGGCGACGTCTCGTTCCTGGTCGGCCTGCGCAGCGTGACGCTCGGCGCGGGCAAGGTGGGCTTCGACCTCGACCAGCGCTGCACCTGCCTCGGCGAGGGCGCCTCCTGCGCCAGCAAGCTCGACGCGGGCGAGACCGGCGTGTGCGACGAGCCCGGCGGCCGCGACGTCGCGATCAATCGCTTCCTCGACAGCCTCGTCGTCGTCGCCAAGGGCTTCAGCGAGGAGGACATCAATGCTGCGATCGCCAAGGGTGATTTCGGGTTGTTGGTCCGTGTCGAGAACTACAACGGCGGAGCCGACGACCGCGCGGTGAAGGCCACGGTCTACGTGGCGTCCGGGCTCGGCACGCCGAGTGGCGACGCGGGCACCGACGCCAAGGCCGACACCAAGGGCGACGCCAAGGACGGGGACGCGGCCGACGACGGTGGCGCCTCCGACGAGTGGACCTGGACGGTCGAGCCCGCCTCGGCCGTCGACGGCGGGAGCCCGACCGAGCCGCTGGCCTTCGTCGACGAGGACGCCTACGTGGTCGGCGGCGTGCTGGTCTCGCAGCGCCTGAACCGGGTCGCCGTCATCCTGCCGAGCTCCGTCGGTCCGCTCGGGCTGCAGTCCGAACAGGGCATCCTCTCGGCGCGCATCGTGCCCGACGGGCGCGGATCGTTCCGGCTCGTCGAGGGCCAGCTCGGCCTGCGCATCCGGATGGAGAGCATGCTCGAGACGATGGGGCGATTGGTCGTCTCGACGATTCCCCTTTGTACCACGCCATTCTACGCCGATCTCAAGACGAAGGTCTGCGCGGTCGCCGATCTGACCCGCAACCCGGCGGATGACCCGGCCGGCACGGGCGACTGCAACGCCATCTCGTTCGGGCTCGGGTTCGAGACCGTCCCCGCGAAGATCACCGGGCTCAAGGCCGTCCCGCTGAACGGCGCCGGCACCTGCCCCAAGGACAGCTGTCCCTGATCCGGCTACCGTGCCGGCTCCATGCCGCGCCACGGTGTCCTCGCGCTCTTCCCCTCGATCTCGTGCCTCGTCGTCGCGGTCGCGGCCGTGTCGTGCGCGGGGGCGAAGGCGCCCGAGCCGCTCGGGTCGTGCAGCACCGACTCGCCGAAGAGCTCCGCCGCGTCGGCCCTCCCACTGCCTGCCCCACCGGTCACGGTCATCTCGACCGCCGATCCCAAGTTCCTCGAGACCTACGCGCAGACCCGCGCGTTCCGCCTCGGCACCCCGCGTAACGTGGCGCTCACGCCCGACGACGGCGCGGTCCTGTTCCTCCGCTCCGCGGCGCGCGACCCGAAGCAGGCGCTCTACGAGACCGACCTCGTGACCGGCGTCACCCGCGAGCTGCTCTCGCCCGAGAAGCTGCTCGGCGCCGAGGGCGAGAAGCTCTCCCCCGAGGAGAAGGCGCGTCGCGAGCGCCTGCGCATCACCGCGAGCGGGTTCACCTCGTTCGAGCTCTCCGAGGACGGCAAGCAGATCCTGCTGCCGCTGTCGGGCCGCGTCTTCGTGGTGGACCGCAAGACCGGCGCCCGCGTCGAGGCCAGGACCGGGAAGGGCTCCGCGTTCGACCCGCGCCTCTCGCCCGACGGGAAGGAGGTCGCGTTCGTGCGCGACGGCGACCTGTGGGTCGTGGGTCTCGACGACAAGGCCAAGGAGACCCGTGTCACCAGTGGCAGCAACGACGACGTGACCCACGGCCTCGCCGATTTCGTCGCCCAGGAGGAGCTCGACCGCACCCGCGGGTTCTGGTGGTCGCCCGATGGCGACAAGCTCCTCTACGAGGAGGTCGACAGCAAGAAGGTCGAGCGCTTCACCATCGCCGACCCGGCGCACCCCGAGAAGGCCCCCGACCGCACGCCCTACCCGCGCGCGGGCAAGACCAACGCCGAGGTCCGGTTCGGCCTGGTCGGCAAGAAGGGCGGCAAGACCACCTGGATCGACTGGGATCGCGCCAGGTTCCCCTACGTCGCGCAGGTCACCTTCAAGGCGGGGCTCTTCGCGCTGCACGTGCTCGATCGCGCCCAGCGCACCGGCGCGCTGCTCGGCGTCGACCCCAAGACCGGCGCCACCACCGTGCTCGTCGAGGAGAAGGACGACGCCTGGATCAACGTCGACCCGAGCGTCCCGCGCGTGCTCGCCGACGGCACGTTCCTCTGGTCGTCGGAGCAGAGCGGCGCGCCGCAGCTCGAGCTCCACGACAAGAACGGCAAGCTCCTGCGCACGCTGTCGAGCCCGGGCTACCGCGCCCTGGTCGGCGTCGACCCCAAGGCCCGGATCGCCTATTTCGCGGGGGCCACCGAGCCCACCCAGCGCGGGCTGTTCGCGACGCCGCTCGCGGGTGGCGATGCCAAGGCGGTGCCGCTCGACGACGCGACGTTCGCCCTGCCCGCGATGGGCCCGACGGGCACCGTGTTCGCGGGCTACGAGGGGGACCGCGCCGGGCACCGGGCGTGGCACGCGCGCTCCGCCGACGGCAAGCGCAAGGTCGCGCTGCCCGCCACCGCGGAGCACCCGGCGATCCGCGCGATCCAGTTCCTGGCCGTCGGCGACGACGCGCTCCGCGTCTCGGTCCTGCTCCCGATCGGCTTCACGAAGGGCAAGAAATACCCGGTGATCGACGCCGCCTACGGCGGACCGCACCACCAGCAGGTCACCGACGACGGCGCCTCCTACGCGCGCGATCAATGGCTCGCCGATGCGACCGGCGCCATCGTCGTGCGCATCGACGCCAAGGGCACCCCGGGCCGTGGCCGCGCGTTCGAGCGGGCCCTCAAGGACGCCTTCGCCAAGGTGCCGCTCGACGGCCACGTGGCCGCCCTGCAGGCGCTCGGCAAGCTGATGCCCGAGCTCGATCTCGACCGGGTCGGGGTCTACGGCTGGTCGTTCGGCGGGTACTTCGCGGCCCTCGCGGTGCTGGCGCGCCCCGACTTCTACAAGGTCGGCATGGCCGGCGCGCCGGTGACCGACTGGCGCGACTACGACACCGCGTACACCGAGCGCTACCTCGGCATGCCCGACGCGCAGGCGCACGTCTACGACATGAACGCGGTGACCACCTACGCGGCGCAGCCGAGCACGCACCGCCCGCTCCTCATCGTGCACGGCACCGCCGACGACAACGTGTACTTCGTCCACGGCCTCAAGCTCGTGGAGGCGCTCGCCAAGGCCGGCCGCCCGTTCCAGTTCCTGCCGGTCACGGGGATGACCCACCAGATCGCGTCACCGGCGCACAACGAGCTCGTGTGGCAGAGGGCCGCCGAGCACCTGCGCAAGCTGTGAGGTTGGTTCTCCCGCGTGTTCAGTTCTTGCGCGCGCCCGGGATGGTGGGCGCAGCCGGGGGCGGCTGGTCGGGCCCCGGGGTGCCGACGAGCACCTTGTAGGAGCACTTCTCGACCATCGTGAACGCCTCGTCCTGACCGACCCACCTGAGGGGACTCGTCACGTGACCGAGGAGGTTCTTGACCCCCTGGTGCAGGAAATACCGGCCGCCCACGACCACGTCGACGCGCAGCTCCTCGACGTCGTCGGCCTCGCTGGTGAGGACGTGCAGGCCCGGCTTCGCGTACCAGCAGAAGTAGCTCGGCCCGCGCGTCGCGCCGACGAGGAAGCCGTTGTCGCGCACGACGAAGGTGACCGCGCCCGCGACCCAGTGTGGCCGCAGCGCGCAGACCTCCCCCACGCCCGCCGGGATGGCCGCGAAGGGCGCGACCGGCGGCACCTTGGGCTCCATCAGCTCCCACGAAGCGCAGCCGACGCCGAGGAGGAGGCCGGCCACGACGAGACAGCGGAGCGCGCGAGCGGGCATGGGGCAGCGCATCTCTCCAGGATCCATGCCACGCCCGAAATGGGCCGTCACGGCCGTGGACGCGCCGCGCGTGAACCAGCCGCTGTCGTACGCGCGCCACACTCGATGCGGTAGGAGGTCGTCCGCTCGATGAGGGGACCGTTCCGCCACCGCGACTTCCGCCTGGTCATGGGCGCGAAGCTCCTCTCGGTGCTGGGCGGCCAGATGCAGACCGTCGCCATCGGCTTCCACGTCTACCAGCGCACGCACGATCCCCTGCACCTCGGCCTCGTGGGTCTCGCCAAGTTCGTGCCCGCGTTCCTCCTCTCGCTGCCCGCGGGTCAGGTCGCCGATCGCTTCCAGCGGCGCAAGGTGCTCGTGGTCTACCACGCGACCACGGTGGTCTCGGCGGTGCTCCTCGCGCTGCTCGTCCACCACGACTCGTTCCTGCCCCTCTACGCGGTGCTCGTGCTGCTCGGCTCGGCGCGGGCCTTCGCGGGCCCGGCCAACCACGCGCTGCTGCCGAGCCTCGTGCCCGGCCTCGAGCTGTCCGCGGCGATCGCCTACAGCTCGTCGGTGTGGCAGGTCTCGGCGATCGCCGGGCCGGCGCTCGGCGGCCTCTTGCTCGCGGCGAAGGGCCCGCTCGGCGTGTACGTCGCTTCGGCCCTCGCCTCGACGGCCGCCTTCGTGCAGCTCGCGCTCGTGCGCACCGACAGCGGGCGCCACGACAAGGAGCCCCTCTCGTTCGCGGAGCTGTTCGCGGGGGTCCGCTACGTGGGGCGCGCGCGCCTGCTGCTGGGCGCGATCTCGCTCGACCTGTTCGCGGTCCTGCTCGGAGGTGCGGTGGCGCTCCTGCCGGCGTTCGCGGAGGACGTCCTGCACGTCGGGCCGCGGGGCCTCGGCGTCCTGTCGGCGACCCCCGCGGTGGGCGCGCTCGCGACCGCGCTGCTCCTCTCGCAACGCCCGGTCGCGCGGCACGCCGGGGGCCTGATGCTCGGGGGCGTGCTCGCGTTCGGCGTCGCCACCATCGTGTTCGGCCTGTCGCGCTCGTTCTGGCTGTCCCTGCTGGCGCTCGCGCTGGTCGGCGCGGCCGACATGGTGAGCGTGGTCGTGCGCCAGATGCTGCTGCAGCTCGCCACCCCGGACGCGATGCGCGGCCGCGTGAGCGCGGTGAACCTCGTGTTCGTGGGCGCCTCCAACGAGCTCGGCGAGCTGGAGTCCGGCCTGAGCGCGGCGTGGCTCGGGATCGTGCCCGCCGTCGTCGCGGGTGGCGTGCTCACGTGCGTGGTCGTGGCCGTGTGGGCGCTGCTCTTCCCCGAGCTGCGACGCCTCGATCGTCTCGACGACGTGCGTCCCCTCAGCTGATACGCTGCCCGCATGCGGCGCGTGGGGTCCTTGCTGCTCGTCGGGCTCGCGTTCGGCGGGTGCGGTACGCGCGCGCTCCCCGCGACCACGAGCGAGGTGCCCGACTGCGACACGCGGGTGGTCGAGGGGAACCTGTGCCCGGGCGCGCCGCCCGTCGTCTGCGCGGGGACGTGCGCCGTCGAACCCGACTGCGCCGCCACCCTCGAGGTGCCGAGCCCGGCCGAGGTCGACCGCTTGCGGGCCGCGCCGCGCGGCGCCTGCGCCCGCCTCGGCGACGGCGACTACCCCGCCCTCTCGATCGAGAACGTCTCGCTGTACGGCGCCGGCGAGGCCCGCGTGCGCCTGCGCGGTCTCGAGGTGAACAGCACCGAGCGCGTGCGCATCCGTGGGGTGCTCGTCGGCGCGCAGGGCGTCTCCGTGCGCGGTACCGGCGAGGTCTTGTTGCAGGGCGTGCGGGTCCTCGGAGCCACCGGCACGAGCGTCCACGCGACGCCGACGGTGCGCCTCGCGCTCGACCGGGTGACGATCGAGAACGGCGGCGGCTTCGGGCTGATGCGCGAATGCTCGACCGGCGCCGCCCTCGTCGAGGTCACGCTCGCGCACGTGCGCGTGGTGAACACCCGGGGCGCGGGCTCCTCCTGTGTGACGCGGCGACGTCGTTGCGGGGGGTCCTCGTCGACCGAACGCTCGCGAAGGACTTCGTCCACGGTCGCGCCATCGATCTCCAGGGCGGCACGCTCTCGGCGACGGCCACGCTCCTCTCCAGCGGCGCCGAGGCCGGGCTCCTGGCGAGCGGTGGGGTCGCCACGCTGGGCCCGGGCTTCTACGTCGACGGTCACCAGCCCGGGGTGGTCCTGGGCAAGGCGAGCCAGGCGTCGTTGAACGAGTTCGCGATCAAGGGCGCCCGCGGGGCCGGGCTCGTGGTCGGCCCGTCGGGGCGGGCCGTCGTCAGCAAGGGCAGCATCGACGCGGTCGCGCTCGTCGCGGTCCCCTCTGGCGTGGGAGGCGTCGCGGAGGTCGGCGACTGCATCGAGGCGGCCGGGGGCGCCCACGTCGACGTCGGGCCGGACGTCTTCCTCTCCGGCTGCGCGCGTCGACCGGCGGTGCTCGACACCGCGAACACGGGCCGCTTCCTCGCCGGGCTGCGCGCGCCCGATCCGGCCCACCCCGTCGTCCTGCAGGGCGACGAACCGACCTCGCTCGTCCTCGCGCCCGATCTCGCCATCGAGAAGCGACCGCGCGCCGCCGCGCTCCCGATCCTCGCCACCCCCTGAACCCTGGAGATTCGATGGACCACTCGACCCGCTTCCTCGCCGTCGTCGAAGACGCAAAGTCCCGCGTGCGCGAGACCACCGTCGAAGAGGTCCTCGCGCGCCGCGCGCGGGGCGCCGCGTTCGAGCTGATCGACGTGCGCGAGGACCGCGAGTGGAACGACGGCCACGCGGCGGGCGCGCGCCACCTCGGGCGCGGGATCCTCGAGCGCGACATCGAGAAGGCCGTCCCCGACCTCGACGCAGAGATCGTCCTCTACTGCGGGGGCGGCTTCCGGTCGGCGCTCGCCGCCGACATGCTGCAGAAGATGGGCTACCGCAACGTCTGGTCGATGGCCGGCGGCATCCGCGCGTGGCGCGACGCGAAGGCCGGCGAGGAGCCCTAGCCGAGTCGACGCGCGATCTCGGCGCGCTGGGCCTCGATCTTCGTCCAGTGCGTGCCGTGCCAGTACACGCCGCGGCAGGCCTGGCAGCGCAGGTAGCGGTCGAACGCGGCGAACGCGCCCGGCGGCACCTCTCCGACCACGTCTTGCTTGGGGACGTCGGCGAGCGCGCCGCCGCACTTCATGCAGCGCACCTCACCCACCGGCAGCCCCAGCGCGTGGAGCACGAACACCGCCTGATCGAGCACGGGCGCGTGCCGCGGCACGAAGAGCGCGCGTACCTCGCCGCTCTTGACCGGCCTGCGCTCGAAGAGCGGCTGGTCCGAGCTCAGGAGGATCGCGCCGGACGCGCGCGCCTGCTCGACGAGCGCGCCGTCCTCGATTCCGTGCTCGAACGTGGCCTCGTAGCCGAGGGCGCGCAGCCACCGCGCGAGCCCTCCCAGCATGGCGTCGCAGGCGAACGACGGCGGGCTCACGCAGGGCCCCAGCGCGCGACGAACGCCCGGTGGACTTCGCGGCCCTCCTCGAGGAGCTGCTCGCTCCGGTAGCCGCTCCGCACCGCGAACACGACGATGCGCTTGCCGTCGACACGGAAGCGCACACGCCAATCCTGGACGGCGAGCGTCGAGGTGCCGTCGTTGCTCGGTCGAATCCGCCGGTACGCGTGCGGCTGCGGCCCGAGCGCGAGCACCTGCCGCGCCTTTTCCTCGAGCTCCCTCCCCAGCGCTCCGAGCGAGGCGAGCTGCTCGACGGCGTGCGGCTCGAACACGACGACGTGGTCGCCCACCGGATCACCCGGTCGCGCGGCCTCGTCCTCGAGCCACCCCGCGCGCGCATCCGAGATCGCGTCGGTCCACGGCACGTAGGGCTTGAGATCGAGGACCGGCGTGCCGTCGAGGACGTCGACGTCGGACACGTGCACGACGCGCCCCTCCACCCGTTCGAGGCGGAACACGCTGAGCCCGAGGGGGTTCGGGCGATGCGGCGAGCGCGTCGAGAAGAGACCGCGCCGCCTGGTGCTCCGCGGCGGCAGCACCTTGGGCCGGTACCCCTGGTTGAGGTGGAACCAGAAGATCACCCACACGTACTGCCAGCCCTCGAGGTCCGCGAGCGCGTCCTCGAAGTGGTGGTCGGGCAGGAGCTCGATGGTGCCGCGCACGCCCTCGGCCGCGCGGGGCTGCCGCGGCGCCTGCGCGCGCGAGGTGAACGGCGTCCGCATCACGCCGATGGGTCGCAAGACGAGGTCCGGCAGCTCCACGCGGCGACTCTGCCCTCGACGGCGCGCGGCGTCGATCACCCTGGACCAGCGGTGGTTCGCGGTGGATCAGCGGAGCGCGGCGAAGGGGCTGGTCTCCGCGGAAAACGGCCGATTCACGCGCGGGCACGCGGCCTGCTGAGGGGAGGTCGAACCAGCCCCGCATCGGGGTCCGCCCACAGAGGAGTCGCCCATGATCGACGTTCGTTTCTTCGGGGTCCGTGGCAGCATCCCTTCGCCGGGGCCGGACACGGTGGAGTTCGGCGGGAACACCTCGTGCGTCGAGGTGCGCTCGAAGACCACGCGCCTCGCGCTCGACGCCGGCACGGGGCTGCGGGGCTTCGGCAACGCGATGCTGGCCGAGGGCGCGCGCGAGGCCACGGTGCTGCTCTCGCACGTGCACTGGGACCACATCCAGGGCCTGCCGTTCTTCGGTCCGATCTACGTGCCGGGCGCGCGCATCCGCGTCGTCGCGGGCCAGAACGGCGTGCCGCTCGAGGACACCCTGCGCCGCCAGATGAGCGCGCCGGTGTTCCCGGTGGACCTGCGCGCCCTGCCCGCCGAGCTCTCGTTCGGCGAGGTCCGCGACCGCGAGGTGCTGCAGATCGGTGACCTCACCGTGACCGCCGCGCGCCTCAACCACCCGGACGCGGTCTACGCCTACCGCGTGGAGCACGAAGGAGCGTCGGTGGTCTACGCGACGGACACCGAGCACTACTCGTGCGTGGACGGCCGCCTGCGCGCCCTCGCCGCGGGCGCCGACGTCCTGATCTACGACGCCCAGTACCTGCCCGAGGAGTACGCGGGCGAGCGCGGCCCCTCGCGGATCGGCTGGGGGCACTCGACGTACGAGGCCGGCATCGCCCTCGCGAAGGCCGCCGGGGTCCGCAAGCTGGTCCTGTTCCACCACGACCCGGCCCGCACCGACGCCGGGGTCCGCGAGCTCGAGGCCCGCGCCCAGGCGCTCTTTCCCTCGACGCTCGCCGCCCGGGAGGGGCTCGTGCTCACCGCTTCCCGGGAGGCGAGCGAGGCCGCGTGATAGATTGTGGGCCCGTGCCGCGCGACCGGCGCCTCTCCCTCCTCCTCGACCTCGGCGCCATGCTGGCGCGCGAGGTGTCTCTCGACGCGCTGCTCACCACCCTCGGCCGACGCATCGCCGAGGCGCTCGAGGCCGACCGCGCGACGGTCTACCTCGTCGAGGCCGAGACCGGCGAGCTCCGCTCCCACGTGGCGGATCTACCGGAAATCCCTGAAATTCGGCTCCCTCGTGGCAAGGGCGTCGCCGGGTGGGTGGCCGAGAGCGGGGAGGTCGTGAACGTCCGCGACGCGGCGCGCGACCCGCGGTTCTACGCGGCCATCGACGCCACCACGGGCTACGTCACGCGCACCCTGCTCGCCGCGCCCATCCGCGACCCGCACGCCATCCGCGGCGTCGTGCAGGTGCTCAACAAGCGCGGCGGCCCGTTCGACGAGGAGGACGAGGCGTTCTGCCTGGCGCTCGCCGCCCAGGTGGCGCAGGCGCTCGACGCGACCACGCTGCGCGCCGCGCGCCCCGACGGCCCCGGCGTCACCCTCCGCGGCCCGATCAACCGGATCGTCGGCGCGAGCCCGGCCCTCGAGCAGGTGTACGCGCTCGTGCGGCGCGCGGCCGGCACCGACGCCACGGTGCTGCTCACCGGCGAGACCGGCGTCGGAAAGGGCCTGTTCGCCCGCGCGATCCACGCCAACTCGCGGCGCGAAGACCGGGCGCTGGTCACGGTGGACTGCACGACGCTGCCCGCGGCGCTCGTCGAGAGCGAGCTGTTCGGCCACGAGCGCGGCGCGTTCACCGGCGCCGATCGCCGCGTCGTCGGCAAGGTCGAGGCCGCCGACGGGGGCACCTTGTTCCTGGACGAGATCGGCGAGCTCCCCGCGCCCATGCAGGCGAAGCTGCTCCGCGTGCTGCAAGACCGCGCGTTCGAGCGCGTGGGCGGACGCGAGACCCTGCGCGCCGATCTGCGGGTCATCGCCGCGACCCACCGCGACCTCACCGCATTGGTCGCCCGCGGCGAGTTCCGCGAGGACCTCTACTACCGCCTGCGCGTCGTCGAGATCCACGTGCCGCCCCTGCGCGCGCGTGGGCAGGCCGAGATCGTCACCCTCGCCCGCCACTTCCTCGATCTGTACGCGCGACGACACCACCGCCCCGGCCTCTCCCTCGGCGAGCCCGCCCTCGCCGCCCTCGTCGGACACCCCTGGCCGGGCAACGTGCGCGAGCTCGAGCACGCGATCGAGCGCGCCGTGGTGGTCGCCGAGACCGACACCCTCGGGCCCGCCGACCTCGGCCTCCGCAGCGCGCGGGTCGAGCCCGAGGGGCGCCGCGCGGTGTCGGTGCCGCTCGGCCTCCCGCTCGAGGAGGTCGAGCGCCGCTACGTCGAGGCCACCCTCGAGGACCTCGACGGCAACGTCTCGCGCGCGGCCGAGACCCTGCGCATCGGCCGCAACACGCTCAAGCGCAAGCGCGGCTCTTGACCCGGCGCCCGGATCGACGACGCTCGCCCCATGCACCTCCTGGTCGGCAACCCGACGGCCCAGAGCGGCAAGAACGCGGCCCGGATCGAGCGGGTCCGCGCGCTGCTCGACGAACACGGTGTCCCCCATCGGTTCCTCGCGACGCTCCCCGGAGGTGGCACGGTCGCCGCGGTGGCCGAGGCCACCCGCGACCCCGCCGTGTCGGTGGTCATCGCGATGGGTGGCGACGGCACGTTCGCCGAGGTCGCCAAGGGCCTGCTCGACTCCGGCCGCGCCGAAGAGGTGCCCCTCGCGATGTTGCCCACGGGCACCGCCAACGATCAGGGCAAGTCGTTCGGCCTGTCCTCGGCGCCAGCCGACCTCGAGGCCAACGTGCTCGTGATCCGCCGCCGTTGCGAGACCCGCCTCGACGTCGGCGAGATCACCCTCCTCGACGAGTCCGGCGCGGTGGTGCGGCGCGAGCGCTTCTTCGACAGCGCCGGCTGGGGCATCAGCCCGCGCGTGCTCCAGGTGCGCAACGAGGACCGACGCCTCATCGAGAGCATCCCCATCGTGCGCGAGATCCTGCGCGACCACGCGGTGTACGCGGGTGCGGCGCTGCGCACGTTCCTCGCCTCGTACGTCGAGGACCAGAAGTTCGACGTGACCGTGGTGGCCGACGGCCAGACCGTGCAGTGGACCGGCCTCACCGACCTCGTGGTGAAGGCCACCCGCATCTACGGCGGCATGTGGGTGTTCGCCCCGGAGTCGCGCCACGACGACGGCCGCTTCGAGATCGTGCCGTTCATGGGCAAGCGCGACTGGCTCTCCAAGGCCATGGTCAGCCTCGATCCGACGGGCCAGCTCGAGCGCGACCTCGCCACCATCGGGGTGACCCACAGCACCGCGCTGTCGGGCCAGCACATCGAGCTCACCCTCGCGCCGCACGCGGGCGGTCCGCCGCTCGCGGCCCAGATCGACGGGGAGGAGCTGCTCGCCACGCCTCGCGCCACGATCGACGTGCGCCCCCGCGCGCTGCGCCTGATCGTGCCGCGCGAGCACGCGACGTGAAGCGGCCGCTGCACCCGGCGCTGTTCGTCACGCTCGCCGCCCTCGCCTTCGCGACCAGCGGTCCGCTCTCGCGGTTCGCGCGGCCGACCCACCCGCTGGTCGTCGCCTTCGGGCGGGTCGCCCTGGCCGGCCTCGTGCTCGTCGCGTTCGACGTGGGCGCGACGACGCGGGCCCTCCGCGCCCTCTCGCGGGAGAACGCGCGCCTCGTGGTGGTCGCCGGCGGCCTGCTCGCGCTGCACTTCGCGCTGTTCCTGTGGGGCCTCGACCTCACCTCGCTGCCCGCGGGGATCGCGCTCGTCTCCCTCGAGCCGCTCTCGGTCGTCGTGTTCGCCTGGCTGCTGCACGGGGTCGTGCCGCGCCCGCTGGAGCGCGTCGGCGTGCTGGTCGCGACGGCCGGCGCGGTGGTGGTCGCCTCGGGCCGCGGCACCGGCGAGCACCGGTTGCTCGGCGACCTCCTCGTGCTGGGCGCGGTCGCGGTGTACGGGCTCTACGTGAACCTCGCGCGGAGCTGCGCCGCGGCGCTGCCGGCGCGGGTGTACGCGGCGAGCGTCTACGGTGGCGCAGCTCTGTTCCTCCTGCCAGCCGTGCTGCTCACGCCCGGCGCACGCCAGGGCCCGCTGCCTCCGCACGGGCTCCTCGCCATCGTGGGCCTCGCGGCCGTCCCGACGCTCATCGGCCACACCGCGGTGCAGACCGGCGCGCGCAGCATGTCGCCGTCCACCGTGGCGCTGGTGTCGCCGGGCGAGACCCTCGGCGGCCTCGCGATCGCGGCGCTGCTGCTGCACGCCGTGCCGACGCGCCTCGAGCTCGCCGGCGCTCTCCTCGTGCTGCTGGGCGCGGTGGTCTCGATCCGCGGGGCCGCGCGCGAGGCGCCGTGATACGCGATCGCTCGATGCTGCAAGCCTCCGCGTCCGCGCTCGCGCGACGCATCCGCGATCGCTCGCTCAGCTCCCGCGCGCTCGTCGACGCGCACATCGCCCACCTCGAGCGGTGCAACCCCACGCTCAACGCGCTCGTGCGCGACCGGTTCGCCGAGGCGCGCGTCGAGGCCGACCTCGCCGACGAGGCGATCCGACGCGGGGACGCCGTGGGCCCGTTCCACGGCGTGCCGTGCTCGATCAAGGAGGCGTTCGCCCTCACCGGCATGCCCAACACCTCGGGGCTCGTCGCGCGCAAGGGCCTCGTCGCCGACCGCGACGCGACCGCGGTGAGGCGGCTCCGCGCAGCCGGCGCCATCCCGCTCGGCGTCACCAACGTGAGCGAGCTCTGCATGTGGATGGAGAGCGACAACGAGGTCTACGGACGCACGGACAACCCCTACGATCCGAGCCGCATCGTCGGGGGCAGCTCGGGAGGCGAGGGCGCGGTCGTCGGCGCCGGCGGCGCGCCGTTCGGGCTCGGCTCGGACATCGGTGGCTCGATCCGCATGCCCGCGTTCTTCAACGGCGTGTTCGGCCACAAGCCGAGCGCGGGCCTCGTCCCGGGGAGCGGCCAGTTCCCGATGGCGAGCGGCGCGGCCACCCGCTACCTCACCACCGGCCCCCTGACCCGCAAGGCCGAGGATCTGTACCCGCTGCTGCGCGTGCTGGCGGGCCCCGACGGCGAGGACCCGGGCTGCAAGCCGATGGCGCTCACCGACCCGGCCACCGTCTCGCTCGAGGGGCTCGACGTGATCACCGTCGAGCACAACGGCCTGGTCCGGGTGCAGAGCGCCTTGATCGCGGCCCAGCGCGCCGCGTGCGCCCACCTGCGACGCCGCGGCGCCCGCGTCCACCAGGTGCACCTGCCGGAGCTCCGCAGCTCGCTCGCGGTGTGGTCCGCGCTGCTCGCCGAGGCGGGTGGCCCATCGTTCGCCGAGCTCCTCGGTCAGGGCACGGCCATCCCGGTGTTCCGCGAGCTCGTTGCCTGGCTGCTCGGCCGCTCCGATCACACGCTGCCCGCGATCGGGCTCGCCCTCGTCGAGAAGGTGCCGGCGCTGCTCGGCGACACCACGGCCGCCGCCATCGAGAGCGCCGCCCGCCTGCGAAAGACGCTGGACGAGGCGATCGGCGCGCACGGCGTGATGCTCTACCCTTCGTACCCGCGCCAGGCGCCCCGCCACGGCACCCCGCTCCTGTGGCCGATCCAGTGGGCGTACACCGCCGTGTTGAACGTGATGGAGCTGCCCGCCACACAGGTGCCGCTCGGCCTCTCGGGCGGCCTCCCGCTCGGTGTGCAGGTCGTCGCGCGGCACGGCGAGGACCACCGCTGCCTCGCGGTGGCGAGCGAGCTCGAGCGCGCGTTCGGCGGGTGGGTCCCCCCGCCCCGCTGGTTCTCGTGACTCGCTGACACCCCGCAAAAACTAGGGGAAGCGCGATTCAGCGGCATACAGCGAAGGCCCGCGGGAGCCCGCCGTCCGTCCACCTGCGCGGGACGTCCATCCCCCCGCCGCGCTGGAGGATTCATGTCTCGCTCCCTGCTCGCTCCCTGGCTCCTGGTGCTCGTCGTCGGCTGCGGCTCGTCGTCGGGTTCGGCCGACCCTTCCAGCAGCGGCGACGCCGCCACCACGAGCGTCGAGGGTCGCGCTTGCAAGACCGACGGCGACTGTGGCGCCGGATACCGCTGCGAGGGCGCGAGCATCTCGCCCGAGGGCTGCACGCCCGACCGCCCCTGCCGCGCCGACGAGTGCGCGAGCATCTGCCTCGCGACGCCCGGAGGGATCGACCTCGAGACCGGCAAGCCCACCCCCGAGTGCCTCGCGAACTGCAAGGCGGAGGCGCTGTGCTGCGACGGCCCGGGCACCACGAAGACCACCGAGGGCAAGTGCCGGAAGGAGGCGAGCCCGACCACCGACGCCGGGCTCACCGACACCGCTCCGCCCGCGCCCCTCGACTGGTCGGGCACCTGGAACGCGACGGTGAGCTACACGACGAGCTGCGACGTCGGCTTCGGCAGCATGAAGACCGGCAAGAACAGCCACACCCTGACGGTGGCCGTGACGGCCAGCGGCAGCACGCTCGAGGCCACGCCGCAGGCTCCGGACAGCGGCTGGAGCCCGATGTCGGGCACCGGCGATGGCAGCGGCGCGACGCTCTCGGGCCAGTTCCCCTTCCGCGACCACGCGGGCGACATCGTCTCGTCGAAAGGAAACTCGACCACGCTGAAGCTCACCTCCGTGACGAGCAGCAAGAAGGTCAGCGGCACCCTCGAGGGCCGTGCTTCCAGCCGCTTCGGCTTCAAGTGCACGACCAGCGAGGGGCTGATCGAGCTCACCCGCTGATCCTGGACGCGGTGAAGATCGGACAGGGCCGTCGCGTCCAAGGGTCTCGTTGCCCCTCCCCCTCCTCCAGCGCCTCCCGAATCCGCCGGCGCTCTTCGTCGGACGCGCGAGCCAGGTGCGCGCCCTCGAGTCCGCGCTCGTCCGCGGCGCCGTGGCGGTCGTCCAGGGCGAGGCGGGCATCGGCAAGTCCGCCCTCGTCGCGGCCACGGTGCACGGTCGGTTTCCGGAGCGTGTCCCTCGCACGGTGCGGGTCTCGCTGCGCGACTGCGACGAGCCCGCGGCGCTGCCGGTGGCGCGGGCCCTCGCTCGCCTCGGCGCCGCGTCGCTCGATCTCGGCGCTGCGCTCGCCGACGAGGCCGCGCTCGCGGCGCTGGCGCTCGATCTCGCCGAAGCCGCCGACGCCTGGGTGTTCCTCGACGACGCCGAGAGCGCGCCCATGCAGCAGGTGGAGCCGCTCCTGCGCTGCTTCGCCGCGTATGCGCGACGGGCGCGCCTCGTCTGCGCGACCCGCGCGGCGTTCGCCGATCCCGGCCTCGTCGCGCAGACCGTGGTCGTGGGTCCCCTGTCTGCGCGCGATCTCGAGAAGCTCGGCCGCGCCTCGGGCAAGGATCACCTCGACGAGGCGGTGGCCCGCGCCGGCGGCAATCCTCTCTCGTTCCTGCGGGCGCTCGCGGCGCCGGTGCAGCGACGCCCGCTCTCGAGGGTCGGTAGTGCGGTCGCCGCCGTGCTCTCGTGCACCGAGGGCGCGGTCCCCGAGGACGTGCTCCTCGCGTTGGTCGACGAGGGTCTGCCGGGCATCGACGAGCTCGTCGGCCTCGGCATGGTCGAACGCGACGGTGGTCGACTCCACGCGCTCGTGCCGCTCCCGGCCCCTGCGGAGGACGAGGTCGAGCGCATCCTCGCGTCGCTCGCCGAGCTCGACTGGCCCGAGGGGTGGCTGCTGTCGCTGCGCAGGCAGCTCGTGGTCGCGCCGCAGCAAGCCCTCGCGCTCTGCGAACGCCGCGCCCCCGAGCTCCTGGCGCTCGGCTATCCGCACGCCTTCGCCGCCCTGCTCGCGGGTCGCACCGAGCCGGCGCTCGCCCGCCTGCGTCTGCGGTGCGCGGTGCTGCTCGGAGACACCCGCGCGCTCACCCGCGAGCCCTCGCTCGCTGCCTCGCGTGACCGGGAGCTCACCCTGCTGCACGCCCGGTTGCTGCTGCAGGACGACCGCCCGGGGGAGGCCCTCCTCCGCCTCACGGACCTCGCCGAGACCGACGTCGAGGCGGCGCTGCTCTCGGGTCAGGCTGCGCTGCGCCTCGGCGACTACGAACAGGCGCGCGTTCGCCTCGAGGGTGCGCGTTGCGAGGGCCCCCTCGCCGTCCGCCGCGACTCGCTGCTCGCGAGCATGTACGCGGTCCTGCGGCGTCCCACGGAGGCCCTGCGCCTGGTGGAGACCGTGCGCGCCGCGCTCCCCGGCGTCCCCGGCGAAGAGCGCTGTGCCCTCGCCCGCAGCCTGGCGCAGGCCGTCTACTTCCTCGGTCACCTCGACCTCGCCCGCACGCTGGTCGACGAGGCGCTCGCGCACCCCGCCGCGTCGATCCGCACCGAGACGGGTCGCTTGCTGCAGTTCGTGCGCATGAGTCTGGCCCTCGAGGGGGGCGAGCTCGCGGTGGCCCGCGCGGAGCTCGATCGCCTGGCGCCGTGGGCCGCCGAGCGCTCCGTGCAGGCGCCGTGGATCCGCCTCGCGCACGCCCACCTCGAGCTCGCCGACGGCAACCTCCCGGCGGTGCAGCGACGGCTCGACGATCTCACCTCCGACCCGATCATGAGCGAGCGCCAGGTCGAGGTGGCCTACCTGAGGCGCCTGGTCGACGTCGAACGGGCGGCACCGTTCGAGGAGGCCGCGATCGAGAGCGACACGATCTTCGCGCGGCTCCACGCGCTCGCCGTCGCGCGGCATCGGGTCCGGGCCACAGAGAGCGCGGTGACCGTGTCGGGGGACACGGAGCACGCCGAGCTGCGCGTGCTCCACGCGATCGCCCTCGCCGAACAGGCCCTCGCCGAGGGTGACGCGGAGCGCTCGCTGCGCCTCTCGGGCGACGCCCTCCGCGACGCGCGGGCCACCGGCTTCGGTCTACACCTCGCGGAGGCGCTGGTGCTCCGCGGCGACGCGCAGGCGCTCCTCGAGGGCTGGGCCGCGCTCGGGGAGACGGCCCGCGAGCTCGCGGCGCTCGGCGCCTCGGCGCCGTCGCGGGCGCTCGCGGCCCACGCGCGGCTCTTCGCCCAGGTCGCCGCGCCTGCGCCGGGCGGTCTCGAGTCGCTGGCGGAGGGGGAGACCCGCGCGGCGCGCCGGGCGGCCGCGGTGCTCGGCGATCCGGCGGCGCTCGACCGGGTCGACGCGCGGGTGGTCGCCGTCGCCCGCGCGCGGGGGCTCGCGCCCACACGGGTGACGGGCAGCGGGGAGCGCTGGGGGTACGCGGCAGGCCGCGTGTGGGACGCAACAGGCGAGGTGATCGACCTCACCGGCCACCCCACACCGCATCGCTTGCTCCGCGCGCTGCTCTCGGAGCAGACAGCGACCAAGGAGGCGCTGGTCCGCGCGGTGTGGGAGGAGCGCGACTACCACCCGCTCCGCCACGACAACCGCCTGCAAGCCACCGTCCACAAGCTCCGTCGACTCCTCGGCGACGATGGGGAGATCCCCCGACGCATCCGCACGACCGAGACCGGATACGCGCTGGTCGGGCGGCTCCGTGTCCACGAAGACGGGCGGGATCCGCCCGCGCGTCAGTAGGAGCTCGACACGCCGAGGCTGCCGAAGTCCGACTCGGGCTTCAGGTCGGGTTTGCCCGTGCCGCTCGGACCGGGCTTCGGCTTGACGACGACGGAGGGCTTGGCGGTCGACGCCGAGGGCACCACCGAGATCGACGCCGACGCCGCGGCGGGCGGAGCGACGGACACGGAGGGCTCGGGCTCGCTCGTCGACACCGTGACCTGCGCCGCGACCTCGCTCGGACGCGGCTTCTCCCGCGGCTTGGCCGAGAGGATCGCGACCACGATCACGGCTGCGGAGCCCAGGATGACCGCCGCCACGAGCCACACCGCGCGGCTCTGTCGAACCACGACGCGCGTGGTCTCGCCGACCGCCACCGGCACCGTCGTCGACTCCGAGCGCGACGCCGGCACCGGCGAGAGCACGTCCGAGCGGAGCGGCGAGCGCCCTTCGGCCCGCGCCTTCGCCCGCGCTCCCGACGAAGGCGGCGCGACCACCTCGTCGAGCACGGGTGCCCCGACGGTGGGGCTCGTGCGACGGCTGGGCGACGGTACGCGCGAGCCGGCGCGACGCGCGGCGCGACCGCCCTCGAACGCGCGTGGCCAGGCAGCCACCAGCGCCTCGGCGAACGCGGCGCCATCGGGGAAGCGAGCCTCCGGGTCCTTCTCGAGCGCCCGCGCCACCACCGCCACGATCTCCTTCGGCACGGTGGGCGCGCGCTCGAGCAGGTCGGGAGGCGGGTCGTAGGCGATGGCCATCGCCGTCTCGCGGAACGTGTCGCGCAGCGGATACGGCGGGGTGCCGGCGAGCATCTCGAACAGGAGGACGCCGAGGCCCCAGAGGTCGCCGCGCGGATCCGAGGGGTGACCGAGCACCTGCTCCGGAGACATGTACTGGGGCGTGCCGACCGTGCGCCCGGCGACCGTGAGCGCCTCGCCCTCGGTCGACGACAGCAGCTTCGAGACGCCGAAGTCCACGAGCTTCACGACGGTCTCCGGCGACTCGTCGTGGTCGACCTCCGGCTCGTGGAGGAAGACGTTGGCGGGCTTGAGATCGCGGTGCACCACGCCGGCCGCGTGCGCCTTGGCGAGCGCGAGCGCGATCTGGTGGGCCCAGTCGACGGCGTGCTCGAGGTCGATGCGCCCGGTGCGATCGAGCTTGTGGCGCAGGTCCTCGCCGCGCAGCAGCTCCATCACGAGGTAGAGGCCGACGTCCGGGTCGGTGCCCACGTCGTAGACCTGCACGATGTGATCGCTCTCGAGCGCCCCCGCGGCGCGGGCCTCCCGGCGGAACCGCGCGGTCACCTCGGCGGAGGTCGAGTGCTGGGGCTCGATGAGCTTGACCGCGACCTTCTTGCCGAGGTCGACGTTCTCGCCCTCCCAGACGCTGCCATAGCCACCTTGTCCGAGGAGGCGACGAAGGACGTACTTCCCCGCCACCCGGTCTCCCGGGGCCGGACCGTCGGGCTCCACGTCGACGAACTCCTCGGTCACTTCGGCCACAGCATAGCCGCGGTCGGGGGGGGTGGCACGTTGTCGACCAGACCACGCCCCGGGTTGCCCTACCATCGCCCCGATGCGCGTCCTCTGCATCGGCGGCAGCCGCTTCATGGGTCCCCTCCTCCTGCCCCGCCTCCTCGCGCGCGGAGACCGGATCACGACGTTCCGGAGGGGCACCGACTACGGGCACCGCCCCCTGCCCGGCGTCGAGGATCTGCGCGGCGATCGCACCGACGACAGCTTCGACGCCGCCCTCGCGGGTCGTCGCTTCGACGCCGTGGTCGACTTCGCCGCCTACGAGGCCCCCGACGTCGAGCGGCTCGCGCGCGTGCTCGACGGGCGCATCGATCAGTACCTCCTCGTGAGCACCGGCCAGGTCTACCTCGTGCGCGAGGGCCTCGCGCGCCCCTATCGCGAGCAGGACTACGACGGCCCGACCATGCCGGCCCCCGAGGGCGACGACCGCGGCTCGTGGGACTACGGCATGGGCAAGCGCGCGTGCGAGGACGCGGCGCGGAGGCTCAAGCTCCCGTTCACGACCCTGCGCATCCCGATCGTGCACGGCCTCGGCGACCCGGAGAACCGGCTCCTCTCGTACGTCGAGCGCATCCTCGACGGGGGCCCGATCCTCTTGCCCGACGGCGGCCGCCAGGCGATCCGCCACGTGTTCGCGGACGCGGTCGCCCTGACGATCCTCGCGCTGCTCGGGAGAGGCGACGCCATCGGCGAGGCCTTCAACCAGACCCACGACGAGACCCCGACGCTGCTCGAGGTCGTCACGCGGCTCGGGGCCCTGCTCGGTCGCGCGCCCGACGTCCGCGAGGTGACGGCGGAGCAACTGGTCGCCGCGGGCCTCGCGCCGCGCGACGTGTCGCCGCTCTCGAGCCGCTGGTCGTCGTTCCTCGATCCGGCAAAGATCCGCGCGTTCGGCATCGGTCACCCGCCGCTCGACACGATGCTCGCGGCCGTCGTGCACGCCTACCTCTCGCGCGGCGCGCGCCTCGAACTGCCCACGCGCGCTCGCGAACTCGCAATCTAGCTCGGCTGCGCGATCCGGAACCAGCGGCTGCGACGCGCGCCGCAGCGGCGACACTGGAGCCGCGCGACCCGAAGCCCGGCCTCCGCCGCGTGCTCCTCGAGCGCGAGGTCGCCGTCGCACACGAGGCAACGCAGAGAGAGCGCGATCGGCTCGACCAGCGCCGCAGAGGTGATCTCCTCGGGGCGCGTCGGGCTGCCGCCGACCTCGAGCGCCGCGAGGCGCACGCGGTCTCGCGCGAGCTTCTCGGCGTCGCGCGCGGCTTCGCGACGCGCCTTGCGCGGACGCACCCCCCTCAACCCTTCGTGCGCGGGGGTCGCGACGCCGGCGTGCGCGCCTTGGCGGCGACCTTCTGCGCACCGCCGTGCTTGGCGTCGGCCGCCAGGATCTTGGACTCCGAGGCGGCGCGGAAGAACGCGCGCATGGGCTCGAAGTAGAACTTCTCCCAGCCGTCCTTGTAGCGCTCGCCGTCGCCGAGAGGCAGGTCGCTGTGCGCGATGGTAATGCGGGTGCCGCCGCTCGCCGGGTGGAACAGGACCTCGAGCCGGCTGTCGGGGTGGTCCTCGGTGAAGTCGGCGGTGCGCCAGGCCGCCACGATGCGCGCGGCGCTCGGGTTCTCGCCGGAGGGCGGCTCGAGCTCGAGGTATTTCCCGGTGATGTAGCCGTCCCAGGCGGTGAACTTCCCGCCGGATTTTCCGGTACCGGTGGCCGCCGCGCCGGTGAAGGAGGCGTGCTCCTTCGGGTCCAGCCAGGCCTTGTAGAGACGCTCGGCGCTCGCCGGGAGCACCACGGACAGCCGTAGGGAGTCGCTCGGGGGCATTCCCTCCGAAGCTACCACGTCCGGTCGTACCGATCCCCCCACGGTTGGTCGGTCGTGCGGACCAGCGGGGGCGGCGGAAGGCCGGCCGTCGCGGCCACCCGCGAGAGGAGCTCGTAGAGGAAGAACGCGCTCATCCCGTAGAGCACCACCTCCCCCCGCCGGGTCGGCAGCCGGAACGAGGGGATGAGGATCTCGGTCCCCCGCCACGGCGCCGGCGTGCCCCGGACCTCTCGCGTGAGGAGCGGCTCGAGCGCGATGGGGAGCACCTCCTCGATCTCTCCGCAGGCGACCCGCGGCACCACGTCGGGCGGCAGCTCGACCACGAACGGGTGCACGAGGTACTTGCCGGTCACCACCGGCAGCGGCGCGAAGCTCCCGAGCACGGAGACCCCGACCACCGCCACCTCCTCCTCGAGCTCCCGGAGCGCAGCGGCCTCGGGCGACGCGTCGGTCGGCTCGACCTTGCCGCCCGGGAACGCGACCTCCCCCGGGTGATCGCGGAGGCTCGCGCTGCGCAGCACCGCGTAGACGCGGGGCGCGTCGTCGAGCACGACGGGCAACGCGACGGCCGCGGTCCGCGGCGCCGCCACGCCCCGCGAGGCCCAGTCCTCGGGCGGACTCGGCGGTGGCTCCGCGAGCAGGGCGAGCAGGCGCGCGCGGTCGATCAAGTGTACTAGCCTACCGCGCGCCATGGCCGAGATCGACACCACCCCGCTGCGCGACCCCGAGGCGATCGCGGCCCGCGACCGGCAGTGGCTCGAGGAGGTCTACCAGCCGGACGACCCGCAGCTCACGGTGCGCGCCGCGGTCACCGGCATGATCCTCGGCTCGATCCTCTCCGCCTCGAACCTCTACATCGGCCTGAAGATCGGCTGGAGCTTCGGGATGGGCATCACGGCGAGCGTCGTGGGCTTCGCGATCTTCGCGGCGCTCGGCCGCCTGTTCCCGGGGATGCGGCCGTTCACGATGCTCGAGAACAACACCTCGCAGACGGCCGCCTCGGCCGCAGCGTACATGTCCTCGGCCGGCCTCGTGAGCTCGATCCCCGCGATGGCGATGCTGCGCGCCGACGGCACCATCCGCAACGTCCCCGAGCTCACGGGCACCCGGCTCGCGCTCTGGATGCTCGGCATCTCGGTGCTCGGCGTCATCGTCGCCATCCCGCTCAAGCGCACGCTCATCAACGCCGAGCAGCTGCGCTTCCCGAGCGGCGTCGTGTGCGCCGAGACCATCCGCACCATGCACTCCGCGGGCAAGGAGTCGCTCGCCAAGGCGCGCTCGCTGTTCGCCGCCGGCCTCCTCGCCGCCGCGCTCAAGCTCGCGCTCGAGAGCAAGGTCTGGATCCTGCGCAAGGTCCCCGAGGTGGTGGCGTTCCCGGGCAAGCTCGCGGGCCACAAGCTCTCGGCCTGGTCGCTCGGCGCGAACACGAGCCTGATGCTCTACGCCGCGGGCGCGATCATCGGCCTCAAGGTCACGAGCAGCCTCCTGCTCGGCGCGCTGTTCTCCTACGGCCTGCTCGGGCCCTGGCTGCTGCACGCCGACGTCCTGCGCCTGTTCCCGGAGGGCGCGAGCGCCGCAGAGTGGCCGGCGTTCGTGAAGGCCGCGGAGGCCGCCCACGCCATCCCGGTGCGCACGCCGGAGGCGATCCACGCCGTGCTCCGCTCCAAGTGGAGCGTGTGGCCCGGCACCGCGCTGATGGTCAGCGCGAGCCTCGCCGCCTTCGCCTTCCGCTGGCAGATGGTGGGGCGCGCGTTCGCGTCGCTCGGCAAGGTCTTCAAGCGCGGGCCCGCGGTGGTCGACCCGCTCGCCGCCGTCGAGGTGCCCACGCGATGGTTCGTGTGGGGGCTCGTCGGCTCCACCATCGCGTGCGTGTGGATGCAGCACGCGTGGTTCGGCGTGCCGATCGGCCTCGGCGTGGTCTCGGTGGCCGCCGCGTTCCTGCTCTCGGTGGTCGCCGCGCGCGCGACGGGCGAGACCAACGTGACGCCGATCGGCGCGATGGGGAAGATCACCCAGCTGCTCTTCGGCGTGCTGTTGCCCGGCAACGCCGCCGCCAACCTCATGACCGCCACGGTCACCGCGGGCGCCGCGAGCCACTCGGCGGATCTCCTCATGGAGGTGAAGACGGGCTATTTGCTGGGCGGCGCGCCGCGCAAGCAGTTCTGGGCGCAGATGCTCGGCGTGCTCGCGGGCGCGATCGTGTGCGTGCCGGTCTACTTCCTGGTCGCCAAGCCCGAGAAGATCGGCAAGGAGCTCGCCGCGCCGGCCGCGGTCGCGTGGGCGAGCGTCGCCAAGCTGCTCAAGGACGGCCCCTCGAACCTGCCGAAGCTGGCGCTGCTCGCCATCGCGGTGGCGGCCGTGATCGGCGTGCTGCTCGCCACGCTGGACGAGCTCGCCGCGCGCGCGACCGCGAAGGCCAAGGCCGAGGGCGCCGAGGAGGGCCCGTCGTGGACGCTGCTCGTCCCGAGCGCGACGGGCCTCGGCATCGCCATGGTCATCGACTTCAACGACAGCTTCGCCATGTTCCTCGGCGCGCTCTTCGCGTGGTGGCTCAAGCGGCGCAACGAGCCGCTGTCGGAGCGTTACACCGTCAGCGTGGCGAGCGGCTTCGTGGCCGGCGAGGGCCTCATGGGCATCGTGGTGATCTTCCTCCGCGACGTGCTGCACCTGCTCAAGTGACGCCGTCTTCCAGGAAACCCCCTTCCAAGTAACCCCCTTCCAGGAACCGCAGCGCGCGGCCTCGGCCATCACCTCGACGCCCACCACCATCGCGCGCTCGTCCACGTCGAACTCCGGGTGGTGGATGTTGGCGGCCCCCTCGTGTGGGCGACACCCGAGCCAGTAGAACGCGCCGGGCTTCTTCTCGAGGTAGTAGGCGAAGTCTTCGCCGCCCATCGACGGCGGGATGTGCCGGATCCCGTCCTCGCCGAGCACGTCGCGCGCGGTCGCGTCGACGAGCGCCACGCCCTGCCGGTGGTTGATGGTCGGCGGGTAGTTGAGGGTGTAGTCGAGCCGGTGCGTGAGGCCGTGGGCCTCGGTGATGCCGCGCACGAGCCGCGCCACCCGGTCCCGCACGGCCAGACGGAGCCCGGGATCGAACGTGCGCACGGTGCCGGTCATCACCACCGAGGGCGCGATGACGTTGTTGCGGAACCCGCCGTGGATGGTGCCCAGCGTGACGACGGCCGACGCCAGCGGATCCACGGTGCGCGAGACGATGGTCTGCAGCGCGGTGACGATCTCCGCCGCGACCGGCAGCGGATCGCGGGCCAGGTGCGGGTAGGCGCCGTGCCCTCCGTCGCCGATGATCTCGAGCTCGAAGAAGTCGGCGGCGGCCATGGCCGGCCCCTCGGATACCGCGATCACGCCGGTGGGGTGGGTCGGGCCCATGTGCTGCCCGAGCACGAGATCGACGCCGTCGAGCGCGCCGCCGGCGATCATCGGCAGCGCGCCGCCGCGCCCCTCCTCGGCCGGCTGGAACACGAACGTGACGTTGCCCGGCACCGCGTCACCGAGCCCCACGAGCACGCTCGCGACGCCCAGCAACATCGTCGTGTGCACGTCGTGCCCGCAGGCGTGCATCTTCCCGGGGATGGTGCTCTTGTAGTCGCACGACTTGGCGTCCTGGATCGGGAGCGCGTCCATGTCGGCGCGCAGGGCCACGCGCTTGCCCTTGCCGCGCTCGAGGCGCGCGATCACGCCGGTCTGCCCGATGCCGGTCTCGACCGCGAGGCCGAGCTCGCGGCACCACTCGGCGACGATGCCGGCGGTCCGCACCTCCTCGTAGGCGAGCTCGGGGTGGCGATGGAAATCGCGCCGCCGGTCGACCAGCTTGGGGTACAGCGCCTCGATCTTGGGACGGAGCCCGTGGGTCATGGTGGGTTAGCATCCTAGCCCATGACCGAAGCGCGCATCTCGACCGAGCGTAGGGGCCACCTGTTCTTCATCGGGCTCGACCGTGCCGCGAAGCGCAACGCCTTCGACCCGGCCATGTGGGAGCAGCTCTGCCTCGCGTACGGCACGTACGAGCGCGACCCCGAGGCGCGGTGCGCGGTGGTGTTCGCCCACGGGGATCATTTCACGGCCGGGCTCGACCTCGCGGCGATGACCCCCTACTTCGCGGAGGGGCGCTTCCCGATGCCCGAGGGCGGGATCGATCCGCTGGGCTTGTTCGGGCCACCGCGCAGCAAGCCGGTGGTGGTGGCGATCCAGGGCATCTGCTTCACCATCGGCATCGAGCTCATGCTGGCCTGCGACGTGCGCGTCGCGCACCCGACCACGCGCTTCGGGCAGATCGAGATCAAGCGCGGCATCTACCCGGTGGGCGGCGGCACGATCCGCTTCGTGCAGGAGATCGGGTGGGGGAACGCGATGCGCTGGCTGCTCACCGCCGACGAGATCCCGCCCGCGGAGGCCCACCGGATGGGCCTCGTGCAGGAGCTCGACCACGACGCGCTCGGGTGCGCGACCCGCATCGCCGAGGTCATCGCCGCCCAGGCGCCGCTCGGGGTGCAGGCCACGATCGCGTCGTCGCGGCTCGCGCTGATCGGGGGCCAGCGCGCGGCCGCGGCGCGGCTGTTCCCCGACCTGGCGCCGATCCTCGGGAGCGATGACGCGCGCGAGGGCCTCGCGTCGTTCGTCGAGCGCCGGGCGGCGCGGTTCAGCGGGAAGTGATCATCGACCCTTCGTGGTCCGACGACGACGCACGAGCCCGAGGCCCACGAGGCCGAGCGTGAGGCCGATCGGCATCGCGTAGTCGGGCGCGCTCTCCTGCGGCATCGCGCACGCCGCACCGGCCTTGCTCGGGCCGAGGAGCGTCGCCGGCGTGGAGAGCCCGCGCAACGTGCCGCCGGGGCAGACGTTCTCGCCGTGCACCCACGCGGTGCTCTGCATGACCGTCTTCAGCTGCGCCTGGTTCGAGTCCACCTCGAGCTCGAGGTCGGCCGAGAGGTGACGCACCGGCAGGTCCGCGCGCAGGCGGGTGACGCGACGATAGGTGTAGGTGCCGAACGCGATCTCGACGTCGGACGCGGTGGGCGAGACGCCCGGAGGAGCGCCGAGGTCGGGGCCGGCGTCGCTCGGCTTGGTGCCGGTGTCGGTCGCAGGGATGGCCCCCGAGTCGGTGGCCGGGAGCGCGTCCGGCGTGGCGTCGGCTGCGGCATCGGTCGCCGCGTCGGGGTCGGCGTCCAGCGCGTCGCTGGCTGCATCGGCAGTGTCGGTCGCGAGCGTATCGGCCGCGAGCGTGTCGGCGGGCGCCGTGTCGGTCGCGCCGGTGTCGGTGGAGGGCGAGGCGTCGATCCCGGCGTCGAAGGGCGGCTCGGTCGGCGGCGCCTCGGGCGCGAGGATCATCGACTGCGCGACGTCGACGCTCGACTCGAGGGCCCACGCCCGCCCGTCGAAGACCTTGGCGGCGGCGTCGCGCAGGTCGACGTAGTTGCTCTTGCCTGCCTTGTAGTCCCACACGAGCTGCCCCGGATCCACCGAGAACGTGGGGAAGTTCTTGGTGCGGAAGCGACCCTCGCCGATCACGAAGAGCTGGATGCCGACGTGGCCCGAGATGCCCGCCGCGGCCATGCGCAGCGGCAGCTGGGGGCTCGCGCCGCGCGTGCTGACGCGGATGGGGCGCATGGCCTTGATGCCGAAGCCCGGGCGCAGGCGGACGACGACGAAGTCGAAGCCCTCGCTCGTGAACTTCGCGAGGATCGGCGCGATGTCGCCGGGGATCGCGTACTTGTTCTTGGAGAGCCAGCGCACGAGGACGTCGGGGTCGGAGCTGTGGAGCTGCGCGACCTCGTACGGGCCCACGGTGGAGCGCTTGGTGACCACGACCCCGTCGTCGGTGCCGACGTCGGGCTCGTAGCTGCCACCGGGGGACCCACTTTCGTAGTCAGCCTGGCCGCCACACGCACAGCCTGAGCGGTAGTCACCGTAGCCTTCGCCGTACGCATAGCCGTAGTCGCACACCGCCTTCGGCGTTTCGACGCGGACCGCGGTCTCCTTGTCGAGCGAGGCGAGGAAGTTGTCGCTCCCGATGCCCACGACCGCGAGGCCCCGAACGGGCAACACCCAGGCGAACTCCGCGGGATCACCGATGTAGTCGACCTGGTCCCAGATCGTCGTCATCGACGGCGTGATCGCGATGGCCATCCGGTGGTCGGTCACCACCGACAGCGATTGCGCGGGGCCGCCGTCGACCGGCTCGGTGATCGGGTAGAACACCGCCGCGCACGCCTCGGCGTCGCGGGGCGCGAGCAACAGGGACGCGGCGAGGGCGAGAGAGGGCAAGGCAAGGGAGGCAAGGCGGCGCATGGAGGCCCAGCCTAGCAAGCCGTGGGCCGCATCCTGGTCGCCGGCAATGGCCGGGGTGTGAACGGCCGTCGTGGCACAGGGTGACCCCAGCTTCACGGTCGGGGGGGGGGGGGGGGGGGGGGGGGGGGGGGGGGGGGGGGGGCGGGGGGGGGGGGGGGGGGGGGGGGGGGGGGGGGGGGGGGGGGGGGGGGGGGGGGGGGGGGGGGGGGGGGGGGGGGGGGGGGGGGGGGGGGGGGGCGGCTGGGGCTCGGCGGTGGCATCGCGGACCGACACGCAGAACGCCTGCACGACGGAGGGCCACAGCGGCGAGGCCGCGGCCATCTCCACGACCAGGATCGCCTCCCCCATCGCGCGATCGATGCGCGCGCCATCGCCCACCAGGCGGGCCGCAATCCAGCGCGCCACCGCGAGCCGCTGCGCGAAGTCGGCGAACGCGCGCACGCGCCCTCCCCGCGTGGTCCACTCGAGGTCCCACAGCGCGTCGGCGAGCCAGTCGGCGAGCATCGCCTCGGGATCCGACGGCGCGCTGCGCGCCTCGGCGCGGTCGAAGGCGAACGCCCACGGCCGGCTGCGCGAGCGCCGCGGGGTATCTCCCGACAGCGCGAGCAGCGCATCACCGAACCACGCGAGCGCTTCACCGCACGCGCTACCGTCGATGCGACCGCGGAAGTGGTGGGCCACGTCGCGCCACGTGAGCGCCTCGAGCGTCGGCGGCTCCACGCCGAGCACCTCCTCGGGAGCTTCTCCCGCCGCGAGCCGGGCGAGCCACGCGGCCTCCTCACGCTCGTACCTCCCGAAGCCGATCCACCGCGCGCCCTCGAGGCGAATGCGGGCGCCGACGCGCAGATCGGGGATCAGTCGCCCGTGCTCGAGCAACGCGGCCCGGGCGATCTCCGGGTCGATCGGCGGCCGATCCCCCATCGTCCGGCACGGGCAGCGCTGCTCGGTGGCCACCCGCAGCCCCGAAGGGGTCTCGACGAGGCGGAACGGAAAGCGACGACACACCGTCGGCCGATCCGCGTACCGACGGCACCCCGCGGCGCCGAGCTCACGACACGCGCCGCCCTCGGCCGCCATCGCGAACGCATCGAGCGCCTCGCTGCGGACCACCTGCGCGCCGAGGAGCCGGAGCCGCCGCACCTCGCTCCGCGCGAGCGGCGCGATGACGTGCAGGTCCGAGCAGCACGCGCCGTCGCCGGTGCAGGTGTAGCGAGCACCGGGGCGGACGAGGAGCGGGCGCACGGGGCGCGTATACCGCGGCGCGTGGTATGAGGCAGCGCCGATGAAGACGAACGCCGCCCGCATCCTGGACGCGCTCGGGATCGCCTACGAGCTGCGCGAATACGAGGTCGATCCGGACGACCTCACGGCCGAGACGGTGGCCCGCAAGGTCGGCCTGCCCGCCGAGCAGGTGTTCAAGACGCTGCTCGCGCGCGGCGACCGCAAGGGCTGCTGCTTCGCGGTGGTGCCGGGCGACGCCGAGCTCGATCTGAAGGCCCTCGCCCGGGTCACCGGCGACGCGAAGGTGGAGACCGCCGCGCTCAAGGAGGTGCAGCCGCTCACCGGCTACATCCGCGGCGGCGTGACCGCGCTCGCCGCCAAGAAGGACTATCCGGTGATCGCGGACGAGACGATCGAGCTCTTCGACGTGATCTCGATCCGGCCGGCGTGCGTGGCACGCAGATCCTCCTCGCGCCGGCGGACTACGTGCGCGCCACCAAGGCCACGGTCGGCGCGATCGCCCGCGACAAGCGTTAACCCCCCGAGAGCGTCTTCGCGACCTTCACCGCGTCGCCGAGGTCGTAGAAGTCGACCCCGAGGCAATTCGGCGGGCGCCCCACCTCGGCGGCGCAGGCCTTGGCCCGCCCGACCAGCACCGCCTCCCCGTTGACCTCCGCGGCGCGCGCGGGATTCGCGAGCGGGTCCTGCACCCAGTGGTTGATCAGGAAGAGCGGGTTGCTGCGCTTGCCCCGGTTGAGCGCGCACGTGAACTCGAACGCCTTGGCGTAGGTGTAGGGCGTGTCCTGGATGTGCTGCCACGCGGCGTGCAGGTAGGCCGGGCTGCCCCCGCCGCTCTCCACGAACAGGACCGCGCGCGTGTCGGCGGTCACCAGGGCGCCGAGCTTCGGCCACGCGCCGCCGGGGTGGGTGTACGCGTAGCCGGCGAGCCCCGCGGCCTCGAGCCCCTGCACGAGATCGGCGTCGCGCACGTGGCTCTCGAAGACGATGGAGACGATCTCGCCACGGTGCGCGTCGAGGTGCCGCGTGACGTCACAGAGCCCCTCGACCAGCGGGCGGCGTCCGAGGCGACAGTTCGCGTGGCACAGGTAGAGCTGCGAGAGCACCGGAAGGTCGTCGCGCCGCGCGCCGGTCGCGCCGGTCTCCTCGTCGTAGTAGTGGACGTCGAGCATGAGCCCTTGCACGCCGTCGGCGAGCTGCCGCGCGATGCCGTGGTGCTGGTTCGGCGCGGCGTAGCCCTCGTCCTGGTTCGACATCGCGTTGTGGGTCATCGCGAACGTGACCGAGTCGAAGGCGCGATCGCAGGAGAGGCCCGCGCAGATCGCGGGGATCGCCGTCTCCTTCGGGCCCCGCTTGCAGGTCGGGACGCTCACCTCGGCGGCGTCGCTGGCCGCCTCGGCTCCGGCGTCGACGGGCACGACCGGGTCGGACGAGGAGCACCCGAGGAGCAGGCCCAGCGAGAGGAGACGGCGCACGTCACCAAGATGTCACCGATCCGCCACCGTCGGCTAGAGCTCGCTGCGCAGGGCCGCGAGGTACGCGCGCAGGAAGGCCGTCCGCGGGGCCGCGAGGGCGCGCGCGGTCGCGGTGTGCATGCCCTCCTCGAGGAGCAGCAGCTTCTTGAAGAAGTGGTCGAGCCCGAACGCCTTGTCGTCCGGCGAGCGCTCGTCGCAGAACGGATCCTCCGGGGCGAACAGCGGGCGCTTCAGCTCCGTGCAGGTGGCGAAGCAGCGCGCGACGCCGACGGCGCCGATCGCGTCCAGGCGGTCGGCGTCCTGCAGCACCGCGGCCTCGCGCGAGGGCGGCGCCGCCCCCTTGGAGAAGGCGTGGTCGCGGATGCACGCCACGATCGCGTTGCGCCGCGCGAGCTCCACGCCAGCCTCGCGCAGCACCTCGTCCGCCGCGACCGCGCACAGATCCCCGGAGCGCGGGCTGTCGGGGTGGCCCTTGGGCAGGTTGACGAGTTCGTGCAGGAGCGCGGCGGGCACCACCACGTCGAGCCGCGCGCCCTCGGCCTCGGCGATCGTGTGCGCGAGCGCGGTCACCCGCTCGACGTGCGACAGATCGTGGGCCGGCGGGCGGCCCTCGCACGCCGCGGCCGCGGAGAGGCGGAGCAGATCGAGCTCGTTCACGTGAGCACCTGCAGCTCGGCCGAGAACCCGCCGAGATCGACGGGCCCACGCCGCTCGACCGAGAAGCCGAACGCGCGCGCCATCTTGGCGCCGTCGCCGAACAGCGGGCACAGCCAGACCACGCGGCCGCCGGGCGCGAGGACCTCGCGGAAGTGCGCGAGCGCGTCGGAGAGCAGCCGCGTGATGCCGTCCTTCTCCTTGATGCGGCGGCCCATCGGCGGGTTGGTGACGATGAGCGTGACCGGGTGCGTGGGCCGGAAGGTGCGGGCGTCGCCGACGGAGAGGTGCACCGAGAGGTTCGCCAGGTTCTTGCGCGCGGCCTCGATCGCGCGCGGGTCGGTGTCGGTGCCGACGAGCTCGGCGTACGGCCCGAGGCGTGCGCGCTCGACGAGCTCGGCGCCCGCGCCGACGAACGGGTCCCAGACCACGTCGTCGCCCCGCAGACCGGCGACCCGGCACAGCGCGGCTGCGATCGTCGGGTGCGAAGACGCCGGCACGTCGGCCACGCGGTAGGCGAAGCGAGGATCGACCAGGCCCCGCGGCCAGATCTCGAGCTCGTCGTTGCGCACGACCACCTCCCAGGCCGTGCTGCGCGGGTCGTTGACCAGCGCCGGCGCGCGCGCCCGCACCGCCTCGACGACGGCGCGCGTCGCGGCGCGCTGGTGACCGGCCGGCCACTCGAGGCGGTAGCGAACCGGACCGCTCGTGAGCGACGTCAGCAGCGAGGCCACGTCGGGCGCCGCGAGGGCGTCGATCACCCGCGCCTCCCGCGTGGCGCCGCGCGGCAGCGGCACGACGAAGCCGAAATGCAGGGCGATCCGCGCGCCGAACAGCTTCTCGAGCGGGCCGCCGCTGGTGGCGATCACTGCTTCCTCCGCGAGCTCGATCTTCTCGGCGCCCATCGCGTGCAGCTCCTCCGCGAGGATCCGCTCGAGCCCGCGGCGCACCGTGAAGCGCAGGCGCCGCGGCGCGAACGGCAGGTCCGCGCGAATCGTGGACAGGTCCGCGCGGACGTCCTCGCGCAAGAGCCGCGCCTCGGCGTCGGCGAGCTTGGCGGCGAGCACCTTGTCGCTCTTGCCCGCTTGCAGCGTGGCGAGGCGCGCCCGCGCCGCGGCGCCACCGACCTTGCCGAGCGCTTCCACGAGGACCTTGCGTTCGGCGTCGTCGACCGCGACGTCGAGCGCCGCGAGCAGGGCCGATTCGACGCCGGCGTCGCCGCACTTGCCGAGGCCCCGGGCGGCGGCGCGACGCGTGCGCGCGTCGTCGTCTTGCAAGCGACCGAGCAGCGCGGCCTTCGCCGCGGGATCGGCCGGAAATCGCCCGACGAGGCGACAGAGGCCGACCCGCAGGGCCGGCGCGGCGGTCGAGAGCTCCGCGAGGGCCAGCGAGAGCACCGCGGGCCCCGCGCGGAACAGCGCGCGCTCGACGGCCTCGGCCTCGGCGCCCGCGAGGCCTGGCAACAGCGCGGCGAGCTCCTTCTTGGCAGGGACCCACGAGGGGTCGCGCGACAGGGTTTCGAGCTCGGAGAGGGATCGCGCAGGCACGGCGGGCGAGTATAGTCGGCGCGCACCATGTCGGGCGCCGACCTGCCGGAATCGCTCGCTGCGTCCACCTCGCGCGGACCGACCGAGCCCGATCGGCCCCCGAACCTGCTCGAGCGGGCCGCCGCGCGCTTCACCGCGTGGGCCGAGCGCTGGATCCCGGACGCCTTCGTGTTCGCCCTCGTGGCCACCTTCGTCGTGGCGCTCGCCGCGGTGTTCGTGCTGCGGCCGAAACACGGCACGCTCGGGGCCGCGGGCCAGGTCGCGGAGATCTGGGGCTCGGGGTTCTGGGAGCTCCTGCCGTTCACGCTGCAAATGGCCCTCGTGATCATCACCGGGTATGTCGTCGCGACCGCGCGCCCGGTCTACCGGCTCATCGCGCGCCTCGCCGCGGTGCCCTCGACGCCGCGCGCGGCCATCGCGTGGGTCGCGCTGTTCGCGATGCTGTCGTCGTGGCTCAACTGGGGCTTCTCGCTGATCTTCAGCGCCATGCTCGCGCGCGAGACGGCCCGCCGCATCGCGGGCTTGGACTACCGCGCCGTCGCGGCGAGCGCGTTCCTCGGGCTCGGCAGCATCTGGGCACAGGGCCTCTCCGGCTCGGCCGCGCTACAGATGGCCACGCCGAGCGCGATGCAGCCCGCGACCCGCGCGATCGTGGAGGCGGGCGGCAAGGTGAAGGGCGGCGTCATCCCGCTCGGCAACACAATCTTCCTCTGGCAGAGCCTGCTCTCGGTCGCCATCGAGATCGTGATTGTCACTGCCCTGGTCTACGCGTACGCGCCCTCGGGCCCGCGCGCGCGCACCGCCGAGCAGATGGGGATCTCGCTCGGGGCCTCGCCGCTCGACGCCGAGGACCCGCCGCAGAAGGGCACACCGGGCGAGTGGCTCGAGCACGTGCCGGTGCTCAACGTGCTGTTCGTGGTGCTCGCGCGTGGGTACCTGGTCCGCTACTTCGTGAAGTCCGGCCAGGGGCTGAACGCGCTCAACCTCAACACGGTGAACCTCGTGTTCCTCACGCTCGGGGTCGCGCTGCACGGCACGCCGGCGCGGCTCATGCGCGCGGTGAAGGAGGCGACGCCCGGCATCTGGGGCGTGCTCCTGCAGTTCCCGTTCTACGCCGGCATCGCGGCGCTGATCATCAAGACCCACCTCAACGAGCACATCGCGCACTTCTTCGTCGGCATCTCGAGCAAGGCCACCTACCCGGCGGTGGTCGCGACCTACAGCGCGGTGCTCGGCGTGTTCGTGCCGAGCGGCGGCAGCAAGTGGGTGATCGAGGCGCCGTACGTGATGCAGGCCGCGCACGACCTGGGCGTGCACCTGGGCTGGATGGTCGCGGTCTACGACCTCGGCGAGGCGCTCGCCAACCTCGTCCAGCCGTTCTGGATGTTGCCGATCCTCGGCCTCTTCGGGCTGCGGGCGCGCGACGTCATGGGGTACACGTTCCTCGTGTTCCTCGTGCTCGTGCCGGTGGTCCTGGTGCTGGTCACGGTGCTCGGCGCGACGCTGCACTACCCGCTCTAGGGGGTGGGCTTGGGCTTCACCTTGCGCGTCGCCGCGAGCACGCGGGCGCGGGCGCGGGTGGTCACGTCGTCGACGAGCGCGGCGGGCAAGGTCCGGACGAGGTCCTTGCGGATGCCCTCGGCGAGCTGCTTCGTGAAGACACGCTCGACGAGGAACGTCACGTCCTTGAAACCCTGGTAGATGCTCGGGAGGCGCTCGGCCACCCTCGTCTTGCACCAGCCGTCCAGGCTGACCTCGGCAGCGAGCAACGCCCGCTCCGCCGCCCGCGGACGCAGCTTCGTGAACTCGGTCGCGCGCAGGGTCTCGACGTCGGCCCACGTCTCCACCGGATCGAGCACGGCGCTCGGCGCGAGCGAGTCGAGGTAGGTTGCGTACAACGGCCCGAGCGCCTCCAGCGACGGCTTGGCTGCCTCGACGGCGACCGCGCCGGTCGACGCCTCCACCCTCGCCCAGACCGCCCGGTACTCGGGCTCCAGGTCGAACAGCGCGGCATGGACCTGCGTGAAGATCAGTCCGTGGAGGGACGGTTCGTCGGGCAGGATGAACGGGTTCATCCCTTCCAGCGGCTCGCCGAGCCAGTGCGTCGTGGAGGCAATCGTCGGCCCTTGCCACGGGGCTTCGCTCTTGGACGCCACCTCGGCCACCGGGCGGTGCGGCCTGCAGTCGGTGCACAGCGTCGGCACCCACGGCCGCGGGGTCAGGGCCTGCATGCGCGCGCCGAAGTCCGGGAGGCAGCCCGGGAGCGCGAGCACGAGCGCGAACCACCAGCGCATGCCCCATCGTACCTCTTTCCGCGCCCCCCACCCTGGTGTGGAATGCACGGCATGTACGAAGCCGTCCGCCTCACCGTCGAAGCCCACGTCGCCGACCTCGTCCTCACCGGCCCCGCCAAGGGCAACGCGATGGGGCCCGCGTTCTTCCGCGACTTCCCCCTCGCGGTGAAGGCCGCGATGCGCGACCCCGCGGTGCGGGCGCTCGTGGTGCGCTCGGAGGGTGACCACTTCACCTACGGGCTCGACCTGCCCGCCATGATGAGCGAGATGGGTCCCCTGATGCAGGGCGGCCTCGCGCAGTCGCGCACCGCGCTCTACGAGAAGGTCCGCGAGCTGCAGGGCACCTTCGACTGCCTCGCCGACGGCCCGAAGCCCGTGATCGCCGCGCTGCACGGCTGGTGCATCGGCGGCGGGCTCGACCTCGCCACCGCGTGCGACGTGCGGGTGTGCAGCAAGGACGCGCGCTTCTCGGTGCGCGAGGTGCGCGTCGCGATGGTGGCCGACCTCGGCAGCCTGCAGCGCCTGCCGTACATCGTCGGCGAGGGCCACGCGCGCGAGCTCGCCCTCACCGGCCGCGATTTCGACGCCGCCCGCGCCCTGCGCATCGGCCTCGTCAACGACGTGCACGAGGACAAGCAGGCCACCCACGACGCCGCGCGCGCGATCGCCCGCGAGATCGCCGACAACCCGCCGCTCGTCGTGCAGGGTGTCAAGCAGGTGATGGAGCGCGCGAAGCGCCCGGTGGTGCAGGCCGGCCTCGAGCACGTGGCCGCCTGGAACGCCGCGTTCCTGCCCAGCGAGGACCTCGGCGAGGCCTTCACGGCGTTCATGACCCGCCGCAAGCCCGAGTTCCGCGGGGCCTGATGCCCGAGCTGCCCGACATCACGGTCTACGTCGAGCGCATCGCCGACAAGGTGGTGGGGACGAAGCTCGAGGCCATCCGCCTCGCGAGCCCGTTCGTGCTGCGCACGTTCGACCCCAAGGTCGCCGAGGTGACGGGCAAGTCGGTGCGCGAGATCCGCCGGCTCGGCAAGCGGATCGTGTTCGTGCTGGAGGACGACCTCTTCGTGGTGGTGCACCTCATGGTCGCCGGCCGCTTCGAGTGGACCGACCAGAAGGGCGCCAAGATCCCCGGGAAGATCGGCCTCCTCGCGCTGGACTTCGAGCGTGGGTCGCTCCTGCTGCGCGAGGCCTCGAGCAAGAAGCGCGCGTCGATCCACCTCGTGCGCGGCGAGGCCAAGCTGCGCGAGGACCACGACCGCGGCGGGGTGGAGCCGCTCGCCGCCGACCGCGCCGCCTTCGTCGAGGTGCTGCGGCGCGAGAACCACACGCTCAAGCGCACGCTGACCGATCCGCGGCTCTTCAGCGGCATCGGCAACGCCTATTCGGACGAGATCCTGCACGCCGCCAAGCTCTCGCCGGTGCGCATGAGCACGAAGCTCGACGACGCGGAGATCGACCGGCTCCGCGCGGCCACGTTCGCGATCCTCGAGCGGTTCACCGAGGCCCTGCGCAAGGAATCGCTCGTGAAAGGGTTCCCCGAGAAGGTGACCGCGTTCCGCGAGGACATGGCGGTGCACGGGAAATACGGCAAGGCCTGCCCCGTGTGCGGCGACCCGGTGCAGCGGATCAAGTACGCGGACAACGAGTGCAACTACTGCGCCACGTGCCAGACGGGCGGGAAGCTGCTCGCGGACCGGTCGCTGTCCCGCCTGATGAAGGAGGACTGGCCGCGGAGCCTCGAGGAGCTCGAGGAGAAGAAGGCGGTCCTCAGGGGGGGGCGGGGGGCGCGAGAGGGTCCCCGCAAGTGCCCGAGGCTCACCCACTCCGCTGCTCCGCGCGAACGCTTCAGAGCCGCAGGCGAGCCAGGAACGCGTGGGCGAACTTGCCCGACGCGAACGTCGTCGTCCCGAAGCCGAGGGTGCCGGCGTAACCACCCACCAGGATCACCTCGGAGGAGGGCGTCACGGCGACCCCGCAGCCCCCTTGATGCACCGGCGGCGAGGACACGAGGGTCGGACTCCAGGGGTCGAGCACCAACCGACCGTCGGCCTCGTAGAGCTGCAGATACACACGCGTCGACGACGAGCCCGTGACGACGACCCGGCCGCCACCCGCCGCGGCGAGCCCGAAGAGGTGATTGGGCTCGGGCCAGGTCGCGAACCAGCGATCGAGGCCCGTCTTCGCATCGAAGGCCACCACGATCCCTTCGAGGCCCTCGCTCTTGTGCTTCGCCCCGCTCGGCAGCTCGAGGTATCCCGTGTAGCCCTGGATCCAGACCGTGTCGCCCTGGCCGGCGAGCCGCCACGTAGAATCCGTACCATACAGCCGGCGGACGAAGCGCAGCGCGCCGGTCGGTCCGAGCGCCAGCAGCATCAGACCTGGGGGATAGAGCTTGGGACCGTCTCCATAGTCGCGGGTCCCCTCCCCCGCGGAGCCGCTCACGTAGACGTTCGACTTCGCGTCCACGAACAACCCGTGGAGGGACTCCGAGCCGAGCTCCAGCGTGTGCGTCGTGGCGCCGTCCTCGTCGAGCCACACGACGCTCGACACCAGGACCTTGGAGTCGCCGCGCTCGAGGGCGACGACCGGCCCGGTCGGTCCGACCGCGACCGCACGGACGACGATGTCAGCGTCGGGTCGGCTGAAGCTCTGGCTCCACACCTCGGCACCGTCGCCATCGAAGACCCTCACCTTCCCCG
>JADJMO010000016.1 GCA_016709545.1 Myxococcales bacterium
CTGAGCCAGTGGGCGTAGGCCTTCGCGACGTTCTCCTTCTCCTCCGGTGTGGTCGCCGCCGCCTCGGCGCGCTCGACGGCCTCTCGCACGAGATCCGCACCCAGCCCGGCGTCGAGCGCGCAGTCGCCCAGGGCCAACCAGTCGGAGGTCGACTGGGCCAGCTCCTGCGCTCGACCGAGCGCGGCGCGCGCTGCTCCGGGCAGCTGGTGAGACGCGTACGCACGGATCACGCGCACCGCATCCTCGATCGTCTCCGCGCGACGGAGGGCCGTCTCGAGCACGCGGGTCGCCTCGTCGGGCCGAGCCGCCGCGCGCCACGCGTTCGCCAGCGACCAGGGCTCGGCAGGTTCGGTGCAGACCTCGGCCTGCGCGAGGAGCTCCCGGCCGACCTCGGCGTCGCCGAACCGACGTACGCCGATGCGACGTCGCAGAGCTCGCCCCCGAGCCCGTACTCCGTGGCGTCGGCGCGCGCCTGGGCGAGGCACCTCCGCTGGGCGGGCTCGTCTCCCAGGATCTGCCGGTGCCCTTCCCCCAGCAGAATCCACTCGTAGGCGCGCGCCGCGTTCGGCAGGCCGAGCGAGAGGGCGGCGAGGCCGAGCGCGTCCGTGCGCGGCGCGCGCAAGGTAGCCTCGCCGAGCTCGAGGGCCGCGCGAGCCCCGGCGCGGTCGGCGAGGCGCCCTGCGCGTACGACGGCCGCGTCGCGGAACCCCCAGACCTCGCGGTCGCGTGTGGCGGCCTCCAGCGTCCGGTCGGCGATCGCCGCGAGCTTCGCGGGCGGGACCTCCTCGCGCGCGCTCGCGGACCGGAGGACGACCCGGAGGTCGTGACACGTCTGCGCGAGCTCTCCGGCACGATCCAGGGCCTGGGTGAGCGTCCGTTCGTCGGCCGCCTCGTCGGCCAGGCGTGCCCAGTCCGCAACCGTTCGCTTCACGACGTGTCCAGCCTCCGGGAGGCGAGAGCATACGCCACGGCTCCGTGAGGAGCGACGCGTAGCGCTCACTCAGTCGGCGGGCGGCCAGGCCTGGTGTTCGAAGACATGCGTGGCCAGCCGCTCGAGCTCGGCCGCCGTCATCGTGAGCCAATGCGCCCGCCGCTCGGGTGGGACCGGGAGGCCGATGGCGGCCGCGAACTGATCGAGCGCGGACGCGAGGCCCTCGACGCGGCCCTCGACGCGGCCCTCCGCGCGGCCCTCCGCGAGGCCCTCCGCGAGGCCCTCCTTGCGGACCTGCTTCAGGTACTCGGACCGGACGACCTTGGCGTCGCGCCGCGCCTCGGCGAGGGCCTGGGCGTCCGGGTCTGCGGAGAGGGTCTCCAGGGCTTGCTTCGCCTCGGCCATCATCGGGTCCTCCACCGCGAGCGAGTCTAGCGCGGCGGGGTCGCTGGTGTGGAGGAAGTGCCCCCAGCGCACGAGCCGCGCCGGCTCGTCGACGGCGTGCTCGGCGAAGCGCGGCAGCTCGATGACGTGGATCGCCAGCATGTCGGAGAACGCCGTGTGTCGCTCGACTTCGCAGACCGCGTAGTGCTCGTGGAAGCGACCGCTGCGCTCGGTGTCGAGGAGCACGATGCACACGACCGGGGTCAGATCGGTGAACTCGTCGCCTCGTTCGATCCCCTTCGCGAAGATGCGCGCCCAGTAGTAGAGCCAGCGCTCCGGGGTGAAGCCGCGTGGATCGCACTGCATCTCCACGTTCACCCGGGTGCCGTCGGGGAGCTCAGCGAGGATGTCGAGCAGGACGCCGCGATCGTCCGCGAAGGCGAGCTCGAGAGCAGCACTCTGCACCACGGCCGAAGCGACGGGCCGCCGGAGTACCTCCTCGATCAAGGAGCAGAGGAGCCGCGGGTTGCGGGTGAAGAACAGCTTGAAGACGATGTCCTCGGTCGGGTGGAGCAGGGCCATGCCTCCCCCGTCGACGCGAGCGACCCGGGAGTTGCGTGCCATGACGCGTCCATGGACGGAAGCAGGCACGGCGTCACCGACCGCGGCGCTGTGCGCCAGTAGTTCTCCGACGTCGGTAAACGCGTTCACCGACGTCGGTGAACGGCCGCGATGGCAGAGACGAGCTTCGCGAGCGCGTCGGCCGGCACCTCGATGCGCAGCTTGGCGGTCGCGCCGGTCTTGGTGGCCAGGGCCTCGACCTTCGCGGTTCGCGCGCCGCCCTTGCGCAGCTCGGCCTGCAGCTGCCGCGCGAGCGTGCGCTCCTCGGCGGTGGTGGTGCGGCCGCGCGGGTGGGGCGCCTTGCGCGCGGCGCGCTGCTTCTGGGCCAGGGTCTGGATCTCGCGCACGGTCGCCTTCGCGGGGTCGAGCTTGCCGAGCACCTTCGCGTCGATGCGCTGCGGGGTGTCGGAGGCGGCGGTGGCGTCGGCGAGATCGATGAGCGCGTGCGCCTTCTCCTTGCCCCAGCGGAGCGCGTCGCGCCGCGAGAGGCGCTCGACGATGTCGACGAGGCGCGCCGCGGTCGACGGAGCGATGCCGAGGCCGCTCCGGCACAGATCGGCGAAGCCCTTGTGGCCCAGCAGCTTCGGGATCGGGTCCTTGCGGAGGCGGAGCAAGGCCTCGCCGATGTCGTAGAACGCCTCGGCGATCTCGGCCTTGCGCCGCTTGACGAGGGCCACGTCCTCGCGGGCTTGCTTCAGGAGGCGGGCGCGCGCAGCAGACGCCTTTGCCGCCGCGCGCTCGGCGAGCGCCGGGGTGAGCTTGGGCTTCTTGGCAGCCATGGCCCGGAGGGTACACCGCGAGGGCGCTGCAGGCGTACGGAGGATATTCCTCCGCCGGCGGCCGCCGGCGACCGCCGGCGGTCTCACCCGCGACCGCAGCGATTCGCTGAGGAATCGCCGGGCGCGGGTGCGCACGGTTCTCGCGAGGGGGCCGCGTGTCGTGCACCGCGCGAACCCATCCTCGCCACCGTCCGGAGCAGACGGTGCTGCACGCCGTGGTGCGGGAGCACCTCGGCGCCTTCCTGCGCCACACAGAGGAGAGCTACACCCGTGCCCTACCACTGTATGTCCGAAGAACGTTCGATCGATACCTGCGGTGCGGGATCCCCGAACACGGCTTCCTGCGGCTGCGCTGCGACGCCTGCAGCCTCGACCATGTCGTGGCCTTCTCGTGCAAGGAGCGAGGCACCTGTCCCTCGTGCGCCGGCCGCATGATGGCGAACACGGCGGCACACCTCGTCGACCGCGTGTTGCCCAACGTCCCCATCCGGCAATGGGTCCTGTCGCTGCCGCACCCGCTCCGCGCGCTGGCCGCCCGTCATCCGCAGTTCGTGAGCGCCATCGACAAGATCCTGTACCGAGCCGTCGAGCGCTGGATGCAGCGCGCGGCCGGCCCGAAGGAAGGACGCGCTGGCGCGGTGACCTTCGTGCAGCGGTTCGGGGGTTCGCTGAACCTGCACGTGCACTTCCACGTGCTGTTCCTCGAGGGGCTCTTCACCCGCACGGGGGAGGGGGCGCCAATCTTCCATCCCGCGTTCGCGCCCACCCGGGCCGACCTCACGACCGTCCTCTTGCAGGTGCAGGCTGGCGTCGCCCGCTGGCTCTCGACCCACCCGCTCGGCCGGGAGGAGGACCTCGATGCGGACGCGCTCGTGGGGTGCGCGCGCGTCGCGGTCCAGCAAGGGCTGTTCGATCACCTGGACGGCCACGCGGACGACGGCCGTGCCGATCAGGACGAGCCGCGAGGCGTGGGGCGCGCGTCGGTCGCGCTCGAGGGCTTCAACCTGCACGCGGCCGTGCGGATCGGCGCCGACGACGACGTGGCTCGCGAGCGCCTGGTACGCTACTGCGCCAGACCGCCGTTCGCGCTGCATCGCCTCTCGGTGCTGCCTGACGGGCGCATCGCCTACCAGCTGCAGCACCCACGAAGGAACGCGACCCACCGGATCTTGCAGCCGGTCGAGCTGCTGGCGAGGATCGCCGCACTGATCCCACCGCCTCGTCACCCGTTCCTGCGCTACCACGGAGTGCTCGCGCCGAGCTCCAGGTGGCGCAGCGCCATCGTGCCGCGCGGAGTGCGGGGCAAGGCATCACCACCACCGCGAGAAGCCGAGCGGCCCAAGACGGTCGCGCCATCCTCGCCCGGTCCGCCGTCAGACGCGCACCGACACAGTCCGCCACCTCCCGAGCGCGCCGCCAGAACACCTCCGTCGAGTGCGGTCCTCGCATCGCCACCGCTGGCAGGTCGCGCTTCGTTCGCTACGATCACGGAATCCCACCATGCCCGCGTCCTCCACGGAGCCCTCCTCGCGACCTCTCCTCGCGTGGAGTGGAGCAAGCTGCTCCGCCGCACGTTCGCCGAGGACGTGCTCGTCTGCCCGCGATGCGAGGGACGAATGCGCCTGGTCGCCGCGGTCCAGAACGCCGCCGAAGCCGCCCGCTTCCTCGCCGCCGTGGCAGAGCGCTCCCAGCCTCGCCCGTCCGGCGCGAGCGCCGCGGACGAGTACGACGACTGTTACCCCGACCCGCCCGACGATTGATGCGATGGCCACAGACCGAGATGCGGCGCCTCCTCCAGGGGACGCCTGCTTGCATTGGTTCACCAGAGACGGTTCCGCGTCTCGAGCCTACCGGAGAGCGGGATCGCATAATGTTCGGTTATGTAAAGCCAAACGCTCCTCGCCGGGACCGGCTTGGACTACCTGTGCGCCAGGAGAAGCCTGGGTGAGGAGGACGTCATGAAGTAGCCAAGACCGAAACCTCACGATGGAACCCTGCGGGTACGAATCCCGCCCGGCCAAGGTGGGCCACCAGCCGGAAGCGAGTCTTGCGTGGCTGTAGAGAAGTAACGGGCGACCGTGGCTGCGAAGCGTAGACAGCGAGCATGCAGGCCGCGTGATGGAGCCTCGAAATCAAGTCGCCGGGAGAGCCGACGTTGTAGGAATTGCGGAAGGCAACACCGCCGCGAGCACGAGAAGGGCGCAGCCCGATGGCCTGACGCGGTGGTCTCCCCGGGGTCTGAGAAGGCGGCATGTAGGCGAGGGTTCTCCAGGAACCTGGGAGACCCGGGCTCTTCGCCGGCGTCGCGCTGAGCGTCGTCGGCGGAACCATGGTGCGAGCGAACAGCGAGCGCTGCGGGGAGCGCGAGGAGTCCGAGCGCCTCGTTGTACCGATGAAGGCGGGGAACCGACTCGACGGGACCCGCTGGAGGGAAGGGGGCGCCGTGTCATGGAATCGCGAGAGGGAAAGATGGCCGAGACACAGGGCTCGAACACCGTCTCTACAAAACTCGAGCGGATAGCGAAACTTGCGAAGGCGAATCCGGCGATGGCTTACGACGCTCGCGCACCACATCGACGTCGAGTGGATGCGCGAGGCGTACCGTCGCACGCGGAAGGACGGCGCGGTTGGCGTCGACGGACGAGGGGCAGCGGAGTTCGCGGAGAATCTCGACGCGAATCTCAGCTCGCTCCTCGAACGTGCGAAGTCGGGCGACTACCGTGCTCCGCCGGTGCGTCGCGTCCATATCCCGAAAGGTGATGGGACGAAGACGCGTCCGATCGGCATCCCGACGTTCGAGGACAAGGTGCTTCAGCGCGCGGTCGCGATGGTGCTGGAGGCCGTATACGAGCAGGACTTTCATGCCCACTCGTACGGCTTCCGACCGAAGCGGTCCGCGCATGACGCGCTCGAAGTCCTGCAGAGCGCGACGATGCGGATGGCGGGCGGGATGGTTCTGGAGGTCGATATCTCGAAGTTCTTCGACACCCTGGACCACACGCATCTCCGGGAGATTCTTCGCAAGCGAGTCCGTGACGGCGTGATCCTGCGCCTGATCGGGAAGTGGTTGAACGCGGGCGTGCTGGAAGAAGGCGTGCTCTCACACGCCGACGCCGGCACGCCGCAGGGTGGGGTGATCTCGCCGCTGCTCGCGAACGTCTACTTGCACGAGGTGCTGGACGAGTGGTTCGTGCACGACGTGATCCCGCGGCTGAACGGCCGTGCGGTGATCGTTCGCTATGCGGACGACTTCGTGATGGTCTTCGCGCGCGAGGACGATGCGCGTCGCGTCTATGAGGTGCTCCCGAAACGATTCGCGAAGTATGGGCTGACGCTCCACCCAGAGAAGACAAGATTGGTCTCATTTCGGAGGCCGGGCCGCACGTCCGATGACGGCGACGATCCGGGCCCTTCGACCTGCTCGGCTTCAGGCATCACTGGGCCCTGTCCCGGCGAGGCAACTGGGTGGTCAAGCGCCGCACAGCGAACGACCGCTTCGCCCGCGCCCTCAAGCGCGTGACGGAGTGGTGCAAGGAGCATCGACACTCTCCGATTGACTGCAGTGGCGAACCTCGTGCAGAAGTTGCGAGGGCACTACGCGTACTACGGCGTTGCCGGGAACTCGGAGTTGCTCGCGCGGTTTCTTCACGAGGTCACCCGCGTGTGGCGCACCTGGCTGTCGCGCCGCTCGCAGCGTGGATGGGTCGACTGGGAGCGCATGGGGCAGATCCTCGAGCGCTACCCGTTGCCCCCGCCGCGCGTTCGCGCTTCGTCATGGGGCAAATCCAAGGCATGAAGAGCCGGATGCGGGAAATCCGCACGTCCGGATCCGTGGGGCCCGCCGGGAGACCGGCGGGTCTACCCGAGACCCTCCCGTCGCTCCCGAACTCCCCGTTGGGTCGGGCTCGCGCAAGCCATCCTTGACTGGCGACCGCTGGATGCGTTGAAGTGACCGCATGAAGATCGCTGAGGCAGTGGACTTTGTGCAGATGCGTGACGGCACGTCGTTTGTGGGCGCGGTCACGACACCGACGTTCGACATGGTAATCGCCGGTGGGACGCATCTGACCCTCAAGCGAGAGAACCTCATCAGCATCGAGATGCGCTCACGCACTGGACTGCCGAAGGACCGCGTACACACGAAGGACGGAAGTCAGATCTTTGGGGATCTCGTCACCAAGACGCTCGACCTGAAGTCCGACGAAACCGGCTCGATCCAACTCGCCGTCGCGGACGTGCTCGTCGTCCAGTTGACCTTCGGATGATCCGGCGGCCGAGCATCCTTGCGTTTCGTGAGATGCTCCTCGGCGTGAGCTCCCACCCCGGCGCATGCTATCGTTAGGATAGCCGGTCTGAGGAGCGGACGCCGATCGGTGGCGGTGCCGATGCTCTGTCGACCGAGCGGGTGTGGGTTGTGGAAGATCTGTAGCTCCAACTCCGAGAACTCGATGAAGCGGGCCTGTAAAGAACGGGGCGCGTTCCTGCTCTGGTCTCGCGAGGGTACCCGGCTGCCGTTTGTCAACCTCACCGACGTGCGGGCAAGGCTGTGCGATCTTGATCACGGAGTGAGGACCGCCTTGCGGCCTTCGGGGTAGGCTTGGCAAGTGGTGTCTCGCTCCGTGGCCGCGATGAAACGGTGCTACGGGCGACGCCAGGCGTGGTGCGCGTGGGCGTGGTCCCAGTACGCGGGCGTCTTCGGCTCGGGCGTCGGGGGCCCCGGAGTCGGCGGTGGCGGCGAGGTCGGCGTGCGCTTCGCGACACCGAAGCGCGTCGCGTAGTACGCGCCGACACCGGAGGCATCCATGAAGAACGTCCCGAGCTGGTAACGCCCCTCGTAGTCGAACGCGAAGCTGTCTCCGCCGACCTGCAGGAGGGCCCGCTCCAGGGAGTGGTCCGGGATCGAGAGGGTCAGGCCCTTCGGGGACAGGCGCGAAGCGGGGAAGCTGACGCCCGAGGCGGTTCGCTGTTCGTGTTCCCATGGGCACGCGGCGACGCGGTTGGTCGAGCGGATAAGATCGCCTTGGGCGTGTTAGAACTTCAGAACGGCGCCAAGCGTACCGCCAATCGTAACGGTCACGCCTGCCTTCGCGCTCTGATCGCTCTCCGAGCCTAGGGCTGCGGCATCGAAGATGGTCGCTAACAGCAGCCCCACCCCGAGTCCCCAGGGAATGCAGACGGGGGCCTCACGGTCGCACGCTGACAGCCTGCGGTCCACCAACAGACCAACGGCAGGCAGGACCACCCGCATCCCAAGGCTGATCGCCGCTCGGCCGGGATGGCCACGCGCGACGTGGAGCGCTGGGTTCGCGACGAAGTACCCGGGGATGCCGACCAACAGCATGGGAACGATCACAGGAAAGCGCCGCGTTTCGATCCTGGGGTGCGGGAGCGGGGTGAGGTCAAGGCAGAACGCCGAGGTCCTCTTGGACCTCGGCGTTCTCGTTCGCTCGGCTCAGGCCGCTTCGTCGGGCGGGTCGACGTTCTGATCGGAACGTCGAGAGCGCCCGGCGATCTTCACCAGGAGTCCGCGGTGGACAAGTCGGTCGGCGATGGCGCTGGCGACGGCGGCGTTGTGGAACAGCTTGCCCCACTCCTTGAAGGGTAGGTTGGTGGTGACGATGGTGGATGCCCGCTGGTAGCGCTTGTTGAAGACCTGGTAGAGGGAGGTCGGCGCCGCGGGCGTCGAAGGAGAGGTAGCCGAGCTCGTCGATCAGGAGGAGGTCGTAGCCCGCCCAGGCGGTGAGTCGCTTGGAGAGGGTGTTGCGGGCGGCGGCGGCGACGAGATCGTTGACGAGGTCGGCGGCGAGGGTGAAGCGGACGCGGTAGCCGCGCAGAGCGGCGAGCTGTCCGAGGGCGTTGGCGAGGTGGGTCTTGCCGACGCCGCTGGGTCCGAGGAACACGACGTTGGCCTTGTCCTCGAGGAAGTCGAGGGAGGCGGCGCGCAGGACGAGGTCCTTGTCGATGCGCTCGGGGTAGTCGAAGTCGTAGGCGTCGAGGGTGGTGAGAGGGAAGATGGCGGAGCGGCGCAGGGCGGCCCGGGCTCGGCTTTCGAGCTGCACGCGTAGCTCGTCGCGCATGAGGAGATCGAGCACGTGGGAGGGCGAGTCGTTGCGCGTGATGGCCTTCTGCAGGGCGACGTCGAGGGCGGTGGCGGCGTGATCGAGCCCCAGGCTGCGCAGCACTTGCTCGAGGGAAAGCGTGGTGACGGCCTCAGTCGTGGCCGGACTCGTCGTCTCCGGGAGCGGAGTCCGAGAGGACTTCTTCGTGAGGAGCGGCTTCTTGTTTCGGGAAGAGGGCATCATAGGACTCCAGATCGTGAGGGACGACGTTGATGGCATCGGCGGTGGCGTTGCCGGTGACGATGGGCTCCGGTGGCTCGTGGAGTCCGCGCGCGAAGCGAGCCTGATCCATGCAGGCGCGGACGTAGTGGGCACCGAAGGTGCGGGCGACCAACGCGCGGCCGACGCCGTCGACGAAGTCTTCCTGCCCGTAGCGGTCGAGCAGGCGATGGAGCTTTCGGGTCTCGCTGTCGAGGCTGATGCGCCTTCGCGCGATCTCCTGGAGGTATGCGCGGCACTGCGGAGCGAGGTTGGCGATGTGGGTTCGGCTCTTGTGCGAGCGTCCGTTGGGGCGCTTCTGCAGCATGGCCTCGATGTGCGCGGGCTCCTCGATGGCGCGTCGCCGATCCCAGCAGCGATCGTCGCGCGAGCTCTTGGCCATCCTCTGCGAGCACGCGCACACAGGCGTCGTCGGCGCGAACGAAGACGGTCTGCCCGACGTGTCCGTGGGGGACCGAGTAGGTGTTGGTGTCGAGCTGAACGCGCGCCTCCTTGGAGACGATCGCGGGCACGACGAGGTCGGTGTCCGGCGGGCGGTCGGGGAGCGCGCGGAGGCGTGTGCGCTCGACGAGGAGCCGGTTTGGGTCGCTCCCGCGTGGTCGCGTGGAGCCGGGCATTGCAGACCTCGTCGCGCCAGGCGGCGGCTTGCGCGCGCAGATCGGCGAGGTCGGAGAACGAGCGTCCGTAGAAGAACGAGTGGCGAATCATGCGAATGGCGCCCTCGACTCGGCCCTTTGCCTGGGGGTACCGAGGTGGCGCCGCGGTGGGCTCGAAGAGGTAGTGACCCGCGAAGCGCAGGAAGCTCGGATTGAACTGGACGGTGGAGCCGATGTGATGGAGGACGACGGACTTGAGGTTGTCGTAGAGGGCCTTGCGCGGAACGCCTCCGAAGAACTCGAAGGCGCGCCGGTGCATGGCGCAGAAGGTCTCCATGCGCTGGTCGAGGGAGAAGTCGAGGAACAGCGCCTCGACCAGGACAGGACCATGACGAAGCACGAGAGCGGGCGCTGGGTGCCCCGATGCGGAGCTGTCCGGAAGGAGCCCCAGTCGACCTGCGCCTGCTCGCCGGGGTCGACCTCGATGCGGAGGAAGGCCTTGCGGGATCGTGGTCCTCGGATCTTGGCCACGAACCGCCGCACTTGAGCGACGCCCTGCGCGTAGCCGTGATCACGCAGCTCGAGGAGCAGGCGAGTGGCCGTGAGCTCCGGGTACTTGAGGAGCCGCTCGACGATGTAGGGCTTGTACGGCTCGAGGGTCGGCACCTCGACCGGCTTCCTGGACTTGTCGGCCGCGGCGTCCTTGATGGCGCGCCGGACAACCGAGTGGTGCACGCCGAAGTGCCGAGCCACGGTGTTGATGGCCCAGCGCTCGCCGAGGACCAGTCGACGGATCTCCGCGCGGAGGGTCTCGTCAATCATGGCAACCCCGTCACGGCGAAGCCCAGGAGATGGCGCGCGGAGCGAAAGTCGCCGAGCTCTTCGAGGAATCTCCCCTGATCCTTGCGACGTGCTCGGGATGGGCGGCGCACCCACTCGACGTGCAGATCGACCAGCGGCAGATCACCGGCGAGGTGGGCCCACCGCTCGGGGTGCTGGTGGACGTCCTCGGCGTCCGCATCCAGCACAGCGTGCAAGGGGCGGTGGTGCCAGAGGCTCAGCGCCTCGAGCAGCAACGGGACGGCGCGACCAGCCGACGGCAGCGGCAGTCGGGCCTTGAGCGTCGGGCCCGACGACGGCTCCGTCAGCAGGAGCCGCACCTCCTGCGGCGTGGGCTCGATCGTGATCCAGATGGGCGACATCGATGGTGACCTCCGCACAGAGCCGCGCGACGGGCCTCGATGGCGCGTCCGAACTCTGCGTGGTCACCATCGATATGCAGGGCCCGCTGGCCGTGAACGACGGATGCGTCACTTTCGACGCGGCTTGCTTGGCCTCGGCCAGCCGCTCCCGATACCGGCGCTGCCGGCGCCACTGCACCTTGCGGTTGCCCGGGCTGCGTCGGTATCTCAGCGATGCACGACGAACCACGGCCTCGCGGCCCCGACGTCGGCATTGCTCGGAGCAGTACCGAGTCGTGTTGCGGCACGGCCGGCACGACCAGAACGCCTCGAAGCAGGCTGCACAGGCGCGTCCCACCAGCTCGTCCATCGAACTCCTGCAGAGAACTGGACGAGGTGAGACCCACCATGCGAAGTCGTTGGACTCCGACGCCGAGCTCGTGGCGTCCTGACGGCTCGAGGCTGCTACCTCGGGCCGTCGCTCTTTGGAGCTAGGCTGGGGCTAGGTCGGGAGACTGGCCAAGATCTGGGAGCCAGGATCGACCGGGCCGCGCGTGATCGGAACGCCGCGCTTCTTGATGATCGTCTCCAACCGGGCTAGTCTACGCATCTAGAACGGGGCACAAGAACGACCCGGTACGCGCCATTCAGGTCTTCAGAGTTCCGGACATACAAACTCGCTTCTCCGGAAGTGGGTCCACGAGAATGGCGGAGAACCTATTGCCGCACCGCAACGCCGGTCAGCCACTATCGGAGGAACTGTTGGTCCAGGAGTATCGATCCAATCGCGCTGAAGCGATTCACGTCGGGAGTCTACCGATCCTTGATTCTGGCCTTCCGGGGATATTCGGAGACATCGGCGGAGGCGGGATCTCTGGAAATGGACACCTGTTTCTCTCATATGGCCAGGCGCGATTGAGCCTAGACGAGCCGAGCAAGCTTGGAGAAAGCTACGGTTGGCTGGGTATTGACTTGATGACGGGCGCTGCGGCTCGGCGGACCCCATTTGCAGATGGCTATGAAATGGAAGGCGTAATGGTAACGGCCGACAATGTGCACATTGTGCACTATAACAATCCACCAAGCAACACATTCTCAGTATTTGCATATCAGCCTGTACCTAGTCTGGTAGGGCCGTGATGCTGCCAACTCTACTGCTACTGGCCCAGATCAGCGTCGAGGCGGGACCCCTGCTCGGCTATCAAGTCGACAGTTCGGGCGGACGCGGCAGCGCTGGTTTCTCGACTGGGTATGTGCTCGGAGCGGCGGTCCGGGGAGGCCTCAGGGTTGGTACCGTGTCGTTCGGCCTGGGCTTCGATCTCGCCGGGGTGAGTTTTCGACGTCAGTATGGCTACGAGGCGAGTCTGGGCTGGCGCGCCGACCTAGTGGTCGACGCACGTGTCTTGCTTGGCTCTTCCTCAACGTTTGAGCACGGCCCCAGTGTTGGAGTTATCGTGCGGCGGACGAGTCCTGAACAGCTGGACCCGGCATACGATCCATCGTTTGTGAACTACGGTTTAGGTGTTTGGTACTCCACGACCTGGTATTCGAGTTTTACAGAGTCAAAGCTGGGGTATGGACAGCGTACGGGCTGCCAAGTCGGAATGAGCGGTTTGTCTGAAAACCACTATGGACTTGACACACGCTTTTACTCATGTGATGCAACAGTCTTTGTGGTATTTCATCCATAGAAGCCTTCTTGACCGCTTCTCGGTGCCCTACGTCTTCCTGGTCGCCGCGACGGAGCACCTAGCTCTGGTGCGTTGGGGAGCCGGTTCCGCCGCAAGGTGCCCAAAGCTACACAAGCGAAGGTCCATCATCATTGGTGTCCGCTCGTCGTCCGCCGTCCCCTCGGCCGCACCGGTTTCGGTAGACCCACGGTAGACCCGTCCCGCCCGGGCCTCTTTCCCCGCGATTCCTGCCCATCCCCGCGGATTGAAAATCCGCGTGTCGACGGTTCGATTCCGCCCCTGGGCACAGGATTTCGCGGGGATGGTGGCGCCGGGTTGGCCGGCGCTGGTGTCCCCAAACCAGTTGGATGATGGCGTCGTGAGCCGGCTGCGCGATGGGCATCGTGGAGGACGAGCGACGGCGCCAGCGTGATGGAGATCCGTTCGCGTCGTGCCTGCACGCGGAGATGGGCATCACGTCCGCGGCGGTTCCGCTCCACGCGCGAAGGCCATCGCGACGAGCTCGGCTGCCCGCCACGATGGCCCTCTGGCTGGTGACGAGCGGCTACCGGTCTGCGTCGATGACGCTCAAGACGGCCTCGCGTTCGACGAGCTTCTTCTTGCGGCGGAAGGATGCCCGCAGAGCTGCGGCGGCGAGCCGGTCGATGTCGCGGAGGGCGGCGCCGCCCTCGTGCAGCATCGCGACGGCGTCGCTGGTGAAGATGTCCCGATCGGCTGCGCCGCCGGCGAGGCGCAACCGATGGCGGATGTACTCCGCTGTGTCCTCGGGGCTCGTCGAGTCAATCTGGAGCCGGTGGTGGATGCGCGAGTAGAGCGAGCGTTGGTGGCGTCGCGAGAGCCGCTCGCGCAACTCCGGAAGACCCACGAGCAGCAGGGAAAGCAGGGCTTTGCTGTCCCACTCGTAGTTGCACAGGATGTGGAGGTGATCGAGCACGTCCTGGTGCAGGAGGTGGGCCTCGTCGAGAAGGAGGACCGGGTGCCGTTGCTCGATGGCGAGCCCCTCTACGTGACGCGTCACCTCGAAGAAGACCGCCGCCGCAGTCGCCTTCGGGTTGAGCCCGAGCGCCACGCAGACCTGCCGGTAGAAGTCGCGACGCCCGAGCGTCGCGTTGTGGCAGTACGTGAGGCGGAAGCCCGCCTCGGGAAGTCGTCGTCGCAGCGCGCGGAGGACGCACGTCTTGCCGACGCCGGGCTCGCCCGTGAGCAACACGGACTGACGCGCGCCAAGTGCGTCGACGAGGGTGTCGACCATCGCGACCTTGGACGACGGGAGCCAGAGATCGTCGTCGGCGATCTCCTTCGTGAAGGGGGCAGTGGTGAGACCGAAGTGGGCGATTTCTTGGGAGTTCATTCGTCGGTGTCCTTGAGAGAGCGGCGGCCTACAGCGCGATCGAGCACGGCCTTCGGCGGATCGAAGGCGACGGGCGGCCCGGGCCTCTTGACGGCGTGGTCGTTGCGCGGCGCGCGCTTGCGCGCGCTGTTGCGTTCGGGGTCGACGAGGTGGAGTTCGTAGCGCTTGCCCTCGTACTCGGCCCACGGACTGCTCGGATCCCCCAGCGCGCTCCACGAGACGTTGATGGTGCGCCCCGCAAGCCAGCCACGATCGAGCTCGAAGGAGCGTCCCTCGATCGAGATGGTCGTGTCGCCGCGGACCTTGCGGGTCTCGGTGACCACCAGCGCCTTCTCGAGAGCGGGCTCTTCGACGCGCTCGATCTCGCGTGCCTCTGGGAGGTCACGCTGGTCGGCGTCTTGCCCATCAGGCCACCGTGGGGGGCGCGGTGATACTGGGTGTCGAGCCACGCGTGGAGGCGGACCTGGACGTCGTGCAACGACGCGAGCCCAGTGCAGTAGTCGAGGACCTGCCTGCGCATCGTGAGCCAGAAGCGCTCCATCTTTCCGCGCGCCTCGGGGTCGTACGGCCTCGCGTGCAAGAGCGAGATGCCGAGCCGTCCGCACAGCAGCCGCAGCATGTCGCCGCGGTACGTCGAGCCGTTGTCCAGGTACAGCGTGTCGGGCTTGCCGTGCGTGCGCAGCGCGGCGACGAAGAGGTCGAGCATGTCCTGCTCGCGCTCGGTCGAGACGACCCGCAGGGCCACGACGTAGCGCGCGTGGTCGTCGAGGAGGGCGTGCACGCGCATCGGCATGCGGCGGTCGCCGACGGTGAGGGTCGGGCCGTGGCACACGTCGCCGTGCCAGAGCGCGTCGGGACGTAGGCTCTGCCAGCGCAGCCGAGTCGTGCTGCCCTGCACCTGCTTGTGGGCTGCAAGGCGGTGAAGACCGGCCTCTCGGTAGACACGTCGGATGGTGGCCGCGCTGACCTTGCCGGCGTCGAGCCGACCGTCGGCGGCCAGCGTCATCAGGATGAGCGGCACCGACGCCGTCGGGTGCTCGCGCCGGATGTCGAGCAGGAGTTCGCGCAGCTCGGGGCTGAGCTCGCGTCCGCGCCCGCGATCGGAGCGCCCCGTCGGGCGTAGCCCCTCGAGCCCATTTTTCTTGTAGGCGTAGAGCCATCGCTCGAGCGTGGGCACCGAGTAGCACCGCGTCCGATCGCCCTCGGGTGGGCGATGGGTCTCCTCGGCAATGCGGCGCAGGCTCTGGGCGAGTTCGCCATGCGACAGCCCGTCGCGGGTCGCGAGCCCGCCGATGAGGGCGTGGCGGAAGACCGCCACGCGCTCGGCGTGATCGCGCGCTTCGATGTTCGTGGTCATGCAGGTCCTTTCGCGCGGGCAACACGTGTCCCGCGCAAGGCACTTCTGCCTGACGAGGTGATCCCAGAGAGTGATCCGGTCTGGTGGGCGGACCTTCGACGACGGCAACGCCACCGATGGGCCTCACGGTGCCGGCGACGAGAACGCCCCCTGCCACACGCGCTGCTCGAAGCTTGCGCTGCGAGCGTCGACTCCCGAAGCCTCGGCGAGCACCGCCGAGACGCGCTCCGCGAGCGCCCGGCCGGCGAGCTCCGAGAGACCGCGGATCCAATGGAGCAGCCGGCCCTCGCGGACCGCGGCGCACCACCGACGCAGCGTCGGCCAGCCCTCCTCGAAGGTGGTGCCCGGCGCGACGGCGCCGCGGATCGAGGTCGCCGTCACGCCGACGGCGAAGCGTGCAAGCGCGAGTGCGATCGTCGTGAGCGAGTAGCGACGCCGAGCGGCGAGCTCGCGTGGAACCACGAGCATGACGCAGCCGCAGAGCACGCAGACGTAGCGACGACCGAGCACCGTGGTCGTCACCGGGCGCGCACCCAGCTCGACCACGCCCATCACGCTACGGTCGCGGGCGCCGTGCCCGTGGACCTGCAGCGGGCCGCCTACGGGCCGGCTCGAGCGTCCGCAGTCGAGGCAGTGGCGGGGCCGGACCGCGTCAGCAGAGGACGGTCGGTCAGCCAGCTCTTGATGCCCACGGCACTTCGGATCAACCTAGAGGGGCTTCGAGAAATCGCTGTATCTCGGAGCACGACGGGGAGCTTCTGTCCGCTAAAACTGGGCTCCTCGTCACTATTTTTGGCCCCCAACGAGGGGCTGCTCCGTCTCCTTCGACCCGCCCACTACGCCATCATCGACGTGGCGGCCACGACCACGACGACGACGACCATCACGCGGCAACCGCAGCGCCTCGAGAGCGAGGGGCATCACGCAGCTGGCGCGAGGTCGGCATCGGATCCATCAACCACGCTGCGCGGTAACAGCTGGTCCGAGAGCGTTGGGGTGGTCCACCGTCGGCTCGATGTGACGGGCGATCAGGGGAGACCGGACCTCAAGACTGGCGCAACAGGCCTCTCGGAAGCTGTACACCAGCGGCAGGTCGGAGGCGGCACATCAGGGCGCTGCAAAGCGTTCTTGAGGTCACCGACGAGAGGTTCCTGTCATGGACGACAAGGTCATCGAACCAGACGGGAAGACCCAGACGGTTCGACACATCGCGCGCTCTGGAGGGGCTGTCGCAAACGCGCGCAAGCGCGCTCGGGAAGCCGCCGTTGTAGCCAAGCAATCTCGAGCGCAGGTTGCGGTCGCTCTGCTCCTCTCCCTTTGGCTGGCGGCGTGTCGACGAGCGAATCGGACACCCATCAGGCCTGACGATGGGAAGGGCCCCGCATCTCGATGCGTCGTCACCACCGCCACCGGCCCGATGCACGCCTCTCTCCTCGACGTTGCCGCCGCCGGGGCAGACGGCCTCTTCTTTGCGACACTGCCCGATGGAGCCAGTTCATCGACCGAGGCCGAGATCTTCTACGCCGCGCTCGCTGGCGCGCCGGAGCGCAAGGGCAAGGGACAACTGGACTGCTCGTACCTGCCCTGTCTCGTCCATACGGCCGAAGGCCTCTACGTAAGCGCCTGGACCGACGAATTGCCAGTGGTGCTGCGGTTTCGCGACGCATGGGAGGCGCTCTCCCTCCCGCCCTGGGTCCTTCGCGTGAAAGGCATGGTCGCGAGTGCAGGCACGGTCCACTTCGCGGGGGCCCAGACGCTTCGTGTCGGCCTCCGGCCAGGGACGGCCATAGTGCCTCTTCGTGAGCCAACCCAGTCGATCCTCACGGATCTCGACTCCGACCTCGTCGCGGCGTCCGGCTACTTTCTATGGCGGGACTTGGACAAGATCATGCGCGTCTCGGTCAGTGGGGGGCCACAAGCGGCCCTCTTCGAAGGGCTCAGTTACGGAACCGTCCACCATATGTGCGCGACACGAGCTCACGTTGCCTTCAGCGATGGCCTAGAGCTGCGGGCCTTAGCTGTGAGTTCGGTCCAGTCGTCTCCAACACCCTTCAGCGTCCAGCTTCGTTCGGAGTTCGCCTTCGCATGCGATCGGGTCAGCGATGTCATCACCTACGTCGACACGGATGGGCGATTGAACACGCTTGACCTTGCAACAACCATGCGAGCGCCCAGGGTACGCACTCACCTCCCCAGTCCGAAAGGGGTGGGGCCTGGCGCGCGGCTCACGATGGCTGGCGGCACCATCTACGGAGTCTGGCGCCAATCTGACTTCGTCCAGGTGACGAGAATCGTGTGTTCCACTTGACGATCACCAACGGACGAGCTTGCTCGCCTGCCCCTCCTGCGCGGCAAGGCTCACGCGAACGCGCCACATTCCGGTCTCGCGGCTGGCACTCGATGGGTGGCTCGTGGGATGCCTCTCGGCTCGAAGCCAGCGCGCCTTCAGGTGATCGTTCCCGTCTTCGCTGATGGGCTGTACACGCACACCATGGCACGCCGACTCATCCTGGCTCCGTTCATCGCATTGAGTGCAGCGATAGGCGCCTGCCCTAGGCGCGAGCATCCAGACGCGTCGAGCTCACCGCTCCCTCCGGTCACGCCAACGCACTTTGCACCCGTCGCAACGCAGCCGGCGAGGTTGACGGCAAGACTGGAGCGCGTCGACCACCTGCTGCACGCTTCGGTCACCATCGCTTGCGCTAGCCGAACGGTCCTGCACCCCAAGCGGATCGTCCTCGATGACATCGGAAACTACGGGGAGACCAGGCGACCCAAGGACGATGAAACCTCTCGCATCATCATCGGTGTACGCGCTGTCGACGGAACGCGGCAATTCCCAAACTGTACTATCGACTCGTTCGGAGTTCCCGTGGAGGACATCGGGTGCGACAGCACCCTAACGGAGCTATAATCGTTCCAGTGGACTGGCTGCTATCCGCCTCCCGAGAAGGGGACCACGATCTGTGCGGTGATTCACGAGCGTGAGGCGACGAGTGGGCCTTTGGACAGCGCGGAACTGTGCGCAATCGCCAGGTGAAGGCCCGCCCCCAACCGACACCTAGCGAGCGCACTTGCATCGTACCTTCCAGACCGGCTGCGCGTGGCGGTCGGATGACGCTCCGCGAACCGCGCAAGTCCCCATCAAGGCTACGTCTTTCGTAGTTCTGCCACCTTTAGGATTCGAATTCCCGTATCGACTGTTTCCGGCCCTGGCAGGCCGTTGGCATGACGCTTCTGGTGGAGTCTGGTAGACACGAAGGCAACGCGCCGGTCGCCGTGACAATGGGTCCCCGCACCAGGAGGTCTGAGTTGAGCGGCATAGACGAAGTAATACTAAATCAGATCGAGGCTCACGACTATGCGGTGCAGCATCCGCAGAAGGAGATTTCGGAGGCTCTATTGTACGCGATTAGTGAGGCGCTGTTCACGCTGGCAGCCGACACTGAATATGTCAGGGCATTGCCCCGGCAGCGTTTCGACATGCTGCAATACGTGAAGGTTCTGGATGCTCTGCTCGAGCGCAGAGAGCGCCTCCTGAAGATTCTCGGCGGCGACTTCACTAGCGATTGGCTACCGCCTGAACTCGAAGCAGCCCTGCACGACAAGAAGGCCAAGTGAGGTCGGCACGCTCGATGGGACCCGAAAGCGCCGCGCTTCGATCCGACGAGGCTGAGCCGAGACGCGACGAGCCGCTGATCGCGAGATCGGAACGAAGCACGGGTCGTTCCCGACGGAGGAGCAACCCGAGGTCCGCAGCCTTGCGCAGAGCCGCTTCGCGGCTACCATCTCGAAGGCTGAGACGCCGAGCGCGCCCAACACCACCGGTGACCAACACCAAGAGGCCGCAAGATGAATCGCGCCGACTATCTGAGGGCCGCAAGATGGACTCTGTTGCTAGCCCTGGCATCCTTGGCAGCCGGAAGCTGTGGGAACAGCTCCCGAGTGGTCGCTGCCCCGTCGCCACCTCCCCCGCCGCTGGCGTCGACGTCTTCCATGCCAAGAGTGTCTTCCGCAGATGGACCGTTCAGACTTGTCGTACAGCGGGTTTCAAATGAACTGGTACGGGTCTCTCTTGCTTCGAATAGAACTGTATTGCTCATGCCAGGTCTGGTGACGGTTGGTGTCATCGGCGACGCGTCCTCCGAACCAATAGTGAGCTTCGTAGAAAGGAACTACCTGACCATCGGGCTTCGCGACAAGGCGGGGCACACTGTCGACTGTCGCTGCACCCATCACGACGACATTGTCAGCGATCCGATACCCATCGGCCCGACCCCGTTTGAGCTGATGACGTTCTCCATTCGCGACTGTTTCGGCCATGTCTCCGATGCACAGCTGTGCATTGTCAACTGGGAGCCCAAACCTGGGCCGTCGTCTCTGCCGAGCATCGAGCTCTGCGCTCCAGTCCCAAAGTGAGCGCGCTCGTATCGGAACGAGCGTTGATCGAGGACACCTGTCGAGAACGCTGGGGTCGAAACACGACACACTCGTCCGCTCGGCAAAGTGCCATGAACCGTGGAAGGCTCTCGAGAGCCGCCCTTGCGCTCGTGGTGGTCTTCGTGTGCAGCTGTACGCGAACGGTCGTCACCTACGACTCCGCGCCCATTGGCTCGGACCCCGTTGCCTCGGCACTCGGTGATTCCTCTGCGTCGATGGAGTCGTGCTGGGAACCGACCGTGGCGCATGGTCGAAGATACTTCCCACATCCGATGGACGGCCGTCGGTTCCGACAGGAGTTGCTCGGCGTGCAGAGGGAATCCTAGGATCGCTGATGCGCGTTCACGGCGACGAGAAGCTCGGCAAGTATGCCGCCGCCCACCGCCAATATTCCTCCCGTCCACGAGATGGCGGTCCCAGCGTCGTGGAGGTGGTTCTCGTGCTACCGCATTGTGCGGCCACCAGAGACGGTTCCGCGTCTCGAGCCTACCGGAGAGCGGGATCGCATAATGTTCGGTTATGTAAAGCCAAACGCTCCTCGCGGGACAGGCTTGGACTACCTACCCTCCGCGATACAGGCCATTTCAAGAATGAGTGGAATCTGGCTTGGGCCTTAGGCGCCGGCGGATTTGTTGGAGGTGCGTTGTACGAAGACACGGCGACGTCTGCCATGAGGGGAGCGCAGTGGCACTTGCTGTCGGTTGAGGAGGCCGGGGTGGGGACAGTGGTCTACGCGGACCTCTCGTGGTCCCCGACGGCGACGGGTATCCTAAATGTTGATCTCGGAACGGGAAATGACTGGCATGTGCTTGAGGCGTTTCTCTGCCGCACTCTCCACGGCCCCGCATGGCCTATCTGGCAGTCGTTCTGTGGACGACGGAACAAGTGGGGATACTGACATGCAGAAGATACATTGTTTGGTACTGGGCGCGGCTGTCGCGGGACTTGTCGCAAATCACTCGACGGTGCGCGCGGAGACGAAACTGGAGGCGACGGGAGCGCACGCGGCGCCAAAGGCCGTGAAAGCAATTGCGCTACCGAAGCTTACGACAGCACAGGGGTATTGCCTGGCTCAAGCCGGGAAGGCGGCTGACAGCGACTACAGGGCTGGCATGTCTGACGCTGAGTGGTATGCAGTCAAGCATGCGCACTTGAGTAAGAGCGCGCTCGACGCGAGGTGTCCTGGGCAGTTCAAGGACTAGGTGTTTAGAATGTCGGCCCCCAAACTAGCATTGCTGCTCTCTGCAATCCTCATCGGCTGTGGAAAGACCGAGCCTTCGGTGGCGGATACCGGGGCCACATCTGATGCTGTAGCTGAAGTGGGCGATGCGGACCACTCTTGCGACGATATTCAGCTAAAGTTCCCTTGTTCTCAGTATGGACGAAAGTGCATCAACGCTTCGAAGTGCCCTGGGCACTTCTACGAGCTGGAGTGCGGGTATGGTGTTGGCGCTGAGGACACCTGCGGCATGTGCTGGCGTGGGACCGACGATCCCACCAAGTGCCCCGCCGTTGCCGACGTCGGAACGCCGCTCGACCCGAGTGGTTGCCCGATCAGCAAGACCGCTGCGGGCGTGGGTTGCGAAGTAAAGGGCAAGGAGTGCTTCTACCGCGACCTGTGTCCCAAGGCCATGGTCTTGGTGCTCTACTGTGGCCCAGCCGCTGAACCCGGAAAGCTGGAATGGAGACGGCGTGAGGACCCGTGTTGAGATGCGTTTGCGGTATTGCTTGCTAGCGGCGGGTTTGCTCGCTGTTGGCTGTGGTGGTCGTGTCCTTGAGTCTGACCCCGAGTTGGGTAGTCTCGACGCTGCGGACATCGGCGACGGCGACGCTGGTGCAGAGGCCGCCGACGCGTTGGCGGTGGATCGCGTGTGCACCCAACTCCTGACGCGTTCTAGTCGATGTAGCGTAGAGGTGTGTTCGTCAGCCAGCGAGGTGGACTTCCGCCGAGCTCGTCGCTAGGTGTGTGATTGAGCGCTGTATTGGCGCCACATATTGCTACAATATCTCTCTGAGCATTGCCGGCGACAATCGCTGTGCGGCTCCCACTAGTACTGCGCGTCCGAAGTTCGTAGGGGGTCAGGCGATTGGCGTGAGAGTCCACGGGAAGTCCGTGATCAACGCCTCGAGGAGGATCTCGATCTGGCCGCGAAACGGCGTGGCCTCCCAGCCACCTGTGTGTGTCGACATCTCCAGCCGCCAGATGTGCGCCCCGAGCCGGCGAAACCGTGCATGCGCAACCGGATCGTCCTTGGGGCCCGACTCGAGGATCAGGAGGACGCCGTGGCGGCGGACACGAATGTGCACCAATTCTGGCTGTCGCCCAATCAAGTCGGCGAGGGACACGGCCTGCAACTCGTCGGCAACGTGCTTGGGCATTGCTATGCAGCCAAGGGTAGCCGAGGCGCGAAGTCGCCGCGAAACCTCCAGCGGAAGGGGTGATGTTCGACCTTGTTCCAGCGAGCGACGAAAGCCATGACGGCAGCCTCGAGGTCAGCCTTCGAGGCGAAGGACCCGTGACGCAGTACACGTCGCTGCATAATGCTGAACCAGACCTCGACTTGGTTCATCCAGGAGGCGTGCCGTGGCGTGTACACGAAGTGGAAGCGGCCGCCATGCGCCGCGTTGAACGCCTCGATTGCTGGGCCCGAGTGCACGTTGAGGTTGTCCCAGACGATGTAGACGTCGCCCGTCGCGTGGAGATCGGCCAACTCATGCAGGAAGCGCCGAATGCCATCTTTGGTACGTCGGCGGCAACGCCCGAAGACCTCCCCCGTCCGCACGTCGAAGGCCGCGATCAGCGTGCTGGTCCCGTGGCGCCGATACTCGTATTCGCGCCACAGGATTCCGCGCCGCCCCTTCACGTGGGCCTCGTGGAGATCCGAACGGGCCTGCATCCCGGTCTTCTCATCCACGCACAGGACGACGGCGCCAGCAGGTGGATTCAAGTACAGATCGCAGATCGCGCGAACCTTTGGCTTGAAGTCAGGATCGGCGCTGTGCAGCCACATCCGAACGTGATGGGGACGAAGGCCGCCGCAGCTGAGTGTGCGTCCGATCTCGCTCAAGCTCATGCTCTTGCCAGTCTCGCGCTTCAAAGCGGCCTGGAGCTCGGCGTGCGTCCACACCGGTGAGAGTGCCGTGAAGGTAGCCTTCGCCGCACGCTTCACATCCCGGCGAGCGACGGCGGTGTTCGCGTTGGCCGCCTCGAGAGCCCTTCTCGAGCGCTTGAGGCTGCGCACCGCCTCCTTCCGAGCCCTGCGCGCGACCAGCAACTTCTCCGCATTCTTCGCCCGCGCTGCCTCTCGTTCCTGCCGTGCAGCACGAGCGGCTCGCGCCCGAGCGCGCTTGGCCGCCGTCACCGCCCTCTTCTTGGCCGCTGTGGCCTCGTTCATCCGGGCACGCACCCTCGCCTTGTTCAGCTCTGGTGCTCGCGACTCGCAGGCGATCTTGATCACAGTCGCGCGGGTCACGAGCGCAATCGTCGCGGGCCTTCCCGAGCGGGGCGCGTCGGCGAATGCCGCCACTGCGCTTGTCGCCTTCAACGCGCGCTCCCGAGCCCTCCGCACGGTGTCCGGGCGAACACCGCAACGACGCGCATTCTCCTCGTTCGACATTCCTTCTGCCGCATTCACGATGATCCGCGCGCGCATGACGACACGGAACTCAGCACTCGATGCCTTGGCGTGCTGCCCGGCGAGTGCGAGCAGTGCACTCGAGATACCCAGCGGACGGGCGGGCGGGCTCACCACTACAGAAGTGACAACCAGCACGCCCGTGTCACGCGCAAAGAGCCATGGACGTCGCAGTTAAGTGGGACATGGTGCGATCGGTGCGATCAAAACCCACCCGGTCCCCCTACGAACTTCGGACGCGCAGTACTAGTTGGTTGGTGCCACCACCCGCAGGAACCTGCATTAACGAAGCGATCGCCGCTGGGGCGTGGCGGTGCCTGCCAGCAGGCCTCCATGCCATGCGAAGGTTCCGGCCCGGTTGCTGATGCAGATGACAGTCACGAAGCGCAAGGCCTCGGTGACCACGATCGATACGAGACGAGTTCGACGTGGTCTGATCTGACGACCGTGACGGCCCAGGCCCGCTGGTGCTGAGGCAGGCGTACAACACGCCCGATGACTACGTGGGCCACGCGTCTCGAGCGGATATGTACAACTGCGGCGCCCTGAAGACTGGAGACGATCATCAAGAAGCGCGGCGTTCCGATCACGCGCGGCCCGGTCGATCCTGGCTCCCAGATCTTGGCCAGTCTCCCGACCTAGCCCCCGCCTAGCTCCAAAGAGCGACGGCCCGAGGTAGCAGCCTCGAGCCGTCAGGACGCCACGAGCTCGGCGTCGGAGTCCAACGACTTCGCATGGTGGGTCTCACCTCGTCCAGTTCTCTGCAGGAGTTCGATGGACGAGCTGGTGGGACGCGCCTGTGCAGCCTGCTTCGAGGCGTTCTGGTCGTGCCGGCCGTGCCGCAACACGACTCGGTACTGCTCCGAGCAATGCCGACGTCGGGGCCGCGAGGCCGTGGTTCGTCGTGCATCGCTGAGATACCGACGCAGCCCGGGCAACCGCAAGGTGCAGTGGCGCCGGCAGCGCCGGTATCGGGAGCGGCTGGCCGAGGCCAAGCAAGCCGCGTCGAAAGTGACGCATCCGTCGTTCACGGCCAGCGGGCCCTGCATATCGATGGTGACCACGCAGAGTTCGGACGCGCCATCGAGGCCCGTCGCGCGGCTCTGTGCGGAGGTCACCATCGATGTCGCCCATCTGGATCACGATCGAGCCCACGCCGCAGGAGGTGCGGCTCCTGCTGACGGAGCCGTCGTCGGGCCCGACGCTCAAGGCCCGACTGCCGCTGCCGTCGGCTGGTCGCGCCGTCCCGTTGCTGCTCGAGGCGCTGAGCCTCTGGCACCACCGCCCCTTGCACGCTGTGCTGGATGCGGACGCCGAGGACGTCCACCAGCACCCCGAGCGGTGGGCCCACCTCGCCGGTGATCTGCCGCTGGTCGATCTGCACGTCGAGTGGGTGCGCCGCCCATCCCGGAGCACGTCGCAAGGATCAGGGGAGATTCCTCGAAGAGCTCGGCGACTTTCGCTCCGCGCGCCATCTCCTGGGCTTCGCCGTGACGGGGTTGCCATGATTGACGAGACCCTCCGCGCGGAGATCCGTCGACTGGTCCTCGGCGAGCGCTGGGCCATCAACACCGTGGCTCGGCACTTCGGCGTGCACCACTCGGTTGTCCGGCGCGCCATCAAGGACGCCGCGGCCGACAAGTCCAGGAAGCCGGTCGAGGTGCCGACCCTCGAGCCGTACAAGCCCTACATCGTCGAGCGGCTCCTCGTACCCGGAGCTCACGGCCACTCGCCTGCTCCTCGAGCTGCGTGATCACGGCTACGCGCAGGGCGTCGCTCAAGTGCGGCGGTTCGTGGCCAAGATCCGAGGACCACGATCCCGCAAGGCCTTCCTCCGCATCGAGGTCGACCCCGGCGAGCAGGCGCAGGTCGACTGGGGCTCCTTCGGACAGCTCCGCATCGGGGGCACCCAGCGCCCGCTCTCGTGCTTCGTCATGGTCCTGTCCTGGTCGAGGGCGCTGTTCCTCGACTTCTCCCTCGACCAGCGCATGGAGACCTTCTGCGCCATGCACCGGCGCGCCTTCGAGTTCTTCGGAGGCGTTCCGCGCAAGGCCCTCTACGACAACCTCAAGTCCGTCGTCCTCCATCACATCGGCTCCACCGTCCAGTTCAATCCGAGCTTCCTGCGCTTCGCGGGTCACTACCTCTTCGAGCCCACCGCGGCGCCACCTCGGTACCCCCAGGCAAAGGGCCGAGTCGAGGGCGCCATTCGCATGATTCGCCACTCGTTCTTCTACGGACGCTCGTTCTCCGACCTCGCCGATCTGCGCGCGCAAGCCGCCGCCTGGCGCGACGAGGTCTGCAATGCCCGGCTCCACGCGACCACGCGGGAGCGACCCAAAGACCGGCTCCTCGTCGAGCGCACACGCCTCCGCGCGCTCCCCGACCGCCCGCCGGACACCGACCTCGTCGTGCCCGCGATCGTCTCCAAGGAGGCGCGCGTTCAGCTCGACACCAACACCTACTCGGTCCCCCACGGACACGTCGGGCAGACCGTCTTCGTTCGCGCCGACGACGCCTGTGTGCGCGTGCTCGCAGAGGATGGCCAAGAGCTCGCGCGACACGATCGCTGCTGGGATCGGCGACGCGCCATCGAGGAGCCCGCGCACATCGAGGCCATGCTGCAGAAGCGCCCCAACGGACGCTCGCACAAGAGCCGAACCCACATCGCCAACCTCGCTCCGCAGTGCCGCGCATACCTCCAGGAGATCGCGCGAAGGCGCATCAGCCTCGACAGCGAGACCCGAAAGCTCCATCGCCTGCTCGACCGCTACGGGCAGGAAGACTTCGTCGACGGCGTCGGCCGCGCGTTGGTCGCCCGCACCTTCGGTGCCCACTACGTCCGCGCCTGCATGGATCAGGCTCGCTTCGCGCGCGGACTCCACGAGCCACCCGAGCCCATCGTCACCGGCAACGCCACCGCCGATGCCATCAACGTCGTCCCTCACGATCTGGAGTCCTATGATGCCCTCTTCCCGAAACAAGAAGCCGCTCCTCACGAAGAAGTCCTCTCAGACTCCGCTCCCGGAGACGACGAGTCCGGCCACGACTGAGGCCGTCACCACGCTTTCCCTCGAGCAAGTGCTGCGCAGCCTGGGGCTCGATCACGCCGCCACCGCCCTCGACGTCGCCCTGCAGAAGGCCATCACGCGCAACGACTCGCCCTCCCACGTGCTCGATCTCCTCATGCGCGACGAGCTACGCGTGCAGCTCGAAAGCCGAGCCCGGGCCGCCCTGCGCCGCTCCGCCATCTTCCCTCTCACCACCCTCGACGCCTACGACTTCGACTACCCCGAGCGCATCGACAAGGACCTCGTCCTGCGCGCCGCCTCCCTCGACTTCCTCGAGGACAAGGCCAACGTCGTGTTCCTCGGACCCAGCGGCGTCGGCAAGACCCACCTCGCCAACGCCCTCGGACAGCTCGCCGCTCTGCGCGGCTACCGCGTCCGCTTCACCCTCGCCGCCGACCTCGTCAACGATCTCGTCGCCGCCGCCGCCCGCAACACCCTCTCCAAGCGACTCACCGCCTGGGCGGGCTACGACCTCCTCCTGATCGACGAGCTCGGCTACCTCTCCTTCGACGCCCGCGGCGCCGACCTCCTCTACCAGGTCTTCAACAAGCGCTACCAGCGGGCATCCACCATCGTCACCACCAACCTACCCTTCAAGGAGTGGGGCAAGCTGTTCCACAACGCCGCCGTCGCCAGCGCCATCGCCGACCGACTTGTCCACCGCGGACTCCTGGTGAAGATCGCCGGGCGCTCTCGACGTTCCGATCAGAACGTCGACCCGCCCGACGAAGCGGCCTGAGCCGAGCGAACGAGAACGCCGAGGTCCAAGAGGACCTCGGCGTTCTGCCTTTGACCTCACCCCGCTCCCGCACCCCAGGATCGAAACGCGGCGCTTTCCTGTGATCGTTCCCACGACGCAGCAGAAACGTGAAGATATCCGATTGCCAGAGCTGGTTCGGGGCCGCCCGCTCGAAGCGACGCGGCGGGTGCTCGCGCGCCGCCATCGGCACGTACTCCGGCATCAGCCCGGCCTCGTGCAGGATCTTCCGCACCGTCGTGTCGCTCACCCCCAGCCCCTCGAAGCGAGCCAGCGCGTCACGGATCTTGCGGCTCCCCCAGTCCGGGTGTGTCTCGCGCGCGACCACCACGGCCGTGCGCTCGGTGGGGTGCCCCGTCGCCGGCTGGCGTGCCGGACCCTGCGGTTTCGGCACCAGACCGGCCTCGCCCTCCGCCTTGTAGCGACGCAGCCACTCGTTGACCGTCGTCAGCGACAGACCGAACGCCCGCGCCACGCGGCTCGCCGGAAGGTGCTCTTCCAGGATCTGCCGCGTCACCTGTAGTCGCAACGCCATGGGGTGCCTGGCGCGCGGCCCGGGGGGGGCCAAGCCCGCCCGTACGCCTCCTCCGCGCTGGCTGCCCCGAGACCTCGTGTCACTCCTTGATGACTTCTTCTGAACCATGACCTCCTCTCCTTCCTCGGCCTGCTGTCAGGCCGTTCGAGGGGGGAGGTGCTAAGAGATTTCAGTACCCATCAAACACTCGTTAACTGGCGCGCAGCACAGTCTTGTCGAAGAGCGTCGCGGCGTCGGCGCAGATCGCGCCCTTGCGCATCGCGAGCAGATCTTCGGGTCCGATCTCGTTCGGGCGCTGGCCGACCTTCTTGCCCGTGGACGTGAAGAGGTAGACCGCGTGGTCGCGGTCGCCGACGCAGCTGGCAACGATCACCCGAAAGCGCCGCGCTCGATCCGACGAGACCGAGGCCGAAACGTATCCAACGAGCCTCCGATCGAGTGGCGGCCGCGAGATCTGAACGCGGCGCGTTCGCGTGATCGCTCCGCGAACGTCTTGCCCTCGACGTCGTACCGCTCGGCCGGCGAGGAGGAACTTCGCCAGCGGCCGCCTGCCCGCAACATAGCCGCGGCCCCGATGTAGGGCGAGCGTCGACACGGCAGGAACTGCCGGCCGCGTCTGCCCGTACGACACCACCCCACCGACGAGATCTCCGACGAACGTGCGGTACGCGCGTTGCTGCCTTCCCCGTCCATGAACGAGCTCCTCGATCTCACCGTTCTCCGCTCCCTCGGCGCCGTGACGTTCGCCCTCTCGTTGTTCGGGTGCGCGGCCGAGGCGCCACTCGCCGCGACCGAGCAGCCGCTGGTCTTCGACAACGGCAACGCCTGCGGCACGAAGTGTCGCGGCGCCTGCGGCTCGGAGTGTCCCGGCACGTGCATCGCCCTTCCTCCGAAGACCCTCTGCGTCGGCAAGGGCAAGTCGGTCAGCTGCACGGGCAAGTCCTGCCCGACCGCGCAGGGCTGCCAGGAGCACGACGCCTGCTACGACCAGTGCGCGGCCGCGTTCGGCTGCGACGTCCTCGACGCCAACGTCTTTGCCTGTCAGCGCAGCTGCGACCAGGCCTGCGTCTCCAAGTACGGCCTCGCCCAGTGCAACGCCTGGCGCATGGGCAACGGCGACGAGATGATGGACTTCTGGGACTGCGCGGCGCCGGCCGCGGACCCGAGCTGCGGTGACAAGGCCGACCTCGTCTGCAAGGGGAGCTACGAGTGTCCGCCGGGCTCCAGCTGTCGCGACTGCGACGGCGACGGCGTCAAGCACTGCCTCGCCGGCTCGGTCTGCCCGACGGTGAAGCCGACGCCGGTGGCCGCGGTGACCGCCACCGCACTCTGAGGACACCCGGCGCGCCCGTGCGCGTCCCGCTCGGACCCATCACGCGGGCTCGCGTCCGAGCGACGCGCCGGGGTGGAAGCACGGCCGCGCGTTCAACGGGAGTTCTCAGAGGCTGCCGACGACGGCGGGGGCTGCCTCGCGCACCAGCGTCGCGACGAGGTCGGCTGCGCCCATCTGGCGGGCCAGCGGCGCCCCTTGCCCCGCCCAGTGCGCGCCGTAGGTGTGGTCGGCCCGCGCCATGGCCGCGGCGTGCAGCGCCTTGCCGAGGTCGTAGGCGATCGGGTAGTCGGGGATCGCTTCGTCCGGGATCGCCTCGCCGAGCGCGGTGAACCGGTTCGGCAGGCCGCGGGCGAGGCGACCGGAGATCACGCGGGTCGTGACCGTGTGCGTCGCGCCCCTCATCGCCGCGCGGTATCCGTCGTCGGCCGACGACTCCGGACAGAGGACGAACGCCGTCCCGAGCTGCGCCGCGCACGCCCCGAGCGCGAGAGCGGCCCGGATCCCCGCGCCGTCCATGATCCCGCCTGCCGCGAGGACGGGGACCGACAGCGCGCGCACGAGGAGCCGGACGAGCGCCAAGGTCCCGAGCCGATCGTCGCGCGTGGCGGGGTGGAACGATCCGCGATGACCGCCCGCCTCCCAGCCCTGCGCGACGACAGCGTGCACGCCCGCCGCCTCGAGCGTCGTCGCCTCGTCGAGGTTGGTCGCCGATCCGAGCAGCACGATCCCCGCGTCGCGTAGCGCCCGCACGGCCGCCGCAGGAGGAACCCCGAAGTGGAAGCTCACGACCTCCGGTCGCGCGGAGACGAGCGCGGCGAGCATGTCTTCGTCGACGACGAAGCTGCGGTAGATCTCGCGCAACGCAGTCGGCACGACGCCACCGAGCCGCTCCAGTTCCGGGCGGAACCGCGCGATCCATGCGGCGTCGCGGGTCGGGTCCACGCGAGCGGGGGCGTGACAGAACACGTTGACGTTCAGCGGCCGTGACGAGCGCGCGCGCGTGTCGGCGATCGTGCGGCGCGCGGCGTCCGCGTCCACCGCGCCGACGGCCAGGGAGCCGAGCGCGCCGGCGTTCGACACGGCCGCCGCCATCGCCGGGGTGGAGACGCCGGCCATCGGCGCCTGGACGAGCGGATGGGGGATGCCGAGGCGGTCGAGCATCCACGGAGGGTAGGGCATCCGCGAGCCCTGCAGTCGGCGACCAGCCTGGACCGGATGCGCCCCCAGGTGCATCGTAGTCGTGTGGCTCGCCAGGCACGGACGCAGTTCACTGCCATGGTCGCACTGACCCTGTCGTCGAGCTGTTCGGCGGCTGCGCCAACCACGTCGCGCTCGGCAGCTGCTTCCTCCCCCACCGCCGTCGCTCGGCGACTTCAGCCTGCCAGAGGTGTGATGCTGATTCCGCTCGACGAAAGTCCGATTGACGTGCTGCCGCCAAAGCAGATCTGATCCAGGTCTCGTGCACGAGGATGTTCCTGCCGTGGGTCAGGGACGCGGCGTCTCGCCCCGCGCGAGCATGGCGACGAACTCCGCGATGCGCTTCTGGCGGGTCTCGGGCTTCTTCGCCGCCTGCACCCGCCAGAGCACCGCAAATCGGTGGCTGGCCTTGAGCGTCAGGAAGAAGGCCGCCGCCTTCGCGTTCTTCCCGAGCGCCGCCTGGAGGTCCTCGGGCACCGTCGCGCGGCTAGGCGGGTCGTAGGCCGCGTCCCAGCGCCCGTCTTTCTTGGCGCGCTCGACCTCGGCGAGCCCGGCCGGCTGCATCGCGCCCGCCTCGATCAGCGACAGCACCTTCTCTCGGTTGATCTTCGACCACACGCTCTTCGCGCGCCGCGGCGTGAACTTCTGGAGCCACGAAGCCTCGTCGGCGCGCTGCTTCTGGCCGTCGATCCAGCCCCAGGCGAGCGCCACGTCTACGGCCTCGGCGTAGGTGATCGACACAGTACCCGAGGCCTTCTTGGCGAGCTGAAGCCAGAGGCCGCGCGAGGTGGCATGGTGGTCGACGAGCCAGTCCGAGAAGGCGCGCGGCGTAGCGAAGGAGAGGGTCGGCAGCTCGGCGGCGAGGGGATCTTTCTTCATCGAGGCCTTCGCAGAGATGGTTCCGTGGCTCGAGCCGACCGTCGAGCGGGATCGCAAAATCTTGGTTGTGTAGGGCTCGGCCCCTTGGCAATCGAGCGCTACGGCAACACGACGGCAAGGACTGAGGAGGACCGCGTTCGGCGCCGACGTCATCTCGGGCGTTGCGCTCGTCCGGTCGAGCATCGGGGCGTGAACGGATCGGGCAGGTCGGGCCCACCGTCAACGGAGGGGCGCCGACACACGGTGTGCGAGCGGTTCCAGGCACGCCCCGGAGACGAGCATTCTGCCTGGTGTCATCCTCCGTGGGCCATCGCGATCTGATAGTGTCCGCCCGTGGGGACGCTCGAAGACGTCGCACAACGGCTGGCGGCGCGCTCGATCCCGCACGAGCTCGAGGGCGCCACGCTCGTCGTGCGTCCTCGCGACGAGCACGGCTTCACCGCGCGGTTGGAGTGTCGTGACGGCCACGGCGCGGTCTCGTTCGAGGGCTGGCACGAGCACTTCGACGACGCGCGGGACGCCGCCTCGTGCTTCGTGTTCGGACTCACGGCGCGGTGCCGGCTCCGGGTGACTCGTCGCTGGGGCAGGGCCTGCGCCTGGGCCCTCGAGTCGATGGAGGACGGCGTCTGGCAGGAGGACTCGGAGACGGGGCTCCTCCTCGTGCCCTTCTGGGCGAAGAAGTCGTTCGAGTACCTCCAGAACGACTGGATGGCGGAGTGAGCCCGACTCGTGTCACGTCCGACAGGCTGCGAGGCTGTGTGCATGCGGCGTCCCGGGGAGATTCGGTTCGAACGTGACGGGCGAACAGCGTTGTTTATGGCATTTGAGTGGGCCTAATTGTGGCGGCAACATCTAAGTCTGTTGTTGTCGAGGCACTCGAGCGCGAGTCGTACCCTGTCGACGCGGTGGCGGTGCGGCGTCGAGCGGGACGTACCTCGGCTGACCGTGGCGCGTTGGCGACGATCATTGGCGTACCCGCGAGAGACCGCCACGCGCGTCGGAGGCATGTTCGGGGCGAAAGGAAACCCCCATGCGCATCTCTCTCGCCCTCGCTCTGCCCGTCGTCTTCCTCGGCTGCGCGCAGCCGGCCACGCCCAAAGCCGCGAGCGCGGGCGCCATCGGCGTCTACACGAGCGACCAGAGCGGCTTCGACACGCACACCTACTTCTACGACACCGGCAAGGAGGTCGTGGTGTTCGACGCCCAGTTCACCCCGGCGCTCGCCGAGAAGGCCATCTCCGCGATCCGCGCGCGGACGGCCTCGCCCATCCACTGGGTGGTCGTCACGCACCCGAACCCCGACAAGTTCAACGGGGCGTCGGCGTTCCAGGCCATCGGTGCGAAGGTCGTGGCGAGCAAGGCCACCGCGGCTGCCATCCCCGGCGTGCACGCGTACAAGAAGGCCTTCTTCGTGGACGTGGCCAAGATGTTCACGAGCGCGAGCTACCCCGCCGAGGCCAGGGTCGACGTGACCTTCGAGGGGACGTTCAGCCTCGCGGGCGGCGCGGTCGTGCTGCGAGAGCTCTCGCACAGCGGCGTCTCCTCCACGCAGACCATCGCCGTGGTCCCCGACGCGAAGGCGCTGTTCGTCGGCGATCTCGTCCACCACCGCGCCCACGCCTGGCTCGAGGGGGCGATCGTGGGAGGGCAGCCGCGACCCGATCTGGACGCGTGGATCGGAGCGCTCGACGAGCTGCGCGGCTTCTCGGACCACATGGTGCACGGTGGTCGCGGGGCGACCGGCAAGGTGGAGGACGTGGTCCCCGCCCAGCAGGACTATCTCCGCGGGGCCAGGGCCATCGTGAAGGCGCACGTCGCCGCGCTCCCGGACAAGACGGTCCTGCGTGGCGCCGGTGCAGGGGCCGAGTGGAAGGCCATCGCCGCCAAGGTCGGCGCCGCGTATCCCGGCCACGAGCTCGGGTACCTGGTCGAATACGGGGTCTACGGGCTCGCCCTCTCGCTCTGAGGCCGCCGGGCCCGGTACGCGCGCGGCGTCTCACCGACGAACTCGACGAACGCCGCGGTGAAGGCGCTCGGACTCTCGAACCCCACCGCGAGCGCGACGTCGATGACCCGCGCGCGCCCGGCGAGGAGATCCATGGCACGGAGGAGGCGGGCCGCGCGCACGTAGGCGCGGAACGTGGTCGCGAGCTCGGCGGCGAAGCGGCGGGTGAGCGTGCGGCTGGAGCTCCCCGCCGCGCGCGCCACGGCGTCGATGCCGAGCGGTCGATCGAGGTGGGCGAGGACGTGGGCCGTCGCTCGGGACAGCTCCTCGCTGTGCGCCGCCGGCAGGTGGAAGTCGCGCGTGTCCTCGACGAGCTCCGCGGCGAGCCCGGCGAACGCGCGGAAGAAGGCAGCGGCCTGCGCGTCCTTCGCGGGGCGCAGATGGTCCCAGCGCATCGCGTGGAGGATCATCTCCCGCGCGAGCGGGGTCGCCGCGAACACCTGGACCGCGTCGGCGCGGGTCCGCAGCAGCGACGGCGCGAGGTACAGGGTGCGGAGCGACACGCGTCGGGTGGCCCAGGTGAGGTGCTCGAGACCCGAAGGGACGAGGGCGCAGCGCTGGGGCGGCAGCAGCCACGTCCCCTGAGCGGTCTCGAGGTGCAGCGCCCCGCGCAGGGCATAGATCACCTGGTGGAAGCGGTGGTGGTGCGGGCTGCCGCGACCGCGACCGAGCTCCTCGGAGAGCGCGAAGGCGGGGAGGCGGACGCGGTCGATGGCGAGCACGAGGACCTGTCTACCACCCGCGCGCTCTTTCGCGGTCGCGGGCGTTCGGGTACCCGTAGGGTCGATGGAGATCGAGGTCTTCGACGGGGTCGCGGCGACCGCGATGGGGGACACGCTGCTCACGCTCTGGCAAGCGCCCGCACGGTCGGCGCGCATCCGCCGCGTCACCGAGCTCACGGCGGCCCTCATCGAGCGCACGCCGGGGACCATCGTCGCCTGTCAGTTCCTCCTGCCGAGCGCGAGCCCGCCGCGACTCCGCGAGCGCGCCGACATCAGCGCCGGGCTCGACGTCGTCCTCCCACGGGCGCGCCGCCTCGTCACCACGCCGCTCGGCGACGCGGCGTGGCAGTCGGTCGTGCGCACGGTGATGCGCGCGGGCATCGCGATCATCGGCAAGGCGAAGCTCGTGAAGGTGGCGTCGGATCCAGCGAGCGCCTTCGATCTCCTCGGCCAGGTGGCGAGCGACGCCTCGCCCGATCGCGCGAGCCTCGAGCGCGCGCTCGACGCCCTTCACGGCGCGCTGGGCGTTCCCTCGGCGAGGTCGTCGCCCTGAGCGACGCGCGGCGCCACCTCGGTCCCGAAGAGGCGATCGAGCCACGGTGTGTTCAGGCCGTAGTTCCCGCGGCGCCCTGCGTGGTGGAGGGCGTGGTAGCGCGTCGAGTTGAGGAGATGACGAAGCGGGCTCGCCTCGAAGCGCGCGCCGAAGAGATCGAAGTCGAGGTGCGAGACGACGTTGAGCACGTGCGCGATCGAGAACACCAGGACCAGCGTCGGGACCGAGACCGCCTGGCTCACGTGCGACGCGATCGCGAGCGGGACGTAGTAGCCGCTCGAGAGCAACATCGTCTCCCCCGCGCTGAAGCACAGCGACGCGTGGAGCCCCTCCTCCGCGTGATGCGGCCGGTGGAGCGGGTAGAGAAGGCGCGTGTGCAGGAGCCGGTGCCCGGCGTAGAACCAGATCTCCCACGCGAGAAAGCCCGCGAGGAGCGTGGCCAGCGTGCCCGCGAGCGAGAACCGGGACAGCCGGATCACCCCGAGCTCGAGGGCGCCCGTCAACATCAGCGCCTCGGTGCCCACGAACTCGACCGCGTAGCGCGTCGACGCGAGGAGCGAGCTGCGACGCCGGCGCGGCGCGGAACCCCGTCGCAGGGCCGCGAAGGCAGCGAGCACCAGCGCGTGGCCGCCGAACAGGCAGCCGAACACGAGCGCGAAGGTCAGCACCGCGCTAGGCCTGGGCCGCTCGTCGGGTTCGCGCGAGCGTGTCGGCGTCTCCCCACCGGTCACACTTCTGCGCCAGCGCAGCCCAGACCTTCGCGCGGGGCCGCGCGCGCTCCAGCAGGAAGACCGCGCCGTAGAAGTGGAGGATGGGCGTGCCGTACGCGTCGTCGGTGTCGAAGTCGAGCAACGCCGCCTGCAGGGCCTCGACGAGCGCCTCCGTCGCGGCGAGCTGGGGCAGCCGCTTGTACAGGCCGGGCAGGTGGCTGCTCTTGTCGACGAAGGCGAAGAAGGCGCCGGCCGCGCGCACGCCATCCGCGCCGCCCGCGCGGTGCGCCGCGGCGACCAGCAGACCTTCGAAGCTGCGCTCGGACTTCGCGAGCGCTCGGAGGAACGGCTCCACGTGCGCGTCCTCCATGCGCGCCAGCGCCGGCCAGAGCACGTGCGAGGGCCCGGAGAGATAGTGGGCATGGATGCGCTCGACGAGCGCGACGGGGAGGTCGGGCGCGAGCCTTCCGAGGGTCTTGTCGGCGGTGGCGCGGAGGTGACGGTGGGTGTCCGACGCGGGGTCGCTCGCGAGCAGCTCCTCCCAGAACGACGTCGGTGGCGTGGCGCTGCGTGGAGCCGTGGTGGCGACCGGCTCTGCGCGCTTCTTGGCGGGCACCTTCACGGCGGTCTTGGCGGCCTTCTTCGCCGCCTTCGGCGCCGGCAGCGCGCGGAGCCGCAACGACACCGTGCCGTGTTGCCCCACGATGTGCGGCGGGAGCTTCTTGATGCGTCCGCGCAGGCCGGGGCCGATCGCGCTGACCGCGGCGAAGATGTCCTCGTACTGTCCGCTCAGCGCGATCTCCGTGAGGCGCGAGAACCGCGCCCACTCGTCGTCGGAGAGGGCACCGAGCGCCGCGGGTGGGAGCTCCTGGATGGTGTCGAGGATCGGCATCGGGACCGCGAGCAGGAGCCGCCGGACGAGGGCCGGGTCCCAGTCGTGCCCGAGGCAGAGGGTCTTCACGGTCGCCCAGCCCGGCGCGCCGATGGAGGGAGCCACGCGTTCGCGCATGTCCGAGAACCAGACGTTGAAGGCGCGGCAAGGAAAGCCGCGATCGAGGAACTGCAGCGCGGGTACGTACCCCGCGAACACGCCGGGATGCCCAGGCCAGAAGGCGTGGCCGTGTTGATCGAGGAGCGCCTGCTCCCGCGTCTTGTTGCCTCGCCTGCCCGCGGCGCGCGCGAGCTGCAGCGCGATGAGCTCCCCGAGCGGGTGGCCCTTGTCGCTCAGGAAATCCGCATAGACCGCGCGCGGCTCGTCGGCGGCGGGATCGGCGTAGATGGCGGCGAGGAGCTCTGCTTCCGAGGCCACGGCACGAGGGTACACCGTCGGGAGCTGGATGGACTGGCGTGCCGACGTTCCCTGACCGTCGCCGGCGCCTTCGTGGCATCTTCGAGGCATGGAGGTCCTCGACTTCTTCGGTGGTGGCGTGGTCGTGAAGGACAAGGAGTACGGGCTCGTCTCCATGCTCCGCGGGCACCCGCTGGGAGAGATCGCGGTGCCCTCCGGCCGGCTCCTCGTCGCCGACGCGTACTCGTACGAGGGCCCGGCGATCGAAGTTCCGGCCGGGCGCCATACGGTCACCTTCGCGGCGAGCGAGATGGACGCGGGTCACGATGGGTGCGGCCTCATGATCCGCGTGCGGCCGGGGAAGATCGTGCGGTGGAGGCGTCGCGGCGTGATCGGCGTCGACGGCGCCATGATCGCCATCGGTGACGCGGACGCGAAGGTCCCGCACGCGAAGCTCGAGTTCGAGAACGCCCTCGGAGCGGCCCGCGTCGGCACGCGCGTCGCCGTGGCCAGCGTCGGCAGTGACGGCGGGTACGTGCTCCGCGCGGGCCTCGATTCGCGCGAGCGCATCGCGGTCCTCGCCGTCCTCACCCGTGATCCGCGCGCGCTCGTTCCCTGGCGCAAGACGCCCGGCTTCGACCCGACGGACCTCGATTCCTGCCTCGCGTGGGCGCGGAAGGTCGGTGGCGACGACGCGCTGGTGGCGCCCGGCAAGACCGACGTCGCCACCCTGCGCGCGATTCGCAAGATCCCCACCGATCTCAGGCGCTACTACCAGACCCACGACGCCGGCGATCTGGCCAGCTTCCGCGCCATCGTCGAGAGGAACTCCCTCGGCCGCGCGCTGCCCGTCCGCGTGAACGGGGACGACGCGATGGTCCACCTCGACGAGCAGGACCGAGTCGTGGAGTTCTACGAAGGCTCGATGCTCGGCATGAGCCTCGATCTCCGGGCGTGGCTCGTCCTCTCCTCGATCGCGACCTTCGACCTGCAGTGACACCGCCACCGCGCGGCGTCGACCCTCGCAGTTCGACACGGCGAAGGCGACCCTCGGCCGCTCGGCGCAAGCGACAGCCTCGGCGACGCTTGGAGAGACGCAGGCTCCGATGCGAAGCTCGGGTCCATGCCGCGATACGAGTACTTCAAGGCGGGCACGCCTGATCGCACGGGGATCAACCCCTTCACCAAGCAACCCATCGTGATCAAGGGGCGGCCATCGATCCACCGCTTCTGGGAGATCGTGCTCGACGGGAAGACGGTGCTGCAGTGCCTGGGCGACGTCGGCGGAAGAAGCCAGCGCTGGGCGCGGTCTCACGCGGACGAGGCGCGGGCGAGGGACGCGTATGCGCATGTGCTCCAGCACGTCGCTGCGGCCGAGTACGAGCCCCGCGGCGAGGCCCTCCTCCTCGGCCAACCGGAGCCGTCGCGCGACGCCGATCCTGTGCTCGCTCTCTGGGAGCCGCGCATCGCGCTGGCCCCCGACGACGGTGACGCCTACCGCGAGTGCGCGGCTGCGCTCGGTCCCCCACGGGCCGAGTTCGCCGGGCGGACTCCCGTCGATGAAGCCTTCCTGCAGGCGCACCGCGCTCCCCTGCTCGGTTCGCTGGCCGCCTGGGTCGACGCGGACGAGGGACGGTCCCTCGACGTGCGCTGGCGTCACGGCTTCGCCCACCACGCGCGGCTCGCGTTCGATGGCGACGGTAGCGGCGAGATCCCAACGGTCCTCGACGCCGCGCTGCGCGAGCCCGCAGGGCGATTCCTTCGTTCGCTCACGATCGGCATGAATCGAGACGGCACGCCGTGCGACTACGGCAGGGTGATCGCGGCGATCGCCGCGGCCGCGCCGCCGATCCTCGAGACCCTCTTCATCGGCGACTTCGACTACCCGGATCAGGTCGAGATCTCGTGGACGCACATCGGCAACGCGAGCCCTCTCTGGTCACTCCCGTCGCTGCGGCACCTCACGTTGCAAGGGGGCGCCATGTTCCTCGGGTACATCGAGTCGCCGACGCTCGAGCACCTCGAGGTACGGACGGGCGGGCTGTCGAAGGCCGCGGTCCGATCGCTCGCCGGCGCCGAGGCTCCTCGGCTCCGGACCCTGCGGGTCTGGTTCGGCGACCAGCAGTACGGCGCCGATGGCGAGGTCGCGGACCTCGCGCCGCTCCTCGGCGGCGGCGCCTTCCCCGAGCTCCGTGAGCTGGGCCTGATGAACGCGGAGTTCACGGACGAACTCTGCGGGCCACTCCTCGCCTCGCCGTTGCTGCCTCGCCTCGAGCACCTCGACCTCTCGATGGGTACCCTCACCGACGCTGGCGCCGCTGTGCTCTCTGCCGGTGCCGCCAAGCTCCGACACCTCCGCCGACTGGATGTGAGCGACAACCTGCTGTCCGAGAAGGGCCGGCGCGCGCTCGGCGCCCTCGGGCCGCTGGTCCACGTCGGAGATCAGCGTGAGATGCGCACCGGTGAGCGGTACGTCTCGGTGGGTGAGTGAATGGGGTGCACGTGGCGATCGAGAGTCGCCCGCTGGTCACGGCTCCGAGGTCTCGAGGGCCGCGCGAAGGCCCTCGACCATGTGGTCGGTGAAGGCCCGTATCCGGGGAGTGTCGCGGAGCTCCGACAGGGTGAGGACCCATAGATCGCGGCTTGCAAACGGATCGAGCGGACCCACGCGCAGAAGAGAGGGATCCACGTCGCCCTCGATGCACGCGAGGAACTGCACGCCGACCCCGGCGGCGACGAGCTCGTGCATCGCCGCTGCGCCCACGTCCACGCGCATGACGATGGTCGCGCCGGGAGCGTGCGTCGCGAGCCACGCGTCGAGCCAGTCCATTCCGAGCCGCTCGTCCCAGTGGATCCAGGGGTAGGCGCCGAGAGGCGCATCTTCGCCGAGCCGTTCCACGAGCGAGCGCGCGGCGTAGGCGGCGAACTGCAGTCGGCCCACGCGCCGACCGACGAGCTGCTCCGGGGGCTTGTTCGAGAGACGCAAGACCACGTCGGCCTCCCGACGCGACAGCGAGACCTCGTCGTCGCTCGTCGTCACCGTCAACGCCACACCCGGGAAGCGCTCGGCGAACGACACGAACGAGTGCCGGAAGATGCGAAAGACGAGCTCCATCGCCGAGACCCGGAGGGCGCCGGTGAGCCGCTCGTCACGTCCGAGCACGCGGCCCTCGAGGGAGAGCGTCTCCGTCTCCATGCGCTCCGCGACGGCCACGAGGTCCTCCCCCGCGGGCGTGAGCGTGAACCCATCGGGCGTCGCATCGAAGAGGCGTACGCGGAGGCGTTCCTCGAGCGCGCGGAGCCTCCTGCCGACCGTGGTGTGGCTCACGCCGAGGGCTCCCGCAGCCCCACTCAAGGTGCGCGTACGGGCGACGGCCAACGCGTAGCGGAGATCGTCCCAGTGCACCTGTGCATCGTTGCACAATGGGTGCACGAATTCGTGGATTTCCCGCTCAGTGTCCAGACGCCATCTTCCCATGCATGGCGAACCAAGTCGGAACGATGCGCGCGGCCGTGGTCACCCGATATGGCCCGCCGAGCGTCGTCGCGGTCCAGGAGCTGAGGCGCCCGCAGCCCGGCCCCCGCGACCTCCTGATCCGCGTGAAGGCGACCAGCGTGTCGTCGGGGGACGCTCGCGTTCGTGCGCGTCGCGTGCCGGCGGGGATGGGCTTCTTGATGCGCCTCGCGATGGGGTGGAGCGGTCCACGCCAGCCCGTTCTCGGAACGGAGTGCTCCGGAGTCGTGGTGGCCGTAGGCGCCGACGTGACCCGCTTTGGCGTGGGCGATGCCGTGGTGGCCTTTCCCGGCGTCGCGATGGGCGCCCACGCGGCGTTTCTCTGCGTGCGCGAAGACGGTCCGGTCGCAAGAAAGCCCGAGGCGCTTCCCTGGAACGAAGCCGCATCGTTGCTCTTCGGAGGGATGACGGCGCTCCACTACCTGCGCCAGAAGGCCGAGGTACGCCCCGGCGAGCGCGTGCTCGTCCTCGGGGCCTCGGGCGCGGTGGGAGCGGCCGCGGTGCAACTCGCGAAGCACGCCGGCGCCGAGGTCACCGCCGTATGCAGCGCGTCGAACGCGGCGCTGGCAAAGGACCTCGGCGCGACGCACGTGATCGACTACCACGCCCGAGACTTCACGAAGACCGGTGGCACCTGGGACGTCATCATGGATTGTGTCGGAGCCACCGACTACACGCGATGCCGTCCCGTGCTCGCGAGCGGCGGGCGCTTGCTGCGCCTGGAGTGCGGGCTCGCAGGCCTGCTTGCCGCGCCATTCCAGGGAAGGCTCTCGGGACACCGGGTGATCGCAGGCATGGCCGCAGAGCGCCCCGAAGACGTGGCCGTGATCGTCGATCTCGTACGCGAAGGTGCCTATCGCGCCGTGATCGACGACGTGATGCCCCTCGCGCGCATCGCCGAAGCGCACGCGCGCGTCGACAGCGGGCACAAGCGAGGGAGCGTCGTGGTCACCATGGAGGACGCGGCATGACGTCACCCGAGGTCCACCTCTTGCGAAGGCCGGGCCTCCCCGCACTCGGCGAGCGCGCCCTCGATCGCGCTCCGGAGCGCCACCATCTGCGCGCGGCTCCAGCGTTGCCCGACCTGCGCAGCCCCCCACAGCGCAGCCATCACCGTGGCGGTCGCGGCGGACACCCAGAGCGTCCAGGGGGCGCCCATGCGGCCGATGACGAGCGCCGCGGCCCAAGAGAGCGAGATCAAGAGCGCGAGCGTGAGGCCGATGTACGTCATCGCGAACCACGTCCACACGGAGGGGTTCGGGCCGAAGCGCCCACGGAGGAAGGTGCCCTCGCCGCTGGGCTTCACCTCGACCTCGAGCCACGGCGACCAGAGGCGCTGCGCGTCCTCGGCCACGGTGAGGGTGAACTGGTCGCTGTCCGTGCCGTCGGCCAGCTTCTTGCTGCCCCACGAGCGGTTGCGTCGGAGCTGGTGCGGACCTTCGCCGAGCCGCGCGTACACCCGCTCGAGCACGGTCTTGCTGGGACAATCGAGCTCCAGCGCGAAGGTGGGGCGGATCTCGGCGCTCATCCGGAGAAGGGTCGCCGACGCGATCGGAGCTTGTCACGCGCCGCTTTTGCGCGTCGACCGGTCACTCCAAGAGGTTGTCGGGCACGGGCATCCCCTTCTTGTGCTCCTTCGCGTCGAACGCCGGCGCGGGTCCGGCGTCCTTGGCCACCACCATCGCGCTGCTCGAGGGCTTGGTGGTGGTCATCGCGGCGTCGCCCGCGTCGGTGGCTGGCCCGCTCGCTGGCGGCGCGGCGGCCTCCGGCTCTCCGACGTCGCCCCGGGCGTCGTCGAGGGCCTTCATGATCTCGTCCGCCTTCTGCTTGCACGCGACGAAGGTCCCCGCCGCGACGGCGAGGCCGATCGAGGCGGCGGCCTTGAGGCGGCGCGCGAGGCGGCGCCGGGCGACCACGGACTTCTTGGCGAACATCAGCGCACCTCCATCGCCGGGTGCACCCCGGCGTCCAGCACCGCGCCCTCGCGCTCCCGGCGCACGAGCATGCGCACGTCGGTCAGCGCTCTCTCGGCCGTCGCCAGCGTGTTCGCGTCGACGGTGGGCAACCACTCCGGCCTCGGCGGCGAGTGCCAGTTCGGGTCGAGGCCGCGGTAGACGCCGAACACCGAGAGCAGGCTCTCCTTCAGCTGCGCGAGATCGGGCCGCCTCGGCATCACGTCGGTCATGTGGCAGACGAGGTACCAGGAGCGGAAGACGGCGTAGAAGAAGTCGTTGGGGGGCAGCTCGATCAGCTTCTTCACCAGCGGGAACAGCTGCGGGAGCGCCGCGGTGACGGCGAACCACTTGTGGAGGTTCTCGGTCATCCGCTTCGTCTTGGCGTCGGGGAACGTGAGGACCGACTCGGTGTAGTAGCTGTCGTCGATGAGGTCGAAGTCGCCGTGGAAGTGACCGTGCTCGATGGCGTACTTGGCGATCCCCGTCCCTGGGTAAGGAGTGCAGAGCGTGGCGGCGGCGTAGTCGACGTCGAGGTCGATGTTGAGCTGTAGCGTCGCGTAGTCGTCCTCGAGCGTGCCGCCTGGGATGCCGAGGATGTTGTCGGCGAAGACGACGATGCCGGCGGCCTTGAGCATGCGGATGCCGGCGACGAGCCGGGCCTGCTTGATCTGGCGATGCAGGACCTCGTTGGCGAGGCGCTCGTTGGCCGTCTCGATGCCCACGTTGACGGTGTGGCAGCCCGACCAGGCGAGCAGATCGACCATCTCCTCGGTCATCATGTCGGCGCGCAGGTGGCAGTAGTACGGCAGGCCGATCTCGCGGCGGTAGAGCTCGCCGAAGACGCGCAGCCAGCGGGCGTCGTACACGAAGATGCTCTCGCGGAAGCCCACGACCTGGAGCGGGCCGAAGCTCCGCGTGCGCGCGATCTCCTCGACCACCTTCTCGGGGCTGCGGATGCGCACCTTCTTCCAGCTCGCGCCGTAGTGCTCGACCAGCGAGGATTGAAGCAGTAGCTGCACGGGAACGGGCAGCCGCGGTTGGTGGTGAACGACTTGAGCGGCCGCCGGGCGAGGTGTGGCGCGTAGTCGTAGAGGGAGCTCGCGGGGAGGGAAGGGATCTCGTCGAGGTCGCGCCGCAGCGGTCGGGGGCCGTTCTGGTACACGCGCCCCTCGTGCTTGACCCAAAGGTCCTTGATGGCCCGGTGATCGGCGCCGCGGTCGAGTGCGTCGAGCAGCTCGACGGAGGCGTCTTCGCCCTCGCCCCGGCAGATGACGTCGAGGCCGGGCGTGTGGATCACCTCGGGGAAGTGCGTGGGGTGGGGGCCGCCGAGACAGGTGACGAGGTTCGGGCGTTGCTCCTTGAGGTGGGCGGCGAGGCCGAGGTAGTAGCGGTGCAGGCCGGTGGTGGCGCCGAAGGCCACGACGTCGGGCTCGTAGGCGCGCACGCTCGCCATCACGTCGTTGCCGCGGGTGCCCACGAAGCGACAGTCGTGCCCCGCCTGCTGCAGGCAACCGGCCACGTAGAGAGCGCCGAGCGGCTCCGCGCCCTCGAGCTCCTTGACGACGAAGAGGACCTTTTTCGACATCCTGGCGGCTCCTTCGCAGAGGATCCGCCTACCGACGTATCAGGCCGGCGGAGGATCTACGAGGCCGTCACGACGGCGCCCCACGCGGTCAGATTCCAGGGTCGGTCGTGAAGAGCGGTGTCCGACGGTGGCGATGCCTGGGGCCGTTCCGCCGATCGCATCGTGTTTGATTGTTGTGTAGAGTCGGGCCCAGGAGTTCGACGACGAGCAGTCTATTGTCGAAGGGGTGACCAGGTGAACCCGATGTGTTCGGTCGACGAGCTCACCGCGCAGCTCCGCGCCCTCGGCGTCGGCGAGGACGACGTCGTGATGATCCACGCGAGCATGCGGCGCGTCGGCCCGGTCGAGGGGGGCGCCGCTTCCGTCATCGAGGCGCTGCGCGCCGCCGTCGGCACGGGTGGAACGCTGCTCATGGTGCTGAGCGCCGCCGAAGACGAGCCGTTCGACGCGCTTCGCTCGCCGGTGGACGTCGAAGACATGGGAATCCTCGCCGAGGTGTTCCGCACCTACCCAGGCGTGTCCGTCAACGACCATCCCGCGGACCGCTTCGCCGCGCTCGGCCCGGCCGCTTCCTACCTGCTCACCCCGACGCCGCTGCACGACTACCACGGCCCTGGCTCGGTCCTGGAGCGATTCACCCAGCGTGGGGGCAAGGTCTTGCGGCTCGGCGCGAACCCCGACACCGTGACCCTCACCCACTACGCGGAGTACCTCGCGGACGTTCCCGACAAGGTGCGCGTCCGCCGTCGCTACGTCCGCGCGGACACCGGCGAGGTGTGGATCGAGAGCCTCGACGACACGGACGGCATCGCGACGTGGGAGGAGGGAGACTACTTCCCGCAGATCTTCCTCGACCACCGCGCGTCGGGCGCGGTGCGGATCGGCCCGGTGGGCCGCTGCGAAGCCGAGCTCTTCGAGGCGGCGCCGTTCGTGGCGTTCGCGGTCGAGTGGATGAACGCGAAGCTCGGCCGAACGCGGACGTGACGCGCGTGCGCCGAGCCGTGCTCTCGGTCACTCCCGCTTGCCGTGCTTGCGGTCGAGGTGCTCTCCGAGGGCATTCAACCGCTCGCCGAAGTAGGCGGCGAACTCGTCGACCCAGGACACGACCTCGCCGAGGGGCTGCGGGCGCAGCCGGTACAGGCGCCGCTTGCCGTCGCGGCGCACGGCGACCAGAGCCGCCTCCTCGAGCACGCGCAGGTGCAGGGAGACCGCCCCGAACGTCATCTCGAAGGGCTCGGCGAGCTCACTCGCCGCGCGCTCGCCACCGCGCAGCGACACGAGGATCTGCCTTCGCGCCGGGTGCGCGATGGCGTGGAAGACGTCATTCTCCTGGGCGGGGCGCATCGTGGCTCCACTCGGGGTATTCGGAACGGAGCGCGGTGAACAGGGCGACGAAGTCCGGAGTCGGCCGGCCTTCGAGCTGGGCCTCCAGCCGGTCGAGGAAGGCGTGCAGACCGACCACGAACCCCTGGGCCACCGCTCGCGTGAGACGGCGGTAGGTGACGAGCAGCCTCGTGACGGTCCCGTCCCAAGACAGCTCGTAGCGGAAGATCGCCCGCTCCCCCTTCGGCATCTCGGGGACCGGCTCGACGTTCCACTCGTACTCGAGCAGACGCGGTGGGTCCCACGCGAGGATCTTCCCCGTCGAGCGGTACTGCGCGGGCCCCGAGACGAGCTCGATGCGCCCGCCCACGCGCGACTCGATGGTCGCGCGCGAGCAGAGCAGCCACTCGCGGAGCCCTTCGGGGGTGGAGATGGCCTCCCACACGTGCTCGGGCCGATGGCGGTAGGCGCGCAGGAAGGTGAGGGTCGCGTGGTCCCCGTCCAGCCTCGTCGTGCCCCTAGGCTGCATAGGTGAGCACCACGTTGCCGTTCTGGAAGGCGCGCTGATCGACGAGGCGGAGCTTGGTCCCCTTGGTGAAGAGCGTTCGTCCACCGCCGAGCGCGGCGGGGATCACGACGAACTGGTACTCGTCGACGAGCCCGGCCTCACCGAGCGCTGCCACCAGGGTCCCGCTCCCGAGGACGACGAGCGGTGGCCCCTCGTGCGCCTTGAGCGCGCGCACGGCCGCGACCGCGTCGCCCTCGAGGCGCTGCGTGTTGTTCCACGTCGGCGTGAGGGACCCCGTCGCGACGTACTTCCTCGCGGCGTTCATCCCCTTCGCGACCGCGGGCATCTGCTGCGCGGCGGCGGGCGACGTCCAGAACGAAGCCATCATCTCGTAGGTGACGCGGCCGAGCAGCAGCTCCCCGCCACTGCTCGCGTTCTGCCCGACCCAGGCACCGAACTCGGGATCGGGAGCGACCGCGTGCGCGAAGCTCATGTCGCCGTTCGCGTCGGCGAAGTAGCCGTCGATGGAGATGGATTCGAAGACCTTCAGGGAACGCATGCCGGGAACTATACTTTAGTTATTACTAAAGTCAAAGGCGGCGCCATCACCCGCCTCGCTTCTTGCGCACGATGAACACCGAGCAGCCCGCGGTGCGCGCCACCCTCTCGGCCACCGAGGTGCGAACGACGCGCGCGACGCCCGTGCGCCCCTGGGTGCCCACGAGGATGACGTCGGCGTCGAGGCGCGCCGCGGCGCGCACGATGGCCGCGGGCACGTCGTCGGCCTCGACAGCTCGATGGCGGCTCCCTCGTCGGGGAGCCGTGCGGCCCAGTCCGCGAGGGTCTCTGCGGCCCTCGCCTCCGGGATCGCGTCGGCGGGGCGGCGGACGTGCAGGAGGTGGATCGTGGCATCAGGCTCAGCGTGCGCGATGTCGAGGGCGGCATCGAAGACGGCCTCGCTCGCGGGCGAGAGATCGACGGCCGCGAGCAAGACCCGCTCGTGACCGCCGACGATGCTCGAGCGACGCGCGCCACGAGCGGGAGAACGCAGACGATGGATGGGCATGGCTACTCCTCGGGCCAGAGGACGGACCTCGCCGTCACCACGGTGCGGACGAGGCGTGAGCGCGCACGGGCGCGCGGCGGAGGATCAGCAGGAGGGTGGGGCGCGCGAGCGGTGACGGCGCGCGAGGACGCGCGAGGCCGGATGGTCGGGCGTGGGACGGACGATGGTGTCGCTCGGCCGGGTCGCGAGGACGATGCGGATCGCGTCGACGACGGGAAGCGCTGGTCCGAGGGTCGGGGGAGCGAGCGTCGGCGCGGCGCGCCGGCACCTCGGAGGCCTTCACGGCCACCGGCTCGATCGGTCCCGGCGCCCACGCGCGCAGCGAAGCCAGCTCCATGCTGCGCGCGGCGCTCGCGACCGCTGCGGCCGACCCACGGGCGGTCACGGGACGCAGGCCGATCAGGGCGGCCAGCGCGACGACGACGAACAACACCACGCCGAGGGTGAGGCGCACCGGGTTGCTGCGTGCGCGCCCGTTCACGCGTCGAGCCTAGCAGGGGCGCGCGTCCCGAGCCGGTCGGGCCCTACGGTCGCGCTGGGTGGTCAGGGCACGAACGTGCGGCACAGGCCGCTCTCGCCGGTGCGGTCGGTGCAGAGGACGCTCGCGGTGCCGCCGTCCGTGAGCACCTTGCCGTCTTCGGCGGTCGTGGGCTTCGGGATGCAGTCGCACGGCGGGATCCCCTTCTGACGCTCGGCCTCGCAGGCGGCGAACGCGGCGGCCTTGTCGGCCCGGACACCGACGGCGACGATCGAGCCACAGCAATCGACCATCCGCGTGCGGACGGTGCACTCGGTCGTCGAGCCACACAGCTTCACGTCCACGGGGACGGTGCCCGCGTCGTCGATGCACGCGGCGCGCGTGTCGATCGCGGTGTCGGTGGCGACGTCGGAGGCGCCGAGGTCGGAGGTGGCATCGGCCGTCGTGTCGGGGGACGCGTCGACGGACTCGGTCACGGTGCCGCCACACCCCGCGAGCAGGGCGAGGCAGAGGAAGGAAGAGCGCATCCGGCGAGCCTGCCACCGTTCGGGCGCGGCGGCGAACGGCTGGAGCTCGGTTCACGCCTGGTGGGGCACGGTCGTCGAGACCCCGGGCAGCTTCCGCGTGATCTCTCCGGGGCAGCCTGATTCGTGGCATTCCGTGACCCTCCGATTGACTGGAGCGCGCGACGCGACCGCCGAGAGTCCAGGTGTACGCTGCAACCGCATGACCCCCGAACACGCTCGCGCGATGGCTCGCTACAACCGGTGGATGAACGAGAAGCTCTATGCGGTGGCGGACGAGCTCACCGACACGGAGCGCAAGCAGGACCGGGGTGCCTTCTTCGGATCGATCCACCGGACGCTGAACCATCTGCTCCTCGCCGACCGCGTGTGGCTGGGGCGCTTCACCGGCGCGGCGCTCGAGGAGGGAGAGATGGGACCGGGCGGGATCCGGTCGCTGGATCAGGAACTCTACATCGACTTCGACGAGCTCCGCCGCGAGCGCGCGACGACGGACGACGCGATCGATGCGTTCGTCGCGACGCTGACGGACGAGAAGCTCGGTGCGGACCTGCGTTACCTGCGGCGCGGGATCGTGAACGAGTTCCCGCTCTGGCACGCAGTGGCCCACCTCTTCAATCACCAGACGCACCACCGCGGTCAGGTGACGACGCTCCTCGCGCAGGCGGGGCGCGATCCCGGCGTGACGGATCTCGTCGCGATGCTCCGCGGCTGAGCGAGGCGGCGGCGAACCGTCTCTCGGACAGCTGGTGCGCGGTGCGCAGCGGCGTGCGCGCTCAGGTGCGTCTCCATCGATGCGGCGCCCCGCGGAATTCGGCCGCGGCGCGCGATCCGGCGGGCTGGTCTCGTCCTTGCTGTCGATACCGACATGATCCCGCGCAGCTCCCTCGTCGCGTTCGCACTCGCGTCGATGACGCCCTTCACCGCCGCTGCGGCCGAGCCCGCGGAAGGGACGGTGTGGGCACCGGGGGTCTCGACGACGGTGCATCCCTCGAAGACGCTCGGCGTGAGCGCCGCTGTCGGCGCGGGGGCACAGACGGCGGGACTCGGAGGCCAGGTCGCCCTCGAGGTGCCAGTAGGGTCCGGATGGGTCGTCGCCCCCTGGGTCGCAGTGGGACGCTTTCCCGCCGGGCTCAGGCCGCTGGAGACGATGGTCAACGGCGGAGTCATGGGCAAGTACGGCAGGGATCTCCGCCTGGTCCTCGACGCGTCGTTCATCCATTTCGAGGACGAGCAGTCCTCGTCATGGTCGTTCGATGGCGGAGCGGTCTCCACGACCACCCGCCGATTCTGGGCGGTCGGTCAGATCGGGGGTGAGGTCATGACGCCCCCCGGACTGTTCTTCCGGGCGCTCGCCGGCGCGACGGCGGGGCCCTCCCGCAGCGGTCTCAGCGGTGCGCCCATCGGCTCCGTGCTGGTCGGGTTCAAGATGTTCTAGGTGTGTCGGCACGAGGATATGGCCTTTGACACCGCGCCGAAGCGCTACTCGTAGAGGTCGATCCCCGTGCGACTGCCGAGCGCGAAGCGTTGCTCCACCCAGGCGGCCGACAAGGCCCACGTGGGCAGCGCATCGACGACGAGGGTCGTGCCCTTCGCGGTCACGACGCCCGCCTGCTCGTAGGCGAAGAGGCAGCGCTGCTCGTCGGGCGAGAGTGCGAGGACGATGGTCCCGCCCTTGCCATGCCCCTCGAATCTCGGCTTGGCGGTGGCGCGGTCGGCCACCGTGCATCCACCATCGCCCCACGCCACCGACGAGCCCCACGACGAGATCGCGACCGGGGCCTCTGGCCTGGTCCACAGGCGCTGGCCCATCGCCGAGTCGAGCGCGAGGAACCCGTCGCCCTTGGTCAGCGGGTCCGCCGCGAAGAGGAGCCCACCGTCCTCGAGCGGCGCCGCCCTCGTCACCCACACCTTGGCGAGCGTGCGGGTGGTTGTCGTGACGCCGGTCGCGATCGCGTAGGTGCGGATCCTCGAGGCCGCCGCGTTCTCGGCGGCGAACAGCTGTTTGCCGTTCGCAGAAAAGCGGAGAGCGTGGATCAAGCCGGGTTCGGGGCCGAGGTGCTCGAAGCGCAGCTTGCCCGTCGCCGACTCGCGGACCTCGACGAACCACGCGTACCCCTTGCCGCTCCGCACGTCGCCGCCGGCCGCGACGAGGGAGCCGTCCGGCGAGATGGCCACCGAGCGCATGCGCGCCGTCGGCCGGTGCGTCACGAGGCGCCCGATGCGGGTCGACGGATCCCAGACGATCAAACGCCCATCTTCGCCCCCGGAGACCAGCATCTTGCCGTCGCGCGTCGCGGCGAGGCCCATCACCTCACCGACGTGCTCGGCCACGACGGTCTCTCTCCAGACCAGTCCGGCCTCGCCCGCCGTCCAACGTCGCGGGTGCGTGCGCGCGCGCGTGAACGCGACGGTCGCGCCGAGCGCGACGTGGCCGACCCGCTGCTCGGTCTCGATGGTCCCGAGGACCTTGCCCGTGGACACCTCGAGCACCGTGGCGAGGGCCTTGTCCCCGGCAACGACGAGGCGCGACCCATCGGGAGAGAAGGAGACCGCACGGAGCGGGCCCGCGGGATCCGGCAGCGCGCGGACCTTGCCCGTGTTCGTCGCCACGAGCACCACGCCCGTGGGGCCGGTGACCGCCAGCGTCTTGCCCGTCGCGTCGAGCGCCAGGGTCACCACGGACGGGGTCGTGAGGCGCCATCGCTCCTTCTGCGCCGGGAGCTCGATCGCGCGCAACAGCTCTCCGCGCGCGACGAAGAGGACGTCTCCCGCTGGAGCGAGCGCGAGGTCGCCGAAGTCCCCGTTCGCCGAAGGCACCGCGAAGACCTCCTGGCCCGTCGCGGGGTCGACGCCCCGCACGTGGGTCGCGCCGTCGTCGTAGGCGAAGAGGCCGCTCGTGCGCGCCACGGCGATGCTCGAGTAGCGCCCCTCGATCTTCTTCTCGAAGACCACCCGCTTGGCTTCCAGGTCGAACAGCCGAACGGTCTTCGCCACGTCGGACAGCGTGGCGAGCAGGCTGCGCCCGCGCCCGAAAGCGAGCTTCTCGGCCCACTGCCCATCCACCACGTCGACCACCTTCGTGCCCGTCGCGGCCTCGAAGACCTGGGTGTGCCCGTTGCCGCCGACGGCCAACCACGTCCCTTCGGCGTCGAGAGCGAGGCCGCCGTCGTATGCATCGCCGCGGAAGGCCTCGCTGCCGAAGGTGCCGAGCCAGGCCTTCGGACGAGGGGGCGCGTAGGCGAGGAGAGGGGTTCCCGTCGGCGGGGGACTCGTGGCGGCGGTCGTCGAAGCGACGGCGCTCGGCGGGACGGCGGCGGGCTTGGCGAGGGGCGCCGGCGGCGCGGCTGCGGGTGCGCACGCAGCCAGCGCGGCCAGTAGCAGACCCCGCGAGTTGGGACGGCGCATGGACGGCATACGCCGCATGGTGGCCCGTCGCCCGAGATGGATCAACGAAGGCGGCGGTCGCGACACGCGCGTTGCGGCGCGCCCGATCGCCTGGCACACCGCGCAGGTGAACAGGGGCAACAAGCGCCCCTGCGAATCGGGCCTCTCCGCGTCTACCCTGAAGGAGAAGTACGGCGTGGTCGTGCCCGACGACGTGCGGATCTGTCGGGAGAGCAGCACCAAGGTCGACCCGATCAAGAGGTTCGAGCTGGTCTCCGCCTCGCCGAGCACGCTCTGCCTGATGTCCTTCGAGCTGCTCGACTGTCCCTCGCTCACCAAGGAAGGCCTCCGCTGGACGTCGGCCATGAGCAAGCGCTGGGACGGCGGCGAGGCGCAGAAGAGCGGCGAGGACCACCTCCGCATGGAGTTCACGCGCAAGAGCAGCGGAGCCGTGCACCTGTCGCTGGCCAAGTCTCGCTACGCGGAAGTGACCGCCGATCTGGAGGTCCACACGGGGGAGAGCAGCGGCGGCAAGGCCAAGAAGGGCGGCCACGGCGACGACGACTGAGCGTCTCCCCGCGCGGGCGCTGGTGCCAACCAACGCGTCTGACGCCTTCGTCGCGAGGCTCGGCCGGGCGGGCTCATGCACTCGAGCCAGCTGGAACATCAGGGCCAGGCATCGCAGCGGTGGGAACCGCCCGGGGGCTCGGCTGCGAATGGCCGCTATCGAGCGCTTCGTTCGTCCTGCGCCCCTGAACTATCGTCAGACTCCCGGCCTCCGCTGACTCCAGTGACTGACCACCTCACGATACCCTACGGAGTCCACATAAGACCCATCCACGAGTCCGCGATGACCCAGCGCTGCGTAGACGGCACTGGGTTGACTCCATATCGACGTATTTCGCCGACTGGGAGACGGAAAGACGCACTCGTCACTGGCGGCGACAAATGCCGTTGCAGCCCAGTCGAGCAACAGTGCCGTGCGACGGGGATCGTCAAGAACAGACCACGTCCGGATTCCGAGCAAACACCACCCACCCCAGTCAGTCTCGAGCAGGGTGTCCATCAAGGACAGTGAGTCTTCCGGCGACACCCAATCGCTGCGGGGAAATATCAGTCCGACACAGCATCCGCTCATCGAGACGCGATCGTCCGACAAGTAGACCGTCAGATTGTCCGCTTGTGATATTTCGACAACTTCTCCGAATGCAGAGAGGCTCCTCGAGCGACACCACCGCTCAAAAGCGCCCCTGGCCGCGCGGTTCACTTCTCCTCTCGTGCCAACTGCGAGCTTGGGTACCTTCAGCATTTCGCGCCTATTGAGTCACAACGAAAGCGTGAGAGCCGCACAGGGACGGTCGGCTCGAGCCACGGGACGGTCTCTGGTGAGCCGACCCAGAAGCGCGAGAAGAGCGCGTGGTCATCGAGCGCTCCGAGGCGAATCGAACGGGGGCACAGTTCATGCCGGATCAGGGTGCGGTGGGTAGGTCAATCGCGTAGCGGATGGTCCGCGGAGTTCCGTCGAAGGGTGGGACCGAGACCTTGGCGAAGCGCGACTCGATGCAGGTTCGCGTCGCGTCCTCGTAGGTGCCCTCGCTCACCCTGATCGCGGTGCACGTCCCTTCCGGCGCGAAGGTCACCGTGATCTTGCCTGGGCCGCCGGTGCCGCAGTCGGCGTAGGAGATCGATTTCAGGGTCCGGCGCGCGGCCTCTTTGTCGAACGGGCGATCGATGTCTTCGACGCCCGCGCTCGCGGCCGGAACGCTCTCGTCTTGGGCGTGACACGCGAACCGCTTCGCCTTGAAGCACTTGAGCGTGGCGGTCTTTCCGCAGCCGCCGACGTTGAAGGTCTCGGCGTCTATCTGCCCGACGTCCACCTTCGCGCGCGGACACCCGAGCATCTCCGCCGCGAGCGCGCGCACCTTCGCGATTCTGCGCGGCTCCGGTCCGATGCTGCCGTCGGAGGTCACCGTCGGTGTCGCGTGCCCGCGCCGCGCGCTCCACGTGCAGCCGAGACACGCGACGCACACGAACAAGATGCGCATGTGCCTTTTGATATCACGAGGAGCTCCGATGTCACGTCGCGTTGGTGGACGTGCGAAGCACATCCTCATCCTGCGGCGGCGCTCTGGGCTCCGATGGCGTCCATCTCTCGTCGCTCTCGTCGATGTGCAACTCGCCCGACACGGCCAGCGACGGATCCTGAGCGCCGCCGCCAGCGCCAACATCGCCCAGGTGACGTGGCGGGCGTCGTGGTCCAGGCTTGCCCGCGTGTCGCGCCGCGCCATCGTGTTCGGGCTCTGCCTGTGCGGCTCGTACGTGGCGATGGCGGCCACGCCCGTCGAGGCCATCCGGGTGGAGTTCGTCGCCCACCCGGGCTGCCCCGACGCGAACGCATACTGGCAGGGCATCGCCGCGCGATCGGGCCGGATTTCTCGCGCGAAGGTGGGCGATTCGGCCCAGGTCGTCTCGGTTGACATCCGGCGCGTCGGTCCGAACAGCGTCGGGTCGATCAAGATCGGTGCGGGTGCGCCGCGCAAGGTGGCGGCGCCGAGTTGCGCCGAGGTCGTCGACGCGCTCGCGCTGATCACGGCGCTCGCGCTGGACCCCGACGCGGCGACGACGTCGACGTCGTCGAGTGCTGCCTCCGCCTCATCTGCCGCTCCGCCTCCGAGCCATCCGCCGCCGGTCCCCGTCGTGACCAACCCGCCGATCGCACCGACGACGACCGTGGTCGCTTCACCCGAGCCCACGCCCCCACCGGCGCTTCGGTGGGCCGTCGCGGCGGGGTTCGGCGTGGCCGCCCACGCGATGGGGGTCGGCCTCGTGACGACGACGCCCCTCGTCGTCGACGTCGAGCGTGCGCGGGGCGCAGAGCCCGGCCCGGTGGTACGCGTCGGCATCGGCTTCGGAGCGAGCGGGCTCGTCGTCGAACCTCGTGGACCGGCCGCGCGCTTCTCGTGGACGACCGCCCGCCTCGAGGTGTGCCCGTTCCCGATCGGCGCGACCGTCGTGCTCCGCGGCTGCGCGTTCGGGGAGGTCGGTACCCTGCGCGCCACGCCGTCGTACGTGGAGCGGCCGCGCGCGGAGACCCGACCCTGGGTCGTCGCCGGCCTGCTCCTCCGCCTCGAGTGGCGCTTTCTGCGCGCCTCCGCGCTCGAGCTCGAGGGCGCGGGCGGGGCGCCGTTCCTGCGCGAGGACTTCGTCGTGGCACCCGATTTCTTCCTCTACCGTCCGCCGCCGGTCGTCGGGTCGGTGCGACTCGGGCTGCTCGTGCGCTTTTCGTGATCGATTCGCCCGTGAGCGGCCAAGCAGAGGGCGTGATCCGCGCGGCCCCCCCGTTCGAGCTCGAGGGCGAGCCCGTCGTGGCGCTGCCCGAGCTCGTCGAGCGCCACTTCGACTTCGTCTTCCGGTCGCTGCGCCGGCTCGGCGTGGACGACGCCTCTCTCGACGACGCGGTCCAGCAGGTGTGGATCGTCGCCGCACGACAGGAGACCCCGATCCGGGAGGGCGGCACGCGCGCGCTCCTGTTCGCCATCGCGCTGCGGGTAGCCTCCGACGCGCGGCGCGCGATGCGTCGGACCAAGCACGTTGGCGACGAGGACTCCGTCGCCGCGGCGCGAGACGGCGAGCCTCTGCCGGACGAGGCGCTCGATCGTCGACGGGCGCGCGCCGTCCTCGACGGATCCTCGACGAACTTCGCCCGACGACCTGCGCGCGGTCTTCGTCCTCTACGAGCTCGAACAGGAGACCGTGCCCGAGATCGCGACGACCCTCGCGCTCCCCGTCGGGACCGTCTCTTCCCGATTGCGACGCGCCCGCGAGCTGTTCCAGGCCGCGGTACGCCGCCGAGCGGCACGAAACGGAGGTGTGCGATGAACGGTCCCCGCCGCTTGCTCGACGACGCCGAGGGCCTCGAGCGAGCCATCCTCGACTCGGCGCGCCTCGACGATCCCCACCCCGAGCGTCGTCGGCGTCTCGTCGGCGTCATCGCCGGGGGCGCCACGTCGCTGGCCGCCACGGGGGTCGCCGCGTCGACCTCGCTCGGTCTCAAGGTCGTGTTCGGTCTCGCGATCCTGGGCGGTGGGGGCCTTGCCCTCCGCGCGAGGCCTCCTGCTGCGGCGCCCGCGGTGACGGTCCCGAGTGCCGCGACGAGCCCGGTCGTTTCGGTCGCCGTCGCGCCCGCGCTGGCCCGCGCCATTGTGAGCGCGCCCGTCGTCACCGCGACGGCGTCGATCGTTGCGCAGCCCGCTCCGGTGTCACCACCACCACCACCGGCCACGCTGCAGGCCGCGGCCGCCGGGTGCGCGCTCGGCGACGAGGTCGCTCTCCTCGACGTCGCGCGTACGGCCGTGCGCGCGAACGCTGGCGCGCAGGCCCTCGCCTCCGTCGCTCGTTACGAGACGGCCTGCCCCAACGGGGCGCTGGCGCTCGAGGCCAACGTGCTCCGCGTCGAGGCCCACGCGGCGAGCGGCGACGCCGCCTCCGCCGAGAAGCTGGCGCGCGCGTTCGTCGCGAGCCACCCTTCGTCGCCGTACGAAGCTCGCGTCCGCAAGTTCATCCCCACCCCGTGAGCGACCGGTGGATTCCGTGATCGCATCGACAGCGCTCGGCCAAGGAACGTGCATGACCCCGACTGTGCATCACTCTCACCGCGCTCGCGGTCCTCTCGGGGTGCGGCGGCACCGTGACCCTCGGCGAGAAGAACGGCAAGGACGGCCTCGGCGCCGGCTCGGAGACCGACACCGGCACCTCCGTCGACACGGGCATCGGCGCCGACACGGCGCCCATCGACGCAGGAGGATTCGGCGCCGACGTGTCGAGCGCGGACACCGGCAGCGCGATCGATGCGGGGCCGCCCTCGGGCATCGCGCCACACTTCCACGTCTCCGACGGCATCGGTGGCGTCGAGTCGACGATCGACGTGTTCGGCGATTGCCGGGTGTTCCGCAACGGTGCCTTCCTCGGGACCTCGAGCGCCGCCGATTGCGCCGAGTTCTGGGCCACCGTCGACGACACCACGACCGGGACTCCACCGCCCTGTTCCGCCGGGTCGCTGTTCACGCTCACGCTGACCGATGCGACCGGCGTGGTCTACACGAAGACCGAGGTCGACTTCTGTCTGGCGAAGTTGCCCGGACGAGCCGCGCACAAGGGAGCCTACGTGCTCGTCTATCGCCTCGGCGGGAAGTGAACGGACGACGCGTCTACGCTGCATTTCGGCGCCCCCGAGGTCTCGCGGTAGGATCCGCGAATGGACCAAGCGGCGATCCCCGTGGCCCCCGGCGGCGAGGGCCTCCTCGGGCACAACGCGGCCATGCGCAACGACCGGCTCGGCGTGCTCGGCAAGCTGGCCCGCGCCGAAGGGCCGCTGCTCCGTCTGCGCGTGCCGCCGCCGCTCCGCGTCGTCGTCGCCAACGAGCCCGACGTCGTGCAAGAGCTCCTCGTCGAGAAGGCGGGCAGCATCACCAAGTCCGACATGCTGCGCTTCGCCCTGTGGAACCTGGCGGGCGAGGGCCTCTTCACGTCGACCGGCGATCTGTGGAAGCGCCAGCGTCGCTTGATGGCGCCGCTCTTCACCCCGAAGGCGCTCGAGGCCTACGCGCGCGACATGGTGGCCTGCACGCTGCGCACCCTCGAGGGCTGGGGCGACGACCGCACGCTGTCGCTGGCCCACGAGACCACGCGCCTCACCATGGGCGTCGCGGGCAAGACGCTGTTCGAGGCCGACACCTTCTCCGAGGCCGACGAGATCGGCGACGCGCTCACCGTGGCCCTCGACTGGACCGGGTACGTCATGGCGCGGCCCTCGGCGCTGCTCCACGTGGCGGCCAAGCGGGCGTGCGAGCAGGTCCGCACCCGCACGAGTGGCGCGCTCTCTTCCCTCGCGGCGCGCGGCGAGCAGGCCTTCACGGGGCCCGTCGTGCTGTGGGGCCCGCGCGGTCGCGCCCTCGCCGGAGCCATCGCGTTCCTCGACGCCCACGTGCAGCGCATGATCGACGACCGCCGCCGCACGCTCGGCACCGGCCGCACCGACCTGCTCTCGCGCCTCATCGAGGCCCACGACGAGGGAGGCACGATGGACGATCGGCAGGTGCGCGACGAGGTGCTCACCCTGTTCGTCGCCGGCCACGAGACCACGGCGACCGGCCTCGCGTGGACGCTCTACCTCGCCGCGCGGGACCCCGCGGTCTACGCGGCGATGGAGCGCGAGGCAGATTCGATCGACGATCCGCCCACCGTCGCCGACCTGCCGCGGCTCGAGGTGATCGGGCGCGCGTTCCGCGAGGCGCTGCGCCTCTACCCGCCGGTGTACATGTTCGGCCGCGACACGCTCGAGCCGATGACGCTCGCGGGTTACGCGCTCCGCCCGCGCACCAACGTGATGGTCTCGCCGTACGGGCTGCACCACGACCCGAAGCTGTGGCCCGACCCGGAGCGCTTCGACCCGGACCGCTTCCTCCCCGAGCGCGAGGCCGGTCGCCACCGGTACGCGTGGCTCCCCTTCGGCGCCGGGCCGCGCGTGTGCATCGGCAACCACTTCGCCATGATGGAGGCGGCGCTGGCCCTCGCCACGCTGCTGCGCCGCTACCGCTTCGAGCCGGCCGGGGACGACGTGCCCGAGCCGAGCGCCACGCTGCGCCCGAAGCACGGTGTCCCGATGCGCGTGGTGCGGCGGCCGAGCGCACGCAAGGCCGCCACGCTCGCCGACCTCGAGGTCTGACGGGCGAGCCTACCGTCGCGCGGCTGCGGCGCCCGAGCGCTTGGGCGGGCCGAGCATCTCCGCCACGAGATCGAAGACCAGCCGCACGCGACGGCTGGTCCGCACCTCGCGATGGGCGACGAGCCACATCGGCACCGGGATCGGCGGGAGCGAGGGCAGGACGCGCTCGACGAGCGGCTCGGCGTCGCCGACCTCGTCGACGATCACGCCGATCCCGAGCCCCTGCTTCACGAGCTCCCATAGCACGAGGTGGTTCGCCGTGTGGATCGAGAGGTTCTTGCGGGTGAGCGCGAAGCCAATGGCGTTCATGCCGTCGAGGAAGCGATCGCCGTCGTCGCTGAAGCCGATGAAGTCGGCGCGGCTCAGGTCCGCCTGCGTCTTCGGTCGGCCGAGGCGGCGGAGGTAGCCGGGCGTCGCGTAGAGGCGGGCGGGCGTGTCGCGGAGGCGCGTCGCGACGAGCTCCGGATCGGTCGGCTTGCCGCTGCGGATCGCGACGTCCGCCTCGCGACGGCGCAGATCGCGGATGGCGATCGAGGCGACGACCTTGAGCTCGAGCCCCGGGTGGCTCTGCCGCATGCGCGCCAGGATCGGTGGGAGCAGGAACGCCGCGGTCACCTCGCTCGCGGTGATCGTGACCAGCCCCTCGACGCTCTGCGACTGGCCCGACGCGGTGAGCGAGACGCGGCTCGCCGCCTCGCCCATCGCGCGCACGTGATCGAGGAGCCCGACCCCACTGGCCGTCAACGACAGGCCGCGCCCGACGCGCTCGAACAGCGCGACCCCGAGCTCCTCTTCGAGGGCGTCGACCTGCCGACCGAGGGTGGGCTGCGTCATCCCGAGCACGCGGGCCGCGGCCGAGAGGGAGCCCTCCTCGGCGGTCACCAGGAATGCGCGGGCGCGGTTCCAGTCGAAGCGAACCTGGGTCCAATCCATGCGTATATGCATAGGTCATCTGCAGCATTCGTCAATTTCGTTCGCTCGATCCGTGAGTATCAATCGAGGGGAGCAAGGAGGTCGACGATGAAAGCATGCATCTACGAAGCGTACGGGCCAGCGGACGTGGTGACGGTGGGTGAGGTTGCGACGCCGCAGCCGAAGGCGGACGAGCTCCTCGTGCAGGTGCACGCGGCGTCGGTCACGACTGCCGACTGGCGCTTCCGGGCGTCGTCGTTCCCCGGTGGCTTCTGGCTCGCGGGCCGAATGCTGCTCGGGCTGTTCCGCCCGCGGAACCCGATCCTGGGGAGGGACTACTCCGGGGTCGTCGCCGCGGTCGGGCGCGACGTGACCGGCTTCCGGGTGGGGGACGCCGTGTTCGGCGCGACGATGCGCGGGGCGCACGCCGAGTACGTCGCGGTGAAGGCGGCGGGCGCGATCGCGCCGAAGCCGGCGTCGCTGACCCACGAGGAGGCGGCCGCGATGCCGTTCGGCGGGAACTCGGCGCTCATGTTCATGCGCGACTTCGGCGCGGTGAAGCCCGGTCAGCGCGTGCTCGTCATCGGCGCGTCGGGCGGCGTCGGCAGCTGGGCGGTCCAGATCGCGCGTCACCTCGGCGCCGAGGTGACCGGCGCGTGCAGCACGCGCAACGTGGAGCTCGTGCGATCGCTCGGCGCGCACCACGTCGTCGACTACACGACCGGCTCGCCGTTCGGTGAGGGGACCTACGATCTCGTCTTCGACACGGTGGGCGTGACCACGTTCGCCGGCAGCAAGCACGCGCTCACCGCCCAGGGCACCTACCTCCCGCTCGAAGGGACCGTCGGCACGATGGCGCAGGCGGTCCTCACGTCCTTCGGCAAGGGCCAGAAGGTGAAGCACGCGATCAGCAGCAACACGCGCGAGGGGATCGAGGAGCTCTCGCGCCTCGTCGAGGCGGGCGTGGTGCGACCCGTCGTCGACTCGGTGTTGCCGATGGCGCGGATCGCGGACGCGCACCGGCTCGTCGAGGGCCGGCACAAGCGCGGCAGCGTGATCGTGACGATGGAGGCGACGAAGCCCGCGCCGAGCGACAGCGCGCGAGACCACAGAGGCGTCGCGTCGGCGTTCGCGTCGGTGGTAGGGGCGTGACGGCCGGCGTGTTCAGCGCGCCTCGAGCCCGAACACCTCCACGTCGACGCCTTCCGAGTAGTGCGCCAGCGCCGGGGGCGTGGTCGGCGAGGGCAGACCCGCGCGCGCGAGCAGCCCGTCCTCGACCGACAGCACCTCGGCGGCGCGCACCGGATACGGAGGGTGGTGCACCTGGCCGCGGTGGATGACGCCGCCCTTCTCGACGAACAGGAGGTAGCGCTCGACGAGGAAGTGCTGCAGCGACCCGACCTCGCTCGGTCCGAGCTCGGGCCCGACGCGGTAGCGGAACGCGCTCCGGGCGGGGCCCCCGAGCAGCCGCTCGGTCTCGTAGTCGACCAGGCCGTCGCGCTCCTCGCGCCGCATGCGCGCCCAGAAGTAGGGCAGGCCGAAGGTGGCGCGCGCGGCCAGACACGCGAGCGACGACGCGGCCTCGAGCGAGAGAAAGTACACGCCGGGCTCGCCGCGGTGGGTGACGTAGGTGCGCACGTTGGTCTCGAGGAAGTCGAAGCTCGCGAACCGGGGCAGCCAAGACGGCCGCACCTGCTCCATGACGAACGGCACGACCCCGACGTAGAGCGTGCCGTCGAAGAGATCGAGATCGAGCGCCGCGGGCACGTGCGGACGGACAGCCTCGACCGGGAACGCCCAGTGGAGGAACAGGAGCTTGCGCCAGCGTTGCTCGCCGTCGGCGGCGTGGTCGGGGCGACGGGTCGGGGCGACGCGGTCGATCACGGAGTCATGGTACCGCTTGCCAAGGGTGCGCGGTCCGTCGTCCAATCGACCGGTGAGACACTACCTCTTCTGGGACGGCGACTGAGGCTTCTGACGCCGCGTCACTGCCTGGGTCAGGCAGAAGGACACCCACGGGCGACTCGAGATCGTCCCGTTCCAGCAAGCGCCCTCTCCGCCGATGACGGAGGCGCTGCGCGCGGCCTGCGTGCGCGCGATCCACGTCTTGCCCGTGGACGGCGAAGGGCCGACTCTCCGCGCGGGACGTGCCGCGACGTTCGTGCTGGGGCAGATCGGCTGCCACCGGCTCTCGCGCCTGCTCTCGTGGGTGCCGTTCCTCTGGTTCGTCGAGCTCGGGTACTTCGTCGTCGCGCGCAACCGCGTTCTCTTCTCGAAGCTCCTGTTCCGCCGCCGCTAGCTCCCCGGGACGTCGCGGATCAGTGGGGTCGCCGCTCGGTGTCGGGCGCCGCGTCCGACGCGTCCCGGTCTGCGTCCGAAGCGAGGAAGTCCGGGATGGTGTCGGGCGGGTCCTCGTCGGAATCGTCGGATCGCGCGGTCATGGCATCTTCGAGCTCTTGGAGGGGGGCAGCCCGTAGGCCGGCATCGCCGACGGCGGCGGCATCGGCGCGCCGCCGTACTTCGCGTGCATGGTGCCCATGTCGTGCGGTCCCGCGTCGTCCTTCAGCGCCGGGGCACCGTACTCGGCCTGCGGCGCACCCGGATCGTCCGGGCCGCCGTCGTCCACCGGCGCGGCGCTGTCGGTGGCGGTCGGCTTGGGCTTGTTGGCCGGGTCCTGGGTGGGGACGGCGGACTTGTCGCAGCCGGCGACGAGCGCGGCCGCGGCGAACAGCGCGGCGCGGCCGAGGCGACCGAAGTCGCGTTCGGGCCGAGCGGCCAGGCCTTCGAGACTGCTGGAACAGAACGGACAGGCTGCCTCCGCGACGCGGACGTGCCGACGGCAGCCGGGGCAGGGGGCGAGGGGGTGGTACATGAGGCTTCCTACGTGCGAGGGGCGAGGACGATCTTCAACGGTCAGCACCCTCGACGAACCGATCGCGCTGCTGGAACTCCACCATCCAGCCCGGGTACTCGGCCGGCAGCGCGCTCACCTCGTCCAGCTTGGTGAGCTCGTCGGCGGCCAGCGCGAGCTTCGTCGCCGCCAGGTTGTCGACCAGCTGCTCGTCGCTCTTGGCGCCGACGATGACCGACGTCACGAACGGCTTGGCGAGCAGGTACGCGAGGGCCACCTGCGCGACGGAGACGCCGTGCGCCGCCGCGATCGGGCGCATGGCGTCCACGCACGCGAACGCGCGCTTCTTGTCGACGATCGGGAAGTCGAACGACGCGCGCCGCGCCTCGGCGGGGCCGCCCTCGGCCGAGAACTTCCCGGAGAGCAGCCCGCCCGCGAGCGGCGACCACGGGAGGATGCCGAGGCCCTCCTCCTGCGCGAGCGGCGCGATCTCGCGCTCGATGTCGCGCGCGGCGATGGCGTAGAACATCTGCGCGGAGACGAAGCGCGCCTGCCCCCTGCGCTCGGCGATGGCGAGGGCCTTCATGGCCTTCCACGCGGGCAGGTTGCAGAAGCCCACGTAGCGGGCCTTGCCGGCGCGCACGACGTCGTCGAGCGCCTCGATGGTCTCCTCGAGCGGCGTGACCGGGTCGACGCCGTGGATCTGGTAGAGGTCGACGTGATCGACGCCGAGCCGCCGCAGGCTGCCGTCGATCGCGTCGAGGATGTGCTTGCGCGACAGGCCGGCGTCGTTGGGGCCCTTGCCCACCCGGCCGCGCACCTTGGTCGCGAGGACCAGCGAGTGGCGCGGAATGCCGAGGCCAGCGATGGCCTCGGCGACGAGGCGCTCGCTCTCGCCCTCGTGGTAGACGTCCGCGGTGTCGACGAAGTTCACGCCGGCGTCGATCGCGAGCTTCAGCTGCCCCTTCACGGCGTCGAGCCCCAGCTTGCCGATCACCTCCCAGAAGCCCTTGCCCCCGTAGGTCATGGTGCCGAGGCAGATCTCCGAGACGTAGAGGCCGGTCCGACCGAGGCGCTTGGTTCGCATGGCCGGGAGGCTACCCGTTGCGGGAACTCCGGTCGCCGGTCTCGTCAACGACACTCCCCGTACGCCGGACAGACCGCTCCCGAGCGCACGACCCGATCCTCGCCACAGCAGGGCAGCGCGAAGCTCGCGCCCTGGGTCGCGTAGCGGCACCGCACGCTCTCCTCGTTCGCGAAGACGCAGGCGTGGGCCGCGACGACGGACGACGCCGGAGCCCCGCGGAGCAGGACCGGCTTCGAGGCCACGCAGCCCGCGATGCACACCTCCTCCGCCGCGGTGTCCTCGGCGCCGCCACAGTAGATGCGGACGCGGTGGCACTCGCGCAGGCGGCCGATCGCGTCGTCTCGGCAGCGTGCGAGGCACTCGACCGCGTCCGCCACGGCGTGCAGATCGGCCACCGCGGCGGGAGGATCCGGTGCTGGCGGTGGGGGTGGGCTCCGACACGCGAGCCCGGCCGACCAGACGAGCAGCAGCACGCGCCTCATGGACGGTCCGACCACCGAGCCCGCAGGACCTTGGGCAGCCATCCACGCCGCTGGTGCAGCTCGGACGAGACGTTACACTCCGGTGGCACATGCGCGCGGGAACGCACGAGGGATTCACGTTCGCGGTCGACGACGTCGCACCAGCGACCGAGCGTCTGGCGGAGGGAGATGGCGCGATCGAGGCCATCGTCGGCCAGCCGTTGCTCGTGTCGTCGCGCACGCGTCCATTGGTCGACACGCCAGTGGTCCGCGAGGCACTGACCCGAGGGGAGCACGGTCTCCTCGTGGCCGTGCACACCGCGTTCTCCGATCACCGACCGCTCGTGCTCTCGCCGGACACGATCTGGCTGACGCTCGCGCAGGGGTTCGCGCTCCACCTGCGCGAGCACGCGGAGGCGCTGCGCGATCGCTACGTGCGTCACGCCGGGCGCAAGACGGTCCAAGTGGACACGTTCGACTTCACGTCGGTCGCGGCGTGGGAGACCCATCTCGCCGCGTTCCACGCCGGGCTCGCCGCCGAGCTCGGGAAGGGCGTGACCGAGCTCGTGAGCCGTCCGTTCTCGACCACGGGTCCGACGGAGCAGGCGGTCAGCCGCGTCGTCTTGATGGACGCGTTCCAGCGCTACTTCGACTACGAGCTGTATTGCATCTGCGGCATCCCGGAGATCACCCTGCGCGGGACACCGGACGACTGGCGCGACGTGCGGGCCCGGGTGCGCGCGCTCGCCGATCACGATCTCGGGTGGTGGGTCGCCGACCTCGAGCCGCTGTGCGATCAATGGGTCGCTACCGCCGAGGGGCGACCCGATCGCGAGTTCTGGCAGTCCATGCTGCAAGCCCGAGGCGACCTACGGGACGCGCCTGGTGACGGGCTGGTTGATCCGGCTGTTTCCCTACCTGAGCGAGGGCGAACGCTTCGTGCGCAACGAGTTCCAGCGCGCCGAGCGCGTCCCCGAGGTGCCGCTCGACTTCCAGGAGCGGTTCCGGCGCTGGAAGGCGCGCGGTCAGCCCACGGCCCCACTGGCCGACTGGTCCCACGCGGGGATCTCCACGGCGCGGATCCCGGGCGGGCTGTCGCGGGCCACCGTGCGCCTCCGGGAGGAGTGGGGATCGGTGGCTCGACGTGGTGGCCGGGTTCGTCGGCGTCGGGCAAGTGGAGGGCGAGCTCGCGATCGAACCGCGCCTCGAGTGGGCGGTGTGCGAGGCGGCCCGCGAGCGCCTCTGGGACGCGTTCGCGTCGCGCATCACTGCCGGTCCAGCGGTGGTGGCGCCGGAATCCTTCCCGCCTCCACATCCCGCCCTGCTGGAGGAGCTGCTCGATCGCTTCGGCCCACGGCTCCTACTCGACGGTCGTCTGCTGTTCCTCTCGCGGCCCGAGCTCGCGTACGTGCGGCTGCGGCCCGCCGATGGTGAGTTCGTTCCCCTGGACGGCGTCCGCTTCGCCGAGCTCGCGGACGGCTCGTTCCTCGCGTTCGTCGCGGAGCGTGGCCGGCCGAGCGGGTGGCCGGTGGTCCACGTGCCGGCGGGCGGACCGCACGAGCCGGCGCGGATCTCCGTCGTCGCGCGCTCGATGGGCGAGTTCCTCGACAAGCTGGCGGACCTGGGCGAGCTCTACTTCCTCCACCCAGGGGCCGCGCTCCACGGCTCGCTGGCCGACCTCGGGGAGCCATGACCCGGCTCGACCGGGTGAGAATCAGCGCATGGGTCGTCCTGCCGACCCTCGTTGCGGCGTGTCATGGGTCGTCCACAGGTGTCCATCCCAGGCTCGAAGGCGCGGCGCCTTCGACTGGCTCCGCCTCCCCTACACTCACGACGGTTCCATCCGGTTTGCCACTCGGCGCCGAGCTCCGCTTGGACGAGCCGCGCGTCCGGATCCTGGGAGGTGCCGAATGCCTCGATGTCTACGTGGTGTTCTACAGCGGTAACATGCCGCTCGTCGTACCCGACGGTTGGCCGGGAGAGGGCGGCCCACCCAAGCTGAACTTAGAGCTCGATGGCGCCTTTCTTCCGATGTCGATACCTCATCCAAAGGAAGCGTCACCGATCCTTCTGGGGCCCCACTCGATCTATGGGGTTCCGGTCGCGATCACCCCGGTGAAATACATCCGCGGCAAGCATGCGTTGCGACTCGTCTACCGTGGAACAGGACTGTCCGTGAAGTCGCCGGCAGAGCTCGACTCCGACAGCATCACGATAGACTGCGATTGATCGAGATGGGTTCCGAGACCGGCGGATGGCCTACCAGGTGAGGCCGGTGGCCGCGGGCCACTCCGCCGAGAGTTGCGTGAGACAGCGCCTGCTCGACCGCGATGCGCCGCGTGGCTTCGTGAGATGCAGGTTCACCACCAACTGGCCAACACGCCTCGCAACAATGCTTCCAAGTCCGCTGGCACCCAGGACCGATCGGGCGACATGTTCGGTCTCACCCCCAGTGACACTCAGCCCGCCGAACTCGATGTCTCCCTCGAACGACTCATGGGGTGGATGGTCGTAAGGTCCGTCGGCACCAGAGAAGCAAAACATCACGGACACAATCTGACTACCGTGAGCCCTTGCGAGCACGATGATGCCGTGTTTCAACCAGTGCGCGGTCCGTCCGCCGCCAAAGGCCTTCTCATGGACGCTGGGCCCGAGAAGCACGCTGCATTCGGTCAGCGCATGCGCACTCTCGACGGCGATGTCGCGCCCGTCCATCCGGAGTCCGATTTCGGTGAGATGGACGCGCACTCACGTACCGATGTTCGGCAGAGGACTCGTCGAAGGAACGGCAAGACCAAGGTAGACGGCCGAGAGCGTCGCCACACTGCTGGAGGGCGTCACGGCAGCGAGGCGGGCGGCTTCGTTAGCGACGACCCCGCGCCCTTGCCCGCGAGCACCGAGCCGGGCTTCGGCGTCAGGTCGATGACCATGCCGACCTTGTCGAAGGTCGTGTAGGTCGCCACCGGATCGGGGACGGCGACGTTGTTGGTGTTCACGAAGCCCGTCGTCTTCGCGGAGAAGCTGAACGTCGTGGCCGCGTTGTCCTTCACGGTGAGGCCCTTCGAGGGGGTGCCGTCCTTGAGGTCGAAGACGCCCACCCAGAGCTTGTTGCCGTTGCTGCCGGGGTTCGCGACCGTGTTGTGCTCGATCTTGCTGTCCTCACAGCCGTACAAGGCGATGCCGTGGTAGGCGCCCGCGAGCACCACGTTGTCGCGGATGACGATGTTCGTGCTCACGCCGTCGAACTGGCTGATGCCCTGCAGGTCGTTCTGCAGCGGGCGCTTCGGGTCGGTCGTCTCCTGGACCCAGTTGTGCTCGATGAGGATGTTGTCGTAGGTCGCGCCGCCGAGCGCCCACATCTGGACGCCGTCGTCGTGGTTCGCGTCGCCGTCGGCGTCGTTCACGTAGACGTCGTGGATGTAGTTGTCCCGCAGGATCACGTCCGACGCGATGGGGCGGATGCCGTCGCCCGAGAAGTTCGCGATCTCGTTCCCCTGGAACAGCACCTTCATGCTGGTGGCCGGGCGCGCCTTGCCGTCGCTCAGGATCGCAGCGCCGAAGCGTGAGTTGAGGATCTTCGTGCGCGCCACCGAGAGGCACGCGCCGTTGCGGAGGAAGACGCCGTCCGCGGCGGTGTCGATCCAGTCCTTGGCCGTCCAGCCCTTGCTGTCCTTGACCGTGTAGAGGTGCGCGTCGACGAGCACCACGTCGTGGCTCGCGGTGACGGTGTAGAGCGCGCTCTTGGTGGCGGCGCGCGTGGCGCTCACCTCCGCGCCCGTGACGAGCCAGAACGCCATGTCGCCGATCGAAAGCCCCTTGGCCGTCGCGCCCGGCTGGAAGTCGAACCAGGTCCAGGTCGTCGCGCTGGCGAGCTCGGGGTTCGCGGACTTGCTCACCTGGACGACCCCGTGGTCGCCGGGGAGCACGATCACATGGTCACCAGGGGCGATCTTCTTCTTCGCGAGCGCGGAGGCGAGAGGGCCGAACGGCTTGGTCTTCGAGCCGTCGCCCGTGTCGGAACCGGCCGGATCGACGTACACGGTGCGCGCGAAGGTGGTCGCTGGGGCGGCGCAGCCCGGGTAGACGGGGTACGTACCGCCGGTCGCGCCGTCGGGGATCGAGCCGTCGGGCGTCGAGCTGTCGGGCGTTGAGCCGTCCGACGTCCCGTCACTGGGGACCGCGTCGTCGACGGTCATGGTGTCGTCGGTCGCGCCGTCCGTGGGCGCGTCGCCAGTGTCGCTGCCACCGCACGCGGCCGCCGTGACCGCGCAGACGAACGTCCAGCCGAGGCGCTTGCTCATTCAGGGAGTATACGCCCTTGCATACATCGCCAACGAGCTATATAGCTAAGAGGCGATGGAACAGACCGACCGCATCGACCTCGCCTTCGCCGCTCTCGCCGCGCCGATCCGGCGCAGCATCCTCGCCCGCCTCGCAGAGGGCGAGGCCACCGTGGCCGAGCTCGCGGCCCCCTTCGGCGTCCGGCAACCGACGATCTCGAAGCACCTGCGCATCCTCGAAGAGGCGGGGCTCATCGAGGCCGGTCGCGACGCGCAGCGAAGGCCGCGGCGACTGGTCGTCGGTGGCCCGCTCCGCGAGGTCGACGACTGGCTCGGCCCGTTCCGCGCGCAATGGGAGCGTCGCTTCGACAACCTCGAGGCCCACCTCGCCCGGATGGCGGCGACCGACCCCGCGCCCGCCACGAAGAAGACCACCAAGAAGTCCAAGCCGCAGACCAGCAACCGAAGGAGCCCGAAGTGATCGACGCGAAGACCGCCACGACCATCGACCGAGAGACCCTGACCATCACCTTCCAGCGGCGCTTCGGCGTCGCGCGCGAGCTGGTGTTCGAGGCGTGGACAAAGCCCGAGCAGGTGGCGCACTGGTGGGACCCGAGCGGCACGCCGCTCGCGGAGTGCGAGATCGACGCGCGCCCCGGCGGCGCGTTCAAGTTCGTGAACCGCGGCGACGCACACAGCCCGCCGTTCGCCGGGACGTACCGCGCGGTGGAGCGCCCTTCGCTCCTGGTGTTCGACGCGCTCGGTGCCCTCGGCACGGTGCGCCTCGAGATCGCGGACGTCGGCACGCGCATGACCGTCACGATCCGCTGCGGGTCGGAGGAGCACCTCGATCACTTCGTGAAGCTCGGCGTCGCCGACGGGACGGACCGCACGCTCGACAACCTGGTCGCCTACCTCGCGAGGGCGTGACCACGAATCGGAGCTACTGACCCGTCGCGAGCTTCCAGGGGTGGAAGGCGATGCGCTTGACGCTCTTGGTGACGATCAGCTCGTCGTCGACGAGCGCCAGCGCATCGACCGAATCGGCGACCTTGCCCCAGCCGAGGCGCTCGCCGGTGGCGGTATCGAAAGACGCGACGAAGTTCGTGCGCGCCCACTCCGGGTACCTTTCCCGCACCTCGATGGGTGTCTTGACGTCGAGCGACTCGCCGTAGCCGACGACGCGGCGTCCGTCCGCCGTCAGCTGGGCGAGCTTCAGAACGGGAGGGAGCGTGTGGACGACCTCACCATCGGTCGTCATCACGACGAAGCTCCGGCCGACGCGGGCGAGGAGGTTCGTTCCCGTCCGCGCGCCAGCGAGCCGGGTCGGTCCCCCGTCCGTCTTCACCGCGGCGATCTCGGAGGAGGTCGCGACGAACAGCTTGTCTCCGGCGCTCACGAAGAGCTTCGTTCCGACGAACGCCGCGTCGAGGACGATACCCTCCGCGGCGATCGCGTGGGTCACGCGTGGTCCGCCTGGCGCGCCGAGCGGCCACCACCAGAGCTGGAGCTTTCGGTCCTCCGTCGAGGCCATGCCCCACCCCACGATGGCCTCGGCCTGCCGCGAGGCGAGGCAACCAGAGAGGACGGCCGCCTCTGGCACTTCGTACGTCGCGAGGCTCGTGTTCGCATCGAACACCTCGACGCGAGGAGGTTCGTCGCCCACGCCCCAGAGTCCGACCGCGACCTCACCTCCACCGAGCGCCGAGGCCGACACGATGTGCCGCTCGCCCGTGTCGATTTTCTGGCGCACCTTCTCTCCGCGGCGGAGGCGAAAGAGCGCCTGCGCATCGCCGTAGAGCAGCTCCGCGCCGTCCGGAGCCACCTCCAGGGTTCGACCCGAATAGGTGACGTCACCACCGACCTTCACGCTGGATGGAAAGCTCGCGAGCTTGGCTGCCATGGGGAACACAGACTGCCTCAAGCCGAGGTGGCTTGGAACACCGCCTCGACGTCATCCCCGTTCGTCGCCGGCGACGTCGCTGGCTCCATCCTCGACGTCCCCCGTGGTCTCGGCCTCGCTGTCCACTTCGGCGGAACGCGCCGGTGTCCCACGGGCCCGTGTCGTTGCAAGGGGAGAAGTGGCAGGTATCGTCCTCTGGATACTCCCAGCTGCCCTTGCCGATGCAGACGGCGCACAGGGTGTAAGACCTCCCGCAGCACGACTTCTGGCCGCAGGGGGCCGGTATGTCGCCGGTACGAAGAGGCGAGTCTAGGAGCAGGCCCATCACGCGTCACGCCACGACGAACTCACGAACAACGGTGACGAGGTCCGGGACCACGCGGGCAAGGCGATCAAGGAGCTCCTCGAAGGTCACGGGCGGCTTCACCAGATCCGCGGACTGCTCGCGGAGCATCTCGACGAAGCCTGCAGGATCGAGGTCGAAGAGGTTGCAGAGAAACTCGTCCGGCGACTGCGCCTCCAGACCCTCCGGGAGCGGTGCAAAGTCCTTGAGGTTCGACGTCGTGATCACCTGTCCACCCGCCTTCACCGCCGCAGCTACGACGTGCCGATCCTTGATGTCGTTCAGGAGGCCGGCGACGAGCGAGGCGTGGCCGGTCACCTGCGCTTCGGGGAAGAACCGCTCCATCGTTGCGCGCAGTCGTGCAGCCTTGTCGGCAGCCATCGTACCGGTCGAGACCAGATTGCGCTCCATCTCGTCCAGGATCTCGGCGCTCCAGCGGAGCTGGTAGAAGCCCGCGGCAGCTGCGCGGAGGACGGTGTCCCGGAGCGTGAGCGGGAACAACACGTTCGCGTCGACCACGACGATGAAGGGCGCCGGGACCATGCAGCCTCGAAGCGAGCAGTCTACTTCAGTTCGGAATCGTACCCGCCGAACTCCTCGGTCATGCGCGAGAGCTCGCGAAGCCCGGCGCGACGGTCCTTGTCGCGCAGCTCCTTGAACTCGAGCACGTCTTCGATGCGAAGGCGGCGGTGCTTGCCCGTCTTGCGGAAGGCGATGCGTCCCTCGTCGAGAAGGCGCACGAGGTACTGACGGGAGACGTTCAGGAGATCCGCTGCTTGTTGCGTGGTGACCTCACGGCCCACGGGCACGACCGTGATGGAGTCGCCCCGTGCCAGGACCTCGGCCACGCGTTCGAGCACATAGAAGACCGACTCCGGAATCGCGGTGCTCTCGCCCTTCGGGCCGACCAGCTGACACTGGGGCGCACGACGCTTCGGCGAATGGGCCATGCCCTCGAGCGCCTTGGACAGCGCAACCACCTGCGCCTGCTGCTCGGGAGGCGCGGCGACCGGGGTCATCCGGCGAATCTGATCCTCCATGTGCACCGCAGCTCCCATCGCTGAACCTCCTGTCCAGGGTAGCTTCCAAACGACGCAAACGCAACCTGGTACGACCCAACCGCAACCAGCTGCAGCGACTTTGTGCTGGAATCCGGGTCAGTGGGTGCGGCAGCCGATGCGTTCGGTGGCCACCACCACGTCGTCGTAGAGGATCTGCTGCGCCTCCGGGAACGTCACGCCGAGGTCCTTCTCGCGCTGCGTGAGCGAGCCGAGCTCGTAGTAGGCATCGAGGGTGATCTTCTTGAACCGCACGTCCGTCGCCGTGCGGAAGTCGAAGCCCTCGAACGCGCGCTCGTCGACGAAGTACGGCCCCCACGAGAAGAAGTTGTCGCGGAGCCAGCGGCCGCGCGGCTTGCCGGGCTCGTACGCGCCGACCAGCGCGTCGTCCTTCCAGTACGAGAGGGCGCCGTCGGTGCTGCCGACCGTGTTCGCCTTCGCCATCAGCTCGACGCAGAACCAGGCGTCGCGCGGGAACGCGGCCTGACCGGCCGGCACGAAGTTGTTGCCGTAGTAGTAGGTGGTCCCCTGGTCGCCTGCGCAGCCGGGCACCGCCGTGCCGTCGTTGCAGCGGCCCGAGCGCATCTTGTGCCAGTAGGCGTAGAAGCCGAAGAGGCCGTCGTCGCGCGCATCGAAGTCGAACCAGAAGCCACCGTTCCCGGGCGGCACCGTGTTCGCGAGCCCGTCGGAGTCGTAGGCGGCGTTGCCCGCGGCGAGGCGCACCCAGTGGTGCGGGACCGCGGACTTGCCGACGAAGCGGACGTGGAATCGCCAGTACACCTGGTCGACCGTCTTCGACAGACGGACCTGCGCCATCGCTGCGACGTAGGGGCCGAGGCTGCCCTTGAGCATCGTCTTGGTGACCGTGGCCGAGAGGTACTTCGAGCCGCCGTGCGCGACGGCGGGGTCGGTCACGACGGCGATGCGCGCCGGGTCCTTCGTGTAGTCCGTGAAGCCCGCGAGGTCCTTCTCGAAGTCGCTGGTGAAGAGCACCGCGGGGTCCGCGGCCATGCCCTCGTCGCGCGGGTGCTTCGCCGAGAGGCCGACCCCGGTGGCGGGAGTGTCGCTCGTGGTGTCGGGACCGGGCACGACGGTGTCGGTGGTGACGTCGCTCGCGCCGTCGCTCGCGACCTCGCTCTCGGCGTCGGTCGAAGGAGACGCGGGGTCGTCGCTCGAGCTGCACCCGACGAGGACGATCGTGGCCAAGACGCGGTGCTTCATGCAGACAGAGTGCCCGAAGCCGAGGAGGCTGGGAACGTCAGAAGGCCTTGAAGCCCGTGTTGACGGAGAGCGTGGGGCCCGCTCGGGGGCCCTCGGTCGTCGGGGCCGCGGCCACGCCGACCATCGTGCGCACGAACCAACCCGAGCGGCCCATCTGTTCGAAGCCCGCCGCGCCGACGACGCCGTAGTACACGGTGGTCGAGTACACCACCGTCTCTTCGCGACCCACGAACGACGACGAGCGGCGCCCCTGCAGGGAGATCGGAGTGACGCCGAGATCGAGGACCGCGCGGCTGCGATCGCCGAACTTCACCATCACGCCGCCCGCCCACGCCGTGGCGCCCCTGCCGAGTGGATTGGGGACGACCCCGACGCTCACCCAGGGGGCGACCGCGAAGCGCGGCGACAGGCTCCCGTCGAAGCTTGCTTGCACCCCCACCCCGGCGGTCTGGTAGCCGATGCCCATCGCGAAGGCGGGCCCTGGACGCTGGGGCTTGCTCTTCGGCTTGTCAGGGGCGGACCACACCGTGCCGTCGATCGGCTCGGCGGCGGCCAGCGACGAGGACGACACACCCACGGCGATGCACGCAACGAGGAGGCGGGGCATGCTCTCCGAAGTGCAAACGGCGAGCCCACCGTGAACGCCCGAGCGATCCGCGGTGCACTGCGAACGTCGCTGGAAGGATCGGGTGGCTCGGTTCGCACTTCGCGCGCGCGACGACGCAGTCAGGGGGCGACGAGCAGGATCTCCTCCCCGCTCGAGGGGCGGAGGCCGTCGGCCCGGCCTTCGAAGTACCGCTCCGTGAGCGCGCGCGCCGACACGTGCGTGACCGCGCGGAAGCCGGCCGTCTGCACGAGCGCGGTGAGCTGCTGCGGCGTGAACGTGCTCCGCCACGGCGTCCCGCCGGCGCGCGCGCCCGCCTCCGTCGCCTTGCGCGCGGGCCACTCCTCGGGTTCGAGGAGCTCGAGGGGCGGCGCGAACGTGAGCACCACCGTGGAGCCGGGCGCGAGGCCGGCCAGCGGTCGGAACATCGCCACGACGGCCTCCTCCGTGAGGTACATCGTGACCCCGAGCGCCGCGACGATCGCCGGCACCGTGCGGTCGAAGCCCGCGGCGACCAGCGACTCCCACGCCGACGTCACCTCGAAGTCGACCGGCACGAAGCGCAGCCACTCGGGCGGGGGGAGTCCGAGCTCGATCAGGCGCCGTTGTTTCCACGCCTGCGAGGCAGGCGCGTCGACCTCGAAGACCCGCAAGGTGGAGGCGAGCGCGGGGTTGCGCTGGGCGAACGTGTCGAGCCCGGCGCCGAGCAGCACGTACTGTCGCACCCCGTGGGCTGCTCGCTCCGCGACCAGGTCCTCGGTGAACCGCGCGCGGGCCACGATCGACGCGCGGGCGCGCATCGTCGCGCGCAGGTCCATGTCCCTGCACTGGCGGAAATCGTCGGAGGGCGCTGCGAGCGCGAGGCCGAGGGTGTCGTCGAGGACGTGCGGCGGCGGGTCGGCCTCGACGTGGAGGGCGCGCCAGAGCGCGACGCGCACGGCGCTGGGATCGGGGAGGTCGCTCACGACCGATCCGTAACACGCGCGAGACTCGCTTGCGAAGGCGTCGCGGCCTAGGATCCGCGCATGACCACGCGCACTCTGGTCGTCCTCGGACTGTCTCTCTCGACCCTCTCGTGCGGGACCTCGGACGCGGGGGAGCCCGTGCTCGACGACACGGGATCGAGCGGCGTCGGCGACGCCACCCCGGACACGATCGCCGAGACGCCTCCCACCTGCTCGGGCACCGTTTGCGCGGGTGTGTGCGTGGTCGGGGGCTGCGACTTCGCGGTCACGTCGATCACCGCGGTGGTGGCCGGCGGCGGCGCGCAGGACTGGGTGAGCGGCGGCGCGTTCTTCACCGTCAAGGGCCAGGGATTCGCCAAGGGCATGAAGCTCTTCCTCGGCGACGGTCGCGCGCCCGTGCGCGTGATCGACGCCACGACCGCGACCATCCAGGCGCCTCCAGGACCCCAGGGCTCCGTCGACGTGCGCATCGAGCTCGCTGGCAAGAAGGGCTCGACGAAGGGGGCCTTCGCCTACCGCACCGGCCCGATCGAAGGCGACCTGCCGTGGGAGAAGCGCACCATGGCCATCCCGCACGCCGACATGCCCTCGGTCGCGGTGCTCCACGACGGGCGTGCGCTCGTGAGCGGCGGCCTCTCGGTCATCGCGCCGGTCACGATGACCGACCGTGCCGATCTGTTCTCGCTCGAGTCCAAGGACACCATCCCCGCGGCGGGGCCCATGAACACCGCGCGCTGGAACCACTCGACGGTCACCTTGCTCGACGGTCGGGCCGCGCTCATCGGCGCGTCGGGCGTCGGCGCCTCGCCGTGCTGCAACAGCCTGATCGTCGACCTGTTCGACCCCAAGACGAACACGTTCGTGAAAGCGAAGAGCGCGCCGACCGAGGCGTTCCAGGGGCCGCGCGCCGCGCTGCTCCCCGACGGGCGTGTGCTGGTGCTCGCCTACGGCAGCAAGTCCGCGCACGTGTTCGACCCCGAGACCGAGACGTTCACCACGGTCGCTGGCGCGCCGACCATCGACTACTGGCAGACCGGCCCCGGCCTGCAGTACCTCACGCGGCTGCGCGACGGCCGGGTGCTGATCGTGACCGGCCTCGGGCAGGACGCGTACACGTTCGACGGCGACACCAGCACCTTCACCAAGGTCGGCAAGGGGCCCAAGGCCGGCGTCGACGCGCTGCTGACGTTGCCCGACGGCCGCGCGATCGCCCTCGGCGGGGTGCTCTCGAGCGGCGCGATCTCGAAGGCGAGCGACGCCGTCGAGCTGTTCGATCCGGCGACCGGCTCGTTCACGCCGGCCCCGTACAAGCTCACCGCGCCGCGTATGGCGTCGGCGAGCGCACTGTCGCGCGACGGCTCGGTGCTCGTCGTCGGGGGCGCGACCGGCGAGTTCCCCAATCCGTACGGCTGCGGCTCCACCGCGCCCGCGGAGAAGGCCACCGCCGCGGTCGATCGCGTCGACCCCGTCGCGGGGACGGTCAGCACCTTCGCGGCGCTCCCCGAGCCCAACGACTACCTGGTCACGGCGACGCTCGTCGACGGCTCGGTGCTCGTCGCGGGGGGAGGGGTGTGCGGCGCCTCGAAGCCATACCCGTACCTCTACTTCCGCAAGGCGCCGCCGCTCCCCAAGTGACGCGGCTCAGACGTGCCGCTGGAGCGCCTCGATGTTGAGGTACGCGACGAGGTAGCCGAGCGAAAGGATCGCCAGCGTCGCGAACAGGATCGCGTAGTACCGCGTCACGAGCCGGTCGGTGCGCGAGAGGCTGACGCCGGACGACACCGCGCCGAACAAGAGCCCGCCGAGGCCACCACCGAAGACGTAGAGCACGCCCGCGACGCCGAGGCCCGGGAGGATCTGCATCGACAGCAGGAAGAACGGCACGCACAGACCGAAGAAGCCGGCGGACAGTGTGGCGACGGCGAGGACGAGGGCGCTCTTGAACGCGATCCGCCCCCCTCTGTGCGCTCGGATCGCGTCGAGGACGGCGTAGGGCTCCATGCGGGGCGCGATCGTAACACTGGGCGATGTCGTCACGGCACCCGGGGCGTAAGGTCGGGGACGCTGCTCCGTTGTCGTTCCATGAGGCGTTGCCTGATCGCGCTGCTGCTCGTGGGTTGTGGACACCGCGTGACGCCCCCGCGCGCCGTCGGGGTCGACGGCTCGCCCCTGCACGTCGCAGTGTTCACGGGGGCCACGCCGGAGGGGTGGGCCGCGACACCCACGCAGTCCGCCTTCGACTACCGGAGCTACACCGCCGACGTCCCCACGGGGTTCGTCTTCCGCCGCGCAGCACCGCCGAAGCTCCGCAGTGGTTCCGTCTGCAGGTGACCGGGACCTTCACGGTCACGAGCCCGGGCTCGCACCTGTTCTACGTGACGTCCGACGACGGCGCGCGGGTGTGGATCGACGGGCAGCCCATCGTCGACAACGGTCCGGCGCTGCACGCGCTGCAGTCGATCGTCGGTCGCGTCGAGCTGCAGGCCGGTCCGCACACCATCGCGATCGACTACCTGCAGGGGCCGGAGCTGATGGAGCTGTCGCTGCGCTGCGTGCGACCGGACGGGACGGGCGGCACGTTCGACACCCGCCTCGGGTGGTGAGGAGCGACGTGGCAACCTCGGAGAGTGCGCGCGCTCCTCTGTTGCTCGGCTCCGGCGTGCGCAGGACCGCCACGATCGCGCGTCCCAGCGATCCAGTGTCGACGGTGAAGGGCGACGCCGTGTCCCCGGCGCCGCCGGTCGCGCTACGCGTCTCGGTCGCGCCGGTGTCCGACGTGCCGTTCCGCACCGCCAGCCAGAAGCCGGGGCAGACGATCGGCGCCGCGTGCGCCGAGCTCCTCGGGCCCACGCCCCCGAAGTCGTCGAGGTGTGGCGCCGATGGCCGCCCCGCGCACGTCACCAGCCCCGTGACCGTCGTGCGCGAATGGACGATCGAGGACGCACTGCTCGACGAGACCGCCTTCGTGCACGCCGAGGTCTGGTACGACGACGAAGTCAGTCCCCGCACGGCCACGTGGTGACGACGCTGACCGACGCCGCCACTGCGCGGCTGCGCGCCTTCGCGACCGCGCACCCGAAGCAGCCGGTCGTCGTGGTCGTGGACGGCCTCGTGCAGGGGTGGGGAGGGCCATGGCCCGACGACAAGCGCATGTGGATGACGCTCCCCGTGCCCCCTGGTGAGATCAGCAACGACGCCGCGTCGCAGTCCCTCGCGAAGCGCATCGTCTCGCGGCCACATTGAGCCCGACTGGCGGAAGTGGGTCGGTCGATGAGCAGTCGCGGGTCGCGACGCACGAGGTCGCAGCTGCTATCCATGCGCCCGCATGCAGGTCGAGCGACTGGCTCCGAGCAACGAACGCTACGAGGATCGACACGGGTCGTTGAGCTTCGTGGTTCCCTATCCGGGCCTCGTCCGCATGACCGTCGAAGGACGCGCCAGCGGCCCGATGTCCCAGCGCATCGTGCAGCTGCTCGAGGGCGCCCTCGCGCGGCACGGGCAGCTCGCGGTCTTCGACGACTGGGAGAACGCGACGGGGTACGAGAGCGAGGTGCGCATCCGCCTCACCGACTGGACCGAGCGGCACCAGCAGCGAATCCCCGAGACGCACGTGCTCGCGGGCTCGAAGCTGGTCTCGATGGGCCTCGCGGTGGCGGCGATCGTGCTGCGCAAGCCGCTGCAGGTCCACCCGACGCGCGCCTCCTTCGAGCGCGCGTGGGCGAGCGCCGTCGCCAGCCGCCGCTGAGGGGGATCTCACCCAGGCCGTGAGGGGCCGCCGCCCTCGGGGGGGGGTGGCGGCGCCCTCGCCGTGCCGCGCCACCGCCGCGCCCCTGCGCTGACCTCACTTCAGCACGGGGGGCCCGCACGTGAAGTGGATCACGACGAGGCCGCTCTGCTCCTCGCGACCGGCGGTGGAGTCGTAGTCCGGATCGTCCGTCCGCGGTGGGGCGCCCGTCGCCCGTTCGACGTGGAGCATGCGGGAGTCGAGCGCGGTGGGGGATACGTAGCCGGAGCCGCCGAACGAGGCCTTCCCCTTGAGCCCGCCTTTCCACCGCGGTACCCACCGGCGCCGCCGTTGATCGAGTCCGCGCCGCTGCCGCCTTGCATCGCCGGCTGTCCACCCGCGTCGGGGTGGTTGCCCGTGCCACCCGGGTTGCAGCCGGGGGCGCCGGCGCTGCCGCCGCCGCCCGCGACGAGGAGCGCCTTCGCGGCGTCGGCCTCAGTGATGGGGACCGAGGTCGCGAACACCCCCGACAGCCCGCCGCCACCCCAGTCGCCGAAGCCGTAGCGGAAGCGGTCCTCACCGGTCATCCCCGCGCGACCTCGCTTGCCGACGATGATGATCAGGGGATCGCCGGGCTTCACGCCGAAGACGCCCTCCGAGAAGCCACCGAGGCCGCCGTCCAGCGCGCACTGGCCCTCGCCGTTGCCTCCGGCCCCCCACGCCTTGACGTGCATGTAGCGAACGTCGGCCGGCACGTTGAAGACGACCTGCGTCTCCGTCACCTTGAACGTGGCGCTCCCGCAGGCGGCGTCGGCGTCGCCGTCCTTGCCGGTCGCGTCCTCGAGCGGGAACATCGAGTCGCCGACCGCAGCGTCCGTCGGCGTGGCCTGCTCCTCCGCCCCGCCGCTCACGCCGCAGCCGAGGAGCACGAACGCGCCGAGCGCGCACCCGCGGTTCAGTTGCATGTGTCGTCGACTCCGAGGGTCTTCTTCGTGCAGCCCTTGGAGCACGTGACCTTCGCGGGCGAGGTGCCGATGCACTTGTGCATGGTGCTCGCGCCGTCGCAGGTCCAGTACTGCGCGCCGCCGTACGCCGACCCTGAGCAGGCCCACGTGGCGTCCGAGACCATGCAGGCGTCGTCCTTCCCGAGGCCCGCGGAGAAGCACCCGAGCGCGCCGCACTTCTCCTCGGCTGGGGTCGTGCCCGTGCACTTGAAGCGGCTGCTGCCGCTGCAGGTCCAGTACTGCGCGCCGCCGTACGCCGACTTGGCGCAGTCCCAGGTGGGCGTCGTGCCGGTCACGCACTTGTTGGCGGTGCAGGTCGCCCCGGTCGCGCACGTGCCGCACGAGAGCGTGCCGGAGCAACCGTCGCTCACCGTGCCGCAGTCGGCCCCGGCCGTCGCGCACGTCTTCTTGGTGCAGGTCCCCGCGACGCAGACGTTGCCGCTGCACGTCTCGCCCGTCGCGCACGCGCCGCAGGCGAGCGTCTTGCCGCAGCCGTCGGCCACGCTGCCGCACTTCGCGCCCACGCCGGCGCAGCTCTTCGGCGTGCAGGTCCCGCCGGTCACCACGCACTTGTTGGCCGTGCAGGTCGCGCCGGTGCCGCAGGTCCCACACGCGAGCGCCTTGCCACAGCCATCGACCGCGCTGCCGCACTGCGCGCCCACGTCGGCGCAGGTCTTGGGCGTACACGCGCTCGACACGCACTTGTTCGCCGAGCACGACAGCCCCCCGCCGCACGCCCCGCAGGCGAGCGTGCCGCCGCAGCCGTCCGACACGCTGCCGCAGGCGGCGCCGCGGTCTGCGCAGGTGGCGTCGCAGCGGCACTTCTCGTAGACCGTGACGCTCGCGAGGCTGAACGACTTCTTCACGTTCGCGCCCGGGATCCAGGGGCATTCGAGCCCGAACTCGCCGCCGACGCCGCCCTTCACGTTCAGGCACACGCCCTTGCCGTCGGTGCTCACGCTCACCCCGGCCGTGACCGACATCACGGGCGAGACGTACGGGCCCGCGAGGCCCATCACCAGGAAGTTCACCTTCGGCTTGAGCGCCACGGTCGCCTCGAGGCCGGCGGTGAGGCTCGCCGCGAACGGCTTGTAGGTGGGGGAGAGCAGCGGCGAGGCGCTCGTCTTGAACGCGGCCCCGTCGTAGCTGATCGTGAACGGGAACGAGAAGCTGTCCGCGTACTCGATCGAGACGCTCGCCCCGACGCTGATCGTGGGGATGAAGACGGGCGCGATGATGATGGGCCCGAGCGGGATGGTCCCGAGCGAGAAGGTGCCGAGCTTGAAGTCCTTCTCGAGCGACTTGCCGAAGAAGGAGCTCGTCGTGATGGCGACGGAGCGCTCGATCTGCGGGGTGCCCGCGATGGTGAACTCCTTGAGGGTGCCGGCCTTGGGGATGTCGACGACGAGCTTGTCGATCGCCATCCCGACGAACACCGAGGTGGCGAGCTTGCGGCTCTCCCCGAGGTCGAGCTCCGGGAAGTCGATCTTGAGGCCGACCTTGCCCGAGCCGTCGATCCGCAGCGGTGCGCGCGAGGACCCGAGGGACTTGACCACGGGGCCGGTGCCCGCCGACCGGATGGGCTCGAGCTTGGTCCCCTCGCAGCCGTCGAGGCACTTCGCGTCGGTCATGGCCGCGGCCTCGTCGCGCGCCCCGAAGAAGCCGCGCTCGATCGCGTCGGTCAGCAGCACTGGCTCGAGCGTCGCGCGGAGGCTCGCGCCGGTGGTCTCCACCGTCAGGATCCGACCGAGGTAGCCCCCGGCGCTCGTACCCCAGAGGATGGTGCCGGGCGCGAGGTCGGGGACGGCGGTGGCCGAAGCGAAGGTGACCTGTGCGACCACGCCGTCGAAGGTCGCCGACACGAAGCCGGGGAGCTTCTCGGGGAACCACACGTTCTTGGCGAACACGAGCTTGTTGGCGTACACGCGCGTCGATCGACGGGCCTCGTGGCCGTCCGCGTCGCGCACGATCAACACGGGATCGTGGGCGCCCTCCGTCTCGTAGACGTGCGAGGGCTGCTTCTCGAGCGCCGCCGCGACCGTGTCCGCGGCGCACGCGCCGACGTCGCGATCGGCGACGCCGTCTCCGTCGAAGTCGATGGCGCACGTGAGCGACGCCGGATTGCGCGCGAGGACGCGCCAGTGGAAAGCCACCTTGTGCGGCGCCTCGCCGAACGGCGCGTCGACGTCGAAGGTCGCGATGGCGAGCGGCTCGGGGTCCGCCTCCTCGATCGAGCCGGAGGAGCAGCCGCCGTGGAGCAGCGCACCGAGGAGGACGCCGTATCCCGCGAGGGCGAAGGTCCGCATGCATCGAAGCTATCGATCCGCGCCGCGCGCGCGGGCCGATTCTCCGGCGGCCCGCCATTTTCGTGGGCGCCAGGCGTACAGGGGCTGTCGTGGTGGGATGCGCGGCCGCAAGCGTCCGGCGCGGGTTGGGGAGATCAGTGGCCCGAAGTGTCCTGTCAGGGACGTGCGGTGGAGCAACCTGGCTACGGGGCGGTCCAGGTCGCGATCTTCGGGAGCAAGAAGAGCGCCCAGTCGTCCGACGTGCCGTCGTGGGTGCCATCGAGCTCGCGGTACTCGAGCGGGAAGCTCGCACCGAGCATCTTGTCGCGGTCGGTGCGGATGCCGGCGATCGCGTAGCTGCCGTCGCCGATGCGCGCCGACTGGCCGATGTGGATCTTCCACGCGGCGGCTCCGAGCACCGTCGCGACGTTGCTGCCTCCGACGGCCTGCGAGAGCCCCGAGTTCTCGATGAGGAGGCCGGCGTAGCTCGCCGCGCTCTTGAGCCCGATGTTGAACGCCATGGCGCCGCCGCTCGAGTAGCCCGCGAGGACGATCTTCTTCGGATCGACCGCGAAGCACGAGCGCAGGTGGTCGAGCGCGGCCATCGCCACCGCCGTGTCGGTCGAGACCGTCCAGCACGCGCCCTCGCGGCCGCCGAGCGACGCGCCGATGTACTTGTGCGACGCGCGCAGCGCGTAGGGCACGATCGCCCACGTCGCGAAGTTGCGCGCGGTGTCGCCGCAGCCGTGGAAGCCGAACACGAGGGCGGTGGGCTTGGTCGCGTCGTAGCCGGCGGGCAGGCGGACCCAGTAGTCGGACTTCGGGCTCTTGAGGGAGAAGAAGCCGTCGGCGTCCTTGGTGAACGTGCAGCTCGGGCCGCCGTCGATCGGCGCATCGAGCGGCGGGGGCGCGGTGTCCTTGGTGGCGCCGCTGTCGGTGGTCGCGTCCGCGCCGCCCTCGGTCGCTGCGCCGGTGTCGGTCGCCGTGCCGGAGTCGGTCGCGGTGCCGGTGTCGGTCGCGGTGCCGTCGGTCGTCGCGGTGTCGTCGCCCGCCGCGTCGAGGCTGGAGGCGTCGGGATCGGTGCCGTCGCTCGCGTCGGAGCCGCACGCACACAGACACGTGGTGAGCGCGATCGCGCGGAGGGTGGACATCGACGAAGGGTACAGCGTCCGCGCGGAGCGCGCCTGTGCAGATCCCGCCTGGTCGCGGACGGTTGCGGCGGCGACGTCGAGCACGCGCCTCAGGAAGTGTCCGGTCTAGGGACATGGGTGACGGTTCGTGCGGGCACGTAGGTGACGGCCAGTCCTTCAGTCCAAGGACATGGGCAACAGTTGCGGTCAGCGCTTGCGGCGGATGGGCGGACGCGCGGCCTCGAGCTCCGCCTTGGCTTCGCGGGCGCCTTGCGCGGCGAGCTGGTCCGCGCGCTCGTTGCCGGCGTTGCCGTTGTGCGCCCGGACCCACTGGAACCGCACCGAGAGGCCCTTGTCGCCGATGCTGCTCGCGATCGCGCGGACGCTCTCCACGACGTCGGAGTCGACCCTGGCGAACCCGTTGGCCTGCCAGTCACGCAGGCGCTTCTCGAGGTTGTCGACGAGCGACTGGTTGTCGGAGAACACGGTGGCCTGGACGCCGTCGGGCAACACGGCCAGGGCCTCGGCGACGGCGCGGTACTCCATGATCTTGGCGAGCGTGTCCCAGGCCTTGCCGTAGCCCTCGATGGGCAGGCCCTTGGGCGGCTTGATGCAGAACCCGAAGCCGCCGGGTGCGCCGTCACCGGCCTTGCACGAGCCGTCCGTGTAGCAGAGGTACTCGGCCACCGAGGGAGGATACCGGCTCGACTCAGTCTGCGCGCGTGCACGAACACGGCTCGGGAAACCGCTTCGGTTCTGTCGCCGGGACCCAGCCCCTCCCCTGGCAGCGCGGACACGGCGGCGGAGGCGCCGCGAACAGGCGCCTCAGGTCGCGCACGCCGCGCTCCTCCGCGGGAGCACCACCGAGGTCGACGAGCTCCGGGTTGGCGAGGCACCAGTTGGCGATGCAGCGCGTGGCCCGTGCGAACAGATCGTCCCAGGGCATCTGCTCGTCCGCGGCATCGAGGGCCTCGAGCTCGGCACGCTCGGCCTCCGAGATCGTCTCGGCGCTCTCGAGCTCGCCCAGGCGGACACACCGCTCCCAGTCGGGAGCGACGCGCCGGCGCGTGTCCGAGAAATAGGCCACGTCGTCGTCGTCCAGCGCCGCGTTGCGATTCTCGACGAGCGTGTCGAGGAGGAACAGCAAGAGTTTGCCGTAGAAATTGTCCGCGACGGTTCCCGCCTCGTCGTCTCGCGTGTAGTAGTTGCCGAGCCCGTTCCGCAGCAGCTCGCTCGAGAGGCGCTCGTTCGCGCGGACGAGCTCGCCCTGCACGGACAGACAGGGGCCGGAGCGCGGCACGAGCGCGTCCCACAGCGCCTTCGTGAAGGCGCGCAGGCGCTCACTCGCGGCCGCGACCGGCGTTGCCTCGTCGTGGCGCTCGAACCGCTCCATGTCAGCTGTCTATCACTACACCGATCCGAACTGCCGCTCGATCGCCTTGGGATCGCGGGCCCCTCGAGGATGGCCCTGGCCACGTCCGAGGAGCTGGTCTTGGGCAAGGTGATCTCCTTGGCCATGTCGGTGTCGACGGGTCCCTGGAAGACCGCGTGCACGGACACCTCCTTCGTCGCGAGTTCGGCGCGGAGGGACTCTACGTCGGCACCACCCCATCCAGGCCTTCGATCGGTCCTCGCCCTGTCGCAGGACGTGCACGATCCCTCGCTGCGGGGACAAGGTGCTCGACGGCGAGGTCTGCGACGACGGCAACCTCGTCTCGGGGGACGGCTGCGCGGCCGACTGCAAGAGCGCGCGCAAGGTCGCTCGCACCGACCGTGCCGAGCGGGACACACGGAGGTTCTATTGCAGCGGCGTGAACCGCGCGCTCGCCGAGACCTTGCGGGCGTCGCCTTCGACCTTGGAAGGCGTCTCGAGCCGCTTGGTCAGGCACGTCACGAAGTCGGCCGCCACCGGCGCGCAGGTCACGACGGCTTTGGTCGCGACCCCGCCGCCGAGCGAGAGCTCGATCTTGCAGGTGGCCGCGTACGTCGGGTCGACCTTCAGCACCTTCGCGTGGCAGGCCCGCAGGGCCGCCGTCCTGGCCTTCAGGTACGTGAGGTCGGGACCACTGGCGGGCAGGGTCTTCCACGTGAGCGACGACTCGGGACCGTCGGACTTGGGCTTGGGCACGCCGCCGGGGAGGCCGCTCCCCGCGAGGTCCGGGCCCGTGGAAGGCGCGGGGGGCGCGCCGTACAACGTCCCGTTGTAGGCCGGTTCGGCGTCGTCGAGCCCGAGCCCGCCGTCGAACTCGGGCGGGGCGGACGGCGTGTTCGCGGGCGCTGCGCCGTCGTGGCTCGTCGCTGCCGGGGCGCTACCCAGGTTCGGCGGCGGCGCCGACGAGCCGCACGCGGCGAGCGACGCCGCGAACGTGAACAGCGCCAGCCGATCGAGGCGCCGAGGACCGGCGGCCTCGGGGCGTTGCACGCGGCCGGCGTCACCGCAGAACGGACAGACGCGGTGCTCCGCGCGAACGTGCCGACGACACCCCGAACAAACGACGAACATGGTCGTGGAGGCTAACACGCGCGCGCCGACGCGAAGGTGGGCCCGGCAGGTCGAGATCGCAGTTTCGAGAGAAGCGACGAGGGTGGGTGGGCGATACCACCGATGCATGGGTTTCAGTGCATGGGTCCGCAAGGGCCACCGGTGGGTGTCCATCGCCTTCACGGTGGGCGTGATCGTCAACCTGTTCGTCACGGGGCGCCCCGTGTATCCGGCGTGGGCCGGCGTGATGGCGCTCGGGCCGCTCGTGCTCCTCCTGGTGAGCGGGCTCTACCTGTTCGCGCTGCCGTATCTGACACGCAGTCGCTGACCCCGTCACGGCGTCGCCGAGCACGGCGTTGACGCACGCGGCGCGCGCGCGCTTCGATGTCGTCATGAGGCTCCACTACCACCCGCTCTCCACCTACTCGCGCAAGGCCTTGCTCGGCATCCGTCTCCGTGGCGATGCGGTGGAGCTGCGCGAGCTGAATCCGTTCGCCGGCGACCTGAAGCGCGCGGACTACGTGGCGATGAGCCCGTTCGGGAAGATGCCGGTGCTCGAGACCGACGAGGGGCCGCTCTTCGAGTCCACCTCGATCCTCGAGTACCTCGAGGAGCGCGGCCCGCGGTGTCTCTTGCCCGCCGGGGTCGAGCGCCTCGCGCGGCACCACGATCGCCTCGCCGATCTCTACCTGTTGACGCCGATCGGCAAGTACTTCTGGGACAAGTCGGAGGCGATCCGCGCGACGACCGAGGCCACCATGGCCGTCGCGTGGCAGCTCTGGGGCCGGGCGCTCGCCGACGGGCGCCCGTACGTGTGTGGCACCGAGATCACGCTCGGCGACCTCGGCGCGGCGATCGCGGCGCACTACGCGGTGACCGAGGGCCTGTCGCTGCCCGACGACATCACCGCCTATGTGGCGCGGCTCGAGCGGCACCCGGCGTTCGCGGAGTCACGGGCATCCGCGCAGCCGTTCGTGGAGGCGACGCGCGCGCGACGGGAGAAGAAGGACTGATCCGCCGGAGTGAGCCAGATCTATCCCCTTGACGGTGGCTTCCCACCAGATACTCGTGGAGGGGATGCGTTGCGCTCCCCACCTGGCGATCGTTGCCGTCTTCGCGTCCGCGCTCGGTTGTGTCGGTGATCTCGGGGTGCCCGACGATCCGCAGGACGAGGTGCCGGACGCGCCTGGCGAGAGCGTGGCGCTCGATGGCGGCATCTCGCAGGGTCCGGCCGTCGAGATCCCTCCCGCCGAGGATGCTGGCGCCGAGACCGGCGCGGACGCCGGCCCCCCCGCGCCGCCGCCCAAGGGGCCGCTCGACGACTACGACGCAGCCCGGGGCAAGACCCTCGCCGACAAGGCGATGGCGATGTGGAGCGGCAAGAAGGCCGGGGGCAAGTGCCTGATGGGCGTGCGGATGTCGGCGGAGGCCTCCGGCATCCTGCCTACCCCGCCCGGGTGGACCCGCTTCGCCGGCGCCTACCAGTGGGGCGAGTGGGCGAACGCCCATCCCGCCGATCTGAAGAAGATCGGCTTTCGACGGGTGATCGGGCTCGGCGCACGCGGCATTCCTCGCGGTTCGGTGATCGTGTGGCAGCGCGGTCAATGCGGGTACTCGAAGACGTGGGGCCACATCGAGATCGTCGTCGACACCGCGTCGAGCAAGGCATGCAGCGACTACTGCGGCTCGGTGAAGACCTGCGCCGAGCCGTGGACCTACATCCCGACCAAGCTCTGACGGTTCACGGTCGTCACGGGATCCCAGGCGCCGTCGTCCCAGAATCCGTGCGACAGGATGTCGGCGATGACGTAGTCGCTGCGATCGGCGGCGCGCAGCGGCACCCCGAGGGCCTCTGACCAGCGCGCGTCGTAGGCTGCGAAGAGTTCGCGGATCCCAGGAGACATGCCCAGCGGATAGGGGGTGAAGCACACGAGATCGTCGTCTTCGCTGTACGCGACGAGCTGACGCCCGAGCACCCGTCCTTCGACGTCTCGCGCGTAGACCACGCGCTTGTTGGCATCGAGCGCCGCCGCCGCGGCCGAATAGGCGAGGCCGCCTCCGAGCCCGAGGCACGAGCCGACGTAGGTTCCCATCCGCAGCACCTCGAGCGGATCGCTGGCCGTCTCGAGCGCGACAGGTCCGAACCCCTCGACCGAGGTGTCGAGCGTGACACCCGAGCGCCACGTCGCGAGGCGCTCCGCGAGCAACGGATGACGCTCGAGCCATGCGCGGGTCGCGGGGTGGGTGAACAGGTACGCGTCGTCGCCTTCGAGGGTCCGCGGGTCCTGGAGCAGACGACGGAGCGGGCGGCGGTTCTCCTGCACCCAGCCCACGATGGAGAGCGCGTGCAGCTGGGCGGTACCGGCCGGTTCGAAGGACGCGCTCGTCCGGAGTTCGCGGAGGGCGGCCGCCACGACGTCGTCGAGGGCGACGATGCACAGACGCTCGGCGACGACCCGCTGGTGACGCTCGACCTGGCCAGGACGGAGCGCGACGCGGCCCTCGCGGTGGTCGCGCAGCCGTCGGGGTATCGGGTTGGTCCGCCCGGCACGGCGGAGGTCTGTGGTTCGATCGAGCACACCCTCGAGGGTCGGAAGGACGAGCTTCCTCGCAGTAGCCCGCGCCCAGGGACGCCCGAGGACTCCCAGCACCGCGGCGGCGCGGAGGAGCTTCGTCGGGTGCCGACGCCAAGCCTCCGAGACCAGCGTCGGCTGCGCGCGGCCGAGCTCCGCGAGTCCCATGGAGAGGAGCCAGGCGTCGTTCTTCCGGCGGCAGCTCGCGTGCAGGGCGCGGAAGCTCTCGTCGCCGGCCTCGAGCGCTTCGGCGACGCGCGCGCCGAGACCCACGACGAGCCCCTCGAGACCGTGGCCGTCGAAGGGGCCGGCGCGGTCGCGCACCTGTCGCGCGACGAGCTCCATGATCGCCGGCAGGCGCGCGCGGACGTGCTCGGCGGTCGCGAAGGTCGAACAGCACTCGTCGAGCTGCTGCAGCGACGCGAGCGCACGAGGCTCGTCGAGCTCTCGCAGGAACCTCACCAGCGTAGGCGCCTCCGCGACCAGCGCTTCGACCTTGTCGGGTCGTGGCTCCTCGTGCCGCAGGGTCGTGTAGAGCTGGATCGCGCGGGCCTGCACGGCGCTCGGGAGGCCGCTGCGCGCGAGGGTCGCGATCGCGCGGCCGAGCCCCGGAGAGGCGCCGCACGCCTCCCAGATCGCGAGGGGCCCGTGGCGATCCCACGGCGCGCCGAGCGCCGCGGCGACGTCGGCGACCAGGCCCTCGTCGAAGTCCGGGTCGCCACGACCGGGGAGGTCTTCGTCGCGGAAGACGTGGTCGGGCGCGAACACGTCGGCGAGCGCGAGACCGCTGCGCACGAACGACGCAGGCGCTCCGCGGATCAGCCAGCGAAGGGCGACGTCGAACCGTCCAGCGGGGCCTTCCACGGAAGGGAGGTCCGTGGGCTGCAGGCGCGCCGCTCCGGTCGTGAGCGCCACGATCTTGAACGAGAGGTGGCGGCGCTCGGCGGGGACCTGCTGCAGCCAGTCACACCAACCGAGCGCGTCGTGCGCCGCTCCTCGGGCGAGAAGGCGCGCGAGCGCGGCGCGCAGCGTGGGCTCCTCGTCGAGGCCGAGCGCGCGATAGCGAGCCGCGATGGCACGGAGGGTCGAACGCGAGACGCCGCGGAGCGAGGGCAAGAGCGTGCGCACGAACCCCACCGGCAAGGCAGGCAGCTCGTCGAGGACGACCAGAGCGCAGTCGATCGCGTCGTCGTCGTGACCGAGCGCACCGAGCGCGCGTCGCGCCTCGGTCCAGTGGACGGCGTCGTGGCAGGCGAGGATGCGCGAAAGGTCCGCGGGGCTCGTCAGCCACGCCCGCAGGTCGCGCGGCTGGCGCGCGGGTCGCTTCGGCGGCTTGTGCTTCGTGCCGTCGTATCCGCGCGGGTGAGCGGCCGTCGCGGCGGGCCTGCGTGGTGGTGCGGGGCCGGGCGTGAACGGCTCGGCGGCGATCGTGCGATCCGTCGGCACGGACTCGGTCAAGACGACGAGCAGATCGGTGAGGCTGCGCGTCGACGGCACGTTCGCCGCCGCGAGCCCTTCGACGGCAGCGGTCAGCGCGGGCGACGCCTTCGTCGCCGGCCCCACGCGCTCCGCGAAGCGGCCCTCGTCCGGCACGATGTGCAGCGTGGTCAGGCCGCTCGCTCCCACGAGGTGCGTGAGCAACACCGGCTCCACGTCGAACATCGCTGTACTGCGAGGCTAACACGTGCTCCCGCGAAGCCGCCCGCCCCCGGTGGACCCGATTTGATCGCGTTTGACCCGACTTGATCGGGGCCCCGCCCTAGTTTGGCTGCCGCTGGGCAGGTCGCCCAGAGGAGGATTCCGTCGTCATGCGCCACATCGCCCATCTCGTGCTGTCCGTCTCGCTCGTCACCCTCGCCGCGGGTTGCGAGAAGCCCTCCAACGCCGCCCCGGAGAAGTCCTCCTCGGCCGCGAAGGAGGAGAAGAAGGAGGAGAAGGGAGCGACGAAGGAGAAGGAGAAGGCCCCCGAGGCCCCCAAGGTCACCAAGATCGAGAAGGTCGGCCTCTCGGTCGAGCTGCCGCCGGAGTCGACCGTCAGCGACGGGATCGGCGACAAGAGCGCCATGGTCAGCACCGGCAACTGCACCCTCACCGTCTCGGTCGCCAAGGACACCGACCCGAAGACCTCGGCGGACGGCAAGGGCGGCGCGCTCGCCACCGAGAACATGAAGATCGAGAAGCTCTCCGATGGCTGGTACATCACCTCGGAGAACACCGGCAGCGCGGGCCGCAACTACTGGCTGACCATGCGCCGCGAGATCGGCGGCAAGGGCTACATGTGCGAGACGCTGCAGTCGAGCGCGGACCAGGTGAAGTGCGCGATCGCGATCTGCAAGGGGCTCAAGTAGGCGCGTCAGCCGGCGGCATCCACGCCCGCGTCCGCGGGCGCGGTCGTGTCGATGTCGAACGCCTCGATCTCGAGGCACGCGCCGCCGGGTACCGGGGTCGACTTGTAGGTCTTGCCCGCGTAGTCGATGGTCACCTCGACGAGCTTCACCTTCTCGAGGCGGCCCTTCACTTCACCCGTCGTCGGTGTGGGGTTCACCGTCAGCACGAGGGTGCCCGACTCCTGGAAGAAGTAGCGGGCGGCGACGCCTTCGGCGTTCATGTCCTCGAACACCGCGACGCAGTGCGAGCAGGTGGAGAAGTTGGTCTCCTTGCCGGCGCCCAGATCGAACGTGCCCGGCGCCTGCTTGCTCGTGAACTCGTAGAGCTGGATCTGGAACTCGTCCGCCACGCCGGTGCCGAGCGCCGGCTCGGGCACGCCGACGAGGGCCGAGTAGTTCTCGCCCGGCTTGCCGAACTCCGGGTCGCGGATCAGGTTCTTGACCACGAGCTTCTTGCACGCCGCCGGGGCGCTGTCGGTCGCCGCGTCTGCGTCCGCCGTGACGTCGGCGGCGCCGGTGTCCGCCGTGGCCGCGCCGCCGCTCTCGGAACCACACCCCGCCGCCGCCACGGCGATCACCATCGCCCACCCCGTGAGAGTCCTCATGGGCGGGGCTTGGTAGTGCAGACGCGAGCGTCGGTCGAGCTAGGGCCCCGGAGCGAACACGCCGCGAAGGCCACGCGGGAGCCATCGGCCGTCGAGCTTCCCTGGATCCACGCTCCAGCGGCCAGCCAGGCGAAGGACCCAGTCCTCGTCGACTCGATCGGACTTGAAGCTGGAGGCGACCTCCTTCTCGGCGGCGGTCCGGGCGCCGACGTCGAATTCCACTTCGCCGTCGCCGATCGAGAACGCCCGTACGAGCACGCCCTTGTCCGCCGACACCCACTGGTGCGCCTCGCTCACCCGGTGGGTCGCGAAGTACTGGACCTGGGTCGAGAGCGTCTCGCTGAGCCGGCGGATGCGATCCGGCAGCTTCACGGTGTCGGTCTTCATCGATCCGGCCAGGCCGAACAGCGTCACCCCGGCAACGAGGACCCAGCCGTCGATCGGCGGCGTGACGAAGGCGGACCGGCCATCCGAGGCGTAGGCCGCTTCCACGCCCGCGGTCCAGGACACCGTCGCCACGTCGGTGATGCCGACGCCGCTTGCCACCGCTCGGGGATCGGACGAGCGAATCGCGAGCCACGCGCACTTGAAGCCGAAGCCGACGGCGGCCTCCGTCGCGCCAGTAGCGGTTGGGTGATCGGCGCGGCGCGTCCTGGGTCACGGGCGAAGACCTCTTGCACGCGCCCAGCATGCTCGCAACCAGCAAGGACGAGGGCCGCCCGAGCCTTCATGACGCCTTGCGGCCGTCCTTCCGCTTGACCCGCAGGACCACCATCTTCGTCGAGTGCTCGAACGGCGCCGGATCCACCGGCGGCGTGCCGACGCGCGTCTCCGGGAACCCCTTCACGTCGTCGGGCACGCCGATCGTTCGCTCGATCGTCAGCCACCCGCCCTCGCACATCGCCTCGAGCTCGCGGTGGAACTCCGCGCCCGGCAAGAACAGGGCGTTGTTCACCGCCACGAGGCGGCCGCCGTCGCCGATCAGCGGGCGCACCTTGTCGAGCACGCGCGTCGCCGACGCGGCGAGGTCGACCTTGCCCTTCGCGGTCTCCGAGAAGAACGGTGGGTCCACGAACACGCAGTCGAACAGCCCGCCCTCGCGCTTCAGGCGCCCCACCGACTCGAAGATGTCCTCCGCGCGGAAATCGACGCGCCGGGTGGGCCAGCCGTTCTTCGCGTAGGAGGCCTTCGCGAGCTCGAGGAACGCCTTGCTGCGGTCGACGTGCACCACCTCGCGCGCGCCGCCGGCCATCGCTGCCACCCCGAGGCTCCCTGTGTGCGCGAACGTGTTGAGCACGCGCTGGCCCGAGAGCTCGGCCTTCGCCCACGCGCGGAGCTCGCGGGTGTCGAGGTAGAAGCTCGTGTCACGGTTCTGCCGCAGCGCGATCGCGTAGGCCACGCCGTGCTCGCGGATGCCGCGGTCGAGGGCCCGCTCGTCGCCGAACAGCAAGACGCCGTTGCGCGCCTCGCTGTCGGCCGAGGACCGCACCTTCCACAGCGCGGATCGGATCCACGGGAACCGCGCCTGCGCGAGCGCGACCACCTGCTCGGCGGCCGCGCGATCGCCCTCCGCGTCGTCGGAGTAGTCGTGCAGCACGAGCGTGCGCGCGTAGAGATCGACCGCCAGGGCCGGGTACCCCTCGAAGAAGCCGGCGAACAGACGCACCGCACCGTCGTGCTTCGCGTCGAGGGGGCCGCGCGCGACGACCGCCCGCTCGAACGCTGTCTCGAGATCCATCCGCGATGGGTGCGCGCGTTGCGACCGGCGCGCAAGGGTCAGAGGGCGATGGCGAAGCGAAGCGCGACGCCGACGTTCTGGAACCCGGCGCGCTCGAGGTGCGACTCGGTCCGGTTCTCGAAGAACCCGCCCGTGGTGGTCGTGGCCACCTCGCGGGTCGAGAGATCGGCGCGCGCGAACGCCGTGAGCCCGAGGCCGAAGCGGCGGCTCTTGCCGAAGTAGTAGGTGGCCGTCGCGCGGGCACCGGCGAAGGGCAGGGTGGCCGAGCCGCCCACGACGGTGCTGGAGAAGAGGTCGTCGCCGAGCTTGCTGTAGTGGTGGGTGCCGCCCTCGATCCCGAGGAAGAAGTCGAGCGCACCCGCGTCGGGCCGCGAGCCGATGCCCACGATGCCGCCGAACGTCGCGACGTTGCCGCCGAAGACCTGGCTGCCCGCCTCCGCGAACCCGCCGAGTCGCAGGTTGTCGACCAGGACCATCGTCTCGAAGCCGAGGACACTCCACCCGTTGCCCGGGCCGCCGAGGAGTCCGAGGTAGGCGCTCGGGCGAACGGACAGGGAGGGAGACGGGGCGGCGGTGGCCACGGCGTCGATCTCTTCGGCGCGGGCAGAGTGGGTCGAAGCGAGGGCGAGGAGCACGAGTGCGCCTGCGAACGGGAGGGTGCGCGGCATGGGGTTGGTTCCTTTCGGTGCCAACCCCTCTTCACGCCACGTGCCAGGCGCGGAAGACCTGAAATACACCCGATTCGTGGCGATCTTTCGCGTCTGCGTGACGAGGCGGTGGAGCACACCGTGCCGCCGGGGCACACGCTATTTCACGGCGATCGCCGTCTTCGTCCAGCGCGGGCTCACGGCGGAGGCGAGGGCGGTCTGCCCCGGCATCCAGAACGGCGCCGCGCTCGGGTCGAAGTCACCGCTGGCCGCCTTCTTCCGGTCGATCGCGGTGATCCACATGTTCTTGCAGAGGCCGCGCCCTTGCGGGATGCACGCGGGCGGCAGCGCCACGCCCTTGGCCATGCGGTGCCCGTAGGGACGCTCCGTGGAGAAGGCGATCCATGCGTAGTCCGCGCCGACCGAGGGCGCCCACTGGGGCCAGGTCGAGTTGCTGTCGTCGGGCCCGCTCGCGTTGGCGAGCTCGACCACCTTGCCGTCGGCGCGCCGCACGAGGGCGACCTTGCCGCTGCCGTTCACCGCGTCGGTCTGGAAGCGGATCGGCCACCAGCCCTTGCTGCGGGTGAACGCGACGAACGCGTCGTCGGGCGAGAGCTGCGGGAGCACGTTGGTCTCCCAGGTGTCGAGCGACGTGCTGCTCGGCGGCGCGACCAGCACCTTCGGCACGCCGAAGCTGAACGCCTTGCCGTCCCAGGTGACCTTGGCCTCGACGATCGAGGTCGCGACCGCGTCGTCCCCGAGGTCACGGACCCACGCCTTGGCCGGCGTGCCCGACGGGTTCGCCCTCTCGCTGTCGTAGGCCGCGAACACCACCACGCCCGACGGCGACCAGTCGGGCTGCAGGAGGTCGCGCGGGACGGTGCTCGGGAACGCGGCGAGCCAGTCGATCAGGTTCGACGGCACGTCCTTGCCCGTGTCGGGGTCGACGAGTCCGAGGCGCACGTGGCCCGCGACGTTCTGCGCCGCCGTCGGGTCGGCCTTGCTCACGAGCAGCGCGGGCACGGTCGTCTTCTCGGAGGGATTGAACGCGCCGTAGGTCCACTTGAACCCCGGGGTGACCTTGGCGCCGGGCTCGATCGTGGCGTCGTAGGTCTTCTTGTCGTCCGAGACCTTGAGGGTGCCGAGGCCGAAGGTGCCGCTCGTGTACGCGATGCGCGCGCCGTCGCGGGAGACCGTGTGGCACGCGACGCAGACGCCGGGGCTGCCCGGCGCGTACGCGCTCCCCTTGGTCGGCAGCGTGGCGAGCGCGCCCGTCGCGAAGTCGAGCACCTTGAGCGACCCGCTGCTCGACTCCCAGTAGTAGATGGACGAGTCGTCGATACGGTCCCGCGCGACGGTGAGCTTCACGGGCGGCGACACGTGCAGCCCCGTCGCGCCGAGCCCCTCCACGGTCAGCGTGGCGTCCGCGCCTGCGACCGTCGCGATCACGGTTCCCCCAGGGCGTCGTCGGGAAGAGGGCCTCGCGGGTCTTGCTGTAGAAGGCGACGTCGAGGAGCCCGGGGCTCGTCGCGCGCACTCGATACACCGTGCTGTCACCGCCGGCCGTCCACTGCACCTCCATGGGCGGGACGTTGCTCGGGACGATGGTGCCCTCGAGCGGATACTCGATCTTCGGCTGCGCGGTGGCGGTGGGGTCGACGGCGGCACCGGTGAACTTGGCCTTCTCGCTCGCGTCGAAGCCCGGGCCGAACGCCTCTCCGGTGAGCTTCACCTTCACGTTCGCGGTGCCCTTGGCGCCGTCGGCGAGCGAGGCGGTGAGCGTGCCCGTCCCGCCGCGGCTGCCGGCGGTGACCACTGCGCCCGCGGTGGTGGCGAGCGCTCCGTCGCTGATGCTGAGCGTGACGCTCGCCGTGACGTCGACCTCGGCGCTCGTCGGCGTGAGCTTCTCGAATACCTTGACGGTGGCGCTGGTGCCGGCGGTCGACCCGAGGATGGTCTCGAGCGTGACGTCGGCGGGGTCGATCCGGAGCGTGGGCGTCGCGGCCGGCGTATCGCTCGTCGTCTCTGCGCCGCCGTCGAGGGGCTCGACCGGCTCGCCGCTGCCATCGGCCCCACACGCCGCGCCGACCAGGACTGCGACGGACAGGCTCACGACTCCGACGATGGGCGAACGCACGCGCATCGAGGGAGCATACTCCCGTTCCTCAGGCGCGCGGTCGGCGCCGGCGCACCCTTCCGAGGGCAGCGAGGGCGAGCAGCGCGACGGCTCCGCCCCGCGTCGAACCCGGGCTCGTGGCGCACCCGCCGTCGCTCTCCGCGGGGCCGGCGCCGCTCGGCACGCAGACCCGGCTCGTCCCGTCGCACGCGTGGCCGAGCGCGCAGTCCGCGCTCGTGCTGCAGCTGTCCTTGCACGCCCCGAGGGAGGCGACGCAGGCGTAGGGCGCGCAGTCGAACGGCACCGCCGCCGGGCAAGGCGCGCCGGCCGCCGCGCAGTAGGTCGCGCCCGTGCCCTGCGAGGGACCCGTGCAGGTGCTCCGCGCACACATCGATCCCGCGACGGCGCCGACGCACGCGCCGTCCGCGCCGCACGTCCCGGTGCACGCACCGGCCGAGCTGCAGTCGCCCTTGAGATCGACGCCGGCGCCTTCCTTCGTGCAGTGTCCGGGGTTCGCGAGGAGCGCGCACGAGTGGCAGGGCTTGTCGCACGCCTGATCGCAGCACACGCCCTCGACGCAGAACCCCGAGGCGCACTCGCTCTTGTCCTTGCAGCGCACGAAGTCCTTGCTGGTCACGAGGGGCTTGCCCTTGGCGCCGCTGCAGGTCCCCAGCGTCGCGTTGCACGCCCCGCCGCCCTCGCAATCGGAATCCGAGACGCACTTGCTCCGGCAGCTCGTCGCGTCCGCGCAGGCGACGCCGCCCGGGCAGACCTCGGCGATCGCGGCGCCACACGTCGCGCTGGTCCCGCTGCACCGCGCGGCCGTGCGCACGCCGTCCTTGCACGTCGCGGCGCCGCACACCTTGGTGTCCGGCTCGTAGGCGCACGCGCCCCCGCGGCAGCCGAGTCCGCAGGCGCCCTTGGTGCAGGTGCCCTTGGGGTCGGCCGCGCCGTCGGCCACGCCGGAGCAGATCCCCTCGAGGCCCGGCAGGTTGCACGCGGTGCAGCTCCCGGTACACGCCGTGTCGCAGCAGTATCCGTCGACGCACTGGCCGCTGCCGCACTCGTCCTTGGTGGTGCACTTGGCAGGATCTGGCAGGAACACGTCGACGTTGTTCGCCGCCGTGCCGGTGGTGCCACCCGACGCGACGTACCGGGCCCCCACCATCGCGACGCGGTGGCCGGCGCGACCCTTGGACATCGGTGGGGCATCGCTGAACGTGCCGGTCTTCGGGTCGTAGAGCTCCGCTGTCGTGAGGGCGGTGCCCCCGGCCAGGAGCGTGCCGCCGGAGAGCAACACCTTCCCGTCGGGGAGACGCGCCGCCTGCGCGTCGATGCGCGCCGCGCTCGGCGCGCCCGTCGTCGACCACTTGTCGGTGAGGGGTTCGTAGACGTCGGTCGCCGCGGTCGTCGCGCCGCCGACGGCCAGCACCTTGCCGTCGAGGAGCGTGACGAGGGAGAACCGCGTGCGTGCGGTGGGCGCCGGGGCGGTCTTGGTCCAGGTGCTGGTCTTGGGGTCGAAGATCTCGCCCACCGTGAGCCCGCCGATGCCCCCGGTCACGAGCACGCGACCGTCCTTCAACACCGCGAGTGCGCCCTGGTCGTGCGCGACGCTCGCGGCGGCCAGGGTGGTCCAGGTGTCGGTCGCGCGGTCGTAGGCCTCGGCGCTCGAGAGCGACGTCGTGCCGTCCTGTCCGCCGACGACGAGCACCCGGCCGTCGCCGAGCACGGTCGCGAGGTGGCGCCGTCGCGCCTGCTTCATCGACGCCACGCTCTTCCAGGCCTTGCCGTCGAACAGCTCCGTCGTCGCGTGTCCGGTGCCGCCGCCGGTGACGAGAGCCTGTCCGGTGGCGAGCAGCACCGCCGCGCCGTCGGCGTGGTCGGCGGTCGTGTCGGGCAGCGGCACCGCGGTCCCGTCGGTCGGATCGAGCAGCGCCGCCTTCTTCAACGGGCCCGCGAGGAGCACCTTGCCGCTCGGCAGCGCCACGGCGACGTGGTTGTAGAACGAGCTCGGGAGCGTCCCGGTCGTCCACTTGGGGTCGACGACGATCGGGTGCGAGAGGCCCGTGACGTCGAGGGTCAAGGTGAGGATGCCGTCGTGGAGCTCGGCGTCGAGCGCGCGTTCCACGCCCCGCGCATCCCACGCGAGCGGCTGGGCCGCGCGTACGCGCACGAGCCCCGCGCGGTCGAGCGCCTCGATCGCTCCCGCGCGCACGCGGAGCGCGGCGATCCCCGGGCCGTGTCGCAGCCGATAGCGGAACACGCGCGGACCACTCGCGTCGTGCACCACCCGCAGCTCCTCGAGCCCACCTTCGACGCGCGCGAGCACGAGGTCGAACGACGGCGTCGCGAAGGTGCGCAGCCCCTCGGCGTCCTTCCCCGCCACATCGGGGACGTCGAGCGCCTCGATCTCGAGCCAGGCGTCGGCGGAGTGGGCGATCCGCAGCGGTGTCGTCGTCCGTCGCGGGACGGTCTCGTCGAGGGGCAGGGCATCCGCCACGTGCGCCCGGGCGCGTAAGGCGCTCTCGCGTCCAGCCAGCGGAGGCGCTTCGCCGGGCGGTTGCCCGCAGCCGACAAAAAGGAACAGCGACGGCGCGACGAGCTTCCTCCCGAAGGTCACCCCGGGAGGGTACCCGACTCCGGACCGGAGCGGAGGACCGGACAGGGACGGTCCGGGAGCGACCAAGCAATACCGCAAGGTCGATGGCCACAGTCGACTGCCGGCCCCTGAGCCTGCCCTTCCTCTCTCTCGGTCGCCCTCCTAGACTCGCGCGCCATCATGGCCAAGCGGTTCAAGGCGGCAGTCATCGGCGGCAGTGGATACGGCGGCGCAGAGCTCATCCGGCGGTTGCTCCTGCACCCCGACGTGGAGCTCGTGCGAGTGGCCTCGGTCGACTACATCGGCGAGCCGATCGAGAACGCGCACCCGCACCTCGAGGGGCGCACCGACCTCAAGTTCGAGGGCCTCTCGCCCGCCGAGGCGGCCGCCGGGATGGACGTCGTGCTGCTCGGCCTCCCCCACAAGGTGAGCGCGCAGAAGGTCCCCGAGATCATCGCCACCGGCGCGCGCATCGTCGACCTCTCCGGCGATTTCCGCCTGCGCGACCCGGCCGTGTACAAGCGCTACTACGGCGCCGAGCACCCCGCGCAGAACCTGCTCGACGGCACGTTCGTGTACGGCCTGCCCGAGCTGCACCGCGCCCAGATCCAGCAGGCCAAGTACGTGGCCTCGCCGGGCTGCTTCGCCACCACCATCGAGCTCGGCCTGCTGCCGCTCGCCAGGGCCGGGCTCCTCTCCGGCATGGTCGAGACCGTGGGTATCACCGGCTCCTCCGGCGCGGGCGTCGTGCCGACCGCGACCACCCACCACCCGGTCCGCGCGAGCAACCTGCGCACCTACAAGCCGCTCGACCACCAGCACATCCCCGAGATCACCCAGACCCTGCTCTCCGCGGGCGCCAAGGACCTGCAGCTCTCGTTCGTGCCGGTCAGCGCACCGCTCCCCCGCGGCATCTTCGCGACCTCGTTCGTGCACGTGGACGAGAAGGTCTCGGTCGACGAGATCAAGCGTTTGTTCGTCGAGTACTACCAGAAAGAGCCGTTCGTGCGCGTGCCGCACAAGCGGCTCCCCGAGGTGGCGGCCGTCTCGGGCTCCAACTTCGTCGAGGTGGCCTGTCAGCCCGGCGCCGTGGAGAACGGTCGGCGCGTGGTCGCGTGCTTCAGCGCGCTCGACAATCTCATCAAGGGCGGCGCAGGGCAGGGGATTCAATCGATGAACCTCATGCTCGGTCTCGACGAGCGGCTCACCCTCGAGGATCCGGGGAGCTGGCCGTGAAGACCGTCGTCCTCAAGCTCGGCGGCGAGGTGGTGCAGAGCGAGGCGCTCGGCATCGTCGCCCGCGACGTGGCCGCCCTCGCCAGCGACGCACGCCTCGTGATCGTGCACGGCGGTGGCCCCCAGGCCACCGAGCTCACCAAGCGCCTCGGCATGACCCCCAACGTCGTCGCCGGCCGGCGCATCACCGACGCCGCCACCCTCGACGTCATGAAGATGACCGTCGCCGGCAAGGTCAACGTCGACCTCTGCGCGGGCCTCCTCGCCGCGGGGGCGCGCCCCGTCGGGCTCCACGGCGCGAGCTCCCTCACCGTGCAGGCCCACAAGCGCCCGCCGCGCGTGGTGAGCGGCGGCGGTGACGACCCGATCGACTTCGGCCACGTCGGCGACGTCGACGGCGTCAACCGCGAGCTCCTCGCGCTGCTCTCCGCGAACGGCTTCGTGCCCGTCGTCGCTTGCCTCGGCGCCGACGCCGAGGGCCACGTGTTCAACATCAATGCGGACATCGTCGCCAACAAGGTCGCCATCGCGCTCGACGCCGACGCGCTGTTCCTGGTGACCGACGTGCCCGCCGTGCTTCGCGACGTCACCGACCCGCAGTCGCGCATCGCCCGCCTCACCCTCGCCGAGGGCAAGCAGGCCATCGCCGACGGCGTGGTCACCAAGGGCATGATCCCCAAGCTCGAGGAGTCCTTCGCCGCCATCGCCGAGGGCGTCCGCGCCGTGCACATCGTCGGCAAGCTCGCCGCGGGGGAGCTCGCGCGCGCCGTCCGCGAGCCGGGCTCCGTCGGTACCATGCTCGTGAAGGAGTGAACGTGCAAGCTGCCCAGTGGTTGTCGGACCGGCTGCCCGCCATGGAGGCGGCCCTCGCGCCCCTCGTCGAGCAGAACTCGTTCACCGAGAACGTGGAGGGCGGTCGCGCGGTCGGCGCGGGGCTCACCCAGCTGTTCGCGATCGAGGGCGTCGTGGGGCGCAAGGTGGCGAGCACGCGCTTCGCCGACCACCTCGTCTTCTCCACGGTCGGCGACCGGGCGCGCGCGCCGATCGCCCTCGTCGGGCACCTCGACACGGTGTTCCCGCCGGGCACCTTCACCGGGTACCGCGTCGACGGCGACCTGCGTCGCGGCCCTGGCGCCCTCGACATGAAGGGTGGGCTCGTCGTGGTCGCCTTCGCGCTGCGCGCCCTGGCCGAGACGGTGGGGCTCGCTGCGATCGCGCCGCTCCGCCTGGTGATCGTCGCCGACGAGGAGATCGGCTCGCCCGAGGGGCAGGGGGTCATCCGGGAGGCGATCGCCGATGCGCGATCGTGCCTGGTGTTCGAGTCCGGTCGCGCCGGCGACGCGATCATCACCCGCCGCAAGGGCACGGGGATGATCAAGGCGGTGGCGCACGGCAAGGCCGCGCACGCGGGCAACCTGCACCACGAGGGCAAGAACGCGGTGTGGGCGCTCGCCCGCTTCGTCGACGCCGTGCAGCGCCTCACCGACTACGACCGCGGCGTCACCGTCAACGTCGGCAAGTTCACCGGCGGCACCTCGAAGAACACCGTGCCCGACCGCGCGGAGGCGCTCATCGATCTGCGCTTCTGCACCCACGCCGACGCCGAGCAGCTCGTCGCCGCGGTGCGCGCTGCGGCGGTGGACAGCGGCGTCGTGATCGAGGGCACGCGCCTCGAGATCGAGGGGGGCGTCGCCCGCCCGCCGATGGAGCGCACCGACGCGAGCGTCGCGCTGATGAACGCCTACGCCGAGGCGGCGCGGGCCGCGGGGCTCGGCGCCAGCGAGGCGCCGCTCATCGGCGGCGGCTCCGACGCGAGCACGTCGAGCGCCATGGGCATCGCGTCGATCGACGGCCTCGGTCCCCGCGGCAAGGGGTTCCACACCGAGGACGAGCAGATCGAGGTGGTGACGTTGGTGAAGAAGGCCGAGGCGCTGGCCCGGTTCCTCGCCCTGTAAGGGGCGGTGCGTTGCCCCGTTCACCTCGGGGCAGACCGAATCCGGGACTCGTACGTCCTACGTTGGTTTTCCCACGCGGAGGGGCAGATGGCGACGATCGACCTGGGGCCGGGGACCGTGTTCGGCGGAGATTTTCAGGTGGTCCGGGCCCTCCGGGTGGGAGGTATGGGGGCGGTGTACGTGGCCGAGCAGCGGAGCACCCGCACCCTGCGCGCCCTCAAGGTGATGCAGCGGGAGCTCGTCGGCGACGCCTCCCTCCGCGAGCGCTTCGAGCTCGAGGCCCGGGTCGGCGCCCAGATCGAGAGCGACCACGTGGTGCAGATCGTCGGCGCCGGCGTCGACGAGGCGACCGGGCTGCCGTGGATCGCGATGGAGCTCCTCAAGGGCATGCCCCTCGACGCGTACCTGCACCTGCGCGGGCCGCGGTCGCCCGGCGAGGTGCGCTTCCTGTTCGAGCAGCTGTGTCACGCGCTCGGCGCCGCGCACGCGCAGGGGATCGTCCACCGCGACCTCAAGCCCGCCAACGTGTTCCTTTCCGTCTCGCGCATGGTCGGGCTCTCCTACGTGGTGAAGGTGCTCGACTTCGGGATCGCCAAGGTGCTCGCCGAGGCCAAGACCACGCGCACCGCCGCGGTCGGCACGCCGCTCTACATGGCGCCCGAGCAATACGAGGCGGGCAAGGTCACGCCCGCGACCGACGTGTGGGCGCTCGGCCTCATCGCCTTCGAGCTCCTCACGGGTCACAGCTACTGGAAGGCCGCGCGCGGCGGCGAGGCCACCCCCGCCAAGATCATGTACGAGACGTGCCTCGGCGAGCTCGTCCCCGCGTCGAGCCGCAGGGTCGACCTCGGCATCGAGCGCGAGCTGCCGCCCGGCTTCGACGAGTGGTTCACCCGCTGCGTGCAGCGCCAGCCCGACCTGCGGTTCGCCGACGCGGCCCTCGCGTTCGAGTCGCTCGCCTCGGTGCTCGGCCCGGCCGTCGCGCCCACCGAGAAGCTGCCGGTCGAGCGCGAGGAGACGCCGCGCATCTCCCTCGAGGTGCAGGCCGCCATGACCCCGACCGGGACCGCGGTGGGCACCGTCGTCGCCTCGGGCACGCTGCTCGCGACCACGCCGCCCGCGGCGCAGACCCCGGCGACGCGCCCCCTCGCGACGGAGATCGTGCGCACCGAGGTCGTCGCGCAGGTCGCCGCCTCCGAGCGCGCGGCGCCCGATCGCCGGCCGTTCGTGCTCGGCGCGCTCGTGGGCGTCCTCGGCCTCGGGCTCCTCGGCCTCGGCCTGCGCAAGTCCGACCCTGGGGCCGCGCCGCCCGCCGCTTCGTCGTCGGTCGCGGTGGCCGTCAAGCCATCCGCCTCCGCGTCCATCGCCGTCGACGTCACGCAGTTCTCCGCCGGGAAGGCCGGCGTGCGCGTCGAGGGGCACCTGCTGCACAAGCAGCTCGCCGCGGGCGTGCGGACCGAGACCTACGTGATGCTCGAGGTGTTCGGCGCCGACTCGCCGCCCAAGGCGGTGATGCCGGTGCACCTCTCGCTGGTGATCGACCGCTCGGGCTCCATGAAAGGGGCGCGCCTCACCAACGCGCTCGCCGCCGCGGCGTCGGCCATCGATCACCTGCGCGACGGCGACCTCGTCTCCGTGGTCACGTTCGACGACAAGGCGGAGCTCACCCTCGCCCCGACGCCGCTCGACGCTTCCTCGCGCGCGACGGCCAAGGCCGCGGTGGCGAAGATCGCGCTCGGTGGCAACACCTGCATCTCGTGCGGGCTCGCGACCGCGCTGGACAAGCTCGCCGCCACGCCGGACGTCGCGCGCCGCGTGCTGCTGCTCAGCGACGGCGAGGCCAACTACGGCGTGAAGGACGTGCCGGGGTTCGAGAAGATCGGCCACGACGCGCAGAAGCTCGACACCAGCATCACCACCATCGGCGTCGGGCTCGACTACGACGCCAAGTCGCTCCTCGCGCTCTCCAAGCCCTCGAACGGCCTGCACTACTACGCGGCCAACGAGGCCGCGCTGCCGCCGATCTTCGACGAGCAGGCCAAGGCCATGGCCTCCGTGGTGGCCGTGTCGACCGAGGCCGTGGTGCGCCTCACGCCGGGCATCGAGCTGCTCTCGGTGCTCGACCGCACGCCACAAGATCGAGGGCAACGCGGGCGACGGGTTCGTGGTGCGCGTGCCGCTCGGCCAGTTCACCCGCGCCGAGCGCAAGACGGTGCTGCTGAAGATCGCGCTCAAGGCGAGCGAGGACAAGACCCCGATCGGCGACGTCGATCTGTCGTTTCGCGAGCCGGGAGACAAGGTGGCGACGCTGGTGAAAGGGCGGCTCGCGGTGCCGACCGGCAACGACGGGCAGCTCGACCCCCAGCGCCGAGACGCGGGTGAAGAGCAGCGAGACGGCGGCGGCCCTCATGAAGGCCAACGCCCTCATGGACCAGGGCAAGACCAAGGAGGCGGTAGCCACGCTCGAGGCGCAACAGAAGGCGCTCGCCGCGCAGAAGAAGAAGATGATGGCCACGCCCGGCGCCACCGTCGACAACCCCTACGCGGCCAAGGACCTCGACAAGCAGGCCACCGCGGTCGAGAACGCCAAGAACAAGTACGACGAAGTGCAGAAGAAGGCCCCGCCGGCCGGCGCTGCGCCGAACTCGCCGGCGGCGAAGCCCGCTCCCGCCAAGGACGCGAGCAACAAGGCGTTCGAGGACGCCTACAAGGCCAGCTACTGAGCCGATCGAGACCGCATCCCGTGGGTGAGCTACACGCTCCCCATGGCGATCCAGTGGTACCCGGGCCACATGACCAAGGCCCGGAAGGTCATCGAAGAGGCGATGGCGCAGCACGACATCGTCATCGAGGTGCTCGACGCGCGCATGCCGGTCGCGAGCGAGAACCCGCTGGTGACCGAGGTGCGCAAGCACCGGCCCTGCCTCAAGATCCTCAGCAAGGCCGACCTCGCCGACCCGGCGGTGACCAAGGCCTGGATGCACTACTTCGAGACCGAGCGCACCGAACGCTCGAACGCGCACCCCGAGGGCAACGTCGTCGCCATCGCCACCTCGACCGACCGGCGCGGCGAGATCAAGAAGCGCGTCCCCGAGATCTGCAAGCGCCTCGTGCCCCACCGCAGCAACGCCAAGCGCATCGTGCGGGCAATGATCCTCGGCATCCCCAACGTGGGAAAATCCACGCTGATCAACACGCTCGTCTCGCGCCGCGTCGCCAACGTCGGCGACAAGCCGGCGGTGACCAAGTCGCTCCAGCGCGTGGAGGTCGACCCGGGGTTCGCCGTCTCCGACAACCCCGGGATGATGTGGCCGCGGATCGACGACGAGGCCACGGGGCTCATGCTGGCGTTCGGCGGCGCCATCCCCGACACGGCGATCGACTCCCAGCCGGTGGCGCTGTTCGGCGCGCAGATCCTGCTCGAGCACTACCCGGCGCTCGTGGTCGCCCGCTACCACCTGAAGGAGGTGCCGAATGACGCCGACGCGCTCCTCGACGAGATCGGGCGGCGTCGCGGCGGCCTGCGCGCGGGCGGCGTGGTCGATCGGGACAAGGCGGCGGACATCCTCCTCCACGACTTCCGCTCCGGGGTCATCGGCCGGATCAGCCTCGAGCGCCCGCGGGGCGGCGTGCCGACCCCCTCGTGAATCCCACCCTGCTGCCGCCGTCTCTGGTTCCGATGCGCCTCGCTGTCCTGCTCTCCCTGGCCCTCGTGGCCTGCAGCGCCCCACCCAAGAAGGCGCCTGGTCACGCCCAGGCGTCGAGCGCTCGCTGGCGCGTGCACGTCGCCGACCAGGCCGCCGACATGGTGCCGAAGACCAAGAAGGTCTTCGCCCTCACTCGCCGTTGCGCGCAGGGGCCTTTCGAGTTCGCCATCGATCCGATCGGTGGCGAGTTCAGCGAGTACGTCCAGATCACCATCCATGGCGGGAACGCCATGACGGGCCACGTCGAGTACAAGGGCGGAGGGTATCCAGGGACCTTCGCGACCTCGTTTCACACCGTGCTCCCCGGTGGCAAGTGGGCGTCCAAGCCCGACAACGCGTTCTGCGTCGTCGAGCCCACCCAGGCCACGCCTCTGCCCGCCGGAACGGTGGGTGGTGGCCAACCCGGTGGAGGCGCGCTTCCTCCGGCCGGCGGCGCCCCGACCGGGGGAGGCAAGGGGCAGCTGATCGTCGAGGTCCCAGCGTCCAAGGTGATCCTGCGTGAGAACGCCAGCATCTTGGTGCACTTCGACTTCGGCAAGCCACCGGTCGGGAGGATCGACCTGACCCTCTGGAGCGACGTCTCGCTCGATTTCGGTGACGACGCGTACATCGTCGTGGAGCAGGGGGTCTACCAGCCGCTCGACGTGCCGGCGTGGCGGCTCGCGGTCGAGAAGATGAAGCAGCGACAGGCAGCGAGCTTGAAGCAGTCGCAGGAGACGAGCGACAAGATCAGCCTTTGTTACAAGGACTACTACGCACAGAAGCTGTGGTCGGACGAGTGCAGGAAGCTCGCGGGCGACCTGCCCGAGCGCGACGAGCGCAGCAAGGTCTGCTGGGACGTGTGGGGCAAGCAGAAGGTGTGGTCGGACGAGTGCCGCAAGGAGTTCGGCGACGGCCCGAGCCCGAGCCCGGGTGCGCCGAAACCCAAGACGACACCGAACAAGCCGCCTCCCCCTCCACCGGTGGAGAAGCCCCCGCCCAAGCCGAGCGACAACGCCGTGTGGGTCTCGGGCAGCTACACGTGGCACAGCGACTGGGTGTGGTCGCCAGGCACGTGGAAGGTCCCCAAGAAGGACGTCGACGAGGGCAAGACCGCGAAGGCCCCGGGCGCCGCGCCGGCCCCGAAAGCCGAGGTGCCGCCGCCCGCGCCCGCGCCCGGCATGGTGTGGACCGAGGGCCACTGGTTCTTCGCGGTCGAGGGGTGGATCTGGATCGCCGGCGCGTGGCGCGTGCCCCCCTTCGCGGGCGCCACGTGGAAGGCCTCGGTCTACGTGCAGCTCGGCGGCAAGTACGTGCTCGTGCCAGGTGGGTGGAGCGAGAAGTGAGCGGCGCTGAGCCGTGTTCCTGGCGCAGGCGGTCCTTCGTCCCCGTCCCGGTGCGGAACGGCGCCGCGCCACCGCCGCGAACTGCAACACGCGCGCGGGATCCGAGGGCCCGCTTGCCCGGCGATCTCCCCTGGCACACCGGCTGCTTGGCCCACGTGCAGGAGGTATCGATGGAACCGAAGCACTACCAGGCGAGCATCAGCGACGCGGACGTGCTCGACGACGACGAGCCCACCCTCCCCATGCAGCGAGACGCCCTCGGTCGACTCGACGGGGACCACGAGCGCGACGCTTCCGCGCGCGTCTTTCGGGCCCGTCGCCGGCAGGAGCGACGCCACCGCTGGTGAGCGACGGGGTCACTCCGAGCCCTTGCAGGCCGTAGGCCGCGCAGTCCCTGTGGTCGAGGGCGCACTTCAGCCGAAGGAGCGTAGGAATCCCCAGCGTCCTCGGCGGAGTCCAGCGTTCGAGTTTACATATCGCCCATACCCCGATCTACACTCTGGACGGCCCGTCCGCACGCGAGGTGTCTCTCTGGCATTCTACAAGCGCAGCGCCTTCTCCAGCGCGGCTTCCAGCCCTGGGTCATCGCAATCTACGCCATGCTGTACGAGCTGCGCCACGACCTCCGTCGTGCCGGTGTTGAACGCGCAGCCATCGTCCGCGAGCCACGTGAGGACGTCGTACAACCGCTTCCCCTTGCCGTCGACAAGGTCGCGGATTTCGAGCGTCCCTCCATGCGCATCCGGCCCATCGCCGAATCGCTTCGCCAGTGAAATGTTCTTACCGTCGTACGCGCGCGCCATCTCGGTGAGCTGCGCGCGCTGCGTCTTCGACAGCTCCGCGACACTCTTCGGATAGTGCGTTCGCGCCACCTTCAACTTCGGCGCAGCCGCGATCGACGCAGCCACTCTCGCCTGTTCGATGCCGTGCTTCTTCTTCCATGCCGCGAGCTCGCGCAGCATCGAGTCGTCGGCGATCTTCTCGAGCTCTGCGACGGGAACCTCGGTGCTCGCGCCGGGATAGCGCAAGATCGCGCGCACCGCGTCGACCGACGGAAACTCGCGTAGCAACTCGACCCCTCGCGGAAACGACGTCCCACTATGCGTCGTCGCGATCCACCGTCCGATCGCCTTGCCTCGGCGTGGCTCTGGAACCGCCCGCAGATCTCCGCCGCATGCTCATCCGACACGCACGCCGCCACGAGCTCGTCCACTTCGCGGCAATCGTCCAGGCACCGCGCACGATGGCCAACAACACCGCGGCCGCATGATCGCCGTCGAGCTCGATCTGCTCCTTGTCTCCCGGCGCGACCCGCGCCGCTCGATCCGCCTCGCGCGCGCCCGCCTCGCCGAGGTCCTTGCCGATAGCCTTCGCGAAATCAGCCGTTCGGAAGCCTGAGGCCGTAACACCCAAGGTGCACATCCGAAAACACCTCGAGCTTGTCGCGTCGACAGCGCAGCGAACTGCTTGCGAGCGGCCGCCGCGCTCTTCTGCATCACGCGCCACATCGTTCCCGCCGACGGCGCGCTCGAAATACCCCCGGCCTTCTCAAGGCCGAGCCATCGCCGCGCCGCATATGGCGTTCCGGGATACACCCACCGTCCAGTGCTGACCTCCATCCGATCTGCGAGCGCACGCGCCAGCTCGTGCTGCATGGGCGTGAGCGAATCCGCCGTCGGCAGCGGCTGATCCCACGCCGGGTAGTCCACGGCGAACAACGCCGCCGCGACCACGTCATCCTGATCCTTCGCCCGCCGTCCGGACGTCAGCAGCTTGAGCGCGCGCTCGACCTCAGGCAGCCGACCGGACTTCGCCGCCTTGCTCGCCGCCTTCGTCGTTTCTCGAAGCGCAGCGACCTGATCATCGTCGAGCACGCGCGGAGATTGCAGTGACATCGCCAGCTTTCCCTTCGGTGCTTTGACGAAGCCAGTGATGTCGCGCACAGGCGTCGTGTTCGCATCAGCAACCCACGCGTCACCTCTACGCTTCGGCGCTTCGAGCACCGCTACGAGCCACAGCTTCTCGGGCGGCCGTACGGTCACCAGAAAGATCTCATCGCCCTTGCCGAGCTGCGTGAAGGCCTTGTGGCTCGACACGTAGCGGTCGGTTGCCATCATGTCGCCGAGCTTCGCAGCCCTCGCGGTCTTCTCGAATACCGCTTTGCTGACGATCGCCAGTACGCTTGCCATCGCGAGAGCTTACAAGGATAAGACGAACAAGACCGCTTTCGGGTCGCGAGCGGTTCGCCGCGGGGCCCGATCGAGGGTCCGGGCGACGTGCTCCGCAGCCTCGCGCGCGGCGGGCTCCTCGGGGGCATCGGTCGGTGCTCTCTCTTCCTGGCGCTCGCCATGCCCTCCGCGGTCGCGGGGGTCCGAGCTCGAGCCGACAGATCACGTCGTCGATCACGGCGTGGATCACACCGTGGTGGGTGAACACGTCGGCGACGCCCTCGGCGACGTCCCGCACGAGGCTGACACCATCCTCGCGAAACACCGCGAGCGTCGCGCGACCATCGCCCATGCGGATGAGCACGTGGCGGCCCTGCGGCGACGGGCCCGTCGCGTGCTGGATCGCGTGACCACCGAAGGCCTGGTCCACGCTGAACTCCTCACGCGCCACGATCGCTCCCGTGCGGCTCACGAGCCACACACCGTGCAGTGAGACGGTGCCGATCGCCTCACCGGCGTACGCGCCCATCGGGTGACTGAGCGCGATCACGGGCGCGAGCGCACCGCTCGAGACCGAGAACTCGTGCAGCGGCTCGCTGCGGGCGCCGCGATCCACACCGACGAGCACGCGTGTGCCCGAGGGATCGACGTCGAGGACCACCGGGAACCTCAGCGCGGTGGGGATCTCCATCGTCTCGCCACCGCGATGGAGCGCGATCGTGAAGCGATCGATCGCGTCGTGTACGACGACCTCGCCGCCCGCGCACGAGACGCGCTCGTGGATCGATGGATCCGCGTCGCTCCGCGGCGGCTCCTGATCGGCCGGCACCAAGTGTGGCTCCGCTCGCATGGCGCGGGCCTCCGCGAGCGCGCGAAGACGCGCACGCGCGTCGTCCGTGGGCTCGCTCGGGCGGGCAGCGGCACCGAGCGTGCGCCGGCGAGGGCCCCTGCGCACGAGCGGACGTCGTCGGATCTCCGGGCACCGCAGAGGCGCCTTGGCCTCGAGGCTCCTTCCTCGCACGAGGCGATGCCCCAAGACACCGACCTCGTGGAGCGAGCCACTCAGGTCTCCGATGCAGACGACGAGCACGGAGGACACCGGATCCCACGCGATCTGCTTGAAGCCCGGGCGCGAGGGAAGGCGCGCGACCCATCCGCTCCCGCGAAGGAGGTGGGGCCGTCGGTGTTCGACAGCACCAGCACCTCCCCGCAGCGCGCAACCTCCCACGGGCCGCGCGCGCCCGTGTGGCCGCGGTAGAGCACGGAGCGAGCCCGCGACACGGGGTCGAGCGCGAGGACGACCTGTTCCGTGCGCTGCGCCATCAGCACACGACCGCGTGCGTCGAGATCGACGCGGCCTCGCTCGTAGTCGATGGGGTAGAGGCTCGGAACGGGCCAGGTGATGCGCTCGCCACCATGCGTGAGGAGCGACACCTCGTGGCCCTTGGCACCGAGCGACACGAGCACCTGCCCGACGTCCGTGTCCGTCACCGAGACCGGGCGGGGCAGGCGGAGGACGGCGGTAGCCGCAGCGGGGACGAGCGCCGCGAGCCGGGCCAGCGCCTGGCCCGCTGGCCGAGCGCGAGCACGCCGGAGTGCGCACCCCGCGGCCGGCGCGCCCGCGACCGCACCGGGGCGCCGCCGGGGCCCGCGCCCGCCGTCGCACGCCGCTACACCAGCACGGCGGGACGGCTCGGCGCGGGAGACGTGGCCGCCGGGGACCGAGGCCTCGAGAAGCTCACCAGACCGCGACGGGCCGGCGAGCTGGCTCGTCGGTTGCTGGCCGCCGGCCGGCATGTCCGCGGCGCTGCGTGGAAGGCCTCGGTCTACGTGCAGCTCGGCGGCAAGTACGTGCTCGTGCCAGGTGGGTGGAGCGAGAAGTGAGCTCCGGCGTCGCACTGAGTAGCCCTCGCTCCGCGCGAGGAGCGGCCGCGCCCGCACGCAGCCTGTCACCGCGCGTCCGCTGTGCCTGACCCGCTCGACCGAAGCGCGGAGCCCGCGGTCACGCCGACGAGCCACGTGAGCCCGCCGCCGAGCGCGGCCCCCGCGACCATGCCGACCGGCGCGCCGCCTCCTGTGCGCTTCATCACCTCGGTCCAGGCGGTGAACCCGCAGGTGCGCGCCAAGAGCGGGGCCGCGAGCGCGAGCGCTGCCGTCGGCTCCAGCTCGACGCCTCGCGAGCGAGCGATCGAGCGCACGAGCCACACCTGCAGCGCCGTGAGGGCGCCTCCGTCGGGATGGGCAGGGCGCCGAGCAGCGCACCGATCACGGCGGTCGTCCGGATCCTTCCGTCGAGGTCCATCAGTTGTATCCGATCCCGAATGCTGCTCTGACGCTCTCCTTGCATCGAGGGCAGGTGCGTTCGTCCCAGGCCTCGACCAGCTCCCCGCACGCTCGGCACCGATGCCGTTCGACGCGGCCGTCGTCGTGGCCGCTCGTCTGCACCGCGTCGAGGTGGTGACAGGCGCCACATACGACGAACGTCGGTGAGCACGTTGCCCCCTCGCGGCCGCTCGCGTGGCCACGATAGCCGCAGGCGCAGGGAGACCGAGACGACGGTCTCGACGCTCATCCGCCCCTCTCGAGGAAGTACCGCAGCTGGATCTCGGCGTCCTCGCCCGCGACGTGCGGCAGGTCGACGGAGAACTTGCTGTCACGCGCTCGAAACCAGGATGAGGCGCACTCGGCCTTGAAACCGAACGGGTTCTCACCGAGGTGGGTCCACGCGCTGTACACGATCCACGGCCAGTCGAAGGCCGCGGGGCGCGCGACGAAGGAGGCCTTCCTCGCGCGGTACGGCGCCGTCCACGCAGCGAACCTGCGCATCGCCTCGGCGGGGGCGATCCCGCGCTCCTTGGCCCGCGCGTAGGTCTCGCGGCTCGTCACGACCTCGTCGCTCGTCGGGGTGAGCAACACCGCGAAGCGGTCGATGACCCCCGTCGCGCGCGAGCCGACGGCCGCCCCGAGCTCGAGGAGGGCGTGCCGCCCGTAGACCGACCCGCTCGTCTCCACATCCACCATGATCCAAAGATCGTCTCGTCTCATGCCGCAACCATGGGCCCGAGAAGCCATCGGCGAAAGGACACGAAACCGGACATGCGAGCCCGGCGGCGTCACGTGGGCGATCCTGGTTGGCCGCCTCGTCGAGGAAGCTCGCCGACGCCCCGATCCGCGCGTGCGCGATCAAAGGTCGCCGTCAGAACCAACGACCCGACCCGCCGCCATTGGAGACGACGGACGCACGGTCCAGGCTGGCCTCGTGGGGCCACCCCGTTAGACTGATCGAACCATGGTGAAGCATCGAGCGCTCGTCGCGTGGGGTCTCGCGGTGCTGGCGTGCAGCGGTGCGGGTTGCGGCGGAAGCGACGCCGACGCGAACGTGGACGCCACGGCGACGGACGACGCGAGCGCGAACGACACGAGCGCGAGCGACGCCTCCTCGGACACGGGCAGTCCGCCGGCCGAGACCGGGGGCGACGCTGGTTACGTGGAGCCCGCGGACCCGTCGGGTTCGTGGCGGAGCGCGCTGTTTCCTCGCGGCTGGCTCCCGGCCGATCTCGGTGGGGTCCCCGACGGTCTCGGGCGGCAGCTCCCCGATTTCTCCTACGCGGGATACCACCGCGGAGAGCAGTGGCCCCCCGTCGACGCCAAGGCGACGACGTTCGAGGTTCCGACCTCGCTCGGGGACGGGGTGACGAACGCGACGGCGGGGATCCAGGCGCAGATCGACAAAGCGTGCGCCGCCAAGGGAGGCGTGGTGCACCTTCCGGCGGGCCTCTTCGTCCTGAAATTCCCTTCGTCCACCGCGCGCGGGGCGCTCACCGTGGCCTGCTCCGGCGTCGTGCTGCGCGGCGAGGGGCCGACCAAGACGCGGCTGCTCCTCGACGACCCGAAGAGCGCGCGGGGCCGCGCCGTCGTGTTCCTCGGGGGCACCGTCTGGGTGAGCGACCTCTGGACGACCAAGGTCCTCACCACGCTCGCCGCCGACACCCTTTCGGGGACACGAACGCTCACCGTCAAGAACCCAGCCGGGCTCGCGCCAGGGATGTGGATCGCGGTCCGCAACGCGAACACCGACGCGTTCCGCGCCGCCCACCGCATGGACGCGGCCACCTCGAAGCTCTCGGGGCTCTGGCCTGCCGATTCGTTCAAAGGGCTCGCCTATCCGCGCAAGATCGTCACGGTCACCGGGTCGTTGGTCACCGTCGACGCGCCGCTCCGCTACCCCCTCGCCACGCGGGACGCTGCAGACGTCGTGTCGCTCGTCGACGCCTACGTCGCCGAATCGGGCATCGAACACCTGGGGATCGGCATGGTCGAGAACCGGACGTCACCTCCCGATTTGACCAAGGAGTCGGCCTCCGACAACGACTACCAGACGGTCGGGACCACGGGTTACGAGGTCCACGACTCGAAGGCGATCCAGGTGAGCGGCATCCGCGACGCGTGGGTCTCCGACGTCGCCTCTTTCGAGCCCACGCAGAACACCACGACCCACGCGCACGTGCTCTCGCACGGGCTCGTCGTCGATCTCACGGCGTTCCGCGTGACCGTCGACAAGGTCTCCTTCGGACCACCGGAGTATCGCGGTGGCGGCGGAAACGGGTATTCGTTCCAGACCCAGGCGTCCGATTGCCTCTTCTCCCGCCTCACGTCGACGGGCGCCCGCCACGGGTTCGACATCAACCAGGCGGCCTCCGGGAACGTCTGGTGGCGGGGGGCCGTCGTGTCGTCGCGCTATTCGAGCGACACCCACCGATTCCTGGCTCAGGCCAACCTGTTCGACGTCACGAAGGTCGAGGGCGCGTGGCTGCAGGCCGCGAACCGAGGCACCGACAGCAGCGGCGCGGGCTTCACGTCGACCAGCCTCGTCTTCTGGAACACCACGGTCCAGAAGAACCACCCGACCGCGAAGGGATGCGCCGTCGAGAGCGCGCAGTGGGATTGGGGCTACGTGATCGGGACGACGGCGAGCGCCGGAGCGACCGCCAAGATCTGCACCACCATCGTCTCGAACTCGCAATACGCCGCCACGGACCAGGGGTCCCCGACCGATTTCGCCGAAGGCGAGGGGATCGCGGCGACGCTCTCGCCCGCGTCGCTCTGGGAGCGCCAGCGCGCGATGCGCTGCGCGAGGGCCGGCATCGCCTGCGACCCGTGAGCGCATCAGCGAGGCGTGACGACGCGGGCGCGGGCCTCAGGGGCGATACCGCGTGCCGCACAGCTTGCCGGCTCCGGAGGGGCGGAAGGTCATCGTGCCGGGGGCGAGCACGACCCCCTTCGCAGTACGGACAGGCGCCGTGACCGTCACCGTGATGGGCCGCGTGACGTCGATCGCCCCACACTTGGCACCCCAGGCGTAGGTGGTCGATCCGACGCTGCTGTCGAACCCGTCGGAGCACGCGGTGCCCCCGGGCGTCACGCGCACGGGGCTCGGCGAGGGGAGCGGCGCCAGCGGCTCGGACACGTCGAAGATGATCTTGTCGACGCCCGGTGCGCTCGCGCACACGTCGAGCGCGACGACGTACGTCAAGGGCCCGAGCGCGCCACCCGCGTCGTCGCTGGTCGGAGGAGGCGTGACCGGGGCGACAGCGTCCTCGGCGGGCGGGGGCCGCGTGGCGACGAACGCGCCCGTATCACCTGGCCCGCCGTCGACCGCCGCGTCGCCCCCAGGGTCGGCCGGTTCGAACCGAGCGCCGCAGCCGACGGCGACGGCGAGCGAGAAAGCAGCGAGCGAGGCGAACGGGAACGGCGAGGAGCGAAGCATCGGGTCACTGTGGCCGCTCGCCTTGCGTCGGTCCAGGAGGACGGCGGCGGACGATCTCAGCGCGGTTGTGCGCCGCCGCCGCCAGGCGCGTTCCGTGTCGCGCTAGCCTCGCTCCATGTTGTTCCCCTGTCCCGCGTGCGCGCGCCACGTCCGCCTGGGCGAAGAGTCCTGTCCGTTCTGCGGGCGGGCCCGCGCCGTCGCCGACGACCCCGCCGGTCGGTTTCGGTCGAGCGGCGCGCGCGGTGGCGCCGCTGCTGGCCGCGGGGCTGCTCGCGGGCTGCGAGGAGAAGCCGGTCCCGACGTCGGCGGCGTCGAACCCGGCGGCGGCGTCCACACCGTCCGCGGCACCTGCGTCGACGACGGGGGTCGCATCGGGCGCGGCCCCTGCGTCCGCATCGGCCACGGCGCCGTCGGCGCAAGCGTCGGCGTCGGCGACCACGACGAAGCCCATCTGGGTGCCGCCGCCGAACGTCAAGAAGCCCTACGGCGCCCCGCCCGCCGACGGGTGGCCGTTCGAGGCGTGATATCGTTCGTCATGCACCTCGTCCCCTGCTCGAGCTGCCTCCGCCACGTGCGCGCGAACGCCGCGCGCTGTCCCTTCTGCGACGCGACGGTTGTCTTCGAGCCCGCCGAGGCCGCGCCGCGCGGACCGATCTCGCGCGCCGCGACGATGGCCTTCGGGGCCGCGGTCGCCACCGCCGGCCTCCTCGCGTGTACCGGCGGCAAGCCCGCAGCCGATCCGAGCGACCCCAAGGCTGAGTCCAGCACCAGCGCTTCGGCGGCAGCCACGCCCACGGCCGCGCCCACGCCCACGCCGACGCAGACCGCGACCGCGGCGCCGACGCCCACGCTGAACCCGAACCCGTACCCGACCGCCGTGCCGCCGTACGGCGCCCCGGCCGCGGACGGGCTGCTGGCCTGACGGCCGTTCGCGCGAGCCCAGACCGCGTGGTGCCTCAGCGCGGCGCGCCCGAGCTTGCCAGATTCACGTATCGCGACCTTTCGCTGCCGCAACCTCATTTCGCCGTGGCCTCGAACATCACGTAGCGCGTGAAGAGCGCGTCCGCGGGCCACTCCTCGCAGGCGATGTGGGCGCGCAAGAGCGAGCCCTCCCACGTCACGGCGAGCGAGGCGCTCTTGGTCGTGGGCGCGTCCGCGGAGACGGGGGTCGACCAGGTCCCCTTCGGCGGTCGCACCGCGTACTGCACCTTCGCGCCGTTCGTCCACGCGAGGTGCGAGAAGCCGTAGGCGTCGGTCGCGACCGCCACAATCCCCTCGGCCTTGTCGTCGAACACCTTGCCCAGCGACCACACCCCGGCGGCCGAGCGCTCGGCGACCCAGATGCCGGGATCCACCGAGCGGAACGCGGCGATCGCGCGGCCATCGGGCAGCGCGGCGACCGTGGGCTCGGCGAGGAAGCGCGCGCCGCCCGCGGGGTTGATGGTCTCGCTCGTGAAGGCGGCGCCGGTCCACGCCCCGGCCCACGCGCCGTCGTACGCGTGCACGAACAGCGGCCGCCCGTCGGCGAGCGTGGTCGCCCGCATGAACATCGCGACGCCGTCGGCGTGCGCGAGCGCCTGCGCCGACCAGCCGCCGCCGGTGTTGCGCGCGTACTGGACCTTCTGGTCCTTGTTCGCCGTGAAGACGAACGAACCGGCCGGCGCGGTGGTCAGGTCGACGAAGTACCACAGCGTGGTGACGTCCGTCGTCGTCGCGACCTTCTCCTTCGTCGTCCACGCCTTGCTCGCGTCGCGGCGGGTGAACCACAGCGACACGGGCCGGGTCTTCTCGTCGCTCTGGTCGAGGAACGCGACGCTCGTCGCGCCGTCGGCGGCGACGTGAATCGACGTGCCCGCGTAGTCCGGCTGACCGCGCGCGTCCCCGAGGTCGCTCGGGGCGCCGAACGCGGGGGCGCTCGGGGCCTTGGCGCGGACCGTCGCCCGGCCGTCGGCGCCGGACTTCAGCTTGGCGACGGTGCCCGCGAGGAGGACCTCGCCGCCGACGGCCGCCAGCATCGGCGCCTTGGTGTTGGTCATGCCCTCGACCCGGAAGCCGAGCTTCGCGACGGGCGGGGCGACGAGCGCGGTGGGGGCGGGCGCGCTCACGTCGGCGGTGTCGGCCGACGTGTCGCTCGGCGCCGCGTCGCTCGCGTCGCTCGCCGCCTCGGCGTTCGCGTCGATCGGCGACGCGTCGTCGTCGGACGGGCTCCCTTCGGCCGCGCCCGTCGCGCTGCACGCGACGAGGAGGAGGAGCAGAGGCGCGCAGAGCCGCCTCACAGGTCCTCCGGCGGCGCCACCTTCAGGCAGGGCTTCGGCGTCGGAGCGCCCGCGTCCTTCGGGATCGCAATGGAGAGGCACGGCGCGAGTCCGCCGTCGCGCACGGGGCTCACCGAGAGGCACACCGTCGGCACGATGACCACGTCGGGTCCGTTGTCCGCCGGGGCGCCGACGTCGGCCTCCGCGCCCGCGTCCTTCGTCGCCTTGGGCTTGTTCTCGGTCGGCGCGACGATGTCCGCCTCGTCCTTGCGGGCGCACCCGACGCTCACGGTGGCGAGCGCGGCGGCGACGAAGCTGGCCCGTCGAGCGAGGATGCGTTCGCGAGAGCCCATGCCGCATCGTGCCTCAGCGCTGCGCGCCCGAGCGAGCGATCGTGGCCGGAGTGGCCCGTATCAGTCTGACTGGACCCGTCCGGCTTCAGCTCTTGCCCACGTCGAGGCGGACCCGCACGAACCGCACGTCCTCGCGCAGCCGCGCAGAGACTGCGGCCAGGGTCGCCACCATCGGTGCGACGTTCCACGGGAGCTTCGGCAGCGGCTTTCCCTCGGAGCCGTAGCAGTGCAACCCGACCGCAAGCTCGCTGACCTCCCCCTTCGGCGCCCAGTGGAACTGGGGCTGGGCGACGGGTGGGAACGGCGGGCCTCCGCCCCACAGCGGCGCGGCCGCCGCGAACGCCGCGATGGCGCGCCCCACGCGCGCGAGGCTCGCGTCCCCCGGTCCCGGCGCGGGTCGAGGGCTCGACAACGTGAACACCACGCGGGGCTCGCCGTCTCCGACCTCGATCGGCACCTCGAGCTCACGTTCGGGCATCCTCGCCGCCGCGAGCACGGCGCGGGCCGCCTCTCCCTCCAGCCTCGGACCCGACGTCGGCTCGAATCGGATCGCCGTCACGCGCATCGACATGCGCACGCTGCGGAGCGTACGCGCGACGAGCTCGAACAGCGGCGGCTCCACGGCCTCGGCGCGCAGCGTCGCGGTGAGCGTCTGCGGGCCGACGCGGGCCTCGATCGACGTCGCGTCCACGACCACCGCGAGCCGGGCGCGGGGCCCGCCGATGCCCTCGGCCGCGAGAACCTCCCAGCCTGCGGGCGCGAGACCGGGGACGAGCGTGGGATGGAGCCCGGCAGGGTTCAGCACGAACACGTCGATCGTGCACCGGATCTCGCCGTCGATCGTCCCCTCGGGGAGCACGAGCGCCATCGCGTCCTCCCCGGCCGGACCGTAGAGCACGTCGGCGGTGAGGCCGCGCTCGTCGCGGATCGTGCGCGAGGCCCCCGCGCGGATCAGCTGCGCCGCGACCGCATCGTGCGCGTTCTCCAGCGCGGCGTGCAACGGCGTGCGCCCGAGGTAGCTGCTCGGTCGGTCGGTGTCCGCGCCCCCGGCGAGCAGCGCCTCGACGATCTCCTCGCGACCGCGCTCCGTGGCCAGCAACAGTGGCGTCCGGAAGTGCTTCCCACCGTTCACGTCGGCGCCGGCCGCGAGCAGCTTCCGGACGTCGTCGGGCGTGCCGTATTCGGCCGCGACGTGGAGCGGACGCATGTCGTTCGCGTCCCCGTGGTCGACGGAGGCGCCAGCCTCGACGAGAAGGTGGGCGATCGCGGTCGCCCCCTGCTCGAGCGCGTTGAAGAGCGCCGTCCGCCCGTTCACCGACGCCGCGTTCGGCGACGCCCCGGCCGCGAGCAGGATCTGCACGATGGACGGCGGCGCGTGATACGAGACAGCCCGCGAGATCGCCTGCCCGTAGTAGTCCCGCGCGTTTGGCGAGGCGCCAGCCTCCAGGAGCATGCGCAGCGCCGCGTCGCGCCCCTCCTGCGCGGCCGAGACGAGCGCAGTGTCGAGCGTCGAACCTGGTCGACCGCGCTCCTTGGCCTCGGCGATCAGCGTCGCGAGTCGGGCCACGTTGCCGTCGCCTGCCCGCTCGGCGAGAGCCTTGTCGAGCTGCTTGTCGGTGAGCTTGCGCGCTCTGCCGGGCTTGGGTCGCGCGGGCACGGGGTGGCTGACGCTGCCGGGCGCCGCGCCGGCGACGGGCTTCGGCGCCTTGCGCAGGGGCTCGTCGAGAGACCACGCGGCCTTCCGGCCGAACAGGCGCTTGTGCGTCGCCTCGAGGTCGGCCTTGGTCGGCGCGGTGGCGACACCGAGCCGCTTGGCGAGCCACACGTCGAAGCCGGGCTCCTCGACGCCGAGCCACGGGAGGTCGTCGTGGTCGATCGCGAGGACGGGGAACTCGCCCAGCAGGTCGGGATCGCCGAGGTAGAGGAACCGCGCCGAGTCGCTGCCCGCGTCGAGGGGCAGCGCGTGCGCCGGGAACCGCGAGAGGATGTCGGAGAAGCCCTCGGCGAGCACGCCTGCATGGTCCGCGACGAGGTCGGCGAGCGGTCGCGCGAGGAGCGCTCCCTGGTCGTCGAACCACTGGTACTCGCGGCGCATGAAGCCCGCGTCGAGCTGGAACAGCGCGGCCATCGACGGCGAGAGCGCCACGCCGGCCTGGTCCTCGGCCCGACGCAACGCGGTCGCGTCGAGCGGCGAGGCCTCCCCCACCGGGGAGTCGGGCGAGGCGACGGCCGCGACCAGCGCAGCGACGAGGTCGGGACCGCGGGCGAGGCGTCTGGCCATGGGCGCAGAGAGCATACCGCGGGCGGGTCCCAGCGCTGGGACGTCGGGTCCCAGCTCACGTCTCGTTCTGGAAGTCGAACGAGAAGGTCCGGGATGGTGGGCTTGCCGAGCGTCAGCCACGAGTCTGCACAGTACGAGCCGAGCGCGTGCGGGTCCTGTCCACCACGTGATCCGGGTCGATCGCGTCTATGGTCCTGTTCCGCGGTGGCCATACCCAAGGTAGCCTCTGGAGGCGGCAAGAAGGTCGATCTCGGCGTTCACACATCCCCCAGCAACACAAGTGGCTCCGAGCAGACAATCGACTGGCACAGGACCATGAAAGTCTCGCCGATTCTCGTTGGAACTCTTGGCGAAGTCCGACATCGCCTTGGCGCGATCGCTCGTCAGTTCGGCGAAGGGAGAATGCCGAGCGCAATTCACCTGGTTGATGGGCCAGAGCCAGTGATGCTGGACGGACTGCGCGACTACGTGCCGACAAAGAGCGGCGTTCGTGTCTACGTGTTTGACGAGCTTGTGCCGCTGGCGACACGTAGGACTGAGGGGGCAGTTGAAGACGCAAAGATTGTCGATGCCATTGACGGTTGGCGGCTCTTCGACCCGCTATTGACGCTCGAGTCCGTAGGCAACGTGGTGACGTGGGACCGCATTTCATGGGTTCATCGCCGCCTGCTGGCTCTCGAGCTGCACTGGAACAGCCTACTGATGTGCCGCTACTCGTTTTCCGGCCGCGTTGGAGGTCTAACCGACGTACTGGATGAGTCGATCGGTTCGGACGTCTGCGCGTGGACAGGCGCAAGCCGACGCCCAAGCTCCATTGATGATTGGGCGCGAGCCGTTCGCTGCTCCGTCGCTTCGCTGGAAGCAATGTCGAGTAACACCGATCGGTTCAGGAGCTACTGTTTGTCCGAGATCGAGCATGTCTTGGCAAATGACCCAGACTTTTCTCGCATTCGCGACGTCCTGTCCCGCTCAGAGACTCAGCGAAAGTACGACGATCTAGATGACGACGTCAGGCAGGGCCTCGTTCGGGCATCCAACCGTCGGTATGTTCTCAAACGTTGGTCCCGGGAGATGTTGGCGCAGTGCTAGATGACACACTGCGGACGCACTCCGTGGCGGAGGGCGATCAGACCGGCACGGGAACCGCCGTCCTGCGCGAGGGCGCGCCGCGAGGCGCTCGCAACGCGACCGGTGAGCCTCGTCTCGGCCGCGGGGCGCGACGATCGGCCGGACTGCTGGATCTTCGTTCGCTCGGTCACCGGAGATGTGCTTCCCTGCTCGCCGTGCGATGGCTTCTACTCTCGGCCTGCGCCGGACGCGGACCCAACACAGCCTCGGCAGGCAACGACGTCGCATGCTGGCCCGTGCGACCTCTCCAGCTCCAGGCCCGGCGGATGGCGGCGCTCCTGGTTCTCTTGTCTCCAGGCGGGCCACCGAGATGAGCGCACGCGCGACGGGCGCCCGCGTGACCTCCACGTGCGCCGCCATGGTGCTGAGTCTATGGTTGGGCGGCTGTCGCAAGGCGCCCTCCCCCGGTGTGGAGCCCGATCCCACGCCTTCCGGGTCCGTCAGGCGCGACGCCGCCCCGGAGGCGCAAGACGTCGGTCAGCCTCCGCTCGAGGTGATGCGAGGGCCGACGCTGATCTTGCTCCACGGCGAGGGCAGCAAGGTCTGGTGGCAGGTCGCGGACGGCATCTACGAGCTCGAGCTGCCGGCCGGGACCCCGCGCAAGGTGTTCGACGGCAAGGCCGGCACCGCAGGTCCGGGCGGCATCGCGTGGTCGGAGGTCGATCCCGTGTGCACGGGGTGCATGCGCATCATGGGTCAGTCTTGGGGGGGAAAGCCGCGAAAGCTCCTCGGGCTGACGCCGCACCAGACCCTGCGCGGCTTGGCCATCCACGGCAGCGAGGTGTTCGTGCTGCGGTCGGGGCCGGTGGGGTCGGTGGATCCCCACGATGGAGAGGTCGTCGCCATCGAGCTCTCGTCTGGCAAGAGCACGGTGCTCGCCTCGGGTCGGCCGCAGCTCACCGGCGATCCTCAGGTCGACGCGACCCACGTCTACTTCGGTGAGTACGACGGCAAGCCCACCTTCTGCCGCGTCCCCCGGGGGAAGGGACCGGTGGAAGTGCTCGGCGACACCGTCGGAGCCGTGTTCGGTCCGGCAGGCCTGTTCGCGTTCTCGAGCACTGGAGACGGGATCGATCGCGTCCAACCCACCAAGGCGACCCCCGTCCCCGGTACCGACCACTACGGACCCCGCGCGGTGAGCACGACGGGCGTGATCGGCGAGCGCGACCTTCGCCTCGTCCACTTCACGCCGTCCGGGCCCAAGGTGTTGACCCGCTCTCCGCACACGACCCACCAAGTGTTGGTGGTCGACGGCTGGCTCGTCTGGACCGCCGGTGACGAGAAGGCCAACAATCTTCGGTTCCTCTACCGCGTGCCGGTGAACTGATCGCGGAGGCCGGCGACCGTCGGCGCCGCTTCCGGGGACAGATCGTCGGCCGGAGTGGCGCGTACACAGAGGCATCCCCACCACCCTGGACGCCGTCGCGTCCCCGAGAGGTCCCATGTTGCCCACGCTCGCCGCCGCCGCCCTTGCGCTCGCCCCCGTTCCCACCGGCGTCGTCGACGCCAGCAACGATTTCGCCGCCGATCTCTACGGCGCCATCGGCGCCAAGCCCGGCAACGTCGTGTTCTCGCCGGCGAGCATCTCCACCGCGCTCGCCATGACCTACGCCGGCGCCCGCGGGGACACGGCGGCGCAGATGGTCAAGACGATGCACCTGCCCGGCCCGCCCTTCGACGTGCACGCGGGCTACGGGGCGCTCCTCGGCCGCCTCACGAGCACCGCGGCCGGCGACCCCGAGCTGCGCGTCGCCAACCGCCTGTTCGGTCAGAAGGGCTGGGCCATCGAGGCGCCGTTCCTCTCGCTCGCCAAGGACAGTTACGGCGCGCCCGTCGATCTGCTCGATTTCAAGGCCTCCGAGGCCGCGCGCTCCACCATCAACGGGTGGGTCGCCGGGCAGACCAACGACCGCATCAAGGATCTGATCCCGGCCGGCGTGCTCGACGCCGACACGCGGCTCGTGCTCACCAACGCCATCTTCTTCAAGGGCAAGTGGGCCAACGCCTTCGACAAGAAGGCCACCACCGACCAGCCGTTCCACGCCGCGAAGACGAGCCCCAAGGTGCCGACGATGCGGAGCACGATGACGGTCGGCTACGGCGACTACGTGGACGCGCAGGTCCTCGAGCTGCCGTACCTCGGGAAGGATCCCGCGCACGCGGCGAGCATGATCGTGGTGCTCCCGAAGAAGAAGGACGGCCTCGGGGCGCTCGGCGGCAAGCGCACGTTCGAGCTCCTGCGGTCGAAGGCCGGCGCCACCAAGGTCGACGTCTCGCTCCCGCGCTTCAAGGTCACCCAGCCCACCGATCTGAACGAGATCCTGAAGGGCCTCGGCATGGTCGACGCGTTCAAGCAGGGGAAAGCCGACTTCTCCGGCATCCACAAGACCGAGAAGCTGTTCATCTCGCGCGCTCTGCACAAGGCGTTCGTGCAGGTCGACGAGGAGGGCACGGAGGCCGCCGCGGCCACGGCGATCGTGGTGGCGACCGAAGGCGCGATGCCGCACCCGACGCCCACGTTCCAGGCCGACCACCCGTTCGCCTGGGCCATCCGCGACAAGAGCACCGGCGCGCTCCTGTTCGTGGGTCGCGTCGACGACCCTTCGTGAGCGCCCGGCGCGCCATCGACGGTTCACGTGGTAAGGCAACGCCGTGGTCGATCTCGCCGTCGCCGTCTGCTCGATCACGTCGACCAAGCGTCGGCGGTACCTGTGGGCCGCGTGGTGGACGCGAGCTCCCGCGCGTCACCCGTTCGCGCGGCCGGACGCTTCGAACGGCGGCGCGGCCTCGGTCGAAGAGGCGCTGCGCGAGGCCGAGGCCGTCGCGGGGCGCACCCTGACGATCGTCGAGCCCAAGTGGGCGCGCGCGTGGAACCGCGTGCTGCGCGGGATGCCCCCGTGGACCACGCGCGACTTCGCGGAGACCAAGCCCGCGCCGAAGGCGCCGACCGAGAACGACTCGCTGTGGACGGTGCTCGGCGTCGAGCCCACGGCCACCGTCGCCGACATCAAGCGCGTTCCGGCAGCGCGCGCTCGAGACCCACCCCGATCGCGGCGGCGACGCCGAGGCGTTCATGGCGCTGCGACAGGCCTACGGCAAGGCGCTCGAGCGCAGGGAGAAGAGCGCGCGGCGGCCGAAGCCCCGCGGGTCAGCGTGAGCGGGTGACGAGCTCGAGGATTCGCCGCTCGGTGTCCGCCGAGAGCCCTCGCAGGGTCTTCTGTCGGTGTCCGGAGCGTGGGCGGAGATCGGGAGGCGGCGCGAGGGGCGCGTCCACCACGAAGCGGAGCGTCACGAGACAGTCCTCGGGAGGCACGTAGACGTCGTCGGTGGGAGTTCGCATCGATCGGTCGGACGGACCGTTCGGCGCCGGCTTGAGGTCAGAGGTTCTGTTTTCGCCCGGACTCGGCCTCTTCGGCCTCTTCGGCCTCTTCGGCGTCCGCTGCCGTGCTGTCTTCGGTCTCGACCCGGAGGCGCCCCGTCGAGAGGGCATCCTTCGCGCGGCCGATCTGCCGGACCGTCTCCGTGGGGTCCTCGACGCCCACGAGGACGCGCTTCTCCACGCCGCCTTCCTCGAACACGAGCTCCACCGCGCGGTCCCCGCTGGGCACGTAGGCCCACGTGCCGTCGGCGCCGCGTCGGATGCCCCAGCCCCCGAACTTGGTCCACTCGTATTTCACGACGCTGGTGCTCTTCAGCGCGGACAGCGGGATCCGCGGCCCCCAGAGGCCGAACTTCACGTGCACGTCGCGCGTGGTCACCACGGTGCGCACGACGGCGAAGATCACGCCGAGGGTCATCAGCGCCACCCCGAGCGCCATGATCGCCGCCACCACGAAGGGCAAGGCCACCGCGGGCACGGGCTTCGAGGCGGTCGCGTTGGCGAACCCGATGAACACCCCGAGGAGCACCGTGAACAGCCCGGGGATCGCGAGGGCGAGCGCGAGCAACCGCGAGACCCGCTTGTCGCGGTGGACGACGGGCGCGTCGTCCAGCATGTGGCGTGCCTCGAACTCGTCGGCCATGGGCCAAGAGGCTACACGGAGGTTACCGGTGGATCACCGGCCCCAGCCAGACCGGGTTCGTCGGCGTCGGTGTCGGTGGGTCGCGATCCAGCGGGTCGACCCCGCAGCGATCGTCGGTGACCAGGGTCTGCGACCACACGGTGTAGACCGCGTCGGCGAACGCAGCAGCGCCGCTCGGCTTGGCCCGCACCGAGACGCGCTCGGCGAACCCGAGCGAGGGTGTGTCCTGCGATCGGAGCATGAGGTCCACGCGTCCGCCGCCCTCTCCGACCCGGAGCACCCAGGCGGCGCGCAGCTCCACCGTGCTCGAGGGCCCGAAGAGGCCGCAGCGGTAGTCGACCTTCGCGATGACGCGGACCACGTGCTCCCCGGCGGGCACCGCCAGCACGGTGGCCTCGCCGTGCGACACGAGCTTGCCGTCGAGGGCGATGTCGACCGCGTGCGGTGAGTAGGGGAAGTGCAGCTTTCCTTCCAGGACGACCGCGAGGTTGCCGGCTGGGGGGAGGGGCGCCACTCCACCGGCCTCGCCGAAGGTCATCGATCGCTGCGCACAACCGGCGAGCGACACCCACGCTAACGCAAAAACCAGCGTGAACGGCCGCATCGAGACCCTCAGTTGCGAAACCGAGCCGTCACGTTCGACGCGCCGTCTGTCAGGAGGGGCTTCGCTCCACGCGAGCGTTGCTCCGGCCGGCCCCCCTCACGTAGCATCGGCGCCGTGCGTCAGAACCAACGGCCGCTCCTCCGCTCCCTTTTCTCCGGGCTCCTCGCCCTCGGCTTGCCGCTCGGGGGGGCCCTGGTCCTCGCCAGCGTCCCAGGCGGGGTGGCCCGGGCCGGCGATCTGAAGGTCCGCCTCGCCGGGATCGACGCCCTCCGTCCCAGTGCGCTCGCCAGCGCGACCGCGGCCGACAAGCACCTCTACACCCTGCGCGAGCTCGACCCGCTGGTCCCCCAGAAGTACACGACCATCGCGGCGAAGGCCGACAAGGACGTGACCGTCGCCATCTACGGCGCGGGGGATCCTTCGCTCGCCTTCAAGTTCGGCGCGACCATCCGGCTCGCCGGCGGGCGCGCGGTGCCGGCCACGGTGGTCGTCCCCCCGGGCACGCCCGTGTTCTTCCGCAACGACGACCCGTTCACCCACCACATCGTCGGCAAGGGCCTCGAGCGCGATCTGAAGCCCGGCGAGAGCCACAAGCTGGTCCCCGAGGGCAAGGGCGTGACCATCTACGGCGACACGCTGATCCCCAGCGTCAAGGCCTGGATCGCCGTCGACGACGGCGTCATCGCCAACGTGTGGCCGCAGCCCGACGGCAGCCTGAAGGTGCCCGACATGGCGGCCGCCGAGTTCACCATCAAGGCGTGGTTCGAGGGCAACGCCAAGGCGTCCACCTCGTTCAAGGTCCCTGCCACGGGCTCGGTCGAGATCAAGGATCCGCTCGCCGTCGGTCCGGTCCCTCCCTCGTCCTCCTCCAGCGCAAAGTGAGCAAGGCCGCCCGATGATCCTCTCCCGCTTCTGGTACGCGATCCTCGCCGTCCTCTGCGTCGCCTCGACCTCGCTGGTCTTCGTCGCGATCCACGAGCACAACCGGCTCCGCGAATCCGACACCCGCCTCATCATCGACCACGACCGCGACATCGTGGACTGGTTCCTCCGCATCGACGCCCGCAAGCGCCTCGACGCGCTCGCCATCGCCAGCGGCGACGACCAGCTGCGCAACGGCCGGCTCAAGGCCAACGGCCCGGACAAGGTCGGCGCAGACGTGCGCGACCCGGTCAAGAAGCGCCTCGGCGAGCTCGCCACCAAGATCGGCCAGCTGATCAAGGACGAGGGCAAGGGGACGAGCCCGATCGCCCTCTTCGCCGTCGACGCGCGCGGCCGCGTGGTCGCCCACGTCAACTACGACCGCGCCGCGATGGTGAAGGACGAGTACTTCGAGATGGGCGGCTTCCCCGTGGTGGCCGACGCCCTCCACGGCTGGCTCCGCGACGACACGTGGGTGTTCGACCGCGACGCGATCTACCGCGTGGTCGCGCGCCCCGTCGTCTCCGCCGAGGGCTCGCCGCCCTCTGGCGCGGTGGTCGCGGTCCGCCGCGTCGACGACGGGTACGCCAAGATGATCAGCGAGCGCACCGAGTCGCCGGTCGTGTTCTACGTCGCCGCGCCCGACGGCGACGGCGTCCGCATCGCCGCCCGCGCAGTCCCCGACAAGAGCGACGTCAACTTCGAGGGCCTCTCGCTCGACGCGAAGAAGCTCGCCGCCGACAAGGCCTACGTCGAGCAGGGCGCCTCGGCGCTCACCCAGCACGGCCCGATGACGATGGCGTTCGCGCGCATCGTCGGCATGGGGTGGGACATGGGCGCCGGCTACGCCGTCGCCCGCAAGGTCGCGGTCATCGACGGTCCGGGCTCGCTCCTCAACAACGCGGACGAGTCGGACAAGAAGGCGGTGCCCGTCCCCGTCGTCGCCGGCGTCGGCGTCGCCGCGCTGCTCCTCGGCCTCCTCTTCACCTTCCTCGAGCACTCGCGTCCGCTGTCGCGGCTCGCGGGCGAGGCGAAGAAGTTCGCCAAGGGCGAGCAGGACGCCATCCCGCTGCCCAAGCTCGGCGGCCAGACCCGCAAGATCGGGCAGGACGTGAACGACGGCGTCGAGCGCGTGATCGCCAAGGGCGGTGGCGCCTCGCGCAAGGCGGCCGACCTCGAGCAGATCCTCGGGCCCGTGCCTGCCGCCCCGCAGATGAGCGCGTTCTCGTTCAACTTCGACGGTGGTGCGCCGCCGGCCGCTCCGGCCTCCAGCCCTGCCGCCGCGCCGGCCGCGGCCGCGAAGCCTCCGGCGGGCATCGACGACATGTTCGCCAACCTCCCGCCCGCGGGCGCTGCCGTCGCCCCCTCGGGCCGGCCGACACCGCCCGCCGCGGCGCCTGCGGCACCGGCCGTCACACCGAAGGCTCCGGCCGCTGCGCCTCCGCCGCCGAAGGTCGAGGAGGAGGACGACGCCACCCTCGTCGCGCGCATCCCCGACGAGCTCATGAACGCCAGCAAGACCGGCGAACAGCAGCAGATCGACGACGCCGAAGAGATGCTCCACTGGAAGCAGACCTTCGACGATTTCGTGGCCCTCCGCGGCAAGTGCGGCGAGGCCACCGCCGGGCTCTCGTTCGACAAGTTCCAGCTGCAGCTCCGCAAGAACAAGGAGCAGCTGGTCAAGCAGTACGGGTGCAAGCGCGTGAAGTTCACCGTCTACGAGAAGGACGGGAAGGCGGCTTTGAAGGCCACGCCGATCAAGGACTGACGCGGCGTGTCGAAGTGCGGCGCCGAGCTGGAAGGCGGCGCCGTGCAGGTCTGCTTGCTACATTCGGCGGATGGGTCGCCTTCTTCCTTTCGGCCTCGGTCTCCTGCTCTTCTCGTCCGGCTGCTCGAGCACGGGCTTCGACGTCGGCCTGACCGACGCCGAGGCCGACGCGGCGAGCGACGTCGTCGACGGCACGTTCGCCGACAGTCCGAGCGACGCGCCCGAGAAGAACGCCTGCGGGGGCACGACCCCGCTGCCCACCGCGCCCGGCGAGAACTGCGGCGCGTGTGGCAAGTTCGTCTGCGACGCGTCGAAGGAGTCGGTGCACTGCGAGGACGCCGGCAAGAACGTCTGCGGTGGCTGCGGCAAGATCACGCTGAAGCTCGGCGACAAGTGCGACGCGTGTGGGCGCCTGGTCTGCAAGGCCGACGGCACCGGCCTGACCTGCCTCGACCCGGGCACCAACCCCTGCGGGGGCTGCACGCCGCTGCCCGGGAAGGTCGGTGACCCGTGCGGCGGTGGCACGTGCGGCACCGGTACCCTGAGCTGCGCGACCAGCGAGACCTACACGTGCAAGGGGGCGGTCGGCTCCAACGCGTGCGGTGGCTGCGGGACGCTCGTCGGCACCCCGGGTTCGGCCTGCGGCGGCTGCGGCGTCTACACCTGCGCGGCAGACAAGAACTCGGTCGCGTGCCAGGAGGCCGCCCCGGCGCCGGGCACCGCGTGCGGCACGTGCAAGTCGTCGACCTTCGCCTGCTCGGCGCTCGCCACGACCACCTGCACCAAGCCCGACGACGCCGTCAGCGCTCTCGACCTGAACATGGAGAAGACGAGCGGCGCGCTCGCTCCCCGCTTCGACCACGCGCGCCAGCTCGCCGTCGCCTACACCGCGCGCCACAGCGGGCGCATCCAGTCGATCAAGGTGGTGCTCGCCAAGGGCCGCTACCAGTGCCCCCTGTCGACCGGCACCAGCAGCGACGGTGGCTTCGTCTCGGACGTGGGCACCTTCAGCAGCGAGACCGGCGTGACCGACATCGGCCCCCTCGACGTGGGCATCCCGTGCGCGAGCCTCGATCCTTCGTGCGCCTGCAAGGTCGACGGGGGCGTCTGCAGCTGCAGCGGCTCCACGGACGGCTCCATCTACGTGTACCTCTACAAGGGCGTACCCAACGGAACGGGGACCGTGATCGCCTCGGCGTTCCTGCCCGCGTCGAGCGTCACCAGCGCTCCCTCCGCGCAGACCTTCACCTTCCCGGCCACCATCACCGCCGTCGCCAAGGGCGACCCGATCTACTTCCTCTTCCTCACCACGAGCACGATCGACGCGTTCGAGTTCTCCGGCCTCGATCCCGGCCCGTCCAGCAGCGATCCCGACCTCACGCTCTATGGACGCACGGTGTTCCCGAGCAGCAGCTACGGAAAGCACCCGACCTCGGCGGTCCCTGCGACGACGGTCCAGATGCTGGGCTGCTTCTAGTACGATCTCAGGATGACCCTGGTCCCCTGCAACACCTGCCGTCGCCACGTCCGCCTCGACGAGGCTTCGTGTCCCTTCTGTGGCGGCGCGGTCGCTGCTGCGATCGCCTCCCCGGAGACCTCGACGCCGCGCCTCGGCCGCGCAGCGCTCGCCGCCCTCGGTGCCATCGGCGTCGGCCTCGGGCTCGCGGGATGCCCGACCCCGATGGCCACCCTCTACGGGGGTCCACCCACGCCGAGGCCAGAGCCCACCACGTCCACCTCCGCCTCCGCCTCGGACAGCACCGCCCCGGCGGCGTCAGAGGTCGCCATCTACGGCGCCCCTCCGGCCCCCTGAGGCCCACATCGTGCAGAGGGTGACGCCATGACGACCCCCCTCCGCGAGGTGGACACCGCCTGGCTGCACATGGGCGGCGAGACCAACCGCATGGTCATCGACGCCGTGCTGTTCCTCGACGGCCCCCTCGATCGTGCCGCGCTCGCCTCGCTGATCGAGTCGCGCCTCCTGCGTCACGAGCGCTTCGTCCGCCGCGTCCGCGAGGGCACGCGGCCCGTCTGGGAGCGCGACCCGCACTTCCACCTCGACAACCACCTCTCGCACGTGGCGCTGCCGGCGCCCGCCGACGAGGCGGCCCTCCGCGACCGGATCAGTCAGGAGCTCAGCACCCCGCTCGATCCAGCGCGCCCGCTGTGGCGCGTCACGATGCTCGACGGCCACGGCGCCGGCACCCTGCTGCACGCGCGGATCCACCACTGCATCGCGGACGGCGTGGCCCTCGTGAAGGTCCTGCTCGGGCTCACCGACGAGCTCGCGGAGGTGGAGCCCGCGACGGTCGGTGTGGACGATCCCCACCTCACCGGCCTCGCCCGCCTCCGGGCGCTCGCGGGTCGCGCGACCGCGCTCGGCGAGACGCTGCTCCTCTCGTCCGATCCGACCGATTGGCCGCTCAAGGGTCCGCTCGGCGTCCGCAAGCGCGTGGCGTGGTCGTCCGCGACGTCGCTCGAGAGGATCCGCGACGCCGGCCGCGCGCAGGGGGGCACGCTCAACGACGTCGTCCTCGCCGCGGCCGCGGGCTCGCTCCGCCGCTACCTGCTCGCCAAGGGCGTCGCGCCGCGCTCGCTCCGGGCGCTCGTGCCCGTGTTCCTGAAGACGAACACGAGCGAGGGCGACGCGCTCGGCAACCACTTCGGGCTCGTGTTCGTCGAGCTGCCCGTCGACCTCCCGACCAAGGAAGAGCGCCTCGCCGCGGTCCGCGGCCGGATGGCTGCGATCAAGGCGTCGCAAGAGCCGGCGATGGCCGTCGACGTGCTCTCGCTGATGGGCGCGGTGCCGAGCGCCGTGGAGCAGATCGGCGTCGACCTGTTCACCGCCAAGGCGACCGTCATGATGACCAACGTGCCCGGGCCGCCGGTGGCCGTGCACCTCGCCGGGCGGCGCGTGGAGTCCATGCTCGTGTGGGCGCCGTCGGGCGGCACGATCGGTCTGAGCGTGAGCGTCCTCAGCTACGCAGGGGCCGTCCGCATCGGCGTCCGGTCCGACGGCGGCGTCATCCCCGATCCCGAGGCGCTGGTCGCCGGGTTCGAGGAGGAGCTCCGCGCGCTCCTGTCCTGACGTGGGTCTCCTGACGTTGGAACCGCGCATGCATCGCCCAGGCAGGGCCTCGTCTCGCAGGCCCTGCCGCGCACGCACCGCGCACTCGCCGCGCGTCCGCGCACCTGGTTCGCCGACGGAGAGCTCCGACCATGCACATCGACGTCACCGAAGACGAAGCCCGTTACCTCGCCGACCAGCTCGAGCGTCGACTCGCCGCCCTGGAGCAGGAGCAGCACCAGGCGAGCCCGGGGGTGCTCGCGCCCCTCGTCGAAGCCGAGCTCACCCGCCTCCGCGCCCTGACCCACCGCTTCCGCCGGCTCGCGGACGACGCCTCCCTCGTGGGGTAGCCGAGATCGGCAGGGCCTCGGCCCGAACGGCGCTTTACGCTCGCCGACCGAACGGTTACCCCTCGGCCCCGGATGGCCGCCCTTCCGCGCATGAGCGCCGTCGTCGCGATGGACGGCCCCGCAGGCGCGGGGAAGTCCACGGTGGCGCGCCGCGTTGCCCAGGCGTTGGGCTTCACGCTCCTCGACACCGGCGCGCTCTACCGCACCGTCGCCCTCGCCGCCGTGCGCCGCGGGATCGGCTTCGACGACGCCGTCGCGGTCACGGCGCTCGCCGAGGAGCTCGTCGCGCGCGAGGCGCTCGTGCTCGAGGCCCTGCCCGACGCCGGCATGGACGTGCGCCTCGAGGGCGAGCGGGTCGGTGACGCCATCCGCACCCCCGCGGTCTCGATGGGGGCGTCCACGGTCAGCGCGATCCCCGGCGTGCGCGCCGCGCTGCTCGACGCCCAGCGCACGTTCGCCGCTCATGCGGGGGTCGTCTGCGAGGGGCGCGACATCGGCACCGTCGTGTTCCCCGACGCCACGCTCAAGATCTTCCTCACGGCCTCGACCGACGAGCGCGCCCGTCGTCGCCACTCCGAGCTGGTCGCCCGCGAGGGGGCCCGCGCGCCCACCTTCGAGGCCACGCGCGCCGAGGTGGAGCAGCGCGACGCCCAGGATCAATCGCGCGCGATCGCGCCGCTCCGAAAGGCCGACGACGCCGTGCTGGTCGACACCACGGGCCTCGATTTCGACGCCGTGGTGGCCCGCTGCCTCGAGCTCGCGCGCGCGCGCAACCTCCCCCGCGATCAGGCGGGGATCGGATGAGAACCCTCCCGGCCCTGGTGCACGTGCGAGCGGGTGCGCGGGAGGGCGATCGCCCCGTGGACGAGGTGTCCGCGCGCACGATGAACGTCGACGCGCTCCGCCGCGATCTGCAAGGGGGCGCGCTCCCGCGCGACACCGAGGTGCTCTTCACCGGCATCAGCGACTGGACCCCGGCCCACGCGATCCCCGAGCTCTGGGTCGCGGGCCCCGCGCAGACGGTCGTCGAAGACGAGGAGCCCGCGTCGTCCGTCGGCGAGTCGTCGCGCCGCTCCGTCGCGCCCGACGCCGGCCGCCGTCGCAAGAGCTTCGGCGCGCTCGCGTGGGTCGGCGCGGTCTTCGGCGCGCTCGCGCTGCTCGCCACCGGCCTCGGCGCCGTCTACCTCGTCTACTTCCACTACAAGCCCGTCGCCGTCCAGCACCTGCCCCGCAAGTGCACGGTCGCCGTGCGCGTCGACCTCGTCGACACCTACCGCTTCGATCCGGCCAAGAACGGGCTACCGCCGCTCGTGAACAGCCTGCTGCGGGGGCCGCCCAAGCCGCCTCCGCCCGGTCCGCAGCCGCCCGAGCCTCCGCCGTTGCCGGAGCGGCTCAAGGTGCAAGCGGGCATCGACCTCGGCATGGGTCACGTCCGCGAGTTCGCGGTCTGCGTCTACCAGGACCACAAGGCGCCGAGCAAAGACCCGTTCCTCGGCTTCCGCGCGGTGGTCGCGGTCGGCGGCAAGATCAAGGGCGGCGTCATCCCTGGTCTGTTCGAGGCGCTGCGCACCGAGGCTCGCTCGCCCCGGCTGGCCTGCGGCTCGACGGCGTCGGCCCGACCGCGGTCATCCGCGGCAAGCTCGCCGGCGTGGACTTCGTCGTGGGCCAGGCCGACGACGGCACGCTCCTCTTCGCCTTCTCGGACGAGGCGCTCGCCTCTGCGCGCGAGCTGCGCCCCGAAGAAGACGCCAAGGCCTCCACCGGCCTGCTCAACGAGGGCGCGATCGAGGTCTCCGCGAGCCACTACCCGTTCGGTCTCCTCGGTCTCGTGACGCCGCCCAAGGAGCTCATGACGGTGCTGCCGCGCCTCGCGAAGATCCAGAACGGGCACCTCGCGCTCCACTTCGGCAAGGCGCCGCGCGCCGTGCTCACGGTGGAGCCCGACAAGGCGAGCGAGGCCAAGTCGATCGAGGAGGCGGTCAAGGAGCTCCTCGAGGTCGTGCAGACGGAGCTCACCAAGATGCCGCGCGACTGGATCGGCGAGCACGGCGCGGTCGGCGGCGCGCACCTCTCCCGTGAGGATCTGCGCATCACGCTGCGCCTGGATTTCCGCCTCTCCGACCTCGATCGCGGCACCAAGGAGCTCGCCGCGCAGGTGGACGACCCGAAGTCGCCCTGGAACACGAGCACGCTGCCCAAGCTCGGCCTCGCGCCCTCGCCGTCGGCCTCGGCTTCGGCCTCCGCTTCGGGCTCGGCGTCCGGGGCGCCCTCGCTGCCCCCGAGCGTCTCGCCGAGCCTGGTGCCCCCGACCGAAGGGGACGACTGATGGCCGCCACCGAAGACGACGATCGCGACGAGCGCGACAGCGACGCCGAGGTACCCCCGCGAGGCGGCGTGGTGCTCGGCCTGATCAAGACCATCCGGCCCCACCAGTGGGTCAAGAACCTCTTCGTCCTCGCGCCGATCTTCTTCGCGAAGAACGTGTTCCAGACGCCGCTCCTCCTGCGCGCGCTCGGCGCCGTCGCCGCGTTCTGCCTGCTCTCCGGCGCCGTCTACACGTTGAACGATCTGGTCGACGTCGAGGCCGACCGCGTCCATCCGAAGAAGCGATTCCGGCCGATCCCCTCGGGGCAGGTGCCCGAGCCCGTGGCGCGCGTGTTCCTCGGCGTGCTCGTGGTGGTGGTCTTCGCGCTCTCGGCGGTGTTCCTGCCGAGGGGCTTCGTGTTCACGGCGGCGGGCTATTTCGCCCTCAACGTCGCTTACTCGCTCAAGCTCAAGAAGATCCCGTTCCTCGACGTCGCGTGCATCTCGGCCGGGTTCGTCCTGCGCGTCCTCGGCGGCGGGTTCGCCATCGACGTCAAGGTGAGCTGGTACATGTTCGCGTGCACCGCGCTCCTCGCGCTGTTCCTCGGCTTCGGCAAGCGGCGCCACGAGATCGCCCAGGAGAAGGCCGGCAAGCAGCGCAAGGCCCTCGAGGCGTACACGGCCAAGGGCCTCGACATCACCCTCTACGTCACCGGCGGCCTCACGCTCGTGACGTACGTGGCCTACACCCTCGACCACTCCACGCGCGCGTTCTTCAAGAGCGATCAGCTGTGGATGACGACCCCCTCGGTGGTCATCGGCGTCGCGCGGTTCCTGCAGATCGTCATGGGCCACCCGAAGGCCGAGTCCCCCACCCAGGAGATGCTGCGGGACAGCCTCTTCGTCCTCAACCTCGTCGCCTGGGCAGTGGTCGTCGTCGCGATCGTCTATCGTATCCGTCCGACGTGACCGCCATGGCCCCGAACCCTCCCGCCGCACGCGTGGCCACCCTGATGGCCTGCCTGATGTCGACGTCCGCCGTGGCGTGCACGGGCACGGCGCCACCTCCGCCCGCGCCGCCGCCGTCCACGAGCGTCGCCAAGCCCGTCGCCTCCAGCAAGCCAGACCCTCCCGCCTACCTCGCCAAGTTCCCCGGCCTCTGGGTGCGCAGCGGCGAGGACGTCGTCGAGGCGCCCCCGGAAGACGTCGCGCTCGCCAAGACCTACCCACGCTCCGACGACAAGGGCCCCGTCGTCGACGGCCATCGCCTCACGCTGCTGGTCAAGAAGACCAAACTCAAGATCGGCGAAGAGGTTCGCGTGCTCCACGTGCACGAGGTCACCATCGAGGGCGAGATGCTCTTCCCGATGGGCCCGAAGGCCGTGCGTGGCGAGCACCTCGACGGCAAGCTCGTGAGCCCCACCGTGCTCGGCGACCCGAACCCGTTCGTGCCCGACGTCTACGACGGGCCGACCATGCAGAGCCCGGGCGCCGACTATTCCTGGGAGATCACCCGCTACAAGTTCACCGCCGCCGGCGTGCACACGGTGCAGTGGCGGCTCGGCAAGTACCAGAGCAACGTCATCACCCTGCAGGTCTCGCCGTGACCAACTCCGGCCGCTTCCGCCCCGCGTCCGGGAGCTCGATCGCTCCGCCCGCTCCGGGCATGACCGCTCCTGGTGCGGCGCCCGGCGCCGCGCACCGCCCGCGATACGAGCCGGGTGCGCTCGAGCCCGTGTGGCGCGCGCGGTGGGCGAAGGCGCGTCTCTTCACGGTCGAGGACCCGACCCCGGCCGAGCGTCCGCGCAAATCGTACGTCCTCGCCATGCCGCCGTACCCGAGCGGCCGCATCCACCTCGGCCACGTGCGCGCGTACGCGATCGGCGACGTGCTCGCGCGCTTCCACCGCATGCGCGGTCGCCACGTGCTGCACCCGATGGGCTGGGACGCCTTCGGACTGCCCGCCGAGCTCGCCGCCGAGGAGCGCGGTCGCAGCCCCCGCGAGTGGATCCGGGACAACGTCGCCACCATGCGCCAGCAGCTCGCGCAGCTCGGCTTCGGCTACGACCCGACCCGCGAGGTGCTCACCTGCGAGCCGCGCCACTACCACTTCGGGCAGCTCGTCTTCACCCGCATGCTGCGCGCCGGCCTCGCCTTTACCGCAAGAAGGCGTGGGTCAACTGGTCGGTCGAGCTCGGCACCGTGATCGCCGACGAGCAAGTGGTCGGCGGGCGATGCTTCCGCACCGGCGGCCCCGTCGAGCGGCGCGCGCTCGACCAGTGGTTCGTGCGCATCACCGCCTACGCCGACGAGCTCCTCGACGGCCTCGAGTCCTTGCGCGGCCGCTGGCCCGAGCACGTGCTCCGCATGCAGCGCCAGTGGATCGGGCGGCGCGAGGGCACCAAGGTGCGCTGCTCGCTCGCGGCGTCCTCCCCCGGCCAGATCGGGCACGTCGACGTGTTCGTGCCCGACGCCGCGCGCCTCGCCGCGGCCACGTTCGTCGCCATCTCCCCCGACCACCCGCTCGCCCAAGGCACCAAGCTCGTCCCCGGTCGCGCCCTCGCCGTGGAGCCCACCGTCCACGTCGCGGTGCACCCCGTCACCGCCGCCTTGCTCCCCGTCTTCGTCGTGTCGACCGTCGAGGCGGAGGTCGGCACCGGCGCGGTGCTCGGCGCGCCCTCGCTCGACGAGGTCGACGCCCGCATCGCCGAGGAGCACGGGGTCGCCGAGGCCGCCAAGGGTTCCGACCCTCCCGAGGTCGCGCTGCGCGCGCTGCTCGCGGCCGGCACCGCCGCGCCCATGGTCGCGGTGCGCCTGCGCGACTGGTGCGTGTCCCGCCAGCGGAGGTGGGGTGCGCCCATCCCTGTCGTCTACGGCGCCGACGGCGTGGCCCTGCCGGTCCCCGACGAGGACCTCCCCGTCCTGCTCGACGACGAGCCCGGCCGCGTCGCGACACCCGTCGTCGATCCGCGCGATCCCTCGAAGCCCGCGCGCCGCGAGACGGACACCTTCGACACGTTCTGGGACTCGAGCTTCTACTTCGTGCGCCACGCGGCACCGGAGTGGGCGCCGAGCGAGGGAGAGAACGGTCTCCCCGACGCCGCGGCGGCGTGGCTCCCCGTGGACGGCTACGTCGGCGGCGTCGAGCACGCGGTGATGCACCTGCTCTACGCGCGCTTCTTCCACAAGGCGCTGATCGACCTCGGCCTGCTCCCCCGGGGCACGCCGCGCGAGCCGTTCGCGCGCCTCGTCGCGCAGGGCCACGTGCGCCTGCCAGCGCGGTGGATCGAGGGCGAGGACGGTCGCCCGCACTACCTGTACCCCGAGCAGATCGGCGCCGACGGCCGTGCCAAGGTGCCGGGCCTCGAGGTCGCGCGGTGCAGACCGGGCCCTCCGAGAAGATGTCCAAGAGCCGCAAGAACGTCGTCGATCCCGACGGCCTCGTCGCGCGCCACGGCGCGGACACGGTGCGGCTCTTCGTGCTCTCGCTCGCGCCCCCCGAGGTCGATCTGCAGTGGTCGGATCGCGGCATCCACGGCGCGCGGCGGTTCCTCTCGCGCGTGTTCCAGCTCACCCACGAGGCCGCGCGTGCGCCGCGCGTGACGGCCGTCGACCCCGTGGTGCGCGCCGCCGTCGACGAGGCGATCCGCACCGTCACCGAGGAGCTCGCGGGGCGCCTGCACCTGCCCCGCGCGATCGCCGCGCTCTACACGCTCGAACACGTCCTCACCCGCGCGTTCCGGTCGGACTCGACGGCCACCCGGTCGACGGTGCGGTCGGGCGTCGAGGTGCTCGCGCGCCTGCTCTCCCCGTTCACGCCGCACCTCGCCGACGAGCTGCACGCGATCCTGGGCGGAACGGATTTCGTCCTGACGAGCCCGTGGCCAGAGGCCAACCGAGAAGCGCCGGGGGAGAGCTCGATCGCCGTGCAGCTCGACGGTCGCGTGCGCGGACGCGTCGCGCTGCCCGCGGGCGCCGACCAAGCGCAGGCGCTCGCAGCGGCGCGCGCGCTGCCGGTCGTCGCGACGATGCTGGCGGGTGCCGAACCCAGCCGCGTCGTCTACGCGCCGGGTCGCGCGATCAACCTCCTGCGGTGACGGTCGTGAACCGGAGGGGCGCCCTGATCACGCTCGGCGGCGCGCTGATCGTCGGGTGCGGCTATCGCCCGCTGAAGTCCGGTCTCGCCGGCAACCCCCGGCTGCGCGTGGCCTCCTCGGTGGCGCGCGTCGCTTCGTTGCAGGCCCTGGGGGAGGAGCTCGCCACCGGCGCCCGCGCGGAGCTCGCGCGCTACGAGGCGCTGTCGCCGAGCGGCTTGCCGTTGCACCTGGAGGTCGTACGCCTCGAAGAGGTCGGCGAAGGCGACGGCGTGGCCTCCGACCTGCCGTCGGCGCGGGGCGTTCGCGTGCGGGTGGTGGCGCGGGGCCGGATCGAGGGCGGTGACTACGAGACCGAGGACCTGGAAGCCTCCGAGGTGCTGGCCACCGGCTCGAGCCCGACCTCGTTCGAAGTGGCTCGATCGGCGGCGGCGCGGAGTGCGGCGCGAAAGGCAGGGGCGCTGGTCGCCCGTGCGGTGCTGGGCCTCCCTTGAGGAGGCCCTCCACGACCAGCGTCTCACCAGAGAATCGGCTTGGGGCGCATCAGCATGAGGTGGACGTGGGTACCATACCTACCCCGGCATCCGCCGGCACTTCTGGCAGCATTCCGTCGTCACGGTCCGGTTCCGCGACGGTGTGGCTGGGCTCCTCAAGGCGTGTCGAAGAATGCCCCCGGGCTGAAAGCCCGGGGCACCGACGGCCGCTGAAGCCCGGGGCATCGACCCCGGGCTCGACGTCACGCTGGACTGGCTGAACTCTGAAAGGCCCCGGGCTTGCGGTGTTGTCGGTGCCCCGGGGCTTCAGCCCGGGGGCATTCATCGACAGGCCTTCAGTCCGCCGACCAGGTGGCTTCGACGCGCTGGACCTTCGCGGCGTGGACGAGGGCGCGGGCGACGGCGGGCAGGTCTCGGTAGCGAGCGCGAGGGAAGGGCAGGGTGAGGAACCAGCGCGCCTCGACGCTCTCCGCTTCGCCTCGCAGCCAGCCGCGCTGCACGACGGCGGAGAGCCATGCCCCCTCCTCGGCGCGGTGCGCGGGCACGGCGCCGCTCTCGAGGAGACGCTGCACGAGGCCGGTCGCGCTCCCGAGCTCGGCTCGTATCCGCGGCGTGCCGAGCTCGAACCGCTGGACGGTCGATTCGTTCACGAGCACGTACTCGCGGTAGCCGACGAAGGTCGCTCCGGCGCGCACGCTGCGTACGTGGAGGACGGCCGCGAGCCGCGTCGGGTTCGCGAGCACCCACTCACGCGGCACCGCCGCACCCGCCATCGTCTCGAAGCTCCACTCGGGCAGCTCGACCACCGGGGCCTGCCCGGCCTCCCGCGGGACGAACCGCGCCACGACGGCGTCGGCGCGCAGGACGACGCGGATCAGCCGGTCGCCGTAGCGCTCGTCCTCGACGCCGAGCGCGGCTCCCCATGGGTTGGGCCACGCGTAGCGGGTGCGCGAGAACGGCTCGCTCGTGAGCAGCGCACGCAGGCCGAGGTCGCCGGTCTCGCGCACGTGGACGTCGTAGAACGACGCGTCGGGCGGCCGCGGGTGGATGCGGACCCGCAGCAACGGAGGCCCCTCCTCGACCAGCTTCTTCGCCGTTTCCGCCGAGGTCCACGACCAGAGCTCGGCGCGGGCGAACCGCTCGAGGGTCACCCCTTGCGCCGAGAGATCGGGCGGCGCCGGCCGCGAGGGCACCGCCGTCGGTCGCTGGCACGCGGCCAGCCAGAGGCCCGCGACCGAGAGCCAGCGCACGAGGCTCTTGGACGCAGGGGCGTTCCCGCGTGTATCCTCGGCCGGGATGGCTCGCGTGCTCGTGGTCGAGGACTCCTCCGCGATGCGCGCCTTCGTCCGCGCGGCGCTCGAGGACTGGGCAGAAGAGGGCGTGGAGGCGATCGAGGTGGTCGAGGCCGCGAGCGGCTTCGACGCGCTCCGGCTCTTGCCGCGCGGCACCTTCGACTGCGTGGTCACCGACGTGAACATGCCTGACATCAACGGCCTCGAGCTGGTGAACTTCATGCGGAAGAGCGAGCACCACAAGGGCACGCCGCTCCTCATCATCAGCACGCAGTCCGCGGAGCGCGACAGGGAACGGGGCCTCGCCCTCGGCGCGGACGCCTGGCTCGCCAAGCCGTTCGAGGCGGACGAGCTCCGCGCCACGGTGCGCGGTCTCCTCTCGCGGGGCCGCGACGGCAGTGCACCGACCGGCCCCACCACCGGCTGAGGCCTCGTGGATCACCGCGACGAGTTCATCAGCGAGGCGCAGGAGATCATCGACGGCTTCGGCCGCGACCTCCTCGTGCTCGACGCCACGCTCAAGAGCCGCGACGGCAACCGCGGGCCGGTCCAGGTCGACCCCGAGATCGTCAACGACACCTTCCGCGCCGTGCACACGCTCAAGGGGCTCTCGGCGCTGTTCGGCGTCGCGCGCATGTCGACGCTGTCGCACCACCTCGAGGATCTCCTCGACGACCTGCGCCTCGGGCGGGTGGAGCTCGAGCCCAAGGTGCTCGACGTGCTGTTCCGCGCCGTCGAGGTGTACGGGCAGATCCTCTCGGCGCTGCGCGCCGGCGAGCCCGAGCCGCAGCGCGCGGTCGAGGAGCTCCTCATGAGCCTCGACGGGGCGGTGTCGCGCGGCGCCGGAACCGCGTCGAACCCGCTCGCCGACTACGACCTCGATCCGGGCCTGCTCGGCGTGCTCACCGAATACGAGGAGCACCGCCTGCGCACGAACCTCGCGCAAGGCGTGGGCCTCTACGTCCTGCGCGTGAAGTTCGACCTGCTCACGATCGACGGCGCGCTCGACGGCCTCAAGACCAAGGCCAAGCCGCACGGCGAGATCCTCACCTACCTGCCGAGCGGTGAGCCCGGCGATCCCGACACCATCGAGCTCGACGTGCTGCTCGCGAGCCGGCAGACCCTCGAGGTGCTGCGCCTCGAGCTCGAGGCCCCGAACATCCAGATCCGCCCGGTCCCCCGCCGCGTCACCAAGACGCCCCCGGCGCCGCCCCTCGTGGAGAGCGAACCGCCGCAGACGGTCTACGGGGGCATGGAGCCGCGGCCGCGCAAGACGCACCTGCCCTCGGCGCCCATGGCCGACGAGCCGCCCGAGACCCCGATCGGCGGGGCCATGGTGCGCAAGCCGAGCAAGGCCGAGGAGGAGCAGGCCGAAGGCAACGCCCAGGTGGGCTTCGGGCTCTCGATCCGCGGCGTCGCGCAGACCGTCCGCGTCGACATCCGCAAGCTCGACCACCTGATGAACATCGTCGCCGAGCTCGCCATCGTGCGCAGCGCGCTCCAGCGCATGACCGACCGCGTGCGCGCCGACCCGGAGCTGCGCAGCCTCGGCCTCGAGATGCACCGCCTGAGCCGCTCGCTCGACCGGCACCTCGGCGACCTGCAGGGGGGCATCCTCGAGGTGCGCATGGTCCCGCTCGGCCAGGTGTTCGACAAGCTCGCGCGCGTCGTCCGGCAGATCAGCCGGGAGCACGACAAGGACATCCACCTGGTCATCACCGGCGCCGAGACCGAGGTCGACAAGCTCATCGTCGAGGAGCTCTCCGACCCGCTCATGCACATGATCCGCAACGCCATCGATCACGGCATCGAGCAGCGCAAGACCCGCCTCGCGCGCGGCAAGCCCGAGGTGGGCACCATCGCCCTCAACGCCTTCCAGAAGGGCAACCACGTCGTCATCGAGGTGGAGGACGACGGCGCCGGCATCGACGAGCAGAAGGTGCTCACGCAGGCCATCCGTCGCGGTCTCGTCACCGAGCAAGAGGCGGCGACCATGCTCCCGCGCGACGTGCTCGCGTTCGTGTTCGTGCCAGGGTTCTCCACCAAGGAGGGCGTGGACGAGCTCTCCGGTCGTGGTGTCGGCATGGACATCGTCAAGACCAACATCAGCAAGCTCGGTGGCGTCATCGACGTGCAGAGCGAGCCCGGCACCGGCACCAAGATGACCGTCACCCTGCCGATCACGCTGGCCATCATCAGCGCGCTCGTGGTGGTCGTCGCGGGTCGGCGCTACGCGATCCCGCTCGCCAGCGTGCTCGAGGCCCTCGTGTTCGAGCCGTGGGCCCTGCGCACCATCGAGGGGCGAGAGGTCATGAGCCTGCGGGGGCAGACCCTGGCCCTCTGTCGGCTGGAGCAGCTTTTCGGCCTGCCCTCGCCGGTCACCGAGGAGCTCGCGCGGCGCTTCGTGGTCGTGATCGGCGCCGGCGCGCAGCGGCTCGGGTGTGTCGTCGACCAGCTCATCGGCCAGCAGGACATCGTCATCAAGGCCCTCGGCAAGAGCCTCGAGAGCGTGCGGGGCTTCTCCGGCGCGACCGAGCTCGGCGACCAGCACGTGGGCCTCGTGATCGACGCGCCCGCCCTCATCGAAGAGGCGTTCACCACCAGCGACGGCCGGCACGCGGGACGCCGCGCGGGGAGCGAGGTCTGATGAGCGACGAATCCGGAGCCCGGGAGCGAGGTGCGCTCGTCCGTCGCGCCGTCGAGCGGGGCGCGCGCACGGAGTATCTCGCGTTCCGCCTCGCCGAGGAGACCTACGCGGTCCCCATCGCCTACGTGAAGGAGATCCTCAAGCTCCCGCCGCTGACCGAGGTGCCGCGGGCGCCGTTCGACGTCATGGGCGTGATCTCGGTGCGCGGGCGGATCGTCACGGTGCGCGATCTGCGGCGCCGGCTGCGCGTGCCCGAGGCCGCCCCCACCCGTCGCTCGCGGGTGTTGCTCGCGGAGCTCCCCACCGATCTCCCCGGCGGGGGCGAGCGGGTCGGGCTGTTCGTGGACGAGGTGCTCCACGTACACCGTCTGTCCGACACCGAGGTCGAGAGCGCAGCCAGCGCCATCGGGAGCGACCTCGCGGAATACGTCGCGGGGATCGGCCGCCCGACCCGCCGCGACGCCGGCGACGCCGAGATGATCATCCTGGTCGACGTGAAGAACGTGCTCTCGACCACCAGTCGTGGGCTCCAAGGTCCGTCCCGTGCACTCCCCGTCGGCCGCGGATGACGCGCGGGCCATCCCGCGTGTAACCTCGCCAGGGATGGCCTTGCTCGCCCCACGAAAAGCCCCCGAGCCCGACGAGCGCAAGCTCGTCCTGTTCGGGATCGGCAGCGTGGTCTACGGCGTCGCCATCGAGAACGTGCGCGAGGTCGTCAACCCCCAGCCGATCATCGCGCTGCCCCACGCGCCCCCGTCGGTGGTCGGCGTCACCCACCACCGCGGCGAGGTGGTGCCCGTCGTCGATCTGCGCCATCGCTTCGGGCTCGTCGGGCCGGCCGCGGACGACCGCCGGATCAAGTGGATCATGCTCGACGCGCAGTCGACGACCGGGATCCTCGCGGGCGCCGGCCCCCGTCCCCTGGCGGCGATCGTCGACGAGGTGCTCACGGTGTTCCCCACGCGTGAGCCCTTGCGCCCGCCGCCCGCGCTGGGTGGCGGCGACGACATCCGCGGCATCCTCGGCGTCGTGACCGCGAGCTCGCTGACCGTGTCGCGATCGGGCAGCCCGAGCCCGAGCCCCGGTCGGCGGGAGCAGCTCGTGTTCGTCCTCGATCTCGACCGCCTGCGCTTGCTCGTCGAGCCCATTCCGGCGAGCGGACTGGGGGCCGCGTGACCGTCGAGGAGCTCTCCGCCACGGCGACCGAGAAGGCGTTCGACGAAGGGGATCCGGAGTCTCGCCGCCGGATCGTGCATGGGCTCGGCGCGCGCGCTGGCGCCCGCGAGGCTGCGCTCACGGTGCTCCCCAAGGCCCTCGGCGACGGAGACTGGCGGGTGCGCAAGGAGGCGGTGCAGCTCGCGCTCTCGCTCGGCTCCGACCCGATCGTCGTGCCGTTGCTGGTCGGCCTCCTGCGCGCGCCGAGCGAGCAGGTGGCCCTGCGCAACGCCGCGGTGGAGGCGTTGATCGGGCTCGGCTCCGCGGCGATCGAGCCGGTCGAGAACGCCCTGCTCGACAGCGGCACGCTCGCGCTCGACGCCGACAGTCGCAAGCTCGCGCTCGAGGTGCTCGCCGGCCTGCGCGCGTCGCGCTCACTCCCGGTCGTGTTGCCCCGGCTCCAGGATCCCGACGCCAACGTGCGTGCGGTGGCCGCGGAAGCGGTCGGCCTGATCGGAGGGGAGGGGGCGGTGCCGGCGCTCCGCGTGTTGCTCGCGAGCCCCGACCGCTACCTGCGCCTCATCGCGCTCGAGGGTCTCAACCGCATGCGCGTCGAGGTCGAGTTCGCCGCCGTTGCGCCCCTGGTCTCCGACCGCATCCTGCGCGCCGCGGCCCTCGCGGCCCTCGGTCGCACGGGCGACGCGGCGGCCGTCCCGCTGCTCGCCCAGGGCGTCGCCGAGGTGTCGCGTCACCTCTCCGAGACCGCGCTCATCGGCCTCGCGGATCTCGTCCGCGCCGTGCCAGCGGCCCGCGCCGACGCCGCGCGGGCGCTCCGGGCGCTGCCGCCCGATCTCCGCTCCCGCGTCATCGGCGCCGCGGGCAGCGAGGAGCCGTCGGTGCGGCGCGCGGGCCTCCTCGCGCTCGGTCTGCTCGGGGACGGCGCCGCCCTCGAGCGCATGGTCGACGCGCTCGCCGTCGAGGACTCCGCCGACGACGCGGAGGCGGCGCTCGCCGAGATGCTCGAGCCCCCGGTTCCTCTGCTGGTGGAGGCGATCCGGCACGGCGGCGGCGCCGCGCGCACCTCCGCCCAGCGCGCGGCGGTCGTGCGTCTCCTGCCGCGCCTCGCGCCCGCCGGCGACAGCGGCGTGATGGCGGCGCTGCGCGAGGCCCTCCGCGACCACGACGGCGAGGTCTCGGCGGCCGCCGCGGCGGCGTTCGCGGTCGCGCTCGGTGGCGGCGCGGTGCCCGAGCCCGCCGACGTGCACGCCCTCCTGCGCGTCGCCTCTCCCCGCGATCCGGGCGTGGCCCTCGAGGCGCGTGCGGCCGCGGTGGCGCTGCAGTCGCTGCGCACGCTGGCCCGCATCCACCCCGACGTGGTCCGCTCGCACCTCTCCCACGTCGACGTCGCCGACGACGAGGCGGCCGTCGTGTCCTCGTTGCTCGCGGTCGCAGGAGACCGTAGCCACGTGGCCTGGCTCTCGCGGGCCGCGGGCTCGGCCTCGGCGCGCACCCGGCGGGCGGCGGTCGAGGCCCTGGGGGCCATCGGCGGCGAGAGCGCGGTGTCGGCGCTCGCGCTGGCGCTCGCCGACGAGTCGAGCGACGTCGTGCTCGCCGCGGTGCGGGCGCTCGGTCGGGTCCGCGACGAGGCCGGCGCGTTCGCCGGCGCGGCGCCGCTGCGGGCGCTGGTCACGGCGGCCGCCGAGGTCGAGATCGCCGTCCGGGCCGCGGCGATCCGGGCGCTCGGGGCGACCCACGACCCGGGCGCGGTCGACGTGTTGCGCCCGCTGCTGGAGGGCGATTCGGCGCGTGCACCGCTCATCTGCGCCGCGATCGAGGCGCTGTCGGAGCTCGGCTCCGCCGACGTCGGAGAGCTGGCAGCCTCGGTGCTGGGTCACGCTTCGCCGGCCGTGGTCCACGCCGCGATGGACGTGCTCGAGCTGCTCGTCGACGGCGAGCCCGCCGAGGGACGTCGCGTCGCGCAGTGGCTCGCGCCCACCCTCGCGCACGGGACCCACGACGTCCGGCGCCGGGCGATCGAGGTGCTCGCCCGCATCGGCGGTCCGGCGCGGACGGCGCTCGAGGCGCGCCGCTCGGAAGAGGACGATCCCGCGCTGCGTGAGCTGCTCGAGCGCACGCTCGCCGAGAACGGTCCATGAACCCGATGCCGGAGCCTTCGCTCAGCGTCGAGGACTACCGGGCACTGCGGGACATCGTCGCGACGACGGCGGGCCTCGATCTGCCCACCGAGCAGCGCACCTCCGTGCAGCGACGCCTGCGCGACCGCCTCACCCTGCTCGGCATCGAGAGCTTCACCGAGTACGTACGCATGCTCCGGTACGACCCCGCGGGCCGCGTCGAGCTCGAGGAGGCCGTCGACGCGCTCACGACCAACGAGACCTACTTCCAGCGCGAGGCCTACCAGCTGCGCGCGTTCCGCGACGAGGGGCTCCCCCTGCTCGCCGAGCAGGCCCAAGGGCGCCGTCGGCTCTCGGTCTGGAGTGCAGGGTGCTCGACTGGCGAGGAGGTCTACACCCTCGCGATCCTGTTGCTCGAGGCGGCGTCCGAGCCAAGCTCGCCCCTGCACGGGTTCGACCTGCGCGTCTTCGGCAGCGACATCAGCAAGCGCTGCCTCGCCCACGCCCGCCGCGCGGTCTACGGCACCTCGGCCTTCCGGGCGACCCCCCCGGAGTTCCGCAAGAAGTGGTTCGTCGAGCGGCCCGACGGGGCCCTCGTCAACGAGAGAGTCCGGCAAATCTGCCAGTTCGGGCACCTGAACCTGCTGGATGCGAGCCGGGCCGTGGTGGTCGGCCGAGTCGATGTCGTCTTCTGTCGAAACGTGCTCATCTATCTCGGGACCCATGCTCGTCGTCGAGTCATCGATCTCTTCCACGAGCGGCTCTATCCTGGAGGTCTCCTCCTCCTCGGCCACTCCGAGTCCTTGCTGAACGTGTCCACCGCCTTCGAGCTCCTCCACCTCCGCGAAGACCTCGTCTACCGCCGCCCGCGTGGCAGGGAGGCGTTGTCGTGAGCCTCCGCCCTGCCGAGCGCAAGCTGCGGCTGATGGTGGTCGACGACAGCGCGTACAACCGGCGCAACATCTCCGAGATCTTCGCGGGCGCCGAGGAGGTCGAGGTCGTCGGTCGCGCCGGCGACGGCGAAGAGGCGCTGCGCCTCGCCCTCCAGCTCAAGCCCGACGTCATCACGCTCGACCTCGAGATGCCCCGCATGGACGGCTTCACGTTCCTGCGCATCCTGATGTCGCGGCAGCCCACGCCGGTGATCGTCGTCTCGTCGTACGCGCAGAAAGAGAACGTGTTCAAGGCGCTCGAGCTCGGCGCCCTGGATTTCGTGGCCAAGCCCGACCGCACCATCGGCCCCGAGAGCACCGAGGTCCGCCAGCAGATCCTCGACAAGGTGCTCCTCGTGCGGAGCCTCCGTCCCGCCGCCGTCGAGGGCATCACGCGGCCCACCCTCGGTCGTCGCTTCTCGAGCGGCGCCCCGAACACCAAGGACGCCGACGGCAGCGGCGGCTTCCCGGTCGTCTCGGCGCGCGGCAGCATCACGGGCATCGCGCCCAAGCACCTCGTCGTGATCGGGTGCTCCACGGGCGGTCCTTCCGCGCTGCTCGAGGTGGTCGGGCGTCTGCCGCAGAACAGCGTCGCCGCGTTCGCCATCGCGCAGCACATGCCCGACAAGTTCACGCGCACGTTCGCGGAGCGGCTCGGGCGGCGCGGCACGATCCGCGTCGCCGAGGCCCAGGACGGCGACCTCTTGCTCGCCTCGAGCGGCTTCGTGTGTCCCGGCCGCCAGTGCATGGAGGTCTTCGCGCAAGGAAACGAGTTCCGCTTGCGCGTGGGCGCCGCCTCGCCGTCCGACCGCTACGTGCCGAGCGCCGACCGCCTGTTCAAGAGCGCCGCCGCGGTCGCCGGCTCGCGGGTCATCGGCGTGATCATGACCGGCATGGGCGACGACGGCACCGAGGGCGCCAAGGCGATCCGCGCCGCGGGTGGCACCATCATCGCCGAGTCGCAGGAGACGGCCGTGGTCTACGGCATGCCCGGCGCCGCCGTACGCGCGGGGGTCGTGCAAGAGGTGCTGCCGCTGTCGGGCATCGCCGAGCGGCTCGCCAAGCTCTCCTAGCTACGCGACGGTGGCCCCCCGCGACGTCGGGGCCGAGACGGGCTCTGCCGAGGCAGGCGCTTCCTGCGTGGCCTCCGCGAGTTCGCGTTCGAGCTCGTGGAACGCCGGCACCGCGGCGCGGTCGGCGATGCGCGCGAGCTCGACCTGCACCTCCTCCATCGTGGGCCGCTTCTCGGCCGACTTCTCGAGGCAGCGCATCAGGAGGCGCACGAGCGCAGGTGGCGACTCGCCCTTGAGGGTCGCGGGCCGCGAGAACACGTGGGCGCGCATCCAGCCGGCCACGTTGCGCGCCTCGTAGGGCAGGTGCCCGGCGACGCAGCGATAGACGACGAGCCCGAGGGCGTAGACGTCGGCGCGGCCGTCGATGTCCTCGCTCTCGACGATCTGCTCGGGAGCCAGATACTCCGGGGTCCCGATGATGATCCCCGGCCGGGTGAGCCCGGTGGACGCGGTCTCGTGGACGAGCGAAGCGCCGAAGTCGAGGAGCTTCACGCCGGGTTCACGGGTGGTCAGCATCACGTTCTCTGGCTTGACGTCGCGGTGCACGACGCCCGCCGCGTGCGCGGCAGCGAGGCCCGAGGCCATGACCTCGCCGAGCCGCACCGCGACGCGCCAGTCGAGGTGGCCCATGCGGGCCAGCCGCTGCGCGAGGGACTGCCCCTCGACCAGCTCGAGGATCTGGAAGAGCCGGCCGTCCGGCGAGACATCGACGTGGAGGACGCGCACGATCGCCGGGTGCTGCACGCTCGCGGCGGCCTGCGCCTCGCGCAAGAAGCGGCGGAACGCGTCGAGCTCGCTCGCGTCGACCGCCTGCACGAGCTTGATCGCGACGTCACGACCGGTCTGGCGATCGCGGCCCCGATACACGACGCCCATCCCGCCGAAGCCGATCGCCTCGACGATTTCAACTCGATCCGCGACGACCGCGCCGGCGCGCAGCATCGGTGCCTCGGTCGCGTTGGAGAGCCGCTCGAGGGCCACGCCGAGCTCGGCCGAACGCTCCTTCACCTTGACCGCCAGGTCCGCGTTGAGGCGGTCGATCTCCTCGGCGCGGGCGACGATCTCGCGCACCTGGGCGTCGACCTTGGTCTGCAGATCCTGGCGGGCGCGCTCGAGCGCGAGGCGCGCGCGGGTCTCGCGGACGGCGCTCGCGTGGAGGGCGCGCGCGGTGCCCCAGGCCACGAGGCCGACGCCGATCACGGTGAGCGCGCTGACGTCCCGTGAGACGACGACCGGCCGAGCGAGGATGGAGCCGAGCACGCTCGCGACCGCGCCAGCGTCGACGGCGGTCCGGACCGAGAGGCGTGGGCGGAGCAGGGTGGCGGTCCCGAGCAGCGACAGCATGAAGCCGACGAGCGCGCCGTTGTGGGTCTGGGCGTTGATCGCCATGGCCGCGCCCACCGCGCCGTAGAGGACCACGGTCGCCTCGCCGAGCCACCGCGGGGGGCGCGTCCAGGCGAGCACACCGATCACCAGGGCCGCCGGCAGGGCCGTCGCGTGGATCCGACCGAGGCCGGCGATCCACGCGGCCTCGCCCGGGCTCGTCGGGCGTCGCGCGGTCAAGAGCACGCCGATGTGCAAGAGGAGGAGTACGGGCGCGAGGTAGCGCGTGACGGTGACGTCGTGCGCGTGGCGAGTCGCGTCGAGATCCGTGCGCTCTTCCTCGGTCAGAGGGTCCGAGGCGCCCCCCAGACGGCGCCATGGCGAGGACACGAGGGAAGTATACCCGGTGGCGTGCCCCGGACTCTAGCCAGACCGGTCAAATGGCCTCGGCACCATCTGCGTCCCCGGCCGCATCCACGAGAGAATCGGCGGTCCCGTCGTCGGCCGTGGCGGAGTCGAGCCCCGTATCGACGGGGAATCCTGCATCGCATTGTATGCCGGTGCAGCTCGCGTTCCCGCCCTCCTCACAGTGGCACGTGTTGCAGTCGTCCTTGTACGACTGGCCGATCGGGACCTTGCCGCCCCACGGAGTGGTGCAATGGGTCGGCGCAGGCTCCCCGCGCGTGGTGGACGAGGAACAGGCTGCGAGCAACAGCGCCCCCCACAGCCGGACGAGCTTGTTCACGCACAGAGTGTAGCGCCGAGCACAGCAGGGGTCAGGCGCGGATGCGCCAGTGGCCGACGAACGAGCGGCCGACGTCGTCGCACGTGGGGTCGCACACGATGACCTCGGGCCGTGCGTTCTTGCAGTAGACGAGGACGTTCTGCCGGAACACGCGGCCGAACGCGATGGCCTCCTCGCGATCCATGCCGTGCACCACCCACGCGGGCTCACGCCAGATGCTGTCCGGGTCCTCCTCGTAGCCGACGCACGCCTCCACGCGGTAACAGCCGAGCACGAGCATGTCGCGGAGCACCGAGTGGCGCGCGTCGTTCACCTTGCGCGGCAGCAGCATCGAGCGCGGGTTGTAGGCGGTGAGCACGGCGAACGTGCGCGTGAGGACGTCGGGCATCGCGCTCGGGTCGTTGGCGGTGTCGCCGTCGAGGGAGGCGCGCACGATGCCGTTCGGGGACGGCAGGTCGAAGATCGTGCCGAGATAGGAGCGGAGGAGTCCCTGGTCCATCGCGGGCGACGCTACCGTGGCTTTTCGGTGTCTGCCACCCGAGCGCCACTTGAGACCTGGAGGGCAGGTCTTATGTTGCCCCTCGTCCCATGATCCAGCGTCGATCCCTCATCCAGGTCTTGTTCCTCGCGCTGCTCGCGTTCGCGTTGCCGCTCGTCGGTTGTGCCAACTACGACGAGCTCGTCGAGAAGGACCAGAAGGCCGCGCAGAAGTGGGCCGACGTCGAGGCCACGCTGCAGCGCCGGTACGATCTGATTCCCAACCTCGTCGAGACCGTGAAGGCCTCCGCCAAGTTCGGAAGGGAGACCCTCGAGGCGGTCACCAAGGCGCGCGCCGACGCCACGGCCATCAAGATGGACGCGGCGGCCCTCACCGATCCCGACAAGATGAAGCAGTTCGTCGAGGCCCAGTCGCAGCTCAAGGGCGCGCTGTCGCGGCTGCTCGTCGCCTCGGAGAAATACCCCGATCCGAAGGCCAGCGAGGGCTTCAGGTCTGCAGGTGCAACTCGAGGGGACGGAGAACCGCATCCTCCGGGCGCGCGAGGAGTACAACAAGGCCGTCGCCGAGTACAACACGGCCCTCGGCAAGGTGCGTGGCCAGGCCATCAACAAGGCCACGGGCCACCCGTTCAAGCCGCGCGAGTACTACAAGATGGAGACGGCTGCGGCCGCCACGCCCAAGGTGTCGTTCTAGGCGCGCGGCGCGCGCTCGATTAGGTCCCACTCGTGTCTCGCTCTCGCCTCGTCGCCGCGCTGTTCGCCTGGTGTGCGGCGCTCGTCGTGCTGCTGTCCGGCGCGCGGGTGGCGTCGGCCGCGGTCACGTTGCCGGCGGCGAAGGACTGGGTCACCGACCTCGCCGGCCAGCTCACCCCCGAGCAGAAGCGCGATCTCTCCGCGCGCCTGCAGGCGTTCGAGGCGGGCACGGGCGGCAAGCAGATCTTCCTCCTCATCGTGCCCTCGCTCGACGGCGAGGCCATCGAAGACCTCGCCTTCCGCGCCGCCAAGCAGTGGAAGCCCGGGCAAGAGGGCAAGGACACGGGCGTGCTGCTCGTCTCGGCGCTCGCCGAGCGGCGGTTCCGTATCGAGGTCGGCAAGGGCCTCGAGGGCGACCTCACCGACCTCGAAGCCAACGAGCTCATCACCAAGAAGGTCGCGGCGCACACCAAGCCAAACGGCCAGAAGATCGACCCGTTCGAGGGGCGCGACGCCTGGTACCAGGCCTACGTCGCCGTCGTGCACGAGGTCGAGCTCAAGGTCGCCGGCAAGGCGTTCGGGCCCCCGGCGCTCAAGCCGCTCAAGGTCACCCCGCGGTCGCCCCAAGGGCCGCCGGGGCGCGTCGGCGGTGGCCACCTCGGTGGCGTCGTCCTCACGATGTTCCTCGTCATGCTCGCCGTCGTGATCCTCATCGCGTGGATCGCCTCGCGTGGGGGCGGCCGTGGCGGTGGTGGAGGGGGCGGCGGCTTCTACTGGACCGGCGGGGGTGGCTTCGGCGGCGGTGGGTGGGGTGGTGGTGGTGGCGGGGGCGGCAGCGATGGCGGCGGCTTCGGCGGCGGAGGCGGCGGCGACTTCGGCGGCGGCGGATCGTCGGACGACGTCTGACGTGCAGGCCCTCGTCGCGGCGTTGGATGCGGCGTTCGGCGCCGCCGAGCTGGTGGTGCTCCACGCGGCCACGTCGGCGCTGGGTCCAATCGAAGGCGGCGTGGACGCGTTCGTCTCCGCCCTCCGCGAGGCCCGCCGAGAGCGCACGCTGGTGGTTCCCACGTTCACCATGCACCACGCCGATCCACCGAGCGGGCCCGAACCCCCGCGTGGCGCCGATCCCCGGACACCGGCGGGCATGGGTCGCTGGGTCGAGCGTCTCGTGCCGTTCCTCGACGCGCGATCGTCGCACCCGACCGAGAGCGTGGGCGCGCTCGGGCCTCACGCAGCGATCGTCATGCCCCATCCCGTCGACGAGCCGATGGGCCCGCGGTCGCCCTGGGCGCGCCTCGTCGAGCGAGACGCGCGCATCGTGCTCCTGGGTGTCGGCCTCGAACGATGCTCGCTGCTGCACCACGCCGAGCGCATGGCCGAGGTCCCCTACCTCGACGGTTCGGCCTACCTCGTGCCGGTGGAAATGGACGGTGAGCCCTCGTGGATCGAGGTCGTCGGCAACCGCTGCAGCGAGGGTTTCCCGCGCCTCTTGCCCCGGCTCGCGCCCGAGACCGTCCGCGTCCTCGGCGCCGAGGCCCTGGTGCTGGGAGCACGAACCCTGTTCGACGTGGCACGCGCGGCCCTGCGCGAGGATCCACGAGCGCTGCTGTGCTCGTCGTGCCTCGACTGCATGGTCGCCCGGGATGACATCGCGCAGGCCCGGCGCTAGTTTTCCCCTCACCGCGTGGCATGGTGCGAGCCGCCTCGCTCGTTCCCGCATCCAAGAGCCACGCAGGACCCATGACCACGAACCCTCCCCGCCTCGTCCACGCCGATCTCTCCGTCACCGACGCGCGGGCCCACGCCCAGCTCGAGGCGCTGCGGGCGCGGCTCGCGCAGCTCGGCTCGGTCGTGGTGCTACTCGGGCGGTGTCGACAGCGCGTTCGTGCTGCAGGTCGCGCACGAGGTGCTCGGCGCGCGCGCGGTCGGTCTCACCGCGGTCAGCCCCAGCCTGCCCCCCTCGGAGAAGCAGGCGGCCATCGAGCTCGCCGAGAAGCTCGGCGCCCCGCACGAGCTCGTCGAGACCCACGAGATCGACGACCCGAACTACGCGGGCAACCCCACCAACCGCTGTTATTTCTGCAAGTCCGAGCTCTACAAGGTCGCCGCCGAGTTCGCGAAGGCGCGCGGGTTCGCCGCCCTCGCCAACGGCACCAACGTCGACGATCTCGGCGACCACCGCCCCGGCCTCGACGCCGCGCGCGAGGCCAACGTCGTGAGCCCGCTGCTCGACGTCGGGATGACCAAGGCCGACGTCCGCCTCCACGCGCACAGCCTCGGCCTGCCGGTCTGGGACAAGCCCGCGGCCGCGTGCCTGTCGTCGCGCCTGCCCTACGGCACCGCGGTCACCCGCGAGCGGCTGTCGCAGATCGGCGGGCTCGAAGAGGAGCTCCGCGCGCTCGGGTTCCGCCAGCTCCGCGTGCGCTGGCACGACAAGGTCGCTCGCATCGAGGTCGAGGCCAGCGAGATCGCCCGCGCGTTCGAGCCCGAGATCCGCAACGCGATGGTCGCGGCCGGCAAGCGCCACGGCTTCGCCTACGTCACGCTCGATCTGCAGGGCTACCGGCAGGGCAGTCACAACGAGCTGCTGGTCGGCAACGCCCTCCGCGTGCTGCAGTAACCCTCATGCCCATGCGATGGCGCTTCGCAGCGGTGGTGCTACTCGCCGCCTGCTCGCGCACCCCCGAGGAGCCGAGCCCCATCGTGCGCGACCCCACCAACAAGCCCGCCAGCAGCGTGGTCGGGCCGGGTCCCAAGGCGGAGCCCACGATCCCGCCCCCCGCCAAGGACTGCCCAGCCGACCCGGACCCGAGCCAGATCGGCACCCTCTACGGCAAGGGCAAGGGCTCGTTCCAGACCCCGGACGGCGCGACCCACACCTTCGACCTCGAGATCGCGCGCACCGAGACGGCGCAGGCGCGCGGCCTCATGTACCGCACGCACCTGGCCGAGACCGCGGGCATGGTGTTCGTGTTCGCCGAGTCGCACCACGCGCGGTTCTGGATGAGGAACACCTGCATCCCGCTCGACATCGTGTTCATCGGCGAGGATCTCAAGGTCCTCGGCGTGGTGCTGGCGCGACCGCTGGACGAGTCGGGCGTCGAGGTGTCCGGGTTCAGCAAGTACGTGGTGGAGCTCGCCGCCGGGGTCGCCAAGAAGCGCGGGATCGCCATGGGCACGACGTTCGTGCCACCCCCGTGAGACAAAACCGCGGTCGCGTGCTACCGACGGGCTCCATGCGCCCCTTGGTCCTCCTCACTTTCGCTCTGTCGCTCGTGTCCCTCGGCTGCAAGCAGGCGCCCGACGAGATCGTCGGCAAGGACCCGAACGCCAAGGGCGCTCCGAACCCCGGCGGGGCCGGCGCGGGCGGCGGCGGTGGTCCGATCACGGCCATCAAGTCGCCGTACACGCTCCAGGCGGTCACCGAGGGCCTCGCCAAGGCGGGCACGCTCTACGCCGATCTGGAGACCGACATGGGCAAGATCTCCTGCAAGCTGCTCGACGACAAGGCGCCCGTCGCGGTCGCCAACTTCGTGGGCCTCGCGCGCGGGATCCAGCCGTTCAAGGACCCGGTCGGCGGCTCCTGGGTCCGCCGCCCGGCCTACGACGGCGTGGTGTTCCACCGCGTGGTCAAGGGGTTCATGATCCAGGGCGGCGACCCGAGCGGCATGGGCACCGGCGATCCGGGCTACGTGTTCGCCGACGAGGTTCCGAAGGGGCCCAACGGCGAGGTGCTGGCAAAGCACGACCACGCGGGCCAGCTGTGCATGGCCAACAAGGGCCCCAACACCAACGGCATGCAGTTCTTCATCACCGACGGCGCCGCCCCCTGGCTCGACGGCGGCTACACCATCTTCGGCGAGTGCAGCCCCGAAGAGACCGTCCACAAGATCGGCAACACCCCCGTGCAGGGCGAGACGCCCGTCACCAAGCCCCGTATCTCCAAGATCGTCATCCGCCGCGAGTGAGCACCATGAGCACCCCTTTCCCCTCCCAGATCTTCCGCGAGTACGACATCCGCGGCAAAGCCGAGCGTGACCTCTCGAGCGATCTGTTCGAGGGGATCGGCTACGCGTTCCGCACGCTGTTCCCCGACGGCGCCCGCCCCAAGGTGGCCGTCGGGCGCGACTGTCGCCTGTCGTCGCCGCGGCTGTTCGAGGCGCTGGTCGAGGGGCTGGTCGCCGCGGGCGTCGACGTGGTCGACGTGGGCATCGGCCCGACCCCGATGCTCTACTTCAGCGTCCACCACCTCGGCGTCGACGGCGGCCTGATGATCACCGGCAGCCACAACCCGGGCGACGAGAACGGCGTCAAGATGCTGCGCCGCAGCGGCTCGATCTACGGCGTCGAGATCCAGGCCCTGCGCGCCCACGTCGAGGCCGGCGTGCGCATGAAGGCCGAGCACCGCGGCTCGGTGGAGCGCTGGGACCCGGAGCCCGCGTACGTCGACACCATGCGCGAGAAGATCGTGCTGAAGCAGAAGATTTCGGTGGTGGTCGACGCCGGCAACGGGGCGGGCGGGCCGCTCGCGCTCGCCGCCTTCAAGGCCGTAGGCATCGAGCCCGTCGCGCTCCACTGCGACATGGACGGGCGCTTCCCGCACCACCACCCCGACCCGACCCAGCCCGAGAACGTCGCGGAGCTCATCGCCAAGGTGAAGGAGACCAAGGCGCAGGTGGGCCTCGCGTTCGACGGCGACGCCGACCGCCTCGGCGCCATCGACGCCGACGGCAGCATCGTGTGGGGCGACCGCCTGCTCACCCTGTTCGCGCGCGACATCCTCCGGGACCACCCGGGCGGCGCGATCCTCGGCGAGGTGAAGTGCTCGCAGACCCTCTACGACGACATCGCCAAGCACGGCGGCCGCCCCATCATGTGGAAGACGGGCCACTCGCTCATCAAGGCCAAGATGAAGGAGGAGCACGCGCTCCTCGCCGGCGAGATGAGCGGCCACTTGTTCTTCGCCGACCGCTATTTCGGGTACGACGACGCGATCTACGCGGCGCTGCGGCTCATCGAGATCCTCGCGCGCGAGGGCAAGACCATCGGCGAGCTGCTCGCCGATCTCCCGAAGACCTTCGTCACCCCCGAGATCCGGGTCGACTGCCCCGACGCGCTCAAGTTCCGCATCGTGGACGCCGTCCGCAACAAGTTCCGCGCGGCCATCGGCGGCAGCGTCGACGGCCTCGCGGTGCGCGACGTGGTCGACGTGGACGGCGCGCGCATCCTGTTCGACCACGGCTGGGGCCTCGTGCGGGCCTCCAACACCGGGCCGGTGCTCGTGGTGCGCTTCGAGGCCGACACCGAGGCGCGACGCGACGCGCTGCGCGCCGCGGTCGAGGGCGCCATCGAGGAGGCGAAAGCCTCGCTGTGAAGAAGAAGAAGGCGGCGCGGAGCGCGGAGGAGGCGGCGCCGCCTCCCGTCCGCTGCGTCGCCTTGACCAAGCGCTTCGGCGAGCACACCGTGCTCGACGGCGTCGACCTCGACTGCAGGGAGCGCGAGACCAACGTCATCATCGGCGGCTCCGGCGCCGGCAAGACCACGCTGCTGCGCCTGCTCATCGGGCTCGAGAAGCCCACCTCGGGCCGCGTCGAGATCGACGGCGTGGACATCGCGCCGCTGAGCGAGCGGGCGCTCAACGAGGTGCGCCACAAGTTCGGAATGTGCTTCCAGTACGCGGCGCTGCTCGACTCGCTGACCATCTTCGACAACGTGGCCTTCCCGCTGCGCGAGCACACGAGCCTCTCCGAGAAGGAGATCCGGGCGAAGGTGCGCGACAAGCTCGTGGCGCTGGGGCTCGAGTCGCGCGTCGAGGATTTGTATCCGGCCGAGGTCAGCGGCGGCATGCGCAAGCGCGTGGGGCTCGCGCGCGCCCTCATGCTCGACCCGAAGATCATCATCTACGACGAGCCCACGAGCGGCCTCGATCCGATCACCACCCACACGGTCGACGAGATGATCGAGCAGGCGCGCCGGGATTTCGGCGTGACCAACGTGGTGATCTCGCACGACATGGCCTCCACGTTCCGCATCGCCCACCGCGTGCACGTGCTCGTGCGCGGCAAGATCGTGGCGAGCGGCACGCCGCAAGAGGTGCTCGAGTGCGGGCGCGACGACGTGCGCGAGTTCATCGAGGCGAGCGGCGTCGACACGGCGAACGTGCACCGCATCGGCAAGGACAGCGCGGACGCCCCGGCCGCGAGTCAGCCGCACGTGGAGCTCCCGACGGGGGAGCCACCCACGGGGGAGCCACCCACGGGGGAGCCGCCCGCCGAGCCCTGACTCAGCCGGTGAGGTAGGCGAGGGCCTGGGCCTCGTCGTCGAACACCTGCAGGGTGACCCCTGCCTCCGCGGCGTACCTGTGCACCTGCAGCTTGCCGACGGCGAGGCGCACGAGGTATGCGCTCTTCTCGAAGCGCTGGGTGAAGGCATTGAGAGTGCGGCGCCGTCGGGCCTCGGCGGCCTCGTCCTCGTCCGCGTTGCGGAGTCCAGCCCGGCGTAGATCGACGAGCAGCCGCGTCGTCCCCGGGGCAATCGCGTGCGCGACGAGCAACTCCTGGAACACCGCGAGCGCGCCGTCACCAGGGGCGGGGCTGAGCCGCTCCGTCGCGCGCCGTGCTGCGACCAGGCGCCGGCTCGCGTCGTACTCCAGGGTCCAGTCGACGAGGCTTCCGTCGTCGATGCGAGAGAGCATGATCGACCGATGCCCTCGGGGAGGGCGTGGTTGCGTCAGGCGGCTTCGGAGCTGGACCAGACGGGCTGACCGATCATCGGCGCGAGGGTCTCCGGGTCCTGCCCGATCCAGTGCACCCGATCCCGGTGGCGCGAGGGGGCGTCCGACGGGTGCAGCTGGCCGTGCAGCCAGACCTCCTCGATCGCGAGGTCGGGGTCGGAGACGAGGCGCGCGACGACCTCGGCCGCGTCGACGCAGGCCTTGCCCTCGCCGCGCTGCACCTTGGCCGCGCACAGGTGCACCGTCACCACCGACTCGGACGGGCTCCGGACGACGACCTCGTAGTGGTAGTACTGCCAGGGCGCGCCGCCCCGCAGGTTGAGGATCTCCTCGTCGGGCGCGATGGTCTGGCGGAGCAGCATGCGGAGGTCGTGGGCGTCGCCGCGGCAGCGGAAGGCCATGAGGAGGGGTTCCGACGCGCACCAGCGCTCGAAGTCCGGGTCGGGCTCGAACTCGCTCGTGTGGCGGCGGTAGACCCCGATCCCCCAGTAGACGAGGAGGCACGTGAGGAGCGCGAAGAGCGGCTCGAGCACGAACATTCCCCTTGTTCTGGAGCCTTTCCTCAGGTTGGGCAAGGGGATTCCGCGGGTTTTCCACAGGAAAGGATTCCGCACACTTGCGATTCCGGGGGAAAATGGCTTGCGCGAGCCCCTCGGGCATCCTAGTTCTTGTCGGGTCACTACCGGCGTGTCCTCTGGCGCGCCGCCTCCGAGCTGGTCTCGGGTGCGGTTCGAGCGAGGCGCAACCCCCGCCGGGAGCGTACCCCCCATGCAGCTCCGCAAGCTCGAGATCCTCGGGTTCAAGTCCTTCAACGATCGCACGGTCATCAAGTTCGACCACGACGTCACGGGCATCGTCGGCCCGAACGGTTGCGGCAAGTCGAACATCGTCGACGCGATCCGTTGGTGCATGGGCGAGCAGAGCGCCAAGCACCTCCGCGGCCGGGCCATGGAAGACGTGATCTTCAACGGCAGCGAGACGCGCAGCGGCGCGGGCTTCGCCGAGGTCACGCTCACCTTCGAGAACAAGGACGGCCTCGCCCCGGTCGAATACCGGGACTACCCCGAGATCGCCGTCACGCGCCGCCTGCACCGCGACGGCGAGAGCGAGTACCTGATCAACAAGACCCAGGTCCGCCTCAAGGACATCACCGATCTGTTCCTCGGCACCGGCGTCGGCACCAAGGCCTACTCGATCATCGAGCAGGGCAAGATCGGCCTCATCGTGTCGAGCAAGCCCGAGGACCGGCGCATGCTCATCGAGGAGGCGGCCGGCATCACCAAGTACAAGAGCAAGCGCAAGCAGGCCGAGCGCAAGATGGAGCTCACCCAGCAGAACCTGCTGCGCGTCGGCGACATCGTCACCGAGCTCGAGAAGAACCTCGGCTCCCTCGAGCGCCAGGCCAAGAAGGCCGAGCGCTATCTCTCCTACCGCCGCGAGCAGGACGACCTCGTCCTCCACGAGGCCGCGCACAAGTTCCTCGGCATCGTCGCGACGCAGAAGTTCGTGCAGGTCGCCCTCGGCGAGTGGACCGACACCGCCGACCAGCGCCGCACGGCGCTCGTCACCCGCGAGGCCGAGCTCGAGGGCCTGCGCCTCGCCTCGCTCGAGGCCGAGCACGCGCTCGAGCTGGTGCAGCAGGAGAGCATCGCCAAGGACAAGGAGGTCTCCGCCCTCGAGGCCGAGATCGCCCGCGCCCGCGACAACCTGCAGACCATCAAGGCGCGCGAGGCCGACGCCGCCCGCGAGCTCGAGGGCGTGAGCCGCGAGCGCGACGCCCTGCGCGGCGAGCAGGAGCGGTTCGCCGCCGAGCTCGCCTCCCGCCGCGACGACGACGAGGCCGCCGAGGCCGCGCTGCTCGTGGACGACGAGCGCATGCAGGAGTCGCTGGCCCGCCTCGAGGAGGCCGACCGTCGCCTGGCCGAGCTCCGCCGCAAGAGCAGCGAGCTCGCCGCCCGCATCGCCCGCTCCGAGGCCGCCCTCGCCGGGTTCGACCGCCGCAAGAACGACGTCCTCGTCCGCCGCGAGAAGCTGCAGGCCGAGCGCGAGGATCTCGAGGGCCGTCAGCTCGAGCTCGTCGCCCGCCAGGCCGAGCTCTCCCGCGCCGTCGACGACCTCCGCCAGGGCAAGACCACCAGCGTCACCGAGCGCGAGGCCCAGGAGCAGCGGCTCACCCAGCTCAAGCGCGACGTCATCGAGAGCGAGAAGCTCCTCGACACCAACAAGCACGACCTGCAGCGCGCGCGCTCGCGCATGCACGCGCTCCTCGAGGTGCAGTCGCGCCTCGAGGGCGTCGGCCTCGGCGTCCGCGCGGTCATCCACCGCCGCGACCCGGGCGTGCTCGGCATGCTCGCGGATCTGGTCGAGCCGCCGCCCGAGCTCACCCAGGCCCTCGCCGCCGCGCTCGGCGACCACCTGCAGACCCTGGTCGTCACCGACGAGGCCAAGGCCATCGAGCTCGCCCACTGGCTGCGCGACGAGAAGAAGGGGCGCGCCGCGTTCCTCCCCCGCGCGGGCCGCCACCTCGGCGAGAACGTGGCCGCGCTGCCGGCCGACCTGCTCGAGAGCGGCGACGCGCTCGGGTACTTCGCCGACCTCGTGAAGATCCGGCCCGACGACCAGGAGATCGTCCGCGCGGTGCTCGGCGACATCGTCGTCGCGCGCGACTTCGAGGCCGCCCACCGCGTCCGCGAGCGCCTCGCCGATCGCCCGCCGCACGCGGTCGTCACCCTCGAGGGCGAGGTGTTCCACCGCGACGGCCGCGTCGTCGCCGGCGAGCACGAGCAGGTCGCCGCGGGCATGCTCGACAGCAAGCGCGAGACCCGCGAGCTGTCCGAGGTGGTCGCGCGCCTCGACGTCGTCGTCACCGACCTCGTGCAGAAGCACCAGGCCCTGCGCGCGCAGATCAGCGAGACACAGACGGCCCTCGACGCGGCCCGCCGCAGCGAGCACCAGGGCGAGCTCGCGCTCGTCTCGGCCGAGAAGGACCTCCGCGCGACGGACAACGACCTCTCCCGCGCGCGGCAGCGCCTCGAGACCCTCGTCGGCGAGACCCAGGACCTCGCCGAGCAGCTCGCCGAGGCCGAGGGCGAGCAGGGCGACGCCCGCGCCGACCTCGCCACCGCCTACGACGAGAAGTCCGCGACCGAAGGGCAGGGCGAGGACGCCCAGCGCGACGCCGACGACAAGCGCCAGGAGGTCGAGGCGCGTCGCAGCGTCGTCACCGAGCGCAAGATCCAGGTCGCGCGCGCCAAGGAGAAGACCCGCGGCATCGAGGGCGCCCTCGAGCGCCTCTCGCGGTCGATGGTCGAGCTCGGGACGCGCGAGGACCGCCTCCGCGAGGAGCTCCTCGGCGGCGCGCGTCGCCAGGGCGAGCTCGCCGGCTTCCTCTTCGCGAGCCGCGAGCGCCTCGACGGGCTCGTCACGGTGGCCCAGGCCCTCCGCGACGCCCTGGTCGAGAAGAAGGCGCTGCACGAGGCCGCCCGCGCGGCGATGGGCGCGCACGAGTCCGAGCTCAAGCAGCTGCGCACGGCGGCCGACGAGGCCGAGAAGACCCGCGTGCGCTACGAGATGCAGGACCGCGAGCTCAACATCGAGCGCCGCAACCTGCTCGACTCGGTCCGCGAGAAGTTCCGCGGCCTCGACCTCGCCCGCATCATCGGCGACTACCACCTGCGCGAGATCCCGGGCGAGGAGCACCGCGCCCGCATCCACGAGCTCGGCGGCCTCATCGACCGCCTCGGCGCGGTCAACCTGGACGCCAAGCGCGAGCACGACGAGGCCAAGGCCCGCCACACGCACTTCGTCGAGCAGAAGGCCGACCTCGACCGCGCCCTCGCCGACCTCGCGAAGGCCATCGAGCAGATGGACCGCGAGTCGCAGCGCCTGTTCAAGGAGACCTTCGACGCGGTCAACCTCAAGTTCCAGGAGCTGTTCCCGAAGATGTTCCGCGGTGGCCGCGCCCGCTGCAGCTCACCAACCCGGACGACATGCTCGAGACCGGCATCGAGATCCTGGCCCAGCCGCCAGGCAAGAAGATCGGCAACATCGAGCTCATGAGCGGCGGCGAGAAGGCCCTCACCGCGGTCTCGCTGATCTTCGCGATGTTCCAGATCCGGCCCTCGCCGTTCTGCATCCTCGACGAGGTCGACGCCCCGCTCGACGAGGCCAACGTGGCTCGTTACAACGACGCCATCCGCACCATGACGGACCGCTCGCAGTTCATCCTCATCACGCACATCAAGCGCACGATGCAGTCGGTCGACGTGCTCTACGGCGTGACGATGCCCGAGCCCGGCATCTCGGCGCTGACCAGCGTGGATCTCACGCAGCTCGACGCGAAGAAGCGCGCTGCCCCGCCGAAGCCGGCGCAGCAGGAGATCGGGGTCGCCTGACACGGCGGGCGGTCGCTGCTGCGCGACGAGGGCAAGGGAGCCTGGGCTCTTGGCTGCCATGGCAGGAGGGTCGGCGTGAAGGCTCGTTCTCCGCCGGCGTGCCGCTCCTTGTGCGACGGGGCCCAGCTCTGCATGAGCGACGCCGAGTGCGGCGCAAAGAAGTGCACGCCGTTCAAGGCGCCCGACCTCCACATCACATTGGGCAGCTGCAAGTACGCCGCGCGCCGCTCAGCCTCGGTCAGAACGCGAAACCGTCCGGCCGCCAGCGCAGGGCACCTGTGGCGACGCCGTCGCCCTCGACGGAGGTCTTCGAGGCGCACCCATTTCCGCCCAGCCCGGCGGATAGACGGTGTAGTCGCAACGCAGGCCGTCCACCGTGCAGGCGGTCCCCGAGTCGGCGCGGGAGGCGACGCCGACGGCGAGCACGACGAGGAGGTTTGCGAATCACCAGTCGACTCTCCGGGGGCGGCCCGCACTCCGCAACACGGACCGTGACCGATCTCCACGGAGGTGTCAGCATCTGCGCGTGGAGCGTCCGGCCGATCCGTTCTCCCGCTGGGCGCCCCACCGCGAGGTGCCGGGCGCGGGCTACTTGTGGCGGGCGCGGCGGGGGGTGCTGGTGAGCCAGTCGATGGCCCAGCGCTGTTCGGTCCCCTGGATCAAGGCCGTCGTCGACGCCGTCGATCGCATGCTCGAGCACGAGATCGACATCGTCGGCGAAGGTGGGCTCACGTTCCTCCACGACTGGCGATCCTTCACGACCTACGAGGCCCAGGCCCGCGTCGAGCTCTTCGCGGCGATGCGGGGCCGACCGCGGGGCTACGTACGGCGGACCATGGTCGCGGTGCCGCCGACGCCGCTGTGGCGGATGGCGATGGCCGGCGCAGGCCTCGCGTACGCCTTCCTCGGGGTCCGGGCGCCGGAGCTGGTGAGCGACGCGCATCTCCTGCTGACACGCGAGACGCCGGCCCTGACCATGCCCGAGCCCGCCCCGGCCTGGTTCACCTGACGCGGTCGGCTCCGGTCTTCAGCGGCGGCGAGAAGAAGCGGGCTGCCCTGCCGAAGCTGGCGCAGCAGAGGTCGCCGGATACGGCTGCGCTCGGCGCAGACTGGCTCACGAGCGCTGCGCGCGTTCTGCTTGTGCGGGCCGCATGCACCCCCTCGCTCGCCCCCTCCTGCTCGCGGTCGCCCTGACCGCGTGCAACGGCGAAGCGTCGCTCGACGCTGCGCCGCCCGATGCCCTCACCGACGCTCCCATGGACGCGCCGTCCGAAGGAGCCTCCGACGCTCCGGCCGAGCCGCCAGCGGTCGACCTGCGCTTCGACGGGGGCTTCGTCCGCAAGGCCTTCCCCCGCGCCGATGGCGGGTTCGTCGTCCTCGTCGAGCCGCTCATGGACTTGCACGTCGACCAGGGGCTGCCCCGGCGCGAGGTGCGCTGGATCGGCCCCGACGGTCGGGAGGATGGGCCGCGCCGCGCCCCGACGGCCGCCGACGAGCAGCTGCTCGACGTCGCGGTGCACCCCTCGGGCGCCGTCTCGATCCTGTTCGCCTCGAACGCTGGCTATCGCGTGGTCCGTATCGCGAAGGATGGCTTCGAGTGGTCGCACGCAGTGGTGGACCCCGAAGTGGCGACCGACCCGCCCGCGCTCGCACCCGGTGCCTCGAGTGGGCCGATCGAGACCCACAGCCACGACACGGGTCGCGTCGCGGTCCACGGAGAAGACCTCGTGCTCGCGGCGCGCACCGCCCGCCACTCGGTGGTCGTGTACTGGCTGCGCCCCGCGGCGGCCCGTGACCTCCGGATCGTCCACCGCGCGCTGGCCTTCCCGGCGGCGTCGATGGCCCCGGTCGGCCTCACCGGTGGCAGCTTCGACACCTTCGGACAGGTGAACGCCCAGTACGCGGTCCACGTCGACGTCGACCAGAGCGGCCGCGTCTACGTCGGCGTGCGCTACCCGGAGATGTCGCACGGCCGCTATCCCAAGGTCGTCGCCACGGTGTTCGGCGAGCCGATCGTCGGCGACGCGGACGGGCTCGACAGCTACGTCGCGCGTCTCGCGCCCGACGGCGCGCGGCTGGGTACCAGCGTGATCTCCACCGACAAGCCCGACGAGATCTACGGCCTGCGCGCGGACGCCGATGGCGCCTGGGTCCTCGGGCGCAACGAGGTCTGGAGCTCGTCCGGCAACGGCCACGACGCGCTCGTCGCCCGGGTGGACGAGCGCGGGAAGGTCACCGTGCGCGACTTCCACGTGGCGGAGGGGGACATCGCCTTCGACGCGGCGCCCGCCGCCGACGGCGGCGTGATCGTGGTCGGTGCCAGCGGCTACTTCCAGAACCCTTCGGGCGCCAGCATCTCGGAGGCGTCGTCGGTCTTCGCGCGCTGGCTCCGCGCCGACGGGTCGGCCGTGGACTTGTCGGTGCCGGTCGGCCCTCGCCACAACGAGGGGCGCTTCGTGCGCCGGGTCGGCGACCGGCTGCTGGTCGGCGGGATGCTCGATGGTCCGGGGACGCACTCGGCAGACAGCGCCCGGTCGCTGCTCCGGGCGCGGGGATTCCTCGCGCACGTGGCCCTGCCGAAGAGGCCTTGACGGAAGCTGTGGTCGTGGCAACATAAGCGAACAAGGTGTTCGCAGATGGCCCAGTACCAGAAAGACGAGGTCCGTGAGCGCATCGTCGAGGCGGCGCTCGCGGTGCTCGCCGAGCGCGGGTTCGGGGGCGCCTCGATCGCCGAGATCGCGCGGCGGGCGGGCGTCGCCACCGGCAACGTCTACCGGTACTTCCCGGGCAAGGAGGCGCTGTTCGAGGCGGCGGTGCCGGAGAGCTTCGTCGCCTCGATGCGTGCCGTGCTGCGCAAGCGTGTCCGTGCGCTCGCCGGCGTGGTCGACGCGAGCGGCCCGCCGTCGCCCGCGTTCGCGGCGGCCACTGCCGATCTCTTCAGGTTCTTGCTCGAGCACCGGCTGCGCATCGTCGTCGCGCTCGGTCGCGCCGAGGGCACTCGCTGGGACGGGCTGCGCGACGAGCTCGTCGACGAGCTCGTGACCCTGGCCATCGCCCACTTCCGGGAGCTCGATCCTGCGTTGCGGGTCACCGAGGCCCGCCGCGCCGCGCTGCACGCCGTCTACCGCAACCTCACCGCGGCCACGGTGGCGCTGCTGCTCCGCTTCGCGGACGGTGCCAAGCTGCGCGCCGCCCTCGAGGACTACACCCGTTACCACCTCGCCGGGCTGCCCGCGCTGTTCCGCTGACGCTCCGCGGCTCGCCTCGCCCGGCGCCGATTTCGCTCGCCGTAAAAGTGAATGTCTCAATCGCATAAGGAGGATCCCATGACCCATGCCCTCGTTCTCGGTGCTTCTGGTCTCGTCGGTGGTCACGTCGTCCAGGGCCTCGTCGCGCGAGGCTGCGCGGTCCGGTGCGCGGGCCGGCGGCCCCGCGAGGGCTGGGTCCGGTTCGATCTGACCGATCCCGCGACCTTCGGGCCGGCGCTCGCCGGCGTCGATCGCGTGTTCCTGGTCGCGCGGCCCGGCGACGACGCGCCCCAGGTGGTCGCGGCGCCGCTGATCGAGGCGATGGCGCGCGCGGGCGTGGCCCACGTCGTGAACCTCTCCGCGATGGGCGCCGAGCTGCGACCCGAGTTCGGTCTGCGCAAGGTGGAGCTCTTGCTCGAGGCCTCCGGCATGGCGTTCACGCACCTGCGGCCGAACTGGTTCATGCAGGTGTTCACGGTGCCGCCGCTGGGTCCGCTGCTCGCGCAGAGGGGGACCCTCGCGCTGCCGGCGGGCGACGCGCGCCTCTCCTTCGTCGACGCGCGTGACGTGGCCGACGTCGCCGTCGCCGCGCTGCTCGAAGAGCGCCTCCGCGGCACGGGCCTCACCCTGACCGGCCCCGAGGCGCTCGACCACGAGGCGGCGGTCCGCGAGATCGCGCGCGCGACCGGGCGGCCGTTCCGCTACCACGCGCAGACCGACGACGAGGCGAGGGCGGCGCTCTCGCGGAGCTTCGACCCGGCGCGGGTGGAGCGCCTGGTCGGGTTCTATCGCCTCGTGCGCGCCGGCGCGTGCGCGCCCGTGACGAGCGACGTCGAGCGCGCGACGGGGAGGCCCGCGCGGAGGTTCGCGCCCTTCTGCGACGAGCACCGCGCCGCGTGGTATCCTCCTCACGCGTCGGCGCCCGTCGACGCGACCATGGGCACCTGATCTTCCCCTCGAGTCATCCTGAGCGCCGTCCAGCGGCGCTCGTGTCTTCGACCATACACGCGCTCGGCGCGTGGGGAGATCCAGCATGGCTACCGTGTCCATCACGGGGCTCGTCTTCGCGTACGCGGAGGCGACCCCCATCCTCGATCACGTGACGTTCCACCTCGAGCGCGGGGCGACCGCGCTCGTAGGGCCGAACGGCGCGGGGAAGACCACGCTCTTGCGGCTGCTCACGGGTGAGCTGCGCCCGCAGGCCGGCCGCATCGAGCTGTCGCCTCGTGACGCGCGCGTGGTCGTCTGTCCGCAGACGGTCGAGCGCGAGGACGGGCTCGTGGAGGCACTCGCCTCCCGCGACGACGGGGAGGCGCGCCGCCTCTGTGCGCTGCTCTCGGCGCCGCGTGACGAGCTCGGGCGGTGGTCGACGCTGTCGCCCGGCGAGCGCAAGCGGCTGCAGCTCGCGGCGGCGCTGCTCGCCGAGCCCGACGTCCTCTTGCTCGACGAGCCGCAGAACCACCTCGATCGCGACGCGCGCGCCGTGCTCGAGGCCGTGATCGGCGAGGCGAGGGGGAGCGTGATCCTCGTGTCGCACGACCGCGCGCTGCTCGACGCCTGCACGTCGCGCACGGTGCGGCTCGAGCGCGGCCGGGTGCGCGCGTTCCCGGGGCCGTTCTCGGAGGCGGCCGCGCATTTTCGCGCGGAGGACGACGCGCGGGCGTTCGAGCGCGAGACGCTCGTCGCGGCCGCGAAGAAAGCCAAGCGCGCGCTCGTCGACGCGCGGCGCACGCACGCGGCGGCCGAGCGCAGCCTGTCCCGCGGGCAGCGCATGAAGGGCCCGCGCGACTCCGACGCGCGCAGCGTCTCGGCGCAGATGCGGGCCGAGCGCGCGGAGGGCCACCTCGGCCGCGCGGTCGCGGGGCGCAAGGTCGAGGCCGAGCGGGCCGAGGCGCGCGCCGCGGCGATCGAGGTGGAGAAGAGCCTCGGTGGCTCGGTGATGCTGGGCTACGCGCCGAGCCCGCGGCCGTGGGTGCTCTCGTGGTCGGGGACGCTGCGCGTCGGGGACCGCGTGCTGACCGAGGGGTCGTATCGCCTCGCGCGCGACGGACGGGTCTGGCTCTCGGGCCCGAACGGCGTCGGCAAGTCGTCGCTGCTCCGCGCGATGCTGGCGAGCGGGTCGGATCGTGTCCTCCACCTGCCGCAGACGCTCGGCGAGGCGGACGGTCGGGCCTACCTCGCGCGTCTGCGAGCCCTCCCACGCGACCAGCGAGGTCGGGTGCTGCAGTGCGTGGCAGCGCTCGGGGTCGATCCCGCGCGCCTCCTCACGTCGGAGGACCCGTCGCCCGGCGAGGCGCGCAAGCTCGCGCTCTCGTTCGGGCTCGGCCTCCACGCGTGGGCGCTCGTGCTCGACGAGCCCGAGAACCACCTGGATCTGCCCTCGATCGAGCGCCTCGAGGCCGCGCTCCGCGCGTTCCCCGGGGCCCTCTTGCTGGTGACCCACGACGAGCAGCTCGCGACGCGGTGTACGACCGAGCGATGGGAGCTCGTCGAGGAGCGTCGTACGATGGGCCCGTGAGACGTCGTCTCCCAGGAGTTCCTCCATGACCATGACCGACTACGCGTCCGTCGATGCCTACATCGCAGCCCAATCCGAGGCCGCGCGCCCACGACTCACGCGCATGCGGAACGTGATCCGGAAGACCGTGCCGCGCGCGGTCGAGAGCATCTCGTACAAGATCCCGACCTACAAGCTGCACGGCAAGCCGCTCGTCTTCTTCGCGGCGTGGAAGGAGCACCTCTCGCTCTACCCGGCGTCGGCCCGGGTCTTCGAGGAGATCCCCGAGCTCTTGCCCTTCAAGCACGGCAAGGACACGGTTCGGCTCCGGTACGACGCGACGCTGCCCGTACACCTCGTCGCGCGGTTCGCGAAGGTACGCGAGCTCGAGGTCGATGCCGAGGAACTGCTCGACCCGGCCAAGAAGCCGGTCACGAAGAAGAAGCCGGTCACGAAGAAGCCGGTCGCGAACACTTAGGGCGGGCCCTCGAGGGTGTCGAAGTCTCCTCGTCGTGAGCCCTCTTCGTCAGCGACCCATCCAGGCCTTGAACGCAGCGCCGTTCTCCTGGCTCACACAGACCACGCGCGCGGGCGACAGCTTCACCTCGAGGCGGCCCTTTCCGAGCGAGCGAAAGCTGCGCACGGAGCGCACGTTCACGAGGGACGCGCGGTTGGTGCGAAAGAACGTCGTCGGGTCCAGCTCGAGCCCGAGCGCGGACAACGACCGATCGACGAGTAGCTCGTGTCCGTCCGTGGTGACGAGAACCGTCAGCTTGTCGCCGGCCAGGAAGTAGGCGACCTCGTCGACGCCCACGGCGCGCAGCTCGGTGCCGAGTCGGGCGAGGATCCGCCGCCGCGCACCCCGCGCGTGCGGCTCCGCGGCCGATGCCTCGGCGATGGCCTCGGCGGACTGCGGTGCGAGGAGCGTCCGCAAGTCACGGTGCTTGTCGAGCGCGCGCGCGACGGCGTGCGGATCGATGGGCTTGAGCAGGTAGTCGATGGCGGCACAGCGAAACGCTTCGAGGAGATACGCGTCGTGCGCGGTGGCGAACACGACGGGGCACCTCACCCGGCCCTCCCGGAACAGGGCGAGCGCGTTGCCGTCGGCGAGGATGATGTCGCTGATGACCAGGTCGGGCGTGGGGTGGGTCGAGAACCACGCCCGCGCCGCCGCGAGCGTGGCGAGCTCGGCTTCGACCCGCGCGTCGGGGCGCGCGGCGACGACCGCGGCGCGGAGCTGCGCCATGGCCGGCGGTTCGTCCTCGAGGAGCACCAGCCGCATCAGGCGGCTCCGGTCGGGGCGCCCAGGGGAACGGTGACCCGGAATCGCTGCAGGGTCTCCTCGATGACGAGCGGGCGATGGGTGCAGAGGCGAACGCGCTCGGCGAGGTTCTCGAGCCCCAGCGCGGCGCCCCCGACGCGCGCGTCTTCGCGGGGTACGCGCGTGTTCGTGACGACGACCTCGCCGGGCCGGAGCGCGAGCTCCACGACGAGCGGGCGCTCGGCGTGGAAGGCGTTGTGCTTGGCGGCGTTCTCGACGAGGAGCTGGAGGCTCGTCGGCGGCAACGTGGCCGAGCGGTCGGCGCCTTCGTCGATCAGCTCGAGCCGAAAGGCGTCCCCGAAGCGGATCGAAAGGAGCGAGGCGTAGCGCTGCGTGAGGTCGATCTCCTCTCCGAGCGTGACGGTGTGCTCGTCCGAGGTCGAGAGCAGGTAACGCGTCACGCCGGCGAAGTCGCGAACGAAGGTCGCCGCCCGGGAGGGTCGGCGGTGACCAGGTGCTGGAGCGTGTTCAAGCAGTTGAAGATGAAGTGCGGATCGATCTGACGCCGCGGGGCCAGGAGCTCGGCCTCCGCGCGAATGCGCTCCCCGCGCGCCATGGTGAGCGCGTCTGACTCGCGGTCCTTGATGAGCAGCACGGTCTCGTACGCGTGCGACACGAACACGACGCAGACGACGTTGGTGAGCACCACGGCGCGCAGGTCGACGTGCACGTGGGCGGCGCCTTCCCACGCCCGGAGCACGAGCGCCGTCAGCGGGGCGGTGTAGAGCACGATGCCCGCGAGCAGCGTGGCGATGCGGCGTGCCGGTCTCTCCAGCCAGTCGCGGGTCGTGCGTTGACGCAGCAGGAGCCACCGGTTCCCGTGCCATATGGCGGCAGACAACGCGAGGAAGGCGGCCGCTCCGAGCCAGGTCACTCGGTCGCTCAGCGTGTGCGTGCCATAGAGGTCGAACACCCAGGGGATGACGAGGCCGAACGCGGGGATCCCGAGCGCGCGCACCAGGACGTCGCGGAGCGGCGCGCGGGGGACCTCGGGGGACGCGCTGGCTCCGACCGCTCGGGCGTCCCTCGACGAACTCATCCTTGCGAAGGTAGCGCGCGAGAATCCGCGCCTCCACGGCGCGCCGGTCGCCGTTCATCCCGAAATTGTCCAGCTTCGTCCGACGAGGCCTGACCGAGCTCGGACGGGTGCGCGACAACGAGTCATGCCGCCGATCCACTGGCCCGCCGTCCTCGCCGCGACGCTCCTCACCTTCGCGCTGGGTGGCCTCTGGTACGGGCCGCTCTTCGGCGAGCGATGGCGGCGTCTGATGCAGCTCGATGCCGCCACGCTCGAGGCGAACGTGCCGCGCACCTTCGCCGTTGCGTTCGTGATGGCGCTGGTCGCCGCCGTCAACCTCGCGGCGTTCATCGGGCCCAAGGCCAGCGCGGGCTTCGGCACCGCCGCGGGGGCAGCAGCCGGAATCGGCTGGGTGGCGACGTCGCTCGGCACGACGTACGCATTCGGGCGAAGGCCGCTCGCGCTGGCGCTCATCGACGGTGGCTACCACGCTCTCTCCTTCACCCTCATGGGCGCCCTGCTCGGTGCGTGGCACTGACGCGGCGCGCGCGCCCAGGAGCGTCGTACGATGGGCGCGTGACCAGACGCACCCTCGCGCTGTCGTGTGTGCTCGCCGCGTGCTCCGCGGACGAGCCCGCCCCTCTCGACGTCGACGCGGCGAGCGACGCCGCCTCGGAGACGCTCGTCGTCGACAGCGGCAGCGGAGATGCCCTCGACGCGACCGACGTCATGGATGGCGCGCGGGACTCTGCCGCCGACACCCTCGCGGACGCCGGCCGGCCGCTCGACGAGTGGGAGGCCCTGTTCCAGGAGAAGTTCGTCCCGAACACGACCCTCACCGAGCCGGCGAGCGCGAGCTACCACTGCCTCGCGACCGCCAGCGCGCTCCGCCGTGCGCGCGCCGGAGCCTCGTTCTCGCCCGCGTTCGTCGCCAAGCTCGAGGCTGCGACCAAGGCCTCTGCGGGAGCGCTCGTGGCGAGCGCCCCTACGTGGGGTGGCGATGGCTGGGGTCTCGACGCTGCGTGGGACGCGTTCGGCGACGGCACGACCAACCCCGCCACGACGGTCTACGCGTTCCAGACGGGCCTCGCCATCTGGTGCCTCGCCGAGGCGGGCGACGTCCTCGCCGATCCCGGAATGAAGGCGGTCGCGAAGAAGGCGATGGACGCGTACCGCACCGCCGCGTTCGTGGCCTACGGCAAGGGCTACCCCATCGATTGCACGAGCTGCGGCTACTTCTGGTACTCGCGCAGCAAGAGCGACGTGGGGCGCTACGTGAAGAACACCAACGTCGAGATGGCGGTCGCCGCGCTGGTCGTGGATCGATGGCAGGGCGACGCGACCAACAAGGCCGTCGGAGCCCAGGCCGCGGCGTCGCACTACGGAGAGATCGTCAGCTACTCCAACTACGGCTACCTCGGCCGCTACGACACGAGCTACGTGGCGGGCGCGAGCCTCTTCGACGACCACAACTCGTTCGAGGTCTACCTCCTGTTCCGCGCGGGGCAGCTGCTCGCGAGCGTCTCGTTCCAGACCGCGGCCAAGACGCACTACGACGCCTACGCGCCCAAGGGGTCCACCGCGTACGTCGCCTACGCCGCGTGCCACCTCGCGCGCGTCCACGCGCCCGCGGCCAAGGCGTGTCGCGACTACGTGGCCGCGAGCGGCGCGACCAACCCTGCGGGGGTCGGCCTCGTGATGGACTACTGAGCGGCGCCGGCGGCCGCCGGCGGAGGTACGAGACCGCCGGCGGCGGGAACGCGGATCGCCGGTAGATCGCAGCCTCCGAGGCTGGCATGCGTCTCGCTGGGGCTCAGGGTGCACCGCCCCTTGCGGTGTACCCACCCATCATGAATCCTATCCCTCGCATGACCGCCTCCTCCGACTACCTGGGGCCGAGGCCGCCGCGTGGGGAAGACCTCCCCTACGACGACGGTGAGCCGATGGAGAGCGAGCGCCATCGTGAGCAGATGCAGCTGCTCATCGACACCCTGCGCGACGCCTGGCGCGAGCGCTGGGACTACTACGTGGGCGGCAACATGGCCGTCTATTTCAGCGAGACCCAGGCGCCGGGCGCGCTCGAGGCCTACAGCCTCGACGTCCACCGTCGCGAGTACGTCGCGCTGCCCAAGGACGAACGCGGCGCGGTGGAGTGTGCCCCGCTCGGCTTCCGGCTCGGCCCGCACGCACTGCCGTGGAAGGGGCTCGGCGGGCCGTGGTTGCGCTGGATTGACGCCGGCGGCCAGCCCCTCGACGACGCGAGCGGTCGAGCCGAGCGCGCCTCGGAGCGCGCCGACCGCGAGGCGGAGCGTGCCCAGCACGAGGCGGAACGCGCCCAGCACGAAGCGGAACGCGCCCAGCACGAAGCGGAACGCGCCCAGCACGAAGCGGCGCGTGCCGAGCGTGAGGCGGAGCGGGCCGCCAAGGCGGAGCAGGAGCTCGAGCGCTTGCGGGCCCTGATCGCGCAACGCGGCGACTGACCCACGACGGGGTGCCTCGGTGGGCCGCTGAAAGGTCACGCGGTTTCCCCCGTTGGGAGAAGGCGCGCCTTTGCGTACCATCCCCGTCACGAACCGCTTCGTCGCGGCCACCTGGAGGTCACATGCGTCGTCTCGTCCTCGGCTCCCTCGTCGCTCTCGGGCTCTCCACCGCAGCCCCCCGCGACGCGGAGGCGTTCTGCGGCTTCTTCGTCGCCCCCGGCGACAAGCCGCTCTACAACGACGCCACGATGGTCGCGCTGATGCGCGAGGGCACCCGCACCGCCCTGACCATGTCCAACACCTACAAGGGGCCCGCCGCGGACTTCGCGATGGTCGTCCCGGTGCCCGTCGTCCTCCAGAAGGAGAACGTGCGGGTCCTCAACAAGAGCGTGTTCACGCGGCTCGAGACCCTCTCGGCGCCCCGCCTCGTCGAGTACTGGGAGCAGGACCCCTGCAACCCGTATCCGCCTCCGCAAGCGATGCCGGCCCCGCCGACGAAGCCCACCGCGGTGATGAAGTCGGGTGGCGCGGGCGCCGACAAGGACTACGGCGTCAAGATCGAGGCCAAGTTCGAGGTCGGCGAGTACCAGATCCTCGTGCTGTCCGCGAAGCAGTCCGATGGCCTCGAGTCGTGGCTGCACGACAACAAGTACAACATCCCCAAGGGCGCCTCGACCGCCCTCGCTCCCTACATCAAGGAGCAGATGAAGTTCTTCGTCGCCAAGATCGACGTCAAGAAGGTGCAGATGGACGCGCAAGGCGTGGCCCAGCTCTCGCCGCTCCGGTTCCACTACGAGACGAACGACTTCCGTCTGCCGGTGCGGCTCGGGCTGCTCAATGCCCAGGGCCGGCAGGATCTCATCATCTTCACGCTGTCCAAACAGTCGCGGTACGAGGTCGCGAACTATCCCAACGTCTTCATCCCGACCAACCTCGAGGTGAGCGACGACACCCGCAAGTCGTTCGCGCCGTTCTACGCGGCGCTGTTCGACGAGGCGGTGAACAAGGGGCAAGGGAAGGGCATCGTCACCGAATACGCCTGGACCACGCCGTTCTTCTCGTACGGCGGCGGCATGAAGTGCGACCCGTGCCCGCCGGAGCCGCTGACCGACAACAACGACCTCGCCGCGCTGGGTGGCGACGTGCTGCTCGGGATGGGAGCGCCGCCGCCGCCTCCGCTCCCGCCGCAGCCGCCCCCGGGTCCCGGGGCCCCCAAGCCGATGCCGATGCCGAGCAAGCCGATGCCGCCGTGGGGCGGTGGCTGGGGCGGCGGCTTCAACATGGTGCTCACGCGCCTGCACGCGCGGTACGACTCCACCTCGCTCACCGACGACCTGGTCTTCAAGACGGCCGACGCGATCGTGGGTGGTCGCGAGCACGTGGTCGACGACAAGGGCGCCATCGAGAAGGGCGCGCAGCCCGCACCGCAGAACAATTTCCAGGCGCGCTACATCATCCGCCACGCGTGGACCGGCGCCATCAAGTGCAAGAACCCGCAGCGCGGGATCTGGGGCGGGCCGCCCGGCACGTGGGGCGCGCCGCCTCCGCCCGCGCCGGCCAAGGGGCTCGCGTCGGTGCCGCGCGGCGCCATCAAGCTCGCGTCGTTCCTCAAGGCGGGCATGCCCGCGTTCGACGTGAAGATGCCCGGGCCGCTCGCCATCCCACCGCCCGCGGTGCCTTCGAGCAGCACCACCGAGGACGCGGGGGCGCCGGCGTCCAGCGCGGAGGTCGACGCCTCGGTGCCGCCCGTGGCCTCGGCCAGCGCGGCGCCGTCGGTGGCTCCCGTGGAGCCGAGCTCACGTGGGTGCGGGTGCTCGATGCCGGGTGGCGCCGGGTCCGCGGTCGGGTTCGGCGCGACGGGCGTGGCCCTCGCGATCGGCCTCGCCCGCCGCCGTCGTCGCTGAGGTCCGGAGCTGGATCGGCACGTTTTTTCGCAGGCGGGCCGGTTGTTATCTAAAAATTTGGATTAGAGTACAAGAGCGATGTCGCTCTTCACTCCGCACCCGCTCGCCCTCGAGACGGCCTACTCCGAGCTGAAGCGCCAGCCCTCGGAGCAGACGCTGCTCCTCGCGGGCACGCCCGGCTCGGTGGGCCCGCGCGAGGTCGACGGGCGGCCCTTCCTCTACCGCCAGTTCTACGACGCCCTCGGGAAGAAGCGCGCCGACTACCTAGGGCGAGCGGAGGACCCGACGGTCCAGGCCCGCGCCGACCTCGTCCGCGAGGCCATCACGATCACCCTGGGGCTGCTCGAGCAGGCCCGGTTCCTGGCGCGTCAGGGCTACGTCCGCGCCGATACGCCCTCCACGGCCGTGGTGACCGCCAGCGCTCGACGGGGCCTGTTCCAGCACGGCGCGGTGCTGGTCGGCTCGCACGCCTACGGGGTGGTGCTCAACGAGCTCGGCGTGAAGGCCGCGGCCTTTCGCACGGCGGACGTCGACATCGCTCGAGGCCCGGCGCTCTCGACGAACGTCTCGTTCGCCGAGGTGCTGGAGGAGTCGTTGGTTCCGCTCTCCCCGGTCCTCGGCTTCGACCGCAAGGCGCCACGCACCACCTGGAAAGCCCCGGGCCGCGACGGGCTGCGCGTAGACCTGCTCGTCCCGGCGGTCGGCAAGGACGTCGGCGTGCGCGCTGTGCCCGAGCTCTCCACGCATGCCACGGCCTTGCCTCACCTCGACTACCTCCTCGTCGATCCGTTGGACGCCGTCCTGCTCGGCCGAGAGGCGGTCGTCCCGGTGCGCGTGCCCCAGCCCGCTCGCTTCGCCTGGCACAAGATGCTCGTCTCCCAGCTGCGCACCAGCACGAGCGACAAGCGGAACAAGGACGTCCACCAGGCCGCGGTGCTCTTCGCGGTGCTGGCCGTTCGCGAGCCCGAGGCGCTGGCGGAGGCGTTCCATGCGGTCCCCGATCAGAAGCGGACCCGCGTGGCGAGCTCACGGGTGCGCGAGCTGCTCGAGGAGGAGGGGCACGAGCGGGCCGTCGAGTTCCTCGGAGACCTCGTGTAGCCGGCACGCGCTCCGTTCACTTCGCGGCAAAATCGCAGATGCGGCCGAGCAGCGAGGCGTCGACGTCGAAGAGGTCGTTGTGTCCGCCGCCGGGCACCGTGATCAGCGTTCCATCGAGGGCCTTGGCCACGGTGACCCCCATGTCGTACGGCACCACCTCGTCGGCGGTGCCGTGGACCACCAGCGTGGGCAGGTGGATCGCGGGCGCCTTCGAGAGCGTGTCGAACTTGTCGCGCACGATCAGCGAGATCGGCAGGAACGGCGCGAACCGCGCGCCGACGGCGGGCAACGAGGTGAACGGGGTCACGAGCACGAGCGCGCTGCCCTTGCCCCGCTTCGCCATCTCGCTCGCCACGCCGGTGCCGATCGAGGTCCCGTACAGCACCATCGTGGCCGCGCCGACCCCCCGCGCCGCGAGCGCATCCAGGACGGCGGCGGCGTCGGTGTAGAGGCCCTCCTCGCTCGGTGAGGTGCCACCCGAGATTCCATAACCTCGATATTCGATCAGCACGACGCCGAGGCCGCGGGACCGGAGGGCACCCGCGCGCTCGTCCCCTTCGTGGATCACCGCCGCGTTCCCGTGGAAGTGCGCGACCGTGCGTTTGCCCGGCGCCGCGGGCCAGTAGTAGGCGTGCGCGACGAAGCCGTCGGGCGTCTTGACCTCGAGGAGCTCTCCGGACGCGGGCTTGCCCGTCTGGAACGTCTTCGGCGCCGGGAACACCGCGAGCCGCGCGAGGCTGCAAGCCGCCACGTAGAGCGTCAGCAGGGCGACCGCCGTGATGGCGGCGGCGCGGAGCCAGCGGAGTCGGCGCGGCACCGTCATGGTCTAGCCGAGAGGTGGGCCGCGAGCCCGTCGAGCATGCGCTTCGATGCCCTGCCGAGCTCGAAGCCGAGCAGCCGGCCGGCGATGCGCGCCCCGGGGAAGCGCCGCGGCTCGAGGGTGGTGGTCAGCGTGACGTGCGTGGCCTCGCCTCGCGCAGCGAGCCGCCAGGCGTTCTCGACCGACCGCACGAGCGGCGGCAGCCCCTCGATGGCGTAGGCGAGCTCGAGGGCCGGCTCGCAGGTGCGCACGCGTTCGGTCAGCGTGAGCGGCCCCACCTTCACCTTGCGGACGCTGCCTACCCGCAGTGGCCCGTGGTCTTCGCGGTGGGCGCGAACGACGTCCGGAGCCCACGCGGCGATCGCCCCGAACTCCGCCAGCGTGGCCCAGACGTCTCCGACCCTGGCCTTCACCACGCGCTCGCGTCGGAACGAGAGAGCGCCCTCGCGGACCACCTGGCGCGGCCACGGGGTGTTGCGCGCCGGCACCGCCCGCGCGCGCTCGCTCGCCAGCGCGGCGACCAGGTGCGCGAACACACGAGGCTGCGTCTTCGCTCGGTTCTCGGCCTCGATCGGGTCGCGCTCGAGGTCGTAGAGCTCCCACTCGTCGGGGTGATTCCCCTGCTCGTCGAAGCTGCGCACCAGCTTCCACAGGTGTCCGCCGCCACCGTCCGCCTCTGCGACGCGCGCCACGATCGACTCGAAGCTGGCGCCGACGTGCGACGGCGCGTGGATGCGCGGCGGCAAGCCCAGATCCGGCAGCCCGAGCCGGCGCCACACCAGCGCGCCGTCGCTCGGCCCGTCGAGCACGTCGTCGCGGGTCATCGTGTACACGGCGCGCGCGCGATCCGACGGCGCGCCGGCGAGGACCTGCGGCGACAGGTCGCGGCCGGGCAGGGGGTGGACCTCGGTGAACGACCGGCGCAGCTCGGTCGCGAGTGCGCCCTCGTCGAGGCCGGCGACCGAGAGCAGCGTGGGCACGAGGTCCACGTGGCTCGTCGGCATGTCGGAGACGACCCGCGACGCGGTGGCGAACGCGCCGAGACCGACCATCGTGAAGGGGACCCGCGTGGCCTCGTCGTAGAGGTTGAACCACTTCTGGTGCAGCCCGCCGTGGGCGCCGAGCAGCTCGCCGTGGTCGGCGGTGTGGACCAGCACCACGTGCTCCGAGCCCGTCGTCACGACTTCGCGCACCCGATCGAGCGGCGGATCCACCTCGGCGTGCAGGCGCAGGTAGAGATCGCGGTAGGCCTGCGCGCGGTGGCGGTAGATCCGCTCGACCGCGAACGCGGGCCCGTAGGCAGACGCATACGCGCGTCGATACGCCGCCTGCGCCGCGGGCTTGTGCGCTAGGTCTTCGTCCACCGTCGGCGAGGCGGGCACCTTCGGAGGATCGCGGAACGAGGGCGCGAGCGGGCTCTTGCGCGCCCACGCCGGGAAGAAGCAGACGTCGTGTGGGTTGACGAAGCTCACGACGAGCAGGAACGGTCGCAGCGCCGCCGTCTCCCCGGCCCGCCGACGCGCGTACCTGTCGCGCAACCACGCGACCACGCGGTTCGCGATCAGCGGGTCGCGCACGAGGCCGAGGTCGGCCGTGCGGGCGCCGTGCGGCTCGGGCCCGACCCACCCCGAGAACCCGAACGGCGCGAGCGGATCGGCCTCGAGGTACGCGCGCACCGCGTCGGGCAACACGGCGCCGTCGGCGGTGTTGGTCGCGAGGCGCTCGCCCGTCTCGGGGTGCACGAGGTCGGCGTGGCTCACGTGCCACTTGCCGTCGTAGTGGGTGTCGTAGCCGCCCGCGCGGAACCAGTGGCCGAGGGTCGGCACCTCGTTCGGGCGCAGCCAGCGCATGCGTGGGTCGTCGGCCAGCTTGGCCATGCCGTCGGTCTGGGTCACGCCGTGCACGTCGGGGTAGTGGCCGGTGAGCAGCGTGGGCCGGCTCGGGACGCACGCGAGCGAGCCGGTGTAGTGCCGCGTGAAGGAGACCCCGTGCTCGGCGAACCAGCGCCGACCGACCAGCACTTCGTTCCGCCACCGCGCGAGGGCCGCGTCCTCGTAGGGCGGCGGCGCGCGCTCCTGGTCGGTCAGGATCACCACGACGTCGGGTCGGGGGCTCATTCCCCGAGTTCTACCGGGTCAGGGCTGCGGCACCAGGATCTTGTCCGGGTCCGCGAGGAACTCGAAGTGCATGGTGTCCTGCAGGGTGTCGTGCCCGAGCCAGTAGAAGCCGTATTTCTCGAACACCTCGACCCAGCACTGCGGCATCACCATGCGCTCGTAGATGCTCTTGACCTTCTTCTTGCAGAGCGGGTGCTTCTTCCACTTGGTGACGCACCCACAGCAGGAATTGAGCGTGGGGTCGATGTCGATGGCGATGCCGTAGAGGTGGTTGGTCACCTCGCCGCCCTGGTAGGTGTTGTGGTCGCGGATGCCCGCGAGCGCGCCCGGCTTGTACTTGTCCTTGGCGCAGGCCACCTTGAGCTCCGCCTCGACGCAGGCGAGCGCGGGGACCACGCGCTTGTGCATGCGGACCGAGAGGCCCATGAAGGTGGTGTCGACGGCCTGCTCGTGGGGCGTCTTGCTGTTCCAGTCCGGGTCGCCGTGCGGCTTCACGTAGCCGTACTGCTTGCTCCGCCACTCGAGGGTCTTCTGGTGGGCGGCCTTGTGGCTCCCGACCGGGATGTAGCTCCCGCGGATCAGCCAGGGAAACGCTGTCTGTGCGTTGCACACGAGCTTGGGAGGCGCGCTGGATGCGCTGGGTGCGACCGAAGCCGAGGCCGAGACCACCGCGCTGTCGCTCACCGAGGCGCTGACGCTCGGCGAAGGGCTCGCCGAGGGCGCGGCGCTGCTCGTGGCCGGCGGCGCGGTGACCTTCGGCGGGGCAGGGGCCGTCGCCGCGCAAGCGACTCCACACGCGACGGCCAGCAGCGGCCCGACGACGCCACGCACGGCCTCAGCCCTCGGCGTTCTTCACGCGCTCGCAGTCGGCGCCGACCGCGCGAAGCCGGGTCTCCATGCTCTCGTAGCCGCGGTCGAGGTGGTAGACGCGGCGGACCTCGGTCTCGCCCTCCGCCATCAGGCCCGCGATCACCAGCGAGGCCGAGGCGCGCAGGTCGGTCGCCATGACGCTCGCGCCCTCGAGGGGCGTGGGGCCGTGGACGACCGCCGCGCGGCCGCGCACCTCGATCTGCGCGCCCATGCGGGAGAGCTCCGGCACGTGCATGAAGCGGTTCTCGAAGATGGTCTCGCTCATGACCGACTCGCCGGTGGCCTGGGTCATCAGCACGAGGAACTGCGCCTGCATGTCGGTCGGGAAGCCGGGGTGGGGCGCGGTCGTCACGTGGACGGGCTTGAGCGGGCCCTCGCGGCGCACGCGGATGCCCTCGCCCTCGCGCTCGACCTGAACGCCGGCCTGGCGGAGCTTGAGCACGAGCGCCTCCATGTCCTCGAGCACCGCGCCGAGGATGCGCACGTCGCTGCCCGGCACCACGGCGCCGGCGATGAGGTAGGTGCCGGCCTCGATGCGGTCGGGGATGACCGCGTGGTCGAACGGCGCGAGCTCGGGCACGCCGTCGATGTGCATGACGTCGGTGCCGGCGCCGTCGACCCGCGCGCCCATCTTGTTGAGCACCCGGCCGAGCTCCTCGACCTCGGGCTCGCGCGCGCAGTTCCAGAGCGTGGTGCGGCCCTTGGCGAGCGCCGCGGCCATCATGATGTTCTCGGTGCCGGTGACCGTGGGCAGGTCGAAGGCGATGTCGGCGCCGTGCAGGCGGCCGCCGTTGCCGGGGCCCTCGGCGATCACGTAGCCGCGCTCGAGGCGGATCTTGGCGCCCATGGCCTCGAGGCCCTTGAGGTGCTGGTCGATCGGCCGCGCGCCGATGGCACACCCTCCGGGCAGCGAGACCTTGGCCTTGCCGTGCCGCGCGAGCAGCGGACCGAGGACCAGGACCGAGGCGCGCATCTGCTTGACGAGCTCGTAGGGAGCCTCGACGCGCGAGAGCTTGGCCGAGGGCACCCGCACCTCGTGGGCCTCCTTGTCGACGACCACCTCGCACCCGAGGAAGCGCAGCAAGGCGGCGGTGGTGTCGATGTCCCGCAGGCCGGGCACGTTGCGCAGGAGCGAGGGCCCCTCCGAGAGCAACACCGCGCACAGGATCGGCAAGGCCGCGTTCTTCGCCCCACTGATCTGGATGTCGCCCGCGAGCTTGCGTCCGCCGCGGACCCGAATGGCGTCCATCCACGAACGCTTAGACGGGGGGGCGGGCGGGGCCAAGAGATCGGGTGTCCGGGCGGGCTGGGCGAAAGCGGTCAGAACCTGTAACACTGCAAATGCAGCCACATGCGCGCCCTCTCGCCCTTGTTCCCGCTCGTCGCCGGTCTTGGTCTCGGCGCCACCACGTCGTGTCGCGCCGTCCTCGACCTCGAGCCAGGTCACCTGGTCGACGCGGGCGTGAACGAGAGCGGCCCGGACGCCACGGGCTCGGGCAAGCGCCGGATCGCCCTCGTGCAGGCGTCGCCCGATGCACCGGCTTTGTTCGGCTGCGCGGCCACCTTTCCCGACGCCAAGACGTTCGAGGCGGGCGGATTGCCCGATCTGGTCGCGGGGCCGTTCGGCCCGCCGGGGGGGCTCGCGTTCGGCGGCACCGAGGTGTTCGACGCGCCGGCCGACCTCTCCGATGCCCTGGCCTCCAAGCCGGTGCTCTTCTATTTCACCAGCGGCGGCGTCGGCTGCAAGGTGCAGCTCGTCGACATCCGTGGGCAGCCGAAGCACCGCACGCTGGTGCCCGCGGGGCCACGTCAAGGTGGGCGCCACCCAAGCCATCGTCGGGATGGGCTGCTCCGGCGGCTCCCGGCCCAACGGCGAGTGCGGGAGCGGCAACAACTACGAGGTCCGCGCCTACGACGTGTCGGCGGCCGACCCGGGGACCGGCCGGTTCTCCCTGCAGGTCCTCGACGCCTCGCTCTACACGGGCGTCGGTGCGGGGAGCGGTCCGCCGAGCTTCGCCAACATCGACCTCTACCTGCAGGCCTTCAAGGAGCTGACGCCGAGCGGCTCGCCCATCGACCTGAACAAGGACGGCGCGACCTACGGCGCAGTGAAGCCGAACGTCCCGCGCAACCTGTCACCGCCGGCGCTCGGCGAGCAGCTGTTCCTGGTCGTGGCACCCCACGGCGGCACGCCTTGCCCGGCAGGCCCTGGCGCGACGCCGTCCTGTCCGAGCGTCACGCTCCCGCTCAAGCCCCCGAGCAACGATCCGAGCGCGTCCCTCGATCCTGGCCACGCCGTCTTCGTCGTCGTCACCGGGTCGCCCCTCAACACACCGACCACCCCCACGGTCCGAACGATCCTCGTGGGTGGGCGTTGAGCGACGGGATGGACCGACACGGCAACCCCATGGTCCGCCCCGGGGAGATCGTCGGGGGGAAGTACCGCGTCGAGCGCATCCTCGGCGAGGGCGGCATGGGCGCGGTCGTGGTCGCTCGCCACGTGCACTTCGACGACCGCGTGGCGCTCAAGCTGCTGCACCCCCACGTCGCCGAGAATCCGGAGCTCGTCGCGCGGTTCGTCCGCGAAGGCCGCGCGGCGCGCCAGATCCGCAGCGAGCACGTGGTGCACGTCACCGACGTCGACCTCCTCGACAACGGCCTGCCCTACCTGGTCATGGAATACCTCGAGGGCGTCGACCTCGCGCAGCTGCTCCACCAGCGCGGCCCGCTCCCGGTCGCCCAGGCCATCGACTACCTGCTCCAGATCTGCGAGGCGCTCGCCGAGGCCCACGCCCAGGGCATCGTCCATCGCGACCTGAAGCCCGGCAACCTGTTCGTCTCCTGCCGTCCCGACGGGTCGGCGTGCCTCAAGATTCTCGATTTCGGCATCTCCAAGGTCACCGATCCCAAGCAGCACGCGCTGACCACGACGTCGGCGATCATCGGCACCCCGCTCTACATGTCGCCCGAGCAACTGCAGGCCGCGCGCGACGTCGACGCACGCTCCGACCTGTGGGCCCTCGGCGTCATCCTCTACGAGCTCGTGGCCGGGGTCGCGCCGTTCCGCGGCGAGACCCTCCCGCAGATCTCAGTCAAGATCATCCTCGAGGATCCCACCCCCCTCGGCGCCAGCCTGCCCGGCGCCTACCCACGGCTCGAGGCGGTCGTCGCGCGCTGTCTCCGCAAGGCCCGCGAGGAGCGCTTCCAGCACGTCGGAGAGCTGGCCGCTGCGCTCGCGCCGCTCGCTCCCGCGCACGCCATGCTGTCGGTCGAGCGCATCGAGCGGCTCACCGGCCTCGCGCCGAGCGCGCTGAGTCTGCCGCGTCCTGCGCGGAGTCCCTTTGCGGTGTCCATGGCGATGGCCCCTCCTTCGCAGGCGGTGATATCCGCCGAGACGATGACCGCTCCCGACAGCGTCGAGCGCCGACAGCTCGAGAGCTCGGCCACCGTGGGCGTACCGATCGTGCCCATGGCGCACGAGCCCGTGCTCGCCTCTTCGTTCGCGCAGGGCCCGGCCGCCGCGGCGCCGTCCACGATCGGAGGCACCTCGGCCCGGCTCTCGGCGCAGACGACGACCACCACGAGCGCGGGGCGCTGGGCCCGGGTCGTGTCACTCTCGGTGCTCGGCCTGTGCGCCCTCGCAGCGGTGCTCGCGTACGCGCTGCGCCCATCGCCGCCGCGCTCGGTGGTCACCGCCAAGCCCTCCGCCACCGAAGAGGCGAGCGAAGAGCCGAAGTCGCCGCCGCCTCCTTCGGCCTCGCCCTCGTCCGAGCTCCCCACGAGCCCGTCGGCGATCGCGAGCACACCCAAGGTCCTCCCGCCCGTCGTCAAGCCCAAAGCCGCTGCGTCCGCATCGTCGGTGCCCGTGGTCAAGGGATGGGGCGCCGACACGCCCCCCTCGTCCAAGCCCATACCGTCTGCACCGCCCGTACCGCCCACGGCGCCGACCAAGAGCAATGAAGACCTCTGACCCCGCAGCCCTCGCCCTCGCCTTCTCGCTCGCTCTCGGCATCGCCGTGGGTCCCGCGACGGTGTGCGCAGAGGCGAGCGAGCTCGACAAGGCCAACGCCCGCAAGCTGTTCAACGAGGGCCTCGACCTCCGCAAGGCTGGCGACCCGAGCGGCGCGCTCGCCAAGTTCGAGGCGGCCGATGCGCTCCTGCCGACGCCACGGGGGCGCCTCGAGCTCGGTCGCCAGCGCGTGCTCGTGGGGCTGCTCGTCGAGGGCTACACGACGCTGAACTCGGTCGCCCAGCTCAAGGTCGATCCCAAGGACGAGGGCAAGTACGCGCCGCACCGCGCGGAGGCTCAGAAGCTCGCGCTCGAGGTCGAAGCGCGTATCCCGACACTCCGTGTCGAGGTGGTCGGCGGGCCGGCGACGGTGCAGATCGATGGCGTGGTCGTTCCGAACGCCGCGCTCTCCCAGCCGCGCCTGCTCAATCCTGGCAAACACGTCGTCGTCGTTCGCAGCGAAGTTGGCGTCGAGAAGCGCGAAGAGCTCGTCTTACAGGAGGCCGAGGCCAAGACGGTGAAGCTCGACGTGCAGAAGCCCGTCGACCCTCCGCCGGCCGGGGGCGCGGTCGCCCCGCCGCCGAAGTCGCTCCACACCGCTCCCCCGAGCTCGCCGGGGCCGGTGGTCGCCGATCGCGGCGACGGGCTCGGCACGCAGCGAACCTGGGCGCTCGTCGCCGGTGGGGTAGGGGCCGTCGGCTTGATCGTGGGCACCTGGGCGGGGTTGTCGGCGCGCTCGATCCGCGACGAGGCGGCGCCGTTCTGCCCTTTCTCGGGCGGAGGCTGCACCGATCCCCGCGGGGTCGATCTCAAGCAGAAGGCGCTCGATCGAGCCGACCTCTCCACCATCGCGTTCGTCTCGGCCGGCGTGCTCCTCGCGGGGGCGACGGTGCTCTGGTTCACCGCGCCCTCTCGCGACGGCAAGCCCGCTGCACGCGCAGGACTCGTCGTCGGTCTGGGGTCGATTGGCCTCTCGGGCCGATTCTGAACGCGCAATTCTGACGGCCTTCCGTCCGGGTCCGCGTACGCAGGCTTCCCCCGCTCGGAGTCTTCGATTAGCCTCGCGTCTCCTCCCCACCTTGTCCGACACCGGTGTTCCGTGGTCGTACTGCCTCTGCCCTCGCGCTCACGCTGGGCCGGAGGTGTCGTCGGAGGAGCCCGTTCGATCGCTTTCTTCCTATGGGCCCATAGCTCAACAGGTCAGAGCCCCCGGCTCATAACCGGGCCGTTCCTGGTTCGAGTCCAGGTGGGCCTATCAACTCCCCGAGGATCCTCCTTTGAACCAAAGTGTCCGTGCCCAGTTCGACGTCCTGAAAGAGCTCGTCGTCGTCGACGAGGAGATACGGAAGCTCGACGCGGACTTGGTGAAGGAGCGTGAGGCCCTCGAGGGGACCAAGCAAGAGCTCGAGCGGGTCCGCGAGCAGATCGAGGTCGAGCGCCACCGCTACGACGACATCGAGGCCGACCGCGGCGCGCGCATGCAGGAGGCCCGGGTGCTCAACTCCCAGCTCGAGCGCTCCCGCGACAAGCTGAACCGCGCCCGCAACGAGAAGGAGCTGCAGGCCGTGCAGCGCGAGCTCGAGGAGACCCGCAAGCTCCTGCGCGACGTCGAGGACGCGGTCGGCAAGCGCGCGCTCGAGCTCGAGGAGCTCAAGAAGTCGATCATCGACCACGAGGAGCAAGAGGCCACGATGGTCGCGCGCATCGGCGAGACCGAGGGCGCCGTCTCCGCGCGTCTGTCCGAGATCCAGGGCCTGCGCGACGAGCGCGCCGGGGTCCGCGCGGGCATCGCCAAGAAGCTGCCGACCACCACCCTGCGCAAGTACGACCAGATCCGCACCCGCCGCAACCCGGCCGCCGCGCCGCTCGTCCTCGAGGGCGGTCGCTGCAAGTCGTGCAACATGGCGATCCCACCCCAGATGGCCCAGCGCATCGCCCGCATCGACGTGCTCGAGCAGTGCCCGTCCTGCAACCGTTTCCTCTTCGTGGATGGTCCGGGCTCGTCGCCCCCGGCCTCTCCCAGCGCCCCGCCCAACAGTCCGGGAGCTTCCTAGGACCAAGCGATGAAGGCCTGCCCGACCTGCCACCGGATCTACCCGAACGACGCCGCGTTCTGTCCGGCGGACGGTGTCGGGCTCGCGCCGTACGAGCAGGTCCCCGCGCAGTCCGACCCAGACGACCGCTTCCTCGGCACGACGCTGGCGGGCCGCTACGAGATGCGCCGCATCGTCGCCGACGGCGGCATGGGCCGCGTGTACGAAGCGCGCGACGTGCAAGCCGACCGCCGGGTCGCCATCAAGGTGCTCCACCCCGAGGTCGCGCGCGACCCGATCGCGGTCGAGCGCTTCAAGCGCGAGTTCGAGATCAGCCGCGATCTGCCCCACGACCACATCGTCGAGGTGCTCGACTTCCAGCAGATCAACGAGCTGCAGTCGATCCTCGTGATGGAGTTCCTCGAGGGCGAGGAGCTGCGCACGATCCTCAAGACCGACAAGACCATCCCGGCTGCCCGCATGATCCGCATCGTGGCGCAGACGGCCGTCGGCCTCGACGAGGCGCACCGTCGCCAGTTCGTGCACCGCGACCTCAAGCCCGACAACATCTTCCTGAAGCGGCAACGACGGCGACGTCGTGAAGATCCTCGACTTCGGGTCGGTCCGCATCAACAAGAACCGGCAGATGTCCAAGCTCACGAGCATGGGCACCACGATCGGCAGCCCCTACTACATGAGCCCCGAGCAGGCGCAGGGCGCCGAGGGGCTCGACCACCGGGCCGACGTCTTCGCCCTCGGCGCCATCGTCTACGAGTCGCTCGTCGGACAGGTGCCGTTCTCGGGCGCCAACGGCCCCGCGATCCTCCTCGCCATCCTCACCAAGAACCCGCCGCCGATCAGCACGCGCATCGCGGGCATGCCGGCCGCGCTCGACGACGTGATCGACGACGCGCTCGCCAAGAAGCCCGAGATGCGCACGGGCAGCGTGGGCGCGTTCGCCGACAGCTTCGGGCGCGCGTTCGGGCTGCCGGGGGACCACACGGCGTGGGCCAAGATGACCGTCGCGCAGCTCGAGGCGCAGATGGGGGCGGCGATCCCGGCGCCCCCGCCTCCCACCGCGGTCGCCGATCCGTTCGCCGTCCAGACCGCCGACCCCTTCGCCGCGCCGCCGCCACCGCCGCCTCCGCCCGGGTACGGCCAGCCCCCTGGCTACGGCGCGGCCGCCCCCCTCTACGGCGGCCCGCAGGTCTACGGTGGACCGCAGGCCGCCGCGCCGGGGTACGACGCGCGCCTCGCGATGGACGACGCCTTCGCCGCCGCCCAGAACGAGCCCGCGGGCGTGCCCTCCCGCCCGATCGGCCTGATCGTGGGGCTCTGTGTCGCGGGCCTGCTGGTGGTCGGCGCTGTGCTCTTCTTCGTCCTGCACTAGGCGCGCCGGGCCCGCTCTACGCTCCGGGCGGGAGCGGCTCCGGGCGGGGGCAGCTCCGGGCGCGGGCGCCAGCGCTGAACAGATTGACTCCGTCGGTGCAGGTCCGATAGCGTCGCAACGTGCTCCGCTTCCAGAAGCTCCTTCGCGCGCCCTTGCTCGCTGGTTGGCTGGCCGTCGGCTCCCTCGGCGCCGGATCCGTCGGCTGCGGCGGCGTCTGGTACACCGCGCGCATCAACGCGGTCGAAGGCAAGGTCGAACAGGCCAAAGAGGTCGGCGCCGAGCAGTACGCGCCGTACGAGTACTACTCCGCCAAGGAGCGCGTCCAGAAGGCGCGCGAAGAGGCGTCTCGCGCCGACTACGGCGACGCCATCGATCTCCTCGAAGAGGCCGAGTCCTTCGCCGAGAAGGCCATCGCGCAGGCCCGCGCCGTGCGCAAGGGAGCCGGCCGATGATCCGCCGCGCGCTGATGCTGGGCGCCGTCGTGATCGGCGCCGCCAGTTGTACGGGCCCGGCCGCCCAGATGGGCCGCCTCACCGGCCTCGATCAGACGATCGAGCAGGCCAAGGCCAACGGCGCCCTCCGCTGCGCGCCGCGCGAGCTCGCCCTCGCCGAGTCGCACGCCAAGTTCGCCCGCATCGAGCTCGACCAGGGCTCCGTCTCGCGCGCCGACGAGCACCTCGCCATCGCGGTACCCAACGCCCACGCGGCGCTCGAGAACTCGCCGGCCGAGAAGTGCAGCGATCGCACGAGATCGAGGTCGCCAAGGCCCAAGCCCAGCCGGGCGACCGCGACGGCGACGGCAGCAGACAAAGAAGACAAGTGCCCCGACGTCCCGAGAACTTCAACGCGTTCCAGGACGAGGACGGCTGCCCCGACGATCCCGACACCGACGGTGACGGCATCCCGGACAGCAAGGACGCCTGCCCGAACCTGCCCGAGGACAAGGACGGCTACCTCGACGACGACGGCTGCCCCGACCCGGACAACGACGGCGACGGCATCCTCGACAAGCTCGACAAGTGCCCCGACCAGCCCGAGGACCCGGACGGCTTCGAGGACAACGACGGCTGCCCCGAGCCCGACAACGACAAGGACGGCGTGCTCGACCTCGACGACGCCTGCCCGATCGACCCGGGCCCGGCCGACAACAAGGGCTGCCCGAAGAAGCCGGCCCTCGTGGTCGTGACCTCGTCGCAGATCAAGATCACCCAGCAGATCCACTTCGAGTTCAACAAGTCGGTCATCAAGGCCGACAGCTTCCCGATCCTCAACGCCGTGGCCCAGGTCCTCAAGGACAACCCGGACATCACGCTCGAGATCGGCGGCCACACCGACAACGTCGGCAAGCCGGAGTACAACAAGAAGCTCTCGCAGGACCGCTCCGACTCGGTGCGCAAGTACCTGATCGACAAGGGCATCTCGGGCTCGCGCCTCACGGCGAAGGGCTACGGCATGGACGTCCCCATCGACACCAACTCGAACGAGGCCGGCCGCGCCAAGAACCGCCGCGTCGAGTTCGTCCGCACGGACGCCAAGTAACTGCCGCTATCCGGGGAGGGGGGGGTCCGCGACCCAGGGTCCCCACGTGGCCGGCTGCCTCCCGCCGAGTCGTGGCTGAACTACACGGAGAAGGTTCCCAGTCGTTCGTCCGTGTAGTACATACGGGCGCCCCCGGGCGTCCGCGTCGGCGTCACCCGCCTGCGACGGACTTCCGTAAGCACTTCCCTCGCCCCATCGCCTTCCTGCTTCTCCTGAGGAGCCACTCCGATGCGTCGTCGCAACTTCCGCACCGTCGTCTTGCTCGTCAGCGCCCTCGGCATCGGCACGTTCGCCAGCATGGCGTCGGGTGCGAACCCCGCCGTGGAGAAGGAGGCCAAGAAGCTCCAGGGCGACGCGATGGACGTCGACTTCCTCTCGCTCGACTACAAGGCGGCCAAGAAGAAGCTCGACGACGCCATCAAGAAGTGCGGCGCAGACAACTGCTCGCCCGCCGTCGCTGCCGGCCTGCACCGCGACCTCGGCGTCGTCCTCATCAACGACAAGAAGGTCAAGGACGGGCAGAAGGAGTTCGACGCGGCGTTCGCGGCCGATGCCACCATCAGCATCAGCAACGACTACCTCGCCAACAAGGACGTGAAGTCCGCGTGGGAGGCGTCCAAGAAGAACGCGGGCTCCGCGACCCCGCCGGTCACCACCACCGCGCCGAGCGGCACCGGCACCGGCAAGCCGCCCACGACCGCTCCCGACGCGGAGGGCAACCTCACCGTCAAGACCAAGCTCGCCCCCACGGGCTACCCGCTCCCGGTCCTCGTCGACCTGCCCGAGGGCCTCGACGTCGACAACGTGAAGCTGTCCTACAAGACGGCCGCGATGGAGAAGTACAAGACCGTCGACGTCAAGAAGGACTCCGGCAAGTACGTCGCCACGATCCCCTGCGAGGACACCCAGTTCGTCGGCGACATCAAGTTCTACGTCCGCGCCTACGACAGCGACAAGAACGAGATCGAGCACTTCGGCACCCTCAAGAAGCCGGGCATCCTCAAGCTCGTCGAGAAGATGCCGGACGACGTCGAGGCCCCCGCCTACCCGGGCGGCAAGGAGCCGCAGAAGTGCGTCGACAAGGGCAACTGCCAGCCGGGCTTCCCGTGCGACGCCGACGCCAACAAGAAGCCCCAGGGCTCGGCTGCGACAGCGACGACGAGTGCCAGTCGGGCCTCGCGTGCGTCGACAACGAGAACGGCAAGAAGTGGTGCTACGAGAAGGCGGGCGAGGGCGGCGGCGGCAAGAAGGCCGGCGGCGGCACCAAGCTGTGGATCAGCGCCGACTTCCAGCTCGACACCCTCATCCTCCTCGGTGACAAGAACGTCTGCAAGTCGAACTCCTGGGCCTGCAGCACCGGGAGTACCGATGTCGGTGTTTCTGATGAGAAGGGCATCCAGACCTGGGAAGGAGGCGGAGTCGTTGCGCCTCGTGGAGGCAACACCGGCACTGGCTTCGGTCTCGGCACCATGCGCGTGCTCCTCGGCCTCGACTATTTCATCACGCCGAGCATCTCGCTCGGCGGTCGCCTCGGGTATGCCTTCAACGGCAACCCGACCTCCACCGCCAAGTTCATGCCGTTCCACGCCGAGGTGCGGGCGCAGTACTTCCTGAGCCCCGACAAGGGCTCGGGGGCGCGCCCCTACCTCATGTTCGGCGCCGGCCTCGGACAGTTCGACGCGGCGGCAACGCATCGTCGAGGTCGACGGTCGAGCTTGACACGCCCGGGCGACAAGGCCGAGACCGCGCACGGCGGCCGGACGGACTGGCCGAGTGCCAGGCGGAGCGTAAGCAGGTCCTCATCGACGGCAGCGGCCCGGCGCCCTCCTGTCAGGTCAAGGGCGTGAAGGCGTATCGCCTCGCCGGCCAGGGCTTCCTCGCCCCCGGCGGCGGCGTGTGGATCCACCTGTCGCCCAAGTTCATCCTCAACATCGGCGGCAAGTTCCTGCTGCCGCTCCCGACCTTCTCGCCCGGCTTCTCCCTCGAGGTCGGCATCAAGTTCGGCGTCTGAGCTCGACGACGGCGAGAGCCGCGACGGCCGCTTCCACCCACCCGCCGCGTGGGGTGGGGCGGCCGTCTCGCTTTGTCGCTCCCGCTCCGGGTCTGCTTGCTGCGTCGCGTCGGTGTGACGGGTGCACTCGTTCAGCACCGCTAAAAAGAAGCTTCTTCGACGAAGAGGTGAGTACAATCGTCGCCCCGTGCGCTCCTCCTTCGCCTTCGCAGGTAGCCTGCTCCTCGCTTCGCTTGCGCTCGCTCCTTCCGTCCTGGCCAACGACCCCAAGGTCGAGGGCGAGGCCAAGAAGCTCCAGAGCGAGGCGATGGACGTCGACTTCCTCGGCCTCGAGCTGAAGAAGGCCAAGACCAAGCTGCAGTCCGCCATCAAGAAGTGCGGCAAGGACAAGTGCAGCAAGCCGCTGCTCGCGTCGCTCCACCGCGACCTCGGCATCGTGGCCATCAACAACGGCGACAGCACCGAGGGCGAGGGCGAGTTCACCGAGGCCTTCGCCGCCGATCCCGCCGTGGAGATCGCCAAGGACTACCTGGCCAACGGCGACGTGAAGAAGTCCTGGGAGGCCGCCAAGAAGAAGAAGGGCGGCACCGGCGGCACCACGACGACGACGGGCGGGGGCGGCAACGAGGACCCGACCCCGGCGGGCGACGCCGACGGCGCCCTCACCGTGAAGACCAAGGTCGCGCCCGCGGGCTCCGAGCTCCCGCTCTGGATCGAGATCCCGAAGGGCCTCGACGGCGTGGTCTCGGTGAAGGTGCAGTTCAAGGGCGAGGGGATGGAGAAGTACAAGCCCATCGACGCCAAGAAGACCGGCGGCAAGTGGCTCGCCATCATCCCGTGCGACGGCACCCTCAAGGCCGGCTCGCTGAAGTTCTTCGTGAAGGCCTACGACGAGGCGAGCGCCGAGGTCGAGCACTACGGCACCATCAAGAAGCCCGCGACCATCAAGCTGGTCACCACCATGCCCGACGACCAGGAGCAGCCCGTGCTCCCGGGCGACAAGGAGCCCGCGCTCTGCGGCGCCGACGGCAGCGCGGGCAAGCCCGAGGGCTCCGGGTGTCACGACGACGACGAGTGCGAGAAGGGCCTCGTCTGCATGGAGAACGCCGAGACCGGCAAGAAGTGGTGCAAGCCCGGCGAGCGGACCGACAAGGCCGCGCCGAGCGGCGCGAGCCCCAAGGTGTGGCTCGGGGTGGAGGGCCAGCTCGACATCGTCTTCCTCGGCGCCGAGCGCAACATCTGCAAGCAGACCACGTGGACCTGCTCGTGGGACGGCCCCGACGGCCGCAAGGACATCGGCAACTCGCCGGGCATCACCCTCGCCTCGAGCGACAAGGCCGGTGGTCGCACCGACGGCGGCTCGGCGCTCGCGACCAAGCGCGTGTTCGTGTCGCTCGACTACTTCGTCGTGCCGCGCTTCTCGCTCGGCCTGCGCCTCGGCTACGCGTTCGGCGGCAACCCCACCGAGCAGGCCAAGTTCCTCCCGTTCCACGGCGAGGTGCGCATGCAGTACTTCATCACGGAGTCCACGCTGCGCCCGTACTTCATCCTCGGCGGCGGCATCGCGCAGTTCGACGCGCCCGTGCCGAACGCGGTGGTCACGCCGTCCGACAAGACCGTGCCCGGCGTCACCTGCCTGGACAACAGCACCCCCTCGGCCGACAAGTGCGCCGACGGCACCGACCCGGTGCTCAAGAACGTCACCGCCTACAAGCTCGCGGGCATCGGCTTCCTCAGCGCGGGCATCGGCACCTGGATCATGGTCGGCAACAAGTTCTCGGTGAACCTGGCCATGAAGATGGTGTTCCCGCTGCCCACCTTCAACTTCACCCTCGCCCCCGAGATCGGGCTGCGCTTCGGGCTCTGACCGTGCGGCTCCCCGCTGGCCACGAGCCGCGCGGGTACCGTGGTGCCGTGGCGGCGCCGGAGCCGCAGGAGATCGGGCGCGTCCAGCGCCGTTCGATCCAGCTCGGGCTCCTCGTCATCCTCGTCGGTGGGTTCGTGCCCTTCTTGCTCGCGCTCTTCACGTGGACGAGGGTCGACGTCGCGTGCAGCCGCGCGAGCGCGCGTGACCTCTCCTGCACGGTCGTCACGGACGAGCTCTTCTCACGGAAGGCCGTCACGCTCGAGCTCCTCGGGACCACGCGCCTCGACGCCATCGACGTGACGCTGGGGTCCGGCAAGCAGCGGACGAAGACCCAGCGCCTGCAAGCCCGCGCGAGCGGCGCGGTCGTCGTCCTGTGCGAGCATCCGCAGGTCGCGAGGGCCTTGCCCCCGCTGCAGGCGTTCCTCGCAGACCCGAGCAGATCCACGGTGCAGACGACCACGGGTCGTTCCACCCTCGCCTACGTCTCGCTGGTCGCCTTCTTCGCGATCGTGATCCTCGGGCTGTGGCTGTCGATGGTCGGAGGCACCACCGTCGTCGCCATCGGCGAACGTCCGTCCCTCCTCGTCGAGCGTCGGTGGGCACCCGGCCTGTCGACCCGGCGAGAGGTCCCGCTCGCGCGCCTCTCCCACCTGAGCCTCTTCGGTGGCCGACCACGGAATCCGCTCCGCCTCGTGCTGCAGGGCGGCGAGGAGGTCTTTCTCTACCTGGCCACCGAGCAGGACCAGGCCGAGCTCGCCGCGCTGATCGATCGGGCCCGGTCGATCCACGCGGACGGGCATGACTCGCCCACCCCGAGCGTTCGGGCCTGAGCGATGCCCCGACGTGCCCTCGGCCTGCTCTTCTTCGTGCTCCTGACCTCCACCGCGTGGGCCGGCGTGACCCCGGCACCGAGCACCAGCGCCGCGCCGATCTCCAGCACCAAGGCCGCCGCCCGCGAGGCCTTCATGGCCGCGATGAAGCTCTACGAGGCCGGCGACTACGCCGGGGCGCTGTCGAAGTTCAGCGAGGCCTGGGCGCTCATCCCCGTGTCGACGGTCCGTCTGAACATCGCCCGCTGCCAGGAGAAGCTCGGGCGGACCGCGACCGCGTGGGCCGAATACAAGGCCACCGCGGCCGACGCCAAGGTCGAGGGCAAGACCAAGGTCGAGACGCAGGCGAACGACGGGGCAGCGGCGCTCGAGCCCAAGGTGCCGTGGCTGACCATCACCGTCACGCCGTCCGACGCGCTGGTGAAGGTCGATGGCGAGGGCGTCGCGAGCGGCGTCGCTTCCCCCGTCGATCCAGGTGCACGCGTCGTCACGGCGCAGAAGGGCGCGAAGTCCAAGAAGGTCACCGTCGTCGTCGCCGAGGGCGACAAGAAGAAGATCGCCGTCGCGCTCTAGCGCGCCCACACCGTCCACGCACCGCGCTGTTCGTGGACGACCCGGAACGAGCCGCCGGGGCCCGTGAACGAGGAGCCGATCGAGAGCGCGAGCGCCTCCCTGCCGTCCGCGTCGAGCACGATGCCCGCGAAGCCGCCGTGGCGATCGCAGAGGTCCACCCACCCGCTGTCCGCGACGACGCCCACCTCTCTGCGCGCGGCGAGCACCGCCGCGATCTGCGCCTCGAACCCCCAGTCGAAGGCGTCGGGCCAGTAGATGCAGGGTGTCCCGGGCATCGCACACACGAACGCATAGGCGCTCGACTTGAACGCGTCGGGGCAGGGCCAGTGGCGCTGCCCCCAGCCGTTCGCCGCGCACCACGGCGAGGCGCCGGTGTCGTGGTTGTCCACGTAGGTCACCGCGAGGCGCCGGTCCTCGCGGCGCCGGCTCGCGGCGAGACCGTGGCGCAGGTTCTCGGGGCGCCCGGTCTGGATCTGCTGCTTCAGGAGCACGTCGAACGCGCAGCTCCGGGCGTCGCGGGCCCAGCCGATGATGCGCGCCCGCTGGTCCTTGCCGTAGCGAGCGACGAGCGGGTCGTCGGCGCGGTGGTCGTCACCCTGCCAGTACTCGCCCATCGAGAAGTACTCCTCCTTCCCGGTCTCGCGGATGAACGCGACGACGTCCTCGGGCGCGTAGCCGTAGACGAAGTCCCAGCGCCAGCCGAGCACGCCGCAGTCGTCCATCAGCTCGTCGAGCGCTGCGCGCATGCGCTCGTGCACGATCGGGTTCGCGAGGTTCAGATCGAAGTCGCCCTGCAGGAACCGGGTGCCCGTGTCGCCGCCACCTTCGGCCCAGCACGGCCCGGGGAACGGCCAGACGTCGCGCTGCATGCGGGTGCGGTCGCGGTGGTTCGGCACGAGGTCGACGATCGTGCGGATCCCTCGTTCGCGCAGCGCGGCCACCAGCGCGGTGAGCTCGCCCTTGCTCCCGTAGCGCGATTCGAGGTCGAAATCGTGCCAGAAATAGCCCTCGCCGCCGCCGTGCACGTCGCCGTTCGACCAGGCCGAGTCGTCGCGCCAGGGCGGTGGCAGGTAGACGATGCTGCACCCGAGCGCGGCGATGCGGTCGACCATGCCCGCGAGCGTGCGCCACCAGGAGACGCTGCCGCCATCGAGCGTGCCGGTGCCCTGGGTCTTGACCAGGTTCCAGTGGAACGCCTGCAGGATGGCGTCGCGACCGTCGCCGCGGGTGACCTCGGTCGTGGGGCGCGTGTCGTAGGCCCGAGAAGCGTCGCGAGAGGTCGGGAGACTCGCCATTCGTTCGGGGGATATCACGTTGTCTGCTCGTTCGCCCTGGCCTTGCAGAGGCCCGCGACGGCTCCTAACGTGCCGCGCCATGAATCGCCGCATCGTCCTCGCTGCCCTCGCTCCGCTCGCTGCCCTCGTGTTCCCCGCCGCGTGCGGCGGCGACCAGCAGCCCGAGCCAAAGACGGCCGCCGCCGCGTCCACGCCGGCGTCCACGTCGGTCGAGCCGCCGGCCTCGGCCACCCCTTCCGCCTCTGCCACGCCCTCCGCGTCGGCCGAGCCCGCGAAGCCGCCGGCGCCCACGCCGGTGGTGAAGTTCACGGGCCTCTCCACGCCCGAGAGCGTCCTCTACGACGCCGCGCGTGACCGCTACCTCGTGAGCAACATCAACGGCAAGCCGGTCGACGCCGACAACAACGGCTTCATCAGCGACCTCTCGCCCGACGGCAAGGTCACGAACCTCAAGTTCATCGAGGCCGGCAAGAACAAGGTCACCCTGAACGCGCCGAAGGGCATGGCCCTCGTGAAGGACGTGCTCTACGTCGCCGACCTCGACACCGTGCGCATGTTCGACGTCAAGACCGGCGCGCCCAAGGGCGAGATCAAGCTCCCCGGTGCCACGTTCGCGAACGACGTCGCGGCCTCCGAGGACGGCAAGGTCTATGTGTCCGACAGCGGGCTCAAGATGGTCGACGGCAAGTTCGAGGGCACCGGCACCGACGCGGTGTGGGTCATCGAGAAGGGCAAGGCCAAGGTGTTCGCCAAGTCCACCGATCTGAGCCGCCCGAACGGCCTGCTGGTCGACGGCAAGACCGTGCTCGTGGCGCCGTTCGGCGCCGCCGAGATCTACCGCGTGGACGACAAGGGCAAGAAGTCCGACGCCACCAAGCTCCCGAAAGGCGGGCTCGACGGCATCCTCAAGGTCGGTGATTCACTGCTCGTCTCCAGCTGGGAGGCGTCGACCATCTACAAGGGCAAGGTCGGCGGCACCTTCGAGCCGATCCTCGAGCAGCTCGGCGCGCCGGCCGACATCGGCTGGGACAGCAAGCGCTCGCGCGTGCTCGTGCCTCGCTTCATGGGCGACGTGGTCGAGGTGTACGAGGTGAAGTGACGCCGGCCCTCGGGTCCGGCGAAACGGCGGGACGGGTCCCGGACTTCGGTCTACGATCCGGCCCGCCCGCCTTTTTCCAGTGGAGTGCCCATGCGTCACCTTGCCTTGGTCGTCTCGCTCGCAGCCCTGTACGGCTGCAGCAGTCCAGAACGCGTCGCCGAGACCCCGGACAGCGCGGGTGACACGTCGGGCGAGACGCTGCCCGACACCAGCGTGCCCGACGTCGACGGGAGCGCCGACGCGCCCACGGACGCCAAGCCGTGTGAGGGAGGCCTCGAGTGCCTGCGCCCCACCTGCAGCGCGGGCGCGACCACCTCGCTCAGCGGCATCGTCTACATGCCGAACGGCAAGGTGCCGCTCTACAACGCGATGGTGTTCATCCCGAACGCGCCGCTCCCGGCCATGCCCGTGGGCGCGACCTGCGACCGCTGCGGCGTTCCGCCCGGGGGCAGCCCGCTCGCCATTGACCTCACCAAGACCGACGGCAAGTTCACGCTGAACAACGTGCCGGCCGGCGCCAAGATCCCGCTCGTCGTGCAGATCGGCAAGTGGCGTCGCCAGACGGAGGTCGAGATCAAGCCCTGCGAGGCCAACGTGCTCACCGACCCGGAGCTCACGCGCCTGCCGCGCAACCGCAAGGAGGGCAACCTGCCCAAGATCGCGGTGACCACCGGCGGCTGCGACAAGCTCGCCTGCATCCTCCCCAAGATCGGCATCGACGCGACGGAATACGGCGTCGATGGGGCCGACGCCGCCGTGCACTTCTACGCGGGCAGCGGCGGCACGGGCGGCCCCGCCGGCATGAAGCCGGCCAAGACGCTCTGGGACAGCACGCCCAAGCTCATGGACTACGACCTCGCGCTGTTCAGCTGCGAGTGCAGCGAGGCGCCCGACTCGAAGAGCGCCACCTCGTACGCCGCGGTCAGCGCCTACCTCGGCGCGGGCGGTCGCATCTTCACGACCGACTTCCAGTACAATTGGTACAAACAAAGCCCAGATCCGAAGATGCAGGCCATGGCCACCATCCCCGGTGGCGCGCCCACGGCCGAGAACCCGGTCACGCTGCAGCTCGACTTCGCCAAGGGCAAGGCGCTCGCGTCGTGGATGGTCGCGGTCGACAAGACCTACCCCTTTGCCAAGGTCACCTGCGACTACGTGTTCGGCAACATCACCGACGTGCCCGACAAGTCGGTCGCCCAGGTCTACGCCACGTCGGGCTCGTCCCCTCCCTCGGGCCTCTCGTATCCCCGCTTCGTCAGCGTGAACGCCCCCGCCGGGCGGCCGGTCGGCTCGCAGTGCGGCAAGGCGGTCCACCTCGACGCGCACATCAACCAGAAGGACACCCTCGACGCCTCCTTCCCCAAGGGGTGCACGTCGCCGCTCACCGCCGGCGAGCAGGCGTTTGCTTTCTTCCTGTTCGACGTCGGAGCCTGCCTCCAGGACGACACCAAGGACCCGGTCGTCCCCCCGCTGAAGTGACCCGGGTCCATCTCGTCCGGCACGGTGAAGTGGAGAACCCTCGGGGGGTCGTCTACGGGTGTCTCCCCGGGTTCCGGCTCTCGGCGCGCGGTCGCGCCCAGGTCCTCGCGTCGGCGGCCCACCTCGCCCGTACGGGGGGCGCGGTGCACCTCGTGGCGAGTCCGCTCACGCGGGCCCAGGAGACGGCCGCGCTCATCGCGGAGGCGCTGCCCTCGCACCCGACGATCGTGACCGACGTCCGTTTGATCGAAGCAGGCTCTCCGTTCGAGGGGCTCCCCCGTGGGTTCGTCCCGGCCGCCTACCTGCGACGCCTCCTCTCGCGCTCGAGCTGGAAGGCCGCGGAGTCGCCGCAACGAGTCCGCGATCGCATGACCGCCGCACTCAGCGACGCCCTGCGGGAGAGCGGGGGCGCCGAGGTCATCCTCGTGTCCCACCAGTTCCCGGTCATGATGGCCATCGTGGGCATCGAGGCGCAGTGGGGACGGTCCCGCTGGTCCCGTCACGTCCCGTGGGCCCGCGCGCGCCGCCCGTGCGCGCTCGCCTCGGTGACGACGGCCGAGCTGTCGAGCCACCCGGTGTTCTCTTACTGGGCGCCGCCCTGAAGTTCCGCCGCGACGGGCCGTTCTCTCTGTCATGGCCTACCGTTCACTCCGAGCGGGGCGTCTCCACGTCGTGCGCTGGGGGACGCCAGCGCTCGCCGACGTGGATCGCATCGCCTACGAGGTCAGCCTGGGGTTCCAGGAGGTCGGTCGCCCGCTGCTCTGTGTGGCGGTGATCTCCGCCGACGCGGACCCACCGAGCGACGAGGTGCGCGCGGCGATGTCCCGGAACATGCCGCGCCTCCTCGCGGCGACCGAGCACCTGCACTTCGTGGTGGAGGGCCAGGGCTTCCGCCACAGCGTCATGCGCAGCGTGCTCACGGGGTTCATCCTGTTCGGCAAGGAGCGAGGTCGGCTGTCGGTGCACGACGACCTGCAGCACCTCCTCGGGCGTCTGGCCTGGTCGCTCGATCGGCGCCCCGAAGACCTCGCCGGCGAGCTGCGGAGGGCCGGGATCCTGCTGGACTTCGCGAAGGCCGGCTGACGCCCGCGCCCGCCACGAGGCGGTGGTCTATGGTGGCGCCCGTCGATGACGAACCCCGCAGGCTCGGCTCGTTACGCCTTCGTCGACGGCCTGCGCGGGCTCGCCGCCGTGTCGGTGATGCTGTTCCACCTCGGCACCGGCGACCTCCGCCGTCCGCTCGCCGACGGGCTCACGCCGCGACTCCCTGCCGCGCTGGGCTACGGCTGGCTCGGCGTCCACGTGTTCTTCGTGCTGAGCGGGTTCGTGATCGCGCACAGCATCGGGCGCAACACGATGACGGCGCGGAGCGCGCTCCGCTTCGTGCTCCGGCGGCAGGTCCGCCTGGATCCACCGTACTGGTGCGCGATCGCGGTCGGCGTGGCGTTCGCGGTCGGCGCGCGGGCGCTGCGCCCGGGGGTGCCGCGGTTCGTCCCGGGGCCGCGCGACGTGGTCGCGCACGTGCTGTACGTCTACGACCTGCTCGGCCTGCCGACGATCTCCGCGGTGTTCTGGTCGCTCGCCATCGAGGTCCAGTTCTACCTGCTGTTCGTGCTCGTCCTCTTCCTACTCCGCTCTCTGCCACGTCTCGTGCCGTGGGTCGTGCTCGCGACGGCGATCGCCTCGCTGCACTGGGCGTTGACGTGGCGCTATCCACACGCGTGGTTCACGCAGCACTGGTACCTGTTCGCGATGGGTGCGCTGGTCAGCTGGACGCTCGATCGGCGCGTGCACGCGTGCCTGCCGATCGGGCTCGGGGTCGCCTTCGTGGTGTTCGGCCTGCGCAACGACCGGCTCGAGCCGGTGGCGGGCGGGGTGGTCGCGGGGCTCTTGCTGCTCGCCGGGTGGCGCGGCGCGCTCGGCCGCTGGCTCGCTGCGCGACCGCTGCAGTTCCTCGGCGTCGTCTCGTACGGCATCTACCTGTTCCACACGCCGTTCGCGGGCTCGCTGCACCTGGGGCTCGCGCGGCTCGTGTCTCCCGCCACGCTGCGTGGCGCGCTCGTGATCCTGACGGCGCAGATCGGCGTCACGCTGGGCGTGGCGTGGCTGCTCCATCGCACGGTGGAGGGCTGGGCGATCCGGCTCGCGGGGCGGATCCGCTGGCAGGAGCCCGCGAGGGAGTGAGCGCGCAGTCGACGGTCGCGCCCTGGATGCGTGTGCGGGTAGGCTCTCGGCATGGGGGAATCCGGGTTGTCACCGTGCCTGCACTGCCGCCGCCACGTGCGAACCGACGAGTCGCGCTGCCCGTTCTGCAGCGTGGAGCTCCCCGTCCGATCGGTCGCTCCCTACACGCTCCCGCGGCTCTCTCGCGCGGCACAGACCGCGCTCCACCTCGTGTTCGGCGCGGCCCTGCCGTTCGCCTGCGCCACCGCGAGCAGCGAGGTGGCGGCGAAGGACCCAGCGGCCGTCGGTTCGTCGAGCGCGTCCACCGCGCCGTCCACCTCGAGCGCACCCCCTCCGAGCGCGTCGGTCAGCACGTCGGCGAGCACGTCCGTGTGGGCGGTGCCCAGCGCGGTGCCCATCTACGGCTCGAACCAGATCGTCATCCTGGTGATCGTGCAACACCCCGTCGGGAGCGCCAAGATCGAGAAGGCGAGCGATCCGGTCGTCGACGCCGTGGGCGCGACGTTGAAGGACCACAAGGAGCTCTACGTGCGGGTCGTCGGGCACGCCGAGCTGGTCGAGGGCAAGGACGCGACGGCACGCCTCGCCCTCGCCCAGAAGCGCGCCGACGCCGTGGTGGCGGCGCTGGTCGCCCAGGGCGTCGACCCGAAGCGCCTCCGCGCCGAGGCCGCCGCCACGCCGCCCACTTCGGGCAAGTCGGAGAACAGGGTGCAGAACCGCGCCACGTCCTTCGTGGTCACCGACGCCGACGGCAAGCCACTCGGTGGGCCCATGGGTGGATGAGCGCTACTCTTCGGCGACGACGCCGCGCGCGGCGAGGAGCTCGCGGGCGCGGAGGACGAGGTCGGGGTGCGCACGGAACAGGATGGCCGCGGTCTCGAGCGGCGCGCAGAGGAGGAACTGCACGCCGAGCGAGTGGCCGCGCCCCTTGGGAGTGCGGGTGGCCTCGTCGATCAGCTGCTCCGCGGTGCGCGGCGCGGGCACGGGGGCGCGCACGACGGCCGTGGGCGGCAGCGTGCGACGACGCGCGCGGGCGCGGGCGAAGTAGCGGATCATCATCGCGCGCTCCTCGACGCGATCGAGGCAGTCGCAGGCGTGCTCGACCACGCGGGGATGCACGCCGAGGGTGATGGCGACCGACTCCACGGGCGCACGACGCACGAAAGCGAGGCCGTGCTCGAGCGCGGTGCTGCGCTCGACGAGGTCGAGGACCTCGCGGAGACGTTCGTCGGCGATCTCGGTCGTGTGCACTGCATCGAACGCGTCGTGTGCGGTCATCGACGAGCCTCCGGGCCCAGCAAATACAGCCACGGAGCAGCGCTCGCAAGCACGCGAGGCCTGTTTTCTCGGTGCGTAGCGGAGGTGGCACCTGCAAGTCCGTGACGCGTCGCGCTCGACGCAGCGCGCGGACCAACGTTCCGTCAATCGTCGTTGCCGTCGTGCGGCATTGGCCGATTCGCCGCCTCGACGAGCTAGCGATCGGGCTCCTTCTCGAGGAGCGTGAACGAGAACGTGCTGCCCCGGCCGAGTTCGCTCTCGACCCAGATCTTGCCACCGTGCGCTTCGACGATCCCTCTCGCGATGTAGAGGCCGAGGCCGAGGCCACGCTGGTCGTTCTTGCCGACCTGCCAGAAGCGCTCGAAGACCGACTCCGTCTGCCCAGCCGGGATTCCCGGTCCGTCGTCGCGAACCGTGACGCGCACCTGGTCTCCTTCGCGCGCAGCGCCGACGAGGATCGCTCCCTTCGGAGGCGTGAACTTGATGGCATTGCCGATGAGATTGGCGAGCACCTGGACGATCCGGTCGTGATCGAAGAGCGCCATCGACCTCGGCTCGAGCCCGCCCGACTCGAGCGCGACGCCCTTCGCCAGCGCGGCGGGGCGGAACGACTCGACGGCGTCGTCGACGAGCGTGCGCAGGTCGCCGCGCGTCAGCACCACGGAGAGCCTCCCGGCCTCCAGGCTGGAGACGTCGATGAGATCGGTGACGAGCCGGTTCATCCGCCGCACGGTCTTCCGGATCCTCTGCGCCATCCGCGCCGTGTCGTCGGGCCCGCTGTGGGTAGCATCGTGTTCGATCAGCTCCGCGGCCATCGACACGGTGTTGAGGAGGCTGCGGAGATCGTGACTGACGATGCCGAGGAAGTCGTCACGATTCGACAGGACCTCGTCCGATCGGGCCCGCTCCGTCAAGAGGAGCTGGTCGGTGTTCTCTCGCTCGACGGGCAGGAGGCGCAGGAGCTCCTCGCTGTGGCTCTGCGCGACGGCTTCGGTCGGGTCCGCCTCGGTCGACTTCAGCTGGGCTGCCAGCTCCTCGTCGGTGCGCGCCCGCTCGGTGCGGAGCCCTTCGTCCGTCTGCTCGCGCTCGGGCTGCAACGGGCTCTCGTCGGGCTTCATGGCTGAACGGAGGCACGAAGCGCGCCCATCCGCGTCCTCAGCCGTCGGCGCGTGTTCGGGGGGGGACGCTCTCGCCCCACCGAGGCAATCTTGCCTCGGCGATTCGCCCCGACCCGTGCGCCCGCAGGCGTCGGCGAAGACCGTCGGTTCTGCAAAGCCTCCCTCCACCGGCTACGCCTCCCCCATGGACCACCGGATCGAGACCGACAGCTTCGGGCCCATCGAGGTCCCGGCAGACCGATACTGGGGCGCGCAGACGCAGCGGTCCCTCGAACGCTTCCGGATCGGCACCGACCGATTTCCGCGGGAGTTCCTGCGCGCGCTCGGCATCGTGAAGAAGGCGTGCGCGCTCGTGAACCTCGACCTCGGCCTGCTCACCGCCGAAGAGAGTCGGCTGATCGTGGCAGCCGCCGACGAGGTCATCGAGGGCGCCCTCGACGACCACTTCCCGCTCGTCGTCTTCCAGACCGGGAGCGGCACGCAGACGAACATGAACCTGAACGAGGTGATCGCGAACCGCGCGAACGAGCTCGCGGGCGGTCGACTCGGCTCCAAGGCCCCCATCCACCCCAACGACCACGTCAATCGTTCGCAGAGCTCGAACGACGTCTTCCCGACGGCGCTGCACGTGGCCGCGTACGGCGAGCTCCATCGCCGCCTGATCCCGGCCGTGGAGCACCTCGCCGCGACGCTGAGAGAGCGGAGCGAACGCTTCGCGGAGATCGTGAAGATCGGGCGCACCCACCTGCAGGACGCGACACCGCTCACCCTCGGTCAGGAGATGTCGGGCTGGGTGTCCCAGATCGAGCACGGGCTCGCCGCACTGCACGCGTCGCTCGGTGCGCTCGCCGAGCTCGCGCTCGGAGGCACGGCGGTGGGCACCGGGCTCGGGACCCACCCCGAGTTCGCGGTGCGCGTGGCAGCGAGGGTCGCGGGGCTCACCGGACTGCCACTCGTGACCGCGCCCAACAAGTTCCAGGCCCTCGCCTCCCACGACGCACTCGTCGTGACGCACGGCGCGTTGAAGGCCCTCGCGTGTTCACTGTTCAAGATCGCCAACGACGTCCGGTGGCTCGCGAGCGGTCCGCGCTCAGGGCTCGGCGAGCTCGTCCTCCCGGAGAACGAGCCGGGCAGCTCGATCATGCCGGGCAAGGTCAACCCCACCCAGTGCGAGGCCCTGACGATGGTCTGCGTGCAGGTGCTGGGCAGCGACGTCACGTTGGGATTCGCCGGCGCCAGCGGCAACTTCGAGCTCAACGTGTACAAGCCGCTCATCGCCCACGTCGTCCTCGGATCGACACGGCTGCTCGGCGATGCCTGCGACTCGTTCGATCGGCACTGCGCAGCGGGGATCGAGCCCAATCTGCCACGCATCCGCGCGTCGCTCGATCAGAGCCTCATGCTCGTCACGGCGCTCGTCCCGCGCCTTGGCTACGACGCCGCCGCGCAGATCGCGAAGAAGGCCCACCACGAGGGGCTCACGCTGGTCGAATCGGCGGTCGCGCTCGGGCTCCTCACGCGCGAGCAGTTCGACGAGCTCGTCCGACCCGAGGCGATGACGAGACCGAGCTCGTGAGCGTCGCAGAGGCCTCGGTGCTCGGGCGCTCCGCAGGCCGTCTCGGCGACGGCTGCAGCGCGAGCTGCAAGAAGGAAGGCCCGAAGTAGCTCGCTCTCAGAACTCGGCGCGCACGAACACCGAGCCACGAGGGATGACGAAGTTGCCGAACCAGTGCTCCTTGCTCGTGACGAACCCGATCGTCTTCCCCTCGGGGGTCACAGGCTGGCCGTAGACCTTGTTGCCTGCCGCATCCAACGTGTAGTCGTCGGGTCCACCGACCGGGGTCTGTCGCAGGTTCTTGGTAGGGGTCACCTCGGCGAAGCCGATCAAGGCTCCGAGACCGAGCCCGACCTGGAACATCGAGCCGATCGGCACTGCGAGCCTGACCTCGGGCACGACCACGAAGGTGAACCCGAGCGACACCGTCTCGTTCGCCGGTGCCATCGGGCGCTCCGTGGGCGCGTTCTTGACCGTCGCCGACGAGCAGTCCGTCTGGCCGGTCGGGACGAGGGGACCGTCCGGCCTCTTTTCCTGCTGCAGACACGCGGCGTTGCCTGCCCTCCTCATCGCCAGCTCGCCACCCACCAGACCCCCGAGCCCCAGGCCCACCCGCAGCACCACGGGTCGCGTGACGAGATCGACGTGCGCGCCCGCCGTGAGGAGGTAGGCGTTGAACTCGGTCTCGTCGGTCGCGGTCACCCCCACCTGCGTGGTGTCGAACTCCCCAGAGACCGTCACGCGGCGGGCCACGCTCGCCTTCCAGCCGACCGATCCGAAGCCCAAGGACAGCCGGAGGCGCGGAAAGACCTCGTAGTCGACGCCGAGCCCATACAGCAGTCCACTCGGCTTCTTCCGCGAGGAGCAGGTCGCCGTGCCCCCACACGAGGCGTCCTGGTCGCTGCCCTGCCCGAACACGCCGTAGACCCCGCCGACGTGGAGGTCGACGCCCACCTTCGGCCGCGGCGCCTCTTCTTGGGCAGCCGCGGGAGCCGCTGCGAGCAAGGTGACCAGACCGATGGCGAACCCGGGCTTCATGAAGCCTTGGTCGGCGTGGGTGCGGTTTCGTTTCCGGCTATGATGAGGAGGAATGCGAAGGCGCTCTTTCCTCCTCGCGATCGCACTCACGGCCTGTGGGAGCGAAGCTTCGCTCGCGGAACCGGGCGACGGCGCTGCCGACAGCGGAGGGGGCGACGCCGGCGTCGAGGTGGGCGTCGAGGTGGGCGTCGAGGCGGGAAGCGACGCCATCCCCGACGTCGCGAGCGCCGACACCAGACCGACTTGCAAGCTCGTCGACTCGCCTCCCGTCGTCGCCAAGAGCGACGGCCAGGTCATCGAGAACCTGAGGATCGTGGCCAAGGGCACCCCCGGCATCCAGGTGGCCGGCAAGAAGAACGTCGTCATCCGCAACGTCCTCGTCTTGCACGAGGGGGCGCCAGGCATCTCCCTCTCGAACGCCGACGGGGCCCGGATCGAGAACGTCGCGGTGGAGCACACGGGCGCTCCGGCCAGCGGGAAGGCCGACTCGGCCGACCGCAACGACATCGACGCCTACGCCACCGCGAAGCTGGTGGTGAGCGGGGCCCGCCTCACGCGTGGATCGTCCGGGATCTACCTGAACGCCTGTCCGTCGGCGAAGCTCACGCAGATCGAGGGCTACGACTTCCGCGGCCCGTTCCCCCGCGGACAGCTCGTGCAGTTCAATGCCAGCAACGACGGCGTCCTCGACGGGTTCTCCGTGGTCAACGGCCACACCTCGTGGACCGAGGACAACGTCAACGTCTACAAGTCGACCAACGTGGTGATCCGCAACGGCCTCGTCGACGGCAACAACTCCCCCTCGGGCGTCGGGGTCATCTTCGACGGCGACACGGGAGCCGGCCTCGTCGAGGACGTCGACGCCGTGCACATGGGCAACGGTTGCTTCTCGAACTACGCGGGCGCCGACGGCAACACGTTCCGGCGCGTGCGTTGCCGCGACAACATCTGCACGAGCCAGGACGGGCGCGGGGCCCCGAGCTCCAACGCCCTCATGGTCGCGGGCAAGCCCACCGGCACGGCCAACACGAGCCTCGAGCAGGCGAAGTACTTCGCCTCGTGCAACGGCAACCTCACCTGGCCGGCCGCCTCGTTCGCCAAGCTCGAGCTCGCGAAGGAAGACTTCGTCCTCCGCGCGAAGATCAAGGTCCCGCTCTGCTGGGAGTGACGAGCGGGGCTCAGTGCGGCAGGCGCGGCGCGAGCCACGTCATGAAGCGCGCGAACGCCACGAGATCGACGACGGTGAGCACGCCGAACACGGTGAGCCACACCCACTGGTTCGGGACGAGACGGAGCAGACCCTGCACGAGGTGTCGCGAGCGGCCGCTGAGCACCGGGAACGAGCGATCGTGGGTCGTGTGGTGCTCGTGGTGGACGGCGGGCGTCACGAGCACGCCGTGCCTCTGCAGCCAGCGGGTGAACGGCGGGCGCTTGGCGGCGGCCTGGTGCGCGGAGCGATGCGCGTACTGGTTCACGTAGGCCCAGAAGAACCCGACCGCCGTGACCATCACCGTCATGCGGGTGACCCCGGCCAGCAGCACGAGGGCCACGATCTTGCCGAGCACGAGCGCGTTGATGTCGCCGAACACGTGGACGAGCCGGCGCGTGGAGATGTCGTACGGCAGCGCGTGGTGCCACTGGAACTCGGCGCAGGGGATGCCGATCAGCGGCAGCCGCACGAACCGGGGGTTGTCGAGGACGACGTGCAGGATGCCGCTGTAGAAGTCGACGTAGAAGTAGAGGCCGACCAGCGAGAGGGCGAGGGGGAGGATCCCGGGCGTCGCGGCCATTCCTCCGACGATGATCGCGAGGGCCACCCCGACCACGAAGAGCGAGCGGCGCTGGTAGATCGTGTGCCCTGGGTTCTCTGCGATCCACGCGAGCTCGGCGGACATCGGCGTGGCGGCGGACCGAGCCGCGGAGACCCGATGCGCGACGAGGGCGTTGAGCCAGTCGTTCATGTCGCCGAAGGCACCTTTGCGCGGGGCGTCAGCGACGGTGTTCATGCAGGTGCGGCGATGAACACACGGAACTCCCGCGCCGGCAATGGGAGAACGCGCCTGCCGTCAGAACTCCCCGAGGTCGCTACGACGCCGCCTTGCCCGGCTCCTTGTCGGGCGACGAGGGCGTGTGGATCACGGGGCCGCTGCGCACGACGTTCGACCGCAGACGCTGGTCGAGGATCTCCTCGGCGCGGCGGCCGGTCTCGATCATCGCGCCGAGATCGACGCCCGTCTTGGTGCCCATCTCGCCGAGCAGCGCGACCAGGTCCTCGGTGCACGTGTTGCCGGTGAAGCCGGCCGAGTACTTGGACGCGCCCGTGGCCGGCTGGCCGCCGATCGCGCCGAGGGAGGTGTCGACGTAGCGCACGCCCATCTCGAGCATGGCGACCGAGTTCACGACGCCGGTGCCGCGCGTGTCGTGGAAGTGCGCGATGAACTCCACCTTGGGAAACACGGCCTTGAGGTGGCCGATGCGCTGGCGCACGAGCACCGGATTGGCGACGCCGGTGGTGTCGCCGAGCATGATCGTCTGCGCGCCCTCTTCGAGGTAGAACCGGGTGATCTTCTCCACGTCCTCGACCGGCACGTCGCCGCCGACGGGGCAGCCGTACACCGTGCCGGCGCAGCCGACGATGCGGATGCCGAGGGCGTGGGCGCGCTTCATGATGCGTGCGTGCTCGGCCATGGCCTGCTCGTGGTTCATGCGGAAGTTCAGCAAGTTGTGCCGCTCGCTGGAGGAGATCATGAGGATGATCTCGTCGCAGCCGTAGCCCTCCTTCTGACAGACCTCCAGGCGGTCGAAGCCCTTCTCGTTGGGCATCAGCACGAGGTGCGAGACGCCGGGCCGGCGCTGGATGCCCTTGAGCACCTCGACGCAGTCGGCGAACTGGGGGAGCAGCTTCGGGTGAGAGAACGAGGTGACCTCGACCTTCTTGAACCCCGCGCCGGTGATGCGATCGATCATCTCGATCTTGCGCTCGGTGGGGACGAGGATCGGCATCGACTGCAGGCCGTCGCGGGCCCAGCACTCACAGACGGTCACGGATTCGGGAATCGCCACGGGAGCCTCCTCGACTTCGGTTCCTTGGAAACGGCGAGACCGTGGAAGCTCCGTGGAGGGGCTTCAAGGCGCGGCGCCCCGAAAAGGGTGTTCCGCGCGACGAATGAGCGCGTCATTTGGTGATTTTGATCAAGATCTGGCGTGATGGGCTGCACCGAGGCCTGCGGTGCGTGCAACGTCCCGGGCCAGGCCACGTGCAGCGCCAGCGGCTGCGTGGGGGTCTGCGCGTCGGACTCGGACTGCACGACCGACCACGTCCTCGGGGTGTCGGTCCTCGCGATGGTAGGGGCTCTGGCGCTCCTCGGCCGTCGGCGAGCGTCACGGCTTGCGTGAGCGCTGCGCCTCGATCGACGGCGCGAGGCGCGCGCGCACGGCCGCGACGATCTCGGGCTCGGCGACGTCCGGGTGCCCGCTGCGGAAAGGCGGCGCCGGGTCGTACTCGAGCCCGAGCTGCAGCGCCTTCGCGAGGCCCTCGCCGCCGATCTCCGCCGCGACGCGCAGGCCGAAGTCGATCCCCGAGGTGACGCCGCCCGCGGTGATGCGGTTGCGATCGACGACCACCCGCTGCTTCTCGAAGCGCGCGCCGAAGCGCTCGAGGAACTCCACGTAGGCCCAGTGCGAGGTGGCCGCGTAGCCCTCGAGGAGGCCGGCCGCGCCGAGCAGCAGCGAGCCCGTGCACACCGAGGTGACCCAGCGCGCCGAGGCGCCCTGGCGTCGCAGGAACTCGAGCACCACCGCGTCGTCCTGCAGCGCCTGCTGGCCGAAGCCGCCCGGCACGAACACGAGGTCGAGCGGCGGGCAGTCGGCGAGGGTGGTGGTCGGCAGGATCGACATCCCGCCCTGTGCGCGCACCGGGGAGAGGTCCTTCCAGAGCAGGTGGACCCGCGCGTCGGGGATGCGGTGGAACACCTCGTAGGGCCCGGTGAGGTCGAGCTGGGTGAGGTCGGGGAACAGCAGCATGCCGAGTTCGAGCGCCATGACCGGCAGGATGCCGGATCGGTCGCCTGGCAGCCATGACAATGAACACGTAATATCTGCCAGTGAGCCCCCGACCCCTCCGCGTCGTGATCGTCGCGTTCGACGGCGTGCAGACGCTCGACATGACCGGACCCGCCGAGGTGTTCGCGGCCGTCGGGCGGCGCCTCGGTCGGCCGCGTTACGAGGTCGTCTTCGCCACCATGGGCGGCCTCGTGATCACGACGTCGTCGGGGATGCGCGTCGAGACCGTGGACCTCTCGCGCATCCGTCCGGCCACGGTCGACACCGTCGTCGTGGCGGGCGGCGAGGACGCTCCGCTGCGCGCGGCCGCCGCCGATCCGCGGCTCCTTCGGTGGCTCTGCCGCGCGAAGGTGCGGCGCCTCACGTCGGTGTGCTCGGGGGCGTTCCTGCTGGCGGCGGCGGGCCTCCTCGACGGCCGGCGCGCGACCACGCACTGGTCGGCGCTCGACGCGCTCGCGCAGGTGCGCGACGGCGCGATCGAGGTGGATCGCACCGCGATCTGGGTGCGGGACGGCGCGGTCTGGACCTCGGCGGGCGTGACCACCGGGATCGACATGGCGCTCGCCATGGTGGAGGAGGACGTCGGTCGCAAGGTCGCCGACCTCATCGCGGCGCACCTCGTGCTCTATGCGCGGAGGCCGGGGTACCAATCGCAGTTCTCCGACGTTCTGGTCGCGCAGTCCGACGCGTCCGACCCGCTCGCGGCGGGCATCGCGTGGGCCCGCGCGCACCTCCGCACGGCGACGCTCGAGTCCCTCGCCCGTCGCACGGGCCTGTCGCTCCGCACGTTCCACCGCCGCTGCCTCGAAGACCTGGGCACGACCCCGGCCAAGCTGCTCGAGAAGCTGCGGGTCGAGGAGGCGCGCACGCTGCTGTCCACCACCGAGGCCCTCGCTCAAGGAGGTGGCCGCCTCCACCGGGTTCGGCGACCCAGCGCGGATGAAGCGGGCGTTCGAGCGCGCGCTCGGGCTCGGCCCGCGCGACGTGCGGCTCCTGTTCGGGAACGGCCGCTAGGGCACCACCACGCCGCCGTCCTTGGTGGCGCTCTTCACGAACCCCGCGAGCGCGTCGTACCAGGCCTTGCCCTCGCCCAGGTCCCTCGCCACCAGCGGGTCGATGTGGGTGAACTTGGGCCGCACGATCAGCTGCCACGCGCGCGGGTCGGTGCGGGGCACCCCCGCGAGCGCGCGACCCTCGCCGACCGGCTTGTCGCCGAGCATCGCCCGCAGCTTGTCGTAGGACTTCGCCGTGCCACTTCCGTCCGCGTCCGCGGTCAGGGCGGCGGCCATGGCGAGCACGGGAAGATCGAGCGCGGCGCCGTGCTTCATGCGCATGCCGTACTTCTCGCGAAAATCGCCCGGCTCCATCACGAGCGAGCCCGCGAGCGAGGCGTCGAGGGAGAGTCGCGCGGGGAAGTACCACTCGCCGAAGTTGAGGCCGGGCCCCGAGAACCACGCGTCGGCGAGGTCGGAGAGGGCGGTGAGCTCGCCGTCTTCCCAGTCGTAGGTCGCGCTCGGGTCGCTCGGCTGCAGCAGTGTGCCGCCGAGCAGCGACTTGTACGAGGCGAGGGGACCGCCGACGGCCTTGCCACAGCTCACCGCGCCGATGGTGATCGTGCTCGAGGCGTCGTCGAACGCGAGGCCGAACGCGCCGCGGCTCGTCGTCTTCGGGACGGTCGACGACTTGAGGCCGAGGATGAGCGCGAGCGAGGCCGTGACGTCGTCGTCGGGGATGCGCGGCGCCGTCGGCGAGAAGCGCGCGGCCATCGCGAGGCGCTCGGCGTGCTCGAGGCCCTTCACGCCGAAGAACGGCAGCGCGACGTACGGCTGCACCTTGCGGATCACGTTCAGGCCCGGCGCCGAGAACGGGCTCCCGGTGCCGGTGGCCGAGCCCTCGAGGTAGTCCTTCTCGGAGAACGAGCTCACCGGGTCGAGCTCGTTGCCCGAGACCCCGTCCACGAGGACCAGGCCGGCGAGGTCGTCGACGCCCCGCTGACCCTCGAAATCCCAGGCCGCGTACGACTCGACGATGGTGCCGCCGAGCGAGTGACCGAGCAGCACCACCCGCTGCTTGCGCTCGGCCGCGGGCACGCGCGCGATCACGTTGCGCAGGTCGCCGAGGGTGACGGGCAGGCCCCACTCGCTGACGTAGCCGAGGTCGCTCTGGTCGAGGAAGCCGGCGAACGTCTTCCCCTCGACCGCTTCGCCGTCGTAGTAGTACCTGCGCGCGAGGCCCGGGTCCTTCTTCACCTCGGCCACGTCGCTGCCGTGGGTGTCCTCCAGCAGGTTGGCGCGACGGTCGATCGCCCACACCTCGACCACCGCGGCGGGGTCCGCGAGCCCACGGCGGACGAGCGCGCGCGCGACGCCGTCGAACGACCCGGCGCCACCGAGGAAGCCCGGCATCATCACCACGATGGCGCGGGCCGGCGTGCTCTTCTCGAGGCGGTAGCGGACGACGCGGACGAAGTCCCGCTCCTTCGGGGTCTCGACGCCGAGCGTGGGGTTCGGGCCGGGGTGCACCCCCGGGACGAGGAACAGGTCGCGCGTGATGCCCGTCTCCACGATGGCGACCGCGGGCGGCGGCACGTAGGTCGACGCCGGGGGCGCCGTGACGGGGTCGTCCTTGCCGCAGCCGAGGAGCAGGATCGCCGTGAGGAGACGCGCGCGCATCCCCGCACTCTAGCCGAACGTGTTTCGGCGCATGCTCACGTTCATGAGCAGCCCGATGCCGACCAGCACCGTCGTCACGCTCGAGCCGCCATAGCTGAACAGTGGCAGCGTCACGCCGACGACCGGGAGCACGCCCGTCACCATGCCGATGTTGAAGAACGCGTGCCAGAAGATCATCGCGGTGACGCCGACCGCCAGCGCGGCCCCGAAGCGATCCCGCGCCCGCGCGGCGATGCCGATGCCCCAGAGCACGACGAAGGTGTACGCCGCGATCAGCACGAGCCCGCCGGTGAAGCCCCAGTCCTCCGCGAACACGGGGAAGGGGAAGTCGGTGTGCTGCTCGGGGATGAACAGGTAGTGGTTCTGCGTGCCGTGCATGTAGCCCTGGCCGAACACGCCGCCGTTGCCGATGGCCACGCGGGCGTGGTGCGAGTGCCAGTTGGCGCCGCGGATGTCGAGCTCGGGGTTGATGAACGAGGTGATGCGCCGCTTCTGGTAGTCGTGGAGCAGGTAGTTCCAGGCGACGAGGCTCGTGGCGGTGACACCGACCACGAGCAGCGTGAGCGACTGCCAGCGGATGCGCGTGAGCGCCATCACCGCGACGAAGATCCCCATGAGGATGAGCGCGGTCCCGAGGTCGGGCTGCTTGGCGACCAGCGCGAACGGGATGCCGACCAGCACGGCGGGCACCACGTAGTCGCCGAGCCGTCGCCCGCCGCCGCCCGGACCGGCCGGGATCTTCGGGTCGTCGTGCAGGTACTTGGCGAGCGAGATCGCCAGGATGAGCTTCATGAACTCGGATGGCTGGAAGCGAAAGCCCCGCTCCTTGCCGCCGATGTCGATCCACCGCGAGGCGCCGTGGATGTCGCGCCCGAGGATGAACACGAGCAGGAGCAGCACGATGCCGCCGCCGTAGATCACGTAGGCGAGGCGCTCGAAGTGGCGGTAGTCGATCGCCGCGGCGAGGGTGGCGGCGATGCCCCCGGCGACCAGCCAGTAGATCTGGGTGACGTACAGATCGGCGCGCCCGGCCTTGGCGACGCTCGTCGCGCTGTACAGGTTGATGACGCCGATCACCGCGATGATCAGCACGCCGATGAGCAGCGCCCAGTCGATCCCCTCGCGGGCGCGCGCCACGCGTCCGAGCGCCGACGGCCGGTTCACTTGGCGGGCCCCTTGCTGGCGGAGGGCAGGGGCTTGCCGTCCGGCGCCGTGGCCGCGCCCTCGTGCGCCGGCTTGATGCGGGTGAACCACTCGTCGAACATGCGCATGGCGATCGGGGCCGCGTTGTGACCACCGCCGCCGCCGTGCTCGACGAGGACCGCGATGGCGATCTCCGGGTCGTCGTAGGGCGCAAAGCCCGCGAACCAAGCGTGGTCGCGGTTGAAGTACCAGATGAGGTGCGGGTCGATGCCGGGCTTCTGCCCGACGCGCGACACCTGCGCGGTGCCCGTCTTGCCGGCCACCATCACCTTGGTCGTGCGCTCGCGGTAGGCGGTGCCGCCCTCCTCGTTCACGACGCCGGCCATCGCCTCCTTGACGAACTTGAGCTGCCCGGGGTCGACGCCGATCTTGCGGCGGATCCGCGGCGGGAAATCCTGCTCGATGCCGCCGCCGCCCGCGTCGGTGAAGGGGGTCTCGATCGCCTGCACGACCTGCGGAGCGTAGAGCGTGCCGCCGTTGGCGAGCGCCGCGTAGGCCATGGCGAGCTGCAGCACGGTCACCTTGGTGTTGCCCTGCCCGATGGCGGCGTTGAGCGCGAAGCCGGTGCGGAACCCGCCGTAGTGCTGCATGTACCAGGCGGTCGTGGGGATGAGCCCCGGCGACTCGTGGTTGAAGCCGACGCCCGAGCGCTGGCCGAAGCCGAACTCGGCGTCCATCGCGGACATCTTGTCGAGCGTGGTCTTCTTGCCGAGCTGGTAGAAGTAGACGTTGCAGCTGCGCACGATCGCGTCGTGCATCGAGATCTGCCCGTGGAAGCCCTCGCACTTGAAGCGGGTGCGGCTCACCTGCAGCACGTGCTCGCAGAGCTCGTGGCTGTCGCGCGTGACGGCGCCGGCGCCGAGGGCCGCGAGCGCGTGGAACGGCTTCATCGTCGACCCGGGGAAGTACGCCTCGTAGAGGGTCTTGTCGGTGAGCGGCGAGAGCGGGTTGGTGAGGATCGCCTCGGCCTGCTTCTGCGAGAGGCCGGTCACGAAGTCGTTCGGATCGATGCCGGGCTTGGAGTAGACCGCGAGCACGCGCCCCGTCTTGACCTCGATGGCCACCACGGCGCCCGCGAGCTGCCCGGCGAAGGCCTTGCGCGCGGTGGAGACGAGGTCGGCGTCGATGGAGAGGCGCAGGTCGCGGCCCGGCACCGGCGGGTTCTCGGCCGGCGCGTCGATCAGCGCCTGGTCTTCCTTGGCCGTGCGGCGGTTGCCGCGCGCGTCCATGACGACCTTCTTCCAGCCGCGTTGCCCGCGCAGGAACGCCTCCCAGGCCTTCTCGACGCCGCTCCGGCCCACGCGGTCACCCGGCTGCAGTTCCTTCTTCTGGCCCTCCGGGAGCGCGTCGAGGTCCTCCTTGTTGACCTCGTTGACGTACCCGAGCAGGTGGAACGTGAGCTCCTTCTGCGGGTAGTAGCGCAGCGGCACGCTGATCCAGCTGACGGCGGAGAGCTCGGCGCGGTGGGTCTCGAGGGCGCCGACCGTGTCGCGCGAGATGTCCTCGCGGACGATGATCTCGCGGATGCGGTGCTTCGGGTCGAGCTTGAGCGCGGCGAGGTCCTTCGCGCGCGCCTCGCGCAGGCGCTGCTCGAGGGTCGCGCGCTCCACCGGGCCGAGGCCGAGCAGCTCGGCGAGCCGCGGGTAGGTCTTGTCGAGGTCGAGGCGCGCGGGGACGACGTAGACGTTCCAGGACTCGCGGCTCGCGGCCAGCACCACCCCGTGCCGGTCGCGGATGACACCGCGGCTCGTGGCGAGGGTGACCTTGTGCACGATGTTGTCGTGCGCGATGGCGGCGTTCTCGGCGGCCTTGATGAGCTGCAGGTGGGCGAGCTTGCCCACGAGCACCAGGTTGAGCGCGACCACGGCGAGCGCGAGCCACTTGTAGCGCTTGCGGAACTCGCCGACGTCGGGGCGTTGACCGAGCAGGTTCACGAGATGCTCCTGCGCTCTTCTCGCCCGGAGGACGCGCGCCGTGGGGGCAGCGACGCCGCGAGGCTGCTCTTGCCCTCGCGGGGCTCGACCAGGCCCGAGGCGATCGCCGAGACGCGGGCCGCCGCCCGGAACACGAGCGGTGCGAACACGATGGTCGCGACGGCGTGCGGCAGGATGAGGCGGAACATCGCGCGCGGCACGTAGGCGCCCTTGCCGAAGATCGCGAGCAGCACGATGACCATCAGCGTGCCGAGGCCGGCGAACGCGCCGGCGAGCACCGCGCGCGCCCACCCGGACTGGGTGACGATGCGCAGCCCCGCGAGCCGCGCGAGGGCGACGGTGGCGACCGAGGTGAACGCGTAGAGCCCGATCGGCGCGCCGCCGATCACGTCGAGCACGTACCCGAGCAGGAAGCCGACGCTGGCTGCGAGAGCGAGGTTGGACTCGCTCACCGCCACGTAGACGAGCAGCGGCACGAGCAGCGACGGCCGGAACCCGCGCGCCGCGAGCGGCCCGAGGATGATCCAGGTCTCGCCTTGCAGCACCACCAGCCGGAGCCCGAGCAGGAGGAACAGCGTGTACCGCATCGCCTACTTCTTCGGGGCGGGCTTGGGCTCCGGCTCCTTGGGGGCGCCGGCCGGCGGGACCACGAGCGCCTCTTCGAGCCGCGAGAACGAGACCACCGGCTCGGCCTCCACCTCCTGGAACTCGCCGAAGCCGCGGTTGTGGATCTTGGTGATGCGCGCGACCGAGACCCCCTTGGGGAACCGGGCGCCGATGCCGCTCGTCACGAGGAGGTCGCCGACGGCCACCTCGTCGGCGCGCTTCATGTACTCGACCTTGCACGTGTACTTGGTGAGGTCGCCGGTGCCGCGCACGAGCCCGCGTGCGCCGGTGCGCTCGTCGACGACGTCGATCGCGAGCTGCGGGTCGACCGCGAGCTGCACCTCGAGGGTGGCGCCCTCGGCGCGGAGCACGACGCCGACCACGCCCTCCTCGGAGAGCACGGCCCACCCCGGCTTCACCTCGGAGCTCACCTTGTCGAGCAGGAGGTTGGTCACGCGGAAGTCGCTCGCGTCCTTGGCGATCACCTGCGCGGTGAGCGCCTCGGGCCCGAGCTGGTCCTTGAGCCCGAGGAGCTTCTTGAGGCGACGGTTCTCGGACTCCATGGCCTCGAGCCGCCGGACCTTCTCCTTGAGCGCGATGTTCTCGTGCCCGAGCTTGTCGTTCTCCGCCTTGACGTCGACCAGGTAGACGTACGACCCGAACAGCGCCGAGACGCCCTTGCCGATGACCGCGCCGACGTACTGCAGCGGCTTGAGCGCGTTGAGCACGACCCGATCGAGCGCGTTCAGATCGCGCGGCTGCCGCACGTGCGAACGCAGCACGAAGAACGGCAGGGCGAGCAGGAGCGCGACGACGGCCGTGTCGCGCAGACGCCGCCAGCTACCGAGTTGAGGGGTCATACCCGAGCTCCGCTACCCCACCGCGACCTGCGCCAGGAGGTCCATGTGGTCGAGGACCTTGCCGGAGCCGAGCACGACGGCCGACAGCGGGTCGTCGCTGAGCATGACCGGGAGGCCCGTCTCCTCGCGGAGCAGCACGTCGAGGTTCTTGAGCAGGGCGCCGCCGCCGGTGAGGACGACGCCCTTGTCGACGATGTCGGCCGCGAGCTCGGGCGGGCACTTCTCGAGCGCCACCCGCACCGCGTCGACAATAGCGTTGAGGGGCTCCTGGAGCGCCTCGCGGATCTCGTCGCTGTTGACGACGACGGTCTTGGGGACGCCCGCGACCATGTCGCGCCCCTTGACCTCCATGCTGCTCGGGACCTCGGGCGCGTAGGCGTTGCCGATGGTCATCTTCACGCGCTCGGCGGTCTGCTCGCCGATGGCGAGGTTGTACTTGCGCTTGACGTACGCGATGATCGCCTCGTCCATCTTGTCGCCGCCCACGCGGACCGACTGCGAGTAGACGATGCCCGTCAGCGAGATGATGGCGACCTCGGTGGTGCCGCCGCCGATGTCGACGATCATGTTGCCGCTCGGCTCGGTGATCGGCAGGCCGGCGCCGATGGCCGCGGCCATGGGCTCCTCGATGAGGTAGACCTCGCGGGCGCCGGCGCTCTCGGCCGACTCCTTCACGGCGCGCTTCTCGACCTCGGTGATGCCGAACGGCACGCAGATGATGATGCGGGGCTTCACGAGGGTGCGCCGGTCGTGGGCGCGCTCGATGAAGTGGCGGAGCATGGCCTCGGTGACCTCGAAGTCGGCGATGACGCCGTCCCGCAGCGGGCGGATGGCCTCGATGTTGCCAGGGGTGCGGCCGAGCATCTCCTTGGCCTCGCGGCCGACGGCGACGACCTTCTTCTGTCCGCGCTCGTCCCGCTTGACCGCCACGACCGAGGGCTCGCACGACACGATCCCCTTGCCCTTGACGTAGATCAGCGTGTTGGCCGTGCCGAGATCGATGGCCAGATCGTTGGAGAAGAGGCCGTAGAGCCAGTCGAAGATCATGGGGTTCCCCGTTCCATCGGAGTGAACGCGCGTCAGGCCTGCCCCCAATGCAGGGGCCCTCAGTGGAGGAACGGCGGACTGTGGAGGGCCTGTGGAAAAGTGGACCGAAAGGGTACCACGGACGGACGATCGCAGGCAAAGCCTGTATGCGCGTGTAGGCGAGGGACTGGGGCGGTGCCGAGGCATGCCGGCGGCCGGGCGGACACAACGCGGGGGCGCACCGATCCATTCCCGCCCGTGATCGAGGGCCGCCGACGAGATTTCATCGGGGATGCGAATTCTCAGGGCGTCGGGGTCCCGCGATTTGGTACCGTTCGGCCGGAGCATGGCCGCCAATGTCTTCCCGCTCGACGCCGTCCGCACGGACGGTTGGTTCGAGCGCATCGGCGAGAGCATCGGCAGCTTCCAGGCGCTGTGCGAGATCGTCGGCGAGCGGTTCTTCGCCTTCTCGCTGGTGGCGGGCGTCCGCATCACCGCGCTCACGGTCGATCGACGCAACCCCGACGCCACGATCGTGGAGTTCGTCGCGGGCGACGAGGAGCCCACCCGCCGCGCTTCTCTGCCCGAGTTCAGGCGCCAGCTCGTCGGCGCCCTGCTCACCGAGGACAAGCACGGTCCCCCACCGGCGCGCGAGACCGACGTCGAGGCGCTGCAGGCGCACATCGGCGTGCGTCACCTGCTGCTCGCGCCACTGTTCGGCCTCTCGCTGCGCCGGCTCAGCGTCGACGGGGATCGCTCGGTCATCGCGGTGCTGCGGGACGGCTTCGAGGAGTCGATCGGGCTCGAGGAGCTGCGCACGGCCATCTCGGCGCTCGTGCGGCAGGACCTCGAGCGCGTCTCGAGCGGCGCACGCGGCGCGATCGACCTCGCCAAGGTCGCCGAGGCCGAGGAGGCCGCGCAGGCGGGCGATCCCGCGCGGGTCGTCACGCTGCTCGGCAGCTGGCCGGCGCCCCTCGCCATCTTCCTCCGCACCCCCGAGGGCCAGGCGCTCGCCGCCGACGCGCGGCAGCTCATCGCCAAGGGCCTCGGCCTGCTCGGGTCGGCGTGCGCGCGCCTCGGCGAGTCGCCGCAGGCCGAGGAGATCCTGCGCCTCGGGATCCAGTGGGCCGGCGAAGGCCCGCTCGCGGGCGACCTGTTCCGCCGCCTCGGCGAGGCCTACCTGACCGACGGTCGCCCCGGCGAGGCCATCGCGCCGTTCCGCCGTGCCATGCACTACGGCGCGGCCGCCGCGGAGATCCTGCCGCTCCTGTGCCGTGCCTACCTGCGTCGCGGCAAGTACGTCTCCGCGCACGCGTGCCTGCGCAAGGCGCTCGCCGCCGGGGCGCCGCTGCAGACGCTCGCCCTCGAGCAGTCGCAGATCGAGCGCGCGCTCGGCCCCGCGCTCACGCGCTGGCAGGCTCTTCTGGCGACGCCCGCTCGCTGACCGGCACGATCGCGATCACCGGCTGGGTGCGCGCGTGGAGGTAGAGCGCGAGGCCCACGCCGAACAGCGCGAGCGAGAGCCACTGGCCGGGGGTGAGGCCCACGTAGCGCGCGTCGGCGCCGCTGATGTCGGTCGCGCGCAGCGCATCGAGGGGGTAGCGGATGGGCGCGTAGATCATGCAGAGCACGCCGGTGATCTGCCCGGCGCGCCGGGGGCTCCGCGCGTACCACCACATGAAGATGGCGATCGGGATGGTGAGGAACATCTCGAGGAGGCCGAGGTCGAAGCGCGCGCCGCCGGGGAAGGCGACCGCGAGCGGTGAGCTCGAGAGGCGCCCGATGTGGTCGTGGGCCGAGGCGCAGCCGGCGCGGCCGAAGATCCAGCTCACGGCGAACACCGCGGTGATCTGGTCGGCGTAGGGGAGGAGCTTCTCCTTGAACTTCTGGCGCCAGACGAGCGCGCCGACGAGCCCGCCGATGAAGCCGCCGTAGCTCGAGATGCCCTTCCACACGTAGAGGAGCGTGATCGGGTTCGCGAGCACCTCCTTGGGCCGGTACATGAGCTCGTCGAGCACGTGCGAGAGCACGAAGCCGAACAAGAGGCAGTAGGTGACGAGGGACTCGAACTTCTGCCGCGAGAGACCGCGCGCCACCGCGCGACGGACGGCCAGGGCCGAGCCGATCATCACCCCGGTCGCCACGAGCGCGCCGAACGCGTGCAGCTTGAGCCCGATCACCGGCAGGGCGACCGGCTTGATGTCGATGTAGGGGAGCGGCATGGAGGTTCGGACCCGCGCGGGTCAGTGCGGGTCTTCCTCTTCCTCTTCTTCTTCTTCGCTCGGCTTGGCCGGGGCGGGCTTCTGCTCCGGGAGCTTCTCGAGCTTCACCGTGAGGTCGAACGCCTTGCTGTCGCGGACCACGCGCAGGGTGACCTTGCGGCCCACGCCCGCGATCGAGACGAGCCACCGCATCTGGCTCGAGTTCTTCACCGGGGTGCCGTCGACGGCGAGGATCACGTCGTCGACCTTGATGCCCGCCTTCGCCGCGGGGGTGCCCTTCTTGACCGAGACGACGAGCGCGCCCTTGGTGCCGGATTTCTCGTCGAACTCCGAGTCCTCGATGCCGACACCGAGGTAGCTGCGGACCACGCGCCCGTCCTTGACGAGCGAGGGCAGCATCTGCTTGACCATGTTGATCGGGATGGCGAACGCGAGGCCTTGCGCCTTGGCGTTGATGGCCGTGTTGATCCCGATGACCTCGCCCTTGAGGTTGAGCAGCGGGCCGCCGCTGTTGCCCTGGTTGATGGCGGTGTCGGTCTGGAGGAAGTCGAAATAGTGCTGGCCGGGGAGCGGCACCTCGTTGATGGTGCGGCCGCGCGCGGAGAGGATGCCGGCGGTGACGGTCTGGCGGAGGCCGTGCGGGCTGCCGATGGCGACGAGCCAGTCGCCGACCGACACCGCGTCGCTGTCGCCGAGGGCGATGGGCTCGATGCCCGCCGGCGGGTCGATCTTGATGACCGCGACGTCGGTCATCGGGTCGGTGCCGAGCACCTTCGCGTCGACCCGCTTGTCGTTGTAGAGCTGGACCGCCAGGTCGCTCGCGTCTTGCACGACGTGGTTGTTGGTGAGGATCGTGCCGGACTTGTCGATCAAGAAGCCGGAGCCGATGCCCTTGCCGACCATGTGCCCCTTCTTGATCTTGAGGAGCACGGTCACGACCGCGGGCGCGGTGGCCTTGGCGAGGGGCGCGAAGCTCGCGGGGGTGCCGACCGGCGGGATTCCCGGGGGAGCTGCACCGGCTTGCCACCCGTGGGCAGCCCGACGGTCGGGGTGGAGACGCTGACCGCGTTGGTGGGGATCCCCTTGCCGTCCTTGCCGTCCTTGCCGTCGTCGTCGCGGTCTCGTCTGCAGCCCGATCCGAGGGCTCCGAGGGCGAGGGTGGTGACGAAGACGAGGGCCAGACGGCGCGGCAGATTCATCCCTGGGGCTCCTTGGAGCGCTCCACGAACTGCATCCGCAGGTCGTAGAGCACCTGGTCGATGAGATGCTCCTCGGCGCCCGTGAGGTTGCCCTTGGTCTTCTCCTGCAGCATCCCGACCATGTCGATGGTCTGCCGGGCGAGCGCGAGATCCGGCGCGGACGGCGTTCCGTCCGGGGGCGGCGCGACGCCGAGGTGGACCAGCGCCGTCTGCGACAGCGACAGGATGAGGGTGCTGAAGTCGATCGACGGGAGCGGCTCGGCCATCTCAGCCCTCGTCGTCGCTCTCGTCGTCGTCGGCGATCTGCTCGCCCGGACGCGGAGTGAAGTGGGTCTCGCCCTTGTCGGCGACGTCGGGCAGCGCCTTGAGGTGCGCCGCGAGATCGGTCTCGCTGATGATGCCGGCGTCCAGATTGCGGGCGACGACGCGGGTGTCGAACTTCCAGGGGAGGAACTTGACCCCGGAGGTGGGCTTGTGCGGGAGCTTGGCGGTCATGCGGCCGGTCGATTAGCACAACCGGCCCTGGCGGGCGTTTGTTCCTAGTCCGCGCCGGCATCCACGGGGGGCGAATAGAGGGCGGGAGGCACGCAGAGCCCGAGCTCGGGCTGGCAGTGGTAGCCCTCGGCCAGGCGGCAGTCGCCGTCGGTGTGGCAGAGCTTCCCGCAGAAGCGGAACGGGATCCCGTCGCACCCGGCCAGCAGCGTGTACGTTGTGCTCCCCGCGGGGCAGCCCGAGGGGATGTCGCCCTTTTCGGGCACGAGGAGCGGATTGCAGTATCCGCCGGGAAACTCCAGATCGAACGGGTGGGGGCGGATCGGTCCGGCGCAGTCCCGGTGGACCTTGGTGACGCAGGTGAGGCCCTCGCACGCGCCGTCGCTCGCGCACGCCTTGCCGACCACCGTCGGCACGAGCGCGGCGTCGACGACGCCCGTGTCCGCCGTCGTGCCCGGGTCGTTCTTGTGCGCGCATCCGGCGAGCACCAGCAGCGCGAGCCACGCAGTCCGGTCGGCCATCGTCCTCCGCTCCGGAGCGTAACAGACTATTCCCTGCGTAGGTGCGTGTGTGCGGGCCAATCGCGTGCGACCCTCCCGCGGGCGAGGGCATCGGTTAGGCTCGAGGAGCCATGGTGACCGCATTCGACGCGACGTTGGCGGCAGACGGCTCGCTCGACGCGACCCTCGCCGGTCCTCCCGTCGGGAGCGCGACCACAGTGGTGGGCCTGCCCGGCACCGCGACCCTCGGTCGCAGCACGGTGCTCCCACGCGTCGAGGGCGACGGCGAGAGCATCCGCATCGTCCACGCGCAGCGCGACCGCTACGTGCGCCTGAAGGTGCTCGGGCAGGGGGGCATGGGCGAGGTCCTGCTCGCGCGCGACGAGGACATCGACCGCACGGTCGCGGTCAAGCAGCTGCTCCCCAACACCACCGACGCCGCTGGCCTCGCCCGCTTCGTCGAGGAGGTGCGCACCATCGGGCGCCTCGAGCACCCGAACATCGTCCCCATCCACGACGTCGGGGTCGACGACCAGGGTCGCTACTTCTTCGTGATGAAGTACGTCGAGGGCGAGACCCTCGAGCACGTCATCGAGCAGCTCGCCGCCGGCAACCCGGACTACCACCGGCGCTACCCGTTCGAGGTGCGGATCGAGCTCTTCGTCGGCCTCCTGCGGGCGCTGCAGTTCGCCCACGACCGCGGGATCATCCACCGCGACATCAAGCCCGCCAACGTGATGATCGGCCCCTACGGCGAGGTCGTGTTGATGGACTGGGGCGTGGCCAAGCCCACCGCCGCGCGCGAGCTGCCGATGGTCGAGAGCGCCGAGCCCGCGAGCGAGAAGGCGCGCATGTTCCACACGCGGCAGGGCGCGCTCGTGGGCACCCCCGCGTACATGTCACCCGAGCAGGCCCAGGGCAAGCCCATCGACGAGCGCAGCGACGTCTACAGCGCCATCGTGCTCCTCGACGAGCTCATGTCGCTGCGGCACTATCTCGCGCACGCGCCGACGCTCCCTGAGCTCTTGCAGGCGGTCGTCTACGAGAAGCCCTCGTTCTTCACCATCGCGGGGGCGCGCAGCCCCGCGCAGGGCCCCATGCCCGCGGAGCTCGCCCACCTCGTCGACAAGGGGCTCGCCAAGGAGCCCGCTGCGCGCTTCCAGAGCGCGAGCGAGGTCGTGGACCGGCTCTACGAGATCCTCGAGGGCAAGGTGCGCGTGCAGTGCCAGATCACGTTCACCAAGCGCGTGTTCCGCGAGGCGGGTCGGCTCGTCGACCGGCGCCCGTTCGTCGGGTTCTTCTTCCTCGTGAGCCTGGTCGTACTGGTGCTCGCCGCCGTGGGCGTGCTCGTGCGCGCCGCGCTGGCCTAGAGCGCGCTCCGGAGCCAGGGGACCAGCGCCTGCAGCGCCGCCGCGAGGTTCGCGGTCGCAGCCTCGGACAGCGGATCTCCGAGCTCGAAGCGCTCGCCGCGGATCGCGACCACGAAGGCTGGGGGAGGCGCGCCGACGACGCGCGCGTGGGTGGCGAGCACGGCCGAGGGCGAGAGGCTGTGGGTGGTCGGGTCCGCGGCCTCCCTCGGCGCCACGCTCGAGCGCTCGAACGGCGCCGTCGCGCGGAGGCTCGCGTCGACGAACACCACGCGCGCGCGACCCGACAGGTCCAGCGCGTGCTCGATCTGGAGCTGGAAGTCGGTGAGCACCTCGATCACACCGGCGGCGATCTCGCCGGCCAGGAGTTCCGCGAGGCGTTCGACGAAGAGAGGGCCGAGGGCGTCGTCGCCGCGCGAGGGGTTGCCGACGCCGATCACCAGCAGCGGCGCGGTCATCCGAGGTGCTCGCCCTCCCGGACCAGGCGCTCGACCAGCGCGCCCTCGGCGTCGAGGATCTCGACCTCGAGCGGCATCTTGCCGAGCGCGTGCGTCGCGCACGAGAGGCACGGATCGAACGCCCGGATGGCGACCTCGATGTGGTTGAGCAGGCCCTCGGTGGGCTCGTGGCCGTCGAGGTACTGGCGCGCGACCTCGCGGATGGCCTCGTTCATCGCCTGGTTGTTGTGGGTCGTCGAGACGATGAGGTTGCACATCGTCACGAGGTCCTGCTCATCGACCTCGTAGTGATGAATGAGGGTGCCCCGCGGCGCCTCGATCACGCCCACGCCCATCGTGCCGCGGGGGCCGCTCGCGACGAGGTCCGTGCCGAGCAGCGCCGGATCGGCGAGCAGCCGCTCGATGACCTCGGCCGAATGCAGGAGCTCGATCATGCGCGCCCAGTGGAACGCGAGCGGCGCGTGGACCAGCTTGCCCGGGGTGACCGCGAGCAGCTCGTCGCGGGCGGCGTCGGCGAGGGGGGTGCCGAGCGAGTCGCAGTTCTGGATGCGCGCGAGGGGGCCCACCTTGTACCAGCCGGCCTCGGGGCCGAGCGCGGTCAGGAACGGGAACTTCATGTAGCTCCACGACCGCACGTTCTCCTTGATGAGCGCGTCGTAGCCCTGCACGTCGACGCCATCGAAGAGGATCTTGCCGTCGGCGTCGCGGGCGCGGAGCACACCGTCGTAGAGGTCGAGCTTCCCATCCCGACCGACGAGCGAGAGGATGTTGGAGCGCACCGTGCCGAAGCGCTCGTAGGTGGCGCGGTCCTTCGCGAACAGCTCGGTGACGAGCGCGACGCCGGTGCGGGCCCAGGCGATCACGTCGGGGAGCGCGCGCTGGAGCTCGTCGCGCTCGGCCTCCGAGACGGCCTTGTTCACGCCGCCCGGGATCGAGCCGGTGCCGTGCACGCGCTTGCCCGCGGTGATCCGGATCACCTCTTGCCCGAACTTGCGCAGCATCACCCCCTGCTTGGCGAGCTCCGGGTAGGCGGCGAGCACGCCGACGACGTTGCGCCGCGCGACCTCGCTCTCGAAGCCGAGCAGCAGATCGGGCGAGGAGAGGTGGTAGAAGTGCAGCGCGTGCGACTGCAGGATCTGCCCGTAGTGCATGAGCCGCCGCACCCGATCGGCGGTGGGCGTGAGGGTGTGCGCGCCCACCACGCGGTCGAGCGCCTTGCTCGCGGCGAGGTGGTGGCTCACCGGGCAGATGCCACAGAGGCGCTGCACCATCACCGGCACCTCCCAGTAGGGGCGGCCCTGGATGAAGCGCTCGAAGCCGCGGAACTCGACGATGTGCAGCCGGACCTGGTGCACCTTGTTGGCGGCGTCGAGCAGGATGGTGACCTTGCCGTGGCCCTCGACCCGCGAAACGGGCTCGATGACCACGCGGCGCAGGCCGGTCGGATCCTTGGCTTTCTCGAGGGATGAGGTCATGGCTGTTCTCGGCTCGCTCTCTGTGAATCTTTGTCGGCCGCCCGTGGAGGCGGCCGATACTTCGCCTCGCTCACGCTCGGCTCAGTCGTAGTGGATGAGGCCGTGCCCGAGCTGCGGCGTGCGACCGGCGATGAGGTCGGTCAGGAACTGCCAGATGGCGTCGGCCGAGGGCGGGCAGCCGGGGAGGAAGTAGTCGACCTTCACGACGTCGTGCAGCGGGTGCACCTGCGCGAGGGGGAGGGGGAGCTCCGGGTCGTTGGGGATGAAGCCGCGCTCGACGCCGAGGCCGGTGAGATACACCGTCTGCAGACAGTCGCGGATGTCGAGGTGGTTGCGCTGCGCGGGGAGTCCGCCGTTGACGGCGCAGGCGCCGAGCGCGACCAGCGTCTTGCACTGCTTGCGCAGCTCGCGCAGCACGTGGACGTTCTCGGCGTTGCAGACGCCGCCCTCGACGATGCCGAGGTCGCAGGGCCCGGGGTGCCTGGATCGGTCAGCGGGCTCGCGTCGAGCTCGATGTGGTCGAGGAGCGCGACGAGGCGCTCGTCGATGTCGAGGAACGACATGTGGCAGCCGAAGCAGCCGGCGAGCGAGGTGGTGGCGACGCGGAGCTTCTTGGCCATCTCAGGCCTCCTTCTCCCGGTCGACGGCGACCTCGCGGATCGGGCGCTCGTCGTAGGTGCGCTTGCCGATGGGCACGAGGAAGCCGCGACGCTTGCGCTGGATGACGCCGACCGGGCAGACGCTCATGGCCTTGTCGTCGACGGCGAGGTTCGTGTCGGCGAGCCGGCCCGACTCCGCGTTGACCACGAGGTGCTTGTCGATGCCCCGTCCCGAGAGGGCGAACACGCTCTTGTGATCGACCAGCGTGCTCGCGCGGACGCACAGCTCGCAGAGGATGCAGCGGTTGAAGTCGAGCAGGACCTCGGGGTGCGAGGCGTCGAGCGGGCGGTTCGGGAACAGCGGCACGTAGTGCCCGGTCGTGACGCCGAGGTCGTAGCCGACCGCCTGGAGCGTGCAGTTGCCGCTCTGCTCGCACGAGGGGCAGAAGTGGTTGCCCTCGGTGAACAGGAACTGCACGAGGTGGCGCCGCAGGTCGCGGATCTCCTCGGTCTCGGACTCGACGACGTCGCCTGGGCGGGCCGGCGTGGTGCAGCTCGCGCCGGTGCGGCCGTTGACCTTGACGGTGCACACCTTGCAGCTCCCGTGCGGGTGGAACTCGCGGTGGAAGCATAGATAGGGAATGTATTTCCCGGCGGCGAGGGCCGCCTGCAGGATGGTCTGGCCGGGCTCGAACGGCACGTCGTGCCCGTCGAGCTGGAACGTGGCATCGGCCTCGGGTGTGTCGGTCACGGTCCCTCCTCGTCGAGGTGAGCGCCCGCGTCGTCGCGCGCGGTGGCCTCGCGGGCGGGGGCGAGGGCCGCGTCGAGGTCGAACGTGGGCACGTCGAGCGACGACAGGCGGCGGTCGAACGCGGGTCGGAACTTGGTGAGGCCGTCGAGCACGGCGTTGCCCGCGGTGTGCCCGAGCCCGCAGTGGCTCGTCGCCTTCAGCAAGCGCGAGACCTGGAGGAGCTCGTCCACGTCGCGCCGGGAGCCCTTGCCGGCGACGACGCGCCCGAGGATCTGCCTCTGCACCGTGGTGCCGACCCGACACGGCGTGCAGAACCCACAGCTCTCGTGGGCGAAGAAGTGGGCGAAATTGTCGAGGACCGAGAGCACGTCGCGCGAGTCGTCGAACACCATGAACGCGCCGGCGCTCGGCACGTCCTCGAAGGCGACGCGGCGATCGAACTCGCTCGCGGAGACCAGCACGCCGGAGGGACCACCGACCATGACCGCCTGGGTCTTGGTCGCGCCGGCCGCGGTGAGGAGGGTGCGGATCGAGGTGCCGAACGGGAACTCGTAGATCCCGGGGCGCGCGACGTCGCCGGACACCGAGTGGATCTTGGTGCCCGCCGACTTGGGGGTGCCGACGGCGCGGAACCAGTCGGCGCCGCGCGCGGCGATCAGCGCGGCCGCCACGAGCGTCTCCACGTTGTTCACGACGGTCGGCTGCTGGCGGTAGCCGTGGGTGACCGGATACGGCGGACGGTTGCGCGGGATGCCGCGCTTGCCCTCGAGCGACTCGAGCAGCGCGGACTCCTCGCCGCAGACGTAGGCGCCGGCGCCGAGGTGGATCTCGACGTCGAAGTCGAACCCCGGGACACCGCGGATGCCGGCGCCGAGGAGGCCCGCGCGGCGCCGCTCCTCGAGCAGCGCCTCGAGCGCGGGCAGGAGGAACAGGTACTCGCCGCGCAGGTAGATCAGGCCCTTGTGCGCGCCCACGGCCCAGCCGGCGACGGTCATGCCCTCGACGACCAGGGGCGCCCACTCGCGGAGGAGCTCGCGGTCCTTGAACGTGCCCGGCTCGCCCTCGTCGGCGTTGCAGACGACGTAGCGCTGCTCGCCCGGGGCCGCCGCGCAGGCCTTCCACTTGGCGCCGGTGGAGAACCCGGCGCCCCCGCGGCCACGCAGCAGCGAGGCCTCGATCTCCGCGACGGTCCCGGCGCGTCCGCGCCCGCTCGCCGCGTCGATGCCGGCGCCCGGCGCGAGCTCGGTGCCGAGGAGGAGGTCCTTGCGCTCGACGTGGTGGTCGATGGTGAAGAGGTTGTCGGGCCACTGCTCGACGGGCGATCCCGCACGGATGAGGGAGGTGATGGCGCCGATGCGCGCCGGGGTGAGGCGCGCGATGGCGTGTCCGTTGACCAGGAGCGCCGGCCCTTGATCGCAGAGGCCGGTGCACGAGGTGGCGCCCACGCTCACAAGGCCGTCGCGGCTCACCTCGCCGAGCTCGATGCGGAACGAGTCGAGCATGCGCTTCCGGAGCTCGTGACTGCCCGCCATCACGTCGGTGACGTTGTCGCTGAACAGCACGCGGAAGCGCCCGTGCGGTGTCGTGGCGAAGAACGCGTAGAAGCCGGCGACGCCTTCGACGTGGGCGCGAGACAGGTGCAGGAGGCGCGCGAGCTCGGTGATGGTCGGGGGCGAGATCCACCCTTCGACCGCCATCACCTCCCGGAGGATCTGCACCAGCCGGGAGCCATCTCCGCCGTGACGACCGACGAGCGCGGTGAGGTCGTGGTTCACGAGAACAACGGTAGGCACCGGGCCCGGGGGCCACAACGGGCCGGGCGCACGAGGAACCACGATTCTTCGCGATCTCCTCCCATGATCTGGCTCAAATGAGCACGGCGGAGACCGAGGTCGCGGGCTATTGCTCGTCGTCGAGCTCGGGGTGGACGACGACCTTGAGCTTGGCCTTGGGCGCGTCCTTGCGCGCGAGCGCGAGCTCCTGCGCGGTCGCGGCGCGGACGGCGCGCACGACGACGTCGAAGGTGAGGGCCTCGCCGGCGAGCGGGTGGTTCGCGTCGACGAGCACGGCGTCGTCGGTCACCTCGATCACGCGCAGGGTCAGATCGCGGCCCTGGTCGTCGCTCGCCGCGAGCTCGTCCTCGGCGGCCACGTCGGGGGGGAACTCGTCACGGTCGAACCACTGCTCGAGGCCCTCGTCGCGGGGGCCGTAGGCGTCTTCGGGGGCCACCTCGAGCACGCGCGTCTCGCCGGCGGCCATCCCCACGAGCCCCCGCTCGAGCCCGGGCACGAGGGCGCCGTAGCCGAACACGAAGCCGAGGGGCTTGCCGCCCGTCGGGGTCTCGGCGGCGGCGCTCGCGTCCTCGGCGCCCTCGGGGTCGGTCGGTTCGGTGGTCTCGATGACCTCGCCCTCGTCGTCGTAGAGGACGTAGTCGAGGACCACCCAGCAGTCCTTGGCGATGCGCATGCTCATGGCTTGGAGGAGGAAGGAGCGGGCGCAGCCTTGGACTTGGCCTCCAGCTCCTTGATGACGTTGGGCAAGAGGTTGCCGTCCTTCAGACACGGGAAACAATCCTGCTTCTTTCCGACGCCGCAGGCTGGCTTCTGCCACTCCAGCAGGATCGGCAGGCCCTCGGCGCCGAGCTCCGCGCGGTGCTTCTCGAGCAGCGCCTTGCGCTCCTTGCACCCCCACGGCGCGGTCTTGAGCTCGACCGCCGCGTGGATCGAGGCGGGCACGCCCTTGGCCGTCTTCGGGTCGCGCAGCGCGCGCATGGCCCGCAGGCGCGCCGCGTTGGTGCCGCGGTCGCTCCAGGCGAGGTCGTAGAGGAACTTGGCGCCGTCCGCGCCCATCGGGCCGACGAGCACCGCCACCGCCTCGTCGCTCGCCGGGTTGACCGCGAGGGCCTCCTCGAACAGCGGCCCGAGCAAGGGATCCTTGGTCTGGGTGCCGTCGAGCTCGAGGAGCTTGCGGATGGTCTTCATCGTGTCTTCGTGCCGCTTGGCCTTGCTCTGCCCCTGGGCGAGCGCGCGCAAGAGCGCCGGGTCCTTCGGGTTCTTGTCGACCAGCTGCATCAGGTCGGCGAGGCCGCCCTCGATCTCACCCGACGCCACCCGACCGAGCGCGGTGAGCGCGGCGGCCTTGGAGTCGACGGGAGCGGCCGGGGCCGAAGACGACGCAGACCCGGCCGACGAACTCGCGGTCGCGACCGGGTTCGCGCCCTCGGCGCCGCGGTGCTTGACCCACGAGAACGCGAGCACGCCGGCGACGACGAGGGCCACGGTCGCGAACAGCCAGGGGCCGATGGTGCTCCGTCGACGGCTCTCGGGCGCCGAGACCGTCGCCTCCTTGCTGGCGATGGTGGTCGCCTCCTGGTCGGTGCGCTCTCCGGTGTGCACCCGTACGCGCCGGTCGGAGGTGCGCTCGAGGCCGACCATCGGGGTGTCGATGGGGACCTCGATGATCTTGGCGCCACTCCCGGCGTGTACCGAGGGGCTGCGGGTCGCGGGCACCGGCGCGTCGAAGCCGAGCTTGAGCAGCGCCTCGGCCGCGTCGTTCGCGGTCTGATAGCGCTCGTTCTTGTCCTTCGCGAGCATCATCGTGACGACCTGCTCGAGCTCGTGGGTGATCCACTGGCCCTTGGGCGCCCGCTCGCGCACGCTCGGGATGGGGTCGCGCACGTGCGAGCCGAGCAGCGCGACCTTGTCCTTGTTGTCGTAGGGGCGCTTGCCGACGAGCATCTCGAACAGGAGGACGCCGACCGCGTAGGTATCTGCCCGTCCGTCGACCACCGCGCCGAGCGCCTGCTCGGGGGCCATGTACTCGGGGGTGCCGTAGACGGTGCCGGCCTGGGTGAGCGGGCGGGTGTCGTTGGTGCGCGACTCGGGCGAGCCGAGCTCGGACACGGGCACGCGCGCGATGCCGAAATCGAGCACCTTCACGAACTCGGTGTCGCCGTCCTTCTCGAAGACGAGGATGTTCTCGGGCTTGAGGTCGCGGTGGACGATGCCGAGCTCGTGCGCGCGCTGGAGCGCCCCGAGCATCTGCAGGGTGATGTGCACCGCGGAGGCCGGCGAGAGCGGCCCCTTGCCGAGCAGCGTGCGCAGGTCGGTGCCCTCGACGTACTCGAGCACCAGGTAGAACGAGCCATCGGGCAGCTTGCCGAAGTCGTGCGCCTGGGCGACGTTGGGGTGGTCGATGTTGGCGGCGGCCATCGCCTCGCGCTCGAAGCGCGCGACGATCTCCTGGTGGGTGCACAGGTCGGAGTGCAGCACCTTGATCGCGAAGCGCTTGCGCATGTGCAAGTGCTCGGCGCGGTAGACCGACCCCATCCCGCCCTCGCCGAGCCGCGCGTCCACGCGGTAGCGATCGGCGATGAGCTCGCCGATCATCGGGTCGGGCTTGGGGCCCGCCCCCTGCGAGGGTTTCTCGGTCAAGTTCACACCTTGGGCGCGGCGAGGTGACCCTCGAGCGCGGAGGCCGCCACGACGAGCGGGCTCGCGAGGTAGACCTGTCCGGGCCCGCTGCGGCCGGGGAAGTTGCGGTTGATGGCGCTGACCGTGACCTGATCGGGGCTGTCCGAGACGCCGGGGCCAGCCTTGATGCAAGCGCCGCAGGAGGGGTCGACGAGGTGGGCGCCCGCCTGCTCGAACACCTGCAGGTAGCCGCGCTCCTCGGCGTACTTGCGGATGCGCTGCGAGCCGAACTGGATGTAGAGCTGCACGCCCTCCTTCACCTTGCGGCCGTCCTTCACGGCGCGCGCGAGGACCGCGGCGTACATGTCCATGTCGGCCTTCTTGCCGCCGGTGCACGACCCGCCGTAGGCGATCGTGACCGCGGGGGCCGCGCCCTTGGCGAGCAGCTCGCGGAGCGGGATGCCGTTGCGGGGATCGCCCGGCGTCGCGACCATGGGCTCGATCGCCGAGAGGTCGATGTCGAAGGTGGCGAAGTAGGTCGCTCCGGGGTCGCCCTCGACGATGCGGGCGCGGACGGCGGCCTTGTCGAGGCCGCGCATCTCGTGCAGGTAGTCGACGACGACCTCGTCGGCGGCGACGACGCCGGTGAAGCCGCCGGCCTCGACGGCCATGTTGGTGAGCGTGGCGCGCTCGTCGAGGGCCATCGCGGTGACGCCCTCGCCCTGGAACTCGAGCACCTTGCCGATGCCGTCGCCGCCGCGGAAGAACGGCTGCGCGAGGATGTGCAGCATCACGTCCTTGGCGCAGACGCCGGGCTGCATGCGGCCGGTCAGGCGGAAGCGCACGGTCTCGGGGACCTTCACCCGGACATCGCGCGTGAACCACGCGTTGGCCATGTCGGTCGACCCGACACCGAAGGCGAAGGCGCCGAGCGCGCCGCCCATGCAGGTGTGGCTGTCGGTGCCGGCGATGACGTCGCCCGGCATGCCGAGCTCCTCGATCACCATGTTGTGGCAGATGGCCTCGCTCCCCACGAGCTTGCCGTCGCGGTGCACCTCGCCGTAGAGCTTGAGGCCCATCTCGGTGGCGAAATCCTGCTGCACGACCGCGAGCTTCTTGGCCTGCTCGTCGAGCCCCATCTCGCGGTGGGCGCGCGGCATGATGAGGTCGAGGAAGGTGAGGTGGTCGCGGAACGCGAACACCGACGCCGGATCCTGCACGCGCGTGCCCTTGTCGAAGCCCGAAGCGAACAGGGCCGCGGCCATCGGCGTGACGTACTCGTGGGAGAAGCGCACGTCGGCGCGCACGAACGTGGCGTCGCCCGGGGCGACGGCGGTCACGCCGAGCTGGCCGGTCTTGGCGTCGACGACGGCGTGGCGCGCGAGGATCTTCTCGACCAGGGTCATCGGCCGCGTGGTGGTGGTGATGGCGGGCGGCGAGAGCTCGCCGGCCATGCGGCGCTTGTTGTAGGCGAAGAGGCCGCCACACTCGACGATGGCGGCGCTGATCGGGTCGAGCCCCTTGGTGAACTCGGAGAGCGGGATGGACTCGCCCTTCTTGATGCGGTCCAGGATGCCGAAATCGGTCGTCGTGAGCAGGCCGATGTTCTGGCAGTTCTGCCCGTAGATCTTCTCGATGCTCTTCGCGACGACGAGCTTCACGCCGGCGGCGAGCTCGGCGAACGGCGCGGTCTCGCGCGAGCTGCCGCACCCCTTGGAGGCGCCGCTCACGACGACCTGGAACTTGCCGTCCTTGAGCGCGTCGCGCGGGAACACGTTGCCGCGCAGGCCCACGAACGCGTACCGGGCCAGGGTCTCGTCGTAGTAGTAACAGACCCACCCCGGCGTGATCTCGTCGGTGGAGATGTTGGAGATGAGCGACGCGGCGCCGTCCCACGCCAGATCCTGCCCGCCCAGCTGTTGCCGGAGGAGCTCGGGATCTTCGGTGAGGTAGAGGACGCGGCCGTCGATCCGGAGGGAAGATTCAGGGTGCATCGAGGGTTCCGAGAATGGTCGAGCACGATAGGCGGCGGAGGGTCCGGGCCGCAACGGCCCTGCGCTGTCACCCAGGGCACCTTGCGCGGAGGCTCGAAGTTCGCTAGCGTTCGCCCCCCTTTTCCGAAACCGCGAGGAGACTGTACGTAATGGCCAACCGCGCCATCTGGAATGTTCGCCGCCGCCACGAGTGGCTGGCCACCCCGCAGAAGCCGAAGAAGATGAAGCGCTCCGGGCGCCTTCGTATCGGTCTTCAGGATGCCATGGACCGCAAGGCCGGCGCCGAGCCTGCCCAGCCCACTTCCTGAACAGCTCCTCCAACCCCTCGGGCCGCGACGTCCTCGTGACGGGTGCGGCCTGTGGTGCTTAACTGGGGTGCTCAAGTGGCCCCCTCCGGCTCGCGACGGTGGCGGAACTGGCATACGCACAGGGTTTAGGTTCCTGCGCCGCAAGGCTTGAGGGTTCGAGTCCCTCCCGTCGCACCCCTTGTTTTTGGCTGCGCTGCGCGAGCGAGCCAGTGACTGCGACCGCGAGTCCTACCCGCCGTCGCTTGCATCCGCCGGGCCTGCTTCGGTGCCCGGGCACGGCACGAACGACGCGGTCCAGCTGTAGTACGGCGCGCCCTCCGAGGGCTTGACCAGGGTGCAGGTCGTCCGTGTCGACTTGGTCGGGCAGAAGCCGAAGTAGTCGCAGACCTTTCCGACGTTGTCCTTGTTGCACGGCCCGACGCTGGGCTGGCAAGGGCAGCCATCGGTCCGGGGCGGGAACCGCGGGGGCGCACAGCCCTCGTCAGCGTCCGCCTCGGCCTCGAGGGCCGCGTCGGTCGCGACGTCGAGTGCGCTGTCGAGCGTGGTGGAGGTGTCGGGCGCCGCATCGACGCCCGCGTCGGGCGTCGCGGCACTGGTACACCCGACGAGCAGCCACGCGGGGAACAGCGGCCTCATCCTCGCAGTCTACCCGCCGTCGCTGGCGTCCGCCGGGCCGGCTTCGGTGCCCGGGCACGGCACGAACGACCCGATCCAGTTGTAGTACGGCGCGCCCTCCGAGGGCTTCACCAGCGTGCACGTCTCGCGAGTCGACTTGGTCGGGCAGAAGCCGAAGTAGTCGCAGACCTTTCCGACGTTGTCCTTGTTGCACGGCCCGACGCTGGGCTGGCAAGGGCAGCCATCGGTCCGGGGCGGGAACCGCGGCGGGGCACAGCTCGTCAGCGTCCGCCTCGGCCTCGAGGCCGCGTCGGTCGCGACGTCGGAAGACGCGCTGTCGAGCGTGCCGGACGTGTCGGGCGCCGCGTCGACGCCCGCGTCGGGCGCCGCTGCCCCCGCACAACCGACGACGAGCAGCCACGCGGGGAACAGCGGCCTCATCCTCGCAGTCTACCCGCCGTCGCTGGCGTCCGTCGGCCGGCTTCGGTGCCTGGGCACGGCACGAACGACGCGGTCCAGCTGTAGTACGGCGCGCCCTCCGAGGGCTTGACCAGGGTGCAGGTCGTCCGTGTCGGACTGCTGGGGCAGAAGCCGAAGTAGTCGCAGACCTTGCCGACGTTGTCCTTGTTGCACGGCCCGACGCTGGGCTGGCAAGGGCAGCCATCGGTCCGGGGCGGGAACAGCGGCGGCGCACAGCCCTCGTCAGCGTCCGCCTCGGCCTCGAGGGCCGCGTCGGTCGCGACGTCCGGCAACGCGCTGTCGAGCGTGGTGGACGTGTCGGGCGCCGCGTCGACGCCCGCGTCGGGCGTCGCGGCACTGGTACAACCGACGAGCAGCCACGCGGGGAACAGCGGCCTCATCCTCGCAGTCTACCCGCCGTCGCTGGCGTCCGTCGGGCCGGCTTCGGCGCCGGGGCACGGCACGAACGAGCCGATCCAGCTGTAGTAGGGCGCGCCCTCCGAGGGCTTCACCAGGGTGCACGTTTCGCGAGTGGAACTGCTGGGGCAGAAGCCGAAGTAGTCGCAGACCTTTCCGACGTTGTCCTTGTTGCACGGCCCGACGCTGGGCTGGCAAGGGCAGCCATCGGTCCGGGGCGGGAACAACGGGGGAGCACAGCCCTCGTCGGCGTCCGCCTCGGCCTCGAGGGCCGCGTCGGTCGCGACGTCGGAAGACGCGCTGTCGAGCGTGCCGGACGTGTCGGGCGCCGCGTCGACGCCCGCGTCGGGCGCCGCTGCCCCCGCACAACCGACGACGAGCAGCCACGCGGGGAACAGCGGCCTCATCCCCGCAGTCTACCCGCCGTCGCTGGTGTCCGCCGGGCCGGCTTCGGTGCCCGGGCAAGGCACGAACGACGCGATCCAGCTGTAGTAGGGCGCGCCCTCCGAGGGCTTGACCAGGGTGCAGGTCGTCCGTGTCGGACTGCTGGGGCAGAAGCCGAAGTAGTCGCAGACCTTTCCGACGTTGTCCTTGTTGCACGGCCCGACGCTGGGCTGGCAAGGGCAGCCATCGGTCCGGGGCGGGAACCGTGGGGGCGCACAGCCCTCGTCGGCGTCCGCCTCGGCCTCGAGGGCCGCGTCGGTCGCGACGTCCGGCAACGCGCTGTCGAGCGTGGTGGAAGTGTCGGGTGCCACGTCGACGCCCGCAGCGGGCGCCGCGGCACTGGTACAACCGACGAGCAGCCACGCGAAGAACAGCGGCCTCATCCTCGCAGTCTACCCGCCGTCGCTGGCGTCCGTCGGGCCGGCTTCGGCGCCGGGGCAAGCCACTCCGGAGCTGACCCACTGGTAGTACGGCGCGCCCTCCGAGGGCTTCACCAGCGTGCACGTCTCGCGAGTCGACTTGGTCGGGCAGAAGCCGAAGTAGTCGCAGACCTTTCCGACGTTGTCCTTGTTGCACGGCCCGACGCTGGGCTGGCAAGGGCAGCCATCGGTCCGGGGCGGGAACAACGGGGGAGCACAGCCCTCGTCGGCGTCCGCCTCGGCCTCGAGGGCCGCGTCGGTCGCGACGTCGGGGAGCGCGCTGTCGAGCGTGGTGGAGGTGTCCGGCGCCGCATCGACGCCCACGTCGGGCGCCGCCGCACCCGCACACCCGACCAGCAGCCACGCAGCGAACAGCGGCCTCATCCCAACAGTCACCCGCCGTCGCTGGCGTCCGTCGGGCCGGCTTCGGTGCCCGGGCACGGCACGAACGACCCGATCCAGTTGTAGTACGGCGCGCCCTCCGAGGGCTTCACCAGCGTGCACGTCTCGCGAGTTGACTTGGTCGGGCAGAAGCCGAAGTAGTCGCAGACCTTGCCGACGTTGTCCTTGTTGCACGGCCCGACGCTGGGCTGGCAAGGGCAGCCATCGGTCCGGGGCGGGAACAACGGGGGCGCACAGCCCTCGTCGGCGTCCGCCTCAGCCTCGAGGGCCGCATCGGTCGCGACGTCCGAGAACGCGCTGTCGAGCGCGGTGGAGGTGTCCGGCGCCGCATCGACGCCCGCGTCGGGCGCCGCCGCGGGTGACTCGCAGCCCACGAGACCGATCGCAAACACTCCCAGGGCCAACGCTAGCTTCGCCATCACTCCACCTCCGGGCAGCCAGCGGCAAGGAGCGCCGTGCGTGAGAGGATCTCTCGCTTCCGCGTCGCGATCGCCTCGTCCGCGGCATCCGGCTTCAGCGCCCCTGCCCGGATCGTCTTGGCCTCGGCGGTGAGGCGCGCGTAGGCCGCCTGGACGCAGCCCGGGACCGCGCGCGCCTTCTTGGGGTCTTCGACAGGAAACGGCTTCGCCCCCTTCAGGTCGCCGGCGATGCGCTCGATGGCCGGAGCGGGTGCGCCGCCTTCGGGCCCGCTCTTGCCAGGCGGTGGCGTCCCTGCGCGCGCAGACTCGTGCGGTCCGAAGGCCGCCGCGACGAGCGCCGCGAGGCCGAGCAGGGAAGCGTGTCGGTGTCCTCTTCGCATCGTGGTCTCCTTCAAGGTCCCGGGTAGGTCTGGCCGCCGACGGTCGGCGTCTGGCAGAAGGTGCCGCCCTGGATCCCGTGGCAGATGCCGCGCTCCATGACGGTGAAGTCGTCGCCGTCGGCGAGGTTAGCCGACACGGCGCCGTCTAACACCCCGCCGACCTCGAGGTTGCTCACACCAGCGCGCGTGGGGAGCCCGATCCCCTTGACGCTCGTGAGATCGCGGTCGGCGTACAGGGTCAACGACACGTTGTTCCGCTGGGGCCACGACGTCTCCACGAACTTGAACTGGAGGGTCGCGCCGGGCGGGCTGGCGGCGCTCAGGCCGGTCGAAACGTTGACCCAGGGCGTGCGTCCGCCGTCCTGCGTCGCGAGGAGGAACACGCCTTGCGTTCCGTCTCCCAGCAACGAGACGGGCGTGGTGGGTCCACTCCCGGCGGGCACGCCCGCGCGGAGCGTGTGGAAGGCCAGCGTGGGACGCCCGCCAAGGCTCACGCCGCCGAGGCCCGCGGACGTGGTTCGATCGGTCCAGCGATCGGTGCTCTTGTCGTAACAGAGGAACTTGAACGTGCGCGAGCCACCCACGAGTCGGGTGGGGAACACTCCGCACGCTCCGCCAACGCTCGCAAAGCTCGGCCCACCACGGCTTCGACCCGGCCAGACCGCGACCACTGGCGACTCGTCGCCGTCGACGGAGGCCCCACCGGCCAGCAGTGGATCGCGGGTCGTCCACGTTCCGGTGGGCGACGTTGCCCAGCGCATGCGGTGATTCGCAGAGCCGCCCGTACCCGTCGTGTAGAACAAGGCGAGGACCTCGTCCTGCGGGAACGACGCGGGAGACGCGGTCGAGACGTACATCGTGCCGAGGTGGATGTCGCCGCTGTCGGCGTCCGCAGCGAGCAGCACGGGCTCGCTCAGCCAGCCCGTCAGCTGGCCCGCGCCGTCGACGCCGGTCGCGACATTCGCCCAGATCTTGCGGTCGCTCGTCTCGAACGCGACGACCGTCGTGCTCCCCCACCAGGTGGCAGAAAGGCTCTTCACGACAGCGCCCGCCAGCGCGGAGCCCACCGGCATCGAGTACTCGGCGCTCCAGCCGTGGCATGGCTCCCAGGGCCGCGCCTCGCCGGCGTCGCAGCTCGCCTTGTTGCTCGTCCCCGTGTGGCTCGTCGTCTTGTACCGAACGCCGTTGAGCGCGAACGGCGCGTACACCGCGACGAGCTTCCCGTCCCCATAGCGGGTGATGCTCGGGCTCACGGAACCCACCGAGGCCTGCGGGGCGAGGGTGTCGAAGACGAGCCAGTGCACGCCGCACTGGTCTCTGCCCGAGGCCAGCACCGAGCGGACGGTGCCGCTCGTCAGGACTCCGTCCCGGTTCAGATCGAGCTGACCGTCGGGCTGGGCAATGGGCAGGTTGTGCCCCGTCCTGCGGGGCGCGCTGGCGCTCAACCAGTTCCAGTGTAGGTAGGCTCCCGGCGAGAGGGTCTCGAACGTGCGACGAGGGTCGGCGTTCGCGCGGGTGCCGAACGAGAAGTTGAACTCGGCGTCGAACTCGCTCGGCGACACGTCGAAGGCGTAGTTCATCAAGCTCACGTACGTGGGCTTGCAGTTGATGTCTCCGTCGCCGAACTTGGTGCTCGCGTCCCACGACCAGTTGCCGCCGTGCTGGAGGCCCACGGAGTGGCCGAGCTCGTGGGTGATGGCCTGGGCGGTCGCGCTACCGTCTCCGTAGAGCAGTCCAGCGTTCACCGAGTCGCTCGCCACCTTGGCCTCACCGCCGCCTGGGAACGCCAGCAGATGTCGGAACTTCCCCTTGCGGACGTCGCCGGGCGCGAAGTGGGCGTTCGTCTTGTCTCCGCCACCACCCCACGCGCCACAGAGCGTGCGGTTGGTGGGGCACGGATCCCCCGTCTTGCCGATGTCGAAGTGCAAGAAGACCCCGCCCCCCACCAGGTTCTTGATGCTCGTCTGCGGCGCGACGGCGTACTTCTGCTGGGTCTTGTCGGCGTACCACTGCGTGAACGGGTTGGTCGTGCCAGCCCAGTCGGTGCTGAAGTCGACCTCGACGAACACGTCCTTCTTGCGTGGATCGGCGCCCCAGCCCGGCAGATGAAGGGCCTGATCCCAGGACGCCTGGTCGACCCCCAAGACCTCGTGGAAATCGGTGAGCCCGTCATGGTCCGAGTCGAGCAGGTTGAGGACGGCCGAGCAGCCCGGGGCCGTCGTCGCGTCACAAATGCCCAGAGCGGCCTCGAGGCCGGCCCCGAGCCCGTCGCCATCCGCGTCCGAGTCCTTGTCGTTCGCGATCACGTCCACCTGGCCACTCGTCCCGTTGCCGAACGTGCCAACGAGCAGGAGATCGGTGTACTTGCCAGTCGGCAACGTGTAGCGGGACATGTGCCCGACGCCCGAGTCGTCGTCGTAGCCGATGATGCGTTCGATGCCGTACCCGCCGGTCGAGCTCAGCGCGTAGACGACGGTGTCGTCGTAGCCGCCCGCGGCAGGCTGCACGAGGCGAGTCCAGTACTCTCGCTTGTTCGGCTCGAGGGTCACGAGCTTCCCGCCGAACCACACGCTGGTGGACACGTCGCTGTAGGCACCCCAGGCGCCACCGACGGGACGCCGGCGCAGGCGCACCTTGCCGTAGCCGCTCGCTGCCACCGACCACGCGCGGACGATCACTTGGTAGGTCGTCGTCGTCGTCGGCGTCCAATACACGCGTGCGTTGTAGTTGCCGCTGGATGGATCGATGTCGTCGTTCTGGGCGACCTCGACGAGGTGTTGCGAGCCGTCACCGGAGGTCGAGGTGACGTAGGCGAGGTGCATGAACGGGTCCACGCCGACCGCGCAATCCGCTGTGAGGATTTCGTACTCGTAGCCCGCTTCCAGAACAACAGAGGCGCGATGGATGGACGTGGTCTGCACGCCTGCGGCGACGTAGGCCGCGCGTGCCTCACGCGCGCCCAGGATCGCCAACCCGATCAGGACGACAGCGGGGGGGGCAAGACGCATTCCAAGACCGTACCCTTCGCCGTCACCCACGCAAGCAGGACTCCGCTTGCGCAGAGTCTCCACCGATGGCCTGTGCCAAGCTCTCCGGGCTCGACACACTTCCTCGGCGCGCAGGCCAAAGTGAACCAGTCCACGTCGTCGCGCTCGAGCCGACGGGCGTCGGCCAGCGCCGATGACGACCATGTAACCTCGCGCTCATGTCCGCCGCCGCGTTCCTGGCCCTCGTGGCCGACGTCCGGGCGCGCCTCGAGGCCCACCCCGACACCTTCACCCTCCAGCACCTCTCGGGCACCCGCGCTACCGAGGCCGACCTCGCCGCCGTCGAAGCGCGGCTCGGTGTGACGCTCCCGCCGATGCTGCGGGCCCTCCACCTCGAGGTCGGTGCGCCGTTCGGCCTCTACTGGCAGGTCCGTGAGGGTGGGAAGCTCGATGCCGACGACGCACCCAGTGGCCAGCTCGAGCTCGTCGCCACCGACCAGCTCGCTCTCCATCCTCCGCGCGTGCTGCGCTTCACCAACGACGGCTACGGCAACGGCTTCGCGCTCGACTACCGCAAGAAGGGCGCGCCCAGGCTCGTCTTCTTCGACCACGACGAGGAGAAGCTCACGCCCCGCAAGGAGAAGACCCTCGACGCGCTCTTCGCGGCGTGGGCCGAGGTGCTGTTCGTCAACACCGAGACCGAGCCGCTCGACGTCGACCCGGTCCTCGAGCTCGTGTGGCCGGAGAAGGCGCAGCCGTGGCCGGAGAAGAAGCCGGCGCCGCCCGGGTTCGTCACCCTGCCGTTCCCGGCCGACCGCTGCATCGGTGGCGTGGACTTCGACGGCGATCGCCTCTTCGTCTGCACGTACGAGGGCGAGGTGCTGATCTTCGACCTCGTGACCCACGCGCTCGTGTCGACGCAGGCCGGCCTGCCGGCGCTGCGCACGATGGCGCGGCTGCCCGATGGGCGGCTCCTCACGTCGAGCGAGGCCTTCGGGGTGTTCGCCCTCCCGGTCGACGGCGCGGGGACCCTGCGCACGCCGTGGCTGTCGCAAGGGGCCGTCGCGTTGCGGGTGCTCGATGACGAGGTGCTGGTGATCGGCGACGCGCGCGGATGGCTCGTCGACTTCGCAGGCCAGCTGCGGTGTGAGTTCGCCGTCCCCAAGAACGTGATCGGTATCGTCGAGTTTCCCGATCGCTTCGTGCTCGCCGGCGACGACGAGATCGCTTGCATCGATCGCGCAACGGGAGCGCGTCGTTGGGCCGACGCGACCCCGACCACGGGCGGCCTGTTCGCGCGCGGCGAGGAAGTGTCGCTGGTGCTCGTGGGCGGTGGCCTCGTCACCTGGGCGCGCGACGGGAAGCGGATCGGCAAGAGCCCACGCAAGCCGAAGGCGCACTTCTCGGTGGTGCAGACCGCGGACCGTATCGTCGCGGCGCGCCTCGGCACGCTCGAGGTGCTGGATCACACGGGAAAATCCCTGTCGCAGCGCGCGTTCGCGACGGAGGCCGACGCGGTGCGCGTCCACCTGCACCCCGACGGTCGTCGGCTGCTCGTGCGCACCGACGACGCGCTGCACCTGACGGAGATCGACCGGCTGTAATGGAGCCGGCCGGTGAGGTCGGCCGGCTCCTCCCCTGGCGCTCAGAAGAACTTGGTGCGCGGCGCGCTCCAGTTCCAGTGCCCGCTGTACCACTGGGCCACGGGCGCCCAGCCGGCGAGCGGACCGCGGAAGGTCCAGATCGCCGAGGTGTCGCTGCCGTAGTCGTAGAACCCGGCGATCTGCGCGCGCGTTCCGCCCGCGAACCGACCGGCGGCGAGGCTGGTCCCCGGCTGGTACCAGTTGCCGGCGCCGCTGCGCCAGACCTGGCTCGGCCAGCCATTGCCCTCCCAGAACAGCCACAGCGCGGCGTCGCTGCTGCCGTAGTCGTAGAGGCACGCGATGTCGGTCAGCCCGTTGCCGTTGAAATCGGCGGCGACGAACTTGGAGTTGGACCACGCCCAGTTGCCCGGACCGCTCCTCCACTTGGGCGTGGGCGCGCCGATCCCCCACGGCAATCCGCGGAACAGGAACGAGCCCGTGTCGGACGAGCCGTAGTCGTAGAACACCATGATGTCGGTGAGTCGGCCCTCACCGGCGACGAAGTGGCCGGTCACGGGCTTGATGTTGCTCGCGCGCCAGTTGCCCGCGCCACTGCGCCAGCGCTGCACGGGGGCGTCGACGGTGCGCCCGCGTCGGAAGTCGAAACTGAAGAGGGCGGTGTCGTCGCTGCCGTAGTCGTAGAAGACCGCGATGTCGGTCACGCCGTCGCCGTTGAAGTCGCCCACGACGGGCTGCGAGCGTTCCCAGCTCCAGTTGGTGACGCCGGAGTACCAGAGGAGCTGAGGCGCGAGGAAGCCGGAGCCCGTGGAGTACCAGACCCAGATCGCCGAGTTGTCGTTGCCGTAGTTGTAGAAGGCCGCGATGTCGGCCTTGCCGTCGCCATCGAAGTCGCCGGCCAGCGGCTTGGCGTTGCCCCAGCGCCAGTCTCCCGGCGCGCTGAGAAAGGCGTTCCACGGCGGCGTGAGGCCGTTCATGGAGCCGCTCCAGACCCAGACGCCCATCTTGTCGCCGCCGTAGTCGTAGAGCGCGAACGCGTCCTCGTAGCCGTCGCCGTTGAGGTCGGCCTGGAACTGCTGGCCGGGCGCGCTCGACGTACCGGCGTTCTTCCCGCCGTAGGCGGTGAGGAGTCCGCGCTTGTCGCCGTCGCTGAGACGGCCCAGGTTGTTCCACTCCGTGGAGCAGTAGTTCATGATCGAGTCGCGGTCCCAGGCGGTCAGGATCGCGTCCCCCTCGTTGCCCTGCACCATGTCCTTGCACCAGCTCGCGTATCCGGGAACCCAGAGATCCGGGGTGTCGCCGCGGTTCTGTTCGTGCGCGAAGCCGAGCAAGTGTCCGAACTCGTGGGCCGCGGTGGCCTGGATGCACAGCTTCAGCCCGTAATCGGTGACGCATCCTGGATCGAAGTTCACGTACGCGAAGTTCAGGACCATCCGTTGTCGATGTCCAGGTTCGCCGGGGCGTTGTCCGTCCCCAGGCCGACCGTATGGGGGTGGTCGTCCTTGATCTCGATCGGAACACCATTCGTGATCCTGCCCGACCACCACTCCCGCTGGCAGTCCTCCCAGCCGACGAACTTGACCACGCCGGGCGGCACGGCCTCCCACGTGTCATGTACGGCCTGCTGCACCCACGCCTTCTCCGTCGGCCAGCCAGAGGTCTTCCAGCAGACCTGGATCACGCCGCTGGACCAGATCTTCGAGCCCTTCACCCACAGCGGGTTCTCCGTCTGTGCGACGGCTGCGGCGTCCGACGTCGCGTCGACCGCGCAGCCGAGGCTCTGGGTACTCCACAACAGCAGGCCGCCGAGGGCCAGACGGGTGAGCCCCGAGGGGCGCGCGAGATGGTTTCCGAACATGACGATCTCCTTGGATCCTTTGCCCTTGGCGCCCGAGCGTCGGGTGCAGAGTGCGCGGGCGCCAAGCAGCGGTCGGACCAAGTCGTCCCCTCACGTAGAAAGGCTCGGTGGTGAGCCGCTCGAGACGTCACGGGTGTTTCGAAACCGATTCGAAACGTTTCGAAACACCTGCTCGCGACCCAAAGCGAGCGGAGAGGTGTACACGACGGGGCTCGTCGCGCGCGCCGGTGCTTGGTCCGTTGCTTGCTGATGCGGCGCGCATGGAACTCCACCGCCTCCCCTCGCACTCCTGGGCACCCTCGCCATCGGTGGCTGCTCGGTCTCGGCCGCGGACGTCGATCCCGTCGGTGAAGAGACCGCGAACACGGCCGTCGACGGTCCGGGCGTCACGCAGAAGGCTCCCTTCGACTACCCCTCGACCCGATCCAACGTCTTCGCGCTCGACGAGCTCGGTCACCTTCGGGTCCAGACCAACTCGGAGCCGTGGTTCAACTACTGGCCCCCGGCCCAGTACGTCTCGCTGATCAACAGCCCTGCCGCCGTGTCCTGGGGCTTCAACCGGATCGACGTGTTCGGCGTCACGACCGCCGGCATGCTGCAGCACTACGGCAGCGCGGACGGCGGCGTGAGCGTGTACGCCGACAACTGGGGCTCGATGCCCGGCACCTCGTTCGATCCCAGCGCGTCGTGCGACGTCACGACCTGGGGTGTGGGGCGCCTGGACGTGTTCTGCGTGGGCTGGGCCGGAGACCGCCAGAACATCATCCATCGCTGGTACGACGCAGCCACTGGAGGAGGTTGGGAGGCGCTGCCGGCGCTTCCGTTCAACGGGGCGATTCCAGACGACGGGCCTGGCAGCGGCTTCGTGGGGCCCGGGCCGCCTCGACGTCTGGCTCATCGACAAGAACGCGTCACCGAAGCTCCTCCGGCACGTGGGCACGAGTTCCAGTACGGGGCGGGGCGGGTGGGTCTGGGACTCCTGGGCGCAGGGAGACTTCGCCACGACGGCGAGTCCGGACGTCGTCCCCTCCGCCACCGCGATGGGCGGGCATCGCTACGACATCATCGTTCCCGAACGTCAGACCTACTCCTGCACTCCGTCGCCCTGCGCGTACGACCGTCTGAGGCACTGGACCTACCGCGAGGCCGCACCGCCCGGCTCGAACCTCACGAGCGAGCTGCTGCGCGACGCGCAACCAGGGTCGAAGCGAGCAGCCATCCAGAGCTTCGGATCGTCGTTCAGGATCTCGGTGCTCGGTGAAGATTGCCGCCCTGCGGACTTACCGGGGCGGCGAAGATCGGTATCCGATCCTGGACGCGGCGGTGGGTTGCAACCTGCAGAAGTCGCTCGCCGGCGCGTCCTGGTAGCCGCCTACGGCTGCGACAGCTCCACCACGCAGTCGTCCCCCACCATCAGGCTGAGAGCCCCGTGCCGCGCGGGGCCCGGCCGCACCAGCACCCGCTTGCCGAGCAGCGAGTCCTCGAGGCGCGGGATGTCCGTGATGCTGCTCTCGGCCATCAGCACCGAGTGCTCCACCGTGGACCGGATCACCCGCACGCCGTCGCCGATCGCGGTGAAGGGGCCGATCTTCGAGTCCACGATCTCGACGTTCTCGCCGACGATCGTGGGCCCGCGGATCACCGAGCGCACGATGCGCGCGCCCTTGCCGATGCGCACGCGGCCCGAGACCTTGCTCTCGCCGTCCACGTGACCCTCCACCCCCGACACCAGCCAGTCGTCGAGGACGGTGTCGTTGGCGAGGAGCATGTCGTCCTTCTTGCCCGTGTCGAGCCACCACGACGTGAGCCGGGTGAACTTCACCGTGCCCCCGAGCTCGATCAGCTTGCTGATGGCGTCGGTGATCTCGAGCTCGCCGCGCGGCGAGGGCTTGATCTGCGCGATGGCGTCGAAGATCGAGGGGCGGAACAGGTAGATCCCGACGAGGGCGAGGTTCGACTTCGGCTCGCGCGGCTTCTCGACGAGCCCCACCACGTTGCCGACCGCGTCCACCTCGGCGACACCGAAGGAAGACGGGTTCGGCACCTCCTTGAGCATCACCGAAGCGGCCAGCGACGGGTCGGCCGTGAACGCCTCGACCGCCTCCTGGATCTTCATCCCGACGAGGTTGTCGCCGAGGTACATCACGAAGTCGCTGCCCTCGAGGAACGGCCGCGCCGTGGCGACCGCGTGGGCGAGGCCCGCCGGCCGGTCCTGGAGGATGTACTCGAGGCGTGCACCGAAGGCGCTGCCGTCGCCGAGGGCTCGGCGGATCTCGCCGCCGGTCTCGGGCGAGATGATCACCGCGATGTCCGTCACCCCGGCGTGCACCAGGTTGTCGATCACGTAGAACAGCACCGGCCGATTGGCGACGGGGACCAGCTGCTTCGCGCCCGTGTACGTGAGCGGGCGCAGGCGCGTGCCGGAGCCACCGGCGAGGACCAGGCCCTTCACGGCTGGACCTCGAGGCCGAGGCGCTCGCGCCGGTAGCCGCCGGTCGCGATGCGTTCGCACCAGCGCCGGTGGGCGAGGTACCACTCGACGGTGCGTCGGATCCCGGTCGCGAAGTCCACGGCGGGAGAGAACCCGAGCTCCGCGGCGATCTTGCTCGGATCGATCGCGTAGCGCCGGTCGTGGCCGGGGCGATCCTTCACGTAGGTGATCAGCCGCTCGCGCGGCCCGGCCGGGTCGGGCCGGAGCTCGTCGAGGACCTTGCAGACGTGGCGCACGATCTCGATGTTCGTCCACTCGTTGCGGCCGCCAACCACGTAGGTCTCGCCGGGGGTGCCGCGCTCGGCGACCAGCGCGAGCGCCGCGCAGTGGTCGTCCACGTAGAGCCAGTCGCGGACGTTGAGCCCGTCGCCGTAGACCGGCAGGGGCTTGCCCTCGAGCGCGTTGAGGACCATCAGCGGGATGAGCTTCTCCGGGAACTGCCGCGGGCCGTAGTTGTTGGAGCAGTTGGTCACGAGGGTCGGCACACCGAACGTGTGGTGGTAGGCCCGCGCGCGAGGTGGTCGGCCGCGGCCTTCGTCGCGGAGTAGGGCGAGGAGGGCTGGTAGGCGGTGCGTTCGGTGAAGAACCCCGAGGCGCCGAGGGAGCCGAAGACCTCGTCGGTCGACACGTGCACGAAGCGAAAGCGCTCGCTGCCGCCGTCCTTGAGGTGGGCGCGCGCGGCCTCCAGGAGCTCGAACGTGCCGCGCACGTTGGTCTCGACGAAGGCGCGGGGGCCGTCGATCGATCGGTCGACGTGCGACTCGGCGGCGAGGTTGAACACCACGTCGGGCTTCTCCTCCGCGTAGAGGCGGCGGACCAGCGGGGCGTCGCAGATGTCGCCGTGGACGAAGCGGAAGCGGTCTCCCGGCAGGCCCTCGAGGTTGTCGAGGTTCCCTGCGTACGTGAGGCTGTCGAGCACGACCACCCGGGCATCTGCCCGCGCGAGCAGGGTTGCCACCAGGTTGCTGCCGATGAAGCCGGCGCCGCCCGTGACGAGATGGGTCACCTTCGTCTGCATCCCGGGCCTTCTAGCTCTGCGGGGGGCCCTCGGCGACGGCGGCGTGCAGGGAGGCTCGGCGACCGGATGCGCGCCCGGTTTTCCGAGCTATAGGCGGGCCCGTGGTCGGTTCGGACATCACGAGGGATGCGCGGGGGGGAGCCCCGGACACCGGGTCGCTGCTCGACCAGGCGCTGGCCCCGCTCCGCCGCCGCGGCCTCGTCTGGTCGCTCGCCAAGAACGACTTTCGCGCCCGCTACACGGGCTCGCTGTTGGGCGCGACCTGGGCGTTCGTCCAGCCGGTGCTGACCATCCTGCTCTACCTGTTCATCTACCAGGTGGGGTTCCGGGCTCCACCGCCGTCCGGCGTGCCGTTCGTGGTCTGGCTGATCGTCGGCATGGCACCGTGGTTCTACTTCGTCGAGGCCCTGTCGACGACGACCATCGCGTTCCTCGAGTACGGGTTCCTCGTGAAGAAGGTGCTCTTCGACGTGGCCATCGTGCCGTCGATCAAGCTGGTGGCGTCGTCGCTCGTCCACGTCGCCGTCTTTGGGCTCGTGGTCGTCATCGTGGCCGTCTCTGGGCTGCCCATCCGCGGCACGTTCCTGCTCGTGCCCTACTACTTCTTCGCGCTCTACGCGCTCGTCGCCGGCCTCGGCCTGATCACCGCCGCCATCGCGCCGTTCTTCCGCGACGCCGTGCAGATCGTCGCGGTGTCGATGCAGTTCCTCTTCTGGCTCACCCCCGTCATGTGGCCCATCAGCCAGGCGCCGCCGCGCTTCGCCCAGATCCTCGTCGCCAACCCGCTCCACTACGTGGTGGACGGGCTCCGTGATGCGCTCTTGCTCGGACGGCCGTTCTGGGCGCGCCCTCTCCCGACCCTGTATTTCTGGGCCTTCGTGATCGTGGTCCACCTGATCGGTCAGGCGATGTTCAAGCGGCTCCGCCCTCACCTCCCGGACGTGCTGTGAGCGAACCGGCCCAGCTGCCCAGCAAGATGCTGATCGAGGCCAAGGGGCTCGGCAAGGCCTACCGCTTGTTCGCGCGGCCGCTGGACCGGCTCAAGGAGTCGCTCCACCCGTTCGGCAAGAGCTACCACACCGACTTCCACGCCCTGCGCGGCGTCGACTTCGCCATCAGGCGGGGCGAGGCAGTCGCCATCATCGGCCGCAACGGTTCGGGAAAGTCCACGCTGCTCAAGCTCGTGACGGGGATCCTCGGGCCCACGACCGGAGAGCTCCACGTGCGTGGTCGCATCGCCGCGCTGCTCGAGCTCGGGGCGGGGTTCAACCCCGAGTACACGGGGGTCGAGAACGTCTACCTCAACGGCACCATCCACGGCCTCTCGCGCGCCGAGGTCGACGCGCGGCTCGGTGCCATCCTCGACTTCGCCGACATCGGCGATTTCGCCCAGCGCGCGTGCAAGAGCTACTCGAGCGGCATGTTCGCGCGGCTGGCCTTCGCCGCCATGATCCACTTCGAGCCGGACATCCTCATCGTCGACGAGGCGCTCGCGGTCGGCGACGTGTTCTTCCAGCGAAGTGCAACCGCTGGATGAAGGAGCGGATGGCGGAGTCGCAAGCTGCTCGTGAGCCACGACATGCAGTCGGTGGCGCAGCTGGCCTCGCGCGCCATCGTCCTCGAGAAGGGCAAGCTCGCGTTCGACGGCGAGCCGCTCGCGGCGATCGAGCACTACACCAAGTCGCTCCACACGGATCTTTTCGCCCAGCCCGGCAAGAGCGCCTCGACCGAGGAAGCGCCGGAGCTCTTGCTCGAACCGGTCCCCGAGTCGGCGCTCGGCGGCGCGCGCGAGGTCACCATCACCGGGTTCCGGGCCGGCGTGAACGATGGGCCGGCCGAGGTGGTGAAGACCGGCGACGTCGTCCGGGTCGCGGTGGGCTTCAACGCGGCCCGCCCCATCGAGCACCTCATCGTGGGCGTCTCGGTGAACGACAAGTACGGCCAGAACGTGTTCGGGGTGAACTCGCTCGCGTCCGGGCACGACGTCGTGGTCGCCGAGGCCGGCACCAAGGTCGCCACCCTCGAGTTCGTGTGGCCCTTGATCAAGGAGGGGCCCTACTTCTTCACCATCGGGCTCGGCGAGGGAACCGAGAGCTGGACCACGTCGTCCAGTGCTGGGCCCACAACGTCGTGAGCGTGCAGTCGCTCCCAGGGCGCGCCGTGCACGGTCTCTTCAACGTCGAGATGACCAAGGTCTCGCTGCGCTAGCCGCGCCCGCGCAGGCGATCGACGACGCGGCCGAGCAACGGGCGGCCCTCCCGCGCTTCGGCCTCCCGGAGCAGCGCCTCGAGCTCGCGGATCCGCGCCTCAGCCCCCCTGCGGCCCTCGAGCTGGGCGTCGCGCTGCGCCTCGAGGGAGCGCACGGTCGAGGAGAGCTCCGCGAGCGCCGACTTCTGCGCGCTCTCCAGCGAGGCGATGTGATCCTGGAGCGCGATGACGCGCAGGTAGTTGCGGAGGCGGTTCTCTTCGAGGCGCGCGAGGACGGCGTTCTCGTGGCACGGCGCGAGGGACGCAGCGAGCTCGCCGGCGGCCACGTGCTCGTCCGGGTAGAGGACGCCCACGCCGAACACCGCGGGGACCACGGCCAGCTGGTAACCGGGCTGCTTGGTCCGGAAGTCCTCGATCGCGGTCAGCACGCCGTTGCGCGCGCCCCCTTCGACCAGGGCAGGGGCCCAGTTCCCGTTGCCGCGGAACCCTCCGACGACCACCCCCGACTCTCCGAGGGTGAGCCCGCGTTCGAAGTCGTAGGGATGCACGTGCTCGGGCGGCAGGCCCAGCGGGTCGCAGTACTGGTCCCTTCGTGCGCAGGGCCAGCCCACGTCGTGCAAGATCGACACGGCTCGTCCGCCGGTCTGCCGGTGGATGCTCTCGAGCTCGGCGAACACCGTGTAGTAGTTGTGGTCACCGTCGATGACGTAGAGATCGGCGGGCGCTATCCCTGCGAGCGCGCCCGGGCTCTTGTCGAGTACGAGCGTGTGACTCTTCGCGTTTCTCTGGGCGATCTGGCGGACGTAGTCGGCCGGAGCCGGGTCGATGGTGACCAGATGCGCTCCATGCTCCCTGGCCCACCCGAGCAGGAGCTCGGTGAAACCACCAGACTCCGAGCCGATCTCGACGATGCGCCGGGGTCGCACCGCCTCGACCACGGGGAGCAACACCTCACGGAGCTCGGTCAACGAGTGCAACAGCAAGTCGGGCATCAGGGCTTGTCCATCTTGGCGGCGACCTTGGCGAGCGAGCGCGAGACGAAAGATGCCGCGGCCCAGCCTGCGTCTCGCCGGAGGAGGGAGGCGAGCAAGCGAGGGGTCGAGGAGGCGGGACGGTTGGCGACGACGGCGAGGCCCTGTGGCCAGTAGCACTCGAGCCACGACAGGGCGCGGATCTGCTCGTGGGTCATGAAGCGCGCATCGCGTCGCAGGGCGGCGTCGCCGAGCAGGGGATGGGTGTCGTTGCTTCCATCGTTGGCGTCGTGCACCCAGCGGTCGAAGAGCCGCACTTCGGGCGGCGAGGGGTCCTCGATGGAGCGGATCAAGATCGCGCGGAGGCGTTCCTTCATCCGCTCGGCGTCTTTCCAGGTGTATCGCGGCCCCCGCCGCGCCGATAGGTTCGGCAGCCATCCGTCGGCGAAGGCCAGGATGCCGCGCTGGAGCTCGGCAATGTCGGCGAGCTGGTGGGCGGGGATCGGCTGCGGGAAGTTCTCGACCTGGCCTTCGCCGTCGATGCCGCGGAACGAGCCCTCGGGGGGCATGCACACCTGCTCGAGGATCTCGGGGGTGCGCTGGACGATGAGCCAGTCGCGCCGTGGCTCGCCGAGATGGAACAGGAAGCTCGCGGCGGAGCAGCGACCGTGCGGCAACTCGAGGAGCTTGTCGTGCGTGGCGAGGTAGAGGCCGCGCACGTGACGCGGGCGATCGTGGTCGCGGAAGGCGTGGGCCATGGTCCGCTGGATGGTTCCGCCCCAGCCCAGATCGACCACGGTCAGCAGGTCGTGGGCGAACACCCCCTCCTTCGCGAAGTACGCGAACAGTCGGTCGCGGCGTCCGGCGGAGGCTCGCACGACGGCGGCACGAAGGGTCGGACTCTGGACGATCGCTGCCACCAGCGCTCGCTGTTCCGCCGGGTCCAGCGACTCCTGGTGGGTGGAGGGTGCGTCGAGCGACGCGTGGAGGACCGTGGCGAGATCCTCCAGGGGCACGCCGAGGTCGCGCGCCACGGTCGCGAGCGGCGGGTGCTCGCGCTTCTCGAAGTAGTCGAGGAGCTCCCGATCGTCGGCCTGGTGGAACGACGCCGCGCGCAGGGCGTAGCGCGAGGTCCATAGCTTCTTCACGACGAGGTCGTCCGACGCCGCCCGTGCAGCCCGCTCGATCAGCGGTGCGAGCAGGTGGCCCTCGCGCATGAGGCAGTGAACGACCCGCACCCCGTGGCGAACGCAGTCCTCGACGACCCAGTCGGCGAACGCGGCCAGGATGGGCCCGAAGACCGTGACCCCGTAGTCGAAGCAGCTGAGCTCTCCTGCCTCGTCGTCGGTCCGAGCGACGCGGTGGGCGCCGACGATCTTCGCCCGGAGCGTGCGGAGCGCCAGATCGCCGGTGTGACGGGTCTCGAGGGACAGGCGCGCGTCTTCGGCCGCGAGCATCGCCTCGAGCTCCCGGGGCACGTGCTCGTAGTGGAACGTGTGCAGCCCCTGTCGCTTGGGGGACTCGACGTCGGAGTGCGCGTTGTCCCCGACGTGGAACACCTCGTGGGCACCGACGCTCATCTGGGCGAGGACCAGCGGGAACAGGCGACCGGCCTTCCCCGTCCGGTGCTCGCTCGAGACGAAGACGTGCGCGGGCATGGGCAGTTGCACGTTCGCGCGGGCCAGCGCGGCGTCCAGCAACGATTGGATGTCGGCGGCCGACAGGTACATGTCCGAGGTGAGCACGTACGGCACCCCCTTCGCGGCCGCGTGGCGGACCAGCGCGGCGATGTCCCCGTCGAGCTCGATGTGGGCGCGCTCCGCGGCGAGCTCGGCCTCGTGCAGCGCCTCCGCAGCGGGCGCGCCACCCAGCATTCGCGCGAGCTCCTCCGCGATCTCGGGCAGGCGCACCTCGTAGCCAGGGGCCTGTGCGCGCGCGTTCGACTCGGCGTTCACCCGCAGCCACGCGAGCTCGCCCGGAGGAACGGTGAGGGGACCGTGCCCCGCCTCCCGGAGGGTGCGGTGCACCTCCCAGAACAGGTCGGACGGCCGGGCGAACGGCCGGAAGAGGAGGGTGTCGAAGACATCCAGGGACAGCACGCGCGGGCGCGCGCGGTCGAAGGCGGCGAGGAGTCGCTCCAGTCGTTCCGGCATCGGCAGGCGCGCGGACGCTAGCACGCGCCCGGCGGTCGGGACGTGGGGGGGCGGGCCGAGGTGTTTCGTAACGTTTCGAAACGGTTTCGAAACACCCCCGGGGACCGGGAGCCTCGGGTCGTTCCACGAAAAGGCCTCGGCGCAGGCCCGAGCCCAGAGCCGCCAGCTGGCCCGACGGTTGCTCGGGGCCCTGCGCCCACTCCCCGCAGGAGTGCACCAGGAGACCGACCATGACCCGACCGTCCGCCGCTCGCTCGACACCCTTCGGCCGCGCGAGCTTCCTTCTTCTCGCCTCGCTGGCCTCTTCCGGCTGCGCCATCGACACCGAGCAAGACCCGGCGACCGCCATTCCCGACGCACCGACACCTGCCGTGAAGACCTCGACGACAGGCAGTCGCTCCTATGCGTTCACGCTCGATCGATACGGCCGCTTGATGATGCAGGTGGACACCTGGCCGGGGCTCAACATGTGGCCAGCCTCGCAGCCGGTGACCTTGCTCGGGGCTCCCACCGCCGTCTCCTGGGGAAGGACCGTGTGGATGTGTTCGCCCTCACGACGGCCGGAATGCTCCAGCACTACGGAACGGCCGATGCCGGCGCCACTGTGTACGCCGACAACTGGGGCTCGATGCCCGGCGTGAACTTCGACACGAGCGCCTCGTGCGAGGTGGCCTCGTGGGGGGTCGGTCGGTTGGACGTGTTCTGCGTCGCGTGGGTGACCGATCGTCAGCGTATCGTCCACCGCTGGTACGACAGCTCGACAGGGGGTGGCTGGGAGCTGCTCCCTGCACTCGCATGGAACGGCCGCTTCCAGACCACTGGAGTCACTGCTGCTTCGTGGGGCCGTGGCCGACTCGACGTGTGGTTGATCGATCGCTTCACGTCTCCACCCACCATGCGACACGCGGGGACCAGTGCCGCCAATGGCACCGGGGGCTGGACGTGGGACGTGTGGAGCGTGGGCGCCTTCACCTCGGACATCGACGCGATGGCCAATGGAAAGGGTGAGTACCAGCTCGCGGGTCGCTGCAACGACGACGTGACCGGTAGACCGATGATGTGCCACTGGACGTACGTCGACTGGTTCAACGACTACAAGAGCTACGGCACGTACTTCGGAGTGGAGAAGTCAGAGCTGAGGTTCGACTGGAGCTCGGCGCGTAAGCCCAGCATCGTGGCCGTAGGAGGCGGTTACCCTCGATACGCCATCGTCGACAAGTGCCGGCTCACCATCCTCGACCAGTCTCGGACTCTGCCCTTCTCGAACTTGGTCCTGGCAGCGCAGTACCCCGTCGACTGCAGCACCCAGAGCGTCGTGGATCAGGCGTTCTGAGGGGCTCAGCGCCCGTCGATCAGCGCCAGATCGAACCCGCGCGCGGCCATCGCGGCTCGCAATGCGGACAGATCGAAGCCGAAGCGGTTGTCGCGGAACAGCTCCACCTTCACGTACGGCGAGCCGCGCTCGAGGAGCTCGAGCGGGTGGAAGATGGTCGGGTTGCCCCGCCGCGCACCGCGGAGGCGCGCGAGCGTGGGCGGTGGCGGGAAGGTTCCGTAGGGCATCAGCGAGGCCAGACGGAACCCGCTCTCCACGAAGAAGCTGGTGAGCCCGAGCTCGTAGCTGCGGATGATCTGGGACTTCGTCTTCATCGGCAGCACGTGGGCCCAGAAGCGGCGAAAGGCTTCGGAGGCGTGCGCCGCGCGACGGAACACCAGGAAGTAGCTCTGGAGGTGCCAGTCCATGTCCATGCTGTCGGTGACGCCCCACACGTCGCAGTCCACCCCCGCCATCGACGCGAACGCGCGCTCGAGCTGGTCGCCCAGCGGGCCGTAGACGCTCGAGTTGGTGAGCACGAGCTCGTCGACCTCGTCGAGCGACACGCGCTCGAGGGCGTGCTTCCACATGGCGAAGTCGAGCCCGACGTTCTCGCGCAGGAAGACGTCGGAGCAGACCGGGGAGAGCGAGGCCTGCTCGGACGCCGAGAGCGCCGACGTCGAGACGAACACCACACGCTCGCAGCTCCGTTTCAGGCCCGCGAGGTGGTGGTGCACGTAGGGGCGCACGCGGTCGTTCGGATCGAAGTGCGCAAAGATCGCGAGCCTTCGCATGGCGCGGTCACCCTTGCACGAAGGCCGGGGTGCTGGGAGGCGCGCGCCGTGGTAGCCCGCGACGGACGTGAGCCGTCCTCGCCTGACCCTCTTCGCCGCCGACTACGACGGCCCTTCGCTCGAGCCACGCACGGCGAGGGAGCTCGTCGGGGAGCTGGTCGAGCTCGGCGCGTCGGTGCGCGTCGTCACCCTGGAGCTCCCGACGGGCCCGGGAGACAGCGCCGGCCGACGGATGGAGGGCGGGGTCGAGGTCCTGCGCTGCCCGCCGCTCACGCGAGGGTTCGGGGCGTTGCGTCGGGGCCGGGCGCTCGCCGAGACCCGGCTCGGCGCGGTGCTCCGCCTCGAGGACACCGTCGCGTTCGTGGCCGAGCCCATCCCGTCGGTCATGGTGTTCCGACCGGTCCTCGCGAGCAGCGCCCGCGAGCTCTTGCTGGTGGTCGGACCCGGCAACGCCCTCGCGAAGAAGCTACTGGAAGAGGCCAGAGACCCCGTCCTGTTCGTCTCCCCACGCGCTCCAGCTCCGGGACACGACCGCCTGGCGAGCACGGCGCTCGCGGTGTTGACGAGCGCTGCGCTCGGACCGAGCTGGAGCGCGGCGTGTCCGGACCGGCGGGTCGTGGTTGGGGCCGCGGCCGCCCACGCCCGGTTCTGTGTGGAGGAGTGGCGGCGACGGTTCGGCTGAGCCGGAACGAAGTCGATTCTCCGGGGTCACCAGGAGGTGATGTCTGCGGTGTTCTGGTAGCCGCAGCCGATCCACCGCTGCGCGAGGATGTCGTGACTGTTGCCCGACACGATCGTCAGCTGGCAACGGTCGACGATGGCCATGCGGGAGCCACCCCTCTCGAAGCCCACGATGCTCGGCTTCCTCGCCGTGCTCCAGTCGAAGCCGAGATTGACCTTCTGGACCTGGAGTCCGAAGGTCGGGCTGTAAGACCAGTGGCACAGCATGTTGCCGCCATCGACGCAGCGGGCAACGATCTCGTAGCGTTGGCTGGTTGTCGGAGTCGCGCCGACCGCCGTGGCGTCGGGCGCGGAGGTGAAGGTGCCCTCGCTCCACGTGTCCCATCCCCAGCCTCCCGTCCCGGCCGCCGAGCTCGTACCGGCGTGCCGGAGCTTGTGCGGACTGGAGCCCTGGTCGACGATCCACACGTCCAGTCGCCCTGGGCCCCAGGACGCGGCGGCGACCCCGTTCGCCCGGTAGGTGAGCCCGAACGGCAGCGACGGGAGCGCCTCCCAGCCGCCACCGCGCGCTGCGTCGTACCAGCGGTGGACGATGGACTGTCGGCCACCCGCCCAGCCCAGGCAGAACACGTCGAGTCGGCCGGGCCCCCAGGTGGTGGCGTCGCAGGTGGTCGTGGAGTCGAAGGGGTAGCCGGGCATCGAGCCCCAGTTGTCGGCGTAGGAGGTCAGGCCACCGTCGGCCGTCGCGTAGTGCTGCAGCATTCCCGCCGTGGTCACGGCGAACACGTCGATGCGGTTCCGGGCCCAGGACACGGCCGCGGGCGCGTTGACCAGGGTCCGTTCTGGGTGGCCGGCCAGACGACGAACTCGCCGTCCAAGTTCGACTGCACCGCCAGCCGCCCCGCTCCGTCGAGCGTGAACACGTTGGACTGGATTCCCCGGGAGTTGAACGGCGCCTTGGCGGAGGGGGAAGGCAGATCGACGTCTACAGCTGGCTGTGGGTCGACCGCGGCGCTCTCGACCGAACAACCGACCAGCAACGACGACAACAACAGGCGAGCGACAGGTTGCTTCATGGTGGCCGGCCCTGTGCAAACGCCGGTCCAAGGAGGGACGCTACACTCCGAGCCGAAGTCGGTGGACGACGGCGCTCGCGAGGCGGTCTCGTGGATGGCGGAGTTCGGGGAGCCCCTGCCGAACCGAGACCACCTCGGCCAGCAGCCGTAGCGTCGATGGACGGGGTGCGTGGCGTAGCGAGGTCGTGGCCGCCGACAGCGCCCTCTCGAAGTACGCGTGGTAGGCGAACAGATTCTGGAAGTCGACGCGCAAGCCGTGGAGACAGACGAGGGCGCACGCCGCGAACATCCGACCACCCAACGCCGAGTGCGACCCGCCGTCGAGGTGACCGCGCGCGAACAGGTAATGCGGGAGCCCGAACGGAACCATCGCGCCGAATCCGAAGATCGAATCGACGTCGCGGAGCCGCCGCGCGAGGGCCTCGGGGCGTTGGAGGTCGAGGTCCCAGTCGCTGCGCAAGGCCGCGTCGATGCGGTCGCGGTGCGTGGCGGCGCGCGCGAAGTCGCCCAGGTCGACCGCGCACCGGAACGCATCGATCCCGAGCCCCAGCGCGAATCGCGGGTCTCGAACGCCCGCCTCGAGCTTCAGCTCGTAGTACCGCAGCCGTCTCGCAGCGGTGTCGGTCACCTTCCTCCGCTCGAACGGCGCACCCTTCGAAGCCATCAACACCTGACTGTTGCCGGTCTCGGACCAGTCCAGGTGCAGGAAGCCGGCGTCGATCAGCAGGCCTTCCAACGCGCGGCGAGAGGGGATGAAGCGATGCGCGCCCGCGGAGAGGGTCGCGTACAGGTCGCCAGGGCGCGCCGAGCGCGTGACGTTCTCGGCCCGCGGGGTCGTGATCAGCACCATGCCGGACGGCGAGAGCCGCTTCTCGATCGCGGTCAGGAAGGCGCGCGGGTCCTCGACGTGTTCGAGGACCTCGGTCGCGTAGATCAGGTCGTAGAGCTCGTTCTCTGGCAGTTGCTCGATGAATCGACGCTCGACGGGGAAGCCGAACTGCACCGCCCCCGCCGCCCCGTAGGCCGACGGCTCCAGCCCTCGCGCATGCGCTCCCCACGCGACGCGGCAGTAGTCGATCGCCGCCCCGACGCTGCAACCGATCTCGAGGACGCGCGCGAAGCGCTCGAACGGCATGGACTCGAGGAGCGGCACCTTCCAATCCAACCCGCCCGTCAGCTCGACGTAGTGGTGGATCAGGAGGGCGAAGTTCGGATCCTTCAGTCGTTCTAGATCGTCCGGATACTGCTCGTGGAGCCCACTCTCCAGGAAGAAGGCCGACCCGCAGTCGCGGCAGGCGACGAGGGTCAGCGCCCCACGCTCGTCCACCCAGTGGCGGGCGCGCAAGACGACGCGCTTCTGATCGTCGACGCCACAGAGCGGGCAGGTGCTGCGCTCGCTCGCCGCCGCATCGACCCACTCGACCTTCGGTACCAGGGGTTCTTGCATTTCGATCGCGGGCCCAGGAGCCGCGCCGAACCTACACGCACTCGGTCCAGGACGCGAGCTAGCCTCTCCCCATGGACGAGCGCGCCCTCCTCGCCAAGATCGCCGAAGCCCCCGACGACGACGCGCCCCGCCTCGTCTTCGCCGACCACCTCGCGGACGCGGGCGACCCCCGCGGCGAGCTCACCCACGTGCAGTGCGCGCTCGCGAAGGGGCCGGGTTCGCGCGCGCTCCGGGCGCGGGAGCGCGAGCTCTTGCCCGAGGCCGAGGCCCGCTGGCACGCCGCGCTCGGCCTCCCGCGCGGGGCTCGCGTCGCGCTGCGGCGGGGTATGGTGGAGCACGTGACGCTGCCCCCGACCGGCTGGGAGAAGACCGTCGCCAAGCTCGGAGCCGTGCCCCTCCGCGGCGTGACGTTCCACGGCGGCGAGACCGAGGACGCGGTCCGCCTGTTCGGCGACGAGCGCCTCGCGCGCTTCTCCGAGCTCGGCTTCCTCGAGGTGCCCTTCGGCCGCCACGGCCTCGCGGCGTGCGCCGCGAGCCCCCACCTCGCGGGGCTTCGCTCGCTGCGCCTCGGCAAGAACGGCATCGGCGCCGCGGGAGCGACGACGCTCTTCGCGAGCAAGGTCGTGCCCGCGCTCGACCACCTCGCGATCGAGGACAACGGGCTGCACAGCGACGGCATGGAGGCGCTCGCGAGACGGCCGTGGCTGAAGACAGTGCGCCGGCTCGAGCTGCACCGGGTCAACGCGTGAACACCGGGTGGCAGCCGCTGGAGCGGGCCAAGGCGTTCGGCCAGATCCGCGAGCTGCATCTCACCTCGACGGGGGTGTTCCAGCCCGGCAACTTCATCTGCAGCTCGATCGCCGCGAGCAAGGTGCTCCGCGACCTCTCGGCCCTGACCGTCGCGCGCCACAGCCTCGAGACGGGCGGCCTCAAGCACCTCGCCAAGGTCACGCACTCGCAGCCCCACACGATCGACCTGAGTCACAACATCGTCGGCCCGCAGGCGATCGAGGCCTTCGTCACGGCGAAGGTGGCCGCCCGCGCGCGGGTGCTCGACCTCTCGTTCAACAAGCTCGGCGACCGCGGCGCCAAGGCGCTGCTCGTGAAGGGGGCGCTGCCGGCGATCGAGGAGCTGCGCCTCTCGGAGAACGGGATCTCGCCGGCGCTCGTGGAGCAGCTCCACGCCCGCTACGGCGACGCGCTGGTCCTCGAAGAGGCCAAGCCGAAGAAGCCGACCAAGAAGCGCGCTCGCTGAAAATCAGGGCGGACAGGAGTACTTGAGGCAGGGCTGCGGGTGCGCTTGATCCGCTTGCGTGCGCAGACCTGCCAGCACCCCGCCCGCGTCGGCCGAGCTCGCGTACTGGCTGTCGAGGCGCTCGTCGATCAGCTTCAGCCACTTGCCGAACCACCGCGCGTGGTCGTCGCGCAGCTTCTCGATCGCGATCGCGTCGGCGCCCTTGGGCGGGCACCGGGGCGCGTCGGGGATGGCGTCCTTGTGGTCGCCGAGGAGCAGCACGTACGCGCGCACCTTGGCGAGGCAGTCGGAGTCGGCGAGGTCGCCAGGGGGCAGCGCGCTCGCGGTCTTCTTGATGGCGACGTAGAGGTCGTCGATCACCTTCACCCGTGCCTCGAGATCCTTCTGGGCGGCGGGGCTCACCTTCGCGGTGAGCGTCGGACGATCGGGCGGCTCTGCCACGCCCGGCGAAGGCGCGAGCGCGGTGGAGCTCGCGGTGGTGGTGGGCTTGCCCTCCTGGCTGGGCAGCGGCTCCACCGACGAGGGCTTCTCCTTGGTGCACCCCGCCAGCACGAGCGCGGTCGCCACGAACCGCGCCCGCCTCCGCAGGACCTCTTCGTCACGCGCCATCGGTCAGCCCGCGCACTTCTTCTTGTACGGCTTCGACGTGTTGTCCGTCGTCTTGCACTCGTGCCAGGTGGTGGGCGCGTCGTCGGCGACCACCGCGTAGACCTGGATCGAGCCCGCGAGCCAGCCGGGCGGCGTCGCGGTCCAGCTGAAGTCGACGATCTCGGCGCCGCCGGGCGCGATCGGTCCCACCGTCTTGGCGGTGCCGATCTTCGTGCCCGAGCCGGGCGTGCCCTCGTAGAAGCTCACCGTGACGCCCGCCGGCATCGAGGCGAGGCCGATGTTCTTCACCGTGGCGCGCAGCGTGGCCGGCACGCTGCACGAGCCGTCGAGCTCCACGACCGCGTTGGGCGCGTCGAACAGGCCGCGCGGCTGCACGTTCTGCCGGAAGTCGTTGAGGCCCTTGGTCTTCCAGTTCGGCATCTCCTTGGCGGGGATCGTGCCGTCGTCGTTCACGTTGGTGACGTGGTAGCCGTGCTGGTTCCAGATGCGCCGGGTGCGCACCCAGCTGCCGCTCTTGCTGCCGAGCACGCGCAGGCCCGTGGGCCCGCTGCCCGCCGCGAGGCCGGCGCCGCAGCCCCACCACATGTCGTTCGCCACGAGGATGATCTCGGCCTGGTCGTCGCCGTCGACGTCGACCACGAGCGGGTACTCCCACAGCGTGCCGCTCGGGTTGCAGAGCGTGAGCAGCTCCTTGCCCGTGGGGCCCTCGTAGACGTGCAGGTTGCGCTCGTCGGCGTAGACCACCTCGGCCTTGCCGTCGCCGTCGAAGTCGAAGACCGAGCTACCGGTCACGCGCGAGCTCGTGTCGGTGGTGACCTTGGCCCACTTGAGCTTGCCGGTCGCCCCCTCGAACACGTTGTACGAGTAGCCGCCGGCCATGCCGATGTCGGGCTTGCCGTCGCCGTCGAAGTCCGCGACCGTGGGCGGGCCACCGCCGTGCAGCGTGCCGGTGAGCGGGTTGGTGGTGAACGGGCCCCAGAGGAGCTTGCCGTCGATGCCCCGGACCGCGCGGATCTGGTAGAGCGTCTGCTCGAGCGAGTGCACGACGACGATGTCCGGCTGCCCGTCGAGATCGAGGTCGGCGATGGCCACGTAGCCATCGGGGAACGGCGCCGCGAACTTGCTCGCGTCCCACAGCACCGAGAACGCGCCCGTGCCATCGTTCTTGTAGACGACGTTGCCGCCGACGATGTCGAGGTCGCCGTCGCCGTCGACGTCGTAGAGCTGGGAGTGGTCGGAGGTGGGCAGCGCGTAGGTCGTCGTGCGGCCCTGGAACACGATCTTCTTCGTCTTGTACGAGACCAGGGTGTAGCGCAGGAGGATCTCCGGCACGCCGTCGCCGTCGGTGTCGCCGAGCGCGGGTGCCGTGTAGGAGCAGTCGATCTTCGGGTCGGCCGACTTCCACACGGCCTGGCCCGCCGCCGAGAACACGAGGAGCTGGTGGTCGGTGGCGCAGGTCACGGCCGCGGGGCCTGGGCTCGTCGCGTCGAGCTCCCCGAGCGGGATGGAAGCACCCGGCACCGTCCGCGCCGCGGCGTCCGTGGCGTCCCACAGGCGCTTGCCCTTGCCGGTCACCGCGCGGAGGATGCCGTCGGCGTTGTAGGCCGCGGCGGTGTACGAGTTGAAGACGATGGCGGGTGTGTCCTTCTCGTCGAACTTGCCGTCGCAGTTGTCGTCGGTGAGCGGACCGACGACCACCGAGGCCATGATCTGGTTGTAGCCGGGGGAGGGCGTGTCCTTGAACGGCCACGACCACTCGGTGATCGCGTCGAAGGTGCCGACGGGCGGGCGCCACTCGCAGGCCTCGACGCAGGGGCCCGCGTCGGCGCCGCCGTCGACGCCCGCGTCTCCGTCGGCGCAGGTGGGTGGGCGCGGCACGCAGCGACCGACGGGGCTCGGCGCCGCGTCGCCGCACGAGGGAGGAGGACCGGCGTCGCCGCCGGCGAGCGAGAGATCGCAGGTCTCGCCCTCGGCGCAGTCGTCGACGTTGCGACACGGCTTGCCAGGCGTGACGCACGCGCCCGCGTAGCAGACCTGCCCGGTGCCGCAGCACTTGCTGCCGCACGCGGCCGCCGCGGGCTCGCAGCACCCGCCGGCTGCGTTGCACAGGCCCGCCGTGCCGCAGGGCGTGCCGGGCGTGCAGCCCGTGCCGAAGTCGAACCCTCCGCCGTCGTCGATCGGTCCGGTGTCACCGGTCACGCCGGTGTCGACACCCCCATCGACGTCGATGTTCTCGCCGCCGCCACCGTCCCCTCCGCACGCGGGGATCACGAGCGCAGCGAGACCGACGATGGCGAGGACCGGCGCGAGGGACGAAGCGAAGCGCATGCCTGAGGGATAGCAGGCGCCGTGCCGCCGTCCCGTACGAAAATTTCCGCACGAGGCCGCGTCTCGACCGTCACTTTCGCGTGACGTGTCACTCGCCGATGGCGTGCTCGGTCGCGACCACGCAGTTCCGCCCCTGCTCCTTGGCGCGGTACAGGCATCGATCGGCGAGCTCGAAGAGCTGCTGCGCGGTCGTCGCCTTGCTGGGCACGGCCGCGACCACGCCGAGGCTGATGGTCACGGGGATTGTCCGGCCCTGGTGCACGAAGGCGTGCCGCTCCACGGCGACCCGCAGGCGCTCGGCGCACGCCTGCGCGGGCACGACGCCGGTGTCGCGGAGCAGCACGGCGAACTCCTCGCCTCCCCACCGCGCGAGCAGGTCCTCCTTGCGGAGCGCGGCCGTCGTCACCTTGACCAGCGTCGCGAGGACGTAGTCCCCCGCCGCGTGCCCGAACCCGTCGTTGACCCGCTTGAAGTGGTCGCCGTCGAAGATCACGAGGGCGAGCGGGCGGCGATGCCGCGCGGCGAACGCGAGCTCCTTGCCCATCGCGTCGCCGAAGGCGCGCTTGTTGTGGGCTCCGGTGAGGCCATCGCGGGTGGCCTGCTCATAGAGGCGCCGCTGGATCGACTCCTGCAGCTCGTCGTGGAAGGCGAGCTTGAGGATGGTGGCGGTGCCGATCTCGATGCGGTCGCCGTCGCGGAGCGCGCGACGGCCGACGATGCGCTCGCCGTTCACGAAGGTGCCGTTGGTGGAGCCGAGGTCCTCGATCGCCACCTGGCCGCGCGCGTCGACCTCGAAGCGGGCGTGGCGTCGCGAGAGGCCCTCTTCGTCGAGCGAGAAGTCCACCTCCCCCCGGCCCACGACCGTCGCTCGCTCGATCTTGAAGGTGCGGCCGACGGAGTCACGCCCCCCTGCCACGAGCAGGAACGGACGCGCCACCGGGCGCAGCGCGCGGACGTCGCCGAGCTCGGCCCGGCTCGCGACGAGGGTGCACTCGCCCTCGTCGTCGTCCTCGATGGGATCCAGTGCGGCAGCCATCTCGCAGACCTCCTGTGGCAGAGGTACGGACCGCTCGGGCGCCGCTTTAGGACGCTTTCCCCGGCGAGGTCAGGCCGCCAGGAGCTCGGCGGCGGTGACCCGGTCGGCCGCGAGGCCGCCGAAGTACTGCATCAGGCCCGCGCGGTCGTAGTGCGGCATGATGCGCTTGGTGAGGAGGCCGATCTCCCGCAGGTTCGGCACGAGCCGGCTGAACATCACCGTGCGGAACTGCTGCATGCCCGGCGACTGCTCGACGAAGGTGCGCCACTGCTCGCGGCTGATCAGGCCTTCGAACCACTCCTCGTAGACCTCGTAGGCCATGAAGCGGTTGCGCATCAGCAGCGCGACCTCGAACGCCCAGTCCTCGCGCTCCTCGCGCTCCCGCTCGGTGATGTGGTGGTGGAAGTGCTCGCGGAGCGCGCAGACGCCGTAGTGCACGTGCCGGGCCTCGTCCTGGATGACCATCTTCAGGAGCTCCTTGAGCAGCGGCTCCTTGGTCTGGCGGTAGAGCGTGCCGAACGCGCCGAGGGCGAGCCCTTCGACCATGATCTGCATGCCGAGGAACTTCATGTCCCACCGCGAGTCGCTCATCAGCGAGTCGATGATGACGAACAGGTTGTCGTTGATGACGTAGAGCTTGTTGAGCTTGGTATCGAGGTAACGGTTGAACACCTCGACGTGGCGGCCCTCGTCCATCACCTGGGTCGCGCCGTAGAGCTTGCCGTCGAAGAACTGCACCGCCTCGGTGACCTGCGCCGCCGCGAAGAGCGCGCCCTGCTCCCCGTGCAGGAACTGGCTCAACATCCACGTGCACATGCAGTAGTTGAGCTCGCGGCGCTTCTCGGCCGAGAGCTTGATGCCGAAGTTCGAGAGGGTCTCGTAGCTGACGAACTCCTCCGGCAGGAGCGGCACGTTCGGGTCGAGCGGGTCGACGTTGGTGTGCCAGGGCAGCGAGTCGCCGTTCCACTGGCCCTCCTTGGCGCGGCGATAGAGCTCCGCCATCTCGGGCTGGTCGTTGGGGTAGGTCCAGTCGAAGTAGGCGGTGTGGGTGGCTGGCATGTGCGTCGGGACGCCCTGCTTGCCGCGGTGGAGCAGGAGCCCACGCACGCCGGACGGGCCGAGCGCGGCGAGCACCTTCGGGTCTCGCACGTGGGTGAACACCGAGACGGCCTCGAGGAGCGCGTCGACCTGCGAGCGCATGCGGACGGGGAGCAGGTTGGTGAGCGGGGACGACATGGGGGGCTCCTCAGAGGGTGGCGAAGAAGTTGCGGATCCGCGCGGTGTGGTACTGCGCGAGGAACTGGTTCACGACGGGCAGCGCGCGCTCGACGGTGGCGGCGACCATGTCGGGCGGCAGGTCCGAGAGGCGCTCGGCGATGAGCTTGGTCTCGCGGTGGAACAGCGAGGCGATGGCCTCCTCGTAGAGGGCGAAGTCGCGCGAGGTGAACCCGAGCTCCGCGGTCATGCCGGCGCGTCGCAGCTCGGCGAACGCCTCGAGCATCCACACGTCGTCGCGCGCCACGAACGTGTGCCCCTCGTCGTCGGTGCGCACCGCGAGGAGGCCGATCTCGACGAAGCCGTCGAGGTCGTCACGCACGAGCCCGAGCGTCTCGAGCAGCGCCGTCGCGTCGACGATCTCCTTGGCCGCGGTGGAGTCGGCGAGGGCAGGGGTGAGGCGGGCCTGCACGTCGCGCAGGAGCGCGCGCTGGGCGGGGCTGAACGAGTCGTCGCGGTGCTCGAGCATGGCGCGGATGGCCTTGAGCGGGAGGAATCTCTCGTGCTGCAGGCGGCGCACGAGCAGCACGCGCTCGACGTGCTCCTCGGCGTAGTAGGCCATGTTGCGGCCGGTCTTGTGGCCCTCGGGCACCAGCCCCTGCTGGATGTAGAAGTGGATCACCTGACGCGGCAGCCCGGTGCGCTCGCTCAGATCCTTCATCTTGTAGGGGAAGCGGCGACGGTCGAGCCCCGCCTCCTCCTGGGCCGCGATGTTCACGGGACCTCCACCGTGGTGGAGTTCGTGGCCCGCGAGACGCACCCGAGCACGAAGCCCTGCGCGCGCTCGGCCGCGGTGAGGCAGTTGGGCTCGTCCTCGACCACCTCGCCGGCGACCAGCTTGAGCTTGCAGGCGCCGCAGCCACCGAGGCCGCACGAGTAGGGCATGTTCACCCCCGCGCCGAGGCCAGCCTCGAGCAGGGTCTCGCCGGGCCGCGCGGTGACCTCGTGGGTGCGCCCCGCGATGCGGATGCTGATCGGCTGGGCGCGCGTCGGCAGCTTGCCCGTCGCCGAGCGCTGCGCCGGCGAGGAGAAGCGCTCTTCGTGGATCTTGGCGGCGGCGACGCCGAGGCCCTCTACGAGCGCCGCGCGGACGTCGACCATCATCGGCTCGGGGCCGCAGAGGAAGAAGGCATCGGCCTTGGTCACGTCGAGCGCGCGGAGCTCTTGCTCGGCGACGGCGCGCTCGAGGCGCCCGCGACCCGCACGGCTCTTCGCCCGAGGCTCCTCGAGCACGTGACGGAGCACGAAGCGATCGCCGTGCGTGGCCGCGAGGGTGGTGAGCGCCTGGCGGAACACGACGTCGTCTTCGCTGCGATTCCCGTAGACCAGCGTCACCCGCGACCCGGGCTCTCCCGCGAGCACGCTCGCCGCGATGGACATCATCGGCGTGATGCCGCTGCCGCCGGCGACGAGGACGAGGTGGCGGTGCGCGGTCGGATCCACGGTGACGCCGAAGCTCCCCGAGGGCCGAGCACCGCGAGTCGATCGCCTACCGCGGCGCGGTCGACGAGGTGGTTGCTCACGCGCCCGCCGGCCACGCGCTTGACCGTGACCGCGACGCGCGGCCCGCCCGGCATCGTGCAGATCGAGTACGCGCGCCGGAGCTCCACGCCCTCGATCGACACGAGCAGGCTCAGGAACTGGCCGGGGTGGAACGCGAACGCGCGACCGGTCTCGTCCTCGAGGTGGAGGGTGACCGCGTCGGGCGTCTCGCGGACGACCTCGACGATCCGCACCGGCCGCGACACCAGGGTCTCCGGCGTGGCGCTGCTCGAGAGCGTATGGCCGTGACGGGCCAGGGGGCTGCGGCGACGGAACGTGGGGAGCGGCTCGCCGAACATCGTGTGGAGGATGGTTCGGAGGTCGCGGCGGAGGGTTTCGAAGGGGGCCATCGCGTTCACGACCCAGAAGATGACGCTTCGTTCATAAAGTGTCAAGCGACACTTTTCACTTTTTCGGGGTCGCCGACGAAAGGCGAAAGGGGCAAGCTCCCCCCGTGTCCGAAAGCGAAATCGACCGCCGCCTCGCCGAGCGCCGTGATCCCGACGCGCTCGCCAAGGAGGACGAGGAGCTACCGGTTGTCGCCCGCATGGTGGTGGAGATCCGCTCGGACGGCAGTCGCACGATCGCGCGCGGCGCCGCCGAGGACCAGACCACGGGCGAGAAGGTCGCGCTGCGCGTGGACGGCACGACGCCGCTGCAGCTCGCGCTCTCGTTGATGAAGACGATGACGCAGCTGCCGGGCATGGCGCTGTCCGCGGCGAGGGCCGCGCGCGCACTCAAGAAGTGAACCTAGCCGGAGGCGAGCGCGCTCAGCTGCGCCCGTAGACCGGGATCGCGGCCCCGGACACGTCGCGCGCGGCGTCGGAGAGCAAGAACGCGATCACCTCGGCGAGCGAGGTGGGCGACACCCAGCGGCTCGCGTCGGCGTCGGGCATCGCTGCGCGGTTGGCCGGCGTGTCGAGGGTCGACGGCAACACCGTGTTCACGCGCACGCCCTGCTCCCGCACCTCGACCGCGACGGCCTCGGCGAGCGCGACGGCGGCCGCCTTCGAAGCGGCGTACGAGGCGGCGTTCGCGCTCGTGTCGGGGCGCACCGCGGCGCGCGACCCGATGACGACGATGCTCCCGCGCTTCTGCTCGACGAGCCGTGGCAGCACGGCGCGCAGCGTGTGGTGCACGGTGTCGAGGTTGAGCGCCATCATCTTGCGATAGTCCTCCTCGGGGGCCGTGTGGTGCGGCGCGCCGCCGGCCCAGCCACCCGCGACGAGCACCGCACCGTCGAGCTCGGCGATCGACGCGATGGCGATCGCGAGCGAGGCCGGCGAGAGCAGATCGACCTGGATGTCGGCGTCGCTGCCCGCGCGATCGAGGGTCACCACCTGGCGACCGATCGTGCGCAGGTGCGCCGCGAGCGCGCGACCGAGGGCACCTGCACCACCCGTGACGAGGACTGCACCTTGGTTCGACATCCAGGGACGCTATCATCTCGCGGTGCCCAAGGACCTCGCGATCTGGTTCGACTACTCCTGCCCCTACGCATACCTCGCCTCGACGCAGGTGGAGGCGCTCGCCGCGCGCACCAGCGCTGAGCTCACGTGGGAGCCCATGTTGCTCGGCGGCGTCTTCCGGGCCAACGGTACGCCGCAGAACCTCTCCGAGGTGCTCGGCCCACAGAAGGCGCGGCACAACCTCGCCGACATGCACCGCTGGGCCGCGCGCTTCGGCGTGCCGCTCACGATGCCCGCGGGCCACCCTCGCCGCACGGTCGAGGCGCTCCGGGCCACGCTGGCGAGCGGGCTCGATCCGCGCGTGATCCACGCCTTCTTCCGCGCCTACTGGGTCGAGGGCCGCGACGTCGCGGATCGCTCCGTGGTCGGCGAGGTGCTCACGAGCGCTGGCCACGACGCGGCCACGCTGCTCGCGCGCATCGACGACCCGGCGATCAAGGACGACCTCCGCGCGCGCACCGATCGCGCGATCGAGCTCGGGGTGTTCGGCGCGCCGACCTTCGTGGTGGGCGACGAGCTCCACTGGGGGCAGGACCGCCTCGACTTCGTGGAGCGCGCGCTCGGCGGCACGCCACCCGCCGCTCCTGCACCCGAACCCACGCGCGTGCACACGCTCGACGCGTACTTCGACTTCAGCTCCCCGTTCGCCTACCTCGGCATGACCCAGGTCGAGGCCCTCGCGGCGCGCACGGGCGCGAAGCTCACCGCGCGGCCCATGCTGCTCGGCGCGGTGTTCAAGGACGTCGGCCAGGTCAACGTGCCGCTCGCCACGTTCTCGGCCGCCAAGCAGCGCCACGTCGCGCGCGACCTCGATCGCTGGGCGCAGCAGTGGGGCGTGCCCTACCGGTTCCCCACGCGCTTCCCCATGAGCACGGTCAAGGCCCTGCGGCTCTACCTCGCGCTCGACGCCGCGTATCAGGCACCGTTCCGCGACGGCGTGTTCCGGGCTTACTGGGCCGAGGACCAGGACATCGCCTCCGACGAGGTGCTCGCCCGGCTCGTCCCGACCGGGGGAGAGGCTGCGCTCGCGCGCGCGCAGTCGCCGGAGATCAAGCAGGCCCTGTTCGACGCCACGCGCCACGCCGTCGAGCAGGGCGTGTTCGGCGCGCCCACGTTCGTGGTCGACGGCGCGGAGCTGTTCTGGGGACAGGATCGCCTGGCCCTCGTGGAGAGCGCGCTGCGCACGTGAGCTACGGCTTGGGGATGCGGATGGTGCTGATCATGAAGCTCCCGCTGATCGCGTAGACGATCGACAGCGGGTGCAGGATCCACGGACCGAGGCTCAGGCGACCGAACCACAGGCTGTCGCCCACGCGATCGCGCGCGAAGGCCACGGCGAACATGACCACGATCGCGAGGCTCGTCGGGATCGGCGTGCCCTCGTAGTACTTGACCTTGCCGGTCGCGTCCGCGAGGTCGGCCACGGTCGCGTTGTAGCGGGCGAGCCGGCTGATGCCGCACCCGACGAAGTAGAGGAGGATCACCGCGTCCCAGCCGCCGCGCAGGCCGAGGGTGAAGCCGAGGACTGCCGGCGCGACGCCGAACGAGACGACGTCGGCCAGGCTGTCGAGGTCTGCGCCGAGCGACGAGTGCTTGTGCCGCCACCGCGCGATGCTGCCGTCGAGGACGTCGCACACGAGCGCGATGGGCAGGAGCCCGAGCGCCATCCAGAGGAACCGCCGGTCGTGGCCGTCGAGGTAGGCGAGGCAGCCGAAGATGGCGGCGGTGCCCGCGCTCGCGTTGCCCAGGGTGACGATGTCCGCCAGGGCGAAGGAGCGGATCATCGAGAACCGCGGTGGGCGCTCGTCCGCCATCGGGCTCCAGCATACACAACAATCCGTGCCTTCCTCGACCGGACTTCGGTAGTCTTTTTCCCATGCGTTCATCGCCGGTTTGGGGACCGCTGGTCGCACTCGGCCTCGGCGGCGCAGTCCTGACGCCACTCGTCCGCGCGGACGGCGCCAAGGAGGGAGCAGCCCCGGTCGCCTCGTCGGCGGGTTCGGACTCCGTGGCGCCCGTCGGATCGAGTGCTCCATCCGCCGCGACGCCACCGGTGGAGAGCGCCCCGTCGGCGGTGCCCGCGGCGAGCGCGACGGTGGCCAACGACAAGCCGCTCGAGGTCGAGCCGCCGAAGGGTGCCTGGTACGGCTACCAGAGCATCCTCGCGAGCTTCGCGGTCTCCGGCGTCACCCTCGCCGCCTACCGCAAGTTCGACGCCGACAAGCGCGTTCCGCTGCTCCTCTCCGCGATCACGCTGCAGATCGCCCTCACGCCGTGGATCCACCTCGGACACGGCAACCACCGCGTCGTCGGTCGGAGCCTCGCGCTCCAGGCCTCGCTCGTCGCGGGTGGCGCGTTGCTCGGTGCGTACGCCGTCCAGGGCCTCGCCGGTTGTCCCGGTCCGCAGTCGCCGTGCGACCGCCTCGATCAGGCCGACTTCGCCGCGCTCGGCGCCCTGATCGGGGCCATCGTCGCCCCGGCGGTCGACGCGGGGTGGCTCGCCTTCGAGCCGTCGACGGCGTCTCCGAAGGCCGTCGGGTCTCCGAAGACCACCGGGGTGGCGATCGCCCCGACTTTCTCGCTGGCGCGGCCGGCACACGGGACCGGTGGACCCTCGGTCACCGGTGGTGTCGTCGGGGTGGCCGGCCTCTTCTGACGCTTCGGCGTGGTTTCGGACGCCTTTCTGGTGTAGGTAGGCCGAAGTGGCCGACCTCGCCCCTGCCGAGAGCATCGCTGTCGACTACGCTGCCGTGAAGCAGGCCTTCGCCAGCGGAGGGCAAGCCCGGTTCCTCGATCTGTCGGGGCGGCTCACCTTCGACGAGCGCAAGCAGGTCGTCGCCCGCGTCGAAACCCTCGCGCAGAAGACCGGCGGCCGCACCTGGGTGCTCGCGCTCCCCGGCAAGACCGACGTGAACCAGTTCGCCAAGATCCACGACGAGCTCAAGCTCAACGGGTCCGACGTGCTGTTCATCTACAGCCTGCAGCAGCGCCACCTGCACAACAAGGCGCTGGGCAAGGACGTCGGCAACGAGATCCTCAAGAAGACCAACCCCACGTTCTACAAGCAGGCCACGCAGGTCCAGGGTGTGCTGGAGACCCTCGACGAGTTCGAGCGTCGCCTCGCCACCGCCGCGCCGGGCACCACCACGCCTGGCGTCGCGGTGCCGGCGGGCGCCCCGGTCAAGAAGGGCCCGCTCTCGAACATTCAGCCGTTCGCCATCGTCGCGGTCGTGGCGGTGGTGGTGTGGATCGCGCTCCGTCGCAAGCAGGAGCCACCCAAGCGCCCGAGCTTGCCCAAGGCCAAGTCGCGCAGCTCGCGGCCCGGAGATCGGGCCGACCGCACGCCGGTGCCCGGCGCTGCCGGCAAGTCCACCACGGGGTCGGGCAAGTCGACGACGGGGTCCGGCAAGTCCACCACGGGATCGGGCAAGGCCAAGACCGAGCCCGACGCCGACGCTCCGCCCGACGCCAGCTGAGCCACCCCGGGACGAACTGGCTAGCCGCGGGCCGCAACCCGCCGGCGGCTACCCGCGGCCTGGGCCCGTGATAGATCTCCGGCGTGGTCTTCGACGAGGATGTCGGCGCAGCGCTCCGCGAGTCCGAGGAGCGCTACCGGACGCTCTTCGACCAGGCGCCGTTCGGGGTCTTCATCTACGACCGCGACTACACCCTCCTCGACTGCAACGAGGCTTTCGTCGAGCTCCTGCACGCGGCCTACGAGAAGCTGATCGGGCTCGACATGCACAAGCTCCGCGACCAGCGGGTGCTGCCGGCGATCGAGCGCGTGCTCGAAGGCGAGCCAGGGGTCTACGAGGGGCCCTACGAGTCGATGATCAGCGGCATCGTCGTCGACGTCCTCCTCCGCACCTCTCCGCTCCGCGACGCGGAGGGCGACGTCGTCGGGGGGCTCGGCGTGGTCGAGGACGTCACCGAGCGGCAGCGCGCCCTGCGCGCCCTGCGCTCCTCCGAGCAGCGCATGAAGCTGCACGTGAAGAACTCGCCCCTCGGCGTGGTCGTGTGGAACGTCGACGGCCGCATCGAGGAGTGGAACGACGCGGCGACCCGGATCTTCGGCTTCTCCGCGCGCGAGGCGATCGGCGCCGGCGCGGAGCTCGTGCTCCCCGACGACAAGGACGCGGTGCGGGCGTTCGCCCAGCGGATGCACCGCGAGCGCCAGGGGGATCGTGGCACCCACGTCCACCGCACCAAGGACGGCTCCCGGATCGAGTGCGTCTGGTACGACACCGCGCTCATCGACCCGCTCGGCCAGACCATCGGCGTCGCGTCGCTGGTCGAGGACATCACCGAGCGGCGCTCCGCCGAGGATGCGCTCCGGCGCTCCGAGGCCCAGTTCCGCACCCTGATCGAGGCGGCCCCGGACCCGATCTTCGTGCTGCGCGACGGACACTTCGTCTACGTGAACCCGGCGCTCGCGGCCTACCTCGGGAGGGACGCGGCGAGCCTCACTGGCGCGGGCATCGAGGTCGCGGTCCAGCCCGAGGACCAGGAGGCGCTCCGCGCGCGCGAACGGGGGGACGACCACGGCCGCTCGGAGATCCGCCTCCTGCGCAACGACGGCGCCGCGCTGACCGCGGAGATCTCCTCGATCCGCGTCGAGCACGGCGTCGCCGGAGGGTGCCTCGTGTTCGCCCGCGACGTCACCGAGCGGCTCGCGCTGCAGGCGCGCCTCCGGCAGGCCGACCGCATGATCTCCGTCGGCACGCTGGCGGCGGGCGTGGCCCACGAGGTGAACAACCCGCTCGCGTACGTGCTCGCCAACGTCGCGCACATCGAGAACCGGCGCCTCCCCAAGCTCGGCGAGCTGCTCGATCAGCTTGCCGATGCGCCGCTCGCGCCCGAGGACGCGGCCACGCTCGAGAGCGCGCGACGGCAGGTGGCCGACGTGGCCGAGATGCTCGAGATCGTGCGCGAGGGAGCCGAGCGCGTGCGCACGATCGTGCGTGATCTGCGCTCGTTCGCGCGTGCCGACGAAGAGCTGCGGCGGCCCATCGACGCCCAGCGCGTGCTCGAGGCCACGCTCGCGCTGGCGCAGAACGAGATCCGCAAGGTGGCGCGCGTCGAGCGTCGCTTCGAGGCCATGCCGCTCGTGCTCGCCAACGAGGGGCGCCTGGCCCAGGTGTTCATGAACATCCTGCTCAACGCCGCGCACGCGATCCCGGCGGGCGACCCCCAGCGCAACGCGGTGGTCGTGCGCACCGGCCTCGGCCCCGCGGGCGACGCCCGCATCGAGGTGAGCGACACCGGCACCGGCATCGACCAGGACAGCCTCGGGCGCGTGTTCGACCCGTTCTTCACCACCAAGCCGGCGTCCGACGGCAGCGGCCTCGGCCTCTGGATCTGCCACGGGATCGTGACCGCGCTCGGCGGGACCATCCAGGTGGACAGCCGCCAGGGAGAGCAGTCCGGCACGACGGTGCTCGTCTCCCTGCCCGGTCTCGCGGGCGAGTTCGACTCGGAGCCGGCCCCCGTCCGCAAGACGCCGGTGCGCCGCCGTCGCGCCCTCGCCATCGACCCGCAGGTCAGCGCCGCCCGCTCCGCGCGTGCCGCTTTGTCGGATACCTGGGACCTGGTCATCGCCGAGAGCTACGCCGAGGCCGCGATGCTGCTCGAGAAGGACCGCACGTTCGACGCGATCCTCTGCTTCTTGCGCGAAGACACGGACACGGAGTTCGCCGACTTCGAGCGCGGTCTCGAGCGCCCGCTCGCCGCCCGGGTGTCGCGCGTGCCCCCCGCGGTCACGAGCCCCGAATCGTTGCGCGCGCTCCTTTCCCAAGGCGTATGATGGAGTCATGGCGCGGGATCGATCAGCACCGCTCGTCGCGTTCGTGGGTGTCGTCTTCTTCGCGTGTTCGCCCGCGGCGCCCGTGAACACGGGTGGTACCGGCACCACGGGCGGGGGCACCACGGGTGGCGACGCTGCCAAGGTCGCCGTGCCCGGCGAGTGCGTCGACCCGCTGCCCGATGGCGACAAGCGCGACGCCACCCGCCCGTTCGACAAGCACGTGCAGCTCGACGTGCGCGACGAAGACCTCGACGGCGACGGCACGGCCGACTTCTTCGTGAAGCCCGGGTGGTCGTGCGGCGAGTCGTGCAACCGCTCGGTCTACATCGCGCGCGGCACCTGCGGGCACTACGTGGGCACGTTCCCCTCGGTCGACCGCTACGAGTCGATGGAGACCAAGTCCCACGGCCTCAAGGACCTGACCGTCCGCCCGCGCCGCATCGAGGACGACGGCAACCCGCACTGCTACCAGATCGTGATGAAGTTCGACGGCAAGGAGTACAGGCCCGCCAAGAAGCGGGAGTGCCAGTGCCAGGAGAACCCCAAGTGCACGACCTGGGAGGACCAGTAGTCCTCGAGCTCCGTCGTCGAGCGATCGGTTTTCTTGGCCCGCGGTCGCGGCCCATGGTGTCAGGGGCACCATGCCGAACGCCGCTCACTCCTCCCAGTTCGACCAGCCCCGTGACGGCCGCCAGTCCGACCGGCTCACCATCAACAAGGAGTTCGAGTCGTTCGACGCGTTCATCCACGAGTACGTGACCAACATCAGCAAGACGGGGGTCTTCATCAAGTCGAAGTCGCCCCTGCCGGTCGGCACCAAGGTCAACCTGCGGTTCACGCTGATCATGGACGACATCGAGACCATCGAGGGCACGGGCGAGGTCGTCCGCGTCGAGGCGCAGCCGCCCGGCATGGGGATCGTCTTCGAGGAGCTCGCGACCGAGTCCCAGGCGCTCATCACCCGCCTCGTCGCTGCCATGCCCGTCTCTGCCACGGGCTGAGCGTCCCTGTCCGGTCCTCCGCTCCGGTCTGCTTTGGTCGCTCCCGGACCGTCCCTGTCCGGTCCTCCGCTCCGGTCTGCTTCTGTCGCTCCCGGACCGTCCCTGTCCGGTCCTCCGCTCCGGGGAAGGGTGCTATCGTCGCCCGCGATGCGTCGCGTCCTCCACGGTGTCTCTCTCGCTGTCTCTCTCGCTGTAGCGCTCTCGCTGGCGGGCCTGGCCTCTTCGGGTTGTCGCCCGAACGCGCCGGTCGCCCCCACCTACGCCTTCAAGCCGGGAGCCCCGGTCGAGGACGCAGACGTCCCGCTCGCCCTCGCGCACTACACGTTCTCCGCGCCCGCCGCTCCGGGGCGCACCCAGCTCGCGAAGCCGCTCGCCGACCGCCTCTTGCTCCGCGCCGGGCGCATGCTCCTCGAGGGCCGTGAGCGCACCGCGCTGGCCTCGCTCCGGTTCGCCGCCACCTTGCTCCGCGTGAACAAGGTCGGCCCCGAGCTCCTCTCGGATCCCGCCGTGTCGGTGCTCGATCGCGCGGTGCTCGGCCCCGCAGCACGCGGGGAGGACGGCGCGGCGCTCGGCATCTACGGCCTCTGGGCGCTCGCCCGGCCGAACGACCCGAAGCCCAAGCCGCACCTCGAGGCGCTCGACGTGTGGACCAGCGCGCCGGCCGATTTCCCGAAGTCGCCGCTGGTCACCGCGGGCCGCGTCGCCATGCGCAAGAACGACGCGTTCGTCTACAGCCCGAACGACAAGCACGGCGCCGAGGCCGAGCAGGCGCTCCTCGAGTGGATGGACCGCGTCGTCGCCTTCAAGGAGGGCGAGCGGGTCCAGGCGCGCTACGTCGACGAGGTCTACTACGCCGTCCTCGGCGCGCGCACCGCGGGCGTGCGCCTCGTCGCGCGTCGGCTCCGCGACGGCGATGTCCCCGGCGCGATCGAGGTCGTGGGCAGCCCGCAGGCGCAGGGCTTCGTCCCCGAGACGCTGCGGCGCGCGCTGCTCGACGCGGGCGCCACCCCGAGCCTCGACGGCTACACCGACCTCGTCGCCGCGCTCCTGCCTTCGATCAAGGTGGAGACGCTCGAAGAGGTGGTCGCCGACGGCGCCCTCGGCACCGCGCTCGCTGCCACCCCCGATTTTCCGCAGAGCGCGCTGCTCGCCGAGGTCGTGGCGCGCGGCCTCCTGCTCGCGGGCTCCGGCGACGCGGCCCCCGCGATCCTCGCGCGCTCGCTGCTCGGCACCAAGGAAGACCCGCGCCGCCCCTCCGCCAAGGATCTCGGGCGCGCGCTCGGGATCTCCGGCGCCGCCATCCGTGACTTCGCCGACCGCGAGGACTGGGACGCCGCGCGACGCGCCTACCTCGCCGCGGGGCCGCTCGTCGGGGCCGCCGATCAGATCGGCAAGGTCGAGCCGTCGGGCGCGGTGATCCGCACGCTCATGGGCGTGGTCGAGGGACAAGCAGGGCGCCCCGGCGCAGCGCGCACGCTGTTCGACGAGGCGCTCGCCCTCGAGCCGATCGCGACCGCGTGGGCCGGCAAGGCGCGCCTCGAGGCGCGCGAGGGCAACCTCGGCGCCGCGCGCGAGGCGATGGCGAAGGCGCTCGCCGAGAAGGCGCTGCTCGCGGAGCCGGGCGTCGAGGCCGACCTGCGCCTGCTCGCCGGTGACTACGCCCGTCGCGCGGGCGACGCGGCCGCGGCGCAGACGAGCTACCTGCGCGCGCTCGAGCTGCTTTCGCCCCTGCGGCTCACCAGCAAGGGCAACGGCCTCGCCGAGGTCCAGCTGCGGATCGCGCTCGTGTACGCGCGGTTCGAGGGCGCCGCCGCCAAGGAAGACGAGGCCTGGGCCGCGGCCGAGGCGGCCGCCACCGACGGCCCGCTGCTCGCGCGCATCGTCACCTCGCGCATGCTCCGGGCCCTGCGCACGACGGACGCCGTCCGAGCGAAGGCCACGTTCAAGCGCGCGATCGACATCGGTCTCGCCCCCGACCCGCTCGCGCGCCTCGCCGTCCTCGTGCGGGCCGTGCAGCGCCGCGCCGGGGTACCGACCGATCTCGAGACGGAGAAGGCGCTCGTCGCGGTCTCGGGGACGGACACGCTGACGGGCCGGCTCGCGCGGCACGCGCTCGGCAAGGCCGACGCCGCGGTCACGCTGGACAAGCTCGCCGCCGGCAAGGCGGCCATCCAGGGGCGGTTCTACGTCGCCATGGTCAAGTGGGGCGCCGAGGGGCTCGCGGCCGCGCAGACCGAGCTCGCGAGCGTGGCCCGCGGCGAGGTGATCGGGTTGCTCGAGTCCGATCTCGCGCTCGAGCTCGTCGAGACGGGCAAGGGCGCGATCCCGGGCGCGCCGAAGTAGCCGGGTCCTTCGCTCCGAAAGTCACGTGTGAAGCGGCTGGCCCGGAGTGGTTGGCCGGAATGAGCGTGCGCGGGCACACGTGAGAACAGCGACTCCGTCTTGGACGCTCGGAGCGTGCGCTGCGCTCGCGTCCCGTTGGTGCCCGCTCGCGCCGTGAACGCCACGCTCGGGGCGAGTTCGCGCGCGTTCCAGATCGCTCGACGTTCGGCCACTGTTTGCGCCAGCGCATCTGATCCAGATCAAGCTACCGGTCCGCCAGAACGCAGGACATCGGCGTACATGAGCCCCACAATGGCGAGGAACAAACAAGAATTCTTCTCATGACAAAGCACAGAACTGTGCTTACTTGGTGACACCAACCATGAAGCGACGGCTTGGCCGCGCACCCGAAGTCGAGCTCCTCGAGTCGCCCAGCGGCGTGTTCCGCGCGGACGAACGTACGAGCGCGGCGACGGCCATCGTGCGCACCCTCTACACCGCGGGCATCGACACCTTCTTCGGGCTGCCCGGCGGCCCGATCATCCCGTTCTTCGACGCGATCCTGAGCGACCCACGGGTCATGCTCGTGGAGCCGCGCCAGGAGAGCTGCGGGGTGTTCGAGGCGATGGGTTTCCACCGGGCGACCGGTCGGGTGCCCGCCATCGTCGTCACCGCGGGGCCGGGCGCCACCAACGTGCTCACCGGCGTGGTCGCCGCGCACCTCGAGCGCGTCCCGATGATCGTGTTCTGCGGCGACGTGCCGTGGGCGGCCACCGGGATGAAGCTCGCGCAGCACACCGGCGGCGACGGCATCGGCGTCGAGCGCATCTTCGCCGGGGTCGCGCGCGCGGTCGTGCGGATCGCGCGCGGCGAGAGCGCGAGCGGCCAGGTGCAGAGGGCCATCGACGCGGCCACCGATCCGGAGAACCCGGGGCCCGCCTTCGTCGTGCTCTCCGTCGACAACGCGGGCGCCCCCGTGGTCGCGCCGTTCCTCCACGCGCCGCCGCGGGCCGTCGAGCCGCGGGCGCCTTCGCTCCCGGTGCTGGCCACCGTGTCGCGGCACCTCGCGCGCGCCGAGCGTCCGCTGCTCATCATCGGCGCGGGCTGTCGCGGCCACGAGCGCGCGCTCCTGCGCATGGTCGAGGCGACGCAGGTGCCGTTCGTGACCACCCCGATGGCCAAGGGGCTCCTGCCCGAGACCCACCCCCTCTCGCTCCGCGCGTGCGGGCTCGGCGCCTCGTGGTGGGCCCGCCGCTACATGCGCGCAGGGTGCGACGCGACCGTCGCGCTCGCCACCGATCTCGACGACTCCACGCTGGCCGGCACGCCGCCGCTCGCCGCGGGCGGATTCCTGGCCCACGTCGACCTCGACCCCTCGGTGTTCGGGCGCAACCACCCGACCGCGATGGGCGTCGTGGCCGACGTCGGGGCGTTCGCCTCGTCGCTCGCCGCCTTCGGGGGCACGCCGTCGCGGCGTGGCCCCTTGCTCGCGGCCGAGGCGCACGCGGCCTCGCCGTTCGACGTGCCCGAGTTCGCGACCGACGACGCGCAGGTCATCGCGCCCCACCGCGTGATCGCCGACCTCGAGCGCGCGAGCCGGCCCGACGACGTGTTCGTCACCGACATCGGCGAGCACATGCTGTTCGCCCTGCACTACCTGACCGCCGACCGTCCGGACCGGTTCGTCGTGCACCTCGGGCTCGGCTCGATGGGCTCGGGGATCGGCTCGGCGATCGGCCTCGCGCTCGGCGACCGCGCGCGGCGGACGATCTGCGTCTGCGGGGACGGCGGCATGCAGATGGCGGGCATGGAGCTGCTCGTCGCGCGCAAGCACGGCCTGCGCGTGGTGCTCGCCGTGTTCAACGACGCTCGCTACAACATGGTGTTCCACGGCTACCGCCACACGTTCGGGCGCGAGGCCGCGTGGGACACGCCGCGCGTCGACTTCGCGGCCTGGGCGAGCGCGATCGGGGTCGCGTCGGCCACCATCGAGCGGCCCGGACAGATCACCGCCGAGCTGCTCGACCGGCTGACCGCCGACGGGCCGGCGGTGCTCGACATCCGTCAGGACGCCAACGTCCGCATCCGCGGCGACGGCCGCATCGAGGCCATCGCCCAGATGTCGATGATGCACGCGAGGCAGCCGTGATCGCGCGCGACGTCGGCATTCTCGGCACTGGAATCTGGGAGGCCCCTGCCGTCGGCAACGAGGCGTTCGCCTTCCTCGCCGAGCAGCACGCGGCGGTGAAGGATCCTTTCCGCGGCGCGCGCGACGACGACGGCGCGGTGCACGTCGCGGGCATGGTGTTCCGCGGCGCCGACGACGCGCGTACCCTCGCGGCCCTCGAGCGCAGCTTCTCCGATCCGTTCCGCGGCACGCGCCGGCGGCGGATCTTCCCGCGCGAGCTCCGCACGTCCGAGGCCGAGATCGCCGCGGCGCGGGCGGCGCTGGCCGACGCGCAGATCGACCCGGGTGAGGTCGATGCGGTCCTCGTGCAGTCGTTCCTCCCCGACGAGATGCACCCGAAGAACGCGGCGCTGGTGGCGCAGGGGCTCGGGATCCGCAAGGCGGCCTGCTTCGAGGTCGACAGCATCTGCAACTCGGTGGTCACCCAGCTGAGCGTGGCCGCCGCGCAGGTGGCGGCGGGGTTCGCGCGGCACGTGCTCTGCGTGCAGTCGGTCGCGTACTCGCGGGTCACCGACCCGGGGGCGTCTTCGACGGTGCAGGAGGGCGACGGCGCGGGGGCCTTCGTGGTCGGCGCTTCGAAGGGCGCGAGCGTCGCCTTCTCGTTCCGCACCGACGGTCGGCTCCACGGCGCCATCCGCCTCGGCTGGGACGTGCCCACCGGCGCGCCGAAGCGTGCCTACTGGGAGCGCTCGCAGGAGCAGCTGCTCATCCGCTTCGATCCCGCGCTGCAGCCCGCGGTGATGGGCGAGCTGCGGCAGTACGCGCGCGAGGTCTGCGGCGAGGCGCTCGCCCGCGCCGAGCTCACGGTCGAGGAGCTCGACCTCTTCGTCTCGCACCAGCCCATGTCCTGGTACGCGGCGTTCATGGAGGACTCGCTGGGACTCCGCGACGGCGTCTCGTTCGACACCTTCGAGGAGTACGGCAGCATCAACTCGGTCTCGCTCTCGGCCTCGCTCCACCACGCGCGGCGCGCGGGGCGCGTGCGCGAGGGGAGCCGCGTGCTCCTGTTCGGACCGGCGGCGGGGTACACCTACGCGGCCGCGGCGGTGCGCTGGGGGGCGCGGTGAAGCTCGACCACCTCACGGCCATCGTCGACGACCGCGAGGGCGCGGCCGCGGCGCTCGCGCGGTTGCTCGGCGTCGAGCCCGAGCGCGTCGACCTGCCGGGCATGGCGATCGCCACCTTCGCGGTCGCCGGGGTGGAGCTCCACGTGAACGCGCCCACCGGTCCAGGGCCGGTGTCCGACGCGCTCGCCACGCGCGGCGTGCACCTGCACCACGTGGCCTTCGCCACCGAGGACCTCGAGCGCGAGATCCAGCGTGTGGAGCTGCTCGGCTTCCGCGTGCGCGGCGCGCCGATCGAGACCGCGCCGGGCCCGCGAGGTGTTCCTCGATCCGGCCACCACCGCTGGCGTCCTCGTGCAGCTCGTCGAGCGCACGCAGGCCGTCGACGCCGCGTCCCTGCGGGGCGACCCGATCGCCGCGCTCGCCCGATCGGCGCTGCCCAGCGACGACCCCACGACCCCTGAGTGTGACTGCTGAGTGTGCGCTTCGACTCAACCCGTGCGTGAAGGAGGGATCATGTTTTTCCGCCCCCTATCGTCCTCGATCGTGCTCCTGATGCTGTCTGCGAGCGGTTGCGCGGCCGAGGCCGTCGACGCCCCGCCCGTCGCCACGAGCGAGGAGGCCCTCACCGCGGGGGCGCCGAGCCTGCCCGCCGAGGTCGCCGCGCTGCTCCGGGGCGAAGCGCTGCCCGCGGGGGCGCTCGACAAGCTGCACACCATCGAGCACCAGGTGCCCGTGGGGCCGGGGCGCAAGATCCACCTCACCGAGACCTTCACGCTGCGCGCGTGGCTGCGCTGGCCGCACCGCGCGCTGCTCATGCTGCCCGGGCCGCTGACGTCGGGCGATTTCTACCAGATCGACGCCGACGGCTACCGCGGCCGTGATCTGGTCGCCGCGCGCGGCATCTTTCGCCGTCACCGCCGACTTCGAGGGCACCGGCAAGAGCACGTTCCCGACCGACGGCAAGACCGTGACCCTCGACGGGCAAGCGGCCGCCATGCACAAGGTCGTGCAGTACCTGCGGCTCGTCCGCCTCACGCCCAAGGTCGACGTGCTCGGCGAGAGCTGGGGCGGGGGCGTCGCCGCCGAGCTCTGTGCGGACCGCATCCGCGTGCGCTCGTGCGTGCTCGCCTCGATGCTCTACAAGACGGCCTCGCCGTTCGCGGACGCGAGCTTCTGCAGCCCCGGGTTCCGCGCGTTCCTCGACACGCTGCCGAACGGCTACTTCCCGACCGCGGCGCCGGTGTACGCGGGCCTCCTCGCGAGCTCGCCGCCTTCGGTGCAGACCTGGGCCAGCGCGAACCTGCCCGGCACGTACACGACGCGGCCGCTCTACGACGTGTTCGATCTGCCGTTCTTCAGCCCCGGCCTCGCGCGCGCGCCGGGCCTCATCGTGCAGGGCGAGCTCGACCCGAACCAGGCGCTCTCCGACTCGCTCGAGCTCGCGGCGGACTACGGCACCGGCGGCGCCGCCCTCCAGGTCATCGAAGGCGGCGGACACATCCCGCGCATCGAGAGCCCGCCGAGCAACACGCGCTACTGGTCGTCCGTCCTTGGTTTCCTCGATCCCTGACAGCGAAAGGTCGAGCATGGCGTATCAATCGATGCTTCTCGGACGCCTCCACTTCGTGCGGTGGGGCACCCCGGTGATGGACGACGTGGACCGGGTGCTCCGCGAGGTGCAGCGCGGCTTCGCGGCGCTCAAGCAGCCGCTCATCGGCATCTCGCTCGTGCCCGGCGACGCCGACCCCCCGAAGGACGACGTGCGCGCGGCGATGGTCCGCAACATGGACGAGCTGCTCCGCTGCAACGAGCGCCTCTACTTCGTCATGGAGGGCTCGGGCTTCCGGCACAGCGTCATGCGCAGCGTGCTCGCCGGGCTCCTGCTGGTCGGGGGCAAGCGAGGGCGAGTCGCCGTGCACGACGACCTCAACACCGCGGTCGCGCTCGTGGCCCCCCAGGTGGGCCACAGCGCGTCCGAGATCATGATGGCGGGGCGCCTGCATGGCGTCGTGTCGGCCGAGCGGGTCGCGGGGTGAGCGGGATGGCGACGAAGCCCCTCGACACCACGAGCAAGGATCAGGACCGCGTCTGCCGGCGGTGCAACGAGCCCGACACGGGCCACGACTCCGCGTTCGACGCCATCCGCGACGGCTGGCGCCTGCTGCGCCCCGGCGACCCCGCGACGCCCGCGCTGCTCGCGCCGCTCACCGCCAACGGCGAGTTCGCCTGGCTGTGCCCCAAGTGCTACCGCTCCGGTCGCCCCCCGGCCAAGGGTTCGCCGCCGACCTGAGCGAACCCTCCGCGAACCCTCCTGGCGCCGAGGTGGCTCCCATCGCCGATGCTGCAGGACAACGCCCTCTGGATCGCGCTCGCGGCCGCCGCGCTCGTGTTCTTCGTCACCCAGCGCATGGGCAAGGTCGACCCGGCCGAGGCCCGGCGGCTGGTCGCCGAGGGCGCGCTCTTGCTCGACGTGCGCTCGGTCGGTGAGTTCGCCGGCGGACACCTGCCCGGCGCCGTGAACGTACCCGTCGACCAGGTGGCCGCGCGCGCGGACGAGCTCGCCAAGAAGGGCAAGCCGGTGGTGGTGTACTGCGCGAGCGGGAGGAGGAGCGGCTCGGCGGCGCGCACGCTCAAGGCGAAGGGGCTCTCGGTGGTGGACCTCGGCAGCATGTCGCGGTGGTGACGGGCGCGCGCCTTACTTGAGCCGCACCAGCCGGACGCCGAACGTCGGGCCGTGGGCGTCGGCCGGGATTCCGTAACGGTAGTCCGACTTCGCGAACGTGGACGCCAACGCAGCGGCTCCTCCGCGCGCGACGCGGCCCTTCGATTCGCCGGGGGCGAGCCGATAGCCGTCTGGATCGGTGCTGGGACCCGATCCGTAGCCGACCCCAGCCATCCAGTCGTAGACCCACTCAGCCGCGTTCCCGGACATGTCGTAGAGGCCCCACGCGTTCGGGGCCTTGCGCGCGACGGGGTGGGTCGACTTGCCGGAATCGAAGCAGTACCAGGCGATGGGGGTGAGGTTGGGATCGTCCGCGCAGTCCGTGAGGAGCGGGAGCGCGCGAATCGGACCCGTGTAGAACGCGGTCGCCGTGCCAGCGCGTGCGGCGTACTCCCACTCCGCTTCGGTGGGGATTCGATAGCCACGACAGGCGTAGTTCGTCGCGACGCTGAGCGCGACTCTCGTGCACGCGAAGTTCGCTCCGGGAGTGCCCGTGCAAGCGCGAAGGTCGTAGCACTCGGGGAGCCCCGCGCTCCTGGAGAGTCCGTTGGCGTACGCGGCGGCGTCGATCCAACGGATGTTGCCGACAGGGCAGTCCGGCCTCAGGCAGTCTCGGCTGTACGGGTCTTCGCCGCTGGGATTCGGGAAGCCGGCCTTCACCCAATCGGCCTGCGTGAGCTCCGTCTGCTGCATCCAGTAGTCGTGGGTGAGCGTGACGGTGACCTGGACGTCGATCGTGGCGTCCGCGCCGAACCGTCGCGCGGTGCGCCCATGACGAAGGTCCCGGCACGGATGAGACACCAGCCGGCGGTGCAGTTCGCGAACGAGGCGACCTCGCCGCCGGGCTCGGGCGCGTCGGTGGCGGCGTCGGAGACGGCCTCGGGCGTCGAGGTCCCGCACGCGAGCAGACACGCGAATGGGAGCATCCATCGAGCGCGCACCCTCACGACGCTACGCGGAGGCCGCGAACGCATCAACCGCGGCAGCTCGGCGGACGTACCTACTTGAGCCGCACCAGCCGGACGCCGAACGTCGGGCTCCGTGAGTCCGCGGGAATCCCATACCGATAGGAAGACTTCGCGATGATCGACGGCAGTGCCGCCGACCCGCCCCGCGCCACGCGGCCCTTCGACTCGCCCGGTATCAGCGCATAGCCATCGGGATCGGTGTTCGGCCCTGGGCCGTATCCTGAACCAGCCATCCAGTCGTAGACCCACTCGGCCGCGTTCCCGGACATGTCGTAGAGCCCGAAGGCGTTCGGCGCCTTGCGTGCGACCGGGCGCGTGGACTTACCGGAGTTGGAGCAGTACCAGCCGATGGGTCCGAGGTTCGGATCGTCGGCGCAGTCCAGTCGGTCGGGGAGCGTGCGAATCGGACCCGAGTAGAACGCCGTCGTCGTCCCGGCGCGCGCGGCGTACTCCCACTCCGCCTCGGTCGGGATCCGGTACCCATGGCAGGCGTAGTTGGTCGGAACGGTGAGCGCGACCTCGGCGCACCGGTAGTCAGCGCCAGGAGCTCCGCTGCATGCCGTGAGCGCATAGCACTCGGGAAGGCCGTCTCGTCGGGACAGGTGGTTCGCGTACGCAGCGGCCTCGATCCAGCGGATGTTGCCGACCGGGCAATCGGGCTGGAGACAGTCACGCCCATGGGGATCCGAGCCGCTGGGATTCGGGAAGCCGGCCTTCACCCAGTCGGCCTGCGTGAGCTCCGTCTGCTGCATCCAGTAGTCGTGGGTGAGCGTGACGGTGACCTGGACGTCGATCGTGGCGCCCGCGCCGAACTCGTCGCGCGGTGCGCCCATGACGAAGGTCCCGGCACGGATGAGACACCAGCCGGCGGTGCAGTTCGCGAACGAGGCGACCTCGCCGCCGGGTTCCAAAGCGGCGACGGCGCCGTCGGAGACGACCTCCGGGGTCGAGGTTCCGCACGCGAGCACGGACGCGAGTGGGAGCATCGATCGAGCGCGCACCCTCACGACGCTACGCGGAGGCCGCGACCTCATCAACCGCGGCCGCCTGACCACGGGCGGGCGTGCGCCCTGCTAGGCTCGCGCGGTGACGGCGATCCGGCGCGACCCTCGGCTGCACGGCCTCTCGCACGAGCACCACCACGCGCTCGTGCTCGTGCGCACGCTTCGCAAGGCGGTGGCCGACCCTTCGCGCCTGGAGGCAGCAGGCGAGCAACTCGACCGCGCCCTCGTCGACACGCTCGAGCCGCACTTCCTCGTCGAGGAGCGGCTCCTCCTGCCGGGCCTCGCCGCCGCGGGGGAGCACGAGCTCGTGCGGCGCACGGAGGCCGACCACGCGTTCCTGCGCGCCCAGGCCGGGGCGCGTTCCGTGGAGGCCCTCGCCGCGTTCGCGGACCGGCTCGAGGCGCACGTCCGGTTCGAAGAGCGCCAGCTGTTCGGGGCCGCCGAGCGCACGCTCGACGAGGCCACGCTCGCGGCGCTCGCCGAGCACCGGGCGACGGCAGGGTGCAGCGTCAAGGCGCCGGGCGACGGCGCAGCTTCCACGTGACCCACACCATCGCGAGGAAGCCGAGGAACCCGAGGGCCCAACCCCACGGCGGCAACGCCTTGAGCCAGTCGAACACCCGCTGCCCGAAGAAGCTCGTGAGGAACAGCGGCACCGCGTAGCCCACCGCCGAGCCCCACAGGTGGGTCGAGAAGCTCACCCGCGACACGCCGAAGAACGCGTGCAGGAAGGGCGACATCCAGAACACGAAGCGCAGGGTCACCACCGTGCCGAACGCGCGCCGCTCGAGCGCCTCGTCGTAGGCGCGGAACTTCGCGGGGATGCGGGCGGCCACCCACTCGCGCGCGACGAACCGCGCGAACACGAAGCCGGCGACGCTCGCCGTGCACGAGCCGACCATCGACAGCGCGAAGGCGATCGGCCACGGCCAGATCAGCGGCGCGACCAGCACGAACACCGTGCCGGGCAGCCCGAACGGCTGGAAGAGCGTGTAGGTCAGCAGGAAGGCGAAATAGCCCCAGCCGCCGAGGCCGAGCAGGGTCTCCTTCATGCGCGCGACGTCGGAGAACCGCGCGAACACGCCGAGCCGCTGCGCCACCACGAGGAGGAGCACGGCGGCGAGGAGCGCAAGGAGGCGCTTGCGCATCGGGGGAGGCTAGCAGTCCGCGCCGCGCGCGCCCTCGGACCTCGTTGAGCGTTCAGGGGCTCAGACGGTTGAGCATGCGCGCGAAGGGAATCGTCTCGCGCACGTGGTGGAGGCCGCAGCACCAGGCGACCGTGCGCTCGATCCCGAGCCCGAAGCCGGCGTGCGGGAAGCTGCCGTAGCGGCGCAGGTCGAGGTACCACTCGAACGCCTCCATCGGGAGCTTGTGGTGGGTGATGGCGGCCTCGAGGGTGGCGAGGTCGTCCTCGCGCTGCCCACCGCCGATGATCTCGCCGTACCCCTCGGGGGCGAGCACGTCCATGTTGAGCGCGAGGCTCGGGTCGTTCGGGTCGCGCTTGAAGTAGAACGCCTTCAGGTCCATCGGGTAGCGGTGCACGATGACCGGCCGGTCGAACTGCGAGGAGATCACGGTCTCCTCGTCGCCGCCGAAGTCGTCGCCGACCTTGGCCTCGGGGTGGCCGTTCTTCTGCAGGATCTCGATCGCCTGGTGGTACGTGATGCGCGGGAACGGGGCGAGCACCTTCTCGAGCTTGCTCGTGTCGCGCTCCAGGATGGCGAGCTCCTCCTTGCGGGTCTCGAGGACGCGCTGGACGATGAACGCGAGGAACTGCTCGGCGAGCTCCATGTCGCCCGCGAGGTCCATGAAGGCGACCTCGGGCTCGACCATCCAGAACTCGGCGAGGTGGCGGCGGGTCTTGCTCTTCTCGGCGCGGAACGTGGGGCCGAAGCAGTAGGCCTTGCCGACGGCGGCCGCGGCGGCCTCCATGTACAGCTGGCCCGACTGGGTGAGATACGCCTTCTCGCCGTGGTAGTCGGTCTCGAACAGGTTGCTCGTGCCCTCACACGCGTTGGGCGTGAAGATCGGCGCGTCGACCAGCGTGAAGCCGCGGCCGTCGAAGAAGTCGCGCACCGCCTTCACGATGGTGGCGCGCACCTTGAGCGTGGCGTTCTGCTTGGACGAGCGGAGCCAGAGGTGGCGGTTGTCCATGAGGAACTCGACGCCGTGCTCCTTGAGCCCGATCGGGTACTCGCGGGCCGGGCCGGCGAGCACCTCGACGTGGCTGACCTGGATCTCGTAGACGCCGGGCTTCTTGGGGTTCTCGCCGACGGTGCCGCGGACGAGCACGGTCGACTCCTGCTGGATGCCGCCCGCGCGCTCGAAGAGCTCGGGGCTCACGTTGCCCTTGAAGACGACGCACTGGACCGCGCCCGTGCCGTCGCGCACCTCGAGGAAGTGGAGCTTGCCGCTCGAGCGCAGGTGGTTGCGCCAGCCGCGGATCTCGACCTCCTTT
>JADJMO010000017.1 GCA_016709545.1 Myxococcales bacterium
GGGCGTGAGCCCCTTAGATCAGGGAAGGTCTTGGGGCATGATCGGGGTCGAAGGTGATGGTGCCCGACGTCGGCACGGGGATCACCGTCGAGTCGTTGTCGATGCTCGACAGGAGGGCGATGAGCTGCGCCACCTCGGTCGCCGACGGCGCGAACAGCGTCGAGAGCGATTGGTGGTGTAGCCTTCTGGAACGTGGCGCCGAACGCCTCCTCGAGGGTGCGAGCGTTGCCGCCGTGGAAGTACGGCGCGCCGGGTGATCATGCCGAGGAGCGAGGGCGGGTTGAACCCGGTCGCGCCCTGGGCAAGCGTCGTCAGTTCGCGGACTCGCCCTGGGCGGGATGCCGGTCGGGAACACGCCGCCGGTGGCGAACGTGCCACGTCACGCAGGACGCACTGGATCTGATCCTGGGCCCGCGGTCGCCGCGTCGGGCCAGCGCAGGGTGGCCTTGCGCGCCGAGACGTTCGCGGCCGGGTTGAGCGCGGCGGGGAAGCCCGTCGGCAGCGTGTATTCCTTGGTACGAGCAGGCCCGCGACCGCGTTGTTGGCCCCGTTAGGGCGTAGAACACCCGCGAGATCGTCCAGGTGGAGCCGCCGTGGCAGGCCGCGCAGTTGTACACCTTCGCAGACGCCTCGCCGGCCGTCACCATGGCGGCGTCGAGGTTAGAGGCCTTCTTCGGCGCGCGGATGGTCTTCACGTAGGCAAAAGTCGATCTCATCCCAGTCCTTGAGGACCGACTTGTTGCACGTGGTGTCGCCGTCGGCGCAGACGCCGGTGACGCGCCGGTGACCATCGAGCTCACCGCGCCGTTGAGGCCGGCCTGCGGCGTGGCGCTGGAATCTGGGCGCCGCTCCACCGCGGTGAAGTCGAAGATGATCCGGTCGTCGGCGCTCGCCGGCGTTCCGATCTTCCAGACGACGGCATGATGCCGCCCGAGTTGCCGCGGTGTTGAGCTCGAAGTCGCACCTCGTCGAAGATGCCGGTCCAGTTCAGGACGCGGCGCTTGGTCGTGTCCTTCTTGTCGCCGTAGGTCCCGTCCAGCGAGGTCGTCTGGCGCGGACCGCGCGCGAAGTACCAGGTGACGTTGTCGGTGAGGCCGTCCAGGTGGCACGACTGGCACGAGTTCCAGCCCTGGCCCTTGAACGACCAGCGCCGAGGCCGGTGGCGAAGAACTTCTGGCCCTTGACGTTGCTGTCGGAGACCGGTCGCCGCCGACGACGCGACCGGTCCCGCCGAGACGGTCTGGGTGCTGAGCGCTGATCACCGAGAAATTGCGGCTGTTCTCGTTGATGGCGACGGCGGAACGGTTGAGTGGCGACGCCGGCGTTGGCGACGGCGATGCCCACCGGGGAGGAGCCGTTTCCGCTCGGCGAGAGCTGATGAACTTCTGCGTGGCCGCGCCGACCTCCTTGAGCGTGCCGTCGTCAAAGCAGACGAGACGCGGAAGACGTCCGAGCCGTAGGCGGTCACGTGGCGACCCTGGTGGTCGGGGCGGCGAGGTCGCTCGGCATGAGCGGCATGCGGCGGGTCGCGTCGTCGGCCTGCGCCGTCGTCGTGGAGCTTCTGGAACGCCCTTGGTGAGCAGCTGGCCCTGCGAGGAGCTCCTTCTTGGTGGCGGTGTCGATGACGAACACGCCGGCGTGGATCTGATCTTGAAGTTGGCGGTGTAGGTCGTGGTGCCGGCGATCACCGGGCCCGTGGGGCACGCGGCGACTCGCACACGCTCGTGACGTAGAGGGGCGCCCGAGTTGAGGCGGCCGCGGAGAGCTGGTTCGGGAAGCAGCCGGTCGCTGTTGCCCGCGCTGTCCCTGACCCGGTGTCGGTGACCGGCGCGATGGTGATGGTGCTGACGCTCGCGTCGGAGAGCTTCACCGCGTGACGAGTCCCTGGCGCGCGACGTCGAACTGGCTGTCGTCGGTCGGCAGCGCGTCGGTGCCCGCGCGCCTGCGAGAAGAACTCGGTGACGTAGAGCGTCTCGTCCGAGTCGACGCCGTTGCCGTCGTTAGCGGTGACGACGAGCGCGCGGGGGTGGGCGAGAGGCCGGGGGCGGCCGCGGTGACCGACGGGCCGAGCACGCCCGACTTGGCGAGCGTCGTTGAGGTCGATGGTCTTGACGATGGAGGTCGCTCGCCTTGACCACCGTGACGCTGCCCTCGGCCCAGTTGGCCACGTAGGGCTCCTGGCCGGTGGGCGAATCGGCGGCCGGTCGGCCCGCTCCCGAGCTTGCCGCTCGCGGCGTCGGGCTTGGGGTGGTCTTGAGGCCGGTGATCTTGCGGATCGTCTGGGTCTTGCGCGTGATGACGAACGCGGTGTCGTCGTCGTTGCCGATCACCACGGCCCAGGGCTCGGAGCCCGCGCCGAGCTCGATGTCGGCCACCTTGGTGAGCGGGGTCGCGCCGCCGAGATCGAGCTTGGCGATCGTCACGTCGCCGGTCATGCGGTTGGCCGCGACGGTGACGGTGTCGGGCTTCGAACCCTGACGAGATCGCGCCGCCGTTGGTCGGCGTCGTGCGGGGCTGGTCGGCGCCGGCGCGTCGGGCGTGTCGTTGCCCGAGTCCGTGACGCTGTCCGTCGTGCCCGGAGTCGGTGCTCGTCTCCGAGATCCACCCCGGTGTCCGTGCCGGTGTCGTAGTCGACCGGCGGCGTGCCATCGTCAATTTCCCGCAGCCCACGGCCGCGAAGCCCCGCTGACCAGCGCGGTGAGCAACGCCGCGGAGCCAGCCCTAAGCCCAGTGTTCGAGAATCGGTTGCGCATGGAGGCCCCCTTCGCGAGGACCGTACCAAGGCCGGATGGCGCGAATTCTCCCAGATTTCGCGCGCGGAGCCGGGCCGTTTACTGCGAACCTTCGTGACGAGGTTCACGAGGGTCGTGAACAGCGACGGGCGAGCGCCTCGACCCGCGGCGTGACCAGGCGGAGCGCGGTGCGGACGTCGTCGGACGCGACCGAAGGCGCCGCTCTGCTCGCCGGCCTCGGCCTGCGCGGTGCGCCCGGTGGCGACGCGGAGCTGGGGATGGCGCTCTGCGGGGCGGCCCGGGCGAAAGCCTCGCGCTGCGCGCAACGTCGCTCGTCGCGCGGAGCGCCGGGACCGCCGTGCGAGAGCTGGTCGTGCTTGGCGAGCACGCGGTCGGCGCGCGCCGAACCGGGCGTCGGCGTCGCCGACCCGCCCCGCAGTGCGAGGGCCGCGGCGCGACCGGGTACGAGGCCGAGGAGCGGGGCTGTCTCCGGTGGGGGCGAGCGCGCCTGCGCGCGCTTCGAGGTGGGCGCGGGCGAGGGGCGCGCCCGACTTTCCGAGCTCCGCAGAAGCCCGCGTTGCCGAGCGACGCCGAGCAGCCGCACGTCCTGGTAGGCCTCGAGGTGGGTGACCGCCTCGGCGAAGAACGCGCGGGCCTCGTCGAGCGCGTGACGCGCTCCTGGGCTTGGCGAGCGCGAGGTTGCCCAGGGTGACCCCGCGCAGGCGCAGATCGCCGACCGAGGAGAAGAGGGCGATGGCCTCGCCGTAGAGCGACTCGGCCTCGCCGGCAGCGCGCTCGTCGTGCTCAGGGGCGCCGAGGTTGTGAGCGCAGGGCCTCGCGGCGCTCGTCGCCGCTCATCGCGAGCAGCTCCGCCGGGCAAAGAATAGGCCTCCTTGGCCTCGGCGAGCGCGCCGTGCACCGCGGGGTAGCACGCCGAGCTCGAGGTGCAGCGGGCCCGGGTCGGCGCCGCTCGCGAGGGGACCGCGCAGGTCGGCAGGCCCTCCTCCGCGCGGCCGAGCGCGCCCAGCGTGCGGGCCCGGGCCTGCATCGCGGCCTGGACCGCGGGCGAGCCTGGTCGAAAGCGATGGCGAGGGCGCGCTTTCGGCGGCAACGTGAGCGCGGCCGCGGCGGCGCCCCGCGACGAGAGCACGGGCTCGATCGCGGCGGCGAGCGCGCACGCGTCGTCGCCGTCGTCGTGTTGCTTCGAGGGCGTGCTCCACCGCGGCGTGGGGATCGTCGAGCTCGCGCGCAAGCGCTGCAACGCGGCCGCGCTGCCCGCGTCTTCTCGTGGGCGAGGCGCGCCGTCGTGCCGAGCTCGACGAAGCAGCGGCGGTGAAGGCGCGCGTGCGCGGTGAGCTCCTCGCCGGCGAGCTGGCGGACGCAGAGGTCGCGGACGGCGCCGAGCATCACGAGCCGGGGTTCGACGTCGATCTCGTGGCGGGTGAGCAGCGACTTGGCGCAGCGCCTGGAGCAGATCGAGCGGGCCAGGGGAGCCCCGAGCACCGCCTCGCCCGCCCCGAGCGAGAATCCCCCCCCGAAGCAGGCGCAGCGCGCGCCGGCGCGCTGTTCGTCCGCCGAGCAGGTCGAACGACCAGGCGACCGTGCCCTCCATCGTGCGAGCGCCGTCGGTGAGGAGGTCCTTGCGGTGCAGGCGGGTGCTGCACGCCGTCGAGGCCCAGGGCATCGACGCGCGCCGCGGCGAGCTCGAGGGCCAGTGGCACGCCGTCGAGCGCGCGACAGATGGTGCGCACGGTGGAGTGGCTCGCCTCGACGCGGGCGCGGAGCGCGAACAGCGTGGCGGCGTCGTCCTCGGACAGCGGACCGACCTCGATGGGCTCCGCCGTGCGGCCGCTGAGCCGCACGCGAGAGGCCACCACCCACGCGGACGGTGGGGCACGCCTCGGCGAGGCGCTCGAAAGCACCCCCGGGAGCAGCGAGGCCACGTGCTCGGCGCGATCCAGCAGGAGCAGCCCGTCGGGCTGGATGCGCAGCGCCGTCGTCACCGCGTCCGGGAGCTGGTCGCTGTGCGGCGCGCGCACGCCTACGGCCCGCGCGATGGCGGCGCCGATCTCGTGGGGCTTGCGCACCGCCGAGAGGTCGACGAGCCACGCGGCGCTCGTCGGCGCCTCGCGCCCGCGGAAGGCCGCCTCGACGAGGAGGGCGAGATTTTCCCGACCCCGCGGCCCCACAGCACCGCGGCCGCGCCGCGCGCGGGCCGCGTCGAGCCGCCCGGAGCTCGGCGACGCGCCCGATCGGACCGTCGGGCGAGGGAGAGCGCGCACCACGAGCCCGCGCGGAGCGCCGGGTCGGGCAGCGAGGATCGCGGCGCGACCATCGTGCCGTCGGCGAGTGACCGAGCAGCGCGTCGAGCTCGCGCACCACCGCGAGGGCGCTCGAAGGGGCGCACCTCGCGCTCCCGCGCGAGCAGGCGCTGCAAGGAAACGACACGATGGGATCGGCGAGGTCCGCGCGCAGATCGGCGAGGCGAGGCGTGGGCTCGAACAGGATCTGCACCATCACCGCCATCGCGTTGTCGGCCGGGAACGCGGGCAACCCGCCAGCGTCTCGAAGAGCACGCACCCGAGCCGAGAACAGGTCGGCGCGCGCGTCCACCTCGCGGGCGCTCCAGATCTGTCTCGGGCGCCAGTAGCGCGGGGTCCCCACGCGCACGCCGGTCCGTGAGCGAGGACGACCCGTCCGCGCGGGAGAGCGCCGAAGTCGACAGCTTTGGCCGCTAAGGGCTCGCCGCCCGGGCAGCATCACGTTGGCCGGCTTCACGTCGCGGTGACCACGCCCGCGGCGTGGGCCACGGAGAGCGCCTCGGCGAGACGACGGGTGAGGAGGAGCGCGTCCTGGACGCGGAGGGGCCGGCCCTCGAGCCGGCCCTCGAGCGTGGGGCCGTCGATCCACTCCATCACGAGGTAGGGCGCGCCGTCTTCGAGCGACCCGTGGGCGACGTGGCGCACGATCGCCGCGTGATCGAGCTGCTCCAGGATCTCGGCCTCGAGCAGGAACCGGGTGACCATCTCGGCGTCGGGCTCGCTCGCTGCACGCCGAGCACCTTCAGCGCGACCATCGCGTGGCCCGTGGGCGAGGTCGACCGCCCGGTGGACCACGCCCATGCCCCCGAGCGATTTGACAGGTCTTCGAGGCGGAAACGCCCGCCCACGACCTCGCCCGGCTTCATCGCGCCCTAGCCTACCGCGCGCCCCGCGGTGTGTCGCAGCGGATGCGCGGAGACGCGTTCCGGATTAGCCTGTGCGCCGCCATGAACCTCCGCCCCCTCGCCCTCGGTCTCGTCTCCTCGGCGCTGTTCCTCCCGGCGTGCGGCGCCTCGAGCGACGTCGCGCTCGGCAACGACCCGGCCGTGCGGCGCGAGGCGGTGGGCGGGCTCAACGGCACCGACGGGCGCGTCGGCATCGTGCTGCAGTACGGCAAGGTGAACTTCTTCTCCTGCGGCGGGCCGGCGACCTACGCCTCGCACACCAAGTGGCTCCGGGGCGACGCCCCCGACTACGACCGCTTCTCGCTCGCCGCCGACGGCTGGTCGGTGACCGCCGAGCGCGTCGCCGATCGGCAATCGGCTGGGCAGGCGGGCTCGACCGGCCGACACGACCGATCTCACCTTCGACGCCTACTACGTCGACCCGTACACCTCGGCGGGGCTCTACGAGTCCACGCAGCCCGAGGGGCTCGCCGGGGTCGTCGTGTTCCAGCGCACCAAGTCCGACCCGGCGACGGCGCTCGGCTCCTTCAAGCTCGTCGGTGGCGGGTTCATGCGAGTGCTGCCGGTCCGCACCGCTGTCTCGCGAGGCGGCGGGGATCTTCGTGGAGGTGCCGTTCGCGGGCGGGACCAAGAAGTTCTACGTGCAGCAGAGCCTCGTCGCCCGCTAGCGCTTGCGCGCGCGTCGATCCCCGAGCGCCTCGAGGCGGTCACGAGCGTGGAGCGCGGATCTCCAGCGCGCGCGCCACCTTCGAGATCACGCCACGCAACCCGCTCCGCGATCGCGCGGGCCAGCACCGAGCGCTCCGTCGACTTCGAGGAGCTCGCGCTTCGGCGCCGAGCGCGCAGCGCATCACCGGCGTGCCGACCGGCGCGGTGCTCGTCGGCGCTTGCTCGTCGCGTCCACGCCGAGGTCGCGCGGGTCCGGCATGGTCGACGTCGATCACGCCGCCGCGCGCGGGTGCGCAGGGCGCGCGTGGGAAAGCGCACGGTGCATCACGCGCTTCGAGCTGCCGCACGTTGCCGGGCCACGCGAGGTCGGCGCCGAGGCGCTTGCGGAAAGCGCGACCGACAAAGGGGGCTGACGCTCGGATCGGCGGCGCGAAGCTGGCAGCTCGGCGAGCGGAGGGCACGTCCTCTCGGCGCTCGCCGAGGCGGAGGTGCAGCGTCACGTGGCGAGGCGGTAGTAGAGGTCCTCGCGGGCGCCCCGGCATCGCCGGCAACGGTCGCCGTTGGTCGCGGCGAGCGATGCGCACGTCCGCGCGCTTGGAGCCGGCGCGCTCCCACGCGAGCGGGCGACTACGTGCGGAACTGGGTGAAATCCAGCAGGATCTTCTGCGCGTTCGGCGAGAGGTTGAGCACCTCGTCGAGGATCAGCCCGTGCGCCGCCGTGGGCGAGCCCGACGAGGCCCACGCGCGCTTGCCGGTGGCGCCGGAGTACGCGCCGAGCTCGGGGGCGAAAGAGCTCCGGAGGTCACCGTGTTGAGGTCGTCGCTCGCCCCAGCATGCGCGCGCACGACCGGGCGGCGTCGCGAGGCGCTGGGCGATCGCGTGCGCGAGGAGCGTCTTGCCGGGTGCCCGCTCGGGCCGAGGACCAGGATCAGGGCCTCGGAGTCGAGGCACGAGGCCACCTCCGCGCGCACCGCAGCCATGCTGTCGGGCCGCAGCAGATCGTCGAGGCTAGGGACGCCGGCCTCGATCTTGGTCTCGACGGCGCGCAGCGCGGTCGCGCGGAGGCGAGCCGATCGCGCTCCACGATCACCGCGCCGAGCAGGCTCGCGGCGTCCTCGGCGAGCGCGCGGTGGAGCGGCCCCACGTCCTCGTCGAAGGTGCGGTAGTCGACGTAGAGGACGCCGCCGCCGTGCATGGGGGCCGCGAGGGCCGCGAGATCCCGGAGCGAGGCCATGCCACACTCGCCGAACCCGCGTTTCTCGCCGGGGGGCGCACGAGCACCGAGCTGCTCCTTGCGCACCGTGCGCACCAGCGGCTGATCTCCTCGCGCTCCTCCGCGGTCAGGGGTGCGGCGCAGCCCAGTCTCCTTCTTTGGGGAGACCGGGCTCGAGCCCGCCGCCTCCGCGCGCGTGCACCACCACCTCGCCCTCTTCGCCGAGCGGCAAGAGCAGGAGCCCGCGGTCGGCGCCCAGCGCCGAGACGACCGCGTCGAGCACCGTGTCCACCCCTGCCCCCTGGAGCAGGGCCGCCGAGGCCGCGGCCACCACGGCCCGGCTGGGTCCATGACCTCCCGGGGATCCATCACGCGGCGAATCGTCACCCGGGGATCCCTATCAGCCCCGCCCCCCACGGGGCCCCTCGTGCTAGACGGCCGGGTTCCATGGCCCTCGGTCCCCGCCTGTTCCTGCTGGCGATCTTCGCGCTGCCCGTCGCGGGCGGCGGCTGTGGCCCGGACAAGCCCCAGGCGACCGGCCCGCTCAAGTACACCGAGAACGCCAAGCGCGCCTACGAAGACGCTCTCCTTGTTTATAAAGACAAGGACTACCTCGACGCGAGCACCCGGTTCCGCGAGGTGCGCCGCAAGTTCGCCTTCTCCGAAACGACGCCCCGCCTCGCCCAGCTCCGGCTGCGCCGACATCGGAGTTCGACCAGGGGAAGTGGATCGAGTCCATCTCGGCGTACAGGGCTTCGTCCGCGAGAACCCGAAGCACCGGAGAGCGCCTGGGCGCGCATGCGCATCGCCCGCGGCTACTTCGCCAACCAGATCAGCGACGCGCTGCTCCCTGCCCGACCAGGCCGAGCGCGACCCAGTCCGCGGTCAAGGAGGCCGCGCGCGGAGATCCCAGGCTACGTCGAGGACCACCCGGACGGCCCCCAGGTCGCCCAGATGAAGGACCCCTACGCCGACGCGCTCGCGCGCCTCGTCGCCCACGAGCTCTACATCGCGCGCTTCACCAGAAGAAGGCGCAAGCTCGACGCCGCGCGCTCGCCCGCGTGAGCTACGCCGGGTCACCAAGTACAAGGGCTCCGTTTTGGACGTCGAGGCGCTCGTGCTGCAGGGCGAGATCCTGCTGATGCTCAGGCTGCAAGAGCGAGGCCCGCGGCACGTTCCAGTACATCGTCACAGAAATTTACCCCAACGATCCGCGCACCGACCAGGCCAAGAAGTACCTCGCGGAGATCGACACGACGCACTGACATGGCGAGCGTCCGCACGGCTGCATGCAGCCGGACGGGCGACCAAAGATTCTCGGCGAGGGCCGCCGCCCGAGGGCCGCCGTGGGATCTCCCCGGTTCTCGACGAGGCACCGCTTTCGCGTTCCTCGACCCCGAGATGACCGGCCTCGCTCGACCGCGGGGACCGGGTGACTCGAAGGTGTGTGCATCGAGCGGGTGCCGAGGCGTGGTCGAGGCGCGCTCAAGGTCGCTCAGGATCCCGCCCGGGCACCTGGGACGCGCGGAGCAGGACGTGCACGGCATCGCCGTCGCCACGCTCGCGAGCGCGCCACCGTTCGCGTCGATCGCCGCCGTGGTCGAGATCCTCGATGGCGCAGTGCCCGTGGCGCACGCCGCCGAGTGGGACCCTCGCGTTCCCGCACGCAGAGCCGAGAGGGTGGGGCCCGCCGGGCCGACCCACGCCCTCGACACGCTCGTCGTCGCGCGCCGCGCGTTCTTCCAGCCGTCGTACGCGCTCGCCGCGCTCGCCCGCGCGTTCGCCATCGACCCGGGCACCGCGCACCGCGCCGGCGACGACGTGCGCACGCTGCGCGGGGTCTACGCCCACGTCGTGAAGGAGCTCTCGCCCTCGACCCCGCGTGACCTGTGGATGGTCCGCATCGGGGAGAACGAGCCCCGCCCGGGGGTGGTCGCGGCCTGTCAGGAGGCGGTGACCCGCGGGACACCCGTGCAGGTGACCTATCGCCCCGCCTCGAGCGGCCCGAAGGAGTTCGGGATGGTCATGACGGCCGTCGACGGCCCGCACGTCCACGGTTTCATGGTCCCGAGCCGCGGCCGGCGGACCCTCCTGCTCGCCCGGGTCCTGCGGGTCGAGCCGCTCCCGCCCCTGAGCTGGGTCGGAAAGCCTGGGCGTTTCGCCGCTCACGGCGATGGCTACCCCGGCCCGCGCGATCGCTGTCCCCCCCCGCGCCCCCGGAGGTCTTTCGTCAGTGACCGCCCTGTCTTCGCCCCCGTCTGGCCGCCCTCGTAGCTTCGTCCTCGCCTGCGGGCCGCTCCTGGGATCGCTCGTGGGCTGTCCCGACTACGACGACCGGAGGCACGGTCAAGCCAGGCCGCGCAACGAGCTCGCGAACAATGGCTCAAGCGCGCGGGCGAGGAGTACGCCGCGCTCGACCTGACCGAGGCCAAGCGGACAGCATCGAGAAGCCTCCAAGAACGCGCCCCGGCGACAAGGACATCGGCATCCTCGGCGCGAAGATCCACCTCGCGCGGCTCGACTTCAAGACCGCGGTCAAGGCGCTTGAGGGCATCGAGGCTCGGAGGCCGCGGGTCTGCGGGCGCGCGCCTACTGGCACGACGACGACCTCGCGCACGCCTCCGAGGAGCTCACTCCGCGCTGCCCCAGACCCGGATTTCAAGGACCCCTGGGCCAAGCCGGTGCGCGAGCTCGCGGGCACGCAGGGCGCGGGGCGCAAGCCGTTCCAGCTCAAGGACACCTCGGCGCGGCTCGTCGAGCTCCGCATGCCCCGCGATCTGTTCCCGCGATGATGGTCCCCATCGAGGTCGACGGGCAGACCACGGTGGCGCTCGTCGACCGGCGTGCCCGAGGTCGTGCTCGACCAGAAGACCCGCAGCAAGCCGAGCTGGGTGTCGATCCGCATCGCCAACGACAAGAACACCGCGTCGATGGAGTTCCGCGACGTGCCCGCGCTCGTCGAGGATCTCTCCGGCTACTCGCAGCAGCAGGTGCCGATCGGCGCGCTGATCGGGGCGAACTTCCTCCGTCGGCTGCACGCCACCTTCGACCGCGGCGCCGACCAGCTCGTGCTCCGCCGGGACGACCCGCCGAACCCGCCCACGCTCACGCGCCTGCCGGTGGCGTGGGTGCGCGGCGGCGGCATGGTCGTGCGCGCCACCATCAAGAAGGAGTTCGAGCTGAGCGGCGGGGCTGTGGATCGACAGCGGCTCGCCGTGGGCCTCGCGTTCCCGAGCCCACCTGGAAGATCGGTCGGCGTCGACGTCAGCAAGATGCAGACGTACAACGACACGAAGTACGAGCGGCTCACCAACATCAAGCTCCCTGGCGCGCTCGATCCGGGCCCGCGGTCGCGTCCGGGCGCCACGGCCATCGAGGACAAGCTCAAGCAGCTCGACGTCACCACCATCGGCGCGCTCGGCATGACCTTCCTCGGCGCGATGCGCGTGTCGCTCGTCGAGAACGGGCGCACGATGTGGATCGAGACCGACCAGGACACCTCGGGCATCCTCGCGCCGAACCTGAACGTGAAGCCGCCGCCCAAGCCGGCGGGCAGCGCCAAGCCGGCGGGGTCGGGCAGCGCGAAGCCGCCCGCACCGCCCGCCTCGGCGAGCGCGAAGCCGCCCGCGCCGCCCACGAGCGCCAAGCCCGCCGCGCCGCCGGCGAGCGCCAAGCCCGCGCCCACGCCCGCGCCGAGCGCCAAGGCCTCCGCCAAGTAATGGCGGAACCTCTACGAGTACGAGGGCGTCGCGCCGACGCTCGGTAGTGTAGTGGCTCGCGCCGACCGCGACCATCATCGGCCGCGCGACCCTCGGCGACGAGGTCAGCGTGGTTCGGCGCCGTCGTCCGCGCTGACCAGCGCGCCATCGAGATCGGCGCGCGCACCAACATCCAGGACAACGCGGTGGTGCACATCACGCAGGAGGCGCCGATCGCCCCCGGGCTCGGCACCGCATCGGCGCCGGCGTCACCGTCGGCCATGGCGCGATCGTGCACGCCTGCAGCATCGGCGACCACGTGCTGGTCGGGATGGGCTCGATCGTCCTCGACGGCGCCAAGATCGGCAACGACGTGATCATCGCCGCCGGCACCGTGGTGCCCCCCGGCATGGTGGTCCCCGACGGCATGGTCGTCATGGGCAACCCCGGGCGCATCAAGGCACGGCCGCGCAACGCGGTGGGGAACCTGGCATCCTGACGCCATGCCCCTACGCGTGCACCACCTCGACTGCGGCACCATGTGTCCGGTCGCGGGCAAGCTGGTCAACCACCGCGGCACGATGGTGTGCCACTGCCTGCTGGTCGAGACCGATCGCGGGCTCGTGCTGGTCGACAGCGGGGTCTCGACCGCCGACATGGCGAACCCCAAGGGTCGCCTCGGCGCGCCGTTCATGGCCATGACGGGGCTGCGCCTCGACCCGGAGACCACCGCGATCGCTCAGGTGAAGCGCCTCGGATTCTCCCCCGCCGACGTGCGGCACGTGGTGCTCACCCACCTCGATCTCGATCACGCGGGTGGCATCACCGATTTCCCCCACGCGAAGATCCACAGCCACTCGGACGAGCAGGCCGCGGCGCTCGCGCAGGCGAGCCTCGTGGACCGCAACCGCTACCGCGCGTGCCATTTCACCCACGGCCCCGACTGGGCGATCTACCGCGACGTCGCCGGCGGCGAGCCCTGGAACGGGTTCTCCGCGGTGCGCGACCTCGTCGGCCTGCCGCCCGAGATCCTCGCGGTGCCGCTGCCCGGCCACACCGTCGGGCACGCCGCCATCGCGGTCGACGCCGAGGGAGGGTGGCTGCTCCACGCCGGAGACGCCTATTTCCACGCCGCCACGGTCGATCCTCGGCGGGGCGCGGTGTCGATCGGCGCCACGCTGTTCGAGCGCGCGGTGGCCGTGGACTACGCGAAGGTCCGGCAGAACCACGCGCGGCTGCGGGCGCTCGCCGAGAGCGGCGCGGCGCGGGTGTTCTCCGCCCACGATCCCGACGAGTTCGACACCCGCCGTCGCGCGCTCGCCTCCTAGCGCGGCAGAGAGGTGACGGCAGGGCGGGGCTGCGCTACCGGAGCGGGTCGTGCCCGACGACGGAACCGCCTCGGACGATGTAGCCCTGCTCACGCGGGCGGCCGCGGCCAACCAGGCCCTGCGCGACGCGTTGGCCGTGCGGGTCGTGGGTCAGGACGAGGTCATCGAGGCGATGCTCGTCTCGCTGCTGGCCCGCGGCCACGCGCTCCTGGTCGGCGTGCCCGGCCTCGCGAAGACGCTGCTCGTGTCCACGCTCGCGCAGGCGCTCGACCTGTCGTTCGGCCGCGTGCAGTTCACGCCCGACCTCCTGCCCGCCGACATCACGGGCACCGACGTCCTCGAGGAGGACCCGGAGACCGGCCGGCGTCGCCTGCGCTTCGCCAAGGGCCCCATCTTCGCGAACCTGGTCCTCGCCGACGAGGTCAACCGCACGCCGCCCAAGACCCAGGCCGCGCTGCTGCAGGCCATGCAGGAGCGCGTGGTCACGAGCGGCATCAGCACGCACGCGCTGCCCGACCCGTTCCAGGTCTTCGCGACGCGCAACCCCATCGAGCAGGAGGGCACGTACACGCTGCCCGAGGCGCAGCTCGATCGCTTCCTGCTCGAGGTCCACGTCGGCTACCCCGACGAGAAGGACGAGCGCGAGATCGCGCGGCGCACCACCTCGGGCGGCCAGGGCGACGTCCCGCGCGTGCTCACCGTCGACGAGCTCCGCGCGCTGCAGGGCCTCGTGCCCCGCATCCCCGTGACCGACGAGGCGCTCGCCCTCGCGGTGAAGCTCACCCGCGCCACCCGCCCCGGGCAGAGCGGCCCGACCATCGTCGAGCGCTACGTGCGGTTCGGCGCCGGCCCGCGCGGCAGCCAGGCCCTCGTGCTCGCCGCCAAGGCCCGCGCCGCCCTGCGTGGCGAGGCCGCGGTCGAGGCCGCCGACGTGCGCGCGCTCGCGGTGCCCGTGCTTCGTCATCGCCTCGTGCTCTCGTACCGCGCCGAGGCCGACGGCGTGCGCGACGAGGACGTCGTGCGCGAGGTGGGGGATTCGATCAAATGAACCCGGCGCCGTTCGAGCTCCGTGAGCCCGAGCACGGCGAGGCGCCGGTGGTCGTCGAGGTGCCGCACGCCGGGCTCTACGTGCCGGCCGAGGTGATCAGCAACCTCGTCGCGCCCGCGCGGGCCCTCGCGCGCGACGCCGATCTGTTCGTCGACGAGCTCTACGAGGACGCCACGGCCGAGGGCGCCAGCATGCTGGTCGCGCACACGAGCCGCTACGCGGTCGACCTCAACCGCGCCGAGGACGACGTCGACGCGGGCGTGGTGGTCGGCGATCCGCGCGCGGCGCGCCCGCACGCGCGTGGGCTCCTCTGGCGCACCACCACCGACGACGAGCCCGCCCTCGATCGCCCGCTCACCCAGGAGGAGTACCGGTGGCGGGTCGACACGATCCACCGCCCGTACCACGACGTGCTGCGCGCGGTCCTCGACCGGAAGATCGCGCGCTTCGGGTACGTCATCCTCCTCGCCGCCCACTCCATGCCCAGCGTCGGCCGCCAGGGGCACAGCGACGCGGGCGTGCACCGCGCCGACGTCGTGCCCGGCACGCGCGGCCGCACCTCGGCGCACCCGCGCGTGATCGAGGCCGTCGACGCGGTCGCCGTCGCGCACGGTCGCAGCGTCGAGCACGACCGACCCTACCGCGGGGGCTACACGACCACCCACTACGGGCGCCCCTCGCAGTCGTGCCACGCGATCCAGATCGAGCTCGCGCGCCGGCTCTACCTCGACGAGCCACGCCTCCGAAGGAACGCGAGCGGCATGGTCTCCACCCGCAAGCTCTGTCGGGCGTTCGTCGCCCGGCTCGCCACGCTCAAGCTCACCTGACCCGACCCGAAAGTTGACCATGCCGCGCGCTGTCTTCTTCGACATGGACCGGACCCTCGTCCGCAAGAACACGGCTCAGCTCTACGTGCGCTACCAGCGCATGATCGGAGAGGCCGGCCGGCGCGACACGCTGCGCGCGCTCTGGTGGGTGCTGCAGTACACGGTCGGGGTGGTCGACGCCGAGTCGGTCGCGGGCAAGGCCATCCGCGAGCTGCAGGGGTTCTCGGAGCGAGACTTCCAGGCGCGGTGCGAGATCTGGTTCCGCGACATGGTCGCGCCCCACGTCACGCACGTGGCCAAGCAGACCGTGCGGCAGCACCTCGACGCGGGCGACATGTGCGCGATCGTCACCGGGGCCACGCGCTACCCCGCCGACCCGCTCGGCCGCATGCTCGACATCCCGCACGTGCTGGCGACCAACCTCGAGACCGACGCGCACGGCCGCTTCACCGGCAATTTCGTGCGGCCGCTGTGCTACGGCGAGGGCAAGATCGCCCGCTCGGAGGCGCTCGCCAAGGAGCACGGGCACACCCTCGACGAGGCCGTCTTCTACTCGGACTCGATCAGCGACCTGCCGCTCCTCGAGCGCGTGAAGGTGCCGGTGGTGGTGAACCCCGACCCGCGCCTGCGCCGCCTCGCGCGGGCCCGCAAGTGGCGCATCGAGCAGTGGTAGCGCGCCGCGACTAGACCGGGGGCTCGAGCTTGACGGTCTCGAGGGTGCCCTCGACCGTCTCCTTGCCGATCGTCAGGTAGACCACGCCGTCGTTGCGCGAGAGGCCGAGCTCGAGGTGCCGCTCCAGGTGGCGCTCGATCGCGTCGACCAGCGCGGCGGGCACGACGACGATCTCGATCTCGTCGGCGCGGTGCACGCTGCCTCTCGCGCGCGCCTCCTTGCGCAGGCGCTCCGGGTCGAGCTCGGTGAACACGACGACGCGCTCGCACGACTTGGCCGCGCGGTGCAGGCGCTCCGCCGAGGGCGCGCCGATGTCGAGGTGGGCGAGCAGGCGGCCGGTCGCGTCGCGCACGGAGATGGGGGCCTCGTCGGTCGACGAGAGGCCGCCCTTGCTGAACGCGATCCCCTCCTCGTACGAGAGCGCGTAGGCGAGCGTGCGCAACGCGAGCCAGCGCGCCGATTCGGAGGGGTGCCGCGCGACGCGCAGATCGAGCTTCTCGTAGACCCCGCGGTCCACGTCGGAGAGATCGATCACGATGCGGTGCACGGTCGCCTGGAGAGCCACGGGCGGACCTTAGCAGCTCACCTCGGTCCGAGCAGGAACTCGAGCGCGTGTGGCAGGCGCTGCGCCCAGTAGACCTCGCTGTGGGTCGCGCCCTTCTGCACCACGTACTCGAGGGTCTTGCCGTCGACGAAGCCCTTGGCGCGGTAGGCGTCGGCGAGCTTGGCGGTGTTGGCGACGTCGTCGCTCGAGGCGCCGCTGTCGCCGCTGTCGACGTACGCGCGCAGGGGGAGCGGGGTCTTGCTGGTCGGGATCATGGTCAGGAGCACGGTGCTGTCCCACCAGGTCGACGGCGACATGGCGCCGACCAGGCCGAACACGTCGGCGCGCTGGGTGCCCGCCCACGAGGAGATCAGGCCGCCGAGCGACGAGCCCATCAGCACCGTGTGCTCGCGCCCGGGGAGCGTGCGCAGCTCGCCGTCGACCTTGGGCTTGAGCTCGTCGATCAGGAACGAGAGGTAGAGGGCGCCGCCGCCGCTGTCCGGGTAGCCCGCGTCCTTGGTGGGCGTGTACTCGTAGATGCGGCGCGCGGTGTTCTCGGGGCCGACGACGATCGCCTCGCGGAACTTGCCGGTCTCGGCCGCGGCGTCCATGGTCTCGTCGACCTTCCACTCGTTGCCACCGAAGGCGAGCGCCGGGTCGAACAGGTTCTGCCCGTCGTGCAGGTAGACGACCGGCAGGCGCGCGGTGGTGTTCTCGAGGAAGGTCGGCGGCAGGTACACCCAGACGCCGCGCGTGTTGCCGAGGGACTTCGACGTCAGCGTCCAGCGCTTCTCGACGGTGCCCTTGGTGGTCGTGAAGTGCGGGTAGACGTCGACCGTGGTGCCCGGCTCGACCACGTAGTTCGGGCCGCGCGACCAGGTGGCGTCGTCGAGCAACGGCTTCCACTCGGCCTTGGTGGTGAGGGCCTCGGTCGTGAACACCCACGTGTCCGGATCGGTCTTGGTGGCGGCGAGGCCCTTGGTCCAGTCGAGCGGCGCGAGGGAGCCGCGCAGCGAGACCGTGTGGGTGCCCGCCGGGTAGTGGACCCGGAGCACCGTCGGGCGCGCGGCGTCGGTGGCGGCCTCGGTGGCATCGCTGGCGTCGACGGCGTCGGGGGTCGCGTCGGGCGCGGTCGAGTCGACGAGCGCGTCCACGGCCGCGTCGGGGACGGTGGCGTCCAGCGCGGGATCGTCGGTGCCACACGCGACGAGGGCGATCAGCGCGAACGGGAGCAGGCGGGACATCGCGCACAGTGTAGTATGCCCCGGTGTCCGGCACGACTTCCCCCGCGGTCCGCAGGATCGAGCCCCCGAGCCTGCTCGTGCAGGCCTGGCTCGTCGCCAAGAAAGACCTGACGATCGAGCGGCGCACCGGCGAGATCGTCGTCACGGGCGGGTTCTTCGGCGCGCTCCTCGCGGTGCTCGCCTCGGTCGCGTTCTACGGCGGGCCCGCCAACGCGCACTACCTCGCGCCAGGTACGATCTGGATCGCGACCGCGTTCGCCGCGGTGCTCGCGCTCGGCCGCACCTGGCACCGCGAGCGCGAGGACGGCGCGCTCGAGGCGCTGCTCGCCGGCCCCGTGTCGCGCGCGGCGGTGTTCTACGGCAAGGCGATCGGCGTCGGCGCGTTCCTCCTGGTGATCGAGGCCATCGTGGTGCCGATCGTCGCCCTCCTGCTGCACGTGGACCTGCCGCGGGTGGCGGGGCCGCTCGCGCTCCTGCTGGTGATGGCCACGATCGGCATCGCCGCCGCCGGCACGCTGTTCGGGGCGATGACGGTGCGCACGCGCGCGCGGGAGCTGATCCTCGCGGCGGTGCTGTTCCCGCTGCTCACGCCCACGCTGGTGGTCGGCGTCTCGGCCACGCGCGAGCTGGTGGACGGCGCCACGCTGCTCGAGCTGCGCGACCACCTGCAGCTGCTCGGCCTGTTCGACCTCGTGTTCGTCGGCGGCGGCGGCGCGCTGTTCGGTGCGGTGATCGACGCCTGAGGGTCACTCCGCGGGCACGGGCTTGCGGGTCGGTCGACGGAAGCCGGTCCGGAGCAGCCAGCTCTCGGGGCGCGCGACGGGCGGGTCGTGCCCGGGGAGGGCGTAGTGCACCGTGGCGGCCGGGAGCCCGACCGCTTTCCACTCCGAGAAGACGGGCGCGCTCGACCAAGGGTCGGCGACGGGAGCGCCCGGCACGTGACGCGCGTGGTTGGCGAGTACGTAGCGCAGGACGTTGCGGGCCTCGGTGGGCGAGCGGAGCGCGCGCGCGTGGTAGCGGCTCGCGAGCACGCGGCCGCGGCGGCCCATGACCTCGTTGAGGCCGCGGGCGATGCGGATGGTCAGCGAACGCATCGCGCTCGAGAGCGCGGCGCCGTCGCGCGCCTCGACGACCAGGTGCACGTGGTTGCCCTGCACCGAGAAGTGGGTCACCCGGGCGCGCTCGCCGGAGTGGAGCGCGCGCAGCGCGGCGTCGATCGGGCGCAGGCAGCGCTGGGCGCGCAGGTTCCAGACGTGCTGGGCGACCCGGAGCGTGACGTGGAGGGGGTGCGCGGCGGAGACGGGAGGACGACGACGGTGCGACTCGGAGCCCGCCTTCACTGGCCGACCTGCGCCCGGACGACGCCCACCGCGGGTGCGGAAGGGGAGCTCGGGCTGCTGGATCGGGCCGGGCACTGTTTGATTATAGCGCTTGTTTCGTCGACCGCAAGCGAACGGGTCCCGTGGCGAAGACCCGTGCGGTCCCGTCGGTCCCCGCGCCGCGTGAGCAGGGGGGCCGAGGGGAGCAGAGGGGCGCTACTTGGCGGGCTGGAGCACGACGGGGACGTTGAACGTCGCACCCGTGTCGGTGTCGGCGAACTTGAGGGCGTAGAAGGCGTTCTGGACGCACTGGGCGACGTTCGCGGAGAGCGTGCCGCCGGGCGCGCCCGACGAGGACAGCACCTTCCCGCCCGCGTCGGTCTCGACGGTCACCTTGACCGTGCCGGCGGCGTCGGGGTTCTTGGAGAGCTCCTTGGTGTAGCAGGCCTTGAACCGCCACTTCGCGCCCGCGATCACCGAGTTGGCGTCCTTCGGGACGTTGGGGCCGATGGGGTTCGCGCTCGGCTCGGCGGGCAGGGGCACCTTGACGGCGTCGCCGGGGGCGGTGCTCGTGTTGCCGGGGTTCGGGTTGCTCTTGGCGTCGCCGATCTTGTCGAGGCCGTTGGTCCCCGCGATGGGACCCGTGACCGGCGTGCCGGTCTTGAGCATCGGGTTGTCCTTGTCGACGCCGTTGTTCTTCTTGGCGACCTCGTCGATCGCGCTCTCGACCGCCGTGTCGCCCTTCTTCATCACCGACGAGACCGTCGGGCCGGCGCCCATCGAGCCGAGGACGCCGACGTGGAGGTCGTCGAGGTCCTTGGAGAGCGCGGTGAGGTCGACGCTCGTCGACTTGGCCTTGCTCGGTCCGGGGTTCTTCGCGGGGCCCGGCTTGCCGTCGACCTTGGCGACCTTGCCGTCGTCGGTCTTCTTCGGCGTCTTGTCGTCCGTGGGCGCGCTCTTGTCGACCGGCTTGTCCTCGGGCGGCACGTCGGGGCGGTTCTTCTGGGCCTCGACGATCAGCGCGGCGGTCGCGCCCTCGTCGTCGACGATCGGGTCGAGCCAGTCGGCCTGCACGGCGCCGACGAACCCGAAGTGCGCGAGGAACGACGCGGCCGCGATGCAGAGGAACGCCCAGTCGATCGACCCACGCCCCTGCACAGCGAGCGGCAGCTGGGCGGGCGGCATGATCGGCGGCGCGGCGACGAGCTGGAACAGGAGCTGGGTGGCGCCGACGGTGACCCGACCGCGCGCGCTCCGCGGCAACGCTCGTTGCGCGGGACCGACGATCTCCTCCGGACCGCTCTCCAGCGCGACGCGGGCCCGCGCGCCTTCGGGCAGCGAGAGCACCCAGCCGTCGCCCTCGGGCGCGAACAGGCGCGCCGCGGGCCGGTCGAGGTGGATCGTCGCGTGAGGGGAGTCGCCGATCGCGACCTCGCCGCGGTGCAGGCGCTCGTCGACGACCTTCTGCGCCTCGACGCGCGCGAGCCGCAGCACCTGCGCCCCCTTCGCCTCGGGGAACGCGCGCATGAGAGAGGTCATCGCGCCCGGGGCGCGCGGCTCCAGATCCAACTTCGCCATGGAATCCTCCGGTACCCCTCGGCAGCGAGCGGGCAGGTCGTTCTGCTGCATCCGACAGCGGCGACGCGCCGGAGTTCCCGGGCCAATGGAATATTTCTCACGACGAGGGCGAGCGCCCGGCGGGAGAGCTATCGTGCGCGGGTGCGTTCGCCGTTCGCGCCGCTGTTCGGATCGCAGCCGCCCGGGCCCAAGCCCCTCTCGGTGGCCGAGCTCGCGGCCCGCCTGCAGAGCCAGGTGCAGCTGCTCGGCTCGGTGGTGGTCGAGGGCGAGGTCAGCGGCCTGCGTGGCGGCGGCGCGGGACACCTCTACTTCGCGCTCAAGGACCCGCGCATCGACGCCTCCATCTCCTGCGTCATGTTCCGCCGCGACGCGCAGGTCGGAGGGGGCGAGCGCATCGTCGAGGGGCTCCGCGTCGTCGTGCGGGTCACCCCCGAGGTGTACACCGCGCGCGGGCAGCTGCAGCTCGTCGTGCAGAAGGTCGAGGCCACCGCAGAGGGTGACCTCGCTGCGCGGCGCGAGGCGCTCAAGCGCAAGCTCGACGCCGAGGGCCTCTTCGACCGCGCGCGCAAGCGGCCCCTGCCCGAGGACCCGCAGACCATCGGCGTCGTGACGAGCGGCAACGGCGCCGCGTTCGCCGACATCGTCAAGGTGGCGCGCGCCCGTGGCCGGGTGCGCATCCTGCTCGCCCACGCGCAGGTGCAGGGCGAGGCGGCGCCGCGCGACATCATCCGGGCGCTCACCATGCTGGCCAAGGTCCGCGAGGTGTCGGTCATCATCCTCGGGCGCGGCGGCGGCTCGGCCGAGGACCTCGCCGCGTTCGACGACGAGGGCCTCGCGCGCGCGATCGCCGCGTGCCCCAAGCCCGTCGTCGCCGCCGTCGGTCACGAGGTCGACTGGTCGATCGCGTGCCTCGTCGCCGACGCGCGGGCCGCCACGCCCTCGCACGCCGCCGAGCTCGTGGTGCCCGATCTGCTGCCGCGCCGGCGCCGCTTGAAGGATCTCGCGCACCGCCTCCTCGCCGCGATGCGCACGCGCCTCGCCGAGCCCGAGACGGCGCTCGCGCGCCTGGAGGCCCGCGTGCGCGCCCCGGAGCGCGCCCTCCGCCAGCACGCGCAGCGCCTCGACGAGCTCGAGCAGCGCCTGCGGGGTCCGGTTGCCGCGCGGCTCGCCCACGATTCCCGCGCGCTCGTCGAGCTCGACCGGCGGCTCTCCGCGCGCGACCCCCGGCGCGTGCTCGACGCGGCGCGGGGGGAGATCGAGCCGCTCTCGATCCGCCTCTCCTCGGCCATGCGCCGCGCGCTCGACCGGCGCGCCCACCTGCTCTCTGCGAGCGCGCAGCGCCTCGACGCGATCTCCCCGCTCGCCGTGCTCGCGCGCGGATATGCGATCGCGCTCCACGACGGCGTCGCGGTGCGCGAGGCCCGGCAGCTCGCCGAGGGCGACGCCCTCGAGGTCCGCCTGCACGAGGGCTCGGTCGACGCGGTGGTGCGCAGGGTGCGACCGTGAGGTTCCTCGTGATCGGCGACCCGATCGCCCACTCGCTGAGCCCCGTCATGCACCGCGCGGCGTTCGCGGCGCTCGGCCTCGACCACACCTACGACGCCGAGCGCGTCGACGCGGCGCACCTGCCCGCGGTGCTGGATCGGCTGCGGCGCGGGGCGATCCACGGGGTCAACGTCACGGTCCCCCACAAGGTCGCGGTGATCGCGCTCGCCGACGTGCAGACCGCGGAGGTCTCCCCGGATCGAGGCGGCGAACACGCTGGTGCTGGATCGCACCGGGCGCCTCGTCGCGCACAACACCGACGCGGCCGGACTGCGCGCCGACCTCACGCGGCACGGCGTCACGGCGACGCGGGCGCTGATCCTGGGCACGGGCGGCGCGGCGCGCGCGGCCATCGTCGCCCTGCAAGACCTCGGCGCCCGGGTCGCCGTCGCGGGCCGCGACGCGGCGAAGGCGCTGCTCCTGTCGCGCGCGCTCGGCGTCGACGTTGCGCCGTGGGACTCGCTCGCGTCCCCGATCGCGCCCTACGACCTGGTCGTCAACGCCACCTCGGCGGGCATGGCCGGGGGCCCCGACGGCGGGCCGATCGCCGCAGCCTGGGCGCGGGCGCCGCGGGTCGAGGGCGCGTCCGGCTACGACCTCGTCTACCGCCCGGCGGTCACCCCGTTCGTGGCGGCGGCCGGATCGCGGGGGATTTCCGGCCTCGGGATGCTGGTCGAGCAGGGGGCGCGGGCGCTCTCCCTGTTCCTCGATCGCCCGATCCCCGACGAAACGCGCCAGGCCATGGCCCTCGCGGTGGCCCGCCACCTCGCTGGCGCGCCGGGCCCGACCGGCTAGGATCCATCCCGATGCGCCCCCTCGTCCTCTTCGTGGCGTCGATGGCCCTGTCCACCCTGGCCGTGCACGGCGTCGACGTCGGGACCGCCGAGGCCTCCACGGTCGTCGCGATGACCCTGCCCGATCTGGTCGACAAGAGCGACCTCGTGTTCGTCGGCATCCCCAAGTCGCGCGTCTCGCGCTGGGAGGGTGGCCGCATCCTCACGTACACCACCGTCGCGGTCGACCAGGCCATCGGCGGCAACGTCAAGGCGGGCGGCACGGTCGTCGTGCGCACCTACGGCGGCGTGGTCGACGGCATCGGACAGGTCACCCACGGCGAGGCGGTGCTCAAGCCCGGCACCCCCATGCTGCTGTTCCTCCGGCCGCTGCCGCCCGGCACCAAGCCCTCGGAGCCCTCGGTGGCGGTGACCGGCATGGCGCAGGGCGCGCTCCCCATCGTCGTCGGCACGGACAAGGTCGCGCGCGTCGTGCCCGACGTGAGCCAGCTCGCGCTCGTCCAGAAGCCCACCGAGAAGCTGCCGCCGGCCTCGGTCGCGGTCGCCAACAAGCCCCTGACCGACACGGTCACCTCCGTGCGCGCGCTGTGGGCTTCCAAGGATGCGAAGAAGTAACTTCGCCGTCGGTTGCGTGGTGGCCGTTGCGTCGCTGCTCTCGGCGGGGCGCGCCGAGGCCTGGTGCCGCACGACCACCAACCGCGATTTCATCGCCTCGGTCGACCAGCCCTGCGACACCGACGGGCGGGTGCTCTACTGGGCCTCGCGCTGCGTCGGGTACTCGGTGCAGCGAGACGCGAGCGCGCAGGTCGACCTCGACACCGCGCGCAAGCTCGCCGCGCGCGCGTTCGACGAGTGGACCTCGCTCGACTGCCCCGCCGATCCCATCGCCTGTGGCGGCCCCTCGGTCGGCAAGCCGAGCATGAAGGTGCAAGACCTCGGGCCGGTGTCGTGCAACTGCGTCGAGTACAACCAGAAGGCCGGCAACGCGAACATCATCATGTTCCGCGACGAGGGCTGGATCGACTGCAACGGCGAGCCCAAGAAGGACGCCGACACCGTCATCGCCCTCACCACGGTCACCTTCAGCACCGACTCGGGCGAGATCTTCGACGCCGACATCGAGATCAACACCGCCAACGTGCAGGTGACCACGAGCGAGTCGGCGGTGGTGTTCGACCTCTGGTCGGTGCTCACCCACGAGACGGGCCATTTCCTCGGCCTCGCGCACACCCAGCCGAGCAACACGGCGGCCACGATGTACCCCCGCTACGAGCCGGGCAAGACGTTCATGCGCGACCCGTCGGACGACGACCGCTGCGCGATGTGCGCCGCGTACCCGACCGGGCGCTCCACGATCTGCGACGCTGCCCCTCGCCGCGGGCTCGCGCTCGACTGCGAGGGGCGCGACCCGGCGGCGGCCAAGAAGGGCTGCCAGTGCAGCACGCCCGGGGCCGGCGAGGACGGCCCCACCGCGCTCGTCGCGCTCGGGGCCCTCGCGCTCGTGGGCGCAACGCGCCGCCGCCGTCACACCTTGCGGTAGATCTCTGCGCCGCCCTCGCGGAACTGGGCGCTCTTCTCCTCGAGGCCGCGCACGAGGGCCTTCTCGGGCACGAGGTTGCCCTGCTCCTTGGCGTAGCGGCGCACGTCTTCGGTGATCTTCATCGAGCAGAAGTGCGGGCCGCACATCGAGCAGAAGTGGGCGACCTTGGCGTTCTCGCTCGGGAGCGTGGCGTCGTGGAACGCACGCGCGCGCTCCGGATCGAGGCCGATGTTGAACTGGTCCTCCCAGCGGAACTCGAAGCGCGCCTTGCTCATCGCGTTGTCGCGGGCCTGCGCGCCGGGGTGGCCCTTGGCGAGGTCGGCGGCGTGGGCGGCGATCTTGTAGGTGATCACGCCCTCCTTCACGTCGTCGCGGTCGGGCAGGCCGAGGTGCTCCTTGGGCGTGACGTAGCAGAGCATCGCGGTGCCGAACCAGCCGATCATCGCGGCGCCGATGCCGCTGGTGAAGTGGTCGTAGCCGGGCGCGATGTCGGTCGTGAGCGGGCCGAGCGTGTAGAACGGCGCCTCGCGACAGAGCCGCAGCTGCTCGGTCATGTTGTGCTCGATCATGTGCATCGGCACGTGTCCCGGGCCCTCGATCATCACCTGCACGTCGTGCTTCCAGGCGACGTCGGTGAGCTCGCCGAGGGTCGCGAGCTCGGCCATCTGCGCCTCGTCGTTCGCGTCGTGGATGCTGCCCGGGCGCAGGCCGTCACCGAGCGAGAAGGCCACGTCGTAGGCCTTCATGATCTCGCAGATCTCCTCGAAGTGCGTGTAGAGGAAGTTCTCCTCGTGGTGCGCGAGGCACCACTTGGCGAGGATGCTGCCACCTCGTGACACGATGCCGGTGAGGCGCTCCGCGGTGAGCGGCACGTAGCGGAGCAGCACGCCCGCGTGGATGGTGAAGTAGTCCACCCCCTGCTCGGCCTGCTCGACCAGCGTGTCGCGGTAGATCTCCCAGGTGAGGTCCTCGGCCTTGCCGCCCACCTTCTCGAGCGCCTGGTAGATCGGCACGGTGCCGATCGGCACCGGCGAGTTGCGCAGGATCCACTCGCGCGTCTCGTGGATGTTCTTGCCGGTGGAGAGGTCCATCACCGTGTCCGCGCCCCAGCGGATCGACCACACCATCTTCTCGACCTCCTCTTCGATCGAGGAAGAAATCGCGCTGTTGCCGATGTTGGCGTTGATCTTCACCAGGAAGTTGCGGCCGATGATCATCGGCTCGGACTCGGGGTGGTTGATGTTGGCCGGGAGGATGGCGCGCCCGGCGGCGATCTCGTCGCGCACGAAGGCCGGCGTGATCTGCTCGGGGATGCGCGCCCCGAACGCGCGACCCTTGTGCTGCTTGTGGTAGGCCGGGTCGACGCGCTGCTGCTCGCGGAGCGCGACGAACTCCATCTCGGGGGTGATGATGCCCTTGCGGGCGTAGTGGAGCTGGGTGACGTTGGCGCCCGACTTGGCGCGGCGCGGCTGGCGCAGGCCGGTGAAGCGGAGCTCGTCGAGGCCGCGGTCGTCGAGGCGCTTCTGGCCGTAGACGCTCGTGATCCCGGAGAGGGCCTCGCTGTCGCCGCGGGCCTCGATGAACGGCGAGCGCAGCGCCGTGAGGCCCTTGCGCACGTCGATGATCGCGTCGGGGTCGGTGTAGGGCCCGCTCGTGTCGTAGACGACGACCGGGGCGTTCGGCACCAGCTTGACCGCCTCGCCCATGCCCTCGCGGGTGGGCGACAGCGCGATCTCGCGCATGGGCACCCGGACGCCCGGACCGCCCTCCAGGTAGACCTTGCGCGACGCCGGGAACGGCCCGCGCGTGATCCCCGAGAGCTTTGCTTCGTCGACCCGCTGCTGCTTGACGTTGCTCATGACGCTTCCCTCCGCCGGCATTGTCCGGTTCAGGTTCCGAGGGTCCGGTGCATGCCGATCGCCAGCGTGGCGGTGACTGCGGCCGTCTCAGCCCGAGTGGGCTCCCCTAGCAAGAGGGAGTGGTCGTCGACCCCTGGGTGGGCGTCAACTCCAGCTCGGCGGTGACGAAGCGGCTCCTGGCGTGCGACCCTCGGCGGCGATGCCCCGCGCGCTCGCCTTCGCCCTGCTGCTCGCCCTCGGGTGTGGTCCGTCCAAGCACGCCAGCGGCGGCGCGACCGGGCAGGAGAAGGCGAAGGACAAGAGCAAGGGCGGAAGCTGCAGCAGCCAGTGCAAGAGCAAGAACGCGCAGTGCGAGGACGTGTGCCTGCAGCAGGACTGCGACGTGGCACCCTCGTCGTGCAAGTCGGAGTCGGACGGGTGCAGCGTGCAGTGCAAGAAGTCGCTCGACGTGTGCCTGAAGGGCTGTTGAGCGCTACTCGAACTCGAGGCTCACCTCGTACAGATCCTGTCCCCACAGCTCTCGGGGGAGCACGAGGGCGGGCTCGAGGCCCTCGACGACGAGCACCGGCAGCGGCCCCTGTCGGATCGGACCGAACGAGTAGTCGCGGCGTCGCAGCAGCACCCGCGCGATGTCGCAGGCGAAGCCCATCGAGAGATCGAGGGGGACGGCGGCGCGGAAGCGATGAACGTCCTCGCCCTCGAGCCCCAGCGTGACCATGCCGTGCACGAGGCGGTGTGCGGGCGGTGGGTGCGCCAGCGAACGGAGCCTGTTCATCTCGTCGGCGATCTCCCAGAAGACGTCCGGCAGCCGCTCGAGGGCTGGCTCCCGGGCGATCAGGATCGTCCCGAAAGCGTCGTCGGAACCATGGGCGAAGCTGCTGGTCGGCGCCGTGAGCAGCCAGCCGAGCGCGACCTCACCCTCGAGGAACACGCGCTTCTGGGCCCCGAACCACACCGAGGTTTCGACCCGGTCGTGGACGGGCGACGCCAGGTAGGTGATGTCCCAGCGCCGGGGCGTGCGGGCGCGATGGCGGGTGGCGCCGAGCAGGCTCACAGGACCCTCAGCGCGCGGGGGGTCAGGAGAGCGAGCGCGACGCCCGCGACGAGCACCTCGGCCAACCGGAAGAAGATCGGCGCCTGCTCGGTGTACCCCATGACCACGAAGACCAACGCCAGCACGAGGCCCGTGGAGGAGAACGGGTAGGCCTGGGGAAGGAGGGCGCTGACCGAGCGTCCGCGCCAGACGATCTTCTCGGCGATGGACATCGCGGCGCGCGTCCCCGACCCGAAGGACGCCGTGATGGCCGTGAAGGCGACCTGACCCGCGCCGGGGGCTATGTTGTGTCGAAGAGACGCGATGCGCTCGGCCGCGTCGGCATAGAACGAGAGCTCGCTACGCTGCTCCTTCGCGAGGGGCGCGAGCAGCTCGTCCACCTCCGCGACCGCCGAGGTGCCGCACAGCTCGTAGGCGAGCAGGATGCGGTGCCACGGACCACACCCCCCCGGATCGTCGAGTCCCGCCCGATGCAGGATCGCCGCCCGACGGAGCAGCCCGAGCTCGCGGAACGCGGCGGCCTTTCGCCAGCGCGCCTCCGGCGTCAGGTCCGACGGCGCGAGGCCCGCGGACCAGGCGAGCAGACGGAGCCAGGCGCGCGCAGAGTGGAACCCGGCCACCACCACCTCGACCGAGCTCGGATCGGAGCGGAGCCAGCGGCGGTGCGCGAAGGCGACCCAGGTGAACGCGTGGAGCAGGCCGTACTCCGCCTGACGGCGCAGGCCGACACGGGCCATGCCTTGCGCCGCCAGGTGCGCCGCGGGGCGCGCGAACGGGGAGGGAATCGGGACCTTGCGACGCCGCGCGGTCTGCGCCCACCACTCGCCCGCGGCCCCTCGAGTGTCGGTGCGGCCGACGAGCCGGGTCATGATCTCAAAGCCGAGGTTCGCGCGGCCGTGGAGCGCGCAGATGCGCAGCGCCACGAGCAGCGGAGCAGCGTCGCCGGGCTTCACGACGAGCTCGGAGAGGACCGCCTCGATCGTCGCCTCGTCGCCGCGGTCGAGCGCGATCTGCAGGGCCTGCGTGCGCGCGTCGTCGGGCTCGAGGTGGGGAGCCACGCGCGCGAGCAGCGCCTCGGCGGCTGGCGTCGACCGGACGCGCTCGAGGACGAGGAGCTGTCGCGGCCCACACGTAGCCGGGAGCCATCCGATGGGCTTCGACGAACGCCGCGCGCGCAGCCTCGCGATCGCCGACCGCGAGCAAGGCGCCGGCGAGGTGACCATGGGAGACCTCGTCCTCGGGGTGGGCCGTGACCAGGCGCCGCGCGAAGGTGGCGGCCTCGGCCGACCGCCCCACGCGGGGCGCGAGGTCGCACGCGGCCTGCAGCAGCTCCGCGTCGTTGGCCTCCACCGAGAGCGAGCGCTCGATCACGTCCCAGGCCTCGGTCCACTCGCCGTGGGCCTCGTGCAGCTGCGCGGCGAGGACGGCGAGGCGAGGCTCTGGACCTCCGTCGGCCCCGAGGCAGGCCTCGATCGCGGCCGCGTGGTCTCCGCGGAGCTCGTGGGCCCGCGCGCGGAGCCGCTGCACGGCGAGGCGGCCGTGCCCCACGTGGGGCATCGCGGAGAGCACCTGCAGCGCTTCGTCGGCCTTCCCGTCGTCGACCAGCAAGCGCGCCAGCGGCATCCCGTGGCGGGCGTGCGCGGGACCACGGGCGTGCTCGAGCCGGGCGAGCGGGATTGCGCCCTCGGGCTCGCCGGCCCCCTTCTTCCAACGGTGGAGCGACGCCCACACGCCGATCTCGGTGGGCTGCCGCCGGACGAAGGTCTCGGCGAAGCGGATGGCGCCCGCGGCGTCGTCGTCCTGGAAGAACAGCCGCGAGCGAAGGTCGAGCAGGGTCAGGCTCCCCGGCGAGAAGCGCAACCCTTGCTCGAGCACCGCCTTGGCGCGCGGGCGCTGCCCCGTCGCGACGAGAGCCTGAGCCAGACGCTCGACCGCGACGTCGTAGCCCGGGCTCTGGGCCACCGCGCGCTCGAGGCGCTCGATCTCGGCCGCGGGGTCGCCGCGCTGCGCCGCGACCTGAGCGGCGTCGACCCAGGCCCGAGGTACGTGAGGGAACCGTCGCAGCATGGCCGTGGCGAGCGCCTCTGCGGCGTCGAGCTCGCCCGCCTGCAGCCGCGCGCGCAGCGCGATGGAGCCGGCGAGGAACAGCTCCGGGCGCTCCTCGAGGGCTCTCTCGGCGAAGACTCTCGCCTCGGTGGCGAGCCCGTTCTGCACGGCGAGCTCGAACCAGGTGTGGATCGCGTCGCCGGACACGCTGCGCGCCACGACCTCGTCGACCATCGCGCGGAGGCGCTCCGACCGCTCCAGGGCCGGGAACGTCTGGAGGTACGCGACCCGCACCGCGGCGTCCGGATCGATCGCGAGCACCCGCGACAGCGCGGCGCGCGTGCCCTCGACGTCGCCGGCGAGCTGGCCGAGCAACGATCGGAGGTGGTGGAGGCTCGGGTGATCCGGCGCCACGACCGACGCCGCGGCGCAGGCGGCCTCCGCGTCGGCGAGCCGCCCCAGATCCGAGAGGGCGATCGCCCGCTCGCGAAGGGCCCAGCCGTTCGTGGGATCGTCGGCGATCAGCGCGTCCAGCACCTCGAGCGCGCGCGGGTGATGGTGCTCGCGCAGCAGCTGCGCGCGGAGCACGAGCAGTCGCCGCTGGTGAGGAAACCGCGAAAGCGTCGCGTCCAGGTGCTCGATGGCGCGCGAGAGCTGGTCGCCGTGGACCCACGTCTCGACGAGCGCCTCGTGGGCCTCGTCGAGCGGGTTGACGGTCAGGATCTCACACAGCGCCTCCGCGGCGCGCTCGAGGTCTCCCTCGCGGCGCGCGAGCCGGGCGACGGCCCGGAGGTGGGGCACGCGGTGGGCCTTGCCCTCCACCTCGGCGAGGAGCGCACGCGCGCGGTCCAGCTCACCACGGTCGACGAGCGCGACCGCCACCGCGCACCGGGCGTCGGCGTCGTCCGGGCGGAGCGCGAGGAGCTCGTCGACCACCGCGGTCGCGCGCGGACCGTCGTCGACGAGGTCGTAGGCCCGCGCCAGCGTGAGGTGGGGGCCGGCGGAGCGGCGACCGGTGGCCGCCGTCCGGGCCTTCAGGTGCTGCAGCCCGACTTCGGTCTGCCCGAGCGCGTGGGCGGTGTGGAAGTAGTCGAGCGCCAGCGCTTCGTCCGTCGGCTCGAGGCACGAGGCGAAGCGCAGCTCGTCGAGGGCCCGCCCGTGGTCTCCGAGCCCGCGGAAGAGGCGCGCGCGCAGGGCGTACCCAGGCCCGCGGTCCGGCCGCGCGCCGATCGAGGCCCCGAGCCACCGCTGCACCTCGTGACGACGTCGGACGTCCTCGAGGGCGTCGGCGGCGCGCACCTCGTCGAACAGCGGGTCGTGATCGCCCTCGCAGGCGACGGCGAGGGCTGCCTCGGCCTTCTGGATGTCCACGCGGCGCAGCACCCGCACGAGCCCGAAGCGCGCCCACGCCGCCTCCGCAGCGCGCGAGCATCCGCTCGAACACCCCGGCCAGCGCCTCGAAGTCGTCGTCGTAGCTCCCGAGCGCCAGCGTCGCGCGGTCCGCGAAGATCGGCTCACCGGCGAGCGAGGCGGACAGCTCGACGGCCCGGTCGCGCGCGTGGGCGCGGAGCGCCAGGTGGAGCTCGTGGAGCCGGTCCCAGAGGGTGTCGTCGGGCAGCCGGGGCACCGTGATGCCTCGACCCTCGGGCACGACCACGAGCCCGCGCGGTCCCGTCGACCGCTGGCCGTCGAACAGCCCCTCGTGGGCGACCTCGAGGAGGACGGGCACGAACGGGTCGCGGAGGAACAGCGTGCCGCGAGCGTCGTCGTAGCCGACGACGGCCTGCGCGTGGGCGCTGGCCGTCGCGACGGTGCTGAGCAGGAACGGCAGGCCCGCGTCGACCAGCTGCTTCGTCGAGGCGAAGTCGACGGTGAACTCGCGGGCGGTCCAGCCCCTGCCCTCGGCCCACGCGCGCGCGCTGTGGGCCGGCGTGCCGTCGTAGCAGATGGCCTCCGCCACCTCGAGGTGGTCGGTCGGCGCCTCGAAGTAGCGCGCGAGGGCGGTCAGCGTGGCCGGCGCGCAGGTGAGGTGGTGCTGACGGACGAACTCCACGTCGAGGATGCGGCGAGGGGCGTCGACCGGTGCGGCCGCGAGGCGCGCGCGGAGGGCCGTGAAGAACGGGGCGTCGGCGCGCTCGGCCTCCGCGATCGCGAGGGCGCGATCGCCGCGGAGGTAGGCCACGTCGGAGCGTCGAGCCGCGAGGTTCGCGCGCGTCGGAGCGTCGAGCCAGGGACTGCACCTCTCGAACGCGGCGAGGGCCGCCCAGGCCTCGTCGTAGCGCCGTTCCTCCTCGTACAGGGTCGCGACGAACCAGTGCAGGTCACCGAAGTCTCCGCGACGGGTGACCTCCTCCAGCGTGGCGATCGCCTCGGGGCGCCGGTTGGTGATCGAGAGGACGTGGGCCACCACCTGCGCCCGCCCGCGCGCGAACCCGGGGTCCTCGACCGACGAGGCCACCGCGAGCGCCTCGGCGTATCGATCGCTCCGCTCGAAAAGGTGCGCGCGGGCGAAGGCGACCCAGGGCGACGGTGGAGCTCGACCGAGCAGCTCGGCGGCCCGCTCGAAGTCGCGGAGCTCGATCAGCACGCGCGCGACGGTCGAGAACCAGCGTCCTTGCGCGCTGTCTGGCTCGGTCGGGTCCGGGGTCACCCGCGGGCGAGCGCCCACGCGGCGCCGGGGTCGCGGTGCTCCGCGGTCATCGCCACGTGCAACGCGCGCCCGTCGAGTCGCCGCGGGTACCGACGCAGGACTCGGAGGTCGAGCCGGTGGCTCAGCCCGGCGTCGCCGAGACGCACGGCGAGCCGGCTGGCGAACAGGAGGTTGTCGAGGCCCGACCAGGTCGCCGGCGGGGAGAAGTCCGCGAAGCGCCCGTGGATCGCGAGCACCTGGCCCTGGTCGTAGAGCGCCTCCAGGGCCTCGCGTTCGACGGTGCTCGGCTCCCTCGGGTCCACCGCCGACGAGAGAGCCGCGACCGAAGGACGCTGTCAACGCCTGTTCCGCTCGCGCCGAGCTACTCGTACCGGAGCGCCTCCACCGGATCGAGCTGCGCGCCGCTGCGGGCGGGGAACACGCCGCTCAGGATCCCGACCACGCACGCCGAGCCGAACGCCACCGCGGCGATCCACGGCGAGAACTGCACCGGGATGGCCGGGGCGAAGCGGTGCACCGTCATGATGATCGCGACCCCGAGGCCGAGCCCGACGCCGCCGCCGCACACGCTGATCAGCACGCTCTCGAGCAGGAACTGCCACAGGATGTCCGCGCGCGTGGCGCCCATCGCGCGCCGCACGCCGATCTCGCGGGTGCGCTCGCGCACCGAGACCAGCATGATGTTCATGATCCCGATCCCGCCGACCAGGAGCGAGATGGAGGCGATGCAGAGGAGCACCCAGGTCATGGCCGACGTGATCGTGTTGAACGTCTGCAGGAGGTCGTCCTGGCTCTGGATGGTGATCACGTGCTCGCCGTTGCGGCGGCGGGCGAGGATCTCCTCGACCTGCGCCATCGCCTGGCCGACGTCTTCCTTGGCGCGCGCCGCCGTAATGATGCTGCCGATGTCGTCCTTGCCGAACAGGTCTTGCGCGGCGGTGGCGGGGATGAACACGAGGTCGTCGAGGTCGAAGCCGAGCGAGGTGCCCTTGGCCTCCATGATCCCGACCACGCGGAAGCGCCCCTCGGCGATGCGCACCGGCTTGCCGAGCGCGGGCTCCTCGCCGAACAGCTCGCGGACCACCGTGCGGCCGAGCACCACCACGCGGCGGCGGCCGTCGAGGTCTTCCTGGCGCACGAACTCGCCGATGGCCACGTGCATGTTGCGGAGGTCGGCGAAGCTCGGGCCGACGCCGATGACCGACACGTCGCGGGTGCGGCCCTGGTAGCGCACCGAGCCGCCGCCCTGCACCACGGGCGAGACCGCGCGGAGCAGCGTGCCCTGCCGCTCGAGCGCGCGCACGTCGTCGATGGTGAGCGGCTTGGTGCTCGAGAGCGGCGGGCCGCCCATGCCCTTCGTCTCGCGCTTGCCGGCGGTGACGATGAGGAGGTTCGTGCCGATGCCGCCGATCGTGTCGTCGAGGTACTTGCGCGCGCCGTCGCCGACGCTCACGAGCAGGGTCACCGCGAGCACGCCGATGATCACGCCGAGCATGGTGAGCGACGCGCGCACCTTGTTGGCGACCAGCGCCGCGAACGCGGAGCGGAGGTACTCGATCATGGCAACCCCGCGGGCGGCCCGTCGTACTCGACCTGGCCGTCGACCAGCCGGATGACCCGCCGGGTGCGCCGGGCGATCTCGAGGTCGTGGGTCACGAGCACCACGGTCGACCCCATCTCGCGGTTCAGGTCCTCGAACAGGTCGACGATCTCGCGCCCCACCTTCTGGTCGAGGTTGCCGGTGGGCTCGTCGCCGAGGATCAGCTCGGGCTTGTGCACGATCGCGCGCGCGATCGCCACCCGCTGGCGCTCGCCACCCGAGAGGCGCTCGGGGTGGGCGTCGAGCCGGTGCCCGAGCCGCACGCGCTCGAGGGCCGCGCGCGCCCGCGCCCTCCGCTCGCGCACCCCGACGCCGGCATACCGGAGCGGCAGGGCCACGTTGTCGATCGCGGTCGTGTGCGGCAAGAGGTGGAACGCCTGGAACACGAAGCCGATCGTGCGGTTGCGGAGCGCCGCGAGCTCGGAGTCGCCGAGCGCGCCGACGTCCCAGCCGGCGAGCCGGTAGGTGCCGCTGCTCGGCGTGTCGAGGCAGCCGATCTGGTAGAGCAGCGTGCTCTTGCCCGAGCCGGAGGGCCCGATGATCGCGACGTATTCGCCGCGATCGATCGAGAACGTGAGGCCGCGCAGCACGTCGACGGTCTGGTCGCCGACCACGAAGCTGCGCCGCACGTCGGCGAGCTCGATCAGCGCCTCGGCCTCGCGCGCGACGGCGCTCACAGCTTCCCCACGAGCTGCCCGCTCGACTTCTCGGGCTCGAAGGTCACCTTGGCGCCGTCCTTGAGGCCCGGCATCGCCGCGTCGAGCACCACGAGGTCGCCGGGCACGACGCCCGACTTCACCTCGACCGTCTCCCAGGTCGCGATCCCCACCTCCACCTTGCGCTTCTTGGCGACGCCGGCGTCCACCACGTAGACGCTGCGGTCGGTGCCGCGCCCGAGCACGGCGGAGGGGGGCACCCACACCACGTCGGCGCGGGTCGAGACGACGACGTCGACGTCGACGCTCATGCCGACGCGCAGCCGCGGCTCGTTGTTGAGGGCGAAGCGCAGCGAGATGCTCCGGTTGCCACGGAGGTCCTTCTGCACCATCGGCGAGATCTCGGTGACGGAGCCGAACAGACGCTCGGGGAAGGCGTCGAACGCGAGCTCGGCGCGGAGGCCGAGGGCCAGCTTGCCGAGGTCCATCTCGTCGAAGTCGGCGTCCACGTGCATCGCGCTCGTGTCGGCGAGCACGAGCAGCGGCGCGCCACCCGGCAGGATCTCGCCCTCCTCGGTCGCGGTCGAGAGCACGAGCCCGGCGAACGGCGCGGAGATGGTGGCCTTCTTGAGCGTGAGGCGCGCGAGCGCGGCGTTGGCCGCCCCCTGCGCGATGCCCACCTCGGCGACCTTGATGCCCTTCTTGGCGGCCTCCTCCTGCGCCTCGACCGCGTCGACGTCCTTGCCCGGCATCGCGCCCACGGCGCCGAGCTGCTTGGCGAGCGCGGCGTTCTTGCTCACGACGGCGGCGCTCGCCTCGGCCTGCGCGGCCTGCGCCTTGCCGAGCATCACGCCGACCTCGGCGATGCGCAGGCGGTAGGAGAGGTCCTGCGGGTCGAACGACACGAGCGCCTCGCCCGCGGCGACCTTGTCGCCCCGGCGGTGGTGCAGCTTCACGACCGAGCCGCCGAGCTCCGCCCGCAGGGTGACCTCGCGGAAGGCCCCCACGCGCCCCGCGGCCGACGAGGTGACGAGGTCGCGCACCGTCCCCTTGGCGACGCGGTGGACCTGCACCTTCACGGCGTCGGGCCCCGAGGTGGCGCGGAATCGGTAGACGGCGAAGGCCGCGACGGCGAGGGCGAGGATCCACAACGCCGCCTTGGTCGAGCGCCGCCGGAGAGGGGTGCGCTGCGCGGTCGACATGCCCTTTGCCGAGCAAATCGCGGACCGCAGGAAACCGGCCTCGAACCGTGTCCGAAGGGTGCAGTGGCTGCGCCCTCGAAGCTGGTGGTTTCGCGGGGCGGCCGCCCATGGGGGGCCGCTGCGACGCTCGCCTCCGGCTCGCTCCGTTCACTTGATCACGGGCCGGCACACGCCGCCGACGCACTGCTCGCCGCTCAGGCACTCGGCGGGCGACGAGCACGGCTTGCGCTCGACCTTGGTGACCCACTGCGCGATGTGATTGCCGCTCGCGAGATCCTGGAACGGCAGCCAGAACGCGGGCGCGCTCGGGTCGACGCCCGACGACGCCTTGCTCGGGTCGATCGCGGTCATCCAGATCTGCGCCGTCTTTCCGTCGGCGGAGCGCAGGCCGTACGCGCGGCGGCTCGAGAACGTGAGCCAGAGCAGCTGGCCGGTCTTGTACTTCTGCACGACCGGCGTCCACTTGGGCCACGAGTCGCCGCCGGTCGAGGCGTTGGCGAGCTTGACCGGCGTGCCCCCTGCGCCGGCGACCAGGTACACGAGCGCGTCCTTCGAGTCGTACGAGTTGGTGTTGCCCGGTGAGCGGTTGAACGCGACCCAGGTGCCGTCGGGCGAGAACGCCGGGTAGAAGTTGTTCTGCCCGCCGAACGGCACCAGCGTCTTGCCCGGCCCCCACTTGCTGCCAGATAGTGTCAGGGTCTCGAGCGACGAGCTGTCGACGCCGGTGGCGCCGCAGAACGGCGGCAAGCACGGCGGCGCGCTCGCGGGCTTGGCGTAGACGATGGTCTTGCCGTCGGGCGACCAGTCCGGCTGCGCGCCCGGGTTCACCAAGGGGTCGACGATGGCCGCGCCGGTCTTGGCGTCGCGGAGGGCCGTCGTGATGCCGTTCGAGGTCACGATCTGCGAGCCGTCGGGCGAGAACGAGAAGAAGTTCGAGCCACCACCGCCGAACGTGCTGCCCTGCGCGTACACGAGCGCGCGCGTCGCCACGTCGAACACCTTGTACGGAGAGGGCGAGGGGATGTCCAAGCCCACGCTGATGCGCTTGCCGGTGCGCGAGAGCACGTGGCAGCCGACGCAGGTGCCGGCGCCCGCGAGCGGCGCGTTGAGGTAGACCTCGCCGGCCTTGCCGCTGACGCCGAACTCGTAGCGCATCGTCGCGCCGGCCCCGGCGTTCCAGTAGTAGATGCCACCGAGGATGTCCTCCTGACCGAAGGAGATCTTCTGCGAGGCCGAGACGCCCACCTTGCCCGGCGCCGCGCCGTCGACGCCGCGGAGCGTGTAGGTGACCGGGTCCTTGCCGCGGCCGTTCTCGGCGACCAGCTTCCACACCGTGGCGTCGGGCGTGTAGACGCAGCCGCCGCCGACCGAGGTGCACCCGAGGTAGACCTTGAGGTCGATCCCGCCGCCCACGAACGCGAGCTCGAACAGCGAGTTGCCGTTGGGCATGAAGTGCAGCTCGAGCACGTTCATGTTGGGCGGCACGACGGTGTTGTTCGCCGGGTACACGAAGCTCGGCGCGCGCGCCGGGTCGACCGTGCCGCCGAACTTGGTGGGGGCGTCGGCCGCGGTGCCGGGCGTCACGATGGTGACCGGGTTGCGCACGTCGACGCTGGTCTCGACGGTCAGGCCGCGGGCAGAGGCGCGCACCATCGTCTTGCCGACCTTCGCCGCGGTGAGCTTGTTGCCGGCGAACGTGCCGATCGAAGGGTCGAGCAGCGACCAGCCCGCCTCCGCCGTGATGTCGGTCGTGGTGCCATCGGCGTTGAGCAGCTCGAGGAAGTACTCCGTGGTCGTCGGCTTGCCGCCCACCAGCATGGTGACGAGGTCACCCGGCGTGATGCGCATCGGCGACGCGATGCCGTCGGCCGGGGCGTCGACGATCGTCGTCCCGTCGCCGCCGATCTCGAACCCGGTGCCCACGTCGACCGGCAGGCCGTCGTCGCCGAGCGCGACGTCGCCGAGGCTGCCATCGAGCTTGCCCGGGTTGGCCGTGTCGTCCTTGCTCGCAGAGCACCCGAGGCTGGTGAGAACGAGGAGAGAAGCGAAGAGCGAGCGGCGCATGGCGACGATCTTGCAGACGTCGTGCGATTTGTCGAGCAGGAGCACCGTGTGGTTCCGCCGCGCCCGCGATCCAGTATGAGAGGAACGGGATGGGGTTCGTGCACGTGACGCTGGGCGACGTGACGCAGCTCCGCGCGGACGCGATCGCATACTCGACGGACCGCAGCCTCTCCCGAGGGGGCCAGCTCACCGCGGCGTTCGAGCGCCGGGTCGAGGGTTTCGCCGCGGCCTACGGCGCCCTGCGCGCCCGCGTGTGGCCCGCGAAGCCGCCGCCCGGCACGTCGTTCTTCCTCCCGCTCGAGGGTCGGCCCTGTGGGGTGGTCGTCACCGTCGCCACCGGCGACGCGAGCCCCCGCGCCGAGCGCGCGTACGCCGCCGTCGAGGGTGCGCTCCGCTGCGCGGCCGAGCACCTCGAGGCCGCCGGCATCCCTCGCCCGTGGCGCATCGCGTTGCCCACGTTCCTCACCGGCGACGGCGGCGCGCGTCACGACCGACTGGCGGTCGCCGAGCCGCAGATCGAGGCGGCGCACGACTTCCTCGAGCGCGAGCCCGACAGCGACGTCGCGTTCGTGCCGTACACCGAGGGCACCTACCAGGTGTGGCTCGAGGCGAGGCGCCGCGTCGAGGCGCGCCGCGGGATCGCCCTCGATCCGACGATCGAGCCGGAGCCCGCGCTGGTGAACGCCGTGCGCCGCGGCGAGTGCGTGCTGTTCGTCGGCTCGGGCACCTCGCTGGGCTCCGGCCTGCCCACCTGGTCGGGCCTCGTCGGCGAGCTCGAGACGGCGCTCGAGATCCCGATGGAACACCGCCACCGCGACCTCGATCACTTCCTCGATCTCGCGCAGTGGTACCGCGACGAGGGTCGCTCTCCGAGCCTCGAGGATCTGCTCCGCGCGCGGTTCTCCGTCTCCGCGAGCGGCGCGCGACCGACCCTCACCCACTACCTGCTCACCGCGCTGCCGATCCGCCACTTCGTCACGACCAACTACGACGACCTGCTCGAGACCGCGCTCGAAGCGCTGCGCGTGCACCCGATCCGCGTCGTGCGCGAGGAGGACGTGGCGCGCACCGGCGCCCGCGACGGGCGCTTCGTCGTGAAGTTCCACGGCTGCGCGGCCACCCCGGGCAGCGAGTTCGTCCTGTCGCGCGACGACTACGACGACTTCTTCCGCACCCGCCCGGCGATGGCGCTGCTGCTCGAGGGGCTCCTGCTCAACCAGACCTTCTTCTTCGTGGGCTACGGCCTGCGCGACCCGGATTTCCGGCAGATCCACCACCGCATCGCCCACATGTTGCAGGGTGCCAAGCGCCCGGCGTTCGCCACCACCTTCGACCGCGTCACCCCGCAGGCGCGCACGCAGTGGCAGAAGAAGCAGCTCTCGCTGGTGTCGATCCCCGGCGCCGACGACCTCGCGAAGGCGCGGCACCTCGACCGCTACCTCGACCGCCTCGGTGAGCGCGTGGCCCAGGATCCGCAGCTGTTCCTGGCGGAGGACGTGGAGCGCCCCGACCCCGACCCGCTCGCCCGCCTCCGCGCGACCCTCCTCGAGGTGGCGCAGGTGACCATCGGGACCGTCCGCGAGGTCGAGACGCTCTCCGCGAGCGACGCGCGCACCCTCGCCGACGTCCTCCGCTTCCTCACGCGGCGCGGGTTCCGTGGGCACTCGCCGCACCAGCTCGCCCAGCTGTTCACCGAGCTCGCCCGGCACCCCGGGCTCTCGGAGCAGGAGCGGCTCGCGCTGCTGGTCTCGGCGCTCCGTCACACCGAGGGCCTCCACCAGGCCGAGGCGCTCCGCACCCTGATCGCGCGCCGCTAGGCGTAGCCCTTCTCGAACAGGCGGCGCGCGCTCGCCTGCCGCTCCTTCTCGGTCTGCTGCTGCCAGCCGAGGGTGTCGGCGAGCCGATCGTAGACGTTGAACAGGAAGCACACGTGGAGCGCGTCCTCGAGCGCCTCGTCGCTCACGCCCGCCGCGCGGACCTTCGCGGCGTCGGCCGGCCCCACCGCGTCGGGCATCAGGGTGACCGTGGCGAGGAAGGCCAGCGTGGCGCGAACACCGGGCGAGATGGGGGCCGTCTCCGGGTCGCGGAGCACCGCCTGCGTACGCTCCTCCCCTTCGCACAGCGCCGCGACCGCGGCGTGGGCACGCGTTCAGAAGAGGCACTGGTTCAGCTCGGAGACGAACGCCGCCATGAGCTCGCGCTCGCCGACCGACCACGACGACGGTCCGCGCATCACCGCCTGCGTGAGCGCGTTGTGGTGCTCGCCGAAGAAGGTGGGTCGATACATCAGCGTGCGCACCACGTCGGGGAGGCGCCCGCCGGAGACCGCGCGCACCACCGCGAACAAGAGGCGTGCGCGCACGCCCTCGCCGCGCTCGACGTTGGAGAGCCTCATCCGCGCACCGCCCGGAGGCCCGCGTGCAGCCGGTGGAGCGCGGCCCCGAGGGAGGACGCGACGACGATCTCGAAGAGCACGTCTTCGTCGTGCGCGTCACGGAGCGCCCCCAGATCGGCGTCGGTCACGGTGTGGGGGGCGTCGTGGATCTTGTCGACCAGTGCACGCAGGTGCGTCGGCACGTCGCGCCGCGTGGCGACCGCCGCGCGCAGGCGGGCGTCGGTGTGACCGGGGCCGTCGAGGACCGCCCGTTCGAGCGCAGCGCGGAGCTTGCCGTAGCGATCCATCGACCCCAGTCTCCCACGAACCCGCTGCGTCTCCACGCGGGTTCTGCAGCGCCGAGTCTGGGGGAGGGGCGCGAACCTCGGGTGGCACCCTGGTTGCTGATCGGTAGGCATGAAGCGCCTCCTCGTCCTCGGCGCAGGCACCGCCGGCACCATCTTCGCCAACCGGATGCGCAAGCACCTGCCCGACCGGTGGACGATCAGCGTCGTCGACGGCGATCCGGTCCACGTCTACCAGCCAGGGCTGCTGTTCCTGCCGCTCGGCGCGCACGACGAGCACCGCATCACGCGGCCGCGGGCGCGCACGCTCGACGTGGAGTGGGTCCGCGAAGAGGTGTTCCGCGTCGACGCCGACAAGAAGCAGGTCACGCTGCTCGACGACACCGTCCTCTCCTACGACGTGCTCGTCATCGCCTCGGGCGCGCGGCCGCGGCCCGACCTCGTCCGTGGTCTCGTGGGCGAGGACTGGCACCGTGACGCCTTCGACTTCTTCACCCTCGGCGGCGCCCAGGCGCTGCGCCACGCGATCGCCAGGTTCCACGCCGGCCGCTTCGTGGTGCAGATCGTCGAGCCGCCCGTGAAGGCGCCGTTCGCCGCCCTCGAGCTCTGTTTCCTCGCCGACGAGCTGTTCCGAAAGCGCGGCACCCGCAAGGACATCGAGATCACGCTCACCACCGCCTACCCCGCCACGTTCGAGTGGCCGCTCGCGGCGCAGACCTTCGGCCGTCTGCTCGAGGCGCGGGACATCCACGTGCAGACCAGCGTGTTCACCAAGGAGATCGACCGCGACGCGCGGGTGATCCGCACCATCGAGGGGCGCGAGCTGCCCTACGATCTCCTGGTCGCCATCCCTCCGCACTCGGGGGCGGCCTTCATCGAGCGCTCCGGCATCGGCGACGACCTCGCGTTCGTGCCGACCGACCCGAAGACCCTCGGCGCCAAGCACCTGCACGAGGTATTCGTGCTCGGCGACGCCACCGACCTCGACGTCCCCAAGGTCGGCTCGGTCGCCCACTACCAGGCCGAGCTCCTCGTCGAGAACCTCGTCCGTCACCTGCACAAGAAGCCGCTCCTCGGCAGCTACGAGGGCCACGCGAGCTACTTCGTCGAGACCGGCGGCGGCAAGGCGCTGCTCGTGGACTACGACCACGACCACGAGCCGCACGTGGGCTATTTCCCGACCGGCGTCGGGCCGATCCCGATGCTGCAGGAGAGCCGCCTCGCCCACTACGGCAAGCGGGCGTTCCGCTTCCTCTACTGGAGCGGCCTCCTGCCCGGCCGTCCGTTCCCCGTCGGCGCGCAGCCGCTGGGCAAGCCGAGCGTGCCGATCTTCTAGTACCCTCGGCGGATGTCCGTCCTCTCCGAAGCGGAGCGCGCCGCGATCCTGAAGGCGCCCCGCCCGCGCCGTGACCTGCCGATCCTCGCCCAGGGTCCGCGGAGGCTGCCGCTCGAGGCCGAGACCCGCGAGATCGACCGGTTCTACCGGCCCGTCTACGCGGTGTGGGAGGTGACCCTCGCCTGCGACCTCTCGTGTCGCCACTGCGGTTCGCGGGCGGGACACGCGCGGCCCGACGAGCTCACCACCGCCGAGTGCCTCGACGTCATCGATCAGCTCGCCGACCTCGGCACGATGGAGATCGTCTTCATCGGCGGCGAGGTCTACCTGCGCGAGGACTGGCTCGACCTCATCCGTCAGACGCGCAAGAAGGGCATGCAGGCGCTGATCACCACCGGCGGCCGCGGCTTCACCAAGGAGCGCGCGCGGGCCGCGGCCGACGCGGGGATCAACAGCGTGAGCGTCTCCGTCGACGGCCTCGCGGAGACCCACGATCGGCTGCGCGGCCTCCAGGGTTCGCACGCCGCCGCGCTCACCGCGCTCGAGAACCTCCAGGCCGCCGGCGTGCGCGTCTCGGCCAACACGCAGATCAACCGGCTCTCCATGCACGAGCTTCCGCAGGTGTTCGAAGCGATCCTCGCGCGCGGCGTGCACAGCTGGCAGATCCAGCTCACGGTCCCCATGGGTCGCGCGGCCGACGAGCCCGACGTGGTGCTCCAGCCCTACGACATGCTCACGCTGTTCCCCATGCTCGGCGAGCTCGCGGACCGCTGTCGCAAGGAGCGCGTGCTCTTGTGGCCCGGCAACAACGTCGGGTACTTCGGCCCCGTGGAGACCAAGCTGCGTGGCACGATGCCCCGCGGTCACCTCGCCTCGTGCGGCATGGGTCGCTCAGGCTTCGGCATCGAGTCGGACGGGATGGTCAAGGGCTGCCCCTCGCTCGCCACCGCGCGCTGGGCCGCCGGCACCGTGCGCGAACACCGCCTCGCGGATCTCTGGGAGCGGAGCAGCCGCATGCGCTTCGCCCGCGATCGTCAGGTCTCGGATCTGCGCGGCTTCTGCCGCACCTGCTACTACGCCGACGAGTGCCGCGGCGGCTGCACCTGGACCTCGGAGTCGATCCTCGGCGAGCCCGGCGACAACCCGTGGTGCCACCACCGCGCGCTCGAGCGCGACCGCGCAGGCCTGCGCGAGCGCCTCGTGCCCGCCGTCGCCGCCGAGGGCAACCCGTTCGACATGGGCCGCTTCGACCTCGTCCTCGAGCCGCGCGACGCCACCGGCTGAAGCCCGTCCCGGGCGTGGCAGCAGGGTGGCAGTATCAGACGAGGAGGCCGTCGGCGGGTGGCGCGCCGTAGGGCTTGTTGGAGTTCGGCGGCGGCTTCGGATAGGCCGACAGCACCGGGACGTTGGCGACGGTCGGTCGCGGAGGCGCCGAAGCGGAGGCGGACGCGGACACCGCCGCCGACGCCGACGCGAGCGCCGAGGCCACGGTCGCCTCCATCGCGCTCAGGCTGGCCACGACGCTGGGCGCGATCGAAGGAGCGGCCGTGGCCACCGAGGTGCTCCCGACTGGCTTCGCGGGCTCGGGCTTCGGCTCCTCCTTGCAGCCCACGATCGCGGTCGAGAGCGCGAACGCCCCCGCCGCGGCGCGCGCCGCGCGTCCGAACCCGAGCGGACCGGGCACCGGCGTGGGCGCCGGCGCGTCGCAGAACGGACACGTCTCGTCGCCGCTCCGCACGTGGCGGAGGCATTGGCAGCAGGGTGTCAGCATCAGACGAGCAGCCCGTCGACCGGGGGCGCACCATACGGCGGCATCGCGGTCGGCACCGTCGACGTCGTCGTCGGGAGCGGCTTGGCCGTGGTGGTCGGCTCCGCCGTCGGCGCGACGCTCGCGCTCGCCGAGGGCTCGGGCTTGTTCGTGCCGTTGGTGGAGTCGGCCGGCATCTTGTTGTTGCCGCACGCGACGAGCGTGGTCGCGACGGCCGCGCCGAACGCCATCCGTGCTGCGCGGGAGAGGCGCGCTGGAGGAGCGCCGGGGTCGGCGCTCGCCACGCCGAGGGCAACGTCGCAGAACGGACACTGCGCCGCCGTCGCGCGCACGTGACGGAGGCAGGAGGTGCAGGGGACGAGGTGCATCGCGTCGAGGCTATCCGACGGACCCGGCGCCGGTCACCTCGTGCACGAACCCCACGATCTCCTGGACGATCCGCGAATTCCACGCGCCCTTGCCATAGGCTGCGAGGCTCGCCGCCAGGGAGTCGTGGTGGGTGAAGGCGTGGTCGAGCCCGGGCAACGTGCGGATCTCTCCGCCCGCGAGCGCGGCCACCTCGGCTTGCTCCTCGCCGTCGACGACCCAGTCGTGTTCGCCGGCGAGGACCAGGGTCGGCGCCGCACACCGACGCCACGCCGAGGCGAGGTCGGTGGCCGCGAGCTGCTGGTGGAACGCCCGTGAGCGCTCGTGGACGATCTCGTCCTCGTCGAGCGCGCGCCGCTCCTCGGCCCACGCCGCGTCGATCTCTACCGACGACGCCCCGCGGAGGAGCAGCTGCCGGCGCGTGCCCTCCTCGAGCGTCGTGAACCACGGGCGCGCGGTGGTGCCGTAGACGACGCGCGCGGTCGCGCCCTCGAGCAACGGCGCGATCATGCCACCGAGGCTGTGCCCGAGGAGGACCACGCCCTGCACGAACGGCCGCGCGCAGAGCCACGCGAGCGCCGCCTGCGCGTCTCCGACCTCGGTCTCGAAGTCGGGCAGCTCGCCTTCGCTCTCCCCGACACCCCGACGCTCGAGGCGCATCGTGACCAGACCCTCCGCGGCGAGCCCGTGCAAGAGGCGCGCGATCGGCGGCGCGCCTCCGAGGAAGTCCAGCGACGAGCGCCCGATCCCCTGCAGGAACAGCACGGCAGGCGCGCGCGCGGCCGGCCGCGTGACGATCGTGCGCAGCGAGACGTCGCGATCGATCTGCCCGTACTCGACCGTCGCCCCGGGCACGGTCTCCGAGGGTCGGCGCTGGACGGTCGCCTCGTGCAGGCCGCGCTCGCTCTCGATCGCGACGCGCGGCTCGGCGCCGATCGCCTGCCACGCGCGCCGCAGCTCGCGCACCGAGCGCACCGGGAGGCCACCGATCCCGACCACCACGTCGCCCGCCGCGAGCCCCGCCTCGTCCGCCATCGACCCCGCGCGCACGGCGGCCACGTGCATCCCGCGCGCGCTGAACGGCGGGCTCGCGAGCTCGGCGCCCAGCAGGGGCATTCGCGGTAGAGTCGCCACGTGAAGGTCTCCGCGATCCACGTCTATCACGCGCCGCTCGCCGAGGTGCGCGCGGCGTTCGCGAAGCTCGACCCGTCGCGCGCCCTGGTCGATGCGACGGGCCCCGCTTCGCTCGCCGAGGCTGAGGTGGTGTTCACCGCGGTGCCCCCGCCCGGGTCGTTCGTCGACGCGCGGCGCCTGCGCCTCGTGCAGGGGATGGGCGTCGGGGTCGACCACTTCTACCCCGACCACGGCGGCATCCCGGAGGGCGTCCCGGTGGCGTGCGCGCGGAGGGTGTTCGCCGAGGAGGTCGCGCAGCACGCAGTCGGCCTCCTGCTCGCGCTCGTGCTCGGGCTCCCGAGCCACCTCGCGCGGCAGGCCACGCGCACCTGGCACCCGTTCGCGGACGGCACGCTCGCGGGGCGCCGCGCGGTGGTCCTCGGCGCCGGAGCCACCGGCGCGCGCATCGCCGCGATTCTCGGCACGCTGTCGATGCAGGTGACCGTCGTCGGCCGCAACGCGCGGGAGGGGGTCGTCGGCAGCGAGGGCCTGCACGAGGTCGCGCGCGGCGCGGACGCGCTGGTCGTATGCTGCGCGCGCACCCACGAAACGCGCGGAATCGTGGACGCCCCGCTGCTCGAGGCCCTCGCCCCGCACGCGCACGTGATCAACGTGTCGCGCGGCGGCATCGTCGTCGAAGCCGCGCTGCTCGCCGCCCTGGAGCGGGGCCACCTCGGCGGCGCGGGGCTCGACGTGTTCGACGTGGAGCCGCTGCCGACCGAGAACCCCCTGTGGACGGCCCCCAACGTGATCGTCACGCCGCACGTCGCCGGCCACGGGCGCGACTACGTGCGCCAGATGGTCGCGCGGCTCCTCGAGAACGTACGGCGCCTCGAGGCCGGCGAGCCGCTCCTCGACGTCGTGGATCGGCTTCGCGGTTACTGAGGCGGCGAGCGGCTCCATGGGCGGACGTTCGACTGCGCGAACGCCCGGCGCAGCGCGTGGATGGCGTCGAGCACCGGGCGCTTGGCGGCCTCGATGGTGCCCGACATGTTGAAGTAGCCGTGGATGGTCGACCCGTAGCACTGGTGCTGCACCGAGACGCCCGCCTCGGCGAGCTTGTCGGCGTAGGCCTGACCCTCGTCCCGCAGCGGGTCGAAGCCGGCCGTCTGCACGAGCGCGGGCGGCAGGCCGGCGAGGCTCTTCGCGAAGATCGGCGAGGCGCGTGGCAACCGGTGATCCGCCTTGTTCGGCGCGTAGTGGTCGATGAACCAGTCCATCGTCGCCTCCTCGAGGAAGTACCCCTTGGCGAGCGTGCGGTGCGACGGGAACGAACGCGTGAGGTCGACCGCCGGGTACACGAGCACCTGGAAGCACGGCCGCACCGCGTCGTCGCGCGTGTCGAGCGCGACCACCGCCGCGAGGTTGCCGCCCGCGCTGTCGCCCATCACGGCGATGCGCTGCGGATCGACCCCGAGCGAGGCCGCGTTGGCCACGACCCAGCGGAACGCCGCGGTCGCGTCGTCCACCGCGGCCGGGAACGGGTGCTCGGGCGCGAGGCGGTAGTCGACCGAGATCACCACGCAGGCCGCGTCGTCGGCGATCTCGCCGCACACCGGGTCGTGCGAGTCGAGGCTGCCGATCACCCAGCCGCCGCCGTGGAAGATCACCACCGCCGGCGCCGCGTCGCGCAGCCCGCGCGGGTGGTAGATGCGCACGGGGATCTCGCCCGCCGGCGTCGCGATGCGGCGGTTCTCGACCGTCTCCAGCGACCGCCGCGGCGGCGCGAACGCGAGGGCGTTCACGTCGAGCTCGCGCCGCGCCTGGGCCACCGAGAGCTCGTGCGTGTGCTTCTTGCCGAGCTTGTCGAACAGGAACAGCACGAGCTGGATCTGCTCGTCGAGCACGTAGCCGTCGTGCGTCCTCCGGGTGCCCCCGCTCATGCGCACGAGGACGGGACGCGGCAGTTGCAGCATGGCGCGGGCGGCCTTGCCCTCGAGGGCGGCGCGGCGGGAGACGGGCATGCCCCGTTTCTATCACGAAGGCACGAACGCTCCGCGCACGAGCGCGAGCGGCACCACCCCCGCGGGCACGGGGAGCGCGAGATCCTCCGGGATCGTCGAGCGGCCCACCCTCGCGCACCTTGGCCGACGCCTCGGAGAGGCCGAGCGCCACGACCGCCGTCGCCGCGAGCTCCTTGTCGTTCGGCGCGCGCGCCTGCGCCGAACGGCCCGCCTCGAGCTTGTCGACGAGCGCCGCGAGGGCCTCGTCCTTCTCGGGGCCGACCACCGCGCGCCCCTGCCCGAGCACGACGACGGACCGGTAGTTCATCGAGTGATGGAACGCCGACTTCGCGAGCACGAGGCCGTCGAGCAGCGTCACGGTGCAGCAGAGCGTCGGGGCGCTCGCCGCGTGCTTCAGGAGGCGGCTCGCGATCGCGCCGTGGAGGTACACGGCGTCGCCCACGCGCACGTAGGCCATGGGGATCACGAAGGGCTGACCTCCGTCGACGATGCCCACGTGGGCGACGAACGCCTCGTCGAGGATTGCGTCGATGGCGGCGCGGTCGTACGTGGCGCGACGCGGCAGGCGATGAACGGTGGTGCGAGGGGTCGGCATGCCTCGAACGTGCCTCCGCGCTGGTACCTCCGGAAGATCCAGTTCGCACAATTCTCATGGACCACCCCCCTCCGCACCACGAGCTCGTCGCCGCCCCGGACCACACCCCCGAGCAGTGGATCGTGTTCCTGCACGGCATCCTCGGCACCGGCGCCAACTGGCGCTCGCTCGCGCGCAAGGTGGTCGGCGCCGTGCCCCGGTTCGGCGCCGTGCTCGTCGATCTGCGCGGCCACGGCCGCTCGCACCGCCTCGGCCCGCCGTGGACCCTCGACCGCGTCGCCGAGGATCTCCTCGCGCTCCCGGTGCCGATCGCGGGCGCCCTCGGCCACAGCTTCGGCGGCAAGGTGGCGCTCGTCCTGCACGGGCTCGCGCCGCTCGAGCGCCTGATCCTCGTCGACAGCAATCCCGGCCCGCGCCCCACCGCGCGCGGCTCGGAGTCCACGCTCGACGTGCTCGAGATGCTGCGCAAGCTGGCGCCCACGTTCCGCGACCGCGTCGAGTTCCAGGACGCCGTCCGTGCCGCGGGCCAGCCGCTCGGCATCGCCCAGTGGCTCGCCATGAACCTCGTGCGCGAGGGCGAGCGCGTGCGCTTCGGCCCCGACCTCGACGGCGTGCAGGCGCTCCTCGACGACTACTTCGCCCGCGACCTGTGGCCGGCGCTCGAGCCCGCGCGCGCGATCACCGACGTGATCGTCGGCGGCGCCTCGTCGGTGCTCGACGCGACCGACCGCGCCCGCCTCGCCGCGAACGAGAGCCTGCGGCTGCACGTGGTGGAAGGCGCCGGCCACTGCGTGCACGTCGACGCCGCGGCGGCGGTCGAGGCGCTCGTCATCGAGGCGCTGGGGCGCGAGGGCTAGCTCGGCGGTCGGGCGTTCTTCGCGCGCGACCGCTTCTGCACGACGTCCGACCTCCGCTCGAGGACGCTGTTCGCCCGGTGCTGCGCCGCGATCGCGAGCACCCGTCGCGCGGCGACGCGGGCGCGCCCGCGCATGCGGTTGTCGGCGAGCTTGCCGAAGCCGCCCTTCACCCACGCGCGGTGGATGGCTTCGACCACGGCGTCCTCGTCGAGATCGAGGTCGCGCACCGCGAAGGTGGTCGTGCCCTTGAGCGATCGGACGCCCGCGAGGCTGCGCCGGCAGCCGCAGGCACCATCGGCCCTCTCGTTCGAACACTCGCCGCTCCCGAAGAAGACGAGCTCGCCCTCGGGCACGAAGCAGAAGTCGTTCTCTCGCTGGCCCTGCGTCTCGTTCGTGCTGACGAGCACCTTCATGCCGACGAGGATGCCACAAAAGCCGGGAGGGCCGCCGTCGCCGGCAGCCCCTTGGCAGAGTCGCGCAGGATTACTGCTTGTTCATCTCGTCGTACTGGTCGCGGACCGACTTGGCGCTCTTCTCGAGCATCGCCTTCTCCTCGTCGGTCAGGTTGAGCACGTGGATCTTCTCGACGCCGCCGGCGCCGATGACGCACGGCACGCCGCAGAACATGTCCTTGTAGCGGGGCGTAGAACGCGCTCGTGCCCAGCAGGTTGACGATCTCGCCGCCGCCCTTGCGGGTGCGGTCGATGTGCGGCTGCAGCGCCTCGCGGCTCATGAGCTGCGTGACGGGGATGCCGTTGACCGTGGTGGCCGAGACGATGGGGACCATGTCGTCGCCGTGGCCGCCGAGGACCATGCAGCGGACGTCCTTGGTGGCGACGCCGAGGGCGCGCGCGACGAACAGCTGGAAGCGCGCGGAGTCGAGCACGCCGGCCATGCCGACGACCTTGTTGGCGGGGAGGCCGCTGGCCTTCCACACCGCGTAGACCATCGCGTCGACCGGGTTGGTGATGACGATGACGAAGGCGTTCGGCGCGTACTTGCCGATGTTCTCGCCCCACTGCTTCATGATCTTGTGGTTGAGGCCGATGAGGTCGGCGCGCGACTGGCCGGGCTTGCGCGGGAAGCCGGCGGTGATGATGCACACGTCGGTGTCGGCGAGGTCTTCGGGGTTGGCCGAGCCCTTGATGTTGCGGTCGTAGCCGAGGATGGCGCCGTTCTGCTCGAGGTCGAGAGCCTTGCCCTTGGCGAAGTTCTCCTTCTCCTGGATGTCGAACAGGGTCACGTCGCCGAGCTCCTCGCGCACACAGCGCAGCGAGCTCACCACCGATGTTGCCTGCGCCGATGAGCGCGATCTTCGTGCGGGTCTTGGCCATGGAGCATCTCCTCTTGGGGGACCGCGGCATACACCCGCCGCGCGCCCGGGGGAACGACCGGTCGGCGCTCCGGCCTGCGACGCCCGATCGTGACCAACCGTAGGCACTGGTCACGCGGCATGTGGCACGAACGGCACAGCCTCTCCCCCTCGGCGCGAGCGTGATTTTGCGGCGATTTCGCCCTCCGCGACGCAGAACGGCTGGGCACGGGTCTTGGAAGGAGGCGGCCATGCGCTTCGCCCTTGCCCCCGCTGCCTTCACCCTCGCCGTCCTCGCCGCGCCGTTCGCCCGCGCGGAGATCAACGACGAGCCCGAGGTGAAGGACCCGTGGACGACGGCCCCCGCACCCACCACCGCGCCGACCCCGGCGGCCCCGCCCGCGGCGACGCCCGCACCGAAGGGTGGCACCACGGTCGTCGCGCCCCCTGGCGGCGGGGTCACGGTGGTCGCCCCGACGGCCGGCGGCGGCACGGTCACGGCGCACGGCTGCGCGGTCGTCCAGGTGGAGGGGAGCCCGGCGGTGGTGCAGGGGGTGGGCGGCAACGTCACGGACACCGCGTGCGCGCCCTATCAGCCCGCGGACGCGGCGGCGCCCAAGGTCATCTACATCCACGACCGCCCGCGTTTCGCGCCGGACGCGGGGCGCAGCACGTTGCTCGCGCTCGGGGCCGTCGCGCAGGGGCTCGGCTCGCTCGTGCTCGGCGCCTGGTACGCGCAGTCGATGGAGGACGAGCACTACGAGTGCATGAACGAGAAGGGACGGGTCTACAGCGGCGGCAGCTACGCGTACCAGGACTACGCCTCCGTGAAGAAGGCGTGCGGGTCGGCGGGGGCGTGGGGCTCGCTCGCCCTCTACACGGCGAACATGGCGTTCGCGCCCACCGCGGCCTCGTTCCAGGTCGGCGCGACCAAGCGCGCGTGGATCTTCGCGGGCGCCATCACCGCGTCGATCGCCGCCGGCAAGCTCATCGACATGAACGACGAGAAGGACGGCTGGCGGGGCGTGGGGCTCGGCGGCGCGATCCTCGGGTTCGTCGTCCCTGCCACGCTCGGCATCGTCGCGCTCGCGACCACGCCGCACCGCGAGGACCTGCAGGAGACCAAGCCCGAGAACGCGTCGTTCACCAACTTCGGCATCGCCCCGGTGGGCGACAGCAAGCACGGCGTCACGGGCGCCTCGCTCGCCCTCGGCGGGAAATTCTAGCCGAGAGGGCGCAGCATCTCGCAGTGCGGGATGCCGTCTTCGTCGTAGTCGGCCGACACGCGGGCGAAGCCGAGCTCGCCGTAGAAGCGCTCGAGGTAGGCCTGCGCCGAGATGCGGATCGGCACCGCGCCGTGGATGCGCGCGACCGCGGCGAGGCCCTCGCGCATCAGCACGCGACCGAGCCCGCTGCGCCGCACCTCGAGCGCGGTGACCACGCGACCGATGCTCACCTCGGGGTACTTCTCGCCCGGCGGCACGATGCGGAGCGCGGCCACGCACGGGTCGCCGAGCCAGAGGTGGTGGCACACCTGGTCGTGGCCGTCGGCGTCGAGGTAGGCGCAGTTCTGCTCGACGACGAACACGCGCTGGCGCAGGGACATCAGCGCATAGAGCTCGGCGGCGGTGAGCTCTGCGAACGCCTTGCAGTGCGGCTCCATCGTCGCGCCCTGGGGGTTCGATCAGTCGGTCGCGCCGTCGGCCGCGTCGGTCGCGTCTGCCGCCGCGTCGGTCGCATCTGCCGCCGCGTCGGTCGCCGTCTCGTCGGCATCCGCGGCGTCGCTCGTCGCGCTGTCGGTCGCGGCGCTGTCAGTCGTGTCCGCGCTGGCGTCGGTCGCGTCGCTGGCGTCCGTCGCGTCGGCCGCGTCGCTGGCGTCCGTCGCGTCGCTCGCGTCACCCGCCTCGCCGTCGGCGCTACCGTCGGAGCCCGTCTCGGTGAAGCCGCCGGTCTCGCCGCGCTGCTCGACCTTCCATGTGGCGAGCGTGCCCGCGGGGCAGACCGCCACCACGTCACCATAGATGCAGACCTGCGGACCCTTGCACGCGAGCCCTGTGTTGGGCGCGCTCGCGGGGCACGGCTCGGGCGGCGGCGGCGCGGTGCTGATGCCGTTCCCGCCGTTGCCGCAGCCCACGCCGATGCCCACGACGAGCAAGACGGCGCCGAGCAGCGCGGGGACGACGATCGACCGGGTACGCATGGAAGTCCGGGCGTTAGCACATCACGGCGCGCGGAGCGCCTGCTTCTGCACCTTGCCCATGGCGTTGCGCGGCAGCTCGGAGAGCACGCGCAGCGCCCGCGGGAGCTTGTACGGCGCGAGCTCTTTTGCCGCGAACTCCTTGAGCGCCTCGAGGGTCGGGGCCTCGCGTCCTGCACGCACGACGATGCAGGCGGTGACGATGTCGCCCCAGGTCTCGTCGGGCGTGCCGATGACCGCGACCTCGCCGACGTCGGGGTGCGCGCGCAGCACCTCCTCGATCTCGAGCGCCGAGATCTTGTAGCCACCGCTCTTGAGGATGTCGCTCGAGGCGCGGCCGAGCAGGCGCACGTAGCCGCGCTCGTCGCGCACGCCGACGTCGCCGGTCTGGAAGCGACCCTCCGCGTCGAACGCCGCGGCGGTGGCGGCGGAGTCGCCGAAGTAGCCGGTGAACATCTGCGGCGAGCGCACACGGAGCTCCCCGGGCTCGCCGCGCGGCAGGACCTTGCCCGCCTCGTCGCAGAGATCGATCGCGACGTGCGGCAGCTCGGTGCCGACGAGCCCCGGGGCGCGCTCGCCGACGTAGGGGTTGGAGAGCGCCATCCCGATCTCGGTCATGCCGTAGCGCTCGAGGATCGCGTGCCCCGTGGCCGCGGCGAACCGCGCGTGCAGGCTCGCCGGCAGCGCCGCCGACCCGCACGTGAAGAGGCGCATCGACCGGAGCGCTGCGGTCATCGACGCGCGCTGGGCAGGCTCTGCCGCCTCGAGCGCCTCGACCAGCTTGGCCACCATCGGCGGCACCATCATCATCACGGTGGAGTGCGCGAGCCGCTCGAAGACCGTCTTCGGATCGAAGGTGGCGAACCGCACCTCGGCGCCCGCCCAGAACGCGCCGAGCAGCGCGACGACCACGCCATGCGTGTGGTGCAGCGGCAGCACGTGGAGCAGGCGATCGGTGCGCTTCCACTGCCAGGCCTCCTCGAGCGCCCCGAGCGTGGCCGCGACGCCGGCGTGCGAGAGCACCACGCCCTTGGGCTTGCCGGTGGTGCCCGACGTGAACAGCATGATGGCGGGCGCCGCGTCGTTCGGCTCCGCGTCGTGCGCGAACACGGTCTTGCGCGGGCGATCGAGCACGACGACCGGCAGGCCCTCGCGCACCGGCTCGAGCTTGTCGGCGAGCGCGTTCGTGGTGATCAGCACCTCGGGCTGCGCCACGCGGATCACGTGCGCGAGCTCCGCGCTCGTGTGCAGCGGCGAGAGCGGCACCGCGGTGCCCCCCGCGAGCAGGATGCCGAGCAGCGTGTCGACGTACCCGCGCGAGGGCGGCGCGAGGAACGCGATGCGCGCGCCGGCGAGGCTCGTGCGCACACCGCGCAGCTGGGCCGCGAGCGACCGCGACCGCGCGCCGACGGCGCCGTACGTGCCCGCGCCGTGGTCGGACTCGGTCTCTTCGAGCACGCCGAGGTCGGTGCCGACCGGGTGGAGGGCGAGCCTTTGGAGGAGCGAGGACAACGGGGTCTTGCTACGCGCCCTCGTCGGGCTCGAGCGACTTGACCTCGTCGAGGATCTCCTCGACGCGCTGGTCGGAGATGCCGAGCGCCTTGCCCAGCTCCTCCATGAATTGCTTCTCCTCGTCGAGGACGATGCCGTCGGCGAGCGACATGGTGCAGGCGAGCGCGAAGGCGTGCTCCTTGTCCTGCATGCGCGGGAGGCGACCGGCGATGGAGCGCAGGCGCGTGGCGCGGCCCTCCTTGGCCTTGCCCTTGAGCTTGAGGAGGACGCCCTTGACGTCCTCGGCCCGCACCGCGCCGCCGCAGATCCCGACGACGCTCGAGACGAACGCCTCGCGCTCCTTGGGGCCGAAGTCTTCGTCGGCGTTGGCCGCGAAGTACATGGCCTCGATGAGCGCCTCCATCTTGGGCGTGACCGTCGACTTCTTCTCGTCCTCGCTCATGGTCGGCCGAGCATAGAATCGAAACGGCCGGCCGCTCTAGACGAATTTGCGGAGCACGAACTTGAGCAGCAACCGGGGCACGAAGGTGGCCTCGACCAGGGCGCCGGCGAGGGCGCGGTGGGCGTCCACGAACCGCGTGGACCACACCTGGAGCACGACCACGAACACGATCCCGGCCACGGCGACGAAACGCCGGAGCGGCGGCCCCAGCTGGACCTCGGTGACCGCCCAGAGCAAGCCCACCGTTGCCGCGAGCTCCAGCGGCGCCGCCCGCAGCTGCGGCGACGACACCTTGGCCAGCTTGGCGAACAGGGCCGCCCCCGCGATCAGGACCCCGAAGGCGAAGGCCAGCCGCCGACGGAGGTTCGGGTCCTCGAGGGACCGGAGCAAGTGTGCAGGGAAGAGCAGCAGGAGGGTGGCCGGGATCCAGAACCCCGCGGTGGCGGCGCCGAACCCCGGGACCTTGACCTCGATGGAGGTGGAGACGAGCGTGGACTCGATGCCGCCCACGATGCCGGCCACGACGGCGGCCCGGAAACAGGCGATGCCCACCACGTCCAGCGTGGACGGGGTCTCCTCGTCTTCGTCCTCGGGGGCCTCGCTCACCCGCCCGTCATTACCAGACGCTCGAGCTCGCCGCGCCGGTCCAGCGCGTTGATGTCGTCGAAACCGCCGACCGGCGTGTCGCCGATGAAGATCTGCGGCACGGTGCGGCGGCCGGTGGTCTGCACGAGCCAGGCGCGCTTCTCGGCGTCGCCCTCGACGTTGATTTCCTGGAAATCCCAGCCCTTCTTCTTCAAGAGCATCTTGGCCCGCACGCAGTACGGGCACCAATCGGTCGTGTAGACCGTGATGGGCTGCTGCGACTTCATGGCCTTCGGATGCTCCCTTCACGGAAAGGGTAGCAAGTGCTTGACAGGGTGCGAGGGCCGACTAAGTTGAGCGACCCCAACTGACGCGCGGTGGAGCAGCGGTAGCTCGTCGGGCTCATAACCCGAAGGTCGGAGGTTCAATTCCTCCCCGCGCAACCAAGTAGACCAAAGGCCCCGTTCGGCACCCGCCGAGCGGGGTTTTTCGTTTCTGCACGCCTCACGCGTTCGCGGGCTGCGTCCATCGAACTCCTGGTCGCGCGAGTTCCCTCGTTCGGTCGGGCGACCTAGCCGAGCGCCTCGAGCCAGAGCGACAGCGCGACGGCGTTGCGGAGGTCGGACCGGGTCCGCTCGGCCTCGGCGAGCGCAGCCGCGAGCTTGATCGCGTGGTCGTCCAGCGTGCGGACGGCGCGGGCGACGAGGGCGGGGAACGGCTCGCACGCGGGTGGGAGCGCGCGGGCCTCGAGGCGACCCACGTAGCCGACGCGCACGGCGAGCAGCGCGTGTCCCGCGGCCCCGACGAGCGCCCGGGCGGCCTCGGGGCGGAGGTGCGGGACGAGCGCGCAGACGGCGTCCATCCCGGTCACGCCGTGCAGCAGTGTGAAGAGACTCGCCGGATGCGACTCGCCCTCGACGAGCAAGTGCACTGCGGCCCGCCGGAGCTCGGCGGCCGCCTTCGCAGGGTCGTCGTCGAGGCGGAGCCGCCCCGCCACCGTGCGCAGCGTCGGGTGCGCGGTCGCGCGCGCGAGGAGCGTCCCGGTGATGAGACCCGGCACGTGCACGAGCGCGTCGGGGGCCGGCGGCAGGATCGCGAGGGCCTCGGGCAGGAAGAGCGGCGGGAGGTCCGTGAGGAGCGCCTGCGGCAGCCGCTCGTCGCGGCTCGAGGCGTACGCGAGCGCGCGGGCGAGCTCGTCGAGGCGCACGGGGGAGGTGGCGCGGGCCAGGGCACGCACCGCGTGGCCCACGCGGATCACCCCGTGGAAGGCCGCGCCGGCGAGGCTCGGGCCGAGGACGTCGAGCGTGCGCGCCGAGAGCACGTCGGTCAGCCCGTGCTGCGCGAGTGCTGTCCGCTCCTCGCGGACGCGGCCCGCGAACCCTGCGAGGGCCATGCTGGGCTCGTCGGCGAGCGGGCGGAGGCGCGGGACGTAGCGGGCCACGAAGGCGTCGATGGCCTCGGGGGCCAGGCGCTCGAGGGCCTCGACGGCCATCGCGGTGTGGTCGGTGAGGGCGGGGCCGTACTCGGGACTCGTCGTCGCGAGCGCCGAGAGGGCGCGATGGGCGGGGGTCATGGCCGAGAAGGTGGGTGCGGCGGGCGCGTGACGCGAGCGATGCGCCAAGGGGTCGGAGAGATGCCAATGGATTGGCGGCTAGGACGGTAAACCGTCCAGGTCGCGATCCACGGGCCTCTACTCGCAGATCACGGTGAGGGTCTGCGACGGCGCACCACACGTCGCGCCGATCCCTCCCCAGTTCGCGGAGTTCGAGCACGGGTGAATGGAGAACCCCGTCTCGCAGGCGCAGCCTCCGAGGTTGACCACGAGGCTGATGACACCCGCTCCACCACACCCCACGCTCACGCTCCACGAGTTCGAGCCGCAGGGCATTCCGATGGCGGTCCCCGTCCGCAGCGCCTGGCAGATGGCGTCCGCTCTGGGCCCCGAGATGCCTGGCTCGCTGCAGCTGACGCCGACGGCGTCCAGCGAGCCTTTCACGGTGATCTTCGAGTAGACCTTCGTGGACGACAGGCTCTTGCGAAAGGCGTCCCAACTCGTGCACTGGGTCGTCGGCGCGACGCCCGCGCTGAAGGACTGACTGAACGTGCTTCCGCCACCGCCATCATCGGCGGCGTCGGCGCCGGCTTCGGTCGCATCGGAGGAGGTGGTGTCGGAGCTCGTGCTGTCGGTCTCGACCGTCGTGTCGGTCGATGGAGCGTCCACGCCGACGTCGGCGCCACCACATGCGCACACGCCGAACCCCGTCCCATCGTCCTTGCAGCTCTGGACGCCGGTGCCGCCGCCGACGCAGAGACACGACTGCGTCACGCCCGGCACGCAAGCGCGGGCAGGACTGGACGTGTCGGCGCCACAACCGACCGAGAGAGCGAAGAGCCACGCGATCGATACGACCAGGGTTCTCACCCTCGAGAGTGTAGCAATGGGTGGATGCGTCCGAGCGACTTCTGGCACTGACGCGGCCCGCGCTTGGGCTGAGCTTGCGACGGGCGTGCGCCCGAAGACACTGCAAAGCGAAGCGCTCGGGACTACTGGACGACGCTCGGAGTCGACGAGGAGTTCCAGATCCGGCAACGAACATCCCGCCGCAATCGCGCCACGAGCGTGTCGATGATAGCGTCTGGATCCAGATCTCTCGGGGGTTTCCATGCGCGTGTCCATCGTCGTTCCGCACGTCTTCGTTCTGGCGATCACCCTCGGCAACGCAGCGGGTTGCAGCAGCTCGAGTCCAGCGGCGCCCGCGTGCGTCGCGGGGACGACGCAGGCGTGCCTGTGCGTCGGCGGAGGCACGGGCGTCCAGAGCTGCAAGGACGATGGGAGCGGCTACGGCATCTGCGACTGCGGGGCCGACACTGGGCCGAAGGACACCGGGACCGATTCCTCAGCTGAGACCTCGCTCGACTCCACCACTCCCGACGCCGACGCGACGACGAGCGAGACGGCTGGCGAGACCAGCGCCGACGCGACGACCGACGGCGCGACGGACTCGGGGGGTGGGAAGTTCACCGGAGCGACCGCCGCGAGCTGGGAATCTCGGAAGGGCGATCTGGGCGGACCGACGGGCTTCAGCGAGTACACGTCGGCCGGGGTCGGCTACTTCTTCGCGACCTACGCGAACTCGGGCGGCGCGATGGCTCGGTACGACATCGCCACCGACTCCTGGACGCCGGTCCTGAAGAACCCGTGGGGGATCGAGAACTACAAAGGCCTCGGCTGGAGCGGAGGCTTCCTCTACCAGGCCAAGGACAACTACATGTACCGGTACACGATCGCGTCCGACAGCTGGGCGAACGTCGCGTCGGCGCTACCCGGCACCTTCTCGTCGATGCACGCGCACGACGACGGCACCAAGCTGTACACGCTCGCCTCCGACGGGACGAACCGGCTCGTCGTGTTCGACACCGCGACGAGCCTCGTCACCTATACGACCGGGCCCACGGGCACCGTCTATCACCCGCGCCTCGCGTGGGATGGACTGACCAAGGCGCTCTACATCGCGCCCTCCGCCGACCTCACCCTGCTGTGGTCGTACACCCCGGCCACGGGAGCGATAGCTGCGCGAGCGGTCATCCCCGAGACGACGATGGGCCGGGCCTTCTGCTCGGACCGAGCAGGCCACATCTACGCGACCGGAGACAACAGCAGCGCGTTCTCGTCGAACGTGGTCTGGCAGTACGACACCGCGGCCAACACGTGGAAGAAGGTCCCGGACCTTCCGTTCGTCCACGGCTCGAATGGGGCGTGCACGGTGACGGACGACGGCTGGCTCTACGTCGCGAACGGCATCGACAAGCTGGCACGCCTCAAGCTGCTCTGAGGCGCACGGCGGTCTACCACAGCGATGAACGGATCAAGCTCTGCGCAAGCAGAGCAGGCGGAGCTGTGGGGCAAGGGATGGGATCGACCCAGCTCGTCTTTGCTGCCGTCGCGCCGTGGTAATACGTATGTCATGGCCTCAGCGCAGTTCCGCTTCCGTGAGATCCTGACGACCACGACCGCCGTCGGTGCGGTGGTGACCGGCGTCGTCCTGGGTGTCCCTGCCTGCGCTTCCGAAGTCGCGACCGCTCCCGAACCCTCCGACGGCGACGTCTCGGACGCCCCCGACGACAGCGCCGTCGGCGTCCTCAGCAGCGCGTGCGACAAGCCGGGAGCCCTCGCGTGCGCCGGCCACGCGCAGAAGCTCCAGCTCCTGTGCCAAGAGGGCAAGTGGGTCGCCAACGGCGTCTGTCCCGGCGATCAGATCTGCGACACCCGACCGGGCCCGACCGCCGGCTCCTGCCAAGCGCCAGACCCGGCCTGCGTCGGGAAGACACCCCTCGCGCCTGTCTGCGAGGGCTCGCTACGGAAGGTCTGCGGGCGAGATCTCCTCGACCACGTCACCGCAACGTGTGCATCGCCCGAGCATTGCAAGCAGGGCTCGGGCGAACGGTGCGCGGAGTGTCTCGAGGGGTCACACCTCTGCAAGGGAGCGGCGCTGCAGAAGTGCGCACCCGATCGTCTGTCCTACGTCGACGAGACGACGTGCCCCTCCGAGCCCCTGTGCGACGCCACCACGGGAGCCTGCAAGCCGCCCCTGTGCGCGCTCGGAGATCATCGCTGTACGGGTGACATCCTCGAGACCTGCAAGGCGTCGTTGGCTGCGTGGGATCCGGTCAAGGTCTGCGGGGCTGGCCTGTGCGACGCCGTAGCCAAGGCCTGTCGCGACTGCGTTCCAGGGACGAAGGACTGTGCGGCGGGCGAAGTTCCGAGAGAGTGTGACGCGAGCGGTCACTGGAAGGCCAGCTCGGCCTGCACCGGGTCCACCCCACTCTGCAAGGCGGGAGCCTGCGTCGCCGGAGCCTGTGCCGCCGGTGAGTATCGCTGCAGCGGCGACAACCTCGAGGTCTGCAAGACGAGCTTGACGGGGTTCGACCCGGTGAAGGTCTGCGGCGCTGGGCTCTGCGATGCCGTCGGCAAGGAGTGCGACGAGTGCAAGTCGGGCACCGCGGACTGCGTGGGTTCGACCCCGCGGGCCTGCGACTCGACCGGACACTGGAAGTCGCTGACGGCCTGCTCGGGGACGACGCCCGTCTGCAAGGCCGGCGTGTGCATCGCGAGCTTCTGCACCGCAGGCGAGGTGCGCTGCAGCGGCGACACCCTCGAGACGTGCAATGCGGCGCTCACGGGGTTCGACCCGACCAAGGTCTGCGGCGCGGGCCTGTGCGACGCGGCCGGGAAGGAGTGCGACGACTGCAAGTCTGGCGCGGTCGGCTGCCTGGGAACCACGCCGCGCACCTGCAACTCGACGGGCCACTGGACCTCGCTCACGCCCTGCTCTGGCTCCACGCCAGCGTGCTCGGCCGGCGTGTGCGTCGCCTCCGGCTTCCCTGGGTCCACGCTGATCAGCGGCACGGACTCCACGCTCATCAACGGGTGGATCGGCGTGTCGGCCGCCTGGACCCGTTGCTACGCGAAGTCGGTCGATGGCGCGTCGCCGTACACCTTCCACGCGAAGTGTGATGGCAAGGGCCCCTCGGTCGTGGTCGCCAAGCTGAGCACGGGCAAGATCATCGGCGCGTACGCCTCGCTATCTTGGGCATCTCTGACGCCCGGCAACTGGATGGGCGACGAGAAGACATTTGTGTTCTCGCTCACGAACAGCTTCAAACACGACTACATCACCACGATATTTCCGACTTCGTACACGCAGTGGACAGGTGCTGACCGAGGGCCCGCTTTCGGCGGCGGCCATGACTGGATGATCGACACCACCATGAACGGTGGCTACTGCTACATGGGCCACACGTTCCATTGTCGCGTCGGCGCGGACGGCGGGACGGACACGGCCTGCCGGAACGATCTCTGCGGCACTTTCAACGGGTGGACGGTCGACGAACTCGAGGTGTGGGTGAAGTAGCCTTCATCCGCTTGGTGATCAGGGCCGGTAGATCTTCCCGTCCTTCAGCGTGCCCGAGCTCCCCGAGCCGCCCCACACCACCGCCTCGGTGCCGGTCCAGATCGTGGTCGCAAAGGCGCGCGCCGACGGGGCGTTCAGCGTGGGGAGCGCCTTCCACGTCGACGTCGCCACGTCGTACGAAGCGCCGGTCGCCGAGTAGGTCGCGGTCCCCGTGCGGCCGCCCCAGACGAAGAACGTATCGGCGGTCGACCACGCGGCCATGCTGGCGCGCTTGGCGCCGGGGAGCAGCGTCTCGGTCGGAGTGACCATCGTCGTCCAGGTGCCGGCGGCCACGTCGTAGAACGCGCCGCTGCTGCGGAACAGCGAGCCGCCGGAGGTGTTGCCCTCACCGCCGAAGAAGAGCGCGCGCCCGCCGGTCGCGCCGATCACCACGCCGGCGTTGCGCTGCCGCGGATCGAGCGCCGGCGTCGGCGGGGTGAGCACGGTCCACGTGTCCGTCGCCGGGTTGTACGCCGCGGCGTCGCCGCAGAAGCTCGTCGCGGTCTTCACCGCGCAGGTGTTCGGCGCCGGCGAGGAGAAGCCGCTGAAGTAGTCGTAGCCACCGAAGACCACCATCCTCCCGCCGGCCCACACCGCGCGGTGCCCGAAGCGCCGCCCGAAGCTGGTCGGGGTCGCGATCGTTCGCCAGGTGTTGGTGGCCGGGTTGTAGGCCGCCCCGTCGCCGAGGGCGCCGCCGCTCGAGGTCTGACCGCCCCACACGATCATCTCGGTGCCGGTCCAGATGGCGGATTGATCCATGCGCGCGGGGAGCGTCGTCGTCGCGATCGCGCTCCAGGTGTTGGTCGCCGGGTCGTAGCTCGCGCCGTCGTTGCGGAGAGCACCACCGCCGTAGCCGCCCCACACGATCATCTTCGAGCCGGTCCACACCGCGGTGTGGTTCTCGCGGCCGCCCGGCGCGGCGGCGATCGTGCGCCAGGTGTCGCTCGCGATCGAGTAGCCCGCGCCGTCGGCGAGCGAAGGGTTGCCGCCGAACACGAGCATCTCGGTGCCGGTCCACACCGCGGTGTGCGCCGAGCGCGCGCTGAGCGGCGAGGTCGTGACGTCGATCCAGCCCTTCGGCGCCACGCAGGCCCAGTCGCCCCACGCGCAGCTCGAGCCGCAGGTCCGGGTACGGACGTTCTTCCCGGTGCAGGTGCCGGCCTCGGTCTGGATCTCGCCGGGCGTGCAGACGCCCTCGCCGGTGCAGGCGCCGCTCGAGTCCCAGGCGCAGGTCGACGAGCAGCTCTCGGTGCGCGATCCGCACTTGCCGCAGGTGACCACGCGACTGCCACCGGCGGCGCAGACGCCCTCTCCGCTACACGCGCCGAAGCCCGACCAGACGCCGCTGCTGCTGCACGTCCGCGCGTGGGTGCCGCAGTTGCCGCAGGCCGCCGTGTCGGTGGCGCCGGGAGAGCACTCGGTGGCGACCTCCGGGCCGCTGTCCTTCGGGCGGGTGTCGGACGCTGCGCTGTCGACCGGCGCGTCTTCCGCGAGGGTGTCGATCGCCGCGTCTCCCTCGCCGCCCGTGTCTTCGATCTCGGCGTCGCCGCTGGGCCCACCCGGCGCGTCGGTCGCGCTCGAGCAGCCGGTGACGAGGGCGGCGCCGGTCGAGCCAGCCAGGAGGAGGAGAGCGTACGCCCGGAGCTTCATCGTGCCGATCCCTGGTTGGAGTGGAGCAAGCAGGGACCAGGAGCCGCCGGCGGATGTTCAATCACGAGGCCTCGCCCGCGGAAGATCGGCCGAAATGCGGCGCGGCGGACATTCGGCGGCCGCTCGCCGCGGCTCAGATGGGTCAGGTCGAGGCCGCCCACCAGCCAGAGGTCGTCCTTGTGGGCGATGGCCGGGGGTAGCTCGCGTCGACGAACAGGTCCACCCCGCCGAAGGTTCGGAGGCCCGCTGCAGACCGCCTGCAACGTGGACCGCCAAGTCGTCAACCACGGCCTTTCGCCAGTGGGGGCAGTCGTCCCATGCGCGCACCCCAGACGGCGAGCACGTCGATGACCTCGCGGGCCTCGTCGATCGCGAAGTACACGTGGCACTTCGATTTCGGGAGCAACCATCGACGAATGGCGGTGCCTCCATGCGCGACGACGATGGTGGCCATGGCGGGCTGCGCGGCCAGGTCGTGCAGAGCGAGCGCGAGCTCGTCTCGAGACGTCGTAGGAGCGGCAGGTCCGTTCTGGACCCACCAGGCGTTTCGGACCAAGGCTTGGTCGCGAGCCTCCGGTCGGAACTCGACCTTCACACTCATCCACCGAGAGCGCGCAGGACCTGATCCGCCGGAATCCCTGGTTCGCCCTGGCGAATGGCAGCGAGGCCGCGGTCGATCTGCGCGAGCAGTGCGGCTCGCTCGTCGGCGGGCATCTCGTCGAGCGGTTGCTCGGCCAGGACGAGGTCGACCTCAGTGCCTTCGGGGAACTCGGCAGGCTCGTCGATGACGAACTTCCCGTTCCTGACGGTTGCTCGGACGATCATGCCGTTCCTCCGTCGTGGAGTGTAGCGAGTCGGGGGCGGTCGAGCGACCACCTGGCCAGCCGGCCCGTCGTCTGCACGACTAGCCCAGCGTGACGGACATCCCCGCGCAACAAGAAGGCCGGTTCCGCGGCTTTGGCTTTCTGCAGCGTTCAGCGCGCATTGGCTCGACGTCGCGTCGGCGATGCGCGCGGTCGAGTCACGAGCGTCGCCTCAGGATCGCGACTGCCACGTCGTCGTGGAGTTCTCCCGACGCCATGCGAACCGACGCGATCAGCCCGGACGCGGCCGCGTGGAGGTCGACACCACGCGCGTTCGAGCAGATCGCCTCGGCCGTCGCGTAGTTGAACAAGCCGTCGCTCGCGACGACGAGGGTGCCGTCGAAGTGCGCGCGCACGAAGGGAACCGGCAAGGCTCGTCCGCTCCCGACCCGTAGCTTCCTCCGCTGGTCTGCCGTGAGGTCGTCGTGCCCCTCGGACTCGATGATCCACGCGCCCGAGTCGCCGCAGCTCGCGCCGAGGACGCCGCCCTCGGTCACGACCACAACGACGACGGTGGTCTCCCCAGCATGAGGCATCCGCTCGACGTCGTGGTCGAGCTGACGGAGAAGCTCGAGGAGGATTCGACCCTCGAGAACGTCTCCGGTGTGCTGGCGATCGCCTCGACCACGCCCGTCATCGCGGCTTCCGCCGCGGCCGCGCCCCCGGAGATCCCAGCCGCGCCGTCCGCGACGACGACGACCAACGCCTGCCCGAGCGCGAGCACGGCAACGCGATCCTCGGTCTTCCCGTCGTGTCGGGGCGAGGCGGTCGCGACGGCGGCGATGAAGGGCATCGGGGAGCGAGCCGAGAACGCGGCGGTGAGGGGCCGTGTTCCGGGAGGCGACGTCGCCCCCTACCCCAGCGTGACGAGCACCTCGTCCAGCTGCTCGAACGTCTCGCCCATCCCGTCGTAGGCCCCGGAGGCCAGGGCAGCGTCGCGGACTTCCTTCGAGCGATAGAGCTCGTGCAGGACCATCATCGTCTTGCCGTCGCTCTCCTCGAGGGTCACCGTGGTGATGGCGCCATCCTCGCCGCTCTCGTCGTTCGTCCAGACGATTCGCGAGTGCGGTGTCACTTCGATGTACTTGCCGAAGAACGCCATCGTCTTCGTGCCGTCGACGTCGAACACGAGCCGGTAGCTGCCGCCGGTACGGATATCCGCCTCGTAGGAGAGCAGGGCAAGCGGCATCGACTTCGGCACCCACCACCGCTTGAACAGCTCGGGCGTGGTCCACGCCTTGAAGACGAGGCGCGCCGGCGCGTCGAACGTGCGCGTGACGACGATCTCGCGCTCCGACTTCGGCTCCACCGTCGTGGGGTTCTTCGCGGTGGTGGACTCACTGTCGCTTCTTGCGTTCATCGACGGTCTTCTCCTTGCGTTGCAACTCCCCGAGGACCTCGTCCAGCGCGTCGAAGCGCGCGGCCCAGAGCCGGCGGTAGGTGTCCATCCAGGCCGTCTCGGACTCCAGTCGGCTCGGGCCGAGCCGGCAGGTCCGCACGCGCCCGACCTTCTCGGTCGCGACGAGGCCGGCGCGCTCCAGGACGCCGACGTGCTTCTTCATGCCCGTGAGCGTCATGTGGAACTTGTCGGCGAGCTCCGTGATCGAAGCGTCTCCACGTCCGAGCTGCGAAAGGACGCCGCGCCGGGTTGCGTCCGAGAGAGCCGCGAACGAGGCGTCGAGGCGGGCGCTCGATTGGTGAACCATGCGGTTCCGTTTTAGCGCACGAGGTCGCGATGGGGAAGGACGTCGAGCCGGATCCATCAACGAGCCGTACGGGCCGTAGGTCGGAGCCCGAAAGAAGTTGGGAGGCGCCGTATGGTCCACGGTCGACACATCTACGGGAGGCAATCCCGCCACGCAGCGACTGCGTCGGCCCGCGTTGCTTGCGTGAAGGAACCGAGGTGTACGGAAGCGCCCTCTTCGCCGGTGCCGCGGGCCGATGAAAGACGCGCGGGTATCGATGTTGCGACAGCGCTTGCGATGGATGCCGACGAGGTTCGCGAGCTGACGATTGCCGTGCATGGTCGACCGGCGCGCGTCTTTGCGGGCGGTCGTGGCGAGCCGATGCTTCTCGTCCACGGAGGTTGGGGCGGGGCCGAGCTCCATTGGGGTGGAGTCTGGGGAGGCTCGTCGAGATGTTCCACGTGATTGCCCCCGATCTTCCTGGCATCGGACGGACCGACCAGAACGCGCTCGCCTCCGTCGGCGACTACGCCCGATGGCTCGACGCGCTCCTGGGCGCGCTCGACATCCCCAGCGCGTGGTGTGTCGGCAACTCGTTCGGCGCGTCCGTCGTCTGCCGCTTGGCGAGTGACTACCGCACACGGTGTCGTGGGCTCGTGCTGGTCAACGGCATTCCGTTGCCCAGCACGCCACCGGTGCTCCGATGGATGGGGCAACGCCCGCTCGCGCGTCGTCTGATACGCGCGGTCCAGAAGCGGGTCGCGTACAGTCCGTCGGCGCTGGAGCGCGGCTTCGTCCATCCCTGGAACGTGCCGCCGGAGTTGCAGGCGCTCGTTCGCTCGGAGTCGCCGCCGCAGCTCGATGCGTTCGTCGACATCCTGGTCCACGGTGGCTCGCCGCGGCCGGTCGGTCTCGCGCCGCTTCTCTTGTGGGGTGAAGGCGATCAGTTGCCCGGCACGAGCGCGAGCGCCGCCCGAAGACTCCAGACGTCGTGGCCCGGCGCCACGCTGACGTTCGTACCCGACGCCGGCCACATGCCCCAGGTGGAGAACCCCGCGGCGTTCGTCGGAGCGCTCGGATCGTTCGTGGAGAAGGCTCGACGGCAAGCCGCATGACACGAGGCTTCCGGATTGGACGCTTGTCGCGCGTAGCTCGCTTCGATGCGACTTGGCTGAAGCGGCGGCTGCGCAGTGAATCCGATCGACGGGACCGTCGCTCGCTTCCGAGGGTTGCCCAAGCGCCTGTCGGGCGACAGAGGGGGAGCCGCCAGGGGTATGCTCGGCGCGTGCACATTGTCCGCCTCGTGTTCGCCCTGGCGCTCGGCGCAGTGTTCGTGCTGGTCGCGCTCGGCAACTCCCTCGGGATGCTCTTGGCGCTGCGGCGCAAGCGCGCCGAGGGCTCACCGGGCGGCGTCTCTTTCGTTCCGTTCCTCGGAGGTGTCGCCGGTGCGTTGGCGTGCGTCGTCGCGCCTGTCCACGGTGTCGCCCGCTGGGCGTGGCTTCCGCTCCTCGTCGATTTCGGCTGTGCGCCGCTGCTGACATGGACCGCCATCGCCACGGCGCGCCGACGGTGAGTCCGCCGGTCAGTCGTTCTTGCCCGCACGACGACGAACGCGACGACACACGATGAGGAGCCAGCCGAGGGCTGCCGCACCCCCGCCGATGGCCTGCTGCTGCCCGACCACGGTGCACCCACAGCCGCCGCTCGAGCCCGCGGGCGCATCGACGCCAGCGCAGACGCCGTCCCTGCAGACGCTGTTGACGTCGCAGTCTGCATTCTTGGTGCACACGGTCGGACAGAGACCGTCCACGCAGAGGAAGGGGGCGCAGGAGACGGTGCTCTGCGGGGCGCAGCTCCCCTTGCCGTCGCACGCCTTGGAGACGGCGTTCGTGCCCTCACAGGTCGACGCGCACTTTCCGCCTGCTGCTGGGTACACGCACTTCTGCGTATCGACGCCATCGCACTTGCCCGCGCACTCGGCGGAGTCGCCGCACTTCGGACGGGAACCGTGCGGCGCGCCGCTGACCACGGCGCACGTTCCGACCTTGCTCCCCAGGTCGCACGCCTGACACTGGCCGTCGCACGCGACGTTGCAGCAGACACCATCGGTGCAGAAGCCGCTGATGCACTCTCCCGCGCCGCCGCACGCGGCGCCGTCGGCCTTCGTTCCCGGAGGTGCGTCGACGACCGCGTCGGTCGCCCCCGTATCGAGGCCTGTGTCGACGGGACCGGTGTCCGTGGGACCGGCGTCGCCACCGCCGCAGATCCCGCCGACGCACACGCCGCTCGCGCACTGCACGCTCTTGGTGCAGCCACCGCCGTTGGCGGTCGACACGTAGAGCTCCGCGGTCGTGTCGCCGAAGGACGTGTTCGACGAGCCCATTGCGAGGACGCTGCCGCCACCCAGCGATACGGCGAGGCGCGCCTTGATCGAAGTCGGCGGGCCGGCGATCCAGGTGTTCGTCTCGCTGTCGAAGAGCTGCACGTCCTCGCTGGACATCGAGCTGACGAAGGCGCCGCCAGGGAGTGGGAGGCCGTAACCGTCGCTGGCCGTGGGCTTCGTCGGCGCCGCCGACCACTTCGCGGTGGTCGGGTCGAAGAACTCGGCGAAGGACATGGAGCCACTCGCGCCCGAGCCACCGGCCACCAGGAGCTTGCCCGTCGGCAACACGACGGCGGCGAACACGTCGCGAGGTGAGGCCATCGAGGGCCCTGCCGTCCAGGTCTTGGCGGTGAGGTCGTAGACGTCGACGCTCGCGACCGACCCCGCCGCGCCGCGACCGCCGATCACGTAGGCCTTGCCACCGAAGACGACGGCGTGGCCGTAGGCGCGTGCGTTCGACAGCGCCCCAGCGCTCGTCCACGAGCTCGTAGCCTCGTCGTAGATCTCCGCCGTCGAGAGGAAGCCGAAAGCGTTGTAGCCACCCGCGAGCAGGAACTTCCCGCCGCCGAGCGCCACGAAGGCGCCGTATCCGCGGCGATCGCTCAGCACGCCGGCCGGCGACCAGGCATCGGTGCTCGGGCTGTAGGCCTCGCACGTCGAGTTGCTGTTCGACCCGCACACGACGACATTCCCGCCAGAGACGAACGCTGCGTGACCTTCGCGCTGCGTGCTCATGGGCGCTGTCGTCTTCCAGGTCTTGCTCACGGGGTCCCAGAGCTCGGCCACACAGGTCGCGCCGACACCACCGGCAACCTGACCACCGGCAACGAGCACCTTGCCGCTCGGCAAGAGGGTCGCGGTGCGGCCGAATCCGTGTTGCGACACGAGCGGCCCGGTTGCGGACCACGTGGGGTCGACCACGATGGGAGCGACCAGCTGGCTCCCGTCACCGACGAGCTCGAGCTCCTTCCCGTCCCAGTGCGGCGTGAGGTAGACACGGTCACCGTGCGCATCGACGGCGAAGGCCGGCGAAGAGCGGAAGACCACTTTTCGGTCCTAGTCGACGACTTCGATCCCTGACGACTGCACGCGCACCTCGTGCACGGACGGGCCGAGCTCGACGGCGTAGCGCAGGCGGATCGGGCCAGCCTTGCGCAGTACGCGCAACTCCTCGACCGACGACGGCCCTGCGACCCAGAGTACATCGCCCGTCGTGTCGGCGTTCCGATAGACGACGGCCTTCGTCTCGGCCTCGCCCGGCACATCCACGAGATCGCGTGTTCGCAACCGCAGCCAAGTCGTGGGCCGGGAGGGAATCGACAGCTCGATCGCGCCGCTCGCCGTGCGCGGGAGCTGGACCACAATCGCGTCCGCACCCATCGAGTTCGCCGACGCAGGTCGGAAGCGGTTCGTCTCCACGCTCCAGCCCACGGTGCGCTCGAACGCAGCAGGGTAGACCCGCTGGGCGACCTCCACGGCGTCGGCGGCCTGACCACGATCACAGCTGACCATCGCGAGCGGCAAACACGCGAGACCAAGGATGCGCGCCTTCATGTCCCCCTCCTCGATTGAGGGCACAGTCTAGCCGGAACACTCTCTTCCTGCCGAGCGACTGCGGTTGCGATGAGCTACGAACACGCGCCCTCGGTCGCGCGAACGTGCTCCGTGTCACGCCTCACACGTGGTGTCCGTCGTGACGACCGACAGGCTCGCGGCAGTCTCCCCTTGCGCGGGTCCGCCCTCTCGCGCTACACACTGAACTAGATGGTTCAGTTTGAGAGAGCCCGCCTGGACGCCTCGTTCTTCGCCCTCTCCGACGGCACCCGCCGCGGTGTCCTGGAGCAGCTGGGGCGTGCCGACGCGTCCATCACCGACCTCGCCGAGCGGTTCCACATGACCCTCACCGGCATGCGCAAGCACGTGGGCGTCCTCGAGGAGGCGGGGCTCGTCTGCACCGCGAAGGTCGGTCGCGTGCGCACCTGCCGGCTCGGGCCCCGACAGCTCGCCGAGGAGATCGCCTGGCTCGAGCGCCGCCGGCGGCACTGGACCCCCCGCTTCGATCAGTTGGATGACGTTCTAGAGGAACTGACACGAAAGGACACGGTCGATGAACGCAAGCAATGAGCTCACCCCGATGAAGAACCCCACGACTTCGGAGCGAACGTCCGAGCGCGAGCTCGTCGTCACCCGCACCTTCAAGGCCCCGCCGCGCGTCGTGTTCGACGCGTGGACCAAGCCCGACCTGTTCAAGCGGTGGTGGGCGCCGAAGTCCTTCCCCATCTCCATGGTGGGCTGCGAGATGGACGTTCGGGTGGGCGGCGGCTACCGGTTGACGTTCGTGGCCAACGCCGACCCTTCGAAGCCGATGGACTTCTTCGGCAAGTACCTCGAGGTCGTCCCCGCGACACGCCTGGTCTGGACCAACGACGAGAGCGACGCCGGCGTGATCACCACGGTGACCCTCGAGGAGAAGGACGGCAAGACGCTGCTCGTCATGCACGACCGCTATCCCTCGAAGGAGGCGCTCGACGAGGCCATCGCCTCCGGCAGCTGCAGCGGGACGACGGAGACGTTCGAGCAACTCGACGAGGTGCTCGTCACCACGCGCGCGTCGACTTCCTGACCTCGTATTGGGCGATAGCGAGGTGTGAGCACTCCCGAGCACGCGCCCACGAGAACACCCCATCCGGGCCCGACGTTGCTGCGCCCGCGGCGGCTCGTCGGGCGGGACCGCGAGATCCGAGACGCGTCTGCCCGCGCCCACCCCGCTGGAACTGTCGTCCCCCCGCCATGGTCGACGATTGTGGCGGCTCGGCAGGTGTCGCTACATGCACGATGGACGAGCGCGGCGATCGGAGGGACCTTCGCCGCCAGTGAGCCGGCTGCTGGACAGACTTCGGCGAGTGTTCCGGAAGCGCTGCGCGCGCTGCGGCGAGCGCGCACTGACGATGCGCAACTGGATCCGTGCCACGTGCGTGGACGACCACGGGCGCCGGTATCCAGACTCGTGGACCTACTACGAGTGCGTCTCCTGCGGGGCTCGCTCCAAGTGGTACGTCGACGGCCGGATCGAAGAGCCTTCGGAAGCCGAATGGAGCCAGCACTGCGGTCCCAGGTGATCCCATGACCCCAGCTCTCGCCGCGGCCCTCGAAGTGGAGAACCAAGCCGGCGCTCCCAGGCTCGGAGCTGCCTACGTCCTGCTGCGTGATGCCTGGACCCAGGGCAGCCGAGACCGGGACCTAGTCCTCCACCTGCTGTTCCTCGCCTGGTACTCCGCCGTGGAGCCACCCCACCTCACGGGCTTCGAGCCAGACGCGGTCTCGAAGGACGACCTCGACGACATCCTGCGCTGCGTGCTCGACACTCTTCTCGGCGACCCCACCGAATGCAAGGACGCCGAGGTGCTGTTCGTCGTGGGAGTGATGGCCCAGGTGGCTGCCTGGTCGTTCGGCGACGAAGCCGAGTGGGACGCTCGCAGCCGACTGTATCGGTCGCGGTATCGTGAGCTCGCGCCGAGTGGACTCGGCGCCGGGGTCTTCGCGGGTCGAGGCGTGTACGGCGCCTACTTCGCGAACTGGGTCACGCGAGTGGGCTCCTGATCCTGAGTGTTGATCGTGCCTCAGGGATCGGTCGCCTCCGCGACCGCGAGCCACTCGCAGACCAGCGCGTTCAAGTGCTGCCACCCGGTCCCGTCGTGGTGATCGGCGAGGCGCGTCTCGAGGAGTGCTCGAACGTGGTCTCGCGTCGTCCGATCCGTCGAGCCCTCGTCGACCAGAACGGCGATCTCCACGGCCACTCGCCACTCGGGAAGGAAGCTTGGATCTTCCTTCGAGAACTGCTCGAAGTAGTCTCGGACCGATCGGATGCCGCCGACGATCTGGCTGAGCGGCCGGGCCACTCGGGGAGTCTACATCCACAGACTCGTCCGTACGCGAGCGTGGCCTCAGCCCTCCGCCCCGAACCACCGCGTCAGCGCGTCCGAGAGGCCCGCGTCCGTCCCTTCGCCCACCCACGCGACGTACCCGTCCGGCCGGATCAACACCGCGCGCGGCGCCGCCACCGTCCCCACCACCGGCAGCGCCCACGTCCCCTCGTACCGCGCCTCCACCCGTCGCACGCGCGCCGCCCACCCACCGAGGTCCAGCCCACCCGCGAGATCCAGCAGCACCGGCCGCGCCGCGTGCAGCAGCGCGAACACCCGCTGCGGTCCGCTCTCCGTCTCCACCTCGGGATCCGGCATGCGTCGCCCGAGCAGCGGGTGTCCCCCGCCGAGGTCGTAGTGCACGTCGAGCCCCGACAGGAGCCCCGCGAACCGCCGACGCGGCTCGTCCAGCTGGAGCAGCTGCGCCATCGCGCCCTGCAGCGCCTTCGTCCGCGCGTCGCCGCGGTGCAGCGCCATCGCCGCCATCGTGTTCTCCAGCACCCGCGCGCCCACCGGGTGTCGCTCCGCGTGGTAGCTGTCGAGCAGGTCGTCCTTCGCCCTGCCGTGGACCACTTGCGCGAGCTTCCACCCGAGGTTCACCGCGTCGTGCACCCCGAGGTTCAGGCCCTGCCCGCCCGCCGGGGCGTGCACGTGCGCCGCGTCGCCCGCCAGCAGCACGCGGCCCTTGCGATACGACGCCGCCTGTCGCGTCGCGTCCGTGAACCGCGAGAGCCACGTGACGCCGTGCACGCCGAAGTCCGTCCCGTAGACGCTCACCAGCGCCTCGCGCAGCTCGTCCATCGTCGGCGCATCCCCGGTGCGGACCTGCGGCTCCGTCGACAGGATGCGCACCCGCTTCCCCTCGAGCTTGCTCACGCCGTGGATGCCGCGGTCGTCGCGACGCACGCCCCACTCCGGCTCGTCGGTCGTCTCGCCCTCCGCGATCAGGCAGCTCGTCGAGGCCTCCCACCCCGGGAACTCGATGCCGGCCTGCTTGCGCACGAGGCTGCGCCCGCCGTCGCACCCCACGAGCCAGCGCGCGCGCAGCGTCCGACCGTCCGACAGCGCGACGTCGACGCCCTCGTCGTGCTCTGCGAAGCCCGTCACCTCGCACGCGCGGTGGACCGGCACGCCGAGCTCCTCGACCCAGTCGGCGAGGATGCGCTCGATGCGGTCCTGGAACAGCGCGAGGCCGTAGTTGTGGCGCGTCGGAAAATCGCTGATGTCGAGCGGGATCAGCGCGAACCCGGCGACCTGCATGACCTTTCCCTGCGAGAGGAAGCGCTCCGCGACCCCGCGCTGGTCGAGCAGCTCGATCGTGCGCGCGTGCAGGCCGCCCGCGCGCGAGCCGGCGAGATCCTGGTTCGGGCGCCGCTCGACAATGGCGACATCGACGCGCGCCAGCGCGAGCTCGGCGGCCAGCATCAGTCCCGTAGGACCTCCTCCCGCAATCACCACGGCGTGTTCGCTCATGTCGTGCACGGTACGGCATGAAATAGGGCTTGCCGCAAGCCCCATGCTCTGGCATACGTTGGAAATGGCAGGAGGCGCCGATCGCGCCCCGCCCAGGTTGCGCGGCAACGGCGATTGATCGAGCCGCGATCACTCGCTCATTGTGCGCTCGACCCGCGGTAGGATCCCCGAGGTGACTGTCCTCGACTCCCCGCTCGGCAAGCGTCTCCTCTCCTGCGAACGCATCCTCCTCGCCGGCGCCGGCGGCGGATACGACGTGTTCTGCGGCCTCCCGCTCTACTTCGCGCTCCGCGACGCGGGCAAGGCGGTCTCGCTCGCCAACCTGAGCTTCACCTACCTCGGCGGCACCGACGTGTCGTTCGTCCTCCCGCACCTCGCGCGCGTGGAGGGCTCGACGCGCGGCTGCGACAGCTACTTCCCCGAACGCTACCTCGCGGAGCTGCTCGGCATCCCCGTGTGGGCGATCGAGAAGGTCGGCGTCGCGCCCGTGCGCGAGGCGTACCGGCACCTGGTCCGCACGCTCGATCTGGACGCGATCGTGCTCGTCGACGGCGGCACCGACATCCTGATGCGCGGCGACGAGGCGGGCCTCGGCACCCCCGCCGAGGACGTGACCAGCCTGGCCGCCGTGCACGGCCTCGACGTCGGCACCAAGCTGGTCACCTGCCTCGGGTTCGGGATCGACGCCTTCCACGGCGTCTGTCACGCGCACTTCCTGGAGGACGTCGCGGCGCTGGTCCGCGAGGGCGCGTTCCTCGGCGCGCAGACCCTGCTCGCCGACTGGCCCGAGGTCGAGCGTTACCGGAAGGCGGTCGCGTGGGTCCACGAGCGGATGCAGCCGAGCATCGTCAACGCCTCCATCGTCTCGGCCATCGAGGGTCACTTCGGCGATCACCAGACGACCGATCGGACCAGGGGCTCCGAGCTGTTCATCAACCCGCTCATGAGCCTCTTCTGGGGGTTCGAGCTCGACGCCGTCGCGCGGCGCTCCCTCTACCTGCGCGACCTCGAGGGCACCCAGTCGATCTGGGACGTGCAGGCGATCATCGAGGGCTTCCGCAAGGGGATCTCGAGCAAGCCGCGCGCGCCGATCCCGGTGTGACGCCGCAGCCTCGCTAGGCCCAGCTCGCCTTGTACACGAACGTGTTGGAGGAGTGCGGGCTCGTGAGCTCCGTGACGATCACGCGTCGACAGAACAGCCCGAGGCCCGCGATCACCATCCCGCGCCACGCGTTGCGGAAGTACGGGATGGCCACGAGCGGGATCCCGAAGTTCTCGACGCGCGCGTCCTTGGGGCCGATGCGGACGATGCGCGTGTCCGACCCGCGGAAGATGCGCTCGCGGAGCTTGGGGTAGATCGAGAGCGCCGTCCAAGGCGTGGCGCCGCCCCCCTTCGCGAGGCGGAAGATCACGCCCAGCAGGCTCGCCTGCACCCGCACGCCGACATCGCTCCCGATGGCGACCTGCTCCGCCGCTGCGAGTCCGAGCGCGTCGACCGCGCGGTAGTGGGCCACGGCGAGGTCGATGGGCACCCACGAGCCAGCCACGATCGTCTGGACCGTCATGTGCAGCTCGGGTGGGAGATGCTTGTAGTAGGTGTCGGAGAGCCCGCGCTCACGCAGCGCCAGCAGCGACGCGCTCACCAGCGTCGACCGGATCCCGGTACACGTCATCACCTCGGAGACCGCGCCCGCGCGGAGCGGCACCACGATCTCCTCCCTCTCGAGTGGCACCCTTCGAGGATACGTCGCGCGAGTTCGGCGAGGAAGCGACTACGGGCTGTGGCGGACCGCGCGTCGCGAAGTGGCTGACGTCGACCTCCATGTCGTTCACCGACGGATCGCCTTCGTCGCCGGCCCAGCAGCCGAACACCTCGACTGGCTGTAGCGCCGCACGAGGTGCATCGGAGCGCCGCACTTGCGGGCCCGTCGCCGACCTCGACGGCGATCGCGCGACTGGCACAGCCGATGCGCGTCCCGGATCGTGGCCTCGGTCGAGCGACGCACACGGCCTCCCTTCGAGCCGCCTCGAGAGGAGGGCGCCGGCTTCATGGAGGGCGCCGGTGGCGTCCGACTCTACGTCGCGATCCGCGTCCCCGCGGACCCGTGGGGCGTCGTCGACTTCGTGCTCGGCCCCGAGATCCGCGCCACCGAACCCTATCCGAGGTTCGCGGCGGCGTTGCACGCGGCCGGCCTCGCGACCGTCACCCTCCACCCACGCGGGTCCGGCTTCTCCGACGGCGTGCGCGGAGACCTCGCGGATCCCCGAGGGATCCTCGACGATCTCCTTCGGGGGCTCGCCCGAGCGCGGAGCGCGTGCTCCGACCAGCCCGTGTTCCTGTTCGGCCACAGCGCCGGCGGCGCGCTCGCGTTGCAGGTCGCGGCGAAGACGAAGGCCCCGCTCGCGGGACTGGTCTTGATCAACCCCGCGTATCGATGGACGTACGCCAAGGGCCTGGGCCCCACCCTCCGGGACTACGTCACGTTCGCGTTCGACGCCGTCTTCCGGCGGTCGGCGCTCACGGTCGACATGAACCGCAACCCCTCCGCGGTGGAGCACCCTGCCGATCGCGAGGAAGCGCTCGCGATGCAGCGCGATCCGCTGGTCGTGCGTCACTTCAGCCTGCGTTACATGCTCGCGCAGCGGGCCGTCATGAACGCCTGCGCGAGGAACGCCGCCGCGACCGACGCGCCGCTGCTCCTGGTACAGGGCGCGAAGGACGCGCTCCTCGACCCCCGCGGCAACGACGAGATCCTCGCCGCGGCGTGCGCGGCGGACAAGACGAAGCTCGTCGCGGACGAAGGCGGGCACGGAGCGAGCGCGGTGGAGACGAGGGTCGACGAGATCGTCGCCTGGCTCTGCCGACACCGAACCACGATAGGAGACCGGCCATGACCACGCGACCCACCGTCCTTCTCGTCGGGGGCACCGGACGCACCGGCGGGCGGGTGCTGCGAGAGCTCCTCGCTCGCGACGTCCACGTGCGGGCCGTCGCGCGATCGAGAGCGAGGCTCCCCGCCAGCAGCGCGGGGCACCCGAACCTGACCGTCACCGAGGCGAGCCTCCTCACCCTGCGGGAGGACGAGCTGCAGCAGCTCGTGCGCGGCTGCGACGCGGTGGTCTCCTGCCTCGGCCACGTCCTCGACTTCAAGGGCATCTTCGGGCCGCCGCGCGACCTCGTGACCCAGGCGACCACGCGCCTCTGCCGCGCGGTCGAGGCGGTGGGCGGACCTACGCCGGTGAAGTTCGTGCTCATGAGCAGCGTCTCGGTCCATCGGTCGCGCGACCTCGACGCGCGCCGTGGCTCGCTCGAGCGGGCGTTCCTCGCGGTGCTGCGTAGGCTCGTCCCTCCGGCCGCGGACAACCAGCGCGCCGCCGACTTCCTGCGCACGCAGATCGGCCCCGAGAACCCCGCCGTCCGCTGGGTCGTCGTCCGACCGGACACGCTCCTCGACGGCGACGTCACGCCGTACGCACTCCACGAGGCGCTCGTGGACAGCCTCTTCGAGCCGGGTAGCACCCGCATGGCCAACGTCGCCCACTTCATGGCCGAGCTCGTGACGAACCCGGAGACCTGGTCCGCGTGGGCGTCGAAGCTGCCTGTGATCGTCGACGCCCCGCCGCGGAGCTGAGCCGGGTCAGCGAGCGGCGCGCTTCTTGGCCTTCGGCTTGTCTGCAGGGGGCGACTTCTTCGTGGCCTTCGGCTTCTCGGAGCTCGTCTTGGCGGGCTTCTTGGCGGCCGCGTTCTGCGCCACGGCGGCGCGGAACAGCGCCTTCAGGGCGGCCTCGTCGATCTCGTCGCCCTCGCGCACGTCGATCGCGCGACGCACGTTCCCCTCGAGGCTCGAGTTGAAGAGGCCCTTCGGGTCCTTCAGGGAGGCGCCCTTGGCGAACGTCATCTTCACCGCGGCCTTGTAGGTCTCGCCCGTGCACACGATGCCGTCGTGCGACCAGACAGGGATCCCCCACTTCCACTCCTCGAGGATCTCCGGATCCGCTTCCTTGATCAGTACGCGAATCTGGCCGAGAATCTCGCCGCGCCAGTCGTCGAGATCGGCGATCTTCTTGCTGATCAATTGCGACGCGGACTCGCCTTCGGGGATGGTCGTGGAGCGCTTCATCGAGGTGCGCATCCTATATCCCAGCCGCGCGATCCTGTCCGCTTCCGGCGAGGGCGAGATTCTGCCAGGATCCCTCGCCCGTGAGCCAGGACCCCGAGCTGTTGCGGCGCCTCCTCCGGGCGAAGGACCGCATGGACGCCGCCTCGCACGAGGAGTGGCCGGTCCGGCGCCTCGGGCGGGTGAGCGGCGTCTCCGAGGCCCACTTCGCGCGGTCGTTCAAGGAGGCCTTCGGCATCCCGCCGCACCGGTACCTGCTCACGCGGCGGATCGAGCGGGCGACGGCGCTGCTGCGCGACACCGACCTCCCGATCACGGACGTCGCCTTCCAGACCGGGTGGAGCAGCCTGGGCACGTTCGGGCGCACGTTCCGCGACGTCACCGGCGAGAGCCCCGGGGAGTTCCGCGCCCGCGTGAGGGTCGGCCCCTCCCCGCTCCCGCACGTCCCGCTGTGCTTCGTCGCCGCGGCCCACCGGCCCGACCTCACGATCGCAGTTTCGGAGAAGCGACGGCAGGACGAGGGCGATACGGATCGGACGCAACCAACGGAGGTCCCATGAGCCAAGGTGTCGGGGTGGTCGGTCTGTATGTTCGCGATCAGGACGAAGCGGTCGAGTTCTACGTCGGGAAGCTGGGATTCCAGATCCACACCGACGTGCGCAACGGCGACTACCGCTGGCTCACGGTGCAGCACCCGGACCAGCCGTCGTTCCAGCTCGGCCTGTTCAAGCCGGAGTCGCCGGCGCTCGACGCCAGGACCGCGCAGACGCTGCGGGAGGTCGTGGCCAAGGGCGGCATGCCGCCGCTGGTCCTGAACGTCGACGATTGCCGCGGCGCCTACGAGCGCATGCGCGCCGCGGGCGTCGAGTTCACGCAGGAGCCGACCGAGCGGTACGGCAACGTGGACGCCGGCTTCCGGGATCCCTCGGGCAACGGCTGGAAGATGATCCAGAGCCGCCGCTGACAGCGTCGCCTTCCGGCGCCGACCGAGAGGGGGTCTCCCGATTTCGCACGAAGGTCAAAGATCCTTTGACCTTCGTGTGAAGCGCCTCGATTCAAGACTTTGTGGCAGCCACTCGTGCTCGTCGCACGAAGGTCAAAGATTCTTTGACGTTCGTGTGGAATCGCGAGACCCCCTACCCCAACCGCGGCCCCGCTGCCGCGGGCGACCGACTCACTCGGCGTCCAGGTCCACCAGGCGGAGGTCGATCTCGAGCGTCCCGCCGAGGATCTTGGCGTAGGGCCGCGTGAGCTCGATGGCCTCATCGAAGCTGGCGAGCTCCATGATCGAGAACCCGCCGAGCAGCTCCTTCGACTCCGTGAACGGTCCGTCGAACACGCGCAGATCGTGGTTCTGGAACACGAGCCGCCTGGCCTGCGCGCTCGGCTTCAGCGCGAGCGTGTTCCCGAGCACGCCGGCCTTCGCCATCTCGGTCCTGAGCCGCGTGAGCTCCGCCTTCACCTTGGGGCTCCGGCCGCCGGCCTCGCTCGCCGCGTCCGCCTTGTCGATCAGGAGCAGCTGCAGCGGCGCGTCGGGCGGCTCCGGCATGAGGCCGAGGTCCCACGGTTCGCTCAGCTTGCCGAGCTCGATCTCGCCGTCGCCGAGGATCTTCCCGTAGCGCTCCGCCCAGCCGATCGCCTCCTCGCGCGTCTTCACCTTGAGGACCAGCGTCGCGGTCGGCAGCTCGTGCTCCCCGCGGTAGGGGCCGTGCTTCACGGTGGCGCGCCCGTCGCGGAACACGAGGCGCGTGCGGTACTTGCTGCCGCGGAGGCCCGCGCCGTCGAGGAACCGGCCCGCCTTGGCGTGCTCGCCGATGAACGCGCCCATCTGCTCGATGATCTCCTTCGTGGGCACCTCGCCGGCTTCGGTGTGCGGGTCGTTCTTGTGCATCATCATGAAACGCATGGGGGCTCCTTCGGGCCGGCACGTGCCGAGCGCCTTCGAGGAGACGACGGACGGCTCGACGGGGGATCGACCGGGGCGGGCGATCTTTCTGTAAGTAGCGGAAGTTACGCCAGATTGCCTGCAAGGAGGAGCGCCCGCGCGCTCTTTCGCGCGGACGCGAGCACCGCCCGCCGCGCCGCCTCGCTCTCGAGTCCGCGCGCGATCATGACCGCGCCCACGCACTGGGTGAGCACCGCCGAAGCGACCGCGCGATCGCCGATCTTCTCCGCCAGCACGTCGGTCACCTCGGCGAGCGCGCGCTCGAACGCCCCGCGTGTCTCCGCCGAGCCCCGCCCGACCTCGGCCGCGAGCGTGGGCAGCACGCAGCCGATCTCGGGGTTCCGGACGTGGGTCATGCTGAGGTAGGCGTCGAGCGCGAACAGCAGCTGCTCGTTCGTCTCGATCGCCGCGAACCGCGCGCGCGTCGTCGCGAGCTCGGCCTCGACGATCGCCGCGAGCAGCTCGTCCTTGCCGGCGAAGTGCCGGTAGAACGCGCCGCTCGTCATCCCCGCCACGCGGGCGAGATCGTCGACGCCGCTCCGGGCGAAGCCCTCCCGCTTGGCGAGCGCGCCGCCTTCACGGACGAGCCTGGCGCGGGTCTCGGCGCGGTGACCGGGCGGGTAGCGCATCGGGTCCTCATAAGATAACGTTCGTTACCCAAGCCGTCCAGCCCACCCGCCCCGTCAACCCGTCGAGGAGTCCGCATGGCCATCGAGCAGACCGCCTGCATCCTCTGTTCGCGCAACTGTGGCCTCCGCGTGGAGACCGAGGGCGCGCAGATCAAGAGCGTCCGCGGCGACGACGCCCACCCGCTCTCCAAGGGGTATCTCTGCCAGAAGGCCGCGCGCCTCCCCTACTACCAGGAGCACGCCGATCGCCTCGAGCACCCGCTGCGCCGCGAGCCCGACGGCTCGTTCACGCGCGTGAGCTGGAGCCAGGCCTCGGCGACATCGCGCAGCGCCTGCTCGCGATCCGCGAGCGCCACGGGGGGCGCGCGTTCGCGTTCTACGGCGGCGGCGGCCAGGGCAACCACCTCGGCGGCGCCTACAGCCGACAGCTCCTGAAGGCGATGAAGAGCCGCTTCGTCTACACCGCGCTCGCGCAGGAGAAGACCGGCGACTTCTGGGTCAACGGCCGCCTCTTCGGCGATCAGCGCTGCCACCTCACCGAGGACGTCGAGCACGCCGAGTTCGTGCTGTTCGTCGGCACCAACCCGTTCCAGGCGCACGGCATCCCCAACGCGCGCGACACCCTGCGCGACCTGAAGAAGGACGCGGCGCGCACGATGGTCGTCGTCGACCCGCGCAAGACCGAGACCGCGCGGCTCGCCGACGTGCACCTCCAGGTGCGGCCTGGCACCGACGCCTTCTTGCTCGCGGCGATCCTCTCCATCATCGTGCGCGAGGGCCTGCACGACCGCGCGTTCCTCGCGGCGCGGTGCACCGGGTTCGCCGCGCTCGAGGCCGAGCTGCTCGCCATCCCCGTCGAGGAGTTCGTGCGGCGCGCGGACGTGCCGCTCGCCGACGTGCAGCGCGTCGCCCGCGGCTTCGCGAAGGCGCGATCGGCGTGCGTGCGCGTCGACCTCGGGATCCAGCAGAGCCTGCACAGCACGCTCAACTCTTACCTCGAGAAGCTCGTCTTCCTCGTCACCGGCAACTTCGGCAAGCGCGGCGGCAACAACTTCCACTCGTTCTTCCTGCCGATCCTCGGAAACACCGACGAGCGCGAGCCGCGGCACTGGCGCACCGCGCACCACGGCATGTACCCGATCGGCGGCATCTACCCGCCGAACATCCTGCCGAGCGAGATCGAGCACGAGGGCGAGGACCGCCTCCGCGCGATGTTCGTCGACAGCGCGAACCCCGTGCTCTCCGGCGCCGACACCGCCGGCTACGAGCGCGCGTTCGGGAAGCTCGAGCTGCTCGTGGTGATCGACGTCGCCATGTCGGAGACCGCGCGGCTCGCGCACTACGTGCTGCCCGCCGCCTCGCAGTTCGAGAAGTGGGAGTGCACCGGGTTCAACCTCGACTTCCCGGACAACGGCTTCCACCTGCGCCACCCGCTGTTCCCGCCCCGCGCCGAAGCGCTGCCCGGAGCCGGAGATCTACACGCGGCTCCTCGAGGCGATGGGCGAGATCCCGCGCGCGTTCCCCCTGCTCGAGCGCGTCGCCGAGAACGAGCCGGCCGCGACCGCGCCGTTCGCGTCGCTGGCTGCGCTCGGCGCGACGCTGGCGGCCAACCCCAAGTGGGCGCCGTTCGCGGCGTCGATCGCCTACCGCACGCTGGGGCGCGCGCTCCGCACCGCGCGCGCGAACCCGGACCGTGTCTCGCCGGCAGCGGCCGCGCCACTCCTCGCCCTCGCGCTGGATCTCGCGCGCCGCGAGCCCGAGGCGGTGCGCCGCGCGGGGCACCGCGGCAACCGGCTCACCCTCGGCGTCGCGCTGTTCCGCGCGATCCTCGACCGGCCCGAGGGCACGCTGATGACCCGACACCTCTTCGAGGACACCTGGTCGTTCCTGCGCCACGCCGACCGGCGCATCCACCTCGAGATCCCCGAGATGCTCGCCGCGCTGGGCGCGCTCCGCGACGAGCCGGAGCCGCACGACGGGCTCGTGCTCTGCGCCGGAGAACGCCGCGCGTACAACGCGAACCAGATCTACCGCAATCCCGCGTGGCGCAAGGTCGACCCCCACGGCGCCCTGCGCATGCACCCCGACGACGCGCGGGCCCGGGGGCTCGCGGACGGGGCGCGCGCGGTCTGCGGCTCGGGCCAGGGTGAGCTCGAGGTCGTCGTCGAGATCGACGAGGGCCTCCGCCCGGGCGTCGTCGTGCTGCCCCATGGGTACGGCCAGCGCTACCGCGGGGCGGCGCCGGTCGGGCCGCAGATCAACCGGCTCACCACGAGCGAGCACTGCGACCCGCTCGCGCGCACGCCGTACCACAAGCACGTCCCCGTCACCGTGCGGGCGCCGACCGCGTAGCCGTCCTCCCGCCATCGAGGTTGTCTCGCGTGTCGGGGCGGGCGATATTTTCTCCCGCACGGATGTAAAACGGGGGTTTTACATTCGCGCATCGGACCCCGCCGCCCGCGCGTCAGCCGCGGAGGCTGGCGACGTCGATCACGAAGCGGTAGCGGACGTCGCTCTTCAGCACGCGCTCGTAGGCCTCGTTGATCTGCTGGATCTTGATGACCTCGATGTCGGAGACGATGCCGTGCTTCGCGCAGTGGTCGAGCATCTCCTGCGTCTCGGGGAGCCCGCCGATGAGCGAGCCCACGAGGCGGCGGCCGCCCATGATGAGCGCGAACGGGCTCACCGGCATGGCGCTCGGCGGCGCGCCCACCAGCGTCATCGCGCCGCGCGCGCGGAGGAGGCCGAGGTAGGCGTTGTAGTCGTGCGGCGCCGACACGGTGTCGACGATCATGTCGAGCTTGCCGCGCAGCTTCTCGAACGCGCCGTCGCCCGTGGTGAGCGCGAAGTGGTGCGCCCCGAGGCGACGCGCGTCGGCCTCCTTCGCGCGCGACGTGCTGAGCACCGTCACCTCGGCCCCCATCGCCACGGCGAGCTTCACCGCCATGTGGCCGAGGCCGCCGAGGCCGACGACGCCCACGCGGTCGCCCGCCTTGCACCCCATCTGACGGAGCGGCGAGTAGGTGGTGATGCCCGCGCAGAGCAGCGGCGCGGCGCCGGCCGGATCGAGGCCGTCGGGCACGCGGAGGGTGAACGCCTCGTCGACCACGATCTGCGTGGAGTAGCCGCCGTAGGTCGGCGTCTTGCGGTCCATCTCGGTGCCGTTGTACGTGCCTGACCAGCCGTTCTCGCAGAACTGCTCGAGGCCGGCCTTGCACGGCGCGCACGTGCGGCACGAGTCGACGAGGCAACCCACGCCGACCAGGTTGCCGGCCGTGAACTTCGACACGGCGCTGCCCACGCGCACCACGCGACCGACGATCTCGTGGCCCGGGACCATGGGGAAGATGCCGCCGCCCCACTCGTCGCGGGCCTGGTGGATGTCGGAGTGACAGACCCCGCAGTAGAGGATCTCGATCACCACGTCGTGCGGCCCCGGCTCGCGCCGCTCGATGGTCAGCGGCGCGAGCGGCTTGCCCGCAGCAGGGACTCCAAAGGCGTGGATCGTCGGCATTGGTCGGCTCCTGGTCGAAGACTGCGCACATCCGAAACGGCGGGACGTCCGACCGTATAGTCCGGATCGCGTCGGACGTTCACGACCCGACACCGAAGTGGAGTCGTGTGCCGCTACGCCGGCGGCGGGCCTGCGAGCAGGCTGCCCCACGCGCTCTCCGCGAGGAAGGCCTGCGCGGACTGCGGCGCGCCCAGCACCGACGACAGCGCGCTGGCGAGGCCGAGGAACGCGGCGAACCCGACGTCGTAGGTGGTGAACCCGCCGTAGCGGCCGGCCATCAGCACGAGGTGGCTGCGGCCGTTGCCGAGGCTGCGCACCTGCGCCGTCCACGGGAGGTCGATCTGCGTGAAGCCGCTCTTCCAGTCCCACGCGAGGGCGCGGAGGGCCGGCTCGAGCGCGAACTGCCCCGAGAGCCACGCCGCGAGCGTCCGGTCCGGGCTCTCCCAGCGGCCGCCTCCACCCTGGCGCAGGAACGCGATCGGCGCCGGCAGCGCGCCGTTCAGGAGGCCGTGGTGCTCGCCGGGCAGCGGCTGCATCCCGCTGTACGGCTGCGCGTAGTGGTGCTCCCAGCCGTTCGTCTGGAACGCGAACGTCTGCACCGCGTCGATCGTGTGCGTTCCACCCAGCATCACGCGCGCCGAGCTCGCGAGCGCCGCGGCGCCGTTCGCCTGCCCGACGTCGGCCGTGTGGCTCAGGGTGGCCCGTGCGCGCGAGGCCTCGGTGACGATCGCCTCTCTCTGCCGCTTGTGCGCCGCAGCGGCGCGGTTGTCCAGGAATCCCACGCGGCTACGCATAGGGTCGACGCCGTCGCCCGTACATGACCTCGGTCGGCTACCCTGAAGGGACATGAAGCTGCGCCAGCTCTTCGACCAGGCTTCCGGCACGTACAGCTACCTGCTGGCCGACGCGGGCGAAGCCGTGCTGATCGACCCGGTCTTCGAGCAGCACGCGCGCGACGCGGCGCTGGTGCGCGAACTTGGGCTCACCCTGGTGGCCACGCTCGACACGCACTGTCACGCCGACCACGTCACGGGCGCGTGGCTCATGCAGTCAGCATTTGGCAGCAGGATCGGACTCTCCCCGGTCTACGGCGCGACGCACGTGGATCTGCCACTCGCGCACGGCGACGCGGTCCGGTTCGGCGGGGCCGCGCTGCACGTCCGCGCGACGCCCGGCCACACCGAAGGGTGTCTGTCGTTCGTGACCGACGACCAGAGCTGCGTGTTCACCGGCGACGCGCTCCTCGTGCGCGGCGCGGGTCGCACCGACTTCCAGCAGGGCGACGCGTGTCGGCTGTTCCGCTCCATCCGCGAGCAGCTGTTCACCCTGCCCGACGCGTGCGTCGTCTACCCCGGCCACGACTACGAGGGTCGCACCTCGAGCAGCATCGGCGAGGAGCGCGAGCACAACCCGCGCATCGGCGGCGGCGCGCGCGAGGAGGACTTCGTCGGCTACATGCGCAACCTGAACCTGCCTCACCCGCGGCAGCTCGCGGTCGCGCTCCCGGCCAACCTGCGCGCGGGTGAGCCCGAGGGCGGTCACGCGCCGGCGCCTCCGGAGTGGGGCCCCGTCGTCGTGACCTACGCGGGCGTCCCGCAGATCGGCCCCGACTGGCTCGCGAGCCACCTCGACGAGGTGCACGTGCTCGACGTGCGGAGCGTGGAGGAGTTCGTCGCGGGGCACCTCCACCGCGCCATCCTCGTCCCGCTCGACGATCTCCGCGCGCGCATCTCCGAGGTGCCGACCGACAAGCCGGTGATCGTCGTGTGTCAGACCGGCAAGCGATCGGCGCTCGCCGCGACCATCCTCCGCAAGGCAGGCGTCACCCGCGTGGCGAACCTCGCGGGCGGGATGCTGCAGTGGCGCGAGCTCGGGCTGAGCGGCGAGGGCTGACCCAAGGCGCCGCAGCGACGGGGTTCAGCGATCGAGGCCGAGCTCCTTGCGGATCGCCGCGTTGCGGGCCTCGGCGCGCTGCAGCGCCGGGCGCGCCGCGAGCCGCGCGACGTACTCCGTGAACGCGGGGCGCGCCTCGAGCGACTTGACCATGAGCATGTAGCGGAGCGTGCCGCCGAAGATCACGTCGGCCATGGAGAACTCCTTGCCGAGCAGGAACTCGTGGCCCGCGAGCGCGCTCTCCATCGACGCGAGCATCGCCTCGTAGTTGCCCCAGCCGGCCTGCGAGTCCTTGAAGGCCCAGCCCGCCATCTTGGCCATCGCGCCCGGCTCGATCACCGACGGCGCGAACAGCGACCAGCGCAGGTAGGCGGCGCGGGCCGGGTCGTCGACGCGCGGCGCGAGTCGCCCGAGCGCGTAGCGGTCCGCGAGGTAGAGGCCGATGGCGGCCGACTCGGTGACCACCGTGTCGCCGTCGGTGCGCCCCGGCAGCTTGCCCATCGGGTTGAGCGCCACCATCGCGGCGGACTTCTGCTCGCCCTTCAGGATGTCGACGTGACGGATCTCGTAGGGGGCCTCGACCTCCTCGAGCATCCAGACGACGTTCGCGGCGCGAGAGAACGGGTGGTGGTAGAGGACGATCGACATGGGAGCCTTTCGGGTGGGGCCCGCAGTCTAGCGTCCGTCCGGTAGATGGCCACGAAGTCAAGGTCAGAGCCGCGCGGCCACCTCGGTGCCCTGCTTGATCGCGCGCTTCGCGTCGAGCTCCGCGGCGACGTCCGCGCCGCCGATCACGTGGTAGCGCGCGTCCTCGCGCTCGGGCACCAGATCGCGGACCGACTCCTGCCCCGCGCACACGACGACGTGGTCGACCGGCAGCACCTTCACGTCGCCGTCCTGCCGGATGTGCAGGCCCTGGTCGTCGACCTTCAGGTACTCGACGCCGCCGAGCAGGTGCACGCCCTCGCGTTCGAGCACGATGCGGTGCACCCAGCCCGTCGTGCGGCCGGGGCCGGCGCCCATGCGCTTGGTCGCGGGCTTGCGCTGCAGGAGCCAGATCTCGCGGCGCGGCGCCTTGCGCACCGGGTCGACGAGGCCGCCGGGCTTCTCCACCTTCGGGTCGATGCCCCACGCCTGCTGGAACTCCGCGGTCGTCGGGTCGGTGTCGTGGAGCAAGAACTCCGCGACGTCCACGCCGATGCCGCCGGCGCCGATCAGCGCGACCTTTTGGCCGACCGGCTTCTTGTCGCGCAGCACGTCGACGTAGGAGAGCACCTTCGGGTGATCGAGCCCCTCGATGCGCGGCTTGCGCGGCACGACGCCCGTCGCCACCACGATCGCGTCGAAGCCCGCCTCGAGGTCGCGCCGGTCGACGCGCGTGCCGAGCTTCACCTCCACGCCGGTGCGCGCGAGGCGCTTCTCGTAGTAGCGGATGGTCTCCCGGAACTCCTCCTTGCCGGGGATCGCCGCGGCCATGCGGAACTGACCGCCGAGCGCGCCGGCCGCCTCGAACAGCGTCACCGCGTGCCCGCGCTCCGCCGCCGTCGTCGCCGCCGCGAGCCCCGCCACGCCGCCGCCCACCACCGCGACGCGCTTCTTGTGCTTGGCCGCGATCAGGACGAGCTCCGTCTCGTGGCAGGCGCGCGGGTTCACGAGGCAGCTCGCGCGCTGCATGGAGAACGTGTGGTCGAGGCAGGCCTGGTTGCAGGCGATGCAGGTGTTGATCTCGTCGCCGCGCCCGGCGGCCGCCTTGTTCACGAACTCCGGGTCGGCGAGCAGCGGCCGCGCCATCGAGACCATGTCGGCGTCGCCGCTCGCGAGGATCTCCTCGGCGACCTCGGGCGTGTTGATGCGGTTCGACGCGCAGATCGGGATCTTCAGCTCCTTGCGCATGCGCGCGGTCACCTCGCGGAACGCCGCGCGCGGCACCGAGGTGACGATGGTGGGCACCCGCGCCTCGTGCCAGCCGATGCCGGTGTTGAGCAGGTTCACGCCCGCGGCCTCGAGCGCCTTGGCCGCGGTGACGATCTCGGGCCAGGTGTTGCCGCCCTCCACGAGGTCGAGCAGCGAGTGGCGGAACACGATGGCGAAGTCGCCGCCCGCGGCCTTGCGCACCGCCTTCACGACCTCGACCGGGAAGCGCATGCGGTGCTCGATCGCGCCGCCCCACGCGTCCTTGCGGCGGTTGACCCGCGGGCACAGGAACTGGCTGAGGAGGTACCCCTCGCTGCCCATGATCTCGACGCCGTCGTACCCGGCGTCGCGCGCGAGCGAGGCGCACCGCGCGTAGTCGGCGATGGTCGCGTGGATCTGGCGCTCGCTCATCGCGCGCGGCGTGAAGGGGTTGATCGGCGATTTGACCCGCGACGCCGACACCTGGAACGGGTGGTACCCGTAGCGCCCCGCGTGGAGGATCTGCATCGCGATGCGCCCACCCTCGGCGTGCACCGCCGTGGTCACCTTCGCGTGGTTCTGCACGTCGAGCCGCGTGTTGAGCGTGCCGCCCGCGGGCAGGAGCCACCCCTGCCGGTTCGGCGAGATGCCACCGGTGACGATCAGCGCGACGCCGCCGCGCGCGCGCTCCGCGAAATACGCCGCGAGCTTGCCGTAGTGGAAGAAGCGGTCCTCGAGCCCCGTGTGCATCGAGCCCATGAGGACGCGGTTCTTGAGGGTGAAGGGGCCGAGGTCGAGCGGCGACAGCAGGTGGGGGTAGGGAGCGGCCATGGCGCGGCCGGGAGGATAGCGCAGCGCGTCGAAGCCCGTGACCTCAGGGATCGAGCGCCTTGCACGAGGGCTCGTAGCCCTTCTTGCAGGCCTTGCGGCGCAGGCGGTCGGCCTCGGCCATGTCGGTCGGGCGATCGATCCCGAGCACGTAGCAGGCGGCGAGGCCGTCGCAGCCCTCGAGCTCGCCGAGGTCGCACGCCTGCTCGTAGAGGCCACACGCCTTCTTGCGGTCCTTCGCGACGCCCTGGCCGAAGTCGAACGTCCTGGCGAGCTCGAGGCACGCGACGCCGTCGTCGCGCTTGCAAGCGGCGCGTCGACGCGCGAGCGCCTGCGCGTCCGCGTGCTGGATCGCGAACACCGCGGCGGCGACCACCCCGAGCGCCAGCGAGCCCGCGGCGGCCCCCGCGAGGCGACGCCGCTCGGCCCGCGCGCCGACCAGTACGGCCTCGAGCGACGCTCGCTGCTTCTTGCCCGACGCGGCCTCGTCGCGCAGATCGAGCCCGAGGACGTTCTCCGCCTCGCAGAACACGCACTGGACGACGATCCCGTTCGCCGCGGGGAGCGCGCCGCCGCAGCTCCGGCACGTCCACGCACCCTCGCCGCGCGGGGGTCGCGCCCCGAACGAGGCGGTGACGAGGTGGAGCGCGCGCCGCCGGGCCAGCGCGGCGCGGACGAGCGCGAACGGCACGGCCGCGAGGGCGAGGCCGCCGAGGAGCAGCAGCGTGGCCTCGAAGCCCGACACCGCGTCGAGCCCGGTGACGATCACGAGCGCGACCGCCGCGCCCCACGCCCCGAACGCGAAGATCACGGCGAAGATCAGGCCCGCGGTGGCGGCCGCGGCGCCCGGCTGCGCGAGCAGATCGGTGAGCGCCTGCGCGACCCACGCGCGCGTCGTGGTGGTCTCGGCGATCGCGCGCACCCGGGCGCGGAGCTCGGCCGGCACCGCGGTGGTCGCGCCGCAGTGCCCGCAGCGCGTGTCTCCGTCGACCGGGACCACCGGGGCGCCGCAGGAGGCGCACCCGAGCACCGAGGGCGACGCCGGCGGCGGCGACGGCGCGGCGCCGACGCGCGCGCGGAGCGTCTCGATCAGCGCGTCGACCGAGGCTTGCTCGGCCGGATCGACGGCCTCGGCCAGCAACAGCTCGCGCCCCTCGCGGGTGACGATCCACAGCCTCCGCAGCGGCACCTCGACGTCGGGGGACAGCTCGAGCGAGTTCGAGGCGAGCAACGAGATGGCGACGAAGAACACGTCGCCCACGATCTTCCCGAGGGTGACCCGGACCTCGGTCTGCGTCTCGGCCCGCGACCGCGCCGGATCGAGCGCGGCCCAGGTGAGGCGCAGCCCGTCGTGGCGTCCACCCTCGACGGAGAAGCCCTCGGCGTCGAGCAGGAGGTCGCTCGCCCGGGTGCCAGGGACGCGGGTGAGCTCGAGGAGCGCGTAGACCACGAGGTAGGCCCCGACGAGCCCACCGACGATCCGCGCCCCGAACCCGAACCCGCCGAGGTCGGCGGCCGGCGACGTGATGAGCCGCACCGCCACGACCACCAGCCACACCCCGGGCACGAGGGCGAGGGCGCCCGCGGTGGCGTGGCCGAGGGCGGAGGTCCCGACCTGGAGCGGCAAGCGGATACGCGCCACCATGGCGACGATGCTACAAGAGATCGGCGGGCCGGACGTGCGCGCCGCGGAGAGAGAGCCCCCATGACCACCGCCATCGGCTACGAGTTCACCGACCGGGAGAACGAGACCTTCAAGGGCCTGGTCACGGGCATGAAGCGCGCGGGCGCCGCGGTCGCGCTCGGGAGCACGATCCTGCTCGCCTACCAGCTGATGCAGCACTTCAACGTGACGATGAAGGGCCCGTCGAACAGCGGCCTCTACTACCTCGACTTCGGCATCTGGTGCCTGCTGTCGTGCGTGGGCATCCTCGTCGCGGCGCTGCTGGTGAAGGCCACGAGCGGGTTCCACGCGGTGATCCACACCCAGGGCGACGACATCCAGCACCTCATGAGCGGCCTCGAGAAGCTGCGCTCGATCGTGAACCTCATCTTCATCACGGCGCTGGTCGGGTCGGGGATGCTGGCGATCAGCTTCGCGCTGCTGCTCAGCGGGCGCACCTAGCGGTGCGTCCACGTTTTCTCCGCAACCGCGGGCGCGGTGGTGCCGACGGGTGGGCAGAGGACGAAATGCCCGACGCCACCAGCTCTCTCCAGTCCAAGCCCCCGCAGCTCTTCACCCCCATCGAGCCGCCGAAGCCGGCCGCCCCCACGGCGAAGGCGAAGCCGCCCGCGGTCGACCTCGACTACCAGCCCTCGCTGCAGTCGCGGCCGCTGCCGGCGTTCACCCCCGCCCAGCCCACGGTCGTCGCGCCCGGCGCGGTGGCCGGGTGGCCCGACGCGATGCTCGAGCACAACGCGAAGTCGATCACCAAGCGCCTGCTCGCGAACCCCGCGTCGGTGAGCGAGGCGGATCGCGCGCTCCTGAAGGACATCGAGGCGGAGGTGATGCGCCGCGACGCCGCCGCGGCCGCCGCGAAGAAGCCCGCGACGGTGCAGCTGTGCGAGCGCCCGGCGGACCTGCCCGGCAACGACAAGCTCGGCGTCCAGCACTGGTGGCTGAAGACGCCGAACAAGGAGGTCGGCATGGGCCCCGCTGGCGGCGGGATCCCCGGCAAGAAGGACGGCCCCTCGGGCTACCCCGGCGTGCCGACGACGCTCAACGATCACACCGGCGAGGGTGGACCCGCGGTGTCCTGCCAGGAGCTGCCCGACGTGGACGTGGGCTGCGTCGACGATCAGCTCGCGATCGGCAAGCCCACGGGCCGATGGCTTCCCCCGTTCAACGACTGCCACACCGCGGTGCAGGACGTGATCGACAAGTGCAAGAAGCCGGGCACCGATCCGTGGGTGACGAAGGCGCTGAAGGACGGTGACGCCGGTGTCCCCTGATCCCTTCCTCGGTCGCCGCATCCTCTTCGTCGCCGGCGCGCTGCTCGCGCTGTCGGCGGCGGGGCTGGTCTACGCGTTCGGCATGGCGCCGCTCTCGTGCGGCACGGCGGCGCTGTCGGCCGGGACGCAGTGCAAGGCGCTGAACGCGGTCGCGTGGGCGTCGTGGGTCGGCCTGCCGCTCGCCGTGGTGCTGGCGGTGGTGGGCGCGGTGATCTGGCTGCGCAGCCCCGCGAGCCGGGACATTTGACGTTCGCCTCGCTCAGGGCGGCAGAGTCTTGGTGGTGCGGATCGCGTCGAAGATGGACTGCAGCTCGGCGCGGTCGGCCGCGGCGAGACGGGCGCGCAGGGCGTCGTCGACGCCGAGGCCCAGCATCTCGCAGAGGATCGGGATGCCGATGAGGAGGATGTCGTGACTCCCCTCGCCCACGGTGCTCTCGGGATCGATGTCGTGCCGCATGCCGAGCTGCTCGTAGCGCATGGCCGCGAGCGCACGGGCAACGGGGTCGGCGGAGAGGGCCTCCAGGGCCGCCTTGGCCTCCGCCATGATGGGGTCCTCCTTGGCCAGCGCTTCGAGCTCGGATTCGCGCGGTGAGGTCATGACGAGGTGGTAGGCCTCGACGGGACATCGAGGAAGGCGGCCGCGGTCAGAAAAATCCGGAGTCCGTTCGGGAGGGTAAGCGACACCACCCTCACCGAGGTGCTCGCCGAGGAACGTCAGCGCGCGTCGAGGCTGCCGAACCAGGGCAAGCCTTTCTGCCGGACGACGTCGAAATCCACCATGCGGGTCAGAGGCAGCTGGTCGACTGCTGGCTTGTACCGCTTGCGCTGTGCCATGTGATGGGTCAGCCACTCTTTCACGCCGCGGAGCGCCTCGAAGTCGCCCTCGAAACGCGCATCCGCGCGCAACCCTGGACGAGCGCCGCCAGGGCCGTCGAAGGAGCGTCCTGCCATCTGCTCGATGCAGGGCAAGAAGAGGCTCTCGTACTCGCGATACGCGAGGACGACGGCGACCGGGAAAGGCAGACCGCGGGCCCGGAGTGCCTGCGCGAGCGGCGGCGCATCCAGCTTCGGACAGCCATCGTCATCGTCGCGGAGAACCAACAGCGCACGTGCATCACCCCGCTCGCGCTTGAGCTCGACGTGATCGAGGAGCTTCTCCTCCTTGGCGATCCCCGGGACGCGACTCAGCGAGAACGGGGCCAGTGCAGGTGCGAGACGGTGGAGCAGATTCTGGACA
>JADJMO010000018.1 GCA_016709545.1 Myxococcales bacterium
TGCCGCGATCGACGCCAAGTCCGACGGCGACGGCGAGGGCGAGACCGGCGTGAAGTGCCCGTCGCCGCCGATCGCCGACTCGCTCGCCGACGAGCGCGCCGCGTGCAAGTTCGGCAAGGGCGCGAAGGTGGCCACCACGCTGGGCATCACCGCCGCCGTGCGGGCGAAGATCCCGCTCACCCACCTGGTCGTCGTCATGAACGAGAACCGCTCGTTCGACCACCTGTTCGGCACGCTCGAGACGAGGGGCAGCCGGAGGCCGAGGGCATCCCGTCGACCTTCTCCAACAAGGACGCCGCGGGCAAGGTGGTCAAGCCGTTCCACCTCGGCAGCACGTGCCTCGAGCGCGACCCGCCGCACGGCTGGGACCCGATGCACGCCAAGTGGAACGCCGGGAAGATGGACGGGTTCGTCACCGCGTCGGACGCCTCGGGCAGCAACGGCCACTACGCGATGGGCTACTACCGCAAGGCCGATCTGCCCTTCTACAACTTCCTCGCCAACACCTGGGCGATCTCCGACCGCTACTTCGCCTCGGTCATCGGCCCCACGTGGCCCAACCGCGACTACCTCTACGCCGGCACCTCCGACGGCGTCACCAACACCTTCGAGCGCAACATCGACGTGCCCACGGTGTTCGACGCGCTCGACGCCGCGAAGGTGGACTGGGGCATCTACGGCGACGGCGGGTCACGCGCAGGGTGCGCGGGCGTCACGCGCAACCACTACAAGTTGGCCGACTTCCTGGCGCAGGCGGCGTCGGGCAAGCTGCCGCCCGTGGTGTTCCTCGACCCGACGGGCGCAGAGGACGAGCACCCGCCGAACGACGTACAGGGCGGCGAGGCGTGGTCGCGCAAGATCTACGAGGCCGCGCGCAAGGCCGCTGTGGCGGAGATGGCGGTACTGTTCACCTACGACGAGGGCGGGGGGCTCTTCGATCACGTGCCGCCGCCGAAGGCGTGCCTCGCGAGCCCGAGCCAGGCGAAGTTCGACCGCCTCGGCTTCCGCGTGCCGCTGACCGTCGTCTCGCCGTACGCGCGGCCGCACTTCGTGTCGCACAAGACCCACGAGCACACCTCGATCCTGCGGCTGATCGAGCTCCTGCACGACCTGCCCGCGCTCACCGCGCGCGACGCCAACTCCGACGCGCTGCTCGATCTGTTCGACTTCGCGTGCCCGACGATGCTCGACGCCCCCGCAGGCCCCGCCGCAGGCGTCGCCGGCTGTCCCTGAGGGCGGTCCGTCAGAAGACGCCGGACAGCACCAGCGTGGCGCCGACGGGCGCGCCGTCCGGTCCGCGGAGGGTTGCGACGGCGGGACGCACGGGCCCTGCCTCGGAGGGCGTCCGCTCCCCGGCGAGCACGAGATCGAGGACCGACGCTGCGACCATCCCGAGGGTGCCGCCGACGAACGCACCCACCGTCCCGCAGGGCAAGCCCGCGTCGCGAGGGGCGCAACCACGCTCGGACATGGCACCGACGAAGCCGCCGAGGACCGGCAGCCCGACGTGGAGGCCCAGGCTCCCGAGCGCGCGCAGCGCTCGCCGTACGAAAGAGGTGCGATCGGTCCGCCCAGCGTGCCCGCGCCGACGCCGACGATCGCCACGGTCGGCGAGCCCGTGACGCCACCAACCAGGGTCAGCACCAGACCCGAGTAGGACACGAGCCCGACGGGGAAGCGGTACGCGGGCAGGGGCCTTGGCGCCTCCTCGCTCGCGCGGGCTCGCCCGGCCACGAGCGCGACCGCGAGGCCGAGGGGGACCGCAAGGTCGCGCTGCATGCAGCCAGTGTACCCCGACGTCACTGCGCACGGGCGCTGGTGAACGCACCGCGCATTCACGGGCGCCCGTGAACGGGGGGTCAGCGTGCGCACTCTCCCCAGCGGGGCGCCCCGCCAGGGCACACGGTGGTCGTCGCGAGCGTCGCTGGAATCGCCGAGGTCACCGCGCGACTCGGGAACGAGGCCGCCGCCTCCAGCGCCCACGCGTGCGCGTCCGGCCCGCGGGTGCACGCGAGGATCTCCCCCAGCATCGACGCGCGGATGGACGCCGTGTCGTCGTCCTCGCGGAGGACGACCACTGCGGAACGCCCCGAAACCTGAAGCACGAGAAGCGGAGGCATGCCACGAGCGAGAAGTCGTTGACCGCCACGAACGCTGCGCTCGAGCCGCGTCAGGCCGCGCGGCGTCGACGACGCACCAGCGGCAGCGCCAGCGCGAGCAGCGCCCACGCCGGCGTCGGCCCCGTGCGCACCACCTCGCAGCCGCAGCCGCCGCTGTCGGTCCCGGTTGGATCCGCCGGCAGCCCGTCGTCCGCGCCCGCGTCGCCGACCGTCGACCCATCCGGCGTCGTGCCGCTGTCGGCGATCGCCGCATCCGTCCCACCGTCGGCGCTCGGCACCCCGGTGTCCGTCGGCGTCCCCGTGTCGGGCACGCCCGCGTCCGTGCCCGGCACCACGCCGTACTCGAACGCGCCGAGGTCGAGCTTGCCGCCGACGATCGCGCGCCCCTCGCTGCCGGCGGGGTGGACGTACTGCGCGACCGGCGTCAGCGCGAACGCGTCCGCCGACCCCGGATCGACGCCCTTGTCGATCGCCGGCGAGCCCACCTTCAGGTGGTAGTCGTACCCGGCGCGGTTCACGAACAGCGGGTCGACGCCGCTCAGGTTGTCCGCGCTCAGTGTGCCGGTGCTCGAGATCGTGCCGGGCCCGAAGAACAGGTTGTTCCTGGCGGTGAGCACGCCGCCGCCGGCGACGTTGATGAACGTGCCCTTGGTCGCGTCGTTCACGAACGTGTTGTTCACCACGAAGAGGCGCTTGTCCGTCTTCTTCACGCCCTCCTCGCCCCACGTGAGCAACGTGAAGTTCCCGGGCGAGGGGCCCTTCTGCACCATGTTGCCGACCACGATGCCGAGCCCGCCGTCGGGGAGATCGATGGCGTAGCTGTCGTGCCCGGCCTCGCCGGAGAACCGGTTGTAGAGGATGACCGCCTCGTCGGCGCGCGACTTGAGGAGGTGCCCGTCGGTCGCGATGTCGTGCGAGTAGTTGTAGCGGAAGACGAGCTTGCCGCCGGCCTGCCCGACGTAGAGGTTGTGCGCGCAGCCGCCGCAGGTGCACGCGGGGCCGAGGCCGTTCTTCGAGAACTCCGTGTACTCGATGGTCATCGTGCCGGCGCCGCCGAGGATGCCGTTCTGGTTGTCGTGGATGAAGCAGGAGCGCACCGTGAGGTCCTTGCCCTCCACGCGGATGCCCGCGCCGTTCGCGCCGTTGCCGCAGGTGATGTGCGCGCCCGTGAGCTCGAGGTTCTCGAGCGTCACCCCGTCCGCCGTCACCACGTAGATGCCCTTGTACCCGGAGGGGTGGTCGGTCCCCGAGAGGTCGATCTTCGGTCGGCCTCCCACACCCTTCACCGTGAGCCCCGCGACCGAGATCGGGCACGTGTCGGTGTAGGTGCCGGCCTGGACCTCGACCGTGTCGCCGGGCTTGGCGGCGGCGATGGCGTCGCACGGCTTGGTGTACGTCTTGCCAGGGCCCACCTGCAGGGTGGCCGCGGAGGCGGTGCCGGTGAGCGCGAGCGTGAGGAGAGCGGTGAGCGACGTGCGCATGAGACCTCCGGGCGGCGAGCCTCGTTGCAGGCTATCTGAAATTTCGTCTGAAACGACCGCACGCCGACCCCGGTGTTTCCGCCGGATCACGGCTCCGACGGGCAAAGGGGGCGGGTTGGCGGGACCCGACGACAGCCACTACGCTGCGGTCCGATGGAGCCCGCCCTCGCGATCGTCCGGGACGAGCGCGGGCGCTCCAACCGTCGCTTCGCCGTCCAGCTCGCCGACGGCGCGCTCGTCCAGGCCGTGCTCTACCGCGACGACACGCTGTGCGTGAGCTGCCAGGTGGGGTGCGCCGTCCGCTGCCCGTTCTGCGCCTCGGGCGCCAACGGCCTCGGCCGCTCGCTCACCGTCGAGGAGATCCTCGGTCAGCTCGACGCGGTGCAAGCCCTCCTCGCGCAGGAGCACGCCCCCGCGCTCCACGGCGTCACCCTCTCGGGCATCGGCGAGCCCCTCCACGCCCACGAGGCGGCGCGCGCGTTCGTCGCGGCGGCCGGCCGGCGAGGCCTGCGCGTGACGCTCACCACCTCCGGCGGACCGATCGCGCGCCTCCGCACCTGGCTGGTCGAGGAACCGCACCAGGGCCTCACCCTGTCGGTCCACGCCGGCACCGAGGCCGTGCGGGCGCGCATGGTGCCGAAGGGCCCCGACCTCGCGAGCCTGTTCGGCACGCTCGAGGAGCTGGTCCCGCGGCTCTCGCGCAAGCGCCGCAAGCGCACCGCGCTCGCCTACCTGCTGCTCGCGGGCGAGAACGACGCCGACGCCGAGGTCGACGCCTTCGTGGCGCGCGCGAAGGATCTGGGGTTGTTCGTCCACCTGTACGCCTACAACCCGGTGGCGAGCAGCGATTGTCGGGCCGTCGACCGCGCGCGGTACGAGGCCGTGCACGCCCGGATGGTCGCCGCGGGCCTGACCGTGCGCATGAGCGCGCAGGCCCGGATCGAGGCCAACGGTGGGTGCGGCACGCTCGTGGCGATCCGCACCTGAGCGATCACGAAAGGCGCGCGACCACCCTCCGCACCGCGTCGGCCACCGCCGCCACTCGTGGCACGCGGAGACGCCCCTCGGGGCTCACGAGCCACACGGCGAGTGGCGCGAACTCCCAGGCCGGGAGCACGCGTTCGGCCGTACCCAGCGCCTCGAGACGACGGATGTCGACCACGGGCAGGAGCCCGATGCCGAGGCCGGCGAGGAGGGCCTCGAGCTGCACGTGGGCGTCGCTCGACTCGAACGTGCCGCCGACCCGCGCCGAGACGCGCCGCCCTTGCCGTGAGACCAGGGGCCATCGTGTTTCCGGCGCATCGCCGAGCTTGCGGAGGCACTGGTGGTCGACGAGCTCCGCGGGGCTCCGTGGACGGCCGCGTCGCTCGAGGTACTCCGGCGCAGCCGCGAGCGCGTACGTCGGGGAGGCGAGGCGCGTCGCGACGAACGAGCTGTCCCGCAGCGCCCCCACCTGCACCGCGAGGTCGAAGCCGCCCCCGAGCAGATCGGTGTTCTCGTCGACCACCGCCACCTGGAGGCGGAGGTTCGGCGCCACCTTCGCGAGGCGCGCCAGCTCCGCGCCGAGGCCGAGCCCGGCGAGCGCCGAGCGGATCGCGAGCCGTACCCTCCCGTCGATGCCCTCCGCGTCGCCGATCGCGAGCTCGACGCGGTCGGCCGCCTCGACCAGGGCCGCCGAGTGCGCGTAGAACCGCTCGCCCTCCTCGGTGAGGCGCACCGAGCGCGTCGTGCGGTGCGCGAGGCGCACCCCCAGCGCTCGCTCGAGCGCGACGAGCCGCTGGCTCACCCGGTTCTTGCTGTCGTGGAGGACGCGCGCGGCCGCGCTGATGCCGCCGGACGCGACGACCTGGCGGAACACGCGGACGTCGGCGAGCGAGTCGATCGGCACCCGCCGACTGTCTCACGAACAAGGACAATCTGTCACCGGTGTCCCGTCTTCCGGACGATCGGTCGCGGCCGCAAGGTGTCTGCACGCCGGACCCCGGCGAGGAGGATCCATGCAAGCCACGACCGACACGAACCGCTCCCAGACGACCCGCGAGAGCCCGCTCCAGATCGAGCTCCGCTTCTCGCTCCACGTCCCGCCCGCGGAGGCCTTCGATCTCGTCGCCCACCGGATCCCCGAGTGGTTCGGCGGAATCCACGCCGTCGAGTGGGACCACAGCCGCTCGCTCCGCGGCCCCTCGGCCCCGGGCGCGTGCTCCGAGCGCGTCTGCGACTTCGGCGGCAAGGCGCTCCGCGAGGTGATCGTCAGCTACGAGCCGGGGCGCCGCTACACCTACCGCGTCGACCTCGCGCGCTCGGAGATGAAGATGCCCCTCGTCGATCACCTGGGTTCGTTCGAGGTGCAGGCCGACGAGGGGCACAGCGTCGTCGTCTGGCGGCAGCACTTCCGCGCGCGCTGGTTCGTGCCCGCGGCGATGCTGCGCTGGCAGATGCGCGACCACATGATGCGGCCCGCGGTGGACGCGCTGATCGTCCGCTGCGGAGGCCGCTGGCTCGAACCCTCGCCGGGGTGAGGACAACAGTCCTCACGACGAGGCGCCGCCGCATCGTTACGATCCCTCGATGCGCACCCTCGTCGCCCTCCTCCTCGCCTCGGTCCTCGGTTGCAGCAGCAGCGACGCCAACGTGGCGCCGGGCGAGCAGACGGGGAGCAGCTGCACGAGCGCTACCCAGTGCTACCCCGGCGTGACCGAGGCTGGCGCGATCAAGGGCACCGTGATGTGCCTCGACCGCGTCACCGGAGGCTACTGCACGCACACCTGCGCGTCCGACGGCGACTGCTGCGCGGTCACCGGCGAGTGCCGCACCAACTTCAAGCAGGTGTGCGCGCCCTTCGAGTCCACCGGGCAGCAGATGTGCTTCCTCAGCTGCGAGGACAGCGACATCAAGAACGCGCTCGGCGGCGGCACCATGGACGCGACCGCGTACTGCCAGCAGTACGGCAATCGCCTCATGGGGTGCCGCTCGACGGGCGGCGGCAGCAAGAACCGCAAGGTGTGCCTGCCCTGACCGGCCTCGTCACCCTGACCACGCCGTGCGGGCGCCTGGCAGTGACGGGTCGGAGCGACGGCCGTGGAGAGCGTCGGCGTGTGGCGGCGGCGCTCCTACGGCGGCCTCGAGCTCGAACACCGAGACCGCCTGCAGGAGCTCGCGGGCCTGCCCCTCCATCGAGTCGGCCGCGGCCGCGCTCTCCTCGACGAGCGCCGCGTTCTGCTCGGTCACCTGATCCATCTGGGTGATCGCCTCGTTCACCTGCTCGATCCCGAGGCTCTGCTCGGCGCTCGCCGCGGAGATCTCCGTCACCATGTCCACGACCGCTCGCACGCTCGACACCACGTCGCCGAGCGTCCTCCCGGCTTGATCCGCCCGCTCCGTCCCCTCCGCAATGCGAGCGCCGGCGTCGCGCACGAGGCCGCCGATCTGCTTGGCGGCGGCGGCGGTCCTCCCCGCGAGGTCGCGCACCTCGAGCGCCACGACCGCGAAGCCGCGCCCCTGCTCGCCCACCCGCGCCGCCTCCACGGTCGCGTTGAGCGCGAGGATCTTCGTCTGGAACGCGATCCCGTCGATGACCTCGGTGATCTCCGCGATCTGCCGGGACGCGTCGCGGATGGCCCGCATCGTGTCGACCACGTCGTGCACGACCCGGCCCCCCTCCTCGGTCAGCGCGGACGCCGAGACGGAGAGCGAGCGGGCCTGCTCGGCGCTCGCGGCGTTCTGCTTCACCGTCGCCGTGAGCTGCTCCATGCTGGCCGCGGTCTTCTCGAGGCTCGCGGCCTGCTCTTCGGTGCGCTGCGCGAGATCGGCGTTGCCGGCCGCGATCTGCTGCGCGGCCGTGCCGACCGTGTCCGTCGTGGCCCGGATGCGCCCGACCACCTCGAACAGCTGATCGCGCATGTGCTTCATCGCCGCGAGCAGGCTGCTCTCGTCGCCGTCGCGCGTGACGACCGTGCAGGTCAGGTCTCCCGCGGCGACGCGCCTCGCGACCGACGCCGCGTAGTCGGGCTCGCCGCCGATCGAGGCGAGGATGGTCCGGCTCTGCCACGCGCCGAGGCCGATGGCGACCGCGGCCGTCAGCACCGAGAACAGCGCCGAGAGCCAGGCGGTGCGCGTGGCCTGGGTGGACTCGCCGATCACGAGTCGCGAGCTCTCCATGGCGAGCGCGAGCTCCACCTGTCGCATGCGCTCGATCTTGCCCGTGATGACGCGAAACCAGCGGGCGGGATCGACGTCGAGGGGCTCGCCCGGCCTGGCGGCGAGCGCGTGCGCCCGCAGGGCTGCGGCATCCTCGACCTCCGCCCCCTGGAGGAGTCCCACGTGAGCTCGGCGAGCCTCCTCGGACGCGTGGAGGTGGAACTGGGCCAGGTACACGTCCTGGGCCGCGAAGATGGAGAGGGCGCGCTGGTAGAGCAGGGGATCGAAGCCCTTGGCCACGAAGACGTTGTTGAGGGTCGCGCGCTCGCGCCCGGCGAACTCCTTGGCGTAGGAGAACGCATACGCGGCCGCGGCGCGTCGGGCCACGAGCGGCTGCTCCGCCTGCACCGAGGCGCGCCCGACGATGGTGAGGAGGCGGTCGATCGTGGCGCTGTAGCTCGTGAAGGACTCGGGGCCGCTGAGGCCCAGGGCGTCGATGCGCGTGCGGAGCGCGATCTGCGCCGCGGCGGCGCGGGTGCCCTCGTCGACGGTCGCGCGGAGATGTTCGAGGGCTCGGTCGGCCCTCGGGTCCCGCGCGGCGGCGTCCATCCGCGCGAGGGCCTGGTCCGACTTCTCGCGCTGCGTGCGCAGCTCGTCGCCGAAACGCGCGCCCTTGCTCGCGAGGAATCCGGCGGAGAGCCCGCGCTCCACTTGCAGCTCGTGGACGAGTGCGCCCACCGTCCCGACGAAGGCGTTCTGTTGCTCGAGCTGTCGCAGCGTGCGCGCTTCGCGGAAGTGCCCGACCGAGGTGAACACGGCCAGCGAGAGGAGCCCCAGCAAGGCCGGCACGAGGATGATCTGCAGACGACCGCGCAACGTCATGGAGTCCCCCGGGGAGACGCTGCTCCCGATTCACCAGGGATAACGGCGCCCGCGCCGCCCACTTGAGCTGCACGACGCCAGCCCATGACATCCGTCAGTCGCTCGCGAGACGCTTCGTCGCTCTCCGATGCAGAGCGCCGCCGCGATCGCTGCGCGACCGTGGCTGGGAGGTCACTCCTCGCGTCAGTGGCAGTTCTCGAACTTGATCTCGCCCTTGGCGTCGGCGTCGGGGCAGTCGAGCTTCACCCGGCCCTCGACGTTGGTGACCTTGTTCACGCTGCTGTTCTGCTTCTGGATCTTCATGGTCGCGCAGGCGCCGTAGCTCTTGCCCTTGTTCTTGCTGGCCGCGAAGTAGAACACCTCGGCGTCGCCGTCGGCGCGCTCCACCACCCGCAGGCGCGCGCCGTCGGCGGCCTCGAGCTCCACCCCGGTGTAGCCCATCGGCGTCAGGCTCCGACAGGACGGCGCGCGGAACGTCTTGCCGTCGAGGTCGATCGACCCCTCGAGCTTGGCGGTGCAACCCGCGAGAGGGAGCACGAGGAGGAGCAGCGCGCGGGAGTCCATGGAGGTCATTGGACTCTCGGGTGATGCGCTGCGCAAGACCGATCGAGGAATGCCCCCGCGCGCCCGAGCGTCCAGGGGGGAGTGGCGCGCACGAACGCCGTCGTCGAGCGCACGATCGCCATCGTCTTCGCGTTCGGGGCGTTCGCGCGGCTGTATCCCCGATTCGGCTCCGGAGGCTTCGTCACCGGGCTCGTGGCGCTGGCCCTCGCGCTCGTCGGCACTGTCGTGGCGCGCACCGCGCTCGAGCGCAAGGCGGGCGCTTCCACCGCCGCGGTCGCCACGGGGGCGATCGGCGGCGCGGCGAGCGCCGTGCTGCCCGCGCTGCTGCACGCCGCGGAGGTACCGACCGACCCCCGGACCAGCGGCGCGCTCGTCCTGCGCTTCCTCGGCGCCTGCGTGCTCGCCTGTCCCATCGGCGTGATCGTCGGCGTGCTGTACACGCTCACGGTGCTCCCGCTCCTCGCTCGCAGCCACGAGGTGCGCGACGGTTCGCAGGTCGGGCACCACCGCGCCGTCGAGGCGTGTGGCGTGGCGCTCGTCGGTCTGCCGGGGCTGGCGCTCGTGCTGTCGTGGCTGCTCCACCGGCTCGACGGCGAGGCGCTCGGGGGCGAGGTCCTCGTCGGCGCGGCGTTGCTCGGGTTGGCGGGCGTGTGCCTCGCAGGGCTCGCGCGCCATCGCCGGCGTCGGCTCGTCGCGTGGGTCGCGGCCGTGACGGCGGGGCGCGTCGCCGGGCTCCACGTGCGGCCGACGAACGCCGCCGATGCGCTTTCGGGCCTGCCGGTGCTCGATGGGGACGGCGCGGTGATCGTGCGCCGTGACGAAGCGTATCGATCGCGCTCCGAGCTCCACGCGCGGGTCCGTGGAGCGTGAGGTCCGTCTCCTTCCGTACCCTCGCGCCTCTGCGAGCAGACAGCGAAGATTTTCACGAACTTCTCGCTCTCCGGTGCATCGGATCGATCAGGAGCGTGAACATGACCGACCGTAGCCCTTACGCCCTTCTCCTGGTCCAGATCGCCATCGGGCAGTTCCTCGGCGTCGCGCCCGGCACCATCCGCGCGCGGCAGCGCCTCGACCGCGACCTGCACCTCGATCCGTTCGACATGGCCCTCATCGCGACGGCGCTCGGCGACCGGCTCGACGTCGAGGTGCGGCTCGACGACGTGGACGACGCGGCCACCGTCGGCGCGTTCGCGCGGTGCATCGAGCAGGCGCTGCTCACCGCCACGGTGGACGAAGTGCCCGACACCGAGCGCTGCGCCTAGCCGTCGCCGCACGGCTCGTCGTTCACGGAGTCCCTTCGGACAACCGGGCGCGTACGGCGTTCAGGCGCTCGCGGGCCTCGACGATCTGTGCGGGGTCTTGCCGCTGCAGCGCGACGCGGAACTCCCCGATGAAGTGGGCGAGGAGCTCGCGAGGCTCGCCGCGGAGCTCCACGAACAGGGCGTCGGCCCGCGCGAGCGCGGTCTGGTTGGGCAGCAGGTCGGCGGGATGGATCTTGAGCTTCGCCAGCGCCTTGCGGGCCTCTTCCAGCGCCTTGCCGGTGAGCTTCTCCCTGCGCCGTTGCAGCACGAGCTGGTGCACCGCGCCCGTCGCGACCACCGTGGCGTCGACCTCCAGGATCCCGTTGAGGTCGTAGGTGAAGCGGACCCGGACGCTGCGATCTTCGGCCATCAACGGGATGTCCTTGACCAGCAGGTTGCCGAGCAGCTCGTTGTCCCGCACGAGCGCGTGCTCCCCTTGATAGACCTTGAGATCGATTCGATCCTGGGCGTCCGTCATGGGACTGAAGACCTCCTCGCGGCTCGTGGGGACGACCGTCCCGCGCTCGAGCAAAGGGGAGAAGAAGCCGCCGACGACGCGCGGTCCGTGCCGACGGCTGGTCTCGACCCCGAGCGAGAACGGGGCGATGTCGGTCACCACGACGTCCTCGACAGAAGCGTCGCCGGCCTTGAGCGCGGCCTGGACCGCGGCACCCATGGCCACCGCTTCGTCCGGTGGCAGAGAGCGCAGCGGGAGGCGTCCGAACAGCTGGGCGGCTAGGTGGCTGACGAGGGGCATCCGCGTCGAGCCGCCCACCAACAAGACCTCGTCGATGTCCTCGGGGCGCCGGCGCGCGTCTCCGAGGGCGCGCAGGACGGGGCCTCGGAGCCGAGGGAGGAGGGGGGCCCAGGCGGCCTCGGCCTCGTCGCGCGTGACGAGGATGTCGAGGTCGACCTCCCGACCGCTGCGTCCGGGCAGCAGTGGCAGCGCGACCCGGGCCTCGCTCGAGGTCGAAAGGCGCCGCTTGGCCTGTTCGGCGGCCTCGCGGAGACGCGCCCGCGCCCGCGCTTCTTCGACGTCGACGCCCGCCTCCCGCGCCTGCTCCTCGAGTCGCGCCGCCAGGAGCTCGTCGAAGTCCTCGCCGCCGAGCCGAGCGTCGCCGGCCGAGGACTGGATCTCGATCACTCCCTCGATGATCTCGAGGACGGTGACGTCGAAGGTCCCGCCACCGAGGTCGAGGACCACGGCGCGGAGCTCGCGGTCGCGCTGGTGGAGGCCGTAGGCGAGGGCGGCCGCGGTCGGCTCGTTGATGATGCGCTCGACGGTCAGGCCGGCGAGGCGGCCGGCGTCGCGCGTCGCGTTGCGTTGTGCGTCGCCGAAATAGGCGGGTACGGTCACGATCGCTTCGGTCACCGGCATGCCGAGCGCGGCCTCGGCCACCTCACGCAGTTGACGCAGGACGATCGCCGAGAGCTGGACCGGGCTGAGGGTGTGGGGGCCGAGGCGATGCACGCGATCGGTGCCCATGTCGCGCTTGAATGCCAGGGCGGTCGCGTCCGGATGGGTGGTCGCGCGCGCGCGCGCTGGGGCACCGACGAGCACCGTCCCGTCCGAATCCACGCTCACCGCGCTGGGCGTCAGTCGCTCTCCGAGTGCGTTGGCGAGGACGACGGGGCGGCCCGCTTGCAGCACGGACACGAGCGAGTACGTCGTGCCAAGGTCGATACCGAGGATCGGAGCGCTCATGGGTGAGCCGTCCCGCACGTCCGGTCGACGAAGGCGATCGCTGCCTTGGCCGCAGCGACCAGCGCCGGCTGCGTGGCGATCTCACGGGCGATCGCGGTCCGCGTCTTGATGGCTGCAGCGCAGTCCTTGGTCTGACGCAGGTCCATGCCGAGCGTGTAGAGCGTCGCGTGCTGGAGGTTCAACCCTTCCTTGGCGAGGGCGCGTCCCACCGACATGAAGCTCTCCGGCTCCAGCGGCAGGTTCGGCAGCCCGAGCGGAGCCAACGGAGGCGTCGACGGCTTGAGCTCGTCGAGGGTCGACTCGGGCATCGTAGGCCCCGCGTTCTGTGGTGTGGCGTTCGGCGGCGTGGGTGGGACGGGTTGCGCGACGACGGGTCCCGGCGCGTCGTGACGTGGGTTGCCGGTCTCTCTGGAGGAGAAGAGCCGCCCAATCAAGAGGAGAGGGGCGAACCACAACCACCTCGGACGCCAGCCCCTGGTCTCGGCCGGCTCTGGCGCTGGCGGTGGCGGTGGGGGGAGCAGTGCTGCGAGGGCCGGCGTCGTCTCGATCGCCGCGCGGACCCGCGAACTGACGCCGAGCGTCCTCGGATCGCTCGAGCCGCTGACCGCGCCGGCGAGGGCGGCGATCTCGTGGTCGGTGAGCTGGTGGGTGAGGGCCACGAGGTCGCGGATGGCCGCGTGGACGAGCCCTTCGTGGCCGTCTCCGATCTGCCCCGCGAGCCCCGCTTGCGCGACCAGCCGGTCGACGACCGCCACGTGCGCGCGCGCCGACCGCGTCTTCCCGGCGGCGAGCAGCGCGAGCGCGATGTCGTCGCCGAGGTGGACCGCGAACGCCCCGGAGCTGGTGAGCGCCTCCACGCGCTCCTGGAACAGTCGGGCGGCCTTCACCGGGTGCCGTGCCCGGAGCGCTTCTCGGACGGCTTGCGCGGGGACCTCGACGGCGAGGGCCCGGATCACTGGCCGGGGCGGGTCGACGGAGGGGAGTCGCGCGACCACCACGGGCGCTGGCGCGTCGGAGAGCGCGCCTGCGGCGCTCGACGGCTCGGTCGGCGGCGCGGCGACGAACCGCTGCAGCAGCTCGTACGCCGCGCGCACGCGCTGGAAGCCCTCTGGATCCCGCTCGGCAGGGTGGCGTCGGACCGCGCGCAGATACGCGCGGCGCAACGGTTCCGCCGTCGCCCCCGCTTCGACTTCCAACAAGGCGCGTGCCTCGTCGACGTCCATCGTGCGAACGTGCCACGGAGGAATCCCGGCCACCACACGCGCGAACGGAGCGCAAGCGCAGCGGAGGCTTCGACCTCCTCGTCGAACGACCACCCACGATCGTCCAGACGCGCGAGCCCCGAGGGCCGACGCTGGGCCTCGACCTCGGGGTGGAGTAGCTTGGCCGCGTGCGTACCCCTCCTCCTCTCCTTCGCGCTCGTGGTCGTGGGTTGTGGCGGCAAGGAGCCGGAGCCTTCGACCCCGAAGCCCGAGCCCGTGACCACGCCGTCGGCGGTCCCCGAGAAGGCGCCCGAGAAGGACCCGGCGCCCGCGGCCAAGGTCGGCCCCGAGGGCTTCCCGCTGCCGGCCGACGCGGGGGAGCCCGAGTCCGCAGGGGGTGGTGGCGGCAAGATCCTCGTCTTCAAGGTGCCGCGCGGGCGCGACGCCGTCGTCGCCGATCAGAAGGCGCTGCTCGCCAAGGGCGGTTACAGCATCGACGACGAGAACACGTCGCCGAAGGGCGCCCTGCGGCTCACCGTCTCCAAGGGCGGCAAGACCTTCAAGGTGAGCATCCTCGGCGACGCGACCCAGACGGGGATCATCCTCACGGTGCCCTGAGTTTCGGGTCTACCATCGCCGTATGAAGATCCTCTACGGCGTCGTGGGCGAGGGCATGGGACACGCCATGCGCTCTCGGGTGGTGCTCGAGCACCTCGTCGCGCAGGGGCACGAGGTCACCATCATGGTGTCGGGGCGCGCCAAGGACTTCCTCGCGTCGCGCTTCGAGGACGTGAAGGCGATCCACGGCTTCCACCTCGTGATGGAGGAGAACCGCGTCCGCAAGGGCAAGACGCTGTGGAGCAACGTGCTCTCGGGCCTCGCCGGCGTGCCGCAGAACATCGGCGCCTACTTCGAGCTGATCCGCGACTTCAAGCCCGACATGGTCATCAGCGACTTCGAGTCGTGGACCTACTTCTACGGCCAGACCCACCGCCTGCCGATCCTCTCCATCGACAACATGCAGATCATCAGCCGCTGCACGCTGCCGCGCGAGGTGGTCGAGGTGGACGAGGGCGCGTTCCGCGTGGCCAAGGCGTTCGTGCGCAGCAAGCTCCCCTACTGCACGGCGTACTACGTCACCACGTTCTTCCGGCCGCCGATCCGCAAGCCCGACACGTTCCTGTTCCCGCCGATCCTGCGCCCGGAGATCCTCGCGGCGAAGAAGCTCGCGCGGCGCGGCGACCACCTGCTCGTCTACCAGACCCAGGAGGGCAACGACGGCCTCGCCAAGACCCTCGCCGCCACCGGCCTCGAGTGCCGCATCTACGGCATGCGCCGCGGGATCAAGGAGGAGCAGGTCGAGGGCAACCTGCGCTACCGGCCGTTCTCCGAGGGCGGCTTCATCGAGGACCTCGCGACCAGCAAGGCGGTCATCGCCGGCGGCGGGTTCACCCTGATGGGCGAGGCGGTGTTCCTCCACAAGCCGATGCTCGCCGTGCCGATCGAGCGTCAGTTCGAGCAGATCCTCAACGCCAAGTACCTCGAGGTCGAGGGCTTCGGCGCCTACGCCCCGACGCTCGACGATCCGCGCGCGATCCACCAGTTCCTCGAGCGCGTGCCCTCGTGCGAGGAGAAGCTCTCCCACTACGCCCAGGCGGACAACCGCCAGATCCTGGGCGCAGTGGACGAGTTCCTCGACCGCGTGGCGGCCGGCGTCGCCTGACGCGTTTCGTGACCGCTACTTGACCGGCGGCGGCTTCGGCGGCTCGCCGTCGGGCTGCACGCACGACGACAGGTCGAAGAACAGGAACTCGAGCGCCTTCTCCTGCGGGGAGAACTCACCACCCGGTGCGCAGGCGCTGGGGAACGTGCCGCCGCCCGTGGTGTTCGAGATGTGGATGTCGCTGAACACCGCGCGTCCGCACTGCTCCTCGGCGGTCTTGCCGATCGGGGTCGCGAAGCTCATGTACTTGACCGACTCGGGCGCCGCGCCCTTGTAGATCCAGCGGGTGCTCGTCGTCGCGTTGATGGTGCCGACGTCGTTCTTCACCGCGCTCAGCGGGATCTGCCCGAGCGTGGTGGAGGCGCCCACGTTGACCAGCCACTCGCCGAACGCCTTGCCCTTGGGGAAGCCCATGTCGACCGAGTAGGGGCTCGTGGTGCCGCCCCCGGTCCAGGTGGCCGTGCTCCGGAAGTCGGCCGGGCCGTTCTTGAACCAGGTGTAGTGGAAGTGCGAGGCGAACACGCGCCCGCCGCCGTTGGCGTACTGCTGCAGCGCGCTGAACGCCGCCGCGCCCTTGTTCTCGTTGTGCTCGGCGCCCTCGCAGGAGAGCACGACGATGTCGTACTTCTTGAGGTTGTCGAAGCTGCTCCAGAACGGCTGCGCGCCGGTGACGCCGGCCATCGTGGAGCCGCCGAACCCGTTGTAGAGGTGGATCGCGCCCGCGCCGCCGCCGCCCGAGAACTCGCTGTCTTCGACCCCGATCTCGCGGAGGAAGCACTCGAGCTCGTCGGCCGCGCCGGTGGTCACCGCGATCTGCGGGAGGTCACCCTCCTTGCGGCTCTTCGGCAGGCGGGTGAGGTTCTTGTCGGTCAGCGGGTTGTCGACGCACTCCTTGACCTCGGGGAGGATCACCTTGCGGCGCCACTTGCCGACCTGCATCACGAGCGGGATGTCCTTGCCGACCGGTACGTTCTTGAGCGTGAACTGACCCTTGGCGTCGGTGAGCGTGGTGACGATCGGGCTACCCGAGGCGATCGCGCCGCACTTGTCGCAGCTGAGCGGCTTGGGGATCGGATCGAGCGGCGCGTTCGGGACGTAGACGATGACGTTGTAGAGAGGCACCCGCGCCGCAGGATCGTAGACCGTGCCGCTGAGGCTCGTGGTCCCGCCCCCGGTGCAGGTGACTTGCTGGCACTTCAGACCCACACATGGAGGATCGACCTTGCCGTCGCCGACGTTGAATTCGGTCCCGGGATCTCCGTCGATCAGGATGCCGCCGTCGTCGCCACCATCCTGCGTATCGAGATCGCCCCCGAGTTCCCCGGGGGACCCACAACCGAATGGAGCTGCTGCTGCGACGAAGGTCGCCGCGCAGAGGGCGAGGGTAGAGCGTCGGATCATGTACACCTCCAGCAAGAGAGTGTGCGTCATGCGGCGGCTTCGGTCGAGTCACACGGGTGTGACGCTCACCTGACCATCGGTGTACCGTGCAGGCATGGCGCGCGGTCCAATCGTGGTAGTCGTCGCATCGGTCATCGGGTGTTCCTCGAGCAGCGATCCCGGTCCCCCGGCCCCCTGCACGGTCACGGTCGGCGCGGGCGATGCGGATCTGGTGCTCGACGGGCACGGCAGCTGCGCGGGCACGACCACCCTCCGCTTGCGCGTGGCCACCGGCGATCCCGCCTCGCCCATCTGGGCCGATGTGGCGTCTGCGCCGGTGCGTGTAGGTGGTCGCTGGTCGCTGAAAAACGACGCGGTCGTGCGCGAGATCACGCTCGAGAATCCGGGCGGCGCGGACGTGAAGGTCGTGGGTCTGGAGTGGACCGCCGATCCGATCGGCGTGCCTGCGGACCGGTTGCTCCATGGCGGCTATCAGAGCTGGACCTACACGGGCGTCGAGACCATCCCCGAGAAGGTGGGCGAGGCGCTCGGCACCGCGCAGCCCGGAGGCGACGGCGAGGACGCCGTGACGGAGAAGGCCGGCGTGTCGTGGTGGCTCGGCGCCGTGATGGACGAGAAGGGGCAGGGGCTCTTCGCCGCGGCCGAGGGCGCCACCGTGCTGCCCACGTTCATCGCCGTCGACCGCACGGCGCCGAAGACGCGCCTGCGGATCGTCCAGGGGATGCGCGGCGACGTGGTGTCGCTCGCCGCCGGCCAGAAGCGGGCGCTCGACGGCCTGCGCCTCGCGGTCGGCGACGTGCCCGCGCACCTCGACGCGTGGGCCAAGCAGGTCGCGGCGCGCTTCCCGCCCTCGATCCCGCGGCGCGCCGCGCTCGCCGGGTGGGGCTCGTGGAACGTCCACTACACCAAGATCGACGCGACCAAGCTGCGCGACGAGGCCGCGTGGGCGAGCAAGACCCTCGCGCCGCTCGGCATGAAGACCCTGCTGCTCGACGACGGCTACGAGCCGAACTGGGGCGCGTGGCAGGCCTCGACCGCGTTCGGCGCCGAGCTCGCCACCCTCAACGCCGAGCAGGCCGCGCTCGGCCTCGAGCCCGCGGTGTGGCTCGCGCCGATCTACGTGGACACCAAGGACCCCCTGGTCGCCAGCAAGGGGGACTGGTTCGTGCGCAAGCCCACCGGCGAGCTGCGCACGTTCACCAACTTCGGGCCCACCTACGCGGCGCTCGACGTCACCCACCCCGACGCGCGCAAGTTCGTGACCGACGCGATCGCGCGCTACAAGGCGTGGGGCTACAAGGCCATCAAGATCGACTTCCTGTTCGGCGCCGCGATCGCGGGGGTGCGCCAGGAGCCGATCACGGGCCTCGAGTCGTACGCGCGGTGGATGAAGGCGATCCGCGAGGCCGCGGGCGACATGCACGTCGTCGGGTGCGGCGCGCCGATCCTGCCGTCGGTCGGGTTCGTGGACTCGATGCGCACCGGGCCGGACGTGGCCTTCGACCTGAGCCCCGAGGCCACCTACGGCTTCCTCGCCTCGCAGGCGCGCCACACCGCGTTCCGGGCGTTCACCGACGCCTGGTGGTCGCTCGACCCCGACGTGGTGATCCTGCGCGGCAAGAACATCGACGACGCCGAGGCGTGGACGTTCGTCGTCTCGAGCCTGCTCGCCGGCGGCAACTGGCTCTCGGGCGACGGGCGCCAGGCGAGCGCCGCGCGGCTCGCGATGACCCTCGCGCCCGAGGTGCTGGCGCTGGCGCGCGATGGGCAGGCGGCGCGACCGATCGACTTCGCCGCGCAGGCCGACGAGCGTCCGGTGGGCTCGCCGGTGCTGCTCGGGAGCGCGCCGGTCGGCGTGCCCCACGTGTGGCGCAAGGCGCACGCGCTCGCCGTGTTCGCGTGGGACGACCCGAGCTTCTCGCGCGACGTCGCGCTCCCGGCCGGCGCCAGGGAGCTCGTGCCCGAGGGCGGCAAGGTCGTGAGCAAGCCGGCGCCGTCGGGGCCGATCACGGTGCCGAGCCACGGCGCCCGGTTGTTCGTGTTCTAGGCCTGCGCGAGGGCCTGGTCGATCGCCTTCAGGAACACGTCGATCGGCTGCGCCCCCGAGAGCGCGAGTCGGTTCTGCAGGATGAAGAACGGCACGCCGCTCACGCCCTGGCGCGAGGCATCGGCGGCCTCCGCGCGCACCGCCGCGCGCTCCTGCTCGTCGTTCACGAGCGCGAGCGCCTCGTCGGCCTCGAAGCCGTGCGCCGTCGCGATCGAGGCGAGCACCGTGGGGTCGCCGACGTTCTTCCCGTCGAGAAAATAGGCCTGGAAGAGCGCGCGCGCGAGCGCCACCTGGGTGCCCTTCTCCGCCGCCTTGCCGATGAGGACGTGCGCGCCGACGGTGTTGGGCGCGACCTTCACCTTGCGGAAGTCGAGCGGGATGCCCGAGTCGCGCGCCGCGGACTCGACGCGCCCGAACATGGTGTCGGGGTCGGCGCCGTACTTCTTGCGGAGGCGCGCGCGCAGGTCGGCGCCCTCCTGCGGCAGGTCGGGGTCGAGCAGGAACGGCGCGTACTCGACGGTGGCCGTGACGTCGGGGCGCTGGGCGAGCGCCTGGTGGAGTCGTTCGGTGCCGATGAGGCACCAGGGGCACATGACGTCGGAGACCACCGTGATCGTGAGCGAAGGCATGGCCCTCGGATGCCCCGGCGATGGGCGGGATGCCATGCATGCGGCTCGTGCATGTCCATCATATCGACCATGCATTGGACCGATGCCTGGGGAAGACGCATCCTAGGTCCCGTCCTCAGGAGGAAACACCATGTACGTCGTCTTCGGAGCCACAGGGAACACCGGTCATGTCGTCGCGGAGACGCTGCTCGCGCGCGGTCAGAAGGTGCGGGTCGTCGCGCGGGACCCCGCCAAGGTCGAGGCGCTGCGGGCCAAGGGCGCCGAGGTCGTGAAGGGCGACGTGCTCGACCCGGCGAGCCTGGCCCCTGCGCTCGCGGGCGCCACGGGCGCCTACTTCCTCGTCCCGCCGGACGCGGCCACCGACGACCTCGTCGGCCGCGGTCGCCGCATCGTCGACGGCTACGTCGCCGCGCTCCGCAAGAGCCCGGTCGCGCACGCCGCCGTGCTCTCGTCGGTCGCCGCGCAGCACGAGAAGGGCACGGGCCCCATCGTGATCACGCACTACGCCGAGGCCGAGTTCGCCAAGGTCACCGGCACCGCGTTCACCTTCGTGCGCGCCGCCTACTTCATGGAGAACATCCTCGCCAACGCGCACCCCATGAAGGCCGACGGCGTGCTGCCGGTGTTCGGCGGCGGCGAAGGCTTCCCGTTCCCCATGGTCGCGACCCGGGACATCGGCGAGGTGGCGGCCGAGGCGCTGCTCGCGAACACCAAGGAGAACGCCTGGATCGAGCTCTCCGGGCCCAAGGAGTACAGCATGGCGGACGTCGCCGCGATCGCCGGGAAGCTCCTCGGCCGCGAGGTGAAGACCGCGGTGCTGCCGATCGATGCGATGGTCCCCACGCTCACCCAGTTCGGCCTCTCGGCCAACGTCGCCGGCCTCTACCGCGAGATGACCGAGGGCCTCGGCAAGGGCCTCGTCGCCTTCGAGGGCAAGGGTCGCGCGGTCCGCGGCAAGGTCGGCCTCGAGCAGGTGCTCGCGGCGCTGAAGGGCTGACGCACGCGGCTGAGGCGGAGGACGGACGACATCGCCACACAGGCCTAACAGGACTCGTCGAGCACCGGAACGCCGACGAGAGTTTGTATGCTCGCAGACCATGAGTTCGCGTCGCGCTCTGCCGCTCCTGCTCACCCTCCTCGGCTGTGCCTCGAACGCGACGCCGACGCCGTCCACCGAGGGCGCGCTGCCCGCGCCCGCCGCGGCGCTGCTCCGGCGCGCCCAGCGGACACCGCGCGCCGAGGGGAGCTCTCTCGCGATCGCGACCGCGAGCACCGTCGCCACCGTCGACGCGCGCGGCGCGGTGCGCTTCGCCGGGCTGTCGTTCCGCGTCGTCGGCCCCGCCACCGCCCCTCGCGTGGAAGGCCGCGCCGTGCGCGTCGGCGACGCGCTGCTGTTCGACCAGGGCGCCTCCCTCGAGGTGCTCCACCACCTGTCGCGGCCTACCGAGCTCGCCTACGACCTCGACCTGCCGGTCGGCCACGCGCTGGTGCGCGACGGCGCGGACGTGGTGGTCGTCGATCCCCACCGCATCCCGGTCGTTCGCGTCTCGGCGGACGCGGCATGGGATCGCGACGGCCGCCCGATCGAGGTGCGTCTCGGAATCCACGGCCTGCGGCTCTCGATCGTGCTGCCGGTCGGGGTTCGCTATCCCGTGACCGTCAACCCCACGTTCAGCCCGACCAACGCGCCGGGCAAGCTGCGCACGGGCCACACCGCCACCGTGCTCGGCAACGGTCAGGTCCTGCTCGCGGGCGGCGACACGTCGACCGCGGAGGTGTTCGACCCGATCTCGGCGCGGTTCCGGCCCACGGGGTCGATGGCGGTCTCACGCGCCGGCCACGGAGCGGTGACCCTGCGCGACGGGCGCGTGCTCATCGTCGGCGGCGGCGGGGCGACGACCGAGCTCTTCGATCCGACGACCGGCACCTTCAAGGCCGGTCCCTCGTTGACGACGGTGACCGGTGCCGTGTCGGCGATCGGGCTGGCCGACGGCAAGGTGCTGGTGGTCGACGGCAAGAGCGCACCGAAATCCGCGCGGCTGTTCGATCCCGCCACCGACACCTGGGCCACCGTGGCCCAGAAGACCGGCGCCGAAGGGCCGCTCGTGGCCCTCGGCACCGGCGAGATCCTGGTGGTCGGCAGCGGAGGGCAGTCCGAGCTCTGTCGCCCCGCGACCTCCGACTTCGTGGCCGTCGCCTCGCCCGCGAGCTTCGCCTCCGGCATGCGCGGCCTCTCGCTCGTCGACGGCAACGCCCTGATCCACGGGGTGACCGGCATCACGGTCGTGGGCTCCACGGTCACGCTCGTCGTCGAGACGTGGTCCTACACGGCGGCGACCAAGGTGTTCACCCGGCGCGCGGACCCGGCGCCCGCGGAGGTTGGCGCGACGGTGTTGCCCTCGGGGTACGCGCTGATCGCGGGCAAGAACGCGCAGTTCTGGGCGCCGAGCACGGCGACGTGGTCCGCGCCGGCCGCGCTCCCCTACGACTTCACCGGCGGCACGGCGACGGTGCTGCCGTCGGGCGCCGTCCTCCTCGCGGGCGGACTCGGTGGTGGCTCGGCCATCGTCACCGCCACCGGCCAGCCGAGCAGCGGCGCGTTCACAGCGTCGGGCAACCTCGCCTTCGGCCGTGTCGGCGGGCGCGCGACGCGCCTGCTCGACGGGCGCGTGCTGTTCGCCGGCGGCAATCCTCCGTCGGGGATCACGGCCGACGGCAGCGCGAACGCCGAGCTCTTCGACCCGGTCGCCGGGACGACGACGACCAAGCCGCTCACCACCGCGCGCGTCGACGCGGCGCAGGTGCTGCTCGCGAGCGGCAAGGTGCTGATCGCCGGCGGTCAGGGCAAGTCGACCGCCGAGCTGTTCGATCCGACGACGGGCGCGTCGACCGCGACCGCCAGCCTGTCGGCGGTGCGACAGGGCGCGAGCGCGACCCTGCTGCCCGACGGGCGCGCCCTCGTCGTCGGAGGCAGCGGCCTCTCCACCGCCGAGACCTACGACGAGAAGACGGGGACCTTCACCGCCCTCGCCAGCAAGACGAGCGCGCCGCGCACCGGGCACGGCGCGGTGCTCCTCCCGAGCGGCCTGGTCATGGTCGTGAGCGGCGTCGACAGCGATCTCTTCGACCCGACCACTTCGACGTTCTCGGCGGGGCCCGCGCTCTCGGTGCCTCGCGAGGGGCGCACCGCCACGGTGCTGGCCGACGGCGGCGTGCTCGTGGCGCCGCTGGGCATCGGGTTCCCCCACGACCGGTTCGTCCCCGCCAAGTCGGTGTTCGAGCTCACGGAGGTGAGCGGCAGCCCGTTCAAGCAGTCGGCGGTCGCCGGGCTCCCGTTCGGCCGTCTGCTGGTCGCGGGGGGCATCGACTCCGCGGGGGAGGCGACCAGCGCGAGTGGCTTCCTGTTCGAGCCCGCGGCCGCGGCCGGGCGCGGCGCGTTCGGCCCGACCGCCGCGGCGCCGTTTCCGCGCAACGGCGCCACGCTCGTCCCGCTCGTCCGCGGCGGCGCCCTGTTCGCCCTCGGCGACACCTACAGCGAGATCTGCCTGGGCATCCCTTCGCACGAGACCGCAATGTTCGACGCGAGCGTGGTACCCCTCGCGCAGCGCCCCACCATCACCACCGCTCCCGCGAGCGTCGAACCGGGCAAGCCGTTCGACCTCGTCGGCACCCGCTTCTTCGCCGCCGGCGCGAGCGCCCCGGTGGTCGCGTTCGTCCCGGCGAGCGGGCAGGGGTCGATCACCGCGACGACCACGGCGTTCACCGCGACCACGATGACCGTCGTGCTGCCGGCGACGGTGCTGCGCGGCAACGGCTTCCTCCACGTGTCGTCCAGCGGCGTGGTCGGCCCGGGCAAGCTCGTCGCGGTCTCGGCCGCGACCAACGGCGTCGCGTGCGCGGTCGACGCGGAGTGCTCCTCGAGCCACTGCGTCGACGGCGTCTGCTGCGACACGGCGTGCACCGGCCTCTGTTTCGCCTGTACCAAGGCGCGCAAGGGCTCGGGCTCCGACGGCACCTGCGGGGCAATCCCGCCCGGAAAAGACCCGAAGGACGCGTGCGCCCTCTTCCAGGGCGCGCCGTGCGCGAGCGACGGCGAGTGCGCGAGCGGAATCTGCGCCGATGGGGTGTGCTGCGACGCGCGCTGCGACGGTCAGTGCGAGGCGTGCACGGTGCCCGGCAGCGCCGGCACCTGCGTCCCCGTGCTGGGTGCGCCCAAGGGGACCCGCGCCGCGTGCGCGGCCGGCACCGACACGTGCTCCGCGCGGACCTGCGACGGAAAGAGCCGGACCTCGTGCGATGGGTTCGCGCCGACCTCCACGTCGTGCCGAGCCGCGGGCTGCACGGACGGCGTCGAGACGCTGCCGGCGAGCTGCGACGGCGCGGGCGCCTGCCCGGCCGCGACCACCAAGCGCTGCGAGCCGTTCGCGTGCGGCGACAAGGCGTGCCTCACCCGTTGCACGGGCGACGCGGAGTGCGCCGCCTCGTACCGCTGCTCCAGCGGCAAGTGCGTGACCGGCGCCTACTGCGCCGGCACGACGACGCTGAAGACGCCGGGCGCCGCCGACGTCGACTGCGCGCCTTACCTGTGCGCCGGCGATCGCTGCCTCGATGTGTGCAAGACGTCGAGCGACTGCATCGGCGGCTTCGCCTGCAGCGACGGCCTGTGCACCAGCGCCTCGGGCGCGGTGACGAACGACTCGGGGTGCACGGCCGCCCCGACCGGCCCGACGACGGGCGCCGTGCTCCTCGCGCTCGCGGGGCTCGGCGCCGTCGGTCGTCGTCGCCGGAATTCGGAGCTGAGGACCGGACAGGGACGGTCCGGCAGCGACCAAGCAATCAGCTCGCGATCCGCGCGGTGAACGAGAGGCCCTCCCCGGCGCGGTCGACCAGGATGGTCGTACCGCCGGGGAACTCGCCGCTGAGGAGGCGCTTCGAGAGCGGGTCCTCGAGCTGACGCTGGATGGCCCTCTTGAGCGGGCGGGCGCCGTACTGCGGGTCCCACCCCTGGTCGCCGAGGAAGTCCTTGGCGGCGTCGGTGAGCTCGCAGCGGAGCTCGCGCTTGGCGAGGCGGCCCTCGAAGCGGCGCAGCTGGATGTCGACGATGGCGCGGAGCTGCGCCTTCTCGAGGCGATCGAAGATCACCGTGTCGTCGATGCGGTTGAGCAGCTCCGGGCGGAAGTGCCGGCGCAGCTCCTCGAGCACCAGCGCGTGCGCCCCGGCCTGGCTCGTCTCGCCCATCAGGTAGTGCGAGCCGATGTTGCTCGTGAGGATGAGCACGGTGTTCTTGAAGTCGACCGTGCGGCCCTGGCCGTCGGTGAGGCGGCCGTCGTCGAGCACCTGCAGGAGCACGTTCCACACGTCGGGGTGCGCCTTCTCGATCTCGTCGAACAGGACGACCGCGTAGGGTCGACGCCGCACGGGCTCGGTGAGCTGGCCCCCCTCGTCGTAGCCGACGTAGCCCGGGGGCGCGCCGATCAGCCGCGAGACATTGTGCTTCTCCATGTACTCGCTCATGTCGATGCGCACCATCGCGCGCTCGTCGTCGAACAGGAACTCGGCGAGGGCGCGCGCGAGCTCGGTCTTGCCGACGCCCGTGGGGCCCAGGAACAGGAAGCTGCCGATGGGCCGGTGGTCGTCGCCGAGGCCCGCGCGCGACCGGCGGACGGCGTTGGCGACCGCGGTGACCGCGGCCTCCTGGCCGACGACGCGCTGGGCGAGGGCGCCCTCCATGCGCAGGAGCTTCTGCAGCTCGCCCTCCAGCATCTTGGTGACCGGCACGCCGGTCCACTTGCTGACGATTCCTGCCACATCCTGGTCGGTGACCTCCTCGCGCAGGTAGCTCTGGCCGGACTTCTGCGCGCGGGAGAGCTCGGCGCGCGCGGCCTCGATGGAGCGCTCGGCCTCGGGGATGAGGCCGTACTTGATCTCGGCGGCCCGGCCGAGGTCGCCCTGGCGCTCGGCGCGCTCCATCTCGTTGCGCAGCTCCTCGAGGCGGGGCTGCTGCCCACGCACCTTGGCGAGGGCGTCCTTCTCGCGCATCCACTGGGCGCGCATGCCGTCGCGCTTCTCCTTCATCTCGGCGGCCTCGACGGCGACCACGCGCAGGCGGGTCTTGCTCGCGTTGTCGGTCTCGCGCTTGAGCGCCTGCTCCTCGATCTGGAGCTTGACGAGGTCGCGCTCGACCTGATCGATGGCCGTGGGCAGGCTGTCGATCTCCATCTTGATCTTGGAGGCCGCCTCGTCGACGAGGTCGATGGCCTTGTCGGGCAGGAAGCGCTCGGTGATGTAGCGGCTCGAGAGGATGGCGGCGGCGACGAGCGCCGCGTCCTGGATGCGGATGCCGTGGTGGACCTCGTAGCGCTCCTTGAGGCCGCGCAGGATGGCGATGGTGTCCTCGACCGTGGGCTCGCCCACCAGGACCGGCTGGAAGCGCCGCTCGAGGGCCGCGTCCTTCTCGATGTGCTTGCGGTACTCGTCGAGGGTCGTCGCGCCGATGCAGCGCAGCTCGCCGCGCGCGAGCGCGGGCTTGAGCATGTTGGCCGCGTCCATCGCGCCCTCGGCCGCGCCGGCGCCGATGAGGGTGTGCAGCTCGTCGATGAAGAGGATGATGTGCCCCTCGCTGGCCTCGATCTCCTTGAGCACGGCCTTGAGGCGGTCCTCGAACTCGCCGCGGAACTTGCTGCCCGCGACCATGGCGCCGAGGTCGAGCGCGACGAGGCGCTTGTCCTTGAGCGACTCGGGCACGTCGCCCGCGATCATCCGGCGGGCGATGCCCTCGACGATCGCGGTCTTGCCGACGCCCGGCTCGCCGATGAGCACGGGGTTGTTCTTGGTGCGCCGCGAGAGCACCTGCATCACGCGGCGGATCTCCTCGTCGCGGCCGATCACGGGGTCGATCTTGCCGGCGCGGGCCGCCGCGGTGAGATCGCGCGTGTACTTGTCGAGCGCCTGGTAGCGGCCCTCGGGGTCGGCGTCGGTGACCTTCTGCGCGCCGCGGATCTCGCCCATGGCCTTGCGGAGCGCGTCGGGGCGGACGCCGGAGCGCTCGAACATCGACGCCGCGTCCTTGTCGGAGGCGAGCAAGGCGAGCAGGAGGTGCTCGGCCGAGACGTACTCGTCCTTCATGGCCTTGGCCTGGTCCTCGGCGGCGTGGACCATCGCGAGGGTGCGACGCCCGAGGTTCGGCTCGCTCCCGCCCTCCATCTTGGGGAGGCCTTCGATCTTGGCGGCGAGGGCCTCCTCGAGCGCCTCGAGGTTCGCGCCGGCCTTCTGCAGCATCGGCCGCGCGACCCCGCCCTCCTGGGCGAGCAGCGCGGCGACCACGTGTTCGGGGAGGACGTCGGGGTTTCCCCGACGCGCGGCGAGGCCCTGCGCGGCCTGGAGGGCTTCCTTGGACTTGGTGGTCAGTCGATCGATGCGCATGTTCTCTCTCCCGGAGCCAGATCGCTCGCGGCAACCCGAACGCCCTCGCGGACGCCGGAAAATGTGCTTGGATTTCGCGTCGGCGCTCGTGTCGACGGCGCCACGTTCTCTCGGCCCAACCTATGCACCAATCCGGGTCGGGCAAGACCCAGCGAGCACGGTCGAGCCCCCCTCTATCGGACCGCGAGGATCGCGGCCACGAGGGCGACGTTGGCGACGACGGACGCCCACAAGAGCCAGTTCCTGCGCCGTTCTCGCCGGAGCTGGCTGGCCGGGACCGGCAAGGTCGGGAGCTCGATCGCCGCGATCGCGATCTCGAACCGACCCAGCCCGAACCGGCAGCTGCTGCGCGGGCCGACCTCGAACGAGAGCTCCTCGCCCACGCGCCGGACGACCGCGTGGCGGAGCGCTGCCTGCTGCCCGTACGCCGCCTTGTCCACGTAGAAGCGCGCGGACCTCGCCGCGACCGGCAGGGTCACGTGGGTGCGTCCACCGTCGCGCGCGACACGGACCAGCCCGGAGCCGGGGAGCACGTAGCCGCGCGCGCCAGGTGGCAGCTCTTCGGCGAGGAGATACGGCGCGTCCGGGGCGACGTGGGTGACGTGCAGCGGGTCTCCGCTCCATAGTACGGAGACCTCGATCCAGCTCGACGCAGCCGGGACAGGGACGGTCCGGGAGCGACCCGGCGAAACGACGCGCAGGTGACTTCGTTGCATCGACCCATGAACGATACCGCGTACGATGGGTGCAGTGACTGCGATCGAAGGACTTTCTCTGCTGGAGCACGCGCCGCTCGCGGCCTACGTGTTCCGCCGGGTCGAGGCGGACTACGTCCTCGAGTTCGTCAACGCCCGCGCTCGCCAGGATCACCCGACGATCACCAACGTGATCGGCAAGCCCATGCTGGTCCTCTACCAGGATCAGCCCGAGGTCGTGGAGGCGGCGGAGCGGTGTCTGCGTGACCGCTCGCCCGTGACCATCGAGGTCCCTGTGCGACGCTACGACCGCGTCGAGGCGACGATGCTGCTGCGCCTGCACTTCGTGGCGGTCGGCGATGCGCACCTGGTGATCTACGTGCAGGACGTCGCCACCGACGACGTGCGGGCCACGGCGCTGCGCGAGAGCGAGGCCCGCTACCGCAGCCTCGTCACGTCGATGCCCGACGCCGTGATCCTGCGCGGTCCGAGCGGCCGCATCCTCGCGTGCAACGACGTCGCCGCTCGCCTGTTCGGCGCGGAGCGGGAGGCCGATCTCCTCGGCCGAGAAGATTTCATCCGTGCCGACATGACGGTGGTCGACGAGTCCGGCAACGTCCTGCCGCGACACCAGTACCCGAGCCGCGTCGCTCTCTCGGGAAAGCACGTCCCGCCCACCGTGATCGGCCTCGATGCGCCAGACGCCCCCCGTCGCTGGTTCCGGGTCGCTGCGCAGCCGGTGCCGGGCACCGACGGGACGACCGCCGGCTCCGTCGCCACGTTCACCGACATCACCGAGCGGGCGAAGGCCCAGCGCGAGCTGCGCGAGAGCGCTGCGCGCCTCGACCTCGCGCTCTCGGCCGCGCGGATGGGGGTCTGGGCCTACACCCCCCACACGGACGAAGGCACCTGGTCCGACAACCTCGACGCCGTCTTCGACCTGCCCGAGCGCGGTCGCGGCATGCAGACGTGGCTCGAGAACGTCCACCCCGACGATCGCGAGGGCATCCTCAGCCACACCCTCGCCATCGCGCAGGGGGAGGACGGTGCCAGCTTCGACCACGACTTCCGCATGATCGGCAAGGACGGCACGGTGCGGTGGGCGCGTATCCGGGGCAGCGCGTCGCGCGGGCCGCACGGGCCGCACTTCCGCGGCACGCTGATGGACGTCACCGAACAGCACCGCCTCGAGGAGGAGCTGCGCCGGGCAAGTCGCCTAGAGAGCATCGGCCGGCTCGCGGGCGGTGTGGCGCACGACTTCAACAACCTCCTCGCCGCGATGATGGGTTCGCTCGAGCTGGTCGAGGACCTCTGCCCTCCGACGGCGCAGGAGGATCTCGCCACCATCCGTCACGCCGCGCTCCGGGCGCGCGACCTCACCCGCCAGCTGCTCGCCTTCGCGCGCAAGCAACCGCTCGAGTTCAAGGTCGTCGACGTGGACGCGATGGTGCGTGACGTGGACCGCATGCTGCGTCGCGTGGTGGGCCCGGAGATCGAGGTGCACGTCGAGGGCACGCCCGGGGTGTGCGTGCGCGCCGACGTCTCGCTGCTCGAGCAGGTGCTGGTCAACCTGGTGGTCAACGCGCGCGAGGCGATGCCACGGGGCGGGCGGCTCGACATCCGCGTCGCCGCGATCTCGGGTGCGGACGATCTGGCCCAGGTGCTCATCGAGGTCGTCGACTCGGGCGTCGGCATGGACGAGGACACCGTTCGACACGTCTTCGACCCCTTCTTCACCACCAAATCGCAGGGCAGCGGGCTCGGGCTCGCGAGCAGCTACGGCATCGTGCAGCAGCACGGCGGCGACATCGTGGTGACCAGTCGGCCCGGGCAGGGGGCGTGCTTCCAGGTGCGCCTGCCCCGCTGGATCCAGTCGCCTTCGACCTCGGCAAAGGACGTCGAGCCTCCTCGCAAGGGCCGCGAGTGCGTGCTGGTGATCGACGACGAGGACATGGTACGCGCCACCGCCGTCCGCCTGCTCCAGAGCCTCGGTTACCACGTGCTCTCGGCGAGCAGCGCCGCAGAGGCGCTGACCGTCGCGGCCCAGCACGAAGGACGCATCGATCTCCTGCTCTGCGACGTGGCCATGCCGGGCCGCAGTGGCCCGTCGGTGGCGCGGGAGCTCGTCGGACTCCGCCCCGAGCTCAAGGTGATCTTCGTCTCGGGTTATGCGGAGCTGAACCACGAGCCGCCGCTCCCTGGCGCCGTGTTCCTGCAGAAGCCGTACGTGCGGGCCGAGCTCGCGGCCAAGCTCCACCAGCTGCTCGGCTCCACTCCTCCGCGGTAGCGTCACCCCGGGAGCGCGCTTCTAGAACAGCACGGGCCCGCGGAGGGCGCGGGGGGTGCGCGTGCGGTCGCCGAGCTCGCCGTCGTCGTTGGCGCCCCAGCACTGCGCCTCGCCGCGCGCCAGCGCGACGCAGGTGTGGCGCCCGGAGGTGGCGACGAACCGCGCGCCGACGACGCCCGGCACCCTGGTGGGCTTCGGCCGCGCCGTGGTGGTGCCGTCGCCGATCTGGCCCTTGTCGTTGGCGCCGAAGCACGAGACGGCGCCGTCCACGTGGCGGATGCAGGTGAGGCCCACGCCGACCGCGAGCTGCACGGCGTCGACGACGTCGACGACCTGGCGCGGGTGGCCGAGGTAGGGCGGGGCAGAGGGATCGCCGAGCTGCCCCTGGTCGTTGTCGCCCCAGCAGAACACCCGCCCGTCGTCGGTGCGCGCGCAGGTGTGCGTGGACGACGCGGCCACCTCGACCACGTGGCTCATCTCGGGCAGCGAGGCGGGCGCGGCGGTGGGGGGCGCGTCGGGGCGATCGCCCCAGGTCACGACGCTGCCGTCGCCCCGCGCCGCGATGCCGTGCCACCGCGCGACCGCGAGGTGCCGCACGCCCTCCAGCTTGCTCGGCACCGGGCGGAGCTCCTCGAGCGACAGCGCGCCGGTCGCGAGGCTGCCTTGCTGGTTGTAGCCCCAGCAGGAGACGGCGCCGGTGGCCTTGCGGGCGCAGCTGAAATCGCTGCCGAGCGCGAGCTGCACGACGCCGTCGAGGCCGGGGTCGACGTTGGGGAACGCCGCCGGCTGGTGGGTGCCGTCTCCGAGCGCGCCGTGCTCGTTGTGCCCGAAGCACCGCACCCGTCCGCTCGCGAGCAGCGCGCAGGCGTGGTTCGGGCCCATCGCGAGCTGGGTGACCCCGGACACACCCTCGAGCAAGGTGGGCCAGAGCACGTGGCCCTCGCCGCCGAGGCGGGCGCCCCAGCACTTGACCGCGCCGCCGACCAGCAGCGCACACGACCGCCCGGGACCGAGGGCGAGCTCGCTGACGGAAGGCGCGACCGGGTCCGGCTTCTCCGTCGGGGGCTCCGCCGAGGACGGCGACACGCTGCGGGCCACCGGCCCGACCGACCCACAACCCACCAGGAAGAGAAGGATGGCCCGCCGCATCAGTGACCTGTGACGACGAGCCTACCGCCACCTTTGTACGTTCGCTGCGGATTCCGTCTTGGCCGGACCCGCCCGAGTTGCCCCCGGTCGAAGAATGCCCCGCGGCTGAAAGCCCGGGGCACCGACGGCCGCGAAGCCCGGGGCATCGACCCCGGGCTCGACGTCATGCTGGACTGGCTGAACTCCCTTCTGCGGTCCGGTAGCAGCGCGACGTCAGCCGGTGATTCGCGACGTGAAGCCCGGGGTGAAAGACCCCGGGCTTGCGCTGTGTGCGCCCATCATGGGCACGACCTTGCGGGTGCAAGTCCCGCCGAGAGGAGACCATCCCGATCGAAGCGAATCGCAACTGCGGAAGGGTGACCGACCGTGGGGAGGAAGCGAGGAGCGAACCCGCGGGCCGATGAACAAGAACCCGATACGAGGCGACGACGAGCAGGACGAGCGAGCACACGATCGCGAAGCCCCGAATGGTCGAGGCTCAGGCGTCGTAAATCGGGCGGTCGCGCGGCGAAGGGCCGTGTTCTTACCTGGGGAGATCTCGCCTCACGCCCGAAAGGGCGACGCAGTGAAGCGGAGCGAGAAGTCAGCCGAGGCCGTAGTAGCGGACGCGGAGCCGAGCAGGGACCCCCCGAACCTCGGAAGCCTCTGACGGCGCGAAGGGCTGAACGATGGGAGAGCGAAACGATCGTGCGTCTCAAGAGCAAAGGGCCACAGATGTCGAGGCAACTCGAGCTACCGGAGGGAGGCAGGGCGAAACCCCGACGGCCCCCGGAGCGTGGAAACGCCGATGGCGACGCACGGCGACGAGCGCTCGGGAACGAGCGACCTGATGGAACGCGTGTGCGAACGCGCAAACCTCCAGGCCGCGCTGAAGCGGGTGAGGAAGAACAAGGGCAGCGCCGGCATCGACGGGATGACGGTGGACGAGCCGCCAGAGCACCTCAAGACGCACCGGCCCGCGCTGCGTGAGCAACTGCTTGCGGGCACGTACCAGCCGTCCATGGTGCGACGGCACGCGATCCCGAAACGCGGCGGTGGGGTACGAGAGCTCGGCATCCCGACCGTCGTCGATCGGTTCATCCAACAAGCCATCCTGCAGGTGCTGGGTCCGCGATTCGACCCGACCTTCTCGCAATACAGCTACGGCTTTCGGCCACGGCGCAGCGCCCACGACGCCGTCGTGCAAGCGCAGCGATACGTGAACGACGGCCGGCGCACCGTGGTGGACGTGGATCTGGAGAAATTCTTCGACCGCGTGAACCACGACGTGTTGATGGGTAGGCTGGCCAAGCGCATCGTGGACAAGCGGCTGCTCGGGCTGATCCGCCGCTACCTGGAAGCGGGGATGCTCGCGGATGGGATCGCGATCGAGCGTCATGAGGGAACGCCCCAGGGCGGCCCTCTCTCGCCGCTCCTCGCGAACGTGCTCCTCGACGAGGTCGACAAGGAACTGGAGAAACGCGGTCACGCCTTCGTGCGCTACGCCGACGACTGCAACGTCTACGTGCGGTCCAAGCGGGCGGGCGAGCGCGTGATGGAGCTGCTTCGGCAGCTCTTTGCAAGCCTCAGGCTCTGGAGTGAACGAGTCGAAGAGCGCCGTCGACAAGGTGTGGAACCGCAAGCTCCTCGGCTACTCCTATGGGCAGCCAAGGGGCGAGTGGCGAAGCACCGCGTCGCACCAACGGCCCTGGAAATGATGAAGATCCGCGTGCGTGAGGTCACGCGCCGAAGTCGAAGCCAGAGCATCACGAGGGTCGTGCAGGACCTCCGGTCATACCTCGTCGGGTGGAAGAACTACTTCCGCCTCGCCGATACACCGGGGTCTTCCGCGCGCTCGACGAATGGATTCGGCATCGGCTACGAGCGCTTCACCTCAAGCACTGGCGCCGAGGAACGACGATCTATCGCGAACTGCGCGCCCGGGGACTGCCCGAGCATGCGGCCGCCAGAGTCGCCGCGAACGGCCACCGCTGGTGGAGGAACTCCGCCATGCTGATCAACATCGCCTTCCCCACCAGCTACTTCGACGGCCTGGGCCTCCCCAGACTCGCCGCGTGACCTCAACCAATCGAACCGCCCGGTGCGGACCCGCACGCCGGGTGGTGTGGCAGGGGTCCGAGGGTTTTCCTCGGGCCCCTATGCCGATTGTCGGTGCCCCGGGCTTCAGCCGCTTCAGCCCGGGGGCATTTATCGACAGGCCCTCACACGCTGACGCCGACCGACCGGGCGTAGGCCTCCAGGGTGGCCATCGACGGGACGGCCTCCTTGCGGGCGAGCGCGTGCACGAGCGCCTGGGCCTTCTCGTTGACCGGCGTCGGGATGCCGTGTCGGCGACCGCGATCGACCACCTCGCCGTTGAGGAAGTCGACCGCCGGGGTGCGTCCACGCTCGATGGCGGCGAGCATCGACGAGCGCATGCGCCGGTAGCGCGCGCCGACCGCCAGCAGCATGGAGTGCTTGGCGAGCAGACCGGGCGAGCCCCAGGCCTCGCGCTCCTTGTCGGTGAGCGCGATCCAGTCGAGATCGAGCGTGCCGCTCACCTTCTCGAGCTTCACCCCCTCGGCGCGCGCGACGGTCACGACCTCGGTCATGATCTCGAGCGCGAGCCGGCGGACGAACTTTTGGATCATCAGGGCCCCGAGCCGGGCGCCGCCGAGCGTGCCCAGGGTGGAGATCGCGCAGTTGATGGCGAGCTTGCTCCACCGCGCACCGGCGAGGTTGCGGGTGGTCTGCACGGGGCCGATCGGCTCGAGCAGCGTGTCGAGCTCGGTGAGGCGAGGGTCGTCGCTGCCGTCGAGGCGGCCGATCGAGAAGCCACCGCTCGAGGTGCGCTCGTAGACGCCGGGCTCGAGCATCGAGGCGCCCCACGCCACCACCGCGCCGACGACGCCGTCGGGGCGCCCGACGATGCGCTCGATCCGCGGCTCGCAGAGGCCGTTCTGGAAGCACACCATGGCGCCCATCGGCGCGAGGAACGGCGCCGCGGCGCGCGCGGCGTCCTCCACCTGGGGCGGCTGGGTCGCGAGCAGGATCCAGTCGAACGGCTCGGTGCCCGCCGCGAGCTCGGTGACGACGGGCCCGGCGTCGACCTGCTGCTCGCCGTCCACGCCGCGTACCACGAAGCCCTTGGCCCGGAGCGCGTCGGCGATCGCCGCGTTGGTGGTGAGCGTGGTCAGCGCGAGATCGGGGGTGGCGGCGCGCAGCGTGGCCGCGGCCACGCCCCCGATGCCACCCGCGCCGACGACCAGGACCCGAGGAGCCATGCCGCGGAGCTACCATGTGGCGCCCTCGGCGCGAACCCACCCGAACCGCGCGAGCATCTCACCCCCGTGCGTCCCCTCCTCCTCGCGCTGACCGTGGCCCTCGCTGCGGGCTGCGCCGTCCAGCGCACGGACGGCGGGACGGGCCTCGTCGCGCCGCCCCAGCAGGCCCCCGCGTTCTCGGCGCCCGACCAGAACGGCACGCCGCGCACGCTCGCGGCCTGCGCCGGGCACCCGGTGATCCTCTATTTCTACCCGAAGGACGGCACCCCGGGCTGCACCAAGGAGGCGTGCGCGTTCCGCGACGCGTGGTCCAAGCTGCAGGCCAAGGGGGCCATCGTCTACGGCGTCTCCAGCGACTCGGTCGAGCGCCACGCCGCGTTCGTCAAGGAGCACGCGCTCCCGTTCTCGCTGCTGTCCGACGACGGCGCGATGCGCAAGGCGTACGGCGTCTCCTCCACGCTCGGTTACTCTTCCCGGGTCACCTTCGTCATCGACGGCCAGGGCCGCATCGCGCGCGTGTTCCCCGACGTCGACCCGGCGCAGCACGTGACCGAGGTGCTCGCCGCGCTCGACGCCCTCTGAGTGGCTTCTCGGGGGCGGCGCCGGTTGGTGTAAGATGCCTCGATGGTGCGCAGTCGGTGGCTCCTCGTCTCTGCCATCGCCACGGCCAGCGTCGTCGGGTGCTCTGCAGCGCCCGAAGACGAAGAGGTGGCGCGCTCGTCGCAGCCGCTGACCGCCTACTGCGAGGCCAACGTCAAGGGCGTGGGCCTGGTCGAGACGGAGACCAAGTACCTGCCCTCGGTCGTCCATTGCGAGAACGGCGGCGCGCCGTTCGAGGCGCTCAAGGCGCAGGCGATCGCTGCGCGCACCTACCTGTATTACAAGATGGAGACCGCGGGCTCGATCGCCGACGGCACGAGCGACCAGGTCTACTCGTGCGGCAGCGCGCCCAACGCGCAGCAGATCAAGGCGGTGGCCGACACCGCGGGTCAGGTGCTCCGCTACAAGGGCGTGACCATCTGCTCGTTCTTCGTCGCGGGCGGCGCCGCCTCGCCGCCGGGGTGCGTCGGGAGCTCCGCGGCCGCCACCGAGAAGTACGTCACCTACAACGAGGGCAAGAGCGGCGCGGGCATCGAGCAGACGACGCTCGGTGGGTCAGCCCCACCAACACGCGCAACCGCGGCTGTCTCTCGCAGCTCGGCTCGCGGTGCCTCGACGCGGCGGGCAAGACCTTCGACGAGATCGTGCGCTTCTACTACGGCGCGGACATCACGCTCGAGACCGCGACCGGGCCGTGCGTGGGCACACCTCCGCCCGTCGACGCCGGTGTCGACACCGCACCGCCCGATGCTCCGGCGAAGGACACGGGCAGCGCCGCGACGGACTCGGGCGCCGCCGCCGACTCGGGCGCCGCGACCGATGCGGCCACCGACGCCGACGCGGCCGACGCGCGCGACGCCGGTGAGCTCGACGGAACGCTGCAGGGGAGCTGTACCTGTCGCCTCGGACGCAGCGAGAACGCGGGAGCAGTGCCTTCGGGGGGCTGCTCGCGCTCGGCCTGCTCCGTCGCCGTCGCCGCGCGTAGCTTCAGAGGCCGGCGATCCACGCGAGCGTGGGTCCGTCGGGGAACAGCGCCCGCAGGGCCTCGACGGAGAGATCGGTGGCGCGCGCGAGGCGCTCGGGATCGGGCGTGGTGCCGCCGAGCGCGAGCTCCCGCGCCGCGAGCAGCACGAGCCAGTGCAGGGGGCGCAGCGCGATCCCGACCGAGCCGGCGCGCTGTTCCGCGACCTCGAAGGTCCACAGATCCGACCGGGAGAGGAGGGCGCCCATCCGAAGGGATGGAGCAACCGCCGAGCCACCGCGATCCCGGCGAATCGGCAGCGCCTGGGTGAAACGATCCGTTCCAGTGCGCCGCGCCATGAAACCGATCGATGCAACGAAGGTGGAACGCTTCGGGCAGAAATGGGCGCAGCGCGGCGCGGCATCCGAGTTGCTCCAGGGAGGGCATGCCTCTCTCGCGCAGGCGGTTCCTCAGTCTCGGCGCCGGCACCCTCGCCACCGCGGTCGCCGCGAAGCTCGCCTTCAGCCGCTCCGCCGCCGCGGCCCACCCGACGATCGATCCAGGGACCGACGGCCACGCCGTGTCGACGGTCTGCGAGGTCTGCTTCTGGAAGTGTGGCGTCGAGGCGCACGTCGTCGGCGACCGGCTGATCAAGATCCGAGGCAACCCTCGCCATCCGCTGTCGAACGGCAAGCTGTGCCCGCGCGGCGTCGGCGCGGTGGGGCTCGCCTACGACCCTGACCGGCTGGTCAAGCCGCTCCTGCGCGTCGGGCCGCGCGGCAGCGAGGAGTTCAAGGCGGTCTCGTGGGACGAGGCGCTCTCCTACATCGCCAACAAGCTCGAGGATCTGCGCAAGAAGTACGGCCCGGAGTCGGTCGCGCTCTTCAACCACGGCTCCGGTGCCTCGTGGTTCAAGCACCTCCTGTCGGCCTACGGCACGGCGAACTTCGGCGCGCCGTCGTTCGCGCAGTGTCGAGGCCCGCGCGACGTGGCGTTCGAGCTCACCTTCGGCTCCGACCCTGGCTCGCCCGAGATCCTCGACATCGGCCACTCGGACTGCCTCGTGCTCATCGGCTCGCACCTCGGCGAGAACATGCACAACACGCAGGTGCAGGACTTCGCCGACGCGGTCGCGCGCGGCGCCGACCTCATCGTGGTCGACCCGCGCTTCTCCACCGCGGCGTCGAAGGCCAAGACGTGGCTGCCGATCCGCCCCGGCACCGACACCGCGCTGCTGCTCGCGTGGATCCACGTGATCGTGACCGAGCAGCGCTACCAGCGCGCGTACGTCGAGAAGTACACGAGCGGGTTCGACGAGCTCGCCAAGGCGATCGTCGAGTACACCCCCGAGTGGGCCGCCGCGGAGACGGGGCTCGACGCCGAAGTCATCCGCGCCACCGCGCGCCGCATCGCGGGGGCGGCGCCCGCGTCGCTCGTGCACCCCGGGCGCCACGCGTCCTGGTATGGCGCCGACGACACGCACCGGTCGCGCGCCATCGCGATCCTGAACGCGCTCCTCGGCAGCTGGGGCCACCGCGGCGGCTTCTTCCGGCCGAGCGGGATGAAGCTCGCGAAGGTCCCGACGCCGGCCTATCCGAAGGCCAAGCCGCCCGCAGATCGGCGCGAGGGCGAGGCGCCGTTCGCGCTCGAGCCGCTCGCCCAGGGGCTCCGTCGCGCGACGCTCGACGGTCAGCCCTACCCCATCAAGGGCTGGTTCGTGTACGGCACGAACCTGATCCAGGCCCTCCCGCAGCGCGAGGAGACGCTGAAGGCGATCCAGGCGCTCGAGCTCCTGGTGGTGGTCGACGTGTTGCCCGCCGAGATCGCCGGGTACGCCGACGTCGTGCTGCCCGAGGCCGCGTACCTCGAGCGTTTCGACGACCTCGTGCCCATCGCCTGGCACAAGAGCGGCGTCGCCCTCCGCCAGCCGGTCATCCCACCGCCGGGCGAGGCCAAGCCCGGCTGGTGGATCGCGCGCGAGCTCGGACAGCGGCTCGGCCTCGGCGCGTACTTCCCGTGGACCGACGTGGAGGGCTACCTGAAGGAGCGCTGCAAGCTCTCGGGCATCGACTACGCGACCCTCGCGCGCGACGGCGTGGTGCTCGCGCCCGACAAGCCCACCGTGGTGGAGGACGGCCTCGCGCTCACCTTCGCCACCGAGAGCGGCAAGATCGAGCTCTACTCCGAGAAGCTCGCGAAGGCCGGCTTCTCGCCGTTGCCCAAGTACGAGCGCCCGGACGGCGTCCCGGCCGGCTACTTCCGGCTGCTCTACGGGCGCGCGCCCGCGCACACCTTCGGTCGCACGACCAACAACCGCTTGCTCGGCGAGCTCGCCCACAACGATCGGGTGTGGATCAACGCCAAGGTCGCCAAGGACCTCGGCCTCGCCGACGGCGCGACCGTCCGCCTCGTGAACCAGGACGGCATCAAGAGCGCGCCTGTGCAGATCAAGGCCACCGAGCGCATCCGCGGCGACTGCGTCTACATGGTCCACGGCTGGGGCCACACGGCCAAGGGGCTGCGTTACGCCAAGGGCCGCGGCGCCGACGACGCCGAGCTCGTCTCGCGCGTGAAGGTGGACCCGGTGATGGGTGGCACGGGCATGCGTGTGAACTTCGTCACCCTGCAGAAGGAGGCCTGAGCCATGCGCCGCGTGATGGTGATCGACATGAAGCGGTGCGTCGGCTGCGAGGCCTGCGTGGTCGCCTGCAAGACCGAGAACCGCGTCCCCGACGGCGCCTACCGCGACTGGGTCGTGCAGGAGACCAAGGGCGAGCTGCCGACCCTCGAGCTCCTGATCCGCTCGCAGCGCTGCAACCACTGCACGAACGCGCCGTGCGTGACCAACTGCCCCACCGGCGCGAGCTTCTTCCACGTGGACGGCACGGTGCAGATCGACCGCGATCGCTGCACGGGCTGCCGCGCCTGCATGGCGAGCTGCCCCTACGACGCGCGCTACGTCCACCCGGACGGCTTCGTCGACAAGTGCACGCTGTGTGTGCACCGCCTCGCCAAGGGCAAGCCGACCGCGTGCGAGGAGGTGTGCCCGACCAGCGCGATCCTCACGGGCGACCTCGACGACCCGACCTCGCTCGTCCACCTGCGCCTCAAGCGCGGCGACGTCTCGGTGGTCGACCCCGAAGCAGGCACCAAACCCAACGTCTTCTACGTCGGGTGACCGAGGGAACCATGGCACCACACATCGAGATCGAGACGACCCGCAACGCCGCGCTGGCGAGCGCCGAGCGCGTGTGGGGGTGGGAGATCCCCATCTACTTGTTCCTCGGCGGCCTCGTCGCCGGCCTCATGCTCGCCGTGAGCGTCTCCATCCTCCTGCTCGGGCGCGCGCGGGTGACCCAGGCGATGCGCCGCGGGGTGGTCGCCGCGCCGGTGCTGCTGTCGCTCGGGATGGGCGCGCTGTTCCTCGACCTCACCTACAAGCTGCACGTCTTCCGCTTCTACACGACGTTCCAGGCCACGGCGCCGATGTCGATCGGGTCGTGGGTGCTGCTCCTCGTGTACCCCGTGCAGCTCGGGCTGATCCTCGCGCTGCCGGCCGACCTCGTGGAGCCGTGGCTCGATCGCGCGCCGTTCCTCGGCCGCGCGCGTCGCTGGGCCGAGGCCCACGTGCGGGGGCTCGCGTGGGGAGGCCTCGTGCTCGGCGTCGCGCTCGGCGTGTACACGGGCGTCCTGCTCTCGGCGACCGTCGCGCGGCCGCTGTGGTCGAGCGGCGCGCTCGGGTTCCTCTTCCTCGCCTCGGGCGCCTCGACCGGCGTCGCCGCCCTGATGGTGCTGGAGCGCGACCACGAGATGCAGGGGATCTTCGCGCGGGCCGACCTCGCGCTCATCGCCGCCGAGCTCCTCGTGCTTTCGCTCTGGCTCGTCGGCCTCGTGACCCAGGGGCCGATCTACCGGGAGGCGGCGGCCTCGTCCTCACGGGGCCCTACGCCCCGGTGTTCGTCGGGGTGGTCGTGTTCGGGGGGCTCCTCCTGCCCGCGGCCCTCGAGGCCCTCTCGCTCCGTGGGCGTGCGTTGCACTCACGCTGGGTGCCGGCGCTGGTGCTCGTCGGCGGGCTCTTGCTGCGGTTCGTCATCGTCTACGCGGGACAGGACGTCTCGTTCGTGAAGGGGTGAAGTCATGGCCAACGTCGTCTCCGAACGGCAGTCCCCCGGCGAGAAGCCCATGTGGGATCCCTACGTCGCCGGGTTCTTCCTCGGCCTCGTGCTGCTCGGCACCTACCTGGTGGTCGGGCGCGGGCTCGGCGCCTCGGGCGCGCTCACCCGCATCACGGCTCGTCTCGCGCACGCGGTCGTGCCCACCTGGGTCGCGACCAACGGCGCGCTCGGCGGCTACTTCCAGAAGGGCGCGCGCTGGTGGGATGACTGGCTCGTGTTCGAGCTGATCGGCGTCGTGCTCGGTGGGCTCGCCGCGGGCCTCACGAGCGGTCGGTTCGGCTTCGTCGTCGAGGGCGGCCCGCGGATCTCCGCGCGGCAGCGGCTCTTCTTCGCCTTCGTCGGCGGCGCCATCGTCGGCTTCGGCGCGCGCCTCGCGCAGGGGTGCACGAGCGGCCAGGCGCTCTCGGGCGGCGCGACCCTCGCGCTCGGGAGCTGGGCCTTCATGTTCGCCGTGTTCGGCGGCGCGTACGGGGTCGCGTACTTCGTGAGGAGGCTCTGGACATGATGCCGCTCAAACCCGAGATGTGGGTCGCCTACACCTTCGCCGTCCTGTCGGGCTTCGGGTTCGGCTTCGTCCTCGAGCGCGCCGGCTTCGGCAGCTCGCGCAAGCTCGCGGCCCAGTTCTACCTGCGCGACATGACCGTGCTGAAGGTGATGTTCAGCGCGATCGTCACCGCCATGCTCGGCCTCGTGGTGCTCCGCGCCGTGGGCCTCGTCGACATGGACGCCATCTACGTGAACCCCACGTTCCTCGGCCCCCAGGTGGTCGGCGGGCTCGTCTTCGGCGTCGGGTTCGCGATCGGCGGGTACTGCCCCGGCACCAGCGTCGTCGCGGCGGCGACCGGCAAGCTCGACGCCGTCGCGTTCCTCGCGGGCGCGGGCCTCGGCATCCTCGGCTTCGCCCGGAGCTACCCGGCGATCGAGCGCTTCGCGACGTCGGGGGGCGGCAAGCGCCAGTTCCTGACCGACTTCCTGCACCTGCCCTACGCCGTCGTCGCGATCCTCGTGACCCTGCTCGCGCTCGGCATGTTCGCGGGCGCCGAGTGGATCGAGCGCAAGATGCGCGGGGTGCCGAAGGAGACCGATCACGCTCCCGGACCCGCCGCGCCCACCCCAGCGGAGTGAAAGCCATGTTCCGACCCTCCCTCCACGCCATGCTGGCCGTCACCGCGCTCGGCGTCGCGCTCGGCGCCGCCGCGATCGCGCGCGCGCCACGCACCAACCCGACCCCGGCGGCCGAGGTGGCCGTCGCGACGCTCGACCCCTTCGCGCTCGCCCGGCTGCTCTCGACGAGTCCCCCCGACGTCGTGGTCGTCGCGCTCGACGAGCCGCGCCACGCCCTCCGCTTCGCGCACCCAGCCTCGCTGTACGGCGCGACCGACGACGCGCTCGTCGAGAACGCGCCGCACCGCCGGCTCGTGCTCGTCGGCCTCGACGTGGTGCGGGTCGATCGCCTGGCGCGGAGGCTCCGCGCGGCCGGGCGCCAGGTGCAGGTGCTCGCGGGCGGCGTCGATTCGTGGGACAAGGCCATGGAGCAGGATCCCGTCGCGCCCGCCCCCGGGGCCGACGCCGTGACATGGCAGACGTACCGCGAACACCTCGCCCTGCGCCGCGCCTTCGGCGACGCGTCGAAGACCCCGGCCACGCCGGTGGTCGCGCCGGTGCCCGTGGCAGCGCCGGTGGGCGCGGCCCCCAAGAAGCGCGAGGGCTGCTGACCGGATCGGAGCGGCGATGACCCGGAGGGTCGCCGTCGCGGTGGCGATGCTCGCGGTCCTCGGGGTCGTGCTGGTGTCCGCGATCCGTCGCCCGCGTCCGGCGCCGCTGCCGCAGATCGCCCGTGATGGGCGTGCCGCGTCAGGAAGGCTGCCTGACGTGCCACGCCAACGTGGAAGGCGTCGGCGGCGCGCACGCGCCGTTCGGGTGCAGCCCGTGTCACCTCGGCGACCCGACCGCGCGCGACGCCACGCTCGCGCACCGTGGCCTCGAGCGGCAAGCGGGGGACTTCGCGACGGTCGATCGCACGTGCGGCGTGTGCCACGCCGTGGAGACGGCGCGGGTCCGCACGAGCCTCATGGCCCGCGCGCCCGGGATCCTCGCCGTGGACCGCTTCGCGTTCGGCGAGCGCAAGACGCCGTTTCGCGATCCGAGCGACGACCTGACCGCCCTCGACCCGAACGGCGCGCCGAAGTCGCCCGCCGAGTCGCACGTGCGGAAGCTCTGCGCGGGGTGTCACCTCGGCGCGCGCAAGCCACGCCCCGGGGATCTGGGCGAGGAGGCGAGGGGAGGGGGGTGCACCGCCTGTCACCTCGCGCCGCCGCGCACGACGGGCACCGGACCGTTGCACCCCGAGGTCTCGGCGCAGGTGCCCGAGCGCCGCTGCGCGGGCTGCCACGGTCGGAGCGGTCGCATCGCGCTCTCGTTCCACGGCCTCGTCGAGCTCGAGCCCGGCGACCCGCGCGTGACCACGAAGACCGCCGACGGACGCCCGCTCGGGCAGCTCGCGGCGGACGTGCACGCGAAGGGCGGGCTCGGGTGCATCGACTGCCACACCGAGCGAGAGCTCATGGGCACCGGCGCGGCCCACCTCCACGCGCACGAGGCCCTCGAGGTGCGCTGCGCGGACTGTCACGCGAAGGCCGAGAAGGCCGCGCCGATCGACCCCTACCGCGAGCAGGTCGCCGAGGCGCTGCGACGCTCGTGGGCGCGGCGCGGCCTGCCAGCGCTGTCGCCGACGCCGCTCCGCACCCTCGGCGGCACGCCGCTCGTGCGCACCGACGCGACGACCCACTCGCTGCTGCTCGCGACGACCGGCGCGCGCAAGCCGATCCCGCTGGCCTCTCCTGGGGCGTTCCACGGCCTGTCCGCGCACGGCCGGCTGTCGTGCCAGGCTTGCCACTCGGCGTGGGCGCCCCGCTGTGGCGCCTGCCACACGAGCTTCGATCCCGAGGGCACCGACGTCGACCACCTCTCGGGCAAGGTCACGGCGGGGCGCTGGCTCGAGCGCGCCGGGGCCAACGGCTTCGGGCTCCCGCTCCTCGCGCTCGGACCGCGCGGTGCGATCGAGCCGTTCGTCGAGGGCATGCGGGCGACGTTCGTCACGAGCTCCGAGGTCTCGCGCGTCCTGTTCGCCCCGCTCGACCCCCACACCACCGGCAAGGCCCGGAGCTGCGCTTCGTGTCACGTGGACGTCTCGGCTTATCCAACCACCGGCGAGGTCACGCGGCTCGGCGCGCGGTTGCTCGACGCGGCCGAGCGGGCGCGGATCGCGCAGGTCGGCACCTGCCTGCCGTGCCACGCGGGCTACGACGACCGCGTCTACGTCGACTTCCCGGCGAGCCTCGCCCGACGGACGCCGCGGTGCGCGGTCACGTGGAGGCCGAGCGAGCGCATCTTGCGCCAGAGCGTGGTGCGGCTGATCCCGAGCTCGGCGGCGGCGCGTGCGTGGTGCCAGTGGTGCGCGTCGAGCGCGGCGCGCACGCGGACCGCTTCGTCGCTTCCGACGTCACCGGGTTCGGGCTCCGCGCTCGGCGCCGCCTCGAGCGAGCCGTCGGCGACCTCGGGCGGCAGATCCTCGAGCTGCACGGTCTGTCGCTGGCAGATGGCGACGGCGTACTCGATGGCGTTCTCGAGCTCGCGGACGTTGCCCGGCCAGGGGTGGCGCTTGAGGGCCAAGAGCACCTCGGGCGAGAAGCGCACGGCCCGACCCTCGCGCGCGCCGATGCGCGACAGCAGGTGGCGCGCGAGGGGCTCGACGTCCTCCTCGCGCTCGCGGAGCGGCGGCACGTGGATGGGGACCACGCGGAGCCGGTAGTACAGGTCCTCCCGGAACCGACCTGTGGCGATGGCGTCCTTGAGATCGACGTTGGTGGCCGCGATGACGCGCGCGTCGACCGTGCGCGGCGTGCTCTCGCCCACGCGCTCGAACGTGCGCGCCTGCAGGACGCGCAGGAGCTTGACCTGCAGGACCGGCGGCATGTCGCCGATCTCGTCGAGGAACACCACGCCGCCGCGCGCGGCCTCGAAGCGCCCCACGCGATCGCGCACCGCGCCGGTGAAGGCGCCCCGCACGTGGCCGAACAGCTCGCTCTCGAGCAGATCCGCGGGCAGCGCCCCGCAGTTGACCGCGACGAACGGCCCGCCGTGGCGCGGCGAGCTCGCGTGCAGCGCGCGCGCGACCACCTCCTTGCCGGTGCCGCTCTCGCCCGTGATCAGGACCGTCGCGTCGCTGCGGTGGAGCGACTCGATGAAGCGGACGATCTTCAGCATGGCGGGGGCGCGGGCGACGAGCCCTTGCGCGGCGAGCGCCCCTTCGAGGATCAGCTGGTCTTCCTCGGCCGGGCGCAAGACGAGCAAGTAGCGCGCGCCGTCGGCCCAGCCGCCGGACCCGGGCAGCACCGGCGCGACGGTGACCGAGGCGAGGCGCGCGGCGCCCGTCTCGCACTGTACGAAGGCCCGGCGGCCCTCCTCCCGGGCGCCGTGCTCGAGCGACGTCCGCAAGGCCTCGTCCACGCCGAAGAGGTGGGCGCCGAGCAGATCCTCGATCGAGCGACCGCGGATCTTCTGGCAGGCGCCCTGGCACACCCAGGTGTCCAGCGTCATCGTCGCGCGGACCACCCGGAACTCGGCGTCGAGCAGCAAGAGGACGCGCCCGAGCGCCGCAAAGGCCGCCTCGAGCGCCTCCCAGCCAGCGTCCGGTTCGATCATCGAGCCCTCAAGGGAGCCACGTAGGGGCGCGGCCAGCAAGGCCAGTCCGGCCATCCTTCGACACCACCGCTGACGGTTCGTCTGCTCGGCGGACCCGCCACGCGCAAACGCCGCGCGTCGGTTGCAACGGCCGCGCTCGGGCGCAGGAATCTGGTCCCGCGCAAGCCGTTTGCCCCTACATTGAGGGCTGCCGCGCAGCTCCCCAATGTCCGTCGTCTGGTACTGCCCCCTTTGTCAGTCCGAAGGCTACGACGCCGGAACGGTGTTCTGCAGCAACGACGGCGCGCGTGTGCGGCCCATCGCCGAGCGCGGCATCGAGTGGATCGGCAAGGTGCTGGCCGACCGGTACAAGGTCGTCCGCTTCATCGACGCGGGCGGCACCGCCGAGGTCTACGAGGCCGAGCGCACGAGCAACGGTCGCCGCGTCGCGATGAAGCTGCTCCACGCGGCGCACGCCGAACGCCCCGAGGCGACCGACGACTTCCTCCGCGAGGCGCAGCTCGTCTCGCGCATCGGCCACCCCAACATCGTGGCCATCGAGGACTTCGGCACCCTGCCGAGCGGCGTCCACTACATGGTGATGGAGCTGCTCGACGGCGCGCCGCTGTCGGTCGAGCTCGCGCGCGGGCCGTTGCCGGTGATGCAGGCGCTCAAGTGGGCGATGCAGGCGTGCGAGGGCCTCGCCGCCGCGCACGCGCGCGACGTGCTCCACTGCGACATCAAGCCCGCCAACATCTTCCTGCAGCGCGTGCCCACCGAGGCCGAGCCGGTCGTGAAGATCCTCGACCTCGGGATCGGGCGCCTGTTCGCGGGCGGCACCACCGAGCGCGTCGCGTCCGGCATGATCGCCGGCACCCCGAGTACATGTCGCCGGAGCAGGCCCTCGGGCACCCGCTCACGGCCGCCTCGGACATCTACTCGATGGCCGTCGCGGTCTACGAGATGTTGCTCGGCGTCGTGCCGTTCTCCGACGAGAGCTACGTGCAGGTGCTCGAGAAGCACGTGCACCAGAAGCCCACGTGGCCCACCAGCCTCGCCGACGAGCGAGGCGTACCGCCCGAGGCCGCCGCCGTCGTGATGAAGGCGCTCGAGAAGGACCCGGCCGCGCGGCCGGGCTCGATGCTCGATCTGCAGCGCGAGCTCGCCACCGTCACGCGCCAGGTCCGCGCCCGCAACAACGCGCCCACGCAACAGCGGCTCAAGACGGCCACCGCGCCCGCTCCCTCGCCCGAGAGGCCGAGTCCTTCCACCCCGCTCGTCACCCCGCCGGCGTCGGCGCCGATCTCGCAGTCCGCCCGCAAGGTCGCCTCCGCGCCGCCCCGCGCGTCGGCGCCCCCGCGATCTGCGCCGAAGCGGCCCGTCGAGACCGTGCCGCTCGCCACCGCCACCGGTGCGGACCACGAGGTGGTCGAGCTCGCCAGGGACACCTACTGGGTCGGTCGTCGCCGTGGGCAGCAGCTCGAGTGCAACGCGTACCTGCGCATCTTCAAGCAGGGCCCCACCGAGGTGAGCATCCTGTTCGATCCGGGGCCGCCCGAGGACTACGAGATCCTCTCGGCCAAGGTCGCCCACGTGCTCGGTACGGCCCACCGCCTCGACTACGTGTTCCTCAACCACCAGGACCCGGACGTCGCGAGCAACGCGGCCTCTCTGCAGCAGGCCTCACGGCACACGCGGGTCATCTGCTCCGAAGACACCTTCCGGCTCGCGCGCTTCTACGGGCTCGATCCCCGGCGCTTCAGCGCGATCGAGAGCTTCCACGGCGGCGTGTTCGCGCTGCCCACCGGTCACAGCATCCAGTTCGTGCCGACCCCGTTCTGCCACTTTCGTGGCGCGGTGATGGTCTACGACCCAGCGACCAGGATCCTGTTCTCCGGCGATCTCTTCGGCGGGGCCCGCTCCTCCGACATGATCGCGAGCGACCGCAGCTGGCCCGGCGTCGAGATGTTCCACCAGATCTACATGCCGAGCCGCAAGGCGCTCGAGCTCGCCTGTGGTCGGGTGCGTCGCCTGACGCCGGCGCCCGCGCTCATCGCCCCCCAGCACGGCGCGATGATCGTCGGCCAGGACACCGTCGCGATGGTCGACAGCGTCGCGGAGCTCGAGGTCGGACTCGACATGCTCGAGGCGTCGAGCCGCGAGGAGCGCTTCGTCGAGGCCGCCAACGACATCCGGCGCGAGTACGTCGAGCTCGCGGGCGACCAGCGGGCCCGCGATCTCGTCGCGAGCTTCGCCGACGACGCCTCGTTCACCCGCCTCCTGCTCGTCGACGGCGAGGGCGAGATCGTCGGCTTCAAGGTCGCCCCCCGCCTCGCGCTCGAGGCGCTGGCCAACGACGCGCTCGCCACCCTGCCGGCCGAGCGCCGCGGCGACCTGCGCCGCTCGATCCAGGTGGTCTGGAAGCAGCGCGAGCTCGACCAGACGAGCTCCGGGTTCCCGAGCATGCGGATGGCCATCGACCGCGGCTCGCAGAAGCCGCGCGGCTGACCGACTCTCGTGCGCCCGGTCGTCCTGCTCGGCGTCTCTCGCTCGGGCACCACGCTGCTGCGCGTGCTCCTCGGCAAGAGCCCCGATCTCGCCGCGCCGCCCGAGACCCCGTGGATCACCGGCGCCTACGGGCGAGGCTCGTTGCGGGACCTGATCGACGCCTTGATCGAGGCGCCCACCGGGCCGGTCGAGAACCTCTCCGGGCTCGACGAGGACGCCGTGTACGCCGCCGGGCGGGCCTTCGTGGAGACGCTCCTCGCGCCGTACGCGGCCGCCCGGGGCAAGTCGCGGCTCGTGCTCAAGACCCCGAAGGACCTGCCGCACGTGGGGTTCCTCGCCCGCCTGTTCCCCGACGCGAGCTTCGTCCACGTGCGTCGCGACGGTCGCGACGTCGCGTGCTCCACGGTGCGTCGCAAGGGCATGGTCGGCCTCGGCGCGCACGGCGCGGTGACGCTGGAGAACGCCTTGCTCCGGTGGGTCGAGTGGGAGGACCACCTGCGCGCGGTGGTCGCGAAGGGAGCGCTCTCGCTCGCCGCGACGGTCCGCTACGAGGACCTCGTCGAGGAGCCCGAGGCGGTGCTACGCGCGCTCTGTGCGGCGGTGTCGGCGCGCTTCGAGCCGGCGATGCTCGACTACGATCTCGAGGGCATCGATCTACCCGCCTGGGAGGCCGGCTCGACCGACGTCCGCGAGCACGCCACCATCGATCGCGCGAGCGTGGGCCGGTTCCGTCGCGAGGTGCCTCCCGCCGAGCAGGCCGCCCTCGAGGCGCGCTTCGGCGCCGATCTCGCGCGCCTCTGCTACCTCTAGACTCACCACTCCTCGCGCACCGGCCAGCGCTTGCGCACCAGCACCGTGATCGCGACCGGCGCGCCGAGGTGGAACGCCGCCGACCACCACGCGGTGGCGCCCCAGGGGCGACGACGGTGGACGAGCGGCTCGAGGATGAGGTCGTTCGCGTGCGCCCAGTAGTGGAAGGGGAGCACCGAGCCGAGCAGCCAGGAGAGCGCGATGCCGACCACCGCCCCGAACAGCCCCGCCGCCCACGGCCGCCGGGAGTGGCGGCTCGCCCAGAGCGCCGGAGGCACGGAGAGGGCGAGGTAGACCGCGCCCGTGGCGAGAGGGTTGACGACCACCGCCCGCCGTTGCCATGTCCAGGGCCGCATGTCGATCGTCCTCCACCGCTTTCCGCTGAGCCACTTCTCCGAGAAGGCGCGGCTCCTGCTCGATTTCAAGGGGCTCGACTACGAGCTGCGCGACCACCAGCTCGGCCTGCCGCAGCTCGCGATCTACCGCCTCTCCGGGCAGCGCAAGCTCCCGGTGATCGAGCATGACGGTCACGTGGTGTCCGACTCCACGCGCATCGCGCACTACCTCGACGAGCAGTTCCCGGAGACGCGCCGCCTCGTGCCGCGCGACGACCCGCGTCGCAGCGAGGTGCTGGCCCTCGAGGAGCGCATCGACCGGAAGTTCGGGGTCGGTCCCGTGGCGCGCTGGGTTCGAGCACTGCCTCGATCACCAGGACCACCTCGATCTGCTCGCCATCGAGACCCATGGGCTGCCGGTCGCCGGCGCGCGCGGCCTCGGCGCGCTGGTGCGGGCGCTGCGCGGCCCCGTGACCGCGCGGACCGCGCGCTTCGTCGAGGCGACGTACGCGCTGCTCGACGACCTCACGGCGCGGCTGCGTCGCGGCCCCTATCTCGTCGGTGACGAGCCCACGCTGGCCGACCTCGCGGCGGCGGGGCTGCTGTTCCACCTCGAGTTCCCCACGTCGCGCTTTCTGTGGGATCCTGCCTTCGCGGGTCGCGGCATCCCCGAGGTCGTGGCACGCTTTCCGGAGGTCTTCCTTTGGCGTCGCAAGCTCTACACCGATTTTCTGCGCTGATCGTGGCGGTCCCCCTCGCGTGGGGCTGCGGCGGCAGCAACGTCGCCTTCGAGGACCGCGACGCGGGCGACGGCAGCGTCGCCGACGGTTCGGGCGCCGACACCGCTCTCGAGGACGGAGCGTCCACGGACAGCGGGCTCCCTGACGACACCGGGGGGCCAGTGGACACCGGGGGGCCGGTCGACACCGGCGTCGACGTCGGCCCGCCCGACACCAAGCCCCCGGGCTGCCCCCCAGGCGGGACCAAGAAGCTCGAGGTGTGCCCGCCGACCTGCAGCGGCGGCTGCGACGGCGACGTCTGCAACATCCGCTGCAACGCCATCAACGGCTGCAACGACACGACCCTCGCGTGCCCCCCGAACGCGCGCTGCAAGATCCTCTGCGACGGCCTCAACTCCTGCCAGCGCACCAAGGTGCAGTGTCAGCCCGGCTCTCCGTGCGAGCTCGCGTGCACGGGCACCAACGCCTGCCAGGGCGTCGACTACACCTGCCCCAGCTTCGCGGGTGCCTGCACGCTCACGTGCTCCGCGCTCAGCTCGTGCACGACGGGGAAGGTCAAGTGCGGCCCGGGTGCGTGCTCCGCGAGCTGCACGGGGCTCGGCACCACCGGCGTGAAGGTCGACTGCGGGCCCTCGTGCGCCTGCAGCAACAAGTGCCCGGGGTAGCGTCGGGTGTGGGTCCCTCGCGAGCGGATCCGCCATCCGCTGCCCGTCGTCGCGCAACCCTCGGCCGAGGAGGCCGCCGCCTCGCGCCTTTTCTCGCCGTGCGCGCTCGCGAGCGGGCTCACCCTCGCGACGCGTACGTGGGTGCCGGCCATGGTGCCCTGGCGCGCGACCGAGGAGGGCTTCGTCACCCCCGCCGTCGTCGCCTGGTATGGGCGCTTCGCCGGCGGGGCGTCCGGGCACGATCGTCGTCGAGGCCACGGGGATCCGCGACGTCCCGAGCGGCCCGCTCCTGCGCATCGGGGACGACCGCTTCGTCCCGGGGCAGCGGGCCCTGGTCGACGAGGTGCGCGCGCGCAGCGGCGGCGCCACGCGGGTGTTCTTGCAGCTCATCGACTTCCTCTCGCTGCGGCGGCGCCCGGAGCGCGACCGGTTCCTGGAACGATTCCTGCCAATCACTGACAGGCACCGCGAGGCCACCGGCTGTCGCGAGGAGCCGGAGGTGCGCGCAGCCCTCCTCTCGTTGCCGGACCCCGAGCTCGACGCGGTGCTGACCGCACGGGAGCGCGAGGCCTTGCGCTTCGGCGCGCGCGAGCGCGTCACCGACGTCGAGGTGCCGGCCATCCGGGATTTACCGAAGGTGTTGCCCGGGCTGTTCGCCGCCGCCGCCCTGCGCGCCCGCGCCGCCGGGTTCGACGGCGTCGAGCTGCACTACGCGCACGCCTACACGATGGCGTCGTTCCTCTCGCGCACCAACGACCGCGCGGACGGCTGGGGTGGGAGCCTCGAGGGCCGTGTGCGCCTGCCCCGCGAGGCGCTCGCCGCGGTGCGCGAGGCGGTGGGCCCTGGCTACACGGTCGGCTGCCGCATGCTCTGCGACGAGGGGATCGAGGGCGGCAGCACGGTCGAGGACGCGATCGCGCACGCCGTCGCGCTCGCCCCGCAGCTCGACTTCCTCTCGCTCTCGACCGGCGGCAAGTTCGACGACGCGAAGCAACCCGCGGTCGGCGAGGCGGCGTACCCGTACACGGGACCGAGCGGCTACGAGTGCATGCCCACCACGATCAGCGACGCGCGCGGGCCGTTCGCGCGCAACGTCCACAAGCAGGCGCGCATCCGCGCCGCGTTGCGCGCCGCGGGGTCGCCTTTGCCCGTGGTGGTGGCGGGCGGCATCGGCACGTTCGCCGAGGCCGAGGCCATCCTCGCGCGCGGAGACGGGGACCTCGTCGGCGCCGCGCGCCAGACGCTCGCCGACCCCGACTGGTTCGAGAAGGTGCGCCGAGGGCGCGGCGCCGAGGTGCGGCGCTGCAAGTACACGAACTACTGCGAGGCGCTCGACCAGAAGCACAAGGCGGTCACCTGCCAGCTGTGGGATCGCGTGGGCCTCGACGAGCCCGGCATCCTGAAGACCCCCGACGGCCGTCGCCGACTGGTAGCGCCCGAGTAGCTTCTCGGGTTTCGCGCCCATTGGGGCGCGGCCCGAGCGAAACTGTTTCGCTCGGGTCCCTTCTCCGGCCTGCGGCCGGGTTTCGCGCCCATGGAGGGCGCGTCCCGAGCGAAACTGTTTCGCTCGGGTCCCACGTGGGCCGACCGTCTTCGGGCTCACCTCAGGGGCAGCGCAGCGTCAGCGCGTGGCGGATCAGCTCGACCGTGATGGGCAGGCCGCCGAGGGGCTCGCCGTCGACGTCGAGGAGGAACACGTCGCGCGCCGCGTCGTCGACCAGGTCGAGCTCGAGGCGATCGCACCGAAAATGCTGGGTGCCCGGCTTGTCGAGGTGCTTGCCCTCGTAGATCGAAGACGACTGCACGGCGAAGGCGAGCTTGCTGCGGGCGCCGAGGCTCACCACCTCGAAGGCGCCGTCGTCGGGCTGGGCCATCGGCGCGACGTGCATGCCGCCGCCGAAATACCGGCCGTTGCAGATGGCGAGCATGAACGTGGCGAGGCGGCGCTCGTCGGTGACGCCCGCGAGCTCCGACTTGCAGACGAGCCGCCCCTCCTTGATGCGCAGGAGCGCCCGCACCGAGGCGCTGAAATACGCGGCCTTGCCGCCGATGGCCGCGGGGGCCTCGGCCACGTAGCGGTCGACGAGGCCGCCCATGCCGGCCGAGAGGATGTTCACGAAGTAGCGGTGGGCCTGCTTGCCCGTAGGGTCGCGGTAGGTGAGCCGGCCCACGTCGAGCGGGCGCGTCTTCTTGCTCGCGAGGGCCGCGAGGTAGGTCTCGAGGCGGTGCTCGAGCCCGACCGTGCGGCGGAAGTCGCCGCCCGTGCCCTGCGCGACGAGGCCGACCTCCGGGCGCTTGTCGACCTGCGCCTCGAGCACGCCGTTGCAGACCTCGTGGAACGTGCCGTCGCCGCCGACCGCGACGACGAGCGGGTGGCCGCGCTCGGCGCCCGCGCGCGCGACGTCGATGCCGTGGCCGCGGGCGCCGGTCTGTTCGACCGCGATGGGGCCGAGGGTGCGCTCGATCGTGGCGCGCATCGAGCCGAAGGTCTTGCCGGTCCGGCCCCCGCCCGAGGCGGGGTTGACGACGAACAGCGGGAGCGAGGGGTCCATCGGCCGCGAGGATAGCGGCGTGCTAGCTTTCGTGGGCCATGATGTCGGTCGGTTGGTGGTCGATCTATCGCTTCCGCGGCGGGGCGATCCGGCTGCATTTCAGCATCCCGCTGGCGGCGTTCGTCTTCGGGCGGTTCGCGTTCGTCCCGGGTTTCTGGCTCGGATTCGTGACGATCGTCCTGTTCCACGAGCTCGGCCACGCGGCGATGGTCCGGCTGGTCGGCGCCCGCGTCAGCAACATCGACGTGCACGGCCTCGGGGGCTCCTGCTCCTGGTACGGCAACCCCACGCCCCTCGGCCGGGCCTGGATCGCCTGGGGCGGGGTGCTCGCCCAGGCCGTGGTGCTCGCCTTCGCGTGGACGTGGATCCTCGTCCGGCCGCCGCACTCCGTCTTCGCGGCGCAGCTGCTCTCTGCGTACACGTACTCGAACCTCTGGCTCATCGCGCTCAACCTGCTGCCGATCCCGCCGCTCGACGGCGCCGAGGCGTGGGCGCTGCCGGGCCTCCTGCGCAAGTGGTGGCAGCTGCGGCGCGCGAAGCAGACGCTCGCCAAGGTGAAGGTCGCCTCTGCCCGCGAGCGCGCCGAGCAGGCCTGGCACTTCCGCGAGCCGAGCAAGGCCAAGCTGCACGACAAGGAGCTCGACGCGCGCGCCGACGATCTGCTCGAGCGCGCCAAGAAGCGCCTCGCCAAGCGCTCCGAGGACGAGCCCAAGAACTGACCGCGGGGGCGAAGCGCCGCAGGGGCGGCACGTAGGGCGAACAAGCAAAACGGCCGCGACGACGATTTCGTGCGACACGTGCGATCGGCCCCCGTCTGTACCGGGCGAAGAGCAGGAGCGCGCCCCCGCAGCGGCGGAGGAGCGCGTGAACCTGCGCGGAGGTCCCCATGCGTCGCTTCGTGGTTCTCTCGGTTCTCTGTGCGAGTTGGCTGGTCGGATGTGGCGATCCCTACGTGGCCGCGCGCGATGGCGGTGGCGGTGGCGGCGACGACGGCGGCACGACCCCGGACGGCGCGACCCCGGACGGCGCGACCCCCGAGGACGGTGGCAAGACCGACACGGGGACGGGCGCGGACACCAAGCCCGCCGAGGACGTCGGCAGCCCCGGCGACCCGTGCTCCACGCCCGGCAAGTCCGAGAGCGCCAAGTGCGGCAAGTGCGGCAGCCAGGTGCGCGTGTGCAACTCCGACAAGACCTGGTCGGAGTGGAGCTCCTGCAGCGGCGAGGGCGTGTGCACGGCCTACGAGACGGCCACCGAGGCCTGTTCGGGCGGCGGCACCCGCGCGCGCACCTGCAGCTCGTCGTGCACCTGGGGCAGCTGGGGCTCGTGCGAGGGCGCGCCGCCTCCGTGCGGCACCCTCGGCAAGACCGAGACGCAGACCTGCGGCAAGTGCGGCTCGCAGCTGCGCACGTGCGGCGCCACCGGCTGGAGCGCGTGGGGCGCCTGCGGGGCCGAGGGCGAGTGCACGAGCGGCGCGACGGAGTCCGCGGCGTGCGGCACCGGCGGCAGCAAGACCCGCACCTGCGGCACGACGTGCACCTGGGGCGCCTACGGCACTTGCGTCGGCGGCACGCCCACCACGGGCTGCGCCTCCGGCTCGCCGCGCCAGACGTTCTCCTCCTCGTCGTTCAGCGGCATGTGGGGCTGCTCGGGCACCTCGACCTGGTCGGGCGCCTCCACGCTCTGCGCGTCGGGCTACCACGTGTGCTCGGCGACCGAGTTCTCCTCGCGTCGCGGATCCACCATCCCGTCGCACCACTACTGGGTGTCGGACTACCTGAACGGCAGCGGCAGCGAGGGCGCGTGCAAGGCCTCGAAGAGCACCGCCTCGGGCAACTTCTGCCCGACCGACGCGCCGATGCGCGTGTGCGGCTCGACGAAGTACGACGCCTCGGGCAACTTCTGCACCTGGGTCGCCTGCGGCTACGAGTCGACGAGCTCGAGCCTGTACTACGGCGGCTGCAACGACGACGGCAGCAGCCACGGCCTGCAGGCCGGCGCGCTCTGCTGCAACTGATCGGTTGATCCACGCGTCGAGGGCCCCGCTCTCGACCTCCCTCACTTGCGACCGTGCGCCCTCTGCGCGCGGCGGTCGCGCACGACCACGTGTGTCCCTCTCAAGGAGCTCTCTCATGTCCGTTCTCCGTTCGTCCCTCGTCGTCGCTTCCCTCGCCACCCTCTCGCTCCTCGCCGGCAGCGCCCGCGCCGCGGACGACGACACGCCCCCGCCGGTGAAGAACCCCCCTGCGCCGCCGTCGGTGCACGCGGGCGACAAGGACAAGGACAAGGACAAGGACTCCACGACCGACCACCAGAAGGTCGTCGGGCACTTCGGCGCCTCGTATTTCGGGCAGTTCAACGTCGGCTACGGCGCCGGCGCCGGTGGCGCGGGCTCGGCGGCGACGCAGATCGTGGGCGTCCGCTACTGGACGTCGGACACCATCGCGCTCGACCTCGGCCTCGGCTTCGCGACGAGCGGCGGCAGCACGAAGACGGGCTCGACGACCAACGACAAGCCGAGCCTGTTCGGCATCTCGCTCAAGGCCGGCGTGCCCATCGCGCTGCTCGCGGCCAAGCACTACACCTTCTTCATCGAGCCGCAGCTGATCTTCGGGTACGCGTCGCAGTCGATCCGCCCCACGGGCGGCGACGAGACCAAGAACACCGGCATGCACCTCGCGCTGGGCGCGACGGCGGGCGCCGAGCTCCAGTTCGGCTTCATCGGCATCCCGCACCTCGCGCTCGACGCCACGATCGGCCTCGGCCTCGACTACGCGTCCGGCAGCTCGAAGACCGGCGCGGCCGCCGAGACGACCGACTCGTCGACCGCGTTCGGCACCGCGGCGTTCGCCTCGCCGTGGAACATCTTCACCACCAACGTGGCCGCGCGCTACTACTTCTGACCATGGCCCGCGCACCTCTTGGATGGGTCTTCGCGACCGTCGGGCTCACCACCGTCCTCGCCGCTTGCGGCACGGGCGGCCCGGGGGCGGTGCCGGACTACGAGAACGGTCTCGGCCAGCAGGTCTCCACGCCCGGCGCCGGCACCGGCGCCGGCGCGGGAGGGTTCGGCGGCGGCACCGCCAGCGCGCCGGCCCCGGGCTTCGGTGGGTCGGGCGGCGGTGGCACCGAAGGCGATGCCGGCAGGGCCGACGGTGGCGGCGACGCCAGCGGCGACGCTGACCCCGCCGACTCCCCGACCGACGCGCCCGCCGACACGGCGACCGAAGCCGCGGCCGACGCCCCCGCCTGAGCGCGGCCTGCTATCCTCGGCGGTCGTGCCCGCCGCGGATGCCGTCGTAGAAGCCCGCCGCGTGCTCGTCGAAGCCGTCCCCGCCCCACAGCGGGCGGCCGTCGACGCGCTCGCGGAGGGCCTCTTCACGCGCGCGACCACGGCCTGTCCCGCGGTCGATCTGGTGGCGTTCGCCGCCGACCTCGCGCGCCACGCGAGCGCCGCGCCCGATCCGGTCGCCTACCTCACGACGGTGCGCGCCGAGGACATGGCCCTGGCCTCGGCCTGCGCCACCGGCGCCGCGTGGGCGCTCGCGCAGTTCGAGCAGCTCTACTTCCGCGAGATCGACCGGGCTTACGCGCGCGTGCGGCGCAGCGCCGTCGATCCCCAGGATTTCACGCAGCGGATGCGCGAACGCCTGTTCGTCGCCACCGAGGAGCGCCGGCCACGGATCGCCGACTACGCAGGGCAGGGGGATCTGCGCACGTGGTTCCGCGTCGCCGTCACGCGCACCCTCACCACCGAGGCGATGCGGCCCCGCCGCGACGCGCCGAGCGACGACGGCGAGTTCGGCGAGATCCCCTCGGCCAGCAACGACCCGGAGCTCGAGCTCCTGCGCCGCAAGTACACGAGCGAGTTCCGCGCCTCGTTCCGGCGCTCGCTCGAGGCCATGGAGGACCGCGACAAGGACATCCTGCGCCGCGTCGTCGTCGAGCGGCTCGGCATCGACGCCCTCGCGAGCGTCTACGACATCCACCGCGCCACGGCAGCTCGCTGGGTGCAGCGGGCAAAGGAGGGTCTCGTCCGCGGCGTGCGCAAGGATCTCGAGCAGCACCTGCGCGTGCCGGGCACCGAGCTCGAGAGCATCCTGCGGCTCGTCGCGAGCGAGGTCGACGTGTCGGTGCGCGCGCTGCTGCCGGGCGCCTGACGTCACCCGGCGGCGTCGGCGTCGGTCTTGGCGTCGATCCCCGTGTCCGTCTTGCCCGTGTCCGCCGTGCCCGTGTCTGCCGTGCCCGTGTCCGCCGTGCCCGTGTCGCTCGTGCCCGTGTCGCCCGGCCCTGTGTCACCAACCCCCGTGTCGGTCGACGTCGAGTCGCCCGGGGTCGAGTCCGGGGTCGCTGCATCGGCTGCGTCGCCGCCCGCGTCTCCCGCCGAATCGCTGGCCGCTTCCGTGGCCGCGTCGCTCTCGATCTTGCCCGAGGCCGGGTCGACGCAGACGTACTGGATGCAGCGCTTCGACTCGCAGTCGTCGTTCTTGAGACACTCCTGGCCGTTCTGCTGGCTGCTGTTGCAGCCGAGGAACCAGACCACGAACCCGAGAGCCATGGGGCGAACGAGCCGCATCCCCCGATGATGGCATGGCTTTGGCTTGCTCGAACAGCCGAGAGTTTCGACCAACAATCAGCCCGCGCGAGCGAGCTTCACCGCCGTGGCGAGCCACGCCTTCACCTTGGCGCGGGGGAGCTGCTCGATGGCGGTGAGCTTGAGGTGGCGTCCGAGCTGGCTCTCGCCGATGAGGAGTCCATCATCGTCCTCGTAGGCCGCGGCTGGTCCGGACAGGATGAGGTTCACGTGGGCCTTGTGCGCGCCGAGGGCGCACATCATCTTGCCGTCGAGCTCGTAGAACGGCATCCCCCACTTGAGCGAGGCGGTCGCCGCGGGTGCAGCGGCTTCGACCAGCCCACGCAGCGCCTCGAGGATTTCACGCAGGTGGGCGGGCTGCTTCGCGAAGAAGCCGTCGATGGGCGCCCCGAAGTCCGCCCGGGGCGCGGGTTTGGCGGCCTTCTTGGCGGGCGCGGCCGGCTTCTTGGTCGTGGTCTTCTTGGTCGAGCTCTTCTTGGCTGCCACGTCGCCATGATGCCACGGGCGAGCGAGCCGAAGCCATCCGTGCCAGAGTGCAGTCACCTCCTCGGTCGAGGAAGCGTTCCACGCCACCAGAGGAGAACGAGATGCAGGCCTCCGAGCAGTGTTGTGGTGCCGGCCCTCCGGGCGGGTGTGTCGGAGCGACCGTGCGCCACGAGACCCATGGTGGGCACGTCTCACCGTCGAGGGAGACGTGCGCGAAGGACGAGGTCGCGCGGGTCCCGATGGCGCAACCGGTCTCGGACTACCCGCCACCGTTCCGGGCGCGCCGCCATCCGAGCGGCGAGTACAGCATCATCTCGGCCAAGAAGCCGACGGAGAAGTGAGCGAGGCCGAGCCCAACCCTCAGCGATACGCTTCCGCCGGCGACGCCGCGCGTTCGTGGTGCAACCGCGGCAGACGAGCAGCGAAATTTCGGGATTCAGCACGTTGCCCAACCCCAGGCTCGGGGACGCTCATCGCGCCCATATGGCGCCGACCACGATTCACGGGGTCTTCTTCGCCGCGTCGTGCTCCGCGAGCCACGCCACCACCGCGGCGTGATCGCCCTTCGCGCCGACACCCGCGTCGGCGAACGTCTTCTCGGCCTCTCTCGCGAGGGTGCGCGCCCGCGCGTCGTCCTCGCCGAGGAGGGCGCGCGCCAGCATGAACTGGGACTCCGCGAGGCGCTGCTTGGCGACGCTGCTCCCCGTGCGGAGCGCCACCGCGCGCTCGAGCAGGGGGCGCGCCTTCTTCGCGTCGCCGAGCGCGAGGTGCGCCGCGCCGAGGTCGGTGAGGTCGAACGCGAGGTCGGGGTGCTTGGGCCCGAGGGCGGCCTCCTCGATCGAGAGCGCGCGCTCGAGCAGCCCGACGGCGAGCTTCGGCGCGCCCTCCTTGATCTCGACCTTGGCGAGGTTCTGCAGCCAGACGGCGAGCCGCGGGTGCTTCGGCCCGAGCGCCTTCTCTCCCTGGGCCACCGCGCGCTCGCAGTGGACGCGCGCCTTCTTGAAGTCCCCGGCGCGCAGGTAGGCGAGGCCGAGGTTGTTCTCGATCTGCCCGATGTTGGCGTGGGCAGCGCCGTACGAGGCGAGCTCGATCGCGAGCACCTTCTCGAGGAGCGGGATCGCCTCGAGCGGTCGGCCGGCGCGCACGTAGGCCATCGCGAGGTTGGCCTGCGCCTGGGCGACGTCGGGGTGCTGGTCGCCGAGCGCCTTCGTGCGCACCGCGACCACCTTGGCGTAGGCGTCGATGCTGGCCGCGTGGTCGCCGCGCATCGAGGCGATCATCGCGCGCACCTCGATCAGCGAGGCGACGTCGGGGTGGCTCGGACCGAAGCGCGCCTCGGCGAGCACCAGCGCGCGCCGGATGGCGTCCTCCGCCGCGGGGTATGCCGCGAGCTGCCGGTGCGCGCGCGCGAGCTCGGCCAATAGCTCCACGCGTTCGGGCACGAACGCCTCGTCGTGGGTCGCGATGCCGAGCGCCTCGTCGAGCACCGGGACCGCCGCCGCGTATTCGCCGCGCGCGCGGCGCGTGGTGCCGAGCGCGAGGGCGAGGGCGAGCCGCGCGCGGATCGGCTGGCCCGCTCGCTCGATCGCGGCCCGTGCGCGCGCCTCGTAGAGCCGGGACTCGTCGTGCTTCTCGAGCTTCGAGCCGGTGGTGAGGGTGAGCCAGGCCCAGATCTCGGCGGCGAGCGCGTCGTGCTTGCCGGCTTCCGCGCGGCTCACCGCCTCGAGGAACGTCTCGCGCGCCGCGGCGAAGCTGCCCAGCGACAGCTCGAGTCGACCGCGGAGGAACAACGCCTCGGCCTGGACCGGTCGATAGCCGACGGCCTGCGCGCGCAGGGCGGCGCGGGTCGCGATCGCGAGCCCCTCGGGGTACCGCGCCGCGAGGTAGGCCACCTCGCCGTTCGTGAGCTCGACCCGGATGGCCTCGATCTCGCTGCGCCCGCTGCCCTTGGGGAGCGGCACCGGCGTAGAGAGGTTGGCGACGTCCGCGCAGCCGAGCACGTCCGTGAGCCCGAGCACCGCGCGGGGCGCCTGGACGGCGGTCTTCGCGTCGGCGCGGCCGAGGAGGGCGACGATGGCGCGCAGCTCCTCCTTGCGCTGATCGAGGCACTGCATCCGCAGATCGAGCAGCGCCTCGGACTGCTCGCCGGTCACGCGCGTGGCCCGGCACGCGGTGACACGCATCGTCCGGATCGCGGTGGCGTGGGCGTCGAGCGCGGGCTCGAGGCGGAGGAGGACCTCGGCGGCGATGGCGGGGGCGGTCGCGCGCAGGTGATCGGCGACCTGCTTCTTGGTGGGCGCGTCCCAGATGCCGGCCAGGGGGTCGGGGGTGTCGGGGCAGGGGTTCGGGGGCGCGGCGGAAGGCCGTCGACCGAGCAGCCCGATCGGGATCGTCGCGAGGATCAGCACCAGCAGGGCGAGGGCGAGGCGGAGCTCCCTCCGCGGCGCCGAGAGCGCCTCGGCGAGCGGCGCGAGGGTCGGGAACCGCTGCTCCGGGTCGGGGTCGAGGGCGCGGCGCAGGGCGTTGCGCACCCGCGTGGGCACGCCCTTGCGTCGGCCGGGTCGCAGCTGCCGCGCGCGCATCGATTCCCGCAGGGCGTGGGGGTTGGCGCCGGCGTACGGTCGCTCCCCGAACAGCGCCTCGAAGAGGGCGATGGCGAAGGAGAACTGGTCGGACCGCGCGTCGACGGGCTTGCCCTCGAGCTGCTCGAGGGCCATGTACGCGGGCGTGCCGACGAGCGCGCCGACGCGGGTGCGCAGCGAGGAGAGCACGTTGGCGTCGTCGTTGAAGCCGGGCGCGGGCTCGTTCGCGAGCTCCGGCCGCGCGAGGCCGAAGTCCGCGATGCGCACGCGCCCCGCGCGGTCGAGCAGGATGTTCTCCGGCTTCACGTCGCGGTGGACGATGCCCGCCTCGTGCGCCGCCATCAGCCCGAGCGCCGCCTGGTGGAACACGCCCAGCGTGGCGTCGACCGAGCGACCGCCCTCGAGCCACGCGCGCAGGTTCTGGCCGTCCACGAGCTCCATGGCGACGAACACCTCTTCGCCCGCGAGGCCCGTCTCGAACACTGCGACCACGTTGGGGTGCCCGAGGCGCGCCATCATCCGGGCCTCGCGCTGGAGGCGCGCCTGGCCGGCCACCGTGCGCTCGCTGCCGTCGTCGCCCTTCTGGTGGGCCGTCGCGCGCCCGGCGAGGAGCTTGAGCGCGACGAGGCGCCCGAGCTCGACGTCGCGCGCCGAGTAGACGACGCCCATGCCTCCCGCGCCGAGGCGCTCGACGATCGCGTAGCGGCCGATGCGCGTGCCAGGCGCGAGATCGAGCGAGGGCGCGCTGAGGGGAGGGGGATCGTCGGAGCCGTACGCCTCGAAGAACGCGCCCAGCGCGGCCCGACAGCCCTCGCAGCCGTCGGCGTGGCGCTGGATGCGGGAGCGGAGGTTCGGGTCGGCCTGACCATCGAGGTAGCGCCCGAGCTCTTCGTCGCTCGGACAGCCCTTCGACCGGGGCGGCCGCGACGAAGGCGCCTCGGCGGGCTCGTCGGTCTGGTCCGTCCCCATCGCCAGAGACTACGACTACAGCGCGGGCGCGTCGGGCCAGACGACGCCGCGCTCGCGGAGATCGTCGACCGTGTCGACCAGCGTGGTCATCGGATCGCGCGGCTGCCAGCCGAGCACCGTCTCGGCGCGCGTCGCGTCGAGGTACCAGTAGTACTGGGCCATGTCCAAGCTCTGCGCCTCGACCGGCATCGAGACGCCGAGGCGGCGCGCGACGTCGTCGAGCAGCTTGGCGCCGATGCGCGCGATCTCGGGGTTGCGCGGCAGCGGGATCCAAGGGGCGGCGATGCCCGTGATGCGGGCGAGCCGGGCGAAGAACTCGCGCACGGTGAGGTTGCAGGCGCCGACCAGGTAGCGCTCGCCGGGCACGCCCTTGTCCCACGCGAGGCGCATGGCCTCCGCCGCGTCGCGCGCGTCGACGTACGACATGCCGCCGGGCGGCACCGCCGGGATCTTCTTCTCGAGGAACAGGCGCACGTCTTCGGTCGAGGAGCCCCGGTCGTCGCCCGGGCCGAGGAGCAGCGTCGGGTTCACGCACACGACCTCGAAATCGGGCGCGTTCATGGCGAGCGCGGCCTGCTCGGCGAACAGCTTGCTGCGGTAGTAGGGCCAGCGCTGGATCAGCCCGAGCGGCGAGGGGTCGGTCTCGGTGTGGATGTGGTCCGGGTCGTCGCCCACGGCGACGATGCCGCTCGTCGAGGCGACGATCGCCCGCTTCACGTGGGCCGCCTTGCACGCCTCGAGCACGTGACGCGTGCCCTCCACGTGGACGCGGTGCAGCTCCTCGGCGTCCTCGGGCCGGCGCGAGACCTTGCCTGCGCAGTGGAACACGGCGAGGCAGCCGGCCGCCGCGTCGCGGATGCTGGCCTGGTCGAGCACGTCGCCGCGCCGCGGGACCACGTGGTCGGGCAGCTGCTCGACGTGGCGGGCGAGCGCCACGACCTCGTGGCCGTGATCGGCCAGCGACCGGCAGAGGTGCCGACCCAAGAACCCCGAAGCCCCCGTCACGAGCACACGCGCCATCGTCACGACCTCAAACCAGCTGGAAGGCTTTTTGGAACTCGAACAAGAGGCCCACGTCGTTGCTCTTCACGAGCCCCGACATGACCTCGGCGGGGCCCGGGATGTAGGCGTCCCGGACCATCTTGGTGAAGATCTCCTGGCTGGTCTTGAGCACGCAGTCCGCGCTGCCGCCCTCCGGCTTGCCGTTCTTGATCTGGCAGGTCGAGGGGTCGACCTTCACCGTCCACTTGGCGATCTCGTCGTTGCCGAGCGTGAAGTAGAACGACACCGGCTGGGTGATCGACCCCGGCTTGAACTTCTGCTCGAGCTCCTCGAAGAGCGCGATCAGCGGGTGCTTGCGCTCGACCTTCACCGAGCCCTCGAGGCGGGCGAAATCGAGCACGTCGCCGTCGCGGAGGGCGAGCACGGCCTGGCGGGCGAGGCGGGCGACCTCGCGGGCGGCCTCGCTGGTGTTCATGCCCGGGGTGAGGCGGCGCATGTCGGAGACCGCGAACGGCGGCCCGATGCGGGCCTCGAGCTCGCGCTGGGTGGGCAACATGGCGCCCTTGCGGAGGGCCTCGAAGGTGCCGCCGAGCCAGACCGGCAGGATGTCGACGTCGTGCTCGATGGCGAGCCAGCCGACGAGCGACTTGAACTCCTGGATCTCGCCGTCGGTCGACCGCGTGCCCTCGGGGAAGATCAGCACCGTGTTGCCGCGGCGCAGGATCTCTCCCGCCTGGCGCATCGCCGCGCGCAGCTGCTTGCGGTCGAGCGGCGCGAGGTTGGTGAAGTTCTCGAACCAGGTGCGGGTGAGCTTGTTGCCCTCGAAGAAGTAGTCCTGGGCGGCGAGGGACACGAGGCCCTGGCCGTAGCTCCCGAGCGCGTACTTCACGAACCCCATGTCGAGGTGGCTCGAGTGGTTGCACACCACGATGGTGGGGCGGTTGTGCGGGATGAACGCGCGGCCGGTGACGGTCGGCTTCATCACCCGGTCGTAGAAGCCCATCTGGAGCTTGCCGAACAGGCTCTTGCCGAGGTCTTGCACCGGCTTCGGCAGATCGATCTTGTCGTCCTCGGCGTGCTTGTCGTGGCGGCGGCCCTCGATGGTGCGCGTGCGCGACTCGGCGCGCACATGACGACCCTCGAGGAGCTTCTCCACGTCCTCGACCGTGCGTGCGTGGACGAGGCCCTGCGGGTCGATGGTGCCGTAGCGCGCCTCGAGCGCCACGAGCAGCTCGGTGAGCGTGAGCGAGTCGAACCCGAGCTCGTCCTGCAGCGTGGAGTGGGGGTGGATCTCCTTGAGGGGGCGCCCCGTCACGGCGGAGATCGCGGTGCGCACCGGGGTGGCGTCGCTGGTCTCGTCGGCCGGCTTCGCGGTGGCGGCGATCATGCGACCGAGCATGGCCTGCACCTCGCGGCGCTTGACCTTGCGGGTCGCGGTGCGCGGCAGGGGCGCGTCGTAGAGGTGCACGATGGCCGGCTGCATGCCGTAGGGCAGCTTGCCGAGGGCCTCGCGGAGCGAGCGGTGGGCGCGGTCCATGCGCGCGGCGCGGTCGACCTCGTCGTCCTTCGCGGGCACGGCGAGGCAGGCGACGCGCTCGCCGCCGCGCGGATCGTCGATGCCGACGATGGCGAGCTCTTTGATGCGCGCGACCTTGCCGAGGAGGGTCTCGACGTCGTCGGGGTAGACGTTCTCGCCGCTGGCCGCGACGATCACGTCCTTGACGCGGCCGACGATGCTGAGGCGGCCCTTCTTGTCGAGCTTGCCGAGGTCGCCCGTGTGCAGCCAGCCCTTGTCGTCGATGACCTCGCGGGTGGCCGACTCGTCGGTGTAGCCCTTCATCACGTTGGGGCCGCGCGCGACGACCTCGCCGACGCCGAGCTCGTTCGGCTCGAGGATCTTCACCTCGACGCCAGGGATCGCAGTGCCGACCTGGCCGATGGGGCCGCCCGAGGGCTTGGAGACGGTGAGCACCGGCGCCGCTTCGGTGAGGCCGTAGCCCTCGGTGAGGTGGAGGCCGAGGCGAGCGAAGGTCTTCTGGGTGTCGGCGGGGAGCGCCGCGCCGCCGCTGACCATGAAGCGCAGGTGGCCGCCGAGCTCGTCGTGCACCTGCCCGAAGAGGACGCGACCGAGGTCGAGCCCCAGGGTCTTGCTGCTCCACCGGTTGAGCTGTCCGGCGAGGTCGAAGGCGGTCTCGGCCATCGGGCCGCGGTCCTTCACCTTGGCGAGGATGCGCCGCTCGAGCAGCTGCCAGAGCGCTGGGACGCCGATCATGGCGGTGATGCGCCCGTCGGTGAGGCCCTTCTTGATGCGCTCGCCGTTGAGCTCGTCGAGGTAGAGGATGCGGGCGCCGCGCGAGAGCGGCAGCAAGAGGCCGCAGGTGAACTCGAAGGTGTGGTGCAGCGGTAGCACCGAGAGCAGCCGATCGCCCCCGTGCAGCGGGAAGATCGGCGCCAGCGACGCGACGAGCGCGGTGAAGTTGGCGTGGGTGAGCTGCACGCCCTTCGGGTGCCCGGTGGTCCCGCTCGTGTAGATGAGGCTCGCGACGTCGGCGTCGGAGAGCTCGATCGTGGGCGGCACGAGCGCGCGATCTTCGGCGGTGAGCGCGTGCAGATCGGGGGTGCGCAGGGGCGGCTCGACCTTGCGCAGGCGGTCGCCGACCTTCTCGTCGACCTCGGCGTCGCGCACGACGACGCGCGCGCCCGACTCGTGGACGATGTTGGCGAAGCCCTCCGGGTCCATGGCCGGGTCGACCGGCACGACGGTGGCGCCGGCGCGCAGGATGCCGAAGTAGGCGATCGCCCAGTCGGGGTGGTTCTTGGCCGAGAGCACGACGCGCGCGCCCTTCTCGACGCCCATCTCGGCGAGCCGCGCCGCGGTGGCCTCGGCGCGCTGCTCGAGGTCCTGGTAGGTGACGCGCGAGAGCCCATCGGCCTCGAGGCGCGAGAGCGCGACCGACAGATCGTGCCGGCTCGCCATCTCGTGCAGCATCGTGACCAGCGTGGTGTGCGCCTTGAGGGGCTTGGGCTCCTTCTTGAGCTTGGCCTCCATGTCCGGGAACACCCACTTCTCCACGGCGGGCATGTGGATGTTCATCGTCCAGTCGTTCCAGTCGATCTGGTCGGGGCGCCACGGGAGCTTGGCCTTGTCGGCGTCGGTCGCGCGCGTGTACGCGGCGCGCGTGTTGGCGCACGAGAACGGCCCCACCTGCTCGTGCATGAACGGCACGAACAGCTCCATGATCTCGGCGATCTTGTCCTCGACCTTGGCCACGCCCTCGAGCGCCTTGGCACCGGGCTTGAGCACCGGCACGCGCTTCATCATCTGCGCGACCGTGCGCATGGCCTTGGCGTTGTACGAGGACCCCCACTTGCGGAAGTGGTGTTTGTCGACGACGAGGATCTCGGTGTAGGCCTTGAGCAGGTTGACGAACGGGTTGCCCTTGCCCGTGCGCTGGTAGTGCTTGCGCTTGTAGAGCCCGAACAGCTCGCCGAACCGGTACGAGCTGCACGGGTTCACGTCGGAGGCGCCGAGCTGGTAGACCGGCTTGAAGTTGCCCTCGAGGAGCTCGGCGAGCGCGAGGACCATGCCCGCGCAGACCATGTCGCTCGGGATGAAGTCGAGGATCGCCTTGCTTGCCGGGATGCGGACCTGCCCCTGCATCGTCAGGAAGATGATCGGCACCGAGGTGCTGATGCCCTCGTTCCACCCGGGGAACGGGAACACGCTGGTCGACTCGCAGCACGCCGGGCGCACGATGGTGAACGGCAGCCCCGAGCGGGCGATGACCTGCTCGCCGATGCTCTTGGTGTACGTGTACGTGTTCTGCCAGCCCCAGTGGGTGGCGCGCTCCATGCCCGCTTCCTGCAGGCGCGACTCGACGTACTTGCGGCGCACCTTCTCGAGCTCGGCGTCGAACGAGGGGCCCTCGGTGGGCTCGCCGCGGTCGAGCAGGTTGGAGAGCGCCTTCTCCTTGAACTCGCTCTGCCGGAAGGCGTCGTTGCAGCGGTGGTGGGCCTGTGCGATGAGGTCGAGGCAGTCGGCGATCTCGCGGTCCGGATCCCAGAGCTCGGCGCCGAGCTCCTCGTGGCGCGGGAAGGGGACCTGCAGCGGATCCTGCTCGAGGATGAGGCCCTTGCGGGTGCCGGCCGTGTAGCAGGTGCTCGTGTGGAACAGCGGCGCGTCGCCGAGGGCTCGCGAGAGCGCGCAGAGGTTCTGCGCGCCGAAGGCGTTGGCGTCGAGCGCCTCGTCGAGCGGCGGGGTGAAGTCGACCACGCCGGCCACGTTGACGACGGCGTCCACGGTGCCCTTCAGCTCCGCGATGAGCGCGGGATCGACGCCGCAGTTGGGCTTGCCCACGTCGCCGTCGATGGGGACGATCTTCTCGCGGAGGAACGCCTCGAAGCCCTCGCCGTGCTGCTCGCGGAGCGGGCGCAGACACTCGTTGGTGGCGACCTCTTTCCAGAAGCGCTGCTCGGGCGAGCCCTTGCCCTTGCTGCTCCGGACCATCATGTAGATCTTGCCGATGCCCGGGTAGGCCGCGAGCAACATCACCCAGAACACCTTGCCGAGGAACCCGGTGCCACCGAGCACGACGAGGTTCGAACCCTCGAACACGCGCGCGCAGTCGAGCGGCGGCAGATCGGGGGCGGGGGGCGTGAGGCTGCCTCGCGCGGGGACGGCGTTGGTGGGACGCGTGAGCGTCGTGGGCGGGCTTCCGTTGCGGCTCATGGGCTTCCAGGGGGCGGGGACCGCAGGGAATCGTACGGCGTCACCGTGCCGTCAACGCGAACCGGTTTTCGCGCCGCGGCGACGTCACAGGCGGGACGATTCGGCGGGCAGCGCTGGATTTCAGGGGTCGACGCGGACGGAGGAGACCCAGATCGTGACCGGCCAGCGCGCGGAGGCGGGGATGGCGGCGCACTCGGCGAAGAGCTTCTTGTCGGCGGCGTAGGTGTCCGCCGAGCCGGTCGCGTGGGCGGACACGGCGACGGCGACCTCGGGGCTGTCCTTCGGGACGGTGCTCGTGACCTCGACCCAGCCGGTGTCGAACGCCCCGTCCGCGCCGGGCGCGCCCGGGAAGGCGAGGGCGGACAGATCATTGGTACCGTCGACGGCCGCGGGCGTGGTCGTGAAGAGCACCAGCGGGTTCGGGGGTGGGGTGGCGCCGGTCGGCGCTCCGTCGGGGCGGGTCGCGCGCACGCGGACCTTCAGCGTGACCTTGCCGCCGCCGGGCAGCCGGGTGGCGAAGCCGCCGTAGGTGAAGTCGGGGCACGGGTAGTGCTTCGCCTGGAGGCGGAGGCAGATGCCGCCACCGCACTCGGCGCCCGAGGTGGTCAGTGGATCGAGCGGAGCACTGCCCTGATAGCCCCAGGCGACGTAGGGCGCCGCGCCGTCGAAGAGGAGCGCCTTGGTCGCCAGCCGGGCGACCACCACGTCGGGGGTGAACTTCGACTTCGGGAGGGCGTCGGACTTCGGTCCGGCGATGCTCGTGAACATGCCCGGGGGGATCCAGAAGAGCTCGGCGTCCCAGTTGAACCGGCGGACGACGATCGCCCGGTAGCGTGGGACGCCATCGCCCCACACGTCGGGCAAGGGCACGGGGGTGACGCGGGCCGGCGCGAGGCCGAGGGCCCCAGCGGTCGGAGGCGCCGCGAAGGTGTGGCTTGCGCCGATCAGCCGCGGTTCCCACGGCAGCGGCGCCTTGGCGAATGTGGCGTCCACCGGACCGGGGCGGGCGCCGACCACGGTCGCGAGAACGTTGGCGCGCGTCACCGGAGCCAGTCCGCAGCTCGACTCGAACGTCCCCTCGAGTATGACCTTCCCGCCCTCGTAGGCGCGAGCGATGCCACCGAGCGTGACGCGCGTCGGGACGCCGGATCGGGTGTCGAACGACACGCTCCGGAGGCGGGTCTCGCCCGCGCTCGCCCAGAACGAACCGTCCGAGGTCGGGAGCAGCGCATACGGCTCGTCCTGGACGCCCCCTCCAGAGACGTAGTCGTTGACCACCCGGTCGATCACGCCGTCGGCCCCGCGGTGCACGTGCAGCACCGTGTAGGCGCAGGCGCCGGCCGCGGGCGGCGGCGTCGTCGGCGGCTTCGCCGAGCCCCAGTCGTAGGTCGTGGTCCCTCCACTGGTCTGCACGTAGGACCACCCCGCGACCGGCGCCTCCGGCCCGGCGTCTCGCGGTCCGGCTTCGACGGCGACCTCCGCACCGGCGTCGACCTCGGCCGTGGAAACCGCCCCACCGCAGCCGACCGTGAGAAACAGCACCCAGCGCGCCCGCATGCTCGAAGGATAGCGGGAAGGCTCGGCGACGCTCGTGACGAACGCGTGGCGGAGCGCGAGCGACAGGTGCACGAACAATGGAGACAATCAATGGGTGATGGTGCGCCACGCCTGGTCGGTCTTCCCTGCTTGCTCCCGTTCGGCGAGGCCTCCACCCGGGCACTTGCCCAATGGCCGCCTGCGCGTCTTTGCCGCACAACGAGCCCTTGACGCTCGATTCCGCTCGACCTCAATCTCCGGGTCGCATGTCCAACCTCGTCACCCGTCGCGATCTGTTGCGCAAGTCCCTCTTCAGCGTGGCCGCCGTCGGCGCCGCCGGCGTGCTCGCTGCCTGCAAGAAGGACGAGCCCAAGGCTCTGGTCTGCACCGACACCGCGGGGCTCACCCCCCAGGAGATCGAGGCACGTAACGCGCTCGGCTACGTCGACAAGGCGCCCGACGCGACCAAGAAGTGCAGCGGGTGTGCGCTCTACAACCCGCCGGCCGCCGCCTCGTGCGGTGGCTGCAAGGTCGTCAAGGGCCCGATCCACCCCGAGGGGTGGTGCAAGAGCTTCGCGCCGAAGCCGGCCTGAACGCTAGAACCGGAACGTCGCGCCTGCGCCCACGAGCGCGGGCGAGACCCAAGGCACGAGCGCGACGTTGCTCGAGCTCGGCGTCTTCACCCACAGCACGACCGTCGTCACGGCGAGGCCGAGGCCGATGCCCAGGGCGACGTCCGCGATGAGCGCGTCCCGCTGGCCGAGGTCGCGCCGCTCCGGCGTCTGCTGGGCGTCGTACTTCGACTTGTCGATGAGCGTCTTGACCCCGTAGATCCCGCCGAACGCCAGGAATCCCAGGGCCGCCGTGCCGGTGATGCAGATCCAGCGGTGACTCACCACGTGGCGCAGCGGCGCCTCGGCGGGCGGCATGGGCTCGGGGGTGGGTGTCGGTGTCGGCGTCGGCGTCACCTTCGGCGTGGGCTCGACCGGCGCGGTCGGCTTGGTCGGCACCACGGGCTTCGGATCGAACTCCACCCGGATCACCGCCGGCACGAGCGGCGCGATCAGCTCGTCGCGGACGATCTCGGGCTTGCCCGGCAGCGCGAACACGAACTTGTGCGAGCCCGGCGCCAGGTGCATGAAGAACGGCGTCTTCTGCGCGATCTCCGTGCCGTCGATGCGCACCGACGCCGACTCGGGCGCGCTGTCGAGCGTGACCTTCACCGGCTTCTTGCGCAGCGCCGCGGCCCGCGTCGCCGCGTCCTTCGCGAGGTCGGCGGGGATCTTCCCGGCCGTCGCCGTGGCCTTGTCGTAGGCCGCGGCCGCGTTCGCGTCCTCGCCGAGGCCCTCGTAGGCGCGGCCGAGGTAATAGGCGGACTCGGGGTCACCGAGCTGCTCCTGCGCGGCGAGGAGCTCCACCTTCGCCTTCAGGTACTCCTTCTTCTCGAGCAGCTTCTTGCCGGCCTTCAGGTGGGCCGCCGGGTCTTTCTTCTCGTCGGCGTGCGCCGGCGAGGCGAGGAGGGAGCTGGTGAGCGCCGGGGTCACCGCGAGGGCGACGACGACCGTGAGTCTCTCGAAGCGAAGGTTGGCCATGCGCTACCGAAGCCTACCCCCCGGTCGGAGGCTGGGCCACGAACCCCGCGGTTGCGCCCCCGCCCCGGGCGGATAGAGTCCCGCGCCGTCGAAACCCTCACTCGGGAGACCCTCGTGACCGCATCCATCGCAGACGACCTCGTCGTCGGACTCCGCTACACGCTCCGCAACGACGCTGGCGAGACGCTCGATCGCTCCGAGGACGACGATCCGCTCCAGTACCTGCACGGCCACGAGAACATCGTCCCCGGCCTCGAGAGCGCGCTCACCGGCAAGAAGGTCGGCGAGAAGCTGGTCGTGGTGGTCTCGCCCGAGGAGGGCTACGGCGCGCGCGACGCGGCCGGCGAGCGCAAGGTCCCCCGCAACGCGTTCCCGGACGACGTGGAGCTCGAGGTCGGCATGGAGCTCGTGATGGAGGACACCTCCACGGGCGACGAGCAGCCGTTCTGGGTCAAGAGCGTCGGCAAGGACGTCGTCACCATCGACATGAACCACCCGCTCGCCGGCGTGCAGCTGCACTTCGACGTCGAGGTGCTGTCCATCCGCGCGGCCACCGCCGAGGAGCTCGATCACGGGCACCCGCACGGCCCGGGCGGTCACGACCACCACTGAAGGACAGAGCGGTCGCGGGCCGAGACCCACGATTTAGGTCGGTTTTCGATCCGCGGGGCGAGGGTCGGGCGACGATGCGGTCATGCGCGTCGCCGCCCTCTCCGCTCTCCTGTTCGTGGCTGGATGCAGCAGCGCCGGCGCCCCTTCGTCGAACGAGGCGCCGGACGCGTCGTTGCCGTCGCGGGAGAGCGCCTCTTCGCTGCAGGTGGCGCGGCGGATCCCCGGGGTCGCCGCCCGCCTGTCTTCGCGGGTCGGTCTCGCGCGCGACGCGGCAGGGTATCGGGCGAACGTGGCCGGTGCGCTGGCGGTCGCGGTCCCCCTGCGCGCGGACGCGCCGCTGCACCTCGCTCCGAGCGGTCGACCGGAAGCGTTCCTCGACGTCGCCGTGGAGGCCTCCGCCGTGGAGGGCACCGCCGAGGGTGGCGTGGTGCTCTACGCGAAGGCGCTCGCGGGCGACGACCTGCTGCAGGTCGTGCACGAGGATCGCGTGGAGGAGCTCCGCGTGTTGCACACGCCCCGCGCCACGACGGCGCTGCGCTGGACGATCCGCAAGGGGCCCGGCGTCCAGACCCTGCGCCTGGTCGAGGGGCGCATCCACGCCGTCGTCGATGGCGTCGCGGCGATCGTGAGCGAGCCGCTCGTGGTCCTCGACGCAAAGGGGCGCGAGCGACGCGGCGTCCTGCACCTCGAGACCAAGGGGGACGTCACCGTCGTCACCGCCGACGTCGCCACCCACGATCTCGCGTTCCCCGTGGTGGTCGATCCGGGCTGGTCGCGCACGTTCGACAAGCTCAACCACATCCGCGAGCGCATGGTCGGCGTCCCGCTGGCCGACGGGCGGGTCGTCGTGTTCCCCGGGTTCCTCTCGTCGGTGCTCACCCCCGACATCTACGATCCGGTGACCGACCGGTTCACCAAGGGCCCTGACACCCTCGTGTCCCGCTCCCGCGCCGGCGTGGTGCGGCTCGCGAGCGGGAAGGTGCTGTGGTTCGGCAGCGAGTTCGGGGCCGACAACGCCACCTACGAGGTCTGGGATCCGACGACCGGTTCGGCCGCCAAGAAGGCGATGGCGCTCACCGGCGTGTCCGGCGACGCGTGGACGACCCTGCCGAGCGGCAAGGTGTTCTCGCTCGTGGGCAGCGGCAACAGAGCCCAGATCTACGACCCTCCGACCGACGCCTGGACGGAGGTCGCGAGCGCGCCCACCGGTCACTCCGACGGCGCCGCCGTCACGCTGGCGAGCGGCAAGGTGCTCGTGGCCGGCGGCTGCTGCTCGAGCGGGTACGCCGAGGTCTACGACCCCGCGACCAACACCTGGTCCGCCACGTTCAACATGAACGGCGCGCGCGTGAACCCGACCATGCTCCTGTTGCCGAGCGGCAAGGTGCTCGTCGCGGGCAACGACACGATCGGCGGTCGCGCGGAGCTCTTCGATCCGGCGACCCTCAAGTTCACCAAGCTCACCGCGCCGGTGGATCTGCCGGGAGGCAAGATGCACGGGGCCATGCTGCCCGACGGCCGCGCCCTGCTCATCGTGCCCGCGACCAAGCAGACCTACTACTACACCGAGGCGGGCGGCTTCGTGCTCGGCACCGACCTGCAGATGACGCGCACCAACCCCGTGCTCGCCCCGCTCGCCGGCGGGCGGCTGCTGGTGGCCGGAGGCCTCGGCGGCACGGCCGGGGTCGACGAGAGCCGCAACACGGCGGAGGTGTGGACCGACGCCGTGAAGGCGAAGACCTGCACCACGACCACCGACTGCGGCGGCGGGCCGTGCGTCGACGGCTACTGCTGCGACCGCGCGTGCACCGAGACCTGTTACGGCTGCAAGGTGCCCGGGCGCGAGGGCTTCTGCTCGCCGATCACCGGTAGCGCGCCGACGGGCAGCGGCAAGACCTGCTCCCCGTTCCTGAACTGCTTCGGCGGGGCGTGCATGGCGACCTGCATCTCCGCCACCGACTGCGCGGCGGGTCTGGCCTGCCTGTACGGCACGTGCGCGACCAAGCTCGCGGCGGGCAAGGGGTGTCTGCTCGCGGCCGACTGCACCTCGGGCAACTGCGTCGACGGCGTGTGCTGCGACACCGGCTGCACCGAGCAGTGCAAGGCCTGTGACGTGCCGGGCAAGCTCGGCACCTGCTCGACGGTGACGGGCGCCCCCCACGGAGCGCGCACGACGTGTACCCCCTACCTCTGCGGCGCGACGAGCTGCCTCACGAGCTGCGCCACGAGCGCCGACTGCGCCAAGGGGGCCTACTGCTCGGGCACCGCGTGCGTGACGACGACCAAGGCCAACGGCGCCTCCTGCGGCGATCCGCGCGAGTGCACGAGCGGGTTCTGCGTGGACGGCGTGTGCTGCGGTACGGCGTGCAACCAGCCCTGCCAGGCGTGCGGCGCGAGCGGCACCTGCGCGTTCGTGACCACCGGCACGCCCGATCCGCGGAAGCTCTGCGTCGGCGAGTGCGCAGGCGGCTGCGGAACCAGCGGATGCTCGTTCAAGCCGTCGACGGCCCCCTGCGGAGGCTCCTGCGTCGGGAGCACGCTGAGCAGCGGCGGGCGCTGCGCGGGCACGAGCGAGGCGTGCGTCGGCTCGGGTACGGGCGCGTGCCCTGCCGGGCTCGTCTGCGCGAGCAGCACCGCGTGCCTCGACAAGTGCGCGAAGGACGCGGACTGCGTCTCCGGCAAGTGCGACACGGCGAGCGGTGTCTGCGGCGCGCTGCCGGTCGACGCCGGCCCGGAGGTCTCTGACGCGAGCGGCGACACGGATGTCCCTGACACTGGCGCCGTGGACACCGGCTCCGTCGTCGACACGGGCTCCGTCGTCGACACGGGCACCGACCTCGGGTTCGCCGACGGCGCGGCGCCGGTGATCGCCGATCGCCCTGCGCTGCCTCCGGGCGTGAAGACGTGCACCAAGGACGCCGAGTGCGAGACCAACCACTGCGTCGAGGGCGTGTGCTGCAACACCGCGTGCGAGCAGAAGTGCTACTCGTGCGCGCTCCTCGGCAGCCCGGGCATCTGCACCGTGGAGCCCGTCGGCGTCGATCTCCGCCAGAACTGCGGCCCCGCGCGCACGTGCCTCGGCACCTGCGACGGCGCCGGCGAGTGCATCGGCGCCGGCAAAGGCACGATGTGCGCGCGCAACCGCTGCACCGGCCCGAGCACCGGCGTCGGTCCCGCGTACTGCGCGGCGCCCGGGGCCAAGTGCGAGGAGGGCGGGAGCGTCGCCTTCGACTGCGGGCCGTACGCCTGCGCGCCGGCGTTCGGCGCCTGCCTGCAGAGCTGCGCCACGACGGCCGACTGCGCGAACGGGTATGCGTGCGACGTCCCGAGCAAGACCTGTCTCGCCGCGGAGCCGCCCTCGACCGACTCGGGCTGCGCCGTGTCGGGCCGTGGGGCACAGGGCTCCGCCGCGCTCGTGCTCGGTCTCGGGTCGCTCGGCGCGCTCCTCGCGCGTCGTCGTCGGCGCTGACCGGCTTGCGCTCGGTCAATGGCTGTTTCGGCCAACCTTCGCTAGACCCTCCGACCATGAAGGTCGCCGCCCTCGTCTTCGTCCTCTTCGCGCTGCTCACCGCTGCCTACGGCCTCGCCGTCGTCGTGCCGAAGTACGTCGATGCCAACCGCGCCTACACGTCCACGCCTTCGAGCAGCAATGGGTACGGCGTGTACGACCCCGCGCGTGTGGAGAAGCGGCACCGCATCGAGACGACGCGCGACGAGCTGCGCGGTCGCTCGCAGAGCTACGCGATGGCCATCGTCGCGACGTCGTTCGTCGGCCTCGTCCTCGCGGTGATCGGCCGCAAGAAGCCTGGTCCGAAGACGGGGCTCATCATCGGGCTCGCCGTGCTCGGCTTCGTCTCGGTCGCCGTCATGCAGGGCATGGGCAACATCTTCTGATCAGCCGTGGACGGCGTGCCCGAACGCGCGCATCCACTTCGCCTCGTCCTCCGACAGCGGCCCCTTCTCGAGCGCGTCGAGGTTCTCCTGCAATTGCTGGCCGTTCGCGGGCCCGGTGAGCGCGAGGTCCACGTGGGGGTTCGAGAGCTGGAACCGGTAGCAGTCCCCCGCGGTCATCACGTTGCCGGTCCACCCGCTCGGACGTTTGAGCAGCTTGCGCCACGAGGTGGCGGTGTACGCGAGGATCGTCGGCTGGTCCGCGCGGCGGTGGGGGAAGATCTCGCGCTCGGCGCCGGGGTGCGCCGCGTTGTAGCGGATCATGAACAGGTCGAGCGGCGAGTCGGCCGCGAGACGGCCGGCCCGCGGGCGGTCGTGGATGCTCATGCCGATCGCGCGTACCTTGCCGCTCTCCTTCAGGTGCAACATCTCGCGCTCGGTCGCGCTCGACCACGCCGCGCCGACGCCGACCCAGCCGAGCAGGTACGTGTCGAGGTAGTCGACGCCGAGGTCGCGCAGCAGCGCTTCGGCGCCGCGGCGCACGCCCCACCCGAACCAGCCGATCTTGGCGTAGCCGATCACCGCGGTCTGCTCGCGGCGCTGCTTCAGGGCCTCGCGCAGCGGGTTCTTCAGGCCGCCGGAGCGCATCGTCCAGAGGAACGTGTTCACCCCGCGGTCCATCGCGGTGCGCACGCCCGCCTCGTCGATGCCGAAGCTCGCGGCGAGCCCGAGCCGGAAGAGCCGCTTGCCGGGGAAGGCGGAGGGGGTGCGGTGCAGCCAGTCGTCCATCGACCGTGGGATGCCGACGGCCGAGCTCGGGTGCAAGTGAGCGGAGCGGAGCGCAGCGAACGGCGGCCGCCTCCACGGGCGGCCGCTCGAGAAAGAAGGGCTAGGCGCTCGACTCGGCGACCGCGATCGGTGGGATGTGCAGCATCGTGATCGACGGGTCGCGCGGGGCGGTGTCGCGGGCCATCTCGAGGGCCTCGGGCATCGACCGCGCGGTCTCGTAGCCGAGGAGCTTCGGGATGTACTCGTTGTCGGCGCCGACGACGATCACGCGCCCGAGCCACTGCCGGCCGGCCTCGCCCCAGTACCACATGAAGAACGGGTGGGCCGGGTGGTACGCGTTCCCGAAGCGGTACATCTCGATGTACGCCGGGTTGGACGCGAACTTCTTCTCGAAGCGCTTGTGCAGCTCCATCGCGTCGCGTGTCTCGGGCAACAAGCGGTGCACGAACTCGATGTACGGAGCGTGGTGATCGTTGTCGAACTGGTCGGTGCACGGGTGGCAGATGATCATCGTGCCGCCCTTCTTCACCATCGGGACGCCCTTGTAGAGGTTGAACAGGTAGCCCTGCGCCATCACCTGCACGAGCAGGGGGTTCAGGAACGAGTTCACGTTGTAGGGGCTGATGTACGGGATGCCCGAGACGAGGATGTCGGCCTGGCCCTTGATGGGCACCGCGTACTGCTCGTACGACTTGGCGAGGGTGAGCTCGTGCACCGGCTCGCACGCGCCGGCGAACACGCCGGTCACGCCGTAGGGCGAGGGCACGCGCTGGAAGATCGCCTGCCGCGCGGGCTGGGGGAGCTTGCTCAGCGTGAAGGTGAGCGCCTTGAGCGCGGCGCGCTCGCGGCCCGTGAGGTCGTCCTCGTTCTTGCCGAGGAAGGCCAGCGGGTCGTCGAACATGCGGTTGTTCACCGTCGTCTCGATGTGAAACACCTTGAGGTGCTTCTCCATCTGCTGGCCCATGCGCTCGACGCTGGTGGCGAGCGCCGACGACTTCGGGTCCATGTACGAGTGGCAGTCGCGCATCACCTTGGGGTTGTGGTGCGAGCGCAGCGACTTGTAGCCGCAGAGGCCGACGCTGACCGACTTGTGGCCGCCGTCCATGGGGACGAGGTTCAGGTTCACGTAGATGATGAGGTCCGACTCGGCCGCGCGGCGGTTGATCTCGACGATCTCGCCCTGCTCGGTGGTGCAGATCTCCACCATGTTCTTGGCGTCTTCGGCGTCGTGGTTGTAGAGCCGGTCGGGCCAGTGGGCGTCGAAGATCTTGTCGCCGACGACGTGGCGCACCTCGTCCGCGGTCATGCGGCGGTGCACGCTCGTCGCGATGATCATCTCGTAGTCCTCGACCGCGTGATCGGCCAAGGTCTGGAGGACGATGGTGAGGACGCGCTCGCGGATGTCCGGCCGCCGCATCGGGGGCAGGGGGAGCGAGATGTCGTCGATGGCGATGGTGACCTTCATCCCCGGCCGCAGGAGCGCGTGGAGCGGGTCCATGCCGACGGGGTGGTTGAGCGCGTAGCGGATGGCCGCGTCGACGTCCTTGAGGCCCTCCATCGGGGGGCGCGGGTAGAACACGCGCGTGCCGGGCGGCATGTCGACCTCGATGAGGCGATCGCCCGAGAAGATGGTGCGCGGCGCGCTCTTGCGGTCGAGGGTGACGACGAGGGGGTTGCTCATGATCTTCGCTCGGTCAGGTCAGGTCCACGACGGGCCAGGAATACGCCTTGGCGAGCTGCCGCAGGCGGGCGTCGGGGTTCACACAGGCGGGGTGGCCGACGACGGACAACATCGGCACGTCGGAGTAGCTGTCGCTGTATGCGAAGCACTCCTCGAGGTCGTGGCCCTGGCCGCGCGCGTGCTCGCGGATGAGGCGCGCCTTCTCGGGACCGGCGACGACGGGGCGCAGGAGCCGGCCGGTCGCGTGGTTGTCCTTGATCTCGAGGCGGTTGGCGATGACGTGGTGCGCGCCCAGGTACTGGGCGAGGCGGGTCATCAAGAAGTCGAGCGCGCCCGAGATGATGACCACGTCGTGCCCTAGATCGACGCAGCGCTGCACGAAGTCGCGCGCGTGCGGGTGGAGGGCCTTCTTGATCACCGTCTCGAAGCAGTCGTCGGCCAGCACCTCGAGGCGATCGTGCGAGATGCCCTCGAAGGTGGAGAACAGGAGCTCGTTGAAGGTGCGGCGGTCGACCATCTCGGCGACCATCATCCGCGGCGCCATCAGCAGCGCGCGGCCGAGCTTCTTGGCCGACAGATAGGGGTTCGCCTGGTTGGCCAGGTAATAGAGGGTGGGGTGGACGAGGTTCGTCCGCACCAGCGTCCCGTCGACGTCGAAATAGCTTCCAGGCACGGCAATCCGGGCTGTCTCGCCGAGGTGGGGCGGCCCGTCAATGCGAAGGTGCGTACGCGGTCACTCCGAGAATGCCCCCGGGCTGAAGCCCGGGGCACCGACGGCCGCGGAAGCCCACCTGCGGCGGGCTCGCGAAGTGTAGAGGCGCAGCCGGTCGAGTGCGCAATCGTCGCGTACTACGCCGACGACGAAGGCGATGGACGAAGGGCGCCGCGCCGACTGGATAGCCCGCGCGAGCGGGCTTGCCCCCGCTGTCGGTGCCCCGGGCTTCAGCCGCTTCAGCCCGGGGGTACGATCACGGAAGGTGCGTACGCGGTCAGTCGGTCCGGCGGCTGCGCACGATCTGGTAGAGGCCGAGCAGGCAGATGGCCCCGCCGAGGATCATCAGGTGGAGCGGGCTCCCCGTGCCGATGAGGCCCCTGCCGGTCAGGCCGGCGCCGATGGCCGCGAGGCCCATGACCAGGTTGAAGATGCCGACGCCCATGCCGGATCAGCATATCGCAGATCCTCTGGGGTGGTCGGGCGTAAGAAGGCGTAGGCTCGCCGCGTTCTCCCGAAAGACCCCCATGCAAAGCTCCCGATCCCTCTGGCTCTTCGCCTTGTGCGCCCTGGGCTCCGGCTCGGTCGCGTGTGGCAAGCCGGCGGTGCCCCCCAAGAAGGCGTCGTTCGACGGTCCGGCCACGCCCCGCGTCTCGGGCATCGACCAGCGCAAGAAGCTCGGCGTCACCATCTACAACGCCGACTTCGCCGTGATCCGCGAGCAGCGCGAGGTCGATCTGGTCAAGAACGGCCGCACGGCGCTGCAGCTCGAGGGCGTCGCCGCGCACATCCAGCCCGAGACCGTGCACCTCAAGTCGCTCGCCGGCCCCGACGCCCTCGAGGTCTACGAGCAGAACTTCCGCTACGACCTGCTCACGCCGGCCAAGATGCTGGAGAAGTACGTCGGCAAGCAGATCAAGGTCTACCGGTGGAACTCGCTGCTCGGCGTCGAGGAGCCGGTAGCGGCCAAGGTGCTCGCGGCCGAGAACGGCCAGCAGCCGGTGTTCGAGATCGGCGGCGAGGTCACCTACGGGTACCCGGGCCGGCTCGCCTTCCCCGAGGTGCCGGCGAACCTCGTCGCCAAGCCCACGCTGGTGGTGATGGTCGGGAGCCCCCTCGGCAAGCAGACCATCGAGCTCGGCTACTCGACCTACCAGATGGCGTGGAAGAGCGACTACGTCGTCACCGTCGACGCCGACGACACGAAGGCCGACATCACGGGGTGGGTCACCCTGGACAACCGCAGCGGCGCCGCGTTCCCCGACGCGGAGCTCAAGCTCGTGGCCGGCGACGTGCAGAAGTTCGCGCCGCCGAACTATCCGATGGACGAAGAGGACCTCGACGGCGCAGAAGACGGCCCCATGATGAAGGAGGCCCCCGCCAAGCCGGCCTTCAAGGAGGAGGGGCTCTTCGAGTACCACCTCTACACGCTGGGTCGCCCCACGACGCTGCTGCAGAACGAGAAGAAGCAGGTCACGCTGCTCGAGGCCGCTTCGGTGCCGGTGAAGAAGCTGCTGCTGTTCTCGGGCACCGCGGGCTACTACCGCGGCAAGTACGGCGCCATCGCGTCGAACCAGAAGGTCTCCGTGTTCCTCGAGTTCGAGAACAAGAAAGAGCACCATCTGGGTATCCCGCTCCCGAAGGGCATCGTGCGTGTCTACAAGGCGGACAAGTCCGGCGCGCAGCAGTTCATCGGCGAGGACCACATCGACCACACCCCGCGCGACGAGAAGGTCCGCGTGAAGATGGGAGAGGCGTTCGACGTGGTGGGCGACCGCAAGCAGATGTCGTGGAAGCCCCACGGCTACTGCACGAGCGAGTCCGACTGGGAGATCTCGCTGCGCAACCACAAGGACAAGGCCGAGACGGTCCGCATCGTCGAGCCGGCCGAGGGTGACTGGCAGATCCTCTCGTCTTCGCACCCCGCGAAGAAGGAGGACGCGCACACGTTCTTTTTCGACGTCCCCGTGCCCGCCAAGGGCGAGACCAAGGTGACCTACCGCGTGTCGGTGAAGTGGTGTTGACGATGAACCCGGAGCTCCCGATGAAGCGCCTCCTCCCTGCTCTCTCCGTTGTCGCAATGTCGGCCCTCACCACCGTGGGGACCGCGCAGAACGCCGGCACGAACAAGATCTCGACCAGCAAGGACCGCAAGGAGGTCTCGGTCACCATCTACAACCAGGGCTTCGGCCTCGTGCGCGAGGTGCGCGATCTCGACATCGCCGCGGGGCGAGTGTCGCTCGAGCTGCGCGACGTGGCCTCGCAGATCCAGCCCGAGACGGTCTCGATCAAGTCGCTCGGCGGCAAGCTCGACGTGCTCGAGCAGAACTACCGCTACGACATCCTGAGCCCGCAGAAGCTGCTCGAGAAGTACGTGGGCAAGAAGGTGAAGGTCTACCGGTACAACGACAAGACCGGCAAGGACGACGCCGTCGACGCCGAGGTGCTGTCGGCGGACATGTACAACACGGTCCTCAAGATCAACGGCGAGATCACCTACAACTACCCGGGCCGCTTCGCGTTCCCGGAGGTGCCCGCCAACCTGATCAACAAGCCCACGCTGGTGTGGCTCGTGGACAGCGGCGCCGCCAAGCAGAAGGTCGAGGTCACCTACCTCACGCGCGGGTTCTCCTGGAAGGCCGACTACGTGCTTGTCATCGACGACGCCGACAAGCTCGCCGACCTGCAGGGCTGGGTCACGCTGAACAACAACACGGGCGCGAGCTACGAGAACGCGAAGCTGAAGCTGGTCGCCGGCGACGTGCAGAAGATCTCCGGGTACGACGCCGCGCCGTCCTACTACGCACCGTCGGCCCCCATGGGCGGCGCCTACGCGAAGAAGCCGTTCAGCGAGGAGGGGTTCTTCGAGTACCACCTCTACACGCTGCAGAAGCCGACCGACGTGCTGCAGAACGAGCAGAAGCAGGTCACGCTGCTCGAGGGCCAGGGCATCAAGGTCGACAAGAAGCTCATCTTCCACGGGGCGGCCTACTACTACCGCGGCAACTACGGCCAGGTCGTGAGCAACCAGAAGGTGGGCGTCTACCTCGACATCGAGAACAAGGAGGCGAACCACCTCGGCATCCCGCTCCCGAAGGGCATCGTCCGCGTCTACAAGGCCGACAAGTCCGGCGCCAAGCAGTTCGTCGGCGAGGACCGCATCGACCACACGCCGCGCGACGAGAAGGTGCGCATCAAGATGGGCGAGGCCTTCGACGTGGTCGGCGACCGCAAGCAGATGTCCTGGAAGTCGCTCGGCTCGTGCAACAGCGAGTCGGAGTGGGAGATCTCGCTCCGCAACCACAAGGACACGCCCGAGACGGTCGAGATGTTCGAGCCGGTCGGCGGCGACTGGGAGATCGTCTCGAGCTCGCACCCCACGGTGAAGAAGGACGCGCACACCTTCACCATCACCGTCACCGTCGCCAAGAAGGGCGAGGCCAAGATCAAGTACCGCGTCCGCACCCGGTGGTGCTGACGACCGCGCGACCGCCGCGAGGGTCTTGCGCAGGGCGGGCAGGGGTGTAGCGTCGAGGAGATGGGCGAACGCACCTCGCCGCCCGAGGAGGGCGTCGCGACGCCGGGGATCGTCGCGGTGGTCGACGATCGCGGTCGCCTGCGCGACCGTTCGCCCCGCGCCGCCGAGGACCCGTTCGTCGGCGCGGTGGAGCTCGGGCAGGTCTTCCCCGTCACCGAGGTGATCGGCGCGCGTCGGCGCTTGCTCGACGGCTCTCCGTTCGAGGCCTTCTGGCTCGCGCGAGGGCAGCGCGAGATCGGCTCGGGGCTCGCCGAGCGCGAGTTCGCGACCATGCTCTACCGCCTGCGCAACCAGCTCGGCGTCGTGCTGTCCGCGATGGAGACGGCGGAGCTCGTGGGCGACGGCCCCGTCTCGAGCCGCCTCGGCACGACCCAACGCCGGGAGGTCGAGCGCCTCGTCGATGGTGCCCACGCGCTCGGGTTCGCGTTCGGCCCGGCCGGGGGGCGGGGTGTGCTCGACCTCGACCTCGTGGTGCGCCGCGCCGTCGACACCGCGCGGGGCAGGGCGCGTCGGCGCTCGATCGCGCTCCGCCTCTCGGTCGGCGCCGAGGCGCGTCGGCCGCTCTCGGGCGACCCCTCGTTGTTGCAGGCCGGCGTGGACGCCCTCCTCGCCAACGCCCTCGACGCGAGCCCCGACGGCGCGGAGATCCGCGTGCAGGTCGAGCCCGGTCCCGCCTCGTTGCTGCTCGAGATCACGGACGACGGCCCTGGGCTGCTCGTGCCCGAGGTGGGCCGCCCCGACGCGCCGTTCGCGACCACGCGCAAGGGCGCGCTCGGCGTGGGGCTCTCGGTCGCGCAGCGGGCCGCAGCGGTGCACCTCGGCGAGCTCGTGGTGGCGACGCGCGCGGAGGGCCGGGGCACGGCGGCGCGTCTCTGGTTGCCGGTACCGCCCTGAGCGGGGGGCCGCGGCGTGACCGAAGTGCCGAGGTGGGCTACACCCTCGGCCATGCGCGCAGCGATCCTGGTGGTGGGGCTCTCGTCCTTCGCTGTGTTGGTCGGCGGTGGGTTGGTCGGGTGCGGAGCGCGCACCCTCGGGCTCGACAGCGACCGCACGGTCGACGGCGCGGTCGCCGACAGCAGCACGGACGGCGCCTTCGACACGAGGCTCCCGCCGCTCGACACCGGCCTTCGCGACACGGGTCGGGACACCTTCGTGCCCGACACCGGGCCGGACACCGGCCTGAGCTGCATGACGCCGCTTCCCTCCGACTTCACCTGCCCCGCGGCCAAGGCCAAGAAGGGCGGCACGTCGTGCAACGACGTCGCGATCCAGGCCCTGATCGACGGATGCTTCGGTGGCAGCGCCACGTCGAGCTCGTGCAGCTCGGCGCGGGCGAAATACAGCACCTGCAGCAAGTGCGTCCTCGGCGACTGGATCGACGCCGACACCGGCACCCTCGACTTCGCGGCCTGCATGCTGGTCATCGACCCGAAGGACACCTGCGCGCGCGACGTGAAGTGCGCGGGCGTGTGCTTCGCCGACGTGTGCATGGACTGCGACTACGAGTCGGGCGACTACGACACGTGCCAGAACCTCGCGGTGGAGCCGGGCGGCGCCTGCGAGAAGTACTACAGCAAGGGCTACATCGACTGCTTCGGCGACCCGAAGTACGGCGTGTGCGCCGTGCGCGACATCCCCGATCTGCTGCCGTTCTACCGCGGCGCGTGCCGCGACGGCGGCGACTGGAGCAAGGCCTCGATCCCCGATCCGGTCGACGGCGGGGTCTCGGTCGACGGCGGCGCGACCGACGCCGCGCCCGGCGGCTGAGTCACTGCCAGAAGCCGTCCTCTTCTTCGAGCGAGGTCGGCAGCTTTCCGCCCTTGTCGACCGAGCAGACCAGTCGCTGCCCGCGCACGGTGGCGGACTGGTCGCGGTTGGTGTCGACGCGCAGGAACAGCCCGAACTGCAGGTCGTCGAGGGAGATCACACCGGCCTCGCTCGACCAGCGGGAGAAGCCGAGGGCGCGCCCACAAGGAGGGCCGCCCGTGGGGAAGCGGAGGAGTGTCTCGGCGGTGCCCGCGGCGAACTCCTGGCTGTTCTCGGAGGCTGCTTCGACCGACACCGGATGTCGCGTGCCGACGGCCCACCCGAGGGGCGCGCGTGGAGCGCCCCGGGTCGATTCGTCGCACCTCGGCAGGGCGTCCGACAGCGTGGTGGCCGGGGGCAGGGCGAGCACCGCGCTCGGGCCGGTCGTGGCCGGGTCCGTGTTCGTGGTGATCGGCGTGAGGTAGGCGTGCCCGACGAGACCGTCGTAGAACGTGCTCAGGTACGCGGCGCCGCCGGTGAACGGGAAGTTCTGCAGCGTGGGCTGTCGCGAGGGCACCCAGGGGCGAGCGCTGTCGTAGACCTGCACCGGCGCGAGCGTCCACACGTGCTTGACCCACGGGGCGTCGCCGTCCTTGACCCAGATCCGGGCCGCGTCGGCGTTCTGCTCGCTGCGAGAGAAGAGGACGATCCGGGTGCCCGTGCGCACGACCCCGTAGCCGCCGGGCGCGTAGTCGCTCGTCTTGGGCCAGGGGATCTCCTCGGCCTTGGCGGTGCCTCCGCGCACGAAGAGCAGCGGCGCCGTCCCGTCGTGACCGCCGCGGAACCACAGGCCGTCCTTGTCGAGCCACGTCGTCGACTCGTTCTGCCAGCGCGTGGGCAACCGGAACGGCGGGTGATCGGCGACCTTCGCGCGATGCACCTTGTCGTCGTGCGCGGTCCACCACGCGAGCTCGACGTCCACCGGGTCGGACGTCTTGCCCGAGCCCGCGCTCTTCGTCGTCTGGTAGCGCACGGCGACCACGCCCCCCTGCTGCGCCTCGGTGCGCGTCAGCACCGTGCCCTTGTCGTCGGTCGGCTCGGGGCCGAGCAGCGCGACCTCGCGCGCCGCGAACTCCTTCTTGTTCCTGGCGAGGAGCTTCACGCCGATCGAGCCGTCGTCCTTGGCCGTGGGGAAGGCGAAGGCGTCCTTGCCCTCCATGAGGAACGACGTCCACTTCGCGTTGTTGGCATACCCGACGAACGGCACGCGGCCGAGGGCGAGCTTGGGCCCCGCGAGGGAACACCGGAACGGGGTGCCGTACACCGACTTCGCGCCCGGCGGGCGGCGGTGCTGGTAGGGGTTCGACGAGGGCTGGCTGACCTCGGCGGCGGGCGAGGCGGTCACGAGGACCCCCCCCGTCGCGGCCTCGTCCCAGCCCTCGCGGATGCGGTGGCCGACCACGCACCCGAGGGGGCCGCAGAGGAACGGCAGATCGTGCGCCACGCGCGTGGGCGCGGCGACCTCGCGGAAGTGGTAGCCCGCGTCGGCCGTCTCGAACGCCTGCCCGTCGGCGGTGACCCCGAGGCCCCGCGACCCGTGCAACACGAGCTGCTCGAAGCCGATCGGCACCCACGAGGTGGAGGCATCGGTGCCGTCCTCGCGCACGCGCCGGACGAGCCATCCGTCCGTGCGTCGGCGCGCGAGCACGATGTGTCCGCCGTCGTCGACGGCGAGCGCCATCGGGCGGTTGCCGTAGCTCGGGCCGTCGATCGAGGCGCGCAGCGCGAGCTCGGACTCCTCGATGCCCCCCGAGTAGACCGCCTGGCTGGTGTAGTCGGACACCAGCACGTAGTAGCGATCGCCGGCCTTCGACAGGACGATCTGCTCGATGGTGCCGTCCATGCTCAGGCCGTTCTTGACCAGCGATCCGCCGATCGGCAGGCCCGCGTGGGTGAGCGGCACGAAGCTGTCGAACCCCGCCGGGCGCACGCGCGCGGGCACGCACTCCCGCTGGGACTTGGCGTAGCTGCAGCGTCGATTGACGAAGAGGAAGCCGCGGGGCCCGGCGACGAGCTCCTGCCCCGACTCCGGGCTGCCGCTCGGTAGGGTCGCCTCTTCCCGGAACGACTTGCCGCGGTCGTCGCTCACGAGGATGCGCGTCGTCGTGAGACCCTTGCCCGACCCGTTCACGTCGCACGCGATCACCACCCGACCCGCGTGGAGGGCGAGCTGGGGTTGCTGACAGTCGCCGAGGTCGACGGGCACTGGGGGGCCGAGCGCCGAGAGCGGGCCGACGCGCAGCTCGTGGTCCTTGCCCTGCTGCGTGAGCACGGCCACGCGCTCGTCGTCGATCGCCCACCGCGTGCCCCAGGAGAAGTTGACCGCGGCCTTGGTGCTCGGCAGCGTGTTCGTGGGGTGGGAGCCCGCCGTGAGCTGGCCCTTGGCGAGGACGGCCGAGTCCTGGGATCCGCGGAGGAACACGTGTCCGTTCGTGTCGGTCACGGCCTGCGAGGCACCGACCCCTGGCGTCGACAGCGGGCTCCACGTCGCGCCGTCGTCGCTGGTCACGAACACCCGCTGCGGGTGGGCGACGAGGATGCCCTCGCCGGCCGGACCGAGCGCGACCGAGGCCAGGTGGAAGGCGCCCGCCGGCAGTGCCACCTTCGACCACGAGGACCCGCGGTCGATCGACCGGTGCAGGACCCCGCCGGCGAGCACGAGGAGCGCCGCCTTCCCGGCGCTGGCCACGCTCTGCACGCCGGGCGCCACCGGGAGCGAGCCCACGAGCGTGAGCTCACCGAGCGGCTGGGCGGCGCGGAACACGCGACCGCGGGTGGTGAGGAACGTGAAGCCCCCCGGGTCCTGCAGCGCCCCCGCGAGCGGCCCGGGCGCGAGGGTCGGCGCCGCGACGAGGGCGTCGTGGTTCGACATCCAGCGCTCGCCCGTGGTCGTGAGATAGAGCTTCCGCGAGGCGCCGAGGTCGAGCGGGGCGGCCTGCACCTCGGTGGACGTGCCGGGTAGCAGGTGCCAGCGGGCGGGGCTCAGCGCCTTGTGGGCGGGCGCGACCGCGACGGGTGGCGGGCCTGGCACCGACACCACCTTCTTGGGCGGTGCTCCGCCGCCGCATGCCACGAGGAACAGGGCGAAGGCGCAGGTCGGACGCACGCGCATGGCGCTCCGTAGATCCGCCGCGCGGGAGAAGCGAGCCCGCTAGTACGTGCCGTCCTCGGGCAGGCCCTCGCTGTCGAAGGCCCAGTAGTGACCCACGTGCCCGAGCAGCTTCACCGCGTTGGCGTCGCGCATGAACACGAGCTCGCGCACCGCCTGCTCGGCGCTCGCGTCGGTGGGCAGCCCGTTGGGCGCCTTCACGATGACGAGCGGGAAGTAGCGGGCGTAGTGGCACCGCGGGTTGTACTCGCGCGGGCCGAACTCCCAGCCGCGCTGCGGCCACCAGGGGTTGCCGCCGGCCTTGAACCGCACCGGCACCGACAGGTAGCGCGCGAACGAGAACGCCCACTCGCCCTGCTTGCGCGCGCCGTAGTAGGCGGCGAGGTGGGCGAGCGAGCCGTTGCGGAACGCGAAGCTCGACCCGTCGTAGATGACCGCGGTGGCCCGGCGCCCCGGCGGCAAGAGGTCGATGATCTTCGAGGCGTCGTCGGTCTCGCGCGCGAAGATCGCCGCGTGCACGAACAGGTTGAGGCCGGCGAGCACGCCGAGCGTGCGCGCGGTGAACCGCACGTTGGGCCAGAGGCGCGCCGAGTACCGCGGGGCCGCGAGCACCGCCGTGATGGCGACGAGCTGGGTGAGCCGCGGGAAGATCAGGTGGGTGCCGATGAACACCATCGGCGTGAGCAGGTAGGCCGTCATCATGGCCACGAACGGCAGCACGAGCGGCGGGGCAGGGCGGTCGGAGTCGGGGTCCGAAGGGCCGTCCCACTCCTGCTTGCGCGCGAGGCGGACGAGGCCGATCCCCATCGCGCCCACCAGCACGACGAGGCTCAGGAACGTGAGCATCTGGTCGGTCAGATCGCTGTGCGCGCCGGTGGCCCACGAGCAGAAGTACGCGAGCTTCTGCCAGATCGGCGGCGAGGTGCCCTCGAGCGTCGGGTCCTTGTAGACCCCGGGGTTCCACTTGTACTGCTGGATGGCGACCGCCACGCACCAGATCGCGGTGCCGAGGAGCGGCGAGAGGGCCGCGAAGCAGCGGACGAACGCCTTGCCGAGGCGCCCGGGCAGGCTCTCGGCCTCCACGCTGCGCAGCGAGATCTCGGGCGCGAGGGCCACCGCGAGGATGCAGAGCAGGATCGTGGCGAGCACGTGGGTCATGCCGCAGAGCAGCCCCACGACGAACGTGCCGAGCAGCGACCACCACCGCAGGCGCTGCAGCGAGGTCGCGATGAACACGCAGGTGGTCACGGCGAGCGCGGTGCCGAGCGTGTAGTTGACGAACCCCCACCCGAGCGCGAACGAGAACAGGAACGGCGTGGTGAGCGCCGCGTAGCTCGCCGGCCGCCGCAGCACCTTGAGCAGCGCGAGGCACGCCGCGCCGAGCAGGAGCAGCGAGAACGCCACCACCGTGCGGCCCGCGAGCTCGATCGGCATGATCTTGCCGAGCCGCGACACGACCACGTGGAACAGGCCGTTGTAGGTGAACGCGTTGAAGACGTGCGTCTTGTGCTCGGGCGCCGAAGGGTCCGAGAGGCGCCGCGCCATGTCGGCGAGGCCGAGGTGCTGCGGGTAGTCCACGCAGGGCAGCAGGCGCGGCACGTACATGGAGGCCGCGACGAGGCCCACGCCTGCCCAGTACCCGCGGGTCGCGCCGGGCGACTCCAGCGTGAGGTGATCGCGCAGCGTGCGCGGAGGTGGCGGAATGGTCGAGGCCAACGGGTGGGCGGCCCCGATACCAGCGTCGAACGGCGCCGTCGACCCGTGTGAGGCCCCGGGCGCCGAGGATGGACCGTCGCCGCCGTCCCGTGCTAGTGGGCCGGCCCATGCAGGTCCTCGTCGCCGGCGGTGGTGGTTACATCGGCTCGACCCTCGTCCCGCTCTTCCTCGAGCGTGGGCACGAGGTCACCGTGCTCGACCGCTTCTATTTCGGCAACCCGTTCGGGAAGCTCCCCAAGGAGCTCGCGTCGCGGCTCCACGTCGTGCGGGCCGACATCCGCTCCTTCGACCCGGCGATCCTCGCCGGCAAGGAGGTCGTGGTCGACGTCTCCGGGATCTCCAACGATCCGTCCTGCGAGCTCGAGCCCGATCTGACCAAAGGGGTGAACCTCGACGGCGGCCAGCGCCTCGCCAAGGCGGCGCGCGAGGCCGGGGTCCGCCGCTACGTGTATTCGTCGTCCTGCAGCGTCTACGGCCACGGCGAGGGCCTCGGCCTGGTCGAGACCTCGAACCGCCACCCGGTGTCGCTCTACGCGCGCGCCAAGGCCGGCATGGAGGACTACCTCTTCGCCGCCAACAAGCAGGACCCGGCCTTCGAGGTCGTCGCGCTGCGCCTCGCCACCGTGTTCGGCCTCTCGCCGCGCATGCGGTTCGACCTCGCGATCAACGTGATGACCAAGAACGCCTACATCAACCGGCGCATCATGGTCGACGGCGGCGGCCGCCAGTGGCGCCCGTTCGTGCACGTGCGCGACGTCGCCGAGGCGTTCCACCTGGCCGCCCGCAGCGAGGCGAAGCTGGTCTCCGGCGAGGTGTTCAACGTGGGCTCCACCGACAACAACGTGCAGATCCTCAACCTCGCGTTCCGCGTCCGCGACGCGATCCCGGGCACCGAGGTGGTGCACGCGCCGACCGACCCCGATCTGCGCGACTACAACGTGAGCTTCGAGAAGATCGAGAAGGTGCTCGACTACCGCACCAAGGTCACCATCGACGACGGCATCCGCGAGGTGCTCCAGGCCCTCAAGGAGGGCAAGCTCGATCCCGACGATCGCCGCTGGTACACGCTCAAGCAGTACCTGTTCCTCCGCGAGGCCGAGAAGATCCACGCGGAGCTCGGGCTCGACGGACACCTCCTCTCGTAGGCCCTGTTCCCATGAGCACAGCGCACAGCGGCAAGGTGGAGTTCTATCGCCACCAGCTCGGCGAGGACGAGATCGCCTCCTGGCGCAAGGTGATCGACACCTTGTTCCTCACCCTCGGCCCCCAGGTCGCGGGCTTCGAGGCCGATCTCGGGCAGTTCCTCGTTCGCGGGCGCGAGGGCGTCGTCGCGCCCCACGTCGTCGGCACGAGCTGCTGCTCGCTCGGCCTCCTCGTCGCGCTGCGCGCGCTCGACGTCGGCCCCGGCGACCAGGTCATCACCACGCCGATGACCTTCGCCTCCACCACCAACGCCATCCTGCAGCTCGGCGCCGAGCCGGTGCTGGTCGACGTGGAGCCCCGCACCGGCCTCATCGACCCGGAGGCGGTCGCGGCCGCCATCGGCCCGCGCACCAAGGGGTTGCTCCCGGTCCACCTCTACGGCCAGCTCTGCGACATGCCGAAGCTGCGGGCCATCGCCGACCGGCACCACCTGTTCGTGCTCGAAGACTCGGCGCACGGCATCGAGATGGAGCGCGACGGCGTGCGGCCCGGCGAGCTCGGCGACGGCGTCGTCTTCTCGTTCTACGCCACCAAGAACCTCACGAGCGGCGACGGCGGCGCGATCGCCACCAAGGACGCCAAGCTGGCGGAGCGCATGCGCCGCCTGCGCAACCACGGCGTCTCCAAGGCCGCCGCCGAGCGCCACGGCGCGCTCTACCAGCACTGGGACCTCACGGAGCTCGGCTACAAGGCCAACCTCACCGACCTCGACGCGGCGCTGCTCCGACCGCAGCTGCCCAAGGTCGAGGCCAAGCGCGACCGCCGTCAGGCGCTGGTCGAGGGCTACGAGCGCAAGCTCCGCGAGGCCATCGGCGTGCGCGTGCCCACCATCTCGCGGCGCGGCGTCCCGTGGCTCGTCGAGCGGCGCGGCACGAGCAGCCACCACCTCTTCACGATCCAGCCACCCGTGGCGCTGCGCGACGAGATGCTCGCGGCCCTCGGCAAGGCCGGCATCGGCACCGCGGTGAACTACCGCGCCATCCACACGCTCACGTATCTCGTCGAGAAGCTCGGCCTGGCCCGCGGCACGCTCCCCGTCGCCGAGGAGATCGGCGATCGGACCATCTCGCTCCCGCTCTACCCGACCTTGACCGAGGCCGAGCAGGATCGCGTGGTCGAGGCCGTCTCGGCCGCGTGGCGCGAGGGGTCGTGACCGTCCCCGCCGCCGACCAAGGGCGGCCCACCTACAGCGTCGTCGTGCCCGTCTACAACGAGGAGGGCAACGTCGAGGCGCTCGTCGACCGCGTCGTCCCCGTCATGGAGGAGGTCGGCGCGCCGTTCGAGATCCTGTTCGTCGACGACGGCAGCAAGGACGCGACCCCGAAGCTCCTGCGCAAGCTCGCCGAGGCCGACGCGCGCGTGCGGGTCGTGCGCTTCTCGCGCAACTACGGGCAGGAGGCCGCGGTCGAGGCGCTCTACCTCAACGCGCGCGGCCGCTGGCTCATCCAGATGGACGGCGACCTCCAGAACCCGCCCGAGGAGATCCCGAAGCTCCTCGCCAAGAAGGAGGAGGGCTACGACGTCGTCTACGGCATCCGCGAGGGCCGTCAGGATTCGCTGTTCCGCGTGGCCGCCTCGCGCGGGATGCAGTGGAGCATGAAGAACCTGATGGAGATCGAGCTCCCCGACGACGTCTCCACGTTCCGGCTCATGAGCGGCCCGGTCGCGCGCCTCGTCGCCGCGCTCCCCGAGCGGCGCAAGTTCTTCAGCGCGCTCCTCGTTTGGAGCGGCGCGCGCATCGGCACCGTCGGCGTGGGGCACGCCGCGCGCCAGGCCGGCACCACCAAGTACAACTTCGGCAAGCTCCTCAACCACACCTTCGACCTCGTGGTCGGCTTCTCGAGCAAGCCGCTCCGCTACCTCGGCACGATGGGGTTCTTCTTCGCCTCCGCCGGCTTCCTCCTCGGCGCGTGGACCATCGTCCGCAAGCTCGTGTGGGGCTACGGCGCGCTCGGCTGGTCGTCGATCTTCGCGGCCGTCGTGGTGCTCTCCGGCGTGCAGCTCATGGCCCTCTCGGTCATCGGCGAGTACATCGCCCGCATCTACGTGCAGGCCCAGAGCCGCCCCCTCTACAACATCGCCGAACGCCTCAATTTCAAGGACGACGAGGGCCACCAGCCGTTCGACGAGCTCCAGCGAAGGTCGCTCGAGGAGGCCTCGTGAGCCGCGTCCTCGTGGTGGGCTGCGGCTTCCCGCAGCTCTCCCTCATCCGGCTCGCCCGCCGGCTCGGGCACCACGTCGTGGGCGCCGATCTCAACCCCGAGGCCCTCGGCGTCGCCGACTGCCACGAGTTCGCGCTCGCCTCCACCAACGACGTCGAGGCGCTGGTCGCCGCCGCGCGCGCGTTCCGCGTGGACGCGGTCACCACCACGGGCAGCGAAGTCTCGCTCAAGTCGACGGCCGACGTCGCGGCGCGCCTCGGCCTCCCGTTCCACGCCGACCCCGAGACCGTGCGCCGCTGCCAGGAGAAGGATCTCATGCGCGCGAGCTACGAGGCGGCCGGCGTGGCGGTGCCCGCGTTCGCCGGCTGCCGCACGCTCGACGAGGCGCGCGCGTTCGTCGCGGCCCACGGGTACCCGGTCGTGGTGAAGCCCGCCCGCGGGTGGGGCCAGCGCGGCGTCTCCCGCGTGGATTCCGACGACGAGCTCCCGAGCGCGTTCGCCGCCGCCCACGAGCACTCCGCGAGCGCGGGCCTCGCGGTGGCCGTGCTCGAGGTGTTCCTCGAGGGCGGCGAGTACTCGGTCAACGGCTGGATCGAGGACGGCGAGCTCGTGGCCTATGCGGTGACCGAGCGCCTCACGGTCCCGGGAAAGAAGCCGCTCGGCGTGATGATCGCCGAGGTCGTGCCGTGTGGCCTCTCCGCCGCCGACGAGGCGCGGGTGGTCGCGGAGGCCCGGCGCGGCGCCGCGGCGCTCGGCCTCCGTCGCGGCCCTTGCTACTCGCAGGTCGTGCTCGGTCCGCGCGGCTGCTTCCTCTTCGAGACCGCGGCGCGCATGGGCGGCGGCTTCGACGCCGACGTCACGCGCCTCGTGAGCGGCGTCGACCTCTACGCCCGCATCCTCGGCCTCGCGCTCGGCGACGCGGCCCTCGAGCGGCAGGGCCCGACGAGCGAGCGAAGCGCCGCGGCGGTCGCCAAGTTCCTCATCGGAAAGCCCGGCCGCGTCCGCGCGATCACGGGGCTCGAGGCGGCGCGCGCGCTGCCGGGCGTCGTCGAGATCGGCACGTTCGTGCCGGTCGGCGGCGTCGTCCAGCCCCTCACCGACGCGGCCAAGCGCGCGGGCTACGTGCTCGCGGTCGGCCCCGACCGCGCGACGGTCCTCGCCCGCGCCGACGCCGCCCTCGCGGCCGTCGCGCTCGAAACGGAGTCCCCATGAGCCAAGGCACCACCTCGATCTGGCAGCTGTTCAAGGAGCGTCGCACCCGCGACGCGCTCTACCACGCGTCCGACTACTGGGACTCGCGCGCCTCGGCCCGCGACGGCCTCGCCCGGTCGATCTGGCCCTCCAACGTCTTCAACGAGCTGTGGGACGAGCGCCAGCGGGCGCTGGTGCAGCGCACGCTCGGCGACGTCTCCGGCCACAAGGTCGTCGACGTGGGGTGCGGCACGGGCCGCATGTCGCGCTACTTCGCCTCGCTCGGCGCGGGCGAGGTGGTGGGCATCGACTTCTCGCCGGCCACCGTGGAGGTCGCGCACAAGGAGACCGTCGAGAGCCGCGTCCCCAACGCCGAGCGCGCGCGCTTCGTGGTGGGCGACGTCGTCGCGGGCCTCGACCACGTGGGCGTCGGCGCGTTCGACGACGCGATCGTCCTCGGCTGCTTCAGCGTCGCGTGCCGCGACCTGCCGGCCCTCGAGAAGGCCTTCGAGAACGTGCGTCGCCTGCTCAAGCCGGGCGGGCGCCTGCTCGTGATGGAGCCGATCCACCGCTCGCCGCTGCTGCGGCGCGTGCTCGATCTGGGCCTCGAGGACTGGATCGGCTGCGCCAACCGCGCGGGCCTCGAGCTGCTCGGCGGCGACCGCATGGGCTTCTTCCCCGTGCGGCTCGTGTGCTCGGTGCGCGACCTGCCGCGCGCGGTGGTCGGCCCGATCTTCCGCGCGGGCGAGACGCTGCTCGACGCCGCGCCGTACCTCGCGCCGCTCAGCGACTACAAGCTGCTCCTGTTCCGCGCGCCCGGCGGTTGATGGAGCCTTCGACCAGGCAACGGCTCGTCACGCTGGGGAAGGGCCTCGCCACCGTGGTGGTGCTCGGCCTCGTGCTGCGCAAGGTCCCCCTCCGGGACCTCGCCGCGCGCATGCGGGCCCTCTCGCTCGCCGATCTGCTCGCGCTGCTCGCGCTCACCACCGCGCAGGTCACGGTCGGCGTGTTCCGCTGGCAGCGCCTCTTGAAGCGCCTCGGCGAGCGCGTCGCGTTCCTGCCCCTCTACGGCGACGTGCTCGTGGGGCTCATGTACAACATGTTCCTGCCGACGACGGTCGGCGGCGACGTGGTCCGCGCCTTGCGGTGCCGAGCCCGCGTGCAGCAGGGCCACGCCGCGTGGTCCAGCTCGCTGTTCGAGCGCATCGCGGGCCTCCTCGCGATGGCGGCCAGCGGGGCGATCGCGGCCGGCGTCGGCCTCGGCAGCGACGCGCGCATCCCCTCGTCGATCCGCCTGCTCGCGGGGGGCCTGGCGCTCGGGCTCCTGATCGCCTTCTTCTTCGCGGCCGCGCCGTTCCGGATCCTGGTCACGCGCCTCGAGCGCAGCCTGCCGTCGGTCGCCGACGACGTCCGCGGCATCGCGGCCGACCTGTCGGGGCCGCTCGCGACCCGCGGCGCGCGTTTCGAGGCGCTGTTCTGGTCCTTGCTCTACCAGGCCCTCGGGATCGCTTTCGTCATCGTCGGCGCCCGGGCGCTCGGCGCGCCAGGGCACGCCCTCGCCATCGTGGTGGGGGTCCCCATCGTCCACGTGCTCTCGATGGTCCCCATCACGATCGGCGGCCTCGGCCTGCGCGAGGGCCTCTTCGTGGCCATCCTGGGCCCGCTCGGCGTGGCGCCTGCCGTGGCGCTCGGGCTCGCCGCGCAGTGGCTCGCCAGCAGCGTGGGCTTTGCGATCGTGGGTGCCGGCGTCGCCTTGACCGACGGCAAACGCGGCTGACGCAACCGTCGGAAGTTTTCACCGCGAGCATATCGGTGACGGATTTGCGGCGGTCGCCGGGGACCGCGTGCTACTCCGCCCGCGATTCCCACTCAATCGACGGAGGCTCCCATGCGTCAGGTCTTTGGTCTCGTGTTCGTCCTCGGTGCCACCCTTGCCGGGACTGCCGTCGGCGTCGTCGGCTGCAGCTCGTCGGAAGACACCGGCACGATCACCGACACCGGCGTCAAGAAGGACACCGGGGCGACCACCGAGGGTGGCACGGACACCGGCACCGGCACCGACACCGGCACCAAGACGGACACCGGCACGCCCCCCACCGGTGACGAGGCCTGCGGCGCCGAGACCACCAACAACAAGTGCCAGGCCTGCTGCGCGACCAACCACAAGGCGGCCTACGACGCCTTCGCCACCGCGCTGCTCACCTGCGCCTGCAAGGCCGGCAACTGCGCCACGGACTGCGCGACGACCGCCTGCGCCGCGACGCCCGCCACCGCCGACGCCAAGTGCACCACCTGCCTGAACACCATCCAGGGCACCGCGTGCAAGGCCGACCTCACCGCCTGCGCCGGCGCCGCCTGCAAGGACTTCTTCACCTGCATCGCCGACCAGGCCTGCAACGACAAGGGTTGAGCCTCGCGAGGTCTGCCCGAAGGTCGCGCCATTCGCGCGGCCTTCGCGCTTTTTTGTACGCAGGGTTGCCAGCACGTGCGCGAGGTGGCATACCGCGCGCCCAGTTTGGAGGATTTTGGATGAGCCGCGGTGACTTGCTCGAGATGGAAGGTACGGTCGTCGATGCCCTCGGTGGCGGCTTCTACGCCATCAAGTGTGACGTGGGCTCGACCGTGCGCGCCCAGCTCTCGGGTCGTATGCGTCGATTCCACATCCGGGTGCTCCCGGGCGACCGCGTCCGCGTCGCCGTGTCGCCCTACGACCCGACCCACGGGCTGATCGTCTTCCGCGGGAAGTGAGCATCACCCCTGCTAACGTGCAGGGATGGTGGGGAGCGAGCGTGCACGGGCGAGCGTCTTCGGACGCGGCGCCGTAGCGTTCCTCGGCGCGCTGCTCGTCGACGGCCTCGTGCACGCCGAGGCGCCTCCGCGTCCGCCCGCGCCCGCGCCGCCCGCGGTGGTCGGCGTCGACCCGGTGCTCGCCGATCTTCTCGTCTTCCGACCGTCGTGGATCTCGCGGCTCGCGAGCAGCCACGACCCGTTCGGCGGCAACAACGACAACAGCGGCGACCTCGAGGCCAAGGAAGACAGCTGGCTGGTTCTCCTGCACCAGCTCGGCGAGGGACGCATCCAGCGGATGTGGATGACCGCGGACAGCAGCACCGTCGTCCCCGAGGACTACCTCGATCTCTGGATCGAGATCGACGGCCACACCGTCTACCGCGGCCGCCCGCAGGACTACTTCGAGGGCCGCGGCCCCTTCCGCGCGCCGCTCGTCCTCGGCCAGGACGCCTCGTCGGGGGGCTTCATCAGCTACGCGCCGCTGCCCTTCCGCCGCGAGGCCAAGGTGCGGATGAAGAAGCGCCCGCACTACTACCAGATCTCCTACCGCACCGGCCCCGGGGCCTCGGCGGGCCCGAGCGCCGAGGAGATCACCCGCTTCTTCTCCGATCACTGGTGCGACGCGGTGCACCCCACGCCCCACGGCGAGCTGCTCGCCGAAGGGCCGCTCGTGGTCACGCGCCTCGGCTTCTCCATGACGCCCGCCGCGCTGGTCTCCGCGCGGGTCCGAATCGAGGACGATCACTCTCCCACCCGAGCTTGGGTCCCGCGCCTCGAGATCCCGCTCGCGATGCTGGTCGGCGTGGCTCCCTCCGCCACCCCGGTCGACACCACGGCCGCGGGCCTCGGCGTGAGCGACGTGAACAGCGCGCTCGCCTGTTCGCGCCCGGCCACCGATCGCTACGCGACGCGCCTGCCCATCCCGCTGGGCAAGGGCCAGCGCCTGCGGCTCGTCACGTCGGGCCCGATCGCGGCCGACGTCGGCACGGCCCCCGCGGTGCCCGGGGTGCGGCTGTTCTCCGAGCTCCGAAAGAACAAGGGGCAGGGGCAGAAGACCACCTTCTCGGTGCTCGACGCCGAGGGCCCCGTGCACGTGATCTCGCAGGTCGCCGCGATGGACGGCGGCTGGCACGGCGAGCGCGGGTTCCTCGAGGGCGACGAGATGATCCGCTTCGACGGCATGCGCGCGCCGCTCCACCTCGGCACCGGGACCGAGGACTACTTCGACGCGGCGTTCTACTTCCAGTCGGTGTTCTCGAACCCGATGTCGGGCATGACCCGCTTCAAGGTGCTCGAGCACGGCGGCGTCGGCTGGAACGACGCCACGTTCGAGTACTCCGTCTACCGCCACCACGTGCTCGACCCGCTGATCGGGCGCACGGGGCTGCGGTTCGGCTGGGAGGCCGGCGCCGACGGCGCATACCTGTCCATCCTCTGGACCACGCTGCTGCTCGGCTATTCGTTCGACGGCCCGCGCGTGGTGGGGCGCACGCGGTTCGTGGTGGGGCCGGCCAAGGAGGGCGAGGTCTCGCTCGGGCCGGCGCAGCAGACCGTGCTCTCCGCCCTCGACGCCGAGGCCGGCCAGGCCCCGCAGAGCTTCCTCGTGCGCGAGAAGCGCACGCCGACCGTGCTCTCCGTCGCGTGTCCCGAGGGGGGGCCCCCCACCGGCGCCCTGCTCGTGCGCACGTTCGACGCCCAGAAGCGCGGGCAGGCCGCCTGGATCAAGGTGGGCGGCGCCGACAGCGGCGTCGTGTTCCACCAGTTCGCGGCCAACCCCCACCGGCGGCTCGCCGAGGACCTGGCGTGGGTCGACCTCTTCGACGGCGACTGCAAGAACGGCAAGGTCCGCCTCGAGATCTGGCCCGTCGCCGCCGCGCCGCCGTTCTCGGAGAGCGCGTACGAGGTGCGCCTCTTCCGCCCCTCGATGTGATACACGCGGCCGCGCATGCCGCGCCGGGTTAGCTGGGTCGCTCCCGGACCGTCCCAGTCCGGTCCTCCGCTCCGGGTTGGCTTGGTCGCTCCCGGACCGTCCCAGTCCGGTCCTCCGCTCCGGGCTCGCCTCGCAGTCGGGCTGATCGCCGTGCTGGCGATGCTCGCGGTATGGCGCCTCGCGTTCGTGCGGGCCGGGCTCGACCTCGACACGGACGCTTACGGCCACCACGGGATCGGCCGCGAGCTCGCGATGCACCCCGGCGACCTGCGGGTGCACTGGGTGTGGCTCCCGCTCTGGCACTACCTGCAGGCGGCCATGGTGCCCCTCGGCGCCACGCTCGACTGGGTGCGCAACCTCAACGTGTTCCTCGCGGCGCTCTCGCCGTGGCTCCTGTTCGTGATCCTCCGCGACCCGAAGACCCACGCGCCAACCGAGGACGCGGGCCGGAGAGACGCCGTCGCGCTCGTCGCGGCCCTGCTCACCGCGCTCTCGCCGATCGCGATGCAGATGGGCACCACGGGCCAGACGGAGCCGCTCGACGCGCTCGGGGTCCTGCTCACCATCTGGGCGCTGCAGCGGCGGAGGTTCGTCGTCGCGGCGGTCGTGCTCGGGCTCGGCGTGATGCTCCGCTACGAGATGTGGGCGGTGTTCCTGTGCACCGGGCTCTTGATCGTCATCGAGCTCGCGCGGCCGGGCCTCGCATTCGGCGCGCGGCGCGAGGGCTGGAGCAAGCTCTGGATGTTCGTCGCGGTGCTGGTGCCCGCGCTGGTGATCCTCGGCTGGGCGGCCCTGCGCGCGCCGGTCGACAACGGCTGGTTCAAGTTCCTCGGCTGGACCCAGAAGTTCGTGCACGACGCGCTCGGCATCAAGGGGCCCCTCGACCGCAGCCCCGTCCAGGTCTGGAAAGACCTCACCTACTACCCCTACGACATCGCGCTGCTCTGCTTCGGGCTGCCGCTCGCGCTCGTGCCGTTCGGCTTCTATCGCACGCTGCGGCGCGAGGGCCTCGCCTTCATGGGCCCGCTGTCGGCCGTGCTCGCGTTCATCACCTACGCGTGGCTGCAGCGCGGCTCGCTCGGCCTCACCCGCCACTTCGTCGCGGTGGTGCCGCTCTACGCCACGGCCGCCGCGCACGGCATGATGGTGATCGCCGAGTTCCTCGAGCGGCGCCTGCACGAGCCGGGGCGCGCCCTCGGGATCGCCGCTTTCGTCACCCTCTCCATGGGCTCGACCCTGCTCACGTTCGACCTGATGCGCGACTGGATGAACGACTGGTCGGAGAAGCAGCGCTCGATCTTCACCGACCGCTACGCCATCGCCGGCTACCTCAAGACCCTCCCGCCGAACGCCAGGATCTTCTGCGACGAGCCGAGCCTCGAGGTGTTCTCGGGCCTCTCGTACAAGCGCTTCTTGCGGCCCTACATCGGCAACGACGAGGCCTCGGTCGCCCGCGTCAAAGCGGTCGCGGTGACCGACGGCGAGGTCTACGTGGCCACCTGGTCGAGCAAGCTGCCCAAGCTGGTCGCCGCCGGCGCCCTCGTGTTCCGGCCGCCGGGCAGCCCGCCCAAGCTCGAGGACGGCGGGCTCGCGGTGGTGCGGCTCACCCGCTGAGAATGTGAGCGGTCGATCGGGGGCCGCGCGACGATCGGCGGAGAAATTCGGGGTCGGAGCGCGTCGACGAACGCGAGTGGCGAATGTGAGCGACCGCTCGTATTTTGGGAGCACCCCACCGAGGAGGTCTCCCCATGGCGTCTGCGCTCGTCCGCCGCATCCAAGCCCTTCGCTGCTTCGTCGTCCTCGCCCGCGATCCGCGGCGGCTGGACGTGGTCTTCTCCCTCCGCGAGTCGCTGGACGACCCGAGCGCCCTCGAGCCCGTCCTGACCCGCCTGCGGGCGCTCCCCGTCCCGTCCGCCGCCCTCCGCACGCGGCCGCGCATGCCGCGCATCGATCTCGCCACGCTGCGGGCGATGCCGGTGGGCTCGGTCGGCCACGCCTACGCGAGCTTCATGGACGGCCAGGGCCTCGACCCGAACGCCATCCCGAAGCTCGAGGCCACGGACGACGCGGGCTACCTCACGGCGCACCTCTACGAGACCCACGACGTCTGGCACGTGATCACGGGGTTCGCCCCCGACGTCGCGGGAGAGCTGGGGCTGCAGGCGTTCTACCTGGCGCAGCTCGAGGGACCGCTGCCGGTGGCGATCCTCGCCGCGGGCCTGCTCAACACGCTCGGCACCCTCGGCGAGGCGCGGGCACGCATGGACGCCATCGTGCGCGGCTGGGAGCTCGGCAACCGCGCCCGGCCCCTCTTCGGCGTGCGCTGGGGCGACCTCTTCGCGCGGCCGCTCGTCGAGGTGCGCCGTGAGCTCGGCGTCGAGCCGGCGCTCGCCGCCGCCGCGTGACCGGCTTCACTTCACCAGGTACCGCAGCACCAGGTCGACGACCTCGTCCTCCAGCACGGCTGGGTCGATCGCGGCGTCGCCGAGCACGCCCGCGTGCACGGCGGCCTCGACGGCGTGCGACACGATGAACGCCGCGACCGCCGGGTCCTTCACGCGCACGCCGTGGGGGCGACGCTCGAGCCAGGCCCGCACGGCGCCGGCGGCGTGCACCTCGATGTCCTCGATGAGCGTCTTGAGCTTGCCGATGCGCGGGATCTGCTCGGAGAGCACTCGGTGCAGCGCGCGGTCGCGTCCGTGGGCCTCGATGATGCCCCGCACGATCTCGCGGATCGCGACCTCGGGCGGCGAGTCCACGTGGGCGGCGATCCGCTCGAGCACGAGCCCCATCACGCGCTCGCGGTGCCGCTCGGCGAGGGCCGCGACGAGCGCCTCCTTGCTCGGGAAGTACTGGTAGAGCGACCCGACGCTCACCCCGGCGGCGGCCGCGACCTTGTTGGTCGAGAGGTGGTCGTAGCCGTCCTTGCCGAGCAGTCGCGCCGTCGCCTGCAGGATGACCTCCACGGTGGCGGTCGCGCGCGCCTGGGTGGGCTGCTTGCGCGGCGCGGTGCGGAGTCGAGGGCCCATCGAATGTGAGCGTACGCTCGCATCCACGGGGCCGAAAGCGACCTGACGACGCGGTCGCGCTCTGCTAGTCCCTGCGCCCCCATGGCGCGCCGAACCACCCTCCGCATCCTCCCCTTCGTGCTCGTGTTCACCGTCGCTTGCGGCGACGACGCTGCCTCGACGACCGCCGACGACACCGGCGTCGACACCGGCGTCGACACGGGCACGGCCGCGGACGCCTCGGGCGACTCGGGCGCGACCGACACAAGTGCGGCCGACACGGGCGCGAGCGACACGGGCGCGACGACCGACAGCGGCACCGACGGTGCACTCACCGACGGCGACGCCGTCGCCACGGACACCGCCACCAGCACGGACACGGGCGCGGCGAGCGACACCGCCTCGGACGCCGCTGGCTGCCACACCCTCGTCTGGGGCGGCGCCGAGCTCACCTTCGCCAAGGTCACCTCGCTCCCGACGATGACCGGTGGCACGATCGCGACCGGCATCTACGACGCGACCGCCGTGCAGACCACCGGCACGCTGACCGGCAAGTACCGCGGCACCTGGCAGTTCGATCCCGGCGGCACCATGAAGATCTACGAGGCGGTCGCCTCCGGCGACGCGGCGCTCCCGACGCCGACCCCCAAGACCCTCACCTGGTCGACGGCCGCCTCCACGCTCTCGCGCACGCAGACCTGTGGTGGCACCACCGCCTTCTCCAATGGCTACACCGTGCGCACGGTCGGCGCCGACACCTTCCTCGACGTACAGTCCGGCACCCTGCAGTTCACCTTCAAGAAGCGCTGACGAGGGCCCCGCCAACGCGCGTATCCTCGCGGAATGCGCCTCGGCCCCTTCGAGCTCGCGGAGCGCCTCGGGCGCGGCGGCATGGCCGAGGTGTTCGCGGGTCGACACGAGGGGCAGGGGGTCGACGTCGCGGTGAAGCTCCTCCGCGTCCACGACCACGCCCACGCCGCCGCCCTCACCTCGGCGTTCCGCCGGGAGGCCGAGCGGCTCGCCGCCCTCGATCACCCGAGCATCGTCACCGTGCTCGACGCGGGCACGCTGCCCGAGGTGCTCGTACACCGCGCGGGGCGCTTCGAGGCGGGAACGCCCTACTTCGTGATGGAGCGAGCGAGCCGCTCGCTCGACGCGCTCGGCCGACCCCTCGCGTGGCGTGAGGTCGTCGACGTCGCGCACGCGCTGCTCGACGCGCTCGCCCACGCCCACGCGCGCGGCTTCGTGCACCGCGACCTCAAGCCGGGCAACGTGCTCGTCCACGACGGTGGGCACGCGCGCTCGCCGATCCAGCTCGGCGACTTCGGCATCGCGCACGCGCTCGACGGCGTCGGGGCGGAGCTGCTCCGCGAGGGGCTGGTCGGCACGCCCGGATTCATGGCACCCGAGCAGATCCGTGGGCAGTTCCGCGATCTCGGTCCTTGGACCGATCTCTATGCCCTGGGCGTCACCCTCCACGTGCTCCTCACCGGCGTCTCGCCATTCCCGGCGCGCACCCCGCAGCAGCTCCTCGTGGCGCAGCTCGCCGCGGAGCGCCTCCCCGCGCTGCCCGCCGCGATCGGGGCACCGCCTGCGCTGCAGGAATTCCTGTTCGCGACGACGGAGGTCGACCCCCGCCGACGAGTGCGGCGCGCGGCGGACGCGGCCCGCTTGCTGCTCGGCCTCGGCCCGCGTTCGTCGACCGCCCCTCGTGCTCGGGTCGACGGCACGAGCCCTACCGCGCAGCCGACCCTCGCAGTCTTCGAAGGCTCGCTCGCGCACGCGGCCACGGTGCTCGCCGAGCTCCCCTTCGAGCGGAGTGCGTCGGGGTCGGTCCCGCCGCCGCGGATCGGAGCCGTGGGCGACACGGTGCCTTCCACGTGGCGCACCCCGGGGCCCAAGCGTCGGCTCGCGCTCGTCGGCGCGGGGCTCTCGTTGTACGGCGTGCGGGCGATCCCGCTCGCGGGGCGCAGGGCGGACCGCGACGCCCTCTGGGCGGCCCTCGGCGCGACCGTGCGCGATCGGCGCGCCGGCGTGATCCACCTGCGGGGCACGTCGGGGGTCGGCAAGACCCGCCTCGCGCAGTGGCTCGGGGTGCGCGCCCACGAGCTCGGGGTGGCCGAGGTGCTCGTCGCACGGCACGGACCGGAGCGAGGCGCGTTCGACGGGCTGCGATCGGCGTTCGTCCGTCACCACGCCTGCGCGGACCTCGACGAGGGACAGCTCGCCGAGCGCCTCCGAGCGCGGCTCCACCTCGACGACCGGTTCGATCTCGCGACGGTGGTCCGCTACCTCGCGGCCGCGGCGAGCCCAGGTGCGCGGGTCGCGACCGATGCGGGCAACGATCTCCACGCGCTGCGGTTGCTCCTCACCCAGGAGGCCCGCCCGTGGGTGGTCGTCGTGGACGACGTGCAGTGGGCCGACGAGGCCGCCGCCGCGATCGCGGCCCTCGTGGGCGCGCCGCTCCCCGTCCTCTTCGTCACGACCGAGCAGGCGGGCGCGCCCGGGGCCTCGAGCGGCGCGCTCGCCTCCCTCGATCGGGCACTGCACGCAGGTCGAGGGCGTGTGCTGGAGCTCGGCCCGCTCAGCGAGGACGAGCACCACACGCTCGTGGAGGAGCTGTTGCGCCTCGAACCTTCGCTGGCCCGGCGCATCGCGCTACGCACCGCCGGCAGCCCCCTCTTCGCCGTCGAGCTGGTGGGCGACTGGGTGCGGCGCGGCAAGCTCGTCGTCGGCGAGGGGGGCTTCGAGCTCGCGCCCGGCGCCGATTTCGAGCTGCCCGACGACCTCCACGCGGTGTGGCTCGAGCGCGTCGCGGGCCTGATTGGAGACGATGCGCGTCGAGGGACGCTCCTCGAACTCTCGGCGATGCTCGGGAGCCGAGTGGCGCTCGCGGAGTGGACGAGGGGCGCCGCCTCGATCGGGGAGGAGGGCGTGGAGTCCTTGGCGCTCGAGATGCTCCGCGAGGGCCTCTTCGTGCGCGAGCCCGACGCGCCGGACGTCGTGCGCTTCGTCCACGGCCTCCTGCGCGAGAGCCTGCTCCGCCGCGCCCGCGAGCACGACCGCTCGTCCGCCCTCGCGCGCGCCGTCGCCGAGCTGCTGGAAGTGGACGCCACGCGCGGGACCGCTGGTGCTGCCGAGCGCCTCGCGCGCCACTACCTCTCGCATCCGACGCTCGGCGACGCGCATCCATGGCTGCTCCGCGGCGCCGCCGAGCGCCGCACGGGGTGCGAGTTCGCGGCGGCCCTCGCGTTGCTCGACGAGGCCGCGGCGATCTCGAAGGAGTCGGTCGTGAGCCCGCGCACCGCGCCCGCGCTCTTGCTCCGCTCCTGGACGCTGCGCCTCGCCAGCGATTTCCCCCGGGCCCTCGCGGCGGCCGAGCGCGTGCTCTTCGAGATCGGCCGCCCGGAGCTCGCCCCGTTCGCGGCCGAGGCCCACCTGCGTCGAGCCGACGTCGACGTGCGCATCGGTCGGGTCGATCGGGCGTGCGAGGACCTCGAGGTCGCGCGCGCTGGCTTCGCGGCGGTCGGCGACGTCCAGGGCTTCGGCGTCGCGACCTGGGTCCGCGCGTGGATCGACGTCTTCCGCGGGGAGCTCGTGGGCCCGGTGGAGGCCCTCGAGGTGTTGCGGGAGCGGCTCGACCGACCCGCGGCGCCCCCGCCCGGTGCGACCCACGTGCTCTGGGCGCTGGCCTATGCCTTCCTCGCCCGCGGCGATCTCCTCGACGCCGAGCGCACCTACGAAGCCGCCGAGGTGACCGCCACGCGCTTCCACAATCGACTGGCCGTCGCCCACATCCGAGCGGGTCAGGCGCAGCTCGCGAGGCTGCGCGGCGATCACCTGCGAGCGCACGAACTCGCGGAGGTGTCGCTCGAGGTGTTCCGCCTCCTCGGCGCCAGCGAGACGCACTTCGGCGAGCTCGCCCTCGGCCTGTCGCTCGCCGATCTCGGTCGCTTCGACGACGCCTTGCACGTCCTCGAGTCCTCGGCCGAAGAGCTGCGAATCACGGGCCGCTCGGGCTTCGCGGCGCGGACCTCGCTCTTCGCCGCGCTCGTGAGGGTGCGCGCGGGCGACGAACGCGGAGCGGCGCCAGCTCTGGCGTCGAGCCGTGTGGTGGTGGAGGAGGTGGGGTTGCGCGAGGCGCTGCTCGCCCGCGAGGCGCTGGTCGCGAGATCGTGCGCGCGCGACACGACGCTCGTGGACGCGCTCGAACGCTGCGCGGCGACCCAGCTCGCCACCGCGTTCTTCCAGGGCGCCTTGCCCGAGAGCCTCGGCCCCGACGCCGCCTGACAGAGTCTGTGAATCCATGTCGGCCGCCCATGGAGGCTGCCGATGCTTCGCTCCACTTCGTTTCGCTCAGCCGAGCGAGGCGGCGGCGCGGTCGAGGCGCTCGAAGGCCTCGTCCAGGATGGAACGCGGCACGTTCAGCGGCGGCGTGAAGCGGAGCACGCGCTCGCTCGCGACCGACAGGAGCACGCCCTCGTTGCGGGCGGCCACCAGCAACTGACGGGCTTCGAAGCCCTTCTGCATCAGGAGCCCGCGGAGCAGCCCCGCGCCGCGCTCGCCGGCGAGCACCTTCGGGTGACGCGCCGCGAGCGCCGAGAGCCCCTGCGACAGGTGCTCGGCCATCTCGTTCACGTGGGCGAGCAGACCCTCGTCCTCGATCGCGTCGAGGATCGCGTTGGCGGCCGCACAGGCGAGGGGGTTGCCGCCGAACGTGGTGCCGTGGGTGCCCGGCGAGAGCACCGAGTCGAGCTCGGCGCGGACCAGCATCGCGCCGATCGGCACGCCACCGCCGAGACCCTTGGCCAGCGCGACGACGTCGGGCTCGATGAAGGGGTCGGCCTCGAACGCGAAGAAGCGGCCCGTGCGACCGACGCCGGTCTGCACCTCGTCGAGCACCAAGAGGGCGCCGATCTCGCGGGTGATGGCGCGGAGCCCGGCGAGGAACCCCGGGGGCGCCGGCAGCACGCCGCCTTCGCCCTGCACCGGCTCGACGACGATCGCGCAGATCTCCTTGGGGTGCGCGGCCACGGCCTGGTGCACCTGCTCGAGGTCGCCGTAGTCGACGTGGGTCACGCGCTCGACGTCGCAGTCGAACCCCTCCCAGTACTTGGGGGTGCCGGTGAGGGGCAGGGCGCCGAGGGTGCGGCCGTGGAAGGCGTTCTTGAACGCGACGAACCGCGTGCGGTTCGGCTCTCCGGCGAGGAACGCGCGGCGGCGCGCGAGCTTCACGCAGGCCTCGATGGCCTCGGTGCCGCTGTTGCAGAAGAACGCGCGGGGGAGGGCGCCCCCCGTCTTGCTGGCGAGGCGCTCGGCCAGGCGCGCCGCCTGGGCGTTGTAGACCAGGTTGGTCGTGTGCAGCAGCTTGCCCACCTGCTCGGTGAGCGCGGCGGTGAGCTTCGGGTGGCCGTGCCCGAGCGTGGAGACCGCGATGCCCGCGTAGAGATCGAGGTAGCGCTTGCCGTCCTCGTCCCAGAGCTCGCAGCCCTTGCCCCGGGCGAGCGCGATGGGGGCCTGGCGGTAGTTGCCGAGGAGGTGCTGCTGGGCCTGGGCGGTGACGTCGGCGTTCGTCGGCATGGGGCCGGCGTCTAGCGTCGCTGCGCGCGCGCGTCAGTCCTTCCGGACCTCTTGCTCCACCGTCTTGCCCGCGTGCTCGACGCCCTTGCCCAGGGCCTTGGCCTCCTTGGTGGAGACGATGGCGGCGCAGTGCTGGTAGAGCGTCCGCTCGCCGAGCGGCACCGTGAAGAACGCGAGCACCGCGAGGCCCAGCACCAGGAGGTTCACGGCCCGTTTCACCAGCTCCCCGAGCATCGGCGTCAGAATGCCCAATCGACGCTTGCCCGGCCAAGTTCGTTCGAGCAAGGTCGCGGGGCATGCACCACGTGTTCCTGATCCCGGGGTTCTTCGGCTTCGACGCCCTCGGGGACGTCCGGTATTTCCGGGCCGTCCGGGAGACGCTCGAGCGCAACTACGGTGCGGCCGGCATCGAGGTCCAGGTCTCCGGCGTGGCCACCTTCCCCACCGGGAGCTTGCGGCGGCGCGCCGAACGACTCCTCGAGGTCATCGAGGCGAGCGGCGCCCTGGAGCGCGCGGAGCACATCCACCTCGTCGGGCACTCCACCGGCGGCATCGACGCTCGCCTCGTCGCCTCGACCATGCGCGGCCTCGGCCACGACCGCACCCGCCACGCGCTCGAGAAGAAGCTGCGCACGGTGGTGACGGTCTCGGCGCCCCACTACGGCACGCCGCTCGCCAACTTCTTCTCCACGCTCTACGGCAAGAAGCTCCTCTATTTCATCACCCTGCTCGTGGTGATCGGCCTCAAGGGCATCCCCACCTCGGCGCTCGGCGGCATCGGCGGCGTGCTCGGCCTCGGCTTCCGCGCCTACGATCTGCTCGGGCTCAACGAGACGATCCTCCGTCAGCTCACCAACCAGCTCCTGCGTGGCTTCTCCAGGGAACGACACCTCGAGGTGCGCGGGTTCCTCGACAGCGTCCTCACCGACGTGAGCCTCATGGTGCAGCTGACCCCCGAGGCGATGGACGTCCTCAACCAGACCATCGAGCCGTTGCCCGGCGTGCGGCAGGTCTCGTACGCGACGGTCTCGCCGCCGCCGCTGCTCGCCCTCAAGCGCTCGCGCTGGAAGGACCTGCTCGTCCCCGTGGAGAGCATCCTCTACTCGACGCTGCACACGCTCACCTCGTCTCCCGAGCCCGGCTTCTCGTACCACCCGCCGGTCGACGCGCACGAAGCGGTCACCGGCGCGCGGCTCGACTTCGCCGTCGACGAGGGCACGTGCGACGGCGTCGTCCCCTCGCTCTCGATGATCCACGGCGAGTTCCGCGGCTTCGTGCGCGCCGATCACCTCGACGTCGTCGGCCACTACCTGCGCGGCGCGACCGAGCGCGGCGACGGCGCCGACTGGTTCCTCTCCGGCGCGCACTTCGACCGCGCCCGCTTCGAGCAGCTCTGGGGCGACGTGACCGCGGTCCTCACCGGCAAGGCCTGAGAGCGCTCACGGCGTGCGCTTCACTTCTTGAGGGCCGCCAGCACCACGTTCTTCAGGGTGGCGTAGCCCTCGGCCGGCGACAGGATGGTCGTGCGCGGACCCGCGACGGGCAGGTAGTCGAACAGCTTGCCGTCCTTGTCGTAGACGTAGAGGTCGTCCTTTTGGCCGCGGTGGTGCACGGTCCACGCCTGCACGCTGTCGAGGTCCTGCAGCACGGCGAACGAGGTCCGCTTGGTGAGCTCGGCCTGGTAGTCGGCCGCGTCGGCCTTGTTGACGATGACGAACTGCACGTCGTAGCCCGACTTCTTCAGGTCCAACCGCATCGTTTCCAGAATCCCAGCCTGGGATTGGCAGAAACCTCACCAGCCCGCCAGCAAGGCGGCCACCGTGACCTTTCCCTTGAAGGGCGGCAGCCCGTAGGTGGCGCGGAAGCCGCAGGACAGCGGCTGCACGTCCGTGAGCGCGTAGGTCGGTGCGAGGCTCCCCGGCGTGCGCGGGTCGGTGAGATCGAGGCCGGTCTCGGCGTCCGTCGCCGCGTCGGTGCCGACGTCGTCCGTCGCGTCGGTCGCGGCGTCGGTCGTCGACACGAGCGGCCCGGCGGGCGCGCCCCACGCCGAGGCAGGCGGCGTCAGCCCCACGCACGTGGCGCCGTCGGCCACGACCGCCGGTGGCGGCGCGGTCTCTTTCGCGCTGCACGCGAGCGTCGCCGCGGCGGCGAGGGTGAGGAGCGACAGACCGAGAGTCCGCACGCTGGAGAGGATACCTGTCTCCGCGCGGTCAGGCCACGGCCCTTCGTGACCTAACGGCCGGTGGCGGCACAAAAAAGGCGACGAGGCCCTCGCGAGAGGACCTCGTCCGTCGGGCGAGCCGAGGCTCGAGGAGCGACTCAGTCGTCGTCGTCCTTGGACTTCTTCTTCTTGTCGTCGTCGTCGTCCTTAAACTTCTTCTTCTTGTCGTCGTCGTCGTCCTTGGACTTCTTCTTGTCGTCGTCGCCCTTGTCGTCCTTGTCGATCTTCTTCATCGCCTTCTTGTAGGCGTCCTTGAAGCCGTCGCAGCCCTTGTCGCACTTCTTCGCGTCGTCGTACTCCTTGGCGTCGTTCACGCACTTCGCGAAGCACTTGTAGACGTCGGGAGAGTCCTCCTTCATGGCGCCGAACGCCTTGGGGCACTGCTCCTTCTTCTTCTCGCGGATCTTCTTGATCAGCTTCTCGATGGCCTCGTTCTTCTTGTCGTCGTCGTCCTTGTCCTTCTTCTTCTTCTCGGAGTTCTCCTCCTCGAGCTTGAAGAACTTGTCGCAGGTCTTCTCGGGAGAAGGCGTGCAACCGACGGCGACGAGGCCGAGCGCGAGAATGACGACGTGACGGATCATGAGGCTCCCCCTTCAGGGTGGTGGAGCCCGGGAGGCTATACGAGTCCGGGTCGCCGCGTCATCCCCGTGCCATCCGGAGCTTCTCTTCCTGTCCCGCACGGAAGAACCGGCCCAGGGTCCGGCGCATCTCCGAGGGCGCCCGGCCCCCGGCGTGGCTGCGCGAGAGCCGGTGGGTGAACCGCGCCGCGAAGGCGTTGGCCGTTCTGTACCGCTCGTCGTCCGAGACGAACGTCACGTCCTCGAACAGCGCGTCGCGGAGCTCGCCGTCCGCCTCGGGCGGGAGCCGCGCGGCGTTCGAGAGCACGAGCCACTTGTCGACCTCGGCCTGCAGCTCGAGCTCGAGCTGGGTGGTCGAGCGGTCCACGCGCGCGCGCTCGCACACCAGCAAGAAGTGGCTCACGCCCTCGACGAGCTGGCAGCGGTCGTCGAGGTCGAGGTCGCGCCACTCGGCGTCGGCGAGGCGCTTCGGCAGGTGCAGGGCGAGCTCGAGCTCACCCTGTTCCTCGCGCACCAGCAACACCTCACGGGAGCCGTGGGCGTCGTCGGTGGCGAGGAACCCGTCGAGGGTCTCGGCGGCCGCGTCGTAGTAGCGCTCGAGCGCGAGGAGGACCCGCGCGACGAGGGCACCGGTCATGCGAGTCCGGTCTTGAGGTGCAGGGGGGCGAGGCCCGCCGCGGTGAGCTCACGCCCGAGGCGTTCGCTGCCGCTCTTGAGCCACCGCTCGTAGAGCCGCAGGGCCCCGCTGCTCGAGCGCAGGCCGAGCGAAGTGGAGTCGGCGATCTCGGCGATCACGGAGACCAGCGCACGGAAGCGCTCGGCGAGCTCGCCGAACAGATCGAAGCCGTCGTCGGCGCCGCCGCGGAGCATGCCGCCCGCCGTGCGGTAGGCGTAGCCGCCGATGGAGGCCGCGAAGTCGTCGTCGAGGCCGCGGCGCTCGAGGTGCTCTCCGAAGAACCCCGAGACGTAGAGGGTGCCGTCGCCGAGTCCCTTCAGCTTCTCGAACCGCTCTTGCGGCGGCGTGGCGAGCGCGTCTTCGAGCACCAGGGTGAGCGGACGCTCGAGGGTCTCCTGCAGCGCGAGGTGGGCCTCCGGTCGCACGAAGTCGGCGAGCACGCCGGCGACGTACGACTTGGTGGCGGCGCTGGGCGAGACACCCTGGTTCTTGCAGGCGGCTTCCACTCCTTCGAGGAAGTAGCTGTCGAGGCTGGCGTTCTGGTCGATCCCCATCGGTCCTCCGGTCAGGTGAGCGAGGTGCTCGGCACTCCCTTTCACCTATCCAGATGGACGGCCCTTCGGCACGTTTCGCGAGGAAGGTGTCCGTCACACCTCGCCCCCGAGCACCCTTCACCCCTGGCCAGGGCCCACGAAGGGTGCCAAATCCCCGGTCGACGCGCTGCGTAACCGAAAAAGAGAGCAAATTCAGGGCGCTTGACACTTCGAACGGCGTGCCTATTCTGCCGCTCGGCTCGTTAGCACTCGCGGCTAGTGAGTGCTAACAATCGCCCGGAAGGCAACCTCCGCGGCCACGAGGTCCGATTCGTCGGGTCTCCGGGGCCAGGAGCCGCCGCCTCTCAGCTTTCTCTCTGGGTGCCCTCTCTGGGCGCCGCCGACCCCTGATCCAACCCACCCCCGCCCGGGGGCCCAAGGCACACCACCACAGAAAAACCCCCCCCCGCCGGGCCCCCGCCGACCGCCGCCATCGTGAAGCGCGTGAAGGAAGAAGAGAAGACCAAGGGGGGCATCATCATCCCCGACACCGCGAAGGAGAAGCCCATCGAGGGTGAGGTCATCGCGGTCGGCAACGGCAAGGCCAACGACAAGGGCGAAGTGCGCAAGCTCGACGTGAAGGCCGGCGACCGGATCCTCTTCGGCAAGTACAGCGGCACCGAGGTCAAGATCGATGGCGAGGAGCACCTCATCCTCCGCGAGGACGACATCCTCGGCGTGATCGAGAAGTGATCCCCGACGAGGCCGCTCGCTAGAGCGCCTCTCTTCCTCCAAAACCAAGACTACAGACTCAAGAGGCTACATCCATGGCTGCCAAAGAAATCGTCTACACCGAGCACGCGCGCAACCTCATCCTCGCGGGCGTCAACGCCCTCGCCGACGCGGTCAAGGTCACCCTCGGCCCCAAGGGCCGCAACGTCGTCATCGAGAAGAGCTTCGGCTCGCCCGTGATCACCAAGGACGGCGTCACCGTCGCCAAGGAGATCGAGCTCGAGGACAAGTTCGAGAACATGGGCGCCCAGATGGTGCGCGAGGTCGCGAGCAAGACCAGCGACGTGGCCGGCGACGGCACCACGACCGCCACGGTCCTCGCCCAGGCGATCTACCGCGAGGGCAGCAAGCTCGTCGCGGCCGGCCACAACCCGATGGAGCTCAAGCGCGGCATCGACGCGGCCGTCACCGCCATCACCGACGAGATCAAGAAGCTCGCCAAGCCCACCAAGGATCCGAAGGAGATCGCCCAGGTCGGCACCATCTCGGCCAACGGCGACGCGACCATCGGCAAGATCCTCGCGGACGCCATGGAGAAGGTCGGCAAGGAAGGCGTCATCACGGTCGAAGAGGCCAAGGGCCTCGAGACCAACCTCGAAGTCGTCGAGGGCATGCAGTTCGATCGCGGCTACCTCTCGCCCTACTTCGTGACCGACCCGGAGCGCATGGAAGCGCACCTCGAGGACGCCTACATCCTCATCTCGGAGAAGAAGATCACGAACATGAAGGACCTCCTCCCGGTCCTCGAGGCGATCGCCCGGGCGCAGAAGCCCCTCCTCATCATCGCCGAGGACATCGAGGGCGAGGCGCTCGCCACGCTCGTCGTCAACCGCCTCCGCGGCACCCTGCAGTGCTGCGCGGTCAAGGCCCCCGGCTTCGGTGACCGCCGCAAGGAGATGCTCAAGGACATCGCCATCCTGACCAACGGTCAGGTGATCGCCGAGGAGCTCGGCCTCAAGCTCGAGAACGTCACCATCACCGACCTCGGCCGCGCCAAGCGCATCAAGGTCGACAAGGACAACACCACGGTGGTCGACGGCGCGGGCGAGAAGGAGAAGATCAAGGCGCGCGTCTCCGAGATCCGCGCTCAGATCGAGAACACCACCAGCGACTACGACCGCGAGAAGCTCCAGGAGCGCCTCGCCAAGCTCGCCGGCGGCGTCGCCGTCATCAAGGTCGGCGCGGCCACCGAGACCGAGATGAAGGAGAAGAAGGCCCGCGTCGAGGACGCGCTCCACGCGACCCGCGCGGCCGTCGAAGAGGGCATCGTCCCCGGCGGCGGCGTGGCGCTCATCCGCGCGCAGGCGGCGCTCGACGGGCTCAAGCTCGACGACGAGCAGATGTTCGGCGTGAAGATCGTGCGTCGCGCGATCGAGGAGCCCCTCCGCCAGATCGCCCAGAACGCGGTGGCGAGGGCTCGATCGTCGTCAACAAGGTCGAGGAGAGCAAGGGCAACTTCGGCTACAACGCCCCCACGGACAAGTACGAGGACCTGCTCGAGGTGGGCGTCATCGACCCGGCCAAGGTCGTCCGCACCGCCCTCCAGAACGCGGCGTCGGTCGCGGCCCTCATGCTGACCACCGAGGCGCTCGTCGCCGAGAAGCCCAAGGACGACAAGGCTCCGGCGGGCGGCGGCGGCGGTCACGGTGGCCACGGCCACGGCGACTTCTGATCCGTAGGTAGTGAGAGCGAGAGGGGCGTCCGAGAGGGCGCCCCTTTTGCCGTTCATGGCGGATACACTCGCGCGCGATGACCGAGCCCGCCCACCGACTGCCCGTCCTCGCCGAGCGAGGGGTCGCGCTGACGCTCCCCGATCCGCCCGCGGAGATCGCGGTGCGGAACCGCAAGGGGGCCGAGGTGCCCGCGGCGGTGCGGCGCGGCGCGCGCGTGGTGGCCGAGGCGCTCTTCTCGCCCGACGGCGAGCTACCCGACGCCGAGCGGCTCGCGTACATCGAGGAGGATTTCGGCGACTTCTACGCGCGCGCCCACGGCAACGCGCGCATGATCCTGCGCCTCTCCCTGTTCGCGCTCACCTGGATCGCGCCGCTGTTCGTGTTCGTGCCGCTGCCGCTCGGGTCGCTGTCGCTGCGTCGTCGGGCCCTCGCGCTCGAGCGGCTCGAGGCCTCGCCCCTCGCGCCCGCCGCGCTCGCGGTCAAGGCGATGCTGTGCATCCTGTGGTTCGAGCACCCGACCACGCAGCGCGAGACCGGCACGGCGCCGAGCTGCAAGGGCAAGGTGGCGTCGTGAGCGGCGGCGTCCACAGCGGGCTCCTGTCGCGCAAGGATCTCGACCTCGACTGCGACACCGTCGTCGTCGGCTCGGGGGCCGGGGGCGCGGTCGTCGCGTGTCACCTGGCCGAGGCCGGCGAGCGGGTGATCGTGCTCGAGGAGGGCCCCCAGGTCCCCGCGCGCGAGCACGGCGCCATGCGCCAGAGCGAGAGCATCCGCCACCTCTGGAAGGACGGCGCGATGACCCTCGCCCTCGGCACCGGCGGCGGCCCCAGCATCAACGTCACGACCGGTCGCGCCCTCGGGGGCTCGTCGATGCTCACTGGCGGCGTGTGCTTCCGCATCCCCGACCACGTGCTCACGGCGTGGTCGCGCGACCTCGATCTGCGCGAGCTCTCGCCCGAGGGCATGCGCCCCTACTTCGAGGAGGTCGAGCGCGACGTGCACGTGGAGGAGGTGCCGACCGAGATGCGCTCGCGGAGCACCACGCTGTTCGGCGAGGGCGTCGCCAAGCGCGGCATCGCCATGAAGCCGATGCGCCGCAACACCCTCGGGTGCGACGGCTGCGGGCGCTGCAACTTCGGGTGTCCGCACTCGGCCAAGCTCAGCGTCGACCTCACCTACCTGCCGCGCGCGGTCCACGCCGGGGCCGACCTGTTCGCCGACGTCACGGTCGACCGCGTCGAGCTCGACGGCGCGCGCGCCACCGGCGTGAGCGGGACGTTCCGCGATCTCGAGGGCCAGCGACACCGCCTCGCCGTGCGCGCGCGGCGGGTGGTCGTCGCCGCCAACGCCATGCACACGCCGCTGCTGCTGGCGCGCAGCGGGGTGCGCTCGCCCGCGCTCGGCAAGAACCTCACCCTGCACCCGAGCTTCCGCGTGATGGCGTTCTTCGACGAGCCGGTGCGGGGCTGGGAGGGCGCCCTGCAGTCGGCCTACGTCGACCACTTCGAGGCCGACGAGGGCATGCTGTTCAACTCGCTCTTCATCCCGAACGGGGTGATGGCGGGCACCATGCCCGGCTTCGGCCCCAAGTACTGGGACCGCGCCAAGGACGTCGCGAACCTCGCGATCTTCGGCGGCATGCTCCACGACGACGCGGGCGGTGAGGTGCACGAGGCGCCGTTCGGTCGCGACCCCGTGATGACCTACCGCATGTCGGAGCGCGATTTCCGCAAGATCCCGCGCCTGCTGCGGCTCATGGGTGACTTCTGGTTCGCCGCCGGCGCGCGTGAGATCGTGCTCCCGGTGTTCGGCACCGAGCCCGTCGACGCCGATGGCCTGCGGCGCTTCCCGCTCGAGGAGGTGCGCGGCAGCCAGCTCGAATGCTCGTCGCAGCACCCGCTCGGGAGCTGCCAGATGGGCGCCGCCCGCGGGGTCTCCGTGGTCGATCCGCACGGCAAGGTGTGGGGGACCGACAACCTCTACCTCGCGTGCGGCTCGATCATGCCGACCAGCCTCGGGGTGAACCCGCAGGTGGCGATCATGAGCATGGCGACCCGCATCGCCCACCGCCTCCGCGAGCGTCGTCCGCGATGAGGGTGACGCGTGTCGAGCCGGACATGAACGAGGTGGTCGGCCGCGACGACCTCCTGTTCGTGACCCTCGACACCCTGCGCTGGGACGTGGCCCACGAGCTCCACGCCGCGGGGCGCCTGCCGAACCTCGCCCGCGTGTTGCCCGCCGAGGGCTTCGAGCGGAGGCACACGCCCGGCAGCTTCACCTACGCGGCGCACCAGGCGTTCTTCGCCGGATTCCTGCCGACTCCTGCCACGCCCGGCCGACATCCCCGGCTCTTCTCGCTGCGCTTCTCGGGCTCGGAGACCACGAGCCCCCGCACCTGCGTGCTCGACGCGGCGGACCTCGTCCACGGCCTCGCGGAGCGGGGCTACGCGACCGCGTGCATCGGGGGCACGGGGTTCTTCAACCTCGAGAACCCACTCGGGTGCGTGCTGCCGGGGCTGTTCGCCGAGCGCTGGTGGTCGCGCGAGCTCGGCGTCACCGACCCGCGCTCCACCGAGCACCAGGTCGACCGCGCGCTCGAGATCCGCGCGCGCATCCCCGGGCTCCTGTTCCTGTTCCTCAACGTCTCGGCGCTGCACCAGCCGAACCGGCACTACTTGGCGGGGCCAGCGTCGACAGTCGCGAGAGCCACGCCGCGGCGCTCGAGTACGTCGACGGGCAGCTCGGGCGCCTGTTCGACGCCCTCGCGCGGCGGGCGCGGCGGACGTTCTGCATCGTGTGCTCCGACCACGGCACCGCCTACGGCGAGGAGGGTTTCGTCGGCCATCGCCTCGCCCACGCGGTCGTGTGGGACGTCCCGTATGCCCACTTCTTCGTCGGCGCTTCCAGCGATCGCCGGGGCACGGCAGACTGAGCGCCGGCCATGGACGAAGCGCTGTCGCACGGGAGTCCCTACCAGGCCTACGTCTACGGCTATCCGCACAAGACCGCGTATCGCCCGCTCGCTCCGGCGCGCCGCCTCGCCGAGGTCTGGGCCGACGAGCCGAAGAGCGCGCTGTCGCTCTACGTGCACGTGCCGTTCTGCGAGATGCGCTGCGGGTTCTGCAACCTCTTCACCTCGCCGCGCCCCAGGGAGGATCGCGTCGAACGCTACCTCGCGACCCTCGCCCGGCAGATCGAGAGGGTCGGCGCCGCCCTCGGGCCGGTGCGCTTCGCGCGCTTCGCGATCGGGGGCGGCACGCCCACCTGGCTCTCCCCCCACCAGCTGCACGCCCTCTTCGATCGGGTCGCGACGCTGGGCGCCGATCCGAGGCACTGCCCCACGTCGGTCGAGGTCTCGCCCGAGACGGCCACCCACGAACGGCTCGCGGTGCTGCGCGCGCGCGGCGTCGATCGCGTCAGCATCGGCGTGCAGAGCTTCGTCGAGTCGGAGTCGGCCGCCGTCGCGCGGCCCCAGGCGACCACCGCGGTGGAGGGGGCCCTCGACGCGATCCGCGGGCTCGGCTTCCCCACGCTCAACGTCGACCTCATGTACGGCCTGCCCGGACAGAGCCCCGCCACCTGGGAGCGCTCGCTCCGCGCGGCCCTGCGCTCCTCGCCGGAAGAACTCTATCTCTACCCGACCTACGTCCGCCCGCTCACCGGCCTCGGCCGCCGCGGGGAGAGCTGGGACGATCTGCGCGTCTCGCTCTACCGGCAGGGCCGCGCGCTGCTGCTCGCCGAGGGCTACACGCAGCTCTCCATGCGCATGTTCCGGGCGCCGCACGCGCCGGTGGGGCAGGGGCCCGCGTACTGCGTCCAGGACGACGGCATGGTCGGCCTCGGCCCGGGCGCCCGCTCGTACACTAGAGCCCTCCACTACGGCACCGACTACGCGGTGTCGGCGCCCGCCGTGCGCGAGGCGATCGAGGCGTGGACGAGCCGCGAATCAGACGAGTTCGACTGGGTCGACCACGGCATCGCGCTCGACGTCGACGAGCAGCGCCGCCGCTGGGTCGCCCTCGGACTGCTCGGCGACGGGCTCGATCGCGCCGCCTACGCACAGCGCTTCGGCATCGACGTGCTCGCCGAGCTGCCCTGGCTCGAGCGCCTGTTCGAGCTCGGGCTCGCGACCGTCGACGCACACCGCGTCGCGCTCACCGAGCTCGGCGTCGAGCGCTCCGACGCCGTCGGGCCGTTCCTGTTCTCCGCGGCGGTCCGCGCGCGCATGGCTTCCTGGGAGCCGCGCTGATGGAGCTCGCCGTGCTCTACCGGGGGCCGCTCGAGAGCTGCAACTACGGGTGCACGTATTGCCCGTTCGCGAAGAAGGTCGACGAAGCGGCCACGCTGGCCGCCGATCGCGCGGCGCTCGCGCGCTTCGTCGCGTGGATCGCCGCGCGACCTCCTGGAGATCGCCTCTCGGTCCTGTTCACGCCGTGGGGGGAGGGGCTCGCGCGCGCCTGGTACCAGGAGGCGATGGTGGAGCTCTCCCGGCTCCCCTCGATCACGCGGGTGGCGATCCAGACCAACCTCTCCGTGCCGCTCGCGTGGACCGCGCGCGCCGACGCGACCAAGGCGGCGGTCTGGGCGACCTACCACCCGGACTGGACGACGCGGGAGCGCTTCGTCGCCAAGGTGTCCGACCTCCGCGCGCGCGGCCTCGCCGTCTCGTGCGGAGTGGTCGGGTTCCGGCGCTTCTTCGGCGAGATCGAGGCGCTGCGCCGGGCGTTGCCGGGCGACGTCTACCTGTGGGTGAACGCGGCGAAGGGCCGCTGGGACGAGGGCTACGCCGACGCGGAGATCGCCCAGCTGCTCGCCATCGATCCGCATTTCTCCGACAACCTGCGCCCGCACGCGAGCCGCGGCGAGCCGTGCCGCGCCGGCGCGGCGGTGGTCTCGGTCGACGGCGAAGGCACGGTGCGTCGCTGCCACTTCGTGCGCACGCCGCTCGGCAACCTGTACCTCGACCGGATCGAGGACCTCCTCGCCGAGCGCCCGTGCCCCAACGACACCTGCGGCTGCCACATCGGCTACGTGCACCTCGATCGCCTCGGCCTGCACGAAGTCTACGGCGACGGGGTCCTCGAGCGCATCCCGCGCCGGCTACCTGTCCTTTCGGGCGAGCGCCGCGAGGATCTCCCACTCGTAGACGGAGCGTCCCTCGCGGTGCAGGCCCGGTAACAGGTCGCCGAAGGCGTTGGCCTCGACCACGCGGTGCCCGCGCAGGTCGGACTCGTAGAGCAGGTCGATGCCGAGGTGGTGGCTCGCGTAGTGCGCGCCGATCCGCCGGCAGCTCTCGAGCGCCTCGCTCCGCGCGTCCTCCGGCACGAGACGCTCGAACGCCGCGAGATCGCCGCGGCTGCCTCCGAGGTGCAGGTTGGTGATCGGGTGGCGGCTGCGCCGGACCAGGGTGAACACAGGCTCGCCGGCCACCACGACCACCCGGGTGTCGAAGGGCTTCCCACCGAGCTTGGCCTTGGGGACGCTCTCTTCGACCTGGCTCCCTTCGCGCAGCAGGAAGCCGAGGATCCGGTCGATCGTCGCGCGGTCCTCGTAGCGACGCAGGCCGAGGGTGTTGGTGAAGCCCTGCGCGTCCGGGGTCAGGCTCGTGAGCACGACCTCGCGCTCGCCGTCGCGGCGGAACAGCGCGAGGCACGAGGCCGACGAGCCGCACGAGAGCTTCACGTAGACGGCGCGGGTGGTCATGGCCTCCCGCAGGGCCTCCGGGTCGGGCGCGCAGACGAGCGACGCGGGCACCGGGACCCCGAGCCCCGTGAAGCGCCGCGCCGTGGCGCGCTTGTCGAACAGCTCGGCGATCTCCGCGGGAGGGTTCTGCACGATCCAGCGCGGTCGCTCGGCGAACACGCGGGTGAGGTCTTCGAGCACGCGGAGGAAGCCGCAGTGCTGCTGGCGCGGGGCGAACACGCGGCCGAAGTCCTCGACCAGCGTCGCGGGGTCCACCGTCGAGGGGCGCGGCACGAGCGACTCGGCGTCCGCGCGCCCGCGCGCGAGGAGGGCGCGCTCCACCGCGAACGACTCCCCGCACGCCTCGAGCCGCACGAACGTCGGCACGTCCGGCTGCGCGAGCAGGCGCGCGGGCTCGGCGATCACGTCGGCCCACGCGAACACCCGCGGCGGCGGCTGCCCGAGCCGCGCGAGGGCCTCACAGAAGCCCGTGACGCGGCGGTTCTCTGGGTTGCCGACGAGCAGGTAGGGGATCACTCTCCCACGGTCACGTAGCGATAGTCGTCGCCGGTCTTCTGCGTGCCGTAGACCACCTCCTTGCAGAGGCGGTCCAGCGGGGCCTGGTCGGTGAGGTAGTTGTCGGACACGTCGAGCCGGGTGAGGTGCGCGAAGGCGGCCTTGTGCGCGACGAGGTGGGCCGTGCCGGCGTCGGTCATCATGCCCATCGAGAGGTCGAGCGTCTGGAGCCGCGGGAGGATCTCCGCGGTCGCCAGCGCCGCCGCGATGTCGTCGGTGAACTCGCAGTTCATGAGGCCGAGGTGCTTCACCTTCGGCAGGTTCGCCCCCTCGAGCAGCGGGAGCAGGTCGGCGACCGCGCAGTTGCACCCGTAGTTGTCCGAGCCGAACCACAGGATCAGCGTCTCGAGGGCGGGGAACTTCCCGCTGGCGATGGCCTGCACCACCTTCTGGTCGAGGCCGCCCGTGTGCAGCTCGAGGTGCTTCAGCTCCGGCGCGTCGATGGCGGCGCCGAGGTCGATCTCCGAGCCCTGCAGCACGAGCCGCTCGAGGTTCTGCAGGGCGCCGAACACGGCGGACACGTCGCCGACCGGGTTCCAGGACATCTCGTTCTCGTCCGGGTACTCGAAGTCGGCGAGGAACAGCGAGCGGATCGAGGGCCGGGGCGCCTCGCAGAGCGCGGCGACCACCTCCGAGTAGTCGGTGTCGCCGTCGTCGTTGTTGAGGCCGAACACCAGATCGCGGAGGAACTGCCCCGAGGGGTGGTCGAGCAGCGACCTCGTGATCTCGGCGAGGTCGACCTCACCGTCCTCGTGGCTGAACGAGGAGTAGGCCAGCCGTGCGCTGCGGATGAAGCCCAGGTGCCATCCGAACGCCGGGCGGTCGTTGCCGTCGTAGGTCTTCTGGTGTGGCGCGAGCGGGCCGAGCAAGAAGCGCTCGTGCTTCTTCAGGAGGGCGCCCGCGGCCTTCACGAGGTCGGGCAGGCCGGGCGCCGCGCGGAGGGCGTTGTGCACCGCGACCAGCTCGCCGCGCGGATGCCCTTGCGACTGCAGCCAGTCGCCGTAGACGAGGTACGACTGCACGTCGTCGGGGTCGGCGAGGATGGCCCGCGCGAGCTCGGGGTTCCGCGGCTCCTCGGGGGCCTCTTCGTCGTCACCCTCCTCGTCGCCGTCGCCCTCGACGAGCTCGTAGCCCTTCTTCGTCTTCTCGGCGACCAGCTTGTCGTAGGCCTTCCTGGCCTCGGCCTCGCTCTTGAACGACTTCTCCGTCGTCTGCCCGTCGGTCCCCATCTTCCCGTAGCGCGTCGTGAAGGAGGTGCCCTCGAGGGTGATCTCCCAGAACTTGTTCGACGTTCCTTCGCTGAACTCGTAGCGCGGCATGGGCCGCATCCTACGCTAGAGGCCGGAGATCTTCCGCACCGTCGCGGCGTAGTCCACGCGCGCTGCACGCTTGGGCAGGGTGGGGGGCAGACGGAGCAGCTGCTTCTTGAGGAGCGCGCGCTGGACCGGGTCGGCGACCTCGAAGCGGATGCCGACCGAGGGGCCGAAGTCACCCGGGCGACGGCCGTGCGACACGCGCGCGACGATGCCTTCGCCGTCGACGAACGTCTGCCCATCGGGCGTACGGAACGTCAGGACGACCTTCTCTCCCGTCATCACGGGCTCGCGCAGCGGCACGCGCATGCCGTTCATCGAGAGGTCGAGCACGCGGTCGGCGATGCGCCGGAAATCGCGCTCCCGGACCACCTCGCAGTGCACGCGGACATGACGACGGACCGACTTGCGATCGGCAGCAGCGACGAGCTCCATGGGACCTCCTACCCTTCGATCGTGCCATGTAGGTGCAGGTAGGCAAACTTCGTGACACCCGGAATCAGCGGCTGCGCGTGCGTGGGTCGAGGAAGGCGTAGAGCACGTCGACCACCAGGCTCGCGAGCACCACGCTCGTCGCGGCCACGAGCACCGTGCCGACGATGACCGGGCCGTCGCGGTCGTGCATCGCGCGGACCGTCAGGGTCCCGATGCCGGGCCACGAGAAGATCTGCTCCGTGATCACCGCACCGCCGAGCAGCGCGCCGAGGTCGAGCCCGATCACCGTCACGATGGGGACCAGCGCGTTGCGCAGCACGTGGACCACGACGACCCGCGCCCGAGACAGGCCCTTCGCGCGGGCCGTTCGCACGTGATCGAGGCGCAGGAGCCCCAGGATCTCGTCGCGGGCGAGGCGCGTGTAGTAGGCGGCGCCGAAGATGCCGAGCGTCAGCGCGGGCAGAGCGAGGTGGAGCGCGCCGTCGCGCAGCGTGCCGTCGCCGCCTCCCGAGAGCGGTAGCAGGTCGAGCTTGTAGGCGAGCACGTACTGGAGGAGCACGCCGAGCAGGAACGTCGGCGCGCTGATCCCGAGCAGGGCGAGGCCCACCGCCGTCGCGTCGAGCCACGTGTTGCGTCGCAGCGCCGCGACGACCCCGGCGCCCACGCCGAGGATCACGCTCAGCGTGGTCGCGGCCAGGGCGAGCACGACGGTGTGCGGCAGGTGGTCGGCGATCACCGCGGCCACGGGCCTGCGCAGCTGGTAGCTCTTGCCGAGGTCGACGCAGACGCGCCCCTTGACCCAGCACGAGGAGAACTCGGGGTCCTTCTTCGGGTCGACGCCGCGCGGGACGAACCGCACGATCCGCTGGAGGAAGATCGCGTACTGCACGGCGAGTGGCCGATCGAGGCCGAGCTGCACCCGGATCTTCGCCACGTCGGCCGGCCGCGCCTGGGGGCCGCTCACCATGCGCGCGGGGTCGCTCGGCAGCGCGCGGTTGAGCGCGAACGTGGCGGTCGTGACCACGAACACGACGAACACGCTCCACGCGAGCCGTCGCGCGAGGTGGCGGAGGAGGCTCATGGCGCGAGCCTGCCCAGCAAGCTTCCGAGCGCACGCTTCACCTTGTGACCGACGAGACCCGCGTGGCCCACCTCGCGCGCGGCCGGGTCGATCCAGGCGTTCCGGAAGACGCGGTTCCAGACCGGGTGCGGCTTGTACCCCCGCAGCCAGGGCTGCACGAGCTCGATGCGCATGGTGTTGTAGGCGAAGGCCCACGGCGCGTCGTCGCACACGATGCGGTCGGCCTCGCGGTACATGGCGAGCCGCTTCTCCTGGTCGATCTCGCCGTGCGCCCGGGCGAGCAGCGCGTCGAGCTCGGGGGTCGAGTAGAACGCCCAGTTCTGGGACTCCTCCGGGGCGATCCCCGCGCTCGAGAAGGTGGGCTCGAAGAAGTCGCTCGGGTCGGCGTAGTCCATGAGCCACGCGCCGTACCCCATGCGCGCCTCCTTCGGACGCCCGACCACGGCGAGGAACTGCGCGAACGAGGTCTCCTTGATCTCGATGCGCAGCCCGATGTGCGAGAGGTCGTACTGGAGCAGGGTGCCCGCGCGGATCGCCGTCTCGCCCGGGCCGGCCCAGTAGGTGATGGTCTGCGGATACCCGCCCTTGCCGGTCTTCGGGTCGTAGGCGTAGCCGGCCTCGGCCATCAGCGCGCGCGCGGCCTGGACGTCGGTCTTCTGGCCGTGGAACCCGGGGTCGTAGCCCGGGATGCCCGGGGGGATCACGTGGTCGGTCACCCGCGCCCACCCCTCGTAGTACTTGGCGAGGTGCGGGCGATCGACGGCCATCGCGACGGCGCGCCGCACCCGTACGTCGTCGAACGGGGCCATGTGCACGTTCATGAACTCGCCGTAGACGTCGGGCGAGGGCATCTCGGTGAAGTACTTGGACCACTCCGGGTGGGTGCGGAAGTGGATCGCGCCCGGCCGCTCGAACTCGTTGAAGATGCCGTCGAGCTCGCCGCGCTCGACCATCAGGCGCTGGGTCACCCGCGAGACGTTCTCGCTGAGCTCGATGGCGTCGAGGTAGGGCTTGCCGGGCTCGTGCCACCCCGGGAAGCGCTCGACGCGGATGCGCTGACCGGGCAGCCACTCGGTGAGCCTGAACGGCCCTGCGCCGCACGCCTTCTGCTGGAACTGATCGTCGTAGGCCCGACCGCCGCTCTTGCACACCGGGCGCAGCGGAGAGAGCGCGAGGATGGGCAGGAACGTCGCGTCGGGCTTCTGCAGGCGGATGACGAGCACGTGGGGCGACTCGACGACGACGCCCGAGATGGCCTTTGCCTTGCCGGCGCGGTAGGCGGTCACCCCCTCGATGGGCTCGTAGAACGACGCCACCGGGCACGGCGTGGCGGGCGCGAGCGTGCGCTCGATGCTCCGCTGCAGATCGGTCGCGTCGAGGGGGCTCCCGTCGTGGAACGTGAGCCCGGTGCGGAGGAAGAACCGGTAGGCCTTGCCGCCGTCGAACAGCTCCCAGCGCTCGGCGAGGTCGGGGACGATCTCGCCGCTCGGGCCGTAGTCGACGAGGCCGGCGAACAGCAGGTTCAAGAGCGGCTGCGACTCGGTGTCGAAGGCGACCGCGGGGTCGAGGTGCGCACGCTGACGAACGTGGCGTAGCGCAGCGTGCCGCCGCGGACGGGGCTCGTCGCCGTGCTCGGTCGGCCCTTCGGCCCGCGACCCTCACCGCGCTTTGCCGCAGGCGAGGGGGCCGGCGAGCAGGGCGAGCGCGAGGACGGCGAGGATCTCACTCCTTCGGATCGAAGGCATCGCGGAGCCCCTCCCCGAGCAGGTTGAAGCCGAGGACGGTGAGCAGGATGGCGATGGCGGGCGCGGCGAGGAGCCACGGCGCGAGGGCGAAGTAAGGGCGCGCCTCGTCGAGCATGGAGCCCCAGCTCGGCGCCGGCGGGGGGAGGGAGAGGCCGAGGAAGGACAGCGCGGCCTCGGCGACGATCATCGTGGCCACCGAGCTCGTCCCGAGCACGACGAGCACGCCCGCCACGTTCGGGAGCACGTGCCGCACGAGCACCATCGGCGTCGAGGCGCCGAGCGCCTGGGCCGCGACCACGAACTCGAGGTTGCGGATCTGCAGCGTCTTGCTGCGCACGACCCGCGCGTTGCCCGTCCACGCGGTGAGCCCGAGGAGGAGGAACAGCGAGGCCTCGGTCGTCCGGTCGACGGCCGCCGCGATCGCCATCGCGAGCAGGAGGAACGGGAACGAGAGCAGCGCGTCCACGAGGCGCATGAGGCCGTCGTCGACGTCGATGGAGGGGTGGCGCTCCTCGCGCTGGTCGCGGTCGAACGCCGCCCGCACCACCACCGACGCGAGCGCGAGGCCCATCGCTCGCCCGAGGTGGTGGAAGGAGAGCGCGAGCCCGACGCCGAGGCCGAGGTCGAGGAGACCACTCGGCCGCGGCAGGCGCTTGTCGAGGAGTCCGCGCAGGCCCCCGAACGCGCGGAGGCCGAAGGAGAGCGCGAAGCCCGCGTAGGCGAAGAGGAGCGCGCCCTCCCGCACACCACCTCCACGGAGCGCGAGGAGCCCACCGACGCCGAGGGCGAAGAGCGCGAGGGCGTCCGAGATCGCGTCGACCCGGACGCGGCGGCCGGCGAAGTACCCGGCGCCGATCCCGACCGCGGCGCCGAGCACGGTGGACACGAACGTCGCGAGGCAGGCCACCTCGAGCGAGAGGCGTCCGCCGTGGGCGAGGCGCGAGAGGACGTCGCGGAACACGGTGTCGGTCCCGAACGGGTGCCGCAGCGACGGACTGGAGGGAGTGCCGAAGGGCCCGCGTCCGTGGTCGAAATCGGGTGTGAGCGGAGACGGCAGGAACAAGGGTCCGAGCAGCGCGAACAACACGAGCGCGGCGACGAGCGCGAGACCGAGCACGGCCCCGCGGTTCCTCCGGAAGCGCGCGAACGCGCGGCTCTTCGCCGTCATGCCTTCGCCTCGCGCAGGAATCGCTCGATCAACTCCGCGAGTCTGTCGGGATCCTCCTCGGCGGGGCAATGGCCGCCTTCGACGACCTCGAGGCGCGCGCTCGGCAGTTCGCGCACGAGCCGCTGGCCGTGCGTCCACGGCTCGATCCGGTCCTTGCGGCCGAACACCAGCATGGTCGGGCAACGGACCCGCGGCAGGCGGGCGAACAGCGCCGCGCGTTCGGTGGTCTCACGGAGGAGCGGCAGGGTGGTCTCGTCCACCTTGCCCGCGGCGCCGCGGCGGTGCAGCACGAGGCGGCCGAGGCCGCGCCGGAAGAGAGCGCGACCGACCAGCGGCAAGAGGGCGAGCCGCTCCTCGACGTGCGCGCGGCGTGGCAGGATCGGCGGCGCGATCAGGACGAGACGCTCGACGAACTCGGGCCACTCGGTCGCGACCAGCAAGGCCAGCGCGGCGCCGGAGTCGTGCCCGACGAGGGTCACCCGGCCGACGCCGATCGCGGCGACCAGATCCACCACCTGCTCGCCGAGGGCCTGCAAGGAGAGACCACGCCCGTCGGCGCCAGGGGCGAGATCGGGGGCGATGACCCGCTGACGAAGAGCGAGGAGCTCGAGCAGCTCGTTCCAGTGGGCCGCGTCGTGCCCGAGGCCGTGCAGCAAGAGGAGTCGCTTCTCGTCCGGGGAGCTCGTCGCGCCGAGGTCGCGATAGCGCACGAGCCCGCGCGGCAGCGCGACCTCGAAGGTGCCTGCCCGAGCCACGCCCTCCGGAGCCTCGGCCCGAGGGGCGGAGAGCGCGTCGTCCGCGTCGCCCATGCCGGCGCACGATAGCCCGTTCGCCCGCCCCGCAGTCACCTACATCGGCCCACGGGTAGGAGCCGATCGGCCCCGGTGGGACAAGTTCGCGACTTTCGACGCAGGACGTCGTAGCCGCGCCGGCCATTCGCACGAAGTGCCTGAAATCACGGGCAATCGGCGCTCCGAAGGCGTCGTCGCCGGCATATCCGGATCGGGATAGCGCGGACGTTTCATTGTCATCGATAAGTGGCGCCGCCACGAAGTGATTCGTCATTCGGCTCTCTGTGGACAGATTGCATTGCGAAACGTTGACCCAGTTCCATTCAGTGGATTACATTCGCGAGCGCAGTAGGGAACACGACACTGAATGGTCGTTTCCTGCCGCAGACGTTCACTTCCTCCCATCCGACGCTGTTGTTCGTGCCACGATGAGGAGACCAGGTGCTCGGGCCGAGTCGCTCACCCCACCCCGTTCCGCTGGAGCGGCCGGGAGAACGGCGTCGGCGATGATCCGAGCGGGGATTGCTCGATCAGTGGGGCGAACGACACGAAAGGATCACGAGGGGGTCGACTTGGACGCGGGTGAAGACATCGAGCACAGCGAGACCGAACTCGACGACGAGACGGTCGCGCGCATCGAGGCCAAGCACTCCGCTGGGTTGACCTCTCACGCCATCCTCGAGGCGCTGCACGGTACCCGTTACCGGATCAGCGAGGCGACGCTCCGCAAGTGGGTGCAGCTCGGGCTGCTACCCCGCAGCGTGCGCGTCGGACGCAAGGGCAAGCACCAGGGTTCGCAGGGGATGTATCCCGTCGCCGTCATCCGCCAGATCAAGCGGATCAAGCAGATGATGGCGCAGGACTTCACCATCGAAGAGATTCAGCGCGAGTTCCTGTTCGCGCGGAGTGACATCGAGGAGACGGAGCGAGTGCTCGGGCGCGTCATCGACGGGCTCGAGCGGGCGGTCGAGGAGCGCGCAGGCGCCCCCGTCGGCAAGGCGCTCCAGCGGGACATCGAGGACGCGCGCGATCTCTCGCGCACGCTCGTCGACAAGCTCGGCCGGATCGAGAGCGAGCTCACCATGCAAGCTCGACTCCGGAGAGCGGCGGTCTAGCGAACGCGCGCGGGACGCGCGTTCGTGCGAAGCAGACAGAGATTCACGAGGTGACCGCGCAGTGGGCGCTCACCTCTCGGCGACGGGCCCGGCGCAGGCGAGCGGCGGGTGAGCACGGGTGCGTTCGCGCGCCGTGCGCCGTCGTGTGGGCGTGGGCCAGGCGCGCGCGCTCTTTCACGGACCACCGAGACCAGGCTTCCGCGGGGAGAGGCAGACCAATGAACGACGATTTCGAAGACGGGTTCGGCGAAGAGACGCTCGAGGGCTTCAACCTCGTGGACGACGATGCGGACGATGGTCCGGTGCTCGCGACGGACGGCGCGCTCGCGCTGGCGCCCGCCGAGCTGGACGGCGAGCCCGAGCTCACGCGCGAACAGCGCCGCTCGCGCCGCAAGCGCGACGTGCGCGCGCGCACCATCTCGGTGAAGCGCTTGTCGAAGGCGGAGCTCGAGCGCGGTCGCCTCCTCTACCCGGAGGACACCGCCACGGCGCGGCCGCGCACGCGCGCCGAGTGCCTCGAGGGCGAGCGGCCTTGTCCGTTCGTCTCGTGTCAGCACCACCTCTACCTCGACGTCTCGCCGCGCACCGGCGCGATCAAGCTCAACTTCCCGGACCTCGAGGTCTGGGAGATGACCGAGACCTGCGCGCTCGACGTCGCCGACCGCGGTGGCACGACCCTCGAAGAGGTCGGCGCGATCATGAACCTCACCCGCGAGCGCATCCGCCAGGTCGAGGTGAAGGGCCTCGCCAAGCTGCAGGCGTTCGATCAGATGGCCTCGCTCCGCGACTACGTCGACGAGGGCCCCATCGGCAAGCGCAAGCTCCCGGTGATCTCGACGCGCGAGCTGGACCGCGAGCTGGCCGACGAGAAGCAGCGCCTCACCCTCGACGCCGAGGACGAGGACGAGCTCGAGTCGTTCTGAGCGCCCTCGCAGAGACCCGCGGCGTCAGCGCTTGGCCCCATTCTGGCCACCGAGCGCCGCGAGCTCCGTGAGCGCCTTCTCGCACGCCGGTTCGGCCGCGGCGGCTTCTTTGGTGGCGTCGTCGGCCGCGCCCACGATGACCGCCAGCGCGCTCGGCGTGGCGGCGCCGTTCCCGCCGGCGTCGACCGGGCCGAGCGACTTCGCCTTGTCGACGAGGTTGCGCGCTTGTACGAGCGCGCTCCCGTAGCGCACGCAGGCGTCGCGCGCCGTGCACACGGCTCCCGCGCACGGCACCGTCGACAGGGCAGCGAGCGCCGGCTTGCGATCGTCTCCCTGCGCCTCCTCGAACGCCCGATACGCCGTCAGCACCGCGCGCGCCTGTGGGTCCCCCCGATCCCGGCAGGCGGCGAGAGTGAGGGCGACGAGGGCGATCGAGGCATGGCGAGGGGTCATTGCAGGCGCTTGGCGATCCAGAACCCGCGAGGCGTGTCGAGGATGGGTGAGAGGCTCCCGACCGGGAGCGTGAACAGCATGTACTGCGTCGCCGGCTCGAGGACGCCGCGCTTGACCGATCCGATGTCGGCCATCGACCCTGGGTCGCCCGCCTTCACCGCGGCGGCGAAGTCCTTCTGTGCGTCGGCGTGGAGCGCCTTGGCGCGCAGCTCGGCCACGTCGCGCGGCGGCGCCTCCTTGGGGGCGAACTGCGCGCCCTCGTAGCGGACCAGGATGACACCGAAGCGGATCCAGTGCGGCGAGCCCACCGGCAAGGGAGGTGGGTCCTTGCCGTCGGGCATCCGGAGGCCCTTGTCCGACTTGGCCACGCCGTCGAGCGCGGCCTGCAGCTTCTCGATCTGCGGCGGCGATATCGAGAGCGAGGGCATCGCGCGCAGATCGGCGATCGCGCTCGAGAGCCGATCGGCCGGGCTCGGGCCAAAAGAGGGGAGCGTCGAGTCGAGCGCGACCGGGCTCGCCGAGGGCGCGGCGGTCGCCTCGCGCCGCGGCCCACGCGCGAGCGAGAACACGATCGTCGCGATCACGAGCCCGCCGATGGCGATCGTGGTGTTGCGCGGAGGAGGCGTGTCCAGGGCCACGGGCGAAGGCTAGCCCTTCGGCTTGCAGGGGTCTTCGTCGTCGAGCCGGGGCGTGAACCACACGAAGTCGAACGGCAGGGCCTTGGCGTGGAAGACCGCGGCGTAGGCCTTGGGATCCTTCCACTCGCCCTCGACCTCCACGAACGCGAGCGAGCGCGTCGTGGTGCCGGGCTTGATCCGGGACAGCGCCCACGGCACCCCACGGTCGTTGCGCACGTGCCCGGCGCCCGCCACGAGCACCGCGTGCTCCTTGTCGGCCAGGGTCTGCGCCATGACGCTGTCGCGGATACGCTGCGCCAGCACCATGCGGCCGACCGCCGGCTTCGGCAGCGCGCCACAGTGGGAGGCGAGCAGCTCGGCCTCGAGCGAGGCCTGCTCGGGGAGCGCGTCGTCGAGGTGGTGCTGGGCGCGGAGCTCTGGCGGGAGTGGAGGCGCGTCCTTGCCGACCCAGCCTTGCAGGCGCGTGCGCGAGACGCCGGCGCCGAGCACGGGGAGCCAGTGCGAGCGCACCTCGACGAACAGCGGGCGGTAGAGGAGAACGGCGGCCAGCCCGAGGTCTGCCACGCCACCGCGTCGCCGATCACGTCGGGGTCGCCGGGGCTCGTCGCGATCGCCTCGTCCACCTTGGACTGCTGCTCGACCTCGATCATCTCGAAGGCCACGGCGGGGCGGACGGTGCGCAGGACGAGCGCGTGGATCACCGCGGCCTGCAGGCGGTGGTGATCGGGGGCGTCGTGCTTCTCGCCGAGGAGGACGACCTTCGCGCCGGCGAGCGAGTCCATCATCGTGTCGGCCGTGACGAAGCCGCCGGTCGCGGTCGAGAAGATGCGACCGACGAGCGGGTGCCCGACGTCGAGCTTGGCCTCCCACGGCTCGCCGACCAGCGCAGGAGCCGGCTTGTTCGGGAGCGGCGTGACGGGGCCCTGCGTCGGGGTGCAGGCCGCCGCACAAGCGAACGACGAGATCGCGAGGACGAGTGTGCGGGTCATCGGGGCCGATGCTAGCGGCGCAGCCGGCGCGCAGGCCACTCGGGCGCCAAAAAGGCGAGCGGCGGATCCGAGGACCCGCCGCCATGCCTGCACTCGGTGACCTTCAGTGCGTCTCGCCGCCCTTGGTGCCGCCCCGCTTGCCGGGACGCCACAGCTCGACGAGGGCGAGCTGGGCCTCGCACCACTCGATGCGCGCCGCGTGCTCGTCCCAGCGCGCACCGCTCTTGATGCCCTTCTCCTCGAGCTCGGCGAGGCGCTCACGCTCGGCGTCGAGCGTCTCCTGGGTGGCGGTCGGGTCGATGTCGTCCTCCGGCACGAAGTGCTCGGTGATCACGAGCAGCTTCTCGGGGCCCGCCTCGGCGAAGCCCGGGCCGATGACCGCGCGCTTCTGGCCACCCTTGTTGCGGTAGGTGAGCACGCCGGACTTGAGCGCGGCGAGCAAGGGCAAGTGGCCCGGGAGCACGCCGAACTCGCCCGCGACGCTGGGGGCCTGGACCTCTTCGACGTCTTCGCGGAGCGCGACGCCGTGGCGGGTGACCACCTCGAGGTGGATGGCGTCGGCCATCTCAGGCGCCCGCCGCCATCTTCGCGGCCTTCTCCTTGACCATCTCGATGTTCCCCACGAGGTAGAACGCCTGCTCGGGGAGGTCGTCGTACTTGCCGGTGAGGATCTCCTCGAAGGACTCGATCGTCTCCTTGAGGGGGACGTACTTGCCCTGGAGGCCGGTGAACTGCGCGGCGACGAAGAACGGCTGCGAGAGGAACTTCTGGATCTTGCGGGCGCGGGCCACGAGGAGCTTGTCGTCCTCGCTGAGCTCGTCCATGCCGAGGATGGCGATGATGTCCTGCAGGTCCTTGTACTTCTGCAGGGTGCGCTGCACGTCGCGCGCGACCTTGTAGTGGCGGTCGCCGATGACCTGCGGGTCGAGCAGGGTGCTCGTGGAGTCGAGCGGGTCGACGGCCGGGTAGATCCCGAGCTCGGAGATCGCGCGCGAGAGCACCGTGGTGGCGTCGAGGTGGGCGAACGTGGTGGCGGGGGCCGGGTCGGTGAGGTCGTCGGCGGGGACGTAGACGGCCTGCACCGAGGTGATCGAGCCCTTGTTGGTCGAGGTGATGCGCTCCTGGAGCGCGCCCATCTCGGTGGAGAGCGTGGGCTGGTAACCGACGGCGCTCGGGATGCGGCCGAGGAGCGCGGAGACCTCGGAGCCCGCCTGCGTGAAGCGGAAGATGTTGTCGATGAAGAGGAGGACGTCCTGGCCCTCGACGTCGCGGAAGTACTCGGCGCAGGTGAGCGCGGAGAGGGCGACGCGGGCGCGGGCCCCCGGCGGCTCGTTCATCTGGCCGAAGATGAGGGCCGTCTTGCTGATGACGGGCTCCCCGGACTCGAGCTTGGACTCGGTCATCTCGAGGAAGAGGTCGTTGCCCTCACGGGTGCGCTCGCCGACGCCGGCGAAGCAGGAGACGCCGCCGTGGGCCTTGGCGACGTTGTTGATCAGCTCCTGGATGAGGACGGTCTTGCCGACGCCGGCGCCGCCGAACAGGCCGATCTTGCCGCCCTTGCGGTACGGGGCGAGCAGGTCGATGACCTTGATGCCCGTCTCGAAGACCTCGACCTTCGTCGACTGGTCGACGTAGGCCGGGGCGTCGCGGTGAATCGGGTCGTAGCGGGTGGCCTTGGGGGCCTCGCCGCCGTCGACCGGGGCGCCGACGACGTTGAGGATGCGGCCGAGCACCGACGGGCCCACCGGCATCGCGATCGGCTTGCCCGTGTCGCGCGCGTCCATGCCGCGGACGAGACCGTCGGTCGAGTCCATCGCGATCGCGCGGACCATCGACTCGCCGAGGTGCTGGGCGACCTCGAGCACGAGGTTGTCCTCGGCCTTGTTGATCGACGGGTTCGTGACCTTGAGGGCGTTGTAGATGGCGGGGAGCTGGCCGCTCGGGAACTCCACGTCGACGACGGGGCCGATGACCTGACGAATCTTGCCTACGAACTGGGTGGTCGCCATCTGTGCGCCTTCTCTATCGGTTCAGGGGAACGGTCGGTATCTCTTCCCGAGCGCGCGGCGGGTATCACGGTCCCACGCGACGGGCAACGGGAACTGTGCGGATGCTCAGGCGACGCCCTTGGCTTCGCTGAGACCCACGGCGATTTCGGGCTTCTTGCCCTTGTTCTGGGGGCGGCGCTCGTCGGAGTGAAGGAGGCCGTCCTTGAGGGTGATGATGCGGGGCATCGACGCGGCGAGCTCGCCGTTGTGGGTCACGATCACGATGGTCGTGCCGTGGCGCTGGTTGATCTCGAAGAACAGCTCGTGGATCGAGCGGCTGGTGCCGGAGTCGAGGTTGCCGGTGGGCTCGTCGGCCAGCACCAGCTTGGGCTCGCGGAGGAGGGCGCGGGCGAGGGCGACGCGCTGCTGCTCGCCGCCCGAGAGCTCGCCGGGGCGGTGGGTGGCGCGCTGCGAGAGGCCCACCTCTTCGAGCAACTTGCGGCCGCGGACCTCGAGATCCTTGCGGGGGAGGCCGCCGATCATGCCCGGCATGATGACGTTCTCGAGGGCGTCGAACTCGGGGAGCAGGTGGTGGAACTGGAACACGAAGCCGATGCGCTCGTTGCGCAGGTCGGCGAGGGCGGAACTCCCGAGCTTGGTGATGTCGGTACCGCCGATGGAAACGCGCCCGCTGGTCGGCAGGTCGAGGGTGCCGAGGATGTGCAGGAAAGTGCTCTTCCCGGCGCCGCTCGGGCCGACGATGGCCACGACCTCCCCCTCGTCGAGGGTCAGATCGATGCCTCGCAGGACCTCGAGATCCTTGCCCATGTGTTGGAAGGTCTTCTTGAGATCTTGGACTTCGACGAGCGGCACGGGCGCGCAACTACCACGGGGGGCCGATGCTTCCCAGAGCGGTGTGCGGCCGGCTCGTTAAGTCGCGACTTGTCGAGTCACGACTTGTCAAGTCACGACTTGTTAAGTCACGACTTGTTAAGTCACGACTTGTCGAGTCGCGACGTGACGAGCGTGGTCACAGGCCGAACGGCACGTCGAGCAGGCGGTGCTTGCGGAAGTCGCGCTGGCCGCCGGCGATCTTTCGCTCCGCGAGCTCGTGCATCAGGAGGTTGATGGGCCAGAACGCCACGTTCTGGATCCACGAGTGCTCGAGGCCGAAATCGTAGCGCTTGGCGATGGCCGGGTAGGCGTACATCTCGCGCCAGGCGCGGACCCACCCCGCGCGGAGCTCGTCGCGCGTGAGGTGCTTCGGGGTGAAGAACGGCGCGTCGGTGTCGTGGTCGGTCGAGAGCCACCAGCGGTCCTTGGTGAGCCGCTGCTCCTCGACGAGGCGCTGGTAGAGGCGCGTGCCGGGGTAGGGGGTGAGGAGCGCGAACAGCGCCATCGTGAGCTTGCTCTCGACGCAGAACTCCACCGTGCGGCGGAACGAGTCGCCGCGGTCGTCGTCGAGCCCGAAGATGAAGCTGCCCCACACCGCGATGCCGTGGTCGGCGAGCATGCGCACGATGTCGTGGTACTTGCGCGGCTTGTTCTGCCGCTTGCCGGCGCCGGTGACCGCGACGTCGTCCACCGACTCGAAGCCGATGAAGAGGGCCTTGCACCCCGCGCGCGCCATCAGCGCCACGTTCTCGACCTTGTGCAGCGCGGCGAGCGAGGCCTGCCCGACCCAGTGCTTGCGCAGCGGGACCATCGCCTCGAACAGCTCGCGGCTGTACTTCACGTGCACCATCACGTTGTCGTCGCCGAACAGCACGCGCGGGGCGCACTGCTCGAGCTCCCGGATCACGTCGGGCACCGGGCGGAACCGGAACGTCGTGCCGTTGTAGGTGGAGACCGAGCAGAACTCGCAGGGGAACGGGCAGCCGCGGGTGGTCTGCACGACGCCGAACGGCACGTAGCGGAGCGACTGGGTGAGATCGCGGCGCGGCATGGGCAGGCCCACGAGATCGGGCCAGCCCTCTTGCTTGTAGACCCTGCGCTGGGTGAGCGATCGGGTGCGGCCGAGGCGACCCTTCTCCGCGTCCTCGAGCACCTGCGTCCAGAGGCCCTCTGCCTCGCCGGAGACGATCGCGTCGGCGTGCGCGAGGCCCTCCTCGGGCAGCGCCGTGACGTGGATGCCCCCGAGCACCACCTGCACCCGCGCGCGCGGTACGCGTCGGCGATCGCATAGGCCCGCGCCGCGGTCTTGGAGCTCACGGAGATGCCGACGAGATCGGGGGTGTCGGTCGCCGTCGTCAGATCGATGGGATCGAGGCCGTCGTCGCGGAACGTGACGTCCATCGACGACGGGGTGTGGGCAGCGAGCGTCTGGGCCCAGAGGGGCTTGATGTAGGTGGAGTCCTCGTTGGAGGGCGCGACCAGATGCACGTGCATCGCCCGGAGACTACCCCAGTTCACGGCACGAAATAGCCACTTGGAGACAGTGGTTGCACGTTTGACTACATGGACCTATATAGGGCGCACTTCGCGGCGAGGGGCTGCGGGGTCGCTTCGCCGGCGCGTCATCCAGGCGGTCGAAAAGGGGTCGAATCATGAAGGCGTGGAAGCTTGCTCTCGGTGCGATGGTCGCTGCGTCGTTTGCGCTCTCGGGGTGTGCGGTCGAGTCGACCGACGACGAGGGCGAGATCACCGACACGAGCGACGACGCGGTCACCTACGCGAGCCTCAAGGGCACGTGGGTCGGCGAGGACGGCATCATCTATTCCTTGACCCTCACCAAGGACAAGGCCGAGACCCTGGGTGGCTTCCTCAAGGGCTACCGCTTCGACGCCACGATCGACACCGGCGTCCGCTGCATCACCACGCCGTGCGACGCCGCGAGCACCGAGGTCTCGGGCGTCTACAAGGTCGTCGGCACCAAGCTCACGCTCGCCTCGTACGACAAGCCCTCGCTCGCGTTCTCCAAGATCCTCGGCGACTACAAGCTCGCGACCAAGGCCAAGGTCACCAAGATCACCCTCACCAAGTCGGACACCGGCACGGTCGAGCACTTCCACAAGCAGGTCGGCGTCCCCTGCGGCAAGAACGTCTGCGGCGAAGGCAGCTACTGCTGCAACCCGGTGATGAGCATCTGCGCCAAGGTCGGCATGATGTGCATCATGGGCGGCTGAGCCTCCTCGCTTCGCGAGAGCCTGGCGCGGTGATCCTCACGGATCGCCGCGCTCGGCGTTTTGGGGTAGCACTCGGCCCCGATGACCACCCCGATCCTCACCGTCGTCGACCACCCGCTCGTCAAGCACAAGCTGACCCTGATGCGGAAGAAGGAGACGAGCACCGCCTCGTTCCGCACGCTGCTCGGCGAGATCTCCATGTTGCTCGCGTACGAGGCGACGCGCGACATGAAGCTCGGCGAGGTGGACATCGAGACCCCGCTCGTCGCCATGAAGGCGCCGCAGCTCGAGGGGAAGAAGGTGGTCCTGGTCGCCATCCTCCGCGCCGGCCTCGGGATCCTCGACGGCATGCTGGAGCTGATCCCCTCGGCCCGCGTCGGCCACATCGGCATCTACCGCGACCCGAAGACCCTCGAACCGGTCGAGTACTACTGCAAGGTGCCGCCCACCCTCGAGGAGCGCGACGTCATCGTGTGCGACCCGATGCTGGCCACCGGCAACAGCGCCGTCGCGGCCGTGGAGCGCCTCAAGCGCAACCACCCGGGGTCGCTGAAGCTCGTGTGCCTCGTGGCGTGTCCCGAGGGCATCAAGACGTTCCACGCCGCGCACCCCGACGTCCCCATCGTGACGGCGTCGGTCGACAGCCACCTGAACGACCACGGGTACATCGTCCCCGGGCTCGGCGACGCCGGCGACCGGATGTTCGGGACGAAGTAACGGCCGAGCCTCGCGGCGGACCGACGAGAGCGGTGGCCGTTCTGCGCACATCGCGTACCCTGTCGACCTCGGAGGTCTCGATGCGGCGCTCTCTCTTCGGGTTGTCGGGCCTGGGGTTCGTTCTGGTCGCGTGCTCGTCCGGGGGCGGTACCGAAGGCGTGGCCACGCACGGGCCGAGCGCGCTCGTCCTCGCGCGGCCCCACGCGGCGCGCCCGGCGCCGCTCGGCCGCTTGCCGGGGGGCTTCTCCGTCCGCGCAGAGATCGCCCCTGGCGCCGCGCGGGCCACGCTTCCCCTTCGCGCCGACGGCCTGGTGAAGGTCGTGCTCGGCGCGCGGACCGTCGAGCTCTCGTCGCCCGATCTCGCCGCCCGCGCCGGCGCTCTCGAAGACGACACCGTCAGCTACACCGAGGTCGCGCCCCGCACCGATCTCGTGCTGCTCGCGCTGCCCGACGGATTCGAGGACCTGCGCGTGCTGCGCGACGAGAAGGCGCCCACCACCTTCCGCGTGCGGGCGCACGGCGACGGCCTCACGCTCCGCGCCCGCGAGGGCCGCCTCGAGCTCGTGAACGATGCCGGGCGGGTGGAGCTCGGCACCGCCCCGGTCGTCGCGGTCGACGCCAAGGGCGTGAAACGAGCGCTCTCGCTCTCGGTCGCCGGCGATGTCGCGACGCTGGAGCTCGCAAAGGAGGGCCTCGCGTACCCGATCGTCGTCGACCCCCTCTGGAGCGCGACCCCCAACATGAGCTCGGTGCGCGACAACCACTTCGGGGTCGTCCTCGCCGACGGTCGGATGATGGTGGGTGGCGGCGTCGCGGCCGTTCGCCGAGATCACAGCGCGACGACCAACACCTGGACGAGCTCTGGTTACCCGGAGCGACCTCACGTGGGCTGGCATGCGCGGCATCCGCCTCGCCGACGGCAGCGTGCTCGTCGTGGCCGGCGGCACCGACCAGCGCACGGCGCGCTGACCAGCGGCACCACCTGACCCTCTCGGGCAACCAGGCCGTCGCGTGTCAGGGGTGTGCGCTCGTGCGGCTGGCCGACAACCGGATCCTCAAGGTGCCAGGGGTCGGCACCAACACCGAGATCTACAACCCGGGCACCGGCACCTGGAGCTCGTCCACCACCTCGACGTCGTTCTCGTTGCCGACGGCTGTCCTCCTCGCCGACGGGCGTGTGCTCGCGATCGGCGGCCCCACCTACCAGTCCCCGATGATCTGGAACGCCGGCGTCTGGAGCAGCACGGTCGGTGGGCCGGCCCGCACCTCGGGCAACGGGCCCGCGCTCGAGCGGCTGCCGGATGGTCGCGTGCTCGCCATCGGCTCCTGGGAGGGAGGCTCTACGCCGCCGAAGACGGGCTACCTCTACACGCCAGGCACGAACGCCTGGACGCTCACCAAGGGCGAGATGCTGCGGGTGCGCAACTACGCCACCATCGACACGCTCAAGAGCGGCAAGGTCCTCATCAGCGGCGGTGAGATCCCCGGCGCCACCATCGGCTTCCACGACGCCGAGATCTACGATCCGGCGACCGAGGGCTTCTGGCCCGCCGAGAACATCGGCGCAGGGCGCCGCGGAGCGGTGAGCGGCGTGCTCGGGGATGGCAGCGTCCTCATCGCGGGCGGCCAGACCTCGCCCCCGGGATCGTACGGTCCGTCCACCACGGCGATGCGCTACGTGGGCCTCACCCTCGGGGCGTCGTGTGCGCCCCCCAACGTGCCCGTCGCGTGCGACTCGGGGTTCTGCACCGAGGGCGTGTGCTGCGAGGCGGCGGCCTGCGTGAAGGGCACCTGCGCCTCGGCGGCGCGCCCTGGGTTCTGCACCAAGAACGACGGCGAGAAGTGCACCGTGGGCACCCAGTGCACCTCGGGCCTCTGCGCCGACGGCGTGTGCTGCAACAGCGGGTGCGGCGGTCAGTGCGAGTCGTGCAACCTGCCCGGCACCGTCGGCACGTGCGCCCCCGTGCTCGGCGCACCGGCGACGGGTCACGCGGCCTGCGGCGGCACCGGCGTGGGGACCACGTGCGCGGCGGTGTGCAACGGCGTCGACCGCACCAAGTGCAACTACCCGGGCAGCACGCTCGCGTGCGGCAAGGACTCGTGCGCCTCCGGCGTCGAGATCAAGGCGGGCACCTGCAACGGCGCGGGCACCTGCACCACCACCTCGGCGAGCTGCGGCGCGTACACCTGCGGCGCGAGCGCCTGCAAGCGCTCGTGCGTGACCGACGTGGACTGCGACCCGGGCTCGTACTGCGGCGGCGACAAGTGCCTGCCGCGCGACGGCCTCGGCGAGCCGTGCAAGGCGGGCGCGTCGTGCGGCGCAGGCCTGTCCTGCGTCGACGGCGTGTGCTGCGGCACCGCGAGCTGCCCCGCCAAGTCGTCGTGCTCGGCGGGCCCCGAGAAGGGCAAGTGCTCGAAGCTCGCGGGCGCCGACTGCACCACCGACACCGAGTGCTCGACCGGGGTGTGCGCGGACGGCGTGTGCTGCGACCGCGCCTGCGGCGGGCAGTGCGAGGCCTGCAACGTCGGCGGCTCCGAGGGCAAGTGCTCGCCGGTGCGCGGCGAGCCGCGCGGCACCCGCGCCAAGTGCGACGACGGCGCGGGCGACGTCTGCAAGGCGCTCGAGTGCGACGGCGTGAAGGACCCGACCAAGTGCGTCGCGTTCAAGAACGGCGGCACGGTGACCTGCAAGCCGGCCGCGTGCGACGGCGGCTCGCTCGTGCCGGTCTCCTCGTGCGACGGCGCGGGCACCTGCGTGACGCCGCCCAAGGCCGACTGCGGGCGCTACACCTGTGACCCGGCGCCGCTCGGGTGCCGCACCACCTGCAGCACCAATGCGCACTGCAACACCGGGTTCTTCTGCGTCGGCGGCAAGTGCTCGGAGGGCGCGCGGTGCAGCGACGACCTCACCACCTCCACCTCGACCGACGGCGTCACGGTGCCGTGCGCGCCGTACAAGTGCGGCACGGCCGGCACCTGCAAGGACAGCTGCGGCACGAGCGACGACTGCTTGCCGGGCTCCGCGTGCGAGAGCGGGAAGTGCGTGGCGGCCGCCGCGCCGGCGGTGGACGACTCGGGCGGCTGCGCCCTCGGGACCTCGGCCGGGCGTTCGTCGAGCGCCGCGGCGGCGCTCACGCTGCTTGCGCTCGCTGGGCTCTCGCGTCGTCGGCGTCGGTAGCCGCGATCACGCCGAACGTCGGCGGAGAGCCCTCGCGCCCTCGGCCAGGCGTTCGGCGGCCGCCTCGAAGGCCGGGGCGAGGGACGCGGGTTCGAGCAGCGCGAACGGCAGGCCGGCGTGGAGGACGAGCGCGACCAGCGCAGCCTCCGTCTCGGCGCCGACGGTGAGGATCGTCCTCTTCGGCGACCGGGCCTCGAGCGTGCCGACCCACGACGGGATCTTCGCGGTGAGCTCCGCCACCGAGCCCACGAGCAGGAGCCGCGCGCGAAAGCGATACGGCGCCGAGACGAGCGAACGCTTCACGTAGGCGGCGATGCCCTCGGCGGGCTCCTCGGGGACGAAGCGACGGGCCTGGACCTCGAGGTCGCGCGAGGCGATGCGATCGAGGCGGAACGTGCGAAAATCGTGGCGATCGACGTCGCGGGCCACGAGGTACCAGCGGAGGTGGGCGTGGACGAGGCGGAGCGGCTCGACCGTGCGTCGCGTCTCGACGCCCTGGTGGTCCCGGTAGCCGAACCGCACCTCGAGGGTGTCGCGGCAGGCACCCGCGAGCGCGGCCAGGACCCGGAAGTCGATGCGCGGTCGCGAGTCGGGCAGGGCGAGCGTGGCGGCCTCGATGGCGCCGAGCTTGCGACGCACGCGGGGTGGCAGCACCTGGTGGAGCTTCGCGAGGACGCCGAGGGTGACGTCCTGGCGCTCGGAAGCCGAACCACCGTTCGCGGCGAGCGCGACGGCGACCGCGACGGCCTCGTCGTCGTCGAGCAAGAGCGGTGGGGTCGTGGAGCCCTGGCCGAGGCGGTAGCCGCCGCCGACCCCCGAGGAGGCGTCGATCGCGTAGCCCAGGGATCGCAGCCGATCGACGTCGCGCCGCAGCGTGCGCACGTCGATCTCGAGGCGCTCGCCGAGCTCCCGGCCAGACCACTCCCGGCGCGCCTGGAGGAGCGACAGCAGCCGCAACACGCGGGTGGAGGTGGTGAGCACGCTCCGAGGCTATCGAGGACAGAATCTGTCCGCAATTGGTCCTAGGGTGTGTCGACCGCGATCGAGCGGGAACAGGAGCCATGTCATGAGCAAGAAGCACTACCGGGGCAGCTGCGCCTGCAAGCGGATCACGTTCGAGGCGGACATCGACTTCTCGAAGGGCACCCACAAGTGCAACTGCACGAGCTGCTGGAAGCGGCGGTGGTGGACGGTCAAGGTGGAGCCGGCAGACTTCAAGGTCCTGACCGGGGAGGACGGCTTCGATCCCAGCGGGCGATTCTGCGCCACGTGCGGCGTCGCCACGTTCCGCCACGTGCCCGTCTTCGACTGGAACCCCACGCCCTACGTCTCGCTCAGCGTGGCGACCCTCGACGACCTGGCGCCCACGGAGCTGCTGGAGGCCGAGGTGACCTACTACGACGGGCTCGCGGACGACTGGTGGTCGAAGCCCGCCGAGGTGCGCCACCTCTGACCCGCGGCGATCTGTTACACCTGGTCGCCATGAAATACGGCGCGCGCAACCAGATCGAAGCCAAGGTCACCAGGCTCAAGAAGGGGGACGTCATGTCGCAGGTGAGCCTCTCGCTCGAGGGGCCGGCGGGGCTGTCGTCGGTGCTCACCACCGAGTCGCTCGAGGAGCTCGGCCTCGAGGTGGGTGACCGAGTGAAGGTGGTGGTGAAGGCGATTCACGTGCTCCTCATCAAGGAGTGACGGGAGGCGCCGAAAGGAGGGGAATTGGCGGCCCGGCGCGCGATGGGGCATGATCGGTTCACTGTGCGCTCCCCCATCCTTTCTTTCCTCGCTCTCAGTTTCCTCACTGTGGGCTTCCTCACTGTCGGTTGTGGCGGACGCCTCGACCCCGACGACGGCTGCCCCGAAGACCGCTGCGTCGACGGCGGGTTCGACGGGGCCGTCGTGGACTCGACGTTCGACGGCGGGTTCGACACGGGCTTCGACACGGGGCCGGGCCTGTGCGGCAGCGGTCCTTGCACGCCGGGGACCAGCTGCAAGCTCGACTGCAACACGTGCTCCTGCTTCGGGTCCGGTGAGTGGGCTTGCACGGGCATGGCGTGCATCGACAGCGGGTTCGACATCGCGGTCGACACCACCCCGCCGCCGACCTGTCCGACGCTGGCCCCGCCCAACGGCGCCGCTTGCACCGGGGTCCTGACTTGCGGCTACTCCAACGGGTGTGGCGGCAAGACCGTCGCGAGCTGCGATGGCGCGCGGTGGAACGTGAAGTCGGATCCGTGCACGGGGCCGACGTGTCCCGTCGTGCGCCCCATCGAGAAGACCTCCTGCAAGGGGCCGATCGCCTGCCCCTACGTGAACTCGTGCGGTGGCACCGATACGGTGTTCTGCGACGCCACCTCGAGCTACTGGCGCGTCGTGACCGGCGGGTGCCCGCCGCCGCCCCCGGTGTGCCCCAAGACCAAGCCGGCCGCCTTCAGCGCGTGCACGGGCTCGCTCAGCTGCGCGTGGGACAACGGCTGCGGCGAGGTGGTCTACGGCTTCTGCGACGGCAAGAGCTGGAACATGAAGGAGAGCCCCTGCAGCGCCGGCTGCCCAGGCGCCAAGCCCACGAGCGGCGCCGCGTGCAAGCCGCTGCCGGGCAGCTCGTGTCGGTACATCTCGGTCCCAGGGACGATGTGCACCACGCAGTGCTTCTGCGCCGACGACGGCCGCTGGGCCTGCGTGACGCCGCCCTGCTCGGGGTGACTCACTCGTAGCGCAGGCCGTCGACCGGCAGGAGCTTGCTCGCGGCGCGCGCCGGATAGAGCGTGCTGATCGCGCAGATGCAGAGCGCCGCCACCGTGACCGCGAAGAAGTCCCACCCGTTCACCGCGATGGGCAGGCGATCGATGTAGTAGACGTCCGGGTCGATGCGCACGCCGAACCACGACAGCCCGAAGCAGGTGGCGTAGCCGACCGCGACGCCGAACACCGTGCCGATGCCGCCGATGATCATGCCCTCCAGCATGAACACGCGGAGGATGGCGCCGTCGGAGGCGCCGAGCGCCTTGAGGATGGCGATCTCCTTGCCCTTCTCGGTGACCATCAAGAGCAGCGTGCAGAGGATGCAGAAGCTCGCGACGATGATCGCGAGCGAGAGCACGATGAACGTGGCGATGCGCTCGAGTTTGAGCGCCGAGAAGAGGCCTTGCTGATCTCGCGCCAGTCGCGCACCCGCAGCTCGGCGCGCGACGGCGGCCTCGATCGCGGGGCGCACGCCGTCGGCGGCCTCGGCGTCGAGCACCTTGACCTGGATGGCGCCGAGGCGGTCCTTCTGGTCGAGGAAGTCGCGCGCGACCTCCATGGTGACGTAGCCGTGGGTGGCGTCGTACTCGTACATGCCCGAGAAGAAGATCCCGGCGACCCGGAATTTTCGCTCGCGCGGGACGATGCCCGCGGGCGTGAGCTCGCCCATGCGCGAGACGAGCGACACCTCGCTGCCGACCCGTAGGTGCAGGGTCTTGGCGAGCTCGCGGCCGATGACGATGCACGGGTAGACCGGCCGATCGGGCGGCGGCTGCGGCCGCGCGATCTTGGCGATGATCGGGTCCTCGTTCTTGTCGACCGGGAGCGGCGCGGGGCTGACGTCGGAGGCGATGGGCCGGAACAGCTCCTCGTCGGCCTCGACGCCGCGGCGCTCGCTCCAGGGGAGGGCGGCGACCCATTCAGGGTCGGCGAGCCACTCGAGCTTGCCGAGCTCGACGTTCTTGGGCAGGTCGATCACCTGGCCGACCGTGTCGAGGTCGATGCCGCGCAGGAGCACGCCGCTCATGTTGCTGCCGACCGAGGCCATGACCTCGCCGGTGACCATCGGGGTGGCCGCGACGACGCCCGGCGTGGCGCGCACCCGCTGCAGGACGGGCTCCCACTCGATGAACCCCTGCGGCGTCTGAGCGTCGACGACGACATGGGCGTTGTTGGCGAGGATCTTCCGCTGAAGATCCTGGCCGAACCCACCCATGATCGAGATGACCGAGCCGAGCGCGCAGGACGACACCGCGACGCCACAGATGGAGAGCACCGAGATGACGGTGAGGAAGCCGCTCTTGGTGGCGCGCACGTGGCGGGCGCCGACCCAGCGGGTGAACGTGGAGCGCTCGAAGCTGTCGAGCACGAGCGGCATCAGCGCGCCGAGTACGAAGATGAGGAACACGACCCCGGTGCCGAGCGCGCTCGCCCGCAGGATCTCGTGCTTCATGATGACCTTCGACCCGCGGGTGACGGGGAGGCCGTTGGCGATGCGGACGAGGGTGAGGAACGCGCCCGCGAACACGACGCCGGTCCCGATGAAGATCCAGCGGCGGAGGGTGGCGCCGCGGCCGCGGAGGAGGAGCGCGAGGAGGCCGAGACCCACCGCGACGAGCAGCGGATTCGGGATTCCGCGGAACAGGTTCAGGAGGTTCAGCTTCATCAGGGGGCGCCGCGCTCTAGCCCAGCGTGCCCAGGGGCGCATCCATTCCCGACGTTTCGCGGGCCGACGTTCGCTAGAGTGGCCCCGTGCAGCGCCGCGCCTTCCTCGCCTCCATGGCCGCCTTCGCGCCGAGCCTCGCGCGGGCGGCCAAGGACCCGGCGGTCAAGGACGCCCACCCGGTCCCGGCCCCGGCGGCCCTCGAGCTGTCCACGGTCACCCTGGAGGGCGGGAAGATGTACGGGCGGTCGAGCCCGGCGGTCGTCGCGCTGCCGAAGGGCCGGGCGAAGGGGGAGAAGTTCCCGCTGCTCGTCCTCCTGCCCGGCGGCGAGCACACCATGCAGAAGCGCGACCACGGCTGCTGGGGCTGGTGGAGCGACTTCAAGCTCGGCGACACCGAGGCGGCGCTGCGGCGCGGCACGCTGACCGACGCCGACCTCGGCGGGTTCGCGACCGAGGCGCAGCGGCTCGATCTCGGAGGGCGACTCGCGCACCGGCCCTGGAGGGGCATGGTGATCGTCACCCCGTTCATCCTGCGGCGGCAGACCCAGCTCGAGCCCCACGGCGCCATGGTCACGCCGTTCCTCCGCGCGCTCGTCGAGTGGGCGCGCAAGGAGCTGCCGGTGTTCGGCGATCGCGCGTCGACGGGCCTCGGGGGCATCTCCGCGAGCGGGGCGTGGGTGCTGTGGAGCGGCCCGCAGCTCGCCGATCTGTTCGGCGCGCTCGTCGCGGTGCAGCCGTACACCGACGGCTACGAGAAGCCGATCACCAAGATGCTGAAGGCGCGCTCGGCGCCGCAGGCGATGCGGCTCGTCACCTCGCTCGGCGACCGGCTGCACAAGCCCACGGTCGCCCTCGTGGAGGCGCTCGGCAAGGACGGGATCGCCGTCGATCACGCGGCGTACGCGGGGCCCCACGCACCCAGCTTCGCGGCCGGGGTGGGGGGCGTGGAGATGTTGCTGTCGATGGAGGAGCGGCTCGTGCGGCCCGAGGTGAAGGCCGCGCCGAGCGCGGTGCCGTCCGCGTCGGCCGTGCCGCCACCGACCGCGTCGGCGTCGGTGGCACCGGTGGTCGCGCCGTCGTCGTCGGCTTCGCCCGGTGCACCCGCCACACCCTCGCGGTGGCCTCGGATCGCCCTCGGTTCGGCGGCGGTCGCCGTCGCCGGGGGAACGGCCGCGTTCTGGTGGAAGACGCGAAGGAAGGCCGCGCCTCCGGACGACCCGCCCGCGTCAGGCGGCGAGCCGGGCGCGTAGCCGCGCCTCCGCCTCGAGGAGGTCGTCGGCGCGCAGCACGAAGTCCTTCCTGGGCGAGCCCTGGCGCGTCCACGCGAAGCGACGGAACAAGGCCAGGGTCGCGGTGCCCTCGGTCGCGCCGCGCACGCGCGCGAGCAGGTCGCGGGCGTAGGCGAGCTCTGCGATCGGTTCGCGCAGCGCGGGATCCTGCTTGAGCGCGGCGAAGTCGTCGTCGCAGAACGGCGCGCCGAGTTCCGCGGCGAGGGCGCGCAGCGCCTGAGCTCGAGACGATCGGCGCGTTGCTTGTCCGCGGGTCCGACCTTCTTCGTGCGGAGCCTGGGTGCGTCGACGAGCCAGCTGCACATCGGGCAGAAGCAGTGCGCTTCGGGCGAGTAGAGGACCTGGCCCGGGTCGCGGACGAGCTCGAAGGACGTCTCGAGGTAGGTGCCGAAGAAGCGCGCGAAATCGAGCAGATCTTCGCGGGCCGGCCGCGCGACGAGCGGGAGGTCGGCGTGGTGATCGTCGAGCCACGCGAAGGCCGCCTCGGGGAAGGTCGCGTAGGTGTGCGCGGTGTCGAAGGCGATGAACCCGCGATCGATGGCGCTCACCATCCACCGCAGGAGCTCGTAGCTCCGGGTCTGCAGGTCGACGGCGCGGCGGAGGGCGACAGGGTCGAGCACCCCTCCATCCTACTCAGGTGCGCCGCCGTTCGCCGATGGCCGACGCGACGGCCCCGACGATCATCGAGGCGGTGACCAGGAGCACCCAGACGTAGAGGTCGACCCACGCGATGGCGAGCATCGCGCACCGGAACGCGTCGTCGGACTCGACGGCCGGCGTCGCGCGGTACGTCTCGAGACGCGCGCGGCGTCGGGCGAACAAGACGCGCCCGAGGAACACGCCGGCCGTCGACAGCAAGACGAAGCCAGTGCCCACAACCCAGCCGATCGCTGGCCACCCCTCGACGATGCCGGCTCCGCGCGCCACGAGTGGCAGTCTCGCATGGTCGCGCGACGGTGGTCTGCGTCATCCGCCGGGGCCAGTGTCCCCACCGAGGACACAGCGCTTGCACTCGGCGGCAGGGAGCAAAGTGTAGAACGAAGGACAGACGAGGCCGGCATCGCCGCAGGTGGGCGTGACGATCACGTCGATGTCGCAGCAGCAGGCGCCGCCCGTGTCGCACGCCGCGTCCGTCGTCACGTCGGGCCCCGCGTCGGATTCCGGCATGCAGGCTGACGCGTCGCGATCGTGCACTTCCGAAGTGCGGCAGGCGCCCGAAACGCAAGGGTAGGTCGCTTCCGGCTTGCATTCGGACACGCATGGGTCCCACCTCCGCCAGGGAGTGACCACGCCGTCCACACAGCGGTCGAAGCAGTAGCGCTCGAACTCGCAGATGAGGGTGGGTTCGTTGGTGCTCGTCGTCGTACAGGCCGAGAGGATGAGCAACGCGAGGGCGAGTGGTCCGACGGCGCGCATGGACGCAGTGTCCCAGAGGGCGCTGGGCCCGAGAAGCCCCAGTGCCCGGGGAAGCCGCGTTGCGCTCGCGCCGCGCTCACGCCTCGGGGCGCAGGAGCGGGAACAGGATGACGTCGCGGATCGACGGCTGGTGGCAGAGCATCATCACCAGGCGGTCGATGCCCATGCCGAACCCGGCCGCGGGCGGCATGCCGTGTTCGAGGGCGCGGACGTAGTCCTCGTCGAAGTCCATCGTCTCCTCGGCGCCGCGGGCCTTCTTGTAGACCTGCTCCTGGAAGCGGGCCGCCTGGTCGTCCGGGTCGTTGAGCTCGCTGAACGCGTTGCAGAGCTCGCGGCCCTCGATGAACAGCTCGAAGCGGTCGGTGACGCTCGGGTCGCTGTCCTTGCGGCGCGCGAGCGGGGAGGTCTCGAACGGGTGATCGATGACGAACACCGGCCGCGAGCGCTCGCCGTCGGCCGTACGGTAGTCGCCGACCAGGAACGGCTCGGCGAAGTACTCGTAGATCGCGAACAGCCGCTCGCCGCGGTTCTCGCACTTGCCGAGGCCCTTGCGGAGGTTGCCCCAGTCGATCGCGCGGGAGCTGGTCTGCGACCACTCCTTGATGCGCTCGGGCGAGTCCTTCAGCGTCTGCGCGAGGAAATCCATCGCCGTGTCGAGCCCGCCGTCGAGCGCGATCATGAGCTCGGGGATGCGGGTGGCCTTGAGCGCCGAGGCGGCGGCGTCGGCCATCGTCACGCGCACGAACGGCTGGTCGAGGGCGAACGGTCGGTCCTTGGCCCACACCGCGTGGGCCTCGGGCAGCGCCGCGGCGAGGGCGGCGTCGGCCGCGCGCAGGAGCTCCTCGGTCATGGTCATGAGCCGCTCGTAGTCGGCGTAGGCCATGTAGAACTCGAGCATGGTGAACTCGGGGTTGTGCCGGGTGCTGATGCCCTCGTTTCGGTAGCAGCGACCGATCTCGTAGACGCGCTCGAGCCCGCCGACGACGCAGCGCTTGAGGAACAGCTCCGGCGCGATGCGCAGGAACAGATCCATGTCGAGCGTGTTGTGGTGGGTGTCGAACGGGCGCGCCGTGGCGCCGCCGATCAACGACGTGAGGGTCGGGGTCTCGACCTCGAGGAACTCGCGCTGGTCGAGGAAGTGGCGCACGGCGCGGACGATGTGGGCGCGGGCGCGGAACACGTCGGCCACGCCGGGGTTCGCGACGAGATCGACGTAGCGCTGGCGGTAGCGCAGCTCGACGTCGGACAGGCCGTGCCACTTCTCGGGCAGCGGACGATGGGCCTTGGTGAGCAGGCGGATCGCGCGCGCCTCGAGGGACAGCTCGCCGGTCTTGGTGACCATGCAGCCGCCCTCGGCCACGACGAAGTCGCCGACCTCGATCTCGCCGCCGGCCGCGTGCAACCGGCCGAAATCCTCGCCGAGCGCGTCCTTGCGGCAGAACAGCTGGAGCTCGCCGGAGCGGTCGCGCACCCGGAGGAACGCGGCCTTGCCGAACGAGCGCGCGGCGACGACGCGGCCCGCGACGCGCTCCCGGCGGTCGCCGGCGAGGGCGGTCACCTTGGCGGCGTCGTATTTGCCGTCGGGCAGCGCCGCGGAGGTGAAGCGTCCGCGGACCTCGCCCACCGACGAGACCTCGCCGACGTCGTTCGCGAACGGGTTCTGGCCGCGCTCGCGCACCGCTCGCGAGCGGTCGCGGCGGGAGGCGATGATGGCCTCTTCGGCCGAGGCGTGGAGGACGGCGGGGGAGATTTCCAGGGTGGCGTCGGCATCGTCGGTCATGACGGCTCCTCGGCAGGCACGCAGGCGGCGAGATCTTCGGGCAACTCGGCTTCGACCACGAAGGCAGGCACGGCTTTGCCACCGCCGTAGCTGACGCGGCTCGCGTGCAGCGCGTGGCGGGCCAGATCGGGCGCCGAAGGGCCGCCGTAGAGGCCGTCGCCCAGCAGGGGGGCGCCGAGCGCCGCGAAGTGCACTCGGATCTGGTGGCGCAGCGCCTTGGCGGCCCGGGCCTCGACGAGCGCGCGGGACTCGCCTTCGTCGTTCTCCCAGCGACGCTTGACCTCGAAGGAGGTGGTGGCGGGGCGGGGGGCGAGGCGCGCCACGTCGCGGGCGTGCACGCAGGCGAACACGCGGCGCTTGTCCTTGGGGTGGGGCGCGAGCGGGATGTCGATGGTGCCCGTGTCGGGCAGGATGCCGTCCGCGGCGACCGAGGCGGCGCGCGCGGAGCCGGCGCCGGGCGCGACGATCGCGAGGTAGCGCTTGTCGACGCGGCCGTCGCGGAGGGCGTTCTTCAGCTCCTCGAACGCCGCGTCGTTGCGGGCGACGACGACCAGGCCGGTCGTGTCGGTGTCGAGGCGGTGGACGAGGCCGGGCTCGCGCGGCTCGGGGCCGACCCCCGCGACATCGGGAAAACGGGCCACGATCGCGTTGGCGAGGGTGCCGAGCTCGCCGGCGCGGAGCGGCGCGGTGGGCAGCCCCGCGGGCTTGTGGACGACGAGGATGCGATCGGTCTCGAGCCGCACGTCGAGCGTGAGCGACGGGTCGGGCTGGGCCGCCATGTCACCCTCGTCCGCGGCCTCGAGGATCTCGATGGTGTCGCCCTCCTTGACCAGCGCTCCCTTGACGGCGCGTCGCCCGTTGAGGCGCACCCCGTTCTCGAGGAGGGCCTTGGCCTTCGCGCGGGAGACCTCGGCGAGGATTCCAAGGGCCTTGTCGAGGCGCGCGCCATCGAGCGAGGCGGGGACGCGGAGCAGGGCAGGCGTTTCGGGGGACTCGGACATCGGGCCGCCCCGTATGCCACCGCGGGGGTTCTCCGTCGACCCCCTGGGCAGTACGCTCGGGGGAATGGACCTCGTCTGCCAGTCTTGTGGGGCGCCTGCGAAACCGAACCTCGTCGAGTGCGAGTTCTGCGAGAAGCCGATCAGCGCCGAGGCCGCGGCCAAGGCGGTGGGCTGTCCGCAGTGCAAGACGCTCAACGCCGGGGGCCAGCAGCAGTGCCACAAGTGCAAGGCCTGGCTGGTCGTGCAGTGCGTGTTCTGCAGCCACCTCTCGCCGCACTCGGCGCCCGCGTGCCAGCAGTGCAACGAGCCGTTCGCCGGAGCGCTCGAGCGCAAGGCGCAGCGCGACAGCTCCCAGCGCAACCAGCAGATCTTCCAGACGGTCGGGATGGTCGCGCCGGCGGCGGTCGGGCTGCTCGGCGGGGTCGCGGGCGCGCTGCTCGGCGATCGCGTCGCGCACTCGGGGGGCCTTTCGGGGAACCCCTCCTACGGGGGATACGGCCCCGGGTACGGGCCGCCGAACCCGAACTACGGCGGGCAGGGCGGCTACGGGCAACCGGGGTACGGGCAACCGGGGTACGGGCAGGGCGGCCACCCGAACCACGTGCAGAGCGAGTATCGCAACGAGTTCGGCCAGGGCGGCACGGACAACTTCCACCGCACGCACGACGCGCAGACCTTCGGGAACAGCTACGAGGACGAGGGGGGACGCTCGCGCGGCCACGGGTCCTCGTCGAGCGACGACGACGGCGGCCGTTCGCGCGGCTCGTCGTCGTTCTCGTCGGACGACGACGACAGCGGCGGTCGTTCGCGCGGTTCGTCGTCGTTCTCGTCGGACGACGACGACAGCGGCGGTCGGTCGCGCGGCTCCTCGTCGGACGACGACGACTCGGGGCGCGCCGACGACGACGGCGGACGATCGCGCGGCGACGACGACGAATGAGGACCGTCGCTGCGCTCGCGGCTTTCACCATCCTCGGCGCGTGTCGGAGGACGGAGCCGCGTGGCATCGTCGCGGATCGCGCGGACGTGCCCGCGCCGCCCGTTTCGTCGGTGAGCCTGGCACCGCCAGCCTCCTCGCCGGTCGTCATCGACCCGCCTCCCCCACCGCCCCCCCGAAGGAGCTTCCGCCTCCGCCTCCCCCAAAGGCGGCGCAGCTCCTCTTCCCTCCCACCCCGAGCAGCGAAGACCCACAGCCTGTCTTCCTCTCCACGTCCCCCGAGCCCAAGCCCGTCGCCGGCGGCGTAGGCAGCGCGGTCTCCGGGACGAGTGGCCCGCTCGTGGCCGCGCCGCCCACGGGGACCCGCGCGAAGCCTCCCGCCGGTCTCTGCACCAAGGCCCCGTTCCCCGCGGAGGCGACGGCCGACACGGCCCTCGTGACCGCGCTCGTGAAGGTCGACGCGAAGGGCGACGTCACCACGGTCAGCATCGTGTCCGACCCAGGCCAGGGGTTCGGGCGCGTGACGCGCACGTGCTTGCTGGCCGCCCACTTCACGCCGGCCACGGACGGGAGCGGCGCGCCGGTGTCCGACGCGGTCACCCTCAGCGTGCGCTTCGCGCGCTGAACGGCCTCAGAGCCCCGCCGCGGCCAGGGCGTCCGCCACGCGGCCCACCGCGTTGACGAGCGCTGGGTGCCGACCCTCGAAGTGCTGGACGGCGCCGCGGACCTTCTCCGAGAGCCCGACCGGCCCCTCGACCACTGCGGCCTTGCCCTCGAGCTTCGCCGCGATCTCGCGCATCGCTCCCGCGAGCATCGCGCGGGTCTCCGCGTCGACGTCGTCGGTGGAAGCGAGCTCGCGGTGCAGCGTGTCGAGGGCGTGCTGGAGCTCGGTGGCGGACATCCCCGTTTCGTAGCACTTCGAGCGCCGCGCGCGGTTCAGGACGAGCGGCGCAGCAACCCGCCCGTCGCGACCTCGTCTGCGTGGCCCGACGAGATGCGGGAGCAGCTCGAGAGAGGCGCGTCCAGCGACCTCGCCGCGGCGAAGAAGATCCGAAACGTCGATCCTCGTGCCAAGGCTGTCTCCACCGTCACGTGGCCCGCGCTGGCCGCGACGATGGATTGCACGGTCGCGAGGCCGAGACCGGTGCCGCGCCCCTTGGGCTTGGTCGTGAAGAACGGCTCGAAGATGCGCGCCCGCGTCTCGGCGCTCATGCCGGTCCCCGTGTCGCTCACCTCGAGGACCACCTGCTCGCCGGCCTCGAGCGCCGAGTCGAGCGCCCTCGCGGCGCGTCGCGAGAGGCGGCGGACCCGCACCAGCACCTCTCCGCCCTCCGGCATCGCGTCCCGCGCGTTGGAGACGAGGTTCAGCACGATCTGCTCGAGGTGCGTCTGGTCGGCGACGACGTGGTGCGAACCGTCGGCCACGACGCGGAGCTTGTGCTGGTCGGTCAGGAGCCGCCGACCGATCCGCTCGAGATCCTTGACGACCTTGCACAGGTCGAGGTCCTCGGGACGGGCGTGACCCTTGCGGGCGAGGGACAGGAGGTGCCTCGTGAGGGCCATGCCGCGCTCGCTCGCGTCCTCGATCTCCGCCCCCGCCTCGCGCGCCTGAGGGTCGTCGTGGGTGAGCAGGAGCGAGGCGTTGCCCTGGACCACCATCAGGAGGTTGTTGAAGTCGTGGGCCACGCTGCCCGCCAGGAGCCCGATCGTCTCGATGCGCTGGGTGTGCGCGAGTCGCTCCTCGAGCGCTCGCCGCTCCGTCTGGTCCCGCAGGATGAGCTGGACGCCGAGGTCGACGCGGCGGGCGCGCACTTCGAGCCATCGGCCCTCGGCGGTCGACACGAGGGTCAGAGGTGGCGTCTCGTCGTCGACGAGGCTCCGCAGGAGCGAAGGCAGGTCTCGCGCCCCGGCGCCGCCGAGAGCGTCGACCAGCGGCGTGCCGAGGAGACGCGCGCGGTCGGCGCCGAGGTACCGGGCCGCGAGCTCGTTGAGCTGCGAGATCCGACCCTCCCGGTCGAGGACGACGATGCCGTCGGGGGCGTGCTCGAACCAGTCGACGAGGCGCGCCCGCATGCGCTCGGAGCCCTGGAGCGCGGCGAAATAGGCCGCGAGGACGTAGCGGATGAAGAGCGCGGTGATGGCGATCACGACCACCACGACCGTCAGGGTGACCACGTCGCGGGAGCGGAGGTGGAACAGGGCGCCGGTCGCGGCGAGGGTCAGCGGGATGGTCGCGGCCGACACCGCGCCCGCGACGACGGCGGCGCGGCCCCCGAACATGAGCCCCGCGACCACGGTCAGCAGCGGGTACACGAACGTGCCAGCGGTGAGGACGGCGGCGTTGCGGTAGCAGCTGACGGTGATCTCCGCCCAGATCACCAGCAGGGCGACCCCCGCGGCGAGCGAGGGCCTCCGGCCCGAGAGGGCGAGGGCCACGAGCAGGAATCCGAGGGCCGTGAGGTCTTCGCCGAGCTCGGGGTCGTCACCGAGGAGCGCCGCGAGCGAGGTCGCCGCGTAGCCGAGGACGGCGAGCCCGAGCGCGAAGCACACCCAACGCGAAGGGGGGCGGGTGCTGTTCGGGGTCGGGCCGGGCGGGTACATGGACGACTCGTCGTGGGCCCCCACCTCTCCGGCTGAACGAACCACCCTGCGACGACTTGAGCACCCGTCACGGCGGGTAGGCGCCTGCGCCGGCTTCGACTACCCCAGCGAGCGTGGCCCTCCCGAAGCCGATCCGTGCCCCGGAGCTCCCGGACGAGCTGGCGCCGTTCGTCGGGCCACTGACCGGGATCCTCGAGGCACGTCGCATCGAGGGCGGCGCGTTCGGCGCCGCAAGGGTCGACGCGATACGTTGCGAACAGGTCCACGTCCGCGCCTCCGCGTTCGACGAGAGCAAGCTCACGAACCTGCGCTGGATCGACGTCCTCTGCGAACGGTCGACGCTGTCGATGATCGACTGGCGCGGCGCGCTCCTCACGCGCACGCTGGTGCGGGGCTGTCGGCTCACGGGCGCCCGGTTCGCCGAGGCGCGGCTCGAGGACGTGCGCTTCGTCGAGTGCCACCTCGACTACGCCGCCTTCGGCGACGCGCGCCTCACGCGGGTGTCGTTCGAGTCCTGTCAGCTCCGCGAGGCGGACTTCCACGGCGCCGACCTCAAGGGCACGCAGTTCGTCGACTGCGACCTCGCGCGCTCCGACTTCACGCGGGCGAAGCTCGCGGGCACCGACGTGAGCCGCTCCGAGCTCGGAGGCGTGACCCTCACGCCCGCCGACGCGCGCGGCCTCGTGGTCAATCGAGAGCAGGCGTGCGCGCTCGCCGTGCTCTTCGGGCTGATCGTCCGCGACTGAGCTTCCGCGGATCTAGGCCAGGCCCCGGAGCAGCGGGTCGTACGGCGTGAGCGGCGCCTCGCCGTGTCGCTCGCGCTCGTGACCGGGGTGGACCGGCGCGTCTCCGGCGAGCCGCTCCGCGCTCGCCTGCACCCAGGACCGGGGGTGCTCCGCGAACGTGCGCAGGGCGGCCGGGTTCACGCGCAGCCACGCGAGCGCCTCGGCGTGGGGCAGGGCGCGTCCGGCGACCGCGCTCGTCGCGAGGGCGCGCGCGCGGAAGTCGGCCTCCGAGACGCGGGGCGGGGGATTGTCGAACGGCACCTCCTGCCCGAGGAGCAGGATGGACGCGCCTTCGTTGCCGAAGGCCGGATCGCCGTGCTGATGGCCCCGCGCGTCCAGACGGAACGCGTCGCCGGCGCGGAACCGCTCGACGAACGGCGTGAGCCCCGCGAGGTCCACCTCGGCGCGCGCGGCCTGCCAGAACGGGGTGTCGAGGCGGCGGTTGAAGCGGTAGTGCAGGCCGAGGAATCCGCGCAGGAAGTCCCAGTGCGCGCCGACCTTCGCGTCGACGTCGTCGCGCTGCGCGGCCCCGCCGCTCGCGAGCGCCCCGAGGGCGTAGTGGAGCGTGACGATGACCATGTGCAGGGCGGTCGACTCGAGGGGCTCCACGAACCCGTAGGCGTTGCCGAGGGCGAGGACGTTGCCGGCGAAGCAGCGGCGGTGGCGCCCGGAGCGGAACCGCACGACCCAGGGCTCTCCGGCGCCGGGGTTCTTGCGCGCGAGCTCGGCGGCCGCGGCGTCGAGCGAGAGGTGGGCCGAGGAGAACACGTAGCCGCGGTGGTCCTCGCGCTCGACGGGGATGCGCCAGCACCAGCCGGCGTCCATCGTCTCCGCCGTCGTGTACGGCCGCACGAGCCCGCCGTGTGGCACCGCGGCGACGACCGCCGTGTCGCAGAACAGCGTCGAGGCGAAGCTCTCGAAGGGGGTGCCCAGCGCCTTGCCGAGCAGGAGCGAGCGGAACCCCGAGGCGTCCACGTAGAGATCGAAGCGCGCCGTGGTGCCGTCGGAGAGACGGAGCCCGGAGACCCCCTGTTCGCCCACCTCGACCTCGTCGATCGTCGCGGTCCGGTGCTGGATCCCGCGGGCGCGCGCGGCGTCGGCGAGGAACGCGACGAACGGCGCGTTGTCGAGGTGGTAGGCGACCTTCTGCGAGGGGAGGAGCGAGTGGGTCCCGGTGTCGTCCGCGACCACGGGCCCGCCATTGCCCTGCATCAGCAGGCTGGTCAACGACTGCGCGCGGAGGTCGCCGTCGTAGGTGAAGGCCGCGTGGGGGTCGGTCGGCCCGAACGGGTAGGAGAACGCGTGCGGCGCGGGCTTGCCCCACTCGAAGCGGATGCCGAGCTTGAACGACGGCCGCACGCGCTCGAACAGCTCGACCACGTCGAGGCCGAGCTCGGCGTGGAGGAACGGCGGCATCAGCGTGGTGGTCGCCTCGCCGACGCCGATGATCGGGATGGTGGGTGACTCGAGGACCGTGATGGCGAGCCCGGGGAAGCGGCGCTGCAGCGCGAGCGCGGCGAAGTAGCCCGAGGTGCCTCCGCCCACCACGCCCACCGTGTGGATGCCGGGTGGCTTCATCGGCGACAGTCTACTCCCACACGGACGAGGTCGCGGCGGCCGCCCTTGACCCACTCGGCCCCGGTCCCTACCGCACCGCGCGTGACCGCCTTCTCCGCGCTCCGCGCGATCCACCTCCTCTCGATGGCGCTGTGGTTCTCGATCGGCTTCTTCTGGCCGGGAGACGTGCGGCGCACGCTCGCGCGGGGGGTGCCGCACGTGGAGGCCCTCGCCGAGCGCGTGGAGCGGGTGCTCAAGACCTCGCTGATCGCCGCGTTCCTGACCCTCGGCAGCGGCGTCGGCATGATCTTCCAGCTGGGCGGCATGAAGGCCTTGCCCACGCGCATGCACGCGGGCATCGGGCTCGCGCTCCTGCTGCTGGGCATCGAGATCCTCCTCGTCGACCCCGCGGCGAGCAAGCTGTTCCGGGCGATCGCCGACGGCAAGCTCGACGACGCGCGCGCCGCGGCCAAGAAGCTGCCGCCGCTCACCGGCGTGACCCACCTGCTCAAGCTCGCGGTGTTCGCGACGATGATCGTGCGGATCTGAGCCGCTGGCCCGGGACCGGGAGCGCGCTACACTGCGTGCCCATGAGGTCACTGGCCGTCTCTGCCGTCGCTGCGTTCGCTGCGCTGACCGTCGGGTGTTCGCCGGACGACCACCGCGGCAGCAAGCCCGGGTACAGCGAGCCGCCGCCGGCCTGCTCGGCCGCCACCTCCTGCGGCACGTGCACGCCCCTCTCGGGCTGCGGCTGGTGCCAGTACGAGGACGGCACGGGTTCGTGCACCACGAGCCCCACCCGGTGCAAGACGCACACGTTCCGCTGGAACTGGGACCCGGAGACGTGTCCGGTCTCCGACGGTGGCGTCGACACGGGGGATGCGGAGGCGAGCACGGACGCGCCGAGCACCGACGCGGGCACCGATGCACCGAGCACCGATGCACCGAGCACGGACGCGCCGAGCACCGACGCGGGCACCGATGCACCGAGCACCGATGCACCGAGCACCGATGCACCGGCGGAAGCGGGCGACGCGGACGAGGTGTCCACCGACGCGACCGAAGAGGCCGCGACCGACGCCGCCACCGACGGCACCGCGGCGGACAGCGCGCCCGTGGCCGACAGCGCACCCGCGACCGATACGAGCGTCGCGACCGACACCGGTCCGAAGTGCGGCGTCGACACGGTGCCGAGCGGTTGCGCCGTCAGCACCGGTGGCACGCTGTGCAAGGGCACGGAGTACACCCTCGGGTGCCTCGGCGCGGCGGTGCCGGCCACCTCGGCCGCCTGCACCAAGGCCTACGCCAAGAGCGGCGAGACCTACTACTGCTGTCCCTGTCGCTAGCGCGCCCAGATCTTCGAGCCCCAGAGCAGCGCGACGACGACCGTGCGGACCACCCAGTCCGCGGTGCTCCCGAGCCACACGCCGGTGAGGCCGAGCGAGAGCCGCGTCGTCGCGTACCAGGTGGCCGCGAGCCGCACGCCGAACCCCGCGAACAGCGACGCGAAGAGCGAGAGCCTCGTCGCCCCGGCGCCGCGCAGCGACTGGCCGAGCACCACCGACAGGGCCATGAACGGCTGCGCGAACGCGCAGATCACCAGCGCGCCGGCGGCGGTCGCCTGCAGATCCGCGCGCGGCGTGACGAGCGCCGGCAGCCGGAAGCGCAGGACGTAGAAGGCGACGCCGAACGCGGAGAGCGTCACCACCGCCTGGCCCGCGGCCATCCACCCGACGCGCGCGGCGCTCGCTCGCCGCCCCGCGCCGAGCTCCTGGGCCACCAGCGCGCCGGCGGCGGTCGCGAAGCCCTCCACCGTCATGAACGAGATCGCCTCGACCGCGATGAGCACCTGGTTGGTCGCCATCGCGTCGTCGCCGAGGCGCGCGGTCATCCAGACGAACGCCATGTACGCCGCGTGGTAGACCACGCGCTCGAGGAAGGCGGGCCCGCTCGGCTCGAGGAGCGCGACGAGATCGGCGCGCGAGAACCCGAGGCGGAACGGGCGGAGCGTCGCGTATCGCCCCGCGCGGGAGAGGGCCGCGAGCGTGAGCACGGCCTCGAGCGCGAACGACCCCGCGGTGGAGAGCCCCGCGCCGCGCGCGCCGAGCTTCGGGATGAGGACGAAGTTCACCCCGATGTGCACGAGGTTCACGACCACGCCGACCTTCAGCGGCGTGACCGTGTCGCCCGAGGCCGAGAGCGCCGCGAACCCGACGGCGCCGACGCAGTAGAACGGCGCGGCATACAGGGCCGCCGCGAGGTAGTCGTGGGCACCGGCCAGCGCGGTCCCGGGCCCGCTGGGCGCGCCAGGGAACAGCCGTGGCAGGAGTGGCAGGATCGCGGTCGCCGCGATCACGGCCGTGATCACGCCGACGATCACCGCGAGCTGCACCGCGAGCGTCGTGTGGCGGCGCGCGGCGTCCCGGTCCCCGGCGCCGGTCGCGCGCCCGACGAGGCCGAGCACCCCGACCGCGTAGGCCGAGGCCAGCGACACGAGGGTCCACTCGACGGTGCCGGCGACGTGCATCGCGCCGAGCGCCGTCGCCGAGTGGTGCCCGAGCATCACGCGATCGGCGTAGAGCACCCCCGTCTGCAGCAGCTGCGCGAGGATGGCCGGTCCCGCGAGCGCGAGGACGGCGCGCGCCGAGGTCGGGTCGCGAACGAGCTTTTCCATGCAGCTGACGCGCGCCCACTAGCCGCGGCGCTCGCGGTTGGATATGGGCGTCCGCCATGGAGCAGTTCGCGAGCTACGTCGCCGGTGGTTGGGTCGAAGGCACCGGCAAGAAGGCCACCCTGGTCAACGCGACCACCGAGGCCCCGATGGCCGAGGCCTCGAGCGAGGGGGTCGACTTCGGCGCCGCCTACGCGCACGCCCGCGACGTGGGCGGCCCCGCCCTCCGCGCCATGACCTTCAAGGAGCGCGGCGCCCGGCTGCGCGCGTTCTCCAAGCTGCTCCACGCCTCGCGCGACGAGCTCATGGGGCTCGGCATCGCCAACGCGGGCAACACCCGGTCCGACGCCAAGTTCGACGTCGACGGCGCGGCCATGACCCTAGCGGCCTACGCCGACGTGGCGGACGAGCTCGGCGAGACCCACCTGCTCGTCGACGGCGAGCCGATCAACCTCGGCCGCTCGTCGAAGCTCACCGGGCAGCACGTGTGGCTGCCGCTGCAGGGCGTGGCCGTGCACGTCAACGCCTTCAATTTTCCGGCGTGGGGGCTCGCCGAGAAGGCGGCCGTCGCGCTGCTCGCCGGCGTGCCGGTCATCTCGAAGCCCGCCACCAGCACCGCGCTGATGGCCCACCGGATCATGCGGCTCGCGGTCGAGCAGGACATCCTGCCGCGCGGCGCGCTCGCGTTCGTCGCGGGGGCACGGGCGACCTCCTCTCGCGCCTCGGCGGCCAGGACGTGCTCGCGTTCACCGGCTCGGGCAGCACCGGCGCGTTGTTCCGCGGCCTCGCCAACGTCGGCAGCCAGTCGGTCCGGGTCAACGTCGAGGCCGACAGCCTCAACGCGGCGATCCTCGGCCCCGACGCGGAGCCCGGGAGCGAGACGTTCGACCTGTTCGTCAAGGACGTGGCCCGCGACGTCACCCAGAAGGCCGGGCAGAAGTGCACCGCCATCCGCCGGGTCTTCGTGCCCACCTCGCGGCTCGAAGCCGTGCGCGAGGCGCTCGTCGATCGCCTGACGTCGCCCAAGGTCGGCGACCCGTCGCGCGACGACGTGCAGGTCGGCCCGGTCGCGACCAAGAAGCAGCAGGAGGACGTGCTCGCGGGCATCCAGCGCTTCGCTGCCGCGGGCGCGAAGATCGTCGTCGGCGGTGGCCTGCCGGCCGAGCCGCTCGGCGTCGAGAAGGGCAGGGGGTTCTTCGTCGCGCCCACGCTGCTCGAGTGCGCGTCGCTGTCCGCGGTGCCGCTGGTGCACGAGCACGAGGTGTTCGGCCCCTGCACGACGCTGCTGCCCTACGACGACACCGCGTCGATGATCGCGGCCGTGCGCGCGGGGGGTGGCGGCCTCGTCTCGTCCGCCTACTCCGACGACAAGGCGTTCGTGCGCGAGCTGTTCCTCGGCGTCGCGTCGGCGCTCGGTCGCCTCGTGCTCGGCAACGAGAAGATCGCCGCGGGCGCGATCCCTCCCGGCACGGTCATGGCGTCGCTCGTCCACGGCGGACCGGGTCGCGCCGGCGGGGGCGAGGAACTCGGCGGGCTCCGCGGCCTCTCGCTCTACCTGCAGCGCACCGCACTCCAGGGCTACGGCCCGCTGGTCGCCTCCCTCGTGGCCGACGGCAAGAAGATCGGCTGACCCCTCGGCCCTCATCCGCTCGCCGCGCCCGCCGTCTCGTCATCGAACGCCCGAGACCAACGCTGGTCCGGTCCACGTAGTTGGGGAGGCTGCGGAGGCTGCCGTCTCGCCGCGAAGCGGCGCGCGGGGTGGGAGACGGTCAGCGACGTGACGAAGCCCGAAGGGCGCAGTCACGCCGCGGCGGTCGACCCCGAGGGGGCGCGAGCCCCCTCCAGCAACCACTGTGAAGATTCGTTGACAATCGGCGGCGAAAATCCTTACTCTCCAGCCGCCGTTTCGCAAGCTGCCGTCGGTTTCGCGCAGTGGAGGTACAGTATGCGTCGCCCGCTCCATCGGTCGTTTTCCGCCCTTCTCGTCTCGTCGTTCCTGCTCGTCGGGTCGGCTTCCCTCGTCGGATGCGAGGACCCGAAGTCCATCGAGTGGCAGGTCAAGCACCTGACCGACGCCAACCCGCTCGAGCGGCAGAAGGCGGTCGCGGGCATCGAGAACGCCTACCGCAACGCCGACCAGAGCGGCGACGAGAAGAAGAAGAAGGAGTTTCGCGACACCGCCATCGAGGCGCTGGCGAAAGCCTACACGTCGGACGTGCTCAAGGACTCGTCCAAGGACCGCAAGCGGATCCTCGACATCCTCTCCCAGGCCAACGACAAGCGCGCCAAGCCCGCATTCGTCCACGCCATCAAGAACTACAAGCCGGGCGACAACGACGACGAGGCGAGGTCGGCGACCCGCGCGATCCTCAAGAACAAGGCCGACTACGCCGGCGACGAGGAACTCGGCAAGGCGCTCGTGATCGGGCTCAAGGCCGTCAAGTTCCAGAACCGAGTCTCGGGCGAGCTCGGCGCCATGTTCGGTGATGGGCTCAGCTCCATCAAGCCCAAGGGCGTGGCCATGGAGCTCATGGCGATCCTGACGACGCCGAACGACGGCCTCGACACGATCCCCAACAAGGAACTCACCGGCAAGCAGGCGATCGCCGCGCAGGTGCTCGGCGAGATCGGCGACAAGTCGATCGTCCCGCAGCTCATCGACCTCATGTTCGACCTCGGGTCGCGCATGGCCAAGCGCAAGGACCCGACCACCGGCGAAGACGTCGAGATGGGCTCCCCGCTGACCAGCGCCATCGCGCAGATCATCGGCGGCTCGCTCTCCAAGATCGGCGAGCCGGTCATCGACCCGCTGATGCCCTACGTGAAGGACGACGAGACGAACCCCAAGGTCAAGGAGACCAAGGAGAAGTTCAAGAAGTACATCTCCCCGGGCGGCAGCGGCTCGGCGAACTTCTACGTCATGATGGCCACGACCGTCGTCGTGAACGTCGGCCTCCCCAAGGTCTCGCAAGAGGTCGCCGGGATCGTCAAGGACCCGAAGACCAAGGACTCGGATCGCAAGGCGCTCATCGGCCTCATGGTCTCGCTCCCGGCCGACCCGACCGTCATCGAGGCGCTCAAGCAGGGCTTCACCAACAGCAAGGAGAACAAGCTCAAGACCGACATCGTCGCGTCTGCCTCCCGCATGATGGAGAAGGAGCTCGCGCCCTGGCTGATCGGCATCGGCGGCGACAAGAAGAACAGCGAAGACCTGCGCACCGCGGCCCTCGGCAGCGCGCTCTGGCTCTCGCCCAAGGCGGACCTCGCCGGCATCAAGAAGGGCTGGGAGGAGCTCAAGCTGCTCGACAAGCCCGATCCCCTCTGGCGCGCCATGGAGCCGACCGAGAAGGAGTGCGACCCGACCAAGCTCACCGGCAAGGACAAGGACAACTGCCAGGAGCACCCGGAGAAGAAGAAGCCGGACGGCAAGTCGGCCCTCTACGTCATGTGGAACGACGTGACGCCGAAGTACTCCGAGGAGTTCACCATCGTCGACACGATGGTCGGCAAGTGCGACCAGGACGCCAAGTGCTACTTCGGCGAGTTCCAGTCGGCCGTGAAAGAGGTCGACAAGCAGGGCTTCACCAAGGTCACCAAGGACGGCACGCGCGCGGGCATCCGCATGCAGAAGGCCATCTGGATGCTCGCCATCTTCGGCGGCGAAGACGACATGGTCGAGCTCGTGAAGTTCATGCCGAGCATCAGCTCGCCGGCCGGTCGCTCGTTCGTGCAGATGTGCATCGACAAGAACCTGCACAACGGCAGCGTCAAGGTGGCCGACGCCATCCAGAAGCTCGTGAAGTCCGAGCGCGAGAAGGGCAGCGAGACGGCGAACCGCGAGGCCGCCCAGCTCGAGCCGATCGCGACCAAGCTCCGCGCGCGCGCCGCTGCTGGCAAGAAGTGATCAGAGCGAAGCGAACGGCCGCTACCCACCATGGAGGCAGGGGGCGGCCGCTCCAGCCTACGTAAGGGGACCTGTTGATCCGTCTCGAGGTGGTCAGGGGTGAGGGCGCGGGGAAGTCGATCGCGCGACCCGACGGCGGTGGAGAGCCGATCCGTCTCGGCCGAGGCGCGGGCAACGATCTCGTCCTCGAGACCTCGCACGTCTCGTCCGAGCACGCGCGGGTCGTCTGGACGGGCGAGCACTTCGTCCTCCAGGACCTGAAGAGCACGAACGGCACCGTCGTCCTGCGGCGCGGCGAGCGGGTGCGCCTCGACGACACCAACGCCCGCCAGCTCAAGCTCGAGAGCGGGGACGTCCTCGAGCTCGGCGTGCCGGAGCAGGCCGCCGTCCTCGCCGTCGTGGTCGAGGAGGACCCGGACGCCACGCAGGTGATGGCGGTGCGGTCGATCGACGACCTGCTCCCCGCGGTCGTCGAGATGGAGAAGCAGCCCTCGCTGCTGCGCTCCGTCTACGAGGCCACCACGCGGATCGGTGGGGCGCTCGAGCTCGACGAGGTGCTGCGGCGCGCCGGCGAGGCGGTGCTCGGCCTCGTGGCCAAGGCCACCCACGTCACCTTCGCGCTCCGCGACGACGACGCCGCCGACGAGCCCGGCGCCGCGGCTTCGTACATTCCCGTCTACACGCGCGTGCGTGGCGAGACGAGCTCGGGGGCCATCCCGATCACGCGCAGCATCTTCCGCAAGGTGGTGCAGGAGCGCGCCGCGGTGCTCGCGGCCGATGCGCCGAGCGAGGTGGGTTCGGCGTCGCTGCTCGGCGCGCAGATCCGCTCGACGCTCGGCATCCCGCTGTGGCGCGGCGAGGACATCCTCGGGATCCTGCAGGTCGACAACCGCTCGGTGGGGGCCGCGGCGAGCTCCGCCACGGCGATGGGCGCCACGCCCTTCACCTCGGCGCTCTTCACCTCGGCCGACCTCGACCTCCTCTCGGTGCTCGCGCAGCAGGTCTCGCTCGCGGTCGCCAACGCGCGGTTGATCCACCGCCTGCGCATCGCCGAGGAGCGGGCGCGCAAGGAGAACACCTACCTCAAGACCCGCGAGGAGCGCCGCGAGGGCCGCCGCGAGATCCTCGGGTCCTCGCGGCCGATGGCCGACCTCAAGGACAAGATCGAGAAGGTCGTCAACACCCGCGTGACCGTGCTGGTCGAGGGAGAGACGGGCGTCGGCAAGGAGCTCATCGCCTCGGCGGTGCACTACCGCAGCAACCGTCGCGACAAGCTGTTCGTCGCCCAGAACTGCGCTGCGTTGCCCGAGAACCTGCTCGAGAGCGAGCTGTTCGGTCACAAGAAGGGGGCTTTCACCGGCGCGACCGACGACAAGCGCGGCCTCTTCGAGCTGGCCGATGGCGGCACCCTGTTCCTCGACGAGATTGGCGAGATGTCGCTGAACCTGCAGAGCAAGCTCCTGCGCGCGCTGCAGGAGGGCGAGATCCGCCCGCTCGGCGGCACCAAGGCGCTGCACGTCAACGTGCGCATCGTCACCGCGACCAACCGCGACCTCAAGAAGGAGGTCGCCGAGAAGCGCTTTCGCGAAGATCTGTACTACCGGCTCGCGGTGTTCCCCCTGCGCGTGCCGCCGCTCCGCGAGCGCCGGGAGGACATCCCGCTGCTCGCCGCGCACTTCCTCCAGAAGTACGCCTCGGAGATCGGCAAGCCCGCGGCCGGGTTCTCGCAGCAGGCGATGGAGCTGCTCCAGGCCTACGACTGGCCGGGCAACGTCCGCGAGCTCGAGAACGAGGTCCAGCGGCTCGTCATCCAGATCGATCCCGGCGGGTTCGCGACCCCCGATCTCCTCTCCCCGCGCATCCGCCAGGTCGACGGCGTGGTCGACCGCGCGGCGCCCAAGAAGGGCACGCTCAAGGAGATGATGGACCAGCTCGAGAAGTACATCCTCATCGAGGCGCTCCGCGAGCACGGCAACAACAAGACGGCCGCCGCGCGCACCCTCGGCATCACGCGCGAGGGCCTGCACAAGAAGCTCCGCGGGTTCGGGATCAGCTGACCGTGCGCGGGTGGCTGGTCGCGGCGCTCGGTTGCTGCGGGTGCCTCGGCGGCTGCAAGAAGGAAGCGCCGCCGCCCCCGCCGCCCCCCGTCGTCGATGCCGGGCCCAAGCTCGCTCTCGAGCCTCCGTTCCCGCCGAGTGGGCCGATTCCGGCGCTCCACACCTGCGACGGTGACGACAAGTCGCCCGAGCTCTCGTGGACGGGGGCGCCCACGGGCACCAGGACGTTCGCCCTGATCGTCGAGGACCCAGACGCTCCGGTCGGCATCTGGGTGCACTGGTTGCTCTGGGACGTCGAGGTGCCGACCAACGTCCTGCCGCTCGCGGCCAAGGGCGTCGGGGTCGAGGGCAAGAACGACTTCGGCAAGCTCGGTTGGGGCGGGCCGTGCCCGCCGAAGGGCCCTGCGCACCGCTACTTCTTCCGCCTCTACGCGCTCGACGTGGACAAGCTCCCGCTGAAGGAGGGCGCGACGCGCGTGGAGCTCGAGGCAGCGATGAAAGGGCACGTCCTCGCCAAGGGCGAGACGATGGGGACCTACGCGCGCAAGTGACGGCGCTCGGCGCCCTACGCCGGATCCGCTATGCGTCCACCATGAGCGAGAGCGCGATCTGGGAGCGTTTCGTCACCATGGAAGGAGCCCCCGAGGGCTTCACCGTCCGCACGACCTACCCCACCAATCCGGATGGCGTGGTCGTCATGCTGGAGCGGTGGCAAGCGGGGACCGCGGAGCCCCCGCACTCGCACCGGGGCGACGACATGACGGTGGTGATCGAGGGCAAGATGTCGATCCAGTTCTACGTCCGCAAGGACGGCGCGCTGGTCGCCGACGGCGCGCCCGTGGTGCTTTCCGCGGGGCAGACCGGCTACGTGAAGTCCCGCCAGATCCACGACGCGAAGTACCTCGAGGACTGCCGGCTCGTGTACGTGCACGACCGCGCATTCGAGTTCCGCGAAGAGAAGTGAACGGAACGGCGGCCGCCTCCACGGGCGGCCGCTCCAGGATCAGGGGCAGGGAATCGGCGCGTCGTCGAGCACGACGTCGTCGATCCACGCCGCGTGGGCGCCCGCCACGTCGTGCTGGTAGCTCTCCCAGCCGACGGAGACGTTCTCGAACGGTGACGGCGCGTACCACTTGCCGTCGACGCCCTTCACGGTGCAGGTGGCGTCGGTCTTGGCGTCGCCGACCACGTGCAGCTCGGGGATCTCGACGCCGTCGAGCGAGAAGCGCATCTCGTTGGTCTTGCCGTTCAGCACGAAGGCCACACACGCCCACTTGCTGGTGGGGAACGCCTGCGTCTTGGTCTGCCAGCAGTCGGTCGGCTGCGGTTTGCTGTCCTTGTAGTAGTTGGCCATCAGGCCGCCCATGCCGCCGTAGTTGTACGTGGCGCGCAGGCCGCCGGGCAGCGGGCCGTCGCCGTGGGCGATGGTCCAGTGCACGGACTTGTCGGGGATGCGGTCGGTCCAGATCATGAATCGCCCGTGGACGGTGTTGTCGGCGATGGGCAGGAGCGGCGTGCCCTTCAGGTTCAGGAACGCGCGGCGGTACGCGTCGCCGCTGGTCGTCGCGTCGATCGAGACCTTGACCGACTGCTTGCCGCTGTAGGCGCGCGTGGCGTCGATCGCGACGGTGCCCTTGCTGGTGGAGACGACGAAGGGCGCGCTCGGCTTGCCGCCGAGGGTGGCCTTCTCGAAGTCGTCGCAGACGAGCCGGCCGGCGCAGGGGTCGGGCTTGGTCTCCGGTGTGGCGTCGGCGGGCGCTTCGGCCGCGACGTCGCTCGGGGCATCGACGCTCGCCTCATCGACGGTGGTGTCGACCATGGTGTCGAGACCCGCGCTGTCCGGCGTCTCGGACGGCGTCTCGGCGCTCGAGGAGCAGGCCGCGATGCAGGACCCCACGACGACGAAGCTCCACCGCATCGATCGAGTGTACCTCAGCCCGCGTAGCTCTCGTCCTGCTCGATGCGCGAGAGCACCCAGTCGAAGTCGCCGCTGATGACGTGAGCTCGACAGTAGGTGCAATCGCCCGCGTGGTCGATCTTCAGGGCGGCGCCGCACTTCGGGCACTCCTTGGTCGACTTGCTCGCGCCGCGCGTCGTCGCGCCACGGATGAAGGTCCAGTACTCGGTGTAGGCCCGGCGGGTGCTCTTGCTGCCGCCGATCACCTCGCGGTCGGTCACGCGCTCGGTGTAGTCGTACGAGCTCGCGCGCACGCGCACGGTGATCGCGTCGAACCAGCGATCGGTGGTCATGCGGGCGCCCTCCACTTCGTGCACCAGCCCGTCCTCGGTCACGTTGCGGTAGCCCTTCCGCCGGTACGTATCCCCAGTACTTCTGCATCTGCCAGAGGTTGTCGGTGAGGTAGGGGCGCATCGCGCCGGCGTCGCGGTTCGACCAGGCGATCTGCAGCTCCGCGAAGACGAGCTTCACCCGGGCGACGAAGTCGTCCCACTCGAACGCGGGGTCTTTGGCGGTCAGTGCTTCGAACGCTGCCTTGGCCGCGGCATCGACGATGGTCGGGAGCTCGGTGCCCTGCTCCTCGGTCGTGCCCTCGAGCATCGGGGTGCGGGTCTCGCGTGTGTACTCGTGGATTTTGGTGACGGTCCAGTCGAACTCGCCGCGGTCGAGCACCTTGCCGCAGTGCTCGCACGTCTTGTTCTTCATCCCGCCCAGTCCGCCGCCACAGTTCGGGCAGTCCCAGGTGTGCGTGGTCGAGGGAGGGCGCGACCGCAGGTCGCGCTTGCGGACGAGATGCCAGTCCTCCTCCACGTAGTAGGCCTGCGCGCGGCCCTCCTTCTGGACCGACACACACACTTCCTCGTAGTTGGCCTCGAAGCCGACCCGCACCGTGACGGTATCCTCGGTGATCGTCAGCGAGCGGTAGTGGATGGCACCGACCACGATCGATCGGATCTCCTTCAGGCCCGAGCCCCGCGCCTTGAGCGCGCCACGGACGTCGTCCGCGAGCCACGGGGTGAGGGCGCGCAGGGTGCCGTCGGCGCGCGCCTCGTGGGCCGCGGCGAACAGCGCGTAGAGGAAGTCCTCGAAGACGATCACCGAGAAGTCGGCGTCGTGCTCCCGCAGGGCCTCGAGCTTGCGCCGGAGCTCGGGCCGCGATCGCGGCGGGGACGGTGCCCGCGGTTCCGGGTCGCGACCGAACTCGATGTCGAGCGGGTCGGGCCGGTTGCGGTAGTAGAGGAAGATCCCGAAGCAGACGAGCGGCACCAGCACGAAGAAGAGGAACAGCGCGAACTTCCCGGACGGCGGCTGGCTGCTGTAGCTGACCGTGCCGCCACCGCCCGAGCCGGTGTAGCTACCGGAGCCGGAATACCCCGAGCCGCCGCCGGAGCCCGAATACCCCGAACCGCCCGATCCGCCCGAGCTCTTGTAGCCGCCTCCGCCGGAGGAGCTCTTGTAGCCGCCACCCGAGGAGCTCTTGTAGCTGCCACCGCCCGAGGAGCTCTTGTAGCTGCTCCCACCGCCGGAGGAGCTCTTGTAGCTGCCGCCGCCAGACGAGCTCTTGTAGCTGCCGCCGCCCCCCGGACGCGCCTCCGCGCCCCCCGCGAACACGAGCGCCGCGAGCAGCCAGCCGAACCGCGAGGCGCGCATCACGAGGCAGCGTCGACCGCGCGTCGCGCGTCGAGCTCGTTCAGGTCGCCCTCGGTGCGCGGATACCGCGCGGCGAGCCGCTTGCCGAGCGCGGCGAGCGCCGCGGTGAAGGCGGCCGTGTCGTCGGCCGCGACCGCGGCCCGCAGCGCCTCGATCGTGGGCTCGTCGACGACGCCCTCCTCGATGCCGAGATCGGCGAGCACCTCGACCTCTTGCTCGAGCAGCGAGGCGTAGACGAGCACGCCCCACCGACCCGAGGTGCGCGACACGCCCTTGTCGTAGAACGCGGCGCGCGCCGACTCGGCCACCTGCCGCGCTCTCCGCCCTGCCGGCACGAGCGCCCTCGTGATCGCGGGCACCAGCGCCGCGAGCACCGAGAAGCCCACGAACGAAGCCAGCAGGTCGACCGCGAACAGCCAGAGCGGGAACTCCTGCGGCAGGTAGAGGAGGGCCATCAGCGTCGCCACCGCGACCGCCACCCCGAACGCGTAGTGCGCGTCGCGGTAGGTCGCCGAGCGGGCGCGCACGACGAGGACGAGCTCCGCCGCCGTGATCGCCTCCACCTCGCGCGCGGCCTTGCCGAGCGCGGTCTTGTCGTCGAGCAGTCCCAAGAGTCCCCCCTGCGTCGCGATCTACAGGCCTACCGGGTGCCAGACCGTCTTCTGCTCGACCCACGCCTCGACGAAGCCGAGCCCCTCGGCGTCGGCCGCCGCCTCGGCGCGCACCTTCACGCGCTTGACGTTGTCGGCGCCGGCGACCGCCGAGGCCTTCGCGAGCTCGTCGCCGAGCGTGGCGCTCTTCCAGAGGTCGAGCCCCTGCACGTCCATGTGCTTGGCCAGGTGCGGGAGCACCTCGCTGCGGAGGCCCGTGAGCACGTTGATCACGCCGCCCGGCAGGTCGCTCGTGGCGACGCACTCGCAGAACGCGACCGACGTGCGCGGGTCGGCCTCGGGCGCGAGCACGAGGGCCGCGTTGCCGCTGACGATGATCGGCAGGATGGTGGAGACGAGCCCGAGCAACGGGCGCTGCTCCGGGGGCACCACGACGACCACGCCCATGGGCTCGGGCGAGGTGACGTTGAAGTGCGGCCCCGCGACGGGGTTCGCGCTCGAGAGGATGGTGGCGAGCTTGTCGGCCCAGCCGGCGTAGTGGACGACGCGGTCGATGGCGGCGTCGACCTCGGCCGCGGCGTCGGTCGCCCCGGCGCGGGTACGCGACTCGACGAGCTCGGCGCGCCGACCCTCCATCACCTCGGCGAGGCGGTAGAGCACCTGGCCGCGGAGATAGGCGGTCTTGCCGGCCCAGCTCTTGTGGCCCTCCTTGGCGGCGAGCACCGCGTCGCGGGCGTCCTTGCGCGAGGCGCGGGCGACGTTGGTCACCCCGCTCGCGTCGGTCACCGCGAGGCTGTGCCCGCTCTCGCTGCGGATGAACTCGTTCTTCACGAACAGCTTGTAGGTCTTCTCGATGGCGAGGCGGTCCATGGTCACACGGCCTCCAGGTAGGGGAGGAGGCCGGCGGCGCCGCCCTCGCGGCCGAAGCCGCTCTCCTTGAACCCGCCGAACGGCGAGGTCGGGTCGAACTTGTTGAACGTGTTGCCCCAGACGACGCCCGCGCGCAGGCGCCGCGACATCCAGAACACCTTGGCGGCCTTGTCGGTCCAGATGCCGGCGGAGAGGCCGTAGACGGTGTTGTTCGCCTTCTCGACCGCCTCTTCGGGGGTGCGGAAGGTGAGCACGCTGAGCACCGGGCCGAAGATCTCTTCCTGCGCGATGCGGTGCGACTGCGACACGCCGGTGAAGAACGTGGGCGCGAAGAAGTAGCCGCGGCCGGGGAGCCTGGCGTGCGACTGGTGGATGCTGCACCCCTCGCTGACGCCGCTCTCGACGAGCATGCGGATCTTCTGGAGCTGCTCCTTGGAGTTGATGGCGCCGACGTCGGTGTTCTTGTCGAGCGGATCGCCCACGCGCAGGTGCTCGATGCGGCGCTTGAGCTTGCGCACGATGACGTCGTGGATGGACTCCTCGACGAGCAGGCGCGAGCCCGCGCAGCACACGTGGCCCTGGTTGAAGTAGATGCCGTTGACGATGCCCTCGACCGCCTGGTCGATGGCGGCGTCGGCGAACACCACGTTGGCGGCCTTGCCCCCGAGCTCGAGGGTGAGGCGCTTGCTCGTGCCCGCGAGCGCGCGCTGGATGCGCTTGCCGACGTCGGTCGAGCCGGTGAAGGCGACCTTGTCGACGCCCGGGTGGCCGACGAGCGCGGCGCCGGTCGGGCCGGCGCCCGTGACGATGTTGACCACGCCCGGAGGCAAGTCGCACTCCTGGATGATCTGCGCGAGCAGCAGCGCGGTGAGCGGCGTGGTCTCGGCGGGCTTGAGCACGACGGTGTTGCCGCAGGCGAGGGCGGGGGCGAGCTTCCACGCGGCCATGAGCAGCGGGAAGTTCCAGGGGATCACCTGGCCCGCCACGCCGAGCGAGCGCGCGCGCCGGCCGGGCAGGGCGTAGTCGAGCTTGTCGGCCCAGCCCGCGTAGTAGAAGAAGTGCGCCGCGGCGAGCGGGACGTCGACGTCGCGCGACTCCTTGATCGGCTTGCCGCCGTCGAGCGACTCGACGATGGCGAGCTCGCGCGCGCGCTCCTGGATGCGGCGGGCGATGCGGTAGACGTACTTGCCGCGCTCCTTGCCCGGCATCTTCGACCACACCTGCTCGTAGGCGCGGCGCGCCGCCGTGACGGCGCGGTCGACGTCGGCCTCGTTCGCGTCGGCGACCTCGGCGATCACCGTCTCGGTCGAGGGGTTGACGGTGGGGAAGTACTTGCCGCTCGCGGGCGCGGAGAACTTCCCGTCGACGAACAGCTCGTAGCGCGGCGCGAGCCGCACGTTGTCGGTCGCCTCGGGCGACGGCGCGTAGAGCCAGCCCTGCTTCGGCGGCTTGGTCATGCTTCCCTGCACGTTCGCGTCCTTGCTCATTCGGGTCAATCCTTGGAGAAGTAGTCTTCGCCCGCGTAGCGCCCGAAGCGCTCCTTCTCGAGCTGCATGAGGACGTCGTTGAGGAGCGCGCTCGCGCCGAAGCGGAACAGATCCGGGTCGAGCCACTCGGGGCCCATCGTCTCCTGCACCACGCACAGGTACTGGAGCGCCTGCTTGGCCGACCGCACGCCGCCGGCCGGCTTCATGCCGATGTTGCGCCAGCCCGCGTCCTGGTAGTCGCGGATGACCTCGAGCATCAGCAGGGTGACCGGCAGCGTGGCCGCAGGCTGCACCTTGCCGGTCGAGGTCTTGATGAAGTCCCCGCCGGCCTCGATGGCGATCGCCGAGGCGAGGCGGATGGCGTCGTAGGTGCCGAGCTCGCCGGTCTCGAGGATCACCTTGAGGTGGGCCTTGCCGCACGCCTCCTTGGTGGCCGCGATCTCGTCGAACACCTTGCCGTAGTCGCCGCGCAGGAACGCGCCGCGGTCGATGACCATGTCGATCTCGTCGGCGCCGAAGCCGACCGCGCGGCGCACGTCGTCGAGCTTGACCGCGAGCGGTGACTGGCCGCTCGGGAACGCCGTCGCGACCGAAGCGACCTTGACCGACGAGCCCTCGAGCGCGCGCTTGGCGATGGGCACGAGGTTCGGGTAGACGCACACCGCCGCGCAGCTCGGGACGTCGGGCTAGGCGCGGGCGCCAACTCGGGCATCGCGCGACACATCGAGCACCTTGCCGGGGGTGTCCTTTCCTCGAGGGTGGTGAGGTCCATCATCGAGATGGCCATGTGCAGGCCCTCGACCTTGGAGGCCTTCTTGATGGAGCGCTTGGCGAGGGACGCCGCGCGCTCCTCGAGACCGACGGCCTCGACCGGCGGCACCGCGGGCGGACGGTAGTCGCGCCGCGACGGCTCCTTGCCGGTGTCGAGAGCCAGCGCGCGCGCGGCCGAGCCAGCGCGGGCGAGCGGTGCCGCCCGCGTCGCCCTCGCGACCCCGGCTCGTGCAGTGCTCGCCTTGCCCTTCTTCTTGGGAGCTCGATTCACGCGCGGCAGGCTACCACCAAGTCTGCCGCCCGCGCGACGACTCAGGCGCCGATCGCGTTTCGGGCGGCGCTGAGCGTGCGATCGAGCTCCGCGTCGCGTGGGCGCCCGAGATGAACGCGGCCTCGAACTGCGAGGGCGGCAGGTAGATGTCCGCGTCGAGCATCGCCGCGTGGAAGCGGCCGAAGCGCGCGGTGTCGCAGCCCTTGGCGTCGTCCCACGAGTGGACCGCCTTCTTCTCGGTGAAGAACAGCGTGAACATCGAGCCCACGCGCTGCACGACGCCGGGGACGCTCTTCTCCCGCAGGATGGCCTCGAGGCCGGCCTGCAGGCGCGCACCGAACGACTCGAGCTTCGCGTAGAGCGCGTCGTCGAGCCGGGCCAGCGTGGCGAGGCCCGCGGCCACGGCCACCGGGTTGCCGCTGAGCGTGCCCGCCTGGTAGACCGGACCGACCGGCGAGATCACCTCCATGACGTCCCGGCGACCGCCGTATGCGGCGAGCGGGAGGCCTCCGCCGACGATCTTGCCGAGGGTGACCAGATCGGGTCGCACGCCGTAGAGCGCCTGGGCGCCGCCCTTGTGCACGCGGCAGCCGGTCATCACCTCGTCCATCACGAACAGCGTGCCGTGCTTGTCGCAGAGCGCGCGCACGCCCGCGAGGTAGCCCGGGGCAGGGGGCACGCAGCCCATGTTGCCGACGACCGGCTCGAGAACACCGCGGCGACGGGGCGCTCGGCGAGGGCGCGCTCCATGGCCGGGAGATCGTTGAACGGGACCACCGCGGTGTCGGCGGCGGCGCCCGCGGGCACGCCGGCGCTGTCGACGTTGCCGAACGTGGCGAGCCCGCTGCCCGCCTTGACGAGGAACAGGTCGGCGTGGCCGTGGTAGCACCCCTCGGCCTTGATGATGCCGTCGCGCTTGGTGAAGCCCCGCGCGGCGCGCGCCGCGGCCATCGTGGCTTCGGTGCCGCTCGACACCGCGCGCATCATCTCGATCGCGGGATAGAGCGCGCCGATCGCCTCGGCGAAGGTGATCTCCTGCTCGGTCGGCGCGCCGTACGAGGTGCCGCGGTCGACGGCGGCGTGGACGGCCGCGCGGACCTCGGGGTGTGCGTGGCCGAGGATCATGGGACCCCAGGAGCCGACGTAGTCGACGAACCCGCGACCGGCCTGGTCGTAGAGATAGGCGCCCTCGGCCCGGGAGACGAAGACGGGGACCCCGCCGACGGCGCGGAAAGCGCGCACCGGGGAGTTCACGCCGCCGGGGATCCGGGTCTTGGCGCGGTCGAGGAGGGCCTGGTCGTGGGGGCGGGCGGTCATCGCGAAGGGCGTATCTACCAGGAGAGTGCGAGCGTCGAGGACGATTCACTTGACCCCATGAGCAGTGGGGCGATAATCGCCCCCCGAATCGAGCCACGCGGGGGAGTAGAGGTTGCAGTGCATCGCCCGCGGTGCGTGATTCGATCAGCAACGGTTGCGGTGCGAGGAGGCCTTCTGTGATCACCTGCCCGAAGTGCGCCAAGGAGAACCAGGACCACTACAAGTTCTGCCTGGGCTGCGGTGCCGAATTGCCGCGAGATGCGGCCCCCAAGGCGTTCGCGCCCAAGACTCCGCCGCATGGAATGAAGGCTGCGCCCGCTGCGGCGCCGCCTGCTGCTGGGCCCCCGCCAGTGGCACCGCCTCCGGCCGCGCCGCCGGTTGCGCCGCCTCCGGCGGCACCCGTGGCTGCGCCGCCGCCCGTCGCCGCGCCTGCTCCGCCGCCGGCGCCCATCGCTGCACCGCCTCCCGCGCCCGTCGCCGCGCCCCCGCGCCCAGCGCCGGTCCCGGCTCCTGCCGCGCCGATCGCGCCCCCGGTGGCTGCCCCCGTCGCTGCGCCGGCGCCGCCGCCGGTCGCTGCCCCCGTCGCGGTCGCCGCGCCGCCGGCAGCCCCCGCGGCCACCGGCCCGCAGGTCACCTGCCCGACCTGCGGCTTCACCAACCCGCCGTCCAACAAGTTCTGCCAGTCCTGCGGAACCGTGCTCACCGGCCTCGCCGCCGCAGCTTCGGTCCCGCCGCCGCCGGCCGCGGCCGGTGCCCCGGGCAGCGCGACCCTCACCGCCCTGCGCGCCGATGGCACCGACGCCGGCACGTTCAACCTGCCCGCGGGCTCCACCACGGTCGGCCGCGATCTCGGCGGCGTGTTCGGTGGCGACAGCTACCTCTCGCCCAAGCACGCCACCTTCAAGGTGAACGGCGGCAAGATCACCGTCCGCGACGAGAGCTCGCTCAACGGCGTCTACCTCAAGATCGCCCGTGACACGCCCACCGAGCTCAAGTCGACCGACATCTTCCGCATCGGTCAGGAGCTCATCCGCTTCGAGCGCCTGCAGGCGCCCGCGCCCAGCGCCGACGGCGTCGAGCGCCTCGGGAGCCCCGCCGACGGCATCGTCGGTCGCCTGCTCCTCGTGACCGGTCGCGACACGACCGGCAACGCCTTCACCATCCCCGCGCACGGCATCCACATGGGCCGCGAGCGTGGCGACGTGATCTTCCCCGAGGACGGCTACGTCTCCGGCCTGCACTGCCGGATCGCCCCCGAGGCCGGGCGCATGTTCCTGACCGACCTCGGTTCCTCGAACGGCACCTACGTCCGGCTCAACGAGGAGCGCGAGGTCCACTCGGGAGACGTGATCCTGATGGGCCAGCAGCTCTTCCGCGTCGGCGTCTGATGCCAGCCGATTCGACGAGCACGAAGGCCGCGAAGAAGGTCATTCGCGTGGTCGCCGCGGTCGTCCAGCGGAACGAGCGCTACCTCATCACCCAGCGGCGCAAGACCGCCGTCCTGCCGCTCCTCTGGGAGTTTCCCGGAGGCAAGGTCGAGGAGGGCGAGACCGACGAGCACGCCCTCGCGCGCGAGATGACCGAGCGCCTCGGGGTCGACGTCGAGGTGGGTCAGCTCATCTCGTTCGTGAGCCACCCCTACGAGAACTACTCGGTCGACCTGCACCTCTACGAGTGCAAGCTCCGCTCCAAGAACCCCGAGGGGGAGACCCTCGAGGCCCGCGCCGTCGCGGACTTCCGCTGGGTCACCTCGGGCGAGTTCGATCAGTACCCCTTCACCCCTGCCGACGAGGCCTCGATGGCCAAGCTGCTCGGGGTCGTGGAGTGAGCGATGCGCTGGCTGTCGGGCCTCGTCGTCCTGTTCGCGCTCGGGTGTAGGACCGAGCCCATTCGCGAGGCCCCGGCGGCCGGTTCGTCGTCGGGGGGTCCGTCGAGCAGTGCAGCACCAGTGAGCCCCGCGTCGGGCACGGCGTACGGCAAGCCGATCGACCCGATGACGCCGTACATCCCGCTCGCCGAGCTCCTCGCCAAGCCGGCCGACTGGAACGGCAAGCGCGTGCGCACCCGCGGCGAGGTCGTGGCGGTCTGCCAGAACGCCGGCTGCTGGGCCGATCTGCGCCCCGAGGGCACCGACCCGAAGTCGCCGAAGCCGCCGACCCACGTGACCATGCACGATCACGCTTTCTTCCTGCCCAAGGATGCGAAGACCAAGGTGGCCGAGATCGACGGCCAGGTCACCGTGCGGGCCCTCACCCAGGCCGAGTGCGACCACTTCAACGGCGAGGGCGCCAACCTCGTCGCCGGCACGCCGATGGTCATCGTCGACGCGATCGGCGTCGTCCTGCGTTGAGTCGCGTGTCCGATTCCGAAGCTCCGTTCTCCGCCGCTGGGTCCTCCGGGTTCTCCGCCGGCGCCGCGACCATCATCCGCGCGACCGGGCTCGTCCATCTCGGGCTGATGGCGAGCCTGCTCCTCGCCCCCCGGTGGACACTGGCCGCCCTCGCGCTGCCGTGGACCGAGCCCGCCACCTTCCTCCGCTTCTTCGCGGTGGCCTACGGCACCCTCGGCCTCGGCCTGCTGCGGGCGGCTGGGCTGCCCAAGAGCCGAGGCCTACTGTTGGTCGAGACCACCGCCCTCGTGAAGCTCGGTTTCGTGGCCGTCGTGACGGCCGACATCGTGGCCCGCAAGTTGCCAAGTGGATCGGCGGTCGCGCTGGCGCTCGACGTGATTTTCGGCGCCGCGCTCTACCGAACCGCCCGTCGCAACCGCGAAAGCCCCTGAGGAGCCCAGAAAATCGATGCCGACCCAGTGGAAACGAGCGTTCACGGTGGCCCTCGCCCTGGTGGGCGTCGCGGTCACGGTCCGCGCGGTGCCGAGGGCCGTGGGGGCCGAGGTCGACCCGGAGACGAAGAAGCACTTCGACCTCGCCAACAAGCTCTATCAGGAGCAGCGCTACGACGACGCCCTGGTCGAGTACGACACCGCCTACGAGCTCTCCAAGAACTGGAAGATCCTCTACAACCGCGCGCAGTGCCTGGTCCTGCTCAAGCGCGAGCCCGAGGCCATCAACTCGTTCGAGCGCTACCTGGCCGAGGGTGGCAACGAGATCCCGAGCGCGCGGCGCGAGTCCGTGAAGGCGGACATCGCCGACCTCAAGAACCGCCTCGGCCGCGTGGCGGTCGAGGGCGCGCCCCCCGGCGCCAAGATCCGGCTCGACAAGGTCTACATCGGGACCACCCCGATGGCCCCGTTCGAGGTGGGATCGGGAACCCACGATCTCGAGGTGACTCCGGCTGCTGGAGGCACACCCTTCAAGTCCAACATCAAGGTCACGGCGGGCAACGTCACGGCGATCCGGGTGGATTTCGGCACCCCGGCGGTGGTCGATCCCCCGGTCGTCCAGCCGCCGACAGGGGGAGGCACGGGCCCCGATCTCCCGCCGCCACCGCCCATGCCGGTGCTGCCTTCGCTACCGCCGGGTGGACTCGTCGCGCCCGCCTTCCAGGTGTCGCTGGCCGCCTCGGGGCTCTTCGGCAACGACCACCCCTACATCAGCCAGAAGGCGATGGGTGGAGCCGAGCTGTCCGTGAGCTATCGGACGAGTCCGTTCTGGGAGTTCGGTCTGTTCTTCCTGGGCGCGACCGGATCGGCGACGGTCGACGCACGGGTTCGCAGCGCCAGCGGGGGCACCGACCTCGACGGCGGCTTCGCCAACGTCGATCCCGAGGCCAGTCAGCGACATCTGTTCGGAGGTGTCCGCGCCCGGATGCACCTGGTGCGGACCAAGCGCTTCGACGGATGGCTCGGGATCGACTTCGGTGGATGGAGCGAGTCGTGGACGTTCCAGGGCAAGGACGCCTTCACCTACAAGTCTTCGTCCCCGCGTTCGGTCTCGGCGTCGGAGTGGACGTGCCCTTGAGCGCTCAATGGGCGCTGGGCTCGGCGCGAGGTGGTTCGCCGCCTCGGCCTCCAACGGTCGCCGGGAGGAGTGCGGGAGCGGCTCGACGACGGGCCTCTGCAACTCGAGCTACGCCCTGGTCGGCGAGGTCGGCCGGGGGCTCTCGAGCCGTTCGTTCGCCGAAGTGGGCATCCGCCTGGTGTTCTCGCTCCCCGCGGGTCCGTCCACTCCAGCTCCGCCCAAGCCCGACCCGGGGGCACCCACAGCGGCGGCGATCTCCCCCTCCGTGGGTCCGTGAACGCCGTACATTGCTTGCGCACCCGTTCATCTGGTAGGACTGTCGACCGAGTCCTCGGAGGGTTCATGCGTTCGATTGGAAAACTCGTCGCTGTGGTCGCTGTGGCTTCTTTGTGCACCACGGCGGCTGCCACCGTCACCACGGAGGCCAAGGCCGAGACCGAGGTCAAGGCGACGGGCAAGGGAATCGCGGGTGGCGCGCTGCTCGGCGGCGAGCTCGGCTTCCTGACGCTGTCCGCCTTCGGCGCGCGCAGCTCCTGGATGTACTACACGATCCCCACCGCCCTCGCGATCGGCGGCGGCGTAGGCGGCTACTTCATCGAGAAGGGCGGCACACCGAACGTCCCGATGTACATGCTGGCCGGCGGCATGGCCCTGCTCATCCCGACCATCGTCGTGACGCTGAGCGCGAACTCCTACTCGGCCCAGTCCGAGGACTCCACCCCGAGCGACGCAGCCCCGACGGTCAAGGCCGAGGGCGGCGGCGGCGCGGGCGGCAAGACCGAGCCCGCGGGTGGCCCGGCCAAGCACAAGGTCGAGGGTCGCAAGGCGCTCCCCATGGCCCTCCTCAACCTCGACAGCAACAGCGTCGGCCTCGGCGTGCCGCTCGTGCACCTGCGCCCCGCGTTCACGACCGAAGAGGTCGCGATCTACGGGCTCAAGCAGCGGTACGAGGTCCACGCCCCCGTCGTCGCGCTGACCTTCTGAGCCCTGCTAGGCCGCCGCTCCCTTCGCTCGCTCCGCTCGCTCCGTTCACTCAGCAGTGCGGATCCACGTGCTGCACCGTGACGGTGCGGCGCGCGTAGATCGTCTCCATCACGACCACGAGGAGCGCCGTCGCCACGAGCGCGCAGGTCGCCGGTCCGACCAGCGCGCGCACGCGTTCGCTGGTCACGAACGTCGACCACCCGAACGCGGTGCAGGCGCCGATCACGGCGAGGCCCAGCGGCGCGGTGAGGCCACGGCGACCGTCGAAGGCGCGCACGAGCGTGACGAGGCCGACCAGCGCGAAGGCCTTCACGGCGAGGACCGCGAAGGTGGAGACGACGATGGCGAGCGGCCGCGGATCGTCGGTCGCGATCGCGCCGCCGAGGAACATCACCGACCCGAGCACGGCGAAGCTCGCGAGGTGGATCGCCCGGGCGATCGGCCCGCCCTCGTCGGCGCGCCGGGCCACCGACAGCGCCCACGCGCCCAGCAAGAGCGCCGTCGGCGGCACCCGCGCGAGCGTCCACTCCCACGGGCGCGCGCCCTGGAGCGCGGCGAGGTCGGAGAGGCGCAGGGACCCCGTCGTCGCGACCACCGCGCCGATCGCGATGGCGCCTGGCAGCTGGCTCGTCGCCGCCGAGAGGGCCGAGCCACGTCGCGCGAAGAAGCCGGCCGCCAGCGCGGCGAACGTGGTCGTGAGGAACGCCGCCGCGAGATCGGCCTCCCCGGGCGCGAGCCGCAAGGCGACCGCCGTGGCGGCGACGGCCGCGAGCACGACCCCCGTCTCCAGGATCGAGAACCGCACGCGCCGCAGCCCGCGGTCCCGCGCGAGCGCCGAGAGCAGGCGCGGCGTCCGGGCGAAGGGCAAGAGCAGGACGATGGCGAAGAAGCCGCACGCGATCGCGGAGAGCAGCAGGTCGCGGGGGACCCGCTCGGCGAGCCCGGGCGGCCGCAGCGTGACCAGCTGCGGTGCGCCGCTGGCGCCGGCCTTTCGGATCCCGAGCGTCACGAGATCACGGGCCGGGGCGAGGTCGCTCACCGCGAACACCTGCAGACCGTCGAGCTCGGAGAGGACGTCTCCCGCCGCGATGCCCGCGGCGTCCGCGGGGCTGCCCAGCGTGACCTTCGTGGCGAGGAGACCGCCCGACGCTGGCGCTTGGGGCGACACGGTGACGCCCATCCAGTCGAGCAAGCGCGAGCCTTCGGTGGCGAGTCGGGCCTCGCTGCGGGCCAGGCGGCCGGGCCGGACGTCCAGGACCACGGACGGCACGCTGCCGACGAGCTTCGCGGTGCCGTTCTCGAGGGGATCGAAGGTGACCCGGACCTCACCGCGGAAGGTGGCGTGTGCGGCGCGATCCCCGCGGCCGGTGAACTTGGCGACGAGCGACTCGTCGAGGGGCAACGTGAGGCGACCTTCGGAGCGAGCCTCCACGTCCACCTCGAAGTCCGCGTTCTCGGCCGGGGCGCCGGGGTGGAGCAGGCGGCCGACGAAGCGCAGGTGGGCGACCCGCCGCAGAGGGAAGCCGGCGCCGTTCACCTCGAGCCGGTCGCCCAGGTCGACCTCGTGCGGGGAGATCCCGTCGATCTTGAGCGTGCTCGGGGGCGCCTCCAGGGCGCAGCCCGAGAGCGTGGAGAACACGAGGACGGCGAGGAGCCCACGACGCATCACCCCGCCGATGCCTTGGTTCGACGCGCCGGGCCAACTTCGGGGAGTTGCGCGGCGGGGCGGTCGCGCGTACACGCCCGATCCCGCGGCATGTCCTTCCAGAGCCTCACCGGTGATGTCGCGCTCGTGTCTCCGAGCGGCGTATTGCGCCTGGCCGTGCTCGCCCCGCTGGCCTCGGCGCTCGCCGCCGCCTCGTTCCGGCCGCGCCTGCAGCAGTCGGCCCGCGAGGCGCGGGCGGTCGCGGTGTCGGGGCCGCTGTTCGCCGGCGCCGTGATCGTGATGCACGCGAGCTCGCTCGCGGGGCGCCAGTTCGTCGACGGCCCGCTCCGGCTCGGCCGGGTCGGCTCGTTCGAGCTCTCCCTGTCGCTCTTGCTCGATGGGCGCGCGGCGCTCCTCACCCTCGGGGCCTGCGCGCTCGCGGTGGCCGAGCTCGTGCGCACGACCGACCTCGACCGGCTCCTCGATCGCACGCCCCGCGTCGGCATCGCGCTGATGGGGGTCTTGCTCGCGGTGCTCGGCGACGGTCCGCTGCCCTTCGCCATCGGCGCCACGATCGCGGCGCTCGCCGCGAGTTCGCTCGGCCCCGTGGCCAGTATCTCCTCAGGCGTGGCGCGGCCGCTCGGCGCTTCGCTCGCGCACGCGAGCGGGGTGCTCGCGATGGTCGGCGGCTTCGTCCTGGCCTGGGGCCTCGGGGGCAGCTTCGGCATCCGCGTGGGGCACGAGCCCGACTACACGCGGCGCAACCCCGTGCCCGCCGAGATCTACACGGCCTCCGAGCTCGGGTACGACGCGGAGGCGAGCGCGGTCGGCCCCGAGCTGTGGCCCGTCCTGGTCGGTCTCCCGGTCTCGGCCGCGACGGGTACGCCCGGGCCGAAGGCGCTGGCGAGTGGTGGCATGCCCACGCTCGCCTCGCCCGGCTGGGTCTCGTTCGTCTCGGCGCCGGGCTCGCGGCTGTTCCTCAAGGGCACCGAGGCCGCGGGCACGTCGCCGATCGTCCGTCGGGAAATCCCCTCCGGGTTCGTCGACATGGAGATCGAGCCGCGCGGGGGCGGCCGTCGCGTGCGCTTCCGCGCCGTCCAGGTTCCCCCGGGGCGCGAGATCGCCATCGTCGCGGTGGGCCCGACCCTCTCGTTCCGGGAGCTCTCCGCCCAGCTCGCCCTCGACGACGGCACCGGCCGCTTCGTGCGCCGCACGCTCGACCCCGAGGCTCCCGAGCATCGCCGCGCCCTCGGCGTACCCGTGGTGGATCTGGGCGTGCTCGCGTTCGCGCTCGCCGCGCTCGCCATCGCCCTCCTGGGCAGCGGCACGCTGGGGGTCGGGCTCCACGCGATCCTCGGGGTCGGCCTCCTCGCCCGGGTCGGCGGGTTCGGCCTGCCGACACGCCTCGCCAGCGCGGTGGCCCTCGTCTTCGTCCTCTCCGGCCTCGCGCTCCTCGCGCGGGTCCTCGTGGCGATCCGTCGCCGCGACGAGGTCGCGATCCCCGCCGAGCTCTCCCGCGTGCTCGCCGCGCTCGCGGCCGCCGGCGCCTTGGCTGTTCCCAACGCGGCGTCGCTCCTGCTCGTCGGTGGCCTCCTCGCGCTCGCCGGGCTCGAGGGGCTCACGAAGGGCGCGGGGCACACCCTCGAGGCGCGCCTGTTGCCGGTCGTCACGGGCGTGCTCGCCGTCGTCGTGCTCGTCCTCGGTCGTCCGCTCCTCGTGGGCGCGGTCGGCAAGCTCTCGGGGCTCGGCCTCGTGCTCGGCCTCTCGGGGCTGGTCCTCGCGGTGCGCTCGGTGTCTCCGGCCAAGCGCAAGAAGAAGGCGAGCCCGTTCGGCGCGCGCATGGCCGCGGCCCTCGCGGCGCTCGCCGCGCTCACGGGCCTCCTCGTGGGGGACCCGGTGCGCATCGCCCCCGCCGAGGTGTTGCTGCGCACGTTCCAGGGCGCCGGCACCGATCTCGCGGTGACGGGCCTCTTCGCGCTCGCGCTCGTCGTCTCGTGGGTGGTGGGGGCGCGCCTGCCCGAGCCCGCTCCGGAGGCCCAGGCATGAACCGCCTCGTCGTCCTGTGCACGCTGCTGTTCGCGATGCTGCTGCCCGGCAGGGCCGCGGCCGCGGTGTTCGTCGTGGGGCCGCGCATCGTGAGCCTCGACGCCGCCGGCAAGGCCTCCTTCGTGCTGCGCAGCGACACGCTGGCGCCGGTGCGGCTCGACGTCGTGCGGGTCGAAGGCGTCGCTGGCGCTCCGTTGCAGGGCACGCTCACCGTCACCCCTCGCGAGCTGACCCTCCCGCCGCGCGGCTCACAGAAGATCGAGATCAAGTGGGACGCGCCTCGAGACAGCCAGCTCTTCGCCCACGTGGTCTTCCGCGTCGAAGGCAAGGAGCTCGTGGTCCCGGTCCAGTCGGGCAACGAGCGCGGAGAACCGCTGCGCTTGCTCGTGCTCGCGCCGATCGTGCTGGCGATCGTCGCGGCCTGGCTCGCCCGCAAGCCGGCCCTCGCAAAGATCGCCGGCTTCGTCGGCGTCGTGAGCCACGGGGCGCTCCTCGCATGGGCGCTCGCGCGCTTCTCGCCGTCGTTCGACGCCGAGCGGGGCAACGACGGGCTGCAGCTCGTCTCCCGGACGCCGGCGCCGTGGGGCACCTGGCTGTGCGCCGTCGACGGCCCGGGGATGCTCGGCCTCCTCGCCGTGGTCGCGGTCGCTGCCGGCGCCATCTCCGGCGGCGTGGCGGTGCACGGCGTGCTCGTGCTGCTCGCCGGCGCGAGCCTCGTGCTCACCGCCTGGGACACCACCTCGATCGTGCTCGGCCTCTCGCTCGTGGTCGGCGGCGTCGCGCTCTGCATCGGCCCGAAGGCGGTGGGCCGCACGCTCTTGCCGTCGGCGATCGGCGTCGTGCTGGTCGGGACCGGGCTGCGGGGCCTCGTCGCAGCCGCGCCGTTGCACGTGCGGTCGCTGCCGGAGCTCGCGCGCGTGGACTGGGTCTCGCTCGAAGGGGTGCAGTCGAGCACCGTCCTCGGCCTCCCGCTCGTGCAGGGCGCCTTCGTCGCGGTGCTGCTCGGGCTCTGTCTGCTGGCCGCGGCCCCCCTCGCCAGCGGTGCCGGGGTGGTGGCCGTGAGCGTCTCCCGCCTCGTCGCCGGCCTCTTGCTCGTGCGCATCCTCCCCTACGTGCTCGGCGCTTCCACCCAGTGGGCAGCGCCTGGCCTCGCGTGGGCGGGCGCCGTCCTCCTCGTGCTCGCGGCCGCCGCCACGTTCGCGAGCCGTGGCGACGGCGCGCGCCTCGCGGCTGCCCTCGGTGTCGGGCAGCTCGGCGCCATGCTCCTCGGCCTCGCGGCGTGCACCTCGCAGGGGCTCGCCGGCGCGATGATCGTGGCGATCGGCGGTTCGCTCGGGACCGCCGGGCTCGGCCTCTCCGTCGAGGCCATCGAGCGGCGGCTTGGACCGACCGATCTGCGCGGTCTGTCGGGTCTCGTGAAGGACGCGCCGGCGCTGGCCTTCGGCGCGGTCGTGGCGCTCGCCGCCGCGTGCCTCGCGCCGGGAACCGTCGGCTTCCACGGGGGCGCGTTGTCGCTCGGCGGGGCCTTCCCGCTGCACCGCGCAGCGCTCGTGGTCGCAACCCTCGGGTACGCCGCCCTCGGCCTCGTGGCCCTCCGCCTCGCCGCCACGATGCTCGGTGGTGAGGTCGATCGCCGGCTCGTCGAGAGCGCGCGACTCGAGCCCTTCGGGGGACACATCCCCGAGCTGCGACGGGACGAGGCGCTGGCGCTGTTCTGCGCGCTCGCCCCGGTGCTCGCCCTCGCGTTCGGCGAGGTGGCCCTCGGCTTCGTCGAGGTGGCTTCGCGACAGCTGCTCGGCGACGCCACCCGCCTCGGCATCGGCTAGCCACCGCCGGGGCTCGAAGTCGCAAGAACGTCGCCGCCCGGCGACCCACCCGACCCAGCGAGGAGGCAGCATGGGCGCCGCCATGCACCACGTCGCCCACGTCTGCCCTCGCTGCGAGGTCGCCACCATCTTCGAGCCCGAGGCGACCCATCCGCGGCGGTGCGCGCGCTGCCACGCGCTCCTCCGCCTGCCACCCGTGCGGCCCGTGGTCGCTTTACGCCCAACCGTGGACCACCCAACGTCCCGGGCATGGACCGCCTAGAACCGACGTCCACCCTCCTCCTTGTCATCGACCTGCAGGAGCGCCTCGCGCCCGCCATCGAGCCGCGCGCGTTCGAGCGCACCTTGAAGGCGACCGACCTGCTGCTGTCGGCGGCGGAGCTGCTGGGGGTCCGCGTCGTCGCGACCGAGCAGTACCCGAAGGGCCTCGGGCCCACGGTGCCGTCGATCCTCGGCCCCCTCGAGAAGGCCCGCGCGGAGCGGGTGGAGAAGACGGCGTGCTCCGCGCTCGACGCCCCGCGGGTCGCCGCCATCGTGGGCGAGGTGGCCCCTCGCGCAGTGGTGGTCGTGGGCGTCGAGGCCCACGTCTGCGTCTACCAGACCGTCCGCGATCTGCGCGCCCGCGGCCTGCAGGTGCACGTGCCCCACGACGGCGTGGGGTCGCGGCGGGAAGAGGACCGCATGGCCGCGCTCGGCCTCTACGAGCGCCTGGGCGCGTTCGTGAGCACGAGCGAGTCGGTCGTCTTCGACTGGCTGCGCAAGGCCGAGGGCGAAGCCTTCAAGGCGCTCAGCAAGAAGATGCGTTAGCACGCGGACCGTGAGCCCGCGGGGAGGCTCTGCTACAGGACCCGGACCATGTCCGAGGACGCGTCCGAAACCGAGCTCGAGAAGGCCTACGATCCCCGCACCGTCGAGTCGCGCTGGTACCCGCGCTGGCTCGAGATGGGGGTCTTCCACGCGGCGGACAAGAGCGACAAGCCGGCGTTCTGCATCTCGATCCCGCCCCCCAACGTGACGGGCTCCCTCCACTGCGGGCACGCGCTCTACACCATCCAGGACATCTACACGCGCCAGGCCCGCATGGCCGGCTGCAACGCCCTCTGGCTGCCCGGCACCGACCACGCGGGCATCGCCACCCAGGTCGTCGTGGAGCGGCTGCTCAAGCGCGAGGGCACCGACCGGCACGCGCTCGGCCGCGCCAAGTTCCTCGAGCGCGTCTGGCAGTGGAAGGCCGAGAGCGGCGGGCGCATCGACAACCAGTTCAAGGTGCTCGGGTTCTCGCTCGACTGGGAGCGCTACCGCTTCACCATGGACCCGCAGATGTCCCGCGCGGTGCGCGAGGCGTTCGTGCGGCTCTACGAGGAGGGCCTGATCTACCGCGCTGAGCGGCTCATCAACTGGTCCGTCGGCAGCCAGACCGTGCTCTCCGACCTCGAGGTCGAGAGCGAGGAAGAAGACGGCGAGATCTTCGAGTTCGCCTACAAGATCGCGGGCACCGAGGAGGAGATCGTCGTCGCGACCACGCGCCCCGAGACGATGCTGGGCGACACCGCGGTGGCCGTGCACCCCGACGACGAGCGCTACAAGCACCTGCTCGGCAAGGAGCTCGTGCACCCGTTCGTCGACCGCCGGTTCCCGGTGATCGCCGACGGAATCCTCGTCGACCCCAAGTTCGGGACCGGCGCCGTGAAGGTCACGCCGGCGCACGACTTCAACGACTTCGCCACCGGCAAGCGCCACGACCTGCCGATGGTCTCGATCATGAACAAAGACGGCACGCTCAACGCGAACGCCGGCGAGTTCGTGGGGATGGAGCGGTTCGCGGCCCGCAAGGCGGTCAAGAAGCGCCTCGACGAGCTCGGGCTCGCGCGTGGCACCAAGCGCCACCGCCTCGCGGTGCCCCGCTGTCAGCGCACCAACACGGTCGTGGAGCCGATGCTCTCCGAGCAGTGGTACGTCAAGACCGAGCCGCTCGCCAAGCCGGCGATCGAGGCGGTGCAGACCGGCAAGACCGTCATCGTGCCCGAGGAGTGGACCAAGACGTACATGCACTGGATGACCAACATCCAGGACTGGTGCATCTCGCGTCAGCTCTGGTGGGGGCACCAGATCCCCGCCTGGTACTGCAAGGCGTGCAGCAAGACCACGGTCTCGCGCGACGACGTGTCGGTGTGCGCGCACTGCGGCAGCAAGGAGGTCGAGCAGGACCAGGACGTGCTCGACACCTGGTTCTCCTCGGGCTTGTGGCCGTTCGCCACGCTCGGCTGGCCCGAGAAGACCGAGGCGCTCGCCACGTTCTACCCGACGACCATCATGGAGACGGGGTTCGACATCCTGTTCTTCTGGGTCGCCCGCATGATGATGATGGGCATCCACTTCGTGGGCGACGTCCCGTTCAAGAAGGTCCTGCTGCACGGCATGGTGACCGACGAGAAGGGCGACAAGATGTCGAAGGTGAAGGGGAACGTCATCGATCCCCTCGACGTCGTGTACGGCATCGAGCTCGAGAAGCTCGTCGAGAAGAACCGCGACGGCGGCGCCACAGAGGCCGCCCTCAAGAACGTGCGCAACACGTTCCCGCAGGGGATCCCGGCCTACGGCGCCGACGCGCTCCGCTGGACCCTCGCCACCTATCCGCCGCAGCAGCGCAAGATCCCGCTCTCGATCAAGCGCGTGGAGGGCGGACGGTTCCTCTGCAACAAGCTGTGGAACGCGGTGCGCTTCGCGCTGCCGTCGATCACCGGTGCCGCGCTCGACGTGGCCCCGGCCTCGCTCGCCGACCGCTGGATCCTCTCGCGCCTGTCGACCACGGCGGCAGCGGTGTGGAAGGCGCTCGACGAGTTCCGCCTCGACGAGGCCACCACCGCGCTCTACCGGTTCTTCTGGAACGAGCTCTGCGACTGGTACCTCGAGCTGGTCAAGCCGGTGCTCGCGGGCCCCGACGGGCCGGCGAAGGCGGCGGCGAAGGCCACCCTCGCGAAGGCCATCGAGGGCACGCTGCGGCTGATGCACCCCATCATCCCGTTCGTCACCGAGGAGCTCTGGCAGAAGGTGCCGCGCGCCGCCGACGCGCCGGCCTCGGTGAGCCTCGCCGCCTTCCCGAAGGCCGAGGACTACCCGTCCGACCCGGGCGCCGAGCGCGAGATGGCCGCGCTGCAGGCGGCGATCTCCGCGGTGCGGTCCATCCGCAGCGAGCACGAGGTGCACCCGGGCGCGAGCGTCCACGTGCGGCTCGTCGCGGGCGACGCGGTCCTTGGCCTCCTCGAGGCGCAGGCCGAGGCGGTCCGCACGCTCGCCAAGGTGGAGCCCCTCGAGATCCTCGCGAGCGGCGCCGAGCGGCCGAGTGGCTTCGCCACCTCGTCGGCGGGCGAGATCGAGGTGCAGGTCCTCCTGAAGGGGCTCGTCGACTCCGCGCACGAGGCCGCGCGCATCGAGCGCGAGCTCAAGCGCCTCGACAAGGATCTCACGGCGATGCGCAAGCAGCTCTCGCAGCCCAACTTCACGGACAAAGCGCCGCCCGAGGTGGTCGCCGAAGCCCGGGCACGCCTGGTCGAGCTCGAGACCGCGCGGGGCCGCCTCGAGGCCGGTCGTGGCCTGGTCGCGGAGCTCGCCGCCGGCTAGCCCACGTACTTGCGCGCGAGCTCGGCGTGGGGATCGCCCGGGTGCTCCTCGATCAGGCGCCGCAAGGTCTTCTCGGCGAGCTCCGGGTGACCCGCGGTCGACTGCGCGCGGGCCACGTCCCAGAGGGCCTGCGGGAGCGAAGGGCTCCCGGGCCACTCGTCCTGCAGGCGCGCGACCGCGCGGACGGCGAGCCGCACGTCGCCCGCCTCGGCCGCAGCGTGGGTGCCGAGGGCGAGGCTGCGGTCGCTCAGCGGCACCTCCAGGCCCATGAGCGCGCGGAACGCGAGGGCCGCGTCGACCCACCGGCCGGCCTCGGCGAAGCGGCGAAGCGCCGTGGGCGCGAGGCGCTCCATCGTCGCCACGTCCGCGTGGGCCAGGGCCTCCTCGAACGCGCCGAGCACGTCGAGCTCGAACGTCGAGTGCACGGCGGGAACCGGAGGTGCCTCGCCGTGTGGGGCGGGGGTGATGCGGAACCGTGCGCGCCGGGCGTCGGCGGACGCCGGGTCGCGCGAGGCCATCGGAGCGGCGTCGTCGTCGACGCGCTCCACGACCGACACGTGGCCCGACGCCGTCCTCCGTGGCGCGTAGGTCACGCGACCGCCCTCGGCGAGGACCTCCTCCTCGATGCGGGTGAACTCGTCGACCCACCGCTTCTCGAGGCCCGTCCCGCGGACGAGGCCCGCGATCGCGGCGCCGACGACGAACCCGCCGACGTGGGCCGAGTAGGCGACCGCGGTCCCGTGGCCGTGGGCCTCGAAGATCGTCTGCACGAGCTGGCTGCCGAACCAGACCGGGAACACCACGAGCGCCGGCAGCGCGAAGGTGCCCGCGCGGACGAACAAGAACAGCCAGACGAAGTACCAGAAGCGCACCCGCGCCCGCACGAACGAGACGAAGAAGGCGGCCATCGCCCCCGCGATCGCGCCCGACGCGCCGACGAGGATCACCTCCGAGCCGGGGTGCACCAGCCGGTAGGCGAGCGCCGACCCGAGCAACGAGGCGAAGTAGAGACCGAGGTACGGCAGCGACCCCCAGCGCGCCTCGACCGTGCAGCCGGCCAGCCAGAGGAACACCATGTTGCCGAGCAGGTGCAAGACGCCGCCGTGCAGGAAGCCGTGCGTCAGGACCCCGAGGGAGAAGCCGTCCTTCGGCCGGTAGCCGAAGCGGCGCACGGGATCGGCGGCCACGAGGCGGTCGAGGGCACCGTCGATCTCGAGCAGGGTGTCGACGTAGGGGTCAGAGACCCCCACCCGGTGGGCGCGCACGTCGGCGAGGAAGCGGACGACCTCCTCCTCGGTGAGGGGCGCGGTGCGCGGGGGTGCGGGCGGCGGCGGCGCGAGGTATCGCTTGACGAGGAACACCTCGTATTCGTGCTGCCGCACGAGGCTGTTCTTCACCGTCTGCGGGTTCACCGCGAAGGTGAGCTGCAGCCCGTAGGCGACGATGCAGAGGAACAGCAGCGCCGCCGTGACCCACGGCATGCGGCGTACGCTCTGATCGTGCCCGATGGGCAGGAAGAAGAACACCCGAGCGCTCTAGCGCGACCGCGGGAGGGCTCCGAATCCGGTTCGGGTCGCGCGGCCGACGCCACTCGGGCACAATGCCCTCTCACCCGGAGGGGACATGTCGAAGGAACAAGAAGAGCTCGTCACCAAGATGAAGGCGCTCCTCGTGCGGCGCTACGGCGACACGTCGATCGAGAGCATGCGCAAGCTGTTCGACGCCTACGACACCAACAAGGACCAGAAGATCAGCGCCGCCGAGCTCGAGGGGCTGCTCGAGGACGCGGGCGTCGGCAACGCGTTCACGCGCGGGGCCTGGATCAAGGGCATCATCCAGAACCTCGACCAGAACGGCGACAAGCTCATCGACTGGGGCGAGTTCTCGCAGGCGATCGGCTAGCACTCAGGGCGTGGGGTCACCCGCGCGCGGACCGAGGCCGAGCGAGTGGTAGGCGAAGCCGAGGGCGGAGACCCCGGCGGCGCCCCACACGTTGCGCGCATCGACGATGGTGCGGGTGCGCATGCGCGCGCCGAGGGCCGGGAAATCCGGGGCGCGGTAGCTCCGCCACTCGGTGAGCAGCAAGAGAGCGTCGGCGTCGTCCACCGCGTCGAGCGCGCGCTCGCACCGCACGACCCTCTCGGCCGCGGCCCCGACGCTGGCCTGCAGCGCGCGGAGAAAGTTGTCGGTCGCTTCCGGGTCGTGGACGCGCACCTCGACGCCCGCCGCGAGCAGCTTCGTGACGACCGCGAGCGCAGGGCTCTCGCGCACGTCGTCGGTCTCGGGCTTGAACGCGAGCCCCCAGAGCGCGACGCGCTTGCCCACGGGGTTCGGGCCGAGGGCGCGCAGGACCTTGTCGACCACCCAGCCGCGCTGACGCTCGTTGGTCTCGTGGGTCGCCTCGACGGTGAGCAGGGTCACGCCGGCGTCGCGCCCGAAGTGGGCGAGGGCTTGCACGTCCTTGGGGAAGCAGGAGCCGCCGTAGCCAGGGCCGGGGTAGAGGTAGCGGGGGCCGATGCGGCTGTCGGAGCCGAGCGCGCGCCGCACGTCGCGCACGTCGGCGCCGAGGGCGTCGCAGAGGCGCGCCATCTCGTTCATGAAGGAGATGCGCAGCGCGAGCAGCGCGTTCGCGGCGTACTTGCAGAGCTCGGCGGAGCGCACGCTGGTGATCTGGACCTGGCTCGCCTCGAGCTGCAGCGGTGTGTAGAGCGCGCGCATGCGCTCCTCGGCCCAGGGTGTGCGCACGCCACACACGATGCGCTCGGGCTGGAAGAAGTCCTCGAGCGCCGTGCCCTCGCGAAGGAACTCGGGGTTCGAGACGTGCTCGAGGCCGAGTCGCGAGCCACCGTCGAGGAGGGCCTGCACGCGGTCGCCCGTGCCGACGGGGACCGTGCTCTTGACCACGACCAGGGCGCGGCGCTCGGCGAGCGAGGCGATGGTCTCGGCGACGGAGAGCACCGCGCTGATGTCGGCGGAGCCGTCCTTGGACGGCGGCGTGCCGACGGCGATGAACCAGGCGTCGGCGGTGCGCGCCGCGGCGGGCACCGCGGTCTCGAAGCCGATGCGGCCCTCGCGGACGTTGCGGGTCACGAGCTCGGCGAGCCCAGGCTCGAAGATGGGGATATCGCCCGCGCGGAGCGCCGCGACGCGCGCCGGATCGGTGTCGACGCAGACGACGGAGTGCCCGAGCTCGGCGAGCCCGGTGGCGGTGACGAGGCCGACGTAGCCGGCGCCGAAGACGACGAGGTTCACGGGGTGCTCACGGGGTTCGGGGTCACCCTGCCGCGGAAGTCGGCGAGGGTCTTCTGCATGCCCTCGGCGACCAGCACCGTGGGCGAGAATCCGAGGCGCGCCCGCGCGCGGGAGATGTCGGGCCGGCGCTGGCGGGGGTCGTCGACGGGCAGGGGGCGGTGCTCGACGCGGAGCGGGGCGCCGAGCGCGGCGGCGACGACGTCGACGAGCTCGCGCACGGTGAGCTCCTCGGGGTTGCCGACGTTGATCGGGCCGTCGAAGTGGTCGAGGCCGAGGGCCGCGACGAACGCCGAGACGGTGTCGTCCACGTACGTGAACGAGCGGGTCTGCGTGCCCTCGCCGAACACGGTGAGCGGCTCGCCGCGCAGGGCCGACACGAGGTAGTTGCTGACCACGCGGCCGTCGTCGAGGGCCATGCGCGGGCCATAGGTGTTGAAGAGACGCAGGATCTGGAGCGGGAACGGCCGCTTGCGATGGGCGTCGACGAGGAACGTCTCGGCGACGCGCTTGCCCTCGTCGTAGCAGGCCCGCGGGCCGATGGGGTTCACCTTGCCCCAGTAGGACTCGGGCTGCGGGTGCACGTCGGGGTCGCCGTAGACCTCCGACGTGGAGGCCTGCACCACGCGCAACCCGGGGCGCTCCTCGAGCAGCTCGACGATTCGGAGGGCGCCGAGCACGCTGGTCGTGAGGGTGAGGTGCGGGTCGCGCTGGTAGTGGACCGGCGAGGCCGGGCACGCGAGGTTGAGGACGCCGTCGATCGGCGCGCCGCCGGTCTCGGCGGGTAGCGGGTCGCGCACGTCGGCCACGCGGAACGAGAAGCGCGGGTTCTGCTTCGCCGCGCGCAGGTTCTCCTCGGAGCCGGTGTAGAGGTTGTCGATGGCGAGCACCTCGTCGCCGCGCGCGAGCAGCCGATCCACGAGGTGCGAGCCGAGGAATCCGGCGCCGCCGGTGACGAGCCATCGAGCCATTTTCCGCCCTCATACCGCCGTTGCGGCGCGCGTGGGAGTCGCGACATGCAGGAGCCCACCGATCAGCGCCACGGTGAGCTGGAGGGCCAGCATGGAGAGCGAGGCTACGGTGGCGTCGGCCTTGGGGACGCCCGCGTGGGAGAGGAGCACCACGAACGCGGCCTCGCGCACGCCGAGGCCGGCGATGGTCGCCGGGAAGTAGGTGGCGACCTGCGCGACCGGCACGAGCGCGAGCACCCCCGCGGCCGCGACGCCCGGGGCCACCGCGTGGACCAGCAGGAGACCCGTGCCCGCCACGAGCGCCTGGGTCGTGATCGAGAGCGCGAACGCGAGCACGAGGAACCCCGGCCGGCCCGCCTCGGGCAGGCGCAGGAGCAGGGCGCCGAGCTTCCCCGGCACGTGGCGCCCGAGCCGGCGCGCGACGAGCGGCGCGGTGGCCGCGAGGAGCGCGGCGACCACGCCCAGCACCGCGAGGCGAGAGAGCCCGGTGACACCGGCGACGGGGTGGACGGCGAGGATCGACGCCGACAGCGTGAGCAGGCCCGCGAGGCCGAACACGCGCTCGAGGAGCACGACCACGTAGGCGTTGGGGCCGCCCGCGAAGGCGTCCCGCATGGCGTGGGCGCGCACGACGTCGCCGCCGACGTTGCCGGGGAGGACGGTGTTGTAGAACACGCCGACCCACTGCAGCCGGACGAGCGTCGACAGGCGGGGTGGGGCGGGCGCGCCGTACGCGGCGAGCACCACCCGCGATCGTGCCGCGGCGAAGACGAGGTTCAGCGCCGACAGCCCGAGACCGGCGAGCAGCGCGAACGCCGACATGCGGCGCGCGGAGTCGAGCAGCGCGGCGAGCGGCGCCCGCGTGAGGGTCCAGGCGAGGGCCAGCCCCGCGATGGCGAGCTTGAGCGCGAACATCGCGCGTGCGCGCGCCTTGCTCGCGGGGACAGTGGCAGCGTCGTCGCTCATCCAGCCCCGAAGTGATCGCCGACGATGCTGACGACCTGGACGAGGGTGGAGACGGCGAGCAGAGCGGTGAGGCGGTCGCCGCGCGCGAGGGCCGACAGCACGATGCCCGGATAGAGGAAGTCGAGGCCGCGCGCGAAGCCCCCAGGACGCAGCCACACCATCTCCGACGAGACGAGGGCGAGGCACCCGAACAGCGCGGCGGCGAGCGCGAGCCCCGAGCGGTCGCGGCGGACCGAGGCCAGGTGACGCCCGATCATCAGGAGCAGCGGGCCGCCGACGAGGACACCGAGCACGACGTGCCCGTCGATCTTCGGCTGGTGCAGCCACTCGGCGACGAGGCGCCCAGGGCCGAACAGCGGCGGCGCGAGGTTCTGCAGACCGCCGCCGTGCTGGTCGGGCGGCAGCGCGCGGCGCAGGAACAAGGCCCACGCGAAGGCCGGCGCGGGCGCGAGCGAGAGCGGCAGCAGGAGGCGCAGCGTGTCGGCGCGGAAGAGGTGGCGGCGGTGCTCGATGGCTTCGGCGAGGAAGAAGCCGGCGGGTACGAGCACGTACGTCTCGCGCCCGAGCGCCGCGAGCGCGAAGGCGATCGCCGCGGGCCATCGCCGCTCGCGCGACAGGAGGAAGACCCCGAGCAGACCGCAGAACTGGGCCGACAGCTCGATGCCCGCGATGTCCGTCGTGCAGACGAGGCCACCGCTCGCCGCGAGGAGCAGGCCGAACCATGGCGAGGCCCCGCGCGCCCCGACCAGCGCCGCGGCGAGGGCGCCGATGCCCGCCGCGAACAGCAGGTTCCAGCCGAGGATCGCCCGCGGGATGCACGGCGAGCTGCCGCCGCAGGTGGTGGCCGCGAGGGCGGGCAGGAGGATGCGGCCGTAGCGGTACCGGGGGGCGTCGATCCACGGCAGGACGTCGCGCCGACGGAGGAGCGGGTCGTGGGCGATGAACAGGTACTGCTGGCCGTCGGTGCCGTATCCGCCCTTTTCGAGGGGGTAGTGCTCGTCGAGGACGAACTTCGGCTGTCCCTTGGCCCAGTCGTGCAGCTCGCCGATCCGGAACACCGCGAGCACCGTGCGCGCCGGGTGGGTGAGGCTCTTGACCGCCACCACCGTGGCGTGGAGGCACAGCGCGGCGATCGCGGTGAGCACGATCGTCCGGAGCGCGCGCGACATCGCGGCGACTTACCCTTCGTGGGCTCAGGGGGGAAGAGCTAGGCAGACGGGCGCGGACGCGGTAACGCGCGGCCATGATCGCAGACCCCGACGCCTTCGTCGCGCGCGCGCTCGCCGAGACCCACCGCGACCGGCCCCTGCTCACCATCGTGATGCCGGCCTACAACGAGGTGAAGACGCTGCGGTCGATCGTCGACGCCGTGCTGGCGGCGCCCGTCGCCTCCAAGGAGCTCGTCATCGTCGACGACGGATCCAAGGACGGCACACGCGACCTGCTGCAGGGCGAGATCGCGTCCCTCCCCGGGGTCCGCGTGGTGCTGCACCCGCACAACAAGGGCAAGGGCGCGGCGCTCCACACGGGGTTCCGCGAGGCCAAGGGGGACTACGTCCTCATCCAGGACGCCGACCTCGAGTACGACCCGCACGAATACCCGAAGCTGCTCGCGCCGCTGATCCTCGACCAGGCCGACGTGGTGTTCGGCTCGCGGTTCCTCGGCGGCGGCGCGCACCGCGTGCTGTATTTCTGGCACTCGATCGCCAACGGCCTGCTCACGCTGGCGTCCAACGTGGTGACCGACCTGAACCTCACCGACATGGAGACCTGTTACAAGGTGTTCCGTCGCGAGATCCTGCAGTCGCTCGTGCTCGAGGAGGAGCGCTTCGGCTTCGAGCCCGAGGTGACCGCCAAGGTGGCGAGGCTCGGGGTCCGCGTCTACGAGACCCCCATCAGCTACCACGGTCGCACCTACGCCGAGGGCAAGAAGATCGGCCTCAAGGACGCGTTCCGGGCCATCTACTGCATCGGGAAATACGGCCTCCTGAAGCGCTGACGCAACTCTCGCCGTGCTCCTGCCGACCCCTCGGGCATGGACGACACCACGCTGACCGAGCCCGCGCTCGACCCCGATTGCACCGCGCCCCTCTCGTTCGACGCCCGCGACCTCGAGGACTCGACGGCACGGATCCCCGTCGAGCCGCTCGAGGTGCCATGGCGACCGACGCCGGCCTACCTGATCGAGGTGCGCCGTCCACGGGCCGCCCCGACGCTCCTCGCGATCCGCGCCACGCTGGCCGACGCGCAGTCGCTCGCGGAGGCCGTGCACCCCGGCGTCGCCGAGGTGGTCATCCACGAGGTGCCGTTGCCCTGTGACGCCGCCACGCTCGCCCGCCGCATGGGCGATCTGCGGACCTGGACCCGCGAGGGCCGGAGCTGGCGCCTCGGCTAGATGCGCTCGCTCTCCGACCCTGATACGAATGGAGCATGCGGGGTGCAGCGCTCGGACTCGTCGCCCTCGGGGCGCTGGTCAGCTGTCGGAGCAACAAGACCTTCAAGACCAGCGTGGAGCTCACGCGGGTCTATCCGCTCGGGCGCGATCCGCGCGCGCCCACGCTGATGGACGTCGAGCTCCGCTACTCCGAGTGCCCGGGCGACGCGCGCAAGCTCGTGCGCGGCGACAAGGACTTCGCCAAGTGCGCCCTCGACAAGCTCAAGACGGGCATGAAGAACGTCAGCGTCGAGATCGTGCAGTCGTACAACTCGGAGCGCGGCAACTGGCGTGGCGACATCGTGAAGATCGGCGAGTGCGCCGTGAAGGCCGACTCCAAGGACGAGGCCAACTACGAGCGCATCGAGGTGTGCTCCGAGCTCAAGATGACGGGGACGGCGGTGGGCGTGCACTGCGATCGCAAGCGCACCCCGGCGCTGGTCGAGAAGTGCCCCTGGCTGCGCCGCGACTGATCCGCCGAGGATGGGTCCGCCGAGGATGGGTCCGCCGAGGATGGGTCCGCGCTAGCCCACGCTGCTCTCGCGCGCCATCGCGTCGGCGACCAGGCGCTCGTGCACCTCGGGAGAGATCTCCAGGGCGTGGGCGGCCTCACGGAGGGCCTTGTGCTCGTCGGAGGCGATGCGCCCGCTGGCCGCGGCCATGAGCACGCCTGCCTCGAGGACGCTCTCGCGGACGTGCATGGGACGGTCCTTGAACGGCTGCACGATCTCGCGGGTCATCTGGCGGCGGACCTCGTCCTCGATCGCGGAGATCTCCTCGTCGGTGGCGAAGTGGCCGGACTCCTGGAGGCTGCCGCGCATGAACGTGCGCTCGGCCTCGTCGAACCGGCCGTCGACCTGGCCGATCTTCACGAGGAAACGCAGGAACTGGCGCGCTTCCTCGGTGAGCGGCGTGAGATCGGGGCGGTGCGAGACGAGCTGATCGAGCTCGGTGCCGCTGTCGAGCACGACCGCAGGGCGCGGCCACAGCGACGGCGCGAGCCGGTGGAGGACGCCGCGGAACGACGCCGCGAAACCGCTCCGCTTCTGGCCCGCGCTGGCGAGCGCCCAGCTCGACTTGTGCACGGACAGGACGCGCTCCTTGCGCAGGAGCTCGAACGCCGCGAGCGCGTGGGCGACGGTCTCGCTGCGATCGAGCGCCACCTGGAGCGCCCGCCCGTCCTCGAAGGTCATCGCTGGATCCTGATCGAGGAGTGGGTGGAGCGGGTGCGCGGCGTTGCCGACGAGGAGCACGGCACCCTCGGACCAGCGCGGGGCGATCTGCTCGACGAGGCCCTCGAGCACGAGGGTGTCGGCGAGCATGCCGTCGAACAGGCCCTTGGCTGGGGCCCCGACGGCCTCGCGGACCTCAGCGACCTCGACCTTGGACTTCGCCGACGCGAACACCGCGCGCACGAGGCGGAGACCGCCGCCGATCGGCACGTGCGTGAGCGTGACGCCGTTGCCGAGGATGCGCTCCGACGCGCGATCGGCGGGGTCGCCCTGGGCGAGGAAGCTCACCATCACGAAGGGCGCCTCGGTCACGGGCTGCTTCGGGAACGTGAGAGCACGCACGCGCGAGTGTGCGCCGTCGGCGGCGACGACGAGGTCGTAGTCCGCCTCGTCCCCATGGGTGACGCGCACCCCGGTCTCGACGGGCACGAGCTGGGTCACCGCGTGCTTCACCTGGACGTCGGCCACGGTGGCCAGGGTGCGCGTGAGCTCGTCGCGTCCGATCCCGACGATGCCGTGATCGGGCTCCTCGCCGACCTTGGCGCCGAGGTGGTCCCGCACCGTCATCCCGGTCGACGAGACGCCGTGCTCGAGCACGTTGCCGGGCAGCAGCGACAGCAGGCGGACGCCGTTGCGGGCCACCACGACTCCCGCGGGGCGCGGGCCGTCCGGCTCCTCCGCGCGGGTGACCGAATACCCCGATTGCCGCAGGAAAGCCGCCACGGCCAGGCTCCCGACCCCACTGCCCACGACGAGTACCCGAACGCGTTCCCGGTCCATGATGCCCCATGCTTCCGGCCTCTCGCCGCCGACGCAATGGGATTCCTCCGTGCCGTCCCCAACGGCCTCGGGTTGCTCTATCGTGGCGGCAATGCAGCGCCGGCTCTCGCCCTTCTCGTCGATGATGAACGTCGTCGCGATGGTCGTCATCCTCGTCTTCGGTGGCTACATGTGGGCTCGCCGGGCCGAGTCCGCGCCGCTCGACGTCGGCGTGGCCGCGCCGCCCGGTGGCGCGCCTCCGATGGTGGGACCGAAGGGCTTCCCCTCCGTGAAGGCTTCCGGAGTGGCGTCGGTGGCGGCCTCGACCAGCGGAGCAGCGGCGAGCGCCAGCGGTGCGGCCAGTGCGTCCGGCGGAGACGATGCCGGCGTCGCGGCGGCTGCGAGCGCCGACGCAGGTCCCCCGATGCCGGTCGATCTCGCGATCGCGCCCGACGGTGGGGTCCCGTTCCACCCTCCCGTCAACGGGGTCCCCCCCACGTTCCGCTCGCCCTTCGCCAAGCCCGACGCCACCCCACCGGTCCGCATCAACGTCGCGCTCACCCTCAACAGCGTCGACGACTATGACATCAAGACCGGCAAGTTCGCCGCCGACTTCTACCTGAGCCTCACGAGCGTCGAGCCCATGCCCGACCTCGATCTGCAGGTCGCCAACGGCGCCATCGACAAGAAGAGCGTCGTCGCCGATCGCCCCACCTTCAAGCTCTATCGCATCACCGGACAGTTCAAGTCGCCCGCCGATCTGCGCAAGTATCCGTTCGACGCGCAGGAGCTCAAGATCGTCCTCGAGGACGACCGCCGCGGCACCGACACGGTGCGCCTCGTCGTCGACAAGGAGCGCACCACCCTCGGGCGCGGCTTCCGCGCCGTCGGCTGGCAGGTGTCGTTCGTCCAGGCGCGCGCGCTCGGCATCGTGCACGGGTCGCGCTTCGAAGGCGACGACCTCTACTACGGCCGCTACGTGTTCTCGCTCGGGCTCGAGCGGTTCGCCACGAGCGCCATCTTCAAGGTGTTCGTCCCGGCGTTCGTCATCGTGCTCATCGCCCTCCTCGGCATGTGGGTGCCGCCCGAGGAGATGGAGGTCCGCTCCAACGCGGGCGCCCCGATGCTGGCGGGCGCGGTGCTGTTCCACTTCTCGTTGATGCAGGAGCTCCCGGCCACGAGCTACATGACCCGCGCCGACAAGCTGATGCTCGGCGTCTACATCTCGCTCCTGCTCGGGATGATCTCCACCTGGTGGATGTTCACCGTGAAGGAACAGCACGTGCGCCGCGTCTTCCACGTGGCCCGCACCCTGGTCCCCGTCTTGACCGTCGTCGTCATGGGCCTCGCCTGCGTGGCTTGACTGGCTAAGGGGGGCTCACGCCCCCCTTGGGGTCGGCCGCCGCGCCGCTCCTCCGGCCTGCGGCCTACGTCGCGTCGCAGACCGCCGACCACCCCCGTGCGGCGCTTCGCGCCGGGAGTGGGGGCGCCTCGTCCGCGCCGCTCCTCCGCCCCTGCGGGCCTCGTCGCGTCGCAGACCGCCCCTTGCGGCGCTCCGCGCCGGGAGGGGGCGTCGTCTGCGTCGCGTCCTCCACCCCCTGCGGGCGCTCCGCGCCGCGACCACCCCCGTGGGAGGCGCGCTCGGCTGCCGGCGCCGTGCGGGGTGACGGCGGTCGAAGACCTGTGGCGAGCCACAGCACCTTCCAGGGGGCTCCGGCCGAGCGGGGAGCCTCGCCTCGGCGGGCGGGGTGACGGCGGTCGAAGGCGCGAAGCGACCACACCTCTGCGGGGCGGACAGCGCGGAGCGCCTGGCGGTCGCGGTGCGACCGGGCGCGAAGCGCCGGGCAGGACAGGGTAGGTGGGCGGTCAGCGACTCCCCGCGCGCAGGCCGAGGGGGAGGGCGGCGGCCGACCTCCAGGGGGGCGTGAGCCCCCCCCAGCAACTCAGTGCTTGCCGAGGCGGGTGACGCCGGGGTGGCCTTCTTCGCCGGGCTCGTGGCGGGGGTTCTGGCTCTGCTGGGTGCCGTCGTGCGACTGGAACGACATCAGGATCGTCTTGCCGTAGACGAACTGGTCGCGCGAGTCGTAGGGCACGGGGTGGATGCCGGTGTCCATGCGGATGGCGTCGCACGGGCAGGCCTCGACGCAGTAGCCGCAGAAGATGCAGCGGAGCTCGTCGATGACGAACTTGACGGGGAAGCGCTCGTAGCCGCGGCGCTTGTCGCCCTCGCCGTACTTCACCGGCCTCGATGTAGATGCACTGCGCGGGGCAGGCGGTCGAGCAGCAGAGGCAGGCGACGCAGCGGGGCGAGCCGTCGTCGCGCAGGGTGAGGCGGTGCACGCCGCGGAAGCGCTCGGGGTAGACCTTCTTCTGCTCCGGGTAGTCGAGGGTCGTGACGCCCTCGGCCAGCGGGTCGGTCACCGCGTCGGGCCGCTCGCCGCGGATCATCGCCTTGGTGTTGCGGAAGAAGTGGCCGGTGGTGATGCCGAGGCCCTTGACGACCTCGGTCACGTAGCTCTTCTCGAGCGCCGTCATCTCGGGGCGCGAGACGGGCTTTCCCTTCACGCGATCGTAGGGGAACTTGCCGACGAGGGGTTGCGCCATGGGTGCTCTCAGGCCTCCGCCTCGTCACGCAGCATCTTGCGCGGACGGGGCAGGACGGTGAACGAGATGTGCTTGGAGGGGGTGAGGAGGCCGTAGATGGCCCAGAGGGGGAGGGCGATCATCGTGAACAGCATGAGCGCGTTGGAGAGATCGGCGGCGACCTTGAGGGCGGTGTGCACGTTCTCGCCGGCGCGGTCGATGCCGAGCAGGATGACCCCGGTGAGGAAGATGTTCACGAGGCAGGCGGGCAGCAGCATGCGCCAGCCGAGCTTCATGAGCTGGTCGTAGCGGAAGCGGGGCAAGGTCCAGCGGATGAACACCTGGGCCCAGGTGACGACCGTGGTCTTGACGAAGAAGGTGCCGAGCTGCAGCAGCGTGACGACGATGTGCGGCAGACCCTTGTGGAAGAGCACCTCGTCGCCGATCGCGAGGGTGAAGCCGTCGCGGTGCAGGAACGGCACGTTGTAGCCGCCGAGGAAGAAGGCGACGAGCAACCCCGAGAGCACGATCATCTCGATGTACTCGCCGGTGTAGAACATGCCGAACTTCATGCCGGAGTACTCGACGAGGTAGCCCGCGGCGATCTCCGACTCGCCCTCGGGCTGGTCGAACGGCGTGCGCTTGCCCTCGGCGAGCGAGGCGGTGAAGAACAGCAAGAAGCCGAGCGGCTGCACGAAGATGCCCCAGGCGTTCGCGTCCTGCCAGCGGGCGATGTCGTCGAGGCGGAGGCTGCCGAAGGTCATGAGGCAGCCGATGATCGAGAGGCCCATGGCCACCTCGTACGAGATCAGCTGCGAGGCCGCGCGGAGGCCGCCGAGGAGCGAGTACTTGTTGTCGCTGGACCAGCCCGCGATCGTCGCGCCGATGATGCCCATGCCGGCGAGCGCGAAGACGAACAGGATGCCGACGTTGAGGTCGGCGACCATCATGGGGACCGGCGGCAGCGACTTGGGGCCGCTCATCGCGCAGGTGCCGAACCGGGGGACCTCGGCCCAGAAGCTGTGACGCAGGGTCTCCGGGCAGAGCGTGTCGGCGAACGGCGCGATCGCGAGGAGGCAGATCGGCGGGAACATCGAGAGGATCGGCGCGAGGCCGTGCAGGACCTTGTCGGCGTTCGGCGGGACGAAGTCGGCCTTGAAGAAGAACTTCAGGGCGTCGGCCACCGGGTGGAACAGGCCACCCGCGGTGATGTTCTTGCCGAAGATCCGCAGGTTCGCGCGGTTCGGGCCGATGCGGTCCTGCATCATGGCCATCTGACGGCGCTCGACCAGCGTGAGCGGTCCGGCGAGGCCGAGCGCGAAGCCGACCACGATCAGGATCTTCACCGCGGCGGCGAGGAGGAGGAAGGTCTGCTGGGACATGGCTACTCCGCGGCCCCGGCCGAGGCCGTGGCGTCGGTCGTGGCTTCGGCCTTCTTCGTTTTCTGCGTGACGAGGCTGCTCTCCGGCATGGCCGCGCGCAGCTGCTTGAGCGTGGTGAACCCGAGGTCGATCCCGGCGGCCTTGGCGAGGTGGACGACGACCTCCCAGCCAGCCAGCCCGTCGCCGGCCGGGCGGGGACCCGCGGCGAACGCCTGCGCGAGGCCGTTCTTGTTGGTGAAGGTGCCGTCCTGCTCCGCCCACGAGGCCGCGGGGAGCAGCACGTCGGCGAGCTCCGTGAGCGGGCCCTCGTTGGAGGCCACCGCGATGCCCTTGGCGCGCCCGAGCGAGCCGATGGTCATCGAGTCGATGTCGGCCCAGCCGCCGAGGGCGACCAGGAGCTGGATCTGCGCGCCCACCACCGGCTCGACGAGGTCGGCCATGGGCTTGATCGGCAGCTCACCCGCGGCCGCGGTGGCGCCGCGCGTGTTCGGGTTGTGGTCCTTGTCGCGCAGGATCTCGTCGCCGTCCCACTCGGGCAGCTTGGCGACGTAGAGCTCCTTGGCGCCGAGCTTCTTCGCCAGGGTGGCGAGGGCGAAGTTGTCCTCGCTCGCGCGCTGCGCCGAGAGGATGAAGGCGATCTTGCCCTTGGCGGCGCGCAGCAGGTCGGCCGCGGAAGCGGCGCCTTGACCGGCGTGACCTGCTCGCGGGAGTTCTTCCGGCCGACGCTCGCGCGGTGACGCGGTCCTGCTGGACGCGACGGTGGCTGAGGATGCCGTCGTCGCACATCCAGTACTTGTTGACGTCGGTGTTGTCGCGGGGCCGCAGGCGCGGGACCTCGCCGGTGCGCGGGTCGTAGTCGAGCCAGGCGTTGCAGCCGGTGGCGCAGCCCGGGCAGATGGTCTTCGACTTGCGCAGGAACCACACGCGCGCCTTGAAGCGGAAGTCGCGCGTGGTGAGCGCGCCGACCGGGCAGACGTGGTCGACCATCATCGTGTAGTGGCCCTCGAGCTTGCGCCCGGCGGCCAGCACGATCTCGCTCAGGTTGCCGCGCTCGCGCTTCTCGAGGACCGCGTCGCCCGCGACCTCCTCCATGAAGCGGACGCAGCGCGTGCACACGATGCAGCGCTCGGCGTCGTAGACGATGGTGTCGCCGAAGATGACGGCCTTGGGCTTGTGGACCGGCTCGTCGAGCATGCGCTTGCTGGTCTTCTGGTTCTCGAGCCAGTAGTCCTGCAGCTTGCACTCGCCGGCCTGGTCGCAGATCGGGCAGTCGACCGGGTGGTTCACGAGAAGGAGCTCCTGCACGCTCTTGCGCGCGAGGGCCACGTGGGGCGAGCTGTCGCTCTTGACCTCCATACCCTCCACGCACTCGGCCTGGCAGGCGGGCTCGAGCTTGGGCTTCTTCTGCGGGACGTAGGCCTTCTTCTCCTCGTCCCACGCCAGCACGTCGAGCATCAGCTGGCGGCCACCGGGGCGGCTCACCTCGACGAGGCACATGCGACAGTTGGCGGCGACCGAGAGGCCGGGGTGCCAGCAGTAGTGAGGGATCTCGATGCCCTGCCTGTCGGCAGCGCGGATGATCGAGTCACCCTTCTCGAAGGGAATTTCCCTGCCGTCGATCTTGATTACCGGCATCTGATTCTGGTGCGGCCCGCGTCAGCGGTCGCACTCTCCACCGATCATGTTGACGCTGCCGAACGTGGGGACCACGTCGGCGATCATGTGCCCGCGGATCATCCGCGGGAACGACTGCAGGACGAACACGCACGGCGGCCGGATGCGCACGCGGTAGGGCGTGCCCGTGCCGTCGGAGACGATGTAGAAGCCGAGCTCGCCGTTGCCGCCCTCGGTGAAGCCGTAGACCTCACCGGCCGGGATCTTGGCGCCCTCCATCACCAGCTTGAAGTGCTGGATGGTGCCCTCGATGGTCGTGTAGACGTCCTTCTTCTCGGGCAGGACGATCTCGGGGCGATCGGCCACGTTGATGGGGCCGTCGTCGGGCATCTTCTGCACGCACTGCTCGAGCATGCGCAGCGACTGGTACATCTCCTCGTTGCGCACGAGGTACCGGTCGTAGTTGTCCCCGCGCTCGCCGACGGGGACGTCGAAGTCGAGCTGGTCGTAGACGAGGTAGGGGTGCGCCTTGCGGACGTCGTAAGCGACGCCCGTGGAGCGCAGGGTCGGGCCGGTCCAGCCCCACTGCACGGCCTCCGCGGCGCTCATCACGCCGACGCCCTGCATGCGGTCGAGGAAGATGCGGTTCTTGAGGAGGAGCTTCATCGACTCGTCGATGATGCTGCGCACCGCCGGGATCACCTCGCCGAGCCGCGCCTTGAGCAGCGGGGTCGGGGGCTTGGCCATGCCGCCGATGCGGGCGAACGAGTGGGTGAGGCGGGCGCCGGTCTCCTCCTCGAGGAGATCCCAGATGTGCTCGCGGGCGCGGACCATCCAGAGGAACGGCGTGAACGCGCCGAGCTCCATGGCCATGGCGGCGTTGCAGGTGAGGTGGTCGGTGATGCGCGCGAGCTCGCCGAGCACCACGCGGTACCACTTGCAGCGCTCGGTGATCTCGATGTCCGCGAGCTTCTCCACCGCGTGCGCGAAGCCCACGTTGCAGAGCATCGGCGAGACGTAGTTGAGGCGGTCGGTGTACGGGAAGCACTGGGCCCACGTGCCGCGCTCGCACATCTTCTCGAAGCCGCGGTGCAGGAAGCCCATCTCGACGTCGACCTTGGTCAACATCTCGCCGTCGCACTCCACCATCATGCGGATGGTGCCGTGCATGGCCGGGTGCGACGGCCCCATGGCCAGCCGCATGGGCTCGGTCGGCAGATCGAGCTCGCTCTCGTCGATGTCGTAGTCTGTCGGTTCCATCTCGGCTCGGGAGGGCGCCTACGAGGGGCGTCGGTTGTCGGGGTTGACGATGACGGCCTCGCCGAGCGGGCGATCGGCGGTCTCGGTGTCGAGCGCGGTCCAGGCGTGGTCGCGCGGCTGCCAGTCGCGACGGCCGAAGGGCATGCCCTCGTCGGCGCGGAAAGGGGCCTGCTTGTCGAGGACGTCGGGCGTGTTGCGGTAGGGGACCAGCGGCTGGGCGCGGTCGGCCGCGTAGTCCTTGCGGAGCGCGTGGCCCTCGAACTCTTCGTACATGAGGAGGCGACGCATGTCGGGGTGCCCGGCGAACTTGATGCCGAACATGTCCCAGACCTCGCGCTCGAACCAGTTGGCGGCGGCCCAGAGGTCGCTCACCGTGGCCGGCTGCTCGCCGTCTGCGAGGCGCGTCTTGAGGCGGACGCGGTGGCCCTTACCGAGCGAGTAGAGGTGCAGGACGAGGTCGAAGCGCTTGCCGGCGCCCGGCACGCCCTCTTCTTCGGCCTCTTCTGCAGCACGCTCGGGCCAGTCGACGGCGGTGATGTCGATGAACATCGCCATGTCGGTGACCGCGTCGTCGCGGAGGAAGGCCGCGACGTCGTGCCAGGACTCACGGGCGACGACGATCGTGTCGTCGCCGCGGAACGACTGGGTCTCGAGGACCTGCGCGCCGAACTTGGCCTGGACGCGCTCGAGGACGACCTTGCTCACGCGCCACTCTCCCTTCGGGTGCGGCTCGACGACGACTGCAGCGCGCCCTCCACCGTACGGGCCTGCGGGCCGACCTCGATGTCCGGCGCCGATCGCTTGCCGAGCTGGAGGAGTTGCTGCTCGACCGGGTCGTTGTGGGGCTTGACGATCCCGGGCGTGCGGTCGTTCTTGGCGATGCGCTCCATGAGCAGCATCAGCGCGTCGATGACGGCCTCGGGGCGCGGGGGGCAACCCGGGACGAACACGTCGACGGGGATGATCTTGTCGATGCCGGGGACGGTCGCGTAGTTGTCGTAGAAGCCGCCGCACGACGCGCAGGTGCCGAACGCGATGACGTACTTGGGCTCGCACATCTGCTCGTAGATGCGCTTGAGCACCGGCGCCTGCTTCTGGCTGATGGTGCCGACGACCCAGATGAGATCGGCCTGGCGCGGCGTGAAGCGCGGGGCCTCGGCGCCGAAGCGGGCCAGGCCGTCGAAGCGCGGGCTCGCGAGCGCCATGTACTCCATCGCGCAGCACGCCGTGACGAACGGGTACTGGAAGAGCGAGTACTTGCGCGCCCAGCCGAGCAGCGCGTCGAGCTTGGTGGTCGCGAAGCCGGACTCCGAGCCGGTGAGGACCCTCACGTCTCCCATTCGAGCGCTCCCTTCTTCCAGCAGTACACGAGGCCGATCACGAGGACGCCCAGGAAGCCGAGCATCTCCACCAGGCCGAGCCACCCGAAGGAGCGGAACTTGATGCCCCACGGGTAGAGGAACACCGCCTCGATGTCGAAGACGACGAAGAGGATCGCGGTCAGGTAGAACTTGACCGACAGCCGCACGTGGCGGCCGCCGCTGCTCTCGCTGCCCGACTCGTAGGGGGTGTTGTGCTCGGCGCCCTTGGCCTGTTTGGGGCCCAGGAACGTCGAACCGAGGAAGAACACCGTCGCCAGCAAGATGCCGACGGCGATGATCAGGAACATCGGGATGTAGGACGCGATCATGGCGCTCTGTTGCCGAGGACGCCGGCGGAGGTGCGCGGCGGGCCGAAATCCTAGTGGATTTCGGCATGATTCGGCATCGCGCTTCTAGTCCCAGCCGCTAGTGGAGTCAACGAGTGTCCAGTGGTCCGGTCACCCGACCTTTCGCCAGGCCGACGGGGGCCTCCCATGGCCGCGCTCGCTCGGGACCCTCGGAAGACGAAGGGGCGCCCGGTACGACCCGAGCGCCCCTCTCGACCGTGAACGGGCGGTCACGCCCAGAACGGCTCTCAGGTCTTCTTGGCGGGCGCGGCCGTGCCGGCCTTCTCCTTGGCGAGCTTGTCGTCGAGCTTCTTCATCATCGCGTCCCAGCCGTCCTTCTTGACGACCTTGATGAGCTCCTTGTTCCACGCCTTCACGTAGGAGGAGTCCTCGGGGATGATGTCGACGACGATC
>JADJMO010000019.1 GCA_016709545.1 Myxococcales bacterium
GCAGGTTGCCGGGCAGCCCACCGCCGGTGATGTGGCTCATCGCCCGCACGTCGACGCCGGCCGCGAGCAGCGCCCGCGTGGCCTTGGCGTAGAGGCGCGTGGGGCGCATGAGCGCGGCGCCGAGCGAGACGCCATTCCCTCGACATGCCCCCTCGGGTCCTTGCCCTCGACGCCACCTTGCGCGACGAGCGGTAGCCGTTGCTGTGGAGCCCACGAGCTCGGGAGGCCGATCGCGACGTCGCCGGCCGCGACGCGCTTGCCGTCGACGATGCGCTTCTTGCCGACCACGCCGACCGCGAACCCGGCGAGGTCGTATTCGCCCTCCTGGTACATGCCCGGCATCTCGGCCGTCTCGCCGCCGAGCAGCGCGCAGCCCGACTCGCCGCACGCGCGCGCGATCCCCGCGACGACCCGCGTGGCGGTCTCGACCGAGCTTGCCCGTCGCGAAGTAGTCGAGGGAACAGGGGCCGCGCGCCGCACGTGAGGATGTCGTTCACGCACATGCCGACGAGGTCCTGGCCGATGTCGTCGTGGGCGCCGAGCTCGAACGCGAGCTTGAGCTTGGTGCCGACCCCGTCGGTCCCGCTCACGAGCACGGGTTCCTCGACGTCGGTCGGGACCTGACAAAGGCCCGCGAACCCACCGACGTCGGCGAGCACCTCGGGGATCCGCGTCTTGGCCGCGAACGGCTTGATCCGGTCGACCAGGGCGTCGCCCGCGTCGATGTCGACGCCGGAATCCTTGTACGTGATCGCCTTCATCGCCCCGCACCCTAGGGCGATCCCCTTCCCGCAGGCAAGCCGCCGTCCCCACGGCCGCGCGTCCCGCACCGCCCCTGAGAGGACGTCGCCACTCCGCCGCGCAGCGGCGTGCACGGGGTGTTCGGCGGTCAGCGACGACGGAGCCCGCAGGGGCGTAGGGAGGGCGCGGCGGCGGCGAACTGAGAAGGCGTGAGCCTTCAGCAACTAAGAATCATAGTGATGACGAGCTTGTCGCGGAGCGTGAAGTAGTCCTCGCTGGCGGCGAAGAGGGCGATCTCTTTGAGGCGATCCTTCTGGCTGACCGAGACCGTCGCGTCGTCGGTGGCCTTGATGAGGGCCATCGCGACCTCGAGGTCGTGCGCGAGCAGGAGCCCGGCGCGGTCGGCGGTGAGGTCGCACGCGGCGATCCACTTCTTGAGGTCGATGGCGGCGCCGCTCGAGAGCAGGCGCGCGACGAGCGACGTGAGCTGCTCCTTCTGCGTCGGGTGCAGCTTCTCGAGCGCGGCGATGGCCTGCTTGACCGGGCCCTCGAGCTCGGCGGCGACCGGGAAGTTCGGCGACACGATCTTGATCGCGCCGAACAGCCAGGCCTTGAGGCCGGTGCCGGTCGAGACCACGTGGCGGACGTACATGCCGGGGCGCAGGAACGCGAGCTTCTGGCCGGCGACGAACGCGAGCGCCTGCGGGGGGACCTCGCCGGTCTCGAGCGCGGCGCGCCCGAGCACGAGGGCCCGCGGGTTGGCGTGCACGTAGGCGAGGCCCGCCTCGAGCGCCGGGTTGTGGAACACGACCGGCGGGTCCATGCCGAACACGTTCGCTGCGTAGAACAGCGTCTGCGACATCGGGTACTGGTCGGTCGTGAGGTCGACCGCGTAGCTCGGGTGGTAGCCCTCGGACTCGAGGGTCACGCCGCGCGAGGCGATGATGGCGGGCTCGATGGTCGCGAAGATCGCCGTCAGCAGCGGGTCGCGCTCGGGGTGGCGCATCACCGTGTTCCACTCGTCGTTGTTCAGGCGGTCCTGGGCGGCGGCGGCGGTCTCGGTGCGGTGGCGCTTGTAGAAGCGCTCCTCGTCGGCCTCGGCGAGGTTCAGGCAGGTGAGCACCTGGCACATGCACCAGGCGGCGTCGGCGCGCTTGGCCTGCGTGTAGAGCTTGCGGAGCAGCTTGAACGACTCGGCGCGGTAGGGGTTCTTCTTGAGGATCGCCGTCTGCGCCTTGACCGCCTTCTCGAGGAAGCGCGAGGCGTCCGAGGCGTAGATCGTGGCGAGGATCTCGTTGCGGTCGTGGTTCTCGGGGTCGAGGGCCTGCGCCTGCTCGTAGGCCTCGATGGCCTCGTCCACCTGACCGAGCTGGCGGTGGTAGAGGTCGCCGAGCGCGTCGAGCGCGGCGAGCTGGCCGACCTTGTCGCCCGCGGCCTTGGCGCGCGTGTGGCGGGTGCGGAGCAGCCGCTCGTTGGCGGCGTGATCGCCCTGCTCCTTGCGCAGGCGGATCGCCTCCTCGAGGGCCTTGTCGTTCGAGGGGTCGGCGTCGACGACGCGCTCGTAGAGGTCGGCGGCGTCGGTCGGGTGCTTGAGCTGCCGGTCGGTGACGATCGCGGCGGTCATCAGGTACTTGCCCTTGGCCTTGGGATCGGTCGTGAGATCGCCGAGGCGGAGCACGACCTCGACCAGCTTCGACCAGTCCTCGCCCTCGCTGTAGAGCTGCATCAGCTTGAGCATCACGGCGCGGTCGTCGGGGCGCTCGTCGAGGGCCGCGACGTACTGCTTGGCGGCGCTCGTGCGGTCCTTGAGCTTGCTGCCGAGGACGTCGCCGAGCTCGACGATCAGCTTGAACCGCTCGTCGCCCGCGGCGGACTCGAGCAGGCGCTTCTTGGCGGCGACGACGTCGGTCCACTCCTCGCGCGCCTCGTGCAGCTTGGCCAGGGCCTCGAGGGGCGCGGAGCTGGTGGGGTCGAGATCGGCGGCCTCCTCGAGGGCGAGGTGGGCGCGCTCGTGGTCGCCGACGCGACGCGCGGACTCGCCGAGGCGGAACAGGATCTCGGCGCGCTCGTAGCCGACGAAGTGCTCGCCGAACTTGTCGATGAGCGTGACGTGGATCTCGCGGGCGGCCTTCGGGTCGCCGTGGTCGAAGGTGATCTGACCCACCCGGCGCAGCGCCTCGGGGTCGTCGGGGGCGAGGGCGCGGAGCCGCTCGACCGCCTTGACCGCCTTGTCGCTCGCGCCGGTGCGCACGAGCGCGTCGACGTAGCGGAGCAGGATGCGCACGGCCTCATCGCGGCCGAGGGTGTCGGCGCGCTGACGAGCGCTCCGAGCTGCCGCGCGGCCTCGAGGTAGCGCGCCGCCTCGAAGGCGCTCTCGCCGAGGACCATGAGGGCGGCCACGTTGGTCGGGTCGTGGTCGAGCGCCTTCCGGGCGGCCTCTTGGCGCGCTGCTCGTCCTTGAGCTTCTCGCGCGCGACCTTCGCCATCTCGGCGAACAGCCGGGCCTTCTGCAGCGGGCTCTCGGTGATCGCCACCTCGCGCTCGATCATGGAGATGGCCGCCGCGACGTCGCCGCGGGCCGCGTAGGCGCCGCGCAGCGCGGCCGCCGCGCCCTTGTCGTTGGGGTTCGCGTCGAGGGCCAGCTTGTAGCGCTCGATCGCGCCGTCCTTGTCGCCGCGCGTCTCGAGCATGCGCGCCGCGCGGGTGTACTGCTCGGCCTTCGCCTCGGGCGTCGCGGCCTTGGCGGCGAGCGCCTCGACGGCGGCCACGGCGGCGTTGGCGTCGCCCGACGACTCGCGGAGGTGGGCGAGGGCCTCGAGGGCGCCCGCGTGCTCGGGCTGGATCTCGAGGACCTTCTCGAACGTGTGCATGGCGCGCTCGGGCGAGCCGATCTGCTCGGAGAGCACCCGACCACGCGAGAGCAGGAGCTCGACGCGACGGCCGTTGTCCTCGACCACCTTGAGGTGGCGCTCGATGAGGGCCGCGACGTCCTCCCAGCGGTCGAGGGCGCGGTAGTGGCGCCCGAGCGAGACGAGCGCGTGGTCGTTGGCGGAGTCGATCTTGAGGATGGCCTCGTAGGACTCGGCGGCGCGCTCGTGGTCGAGGAACTCCTCGTCGTGGATCGCGGCGATGCGCTCGAGGAGGCCGATCCGCTGGCGCGGGGTGGCCGCGACGCTGATCTGGGTATCGAGGTTCGCGAGCAGCTCCTTGTAGCGGCCCGTGCGGTTGTAGATGCGGTCGAGGCCCTTGAGGGCGACGAGGTTGCGCGGATCGATCTGGAGCACGGACTCGAAGCGCTTCATCGCCTCGGTCATGTCGCCGATCTGGTCCTCGTAGAGCTCGCCGATCTTGGCGAGCACCTCGGCGCGCTCGGGGCCGCGGACCGAAGAGGCGCGGGCCTCGAAGATCTTGACCACCGAGACGAAGTCGCCGCTGCGCGTGCAGATGCGCTCGATGCCGTCGGCCGCCTGCGGGTGGCCCGGGTCCTCGGCGAGGATCTGCTGGTAGAGGTCCTTGGCCTTGTTGGCGTCGGAGAGCTTGGTCTCGAGGATGTCGGCCGCCTGCGCGCGCAGGTCGCGGGCGCGGCCCGGGGTGGCCGCCGCGTCGGCGCGCTTCATCAGCACGGTGCCTAGCTCGGGCCACTGCTGCGCCTTCTTGTAGACGTCGCACATGCCCTCGAGCGCCGCCTCGTTGGCGGGGTCGAGCTTGATCGCTGCCTGGTACGAGGGCAGGGCGAGGTCGAGCCGGTTGACCTTGCTGACGAACCACTTGCCCATCTGCACGAACAGGGCGAGCTTGTCCTCCCCCGAGACGCCGTCGACCTGCACCTTGTGCGCGCCCTGACCGAGCGCCTCGTCCCACTTCTCTTCGTTGGTGCCGGCGAGCCGCTCCACCTCGTACGAGTAGTCGCCCTCGCGGGGCTCCTCGCACCAGGCCTGCACGTAGGCCACGAAGGCGTTGTCGGCGTCCTCGAGCTCGATCTCGTAGAGGCGACCGATCTCGGCGTAGACCAGCGCGCGCTCGCGCCCGTGGTGCACGTTGTCGACGCGCGAGAGCATCATCTCGACGACGTCGGACCACTGGCCGGTCGCCTTCTTGAGCTCCTCGAACGCCGCCTGCGCGATGTCGTCCTCGGGGTCGAGCTCGAGGAGGCGCTTGTAGACGCCCTCGGCGCGCTCGGGGTTCTTGGCGTTGGCCTCGAAGATGCGCGCCGAGCGGAACAGCAGCGAGGTGCGGATGTCCTTCTTGGCCGCGTCCTCGATGCCCTCGGCGACCTGGAAGAAGCCGTCCGCGATGCGGTTCGCGTCGCCGCCCTCCTCGAGGGCCTTCTCGAGGTTCGCGGCGGCCTCGCCGTCCTCGGGCTTCTCGACGAGCTCGGCGATGCGCAGATCGACGTCGTCGTCGGAGAGCTTCTTCTGCTGGGTCTGCGCCGTGGCGGCGCCGCGGCCGAGGCGGTCGAACGCCTCGAGCACGGCGCGCGCGTCGACCGGACGGCCCGAAGGCTCCTTGGCGAGCAAGCCGGCGACGAAGGTGTCGATCTCCTTGCTGACCCACCCGCGCGGGGCGGTCGCGCTGGGAGGCTCGGGGACGGTCGCGAGGTGAGCGAGGGCGACCTCGAGCGACGTCTTGCCGTCCTTGGCGAACAGCGCCTTGCCGGTGAGCACCTCGAAGAGGAGCGCGCCGAACGCGTAGACGTCGCTCTTGCCGTCGGCGACGTTGCCGCGCACGAGCTCGGGCGCGATGGCCTTGGCGCTGCCGTAGATGGCGAGGATGCCGGTCTGGTTCTGGGTCGTGCGGCCGCGCGCACGGAGGCGGTCGGTGCCGAAGTCGACCAGCACGGCGCGGGGCGGGGCGCCCGCATCTGCCTTGGCGAGCAGCACGTTCTCGGTCTTGAGGTCGCCGTGGGCGAGGCGCTTCTCGTGCATGGCGGCGAGCGCCTCGAGGATCGCGCGGAGCAGCGGGCGCGCCTCGTTGAGGTGCATGGGGCCCGTGCGGGAGAGGCGCGCGGCGAGCGACTGGCCGTCGATGTAGTCGTAGCTGATGTACATCCGGCCGTCGGGGAACGCGCCGGTCTCGATGTTGCGCGGAAGGCCGGGGTGCTGCACGGTCCCGACGAGGCGGTTCGCCGTCATGAAGCGGTGCAACGACCGCGTGTCGCGCGCCATCTCGCGCTTGACGAGCTTGAGGGCGGTCTGGCGGTTGCCGCTCTCCTTGCGCGAGGCGAGGTAGACGACGCCGGCGCCGCCCTCGCCGATCTTCTTCTGGATGGTGAAGGCGCCGATCTCGGTGCCGGGCGAGAGCTCGTCGGCGTGGGCCAGGCCGACGGCCGCGATCTCGCGAACCCGCGGGTCGATGTCCGCCTTGTGGATCAGGAGCGCGTCGACGAGCGCCTCGACCGCGTCGATCTGCGCGCAGTGATCCACGAGGGCGCGGGCGAACGAGCCCTTCGCCGAGGTCCCGCCGATCTGCTCGGGGTCGAGCCCCAGCGAGCCGCTGGCGATCCCCTGCATGTCCTCGAGCGAGAACAGCCGCTCGAGCTCGCCGCGCACGACCGCGAGGAGCGGGTGGCCGACGGCGACGGGAGCGGGGACGAGGTTGGAGACGGAGGGCGGAAGGGAAGCAGGTCCGACGTTGGATTCCATCGATCTCTCTCGGCGACGACCCGGGCCTTCCGGGCGAGCGCGGATGCTCGCACGCAGGCGGGGCGACGAGAAGGTGAAACTTCGTGTGTAAAGGATCTGGACGGTCGTCCGGAACGCCCGCGCTGACGCGACGTGATAACGTCGACGCGTGGCAGTGGCGCGGAGCGGCAAACGGCGCCGGAACAGCGCCCCGACGACCCTGGGGGCGCTGCTTTCCGCCACCCCCGCGGGCAAGGCCGCGACCGAGGTGCTGGTCACCCGCGCCCTCTGGGAGCAGGTGGCCGGCGTCGCGTTCGCGCGGCGGACGATGCCGGATCGGCTCTCGCGCGGGACCCTGTACGTGGTCGTCTCCTCGAGCGGCTGGGCGCAGGAGCTCGCCATCGCCGAGCGCACCCTGGTGGAGCGGCTTCGCGCGCGCGGGGTGGAGGTCCAGCACCTGCGGGCCCGCGTGGGCGAGGTGCCGGAGATGGATCGCGGCGGCATCCTCGCGCCGAGCCGACCTGAGCTCGCCCGGGCCCGTACGGTCGAGGCACCCGCGCCGCTGGTCGCCGCGGTGCACCGCGTCGCTGATCCGGAGCTCCGCGAGACCCTCGACCGCGTCGCCCGCGCGCTCGCGCGCAAGGAGGCCGAGGTCGAGGTCCGCACCAGGGCCGAGCAGCAGAAGCCGAAGCCGCGCATTCCGGGCTCCCACCGCTGAGCTCCTGGTAGGGCGATCGAGCGTCGACGATCGCGGGTAGTCTCGCCCGCCATGGCCGAAGACGTGCCCGACAAGAATCGCCGCCTGTTCGTCACCGTCGCCGTCACCGGGAGCTGCGCGATCGCCGCGGCCGTGGCCGGTCCCGGCGCGGTGTTCGTCGCCGCGCCGCTCGCCGACAAGGGCAGCGGGGGTCGGAGGTTCGCCGTCGGCAAGCTGGACGACCTCACCCAGGGCGTGCCCACCAAGGTCACGCTGATCGGCGACGAGGTCGACGCCTTCACGCGCGCGGAGAAGCGCAAGCTCGGTGCGGTGTGGCTGCTGCGCACCGGCCCGCGCGAGGTGCAGGCGCTGTCCGCGATCTGCCCCCACCTCGGCTGCTCGATCGACGTGCAGTCCGGCGAGGCAGGCAAGGCGCCGGGCTTTGCCTGTCCCTGTCACGAGCGGCTTCGCCCTCGCCGGCGCGCGCCTCTCCGGTCCTTCGCCGCGCGGCATGGACGCGCTGCCCGTCGAGATCGCCGCCGACGGCGCGCTGACCGTCACCTGGAAGCGCTACCGGATCGGCGTCGAGAAGCAGGAGGAGATCGGATGAGCCTGTTCTCCCGCATCGGCGACGCCGTCGACGAACGCCTCGGTCACCGCAAGCTCCTGCGCGAGGCGCTCGACGAGCCGATCCCTGGCGGCGCGCGCTTCGGGTACGTCTTCGGCAGCGCGCTCCTGGTCTGCATCCTCGTGCAGCTCGCGACCGGCCTCCTCCTCATGACCGCGTACGCACCGTCGGCGACGACGGCCTGGGCGAGCGTCCACCACATCCAGCACGCGCTGCCGGGCGGCTGGCTCGTGCGCGGCCTCCACCACTTCGGCTCGGGCGCGACGGTGGTGCTGCTCGGGGCGCACCTGCTGCAGACCGCGATCTACGGCGCGTACAAGCGCCCGCGCGAGGGCAACTGGTACTTCGGCCTCGTGCTGTTCGGGCTGGTGCTCGGTCTGTCACTCACCGGGTACCTGCTCCCCTGGGACCAGAAGGGCTACTGGGCGACGCGCGTCGCCACCAACATCTTCGGCACGATCCCGGGCGTCGGCGTGCAGGTGCAGCGCCTCGCGCAGGGCGGAAACCAGTACGGGCACCTGACCTTGACGCGGTTCTACGCGCTGCATGTCGGGGTCCTGCCGATGGCGATGATGGTCGCGATCGCCATCCACGTCGCGCTGTTCCGCAAGCACGGCGTCACCCCCCCTTCGGGCGCGGACCTCGCCAAGGTCGACCGATTCTACCCGAAGCAGCTCGCCCTCGACGTGCTCGCCGCGTGCGCGGTGCTCGGCGTGGTGCTGGCCCTCGTGCTCCGGCACCACGGCGCCGACCTCGACGCGCCGGCCGACCCTTCGAGCGACTACCCCGCGCGGCCCGAGTGGTACTTCCTCGCGCTGTTCCAGCTGCTCAAGTACTTCCACGGTCCGCTCGAGATCGTCGGCACGCTCGTCGTGCCCGGCGTGGCGGGGGGCTTCCTCGTCGCGCTGCCGTTCCTGGATCGCAGCCCGACCACGGCGGTGCGGGCGCGCCTCCCGTGGCTCGCGCTCCTCGGGCTCGGCCTCGCGGGCGTGGCCGCGTTGACGATGCTCGCGCGCGCCGGCGACGCGAAGGACAAGAAGTACCTCGAGGCACGCAAGCTCGCCGACGAGCGCGCAGCGTATGCGAACGAGCTCGCGAAGAAGGGTGTCCCGCCGGAGGGCCCGCTCGTGATGCTCGCGCGCGACCCGCAGCTGCGCGGTCAGGAGCTCTGGAACAAGGCCTGCGCGACCTGTCACCGGCTCGGCCCGGTCGCGCCCGGCGCGAAGGACGAGACCACGGCGCCCGATCTGCAGGGATGGGGCTCGCCGGCGTGGGTCGAGGAGACGATGCGCGACCCCGACGGCAACCACCGCTTCGGTCGCTCGCCGTTGAAGGGGGAGATGCCGAGCGTGACCAAGGCGCCGCCCGGCAAGGAGAGCGAGTTCAAGGCGATGCCGGAGGCCGAGATCAAGGCCGTCGCGTCGTACGTCGCCGGCGCGTCGGACGCGAAGGGGGCCGAGGTGTACGGGCGCGCCTGCGAGGGCTGCCACAAGAAGGACGGCAAGGGAGGCGACGACAGCGAGCTCGCCCCCGATCTCACCGGCTGGGGCAGCTACCGCTGGCTGCGCGCGCAGATCGCCGACCCGGCCGACGGTCAGACGTACAAGCCCGAGGCCTCGACCAGGAAGAACCACATGCCCGCGTTCGCGAAGAACGTCGACCTCCGGGACGAGATCGACCTCGTCGCGCGCTGGGTGCACTGGAAGGCGAAAGGCCGCTGGCCCACGGCCGAAGAGATGGAAGCGGTGTCCCCCGCCGCCTCACCCGCCCCGAGCGCCGCGCCCAAGAAGCCCTGAGCCTGTTGCGGCCGCCGGTGGAGGCGGCCGCAGTTCACTGCGCTCGCCTGCGGCTCGCTCCGTTCACTTCTCCAGGACGGCCTGGGCCTCGGCGCGGGCGAAGCCCCTTGGGCCAGCGCGCGAGGTAGCTGCCGGCGACGCTCTTCTGCGCGGCGCCGCTCGAGAGCCGCATCTTCTCCACCGTGGCGCTCTCCACGAGCGCGCCGTCCGGGTAGAGCGCGAGGTAGCGATCGAACGCCGCGCGCGCGCCGCCGAAGTCGCCCGCCTTCTTCTTGTCGATGCCGAGCGTGAACAGATCGTTCTGCGCGCCGAGGTCGGACGACTTCTTGGCGACCGCCGTCGTGAGCGCCGTGGGCGCGGCCTCGACGGTCGCCGCCGGCGCCGCGGTCATCGTCGGCGCAGGCGACGGCGTCGGTGCGAAGAGCGACGCTTTCGGGTGGAGCGGCGATTTCGGCTGGAAGGCTGGCTCCGACGGCGGCAAGGGCGGAGACGGCAGCGGCTCCGACCCCGGGGATCCCGCGACGGTCGCGCCCTTCGCCGCGGGCGCCGCAGCGACCATGCTGCAACCCGCCGGCCACTTGCCGCCCGCGTTCAGGACGGTCTCGACCCCGTGGAAGCGCACGACGACCCGCCCCTCCGTGACCTCGACGCGCGTCGGCGAGGCGACCTCGCACGAAGGATCGAGCGGCACCACGCTCACCCGGAACGCGGTGCCCCGCACCTCGATCTCGGTGTCTCCGGTGCGCACGAGGAATCGCCGGCCCGTGCTCACCTTGGCCACCTGGAAGCGCGCCGCGCCCGCCGAGAGCGCGAGCACGTCGGCGCTCTGCACGCCGACCAGCGTGAGGTCGCCGCCCTCCTCGAGCGCGACCTGGCTCCCCGTCGACATCTGCAGCTGTGCGGCGCCACCGGCCATCGCCCGCACGCGATCGCCTGCCTGCAGCGTGACGTCCCCGTGCAGCGGCTCGGACATGCCCATGCGCCAGACGGTCGGCTCTCCTGCGACGGCCCGCGCGCGCACCGACGTGGCGGCGATCGGCGTGCTCGGGGTGGTGTGCGTACGCACGAGGAAGATCGACGCCGCCGCGGCGGCCACCGCGAGCGCGACTCCGCCCCCGACCAGGCGCCGCCGGCGCGCGTCGCGGACCCGCTTGGCCTGCGCGATCGCCGCCGCGGCCACCGCGATGGCGCGCGCGCGTTCGAGCTCGGTAGGGGCACGGGTCTCCGCTGGCGCGGCCTTCGCGAGGGCGTCGGTGGCCAGCTTGGCGAAGAGAGGACGATCGCTCATCGGCCACCTCGCTGCATGAGATCGCGGAACTCGGGGTCGTCGCGGAGGCGCTCTTCGAGGTCGCGGCGTCCACGCACGAGGCGCGACTGCGCAGCCGCCACGCTCACCTCGGTGATCTCGGCCACCTCGCGCAGGTCGAACCCCGCGACGTCGTGGAGGACCAACGTCCACGACTTCTGGGGGTCGAGGGCCGCGAGGTGCTCGCGCACCTTGCCGAGGAGGTTCTTGGTGCCGATGCGGTGCTCGAGGTCGGGTTCGCCCATCAGCGACTCCGGGTCGAGCTCGGCCGGGTCGAAGATCTTCCGCGCGGTGGTGCGGCGACGGAGCTCCTTCCAGATCGTGTGCGCCGTGATGCGGGCGACCCACGTGTCGAGCGAGCACTCGCCGCGGAAGCGGGGCAGAGAATCGACGATCGCGATCAAGACGTTCTGGACCGAGTCCTCGTGGTCGACCTCACGACGGCCGAGGAGCCGCACGATGGTCGCGTCGATGCGAGGCCGTGCGCGGTCGTGGAAGGCCGTGGCGACGGACGGGTCACCCGCGAGGATGCCGTTGACGATCTCGAGGTCGTCGAGGGTGGGGCGGCGATCTTCCCCGCCTCCCTTCTGGACGAAGGACTCCGGCGCCTCGTCGTCCGACGGAACGGCACTCCCCGGAGCGGGGGGCACGAGTCGGAGGGCAGGGCGGGCCGGCACATCTGCATGGTACCGCGACCCTCGCGACATCAGGCGGTTCTCGTGCCTGTCAGGCGCTTCTCGGTGGTACTGAGCAGGTGAATGCAGCGGGCAGGTAGGTGGGCGGCGCAGCTGGTGGGCCTCGTGCTCGCCGGCGTGAATGGGGGTTGCAGTGGCGCCGACCTCGTCTTTCCCGCCGAAGACACCGGTCCCGGAGGCACGGCGGCGGTGGAAGACTCCGGCGCGATCGAGACGAGCGACTCGACGGCATCCGACGCCACCGACGCGGGGTGTACGGCGACCGTGTGTGGTGCGCTGTGCGTGGACACCACCTCCGACCCGGCGAACTGCGGCGCCTGCGGGAAGGTCTGCAGCGGCGCGACCCCAGCCTGCCTCGGCGGAAGCTGCGGCTGTCCCGCGAGCGGCAAGTGCGGAGGCGTCGGCGCGACCTGCACCGACGTCACGAGCAACGCGGACCACTGCGGCGCCTGCGGCAAGCGGTGTGCGGCCGGAGAGATGTGCGTGGGGAGCGCGTGCACCTGTCGACCGAACGCCACCAACTGCGGCGGCACCTGCGTCGACACCCGGAACGATCCCGCGCACTGCGGTGGGTGCGGCAAGGCGTGCGGTGGCAGCCTCGTGTGCTCGGGCAGCGCCTGCGGCGCGAAGTGCGCGGGGAGCCTCACCGAGTGCGCGGGCGCGTGCGTGGACCTTTTGACGAGCAATGCCCACTGCGGCGAGTGCGGTCGCAAGTGCGACGTCGATCGCGTGTGCGTGGCCGGCGAGTGCCGCGAGTACGTCGGCGCCGCGTTCTGCAAGGCGTGCCCCTGCGCCGCTTGCACCGGTGATCGCCCCCGCTGCTGTCCACCGCTCTCGAGCGGTGGGAGCCCCATTTGCATCGAGGCGACGAGCTGTCCTACGCCATGACCCGAGGGCCGAGCTAGGTTCGTTGCGATGCCCGGCACCATCGTCGTCGTGGTCGTGCTGTCTGCGGGAGAGCTCCACTGCCCCCCCGCCGACGCCGCGATCGTGGCCATGAGGGGCACCTTGATCGCCGGCGAGCAGGTGCTCGTCCGCGAGGTGCAGAAGCCCCTCGACGACGACAAGCTCGTGGCGCTCCGGACTTCCACCGGCTCGACCGCGGTCGTCGAGATCGCGTGGAGTCACCCCGACCACGCGAGCGTGCACCTGCACGTCGGGACGGGAGGAAAGGACTTCGCCGACCGGGATCTCAGCTTCACCTCGTCCGACGTCGAGAGCGAACGGGGCCGCACCGTGGGGCTCGTTCTCTCCTCCATGCTCGAGGGAGCCGTCGCCGCGGCGAGGCCGGCCACGCCGGCAAGGAGCGGGCGGCTCGCGTACGGCCTCGATCTCCTGATCCAGGGTGCGCACGGGTTCGATGCGGACGAAGGCTCCTTCGGTGTGCGGACGGGGGCGTTCCTGCGGTTCGACGAGGGGTGGCTACGGGCCTCGATGGGATTCCGCTTCGGGACGAGCAGCCGCGCCGCCATGGAGGTCCTCGGTGCGCAGCTCTCGGTGGGCGGCGCGGGGTTCGTCCTCGACCGAGCGCGGTTTCGCGTCGCGCTGGGCGCCGACGTCGCGATCGGTCGCCAATGGGTCGAGCAACACCGGCCCGAGGGCGACCTCTCCCGGTCGCGGTGGGTGCTCGAAGTCGCTCCGTTCGTGCACCTGTCGTACGCGCTCGGCGCGCGCTTCTCGATCGTCGGAGAGACCGGTCCCGTGCTCACCTTGCCGCGCACGAGGGTGAAGGTGGGAGACGAGGATCGCGGAACGCTTTCTGTCCTTGGTTGGTCCGGAGGAGTCGGGGCGAGATTCCTGTTCTGACGGAACTTTACAAGTGGGCTGCCTGATGCCCGGGGCATCTCGGTACAGGGGCAGCATGACGCATCGTCTTTTCTCCTTGGCGCTGGTCCTGGGCACGATGGGCGCACTGGCCTTCGCCTGTTCGTCCTCCACGTCGATCGACCCCGGCGGCGCGGGGCTCGGCGGTGCTTGTGGCAAGGGCTGCACCGCACCACAGACCTGCGACCCGACACTGGGTTGCGTCGACTGCGCCAACGATGCGGCGTGTCCCGCCGGTCGCCCGCGGTGCCTGCACGGCAAGTGCGAGCTGTGCGCCTCCAACGCGGACTGCCCCGCCTCCGCGCCCGCGTGCACGCCGCGCGCCCACACGTGTAAGCCCGTGTGCACCGCGACCTCGTGCTCCGGCGACGCGCCCAAGTGCGACACGGCGACGGGGGCGTGCGTCGGCTGCGCCGGCGATGCCGACTGCGCCGGCACCTCGCGGCCGTTCTGCGACCCGGTCACCAAGCAGTGCATCGGCTGCCTCGTCGACAGTCAGTGTGGCACCGCGGCGCCACACTGCCTGCGCTCCGCCGGTCGCTGCGTGCAGTGCCTCACGAGCGCGGACTGCCCGGCGGGCACACCCATCTGTCGCAGCGAAGGGACCTGTCGCGCCGGGTGCACGTCCAACGCGGGCTGCCCGGCGAGCGCTCCCATCTGCAACGTGCCGACGGGGAGTGCGCCTCGTGCCTGAGCAACGCGGACTGCCCGGCGGGCGTGCCCGTGTGCGACGGTGAGCGCTGCGTGCAGTGCACCAACGACAAGAACTGCGGTGGCGCCACGCCGTTCTGCCGCGACAAGAAGTGCGTCGCGTGCAAGTCCGACAAGGACTGCCCGACCACCGCGCCGAAGTGCAACAACGGCACCTGCGCCGGGTGACCGGCTGATCACCCCACGCGTCGGCGCGGCAGGCCGTGCAGCACCAGCACCGCCGCCACGAACGCGAGGGCGACGGTGCCGACCGTCCGCGCGTTGGCCTTCGCCCGCGCGCGGCCGGCGGCGATCTCGGCCGGCATCAGCGCGAGCGCGCACACCCAGGCGAGTACGCCGAGGTAGAGCGTGGCCCGCGGCTTCACACGTACATCCGGATCCCGTGCCGGGGATCGTGGGTACCGATCTCGAGCGCGGCCGCGTCGCTCGTGAGCACCAGCGGCGCGCGGCCACGGGGGGTGAATCGCAGCCGCGCGCGGGCGATTTTGGAGTTGAGGCAGTAGGTCATCTCGCCGGTGGGGTTCGGGTAGTAGAGGCCTACCGTGTCGTCCGGCGTGAGCTCGATGTCGCCCTCGATCGTCGCACCGGCCTGGTGCGCCGAGAACTCCCACCGCCGCAGCCGCTCGATGCGCCCACGCGTGCGCGCGAGATCGAGCGCGCCGTGCACCTCGTAGCGCACGCCCTTGTGGCGGAGCGCGACGAGCGAGACGAGTGGTGTCGTGAGCCGCCCGACCTTCACCTTGCCGGAGAAGCCCTCGAGGACCACGCCGCGTCCCTCGGGCTCGTTCCACGTGTTGACGTGGGCCCACGCGTAGAGGTCGGCGTGCCCGACGCCCCAGTTGTGCCCCTCCATCGCGGGCCAGTCCTTGACCTCCCAGGTGCGACGCCCGTCCTTGCGGCGCACCTCGATCTCGCCGCTCGCGAGCGCGTCGAAGATCGGCGAGACGAGCTTGCTCTTCGGGAAGCGGCCCTCGTACATCGAGGGGAAGGGGAAGTGGACCAGCGGCGAAGGATCGCGCCGAGAGCTCGAGGTCGAAGCGGATGGCCGCCGCTCGTGCTCGATCTCGCCGACGAGCCGGCGGCCGTCGAACGACACCCCGGCCCACTCGAGGTGGTAGCGGCGCGCGCGGGCGAGCGTTGCCTCCTCTACGGCGACGGTGCGCTTGACGGCGACGTGGCGCAGCGGCGCGCCCTCGCCGGCCCCACCTGCTCGTGCATGAACGGCCTCGCGGTAGCTGATCGGCGGCGCGTCGTCGGGGAGCCGATCGAAGGCGATGGCCCAGGACTCGGCCACCGTGCGCCCGCGCTCGTGGGGAGGTCCGCCGCTCGTGCGCTCGGTCGGCGCGAAGATCGTGGCCTTGACCCACAGGGCGCGCTTGCCCGAGGGGTCGTTCAGCTTCACGAAGGTGCTCTCGAGGTGACCCTTGGCCGGGTCGACCGTGCCCCTGTCGAAGCGAGTGAGGTTCCAGCCTTCGGCGTCCATCGGTGCACGAATCCTGCCCCCGGGTTAGACTCGCCACAAGCCAGATGCGGTCGCCTTCCTTCTTTGTTCCCGCGGTCGCGGTCGGTTTCCTCTCGCTCGCCCTCGCGGCCGACGCGCGCGCGGACTGGCCGCTCGAGCCCACGGCCACGCCGAGCGTCGTCGCGACCTCGTGCAGCAAGCTCGATCCGCGCTGCCAGCGCGGGCCGTTCGTCGTGACCAAGACCGAGAAGATCGGCGCCGACTTCGACTTCGACACCGGCTGGTTGCCCAAGGACGCCGCGGTGCAGGTGCGCCTGCTCGCCTACCTGCACGGGCGCACGCGCGTGGATCTGGGCGGCACGGTGGACGCCACCTGGCCCGACCCGCTGCGCCTGACGCCCAAGGGCACCGCGGCCACGGGGCTGCTCGCGATCGACGACGGCTTCGTGGTCAAGGCGCAGGCGCGCTTCACGGTGAAGGTCGCCGGCAAGACCTACTCGTGGACCGGCGACATCCCGGGCGTGCCCAAGGTCGATCTCGCCACGGTGGCCACGACGGCGTTCGATCCGTTCGCGTTCGCCGGGAGCGGCCTGCCGCCGATCAAGACCAGCGGCAAGACCAAGCCGCTCGAGCTCTACAAGCTCGACATCACCGACTCGATCATCCCCATCCCGGGGATCGGCGGCGGTTTCCAGCTCGAGGGCGAGGCCGAGTTCGCGGCCGACTACCAGACCCTGCGCGTCGCCTTCGACGAGCTCGTGAGCAAGGGCAGCGTGCCCGACGTCACCGCGACCAACCCGTTCACCAAGCTGGCGCTCGCGTCGTCTCCCGGTGTCGACACGACGATGAACGTGCACGGACAGCTCGGGCAGCAGACCACCCTGCACTTCGTGCCCGGCTTCTTCTTCGAGATCCTCGGCTCCAAGTTCAGCGTCGATCTCGTCGACATCCCCGTCGCGCTGCCGCGCAGCGAGAAGGCCTGGGATTTCGACCCGGTGGCGTTCCGCTTCCCGCTGCCGCGCATCGAGGCTCGCCCGTCGCCGATCGAGCTCGGGAACATCCCCGTCGGCAAGGAGACCTCGGTGCTGGTCACCGTGTTCGACACCGGCGAGGCGGCGCTCTCGGCCGACGCGGACGATCCGACCAAGGTCGCGGTGGTGACGACCAAGCACCTCGACGTCGCCGCGGGCACCACCGAGTCGCTGCGCGCCACGATCACGCCTACCGCGCCGGGGCCGATCGAGACCGCCATCGTGGTGCAGTCCAACGACCCGTTCTCACCCAAGCTCACCATCAAGATCCGCGCGCAGGCTGGCGACGGCGCCGCTCCACCCGCGGAGACCGAGACGGCTGCCGCGGGTGGGTGTGGCTGTCGGTTCGGCGACCGGGCCGACCGATCGTCGCTCGCGCTCGGCGCTCTCGCGGCCCTGCTCCTGCTCCGTCGCCGTCGCGGGTAACGCTCGCCTGATCCGTGGGACACACGGGCATGCAGGAGCACTACCAGGAGGCCGGTCCGGGCGAGAACGCCGAGCAGGTGTTCGCCGACGACCCCGAGATGCTCGCGATGATCCGCAAGGCGCGGCAGGAGCAGGGCACCGTCAGCAAGAAGCCGATCGCGTGGCAGATCTTCCTCGTGGGGCTCGGGCTGTTCGTGTCGGCGGCCACCACGATGCCTGCGCTGCTCGACATCATCCACTTTCATTTCGTGCTGCCGAGCGCCGGGCTGTTCGGCGGCATGTCCCTCGCGCTCGGCATCCTCGGGCATCGCCCGGGGCAGTACGAGATCGACCAGGGCCTTGGCAACGAGCCGAAGAAGGCCACGCTCTGGAAGCCGCTCAAGGGCATCGAGCGCCTCGGCGCCTTCGCGCTCGGCCTCGGCGCACCCGCCGCCGCGATCGTGCTGCAGCTCCTGAGCTAACCCGAAGCTAACCCGGCACGAGGCGGAGGCGCGACGCAGAGAAGTCGGTCTCTTCCCAGCTCGCCGCGCGGTCGCGACCCTCGAGGTAGAGGGAGACCTGGTCGCGGTAGTGACGCGAGGCGGGGTCGCCACTCTGCCCTGGGGCCACCACCGCGCGGGACGCGCCGGGCGCACCCGCGATCATCGCGAAGCGGAGCACCGGGCCGACGCGTACGCCGAACCGGCCGCGGAGCTCGAACTCGCCCATGTTGACGGTGGTGCCGTCGCCGCGTCCAGGGAACGGTCCGGGGGAAGAGGCCGCGCGCAGGCCGGGCACGGCGGCCATCGGGTGCCGGAAGGTGACGGTGTGCAGATCGCCCCAGCGCCAGCGCCCTGGGTCTTCGCCGCGCTGGCGACGGAGGCGACCCTCGGCCATCGCGCAGGCGTCGCGCACCAGGGTCGCGCGGTCGTGCCCGACGAGCCACGGAGAGGCGGGGTCACGGACGGCGGAGAGCAGCGGCAAGGCCGCCGCGTTCATCAGCTCGAAGTAGCGCTCGAAGGTGTCGTCGCCGAGCTCGTCGAGCAGCAGGTGGCGCACGAACGCGTCGAGGAAGGCGTACGTGCACGACGCCCCGACGCTCGTCTCGTCGGCGCGCCCATCCCAGGTGCGCATGCGGCGGAGGACCTCGCGGCCGCGGCGCTCGGGGAGCCCGAGATCGCCCGCGGGCAGGCCCTCGAGGAGCGCATCGCGCACCGAGGTGGCCCACGAAGCGCGCACGTCGGTCTGGATGCGCGCGATGTCGGCGAGCGTGAGCGGGCCGCGGTGCGCGTCGATCAGGGCCCGGATGCGCGCGTAGCGGAACGGGGGCTCGAAGATGTCTCCGAGGGTGTGCGGGTACCCCTCGCCGTGGGGACGCGTGTTGGCCGAGACGATCACGCCGTCGGCCGGGTCGCGCGAGAACGGGAGCTCGTGCGCGGGATCACACCGACCCACTGGCCACGCGGGTCCTCGCCGTCGAGCAGGTCGAGGCTCGTGACCCCCGGGTCGGGGCGGCGCGCGACGCGACCCGCCCAGCACCACCCGAGGTGGCCCTCGCGGTCGGCGAACACGAAGTTCAGCGTGGGCGCGGAGTGCAGGCGCGCCGCGGCGCGGAGGTCGTCGAAATCGCGCGCCCGGAGGAGGGCGAGCGAGCCGTCCGTCTCGAGCGAGGCGGTGTCGCCGCACCAGCGGAGCGCGATGGCCTGCTCGTCGCCGGTCGCGCCCGACACGATCGGGCCCCGCGGGGTGCGGACGACGGGCACCGTGCGGGAATCCCCGCCCCGCACGGCGATGGTCTCGTGGGTGACCTCGAGCCGGCCGGCCTTGCGCAGCGCCCCCAGATCCTCGCGCCACACCTGGCTGTCGTCGCCCCAGCCGGCGGTCATGCCCCACGCCGCGTGGGCGTTCTGACCGATCGGGAGCCCGGGGACACCGGGAATGGTGGCGCCGCGCGCGTCGATCCCGCCACCTCGGAGGCGCACCTCCCAGAGGACGTCGGGCGCGTGCAGCGGCATGTGCGGATCGCTGGCCACGATCGGGCGGCCGATGGAGGTGCGGTGGGCCGCGAGCGCGAAGGCGTTGGAGCCGAGGTGCAGGCCCTCGGTGCCGAGCACGTCGGCGAGCATGCGGGCGTGCAGCAACACGGGCTCGATCGCGTCCGCGGCGCCCGCGGTGACGGTGAGTGGGTGGGTGGGCAGGAGCGCGCGCAGCTTGTCGGCAGACACCACGCCGGCGATGCGCGCGTAGGTGAGGGCGAAGCGCCAGGCGAACCCCAGCTGGAACGCGACGCCCTTGCCGATGAGCAGGCTGTCGACCGCGGTGAAGGGGCCGGGTTCGAGGTCGAGCAGGAGCGACTCGAGGGGGCGTCGACCGGTGGCGACGAAGGCGTTGACCCCCGCGGCGTACGCGTCGAGCCACGCGCGCGCCTCGGCCGACGCGATGGCGTAGCTGGCTTCCGCGGCGCCCCGGAAGCCGAGCGCGCGCGTGAAGGCATCGAGGTCGACGAGCGTGGCGCCACGCGGGAGCCGGAACGGCAGCGCGTCGTCGACGGGGCGCGCGCCGAGCACCGAGGCAAGCTCGCCCCGCAGGGCGACCCGCATGAGATCCATCTGGAACAGGCGATCTTCCGCGCACGCGTAGCCCATGCCGAACGCGACGTCGGCGAGGCTGCCGCCGAACACGCCGGGCACGCCGAACGCATCGCGGGCGATGGTGACGGCGCCGTCGAGGCCGCGCACGCGCTCCTCGCGACCTCGGCTCGGCGCGCGCCCGAGGGTCTCGAGCACCTTGGGCGCCGCGTCCTTCGCGCGGAGGAACAGCGCCCGCACGGTGCGCACCGGGCGGCTCTCGACGGCCTCCCGGAGCGCGAGGAGCATCGATCCCTTTCGGTCCATCGGTCCGTCGCGTAGCGCGGTGCGCGGCGTTCCGCACGGAGGAACCAAGGTGTCCGCGTAGTTTGCTACGCACCCCGCGATGCTTTTTGGGGCGGATCGTTGCAGAGTCCCTGTTTGTCATGGGATCCTCACACCGATGTCAGCCGCGCCGGTCTACACGGCCGAGGATCGCTCCATCCTCCTGCCCTACTACAAGCGCTTCCTCGTGGAGCCGTCGCTGCGGCTGATTCCTGCCTCGGTGCACCCGAACTCGATCACGCACGCGGGCCACCTCTGCAACTTGATCGCGGTGGGCCTGCTCGTCGCGCTCCGGCCGCAGCGCGGGTGGCTCCTGATCGCGTCGATGCTGCTGCTCCACGTCTACCTGTGGGCGGACAACGCCGACGGCGCGCACGCGCGGCGGACCAAGCAGTCGAGCGCCTTCGGCGAGTTCCTCGACCACGGGCTCGACATCCTCAACACGGTCTACATCGCGGTCATGACCGCGTGGGCGCTCGGCGCGACCCACTTCTGGACGATCGCGCTCATCGCGCTCATCCCCGCCGCCGCCGCGGTCACCTGCTGGGAGCAGACCCAGACCGGCGTGTACCGCCTCGGCCTCCTCAACCAGATCGAGTCCGTGGCCGTGCTCTCGGTGGCGATGATCGGCAGCGCCGTCTGGGGCACCGACGTCTGGAAGGGGCTCTCGTTCCACAATGTCACCGCCTACCACTTCCTCGTCGTCTGGCCGGCCACCACCATCGTGTTCGGCTTCGGCCGCGCGATCTGGCGCGTCTCCCGCGCGCACGCGTCGATCGCCCCCATCTTCGTGTTCCTCCTGCTGCACGCGCTCATCCTGCTCGCGGGGACGCGCGGCTGGGTCTCCACGTTCGTAGGGGTGTCGTTCGTCAGCGCGGTCAACATCGGCTTCGGCGTGCGTCAGCTCGTCCTGCGCCTCCACAACGAGGCGCCGAAGGTGGAGCCGATGCTGGTTCTCGGGGTGCTCGGCATGGTGGCGTTCATGGCGTGGAACGCGGCCGGTCTGCCCATCGGCGCCACCTATTCCGTGGCCCTGCCGGCGGTGGCCTGCGCCATCGTGGCGCTGTTCTCCCTGCGGGAGACGCGGCGCGGCATCCACGTCCTCGACGAGGTCGAGGCCGACGGTCAGTGACGGCGCCGAGGAGACCAGTCTAGTCTCCTCGACGGTTTCCTTTGAATCGGCGCAGTCTCGTCCGGGGCATCCAGCTCGTCGTCGCGCTCACGCTGCTGAGCCTCGGCTACCAGCTCTATCGGTCGCTGCGCGCAGAGCAGTCCAGCTTCGCGCCCGTGCTCGGGTCGCTTCGGCCGGCGTGGCTCCTCGTCGGAGCGGTCCTCGCGCTGCAAGAAGGGGTCTGCGGCGGCCTGCGCATGTTCACGCTCGCCCGCGTGCTCACGCCCCAGATCAAGATCCGGCACGGCATCGTCTCGGAGTTCGTCCTCATGTTCGTGGCCGGCGTCACGCCAGGGCAGGTGGGGGCGCCGATCTCGCAAGTGGCGGTGCTCGTGCACGGGGGCATGAAGGTCGCCGACGTGGCCACCGCCGAGCTCATGACGGCGTTCTGCACCGTGAGCTTCTTCCTGATCTCGGCGCTCACCATCCTGATCCTCCGCGCCAACCACCTGCTCGTGCTCCCCAAGGAGGCGGCGCCGCTCGACTACTTCGTGGGGCTCTCGGCGGGGGTCTTCGGGACCGGGCTCGTGTGCCTCGTGCTGTGCGCGGCCTATCCGCCGCTGCTCCAGGCCATCGTGCGCGCGCTCTCCAAGGTGTGCAGCCCGATCTGGCAGCTGATCGTGCGGCTCGTGGCCAAGATCCCCCGTTTTCGCAAGATCGCCGACCAGGCCTGGGCGCGCCGTGGGCACCTCTCGAACCGGCTCGTCGGCGCCGTCGATCACGTGCACGAGGGCTTCGGCATCTACCTGCGACGCGGCAAGCTCGCCGTGCTCGCCGCGTTCGGGCTCACGTTCGGGTTCTTCTGCTCGCGCTTCGCCGTGACCTTCTTCATCCTCAAGGGGCTCGGGCTCTCCACGACGCCGAGCACGTTCGTCAGCGTCGGGCCTCCGATCGTCCAGATCATCCTCGTGCAGGCCCTCCTGAACTTCGCGCTCTACCTGAGCCCTACACCAGGGGCTTCGGGCATCGCCGAGGTCGGCTCCTCGGCGTTGATGAAGCCGTGGGTCCACGGGATCTACCAGGTGCCGTACCTCGTGCTCTGGCGCGTGCTCGCGCTCTTCCTGTGCATGTTCGTCGGCGGGATCTACGTGTTCCGCTACCTCGGCACGGACGTGCTCGAGGCCGAGGCCAAGCGCGCCGAGGACGAGCAGCGCGCCCACGACGAGGCGCGGGGCGCCGACTCCGATCCCCGGCCGCCCACCGCTCGTAGTAGCCTCGAGGAGTCATGATGAACGTCGACGCCAAGAAGAACGAGCCCACCTTCGACATCGAGAAGTTCCTCACCATCAGCCGCCAGCTCGACCTGACGGGCCTCGTCCTCGAGGACGCCAAGAAGTACGGGCTCAACCAGAGCGAGGTGCGCGTGCTCCGCTACATGCAGGACACGGAGCTCTACACCGTGCACTACATGAAGGCCCTGATGGAGACGTCGGCGCTCGCCGACGAGGAGGCCCGGGCGTTCCTCGTGAACTGGGGCTACGAGGAGTGCTACCACGGGCGCACCCTCGCCAAGATCCTCTCGATCTGCGGGCACGAACCGTCGCGCAAGTCGATCGAGGAGTTCGCGCGGCCGCGCAAGTGGACCGAGGTGCTCCAGGACGCGGGCGGCCGGCTGCTCTCGATCATCAGCCCCGACTTCATCGCGGTCCACATGAGCTGGGGCGCGATCAACGAGCTCACCGCCTGCAACGCGTACACGCGCATGGCGGAGCTCTCGGACAACCCGATCCTGGCCGAGGTCTGCCGGCGCATCGTCAAGGACGAGCGCCGCCACTTCGCGTTCTACTACCAGCAGGCGCAGCGCCGGCTGCGGGCCTCGGGCCTCGCGCAGGGCATGGCGCGGGTCGCGCTGCGGGCGCTCTGGGAGCCGGTCGGGGGCAGCATGCAGCCGCGCGAGTCGCGGGATTTCGTCGGCGCGTACCTGTTCGGCGACGAGGCGGGGCGGCGCTGTCTCCGCGAGATCGACCAGCGGATCGCGCAGCTGCCGGGCCTCGAGTGGTTCGACCTCGTCAGCAAGCACACCAACGAGGGCTCTGCGCGGATCGAGCGTGCTGGTGTCCCGGTCGATCGCCCGCGCACGCGGCCGATCGTCCAGGCCTGAGCCGCTCGCTTCAGCCCACCCCTTCGGCGAGGTCGTCGAGCACGAGCTCGAGGGCGCCCGGGCGCGTGCGCACGAGGCTCGCGGGAGGGACGGACAAGATGGGGTGCTCGCCGCTCTCGAGGGGAGCCAGCGCGGGCGAGGACACGGGCGGGCTGCTCGTGCCGTCCAGCCCCGGCATCGCGGTCGTCTCGGCGAGCGCATCGGCGAACGCGAGCAGCGCGCGGATGCGATCGAGCTCGGCGCGGGCCTGCTCGGCGTGGGCGAACGGCACGCCCGCGACGTCGAGGAGGCGCAGGAGATAGCGCCCGAGCAGGCGCTCCACGCGCGCGCCGAACGGGTGGGTGTCACACGCCTGCTCCACCGCCTGCACGACGCGATCGCGGCGCGGGGTGACCATGGCGACGCGCTCTCCGGCCAGCAGCGAGTAGAGGACCAGGCCGACGGCGGTGAGGTCGGTACGGGTGTGGCGATCGAGCCGCGGCTCGCTCCAGAAATCGGGCTTGCTGACCCGCATGGCGGAGGGCAGCGGCGTCCAGGGGGTGGCGCCACACTCGAGCACCTGCACGGTGTCGCTCGCCAGCGGGTCGCCGTCGCTCACCAGGATCTTGGAGAGGTCGAGGCGCCCGTGGACGAAGCCGCGACGGTGCGCGCGGACGACGACGGAGAGGGCGGTCTCGGCCACGCGCAGGGCGGTGTCGAGCTCGAGGGCGCCGTCGCGCTCGAGGCGCACGTCGAGCGGCTCGCCGGGTGCGAACGCGTGGACGAGATAGGGCGCGCCGTCTTCTTCGCCGTCCTCCAGTCGGCCCATCCCGAGGAGCGGGACGCGGGCCGGGTGGCGGAGGCGCAGGCCGACGCGTCCGGCGCGGGCGAGCGCCTCCTGGGCGGCGGGCTCGGCGGCCAGGTGGTGGAGGAGGATCTGCACGACGTGGGGCACGCCGTGCTCGTCGTGCGCCAGGTAGTGCGCGGTGGAGGCGCCGACGTGCAGCACGGACTCGAGGGTCAAGCCGTCCACGACCTGGCCCAATCGGGCCCGGACGGCGCGCGCCTGGTCGCTGATGGCGAGGTCCCCCTCCATCGTGGTGCGAAAGAAAAGCCAGGAAACCACCGGGCGACAAGTCCGCTCGAGTCGAAGAGCGTCCCGGACGGTGGGCTGGATCGATGGTGATTGCGCGCGCGCAACGCCTCGAGGCTCAGGGATTCGTGATGGGGTGGGGCACGATCGAATCGGCGCAGAATCGGGAGACCAGGTAGCTCGCGACGTCGCTCGGACGCGTGCCTGGGCCGAAGCCGGCATCGAAGCCGAGCTCCAGGGCGAGGGCGTGGTCGACCCGCGGGCCACCGAAGAGCAGCACGAACCGGTTGCGGAGGCCGCGCTGCACCAGGAGCTCGACCAGGGCCCGCCCGTTCTCCTTGTGGCAGTTGCGCTGGGTGATGACCTGGCTCACGAGGATGGCGTCGGCGCCGACCGCCTCCGCGCGGGCGACCAGCTGGTCGTTCTCGACCTGCGCGCCGAGGTTGTAGGCGAGGAAGCTCTTGTAGGCCTCGAGGCCCTTGTCGCCCGCGTAGCCCTTCATGTTGAGGATGGCGTCGATGCCGACGGTGTGGGCGTCGCTCCCGGTGCAGGCGCCGACCACGACGAGCTTGCGCCCGAGGCGCGTGAGCACGCGGTGGTCGACCTCCTTCATCTCGAGGCGGGGCACCTCGACCTCGGGCACCTCGAGGGTGCTCAGATCGACCGTGTGCTGCGAGTGCCCGTAGACGACGAAATACGTGTAGCCCTCGGCGCACTCCTCCATCGTGGAGACGAGCGGCTCGCGCAGCCCGTGGGCCTCGGCGAACCGCTTGGCGGCTTCGCGCGCCTTGGCGCTCTTGGGCACGTTGAGCGTGAACGACATCTGGACCATGCCGTCGCCCTCACGGTCGCCGTAGGCGCGGAGCAAGTGCGGCTCGGTCGGGTGCATGACGCTCTCTACCGAACCCGCCTCGGCCTCGCAACCGGTCCAGCTCGCGTCCCTCGACGCGGCACGCTACCTGCCGCTCCGTGGGACGCACGATGGGTCTCGACCTCGGCAGCGCTCGGTGCGGCGTCGCGATCGACGACGAGCTGTCGCTGCTCGCCCATCCGCGGCCACCGCTGGTCGCGAAGGACCGCAACGGCCTCATCGCCGCGCTCGTCGCCCTGGCCGAGAGCGAGGGTGTCGATCGCTTCGTCGTGGGCTTGCCGCTCTCGCTTCGCGGGGAGGCGGGGCGCGCCGCGCGCCGCACCGAGTCGTTCGCGCAGGCCCTCGCCGACGCGAGCGGCCGCGAGGTGGTCCTCTGGGACGAGCGCCTCACGACGGTGCAGGCCAGCGCCGCGCTGTCGGAGGGCGGCACCGATGCCCGGGGCCAGCGCGCGGTGATCGACGGCGCGGCTGCCGCCTTCCTGCTGCAGTCGTGGCTCGAGGCGCGGAGGAAGCGCAAGTGAGCCGCCGTCGCGCGCGCAGGAGCTCGGCGCCGCCGAAGTCGGCGCCAGGTCCGCGTCGGCGTCCGTGGCCTTTCGTGGTCGCGGCGGGCGTGCTGCTCCTCGTGGCCGTGACCCTCGCGCTGCCGTTCCGGCCGCGGACGGGCGAAGGCCGCGCGGTCGACGTCGACGTTCCGAGCGGCGCCTCCGACGCCGACGTGATCGCGCGCCTCGAGGCGGCCGGCGTGGTGTCCGGCCCCGTGTTCGGCCTCTACGCGCGGGTCCGGGGCGGCATCCTCGCGCGGTCCGGTCGCCACCTCCTGCGCGACGATCTCTCTCCGGTCGAGGTGCTCCGCCGTCTGCGTCGGTCGCCCGACGCGACGCACATACGGGTCACCTTCCCCGAGGGCTGGACCCGCTTCGAGATCGCGGCGCGCCTCGAGAAGCAGCGCATCTGCGACGCGGCGTCGTTCCTCGCCGCGGTGGCCGACCCGAAGCTAGGCGAAGAGCTCGGGGTCCCGGGGTCGCTCGAAGGGTGGCTCTTCCCCTCCACCTACGAGCTCCCCGCCGACGGCGACGCGCGCGACGTGGTGCGGCAGCTCGTCGAGAAGGCAAAATCGCGGCTCGAACGCCTCGCGAAGGAGAACGCGGCGGGCCTCGCGCTCCTGCAGAAGCAACTCGGCTGGTCGATGCGCGAGGTGGTCGTCCTCGCGTCGGTGGTCGAGAAGGAGGCGGCGGTCGACGACGAGCGCCCGATCATCGCCTCGGTGTTCCTGAATCGCCTCCGCGAGCCCGCCTCGACGGGCGGCAAGCTGCAGGCCGACCCGACGGCCGGCTACGGGTGCCGCGTGATGAAGAGCCCCACGCCGGCGTGCGTCTCGTGGCTCGCGGTCGGCACGCACAAGGTGAACGCGGACATCCAGCACGACGCGGACAACCCCTGGAGCACCTACACGCACCCGGGGCTCCCACCCACGGCGGTGAGCAATCCGGGGGAGAAATCGCTCGCGGCGGTGCTCTCACCCGCGGTGACGCGGTACTTCTTCTTCGTCGCCAAGGGCGGCGGGCGTCACAACTTCAGCGAGACCCTCGGCAAGCACGAGCAGGCGATCCCGAAGGCGCCCTGAGCAGATCACTTCGAGAGCACGTACGCGATCTCGTTCTCGTAGAGCTCGCGCATGTCCTTGATGCCGTCGGCGTCCGAGTCCTGCGTCATGAACTCGTAGGGCGCGAAGCCGTTGACGATGGCCTTGCCCGAGCGGGTGACCGCGATGGCGCCGGCGCCGGTCGCGCTCGAGAACCGCGCGGCGAGGAACGCGCCCGCGGCGGTGACGGTCAGCTTGTCGCCGTCGTCGTAGACGCCGTCGGTGCCGACGAGCGTGGCGGGGAGCGCCTTCTTCGGGCCGGCGAACAGATCGACGAGGGAGGTCGGATCGCGGTAGACGGGGAGGGTGGTGGTGAAGGAGGTGGTCGTGGCGATCTGGAGCGCCGTGCGCAGCGTCGCGCTGGTGTCGAGGGACCAGTAGGCGAACACGATGCGGCCGCCGCCGGTGACGAAGGTCGACAGGCGCGTGTCCATCCCGGTCGGCAAGACGTCGTACGCGGAGTCGACGATGATCACGTCGTAGGTCTTGGCATCGAACTTCGAGTTGAAGTCGAGGTCGTCGGCCAGGGTGGGGGTGCCACCGAGGGCCAGCACCGCCTCGTCGGCCAGCGTCGCGTCGCCGAGGGTCAGCGAGGTGGCGTCGGTGTAGATGAGCGCGGTGAACGAGGTCGTGCCCGTGTCGGTGGCACCCGTGTCCACCGTGCCCGTGTCCACTGGCGCCGTGTCGGGCGTTCCCGTGTCCAGCGGGCCCGTGTCGGGCGGGCTCGTGTCGGGCGGGCTCGTGTCCGCCGTGCCCGTATCGAGCACTGCCGTGTCGAAGGACGAGCCCGTGTCGCCCGACCCGCCCGTGTCCTTGGGGCTGGTCGAGTCGGGCGTCGCCCCCGTGTCCTCGAGCAGGCCCTCGTCGATCGTGACAGCGTCGGTCTTGCCCGTGTCCTTGCCACCATCCCGGGTGACCACGACGTCGACGTCGGCCGAGGTCGCGCAACCGGTGACGAGGAGGAGGGAGTAGACCCAGCGCTTCATCCGTTCATCCTGCCCCAGACCGACGCCGTGCGTCGAACGCGTCCGCCATCACTGGAAACGTGCAGGGCGTTCAAGAGCCGCGCAACGAGCTCTCTTCCCTGCGAGAGGCGTAGCTCGCGACCAGTCGCGCCTCGGCGATGTCGTCCTGGCTCACGAGCCCGAGGTAGCGCTCTCCGTCGTAGACCGCCGAGAGCGAGACCCGCGCGCTCTTCATCTCCTCGTAGGCGTCGTCGAGGGCCGCGTCGGCCGCGATCCGGTGCACGTCCGGGCGCATCACCTCGCGCACGCGCGGCTTCACGCGCTGGGGGTCGCCGAGCGCCTCGAGGACGTCCTTGCGGGTCACGGCGCCGACGAGCTTGCCGTTCTCGACGACCGCGAAGTCGGGCTGGTAGCTCGTGAGGATGTAGTGGACGACGCGGTCGAGGGGGTCGTCGGGGGCGAGCACGATCGCGCCCTTGTTGTAGGCGTCGCCCGCGCGAAGGAAGTGGAGGGGTGACCGGCGGCTCTCGCGCGGCCACTCGGCGACGGCGCCCACCACCACCACCCCCGCGGTGACGGCCAGCACGACGTTGCCGCCGATGGCGCCGAGCGCCAGGCCACCTCCCCCGAGGAGCACGCCGCCGACCACCGCGATCTGGGTCGCGCGGTCGGTCGACATGCGCAGGCCGAGCAGGGCGCGCAGCACGCGGCCGCCGTCCATCGGGAGGACCGGGATCATGTTGAAGACGGCCATCATCACGTTGGCGCTGAGGAGCCAGACCAGCAGCGTGTTGAGCGAGGGCTCCTGCAGGTCGGCCCGGGTGAGGGTCTCGCCGCTCATGGCCTGCCACTCGAGCCGCGCACCGGTGACCACGGCGAGCACCGCGCTGATGGCGACGTTCACGATCGGCCCGGCGCCGGCGACGATCAGCTCCTGGATCGCGCGCGGCGGTTCGCGGTCCACCTTGGCCGCGCCGCCGAACGGATAGAGCACGATCTCGTCGGTGGGGAGCTGGAACGAGCGCGCCACGAGGCCGTGCCCGAGCTCGTGCAGCGTGACGCACACGAACAGGAGGAGCATCGAGACCACGCCGAACACGGCGCCGCGCACGCCGTGCCGACCCCACTGGTACGCACCGAGGGCGAGCACGAGGACGAAGGTCACGTGGACCTTCACGTCGATGCGCGCGATCCGCCCCACCCGGACAGCCCAGTGAAGGGGGTTCATCCTCCGTGAGTGGTACTACGGGGCGCCGCGTCGCGCACGCGCCCCAGCAGTAGAGGGGTGCCGAGCGTGGTCACGAGCGCCATCGTGACGAGCATCGTGAAGAGGGTCGGCGACAGCACCCCCATGTCGAGCCCGACGTCGAGCACGACCAGCTCCATGAGGCCGCGCGTGTTCATGAGGATGCCCAGGATTCCCGCCTCGCGCCGCGGCAGGCCGGTGAACCGCGCGGCCGCGAACGTGCCGAGGATCTTGCCGAGGGAGGCGACGGCGACGATGACCACGAGGAACAGCACGTCCGAGGGCTGCGAGACCAGCCCGAGCCGCGTGCGCATGCCGGTGAACGCGAAGAAGATCGGCAGGAGCAGCACCACGACGAGGTCCTCGGTGCGGGCGCGGATCTGGGTCGCGAGACGCCCGTCGTGGGGGATCATGGCGCCGAACAGGAACGCGCCGAACAGCGCGTGGATGCCGATGGCCTCGGTGACGACCGCCGAGGCGAGCATGCCGCCGAACACGATCGCGAACACCGTGGGGGACACGGGGCCTTCCCGTCGCTCCTCGCGGGCGGCGAGGCGCTCGACGAGCGGCCTTGCCACGAAGATCACGAGGGCGGCGTGGGCGACGACGAGGAGCACCGTCCGGGTCGCGTGCCCGAGCTCGGAGCGGGCGACGCCCGAGACGAACGCGAGCAGGCACCAGGCCGTGGCGTCGCCCACCGCCGCGCAGGCGAGCGCGGTCGTGCCGAGCGGCGTCGACGACCACCCGCGGGCGGCGAGGATGCGGGCCAGCACCGGGAACGCGGTGACCGCCATGGAGACGCCGAAGAACAGCGCGAACACCGTGAACGAGCTGCCGGCGAGGCGGTAGGGAGGAAACAGGGAGAGGGCGAGCGCGGCCCCCGAAACGAACGGGACCAGGATGCTCGCGTGGGCGATGGCCAGGGTGGCCTGCGCGCGTCCGCGCAGGAGCCGGGGGTCGAGTTCGAGCCCGACCAGGAACATGAACAGCACGACGCCGATCTTGGCGACGATGCCGAGGTGCGACGCCGCGGCGGGAGGGAGCACGAAGGCCTGGACCGAAGGGGCGATCGCGCCGAGGAACGACGGGCCGAGCAGGATCCCCGCGACGATCTCCCCGGAGACGGCCGGCTGCCCGAGGAAGCGCTCGAACGTGCGGCCCACGAGCCGCGCGACGACGACGACGATCGCGATCGCGCGCAGCACCTGGCCGAGCGTCTCCGCGTGCGCGCCCGCCGCCGGCGTCACCCGGGCGGTCGTGGGGAGGGGGAGCCGTTCGCCGAAGTGCCTCACCACGAAGAACGCGCCGATCGACAGCGCGAACGCCGCGACGTAGCCGAGCCAGACCGCGCGGCGAGCCCGGGGGACGGAATCGACCAGGGCGGGCGTCACCGTCCGCGTCTATCATCACGACGGCCTGCGCGCACACGGAACCGGCTAGAGTGGCGGCGGATGCGCACCCGTTCCTTCTGGGCCTGGGGCTACGAAGACAAGCTGCCCGACGAGGAGACCCGCCGCGGTCTCGTCGGATTCGTGGAGGCGCTGCTCGGCTTCTCCGGGCTCGCCCCCGCGCCCTTGCCCTCTCTCGAGGCGATCGAGCTCGCGGCCCCGCGCGCGGCCCTCGCCGATCTGCCGTTCTGCAGCACCGATCGGCTCGCCCGGATCCACCACACCCACGGGCGCTCGTTCCGCGACGTGGCGCGCGGGTTCGCCGGCGACTTCCGCGCGGCTCCCGACGTCGTCGCCGTGCCGCGGGACGAGGTCGACCTCGCCCAGCTGTTCGAGCGCTGCGCGAACGACGACCTCGTGCTCGTGCCGTACGGCGGCGGCACGAGCGTCGTGTCCGGGATCGAGGTCGACGAGGAGCACCGGCGCGGCGGCGTCGTCACCGTCGATCTGTCGGCGCTCGACCGCGTGCTCGAGGTGGACGAGGTGTCGCGCGCGGCGCGCATCCAGGCCGGCGCGCGTGGCCCGGTGCTCGAGGCGCAGCTCGCTCCCTACGGCCTGTCGCTGCGGTTCTTCCCGCAGTCCTTCGAGCTATCGACGCTGGGCGGCTGGGTCGCGACGCGCGCGGGCGGCCACTTCGCGACCGTCTACACGCACATCGACGATCTGACGGAGTCGATCCGCATGCTCACGCCGGTCGGCGTGTGGGCCTCGCGGAGGCTGCCCGCGTCCGGTGCCGGACCGAGCCCGGATCGGCTCGCGCTCGGGTCGGAGGGCACGCTGGGGGTCATCACCGAGGCCTGGATGAAGCTCCACCCACGCCCGCGCCACCGCACCCGCGCCACCGTGCTGTTCCCGGACTTCGAGCGCGCCGTCGCCGCGGTGCGTCGGATCGCGCAGGCCGCGCTGCACCCCACCAACTGCCGCTTGCTCGACGCGCACGAGGCCGGACTCCACCGCGTCACGCAGGGAGAGGACGTGGGCAAGAGCGTCCTCGTCCTCGCCTACGAGTCGGCCGATCGCGTGATCGACGAGCCCATGGCCCGCGCCGTGGCCATCTGCGCCGAAGAGGGCGGCGTCGCTCCGCGCGGCATCTCGAAGAAGACCGACGATGGCGGCGCCGACGACGCGGGCGCGGCCTGGAAGCAGGCGTTCGTCGAGGCGCCGTACCTGCAGGGCGTGCTGCTCTCGCTCGGGGTCATCGCCGACACGTTCGAGACCGCTTGCACCTGGGACGCCTTCCCGCGGCTGCACGCGGGGGTCACCGAGGCCGTGCACGAGGCGATGCGCAGGGTGGGTGGTGGCGGCAAGCTCACCTGCCGCTTCACCCACGTGTATCCCGACGGTCCGGCGCCCTACTACACCTTCCTCGTGCCCGCGCGCGGCGACGTGCTCGCGGCCTGGCACGAGATCAAGCAGGCGGCCTGCGAGGCGCTCCTCGCGCACGGCGGCACCATCACCCACCACCACGCGGTCGGGCGCATGCACCGCCCGTTCTACGACCGACAGCGCCCCGCGCCGTTCGCCGCCGCCCTCCGCGCCGCGCAGCGCGCCGTGGACCCGCACGGGATCCTCAACCCCGGCGTGCTCCTCCCGGTCGAGCCATGACTCGCGCGCTCGACCTCAGCACGGCCCGCCATCACACCACTCGAATACGAGGAAGCTCACGCCGATGCGGCCGATGCGCCGGTAGTTCTGCGCCACGAATCGGCCCAGCACCGGGTCCCTCGCGAGCAGCACGTTCGACGGCACCGGGACACCGAACCACGGCATGGCGTCGTCTCCGCGCACGAGCAGGATCTTCGGCGGCCTCGTGACGATCGCGTCGACGATCTCCTTGCGCAGCTCGGCGGCGCCCGGGACCCGCATGTAGGCCAGCGTGGTGGCGAGCACGCGGGTCAGAGGCGGTCGGTCCGCGTAGAGATACGTGACCCCTGCGCGACCGAAGACGTAGAACGGTTGGCCGGGTGGTACCCGCTCGCGAACGATGCGTGCAGCCTCGACCTGGGCCGCGTAGCGGAAATAGTGGCCCTCCTCACCATAGCGGTCGTAGAGCGCCGCGGTCGGCTTCACGCCCGACGCCCAGAAGACGAGGTCGCCCGCGCAATCGCGCCATGGCTGGTTCGCCGTGACCAGAAGCACCGTGCCTATCGCGAGCGCCGCGCGCGCCGGGGGCCGGATCGCTCGCAGGCTCTCGAAGGCGAACGCTCCGCCGACTCCGGCGAGCAGTGCGAAGGGCACGACCGCGACGATCGAGTGGTATCTGAACAGGTAGCCGCCGGAGGCGAACTGAGCGACGGCCCAGGGCAACGGCGCGACGACGAGCATGCCCTCGGCGAGAGACAGCGCCCCGGCCCGTGCTGCGCGAACGTACGAGACCACTCCCGCGAGTCCCAGGGCGAAGACGACGAGGGCGCGGGGCCCACTGTAGATGTTGTAGAGCGCCGGGAGGACGTGCCGGAGCGAGAACTGCGGCAGCCGCGTGTACGCCGGGTTGAGCCGGAACATGACGTCGGCGAAGGCCCGCAGCTGCCCGCGGGCAGCCATCCACACCACCATCGCGAGCGACAGAGCGATGACCGCGCCCACGTGGGCGGCGACGAGCTTCGCGCGGAGCGAGCGCGGCCCGCGTCGGACCGCGAGCGCCGCGACGATGGCCAGAGCCATCGCCGCCGACTGGGGTTTGAGCCAGCAGCTCCAGGCGCTGGCCGCACCGGCGGCGAACGCCAGGCCGAGCGCGCGTCGGTTCTCGGACTCGCGTAGGGCGAGCGCGGTGGCGCCGAGCGCGATGCACACGAAGGATGCCTGGTGGAACTCGACCTGCCCGCGCTCGGGCAGGAACCACAGGGCTGAGGACGAGCGCTGCGAAGGCGACCGCGACGAACGCCCGCACCCGCTCACCCTCCTCCTCGTGAGCGGCCGCGGCGACGCCGAGCATCCACCCCCCGATCACCAGCAGGCCGAGCTCGAAGACACGTGCCGCGAGCGGCGTCATCCCGAGGAGCGCGAGGCGGAGGCGCTCCTCGAGGAAGAACGCGGGGGGCTTCTGGTCCAGGAGGTCGCGGTAGAGCGCCAGGCCTCGACCGTTCCACTGCGCGGTCGCCGCGAACGAGCCAGTATCCTCGAAGTACGGCCAGATGAGGTTCGGCGCCAGCAGGATGAGCTGCAGGATCACCGTTGCGAACGGCAGCAAGCGCCTCTCTGTCATCGCCGACCTCGGAGCTACTCGAATCGCGCAGGGGTGACTACACCGAGCACGGCCGCTCAGGCCACGAAGCGCGCGAAGAACTCGCGCATGTAGGCCTTCTGGGCCGGCGGCATGTACTCGAAGTTGCGGCCGCGATCGATGATCTCCCAGAAATCCTTGGACTCCACGCGATCGAGCTCCTCGCGGATCGCCTTCAGGCGCTCCTTGGGCTCGTGGGCCATGTCGTCGCGGATCTGGTCGGCCTTGTCGCGCTCTCCGACCGCGAGGTAGTAGGCGGCGAGCTTGACCTGGGCCTTGCGCACGCCCTTGAGTCCCTGCTCCTGACCGCGCTCCTCGGTCGGGCGGTCGAGGTCGAGGAACTGGCGGAGCAGCGCCTCCTCTTCGGGGACGGCGAGGCTGTGGGCGAGCTCGACCAGGGCGCACACGTCGTAGGCGACCGTCTCGGTGACGAACGCCAGCGACATCGCGAAGCTCACGTGGCCGTAGTACTTCATGTGCTGCGTGGCCGAGAGCGCCGCCTTGCCGTTGCCGGCGCGGAGCATGGCCTCGATGAGCAGTCGGTACTGGTTGAGCACGTTGTAGGCTGTGCGTACGTCCTTGGCGTTGAGCGTGGTGCGCATGTACGAGTTGAAGAACCAGGTGACGAGGCGCAGCAGCTCCTCGTCCTTGGCGGCGAGCGCGGCCTCGCCGATGTAGCGGGTGTCGATCGCGACCAGGTAGTTGATGTCGCGCATGGTGCCGAGCGCCTCGTTGTAGATGCCGAGGTACTGGCGCATGATCTTCCACTCGACCCACGTGCGGCGCTGCTCGAGGTCGGAGAGCGACTCGGGGGCCATCGCGACGAAGTCGGGGTTGTCGCGGATGCTCGCGCCGATCTTGAACCAGTGCGGCACCGCGCCCGCCTTGAGCGGGACGTACTCGACCGCGAGGTCCTTGAGCGCGTCGACGGCGCGGCTCGCGATGATCTTGTCCTTGCCCGAGATCGAGTTGCTGGTGAGGTCGGTGAGCTCCTCCATCGCGTGCAGGGTCTCGGCCTGCAGCTCGGCGCAGGTGGTCTCGTCGCCCTTCTGGGTGCCCGCCCGGGCCGTGCGCACCGCGTCGCGCCGGATGCGCGCGATGATGTTGCCGGGCTCGAGGAAGCGGAACACGTAGGCGAAATACGGCGCCATCAGCACGAGCCCCATCGTGGCGGCGGCCATCATGGCCACGATCGTGAGGCGCGGGACGAAGTCGTTGCGCACGCTCATCGAGAGCCAGATGCCGCACACGCAGGCGATGACGTAGTAGCCGAGGACCGCGATGTTGGTGCGGTCCTTGAAGAACATGGTGGTCACGCCGGTGTAGCGCTCGGCGGACAGCTGCACGACGATGCTGACGACGGTGATGATGATGCCGAGGACGGCGGCGATCATCGCGCCCAGGCCCGAGACGGCGTCGGTGATGCTCCCCTGGTCGAAGAACACGTAGCTCTTGACCACCCCGTGCTGCTCGGACCACTTGCCGCCCGTCACGTAGTGATCGACGAGATAGAGAACGGCGAAGGCGACCCCGGCGATGGTGGTCAAGAGGACGATCGGCGCAACCCATTGCCGCTTGTTGCCGGAGGTCACGAAAGCGATGATATCCGAAGCTGCCGAAAGTGCGCTCCCTCGTGGGCCCGTCTTCTTCGACGCCCTCGAGCGGCATTTCGCGGTCGCCGTGCGGGGGCTGCTCCCCGCGGCGGAGGCCTCTGCCTGGGCGAGGGCGGTGCTGGGCGCGCGCCGAATGGAACGCCGACTTCGGCGGGGAACAGTGGTCGCTCGGCCGGGCGTTCTACACCCACCTCGAGACCGAGCGCGCGCGGGAGTACTTCCGCGAGGCCGCGGCCTCCGACGCGATCGTCGAGCGCGTGCTGCCCGGGATGCAGGCCCGCGTCCGGGGCCTCCTCGCCTCCTTCGTCGCTGGGCGCGTCGTCCCCCGGCCGGGCTGGTGCGGTCCGGGCGTGCACGTCTTCCTCCCCGAGGGGGAGGTCGCCGAGCACGGCGGCGTGGTCCACCAGGATCACGAGGGGCTCACGCGAGCGCAGCTCTCGAGGGGAGCGCGCGCGCTCTCGCTCGTGCTCATGCTCGCGCCGCCGCAGTCGGGCGGGGGGCTGCGCCTGTTCGCGGCGAAGTCGGAGGAGGAGGCGGACGAAGAGGAGAGCGTGGTGGTCGAGTACGGTCAGGGGGATCTGGTCGTGTTCGACAGCTACCGCGTCCACCAGATCGAGCCGTTCGCCGGCGACGCGCCCAGGGTGTCCGTGACCTTGCATTCGGTCGAGGTCAGCGAGGGCGTGTGGGAGTCCTGGTTCTGAACTAGCATGCGACGGCATGACGTCCTCCAGGGGGTGGTCCCCCATGATGCGTGTGAAGCGCGACCCCACCACGCGGCAGCAGCTGGTCGTGGCGCACCCCGCGGATCTCAGCGCGGGGGTCGACCTGCGGGTCGCTTCCGAGGAGGCGGCGGTGGTGATCCGGGAGGGGCAGCTCGTGGCGGTGCTCGAGACCGGCGAGCACACGCTTCCGGCGACGACCGGGCAGATCCTGTTCGTCTCGCTGGCGCCGGTGGCCGGCATCCCCCGTGGTCGGCACGATCTCGGCGCGCGAGCACGGGCACCTCGTGCACGTCCCTTTCCAGGGCGCGTGCGGGCTCGCCTGCGATCACCCGAAGAAGCTGTTCGAGCGGCTGCTCTCGGAGGACCCGACCCTGCAGTCGGGCATCGCCCCGCTGCTCCGCGCCGCGCTCGGCGCGGTGTCCGAGGTGGTGCAGAAGCTCGTCGACAAGCGCGAGATCCGCACCCAGGATCTGCCCCGCGCGGAGGTCGCCGCGGCCGTCCTCGACCGCGCCGTGGTCCCGGGCCGGGGCGCGCTCGCCGCGTACGGCACCTCTTTCCTCGGGTTCCAGCGCGGGAGCTTCGAGGGCGAACGCGCGCCGGAGTCGGGACGCGCGGCGGTCATCCCCCAGGATCTCTCGGCGACGCCGTACCCGACGAGCGTGCCTTCCCCCGAGCCGACCGCCAACCTCCCCCAGCCGCCGCACCGATTTTCGCGAGACGCCGTACCCGCTCAGCGTGCCGTTCGCGCGCGACCCGAACCAGCGGGTCGCGGCCGTGCCTTCGTCGAACGACGCACCGCCGTCGAGCCGTCGCGTGCAGGCGTTCATCCCCCCCGGGCAGTGGGTCGGCGCGCGCTTGCTCCGGGTCGAGGGCGAGCGGTGCGAGGTCGTGCTCGACGGGCGCAGCGACCACGTCTGGCTGCAGCGCGACCACGTGCGCGCCTAGCGCTTCAGGTCACCGTGCGCAGGTAGTGGAACTTCTGGTGGGCGAGGTCTTCGACGGTGAGCCCCCACGAGTCGTCCCCCGGGATCAGGTAGACGACGTCGGCCTCGACGTTGCCGAAGTTGATCTGCGCGAGGTTGTCGATCATCGCGCCGAACGTGCTGCGCATCCACAGGCTAGGCTGCGGCACCGCGCAGCGCGTGGCGAGCGTGCGCTCGGTGTAGCTGCCCCGCTGGAGCAAGAGGGCCGCGGTGAAGGTCATGTAACGTGGCTCGGGGCGATACGGATCGGGCCGACCCGAGGGGCTCGTGCGCGCGCCCTCCTCGGTGGTCATGCCCTGCGACCACATGGTGAAGTCCTTGGTGGCCCGATCGTGGTCGTCGTAGAAATCCCAGCACCCGCGCTCGACCAGGTGCAGGTTGTTGCGCCAGGCCCACGCGAGCGCCCGGTAGGCCTCGAACTTGGCCTGCGGTCCCATGCGCTCGGGGAGGTTGCGCAAGAGGCCGTGCACGTGGGCGCGCAGCTGCGGGTCGAGCCGCGCGCAGAGTTCGATCGCGAAGATGCTCCGCGCCATCATCCACCCCACGATCCGCCAGCGCGGTTCCAGGTGCCCGTGCGGCTCTTGGTCCAGCCGAGCAGCGTGCCGCTGGACTTGCCGAACACGACCTTGCTGACCGCGAACCCGGCGGGCTGAGGCTTGCTGGCCGGCGGGCTCTTCGAACCGGAGCTGAAATTGCTCGCCCGCGGGCTCACGCGGTAGTTGTACCGCGCGACCACCGGCTTGACCCTCGTGGGCTCGAACGGGGTGCCGCGTGGAGCTCGGTAAGGGTAGTGCACGAAGAAGTACTCGTGGCTGCCGGCGTCGCCGCCGTAGCACATGATCACGTCGACCCCCTCGGCCTTCGACGACAGCGGACGCTTGCCGAAGGCATCCGGTCGCACGTAGCGGACATCGATGCTCTCGTTCTCGTACGCGACGAAGTCGTCGTTGAGGTCGTCGACCTCTCGGGTCAGGTCGGTCACGTAGAGCACGTGCTTCAGGCCGAGCTTCTTGAGCGCCGTCGCGCTCGGCAGCCGAGCGACCCAGCGGTTGTCGAACCGGTCGGTCGCGTCGACGTAGTCGGCGAGGCGCCGCGAATCGAGGACGAACACCGGGCTCGGCGGCGGCTTCCGACCGACCCGCGACTTGCGCGCGACGTCGAAGAGCGGCTGGTAGTAGGCGGCCACGGCCAGCGCCTCGTGCGAGGTGACGACGCCGCGCGGGTGGGGCCAGTTGTCGAGCAGGAACACCACGTCGAAGTCGTCGGCCATGCCGGCGGCGAGCGCCACCGAGCTCGGGCCCTCGAGGTCGACCACCACCGCGACGTCGCGCACGTCCTTGAGCAGCGAAGCGAGCGACTGCCCGACGCTGAACGCGGCGTCGGTCGCCGTGTTGTGCATCGGCTTGAGCACCTGCTCGAGCGGCACGAACGGGGCCGGGTCGCCCGCGGTCTTGAGGGTCGGCGCGGAGGTGGGGGCCTGCAGCAGCGTGCGCACCGAGTAGGGCGCCAGGTCTTCTCGCGAGGGGGCGAGGTCGCTCCACAGCTTGGCCAGCGTATCGCGGGAGAAGGGCTTCTCGGTGACGCCGTCGAAGACGAGCGGCTCGCCCGCCGCGCCGAACGCCCAACCGTACGCCTTCTGCATCTCTATCGAGGTCTTGGCGACGTCCTGGATCGCCTCGTCGTCGTCGTCGCTGCTGGACGCCAGGCCGATGCCGATGCCGACGGTCGCGAGGGCGGCGATGCCCAGGATGACGCCGAGCGAGCTGCGGCGGGTGGGCTCGTCGGCCTGGATGGCCGTCAGGCTGTGCTGCCACCAGCGAGCCCCGACGATGCCGGGCTTCTCGAGGAACTCGTCGCGGCGGAACGTGTCGAATTCCATCAGCGGTGGTCCTCGCGCAAGCGCTCCAGGAAGTCGGGTCGGAAGGTGCCGTCCACCCGGATCGAATATCGAAAGAACGGGTCCGGGTCGACCCCGTGGTCGTCGAAATCGTTGAACCACACCGCCCGGCCGCGGACGGGGACCTGGGTGCGGGTCTCCTCGTCCCAGAGGAACAGGCGCTTGTCGCCGCGGGGGCAGAGCGTGATGAAGGTGTCCGGCTCGACCTGGTCGGCCCGCTCGCCGTCGCGGTGCACCGTGCCGTGGTCGTTGGCGCGGAGCCCCATGACGTTGCAGCGGCCGAAGCTCTCGAACGGCAGGCTCTTCACGAACGCGATGGTCCTCGGGAGCAGTGCTTTGGCCGTGCCGGTGAAGTCCTTGGGTACCCGCTTGTCGCCCCAGTACTGGTTCGGGATGAGCTCGACGTAGACCTTCCACGGGAAATACACGCCGAAGCGGTACTCGAGCCAGGCCATCTGCCGTCGGGACAGGGGGAGCCCTCGCTCCTCGCCGATGTCGTCGCGCGGCGCGTCGGCGGGCCACCGGGCCGGGTCGTCGGCGAGGCGCCGGAAGGTCCCGAACTGCCGTGGCGTCATCGCCCGGATCACCTCGCCGTAGTCGACGTGGGCCTCGGCCGCCCGCGAAGGCGGCATGATCCCCATCGAGCGGTGGCTGCCGCCGGTGTAGTCCGGGGCGAGCTCGGTGAGCGCCAGGCACACCTCTTCGTGCACCTCGTCGAGCGCCGAGAGGTCGAGATAGGGTTCGAGGTCGACGTAGGGGCGCCCGAAGATGCCGACGATCACGGGCGCCATGATACCCTGCCGGGCATGGAGCCGCGCACGACCTATGTCATCGCGTTCGGCCTGGCGACGATGATCGTCGGGCTGGTCCTCTTGCGGGTGGCCTCGCGGGCCGCCTCCCGGCTGGCGGGCGACAACGCCGCGCACCGCTTCTCCCAGGTGGGCGAGGTGGTGGCTGTCTTCCTGGTGGCGGGCGCCGTCGCCAAGAACTGCGTCGAGGGCGTGTCGCTCGCGCGGGACGCGATGTTCGTCGCGGCCTACGCGGCGCTCGGCTTCGTCCTCGTGATCGCCACCGGCTGGGTCTCCAACCGCGCCCTGCTCGGTGGCGCGCTGGGCAAGGAGATCGAGAAGGGCAACACCGCGGCCGGGGTCGCCGCGGGCGCGCACTACGTGGCCACCGGCATCCTGGTCTCTCGCGCGGTGTCGGGCAGCGACCTGCGCGGGCTCGGGCTGTCGGCGATCTTCTTCGGCCTCGCGCTCGTCACCCTGCAGGCGTTCATGGCCCTGTTCCGCGCGCTTACCGCGTACGACGACGCCGAGGAGATCCGGGGCGAGAACGTCGCCGCGGCCCTCAGCTACGGCGGCCTCACGGTCTCGGTCTCGCTCCTCGTCGCGCGCGCGCTCGAGGGCGATTTCGCCGGGTGGTCGGTCTCGCTCAAGGGGTACGCCGCGGCCGTCGCGTGGGTCATCGCGCTCTACCCGGTCCGCCAGATCCTCGTGCAGTCGCTCATCCTCGGCGCGGCGCCCACCCTGCGCGGCGGCAAGCTGGACGCGGCGATCGCCCAGGACCGCAACCTCGGCCTCGCGGCGCTCGAGGCGGCCACGTATCTCGCGACCGCGCTCGGCATCGCCCGGCTCGCCTGATGGCCTACGACGCCTTCGCGGCTCGGATCCTCGAGGACGGTATCCTGACCGATCCGTGGCTCGACGGCGCGCCCCGGCTCTCCGAGGAGCCAGTCGTGCTGAGCGGCGAAGACGCCCGCGCGCTGATCCGCGCGGCCGAGCACCTCGCCGCGATCCACCAGGAGTTGTGCCAGCTGGTCGGCGACGCCCCCGAGCTCCTGGAGGAGTTCTTCGGCCTGACGCCGTTCCAGCGCGCCATGTGGACCGTGTCTGCGCCCATGTGGCACGGCATCGCGCGCGCGGATCTGTTCTTCACCGAAGACGGCATCGCGGCGGCGGAGCTGAACAGCGACACGCCCACGGGCGAGGCCGAGGCCGTCGTGCTGAACCAGCTGGTGCGTGACGCCCACCCGGGCACGCGCGACCCCAACGCCCGCCTCGAGGCGCGCTTCGTCGCGATGGTCGCCGAGGTGCGCCGCGCCCTTTCGCTCGAGGAGGGCGCGATCGGCCTCGTCTACCCGACCGAGCTCACCGAGGACCTCTCGCTCGTGCGCCTCTACCGGCGCTGGCTCGAGGCCGCGGGACACGAGGTCGTCCTCGGCTCGCCCTACAACCTGCGCAAGGGCCCGGGCGGCGAACTGCTCCTGTTCGACACGCCCATCTCGGTCGTCGTCCGCCACTACAAGACCGACTGGTGGGGCGAGCGCATCTCGGCGGGACGACGAGCGCGTGCCCGACGAGGAGCCGCTGCGCGAGCCGCTCGAGCTCCTGTTCGACGCCATGCTCGACCGCCGGTGCGCGGTCATCAACCCGTTCGGCTCGGTGCTCACCCAGAACAAGCGGGCGCTCGCGTTCTTCTGGGAGCACCTCCACCGCTTCTCGCCCGGCGCGCAGGCGGTCATCCAGCGCCACGTGCCGCTCACGCGCCGCCTCGAGATCATGCACCCCGAGCAGCTGATCGCCGAGCGGGCCGACTGGGTGCTCAAGAGCGACTACGGCGCCGAGGGCTCCGAGGTCGTCGTCGGCCGCGCGGTGACCGACGAGGTGTTCCGCGCGACCCTCGCCCACGCCCGCCCCGGCCGCTGGATCGCGCAGCGTCACTTCGAGGCCAGGAAGGACCCGCGCCTCGGCGTGATCAACCACGGCGTCTTCCTCGTGGCCGGCGAGGCCGCGGGGCTCTATCTCCGGGGACAGGAAGGCCCCACCGACGAGCGCGCCCTCAGCGTGCCCGTCCTCGTGCAAGCATGAACAAGACCCTCCTCTGGTTCGGACTCGCGAAGGTCGGCTTCGGCGTCGTCGTCGGCGCCTTCGGCGTGTTCCTCGGCCTGCGCCTCCTCTCGCTGCTCCTCCGGCAGAAGGACGCCGACGGCGAGCTCGCGAAGGGCAACATCGCGGTCGGCATCCTGCAGGCGGCGAGCGTGCTCTCGCTCGGACTGCTGCTGCAGCACGCGGTCAGTGCCACTTTCGACGCGATGGATCTGCTCTACCGCGGTCGCGAGTTCGTGCCCGCGATGCTCGGGCGCTTCGCCGTCTACGCGACGCTGCACGTGGGGCTCTCGCTCATCATCGGCTCGCTCGTGATGGCGCTCGGCGTCAGCATCTACGGGCGCCTCACGCGCGGCGTCGACGAGCTCGCCGAGGTGCGCCGCGGCAATCCGGCGCCCGCGCTCGTGCTCGCGTGCGTGATCGTCGTGATGGCGCTCGTCGTGGAGCCGGGGCTGCGCGCGGCGCTCGACGGCCTCCTCCCGTTGCCGGTGCTCCCGCGCGACGTCCTCCAGGTCACCAACTGATGCGGCGGGGGCTCCTGCTCGTGCTCGCGCTCCACCTCGGCGGCTGCCAGGTGGTGGCCGACATGATCGAGGAGGCCAAGAAGGTCCAGTTCGAGAACTCGCCGCCGCAGAAGCCCAAGACGAAGTCGAAGGTCGACAAGGTGCCCAAGCCCAAGGCGCCCGAGCCGGAGGACGACGAAGAGGACGACGACACGCCGCCGACCAAGGTGCCCGCGCCGGTCGTGAAGGCCAACGTCGTCGATCTCGGCGTGGCCGCGTACCCGAAGCCGACCGACGGCACGCCCGCGGCGTTCAGCTTCAAGGTGCCGACCCTCGCGCCGTCGCAGCACAAGGTCGGCTACGACCTCGACCCCGACGAGCGCAAGGCGATCGGCAAGTTCTACAAGGACTACGCCAAGTCGGTCTCCTGGAAGCGCCTCGACGAGAAGTCGTTCTCGTGGAAGCCCCCCGCGGGCTGCGAGACGGACATGCACTGCGTCTACGCGACGCTGGCCAAGCGCAACAAGCCCGACATCGAGGTGCTCACCGCCCGGTTCCGCGCGCGGGCCGAGCAGCAGAAGCTCAACGCCCTGCAGACCGCGCAGCTCGTGATGGCGTTCGTGCAAGCGGTCCCCTACGAGATCCCCGACGACCCGTTCGGCATCAAGCCGCCAGCGCTGGTCCTCGCGGAGCGCCGCGGCGACTGCGACAGCAAGTCCTTGCTCGGCCACGTCATCCTCAAGTCGCTCGGGGTCGACACCGTGATCGTGAGCTCGCAGGCCCACGCTCACACCCTGCTCGGGATCGCGCTGCCCGCGTCCGGCACCACGTTCAAGTTCAAGGGCACCAACTACGCGTTCGCCGAGACGACGGCGATTGGCTCGCCCATCGGCTTCATGAACCCCGACCTCAAGTCGCCGAGCGACTGGCGCGTGGAGTACGGGCCGTAGGGGTATGCTCGCCGCCATGCGATTCCGCTTCCCCGACCCCGAAGACGCGAAGGAACAGAAGGCGCGCGAGCGCGTCGAGAAGAAGATCGATTCGTTCTGGGCCGCCCTCGCGAAGCGCGCGGACGACCTCGACGCGCTCTTCTCGCGGCGCGCCTCGTGGGACCTCCCGGCGTTCATGCAGAAGCACCTCGGCGCCGTGCACGAGAACCTGCGGTGGGAGTTCGGCCCCGCGCGCAAGGGCCACGGCCATCGGCTCGTCGTCACCCCCGAGGGCGAGCACGCGCTCGTGCCGCTGGTCGAGTTCATGCTCGCCCGCGCGCCGCGCCTCCGCGGCTGGGAGTTCTACGGGGGCCGCCAGGCCGAGACCGGCGAGTGGCTCGTCGCGACGATCGAGGGCCGCACCGGCCGCCCGATGCCCAAGACCAAGGTCGGCGTCAGCGCGGGCGCGCACGGTCGCATCGACCTCGTGTTCGAGCTCGCGGGCCTCTCCGAGAAGGACGCCGAGTCGACGGCGCTCTTGCTCGCCGAGACGCTGCTGGGTGAGGACGTGCTCGACACGTGGATCGGCGCGATCTCGGTGGAGGCACCGACCAAGAAGCGGAGGCTCTCGCTCGACGCGGTGCCGGCCGCGGTGGAGGCCGCGATCGCCGCCGTGCAGAAGGCGCTCCCCAAGAAGCCGGCCGTCGATCGCCTCGCGCGCGCGGAGTGGACCCTGTTCCAGGGCGACCCACCCGAAGCCGAGGACTACGGCGACCAGGACGACCTCATCGTCGCCCCGACGATGGTGCCCGAGGTGTTCCAGGCGGTGCGGGCCCCGGGCTACTCGGATCGCCGCTTCTCGCGCCACGGCGAGGTGTTCGCCTACGTGAAGATCGACGGCCGCAAAGGCCTCGCCGGGTCGCGCTTCGAGGATCGCGACGACATCCAGGAGGCGCTCGACAAGGTGCTGGTCAAGCCACGGGCTCGGCGCGGTGGTCGGCGGCGGCACCGGGCGCATCTACTCGTACGTCGAGCTCGCGCTGCTGGATCCGAAGCGCGCGTTGCCCAAGATCCGCAAGGTGCTCCGCGACGGCGGCGTGCCGCTCCGCTCGTGGATCCTGTTCCACGACCCCACGCTCGGGGACGAGTGGCTCGGGGTGCACGCCAAGACGAAGGCCCCGCCGCGCCCCTGAGGTCCTGCAGACCCTCGATCGCCGATCGAGCATGATTTGCCTGGTCCGGTGAAAATACTGGCGCCAGTACTGTCTGGGTTCACCGGCGGACTCGCGCACGGTCGCGCTCGTGGGCTCGTAACGCTCCGCTCGCGCCGTGCATCTGCTGCCTCGGGGGCGCGGAGGAGCGCTGGATGTTCGCGATCACCATTGCCGGCGAGGGCACCGCCGAGGTCGACAGGATCTCCTCGGTGCTCCGCGGGCGGCGATTCCGGGTGGAGACCTTGGGAGAGCGGCGAGCCACGGAGCGTCGTGGGCCCAGCGATGGGCTCGTGGTCGTCAGCACCAGCAGCGATCGGATGCAGATCACGAAGGCGGTGGTCGAGGCACGTCGCGACGACGACGTGCGCTTCCTCCCCTTCGCGCTCGTGACGCGGACCGCCGAGCGGGGGACCGCCCAGGCCTTCGGGGCCAAGGCGTTCGTCCATTTCGACGGCAGCCCGGAGGAGCTCGCCACCGAGGTGCGTCGGATGATCCTTCGCGAGCAGGAGAGCGCTGCGTTCGTGCACCAGCTCGAGGGAGAGATCGGCGCCCTGCGCCTGGGCGATCTGCTCGACACCCTGCGCCGCGCCGCCAAGGACGCGGTGATCCGGGTCGTGCAGGGCGCCGCCCGCGGAGCGATCCGCGTGCGCGGAGGGGTCCCGATCTCCGCGACCTTCGACGCGCTCACCGGCCGTCCGGCGCTCGATGCCCTGCTGGGCGTCAACTCGGGGCGGTTCCGCGTGGAGCTCCGGGGGGTCGACGACACCGACGAGTTCGGCGCCCACGATGCACTGTCGGCCCGCGTGCTGGTCGACGAGCCGGACCATTCGCCACGCCCGACCTCCACCTCCGCCCAGGCCCCCGATGCAGCGCTGGCGGCGGCGCTCGCCAACGCGGTCACCGCCTACGCGCGCCGCTGGATGTCCGAGGGCCTCGTGGCCCGCGAGCTCGAGGGCGCGCGGGTCGAGCTCCTGGTCGCCCACCCGGCGCTCGGCTCGTTCCGGGTCTCGCCCGCGGGATCGTCTTCGTGGAGGACGTTCGGGGCGCGTCGCAGGTCGGGGGCGCGGGAATCGGCCGCTGGATCGCGCGCGCGCTCGAGCGGCTCGACCAGCAACGCCCCGGGCGCTTCGGGGCCGTGCGCGTCGCCGAGGTGGTCGGTGGCCTCGGGCGGCTGCTCGACCAGGTGGGTTGGCGCGCGGACTTCGAGGCTGCCACCGGAGGTGCGCGATGAACCAGGTGATCACCGAGATCGAGTCCGTCGAGCGCATCGCCCACCTCACGCGTGAAGAAGTCGACGCGCTGCCCTACGGCCTCATGGTCTTCGACGTCGACGGCACGGTGCACCTCTACAACCGCTACGAGTCGCTGCTGTCGCGGCGAGAGCCCGACGAGGTGATCGGCCGCAGCTGGTTCCGCGACGTGGCGCCCTGCACGCGGGTCGCCGCGTTCGAGGGCAGATTCCGCGCGTTCGTCGCGCGGGGGGATCGGAGCGAGGTCGTGCGCTTCGGCTTTCGCTTCCACTTCCTGCACGGCGCGCAGGACGTCGAGGTCACCTTCGCCCACGCGCCCGACCCGGGGCGCGTGTTCGTGATCGTCGCGCGGCGGGTGCTCTCGGACACCGGCGAGCCCCTCGACGTCACGGTGCCCGTGACCACCAGTGTCGACGACGGTCGCGCGCGCGGTGGTCTCGGCGCTGCGCTCGCGCCGCCGCGGTCGTTCTGGTCCCGTCTCTTCGACGCGGTCGACGGGCCGGCCCTCGACGCCGCGGCGGAGGCGTGGGGCGAGGCGCTGCTCGAGGGCGCCGAGGCCTACGCCGAGCGGGTCCACGGCAAACCCCTCTCCGGGCTCTCCACCTTGCTCGCGGTCGCGCTGATCGACGACGCCTTCGCGGCCCAGGGGCTCGGACGCGTCGAGCTGGACTTCGGAGGACGCGAGCGCGGCGTGCTCGGCTTCGCGGTCCGCGCGGTCGACCTCCCGGCGGGCATGGAGCGGGTGCTCTACCCCGCCGTCTTGCGCGCCGTCGCGCGCGGCCTCACGGGACACGACCTGGAGTGCTTCGTCTTCGGCCACCGCGGCGAGTTCCTGCGCATCGCCGCGACCACGGCGGACAAGGTCGCCGTGTTGCGGGGGTGGTCCACGAGCGGCGTCGCCACCGACGAGATCGCCCAGCGCGCAGGCCTCGAGGTGTGGCGATGAGCGAGCCCGAAGCCGACACCGAGGAGTCGTTGGGCGAGCTCCTCTCGCGGTTCGAGTGGGACGAGCGCCTCGACGACGAAGACGCCCCCGACGAGCCCTGACGCGTGGCCTCGGTCGTCGTCGTGGGTGCGGGCGCGGGGGGCCTGGTCGGGGCGGGCTACCTGCGCGCCGCGGGTCACGACGTCCTGCTGCTCGAGGCCAAGGCGCGCGTCGGCGGCTGCGCCTCGCGGTTCTCGGTCGGCGACTTCACCTTCCTCGCCGGTGCCACGACGGTCATCGGGCTCGAGCCAACGATACCGCTCGGGCGCGTCCTCGCCGAGCTCGGGGTGGCGATCGATGCAACGCCTCTGTCGCCTGCGTTGACGGCGTGGCACCACGGCGAGCCGCTGGTGTTCTCGACCGACGTGGAGGCGAACGCGCGCGCGCTCTCGGTCCGGTACGGGGCCGCGCTGGGGCGCTTCTCGACCGCGTGCGTGGAGATCGCGGAGCGCGCGTGGCGCCTGATCGGTGCGGCGCCGTTCCCGCCCGCGAGCACCATGGATCTCGCAAGGCTCGGCGCGACGGGCGCGGCGTGGGCCTCGCTTCCCCACCTCCTGACGACGACGGAGGCCCTCCTCGGGCGCTGCGGGGAACCGACCGCCGACGCCCGCGCGCTGGTCGACGAGCTCCTCGTGATCTCCACCCAGGCCTCGGCGCGCGACTGTCCGGCGCTCTTCGGCGCCATCGGCATCGAGTACCTGCAGCGCCCGCTGTTCGCTCCGCGCGGAGGCCTCGCCGGCCTGCTCGAGGCGCTCGGCGACGCGCTGGTCGAAAAGGGGGTCGACCTTCGCACCGAGGTCACGGTCGAGCGGGTCGAGGAGCTCTCCTCGGGTTCCGCGTACACACGAGCCGGGGTGTGTTCGCGGCCGACGCGGTGCTGCTCGACCTCACCCACTGGGACGCGGCACGGCTCGTAGACGGGCCGACGCGCGCGGCCTTCGAGCGACAGGGTGCGCGCCACCCGAAGGGCCCAGCGGCCATCGGCATGTACCTCGGGGTGGACGACGTGTTCGACGACGTGACGCCCTACCACCAGCTCGTGCTCGACGAGCCGCTCGCCGGGACCCACGCGCGGTCGCTGTTCGTGACGCTGTCCCCGCGCGAAGATCCGGAGTTCGCGCCCGCGGGGCGGCGGGCGATCACGGTCAGCGGACACGTGGACGCCGACGTCGTCGCGGGCCTGTCGGACGCCGCGCACCAGGAGTTCAAGGGCACGCTCGAGCGTGGGATCCGCGAGGCGCTGCACCGCGTGTTTCCTGGTCTCGCCGGGGCGCGCGAGCACGTCGCGATGACCGCGACACCGCGCACGTGGGAACGCTACACGGGGCGCGCACGCGGTCGGGTAGGGGGGCTGCCGTTCACGTTCGAGACGCTGCTCCACGGGTATCCGACCGGGTTCACGAAGAACCCGCGGCTCGCGCGCGTCGGTGACACGGTGTTCCCCGGGCAGAGTGTGGTCGCGGTGGCGTGGGGCGCGCGGCGGGTGGCGGGAGCGCTGACGCGCACGCTGCGCTGATCGGCCAGCGAGTCGGCCGATGGGAGCACTCCCTGAACGATACAGGGCCCGGGGCGTCGTCACCGACCGGGCCCTGTCTCGGTCTGACGACCTGGACGACTACTCGTCGAAGACGCCCGGACAGACGGTCTTGTAGCTCTTGGCCGAGGACTCGAGCATCGTCTTGCAGCTCGTCTCGAGGGTGGACTTGCCCGGGCCGTCGGCAGCGGTGAGCCACGCCTTGCGCGTGGAGTCGGCCGAGGTCTTCAGGGTCTTCGCGGTGTCGGCGCCGAGCTTCGTCTTCTCGGAGCACTTGTCCATCTTGTCGAGGTACTCGTCGCAGGACTTGATGCCGATCTTCTTCTTGTCGCCTTCCTCGGCCTTGTCCTTCTTCTCGTCCTTCTTGTCGTCGTCGTCGTCCTTCTTCTTCTTCTTCTTGTCCTTGTCGTCGTCGTCGTCGTCGCTGCTCTTCTTCTTCTTCTTCTTGCCCTTGTCGTCGTCGTCGTCCTTCTTGTCCTTGTCTTCCTTCTTCTCTTCCTTCTTGTCGCACCCGACGACGGGGGCGAGCGCGAAGACGGCGACGAGCAGCATCCAGATCTTGTTGTGCATGGCGGTCCCTTTACCTCAAAGTGCGGCGCGGATCTGCTCAGCCAGGGCGCGCCCCCCTTCGGCGTCGAGCTTGCCTGCTGGCCAGCCGACCCCGAGCCCGGCCACGTCGTCCGGCTTCGGGATGACGTGGAAGTGCACGTGGAACACCGCCTGGTGGGCGAGCGGTCCATTGTTCTGGAGCACGTTGTAGGCGGTGCATCCGGTCGCCTTCATGACCGCGCGACAGAGCCGCGGGAGCACTCGGCCGATCGCCGCGGCGGACTCGTCCGACAGCGCGTCGAGCGTGGCCGCGGGCTCTTTCGGGATGACCAACGTGTGACAGCGCGAGAGCGGGCCCACGTCGAGGAACGCGAGAACGTGCTCGTCCTCGTACACCTTGTGACAGGGGATCTCCCCGCGGAGGATCTTGGAGAAGATGGTTTCGGCCATGAGGACGGAATGATAGCCGAGCCGCCTCCGACCGCAGCATATACTGGCGGACATGCGGTACGGCTCCCTCCTCGGTCCTTCCGTCGGTCTCCTCTTCGTCGCCGGCATGGGCACCATGTTCGGCATCGGCGCGTGTGGAGGCAGCGACGGCTCCGGCGGCGACAACCCGGAGGACACCGGCGGAGGGTTCAACGTCGACGCCGACAACGGCTGTCCGGCGGGGAAGACCACGTCGGTCAGCGGCACGGTGTACTCGCCGGCCAAGAGCTCGCCCGACCCGATCTACAACGCCGCGGTGTTCATCCCGGCGCAGTCGACGCTCGATCCGTTCCCGCGCGGCGTGCGCTGCGATCGGTGCGGCACCCTCGAGGGCACCAAGGTCAAGGTCTCGGCGCTCACCGGGAGCGACGGCAAGTTCCGCCTCGAGAACGTCCCCGCCGGCAAGAACGTGCCGTTCGTGGTGCAGATCGGCCGCTGGCGCCGCAAGGTCACCATCCCCGAGGTGAAGGCCTGCGAGGACACCCCGCTCCCCGCCGAGCTCACCCGCCTGCCGCGCAACCAGGAGGAGGGCGACATCCCGCTCACCGCGATCGTCACCGGCCGCGCCGATCTCCTGCAGTGCGTGCTCCGCAAGATCGGCATCGAGGACAAGGAGTTCTGCGAGCCGCTGCCCGACGGCCGCGGACGCATCCACGTGTTCAAGTCGCTCAACGGCACCGACATCGGTAGCGGCACCATCGGCGGTTCTTCGCTCTACAAGAACCTCGACTTCATGAAGAAGTACGACCAGCTCCTCCTGCCGTGCGAGGGGAGCGCCCGCACCACCGACAAGGACGCGACCGCGATGGGCAACCTCGTCGCCTACGCGAATGGCGGCGGCAAGGTGTTCACCACGCACTACGGTTACGTCTGGCTCCAGAGCTCGACCGACGCGCAGTGGAAGAACCTCACCACCTGGGCCACCACGACCGACTCGATCGCCAAGCTCCCGGCGACCATCGACCAGAGCTTCCCCAAGGGCAAGGCGATGGCCGAGTGGCTGCAGCTCGTCGGCGCGACCACCAAGCTGGGCGAGTTCGAGATCAACGACGCGCGCGTGGACATCACCGCGGCGCCGAAGGCCCCCGCGCAGACGTGGATCCGCTCCACGACGCCCGCGAGCACGCAGCACTTCACCTTCAACACGCCGATCGAGAAGCCGACGGCCGAGCAGTGCGGGCGGGTGATCTACAGCAACTTCCACGTGGTCGGGCTCGACGACTTCTCGACGCCGTACCTGTTCCCCGCCGAATGCACCGACGGTCCGCTCACGCCGCAGGAGCGCGTGATCGAGTTCATGCTGTTCGACCTCGCGAGCTGCATCCAGCCGGACACCGACCCGCCGAAGGCGCCGAAGTAGTCGAATAGAAGCGGCGTCGACCGCTCACGCTCGCATCAGGCGCGCAGGAGCCACGCCGCGAACGCGATGGAGTGGCCCGCGGCGAGGGCCCAGGTGACCAGGAAATAGGCGGCCTTGCGCCGCTTGTGGCGGAACACCTGCATCCCGAGGAGCGCTCCGGGCCACCCGCCGAGGAGCTCGAGGGCGTGCAGGGTGCGCTCGGGGATGCGTCGCTCGTTGCGCCCCGCGCGGCGCTTGTCGACGCCGAACGCGACGAACGTGATCGCGCTGACCACCGCGTAGATGGGTAGAGCGACCAGGAGGACCTCGACGCGCACCCGCGGAACTGTTTGTCCGCTGGGTGCGCGCGAGAAGGGGGAACGTGTTCAGGCGTCGCGCGCCTTGACGACCAGCATCGTGAGCTTGGCGCCGGCCTGGGTGAAGGTGCCGCTCGTCTCGAGCGCCTTCTCCGCGTCGGCCTTCTTGCCGCCGTGCTGGCAGCGGACGACCTCGGCCGCGACCCGGTGGAAGTGGGCGTGCGCCGCGTCGATGTCGCCGAAGGCGCCGCCGAGATCGGCGCGACCGTCGCCCTTGAGGTACTCCCGAAGTCACAGCCATCGGGCTTCTCGACGACCTGTGCGTCGAGCTCGAGCTCGCCGGCCATGAACTTCTTGAAGCGCGCCTTCCAGGCGGAGTGCGCCGCGATCGCGGCTTCGAGGTGTTCGCGTCGGGACATGCAGGTGACCTCCTGCATCCACGGAACGGACACTTTGGTCCGTTGCGCAGGACACAACGGGACATTTTCCGCGACTCTTTCGGGAAATCGTCAAGTTCTATCGACGCCGCCGCGCGTCCGCCGCGAGCTTGCGGACGAACGCCGGATCGTACCGGCCGTCGACGCGGATCGAGTACCGGAACACCGGCGCGGCCTCGACCCCGTGCCAGTCCATGTCGTTGAACCAGTAGATCGGCGCCTCGACGGGCACGCGCTCCTCGCCGTCGGGGCTCGCGAGCACGAGGCGCTTGCCCGGCCGCGGCGCGAAGTTGAGGCAGTGCGCGACGCCGTCCTTGCCGGGCTCGGTGTCGCGGTGGAACGGCGCGTGGTCGTGGGCCTGCAGCCCGAAGATCACGCAGCGTCCGATCTCGGTGAAGGGCAGGGTGCGGAGGAACGCGAGCGTCTCCGGGAACACGCGCTCGGCGTCCTCGGTGAAGCGCTTGCCCTGGCCCGAGTGCTTGTCCTCCCAGCGGTCGTTCTCGAGCAGGTGGTGGCACACCTTCCACGGAAAATAGACCCCGTGGCGGTAGGCGAGCAGCCGCTGCTGCCGGAGGTTGAGCGGGTGGTCGGTCTCGTCGCCGAACGTGTAGCTGCGGAGCTTGTCGCGATCGAACGCGGTCGGGTCGTCGGCGAGCGCCACGAGATCGCGCAGGTCCTCGTCGGACATGCGCTCGATGGCGAAGCCGAGGTCCTCGTAGCCGTCGTCGACCTGCCACGGCGCGACGACCCCCATCCACTTGAGGCTCCCGCCCGTGCCCTCGCTCTCGAGCTCGGCGAGGCCGCGCGTGATCTCGCGGTCGAGCCGCGGGAAACAGCTGGTGTCGAAGTAGGGCGACAGATCGAGGTAGGGCTGCCCGAACACGCCCCAGAGCTTGCTCATGGCGCCTCCTCGAGGAGCGCGCGCGCCACCCTCGCGTCGAAGGCGTGCACGCCGTCTTCGCACGACGCGTAGGGGCCGGGCACCGCGTGCCCCGAGGCCATGCCGCGCTGCTGCGCCTCGCAGACCGCGCGGTCCTCGGCGTTCACCTGCGCCCAGAACGCGAGGACGTCGTCGGGGTCGCCGGTCGACGCGGGGTGGAAGAACGTGTCGGCGACGACGATCGTGCGGTCGACCGCGCGCGGGTAGAGCCGGTAGGTGAGCAGGTAGTCCGGCTGCAGGCTCGTGAGCAGCGTGGGGAAGCGCATCGCGTCGTGCACGGTACGCAGGTCGGCGCCGGCGGGCACGAGCAACCGGCGCCCGCCGAAGCGGCCGGAGCGCGAGACGGTCTCGGCGCCCTCGACGATCGGCATGCGGCCCCCGAGCCACTCGCCCTCGCCGGACCAGGTGGTCGCGGCGGTGTGGGGGGTCCACCGCTCGAGGCCGCGGTGCACGGGGCCGAAGTGGTGCGACTCCTGGAAGTTCTCGACGAGCAGCTTCCAGTTGGCGGCGACCTCGTTGGTCGTGCGGCCGACGCGCGACAGTTGGCCGAGGTAGGCCGCGGCGAGCCACGGCGGGAGGCGCTCGTCGTACGGCCGGTCGCCCTCGATCCGCACGAACACGAAGCCGCGGTGGCAGGACACGGCAACCTCCCGCAGCGCGCGGCCCTCCTGGCGGGTCCGACCGTCGAGGTCGTATTTCCAGCCGTGGTAGGGGCAGACGAGGTGCTCGCAGCGGCCGCTCCCCTCGACGAGCGGCATGGCTCGGTGCGCGCACACGTTGCGGAACGCGCGCAGCACGAGGTCGTGGCCACGGACCACCACGATGCCCGCGGCGTCGGTCGGCGCGAGCACGAACGCGCCCGGGAGGGCGACCTCCTCCTCGCGGCCCACGCAGATCCAGGAACGATCGAGGATCACCCGTCGCTCGCGCGCGAAGTGCTCGGGGTCCACGTAGCAGGCGGTGGGCAAGGTGTGCGCCTCGCCGAACGGGCGCAGCACTGCCTCGAACTCCGTGCGCAGGCTCACCGGCTCACCCCTTCGTGGCGGGCCACACGTAGCCCGCGATGCCCTCGTCCACGTGGCCACTGCCGATGGCGCTGGCGCGCTCGCTGGTGCTCGTGGTGAAGAGGTGGTCGTTGCCCTTCGCCAGCCGGTAGAGCGGGATCGCGCCGCAGACGGCGCTGGTCGCGATGTAGCCCATCGTGCCCTCCTTCACGCTGCCCGGGGAGCCCTCGCAGGTGGCGCTCGTCGTGTAGAAGTGGAACCCCGACGACAGCACGCACCGGTAGAACGCGACCGTGCCCGGCTGCGCGGCGGCGTAGAGGAAGTAGTAGTCGCCGTACTCGAGCGTGAAGCCCGCGCCCGTGCCCTCGGGCTTGCTCACCGTGTAGAAGTGCTCGCCGCTGCTGCTCTTGTAGAACCGGTTCACCGCGGTGCGACAGCCGTCGAGGTCGTCGCACTTGCCGTTGCAGTCGTCGTCGACGAGGTTGCAGGCCTCGGCCGGAGGGTTGCAGAGGGAGAGGGTGCAGGTGCTGCTGCACGTCCGGCTGCCCGTGGTGCCGCAGCTCGTCGTGCAGGAGACCGGGGCGCTGCCCTGCACGCAGGCGAAGCCGTCGTCGGTCGTGCCGTCGCAGTCGTCGTCCTTGCCGTTGCAGATCTCGACCGGCGAGAGCCCGCAGCCCCCGCAGTTCTTGGTGTCCTTGGCGAAGTCGGCCTCGCAGCCGTCTTTCGGGTCGCCGTTGCAGTTGCCGAACCCTGCGGGGCAGCTGACGTCGCACTTGCTCGCGACGCACGTGGCGGTGCCGCTCGTGGCGGTGCACTTGGCGAAGCAGGCACCGCAGTGACTCGGGTTGGTCGAGGTGTCGACCTCGCAGCCGTCGCTGTCGTTCTTGTTGCAGTCGTCCCAGGGGGCGATGCACGTGCCAATCGTGCACCCGCCGCCCGAGCACTTGGCGATCGCGTGGTCGACCGCGCAGCGCCGGCCGCACACGCCGCAGTTCTCCGGGTCGGTGCCGACGAACGTGCAGAAGCCGTCGCAGCAGGTGCCGGTGCCGCACTCAGTGCTGGCCTTGCAGGGCTTCTTCCCGGCGTCGGTGCCCGCGTCGGCGTCGGGGGCCACGTCGGTCGCGCCGTCGGTCTTGGCGTCGCTGGTCCCCGTGTCCTTCGACGCGTCGGCCGTCTCGCCGCCCGCGTCACTCGCGGCCTCGGCGGTGCTGTCGCCGAGGTCGATCTCGTCCGACCCGGCGTTGGCGCATCCCGCTACCGCGAACAAGGCAAGGAGGAAGCGACGCATGCCGGAAGTGTAACCGATTGCGCCCTCCGCCAGGCCTCAGGCCTTCTGCTGCCGCTCGAGCTCGGCGCGCAGCCGCTCCTCTTGCGCGCGTAGCTCTGGCGTGAGCGCCTCGCCGAAGTCCTCGGACTCGAAGATCGGCCGGATCTCCAGCTCGGACTCCTCGCCGGGCATGCAGTCGGGGCAGCGTCGCGCCCACTCGACCGCCTCGTCGATCGACTTCACCTGCCAGATCCAGAACCCCCGCGACGAGCTCCCTGGTCTCGGCGAACGGCCCGTCGAGGATCACCTCTCGCCACCACCGGAGAAGCGCACGCGCTTGCCCTTGCGGCTCGGGTGCAGGCCCTCGCCACCGACCATCACGCCCGCCTTCACGAGCTCCTCGTTGTACTTGCCCATCGCGGTGAGGAGCTTCTCGTCCGGCAGGATCCCCGCCTCGGAGTTCTTCGTCGCCTTCACGATCACCAGGACCTTCATCGTTCTCTCCTTCTCACTTCGTCAGCACTACATGTGTCGCGTGGCTGGTCGGGGCGTGTTCGGTGCACCGATAGCCGAGGGAAGCCGTGTCGATGCCCGCCAGCAGGTGCTCGCCTCGCCCGAGCAGCACCGGCGCGATCGCGAGGTGCAGCTCGTCGATCAGGCCGGCGGTCAGGTACTGGCGCACCGTCGCGACGCCCCCACCGAGGCGGACGTCCTTGCCCAGGGCCGCCTCCTTCGCGCGCGCGAGCGCCGCGTGGATGCCGTCGGTCACGAAGTGGAACGTGGTCCCACCCTCCATGACGATCGAGGCGCGGGCGTGGTGGGTCAGCACGAACACCGGCACGTGGTAGGGCGGGTTCTTGCCCCACCAGCCTTTCCAGTCGTCGTCCGGCCAGGGACCGCGCGAGGGGCCGAACATGTGGCGGCCCAGGATCCAGGCGCCGACGTTCTCGAAGCCGCGCGCGGCGAACGCGTCGTCCACGTCCACCCGGCCTTCTTGCGCCGGGATCAGGTCACCGGCGAAGTCGCCGTGCATCCGCTGGAACGTCCGCGTCCCGAGGACCCAGGCGTGCAGCGCCATGCCGCCCACCCCCATCGGCTGGTCGAGGGCCTGATCCGGCCCGGCGCCATAGCCGTCGAGCGAGAGGGAGAACGACTGGACCCGTAGCTTGGACATGCGCGCGACTCCTCCGGACACCTCGGTGCCCACCTCTCCAGCGACGAACGAGTGCTCGCAGAATCGACATGGTCTCGAAAGACTCCGCGATCACCCGGGACCGATCGAGGCGACGTGCGTCACCAGGACCTCCCCACCCTGCGTGCCGACGGCCAGCGTCGCGCTGTCCGGGGAGAACGCGAGGGCGTGCACGGAGTGCGGACCGGCCGCCGAGTAGTACCCGTAGACGCTCGGGTACTCATCGTCGTCGCGCGCGGATGGCTGCGTGACCTGTTCGAACCCCTCGACCTGGATGCCTCTCCGTCGCGCGCTCCGCACGAGGGCATCGTCGTCGTAGACGAACGGCACCCGCGAGACCTCGGCCAGCTGCAGCCGGCCGACCAACGCGAGGTCGTCGCCGCGGAACAAGCGAATCGTGGCGTCGTTGCCGGCGGCCGCGAGCCACGCGCCGTCGGGGGAGGCCCGCACGGTGTGGACGCCATCACCCGTCGTGGCGAGCACCTGGCCCCTGGCGTGCGCGATGGACCACGCCACGATCCAACCTCCGTCGTCCGACGCGCCACCGACGATCACCCGATCTTCGTCGAGGAAGCACGCGTCGAAGGCAGGCATCCCGACCCAGGGCAGCGGCACGCCGTCGAGCAACGGAGTGGCGCCTTGCGCTGCCAGGCCCTCGACCTCGGCGATCGACAAGGATCCATCCCAGGCGGCGAGCGCGAGTCGTCGCCCACTCGGCGAGAACGCCGCGGCGTAGGCGGGCTTGTAGGTCTCGACGCGGGCAACCGTCGCTCCGCTCGGGAGTGCGGAGAGTGGCGCGAGGACGGTCCGACAACGGTGTGTCCCCGCGATGGCGGCGAGGCTTCCGGCCAGGGCGACCGAGGTGACCTGCTCCACGCCGAGCTCCCGCGTGATTGGCATCGAGCCGTCGAGCGGAACCACCGCGACGCCGCCGCTGCTGCCAGAGTCTCGCCGTCGGACGAAGCCGGAGCTGCCAGATGTCGGGCCCTCGGGTCGGGCTCGTCGAGCACGCGGGTGCTGCACCCCCGAGGCTCCACGCGACGACGCGACCATCGCGGCCCGCCGAGACCAGCGCCTCTCCGACGAACACGAGGGCCTCGACGGCGCCTCGGTGCGAGCCCACGACACGCATCCAGAAACCATACTTCATCCCGCGAGCGGTCACCGCCCTGGCAGCATCCCCACCAGCGCCCGCAACATCGCGCCCGCCTCGAACAGCGGGGCAGGGGAGCGCGCCACCTTGCTCAACAGCAGCGCCCCCTCGATCGTCGCGAGCGCGAAGGTGGCCATCTTGCGCGCGCTCTCCGCGTCCACCCCCGCCGCGACCAGCCGCGCGCCGATGCGCTCCGTCCACCCCTCGTAGTGCTTCGCGATCGTGGTCCGCACCAGCTCCGATTCGTTGGTCGCCTCGAGCCCCACCGTCGCGAGGGGACACCCCTCGGTGAACCCCGAGGCCGCGAGCCCCTCGCCGAGGAACCGGCACACCGTCTCCACCGCCTCGCCCGGGTCGTGCGAAGAGCCGACGACCGCCTCGATGATCTCGCGCCACCGCGCGCCGCTCGCCTCGAGGGCCGCGCACGCGAGCTCCTCCTTGCCACCGGGGAAGTAGAAATAGAGCGACCCGCGGGGCGCCCCGCTCTCGGCGACGATCTCGGCGAGGCCGGTCGCGTGGTAGCCCTGTCGCTGCAGCAGCGTGGCCGTCGCGTCGACCAGCTTCTGCCGGCTCTGCTCGCCCTTCTTGCTCATGGCTTGCTCATGATGACGCGAACAGCGTGTGACGCACGCCGTGGGCGAGCGCGGCGAACCGCCCGAGCCCCGGGTCGGGCTCGAGGCCGTCGGCCATGCGGTGCAGCTGCTGCTGGAACCAGAACACCTGCAGCATGTCGTCGATCTTCTTCACGCCGGTGTGGATCTTCAACGGACGCGCGCCGTCGGCGGCGCCGCTCACGAGCCGCGCCGGCAGGTCGGGCTCGAAGGTGAGCGGCCGCGCGAGCCCGATCACGTCGACCGCGCCGCTCGCGAGCACCTCGTTCATGGTGGCCGCCGTGCGCATGCCGCCGGTGAGCATCAACGGCAACGTGGTGACCGCGCGGATTTCGCGCGCGTACTCGAGGAAGTAGGCCTCCCGGAGGCGCGTGCTCTCGCGGACCCGCGTGGGCAGCTCGCCGCTCCCGGCCATGGCGGGCGACTCGTAGTTGCCGCCCGAGATCTCGAGCAGCGCGACGCCGACCGCCTCGAGCGCCTGCGCCACGACCTTGGCGTCGTCGAGCTCGAAGCCGCCGCGCTGGAAGTCGGCGGAGTTGAGCTTCACGGCGATCGGATAGTCGGGCCCGACCGCGGCGCGCATCGCCCGCACGATCGAGAGCAGGAAGCGCATGCGGTTCTCGAGCGAGCCACCCCACTCGTCGTCGCGGCGGTTGGCGAGCGGCGAGAGGAACTGGCTCACGAGGTACCCGTGGGCGCCATGGATCTGGACGCCCGCGAAGCCTGCGTCCTTGGCGAGCGAGGCCGCCGTCGCGAAGCGCCCGATGAGGCCCTCCACCTCGGCGCCCGTCAGCGCGCGCGGCGTGGCGAAGGTGCCGAAGAAGCCGCGCAGGCCCACCGCCGAAGGCGCGACCGGTACCGGCGTGAGCCGCCGCGGGGACTGCCGCCCGGTGTGGTTGAGCTGCACGAACACGTGGCTCCCGTGCGCCTGACCTGCCTCGGCCCAGCGCCGCAGCGCGGGGAGGTGCCGCGCGTCCTCGAGCAGCACGTTGCCCGGCTCACCCCGCCCCTCGCGCGCGACGATCACGTGGCCCGTGATCAGCAAGCCGGCGCCGCCGCGTCCGAGTCGCTCGTACAGGCGAACGAGCCGGTCGGTCGGCCCGCCGTCGGCGTCGCCCAGCACCTCGCTCATGGCGGACTTGGCGAGGCGGTTCGGGAGCGACAACCCGCCGGGGAGGACGAGCGGACGCGCGAGGGGCTGGTCGATCATGCCCCTTGAATATGTCGCCCGGTATAGAACGCAAGGGCGTCCTATGTCGATTGTCATAAAATCTGTCGGGTCTGCCCGCCAGGCCCATTTTCGCCGCCGCACGGATGTAGAGCAGGCGTTTTACATTCGTGCAGAAACAAAATCGGCGTCCGGTGTCAGTCGGCGGGCGCGACGGGCACCTTGGTCCAGGTGACCGTGGGCACCTTCCCGGCGAAGGCGTCGTCGATGAACTTCACGCTGGCGTCCTGGGTCTCGAGGTACGGGTTCTCGAACTTCACCGGCGCCGGCAGCGAGGGGAAGGGATCCTGCGCCGGATCGCCGAACAGTGAGTGCTTCGCCGCGAACGAGCGCTGTCCCTTGCGAGACGTCACGTGCCGACCGTGCTGGGCCGGCGAGAGCTGCACGAGCAGGCCCGTCGACTCGGGCCGCGGCACGCCGGTCGCGCCGGCGCCCGGCACCTTCACGAGATCGGCGAGCAACTGCACCGACGGGTCGACGAGCCGCAGCCCCATCGCCTTGGCGAGTCCCTCGGTCGCCTCGTTGGAGACGAGCTCGTCGGCGAGCGCCTCGAACATCAGCACGTTGCGCGGCTTGGCCCCCGCGACCGTGCTGGTGATCACCGCGCCCGCGACGCCGATCGGGTCACCCCCGTCGATGACGTGTTGCATGAGCTGCACCATCGGGTGCCACGGCGGCGCCTGGCAGTTGCGATACCCGAAGTTGAGCGCGGCCGAGCCGTTGAGCAGCGAGTAGATCGCGGGGCTGTTCGACGCGAGCTCCGTCAAGAGCGCGCCGCCCGGGACCTGGAGCACGTAGGCCTTGTGGCCGGGCTCGATGCCCGCGACCAGCGACCCGAGGATGCCGCCGAGCGAGATGCCGAAGTACGCGACGCGCGTGCCGTCGAGCTTCGGTGCCTTGCCGTCGATGGCGAGCCCTTCGAGGGTGGGGGAGGCCGAGAGCACACGGTAGAGCGTCGCGTGGTCGACGGCGGCCTGGCGGAACTGGTCGCGCAGCGCCGCGAGGCGGAACAGGCCGCCGAACAGATCGGTCGGGCCCTCGTTGCCGCCGTCGCCGCTCGTGTCGGTGAAGCCGTCCGGCCCCTCGTACTTGGACGACGAGCGCTTGTAGTCGAACTTCTTGTCGCCGCGGGCCGCGGCCGAGCCGCCGCGCGTGCCCTGCAGCACCACCTCGATCGACACCGTCGCCCAGCCCTTGCGCGCGAACGTGTTCGCCAGCGCGAGCGCGTCGCCGCGCTGTCCGCCCATTCCGTGCTGGAACACGACCACGGGGTACCCCTCGGCGGGTGCCGCCGCCTTGGGGAGGAACACGGAGATCCACACCTTCGAGGTGGGGCGGCTCGGGTTCGGCGCGACCTTGCCCGCGGCGTCGTGGAACACGGTGCCGTGCTTCGGATCGCTGTAGCCGGTGGGCGCGTCGACGAGGAAGTTCGGCGCGTCGATCGTCGCGACCCCGATCGCGCCGAGCGCGTCGTGGGGGATACCGGGGTTGTCGTCCCAGTCGGGGTCGTCCTTGCCCTCGAGCTGCTTGGGCGTGCCGAGGAGATCGTCGAGCGAGGCGTTCCACCCCGTCGGCAGCGGCGTCACCGTCGTGAAGCGCGCGGGCTGCACAGGCGCGACGTCTTCCTTGCCCCACTTCAGGACCGGCGCCGCGGTGGCGTTGGCGGCCTCGCGCATGGCGAAGAAGTCGCTGGTCACGGCGCCCGTCGTGTAGACGGCGGCGGCGACGACGGTGCTCCGGTCGATGCCGAGCTTGGCGACGGCCTTGTCGATGCCCGCCTTGTAGAGCGTGGCCGCGGCGTCGGTGCGCGCGCCGTCGCGGATGGCGACGAAGTCGGCCGAGGCCGCCAGCTTGGCCTGGCTCTTCTTGCCGACCAGCGCGGTGGTGAGCAGCGCCACGATCTTGTGCTTCTCGGGCAGCACTGTGCCGCGGCTCGTCTGCACCGCGAGCATGGGCTGGGTCTCGCTCGAGGAGTTCAGCGCGCCGTCGTCGTTCCACGCCGCGCGGCAGTCGAGCACCGTGCCGGCGTCGACGTCGACCAGGTAGACCGGCGCGTCCTTGCCCTGACAGTCGCCCTTCTTTCCGGTCGGGAGCTTGCTCGCGTCGGGGGCGTCGCCGGTCAGCGCGAACAGCGCGCCCCCGTAGACCCCGAACCCGTGCGTGGCCGCGAGCGCCTCGGAGAGGTACTTGGCGCCGTTGCTCGACGGCACGAGCTTGGCCACGCCGCCGGTCGCCGAGGCCTGGATCGTGCCCTTGTCGTCGAGGAGGAGGTCGCTCGGGAACGGCACGGACACGAGGTCGGCCTTGCCGGTCGCAGGCAGGTCGAACACCGCCGCGAACGTGCTCGCCGGGTTGCCGGCCGGCGGCGGGTCGTCCTTCGAGGAGCAGCTGGTCGTGGCGGTCGGGACGAGGGCGGCGAGCAGGAGACCGAAGCGGAGCGAAGGGCGGAGCATCGACGCGCAGTCTTCGCTGGCGCTCCGCTCGCCGCAAGCTCACAGCTCGCGGAGGAATCGTAGGATGTGCTCCGACACCGCACGGGGGTGCTCGAGGTGCGGCGAGTGGCTGAAGCCCTCGGGCTCCAGGATCTTGGCGTGCGGCGGCAGGTACTTGCGGAACCACGCGAGCGCGCTCGGTGGGAGCAGCCGCTCCGACTTGCCCCACACGAGGGTCACCGGCATGGGCAGCGATCCGAGCTTGGCCTCGTCGGCCGCGTGATCGGCGCGCGCGCCCTCGAGGAGCTCGCGCACCACCTTGCGGGTGAGGAGCGGCCCGAGCTCGTGGACCACGAGGCGCAGGAACCACGGCTCGCGGTGGTAGATGCGACCGGCGAACGCGCGCGTCGTCGCTGGTGCGGATGTCGAAGTTGCGGACCAAGGTCTCGAGCTCGTGCTCCTCGATGCGCGCGCCCGCGGGCGACACGAGGAACAGGCCGCGCACGTTCTCGGGGCGCTCCATCGCGTAGTGCATCGCGACGGCGCCACCGAGCGAGTTGCCGACGAGCACCGAGGGCTGCTCGATGAGGTGGTCGAGCGCGGCGCCAGTGGCCTCGAAGAGCACCTCGGGCGTGAGCTGCCGTGAGGGCTGGTCGCTCGCGCCGTGGCCAGGCAGTTCGAGCGCGACCACGCGGCGGACGTGGTGCCGGAGCCGCGCGAGCACCGGCGCGAACGGCGGGGCCGCCGTGCCGATGCCGTGGATGAAGATGACCGCCGGCAGCTGCCCGTGACCCCAGGCGTCGTACACGTGCACGCGGCCGACGGGGGTCGACACGAAGCGACTGACGTGGCCGCGCCGGTTGAGGGTCAGACGACCGAGGCGCTCGAGCGCGGGGAGGATGCGAGGGGTCACGCGGGTGCGCCAGGGTAGCCCAACGGTGGAGGGCCGCTAACGCGGAACGTCGACCGGCGGCTCGGTCGGGAGACCGCGCGGATCCGGGCAATTCGGACAGGGCGGCGGCAACGGCCCTGGGTGCTTGGCCGGGTCGGCCGGGACCACGACCGCCGGATGCTGCGGGACGGTCGTCGGACCGGCGTCAGGCGCCACGACGAAGAACGCCGGCGGCGCGGGCTTGGCGACGGTCACCGCGATGGGTGCCGGCTCCGGTACGGTGTCTGCGTTCGGTGCGTCGACCGTCTCGGCCGCTCCGCAGAACGTCAGCGCGGGGATGGTGAGCAAGAGGACGAGCGCCTCTCGCACCCTCGGCGTGTGTGCCATGGGACCCTCCTTTCGAAGGACGATCGAAGGAACGAGCAGTTCATGTGCCAGTCGACATCGCCTGGTTCCGGCGCATCGACACTCACGTGACGCTGCACGAGGTGCGCGTTCACGCGCGGAACCACGTCTCGTCGACGTCCTTCCTCGGGCGACCCACCCAATAACCTTTGCGGCCGCGCGGCGACACGTTACTCGCGCTCCATGGCCAGGGTCCCGATGGACGAGGCGAAGGTGGCCCAGTGTCGGGCCCTCGCGCAGCAGATCGCCGACGACGTGCAGGGGTACGTCGACCGCCACACCACGGTCGGCGTGGAGCGCGTCACCCTGCGCGCCCTCGGCGTCACCGGGGTCGACGACCAGGGCGTCCCGCTGGTCAACCTCTTCGTCGACAAGCTGCAGGCGGCCGGCGCGCTCGGCCTCGGCGCGTGCGCCGTCCTCGGGCTCTCGGTGGCGCGCCACGGGGGCGACCTGCAGGACGCCGCCGAGCGCATCGCGTTCGGGCCCGAGCTCGAGCACCTGCTCCCGAAGGGGCACGGGCCGAAGTCGCCGTGCCCGCCGCTCTCCGCCGCCGATCGCGCCGCGGCCCTGGCCGTCCTCGGGGAGCCGGTCGCCGCCGCGCTCGCCCGCATCGACCAGGCCCGGCACAAGAAGGAGACCCTGCGCGCGGCCTACCCGGCGACCGCGCAGCCGGGCACGCCCCTCAAGTACGTGATCGTCGCGACCGGCAACATCTACGACGACGCGGTGCAGGCCAAGGGCGCCGCCCACGCCGGCGCCGACATCGTCGCGGTCATCCGCGCGACCGCGCAGTCGCTCCTCGACTACGTCCCCGAGGGCGCCACGACCGAGGGCTTCGGCGGCACGTTCGCGACGCAGGAGAACTTCGCCATCATCCGGCGCGCCCTCGACGAGGCGACCGTGCGCCAGGACCGCTACGTCCGGCAGACGAACTATTCGAGTGGCCTCTGCATGGCCGAGATCGCCTGGATGGCGGCGGTCGAGCGGCTCGACATGCTGCTCAACGACGCGATGTACGGGATCCTGTTCCGCGACATCAACATGTGCCGCACGTTCGTGGACCAGTACGTCTCGCGCCGGATCATCGGCCGCGCCGGGATCGTCATCAACACCGGCGAGGACAACTACCTCACCACCGCCGACGCGGTCGAGCGCGCGCACACCGTGCTCGCCTCCCAGTTCGTCAACGAGGCGTTCGCCCACCGTGCGGGGCTCCCCGACGAGCTCCTCGGCCTGGGGCACGCCTACGAGATCGACCCGAGCCGCCCCGATGCGTTCCTGTACGAGGTCGCGCAGGCGCAGCTCGTCCGCCAGGTGTTCCCGCGCCACCCGATCAAGTGGATGCCGCCGACCAAGTTCAAGACCGGCGACATCCTCCAGGCCCACGTGCACGACGCCATGTTCAACCTGGCCGGGGTGATGACCCACCAGAGCATCGAGCTCCTCGGCATGTTCTCCGAGGCGATCCACAACCCGCTGCTCATGGACCGCTACCTCTCGCTCAAGGCCACGCGGTACGTGTTCGGCACCGCCAAGAGCCTCGGCGACGAGATCGAGTGGAAGGTGGGTGGCATCGTGGAGCAGCGCGCCATCCAGGTGCTCGACGAGACGCTCGAGATGCTCACCGACGTGGCGAACAAGGGCATCTGGACGGCCATCTCGGAGGGCGCCTTCGCCGACGTCAAGCGCACCCGCGAGGGAGGCAAGGGCTTCGCCGGGATCGCCGAGAAGGCCGAGGGCTACGCGAACCCGTTCCTCGACGCGCTCGAGCGGTGAGCACGCTCGCCCCGCTGGGGCTCACCCGCACGGCGACCGCGGTCCTCGAGGCGCGAGGGCACACGGACCCCATCGCCACCCGCGCGTTCCTCGACCCGAAGCTCGCCGATCTCACGCCGCCGCACGCGATGGTCGACCGCGAGGCGGCCGTCGACCGGTTGGCGCACGCCGTCCGCAAGGGCGAGCGCGTGGTGGTGTTCGGCGACTACGACGTCGACGGCATCACGGCGACGGCGGTGCTCGCGAGCGCGCTCGCGGCCCTCGGCGCCCCGCCCCTCACCGTGCTCGCCTCGCGCTACGACGGCGGCTACGGGTTCTCGGCGCGCGCGCTCGAGCGCGTGAAGGCGCGCGGACCCGCCCTGCTCGTCACCTGCGACTGCGGTTCGAGCGACGCGCCCCGCCTCGCCGCCCTGCGCGAGGCCTCGATCGACGCGATCGTGATCGACCACCACCTCGTCCCGGAGGGCGGGTTGCCGGTGCGCGCGTTCCTCAACCCGCACCGCCCCGAGTGTGGCTTCCCGTTCAAGCACCTCGCCTCGGTGGGCCTCGCGCTCAGCGTCGCGGCGGGCCTGCGCGCCGCGCTCGGCGCCGCGCTCGATCTGCGCCCGCTGCTCGACCTCGTGGCGCTCGGCACCGTCGCCGACGTGGCGCCGCTCGAGGGGGACAACCGCGCGCTCGTCCGCGCGGGGCTACGCCGCATCGAGACCGCGCCGCGCCCGGGCGTCGAGGCGCTCGTGGAGGCGGCCGGCCTGCGCGCCGGTGCGTCGGTCGGTGGCGAGGACGTGGCCTTCAAGCTCGCGCCACGCATCAACGCCCCGGGTCGCCTCGGCGCCCCCGATCTCTCGTTGCAGCTGCTGCTCTCGACCGACGTGAGCGCGGCGCGGGGCCTGGCCGCGCAGGTCGAGGAGGTCACCAAGCTCCGTCGCACGGTCGAGCGCGACGTCCTCGATCAGGCCCTCGCCGAGGTGGAGCGGACCGGACAGGGCGAATCGCCCGCGATCGTCGTCGGCGGCGAGGGCTGGAACGTCGGCGTGGTCGGCATCGTCGCGGCGCGCCTCGTCGATCGCTACCAGGTGCCCGCGATCGTGATCGCCTTCGAGGGCGAGGAGGGCCGAGGCTCCGCGCGCGGGCCCAAGGGCGCACGGCTCTACGACGGGCTGGTCGCCAGCAAGGAGACGATGCTCGGGTTCGGGGGCCACCAGGCCGCCGCGGGCGTGCACCTGCGTCGCGATCGCCTCGACGCCCTGCGGGAGGCGTTCGCCGCGGCGCACGCCCACCTGCCGCGCGCGGTCCGGGGCGCGGCGCCACGGGTCGACGCCGATCTCGATCCGAGCGACGACCTGTCGCGCGTGGTGCGTGACCTGTCGTTGTTCGAGCCGACCGGCGAAGGGCAGCCCTATGTCCGGCTGCGCGTCGCCGATGCGCGGGTGGTCTCTGCCCGGATCATGAAGGCCGAGCACCTGCGGCTCGTCGTCGATCACGGCGGGCGCCTCGTCGACGCCTTCGGCTATGGCCTCGCGCACCTCGGGATCGGGGTCGGCGACCACGTCGACCTCATCGGTAGCCTCCGTCGCGACGCCTATCGAGGTGGCTCTGCCGTAGAGCTGAGGGTGCTCCACGCGGCCCGGCGAGGCGCCTGAAAATCATTTTCGTGACGTATGAGTCCTCTTCGGTGGGTGTGGCATCGGACCCATATCCCCATGAAATCCAACCGAACCGAAGAAGCCAGCGGGAGCGAAATCACCACCGAGACCCCGGTCGTTCGCAAGAAGCAACGCCGTGGCTTCGCCGCGATGAGCCCCGAGAAACAGAAGGAGATTGCGAGCCTCGGTGGCAAGGCTGCCCACGCCAAGGGCACCGCCCACGAGTTCTCGCCCGAAGAGGCTCGCACGGCGGGCCGCAAGGGTGGGCTGGCCGCGCAGCGCGCGCGGACCCCGAAGGACGACTGACCCCGGCGGACTGTAGTGACCTCATCCGTTGCAGGGGATGCACGGCTGAGCGACCTTGTAGGTCCGAGTACGCGGGCAGTGGACGCGTCGAGAGAGGGACACCGTCACGGCCTCGAGAGGCCGCATCACGGACAGTGCGCGACCGGATCGTCGTCGTCACACGGGCGCTTGTCGACGCAGGCGCTCATGGCAGCGACGCGTGCGGGGCGCACCGCCGAGAGCAGCCGCGCGGACGCCTTCCGCGAGGCCACCACCTCGTCGACGCAGGTGTCCGTCGCCGCTGCGCTCCCTCCGTGGCAGCGCGCCTCCCGTGAGCAGAGAGCCGTGGCCAGGGTGCGCAGTGGACCATCCCCGACCGTGCCGTGCACGACGTCCACGGCCGCCGCGAAGCACAGCGTCACCCGCTGCCGCTTGGTCGGACCGTCCATGCTCGCGCACATCGCGAGCTCGGTCTCCACACACGACACGTAGCCTCCGTGCACCTCGGGCCGCAGGCCCTCGCGCTCCTTGCCGCACGAGACGACGCAGTCGGCCGGCGGGGTGCCGCAGCGTTCGAGCGCCGAGCACAGGCGCGGACAGGCGTCGGTGTCGGTCGGAGGCGACAGTGGCTTGGTGCCGACCGCCGACCCTGCGCACGACGCGAGGAGCCCGACGACCCAGCACAGCCTTTGGAGCGCGTGGCTCAGGGCGCCTCCGCGGCCTTGGCCATGAGGTCGTCGATGCATCGCTGCATGTCGGCGTCGGCCGTGGGCTTGCGCAGGTCACAGGCGACGGCGCCGAGGCAGCGCACCACCTCGTCCACCTTGCCCGTACGCAGCGAGCCGTAGAGATACCCCGACTCCTCCGTGTCGCGGATCTTCCCCTTGGCCTCGCCGAGGCACTTGCCCGCGCTGAACGGCCCGACGACGCCGCAAGCCTGCGTACGATCGCAGTAGGCCTTGGCGAACAGCTCGACGTTCTCGGCGTCCTTGGTGGCCTTCTCGGCCGTGGCGTCGAGCACGCACTTGCCGATCAGCGGCTTGCGCGCGGCCGGGTCCTTGTCGTCGCAGACCGGGGGCGCGCTCTTCTCGACGCAGGCGACCATGGTGGCGAGGACGTCGTCGAGCAGCACGCGGGCCATGGGCAGGCACCGCTGCTTGCACACCGCGAGGTCTCCCCCGCACTTGGTCTCGACGGCGCATGCGCGCGCACACGTGGAGACCTCGACCGGGACCGCGGGCTTCGTCGAGGCGCTCGCGCTCGGGGCGGGGGCGACCGCTGGCTTGCCGTCGGCGCTCGGGTGACACCCACCCACCACCAGTGACGAGAAGGCAGTGACCAGCAGGGGACCCCCCAAGAGACCGACGAGAGCCGTCACGAGAGACGAGTGGCGCACGGTCGGACGGTAGACGGGCCCCGTCGCACCGTCGATGGGGATCCGATAACGTGCGCACCCCATGAGCAGCTTCCTCCCGCCGCCGAAGCCGCGCCCACGCGAGGCCGCGGTCCACGCCGCCGGCCCTTCGACCCGCTCGGTGCACGCCGGCGTGGGCCGCCCCGAACGCTTCGACGCGGTGCCGACGCCGATCGTGACGACGTCGACCTACACGTTCGCCGACTCTTCGGAGCTCGCCGCCCACATGACCGGCGAGCACGCGGACCCGCACCGCGAAGAATATGGACGTTATGGAAACCCGACGGTGCGCGCGCTCGAACAGCGCCTGGCCGCCCTCGAGGATCCGACCGGCAAGGCGGAGTGCGCGGCGTTCGGCAGCGGCATGGCGGCGCTCACCACCACGCTGCTCGCGCTCCTGAAGCAGGGCGCGCACGTCATCCTGTTCCGCGACGGCTACCGGCGCACGCGTCAGTTCGTGGTGAAGACCCTGGCCGCGTACGGCGTCGAGCACACCATCGTCGAGCCCGGCGATCTCGCGGCCGTCGAGGCCGCGATCCGGCCCGAGACGCGGCTGGTCGTCGGCGAGTCGCCGACCAACCCCTACCTGCACTGCACCGACCTCGCGGCGCTCGCGGCGCTGGCCAAGGCGCGGCGGATCAAGACCGTCGTCGACAGCACGTTCGCGACGCCGATCGACCTGCAGCCGCTCGGCCTCGGGATCGACCTCGTCGTGCACAGCGCCACCAAGTACCTCGCCGGACACCACGACGTGCTCGCCGGCGCGGTGGTGGGCTCGCGCGCGCTCGTGGGGTTGATCCGCGATCTGCGCGGCGTGCTGGGCGGGGTGCTCGATCCCCACGGAGCGTTCCTCGTCGCGCGCGGCCTCAAGACCCTCGCGGTTCGCGTGGAGCGCCACGACCGCACGGCGATGGCGGTCGCCGAGATGCTGGCGACGCACCCCCGCGTCGCCGAGGTGTTCTACCCCGGTCTCGTCAGCCACCCCACGTACGCCATCGCCCAGGCGCAGATGAACGGCTTCGGCGGTGTCGTGAGCTTCCGGGTGAAGACCGACCCGCACGGACAGGGGCACGACAGCCCGCTCGCGGTCACGAGCCGCGTGGTCGATGGGTTCCAGCTCGCGCGCATCGCGCCGAGCCTCGGCGGGGTCGACACGCTCGTCGAGCAGCCCGCGATCATGAGCTACTACGAGATGACCCCGGAACAGCGGGCCGCGGCGGGGATCTCGGACGATCTCATCCGCCTCGCGGTCGGGATCGAGGACGAAGCCGACGTGCTGGCCGACGTGCAGCGCGCCCTGGAGGCACAGTGAGCGACCGACCGACGAGCACCGATTGCGTCCACGCGGGCGACCGCACCGACCCGGCTACGGGCGCGGTCGAGGCGCCCATCCACCTGGCGAGCGCGTTCGCGTTCGACGACGCCGCGCAGTCCGCGGGGGCGTTCGCCGGCGAGAACGACCACCTGATCTACGGCCGCTGGAAGAACCCCACCGTCGCCGCGCTCGAGGCCAAGGTCGCGGCCCTCGAGGCCGGTGAGGACGCTTGCGCGACCGCGAGCGGGATGGCGGCCATCTCGGCGGCGATCGTCACCCTCTGCGAGGCGGGAGACCACGTCGTCGCGCCGCGCTCGATGTACGGCGAGGCCGCGCGGCTCCTGCGCGAGCGGCTGCCGCGGCTCGGGATCACCACCACGTTCGTCGACCAGACGGACCCGGCCGCGTGGCAGGCCGCGATCCAGACCAACACGCGCCTCGTCTACGTCGAGACGCCGGCCAACCCGACCCTGCAGCTCACCGACCTCGCGGCCGTGGCGGGGCTCGCGCGCGAGCGGGGCCTCTACTCGCTCTGCGACAACACGTTCGCGACGCCGTTCGCGCAGCGGCCGCTGGCGCACGGGTTCGACCTCGTCGTGCACTCGATGACCAAGCAGATCGGCGGACACGGCGACGCGATCGGCGGCATGGTCGTCGGCCGGGCCGACCTCGTGCGCGAGGTGAAGGAGGTCGCGGTCAAGTCGTTCGGCGGGATCCTCTCGCCCCTCTCGGCCATGCTGATCGCGCGCGGGGCGCGGACGTTCGTGCTGCGCGCGCGGCAGTCCAACGCCACGGCGCTCACCCTCGCCCGCGCGCTCGAGCGCCACCCCGCGGTCGCCCGCGTCCACTACCCGGGGCTCGCCTCGCACCCCCAGCACGCGCTCGCGGTGCGGCAGATGGGCGCGTTCGGCGCGATCGTCGCGTTCGAGCTGCACGGAGACCTCGAGGCGGGGCGCGCGGTGCTCGAGCGCTGCCGGCTGCTCACCCACGCGGTGAGCCTCGGCGACGTGCGCTCGCTCGTCACCCACCCAGCCTCGACGACGCACTTCTCGATGCCCGCCGAGGCCCGCCGGGCCGCCGGGGTGTCGGACGGCCTCCTGCGGATCAGCTGCGGGATCGAGGAGACCGAGGACGTGGTCGCCGATCTGATGCAGGCGCTCGGCTAGGTCCCGGTCGCGCACCACTGCTGGAGGCGCAGGATGCCGGCGGGGTCGAGCCAGAGGACCATGCTCTCGCCGGTCTGCAGCTTGAGCACGGCGAGGTCCCACTTCACCATCTGGCCCATCGCGTTGTAGGTGCTCTCGGCGGCCTTGCGCGCCTTCGCGAGGTTCGGGTCGGCGCCGAAGGCCTGGTCGGCGAGCACGAGGGCGGGCCGGTTCTGCGCGGTGAACGACTCGATCGGGCGGTAGCCGGTGTCGCCCGTGCTGACGTCGTACTTGAGGTCCGAGTCGGGCATGGGCTCGCCGGCGACGACGAGCCGGTTCAACGAGGTGATGGTGAGCTCGACGCCACGACCACGATAGGTGGTGCTGGTGAGCGCGTCGCCGACCTGCTGCCAGCCGCTGCGCCCGGTGCCGGTGAGCGGGCCGATGTAGAACTGCCCGCGGAACACCTTGGTGAGATCGGCGGACTCGGTCGGGCCGACGCCGAACTTGAGCTGCGTCGCGCGCTGGGCCATCGCCGCATAGCCACCCGCGTTCTTCACCTTGCGGAAGTACCAGAAGTAATAGACGCCGATCACGAGGGGGACGAACAAGAACGTCAGGTACTGGACGGGCTCCATGGCGCGCATCATCGCCCAGGATGCGCTCGCGAGCGATGGCCGCTTTGTGCCACCCTCAGGCGATTGCTCTCGTCGCTCCCGGACCGTCCCCGTCCGGTCCTCCGCTCCCCATTCGCGCGGCGAGCCCGAGGGCGACCGAGGTGAGCTGCTCGCCACCGCGGCCGCGGAGCTTGTCGACGCCGAAGCGGCGCTCGAAGGCCGCGACGACCGAGGGAACCAGCGAGGTCCCGCCGGTCATGAAGACCGCGTCCACGTCGGCGGGACGCGCGTTCGCCTCGGTGAGGAGCGCGTCGAGCGAGGCCTCGATGCTGCCGCGGACGTCTTCGGTCCACGCCTCGAAGGCCGCGCGCGAGACCGGCGCGCGGAGCGCGATGGGCCCGTCGACGAAGGAGAGCTCGGTCTCCTCTGCGTGCGAGAGCCGCACCTTCGCGCCCTCGACGGCGCGGAACAGCGGCAGGCCGAGGTCGTCCTCGACGACGTGGAGCAGGCTGCGGAGCTTGTCGGGCTCCTCGGCCTGGATCCGGAGGTGGTGCAAGAGCTCGAGGGTGCGCTGCGAGCGCAGGAACGAGAGGTGGTGCCAGCGCCGCAGCTTGCCGTAGATCCACGGCGGCACTTCCATCGTGCCGCCGTTGCCCGGGAGGCGATACCGCGACCCGCGCCCGAGGGTGGGCGTGACCGCGTGGTGCACGAGCTCGGCGTCGAGCGCGTCGCCCGCCAGGCCGACGCCCCCGTGGCCGTGGACGAAGCGGGCGTGATCGGGGCCGGCGCGCAGGCGCGCGGGGCCCACCTCGACGAGGCTGAAGTCGCTCGTGCCGCCGCCGAAGTCGGCGACCAGCACGAGCTCGTCGTGGTCGAGCTGGGACTCGTAGTGGAAGGCCGCGGCGAGGGGCTCGAGCTCGAGGGTGGGCGAGGGCAGACCGGCGAGGCGCATGGCCTCCTCGAGCCGCGCCACGGCGAGCGCGTCGTGCTCGGGGGCCTCGGCGCCGACGTAGCGCACGGGGCGGCCGACGACGATCTGCTCGATCGGTGCGCCGTCGGAGAAGCAGGCGCGACCGTCGCGGAACACGAAGCCCGCCGCGGTGAGCAGCTTGCGGAGGAACACCGCGACGAGCTCGGGCAGCCGGTAGGTGCGCCCGAGGATCTGGGTGCGATCGACGAGCGGGCTCGCGAGGTGCGACTTGATGGATTGCACGAAGCGGCAGCCGCCGTGGGCGGCGCGCTCCATCGCGGGCTCGCCGGCGAGCGGCTCTTCACCCTCGGCGAAGGTGAGGACGGTGCGCCAGGTGGCGCGCCCCGAGACGGGCAGGATGCGCGCGGCGCTGCCGTCGTGGAGCGCGAGCGCGCTGTTGGTGGTGCCGAAATCCAGGCCGAGTCGACGCATGGATACCTCCGCGCGTTGCCCGGGGGTGGGCAACGAGAATCGAGCGGGCGCGCGCCGGAAGGACGTCGTCGACGTCCGAGACACCCATGCGCGCACCTTGCATCGACGAGGTCGATGTCGTCACTTGTGCCAGGCTCCCAGCGGAGGATCCGCGCGGCCGGCGTGACGTTCGCTGTACGAAAGGGTCGCGGGTGGTAGCGGGCGATGGGCACGCCGTCAACGCGAGTAGGGGGGCATGTAGGTGGTCTGGCGCGCGTTGCCCTGTTGCTCACCTCGGCCCAGTCGCGGGTAGGATGGGTGGATGCGCTTCCGTTCCGCTCCCCTCGTCTTGGCTTCGCTGCTCCTGAGCGCCTGCGCGGCGACCGGAGAGGACTTCGAGACCGTCGTCAGCGACGCGGGACGCAAGGACACGGGCCTCAAGGACGCCGACCTCGTCGACACCCCCTCCGACGGGGCGGACGACACGAAGGTCGACACGGGCACCGGGCCGGACACCGGCGCGCCGATCGACAGCGGGGCCAGCACGGACACCGCGATCGCCGACACCGGGGTCGCAGACACGGGCACCCTCGACACGGGCACCCTCGACACGGGGACCCCCGACACGGGTACGCCGGACACGGGTACGCCGGACACGGGCACGCCGGACACGGGCACGCCGGACACGGGCACGCCGGACACGGGCCCGCCCGACACGGGGATCACCGCGAGCTTCATCTTCCCGACCGCCACCGACACGGCCGTCATCTCGAAGGACCCGTACTTCTGGAACCTGGGCGACTACTACCAGGGCGTGCGCACGACCACGCTGCCCTCCGCCACCTCGTTCTCGTCGAGCATCGGTCTGAGCAACTCGCTCTCGTGTGGTTCCCTCACCGTCGACGTCTCGCTGAACGGCACCAAGATCGGTGGGCTGACGATCACGGCCGGGACCAGCCCGGTGCCCGCCAACTTCACCTTCTCGGCCATCACGGGCCCGACCTACACGATCCGCTATCGAGCGACGAAGACCGTGGAGAGCGGTTGCGGCTCGGTCACCTTCAACGAAGGCACCTCCACCGTCACGCTCAAGTAGACGACGGGAGGGCCCTCTCGAGCCCTCCCTACCCGGTCACTTGCCCTACCGGGTCACTTGCAGGTGGCCGGATCGCTGATCTTGCAGACGCCGTCGACGCACTTGGCGGGCGCGATGCAGCCGGGGCCGACGCCGAGGCCCTCGCCCACCGTGCAGTTTGCACCGTCCACCGCCGCAGGCGCGCACGTGCCGGTGAAGACGCCCTTCACGATGTCGACGCCCTTGCAGTAGCCGCCCTTGTCGCAGAGCGTGATGCTCTTGATCGTCGTGCCCTCGAGCGTGATGCCACAAGCTCCGCCCGCGCCGCTGGCGAAGGTGAACTTCTGGCACTTGTCGCCGAGGCACGCGAGGTTCTTGGTGAAGTCGCACTTGGGCGCGGTGGCTTCCTTGTCGTCGCAGGTCGCGCCCTCGGTGGTGAGGTGGGCCTGGCACGTGCCGCTGATGCAGGAGAGCTGCTGGCCACACGGCTTGTCGGCGCTGCAGGCGCCGCCCGCGGCGACCGGCTTCTGGCACTTGCTGTTGACGCACTTGAGGCCGTCGGGGCAGTCGTTGGCCACGCACGCGGCGCCCTCGCCGATCTTGGGGCTGCACGTGCCGCAGGTGGACTTGGACTCGTCCGTCGCGCAGAAGCCGGTCTTGCACTGCGCGTTGTCGCCGCAGACCTTGCCGTCCTCGATCGAGCCGGTGACCTGGCAGTCGGCGATCGGCACGCCGTTGAGGAAGTCGCTGCACGAGACGGCCGGGATGGTCTTGACGCACTTGTCGAGCGCGCTGCCGGTGATGCCGGTGCTCGGCGCCTTCGCGGCGCGGAGGCAGGAGTCCTTGAGGCGCGACTTGCAGAGCGCGACGTCACCCCAGGAGACCTGGATGTAGAACGAGACGCAGCTGTTGGCCTTCTCGCAGTAGTTGGCGGCGTAGCTCGTACACCCGTCGTCCACGCTCGGTTCGGCGACCGAGGTCGACGAGGAGGAACAGCCGAAACCGTAGGCAGCGGCGACGATGGCGAAAGCAAAGACGTGGCGCATGGAGCCCTCCCTGGTGTGTACGCAGTTGCCGTCAGCGTAGATTTGTCCACGCGCCCACGCCACGATTTCTGTCCGGCGGCCAGCCACCGCCCCAGGCGGAATGGCCCGTCGTGCGGAGATCTCAGAAGAGGAGACTGGCGCCGAAGCTGACGATGATGGCGGTCTTGTGCAGCGGCGTGCCGGCGATCGTGAAGTCGGAGTAGTCGTACGACACGTAGTCGCCGCCGAGGGAGAGCTCGACCTTGCTCAGGAGCCCACCCCAGCGCTGCTGGCCCGCGCTCGGCCCGAAGGCGAAGCGGGCCCCCGCCATCCAGGAGCGCATCGTCGAGAGCTCGCGGTCGCCGGTGAAGTACTTGCCGCGCGGGACGAGGTAGTAGTCGTCGCTGTAGAACGTCGCGGATCCCTGGGTGTAGTAGCGGCCACGCAGACGCAGGCGGAGGGCGTCGACGAGCACGTAGCGCTCGAGCTCGACCTCACCGGTGAAGCTCCGGATGTCCCAGGTGTCGCGGTACGCGCGCACGCCGACGCGCAGCGCGGTCTTGATGGGCCGGAGGTAGAGGTTCGCCTTGAGGGCGACCGCCTGGCGATCGCGCACCTCGGGCACGTACTCCTGGGCCGGAGACGACACGCCGAGGTTGACCTCGCGGTACGGGTTCGACTGGAAGCCGTTGAGCACCTGTCGCGAATAGATCAGCTGGGTCGCGAAGAGGGGCGACCAGAGCTGGGTCCAGCCCGCCTGGAAGGCGTCCAGCACGAGGGGGCGGGTGGTGACGGTCGGGTCGGCGGTGAAGCACGCGGTGCTCTTCTCGAGCCCGCGCCGACGGGTCGGGTCGATGTCGCTCTGCACGCGATCGCAGACGCTGTCCCAGTTGCGCGCGTAGGCGATGCTGAGCTCCATCGAGCGCTGCAGGAGCTCGGTCTTGGCCGAGAAATCGACGCTGTGCGACTTGTAGTCGTGCTCCCAGCCGTAGGCGTAGCCGGCCTCGAAGGTGACGTACTTGCGCTCGAGCGAGAAACCTCCGCTCGCGACCTGGCGGAAGTCCTTCACGCTCGCGGTGGTGACCGCGTCGACCCCGCGGGTCTCGTTGCGGATCTTGACCGAGGCCCCGGAGACGACGTCGGCCTGCCACCCCGCGTGCAGCCCGAACGACTCGGTCGGCTTGGCGCCGAGCAGCACCGAGGGGTTGTGCACCAGCATGTTGCCGTACGGGGTGCCCTCTCGGTACAGCGTGTAGCGCGAGTCGAACGAGACGACCTCGCCCCGCGGCGAGCCCTCCGCGGCGAACACCGTGAGCCCCGCTGCGAGCGCGACGAAGGCCGACCGTGATGGGGCCCGGCGGGTGATGGAGCGCGGCCGAATCAGTTGCATCCGCACCCACCGCCCGCGACGCCATCACCACCGAACGAGCCCTCGCGATTGTCGATCGCGTGGCGGAAATGCGCCTGCTCCACCGCGTCGTGACCGTTGCCCCCGAAGCGCATGATCGGGTCGGAGAGGACGCCACGCTGCTGCGGCTTCACCGTCACGCAACCCGCCGCGCCGACGAGCAGCGCGAGGAGCACGCCGACGCGGAGGGCCATCGAGGGAGCATGCTTCGTGGAACGGCGCGACATGGGTTCTCCTCAGAAGTACACGCCGAGGCCGGCGAGGAACGTCTGCATGTTCTTGAAGCGATTGGGGGTGAACAGGGTGAGGTTGGTGGCCTCGATGCGGACGAGGATGCGCCCCCGCAAGCCGAACAGGAAGCCACCGCCCGCGCGGGCGACGAAGAGCTCGTCCTTCGAGGGCGTCAGCGCGTCGGCGTTGGTGCGGCTCCAGAGGTAGCCACCACCGAGGCCGACGTAGGGATCGATGGCGAGGTCGGGCAGCAGGTGGACGACCGCCCAGCCGCCGACCTGGGTGAGCGACCCGTCGTCGGTGCGCGAGATGCCGGCCCAAGGCTCGAGGGCGATGGTGGGCGAGAGCACCACGGCGGGGCGGATCTCGAAGTACCCGTCGGCGTAGTTGTAGAACGAGCCACCGTCGCGGCTCGACACGGTGCTGCCGAGGACCCCGGCGAGGATCGCGAGGCCGCCGCGGGCACCGAGCAGGGGAGGGGGCGCGAAGAAGCCGGGCTTGCTCGGCTTGTCGGTGTCGCCGGGCTTGACCGCGTACACCTCGACGTCGTCGCCGAGCACCCAACCCGTGCGACCGTCGGCGAGCACGAGCTTGAGCCAGAACTGGTCGCTGCCACGGCGGTCGACGATGACGGTCTCGCCCCGCTCGAGGGCCGCGATCACTCGATAGCTCGTGCCGGGACCGCTGCGCACCTCGGCCCGCTCGACGACCACGCGGGCGAAGGCGTCGACCTCCTCGGCCGCGGCGGTGCGAGGGGTGGTGCAGATGCCAGCGACGGTGCCCGAGAGCGCGACCAGCAGGGCCGCGAGCGAAGCGCGCCTCATCGGGCCCCCGCGATCCACTTGCGGATGAGATCGGCCTCGACGGAGGTGCTCGCGAAGAGGACCTTGTGGGCCGAGGCGCCGATCGGCCGGCGCAGCAGGGGAGACGACTCGATGTCGCGGTTCACGCGGAGCGACGCGGCGGTGTAGTTCGCGCGCTCGGCGCCGCTGATCTTGGAGGGGTCGCTCGGCTTGCCGCTCGTGCAGAGCACGGGGCTGTCGACCACCTGCAGGCGCATCGGGGTGGCGGTCGAGTGACAGCCGGTGTCGCCGCCCTCGCCGGTGGCGCACTTCTTGGCGTTCAGCACCTGGGGCTGGATGACGCAGTAGAAGTAGTTCTCGTCGGGCTTGACGTCTCGTACGCCCTCGTAGGTGCCAGGGTCGACGGTCCCACAGCCAACGGTGCCCGCGATCGATACCCCGAACAAGAACAAGGCCGCGAGGCCTCGCCTGGCACGGCGGCTCCCAAGAGCGTGACCCACGGAATGAACATACAAGGCAGCCGCGGCCGTTGTCCAAGCCTTCGCGCGGGTGTAACCCTGGCCGGATGGGAACAGAGGGGAGGATGCTCGCTCGGCTCGAGGCCGCGGCGCTCCTATCCTCTTTCGTCGTCCACGAGCTGAACAACGCGCTGACCGAGGCCTCGGGCAACCTGGAGTTGCTGTCGGACGACATCGGCGCGCTCGAGGCGGGCGGGCCGCGAGGCGAGGCGGGGCGCGAGGGGCCAGACCCAGGCGAGCTCCTGCTCTCGATCCGAGGGGTGGAGCACGGCCTCGTGGGGATCCGCGGAGTGATCGCCGTGGTCCGCGGCCTCTATCGCGCCGATCCTCAGGCACCGGGCGAAGACCCTCGCCTGGTCGCGGAGCTCGCGCTCGCCCTGGCGAAGCCCGATCTCGAGGGCGTGACCATCGTTCGCCGCTACCAGCGGGCCACGGTCTACGCGAGCCCCCGGGAGGCCGTCGAGCAGACCCTTCGGTCGATCGCCCGCCTGCTCGACGAGGGCGTCACCTCGATCGAGGTGACCACGTCGGAGCGCGGAGTGGCCGTCGAGCGTGGCGCCTAGCGGACGAGCGAGAGGCGAGGGCGACCCGGCACGGCCTCCAGCTTGGACTGCGCGCCGAACGCGGCGACGTGACCGGACTCCTCGGCGACGTAGACGTCGCAGCGCTCGTCGACCCGCAGGAGGTCGGGCACGAGGTCGCTCGTGACGACACCCACGATCGCGCCGTCCGAGGGGCGGAGCACGCGCACGCGATCCTGGGGGACGAACAGGGCTCCCGCGCGCAATACCGGCTCGAGCCGTCGCGGCGCGTCGCCGTGCACGGGGGTCTCGAACACGTGACGCCAGGCCGTCGAGCCGTCGCGCGCCACGATCGCGCTCACCTCGCCGGTCGGGAGGTTCAGCACCACGCGGTCGTCGATCCCGAGCGCGGACGTGCCGGGCGGGAAGGTCCCCGGCGGGAGCGACCAGGCCTCGACGCCGCTCGTCTGGTCGATCGCCGACAGCCCGATCCCGCGACGATCGCGCGTGACGACCACCACGAGGCGGCCGAGCGGCATCGGCGCCGACTCCGTCGCCACGGCGCCCTCGAGGATGCGCTCCCAGCGGCGTGCGCCCGAGAGCGCGTCGAGGTGGTGCAGGCGGGCGAGGCCGCCCGGCTCTCCCGCGACGACGAACAGCTCCTCGCGCTCGATGGCCGCGGGGGCGGCGAAGCGCAGGCGATCGCGGATGCGCCACACGACGCGGCCGTCGACGGCGTCGAGCGCGACCAACTGCGCCTCGTCGCTGGAGACCACGAGGAGGCGACCCGCGCGACGCACACGCACCGGACCGGGTCGCGTCATCGTGTAGCGCCAGCGGGGCGCGCCGCTCGTGAGATCGTACGCGCAGAGGTGCCGGTCGCCGTCGGTCGCCACGAGCAGGCGGGGCAGGCCCGGCGCGATGATCGTGCAGGCGGCGGGGGTCCCCTTGGATCGCGGCGCACAGTCCGCCGTCCACACGACCGATCCGTCGCCGAAGTCACGCAGCTCGAGGCGTCCGTCGCCGCGCAGGCGCGCGAGCCCCGCCGGCGTGGGGATCTGGGTGGCGCGGACGGTGGGGGCCTTCCACAACGTCTTGCCCGTCACGCGGTCCACGCACGCGGTCTGGCTCGCGCCGGAGAGCACGAGGCGGTCGCCGCAGAGGAACGTGGCGCGCAGGTCGATGCCGGGCACCTCGGCCGTCCAGCGCGGCTCGTACTTGAGGCGGCGGAGGCTCGCGTCCGGCGCCCCCGTGGTGGCCTTGGCCTTCACGTACGGCCGATAGCTGTCGCGGTGCTGGTTCACGAGGTCGCTCTCGCCGAACGGTCCGACCGGCCGCGCCACGTCGCGCAGGCGTTCCGAGAGCTCGCGGACGCGCCGGCGCAGCGTGAGCAGGCGCAGGTTCGAGGCCTGGGCGCGGTCGCGGCGCACGATCGTGCGCACCAGCTGACGGCCCAGCGAGACCGCCGCGTCCACGAAATCGGGCCCCTCGAGCGAGGGGAACACGTGGGTCGAACGAGGCGCCTCGGCGTTCTCGCTGGCCACCAGCGTGAGCGACAGCGTACCGGTCGCGTCGAGGCGGACCCCGACCAGCGGCCCTTGCAGCGACACCTTCGTGTGGAGCGGTCGTCCACGCTCCCAGGCATCGAGCACCGCCTTGGCGAGCTCCACGAGGCGCTCGGTGGCGAGGAAGCCGTGCACCTCGCCGAGCTCCTGCGCGCGCCCCCGCACCACGGCGCGCATTCGACCGCGACCGAGCAGCGCGTGCAGATCCGAGGTCTCGACGACGCTGGCCTCGGCGCCCGCGTGCGCGTCCACCGAGAGCGGCAGCTCGACCCCGAACGCGCCGCGGATGCCAGGCTCGGGCTCCACCACCGCGAGGACGTCGTGGCGCGCGGGCGGCGTCGACGCGCCCGGCTCGAGCTGACCGAGCGCGGCCTCGGCGCCCTCGAGCTCCGAGCGCAGCACCTCCGCGAGCGCGTCGTGCGCGTGGCGTCCGGTGAGCAGGGCAGAGATGGCGGCGCGCGTGCCCGCGATGGCGTCGGCGATCGGCGTGCGGCGGTCGTGCACGGCCACGTCGGTCTCGTCGCCCGTCTTGACGAGCGAGAGCGCGAGGTCGCCCTCCCGCCGCTCGAGCCCGAGCTCCCACGGGACGTCGTAGAACCGGACGATGGCCCGCGAGCGGACCCCGCACCCGAGGTCGACCAGCGAGAGCGCGAGGTCGCGCAGCACGCAGGGAGCCTGGTCCGCCGCGACGCGCGCGGTCAGGTTCACGCCACCGACCACGATGTCGATGGCGTCGCGCACCCGTGGGCGATCGGGGTTCGGAGCGTCGAGGAGCCGGAGCCGCGCGGCGCGGGCCTTTCCGGTCTCTTCGTCCAACTGCGCGTGCTCGCGGGAGAGGATGATCTCGAAGCCATTCATGCTGGACGACGACCACTGTAGGGAGGCCGCAGAAGACCACGAACTTTCCAGCTTTTCCCGCAGCGAAGTTGCTCTCGGTGCGAGCATCTGCCTCGGTCGTCGCTGAACGTTCGATGCGCGTTCGCGGAGATCTTGCCCAACCCAGAACGCAGCCCAGAAACCAGACCGCCTCCCGTCCTTTTCAGGAGGGAGGCGGTGGGTGTTCGGCGTGGGAGCCTACAACTGGTGCTGCACCTGGCCCTTGGCGCCGCCGGGGCCGGTGATCTTCGGACCCTTCTTCGGCTTCTTCCTGCGCGCGGTGGCGCTCGCTCCGAAGAACTTGATGTCGATCCACTCGGTGAGCGGAGCGGCCACGAAGATCGAGGAGTACGTGCCGGCGATGACGCCGACGAAGAGGGCGAGGGCGAAGTCCTTGAGCACGCCGGTGCCGAAGAAGAACATGCCGAACACGGAGAGGAGCACCGAGCCGGAGGTCAACACCGTGCGCCCGAGGGTCTCGGAGACCGACAGGTTGATGATGTCGTGGAACGTCATCCCGCGGTGCTTGTTCAGGTTCTCGCGGATGCGGTCGTAGATGATGACCGTGTCGGAGATCGAGTAGCCGACGATGGTGAGGATCGCGGCGATCGTCGAGAGGGTGATCTCGCGGCGCGTGATGATGAAGACGCCGATCACGACGAGGGCGTCGTGGAAGAGGGCGAAGATGCCGCCCGGCGCGAACCGCAGGTCGAAGCGGAAGGCGACGTACGCCATGATGAACACGATGGCGAAGAGCACGCTCTTCACCGCGGCGTCGCGGAGCTGCTTTCCGGCGCGCGGACCGACCCACTCCACCTTGTCGGCGACCGGGGGCACGACGTCGGCGCCGAGCTTGGCGCGCATCTCGTCGAGGAGGAGGTCGCCCTTGCTCTTGAGCTGGACCTCGACGCGGTACTCCTTGGCCTGTCCGACCTCGTGACCCTTCTCGGTGAGGTCGGCGCTCTGGCCCTTCTCGTCGGTCGACCCGCGGAGCGCGACGCCCGCGCCGGTCAGCGAGGCCTTGATGCGGTCGTAGATGACCGCGTCGGGCTTCACCTCGTAGCGGATGCCGACCTTGTCGCCGCCGGGGCTGAACTTCACCTCGCTCGGGCGGGCGACCGACTCCGGGCACTGCGCCGGGTCGAGCTCGGCGTCCATGATGGTGACGCCCTTCTCGTCCACCGTGCTGCCCTTGAAGCAGAGGGCGCGGCGGATCTTGGCCATGGTGGCCTCGTCGATGCTCGAGTGCTCCTGCACGCGGATGAGGAACTTGCTCTCGCTCGGGTCGCCGAGCGCCACCACGTCGGGGCGAGAGAACCCGGGGATCGACTCGACCGCTGCGCGGACCACGCCGGCCTCCAGGGGCTTCTTGAACTTGACCTGCAGCTCGGTGCCGCCGCGGAAGTCGGTGCCGTAGTTCGGGCCGAGCCCGATCTTGACGCCACCGACCTCGACGAACTTGCCGGGGGGCATGAGCGTGAGCACGAGCGAGCCGAGCGCGAGGACGACCGAGACGGTCACCCAGAAGCGCAGCTGCTTCATGAAGTTGATACGAGTGCCGGGCTTGATGAGCTCCATGGTCTTGTTCCTCTAGGGGCTCTCAGCCGATCAGCAGCTTCTTGGCGCGGCGCCCGAGGACCCACCAGTCGAAGACCATGCGGGTGCAGACGACGGCGGTGAACAGCGAGGCCACGATGCCGATGATGAGCGTGACCGCGAAGCCCTTGATGGGGCCGGTGCCGTACTGCAGGAGGAGCAGACCGCCGATGAAGGTGGTGACGTGGCCGTCGAGGATGGCCGCGAACGCCTTGGAGTAGCCGTTCTCGACCGCCGCTCGGGCGGACCTCCCCTCGCGCAGCTCCTCGCGGATGCGCTCGTTGATCAGCACGTTGGCGTCGACCGCCATGCCCATGGTGAGCGCGAGGCCGGCGATGCCCGGGAGGGTCATCGAGGCGCCGAACGCGGCGAGCGCCGACAGCTGGAGCAGCAGGTTGAAGAGCACCGCCATGTCCGCGATGATCCCGGCGACCGAGTAGTAGGCCACCATGAAGATCAGCACGAGCCCGGCGCCGAGGAGCGCGCCGCGGAGGCCGAGGCGGATGGCGTCGGTGCCGAGCGAGGCGCCGATGCGCTGCTCGTTGCTCTTCTCGATCGGGGCCGGGAGCGCGCCGGAGCGCAGGACCATCTCGAGCTTCTTGGCGGCGTCGAGCTGCTCCTTCTTGTCCTGGTTGCTGCCGAGGGTGATCGAGGCGTGGCCGCCGCCGATCTCGGTCTGGATGACGGGCGCCGAGTCGACCTTGTCGTCGAGGATGATGGCGAACCGCTTCTTGACGTTGTCCTTGGTGACCTTCTGGAACTTGTCGGCGCCGGTCGGGGAGAACGTGAGCGCGACGTAGTACTCGAGCTGCGGGCCCTTGTTCTGGTCGGTCGCGACCTGGGCGTCGGTGATGTACTCGCCGGTGACCTCGGCGCGGCGCTCCATGTAGTAGGTGCGCCAGCCCACGGGGCCCTTCTTGCCGGTGACGGCGTCGATGTCGTCGTACTCGCCGAAGCCGACCTGGCGGTCGTCGGGGACGCCGAGCGTGGCGATGTAGGTCTTCACGCGCTTGAGCGCGTCCTGCATCGTCTCGTCCTTCTTCTTGATGAGACGCAGGTAGTGGCTCGGGGCGCTCTTCGGCTGCTTGTCGGCGCCGAGGCCGACGGGGGCGAGCTCGTTCTGGAGCGTGCCGCCCTCGGGGAGGGGGTGGGCGACGTAGTCGACCTTGCCGAAGAAGTCGGCCTGGTCGTCGAGGATCTTGAACTCGAGGCGCGCCGTCTGGCTGACGATCTGGCTTGATCTCCTCGAAGGTCTTCTCGTCTTCGCCGGGGACCTCGATGATGATGTCCTCGTCGCGCGTGGTGATGGCCGCCTCGCGGAGGCCGAGCTCGTCGACGCGGTTCTCGACGGTCTTCTTGGCCTGGGTGACGGCGCGCTCGCGGATCGAGGTCTCGAGCTCGAGGCGGATCTTGAAGGTGATGACCTTGGGATCCTTGTCCGGGAACTTGATGAGCTCCTCGCTCATCGAGCCGAGGAACTTGTCGTCGACCTTGGCGGCGTCGGCCTGGTCGAGGAACTTGAGGACCAGCTTGTTGTGCTCGACGCGCTCGACGGTGAGCTTGGTCTTGAGCTTCTCCTGGACCTCGTTGGTCAGGGGCTTGTCGGCCTGGTTCATGCCGAACAGCACGGCCAGCTTCTGCCGGATCTCGTCGGCGTAGCGGTCACGCTTGTCGCGGATCGCCTCGTCGACCTGCACCGTGTAGACGAGCCGGAGGCCGCCTCGCAGGTCGAGGCCGCGGTTGATCCGCGCGCTGACGCGCGACTTGACCCAGGCGGGCGCCTTTGGGCCCGACCAGAGCCTCGAGGCTCGGCCAGACCGTGACGAACGCGCCCAACCCGAGCGCGAGGATGAGGATCAGCTTCGTGTACCACCAGCGAGTCATGCGCGGTTCATTTCTTGGCGTCGGCCGGCTTGGCCTTCTCGTCGTCCTTGACGGCGTCCTTGGCAGGGGCGTCGCCTTCGTCGATGCCGCTGATGGCGGTCCTGAGCATCTCGATCCGAACGTTCTGGGCGATCTCGACGATGGCGCGCTTGTCGCGCAGCTCGATGATCTTGCCGGAGATGCCGCCCGTGGTGAGGACCTTGTCCCCCTTCTTGAGCTTGCTCTCGAGCTCCTGCTGCTTCTTCTGCTGGGGCCGGATGAGGAAGAAGTAGAAGCCCACGAAGATCAGCACCGGCAGGAGCAGGTTCATCATGCTCGAGCCACCGCCGCCGGCCGCCGGCGCACTGCCGCCACCGGCCGGTGCCGGCGCAGCGCCGCCGCCCGCGGGGGCCCCGCCGCCGCCGCCCACAGGCGCGACCTGCGCGAGGCTGGCCAGGGCGACGTCGAGACGGACGAGGTGGGAATAGAGCGACGAGGCGTCGAGCGACATGCGATCACATTTCGGAGCGGAGGGCCCGGCCAGGTTGCCCGACAGGGGCCCGGACAGGGGGCCCGGACAGGGCCCGGACAGGGGTAGGCGCGCAGCAGTAGACCGGCGCCGACCGAGAGAGCAGCCGCGGACGGGTACAACACGATCCCCCCTCCGTCAACCGCGGGCGCGGCGATCTTGCCCGATTGCAGCCGGCTGAGCGACGTGGAGGCATGGCCAAGCAGCCCGAGAATCCCCCTGGTTCGCCGCTCAGAGTCCCGCCTCCGACGCGAGAGCCCGACCAGGCCTCGCGACAAAGCCGGGAAAACGAGGACCGCCGCGAGGGCGATCGGCGAGCGTTCCTGCGTCAGACGCCAGACCGCCGCCGGGAAGACTAGCCGAGGAGGCTGTCGAGGGCCTCGAGCAGCGGCGCGGGGCGGACGGCCGCGCGGGAGACGATCTCGTGGCGCGGCACGGCACCGTGGCGCGCGAGGCGGGTCTCGACCACGGCTGGGCTCTCGCGGGTCCACACGAGGAGCGGCAGCTCCGCGTGCCCGGAGAGGGCGCGGAGCACCTGTTCGCTCCCCTCGTCGTCCAGATCGAAGAGCAGCACGTCGCACGGGAGGCGGTCGAGGAGGTGTGCTTCGACCTCGGCGGGCTCGTCGAGCACCACCACGTCGAAGCCGGCGCGGACGAGGATCCGCGCGAGGCTCGCGCGCCCGAACCGGTCCTGGTTCCAGACGACGACCACGCGACGGGCTGCGTCCACCGGCGGTGCCTCGAGGGCGGCGTGGAGCTGGGCCAGGCTCGCGGGCTGGATCGCGCTCGGGGCGAACGCCGGCTCGGGCTGGCGCTCGGGAACGCGGGTCGCGATGGCCATGCGCGCGGAGCTGTGGGGATCGGCACGCAGCCGGTCGTGCTCGGCCTCGGCCTCGAGGTCCTCGACGAAGGTGCGCACGATCCAGGGGCGCGCTGGGTCGTCGAGCTCGCGGACCAGGTGGGGCACGAGGTGATCGAGCAGCTCGTCGAAGTGGTCGGGGAGCTCGGCCAACCCTGCCGCCGCGAGCCCCGCGGTCACCACGGGCATGACCCGATCCTCGTCGAGCAGGGTGCCGAGCACCCGGAGGACGGCGCGCTGCGAGGGGGTGCGCGGCACCTGGTCGGCGCGGACCCTGGGCAGTCGATCGTGGGAGGCAGACACGCCCTTCCAGTGTGCCTGCGATTTTGCTGCTCGACCACCCCGCTGGGGGATGTCGGGGCGCGTCAATCTGCTTTGTCGCTCCCGGACCGTCCCTGTCCGGTCCTCCGCTCCGAGTCTCATTGCAGCGCGTAGGTCCACCGGATTTCGACCTCCGCACCGCAGAACGGACCGAAGGTCGCCTTCTTGAGGCGGTCGGACACGCAATTCTCCGCCGAGGGGTTCCCGGTGGCTCCGACGACGCGGACCTTCGAGACCTTCCCGCTCTCCTGCACGCTCACGGAGACCTCCACGGTGGTGGCCGCCTTCCCCGGCGTGCCCAGTGTGAAGCACGTGCGGATGTCTCCCTCGAATCCCTTCATGCGGGCCTGGGCGTCCGGAGGGGAGCTCTCGGTCCCAGGACCGCACCGCGGCTTGCCGACGAACGCGACCGAAGGGGCGGTGGCCGGCGCGGCCGGCGGCGGGGGCTCACCGCACCCCGAGACAGAGCCGACCACGAACACGAGCCAGGAGGCGCGGGACATCGGACCAACAGAGACCAGACGGCGCCGACGAGCAAGGTGCCGGGCGGGCAGCGCTCTGGTAACAGGAGGCCATGTCGTCGACGCGCCTCACCCTGCTGCTCGCCACCCTCGTGTTCGTCTCGGCCGCGCCCGCCTGCAAGAAGGAAGAGCCCGAGAAGTCGGAGTCCGACAAGGACAAGGACAAGGACGACGAGGGCAGCAAGAAGAAGAAGAAGAAGGCTGCCGACGACGACGACGAAGAGAAGAAGGAAGACAAGAAGAAGAAGGCCTCGGACGACGAGGAGAAGAAGCCGGCGGACGAGGAGAAGAAGCCGGCGGACGAGGAGAAGAAGCCGGAGGAGCCCAAGCCCGCGACGGCGCCTTCGCCGACGGCTGCGGCGACCGCGGCCGCCAAGCCGACCACGACCACGACCACGACCACGACCACGACGGCGACCGCTGCGCCGAAGCCCACGACCACCGCCGCTCCGCCGGCGACGACGGTCGCGCCGCCCGCGACGACCGGCAAGAAGCCGAAGATCGGCGGCGCCTGATCACTTCGTGACGGTCTTGCAGCCGACCGCGACCTGGAGCCGCCCGACGAGGCCTGCCTTGATCTGCGCGCACGCCTTGCCGTGCAGCTCGATCGTGCGGTCGGAGGTCCAGGTCCATCCGTCGACCGGATCCTGGGGCACGAGCACCCCGTCGACGAGCACGTTGGTGACCCCGGGGTCGGCGGGCGCGGACTCGAGGGTGACCACGCAGTCGTCGACCACCTTGGCGGCGATGGCCTGCAGCGCGGCCACGAAGGCGTCCTGGGTCGTGGACTTCACCGCGTAGTAGCGCTCGCCCACCGGCGCCCCCTCGCGTGGCGTGCCGCCGGCGACCGCGAGGGCGTCGAGGTCCTTGGCGTAGGCCTCCGTGCCCGGGACGCCGAAGACGAACGTCTTGACCCCGACGCTCGCGAGCGCGGTCACGGCGGCGACGGTCGCGTCGGCGTCCACGCAGTTGAGCGGGCTGCCGTCGGCGGTGGCCTTGGGGTCGCAGCAGTTGACCGTGGGCGAGCACTTGCGGCCGTCTGCGGTGACGTCGCCCTCGATGTTGCGCGTGCAGCGGTCGGCCGTGCACCCCGTGGTCGCGCAGTTGGGGGCGCCATCGGTCGCGAGCAGCACGAACACGGGCCGACCGTCGGCGGCGAGCTTGGTGAGGTTGGCGGAGAGGGCGCGCAGGGTCGCCGCGGTCGGCGTACCCCCCGCGGGCGTGACCTTGACGAGGAGGGACTGCAGGTCGTCGTAGACGTCCTTGTTGCCGGTGCTCGGAGCCCGCAGCTCCGCGCCGGCCGAGCACTGGTTGGCGCCCGCGCTCGCGGCGGGGAACACGGCCAGCGCCGGCGCGATTCGGCCACCGAGCTTGCGCAGCACGCCCGCGGTGGAATCGAAGAGCGCGACACGCACGAGATCCCAGCGGCTCTTGCTGCCGAGATCCTTGGCCGTCATCGAGCCCGATCGATCGAGCACGAGGTAGACGACCGGGGGCTTCTGACCGATCTCGGTGCAAGCGCAGATCCCGGCGTCGACGCCGCCCGTGCAGTCGAGGGGCGCGGTGTCCACCTTCACGTCGAAATCGGAGCCGTCGGGGGGAGGGTCCGTGTCGTAGCTGGCGTCCGGCTCGACGAGGAACGGCGCGCGCTCCTTGCCGCTGCAACCGAGCGTCGCGGACGCCACGACCGCCCAGCAACAGACCCCGAGGGCGCGACGGAGCATCGGTCCTCAGTCTAGCGCATGCGGGGGGCGCACGCTCCCGCGGCCGCCGCGAGGGCCGCGAGGACCGGGGTCGGTGCGTCGCTCCGCATGAGGACCTCGCCGACGAGGGCGCCGTCGACCCGGGGCAGCGCCGAGACGCGCGCGACATCGGCCGGGGTCGAGAGACCGGAGAAGAAAAGGGCACGCGGCCCGGGCGGGATCGCCGCGACCACGCGGTCCGCCCGCGCCCGGTCCATGATCAGCGTCGAGAGGTCACGGGCGTTGACGCCGAGGACGCGCGGGGAGACCGCGAGCGCGCGTTCGAGCTCTGGCTCGTCCACGACCTCGACGATCGGGGTGAGGCCGGCCGCGAGGCAGCACGCGTGGAGCTCGGCGAGGGCCACGCGGTCGAGGAGGCGCGCGATGAGGAGGACCGCGTCGGCGCCAGCCCGGCGCGCAGCCTCGACCTGGATCGGGTCGACGCAGAAGCCCTTGGCGAGCAGGGGCACGGACACGGCGGCCCGGGCCTCGGAGACGTGCGCGTAGTCGCCGTCGAACGCCGCGCGATCGACGAGCACGCTGACCATGGCTGCCCCGCCGGCGACGTAGGCGCGCGCACGGTCGGCCGGCGACAGCGCGCGAGAGAGGGCGCCCGCGGAGGGCGATCGGTGCTTGATCTCGGCGATCAGCGCGAGCGCGGGGCCTCCGCTCCCGATCGTGCGACCCAGGCACGCGTGCACGTCGAGCGGGGCGTGGCCGACGTCGTCGGGGAGCGCGCGTCGCAAGCGCGCACACTCGACCCGCGTGGCGGCGAGGATGGGCCCGAGGGCGTCGCTCACGGGGCCTCCATCGCGCGCCGCAGGCGGGCCAGCGTGTCTCGCGCGCGACCGTCGTCGAGCGCCCGCTCGGCGCGCTGTCGGGCCGTGACGAGATCGTGCTCCACGCCCGCCACCACGAGCGCGCACGCAGCGTTGAGCAGCACGGCGCTGCGTGCCGGGTGCGGCTCCCCGGCGAGGATGGCCTCCGTCGCCCGGGCGTTGTCGGTCGCGTCGCCACCCGCGAGCGCCGACAGCGGCGTCGGCGCGAGGCCCGCGTCGGCGGGGACGATCACGAGCTCGCGCAGCGTGCCTCGATCGAGCTCGGTGACGCGCGTGGGGCCCGAAGGCGAGACCTCGTCGAGCCCCCGCGGCGCGCCCTCGGTCGGCTCGCCGTGCACGACCCACGCGCGCACGGTGCCGAGCTCGGCGAGGACAGCGGCGAGGGTCGGGCGGCGACGATCGTCGAACACGCCGAGGAGCTGGTGGGTGGCGCCAGCGGGGTTCGCGAGAGGGCCGAGCAGGTTGAAGATGGTGCGCACGCCGAGCTCGCGGCGTACCTTGGCCGCGTGCCGCAGGGCCGAGTGGTGCCGCGGCGCGAAGAGGAACGCGATCCCGACCTGCTCGATCGCCGCGGTGAGCCGGCCGGCGACGGCGGGCGACTCGTCGACGATGCGCACCCCGAGCGCCTCGAGCAGGTCGGCGCTGCCGGCCCGCGACGAGACGGCGCGGTTGCCGTGCTTGGCGACCGCGACGCCCGAGGCGGCCACGACGAGGGCCGTGATGGTCGAGACGTTGAGCGTGCTCGCGCCGTCGCCGCCGGTGCCACACGTGTCGAGCAGGGGTGTGCCCGCGGGCAGCTGCGGGTGGATCGCGAACGCCCGCGCGCGCAGCGCCCGCGCCGCCGCGGCGATCTCGGAGGGCGACTCGCCCTTCGCGCGGAGCGCCACCGCGAAGGCTGCGATCTGGGCCTCGGACCAGCTGCCGTCGATGATCGCGCCGAAAGCTCGCTCGGTGAGCGCCGCCGACAGATCCTCGTGGGCGAGGAGCTGCTCGAGAACCGGGGCGAAATCCACGCTGGACACGGCGGCGCAGCCTAGCCCAACGCTCGCCATTGCTCCCGCACAAAGGACCCGGTACCGCCGCGCCATGTCGAAGGTCCCCGCTCCCCCGCTCGCCGATCTGCAGCCCGTCCGTCGCGCGCTCGTGTCCGTCTCGGACAAGCGCGGCGTCGTGGAGCTCGCCCGCGCCCTCGCCGCGCGGGGCGTCGAGATCCTCAGCACCGGCGGCACGGCGCGCCACCTGGTCGAGGCCGGTGTCCCCGTGGTGCAGGTCAGCGACTACACCGGATCGCCCGAGATCATGGACGGTCGCGTGAAGACGCTCCATCCGCGGGTGCATGGCGGGATCCTCATGCGCGGCGAGATCGACGCGGACGACCTCGCCAAGGTCGGCGGCAAGCCGATCGACCTCGTGGTCGTGAACCTCTACCCGTTCGAGGAGACGCTCGCGAAGCCGAACGTCGCGCACGCCGAGCTGGTGGAGGAGATCGACATCGGTGGCCCGTCGATGGTGCGGTCGGCGGCCAAGTCGCACCCGCGGGTCACGGTGCTCGTCGACCCGAGCGACTACGACGCGGTGGTCGCCGAGCTCGAAGGGCACGACGGACAGACCTCGCTCGCGACCCGCACCCGCCTCGCGGCCAAGGCGTTCGCGCACACGGCGGCCTACGACGGCGCGATCGCGGGCTACCTCTCGCGAGAGCCCGAGGCGCCCCTCTATCCGCGCTACCTCACGCTCACGTTCGAGAAGGGCTACGGCCTGCGCTACGGCGAGAATCCGCACCAGAGCGGCGCCTTCTACCGCCAGCGCGGCGCCGAGCCGGGCACCCTCGCGCGGGCCGAGGCGCTGGGCGCGGGCGGCAAGGAGCTCTCGTTCAACAACTTCGTCGACGTCGAGGCGGCGCTCGCGGCCGTGCGCGAGCACGCGTCCGAGAGCGAGCACGCGTGCGTGATCGTCAAGCACGCGAACCCGTGCGGCGTGGCCACCGGGGCCTCGCTGGTGGACGCGTACCGCGCGGCGCGCGACGCCGACAGCGTCAGCGCCTTCGGCGGCATCGTCGCCTTGAGCCACGAGGTCGACGCCGACACCGCCCGCGCGATGGGCGAGATCTTCCTCGAGTGCATCGTCGCGCCCTCGTTCTCGACCGGCGCCCTCGAGGTGCTGCGCCTCAAGAAGAACCTCCGCCTGCTCGCGGTCGGTGCGCCGCCGCCGGCTCGCTCGGCCGCCGAGCTCGACTACCGCCGCATCTCGGGCGGCATCGTCGCGATGAGCTCGGACGCCACGAGCGCGGGAGAGGTCGAGGCGGCCAAGGTCGTGAGCAAGCGCCCGCCGACGGCCGACGAGCTGCGCGCGCTCGCCTTCGCGTGGAAGGTGACCAAACACGTGAAGTCCAACGCGATCGTGCTCGCGCGCGCGAACGGCACCACGGTCGAGACGGTGGGCGTCGGCGCGGGCCAGATGTCGCGCGTGGTCTCGGTCGAGATCGCTCTCAAGAAGGCCGGTGATTCGGCGAAGGGCAGCGTGCTCGGTTCGGACGCCTTCTTCCCGTTCCCCGACGGCGTCGAGGCCGCGGCGCGCGGCGGAATCACGGCGATCGCGCAGCCCGGCGGCAGCGTGAAGGACGCCGAGGTCATCGCCTGCGCCGACCAGTACGGCCTCGCGATGGTCTTCACCGGCTTCCGCCACTTCCGGCACTGAGTTGCTAGAGGGGGGCCTGCCCCCCTCGGGGTCGGCCGCCGCGCCGCTCCTCCGCCCTTCGGGCTACGTCGCGTCGCAGACCGCCTCCCACCCCCCGCGCCGCTTCGCGGCGGGAGTGGAGCGTCGTGAGCGTTGTGGGAGCGTTGTGGGAGCGTCGTCGCGCGCAGGACCTCGCAAACGGGGAGGAGCGGCGAGGCGGCCGACCCCGAGGGGGGGCAGGCCTCTCCAGAATCACCTCATCCAGACGCGGGAGCTGAAGGGGTCGAAGAGGATGGCGCCGGCGTCGAGGAAGATGGAGGCGGCGACCTGGGCGGCGGGCGCGGTCCACGTACCGATGCCGCCGCAGACCTTCGCGCCCACCGGGGTGCGCTTCACGAAGAGCACGGCCTTCGGGTACGAGTGCGCCGCGACGCCGGCCTCGGTGCGGAGCTCGGCGGCGTTGCCGGCCGAGAGCGTGTAGGCCTCGACGGGCTCGGAGAGGCCGCCGACGCAGGTCGAGAGCACGAGGTCGCGCGAGCTGTCGCGGACGAGCGCGGTCGGCGACTTGGCCTTGATGGCGTCGAAGAACGCCTGGTTGACGTTGATCGAGAACGGTACGAGGCCGTCGTCGAAGCCGGTGTCGAGCTGCGCGTCGGCGCGCACGCCCGCGACCCACAGCGGCACGGTCGGGACGTTGGCGACGGTGACGCCGGTCGGTGCGGCCGCGTCGACCGCCGTGAGCGGCTTGAGCTTGCCGAAATCGTTGGAGTAGAAGCCCGCCGAAGACAGCGGAGAGAAGCCGGCGCCGGCGAGGGTCGCGTCGTCGCAGAGCGACGCCTTGGTCGTGCGGTGCACCCGCTTGCCCGTGTAGTCTAGCGTGAGGGCGAGCACGGAGAAGAAGTCGGTGCCGAGGATGCCCGCCTCGCGGACCGATCCGGTGATGCCGGAGTGGTCTGCGGTGCGCAGCGTGACCATCCCCCAGCTGCCGAAGAAGTCGAGGTCGGTGAACTTGCACGACTGACCGAGCAGCGCGGGGTTGCAACCCGATGCCGTGGGCTTGGTGCCCGTGAACGCCCCGAGGTCGATGGTCGAGCCGGTGGTCGCGAGGTCGAGCAGGAACTTGCCGGTCACCTTGGACGGCGAGGTGCCGACGGAGACGTCCGTGAACGGAAGGCCGGAAGAGATGACCGTGGCGCGCGTCTCGCCGAGGCAAGAGGGCAGCGGCGGTGGGGGCGCGTCGACGCTGGTGTCGGTTGCACCATCGAGTCCCGTGTCCGTCTTGGTGTCGGTCGCGCCGTCGCCGCTCGTGTCGGTGCGGCTGTCCGGGGCCGCGTCCCCGGTGTCGGCCGTCGTGTCGAGGGTGCTGTCGGTGGCGGTGCCCGTGTCGAGACCGGTGTCGGTCTCGGCCGGGGCCACCGCTGGATCGCTGCATCCGACGAGCAGGCCGAGGGTCAGGGACGAGAGCGCGAGAGCGTGCCGCATCGCTCTCCCGTAGACGGCGAGAGGCCGGACGTCACCGGCCGAGCGCGCCGCGCACCAACCCGACCATCCCGGCCACCGGGGGCCCGATCAGGTCGCCGAGGTGGTGGACGAGCAGGGTCGCCGCCGCCTGGGACTCGTCGTCGAGGTCGAGGGCGAGGTTGCGCAACATGTCGAGGGCGCGTGCCGCACCGAGCACGCTCACCCGCGCACAGGCCGCGGCGCCCGCGTCGCGCACCACCTGCCGCCCGAGATGGGGCCAGAGGTCGCGGATGGCGTAGAGCACCGCGCCGAACAGCTCGGGATCGCGGCCGCCGACGAGGACCTCCGGGTCGGGCTCCGGATCGTGCGCGAACGCCACGAGCAACGAGGCCTGGAGCAAGGCATCGAGCGCATACGGCCGCAGCGGCCCCGACTCGACCATGCTCACCGGCTCGTCGGTCCACATGTCGAGCAGCGCGATGCGGAAGCGGAGCGCGCGCTCGCGGCCGAGGAGGATGGACTCCTTGGAGGGCCGTCCGTCGAGCGAGGTGGGGGTGCGCTCGATCGCGCCGATCGACCGCAGGAGCTGCAGCAGCACGAGGCGGTTCTCGCCGACGACGGTGCTCTCGTTGGAGGTGTCGGCGCCGAGCTCCACGAAGCGCGTGACCTCGCCCTCGTCGGGGAGCAGCTCGGCCATCTCGTCGATGTCCTGGACCGTCTTCGCTTCGGAGCGGCTCTTGGCCCGCGTGCCGGTCGGGTCGTCGTGCGGGTCGGCGATCAGCGCCTGCACGATGGCTTCGCGGAAACCCGAGTCGACGTGCAGGTGCAGGTCGAGCGGCGGAGCGATGAAGAGGGGCTGCTCCTCGGAGACCGGCAGCCCTCGCTCAGAGGACAGCGCCTCGGCGCGCAGGCGTGCGGCCGTGCCCTCTGGCCCTCTTCCGCCCTCGCTCATCCCCAGAGAGGATGCCACGGGCCCCGGCGGTAGACCACGCTAAGCCTCGGCGATGCCCACGAAGGTGGAGCGGACCCCACCAAACGCCACACAAAGCAGGCGCGCCGCGCCGATCGGGGCCTCGTCGACCATGTCGTCGACGTGGGCCGGCGACACCCGACGCAGGAGCTCGATGGCCATGGAGCGGTGGAGCCCCACCACGTACACCTCGGCGCCCGAGACGGGGTGGCCGAGCTCCGCACACGCCGCGAGCGCGCGCTGACCGAGCGGGTCGCGATCGTCCGCGACCAGCACGACGGCGTCGTCGAGGGGAATGCCACTGGCACGCGCCTCGTCGACCAGGGCGAGCACCTCTTCCTTGCAGCGCTCCACGAGGTCGCGACGCTCGGCGTCCGCGAGATCGAGCCCGGCCATCAGCCGTTGCCGACGCCGGAGATGGCCTCGAGCGCGGTCTTGAGGCCCGCGAGGTCGTCCTTGTCGTGGACCGACAGGGCGCCGGCAGCGAGGGCGCGCGCCTTCACGTCGGGGCGCTTGGTGAACACGAGGTTGCGGATGTGGCGCGTGGCCTCCACCTCGCGGAGGCGCTCGAGGAAGTGCACGCCGTCGAGCCCACCGACCTCGGTCGCGACCTCGACGACGAGCAGGTCGGGCTGCACCTGCGCGAGGTTGACGAGCGCGTCGACCGGGTCGACGTAGCTGATGATCTCGAAGCGCTTCTGCAGCGTGCGCTTCAGCGCGGCCTGGGTCTGCGCGTCGGCGTCGACGACCACGAGGCGGGGGCGGGTCGCGCGGAGGATGTCGGGGATCGCGTACCCGTAGCGACGCAGGAAATCGAGCACGTCGAGGCGGCGGAACCGCAGGTGGCGCCCCGGCGTGCGGAAGTGCGGGATCTGCCCCTTGTCGGACCAGTTGTGGATGGTCTTGAGATCGACCTGGCAGAACCGCGCGAGATCCGAGGCGGTGAACAGCTCGGGAGGGAGGATCACGTCGCGCGCGCGCGCCGCGCGCCCACCCGGCGCCTCGATGCCCAAGGCGCGATCGGCGTGCGAGGACGCTGCGTGCGATGACGAGGTCGGCTTGACGTCCATGGCGGGGGCGGAGCCTGCCTTGGGCGCCCGCCACCCGCAATGGTTTTCGCCCTCACGCGGGCGCGTTCTCCGACACCCACCGTGCGTCACGGAGCACGTAGCGAGAACCTCCGGCGATGCGTCGCTCGCGCACCTCGTGGAGAGGATCCCCGGGCAGAGCGAGCGTGGGGACACCCGCGTCGAGCACGAAGCGCGGGCAGATCGGCTCGATCGAAGGCGCGCTCCGGGCGGCGTCGAGCACCGCGTCAACCGTGGCGGAGCGCGCGAGGATCTCGAGCGTGCGGTGGGTCGGAGGGAACAGCGAGATCGCTCCCTCGAGCGCCTGCGCGAGCAGGCCCTCGGGCGTCGCGAACAGCACGCGGACGGCCTCGTGGTCGTCGCTCTTCGGGGTCTGATGGGCCGCGCGCGCGCGACGAAGAAGCGAGCGTCGTAGCGCCGCTGCTCGGCCTCCGGCGTCACCCAGCGCGAGAGCGGCACGAGGGCTGCGAGATCGAGCTAGGCCCCGCTCGCGACGAGGCCGTCGAGCAAGGCGGTCCGCAGGTTCGCGGGCTCGGCGGCTCCGACCAGCGGCACGAGCGAGACCTCCTCGACCGACTCGCGGCAGGCGGCGATGCGCGCGGCGAGGCCGTCGTCGTCGAGCCACTGGCCCTCGCGCGGAGGGACGAAGTGTCCGGCGAACCGCGCGGGCGAGTCGCCCTCCTCGAGGCGTCCACCCGGGAACACGATCGCGCCGCCCATGAACGCGCTGTTCGGGCTGCGCTGCATGACGCAGACCTCCACGCCGCGAGGGCCGTCGCGGAGCAGGAGGACGGTCGCGGCGGGGCGGGCGGGCACGGGCGGCTGATCGGGCGCGAATTCGAGCACGGACGCACGCTACCGCCGGCGGTCCGCCGGCGGAATGGTCTCGCCGCCGGCGGCCGGGGGCGAGTCTCCCGAGCATTTGGGGTGGCACGGTCCTCTCAGGTACCGCCCGGTGGTGCAGCCCCTCGACCCGTTCCTCGTCGTCGCCGCGGCGGGCCTGCTCGGCGCGCTGGGGGTGGTGCACGCGCTGCCCGTCGCGCTCGTCCTCGTCGTGTTCGTCCTCGTGGCTCGCTTCGGCAGCTTCCGGCTCTCGTGGGTCGTCGCTCCGTTCGTGGTCGTCGCGCTGGTCGTCGGGTTCGCGCGGGCGCGCCGCGCGGTCGTGCGGGACGAGGCCGCGGCCGCGAAGGCCCTCGCGCTGGTCCCCCACGCCGACCGTTGCTGGCTCTCGGGCGAGGTCGTCGGCATGCCCCTGCAGCGCGGCGTCCTGCGGGCCGACGTGTGGGTCGAGCGAATCGACTGTGGCGGCGGGGTCCGAGAAGCGGGCCTCCGCACGCGCCTCTTCGACGTGCCCGCGTCGGTGGCCCGCGGCGATCGCGTCGAGATCGTCGCGCAGCTCGCCCCGAGCCGTCGCAACCGCGACCCCGACCTCGGCGACCCGCGGGCGGCCTTCGCGCGCCGCGGCCACGCGCTGTCGGGCACGGCACTCGCCGTCGAGATCGTCGCCCACGGTCGGGGCCCGCCGGCGCTCCTCGATCGCCTGCGGGCGCGGCTGCGCGCGCGCCTCGAGCGCACCCTCGGTCCCGAGCTCGCGCCGCTCGGTCGCGCCCTCGTCCTCGGCGAAGAAGACCTCGCCCCCGCGGACGACGACGCCTTCCGGCGCAGCGGCCTCACCCACCTCCTCGCGGTCTCCGGCTCGCACGTCGCGCTCGCGGTCGGTGGGCTCGTGCTCGTCCTCACCTGGTCGTTCGCGCGCCTGCCCTGGCTCTCGCGGCGCATCGAGTCGGCGCGGCTCGCGGCGCTCGTGGGCGTACCGTGCGCGCTCGCCTACGAGCAGATCGCTGGTGACTCCGGCTCGGCCCGGCGCGCGACGGCGATGGCCGTGGTGCTGCTGCTGGTCCGGGTCGCGCGGCGGCGGCCCGACGCGCTCCGGGCCCTCGCCTGGTCCATCCTCGCGATGCTCGCCGTCGACCCGCTCTGCCCGTTCGATCTGTCGTTCGCGCTCTCGCTGTGCGCCACCGTCGGCCTGCTCGTCCTCGCCGAGCCCATCCGCGCCTTCCTCGCGCGCGGGGTCCCGCGCTGGCTCGCGACGGCCCTCGCCACGAGCGTCTCGGCGAGCGTCGCCTGCACGCCGCTCGTCACGTCGTTCGCGGGTTCGGTGCCGGTCCTCGCGGTCCTCGCCAACCTGGTCGCGGTCCCGGTCGGCGAGCTGCTCGCGCTCCCGCTCGCCAACCTGGCCGCCATCGCCGGCGGGGTGCCCCTGGTCGGTCGCCTCGCCGCGGGCTCGTTGATCGCGCTGCGCGGCGTCGCTCGCGTGGCGGGCGCGCCGTCCATGCCGGTGCTCGATCTCCCGCCGCCCACCGCCCTCGAGCTCGCCGTCGCCTTCGCGGCGCTGGTCGCGTTCGCCGGCTTGCCCCGGCTGCGGCGCGTGACCGTCGCCGTCGCTGTCGCCGCGCTGCTGCTGCTGGAGGTCCGCGTGCGCGCGGTCGCCCGCCCCACCGCCGTGCTCGCGGTCTCGGTGCTCGACGTGGGGCAGGGCGACTCGGTCCTGGTCGATCTCCCGCTCGGCGGCGCGATGCTGTTCGACGCGGGCGGCGAGGTCGGGTCGGCGTTCGACCCGGGGCGCAACATCGTCGGCCCGGTGCTCGCAGCGCGGCGTCGCTCCGCGCTCGACGTGGTGGTGCTGAGCCACCCGCACCCCGATCACTTCCTCGGTCTCCCTGCGGCGCTCTCCCGCGTACGACCAAGAGAGTTCTGGGACACCGGCCAGGGCGAGGCCGAGGGCGCCGGCCCGGCCTACGCCGCGCTGCTCGCCGGCCTGCGCGCACGCAAGACGCCCATCCGGCGACCGCGCGAGCTCTGCGGCGCGCACGAGATCTCCGGCGCCCTCGTCGAGGTGCTGCACCCGTGTCCGTCACCCACCCCCTACGTGAACGCGAACGACAACTCCTTCGTCGTGCGCATCGGCTTCGGCGGACGGCACGTGCTCCTCGTGGGCGACGCCGAGCACGAGGCGGAGCAGGCGCTCGTCGCGCGCGGGGTCGACCTGCGGGCCGAGTTCTTGAAGGTGGGCCACCACGGCTCGCGCACGAGCAGCAGTCCGGCGTTCCTCGCCGCCGTCTCGCCCACCTGGGCCGCCGTCTCGTGCGGTGTCCGCAACCGCTTCGGTCACCCCCACCCGCACGCGCTCGAGCACCTCCTCGCCGCCCGCGTGCGCGTGCACCGGACCGACCGCGAGGGCACGATTCGCTTCGTCACCGACGGGGTTTCGTCGTCCTTGCACACGGCCGTCGATCCCTGACCGCGTCCAGGCGTGGTAGCTCGGGGTGTGTTCCTCGGTCCCGGCCTCGTCGTGCGTACCTTCGTCGTGCCCGCGCAGCAGGCCCTGCTCGTGAAGGGGCTGGTCGAAGCCCACGAGGGGGTCGCCAGCGTGTTCGGCGAGCGCGGTGGGCCGCTGGTCCTCGCAGCACCCGCCGATCGCGAGGCCGAGCTCGACGACATCTGTGGGTCGGTCGCCGAGCTGCTCGCTAGCGTGTCGGCTCCCAGCGCCACGTAGGCGCGGGCGCTTCCTTGCGGTCGAACGCGCCGAGCCTCCACGCGGTGAGGCTGGCGGCGCCGACGACGCCGACGCCGACCGCGACCCAGGTCCAGGGAGAGCGCAGGAGGGACGTGGTCGGAGGTGGCGGGGCTATTGGCTTCTGCGCCACCTCGGGGGCCACCCAGATCGTGGCCGCGGTGCACAGGGTCGGCCCACACCGCTGCACCGCGATCGACCCGTCGTCGCGCGGGACGACGCGCGCCCACCGTGGGCAGAGCACCGAGAAGGTCGCGGTCTGGTCCTTCGCGACGAGGGCGAGCGCGTCTTCGACGTCGGCCGCGCTGCAAGGGACGACCTCGATCGGATCGCGGAGCTCGAGCACCGCGTCGGCCTCGCCCATCGAGAACAGCCGCGCATCGAGCAGCGCTCCGTCGAGCTCTCCCTCGCGCGCGACCACCACCCGGAGGTGGTGCTCGCCGGCCTCGATCGAGACGGGACCGGTGGTCAGCGCTCCGTCGACGTAGACCCGCGTCTCGAGCTTGCGCTTGCCGGCCACCGACACGCGCAGCGCGTGGGGCGTGCCCTTGGGCAACACGACGAGGTTCGGCGACTCGGAGAGACCGAGTACCCGGCCGCCGTCGAGCAGCCTGGCGCGGTGGAGGAGGCCCGCCGCGCTCGTCGCGTCACCTCCGAGCGCCTCCGCGCGGGCGAGCGCGCGCAGCGCCTCGGCGAGCCAGGAGGGGCACTCCGGGTCTTCGGGGTGGGCGCGCGCCTCGGCGTAGGCCTCGGCGGCGAAGCCCCGCGCCGTGGCCGCCTTGGTCGGGTCGCCGTCGTCGAGGAGCGTGCGCGCACGGCGCAGCGCGGTCTCCACGTCGGCCACCCGGGTCGCGCGTGCCTTCGGGTCGGAGACGGGGGACGCGAGCAGTGGCGCGTCGGGGACCACAGCGGTCGGCGACTCGCCGTGGGCGGAGGCCCAGGCAGAAAGCGCCTGGGAGGGCTTCTTGCCGAGCGACGAGGGCGCCTTCACGCTGCCCCCGTCGATCACCACCACCGGGAGCACCGCCGCTGCGACCAGACCGATCACGGCGTCCTCACCTCCTGTCGGTTGGCCGGGTCGCTCAAGGGTCGGCCTTCTTGTCGGGAGCGATGATCTGGCCGGGTCCGAACGCGCGCAGCGTGGCGCGCTGGGTGACCGGCCCGCCCTCGAGCCCGAGGGCCGTCGCTTCCAGCAGCACCGGCCCGACGTCCGGGCAGAACGTGGTGCGGAGCACCTTGGCCTCGTCGCCGCCGAACCGCTCGGTGGTCTCGACGCAGCCCTCGAAGGTGCCAGCGTCGACGGTCACCTGCCGGTCGACCGCCGTGACCTCCATCGTGGCGCCGGGGCTCGTCGGCCACTTGGCGCCCGCGACGATCGGCCAGCGCAGCAGGTAGGTGTGCTGAGGCTCGCGCAGGATGCCGTCGGGCCCGACACGCAGCGCCTTCGTCGAGGTGCCGGTGCGCAGCTCGGCGAAGGCGCCGTCGAACGCGACGACCTTGGTCACGACGAGCAACCCAGGCAGGGACGGGCTCTCGCGGAGCATGAAGCTCCACTGCATACCGGGCTCGAGCGGATAGTAGCGGAGCACCCCCGTGAACTTGCTCGGGCCCTTGGCGTTGCCGCTGGCCTTGTTGCTGCCGCAACCTGCGAGGAGCACCACGAGGGCAGCGAGCAGACGACCGACGCGAGACATCATCCCACCGGTCGGCGCATCACAGCGTGTAATGGACGAGGAGCGCGCCAGTGATCGCGAGCGGGGAGCCGCCGCGCACGGGGTTGGCGAACGCCGAGTCGTTGCGGACCCCGACCTCGAAGCCGAGCCCGTAGTGCCGGCTCTTGGCGCGGATCTCGAGGCCCGTCGCGAGGGCCCAGCCGAACGAGAGGCCGTGCGCGTCCCTGAAGCCGTAGGCCGCGAGCACGCCGTCGTCCTTGGCCTCGTGCAACCCGATCTCGGCGCGCACCGGGATGCGCACCCGGCCGATCGGCAGCGCGAGGCGGAGCCCACCGCCGAATCCATAGAAAGTGTATGCACGTGGTCCGGGCGGAGGCGGCGCGCGCTCGGTGGAGAGGAACGCGACGTCTCCGGAGGCGAAGGCACCGAACCACTTGGTGAAGTCGAAGCCCACCGTGACGCGGAACCAGGGCCCCGGCGCGCTGACGTGCTTCAGCGGCCCCGCGGGCGCGTAGGTGCCGAGCATTCCCTCGAAGGCGACGCCTCGCCGGAACGGCGCGAGCGGCGGCGCTTCTGCGGCCCCAGACGCGCCTACCGCGTCGACTTCGTCGGCGTGGGCGACGCCCACGATCGTGCCCACGAACGTGAGCGAGAGAGACAGCGCGAGGCGCGGAGTCACGCAAGACCGCCAGGGCACGTCCTCACGCTATCACGCTCTCAGGGCCCGGTGGCGTCCTTCAGCTCGGAGGAGAGGAGCCGCGCGAGCCCGCCTGCGAGGGCCTTGCCATCGACCACGAGGTGGACCGTGATGGCCTCTGCCGAGGACTCGATCTGGGCCTTGCCGGCGTCCCGCAGGCCGAGGGCCTTGCCGAGGTCGCTGGCCGCGATCCGGTCGAGCGCGGCGCCCACCTCGCTGGCCGCGGCCTCCTTGTCCTTGCCCCACGCGCCGGTGAGCCGGAGGGCCACGTCGAGGGTCCCGGGCTTGCCCGCCCGCAAGGTGAGCATGGCGCCGAAGCACTCCTGCGTGCTGACCGGGGCCTCCTCCGGCTTGGTGCCCAGCACCTCGGCCAGCGGGCAGAGCGCGTAGAGCGCGAGCGGGGCGCCCGCCGCCCACGCCGCGAGCGGCGCGAAGCTCTTCTCCGCCTGCAGCGAGAGACCGGCGCGGAGGCGCCCGGTCGCGAGCGCCATCGACGTGACCACGGGCTCGAGCCGCCCGCTCTCGCCCACGATGACGTCGCCGTTCTTGGACCACATGGCCGCCGCCGAGCCCTTGCCACCCGACGCGAGGCCGCCGATGCGCCGCTCGAGATCGGGGCGGGGGCTCGCCTTGCTGACCGGCGCGAGCAGGCGCAACGCGTAGGCGTCGAGCGCGACGCCCGGGGAAGCGCCCGTCGGCAACCGCGCCGCGTAGAACGTGGCCGCCGGATAGCCGACGACGAGGGCCTCGCTCGACTTGCGGAGGTCGAAGCCGAGGCGCACCTCGAGCTTGTCGAGGCCGGCCTTCGGCACGATCGCCGAGACCCACGGCCCGAGCTCGCCGCCGAACAGCGCGTCGGGCCGGGTGAGCACCGCCCAGCGCGCCCGGGGCCCCTGTGTGATCGAGGTGAGCGGCGCGGTGACGAGCGGAGGCAGGTCGGTCTTGGGTCGCTCTGGCCCCTTCGGGCAGCCCGCGAGGAACAAGGTGAGCGTCGCCGCGAGCGCGGAGCGAGACCGGAGCGCCACGTCACGCCCGCTCGACGACCAGCCGCGCGAACTTGCGGTTCTTCGATCCGACCCGCACGAGGTAGGTGCCACCGGCGGCGAGCTCGCGCTTGACGTCGGTGATCCGGATCTGGTCGACCTCGACCCCACCCTGCTCGACGAGCTGCTTGCCCTGCGACGAGCTCGCCACGAGCTTGGCCAGGTGCAGCGCCTTCGGCAGCCACAGGCCCTCGCCGGTGCACGGGAGTCGCAGCTCGGCCACGTCGTCGGGGATCGCGTCGGCCTCGAACTTCGCGTCCCAGGCCTTGCGCGCGACGACCGCGGCCTCGGCGCCGTGGTACTGCGTGACGATCTCGTCGGCGAGGAGCTTCTTGGCGTCCTTGGGGTTCTTGCCGGCCGCGACGTCGGCGCGCAGGGCCTCGATGTCCGCCGCGCTCTTCGCGGAGAGCAGCTCGAAGTAGCGGAACACGACCTGATCGTCGACCAGCATGAGCTTGCGGAACTGCTCGGCGGGCGGCTCGTCGATGCCCACGTAGTTGTTCGCGCTCTTGCTCATCTTGTCGCCCTGCACGCGGCCGGTGGCCGGGTCGATGCGCGCGTCGATGCCCTCGAGCAGCGGCGTGGTCATCACGATCTGGGGGCGCTTGCCGTACTGGGGCATGAGATCGCGCCCGACCATCAGGTTGAACAGCTGGTCGGTGCCGCCGATCTCGACGTCGGCGTCGAGCGCGACGGAGTCGTAGGCCTGCAGGAGCGGGTAGAGCAGCTCGTGCTGGAAGATGGGCTTCTCCGCCGCGAAGCGCTGCTTGAAGTCGTTGCGCTCGAGCATCTGTGAGACCGTGCTCTTGGCCATGAGCTGCACGAGATCCATCGGCTTCATGGTGTCGAGCCACTCGGAGTTGAACCGCACCTCGGTGCGCTCCCGGTCGAGGATCTTGCACGCCTGATCCACGTAGGTGCGCGCCGCCGCGGCGACGTCCTCGCGCGAGAGCTGTGGGCGCAGCTTGTTGCGTCCGGTCGGGTCGCCGACCATCGCGGTGTAGTCGCCGACCAGGAACACCACGGTGTGCCCGAGGTCCTGGAACTGACGCATCTTGCGCATCAGCACGGTGTGGCCGAGGTGGAGGTCGGGGCGGGTGGGATCGAAGCCCGCCTTCACGCGCAGTGGACGGCCCTCGGCGAGACGCGCGGCCAGCTCCGCGCGCACGTGCAGATCGACGACGCCGCGGGTCAGCTCGGTGAGGGCCGCTAGAGGAGCGGCCGGTAGAGGAGCAGGCAGAGGAGCGAGGGTCATGGGACCCCGGGCTTCTAGCAGCCTCTAGCGCTTGGCGGCAGTCGTGCCGCCGTTGAGCACCGTACGCGCCGCCCCACTCGCGCTGCGCGCGGGCACCGCACGGGGTGCGCTCGCTGGCGCGGAGGAGGGCTTCACGCCCCCGAGCGGGGAACCAGCAAGGCCGGTGCCCGACGGCGAGGACTCGACCTGGGCAGCGAGCTCCACGGCGGGGTGGAGGCGCGGACACCGTCCGCAGGCCCACCCGCGACACGACCCTCGGTGCGCGCGAGCACACGACGCGGCTGCTCGTCACCGGTGATGGCGAGGTGACGACTGCCGTTGACCAGCTCGCGGAGCTCCTTGCCGACCTTGAAGAACGGCAGGCGCTTGGCGGGGACGTCGACCGGCGCACCGGTGCGGGGGTTGCGGCCCTCGTACGGCTTGTACGGGCGCACGGTGACGGAGCCGAAGCCGCGGATCTCGACGCCCTCTTCGCGGAGCAGCGCCGCGATGATGGTGTCGAACACGCAGTTGACGACCAGCTCGGCGCGCGCCTTGGTGAGCTCACCGCGGGCAGCGACGGCGTCGATCAGCTCGCTCTTGGTCATCGAATCCTCTGCCCCCTTCTGCGCCCCACCACCACAACCGACGAGGGATAAGCGGTAACGTACCGCGCTCCGATGGTCAACGCGCAAACGCCCGAACTCCCCCAGGATCTCGTCGAGCTCGGGCGCCGATTGTCGGACCTTGGGCGCGCGTGCCGGTTGCTTGCCCACACGGGCTCGACCAACGACGACGTGCGCGATTGGGCGAAGGCCGGCGCACCCACGGGCGCGGTCGTGATCGCCGACACGCAGATCCACGGGCGCGGTCGTCATCAGCGACCCTGGAGCACTCCGCCCGGCGAGACCCTTGCATCGAGCGTGCTCGTCCGGCCCGCGCTCTCCTCAGGATCTCCCCAAGGTGGCGCTCGTCGCGGGCCTCGCGGCGGGGCACGCGGTCGCCCTCGCGCTCGGCGATCGAGGCGTCGCGCGCATCAAGTGGCCCAACGACGTGTTCGTCGGGGAGCGCAAGATCGCGGGCGTGCTCGTGGAGGGCGCGCTGTCGGGGGCGCGCGTCGAGCACGCGGTGGTCGGCATCGGCATCAACGTCGCGCGCAAGGACTTCCCGCCCGAGCTCGCCGGGGTCGCCACGTCGCTGTCCCGCGAAGGCGGCGTCGTCGACCGCGTGCAGCTCGCGCTCGATCTGTTCGCCGCGCTCGACGCCGAGCTCGCGCGGCTGCTGGCCGATCCGGACTCCCTCGGTGCTCGCCTCGCCCCCCACGACTTGCTGTTCGGCCGACGCGTGCTCCTCGACGACGGTCGCGTGGGGGTGGCGTGCGGGGTAGCCCACGACGGTCGGCTGCAGGTCGATCTGGAGGACGGAGAGCGCTTCCTCGCCCGCGCTGGCGAGATCCGCCTCGAGCCAGCGCAATCCTAGAAGCGGCCCACGAGCCAGGCGCCGCCGAGGTGCGCCGTGACGCCGATCGACACCGGGCGCTGGGCCGAAGGCCGCAGGAGCAACCACCCGACCCCCGTGACCACGGTCGCCGCGCCGACGCCGAGCAACACGTTGCCGACGAGCGTGTAGGTCTTCCCTCGCGCCGCCGTGTCGCTCAGGGCAGGATCGCAGCTGGTCCGCGCGCCGGCGCAGCTCGCGTCGACGTCGGCGAGCGCCGAGCTGCGCAGGCCGTAGAAGACGCCGGCGCCCACCAGCACGGCTGCGCCGGTGCCGACCACGAACCACGGCGCAGACGAGCGCGGGTCTCCCTCGGCGACGGCGGTCGGCTTGTCGGGCGCGCTGGGCTTCGTCTTGGTGAGGACGGGGGTGATCTCGACCGGCGTGAGCTCGCCCTCGAGGGTGGTCACCTCGGCGTGGTACGGCTCGTAGCCCGCCGCCTGCACGTCGATCCGGTGCTTGCCCGGATCGAGCGGGACCTGCGTGTCGAACAGGCCGCCGACCAGCGTGCCGTCGATCGAGAGCGTGGCTCCGACCTCGGGTCGGCGGACCCGGATCCGCGGGATGCGCGCGTCGAGCGCGGTGATGTGCTTGGTGGCGGAAGCGACGGTCTTCTTCGCGTCCGGCGAGTCCTCCTTCTCGGCGAGGCCACGGGCCACCAGGAACTCGTCCCGCGCCGCGACGAGCTTCCCCGTCTTCTCCAGGCACAGCCCCAGGTGGAAGCGCACCACGTGGTTGGCGCGGACCGCGGCCACCTTGCGGAACGTGACGAGCGCCGCGGCCCAGTCCCCGGCCTCCTCCTGGTGGATGCCCTGCTCGAACAGCTTGCGCGCTCCGGCGAGGTCGACGTCGCTCGGCTCCGCGGAGGCCTCGCGGGGGCTGCCGACCACGAGGGTGCACGAGAGCACGGCGAGCAGCGTGAGGACGGGGCGCACTAGAAGCCTGGGTTCGTGAGGCCGTCGTGCGGCTGGTCCTTGGGCTTGCCAGAGGGAGCCGCGGGCTTGCTCGCGGGCTTGGCCTTCGGCGCGGGCGCGTTCGTGGACGCCGCGGCGACGACCGGGGCAGGGCTCGTGGTGGTCGTCGTCGCGCTGGCAGGGTCACTCACGGCGACCGGGGGCGTGGGTTCGGTGATCGTCGCGCTCCCGGCCGTCGCCGTCGCGTTCATCGGCCGGGCAGCGGCGCTCGACGGCCCCGTCGAGCCGGCGAGCGAAGCCGCCGCGATGACCCCGACGAGCAGGATCGACGCCACGGCTCCAGCGAGCCAGACCCTGCGTCGATCGGGACGGGAGGGTGGGGGCACCGCGAGGCTGGCTCCATGGGCCGCGGTCGCCTCGAGAGGCCCGAGCTCGACGGGGAACGAGGGCTGCTGCTCGGTCGTCGTCGCGGTCGCCGGCCCCGCCCGCCCGTCGGTCTCCTCGACCTTGCGGGTCGTCGAATGGCTGTTCGGCTTCACCGATCGCGTGCCGATCGGTGCCACGGTCTTCATGAGGTCGCTCGGCAGGCCCTGTCCGACGATGATCGACAGCTCCATCGTGGGCAGCTCGTACTTCTCGAGCAGATCGTCGAGCGCGTCGGCGAGGGCGGCCGCCGAGGGGTACCGGTGCGCGCGGTCGCGGCTCAGACACCGCGCGACGACGTCGCACAGCTCGGCGGGCAGGGTGGGAATCCGCTGCTCGAGCGGCGTGGGCGCCTGCGTGTTGATCGCGAGCGCGAGCGCCGTGAAGTTGGCGCCGGCGAAGGGGAACGCGCCCGAGATGCAGCGATACGCGATGACCCCGAGCGCCCAGATGTCCGCGCGCGCGTCGACCTCGTCACCGGCCGTCTGCTCGGGGCTCATGTACGCGGGCGAGCCGAGGATGGTGCCCACCGTGGTCTCCTGCGCGTCGAAGGCGTCGGCCGAGTGCGACGGGAGCAGCTTCGAGACGCCGAAGTCGAGGATCTTGGGCACGGTGCGCCCCTCGACGTTCTGGTGGAGGAAGATGTTCGCCGGCTTGAGGTCGCGGTGGACGATGCCCTGCCGGTGCGCGACGTCGAGCCCGCGTCCGAGATCGCGGAGCAGTCGCACCACCGTGCCCGCGGGGATCCGACCCATGCGGCGCAGGAGCGCATCGAGGGGCTCACCGTCGAGCAGCTCCATGACGAGGTAGGGCGCGCCCTTGCTCCCGCCGTCCTCGAGCTGACCGAGATCGTACACCTCGACGATGCAGCGGTGGCGCAGCCGGCCCGCGATCTTGGCCTCCTTGAAGAAGCGCGCCACGCGCTGTGGATCGCGCGCTGCATCCGGGAGCATGAGCTTGAGGGCGAAGTCGCGGTCGGTGGCCTCGTTGCGCGCGCTCCAGACGGTGCCCATGGCGCCGGTGCCCATCTCCTGCAGGAGACGGTATCGGCCGCCGATGCGGTCACCAGGTCGGAACGAGGTCACGCGGCTCTTGGCTCGAGGAGTAGCCCGCCAGTGTAGCCGACGGCTGCCCACGCGGCACGTCGCGTGCTCTGCTCGGCCAGCATGCAGCTCCGAGCACCCGCTTCGCGAGGTTCGACCCTCCGAACGACCGGCCCCGCGCGAACCTCGGTTCGCGCCGTCGCGGTGGTTCTTACCCTCTTGCCGGCGACGGCCTACGCAGAGCCCAACCCGCCCGCCAATCGCCCGCCCCAGTGGCAGAGCGGCAGCGACTACCCACACACCGTGCGTGTAGGTGAGTCGGTGGAGGTGGTGGTCAGCGCCGACGATCCCGACAAGGATCCGATCACGTTCCGCGTCTCCTCCGCGCTCTCGTGCACGAGTTCGGCGGAGGCGCAGGGCTCGTACTCCACGCTCCGCCTCAAGTGCAGAGCGCGCGGCGCCGACGTCGGCGAGAACGACGTCCTCGTCGAGGCCAGCGATGGCACGCACACGATCCAGAAGACCGTCCAGGTCCACGTCGTCGACGAGGTCGAAGCGTACTTCTTGCCAGGTGTCGGCTACTCGCTGCTCGACCCTCACGACCGCGGCACCTTCGGGACGTTCCAGGGGTTCGACGTGCAGATCGTCCTCGCCTCGTGGATTCACCGCAACGACAAGTACGGCCCGAGTCATGGTCGGGTCTACATCGACATGGCGGTGCTCCGCTCGCCGCGGGAAGCGGTGGGCGGTGCGCTCGACTTCTCCTTCGGCTTCGACCTCTCGCTCGAGCGCAACCCCCAGCGACGCTTCCTGCTCCCGTACTTCGGCCTGCGGACCGGCGCGTTCGTGAACCACGCCCTCGGTGACAAGGGCGCTGTCGGGCACCTGACCCCCCTCGCCGGCGTCCACCTCTACGCCGATCGCTCGATCTTTGTCGGCGCCTGGGCCGGGTATTTCATGCCGCTCAGCGGCAGCAACTTCGACTCCCTCGGCGGCCTCCGCCTCCAGGCCGGCGCCAACTTCACGCTGTGGTAGCTGGTGGGGGGCTCACGCCCCCCACGGTCTCGGTGGCCGCGCCAGTCCGCTTCGCTCCCTGTCGCAGACCAGCCTCGACGCCCCCCTGCGCCGCTGCGCGGCGGGACGAGGCGCTGCCCGAGCGCCGGCGCTGCCTCTCCATCGCCTCTTCAACGGACCACGTTCCTCACAGGACTCTGGGGTCGTTTGCTCGCCGGTTGCTCACGACGCCAGCGCGCCCGAGGCGTTTCGTGCAGCCCCGCCGGTCGGGCACGCGCCGCCCGCCGCGAAGCGGCGCAGGGGGGCGTCGAGGCTGGTCTGCGACACCGAGCGAAGCGAAGGTGGCGCGGCCACCGAGACCCACGGGGGGCGTGAGCCCCCCGAGCAACTAGCGCCGGGGGTCGATCAGGGGGCGGCCGCGGCCGCGTTCGTCGACGTGGACGCCGCTGACGACGCCGAACGTGCGGTCGAGGCGCTCCTCGAGCTGCGCGAGGGCGTGGCCCTCGGGGGTCATGGTGCGGCGCGCGCGCGGCTGGGCGATCACGTCTTCGAACGAGGTGAGGCCGCCGCGGGAGAGGCCGCGCACCACCTGGGCGAGCAGGGGCTCACCGCCGATTCCACCGACGCCGACCGCGAGGTCGACCGTGCCGTCGAGGGCTGCGACGCCGAGCGGGGCTCCGAGCGCGAGGATCGCTCCGGGCGCCTGGCGGGTGACCCCGCGCATCACGGGCGGCGCGAGCGCGGGCAGGGCGAGGCCCGTGCCCTCGATGGGCAGCGACTCGGCGGCGACGACGAACGCCGCCGCGGCGAACGCGCCGTGGGCGTCGTTGGCGCAGACGATCCCGAGGGCGGGGCCCTCGTCGAGCGCGGGGGCGGGGTCGACGAGCGTGCCGTCGCCACTCTGCTGGAACGCAGTCTGCTGGAACGCCGCCGCGAGCGCGTCGGCCCAGGGCGCGAACGACCACGCGCGCGTGTCGACCCGCACCGTGCGGGCGGGCACGAGGTCGGCGCGCACGCCCTCGAGGTCTTCGGCGGTGAGGTTGCCCCCGAGCGAGCGCGCCGTCGCGGCGAGCAGCGGCGCGCGCATCGACTCGTGGACGAACGCGCCGGCCTCGCGGGCGAACGCGCGCAGCGAGCGGGCGCGGTCGGGCTCGACGTCGCCGGCCGCGGCGAGCGCGTGCCGGACGATCGCGGTGAGGGTCAGCCGGCCGCGACCGGTGTGGGCGCGCGCGAGCGCCGAAGGCAACCCCGGCGTGGCGATCCGCGCGATGAGCGGCACCTCGCTCGCGTCGACGAAGCCACGCGGGCGGGGCGCGCCGATGCCCGTCGTGCGCGCGCGTCCGTCGACCGCGAACAGCCCCTCGCCGGTGCCGGCGAGCAGCAGGGTGCCCGCGCCGAGCAACACCGAGGGCTTGCGCGCGGCGACCGCGAGCACGCCGGCGAGGACCGCGTCGATCGCGGTGCCGGGCGTCTCGCCGGGCTCCGCGGTGAGGGCCAGCGAGGCCGCGTGCGCCGCCTCGTCGTGGGTGGAGGCCGAGGCCGCGCCGATCAGCATCACTCCTCCTCTTCGCGCCCGAGCGCCGTGGCGCCGCGCGGCCGCAGCACCGTGCCGTGCCCACCGCCGGTCGTCTTCGCCTGCGGGGCGAGCAGCTTGCCGAGCATGCGCGCCTCCTTGGGGGCGTTGGGGGTCGCGAACACGACCACGCGTCCCGGGCTCGGGTGCTCGACGAGCATCTCCGCGAGCCAGCGCAGGCGCGTCGGCGGGAACACCATGCGACCACCGACGGCCGAGAGCCGCAGGTAGCGCATGCGCGAGTGCCAGAACGGTTCGCGGGGATCGGCGAGGGGATCGAGCGCGAGCTCGACGTCCATCGACTCCGCGTGACGGACGGCGTCCTCGTTCTCCCAGACGCCCCGCGGGGCCCACGCGATGCGCACGGCGTTCTGCGCCTCGCCGAGGCCCTCGCGGATGCGCGCGACGAGCGCGGCGAGGCGCTCGCGGTTGAGGGGGCCGGGCGTCACGTCGATGGGCGTGTTGAGGACGATGTGCTGGGCCTGCAGCAGGCGCTGCGCCTCGAGCAGCTTGGCGAGTCCGGCGTCGAGCGCGGGCGACGGCTTGACCAGCGCGGCCGCGCGCGGGGCGACGATGGCGATGCGGAGGTTCGGGCCGGCGTCGGTGCGCCACTTGCGCATCGTCGCGGGCTTCGGCTCCTTCTTGCTGTCGAGGACGTCGAGCTCGAGCACGTCGAAGCGACGCGCGTACACGTCGAGCGGGCCGCGCATGCCCGCGCAACCGAGGAGGGGACGATCGTCAGCTTCGGCCATGAGGCCGCGCCTCGTAGCATGAATGCCGAGCGCGCGCTCCGTACGGCCGAAACGAGAACGGCCGCTCCTCGGGGAAGCGGCCGTCGAAAGGCAGAGGAACTCGCGGGTCAGGGGGCCGCGGGTCAGGGCGCGGCGGGCGCGGCGGGCGCGCCGTTGTAGTCGAGCAGCGGCTTGAGGCCGGGGATGCCGACGTACGTGGGGTCGACGCCCGAGTTGATGCGGACGATCTGCATGTTGCGCGGGTTGACGATGTAGTTGCGCGGGATGCCAGCACCGGCCTTGGGCATCGAGGTCTGCTCGGGGTCGATGGCGAGGTCGAAGTTGAGGTGGTACTTCCCGTTCCAGTAGTCCGCCGTCTTCTGCGTGGCAGGGATGGAGGTGGTGCTGTCCTGGATGAGGAGCGAGAGGAACTTCGCGCCGCGGTCCTTGTACATGTCGGTGAAGAACTTCGGCAGGCTCTTCGCCTCCTCGTTGCAGGGGCCGCACCACTTGGCGCCGACGACGATCAGCACGCCGTAGATGCCGCGCTCGCCGGTCGGGTCGTAGTAGTCGAGCGTGTCGATGGTCTTCCACTCGCCGCCCTCGCCGCCGACGTAGCCCTCGAACTTGAGGTGCGGGAACACCTGACCCTTGGCGTCGACGCCGTAGGGGCCCTCGGGATAGGTGAGCCAGGGGGCCGCATCGACGGCCGGCGTGGTGTCTTCCACCACGGTGCCCGTGTCATCGGCTCCCGGACCCGCGGGCGCGTCCTTGGTTCCGGAGCAACCGAACACGGCCAGCGACGCGACGACGAGCCAGGAAAGCTTCATGGTGGGACCCCGAGGAAAGAAGAGTTCGACGTACGGCGCGGACTGCATCCCGCGCGTCACCGAGATGAGACGATAGCGTATCTGGTCGCATCTGGGTCGTGCGATCCGTCCTCGTGGTGCGTTCTGCACCGTCCAAAACGCAGCGAGGCCCCGGGCTGGACCCAGGGCCTCTCTGCACGGCAGAGCTGGTGGCTCGGCCTTCGGCGGATCAGCCGCCCGACGCCGCGTCGGTGCCGCCGTCCGGCTTGTCGCAGTCGTCGGTGCCCGGGGTGGTCTCGCTCTTGTAGATCTTGGCGGCCGTGTGATCGCCGGTGGGGGCCAGGTCGAACCCGAGCGCGATCGAGATCGCGTTGCAGGTCTGGGCCGGGTCCTGGAGGTCCTTCGCGCCGGACACGAGGTCGGCGCCCTGGGTGAGGGTGTTGACGACCTGGTCGTAGGTCGCGTTGCCCGGGCAGATGCCGAACTTCTTGGCGATCGGGGTGAGCGAGTCCTGCAGCTTCGTGTTGTTCATCGCGCCGGCGATGTTGCCGCCCGTGAAGTCGTTCACGTTGAAGGTGATGATGCCCGAGTCGATCGGGAGCTTGATCTCGGCGCCGGAGAGCGCGATCGCGAGCTCGATGGTGCCCTTGCCGAAGTCGCCGCTGACCCACTGGCCGTTCGCGATGTACGCGTCGGGGAACTGGAGCTTGGGCTTGCCGTCGGCGCCGAGCGAGGCGTCGAGGATCTGCCACTCGTTGTCCGAGGCGCTGAAGGTCGGCTTCTTGCCGCTGTCCTTGCCGCCGTAGTAGGTCGCGACGTAGAGCTGGCCGGGGGCCTTGGCGTTGTCGGCCGTGGTGAAGTTGTCGATCTTCATGAGGAGGGTGAAGCTGCCGTCGGTCAGGGTCTGGTTGACCTGATCCTCGGCGTCCGACGTCAGGCTCTTGATCACGCTCATGACCTGCGAGCCGAAGTTGTTGTCGACGCCCTTGGCGCCGTCGGTGTTGATGCTGTTGGGCGCGCCCTCGACCCGCTTGCAGACGTTCGTGTTGTTCTTGCTGTCGGTCGCGCTGGTGTTGCGGCCGTCGAGGTCGAAGCCGAACTGCTCCCACGCCTTCGAGCTGACCTTGCCGCTGCGATCGCTGGTGCCGAGGTAGAGCTTCTTGACGGCGAACCACTTGGTGGCGCCGGTGGGGGTGGCGGTCGGGCGCGCCGGGGGCTTCAGGGACTCGCCAGGGGGCGGTCCGGAGTCGGTGGTCGGGGCGGGGTCTTCGCTCCCACAGCCAGGCGCGAGGAACATGCCGCCGATGCCGGCAGCCGCAAGGAACATCGACGCAAAGAAGGTAGAGCGATTCAGCACGGGGACCTCCACAAGAGACACCTAGGAACGGACGCGCGGGTCAAACTACGCGACGTCCGGGGCCCATGCAACGCTGCTCGCAACGTTGACGCACCATGTCATGCGCGATGTCTTCTCGCGCACCTCGGACCGTGACACCGACGTCATGATGACCGACGGGTTCGTCCACCTGCACGCGCACTCGCAGTACTCGTTCCTCGACGGCGCGATCCGGGTGAAGGACCTGGTCAAACGGGCCAAAGCGCAGGGTTCGCCCGCCGTGGCGCTGACCGACCACGGCAACATGTTCGGGGCGATCACGTTCTACAAGGCCTGCAAGGAGGCCGCCCTCAAGGCCATCCTCGGGTGCGAGCTGTACGTGCTGCCGCAGGAGCGGACCGAGGCGCGCAAGGACCCGAACACCGGCCACGGGCGCCACCTCACCGTGCTCGCGCGGACCAACGAGGGCTACCGCAACCTCATCAAGCTCGTCTCGATGGGCTGGGTCGAGGGCAAGTCGCAGGACGGCGTGCCGCGCGTCGATTTCGACCTGCTCTCGCAGCACACCAAGGGCCTCGTCGTGCTCTCGGGGTGCATGGGCGGCATGGTGCCCATGGCCGTGCTCGAGCAGGGCGAGGGCGAGGGGCTGCGCGTCGCGTCGCGCCTCAAGGACATCTGCGAGCCGGGGTCGTTCTACCTCGAGCTCCAGGACCACGGCCTGCCCGAGCAGCCGATCCTCAACGGCATCCTGCGCGACATCGGCAAGAAGCTCGACCTGCCGCGCGTGGCCACCAACGACGCCCACTACTGCGGGCGCGAGGACGCCGAGGCGCACGTCTATCTCTCGTGCATCGGCGCCGGCAAGACCTACGAGTCGATGAAGGAAGGGCACCACGGCTCCGAGGAGATCTTCCTCAAGTCGCCCGCCGAGATGCTCGCCTCGTTCCGCGACGACCCGAGCGCGATCCGCGCGACGCTCGAGGTGGCCGAGAAGATCGAGCTCAAGCTGCAGCTCGGCATCCCGATGCTGCCGACGTTCAAGGTCCCCGAGGGGTCGACCCTCGACGACTACTTCCGCCACGTCTCGCGCGAGGGCCTCGAGCGCCGCTTCAAGGAGTTCACCGCGGTCGGCAAGCAGGTCGACGAGGCGGGGTACCGCGCGCGGCTCGAGATGGAGCTCGACGTCATCTGCGGGATGAAGTTCTCCGGCTACTTCCTCATCGTCTGGGACTTCATCCGCTACGCCAAGGATCACGGCATCCCCGTCGGCCCGGGCCGCGGGTCGGGCGCCGGCTCGATCGTCGCGTACGCCCTGCGCATCACCGACCTCGACCCGATCCCGTACAACCTCCTCTTCGAGCGCTTCCTCAACCCGGAGCGCGTGTCGATGCCCGACTTCGACGTCGACTTCTGCATGGACAAGCGCCAGCGGGTCATCGAGTACGTGGCCAAGGAGTACGGCGAGACCAGCGTCGGGCAGATCGCCACCTTCGCCGAGCTCAAGGCCAAGAGCGTCATCAAGGACGTCGGCCGCACGATGGGGGTCACGCCGGCCGAGACCCAGCGCATCGCGAACCTCATCCCGATGAAGGGCCCGGGGCAGACCTACACCATCCCCGAGTCGCTCGAGCGCGAGCCCAAGCTCGACACGCTCATGAAGGCCGACCCCAAGATCGGCGAGTTGCTCGCGCAGGCGGCCAAGCTCGAGGGCCTCACCCGCCAGGCCGGCATGCACGCCGCGGGCGTCGTCATCAGCGAGGGCCCGCTGTGGGACCACGTGCCGTGCTTCACCGGCGCCAACGGCGAGCTCGTCACCCAGTACTACAAGGACGACGTCGAGCAGGCCGGCCTGGTCAAGTTCGACTTCCTCGGCCTCAAGACCCTCACCGTCATCGACATCGCGATCCTGCTGATCAACGCGCGCCCCGACGTGAAGGCGAAGGGCACGCCGTTCGACCTCGCGACCATCCCGCTCGACGACGACCCCACCTACAAGCTCCTGCAGAGCGGCGAGACCAAGGGCGTGTTCCAGCTCGAGTCGAGCGGCATGCAGGGCCTGTTCAAGGACCTCAAGCCCACCTCGTTCGAGGACATCGTCGCCGCCGTCGCGCTCTACCGACCGGGCCCGCTCGGCACCGGCATGGTGAAGGACTTCGTCGAGTGCCGCCACGGGCGAAAGCAGATCCAGTCGCTGCACCCGCTGGTCGACGAGCTCCTGCGCCCCACCTACGGCGTCATCGTCTACCAGGAGCAGGTGATGCAGATCGCCCAGAAGCTCGCCGGCTACACGCTCGGCGGCGCCGACCTGCTCCGCCGCGCGATGGGCAAGAAGAAGCCCGAGGAGATGGCCAAGCAGAAGTCGATCTTCGTCGACGGCGCCAAGGCCCAGGGCGTGGCCGAGGCCGACGCCGACAGCATCTTCGGCCTGCTCGAGTTCTTCGCCGGGTACGGCTTCAGCAAGACCACTCGGCGGCCTACGGGCTCATCACCTACCAGACCGCCTACCTCAAGGCGCACTACCCGGTCGAGTTCCTCTGCGCGTCGATGAGCGCCGACAAGGAGAAGATCGACAAGGTGGTGCGGCTCATCGCCGAGGGCCGCGCGATGGGCATGACCATCCTCTCGCCGGACATCAACGGGTCGGGCATCGACTTCGGCTGCGTGTACACGCACCCCGAGGGCGGCGCGAAGATCCCGCAACGCCAAGGTGCGCGACCCGCTCGGCCCGCGCATCCGGTTCGGGCTCGGCGCGGTGCGCGGCATCGGCGAGGCGGCGATCCAGGCCATCCTCGAGGCGCGCGAGGGCGGGCCGTTCCGCGACATGTTCGACTTCGCGGCGCGCGTGGACGCGAAGCGCCTCAACAAGTCGGTCCTCGAGGCGCTGGTCGCCTGCGGCGCGCTCGACAGCATCCTCAAGCCGCTCGACGTGTCGCGGGCGAGCGCGATGGCCTCCTGCGAGCTCGCCCTCGAGCGCTCCCGCGCGGCCACCAAGGACCGGGCCGCGGGGCAGTTCGACCTCTTCGGCCTCTTCGCGGCGGCGTCGCAGTCGCAGGGCAAGCCCGCGAGCGGCGACCGCTACGTCGAGGCCCCGCCGTGGGACGCGCGCGAGCTCCTGAACCACGAGAAGAAGTCGCTCGGCTTCTACCTGAGCGGACATCCCTTGGATCGTTATGGAAGGCTCTCGTTCGACGCGACCGACACCGTCGGCCAGAAGGACGAGCGCTCGAAGGTACGGCTCGCCGGCATGGTCGAGGGCTACCGCGAGCGCCTGATGAAGTCCGGCAACGGCGCCGGCCAGAAGATGGCCTTCTTCGAGCTCGAGGACCGCGACGGGCGCATCGAGGTGAAGGTGCGCCCCCAGCAGGTCGAGGCCTACGCGGCGGTGCTCGCGAGCGGCGAGCCGATCGTCCTCAAGGGCATCCTCGGCTACGACCGGCGCCAGGCCGACGCCGAGGACGAGGAGAACACCGCCGAGCCGACGCCCCAGATCCTGCTCGACGAGGCGGTGCTGCTCTCCGACTTCATCCGCACCGAGACGCGCGGCGTGCACCTCAAGCTCACCGCCCAGAAGACCCGCAAGGAGGACCTCGCGAAGCTCGCCGAGCTCCTGCGGAGCCATCGGGGCGGTTGCCTCGTGAGCCTCCTCCTCACCCTCGAGGACGGCGCCGAGGTGCAGCTCGTGCTGCAGGACCGCGTGGACCCGGGCGATCCGATCCTCGCCGGCCTCGAGCGCCTGTTCCCCGAGGGACGCGTCGCCGACCTGCAGCTCGCGGGCTGAGATTCGGGGGTCGCTCTACTGGATCCCCTCCGCCGGGCGCTTGCGCACCGGCGGGCGGCGTTCGAGGCGCTCGGCGGCGGCGGCGCGCACCGAGGGGTGCAGCGCGTGGGTCTCGATCACCGACCGGAGCTCCTGCGCGCGCAGCAGCGCGACCAGCGCGATGGCGACCTCGGGCGGCGTGGCCGGGTTCTGGACGAGCGCGACCCGCACGCGCGGCCGGTGGCACCACCGCGGGTGACGCGCGACCTCGTGCAGCACCTCGGCGCGACCCGGCCGCTTCACGCACAGCGAGATCACGTGCTCCTCGGTGAGCCGCGGCGAGGCGAGCACCATGCGGATGACGTCGGGGTGCGGGTCGGAGAGTACGCGCGGCAGGAGCTCGGGCGGGGGCCGACGCGCGAGCGACTTGCGCTCGCCGAGCGTGAGGGGGCGACCCTTGCCGTAGTCCGGCACGTCGCGCGGCGTGGGCTCGCGGTCGGCCTCGAGCGCGACGCCGCTGTCGTCCTCGAGCTGCTCGACCACGCGCTTCGGCGCGCCGGGCTTGCGCACGTAGGGCCGACGCAGCATGCGCTCGAGCGTGAGCAGCTTGCGCGCGCGAGCCTCCCCGCGGAGAGCCTCGCGCGCCGGGTCGAGCGCCGGATCGGCAAGGATCTCGGCGAGGGCGTGCACGAGCGCCTCCGCGTTCGGGTCGGCCTGGGTGTCGGCCGCGTGACACACGCGCTCGAGGACCTCCGCCGCGTCTTCCACCGGCATCGCGCGCAACGCCTCGCGCAGCCACGCGGCCCGCAGCTGCGCGGTGCGCAGCGAGGCGACGACGCGCCCGAGTCGGACGGCGCGCCTTTCGTACGGGTCCTCGGGGAGCACCGGTCGATTCTACGATGACGACGGCCGTGATGTCGGCTAGGTCTGCGACCAGTGCCGCGGTTTGCCGCGATCGATCTGGGTTCCAACGCCCTCCGCCTCGTCATCGTCGAGGCCGATTCGGCGTTGCAGGTGCGTCCGCTGATCAGCGAGCGCGCGCCCGTGCGCCTCGGCAAGGAGATCTTCCAGACCGGTCGGCTGGCTCCGCAGTCGATCTCGGCGGCGTCCGACGCGCTGCGCCGCTTCCGCGAGCTGCTCGACCAGCACGAGGTCGTCCGCTACCGCGCGATCGCCACGAGCGCCGTGCGCGAGGCCGAGAACGGCCCGCTCCTCGTCGAGCGCGCGCGCCGCGACGCGGGGATCGACCTCGAGGTCATCGAGGGCATCGAGGAGGCGCGCCTCGTGCGGCTCGCGCTCGTCGGCCGGCTCGAGCTGCGCGACAAGCGGGCGCTGCTCGTCGACCTCGGGGGCGGCTCGACCGAGCTCTCGATCCTCGAGAACGGCGCGCTCGAGTCGTCCAAGTCGCTGCAGGTCGGCACCGTGCGGCTCCTCGAAGCCTTTCATCAGGGCAACGCCGACGCCCCGCGCCTCGCCCGCGAGTACGTCGAGCGCCAGCTCCGCGAGGTCGGCGCCGAGGTCACCCGCGACGCGTTCGACGTGTGCGTCGGCACCGGTGGCAACTTCGAGACCCTGGCCACGCTGTGCCCGGCCACGACCGCGCCCGGTGCGACGCCGGTGATCGACGTCGCCGCGGTGCGCGCCATCCTGCCCAAGCTCGCCGTCCTCTCCCCCGACGAGCGCCGCAGCCTCTACGGCCTCCGCCCCGACCGCGCGGATGTGATCCTCCCCGCCGCCGAGATCGTCGTCGCGTTCGCCGACGCCTTCGGCATCGAGCGCATCGTCGCGCCGGGCATCGGCCTCAAGGACGGCGTCCTCGACGAGATCATCGGCAAGCACTTCGACGTCTGGGACTACGGCGGCGAGGCCGACGCGGCGGTCGAGGCGGCCCTGCGGCTCGGTCGTCGTTACCAGTTCGACGAGGCCCACGGCGTGCTCGTGGCCCGCCTGGCCGGCGAGCTGTTCGACCAGCTCCGCGTGCGCCACAAGCTCGGCGACCGGGACCGCCTCCTCCTCCGCGTGAGCGCGCTGCTCCACGACATCGGTGACTTCATCCGCTACGAGGGGCACCACCGCCACAGCCACTACCTGCTGATGAACAGCGACATCGTCGGGCTCACGCCCGCCGAGCGCACGGTGGTGGCCAACGTCGCGCGCTACCACCGCAAGTCGGCGCCCGACCCGGCCCACCCCAATTTTCGCGACCTCGACCGCGACGACCGCAGCCGCGTGCGGGTCATGGCCGCCATCCTGCGCATCGCCGACGCGCTCGATCGCGAGCACGCCGCCAAGGTGACCGCGGTGCGCACCGTGCTCGAGAAGGGGCGGATCAAGCTCCACCTCACCGGCGACCCGGACCGTCAGCTCGAGGAGTGGACCGTCAAGCGCAAGTGCCAGCTGTTCGAAGAGGTGTTCGACCTCTCCGTCGAATCGGCTAGCGCCCGCAACAACAAAGCTCGCAACTCCCGCGCGGCCGCTGCCGACCGAGGAGCATGCGACTCCTGCTCGTCACGCTGCTCGTGCTCTCGCCGGGCCTCGCCCGTGCCGCCCCGACGATCGGCGACACGATGCGGTTCCCGGCGAGCTCCGCGCTGCGCCTCGACTGGGATTTTGCGCTCGTGCACCGCGCCACGGTGACCCAGCGCGGCTTCGTGTTCGGGTTCGCGCTCACCATCACCATCCCCTTCGACCGCCTCGCGCGTCCGCGCCGCGGGCACCTGGAGCTCCCCATGTCCGATCGCCCCAAAGGCCCCTGGGCCGTCGCCGTCGTGCCCGCACTCGCCGTCGTGCCCGCCTTCGCCAAGGAGCCGCGCATCGTCGTGCCTACCGTGACGACCCCCTCGGCGTCCTCGTCGGTGAGCGTCGTGATCGCGCCGAGCGCCAGCGCCTCGGTCGTGCCCGCGAAGGGCCTCGGGCTCGACGGGGACAGGATCCGCGCGCTCGTCGCCGCCGCCCACAAGCTCGCGGGGCTCGACCGCGACGACGTCTTCGATGGGATGGCCACCCGCGCGCGCGCCTCGGCGCTCCTGCCCGAGGTGCGCCTGCGCGTGTTCCGCACGGCCGACGCCGGCCTCCGCCTCTACCAGGAGGCCGACGCGCCCGACGCGCCGCGGAGCACGCTGCTCGACGGCACCCAGACCGGTATCGAGGCGCGCTTCTCGTTCCGCCTCGACCGGCTCGTGTTCGCCGACGAAGAGGTCCCGCTCGAGCGCCTGCGGCTCGAGCGCCTCGAGCTCAAGCAGAAGATCGCGACCCGCGTGATCGAGCTCGTCGTGCGCTGGGCCAAGGCCGACCGGCTGAGCCGCGATTCCCTGCTCCTCGACATCGAGCGCGAAGCCGCGGCCGCCACCGCGCTGGAGGCCCTCGCCGCCCTCGACGCCTACACCGGTGGACTCGCGAGCCGGTTGCTCGTCGTCAAGGGCTGAGCGAAACGAAGTGGAGCGGTGAAAACCGCCGCGGGGCGGCCGATTGGAATCGCCGGCCCTGCTCGACTACCCTTCTGCGCGACCTCGCGGAGCAGGGGGCCCCGCGGCGTGACGATTTCTCTTCGGAAACCCATTGGACAGTCCACAGCCTTCGTTCGACCTCGTCTCGGCCTTCGCACCCTGGGTGGGCGTCGCCATCTGCGTGGGGGCGTTGTTCGCGGCGGCCGACGCCGCGGTGACCGCGCTGCCCGAGGCGCGCCTGCGGGCCATGATCGAGACCGCGGACACGCCCAAGCCGGCCCTGGAGCGCGCGCTCACGGATCCCCCCGCGCTGCTCTCGCGCCTGCTCGTGGGCCGCGTCGTCTGCATCGTCGGGGCGAGCGTGCTCGGCGCCATCGCGTGCCACCGCGCCTACCCCCGCTTCGGCGCCGTCATCGCGCTCGCCGTCGTGGCGCTCGCCTACACCATGATCGCCGAGATCGTGACCAGCGCCGTGCGCACCCGCGCCGTCGAGCTCGCGCCCACGTTGCTCACGGTGGTCCGGCCGCTCGAGATCGCCGTCCTTCCGCTCGCGCTGCCGGTCGGGTGGATCGGCGGCTGGGTGAGCCGCGCGTTCCCCGTGCCCACGCGGCCGAGCGACCCCGCGCACCAGGCTCGCATCGCCGAGGCGGAGGTCGAGTTCCTGATCGAGCAGGGCCAGAAGACGGGCGCGATCCCCGGCGAGGACGCCGAGCGGCTGCAGGCGGCCTTCGACTTCAAGGGCAAGGTCGCCGAGGACGTGCTCGTGCCCCGCACGCGGATGATCGCCTTCTCCATCGCCACGCCGCTCGCGCGGGTGCTGGAGCGGATCGTGGTCGAGGGGCACTCGCGCTACCCCGTCTACGACCAGCGCATCGACGACATCATCGGCCTCCTGTTCGTGAAGGATCTGTTCCGCATCGTGCGCGAAGGGAAGCTCGAGACCACCAAGCTGACCTCGCTCGTCCGCAAGCCGGTGCTCGCCGTGCAGGAGAACCAGCCGGTGGCCGACATCCTCAAGGAGATGCGGCAGCGGAGGCAGCACCTCGCGGTCGTGCTCGACCACCACGGCGGCACCGCGGGGCTCGTCACCCTCGAGGACATCCTCGAGCTGCTCGTCGGCGAGATCCGCGACGAGCTGGACGAAGACGACGCCGTGCACGCCCTCGGCGAGGGACGGCTCCTCGTGGACGCGGCGATCTCCGTCGACGAGGTCTCCGAACGCATGGGCGTGACGCTGCCGGAGGGGCAGGGGTTCGTGTCGATCGGGGGGCTCTTGATGGAGCACCTCGGCAAGGTCCCCGAGGCCGGCGCGACGCTGCGGCTCGGCCCGGTCGAGTTCGTGGTCCGCGAGGCGGACGAGCGTCGGGTCCGCCGCGTCGAGATCCGGCCGATCGCCGACGAGGCCTCGTGAGCCCGACGCCGAACGTGACCCGCTGGCGCAGCGATCAGCTCGATCGCGGGCGCGCGCCGCTCGGCGTGGGGATCGCACTCTCCCTCTCCGCGGGCCCGCTGGAGCCGGGGGACGCCGTGTTCCTCGAGCTCGCCGAGAGCGACCCGGTGGCCCTCGCGGCGCGGCTGCCGCCCCCCGTGCCGGGCGTCACCCTCGTCCTCGGGCCTCGCCAGACCGACGAGAAGGGGCAGGGCTCGCCGCTCGCGCGCTTCTTCGGGCGGAGGCCACAGAGCTCGCCCCGGGGGGTGCGGGGCTCTGCGCTGCTGCTCGCGGGGTACCGCGACATCGGCGGTGGCGTCGATGCCGGCGGCCTCGATCTGTGCTGGGGTTCCGGCTAGCCGGCCGAGGCTTCGACCGGCTTCGGGTCGTCGAGCGGCACGACGAACGGATCGATGGTGATGCCGAGGGCCGTGCTCTCGATGAACGTGGCGTGGGCGACGCGCGGCCCACCGTCGTGGTTCGGCGCCGCGCCGACGCTGCCCACGTTGACGATGGTGATGGCGTCGAGCTCGCGAACGAACGGCACGTGGCTCATGCCACAGACGATGACGTCGGCCGGATCGTCGCCGATGAGGGCCGAGAGCTCCTCGTCGTCGAGGTCGTGGGTGATGGGCTCGGTCGGGTCCTCGGGGGAGCCGTGGACGAGGAGCAGGTCGCGCCCGTCCTCGAGCGTGATGCGGTGGTGCGAGGGCAAGCGCCGCAGGCGCTCGAGCACGAGCTGGCCGACCTGGGCGCGCGCGGCCTGGAAGCGCGCCGCGACCGCCCGCTGGGCGTCGTCGTGGGCGGCCTCGTCGACCTTGCTCGGAGACATCACCGCGAGGGCCGCGTCGGTGACCCCCTGGACGCAGATCGCCTGGTGGTGGCTCAGGAGCCGGAAGGTCTCGAGGGGCTCGGGGCCGGGGAAGCAGAGGTCGCCCGCGACGAGGAGCTCGTGGAAGCCGCGCTTCTCCGCGGTGGCGAGGACGGCCCGGAGGGCGTCGAGGTCGCCGTGGACATCGGAGATGCAGAGATATCGTCGCACCCCGGGAGCCTAGCGCACCCGGGGAGGGGGACCGCCACCTGCTCGGGGGCTCGCGTCGATCGCCAGCACCCGGGCGACGAATCCCCCGAAACGAGCCCCGATCCAGCCGTCCGCGACCTGCCGCTCGGCGACCTCGAGCCACCCGCCGAGGACGGGGACCTCGAGTGCCAACGCCATTGGCACCAGCGTGCGGATGCCGCGGGTCTGGACGAGACGGGTGTGGGCAGGCATCGCGGCGTGGAAGTCGTGCGCGTCGTCGAAACGCACGAACACGTCGCGTTCGGTGCCACTCCCTACCTTTCCAGCTGGAAACAGCCGCTTCACGAGCGCCCGCACACTGGTCGGGTTGTAGACCTCCGCCACCACGAAGCCCCCAGGACGGACCACACGGGCGAGCTCGGCCAGGGTTCGCGCGAGGTCGGGCACGTGGGGGAGGGTCTTGAAGCTGACCGCAACGTCGAACCGGGCGTCGGGGAACGGCAGGGCACGCGCGTCCCCTTCGACGACGGTCAGGCCACGTTCGCGGGCCTTGGCGAGCATGCCGGGGGAGAGGTCGACGCCGACCGCCTCGTTGGCCAGCGGCGCCAACCGGCGGAGGAGGAGGCCGGTCCCACAACCGACCTCGAGCACGGAACGATTCCGCACCAAGGGGGCACAGAGGTCGACCTCCAGGTCGTCCAGCAGGTCGTGATAGCGGCTGCGCCCGTCCCGCCCGACCTCGTAGGTCGCGGCGAAGGCGTCGTAGTAGCGCCGGGCGCGGTCGACGGGGTCCATGGGTACGCAAAGAGTATCGAGTTCGGGGCCAGGTCGGACCCTCGTGCCACGGTCGCGCCGCCTTCGTCCACGAACATCGGCGGAGCACCGGCCAAAAAAAAGGTGCCCCGGCCGGAAAGGGTCGGGGCAACCTCGTTGGAGCCGGTCCAGTTGTCAACTTGGCACGACACCTGCTCACGCACTGCCTGTCTGTCTTGCAGAAGCTTTCTTCCTTGGCCGAGTCACGTGGCCGCGTGGGCTCAGGCCGATCCTAGCTTCCTTGCACTTGCTTGACTGCTTTCCGTCACCCCTCGCAGGGTGCTCGAACCCCTTCCGCTTGGCTTACGAAGCTTAACGTCCTTCGCTTCCACTTCTTCAGCCTTCACCTGCTTCAGTCTCACGAACGAACGAACCCTTGGGTTCGTTCTTTCGTTTTGTCCTCACGGGCTCGTTTCCATCACGAACCTGCGATGCCGCCGTCCGATTCCTGGTTGCCGGCCACGAGGACGTGGCGGGCCTTCGATACCCCCCAGGGGAAGAGGAGGGCCTCCTCGTGGGGCAAGTCCCAGCCGACCAGGTCGGCGGGCCGACCGACCTGCACGGCCCCCAGATCCTCGCGCCCGAGCGAAGCGGCGGCCTCGAGCGTGGCGCCGCCGAGGACTTCTTCGGGAGACAGCCCGTAGAGTCGGGCGGCGAACGACAGGGCGAGCGGCAGGGACTCGGTCGGCGCGGTGCCGGGGTTGGCGTCGCTCGCCACGATCATGCGGACCCCGGCGGCCCGCAGCGCGGCCGCGTCCGGCGGGGCCTGACCGAGGACGAACGAGGCGACCGGCAGGAGGCCCGCCCGGACCCCCGCACGGGCGAGGGCGTCGAGGCCCTGCGGTGAAACGTGCTCCAAGTGATCGACCGAGGCCGCGCCGAGCTCGGCGCCAGCTCGGCCCCACCCACGTCCGCGAACTGGCCGACGTGGAAGCGCACGCCGACCCCGGCCTCCAGCGCGATGCGCCCGACGCGACGCGCCTCGTCCACACTGAAGGCGTTGCGATCGACGTAGGCGTCGACGAAGCGCACGAAGCCCTCGGCGCACACCTCCCTGGTGAGCGCGACGGCGGCGTCGATCCACGCTGCGCGCCCCTCGCCCCGGGACTCGGGCGGCAGCGCGTGCAGAGCGAGGAAGGTCGGGACGACCCGCGGGACGCCGTCGGCCCGCGCGGCGGCGGCGATCGCGGCCAGCTGCAGGCGCTCGAGGGCCGGCCGCAGGCCGTACCCGGTCTTGACCTCCACGGTGGTGACGCCCATCGCGCGCATCCGCCGCAGGCGCCCGACGAGGACCTCGGTCAGCGTGTCGCCGGCGGCCTCGAGGGCGCGCATGGTCGAGGCGATCCCGCCGCCCTTGGCCGCGATGGCCTCGTAGCCTTCGCCGCGCAGCTTCATCGCGTATTCGCCGTGGCGGGAGCCCACCCACGCGGCGTGGGTGTGGGCGTCGACCAGGCCCGCCGTCCAGAGGGGCGCCCTCGAGCCGCGGCAGGGCGGAGAACGCCGCAGGGAGGGACGCGAGGGGGCCGACGAAGACGACCGACGGGCCATCGATCACGATGGCGCCGTCCTCGATGGCCTCCCCGGGCCGGGGAACGACGCGACCGACCAGGAGGGTGGGCATGGGGCGCTCGTAGCACCGCGCCGCGGGTGTAGTCTCCCCCCGATGCCGAACGAGACGGTGCTCCTCACCGGCTTGCCCACCCTGCTCGCGCGGCGGGTCGCCGATCGACTGCTCGCGAGCACGGACAGCCGCATCGTCGCCGTGGTGCGCGACAAGTTCCTCGACGAGGCCACCGCCTTCCGCGACGAGCTCCCCGAGGGACAGCGCGAGCGACTCACCCTGCTCGAGGGCGACGCCGCCGCGATGGACCTCGGCCTCTCCGGCCTCGAGTACCTGCGGCTCGCGCGCGAGGTGGACGTCATCCACCACACCGCGCAGGTCACGTACATGGGGGTCGACGAGAAGGCGGCGGAGCTCGTCAACGTGCGGGGCGCGCGCGAGGCGCTGGAGCTCGCCCGGGCGGCCGACCACCTGCGCCTGCTCGTGCACTACTCCACCGCCTACGTCTCCGGCGACCGGAGGGGCGTGGTGCTCGAGAGCGAGCTCGACGAGGGGCAGAAGCCGCGCAACGTCGTCGAGGGCACCAAGCTGCGGGCCGAGAAGCTCGTGCAGCGGGCGACCGACGTACGGAGCGTCGTGCTGCGCCCCTCCACCATCGTCGGCGACTCGCGCACCGGCGAGGTCGATCGGCTCGACGGTCCGTACCTGCTCGTGCTGCTCCTGCTCACCTCTCCGGCCGAGGTGGCCTTGCCGTTCCCGACGTTCCCCGACGCCAAGATGCACCTCGTCCCGGTGGACTGGGTCGCGGCGGCGGCGGTCGCGATCGCCAACGATCCGCGGGCCGTGGGCCAGACCTTCCACCTCGTCGACCCGGACCCGCCGACCTTGCGCCGCGTGGCCGAGATGCTGGCCTCGGCGACGGGCCGGAGGGAGCCGCGCGGGTTCATCCCGGCCAACGTCGCCCGCGCGATCCTCCGCGCGCCGGGGCTCGACCGCATCGCGAGCTCGCCGCGCGCGTTCCTCGACCAGCTCGGCACCGACGTGCGGTTCGACGCGAGGAACGCGCAGGCGCTCCTGTCGGGCACCGGGCTCGTCGTGCCGGCCATCGAGTCGTACGTGGACGCGCTCGTCCAGCACGTGCGCACCCGCCTCGCGGACGGTCGACGGGTCCGCGAGCAGGCCGAATCGGAAGACCCGCTGTCGTGAGCCCGCCTCCGTCGGTCGGCGAGCCGCAGCCGTCTTCGGGGCGCGCGCCGGTCGCACCGCCCCCGCGCCCGCTCGCCTCCGGCATCGCGGTGCGCCTCACCCTCGCCATCATGGTGATGGCGGTCACGCCGCTGGTCATCGGCATCTCGCTCGCGGCGCGCCTCGCGTGGAAGGCCGCCGACGTCTTCTACGATCCGCGCCTCGGTCGCGAGCTCGAGGCCTCGCTCGATCTCTACGGCGCCCTCGTGCGCGCCCTCAAGAGCGACATGAAGCACCGCGCCGCGGCCATCGCCGCGAGCGAGCCGCTCCGCGCGAGCGCCCACCTCAAGGACGCGGTGGAGGTGCAGAAGGAGCTGTCCGACGCGCTCGGCCACTACGCCGACGTGCCCGACCCCAAGACCGGTCAGCCCGCGCTGGTGGACGTGGTCGCGCTCGAGGTGTGGACCGACCTCTCGATCGACGAATGCCTCGACCGGTTCGTCGTGGGCGGCGCGCCCGACCCGGCGAGCAAGGCCGCGCGGCTCAGCGAGGCCCGGCGGCCCGCCGCGGTGGATCTCAAGAGGGAGCACGTGCTCGTGCAGTGTCGGCCGCTCGGCCCCGACGAGGCCGCGCCGATGCTGGTGGCCACGTTCGCCACGGAGAAGGCGCGCATCGAGCACCGCCTGGAGCTCGACGAGTTCCTGCGCACCTACAAGAGCGTGCTCGCGCGCCGCGAGGAGTTCGTGCGGCTCAACGTCTCGTTCTTCGCGCTGCTGCTCGGCGGCACCATCCTCGGCGCCGCAGTGGTGGGATTCGTGTTCTCGCGTGGGGTCTCGGGGCGCGTCTCGCGCGTCGCCGAGGCGGCGCGCGCCGTGGCCGGTGGCGACCTCGCCGTGCGCGTCCCCGAGCAGGGAGACGACGAGGTCGGCGAGCTCGCCGTGGCCTTCAACCGGATGCTCCAGGAGGTCGAACGGAGCCGCGCGCGCATCGAGTACCTGCAGCGCATGGGCGCCTGGCAGGACATGGCGCGCCGCCTCGCCCACGAGATCAAGAACCCGCTCACGCCGATCCAGCTCGCGGTCGAGGAGACCCACAGCAAGTACAAGGGCGACGACGAGCGGTTCCGCAAGCTGCTCGACACCACGCTCGAGATCGTCACCGAGGAGGTGGGCACCCTCCGCTACCTGGTCTCGGAGTTCTCCGACTTCGCGCGGCTGCCCCACGCGCGCCTGGCCGCTGGCGAGATCGAACAGTTCCTCGCCGACGTGAAGCCCACGCTCGAGCGCCTCGGCCTCGGCACCGAGGAGACCGACGTCGCTCTCCGGCTCACGCCGAGCGGCGGCGTCGCGATCCCCGTGCGCGTCTCCGTCGAGACCCAGTGCGAGGGGAGCGAGGGCGCGACCCCGCTGCTGTACGACAAACAAGTGCTGCGCAAGGCGGTCGACAACCTCGTGCGCAACGCGGTGCAGGCGATCCGCGCGGCCCACCGCGGACACCGCGTGCGGGTGCACGCCACGTTGATCGATCGGGGCCGGATCGCGCTCGACGTGGACGACGACGGCCCGGGCGTGCCGGCCGACGCCCGCGACCGCATCTTCGACCCCTATTTCACCACCCGCACCGAGGGCACCGGCCTCGGCCTCGCCATCGTGAAGAAGGTGCTCGTCGAGCACGGCGGTACCATCGAGTGCCTCGCCTCACCGATGGGGGGTGCCCGCTTCCGGTTGATCTTCCCGCCGCTCGACAGTGCCGAGGCGCGGGCCGCTCAGGAAGAGAGCGAACGGCTCGCGCCGCCCCCGTCCTCGATGTAGTTCACTCCGCTGCGCAGAGCGTGATTGGTGGCCGAAATGCGCGCCTTTCGAGGCCTGCGCGAGCCTCTAGCAACGCGATGGCGTTCGCTGATACCAACGGGGGCGTATGATCTTCCGCAACAAGCTGGCCCGTGCCATGGCCGTGCTCGGCGTCGCACTCGGCGCCACGGTCCTCACCCTCCCTGCCCACGCCAACGACGAGGAGCACCCGGCGGCCGCCGCCCCCGAGGCGGACAAGGCGGCCGAGCATCCCGCGAAGGAGCCCGACAAGGCCGCCGAGCACAAGGACGGCGAGGCCAAGAAGGACGGTCACGATCCCGCCACGGCCGGCAGCGGCTCGGCAGCGGCCGCGGGCTCGGGCAGCGTCGACCCTGCGACGATCGACGTCCCCGACGACGACGGCGAGCTCTCCAAGGCCGACGAGCTCGAGGGCAACAAGCTCGGCCTCGGCTGCCACGGCGACGCCGAGGAGGGGTGCACCAAGGCCTACGCCGAGTTCATCAAGAAGATCATCCCCAAGGTGAAGGAGAAGGCGCTCGAGAAGCTCGAGGCCAAGATCGACGAGAAGCAGGCCAAGAAGATGGAGACCCTCTCGTGGGTCCTGTTCTTCTTCTCGTTCTCGGGTCTCTTGCTGTTCTTGATGCCGGCGTTCCTCGCCAAGAAGTACCCGGGCAAGGGCGGCGTGCTGTTCAAGTTCAGCGCGATCGCGGCCATCAGCACGGTGGTGGTGCTCGAGCTGTTCGCCGGCGTCGTCATCCTCCTCAAGGCCGTGCAAGGGGCGCTCGGCAAGTTCACGAACCCCCAGCTCAAGATCGTGGTCGCGGCGCTCGACGGCATCGAGGAGGAGGCCGAGCACCTCGTGACCATGGGCCCACAGCTGATCCAGCCGACGCTCGACCACGTGCTGACGTCGGACGACCCGGTCCCCGTGGCGCTGCTCGAGAACGTGAAGAACGTGGCCAAGGACGTCGAGCCGTTCATCGCCGTGGCCAAGTGGTTCAAGGGGATCTCGTGGGTCTTCGAGTACGTGCCCATCCTCATGACCACCATCGCCGTGTTCCTGTTCGTGGTCGGCGCCCGGCCGATCATCAAGGAGCTCATCCTCCTCCCGCAGAAGGCGGCGGCCGGTGAGGACACCGCGGGCGTCATCAGGGAGGCGTTCCGCAAGGTGGGTCGCGAGTTCCTCGCCGCCCTCATGCTGATCCTGGGCCTCATCGTGGTGACGCTGTTCGCGAGCGAGATGCTCGCCCTCGCCATCAAGCCGGCGGTGAAGAGCTTCCTCGACTACTTCTTCGCCACCGTCATCTACGTCCAGCACCCCGGCGCCCAGAGCTCGCACATCTTCGGCAGCCTGGTCGGGATCATCATCTTCCTCGGGTTGAACATGGGGGTGATCATCGTCTCCTCCTCGGCCTACCTCGGGAAGTTCCACAAGATCTTCCAGGCCAAGTTCCAGCGTCAGGTGCCGCTCGCCAACCACAAGCAGTTCTGGTTGTGGGGCACGCTCTCGCTGATCTGGGTCCAGATCTTCCCGTTCGTGTTCATGCTCGGCGCCGAGCCGCTCGTCGACCACCTCGCCGAGAAGGCCTACGCCAAGGAGCAGCCCAACTGGACGCTGGCCCTCTTGAGCGGTCCGGTGATCTTCGTCCTCGGGTTCGTCGTATTGTTCTGGGCATTCCGCGGCTTCAAGTGCTTCGCGTTCATGTTCAAGTACAAGCCCGAGCCGCCGACCCCGCCCGCGGAGGCGCCGCCCGCCGCGACGCCCGCCGAGTAGGCCAGCATCCGAGAAACGAAAACCCGAGCCCCCCTTCGTTGGGCGCTCGGGTTCTTCGTTTGAGCGGGGAGGCCGCTACGGCGACGGGTCTTGGCTGTCGCCCGCGGCGATCTGCTGTTTGACCTTCAGGTCCATCGCGACGACCACCAGGAAGAGCAGGAACGAAAGCGTGCCGACTCCCTGGCCGACGCTGAGGCCGAGGATCACCGGCATCGGGCTCGGGTCGAGGACGGACCAGACCATGAGTGCCAGGCCCACGAGGGCGCAGACACACGCGATACGAAGGACCTTCTCGGCGCGGGTGAGTGGCCTCATTTGGTGTTCCCCATGTTGCTGAGCGCCGAGCTCGGAGCCGGCTTGACCTTGACGGGTTCAGGGCGATCCTCGCCCGGGAGCTTGGTGAGTGGGTGCGCGACGCCGTGACAGCCCTTGCTCGAGCAGCCGACCTCGTTGGTGAGCACCGCCGACTTCGCGCTCGCGTGGTCGGGGATGCGCAACCAGCCCGGTGCATTCGTGGTGTGGCACTGCATGCAATTCGAGTTCTGGAACGGCTTGATCAGGTGAATCTTGTGCTTGGCCTCTTCGAGATCCATCTTCCTGAACTCCGTTAGGTACAAATAGACGTGCCGCATGCCGCCGGCCTTGGTCATCACCGTGCCGAACGCGCCGTAGTCGGCGTGGCACGTGTAGCAGTTGTCCTTGCCGAAGAAGGGGCTGCGGGCATGGATCGCGGCGAGCGACTTGCTGTTCGGGTCCTCGGAGTCCTTGGCGTGGGGGCCCATCACGTGACAGGAGCCACAGAACTCGCGGTGCTGGGTCGCCTTGTAGCCCTGGACGTTGGCGCCGAGGGCGGCGCCGATGGGCAGCACGCCGAGGCCGAACAGGAGCCAGAGCTTGGTCGCGCGGACCAGGGCGGGCCTCCGGAGCAGGTAGAAGGGCAAGATTGCCGCGGCGGCTGCCGAACATACGAGGGCGACCACCGTCAGGAGGTTGTGTTCATCCACAGGAAGATGTTTCATGGGCGCGCCTGATGAAAGCGGCTCTGACCCTCGCGAGCAAGTTGACAGTGGGGGCGCTCTTCGGAATCGGGTGCACGATCTGCGCCCCGCGCAGCTTGCGCGCCGATCCCTTGCGCCTCCGCGCCGATGCCATCGGCTCCACCACCTCGCCGGTGGGGCTCCTGGTCCTGCGTGGAGAAGACAAGTTCAAGCCGTGGCTCGACGCGGAAGCGGTGGCTTGGGTCGGCGCGACCAGCACCCCCGACGTGACCGGTGACGCGCTGGTCCTGACCGTGCGTGCCCGGGACCTCCAAGGGCGCGGCGAGGTCCGCGTCGGTCGCTTCGTTCACGTGTCCGGTGCCGTCCGGCCGCTCCACATCGATGGTCTCCGGGCGACCGGTCGCATCCTCGCGAGCGGGACCAGCGTCGAGGTCTTCACCGGGGCGCCCGTCGTCATGCGGTTCGGAACCCGTCCGTACGACGTCGCCTGGGGAGGCCGCATCTCACAGATCGCCTTCGGCACCCTGTCCTTCGGAGTTTCCTACCTGCAACGCCACGTCGGCGCGTCCGTCCTCGACCGCGAGGTCGGGCCCGATCTCACGTTCGCGCCCACCGAGTGGTTCGATTTCGCCGGACGTGCGGCCTACGATCTCGTGAGTTCGCGCCCGACGGATGCGCTCGCTTCGCTCGCGCTCAAGACCGGCCCTCTGCGCACGGAGGCCTTCGTCACCCACCGCTCGGCGGGCCGGCTCCTCCCGGCGACCTCCCTGTTCTCGGTCCTCGGCGACATCCCGAGCACGACCAGCGGTCTGTCGTTGCGTCTGCACGCCGCGCCGCGACTCGACCTGTGGGCGACCGGCGCTGCATTGGTGCAGGGGGACGAGCTCGGCGGCTATGCGACGGGGCGCGCGTCCCTCGCCCTCGACGACGCGCACGACGGCAGTGTCGGGTTCGAGGTCCGCCGGCAGTATTTCGGCACGGCGCGGTGGAGCGGAGGACGCGTCTTCACGCGGGTGCCGGTCTCTCGGACCTTCGCCGCCACGGCTGAGTTCGAGCTCGTCGTGCCCGACAAGCCCGTGGGGACCAGCAAGGTCTGGCCGTGGGGTCTGCTCGCCATCGCCTATCGCATCAGCCCCAACTGGGACGTGGCCGGCGCCGTCGAGGCCATGCGCACCCGCGACGATCGCAACGAGGTGCACGGTCTCGTGCGTGCTACCTGGTCGCTGGAGAAACTGTGATGGCTCGCCGCGTTCCCCCGCACAAGCGCGCGCCTCTCACGCTCGCGTTGCTGATCCTCTGCATGCTGGTCGGCGCCTGCGCGGGCATCCTCGGCATCAAGAAGAAGACCGACGCCGGCCATCCCTTCGAGCACCGCAAGCACACGGTGGCGGGCATCAACTGCCTGACGTGCCACGGGCCGATCAAGGAGGCGACCGAGAACGCCCCGATCACGCTGCCGACGACCCAGACCTGCCTGACCTGTCACAAGAAGCCGCACGACGCGCGCGACTGCAACGGGTGCCACGGGGACCAGTCGATCCGCGAAGGCGCGATGGCCGCGCGGAAACACCTCAAGTTCGCGCACAAGCGGCACCTTCCGGCGGTCAAGGGGCAGTGCGTGCCCTGCCACTCGGAGGCGGGCTCCGTCGACCCCACCTCGCTGCGTCCCGCCATGGCGCAGTGCTTCTCGTGCCACGAGCACAAGGACCAGTGGGCGACCAACGACTGCGCCGGCTGTCACCGCGACCTGCCCTCGGAGGGCTCGCGGCCGGCCACCCATCTGGTGCACGACGGCGAGTGGCTGCGCGAGCACGGCATCCGCGCCGCGGCCTCGAAGGAGCTGTGCTCGAACTGTCACCAGGAGAGCATGTGCGCGAGCTGTCACGGCAAGACCACCGCGGCGCTGCCGTGGAAGCTCGCGGTCGGTGACCTGAAGCTCGACCGTCTCCACCCCGGCAACTTCATGGCGCGACACCCGATGGAGGCGAAGATCGGCGGTGGTCTCTGCACCACTTGCCACGCCGAGACCACGTGCAGCGGCTGCCACTCGAGCAAGAAGGTCGGGGCCGGCACCGGCGCCAAGAGCCCGCACCCGGTCGGCTGGGTGCGCGCCGTCGGCGGCTCGCACGGCACCGCGGCCCGTCTCGATCCCGTCTCGTGCGCCGCCTGTCACGGTGGCGCTGGCGAGATGCTATGCGTCGGCTGTCACAAGGTGGGCGCGCCCGGCGGGAGCCCCCACGGGCCCGGGTTCGCGAGCAAGCTCGACAAGAAGAAGGACCTCCCCTGCCGCCTGTGTCACGTCCCATGAACCGAGCCTTCCTCCTCCTCGTCGCGTGCCTCGCGAGCCTGCTCACGGCTTGCTCGGGGGAGTCCGCCGCGCCCAAGCAAGTGCCGGCGTCGTACGCCGAGGTCCGCGATCTGCCCGGCCACGTCGCGCACCTCGGCAAGATGACCAAGATCGACGGCGCCGAGCGCGTCGTCGAGTGCAAGGACTGTCACGAGGTGAAGAAGGAGGGCTTCGTCTCTCCCGGCGCCAAGCCGTGCGCGCGCTGCCACGAGAAGCAGGACAAGGCGCACCACCTCGGCAGCAAGGAGAAGCCGACCGCCTGCACCACCTGCCACATCTTCGCGCCCAACGACGCCGGCAGCAAGACGCCGCACTGCCTCGACTGCCACAAGGAGGCGCAGGGCAAGATGGCCGCCCTGCCGAAGCACCTCACGTCGGGGGTCGCGTGCACGGCCTGTCACTCGCCGCACGGCAAGCTCACCTCCGCCCTCGCCACCTGCACGTCGTGCCACGTCGGCCTCGTCGTCGTGCACGGCGCGGGGTTCGCGGGCGTCACCCACGACGGCGGTGTCGCGGACGGTGGGGTCCTCACGGACGCCGAAGTGGGCCCGCCCGTGTCCCTCTCGCCGGAGGGCGTGAAGGAGGCCTGGAACAGCGCGATGCCGTCCACGCCCTTCACCGCGCCCGACGGCGGCACAGCCGACGGCGGCGCGGTCCCCGCGATCTGCTCCACCTGCCACGCCCCGCACGCCGGTGCCAAGGACGCCAAGGATGGTTGCGCCACCTGCCACGTCGGCAAGCAGATCCCGCCGGGTGGCGAGATGATGGCCTCGCTCGCCGGGCGCGCCCCCAAGATCGACCCGAGCGGCGCACCCGCCAAGCACCTCTGCATCACCTGCCACTCGCCGCACGCCGCGCGCAAGGACCAGGTCACGCCCTGCCTCGCGTGCCACGCCGATCACAAGGGCGTCACCGCGGTCAAGTCGCACGGCGCTTGCCTCACCTGTCACGCGCCGCACTCGCCGAAGAACGCGTCCGCGGCGTGCACCAAGTGCCACGTCGGCGCCGCGGCGTTCGGCGCTGCGGTCATCCCCAAGCACGCGCTCTGTGGCAGCTGCCACAACGTCCACACGCCCACCGTCACACCGGCCGCCTCCTGCGAGAAGTGTCACTCCACGGTGGCCGCCAAGCACCCGGCCGTCGGGCTCGCGCCCGGCACCGCCGCGTGGAAGGACGCGCCCCCCGAGAAGCGCGTCTGCATCGGCTGCCACAAGCCGCACGGCGCCGGCGGCGGCAAGGTCGCGGCCTGCACGTCGTGCCACGCCAAGATCGGCCCGCACACGGTCACGAGCGACACCCAGTTCCACGCCGCGACCGGCGCGAAGACCGGGATGAACTGCGTGAACTGCCACAAGAAGCACTCGTTCCACCTGGCCTCGCCCGCGGCGCCGGCCAAGGGCGCCCTGTGCCGCACGTGCCACGAGACCCAGGCCAAGGCGCTCGGCAAGGGTCACGATTCGTGCCTCGGCTGCCACCTCGATCAGCACGTGCCTACCAAGAACGTCGCGTGCGGCGGTTGCCACACCAAGCAGGCCGCGAGCGCGCCCAAGGGCCACGCAGCGTGCAAGAACTGTCACGACGGCCACTCGGGGGCGCGCATCGCCCGCGACGGTGCGGGCAAGGCGGTCGCCGCGGCGAGCGGCAGCGCGTTCTGCACGAGCTGCCACGCCAACAAGACCAAGGCCATCCACGCATCGATCGCGACCGGCTGCGCCACCTGCCACCGGCCGCACGGGCCCAACGGCGTGGCGTCGCCGCCCGCTTGCACCACGTGCCACACCGCGCTCCCCGGCCTGCACTCGCTCAAGACGCACGCCGAGAAGTGCTCGAGCTGCCACCTCACGAGCCACGCGCCGGTCTCGGCGGTCCGTGAGACCTGCACCGCGACCTGCCACGAGAAGACGAAGAACCACCAGCCGGGGGCCAAGGTCTGCAACGGCTGCCACGTGTTCCGCAAATGACCTTCTGACGCGCGCAGCGGTAGCGCTTCGTACAAAGCGCGCGCTTTGTGCGCACAATCGGCGCACGGACGAGCCGTCGTTCGCCGATTGTCGGGCATGCGATCTGGCATTGATCTGGCAGGGCATCGGTCATGGCAAGTCTCCGCACTCGGGGCCTCGGTCTCTGTCTCGTGCTCGCGACCGCTCCGGTCGTGGGCTGCAAGGAGCCACCGAGTCCTGCGAACACGACGATCACACCGAGCTCGAGCGCCACGGCGACGTCGGCCGTCGCGTCAGCGGGGAGCTCGGCCTCGGCCTCGAACGCGACGACCGCGGTCGCGGCCCCGCACCCTTCGTTCGGTCAACCCTCGATGATCGCCCCCGGCCTCACGCCCCCGCGGCTGGATCCGTCGCTCTCGTGGCTCGCGCCCAAGCGGTGGAAGATCGTGCACCACAAGAGCACGATGCGGATCGCCACCTACGACGTCCCGCACGCGGCGGGCGACACCGAAGACGCGGAGCTCTCGATCACGCGCGCCGGGGGCGACAGCGCGAGCAACGTGGGTCGCTGGACCGTGCAGTTCGGCGCCGAGGGGCACAAGAGCGCCAAGACCGAAGGCCGCACGCTCGCAGGGCTCAAGGCCACGTTCGTCGAGATCCACGGGTCCTACCAGGGGATGGGCATGAACGAGCCGAAGGCGGGCTACCGGCTGCTCGGCGCGATCGTGGAGACGACGGGCGGCTCCCACTTCTTCAAGCTCGTCGGGCCGGAGAAGAGCGTCGAGGCGGCGCGCGCCGAGTTCGAGGCGTTCCTCTCGAGCTTGAAGCCCCTCGTCACCGACGGCGGCTGACGCTTCTCGCCGAGTTCTTCCGAGGGCGCTCGCGTCGGTCGCGGGCGCCCTCCCTCGTCTCGCCTGTCACGCGCGCTCAGGGGGGCGAGCGGAAGACGTGGCAGCCGTTGCAGACCTTGGCGGCTGGCTGGTGCGCCTTCTTGTCGGTGTGGCACTTGGTGCAGGACTCGCGGCTCGCGTTCGCGGGCGCGTGCGAGGTGTGGCACTTGGCGCACTCCTTGTGCATCACGTGGAGGCTCGGGGGCTTGGCCGCCGTGTGACACGTCGAGCAGGCCGGGGGCTTGTCCACGCCCTTCGGGCCGTGCGCGCGGTGGCACGTGGTGCACGAGCCCTTGACGCTCGAGTGCAGCCCCTTGGCGCGCTCGGCGTGGCAGGTCGCGCAGGTGGCCTTGCTGGCCTTGCCGGCGTGCGATTCGTGGCACTTCGCGCAGTCGTCGTGGCCCTTGGGGGCGCTCGCGACCACGGCCTTGTGACAGCTGCCGCAGGTGGGCGGCGCGGTGAGGGCGTGGGTCGAGCCGCCGTGGCAGGTCGCGCAGTCGCTGTGGCCCTTGTTGCTGCTCGCGAGCTTGGCCTGCGCTGCGTGGCAGCTCGCGCAGAGCGCCGGCACGGCCGTCTTGGCGGGGGCGGTCAGCGTGTGCCCGGTGTGGCAGCTCGCGCAGGCGAGGGTCTTGGCGTGGGCGCCCTTCTCGGTCTTCGAGATCGCGGAGTGGCACGAGACGCAGACGACCTTGACGGCGCCCGCGACCGGGTGGGCGGCGTGGCACGCGCCGCAGGCGTTGACCGAGGTCTCGCCCTTGGTGGCGAAGGCGGCAGGCGTGGTGGTCGTGCCACCCGTGGCGCCGGCCTTGGCGTGGGCCACGAGCACCTTGGTGTGGCACTTGCTGCAGGCAGCGCTCGCCGCGCCGAGCCCGTGCGGGGTGTGACAGCTCGCGCAGGCGGCGTGCTTCGGGACCGTCGCGGCTGCGAGGGTGACCTTGTTCTTGTGGCAGTCGGCGCAGTGGCCCGGCTTCTCGGCGCTGTGCGCCTTGTGGCAGCTGAGACAGGAGGCGTGCCCCTTGACCTTGGTGCTCTTGTCCGCGTGGCAGCCGACCGCGCCGCAGGTGGCGACGGCGAGCTTGGCGGTCGCGTGCGGTGCGTGGCAGTCGTTGCAGCCCTTGCTGTCCTTGTGCTTCTCGTGGGCGACCGCGCGCTGCTCGTGGCACGACGTGCAGTCGGCCTTGGTGCTGAGGGGCTCCTTGTGCGTCTGGTGACACTTGCCGCAGTCGGCCTTGACGTGACCGTCGACGATGGCGGCGAGCGTCAACGCGTTGCCGGCCGTGGTGCCGAGCGGAGAGCGCTTGGTCTGGGCGTCCTTGTGGCACTCGAGGCAGCGCTTCTGGACGAGCCCCGGGTGGAACGGGTGGCAGGTGGCGCAGCTCGACGAGGTGGTCGTGTCGAGGGCGCCGTGCGGATGCTTTCCCTCGACGGTGTGGCAGCCCTCACGGCCGCAGCCGCCGTTGCCCTCGTGCTTGAAGCCGTCCTTGGCGTGGCAATCGCGGCAGAGCACCTTGTCGGAGCCGCGGTGGACCGTGTGCCCCAGGCTCGCGCGGATCTCGGGCCAGGTGTGGTTCTCGGGCCCGTAGGTGCGCAGCGGCTTCGGATCGCCGAACTCGATCAGCGTCGAGGCCACGGCGCCAGGGGGCGAGTAGATCGCCTGACCCGCGTTCGTCGCGTCGCCCGGCGCGGCCTTGCACGCGAGGGAACCGAGCGCGAGCGCGAGCAGAGGAGTGAGGACCACCAGCGGTCGCGGTCGGAGGCCTCGAGCCCGGAGGCCTCGAGCGAGGGACGATGGGGCGTCGACGAGGGTCGTGGTCAAGGGGACGGGCACCAAGTCAGCAATGTTCGAGCCACGAAGGCGCGATCCCTCGTGCGTCGTCGTGGCGCGCGCTCTGCATGGTAAGTCGGCGTGATCGGCCACTCGGACACGACAATCGCGCGAACGCCCGGCCGTTCGTCACAACGACGTGCTCTCTCGTCACCCACGGTGGCTGCAGGGTTTGCCGCGATGATTGCGTTCTTCGTCGTCACGGAGAAGGCGGCGCTCGCCGAGCCACCCTCGGCGCTCGACCAGTGCCTCGGCTGTCACGGCGACAAGAGCCTCGAGCGCGTGGACGCGAGCAAGAAGAAGGAGAGCGTCTACATCGATCGGCTCGGGCTCAGCCGTAGCGAGCACCGCGGCCTCGTGTGCACCGACTGCCACTCCAAGGAGTTCAGCAAGGATCCCCACCCGCCCGCGCGTCGCGCGATCTGCCTCGACTGCCACGTGGGCAACTCCACGTTGAAGGACGGCGTGCAGTTCGGCGACATCATCCGCGACTTCCAGGGCAGCGTGCACGCCCTCAAGAACGAGGCGTTCCGCTGCATCCACTGCCACGACGCCCACACGTTCCAGCTCGACGTGACCCGGCAGCGGATCTTCGAGCACAACAAGGTCTGCCTGCGTTGCCACGCCTCGGTGACGCAGTTCGACAAGATGGTCCAGAAGAAGCCGCCGGACCTCGACAAGGCCCACGAGTGGCTGCCCAACCGCGACTTGCACTGGCGGACCGTGCGCTGCCTCGAGTGCCACACCGGCTACGACCCGAAGAGCTCGCACCTCGTCCTCGCCAAGAAGTTCGCCGTCAAGAAGTGCGAGGCGTGCCACTCGCAGAACCCCGCCCAGCTCATGCGCCTCTACAGCCGCATGCGCGCCGCGGAGGTGAGGGAGCTCGGGTTCCTCAACGCGACGATCATCAACCGCGCCTACGTGATCGGCGCCACGCGCAACCGGCGCCTCGACTTCTTCGCGCTGCTCATCATCGGCGGCACGTTCGCCGGCGTCTCCGGGCACGGCGCGCTGCGGATCCTGTTCGGGCAGCTGCGCAAGCGACGCGGCAAGGGAGGCCACGGATGAACAAGCAGCGCCTGATGTTTCCTCGCTGGCTCCGGTTCTGGCACTGGGCCAACGCCGTGGTGTTCTTCACGCTGCTGTACACCGGCTTCAACCTGCACTTCGCGGCGCTCGGGGCGGGCAACACCAGCTTCCGCCGCTCGGTCGTGCTGCACAACGCCTTCGGCATCGCGCTGATCGTGCTCTACGTGTTCTACATCGTCGCCCAGCTCGTCACCGGACACATCCGCCAGTACAAGCCCACGCTGCGGGGGGTCATCGCGCAGACGCGCTGGTACCTGCTCGGCGTGTTCAAGGGCGAGCACCACCCGTTCGAGTCCACGCTCGAGTCGCGCTTCAACCCGATCCAGCGGCTCGCGTACGTGTTCGCCGTGTACGTCCTGTTCCCCGCGCAGGCCATCACCGGCATCGCGCTGCTCTACCCGGACCGCGCGCCGGTCTCCGTCGCCGGCATGGGCGGCATCTGGCCGATGGCGGTGGGGCACTCGGTGCTCGCGTATGCCTTCACCGCGTTCTTGCTCGTGCACCTCTACCTGGCGCTCACCATCGCGGAGGAGAACACCGGGGTCGTCCGCATGCTCAAGGGCGATCGCGCGCCGACCGACACGCCGCCCGCGCCCGAACCGCACGAGTGACCCGCCCACCCCTCAGGGGATGTTCAGATCGATCTGCCCGTCGACGTGGTGCGCAGCGCCCTTGGTCGTGATGACGCCGCCGCTGATCGCGCCGTTGTGGCAGAAGCCGACCCCGCAGCCCGTGGAGGTGGTGTGCGAAGGGGGCGGCGGGATGCTGTGGCACGAGCCGCAGACGACGGTGCCGGCCACCCAGGTCGGAGCGGTGAGCGCGCCACCCGCGCCGGCGTGGCAGTACACGTTGGAGCAGGTCTTGGTGGTGGCATCGTAGGTCGGTGACAGCCCGCGCCAGGTCGCGAGCCCGGCGAAGGTGACGGTCGCGGCTGCCTTGCCGGACGGGTGCCCCACGCGGCTGGTCGGCACGACGTGGCACGTGGTGCACTCGACGGGCTTGCTGGACTTGGGCGCGGCGTGCGCGGGGTGCGGCCCCGTGGTCGGGAACGGGTCGTCCCCTTTGCCGTGGCAAGCGCCGCAGCCGGGGTTGCCGTTGCCGACGTCGACGGTGCCGTTCAGGTGCAGGTCGGTCTTCGCGAGCGCAGCGCCCGTGCCGTCGGGTTCGGTGTGACAGTTCGTGCAAGCGCTCTTGTAGTGCGCGGGCGGTGGAGAGCTGTGGCAGCTCTGACAGGTCATCTTCTCGGTCTCGGTCCACGCCGGCGACGGACGAGAGCCACCTTGGCCCTTGTGACAGCGCACCGAGCACTGCTTGCTCGAGGTGTCGAACTTGGAGCCGGGGCCGCCGAGGCCGTTGAACTGGACCTGCACGGCACCATCGCCGTGGGTCGCGGAGAAGTCGCCGACCTTGGACGGTACGGGGTGACAGGTGTTGCACGCGAGCCCGCTCTTCTTGGCGTTGCTCGGCTCGACGTGGGCGCGGTGGGCGTCGGACGTCGGACGCGGGAAGAAGCATGCGTCGCGCGGCGGCGCGGCGCGCGGGCCGTTGCCGTGGCACGTGCCGCACGCGAGCGGGCCCTCGGGCTCGGTGTGACAGGTGGTGCAAGCCGTGGCGTTGGGCGCCGCGCTCGTGACGCGCTTCTCGGCAGGGAGATCGGTCGTGAACGCAGCGCGGTTCGGCGCACCGTCGTGACAACGCCCACAGGCTTCGGAGTCCTTGCCGTCGAGCATCGGCGTCCAGCGCTTGCTGCGCAGGAACGTGGCGTGCGAGTCGGGGCTGCGTGGATCGACGAAGCCGACGGGGTGCACGCCGCCGCGGGACGCGGGAGCGCCGCCGCCGACCCAGCGCTCGATCAGCGACCGCTCGTCGGCAGTGACGTAGCCCGCGTGGGTGCCGGCGAGTGCGCGGAGCAAGGGGCCGCTCTCTGCCGTGGCGGCGACGCCGGCGACGCAGCCGACGACGCTCAGGTAGCTCGTCGTGCGATAGCCGGCGGCGGCGGTCGCTCCGTCGTGGCACTTGGTGCACTTGGCGGCGAAGAGGGGCGCGATGTCTTCACGAAACGTCGGGACCGGCTCGGCCCTGTCGGGGCTGCACGCCGCGAGGGTGGACGTTGCGGCAAGGATGACCCCGAAAGCGCGCGCAGAATGCGCGACTTGCGCAATGATTTCGCTGCGGTGAGGGCGCTGTCTGCGCATGGCTCGCTGGAGGTTGGAGGAGGTCGGAGACGAAAGCAACTAGATCACACACGCTCGCGCGTCTGGCCTTGATCTAGCAAGGTCCAGGCACGAACATGAAGTCCCCTCCGGAGACGAGATGAATCCCATGAGAACTTTCCTTGCTGCCTCGGTCGTCACGCTGCTGATCAGTGGAGCTTCGCTCCTGGCTTGCGCGGGCAAAGACGGTGAGCAGGGGCCGCAGGGGCCGCAGGGTGGGCAGGGGCCGCAGGGACCGGAAGGCCAGCAAGGGCCGCCGGGCGAAGCCGGCCCCCCGGGCACGAGCGACGCGGGAGGGGAGGCAGGCCCGCTCAGCTGCGGTCAGCCGTGCCACGGCTTCGGCAACGTCGTCGACCAGTGGCGCTACAGCAAGCACTACCGCATGCAGAACCTGGCCGACGAGGAGCCGGTCTGGACCGCTCCGGGCAACTCCTGCGGCAACTGTCACGCGATCGATGGTGTGGAGCGGCGCCTCGCGAAGACCGTCGACGTCGCCGATGGCGGCACCGCGACGACCGATCCCGACAAGGGGCACCTGAGCTTCAAGACCGCGAGCGGCGGCGCGGGCGAGCAGCTCTACTCCGGCACCGGCAAGGCTCCCGTCGTCCACTGCACGTCGTGCCACGCGTTCAGCGCCACCAACGACCCGCACAACACGGGTTCGTACGTGGCGGGCTCGGCGCCGCTGCGCGTGCCAGCGGGCGCCGCCGACTACGCGATGATCGAGAAGAGCCCCTCGTCGTCGGCCGTGGCCGGTCAGGAGGCGGGCAAGTACAAGGTCGGCAACACCTGCGTCTTCTGCCACAAGTCCCGCAAGGACATCACGTTCTACATCACCGCCTCGAACACGATGAACAGCTACTTCTGGGGCCCGCACGAGGGCCCAGTCGCGGACATCTACAGCGGCAAGGGTGGCTACCAGTTCGGCGGGCGCAGCTATGGGTCGGCCGTTCACGGCACCATCGCCAACGGCTGCCCGTCCTGTCACATGCAGCCGGTCACCACGAACAAGAACGTGCCCGATCACTCGATGAAGCCGCAGCTCACGTTCTGCAAGACCTGCCACTCGACGTACACGGGTTCGAACTTCGACGTGGCCGGCGGCCAGACGGCGACCAAGGGCATCCTCACCAAGTTCGAGAAGCGCTTGAACGACCTCAACCTCATCTCGAGGAGCTCGGCCGCACCGTACCCGGCGCTCACCTCGGCCGAGCTCGCCGATGGCGCGTTCCACCTCGACCACGTCCGCCCCAAGAGCGGGGCCGCCGGGGCCGACCAGGTCCTCGACGCGGAGCACGCCGGCGCGCTCTACAACTACTTCCTCGTCGCCCGCGGCAAGGAGTTCGGCCTCCACAACCCGGTCTACGTGAAGCAGCTGCTCTGGGATTCGTACGACCGCCTCAGCGAGGGCAAGGCCACCACGGACCTCGGCCCGCGTCCCTGAACCACGCGCAGGATCACGCCCCGGCGTCCGAGAGATCCATGAACGACCCGCTCGGGCGCCTGGGGTTCGTGGTCCTCGCCGGGGTGGTCTGCGCCTTCGCCATCGTGCTCGCGACGCGACGCCCCGACGCGCCACCCACGCCGGCCGTGGCCTCGGTCGCATCGACGCCCGTGCTGCCGAAGGGCCACCCGCCGCTGCACTCGAGCCCGAGCCCCGCGTGGAGCTCGAGCGCTTCGATCGGCGCCGCCCACGCGGGCAAGGGGGGGCCGATGCCTCCACGCGTCGAGCCTTCCCTCGAATGGGTCGCGCCCGCGCGCTGGCAGCTGCGCCCGCACATCAGCTCGATGCGCATCGCGACCTACGAGATCCCGCACGCGCCCGGCGACGCGGAGAACCCCGAGCTCTCGATCACTCGCGCCGGCGGCGACTTGCAGGTCAACGCCGACCGCTGGATCGCCCAGTTCGACGCCGGCGCCAAGGCGACCGCCAAGAAGACCGAGCGGACGATCGCCGGCGTCCGCGCGCTGTTCGTCGAGGTGCGCGGCGCCTACCAGGGGCTCGACATGGCCGAGCCCGAGCCGGGCTTCCTGTTGCTCGGCGCGATCGTCGACACGCCGCGCGGCGCGCACTTCTTCAAGCTCACGGGGCCTGCCAAGAGCGTCGAGGCCGCGCGCGCCGAGCTCGAGGCGCTGCTCGCGAGCCTGAAGCCGCTCGCGGCGCCCGACGGTGGCTAGCCGATCGGGTCCTTGACCACGCCGGCCACGTACACCCTTCGGATGAGCGCGACGTCCACGGGGTCGGTGACGCGCTCGAACGCCGTGGCGCGGCGGAGCGCCGTGGTGCCGAGGAGATCCCTGTCGGTCGGCTCTTCCATGGGCAGCGTGGTGGCGGCGGTCTCGAGGTAGACGAGGATCTCGCCGTCGGGGAACCGCCCGCCGAGCGAGGCCGCGGCGCTGCCGGCGTCGAGCGCCTCGATCGCGTAACGCACGGTCCAGAACGCGCGCGGGTGGCCCGGCGGGGTCGCGTGCCCGCCGCTGAGCGCGCCCGCGAGGTGGTTCGGCGCGAGCACCCAGCACGGGTCGCGCAGCGTGGCGTCGGCCCAGTGCGCGAGCGGCCACTGGCGCGCGTAGGGGGTGAAGAGCGCGCCGTAGATCTCGGCCAGCGTGAGCACGCAGATGGCCGCGTCGCGCGCGCCGGTGGTGCCCTCGCGCGCGATCAGCGAGAGCCGCTCGGTCGCGTCCTTGGCGAGCGTCGGGTGCGACGAGCGCTCGACGAGCTCGAAGAACCGCAGCGCCTCGTGCGCGTAGCCGAGCTCGAGGTAGAGCACGCCGCCCGCGTGGCAGAGCGTGGGATCCTGCGGAAAATAAGGGAGCGCGGCGTGGAGGGCGTCGCGCGCCTCGAACGGCCGCTGGGCGCGGCGGAGGCTGTCGACGTGGGCGGCGGCTTGGACGGGGTCCATGGATCGCTCCGTGGTCAGTGGGCCGGGAGGTTGCCGAGCAAGAGGACGGCGACGCTGGAGACGTAGAGGGCGAGGCCGACGACGAGCACGGAGAGCGCGCGTCCGTACGCGGTGGTCTTCTCGTCGCGCAGGCGCAGCGCGCGACGGACGGCCTCGGGCAGGGGCATGGGCGCGAGGCTCGTCGTCCACTGCACGCGGAGGATGCCGACCATGGTGATGGAGGCGGCGATCAGCACGAGCACGAGGCCCGACACGATGAGGATCGCGCCGAGGCGGCCGCTGTGCGCGATGCTGGCGCCGGAGAAGCCGGTGACGGTGATGGTGAGGCCGGCGAGCTGGAGCAGCATCTGCGCGCGCCCGGCGAGGATGCTCATCTGCCGCTGGATGGCGTCCATGATCGCCGGGCCGTTGCCCGCGTAGAGGTCGAGGAGGTGCTCCGCCTCCTCGTCGACGCTGACGGCGCGCTCGCTCATCCCATCGACGCGCGGTAGAGCACGAGCAGGTCGTCGCGCGTGCACGGGCGCGGGTTGCTGCGGTGGCACGCGTCCGCGAAGGCGTGGTCGGCGAGGCTCGCGAGGTCGTCGTCGGCGACGCCCTCGGCGCGTAGACCCGCGGGCAGGCCGAGCTCGGCGTTGAGGCCGCGCAGCTTGTCGGCGAGCTCGCTGCCCGCGACGCCGAACACGCGGGCCACGCGCTCGACGCGCTCGGTGACGACCTCGCGGTTCCACGCCACGACGGCCGGCAGGCAGAGCGCGTTGGCGAGGCCGTGGTGGAGGCCCTTGTCGGCGCCGAGCGGGTGGGCGAGCGAGTGGCACGCGCCGAGGCCCTTCTGGAAGGCGATCGCGCCCATGGCCGCGGCCTTCATCATGTCGCCGCGGGCGGTGAGATCGGCGCCGTGGTGGGTGGCGCGGACCAGTGAGCGCGCGCAGAGCTCGAGGCCGCCGAGGGCGATCGAATCGGCGAGCGGGTGGTCGCCGAGGGCGAGGTAGGCCTCGAGGTTGTGGGTGAGGGCGTCGATGCCGGTGGCCGCGGTGATGCGCGCGGGCATGGAGACCGTGAGCTCCGGGTCGAGGATCGCGGCGTTGGCGAGCAGGCGTGGCCCGAAGATGACCGTCTTCTGGTTGGTGGCGGTGAGGGTGACGACGCCGCTGCGGCCGACCTCGCTGCCGGTGCCGGCGGTGGTGGGCACGGCGAGCATGGGGGGCACGTCGCGCACGATCTTGGCGTCGCCGCCGATCGCGTCGTCGTACTGCGCGAGCGGGGGCTCGTGGGTCGCCATGAGGCGCACCAGCTTGGCGACGTCGAGCGGGCTGCCGCCGCCGACGGCCACGATCAGGTCGGCGCCGGCCGCGCGGTAGGCGGCGAGGCCCTCGAACACGTTGGGCTCGTGCGGGTTGCCCTCGACGCCGTCCCAGGTCGCGTGGGCGACGCCGGCCGCGTCCAGCGCCGCGCGCACCTTGTCGATCGCGCCGGTGCCGACGACGCCCGCGTCGGTGACGATCAGCGCCTTCTTGCCGAGGCCCTTGGCGAGCGGGCCGAGCTCGCGGACCGCGCCGACGCCGAACAGGATGCGGGTGGGGAAGGACCAGGCGGTGACGCTCATCGCCTGGTTCATAACGTGCGGGGCAGAGGCCGCAAGCCACTACTTGGCGACGGCCTTGCCCGCGCCCTCCACCAGCTTGAAGCGACCGTTGATCTTGGCGTCGGTGAAGGTCTCGGTGGCGCCGCCCGGCCAGCGCACGGTGATGGAGTCGATCGCCGCGGCCTTGCCGAGCCCGAAGTGGAGCCAGTGCGAGTTGCCGTGGCTCGGCGTACCGCCACCACCGCCCTTGACCTCGCGGGTCTGGGTGATGCCGCCCGCCTTCACGACGACCTTGGCGCCGACCGCGTCGCGGTTGCACTTGACGCCCTCGAGGTCGAAGAACGCCCAGGCGTTCTTGTTGCCTACCTTGTTCTCGAGGACGTTCACGCTCGGGCTCGGCGCCACGCCGGTGACGAGGAGATCCATGTCGCCGTCCTCGTCGATGTCCGAGGCCACCACGTAGCCTCCCATGTGCACGGCGAGGCGCGCCTCGTAGGTGACGTCGACGAAGCCGGCCTTGCCGTCGTTCCGGTAGAGCTTGGTGTAGTGGCTCGGGTAGGTGGGGGCGACCACGAGGTCGAGGTCGCCGTCGTTGTCGTAGTCGACCCACAGCGAGTTCACGTCGCCCTCGTCGTAGACAATCCCGAGATCGCGGCGGAGGTTCTTGAAGGTGAACCCGGGGGCGCCCTGGTTGACCAGGAGCATGCTCGGGTCGGCCCACGGCTGCGTGCGCGGGTGCGAGATGTCCGGCACGAAGATGTCCATGTCGCCGTCGTTGTCGAAGTCGCCGATGTCGCTCCCGAAGCTGTGCCCACCCGGGTAGTCCGCGCTGGTGGTCGGGACGCTGTCGTGGTCGGCGCCGACCTTGGCCGCGACGTCGCTGAACTTGCCCCCGCCGAGGTTCTGGAACAGCGCGTTGTCGCGCAGGTTGTAGTGGCTGACGTATAGGTCGGGCAGCCCGTCGTCGTTCCAGTCGGTCCACATGACGCCGTACACGGGGCGCGGCGGATCGAGCGCGAGGCCGGCCTTGTCCCAGGCGTTGACGAAGCCGCCCTTGCCGTCGCCCTCGAAGTACCGGCTCTTCGCGGTGGGGTAGTCCGGGTAGTGGACGAGCCAGCTGCCGGCGTACACGTCCAGCTTGCCGTCGAGGTTGCCGTCGCCCATCGCGACCGCGGTGGAGGGCGCGATGGTCTCGACGTCCTTGCTCGCGACGCGGGTGAACTTGCCCTTGCCGTCGCCGAGGGCGATCCGGCTGACGAAGGTCTCGTCGGTCTTGCCGTTGCAGTCGTTGTCGAGGCCGTCGAGCAGCTCGGGCGCGCCCGGGTAGACGGCCTTGCTGGGTGTCGTCGCAGTCGCCCTTGGCGATCGAGAAGCCGTCGCCGTCGGCGTCGGTCGTGTCGGTGCCGTCGTCGGCCTTGCCGTCGCAGTCGTCGTCCTTGCCGTTCTTGGTCTCGACCGCGAGCGGGTGGATGTCGGCGCTGGTGTCGTTGCAGTCGCCCTGCTCGACCGTGTAGCCGTCGCCGTCGCCGTCGGGCTGCACGTAGACCGAGACGAAGGCGTCCTGCTCGCCGTCGTTGTCGAGGTCGCCGAAGGTGATGCTGTGCGGCTTCGGCACGTCGAAGGGGTCGAACCCGGCAGCAGCGAACGCACCCTTGCCGTCGCCGAGGTGCAGCTTGGCGACGCCGTCGACGATCGAGACCGCGTCGTCGTGGCCGTCGCCGTTGACGTCGCGGAAGGTGACGAACGACACCGCGAGGCCGTCGAGCGCGGTCTTCTTGGGGGCGAACGCGCGGTCCTCGTCGGCGATCGCGCAGAAGTAGCTTCCAGAGAGCTCGAGGCGGTAGTTGCCGGGGACCCCGAACATGTCGCGCTTGGGGGGCTGGAACAGCGCCGAGCGGTCGGTGTCGCCGTCGGCCTTGGTCTCGAGGGCGAGGAACGGCTCGCCGGTGACGTGCTCGTAGACCAGATCGTAGTGCTGGGTCGGCTGCAGGAACGTGGGCGGGATGTCGACCTCGATCCACGCGTCGGCCTTGCCGTCCACCACGTCGAGCACGATCGGCTCCACGAGATCGACGGGCGTCGGCAGGTCGGGGAGGGTCTTCGGATCGGTGCTCGGGTAGCTGCCCGGGTAGCTGCGGCCGAACGTGGTGACGACGCGCAGGCGCGCCTGGCCGTTGCCCACGAGGTTCACGCGCAGCTTGGTCGCCACGAACGGGTGCTCGGGGATGATCTTGATGACCTCCTGGACGCCCGCCTTCCAGGTGCTGGTCGCGGTCGGGCCCTTGAGCACGCCGGAGTATTTTCCGGAGAGCTTGCCGGGGGTGGCCGGGGTCCTGGTCGCCTCGAGGGTGCGCCCCGCGCAGTAGCGGTCGAACGCGGGAGGGGCGACGAGCGGCGGCGTCGCGTCGGCGGTGTCGGTCGCGCCGTCGTCGATTGGCGCGGTGTCCTCCGGGGGAGGGGTGTCCGACGACGACGAGCACGCGAGGAGCGTCGCTGCCGAGATCGACCAGAGCCCCGGAGCCTTCAGAACCTCGAGTGCGCGCATCGATGCCTCCCTGCTGAAGCGAAGGCTCCCAGCATACCTCTTCGATGGACGGTGGGTGCGAACTCGGCTCCCATGCCCCCATGGCGAACGACCCGTACCAGGCACCGACCGCCGCGAGCGCCCCGCAGGCCGACGCGAGCCTGAAGGCGAGGTTGCGTCCGATCGCGGTGTCGCAGCGCTGGGTCAACCTGATGGTGCTCGCCTCGCTGATCGCGTTCCTGGCGATCTTCCTCCTCGGCATCGGCGATCCGCTGCGCCTCATCGTCTTCGCCGCGCTCGGCGTGCTGTCGGCCGCCGCGGTCACCCAGCTCGCCTACCGCGTGTACGAGAGCGCGGTGGCGGCGGTCCTCGCGGCGATCGGCTGCCTCGTGCCGTACGTGAGCCTCGTGGTCATGGTCGTGGTGAACCAGTCCGCCACCAAGATGGTGAAGGCGGCCGGCTACCAGGTCGGGCTGCTCGGGGCGGACCCGAAGCAGTTCGACTGACCACGGGCCGCAGATCGGTTACACAGGCGCATGCGCCCCACCGCCTTTCTGCTCCTCGGCATCGTCCTCTTCGCGTGCAGCGGGCAGAACCCGAACACGACGGCCAGCGCGCCCAAGGCAGCGGAGCCCACGGCGAAGCACGACGCGATCGAGTATGCGGCGGGCGACACCAAGCTCGAGGGCTACCTCGCGTACCCCGACGGGCCGTCGACCAAGCGCCCCGGCGTGGTGGTGTTCCACGACTGGATGGGGCTCGGACCGAACCCGAAGATGCGCGCTGACATGCTCGCGAAGCTCGGGTACGTGGCGCTCGCCGCCGACCTCTACGGCAAGGGCGTGCGTCCCGCGAACGCGGGCGAGGCCGGCAAGCTCGCGGGGCAGTACAAGGAGGACCGCGCGACGCTGCGGGCGCGGGCGCGGGCGGCGCTCGACCAGCTCGTCGCCTCGGGCAAGGTGGACCCGGCGAAGGTCGCGGCCATCGGCTACTGCTTCGGCGGCACCGCGGCGCTCGAGCTCGCGCGGAGCGGCGCGCCGCTCGCGGCCACGGTGAGCTTCCACGGTGGGCTCTCGACCCCGCACCCCGAGGACGCGAAGAACATCAAGGGCCGCGTGCTCGTCCTCCATGGCGCGGACGACCCGTTCGTGAAGCCCGAAGAGGTGGCCGCGTTCGAGACCGAGATGCGCACCGCGAAGATCGACTGGCAGCTCGTGGCCTACGGCGGCGCCGTGCACGCGTTCACGGTGGAGGCCGCGGGCAACGACCCGAGCAAGGGCGCCGCGTACGACGCGAAGGCGGATCACCGCTCGTGGGAGGCGATGCGCGGCTTCTTCGGCGAGGTCTTCGGGCCCTGAGCGGGCGCCTTCGGGCGACGACGGCCCGGACGGGGGCGGAGGAAGTCGATCAGGGCGCGCAGCTTGGGCGCGACGTGGGCGCGGCTCGGGTAGTAGAGGAAGTAGCCGGCGAACGGCGGGCAGAAGTCGCCGAGCACCCGGACGAGCGCGCGGCTCGCGAGCTCCTCTTCGACCATCGACTCGAGGAGGTAGGCGAGCCCGACGCCGTCGACCGCGGCGCGGGTCATCAGCTGCGCGTCGCTGCACACGACCCGACCGTGGACCTCCACCTCGAAGTCCTTGCCGTCCTCGGTGAACTCCCAGCGGTAGACGCTGCCTGCGGTCACGCGCCGGTACTCGATGCATGCGTGCGCGTGCAGCTCGCGGGGATGCTTCGGCTTGCCGCGGGCGGCGAAGTAGGAAGGCGAGCCCACCACGGCGATCCGCTCGTCGCCGCCGATGGGCACCGCGACCATCTCGCGGTCGAGGGACTCGCCGAGGCGGATGCCGGCGTCGCAGCCGCTCGCGACGATGTCCGAGAGCCCGTCCTCGACGACCACGTCGAGGCGGATGTCCGGGTAGGCGGCCAGGAACTCCGCGAGACGGGGCTCGACGAACCGGCGGCAGGCAGCGCGGGAGACGTCGAGGCGGAGGGTGCCCGCGGGGCGATCGCGCAGGCCCTCCAGGGTCTCGAAGGCGGACCGCACGTCTCCCAGCGCCGGCTCGAGGCGCGCGAGGAAGCGCGCACCGGCCTCGGTGAGCCCGACGCTGCGCGTCGTGCGCTGCAGCAGCCGGACGGCGAGGCGTCGCTCGAGCGCGGTGATGGCCTGGCTCGCGGCGGACGGCGAGACGCCCATCGCCTTGGCGGCTGCCGTGAAGCTACGCCGACGGGCCACGTTCACGAACAGCGACAGCCCCGCGAGCGGGTCCTCGATCATGAAGCGGAGCTTATCAGTCCTTGCAGATTCCTCCTGTTCCGAGGTCGGCTCGCCGGGCCTAGGGTGCGGCCATGTCCAAGCCGTCCTCGAAGGTGTGGTTCGTCACCGGGGCTTCGTCCGGGTTCGGTCGCGAGATCGTCGTCGCGGCGCTCGAGAGGGGAGAACGGGTGGTCGCGGCCGTGCGGTCGCCCGAGCGGTTCGACCTCGCGGCCCCCGAGCTCCTGGTCGTGAAGCTGGACGTCACCGCGCCGGCCGACGTGGAGGCCAGCGTGCGCGCGGCCGAGGCGCGGTTCGGCGCGATCGACGTGCTGGTGAACAACGCCGGCTACAGCCTCGTCGGCGCGGTCGAGGAGACCAGCGAGGGCGAGCTGCGCGAGGCCATGGAGACGATGTTCTTCGGCGCCGTGGCGCTCACGCGCGCGGTGGTCGGTGGCATGCGCGCGCGTGGGCGCGGCGCCATCGTCCAGATCACCAGCATGGGCGGGCTCACGACCGCGCCCGGCTTCGGCGCCTATTGCGCGGCCAAGCACGCGCTCGAGGGGCTCTCGGAGTGCATGGCTCTCGAGCTCGCGCCGCTCGGTGTGCAGGTGCTGATCGTCGAGCCGGGCGCGTTCCGCACGGCCCTGTTCGGCGGGCGCTTCCGGCGCATGGAGGAGATCGCGGCGTACGCGCCCACCGTCGGGCCGATCCGCGCCTACGCGGCCGGGAACGACGGCGCGCAGCCGGGCGACCCGGCGAAGGCGGCGGCGGCGATCGTGGACGCGGTGGAGACACCGCGGGGCCTGCGCCTGCCGCTCGGCGCCGACGCGGTGGACGCGATCCGCGCGAAGCTCGCCAGCGTGCTCGCCGACGTGGACCGCAACGACGCGGTCGCGCGCGCGACGGCGTTCGGCTGAGGCGCGGTCAGTTGTAGAGCGCGGTGAAGGTGAGGGAGATGGCGCCGATCGAGCGCTGGGTCTCGGGCTGGGTCACCGTGTACGCCTGGTCGTCCTTGTAGGTCCGCTCGGTGCCGCCGAGCGTCGCGCCCGTGACCCGCACGAGGAAGCCGAGCGACCAGTTGTCGGACACCCAGGCGTCGTAGCCGGCGCCGAGCGAGAAGCCTCCGCCGGCGCGGGTGGTCCAGGTCTTCTGGATGCGATCGTCGCGGTAGTCGCCCATGAGCGCGGGGCCGAACGTGGCGAGGACGTGGAAGCCGCCGCGCGGCCACGGGAAGAAGTCGAACGTCGGGCCGACGAGCGCGAAGTCGTGGCGCCGGGTGAGCGTGGTCTTTCCCGCCTCGTCCTGGATGGAGCCGACCAGCGAGCTCTGGAGCAGTCCGGTGGCGGCGAGGACGAAGCCGGGGCGGATGGCGCCGCCGATCGAGAGCTCGAGGGCCGAGCCGCCACCGCTGAAGGTGGGCTGGTTCTCGGCGGACCCGTTGACGACGTTGCGCGAGGTGAACGCGCCGACGCCGGCGGACATGCGGAGGTAGAAGCCGTCGTGGACGAAGCGTCCGTGCGACGACTTGGTGGGGGGAGCGACCTCGTCGCCGGCCGAGGCAGCCGGCGCCACGAGGAGAGCGGCGAGCCCGAGGGCAATGGCGATGGTCTTCATGCCCAGCAAGCGGGCATCGCGTGTGCCAGTGGCAGCGCGTCGACGAGCCGGCGCGGTGTCTGTCCCTTCCGGCACGAGCGGAGCTGCTTGCCGTGATCGAGAGCACGCGCGTGCGCGCTCGATGGTCGCGAGACCTCGCGGGGGAGCGCAAGGAGCGCGTCGTGACGCACGCCTCGCTCGAGGTCACTTCTTCGAGAGGATGCCGAACGCAGCGCCCTGTGGATCGAGGGCCACACCGGCGCGCCCGCCACCGGGAACGTCGTGGGGGCCGTTCATCATCTTGCCGCCCTTGCCGGCGAGCGCCGCGGCCGCGGCGTCGGCGTCCGGCACGTTGAAGTAGGTGACCCACGCGCCGCTCGGGACCATCGGCGGGCGCTTGAAGATGCCGCCGTACGACACCTTGCCCTTGCCGAACATCTGGTAGGTGCCCATCTCGGGGCCCATGTCCATCGCGTCGGTCTTCGTCCAGCCGAACAGCTTGCCGTAGAACTGCACGGCGGCCTCGACGTCGTCGGTCACGAGCTCGTGCCAGCCGGCCTTGCCGAGCGCCTCGCCCGGATCGGCGAGCTGCACGTCCGGGGTCGTGCCGCGGAACAGCGCGAACACCGCGCCCCACGGGTCGCCGAGGACAGCGAAGCGCCCGTAGTTCGGGATGTCGACGGGCGGCACGTATGTCTTGGCGCCGAGCTCGGTCGCGAGCTTCGCGCTCGCCTCGACGTCGTCCACCGCGACGTAGACCTGCCAGTACGGCGGCGCGCCCATGGCCTTCGCCTGCTCGGGGAGGACGGTCACGCCGCCGATGCCATCGGTGGTGCCCGGCGGGATCCACATCGTGTACTCGCCCGTCGCCATCGGCACGGGCTGCGCGCCCCAGCCCACGAGCTCCGTGTAGAACGCCTTCGCGGCGGCGACGTCGGTGGTCATCAGCTCGTACCAGCAGAACTTCCCGTGATTGTCGGCCATGTCGGTGCTCCCCTCTTCTGGAACGCTGAAGCTATCGGTCGGTGGTGCGGTTGTCACCGGGTGCCTGGACCGCGCTCCGTTCCAGGGAGTCACGGTCTTCGCCTGGGCTTTGGTCCTTTCGGGGGCGCGACCTCTCCGAGCATCGCCACATCGAGCAGATCCTTGGGTCGGCCGGACGCGCGCTTGTTCTTCAGGAGCGCTTCGCGTCCGATGACGAACAGAGGCTTGGAGACAAAGTCCGCTTCGACCCGCGTGGCCCAGGCTTCGTCGAACGAGACGCCCGAGATGCCCGTCAGGATGTCGATGCGCCAGGGCTTCCGGCCGAGCATGAACACCTTGTCGGGTGCGGCGAGCTCCGCGACGGAAGGCGCGACTTCGCCGAAGCCGAAGTCCGAAAGCGCGTCACGGAGTCTTCGGGCGTTGGCCAGGCTGGGCTCGCTGAAGACGTCGAGGTCCTCGGTCAGCCTTGGTTGTCCGTGCCCCGCCAGCGCGTGTCCTCCGATCAGCAGGAACTTCACGTCGCGGGAGATCAGCGCACTCAAGAACTCGCTCCAGTCGCGATTCAGCTCGATCTTCACCGAACCAGACCCTCCGCAGTCGTTCGACGCCCGAGATGCGCTCCTCGAAGGACATGGCGATGACATCCTCGCGGTCGAACTCCGCGGCCTCCGCGAAGCTGCTCGCCGTTCGGATGGTGCGCTCGATCACTGGAACAGTATGACAGACCCGGGATCGGGGTCCAAGGACGGCTCGATGGTCCGAGCTACAAGCGCGGCGTGAGCTTCACGACGTGGCGGTAGACGAACGTGGGCTTGACCTGCCCCTCGGTCCACGAGAGGTCGGGCCCGTCGACGTCGGAGGAGTAGTTGTAGATCACCTTCTCGTCCGGCGCGGCGCCGTCGAGGATCGCCGGGAAGCAGGTGTCTCCCTTGCTCGGGAGATCGGTGACGTAGGCGATGCGGTTCTCGGCCTGCACGAACCGCCAGATCGAGCAGCGCTTGGGCCAGGTCTTGTAGTCGACCTGATTCTTGAACCAGCGCTCGTCGAACGGGCGGTCGTCGATCTCGGCGCGGTCGTAGGTGCCGTCGGGCGAGAGGTTGCGGCGACCGACGAGGTAGATCTCCCCGTCGTGCGCGAACACGAGCGGTGAGTCGTACTTCTTGCGGTCGTGCTTGCAGCTCCATGCGGAGAGCGCGCCCTTCTCGGCGCGGCAGACCCAGCTCCCGAAGACCTTCTTCTCCGGGTCGCCGGCCTCGTTCCGGCTCACGGCGAACAGGGTGCCGTCGGCCGCGAAGGCGAAGTCGGTCTCGCTCGCGCCGCCCTGGATGACGATGGGCTTGGCCAGGTCGACCCCGCGCCACGCCTTGCCGTCGTCGGTGGTGAGGAACGCCACGTGGGTGGGCCCGGGGTGCTGGCGATACAGGTAGCCGCCGTTGTCGTAGGCGAGCAGGTAGGGGACGCCGCCGAGCACGCGGGCGCGCCAGGGGATGTAGCGAGGGTCGTGGAAGTCGGTGAGCTTGCCCCACGTACCGTCGGGAGTTCGCTCCACGTAGGACATGCCCTGCGGCTCGAACTTGTTCGGGTCGGTGCCGAGCCGCGCGAGGTAGAGGAACAGCGAACCCTTGAAGGAGAGGAACCGCGGCTCGCGTAGATCGGTGCCCGCCGTGAGCTTGGTCTCGTAGGTCCAGGTCTTCTCGTCGGTGCTCGACAGCACGTAGAGCGCGGTCGCGTCGGAGGCGTAGTGGTCGGGGGCGGTGCGCCAGGCGAGGTAGATCTTGCCGTCGTGGCGCACGACGTCGAGGTTGTTGTTGGAGACCCGGGGCGGGGACTCGGCGGGCAGGCCGGGGCCGGGGATCACCTTGCGCGTCTCCACCACGGTGACCGTGTGACGACCCAGCTCGGCGACGGGGGGGACGATGACCGGCGCGTCTTCGGCCGCGTCGGTGCCCGTATCGGGCGCCGCGGGGCTGGGCTCGCTCGAGGAGCAGGCGGTGAGTGGGAGCAGGAGCAAGGCGAGGGCGCGCACGGCGAGAGTCTCGCGTGGAAGCGGAAGCCCGGCAACCTGCCGTCAGCGCCGGAGGTTCGCTGTGGGCGTCGGCCCGTAGAACGCGAAGACCTTCAGCGCTCCGACCGCGAACATCAGGCCGAGGACCACGAACAGGCCGTCGAACCAGCTGCCGCCGCGCGCGAGCCGGACGGCGTTGTTGGTGGCGAGCACCGCCCACACGAACGCGTCGAGGATCCAGAGCGCGCGGTGCTTGACGACGCGGGACCCGAGCGACAGCAAGACCATGCCGCCGCCGAAGACCAGGCCGCCGACGTCTAGCGCCACCACGAACGGCAGAGAGATCGCGACGACGAACAGACCGATCGGCAGCGACAGGCGCACCCGCCGCTTCAACGCCGCCGCGAGGTGCTCCGCGAGAACGGGGTCGAGGAGCCGACGCAGGGCGCCGACGGCCTCGGGCGGCAGCGGGATCGACGTGCGCGTGGGCTGGCGCACGGCGAGCATGCGCACCACCGTGCCGAGCACGAGGTCGGTGTCCGCGACCAGCTGGGTGGGCGAGAACGAGAGCCGCAGGCCATCGCCCCGGAGCGCGACGAGGCCGTGCTCGTGGAAGCAGAGCTCCCACTGGCCGATCGCCGCCCGGTTAGGGATCGTGTGCCGCTCGACCATCGGGCCGAACGTGGCCTCGTCGACCGCGACCAGCACCGACGCTGCCTGCGGGGCGCTCGGCGGCGCGTACGGGTTGAGATCCATGAGGCCGAAGGTGCCACGCGACGAGCGCGGCGCACAGGTCAGAACACGCCGGGGAGGCGCGGAGAGGTGTCGCCGGCGAGCCCGATCTGGAACACGCTCACGTAGCGGTCGAACCACACGTTGTAGTAGTCGGGGCCCGCGTACACGCTGAGGTAGCCGCCCACGCCGAGGGTCGGGAACCGCACGAGGTAGCGGACCGAGACGGGGACCCGCCGCAGCACGCGAGTGACCGCGCTGTCGCCCTCGATCTCGACGTGGTCGAGGATGCCGGACACGCGCACCGAGAGCTTGTCGTCCAGCAAGAGCCCGCGGAAGCCGGCGAACGCCAGGTGCGCGCGCCAGAACCCGTAGCGACCCGCGAGGCCCTCGCTCGTGGCGACCCGCGGGTGCCACTCGAGCGAGGGGCTCACCCACCAGCTCGAGGCCACGCCGTCGGCGACGTAGAGCGCCGCCTCCAGGTAGTTGGTGGCGAAGTCCCCGGTGTCGTGGTTGACGGTGCCGTCCGCCAGGAACGTGCCGCCGGACTGGCCGTTCGAGTGGTGCCCGAACGTGAAGGAGCTGTAGAGCACCGGCCGCCCCGCGAGCTCCTTGGTGAAGAGGAGGTACGCGGTGAGCCGTGGCATGTAGCTCGGTGTCTTCACCGGCGCGGAGTTCTCGCGGTACATCCGCAGCACGATCTTCGGGGTCAGATCGATGGCGATGGGCCAGCCGTTCTTGCCCACCAGGAAGTGCGGCGCGAGGTTGGCCTCGAACCACAACGGGTCGACCGTCCCTCCCTTCCAGGTGACGAGCAGCGGGAAGGGGGCGGTGTAGCTCTGCTCGAGGTTCGACCGGACGACGTCGAGGACCGGGACCGCCGGCGGTGGCTCGGCGGCGGCGGCGCTCGCGAGGCCGAGCGCGATCAGGGCGCCGAGCGCGCCCGATGGGGGCTTCAAGCGCGCACGAGCTTGACGGCCGCCGACACGTCCTTGCCGGCCGCGTCCGCGCCGGTGGACTTCAGGTGCTTGACGGCGATGCCGGTGGCCTGACCGTCGTTGCCGGCGGCCTTGATCTGGGCGGCGACCGGGGCGAGCGCGGCGACGATGGCGTCGACCGAGAGGGTCTGCGGGAGGAAGGTCTTGAGGATCTCGATCTCGCGGCGGAGGACGGCCTTGCGGTCCTCTTCCGACACCATGCCGAGCGACTCCTCGTTCGACGTCACCATCTTGCGCAGGATGGCCATCGTCTCCTCGTCGCCGCTCTTGCGGTCGGGGCGCGCCTGCTCGGTGGTGATCTCGCCCATGGCGACCTTGAGGATCTCCTTCTCGACGGTGTCGCCGGACTTCATCGCTGCGAACATGCGGGCCTTGATCTGATCGAGAAGCATGGCGCGAGGATTCGGCCGGGTGCCCGGCGGGTCAAGGCCCCTCGTCAGCGGCAGAGCCGGCCGACCTCGACGAGCAGATCCTTGATCGTAGGGTCTTCGTTCGCGTGCGCCTCTGCGAGCTTCCGGCCTGCAGCGTCCGCCGCGAGGCAGAGCGCGCGCCGCTCCTTCGGGTCCGGCTTCTTGCGCAAGAGGACCACGGCGGTCTCGAGCGACGCGAGCGGTGCGGTGCGCGCGCACGTGGCCCGCAAGGTCGACGAGCCGGCGGCGCTCCCCTCGCAGAGCACCGACGCCGCCTGGGTCGCGAGGCCGAGCTGCTTGGCGTCGTTCGCCTTGCGGACGGCGGTCAGCGCAGTGATCACCGCCTCGAGCGCGCCGGGCGCGGGCGCAGGGACCGAGGCCGCGGCCGGTGTCACCGAGGCCGAGAGGATCGCCGCCGCGCTCGTGTTCTCGAGCGGCAGCGGCGGCGCGGGTGGCGGGCCCTCCGAGCGCTTCCAGAGGAACCACGCGATCGGCACCACCACCACCAGCAGCTCGACCGCGCCGACGATCAGGTCGAAGCGGAGCTTCCCCTCGACTTCGCTCCGATCGTCGCGCGCTCCCCAGCGAAAGCCGAGGACGGTGAAGAAGAGCCCGAGCAGGAGCTGGAACGCCCCGCCCGGGTGGACGAGCCACGGCGCGCCGGGGTGCTTGCGGAGCTCGCCGACGGACCCGAGCACCACGACGCGCAGGGGCTGGTGCTGCTCGGTCTGGTTGCGCACGGTGAGGACGAGCCGGCGCAGCGCCATGCGCGGGATCGGGTCCTCGATCGGCGCCGCGAGCGTGCCCTCGAGCGTCAAGCCGGCGAGGGCGTTCGCGTCGACGCGCTCGGGGAGCGCCGCGAAGAGGTTGTTCGTCGGCCCGATCGGGACCAGCCGTTGGACGCTGTCGGGGCCCGGGGCGGCCTCCCCGTCGAGGACCACGAACGCCTTGGCGTCGTAGGGGTCCTTGCGGCCGGCGGCGCGGAGTGACTGGTAGAGCTCGTCGAAGCGATCCTGCTCGCGGAGCATGACGAGCGTGCCTTCGAACCGCGTGCGCGCATGGAGCGCGGCCTGCGCGCCGAGCCGGTCGCTGCCGACGAGTCCCCCGACGAAGAGCGCGTCGCCCGTGCCCGCGAGCGGCGCGTACATGCGATCGACGAACGCGGCGCCCTTGACCTCACGCGTGTCGCGGTCGAGGAGGAACGGCTGCGCATCGAGCGCCACGCCGTCGACGACGACGTGCACGCCGTGGAGCTCGCGCCGCCGGGCGACCAGCGCGGCCAGCTCGGTCGCGCCGGTCACGGTGAGGCTCGTGCGCGGATCGGACTCGTAGAATCCCTGGGTCACCGTGTCGGTGCGTCGGTAGAGGAGGTCCTTCGGGCGGAGCGCCGCCCCGTCGAGCTGCACGCGCTGGTAGGGGCGCGCCTTCCACAGCTCCTCGGGGCTCAGCTTGGCGAGCGCCCGCAGCCCGAGGAGATCCGTGGCGCGCTCGGCGACCAGCCGTGTGCCGTTGGCGACGGTGAGCAGGCCGAACAGCAGGAGAGCGCGCGTGCCGCGAACGTCCACGCCGCGATTCGTCTCACGAGCCTCGGCGCGCACCAAGGAGGCAGTGCGTCACCCGTTCCGTGGGAACAGCGGGGGGCCGTGTCGCACGCGTTCGCCGACCCGCGCGGAGATCGCGGCGGCGGTCGCTGGCAGGAACGGGGTGAGCTCGTGCGCGATCGCCCGGAGCGCTCGCACGAGGACCGCGAGGCGTCCCTGCTGGCTCGGTCCGACGACCCACGGGGTCGTGCGATCGACGTAGCGGTTCGCCTCGCCGACGAGCTCGAAGACGGCGCTGCTCGCGGCGTCCAGCGCGAACCGGTCGACGGCTTCGTCGACCCGCCGCGGCAGCGCCCCCGCGGCGTCGAGGAGCCGTCGGTCGTGTTCGTCGAGCTCGCCGGGCTCCGGGGCCACGCCACCACACGCTTGCTCGACGAGCCTGGTCACCCGACCGACCAGGTTGCCGAGCCCGTTGGCCAGGTCGGCGGTCCGGGCGGCCTCGATGCGCTGCGCATCCAGATCACCGTCGCGCGTCGTGCTCACGTGGCGCACCAGCGCGTGCCGTACGGCGTCGGTGCCGAAGCGGTCGACGAGCGCGAACGGATCGACCGAGACACCCGACTTGGAGATCTTCTTGCCGTCGACGGTCAGGTACCCGTGGACGAGGATCCGGTCGGGCAGGGGCAGGCCCGCCGACGCGAGGATCGCGGGCCACAGCGCGGCGTGGAAGCGCACCACGCCCTTGCCGACGACGTGCACGCGCTCCGACGACGCCCAGCGATCTCCAGCGCCCGCGAGGTACACCGCGAGCGCATCGAACCAGACGTAGATCACCTGTCCGGGATCTCCCGGCACGGGGATCCCGGTGCCCCGCGCGCGCCGCGCGTCCCGCGACACGCTGACGTCGTGGAGGCCGCGATCCAGGAGCGAGAGGAGCTCGGCGCGGGCGAACGATGGCGTGATGCGCTCGACGCCGGCTCTCACGACGGACTCGTACCGCGAGAGGCGGAAGAACCAGTTCTCCTCGTCGATGGGCTCGAGCGGGGCGTCGTGCTCCGGGCAGCGCTACGGACCCAGGCGGGCCGGTTCGGCGTGAATGCGTTTCGGTACGTTCACGGATTTTCTTGGGTGGGGGCGCCGCCCCCCGAGGCATTCCCCAACAATCATCCGGGGACTCTAATCGCCCAGAGCTTGCAAATAGAGCCTCCCGCGGGGAATCGGGTGGTGAGCTACTTGGACGTAGTTCTTCCGGACAACTCCGAACCTAGCGCGGTGTCGGGATTCCTCATGTCCCTCAAGTGGGCCCTCCCCGCGAACCAGCTTCCCGCCTCCGGTGTTTTCGGCCGTGCATGGGTCCAGTTCAACATGGCGCCGCTTGACACACCGAACTGGCGGCCCTCGCTGCTCGACTCGTGCTCAGCTTCTTCCCGGTTGCTCTATGGCCACGACGCGTAGCGCGAGGGGAGCCTGTTCAGCCGGTTCCCGATGGCTCGCAACACACCGCGCTTCTCGATCGCCTACAGCGGCCCACCGACTTCAGCTGGGCCCACGGGGCGCGTGACACGAACGCTAGTCAGAGCCCAAAAGCGTCTTAGGGAGGCTGTCGATGTCGACAACATGCTGTTGTCGCCCGTGCCGAGTTAGCTCGTCGTACACAACGTATGCCCTCGCTACCTGTTGTCGAGCAGATAACACACGTCCGTGAGCGCGAGCGAGCACCTCTGAGCAAGTCGGCGCAGCAACGGTCTCGAGAGCGCTTCGAAGCTTGGCTCCGAATGACTGTGCAATACGCACATGGCCCTCCTCATGGAGAGCAAGAGCAGCAAGGTACTTTCGGTAGTTCAACAGGTCTAGGTCGCCGACCTGCACCGGTATTCTCCATGAGGGGAGGGTAACGCCAATCGATACGACAACTGTGACCGAGTCGACTCGGCAGTCCACATCTGACACGACCGTGGTGTAGTAGACGCAAAACTCGCTAATGGTTCTCCCTGTTGCATACAGGCCGTCACCCATCGACACCCTGAACGGTGCCGCGATCTGTGCAGCCGCCCGAAAATCGACGAATGTAGCGGCCACTACTGGGTAAGTTTCGTCGCGACGAACAGTTTGGAATGACGGTCCTTTGGTTGGGGCAGCCGGGCAGCCGGAAGACCGCGTCGCCCCACAGCCCACCGTTGCGACGACCAGCATGGCCGTCGCCCACTTCCATACAATCAAACGCTCCACCGCAGATCGGCCTCTGGTTGATGTTATGACGAACGCACATGCCCCGGCGCCGCAGCAGCAGGATCCGCACCCCCTCCTGGTAGGCCAACGCCGCCGCCCGGAATGTCCGTATATTTCGACACCAGCCGAACGGCCTCGTCATCCGAGCCGTGCCCACCATCTTGCCCCGAATCCGGACGCAGAGCAAGCACTGGACCGACTCCGCCAACTTGCGAACTGCGTAGGGCGGACGTCCCGCCCCCGCCGGTTGTGGCAGAGACCTCACTGCCGGAATGGGCGAGAGGCATTGGGTCAACGACTGGATCAACCCTCACGCCTGAGAGATCGGCTCCCCACGTATTCACCCAAGGCCCGCCCTCGAGAGGATCGTCTGACCGAGGTCGCCGCGGACCGCCCTGTGTGGCCTCCGCAACTCGCATCGACCGCGAGACAACAACGCTCGATATGGGATCATACACAACCCCGGCATCGTCTGCCGGATTGGGGGTCTTCTTTGGCACTAGCGCATCGAGCTCTGCTGCCGATGGCGGCGGGGCGTCCACCTTCACTTCGTCCCAAAAATTATAGAAAAGGCCGTGCCCCCTTTGAATGATCTTTGTTACCTTTCCAGGTTCCTTTCCGTCCGTCCACAGCTTAGCTAGAAACGCCGAGTTGCTGCCACTTCCCCCTCCCGTGCCACCGCCACCACCACCACCGCCACCACCTCCAGTCTCTGGGCGCCCATCTGCGGGCGGAAGGCCTTCGCCAATCACGCCCCCCGACGCCTCCTTCACTGCTGGACCGGAACTGTCCGTGGGCCCCTTCGGCTTCTTGCCGGGCTTTCCGCCAAGAATCGGTCCATCGGGCGCAACAATCCCTCTCATGATCGCCTCGATGTCGGTTGATGAGCCACCTCCGGGGATCAGAATCGTGCCTCCAGGTGTCCCGCCAGGAGGAGCCTTCTGCGGAGGACCGTTCTTGTCAATTGGATCGACAGGGCCTGGCTTATATGGCACCGCTGGCACTGCGCCGGGGGGCGGCTTCGCGGATGGATAGATAATGACGTATCCGCCCTTGGGAAACTCCGGGGGAATGGTTGCGGACTTAATGGGGATAGTGACGTCCAAATTCATAAGCGGTATCGTCGCCTTGGTCGCCGGATCGACTTTCCCGATTGCTATGAAAGTGACGGTGACACTGCCATCGCTTTTCCACGACACCACAATTACTCGATTGCTGTCTCCTGTGTGCAGCAGGGGGTGATCCGGAAGAACGTAGATCCAGCCATTCCATGATAGATTTTTCGGATCACTTGGGTCAAACGGACCTTCACCGACCCGGTACACCTTTGGCCAGTACTTCGCTCCGGCAGGCGGCTTTGCGGAAATGATTGGGTTTGGGTATTTGTCGGGCGGAGCCATTGATGTATCCCCAGGCTTTCAACGACAGGAGCAGTTGGCGTCGAGCTGAGCTGTGACGTTGTTGTCAACGCCGGACGTCAGCGAATAGGCCACACCGAGCCGGAACCACATGTCCGTGGTCGTGAGGTCCAGCATCCCCGTGTGCCGCTCGTTGTACGCATTCTGCGGCGTGGTCCAGTCGGCCTCCAGGTTCTGCCACGCGTTCGGCTGTTGCACCCGCGTGCCCGCAGTCTGATACGCGAGGCGGTATCGCAGATTTGCTGACGCCCCAGTGATGCTCGTCATCGTGAAGGCGGCGGCCACCTTGGACATGATGGTAGCGGGAAGCCAGGGCGTGAGAACCTCATACTTGGTTCCAGTGTCGACAACGCTGACTGCCACGCTGGCCGGGCCGAGGTCTGTGCCGACCTGCTTCCAGGAAGCTTGCAGCCCGACGTCTCCCTGCTGCACCCCGGATCCGTTGGGCGCCGTGGTGTAGGCAATGCCAAGGCGGAAGAGCTGCTTCGTACCCATGCTCGTGGCAACCGAGATGTCCCCGGTCTGGTATTCGCCGCTCGAGGTCTGCGCGGACCCGAGTGTCGAAGGGGCGTCGGGCTCGTCCGAGCGGACGGCGGCGTACTGGATCGCGAGTCGCCACTGGAAGTAGGCCCCTGTGGCGTTCTTGCACTTGAGCACGCTCCGCAAGTTGTCAATGCCGGCTGTCGACATCCAGTCAGTGAACCAAGCGTACTGCTCGGTCGTAGACGTCGCGACGAGATGGGCTTCAGTATAGGGCGTCAGGTTGCGAAACATGGTCATGTGGGGACCTCACGTGCGTGAATGTTGAATGTTCTGCGCTTCTGGCCTCTGTGCCAGGAGATTACCCTGCCACGCGACGCGCCCGCCGCGCAAGAGGACTCTACACCCACCATTGATGATCACGCATCATCGGGCACTTGGAACATCCATTGACGCACTGCTCATGCTCGCGTTGCGGTTCGTTGCCGCCGCATGGCATGCACCGAGGACGCTTGGGATTCCTGTGCGCCAGGAGAAGCCTGGGTGAGGAGGACGTCATGAAGTAGCCAAGACCGAAACCTCACGATGGAACCCTGCGGGTACGAATCCCGCCCGGCCAAGGTGGGCCACCAGCCGGAAGCGAGTCTTGCGTGGCTGTAGAGAAGTAACGGGCGACCGTGGCTGCGAAGCGTAGACAGCGAGCATGCAGGCCGCGTGATGGAGCCTCGAAATCAAGTCGCCGGGAGAGCCGACGTTGTAGGAATTGCGGAAGGCAACACCGCCGCGAGCACGAGAAGGGCGCAGCCCGATGGCCTGACGCGGTGGTCTCCCCGGGGTCTGAGAAGGCGGCATGTAGGCGAGGGTTCTCCAGGAACCTGGGAGACCTCGGGCTCTTCGCCGGCGTCGCGCTGAGCGTCGTCGGCGGAACCATGGTGCGAGCGAACAGCGAGCGCTGCGGGGAGCGCGAGGAGTCCAGAGCGCCTCGTTGTACCGATGAAGGCGGGGAACCGACTCGACGGGACCCGCTGGAGGGAAGGGGGCGCCGTGTCATGGAATCGCGAGAGGGAAAGATGGCCGAGACACAGGGCTCGAACACCGTCTCTACCAAAACTCGAGCGGATAGCGAAACTTGCGAAGGCGAATCCGGCGATGGCTTTCACGACGCTCGCGCACCACATCGACGTCGAGTGGATGCGCGAGGCGTACCGTCGCACGCGGAAGGACGGCGCGGTTGGCGTCGACGGACGAGGGCAGCGGAGTTCGCGGAGAATCTCGACGCGAATCTCAGCTCGCTCCTCGAACGTGCGAAGTCGGGCGACTACCGTGCTCCGCCGGTGCGTCGCGTCCATATCCCGAAAGGTGATGGGACGAAGACGCGTCCGATCGGCATCCCGACGTTCGAGGACAAGGTGCTTCAGCGCGCGGTCGCGATGGTGCTGGAGGCCGTATACGAGCAGGACTTTCATGCCCACTCGTACGGCTTCCGACCGAAGCGGTCCGCGCATGACGCGCTCGAAGTCCTGCAGAGCGCGACGATGCGGATGGCGGGCGGGATGGTTCTGGAGGTCGATATCTCGAAGTTCTTCGACACCCTGGACCACACGCATCTCCGGGAGACTCTTCGCAAGCGAGTCCGTGACGGCGTGATCCTGCGCCTGATCGGGAAGTGGTTGAACGCGGGCGTGCTGGAAGAAGGCGTGCTCTCACACGCCGACGCCGGCACGCCGCAGGGTGGGGTGATCTCGCCGCTGCTCGCGAACGTCTACTTGCACGAGGTGCTGGACGAGTGGTTCGTGCACGACGTGATCCCGCGGCTGAACGGCCGTGCGGTGATCGTTCGCTATGCGGACGACTTCGTGATGGTCTTCGCGCGCGAGGACGATGCGCGTCGCGTCTATGAGGTGCTCCCGAAACGATTCGCGAAGTATGGGCTGACGCTCCCCCAGAGAAGACAAGATTGGTCTCATTTCGGAGGCCGGGCCGCACGTCCGATGACGGCGACGATCCGGGCTCCTTCGACCTGCTCGGCTTCAGGCATCACTGGGCCCTGTCCCGGCGAGGCAACTGGGTGGTCAAGCGCCGCACAGCGAACGACCGCTTCGCCCGCGCCCTCAAGCGCGTGACGGAGTGGTGCAAGGAGCATCGACACTCTCCGATTGGACTGCAGTGGCGAACTCTCGTGCAGAAGTTGCGAGGGCACTACGCGTACTACGGCGTTGCCGGGAACTCGGAGTTGCTCGCGCGGTTTCTTCACGAGGTCACCCGCGTGTGGCGCACCTGGCTGTCGCGCCGCTCGCAGCGTGGATGGGTCGACTGGGAGCGCATGGGGCAGATCCTCGAGCGCTACCCGTTGCCCCCGCCGCGCGTTCGCCGCTTCGTCGCAGGCAAATCCAAGGCATGAAGAGCCGGATGCGGGAAATCCGCACGTCCGGATCCGTGGGGGGCCCGCCGGGAGACCGGCGGGTCTACCCGAGACGCTCTGGAGAGACAACGCGACGCATCTCCGCGCGATGGACCGAGGGCCGATCCTCGGGCTCGCGTACGAGGACCTCGCCACGCTCGACAACATCATCCAGCTGCGCGCGCAGAAGGGGCCGGTCAAGTAGCGCGGTAGACGAACGAGCCGGCGTGGCAAACTGGCCGGCGGTCATGGCGCCTCTCGACGACTACGAGCGTTTGGCGATGGCGGACGGCGCCGAGGTCCGGTTCCACGAGAAGACCGTGCTCGGCCTGGGCGTCCCGAGCGGTCATGCGAAGGTCCTCGTCGACTGGGCGCTGAAGAACACCTTCGTCCGGTTGCTCGCCTACTGGGTGCAGGACTCGGATTCCTCCCACACGTACATCGACGTGTTCAAGACCTTCCGCTGAGGTGCCTCCCACGCGTAGGCTGCCGACCATGCGTCGGTTCGAGTGCACGGAAGACGGCTCGTCGAAGTTCTGGGAGGTCGAGGTCCGTGGATCGGGCGTCTTGGTCCGCTTCGGCAAGATCGGCACGAACGGTCAGGAGAAGCTGAAAGACCACGGCTCGCCCGCGGCGGCCGAGCGCGAGTCCGAGAAGCTGATCGCCGAGAAGACCAAGAAGGGGTATGCCCCCGTCGGCGCGTCGGGTGAGGCGAAGAAGCCCGCGAAGAAAGACGCCCCGGCGAAGAAGGACCCGAAGCCGACGGCGAAGAAGGCCGCGACACCCTCGACGGGCCACGGCGTGCGTGAGCTCCTGTGGCAGGCCCCGACCGATCGGGATGCCATGCGCGTGTGGGCCGACAGCCTCGCCCAGAGCGGCGACCCACGGGGCGAGTTCATGCAGCTCCGCCTCCTCGACGACCCGACGCCCGCGCAGTCCGCGAAGGCCGCGGCGCTCGAGAAGAAGCTCGGCGGCAAGCTCGTCGGACCGGCGCGGCCCTTCCTCGACTACTGGTCGTTCGACGGCAACGGCATGGTCGACATGGTCCACTGCGACGGCAACAAGCTCGTCGACGGCTGGGACGAGATCCGCTGGCTGAACCCGCGCCTGACGTTGTGTCTCACCACGCTGCGCAAACAGACCATGGCGACGATCGCCAAGATCAGCGCCCTCCCGCTTGCGGAGATCTACTTCCTGCGGATCGAGTCGGGCCTCACCGATCGCGCGCTCGCCGCGCTCGCGCCCGCGCTCGGCTCGGTTCGCAACCTCAGCCTCGCGTGCAACGAGATCACGGCGGCCGGGCTGCTCGCCGCGGCGCCGCACCTGACGTCGCTGGAGTTCCTCTGCGTCGCGCCGCCGGTGAGCGAGCGCGACATGGACGGCGCGTGCAACGCCCTCGCCGAGGCCGTGGCCGCGTGCCCGTCGCTCCAAGGGCTCCGCGCGATCCAGTTCTTCCGCCACGGCCAGCCCGACGCGGCCCACTTCGCGCTGCTCGAGAAGATGCCCCACGCGAAGACCGCCTTGGCGACCTTCTACCCTCCGTACGACGCCAACACGATCGACGCCTGGAAGCGCGGCGAGGTCGACGAGTAGGCCGTTTGAGCCGGCGTGTGCCGCTCACCGGTCGTCCATGTGTCGCGGAAGGCCGTTGGGGTGACCGCCCGCACCGCGCGCTCGAGACTCTCTCGAGTCCGCTTCGGAACGACGACCATCGGAGCGACGTGGCGATGCATTGCCGCTGACTCTTGGCGCGTCTCACCAGCAGCTCTGACCTGCCGGATCGTGAGTTCGCGCAATCTTCGTCATGTAGAAGTCGGGGCCTTTGGCGATTGGAACCGACTTGGAATGCCTCGGCAGGTTGACGCGGACACAGACGACTGATCATCGCCCGGAAGCCGCTCCTCGAGCCGACGTACCCGCGCGCCGTGACCATCGCCCACAGCCGACTCGCCCGCAGACGCGGGTACTTCGCGAGCGTCTCCTCGATGAAGGGAATGTAGGGATCCACCTGCCGCCGGCGTCTGCTTGCTGACCGGCAGCCCGCCGTGGACCAGCACGCGTTCGACCGTGTCGTGGTGCCGACCGAGGTGGTCGGCGATCGTGCCCACGGGCCAGTGCTCCACGTGGTGCAGCCGCAGAATCGCCGCGCTCTCGTCCGCGCTCACCGGCTTGTACCGGTTCACGACCACACCTCACGGCGCGCGCGCCACCGGCAGGCGTGGCCGGCGCCGACGGCGTTCCGGCCCACGCTCGCTCGGGCGAACAACCCCTGACAGAATCCGTAGCCGCTGCACCATCGTACGTGCTTTCGGTCGTCGGCGGTCGGCACCATCCTCTGACCCATGGCGTACACGACGGGCGGCGATGTGGACGGACCGAGTTCGGGCTTGGCGGGCCAGTGGGGCGACTGCCGCCGACTTCGCGGAGGGCAAGGGCTTCGCCGCGGGCACGCTCCGGTTCTGGGCAACACGTCTCAAGCGGATGCCCTCGCCTCCCACGCCACGGATCGTCCAGCTCATCACGCGCCCCGCCACGCGGCCAGAGCTGGTCGTCGAGGTCGGCGGGGCGCGCATCCACGTCGGTCGCGGGTTCGATCGAGAGCTGCTGGTCGACGTGGTCTCGGCCCTCAGCGCGGAGGCGGCCGGATGATCCCGACGGGCGTACAGATCTTCATCGCCCTCGAGCCTGTCGACATGCGGCTCGGCTTCGAGCGCCTCGGCGGACTGGTGCGGGAGCGCATCGGCTACGAGCCCCGCGGTGGCGCACCGTTCCTGTTCGTCGGCAGGCGACGCGAGACCTTGAAGATCCTGTTCTTCGACGGCACCGGGATGTGCGTGTTCGCGAAGCGTCTGGATCGCGGGACCTTCGTCCTTCCCGAGGTCGTGGGCGACAGCGTGAAGCACATCGAGGTCGACGACGCGGCGCTGGAGTCGCTTCTCGATGGCGTCGAGATCGCCAAGCCGCCGACGCCGAGAAAGCCGCCACGGCGCGTGCACTGATCCCGAGTGCGAATAGACGCCGAGACCCTCGACAACTGCGCCCGCGATGCGTAGAGACGACGCGTGCACGAGGCCGCGGACGCAGAGGCGCAGCAGACTCCTGAGCAGCGAGTCGCTTCGCTCGAGGCGCAGCTCGCCGACGCGACGCGGACCATCACGCGGCTTCGCGATCAGTACACGCTTCCGTCACTGCAATCTGGGCCGACGCGACGTGAGGCCGAGAGCCCGGTATCGTCGATCGCATGCGTGGCGACGAGATCCTCCGACGCCGGCCCGCTTCGTGAGCGCCGCCCTCCTCGTCGCCGGCTGCGCGCGGAGCGAAGGTCGCACCACCATCGAGCCAGCAAGAACGCTGATTCACGGGGCGAGGGTCGTGGGGACGAGGAACCGATGCGAGTCGGCTAGCGTCGACGACCACGCGCGGGTGCCTCGAGCCAGGCCGGGAGCTCCTGTTCGAGCACCCGCTCGATCGTCGTGAACGAGGCCTCGAGGGAGGCCCTGTCGCGCGCGGCGAAGTCCATGCCCTCGGGGCCCTGGAGGTAGCGTCCGGCCCCACCTTCTTCGCCCACCGAGATCCGCAGCTTCGTCTCTGCCAGTCGGTGCAAGAACTCGCACTCGAACCGTCTCGCCCCGGTTCGCTGCTCGCTGCGAAAGACCCGATTGCCGAGCAGCCGATCGATCGGGTCGCCGTCCAGCGCGACGTACCCCTCGCGCGCGAACCACGCGCCGAGGCGGTCGGCCACCACCTCGGACAGGCGATAGCCGCGGACGGCCGGGTAGGTTCGGTCGAGGATCTCGGCGAGCGCCCGCTCGAGCGCGACGATCTGCGAAGCGTCGGGGACGTCTTCGTGGTGGCGTCCGATCACGAGCAACGCGGCGCGCGCAGCCGTGACGACCTCGAGCTCCGGCAGCCCCTCTCGACCGACGAGCGCCCGTAGCTCCGGCACGGGGAAGAGCTCGAGCCAGGTGGGGCCGAACACGTTGAGGTGGCGCAGGACGTCGAGGTGCGACAGCACGCGGCAGGGGATGTGAGAGCGGCGACCCACGAAGGAGACGCCACCTCCCTGCACGTCTCCGGCGACGTTCACCAACGCGACGACGCCCGCGCGATGGGCTCCCAGAGCTTCTCGGTGGTCCTCGACGGCGCTCGTCACTTCGACGAGCGCCCCGCCGGGCGCGAGCGCGACGTGAGCCGTCTCGCGCGCTCCCTCTCGATACAGATGCAGGGTGGTGGGGGAACGCTTCTCGAAGACCCTGGCGGCCAGCGCCGGAATCGGTCCCTCGATCGCGTGGTGGCCGCGGCCGCCCTCGGCGTAGGCGTCGAGCACGAGCGAGAACGGCGGCGACCGCACCACGTCGAGCACCGCATCGAGCCGCTCTCCCTGCGCGAGGCCCGTGCCGGTCAGCGAGACGCGGACCGGTCGACCCGCGGGCGCCTCGAGGCGTGGTGGTCTGCGCCACGCGACCCGGATCCGCGCCCGGGGAAATCGCTCGAGCTGGCGCTCCGCGCGCGCGATGTCGCCCGAGTCCCAGTTGCAGGTGTCGTGGTCGGGTACCTCGAACGCGGTGAGCGAGTCGTCGGGCACCTGCTGGAGCGCGCGCTCGAAGTCGAACGACGAGGGCACGCTGCTCGGACCGGCGGAGCGTCCAGTGAGCCGGGTGAACCGCCCCTCGTCGTCGCGGGAGAACGACCACCACCAGGCCGACCGCAGGTGACGCCGTTCGGTGAAGACGAGCTCGCGGAGCGGCAACGCGTGGCGTTCGACCGCGTCGCGCACCACGCCGAGCGGCCACTCGTACGAGCGGACCACGAGCCGCTCGAGACGCCGTGCGGGAGGGCTCGCGAGGAGCCACTCGAGTTCACCCCCCACCTCGAGGGCGAGGTCGACCAGGTTCGGCAGTGCTTCCCCGGCCAGGAGCACCGCCTGGGCCGGTGGGCCGAGCGCGCCGACGTCGATGGCGCGGACCCGCGGTCGTGGGGGTAGATCGCCGAGGGTGGCGACGGCCTCGCTCTCGAGCCCGACGAGCCCCGTCAGGTGGGCGAGGGTCGGCAACGCGAGGATCTCCACGAACAGCGTCGGATTGCTGGCCGCGCTGCCGAAGTCGAGTCGCTCGACGGTGGACAGCGCCGGGTCGCGCAGCGCCTCGGGCAGCGCGGTCGGCTTGCGGTAGTCCCGCTTCGACACGAGCTCGAGGGTCGCCTCGCGCAGGAAGCCGCAGTCGAAGACCCGACCGTCCTTGGCGAGCACGCGGTCGAGCGCGCCGATCCACGCCGCGCCGTGCTTCTTGGCGATCGCCGCCTCCTTGCGCAGGACCGTCGCGTCGGCGCGGCCCTCGCGGCGCGCGAGGCCGAGCGCGATGTGCTCCCCGCGCGGATCGCCGCGCTCGACGAGGTAGTCGGCGTACACCTGGCGTAGCGCGAGGTCGTCGGGGTGCGCGTGGACCTCGGCGAGCAGCTGGGCCTCGCCGCGCTCCTTGTCCACCGCGCGGCGCACGTCGCCGGCGAAGTGGGACTCGATCGCCGCGACGAGGGCAACGGCCGGGTCGGACAACGGCGCGTCCCCCCGCCCGCGGAGCTTCTCGATCGTGCCGCCGATCGCGACCTTGATGTCGCGGAAATACGTCGATCGCGGTCGCTCGCGCGCCGACTCGAGGATCGGAATCGTCCGCGCGTCGCCGAGGAGGACGAGTCGTCGGAGCACCTGGTGCCAGAACGAATCGGTCCGGTACGTGTCGTAGGGCGCCGCGTCGATCAGGCGCGCGAGCGCGACGGCGACGCGCGGATCCGCCGGCTGCGCGCAGACCGCGTCGAGCACCGGGCCCGCGTCCTGCCACTTGCCCGGCCAGGGCTGCGCGAGGATCGCACCGAGCTCGAGTGCGTCCTTCTTCTCCAGCCCCGCGAGCACCGCGGCGGTGCGCTCCTTCACCGATTTGGTCTTCGGGAACGGGTGCGACGCCGCCACCACCGCCGAGACGCGATCGACGAGGTCGGCGATCCGGGGCGACCGGCTGGCGCGCCACGCCTCGAGCAGGGAGCGTAGCGCCGCGGCGTGGTCCTTCTCGTCGAGCGCCGACCGCGCGGCTTCGAGGGCCAAGAGCAAATCGTCCGCCATCCTCGCGAGCATCGCATGCCGTCTCGGGGGCGTGGACGCGAGTAGGGTTGCCCGTGCGAACGCACCGAGAGCAACGTGTCGACCGCCGGCTCGTCGACAGCCCATCGAGCCACGGCCATCCATCTCGACTTGGATCCGTCACGACCCGCAGACGCCTGCGGCTCGACACGCAGACGTCTGCGGCTCGACGCGCAGACGTCTGCGGGCGCACAAACCGGCGGCCGCTGGCGATCACCTCGTGCCGCCAGACCGAGAGCCTCGACGGCCCCGGCGGACGGCAACGTCAGGTGCAGGAGGCTCGAACCGACGGCGCTCTCCGCTCGGCGTCACGCGGCCGACCGAGAGGTCGTCCTGCGCTGAAGTACGCGCTGGAGGGCGTCCCCACGAAGGCGTGCGACCGCAAGAAGGCCGGATAGGGACCCCTGTGCTCGCCGCCGAGCGTGTGCACCGTGGACCGCCGGCACCGCAGGACCGCTCGCTGGTGCGGCTTCGCGACCGTCGACCCGCTCCGAGGCTTCGACACCGAGGCTTCGACACCGGTCCAGCGTACCCCGCCAACACTCACTGGAATGGGTCGTTCGCGGCCCCCTCCTCGACCTCGCGCCACAGCAGCTCGAACGTCGGGCGCACCCACGCGTGCAGGTCGCCTCCGAGTTCCCTCGGTAGCTTCGCGCTGCGAATGAGCTCCTGGACGTCCGTCAGGTCCTTCCGTCGATGCGGAGCGACCATCCCCGAGGCCAGCTTCAACTCGATCCAGCGGGCCATGGGCAGCATCGCGAACGGCTCGCCACGAATCGCCTCGAGCGCGGGATCCGGGAACGCGATGGGCTTCGGCTTGTCGTCACCGGGGAAACGGCCCGTGCTCAACACGTCGACGTGCACGTCGAACTCGGTGTCGATGAGCTTGCCTGTGCCGGCGGCGCGCTCGGCGTAGCCACGACCCAGCCAGCGAGCCTTGAACGTCTGGAGGTCCGCGTCGCGCATCACGGATCGACGTCGACGGTGACGCGCCGATGTCCGTACTCGTTGAGCGCCAACGCGCCGATGATCGCGTACGGCAGCCCTTCCCGCTCCAGGATGTCGACGAGCTTGCGCGCCGCGAGCTGCGCTTCGGCCTGGCCCATGAAGAACCTCCAGCAATACTCGACGCTCTTTGTGGCGAGGGCCGAGGCCTCGGGCGAGCGGAAGCCGGCGCCCCAGGGCTTTTCGGCCTTCGTGTCCATTGCGCTCAGCGTACACCATCGCCCGACCCGGGCGTGTGCCCAGCTCGCGAGACCTCGTGCCAGAACCCGTCAGTCCGGTAGGTGTCGTAGGGCGCCGCGTCGATCAGGCGAGCGCGAGGGCGACGCGGGGATCCGCTGGCTGCCCCAGACGGCGTCGAGCACCGGCGAGGCGTCCCTGCCACTTGCCAGGCCAGGGCTGCGCGAGGATCGCACCGAGCTCGAGAGGGTCCTTCTTCTTCAGTCCCGCGAGCACCGCGGCGGTGCTCTCCTTCACCGACCTGGTCTTCGGGAATGGGTGCGACGCCGTCACCACCGCCGAGACGCGATCGACGAGGTCGGCGACGCGGGGCGACCGGTGGGCGCGCCACGCCTCGAGCAACGCGCGTAGCGCCACGGCGTGCTCCTTCTGGTCCAGCGCCGACCGCGCGGCTTCGAGCGACAAGAGCAGGTCGTCTGCCATCCTCGCGAGCATCGCATGCCTCTCGGTGGCGTGGACGCGAGTAGGTTGCCCGTGCGAACGCACCGAGAACAACGTGTCGACCGCCGGCTCGTCGACAGCCACGGCCAACCATCTCGACTTGGATCCGTCACGACCCGCAGACGTCTGCGGCTCGACGCGCAGACGTCTGCGGGCGCACAGGAGGAAGCCACTCTCGTGCCGCCGGATCCGCCGGCGTCGGTCCGCGGCTCGTGCGTGAATCGAGCCGCTTCGTCGCGGTCTTGCGCGTGGGCGCACGGTGCAGACCGAGACCGCCTATTTCACCTTCGGAAGGTACTCGAGGTACGACGCCGTCTGGTCCGGGACCCCGTAGGCGATCTTGCACGCGCCGAGCGAGAGGCCGTTCTCGACGAAGCCCGCGGCGAGACCGGCCTTGTTCGGCTGGTCGACCACGCCGAGGTAGCCCTTGTTGTAGCCCGCCCAGTACACCTTGCCGTCGGGCGCGAGCTTCGCCGCCGCCATGCCCGTGCCGCCGAGCTTGGTCTCGGTGCTGGTCGTCAGGTCCCACTGGTAGGCGACGCCGGTCCATCCCTCGGAGCCACGCACGTAGTAGAGCTTGGTGCCGTCCTCCGAGAACGAGGCGTGGTAGCCGAGGTCGCCGGTGACGAGCGACTTGACGCCGCTGACCTTGCCGGTCGCGCGGTCGATGGTGGCCGACGCGATCTCCCCGCTCGGACCGCCATAGTTCATGGCGAGCGCGAGCCGATCGTAGTCGTACGAGTGGTTGATGGCGGCCCGCTTCACCACGCCGGTGAGGCCCGTGGACGAGCTCACTGGGGTCGCGGCGACGCCGCTCGCGTTCACGAGGAACGCCTTGACCGTGCTCGCCCCCTCGTAGGTGAGGAGCCAGAAGTCCTTGCCGTTCTTGTGCGGGACGATGTCGAGCGCCTCCCCCGGGTTGCCGGTCAGGAGCGGCTTGTTCTTCGTGAGGACCGTGCCGTGCGCCCCGACGGCGAGGTCCACGATCGAGTACCAGATGCCGCTCGGACTGCTCACGTTGGTCGCGTTGGTGAAGACGTAGAACTTGCCCTTGTCGTCGAGCGGGGTGATGAGCGCGGGCTCGCACGCGCTCGAGTCACCGTTGAGGCCACTGCCGTTGTCGAGGAGCGCGTTGTCCTTGCCGTTGAAGACGTTCCGACCGTCCGTGTAGAACAGGAGGTCGCCGGTCTTGGGGTCGGTGAACACACCCGAGCCCTCGAAGCCATCGGTGACCCCGACGGCGCCGCCGCAGGTGACCTTGGGCGGCTTGACCCGGAAGTCCACGAGCATGTCTTGGCTCGCGTAGGAGCCTGTGAGGAACCACACCTGCTCGAGGGCCAGGCTGCTCACGCGCTCGCCCTCGGGTGCGTCGCCGACGGGGCCGTCGGGCGCGTCGAGGACGAGGCCTGGGTCGGTGTCGCCGACGTCCGCGCCCGTCGCGCTGTCGCCGAGCGCTGCGCTGTCGAGCGAGCCATCGGCGAGCGGCGCGGTCCCCTCCCGGTCCGCGCTGCAGCCGGCGCACAAGACGAACGCAAGCACCGAGGATGTCTTTCGCGCCATGCCGCCCCCTTGCAGTATCTTGCCACTTCTCCGCTCCCTGGTCCCGCGCGACGACCTAGGCGGAACTCCGCCTCACCCATCTCAGCGACGGCGACGGCGGGCGAGCGCGCCGAGCGCCAGCGCCAAGGCCACGGCGCTCGAGCTGCGGGCGCCGTCCGGTGAGCCCAGCGCGCAGCCGCCGGAATCATCGGTGACCGGCGCGGTGTCCTGCACGCACCGCCCGTCCAGGCACAGTGCGGGTGCCGCGCAGTCCTCGCTCGAGGCCACGCACTTGTCCTTGCAGCGGCCGCTGGCATCGCAGCGGTAGGGGGTGCAGTCAGTCTTGGTCTTGCCGTCGGCCGAGGTGAGCGTGCGATCCCCGTCGCACTTGGCCGCGTTCACGCACTTGCCGGAGGCCTTGTCGCACGTGGCAGGGGACGCACAGTCGGTGTCGGCCGAGCAGGCGATCTTGCAGACCTTGGCGTCGCACGCGTAGGGCTCGCACGGCTTGGCGGCGTCGGCCGGGCACTTGCCCGTGGCGTCGCAGCGCGCCTCGGTGACCGACTTCCCGTCGGTGCAGGCCGCTTCGCGGCACACCACCTTGGAGTCGACGAAGCCCTCGCAGGTGGTCCCCGTGACCCCGTCGCAACGGCGCCCGGTGCACGGCTCGCCGGCCTTGGCGGCCGCACATCGCGCCTTCGGGTCGCCGCTCACCGGCACGCAGGTGCCGACGGCACCCGTGCTGTTGCACTGCTCACAGTCGCCGCCGCAGGGCTTGTTGCAGCAGACGCCGTCGACGCAGAACGGATTCTCGCACTCGGACGCGGTCGCGCAGACCTCGCCGTTCTTCTTCTTGCTCTTGCAGATCGAGGGGGTGACCGACTTGTCGCAGAAGCCCGACGAATCGCACTCGGCGTCGACGGCGCACGCGGTGCCACAGCCCTTGGCTGCCGTGCACTTGGCGGGGGCGCAGTCAGTGCCCGAAGCCTTGGAGATGCACACGCCGAGACCGTCGCACTGCTGCCCCTTGAACGTGTTGCCCTCGCAGACACCTGCGCCGCACGCCGCGCCGGTCGCCTCGAGCTTGCATGCGCCGGCGCCGTCGCAGGCGCCGGTCTCGCCGCACACGCCGCCCTTGCCCTTGGTGCAATCGGCGTGCGGGTTCGCGCCGTCCTTGGCGGCGCCGCAGACGCCGTCGCCGGTGCCGGATTGCTTCACGGCGGCCGCGCACGCCTGACACTTCTCGTTGCAGAGGGAGTTGCAGCACACCGAGTCGACACAGAAGCCCGTGCCGCACTCGGAGGCCTTGCTGCACGCTCCACCGCCCGTCTTCTTGGTCTTGCACTGACCGACGGAGGTGTCGCAGTAGGCCGTGCTCGCGCAGTCGGTGTCGACGGTGCACGTGGTCTTGCACCCGGTGCCGGAGACGCAGACGCCCGGCGCGCAGTCCGTGCCGGTGGCGAGGGTCAGGCAGGAGCCCGCGCCGTCGCAGGCCTGGCCCTTGGCCACGGTTCCGGTGCAGACAGCGCCGGTGCCGCAGCCCTTGCCCGAGGCCTGGAGCCGGCACTTGCCGCCGCCGTCGCAGGTGCCGGTCTGGCCGCACTCGCCGCCCGTCCCGGCCGTGCAGTTGCCGTGCGGGTTCAGGCCATCCTTCGCCGGTCCGCAGGTTCCGTCGTCGGCGCCCGAGGCCTTGAGCGTGGCCTTGCAGGCGTAGCAGTTCTCGCCGCACGCGGTGCCGCAGCACACGCTGTCGACACAGTACGAGCTCAGACAGTCCGTGCCCGTCACGCAGGCCTGGCCCTGCAGCTTCTTGCACACGCCCGCGCCGTTGCAGGTGGCCGCCGGCGCCGCGCAGGTGTCCGGGTCGGCCACGCTGATCACGGCCGTGCACGTTCCGGGACTGGTGCCGTTGCACTGCTGGCAGGTGCCGCACGCCGACGACTCGCAGCACACGTTGTCGACGCACGCACCCGTGTCGCACTCGGCCGAGGTCGTGCAGCTGGCGCCGCGGGAGTGGTATTCCCACGTGTCGCCGAGCATCACCCCGCTCCCCTGTCCTCCGAACGCGACGACGCGGCCGCGATCCGCGTCGTAGGCCATCGAGAAGTAGCCGCGCGCCGAAGGCTTGGTGAGCGGCGTGATCGGGGTCCAGTTGGTGCCCGTCCACTCCCACGTGTCGTCCAGCGGGCCGTTGCCGCCGAACAGGACCGACCGCTTGCGGCGTGCGTCGTAGGCGAAGCCGTAGGCGTAGCGCAGCGAGGGGGTTCACCGAGGGCGACAGGTTGGCCCAGGTCTTCGCGCCGGGGTCGTAGGCCCAGGTGTCGGCGGACGACGCGCCGCTGCCCGCGAACAGGACCACCCGATCGGTGGCCGCGTGGTAGACCATGCGGTGGTAGTAGCGACACCACGGGGCCACCGAGCAGTCGACGCTGGTGGCGGGCGCGCCGGTCGGCGAGCTCCAGGTGGAGCCGTTCCACAGCAGGGTGTCGGCCATGCCCCCGAGGGTGTTGCCCCCCTGCTCGATCACGACTCCACGCGTCGAGTCGTAGGCCGTTCCCTGGTTGAAGCGCGGCATCGGGTAGCCGGCAGGCGCCGGGTAGCCCCAGCTCGACACCGTCCACGCCGTGCCGTTCCAGGTGCCGAGGTAGCTGACGTTGCCGCTGCCGAACACCCAGCCGTGGAGGAACGTGCGACTGGAGGCGGCGTGGTAGGCCATGCCGTGCTGGTTGAGCGCCGGCATGGTGCCGCAGGCGGCGAGCGGAGCGCCGCAACGCTGCGTCCACGTGGTCCCGTTGTACTCCCACGTGTCGGCCTGGGGCGTACCCGATCCGAGCTTCGTGTCGCCCCCGTACATCACCATGACCTTGCGGGCGGAGTCGTAGGACATGGCGCCGAAGCCGCGCGCCGACGGACTCGTGGCCGGCGCCTTGTTCTCCCACAGGAAGCTCTCGACCGCCGGGTCGAGCAGGATCGGATGCGTCAGGCCCGTGGGATCGAGCTCGATGTGCAGGAGGTCGTGGTCGAGGGTCATCGTCGCGTCGCGACGCACGCCACGGGCGTCGACGGCGTAGGGCCTCAAGATGCGCAGACGCGGATCGTCCGTGGCGTCGAGCAGCGCCAACGTGCCATCGGCATCCCGCCGCAGGTGCAGGCCCTTGCCGACCTCGAGGCGATGCGTGATCGACGGAGTCGCGGTCGGATCGCGGAGCACGAGCAGGTGCTCGGCGTAGAAGGCGTTGCCGAGGGCCACGAGGTCCGTCGCGGCGAACGCGTCGGGGTAGGCGACGCGGCCTCCGATCACCTTGCCCTGCGTCGGACGCGCGCCGAGCGGCGTCAGGCGTACGCGCAGACGCGCCACGCGCGCCACATCGACCTCGAACGGCTGATCGGCGACGCGGGGAAACCGCGCGGCGAGGTGCTCGAAGGCGCCGTTCTTCGCCTCACGGTCGCCCGGCGATCCGAACTGGTCTCCGTCCGGCTGCAGACCGTTGCCCGCCGTGAACGCCTCGTCGAGCGCGGTGTGGCCCCTGGCGAGCTCGGCGGCGACGCGCAAGGCGACGCTCCCACGATCCTCTTCGACGGGCTGGCTGGCCGAGGTGACCCCACCATCGGGCGCCGGCGCCGACGACGAGGATCCGCAGGCGACCACGACGGAGGCGGCGAGGGACGAAGCAAGCGCGCGGGTGGACATGGCCAGCCAGGATGGGTGAGGCAGAGCCGGCTCGCAAGGCACGGATATCCTGCAACGCAGAGCGCACGCGACGCCTCCGGTCGGTCGTCCACGCGACGACAGGGTGCGTCAGCCGCGCCGACCGCGTCGGACACCGAGCGCAGCGGCGCAGGCGAGCACCCCCGCCGCGAACGCGGTGGCGCTCCCCGTCGTCGGGGAGGAGCACCCACCGCCCATCGCTCGCTCGAACACGGGCGTCGCCGGACCGGCGTCGCGCGGGCCGGCGTCGAGGGCGATCGATGCGTCCCGGGGGGCGACGTCGGGCACCTCGGGCGCGGCGTCGAGAGCGGTCTCCGCAGCGTCGGCCGCGTCGCCAGCGTCGCCACCTGCGTCCGTGGTGCACACCGGCGGTGCCGCGCCGGCCTCGAGACCGACCCGCAAGGTGGCGAGCTTCGACGGGCACACCGCGCCCGTGGTGCCGCTCGCGCAGGTGACCGAGTTCGTGAGGCTCGGCAGGTCCAGGATCATCGGCAAGGTGGCGCCGTCGTCGCACGACGCGGCCACGCCGAACGTGCTCGCGCTGCTGCCGAGGCAGGCGAAGAGACGGCCCTCGTGGTGGCGCAGACAGCGCACCTTCGCGGTGGAGATCGAGACGGGCGCCGCGCCGTCGAGCGAGCGCAGGAGACCGGCCTCCGGTCCACCGAGGAACACCTTCTTGCCCGACGGGTCGATGGCGAACCCGAGCATGTGACCCGGCACGTCGGCGACGAGGCTCCACGTCTTGCCGGCGTCGTCGGTGCGGTAGGCGGCCGAGCGGGTGAGGAAGCTCGCGTCCTGGTAGGCGAGGCGGACGAACACGCGGTCGGGGTTCGTCGGATCGACGGCCGCGACGTAGGCCTCCTCCGGTCGGGGCAGCGCCGTGACCTCGACGAGCGTCTTGCCACCGTCGTCGGAGCGGTAGACGACGGTGCGCGCCGCCTTGGTGCGGGCGGTGAGCCAGAGGCGAGAGAGATCGGAGGGGGCGATCTCGACGGTGCTGAACGCGGTCTCGGGGGCCTGGGCGAGCCGGGTGAACGAGGCGCCGCCGTCGAGCGAGCGGAACACCGCGCTCGCGCCCGTGAACAGGCCCGTGCGACTGACGGCCACGACCAGCAGGCCCGTGGGGTCGACGTCGAGGTCCTGGATCGCCTCGCCCTCGAGGGTCGCGGCGCGCGTGCTCCCGCAGGCGTCGACCGCTCCGCGCGCGAATCCGTCCCAGAGCCCCGCGAGCAGCCGGCCATTGCCGTCGAGGCCGATGGGGGGATCGTAGATGACGGCTCCCGTACCGACGACCTCCTCGCAGACGTAGCGGAACCCGGTCGCGTCGTGCAGCACCACGCCGAACGTGGTGCGGATCGCGAGCGTGGACTTCGCCGCCCGCGTCCGGCCACGATCATCTGGGGCTCGGGGAAGCGGCCGTTCGCCCCCGCGGCCGTC
>JADJMO010000020.1 GCA_016709545.1 Myxococcales bacterium
TGGATGCCGTCGCGGAACAGGAGGAACGGGTACGAGGTGCGCAGCTCCGGATCGGTGTAGACGCTCTGACCCTCGTAGATCAGGTCGCTGCCGACGACGCCGAGCCGCAGCTCGCCTTGCCCGGTGTGGAAGGCGCCGAGCCTCTTGTGGGCCTCGGCGAGGAACCCCTGCGAGGTCTTGTGCCGGACGCCGAACTGGCGGAACGACTTGAGCACGCGCTCGAGGCCGATGGCGACGTCGCTCGCGAGGCGCCCACGCGCCTCGGCTTCCTTGCGGCTCGCGTCGTCCTCTTCGACGAGCCACTCGGCCTCGCTCTTGCGATCGCGGGCGTCGGTCATCCGGCCGCGAACAGCGTACACCAAGCCGGATTTGCTGTGTCGCCCCCAGAACCCCGCGTTCTCGGTCAGCCGCCGCGTGAAGCTTTTTCGGCATGCCCGCTGGTCCCGCGCCGCGCGGCGAGGACGGCGAGCACCGCCGAGAGCGGGACGTCCCGCGAGGCGAGGCCGACCATCAGGTGGTAGAGGACGTCGGCCGCCTCGGACGCCACCCGATCGCTCGACTCTCCGGCGATGGCCCGCGCGAGCTCGTCGGCCTCCTCGCGGAGCTTGCCGCCGATCTTCTCCGCGCCGCCGTCGAGCAGCGACTTGGTGTAGCTCTTGCCGGCGTCGCTCGCCTTGCGCGAGAGGACCTCGGCCTCGAGGTCGTCGAGGAGGGGCCTCCCGACCGCGCTCTCCTCGGCCTCGCCCTGGAAGAAGCAGGTCGGCGAGCCCGTGTGGCACGTGGGGCCGGCGGGGGTCGCGAGCACGAGCAGCGTGTCGCCGTCGCAGTCGAGGCGCACGTCGTGGACCTCGAGCGTGTGCCCGCTGGTCTCGCCCTTGACCCACTGCCGGTTGCGCGAGCGGGAGAAGAACGTGGCCTTGCGCGTCTCGAGGGTGGCGAGCAGCGCGGCGCGGTCCATCCAGGCGACCATCAACACGCGGCCGCCGAGTCGGTCTTGCACGACGGCAGGGAGCAACCCGCGATCGTCCCAGCGCACCGCGTCGACGAGGCTCATCGCACCTCTTTGCGGACAGCGAGCCAGGCGTCGGCCGCGCGGTCGATCTCGGCGTCGGTCAGGCCCGCGCCGCTCGGCAGACACACGCCGCGCACGGCGATCCGCTCGGAACGCGGCAAATCGCCGAGTTTTCCGCCGAAGTAGGGGAACAGGTGGTTCGGTTCGAAGAACGGCCGCGCCTCGATCCCGCGCTCGGAGAGCCTGGCGAGGGCTGCGTCGCGCGCTTGCTCCGAGGCGAGCCCCTCGTCGACGAAGGCGTTGAGCCACGGCACGGCGCTCTGATCGGCGGGCACCTCGGCGAAGCGGATCTCGGCGACGTCGGCGAAGTGGGCGCGGTAGCGCGCGTGACCGTGCCGCTTGCGCGCGCAGAGGGCCTCGATCTCCTCGAGCTGCGCGCACCCGACGGCGGCCTGCAGGTTGGTCATGCGGTAGTTGAACCCCATCTCGGGGTGGTGGTAGCGCCGCTTCGGGTCCATCCCGTGGTTCTTGAGGAACTTCATGCGCGCGCCGAGCGCCACGTCGTCGGTGGTGATCGCGCCACCTTCGCCGGTGGTGACGGTCTTGTTGCCGAAGAACGAGAACACGCCGGCGTGCGCGAGCGAGCCCGCGGGCCGGCCGCGGCTGGTCGAGCCGATGGCCTCGGCGGCGTCCTCCAGCAGCACCACGTCGTCGCGCTTCAGCGTGGCGAGGCCGGCGCGCAGCGCGTCGTAGTCGGCGAGCACGCCGAACAGATCGACGCCGATGATGGCCCTGGTCTTCGCCGTGACGCGGCCGAGGGCGTCGGCCGGGTCGATGACCCACGAGCGCTCGTCGACCTCGCAGAACACCGGCGTCGCGCCCGTGTAGCGGACGGCGTTGGCGGTCGCGACGAAGGTCTCGCTCGGGACGATGACCTCGTGCCCGGGCCCGACCCCGAGGGCGTGGAGCAACAGGTGGAGGGCGACCGTGCCGTTGGCGCACGCCTCGGCGTGGCGGACCTTGCACACCCCGGCGAGGGCGGTCTCGAAGCGGGCGATGAAGGGCCCGGCCGAAGAAATCCACCCCGTGTCGATGGCCTCGAGGAGATACGCGCGCTCCTTGCCCGAGAAGACGGGGGCGCACACCGGAATGCGGTCCGACATGGCGACCGAGGTAGCACGTCCCACGCCAGGGCTCTCGGCGGTCGAGCCGCTCGCCGCGGGCTAGGGCGACCTGACCACGACGGTGCCACCCCACGCGTCCTTCCCGCACCGCACCCGGCCTCCGTGTCGTGGCGGTCCCGTCACACCGGCTTGCGGGTGACGGCGAAGTCGAGCGCGTCCTCGTCGAGGGTCATGGTGACGCGCTCGAAGGTCACCCCCGAATCCAGGGTCTTCACCCGCAACGGAGGCCCCACCTCTACCCTGGGCTCGCCCTCCGATACGCTGACGAAGCAGCCGCGCACGGGGGCGCTCGCCCGGACGCCGAGCGCGTCGATCCGCAGCACGTAGTAGCCGTAGGCGCCGCACTCGGGGCTGCCACGGAACACCGCCGCGATCACCAGGTCGATCCGGTCGGCCGTCGCCCGGACGCGGACCACGTCGGCCATGCTGCCGTGCTCGTCGCGCATCGCCTCGTGCGCGGGTGTGCAGAGCGGACCGGGGGTGGAGCAGTCGGTCGGGAACACGACCACCCCGTCGACCGTGAGCGACTCGACGAGCGTCGCTGGCCCGATGGGCTTCGGTGACGCCCACTTCACGACGAGGTGCCTGTCTCCGGCCAGCAAGGAGAACGGCTCGCGGCCGCTCGGTCGAAAGGCCCAGGGCGCCACTTCGACGGTCGACGCGGCGGCGGGTGGCTCGATGGAGTGCCTAGCGGGTGGCGTCGCACACCCCACGGACAGGACCACCATCACGAGGAGCCACCGCATGACCGTCTGTCGTCGGAACCGGAGGAATCGTGACGACTCAATCGCCGGTCTCGGCGTCGGTCGTCGCGTCGCTGGCTCCATCGACCGCGGCATCGCTGACATCGGGGCCGGCGTCGCGCGCGCACTCGAGGACCAGGACCTCCGTCGACGCCGTCTCGCCGCCCTGCAGCGCCGTCAGCGTGACCCGGCCGTAGCCGCGCACCAGCCCCATGTTCCCCTCGAACGCGATGACTTCGGGATCGCTGGTCGCGAACACGGTGGTGGACGTCACGTCGATGTCGTCCCCACAGTGGTCGACGCGAAGCGCGCCGGCGCTGAAGCGCTCGCCCATGCAGAAGTCGAACCCCATGTACGTTCGGCCCGGGACCGAGATCTCGAGCTTGCGCACCGAGGCGTCGTCGCAATGCTCGACGTACTTCAAGCAAGGCGAGCACGCGGGGGTCGGCGTCGCCGCGAAGGCTCCGATCGCCGCCGCGACGAAGCGCGCGCGGCGGGCGAGGATGGTCGCGCGGTCGGTCATCTCCCGGCGAACAGCCTACAGCGCGCGCAGCGCGACCGCGACCTCGCAGGAGGGCAACCCCACCACCGCGCCGTAGCTGCCGTCGATGCGCGCGACGAACGCGGCGCCGTGGCCCTGGATCCCGTAGCCGCCCGCCTTGTCGCGGCCCTCGCCGGTGCCGACGTACCAGGCGATCTCGTCCTCTTCGAGCGCGCGGAACACCACCGTGGTGCGCACGCTCTCCGCGTGCAGCCGCCCGTCGCGCGCGAGGACCGCGAAGCGCGTGGTCACCGCGTGGGCGCGCCCCGCGAGGCTCCGCAGCATGGCCGCGCCGTCGGCGTCGTCCCCCGGCTTCTGCAGGATGCGCCCGTCCACCACCACGATCGTGTCCGCCACCAGGATCGCGTCCCACGCCGTGTCGCTGCTGCGCGCGCGGGCCGCCGCGAGCTTCGCCGCGACCACGCGCTCGACGTAGCCATCCGGCGTCTCGCCGCCGATCTCGGCCTCGTCGACGTCGACCGGCGCGACCGTGACGGTGTGGCCGAGGGCCTCGACCAGGGCTTTTCTGCGGGGGGAAGCCGAGGCGAGGAGGATGTGGAGGGACCGCATGGCAGCGCCGTCTAGCAGGCCCGTGACCCGGCAGGTTTACGCCGGTCCGGACATTTGCCACGTTCACCCGATGCGTCGTGGGTGGACCGCGCAGGGGAGGAGGGGGGGCGTCGACCGCACGGTCGCCGCGACCGTCGTGCTCGTCTACGGCGGCCTCGCCCTGCTCGGCTGGTTCATCGGCTGGCTGCGCGGCGCGCCCGACGTGCTCTCGTGCACACCGATGGGGCTCGGCGGGCGTCCGCAGCCTCTGATGAGCCTCGTCGGGGGCCTGGGCCTCGCCCTGGCCGTCATCGCGGCCACCCGGGCGCTCGTGCGCACCACGGGCTGGGCCCGGGAGCTCCACGCCGATCTGCGGCCCGTCGCTCGTTCACTCGGCGAGTCGGCCATCCTGCCCGTCGCGCTCGCCTCCGCCATCGGCGAGGAGGTGCTCTTCCGTGGCGCGCTCCTGCCGGCGCTCGGTCTCCTGGGCTCGAGCCTCCTCTTCGGGGTCGTGCACCAGCTCCGCGGTCGGTCGCGTGGCGCGTGGATCGCCTTCGCCGCGCTGGTCGGCCTCGCGCTCGGAGGGCTGTTCGCGGCCACGGGCTCGCTCCTCGGGCCCATCGTGGCCCACGCGCTCATCAACGCCGTCAACCTGCGCTTCCTCATCGAGCACGATCCGGGCGTCGCGCACTCCACGTGAGTTGCGCGCCATGGTCTGCTAGAGGTCGGCCCCCATGTCCGAAGCCCCCGCGTCCGCCGATCGTGCCGTCCGCGCGATCGAGCGCGCGGTGCGGGCCGCCGAGGGTGGCACGGCCGGTGAGGTCGTCGTCGCGCACCCGGCCGATCTCGGCGTCCTGCCGGTCGAGGGTGTGCGCGCCGGCCTCGACCGGGTGCTGATGGGCGAGAACCCCGAGGCGGGGCTCGACGCTCTCCTCGACGGCGGCGTGCTCTCGGTGCTCCTCCCCGAGGTCGACGCGCTGGTCGGCTTCGGTGATGGCGAGTTCCGCCACAAGGACGTGTGGAAGCACACCAAGCAGGTCGTCTCGCAGGCGGTCCCGCGCCTCGAGGTGCGCTGGGGCTCGCTGCTCCACGACATCGGCAAGGTGCGCACGCGCTCCATCACGCCCGACGGCGAGGTGCACTTCTTCGGCCACGCCGAGGTCGGCGCGCGCATGTTCGACAAGATGAACCGGCGCATCGCGCTGTTCGCGACCGAGGAGGCGCTGCGCGAGGAGGTGCGCTTCCTCATCCTGCACCACCTCCGCGCGGCCCAGTACGACGCGTCGTGGACCGACTCCGCCGTGCGCCGCTTCGCCAAGGAGCTCGGCGAGCACCTCGACGATCTGCTCTGCCTCTCCCGCGCCGACATCACCACCAAGCGCCCCGAGAAGAAGCGCCGCGGGCTCCGGCAGATCGACGAGCTCGCCGAGCGCATCCGCAGCATCCGCGAGGAAGACGCCAAGGTCCCGCCGCTCCCCAAGGGCCTCGGCACGGCCGTCACCGCGCGCTTCGGGGTGCCCCCGAGCCCTGCGCTCGGCGCCATCCTGCGCGGCCTCACCGCGGCGATCGAGGCCGGAGAGCTGCCCGCGCGGCAGCCGTTCGACGTCTACCTCGACTTCCTCGCCGAACACCGCGATCGCTTCGGCGTGTGAGCCGGCGCGTCGCGTAGGCGCGCACAAAGCGCGGCGGGCGCAAGAACAGCGGCGCGCAGCGTCAGATTGTCCCACGTTTCGCCGGAGGGCACGCAGGTTGCTCGGGGGCAAGCTCATGCCACCAATCGCGCGCAGGCGCCTGCGTATCGCCCTCTCCGTCGTCGCCGTCCTCGGTCTCGTCACGGCCGTCTTCTTCGCCGTCAGCGCGCGCGCCCGCTTCATCGTGGGTGGAGCCATGGTGAACCTCGGCTATCGGATGCAGGACCCGATCTCCGACTACGACTTCGTCCACCACCACGATCTGACCCCGGATCAGATCTGGAACGAGCTCGTGTCCCAGAACCACCTGGCGGCGGCCGTGCGCAAGAAGTTCCCGCGCACCTCTCGCCACCCCGTGGTCGCGATGGTGGTGTGCATGGACGCGCGGGTGGACACGTCGGAGCTCACGGGCGACACGCGAAAGTACTACTACGTGGTCCGCACGGCGGGCTCGGTGCTCGCCGATCAAGAGGAGGAGATGCTGGAGCTCGCCGTCGCCAACGGCGTGAAGGTCATCGTCCTCACCCGGCACACCGACTGCGCCGCGGAGAAGGTGGCGGCAGACCCCGTCGCGCGCAAGCAGTACCCCAACCTGTCCGCGGCCGTGGACGAGCGCGAGAAGCGGATCGCCGAGCTCCTGGCCCGGCCGGCCATCGCCGCGAAGATCAAGAGCGGGGAGCTCCTGGTCAAGCGCATGAACATCGACACGATGACCGAGGAGCTCTTGCCTCTGCCCGCCGCGCCCGCGGCCTCGACCGCCCCCGCGACCTCGACCGCGGTCGCCCCCAAGGACTCGTCGACGGTGGTCCCCGCGGTCGCCCCCGCCCACTGACCCGTCAGGCCGCGCGCCAGTCCGACTCGAGCTGACGGAGCGCGACGAGGAGCTCCCGGGCGCCCGAGCGATGCGCGGTGGCGATGGCTTCCTTGAGCAAGGCCTCCGCCTCGGAGCTGCGCTCGCGTGACCTCGCGACCCGCGCCAGCCCCTCGAGCACCTTGGCGCGATCGGTGTCGGCGGGCCCCGCGAGATCGAGCGCCTCGCGGAGGATGCCCTCGGCGTCGGTGAGGTACCCCGCGCGGGCGAGGGCCTCGCCGAGCTTGCGGCTGAAGATCACCACGGCGCGCTCCGGGTCGTCGATGTCGCCGCGGAACAGCGCGCGGCGGGCCAGCTCGAGGCTGCGCCGCAGCGCGAGGATCGCCCCCTCGTCGTCGCCCCGCCGCGTGCAGCGGTCCGCGACCTGCTCGAGCAGCATGAGCGCCTCGAGCGCGCTCTGGCCGAAGAAGGCGTGGAGCGCGCGCACCTCGAGCGGCGCGTCGTCCTGCGCGGCGAGGTCGAACGTGCGCGCGTGCAGGTCGCGGCGCGCGCCGGCGGGCAGCGAGGCGGCGGCGACGTCGCGGAACAGCGGGTGCGCGAAGCGCTCGCCCGCGGGCTGCTCCTCGAGCAACCCTCCTCTGCGGCACTGCTCGATGGCCTGGTGCACGCGGGGCCGTGCGATCTGGCCGCCGAGCACCGCGCCGATCGCCTCTTCGGTGACGTCGTCGCCGAGCACCGCCGCCGCTTGCAACACGCGCCGCGCGTCCGCGCCGAGCCGCTCGATGCGGGCCGCGACGAGGTCGGCGATGCGCGGCGGGGCGGGGCCGCCCGCCTCCTGCGCGAAGCGCACCAGCTGGTCGAGGTAGAGCGGGGCGATGCCGCGCGCGTCCGAGTCCTTCAGGCGCTCGGCGGCGCTCGCCATGCCGTGGGGACCGAGCCCGCGGAAGGCCGTCGAGGCGATCGCCGGTGACAGGCCGGTGATCACGCGCGCCAGCGACCGGCCCGCCGGCCAGCCCGCGTCGAAGCCCGAGGGGTGGGTGGCGACGATCAGGATCGGCCCCACGGGCGGCTCGCCGAGCACGTCGGAGAAGGCGTGCCGCGTGGCGCCGTCGTAGCGAGGGAGGTCGTCGAGCGCGAGCACGAGCGTGCGCCCGTCGGCGTCCTGCGCCGCGCGGGCGAGCGCCCAGCGCAGGGCGGCCGCGGCGGCGAAGCGGCGCACGTCGGCGGTCATCGTCGTGCCGAGCGGCTTGACCACCACCTCGTGCAACCCGCGCAGGACCTGCTCCCGGTCGCGCGCGTCGATCTTCACCCGCGAGAGGTCGGTCGACGCGCTGATGCCGGCGAGCTTCTCGATCGCATCCGCGAGCCCGTGGTAGCCGACCTCGGCCCACGCCGGGTCGGGCTGGATCTCGACCACGCGGTGGCGGGCGTTGCGCGCCTGGGCGAGGAACTCCCCGAGCAGGCGGGTCTTGCCGACGCCGATCTCGCCGACGAGCCGCGCGCCGCGCAGGCCCGCGTGGGCCTCCCGCAGGCGATCGTCGAGCCACGACAGGTCGTCCTCGCGACCGAGGAGGGGCAAGGGGAGGGGCAGGCGCGGGGTGTCGAGCCGGCTCGGGCGCTCGGGCTGCGTGGGCGGCTGCGCCGAGGACACGGGGGCCCCGGACGGCTCGGGCGTGTTCAGCGTGATGGGCGGCTCGACCACCGGCGCCGGCGTCGAAGCGGGCGGCGGCACGCTGCGACCACGGCTCGTGGACCCGGGGCGCGGCGGACGCTCGGAGGCCCGCTGCGGCGCGGCAGGCACGGGCGAGCTCGGAGAGATGCGGAACCCGCACTCGCCGCAGAACTTCTGCGTGGCCGGCACGGGCGCGCTGCACGAAGGGCAGGCCACCGAGGTGACCATGCGCGGCTTCGGCTGCGGCGTGATCGCGGCCATCGCGGCGTCGAGCGCGCGCACGAACGCCGGCGCGTCGGCGTATCGCTGTCGACGGTCCTTGGCGAGCGCCAGCAGGCACACCTCGGCGAGGGGGTCGGGGATGCGGCGCTCCGGGACGAGCTTGCGCGGGTCGGGCGGCGGCTGCTGCAGGTGCATGAGCACGACCTGCGTGGGCGACGCGGCCTCGAACGGCAGCTGCCCGGTGAGCAGCTGGAACATGATGACGCCGAGCGCGTACAGATCGCTGCGGGCATCGAGCGGGTCGCCGCGGCCCTGCTCCGGGCTCATGTAGTCGGGCGTGCCGCAGACGATGCCGGGGCTCGTGATCCCGGTGCCACCGGAGACGATCCCGGACATCATGTCGGGGCGGAGCTTGGCGAGGCCGAAGTCGACCACCTTCACGAAGTCGCCGCCGCCGCGCGTGGGCTCGAGCACGATGTTCTCGGGCTTGACGTCGCGGTGGATGATGCCGAGGTGGTGCGCCTCGTCGAGCGCGGCCAGCGTCTGCTTGAGGATGTCGACGATGCGCGCGAAGGAGAGGGGGCCCTCCTCGTAGGCGACGCGCGAGAGGTCGCGCCCGCGCAGGTACTCCATGACGAGGTAGAGCAGGTTCCCCTCGTTGGGGCCGCTCCGACCGAAGTCGATCACCGAGACGACGTTCGGGTGGTTGAGCCGGCTCGCTGCCCGCGCCTCGGTGATGAAGCGCGCCGCCGCGCCCTCCTCGCCGTGGAGGTGGGCGTGGATGACCTTGACGGCGACGGTGCGCCCGAGCGCCTTCTGCTCGGCGCGGTAGACCCGGCCCATGCCGCCGATGCCGATGAGATCGAGCAGGACGTAGCCGCCCGGGAAGGTCTTCCCGATCAGCGGATCGTCGGGCCGGATCGAAACTTCGGCGACCGGAAACCCGCACGAAGGGCAGAACCTGTGGTTCTCCGGATCGTACGGGCTCTGGCACTGCGGGCACGAAGCGGCCGCCATCGAACTCTCAGGGTTACGCGCACCCCGTCCCCGACGCAACGCCTAAGCCGGGCTGGGTCGCGGCGCCCCCCATGACCCCCATGCCGACCGGACCATGCGCGACCTCAAGCTCGGCCCCGGCGGGGGTCCGAGAGCCAGGCCTCCATGTCCTGCTCCTTCTTGAGCAGCACGCCGAGGAACGGCAGATCGCGGCGCAGGCGCTCCACGCCGATGCCCTCGCGTGACAGGACGGTGATCCAGTCGACCAGCTCGCTCGTGCTCGGGCGCTTGCGCAGCCGCGGTGACTCGCGCACGCCGTAGAAGGCGGTGATGGCCTGGTCGACCAGCGCCTCGTCGATGTTCGGGTGGTGCACCCGCACGATCGCCTTCATGCGCTCCTTGTCCGGGAACGTGATGAAGTGGAACACGCAGCGGCGCAGGAAGGCGTCGGGGAGCTCCTTCTCGTTGTTCGACGTGATGACCACCACGGGGCGGGCGTGCGCGACGACCTCGTCGCCCGTCTCGGCCACCACGAAGCGCATGCGATCGAGCTCGTGGAGCAGGTCGTTCGGGAACTCGAGGTCCGCCTTGTCGACCTCGTCGATGAGGAGCACGCGCGGCGCCGACGCCGTCGACTCGAGGAACGCGCGACCGAGCGGCCCGAGCTTGATGTAGCGGCGGATGTCCTTGGGGTCGCCGTCGCCAAAGCGCGCGTCGTAGAGCCGCGCGACCGTGTCGTAGACGTAGAGGCCGTCCTGGGCCTTGGTGGTCGACTTGACCGGCCAGTGGATCAGCTCGGCGCCGACCGTCTCGGCGATCGCCGTGGCGAGCAGCGTCTTGCCGGTGCCGGGCTCCCCCTTGACGAGGAGTGGACGCTCGAGGGCGAGGGCGCAGCGCACGGCCGACTCGAGGCCCTGATCGGTGAGGTAGCTCTGGGTGCCTGAGAAGCTGGGGAGGGGCATCGCGCCTCTCCCTGTAGGATCGAAATTCGAAAGCCGAAAGCCCGACGGCTAGGCTGGGGAGAAACATGGCCTCTCCGCTCCGGGCAGCCTCCTCCGCGGCGCTCGTCACGCTCCTCCTCGCCGCGACCGCGCACGCCGACAAGGTCGCCAACGTCCACGCGCGTGGCCCGGCCACCCTCGAGGAGCGGACGACGATCACCAAGGCGGGTGACGTCGCCGCGACGAAGCTCGGCCACACCACCATCCCCGAGTCCGAGGTGCTGCAGGGCGAGGCCGCCGCGGGCGCGCTCATCGGCTCGAGCGAGGGCCTCGTCGCCGTCGGCAAGACCACCGGCGCCGACTGGGTCGTCGAGGCCAACGTCAGCTACGGCACCGGCGGCGTGATGCACGTCGAGCTCAAGGCCTGCCAGACCTCGAGCGGGCGCGTGGAGACCCTGGTGCGCGACCTCGATCCCAAGGCCGACACCGCGCAGCAGATCGGCGAGATGCTCACGCTGCTGCTCCGGCCGCAGGGGGTCGGCGACGATCCCATCCCGTGGCTCGCGGCCAAGCCCAAGCCGCCCGCGGCCAAGGTCGAGCAGAAGGTCGAGCCGCCGCCGAAGCCCGCGCCTCCGCCGCCTCGCTACGGCGAGGGCGGCAACGTCGCGATCGGGGCAGGGGGCGGCTTCTCGTACGTCCTCGCCCGCCCGGACACGGCGGTCGGGAGCAAGATGCTCGGCGCCTGGTCGCTGCACGGGCGCTTCGCGGTCCCGGTCCCGCGGCTCGAGGTCGGCGCCACCTTCGCGGGGCTGTTCGGCAAGGCCAACGCGCTCCGCATCGAGGCCATCGGACGCTACCGGCTCGTCGAGGCGGGCCGCTTCGCGCTCTCGGCGGAGGCCGCGATCGGCGTGCTCGCGCTCCTCGGCGGTGAGCAGAGCGCCCGTTTCCTGGTCGGCATCTCGCCGATCGCGACGGTGGTGCTGACCAAGGCCTTCCAGCTCGACGTGGATCTCGGCGCGCTGCGCGTCGCGCCGGGCGGCACGGGCACGCTCGCCTTCGCCGGCGTGACCGCGAGCGTGATGCTGCGGTTCTGAGGCATGATCGCGCTCCCGAACCGCCGGGCCACCCTCGCGCTCGCCCGCCGCCTCGCCCAGGCCCTCGTCCCCTCGGATCTCGTGGTGCTCGTGGGCGGGCTCGGCGCCGGCAAGACCTTCCTCGCGCGGGGGCTCCTCCGCGCGCTCGGCGTGCCCGAGGAGATCGCCGTCCCGAGCCCCACGTTCACCCTGGAGAACGAGTACGGCCCCGAGGAGGGCGCCCGGCTGCCCGTCATCCACGCCGATCTCTATCGGCTGCTCGGGGGCGACCTCGAGGCCGAGCTCGCGGGTCTCGGCCTGCGCGACCGACGTTCTGCCGGCGCGGCGCTCCTCGTCGAGTGGGGCGAGGACGCCTTCTCCCCGCTGGCCGGCGACGGCCTCCTGGTCCACCTCGAGCTCGAGCCCCGGCGCGCCACCCTCCGCGCCGAGGGCCCTCGCGGCGAAGCGCTCCGAAACGCGGCCGAGATCGAATAGCATCGGCCCCCGTGCGAACGGCGCCCCTCCTCCTCGCGCTCACTCTGCTCTCGTCGCTGCCCGTGGTCGCGTGCGGCCCGGGCAAGCCCCCCGAGGGCCCCACGGGCCCGCGGACCCGCTTCCGCGAGGGCGACTTCGTCGTCTACCGCTATACGGGTACGTATACCAAGGAGCCGGTCGTCCTGCGCGAGCAGATCCTCGCGCAGAAGGGCCTCGAGCTGCGGATCGGCGTGTCCGTGCGGCGCGGCATCGACGAGCGCAAATGGGTGCAGGTGGTCACCGACCTGCCGGAGAACCGCAAGAACGAGGTCGTCGACGCGCTGTTCCTCGAGGACCACGGCAACCTGCGCCGGCTCGAGAACAAGAAGAACCACGACCTCTACGCGCTCTACGAGTGGACCTTCCTCCTGCCCGACGGCAAGCCGCTCACGGTCGCGGACGAGAAGCGCGAGCTCACCATCCAGGGCACGCACTTCGACTGCGACGTGCGCGTCGGCAAGACCAAGGTGCAGGGGCGCGTGCTCTCCTTCGAGGAGGTCGAGTGCCCGGATTTCCTGTGGACCCACGCTGGCGGGCGGTTCTGGGACGAAGCCACCTCCGAGGAGGTCTACCGCGCCGAAGTCGTCGCCTTCGGACACAAGTGACCTCGAGCGAGTGAGGCCATGAGCGTGCGTTTCCCGTCCTCGAGGGCGATCGGCCTCGCGTTCGCCGTGCTGGCGAGCGCCGGGCCGGCGCGCGCGTACGACGCCGAGGTCGACGCCACCGTCACGGGGCAGGCCTACCAGCTGCGCGGCCTGAGCGGCGACCCTGTGCTCTCGCGCCGCAGGGTCACCTCGACCCTGCAGCTAGGCGTCTACGATCTCGGGGGTGGGGGCCGCAAGGACGGCCCGCAGCTCGTGTTCCGCACGCGCATGCGGCTCGACACCGACTTCGGCTACCAGCGCGAGGAGTACGCGCTCGGCTCCGACCTGGTCACGTCGCGGTTCGTGCCGCAGCTGCAGCCGGCGCCCGTCGAGATGATGTACGGCTACCTCGAGGGCCGGCGCTGGCTCGGGGGCTTCGTCAACTTCAAGCTCGGCCGGCAGTACCTCGTCGACCCCCTCGGCTGGTACGGCTTCGACGGCGCGCTCGTGCGCGTCACCACGCCGTTCTTCGTCGCGCTCGAGGTCTACGCTGGCTTCGAGTCGCGCGCCGGCCTCCCGTTCACGACGCGCGTGCAGATCGGCCGCTTCGAGTCGCCCGGCGTCGTGCGCTTCGACCGCAGCGAGTACCCGACCTCCGGCTACCCGTCCGTGCAGCCCGCCGGCCTCGCCCCGGTCTACGGCGTGTCCCTCGAGACCGCGGGGCCCACCTGGATCCACGGCCGGCTCACCTACCGCAAGGCCTGGAACACCGGCACCTCGTACATCGGCGGCAACGGCGTGCTCTACGGCCCCGACGCGATGGGCATCTACGACGCGCGGCGCGTCTCCACCGAGCGCCTCGGCTACGGCGTCAACCTCTCGGCGTTCGAGTGGTTCGGGGCCCGGGGCAACCTCGTCTACGACCTCGTGTCCCGGCGCTTCGCCGACGTGGAGGCCGGCCTGGATCTGTTCGCCGGCAAGCGCGTCGAGGCGAGCGTGGACTACACGTATTTCCGCCCGATCTTCGACGCGGACTCCATCTTCAGCGTGTTCGGCTTCGAGCCGATGGACGACCTCGCCGCGCGGGTCGACGTGCAGGCCACCGAACGCTTCACGGTGGGGGTCGACGGCAAGGTGCGGCGCTACCGCAGCGACGACCTCACCCCGGAGGGCGTGCGGGTCGGGAGCGCCTCGAGCCTCGCGCCGGGGTTCGGCGGCAACGCGCGCTACCGCTTCGCGAGCGCGATGGTCCGCGCCAAGACCTACGGCCTGTTCGGCGACCAGGGGCGGCGCGTCGGCGGCGATCTCCTCTTCACGCAGCGCATCGGCCCGCGCTTCACCTTCGACGCCCAGCTCTCGCTCTGGAACTTCCTCGACAAGCTGCGCACGGACGCCAAGGGGGCCCCGCGCGAGGCCACCAGCGTGGGCTACGTGCTCGCCGCCGGCTACCGGCTGAGCCCCGACAGCGACGCGATGCTGCAGTGGGAGCACGACGAGAACCGCCTCGTCGGCTCGCGCTTCCGGCTGCTCGCGGTCCTCCACGTGAAGGTGTGGCTGTGAGCGCGCGGGCCGTCTCCACCTGGCTCTGCGCGCTCGCGGTGCTGCTCGGCGCCGTGCTCGCCGTGGCCGAGGAGGGCAAGCCCTCCATCAAGCCCTCGGCTTCGGCCTCGGTCTCCGCCTCGGCTTCGATCGCGCCGCCGTGGGCGCCCATCGGCGGCCTCGCGCCGATGCCGGGTGGCGTGTTCGTGCCGAAGACCGCGCTGCCTCCGGGCGCCGATTTCCCCGACCCCGGGCCCTCCCGCGCCATCTATCCCGCCCAGAAACTCCCGCTGCGGTTCTTCCACGTAAAGCACGTGAAGGACCAGAAGATCGCCTGCAAGTACTGCCACCCGCTGGCCGAGAAGAGCACCTCGTCGGCCGACGACCTGCTCCCGAAGAAGCACGAGCCGTGCATCGAGTGCCACGCGATCGACGAGAAGAAGCCGGAGAAGAGCGAGACGCCGCCCGCGCGCTGCGACGCCTGCCACCAGAACGTCGTCGTCACCAACGGCGTGGCGGTCGTGCCCAAGGTGGTGATGCCGAAGCCGAACCTCAAGATGAACCACGCGGCGCACGCCAAGAAGGGCATCGCCTGCGCGGAGTGCCACGGCGACGTCGGCTCGCTCGAGCTCGGCACGCGCGACCAGCTCCCCCGCATGAAGGGCTGCTTCGGCTGCCACCAGAACCCCGAGCCGGGCGGCCCGTCCACGCTCAAGAGCGCCGGGGCCAAGTCGGCGTGCTCCACCTGCCACGTCACCCGCAAGGACGGCGTGCTCGAGACCATGTTCGCGAGCGGCGTGCTCATGCCCCCGAAGTGGCTCAAGAACGCGCAGCACGGGAGCGACTTCCTCACCCGCCACAAGAAGGTCGCCGGCGCCGACTCGGCGTTCTGCGGCAACTGCCACAAGGAGCAGGAGTGCGTCGACTGCCACGACGGCAAGACCAAGCCCAAGCTCGTGCATCCGAACGACTGGCTCTCCACCCACGCCATCGCGGCGCGCTTCGACGACCCGAAGTGCAGCTCCTGCCACGCGCAGCAGAACTTCTGCCTGCCGTGCCACACCCGGGTCGGCATCACGCCCTCGTCTCCGAACGGCGTCGCGTCGAGCCTGCGCTTCCACCCGGCGGCCTCCGTGTGGTCGGGCAACAAGAAGGGCCCGATGCACCACGCGATCGAGGCCCAGAAGAACCTGATGGCCTGCATCAGCTGCCACGTGGAGCGCGACTGTGTGGTCTGCCACGGCACGACCGGCGTCGGAGGGAAGGGGGCGAGCCCCCACGGCACCTCGTTCGTGACCAGCTGCGCCGTGCAGTTCTCGAAGAATCCGCGGCCCTGTTTCGTGTGCCACACGCTGGGCGACAAGGCCCTCGGGGTGTGCAAGTGACCCGCCAGCGCACCGTCGAGATCGACGTCCGGGCCGCAAAAGACTTGCCCGGCTCGCCAGCAGGGGGCTATAGCCCACCTGGTCCGTTCCCATCTGCCCCATCTGCCCTGCCCGCCACCTCGAAGGAGGCCGTCCGTGAACGAGCTCGTCCGCTACCTACTCGAGAACATGTACCTGGACTTCCAGGGGGAGATTTCGTTCGAGCAGGTGCGCGCGATGCTGCGGGACGACGGCAGCCGCGAGGCGCGTGCGCTGCTCGAGAAGCTGACGCAGGAGAGCGGCGTGAACGACATGCTCATCGCGCTGGCCGACACCCTGAAGGACTACATCCAGACGGGCATCAACAACGAGACGATCCGCGAGCAGCTCAAGGAGTACGCCGAGTCCTGAGCCGCGCGCTCGCTCCTGCGGGCCACCCCGCCGGTGGGTTCGCGCCAGCGCTGCTGCTCCTGCTCCTCGGCGGCTGCGATCGCGGGGGAGACTACCCACGCCACGCAGGCCCGCCGCCGCGTGTCCTCGGGACCTCGCTGACCCTCCTCGGAGTTCCCTGCCCGACCAGCTCGGCGTCGGGGGCAGGGCGGGTCTGCGAGGTCAAGCTGCGTCCGCTCGTCGTGATCCGGTTCGATCGCGTCCTCGCCAACTCGGCGAGCGCGCGCGTGAACTACCGGATCTCGAGCGGCACGGTCGTCGACGTCGTCTTCAAGAAGGTGCGGGTCGATCCGGTGGAGCGCACCGTCACCCTCGCGCTCGACGCGCCGCTGCAGCGCAACACCCTCTACCGCCTCCGCGTGAGAGCCGCCGACAACCCCGGCGATCGCCTCGCTTCGTTCGACGGCACGGCGTTCGAGGGCGAATACGTCCAGGACTTCGTGACCAAGGCCGAGAAGGACCCGGCCGACACCGAGGACGTCGATCTCGACCCGATCCCCGCCGATCCGTGCGCCGTCCAGGCCATCTTCCGGAAGAGCTGCACGGGCGCCGATTGTCACGGCTCGCCGAGCGCCGGCGTGACCACCGCGCGCGCCATGGGGCTCTCGCTCGACAGCGACCTCGGCCTGCAGCAGACCGCGATCGGTCACGCGTCGGTCCTCATACAGCGCGCCGCCAATCCGGGCAGCGGAGGCGCCGCGCCCCTCGCTGGCCTCGGCTTCCCTCGGGGTCTGCCCATCGTCGATCGACGGGAGGGCGGCTCGACGTCGAGCTTCCTGCTCTACAAGCTCCTGCTCGCCGGCCCCGCCGAGCTCGGGCAGTTCGGGGAGGAGGCGGTCCTCGGCGCGCCGCTGCCCAAGGGGCTCGCCGCGCCCGACGGCCGCGTCGCCGACCTGTGGCGGCGCACGATCGCGGACCTCTCCGTGCTCGTGCCGGGTTCGGGCATGCCTCCCTCGGCCCCGCTGCGGCTCGAGGAAATCCGCGCGGTGCGCCGGTGGATCGACGGCGCAGGGGCGGTGCAGCCGACCGAGGCTTGCACGGGTGACGCTGGGACCGACGCGACGGATGCCGAGGCTGGGGCCTCCGACGGCTCGGTCGATTCTCTCGTCGACGGAGGCTGACGGGGCTCGGCACCTTTGTCTAGACTGTGCCCATGGAGGCACCGACGCTCGCCCGAACGTCCGTCCCCAAGCTCACGCCCTGGATCGACCTGCGCAGCCTCGTGCTCGACGCGCGCGAGGGTTTCTTCCTGTCCCGCATCGACGGCTACACGAGCCTCGGCGACCTCGCGGTGATGACCAACACCGGCCTCGAGGGCGCGATCGTGATCGCCGAGAAGCTCCGGAAGGAGCTCGCGATCTACTTCGGCGACCGCCCCCCGGAGAAGCCCACTCCCCGCGAAGAAAAGCCCGTCGTCGTCGCCGCCGAGGCCGCGCCCCAGGTCCGCAAGAAGCACCCGCGACGGTTCACCGACGAGGACCTCGCGCAGCCGAGCGATCTCGACGAGGAGTTCCGCATCGACGTGCTCGACCTGCACAGCTGGCTCGACGAGTACGACCACTACGAGCTCCTGAACGTGCCCCGCGAGGCCGATCGCAAGGCGATCAAGACCGCCTACTACGGGCTCGCCGCCCGCTTCCACACCGACCGCTACTACGGCAAGAACCTCGGCCCCTTCAAGGCCAAGATGGAGCAGGTGTTCGCGCGCATCACCACGGCGCACGACACGCTGGCGTCGAAGCAGCGTCGCGCCGACTACGACGCGTACCTCGCCGACCTCGATCGCACGCGGGCGTTCGAGCGCTATCTCAACGACGAGCCCGACGAGGCCGTGGCCGAGGTCCCGCCGCTCGAGGCGCCGACCGTGCCCGTCGAGGTCGAGACCCCGAAGGTCGACGTACCCGTCCCGACCACGCCCGAGCCGCCGAAGGTCGGCCTCGACGAGCGCGCGCGTCGAGAGGCGCTGGCGCGCAAGCTCAGTGGTCGCAGCTCCATGAACCTGCGCTCGGCGCGCCCGTTCGCGGGCCCCCCCGGCTCCAGCCGACCCTCCACGCCACCGCAGTCCACGGCGCCTCCGCCCCCACGCCCGCTCGCGCCCTCGACCCCACCGACCGTCGAGCAGTCCCAGGCCGCCGCGGCCGCCCTCAAGCGCCGATACGAGGACGGGGTCGAATACGCACGACGCACCCAGGCCCGCCGCCTCATCGACGAAGCGATGGCCGCTTCGGACCGGGGCGACGTGCTGGGCGCGGCCAACAACTACCGCCTCGCCGTGCGTTACACGGACGACCCCGCCATCCTCGAGGCGGCCGAGATCGCGAGCCAGCGGGCCAAGGACCTGATGGCCGACACCTACCTCAAGCAGGCCAAATACGAGGAGCAGTCCCACAAGTTCGGGGCCGCGGCCCTGTCCTACGCCAAGGCCGCCGAGGGCCGCCCCGAGGACGCCCAGCTGTGCGCCGACGCGGCCCGCTGCCTCAAGACCGAGGGCCGCGATCTGCACAAGGCCGCCCACTACGCCCAGCTGGCCGTGCAGAAGAATCCGTCTCACGCCCCCTTTCGCGTTACCCTGGGGGCGATCTACCTGGACGCGGGGCTCTTCCTCCGCGCCCGATCCGAGCTCGAGCAAGCGACCAAGTTGGACCCGAACCACCGTGAAGCGAAGGAGTTGCTCGCGCGCGCACGGAGACTGGCTTCGTGATGACCTCTGAGAAAGGCAATCGATGGAACGCGTGATTGGGATCGACCTCGGCACCACCAACAGCTGCGTCGCCGTCGTCGAGAACGGAGCCCCCGTCGTCATCCCGAACCGCGGCGGGTACAAGACCACGCCGTCGATGGTCGCCATCACCGAGGCGGGCAAGAAGCTCGTCGGGCACATCGCCAAGCGGCAAGCGATCACCAACGCGGAGAACACCGTGTTCGCCGCCAAGCGGCTCATCGGCCGCAAGTTCAGCTCGCCGCAGGTCAAGAACGCCATCGCGACCAGCGCCTACAAGATCGTCGAGGGCCCGCACGGCGACGTGCGCATCATGCTCCGCGGCAAGAGCTTCAGCTGCCCGGAGATCGGCGCCATGATCCTCCAGGAGATGAAGCTGATCGCCGAGGACTACCTCGGCGGCAAGGTGGAGAAGGCGGTCATCACCGTCCCCGCCTACTTCAACGACAACCAGCGCCAGGCCACCAAGGACGCCGGCTCCATCGCGGGCCTCGACGTCATCCGCATCATCAACGAGCCGACCGCCGCCGCGCTCGCCTACGGCTTCGGCAAGGACATGGAGAAGACCATCGCGGTCTACGACCTCGGTGGCGGCACGTTCGACATCTCGATCCTCGAGATCGGCGCCCACGGCGTGTTCCGCGTGGTGAGCACCAACGGCGACACGTTCCTCGGCGGCGAAGACTTCGACGCCCGCGTGATCGACTGGCTCGTCGACGGGTTCAAGAGCGAGCACGGCATCGACCTGCGCCAGGACCGCATGGCCCTCCAGCGCCTCAAGGACGCGGCCGAGAAGGCCAAGTGCGAGCTCAGCTCCACGCGCGAGACCGAGATCAACCTGCCCTTCATCATCTCGAGCGGCCGCAACGAGGCGCTCCACCTCCAGCGCGTCATCAGCCGCGAGACCCTCGAGTCGCTCTGCCAGGACCTGATCGATCGCACGATCGACATCTGCCAGCAGACCCTCGAGGACGCGCAGCTCGGCAAGGAAGACATCGAGGACGTCGTCCTCGTCGGCGGCATGACCCGCATGCCGCGCATCCAGGAGGCCGTCAGCGGCTTCCTCGGCCGCGAGGCCAACCGCGGCGTGCATCCGGACGAGGTCGTCGCGCTCGGCGCCGCCATCCAGGGCCACGCGCTCCTCGACAACAAGACCGAGATGGTGCTGCTCGACGTCACGCCGCACACCCTCGGCATCCTCACCCACGGCGGCACGTTCCGCGGGCTCATCCCGCAGAACACCACCGTGCCCACCTCGCGCGGCGAGATCTTCACCACGAGCCGCGACGATCAGACGGCCGTCAAGATCCTCGTCATGCAGGGCGAGCACGAGAAGGGCGACCAGAACGAGCTCCTCGGCGAGTTCGTGCTGACCGGCCTGCGCAAGGCGCCCAAGGGCCAGGTCGAGATCGAGGTCACCTTCGAGATCAACGCCGACGGCATCGTCAGCGTCTCGGCCAAGGACCTCGAGACCGGCAAGGAGCAGCAGATCCAGGTCACTGCCTCGAGCGGCCTCACCCAGCAGGAGCTCAAGCAGATGATCGACGCGGCGAAGGACGAGATGCTCGACCGCCGCACGAGCGAGGACGAGGAGGCTGCGAAACAAGAGGCGCAGCGCCTCATCGCCGAGATCGAGCGCCTGTTCCCGCAGGTCGAGCAGATCGTCGTCTCGAGCGACTTCGGCCGCGACGCCACCGAGAAGGCGCGCGGCATCCTGCAGAAGGCCAAGGCCGCCATGCAGCGCGGCGACGTCCAGGAGATCAAGGACCAGATCGAAGCGCTCGGCCGTACCGCCCGCATGTTCCGTGGGGTGGTGCAGAAGACGAGCTGATCTTGGTCCCGAAGTCTCCGCCCCCGCCGCCGGGTCCGCGCAAGCGGCTCCTCGGCAGCACCGTCGACTGGGAGCCCCCGAAGCCCGGCCCGAATCCGGCAGGGTCGCCGGCGGTCGAGGGGCCGCGTCCTTCCCGCGACGTGCCCACGCTGCCGCAACCGGCTGCCGGTGCTGGGGCCGACGAGCCCGACATCGACTGGGACTTCCGCGAGTCCGACGTGCCCGCCCTCCAGCACCTGGACACCCGGCGGGGACTCGTCGACGAGCGCGCGACGCTGCCCTTCCCCGACGAGGGGAAGCCCAACCCCGGCCTCGGCGGCGACACCGACTGGGAGCGAGGACGCGGCAGCGGGGGACACTCGCTCGATCTGTCCTTCGACGCGCACCGCGCCTCCGACCCGGGCTTCTCGCTCGAGCTCCCGGACGCCGACTCCTCGTCCGAGGCGCTCGATCTCGTGGTGAGCCGCATCCCCGCGTCGAGCATCGCGCCGGCCGAGCCCTCGCGCGCGCCCGATCCGCTGGCCGAGCTGCGCGAGCGCTACGCCCTCGGGGACTTCTCCGGCGCCCTCACCATCGCGGAGGGCATCCTCGAGGACGACACCGACAACGCCGACGTCCAGCGCTACGCCGAGAGCTGCCGCGACGTGCTGATGCAGATGTACGCCGCGCGCCTCGGCTCGATGGACCAGATCCCCACGGTGTCGGTCCCGCAGGAGCAGCTCCGCTGGCTCACGCTCGACCACCGCGCCGGGTTCTTGCTCTCGCACGTCGACGGCGTGTCGTCGCTCGAGGAGATCCTCGACATCTCGGGCATGCCTCACCTCGAGGCGATGCGCATCATCTACGATCTGCTGCAGCAACGCGTGATCGTGCTGCAGTGAGCCCAGTCTCTGGGTCGCTCCCAGGGCCGAACTACAGTTCGGCCCTCCGCTCCCGGGGAAAAGAACGAGGGCGACCGCGTGAACGGTCGCCCTCGACGTATCTCCGGAACGGTCAGGTCCAGGGCGCGGCGCGCGACACGACGCCGGGCGTCGGCACGTACAGCATCTCGAACGGACGATCGCCCCAGCGGAGCTCGATGCCGGCGATCGACTGCTTGGGCTCGCTCACCACGAGGAAGCGGGCCTGGGTCTTGTCGATGCTGGGGAAGCCCTGCCGGCGCGCGGCGTCGATGCCCGCCTGATCCACGCCGACGCCGAACGCATCGGCGGCCTCGATGAACGCCTGCTGCGACTGCGAGTCCTTGCCGAGGTCGGGGAACACGCCGGGCAGCACGTAGGTGAGGACCCACGGGATCATCAGCTCGGGCGGCGCCTTGTTGCCGATGGTCGCGGCGAGCAGCTTGTCGCGATCGGCGAAGTCACGCGACGGCCAGAGCGGCTGCGCGAACTGGCCACCGGCGCAGAGCACGTGCATCGAGCGGCCGTAGCGGATGGCGACGGCGGCGACGCCCGGGATCGGGCTCGGGAGGATCTGCGTGGAGAGGATGGTCTTGGACGCGGAGATGCCGCGCAGCTCGATGGCGATGATGCGCAGGCCATCGATCATGTGCTGCAGCTCGGCGCCGGTGGTGCCTCCCGAAGGGGGCGCGGCGGCGGGGGCCGCGGCCGGCGGCGCGCCGAACCCACCCGGGGCGGGCGCGGGCGGGCCCGGAGGCGGACCGAACCCACCAGCCGCAGGCGGCGGCGGGCCCGGGGGGGGACCGAAGCCACCGGGCGCAGGGGGCGGACCGGGCGGCGGGCCGAAGCCCCCGGGTGCAGGCGGCGGGCCGGGGGGCGGACCGAAGCCACCCGGCGCAGGCGGCGGCGGACCGGGCGGCGGGCCAATCCCCCAGGCGCGGGCGGCGGCGGGCCGAATCCCCCGGCGCGGCGGGCGGCAGGCCGAAACCCCCGGGCGCGGGCGGGGCGGACCGAAGCCCCGGGCGCGGGCGGGGCGGACCGAATCCACCTGGCGCAGGCGGCGGGCCAGGCGGTGGCCCGAACCCACCCGGCGCGGGCGGCGGGGGACCGAATCCACCCGGGGCAGGCGGCGGGGGACCGAATCCACCGGGCGCCGGCGGGGGTGGCCCGCCAGCGGGACGGAGGTCGTTCCCGCAGCTCAGACAGAACTTGGAATGGTCGGCATTCTGGGCACCGCAACGTTGGCAGAGGACGGGCATGAGCGTGACGACAAGAGACGCGACCACGGTCACGCGGTCAAGAGGTTGTGTGCTCCGGCGGCCGTCTCCTGGCCTTTTCGGCGGGCCGTCGTCGGGTCAACGGGCGAGCACGGCGCCGAGCCGGGCCGAGACCTTCTCCCGATCCTCCCCATGCTTGATCAGCACGCCCAGCGTGTCGCGGGCGGTCGCCTCGTCGAGCGACGATGCGCCCAGCACGACGAGGGCCCGGGCCCAGTCGATGGACTCGGCGATGCTCGGTGGCTTGCGCAGCTCGAGACCGCGAAGCCTCCGCACCACCTCGACCAGCCGGGCGGCCAGCGCCGCCGCGATCCCCGGGACGCGCGCCTCCACGATCGCGAGCTCGCGAGACGGCTCGGGGTAGTCGAGGAGGGCGTGCAGGCATCGCCGGCGCAGCGCCTCGGTGAGCTCGCGCGTGCCGTTCGTCGTCAGCACGACGAGCGGGGGTGCCGTCGCCCGGAACGTCCCGAGCTCGGGGATCGTGACGGCGTAGTCCGCGAGCACCTCGAGCAAGAGAGCCTCGAACTCCGGATCGCCGCGGTCGACCTCGTCGATCAGCAGCACCACCGGCTCCTTCGCGCGCACGGCGGCGAGCAGCGGGCGCGCGAGCAGGAAGCGCTCGGAGAAGAAAGCGGTCTCGAGCTCGGCGACGCGCTCGACGGCGGAGGCCAGATCGGGCGCGCCGATGGCTCGCTCGACGGCGTCGCGCAGCAGCTGGGTGTAGAGGATCTGCTTCGCGTAGTCCCACTCGTAGAGCGCGCGCGACTCGTCGAGGCCCTCGTAGCAGGAGAGCCGCAGGAACGGCCTCCCGAGCGCGGTGGCCGTGGCGCGCGCGAGCTCGGTCTTGCCGACGCCGGCGGGCCCCTCGAGCAGCAGCGGACGATCGAGCGCGATCGCGAGGCGCAGCGCGGTGGCGGTGTCCGCGCTCGGGTGGTAGCCGACGGCGCGCAGTCGTTCGTCGAGGGGACCGGGGTCGCTCACCCGCGGAGGCTAGCGGTTCACATGGGGGTCGGCACGGGCGTGGGCTGCGTCGCCGGTTGCGGTGCCTGCGCGGGCTCGACGCTCGGCACGGCCGAGGCGCTGGCGGTCGGCGCGGGCGGGGCGGCGGGCTCCGCGCGGTAGCCGTAGGGCGAGTGCTGCACGGGCGCTGCCCCGCCACAGGCCGCGACGCTGCCGGCGAGCGCGCCGAGGGCGCGACGACCGCGGCCGCGAGGCCCAGCGCGCGGAGCTTGGCCACGGTCCACGCGGCGTACCCCTGCGGAGCACTCGCCGCGCTCGGAGCGAGCGGCGTCGGCCGCGCAGGACGGGGCAGGGCGGGGACCTCTTTGCGGCGCATGCCCGGACAACGGCGTGGAGGGTCGCGCCTTACACACTTGGTCGCCAAGGTCGCGCGGGCGTCGGCCTCAATGCCGCGGGAACAGCTGGATGCGGGGCTGCGTCTTCTCGGGGTCGTGCCGGGGGACGTTGCGCGTCCGCGGCGGCGGTGGGGTCGAGGTCCGTGGCGGCGGGGGCGGAGCCGACGAGGCCCGCCGCGCGATCGCCGCGAGCAACGCGTCGGGATCGATCGCCGGCTCGATCACGCGCACCGCCGAGGCCTCGCGCCGGGGCCTGGCCTCCGCGCCGAGCGCGCGCTGCACGAGGTCGAGCACGCCGAGCAGCTCCGCCATCGGCACGTGCTGGACGATCGCGTCGGGGGTCACCAGGGCGAGCTCCTGCTTGCTCGTGAACACCTCGCCGGCGCGCTCGCGCGCGAGCCGGGCCTCGTCGACCGCTGCGCGGAGGGCGAGCGGGATCCGCGTCTGCCAGACCGCCGTCGGGATCGCCGCGCGCACCTCCCACGCCGACAAGAGAGGCGTGCGCCGGAGGCCGCGCGCGCTGCGATCGGCGAGCGCGCTCGCGAGCAGCGCCCCGACGATGCCCGCGGTCTCCGGGTCCTCGAGCGGCATCCGCTCCCGCGCGCGACGGAAGAACTCGGTCGCGGCCCGTACACCACCAGATCGAACGGATCGAAGGCCTCCTCGAACTGGCGCGCGCTGACGTCGCCGTCCTCGAGGAACGCCTCGACGAGCTCGGCCTGCAGCTGCGGCGACTTCTTGCGCGCCGCGCGGAGCGGGAGCTGCGTGAGCGTGGCCACGTCGTGCGCCCGCAGGTCCGGTCGATCCCTGAGCCACAGGAGCCGCTCGCGCGCCCCGAACGCGGCCCGCAGGTCCTCGGCCGACCACCAGGGGAGCTGCCGCTTGCGCAGGTGGACGAGGAGCTCGGCCACGACCTGCAAGCCGACGTGTTGCTCGAGGTGCAGCTCGGCCTCGCGGCGCAGGGTCACGTCGTCGGTCTCTTCCTGGGCGCGGTGGATCAACGGTTCGCTCAAGGCACACCTCCGCGCGGCGCTTTAGCAACGGACGGGCCTTCCGAGGAAACGTGCAGATTTGATTGTTTGCGCAGATCCGGGGTTGCGCGAATTGCGCAGGACCTTTCTCGACCCGCCGATCGAGGCTCAGATCACCCGCAGCGCGCGCTTGCCGTCCCTGCGGCGGGCGATGGCGCCGATCGCCTTCGGGTCCGTGCGCAGCGCGGGCACCTGGAGCTCCCCGCTCCGGATCTTCGCGGCGAGCAGGTCGGCGTCGATCCCCATGCGGCCGTAGAACCAGCGCAGGAACACCGGATCGAGGTCCGCGAACAGCGACTCGGCCATGCGGTCGGCGATGCGCGCGCTGGTCTTCTCGTGCCAGCACTGCACGCCGCCCGCGACCTGCAGGCTCCCGGTCTCCGCGCGGTTCGCGCACGCGCAGCTCGCCGCGCAGCGGAACTTCTCTGCGCACGTCGAGCACTCCTCGTTCACCGCGTGGCGGTCCTCGCCGATGTCGGGGCGCAGGCACGCGACCTTCGGCCGCTCGATCCCGGTGGACACGTGACCGACGCGATCGTCCGGACGATCGTCCTCGGCGACGAGGCGCTCGCACGGGTACAGGTGCCCGTCGGGAGAGACCGCCACGAACCCATCGCCGAGCTTGCACTTGTCCTCGTGGCCGAGCCCACCCTTGAGCGCGGCGAGGATCTTGTTGTCGAGCGTGGACACGCTCACCGTCCGCCCGGCGCGCATCCAGCGGGCCATCGCGTCTGCCGCGCGCTCGAGGCCCGATTCCCAGGTCGCGAGCGCCTCGTCGTCCCACGCGGCCTCGTAGCAGGGGTTGAGCGACACGCGGGGCACCCCGGCCTCGAACAGGTACTCGACGCTCTCCCGAGGAACGGCGCGCTCTTCGGGGTGACGACGCTGATCGTCTCGAACGGCTGGCCCGCCGCGACCAGGAGCCGCAGACAGCGCTCCACGGCATCGAAGCTCGAGCCGCCACCCATCTGCGGTCGGTTCACCTCGTGCGCCGCGCGCACCCCGTCGATGGAGAGCGCGACGTAGAAGTCGAGCGCGTAGAGGCGCTGGATGGCGTCGGCGTCGAGCAGCGTGCCGTTGGTGGTCACCGTCTGGACGAGTTTGGTGCCCTGCGCCTCGGCGCGGCGTTTTGCCTCGGTGGCCACCTCGAGCAGCAGCGGCAGCTCGAGGGTGGGCTCGCCGCCGAAGTACGAGAGTTGCACCGCCTCCGGGCCGTGGGCGAACGCGAGGTCGAGCGCCTTATCCGCGGTCTCGCGGGGCATGCGCTTGCGGAACTTGGCGCCCGTGTAGCAGTAGCTGCAGCCGAGGTTGCAGTCGTGGGTGAGGACCAGCGACACGTCCATGACCGAAGCCTACGGCCGAAGGCTGCGGACGATCCAACGGCGGCCGCTCCCGTCGACAAGAACGCCCCAGGTGGGGCGCATCGGCTGCGTCCCGTGCGACGCAGTGCACGCGAACGCGGAGCAAAGGCGGCGAATCCGCCCCAGATGCGCGTGGCCCCCGCGTTGCTAGGTGGGGGCCAGGAGGGTCCCATGAACAAGATCCTGATTCGGTCCTACAGGGTCGACGCCGAAGGCGATCTGCTCGTCCACGCGCAGAAGGGCACCGACCTCAGCAAGTACTACGAAGACGTCCCACGAGACCGGCACGCGATGCAGGCCCACGCCTTCCTCGACGTCTATCGCTACGACAACGGCGAGCTCGTGTGGTCCGCCTCTCCGAACGGCCACGACCCCAAGTCCGCGGCCTCGCTCAAGCTCCTGCTCGACGCGTTCGTCCGCGACATCGCGCTGCAAGAGGGCTCCCCGCGCGCGTTCTAGCGGCGCTCGTGCTCTTCGCTCCCGCGGCCGAACCGGAAGGCGATCAAGGTCGCCACGATCGACAGCGTCATCGTCAGGTAGAAGCCGGGACCCCAGTGGTACTCGAACGGTAGCCCCTTGACGACGACGCGCGTCGGCCGCGAGAGCAAGAACCCGCACCACATGGCGGGCATGAACGCGAGCGTGACGAGCGCCACGCGCGCGCCCAGCATCTTGCGCACCGTCCGGCGCGTGAGCACGGCCGGGAACAGGATGAGCCACGACGTGAACGTCACCCAGAAGTAGCTCTGCTTGCGCGCGAGATCGTGCGCGTCGTACTTCTGCGGGAACGGCAGGGTCTGGATGGCCCACGGCAGGTAGAACGCCGCGAGCCCGGCGAGCGCCAGCACGAGGAGGATGCCGCGACCGCGCGAGAAGTCCTTCCACGAGAGCATCTCGGCGTCGGCGATGGGCTGGTGCCGCTCGAGCGGCATCGCCGCTGCCTCCTCGTGGGTGAGCCGGTCGGCCTCGTCGGAGGGCGGGAGATCGACGATGTCGCGGACCGCGATGCCGCACTCCGGGCAGACCCGCGTCTCCTCCGCCACGAACATCTCGCGGCAGAACGGGCACGCCGTCAGCCCCGAACCCTTCGCCATCCCCGCTCCGTACAGCAGCCCCGCCGTTGCGCCCATGGAAAGAGCGACACCAAGGCCCGCGTGAGGTTCCCGAACCCCTCAGGGCAGCAAGGCTTCGACCGGCACCGCGAGGGTCCGTGCGCCCAGCGTCAGCTCCAGGGTCTCGCCTGCGCGGAGCACGGTCGAAACCGCGTACCGTCCCTCTGCGTCGGGACCGCGGTGGACCTCGAGGCAGCCGGCGGGGATGTTGACGATCACGTACGCAGGAATGCCCGCGCGCGCGTAGATGGCCAGCTTGCCGGTGCGGTCGTGCGCCAGCGACGCATCGGCCACCTCGAACACGACGGCGGCGTCGGCGGCGGACGGGAGTCGATCGCGATAGTCGCGCGGCTTCCCACGCAGGATCGCGCCGTCGGGCTCCGGCTCGTCGTGGGGAGGAACGGCGATTGGCCCCTGGGTCTGCATGTGGTGGTCGGGCTCGAGCTCGCGATCCAGCGCCGCGAGCAGCTTGACCGCCAGGTTGTGGCGCTTGCCGATCGTCATCGAGTCCTCACCGACGGCGCTCCGGTCCTTGTAGACCAGGAGCCCGTCGAGCAACTCGAGGGGCTCTCCGTCGACCAGGATGCCCGCCTCGAGCATTGCGTGCAGCTGCTCCACGCGGAGCCGCACGAAGCGCGGAGCCGCCGTGGAATCGACCGCGTTGGCCATCTTCGAAACGCTACCGTCCCAGCCGCCCTCGAGCAACCGATGCGGCGCTCCTTCTTGCTGTTGCGGCCGCCCATGGAGGCGGCCGCGGTTCACTGCGCCGCCTTCGGCTCGCTCCGCTCACTTCTCGCGCAGCACCACCGAGTAGTTCGCCACCGCGGCGCGGTCGTCGAGGAGGTTGCCCGGGGGCTTGGCGCCACCGGGGATCGTGCCCGTGTTGTCGAAGACGATCCAGTAGACGCCCTTGCCGGTGACATCGAGCTGGAACTGCTCGTTCTGCTTCACCACCGCCTGCTGCAGCGGCTTGCTCGGGGGCGGGGTGACCTCGCCGACCGTGAGGTACTTCTCGATCCACGGCTTGACCGCGCTGTCCTCCATCACGAGGACGTTCATCGCGGGCGCGCCGTCGATCTTGCCGGTGACCGTGAGGATCTGGTCGGCCTCGTCGATGCTGAACGGCCCGAGGAAATCGCGCTGCTGCTCGTGCACCTCAGTGCGATCGTTGAGCAGCACGAGGCCGCCCTTCACCTGGTAGGAGACCTTGGGCCAGGTGCCGAGCTGCACGATGCCGGCGCGGAAATCGGTCTCGCTGTCGGGGCGGCGGCGCACGGTGAAGCCGTCGCGCAGGCGCTCGTTCATCAGCTGCTTCGCGTACTTGTCGCCGAAGCCGGTGAGCTGGTTGGCCATCGCGGGGAGGGTGGACTCGATGACCTTCAGCTGGAAGTTGGTCTGGACGAGCTGTTTCGTGCGGAAATAGGCGTAGAGGTCGTCCCCCGACATGAGGAAGTCCTGGTCGTACTGGATGCTGGCGCTCGCCTCGAAGGTGACCTTGTGGACGACGCTCGCGTAGGTGTACCCGACGCCGCTGAAGCTGATGACCAGGTCGCCGTTGGGGGCGGTGGTCTGGGTGCACGACCGGGGGAAGAACCGCCCGTTGGTCGGGTTGGTCGCGGCGCCGCTCGTCTCTCCGCCCTCGCGCAGCGCCGTCGTGCGCATCATCATCTCCTTGCAGGCTCGGTCGAGCGCGAAGGACATCATGCCGCGGCGTAGGGATTTGTTGGCCGGATCGTTGATGGTGCTGTTCATGAGCGAGAGGCCGGCCATGCCTGCGCGCTCGCAGGAGGCGCAGCCGGTCCCCGCCAGCGCGGCCAGCGCGAGCAGGGTGGCGAAGGCGCCCCGCGCACCCCATCCCACCTTTCGTGAACGATCGCCCCGCTTTCGGGCACTTCCGGGCATGGACGACGCCGGACAGGAGGAACGGGAGAGCCCACGGATGGGCCCGACGGGGGGGTGATGACCTTCATGCGGCGGTTCCTTGCATGCAGCCGGCTTGCCGACCGTAAGGTTCGGGGGTTTCTGCCCGTTGGACGGGCAGGTGTGTCCAGCTCTTCACGGCGATGTATCCTAACCCGCCCTGCGTCGTCGAACGTCTGGAACCTCGCATGAGTCTCGGCCCCGGCATCCTCGTCAACGGCAAGTACCGGCTGGTCCGCAAGCTGGGCGAGGGGGGCATGGGCACCATCTTCGAGGCCCGGCACGAGTTCCTGGGCACCGAGATGGCGCTCAAGTTCCTCCACCCGGCCCTCTCGAGCCGGGCGAACGTCGTCGCGCGGTTCGTCCAGGAGGCGCGGGTCAGCGCCAACATCCGCTCGCCGCACGTGGTCTCGGTGGTCGACGTCGACCAGTCGCCCGAGGGCCTCGCGTTCCTCGTGATGGAGCTCCTGCACGGCGAGCCGCTCGCCGCGCGGCTCTCCCGCGAGCCCACGCTGCCACTCCCGCTCGCCTGCACCATCACCGTCCAGGTGCTGCTCGCGCTCGAGGTCGCCCACAACCACGGCGTCGTCCACCGCGACATGAAGCCGGAGAACGTCTTCCTCACCGACGCCCCCGACGTCGCGGGCGCGACGAGCGACGGCCTGCTCGTGAAGATCCTCGACTTCGGCATCGCCAAGCTGCGCACGCTCGGCGAGGTGAAGGCCCAGCTCACGCGGCCCGGCGTCGTCATGGGCACGCCCGAATACATGGCGCCGGAGCAGGTGTTCGCGGCCGACGCGGTCGACGCGCGCGCGGACATCTACGCGGTCGGCGCGATGCTGTTCGAGATGCTCGCGGGCCAGCGCCCGATCCCGGGCGAGGACGCGCGCGCGATCGCCGCGCAGGTCATGTCGGGGCAGACGCCGCGGCTCGACAAGATCGCGCCGCGCACGCCGCAGCCGATCGCCGACGTGGTGGCCATCGCGCTCGCCGCGCAGCCGACCGACCGGTTCTCGAGCGCGGCCGCGATGCGCAAGGCGCTCGTGCACGCGGCCCGCGAGTCCGACGTCACCCTCGAGGTGCCGGCCACCGCGCCCCGCACGCGCGCGAACCTCCCCGTGGCCGACGTCGTGCTCGGCCACGCCGGCCTCGGCCTCGCGCCGCCCGCCATGCTCGGCCCCGGCGATCCCGCCGCGATGGCGGCCTACGACGCGAAGATGCGCGGCGTGCTGCCCAAGCAGCTGGGCGTCGGGCACGTCGGTGTGGCGGCCGTCGCGGTCCCGCCCACCAACGGCGCGGTCTCGCCCCTCGCGCTGCCCGCGCTCGCGCCGATGGGCGGGGCGCCGGGCGTGCCGGGCGTGCCTTCGCCGCCCGAGGTCGCGCCCGTGATGTCGCCGATGGCCCCGCCGGTGCAGCTCTCCTCCTCGCCACCCCCCATCCCCGCCGTCGAGCCGCCACAGCGCTCTCCGTTCGACCCCGCGCCCATGCACCGCGGCACCGCCGCGATGGCCGCGCTCCCGGGCAGCGACGACCACACGGGCACGCTCGCGGCCATGCCGTCGCCCTACGCGCCTCCCTACGGCGACCTGGGTTCTCCGCTGGGCTCCACGTTCCCGAGCGGCACCGCGCACGGCGCCCTCCCGCCGGTCCCTCCCACGCCGACCGACGGCTATGCCATCGAGAGCCGGTCGAACCGCCGGGTGCCGTGGCTGCCCATCCTGGCGGGCGTCAGCGTGGTCGCGGCGGTCGCCTTCGTGATCGTGTGGGTGGCCCAGCCGAGCCGTGGTACCGCCGGCTCCTCCGCCGGCGCCCACCGAAGAGGAGCCGGCCCCCACCAAGAAGAAGCCCAAGCCCACCGTGGACGAGCCCGAACCCCCGGTCGCGTCGACGGGAAGCGTGAAGCCTCCCGCCACCACCGTGCCCAAGCCCCCGACCTCGTCCACCCCCAAGCCGCCCGCGAGCGGCAGCGCGAGCAACACGACCCCGCCGTTGCCCTCCGGCTTCCCGTCGACCTTCCCGTCGACGTTCCCGAGCACCTCGGCCACGCCCAAGCCGAGCGGCACCGACATCATCACGATCCCGCTGCCGTGGCCCCCACCGTGACCGATCCCCGCGCGACGCCCGCCATTCGGAGCGGAGGACCGGACGGGGACGGTCCCGGAGCGACAAAGCCGAACGAGGCCACCATCACCGCCGACCGCGCGCGCCCCGTCGACGGGCTCGTGCGCGAGGCGCTCGACGTCCCCTGGAGCGTCGCGCGCGATCTGGTCCGCCGTGGCAAGGTCACCGTCGACGGCAAGGTCGTCCTCGACGCGATCACCCGCGTGAAGAAGGGCGGCGAGGTCAACATACAGCCCAACGCCGTGCGCCGCGACGAGGGGCGTTTCCCCGAGGAGCGCATCGTCTTCGTCGACCCCCACCTCGTCGTGGTCGACAAGCCCTCCGGCATCTCCACCATCCCGTTCGACGAGGGTGAGCGCGGCACGCTCGAGGAGCTCGTCCGCCAGTACCTCGTGCGCCGTCATGGTCACCCGCGCCACGCCTCCCTCGGCGTCGTGCACCGCATCGACAAGGAGACGAGCGGCCTCGTCGTCTTCGCGCGCACGTTCGCCGCCAAGAAGGTGCTGTCGTTCGCCTTCCGCGAGCACACCATCGAGCGCCGCTACCTCGCCATCGTCCACGGCCAGCTCCGCACCGCGTGCACGTTCGACTCGATGCTGATCGAGGATCGCGGCGACGGCCTCCGCGGCAGCGTGAAGGACCGCATCCCGCGCAACGCGCAGCGCGCCATCACCCACGTCGAGCCCCAGGCGAGCTCCAACGTCGCTAGCCGCGTCGCGTGTCGGCTCGAGACGGGCCGCACGCACCAGATCCGCATCCACCTCTCCGAGGGCGGGCACCCGCTCGTCGGCGATCGCGTCTACACGCGCGACCACCTGCGGGCCGGCCGCACGCTGCTCCAGGCGCCGCGCATGATGCTGCACGCGGAGGTGCTCGGCTTCGACCACCCCGTCACCGCGGCGCCGCTCCGCTTCGTGCGCCCGCCGCCCGCCGACTTCGTCGCGACCGACAAGAAGCTCGTCGGCGCGTAACCCGAACGCAAGGACGCCCTCTTCCGCGGGGAAGAGGGCGCCTCGGTCACGTTCGCGCGGAGCTCACTCCGCGCGTCGCCTCACTCCGCGTCCGGCGTGACCGCGGAGAGCCGGCTGAACGAGCCGTGGTCGGCGTGGGACACGCGCGCGCCGACGACCTTGCGGAAGGCGTTGATGCAGCGGGTGTTCTCCTCGGGCGAGCCGACCGAGATGCGGAAATACCCGGTGCCGAGGTGGTGGGTGGCGAGGGTGCGGACGAACACGCCCTCGGCCAGCATGCCCTTGACGATGGCGTCGCCGGTGAAGCCGGTGCCGGCCGCGTCGCAGAGGACGAAGTTGCCGTCGGTCGGGACCACGCGGACCCCGGCCACGCGACCGAGCTCGCGCTCGAGCCACGAGCGTCCACGGCGCACCGTCGCCAGGCGCTCCGTCTGCTCGGCCTCGTCCTCGAGCGCGGCCTGGGCGGCGGCGAGGGTGATGATGCTGACGTTCCACGGGAGCTTGGCGCGCGCCATGAGGCGGGCGACGGCCGGGTGGCTCAGCGAGTAGCCGAGGCGGAAGCCGGCGAGGCCGAACGCCTTCGAGAACGTGCGGAGCACGATGGCGTTGGGGAACTCGGCGCACAGGCGCGCGAGGGTCTCGGCGCGGTGGTACGGGTCCTGGCCCGAGAACTCGTAGTACGCCTCGTCGAGCACGGTGGGCAGGCCGAGGGCGAGGAGGCGGCGGATGGTCGCCTCGTCGAGGTTGCTGCCCGTCGGGTTGTTGGGCGTGCAGAGGAACAGGACCTTGGTGCGCTCGGTGACCGCGCGGAGGATGGCGGGCACGTCGAAGCCGTCGGCCGTCATCGGCACGAGCACCAGGATGCCGCCGACCACGCGGGTGCGGGCCTCGTACATCGAGAAGGTGGGGACGTTGATGAGCACCTCTTCGCCCGGGGCGACGAAGGTGCGGATCACGAGGTCGATCATCTCGGTCGCGCCGGCGCCGAGGATGACGCCGTCGGGCTGGACGCCGTTGCGGGCGGCGAGCTTCTCGCGGAGGGCGCGGGCCGAGGTGGGGTAGCGGTTGCCGAGGCGGGCCGCGTCGACGACGGCCTGGATCACGCGCTCGGACGGGCCGAACGGCGACTCGTTCGACATCATGCGGGCGACGCCGTCCATCGCGGAGGCGAGCTCGAGGTGGTCCTCCTTGTAGGGGGCCGCGCCGCGCACCCAGCTCGGGGCGAACTGCTCGATGGCCTCGGGGTCGATGACCGCGCCGGCCGTGGGCTCGTCGCCGAGATCGTCGCCCCACACGCGGACCATGGCCTCGGCGCGGGCGTGCGCCTCGGGCGTGTCGACGTCGATCCAGCGGGCCTCGCCGGCGTCGACGGTGACGAACTTGCCGCTCGCCGAGAGGGCGCGGACGCCGTCGGACAGCGAGCAGTCGCCGCGCTGCGCGAACACCTTGGCGAGCTCGGCGCCGAGGGCGGCGTTGATGCGGAACACGCCGGTGTCGATCGCGTCGTAGGACTCGATTTCCTTGCCGATGTTGGCGATCTTCACGCCGTCGAGCTTGACCTTGGTCGCGTCGTCGAGGTCGAAGCAGCGCTCGATGTCGCGGTCGACCGCGAGGGCGTTGGCGCCGCGCAGATCGGCCTCGCGGAGGCGGCGGACGATCTCGGGGGCGTAGAGGTGGTCGGCCATCGACAGGATGCAGTCCTGGTCGAGGTAGGCGCGGGCCTTGAGGAGCGAGACGCCGTTGGCGCCGGTCTCCCAGGTGTCGTTCTCGACGAAGACGAGCTTGAGGGCCAGCGTGGGCTCGGCCAGGAGGGCGCGCTTGATCTGGTCGCCGCGGTAGCCGACCACGACCACGGCCTCGGTGATCCCCTCGGACTGCAGGGTGCGCAGGATACGGACGAGCAGCGGAACCCCGGCCACGGCCTTCAGCGGCTTCGGGAGGGTCTCTCCCATCACGAGGCGGGAGCCTCGACCAGCCGCGAGGATGATGGCTCTCGCGCACTTACCACTGCGCGAGATGAGGCTACGGTCGGTCATGGAAGCTCCTGAAGGGCGGCTCGTTATCATGCTGGGCACCGAACTGCCAAACGAATTGCACGAAGAATTCACTGTTGCTGCACGACGGTCACACTGTGCCCCTGCGGCACACCCCCGCTCTCTGGAGAATCCTGCGGCTCATCGATGCGTGTAGGGGGATGCGGTTGCGGGGTTCGACTGGGAATCTTCTCCGTCGATACAACTAGCAACCGCGATGCCGCGCCGCGTCTGCGAACGCCGCTTCACACCAGGACACGCTTGTCGCTGCTCCGCATTCGAAGCCATCGGTCGTCGGAGCAACAGCCCTGACCGCTCGTCAGGTCCCCTGCGGTGCGTCCCCGGCGGCGAGCTCCTCGGCGCGCGCGAGATCCTCGTGGGTGTCGATCTCGGTCCAGCGCAGATCGGCCACGTCGACCGCGCGGGCCTCCAGCGTACCGCCGTTCGCGCGCAGACACTCGTGCCAGACGTCCTCGTAGTAGAGGTTCGTGCGACCCGCTGTGACTGCGGCGCCCACCGCGGCGAGGATGGCAGGGAGCGCGCTCGCGGCGATGCGCACGGCGCCCGTGGCCTCGCCCGCGCTCTTCTTCGGATCGAGCCCTTTGCCGAACGCGATCACGCGATCGCCGTCGCAGAGGACCTTCATCTCTTCTGCCCCGAGGTCGTCGCGCCGGTCGACCGCGACGATCATCCCCGCGCCCTCGAAGGGCGCTCCGCAGAGCCGCGTGTGGAACGAATCCTCGAGGAACAGATCACCATCGAACACGAGCGTGTCGTCCGCGCCGCCCGCGAGCAGCGCGTCCGCGCACACGGCCACCGACGCGACCGTCTGCGTGCGATCGTAGGCGTCGTTGCGGCAGGTGACCGTGGGGATCGGGCTCTTCGCGAGGGCCGCGCGCACCGAGGCCTCGGCGAACCCGGTGGCCACCACCACCTGCGAGACGCCGACCCTGGCGAGCTGGTCGATCATCCGCGCGAGGAGCGTGCGGCCCGCCACCTTCACGAGCGGCTTCGGGCGATCCTCGGTGAGGGGACGGAGGCGTTGGCCGATGCCGGCCGAGAGGATGAGCGCTCGCATGGGCGAGACGCGCTAGCACACCCGGGCACGCGCGGCGCAGCGGCGTTCGGCGTTGACGGGTGCGACCCCAGGCCGTAGCGGAGCGTCTGAGAGGCATGCCGTCCCCCGAACCGACCCCCGCCACCGTGCTCGCCGCCCTCGAGGGCCTGCAAGACCCTTCCGCCCACGTGGCGCTCGTCGAGGCGGGCCGCCTGCGCGCGGTGGTCGAGGGGCACGGCATCCGCGTGACCCTCGAGACCGGCGCGAACGAGGACACGCGCGCCGGCATCGAGGCCGAGGCCCGCGCCGCGCTCGCCAAGGCCTTCCCCGACGCGGCGGTCACGCTGCGGTTCGTGCAGGCCACCGGCACGCGCGAGATCACGAGCGAAGACCCGCTCCCCGGCGTGAAGAACCTCGTGCTCGTCATGGCGGGCAAGGGCGGCGTCGGCAAGTCCACCGTCGCGAGCAACCTCACCATGGCGCTCGCGCGCGCCGGCCACCGCGTCGGCCTGCTCGACGCCGACATCTACGGGCCGAGCGTGCCCACCATGTTCGGCATCGGCGGCCGCCCGTTCTCCACCGACGGCAAGAAGATCGAGCCGCTCGAGCGCTTCGGCGTGAAGCTCATGTCGATCGGGTTCCTGCTCGAGGATCCCAAGGCCGCCATCGTGTGGCGCGGGCCCATGCTGCACGGCGCGCTCCAGCAGTTCCTCGGCGACGTCAACTGGGGCAAGCTCGACTACCTGATCCTCGATCTGCCGCCCGGCACCGGCGACGTCGCGCTCACGCTCTCGCAGAAGACGCGCGCGACCGGCACCGTGATGGTCACCACGCCGCAGGAGGTCGCCGTCATCGACGTCTACAAGGCCGTGTCGATGTGCGGCAAGCTCGGCATCCCGATCCTCGGCGTGGTCGAGAACGAGTCGCACTTCGTCTGCGACGGCTGCGGCAAGCAGCACAACCTCTTCGGGGCGGGCGGTGGCCAGAAGGTCGCCGACCTCGCTGGCGCGCCGCTGCTCGCGCAGATCCCCGTCGATCCCTCGGTGCGCGTGTGGGGCGATCAGGGCACGCCCGTGGTGCAGGCCCTGCCGCAGAGCTCCGTCGCCAAGGCGTTCACCGAGCTCGCCGACGCGGTCGTCGCCGAGGTCGCCAAGGCCAACGCCGGGCGCGGCACGCTCTCCATCACGCGCGAGGGGATGCCCGCGCGCCTGCCGATCCTGCGCTGAGCATGGCCGCGCGCCGGCGCTCGCGCCCGGGTCGCCTGGGACTGGGGGGTGGCGGCGTGGCCTCGACGCTGCGCGAGCTCGAGTCGATCGCGCGCAAGGTCGGCGCGCCGGTGCGCTACGAGGCCATGCGCGTCGGGCCCCGGGATGCGCTGCGGGTCACCGGGCGCGGGGGCCTCGTGCGCGTGCGCGGGGCCGCCTCGATCGTGTGCGACGAGACCCTGCCGGCGATCGACAAGGTCTTCGTGGTCGCCGAGGCGCTGGCGGCGCTCGACGTCGAGTACCTGCACTTGCCGAACCTCGTGCGCTCGCTCATCCGCAAGCGGCCCGCGCAGCCGCCGGCGGACGAGGGCGCCTCACTTGGCGACGAAGACGCGAGTCTGGCGGGCGGGGATGCTGACGCCGCTGCTGACGGTGCCACCCTCCACCAGCTCCGTGAACGACCCGGCCGGTAGCGCGCTCGCCGTCTGGGCGGTGTCGCCGCGGTTGATCGCCACGTAGACCGTGTCGCCGGTGGTGGTGAGCGAGTAGACCCAGAGATCGTTCGACACGCTCAGCGTCTTGCGGATCCCGCGCCGCATGGCCGGGTGCGCGGCGCGGAGGCCGAGCAGCTTGGCGATGCGGTCCTTGAGCCACTGCTGGTCGGTCGAGTAGCCGGTCCACTGCATCAGGCGGCGGTTGTCCGGGTCACCCGCGCCGGGCAGGCCGATCTCGTCGCCGTAGTAGACGAGCGGCGCGCCCTTGTTGGTGAAGAGCACCGCGAAGGCGTTGGCGAGGCGCTCGAACGGCGCGCGGTAGCCGGGGAGGCCGGGCTTGCTCGACCACGCGCGGTCCTTGCCGTCGCTGTAGGGGTCGCCCCACATCGGCGTGTCCTCGGCCATGTGGATCACGCGCCCGAGGTCGTGGTTGCCGATCCACGTGCTCATCACCGCGCTCGAGCCGTAGAAGCCGTCGTTGCCGTCCATGAACGAGGCGAGCTCGCCCATGCCCGCCTTGCGGGTGAGCACCGACTGCAGGAGCTTGAGGCGCAGCGGGAAGTCGAACTGCCCGTCGAGCTTGGTCTTCGGGTCGATGAACGACTTGAGGTAGTCGCGGTTGCCGAAGTCGTAGGTCTCGCCGACCATGTAGAACCGCTGCCCGCTCTTGGGGGTGATCTCGGTCTCCACGCGGGTGCGCAGGTCGGTCAGCCACGATCCGTCGACGTGCTTGATCGCGTCGAGGCGGTAGCCGTCGATGCCCGTGTCCTTGATCCACTGGACGGCGTTGCCGACCGAGTAGTCGCGCGCCTCCTTCACCTTGAAGTTCCAGTGCGGGAGGTAGTCGGTGAACCAGCAGCGATCGCCGGTGGTCTCCCAGGGGCAGCTGCCCGAGCCGCAGATGCAGCCCGAGGCGTGGAACCAGTCCTTGTGGTCCTTGTAGACCTGCGCGGAGTCGTGCATGTGCACCATCGCGTAGTCGAAGAGGACCTTGAGCTTGTGGGTGTGCGCGGCGGCGACCATTGCTTGCAGCTCGGCGAGCGTGCCGAAGCGCGGCTCGGTCTTGCTCACGTCGCGCGGCCAGTAGCCGTGGTAGCTCGAGTAGCGGTGCGGGTCGCCGCCGACACCGAGCCCGCCGTAGTCGTTCGCGTTGTTGTACGGGACGGTGATCCACAGCGTGTTGACGCCGAGGGTCTCGAAGTAGCCCTCGTCGATCTTCTTCTTCACGCCGGCCCAGTCGCCGCCCATGTACTGGCCCGCGTCGTCGACGCCGGAGATCTTGGAGCCGTTGTTGCTGCTGTCGCCGTCGAGGAAGCGGTCGACGAACACGAAGTAGATGACCGCGTCGCGCCAGTCGAACACGCCCGGCTTGGGCACGTCGGGCTCGGCGCAGGTGAAGTCGGTGCACGTCGTCGCCGCGCGCAGGCTGTTCTGCCCGCCGAAGCCGTCAGGGGCCTTCTCGGGGTTGGCCGGGTCGGTGATCCAGTTGGTGCCGTCGAGCACGAGCTTGTACTGGACGGGGATCGCGTACGGCACGGGCACGGTGACGGTCCAGGTGCCGGTGCCGTCCTTGGTCATCGGCTCGCCCTTGGTCCAGCCGTCGGGGCGGAAGTCGCCGCGCAGCTCCACGGTCGTCGCCGCGCCGGAGTAGGTGAACACCGCCGCGCAGCGCTTGAGCGTGTCGTCGCAGACCGGCTTGGTGTCGACCGCGGTGTCGGTACCCCCGCCGTCGGTCGGGGTGGCGGAGTCGCCGTAGATCCCGCCGTCGAAGTTGCCGCCGTCGTAGCTGCCGACGTCGGGCACCAGGATCGGGTCGGCCGCGTCGCCCGGGTCGCCACACCCCGTCGTGGCCCCGAAGGCCAGCACGGCCATCCAAGACGCCACCAGGCGGCTCACGCCCCTCGACGTCCGCGAGCGCCCGATCCTCGATGAACCAAGGGTGTTGGTGTAGTGACTCATGGCTGCGTGACTATACTCCGCCCGCCCCGGCCGCGCACGGGTCGCCGTCCGGAGCGTAATACCTCACCGTCCGGGCCGGCTCGTCCCATACGGCCCGTGCCCCGAGCACCTTCTTCGCACCGGAGAGGAGGTCGACCCACGTGCCCGGCGGCACGTCTGCGGGCAGGGGCCCCTCGAGCTTGCCGCGGTCGTCGCGGGTCACCACGGCGAGCACGATCCGGCCTCCCGCCTTGCGCGCCACCACGAGGCGCTCGGCGTCGCTCGCGATCACGCGCACGTCGCCGTCGCGGAGCGCCGCAGAGCAGGCGCGCACCTTCGCCATCCGGGCGACCCTCGTGCGCAGCGCCCGCTGGGGCTCGAGCCAGCCGGCCTCGGCGGGCATCGGCCTCCGCGTGTCCGGGTCGCCGCCGCCGGCGAGGCCGATCTCGTCGCCGTAGTAGATCGTCGGCATGCCGGGCAGCGCGAACACCAGGCCGAACGCGAGCCCCGTGCGCAGGTAGACGTCGGGGTCGGTCGGCTGGGGCGCGGGCGAGAAGCCGTCGCGCCCGCCGTCACCGACCACGACCGAGGCGAAGCGCGGCACGTCGTGGTTGCCGATCATGAGCGACATCACCGCGCCGGTGTCGGCGAGCGCGTCGCGCGAGGCCTCGACCGCCTTGCCGAGGTCCTGCACGGTGGCGCTGCCTTCGGCGAAGGTCGCGCGCAGCGCCCACATCAAGGGGAACTCGAACTCGGAGGCGAGGCCGCCGGGGCCGAGGAAATGGCGGAGTCCCGGATAACCGCCGGGGCCGACGAAGGTCTCGCCGAGGGTGAGGGCGGTCGGATCGAGGCGGGCGAGCGCGTGGACGATGCGGCGCGAGGCGGCGCGGGGCATCTGGGGGACGGCGTCGATGCGGACGCCGTCGAGGGCGAAGCGGTCGACCGCCCAGCGCACGTCGTCGACCATCGCGTCGAACGCGGCGGGGTCGCGGAACTCGACGTCGGGCAGGTAGGGCGCGAAGCGGCAGGGCAGGAGGCCCGCGTTCCAGGGGCACGCGGCGTCGCCGCAGAGGCAGGCTTCCTTGTCGAACCACGTGGGGTGCGCCTTGAAATAGGGGTGCTGCTCGTGGACGTGGTTCGGCACCACGTCGAGCACCACTCGCACCGAGGCGGCGTGGGCGGCCGAGACCAGCGCGTCGAGGGCCGCTTCGCCGCCGTAGGTCGGCTCCACGGTGCGCGCCGAGATCGGCCAGTAGCCGTGGTACCCCGAATACGGTCGACCGTCGCGACCGGGGAACGTGCCCGCGGGCGCCGCGTAGACCGGCGAGATCCACACCGTGTTCACGCCCATGGCGACGAGCTCGGGCAGCGCGCGGCGCACCCCGTCGAGGTGACCGCCGGCGCGCGCGGAGGGCGTGGCGAGCGAGGGCAGGGCGAGGCCGTCCGCGCCCCGGAACCGGTCGACCATCACCTGGTAGATCACCGCGTCCTTCCAGGCGAACGGGGCGGTCGCGAGGAACGAGCGCTCGCTGCGCGTCGTGCGCCCCGCGGCGTCGGTGGCCTCGACCACGAGCCGGTGGCGACCGAGGGCACACGCGCTGGAGAGCGAGAGCGTCGCGCCCTCGACGCGCACGGGGAGCGGGGCGCCGTCGAGGGTCGCGGTGGCGCTCGCGAGCGCCGCGCCGTCCTCGGCCGCCACGAAGGTGGCCTGGGCGGTGAAGGCATCGGCCCTGGGCGTCACCTCGTCGAACCGCAGGGCAGGGGACGCGCATCGCGCGACGTCGAGCCAGGTGACCTCGCGCGCGACACCGTCGATGCTCGCGTACGCGGTGGTCGCGATCGTCGGGTCGACCACGAACGCGCCCCCGACCTCGATCGCGTAGGTCTGCGGGCCGGCCGGGGGCGTGAGGCTCGCGGCGTACCAGCCGTCGCCGACCGCTCGCATCGGCTGGGCGCGGAAGGCTTCCCACGAGGGCCGCACCACCGGCGTGCCGGCCTCGACACGGACCCACGCGACGTGCGTGCACGAGGCGCGGGGGCCTGCGGTCATCGGCGCGTCGCTGGCGCACGCCGCGAGGACCGCGCCCGAGGCGACGGCGGACAAGAAAGTGACGAGCCGGAGCGCGCGCAACGCCCCAGCCTACCGCGAGTTGGCCGTGGTGCACGGCGGAGGCTAGAACGCCGGGGTGCGCCTCTACTTCGACTGGAACAGCACGACGCCGCCGATCGCCGCGGCGCGCGCCGCCGCCGAGGCCGCGTGGGCGAACGCCTGGGGAAACCCGGCGAGCGTGCACGCCGAGGGTCGGGCCGCGCGGGCGCTGCTCGAGGAGTCTCGGCGCGTGGTGGCCGAGCTGTGCGGCGCGCGCCCCGACGGGGTCGTGTGGACGAGCGGCGGCACCGAGGCCTCGAACCTGGCGCTCTCGTCGCCGTTCGAGGACGGGAAGGGCGCCCTCGTGCTCGCGCCCCTCGAGCACGCCTCGGTGACCGCGTGCGCCGACCAGCTCGCGCAACGTGGCGTGAAGGTGCGCTTCGCGGGCGTCACGCGCACGGGCCACGTCGACGTCGAGAGCGTGGCCCGGTGTCTGGGCGAGGGAGACGTCCGGCTCGTCGCGATCCAGGCGGTCAACGGCGAGACCGGCGTGGTGCAGCCCTTCGCGGAGATTGCCGCGCTCGCCCAACCGCGGGGCGCGGTCGTGCACGTGGACGCGGTGCAAGGGGTCGGTCGCATCCCGCCTCCCGCGGGGGGCTGGGTCGGCGTCGCCGACACCGTCGCGCTCGCGGCCCACAAGATCGGCGGTCTGCGGGGCATCGGCGCGCTCGTGCTGCGACCGGGCCACCCGCTGCGGCCGCTGCTGCGCGGCGGTTCCCAGGAGCGCGGGCTGCGACCGGGCACGCAGGACGCCGCGCTCACCGCCGCGTTCGCGGCCGCCGCGCGCGTCGCGTTCGACTCCGTCGGCACCTACGAGGCGGTGCGTCCGCTCCGCGACCGGTTCGAGGCCGCGCTCGCCGGGCTCGGGGCCTGGGTGAACGGCGCGAACCCCCGCGTCGCTCACGTGGTCCACGTCTCGTTTCCCGGGTGGTCGTCGCCGGAGCTCGTCGCCGCACTCGACCTCGACGGCCTCGCTTGCTCCGGAGGGGCTGCATGCCACGCCGGGGTGACCGAGCCGTCCGCGACACTGAAGGCCATGTTCGGCGAGCCGGCCGACGCGGGTCGGCTGCTCGGGCCCGTTCGCTTCTCCTTGCCCCCTCACACCACCGGAGCCGACGTCGACTGCGCCGTCGAGATCGTGCGGAAGGTCCTCGCCCGCCAGCGCTGAGGGCGGGTCACGCACACGCACTTCATGAAGCGCTTCACCATCGCGGGCCTTCTCTCGCGAAGCACCCGAGGTGTGGCCGCCAAGCGGCGGGAATGATTTGGCTTTCCGCGTCGCCTGCGGGCGCGATCGGGCGATCCATTGAATGGAAATGGGTCACGTGGGCGCTGATCGGCCGATCAGCACTCGACCCATGTCTCGAAACCTTCTCTTGGATTAAGTCGTAAGTGCCAAGAATTACGGCGGATTGTTTCCGTAGATGCGGGTCCACGCCGCGAGGCCATAGGGCGGGGCCACGGGCCAGGTCGGTGCGTGCCGCGTCGGGGCTCGACCCTCGAACGGACCACGCGGCGCGAGCCACAGGAGCGCACCCACCACCGTCGGCGCGACGTACGAGGCGAGCGCCACGCGAGACCAAGGGGGGCGCGCGGCGAGCGCGATCCACACGGGGAGCACCGGACCGATCCACCCGACCTCGGGCGCGCGCCCCGACACCAGCGCGGACGCGACGAGGGCGCCGACGAGGGCGAGCGTGAGGGTCACGCCACCAGGCACCGCCGAGACCTGGTGTACCCGGAGGAGGAGCGCCGGTCCGACGAGGAGGCCCACGGCCGTCGCCCAGGCGACCAGCGCGAGCGGCGCGCCGAGGACGGGTGCCGACACGAGGGGACCGCGACCGGCCACGTGCGCGGTCTGCAGCACGAGCGACCGAAGGCCGAGCGGCAGGGTGAGGAGCGCACCCGCCGTCAGGGCGAGGGCCACGCGCCGATCGCGTCGGGCGAGCTCCAGGGCCACGAGCAGCGCCGCGAGCACGCCGCTCACCTTGGACGCGCCGGCGACGAACGCCCCGAGCCCCGCGAGCCCGGCCCGACGTTGCGCGGCGCCGAGCAAGAGGAGCGTCACGCCGAGGAGCAGGGGAGCGTCGGGGGTCGCGACCAGGCCGCCGAGCACGGGCAGCACCCCGACGCTCCCGAGGATCGTGGCGCGCCGGGCGTCTCCCCCCGTCGCCTGTGCCAGCGCGCCGAGCAGGAGCGCCGTCCCCGCCGCCAGCAAGGCCGGGACGAGCCGGACGCGCACCTCGAGGGGTAGCGGCAACCGATCGAAGCCGGAGAGGAGCAGCAAGAGGAGCGGGGGGTGATCGGCGAGCGGCGGAGCCCCGCGCACGAACAGATCCCGGGCGGCGGCGAGGTAGTACGCCTCGTCGAAGGTCAGGAGCCGGTGGCGCGCGAGCACGAGGGTGCCCACGAACACCACCGCCACCACCGCGCGGGCCGAAAGGACGGGCCGCGCGAGGCGCTCAGGCACCGAGCTCGACGTCCATCGCGCGGGCGACGTTGGCGAGCTGCCCGTCGGGCTCGACGAGGCGGGGGCGTCGGGCACCTCGTCGAGGGACACGCTCGCGATGGTGGTGCCGCGGAGCACGACCAGGCGACCGAACGCCGAGCGGGCGCAGAGGTCGGCGGCGTGGATGCCCATGCGCATGCCGAGCACGCGGTCGTAGGCGGAGGGCGAGCCGCCGCGCTGCAGGTGGCCGAGGACGGTCACGCGGGTCTCGTGGTCGATGCGCCCCTCGAGCAGGCGACGGAGCCGCTCGCCGGCGCCGCCCACGCGCAGGAGCTGGCCGGGGCGCGCCTCGGCCTCGACGGTCTGGGTGGTCTCGCCACGGGGGAACGCACCCTCGGCGACGACCACGATGGTGAACGGCGAGCCCGCCTCCGCGCGCGCCGTGCTCTGGGCGACGACGCGCTCGGGGTCGTAGGGAATCTCGGGGATGAGGATGACGTCGGCGCCACCGCCGAGGCCCGCCGTGCAGGGCGATCCAGCCCGCGTAGCGGCCCATGACCTCGAGGATCATGACGCGCTCGTGGGCCTCCGCGGTCGAGTGCAGCGTGTCGATCGCCCAGCTCGCGGTGTTGACGGCGGTCTCGAAGCCGAAGGTCTGGTCGGTGCCGCCGAGGTCGTTGTCGATGGTCTTGGGGACGCCGACGCAGGGCAGCCCGAGCGCGAGGAAGCGCCGCGCGTAGTGCATGGTGCCGTCGCCGCCGACGAGCACGAGGGCGTCGATGCCGAGGCCCTTGATGCGCTCGACCACCGCGGCGCTCTCGTCGCGCGTCTTGCCCTTCTCGCCGGGCACGGGCATCGCGAACGGGTTGGCCTTGTTGGAGCAGCCGAGGATGGACCCGCCGCGCGGGAGGATGCCGCGCACGGCGCGCGCATCGAGACGCTCGAGGGCGACGTCGGGGAACACGAGCCCTTCGAAGCCGTTCGGGCTGCCCCAGGCGTCGATCCCGAGCTGGCTCGCCCGCTTGGCGAACCCACGCAACACCGCGTTCAGACCCGGAGCATCTCCACCACCCGTGAGCACGCAGACCTTCATGCGGCGGATCTCTAGTGCGCTCTGCGCTGGCGCACCACTTCGTAGAGGGCGATTCCTGCGGCGACGGAGGCGTTGAGTGACGCGATCGTGCCGTTCATGGGGAGACGCACCCCACTCGTGCACGCCTTGCGCGTCGCGCGTCGAAGCCCCTTGCCTTCGGATCCCACGACGAGACACGTCGGACCCGCGAGATCGGTGGCGTCGAGGTCCACGTCGCCGGCCGTGTCGAGGCCGAGGACCTGGAAGCCCGCTTCGGCCAGCTCCTCGAGGGCTCGAGGCAGACTGTGCACGCGACACAGGCGGGCGTGCTCGACCGCGCCGGCGCTGGCGCGACCCATCGCCGACGACAGCGGGGCGCTCTTGTCCTCGGGGAAGACGACGCCGCGCGCGCCGAACGCGACGGCGCTGCGCACGATGGCCCCGAGGTTGTGGGGATCGGTGATCTCGTCGAGGGCGATCACGAGCGCGTGCTCCTCGACCAGATCGGCCACGTCGACGTGGTGGAACGGGCCGACGTTGGCGATGGCGCCCTGGTGGCGGTCGCCCTGGGTGCGCCGGTCGAGCTCCGAGCGGGGGACCTCCTCGACGGGCAGGCCGCGGTCGCGCGCGAACCGGGCGAGCGCGTCGATCTGCTGCGCCTCGCGGCTGCGCGCCTCGACGAACACGCGCTCGGCGGTCTTGGCGAGGATGGCCTCGCGGACCCACTGCAGGCCGATGGCGAGCCTCACGACGCACGCCCCATCGCGCCGCGGTGGGCGACGAGCGCGGCGTCGATCTCGGCGCCGATGGCGCGGGCGGCGGCGCGTCGGTCCTCCGCGTCGCGGATCGGTCGACCGACGACGAGCAGGTCGGCGCCCGCCGCGATGGCCGCGGTGGGGGTGGCGACGCGCTTCTGGTCGCCGACGTCGGCGCCCACGGGTCGCACCCCGGGCACCGCGAGCGTGACGCGATCGCCGAGCGCGCGCCGCAGCGACGCGACCTCCTGCGGGGAGCAGACGAACCCCTGGATGCCTTCTTCGTGGGCCATCCGGGCGAGGGCGAGGGCCTGCTCGGCGGGCGAGCGCGGGATGCCCTGCGCGGCGAGGTCGCTCGCGTCCATCGAGGTGAGCACCGTGATGCCGAGGAGGGTGAGGGCGCCGCCCGACTCCTTCTCGGCGCGTCGCGCGGCGCGCCCGAGGGCCTCACGACCGGCGGAGGTGTGCACGGTGAGGTAGCGGACGCCGTGCGCTGCGGCGGCCGCGACGGCGCGCTCCACCGTCTCGGGGATGTCGTGCAGCTTGAGGTCGAGGAAGATCGGTCGACCGTGCTTGCGCCCCACGTCGAGCACGGCGGGGCCCGCGGCGACGAACAGCTCGAGGCCGATCTTGAGCACGCCGACGAGATCGGCCAGCTCCGCGGCCAACGATCCGGCCTTTTTGAGGGTCGGGACGTTGAGGGGCAGCACGATGCGATCGGACATGCGGCGCAGGCTCGTGTGGACCGGGGGTGGCGTCAACGCGACGGCCAAAACGCGCGACGCCGTGGACCTCGCGGACCACGGCGCCTCGGCTCAGACCGCACTCTTCAGAGCGCAGCGGCTTCAGTTGCAGAGCGGGACGCCCGGCGGGCAGACCTTCTTGGCAGGGGCGGCGACCGCGCCGATGGCGGCGTTGGCGGCGGCGATCTTCTTCTTGGCCGCCTCCTTCTCCTCGTCGGTCTTGGCGTTCTTCAGGGCCGCCTGCGCGTCGTCGAGGTCTTTCTGCAGGGTGGCGAGCTTCTCCTTGGTCTTCTTGAGCTCGTCTTCCTTGGCCTTGGCCACGGCGTCGTCGGCCGCCTGCTTCTTGTCGCGCTTGCCCTTCACCTTGTCGGCGACCGTGACGATGTCCTTGTTCGTCGGGTCCTTGTCCTTGGCGATGGCGAGCTGCTTCTCGGCCTCTTCCCAGTCGCGCGGGTCGTCGCTCGCGGCGGCGACCTGGGCCTTCTTCACGGCCTCCTTGGCCTCGTTGGCGGGCTTGATGGCGACGATGAAGACGACGGCGATGATGGCGGCGAGCAGGACGACCGCGATGCCAGCGAGCACGCCCGGGTGGATGCCCTTGCGCTTCTGCGACTGGATCTGGTGGATCTCCTTCTCGTGGGCCTGCTGCTTGGAGAGGGCCTCCATCTGCAGGCGGTGCTGCTCCTCGAGCTTGCGCTTCTCGATCTCGGCCGCGCGGGCGGCGTCGATCTGCGCCTCCTCCATCTTGCGGCGCATCTCTTCCCCGCGCCGCTTCTCCTCCTCGGCGTGGAGGCGGGCCTCCTCCTCTTCGCGGGCACGACGCTCGGATTCCGCCTTGGCCTTGGCCTCGACCTCCTCCTTCTTGCGCTTGGCGTCGTCCTCCTCCTTGATGCGGTTCTCCTCGAGGTTCATCAGCTCTTTGAGGGAGAAGAGGACCGAGGATTCCTTCTGTTCGGACATTGCGCCGTTGACTCCGTTGCTGTGGTTGCGGGGGGGATCCGCCATGGAAGGTCGCCCTTCGAAAGAGACTCGCCCTTCGAGAGACACTCGAGCCGCGCACGCCTTGGCGCCGCGTGGGGAAACGTTACCCCGCGCGCCCCCCCCCACGCAACGCCCGCTTCGTCGCTTCGGGCGTGTCCCACATGGTGCGTCCCGGGCGAGAACCTAGTATGGCCCGGAGCCACATGGCGACGAACGTCCAGGCTCACATCACCGGCACCGTTTGGAAGATCGAAGTCAAGGTCGGCGACACCGTCGAAGAAGGACAAACGGTCGTCATCCTCGAATCGATGAAGATGGAGATGCCCGTCGAGGCCCCCTCGGCCGGCAAGGTCGCGAGCATCGCGGTCGCCGAGGCCCAGGCGGTCGACGAAGGCCAGACCCTACTCGTCCTCGAGTAGGGGCGGGATGGTCCTCGATCAGGGCTCGTCCCGACGGCTCCGGACTTCACCACCGGCCAAGGCGCGACAAGTCACGTCGCAGGGGCTGAAGGCGCCGGAGCGGCGGCAGGTAGGGCAACAAACCAGGCGCGCGGCGGCGAGGGCGGCGGCGGTCTGCCGTTCGCGGAGGGCCTCGGCCGCGCCGTCGATCTCGCCCGGCTTCAGCCGCGCGCGGATGAACACCTCGGCGGCGTGGTAGCTCGAGCGCACGAGCGGGCCCGACGCGACGTACTTGAAGCCCATGGCGAGCCCTTCGTCGCGGAGGGCGTCGAACTCGGCCGGCTCGACGTAGCGGTCGACGGGGTAGTGCTTGGGCGTGGGCCGCAGGTACTGGCCGAGCGTGAGCACGTCGACCCCGGCGGAGACCAGGTCGCGCATGGTCTCGCGCACCTCGTCGAGCGTCTCGCCCATGCCGAGCATCAGGCTCGACTTGGTGACCTGGGCACCACGCGCCTTGGCGTGGGAGAGGACCCGCAGGGACTGGTCGTAGTCGCACCGCGCGTCGCGCACGGGGCGCTGGAGGCGCCGGACGACCTCGAGGTTGTGCGCGAACACGTCGGGTGCGCCGAGCTCGACCAGGGTCTCGACCGGGCCGAGACGGCCCGCGAAATCGCCGATCAGGGTCTCGACGAGCATCTCGGGGCGGAGCTCGTGGATGCCGCGCACGGTCTTGGCGACGTGCTCGGCGCCGCCGTCCAGCAGGTCGTCGCGGTCGACCATGGTGAGGACGACGTAGTGGACCGCGAGCTTCGAGATGGCGCGCGCGACGTGCTCGGGCTCGCGCACGTCGACCGCGCCGCGCGGGTTGCCGGTGGTGACGGCGCAGAAGCGGCAGCCCCGCGTGCACACGTCGCCGAGCAGCATGATGGTCATCGTGCCCTCGCCCCAGCACTCGCCGACGTTGGGGCAACGCGCCTCCTCGCACACGGTGTGGAGGTCGAGCTTGCGCAGGGTCTCCTTGAGGCCGACGTAGGTCTCGCCGCCGGGGGCGCGCACCTTGAGCCACGGCGGCTTGGGCGCGAACCGGGGTTCGGCTACCGAGCCTGCCTCGTGCGCGCCTTCGGCCTTCTTGCGGAGCTGGATCAGCGACACGCGGGGACGCTAGTGCCAGCGCCTGCGTCTGTCACCCCGCCGTCCGACGGCCGAGCCGCGGTTCTAGGGGATCTTCAGCTGCGCCGCCTGCGCGACCGGGTAGCCCTTGAGTGTCCAGAAGCCGATGCCCTCGTCGATGACCGCGGTGGCCGGGAACTTGCGGCGGCGCAGCTCGTCGACGACGTGCCCCGATGCGGCGTGCGGGCAGGCGCAGTAGGCGAGGATGAACGTGCCGTCCTTGGGGAGGACCTTGGCCATCTCCTCGATGTCGTAGAACGGGAACGGCAGCGCGCCGACGATGTGGTTGCGCGACCAGTCCGAGGTGGGGCGGGCGTCGAGGATGACGAGCTTGCGCTTGTCGGCGAGGGCCTGGGCGACCTGGGCCGACGACACGTAGCGGCCCTCGCGCAGCGTGAAGACCGGCTTCTGGCCCTGCGGGTTGATCACGAGGCGATCGAGCCCCGGCGGCGGCTCGTAGAGCGGGGACGGCGGCGGCGTGGGTGGCGCGTCGAGCGTGCGCAGGTAGGCGACGAGGTCGTCCAGCGTCTGCGAGGAGAACGAGTTGAACCCCGGCATCTCGGTGCCGACGCGGCCGTGGACGATGGTGATCCGCAGGTACTCGTCGCTCACGGTGCGGAGGAAGTTCGGGTGCGCGAGGCTCGTCGCGCGGTTGGTGCCCTCGCCGTGGATGCCGTGGCAGAGCGGGCAGCTCTTGGCGTAGGCGATCGCGCCCCGCCGCGGGTCGCCGCTGCCGCGCTTGGTCGGGTCCGACTTGATCAGCGGCTTCTTCGCGAGGCTGCGCAGGTAGGCGACGATCTGGTCGACCTCCCCCGGGCCGAGCGGGCCGCCGTGCGCCTTGCCCCACGCCGACATCGGCGTGCCGGGGTGGCCGTCGGTGATCGCGGCGCGGAGGAACTCGGGGCCCGCGACCGCGAGGAAATCGGCGTTCCCGAGCGCGTTGGCGTGGTCGGCGGCGTAGCCCTGCGCCTCCTTGCCGTGGCAGAGCGCGCAGTAGCGGAGGAAGAGGGCCCGCCCCTCGCGGACGGCGGGGTCCTGCTTGTGGACCACGTAGCGGCGTCGACAGCCCGTCGCGCAGGCGAGGACCAGGGAGGCCAGGAAGACCAGGACGACGCGCAGGCGGGGGGACACGGGGGCGCGGACTCTACACGCTCGTGGGCAACAGATCCCGGCCCTCGAGTACGGTCCCGCTCCGCGTGAAGAGGAGGCAGCCCCGCGGGCGGGGCGCGATGGCGAGGACGTCGTCCAGGGTCGGGTCGGCGTGTGCCAGCACGAACGACTCGCTCGCGCGGGTGCGCAACCAGGCGGCGCCGCGCACGCCGACCCAGGCCGCGCCCGAGGGGTCGAAGGCGACGCTCTGCACGTCCTCGCGGAGGGGCAGCTGGGTCGGGGTGGCGACGACGCGCAGGCCGGTCGCGCGGCGCAGATCGACCACGAGGCCGTGGGCGCAGCCGACCAGCACCGCGCCGCTGCGTCGGTCGCGCGCCATGCAGAAGCCGAGGGACCGGGCCGGCCAGGGCTGGGTCTGCACCTCGTGGGTGCTGAGGTCGATCGCCGCGAGATAGGGCCCGCCATTTGTGGCCATGCCGACCACGACGGCGAGCTCGTCGTCGAGCTTGGAGAGCGCGTAGGCGCAGGCGAGGCCCGAGAGCGTGGCGATGGGGACGCCGTCGACGACGAGGCGCCCGTGGCCGTCGACGAAGGCGAGGCGATGATCGAGGAACGCAGCGCAGACGGCGGCGCTCGGCCAGGGGGGGAGCGCGCGCTGGGCGCCGGCCTCGAGCCGGGCCGCGGCGCCGCGCCCGTCGGTCCCCCGGCCGAAGACGACCCACGCGCCGTCGTGGTGGGTGGCCACGACCGCGGTGTCCAGCTCGGGGATGGGCGGCACCGGACGGTAGAGGCGGCCGTCGAAGAAGTGGGCCGAGCGATTCTCGGGGGCGGTCACGTCGAGGCCGTCGGTCGCGCGCTCGGACGAGGCGGCGGGCTCCCGCGCGAGGAGCAGCGCGCGGCCCTCCTCGTCGACGACGGCGCGCATCACGCCCGCGAGCTTGGCGCGCGGCTCGTGGCGCACGGTCCACACCCAGCCGGCGAGCGCGGGTTGCGGCGTCGGGGCGCGGACGACGCGCACGCCGCGCGCGAGGGTCTCGAGCGCCGGCTCGAGGGTGCGGAAGAACGACTCGATGGTGGCCGGGCGCTGCTCGGGATCGGCCGCGAGGCCCAGATCGAGCGCGGCCTCGAGCGCGACCAGCGCGGCGCGGCGCTCGGGGTTGGCGAGCGAGGGGTGGAGGGTGTTGGCCGTCACGAGCGCCTGCCCCGGCCGCCCGGTCAACACGAAGCGCGCGAGGGCGGCGAAGGCGAAGACGTCGACCGCGGGGGTGGGCGCGGCGCCGTTGCGCTGCTCGGGGGCGCGGTAGGCGTCGGGGACGTGCGCCGGCGTGTCGGTCAGGATCCCGAAACCCGGGGGGAGCCCGCTCGGCCGCGCGATCGCGAGGTCGCTCACGCGCGCGACGTCGCCGACCATCAGCACGTTGGTGGGCCCGAGTCCCCGGTGCAAGAGGCCGTGGCCGTGCACGAGATCGAGCCCCTTGGCGACGCCGCGCAGCACCCCGAGCGCGGTCTTGGCGTCGAGCGCGAAGCCGTGGGTCGTGACCTCGAGGCGCACGCGGGTGAACAGGCTGGCGTCGGCGACGTCGATCGGCGCCGGCACGAGCTCGAGGGTGAGGTAGGGCACCTCGAGATCGAGGCCGCGCGAAGGTTCGCGCCCGAGCTCGCCGGCCTCGAGCAGCCGGACCACGTGCGGAGACGGCGGGACGCGCTCGTTCAGGATGGCGACCAGCCGCGCCTGCTCGCGCGAGAGGATGCGGGGGCCCTCGGGCCAGGCGAGGGCGATCGAGGGACGCAGGACCTTGAGGGCGACGGGCATCGCGCCCCGGCGATCGATGCGGGTGGCGGCGAAGGTGACGAACAGCGCGCCGTGGCCGAGCAGGCGTTCGACGCGGAGGCGGCCTGGGACGCCCTCGGTCTTGGCGACCGCGAGGAGGGCGCCCACCAGCCCCTCGAGCTCCCGGCGGAGCTCCACGGGCAGGCCACTGCGCAGGGTGCGGCGGTCGTCCATCACCCGGCCCTTTTGGCGTGCGTGAGGAAGGCCGGCAAGCGAAGCTGCATGGCGGCGCGGAACATAGGATAGAATCCTCGGTCATGACACTGCTCGAGGCGCCGCTCGCCAAGGTCGAGGCCTTGTTCGATCGCCTGCAGGTGGCGGCGCGCCTCGGCGTGCGCTCCGGACTCGCGTTCGACCTCACGGCGCGCGGGGCCAAGACCCTCGTCTCCCAGCTCGCCCGGGGTCGGAGCGGCCCATCCACGATCTGGCGCGTGCACGCGGCCAACTCGCCCGACAAGCTCGGGCTGATCTTCCCGGCGAGCGAGGGCCGGCCGGGCGAGGCCACCCGCAGCTGGACCTACGGGGAGCTCGACAAGGAGGCCGACGACCTCGCCGGAGGCCTGCGCGCCCTCGGGCTCTCGGGCAAGACGCTGCTCGTGATGATGAAGAACCGGCCCGAGTACCTCATGCTCGGCACGGGGGCCGCGCGCGCGGGCACGGCCATGGTGACGGTCTCGTGGCGGAGCACGCCCTCCGAGCTGGCCTACCTCGTCAACCACTCGGGCGCGGGTGCGCTCGTGGTCGACGCGCAGGTCGCGGCCACGGTCGAGAAGGCCCGTGGGGAGCTGGGCGTCCTCGGCGACCGGATCTTCGCGGTCGGGGCGGACGTCCCCGGGCTGCGGCCGTTCGACGAGCTCGTGCGGGCCGGCCTGCACCAGCACGACGCCAAGGACGAGGGCGCGGTGGTCGTCTACACGAGCGGCACCACCGGCAAGCCCAAGGGGGCGGTCCGCAAGTTCAACAAGGAGCTCCTGCCCGCGGTGATGCGGTTCCTCGCCGAGACGCCCATGCGCTCGGACGACGTGCACCTCGCCGCGTGCCCGCTCTACCACACCACGGCCTTCGGCTTCATCGCCATGAGCCAGATCCTCGGCGCCACGGTGGTGTTGCTCGACGAGTTCCACCCCACGCGTTTCCTCGACGCCATCGAGCACCACCGCGTCACCACCACGGTGCTGGTGCCCACCATGCTCCACCGTTTGCTCGCCATCGGCGAGGACGAGATCCGGCGGCGCGACACGCGGTCGCTCGCGGCCCTGTTCTGCACGAGCGCGCCGCTCCCAGGGCCCGACAGCGACCTCGCCATGGATCTGTTCGGCGACATCGTGTTCAACCTCTACGGCGCCACCGAGACCGGCGTGGTCACCCTCGCGCACCCCGAAGATCTGCGCCGTTCGCCCGGCACGATCGGGCGCGCGGTGCCCGGCAACGACGTGCGCCTGCTCGACGACCACGGCAAGGACGTGCCCGACGGCGCGGTGGGTGAGCTGTTCACCAAGAACGCGATGCTGGTCGCGGGCTACCACGAGGACGAGGCCGCCACGCGCGGGTCGATGCGCGACGGCTGGTTCTCGGTGGGCGACCTCGCGCGGCGCGACGCGCACGGCTGCTACCACCTCGAGGGCCGCAAGCGCGACATGATCATCTCCGGCGGCGTCAACGTGTACCCCGCCGAGGTGGAGGCGATCCTCGAGGCGCACCCGTCGGTCGACGAGGTCGCCGTGATCGGCCTGCCCGACCCCGAGTGGGGCGAGCGGGTCACCGCGGTGGTGGTCCCCAGGGACGACGGCGGCAGCGAGGCGGCGCTCAAGTCGTGGTGCAAGGAGCGCCTCGCCGGCCCCAAGGTCCCGAGGCAGTTCGTGGTGCTCGAAGCCGGGGCGGCCCTGCCGCGCAACCCGACCGGCAAGGTGCTCAAGCGCGACCTTCGTGCGCGCTATGCGGAGGCTCGATGAGCAGCGATCGTCTGACCCGAAGAGAGCTGTCGTGGCTCCTCACCCAGGAGGCCCGTGGGGCCGCGGATCGCCTGCGTCAGGGCGTGCAGATCCTCACCCAGCCGCCGGAGCCGCCGGCGCCCAAGAGCGACCGCGCGCCGGCCTCCGAGCGCCCGCTGACCCTGTCGCTCGCGGGGGAGGGGGCCGAGGGGCTCGAGTCCACGCTCAACGCGCTCGACGAGGCGATGCAGCGGCTGTCGGAGCTGTCCGGTCCGGCGTCGGGCGCTCGCTCGCGGCGTGGGCGCATCGACCTCGGAGCGCTGCTCTGGGAGCTCGCGCCGGGCGCGCGCGTCTCGCTCGAACCCGGGGCGGGCACCGAGGTGTTCGGCGAAGAGGCCGAGCTACGACGCATGCTCAACGTGCTCCTCGGCGGCACCGCCGGTGGGGCCACGCCGCAAGGGGTGGCCGTGCGTCGCGAGGGCAAGGACGTGCGGCTCGCGGTCGAGCTCGGGCCCGACACCGCGCCGATCTCACCCGCCGAGCGCGCGTGGCTGTCGCGGATGTCGATCCGGTACGGCGGTCGCTACGAGCTCGACGGCAACAGCGAGTGCCTCGTGTTCCCCGCCCTCGAGGCCGAGGACGCGAACGAGGTGCTCACGCTCCGGCGCGAGCTCGAGGCCGCCAAGGCCCAGGGCGAGGCCTACGCCCGCGAGCTCGCCGCGGTGTTCGAGGAGCCCTCGCTGGCCTCGCGCCCGCCGCTGGTGGGAGAGACGCCGTACGAGGGGCTCGCGATCGCCGCCCGCCTCGCCGAGGCGCTGGCCGACGACCTGCGCGCGGTGTTCGGGCCGCTCGGCGCCGCGCGGCTCCGCGTCGGCAACGGCGACGCGCTCGTCGAGGAGGTGCAGCGCGCGCTGGCGCGCGGCGCGGACCTGCTGGCGGTTTCGCGCCAGATGGCCAAGGTGGGCAGCGGCGTCGGGCCCATCGAGGTCGACCTCGCGTTGCTGGCCCAGGACGAGGCGGCGCTGGCCGCCGTGGCGTTCGCCTCGCGGTCGGTGTTGCTCACCGTGGCACCGGCCGAGGCAGCCGAGCCGCTCCTCGTGCCCGGGATGCCCGCGGCGCTGCGGGCGTTGGTGGCGGAGATGCTCGACCGCGCCCTCCGATCGAGCGCGCCGCGCGTGGAGGTCCGCCTCCTGGTCCGCGGGCCCGCCCTCGTGGTGGAGGTCTCCGGTCCGGGCACGTCGCTGGTCGACGCCGGACGGACGGCGCACGCATTTCTACAGGAAATTGCTCGCGCGCACGGTCTTCGGCTAGAGGTGGAGGAGAGACGGATCTCGGTCGTGGTCCCTTCCACGCCTGGAGCCGCCCAAGGCTAGAACACGATGCGCATCCTGGTACTGGAGGACGAAGACTCGATTCGACGGATGATCTCCGCACTCGTGCAAGCGCGTGGGTTCGAGGTCGTCGGCGTGTCGACGGGGGTCAAGGCCGTGGACGAGGCGCTGCAGCGCGCCCCCGACGTCGCGATCCTCGACCTGATGGTGCCGGGGGCCTTCGATGGGTTCGAGGTGTGTCGGCGCCTGCGCGCGCACACCGCGACCGCCAACATGCCGATCATCATCATCTCGGCGCTCGACGACACCGAGTCGCGCCGCAAGGCCACCGAGGCCGGCGCGACCACGTATTTCGTGAAGCCGTTCTCCGCCATCGCGCTCCTCAAGGAGCTCGAGGCGGTGAAGGCGCGCCGCTAGGGAAGGCGCGCCCCGGCGACGGCGCTCAGCTCCTGAGCGCTTCGTCGAGCTTGTCGTTGATCTTCGACTCGATCGTCCCCTTCATCAGCTTGAGGGCGAACGTGAGGCCGACCTCGACCTTGATGGTGGAGTCGGTCACCGCGACGGTGCCCTTGGCGCCCTTGGCGACGCCGCCCTTGGCCTCGAAGTGGATCGCGTCGGCCTTCCAGGACCACTCGATGCCGAGCTTGTCCTGGAGCTTGGTGGCCAGCGATTCGGCCTTCTGACGCGCGACGTCTTTGCCGAGGGCGTGATTGCGGGAGATGGAGATGTCAGCCATGCGTGGCCGGCGGACGTAGCGGTCCTTTGCGCGAGCGTAAATGAGCGAACGGAGTGAGCCGCAGGCGAACGCAGCGAGCAGCGGCCGCCTCCACGGGCGGCCGCCAGGCGCAGCCAAAAACAAGAGAGGAGAGCTTCCGCCCTCCTCTTCGTGACACAGCGCGGCGATACGGCGTGCCTATTCCTTGCTGTCGCCGCGGGCGAAGATGCTGGCGACGTAGTTGAGGACGTCGGTCGCGCTCACCTCGTTGTACCCGAAGTACTTGATGAGGCGTGCCTTGATGACGTCGATCTTCTCCTGCGTCTCCTTGTCGACGACCGCCGAGACCAGCGTCTTGAGCTTGATGCTGTCCTTCTGGTCTTCGAACAGCTTGAGCTCGAGCGCGCGCCGCAGGCGGTCGTTGGTGTGCCACTCGAAGCGCTTGCCCTCGATGGCCAGCGCGCCGATGAAGTTCATGATCTCCCGCCGGAAGTCGTCCTTGCGGTTATCGGGGATATCGATCTTCTCCTCGATCGACCGCATCAGCCGCTCGTCGGGCTCCTCGTCGGCGCCGGTGTAGCGGTTCTTCAGCCGCTCTCCTTGAGGGTGAAGGCCTTGATGTTGTCGATGTAGTTGGCGGCGAGCTTGTTGATCGCCTCCTCGTCGGCGCTGATGGCGCGCTGCACCTCGTTCTTGACGATCTCGGTGTACTCGCCCTTCACCTCGCCGATCAGCTTGCGATAGCGGTCGCGCATCTCCTCGTTGGTGATGAGCGAGTGGTGCGACAGGCCCTTCTCGAGCTCGTTGAGCACCATGAACGGGTTGATGGTGCCCTCGCCGGCGTCGTCGACCAGCGCGTTGCTGATCTTGTCCTGCACGTAGCGGGCGGAGATGCCGTCGAGGCCCTCGCGCTTGGCGGTCTTGCGCAGCTCCTTGACCGTGTCCTGGGTGTACCCGGGGAGCACCTTGCCGTCGTAGAGCTTGAGCTTCTGCAGCGTGGAGAGCTGGCCCTTCGGCGGCTCGAGGCGGGACATCACGGCGAACATCGCGGCCACCTCGAGCGTGTGCGGGGCGATGTGTTTGCCCTTGATCTTCGCGCCCGCGAAGTCCTTCTCGTAGATCTTGATCTCCTCGCTGATGCGCGTGATGTAGGGGATGTCGATCTTGATGGTGCGGTCGCGCAGCGCCTCCATGAACTCGTTGTCGAGGAGCTTCTTGTACTCGGCCTCGTTGGTGTGGCCGAGGATCACCTCGTCGATGTCGGTCTGCGCGAACTTCTTCGGCTTGATCCGGTGCTCCTGCGAGGCGCCGAGCAGGTCGTAGAGGAACGCCACGTCGAGCTTGAGCACCTCGACGAACTCGACGACGCCGCGGTTGGCGATGTTGAACTCGCCGTCGAAATTGAAGGCGCGCGGATCGCTGTCCGAGCCGTACTCGGCGATCTTGCGGTAGTTGATGTCGCCGGTGAGCTCGGTGGAGTCCTGGTTCTTCTCGTCCTTGGGCTGGAACGTGCCGATGCCGATGCGGTCCTTCTCGCTGATCAGCATGCGCTTGATGCGGATGTGCTGGTCGATGACCATCGCCCAGTTGCCGGTGTAGCGGTCGAGCAGGTTCTTGAAGATGAACCGGCAGGCCGGGTCGAGGTCGCCCTTGCACTTGACCTTGAAGTGCTCGTTGGAGAGCCCGAGCTCGGCGATGACCTTGTCCCGCCACTCCTCGGGGATGAGGCGGAGCGGCTCCTCGTGCATGGGGCAGGGGAACTCGCCCGTGACGTCGTCGCGCCCCTCGAGGCCGGTGCCCTTGAGGTTCACCCACTTGAACGTGTAGAGCGCGCCGTCGGGCGTGCGCGAGTAGTGCTCGAGGCCCTTCTTGAGGAGGCGCGCGATGGTGGACTTGGACGAGCCGACGGGCCCGTGGAGCAGGATGACGCGCTTCTCGGGGCCGTAGCCCTCGGAGGCCGCGCGGAGCACGTGCACGAGGCGCATGAGCGGGATGTCGAGGCCGAAGATGGCGTCCTTGCCGCCCTCGAGCTCGTCCTTGAAGAAGTTGTAGCGCACCAACTTCTTCTTGTTGTCGATGTACTCCTCGGTGCCGTAGCTGATGATCATGTCGTAGACCCGCTGGAACGCGTTGCGGGTCACCTGCGGCCGCTTGCGGACGATGTCGAGGTAGTCCTCGAAACCTCCCTCCCAGGCGAGGTCGCGATAGAGATCGTAGTCCTGCATCGCAGCGATGCGGTCGACGAAGCGCTTCGGGGTCGGGGTCGATTCGGGCATCACGGGAAGGATACGGAGGAAACCCGGTGAGATCCACGTTGACGCTCGCTCCCGACCTTCCGACCTTGGGGGGGTGGCGAAGCTCTACTTCCGGCACGGCACCATGGGGTCGGCCAAGACCCTGAACTTGCTCGCGGTCGCGCACAACTATCGCGCGCAGGGCAAGCGCGTGCTCGTGCTCAAGCCCCGCCTCGACGACCGCTTCGGCGCGAAGAAGGTGGTGTCGCGCGCCGGGCTCGAGCAGGAGGCCGACCTCCTCGTCGACGCCGACACCGAGCTCGCGCCGAGCGTGTTCGAGGGCATCGACTGCGTCCTGGTGGACGAGGCCCAGTTCCTCTCGGAGTCGCTCGTCGAGCAGCTCCGCGCGGCCACGCTCACCCACGGCGTGCCGGTCATCTGTTACGGCCTGCGCACCGACTTCCGCACCCGGCTGTTCCCGGGGGCGCGCCGCCTCCTCGAGCTCGCCGACACCATCGAAGAGGTCAAGGTGACCTGCCAGTTCTGCAACCGGAAGGCGATCTTCAACATGCGGTTCGCCGCCGGCCAGCCCACCCTCGACGGCGCGCAGGTGCAGCTGGGCGCGGAGGAGAGCTACCTGCCCGTGTGCTTCGCCTGCTGGGATTCGCGGCTCCCGGGCGGGCACCGCCAGGTGAGCGGGTCGTGAACGCCACCAAGAAGACGCCGGCCACGTGGCTGTTCTTCGGGTCGCTCGCGATCTCGTTCCTGGTCGTCTGGCAGCTGCTCGTGCCGCTCAGCGTGGGCGCGGTGCTCGCCTACGTGAGCGAGCGGCCCATCGACGCGATGGCCCGGCGCTTCCACCGCGAGGGGCGCACCAACTTCCGGTGGCTGTTCGCCATCCTGTTCGTGACCGCGGCGTTCCTCGTGTTCATGGTGCCGCTCGCCGCCGCGCTCTACGTCGCCATCCGCGACCTCGCGCGCCTGCTCGCGACGAGCAACGCCGAGCAGTGGGGCAAGAAGCTGCACGACGCCGCGGTGGCGCTCACCGCCTGGGGCAAGACCCACGGCGTGGAGCTCGACGCGGCCGAGATCACCGCCAAGGGGCGCACGCTGCTCGGCGAGGCGGCCACCAAGGGCGGGCTCATGCTGGGCGCGGTGCTCTCGGCCACGCCGGACGCGCTCTTCAACGTCTCGGTCATCGTGCTCACCTGGCTGTTCCTCGCCGTCGAGGGGCCGGCGGCGCGCGAGCGCATCCTGCCCCGGCTGATCCCTGGGAGCGCAAGCGCGAGATCCTGCGCGAGATCGCCGCCGAGGTGATCCAGAGCGTGCTCGTCGCCAACGTGCTCGTGAGCATGGTCCAGGCGGTGATCGCCAGCATCACCCTGCTCGCGCTCGGCGTGCCCCGCGCGTTCGTGTGGGGGGTCATCACGTTCTTCCTGTCGTTCGTGCCGGTCGTCGGCACGACGCCGGTCACCATCGGGGCCACCATCTGGCTGTTCCTGCACGGGCGCCCGACGGCGGCGGTCGTCATGGGCATCATCGCGATCGCCGTCACGGTGGTCGACAACATCATGCGACCGCTGTTCATGCGCTCGAGCGTCGAGCTGAATTTTCTGTGGATCCTCGTCGCCTTGATCGGCGGGGTCGGCATGTTCGGCCTGCCCGGGGTGATCCTCGGCCCGATGGCGTTCTCGCTGTTCGTCGCGTCGCTGCACGCGCTCGAGGCGATCGAGGCCGAGGAGGCGGCGATCGCGCGGGGAGAGGAGCCGCCGCGGCGCAGCCGGCTCTCGGTGCCGCCGGGGGCCCGCACCACGACGCCGGCGATCGGCTCGGCGCGGACGGGGACGCCGGGGATCGGGTCGCCGCGCAGCATGACGCCGCCGATCGGCTCGCGGCTCCCCACGCCACCGCCCGTGAGCTCGCCGCGCAGCAGCCCGCCGGAGCCGCGGCTGCCGACGCCGCCGCCGCCTTCGCGGCCGAAGGAGTAGTCCAGAGGGTGAGAGCGTAGGCGGTCGAAGCGATCTCGGCCCCTACGGGCACTTGTCGGCCCAGGCGGCCACGTTCACGGTGATCGCGCCGGGGGCGCCGAAGCCGTGGCGGTTGGTCCGCTCGGCGCAGGTCGGGTCCTTCTCGACGGTGGGCCAGGCGCCGCGGGTGATCTTGTAGAAGAACCAGCCGGCGCGCGGGACCTCGAGCGTTCCCGTGGCGACGTCGCCGATGCGGGTGAGCGGGTGTGGGTCCAGGCGGTGGCGCGCTGCTCGCGACGTGGATGGCGGTCGTCGTCGGCGTGCCGGCGGGCACGTTCACCGTGATGGGGATCTTCACCGTGCCGTTGGGCTGCGGGGCCTTGTCGTAGGCGAACTCCAGGGTGAACTCGCCGCGGTCGGACAGCTCGACGAGCACCTCGCGATCGGGGTGGGTGAAGCTCACGGGCTTGCCATCGAGCTTCACGCCGGTGACCGTGCCGTCGGCTCCGCGGAGGCGCACGACGATCTTCTCGTGCTTCGGCGCGTAGGTGCCCGAGCGCTTCGCCGCGAAGCGCGCGCCGTCGGCGGTGGGCTCGAGGGTGAGCGTGGTCTTCGCCGAGCTCTTTTCGCCGTCGTCCTCGTAGAGGGTGAACGCGCTGGGCTTCGGGCCGGGGAACACGTCGAGGAACAGCGGCGCGTCCGGCGACTCGCCCATGTGTTGACGACGAACGGTGTGCGGCACGATCGCGCCCTCGCGCACGAACGTGGGGAGCGCGTCGAGCGGGAACGGCTCGGGATCGGTGCTCAGCGTCGCGGTGCCGGAGAAGCGCGCGCCGGACGACCACTCGAGCCAGGTCCCCGCGGGTAGGTACACCGCGCGGGTGCGATCGCTCTTGGCGAGAACGGGCGCGACGAGCAGGAACGGGCCGACCATCGCCTCGTCGCTCGTGACCTGGGCCTTCGGGTCGTCCTGGAACTCGAACACCAGCGGTCGCAGCACGGGCGCGCCCGACTCGCTCGCCTCGTGGAAGAGCGAATACAGGTAAGGCATGCGCTCGTAGCGCGCGCCGATGAAGTCCCGCGTCGCGTCCTCGGCCTCTCCACCGAACGACCACGGCTCCTGACGCTTGGCGTCCTTCTCGGCGTGGGCGCGGAAGAACGGCGACACCGAGCCGAGCGCCATCCAGCGCGAGAACAGCTCCGAGGTCGACTCCTCGCGACCCGAGTACCCGCCGACGTCGCTGCCCGCGAAGGCCATCCCCGAGAGGCCGAGGTGCAGGAGCATGGGCAACGTGAGCTGCAGCGTCGACCAGGTGCTCGGCGCGTCGCCGGTCCACACGGCGGTGTACTTCTGCGAGCCGGCGAACGCGGCGCGCGACAGGAGGAACGGTCGCTCGAGCTTGGCGCGCATTCCCTCGTAGGTGGCCTTGGCCTCGTAGTAGGCATACGCGTTGTGCAGCTCGGCCATCGTGGTCTTGCGGCCGTCGCCGTCGCACGCGAGCGTGTTCGGCACGGTGCCGCCCACGAAGTTCGACGGCTCGTTCATGTCGATCCACAGGCCCGAGAGGCCCTTGTCGGCCATGCCCAGAGAGAGGCCCGCCCACCAGTCGCGCGTCTTCTTCGCGCTGAAGTCGGGGAACACCGCCGCGCCCGGCCAGACTTCTCCTTTGAACGGGATGCCGCTCGCGTCGGAGAGGTAGAACCCGCCGTCGACCCCCGCCTTGTAGACGTCCCACCCGTCGTCGACCTTGAGGCCCGGATCGACGATGGCGTGCGTGTGGAACCCGAGCGTGGCGAGCTTGCTCGTGAGGTCGAGCGGGTCGGCGAAGCGCGTCGGATCGAAGGTGAAGGTCCGGAACCCGCGCATGTGCTGGATGTCGAGGAACACGCCGTCGGCGGGGATCTTCTCGGCGCGGAGGCGCTTGGCCAGGTCGACGATCTGCGACGCCGAGCAGAACGGCTTGTCGCTCGGCGCGCCGTCGCACGGCCCCTCCCAGCGCGACTGATGAAAGCCGAGGGTCCACGGCGCGGGCATGGGCATGCGCCCGGTGAGCCGCCCGTAACGACGCACGACCTCGCGGATGGAGGGGCCGGGGATCAGGTACTGATCCATCGCGGTGCCCGTGACGCGCAGCTCACCGTCGGTGGTGCCGACGTCGAAGTGCATCCGGTGGGTGTCGTGGGTGAACACGCCGTAGGCGCGGGCGTCGCGCAGCGCGACGTAGAATGGGATCGATTGGTAGAGGTTCTTCGCGTCGGGCGGATATCCCTTGTTCGCGTCGACGTACGCGTCGGTGTTCCACAGATCGATGCTCGCCCCGCGCAGATCGAGGCGATGGGTCGTGTGCTGTCCGAGGCCGTAGACGCGCTCACCCGTGGCGAGCTTGCGGCTCACGCCGACGGCGCCGTCCTTCTCGAACCAGCCGTCGCGATCCTCGAGGAGCGTCCCGGTCGCGTCCTTCACGGTCAGCGCGCAGGTCTTCTCGGCGATGGAGACCTCGAAGGTCGAGGTGCACACGACGAGCGTCGAGCCGCGCCTTGCCCGCGACGACCGCCGGACCGACCGGTCGCTCGACCGGGACCAGCGGCTCGGGGCCCTTGCCGTACTTCAGGCGCACGATGCCCTCGTCGAGCACGCTCACGCCGAGCGTCGTCTTCTCGCAGGCGACCGCGAGCCCGTGATCGTCGACCTTCGTGACGCCGGCCGGCAGGGTGGGCTCGTCGCCGCACCCCGGGAGAGAGGGCGCGTCGACGGGGACCTCGAGCGCGACGTCGGAGCTCGCGTCGACGCCGGCGTCGGGCGGCTCGCTGCTCTCGGAGCTGCACCCGAGCAGCACGACCCCGAGCCACGCGTACCTCATGGGAGAGTCACTACCATCCCCCGCCAGGGAGTCCAGGCGCGACGGGTCAATCCTCTTCGCCGGGCCGCAGGCCGGGGCGCCTCCGTAGGCGGGGGGGCCCCCGGGCGGGGGGGGGCCCCGCCCCCGGGGGCGGGGGGCGCGCGGGGGGGGGGGGGGGGGGGGCGCGGGGGGGGGGGGGGCGGGGGGGGGGCCCCCCCGGGGGGGCCAGGCGGCCTTGCCTCGGTGCCGAGCGCGCCCCCAGGGGTTGCGAGGAAGCGCAGCCGCGCCGCCCCCCCCCCTTCGTCGCGGCCTCGACGCCCACGTCGACGCAGGCGAGGGCATGCCCGGCGGCGCACCGCTCCGCGGAAACCGCGCCCCGGGGCGCGCGGCGGGGGGGCCCCCCCCGGGGGGGGGGGCCGGGCGGCGGGGGGGGGGGGGGGGGGGGGGGGGGGGGGGGGGGGGGGGGAGGGGGAAGGGGCGGGGGGCTCTTCGCCTTCGGGCGCAGCCCGGGGCCGCCCGCCTGCACTCCGGGCCTTCCGCGCGCCGAGCCTCCTCCCCGCGCACGTAGCCGAGTTGGCACCCCTCCCCGCCCCCCCGCCGGGGCTGGGGGGCGGCAGCGCCGCCGCGCCCGGGGCTCGGGCCGATGACCACGATCGCTGGTGATCACCGCAAGAGGCCGCGCGACCTCGCGGCCTCGACGAAGCGGTCCTTCGCGAGCTGGAAGCGCTTGCGCAGCCGCGCGCTCTCGCGGTCGAGGTCCTCGTCGGTCGCGCGCTCGTCGAGGAACACGCGCGCGAGATCGCGCCACGCGAGCCCCTCCTCGAGCCGCAGGATCAGCAAGGTGCGTTCTTCCTCGGTGAAGGACGCGCGCAGCTCGTCGCGCGCGCGGTCGATGTTGCTGGTGGTCTCGGTGCGAAGACGTTCGGCGAGCTCGCCGGCCTGCGAGAGCGGCACGTCGCCGGCGCGACGCCTCTCGACCCGCGCCTGATCGGTGGCGGCGTGTCGCGCGAGGAGGAAACACCACGACCGGAGCGAGCACTGCCACTCGAACCTCGGCAGCGTGCTCCAGAGACGCTCGGCGAACATCGAGAACGCGTCGCCGGCGCGGGTCTCGTCACCGAGCAGCGACCGGAGGAACCGCAACACCTCGGGCCCGCGCCCTTGCAGAGCGAGCGTGGTCGCCCGGGCCGGGTCTCCGGCAGCGAGCGCCGCGCGGACGGACAGCTCGAGGGCGCTCTCCTCCTCGGACATGGAGAAAGTCTATCCGAGGCTTCACATCTCGGCAGGGGCCGACGTCTCCCTGGTCGGGAGGTATCTCGATGAGGACGCATTCGGTCGTATTCGCGGCGATTCTGGCGGGTTGTGGGTCGTCGGAGGCCGCTCCGGCGCCGATTCCTTTGGCGGACGCCGCGGTGGAGACGGCGACGGTCGCGGACACCGGCCCCGACAGCGAGGAGGTGTCGACCGACGCCGGCGTGAAGTGCGCGCCGCAGCCGATCACCGGGTGGACGCCCAAGTGGTACCCGCCCACCGGCAGCTACCAGGGAAAGTGCACGGCGGCGGAGATCCACGACCTCGTCACGGCCTGCTCGCCGACCTCGCCCGAGGCCACGTGCAAGGCCGCACTCGACAAGAAGCCGGACTGCTCGAATTGCCTGCTGACCGACGCGTACGCGACGAGCACCGGGGCGATGGTCCGTTACACCGACCCACTGAACCTCATCGACCGCAACGTCGGCGGCTGTTTCGCGCTGAAGCTCGGCGACAGCTCGAAGGACGGCTGCGGCGCCAAGGTCCGCGCGGCGGTCGACTGTGGGCTGCAGTCGTGCGGCAAGGCTTGCGCGCCGCCCAAGACCTTCGCCGCGCTGAACGGGTGCATCACGAAGGCCAACGCCGATCCGACGCTCTGCAAGGCGTACTTCGACGCCGCCGACAAGTGCGTGGTCGACAACGGCGACAAGGTCAGCGACTGCTCGTTCTACCTGACGGGTGAGCCGGTGAACGACGTCTTCGAGCGCTACGGCAACCTGTTCTGTGGCACTGCGCCCGGCGGCGACGCCGGCACCGACGCGAAGGGCGACTAGGTCCGATCGAGGATCGTTCGCATCTCGTCGACCGCGGGCGAAGTCACGTCGAGCATGCTCCACGCGTCGACCACGCGCTGGGCGGCAAGACGCGCGCGCTTCTTGTCGCCGCGCGCCAGCGCCCAGCGCGCGATCGCGGGCATCTGCAGGGGGACGACGTGGGGCGCGGACTTCCTGGAGAGGATCGCGTCCACGTTCCGCAAGAGCAGCTCGCGATCGCGCGGCGTATCGAGCGGTTCGATCGGCATCGTGAGCAGGAGGTAGGGCGAGAGGGCCCGGAACTCCTCGGCTGCCTTCGCGAGGTCCCCTCTCGCATACGCCGAGAGGCCTCGGACCATCCTTCGCACCTCGTCCGAGACGTCTCGCACGACCTCGCCGCCGAGCGCGTCCTCGAGCAAGCCGACGCATCGCCCGAGGAGCGCTCTGCTCTTCGCCTGCGCGCACGCGAACGCGAGCGAGCCGACGACCGGCGTGACGATCGACACGCGCGCGGGCTTCGGCTGCAGAAACCGCGTCAGCAGTCGATCGAGCGCCTCGTCGAGGTCGCCCTTGGCGCGGTGCGCGTCGGTCCATGCGGCGAGCGCCATCGAGTCGGCGTACGCGTCGCTCCCCAGGAACTCGGTCGTGGCGAAGGTCTCGTCGAGGCGCCGCGCAGCGGCTGCGACCTTCCCATCACCGACGTCGAGCATCGCGAGCACGATGTTGCCGATGTGCGCGGACTCGGGTCGGATCAGCGCCGCGGCGCCGATCATCCGCGCCTCTTCGGTGCGCCCGAGCAGGACGAGCGTCGGCACGTGCTTGCGCGCCGCGAGGGCGGAGAAGGGCGCGAGCAGGCTCTGCTTCGCCGTCCACTCGAGCTTCTTCGTCGGCGCCATCGTCGGGTCGAGCTCGATCGGGAGGTCGTAGGCCGCGGCGTTCTCCGGTGCCCACGCGAGGAACGCCGCGACGGTGCGGTCGCCCTTCGCCGAAGGGAGAGCGCTGAGGGCGAGGCCGAACCAGTCGACGTCGAGCGGGTCTTCCTCGACGTGGGGGAGGATGTACTCGCGCCCCTTGTCGGTCTCTCCGTTGAACGTCAGTCCCCACCCGATCGCGAGATCGTACGCGCGCTGCACGGCGGGCCTGGTCTCGACCTTTCGCGCCGCGAGGAGCGCCACGAGGCCCTTCTTCCGCCCCGCGACGCTGGTGGAGCCGCCCGCGGTGAGGAGCAGACGGGCAGGGGAGCTCGCGTCGACCTCGAGCTCGATGCTGGGCTCGGGCGCACGTCGCACGCGCGCCTCCGCGAACGCGAAGTCGGGTGCGGCGGGCAGCACCGTCTTGCGCCACGGCTCGATGCGAGCGAGCCCCCACGCGAGGTCGTCCCCCGCCTCGGCGGCCGCGCCGTAGTCCGAGAGCGCGACCCCCAGCGCCGGCTCCCGCGACCAGACGAGCGGCGCGAGCTCCTCGAAGGTCTCGCGAAGGGGGACAGCATCGGGGCGCAGCAAGGGATCGGTCGCCTGGGCGATGGCCCGGTGTAGCCGCGGGTCAGCGCCGGACGAGCGCGCGATGATGCCATTTCTGCCATGGAGCTCGAGCTCGATGCGCAGCGTGCCGTTCTCGCGGACGACCTTGCCGTCGAGCCACGCGTCGGCCCTCTTGCGCGCCGCCTCGAGCGTGCGGGCGCGGACGTCGGGCGCGTCGAACGGATGGTCGGGGAAGTCGTCGCGCGGGCCGTGCGGCAGGCCGAGCAGCTCGGCCGGTACGAGCACGCGCGCGCTTCGCTGGCCGAGCGCGGCGAGCAGGCGCTTGCACGCGCGACTGGCCGCGGCCGCACCGAGCCAGCCGTTCGGCTCGGGCACGCCCTCGACGGCGAGGATCGGGCACGCGAGCTTGGCGTCGTCGCGTGCCAGCGGCGTCTTCGGCGCCGCGACTGCCGGGGTGGGAGGTGCCCGCCGCGCCTGGTACGTGAACACCGAGATCGCGCCCGCGACGATGGCCGCCAGGGCCAACGGTCGGCCGATGGAGCGGCGGCGAAGGCCCCGTCCACCATCGATGGTGCTGAGCGCGTCGACGAGCGCGGCTCCGCTGGCCGGTCGCTTCGCAGGGTCCTTCGAGAGGCAGCGGCGTACGAGCTCCGCGAGCGCGCCCGGAGTCTCCCATGCCCCCAGTGCCGGCGGCTCGTCACGATCGATGGCGATCAACAGCTCCACCGAAGTCCGCCCGACGAACGGGCGCTTGCCCGCGAGCAGCTCGTAGAGCACCACCCCGAACGAGAAGACGTCGCTGCGCGCGTCGACGGCCAGGCCCTTGCCTTGCTCGGGGGACATGTACGCCGGCGTCCCGAGGACCACGCCCTCGTGGGTGAGCCCGTCGATCGAGTTCGTCTCGCTCACGGGGGCCATCTGGGCCGCGCGCAGCTTCGCGAGGCCGAAGTCGAGGATCTTCACCGTGCCGGCGGTGTCGATCATCACGTTCTCGGGCTTCAGGTCGCGGTGGACGACGTCGGCTGCGTGCGCGACGGCCAGCCCACGCGCGAGCTGCCGCGCGACGTCGAGCACCCGCGCGGCCGGCAATCGCCCACCGGCCTCGACGAGCACCTCCCGCAGCGTGCGACCCTCGACGAGCTCCATCGCGAGGAACGGCAGGCCCTCGGCTTCGCCGGCCTCGAAGACGGTCGCGATGTGCGGGCTGTCCGCGAGCGCCCCCGAGCGCGCCTCGCGCAGGAGCCGACGCCTTCGACCCTCGTCGGCCAGGGCCGCAGCCGTGAGGATCTTCAGCGCGACCTCGCGCCCGAGCTTCGTGTCGCGCGCGCGGTAGACCACACCCATTCCGCCGCGACCGAGCAGCGCGACGAGCTCGAACCGTCCGACGCGTTGCCCGCTGCGGTTCGGCTCGACCTCTGCCCGCACGGCACGGAGCAGCATCTCCTCGGAGGGAGACCGCCCCGATCGCGCGTCGTCGTCCGACATTCCAGCGTTCGAGTCTACCGGTCGCCCAAGGCCACTCCGAGGCCGCGAGCACCACGGTGGGCGCTCGCGGCCGCTCGGTCACTTCGTCGAGTGGATCGCGAACGCAGCGCCCTGGGGGTCGATGCCCACGGCGACCCTCGCGCCACCGGGGACCTCCATCGGACCGTGCGCCAGCTTCGCGCCGAGTCCCTCGAACGCGGTCACCGACTGGTCGACGCTCTCCACGTTGAAGTACGGCAACCACGCCGACACCGGGACGTTCGGCGGGCGCTTCATCATGCCGCCGTACGACTTCTCGCCGAGCCCGAACATCTGGTAGGGGCCCATCTCGGGGCCCATGTCCATGGCGCTCGTCTTCTTCCAGCCGAAGAGGCGGCCGTAGAACGCACACGCGGCCTCGACGTCGGCGGTCATCAGCTCGTGCCACGCGACGTTGCCGAGCGTGTCGTTCGGCTCCTTCACCTCGACGGTCGCGTCGGCTCCGGTGTAGGCCGCGAACACGGCGCCCGAGTGGTCGGCGAACACGGCGAAGCGGCCGAAGCCCGGGATGTCGGTGGGGGGAACGAAGGTCTTGCCCCCGAGCTCGGTGACGAGCTTCGCGGTGTCGTCGACGCTCTTCACCGCGACGTGCAGCAGCCAGTGCGACGGGGCGCCCATGGCCTTGGCCTCGGCCGGCAGCGTGCTGAGCCCGCCGACGCCGTCGGTGGAGCCAGGCCGGAGCCACATCGTGTACTCCATGTCCGGCATGGGGATGGGCTGCGTGCCCCAGCGAATCAGCTTCGTGTAGAACGCCTTCGCGCCCTCGGTGTCGGTCGTCATCAGCTCGTACCAGCAGAACTTCCCGTGATTGTCGGCCATGGTCCCCTCCTTGGGTCGACCGAAGCTACGCGACGAAAAGGCGGGATGTCACGTGTCGAAGGTTGCGGGGCTTCGGCACAGGAGTGGCACAAATCTGCGACGCAGAGGCTTCGTTCTTGGCCGAATTTGCTGGCTCGCAGATTGCTGCACGGTGACCGTGAGGAAGGCACGGCACACCCTCCCATTCGCGGCCCTCGCGCTCGGGGCGTGCTCGAGCGAACCGGCGCCCCCGGCGACCACGCACTGGGTCTGCGCCGACGGGCCGCGGATGACCAACAGCCAGGCTCTCGCCCTCCCGTACGAGGACGTGGTGGGCGCGGGCGCACTCCCGAAGTGCACGCCGAGCTGCGGTGCGGACGTGCCGTCGGGCAACCTGCAGGCGCGGGCGCTGCCGACGGGCACCTGCGAGGGCGAGGGGGCCTGTGCGATTGGCATCGCCATCCAGTGCAAGGGCACCACCCCGGGCCCGCTGAACGGCTACGTGTGTCGTTGCAGCGAGAGGCGCTGGTCGTGCGTGCTCGCGCAGCCGAGCGGCTCGATGTGCGCGGGCGGCCCCGTCGACTAGGGCTCGGGCCCCCGATACACCACGACCGAGGGCGAGCTCTTCACGATCGAGGCCGCGCGCACGCCCGGGTCGACCAGCGACCGCCGCGCGTGGGCGAACGTGGTCGCGATGCCGAGCCCGGCCGCGAGCGCGCAGAGCAGCGGCCGCTCGGCCACGCCGTGGATCGCGGCGAGCACCGCGGCGAACTGGGCGATCGTCGTCGCCTTGCCGAGCCACTCTGCCCCGATCCGGCGCACCGCGCGCATGGGGAGCAGGAGCGCGACGCCGATGAGGACCAGCTCGCCGAGGTCGCGCACGCCGAGCAGCACGGCCTCCGTCTTGGTCAGCCGAGCCTGCACGACGAGGGCGATCGCGACCGTCAGCACGAAGATCTTGTCGACGATCCCGTCGAGCAGGGCGCCGAGCTCGTGCGCCTCGCCGCGGCGCCGCGCGACCCAGCCGTCGAGGACGTCGGTGAGCCCGGCGACGACCAGCACCACGGTCGCCCACCGAGGTTGCCCGGCCACGAGCACGAACACCGCGGCGAGCGGCACGCGCGAGAGGGTCAGGTAGTCGGCGACACGGAGGGGCACGCCCCACGATCGAGCAACGCCCGTGCCCGGACCCGACAGAACAGCGCGAAGGCCACGCTCACCCCCGCACCCAGCAAGAAGACGGCCCGGGGCGCGCGGGCGGGGTCGACGGCGCTGCGGGTGAGGGCGGCGACGACGCCGGCCACGATGGGCCCGAGCAGCATGCCCGCGCAGCCCGCAACCTGGAGCGCACCCATCGCGCGGGCGCGGTCGCCGTGGCCCGCCGACGAGCGCTCGACCGCGCTGGCGAAGAGCGCCGAGCCGCCGAGGCCGAAGACGATCATGGGGAGTGGGAGGAGGAGCGTCGAGCAGTACCCCAGCGAGAGGAGCCCCGCGCCGGCGGCGATCGACCCGAAGAACGCGAGGCCGTCGGCGTTGCCGCGGCCGGCGAGGCGACCGAGCGGGTAGCTCGCGAGGGCGAAGGGTACGGTCACCGCGGCGAACAGGGCGCCGATCCTGGCGTCGCTGACGTGGTGCACGCGGTGCGCGAAGAGCGCGAACGTGACCACCAGGCAGCCGACCAGGAATCGGCCGAGGAACGCGCTGGCGAACGCGGTGGGGTCGAGGGGGGCGCGGCGGGTCGTCGTGGGGCTCGGGGCCTGCGCCGGCGCAAGGAGAGCGACGACCACGAGGAGACCGGCGGCCACCCCGAACACCGCCCGGGGACCACCGACGTGCACCGCGAGCCCGCCGAGCGCGCTCCCGAGGGCCACGGCGACGCCGATGGCGGCCGCAGCGGCAGGAATGGTCCGGGCGCACCCCTCCCGTCGCGCGTGCTCGGCGGCGAGCGCCATCAGACAGGTGGTCGTGCCGACGTGCGCCGCGCCCTCGAGGAAGCGCAGGGCGAGGACCAGCGCAGTGGGCAGGTGCAGCGGGAGCACCGCCAGGAGGACGAGGTCGAGGAGGATCAGCGTCCGCAGCGGGGGCCGCTTGCGCACGACCAGCGGGGTGCCGAGGATGGCGCCCGCCATCGCGAGCGCGAAGAAGGCGTGCATCGCGCCCTCGCGGCCGGCGTGCTGGCTCGCGAACAGCGGGCGCACCGCCGGCGTGAGCATGGTGGCCGGCAGCATCTGCAGGCCGAGCAGGAGCGCGAACCTCCGCGCCCCGGTCATTGCTTCAGCTTGTAGAACGAGGCGTTGCTCTCCTGTGCGCGGACGAACCCGTCGTCGAGGTTGAGGGTCGTCTCGGCGCCGCCGAGGAACAGCACGCCGTCCTTGGGCAACATGTTGCGCACGCGGCCGAGGATCTTCTTCTTGGTGGGGACGTCGAAGTAGATCAGCACGTTGCGGATGAACACGATGTCCACCTGGCTCGGCATGCCGATCCACGGAGCGATCAGGTTCAGGTTGCGGAAGTCGACCATCTCGCGCAGGTAGGGCTTGATCACCCAGTCGGCGTCCTCGCGCGTGAAGTGGCGGTAGAGCATCGGCGCGGGCAGCCCACGGTTCACCTCGTGCTGCCGGTAGCGGCCGCTCTTGGCGCGATCGAGGACCACGTTGTTGATGTCCGTCGCGACGATCTCGATCTTGAACCCGGCGAGCTGGGGCACGCGGTCCTTGATCAGCATGGCGAGGCTGTAGGGCTCTTGCCCGGTGGAGCAGGCCGCGCACCAGACCCGTAGCGTGCGCACGATGGAGCGCGTCTTCTGGAACTCGGGGAGGATGTGCTTGGCGAGGGCCTCGAACGGGTGGATGTCCCGGAAGAAGCTCGTCTCGTTGGTGGTCATCGCCTCGACCACCCGGGCGTGGACGCCGTTGTAGGGCTTCTGGGCGATGTTGCGCAGGAACTCGTCCACGCTGCCGTGCCCGGCCTCCTTGGCGAGGGGGCCGAGGCGGGCCTCGACGAGGTACTCCTTGCCGGACTCGAGGACGATGGCCGCGCGTTCGTACACGAGATCGCGCACGTATCGCAGACCGTCAGGACTGAGCTGCATGACGACCCTCCAGGAGCGGGTTCTTGAGCCGGCGGGTGATCTCCGCGGCGATCTCGCGGATGGGGAGCACGGCGTCGGCGAGGCCGGCGTGGGCGACGTAGCCCGGCATGCCCCAGACCACCGAGGTCTGCTCGTCCTGGGCCAGGATCTGGGCGCCCTTGGCGGCGAGGGCCTCGCAGCCGCGGAGGCCGTCCTGACCCATGCCGGTGAGGATGGTGGCGAGGACGCGACCGCCGTAGGTCTCGGCGATCGAGCGGAACATGACGTCCACCGAGGGGCGACACGAGCACTCGGTGGGTCCTGGTTGAGGCGCAGGACCAGCCTCGTGCCGTCGCGAACCACGACGAGGTGGTGGTCGCCCGGAGCGACGTAGACATAGCCGGGCTGGGGGACGTCGCCGTTCTCGGCCTCCTTGGCCTTGAACGGCGAGATCGTCGTGAGGCGATCGGCGAGCATGCGCGTGAACATGGGGGGCATGTGCTGGGTGATGAGGACGGGGATCGGGAACCCGGTGGGGAGCGCGGAGAGCACCTCGGCGAGCGCGTTGGGGCCGCCGGTCGAGGCGCCGATGGCGAGCACCTGGGGTGGCAGGCCGAGGCGACGCACCGTGGGCGTGTGCACCCGCGGCGCGGGGGCCTTGGCCACCAGGTGCGGCTGCGGTTTGAACTCGGGGCGCAGCCGCCGGACGAGCGCCTTCACCTTGCCCACGAGCTCGGCGCGCACGCGGTCGCGGGCCTCGGTGATGCCCTCGGAGGCCTCGGGCTTGGTGAGGTAATCCGAGGCGCCGAGGGTCAGCGCCTGCAGGGTGGTCGACGCGCCCCGCTCGGTCTTGGTGCTGAACATGATGACCGGGAGCTTGGGGTGCAGCTTGCGGATCTCGCGCAGCGTCTCGATGCCGTCCATCTCGGGCATCTCCACGTCGAGCGTGACGAGGTCGGGCGGCGTCTGGGCGATCTTGGCGAGGGCGATGCGGCCGTGGGGCGCGCTGCCCATCACCTCGATGTCCGGGTCCTCGGACAGCACCTCGGTGAGGATCCGGCGGATGATCACCGAGTCGTCCACCACGAGGACCCGGATGCGCGGGCTCATGACGGCACCTCGAAGCCGAGGAGCACCAGCTTGTCCCGCATGGCCTCCTGGTCGAACGGCTTCATGAGGTACTCGTCGGCGCCCGCCTCGAGGGCTCTACCGATCTGTTCCATCTCGTTCTCCGTCGTGACCATCATCACCCTCGTGTCGGCGTACTCGCCGTTGGCGCGGATGGCGCACAAGAGCTCGTAGCCGTTCATCTCGGGCATGTTCCAGTCGAGGAGGGCGATGGCCGGCGGCCCCACGCGCGCGAGCACCTCGAGCGCGTGGCGACCGTGTTCGGCCTGGGCGACCTCGAAGCCGGCGGCCTCGAGCATCCGGGTGAGGATGGTGCGGACCGCCCGCGAGTCATCGACGACGAGTGCCTTCATGGGAGCCTCGGAACAGTGGGAGAGCCTCAGTAGGTGAACTGGCCGACCAGCTTGCGGAGCTCGCTGGCCATGCGGGAGAGCTCGGCGGCGGCCCGCTGGGTGTCGGACGCCCCGCTCGAGGTGTTCTGGGCGGCGCGGGCCACGCCGGTGATGTTCTCGGCGATCTCGCCGCTGCCCTTGGCGGCCTCGCCGACGTTGCGGCTGATCTCGTTGGTCGTCGCGGTCTGCTCCTCGACGGCGCTCGCGATCGTGTTCTGGATGTCGTTGATCTGGTTGATGATGGAAGAAATCTGCCCAATGGCGGCGACGGCGCCGCGGGTGTCGGACTGGATGGCCTCGATCTTCTGGGAGATGTCCTCGGTGGCCTTGGCGGTCTCCTTGGCGAGCTCCTTGACCTCGTTGGCGACGACCGCGAAGCCCTTGCCGGCCTCGCCGGCGCGCGCGGCCTCGATGGTGGCGTTGAGGGCGAGGAGGTTGGTCTGCTGGGCGATCGAGGTGATGACCTTGATGACCTTGCCGATCTCCGCGCTGCTCTCGCCGAGCTTGCCGACGGTGGAGTTGGTGGTCTCGGCGACCTTCACCGCCTTCATCGCGATGCGAGCCGCCTCGTTCGCGCTCTTGGCGATCTCGCGGATGCTGGCGGTCATCTCCTCGGCCGCGGTGGCGACCGACTGGACGTTGCGGTTCACCTCTTCGGAGGCGGCCGACACGACGCTCGCCTGGGCCGAAGTCTCCTCGGCGTTGGCGCCCATGGACTGGCTCACGGCGGTGAGCTGCTGCGCGGAGCTCGAGAGCGCGTCGGCGTTGGAGCCGATCTGCCCGACGCTGCCGCGGAGGTTGGAGAAGAAGCGCTGGAGCCCCTCGCCGAGCTGGCCGATGGCGTCGGAGCCCGAGATGTCGACGCGCTTGGTGAGGTCGCCCTTCTCGGCGCTCGCCACGACCGTGAGCAGCGCGTCGACCTTGGCGCGCAGCTCCTCGCCGAGCTGACGCTCGCGCTCGGCGGCCTCCTTGATCTTGCGCTCGGCCTCGACCGCCGGGGTGATGATGGCCCAGGTGACCATGGTGCCGAGCACGTTGCGGCGGTCGTCGAGGATCGCCGAGACGTTGAGCTCGAGGTGCTCGGGGCCGAGGCGGATCTTGGCCTTGTGCGGGAGGTTGCGCGGGTCGGCGAGCATCCGCCGCTGGTGGTCGGGGTTCTTGTGGAAGATGTCGATCGAGCGGCCGAGCACCTCGTCCGCGCGGCAGGGCAGGTACTGCTCGAGCGTGCGCAGCGTCTGGATCGACGCCGGGTTCTGGTACTGGATGTTGAGGTCCTTGTCCGCGTACATCACGTTGATGGGCGCCTGGTCCATCATCGACTTGACCCGGGCCATCTCTTGCTCGAGGCGGATCTTGTCGGTGACCACGTCCCAGGTCACGAGCGCCCCCACGTAGTCCCGCCCGTCGTAGACGGCGGTGACGTGCAAGTGGAGCTTCTCCGGGCCGAGGTCGATGACCGCCTTGTGCGGGAGGCGTCGGGGGTCGGCGAGCAGCCGGCGCTGGTGGTCGGGGCTCTTGTGGAAGATGTCGATCGAGGCGCCGACCACGTCGCGCGCCCGGATGGGGAGGTGGGCCTCGAGCCGCTCGAGGGTGCGCCGCGACGCGGTGTTGGCGAACCGGATGGTGCAGTCCCGGTCGGCGTAGAGGATGTTGCTCGGCGCGTCCTCGAGGAGGGCGAGCGCGAGGCTGCTGTTGAACCCTTCGCCCTTGGGCTCCGCCTTGGCGGCGTGCCCGTTGCCGTTGCCGTTCGGTGCTGCGCTCGGGCGCACGCTGATGCCAGTGTCGTCCATGGACGTGTCCTCCAGTCGAGTGTTGTGAATCGTTGCGGGTTGGTTGCTCAGCTCGCCCGCTCGGTGGTCGGGACCACGCGGGCGGTGTCGAGCAACAGCAAGAGGTGGCCTTCGAGCTTGTAGACGCCTTGCACGAGGTCCTTGGTGGCGACGTCGAGGGTCTCCGGCGGGCGCTCGAACGCCTCGTCGCCGACCTCGATGACGTCGCCGATCTGGTCGACCAGGAGCGACATCGCGCCCTCGTCGGTGCGCACCACCACGTTCATCGGCGGGGTCTCGGAGGTGCGGGGCGGCAGACCGAGGCGCGTGCGCATGTCGATCGCGCTGACGATCTGCCCGCGCAGGTTGATGAGGCCGTAGATCATGGGTGGGGCGAGCGGGACGCGGGTCATCTCCTGCTCGCGGATGACCTCTTGCACGTGGGTCACGTCGACGCCGAAGGAGGCGCCGGCGAGCTGGAAGGTGCAGAGCTGACGGGTGGCCAAGGTTCGATCCTTTCAGGCGGCGGAGAGGCTCGGGTCGCAGGCGTCGATGACCCCCTCGACGTCGAGGAGGTTGGTGACGCGGCCCTCGACGACGGTGGCGCCGACGATCCCGCGCTGGGCGAACGGGCGCTCGATGCGGACGAAGTCCTCCACGATGTCGACGATCTGCTCGACGACGAGGCCGACGCGGCGCCCGTTCCTGGCGTGCACGACGACCTGGAGGGGCGCGTCGGCGTCGCCCTGGACGGCGGCGCTCGCGCCGACGACGGTGGCGACGTCCACGAGGGGCAGGAGCTGCTCGCGGTACTGGACCACCTGGTGTCGCCCTGCACGCTCCACGCCACGGCGGGGGAGCTCTTCGAGCCGCGCGACCATGGCGAGCGGGATGGCCATGCGCATGTCGGCGCCGACGCGGACGAGGAGGAGGGCCTGCTTGTCCTCGGTGCCCGGCGCGAGGTCGGTGTCGGCGCCCTCACGCTTGCGGTCCTTGCTGCTCGAGACGACGTTCGCGCGCTGGGCGATGCCGAGCACGTCGAGGATCAACGCCACCTTGCCGTCGCCCATGATGGTCGCGCCGGCGAACGCCGTGAGGCCCTTGAGCTCCTTGCCGAGCGGCTTCACGACGATCTCCTCGGTGTCGTGCACGCCGTCCACGACGAGGCCGAAGGTGCGGTCGTCGGCCGAGAGCACGACGATGCACAGGGAGCCGTCGGGGGCGGTCCCGGGCCCGCCGAGCTCGAGCGCGGCGCCGAGGTAGACGAGGGGCAGGAGGTTGCCGCGGAGCCGGAACACCGGGACGCCGTGGATGGACTCCACCGCGCGGGCCGCGGCCTTGGGCTCGATGCGCACGAGCTCGAGCAGGTTGACCTGCGGGATCGCGTAGCGCTCGCTGCGGGTCGTGACGACGAGCGCGGGGATGATCGCCAGCGTGAGGGGGATCTTCACGCGCAGCGAGGTGCCGAAGCCGTGGCGGCTGGTCAGCTCGACGGTGCCGCCGATGCGCTCGATGTTGGTCTTGACGACGTCCATGCCGACGCCGCGCCCCGAGACGTTGGTGACCTTCTCGGCGGTCGAGAACCCGGGGAGGAACACCAGGGAGACGAGCTCGCGCTCGCTCATGCGCTGGGCGCGATCGGCCGGAACGAGCCCGCGGGCCACGGCGCGGTCGCGCACCTTGATCGGGTCGATGCCGCCGCCGTCGTCGCTGATCTCGATGTTGACCTGGCCGCCCTCGTGGAAGGCGCGCAGGAACAGGCGACCCTGCGCGGGCTTGCCGGCCGCGACGCGGACCTCGGGGCGCTCGATGCCGTGGTCGATCGAGTTGCGCACCGCGTGGGTGAGCGGGTCCTTGATGGCCTCGATGATGGTGCGGTCGAGCTCGGTGTCCTCGCCCTCCATCTCGATGCGCACCTGCTTGCCGCAGGTGACGGCGAGGTCGCGCACGACGCGCGGGAACTTGGACCACACGTTGCCGATCGGCTGCATGCGCGTCTTCATCACGCCTTCCTGCAGCTCGGTCGTGAGCAGGTTGAGGCGCTGGCTCGTGCCGTGGAACGCGCCGTCCTTCACCGTGGAGCCGAACTGCAGGATCTGGTTGCGCGCGAGGACGAGCTCGCCGACCAGGTTCATGAGGCGATCGAGGAGGCCCACGTCGACGCGCACGCTGGTGTCGGAGACCGCGGTCGCCGTGACCTCCGGTGGGGCGAGCTCCTTCGACTTGGGCATCGGGGCAGGGGATGCGACATGCGCGGCTGCGGGAGCCGGAGCAGGGGCCGGCACCGCGGGCGCGGGCCGATGGGAGGCCTGCTTGTGCGCAGCGTGGTCGTCGCCCTTGCCCTGGAGCCGGGCGAGGCGCGCGATGAGCGCGGAGTCGTCGCGCTGGCCATCGGTGCCCGTGGCCTCGATCGAGGCCAGCATCTCGCGGACCGCGTCCACCGTCTGGAGCAGCGCGGTCACGATGTCGGCGTCGAGCAGCCTCGTGCCCTCGCGCAGCTGCGAGAGCAGGTTCTCGGCGACGTGGGTCAGCGATTCTAGGCCGGAGAAGCCGAGGAAGCCGGAGGTCCCCTTGATGGTGTGGATGGTGCGGAAGATCCCCGCGATCTGCCCACGCGCGGTGGGATCCGCCTCCAGCGCGACGAAGTCTCGGTCCAGCTGATCCAGGTTCTCGTGGCTCTCCACGAGGACCTCTTTGACGATGTCGTCATCCATGGGCGCCCCCTCTTGCAGGGGACGGACCAAGTCTTCCGTTCAGCAGTCCCCGTGAGGACGATGCTTCCCATTCGCCAATCCAATGACGCCGGGGCGCCGACGACGTCGAGCGGCTGACGTGCTCAGGAGGGCCGCGGGGCGCGCGGCGGCAGCGTGATCTCGACCCAGGCGCCGCCCTCGGCGCGGTTGCCGTGATCGACCCGCCCCCCCACGCGGAGCGCGCGGCGCGCCATGATCCCGAGTCCCTGTCCGAGACTCATGGTCTCGGGAAAACCCTTGCCGTCGTCCTCGATGCGCAGCGTGATGGCCCCCGGCACGACGTGGAGGCGACAGGACAGCGATCGCGCCTCGGCGTACTTGATCACGTTGGTCGTGGCCTCGCGGGCCGCCCGTCGCAGCGCGTGGGCGACGGCTGCGTCGAGCTCCGTCTTCTCCCCTTCGTCGAGCCCCTGCTCGTCCAGCTCGAGCGCGAGGCCGGCCGCAGCGCAGGCGTCGCCGAGCGCGCGGCGGATGTCGGCGGCCACCGCGCCGAGGGTGGCGGGGCGCGGCGAGAGCAGGCCGGGCAGGGCGCGCACCTCGTCGATGCCGTCGCGGATCGCGTCGCGCGCCGGGTCGAGGTCGTCCCCGTCGCCGAGGGCCGACAGCAGCGAGAAGGCGCGGGAGAGGCTGCCGCTCACGCCGTCGTGCACCTCCATCAGCACCGCCTCGCGCTGGGCCGAGAGGGCGCGCTCGAACCCCTCCACGCGGTCGATCGCGGCGGCCACGCGGCTCCGGAGCTCCTCGGGTGCGAACGGCTTGGGGAGGTAGTCGTCCGCGCCCGCCGTGAGGCCCCGCACGCGCTCCTCGGCCTCGCCGAGCGCAGAGAGCAGCAGCACCGGGGTTCCCTGGAGGGTGGCGCGAACGGCGGTCAGCACGTCGTAGCCGCTGCCGTCGGGCAGCATCACGTCGGTGACGACTGCGCCTGGACGAGGGGCGCGCGCGAGGCGCTGCCGGGCGGCCTCCACGGTCGCGGCGAGCTCCACCCGGAAGCTCTTGCCGAGGGTCCGCTCGAGGAGTCGCCGCATGTCGGCGTCGTCCTCCACGACGAGCACCACGCGGCCGGCGCCGGGGGAGCGTGCCTCCGACGAGGGCGGCACCCCTCGGCCCGACGAGGCCGGCTTCGGCTCGGTCTTCGGCGCCTCGTCGGTGGCCGGGAGCTCGAGCCGGAACGTGGTGGGCGCGCCCTCGCGCAGGGTGAGGGTGCCGCCGTTGAGGCCGGCGAGCTCGCGGGCGAGGGGCAGTCCGACCCCCGAGGTGGCCCCGCCCTCCCGATCGAACGACACGAAGCGCTCGAAGATGGCCTCGCGTCGCGACACGGGGACGCCCGGGCCATCGTCGACCACGTCGACCCACACCCGTTCTCGGTCGGGGCCACCCACGATCAGCGTCACGGTGCCCGCGCGCCCCGCGCGATCGAGCTGGCGGAGGGCGTTGGCGACGAGGTTGCCGAGGATCCGCGCCGCGTGGCCCGGATCGACCAGCGCGACGCGCGGTGCCTCGGCCTCGACCCGTACCCGCGAGCCACCGCGAGGCGCGAGCTGGGCGGCCACGTCCCGCGCGATCACCGTGAGGTCGCACGGGCGGGCGCGCACCGGCATCTGCCCGGCCTCGAGGCGGGCGAGGTCGAGGAGCTGGTCGGCGAGGTCCGCCACGGCGAGGGCGTTGCGCTCGATCCGCGCGAGCGACGCGGCGTCCTCCTTGGAGCGCGTCTCGGTCTCGAGGAGCGCCGCCTCGCCGCGGATGACCGCCAGCGGCGTGCGCAGGTCGTGGGCGAGGTCGACGAACAGCCTCCGCTTGAGCTCGTCGTCGCGTTGCAACCGCTCGTGGGCGCGGACGAGCGCGCGTCGCGTCGCGAAGGCATCGCGACCGAGCCGGTCGCGCGCGGCCGCCGAGACGACGGCGACGCCGTACGCGAAGCCCGTCGCGGTGAGCGACAGCAACCAGAGCGAGCTCGCACCCCTCACGGCCACGACGAGGAGGGCGAGCTGGGTGACGACGGCGATGGCGAGGTTGCAGCGCCAGGTGAACCCACCGAGCAGGGTGACGAGGAGGCTGCTCAGCACGAGGCTCACGATCTTGATGGGCAGCCGATCGAGCGGGACGTGCACGAAGCCGTAGGCGCTCACCGCCGCGATCAGGAACGAGCCCGCGACCATGGCGATCTCGATGGCGTCGAGGGTGCGCGTCCGGCGGAGCCAGACCAGCAGCGCGCAGGCGAGCGCGCATTCGGGGAGGCGGATGACGAGGGCCTGGGCGGTCGTGAAGACCGCGCGGTCCACGAACAGGAGGCTGACCACCCACACGGCGAGCGAAGCGCTCCAAATCCAGCGCGATCGGATCCGCACGACCTCGGCGCGCTCGGCGTCGAAGGCCGCCGCGAGGGCGTGCTCCTCCTCGACGTCGGGCAGGGCGGGGTTTGCCATCGGGTGGCTCGCTGCGTACGCTCGTCTGGTGACGCAAGCAACGGCGGCCTCGCTGCGGCACGTCATGCTGGCGGCGCTGCTCTCGTGCTCGGCCGACGCGCCGGCGCCGCCCCCACCGCTCGGGTTCACGCCGTGCGCCGACCCGCTCGAGTGCGCCGACGTGACCGTGCCGCTCGACTGGTCGGCGCCTGGAGGTGCGAAGATCACCCTCCGGGTCGGCCGGGCCCGCGCGCTCGACGGCGAGGCGGCAGGGGTCGTGTTCCTCAACCCCGGGGGCCCGGGCGCGCCGATGGTCGAGCGCTTCGCCGCGCAGTATGGCACCTACCGGGTCGGCTTCGGCAAGGCGCTCGCGCGGTTCGACGTGGTCACCTGGGACGTGCGCGGCGCCGGCCTGAGCACGAGGCTGCCCTGCGTCGACGACACCACGCTCGACCAGCTGCGCGCGGCCGATCTCGCGCTCGAGGGCGCGAGCACGGCGGGGGTGGAGGCGCTGGCCGGCGCGCTGCGCGTCGGGTGTCAGAAGAGCGCGCTCGCCGGCCACCTCGATCTCGCGACGCAGGCGCGGGACCTCGAGGCGATCCGGAAGGCGCTCGGCGTCGAGCGGGTCGCTTTCCTCGGCTACTCGTACGGGGGCATGCTGGGTCTCGCCTACGCGAGCCTGTTCCCGGAGCACACCGGGGCGATGATCCTCGACTCGCCGACGGCGCTCGGTCCCGACCTGGAGGCCGACCTCACGGGCGTCGCCGAGGCCCGCGCGCAGGGGCTCGAGCGGTTCTTCGCGGCCTGCGCGGCGAGCGCCACCTGCGCGTTCGGGGGCGCCGACCCGGGCGCGGTCGCGAGCCGGTTCGACGCGCTCGTCGCCAGGACCACCACGGCGAAGCTGCCGGCGGGCACGCGTTCACTCTCGCGGACCGACCTCGGCTTCGCGATCGCGGACGGCCTCCGGGTCGGCGATGCCGTCAAGCTCGGCGCCGACCTCGCCAAGGCCGAAGCGGGCGACGCCTCGGCGTTGCTCGCCCGCGCGGACCTCGCGACCGGTCGCGACGCCGCGGGTCACTACGACGGCACCTTCGGGGTGCACGTCGCGATCGTGTGCGGCGATCAGCGGCTCTCGGCGGCCTCGCTGTCGGCGTTCGCGAGCTTCGGCGCGTCCTTGCGCGCACGATTGCCGCGCACGGGGTGGATGGCGCTCTCACCGTGGTCGCTCTGCGTCGGGTGGTCGGCGCCGCCGCGGCCCGAGTTCAAGGGCGATCGTGCGCCGCCGCCGCTCGTCGTCGCGGGCCGGTTCGACCCCATCACGCCGTTCAGGAACGCGGAGGCGATGCGCAGCTTGCTGGGGCCCTCGACCCAGCTGCTCGTCTACGAGGGCGACGGTCACTCCGCCTCGGTGCACAGCGCGTGCGTGCGCGACGCGATCACCGGCTTCTTGATCGATCCGAAGCTGCCGGTCCGCGCGAGCTGCCCGAAGGAGTGACCGACGACTGCAGCCGGCGCGCGCGGCGCTCGGCGTCGATGACGGCGTCGGTCGCCCGCTGACCGCGGCGCTCCACGTACCGCTCCGCGCGCGCGATGATCTTGTCGGCCACGTCGACGCTCGTGGAGCGCTCGATGCCCTCGAGGCCGGGCGAGGAGTTGATCTCGAGGATCTTGGGCCCCGTCGAGCTCTCGAGCATGTCGACGCCCGCGACCTCGAGGCCCATCACCTTGGTCGCCGCGACGGCCGCGCGCTTGTACTCGTCGTTGAGGTGCACGCGCTGGCCCTCGCCGCCGCGGTGCAGGTTGCTGCGGAACTCGCCCGCCTTGGCCGAGCGGCGCATCGCCGCGACGACGCGGTTGCCGACCACGAACGCGCGCACGTCGCGGCCCTTGGCCTCGGCGATGTACTGCTGGACGATGATGTCCTGGCCCATGCCCCACAGGGTCTCGAGCAGCGAGGACACGGCCTGGCGGGTCTCGGCGATCATCACCCCGATGCCCTGCGTGCCCTGCTGGAGCTTCACGATCACGGGGGTGCCGCCGACCAGCTCGAGCATCATGTCCATGTCCTTGGGCGACCGCGCGCACACGGTGACCGGGACGTCGATGTCCTTGCGGGTGAGCAGCTGGAGCGCGCGGAGCTTGTCGCGCGAGCGCGCGATGGCCACCGCGCCGTTGAGGCACGGCACGCCCATCATCTCGAAATGGCGCACGACGGCGAGCCCGTAGCTCGTGATCGAGGCGCCGATGCGGGCACGACCACGTCGTAGCGGGGGATTCCGGCGCTCGTCCGGTACATCTCGGGGCGGCCGCGCTTCACGCACAGCTGGAACTGCAGCGGGTCGGCGACCTCCACCTCGTGACCTCGCGCGCGGGCGGCGAGGACGATGGAGCTCCGCGACAGGACGAGGATGCGCATGGACGGGGTCGGGACCGTAGACGGCGAAAGTCGCGGGCAGCAACCCCGTGCCGCGCGGGGGGCGCTCTGCTATCCGCCGGGCCTCCCAATGGCCCGAGAGCGCGTCCGTTTCGCCCCGTCCCCCACCGGCTACCTCCACATCGGGGGGGTGCGCACGGCCCTCTTCAACTGGCTCTGGGCCCGAAAGACGGGTGGGACCTTCGTCCTGCGCATCGAGGACACCGACCAGGAGCGCAGCACCGAGGCGAGCCGCCAGGTGATCCTCGACTCGCTGCGCTGGCTCGGCCTCGAGTGGGACGAGGGGCCCGAGGTGGGTGGAGAGTTCGGCCCCTACACGCAGATGGAGCGCCTCGGCCTCTACAAGGAGTACGCGGATCGACTCATCTCCGAGGGCAAGGCGTACCGCTGCTACGCCACCAAGGAGGAGCTCGACGCCGCCCGGGCCGAGCTCAAGGCCAGGAACCCGAAGGCCGAGTTCCGCTACCCGGGGTGGTGGCGCGACAAGGGCCCCTCGGACTGGCTCGAGGGCAAGCCCTACGTCGTGCGCTTCAAGTCGCCCTCGTCGGGCGCCATCTCGTACGACGACCTCGTGTTCGGCCACGTGACCACGCCCAACGCCGCGCAGCAGGATTTCGTGCTGATCCGCAGCGACGGCGTGCCGCTCTACAACTTCGGTTGCGTGATCGACGACCTGACCATGGGCATCACGCTCGTGGCGCGCGGCCGCGACCACATGGTCAACACCCCGCCGCAGATCCTCCTCTACCAGGCGCTCGGCGCCGAGTGCCCGAAGTTCGCGCACCTGCCGATGATGCTCGCCGCCTCGGGCGAGAAGCTCTCCAAGCGCCACGGCGCGGTGAGCGTCGAAGAGTACAAGAACGGCGGGTTCTCCCCGGTCGCGCTGCTCAACTACCTCGTCCGCTTCGGCTGGTCGTTCGGCGACGAGGAGGTGTTCTCGCGCGCCGGCATGGTCGAGAAGTTCGACTGGGAGCGCTGCAACAAGTCGGACGGCAAGTTCGACACCAAGAAGCTCGCCGCCATCAACCACGCCCACCTCAAGGACCCGGCCCTGACCCCCGACGCGGAGTACGCGGCGGCGGTCACCCCGTTCCTCGTGGCCCGCGGGCTCGAGGTCGACGCGACGAAGCTGCTGGTGGCGCTCCCCCACGTGCGCGAGCGCGCCAAGACCTACCTCGAGGCGGCCGAGTCGCTCGACCCGTTCTTCCGCCGCGAGCTGGTCTGGGACGACAAGGCGGTCGCCAAGTTCCTGGTGCCCGCCGCCGCGCCCGTGCTCGAGGAGCTCGCCCAGGTGGTCGAGGGCGCCGAGTGCACCGTCGCGGGCCTCGAGGCGGCGTTCACCAGATACCTCGGCGACAAGGGCCTCCAGATCAAGGACGTGGCCCAGCCGGCCCGCGTGGCCCTCACGGGCCGCGGCGTCTCGCCCGGGATCTACGAGACCATCCACGTGCTCGGCCAGGCGGTGGCGCTCGAGCGCCTGCGCGCCGGGGCGGTCAAGGCGCGCGGCGCGTGATCACGCCCGACCTCCTCGTCGCGCCCGAGGCGCCCAAGGGCTTCATGGCGTGGCTCGAGCAGCCGCACGTGAAGTGGGCGGTGCCGCTGCCGCTCCTGCTGGCGCTCGCGCCGCTCATCTGGCTGTTCTTCCGCAGCACCTGGAAGGAGCTCGATCGCGAGGCGGTCACCTACCGCGAGCGCCTGCGGGAAGCCGGCAGCGAGGTCGACTACCGACCGCTGATCGCCCTCGGCTCGGCGCGGTCATCCTCACGCTCCAGGAATACTACGGCGGCTCCAACCAGGCGTTCTACCAGACGGTCGTCGTCGAGAACCTGCGCAAGTACGAGGCGAGCCACCCCGGCGGGCTCGTGAACTTCCCGCGCTACGAGGAGCTCTACCGGCTGATCTTCTGGGCGGTCACCCGCATCGGCGGCTACCTCGCGCCGCTCGTGCTGTGGCGCGCGGTGTTCTGGAAAGACTCGATCCTCGACTTCGGCCTGCGCACCAAGGGGTTCCTCGAGCACGCGTGGATCTACGCGATGTTCGTCGCGATCATGATCCCGGTGATGATCACGGTGGCGAAGCAGCCCGACTTCGGCACCTACTACCCGTTCTACAAGCAGGCCTCGCGGTCCTGGCTCGATTTCGGGATGTGGGAGGTGTTCTACATCGGGCAGTTCTTCGCCCTCGAGATCTTCTTCCGCGGCTGGTGGGTGCGCGCGTGCCGCGGGTTCGGCGCCGGCGCCATCCTGTGCATGGTCGTGCCCTACTGCATGATCCACTACGGCAAGCCCTACCTCGAGGCGTGCGGCGCGATCGTCGCGGGCACGGTGCTCGGGTCGCTCTCCATGAAGACCCGCAGCATCTACGCCGGGTTCCTCGTGCACATCACGGTGGCGATCCTCATGGACTTCCTCGCCCTGCACCACCGGCACGCGCTGCCCGAGCGCATCTCGCCGACCAGCACGGGCACCTTCGTCTTCAAGTACACGGTGCACACCTTGTGGATCGTGTGGGCGCTCGCGCTCACGATGCTGCTCGTGGCCCTCGTGCGGCGGTGGCCGCAGATCCGCGCCCAGCTCGCCCGCAAGCGCGCCGCGGCGGACTGACCGACGGTCTGCCCGACGACGAGCTCGTCGCGGGCGCCTGGTCGGCGAACGGTCGGTTCGGCGGAACATCGGCGGAAATCGAGCGAGCTTCGCGCTTCCGCGTCGGCGGGATTTCGGCGGAACTTCTGCCAGGGCGCGAATCGCGCCCGAGCTCGCAGGGAGGAGAACCATGTTCCAGATCCACCGTTCCATCAAGGCCCTGGCGGCCGTCTCGTGCGCGTCGTTCGTCGTGTTCGCGTGCAGCAGCAGCGACAGTCCGGCGGGCACTCCCGACAGCGGGAAGACCGACACCGGCGCCGACGCCAAGACGCCGGCCAAGAAGACCGCCGCGGCTCCCACCGCCAAGCCGCCGGCCAAGGCCCCGCCCAAGCCGACGACCTCGGCCACCGCACCGAAGTCCGAGCCGCCGGCCACCCCCCCGAAGTCGCCGGACCTCGAGAACACCACGCTGCTCAGCGAGAGCGGCTTCGAGATCGACGCCTCGTGCGCCAAGGCCGGCCTCACCGATGGCAAGGGCTATTGCCTCCCCGAGTCGGACTACCTGGTGGGCTGCGTCGGTGGGAAGCTGCTCGGCATCGACTGCGGCGCGCTCAACAGCTCGACCCAGGCCGTCTCGTGCGAAGACGATCCCAAGGCGGGGTGTTACGCGGTGGATCTCTCTCCCGTGGCCTCCGACATCAGCGACGACGCGGTGGGATACGGGATCTCGGTCGACGCGACCTGTACGACCGAGCAGGACGGCAAGGGCTTCTGTCTGGACAGCTTCGCGGTCGTCTGCACTGGCGGCAAGTACTACGCGCTTGACTGCAAGAGCTACCTCGAAGCAGCATCCTGCAAGGCGAACAGCGACGGGGCGCTGAGCTGCTACTGAGTCGGTGAGGGCCGAGTGGGGGGATGACGCAACGGAGCGCACGGTTGTCGCGTCGTCCCGCCACGTTCGTAGGACGGGCGAAGGAGCTGGGGTCTTCGCCGCGCTCCTCGCCGAGCCGGCGAACGCGCCGATCGTGCTGTCGGTCGTCGCGCCCGGCGGGACGGGCAAGAGCACGCTGCTGCGCGTCTTCCACGCCATGGCGATCGAGCTCGGACACCAGGTGGTCCGGCTCGACGCCCTGGATCTCCCGACCCTGCGCCCGAGCTTCCGCGTCGCCTTCGCGGAGGCGTGCGGCGACGCGGAGGTCGTCCTCGTGGACAACTTCGAGGCGCTGCGCGGCCTCGAGGCCCTCGTCGCGGAGTTCGTGCTCGACGAGGCCGCGGCCGGAAATCGGTTCGTGTTCGCCGGTCGCCTGGCGCCCTCGCCCGAGCTGCGCAGGGTCGTGGATCACGGGGTCGCTCTTCGCGGACTCGCCCTCGCCGATCTCTCGCCAGAAGAGGCGGACGAGTACCTGACCCGTCGAGGCGTCCAGGCGAGTCAGCGTCCGGAGATCGTGCAGCACAGTCACGGCCACGCGCTCGCCCTGGCCTTGACGGCAGACGCTCAGCTCGCGAGCGGCGCGCCCATCGTCCTCGGCCGTCACCCGGACCTCCTCGCGGAGCTCGCGTCGGTGTTCCTGCGTGACATCCCGGATCCGCTCTACCAGGAGGCGATCCGGATCTGCGCGCTCGCCAGGACCACCACGGAGGAGCCGCTCGCTGCGCTGCTCGGGGGGCAGAGCGACCGGGCGTTCGCCTGGCTTCGTGGGCTCTCCTTCGTCCAGTCGGGTTCCCAGGGCCTCACGCCGCACCCCCTCGCGAGGGACGTCCTGGTCGCCGATCTCCGCTGGCGGAACATGTCGGCCTTCCAGTCGACCCTCCACCGGTTGTTCGAGTTCTACAGCCAGCGCGTCGCGGCCGGTCACGCTCCCCACACCGAGTTCGTGAAGCTGAGCTTCCTCCTGCGTCACAGCCCCGTGCTGCGCCCCTTCTTCGACGTTCCCCTCGGTCTCGACGCGGCCCTCGATGTCGCGCAACCCACCGACGCTGCGGTCCTGGCCGGACTCTGTCAGCGACATCGGGGCCGGAATCGGCGGCCCTGTGTGCCGCGTGGTTCGTCGAACAGCCAGCGTCGTTCTACGTGGTGCGCGCGACGGACGGCAGCGTGCGGGGCTTCGGTGCCCACCTCCGCCTCGACGGCGCGAGCGCGGACCTGCGCGCGCGCGATCCAGCGACGGCGCGCGCCTGGGAGTTCGCTGTGCGCGGCCTCGAGCAGCGGGCGGCGCCGGTCACCTACGTGCGATGGCTGATGATGGTGGACGAGTTCCAGCCGCTGACGCCCGAGATGGCGCTCTGCTGGACGATCGCCGGCTTCGCTCCCATGCAGATGCCCGGGCTTGCCTTCACCTTCCAGCCGATCGACTCGCGCGAGCACTGGCCGCTGATCGCCGCGTCGGGTGCGCGCCACGATCCCGGCCTCGCCTTCGACCTCGATGGGCACCACCAGGAGGTCTCGGTGCTGGATCGACGCCTGCGGACCCCCGCGGAGTGGGCCACGATGCTGGTCAAGAGCGCGCTGGAGCTCGATCAGGGGGGCACTCTCGCCGAGATCCCGCTCCAGCGGGCCGCGCCCGCGAGTTCGCTCGACGCCGCGCAGTTCGCCGAGTCCGTGCGGCTCGCCCTGCGCCATCTGCACGATCGGCGTCGCCTGCGTCAGAGCCCGTTGCTGGAGACCCGGTTGCTGGCCGGGTGCTCGTCCGAGCCGGCCTGCGTCGACCGGCTGCGCGCGCTCCTCGTGCAGGAGATCGAGGCGCTTCGCGGGAGCTCTCGCGGCGATCGCACCTTCCTGGCCGCCCAGGCCGTCTACCTCGATGGGACCCAGTCGCAGCAGGGGGCCGCGGAGCGGCTGGGGATGGCCGACAGCACGCTTCGCCGGCACCTGCACGAGGCGACGGATCGGGTGCAAGCAGCCCTCTGGGAGCGCGAGATCCGCTACCGCGGCTCCGCCTGAACAGCCTGGGTCACTTCACCGGGTCGCGGATGACGGTGCCGATCTCCTCGCCGACCACCACGCGCTGGATGTTGCCCTTGGTGGAGAGCTTGAACACGCGGATGGGGAGCTTGTTGTCGCGGCAGAGCGTTACCGCGGTGCCGTCCATCACGCCGATGCGGTCCGCGAGGAAGCGGTCGTAGCTGAGGTCGGCGATCATCTTCGCCTCGGGGTGCTTCATCGGGTCGGCGTCGTAGATGCCGTCGACCTTGGTGGCCTTGAAGAGCGCGTCGGCGTGGATCTCCATCGCGCGCAGCGCGGCGGCCGTGTCCGTGGAGAAATAGGGGTTGCCGGTGCCGGCGGCGAAGATCACGCAGCGCCCCTTCTCGAGGTGGCGCACCGCGCGGCGACGGATGTACGGCTCGGCGACCTGGCGCATCTCGAGGGCGGTCATCACCCGCGTGGGCACGCCGCAGCGCTCGAGCGCGTCCTGCAGGGCGAGCGAGTTCATCACCGTGGCGAGCATGCCCACGTAGTCGCTCTGCGCGCGGTCCATGCCCTGCGCCGAGCCCTTGAGGCCGCGGAAGATGTTGCCGCCGCCGATGACGAGGCCGAGCTGCACCCCGAGGCGGTGGACCTCGGCGAGCTCCTCCGCGATGGCGCGCAGGGTGTCGGGCTGGATGCCGAACGCCTCCTTGTTGCCGTCCGGATTGCAGAGCGCCTCGCCGGAGAGCTTCAGCAAGACCCGGCGGTAGCGCAGGCCCGGAATCGGAGGCGGGGGAGGGCGGGTGAGGTCGTCGTGCACGGGGCGCGGGTAGCGTGTGCAGAACGGGCCGTCGATGCTATCGATGGCCGGTGCAGGAGACGCCCGGGCCCGGACCGGTCATCCACGGTCGTGGCGACGCGCGGCTGGATGCGGTCGTCGATTTCGTCGGTTTCGCGGCGCGTTCGCTCGCGCTGTCGTCGTTCCTGGACGAGGCCCCGGCGCGCATCGCGGACATCTTCCACGCCCCGGTGTGCTCGCTCTACCTGCTCGAGCCTGCGCAGAACGACGAGGCCGAGCGGCCGTCCGACCGCGAGGCGCGCATGCCCGAGGTCCACTCGCCGTACGAGCTCGTGATGCGCGGCAACGTCGGCTTCCCGGCCATGGCGCTCGGCGAGATCCGGCTCGACGTGGGGCAGGGCATCACCGGCATGGCCGTGAGCCTCGGGCGCCCCATCAGCGTGGCCGAGGCCGAGGGGCACAACGCCTATCGGCACTTCGAGCAGCTCGGCGAGGAGCGTTTCCCCGTGTTCCTCGCGGCGCCGGTGCTGGGGCCCGAGGGCCCCTCGGCGCGATCGCCGTCCAGCGCGAGCGGGCCGACCGTTCGAGTCGCGCGACGTCGAGCTGGTGGTCGCCCTCGCGGCCTCGTTGGCCCACGGCATCCTGCGCGCCGAGCTCCTCGACCAGCTGCGCGAGCAGCCCGTGGTGCGCGGTCCCGGGGGCGGGACCCGCCGCGTCACGTTGCCCGGCCGTCCCATCGTGCCAGGGCGCGCGGTCGGCGCGGTCGCGGCGCTGCGCCGCCCGGCCACGCGCCCCCACCACGACGGCGAGACCGGCGCCGAGCTCGCCCGCCTCCTCGAGCCCGCGTTCGACGCAGCCAGCCGGGCGGTGCACGCGCTCTCGCACCAGGCCGAAAAGCTGGGCCTCGCCGAGGAGGGCGAGTTCCTCGCGACCTACGTGCAGATCCTCGACGACGGCCGCTTCCGCGAGCGCGCCCTCGAGCTCGTCTCGCTCAAGCGCTCGGTCGGCGGCGGGATGGCCGAGGTCGCCCGCGAGGTCACCCGGGCGGCGCGGCTCACCGGCGACCCGTTCAGCGAGCGGCGCGCGCGCGACGTCGAAGATCTGTGCGACGCCATCGTCATGATGACCGCCGCCGATCCGCGCGCCGATCTGCCGTCGCGCGCGGTGCTCATCGGCGACCGCCTCACCGTCTACGACTTGCTGGTCACCGCGCGCCACCGACCTTCCGGGATCGCCCTCGGCGACGCGGGCTCCGGGGCGCGCACGCGGGCCCTCGCCGCGCTGCTGGGGGTGCCGTGCGTCACCGGCGTCCAGGGCCTCTTTCGCTGGGCGACCGACGGCGATCTCGCGCTGGTCGACGGCGATCACGGCCTCGTGGTGCTCAATCCGTCGAAGGCCGACGTCCAGCGGGTCCGCGGCGCGCGCTAGAGCCTGGCGCCGGCTGTCGCGAGCGATCGCGGGCCGACGCCGAAGTGTGATACTCAACCCCCCATGACCCGCGAGGCACGGCCATGACCATCAAGGTCCCCATGACCCCCGAGGGGCAGCAGCGGCTCCAGGAGGAGCTCAAGCGCCTCCGCCACGTCGATCGGCCGAAGACCATCCAGGACATCGCCACGGCGCGCGACCACGGCGACCTCTCCGAGAACGCGGAGTACCACGCGGCCAAGGAGAAGCAGGGCTTCATCGAGGGCCGCATCAAGGAGCTCGAGGACAAGCTCTCGCGCGCCGAGGTCATCGACCCGAAGGCGCTCGCGGGGCAGTCCCGGGTCGCGTTCGGCGCGACGATCCACCTCGCGATCAGCGACGACAAGGGCAAGCAGCTCGAAGAAGACGTCGTGTACAAGCTCGTCGGCGCCGACGAGGCCGACCTCGCCAAGGGCACGATCGCGGTGACGGCACCCCTCGGCAAGGCGCTCCTCGGGCGCGAGGTGGGCGACGAGATCACCGTCCGCATGCCGGCCGGAGTGCGCGTCTACGAGATCCTGTCGCTCGAGTTCGTCTGAACGGCCGGAGGCTGCGTTCGCGGTGCACGCGCTGCTCGACCGTTCGCGCTCTGTCCGGGGGCGAGGCTGATGCAAGAGCGCAGGAGCTTTCGTCCACCGGCCGTACCCTCGGCGCCCGTGCCCGAGGGGGCGCATCGCGCCGTCCTGCGGTTCGCGCTCGCCGCCCTGATCCTGCAGCAGCTCCTCCGGCTCGAGGGGCTGCGCACCCTGCGCGCCGCGGGCGCCGAGATCGCCGGGGAGTGGGACGCCGCGGTCGTGGCGGTCGGCGCACCCACCCTCGCGTTCGCGCTGCTGCTGCCCGGCCTGCTGGTGCTGTCGGCGTTCTCGGCGTTCCTGTCGCTCCTCGAGCGGCGTAGCGGTCGCGTCGCCTGGACCTTGCTGTCGACCACGGGCGCGGTGTGGCTCGGGCTCGCGCTCTCGACCGGTCGCAAGGCCCACGCCCTCGAGGTGCGACTGCCGTTCGTGCTGTGCCTCGTGTTCGTCGCGGGGCTCCTCACCTGGTTCGCCGCGCGGGAGGTGCGGCGGTCGCTTTCGCCCCGACCGTGGCTCGGCCTCGCCCTCGGGGTGGTCGTCGTCGTCGCCGCCCTGGTCGTCGATGCCCGCGTGCTGCCCCGACTCTACCCGGTCTTCCACCTCACGCTCGTGCTCGTCGCGCTCGGCGGCCTCTTGATCGCGGTCGACGGGGTGATCGGCGCGTGGCTCGGCCTCGGCCGTCGCGCGCTCACCGCGCTCGAGCTCCTCGCGGCCGCGGCGCTCGCGTGGATGACGGTCGGGCTCCGCTACGCCCCGAAGGCGGGCGAGGAGCTCGCGCGCTTCGACAACGCGCGCCGCGTGGTCGACGAACGGAGCCTGATGCTGGGCCGCGTGGCGGCGCTCGCCGTCAAGCGCTGGCCGCCCCGGCCGGTCGACGACGAGGGCGCTCCCGATCCCCTCGCGGTCGCCGCGAGCACCCGCGCACTGCACGCCGGGGGCCGCGATCTGCTGCTCGTCACCGTCGATGCGCTGCGCGCCGATCACCTCGGCTGCTACGGCTATCCCCGCAAGACCACGCCGACCCTGGACGCGCTGGCCCGCGAGGGCGTGCTGTTCGAGCGCGCGTACACGCCGACGCCTCACACGTCCTACGCGATCTCCTCGCTCATGACGGGCAAGTATCTGCGCCCCGTGCTCACCCTGGCGGCGGCCACGGGGGGGGAGCGCCGACCGGACGAGACGTGGGCCGGGCTGTTCCGCACCTACGGGTTCCGCACGGCGGCCTTCTACCCGCCGGCCATCTACTACGTCGACGCCGAGCGGTTCGGCGACCTCGCCAAGCGCGGGCTCGACTTCGAGTACGCGAAGGTCGAGTTCGCGACGCCGCCCCTGCGCGCCGCGCAGCTCTCGGGCTATCTCGCGGCCGCCCCGAAGGACAAGCCGCTGTTCGTGTGGGTGCACCTGTTCGAGCCGCACGAGCCGTACGTGACCCACCCCGACCACCCGTTCGGCGAGGGCGACGTCGACCGCTACGACAGCGAGATCGCCGAGGCCGACGCCGGCATCGGGCGCATGGTGGCCGCGTTCCGCGCCGCGCGCCCCACGGCGATGGTGATCGTCTCGGCCGACCACGGGGAGGCCTTCGGGGAGCACGGCGCGCGCTACCACGGCACCACGGTCTACGAGGAGCAGGTCCGCGTGCCGTTGATCGTGTCCGCGCCTGGTCTCGTCGCCAAGGGAAGGCGGGTCAGCGAGCCGGTGCAGCTCGTGGATCTGCTCCCGACGGCGCTCTCGGCCTACGGGATCCCGCGCCCGCCACGCGTGCGCGGGCGCGACCTCGGGCACCTGCTCGCGGTCGCCGAGCCCCTCCTCGGCGAGGGCCTCGCGTTCGCCGAGGTGGAGGACCAGACCATGTTCGCGCGGGGCGCGCTGCGCCTCCTGTGCAACCGCGTGCTCTCCACCTGTGCCCTCTACGACCTCGATCGCGACCCGCTCCAGCTGCACCCGCTCACCGACCCCGCGCGCGTGGCCGCGCTCCGCAAGCAGACGTCGGCGCTGCTCTCGACGAGCGCGGCGCTCGAGGGGCTCGGAGGGGTCGGCTGGCCCGAGCCGTTGCGCCGCGCGTTCTCCGGCGACGCCGACGCCGCGATCGAGGTCGCGCCGCTGCTCGACGACGTCGACGTGGCCTTCCGCCGTCGCGCCGCGGAGGCCCTCGCGCGCCTCGCGCGGGCCGAGACCTCGCCGCACGTGGTCCGGGCGCTCGGCCTCGAGAAGGACGCCCTCGTGCGCGGTTGGCTCGCGGTCGCCGCGGTCCGCACCGACCCGAAGTCGGCCGAGGCCGTGCAGCTGCCTGCGCTGATCGCCGAGGACGATGCGCTCTCGCGGTTCGCGGCCCTCGCGGCCTCGGAGGCGGCGGCGGTGCCCGTCGGCGCGATGCCGGTCGCGTTCGACCGGCTGCTCGCGCTGCTGGTCGAGGTGCGGGGAGACGGCGTGCTCGCCCGCGCGTCGATCCGCGGCCTCGCGAGGCTCGGGCGGGGGCAGCCGCTGCTCGGCCGCAAGGCGACGCCGGTGCTGGTCGCTGCCCTCGACGACGTTCGACTTCGCGCGGCGGCCGCCGAGGCCCTCGGTGCGCTCGCCGACACGGGCGCGGCCCCAGCCCTCTTGCAGCGCCTCGCCGTAGAGCGGCACCTCGACGCGCGCATGCCCCTCGCGCAGGCGCTCGCCAGGCTCGGCGCAGGGGACGCCGCGCTCCCCCACGTGGTCCGCTTCCTCGGGGTGCCGGAGCTGCCACCGGGCGGCGGAGACACGCTGCTCACGCTGCTCACGGGGCGCGCCGTGCCGTGGATGGTCCGAGCCCCCGAGCCGGTCGTGCAGGGCAAGCTCGTCGCCACGATCGGCAAGGCCGGGGCGTGGCGGGTGCTGGTCCTCGGCGTGCCCCCCGACACCGCGGTCGAGCTCACGATCGACGGCGCGAAGGTGCCGGTGCAGACGACGGCCGCTGGTCCCGTCGCCGAGCTCGTGGCGCGCCCCGTCGGGCCCCTCACGATCCAGTGGCTGTCCACGGCCAAGGTGCGCGCGGTCGCGTTGATCCCGAGGGTCGCGGATCTGCCCCCGCCGAAGGCCGATCGGGGGCTCGAGGAACCGTGACCCGCCTCGCCGTGCTGCGCGACGAGATCCACGCGTGCCGGAGGTGCCCGCGGCTCGTCGAGCACCGCGAGTCCGTGGCGATCGAGAAGCGGCGCGCCTACCGCGACCAGACCTACTGGGGTCGCCCGGTCGCCGGCTTCGGTGATGGCCGCGCCCCGCTCATCGTCGTCGGCCTCGCCCCCGGCGCGCACGGCGCGAACCGCACCGGCCGCGTGTTCACGGGCGATCGCTCGGGGGATTTCCTCTACGCCGCGCTCCACCGCGCGGGCCTCGCGAACCAGGCCGAGAGTCGGGGACCTGGCGACGGGCTCACGCTGAGGGGCGTCTACGTGCTCTGTCCCGTGCGCTGCGCGCCGCCCGACAACGCGCCGCTCGCCGAGGAGATCGCCACCTGCAGCGACTTCTTCGATCGCGAACTCGCGCTCCTACCCAGGCGGCGGCGGTTCCTCGCGCTCGGGGCCCTCGCGTTCTCCGCGGTGCTCGACCACCTCGCGCGGCGCGGCGTGGCGCTGCCGACGCCGCGACCGAAGTTCGGCCACGGCGTGGCGGTGTCGTGCGGTCCCTACCGGCTGCACGGGAGCTACCACGTGAGCCAGCAGAACACCCAGACCGGGCGCCTGACCGCCGCGATGTTCGACGAGGTGCTGCGCGCGGCGCTGGAGGCTCCCGGCTGATGGAGTGCCGACCTGCCACTCACGCCGCGCGGTCGCGCCGAGTATCCTCGCTCTCGGCCCCGTGAGAGGGGTCGGGAGGTGCGATGGTCGACGAGGTCTTGGAGTTCGCACTCGGCGATTGCCTCGCCGGTCGCTACGAGATTCGCCGCCCGCTCGGCCGAGGAGGGATGGGGGTCGTCTACGAGGCCTTCGATCGCACGCGTGGCGCGCGGGTCGCGCTCAAGACGATGCGGCGCCTCGGGCCGAGAGACCTCTACCGGTTCAAGAACGAGTTCCGAGCGCTGGCCGACGTCGTGCACCCCAACCTCGTCACGCTGTACGAGCTCGACGTCGACCACGACCACCTGTTCTTCACGATGGAGCTCGTCGAGGGCACGGACTTCCTCGGTCACGTCACGGTGGGGGCGAGGTCCGAAGGGGGGCTCGCTTGCGACGAGGCGCGTCTCCGGTCGGCGCTGGTGCAGCTCGTCGACGGCGTCTCCGCGCTCCACGCCTCGGGGAAGCTGCACCGCGATCTCAAGCCTTCGAACGTCCTGGTCACGGCGGAGGGGCGCGTCGTGCTCCTGGACTTCGGCCTCGTGTCGAGCCTCGGACTCGAGGGAGGCGAGGCGTTCGACCCCGGCCTCGTGGGCACGCCGGAGTACATGTCCCCCGAGCAAGGGGCGGGCAGTGGGCTCAGCGAGGCGAGCGACTGGTACTCGCTCGGGGTCATCCTCTACGAGGCGCTGACCGGGGCGCTGCCCTTCGTCGGCCCCCCGATGCGCATCCTGCTCGAGAAGCAGCGAGAGCCCGCGCGCTCCCCGCGAGCGCTGGTCGCTGGCGTGCCGCCCGACCTCGATGCGCTGTGCACGAGCCTGCTCGAGCGAAGCCCCTCCCGGAGGCCGTCGTCCTCCGAGCTGCGGCGCCTGCTGAGCACCGCACCGTCGCCGCTCTCGCCCGCTCGACCGTCGCGATCCGTTCTCGTCGGCCGCGCGCCTCACCTCGCCGAACTCTCGCGATCGTTCGAGACGGCCCTGGCCGGAGGCTGCTCGGTGATCCACGTGCGCGGTCGCTCGGGCATGGGGAAGAGCCTCCTCGTACAGCGGTTCCTGGATGGGCTCGCCGAGCAGCAGCCAGACACCGTGGTGCTGGCCGCCCGGTGCTACGAGCGGGAGTCGGTGCCGTACAAGGCGCTCGACGGCATCGTGGACGCCCTCAGCGTGCACCTCCAGCGCCTACCTCCGGCCGAGGTGGAGGTCGTGCTCCCCCTCGAGATCCGGGCGCTGACCCGCCTGTTCCCGGTGCTCAAGGGGATCGACGCGGTGGCCGCGGCCTTGTCGCGCCGCCGTGACGTCGCCGACCCCCAGGAACTCCGACGCCGCGCCGCCTCGGCGCTCCGGGAGGTGCTCACGAGGATCGCCATGCGGCGGCCACTGGTCCTGTTCATCGACGACCTCCAGTGGGCCGATGCCGACAGCGCCGGGCTCGTCGAGGAGCTCCTCCGGCCGCCCGATCCGCCGCCGCTCCTCCTCGTCGCGAGCTACCGGAGCGAGGACGTGGGCTCGGTCTTCGTGGCCGCTCTCCGACGCGCGCAGGAGAAGGGGGCGATCGAGACCCGGGAGATCGAGGTCGGGACGCTCGATCCGTCCGACGCTCGCGAGCTCGCCCGGACGCTCCTCGGCGACACACCCGAGCGCGAAGCGCAGGCCGTCGCCATCGCCGCGGAGTCGCGCGGCAGTCCGTTCTTCGTCGACGTCCTCGCCCAGCACGCCGACACGCGACGAGGGCTCGCGGGGCCTAGCGCCGCACCTCCGCGCCTCGAGGAGATCCTGCACGAGCAAGTCCGAGCGCTCTCCGAGGATGCGCGCCGCCTCCTCGAGGTCGTCGCGATCGCCGCCACGCCGCTCTCGCGGGCCGTGGCCGGGCTCGCCGCCGAGCTCGCTGGCGAGCACGAAGCGACCGCGTTGGCGCAGCTGCGCGCCGCGAGGCTCGTGCGCTCGTCGCAGGTCCGCGACGAGTACCGTCTGGTCACCTACCACGACCGCGTGCGCGAATCGGTGGTCGCGCGGCTCGACGCTCCCTCGCGCACCAAGATCCACCTCGCCCTCGCCGAAGCGCTCGTGTCGACGGGCAGCGCGGACCACGAGGCCCTCGTGGTCCACTTCGACGAGGGTGGCGAGCCGACGAAGGCGGCGGAGGCGGCGGCCGTCGCGGCGGAGAAGGCGGCGGAGACCCTGGCGTTCGACAGGGCTGCAGCGCTCTTCGAGCGAGCCCTTCGCCACCCGGCGCTGACGCCGGAGGCGGAGCAGGAGCTCCGGCTCGCGCTGGCCGAGGCGTTGACGAACGACGGACGCGACGCCGACGCGGCCGAGGTGAGGCTCCGCATGGCCAGCCACGCGTCCGCGCTCGAGGCGCTCGAGCTGCGCCGACGCGCGGCCGAACAGTTCCTCGTGAGCGGTCACTTCGACCGCGGCTACGCGTTGCTGCGCTCCGTGCTGGCCGACGTCGGCGAGCGGTTCCCGGTCTCCCCGCTCAGCGTCCTCTTCTGGGTGCTCGTCACGCGGCTGCGGCTGGTCCTGCGCGGTCTCGGCTTCCGCGAGGCAGCACCCGAGAGCCTCGACCGGGCCGCGATGGTGCGGATCGACAGCCTCGGCGCCGCCGGTGCGGGCTTCGCCATGACCGACAACATGCGCGGCGCCTTCTTCCAGACCAAGAACCTGTTGCTCTCCCTCGACGCCGGCGATCCGCGCCGCATCGCGCGCGCGCTGTCGCTCGAGGTGTGTTTCACCTCGGCGGGCGGCGCTCGCACGAGGGCGCGCACCTTCGCGCTGCTCGACGCGGCCAGGGCGATCGCCCGCCGGGTCGACACCCCCGAGGCGAAGGCGCTCGCCGACCTGGCCGCCGGGTACGCGAGCTACATGAACGGGGAGTGGGACGACGCGAAGACGGCCTTCGTCGCGGCCGAGGAGGGCTTCCGCGACAAGTGCATCGACGTCAACTGGCTGCTCAGCTCCACGCGCACGATGCTCTACCGCACCTTGGTGCTCCGGGGAGAGCTCGGCGAGCTCGCGGTCCGGCTGCCCCCCGTCCTGCGTACCGCGGCGATCCGTGGCGACGAGTACGCGACGGCGAACTTCCGCGCGATCCCCCTGACGATGCTCCACCTCGCCGAGGACCAGCCGGATTCCGCTGCAGAGAACCTCCGCCGACTCGAGGAGGAGCTGCCCCACGGCGTGTTCCACATCCAGCACTACTACGCGCTCCTCTCGGCCCTCGAGCTCGATCTCTATGTCGGAGAGGCGCGACGGGGACTCGATCGACTGCGGCGGGTGACCTCGGCCCTGCGGCGCTCGCTGCTGCTCCGCGTCGAGACCGTGCGGGTGCTGCAGCTCGATCTGCACGCCCGCTGCGCGATCGGCGCGGCGGCCGCGACCCGAGGATCTCCCTCAGCCGATCTCGTCGCGCGCGCCGCGAACGACGCGCGAGAGATCTCCAGGGTCGGAAGCCCGTGGACCCTGGCGCTCGCGCCCGTGCTCCGCGCCGGGGTGTCGGCCGTGCGCGGCGACCGTGTGGGAGCCGTCGCAGAGCTCGCGCACGCCGAGGAGGCGCTGACCGCGACCCACATGTTCCTTCGCGCCGCCGCGGTCCGTCGCCGCCGCGGACAGCTGCTCGGCGGCGACGAAGGACGAAGACTCGTGACGGAGGCCGAGGACGCGCTCGGCCGACTCGGCGTGCGCAACGTCGAAGCGATGACGCGGCTCTACACCGCCGGCGTCGAGCTGCTCGTCGAGCGGGGCTGACGCTCCGGAAGGCTCAGGGACCCCAGTGCACGAGGAACACGAGCGCGACGCCGATGCCGAGCCCGAGCACCATCGAGCCAGCGAGGCCAGCGCGGGTCCACATCGGGGCGGTCTGCCCCTCGCCGCGCGACTTGGGCTCGCCGGTCGCGACCATGAACAGGCCGCCCATCAGCAGGATCGGCGCGATGCCGAGCAGGTACGGGTAGTACCGGTTGAGGACGAAGATGAGGACGAAGTTGCCGGCCGCGAGCAGGAGGCCGAGGCCCATCGCCGCGAGCGCGACGAGGCGCGGGTTGCCGAAACCTTCGCCGGTGGTGACCGCCGAGACGAGGGCGCCCGGCGACAGATCCTTCATGTTGAAATCGCTCATGCCGGTGAACGTACGATCGCCCGGGCTCAACTGTCACGCGGGCGGATTGCACCAGCCACTCTGGTTCACGGACTGGGTAGGCCCCGTGGGGTTCGAACCCACGACCAACGGATTAAAAGTCCGCTGCTCCACCGACTGAGCTAGGGGCCCTCGAAGCCGAGGGGTTGTACTGCCCCTTTTGCGTTCCGTCGAGGTGCGGTGCGTGGCTCGCCGCGAGAAGTGCGGTAGGAAAGGGGGTGCGCCTCGCTCTCCTCGCCGTGCTCCTCGCGATCGGCTGCACCCGACCCGGCGCGCGTTCGCCAGAGGGCGAGCCGAACGAGGTCACGATCAGCCGCACCGTCGGCTGGCAAGGGAAGTCGTACGCGGGCGTGCGGGTCCGGTTCGCCGGCAACGAGCACCTCGCGGGCGCCGCCCTCGTGCGTGACCTCGACGTCGCCCACGGGTTCGTCGAGGACAGCGTGCTGCTCCACGACGCCTCGCGGATCGAGCTCCTCTACTGGGACCAGGGCTACCTCCAGGTCAAGGTCGAGCCCTCCGTCCGCGCCGCGGGCGACCTCGTCGAGGTGACCTTCGTCGTCAAGGAGGGCGTGCAGTTCCGGGTCAGCGCCCTCGACGTCTACGAGGACCTCGGGGGCCAGCACGCGCCGGCGCTCGGCTGGGTGCCGCGGGTCAAGGTCGGCGACGTGTTCTCGCGGAAGCTCCTGCGCCAGTCGATCGACGGCCTCGAGCGCACCTACCGCGATCTCGGGTTCGCCTTCGTGATGGCCGACCCGAGCACCAAGCTCGACCTCGAGCGACGCACGGTGGGCGTCACCCTCGCGGTCGTGCGCGGCCCACTCGTGCACCTGCACGCGATCGAGATCGTCGGGCTGAAGTCCGTGACGGAGGCGGCCGTGCGCGCCGAGCTCCTGGTGCACGCGGGCGACCTGTACTCCGAGACCAAGCTCGAGAAGTCGCGCCAGCGGCTCCTCGACACGGGCTGGTTCCTGCGCGTCGACCTGGCGACCAAGCAGGCGCCCGCCGCCGACGAGATCGACCTCGTCGTGGAGGTCGAGGAGCGGCCGAAGAGCATGGGCGCCCCGAGCGCGGACAACGCGCAGCCATCGACAACGCGGCCGTTCTTTGCGATCCTCGCCGCCCCATGAAGCCCCGGTTCGCCCCGCTCTTTGCGCTCGCTCTCGCCCTCGTCTCGCTCGACGCCTGCAAGCCCAAGGCGGGCGACGACTGCCAGGCCGACACCTGCGGCGACGAGAAGACCCTGCTCGCCTGCAAGAGCGGCAAGCTCCTGCCGCTCCCGTGCGACGGCCCCAAGGGCTGCAAGCTCGAAGGCACCACCCCGCGCTGTGATTTCTCGGGCAACAAGGTCGGTTCGCCGTGCGACGACCGGTTCCTCGGCAAGCGCATGTGCAAGGGCGACAAGGAGGCCACCACCTGCCAGGGCGGCAAGTGGGCCGTCGTCGGGTGCAGCGGCGGGTGTACTTCGGACGGCGGCGGCGAGGGGCTGCTCAAGGAGTGCGACACCGCGACGGCCAAGGCCGGCGACGCGTGCGACCGCTCGTTCCAGACCAAGCAGGGCTGCGAGCCCGACGGCAAGTCGGTCACCGAGTGCACCAAGGAGGGCAAGTTCGCCTTCGTGCGCAACTGCCGCGGCCCCAAGGGCTGCAAGGCCAAGAAGGGCGAGGTCGAGTGCGACCTCTCCGTGCAGCTCGTCGGCGACCCGTGCACCCCGCCGGTGCCCGAGATCTGCTCCGACGACGGCGCCGCGATCCTGCTGTGCGACGGCACCAAGATGTTCGAGAAGATGTGTACGGGTCCCAAGGGCTGCAGCAAGACGGCCGACGGCGTCGCGTGCGATCTCTCGGTGCCGACCGACGGCGTGCCGTGCCAGAAGAAGGGCCAGCAGGCCTGCCAGAAGCCCGACGGCGCCGAGCCCGCCAAGCTGCTCGAGTGCGACGGCAAGAAGTTCTCGGTCAAGAAGCGCTGCGCCGGCGCCTGCACGTTCACGCGCCCGAGCACGTATGAGTGCAAGTAGTTCGCTAGACCGCGGGTAGGCCGCGCAGCGCGCGGTCGTGGTAGAGCAGCATCTCGATCCCGCCCGGGCCGCGGTTCCACACGTAGTCGTGCGGGCCCATCGTGACGAGCAGCTGGTGGCTCACGCCGAGCTCGGTGAGCCGCGCGCTCGCCTTGGTGACGGCGGGGTAGTAGACGTCTTCGTCGCTCGTCACGAGGCGCAACGGTCGGCCTCCGAGGCCCTTCACGATCGCGTCGACCACGTGGCCTTCCGCTGGGTCCTCGATGATCGCCGGCTGCAACGCGCCGATCGCCCCGAACAGATCGGGCCGCGAAATCCCCATGCGCAGCGCGGAGATGCCGCCGAGCGAGACGCCGTCGATGCCGGTGCTCTCCTTGGTCCCGAGGATCGGGGTCTCCTTGCGGAGCCGCGGCAGGAGCGCGTCGGCGAGGAAGCTCGCGTAGCGGTCGTACATGCCGCCGCCGATCTCGGGGGGCAGGGCGGGGCACGCCACCACGAGCCCCCCGAACGCACGCGCCGTGAGGTCGGCGTTGAGCCGCGCGAGCCGGTCCTGACGCACGAACCCCTCGAAGAGCTCCGCCGTGAGCGGGGGGGAGCGGAGCGCCGCGTACGAGCGATCGAGGCGGTAGCTCTCGAGCCATCCATAGGCGCCCGCGCGCGGGCTCGCGGTCTCGCCGCGGCCGTGGAGGGCGACGAGCAGCGGGAGCTTCTGTCCGGCCGGGAGCGGCCTCGGCACGAGCACCACCACGCGCCGCTCGCCGTCCGGCGTGGGGAAGGTCCAGTCGAGCACCTCGAGATCGCGCGGGCCCCCGGGCGGCAGCGGCGTGAAGGGGGTCGCGCCCTTGCGCCGGCTCCGCGCGGCGATCGCGCCGAGCCCGAACGCGACCAGCGCTCCCGCGCCGCCGAGGATGGCCTGCCTGCGATCGACGAGCGCCACTACAGGGTGCCGATGCCCTCCCAGAGGGCGAGCGGCTGGTCGGGGCCGTACACGGCGAAGGGTGCGAGGGCGTCGACGTAAGGCGCGATCGCCTTGGGCAGCGCCGCGGCGTTGGGCACGGGGGCCTCGGCCCCGAGCAGATCGAGCGCGACGTCGAGCAGGCCGTTCTTCTCCTGCGGGAACTCGCTCACCGGCGCGTCGTCCTCGAGGCCAGCGCGGGCGCGGACGTCGGCGAGGGCGGCGTCGAGGCCACCGACGTGGTCGACGAGCCCCTTCTCCTTGGCGGCGAGGCCGAGCCACACCTTGCCGTGCGCGACCGCGTCCACCTGGTCGACGGTCATCTTGCGGCCGCGCGCCACGCGATCGAGGAACACCGCGTAGAACTGGGCGACCTTCTTGCCGAGCTCGACGCGCTCCTCGTCGGTGAACGGTCGGTAGAGCGACTCGGCGTCGGCCTTGGGCGCCGTCTTCTCGGTCACGACGGTGACGCCGAGCTTGCCGAGCAGGCCGCTCACGTCGGCCTTGCCGTAGAAGATGCCGATGCTGCCGGTGACGGTGCCCGCGTTGGCGTAGATCGGCGCGCCGAACGCGGCCGCGTAGTACCCGCCCGACGCGGCGACCGAGCCCATCGAGACGACGACGGGCTTCACCTTGGAGAGCCGCTCCGCCTCGCGCCACATCACGTCGCTCGCGAGCGACGAGCCACCGGGGCTCTCGATGCGCAGCACCACGCCCGCGATGCTCGGGTCGGTGCGCGCGGCGTCGAGCGCCTCGGCGACCGTGTACGAGCCCACCAGCTTGGTGCCGAGCAGCGGGATGCGCTGGCTGCGGCCGTCGACGATGTCGCCGTCGAGGTAGACGATGGCGATGCGCGGGCGCTTGCCGAAGGTCTTCGGCGCGACCGGCTCGCTCTCGTCGGCCTCCACGCGGAGCTTCTTGCCGACCAGCTTGTGGACGTGGGCCTTGACCTCGTCGTCGAACGCCTTCTCGTGCACGAGCCCGGCGGCGATCGCCTCGTCGGCCACGAAGGGGCCCTTGGCGATGTTGGCGCGCACCGTCTCGACCGACATGCCCTTGCCCTTGGCGAGGCGCTCCAGGTAGATGCGCTCGATCGCGGCGAGCAGCTCCTTCTGGTTCGCGGCGGCCTGCGGGGTGGGCCCGTCGCGCACGAACGCCTCGGGCGCGCCCTTGTGCTCCTTGATGCGGATGAAGTCGGGCTCGACGCCGATCTTCTGGAGCGCGGTGCCGTAGTACATGGTCTGCGTACGGAAGCCGGCGAACCGGATGCCGCCCGCGGGGTTCACCAGCACCTTGTCGGCGGCGCTGCAGGCGAGGAGGCTCTTGGCGCCGCCGTCCTCGAGGTGACAGAGCACCTTGATGCCCTTCTTCTGCAGGGCGTCGAGCGCGTCGGCGAGCTCCTCGGCGTGGGCGGTCGAGCCCGCGGCGTCGGCCTTGATGACGAGCGCCACCGCGCGCACGGTCGGGTCGCGCCCGAGGCGCGCGAGCTTGCGGAGCAGGTGCACGTGGCCACGCGATCCCGGCGTGTCCTCGATGCGGAGCAGCACCGCGCGGTCGGTCTCGGGGATGCCGGGCTGCTTGAACCCGCCGATCGACGCGGTCGCATACCAGCCCGGGTCGCCGCCGAGGTTCTTGCCGGCGACGATGCCTCCCCCGAGCCGCGTGGTGAGCAGGCCGACCTCCACGCCCGCGGTGAGGCTCCAGGCGTTCGCGAAATCGCGACCCTCGGGCGCATTCGGATCGCCCATGCGGAAGGCGACGGACGCGCGGCCGAACGGCACGTCGACGCCGAGCGTGCCCCCGAGCCCGAAGCGCTGGTTCGCGAGCGGGTTCCAGGAGCCATCGACGCCGATCTCGAACGTGCGCGTGCCGAGCGGCCGGATCGCGAACCCGCTCACGAACGAACGGTGGACGCCCTTGGGTGCGTTGAGGTCGCGCGCCGCGAAGGAGAAGCCCGCGAAGCGCGAGGGCCGCAGCGCGAACGAGGCGCCGAGCCCGACCGCGCCGTCGAGGCGCTCGAGGAGCGGGTCCGAGGCGAGCCAGAACCGCAGATCGAGGGCGTACGACAGCACCTCGCTCAGCTTCCAGGCGAGCGCCCAGTTCACCGACCACAGCGACGGCGAGGGCGTGGACTCGGGCGGGCGCACCGACTCGACGCGCACGCCGGTCGAGAGACCGAAGAACAGCGGCAGCCCGAAGCCGATGGCGTCGCCGCGCGCGGGGGTCAGCGTGTCGGCGCCCTTGGGCAGATGGACGTGCGTCCACCGCAGCTCCCAGCCCGGCAGGAACGCGAGCTGCGCGGGGACGAGGCCGATCGCGTCGGTGTCGTCGGTGCCTGCGAGCGAGCGGGTGGGGGGCTGGATGCGCGGCGGGTCGAAGCCTTGCGCGCCCGCCTCCGACGAGACGGCGAGCGCGGCGAGGAGCGCGCCCGAGACCAGGCCCCGCCGCGTCGAGCGCCTCACCGCTTCCACACGCCGCCAGCGACCTCGCCCGCGCCCTTCTTCACCGTGATGGAGAGGTTCGCGATGTAGCTGCCCTCGATGCACAGCTCCTTGTTGGGGTGCAGCATGGGCATGATGTCGTCCGGGGTGTTGTCGGCGGCGATGAGCTTGCCCGCGTTGTCGGTGAGCTCGAGGTCGACGTCCTTCACGCCGGTGCCGCCGACCGCGATGATGCGGTAGCAGCCCGGGAGCACGAGCACGGGGAAGGACTTCTTCTCGCCCTGCTTGAACACGTGCTTCACGGTGGGGATCGGCTGGGTCATGCCGGCGGCGCAGCGCTTGCCGAGCTCGCCCACGTCGGCGACGGCGTTGCCGGTGACGACGAAGCCCTTCCAGCAGGGGCCGGCGGGCGAGGCGTCGGTCGTGACGAGCACGCCACTCTCGGAGGCGGAGGAGAGGGGGAGCGCGTCGGAGACGAGGAGGACCCCCGCCTCGGAGACGACGCCGGTGGACGACGGGACGGTCGACGAGGCCTCCGCGGCGGCATCGCCGCTCGTCGAGGCATCGCCGCTCGCGGCCACGGGGTTCTTGGGGTTCGGCTTGTCGCCACAGCCCGTGAGCCACGGCGAGGCGAGGACCGGGGGGATGCAGAGGACGGTGGCGACGACGGTGGCGCGACGCAGCAAGCAGCTCTTGCCCATGGCGGTGCAGCATAGTCCACCGCGGCGCGATCGACGTGATAAGAAGTGCGACCGATGGAGGAACGCCCCGGCTCGAACCCGCCGCTCCCGGACACGACGCGGCTGGTCTTCGGCTTCGCCCCCTCGATCGAGGGAGACCGCACCCGGCAGGCCCTCGTCGACGTCTGCCGTGCCCTCTCGGACTCCGTGGGGCTCGACGTCGCCCCCATGCGGGTGGCCTCCTACGGCGCCCTCGAGCGCGCCATCCTGGAGGGGCGGGCGAGCTTCGGCTGGTTCCCGCCGGTCGTGCTGGCGCGACTCGAGCTGTCGGGGCGGGTGGTGCCGATCGCCCAGTGCGTGCGGGGCGGTACGGCCCAGTACCACGCGTGCCTGTTCGTCGCCGAGGACTCGCCCATCACCTCGGTCGAGAGCATCGACCAGGCCCGCGTGGCGTGGGTCGACCGCACCTCGGCCGCGGGATACGTGTTTCCACGGCTCATGCTGGCCGCGCGCGGCGTCGACCCGCACAAGGCGTTCCGTCAGGAGTCGTTCCTGCAAAACCACGCCGAGGTGGTGCGGATGGTGATCGAGGGGCAGGCCGAGGTCGGCGCCACGTTCGTCACCCTCCGGCCCGACGGGTCGATCCTCCGCGGCGGGTTCACCGAGCCCGACGGCAGCAACCCGAAGCCGGTGCGCGTGCTCGACACCTTCGGGCCGATCCCGAACGACGCGATGGCGGTCTCGACCACGCTCTCCCCCGAGATCGCCAACGCGCTCGAGCGGGCGGCCATCCACGCCACCTCGTCCAAGGCGCTGCGTGGCGCCCTCCGCCACCTGTTCGGGGCCGACTCGCTCGCGCCCGTGGCGGAGGACACCTACTCGCTGCTGCGCACCATGGTGAGCCGGGCACTGAAGGCCGGCATCGTGCTCGACGGCTGAGCGGAACGAAGTGGAGCGAAGCATCGGCCGCCTCCATGGGCGGCCGACGGGATGGACGGCCCGCGCCGGAGCCTCAGTCGTCGTCGGTCTTCTTCTTCTTCTTGTCGTCGTCGTCGTCGCTCGACTTCTTCTTCTTCGAGCCCTTGTCGTCGTCGTCGTCGCCCTTCTTCTTGTCGTCCTTCTTGCACTTCTTCTCGCAGTCCCGGAGGCCGTCGAGGGACTTGGCGTCTGCCGCGCACGGCGCCATGCACTTGTACTGCTCGGGCTCCTTGTCCTTGAGCTTGGTCAGCTTCTCGGTGCAGCGGTCGAGCTTCTTGTCCGAAGGCTTGTCGCCGTCCTTTTCGGCGAGCTCCATGACGTGCTTGCAGACCTTCTCGGGGGTCGGGGCCGAACATCCAGTGACCAGGACGAGCGCGAGTGTGGCAACGAGGATTCGCATCGGCGCATGCGAACAGGCGTTGCGGCGGCGTGCAAGCCCGACGAGCTGGCCTGACGCTAGGTCGACGGCGAGGCCGGGTCCGTCATGACGCGGTTTCGCCCGGTCTGCTTGGCCTGGTAGAGCGCGTCGTCCGCGGCTTTGTAGAGATCGGCGCCGTTCTTGTAGGGCGGCCGCAGCTCCGCGCACCCGAGGCTGAGCGTGACGCCGATGCTGACGTCCTCGAAGTGGAACGTCGCGCCCTCGATCACCTTGCGGATCTTCTCGGCGAACTGGGCCGCCCCCGCCACGTCGATCTCCGGCAGGAGCACCGCGAACTCCTCGCCGCCGACGCGCGCGAACAGGTCCTCGCGCCGGATCCGCGACCGCACGAGCGCCGCGAGCTGTCGCAGGAGCGCGTCGCCCGCGAGGTGCCCGTGGGTGTCGTTCACACGCTTGAAGTGGTCGATGTCGAACACCACGAGCGACATCGGGCGATCGTAGCGCGCGCTGCGTGAGACCTCGCGCTCGAGGGTGTCGTGGAAGTGCCGCTTGTTGTGGATCTGGGTGAGACCATCGAAGGTCATCAGCCGGTAGATCTCTTCGTGGTACGCCGCCTCGATGTTGTCGCCCGTCATGAACTTGAGGATCGTGCGCCCGATCTTGAGCTGGTCGCCGTCCTTGAGCGGACGCTCGTTGGTGAGCTCGTCGTTCACGTAGGAGCCGTTGGTCGAGCCGAGATCGGTGAGCCGGTAGCGCCCACCGTCGTAGGCGAGGCGCGCGTGGCGGCGCGACACCGACTCCTGGTCGATGGTGACGTCGCACTTCACCGAGCGGCCCATCTCGATGGCCGTGCCGTCGAGCACGATGCGCTTGCCGAGGTCGGCGCCGTAGATGACCACGAGACACGCCGCGGCGCTCGAGGGCGAGGCCACCTGGGTGGGCGCGGAGATCACCGTGACCACGGTTTTGGTCTTGGTGGGACGATCCGAGTCCACGCGGTCGTCGCGCTCGATCGACGGTGGTTCCGACGGGTGCCCGATCACGGCAGGTCAGCCTAACACGGGAGAAGGGGGTGAAGGTCGCAGGGTGAACGCCCGCCCACGCCGTAGCCAGCAGTTCACGCCCAGCTGCGACGAGAAAGGCCCACTCCCGGGGGAGCCGATCGGCAAATCACGCATTTGCCAGCACGGCACGGGACGTGAATACTGTCGTAGCGGAGGTTCTCCCATGTCGCATCGCTCCTCGGTCTCGCCCTGGTCGCTCGGTACCGCTGCTGCGGTCCTCGTGGCGGGCGCCTTCGCTGCCATCGCCGGTCCGGGCTGCAGCTCGGCTTCGGACGAGTACCGCTGCGACGACACGGGCTGCTACGAGTGCGACAGCCTCGGGTGTCGCCCGGTCGTGCCCAAGACGCCGACCCCGTGCGGCTACGCGGGCGACGTCGCGTGCAAGGCCGGCGAGGTCTGCACCTCGGCGGGCTGCCTCATCCCCTGCGCCGACAGCTCGAGCTGCGAGAAGGGCCTCGTCTGCAAGAAGGGCTTCTGCACGCCGCCCAAGGTCGACCCGACCCCCACCACCTGCACCACCGGCGCCGACTGCACCGCGCTCTCGGCCACGGCCGCGTGCGTCGACGGCAAGTGCGTCGAGATCCCCAAGTGCGAGGGCGCGGGCTGCTCCTGCAAGTACTCGAGCGAGTGCGACACCGGGAAGATCTGCGTCGACAGCAAGTGCGAGGCGGCGTGCGGCGCGGGCCTCCCCGCCTGCGCGACTGGCTTCGACTGCGACGCGAAGGGCTTCTGCAAGCCTTCGGCGACGCCGACCTGCGGCGGCACCACGGGCAAGACCTGCAAGACCGGCGAGAAGTGCATCGACGGGCGTTGCAGCGCGGGCTGCGCGGCCGACACCGAGTGCCTCGGCGCCGACGGCAAGGCCGACCCGGGCCAGCGCTGCATCGGCGGCGCGTGCGTGCCGGACACCCGACCCGACACCAAGTGCACGGGGGACGCGAGCTGCGCGACCGGCACCGAGAAGTGCGTCGACGGCTTCTGCCGCCGCCTCTGCGGCACCAACGACGAGTGCCTCAAGTTCGACGCCCGCATCGGCGCCTGCAGCAAGACCGAGGGCTTCTGCCGTCGGCCCGAGGAGCTAACGGCCGCCTGCACCAAGAAGGCCGACTGCACGAGCGGCAAGGACTGCGTCGACGGCGCCTGCAAGTGACCTGACGCCTCGGTCGCCTCCATGGGCCGACGAAGGTCTCCAAGCTCGGCCGTCCCTCGTGGGGGCGGCCGAGTCCGTTTCGTGCTCAGTCTTCGTCGTTCGTCGGCCAGTCCTCCTCCATCTCGGGGAAGACCGGCGCCGTTTCCCAGGAGAGACCGGGCACGAGGTGCGCGAACAAGCTCGCCCTCGGCGTCGTGAGCTCGACCACGAGCGCCCCCTTCGCTTTCGCGAACCGCACCCCCTGCGTGGGGTTCTGAACTCGTACCTTCCCACTCTCCGTCGCGACGAGTCGCACCGTCTTGACGAGGGCGGCCGCCTCCTCGTCGTCCTCGAACTCGTCCGAGAACGTGTCGCGAGCAGCCTTGGAGACGCGGTGCCCAGCGTCCTCGGCGGCGGACAGGGAGTCGAGGAGCATCGACGCGAGGGCGGTGCGGAACAGCGGGATCGCGTGCTCGTCGTCGTGCACGATCTCGACGCGGAGGCGGACGGTCTTGCCGTTGGCCTCCAGCACCTGGAGGCGATGGGTGGAGCTCATGTCAGGAGGACGAGCGCCGCCTCCCGATGTCGCATCAGCGACGGCGCGGGCCGCCGCGCAGCGACGAGAGCACGAAGAGCGCGAACATGGCGCCACAGCCCCAGGCGATGGGCCGCGCGAGGCGGTCCTGGTGCAGCCCGAGGTGCAGGTAGAGCGCGACGATGCCGAGCGTGAGCGCCGTCCCGAGGTACATGGCCTGGCGGCCGAGGGCGTACAGCGCGTCGAAGCCCTCGTGCACGCCCTTCACGCGCACCTCGAGCTCGCCGCGCACGGCCTTCTTGATGTAGCGGTCGACGGCCTCGGGGAGCCCGACCGCGCGGAGCGCCGTGTCGCGCACGGCCTCGATGGCGATCGCGGTCCAGTCGCGGTTGCCGAGCACGAACTTCTCGAGGTAGGGCCGCACCTCGCCCATCGGGTTCATGTCGGGGTCGAGCTGCGTGCAGGTGCCGCCGAGCAGGAGCAGCGTGCGCTCGAGGAGCACCCAGTCGCGCGGGACGTGGATCGACGACGAGAGCTCCTTGAGCCCCACGTTCATCTGCCGCAGGTCCATCAGGTTCTCGAACCCGCGCTGGGGGTCGATCTTGATGTCCTTGAGGTTCAGGGACTCGATCTTCACCTCGTCCTGGAACTTGCGGTGGAAGTGCTCGATGACCTTCTCGACCACCGCCTCGTCGCTGCCGAGCGAGAGGAAACCCATCTTCTTCATCGCCTTGATGAGGCGATCGGTGTCGCGGCGGAGCACGCCCTCGAGGAACTCGGGGATGCCCTCCTTCATCTTGGGCGAGAGCTCGGCCACGGCGCCGAAGTCGATGAGCACGAGCTTGCCGCCCGAGTCCTTGCCCTTCTGGACCAGCAGGTTCCCGGGGTGCGGGTCGGCGTGGTAGCAGCCGTCGACGAAGATCATCCGGCAGAACACGTGGACGATGCGCTTGGCGAGCTCCTTGCGATCGATGCCCATCGCGTCGAGCTGCTCGATCGCGCCCACCTTCGCGCCCTCGACGAAGGTGAGGGTGAGGACCCGCTGCGTGGAGAGCTCCTCGACGACGGCGGGCGTGTCGACGATGCCGGCCATGGACTCGTCGGCGCCGGCGGAGCCACCGCTCACAACGTCGCCCTCGAGGCCGAGGTTCTTGCGGATGCGCGTGATGTTGCGCGCTTCGCGGGCGAAATCGAGTTCTTCGAGGATGAGCTGGCGAATCTCGCGGTAGTAGTTGTCGAGCCCGTGCACGGGGACGAACCACTGCACGATGCGCACGATCTGGCGGATGGTGATGAGGTCGAGCCGCACCACCTCCTCGATGTTGTGGTGCTGCACCTTCACCGCGACGCGGCGGCCGTCGGCGAGGAAGGCCTCGTGCACCTGACCGAGCGAGGCCGAAGCGATGGGCGTGCGGTTGAACTTGGCGAACAGCTCGTCGGGCGAGCGGCCGAGGTCCTTGACGATGCGCGCCTCGACCTCGGCGAACGGCCGCGGGGGCACGTTGTCCTGCATGCCCTCGAGCTCCTCGCGGAACTCCGCCGGCAAGAAGCCGGCGAGGATGGAGAGCAGCTGGCCGACCTTGATGAACAGCCCCTGCAGCTCGAGGAGGGCGCGCTCGATGCGGCGCGCGTTGCGCTTGTGGAGCTCGACGATCTCGCGGTCGCCCCAGGCGCTGCCGAAGAAGAACCGCGCCTTGAACTTGAGCCACAGGTAGCTCGCGATGACGAGGAAGGTGACCGAATACGCCGTGAGGAACCGGCGGCTCGTGATGGCGTCGGGCCGGTAGGGCTTGGGCTCGCGGACGGCGTGGAACTTCTCGCTGGGCGGCGGCGGCGCGATGCTCCCCAGCCCCGCGAGCGTGCGCACGCGCGTCCCCGTCTTGGACGACGGGGGGTCCTGCTCGGGGGTGGGCTCGGCTGCAGCCACCCCTCGACGCTAGCAGGGGTGAAGCGCGCGAGGGCAGGAAGCGCTGCGTCAGTGCGCGGCGGCCGGGATCCCGAAGCTGTGGTCGGAGACGGCGGCCTCGAGGTGACAGCCGTTGCAGCCCGCGACGCGACCGGTGGCGTCGGGACCGAGCGGCGTGCCGTCGTTGCGGAGCATCCCGTACCACCAGTCCCCGTGCTTCGGGTCATAGTTACGGGGCATCTTGTAGCGGACCGCCAGCACCGTGGTGCCGTCGGCCAGGAAGGTCTCCTTCACCAGCAACGCGCCCTCCTCGAACGCCACGGGGCGGGGCGACTCGAGGGTGAGGGTCTCGTACGTGGCGGCGGCCGTCGGGTTCGCCCACACCGTGACGAAGGGGCGATCGGCGTGCCGCGTCGTCTGGTAGGGCTTCGGGTTGATCTTGATCAGATCGTCGTAGCCCGCGGCCAGCGCCCCGATCTCCTGGTCGGTCGGCAGAGGGTCGGCGATGCGGATGCAACCCGTGAGGCCGAGCAGCAGGATCCATCGCACCCCGGGGTTGTCCTTGCGCAGCCCGCGGTCTGCAAGGGCTGGACTGGGCAGCGCGCTCAGGCCGGGAAGGGCTCGGCGGCGTTGCGCTGGGCCACGCCACGGGCCTTCGCGCCGCGCGCGAAGCGGTCGACGAGCTCGGGGAACGGCACCCCGTGCACGCCCGCGGCCTCGGGGTAGAGGCTGGTCGCCGTCATGCCGGGCATGGTGTTGGTCTCGAGCAGGAACACCTCGGCCTCGGCCTCGCCCGGGCCGACCACGAAGTCGGAGCGCGAGAGATCGCGGCAGCCGAGCGCGCGGTGCGCGGCGAGCGCGACCTCCTGGACCCGGGCGATCGTGGTCGGGTGCAGGCGCGCGGGGCAGAAGTGTCGCGAGCCACCGCTGCCGTAGCGCGCCTGGAAGTCGTACCAGTCGGCCGCCGTGGCCTCGATCTCGGTCGGGGGCAGCGCGACCGCCGGCTCGCCGTGCACGTCGAGCACGCCGCAGGTCACCTCGCGCCCTGCGGCGAACCGCTCCACGAGCACCTTGGCGTCGAGCGCGAACGCCTTCTGGAGCGCCTCGAGGAGGCGCGGGTCGCTCGCCCCCGCCAGGCTGCGCAGGATGCCGACGCCGAGCCCCGAGCCCTGGGTCGCCGGCTTGACGACGACGGAGCTCCCGAGGGCCGCGATCACCGCGATGGCGTGGGCTTCGACGCTCGCCGACTCGCGTGGCAGCACGAGCTCGGGGATCACGGGCAGGCCGGCCGCGCGGTAACACACCTTGGCCTGCACCTTGTCGTTGGCGAGCGCGCTCGCGAGCACCCCCGCGCCGACGTACGGCAGGGCGAGCAGCTCGAGCAGGCCCTGCAGCGCGCCGTCCTCGCCGATGGCGCCGTGCACGACCGGGAACACCACGTCGAAGCTGCCCTCGAGGAGGCGCGCGGGCAGGCTCTGGTCGCACTCGAGGCGCGTGACGTCGTGCCCCTTCTTGGTGAGCGCGGCGGCGACGGCGCCGGCCGACACCCGGGACACCTCGGCCTCCGAAGAGGGCCCCCCCTGGACGACCGCGACGCGCAGCGCTCGGGTGAAAACGGCTCCCGGCGGGCGGAGGAAGGGACGAAGCGGAGGCTCGGGCCATGAGGTGGCCTCCTACCACGACCCGCCCACGCTAGGCTCCTTCCCTGCGTGCGAGACAAGCTGGCTGCCGCCGAAGGTGACTATCCGCGGCCCCCCGGGGTCGACCCGGAGGCGCTGCTCACCGTGGTGCGCATCCCCCGCGAGTGGGCGCGCTGGCGGATCGACCGCGTGGTGGTCGCCACGTTCCCGCGCATGAGCCGCACCCGCGCCCAGGGGGTCATCCGCATCGGCGCCTTCGCCCCCGACGGCCGCAAGCTCCGCTCGGGCGCCCGCGTGCGCTTCGACGACGTGGTGCTGCTCTACCGCCCGCCGTTCGAGGAGGCCGACGTCCCGCTCGAGTGCCCGGTGCTCTACGAGGACGAGCGCCTCCTCGCCATCGACAAGCCCCCGGGGTTGCCGGTGCACCCGACGGCGCGCTGGCACCACCACACGGTCGTGAAGGTGCTCGAGAAGGCGCGCCCCCACGAGAAGCTCGCCCTCTGCCACCGCATCGACCGCGAAACGAGCGGCGTCCTCTTGCTCGCCAAGGACCGCGACGCCGAGCGGTTCATCAAGCGCGCGCTCGAGGCCCGCGGCATCGTCGAGAAGCGCTACCTCGCGCTCACCGTGGGCCTGCCGCCCTGGGAGGAGGCGCGCATCACCCACGCCATGATGCTCGACGAGCGCCACCGCCTGCGCGTGAAGATGCGCCTCGCCGACCCGGCCGAGGCCGGCGCCCTCGACGCCGCCACGCGCTTCCGCGTCGTCCGCCGACATCCATCAGGACGTTATGGATGGGTGACCTGCGATCTCGAGACCGGCCGCCAGCACCAGATCCGCGTGCACCTCGCCGCGGAGGGCGCGCCGCTCGTCGGCGACAAGCTCTACGGCCCCGACGACGAGCTCTTCGCCCGCGGCGCCGACGGCACGCTGACCGCCGAAGACCTCGTCCGCCTCGAGCACCCCCGCCACGCCCTCCACGCCGAGCGGCTGATCCTCCCGCACCCGAGCGACCCGAAGACCCGCATCACCATCACCGCGCCGCCGCCCGCCGATCTGCTCGCGTTCTGGGGCAGCTGAGCCTCGCGGTCAGGGGCACGTCCCGGTGCCGCCGCCCGCCACGTAGAAGCTCTTCGGGTAGCTCGCCCAGCTCGAGCTCGTGACCCCGTTGGCGGTCGTGCCTTTGTAGCTACCGCAGCCGGGCGCCTTCTTGACCGTGATCAGGCCGTTGGTGCCCTTGATCACGCCCGCGTGCTTGGCCGCGAGGCAGAGCGACGAGTCGGTCGTGTAGATGCCCGTGCCGTAGAGGCCCCCGCCTTCGGGTAGCTTGGCCCCGCACGTACAGTCGAACGAGAGGAGCTTGTCGACGTCCGGGATGTCCTTGAAGGTGTTCGGGCAGGCGGTGCACGCCGCGCCACCCTTCGCGGGGAAGTAGAAGCTCCCCTTGTGTGCGCTCCAGGCGAGCGACGTGACGCCGTTCGCGGTGCCGCCGTGGTAGGCGGCGCAGCCGGACGTCGCCGACACCGTGACCACGCCGCCCTTGTCGCCGATCTCGCCGACGTAGCGCGCCGCCTTGCAGATCGACGAGTCGGAGCTGAACGGCCCGGAGCCGTACAGGGTGCCGAGAGGATCGGACGCCTTGCAGGCGCACCGGTGGTCCTTGACGTGCGTGGAGTCGGGCAGCTGCTGGAAGGTCGCTGGGCAGTCCGTGATCGGGCCGGCCGTCGTTGCCGAGGCCGTGGGCGCCGGGGTCGTGGTGGCTGGGGTCGTGGTGGCTGGGGTCGTGGGCGCCGGGGTCGACGCCGGCGCCGCGGAGGAGGCGATGGTCGAGGGCGACCCTACGCCGGACCCGGAGGCAGAGGCGGAGGCCTCGAGACTTGCGCCGCTCGATGCGGCGACGGGCTCGCCGGACGGACCGGGTCGGGGAGGGCGCGTCGCGACGACGCACGACGCCGACAGGAGGAGGACCGACGCGAGCGCGGCGGAGGTTCTCATGACGTCACCGTATCTGCGCCCACCACGTGCTGCCAAGCCTGGTCAGGGCACGAGGTCCCAGCGCTCGAGGGCCTTGCCGGCCACCTCGCCGGGCATGAAGGCGATGGGCGCGTTCTTGTTGCGCCGCCAGAGCTCCACCTCGTTGTCGAAGAACTTGTCGTCGGGCCGCCACACGTTGCCGCCCGGCAGCGCGTTGCGCACGACCGGCGCCGACTTCTCGAGGCTCGCGACGAACCGCTGGGCGGGGCCGCTGTCGTAGGTGAAGTCGAAGTTGTTCAGCCCCGGGTCCGAGCGGTCGACGTTCTGCCAGTCGCCGTGCCGCGGGAACCCGTCGTTCGGGTAGCCCTTCGACTTGTCGGGGATCGAGAGGTCGCTCTCGGTGCCCGGCACCATCGAGGTGAACGTGATGGTGTGCATCGCGCCCCAGCGCCACTTGCCCGGGTCGTCGCCGAGCTTGGCGACGATGCCGTCGAGCCCTTGTAGCAGCGAGAGCACGATCTGCTGGTCCCTCGTCTCGACGACGTCGGGCGTCGTCATGTCGTCCCACAGGATCGACTCGCCGGTGGCATCCGCCGTGGCGAGCGCCTCGGGCTTCTCGAGGATGCGGACGATGCCCTTGATGCGCAGGTCGTGCATCCACGACGGGCGACCCATCGCCTTCCACTCGTCGTCGATCACGCGCTTCTCCAGCGCGACGAAGGCGGCGTTGAAGATCAGCGTGGCCTGGCTCGCGGTGATCTCGTCGGCCGAGGGCTCCGGGTCGCCGTTGATGGCGAACGCGGCCGGGGTCTCGTAGCCGTACTTGTCACCCCACGCCTTGAGCACGGCGAGGACGAACTGCATGCGCTCGCCCTTGTAGCGCGGGTCCTTGAGCACGCCGTCGAGGTCGGGCGCGGCCTTGCCGCCGGTGCGCGCGTCCTCCGCCCGCTGGAGCGCGGCGACGAAGAACTTGGTGAGGCGGTTGCCGAGGGGGCTCTTGTGGTCGGCCTGGATCGAGGCGAGGTCGTCCAGCGACAGCTTCTCCTTCGCGTCGATCCGCTCGCGCACACGCGCCTCGCGGAAGCCGACGTCCCAGGTGCAGGAGAGGTACAGGGGGCCGTTGCTCGGGTCGTTGTCGAACGAGAGGCCGTACTGGTCGCTGTTCGCCGTGCCGATGTAGCCCCACGCGGGGTTCTTGGCCTGGGGCAGGAGGCCGCTGGCCACGCGGCCCGTCCACTCGAGGCCGCCGTCACCCGGGAGCACGAGGCACGGCAGCTGCCCGCTCGCCTTGCTCTTGTCCCACGCGAGCGAGCCGGCCGGGCGCGTCGGCACGAGCGAGTGCGTCGTGTACGCGATGTTGCCGCTCGAGTCGGAGAGCACGAAGTTCTGCGCGCCGACCTCGAACGACTCGAGCGCCTTGACGCCCTCGTCCACGTTCTTGGCGCGGTTGAGGTGCATGAACGCGGAGAACTCGCTGCTCGGCTCCATGCCGGTCCAGCGGATGGTGAGCACCTCGCTCGCGGTACGGGCGACCCAGCGGTTGTCCTTGGTGGTCGGCATGATGAAGCCGTGCCCGGGCACCGCCTCGAGGACGATCTTGTTGCCGGTGTCCTTCGGGCCGTAGTCGAACGTCTCCTCGATGGGCTGGATCGCGACGTCGACCCCGCCGACCTTGACCTTGCCGTCGACGATCTTGTCCTTGTACGCGTCGTTCACGTCGAACACGGCCACCGTGGCGCCCCACGCGACGTCCTTGTTGAAGCCGAGCACCACGCCCGGGATGCCCGCGAAGCCCATGCCGGCCGCGTCGAGATCCTGGGTCGGGTCGCTCCCCTTCACGTGCACGCCCGTCATCCAGAAGATCGAGGGCGCCGGCAGGCCGAGGTGCGGATCGCTCGCCACCAGCGCCGCGCCGGTCGCGCTCTTCTGCGGCGAGATCACCCAGTTGTTCGACGACCAGCCGCCGCGCCCGAGGAAGTCGCGCGTCGCCTTCATGCCCTCGAGCATCGGCGCCACGTCGGCGAGCAGCTGCGGCGAGAGCCGCGGGAACGGGACGGCCGCGGGGCGCGGCTTGTCGGTCAGGAACGCGCTGCCCGGCAGGCCCGTGTCGAGCACCGGTCGCTTGGCGAGCGGCTCGAAGCGCATGAAGTCGAGAAGCAGGCCCGCGCGAGCCTTCTTGGCCGGGTCGGTGGCCGTCTCGTTGAACGTGTCGCGCGCGGCCTGGAACAGCGTGGTGGCGTCGATCTCGTCGTCGCCGGTGTAGCTCAGGCCCCACGACTGGAGGCGGCCGATGGCGAGCGAGTCGACGCCGGTCCAGTCCTCGTAGAGCGCGGGGGCGATCGCCGTCCAGCCGTTGGGGATGCCCTTGTCGCCGTTGCGGATCTCGCGGAAATACGCGGTGACGCCCGCGGCGAAGCCGTCGAGGATCTGGCGCTCGAGGGACTCGGGCTTCATCGCGGCGTAGGCCAGCTTCGCCGTGCGGTGCAGGCCCATCGCGCGCATGCTGAGGTCGCGGTTGGCGAGGTCGGCGCGCAGGCCCCCGAGCGCACCGGCGAGGCGGCCCTCGGCGACGCGACGCAAGAGCTCCATCTGCGGCGCGCGGTCGCGGGCCATCATGTAGCCCTCGCCCACGAAGGTGTCGTGGAGGTTGCGGCCGTAGACGTGGACCATGCCGCGGTCGTCGCGCACGACGCGCACGGGCTCGTTCAGGATCGCGCCGAGGGAGAGCTTCTTGGCCACCGGGAGGCCGTCGATCTCGTCCTTCGGGTAGTTGGGCTGGCTCGGGGTCGGCGTGTCGGGATCCGAGCCGCACCCGTAGTGCGACGCGGTGGTCGTCGCGAGCAGCGCGAACAGGATTCCGACGACGCGACGATGTGCTCCGGCCATGATCCGTTTCCTCCTACGTCCCCGAGAACGCGCGCAGGTTCGCGAATGTGGGGCGGACCGTCAACGCCGCCGGCGCGTCACGAGCAAGAGCAGCGCGCCGAACGCCGCGACCGCCGCGTCCGAGCCCCGGTCGCGCCCCGCGAAACGGCAACCGCAGCCGCCCTCGGCCGTGGCGTCCTCGGAGGAGGGCGGAATCGCGCCCCCGAGCCGGATGTCGTCGAACGCGACCTTGGTGGCCGGGAGCTCGATGCGGAGCTGGGTGATGGTGCCACGGTAGGCGGGGCTCCCCGCGAGATCGACCGAGACCGCGCCGGGCGCGAGCTCGACGGAGATCGGGTCCGAGAACGCGCCGCCCGCGCCAGCGAACGACACCCTCGCGGTCCCGCTGCCCGCGAGGACCTTCAGCGCGAGGCTCGGGTAGCTCTCGGCGCCGAAGCTGGTGGTGGGGCCGAGCAGCGTGACGCCGCCCGCACCGGGCGTGACGACCAGCCCTGCCGTCGGGGCGCTGGCGTCCAGGGTCCCGGTGCTGCCGGTCCACCCCTCGGCGGTCGCGCCGTCGAAGGACCAGCGCACGCGCGAGAACACGTCGAGGCCCGTCTCGGTCCGCAGGTCGCCGCTGTTCCAGGTCTGACGACCATCGACGTTGGTGGGCTTGGCGCCGAACTCCGGCTTGTCGTAGACGCCGGGGACGCTCTTGACCCACGCCCGCAGGCTCGGCGTCGAGGGTCCGAGCGAGTAGCGCGCCGACTTGAGCTGCAGGCGCACCCGCTTCTTCTGGCCGACCGCGAGGTCGAACGGCCCGACGGTGAAGGTGTCGCTGGTCGGGTCGCCCGCGAGCGCGTCCTTGGTCCAGGCGCCCGCGGCCTCGACCTCGAGATCCCAGTGCGAGGGCAGGAGGAACGGGCTCTCGGTCCACAGGCCGACCACGACGCCTTTGGCCGCGGCGTCGCCGGAGTTCTCGACGACCAGGGTGGAGAGCGAGTCGTCGCCCTCGAGCGTGTCGATGGTCCCCGCGGAGGCGCCGTCGACGATGCGATCGACACCTTGCACGGACACGTCCAGGCGCAGCTCGGGCCACGGCTTGGCGGGCGGGGGCGGGGGCGTCCCGCAGTCGGCGCCGATGGCGAAGCCGCCCGCGGGGGCCTTCTTCATGCGGGCCTCCGTCTGCGGGCCCCAGGAGCCGTCCTCGCCGATCTTGTCGGTCGGGTTGTTGCGGTTCCACAGCCGCTGGAACGCGAGCACGTCCTGCCCGCGCAGGTTCACCGAGCCCGCGCCCACGTAGTCGAAGTGGAAGCGGTCGAACGAGCCGAGCCACTTGAAGCCGTTGGCCTCGAGCGTGGCCTTCCACGTGGAGTTGTCCGGGTCGGAGACGTCGATCGCGATGCCGGTCTCGTGGTTGCTCGTGCCGGGGTCGGCGACGGCCGGGTAGCAGGCGCTGCGACGGAAGAGGAAGTACTGCTGCGCGACGCTGCGGAACATCGACGAGACGTGGATCGTCCCGCCCTTGGCGGTGGTGGACTTGACGAGCGCGTCGTACGCGGCCTTGACCAGGTAGGGGTGGACCGAGCTGTCGGCGATCTTGGGGTTGCTCACCTTCACGAGCACGCCCGGCTTCAGGCACTTGGCGATCTCGTCGAGGATCTGGTCGGAGAGGCCTTGCACGACGCTCGACGAGGTGGCGCAGGTGGCCTTGGCGATCTCCTGATCGACGGTGAGCTCCGAGCGCGCGGTCGCGAGCGGCCCGGGATCCTCGGGCGCAGGGCTGCACCCACACCGAAGGCGGCGACGACCAAGGAGGCTCGGAGCGGGAAGGACCGCATGTTCGAGCGAGCGTAGCCCAGTGCGCGGAGCGCGGCGCGCGGCTGCCGCGAGGTCCGTCGCGGTCGTCCACGTCCGATGCGAGCGTGCGCAAGCGCTGCGAGGCGTCATGCACAGGTGACGCGCAGGAGCCGACGAAGCAAGTTCTTGCGGCCAGGGGCCACGTGCGCTTCGATCAGAGGCTCACCGTTGCCTCGTCCCAACGCTCCCGTCCCCGCGAAGCTCGGCCGCTACGACGTGATCCGTCGCCTGGGCGCGGGGGGCATGGCGGAGGTGTACCTCGCCCGCTCGCGCGGCGCCGAGAACACGCACAAGCTCGTCGTCGTCAAGCGCATCCTCCCGTCGCACGACCAGTCGTCGCGCATGAAGCAGATGTTCATCGACGAGGCGCGCCTGTCGATGCGCCTCAACCACCCGAACATCGTGCAGGTCTTCGACTTCCAGGAGACCCCGGAGGGGTTCCTCCTCTGCATGGAGTTCGTCGAGGGGCTCGATCTGGGGCGCCTGATGACCTCGGCGCGGGCCAAGGGGGTGCGGCTGCCGCCGTGGGTCGGTGCCTACATCGTGATGGAAGCAGCCCGCGGCCTGCACTGCGCTCACGAGCGCAAGGGCGAGGACGGCACGCCCCTCGAGATCGTCCACCGCGACGTCTCGCCGCAGAACGTGCTGCTCTCGTACGACGGCGGCGTGAAGGTGGCCGACTTCGGCATCGCCTCGGCCAAGAACCTCAGCGAAGAGGCCGGAGTCATCAAGGGCAAGTTCGCCTACATGTCGCCCGAGCAGGCGCGCGGCGAGCAGGTCGATCGGCGCACCGACATCTTCGCGCTCGGCATCGTGCTGCACGAGATCCTCACCGGGCGCGCGCTCCACGCCGGCCTGCAGGGCGAGGAGCTGCTCGCGGTCGTCCGCAAGGGCGAGATGGAGGCCCCGAGCCTGTGGGCCTCCGAGGTCCCGCCGGAGCTCGACGCCATCTGCGTCCGCGCGCTCGCCAAGCAGCGCGAGCAGCGGTTCGGCACCGCCCGCGACATGGCCGGCGCGATCGCGCGCGCCCTCCAGAAGCAGGACGATCTGGTCGACGCGGCCGCGGTCGAGGCCACCATCTCCCAGTTCTCGGCGCGTGAGATCACCTCGCCGGGCGACGAGCCGCAGGTGGCGCCGAGCGTGGGGCTGGAGGGGCCGTCGGTGCTCGTCGACAACGCGCCCGTCGCGGAGCCGACGCCCGCGTTCGACACCGGCGCGGTCCTCGGTGGACTCGCGTCGATGACCGCCGTGGCGGTCCCCGGCAAGGCCGACAAGCGGCGAGCGAGCGCGCCGCCACCGGAGCGCAGCAAGGTGCAGCGCGAGCTCCGCCACGTGGCGCTCGTGCACCTGTGCATGCACGGGCTCGACGAGCTCGCCATGGATCTCGGCGCCGGCGCGCTGGCGCAGGCGCGGGACGGCGCCCGCAAGATCCTCGAGGGCATCGCCTGGAAGCGCGGGGCCCGTTGGTCGTGGGACGAGGACGAGCGCACCGCCCGCGCGGTCGTCGGCTTGACCGCCGACCCTTCGGGCGCGCCGTTCGAGGCCGCGGCGCTCGCGCTCGACGTGCACGACGCGCTCGCCGACCTCTCCACCGATCTCCCGATCGGGCTGTCGGCGGCGGTCGGCATCGTGCGCGCGGTCGCCTCCGGAGAGCGCGACGAGGGCGGACACCTCCTGCGCCACCAGGTGCAGGGCTCGGCCGCCTCGCTCGGCGACGCCCTGGCCGCCGCCTCGCCGCCGGGCCGGACGTGGGTCGCGGGAGGCCTCTATCGGCTCGTGCGTCGCGAGTTCCAGTGGGGCGACGCCCCGACCCTCGAGCTCGGTGGCCCCGCCTCCGAGGGTGAGCAGCCTCTCCCCAAGAACATGCGGGTGTACGCGCTCGTGCGCGCGCTCACCCGCGAGGAGCGGCACGCGGAGCTCGCGATCGCGGCGGGCGAGCTCGTGGGCCGCGACGTCGAGCGCGCCGATCTGCAGGCAGCCTACCACCGCGCCGTGGTCGGCCCCGAGGTGGTGTCGCGGCTGATCGTGGGCGAGATGGGGATCGGCAAGACCGCCCTCGTCGCGAGCTTCCTCCGCGACCTGCCGCCCGACGCCCGCGCGGTCCGCCTCGAGTGCGCGCCGAGCCACGCGGAGCTGCCCTACGCCGCGATCGGCGAACTCGTCCGCGATGCCTGCGCGCTCGACCCGGCCGAGCCGCTCGCCACAGCGGCCTCGGCCATCACCAGCGTCCTCGGTCCGCTCGCCGAAGGCCCCGCCGCGACCAGCGCGGTCGAGCGCCTCGCCGAGGTCGCCACCGGTCGGCAGGCCGAGGGCGGCGGCGAAGAGGACGCGAGCTTCCGCCGCAAGATGCTCGTCTCGGGCGTGCGGCGGCTGCTCGCCGCGCTGGCCACGCGAGGTCCGCTCGTCATCGTCGTCGAGGGCGTGCAGTGGGCCGACAAGCAGAGCCTCGAGCTGATGGCCGATCTCCTGCGCGGCTCGTATCCAATCCCGGCGCTCGTCCTCCTGGTCGCCCGCACCGACGAGCGGGTGGCGCCGTTGCTCGCCGGCATCGTGCGCACCGAGCTGCGCGGCCTCACCACCGACGAGCAGCTCCGGCTGCTCGAGACGCGCTTGAATGCGCGCGAGGGCGTGGCGGCGGTTTCCAACGAGCTCGCGGCGCGCGTGGGAGGCAACCCGTTCTTCCTGCTCGAGATCGTCGACGCCTTGCTCGAGCGAGGAGCGCTCGAGGTGGTGGAGCGCGAAGACGGCAGCAGCGAGCTGATCCGTCGCGCCGGCCAGATGCCCTTGCCCTCGACGCTGGAGCAGCTGCTCGCCGAGCGCCTCCACGAGCTGCCCTCCGACGAGAAGCTCGTGGCGCAGTGGGTGGCCGTGGCGGGCGGGCCGCTCGAGGTCTCGGTCCTGCGCGATCTCGGCGCGGAGGCTGGCGGACCGGACGTGGTCGACGAGGCCATCGGACGCCTCTGTGCGCGTGGCATCTGCGACCGCAAGGGGGAGACAATCGACCTGCGCCACCCCGTGGCACGGGACGTCGCGTACATGACGATCGAGCCGGCCGCTCGCAGCGGGATGCACCGGCAGCTCGGCGAGCGGCTGCGCACGACGGGCCTGGCGCGCGGCCTCTCGGCGGCCATCGTGGCGCGTCACCTGGCCCGCGGCGACGCGCCGGCGCCGGCCGCCGAGATGTACATGGAGGCCGCGAGCGCCGCGCGCGCGAGCTACCAGACGGCGCTCGCCACCCGCTATTTCCACCGCGCCCTCTCGCTGCTCCCCGAGCACGATCTACGGCGGTTCGGCGCCCACGAGGCGCTCGAGTCGGTCTATCACGCTGACCCGGGCGCCGGCGAGAGAGCGCCGCAAACAGCTCGAGGAGATGCGCGCGCTCGCCAAGACCTCCAAGCTGCCGCGCGTGATCACGGTGGCCATGCTGCGCACCGCGCGCCTCGACCTCGACGAGATGCACCTCGCGCGGGGGCTGCCCATCGCGCAGAAGGCCATCACCATCGCGGAGACCACCCGCAACCCGAACCTGCTCGTCGAGTCGCACGCCCTGGTCATCGAGTTCCTGCGCGAGCTCGGCGACGTGGAGGGCGCGCTGCGGGCCGCCAACGAGGCGCTGGTCATCGCCCAGGGGGCCCAGGTCTCGCACCGCCTCAAGGCCGACGTGCTGCGCGCCAAGGGCATCCTCCTGCGCCGCCTCGGGCGCACCCACGAGGCGGTCGGGGTCTACGCCGACTCGATCGCGCTCCTGCGCAGCGTGGGCGCGAAGCGCAGCGAGGCGCGCACCAAGAACGCGCTGGCCTACGCCATGTTCGTGCTCGCGCGGTACGAGGACGCGATCGCCCTCGCGATGAGCTCGGTGGCGCTCGATCTCTCCATCGGCGGTCGCTTCCAGATCGCGAAGACGCTCACCAACATCGGCCAGTGTTACGCGCGCCTCGGCGACCTGCCGCGCGCGCTCGCCTACCTCAAGCGCGCCCGCGACGCCCACGAGCGCTACGGCGACCAGGACGGCCGCTCCGACACCCTGCTCGTCTCTTCCGAGATCCTCACCGCCTCCGGCGACCTCGACGGCGCGGCCACGTTCCTCGGGGACGCGCGGGCCCTCGTGACGGTCACCGGCAACGCCTACGACGCCACCCACGAGATGGTGGCGCGCGCGCTGTGGCTGCGGGCGCGTGGCGACGCCCGCCAGGCCGCCGAGCTCGCGAGCCACGCGCGACCCGCCGCCCAGTCGCGCGGCCTCGCGAGCTTCCACCTGTTCGCGACCGCCATCGAGGCCGACGCCCGCGCCGAGATTGGCGAGATCGCCCAGGCCTCCTTGCTCGCGCAGACCGCCATCGGCCTCGTGGAGGCCACCGAGGGCTCCGAGTTCGCCCTCGAGATCCGCACCTTGTGCGCCCGGGCGCTCGAGCGCTCCGCCGACGTGCTCGCGCCCGAGGCGTACGCCCGCGCCCGCGCGTATGCTCGTCGGGTGCTGCAGAACATCCGCGACCCACGCCTGCGTTCGCTCTTCCTCCGCCGCCCGGAGGTCGCCCAGCTGCTCGGGGGCGACGCGGTCAGAGGAGGCGTGGCCTCGTGAGCAGCGGGCGGCGGGACTCGCAGCGCCTCTCCATCGCGCCGGGGCCTCCGCCTTCTCTGCGCGTCCAGCCCGACCGTGCGCGCATCGTCGGGCCGCGCCGCACCGCGTTCGTGCTCTCGGGCGGCGGCGCGCGCGGCGCGTACGAGGTCGGCGTGCTCGCCTACGTCCTCGACGAGCTCCCGAAGCTCCGCGGAGGCCGGATCCCGCGCGTCGACATCCTCTGTGGCACGTCGGTGGGGGCCATCAACGCCTGCTACCTGGCCGCGCACGCCGACGACTTCCGGCTCGGCGTCCAGCGCCTGCTCGCGCTCTGGCACGACCTCGAGATCGCGCGCGTGCTCGGGTTCGGCATGCGACAGGCGGTCTCGCTCCCGCGGCTCCTCCTCGGCGGCGGCGGCGACGCCACCGGCCTCTTCGACGTGCGCCCGATGGCCGACCTGATCGAGCGCGAGGTGGGCTGGCGCGCGGTCACGCGCAACCTGCGCAAGGACCACCTGCGCGCGCTCTCGATCTCGACCACCGAGGTGAGCACGGGGCGCACGGTGATCTTCATGCAGACCGGCCCCGACGTGCCGCTCCCGCGGGCGGCGCCGCCGCGCACGATGATCGTGGAGGATCGCATCGGCACGGTGCACGCGCTCGCCTCGGCCGCGATCCCCATCCTGTTCCCGCCGGTCCGGATCGGCGCGGAGTACTACTGCGACGGCGGGCTGCGCCTCAACACCCCGATCGCGCCCGCGCTGCGGCTCGGGGCGACCCACGTCTTCGCGGTGGCCCTCTCGCGCGAGGTCACGGGGCTCACCGCCCCCGAGTCGGGCGACCCCCAGAAGGCGCTCGGCGCGGCGGCCCTCCTCGGCAAGGTGCTGAACGCGTTCCTCCTCGACCACGTCGTCAACGACCTCGACGTCCTCGCCCGCATCAACTCGATCTTCGAGGACGGCGTCGCGGCCTACGGCGACGCCTTCGTGGAGGACATCTCGGCCGCGGCCCGCGCGCGCGGCGCCGAGCTGTACCGCCCGGTGCGCTGCCTCGCGCTCAAGCCCACCGAGGACATCGGCGCGCTCGCGGCGCGGCACGTCTCGAAGGGCCAGTTTCGCGGGCAGAGCGCGTTCGCCCGGCAGCTCCTGCGCTTGCTCTACGTCGGCGGGGACCGCGAGGCCGACCTCGCGAGCTACGTCATGTTCGACGGCGGCTTCGCCAAGCAGCTCATCGACCTCGGGCGCTCCGACGCCGAGGCCCGACGCCACGAGCTACTCGCGTTCTTCGACCAGGACTGGGCGTAGGTCGACGGGGCCGTCGAACGGCGGCCGCTGCATCTCCCCGGGCCGACACACGCGGACGAGCGGCGGCGCCGCGAGGGGAACGTCCATCGCGATCTGCGAGAGCCGCTCTCCGAGGGCGGCGATCGCGCGCTCGGCGGCGGCGTGGTCGGCGACGGCGTGGACGGTGAGCGAGCGTCCGCCCGGCGACAGTGTGGGCTGCGTCGCGCCGAGGTCGAACACGGCGTGCCCGGCGCCGACGTGGGCCTCGCCGACCATGTGGGCGACGTCGCCGAGGCGGGCCAGCGCCGCGCGCAGCGGCGGATCGAGCGGGGCGCGAGGGAGTCGCCGAGAACCCTCGGCCAGCGCCTCGTGGAGCACGCGCGCGGTCCGGGCGGAGTCGCCGATCACGAGCACCACCCGTGGCGACAGGCAGCCGCGTTGATCGAAGGCGAGCGTGTCGTCGGCCACGGCGCGCGCGGTCGCCCGGTTCGGGGGGGCTCCGAGCACGATCGCGCCGAAGCCCGGTCCGTGCGCCTCGAACGGCCGATCCCCGACGGCGGTCGCGAGGGCCTTCATGGCCTCGCTGCCTCCGTAGGCGTGCACCGCTGCGTCGGCCGGCAGCCGCGCGATCGCCGCCGACAGGGCCGCGTGATCGTCGGAAGGGGGCAGACGGGTGAAGCGGTCGGTGGCGGCGGCGAGGGCGTCCACGAAGCGCGTCGCGCGCCGCGAGGTCCGCACCGACACCGCGTCGCTCGCCGCGAGGGCCCAGGCGATCGCGCGGAGGGGTGCGGTGACGACGTTCGCCGACAGCGAGACCAGCACCGCGCTCCGCGGCCGCGCCCGTACGACCATGCGATCGAGCTCCTCCGGCTCTGGCGACAGCTCGAGCCAGCGATCGAGCGCGTCCGCGACGACCTCCTGGCTCGACTGCGTCTCCTCGGCGAGGGCGCGCACGAGCGTCGGCGCGGGCGCGGGACCGAACACGGCGCGGGCCGCGGCGAGCAGCGCCTCGATGCGGGCGCGCGGGCTCACGACCCGAGGAGCTCCTCGATCGCGAGCGAGCAGCCCCGCGGCGGTGCGCCGGCGGCCCGCCCGTGGAGCTCCACGCGTCCATCCTCGTGCACCACCCCGAGATCGGCGGTCTGCACCGCCCACGCCGACTCGACGTTGGCGAGATCCTCGATGCGCAGCACGCCGACGCTGTTCGCCGGGAGTGGCGCGAGCGAGTCCGGATCGCACGCCCGTACCCGTACCCACGGCGGCGCGACGTAGCGCCAGCGGTCGGGTTCGCCGTGGGCATAGAGCTGCGAGGACAGCTCCGTCATGCCGTACTCCCCGGTGACGTCCGCGGGGGGGATTCCCAGCGTCCGCGCGAGGTCGGCGCGCAGCTGCGCCGGTGACACCTCGCGCGAGCGGCCCTGAACCCACCCGTCTGCATCGCCCGCGAACCCGCGGGCAGCGTGACGCGGACGCCGGCGTCGACGAGGTGGACCCACGCGAACGCCGTCGCCGCGACGAGCGTGGGGCTCTCGCACGCGGAGAGGGCCGCGGCGATGCCCGCTGGATCGGTGGGGGAGACGAAGCGCCCGCCGTACGCCTCGACGAACCACCCGAGCATGCACGAGAGCGACGAATCGGGAGCGACGCTCGGCGGATCGGCGATGGCGAGCACGGGGCCCGCGCCTCGCGGGAAGAGCAGCCGGTCGGCCGCGGCGAGGGCGGCCGCGCGGTAGGTGTCGATCCGGCGGAGCGCGTGGGCGCCGCGCGCGCCGACGGTCGTGCCCGAGGTGCGGAACACCACCGCGTCGAGCGCCGCCGGGAAGCTCGCGACGCGGGTGAGCTTGAACGCCTCGGTCGGCACCGCGGGCAGGGCGCTCGGCCGCGCGCGCGTCGGATCGACCCCCCGCGCGGCGCACAGGCGACGATAGCCAGGGTCGTGGGCCTGCTGGTGGCACGCGAGGTCCCGCGCGAGCACGTCGAAGCCCAGGGGGCCCTCGAATCCGAAGGCGTCGATCACGGCTCGCACGCGCGCGTGCAGCGCGTCGGCGGTGGCCGTCACGCGTCCCTCGACACCTCGGCCAGCGTCTCGACGAACGACTCGAGGAGCCCGCGCGACACGGTGAGCGGCGGTGTGAGCGTGAGCACGTCGCCAGCTCCCCCTGTCAGGGGTGATGTAGCCGCGCGTGAGCAGATCGCGGGCGATCCGCAGCGTGCGCGTGGCGCCTCCCCTCGAAATGGACGCCCACCATGAGCCCGACGCCGCGGACCTCGCGCACCTCTCGCTCGACGAGCGCGTCGCGCAACAGATCCATGAAGCGAGCGCCCTCCTCGAGCGAGCGATCGGCGAGCTTGCGGCCGATGACCCGTCGAGCACCGCGATCGCGGTCGCGCAGCCGAGGGGGTTGCCGAAGTGGGTGGCCGTGTGGATGGCCTCGCCGTGGAGCCGCTCCTCGGCGTCGCTGCCGCGCCACGCCTCCATCACCTTGCCACGCCCCACGCAAGCGCTGACCGGGAGGCCTCCGCCGAGCCCCTTGCCGAGGCAGACGATGTCGGGCACGACGCCCTCGGCCTGCACGCGGAGCATCGAGCCCGAGCGGCCGAGGCCGGTCCAGATCTCGTCGACCACGAGCAGCGTGCCGTACCGATCGGCGAGTTCGCGGAGGCTCGCGAGGAATCCGGCCGGGGGCATCACCACGCCGCCGCGCCCCAGCACCGGCTCGACGACGATGGCCCCGATCGACCCGCCACGGCACTGGTTCTCGACCTCGGCGAGCGAGGCGCTCGCGTCCCCTCCGCGCGGGAACGGCGCGAAGCGCACGTGGGGCGACAGCACGGCGCTGAAGGGCGCGCGGAACTCGGGCCGCAGCCCGTTGACGGCGAGCGGGCCCGTGGAGAGGCCGTGGTAGCCGCCCTCGAACGCGATGACCCCGGGACGACCGGTCGCGAGGACGCTGGTCTTCAGGGCTGCGTCGATCGCGTCGGCGCCCGAGCACCCGAGCATCACCCGCGCACCCTCCTCGGGGAACAGGCGCGCGAGCCGCTCGGTGAGGCCGATCTTCGAGTCGCTCGGGAACACGTCGCCGAGCCCGAACACGAGGCGACTGCTCTGGAGCTCGATGGTGCGCGCGACGCGTGCATCGCCGTGGCCGAGGAGGGCCGCGCCGAAGCCCGCGGCGAAGTCGACGTAGCGGTTGCCGTCGAGGTCGACGACGTTGGACCCCTTGGCGCTGGCGAGCACGATCGGCGACTCGTCGCGACCGCTCACCGCCTCACGGCGCGCGCGCCGGGCCTCGGTCCACGGCGCGTCGACGGTGCGCAGGCGCTGGACCCAGGCCCGCGACATCGGGCCCGCGGGGGCGTTGCGCATGGCCGGCGGCTCGTTGCCTTCGGCGTCTTCGTCGAGCGGGGGCGGGAGCTCGGACAGGGCCATCGATCACTCCAGGATCTCGAGTTGCAGCTTGCTGCGGATGAGTTGCAGATAGGTGTTGGCGAACTCGCGGAGGCGCGCGGCGCGCGCGTGGGGCCGGACGCGCTCGGCGTCGAACGGCGCCTTCGAGACCAGCTCCGGGGCCTTCGGGTGGAAGGCCGCGAGCTCCACCAGCGTGGGCTCGATCGGCGGTGCGACGGCGACCTCGAGCCAGATCTCGGCGCGGGCGCGGCGCCGCACGATGATGTCGAGCTCGGCCACCTCGGGCGCGGTCACCTTGCGACCGAAGGCGCCCGTGAGCGCGGCGTTGAGCCGCTCCGCCCCACCGACGGAGTCCTCGAGGACCTTGCGCGCGACGAGCGTGGCCGCGAGTACGCGGGCCTCGTGCTTGGGGGGCAAAGGACGCGTCGCGAGCACCTCGTCGATGAGGTGACGGTCGAGCGCCGCGCGCAGCGACTTGTCGTCGTACGCGGTGGGCGCGGAAGAGAGCGGCGCGCGCTCGTAGGCGACCAGCCACGCCTCGATGAGCAGCTCGCGCTGGAACACGAAGCGCTGCGCCATCGACGCGTCGCTCGCCTCCGGGTCCTGGAAGCGAGCGACCGTGCGCTCGGCCACCAGCTTCGCGGCGAAGGTGGGGCGGGGGGCGATCGAGAGGAACGCCCCCATCACCATCGTCGCCGCGAGGAATCTCAAGAGCTCGCCTCGTGCTCGCCACCTTGGCTGGCGTCGCCCTCCCGGAGATCGGCGTCACGGGGATCCGACTCACCTGGGTCGTTCGCTTCTTCCCGCGGGGTCCGGGCCGCGCGCCGCGCGCGCAGGAACTCGCCGAACGCCACCAGCGTCTCGAGGTCGCGCAGGGTGAGGCCATCGGCGATCTCCCGGAGCCGATGGCGCAGGGGTTCGGCGCCGCCACTGCGCCGTCGCTCGCCAGCGGGATCGACACCCGCCGGTTTGGTCCCCTCCTCGGTCACGCCTTCGGGCGGATCTTCGGCGGGCGCCGCCTCTCCCTCGGGCACCGCCCACGCCGGTCTCGGGACGGCGCGGAGGTTGTGCGCGGCGAGCCAGGCGTCCATGAACGTGCGCAGCCGCTCGCTGCGGTAGACGAACCAGCGCTCGCGATCCTCGGCGTGCGCCATCAGCGCGTCCTTGAAGCGGCGGAACGCGCCCTTGCCGTCGATGGCCTGGTTGAGGCGCCCGCGCAGCTCGAGGTTGTCCACCATCGGGATGAAGCGCTCCATCCAGCGGTACTGCTCGCGCGAGCTCACCGGGTCGACCCGGAGATACCCCGTGTCGCCGGCAATGCGCGCGTGCATCTGCGGATCGGCGAGGCCGTCCACGACGCGGATGACCTCGCCGGTCGTCAGCTGCAGGTAGCTGTGCACCTCGGGTGCGTTGTTCTCGAAGGCGTCTTCGAGCGCCTCCCAATCCACGGGCACGTCGCGGGTCACCCCGGACTTCGGTTCTTCGTCGGTCATGCAGAGCTCCGATAAGGCGTCACGGCGTGGCCGCGCCGAGGACGTAGCTCCTATGTATCACTCATGCGCCGGCGCGTGCGCGTTCGCTGCCCCTCGAGGGCGACAGGGCTCGGGCCACGGCCGCGCGCCAGCCCCGACGCGCCTCGTCGACCACGGCGCTCTCCCCACCCGGCTCGAAGGCGCGTTCGGGGGCGGACCAGCTGCGTAGCTCCTCGAGCCCCGGGACCCAGCCCGCCCCGAGGGCGGCCAGCATCGCGGCCCCCCGCGCGGTGGTCTCGATGTCCCGCGGTCGCTCCACGCGGACCCGGGCGTACGCAGCCTGGAGCTCCAGCAAGAGGACGTTCGCGCTGGCGCCCCCGTCGACCCGCATGCGCATGCCGTGGCCCAGGGCCGCGTCGGCCATCATCGCCTCGACCAGATCGGCCACCTCGTGCGCGATGGCCTCGAGGGTGGCGCGGGCCAGATGGGCCTTGGTCGTCCCCCGGGTGATCCCCGTGATCAGGCCGCGCGCCTCCGCGTCCCAGTACGGCGCGCCGAGCCCGGCGAGGGCGGGCACGAAGTACACCCCCCCCGAGTCGGCCACGCCCCGCGCCAGCGCCTCGATGTCGGCGGCCTTCTCGAGGAGGCCGAGGCCGTCCCGCAGCCACTGCACCGCGGCCCCGGCCACGAAGGCCGAGCCCTCCAGCGCGTAGACGGCGGGCGACTTCGCGTCGAGCTTCCACGCCGCGGTGGTGAGGAGCCCGTGCTTCGACGGCTTCGGCGTCGCGCCGACGTTCATGAGGACGAACGCACCCGTGCCGTAGGTGCACTTCACGTCGCCCTCGTCGAAGCACGCCTGCCCGAACAGCGCCGACTGCTGGTCGCCGGCCAGGCCCGTGATGGGGATCCCGTCGGGGAGCCCGGGCACTCCGGCCGTTTGCCCGACCTCCTCGGCGCAGCCGACCACCTTCGGCAGCATCGACGCGGGGACCCGCAGGAGCTCCAGCATCGGGGCGCTCCAGGCGAGGGTGCCGAGGTCCAGCAAGAGGGTACGCGACGCGTTGGTCACGTCGGTGACGTGGGCCGCGCCACCCGTGAGGCGGTGCACGAGGTAGGTCTCGACCGTGCCGAACCGCAGCTCGCCCCGGTCGGCGCGGGCGCGCGCCCGGGGACGTTCTCGAGGATCCAGTCGATCTTGGTGCCCGAGAAGTACGGGTCGAGGACCAGCCCGGTGCGCGCGCGTACGGCGTCGAGGTACCCGGCCTCGCGCAGCCCCGCGCAGCGCCCCGCCGTGCGGCGGTCCTGCCACACGATCGCGCGGTGGATCGGCTGGCCCGTGGCGTGATCCCACACCAGCGTCGTCTCGCGCTGGTTGGTGATGCCGATGGCCCCGATGTCCGCGCCGGTCAGGTGCGCCGCGGCGAGCGCGCGTCGCACGGCCTCGAGGACGCTCTGCCAGATCTCGTCCGGGTCGTGCTCCACCTCACCCGGCGCGGGGAAGTGCTGGGGGAACTCGACGTTCGCGCGGCCCCGCGCGGTGCCGTCGCGGCCGACGACGACCGCCGTCGAGCCCGTGGTGCCTTGATCGATCGCGAGCAGGAACTCCTTGGCCATGGCGCATTCATCGCCCGGCCGCGCGGGCGCTCAAATTGCTTTTGTCGCTCCCGGATCGGCTTCGTTCACGGGGGCACGTCCTTGCGCGCGATCGCGCCGCGGTCGGCCATGCCCAGCAGGGCGCGGACCGCCACGTCACGCCGTGGCTTGGGCATCCCCGAGAGGGCCCCGACCAGCGCGGTCGCGCAGGCCCGCCAGGCTCCGGGCTCGAGCTCCTCGAGCTGGGTGCGCTGGCCCGCGAGCGTGGCCAGGGTGTCGAGCGCGAGCACCGATCGCTCGAGGTGGGTGCCGAGGACGAGCGCCGTCAGCGTGGAGAGGGCAGGGGTGGGGTCGGGCACGTAGGCCAGCGCCAGGATCGCGGCGCGCCGATCCTCCGGCGCTGCCGCCGGGTCCGCCGCGACCTCTCCGAGGCGGTCCACTCCCTCGAGATCGGCGAGGCGGGCCAGGTCGAGGCCGTCGCCGGTCCGGGCCTCCGGCCAGCGCGGGTCGGCGCGCGGCGCCGAGGCGGCCGGGGAGGTCGCCGCCGAGGACGCGCTCGCGACCGTGCCCGCGTCGCCCGTCGCGGGTGGCTTGCGGCGGCAGGCCATGGCCCCGGTCAAGAGGACCCCCACGAGCATCGCGCGCCGCACGGTCGGGGAGGTAGCGTGCCCAGCGCGGCGCACGTAGGGCTTGAAGGAGAGCCCATTAAGAGTAATATGCGCGCGCCTCCGCGCGGGCCTCTGCCGCACGGAACGGGAGACACCGCCAAGCGGGCCCCTGTTGGGTCCGCTTTTTTTCATTCGCAATGCCCAAGTCCCACCGCAAACCCGCCCGCACGCGCCCCTCTCTCGAGGGTGGGCGTCCTGCTGCCAAGGGTGTCGTGCGTGGGGCTGCGCCGGGTCGGCCTTCGGGGGCGGCGAGGGGCGCGGTGGCGAAGCCCAAGCCCAAGACCGAGCAGGCCGTGGCGCCCGAGGCGATCGGCACGGTCGCACCCGCGCAGACCGCGGCGGCCGTCGAAGAGGTGGCGGCGCCCATCCTGGCTGCCCACCGCTGTGAGCTCGTGCAGCTCGAGTTCCGCCGCGAGCCCCACGGCTGGGTGCTCCGTCTCTACGTCGAGCGCGTCGGCCACGATCCGCGCCTGGCTGTCGGAGGCGTCAACCTCGAGGCCTGCTCGCGCATCAGCCGCGATCTCTCGATGGCGCTCGACGTCGCTGGCACCATCGACCACGCCTATCACCTCGAGATCTCGAGCCCCGGCCTCGAGCGCCCGCTCGCGAGCCTGGCCCACTACGCGCGCTTCGCGGGGTTGCCCGCCAAGATCGTCCTGCGCGTGCCCTATGCCCCCTCGGCGGGGCGCCCGGGTGCAGGGCATCGCGTGCTCCAGGGCGAGCTCCTCGGCGTCGACGGCGACCAGGTCCGCATCCGCGACCAGGGCCTGGGCGAGGCGGCGGTGCCGTTCGGCGACATCGCGCGGGCGCACCTCGTCTACGTGCCGCCGCAGGCGCCTTCAGCAACCGGCGGGCCCAAGAAGAAGACCCGAACAGAAGACCCGACCGCGCGGGAGACCGCGCACGATCGACAGTGGCACGACGCGGAGAACGAACGATGATGAACGCAGCGCAGGGCGGAGCAGGGGGCGACGTCACTCTTTCCTCGATGATCGACATGGTCGCCAAGGAGAAGGGCATCGACCGCAAGGTGCTCGTCGAGACGGTCGAGCAGGCCATCCTGAAGGCCGCGCAGAACGCCTTCGGCGAGGATCGCGAGCTCGAGGCGAAGTTCTCCGAGGAGGCTGGCCAGGTCGACCTCCACATGTACATGACCGTCGTCGACCGCCCGGTGGAGAAGCCCGGCAGCGAGGTCACGCTCGAGGAGGCGCAATCGTCGGGCCTCGAGGCGGATCTCGGCGAGGAGCTCGGCTTCCAGATCTTCTACCTGCCGAAGGACCTCGAGAAGGCCAAGCAGCAGGACAAGGACTTCGGGAAGATCCTGAAGATCCCGATGACGGCCACCCAGTTCGGCCGCATCGCCGCCCAGGCCGCCAAGCAGGTGCTCATCCAGCGCCTCCGCGACGCCGAGCGCGACATCGTCTTCAACGAGTACAAGGACCGCAAGGGCGAGCTGATCCGCGGGATCGTCCGCCGCTTCGAGCGCGGCAACAACATCATCGTCGACCTCGGGCGCACCGAGGCGGTGCTCCCCTACCGCGAGCAGACCCCGCGCGAGACCTACCGCGCCGGCGACCGCATCGTCGCGCTCCTCAAGGAGATCGACCGCAAGGGCCCCGGCCCGCAGATCGTGCTGTCCCGCGCCGATCCCCGCCTCGCCGAGAAGCTCTTCGAGGCCGAGGTCCCCGAGATCGACGAGGGCATCGTCATCGTCAAGGCGTGCGCCCGCGAAGCCGGTGCGCGCACCAAGATCGCGGTCACCTCGCGCGACAGCGACGTCGATCCGGTGGGCGCGTGCGTCGGCATGAAGGGCTCGCGCGTGCAGGCCGTCGTGCAGGAGCTCCGCGGCGAGAAGATCGACATCGTCCCCTGGGACCGTGACCCGGCGCGCTTCGTGTGCGCGGCGATCCAGCCCGCCGAGGTGCACAAGGTCATCCTCGACGAGGCCGACGGCCGCATGGAGCTCGTGGTCCCCGACGAGAAGCTCTCGCTCGCCATCGGGCGCAAGGGCCAGAACGTCCGCCTCGCGGCCCAGCTCACCGGCTGGAAGCTCGACATCATCAGCGAGTCCAAGTTCCGCGCGATGGAGGAAGAGGCCGTCACCGGTCTCCAGAGCATCGCCGGCGTGCCGGACGCGGTGGCCCGCTCGATGTACCGCCTCGGGTTCCGCTCGGTCGAAGAGGTCGCCGACGCGAGCCCCGAGGAGCTCTCGGGGATCCCCGGGGTCGGCTCGGTCGACGAGGCCGCCGTGGTCCGCGCTGCGGCCGAGACCGCCCTCGAGCAGTCCCGCGCCGAGCGCGTGCGCACGGCGGCGTCGTCGGGGGCCCCGCTCAGCGGCCTCGATCGCCTGCTGCTCGTCCGCGGCATCAACGACAAGCTCGCCGAGCAGCTCACGCAGCTCGGCTACCGCACGCCCGAGGACATCGTCCGCGAGGCCGAAGACAAGTTCGCGGTCAAGACCAGCCTCGGCATGAAGAAGTCGCGCGTCGTCCGCGCGGGCGCCCAGGCCTACCTCGACGTCGAGCAGAAGGTCCTCGCGGGCGCTTCGGCCGCGAAGGAGGGTTGAGGGAAGTGCTCTTGGCCCAGACGCGCAACCACCCACGCGGCCGCCGGCCTTCGACCGACAACCGGTCGCAGGGCGCGACACGCTCGCACCTCCGGTCCCCGCCGACGGTGGGGGGCGAGCAGGCGAGCGGACAGGTGCCCCGTGGGTCCGCCTCGGAGGCCGCCACCGCTGCGCGTTCGCGCATCAGCGGTCGGTTCTCCGGGCAAGCCGCGGCCCGGGTCGAGCTGCGCACCTGCGTCGGTTGTGGCGAGCAGGGCGAGGCGTCGCGCCTGGTGCGCCTCGTGCTCGCGGGTGAGGGCGCGCCGACGGAGGCCGAGGCCGAGGCGGCGGCGGCGCCGCCCGAGGCGCCGGAGAGCGCGAGCAAGGCGGCCGCCACGGTGGTCGTCGACGCGAAGGGCGGCCGGTTCGGCCGCGGCGCGCACGTGCACCCGCTCCGCGCGTGCCTCGAGCGCGCGCAGAAGGGGCTGTCCCGCAGCTTCCGCTGCAAGGTCACCGTCCACCCCGCCGAGCTCGCCGAGGCCATCCAGGTGGCCTACGCGCGGCGCATCGTCGGTCTGCTCGGGGGTGGTGTGCGGGCGGGGCTCGTGGTCATCGGCACCGACGCGGTGGTCGAGTCGATCCGCGCGAACCGCGCGATGCTGGTGCTGGTCGCCGCCGATGCGGCCGCGGCCTCGCAGCGGGGTGAGATTGCCGGCGCGATCGGCGCCGGGAAGGCGTTGGTGCTCTGGGATCGTGCGCGGCTTGCCGCTGCGCTCGGTCGAGCGTCCTCCATGGCGCGTGAAGGCGTCGCGGTGGCGAGTGTCCTCGATCCGCGCCTGGCGCGGGCCGTGCGCGAGTCTTGGGTGGCGATGAACGTGACTTCGGAAGTGGGCAGGATCGTCGAAGGGTCGGAGAGCGCGTGATGAGCAAGGTGCGGGTCTACGAAGTCGCCAAGCAGCTCGGTATCGACGAGCAGGCTGCGCTCGCGCTGCTGCAACAGCAGGGTGCTCCGGTGCGAAACCGGTTGAGCGCAGTGGAACAAGACGTGGCCGATCGGGCCAAGCGGGCGCTCGAGCGCTCGAAGGCTGCCTCGGTCGTCGAGGAGCGGATCCGGCCCACGGTGGTGCGCCGCAAGGCCACGCCGCGTGCCGACGAGGCCGCGCCGGTCTCGGCGCCCGGGTCGGTCTCGGTAGGGGCCGTCTCTGGCCGGACCAACGGCGAGGCCGACACCCATCCGGCGGACCTCGCGCCGATCGATGTACGTCCGGTCGAGCGGGCCGAGCCCGTACGTCGCGTCGAGCGGCGGGAGGAGCCCGCGCAGCCATCGCGCGAGCCCGCGCATCGTGAGGCCGTCCAGCGTGAGGCCGTCCAGCCTCGCCGTGAGACACCACATCGCGAGCCCAAGGCCGAGAAGAAGGCGGTCGAGAAGGTCGAGGCGCGCGAGCACCCCGAACCCGTCGCCGCTGTCGAGACGCCCGTCGCCGAGCGCCCTGCTGCGGTCGAGCGGGTCGCCGAGCCCGAGCCCCGTCACGAAGAGCCGGCCCCCACGCCGGTCGTCGTCGAGGTCCAGCGCGAGGAGCCCGCCGCTCCCGCGGCCGAGCCTGTGCGCGAGGAGCCTGCCCACGCGGCGCCCGCCCACGAACCCGAGGTGGTGGAGTATGTCCCCGAGGCGCCGGTCGAGACCGCCGCCGCGGAGCCGACGTCGACGGGGTCGGGCCAGTCGGTCCGCCCGCCGCCCAAGACCGGCATCGAGACCTGGGCCGGCCGGCCTGGTGTCCCCATGCCCCAGCCCGTGCAGAGCCGCTCGACCACCATGCGTGGTCCGCTCGGTGGCGCCTCGGGCAACACGATGCAGCGTCGCGGCGTCCAGTACGATCCGCGCCGTGATGCCAGCCCGCCCGGTCGCCCGATGGGCGGCGGCATCCGCCCGGGCATGCCCGGTCAGCGGCCCGGCATGGGCGGTCGCCCCGGCATCGGCGGCGCGAGCGGCATGAAGGGGCGCGGCGCAGGCCCCGCCACCCTCCGTCGTCCGGGGCCGGCCCCCGGCACCGCCGAGATGGCCGCGCACAAGAAGGTCATCAAGATCGACGAGAAGGTCACCCTGGCCTCGCTCGCGGCCCGCATGAGCCTCAAGGCCACCGACGTGCTCATGAAGCTCATGCAGATGGGCATGAGCGGCGTGAACATCAACACGACCCTCGACTCCGACACCGCGAAGATCCTCGCCGGCGAGTTCGGTTGGTCGGTCGAGGACGTGGCCTTCAGCGAGGCCGACCAGCTCAAGGAAGTGCGCGGCGAAGAGACCGTCATCGTCGAGGACACCGACCTCGAGCTCCGCCCGCCGGTCGTCACCGTCATGGGTCACGTCGACCACGGCAAGACCTCGCTCCTCGACCGGATCCGCAAGACCACGGTCGCGGCCGGCGAGGCGGGTGGCATCACCCAGCACATCGGCGCCTACCGCGTGAAGACGAGCCGCGGCGACATCGCCTTCCTCGACACGCCGGGCCACGCGGCGTTCACCCAGATGCGCGCCCGCGGCGCCCAGGTCACCGACATCGTGGTCCTGGTCGTCGCCGCCGACGACGGCGTCATGCCCCAGACCCGCGAGGCGGTCGCCCATGCGCGCGCCGCCAAGGTGCCGATCGTCGTCGCCGTCAACAAGGTCGACAAGCCCGAGGCCGATCCGCAGCGCCCGCGCCGCGAGCTCATGGAGCTCGAGCTCGTGCCCGAGGAGCTCGGCGGCGACACCATGTTCGTCGACGTCTCGGCCAAGACCGGCCAGGGCATCGAGATGCTGCTCGAGTCGCTGGCCCTCCAGGCCGAGGTGCTCGAGCTGCGCGCCAACGAGAAGAAGCCCGGCACCGGCACGGTCATCGAGGCCATGCTCGACCGCGGCAAGGGCCCCGTCGCCCGCATCCTCGTCCGCGACGGCACGCTGCGCGTGGGCGACTTCGTCCTCGCCGGCCCCGCGTTCGGCAAGGTCCGCGCGATGACCGACGAGCACGGACGCGCGGTCCCCAAGGCCGGCCCGTCCACGCCGGTCGAGGTCCTCGGCCTCTCCGACGTCCCCAACGCCGGCGACTCCGTCGACGTCGTCAAGGACCCGCGCAAGGCCCAGGAGCTCGCCGACCAGCGCAAGGCCAAGGTGCAGCGCTCGATCATGCCGCAGTCGGCGCGCGTGTCCCTCGAGGACCTCGCCACCCGCGCGGCCCAGTCGGGTCAGCTGGAGCTCCGGCTCGTCATCAAGGCCGACGTGCAGGGCTCGGTCGAGGCCGTCGCCGACTCGCTCCAGAAGCTGACGGGCGAGAAGGTCAAGGTCACGGTCGTGCACAGCGCGGTCGGCGCCATCACCGAGGGCGACGTCAACCTCGCCACCGCGTCCAAGGCCATCGTCATCGGCTTCAACGTGCGCCCGGCCGGCAAGGCCCAGCAGCTCGCGGACACCGAGGGCGTGCAGATCCGCCTCTACAACATCATCTACAACGCGGTCGACGACGTGAAGAAGGCCATGGAAGGCCTGCTCGCGCCGACGATCGTCGAGAAGTTCCTCGGCCGCGCCGAGGTCCGCCAGGCCTTCAACATCAGCAAGGTCGGCATGGTCGCTGGCTGCATGGTGGTCGACGGCACGATGAAGCGCGCCGCTTCCAAGGTCCGCCTCATCCGCGACTCCGCCGTGGTGTGGGAGGGCAAGATCGGTGGCCTCCGTCACATCAAGGAGGACAAGCGCGAGATCGAGAAGGGCTTCGAGTGCGGCATCAGCCTCGACAACTACAGCGACATCAAGCCCGGTGACTTCATCGAGTGCTACGACGTCGAAGAGGTCGCGGCGACGCTCTGATGTTCGTAGGAGTCTCACGTCTGTCGTTCCACATCCCGGGGCTCGCTCGCTGAAGGACAAGCGCCAGGTGGTGCGGTCGTTCCGCGATCGGGTCCGCGCGCGGCTCGACGTGAGCATCGCGGAGGTCGCCCACCCGGATCTCCACCAGCGCGCCACGTTCGGCGTGGCGGTGGTCTCGGGGGACTCGGCGGTCTGCGACGAGATGCTCGCGCGGGTCGGCTCGCTCGCGACCGACGTGCGTGACGCCGTCCTCCTCGACCGCTCGACCGAGATCCTGAACGTCGGAGACGCGGCATTCCCCACGGAGTCGGAGGCCCAGTGAGCGAGGTCAAGCGCACCGATCGAGTCGCCTCGGCCGCCCAGCAGGTCCTGGCCGAGCTGCTCCTCCGCGAGGTCCGCGACCCGCGGCTCGTGTTCGTCTCCGTCACCGAGGTGCGGCCCACGGCCGATCTCTCGCTCTTGCGGGTGATGGTGCGGCGCTCGATCGACGACGGCGCCGTCACGCCGAAGACCATCCTCGAGGCGCTCGAGCGCTGCAGCGGGTTCCTGCGTCGCGAGGTGGGCCAGCGGCTCAAGCTGCGGCACGCGCCGGCGCTCGCCTTCCACTACGACGAGGCTCCCGAGAAGCGCGGTCGGATCGACGCGCTCTTGGCCGAAATAGCCAACGACCCCAAGGCTCAGGATGAAGGAGAGGGGGAGGGCAAGCCGTGACCGCGGACGAGGTGAAGCAGGCTCGCAAGACCCTCAAGTGCTCGACCAAGGAGCTGGCGCTCGCCCTCGAGGTCGAGCCCGCCCTGGTCGCCGCCTGGGAGCTGGGGGAGAAGTTCCCGACCAAGCAGAACGTGGAGCGCATCCAGGCGCTCGTCGAGGGCGGCCCCGACCTGATCCCGCGCAAGGCCAAGGGGGCCGATCCCCTGGAAGCGCTGCGCGACCCGGACACCTGGGCGTTGATCCGGAAGATCCTCGCCCACCCGAAGCTCCGGGCCGAGGTCGCAAAGATCGCCGACAAATACTCAGACCTCTGATAGGCTCGCTCCCGCATGCAGCCGCCCGAGAGGCAGGATGCGAAGGCCGCGGAGAACGCCGTCGTCGAACGCATCAAAGCGTGGGCCAAGCGCCCCACCGTGGCCGACACCGAGGTCCTCCTCGAAGAGCTGCGCGAGAACCCAGCGACGAAGGGCAACCACGTCGATGCGGTGTCGCGCGCCATCGCCCAGCGTCACGCCAAGGAGGGGCGCGTCATGCTCCTCCTCGGTCGTCTACAGCTGACCACGGGCAAGCTCGCCGACGCCCAGCAGACCCTGGTCGCCGCGGGGCGCATCGATCAGAAGGCCAGGGGGCCCTACCGCTACCTCGGCGAGGTGCTCCTGCGGCGCGGCGACGCCGGCCGTGCCGAGCGCATGCTCGAACGCTCGCAACAGCTCGAGGCTCTCGGCGACGACCTGCTCGAGGGTGGCTTCGATCCGAGCGACGAATGGCTCGCCCTCGCGAAGAAGCTCAAGCCCTTGCAAGAGGCGCAGGGCGAGGCCGCGGTGGTCGCCGAGCTGACCAAGCTGCTCGCGGAGCGGGCGGGGGGTGGACTCCAGAGCCGCCGGCCCACCGGGTCCCGCAGCCTGCCGCCGCCGAAACCGGTCGAGGATCCCGCGGAGGATCAGCCGACCCAGATCTCGACGATCCCGGACGAGCTCAAGGAGAAGATGCGGCCGGTCACGCAGTACGGCGCTGCCGGCGCCGCCGCGCCGCCGGTGCCCGCGGCGGCCGTTGCACCTCCGCCGCCCGCCATGCCCGAGTCGGCCCGCCCGAAGACGGTGCCGCCCCCGATTCCGCGTTCGGTGCCCGCGCCGCCCGCCTTCCCCGAGCCGAGCTTCACCGAGCCCGTCATCGACCGCGCGCTGCCGTCGCTCGACGAGGTGTCCGACGCGACCACGCTGCCGCGGGGCATCGCCGCGCCGATGGTCGTCTCCGATCACCCCACGCTCGGCTCCGACGAGGCCCTCGATCGCCCGCTCGTCCGGCGCCCGCCCGGCCCGCCCGGCCCACCGCCTCCCGCCGCACCGCGCATCGAACCGAAATCGCTCGTCGACGACGACGGTCCGACCGTCGCCCGTCCGCCGCAGGCCGCACAGGATCCCTCACCACTCCCCCAGCGGTTGCCGACCAACCCCGCGCGCGCGCTCCGCGCCGAGGCGGTCACCCTCGGCGATTCGGACGCCGCGCTGGTCGAGGCGCGGCACCTCTCGTCCCCGTTCGAGTCCAAGAAGCCCAACCCCTTCGAGCACGGCCCGCTGCTCGCGGCGCCGAGCCGCAAGGAAGACCCAGGTCGGGGGCACAAGGATTGGCAGAGCGACGAGGTCCTCGACGCCCTCGCGCGCGCGGGCATCTACGAGCCCGACGCCGCCGCCAAGGCGCCCGTCGCCTGGCTGTCGCGCAGCGAGGTCTCCCGCACCAAGCGCCGGGGTGCCTGGCTCTACGTGCTGCTGGGCGTCCTCGTCGTCGGCGGCATCGCGGGCTCGCTCTATGGAGGCGAGGTCTACAAGCAGCGCCGCCAGAAGGAGGCCGAGCAGGCCACCCAGCGCGCGGAGCTCGACGTCCGCAAGACCGGCATCGCGGCCCTCGAGCGCGCCGAGAAAGACCTCGGCAAGGCCTTCGAGCTCGACTCGCGCACGCTGCCCGGCGCGCGCGCGTGGCTGCAGGACCGCGTGCTGCGCTCGTACCTCTGGCCGAGCGAGAACCGCAAGGAGGGCGGCCTCGCCTCGGCGATCGAGCGCGCCAAGACCGTCGGCATCACCGAGCCCGAGCTCGCCTTCGCCCGCATGACGCTCGCGCTCACCAGCGACGACACGCCGTCGGCCGTGCAGCTCGCCAAGACCCTCACGCCCAAGGACGCCAGGTCCAAGGAAGACGCCTGGCGCGAGCTCGCCGTCGGCTGGGTGCTCGAGCGCGCCGGCGACTCCCGCTCCGTCGATCGCTACGCGCACGCCCTCGAGCTCGACCCCGACCTCGTCGCGGCGCAGCTCGCGCTCGCCAAGCTCGCCGCCCTCGCGGCCGACCCCGACCGGGTGACCAGGCTGCTCGCCAACGTGGAGGCCGACCTGGTCCCTGCGCGCGAGGACCTGCTCGCGCTCGCCAACCTGGCCAAGACCGGCACGGCCACCAAGCTCGGCGACCCGGCCGTGCGTCGCCCCGCGAACATCGCGTGGATCGCGCCCGCGCTCGCCGCGGCCGACCCGAAGGCCGATCCCGAGCAGAAGAAGAAGGACCTCTCGCGCGCGATGGGCCTGTCGCGCGAACCCGGCGATCTGACCAAGGTCGGTCGGCTCGCGCTGCTCGCGGGAGACGAGGCGACGGCTTCGCGGGCCGCGCTCCGCGCCCTCGAGGTGAGCCCCATCTTCCTCCCGGCGCGCGCGCTCGCGGCCCGCCTGGCGCTGCAGCTCGGTCGCCCCGACGACGCCGGTCGCGCGCTCGACGGTGTCACGGCCGAGGGCGACGCCGAGGTCACTGCCCTCCGCGCCTGGCTCGCCTACGAGCGCGGCGACTACGCGGGGCTCGCCGCGACCCTCGACGACCCGAAGGCGGGTTCGCTCGATCGAGCAGACCTGGCGGGCATCGTGAAGCCGCTGCGCTGGGTCGTCGCGCACCACGCGAGCATGACGGCCAAGGACGTCGCGGAGCTCAAGACCCTCGGCGAGCTCGGGGAGCTCGGCCCGCTGGTCGCCTTCGACATGGCGATGGAGGCCGGCGAGGTCGCCACCGCCGAGACGTTCGGCAAGGGCTGGGGCGACGTGAGCCTGAAGCCCGCGCGGGCCCTGCGCCTCGCCCGGCTCGCGCGCCTCACCGGCAAGGGTGAGGAGGCCGACCGCCTCTCGAAAATCGCCGTGGAGCAGGGCACCGTGGTGCCGAGCGCCCTCGTCGAGCGCGTGCTCGTCCTGTGCGGCCTCGGCAAGGCGGCCGACGCGCTCGCCCTCCTCGGTCGCTACTCGCTCCTGGCGCCCGACGAGCAGCCCTGGCTGCGCGCCTACGTGACCGCGCAGTCCGGCAAGGTCGCCGACGCCAAGAAGCAAGTCGAAGCCCTCAAGGAGCCGGACAAGAAGGCGCCGTGGCCGGTGCGGCGCGACGCGCTCCTCGCGATGGCGGCCGTCGCCGACAAGCGGGCCAAGCCCTGGCTCAAGGAGCTGCTCAAGGAGCGCCCGAACGACCCCGACGTCCTCGGCGTGGCCAAGGTCCTGAAGTGATTCTCTGATGGCGAGCGCATCCGAGCCGTCATGACCGAGCCGAAGCCTGTTCGGACGGCGAGCGTCGCGCTCGTCCTCCTGGTCATCTTCCTCGACACCCTCGGCATCGGGGTGATCATCCCGGTGCTGCCGCGCCTCGTCGCGAGCTTCGTGGGGGGAGACCTGGCCGCCGGGTCGCGCTGGTACGGCGTGCTCTCGGCCACCTACTCGTCGATGCAGTTCATGTTCGCGCCGGCCATCGGCGCGCTGAGCGATCGGTTCGGCCGCCGTACGGTCATCCTCGGTTCGCTCGCGGGGGCGGCCACCAACTACGTGCTCACCATCTTCGCGCCCTCGCTCGCCTGGCTGTTCGTCGGGCGGGTGATCGCGGGCGTGAGCGGCGCGAGCTTCTCGGCGGCCACCGCGTACATCGCCGACGTCACCCCCCCCGAGAAGCGCGCCCAGAACTTCGGGCTCGTCGGCGCCATGTTCGGGCTCGGGTTCATCGTGGGCCCGGCCGTCGGCGGGCTCCTCGGGCGCATCGATCTGCGCGCCCCGTTCGCGCTCGCCGCGCTGCTCAACGCCGCGAATTTCGCCTACGGCGTGTTCGTGCTGCCAGAGTCGCTGCCGAAGGAGCGCCGGCGCGCGTTCTCGTTCAAGCGGGCCAACCCCGTGGGCGCGCTGCTCGGCCTGCGGCGCAACCCCGTGCTCCTCGGGCTCTCGGGCACCATCGTCCTCAGCTACCTGTCGCAGTCGATCCTGCAGTCGGTCTGGGCGCTCCACACCCAGAACCGCTTCGGGTGGTCGACCCTCGACGTGGGCCTCTCGCTCACCGCGGTCGGCGTCGCGGCGGCCACCGTGCAGGGCGGCATGGTGCGGCCCACGGTGCGCAGGTTCGGCGAACGTCGCACGATGATCTTCGCGCTCACCTGCAGCGGCCTCGGGTTCGTCGGCTTCGGCGTCGCGTGGCAGGCCTGGGCGCTCTACGCGATCATCCTGCCCTTCGCGCTCGGCGGGCTCGCGGGGCCGGCCACGCAGGCGATCCTCACCCGCGCGGTCGATCCGAGCGAGCAGGGCGAGCTGCAGGGCACGCTCGCGAGCCTGCAGAGCGCCACCTACGTGCTCGGGCCGCTCATCTCCACGCGCCTGTTCGCGCGGTTCTCCACCGCGGGCTCGCACCCCTACATCCCGGGCGCCGCGTTCTTCGCGGCGGCGGTCCTCACGTTCACCGGCCTCCTGCTCGCGCTGCGCCTGTTCGCGCGTCAGCGCTCGATCGACCCCACCCTCACGGCGTGACGGTCACTTCGACTCGTCGAAGTCGTCGTCTGCGATCACGAGGCGCTCGACGCGCTCACCCTTGCGCAGGGCCTCGACGATCTCGGGGACGTCGGCGAGGGTGACCTTGCCGTAGAAATAGCCTTCCGGCGACACGCCGACGACGACCCCCTGGTGGCAGACGTCGAGGCAGCTCGAGGTGCAGGCGCGCGCGTGCTCGCGGGCGAGGCCCTGCTTGCCGAGCTCCGCCTTGAGGGCCGCGTGGACCTCCTCGCTGCCGCGCGCGGCGCAGGAGCCCTTGGGGTGGCCGTCGGCGCGCCGGTTGTTGCAGACGAAGAGGTAGCGTTCGCGCTTGGGCATCAGTGGTGTCCGGCGTTGCGTTCGTGGAGCAGGCGGAGGCCGACGAGGGTGAGGTCGTCGTCCACCTCCTCGATCGCGCTCGACTCGCCCGCGATGAGGTTCGCGAGGCCGCCGGTGGCGAGGCAGCGGAGCGGGTACTGCGCCTCGGCGCGCAGCCGCGCGACCATGCCGTCGACCAGCGCGACGTAGCCGAAGAACAGCCCCGACTGCATGGCGTGCAGCGTGTTCTTCCCGATGGCGCGGGGAGGGCGGGCGACCTCCACGCGCGGCAGCTTGGCGGCGCGGGCGAACAGCGCGTCGGCGCTGATGAGGATGCCGGGGCAGATCACGCCGCCGACGTATTCGCCCTTGCGCGAGACGACGTCGAAGGTGGTGGCCGTGCCGAAGTCGACGACGACGACCCCGGACTCGCCGTCGCCCGATCGAATCACCCGGTCGTGGGCCGCGACCGCGTTGACGATGCGGTCGGCGCCCACCTCGCGCGGGTTGTCGATGAGGATGGAGACGCCGGTGCGGGTGCCCGGGCCGACGACCATCGGCGCGAGGCCGAACGCGCGCTGGCAGAGCTGGCCGATGGTGTCGGTGAGCGTGGGCACCACGCTCGCCACGATGGCGCCCGTGATCTTCGAGCGGTCGACGCCCTCGAGCTCGAGGAGCTGGCGGACGAGCACGGCGTACTCGTCGCTGGTGCGGTTGCGGGCACTCTCGAACCGGAAGCGGTGGCGCAACACGGCGCCGTCGAAGAGCCCCAACGTGACGTTGGTGTTCCCGATGTCGATCGCGACGAGCACGCCCCTGGTTAGCACGCAAGCGTCCGTGATAGGAACGCCGCATGCGCGTCCACCTCATCGGGGTCTCGGGGGCGGGAATGGCGCCGCTGGCCGGCCTCCTCCACGACGCGGGCCACGAGGTCGAGGGCTCGGATGCCTCGTTCGATCCGCCCATGGGGCCCTTGCTGCCGACCTGGGGGGTGAAGACCCGGGAGGGCCTGGGAGACCCGGAGCTGGTGGTGGTCGGCAACGTCTGTCGCAAGGACCACCCGCTGGTGCTCGAGGCCGAGGCGCGGGGGATCCGCCGCATCTCGATGCCGACGGCGCTGCGTGAGCTCGTCACCAGGGAGCGTCCGGTGGTCGCGGTGTGCGGCACCCACGGCAAGACCACCACGACCGCGCTGCTCGCGCACCTCCTCGACGGCGCCGGCCTCGAGCCGGGCTGGTTGATCGGCGGCGTGCCGCTGGTGCCCTCGGGCGCCCGCCCGTTCGCGCTCGGCCGCGCCCAGCGCTCTCTCTCCGCGCCCACCCCGCTCGCGCCGTTCGTGGTGGAGGGCGACGAGTACGACTCGGCGTTCTTCGAGAAGGTCCCCAAGGTGTGGGGCTACGCGCCGCGCGTCGCCATCCTCACCTCGATCGAACACGACCACGTCGACATCTACCCCGACGAAGAGAGCTATTTCGCCGCGTTCCGGGGCATGATCGAGCGGCTGCCCGACGGAGGGCTCCTGGTGGCCAACGCGGCCGACCCGCTGGTGGTGCGCGTGGTGGGCGAGGCGCGCACCGCGGCCCGCGTGGTCTGGTACGCGGCGTCCGACGTCGCCGGGCGCCCGTTCCCCTCGGGCCAGGCGCACCTCGACGAGCCCGTCGTCTGGACCGCCAACGAGGTCGGGCTCCGTGGCGACGGCGACGTGCTGCAGCCCTTCGATCTGTTCGTCGGACCGAGCTCGGCGGGGCGCTTCGGGGTCGGCGTGTTCGGCGCGCACAACGTGGCCAACGCGCTCGCCGCCATCGCCGTCACCAGCGAGGCGTTCGGCCTGCCCGTACGCGAGACGGCCACCCGCGCGAGCGGTTTCCGCGGAGTCAAGCGGCGCCTCGAGCAGCACCTCGACGGGCGCGCGGGCAGGGGGGTCGTGCTCTACGACGACTTCGCTCACCACCCGACGGCGGTCGACGCCACCCTGCGCGCCGTGCGCGCGCGCCACCACCGCGCCCGGATCGTCGCCGTCTACGAGCCGCGCAGCGCCACCGCGTGCCGCGCGATGCACCAGGCCGGGTACACGACGGCCTTCGGGCCGGCCGACGTCGTCGTGCTGCCGCCGCTCGGTCGCAGCACCATTCCCGCCGACGAGCGCCTCGATCTCGATCGCCTCGAGCGCGACCTCGTCGCGCAGGGCAAGCAGGTGGTCCGGGCCGCTTCGGTGGGCGAGGTGCCCGCCGCGGTGGGCGAGGTCGCCGCGGAGGGCAGCGTGGTGGTCGTCATGTCCAACGGCGCGTTCGGCGGCGTCGTCGCCAGTCTCACGGGAGCCCTCCGATGAACGAAGACACCCTCCTCGAGCTGCTCTCGCTGGCCCGCGAGGCCGCCGCGGCCGGCGCCCGCGAGATGGAGCAGCGCGCGCGCCACCTCACCGGCGTGCGCACGCAGTACGCGCTCAAGGCCTCGTCGATCGATCTGGTGACCGACTGCGACCGCGCGTCGGAGGCCGCCATCCTGCCGATCCTGAAGCGCAGCGGGCTGCCGATCGTCGCCGAGGAGTCCGCGCAGGGCATCCCCGACGCCGAGGCCATCTGGTTCGTCGACCCGCTCGACGGCACCACCAACTTCGCGCACGGGCACCCGTTCCACTGCGCCTCGGTCGGCCTCGCGATCAAGGGCGCGCCGCGGCTCGGCGTCGTGCACGCGCCCATGCTCGGGGTGGTGTGGAGCGCGGTGTCCGACCTGCGCGGCACCCGCCGCGATCTGTTCCGCAACAAGGAGCAGTGGCTCGCGGTCTCCGAGGTGAGCGAGCTCGAGCAGACGCTGCTCGCCACCGGGTTCCCCATCGACCGCCGCGAGAGCACCGACGACAACACCGGCGCGTTCGGCGCGCTCCTCAAGCGGGCGCACGGCGTGCTGCGGTGCGGCAGCGCCGCGCTCGATCTCGCGCTGGTGGCCGACGGCACGTTCGACGCGTACTGGGAGCGCAAGCTCGGCCCGTGGGACGTCGCGGCCGGGGCGGCGCTCGTCCTCGCCGCCGGCGGCAAGGTCACCGACCCCTGGGGCCGTCCGATCCTGGTCCCCGAGGGGCGCGTCCTCGCGAGCAACGGCCGGGTCCACGGCGCGGTGCTCGGCGCGATCGCCAAGCACCAGCCGGAGCCGCCGCCACGATGAACGCACGGGCCGCGCTGCGCAGCTCGATCCTCGCCTCGGTCTCGGCGTCGATGGCCGCCACGCTGGTCGTGGAGGAGCGCCTGCGCACGGTCGACGACGCGCGTCGCGACCGGTACGTGCGCACCTGGGCGAAGATCGCGCTCCGCACCCTCGGCGTGGAGGTCGCGCACGTGGGTGAGATCCCGCCGGTGCAAGGCCCGCGGCTGGTGGTCGCCAACCACCGCTCGACGCTCGACATCCTCCTGATGCTGGCCACCTTCGGCGGGCACCTGCTCGCCAAGGGCGAGATGGAGCACTGGCCGATCGCGGGCACGCTCGCCAAGATGGCCGGCACGCTGTTCGTCGACCGCGCGGACGCCCAGAGCGGCGCGACCGCGATCCGCGCGATGAAGGAGAAGCTCGAGAAGGGGCGCCTCGTGGGGGTGTTCCCCGAGGGCACCACCTTCGTGGGCGACGAGGTGCGGCCGTTCCACGCCGGGGCGTTCATGGCCATCGCGCGGGTCCGCGGCGAGGTGCTGCCGGTGGGGCTCGCGTATGCGAGCGAGGACTCGCATTACCGCGAGGAGCCCATCGACGAGCACTACGCGCGCGTGGCCGGCGCGCACAAGACGCACGTGGCGCTGTCGATCGGCACGCCCATCGCGGCCAAAGGCGCGATTGCGGCCCTCGCCGAGACCAGCCGCGGCGCGGTGCAGGACCAGGTGCACCGCGCCCGCGCGTGGCTCGGCCGCTAGCCAATTCGGCGGCGGAGCGACAAGGCAAAGCACTCGGCCGCCCTCGAGGACGGCCGAGCACCACAACCAGGTTCAGACTACTCGCTGACGAACGACTCGAGGGGCAGGTCCACCGGCGAGGTGTCCTCGCGGGCCAGGATCTCCGCCTTGAGCTTCACGGCGGGCAGCACGTTCAGCGCGAAGTACTTCGCCGCCGCCTTCTTGCCCTCGTAGTACGCGCGGTCCTTCGCGCCGGCGTCGCCCTCGGGGAGCTTGGCCTGCGTGTCGATCGCGATGCGGGCGCCCTCGAGCAGGAGCCAGCCGATGGCCGTCTCCGACATCATCTCGAGGAAGCGATTCGCCGCGAGCGGCACCATGCTCATCTGGCCCATCTGGAACCAGCCGAGCAGGCGCATCGCCGTGCCGCCGATGGCCTCGTGCGCGACGGCGAGCTCCTTGACCCACGGCCCGAGCACCGGGTGCGCGTCGTTCTCGGAGATGAACTTCTGCACGTCGCCGAGGAACGACTGCAGGTTGGCGCCGCCGTTCTGGCCGAGCTTGCGGCCGACGAGGTCCATCGCCTGGATGTGGTTGGTGCCCTCGTAGATCGAGAAGATCTTCGAGTCGCGGCAGTACTGCTCCACCGGGTAGTCCTTGGTGTAGCCGACGCCGCCGTAGGTCTGGATGGCCGTCTCGCAGATGCGGAACGACTGGTCGCTGCCGTAGGCCTTCACGAGCGGCACGAGCAGGTCGACCTGACCGAGGTGGTAGGTGGCCGCGGCCTCGTCGTTGCCCTTGGCGACGAGGTAGCCGTCCTGGTGGCGCGCGAGCTTGATGATGAGCGCGCGGATGCCCTCCACGCGGGACTTCATGTCGAGCAGCATGCGCCGGACGTCGGCGTGCTCGGCGATGGCGACGCGGGGCGCGGTGGCGTCCTTCCAGAAGCGGATCGACGGGCCCTGCCTGCGCTCCTTCGCGTACTCGAGGGCGTTGAGGTACGCCGTCGAGGCGACGGCGAGGCCCTGCAGGCCGACGCCGATGCGCGCGCCGTTCATCATCTTGAACATCTGCGGCATGCCGTGGTTCTCGGCGTCGCCGACGAGCTCGCCGACGCAGCCGTCGTTCTCGCCGAAGTTGAGCAGGCAGGTCGAGCTGCCGTTGATGCCCATCTTGTGCTCGATGCCCGCGACGGTGACGTCGTTGAGCTCGCCGCTCGCGCCGGTCGCCATGTCGATGCGGCGCTTGGGCACGGTGAAGAGCGAGAGGCCCTTGGTGCCGGCGGGCGCGCCCTCCACGCGGGCGAGGACGAGGTGCACGATGTTCTCGGCGAAGTCGTGGTCGCCGCCGGAGATGAACAGCTTGGTGCCCTTGATGTCGTAGAGGCCGTCGGGGCGCTTCTTGGCGACGGTGCGCGCGGCGCCGACGTCGGACCCGGCCTGCGGCTCGGTGAGGCACATCGTGCCGCCCCAGGTGCCGTGGTACATCTTGCGCAGGTAGCGCTCCTTCTGGGCGTGCGTGCCGAACGTCTCGATGACCTCGGCGGCGCCGTGCGCGAGCCCCGGGTACATCATGAACGCGGTGTTCGCGCCGCTCATGAACTCCTCGACGACGACGGCGAGGGTGAGTGGCGCCTGCTGGCCGTCCCACTCGGTCTTCACGCCGAGGGTCTTCCAGCCGCCCTCGTAGATCTTGCCCCACGTCTCCTTGAAGCCGGCCGGCGCGAACACCTGGCCGTTCTCGAGGCGACACCCCTGACGATCCCCGATGGCGTTGAGGGGCCCGAGCACCTCGACGGCGAAGCGATGGGCCTCGCCCATCACCATGTTGAACTCCTCGACGCCCCACGCCTCGTAGGGACCCTTCCCGAGCACGTCTTGCAGCTTGAACTGCTCGAAGACGAGGAAGCGGATGTCGCGGAGATCAGCCTTGTAGCGGTTCTGTGCGAGGTCTTGGGACACGGGGCCTCCTCATCACGAGTCCCCCTCGCGAGCGAGGGGCAGGGAGCGAAATCCATGGCGATGAATCGCCATTCAGTCGCTAGCTTTGGGTGGCCGGCGCATCGCGTCAAGGGGGGCCGGGGTTGGCCATTGCTGGCCTTGGCGTCGGGCAGCTAGCGTGCCGCCCCGATGGCCCATCATTTCCGGTTCTATCGCGTCGGTGGCTTCGACCAGGTCGTGCTCGATCGGGGGGAGGATCTGCTCGCGCTCGACCAGCTCGACCAGAAGCTCTGGGTCGCGCTCGCGTGTCCCACCACGGGCCTCGAGCTCGACGAAAAGACGCTCGAGCTGATCGACACCGACGGCGACCACCGGATCCGTCCGCCGGAGGTGATCGCGGCGACCAAGTGGGCCGGCACGATCCTCAAGGACGCGGGCGACCTCGTGAAGGGCGGCGACGCGATCGAGCTCTCGCACATCGACGAGACCCAGCCCGACGGCAAGGCCATCGCCGCGTCGGCCCGGCAGATCCTGAGCGACCTCGGCAAGAAGTCCGAGAAGGCGATCTCGCTCGCCGACGTCGCCGACACGGCCAAGATCTTCTCGCAGACCAAGTTCAACGGCGACGGGGTGTTGCCCGCCGATTCGGCCGACGACGACGCGACCAAGCAGGCGGTCCTCGACGTGCTCGCGTGCTTCGGCGCCGAGGTCGACCGCAGCGGCAAGGAAGGCGTCACGCAGGCCAAGGTCGACGCGTTCTTCACGGCGGCGGAGGCCTTCGACGCCTGGCACCGCGCCGCCGAGGCCGACGCGACGGTGCGCCCGCTGAAGGACGACACGGCCGCCGCGGCCGACGCGGTCGCAGCCGTTCGCGCCAAGGTCGACGACTGGTTCACGCGCTGTCGCCTCGCGGCGTTCGACGCGCGCGCCGCCGGTCCCCTCGCGCACAGCGAGGCCGAATACGCGACCCTCGCGCCGCGGATCCTCACCGACACCGGAGAAGAGGTCGCCGCGTTCCCCCTCGCGCGCATCGACGCCGGCAAGAACCCCGCGTTGCCGTTCGGCTCGGGGCTGAACCCCGGCTGGGTCGCGCGCATGGAGACCCTGCGCAAGGCGGCGGTGGTGCCGCTCCTCGGCGAGCGCGCCACGCTGAGCGCGGACGACTGGGCCGCCGTGCTCGCCAAGCTCGCGCCGTTCGAGGCGTGGCGCGCGAAGAAGGCCGGGGGTGAGGTCGAGAAGCTCGGCCTGGCTCGCGTCCGGGAGCTCCTCGGCTCGACGGCGCGTGCCGACGTGACCAGCCTCATCGCCAAGGACCAGGCGCTCGCGCCCGAGGCGGCGGCGATCGCCATGGTGGAGAAGCTGATCCGCTACCACCGCGATCTCTATCGCCTGCTGCTCAACTTCGTGTCGTTCACCGACTTCTACTCGCGCAAGCGCAAGGCGGCGTTCCAGGCCGGCACCCTGTACCTCGACGGACGCAGCTGCGACCTCGCCATCCCGGTGAAAGATCCCGGCGCACACGCGGCGATCGCCACCCAGAGCGGCACCTTCCTCGCCTACTGCGAGTGCACGCGCAAGGACGACGCCAGCAAGAAGATGACCGTGGCCGTCGCCTTCACCGGCGGCGACTCGGACAACCTCCAGGTCGGCCGCAACGGCGTGTTCTACGACCGCAAGGGCAAGGACTGGGACGCGACGATCATCAAGCTCGTCGAGCACCCCATCTCGATCCGCCAGGCGTTCTGGGCGCCGTACAAGTTCGTCGCCAAGGCGGTCGGCCAGCAGGTGGAGAAGTTCGCCTCGGCGCGTGACAAGGAGATGCAGGCCAACGCGGCGGCGAGCACGGAGGCCACGACGATCAACGTGACGGCGCCGCCCGCCGCGGCGGCGCCCGCGGCACCTGCGCCTGCCCCCGGCGCGCCAGCGCCCGCGCCTCCTCCGCCCCCGCCTCCCCCTCCCTTCGACGTCGGCAAGTCGGTCGGCATCTTCGCGGCCATCGGGCTCGCCCTCGGCGCGATCGGGTCGGCGCTCGCCATGGTGGCGACCGGCTTCCTCTCGCTGAAGTGGTGGCAGATGCCCATCGCGGTCACCGCCCTCCTGCTCGTGTTCAGCGGCCCCTCGATGCTGCTCGCGGCGCTCAAGCTGCACCGCCGCACCATCGGTCCGATCCTCGACGCGGCCGGCTGGGCGGTGAACGCGCGCGCCAAGATGAACATCCCGTTCGGCGGCTCGCTCACGCAGGAGGCCGAGCTGCCCGAAGGGGCGGAGCGCTCGCTCGACGATCCCTTCGAGGAGAAGAAGCAGCCCTGGGTCTTCTACTTCTTCGTGCTCTGCGTGGTCGCCGGCATCGTCGCCTCGTGGAAGCTCGGCTACCTCGCCCGCCTGCTGCACCGCTGACCTCCGAGAGCGGCGACGCAACCGCGGAAGTCGCTCTACTATCACGCACGATGGCGGCCGAGTTTCCCGAAGGGATCGGCTCGAGACAGTTGGTGTCTTGCAAAACAGACGTGATGGCGCCATAACAGAGGGCATGAACGCCCTCTCGCTGGCGACCAGCGCGGCCGGCGGGGTCCTGATCGGCCTCGCCTCCGTCGGCTACCTCCTCCTCGTCGGTCGGATCGCCGGCGTCAGTGGGGTCCTCGGCGGCCTCGCGGTCGCCGAGCCCGACGACCGCCGGGTCCGGGCCGGCTTCCTCGTGGGTCTCCTCGCGGGCGCCGTCGCGCTCCGCCTCGTCTTCCCTCGAGCGCTCGGCACGCCGACCGGCCCGCTCGGCATGCTGATCGTGGCCGGCCTCCTCGTGGGCGTGGGCACCACGCTCGCCAACGGCTGCACCAGCGGTCACGGCGTGTGCGGGCTCGGACGGCGGTCGGCGCGGTCGCTCGTCGCGGTGCTGGTGTTCATGGCGGTCGCCATGGTCACGGCGTCGCTGCGCGGGGGTGCGTCGTGAAGAGCGTGCTCGCCGCGTTCCTGCTCGGCCTCCTGTTCACCGCCGGGCTCGCGCTCGGCGGGATGACCGATCCCGCGAAGGTGCTCGCCTTCCTCGACACGCGTGGCGCGTGGGACCCGAGCCTCGCGTTCGTGATGGGCGGCGCAGTCGGGGTCACGGCGCTGGCTTTTCCCTTCGTCCTGCGCCGGCGCGCGCCCGTCTTCGAGCCGACGTTCTCGCTCCCCAGGGCCGCCGAGATCGACGCACGGTTGATCGGAGGCTCGGCCCTGTTCGGTCTCGGCTGGGGGCTCTCCGGCCTCTGCCCCGGCCCGGCGCTGGTGGCCCTCGTCACGCTCCACCCCGCGGCCCTGGCCTTCGGTGCGGCGATGACCGTGTCGGCGTGGATCTCGCGCGTCGTCGAGAAGGCCAAGGACGCCGCCTTCTTGATCGAAGAAGTGGACTGACCGCTTCAGGGCCGGCGGACGATCGCCGCGAACGAGCGGCGCAGATCCGTGCCGGCCTTGCCCGCGAGCACCGGGTCGAGCTCGCCCATGAACAGGCCCAGCGCCCGCGCCTGGATCGACGCCTCCTTGGAGAGCGCCGCGTCCTGACGAGCGATCCCGATCGACCAGAGGCGCCGCCAGATGGCGATCTCGGGGGCGTTCCAGCGCGCGGCGCGGAACACCGAAGCCGCCTCGCGCAGGACCGTGATCTCGTTGTCGGAGCCGTCGAACGCGGTCATGGCGTGGGCGATGCGCACGTCCTCCGCGGCCTCGAACCAGTGCTCCCGCAAGCGATGGATCCGGGCGCGGCCGAGGCGGAGCGGGATGCTCCCCGGCACGCGCAGGACTCCCTGCGCGTACACGTGCTCGGCCTCGAGGAGCTCGTTGCGCTTCACCCGCAGGGCGCCGAGGGCGAGGTACGCGGCCGACGAGGTCGGGTCGATGGTGAGCGCGTCGTGGTAGCGGGCGAGGGCGCCGAGCTCGTCGCCGGCCGCCTCGCGCGCCTTGCCCGCGTCGATCAGCACCGCGGCCGAGGTCGAAGGAGACGCCGCGCTGTCCGGCGCCGCGTGCAGGCAGAGCGCGCCGATCAGGGCGGTGGTGCCGACGAAGACCAGCGCTCGACGCATCGACGAAGACCAGGGTAGCACCCCGAGACCCGCCGTCACGCACGGCGGCGGCGCAGGCGGCGGGCCAGGCCGGACACGATCGTGCGCTGCTCCTCGCTGCCGAGGCCGTAGCCGAGGGCGAGGAACACGCCACCGAACGCGGCGAGGCCGAGGATGAGGGGGGTCACCGCGCCGAGCACCGGCAGGAGCCCCGACGAGAGCCGCGCGGCGCCGAACGCGGCGAGGCCGGCGAAGGCAGCCGCGGTGAGGTTCTTGAGGAAGCTTCCGACCCAGAGCCCGCCGTGGAGCTCCGGCCGCCGCTGACGCAGGTAGTGAATGAGCAGGGCCATCTGCACGAACGACGACCCGCTGACCGCGACCGAGACGCCCACGTGGCCGAGGCGACCGCGGAGGCCGAGCGCGAGCGCGACGAACGCGAACAGATCCAGGAGGCTGACCCACACCGGCGTGCGCGTGTCGCCGAGCGCGTGGAAGATCGGCACGAGTTGCCGCACGAGCGCGACCGTCCAGATGCCGAGCGCTTGCGCGACGAGGGCGCGCGTGGTGCCGTCGACGCTCACCGCGTCGAACGCGCCGCGCGCGAACACGACGGTGGTGATGGGGCCGGCGAGGGCGACGAGCAGGGTCGTCGCGGGCAGCCCGACGTACGCCGAGAGGCGGATCGCGTGGGCCGCCGTGACGGCGACCTCCTTGCGATCGCCGCGCGCCACGAGCTTGGCCAGCGAGGGCAGGGTGGCCGTCGCGATGGCGAGCGCGAACACGCCCTGCGGGAAGTCGCAGAGCCGCTGCGCGTAGTAGAAGAACGAGTTCGCGCCCTCGCCGGCCTGCGACAGGAACCGGCGCGAGAGCACGAGGTCGACCTCGTAGATCATGAGGCCGATGGCCATGGGGGCGATGCGCCGGACGACCTCGCGGACCTTCGGGTCCGAGAGATCCAGCGCGAGGGGGCCGCCGAACCCGGCGCGGCGGAGATCGGGCGCTTGCGCGGCCACCTGCAGCGCGCCGCCGATCAGCGCGCCCACCGCCAGCGCGTAGAGCGGGTCGATGCCGTGACGCGACAGCACGGGCGCGAGGGCGAACGCGCACACGATCATCGCGACGTTGAGCAGGCCGGGGGCGAAGGCGGCGACGCCGAAGCGCTTGCGGGTCTGCAGCGCGCCGGCGCCGAGGGCGGCGAGCCCCATGAACAGCAGGTAGGGGAACACCGCGCGCGTGATGGCGACGGTGCGCTCGAACGCCCCCGGTCGCGCGTGGAAGCCGGCCGCGAACAGCTCGCAGAGGAGCGGCGCGGCCATCACGCCGACCGCGCAGGTCACGATCAGCACGAGCCACATCGCGCCGCGCAGCTTGGCGTAGAAGCGCTCGGCAGCCTCCTTGCCCTCCTTCTCGTCGACGCCCGCGAGCACCGGGACGAAGGCGCTCGAGAGCGCGCCCTCGGCGAGCAGCTGGCGGAGCGCGTTCGGGATCGTGAACGCGACGAAGAAGAGGTCGGTGGCCGCGCGCGGGAACAGCGCCGCGAGCGCGAGATCGCGCCCCAGGCCGAGAGCCCGTGACGACAGCGTGCCGAGCCCGACGAGGCCCGCGCGCCCCGCGATCGCCGCCCGCTCGCCGGCCGCTCCGGCCGCGCCGTCCGGTTCGCCGCTCGGTTCCTCGCTCGCGGCTTGTCCGGCCATCGTCAGGGGCGGGTGACGACGCGCGTGCCCGGGTTGCTGTCGCTGGACCACACCGCGTGCCACCCCGTCGGCAGCTGCGGTTCGGTCCACATGAACAGGCGCTTGCTGTCGGAGGGCGAGAGGTTCACGCAGCCGTGGCTGCGCGGTAGCCGAAGCGATCGTGCCAGAACGCGCCGTGCAGCGCGTAGGACGTGTGGAAGTACTGGATGTAGGGGACGTCGTCGATGCTGTAGAGCTCGCCCGCGGTGTCGCCGTCCATCGTGGCGGCCACGTGCTTCTCGCGTACGCGGAAGCTGCCCTGCACCGTGGCGAACTGGCCCTTGAGGTTCGTGCCGTCCTTGCCGGTGGAGACGAGCGTGGCGAACACCGGCTTGGTGCCCTCGTAGGCCACGAGCGCCTGCGCCTTGATCGAGACGTCGATCCACTTCTCGTTGGGCTTGAGGCCGTCGGGAGGCGCCACCTGCTCGATGCGCGTGACGTCCTGCGCGCGGACCCAGCGGCCGTCGAAGGTGGGCAGGTAGGTGAACTGCCCGCTCTTGACCTCCTCGTAGCCGGGCGCGGTGGGCGCAAGCAGCCGGATCGGGTTCTGCTTCTTGAGGCGGTCCTTGATCGCGAAGGTCTTCTTGTCCTTGCTCTCGAAGATGCCGGCCTCCTTGATCATCGACCAGGCCACGGGCAGCTGCATGTCGCCGACCAGCTCGACGCCCTTGTATTCGGGGGCCTTGATGATGGAGACGCTGTCGGCGGGGGCCACGAGGCCCATCGTGGTGCGGTGCCAGTTGCGGCCGTACCACGAGAAGCTGCGGTCGATGCTGATGGCGAAGCCCTTGGCCATGCGGCGGGCCACGAGGCCCTCACCCACCATGGTCTCCTTGAGGGAGGGCTTCTCTTTTCCCGCATCCTTCTCCCACCAGGGCACGCTCGAGGCGTCGGGCTCGCCCGCGACGGCGGCGTCGAGCTCGGCCACCACCCCGGAGTCGACGTCGTCACCGTAGGGGTCGTCGTCGCCGCCCTTCTTCTTCTTCTCGACCTTGGGCTGCGGCTTCATCCACGGCTCGTACTCCTGCCACTCCTTGGCCGAGGGCACCTTGCGGTAGAGCGGCGCGCCGTTGCGCCAGTTGAACGCGTACTTGTAGGGGAGCAGCTCCTCGAACGCGGGCGGCGCGGTGGCGAGCCGCACGTTGGGGGCCTCGAGGTTCAGCGAGCCGCCGCCCTTGTCGAGGCACACGTAGCCCCGCGGGACGATGGCGACCCAGCCCTCCTTGCAGCTCGGCGAGCGGGTGCGCTTGACCGCCTCGCCGGCGACCGCGTCCTTGATCGGGACCTTGGCGCCGGCGCGCAGGTAGCCGATGCGCGGCGAGCTGTAGTTGGGCGACTCGAAGACGTGGGTCTGGAAATGCGCGGCGCCCAGCATCACGCCGCTCGAGGCCGCGCCGGCCTCCTTGTCGTCGGTGAAGGCGTCGGCCGGGATGTCGACGAGGTTGTTGCCGCCGCCGTCGGTGGGATCGGTGAGCCCCTTGCTCCCGGTGCCGGGGTGGGGGGGATCCATGGCGGCGGCGCCGGGTGCGACGGCCGAGCTCCCGGCGGCGGGCGGCTGGGGCGGGTCTCCCGAGCGGCCGCACGAGGTGAGCGCGGCGTAGGCGCCGCCCATGGCGGTGAGCACGGCGACGATGGACCACGAGATGCCCGGGCCCGACGAGCGCTCGGCGACCTGCGGACGCGGCGAGGCCTCTCCCGCGGGGCGGCGGGGACGGGGCTTCTTCTTCGTGTCCTTCCTGGGCATGACTCGGGGGAACGCCGGTCGGTTAGCGCATGTTCCGGCGCGCGGGCTACTTTCGCGCGGTGTGCCGGCTGCGCCGTCCCCTCTCCTCGGGGATTGGACGCTGAGGGAGGGGCGGTTTACGTTCGTCCGCAAGCGAGATGACCGAAGCGTCGGAGCAACTGGAGCGTCGCATCGCGGCCCCGGCGCCGCTCGTGTGGGCCCTCGTCGCGGACACCAACCGCTTCGACCGCGCGGCGGGCCTCACGGCGGGCACGTACTCGTTCCGGGAGATGCCCGACGGCCGCCGCGAGCGCGTCGCGCGGGCCAAGCAGGCCGGCTTCGACATCGAGTGGATCGAGCCCGCCTACGACTGGATCGAGGGCCGCTTCGTCCGCGGTCGCCGCACGTTCGTCGCCGGCCCGCCCAAGTCGGGGGGCTTCTCCGTGGAGCTCACCCCCGACGGCGAGAGCACGATCGTGAAGGCGCGCGCGTGGGTCGCGGGCGACGGCGTCCTCGGGTTCGTGGCGCGCACCATCATGCGCCCGCAGTTCCGCACCGCGCTGCGGCGCTACCTCGACGCCATCGAGAAGGTCCTCCGCGAGGCCCGGCCGGTCTACGACTGGGCCGCCGAGCCTCCGGCCGCGGCCGCCCGTCGCGCGCTGATGACCCAGGTCGCCGACGAGGTCACGACCGGCGTGCGCACGCCGAACGACGAGACCAGCTTCGCGTTCCGTGCGCGCAAGCTCAAGGACGCGCCGATCGACCCGGATCTCCGTGACAAGCTCGTCGAGTACCTGCGCACGCGCTCCGACGAAGAGGTGGCCACCCTGCGGCCGTTCGAGGTGGCGGGCGCGTGGGGCGCCGATCGTCGCGAGACGCTGCGCGTGTTCCTGCACGCGGCCCGCGCGGGGCTCCTCGAGCTCGAGTGGCAGATCAACTGCCCCACCTGCCGCGTCGGCGCGCAGACGGCGTCGAACCTGAAGGACGTCGGGCGGCAGGGCCACTGCGACGCCTGCCAGATCGAATACGACCTCGACTTCGCCGAGCACGTCGAGGCCATCTTCCGCGTCAGTCCGAGCATCCGCAAGGTGGAGACCGCCGTGTACTGCGCGAGCTCGCCGTGGTTCCGGCCGCACGTCTTCGCGCAGCTCAGCCTCGAGCCCTGGCAGACGGTCACGCTGCCTGCGCAGCTGCCGCCCGGGGTCATGCTGGTGCGCACGCTCCGCGAGCGGCGGCGCGGCCAGTTCCTCGTCGGCGAGCGCCAACCCGAGCGCGTGCGCATCGCGTTCGGAGAAGAGCTCGTCGCGGAGGCCTCCGGGGTGGCCGAGAACGGCGACGCGCGGATCGAGTTGCACAACGAGAGCGACCGCGCCGAGACCGTGCTGCTCGAGCGCACCGGCTGGAACGCCGACATCGTCCTCGGCAGCGTCATCGCCACCTTCCCGGATTTTCTCGACCTGTTCGCCACCGAGGCCCCGGCCTCGGGCGTCGAGCTCACGGTCTCCACCATGACCGTGCTGTTCAGCGATCTCACCGGGTCGACCGCGCTCTACCAGCGGGTCGGCGACGCCCGCGCCTACGCGATCGTCGGCGAACACTTCCGCGACATGACCCGCGCGGTCGCCGAGGCCGAGGGGGCGATCGTCAAGACGATGGGCGACGCCGTCATGGCCACCTTCGCCTCGCCGGCCGCCGCCCTCGACGCCGCGTACGCCATGGTGCGGGAGTGCGAGCGCGCGCACGGCGGCCTCGGCCTCTCGGTCAAGATCGGGCTGCACGAGGGCCCGTGCCTCGCCGTGCGGGCCAACGATCGCCTCGACTTCTTCGGCACCACCGTCAACCTCTCCGCGCGCCTGCAGGCCCAGGCCAAGGGGAGCGAGATCGTCGTCACCGAGGCCATGCTCGACCACGAGGGCGTGCGGGCCAAGGTCGGCGCGCGGCCGCTGCGGCGCTTCACGGCCAGCCTCAAGGGCATCGACGCCGAGCAGCGGCTGGTCGGGATCGACGCCACGGGCCGCCCTTGATCACGAAGGTCCACCTCGATCGCTGGTTCCGCGCCGAGCTCGAGCCGCGCATGAAGCTCGCCCGGATCGCCCGCACCGCGGAGCCCTTCGTCGACCTCGCCGAGTGCGAGCGGGCCCACGCCACCCTCGCCGGGCTGCCCTGGCCCGACCCCCGATCGACCCTCGTGCTGCTCCATGATCTGCGACAGGCCCCCTCGCGCAACGACCCGGACTACGAGGCGGTGGTGATCCGCCACGCTCCCCAGATCTTCTCGGGGTTTCGCCGGGTTGCGGTGCTGGTGAAGAACCTGACCGGCAAGCTGCAGGTCGACCGGCTGGCGCGCGCCCCCGACTCGGCTCCCCCCTCGTCCCGCCAGCAGGGGAGGGCGACCCCCCAGGTGTTCACCGAGGAGAGCGCGGCGATCGGCTACCTGATCGCTTGATTCGCGGCCTGATCGGAGCGAGTCAGGGGGCCTGATGTCGGCGCTCCTTCGCTTCCTCGCGACCACCCGTGGGCGGCTCGCCCTCGTGCTCCTGCCCGTGGTGCTGATCTACGGCGCGCTCCTCGTGAAGAGCCGCGGCGGGGTACGCCTCGAGAAGGGCATCCAGCTCGAAGCGCTGCGCATGCCGGACAGCGCGCCGGTCGGCGGCACGCTGCCCGTCGAGCTCACGTTCAGCACCCCGCAGGGGCTCGACCCGGAGACCTGGGTGTTCCTGCACATCGAGGCCACCGGCGAGGGCGCCGAGCGCAACTGCCGCATGATCTACGACCGCCCGGCGCCCGCGGGGCTGCTCGCGGGCACGTGGACGGCGGGGCCCGTCGTGCACAAGGTCGAGGTCCCGGTCCCGACGAGCTGCCGGCCCACCAAGTTCCGCGTGTTCTCCGGCCTCTGGAACCGCGGCACCGGCGCCCGGTACGAGGTCGTCGACCCCAAGTCCGTCGACAACCGCCTGCAGATCGCCACGGTCGCCATCGAGCCGACCGGCACGGCGATGCCGGAGCCCGTCACCACCTCGTCGAGCGGCCTCAAGCGCCGCATCCTCTCGCAGATCCTCGAGCCCTGGTACGGCTGGGCCGCGGGGCTCCTCGCGGCCGCGATCGCCGCGGTGTTCCTGAGCCGGCGGGTCGACGAGAAGCCCGACGACGAGACATCGCCGCTCCCGGTGGAGGTGCGCTGGGGCGCGTTCGCGGTGCCCTCGCTCGTGCTCGTGCTCGGCATCCTCGTGGTGCTCGAGTTCGTGAAGGACGACGCGTACATCTCGTTCCGCTACGCGCACAACTTCGTCAAGGGCCACGGCCTCACGTTCAACCCCGGCGAGCGGCTCGAGGGCTACACCAACTTCCTCTGGACGCTGCTGCTCGTGCCGTTCGAGGCGCTCGGGTGGGACCTGTTCCAGGTGTGCGAGGTGCTCGGCACGCTGATCTCGATCGGCGTGATCGTGCTGATGACCTTCCACACGATCCGCCTGGATCGCGAGCGCAAGGAGCTCACGCAGCTGTGGGCCGCCATGTGGCTCGCCACCTCGAGCTCGTGGGTGCTCTGGGCCAAGAGCGGCCTCGAGCAGTGCCTCGCCGGCCTCCTGCCGCTCGCCGCCGCGTGGTTCCTGTTCAAGGCCCGCGAAGAGGAGGACGACGGGCGCGCGGTGAAGCTCGGCGCCTACGCCGGCCTGCTCGCCGCGCTCGCCGCGATGACCCGCCCCGAGCTGCACATGATCGGCGCCATCCTCGGCCTGCCGCTCGTGTGGGACGCGATCAAGGCGCGCAAGCTCCCGAAGCGCGGCGTGGTCTACGCGCTCGTGCTCATCGGCCTCACCGGCGCGTTCCACTTCTTCCGCTACCGCTACTACCACGCGCTCCTGCCCAACACGTTCTACGCCAAGACGGGCAAGAGCGACCTCATCTGGCGCGAGGGGCTCAACCAGCTCCACGAGATGTTCCTGTTCAACGACCTCGGGTACGTGGTCGTGCTCGTCCCGTTCGCCTTCATGACCAAGAAGCGGATGATCGAGAAGCTCGTGGCGCTGACCATCGCGGTCGCCTTCATGGTGTTCCTCGTGAAGGTCGGCGTCGACGAGATGCAGTGGTTCCGCCTCTACCTGCCCGCTTTGCCGTTCCTCCTGATCCTGGCCGGCCTCGGCCTGCGCAACCTGCTCGACGCGGTGGGGGTCCTGATCAAGCGCGAGGGCCTCGTGCAGGCGGCGATCGGCTGGGCGCTGGTGGCGTTCGCCGGCTGGAACAGCTTCCAGTTCACGTTCAAGGAGCTCAACGGGTTCAACGGCCACGCGGACCTCGCGGGCACCTACCACCCCGACCTCGGCAAGTTCATCACCCGCCACGAGCGCGCGGGCGGGCTCGTGGCGTTCCAGGACATGGGCTCGACGCCGTACCACGCGCCCGACATCGAGTTCCTCGACTTCATCGGCCTCACCGACGGCACGGTCGCGCGCGCGCGCCACGCCTACGGCCTGCACGCCTTCATCGCCAGCGACGAGGGCGGCAACCGCTTCAAGTACAACGCGGAGATGCGGGAGTACTTCTGGCGCCGCAACCCCGAGTGGGCGATCCTCACCGTGTACCCGCCGCGCGACCAGGAGCAGGCGATCGCCGAGCGCTTCGGCCGCGACCCGACCCCGGCCTCGATCGGCAACGCCTACGCCAACAACAGCTTCCAGTTCGGCATCTGGGAAGACCCGCGCTTCCACGCGGGCTACGTGCACGTGCGCACCTGGCAGCGGTCGCGCGGGTACTACCTCTCGCTGTTCCGCCGCAAGGACCTCTGGGACCAGACCCCGGGCGAGGTGGTGTTCGACCAGCCGCCGCCCGGCGTGACCGGCGTGAAGGCCACGTTCGACGAGGGCCTCGAGCTGCTCGGCGGCACGCTCGATCCGCAGAACCCGATCCAGCGCCACGAGTTCTTCGTGACCACCTGGTGGAAGCTACCGGGGCCGCTCGGCAAGGACGTGCTGTTCTTCCTGCACGTCGCCAAGGAGGGCTACCAGGCGCCGATGGACCACGTCCCCGGCGACTCGATGTACCCCGCCGATCGCTGGCAGAAGGGCCAGATCCTCGAGGATCGCGTGCTCTTCCAGCTGCCCATCAACATGAAGCCCGGCACGTACAGCGTGTACATCGGCGCCTATCGCAAGAACGGCGACCGCTTCAAGGTGCTGACCGGCCCGAACGACGGCCAGCACCGCGTGCTCGTCGGCACCATCGAGGTGCGGCCCCTGCGGCCGTTCTTCCACCAGCTGATCCCGCCGACGGTGCCGGAGAAGATGCGCAAGTACCCGGAGCGGATCCTCGACGGGAGGAAGCACTGATGCGCCCCTTCTGGTCCCTCCTGTTCGTCACCCTCGTGGGCTGCGGCAACGGTTGCCGAAAGCCCGAGCCCACGGTCGCAAGCGCGCCTTCCGCCTCGGCGAAGCCCTCGACGAGCGCCTCGGTCCCCGCCGACGCGATGGACGTCACCGCGCGCAGCAAGGCGGTGCTGGCGGCGCTCAAGGCGAAGGACGTCACGACCCTCGCCAGCTACGTACACCCGACCAAGGGCGTGCGCTTCTCGCCGTACGGCTACATCGAGACCGAGGGCGGCGTGGTGCTGAAGCCCGCCGAGCTCACGCCCGCGATGACCGACGCCAAGAAGCTCACCTTCGGCGCCTACGACGGCAGCGGCCAGCCCATCGAGCTGAGCCTCGGCGAGTACTGGGCCGAGTTCGTATGGGACGTGGACTTCGCGGCCGGCAAGCTCGTGCTCGATCCGAAGGAGGCCCACGGCAACACCGTGCCGAACCACCGCGACGTCTACCCGACGGGGCAGGCGGTCGAGCTGTTCCTCGACGGCAACGACCCGGAGCACGACGGCATGGACTGGCGCGCGCTGCGCCTGGTGTTCGAGGCCCACGAGGGCGCGCTGAAGCTCGTGGCCATCGTCCACGACCAGTGGACGATTTAGTGCGGCCTTCGGCCGCGTCTCGCGCCCATTAGGGGCGCGTCCCGAGCGAAACTGTTTCGCTCGGGTCCCGGGGGTCCCGGGGTCCCGGACCCTTTCTTCTTTCTCCGGCCTGCGGCCGGTCCCATGGGGCGCGACCCGCTGTTTCGCTCGGTACCCGCGGGCGCTGCGGATCCGGTGGGCGTAACCTTGTACAAACATGGTACAACGGGGCGGCCGATGAACGTCGTGGTTGCGCCGGGGTTCGAGGTCCAGGTCGAAGAGGACACGCCGAACCACTGGGTCGGTGCGTGGGGCGACCTCGTGCTGGTCTTCGCGTTCGCCGGCTCGAGCGACGACGTGGCCCACGTGTTCACGGCGGCCCGCATCGTCGAGGACCGCGCCCGCGTGGCGGGCAAGGCGAAGGTGCTGTTCGTGCTGCCGCCTCGTCACGCCCGGCCTCCGTCGGCGCGGGTGCGGAGCGCGATCCTGCAGGTGTCGCGTCGGCTCGCGAAGCAGACCGCGCGGCTCTCGGTCGTCGTCGCGGGCGAGGGCTTCGGGGCGGCGGTACACCGCGGCGCCGTCACCGGCGTGTTCACGCTGTTCCGCCCCGACCTGCCGATCAAGGTCGCGACCGACTTCCGCGAGGGCCTCCGATTCCTGCTCGGGGAAGACCACACCGCGATCGAGCCGCTGGTGGGCCTCTGCGAGCAGCGGGTCGCTCTCCGCGCGTGAGCTTGCGAGGACGCTGCGTGCACCGTAAGGAGGTGCATGCCGCGTGTCGTCGCTCTCGTCGCGCTCGTCGTCGTGGGGAGCGCAGCGCGAGCGCGCGCGTGTGACGTCGAGGGGCCGAGCACCCCGGCGTCGCGTCCGCGACCGTCGTCGTACCGGCCGGGTTCGTCGGCTTCCGCTTCGGGCCGACCTTCGGCCTCCTCGTCGGCGCCGAGCTCACGGGCGCGCGCATCGGCCCGCGCGCGAGCTACGGGGGCTACGGCCGCGTCTTCGCGATCGACTCGCCGCGCGGCAGCACCTGGGACGTGGAAGCAGGCTTCGCCGGCGGTCCGTCGTTCGAGTCGGAGGCGTGCGCCGGGCGGAGGGTCGCCTTCGCGCGCGTGGGCCTCGCGCTCCGTGGCCCGCTCGACGCGCCCGACCGCACGTTCGCCGCGCGCGTCTCGACGATGGGCGCCGCGTTCTTCGCCGGCTTCCTCGGCCTCTCCATCCCGCTGGGTCGCGGCTTCTCCCCCGAGCTCTCGGTCGGCGTCGGCCTCGGCGTCCCCATCGAGGTGCACTAGGGCGAGGTGCTACCCTTCCGTGGTCATGAGGGCGGCAACGTCGAGCGATCCCACCCCGAACGCGCCCGCGGTCGAGCAAGCCTACGCCGCGATCCCCGCCACGATGATCGGCGAGATCCTCGACGGTGAGCTCCACGTGCTTCCGCGGCCGCGCCCTCGGCACGCGCGCGCCACGACGCGACTGGTGCGCGGCCTCGGGCCTTTCGACGACGAACCGGGCGAGCCCGGGGGCTGGGTGCTCCTCGTCGAGCCCGAGCTGCACCTCGGCCCGAAGCCCGACAAGATCGTCCCGGACCTCGTCGGATACCACCGCGACCGCCTGCCCGCGGCCGTGTTCGAAGAGGGCGCTGCGGGTGCGCTCACGATCGCGCCGGACTGGGCGTGCGAGGTCCTCTCCGAGGGAACCGAGCGGCTCGATCGCGGCGTGAAGATGCGCATCTACCGCCGCGAGGGCGTGCGGCACGTGTGGCTCCTGAGCCCGAGCCTCGAGACGCTCGAAGTGTATCGACTGGACGCTGGTCGCTGGACCCTGCTCGACACGTTCGAGGGTGATGCGGTGGTGCATGCGGAACCTTTCGAGGCGCTCCCGCTGGCGCTCGGCGCCCTGTTCGCGAAGTGAAGCAATCCAGACTCGAGGTGACTCAGACCCCGCGCGCCGCCGCCGGCCACACGTGCTTGTGCACCTGCAGCTGGAAGCGCGCCGGCACGCGGTCCTCGAGCATCCAGGCCACGAGGTCCTTGGGATCGAGCGACCCGAAGACGGCCGAGAGCAGCACGTGGCCCGCGCGCGCGGCGAGGTCGTGCTCGCGGATCACCGCGCGCGCCCACTCGTAGTCGGCGCGATCGGCGAGCACGAACTTCACCTCGTCCCGCTGGCCGAGGTGCGCGACGTTGTCCCAGTGGTTGCGCGCGACCTCGCCGCTGCCCGGCGCCTTCAGATCGACGATGCGGTGCACGCGCGGGTCGACCGCGCCGATGTCGCGCTCGCCGCTCGTCTCGAGCAGCACGGTGCGCCCCGCGTCCGCGAGCGCCGTCATCAGGGGCAGGGCGGCCGGCTGCAGGAGCGGCTCTCCACCGGTCAGCTCCACGAGCGGCGTCGCGTGTGTGAGCGCGTCGGCGAGCACCTCGCGCCACGGCCTCCGGGTGCCCTCGTAGAAGGCGTGCTCGGTGTCGCACCAGCGGCAGCGAAGGTTGCACCCGGTGAGCCGCACGAACGTGCACGGCACGCCGACGAACGAGCTCTCGCCCTGCACGCTCTCGTAGATCTCGTGCACGACCAGCGTCTCGGGCACGTGCCGAGGCAGGCTCTTGCGCAGCGCGGTCGACTTCGACACGACGAACCTCCCTCTGATCGGAAGAGGGAGCCCGATCTCAGCCCTTGGATTCCTTGGGCTTGGCGGGCGGGGTCTTCTCGTCCTTCACGTCGGCGGCCGCTTTGTCCTCTTCGTCGGACTCGCGCATGCCCTTCTTGAAGTTCTTGATGCCTTCGCCCATGCCCTTGCCGATGTCCGCGAGCTTGCCGCCGCCGAACAGGATCAGCGCGAGCAGGCAGATGAGCAGGATCTCCGTGGTGCCGAGGCCCATGGGCTCGATCTAGCACCGGGTGCCCACACCCGCAAACACTGTGCAGCACGACACGCCCGAGTGCTACACAGCCGTCCTTCCGATGGCGCCGCCGACGCAACATCTGCTGCAGGTCGACGATCTCACCTTTGGCTACGGCGCGGATCGCCTCTTCGAGGGCGTGGCGTTCTCGCTCTCGGCCGGAGATCGGGTGGCCCTCGTCGCCCCCAATGGGGCAGGAAAGTCCACCCTGCTCCGCCTGCTCGCGGGTGAGCTCCCGCCCGACGGGGGCCGCGTCGTGCGTCGCAAGGACGCGACCATGGGCTACTACCGGCAGTCGCACGAGCTCGACCTCGCGGCCGGCACCATCGACGTGATGGACGCGTTCCTCGCCGGCTTCGGCGAGGTGGTCGCGCTCCGCCATCGCCTCGCCGAGGCGCGCGAGAACCTCGCGCACGCCGCCGACGCCGACGTCGCGCTCGCGCAGCTCACCCGCCTCGAGGACGAGTACCACCTCGCGCACGGCGACGATCTCGAGCGCAAGATCGAGATGCTCGCGCACAAGCTCGGCTTCGCCGACCAGGACCTCTCGCGGTCGGTCACGAGCCTCTCGGGTGGCGAGCGCGGGCGCCTGCTCCTCGGCACCGTGCTCGCGCGCGAACCGGACATCCTCCTGCTCGACGAGCCCACCAACCACCTCGATCTCGAGACCATCACCTGGCTCGAGCAGCACCTCCGCGGCCTGCGCAGCGCGATCCTGCTCGTGAGCCACGACCGTCGCTTCCTCGACAAGGTCACGACGGCCACCTGCGAGCTCGGCCGCACGAGCTTCCGCACGTACCCCGTGCCCTACGGGCCATACGTGGAGCAGCGCGCCGCCGATCTCGAGCGCGAGCGCGCCCTCGTGGAGCGCCAGCAGGCGTACATCGACAAGACCGAGGACTTCATCCGCAAGAACATCGCGGGGCAGAAGACCAAGCAGGCGCAGTCGCGCCGCAAGATGCTCGACAAGCTCGACAAGCTCGAGCGCCCCGAGGACGTGTGGGCCGAGGCCCAGAAGCTCCGGCTCCGGTTCGCCGAGGCGCCGCGGTCGGGCGACATCGTGCTCGAGGCCAAGGGCCTCTCCGCCGAGCGCGGGGGTAGGTGCTGTTCTCGGGCCTCGATCTGCTGGTGCGGCGCGGAGATCGCGTGGGCATCGTGGGCCCGAACGGCGCGGGCAAGAGCACGCTGCTCAAGATGCTGGCCGGCAAGGGCGACCCGGTGCTCGACAAGGGCTCGGTGCGCCGCGGCTCGAACCTGGCGACGGGCTTCTTCGACCAGCACCTCGGCGAGCTCGATCCGAGCAAGACCTCGGTCGAGGAGGTGCGCTCGATCCGCGGTGACCTCAACGTCGAGGCCGCGCGCCAGTACCTCGCGCGCTTCCGCATCACGGGCGACGACGCGCTGCGATCGATCAGCGGCTTCTCCGGCGGAGAGCGGTCGCGCCTCGCGCTGGCCAAGCTGCTCCTCGAGCCGCGCAACCTGCTGTTCCTCGACGAGCCGACCAACCACCTCGACATCCCGGCCTGCGAGATCCTCGAGGAGGCGCTCGCCGAGGGCTTCGACGGCACACTGCTGCTCGTCTCCCACGACCGGCAGTTCCTCGAGACGGTGACCACTCGCCTCGTCGTGGTGGGCGATGGCAAGGCGGAGGTGCTGCCGGGTGGGTACGCCGACTTCGCCTCTCGTCGCGAGGCTCCCGCGCCCTCTTCAGCACCGAAGGAGGCCAAGCCCGCCAAGGTGGCCCCGGTCGACGAGGGCAAGGCCGAGTTCGCGGCCCGTCGCGCCGCCTCACGCGAGGTCGAGCGCAAGAAGCGCCGGGTGGGCGAGCTCGAGGCGGCGATTGCGAAGGCCGAGGTCGACCTCGCCGCCATGCGCGCCGCCCTGGCGGAGGACCCCAAGGGCGACTGGGCGACCCTGGCCGAACGGGCAGAGCAAGAAAGGTCCGCCTCGCGCGCGCTCGATGCAATGCTAGAAGAGTGGTCTCGGTTGTCAGTGGAGGTCGCCGGCCTCTAGCTGCCTGCGCCGCAACCAGCATGAGCATGAACGCCACGTCAGGTCCCTCGCATCGCGCTCCGCGTTCGCTCCGTCTCTGGGCTTCTGTCCTCGCGGCCTCGCTGGGCCTCGCCGTCCTGTCCGGGGGCTGCCGCAAGACGGCGCCGGCCTCCGCGCAGCCCGATCCGGCCGCCTCCGGGGCCGCGGCGTTGCCGCCCCTGGTCGTAAAGCCGGCCGCACAGGGCCTCACCTTCAGCTACATCACCACCGACGGCGGGTTCCAGCTCGCCCACAGCGTCACCGACGTCCCGCTCGAGGCCCGCGACGCGGTCCGGGTCTGGTCTGGAGATCAGCGGCGACGGCATCGCCGGGCCCTGGGTCTACGTGGCCGATCTGCGGGTGGCGCTGCCTGACGGCACCCTGCAAGGTCGAGACCATGCTGCGCGAGGCCTTCGAGAAGATGGCCGCCGATCGCCGCGGCAAGAAGGGGCTGGCCGACAAGGGCGTGGGCGACAAAGGCCCGCCGTCCGAGCCCAAGGGGCCGAAACCCGGCGGCATCGAGGCTCCGGGGCCCAAAGCCGGGGCCGCCCAGGTCATCCTCTACGGCGCCGACTGGTGCAAGCCCTGCCACGCCGCCGAGGCGTACATGAAGAAGCGGGGCATCCCGTACACCCACAAGGACATCGACGACCCCAACGTGAACGAGGAAATGCGCGACAAACTCGCGGCCGCGGGCCTCAAGAGCGGCTCGATCCCGGTGTTCGACGTGGGGGGCAAGATCCTCGTGGGATTCTCCGAGGACAGCCTCGACACGGCCTGGGCCGCCGTGAACAAGGGCGCCAAGAACTAACCGCAGATCGGCCCTTGACCGGGCCTTCACCGGGTTGGTACGGTCGGCGCCCGTCGTTCCCGGGGATTTCCGCGGGAAAGACGGTTCTGTTTTCCGAATGCAGTGCTGGCGCCGCATCCGCCGGCCGGCCCTCTCCGCCTCCCTTGGGCGTCGAGGTCCGGGCGCTGGACGGCGACGGAGGCGACCAAGGATGCGCGCGCGAGCAGGGGATCCCCCCCGCACGATGGCTCAGAAGATTCTGGCGTCCCGCTCCGACGAGGGCGCGCCGCCGACCGACCTGGTGAAGGCCAAGGTCGATCAGGTCGTGCTGACGCGGAGTCCTTCGCGCGTGCTGGCCGAAGCATTCGCCCTCGGCTTGAAGAAGACGCAGCTCGAGGCCGCCGTGATCTACGACGGCCGCTGCGTCACGAGCGCGGCGCCCCGGCCCGAAGAGCCCGAGCCCGTCCTCGACGACCCCACCTTCGACCCGACCGCGCAGTCGCTCACGCTGGCGCGCGCGGGCATCGGCGTCCCCCCGGCCGTCCACCTCGAGCGGTTCGCCGCGCCGGGGCGGCTCATGCTCACCGACGATCCGCGCCTCGCGACCGTCGGCGGCGCCGGCATGCTCACCGTGGTCGTGTCGAGCGCCCAGCTCGCCCGCGCGCTCGTCGAGGGCGTGGCCACCATCCGCGCTCCGCGCAGCGTGCAGGTGCTGCTCTCCGGTCGCACCCGGCCTTTCGTCTGTGCGCGCGACGCGCTGCACGAGCTCATCCGCCGTGGCCTCGAGGAGACCGTGCGCGGCGTCGAGCAACGCACGGGCTGCCCCGTGGTCCTCGAGTTCGCGGGTCCGAGCGCCAAGCTGCTCAGCGTGGCGGAGCGCGCCGTGCTCGCCTCCGTCGCCCCGCTCGTCGGCGCGTGCGGCGCCCTCTTCATCAGCGACGAGAAGACCGAGGCCTACCTGCGCGATCAGCGCCGCAGCAAGGCCCACCGCGCGCTCGTGCCCGACGCGGGCGCCCCGTGCGAAGAGGTGGTCAACATCGACCTCGCCACGGTCGACCCGCTCGTCCTCGATCCGGTCGGTGCGGTGCGCAGCGTGCGCGACGTCGCCGGCAAGCCCGTCGCCCAGGTCATCCTCGGCGGCGACGCCACCGCGACCGCGCGCGACTTCCTCGCCGCGGCCACGCTCCTCAAGAGCAAGAAGATCGGGCCCCGGCTCGACTTCCTCATCGCGCCGCCCTCGCGCCAGATCCTCGAGATCCTCGCCAAGACCGGCGCGCTCACCGACCTGCTCGCCACCGGCGCGCGGCTCGTCGAGCCCGATCGCCTCGGCACCTACGGCGAGCTCTACCCGCCGCCTCCGCTCGAGATCGGCGTCTCGGTCCGCACCTCGGATCCTGAGCCCTGCGCGCCCGGCGCCGGCTGCTACGTCGTCAGCGCCGAGACCCTCGCGTACACGGTCGCGCACAGCCAGATCGGCGACCCGCGCGCGTTCAAGCGGCCCGTGCGCGTCCAGATCCCGCGCGAACTCCCCACCGAGGACCAGCTCGTCGTCCGCGAGCGTCGCGACGCTCCGGGCTCGAACAAGAAGCCGCCGATGCTCCCCGTCCCGCCGCTCGCCGCCGCGTTCAAGGGCGAGACCGTGCAGGTCTACGAGCCGGGTCTCGTCTACGCCAAGGGCGGCAAGCCCAACGGTCCCGAGCCGCGTCCCAGCGAGATCGCGGTCGGTCCGTGGCTGGCCGCGTGCTCGTCCGCGGGTGAGGTGCGCCAGGTCGCCGGGCGCAGCGCGCGCCTCGTCGCGCTCGCCAAGCTCCGCGCCGTCGTCGCCGTCAACATGCCCCTCGGGCTCGTCAGCCAGCTCGCGGGACACGGCATCGTCTGCCTCAAGGTCGACGACGCGGGCCTCAAGGCGATCAAGGCCTCCAAGGACGTGCAGATCCCGGCCCCCGCGGTCCTCGGTGCGCCGGGCGCGTCGATCCTCGCGGGCAAGACCAAGGTCCCCGTCACCTGGATCGCCCAGCCCGCCGAGCGCGCCTGGGTGAGCCAGGGTACGCAGGCGCCCACGCCGCCCGCCGCCAAGCGCTGAGCTGCGACCCGGCAGGCGCCTTTGACAAGGCGAGAGCCAGCACCAACGATCGAGGAGTGTCCGAGCTCCCCGATCTGCGGTGCGTGTGCTGGGTCGCGCTGAAGGCGCGCCCTCCGCGGCGCCAGCTGCTCGGTCGCGTCGTGCGCGGGCTCGTGTTCGCGACGGTGGGCGCGTCGATGTTCGCCGAGGGCGACGCGGTGATCCCCATGCTGATCGGCGGGGTCCTCGGCGGGCTCGGCGGTTCGATGAGCGCGGGGCACCCGTTCTCGCCGTCGGCCGGCGTCGCGCTCGTCCCGTGGGGGCTCCTCGTCGAGCGAGCCTCCGACACGAGCGCGATCCGCTGGAGCGGCGTGCAGACCCTCCACGTCGCCTACCACAAGGCGTACGACGGCTCGGTCTACGCGCGCGTGGAGATCGACTCGATCGCGGGGCGCTTCGTGGGGTTCGCGCCCGACACGATCGACCTCGGCGCCCTCGGCAACCACCTCGATCGCGTCGTCGCCGCCTCGGCCCGCCCGCTGGCGCTCGACCTCGAAGGGGGCGTCGCGGTGGAGGACGGCGCGCAGTTCGCGGAGCGCACGCTGAGCGCGGCGCGGCGCCTCGTGTCCACGCTCGGTGAGGCGCTGGGGCTCGCGCCCGCCTCGTACCGCGGGGCGCAGATGGCGGCGAAGCACGAGGAGCCGGTCATCGCCGCGCTGCGCGCGCAGGCCGAGCGCGTCTCCGAGCGCGAGGAGGAGCCGTGGGCGCTCCTCGCCGCCGTGGCGGGGGAGCTGCGGCTGCACCGCTTCGCGCCCGAGCTGCACCGGCTCGCGGCGGCCCCGCACCCGGCGGTGGCGGCCGTGGCGCGGGCCGCGGTGCAGCGACTGGCCCGCGAGCCGGCCGACGACGCCGACGAGGAGACGCTCGGGTGGTTCGTGGACGCGAACGACCTCGCCACGCTGCGCGCCTGGAGCCGGGCCTAGCCGCCGTGCAGAATCAATAGGCGTATGTCGGAAACATAAACGCACTATACGTGTCACATAAACAGTAGATGTAGTTGCATCAAACAAGCATCATGCGCACGTTCAATTGCTACAATGGCAGCATGCAAATGCGTTTTGCGTGCGCGAGCAAACGCAGTAACTCCAGGCTGCGGCGCCGAGCGTCGCGGGTGAGTGTCGCTGTCAGGGCGCGCGGGCTCGCGGCGCAGACACAGGCTAGGAGGCCACCATCTGCAGCACCGCCATGCGAACGAGCACGCCCGTCTCGACCTGCTCGAGGATGACGCTGCACGGCCCGTCGGCCACCGCGTCGTCGATCTCGACCCCGCGGTTCATGGGCCCGGGGTGCATCACGATGGCGTCCTTGGGCGCGCGGGCGAGGGCCTTGAGCGAGAGCCCGAACGTGCGGGAGTACTCGCGGGTGCTCGGGATGAGCACGTCCACCAGGCGCTCGCGCTGCACGCGGAGCATCATGATGACGTCGGCGCCGTCGAGGGCCTGGTCGAGGCTCGTGCAGATCTGGACGCCCATCTCCGCGGCCCGGGCCGGCAGGAGGGTCGCGGGCGCGCACCAGCGCACGTGGGCGCCGAGCTTGTTGAGGAGGTGGGCGTTGCTGCGGGCCACGTGGGAGTGCGCGATGTCGCCGACGATGGCCACCGTGAGGCCCGCGATGCGGCCCTTGTGCTTGCGGATGGTGTAGGCGTCGAGCAGCGCCTGCGTCGGGTGCTCGTGCGTGCCGTCACCTGCGTTCACCACCGCGCCGCGCGTGTGCTTGGCGACGAAGTGGGGGGCGCCGGAGCTCGAGTGCCGGACCACCACGACGTCGGCGTGCATGGCGTCGAGGTTGCGGGTGGTGTCGAGCAGGGTCTCGCCCTTGGTCACGCTCGAGCCGCTCGACGAGACGTTGATGACGTCGGCCGAGAGCCGCTTGCCGGCGATCTCGAAGCTCGTGCGGGTGCGGGTGCTCGCCTCGAAGAAGAGGTTCACCACCGTCTTGCCGCGGAGCGAGACCGCCTTGCGCTCGCCCTCCAGGCTCTGCGCCGTGTCGAGGATCCTCACTGCGTCCTCGGCCGAGAGATCCGCGATCCCGAGGAGGTGTCGGAAGGCCATCGAGACGGTGTGCTAGCGCCAAAACGCAGACGAGGGAACCTCCTCGCGAAGGTCCCCTCGAAAGCCGCCCAAAGTGGGCGGAGGGAAGAAGAGTCTCAGCTCTCGGCGGCCAGCTTGGCGACCTCGGCGGCGTAGTCTTCCTTCTTCTTCTCGATGCCCTCGCCGAGCTCCCAGCGGACGAAGCGGCGGATGTTGATGTTCTCGCCGATCTTCGCCACGAGCTCCGCGCGGAGGCCTCGACGGTCTTGCCGGGGTGGATGATCGACTCCTGGTCGACGAGACACACCTCGGTGCTCCACTTGGCGAGCTTGCCCTCGATGATCTTGGGCCACGCCTGCTCGGGCTTGCCCTCTTCCTTGAGCTGCCCCGCGAAGATCTCCTTCTGCTTCGCGACGGCGGTCTCCGGGATCTCTTCCTTCTTCACGAACTGCGCGTTCATGGCCGCGATCTGCATCGCGGTGTCCTCGCAGAACTGCTTGAAGTCGTCGTTGCGGGACACGAAGTCGGTCTCGCAGTTGATCTCGAGGAGCACGCCGATGCGGCTGCCCGCGTGGATGTACGCGTGGAGGAGGCCCTCGCTCGCGACGCGGCCCGCCTTCTTGATGGCTTTGGCGAGGCCCTTCTTCTGGATGATCTCGAGCGCCTTCTCGACGTCGCCGTTGGCTTCGGCGAGGGCGTTCTTGCAATCCATCATGCCAGCGCCGGAGCGCTCGCGAACTTCTTTGACCTGGGAGGCAGAGAATTCGGCCATGAGTTCCTCAGTTGCGGCGGTTGCCGGTGACGTTGCCCTGGCCCGGACGACCACGGCCGGCCATGACGACCTGCGGTCCGGGGCCCTGGCCCTCGTTGCTGGCCTCGTTGCCCTGCTGACCGCGGTCGCGGCCACCACGGCCCTCGTCCTTGCGGCGCTGGACGCCCTCGACGCACGCGTCGGCGACGCGCGACGTGATGAGCTTGATCGAGCGGATCGCGTCGTCGTTGCCGGGGATGATGAAGTCGATCATGTCCGGATCGCAGTTCGTGTCCGTGATCGCGACGATCGGGAGGCCAGCTTGCTGGCCTCCTCGACGGCGATCTGCTCCTGGTGCGGGTCGATGACGAACATGAGCGCCGGGAGGTTGGTCATGTTCTTGATGCCGCCGTGGTACTTCTCCAGGCGCTCGCGCTCGCGCTCGATGAACACGACCTCTTTCTTGGTCAGGTTCTCGTAGGTGCCGTCTTCCTTCATCCGCTCGATGGCGCGGAGGCGCTCGAGGCCGGTCTTGATGGTGCGGAAGTTGGTGAGCGTGCCGCCGAGCCAGCGGTTGGTCACGTAGAACATGCCGGCGCGCTGCGCCTCTTCGGTGATGATGTCCTGCGCCTGGCGCTTGGTGCCGACGAACAGCACCGAGCCGCCCGCGCGAGACTTCTTCCACGATCTTCTCGTACGAGCGGCGGAACAGGCGCGCCGTCTGGTCGAGGTCGATGATGTGGATGCCGTTGCGCGCGCCGTAGATGAACGGCCGCATCTTCGGGTTCCAGCGCTTGGTCTGGTGGCCGAAGTGGACGCCGGCGTCGAGGAGCGAACGGAGGGGGAGGGGCAGATCGCCCGCCTGGGGAGACGGCTGGCGAACCGCCTCGGTGACAGTCTCGGTCATGTGCGAACTCGCTTTCGGTTGAGGCTGCTTCCCCCTCTCGCGAGGAGGCCGGCGGAACCCCCGACCGACCGACCTGCCTTCTCGGGCAGAGCCAGCACCAGGGCCGGGAACGACGACGGAGCCGATTTTCCGCGGAGATTCGGCGCCCGGAATGGGTCGACGAAGCTCTACGGCCCCAGACCCCGGAGGGAAGGGGGCGCGGAACCTAGCACAACGGCCGGCGGTGTCGATAACATCGGTCGCGATGCGCTTCCTCGGGACCTTCCTCGCGCTGTCGGCCGTCGTCCTCCCCGCGAGCGCGGCCGATGGAGACCCGCCCCCGCCGCCGCGGGGCCCGGCCCAGGACCTGGTGGTCGAGGCAGGCGTGGGGTACGCCGCGGGCGCGTTCAGCGAGATCCAGGGCATCAACCCCAAGGTCGCCCACGGCATGGTCTTCCACTTCGCGGTCGGGTGGGCCTGGACCATCCGTCCGAACCAGAGCGTCGGCCTCGAGCTCACGGCCGACGGCATGGTCGACGGCCAGCGGGTCAACGGCCTCGAGAGCACGGGCTCGATCGGCGGCCGCTACGGCGCGCAGGCCTTCGTGGTCGGCGAGCGGGCGCACCTGCGCATCGGCGCCGGCATGGCGCGCACCCGCTACCAGGTCGACCCGAGCCGGCCCGACCCCTACACGGGGATCGGGGTGACGTTCGCGGCGGGGTACCACGTGCCGCTGATGCCGAACTCCAAGGGCTGGAAGCGCCCGTACCTCACGGTCGACATCGCCCCTTCGTGGGACTTCCTCGGCGCGGGCAGCGACACGCTCCACCGCTGGACGTTCGGGCTCCTGATCGGCCTCGCCGTCTACTAGGGGCACTTGCTCATCGTGCCGTCCGCGCCGTGCTGGCACTGCTGGCCGGCGGGACAGGTGGCGCCCTCGCAGCAGTAGACGGGCACGATCCCGCTGATGCACGTGCCGCTCACGCAGCCGAGGCCCGGGGTGCAGTCACAGGCGGTGGTGCAGCCGCCGCCGGTGTCCTTCGTCGTCCCCGTGTCCGTCGCGCCGGTGTCCTTCGAGGTCGTGTCGGCGCTCGTGTCGGCCCCCGCGCTGTCCACGACCCCCGTGTCGACGGCCGTGTCCGTGCTGGTGTCCGCCGTCGACGAATCGGTCGCGGCCTCGCTGCCGGTGTCGGTGGCCGTCGTGACCCCGTCGTCCCCGCCGCAACCAACGAACACAATCGCACCGAGGGCCAGGAAAAGGCGCATTCCCACAGCATAGCTCGCCTTCGCGCCGCAGGGCCGCGCTTGCCGGCCGCGTCCTCCGCGACCATGAAGGGGGCCCGTGTGGATCGTCCGCCTCGCGCTGCGTCGCCCGTACACCTTCCTGGTGCTGGCGCTCGTCATGATGCTCGCGGGCGGGCAGGTGGTGCGCAAGACGCCGACCGACATCTTCCCCGCGATCGACCTCCCCGTGCTCAGCGTCGTCTGGACCTACACCGGGCTGCCGGCCGGGCAGATGGAGCAGCAGATCACCCAGTTCAGCGAGTACTCGCTGGCCGGCAACGTGGGCGACGTCCAACGCATCGAGAGCCAGACCCTCGACGGCGTGTCCGTGATCCGCCTCTTCCTGCAGCCCGGCGCCGACGTGGCCGCCGCCATGGCGCAGGTCACGGCGGGCTCGCAGGCCATCCTGCGGCGCATGCCGCCCGGCACCCAGCCGCCGATCGTCGTCCGCTACAGCGCCTCGAGCGTCCCCATCCTGCAGATCGCCTTCACCAGCGACACGCTCGGCGAGCAGGAGATCTTCGACCACGTCAACACCCGCATCCGCACGCTGCTCAGCGTCGTGCGCGGCACGCGCTTCCCGCTGCCCATGGGCGGGCGCTTCCGGCAGATCAGCGTCGACCTCGACCTCGGCGCCCTGCAGGCCCAGGGCCTCTCGCCGAACGACGTGGCGCTCGCCGTCAGCGCCCAGAACTTCGTGCTCCCCACCGGCAGCGCCAAGATCTTCGACAAGGAGTACCGCGTCAGCGTCAACGCGAGCCCCGAGGCCGTGTCGGCGCTCAACGACGTCCCCATCAAGAAGCCCGACGGCCGCACGATCTACCTGCGCGACGTCGCGTTCGTGCACGACGGGTTCGCGGTGCAGACCAACATCGCGCGGCTCGACGGCAAGCGCGCCGTCGTGCTCTCGGTGCTCAAGACCGGCGACGCCTCGACCACCGAGGTCGCCGGCCGCATCCGGGACATGCTGCCCACCATCCGGGCCGCCTCGCCGCCCGGGCTCGGCGTCGAGATCCTCGCCGATCAATCGGGCTACGTGACCCGCGCCATCGAGGGCCTGCTCACCGAGGGCCTCATCGCGGCCGCGCTCACGGCCACCATGATCCTGGTGTTCCTCGGCAGCCTGCGCAGCACGCTGGTCGTCGCCGTCTCCATCCCGCTCTCGGTCATGGGCGCCGCGCTGATGCTCCGTGCGCTCGGGCACAACATCAACGTCTCCACGCTCGGCGGGCTCGCGCTGGCGGTCGGCGTGCTCGTGGACGACGCCACGGTGGAGATCGAGAACATCCACCGCAACCTCGCGATGGGCAAGCCGCTCACCCGCGCGATCCTCGACGGCGCGCAGCAGATCGCCGTGCCGGCGTTCGTGGCCTCGCTGTCGATCAGCGTGGTGTTCGTCTCGGTGGTGTTCCTCGAGGGGCCCGCGCGCTACCTGTTCCTCCCGATGGGCCTCGCGGTGGCCTTCTCGGTGATGATCTCGTACCTGCTCTCGCGGACCGTGGTCCCCACGTTCGCCCAATATCTGCTGCGCAACGAGCAGCACGGTGGCACCGGGCCGTTCGCGCGGTTCCACGCCGCCTTCGAGCGCGGCTTCGAGCGGTTCCGCGACTTCTACCTCGCCGTCCTCGGTCGGGCGCTCCGCCTGCGCGCGGTGGTGCTGGTCACGTTCGTGTTCGTCGCCGCGGGCATCGCGTGGGTTGTGTCGCGCGTTGGTCGTGACTTCTTCCCGACCGTCGACGTCGGGCAGCTGTGCCTGCACGTCACGACGCCCTCGGGCACGCGCATCGAGGAGACGGAGGCCTGGTTCCGCGACGTGGAGGCCGAGATCCGCCGCCTCGTGCCAGAGCACGATCGGCAGAAGATCCTCACCCAGCTGGGCCCGCCGGGTGGCTACACCTTGGCCGTCACCGACAGCCAGAACCTGGCGACCAACGACGGCGAGATCCTCGTGAGCCTGAAGCACGAGCGCACCGGCAAGACGTCGGACTACGTCCGCCTCCTGCGCCGCGAGCTGCCGAAGAAGTTCCCCGAGCTCGGGTTCTACTTCCAGCCCGCCGACATCGTCTCGCAGATCCTCAACTTCGGCCTGCCGTCGCCGATCGACGTGCAGATCTCCGGGGTGAAGCGCGACGCCACGTACGCGGTCGCTCGCGCGATCGAGCACGATCTGCGGCTCGTCCCGGGCGCGGTCGACGTCCGCCTCCACCAGGTGCTCGACGCGCCGCGGCTCCACGTCGAGGTGGACCGCCAGCGCGCGATGGACGTCGGCCTCACCGAGCGCGACGTGGCCGGCAACCTGCTCCTCCTGGTCGGCTCGAGCGGCCAGGTGAGCCCGTCGTACTGGATCGACCCGATCACCAACAACAGCTACTCGGTGGCGGTCCAGGTGCCGGAGCTCAAGGTCAACAGCGTCGACGTGCTGTCGCTGTTCCAGATCGGGTCGCCGAAGGGCCTGCAATCGCTGGCCGATCTGGCGAAGATCCAGCACAAGGCCACGCCGATCGTGGCCTCGCACGTCAACGTGCAGCCCACCTTCGACGTGCGCGCCGACGTGCAGGACACCGACCTCGGGAGCGTCGCCTCGGGCCTCGAGGCGGTCATCGACAAGCACCGCAAGCTGCTCCCGCCCGGCGCCACCATCGAGGTGCAGGGGCAGGTCGGCAGCATGCGGCAGGGCTTCTCGGGCCTCGGGCTCGGCCTGCTGGTGGCGGCGCTCGCGGTCTACGCCGTGATGGTCGTGAACTTCCAGTCGTGGCTCGATCCGCTCGTGATCCTGATGGCGCTCCCCGGCGCCGCGATCGGCATCGTGATCTCGCTGTTCGCCACCAACACCACCTTCAGCATCCCGTCGCTGATGGGCGCGGTCATGAGCATCGGCGTCGCCACCGCCAACTCGATCCTGCTCGTCACCTTCGCGAACGAGCAGCGGGCCCACGGCAAGTCGGCGATCGACGCCGCGATGGCCGCGGGAAGGGTGCGCCTGCGGCCGGTGCTGATGACCGCCCTCGCCATGCTCATCGGCATGCTGCCCATGTCGCTCGGCCTCTCCGAGGGCGGCGAGCAGAACGCGGCGCTCGGCCGGGCGGTGATCGGCGGCCTCGCCGGGGCGACGGTTGCGACCCTGATCCTGGTTCCGGTCATCTACAGTCTGTTGCGGGCCCGCTTCCGTGAGCAGGTCCTCGATCCGGAGCTCGACGCATGACCGAAGACCCCGTCGCCAAGCCCGTCCACCCCGCCGCCGACGGTGGGCCTGTGGGGCACGACGAGCACGAGGTCGGGCCGCCGCCAGCGCCGCTCGGGGTCGGCGCGAGCGGCCTGCTCGTGCTGGTGGTCGTGGCCCTGCTCGGTACCCTCGTCTACGTGGGGCTTCGCCCCCGCCTCGGCAAGCAGCAGGCCGTCGTGCAGACCCAGAAGGAGTCGAGCGCGCCGCCGCGGGTCGTGGTGGGCGTCGCGAGCGCGGGTCCGAAGCAGGTGGATCTGGCGCTGCCGGCCAACGCGCAGCCGTTCCAGAAGACCCCGATCTTCGCCCGCGCCAGCGGCTTCGTGAAGTCGCTGAAGGTCGACCTCGGCGACAAGGTCAAGGCGGGCGATCTCCTCGTCGAGCTCGACATCCCCGAGTCCGAGCAGGAGCTGCTCCTCGCCAAGGCCAAGCAGGACGAGGCCCAGGCCAACGCCGCGCTCGCGAAGGCCCGCGCCGAGCGGCTCGCCAAGCTGGCCAAGGACGGCATCGGCACCCAGCAAGACCTCGAGGACCAGCAGGCGAAGGCCAACTCGGCGGCCGCGGCGGTCAAGACCACGAAGGCCGACCTCACCCGCCTCGGCGTGCTGCAAGCCTATCGGCGGGTCGTGGCGCCGTTCGACGGCGTGATCGTGCGTCGCTCCGTCGACGTGGGCGCCCTCGTCAACGCAGGGTCCGGGCCGACGGCCACCGTCCTCTTCGAGCTGCAGGACGTCTCGTTCCTGCGCGTCCAGGTCGACGTGCCGCAGTCGCTCGCCGCGAGCGTGAAGATCGGGACCAAGGCCACGGTGTCGTTGCCGAACAACGCGGGCAAGGCGGTCGAGGGCGAGGTGTTCCGCACGGCCGGCGCGCTCGACGTCGGGACGCGCACCCTGCGTGTCGAGGTGAAGATCCCCGGGACGGGCGCGATCCTCGCGGGTGCGTTCGTGCAGGTCCGCTTCCAGCTCCAGGTCGAATCGCCGCCGACGGTGATCCCGGCCTCGGCGCTCGCGGTGCGCAAGGAGGGGCCGTTCGTGGTGCGCCTGATGCCCGACGACACCGTCGTGCTGGTGCCGATCACGCTCGGGCGCGACCTCGGCAAGCAGATCGAGGCGCTCACCGGGGTGAAGCCGGGCGAGCTCCTGCTGATGAGTCCTCCCGACTACCTGCAGACCGGCGCCAAGGTCCGCCGCGCGGAGCCGACGGCGAACCACTGAACGTCCCGGCGCGTGGGCCGTTCAGGGGGCATGGGGCTCGCCAAACGACTCGGCCGCGAGGGTCGGGTGCTCGTCTTCAACTGCCACGAGGGCTGGGTGCACCAGCTCTCGGCGCTCGGCGTCCCGCTCGACATCGTGGACGGCCTCCCCGGCCGGGCGACCCGCGCCTGGGACGAGCGGATGCGGCCGTTCCCGAAGAACGCGCGGCGGTTGACCCTCGCGCAGGCGATCGCCGGCAAGGGCGAGTACCGCTGCATCGTCGCGCACAACCTCAGCGACCTCATGGACGCGAAGAAGCTCCCCGGGCCGCGGATCCTCGTGATCCACACCACCCTGGAGTACCGGCTCTCGCAGGAGCACCTCGGCGATCTCCCGCCCGGCTACCTGGACGCGCTCGATCAGTGCCTCGCCTGGAGCGGAGCCCACGTGGTCGCCGTCTCGGACCGCAAGGGCGCCTCGTGGGGGCTCGAGGCGCCGTTCGACGTGGTGGGTTTCCTCGCCGATCCCGCGGACTACCTGCCGGCGCGGGGCGACGTTGCCGCGGGCCTGCGCGTGTCCAACCAGTTCCACCAGCGCCGCGACGCCCTGCTCGTCGACCTCCACGAACGAGCGTTCGCCGATGTGCCCGTGAAGATCGTCGGCAACAACCCCGGGGTGCCCGACTCCGAGCCTTCGCGCTCCTGGGACCACCTCAAGGAGCTGTTCGCCTCGCACCGCTTCTACGTGCACACGGCTGCTTCCGCGCTGGAGGACGGCCACAACATGTCCACGGCCGAAGCCATGGCCGCGGGCCTGCCTGTGCTCGGCAACCGCCACCCCGCCTCGCCGATCGAGGACGGCGTCTCGGGTTTCCTCTCCGACGATCCTGCGGAGCTCGCCGGCGCTGCGCGCCTGCTGATCGCCGAGCCGGAGCGGGCCCGCGCGATGGGCCAGGCCGCGAGGGCGCGCGCAGAGGTCCGGTTCGGCAAGAGCCGCTTCGTCCGCGATTTCGGGCAGGCGCTCGAGCGGGCGGCTTCGCGGTGGCGCTCGCGTCGAGCGGCCGTCGTCAGCCTCATGGCCTGAGCACGATTCAAGGGAAGGCGGCGCAGGCCGTCCGATCCTTCGATGCGACTCTCCGAGGTGGTGCAGACGACGGGGTTCCTGGATCACGCGGTGAAGGTCGCGGAGGTCCCCGATCGAAGAGCGTTCTTCGCCGACCGCTGCCGCGGCCGCCAGGTGCTGCACGTGGGGTGCGCCGACGTGCCAGTGTTCGACCCCGACACCAACCTCCACGTGCACCTCGCGCGGTTCGCCGAGCACCTCGACGGCCTCGACACGAGCGTGGAGGGCCTGCAGGTCCTGGAGAAGCACGTCGCCGGCGACTACTACGACGCGGCGAGCCTGGTGCGCGGCGAGTACGACGTGGTGCTGGCCCCCGAGGTCATCGAGCACGTGCCGGACGCCCACGCGTTCCTGCGGGAGATCTTCTCGATCAAGGCCACGACCTACCTCGTGACGGCGCCGCACCTCGCGTGGTTCCGCGAGATGCGCAGCGAGCCTGGCGTGTTCCACGAGCGCGTCCACCCGGACCACAAGGCCTGGTACTCGCCCTACACGCTGCTCGCCGCGCTGCGCCCGTTCATCGACCCCGAGCGCGACGACGTCGAGGTGTTCGTGTTCCACGGCGGCGCCTCCGTCGGCGTGGCGGTGCACAAGCCCTTCGAGCCGGCCCGACGCGCGCCGAACGTGGCCGTGGATGCCGACGATCCGCTGTCGGTCGCGGCGGCGCTCGACGCGCGTGGAGAGACAGGGCGAGCGCTCACGGTCCTCGCGGGCGCGCGGGAGGGGGCGACGAGCGCGGGTTGTTCTCGGCCCACGTGGCGCTCTTGCTGCGCCTCGGTCAGCACATGGAGGCGCTGCGGCAGGGCCTCGACTGGTTGCGGCGTCACGACGGCGACCGCGGCGCGCTGCTCGTGTGCGCCGTAGCCGCCGAGGGCATCGGAGAGCACGAACACGCGCGGCGCTGGCGGGCTGCCGCCCAGGGCTGAACGGGTGGGCCGTTCAGGCCATCTTGGCCAGGCTGAGGATGCGCACCCCCGGAAAGACGGCGCTCAGCGCCTCGAGGTCCTCGAGATCGCCCGTCAGCACGGCATCACCACGCCGCGCGGCCGACGCCACGACGACCGCGTCCACGGCGCTGGGCCCCGCGGGGACGAGAGCGAGTGCCTGACCGGCAAGACGGGCGAGCTCCGCATCCAGCGACTCGATGTCGAAGGCGTCGAGGAGACGCGCGATCGGGCCGCGCTGGCCGCGCCACCATTCGACCACGACCGCGGTCGGGACGGTGACGCGCCCACCCCGCCTCCGCATACTCTCGACGAGGGCCGTCGCCCGCCGATCGTGGCGTTCGATCGCGATCAGCGCGCCGCAGTCGAGCGTCAAGCCGGTGCTCATCCTCGTCGCCGCTTCGCGCGCTTCGGTCCGCCATCGTGGGCGCGCTGCAAGAACGCCGCGTGTTCTTCCCGCACCTCCGCATCGATCTCCTGGCGACGCCGGACCACGAAGTCTCGCTGCTGCTCGAGCGATTTCGGATTGGAATCGAGCGCCCTCCGGATCGCGAGCAGAGTCCTCGGGTCATAGACCCCAACGCGAGGACCCGTCGCAGACTCCGGGTTCTTCACCCAGGCTGCCGGCAAGACGAGCGCTCGAAACTCGACGTGACTCAGCCCGAGGGCCTCGCGCG
>JADJMO010000021.1 GCA_016709545.1 Myxococcales bacterium
CGGTAGTGCTCGACGGCCTCCTCGGGCTCACCGGCGAGGGCGGCGACATAGCCCAGCAGGTTGTGGACCTCGGGCGCGTCGGGATCGACCTCGAGCGCCTTCTTCGCTGCTGCCTCTGCCCCCCGGACATCGCCGTGCTGGGCCAGATCCCACCCTCGATCGAGGTGGGCCGAGAGTCGATCCATCGGCAGTACCTAGCACAACGACCGCGCACGGGGCGCACATGGGTGCTAAGGTCACCCCTCGATGGCCTCGGGGGTCACCGGCGTCACACAAGGCGTCAAAGTCGCGGTCTTCATGGTCATCCTCGTGGTGGCCGGATGGCTTGGCTATCGCCAGATCGCCAAGGACGCGCGGCCGAGCGGGTACTCGGTGTACGTCCGCCTCGACGACGCGAGCGGCCTCATCGTGAAGTCACGCGTGCGCGTCGCGGGCATCGCGGTGGGCTACATCGACCGCATCGACCTCGACGGCGACAAGGCCAAGGTCGTGGTCCGGGTCGACAAGGGCGTGGCCCTCCACACCGACGCCGCCGCCGGCAAGCGCGCCGCCTCGCTCCTCGGCGAGCAGGTGCTGGTGTTCAACCCAGGCAGCGCCGACCTGCCGGTCGTGGGCGACGGCGCCGAGATCCGCGCGCTCGCCTCCGCCGGCACCGACAAGATCATGGCCGACCTGGCCACCATCGCCGAGAAGGTCAAAGCCGTCTCCGTGCAAGCCGCCGGTGCGTTCGGCACCGAAGAGGGCGGCAAGCAGATGAAGGACATCCTCAAGAACCTCGCGGAGGTCTCCAAGGAGATCAACGAGACGGTCAAGGAGAACCGCAAGGCGGTCAGCACGACCATCACCAACATCGAGAAGATCACCAACGCGAGCGTCCCCAAGGTCACGCAGATCCTCGTTAACGTCGAGAACGTCACCAAGGACCTCCAGGACCTCCTCGAGAAGGACAAGCTCGCCAAGGCGCAGCCAGGCAGCACGCTCGCCAACGTCAAGGAGACGGTCGAGAACCTCAAGAGCGCGTCCAAGAACCTGGACGCCACCCTCAAGCACACCGAGAACATCACCTCGGATCTGCAGGCCGGCAAGGGCACCGCGGGCAAGCTGCTCAAGGACGAGAACCTCGCCTCCGACGTCGAGGGCGTGGTCTCCGACATCCGCGAGTTCACCGGCGGCATCAGCCGCGTGCGCACCATCGTCGGCCTGCGCGCCGAGTACCTGATCGGCGCCAACGGGTTCAAGAGCACGCTCGATCTCCGGCTCCAGCCGCGCGAGGACAAGTACTACCTCATCGAGATCGTCACCGACCCGCGCGGCGTCACCACGGTCACCCAGGTCGACACCCAGAGCACCGACGGGAACAAGCCCGCCCTCAGCCGCGAGCTGCGCACCGAGACCAAGATCGGCTTCCGGTTCTCCTTCATGTTCGCGCGGCGCTTCGGCCCCGCCACGTTCATGTTCGGCGTGCGCGAGTCCACCGGCGGCCTCGGCCTCATCCTCCACGGCTTCGACGACCGCCTCGAGCTGCGCACCGACGTGTTCGGCTTCGGCGAGAACGTGCGCCCGCGCTGGCGTGAGCACCTCGGCTTCGAGTTCGTCAAGCGCATGTGGCTCGTCGCCGGCGTCGACGACATCGTCAACGCCGACCGCAGCGACTACTTCTTCGGCGGCCAGCTGCGGTTCGACGACGAGGATCTCAAGTCGATCCTCCCGTTCGCCACGATCCGCCCCTAGCGATCTCCAGGCGTAGGCATTCCCCCAGGCTGAAAGCCCGGGGCACCGACGGCCGCTGAAGCCCGGGGCATCGACCCCGGGCTCGACACCACGCCGGACTGGCTGAACTCCCTTCTGCAGGTCCGTTGTAGCGCGAGCTCCAGCCAGTGACTTGGGACGTGAAGCCCGGGGTGAAAGGCCCCGGGCTTGCGGTGTGTGCGCCCATCATGGGCACGACCTTGCGGGTGCAAGTCCCGCCGAGAGGAGACCATCCCGATCGAAGCGAATCGCAACTGCGGAAGGGTGACCGACCGTGGGGAGGAAGCGAGGAGCGAACCCGCGGGCCGATGAACAAGAACCCGATACGAGGCGACGACGAGCAGGACGAGCGAGCCCACGATCGCAAAGCCCCGAATGGTCGAGGCTCAGGCGTCGTAAATCGGGCGGTCGCGCGGCGAAGGGCCGTGTTCTTACCTGGGGAGATCTCGCCTCACGCCCGAAAGGGCGACGCGGAAAGCGGAGCGAGAAGTCAGCCGAGGCCGTAGTAGCGGACGCGGAGCGAGCGGGACCCCGAACCCGGAAGCCTCTCGGCGCGAAGGGCTGAACGATGGGAGAGCGAAACGATCGTGCGTCTCAAGAGCAAAGGGCCGCAGATGTCGAGGCAACTCGAGCTACCGGATGGAGGGCAGGGGCGAAAGCCCGACGGCCCCCGGAGCGTGGAAGCGCCGATGGCGACGCACGGCAACGAGCGCTCGGGAACGAGCGACCTGATGGAACGCGTGTGCGAACGCGCAAACCTCAGGCCGCGCTGAAACGGGTGAGGAAGAACAAGGGCAGCGCCGGCATCGACGGGATGACGGTGGACGAGCTGCCAGAGCACCTCAAGACGCACTGGCCCGCGCTGCGTGAGCAACTGCTCGCAGGCACGTACCAGCCGTCCGTGGTGCGACGGCATGCGATCCCGAAGAGCGGCGGCGGAGAGCGAGAGCTCGGCATTCCGACCGTCGTCGATCGGTTCATCCAACAAGCCATCCTGCAAGTGCTCGGGCCTCGATTCGATCCGACCTTCTCGCAGTACAGCTACGGCTTCCGTCCGCGCCGCAGCGCCCACGACGCCATCGTGCAAGCGCAGCGCTACGTGAACGAGGGCCGTCGCGTCGTGGTGGACGTGGACTTGGAGAAGTTCTTCGACCGCGTGAACCACGACATGCTGATGGGACGGCTGGCGAAACGGATCGAGGACAAGAGGCTGCTCGGGCTGATCCGCCGCTACCTGGAAGCCGGGATGATGGCGAATGGCGTCGCGTTGCAGCGACACGAGGGCACGCCGCAGGGCGGGCCTCTCTCGCCGCTGCTCGCGAACGTGCTTTTGGACGACGTCGACAAGGAGCTGGAGAGACGCGGACATGCGTTCGTGCGCTATGCGGACGACTGCAACGTCTACGTGCGGTCCAAGCGGGCGGGCAACGCGTGATGGAGCTGCTTCGGCAGGCTCTTTGCGAAGCCTCGGCTCCGAATCAACGAGTCGAAGAGCGCCGTCGACAAGGTGTGGAACCGCAAGCTCCTCGGCTACTCCTATGGGCAGCCAAGGGGCGAGTGGCGAAACACCGCGTCGCGCCGACGGCCCCCTGGAGTGAAGATCCGGGTGCGTGAGGTCACGCGCCGAAGTCGAAGCCAGAGCCTCACGAGGTCGTCCGGGACCTCGGTCGTACCTCGTCGGGTGGAAGAACTACTTCCACCTCGCCGATACACCGAGGTCTTCCGCGCGCTCGACGAATGGATTCGGCATCGGCTACGAGCGCTTCACCTCAAGCACTGGCGCCGAGGAACGACGATCTATCGCGAGCTGCGCGCCCGGGGACTGCCCGAGCATGCGGCCGCCCGGGTCGCCGCGAACCGGCCACCGCTGGTGGAAGAACTCCGCCATGCTGATCAACATCGCCTTCCCCACCAGCTACTTCGACGGCCTGGGCCTCCCCAGACTCGCCGCGTGACCTCAACCAATCGAACCGCCCGGTGCGGACCCGCATGCCTGGGTGGTGTGGCAGGGGTCCGAGGTTTTCCTCGGGCCCCTATGCCGATGCGCCCATCATGGGCACGACTTGCGGGTGCAAGTCCCGCCGAGAGGAGACCATCCTGATCGAAGCGAACTGCAACTGCGGAAGGGCGACCGACCGTGGGGAGGAAGCAGGGAGCGAAACCGCGGGCCGATGGACAAGAACCCGATACGAGGCGCTGCCGAGTGGGGCGAGCGGGCCCATGACCGCAAAGCTCCGATGGTCGAGGCTCAGATGGCGTAAATCGGGCGGTCGTGCGGGGAAGGGTCGCGTTCTTACCTGGGGAGATCTCGCCTCACGCCCGAAAGGGCGACGCAGTGAAAGCGGAGCGAGAAGTCAGCCGAGGCCGTAGTAGCGGACGCGGAGCCGAGGACCCCGACCGGCCTCTGACGGCGCGAAGGGCTGAACGAAGGGAGAGCGAAACGATCGTGCGTCTCAAGAGCAAAGGGCCGCAGATGTCGAGGGCAACTCGAGCTACCGGAGGGAGGCAGGGGCGAAACCCCGACGGCCCCCGGAGCGCGGAAGCGCTGACGGCGACGCACGGAAACGAGCGCTCGGGAGCGAGCGATCTGATGGAGCGCGTGTGCGAACGCGCGAACCTTCAGGCCGCGCTGAAACGGGTGAGGAAGAACAAGGGCAGCGCCGGCATCGACGGGATGACGGTGGATGAGCTGCCAGAGCACCTCAAGACGCACTGGCCCGCGCTGCGTGAGCAACTGCTTGCGGGCACGTACCAGCCGTCCATGGTGCGACGGCACGCGATCCCGAAACGCGGCGGTGGGGTACGAGAGCTCGGCATCCCGACCGTCGTCGATCGGTTCATCCAACAAGCCATCCTGCAGGTGCTGGGTCCGCGATTCGACCCGACCTTCTCGCAATACAGCTACGGCTTTCGGCCACGGCGCAGCGCCCACGACGCCGTCGTGCAAGCGCAGCGATACGTGAACGACGGCCGGCGCACCGTGGTGGACGTGGATCTGGAGAAATTCTTCGACCGCGTGAACCACGACGTGTTGATGGGTAGGCTGGCCAAGCGCATCGTGGACAAGCGGCTGCTCGGGCTGATCCGCCGCTACCTGGAGGCGGGGGTGCTCGCGGATGGGATCGCGATCGAGCGTCATGAGGGAACGCCCCAGGGCGGCCCCTCTCTCGCCGCTCCTCGCGAACGTGCTCCTCGACGAGGTCGACAAGGAACTGGAGAAACGCGGTCACGCCTTCGTGCGCTACGCCGACGACTGCAACGTCTACGTGCGGTCCAAGCGGGCGGGCGAGCGCGTGATGGAGCTGCTTCGGCAGCTCTTTGCAAGCCTCAGGCTCCGAGTGAACGAGTCGAAGAGCGCCGTCGACAGGTGTGGAACCGCAAGCTCCTCGGCTACTCCCTATGGGCAGCCAAGGGGCGAGTGGCGAAGCACCGCGTCGCACCAACGGCCCTGGAAATGATGAAGGATCCGCGTGCGTGAGGTCACGCGCCGGAGTCGAAGCCAGAGCATCACGAGGGTCGTGCAGGACCTCCGGTCGTACCTCGTCGGGTGGAAGAACTACTTCCGCCTCGCCGATACACCGGGGTCTTCCGCGCGCTCGACGAATGGATTCGGCATCGGCTACGAGCGCTTCACCTCAAGCACTGGCGCCGAGGAACGACGATCTATCGCGAACTGCGCGCCCGGGGACTGCCCGAGCATGCGGCCGCCAGAGTCGCCGCGAACGGCCACCGCTGGTGGAGGAACTCCGCCATGCTGATCAACATCGCCTTCCCCACCAGCTACTTCGACGGCCTGGGCCTCCCCAGACTCGCCGCGTGACCTCAACCAATCGAACCGCCCGGTGCGGACCCGCACGCCGGGTGGTGTGGCAGGGGTCCCGAGGGTTTTCCTCGGGCCCCTATGCCGATCGTCGGTGCCCCGGGCTTCAGCCGCTTCAGCCCGGGGGGCCATCCTTCGACAGGCCTCAGCGCGTCAGCCAGATCATCGCGACGACGAACGCGACCAGCGCGAGGAACCCGATCAAGAGCGAGCGGGCGAGCGCGCGGTATCCGGTGCCGAGGTCGCGCCCCCCGCGCCGGTCGCACCGCACGCAGATCGCGTGCACGTCGGCGCCGCCCTCGGTCAACACGCAGCAGTCGCCGCACACCATCGCGTCGCACCGCCGGCAGGGGCCGACCGCCTCGGCGCCGCAGACCACGCACCGCGGGGGGCCGTCGTGCTCGACGAGCTGCAGGTCGCTCATCCGCCGGTCCGGGGCGCCATCAATCGGGGGCGAACGTGGCCGACTGCAGCGAGGGTGTGCCGTCGTACACCGGCACGCTGTAGGTCTGCAGGAAGTAGTACTTCTCGTAGCCCTTGCGCTGGAAGCTCACCGCGCCGAACAGGTTGATGGCCACCGCCCACGCGGCCGCCGCCTTGAACAGCCCGGAGAACCGCACCCCCGTGACCGCGAGCAGCACGAACAGGTAGGGCGCGAAGTCGTTGGTGTAGCGGTAGCCGAACGAGACCCAGCCCGCGCTGTGATAGAGCAGGTCCTGTAGCGCGATGGGGAGGGCGGCGGCCCAGAGGGCGAGCTGGAGCGCGCGCTGCTCCTTCTTGGGCCACAGGAGCCAGAGCAGCACCGGCGTCGTGACCCACATGGCCATGCCCATGCCGGAGAACTGCACGCGTCCGACGTGCGGCGGCGCGTTCTCCGGGTTGATCACCGGCAGCAGCGTGAACGCGCAGTGCAGGTTGCGCGAGAGGTAGTGGTAGGAGAAGAGGCCGTAGCGCTTCACGCGCTCCATCCACACCACGTTGAGCAGCGTGTGGCCGAACTCGCCGGCGTCGCCGAAGCGCGCCTTGTTGATCGAGAAGCTGATGCCGATCGCGACGAGCACCGGCACGCCGAACGCGGCCCAGCGCAGGAGGACCGCCTTCTTGTCGAGCCGGCCGACGGCGCCCTTCAGCTGGGCGATCAGGCCCTCGCCCTCGACCGCGCCGTCCCGCAGCGAGGCGCGCGCGGCCTCGAAGGCGAAGAGCCCCGCGGCGAGCAGGAACGGCGGCCGCGTGTGGTACCCGCACCCGACGAGCACGCCGGCGAGCACGCACGCCCACAGCTTGTCGGCGTGGAAGCAGGCGAGCAGGAACCCGCCGGTGAGCACCGCCGCGACGACGTGCGCCGCGAACCACACCGTGCCCTGCACCGACGAGAAGAAGTAGACCGTGCCGAACGCGTAGAGCAGCGCGAGGAAGGCGTGCTCCTTCTCGGTGCGGCCGCTGCGGCCCTGGTCGCGCAGGCGCTCCATGGCGAGGAACAGCAGGGCCGGCGCGAGCCCCGCGAGGGCCACCACGAACAGCGCGTCGCGGAACATGAGCGCGCTCCCCGCCATCGAGACGAACGGGTACATGAGCACCGCGGGGAACACCGGGAACGAGTTGAAGTACCGCGCCTCGACCTTGTGGGTGACCGGGTCGGTCTTGCGGACGACGGCCCAGTCGTTCCCCATGTCGACCTCGCGCCGCCGGTGCCGGCCCGCGATGTCCTCCTCGGTCATCGACCACTGACCCTGCTTCCAGAGCTCCGCCTGGATGGCGAAGTGGTTGTTCATGGTGTGGCCGTTCAGGCGGTCGCCCGCGATCCACGCGAACACCACGGTGACGATCGCATAGATACCCAATGCAAAGGTCAACCGGCGCCGGAGCTGCCCCATCGCGCGGACCCTACTACGGACAGCCCGGTGTCTGCACCTCGACGCAGTACCGGTCGCCGAGGCTCCGCTCCTTGCACACCGCGTGGTGGCAGGGGCTCGCGGCGCAGGTGGTCCGGGTCCCGCGCAGGCAGCGGCCACCGACGCAGCGCTCGACGCCGTCGCAGAGGTCGTGGTCGGTGCAGTCGCGGTCGGTCGCGCAGGTGACGGGGAGGGGGGTGCACGCGCTGCCGACGCACCCCTCGGTCTCCTTGCAGCGGGCCGCGTCGGGCCGGGTGCCACACCCGCTCGGGTCCGCCGAGCCCTCGCCGAGGCACACGCCGATCCCACAGGCGCCCACCGCGGGGCAGCGGCTGTCGATCGGGAGGTGCAGACAGCGGCCGGTCGCCACCTCGCAGCGGTCGTCGGTGCACGCGCGCCCGTCGTCGCAGCGCGGATCGGCGTCGCCGGTGCAGCCGTCGGTCGCCGGGCAGGTGGGCAGCGAGAGCGAGCATCCCCCGGCCGCCTCGACGCAGGTCGCGGTGGCGCAGGAGTCCTTGCAGGCGATGTTCCTGGCCGAAGTGCACCTGCCGGCGAGGCACTCCTCCACCCCGTTGCAGAACACCCCATCGTCGCAGTCAGCCTGGACCGAGCAGGGGTCGCCGGGGCGCGGGCCGGCGCCGATCTCCGCCTCCGTCGCCCCATCGTGGGCGTCCGTCCCCACGTCCACCGCGGAAACACCGGCTTCTCCGCACCCCACGGTGAGGAATGCCGCAGCAAGAAAGCTCCTTCGACCCTTTCGCACCGTCCCTGGTTCTGGCACGCTCTTCGCTCGGCGCCCACCGGATTGAATCCCTCGAGACGTCGTACGTCCCCCCTTGGATATCCTGGTCCCCGCATCCGTCCCCCTCACGCTGAACAAGGGCCACGCCGAGCAAGGGCAGCCGCCCGCCGGAACGCCGGCGTCGGTTCGAGGGAGACGAGGACACGAACAAAGGAGCTTCTTCATGTCGACGCCTCTTCGCCTTGGTCTCGGTACCCTCCTCGTCGGCGCGCTCGTCTATGGTGCCCTCGGTACCACGGGCTGCGTGGTCGTCACCGACAGCACCTCGGACGCCGGTGACACCGGGTTCGTGGACGACACCGGCCTCGTCGACACGGGCGTCGGCGACACGGGCACCGACACGGCGCTCCCGAGCGTGATCATCCCGGGCGCCCAGCTCCTCGGCGACGACGTCCTCGACTTCGGCGGTGGGTCCAGCAAGGCCGACCTCGTCACCGCCCAGCGCATCGCCTACGCCGTCGGCAAGGTCGGCGCGACCGAGAGCGGGCCCATCGGCAAGGACGCCTCGGGCACCATCGTCAACGGCAAGCTCACCGGCCTGACCCCTGGCGTTCCTGTCACGATCACCGTGACCGGCTATCTGCGTGGCCTCACCGGCAAGAACGCCGACCCGGCCAACGAGCGCATCCCGTGGGCGGTCACCACCTGCACCGCCACGCCGAGCGCCAGCGCCGACGTCACCGCCACCTGCAACAAGCTCGCGCTCATCACCGACCTCAAGGGCATCGTCGTCACGAGCGACGTCCTGCCGGCCGGCTACTGCGCGGGCAAGGGCGCCACCGATTTCGAGGAGTTCCGCGCCCGCACGCCGTTCTCGGGCAGCGCCATCGCCTCGCGGTACGTCACCGACTGCTTCGGCGTCATCTTCATCCCCTTCACGGATTTCTCCTCCTCCGAGGTCGGCGGCGTGACCGAGTGGTCGCTCAGCCTCGGCTCCAAGAGCAGCTCCACGGCGTGCACCTCCACGGCGCCCTGCCGCGTCGACCGCAAGACGAGCACGGCGAGCCCGATCGACCTCTACGTCGTCGGCAGCGAGTGCGGGCTGAACGCCAGTACGGCCGCGCCGACCACCTGCTTCTGATCCACCGCGCGCGAGCGTAGCCTCCGGCCCGTTCTGCCACGCCCGTCTCGACGGGAGTGGTGGCGCGGGCCGTTTGCTTGGGTTACGAACCACCGATGCAGGGCGTCGGTTCCGAGAGCGACCGCGTCGGGCGAGCTCCCCTGACGCTCGCGCTCCTCTGCCTGCTCCTCCTGGTCACCGTGGCGCAGCGCTTCGACGACGACGCCATCGCCCGTCAGGGCTCGCTGCTGCCGAGCCTCGTGCTGCGCCGGCCCCTGCAGGGGTTCCGCCTCGTCACCCAGGCCTTCGTGCCCAACGGCCACCTGGCCGACCCTCTGTTCGCGGGGGCGGCGATCTGGTCGTTCGGCCCTCCGCTGGAGGGCGTGTTCGGAGCCCGTCGACTCCTCGGGTTCGTGCTGCTCGCCGCCCTCGCCTCGGGCGCCATCGCCCTGCTGTACGGGTATTTCCACCCCACCTTCCGCGCCCAGCCGGCCCACGGCGTGGGCACGCTCGGGGTGGCGCTCACCGTCGCGTTCGGGGCGTGTTTCCCCGAGGCGCGTCTCGCCGGCGTCGGCGCGCGCCCCTTCACCAAGGTGGTCGTCGGCCTCGCCCTCGTCAGCGTACTCTTGGCCTCGCAACAGACGAGCCCGGCCGCCCCGGTGGGCGCGCTCCTCTTCTCGGCCGCGCTGGCGCGCGCCCTCGATCCGCGTAGAACGATGCTGGAGGCGAAGTGAGGCACATCTGGTTCGTCGTTCTTGGTCTCGTGCTCGGCGGCTGCGGCAACTCGGGGGTGCGGGACCGCTTCGGCGACGACGCGTCCACCGACGGCGCGGGCGGCGACGGCGTCCTGCCCGACACCGTGTTCCCCGAGACCGACCCGAACCTCGGCGGCCCCTGCCTCGACGACGGTCAGTGCCTGCGCCCCGACATCCCGTGCGCGTCGTTCAAGTGCGACCTCACGGTCAAGCGCTGCCGCGCCACCCCCGACGACACCAAGTGCGACGACGGCCTCTACTGCAACGGCCAGGAGAAGTGCGACGCGCGCGTGGGCTGCGTGCCCGGCGCGGTCGTCGACTGCAACAAGGGCGACACCTGCTCGATCGACACCTGCGTCGAGGAGACCCGCAAGTGCGAGTCCAAGGTGCGCGACGCCGACGGCGACGGCGACCCGACCCTCGCGTGCGCCGACAAGGGCGGCAAGGACTGCGACGACACCGACCCGACGGTGAGCAGCAAGGCCAAGGAGATCTGCGGCAACAAGAAGGACGACGACTGCGACGGCACCATCGACGAGGCCGACTGCGTCAAGCCCGCCTACTCCACGTGCGACACCGCGCTGGTCGTCGACAAGCCGGGCACCTACGCGGTCTCGCTGGTCGGCACCGCGCGCACCGTCCCGGCCTCGTGCGCTTCGACCTCCGAGTTCCCGCGCCAGGTCGTGGTCGCGGTGAAGGTCCCCTCCGGTGACGGCAACCGCGACGTCAACGTGGTCGCCAACACCCTCGGCGGCGGACGGCTCGCGCTCGCCTCCGGGAAGGCCTGCGGCGACGGCGGCACCGAGACGGGGTGCGTGCAGCAGCCGGTCGGCACCACCACCGTGCGCCTCAAGATGCGCGACCTCGCGCCGGGTACATATCCTCTCTATGTGCTCTCCACCGGTGAGGCGACCGCCGAGCTGAAGATCGACTTCCTCGTGCCCACGCCCCCGCCGACCAACCTCGGCTGCGCGACCGCGCTCCCCTTGCTCGACGGCACGACCACGACCACCACGGCGAGCGCCGAGATCGGCACCTCGGCGGGCACGCTCGCGACCGCGTGCACCACGGCCGCGGGCCCGCTCACCTACAAGGTGCAGATCCCGACGACCCTCGGCCCCCGCGACCTCCGCGTCCGCGCCACCGCGGGCTCGGCCGGCGCGCGCACCATCGTCGGCCTGCGCGACGAGGGCTGCGTCACCCTCGCCAACGAGCTGCGCTGCGGCCAGGGCAACCCGGCCGACTTCTTCGTCCGCGCGCTGTCCCCCGGCACCTACTACGTGACCGTGGGCGCCACGACCCCGACCGACGTGCTGATCGACGCGGGCCTCGCGGCGCCCTCCACGCCGCCCGCCACCGAGGTGTGCACGGGCGCCCCCAAGCTGCCGCTCGACACGACCGTCGTGGTCGACCTCGGCCTGCACGCCGACGACATCGCGGCCACGTGCCTCGGCGGCGGAGGCTACGTGCCGATCGCTCGCGACGCAGCCTACGCGCTCACGCTCGATGCGCCGTCCGACCTCCTCGTGGTCGCGCGCTCCAGCGGCAGCGACTCGGTCGGCCTCGGGCTCTCGTCCGCGAGCTGCTCGGCCGTCGAGTTCGGGTGCTCGCGCGGCTACCCCACGAGGCTCGTCAAGCGCGCGCTCCCGGCCGGCGAATACCGCGTGTTCGTCGAGAGCGCGCTCGGCGCCAAGACCTCGCTCTCGAGCTTCGTGCGCCCCGCCGCCACGCCCGGGCCCGTCGGCGCCGACTCGTGCAAGGACACCGCGGTGGTCATCCCGAAGGAGGGCGGGCTCTTCGTCGGCACCACGGCGGACAAGAAGTCCGACTACGACTCTTCGTGCGACGCCCCCTCCATGCCCAAGTACGGCGCGCCCGAGGTCGTCTATCGCATCGACATCGACAAGAAGTCGCGGCTGATCCTCGACGCGGCGGGCTCCGCCTACACCACCACGCTGAGCGTTCGCAAGGGCCCCACCTGTCCCGGCGTCGAGGTCGAGAACGGGTGCGCCGCGGGCTACTACGTCGACAACGCGTTCCTCGATCTGTCCGTCGATCCGGGCACCTACTGGATCGTGGTCGACGGCTACTCGCTCGCCTCCGGCAGCTACCGGCTCGACGTCCGCGTGGCCCCACCCGCGCCGCCGCTGCCCTAGCGATCAGCCGCCGTCGGTCGCGGCATCGGTCGCGTCGGCGACGGCGTCGGTCGCACCATCGGTCGCATCGGCGGCGTCGCTCGCTGCGTCGCCAGCGCCGTCACCCCCCGCTCCGGCGTCGGCGTCACTGACCACGCCCGCCTCGGGACTCGTGGTCACCTCGGTGTCTGCGGCCGTGGACGTGTCGGCCACGCCCGCGTCGGGGGCCCTGTCTTCGGCCGGGTCTTCTGGCTTGGGGCCGATGACGCACGCCCCGAGCGCGAGCACCGCCCCGAGCGCAACCAGGCCCGCCCCGAGGAGGGGACCTCGTCGGTGCCGCAGCGCGGCCTCGCTCATCCACCCTCCACGGGGGTGTCGGCGCTGCCGTCGGTCGCGTCGGTCGCGCCATCGGAAGCTGCGTCGCCGCCATCGCTCGCGTCCGCGTCTCCACCGTCGGGCGCGTCGGATTTGTCGGCCGCGTCGGTGGCCGGCGTGGCGTCGAACAGCCCGGTACCCGTGTCGGCACCGCCGCCCGTCCCCGTGTCGACCGTGGAGGCGTCGAGCTCGACGCCGGAGTCCGGATCGCCCGGATCCTCGGGCTTGGGCCCGATCGTGCAGGCGCCGATCAACGAGCACAGGGCGACGAGGCCCACCGGAGCGGAGGACCGGAAGCGACCAAGCCAAGAGCGTTTCATCCACCCTCCGCGGGGCTGTCCGGCGATGCATCGGCAGCGTCGGCAGCGTCGGCAGCATCGGTGGCGTCGGCAGCATCGCCGGCGTCCGTGGCGCCATCCTCGCCCTTGGCATCGTCGGCGCCATCCGCGGGCGGAGGCGTGGCGTCCGTGCTCGTGTCGGCGGCCTTGGAGTCGGTGGTCGCGTCGCTCAGATCGCTGCCGTCGTAGTCCAGCCCGGCGTCGGTGCCCGTATCCGCCGTGAGGCTGGGCGCCGGGTCCTCCGGCTTCGGACCGATCACACAGCCCACCGCCGAGCTCGCGACGAGGAGGAGCACGAGAGAGAGCCGTGAGGGTTTCATCCGCCCTCCGTGGCGTCGGCCGGCGCGTCGAGCGCGTCGCCGAGCGTGTCGCCGAGCGCGTCAGAGGCCCCGTCGGCCGGAGCGTCGGTCGGCGCGTCGCCCGCCTCGTCCGCGGGTCCGAGGTCGGAGGCCGAGCCCGTGTCGGACGCGGCGTCCGCGCTGCGGGTGTCGTCGATCGCTGCGTCCAGCATCGGACCGATCGCTCCATCGACGCCCGTGTCGGCGGTGGTCGGGTTCGGGTCCTCCGGCTTGGGGCCGATGACGCAGCCCGCGAGGAGCCCCACGAAGAGGCCGATCCAAACGCGCGCTCTCGGGATCATGGCCGAGCCTCAACCTAGCACTGCCTGGGCCATTGTGCCCGGGCAACATCCCGGCCCATTCCGCGAGAATGCCCTTCGAGCCCGGCCCAGGATGGCACAAGGCCCTGACGCCTCTTTCCGGCATCAGGGCCTCGAAGCCCGCGGCGGTCGCGGCGACTAGAGGTTGATGCTCCAGCCCACGGTCTTGGGATCGCCGCTGAAGGCGGGGACCTTCGCTCCACGGAAGCGGCCGGCGATGCAGCTCTTGGTCGGGCCGTCGTAGTCACCCGCGGTGACCGAAGCACCCGCGACGCTGCCGCTCGGGCTGAAGGTCACGGAGACCTTGCCCGCGCCGCCCGAGCCGCAGTCCTTGTAGGGGACGGCCTTGAGGGACGACGTGGCCGCGCCCTTGTCGAACTCGGCGCCCGCCGCCTTGGGGGGATCCTTGGGGGGATCGCCACCCGGCTTCGGCGAGCCCATGCACTCCTCGAGGCTCTTGCAGCCCGGCTTGGCGCCGGGAGGCGGAGGATCGCCGGCCTTGGCCGTGGTGGAGGCGGCAGCAGGGCCCGTGCCCGCGGTGCCTGGCACGCCCGGCTTGCCCGGAACGGCCGGGGTGCCGCCCTTCACCGAAGAAGAGGTGCCCGGCTGCCCGATCGGACCTCCCGTGCCCGGATCGGGCGGGCTGTCCGTGCCGGTGCTCTTGGCCGTTGGATCGCCGCCCACGGCCGGGTCCTTCTTGTCGGACTTGTCGTCCTTCTTGGTCTCGGACTTGTCGTCCTTGCCCTTGGCGGCCTCTTTCTTGTCGTCGCCGCCGCCCTTGAGGACCAGCACGAGGACGAGCGCCACGACGACCGCCGCGAGGCCGATGACGACGAAGAGCATGCCCTTGCCGCCCTTCTTCTCTTCGGCCGCGCCTCCCGAAGTGGACGCCTCGAGCGCCGCGGCCGGAGGGGGCGCGAGGATCGGAGCGCCGAGGGCCGCGCCGAACGCGCCACCGCCACCGAGGTTCATGATGTCGTCGAGCTTGGCGCGGTCGTCGCCCTTGGCGCCCGGCTTCGCCGAGGCCGCGAGCTTCTGGATGTCGATGAGGCCCGACTTCTCGTCGTCGCCGCCCACGGTCGCCGCCGGGGCGTTGGAGGGGCCGGACGCGGTGAGCGCGGACAGCGAGAAGAGGACGCTGTTCTCGTTGCGGGCGCCGATCGGCTTGCCGGAGCTGACCTCGCTGAGGCCACCTCCACCGAACATGCCGCCACCGCCGCCGCCGGCTGCGGGGGCGCTCGTCGCGACGTCTTCGTCTTCGGGGGCCGCCTGCGTGGCGAAGAGATCGACCGCGCCGCCGCGACGCGAGCCTCCGAGACGGGCTGCCTGCGCGGTCTCGATCTGGGGCGCCGGATAGGCCGGTGCAACGGGAACCTCGGGCTCGTACGCGGGCTCCGGCGGACGGTTCGACTGGGCGGCCGGCGGCTGCGAGGCCGCATAGCCCGACGAGGAGCCGTCGTTGGAGAGCGCGCTCGCGAGCTCGGGCACGTCGCGGATCGGCAGCCAGTCGGCCATGCCGTCGCGCCACACGAAGGTGTCGGCGTTGATCACCCCCTGCTGCAGGAGCTCGGCGATCTGGCCACTCGTCGACTCGCGCTGGTCGTTGTCGTCGACGGAGACCGTCCAGGTCTCGGCGCCCGCGCCCGCGGGTGCCTGGGCCTGGTCGTAGACGCGGGTCTCGTCCTGGTCCTGCACCTGCTCGGCGGCCTCACGGCCATCGATCTCGATGCGCGCGCCGCACTTCTTGCACGCGATCTTGACGATCTTCCCGCGGACTTTCTCGTCGGCGATGTTGTACTTCGCTCCGCAGGACTGACACGAGATCTTCATGGTGGATGGCCTCGAAACGCCGCCCGGAGGCGACCTGCATGGCAGGAACGGAAACGCACCCCGCCGAGGCGGGACCGATCCTGAATCTTACGTGCAATGGAAGCGTACGATCAAGCAGGCTACAAAGATCTCCGACGGCCGACGCCGCGCGACCTTGGCGGGCCCATCCACCCACACCGGCGCCTTCGACCGCCGGAGCTCGGTCGCCGGCGCTCAGGGCCTGTCGATAAATGCCCCCGGGCTGAAGCCCGGGGCACCGACGGCGGGGGCAAGCCCGCCTCTGGCGGGCTATCCAGTCGGCACGTCTGGCCATCGGTCGGCGAGTCCCCTCGCGCACTTCGTCCTCGCGCGGCACGGTCGCTGCGCAAGGCGGGCTTCGATGGCTCCTGAAGCGTGACGCTCGCGTTGGCCAGCAAGATACGAGAGCAGGTTCGGGAGCGCAGGGGCGTCCGCAGAGCGAGCCCAATAGCCGTCCTCCGTACCGCGCGTCGGCCCGCAAACGCGGGGCACCACGACAAGCCCGACTCGCACGAGCGGCAAGAAGGACGCGACAGCGCAGTGAACCTCGGCCTGGTGCTCACGCGCACTTCGCGAGCCCGCCGAAGGTGGGCTTTCGCGGCAGTCGGTGCCCCGGGCTTCAGCCCGGGGGGATTCTTGGACGGGCCTTCAGTTGACGTCCACCAGGGCGACGCCGTCCTTGTTGCAGAACCGGGCGTCGGGCTCGTAATGACGGGCGCACACCGGGCACATCTTGCCTCGGGGCGCCGCGGGCGCCGGGGCGGCTGCGCTCACCAGCCGCTGGCCGTCGTTCGGGCAGAACTCGGCCTCGAACGGCGCCGCGGTGCCGCAGAGGGGACAACGCTTGCCGCGGGGATCGGCGAACCCGACCGCGGTGCCCGCCGGAGCGGCGGGGGCACCCGGCAGGGGAGGCGGCGGGGGCGCGACGAACGCGGGCGCGGCGATCGGCATCGGGGTGTGGGGACGGTGCTGGGGCTTCACCGGCGCGAGCGCCACGGGCTCCGAGGAGGTCTTGGGCGACTCTCCCCTGCGCCACAGGATCAGCGCGACGAGGAGCAACAGCGTGCACCCGCCCCCGACCACGGCGAGCCAGGCGAACTGACGACGGCCCTCGGTGCCGCCGGTCGCGGGCTTGGCGGGCGTGCTGCCGACCGCGCCGCCTCCCCCGGAGACCACGACGACCGCCGGCTCTTCACCCGCGTCCTCGAGCGACCCCGAGCCGAGCAGCTCGGCCCAGCGCGCGTCCGAGACGACCTCCACCTCGACCTTGACCGACTTGCCCGCCGCCTCGACGACGATCGACACCTTGCCCGGCTCCGCGCTGGCCTTCGCGCTGACCTTGCCGCTGGCGTCCACGGTGACGGTCGTCGCGCTGCCGGCGGCCTCGGGGGCGAGCTTGAAGGTGGGCTTCTGCGCGACCTCGCAGCCCTTGTCGTCGAGCAGGCGCGCGACGAGATCGAACTGCTCGCCCGCGCGCAGGATCTTCTTCTTCGGCCGCACCTCGAGGGTGCGCGCCTCACCGATCGAATCGCACGTCGGCTTGGTCACGGTGGCGGTGGCGGTCGCCGTCGCGCTCGTCGTGGCGGTCGCGCTCGTCGTCGGCGCGGTCGTGGTGCTGGCCGTCGCGGTCGCCGTCGTCGAGGCCACCGTCGCGCCGACGCGCTTGTAGAGGCGCGAGCGATCGACGGTCACCGAGCAGGCGCCGGCGCCCGCGGTCGGGGCCGGCGCCTCGTACTTCGCCGACTCGGACATCACGATCGTGTCGTCGTCGGTCGCGCGCACGAGCGTGGTGATGGTCGCCTTGCGCGCGTCGCCCGCGGGGCTCTCGCAGCGCGTCTTCCACGAGCGCGCCGAAGGGGTGGCGCTGTGCGAGACGCGCTTGGCGGACTCGCGATCCCAGCACTCGTCTGACCGGAACGGCCGTGCGCCGGAGAAGATGAGCTCGTCGCCGACGAGGCTGATGGTGTAGCCGCCGCTGCCCGCGTTGCCGCCTTTCGGTTTCGGGCCACACTCCTCGGGCCAGCTATGGACCGTGACCACCTCGGAGAGCGCGCCCGCGCTCCACGCACCCGCGAGGCTCGCGCCCTCGGCCCCCGCCCTCGGCGAGAGCGTGAGGGCCAGGACCGCGAACACCAGGCAGAGCCAGCGACCCAGGCCTGGTCCGAATCGCCCCCCATCCCAGGATGGCCGGCCGGACGCGAGCATGGCGCGAGAGGCTACCCTCACCCGGCCCCTCGGAGGGGAATTTTCCTTTGACCCCCTGATCCGTGGCATGTTAGCTGCGCACATCCGCGTACCGCGTCGTTGGTGCGCCAAGAGTGTGCCCGAAGGAGCTTGTCGATGTCTTCCACTTCTCGCACGAGAGCCCTGCTCGCCGGTCTGGTGTTCACCGCTGGCGCCACGTTCGCGCCCCACGGCAACGCCGACACCAGCCTCGCCGACGGCAACGGGAAGGGCATCAACACCCGCCTGTTCCGCGCCGCGGTCGACTCCAAGGGCTTCTTCTCGGTCAACGGGACCGACGTGCTCGGCAAGGGCGACCTCGCCTTCGGCCTCGTCCTCGACGGCGGCTTCGGCCTCCTGCGTCTACAGGACAAGGACGACAAGGGCATCGAGCGCGCCAGCAAGCAGCTCATCGACACCCAGATCCACGGCGTGCTCTTCGCGAGCTACTCGCCGGTGTCGAACCTCACCATCGGCATCGGCATCCCGACCGACCTCGTGAGCGGCAAGGCCCCCAACGACCCCGAGAACACCGCGAACCCGGCCCAGAGCGTCAACCTCCCGATCGGCACCAAGGGTCGCAAGACCGACGTCAACGCCTTCTTCAGCGGCAGCTACACCGTCAACCTCAAGTACCGCATCCTCCGCGTCGAGGACGCGCCCATCGGCCTCGCCGTCATCGTGCAGGCCGACATCCCCGTCAGCGAAGACGCGAAGCTCGGCTACGCGGCCGACCCGGGCCCGGCGTTCACCCCGATCCTCGCCCTCGAGAAGCGCTTCGGCGCCCAGCAGCGCCTGCGCATCGGCGTCAACGCCGGCTTCAACTTCCTGCTCAACGCCAACGAGGCGAGCAAGATCGGTGACCTCAAGGAGGGCACGCTCGGCAAGTCGCTGCAGCACGGCAACAACATCCGCTACGGCCTCGGCCTCAGCTTCCGCGTCACCGACGACATCGACCTCGTCGCCGAGACCTACGGCAGCTACCTGCTCAAGAACGACGCGGGCGGCCAGGCCGGGCTCTCCGCCGAGGGCGTCGGCGGCCTGAAGATCTTCGTCGAGCGCAACAGCTACCTCTTCCTGGGCGGCGGCGTCGGGTACCTCAAGGGCTACCAGGCGGCGAACACGCGCGGCTTCCTCGGCTTCGTCTTCGAGCCGGCCATCGGCGACCGCGACGGCGACGGCATCAAGGACGACGTGGACAAGTGCCCCGACGATCCGAGGACAAGGACGGCTTCGAGGACGAGAACGGCTGCCCCGATCCGGACAACGACCAGGACGGCATCCCCGACAAGCAGGACGCCTGCCCGAACGATCCCGAGACCAAGAACGGAATCGCCGACGAGGACGGTTGCCCGGACGGCATCGACGGCGATCGCGACAAGGACGGCATCCCGGACAGCAAGGACAAGTGCCCGGACGATCCCGAGGACAAGGACGGCTTCGAGGACGCCGACGGCTGCCCCGATCCCGACAACGACAAGGACGGCATCCTCGACAAGGACGACCAGTGCCCGAACGACCCCGAGGACAAGGACGGCTTCCAGGACGAGGACGGCTGCCCCGATCCGGACAACGACCGGGACGGCATCCTCGACAACGACGACACCTGCCCGAACGACCCCGAGACCTACAACGGGACCGAGGACGAAGACGGCTGCCCTGACAAGGGCAAGGTCATCATCGAGGGCTCCACGATCGTGATCCTCGAGAAGATCCAGTTCGACTACAACTCGGCCAAGATCAAGACCGAGTCGATGCCGATCGTCGAGGCGGTCGCGGCGACCCTCAAGGGCCACCCCGAGTTCACCCTCGTCGAGATCCAGGGCCACGCCGACGAGCGCGGCGACGACACCTACAACCTCAACCTCACCCAGGAGCGCGTGAACAGCGTCGTCAAGGCGCTCGTCGAGCGCGGCGTCGACAAGTCCCGCCTCCGCGCCAAGGGCTTCGGCGAGTACTGCGCGCTCGACACGCCCGAGGGCATGGCCACCCTCCACAACGAGACCGCGTGGGAGAAGAACCGCCGCGTCGAGTTCAAGATCCTCAAGACCAAGGACGGTCCGACGGGCGTGGAGCTCGGCTGCAAGAACGCCACGTCCAAGGGCGTGAAGAGCCTGCCCGTTCCCTGAACGAACGGCTCTGAGACGGCCTCGCGAGAGAGCGGCCTGGGCTTCGGCTCGGGCCGTTCTCGTTTTGGTGAAGTGAAGGCACGCCATCGACGAACCGCGTCCGTCTGTCTATCCTCGCTCCCATGATGGACGACGCCGTCGCCGCGCTCCGCGCCCGTGTGTTGTCGCTGCCCCTGGACCTGAAGGCGATGTTCGCCGTGGTCGACGACCAGGAACTGCCCGACGAGCTCCGTCTCACCGGCGCCGCGGCGATCTTCTACTACCTCAACCCCGCGAACCTCATCCCGAGCAAGGACGGCATGCTCGGTCTCGCCGACGACGCCATCGCGCTGCGATGCGCGCTCGACGAGGTGCGGCGCGGCGCACCCGCGCGCGCGAAGGCGCTCGCCGACCACGCGCCCGAGGCCTGGGCCGGGCTCGAGCACGAGATCTCGCTGCTCGCGGGGCTCCTCGGAGACCTGTGGGCTCCGGTCTGCGAGGCCTGGCGCGCGGTCGGCTTGCTCGAGTACCGAGGCAAGTCCGCGCGTGGTTGCGTCGACGACGCCGAGGACTCGGCGTGGCTCTACGCGGCCGTCGAGGAGGCGCTCTCGACCCGCGACATCGACGAGCAGGCCGTGATCCGCGAGATCAAGAAGGAGCCGCTGCTGGCCAAGCTCCAGCAGCGCCTCGCCACGAGGAAGCGGTGAAGCGCGCGGCGCGGGCCTGGGCGATCGCCGCCGTCTTCGCGGGCTCCGCGGGGTGCGGCACCAAGGAGGACGCCACCCTCGCCGCGTTCATCCGCGAGGCCGCGCTCACCAAGGGCACCAACGCCTTCGGCTCCAAGCTCGAGGGCACCGCCAAGGTGGAGTTGACCGTGGGGGCCTACGCGCCGAACGGCATCAAGGTCACGTCGGTCACCGTGCAGCTGCAGCGCGACGGCAAGCAGATCCTCCCGCGCGCCACGCTCGAGACCACGGGCACCGTCCCGATCGACGTGCCCAAGGGCGGCAACGTCTCGCTGCTCTACACGATCAAGATCGACCAGCTGAAGGACGACGAGCCCACCGTGCTGTGCGCGGGGCCGGTGACCGTTTCGGGCTCGGTGACGCAGGAGGGGGCCACGGCCCCTCAGCAGATCGCCAGCGCTCCGATCACCGTCGCCGGTTGCCCCTGAACGTTACCGCGCGGCGCGCTTTTTCGTGCGCTCGCTCTGCCGCGTGGCGCACCGTATGATCCCCGGGAGGGATGGCGCTCGCCTGCAAGGTCTGTGACTTCGAGAACGCCGACGGCGCGCGCTTCTGCTCGGCCTGCGGCGCCGCGTTGACGGTGAAGAAGGACGGCGACGCGCTCCTCGGTACGACCATCGCGGGCAAGTTCCGCGTGGAGAAGCTCCTCGGCAACGGCGCGATGGGCCGCGTCTACCAGGCCACCCACGTCGCCCTCGATCGCGGCGTGGCCATCAAGGTGATGCACGATCACCTGGCGCGCTCCGGCGAGTTCGCGACGCGGTTCGTCCGCGAGGCCCGCGCCGCCAGCAAGCTCGATCACCCGAACAGCATCCGCGTGCTCGACTTCGGGCGCACCGATCCGAGCGAGGGGCAGCTGCTCTACCTCGTGATGGAGCTGTTCGTCGGCTCCGACCTCTACGGCCTCCTGCGCGAGGAGGGACCGATCGACGTCGCGCGGGGGGCGCGGGTCGTCACCCAGGTGCTCTCGGCGCTCGAGGACGCGCACGCCATCGACCTCGTGCACCGCGACATCAAGCCCGAGAACGTGCTCGTCGGCCTGCGCCCCGACGGCTCCGAGATCGCCAAGCTGTGCGACTTCGGGATCGCCAAGGTGGCCCGCGAGGAGGGCCCCAAGCTCTCGCAGGCCGGCAACATGATCGGCACCCCGCTCTACATGTCGCCCGAGGCCGCGATGGGCCGCGACACCGACGCGCGGAGCGACCTCTACTCCGTCGCCGTGGTGCTCTACGAGGTCGCCTGTGGCTCGCGGCCGTTCGACGCGCCCTCGCCGCTCGAGGTCGCGCGCCTGCAGGTCGAGGAGGCGCCGCAGCCGCCCTCGCTGCGGGCTCCCGAGCGCCGGATCCCTCCCGCGCTCGAGCGGGTCATCCTCAAGGGTCTCGCCAAGCGACCCGCCGATCGGTGGGCGACCGCCCGCGAGATGCGCGAGGCGATCGAGGCGGCGATCCTCGCGCGCCCCGCCGGCTCGCAGTCGGAGCCGGGGGCCACGAGGCCGTGCCGCGCCTGCAAGGCGCCCGTCGGTGTGGGGCGCGATTCTGCCCGGCGTGCGGCACGCCGCAGGACGCGGTGCCGGCGCCCAAGGTCGCGGCCGTCGGCACGGAGACGTTCGCGGGGCTCGCGGGCGTCTTGCCCGACCGGCTGCTCGGCGACCTGCGGCGCGCGAGCTCCGAGGCCCGCTCCGAGCGGCGCACGCTGACCGCGCTGTGCCTCGACCTCATCGGCGTCGACGACGCGGGCGATCCCGAGGAGCTCGCGGGGCGCATCGGCGAGCGGTACGAGCTCGTGACCCGCGCGCTCTCGCGCTTCGATGCCCTCGTCCAGGGCGCGGGCGGCACGCGGCTCACCGCGATCTTCGGGGTGCACTCGCCGCCCGAGGCCGCTGAGTCGCTGGTGGCCATGGCCGTCGAGGCGGCCTTCGACGTGCGCCGCGAGACGAGCGGCGCGCGCTGGTTCAAGGGCGGTGTCGCGGCCGGCGTGTTCCTCGTCACGGCGAACGCGGCGGGCGGGCCCCCTACCGTCCTCGGGGCGGCGGCGCAGACGGCCGCGCGGGCGGCGGACAGCGCCCGCTCGGGCGAGCTCCTGGTCGACGAATCGATCAAGGGGCGGGTCGGCGACGGGTACGTGGCCACCCCCGCGCGCGGCGGCCTGTTCGTGGTCCGCGAGGACGTCGCCGCGGTCGCCGTCGCCACCGCGGCGCTGCGCGCGGTCGTCGGACGCGAGGCCGAGCTCGAGGCCTTCGGCAAGGCCGTGACCACCGCTCTCGAGGGGCACGGGCAGGTCGTCGCGATCCGCGGCGACGCGGGCATCGGCAAGACGGCGTTCGTGCGCGAGGCGATGGCGCGCAACCGCGACACCAAGCTGCGGTGGTACCGCGTCGCGTGTCGATCGACCGGCGGCGTCCCGCTCGGCGTGTTCCGCGATCTGATCCTCACGTACACGGGGGTCGGTCGTGGCGCGAACGCCGATGCGCTGCGCACCCTCGGTGGCGACCGCGGAACGCTGGCCGGCATGGGGCTCCCGGCCGCCGATCAGCAGCAGATCCTCGGCCTCCTCCTCGCGAGCACGGGCCTGCGCCAGCGCGCGGGCTCGAGCGGGCCGAGCCCGACCGAGAGCGGATCATTGCCCAAGGGCACGCCCGACGTGATCGCGCGCGAGGGAGGCGCGGCGATCCGCAACTTCCTCACCGCGGCGCTGCGCAAGGGGAACGTCGCGTTCGTCGTCGAGGACCTGCAGTGGATCGACCCCTCGTCGGCGGCGCTCCTCGCGCAGGTGGCGACGGCCGTCGCGCGGAGGCCGGCGCTCCTCGTGCTGACGGCGCGCGCGGGCATCTGGAGCGACTGGAACGCGCCGCACTTCACGCGGATCCACCTCGGTCCGCTGCCGGCGCCTTCCGCGCGCCGCCTCCTCGAGGGCATGCTCCCCGACGCGGAGGTCCCCGACAGCGTCGCCCAGCCGATCCTGCAGCGCGCGGGCGGAAACCCCCTGTTCCTCGAGTCGATCGTCGAGGCGCTGCGCTCGGCCGGGGCTCTCTCGGTCGATGCGGGGCGCTACCACCTGGCCGAGGGCGCGAAGCTCGTGGCCGAGGGCCTGCGCGGCCTCGTCGAGGCCCGCCTGCGCTCGCTGGACGACGGCGCGCAGAGCGTGCTCCTGCGCGCCGCGGTGGTGGGCAACGAGGCCGAGGTCTCCGATCTCGGTGCGCTCGCCGGCGCCGACGTCGACGTGGAGTCGGCGCTGCGGATCCTCGTCGGCCGCGGGCTCCTCGAGGAGCGGCCGCGCGCCGAGGGCGAGGCCCGCAAGGTCGGCTTCGCCAACGACGGCGTGCGCGAGGTGCTCTACGAGATGCTCGGCCCGAGCGATCGGAAGGCGCTCCACCTCGCCCTCGCCGAGCGCTGGGACGCCATCCGTGCCGCGGCCGGCGACGCGCCCGCGTCGCTCGAGGAGATCGCGCGGCACTGGGAGCTCGCGGGCGAGGCCGGTCCGGCGGTGGCGCGCTACCGCGAAGCGGCGAAGCTGCTGCTCACGCGCGGGGAGGCGAAGGCCGCAGGCAAGCTGCTCGAGCGCGCGGCCCAGCACCTGCCGAAGCTCGACGCCGGGTCGGCGGTCGGACTCTTGCTCGAGCTCATCGAGGCCCTCGCGCAGGTCGGCGATCTCGCGGCGGTCGACAAGGCCATCGCGTACCTCGATCGTCTGCCGCTCGACGCGCAGGCCAAGGGGCGCGCGCAGGCTCGCTGCGAGCGCGCGCGCGGCGCCGTGCAGCGACGCGCCGGTCGACCCGCCGAGGCCGCGCTGGTGCTGCAGTCGGCGCTCGACAAGGCGACCGCGGCGCGCGAGCCCGAGCTCTCGTGCGACCTCTACCTCGACCTCTCCGCGGCGCTCGAGGATCAGAACGAGACGCAGAAGGCGCTGCAGGCCGCGCTCACCGGCCTCGAGATGGCGTCGGCGCTGGCCGAGAAGGGCCTCGGCGACGAGGTCACGCTGCGCACGCGGCTCGCGGCATACCTCAACGCGGTCGGCCGCCTCTACCTGCGCCGCGACGACGCGGTCCGCGCGGCGGACTACTTCCGCGGCTCCCTCGCGCAGGCGGAGAAGGCCAACGACAACGCGGCGTCGGCGCGGGCCCTCGCGAACCTCGGCCACATCGCGGCCCGCCGCGAGGACTTCCGCGCCGCGGCGGCCGAGACGATGCGCGCGCTCCGCCTCTCGCAGGAGAGCGGAGACCGCATGTCCCAGGCGCGCATCCACGTGAACCTCGGCCACTACCTCGTGAAGCTCGGTCGTCGCGATCAGGCCGAGGAGAGCTACCGCGCCGCGCAGACCCTCTCCGAGGCGATCGGCTGGTCCGAAGGCGTGGCCGTCGCCCATCAGGCCCTCGAAGCCCTCGCCCGGACTGGTTAGCTGGTGGGGGGGCCTTCGCCCCCCCACGGATCGCCATGCCGCGCCGCGGGTTTCGCCGTCCTTCGCTTCGCTACGGACCGCTCCACCCGCGTCGCTGACATGGCGAACCCCCCGCTCGCTGCGCTCGCAGAGAGGTGGGAACGCCTTCTACGGGCGCGCGGCCACCGACCCCGCACCCCGCGACGCCGGCCGCCGAGCCGAGGGGCGCGAGCCATGCGTGACGCGGTGGGAGCCGTCGTCTCCGCGAGCGATGCGTGACGGCGCCGGCTGCGAGCGGTTCCACCTCGCGTCTCGCCGCGCAGCGGCGCGCGGGGGTGGGAGGCTGGTCTGCGACGCGACGAGCCCCGAGAGGGGCGAAGTCGGCGGCGCGGCCACCGACCCCGAGGGGGGCGCGAGCCACCCTCCAGAAAAGAAGAGCGCCGCGGCGGGCAGATGGGGGGGGGATTGTCGGCCCGCCGCGGCGTTGGCCTCCATAGAGCAAGCTCGGGGCCAAGGGCCTCCCGACCTCGTTTCGCAGGTTTGGCGATGCGTCGCCTCCGTGTGGTTCCAAAGCTGCAAGCTCCGCGTTGCAACGTTGCGCAGACCCTGCCCAAAAACGAAACGGCCACCGTGAGGTGGCCGACCGAAGGCAGGGCTTCGTGACTCGGGCCGATCCCGTCAAGCCGACGAGGCCTCCTTGGCGTAGACGATGAGCGGCTGCTCCTGGCGGGTGATCACGTCCTCGTTGATCACGACCTCCTTGATGCCGCTGCGCGACGGGACGTCGTACATGATGTCGAGCATCGAGGCCTCGAGGATCGCGCGGAGCCCGCGGGCGCCGCTCTGGCGCTTGAGCGCCTCCTTGGCCACGGCCTGCAGCGCGCCCTTGGTGAACTTGAGCTTCACGCCGTCCATCTCGAACAGCTTCTGGTACTGGCGGACCAGGCTGTTCTTGGGCTTGGTGAGGATGTCGATGAGGGCTTCCTCGTCGAGCTCGTGCAGGGTGGCGATGACGGGGAGGCGGCCGATGAACTCGGGGATGAGGCCGAACTTGAGCAGGTCCTCGGGCAGGACCTGCGCGAACAGCTCGCCGAGCTTGAACTCGCTCTTGCTGCGCACCTCGGCGCCGAAGCCGAGCGACTGCTGGCCGATGCGGCGCTGGATGATCTGGTCGAGGCCGACGAACGCGCCGCCGCAGATGAAGAGGATGTTGGTCGTGTCGACCTGCAGGAACTCCTGCTGCGGGTGCTTGCGGCCGCCCTTGGGCGGCACGTTGGCGACCGTGCCCTCGATGATCTTGAGGAGCGCCTGCTGCACGCCCTCGCCCGAGACGTCGCGGGTGATCGAGGGGTTGTCGCTCTTGCGGCTGATCTTGTCGATCTCGTCGATGTAGACGATGCCGCGCTGCGCACGCTCGACGTCGTGGTCGGCGTTCTGCAGGAGCTGGACGATGATGTTCTCGACGTCTTCGCCGACGTAGCCGGCCTCGGTCAGCGTGGTCGCGTCCGCGATGGCGAACGGCACGTTGATGATGCGCGCCAGGGTCTGCGCGAGGAGGGTCTTGCCCGAGCCGGTGGGGCCGAGGAGCAGGATGTTGCTCTTCTGGAGCTCGACGTCGTCCTGCGCGACCTTGGACTCGATGCGCTTGTAGTGGTTGTGCACCGCCACGGAGAGCACGCGCTTGGCGCGGTCCTGCCCGATCACGTAGTCGTCGAGGACGGTCTTGATCTCGCTCGGCTTGGGGACCGGCGCGGACGAAGCGAACGGCTCCTCCTTGTCGACCTCCTCGGCGATGATGTCGTTGCAGAGGCCGATGCACTCGTCGCAGATGTAGACCCCAGGGCCTGCGATGAGCTTCTTGACCTCGCGTTGACCCTTGCCGCAGAAGCTGCAGCTCAGGTTGCCATTGCCGTGATCGCCGTCGCGCCTGCGCTCCATGGGATTCCGTGGGGAAAGGTAGCCCGCTCGTTCCGGTTCGTCGAGAGTTCGACGAGGCCGTCCTCGGGATGCGGCCCCTTGGCCCACCCCGACGAACGGCCCGTCGCGTCAGATCTTGTCTGGCCAGACAGGCAGAGCTCGCCGGCCACCCACTCCGTTCACTTCTTTTCGGCCGGCTTCTGGTTCTTCTTGGGCAAGAAGACCTCGTCGACCAGGCCGTATTCCTTCGCTTCGGCCGCGCTCAGGAAGAAGTCGCGCTCCATGTCGGCCTTGAGCTTGTCCTTGTTCTGCCCGGTCGCGCCGTGGAGGATGTCGATGAGGACCTGCTTGAAGCGCAGGATCTCGCGGGCGTGGATCTCGATGTCCGTGGCTTGGCCTTGCGCGCCGCCGAGCGGCTGGTGGATCATGATGCGGGCGTGCGGCAGGATGCGCCGCTTGCCCTTCGAGCCGCTCGCGAGGAGCACGGCGCCCATCGACGCCGCCTGCCCGAGGCAAGCGGTGGACACGGCGCAACGGACGTATTGCATGGTGTCGTAGATGGCGAGGCCGGCCGTGACCACGCCGCCGGGCGAGTTCACGTAGAGGATGATGTCCTTGTCCGGGTCCTCGCTCTCGAGGAACAGGAACTGGGCGATGATGATGTTGGCGATGTTGTCGTCGACCTCGGAGCCCAGGAAGACGATGCGGTCCTTGAGGAGGCGCGAGAACACGTCCCAGGTGCGCTCGCCGCGGTGCGTGGTCTCCACGATGTAGGGCATGAAGACGCTGCGCGGCTGCAGGTAGTCCTGGGCGTCGCCCGACTCGAGGACTCGCATCGCTTCGTCGCGGCGGGTGATGTAGCGCTTGCTCACGTTGCTCCTCCGAAGGCCGACTCGCGGCACCAAAAGACGATGCTCCTGTGTACGCCCGGTTTCCAGGAAGACAAGAGAGAACTGCTCGTATTGGCAGTGGTACCTGGTCCTCTGGGGGGGCCGTCGGTCGGGCCCGCGCGCCAAAAACGAATCACCCCCGTCGCGAGCGACGAGGGTGACACGGCAGCGCGGGCCGAGCGCTATTCGGTTTCCTTCACGTTGGCCTTGGCGATGAGGACGTCGAGGACCTTGTCCTCGAGGATCATGCCGATGAGCATCTGGCGCTTCTGCTGATCGCGGTACTCGACGCGGAGGCGGGCGATGTTCTTGCCGGTCTCCTGGGCGAGCTCCTCGAGGCCCTTCTCGAGATCCTTGTCGTCGACGGTGATGGTGTTGCGCTGGGCGATCTCGGCCATGAGCAGGCCGGCGCGCACCTTCACCTCGCTGTCGACCATCAGCTGCCGCTCGAGCTCGGGCGTCATCTGGAGCTGCTGACCCTGACGGCGCGCCGTGTTGCGGAGCTCCTGCAGGGTGAGCTGCGCCTGCTGCTGCACGAGGGTGGGGGGCGCCTCGACGGGGTTCGCGTTGCACAGCGCGGCGACCAGGCTCGTGACGAGCTGCTGCTCGGCGTTGTCCGACGCCTGCTTCTCGAGCTTCTTGCGGGTGTCCTCCTCGAGGGCCGCGAGGGTCGCGTAGTCGCCGCAGTCCTTGGCGAACTCGTCGTCGAGGTTCGGCAGGCGGCGCTCCTTGATCTCGGTGAGCTCGATGCTGAACGCCGCCTTCTTGCCGCGCAGCGCCGGGTTCGCGTGGTTGTCCGGGAAGGCGACGTCGACGTCCTTCTTGCTGCCGGCGGCGACGCCGACGAGCGCGTCCTCGAGCTCCTTGACGAGCTTGCCCTCGCCGAGCTCCGCGGTGACGCCCTTGCCGCTGTCGAGCGCCTTGCCCTCGAGGGTGGCCGTGAAGTCGATCGTGACCAGGTCACCGGCCTTGGCGGCGCGCGCCGGCTCGGGGGTGACGAGGGTCGCGTGCGCCTTGCGCAGGTTCTCGATCGCGAGCTTCACGTCGTCGGCGGCGACGGCGACCTTGGGCTTGCTGGCATCGAGGCCCTCCCACTTCAGGTCGCCGATGACCGGACGGACCTCGAAGCGCGCCTTGAACTCGAGGGTGGAAGGGGTGGCCTTCTTGACCTCGATCTTGGGCTGCGAGAGCGGGGTGACGTTCTTGTCGGTGAGCGCCTTGTTGAGGGTCTCGTCGACCAGGCGGGTGGCCACGTCGTTGAGGACGGCCCCGCTGTAGAGCTGGGTGAGGACCTCGCGGGGTGCCTTGCCGGGGCGGAAGCCCTTCACGCGGGCGCGCTTGGCCAGATCCACGTACGCCTTGTCGACCTCCTTCTTGACCCGGTCGGGACCGACCGAGATGGAGTACTCGACGAGGACGGGGGTGAGCTGCTCGACCTGGACTTCCATTTTGCGCGTGACCTCGGCGTCAGAGAATTGGGGGCGCGCACTCTCGTCGCTCGCCCCGCCGGTGTCAAACGTCCAGGCAGTTTGCCTCCCCCGAGCGGGCGCTGTACGCATGTTCAGGTGAAGGCGCGGTCGGTCTCCAATCCTCCGAACCCCTGGCACTCGACGGAAGTCGAGTGGCTCGGAGAGAGGCCGGCCGCGCCGCTCCGGCTCCACATCGAGCAGGCGCGGTCGATCGTCAGCGAGAACCAGTCGCCCGACATCGGCTTCCGCTTCAGCCTCAACCCGTACCGCGGCTGCGCGCACGCCTGTGCCTACTGCTACGCACGGCCCTCCCACCAGTACCTCGGCTTCGGCGCGGGCAGCGACTTCGACCGCGAGATCGTGGTGAAGCTCAACGCCGCCGCGCTGCTCGAGCAGGCCTTCCAGAAGCCGAGCTGGGAGGGCGAGCTCCTCGTCTTCTCGGGCAACACCGATTGTTACCAGCCCGTCGAGGCGAGCTACGGCCTCACCCGCGCGTGCCTCGAGGTCTGCCTCGCGTTCCGCCAGCCCGTGCACGTCATCACCAAGTCGGCGCTCGTGCGGCGCGACGTCGACCTGCTCGCGCGGCTCTCGCGAGAGGCGCGCGCGTCGGTCACGATCAGCATCCCGTTCGCCGAGCCCGAGATGGCGCGCGCGATCGAGCCCTACGCGCCCGCCCCCGAGGCGCGCTTCGAGACGGTGCGCCGGCTCGCGGCGGCGGGCGTGCGCGTGTCGGTCAACGTCGCGCCGGTCATCCCCGGTCTCAACGACGCGCAGGTGTCCGAGATCGTCGAGCGCGCCGCGGCGGCCGGCGCGAGCTCGCTCGCGATGATCCCGCTGCGGCTCCCCGCCGAGGTGCTGCCGGTGTTCTTCGAGCGCCTCGCCGAGGCCTACCCGGCGCGCGTGCAGAAGGTGGAGAGCGCGCTCGTGCAGATCCGCCGCGGCCGCCTGCACGACCCGCGCTTCGGCAGTCGCATGGCGGGCTCGGGGCCGCGCTGGGAGGCCATCGTCGCCATCTTCGCCGCGCAGTGTCGTAGACTCGGGCTCGACCGCGACGGGATGGACGGCGTGCCGCGCGAGGAGCCGCCGCGCACGTTCCGACGACCGAGCCGGCAGGGCTCGCTGTTCGACTGACCCTTGCCGTTCACTTCACGGCGCGCACACGCGCGATCTCGGCCAGGCGCTCCTTGGCGTAGACCCACCCCTCGATCGTCTCGGCCTGGATGCCGAGCGCGGGCAGCGCGGCGCTCTTGCGGAGCCAGAACTCGGCGCGGTCCCACACCGTGAGGATCACCTTGCGCGTCCCCGGGTCGGCGAGGAGCGCCGCGTAGTCCACGGGGTGGGTCGTGCGCCCGATCGCGAGGTAGGTCTCGAGGTAGTACATCATGGTGAGGACGCCGTCGCGCGCGCTCACGCGAGCTCCGTCGGGCAAGAGGTCGCGCGTGCAGTAGCGAGACGCGAGCGAGTGCGCGTAGGCGTTGTACTCGTCGAGCAGCACGTTGAACCCCTGCGCGCCGCTCGGGCCGTCGAGGTAGATCCGCGCGTAGGTGTCGGAAGGGCGGTCCACGTGCTGGCCGAGGATCTCCTTCCAGTGGAAGTTCTTCTGCAGCTTCGCCTTGATCGGGAGGTCGTCGCGCACGGGGTAGGTCTGCGACACCCCGTCGAACCGCTTGCTGCCCCACACGTGCGCGCCCTCGTGCACGGCGGCGTCGAAGCGCGAGGCGACCCCTGCGAACGTGTCGGGGGCATGCAGGAACCACGCTTTGAGGACCTTGTCGTCCTGCACGGCGAGGAACGGCAGCCCCGTCGGGTAGCGCAGGCGCGCGAGCCCTTTCGGCCGCGGGGCGGAGGGCGCTGGGCGCGTACGCCTTCACGAGCGGTTCGACCGGCGAGAGCGCCGTGCAGCCGGGGATCTCCTCGGTGTAGGTCGGGTCGCCGCTCGCGAAGCGATCGGGGCCGACGGTCGAGGACGAAGGCGGCGGTGGGGCCGTGGTCGTGGAGGGCGAGCTCGTCGTCGTCGACGTCTTGGTCTTGGTCGTGACCTCGACCTCCACCTCGAACCCGGCGGGTTCGCGAGCGGCGGGCTTGCGGGGTGAGAGCGTGCGACCGAGCCGCCGGAGCGGCTCGGGGAAGCTCGCGAGCGCGTCTCCGGTCGGTCCACGGACCACGAGCACGAGGAAGGCGACGAGGCCCAGCGACCAGACCGGAGCCAAGCCCGCCGCGACCTTCTCTGCGTGCACCTCGCGGCCGCGCCTCTCGGCGACGCTCTCCACGAGGACCCCGAGGCCGACGGGCACGGCGACGAAGACCACGACCGCGACCCAGGCGAGCGTGCGACCGACGGAGTGATCGACGACCAGGAACGTGAGCGAACCACCCACGAAGACCAGGAGGAGCCAGATGGAGATCGCGAGCCAGCGGAGCGCTCGCCGAAGCGCGATGGGCACGCGCGCAGCCTATCGTGTCCGGGGCCGGAGGGTGCCCTGCGCGTGCGTGGAATGCGGAGGCGGCTGCGCTTTGCGCCACCAGCCGGGGCGGTGCAGGTGGGCCCGCACCAGGGTGCCGACGGCGGTGACGAGCACCAGCGCGTCGAAGGTGACGCTGATCGCCCGTCGACTCGGCGCCATGCCGAACACCCAGCGCGCGAGCCGCACGGTGAACCACTCGGGGTGGGCCGAAGAACCGGCGCCCTCGGCCCATCGGGCGACGGTCGTGAGGAAGCACTCGCCGAGCACGAGCTGCGAGGTCTGCGAGACGATGACGAAGGTGATGGCATAGACCGCGTAGAACCGGGTCGCCGTGCGCCACCGCCGGGTGAACAGCAACGGCAAGCCGAGGATCCACGCCGCCATGGCGAGCGCGTGGAAGACATCGACGGCGACGCTCCATTTCGTCACACCCGAGAGCGAGCAAGTCGCGCGCCACTTGCGCCGGAGCTCGGCCGCGGTCACGGTGAGCGATGCACGGAGCGCGCAGGTGGCTCGTCCGAGCAGCCCTGGCGTGCGGGTTGCTGGGCTGCGCCTTGTTCGGAGCCCGACAGGCTTCGCGGCACTTCGTGTTCCGCGGTCAGGGGCGGGCGGTCGCGACGAGCGCCGCCAACGCCCTCGTCCTGCGCGCCCCGGACGGGGCGCTCGTGCACGCGCTCGAACTCCCACGCGAGGGCGGCCCCTGGGTCGTCCACTTCCACGACAACACGCAGACGGCCGAGGAGGCGCTCGGCTTCGGGCGCGCGCTCCACGCGCGTGGGCTCGGCGTCGTGCTCATGGAGTACCGCGGCTACGGCGCCGCCCAGGGGCTCGATCCGAGCGAGCACGCGCTCGTCGCCGACGCCGAGGTGCTGCTCGCCGCGCTCGCTGCGCGCGGGATCGGTCCGGACCGGGTGCTCCTGTCCGGGCGCTCGCTCGGCACCGGGGTCGCGGCCGAGCTCGCTCGTCGGGGCCGCGGCGCCGCGCTCTTGCTGGTCGCGCCCTTCACCTCGGTGGTCGATCTCGTGCGGGAGGCCGCGCCGTGGTCCCCCGCGAGCCTGCTCGTGCGCGACCCGTTCGACACGGCGTCGAAGGCGGCGCAGATCGCGGTGCCCACCCTCGTGATCCACGGTGACGCCGACGAGATCGTGCCGTTCCACATGGGCGAGGCTCTCGCGAGCGCGATCCCGCACGCCACGCTGCTGCGCGTCGCCGGCGCGACCCACGCCGACGTGCTCGATCGCGACGCCCCGCGGGTGCTCGCTTCGATCGCCGCCCTCGCCACCACCAGCTGTCGCTGATGGGCTAAGCTCGCCCGCCATGGCGGGTCGGGGAGCGCGTCGAGCGTCGAGCGCAGCCTCGATCGCCCAGCGCATCCACGCGGGAGATCCGCCGGCCTCGGTGGTGCGCGCAGTGTTCGCGCGCGAGGCGCCTCGGCTCGCCCTCGCGCGCGACGATGAGGGCGTGCGCGCGGCGTTCGCCCTCGTCGCGAGCCTCTACCGCGCGCCCGAGGCCCTCACCGAGCGGCTCGGGCTCGACCGCGCACGCGCGAACGGAGGGGCGCGCGACGCGCTCGCGCTGGCGGCGGCAGCGGTCGAGCTGCTCGACGCGGCGGTGGACGGGCTGCCCTCGGAGCTCGCCGAGCTCGTGCAGCTCGCCGCGCTCGAGGTGTTGATGCGCGGCGGCTCCGCGTCGCTGGCCGAGGCCCTCCGGGCGCTCGCCGCGCGCATCGCCGAGCGCCTCGTCGCGGCGCACGTCTCCTTGGCGCTCGCGCGGGGCCCCCACGCCGAGACCCTCCGCGCCGAGGTCGCGGTGCGCGCCTCGATCGAGCAGTGCGCCCGCGAGCGGGTCGCGGTGGCGGCGGCGTCGATCACCGGCCGCGGGAGCGTGCGGGCGCTCCTCGGTCAGACGTTCGACGCGATCGCGACCGGCCTCGGAGGCCTTCGATGAGCGCGTTCGCGTGCGGCGGCCTGCGGGTGCGCGGTGACGAGCAGGCGCTGCGCCTCGCGGGCGCGGAGGCCAACGTCACGGTGCGCCTCGGCATCCCGGCGGAGGTGGCGCGCCGCATCCCGGCCGCGGTCCTCGACGGGCTCGAGATCGCCGCGTACGCCTTCGCGGCCGAGTCGCGCGACGAGCCGCGGCTCTCGCTGCGGGTCCCCGTGCGCGCGGCCGCACGGCTCTCGACGCGGCGGTTCGGGCGGGTCTTCGAGCGGGTGACGACCTTGCTCGGCGTGCCCACGTTCCTCGAGCTGCACGCGGCGCGGCGCCCGCTCGGTCCGACCGCGCTCCTCGGCGACGGCGACCCGACGCTGACCGCGATCCCTGCCGACGCGCCGGTCGACGTGGTGCTGTTCTCCTCGGGGCTCGACTCGCTGGTCGGTGCGCTCGACACCCTCGCGCGCGGCGGGTTCGTGGTGCTCCTGCACCACCGCACGAGCCCGCGGCTCGATCCGCGCGTGGCCGCGCTGGCCGCCGAGGTCGTCGCCCGCGGACGGCCCGGCCAGGTGGCGTTCGTGCCGCTGTGGGTCGCGGGGGAGACCCGCACCCGCGACGCACGGCTCCGCGCGCTCCTGTTCGCGGCGGCCGCGGGGGCGCTCGCCAGCGCGTTCGGCGAAGGATCGGCGGTGCGGTTCTTCGAGAACGGCGTCGTGAGCCTCGGGTTGCCGCTCTCGGCCGTCGGTCTCGGGCAGCGGCCCTCGCGCAGCACGCATCCCCAGGTCCTGGCCTGCTTCTCGGAGCTGCTCGGTGCGCTCACCGGGCGCGTCGTGCCGGTCGACAACGCGTTCCTATTCCTGACCAAGGGCGAGGTCGGAGCCAGGCTCGCCGCCCACGGCGCCGCGGCGCTCCTCGCGCGGACGACGAGCTGCACGCGCGAGCGAAAAGGGCGTCACTGCGGCGCGTGCGCGTCGTACGTCGATCGTCGCTTCGCCGTGCTGGCGGCGGGCCTCGAGCGCGAAGACCCCGCCGAGAACTACGCCGTGGATCTGCTCTCGGGCGCGCGCCCGACCGCCGCGGCCCGCGCCGTCGCGACGGCCTACGTGCGCGCCGCCATGTTGACCAACGACGAGGACGAGGCCTCGTTCTTCGCGCGCCACGGCGAGCTCGCGCGGGTGTTGCACGCCCTGCCCGAGGACACCGGGCGCGTGGCGGCGCGGCTCCACGACCTGCACCAGCGCCACGCCCGTGAGGTGGAGCAGGTGCTCGACGACGGCTTGCGCCGACACGCCGCCGCCCTGCGCCGGGGCACGCTCCCCGCGAGCTCCCTCCTCGTCCTCGCGCTGCCGGAGAGCTATCGCACCGCGGTGCCCTCCCGCCCTCGTCGCCCCCGGGGCCCCGCCGTGCGCGTGCTCCACGTCTCCGACTTCCACTTCTCCCCGCGCCGTACGTGGGACCAGGACCCGGTGCTCGCGGGCCTCGTGGCACGCGTCGAGTCGTTCGCGCGCGAGGGGCTCGGGCCGCACCTGGTCCTGGTCACCGGAGACGTCGCCGATCGCGGCGCGCCCGGCGAGTACGCGCTCGCCGAGCGCTTCTTCACCGAGCGGCTGCTGCCGGCAGCGCGCCTGCCGACGACGCGCCTGTTCTTCGTGCCGGGCAACCACGACGTCGATCGCGGCGTGGTCGGCGAGGTCGCCCTCGCCGCCCAGGAGTCCTTGCTCGGCAAGGAGAGCCAGGACGCGCTCGCGACCGTGCTCGGAAACCCTCGTGAGCGCGGCGTCCTCTTGCAGCGTCACGACGCCTACCTCGACTTCGTGGCGAAGGTCCGGGGCGAGCCGCGCGCGGAGCTCCCCTGGTGGTCCGAGCGTCTCGAGATCGAGGGCGTGCGGGTCCACCTCGCGGGCCTGTGTTCGTCCTGGATGGCCTGTGGCGACACCGACAAGGGCCGGCTGCTCGTCGCGCGCTACCAGCTGCACCAGGTGTTCGCCGGCGCGGAGGACGCCGAGCTCTCGATCTCGCTCGCGCACCACCCGTGGGACTACCTCGCCGACTTCGACGCGCACGAGGTCCGTGAGGCCGTGCAGCGGCGGTGCTCGATCGCCCTCCGTGGTCACCTGCACAGCGTCGACGCGGCGACCCGGGTGCGGCCCCACGACGCCCACGTCGAGCTCGCGGCGGGCGCGGCCTACGGCGGATCGCGCCACCCGCACGGCTTCTCGCTGATCGAGTGCTGGCCGCGCGACGGCGTGGTGCGGCTGCGCCCGTGCGTCTGGGACGGGCATGCATTCATCCTGGATCGGAACGTCCTCGGGGGCAGCGCGGACGGCGTGCTCACGCTGCCGATGCCCGTGCGCGCGAAGAGTCCCGGCCAGCACTGACCGCAACGAGCTTGCTGGCCGACAAGTTTGCACCTCCCTTCCGCGTGTTACGCTGGAGCGATGCACATTGAACGCCTGGGCCTGGCGCTCTTCCTCTCGTTCGGCGCTTCCGCGTGCTCGTCGGGCAGTGATTTTCAGGTCGCCAGCGACACCGGCACCACCGACGACGCAGCGACCACCGACTCGCTCGTCACCGGCGACGCGGACGCGGGCGTCGACCCGTGCGCCGACGAGCCGGGCAAGGCGAAGTTCTGCGTGACGGTGAACGCGGAGGTGGGCCCCGCGTACACGTCGGCCGCCACGAGCCTCGGCCTCGACGGCAAGGGGCTCCTGAAGGTCTACCTCTACGACAAGGATCCGAGCACCGGCACCAAGGAGGCGCCGATCCCTCCGGTCGCGACTCTCCGCTACGGCGCCATCGGTGAGAAGCTCGCCATCGACAAGCTCCCCGTCACGCTGGTCGACAGCGTGGCCAAGAGCGGCACGTACTGGGTCATCGGGTCGTTCGCGGACGCAGAGCGCCCCGAGACCGACGGGACCAACCGCGTGGGCGACTTCGTCAGCGTACCGCTCGCCTACGACAAGAAGACCGCCAAGGCCACGTGGTCCAAGCTCGACATGGTGGTCGGCAAGACCACGCGCCAGAGTCTCAAGCTCTACCCGCTGCGGCGGGTCGACCTGGAGCTCCGCGTCGGCAAGGAGATCTCCGACATGCTCGCCACGGGGAAGTATCTCGCGAACGGCGATGGCCCCCTGCTCGTCATGCTCTACGATGGAGTCCTCGGCGGGGCGGGCGAAGCCGTCCAGTTCGGCGACGTGATCCCCTGCGTGACCACCAAGCCCAAGGAGCTCGCGCCGAAGCCCGTGCCCGTGAGCTTCCTCACCGCGGTCACCGGCTCCCACAACGTCTTGACGGGGCTGGTCGATTTCCCCGGTGATGGGTTCCCCAACCGCGGCACGTTCCTCTGTGACTACGCCGGCACGACCAGCCCCAAGATCGACATCAAGGGCTCGGACTGGGTGGCCTCGGTGACCGCCCGACTGATCACCATCTACGATCCCTACGCGACCACCGAGCCGGTCATCGACACGCTCGTCTGCAAGTGAGCCCGGAGATCGCCGCGCAGCACCCGAGCGCGACGCCCTCGACGCGACCGGCGGGGCTCAGACGCGGGCGAGCACCCAGTCGGCCATCTCGTCGGCGATGCCCGCCCAGCTCGGCTCGTTGAGGATCTCGTGGAACAGGTGGGCCTTGCCCTCGTAGCGCCGGTCCTTGCTGCCGAGGCGGTCGAAGACCGCGCGCGAGGCCGCGGGGCTCGCCACCTTGTCCTCCGCGCCGTGCGCCAGGTAGACCGGCAGCGTGAGCTCGCCCGCGCGCGCCAGGAGCGATACCTGCGCGCTCGACGACTCGGTGAACCATCGCGCGGTCGCGCCCTTGTTGCCGAGCGGGTCGTTGTCGTAGGCGCGCGCGAGGTCAGCGTCGTGGGTGAGGTCCTTGCCCGAGAGACCGGCGGGCACCGCGAGCGTGGGGAGCAGCCGCGAGGCGATCTTGCCGACCCAGATCTTGGCCGTGGGCACCTCGAGCGCGAGGCCGAAGTAGGGTGACGAGAGCACGAGGCCGTGGAACGCCTGCCGGTGTTCGAGCGCGTAGGTGGAGACGACGAGCCCGCCGAAGCTGTGCCCGAACCCGAAGAGCGGGACGGCGTCGAAGTTCTTGCGCGCGAGGCCGAGGACCAGCGCGAGGTCGCGGTGGTACTCCGAGAACCGATCGCAGTGGCCGCGCACGCCGCCCGAGAGCCCGTGACCTCGCTGGTCGTAGGTGACGACGGCGATGCCCCGCGCGGCGAAGTGCTGGATGACGTGGGCGTAGCGCGCGCTGTGCTCGCCGTAGCCGTGGACCAGCGCGAGCGCGGCACGTGGGGCGCGCGGCAGCGACAGCTTGTAGGCGAGGGGGACGTCGCCCTCGCGGAGGACGCCTTCGACGTAGGAGTACGGGGTGCTCACGCGCCGAGAATCTCACGCACCGAGAGCGCGGTCCATCGCCTGCACGAGGCGCGGGACGTCGCGCTCGGCGACCGAGCAGAGCGCCACCCGCAGGCCGTCGCCCTGGGGGACGACGAAGATTCCCTCTTCGCGCAGGCGCGCGGCGACCTCGGCCACCCGCTTGCCGGCCGGGACGAACACGGTGGAGAAGAAGCCGCCCGCGTAGCGCGGGAACACGAGGCTCGTGCCGGCTGCGGCCGCGTTGAACGCGCGCACGCGGCCGTCGAGCAGGCGCTTGAGGCCGGCGCGCTCCTCGTCGACCTTGGCGCGAAGGGCCGGGTCGGAGAGCACGCGGGTGACGGCGAGCATGCCGGCGTGGTTGCAGTTCGACCAGGTGCCGCGGCACGAGAACGAGAGCGCGTCGAACGTGCGCTTGCGACGGTTCTCGTCGGGGTCGCACACGAGCAGCGCGCCGATGCGGGCGCCGTACTCGGTGTAGGACTTGCTGCCGGACCACGCGAAGGCGAGCGCCACCTTGCCGAGGAGCGGCTCGAGGTGGCGCAGGAACGCGCGCGGGTCGCCCGATCCATAGAGATAGTATGCAACGTCGACGAGCAGCGTGACCGGTCCGCGCGGGGCGAGCCGCTCGATCGCGGAGACGAGCGCGCCCCACTCGGCGTCCGACATCGAGTAGCCGGTGGGGTTCTGGCAGGGATCGTTCAGGAAGATCAGCGCGCGGCCTTGCTTCTCGAGCGTGCTCTCGAGCGTGCTCTCGAAGGCGGCCACGTCGAGGCCGCCGGGCCGGCCCGCCTCGTCGAGGACGAACGTGCGGAAGGTGACGAGCTTGCGATCGCTCTCGTCGGCGAGGGTCTTGTACGGGCCCCAGTAGAACGACGAGGTGAGCAGGGCCTGACCCGGCTCGAGGAAGTTGGCGAGCGCGAGGCGCAGCGCGCCGGTGCCGCCCGGCGTGGCCACGGCGATGGCCTGCGCCCCGAGCGGGTGGTCACCGAACAGCTCTCCGATCACGGCGGCATGGAACGCGGCGGGGCCCGCCAGGGGTGCGTACGACGCGGCTTGCAGCGCGGGCACGTCGCGCAACGCTTCGGCCACGGTGGGGAGCACCGCGAGGGTGCCGTCGTCGGCGAGGAGGTCGCCGACGGTGGCGTTGATGACGGCCTCGCCACGCTTCTTGCGGGCGTTCGCCTCGGCGTTGAGGGCGAAGATCGGGTCGTCGGCGGGGCGCTGCTGGTGGGACGGGATCAGGAACTCCATCGCCCCGCTTCGATGACCCGTTCCGTGCGGGGGCGCAATCGGGGGCGCACGAAGCGGTTCCTCGCGCTGTCACTTCCGGGCTCAGGGTTTGCTACGCTGGGCGTCATGGCGACGAGGCGTGAGCTCATGGACCGTGCGGAGGCACGGCTGACGGCCCGCGCCGACGCGGAGGGATCGGTCGAGGCCACCCGCTGCTTCCTCCGCGCGATGCTGGTCGGGATCGACGAGGACGGCGCGGTCCCCGACGACCTCGTCGCTCGCATCGCCGACCTCCTCAAGATCGAGCGCGACGAGCTGTTCGGACCGCCGCCGGGCAACACGGGCGCGGCGTCGAGTCGTCGCCTCAGCACGCGCCCACCCTCGGTCGGTCCCCGACGACAGCGCATCCTCGTCCTCGGTCGAGCGGACGCCGCCCGCCTCCCGATGCTCGAGGCCATCGTGCGCGCGGCCTTCGCCGAGGAAGCCGACGTGCGGGGGGCCGCGCTGTCGCCGGCGCCGCTCGATCCACGCGCGCTCCGCGTGCTCCGGCTCGCGGGCTACGCGACCGACGCGCTCGTCCCCCGCGCTCGCGGTCGAGGACATGACCTGGAGCGACCTCGTCATCACCGTGTCCGGCGAGCGCGAGGACTGGGAGCGGCTGTTGCCGCGCAACCTCGAGCTCGTGCACGATCTCATCGACGACCCGGCGGCCCTGGCGCGCGACCTCGAAGAGGTCGACGATCAGTCCGAGCCCTATCGCGCCACGCTGCGCGCGATCGAGCGGCTCGTGGAGAAGCTCCGCGGGGGCCGGTCCACGCGTATGCCGGTGCCCGACCGGCGCGCGTCCTCGAGCAGCCTGCGCCTCGGGCTCTCCTCGGGGCGATCGAGCGGCTCGACGCCGCCTCCCCCGAGCACCGCAGCGCCGCCGCTCCGGCCGGCGCTGAGTCGCCGGCCCACCCCGCCTCCGCAGCGGCCGAGCCAGCAGATGTCGGCCGTGCGCCCCACCCGCCCGAGCCAGACCTTCACCGCGGTCAAGCCCGACGAGCCCGGATCCCGCGGGGGCTCGTGAGCGACGAACCCCGGCGCCGGATCCTCGAGCGGCGGGCGCGCTTCGTCACCGCCGCGATCGCATCGGCCGGGCTCGCCGCGTGTCGGCCGTGTCTCAGCATGGTGCCGCCGGACGGCGACGCCCGGGTCGACGCCGGCGAGGCCGACGCCACCACGCAGGCCGACGCCGCCGCCCAGGTCGACGCCGCGAGTCCCGACACGGGTTCCCCGCCGCCGCCCGTGCCGTGCCTCTCGCCGATGATCGCCGACACGGGAACCCAGGACACCCTGACCCCGGACGCAGGTTCGCAGGGCAGCATGGCAGACGTCGGCCCCGCGCCGATGCCGTGCCTCAAGATCGCGCCGCCGAAGCACCCGCCGAAGGCCTGCCTGGACGTGCCGTTCGAACCCGGCTCCTGACTCGGCGTCTCACGGCTCGCGTTCAGCGGATGACGACGGTCGTCCACGCGATCGCGTCGCCCTCGAGGGCGGCCACCACGGTGACGCTCGTGGTCCCGGACTGCACGACGACCGGCAGTCCGCCCCCGAGCACGGGGACCTGCAGGTACACGATCGCGCCTTGTTTGCCGGTGGCGGTGCCCGTCGGGCCGAGATCCTTGCCGTCGTCGTAGAACGGGCCGAACGCGCCACCGACCGCGCCAGCCTTCGCGCCGGCGAGGGGCGCGCCCGTCGCGTCGACGACGCGGAGCACGACGGTGGCGAGCGCCTTGGTGGTGTCGCCCGGCGGCAGCCCGACGAGCGCCGTGGCCGTGGCCACCGCGTCGGACGCGAACACCGGCACGTCGAGCGTGGTGGTCAGGTCGGGCCCGACGGCGATCCCCGCGAGCACCTTCGGGCGGCCGCTGGTCGTGAGCGAGACCCACGTGGGCGAGAGGGTCGAGTCGACGTTCGTGAGGCTGAAGGTGCCGGCGAGCCCCGTCGTCGCCTCCACGTTGCCGCCGCCCTGCTTGAGGGCGCGCGCGGTGACGCCCGAGAGCGCGAGGCTGGTCGAGAGCGTGGACGCGAGGCCCGACGAGGCCCGCGTGGTGCCCTCGATGCGCGCGGGTCCGCTGGCGTCGGCGACCTCGGCGGAAGGCGAGTCCTTGGCGGCATCGCCCCCGCCCCCACCGCCCCCACCACCGCCGATCGGTCCGCCCCCACCGTCTCCCTCGGGCGGTGGCGCGGCGTGATCGACGGGCTCCTTGCACCCCGCGACGCCGGCGAGCAGGGCGAACACGAAGGCGCGGGTCGTCGTCATCAGGCCTCCCATCAGGCCTCGGAGTCTGCCACGTCGGGCGCGGGCCCGCCCGCGGCGTCGCCCCCGCCCTCCGGCAGCTCGCCCGAGGGGAGGCGGCGTCGGTGGATCGCGTAGGCCGCGGCGACGAGGCCGAGCCCGATCAGCTGCGAAGTGGAGAGGTGGAGGAACCCACCGCGCGCGTCGCGGCGCAGGAACTCGATGACGAAGCGGGCCGTCGCATAGAGACCGACGAACCACACGAAGACCTCGCCGTCGTAGCGCTTGCGCGGGTTGACGAGGTACCAGCAGACGAAGCTGATCCCGAGCGAGGCCGCCGACTCGTAGACCTGCGTCGGGTGCACCGGCAGCGAGGGCATCCACTTGCTCGCGAGGAGGTGCACGTCGTGCTGCGCCTCGCTGGCGGGGCTGCCGGCCGGGAAGCTCATCGCCCACGGGAGCTCGCACTGCGCGCCGAAGCAGCAGCCCGCGAGCAGGCACCCCATGCGGCCGAACGCGAGGCCCAGCGGGATGGCGATGCCGGCGTAGTCGGCGGCCTTCCAGAACGGGAAGCGGTCGCGCTTCAGGAGCGGGATCGCGATGGCTGTCGCGCCGAGGAAGCCTCCGTAATAGGTGAGGCCGCCGGCCCAGAACCGCGCCCACGCGAAGCAGTCGGCGGCCTTCGGGTGGCAGACGCCCTTGGCCGCGTCCCAGACGCCGTCGTAGCCGGCCTTCGGCGAGAGGCACTCGGCCTGGGTGATCTTCCAGTCGACGCGCGCCGGGTCGGTGCACAGGTGCACGTAGTCCCAGAAGTAGCCGTCGGCGAGCACGTGCAGGAGGCGCCCGCCGATCACCCCGCCGAGCAGCATGGCGAGGTTGAGGTCGATCATCACGTCGGGATCGAGGCCCTCGCGACGGGTGGTCAGCGCCGCCGCGATCCCGGCGAAGACGAAGCCGGTGAGCAGGAGGACGAAATAGGCAGGGAACGCGACGTCGAACAGCTCGAAGAGCCGCGGACGCACGGCTCACACCCCTGCTTGGGTGGCCACCCGCGCGGCGGGCTTCTTCTTGGTGGTGACGGGGAACAGGAAGTCCACGGCCATGAGCAGCACGCCGATGCAGATGGCGATGTCGGCGACGTTGAACGTGGGCCAGTGATCACCCGCGCCGCCGAAGACCTTGTTCAGCTTGCCGATCCAGTCGGCGCGTACGTCGATGAAGTCGATGACCTGGCCGAAGCGGAGCCGATCGACGAGGTTGCCGAGGGCGCCGCCGAGCACGAAGGGCAGGCCCCACTTGAGGGCGCGCTGGCGCGGGTCGAGCTTGCGGTACATCGAGACGATCACCACGACCGCGACCGCCGAGACCAGGACGAAGAACGGTCGGCGCACCTTTTCGGGCTGGTTGTGCAGCATGCCCCAGGCGCCGCCCGGGTTGTGCGCGAGCACGAACGTGAGGCGGTCCTTGATGATCTCCCTGGGGGGCAGGCGCAGGCCGTCCTTCTCGAGGTGCTTGAGCGCCCAGTGCTTGGTGTAGAGGTCGGCGGCGGCGGTCACGATCGCGACCACCAGGAGGAACACGTAGGACTGGGGCGGATGGGCCGGGGGTTCGGCCGTGGCGGTGTCGTCGTTCGACTTGGCCGCCTCGTTCGCCGTCAGGGCTTCCGCGCCGGATTCGGCCGTCACCGGGGGTTCGGTGGGCTTTTCGGCGGCTTTCTCCGCGGACCCTTCGCCGGCAGCGCCAGCGGAGGCCTCTTTCTCGGCGGTGGCGGCCGCCTCGGCCGGCTCCCCGTGGTGAGCGGAGGGGCCTTCATCGGTGGCGGGGCGCGGATTCTCGGGCGCGTCGGACATCGGGAACATGGGGATCTAGGCGAAGCCGAAGGCCCTGGCAAAGCACCCGCACGCCGTGGTTCCCGTCGACGGCGTTTCGTGCGAGTTTCGGGGTGCCGATGGCCACGGTCTCCTCCCTCGTCGTGCGACGCAGGCTCGCTACGATGCGACAGGTCGAGGACGCGCTCGCCCGCCAGGTGCTGTATGGCGGCGACGTCGTCACCAACCTGCTCGAGGTGGCGCCGCCCCCGGCGACCGACGAGGCCGCCTTGACGCAGGCGCTCGCCGAGTCGCTCGAGATCGGCGCTGCGGCGCTCGACTCGCTGCGGAGCCCCGACCCCGGCGCCGTCGCACGCGTGCCGCGACCGCTCGCCGAGCTGCACGGGCTCGTGCCCATCGCGCTGTCGGGCACCATCCTCCGCGTGGCCCTCGCCGAGCCGCTCACGGCCGAGGCGCTGGCCGGTCTCGAGAAGGAGCTCGGCCTCAAGATCGAGCAGCGCGCGGCGTCGCTGGCGCGCCTGAGCCAGGCCCTCGAGCGCGCGTACGGCGTCGTGATGGATCGCCGCACGCGGCGCCTCGTGTCGATGCTCGACGGCAGCAAGCCGACGATGCCGTCGACGCCACCGCCGCGGCGTTCGTTGATCCCCGACCTGCCCGACGACCCGGTGCGTCCGGCGACCGTGGTGCCGAAGGTCGAGGTGGTGGTGCCGGTCGCGAAGGCGGCCGTGACGCCGGAGCCGGGGTCGCCCGCGGTCGCGCAGTCCTCCGCGGCCAGCGTCACCGGGGCCCCCGCGACCACCGTGCGCGACGCGCAGCAAGGGGCGCAGTGGTTCGTCAAGCCGCGTCGCACGCGGTCCTCGCAGCGCATGCCCGCCGCGCGGCGCCGCCGCGGCCCCTTCACGCGCAAGGAGGCCGAGGCGGTGTTCGCCGAGGGCGCGTCGACCGAGGCCGTCCTCGGCGCGGTGCTCGACTTCGCGCAGCAGTACTTCGCCGCGGTGGCGCTGTTCCTCGTGCACGAGGAGCTGGCCGAAGGCTTCGACGCGCGCGGCAGCGTGGTGACCGATCGCGTGCGCAAGATGGGCGTGCCGCTCGACATCCCGAGCCAGCTGGCCGACGCGCGCAAGAGCGGCAACGCGGTCGTGCGGCCGCGGTCCAAGGACGGTCTCGACGGGGTCATCACGGCCGACCTCGACCGCAGCGGCGTCGAGGGCGACGTGCTGGTCGCCCCGATGCGCGTGGGCAAGCGCGTGGTGGCGCTGCTCTACGCCGACGACGAGGGCGAGCCGATCACCCTCGCCGAGCTCGACGATCTGCTGGCCGTGCTCTCGGGCGGCGGCACCGCGCTCGCGCGCATCATCGTGCGACGCAAGCGCAAGGAGAGCGGGGGCGCCGACGTCCCGCTGCCGCTGCCCACGCCGCCTCCGCCGCCCGTGAAGGACGCGGCGCCGAAGCCGTCGTTCGCGGCCCGCGCGCAGGCGCTCGCCCGCGCGCTCACGGGCGGCAAGGTCCCCAACAAGGTCACGGGCCGCCCGCCGGCGTGGGCGCCGGCGCTCCCCGACGGAGAAGCGGTCCCGCCCGTCGAGGCGAAGCCGGCGGTCCAGCCCGCGTCGCTCGCACCGATCGTCTCGCCGATCCCGGAGACGCCCTCACCGGCGCCGGCGGTGGTCGAGGAGACGCCGACGCGGCCGATCGAGCCGCGCGCGGTGCCGGTGGCCAACGTGTTCGCGAGTCGTCGGACCCAGCCGCTCGGCTCGCTGGTCACCCGCGCGACCAACCCCGGGCTCGGCGCGGCGGTCGCTGCGGCGGCCGAGGCGGCGCAGGCCGACGCGGCGAAGGCGAGCACGTCGTCGCCGCCGGCCAACGCCACCCCCGCGTCGGGCACGCCGACCCTCGGGGGCGCCGAAGCGGGGCCCGCCCGCACGCCGTCGTCGCCGAACGGGCCGGCGCTGAAGCCTTCCGGCCCGCGCCTCGCGCTGGCCGAACCCGAGGACGACGGCGCCCTCAGCGAGCTCGAGGCCGGAGGTTCTCCTTCGCTGCAGCTCCCGCGCGAAGGTGGGACCGAGGAAGCGGAGCCGACGCCGCTCGTCCACGTGCCGCAGCGCCGGCCGATCCAGCCCGACAACCTCCCGCCGCCGCAGCCGCCGCCGCCGAGCCTGCGCGGCCGTCGGCCCCTCGGTCCGGTGATCCCACGCGAAGAGCCCGAGATCCGGTTCTCGGGGTCCCCTCCTTATCCTGGCTCGCCCGTCACCACCGAGCCCGACTTCATCGAGGCGGGAGACGTGAGCGACGACGAGCTCGAGGAGCTGCTGGCGCTCGCGGGTCGCGAGAGCGAGCGCCTCGAGGTCTACCAGCCGCGTCAGCCGCCGCGTCCCGCGGGGCGCGTGGCCGAGTCCGAGCTGCCGAAGGTGATGGTCGCCCTCGAGCCCGAGCACGTCGGCCTCGTGGCCAAGCTCGTGCGCGGCGGGGAGGGCAGCGACGCGGCCGCGGCGGAGCTCGAGAAGCTCGGGGTCACGGCCCTCGCGGCGCTCATGGATCGCTTCCCCGGGCCCACGCGCTGCGACCGCACCGCGCCGATCGCCGAGATCCCCGCCCCCGCCGACGCCGGGCCGTTGCTGCGCGTGCTCAGCGGGCTCGGCCGGGTCGCCCTGCGCGACATCCTCGCGCGCGTCGGCGATCCCACCCCCGAGACCCGCTTCTGGGCGGTGTGGCTGCTCACCGAGATCGTCGACGTCGAGTCGGCCGCGCCGCTCGTCCCCCGCCTGGTCGACGACGACCTCGCGGTGCGTCGGGCCGCCGGGCTCGCCGCGCGCGTGCTCGTGCGCACGATCCCGCAGGCCGGCGAGTACCTGATCGAGCCGCTCGTCGGCGTCGTGCTCGATCCGGGCGGTGGCGTGGCGCTCCGCGTGCGCGCCGCCCAGGCGCTCGGAGAGGTGCGCGACAAGCGCGCGGCGGAGGGGCTCGTGCTCGGCCTCGAGGCGCGCGAGGGCGAGATCATCCAGGCCTGCCACGACGCCCTGGTCATCGTGACGCGGCACGACCCGACGAGTCATCAGGTCACGTGGCCACGCTGGCTGCACGAGCACGGGCAGAAGACCCGCATCGAGTGGCTCATCGACGCGCTCCTCGACGAGGACGCGGCGTTGCGCGAGGCCGCCGGTCACGAGCTCAAGGAGCTCACCAAGCAGTACTTCGGCTACTACGCGAACCTGCCGCGGAGCGAGCGCGAGCAGGCCTACAAGCGCTACCTCGCCTGGTGGGAGTCCGAGGGCAGAGCGGCCTTTGCGCAGTGACCGGTGTGCGGTAGATTGCGCGCCATGATCGCCGGAAAGCTCTCCACCGTCTTCGGCCGCTCGCTGTCCCTGCTCGTCGTCGGCATCGCGCTGACGGGCTGCCCCTCGGGAAAGGGCGGGCCTGGTGACGCGCAGTGGCCGAAGGCCGGCCAGATCAAGACGGCCGCGCTCCCCTCGGGCGCCTCGTGGGTCGGCGTGTTCTTCATCAACTCGTCCGGCTCGCGCGGCACGATGCACATCCTGTCGTCGGGCGACGAGAAGATCCACGGCTGCTGGATCGCCGAGGACAAGCACGCCACGGCGAGCTTCGTCGGCACCACCAAGGACAACCTCGCGATGTTCGACTGGACCGAGAAGCGCGTGGGCTTCGCGGGGCCGCCGAGCCGCCTGACCGCCTACCTCGTCATGAGCAGCGACGCCGAAGGCCGCGTGCGCGTCGCCGGCGAGTACGGCGAAGACCTCACCAACGACGGCGGCAACAAGTGGGAGGGCGTCCGTCAGAAGAACCAGGAGCCGAAGGAAGACGGCTGCAAGCTCGAGGCGGGCGACACCGTCCCGACCGAGGGCGGCAACCTGAACTGAGGCAGGCAGAGCCGTGGACCGCGGGACCCGGCTCTTCTGGACGATCGTCCTCTGTCTGTTCGGCGCCTCCGCGTTCCTGGGGATCCGCGCGTTCTCGATCCGCGCCGCGGCGATGGCGGCCGCGGCCACGCTGCAGACCGGTGAGCTCGCGCGGCTCGTGACGGTCGTCGACGGGGACACGGTGGTCGTCACCAACCCGGCCGGCGACCGCGTCGTCGTGCGCGTGGTCGGCATCAAGACGCTCGAGGCCCAGGGCAAGGACCCGGTCGCGCTGCACACCCAGAACGCCATCCGCGCGATGGAGAAGGCCCTCGAGAACCCGGTGCGCGTGCTCGTCGGCGCGCCGCCCCGCGACAAACACGGCCGCGTGCTCGCCACGCTCTACCGGGACGACGAGGACGTGGCGTTGCGACTCGTCCGCGAGGGCCTCGTGCTCGTCTACACCCCGTTCCCGTTCCCGGCCATGCACACCTACCTCAGCGCGCAGACCAAGGCGCGCGCCGAGCGCAAGGGCCTCTGGGCGGACCCCGCGGCGACGGCGCGGGCGGACGCGCTCGCTACGGTCTGGCGCAACGGGGGCGAGTGATGCGCAAGGTACTCCGACGCTGGCTCGTGAACCCTTCGCCGACGACGCGCATCGTGTTGCTGCTGTCGGCCGTCGTCAGCTACGGCACCACGGGCTTCCTCTATTTCGAGCTGCCCGCGCGGCCGGACCTCAAGCCGCTCGACGGGCTCTGGTGGTCGCTCGTGACCATCACCACCATCGGCTACGGCGACTACTTCCCGACCACGTCGGGCGGTCGCTTCGTCATCGCGGTGCCGCTGATGCTGTTCGGCATCGGCCTGCTCGGGTTCGTTCTCTCGGTCAGCGCGAGCAAGCTCGTGGAGGCCCGCAACATGGAGCTCTTTGGCATGGCGAAGTCGAAGCTCGAAGGCCACCTCGTCATCGTCAACTACCCGAGCCTCGCCAAGGTCGAACGGGTGGTCGACGAGCTGCGCAGCGATCCCGACTTCGAGGTCGGTGACGAGATCCTGCTCATCGACGAGGACCTCGAGGCGCTGCCCGCCTCGCTCGTGAAGCGCGGCGTCGGGTTCGTCCGGGGCAGCCCCTCGCGCGACGAGACCCTCGAGCGCGCGAACATCGACTCGGCCCGCTACGCCGTCATCCTCACCCAGCGACCCGGCGACGCCCGCTCCGATCACCAGGCCCTCGCCGTCTGCCTCGCGATCGAGGGGCGCAACCCGAACGTGCGCACCACCGTCGAGGTGGTCGACGTCGTCTCCGAGGAGCTCCTGCGCAAAGCGGGCGTGGATCGCGTCGTCTGCACGTCCCGCTTCGACGCGCACTTCATCAGCAACGAGGTGATCCATCCTGGCGTGCAGGAGGTGCTCGACCAGCTCCTGTCGCACCTCGCGGGGCGGCAGCAGCTCTACTTGACGCCGTTCGGCTCGGGGACCTACGGCGCGGTGGCCGAGCGCTGCCGGAGCAAGGGCCACACGGCGATCGGCCTCCAGCGCGCGGGCAAGACCCGCTTCAACCCGCCGAACGACCTCGACCTCGCGCCGGGAGACCTGCTCGTCTCGATCGGGGAGCGCAAGCTCGACCCGGTGTGAAGGGCGCGCGCCTCAGTAGCGGAAGATGAACTCGGTCTTCACGCCCTCGAAGGCGGGGAAGATGCGGCAGACCCCGTTGATGCACTTGAGCGCCGAGCGCTGCTGCCCCGCGAACACGCGCAGGGTGAGGGCGTTGCTGAACTTCAGCTGCCCGCCGACGCTGAGGTAGTGCTGCACGTTGCTCCACACGAGCGCGGCGCCGCTCAGCACGTTGGCCGGCTCGCTCGTGTACTCGTGGCCGAGGATGCCGGCCCAGTCCGAGCCGTGCTTGAACGAGAGGTAGGTCTGCCCCTCGCGCCACGCGATCCCGTTGCGGGCGCGGTTGCGGTGCCAGGCGTCGATCTCCGCCGAGAGCCCATGCTCGAGCGCCTTGGCGCCGGCGATCTGGACCCAGCCCTCGAAGTAGTAGGGCGCCCCGGAGGAGAGGTTCTCGCGGCGGGTGCCGGCGGTGATCAGGAGGTAGCTCGCGTCGGTCGTCGAGCGCAGCTCGAAGCCGCCGAAGAAGTCGAGGATGGTGCTGGCCTTGTCGTCGGGCGCGGTGACCGAGAAGCTCCCGTCGGACGTGCAGTCGGTGTTCCAGTTCTTGAAGTAGCCGCCGGCCCAGTGGAAGCCGAAGCCCTTCTGCGCCTTGACGTCGAAGCGCGCGCGACCGCCGGTGGTGCAGGTGTTGTAGGTGAGCGAGTCCTGCGTGATGAGCTCCACCGTCGGCGTCGCGTTGTACTGGACCGCCTGGAACGGCGCGAACTTGTCGAAGCGGGCGTTGAGCTTCACGGGCTCGAAGGCGCGGTAGTGCTTGCCCTCGAGCGTGGTGGTGAGGATGCCCTTGGTGAGGCTCAGCGCGCCGTAGGCCGCGTAGCCGCTGCGGTCGGCGTCCTTGGGCAGGCCGTCGTCGCGACCGAGGAACGCGAGGCGCTGCTGCAGGGCGCCCTCGAGGTAGACGTTGAGGGGGAGGGCGTCGGACACGCGCGGGATGGCGACGCTGGCGCCGTACGCGCGCACCTCCTTGACGTTGGTCGCGTCGACGTCGAGCGTGCGGCGGATGTCGGAGCCGTGCACGCCGAGCGTGGCGGTGCCGAGCTTGGCCTCGAGGCGGCCGCCGAGCACGAGGTCACGCGCCCAGTAGCGCGGGTCTTCTTCGGTGGAGCCGGTGGGCGCCTGGTTGACGAGCGCGATGCCCGTCGCGTCGTCGACGCGCACCGGGTTGGTGAGGCCGCCCACGAGGGTGAGGGTGACCGGCGAGACGCGCACGACGACCTTGCCGCCCTGCAGCGTGGTGTCGGCGCCGATCTCGTCGATCTTGCGGATGTTCAGCACGAAGCCGCGGCCGAACGCGGCGTAGGCGTCGCCGAACGTCGCCTCGAGGAACGGCTTGTTGTAGGTGACGAAGAACTTCGACGGCAGCACGCCGGGGCTGGTGTTCGGCGGCGCGTTGCCGATCGGGGTGAGGTAGGTGTTGCGGTAGCGGTAGGGGGCGAGGCCGGCGACGTCGTTCTGCGCGCTCGTGGTCGGGTAGGTGGCCGGGTCCTTCGCCGTGTGGACGTAGGTCCAGGTGTCGAGCCGCAGGCCCGCCTGGAACGCGTTCCAGCCGAAGACGAAGTTCCAGTGGTTGATCTGCTCGCCGTAGTTGTCGTCGAACGGATAGGGCGGCGTGCGGTTGCGGTTGTCGCTGTGCCAGTTGAAGAACGACGTGGCGGTGACGTCGATGCGCAGCGGCTCCCCGGCGAGCTTGCCCACGTCGCCCGCGCGGGCGCTGGCCGCCCCGAGGGTCGGGAGCAGCAGGCCGAGGACGGAGAGGGAACGTCGCCCGAGAAGACGTTGCGGCCGCATCGGGCCGTGACTCTACACCACGGCCCCGCTCTCCGGGCTCACTTCTTGGCTGGATCGGCCGTCTGTGGAGGCGGCCGAGAGCTACTTCATCGCGGCGTCGATGTCCGCTTCGATCTGCTTTTCTTCACCCGCGTTGTAGCCCTCTTTCCGCTGGACGATCTTGCCGCGCTTGTCGATGAGGACCGAGTAGGGCGCCGCCTTGCGCGGGTTGTAGAGGTTCTGGATGCGAGAGTCGGAGTCGACCACGACGGGGAAGGTGTACCCCTTGCCCTTGATGTAGGGGGCGACCTGCGCCTCGGTGTCGCCGTTGTCGATGGAGACCGCGATGACCACGAAGCCGTCCTTGCGGGCCTCGTAGAACTTCTGCAGGTGCACCATCTCGGCGGTGCAGGGCTTGCACCAGGTGGCCCAGAAGTCGATGAGGATCGCCTTCTTGCCGAGGTAGTCGGAGAGGTTCACGGTCTTGCCGTCGATGTCGGTGATCGTGAAGTCGGTGGCCTGGCCCCCCTCGCTGGCACCGCCGGTGTTCGCCGGCGTGCAGCTCGTGAGCGGGGCGACGAAGGCCAGGCCGACGATGGAGGCGAGGATCGGGAGGAGGGCGCGCACAGGGTGGGGCTTTCTCGGGCTCACTTGAGGTTCTTGTCGATGTCGGCCTGGACGCGGAGCAGGTCGGCGCCGATGACCTTGGAGAGGATCTTCATGGTGGAGAGATCGACGACCACGTTGAGCGGCATGTTGTTCGGGTCGAAGAACTTGGCGACCCAGCGGTCGGGGTCGCGTGCGACCGCGTAGCTGGTGATCGAGTAGGCCTTGATCCAGTTGTCGACGTTGTCGACGGTGGCCGGGTTGCGGGCCGAGTCCTCGAGCATGATGCTCACGAAGGCGACCTTGCCGGCGTACTTCGGGGCGATGGTGTTCTGGATCTCCTTCGCCTCTTCCTTGCAGGGGCTGCACCAGCCCGCTGCGACGTTGAGCACGAGGAGCTGGTGGGTCGCCTTGAAGTCGGCGAGGGCGAAGGGCACGTGCGCGGTCTCGCCGGCCTTGCGCCCCGTGAAGGTGTGGTTCTCGAGGCGGTTGCCGACCTCGTAGCCGTCTTTCAGGGTGCCGGTCGGTGCCGGATCGCTCGAGCAGCCGGACGACGAGAGGGCGAGGACGAAGGAGGCCGTGAGGAAGCCGCGACGAACCATCGGGATCAAGTACCCCGATCGGCCGCCTTTCGCAAACGCGCCTCGGCGGTTCAGCGCGCCACGCCGACCAGGCCGTAAATGAACAAAACCGCTCCCACACCCGGGTGGGCGGAGAGCTGGACAGGGACCCGGGCGCCGATGCCCCAGCGGGCCGTGCGGGCGCGGACCTCGTAGAGGCCGATCCCGAGGTCGAGGACCGCGCCGCGGACCGTGCCGACGGAGCAGTCGATGCCTTCGGCCGTGCCGCTCCCCTTCGCGCAGGCGGCGCGCTCCTCCTTGGTCAGCGCGACGACGGGAGCGTTGGTGAACACGAGGCCGAGGCCCGCCGACACCCACATCGGAGACTCGAACCGTCGGACCAGCCGCGCGCCGAACTCCGTGAAGCGGTTCGGGGTGGGCAGGGCGCCGAAGGGCATGTAGGCGACGCCGATGTAGGGGCCGAGGCTCCAGGTCGTCGGGTCTCCCCCTGGCCCGAGGCCGAAGTCGAAGTGCAGCGTGAAGTCGAACGCGAAGACGCCCGCGCCGGCGCCCTTCACGGTGAACCAAGCCGGGCCGATCCCCGCGCCGACCGCCAGGCGCTGCGGGTGCAGGTCGGGCTGGTCCGACACGTCGACGATCTCGACCTCCTGCGCGGACTTCGCGGGCGCGGCGCTCGCGGCGGAGGCACTCGTGCTCGCGGACGCGCTCGACGCGGGGGCCGTCGTGGTCGACGCGGGCTCGGCAAAGGCCAGCAACGGCGAGAGAGACAGCAGGACGGCCACGGCGGAGCGCATCGGACGGGCGGTCAGGTGCACGGCGAGGCCCCCGCGTTCGCGAGCGACGCGAGCAGCGCCGCGGGATCGTCGCCGATCAGGCCGTCCACGCCGAGCGCCGCGAGATCGACCGCCTCGTCCGGGTCGTTCACCGTCCACACGTGGAGCGCGAGGCCTTGCCGCCTCCACTCCGCGACGCGGCGCGGGGAGCACAGCGTGCGCTGCGGGTTGAGCGCGAACGCGCCCGTCACGTGCGCGACCCCCGGCGCGACGAAGGTGCGCGCGAGCTCCTGCCCGTCGTGGATCAGGAAGGCGCGGGGTACGCGCGGCAGCGCGAGCGCGACACGCGCCAGGATCTCCGGGTCGAAGGTGGAGAACATCACGCGCTCCGCGACCTTGCTGCGACCCCCGAGGAGGCGCGCGACGCCGCGGACGAGCGCGGCCTTGTCGTGGGTGTCATGCTTGAGCTCCACGTTGACGAGGGCGCCGCGCGCCTCGGCCCAGTCGAGGACTTCGGCCAGCATCGGCGGACATCCACCGCCCTCGAGCTCGACGCCCGCGAAGGCGCGCCGGTCGAGGTCCTGGGCGCGGCGCGCGTCGCGGCCCGCCGTCACCCGCTTCAGATCGGGGTCGTGGAGCACGACCACCTCACCGTCGGCGGTGGTGCGCACGTCGAGCTCCACGCCGTCGGCGCCGTCGTCCATGCCGCGCGCGAACGCGGCGAGCGTGTTCTCGGGGAGGTGGGCGCGCGCCACGGTGGGCCCAGACGAGCGGCCGCGCGCCGTGCCGACGGAGGAGGTGGCCCACTAGACCGTCACCGTCTCCTGGTGCTCTCCGAATACGGCGCGGAGCACGTCGGCGACCTCGCCCACGGTGGCGCGCGCCTTCACCGCCGCGAGGATCGGCGCGACCACGTTGCCCCTTGGGATCGCGCGCGGTGCGCTCGAGCGTGGCGAGGGCCTCGGCATGCCTGGTGGCGTCGCGGCCGGCGCGGACCGCGCGCACGCGGGCCACCTGCTCGGCCTCGAGCGCCGGGTCGACCTTGCCGACGGGCACCGGCTCGCTCGTGGTCTGGAACTCGTTGAGCCCGACGATGACGCGATCTTTGTTCTCGATCTGCAGCTGGTAGTCGTAGGCCGTGTTCTGGATCTCGCGCTGCGGGAAGCCCTGCTCGATCGCGGCCACCATGCCGCCGAGCGCGTCGATGCGGGCGATCAGCGCCTCGGCGCCCTTCTCGATCCGCTCGGTGAGCGCCTCGATCGCGTAGCTTCCGCCGAGCGGGTCGACGGTGTCGGTGACGCCGGACTCGTAGGCGATGATCTGCTGGGTGCGCAGGGCGAGCGTGGCGGCGGCCGCCGTGGGCAGGCCGAGCGCCTCGTCGAACGAGTTGGTGTGGAGCGACTGGCACCCGCCGAGCACCGCCGCGAGGGCCTGGATGGTGACCCGCACCACGTTGTTGAGCGGCTGCTGCGCCTGCAGGGTCATGCCGGCGGTCTGGCAGTGGAACTTGAGCGCGCGTGCGCGGGCCGTCTTGGCGGAGAAGCGCTCGCGCATGATCTTCTCCCACAACCGCCGCGCCGCGCGGAACTTGGCGACCTCCTCGAGGAGGTTGTTGTGCCCGTTGAAGAAGAACGAGAGCTGGTTGCCGAACGAGTCCACGTCGAGCCCGGCGGCGATCGCGCCCTCGACGTAGGCGATGCCGTCGGCCAGCGTGAAGGCCACCTCCTGGATGGCGTCGCACCCGGCCTCGCGCACGTGGTAGCCGCTGATGCTGATGGTGTTCCACTTGGGCGCGTGCTCGCCGCACCACGCGAAGATGTCGCTGATGACGCGCAGCGAGGGGCGGGGCGGGTAGATGTAGGTGCCGCGGGCCATGTACTCCTTGAGCACGTCGTTCTGGATCGTGCCGCGGAGCGCGCTCGCGGGCACGCCCTGCTCCTCGGCCACCGCGACGTAGAGCGCGAGCAGCGTGCTCGCCGTCGCGTTGATGGTCATCGAGGTGCTCACCTTGTCGAGGGGGATGCCGCCGAGGAGCACGCGCATGTCCTCGATGGAGTCGATGGCGACGCCGACGCGGCCGACCTCGCCCTGCGCGTAGGGGTGGTCGCTGTCGCGGCCCATCTGCGTGGGCAGGTCGAACGCCACCGAGAGCCCGGTCTGCCCCTGCTCGAGCAGGTAGCGGTAGCGCGCGTTGGACTCGGCCGCGGTGCCGAAGCCCGCGTACTGGCGCATCGTCCAGTGACGGCCGCGGTACATGTCGGCCTGCACGCCGCGCGTGAACGGCGGCGCGCCGGGCTTTCCGAGGTCGACGGCCGGGTCGAACCCGAACAGCGAGAGCTGCTCCGGGCCGTACACCGTCTCGGCGTCGAAGTGACCGGCCATCAGGCCGACGCGGGGCTTCTTTTCCTTCTTGCCTTCGCTCACGGGAGCTTCTGTCGTCTGCGCGCGTCGGGGCTGCAAGCCGGGCTTTTGGCCCGGGCCGCGGCGCGCCATGGTGCCGCGGTGGACGTCCAGCTGCTCACCCGAGAAGACGAGCTCCCCGCGGCGATCGAAGCGCTGCTCGGCTCCGAGGAGATCCCGCTCGACGTCGAGAGCAACGGCCTGCACGCCTACCGCGCCGACCTCTGCACGCTGCAGCTCGCGGTGGTCGAGGGCGGCGAGGTGCGGCGGGTCTACGTGGTCGACACCATGGTCATCGGCGACGCGGGCCTCGCGCAGCTGTCGCGGGTGCTCTCGGTGCCCGCGCCGCGCAAGCTGATCCACGACCTCGCGTTCGACGCGCGCATCCTCGCCCAGCACGGCCTGATGCTCGCCGGCGTGCGCGACACCGCGATCGCGGCGCGGTTCCTCGCCATCGCCGCCACCGGTCTCGGCACGCTGCTCGAGACCCGCGTGGGGCAGAAGGTCGACAAGCGCCTGCAGCACCACGACTGGGGCGCGCGGCCGTTCGACGCGTCGATGATCGAGTACCTCGGTGCCGACGTCGCGCACCTGCCCGCCCTCGCGCGGAGCCTGTTCGCCGAGGCCGCGGAGAAGGACATCGTGCCAGAGATCGAGGAGGAGACCGCCTACCGCCTCGCCGGAGCGCTCGCCGCCGGGCCGGACGAGCGACCGCCGTGGGCGCGCATCAAGGGCATGCAGGACCTCGACGCGCCCGCGCTCGGCGCGCTGAGACTGCTGGCCGACGTGCGCGAGGCCGAGGCCCGCGCGCTCGACGTGCCGGTGCACACGGTGATCGGCAACGAGGCGCTGCTCGCGATCGCGCGGACGCGCAAGCCGGAGACCGTCCGGGCGGTCGCCAAGGGGCGCGCCGGCCGCATCGCCGCCGATCTGATCCGCGTGCTCGCGACGGCGCCCGAGGACGTGTCGGCCGAGGACCGCGCGCGGTTCGTGACGCCTCCACCGCGCCTGCCCCGCGACGAGATCGAGTTGCGCAAACGTCGAGACGCCAAGGTGCGCAGCTTCCGCAAGGCCGCCGCCAAGGAGCGCGGCGTCGACGAGCAGGTCGTGCTGCCCGGCCACTGCCTGAACGATCTGGTCGCCCTCGGGCCGACGACGCTCGAGGAACTCGGTCGGATCGACGGGCTCGGCGGGCGGCGGATCGCCCGTGACGGAGAGGCCCTCCTTGCCGCCCTCGCGGCGGCGCAGGGCAGGGCCGCCTGCTAGGCTCTCGCCCATGAACGCGCGCGTCCTCTTGCTTGGTTCGCTGCTGTCCATCGCCGCCTGCAGCGGCACCTCCGATCCCGAGCCGATGACCCTCGAGCAGGCCCAGACCGGCTTCGCCGGGACCTACGCGGGGACGTTCACGGGAGACGGGAAATCCGGGTCGATCGAGCTCGCGCTGTCGCTCACGGCCAGCGTCACGCCCAAGTGCGGCACGCATACCCTCTCCACCAAGTGCATCGACGTCACGAGCATCCGGGTCGTCGGCACGCTCACCACGGCCGACGGTTCGTTCACCAAGACCGCGGTCGAGGGGACGGTCACGGTCTACGGCGTCACGACCGACAACGGCGGCGACCTCACGCTGCGCAGCCCCGCGGGCGACACGGTGCAGGGGAACATCAAGGGTCACAAGGCGAGCGGCACGGTGAAGCTCGCGACCGGCAAGAGCTTCACCTTCGACGCGCCCCGCAAGTGAGGTGGTGGAGCGCGCTCGCGTTCGCGCTCCTCTCGTGTAGACGCGAGGCGCCGGCGAAGCCCGATCCCGCCGTGGTGGACGCGGCGCCGCCCACCCCGACCGCGCGCGTGCCCCTCGTGCTGCGACAGGGGCGGGTGATCGATCCGCGCACCGCCACGGTGGTGCACGTGCTCCGCGCCGAGGACCCGCGGAGCGAGGCCGAGGATGGCACGTACGCCGTCTTGCTCGCCCGCGATGGCACCATCCACGTGCACGAGCTCGCGAGCGGCAAGGAGGTGTGGTCGCTCCCGCTGAAGACCCCCTGGGGTTCGGTCGTGGTCGTCGCCGGCCACGCCCTCGTCACGGGGCTGCGGGAGGTCCACCTCCTCGATCTGCGCAAGCGGTCGGCGCGCGTCCTCGCCGTGCCCGGTGGTGTGGGTCACCCCGCGGCGCGCACGACGGACTTCGTGCTGGTCGAGGGGGCGAAGCTGCTGCGAAGGGTCGATCCGACCGCTGGGACGGTCACGCCGCTCGCCACGCTGCCCTTCGATCTGGTCGGTTTCCGCAGCACCCTGCGGCGCCGCGAATCGACCACGGTGTGCGCGGTGACGGCGGACCTCGCGCTCGAGGTGGCGTGCCTCGACGCCGCGGGCGCAGTGGTGACGCGCTCCACGGTCGACCTCCATCGCGCAGGCGATCCGAAGGGGGTGAGCTTCGCCCTCCGCGCCGTGGACGAGCGGTATGTCCTCTACGGCACCGGTCCGCTGCACGTCGGGCCCGTGCGCCGCGCCGCGGTCGTCCGGCTCCTCGACGGGGTGACGGTCGCGACCGCCGAGGACGAGGTCGCGGCCGCGGCGCTCCGGGAGGACGGCTCGCTCGCCGGGCTCGTCGTGGTGCTGCCGGAGGTGCGCTTCCTCGACGCGACGGGGGCGCTGCGCTGGAAGCGCCCACCCCTCGATCCGTACCACGAGTCCGCGAGCGCGGTGGTCCGCGACGGGCGGCTCTTCCTCGACGTCTACCCCGCGATCTCGAGTGGGTCGCTGCTCGTCGCTCTCGACCAGAAGACAGGCGCCACGCTGTGGAAGGGCGACGTGGAGCGCCTCCCGATCGGCCACAGCGAGTACTGGAACGAGGTGCGTCTGCGCTTCGACGGGCGGTTCGTGTGGCTGCGCGGGGACGAGGCTTCGATGCGAACGTTCCAGGCCTTCGACGACACGACCGGGAACCGCGTGCTCAGCGTGTCGCTGATGGGCGGCTCCTAGCGGTCACTTCACCGGCGGGGGCTTCGGCGGGTCGCCGTCCTTCTGGATGCACGACGCGAGGTCGAAGAAGAAGAACGCGAACGCCTCCTCGCCAGCCTTGATCGCCGACTTGCAGCCGGCCGGGAAGCTCGCGTTGATCGTGTCGCTGCCGTTGATGTGCGCGTCGAGGTGCACGGCCTTGCCGCACTGCTCCTCGATGGGCTTGCCGACGGGCGTGTTGATGGTGACGAAGCGCGGGTTGATCGTGGAGCCGGCCGCGCCCGAGATGCCCTTGGACTGCGCCCACACCTGCGCCTTGGTCTTGTCGGCGGGCGAGAAGTTGTTGAACACGTAGTCGCACTGCACCTTGCCGTACGTGACGCTCTTGTCGACGTAGGACATCCAGTCGGCGAGCGCCTTGCCCTTGGTGAACGACGTGTCGAGGTCGACCGGGTTGGTCCCGCTCGGCGCGCCGCCGGGGATCGGCATCACGGCCTTCATCGCCGGATCGGGGCTGCTCTTGTACCAGAGGTACTGGAAGTCGGTCGTGAAGATGCGGCCGCCCGCCTTGAGGTACTGATCGACGGCGGCGAACGACTTGGCGTCCTTGCTGCCCGGGCTGTTCTCGAAGCATTCGCACGAGAAGACGGCGATGTCGTACTCCTTGAGCTTGGCGGGGTTGTCCCACAACGCGCGGGCGTCCTTCATGCCGGCGGGTCCGCCCCCGCCGAACGTCCCGGTTGGCTGGTAGAAGTGCACGGCCGCGGGGCTGCCGTCGACGCCGAACTCGCTCGCGTCGATGCCCACCTTCGGCAGCATGCACGAGAGCTTGTCGCACCCGCCGAGGGTGACCGCGATCTTCGGCATGTCACCCTCCTTCTGGTTCCTGGGGAGGCGGGTGACGTTGGGGTCGGTGAGGGGGTTGTCGACGCACGCCTTGACCGACGGGATCTTCACCTGCCGGCGCCACTTGCCGAGCTGGATCACGAGCGGGATGTCGCTGCCGACGGGGACGTTCTTGAGGGTGAACTTGCCCTGGTAGTCGGTGAGCGCGGTGACGATCGGGTCGCCGCTCGCGACGGCGCCGCACTTGTCGCAGGTGGCGCCCTTGGTCAGCGGGAGCGGCGTCAGGTTCGGGACGTAGACGATGACGTTGTAGAGCGGCAGCTTGCCGTTGGGCGCGTAGACGGTGCCGGTGATGGTGGTGTCGGCGCCCCCGGTGCACGTCGTCTGCTGGCACCGCAGGCCCTCACACGGCTTGGCCACGCCATCGGGTACGTCGAACCCCGGCGCGTCGTCGCCGCTGTCGATGGTGAAGCCGCCCTCCTCCCCCGTGCCGCTGCCGTCGACGAGATCGAGGTCGTCGGAGACCGTGCCCTCGGAGCAGGCGACCGCGAAGGGCGCGAAGGCGACGAGGAACAGCGGCCGAAGGGTCGTGGTGCGCATGAAGGAGAGGTGGTGGACGACGGCCCGATCGGGTCACGACAATCGCCGTGCAGGGCTGCACCCAAAGGAGCTAGCGCGGCTCGAGCTCGTGCAGGCGCTGCTCGGCCTGGAACCGCAGCGGGCTCGTCGGGTGGTGCACGACGAGCGAGCGCAGGGCCTCGATCTCGGCGCGGCGCCGCCCGAGCGCGCGCAGGGCGAACGTGCGGCCGAGCTCGGCCTCGACCGCCGCGGGCCCCCCGCCGCGCACCACCTCGTCGTAGAACGCGAGCGCCTTCTGCGGATCGAGGAGCGGCTCGAGGTGGAGGTACGCGCGCGCGAGCGTGGCCTGCTCGGCCTCGACGCTCCCCGGGAACCGCTCGCTGACCTTCGCGTAGGCGAGATCGGCGGAGACCCACTGCTCGTCGCGGCGCAGCGCGTCCGCGTCGGCGAGGAGCTTCTTGCGCTCCGCGACGGGTGAGACGACCGGGGCCAGAGGCGCGGACGTGATGGGCTGCGCCGCAGGCACCGGGGCATCGGCGCGTGTGCGATCCACGAACCCGCGCAGCGAGAACCCACACGCGAGCGCGATCGCCGCCGCGGCCGCGAACATGCCCCAGCGCGGCGCGCGGGGTGCGCGTCGACCCAAAGACCGCGGCGCCGGCGCGTCCTCGTCGTGGGACATGGTCAACGGCGTGGGGGCCGGGCGGCTCGAGAGGCTCTGCAGCGACGGGCGGAAGCGCATGCGCGCGCGGGCCACCATCTGCTCGACGGCCGCGTTCGACAGCGGCAGCGCCGGGCCGAGCTCGTCGAGCGGCATCGCGAGATCGTCGTTGCGCGCCGCGAGCGCGTGGTCGACCAGCGCGCGGCGAGACCGCTCGCTGGTGCGCAGGGCGGGGCCAGGCCCCTCGTCGAGGGGGAGCAGCAGATCGTCGTCGGTGCTCACGGCTCACCTCCGACGTCGTTGCCTTCTTGCCCGAGGAGCGAGCGCAGCTTGGTGCGCCCGAGCCGGAGGCGACTGCGCACGGTCTCGAGCGGCACCCCGAGGGCCTCGGCGATCTCGGGCGCGCTCATCTGCACCGCGTGGTGCATGACGACCACGTAGCGCTGGTCGTCGGGCAGCTTGTCGAGCGCCTCGGCGAGGCGACGGCGCTCGAGGTAGTCGTCGGGGCGGTCGTCCTGGCCGACCACCCAGAGGCCAGGGCCGGGCTCCTGCTCCTCGGGCGCGAAGGTGGCCTCGTCCGCGCGACGCGCCTTCAGCTCGGCGAACACCACGCGGGTGACGATGCGGTGCACCCAGCCCTCGAACGCGCCCTCGCCGCGGTAGCCGTCGAGCGCGCGCAGGATCTCGAGCAGGGCCTCCTGCGCGATGTCGTCGACGTGACGGTCGCCACGCACGAGGTAGCGAACGAGGTTGCGGACCCGGGGCACGAGCGCCGTCAGGATCTGGCGCAACGAGTCGTCGTCGCCGTGACGACGCTGCGCGACCAGATCGAGGATGTGCTGGGGGACGGCGGACACTGTGCACAGTCAGTGGGGCCCACCCGGGAAACCGGGTCAAGGCTGGCGTCCGAAAGGTGGGGGGATGTGCGCTACCGAAAGGAGGCCAGGAAGACGTCGCCGCCCGAGGGGTCGAATCCGCCGGACGAAGCGAGGTGGAATCCACCGGCTAGGTCGATGGCGCCGAAGAAGCTCCCGACCACCACCGCACCCCCGAGCGGATCCGCGGCGACCTTGGTGCCGCGCTGGTCGCCGCCGTCGCCGAACCGGAGGGACCAGAGCCACGTGCCCTTGGCGTCGAGGCGCGCGACGAAGGCGTCGCTCGCGCCCACCGAGGTGAGGGGCCCGAGCTTCTCGAGGAGCTCGCCGGTGATCCAGAGGTCGCCGCGCGGATCCCACGCGAGGCCGAGATGGCGTCCTGGTTGAAGCCACCGTAGCGCTCGGCCCACGCGAGCTTGCCGTCGTCGCCGAACACCGCGAGCAGCGCGTCTTCGCCGCTCGCGCTCTCGAGCTTCTGGCCGTCGATCACCACGGTGCGCGTGAAGCGCGAAGACAGGGCGAGCGCGCCGCTCGGGCTCACCGAGAGGCCGGTCGGGAACTGCCAGCCGTCGCCGTCGAAGCCCTTGCTCGCGCGGTGCGCGCCGCTCTTCTCGAGGCGCAGCAGGAACGCGCCGTCGTACCGATCGGGCAGGGGGCCACCGCCGACGTCGATCACGCCGCGGTAGCTCGCGGTGACCCAGAGCCCCCCGTCGGGCGCGAAGGCGACGCGCGGGCGACGGTCCTTGTCGGGGCCTCCCCAGCGCTTGCTCAGGACGTGCTTCTTGTCGCGGTCGAGGGTCGCGACGAACACGTCGGCGAGCCCCGCGGTGACGAGCGGTCCGCCGCCGAAGTCGATGGTGCCGTCGAAGTCGCCGCCGAGCGCGATCGTGCCGTCGGCCGCGACGACCACCGTGTTGAGCACCTGCGAGCCCGAATCGCCCCAGCGCTGCGCGAAGACGAGCTTGCCGTCGGGGTCGAGCTCGACGAGGAACGCGTCGGTCTCGCCCGCGGAGACGAGCTTGGTCCCGAGCGCGTCGAGCTCGCCCTTGAAGTAGCCGACGACGTAGGCGTGGCCCGCGGCGTCGACGGCGACGGCGTACGCGGCCGCCTCGGTCGTCGAGCCGAGGCGACGGCTCCACAAGGCACGCCCGCTGCGGTCGAACTTGGCGACGAACCCGCTCACGACCGACCCCTTGGGGTTGTCGAGGGCCCCCGCGCCGAGGTCGATCGCGCCGCCGAACTCGCCCACGGCGAACACGTTGCCGCTGGCGTCGACCGCGACCCCGTACCCGAACTGGCTGTTGCCGTCGCCGCCGCTCCGGGCCCAGCGCACCGGGCCGCTCTCGGGCGCGTCGGCGTCGCTCGCCGCGGTGTCTGCACCCGCGTCGTCCGGCGTCGCGACGTCCGCCGAGCCGCAGGCCACGAGCAGCGCCGCGGCGCAGGCGAGGAGGCGCATGTGGACAGCGAAGCAGGTGTCGCGGCCGCGCGCCACCACGGACTACGCGCGGCGCAGCGCCATCGCGCCGCCGAAGACCGCGCCCAGGGTCAGGATGATGGTGGCGCCGCTCGCGACGTCGAGGTGGTAGCTGAGGAGCAGGCCGACCGCCGAACACCCCGCGCCGATGGCCACGGCGATCATCGCGACGCTGCCGAGGCGCCGGCCGAGCAGGCGCGCCGCCGCGGCAGGGATGACCACGAATGCGCTCACGAGGGCGACGCCCACCGTCTTGACCGCGACCACGGTGACGAGCGCCGTGAGCGCGAGCAGCAGGTAGTCGAGGAACCGCACGGGCACGCCCGACAGCGCGGCGAGCTCGCGGTCGAACGTGGCGTAGGCGAGCTTGGACCAGAACCCGACGACGAGCGCGGTGACGAGCAGGGCGACGACGCCGATGGTGACGAGGTCCTGGCGGCTCACCGCGAGGATGCTGCCGAACAGCACGCTCTCCACGTTGACGGGGCGCGACCCTTGGGGCGCAGCCCGAGCAGCAGCACGCCGAAGGCGAACGACACGGCGAAGAACACCCCGGTCGCGACGTCTCCGCGCAGTGACCCGCGCCGCAGGACGTAGGCGATGCCGAGCGCGACCAGCACGGTGAACGTCAGCGCCAGGAACGACGGGTCCTGCTTCGGGAACAGCAAGAGTCCGAGCGCAATGCCGCCGAACGTGGCGTGGGCGAGGCCGTCGCCGATGAACGAGAGGCCGCGCTGCACGACGAACACGCCGATGAGCGCGCAGAGCGCCCCACGATCAGCCCGCGACGAGCGCGCGCTGCATGAACTCGGCGGCGAAGGGCTCGAACATCACTCCTCCCCCGCGTCGTCGCCGAAGAGCGCCGAGAACCGCCGCTTGCCGAGGAGCTCGCCCGGGAGCCCCCACGCGACGACGCGGCCGTCGAGGTAGAGGATCCGCTCGGCGGTGCGCGACACCGCGGCGAGGTTGTGGGTGACGAGGATCGCCGCGAGCTCGTCGCTGCGGGAGATCTCCTCGAGCAGGACCATGAACTCGGCGCGGCCCTTGCACGTCCACGCCCGCGGTCGGCTCGTCGAGCACGAGCAGCACCGGGTCGGTGATCAGTGCGCGCGCGAGGAACACGCGCTGGGTCTCGCCGCCGGAGAGATCGGCGAGGTTCTTGTCGAGCAGCTTCTCGCCGCCCACCCGGGCGAGGGCTTCTCTCGCGCGCTTTCGCTCGGCCTCCTTCACGCGGACGGGCCACCCGCCGCGGAGGTTCGCGACGATGAGCTCCACCGCGGTCGCGGGGAAGTCGCGGTCGAAGGTCTTGCGCTGCGGGGACGTAGCCCACCCGGCCCCGGAGCACGACCTCGCCGCTCGCCGGCTGATCAGGGGCCGAGGATGGTCTTGAGCAGCGTGCTCTTGCCGGCGCCGTTCGGGCCGCAGAGGCACAGGAACTCGCCCTTCGGGACGAAGAAGGTCACGTCGTCGAGGATGCGGCGGCCCCGAGGTCGACGCTCACGCCGCGCACCTCGAGCACCTTCGGCATGGCGCCGTCGGGTGGCGTGTACCGCGACGACGGCGCGAGCGACGAGGCGGCGGGCGCTCGGGGACGTCGCAATCGTCCTCTTGCGGCGCCTCGTTCACGCGGAGCGCCTTGGCGGAGCACCGCGGCGTTGCCGTCGAGGAGCTTCTCGTAGGAGTCGAGCGCGCCGACGCCGCCCACCGGGTCGAGCTCGAACAGCGGGATCTTGGCCTGCTCGGCCACCACCGTGGCGGGTCGCTTGTCGAGCTGCGGCTCGGAGAACAGCGCCGCCGGCTTGGACTGCTTGATCGCCTCGAGCACGGCGGCGAGGTACTTCGAGGTGGGCTCCTTGCCGGGGAACGGCTCGAGCACGGCGGCGATGGTGAGCCGTACCGCGCGGCGAAGTACCCGAACGAGCCGTGGAAGGTGACGATCGAGCGCTTGGTCCACGCCTTCTGCGCGGCGTCGACGCGGGCGTGGAGGGCGTCGAGCGACTTCTCGACCTCGGCGCGGCGCGCGTCGAAGCCCTTCTGCTCGGCGGGGAGGAGCTTGCCGAACGCCTCGGCGATCGCCGGCAGCACGCCCTTGGTGCGCACGGGGTCGAGCCAGAAGTGCGGGTCGTTCGCGCCGTGGTGGTCGTCGTCGTCGCCCTTGCCCCTCGTGGGCTCGTCCTCGCCGACGTGGTCCTTGCCCATCGGGAGCGGCTGCGCCTTCGGCCCAGGCTCCCCGAGCGCGGTGACGGCGGGAGCCAGTCGCGCCCTGCACGATCTTCACCGCCCAGTCGTCGAGGTCGAGGCCGACGCGCACGACCAGCTTGGCCTGCGCGAGCTTCTGCACTTCACCGGGGTCGGGTCGTAGGCGTGCTCGGTGCGGCCGGCGGGGAGCACGAGCGCGACGTCGAGCGCGTCGCCGCCGATGCGCCGCGCGAGGTCCCATAGAGGAAATATGGATACGGCCACCTGCGGCTTGCCCCGAGCCCGCCTTCTTGCAGGACTCGCAGCCCGCGAGGCCCGCGAAGCGAAACGGCGGCGAGCGACCCCAGAAACCCCCTTCGTGCCAGCATCAGCGCCATCCTAGACCGGGACGTCGCCTCCTAGATCGAAAAAGCCCTCGCGCGGAACGAAGCCAGCTGGGCCTCGGCGCGCTCTTCGGCTTCGAAGCTCCATCCGGCGGCGCGACCGAGCAGGACCACGTTGCGCCGGTCGGACATTCTCGCGAGAAAAAGCGTTCGACGACTTCGCGGTGCTTGGTTTCGGCGATTCGGGCCAAGCACTGGCCGAGGAAGAACGCGCTCTGCAGCCGATAGTCGTCCGGTAGGCCGAGCGAACGATCCCAGCGTCGCTCGTCGTCTGGTTCGAGCGCTCCCTCGAGCGCTGCCCCCAGATCAGCCAGATCCTTCTGCCGATCCGGCCGGTCGAGCCACGCCACCATCTTCAGGAGCGCGAGGGTGGGGAGGCTCGCGACGTCGATGGTCAGCGAATCGTCGAGTGGGTGTGGCGTCGCGTGCGCGAGGACGAGGTCGAAGCCGACCAGACTCATGGTGCGATCGTCGGCGAACTCGATGGCGTCGCGCTGCAGGTCGTCGAGAGTGACCGAGAGGACAACGGCGCGAAATCCGTCGCGTCCATGGAAGCGGATGGGGAGACGGGGGTCCTGACTCCACCCGAGCGCTTCTGCGATGGAGTCGAAGGCATCGCTCTGCAGCACCATGACGAGATCCACGTCGACGGTCGTGCGCGGGAGCTCGACGTGGAGACCGAGCGCTGCGGCTCCGATCAGGACGACGCGGGCTGTCGGCGAGGCGCGCCGCAAGGCGGCGAGGTGGGTCACGTCACGTTCGACCAGCGTCCTCAGGCTGCGGCCTCGGCGATCGGGGCCAGGTAGCGTTCGTAGATCGCCTTCGGCACCCTCGCGGGCCCGATCGTTCGCTTCGGAGAGAGGAGGTCGGCATACACGAGGAGCGGGTGAACACAGTCGACCCTGGGGCCAGCGAGCGCGGCGGGGCAGGGGGCCCGACGAAGCTCGATAGGGCCGCTCGGATCGGTGACGAGCGGGAGGCTTCGCACTTCGTCGCCCCACGCCGGGGCGTAGAGGATCGTTCGCTCGCCCTTGTAGTGACCTTCGAGCAGTGCGGCCGCTGCCGCACCTCCCCATCGCCAACCTGGCACGGTGGTGAGGGCCGCTTCTAGCTCCCTCCGAGTGGCTTCAGGGGACCTCGCGCGGCTCCGATACGGACCCACTGTGAGCGCGGGGAGGGTCTCCCGGAAGCCGCGCAGATACAGGTCGAGCCCTCGGCGCCAGGCCTCCGTACGAAAGTGGAAGCCGTCCCGCGTGCGGACGAGGACCTCGTCCGCCTCGAGCCGGGCCCGCGTGTCGGCGGCAGTCTGGGGGCTGACACCTCCGGCAGCGCTCGCGAGCGCGCGGGTCGTCGCGGTGGAGAGGCCTGGTGTGGCGAGCAGCGTGAAGAGGACGCGCATCGCAGGCGCGCGGAGGCCTCTGCTCTCGATGGGTCTGGATGCCGATCGGAAACCTTGCTTGTGGGCGACGTAGCGGTGTTCGAGATCGAGGTAGCAGTTGCCGGCGAGGTCCATGAAGAAGACGTGACCGTCGACGAGCGTGGCGCCGAGCTCGGCGCCGATCGAGGGTGCGAGGAGGACGAGCTCGGGAAGCTTGGCTCGGAGATGCATCCTCCGTTGCGCCAGCTCGTGGGTCACCGTGGAGCGTTCGAGCTGAACGGGTAGCTCGAAGGTCTTGGTGGGCGTCTCCAGCCGGAGGAGCTCGCCCCCCGTCCCTCGGGCGATGCGCGCGTGGCGGACGAACGGCAAGGCCTCGAAATTCTCGAGGTATGGCGTGAGGTCGGCGCGACGCATCCAGAAACATAGTGTCCAGGAGTATTGGACAAGCTCAGGATCTGGACGCCGCGACCGGCTGGCAAGGCGTCGGTGCTCGGGCTAGAGCGCGGCCGTGGACGGTCGAGTCGCCTGCTGCGAGGTCGCAGGGAGCCGCTGTGGGACGCGGTTCTCGGTGCTCCGCGCGTGGGTCACCAAGACCACCGGCAAGGGCGTCAAGGTCGTGCACCTGTCCGGCGACGCGCAGGGCAAAGGCGCCGTTCCACGCCCCCAGCCGGTGGGCTACGACGGGCGCGCGTTCTACGTCGCCTTCGACCACGGGTGCGACACCGAGAAGCTGCTCCACGAGGTGTGTCACTGGTGGTGCGCGCCGCGCGCTCGTCGCACCAAGCCGAACTACGGCCTCGGCCCCGCCGGTCGCGAAGTGGACGACCCGACCGGCGACAACGAGGAGGTCACGGTCATGCTGCTCGAGCGCCTCCTCGCGCCCGAGTTCGGGCTGCCCCTCGAGCGCATCGCACGCCCCGACTACAACGTGGTCTCGCGGCGCAACGTGGACTGGGACGCGTGCGAGGCGCGGGCGGGCGAGCTCTACGCGTCCCTTCCGCCGCGCCCCGCCTCGGGATAAGGATCACGCATGCGCTGCTCGGTGGGGGTGTTCGTCGCGATCGTCGCGTCGGCCGGGTGCTGCTCGGCGCTCGGGTGCTCTGCGACACCGGCGCCCCTGCCCAAGACCGGCCCCGTGCCGCAGACCGCGCACCGCCTCGTGCTCGAGCCCTCCGCGCTCGCGTTCGTCTCCTCTTCGCACGACGACGACGCGCCGCCCGCGGTCGCCGTGCTCGGCGCGGGCGAGGGGCCGCGCACGCGCATCCTCGTGCGGTTCGACCCGCCGTCCACCATCGCCGAGCCGCTCAAGGCGTACCTCGTGCTCGAGCGCGCCAAGGGGGCGCTCGCGGGTCCGGACCCGATCACGCTCCTCACCGAGCGCGTGACCGAGCCGTGGTCGGTGGCCGATGGCCTGCGCACCTCGTGGGCGAGCCCGCCCGCTTCCGAGCCGCTGCTGCGCGCCGAGGTGCCGACCCGCGGAGGCGCCCCGATCCGCATCGACGTGACCGCGTGGGCGTCCGAGCTCGCCAAGCCCCAGAAGGGGAAGATCAAGGCCTGGGGCCTGCGGATCGAGGGCAAGGGTGACGGATACGGCCTGCCGATCGCCACCGGCTACGGCGGTGGCACCGCGCCATGGCTCGGATCTACGTGCCCTGAATCGAGAGCGTGCCGGCGCTCATCGTCGCGTCGCACCCAGCATGACACTCAGCATGTCGACGCCGACGCCGACCACCAGCTTCGTGGCGCCCTCGAAGGCTGCGTCGGCCGCGGGGCCATCCTGCCAACCCCCGGATGCCGAAGCCGCTGCCGCGCTCGCTCGTCGGTGACCCTCGATCGGATCGATGATGGGCGCCAGCACGTCGTCGTTCGACCGATTCTGGAACACCGTCGCGACCCGCCGGAGCTCACCCGGATCGAACCACGTGCCGTGATCGGGACAGATGTCCAGCTGGGCGATGCGGGCAGGACTCACCTTCTCCATGGTGGCGCCGCACCGGGCAGGAAAGGCTCGTCGTGGGTGGGTCTCGGCTGCTGCTTGGCTCTCTCGTCTGCTCGGTCCGCGAGTCGGAGGACGCGAGGTCGGCGTGGCGCGTGATCGCCTCGGAGCCCTCGTTGTCGAGCCAGAGGCCGCCGCACTTGCCACAACCATGCATCAAGACGTCTCCCGCTCGCGCGGGGAAGAGGGGGACACGACAACACGGGCACGACGGCGTCCCCACGGTCTGCACCACCGGCGAGGGCTGGCTCGTGGCGTTGCACGCCGCGCACGTCACGACCGCACGCGCGGCCTCGGGCGGCAGGGGCGCGCCACAGGACGGACAGCGGACGAGGACGCGGGGAGCCTCCGACATCTCGCGAGCGAAGCTCAGTCCTCTGCGGTTCGTCAAGGCGAGCCTTCCGTGTGCTCGGGTCGTCGAGGCACTGTATCCTCTGGCTCGTGTTCAGGTCGGAGTGTGCCGAGATGCGGAGGGTCGTCGTCCTCTGTGCGCTCGTGGCGGGCTGCCCGCAGGCGCCCGCGCATCCCAACGAGACGTCGGCGCCCGTGTCGAGCGCAGGCCCGTCGTCCGCGTCCGCGTCGTCGAGCAGCAGCGCACCGCCACCGAGCTCTGCGTCTGCGCCGCCCGTCACCGTCAGCCCGACCGTCTGCGACGACGAGGCTCCCCGCGGGCCCGCCCCGCGAACTGGAAGTCGTGCGTGGCGCCGAGCACGTGCGTCCTCGAGCATCGCAGCTGCTGCGCCCTGCGATGCCACAGGCGTGCGGGGTCGTCGCGGTCGGCGTGCCGTTTGCGCGACGCCTACTCCCAGAAGATCTGCGGGACGGCGACGCCCACCTGCCCGCGTGCGCGACTCCACAGAACCCGAGCCTCCACGCGGCGTGCCGCAAGGGGCGCTGCACGACCGTCGATCTGGCCGTCGATGCCAGCACGGCGTGCACCAAGGACGACGAGTGCGTCGCGCGCGCGCCCGACTGCTGCGGCGCGTGCGGTCCGGGCGGCGCGTTCGTCGCCCTCCGCAAGGACGCCGTCGCGAGCTACGTCGCCGAGGTGTGCGGCAAGACCAAGTGCGCGCTGTGCAAGTCGCCGCCGACCCCACCCAAGGCCGTGTGCGACCCGAAGACCAAGCACTGCGTCGTCGCGCCCTGAGTCACGACGTGCGAGGCGGGGTCGAGAGCCTACCGTCCCTCCATCGTGGGCGGCGTCGAACACGTCGAGCTAGCGGTGATCGTGGGTGACCACCCTCACCGCGGTCCCCTGCTCGTGGGCGACGCGACGGAACAGCTCCATCACGGCCCGCCCACGCTCCTTGTCGAGCGCCGCCGTGGGCTCGTCGGCGAGGATGAGCGAGGGGGCGTTGGCGAGGGCGCGCGCGATCGCGACCCGCTGCTGCTCGCCGCCGCTCAGCGTGTTCGGGAGGGCGTCGCCGCGGTGGCCGACGCCTAGGTAGTCGAGCAGCTCGTCGGCGCGGGCGCGGGGCGCGAACCGCTCGCCGATCTCGCAGGCGATCTCCACGTTCTGCCGCGCGGAGAGGAACGGGATGAGGTTGGCCTTCTGGAACACGAACCCGAGGTGCGATCGACGGAGCTCGCCGACGTCGGCCACGGGTGCGCCGTCGTCGAGGACCCGCTCGCCGTTCATCCAGAGGTCGCCGTGGTCGGCCCGGGTCACGAGGCCGAGCACCTTGATCAGCGTGGACTTGCCCGCGCCGCTCGGCCCGAGGAGCGCGACGATCTCTCCCGCGCGGAGCACGAGGCCGATGTCCCGGAGGGCCCACACCTCCGTCTCGTCCGCGCCGTAGCGTTTGTCGAGGTGCTCTGCGCGCAGCGCTTCCATCTCCAGCCTCCAGGACCTTCCCGGGATCGACCCGCAGGGCGTAGACGACCCCCGCGATGCTCGCGAGCGTGCTCACCGTGAGCAGCAGCAGCCCCATGCCGACGACGCTGGTCTCGGTGAGCACGACGCGCCGCGGAAAGTGCGGGAACGCGGCGTTGCCGATCGCGAGAGCGATCCCGTAACCGAGGATCGCCATCGCCCAGGCCTGCTGCAACACCAGGCCGACGAGCCGCGGCGCACGCGCGCCGAGGAGCCGGAGGACGGCGATGTTGCAGCCTTCTCGAGCGTGAGGTTGTAGAGGACGGCGGCGAGGAGCAGCGACGAGGTGATGGTGAGGATCACCGCGAACAGGCCGAGCTGCATGCGCGCCTTCTGGACCATGCCCTGCAGGACCAGCTGCTCCTCCTCGGCCTGGCTGAAGACGCTCACGTCGCTCCAGCGCGAGAGCGTCGCGCGCACCTCGTCGAGGCGCGCCGGCGTGACCCGCACGAGCACCGCGTGGATGGGCGGCAGGGGCAGGACCGGGATGCTCCAGCGCGGATCGACCACCAGATCCTCGAGCGCCGGCTGGGTCCTTCCGAGGTCGGTCTCCTTCAGCCGGGCGAGCCGGCGGTCGCGCTCGGCGACGAGGGCGTCCGAGGAGTCGTCGTTCACGATGCGCTGGGTGTCGCTCACCGTCGCCACCATCACCGCGTCACCGCCCGAGCCCAGGAGCTGCGCGGTGATGCCGACCACGGTGTAGTCGTCGCGCCCGAGGCGGATCACCTCGCCGATCGCGAGACCGAGCGAGGCGTCGACCACGAGCTCGCCGTGGTCCTGGGCGAGGGCGCGGCCCTGCCGGACCCCGAGGCCCTCGCCGCGGTCGTCGGGGTAGGCGAGCCCCACCAGCGCGAACCGCAGCGAGCGCCCGCGGTGCTCGCGCTGCAGGATCTGGCTCGTGAAGGCGCGCGCCGACGTGACGCCGGGCACCGCGGCCACCCGGGCCTCGAGCGAGGGCGCGAGGCGAGAGGGATCCGCGAAGGGGCCGCGGGTGCCGCGCTGCACCACCCAGAGGTCCGCCTGCATGCGCTGCAGGAGCACGGTCCCGTCGTCGACGAGCCCCTGGTAGATGCCCGCCATCGCGAGCACCACGGTGAACAGCAGGCCGATCACGACGCTCGTCGCGGTGAACCGGCCGAGGTGCCGGCGGATGTCGTGCAGGGCGAGGTTCATGGCGCGGTCGTCCAGCGGCGCCCGACCGCGAGCGCCGCACCCGGCACGGGCGCGTCCAGGACGACGTCGCCCGGCGCGAGCCCGGAGGTGACCTCGACGAGCGCTGCGCCGATCGCGCCGAGCTGCACGTTCACCCGACCAATCCGCCCACCGTGGTCGACGAACACGAAGCGCCCCGATCCGTCGCTCCGCACCATCGCGAGGGGAATCCGGGTCACGTTCGTGCGGCGCTCGAGCGCGATGCGAACGTCGGCGCGCCGGCCGATGGCGAGTCGAGCCGGCAGCTCGGCGAGCAGCACGTCGACGAGGACCTCGTGCGTCTGGCGGTCCACCTCGCGACCGATGCGGTCGACGAGCCCGAGGAGGGGCTTGCCGGGCTCGCCCAGCAGGGCGATCTCCGCGGGCATCTTCTCGCGCAGATCCGCGAGGCTCGACTCGTCGACCGCGGCGCGCGCCCAGAGCCGATCGACCGCCACGATCCGGAGCACGGTGCTGCCGACGACCACGGTGTCGCCCGGGTCCTTGAAGCGTCGGATCACCACGCCGTCGAAGGGGCTGACGAGGACCGCTCGGGTCACCGTCGCGAGCTTCGTGTCGGTCGTCCCGCTGGCGACCGCGATCTGCTTCTGCGCCTCTCCTTGCGCCGCGTGGACGCGATCGAGATCGGCCTGCGCGAGCGAGAGCTGCTGCTCCGCCAGATCGAGATCGCGCCCGCTGACGCTCCCCGCGGCCGCGAGCGCGCGGATCCGCGTGGCGTCCTGCTTCATGAAGGCGAGGTTGGCGGCGGCCTTGCGCTCGTCGGCGGCGAGCCGGGCGATCGCCGCCTTGGCGAGGCCCACGCCGGACGACGCCGCGGAGGCCTCCGCGTTCAGCTGCTCGGGCGCGAGGTGCGCGACGACCTGGCCCAGCTTCACGCGATCGCCCTCGTCGACGAGGACGTCGCTGATGCGACCGACGAGGTCGAAGCCGAGCTGCACCTCGCGACGGCTCTCGATGGTCGCCCGTCCGAACACCTCGCGAACGACGTCGCCGCGGTCGACGACGTACCTGGTCCCGAGCACCGGCGAGGTGAGGCGATGCCGGACCAGGAGGCAGACGATCACGAGGACCGGCAGCAACTTCAGCCAGCCGAGGTGGCGCGAGAGCCGACGCCGAGGAGGCTTGCGGGGGGCCGTGGCGGTTTCACCCGGGTCTCTGGCGCTTGCTTGCATCACGGTTCCTCGTGCGTGAGAGCCATCGGACGGGGCCCTGGGTTCGCGCGTCGAACCCTCCCGACCTCCTGCTGGCTCCAACCTGCAAAACCATGGCCTTCAAGCTCCTGATCATCGGCGGTGTGGCGGGCGGCGCGACCGCGGCGGCGCGAGCGCGGCGCGTGCGCGAGGACGCAGAGATCACCGTGCTCGAGCGCGGCCCCTACGTCTCGTACGCCAACTGCGGGCTCCCCTACTTCATCGGTCGCGACATCGACAAGCGATCGAAGCTGCTGCTGCAGACCCCTGAGGGCTTCGACACCCGCTACCGCGTCGACGTGCGCCTGCGCACCGAGGCGCTCGAGATCGACCTCCAGAACCAGCGCGTGCGCGCCCGCGGGCCCGACGGCGAGGAGCTCGTGCCCTACGACGCGCTCGTGCTCGCCCAGGGGGGCACCCCCATCATGCCGCCGCTCCCCGGCGCCGATGCCGAGCACGTCTTCAAGCTGTGGACCGTCCCCGACATGGATCGCCTCGACGGCTACATCGTCGACCACCAGCCGAAGACCGCGGTGGTCGTCGGCGGGGGCTTCATCGGCCTCGAGATGGCCGAGGCCTTCAAGCACCGCGGCATCGCCACCACCGTCGTCGAGCTGATGCCCACGGTGATGTCGATGATGGACCGCGAGTTCGGCGCCATGATCGCGCAGGAGCTCGTCGCCAGCGGCGTGCAGGTGGTCACGGGCATCGGCGTGTCGGCGGTCGGCGTCGACGCGGAGGGCCAGCGGATCGTCACCCTGGCAGACGGCCGGCAGATCCCGGCCGACCTCGTGCTGTTCTCCGTGGGCGTGAAGCCCGAGCTCGCGCTCGCCAAGCTCGCCGGTCTCGAGATCGGGCCTTCGGGGGGGCTCATCGTCGACGAGTTCCTGCGCACGTCCGACCCGCACGTGTGGGCGGCGGGCGACATGGTCGTCGGAGTCGTGCAGAGATCTCCGGGCGCCACATCCGCATCCCGCTCGCCGGCCCTGCCAACCGCCAGGGGCGCATCGCCGCGTCGAACGCCCTCGGGGCGAAGATGCACTACGACGGCGCGCTCGGCACGAGCGTGGTCAAGGTCTTCGAGGCGACCGCCGCGATGACGGGCCTCACCGAGCGGGCGGCGCGCGAGATGGGCGAGGCGCTCGGCTGGGACGTCGGCGTCGCCGTGATCCACAAGGATCACCACGCCGGGTACTACCCGGGTGGCAAGGAGATGGCGCTCAAGATCGTCTACGACAAGAAGACCGCGCGGCTCCTCGGCGCCGAGGCGTTCGGGCACGCCGGCGTCGACAAGCGCATCGACGTCCTCGCGACCGCCCTGCAGGGCAAGCTCACGCTGCACGACCTCGCCGAGATCGACCTCGCCTACGCGCCGCCGTATTCGTCCGCCAACGACCCGGTGAACCTGGTGGCCTTCGTGGGCCTCAACGACGTGTCCGGGTTCAGCCCGCTGATCACCGCCGCCCAGCTGAAGCGCGATCTCGCCGGAAAGAGCGCACCGTGGGTCCTCGACGTGCGGAGCCCCGCGGAGTTCGCGCGGGGTCACCTGCGGGAGGCGACCAACGTCCCCGTCGACGACCTCCGTACGCACCTCGCCACGCTGCCGAGGGACCGACGCATCGCGGTGCACTGCAAGGGCGGCTTCCGCGGGCACCTCGCCATGCGCATCCTCGAGGCCGAGGGCTTCACCGACGTCGCCAACGTGACCGGCGGGTGGTCGAGCATGATGGCCGAGGGCGGGTTCGACGTCGTCGTGGGGTGATCGGCGAACCCCACTCACGAGGTGCTGGCTCCGACCGACAGGAGGTGACCCATGGTCCCCATCAAGACTCTCCTGTTGGTCGCGACGCTCGGCTTCGGCGCGCTGAGCGGCTGCGGCTCGGACTCTTCACGCGGCACGGAACTCGTGGGGGGCGTCCTCGCCCCGACCTCGAGCGAGGCCAAGGCGATGCTGCACCTGCGGGAGGAGGAGAAGCTCGCCCGCGACGTCTACGCGAGGCTCCACGCCGACGCGACGTTCGCCAACATCGAGGCGAGCGAGCAGCAGCACTTCGACCAGATGGGCGCGCTGGTCGGCGCCTATGGGCTCGCCGATCCGGCGCTCGGCAAGGCGGCGGGCCAGTTCCTCGATCCGGACCTGCAGGCGCTCCACGACGCGCTGGTCGCCAAGTCGGCCCTCTCGCCCACCGAGGCCCTCACGGTCGGCGCGGAGATCGAGGAACTCGACATCGCCGACCTCGACGTGGCGATCGCCGGGAGCACGCACGCCGACGCGACGAGCGTCTACGAGCAGCTGCAGCGCGGGTCGCGCAACCACCTGCGGACCTTCCACGGCCGTCTGCTCGCGGTCGGCGTGACCTACGCGCCCAAGCACCTCGATGCCGCCAAGTACCAGGCGATCGTGACGAGCGCCAAGGAGACGGGCAAGCCCTGAGGTTCAGGGGCTCGCGAGGCCGAGGGCGCGCATGCGCCGCCAGAGGGTGACGCGGCTCCAGCCGAGCACCTTGGCGGCGCGCTCCCGGTTCCCACCGACGCGCTCGAGCACCCGCGCGATCCGGCGGGCCTCGCCGGTGAGGCTTTCGACCTCAGGGCTCGGCGCGTTCGTGGTGCGCCCTTGCTCGAACAGCTCGGGGGGCAGGTCGGACGGCGACAGGATCGGGCCGTCGCCGATGGCGTACGCGTACGCGAGCACGTTCTTGAGCTCGCGTACGTTGCCGGGGAACTCCCAGGCTTCGAGCGCGTCGAGCGCCGAAGGCGAGATCGTCTCGATCTGGCGCCGATGGCTCGCGTTCATCTGCTCGACGAGCTTCTCGGTGAGCAGCCGCACGTCCCCCGGGCGCTCGCGGAGGGGCGGGAGGAAGACCGGGATCACGCGCAGGCGGTACATGAGGTCGGCGCGGAATCGCCCGGCCTCGACCTCCTTGCGCAACGGACGGTGCGTGGCCGAGACGATGCGCACGTCGACGGGCAGGGGGTGACGACCGCCGACGGGCAGGACCGTGCGGGTCTCGAGCACGCGGAGCAGCTTGGCCTGGAGCTCGAGGGAGAGCTCGGCGACCTCGTCGAGGAAGAGAGTGCCGCCGCTCGCGAGCTGGAAGTGACCGGGGGCGTCCTTCACGGCTCCCGTGAACGCGCCGCGGGTGTGGCCGAACAGCTCGCTCTCGAGGAGGTTCGCGGGGAGAGCGGCGCAGTTGATCGCGCGGAACGGCCCGCGGTGGCGGGGCGAGAGCGCGTGGATCGCCTGCGCCACGAGCTCCTTGCCGACCCCCGTCTCGCCGCGGACGAGCACCGCGACGTCCTCGGCGGCGACCCGCGAGACCACGCGGAACACCTCCTTCATGGAGCGCTCCTGGGTCCACATGCCGTGGTAGAGCACCGCGCCCTCGGCCTCGGCGGCGGAGACCTCGGCGAGCAAGACCACCGAGCCGTCGCGCTGCCCTGGCTCGCCGAACGGCAGGCCCTGCGCCGAGAGCATGCGTCCAGGGCGCCCGGGGTTGGCGAGGGTCGTGCGCACGGGCGTGCCGGCGGACAGCGCCTCGGCGAGCGGTCGCTTGACCCCGCCACCGCACAGCGCGCGCGGCGCGCTCTCGCCGACCGCGATCGAGAAGCCGAGGAGCGCCTCGACCATCGGCGTGGCGAGCACGACGCGGAGGTCGCGGTCGAGCACGAGCGCCGCGCCCGCGAAAGCTCCCCGAACGCCGCGCTCACCAGCGCGGCTTCGTCGCGGGGTCGCTTGGCCATCGACGAGGCTTACTACGGCGTGGTCAGGTCGTCGCGGACGCCGCCGGCTTCGAGCCCTCGGGACGCGCGGCCGACGGGCTCCCGCCGAACGCGTGCTGGAGCAGCATGCCCGTGGTCATCGCGAGCACGAAGACGAGCGCGTTCGACCCGAGCGTCACGAGCGAGACGAGGCCGGGGCCCGGGCAGTAGCCGCCGATGCCCCATCCGATCCCGAACAGCGCCGAGCCGATCAGGAGGCGTCGGTCGAGGTCGGTGCGGGTCGGGAGGTGGAAGCGCGCGTCGAACAACGGTCGCGTTCGTCGCCGGACCAGTCGGTAGGCGATCGCGTGGACGGCGATCGCCGCGGCCATGACGAACGCGAGGCTCGGGTCCCAGGCGCCGAACACGTCGAGGAACGCCACGACCTTGGCCGGCTGGGTCATGCCCGCGATGCCGAGGCCGACGCCGAACAGGAGCCCGGACAGGCCTGCTCCGCCCACGCTCGCGAGGGCGCGGCTCATCGCAGCACCCCGAGCGCGTGCCGCGTCACCAGCACCGTCAGCGCGCCGGCGCCGAGGAAGGTCACGGTGGCGACGAGCGAGCGGACCGAGAAGCGGCTGATGCCGCAGACGCCGTGGCCGCTCGTGCAGCCGTTGCCGAGCCGCGTGCCGACGCCGACGAGGAGGCCAGCGACCAGGATCGCCGCGGTGGGACGCTCGCTCGTCGCGAACGCCACCGGGTGGACCCGGAGGAGCACGAGGCCGGCGACGAGCAGGCCCGCGACGAACGCGACGCGCTCGGCGTGTCCGGTCGCCGCGGGCTGCAGGAGTCCGCCGTAGAGGCCGCTGATGCCCGCGACCTTGCCGTGGGTGAGGAGGAACAGGGACGCAGAAAGACCGATGAGCGCTCCGCCGATCAGGGCGGGCGCGAACAGCGCGAACATGGATGCAGACCTCTCTAGCCCGTGGATTCGTCTTCGAGCAGCCGCTCGGCGGCGGTGCGGTGATCGGCGTCGTCCGCGCCGCAGCGGGGCCGCACGGTGAGCACCGGCACGGTGGCGGTGCGCACCACGCGCTCGGTGACGCTGCCCACGAGCAGGTGGGCGAGGCCCGTGCGGCCGTGGGTGCCCATCACGATGACGTCGGCGGCGACCGCCTTGGCGGCGGCCACGATGCGCTCGGCCGGGCGCCCGATCTCCACGCGGAGGTCGACCCGCTCGCCGATGCCGGCGCGACGAGCCTCGGCCGCGAGCTCGGCCTCGGCCGACGTCCGTACGAAGGCGCCCATCGCGACCGGGGCTCTCGCGCCCTCGGGCTGGATCGGGGTGTCGAGGTCGATCCCCCCACCCACGTCGGAGGCGTGCAGGAGCACGATGCGCGCGTCGTGGTGGCGGGCTAGCTCCGCCGCGAGGGCGAGCGCGCCGTCGGAGCACGCCGAGAAGTCGGTGGGGACGAGGATGACGCGGAACGGGACGCCCATCTCAGGCCTCGACGCCGCAGGCGCGGTTGCGCGGGACGGCCTCGGCGAGCCGCTTCGGGGGTGGGAGGTCGAGGCCGTTCAGCAGGGCCACGAACTCCTCCTCGGTCTTCCCGGCGACGCGCGGGTTGTGCCGCCGCTCCTCGCCGATCGTGGAGCTCGTGAAGCCCTTGTAGTCGTGGCCGGGGTAGACGACCGTGTCGTCCGGCAGGCGGAGCAAGACCTCGTGGATCGAGCGGTAGAGCGCCCGTGGGTCGCCGTTCTGGAAGTCCGTTCGCCCGGTTCCCCGGACGAGCAGCGCGTCGCCCGTGAACACCATCCCGTCGATGGCGTAGCTGAGGCTGTCGTCGGTGTGGCCCGGCGTCGCGAGGGCGGTGATCGTGTGCGCACCGAGGCGGAGGACCTCGCCGTGACCGACGTGCTGGTCGGCGCACGGTGCGCCCCGCGCCGAGGCCACGGTGCGCGCGCCCGTCCGCTCGCGCAGCAGCCCGGCGGCCGTGACGTGGTCTGCATGGACGTGGGTCTCGAGGACGAACCGCAGCCGCAGCCCGAGCTCGTCGAGCAGCGCGAGGTCCCGCGTGTGTTGCTCGAGGACGGGGTCGACGAGGGCCGCGTCGCCCGTCTCGGTGTCGGCCAGCAGGTAGGTGTACGTGGAGCTCTCGCGGTCGAACAGCTGACGGAACAGGAGGGCCATGCCCGACCCTCAGCACTCCGCGTGCCACTTGCGCACCGCGCCGTTCTTGCCCTTTCGCGAAGCGTTCTTGAAACGCGATGAAACGCGGTTGAAACGTCCTGCATCGCCCGCGATCGGCGGGCCCGGCGGACACTGCCGCCTCGTGCCTGGTACGTGGATTGCTGCCGAGTGCCACATGTCCCACGCACTCTTCGACAGCAGCCCCGAGAGCCCCGCCGGTCCCTTCCGCGACGTCGAGCCGCACGCGCTCGTCCCCCACCTCGGCTCGTTGCACGTGGTCGACGTCCGGGAGCCCGACGAGTTCGTCGGTGAGCTCGGGCACATCCTCGGCGCGGATCTCGTCCCGCTGGGCACCGTCGATGGCGCGACCAAGGCCTGGGATCGCGCGGCCGACGTCGTCGTCGTGTGTCGCTCGGGCAAGCGCTCGACAGAGGCCGCGCGCAAGCTCGTCGCGCTCGGCTTCCAGCGCGTGATGAACCTGCGCGGCGGGATGATGGGCTGGAACGCCGCGGCCCTCCCGGTCGTCCGCTAGAAGAAGACCTCGAGCTGGCTGCGGACCCGCTGCTCGCGGGTGCCGCGGCGGAGGGTCGTCGCCGTCCAAGTGCTCGACAGCTTGAGGCGGTGACCGCGCAGGAACAGGTTCAGCCCCGCGGCCGCCTCTTGCACGGGGTCGTTGTGCGCGACGGCGCCGGTCGAGCGGGCGAGGCGGCCCGCCACCTCGAGGCGCTTCGGCACGAGGAACCACCCGGCCTGCAGCAGCTCGCCGTAGTCCACCGCGGTGCCGGTCCCGCTCTCGAACCGTCGCGCGTGCACCTCGGTCGTGAGCGACAACCCCGCGTAGCGCAGCGTCACCTCGAGGACGCCCTGGCCGATGCGTCGCTGCTCGGTGAGGGTCTGCGGCTCGTCGGGGTCGGGCGCGAAGCTGCGCAGCGGATTCCAGGCGGCCGCGACCGCGAGCGAGAGCAGAGGGCGCCGCGAGTACGCGACGTCCGACTCTTCGAACGGGATGGCTCCGAAAGGACTCCACGCGAGGCGCGCCGTCTCGAGCAGCGTCGGGTCGTCGTTGGCCACGTTCTGGCGCGCGCCGTTCCAGGCGCCCAGGGTGAGGTCGACCGCGCCGAATCGCAGCCGGAGCGAGACGCCCTGGTCCCGTTGCAGGCCGAACCGCGCGTCGATCGTCGAGCGGTCGATCAGCTGCTGGTAGGCCTCGAGCGTGATGTGCTGGCGGTTGAAGGGCACCTCGATCTGGCCCGCGGTCAGCGACAGCCACGCGGTGGGCTCCCACCGCACGAACACGTCCTCGGCGACCGCGCGGCCATCGCCCACGTTGAGCTGGTAGTGGAACGTGAGGTCCCGCGATCGATCGTACGCACGCATCACCCACTTCGCCGAGCGCACCGCGAACCCCTCGCGCGTGGCCGCGTCGCCGAACGTGGCCGTGTGCTGCAGCTGCACCATCCCGTACGGGTGGAACGCGAAACGTCCGTCGGACGACCGCAGGAACGCGCCGCGCTCGGGGTCGTAGCCGGCCTGCTGCGCCCTTGCGGGGACGGCGAGGAGGATGGAGCCGAGGGCGAGAAGGCCGAGAGGGACGAGGCGCATCGAGCGCCGTCCGAGCACGGACGATGCCAGCACGGCTGCGCCGCGGGCCCCCTCGGAGCGCCATGGTGCAACGTTTCATGGCGCTGCAACACGTGTTTCAACGGGTTGCAGCGCGAGCGGGTTCTGGCGCGAATCGACGCCCTCCTGCCGTGGCACGTCTCGTGCTGTTCGGCAGGGGTGCTCGTCCTCGCCCTCGCGCTCTCCCTCCTCATCGGCGTGACCGTGGGTCTCCTCGGCGGCGGGGGCTCGATCCTGACGCTCCCGGTGCTCGTCTATCTCCTCCACATGGAGCCCAAGGCCGCGATCGCGACCTCGCTGCTGGTCGTCGGCACGACGAGCCTCGTCGGCGCGCTCCTGCACGCGCGCGCCGGCAACGTCCACGCGCGGATCGGGGCCGTGTTCGGCGGTGCGGCGATGGGTGGAGCGTTCGTCGGCGGGCGCCTCGCGAGCTTCGCGTCGGGTGGCCTCCTCCTCCTCGCCTTCGCGGCCGTGATGCTGGTCACGGCGCTCGCCATGATGCGCCCGCGCGTCGAGCCCGCGAGCACCCCGCCCTCGCGATCGGACGCGTCGTCACCATCGGCGCGGCGGTGGGCCTCGTCGCGGGCCTCGTCGGCGCGGGCGGTGGGTTCCTGGTGGTCCCCGCGCTCGCGCTCTTCGGCGGGCTCGCGATGCGCCAGGCCGTCGGCACCTCGCTGATGGTGATCGCGCTGCAGTCGTTCGCCGGTCTCCTCGGGCACCTGCGCCACACCCACGTCGACGTGCGGCTCACGCTGGTCTTGACGGCGGCGGCCGTGCTCGGGAGTCTCGGTGGCGCTCGATTCGCAGGTCGTGTTCCCGCGGCCGCGCTCCGTTCTGGCTTTGCCTGGCTCGTACTCGCGATGGCGCTCTTCATGCTCGGCAAGCAGCTCGGCCCACGGGTCCCCCTGGTCGCTGGCCCGCTCGTCGTGTTGCTCGCCGTCTTCCTCGCCCGCCCACGGACACCCGTTCCCTCTCCGGAGATCCAGCCATGAACGTCCATCACTTCTTCGACCCCCGCACCTTCACCGTGACCTACGTGGTCTGGGATCCGGCGACGCGGGACGCGGTCGTCATCGATCCCGTGCTCGACTACGATCCGGTCGGTTCCAGGACGAGCACCCAGTCGGTCGAGGCCGTCGCCGCGTTCGTGAACGGCGAGAACCTGCGCCTCCACTGGGTGCTCGAGACCCACGCGCACGCCGACCACCTCTCCGCCTCGCAGTGGCTCAAGCGGGTCTACGGCGCGAAGATCGGGATCGGCGCGGGCATCCGCCTCGTGCAAGAGACCTTCAAGGGGGTGTTCGACGCCTCGTTCGCGACCGACGGGAGTCAGTTCGATCGACTGCTGGAGGACGGCGAGACGCTGCAGGCCGGATCCCTGGCGCTGAAGGTCCTCTCCACTCCCGGCCACACCCCGGCGTGTCTCACCTTCCAGGTCGGCGACGCGGTGTTCACCGGCGACGCGCTGTTCATGGAGGACTACGGCGTCGGCCGGTGTGACTTTCCGCGGGGCGACGCCGACGAGCTCTACACGTCGGTGCACGAGAAGCTCTACGCGCTCCCCGATGCGACGCGGGTGTTCGTGGGCCACGACTACCAGCCCGGCGGTCGCGCGATGCGCTTCGAGACCACCATCGGCCGCTCCAAGGAGAGCAACGTCCACCTTCGCGCCTCGACCACGCGCGAGGGCTTCGTCACGTTCCGCAAGGCGCGCGACGCGACGCTCGCCGCGCCCGTGCTGCTGTTCCCGAGCATCCAGGTGAACGTCGACGCCGGGCGGTTGCCTTCGCCCCACGCGAACGGGCAGCGGTACTTCGTCGTGCCCGTGAACCTGCGCCGGCCGACCGGCGACGACGGCGCGCCCGCCTAGCGCAAGTAGGTCGCGTGGGCGACGCGGAAGTCGAACACCAGCACGCCGCACGGGCAGGCGGGGTCGTCGCTCGGCGCGAGGAGCGGCCCGACCAGCTCCTTGAACGCGGCGTGGGCCGGGTCGAAGTACCGCGGGTCGTCCACCACCGGCGTGCCTGCGTAGTGGTTGCGGTCTCCCGCCGAGGCAAACGTCACGAGGAAGCCCTGCTCCAGGCCGTGATCGGCGCCCTCGCCGCTCGCCTGCGCGCCCGTCTCGATGCCGAGGAGGTAGGGCTCGCCGTCGCGCCGGCACTCGTCCTGCAACGCGAGGAAGCGGTGCATCACGCGCTCCTTGTCGGCGGGCGTCACGTGGTCGGCGTAGCGGAACAGGACGATGTGGCGGAGCAGGCCCGGCTGGTAGCGGGCGCTCGTGAAGGTCTCGACGCCGACGCGGGCGCACTCGGCGCGGAGACGCTGCTGTTCGGCGAGGCTCGAGACGAGACAGGGGAGGGGCATCGGGGCAGCCTACCCGCGGACGCGGTATGAGAGGGAGGTGCTCGCCCGCGACGCGCTCGGCCTCGGCCTTCGCCTCCCGCACTACCCGTACCTGTTCGAGCACTGGCCGGCGGTCGACTACTTCGAGATCATCAGCGAGAACTTCCTCGGCGAGGCGGTGCCGCCGCGCGAGAAGCTCGACCGGGTGCGCGCCCACTACCCGATCGTGTTGCACGGGGTCGGGCTGAACCTGCTCGGCCACGCGCCGCTCGACGAGGCGTATCTGGCCGCAGTCGCTCGGCTCGCCGACCGCGTCGACGCGCCCTTCGTCACCGACCACCTGTGCTGGACGGGCGCCCACGGCGCGAGCCACCACGACCTCTTGCCGACGCCTTACGTGCCCGAGCTCGTCACCTTCGCGGCCGAGCGTGCGCGCGCGGTGCAGGCGCGCCTCGGCCGACCGTTCGGCCTCGAGAACCTCTCGAGCTACGTCGAGTTCGAGCGCTCGACCATGACCGAATGGGAGTTCTACACGCGCGTGGTCCGCGAGGCGGGCGTGTGGTTCATGCTCGACGTGAACAACATCTACGTCTCGAGCCAGAACCACGGCTTCGATCCCGAAGAATACCTGCGCGCGATCGACTTCTCGCGCGTGCTCCAGGTGCACGTCGCGGGGCACACGCGCGAGCCCGACGGCACGCTGGTCGACACCCACGACCACCCGGTCACCGACGCCGTGTGGGCGCTCTACCGCAAGGCCTGGCAGCTCGGCGGACCGTTCCCCACCCTGCTCGAGTGGGACGGCAACATCCCCCCGATGGAGGTCGTGCTCGCGGAGCTCGCCAAGGCGAGGGAGGCGCGCGCGTGACCCCCGCCTGGCTCGCCGACTTCCAGGCGCGGTTCTCGTCGATCCTGCGCACGCCGCTCGATCGCACCACGGGCACGCTCCGCGCGACCCCCAGTTCGTACGACCCGGCGGTCGACGCCCGCGCGGCGCACAACGCGTCGGCGCGCGACCGGCTCGCGGTCTACAACCGGCAATACTGGTTCCGGCTCTTCACCGTGCTGCAGGGCACCTTCCCGCTGACGACGCGCCTGCTCGGCCACTGGGCGTTCAACGAGTGGGCCGCGCGCTATCTCCTCGCGCACCCGCCGCGGAGCTGGGACGTCGACGAGGCGGCCACGGGCTTCCCCGCGCACTTCAGCGAGGTGTACGACGGCGCCGACCGCGACGCGCTGGTGGAGGCCGTCACGATCGACGCCGCCTGGCGCGCCGTGTTCCGCGCGCCGGACCTCGTCCCGTACCGGCCCTCCGCGGAGGACGCCGCGCGCTTGCTCGACGCGCGTCTCCTGCCGTCACCTTCGGTGGTCGTGTTCGAGGAGCACTGGCCGCTCGTGGAGCTCCGCGCGAGCCTGGTCGACGACCCGGGCGAGACGAGGGTGGCGCTCCCTCCGGCTGCGACCCAGTGGTGGGCGGTGATGCGCAAGCCGACCGGCATCGCGCGCATGCGCCTCGAGCCGAGGGAGGGGCAGCTGTTCGCGCTGCTCCGCGAGCACCCGGTGCGCGAGGCGCTCGGTCGGCTCGAGCAGGCGTGCACCGAAGAGGAGCGCGCTTCGCTCCCCGATCGCACGCGGACCTGGCTCGCCCGCAGCGTGGGGCTCGACTTCTGGACGGGTCTCGCAGCAGCGACTCAGTAGCAGGGGATGACGCAGCTGTAGCCCGCGCACGTGTTCCACCCCTTGCAGCTGTGCTCCGTGAGGGCCTGCGTGGCGGTGTCGTACGAGAAGCCCTTGCAGGTGTTGGCGCCGCCGCAGTGGCTGTGCAGCTCGAGCTTGCCGCCGCGGGCCTCGCACATCTTGGTGAAGATCTCGAGGGTCATCGTGGCGATGACCGTCTTGGTGACGCCGATGCCCGCGTCGGCGCAGCTCGCGTCGGGGCCGCCCGTGTCGACGGGGCCGGCCTCCGCGTCGCCGTCGGCCGCGTCGCTCGCGTCGCTCGCGTCGCTCGCGTCGCTCGAGGCGCCGGTGTCCGTGGCCGAGGTGTCGGTCGGCGCACCCGTGTCGACCACGACGGTGCCCGTGTCGACGGCCCCCGCATCGCTCGCTGCGGGGTGGCTCGTGCTGCACGCGGGGGTCGCGAAGAACAGCAATCCTCCGAGCGCCGCGGTGAGCAGCGCGCGACTGGCGGCGAACGTCTCGGAGGTGCTCTCGCCCCCCCCCCGCCCCCCCCCCCCCCCCCCCCCCCCCCCCCCCCCCCCCCCCCCCCCCGGGGGGCGTCATGCGTCGCCGACGACGATAGCACGCCGCCCTCCCTGGTCAGGGCGCGCCAACGCGAAGGGGGCCCCGTCGTCGCTCAGCGCTTGGGCTTCTTTTCCCCGGTGAACGGCGAGCCGGTGATCCCACCGAGGATCGAGAGCATGCCGTCGACCGCGGCCTTGCCCGGATCACCGGGGGCCTCGAGGTCGGCGTGGCAGACCACGCAGGTGGTGCGCAGGCCCGCCGAGACGGGGACCAACGCCCCACACTTGGGACACGCGCGCGGGCTCTGGACGGTGGGGCCGAGGGACATGGTGCGCTGAACATGGGGCTCGGCGTCCCTCCGCGCAAGGCGCGCTGCTATCGTGGAGGGGTGCGTCGCCCCTGGTTCGCCCTCTGCCTCCTGGTCGCGTGCGTTCCCGCAGCGCCCAAGTCCAAGGTGCCGACCCGCAAGGCCGATCTCGCGTGCCCGCGGGGTGCGTTCGCCGCCGAGCTCGACGCGCTCATGCCCCAGCTCTCGGCCAAGCAGACCTTCGAGCTCGTCCCCGCGACCCAGCTCGACACCTCGGTGGAGCCAGGGTGCATCGTCCCGTTCCGCCGCGAGCCGGACGAGAAGGTGCTCGACGCCGGCCGCGTGGAGGTGTTCACGGGGCTCCGCGCGGCGCCGAACAAGGCCGCCGTGCGCATCGGTCGCGGCAAGCTCTCGCTCGGTCGCGCGACCTTGCGCCTCTCGGTCCACAACGACGCGGGCGACGAGACGATGTTCCTCACCGTCGATGGCAGCCACGTGGTGATGCGCCTCGGCGCGGACAAGCCGCTCGACGCCGAGGTGCGCCTCGACGACGACAGCCCTCTCCCGGTCCCCCTCGACGCGCTCGTCGCCGCCCTCGCCACCTGCGACGCCGACCAGCGCACCGGCAAGACCCTCGACGGCAACCAGATCGAGGCCAAACGGGGCGCTTTCTCCCTCTATCGCGGGCGGTTCCTCGATGCCCAGAGCACCCTCGCCGTCGACACCAGCGTCCTCTGTGGCGGCGACGACGCGCGGCTCGCGTGGCGCACGGCGTCGGGCGACACGTTGCCGTTCTTGCTCCTGGCGAGCGCCCGCTCCCCGCGCACGCTCCTGATCCGTCGGCAAGCGGCCAGCGTCACCGACCCGGCGGTCGATCCGGGCATCGTCGGCCACTGATCTTCGGTATCCTCACCCGGGAATGGCGGTCGACAACCCCGTCCAGTTCGCGGTGGTCCGCGAAGATCCGGACGTCGAGCGCGAGCTCCTGCGGCGACTCCTGCCCGGTCCCGACCGCGCGGCGCTGCTCGTCGCGTCGGGGGGGTGCACGGCGCTCACCCTCGCGGCCACGTGCCCCGACCTGCGGCTCACGGTGGTCGACCCGAACCCCGCGCAGCTCGCGCTCGTCGCGAAGAAGGCGGCGGCGCTCGCCGGCGATCGGGCCGCGTTCGGCGTCGGCGTCGACGACCCGACCTCGCTCTCGGCGTGCGGCAACTTCGAGTCGCTCTTCCGCGGCCTCCGCGCGGTCCTCGACGACCTGGTGATGCCGCGCGCCGCGCGCCTGCGGTTGTTCACCGAGGGCGAAGACCCGACCCCACTCCTCGGCAGCCGCTACTGGCCCGTCGCCTTCGAGATGTTCTTCTCCGACGCGATGCTCGAAGCGATGTTCGGCCCCGACGCCACCCAGCACGCGGAGCGGGGCAGCTACCCCACGTACTTCCGCTCCGTCATCGAGCGCGGCCTCGCGCGGCCCGACGCCCGCACCAACTACTTCCTCCACCACGTGCTGCTCGGTCATTACCTCCCGGGGTGCACGCCGGAGTTCCTGGGCCTGCCGCCCGGGCGTCCGTTCGAGAGCCTGCGCGCGTCCATGGTCGACGCGCCCTCGTTCGGCCGGTTCGATCTCGTCGCGCTCTCCAACATCTTCGACTGGATGGCGCGGCCCGCGATCGAGCCGGTGGTCGCGCGCCTGTGCGCCGAGTGCAAGCCGGGCGCGGTGATCGTCATCCGTCAGCTCAACAACCGGTCGCCCGTCGAGCAGCTGTTCGGCGGCGCGTTCCGGTTCGACGTGGCGCTCGCCGAGGAGCTCCACGTGCGGGACCGCAGCTTGTTCTACGAGCGCTTGCTCGTGGGCGTGAGGACCGATGGCGGATGATCTCCTCGAGCTCGTCGACGACGTGCTCGCCGACGTGGACTATGCCGAGAACCCGTTCTTCACGGCGCTGACCGACGGCTCGTTCTCGCGGGAAGACTTCCTCGAGACGCAGTACCAGTTCCACGCCGCGGTCGTGTTCTTCAACCGCCCGATGGCCGCCCTCGCGGCCAAGATCCCCGACCCCGCGCTGCGCGTCGCCATCGTGCGCAACGTGTGGGAGGAGCACGGCGAGGGCGACCCGGGGCGCATGCACGGCACCACGTTCGTCACGCTGCTCTCCCGCCTCGCGGGGCTCACCGAGCGCGAGGTCGGCGAGGAGCTGGAGCGCCGGCCGCTGTGGCCCGAGGTGCGGGCCTTCAACACGCTGCTGGTCGGCGCGTGCGTCCTCGACGACTACCTCGTCGGCACGGCGGTGCTCGGGATCATCGAGCGCATGTTCGCCGAGATCTCCGGGTGGATCGGCCGCGGGATCGTGGCGCGCGGGTTCCTGCCCGAGGCGCAGCTGATCCACTACGACCTCCACGAAAAGCTCGACGTGCGCCACTCGCGCGACTTCTTCGAGGTGCTCGCGCCGGCGTGGGCGAAGAGCCCGCGCGACCGGTACCCGATCGAGCAGGGGTTGCGCATGGGCGCCGTCGCCTTCGACCAGCTGTACGCCCGCCTCTACCGCGTGCGCGCGCGGCGCTGGCAGCGCTGATGCGCATCTTCCGGATCACGCGCGAGGAGCTCCCGCGCTACCAGGCGCAGCTCGAGGCCCTCGAGCAGCGATCGGTCTACCCGCTCGGTCAGGACTCGTTCCGCCTGAGCCACGGGCAGGACTACTTCGCCTTCTTCGAGCGCATGGGCGAGGTGGAGTACTGGGCGACCGAGGACGAAGGGAAGCTCGTCGCGGTCGGCTGCGGCGTGCTGCGCGCGAATCCGCCGCGCTGGTACGGCTCCGACCTCAAGGTGCACCCGGACTACCGCGGTCGGCACCTGCCGCTCCGCATGGTGAACCGGCTCTGGTTCCGCCGTTACCTGCGGTGCGGCCGCGGCTACGGCGTGGCCATGGATCCGGCCGATGGTCGGGAGCCGCCGACGCTGCGGCTGCTGCGGCACTTCAAGTTCCTGCCGATGGTGAAGGTCGTGCCGCTGGTCCTCTACTCCGAGGACGCGGAGGGCATGGCGCGCGCGCGGCCGATCCTCGAGGCGCACCGCGGTCCGCTGCACTTCGTCTCACTGCTCGGCATCAAGGACCTCGTGCTCGAGAGCACCCAGGCGCCGCTGCCGCTGCTGCACGTGGGCTACGGTCCGCGGGTCGACCGGCGCACGTTCATCGAGCCGCAGGCGGCGCACGCCCACATGTGGTGCACCCCGCGCGGCGACGCTTTGCACGCCGCGCTCGAGGGCGCTGGCTTCCGGGTCTCGGCCACGGCGAGCATCCTCCACCACCGGCTCGGCGACTTCGACTGGGGCACGCTGACGACGAGCGAGATCTAGGCGGGCGGCGGCGGCTCGGAGGACCTGGGCGTCGTGAGGCGCTGCATTCCCTTCAAGGTGCTCCCTCCACGCCGCCGCTTGAGCTCGATCGACGGCACCAGCGGCGCATCGGCGACGAACTGCAGGACGAGCGTGCGGATCTCCTCGCGGGAGGCCATGGAGTGCAGAACGGCCGCGCTCGCGCGGAGTTAATGGCTCAGGCCGGGTTTTTCCGGCCGACGAGGCGGACCACGAGGACGACACCGACGAAGGCGATCACGATGACGTCGACCGGGACGAAGATCGGGTCCCGTCGGTGGACGAGGACGGGGGCCGGCTCGATCTCGCGCGGCACCGCGCGCTTCGGGAAGAACAGGTCGACGGTGCCCGGGCGTGGGGTCGACTCGTCGCGGAAGTGCTGCAGCCACGCGCCCGAGGCGCTCGCCGGGGTCGAGAACAGGCTCGGCAGGGTCGCGTTCGGGCTCTTGAGCGGGTGCGCCCATTTCTCCACACCGGCGAACGGCGCGTCGCCCTCGAGGAGCGCCTGCACCGGACCGTCGCTCGACAGCACCCACACGTCGAGCGACCGCGGTCCCTTCCCATCGGTGCGCGCGTCTTCGGGCTCGCGGTAGGGGTAGAACGGCCGGTCGGTGGTGAACGTCATCCGCAGCGCCTTGGTCGCCACGTCGGTGACGCCGCCGGCGATCTTGAACGCGGTGACGATCCACTTCTTCTGCACGTAGGGCGTGAGCCACGCGGCGAGGGCGGGGCGCATCGGGTAGCCGTGCTCGGTGAGCCACGTGGCGAGCGCCTGGGCGTCGTCGGCCGCGAGGACCACGGCGTCGAGGCCGGCCACGCGCTGGCTGTCGAGGACCCGCACCGCCGTCGGGGCCACGGCGCTCTTGTCGGCGGCCTGGCGGCCGAGGGTGGACAGGCAGGCGGTGCCGAGCTCGAGCTCCTTGTCCACCACCTCCACGACCTTGGGGCGCGTGCCCGACGCGAGCTCGGCGAAGATCTGATCGCTCGTCTCGGCGAGGGTGGGCTTGGTGGGGGTGGGGACGAGGAAGCCGAAGTCCTTCACCGGCTGCCCGTCCTTGCCGATGGCCTCGAACTGCCCACGCCGCACGAAGTGCTCGGTGTGGGTCGCCCCCTCCCACACGATGAGGGCCTCTTCGCCGTGGATGCCGACGCGGTCGTCGCGGTGGGGGGCGGTCGCGCAGGCGCGCGCCTCGTGCGTGCTGCTCGCGAGCAACACCAGGATCGCGGTGGCGAGGACGTTCCGCACGTGGCGAGCGTAGCCCCATCCGCTAGCCTTCGGCGACCGATGCGCCACGCCCTCTCCCTCCTCGCGCTCCCCCTCTTCGTCGCCGCGTGTTCCAGCGACTCGCCGCCCGCCACCCCCGCCGACACCGGCACCGACGGCGCGGGCGACGCCGCCGCGTGCGGCTCCGGCGCCTCCGTGCCCAAGTACGTCCGCGGCCCGGCGCCCGAGGCGAACTTCCCGAAGGGCTTCCTCTTCGGCGCCGCGAGCGCCGCGATGCAGATCGAGAAGGGCCTCCCGAACAGCGACTGGTACCAGTGGGCCAAGCTCCCCGGGAAGGTCATCAACGGCGACAACCCCGACGACGGACCCGACGCCCTCGCGCACCTCGACGAGGACGTGAAGGCGCTCGTCGACGCCGGCGCCCACGCCTACCGGTTCAGCATCGAGTGGTCGCGGATCTACCCGACCAAGGCCGACTTCGACGCCGACAAGCCCGACGCCGCCGCGCTCGCCAAGTACCACGACCTCCTCACCAAGCTCCGCACGGCCAAGATCCGGCCGTTCGTCACGCTGCACCACTTCTCCACGCCGGTGTGGCTCAGCGACGTCAGCAAGCCCAAGGAGCCGCAGGCCTTCGAGCGCCCCGAGATGACCGCCGCGTTCGGCGAGTTCGGCAAGCGCATGGGCAAGGAGTTCGGCGCCGAGGTGGACGACTGGGTCACCATCAACGAGCCGCTCATCCTCATGCTCGGGGCGTACGTGGCCGCCGGCCACCCGCCGGGGGCGCCGCTCGATCTCGACCGCATGGTCAAGGTCACCAAGATGCTGCTCGAGGCGCACGTCGCCGCGTACGACGGCCTCCACGCCGGCGACACGGTCGACGCGGGCACCGGCACCAAGGTGCAGGTCTCCATCGCCAAGCACAACCGCGTGTTCTACCCCGACGATCCGTGCGAGGAGCAGGACGTCGCGGCGGCCAAGAACGCCGACTACATCTGGAACGAGTGGATCTACGACCAGCTCGTCAACGGCGACGTCGACGACGACCTCGACGGCAAGAAGGACAAGACCGGCGATCCCAGGTGGAAGGGCAAGGTCGACTACATCGGCGTGAACTACTACGGCAACACGCTGGTCAGCGCGCGCCTCAAGCTCAAGTACCTGAACGGCACGCCGACCTACGCGGGGCTCGCCACCGACCTGCCCAAGACCGACATGGACTGGGACGTGTTCCCGCACGGGTTCCGCCCGATCCTGAAGCAGCTCGGCAAGTACAAGCTGCCGATCTACATCACCGAGAACGGCATCGGCGACTCGCAGGACCTGAACAAGTCCCGCTACCTCGCCGAGCACCTCTACGAGATCGGCCGCGCGATCGAGGAGGACAAGCTCGACATCCGCGGGTTCTTCTACTGGTCGCTCACCGACAACTTCGAGTGGGCCAGCGGGTTCTGCCCGCGCTTCGGGCTCTACCGCGTGGACTACACGAGCCCCGCGCGCACCCGCACCCCCACCAAGGCGGTCGCCACGTTCAAGCAGATCGCCTCGACCGCCAAGGTGACCACGGCGCAGATCGACGCGCTGCCGCCGTACGCGGCGCCGAAGAAGTGCAAGAGCCCCTGAGCGCCCATCAGACGGCGAAGGCCGCCACGTCGACCGGGCTCCCTTCGCCGAGGAGCGGGAAGAACACCTCGACGCGCGTGCCCTCGCCGAGCTGGCTCTCGATCCGGAGATCGCCGCCGGCGGCTCGCGCGACGCCATAGGCGGTCGCGAGTCCGAGCCCCGTGCCCTTGCCCACCTCCTTGGTGGTGAAGAACGGCTCGACCGCCCGCGTCACGGTCTCCGGGCTCATCCCAGCGCCCGTGTCCGTCACGGTGAGGCACGCGAAGGAGCCGGTCAGCGGCCCCGTGCGGAGCTCCACCGCTTCCAGGTGGATCGTGATGGTGCCACCCTCGGGCATGGCGTCGCGGGCGTTGGTGATCAGGTTGACGACCACCAGCTCGACCTGGCTGCGCGCCGCGCGCACGGGCAGGGCTCCCGGCGCCGCGCTCACGTGGAGCTGGACGGGCTCGGCGATCAGACGACCGAGCATCTTGCGGAGGTCGGCGAGGACGACGACCAGATCGAGCGTCTCGGTCGCGGACTCCTGCTTGCGGCTGAACGTCAGCAGCTGCCGGATGAGGCTCGCGGCGCGGTGTCCGGCCTCGACGATCTCGTCCAGGTGAGGGGCGTACTCGGGCACGTTCAGCTTGCGCTGCAGGAGCTCGGCGTTGCCCATGATCGCGACGAGGATGTTGTTGAAGTCGTGCGCCACGCCGGCCGCCAGCTGGCCGATCGCGTCCAGCTTCTGCGCGTGGCGCACGTGCTCCTCGAGGCGCTTGCGCTCGGTGATGTCGCGCCAGACGACGTGCAGGATCGGTCTCCCCTCGCGCTCCACGGCGGTGAGCAGCACCTCGACGGGGAACACCTCGCCGTTGCGTCGCCGGTGCTCCCACTCGAAGCGATGGCTGCCGCGCGCGAACGCGTGGGCCATCATCTCGTCGGCCTTCTCGTAGGAGCTGCGGCCGTCCGGCTGGGTCGGCGGCGAGAGCTCCGAGGGATGGGTCCGCAGGAGCTGCTCGCGGTCGTCGTACCCGAGCATCGTGACGGTGGCCTGGTTGCACTCGACGAACCGGTTGCCGTCGATGATCAAGATCGCGTCCGCGGAACGCTCGAAGAGCTCCCGGTAGGGATCGAGGCGATCCGCTGTCGTTGCCGTCATGCTCCACCCCCCACCCGAGGATACGCGCCTGGTGGACGAGGGGAGGGGCTGTTCAGGCTTGAGCTATCGTCACCCCCCCCCCCCCCCCCCCCCCCCCCCCCGCCGCGCGGGGGGGGGGGCCCCCCCCCCCCCCCCCCCCCCCCCCGGGGGGGCGGCCCGGCCCCGGGGCGGGGCGGGGCCGGCCCGCGGGCGCCCCGGGCGGGCCGGGCGGCGCCGGGGGGGCGGCGGGGCGGGGGCCCCGGGGGCGGGGGGGGGGGGGGCGGGCCCCCGCCGCGGGGGGGCCGGGAGGGCGGCGCGCCGCCGCCGCCGCGGGGGGGCGGGGCGGGGGCCGGCGGGGGGCCCCCCCCCCCCCCCCCCCCCCCCCCCCCCCCCCCCCCCCCCCCCCCCCCCCCCCCCCCCCCCCCCCCCCCCCCCCCCCCCCCCCCCCCCCCCCCCCCCCCCCCCCCCCCCCCCCCCCCCCCCCCCCCCCCCCCCCCCCCCCCCCCCCCCCCCCCCCCCCCCCCCCCCCCCCCCCCCCCCCCCCCCCCCCCCCCCCCCCCCCCGCGCCGGGGGGCGGGGGGGGGGGGGGGGGCGGCGGGGGGCCCCCCCCCCCCCCCCCCCCCCCCCCCCCCCCCCCCCCCCCCCCCCCCCCCCCCCCCCCCCCCCCCCCCCCCCGGGGGCGCGGGGCCCCCCCCGCCGGGGCGCTACCGGTTCCGGTTCAGGGCGCTTCGTGGGTGACGATCCCGGGCTGGATCGTCGCCGTGAACTTCGCCCACCCCGCGGCGATCGCGTCCATCGTGGCGGTGTCGCCGCTGGTCGCGCGCGGCAGGAGCCCGAGCGTCTCGACGATGCGGTGGCTCGCGAAGCGGGTGACGTCCACCTCGAAGTCGCCCGCGAGGAGCCCGCCGGTGACCGCGCCCGAGATCGGCACGTCGGCCTCGACGATCGCCTGGTAGCAGGCCTTGGTGCCCTCGCGCGCGTCGGGGAACTGCTTGAGGAACACCATGCGCATGCCGTGGCCGAGGGCCGCGATCATGTCCTCGACGAAGGTCACGCTCGGCACCGGGAGCGACCCCGGTGTGCCGGTGACGATGGCCTCGATCTTGTCGCCGAGGGTGCGCAGCAGGTTGGTGCCCGTGCCCCAGGTGTCCTCGAGCGTGTCGAGGAGCCCGCCGCCACCCTTCTTGATCGTGAGCAGCCGCCGGTTCACCGCCTGCGTGGTGGGCGAGAAGGCCGGGAGCACGAGGGTGTCGAGCGTGCTCTCCGCCGAAGCGCCCGTCGCGAGGTCGGGCACCACGAGCGAGCCCATCTGCTTGGCGAACCCGAACACCGTGCGCCCGCCGATCAGCGCGATGCCCTGGTCGACCCAGACGTAGGGCGAGTAGGTCACCACGCGCTCGGGGACGAACAGCGGTCCGAGCTGCCGGCCCGCCACCACCGGGATCCAGATGCCGATCTCGCGCTCGCGCACGAACCCGATCGGGTCGGCGAGCGGGTAGTTGTCGATCGTGGCCGCGTAGACCATGGCGAAGGGCGCGAGGGCCTTGTACGTGACGTCGCCGAGGTTGAGCTGCGCGTCGCAGAGGGCTTGCAGCTTGGCGAGGTTCGCGTCGAGCAGGAACATCGAGGTGGAGACCTCGAGCTTCACCGGCGCGATCGCCACGGGGTTGCCGTCGGTCGCGATGTACCGGGGCAGGGCGCCCGCCGGGATGCCGATCGGGGGCCGCGGCGCGGGCGGCGGGGGCATCGTCGGCGCGCGCGGGGCGGTGTCCGGGAGCCAGTCCCCGAGCGCCTTCGAAACGCGCGGATCGATCGCGCGCGCCGTCTGGATGCCGCCCATCGTGGCGCCCTCGAGGCAGCCCATGCTGATGGCGGTCTTGGTCCAGTCGCCGGTGAGGTACACGTTGCCGAACCCCGACTCGTCGGCGCGCAGGCGGTAGCGGGCCTGGCCCGGCACCGCGAGCACGTAGCGCTCGCTCGGGTTCACGGTGGCGCGCCAGTACTGGCCCTCGAAGCGCGCGACCCCCATGCGGTCGTCCCGATCGACGAGCCACGCCCAGTTGAGCCCGTCGGGGTTGCTCGGGAGCGTCGCGAAGGTCCACAGCTTGCCCGCCTCGGTGGAGAGCCAGTCGATGGCCTGCGCCTTCACGCGGTCGCGCTGGCGGGCGGTGTAGCCCGCGGCCCCCACGTCGCCGCGCATGGGCTCGGGCTCGTCGTTGGGGAGCGCGGAGCAGAGGTAGGCGAGGTTGCCGACGGGAACCGGCCAGTCCTCGTGCGGCAGCAAGTGGGTCATGTCCGACCAGGTGTCGAACGGCTTGGCGAACGGGATCACGATCGGCGGCACGCCCTGCCACCCGAGCTGCTCGCGCGTGGGCCCGAACCAGAGCTGCACCGCGCGGGTCTGCGTGGTCTTGACCTGCTCGATCATGTCGGCGAACCGACCGTTGGCCGCGGCGAGCTCGCCGGCGATGTGGCGGAACGCGCCGATCGAGATGCCGAGGACGACGAGGTCGTAGTCGGTGCCCTTCTCGAGCACGCGGTGGCCGGCGGTGTAGCCCGGGTTCCACCAGTCCTCGAGGTCGACCCCCGCGGCTTGCACGAGGGCGCCGTCGTCGAGGCGGTCGTAGATCGGCTCGCTCGGCCACGACGGCAGGCCGTTCACCACGACGAACGGGTCGTAGCCGCCCGCCTTCGGCGTCGCTTGCTTGCGGATGTGGATCTTCTCGACCGACTGCTTGTCGGCCGAGAGCTCGAGCCGCTCCACCTGGTGGAACAGCTCGAACTTCACCCCGCGCCGGCGCAGCACCTCGTAGAACGGCACGAACACGACGTCGCCCATGCCGGCCTGCATGCGGTAGTAGATGTGCCCCTTGTAGGCGAGCACGAGGCGCAAGAGCGCGTGCACGCTCGCGCCCGCCGAGGCCGGGGCGTAGCCGCTGAACGCCGCGTCGTAGAGCCCCTGCACGATCGGCGCGCGGAGGGTGTCCTCGTGGGCGCCGTGGCGGCGGAGCCAGTCGCGGAGCTCCTCGTCGTCGACCGAGAACCAGTCGCCGGTCACGAGGATGCGGTCGACCACGAGCCCCCGCGCGAACGCGAGCGCGAGGTCGATCATCAGGCGCGCGCGTCGGGCCTCGGTGTCGTGCAGGGGCAGCGACCAGAGCAGCTCGTCGAATTGCGTGATCAGCCAGTCGAGGCGCGCGAGGTCGACCGGGTCGGCGAGCCGCGCGAGGCCGAGCGCCACGTCGAGCGCCGACTCGATCTTGAACCCGGTGACGTGCCCGAAGAGCTGGCCCACGCGCCCGAGCGCCTCGGCCACCGTGCTGATGAGCTCCGACACGGCGCCGCTGATGGTGGTGCCCATCGCGCGCTGCACGTGGTCGCGGAAGTCGTTCGGGGCATCGGCGATCTCTCGCCGGCGCATCACCACGTCGGCGGGGTCGAGCCCGAACAGCTCGAGCGCGCGCTCCGCCGAGTACGAGAGGAGCATCTCGAGGTACTTCCACGGCTCGTGGAAGTCGTGGTCCACGCCCGGCACCGCGCTGTTCGGCGGGGCGTCGAGCTCCCAGTCGGTCCACCCCTCGCCGGTCTTCTCCGGCATCGTGATCTGATCGGCCCCGATGAACGCCTTCTCGAACGTGGCGAGTGGCTCTTCGGGGTTGCGCCCGAGCTCCTGGTAGACCTGCCGCATCACGCGGAAGGCGTTGTCGTAGAACCCGAACAGGATGTGCAGGCCGTGCTCCTCGATGCGCTGGCCGTGGGCCGCGTTGCGCCCGCTCGCGCCCTTGCCGCCGAGGCGATAACCGTCGGAGTAGACCGTGATGTCCCAGCGGTCCTGCCAGCCGCGCTGGTTGGTCAACTCGAACACCGTGGTGAGCGAGCTCATGCCGCCCCCGAGCACTGCGATGCGCTTCCTCATGGGGCGCGGATGGTAGCGCAGGTGTCCACGCTCGCGCCGAGGTCTAGGTGGTCGATCGAACCGCGCCGCACTTTTTCCCCGCCAGGGCCTCGCCCGCCGCGTATCCTGTCCTGGCTTCCGTGCTCCACGTCCTCCTCGTCGGCGGCACCTCCACATCGCGAGAGCGACTCGTGTCGCAGCTGCGCGCCGAGCTGGACCACGTCGAGGCCGTCGCCGTCGACGACCGGCCCCAGCTCCTGCGCGCGCTCACCGCGCCCGTCGTCGATCTCATCATCATCGACGCCGAGGCGGACTGGATCGACGCCACCATGCTCGACGTCGAGGTGCGCTCGCGCTGGCCCGCGTGCGAGGTGCTCTTCGCGATCGGCGGCGGTCGAACCGTGGTCGAGCTCGGCGCGCTCTCGACGAGCGACGAGTCGTACCTGCGCCACGACTCGCGCCGCCTGCGCCGCGCCGCCCTGTTCGCGCAGGCCCGCCGCGAGCAGCGCGAGGCCCAGGACCGCATCCAGGCGGTCGAGGCGCACCTGCAGGCGGTCGTCGACGCGGCGCCCTCGGGCATCATCGCCTACGACGACAAGGGGCGCGTCGAGCTGTTCAACGCCGAGGCCGAGCGCATCTTCGGCATCAAGGCCGCGAACGCGGTCGGAAAATCGATCCACGAGCTGCTCCCCCGCGTCGAGGGCCCTGACACCATCCGCGGCGTCCACGTCGACGGCAGCACGTTCCCCGTCGATCTCGCCCTGCGCGAGGCGCGCGTGCTCGGCAAGCGCACGTTCATCGCGGTCCTGCGCGACGTCACCGAGCAACGCAAGTCCCAGGAGGCGCTGCGCCGCTCCGAGGCCAACTTCCGCCAGCTCATCGAGCGCTCGCCCGACGGCATCATCGTGCACCGCGAGGGCACGATCGAGTACCTGAACCCGGCGATGCTGGTCCTCCTCGGCGTCGAGAATCCGCAGGCGCTCGTAGGCAAGAACCTGCTCGCCATCGTCCACGAGTCCGACCACGGTCGGGCGCGGGCCCGGATGGAGGAGCCACCCTCGAGCCGCAGCGCGCGCGTCGAGATGCGCCTCGTCACGGCCAACGGCGGCGCGGTCTGGACCGAGGTCGCGTCGATGAGCCTGCAGTTCGACGGCCGCGCGGCGCGCGTGGAGATCTTCCGCGACGTCACCGAGCGCAAACGGATGCAGACCGAGCTCGTGCGGGCCGACCGCCTGGTGAGCCTCGGCACCCTGGCCGCCGGCGTGGCCCACGAGATCAACAACCCGCTCGCCTACGTCACCACCAACCTCCAGCTCGTCGAGCAGCTCCTCGGTCAGCTGGCCCAGGGGGTGCCGGTCGACGAGGTCCTGTCCGAGCTGGTCGAGTCGTCGAAGCACGCGCGCGAAGGCACCGAGCGTGCGGTCGAGATCGTGCGCGAGCTGCGCCTGCTCTCGCGCCCCCAGGAGCGCGAGCTCGAGCCCGTGTGCGTGCGCTCGCTGCTCGAGTCCACCATCAACGTGGTCTCGCACGAGATCCGCCACCGCGCGCGGCTGGTCCGCGAGTACGACGACGTGCCCAAGGTGGCGGCCGAGGCCTCGCGCCTCTCGCAGGTGTTCATCAACCTGCTCATCAACGCCGCCCAGGCCATCGAGGCCGGCGACCGCCCGCACAACGAGATCCGCGTCGCCACCAAGTTCGTCGACGGCATGGTGGAGATCACGGTCACCGACACGGGCATCGGCATCCCGCCCGAGCTGATCGACCGCATCTTCGACCCGTTCTTCACCACCAAGCCCCTCGGTGAGGGCACGGGCCTCGGCCTCTCGATCAGCCACTCCATCGTCGGTGGGCTCGGTGGTTCGCTCACCGTGGAGAGCAGCCGCGGCGCCGGCACCACGTTCCGCGTCCGCCTCCGCCCCGCCGACCAGCTGGCGCAGAAGGCGAGCGCGGCCCCGGCGAGCGGGCCGAAGCGCTCGCTCCACATCCTCATCGTCGACGACGAGCCGCGGATCGTCTCGTCGCTGCAGCGCCTGCTCGCCCGCCTGCACCGGGTCGACGTCGCCAACTCGGGCGCCGAGGCCCTCGCGCTCATCCGCGGCGGCGAGCGCTACGACGCGATCCTGTGCGACCTGATGATGCCCGAGGTCACCGGCATGGACGTGTTCGCCGAGCTCGCCGAGAGCGCCCCCGACCAGGCCCGACGCACGGTGTTCCTGACGGGCGGCGCGTTCACCGCCCGCGCCGAGCGCTTCCTCGCCGAGTGTGGTCAGCCGAACCTCATGAAGCCCTGCAGTCGGGCCCAGATCGACGGCGCGCTCCAGGCGGTGTCCGCCCGCGCCGAGGCCTTCAGCCGCCACCCGAGTCGCTGAGGCCGCCCCCCGAGACCCGCGGCGCCCCGAGAGCGGATCGCTGTGGTAGGTAGCGATCGTGCGCGCCTTGGTCGGCCTCCTGTCCCTGCTCCTCGGGTGCAACCGGGGCGAGCCTCCGGGGCCCAGCGAGCCGCCGCCGCCCCCCGCGGCGCGCCCCGCCGCGCCGAGCGTGTCCGCCGTCGCCAGCGTCGCCAGGCCCGACCCGCTCGGCGCGGAGCTCGTCGCCACGCTCGCGTCCCTCGTGGGGCTCGACGGCGCCGACGCGAAGGTCGTCGCGGCGCTCGGCCAGCTCGGCATCGATCCGAAGTCCCTGCCGGGCAAGGGCCGCACGGTCAAGGCGCAGGGGCTCTTGTCTCGCCAGCTCGACACCGACCCGGCGCTCGAGGCGATCGCGCACGTCCGGCTCGAGGGCGAGGACGGCCCCACCAAGCGCGTGGTCGCGCTCTACGTCGCGTGGATCGACCAGGGCAAGGTGGTCGCCGGTCGTCGCTTCCTCCTCGAGACCTGCAGCTACACCGCGACCATCGAGGTGCGCGCGGAGCACGTGCACGACAAGGCCTACGACGACACGGTCGTCGACAGCGAGGCCATCACCGCCTGCGACGGCCACGCCGGCACCGTGACCACCACCGTGCTCACGCTGGCGCGCGGCAAGCCGGAGCAGATCCTCGAGGTGAAGGACGACTTCGCCTACACGCAGACGTCGGGCAAGCTCATCGACCCGAAGGCGCTCGTGCGCTTCGACGACGGCGGGGTGGTGATCGAGGAGGAGGGCAAGGGGAGCAGGGAGCTCTCGTTCGATCCCCTGGCCTTCAAGTATCAGTGACCCCTGGCGGTGGGGCGCGGCGGCGCCCGCATGAGCGCGCGGATCGCCTCTCGCTCGCTCTCCTCGGGGAGCCCCCAGCCCGGCTCGTAGCCGAACACCGAGCGCGCCGAGCGCGTGGCGAGCCCGTCGAGCACGTCGATGCGGTCGAGGGACACGAGCCCCGGGTGCAGCTCGCCGCACGCGTGGGCGAGCGAGAGCAGCTCCTTGCGGAGCGTGAGCAGGTAGTTCGCGAGCCGCGCCGACTTGGCGGTGGGGTCGAGACCCCCGACGAGCCAGGGGGTCTGCGTGGCGACGCCCGTGGGGCAGTGCCCCGTGTGGCACTGCTGCGCCTGGATGCAGCCGATCGCGAGCATCGCCTCGCGCGCCACGTTGAGCATGTCGCAGCCGAGGGCGAGGGCGAGGAGACCGCTCTCGGGGAACCCGAGCTTGCCCGAGCCGATGAACACCACCTGCTCGTGCACGCCGCGCTCGGCGAACGCGCGGTAGACGCTGGCGAAGCCCAGCTTGAACGGGAGCGCGACGTGGTCGCTGAACACGAGCGGCGCGGCGCCGGTGCCACCCTCGCCGCCGTCGATGGTGATGAAGTCGGGGGCGCGACCGGTGCGCTCGATCGCCTTCGCGAGCTCGTGCCAGAAGCCCACCTCCCCGACCGCGGACTTGATGCCGACGGGCAGCCCCGTCGCGTCGGCGATCCTCTCGATGAAGTCGAGCATGCTGCTGACGTCGGAGAACGCGGTGTGCGCCGCGGGGCTCGCGCAGTCCTTGCCGAGGGGGATGAGCCGGATGCGCGCGATCTCCGCGGTGACCTTCGCGGCGGGCAAGAGACCCCCGAGTCCCGGCTTCGCGCCCTGCGACAGCTTGATCTCGATCGCCCGCACCTTGGCGCTCGCGACGGTCTCGAGGAATCGCTCCATCGAGAAGTGGCCGTGCTCGTCGCGGCAGCCGAAGTAGCCGGTGCCGAGCTGCCAGATCAGGTCGCCGCCCTTGCGGTGGAAGTCGGAGATGCCGCCCTCTCCCGTGTTCTGCATCGCGCCCGCGATCGCGACCCCGCGGTTGATGGCCTCGACCGCGGCGCTCGACAGGGAGCCGTAGCTCATCGCCGACGTGTTCACGATCGACGAGGGGCGGAACGCCTTCTTCCGGTCGCGGTGCCCGCCGAGGATCTTCGCCGGCGGGCAGCGGTACTCGGGGTCGTACTCGGGCGTGCCCGGCGTGGCGCCGTTGATGGGGAACGCGGCGTGGCGGATGATCACGTAGCCCGGCGTCTGCTCGAGATCGTTGTCGGTGCCGAAGCCGAAGTAGTTGTTCTCTTTTTTACTCGACGCGTAGACCCAGCGCCGCTGATCGCGCGAGAACGGCCGCTCCTCGTCGTTGCCGGTCACGATGTACTGGCGGAGCGGCCCGCCGAGGGCTTCGAACCAGTAGCGGAAGCGTCCGACGATCGGGAAGTTGCGGATGATCGCGTGGCGCTTCTGCAGGCGGTCGTGCGCCGCCAGGATCAGCAACCCACCCACCACCGCGCACAGGATCCACAGGCCGAGCGGCATGGAGCCAGGTTATCGGATACAGTGACCAAATGTCCTTTTTCACGCCTTGTTCGGGTTGTCGTCGGCACGTGCAGGCCGACGCTGCGTCTTGTCCCTTCTGCGGCGCAGCCGCGCCCGGCGCTTCTGCGCAGGCGCCGCGGGTCGTGGCCCAGCGTCTGCCGCGCCGCGCGCTCGTCGCGATCGGCGCGTCCGCGATCGTGCTCGGCTGCAGCAGCGGCGACGGCACCTCGTCGGGCACCGACACCGGCACCGGGGCCGACTCCACCGCCGACACGGGCCTCGACACCGGTAGCCCTGCGCCGGCCTACGGCCTCCCCGCCGACACGGGCACGGCGGACACGTCGACCGACACCGGCAGCGCGGTCGACAGCGGCAAGACCGACGGCGCCGCGGACGCCGACGGCGCGACCGACTCCGGTGGCCCCGCGCCGGCCTACGGCCTGCCGCCCGCCGACGCCGGCTGACGCAACTCTTCAGGGCACGCCGAGCGCCTTGCGCACGAGGCCGAGCAGCTTCTTCACGTCGATCGGCTTGGCGAGGAAGTGGCGCGCCCCGACCGAGATCGCCGCGGCGACGTGCTGGGCGTCGCCCGCAGCGGACACGAAGATCACGGGCACGTGCGCGAGGGTCGGGTCCCGGTGCAGCTGGCGCACCATCTCGATGCCGTCGAGCTCCGGCATCCACACGTCGGCCAGGATCAGATCCGGTCGGTGCGCGATGGCCCTCTCGATTCCCTCGAGGCCGTTGCCGGCGAGGTCCACGTCGTAGCCGCGCAAGAAGTGACCGAGTATGCGCGCGGTCGGCTCGTCGTCGTCGACGACCAGGATGCGTTTCCTGGGCTCGGCGCCGAACAGGGGGGAGGGGAGGGCGGCCATGGCTTCAGCCCTCGCTCAGCACGCGCGCGCGCCCGAGGCGCTTCGCGAGGTAGAGGCGACGGTCGGCCGTCGCGAACAGGTCCATCGGCTGCGGCCCGTCCCCCGGGAAGCTGGCGACCCCGGCCGAGAACGTCACGTGGAAGACCTCGCCGTCGTCCTCGATCGCGAGCTTCGCCATGTCCTCGAGCATGCGCCGCACCGCAGGCGCCGCGGTCTCGCGCGTGGACTCGGGGAACGCGATGACGATCTCCTCGCCGCCCCAGCGCCCGCGGAGGTCCTCGCCGCGGAGGTGGTCGGCGAGCAGCTTGCCGACCGCGACGAGCACGCGGTCGCCCGCGAGGTGCCCGAAGCGGTCGTTCACCTGCTTGAAGTGATCGAGGTCGAGGATGGCGAGCGCGAGCGGGCGGTTGCGGCGGCGGGCCTGGTTGAGCAGCGAGGAGAACCCGTTGAGGAACGCGCTCCTTCGCAGGAGCCCCGTGAGGAAGTCGCGATCGCCGCGGTCGCGGAGGAGCCGCGTGCGCTCGATCCGCCCGAGGAGGCGCGCGGTCAGCTCGCGCAGGTCGTTCGCGCGCGGCACGAAGTCGTCGGCGCCCACGCGGAACGCTGCCGCGCGGCTCTCCGGGTCTTCGCTGTCGCCGAGGAACACGATCGGCAGGTCCTGCCATTCGGGCGCCGTGCGGAGGACCGCGCAGAGCTCCCAGCCGTCGAGCGGCTCCATCTTCGCCTCGACCAGCACGAGGTCGGGGCGGATCTCGTCGAGCACCTCGAGCACGCGGGTCGGGTCGGAGAGGGTCTGGACGGTCATGCCCTCGCCGTCGAGCTTGCGTGAGAGGTCGACGAGCCGGTGCGGGCTGTCGTCGACCAGCAGGACCTTCGGTCGGGGCGTGCGCGCGCGGTCGAGCAGGCGTCGCACCGTGACCGACAGCTCCTCGGTGTCGATCGGTCGCTGCACGTAGAGCGACGCCCCCTTCTTCGCCGCGGCCGCGCGGTGGCTCGTCAGCCCGTCGCGCCCGAGGATCGCGAAGGGGGGCTTGCCGAGCGCGGCGTGCAGCCGCTCGATGCCCTCGAGATCGGCGTTCACGATCATCGCGTCGGGGTGGCGCCGCAGGCCCTCGTGCAGCGCCTCCTCGATCGACCCCGTGGAGATCGCCTCGACCAGGTTCGCCCGGATGGCGTCGGACGTGGTGGTGCGGGTCGTCGCGTCGGGATCGACGACGAGGATCCGTCCGGCCAGCAAGGTCGCGGGGAGGCCGTAGCTGCTCGGCCGCAGCTTGGTGCGCTCGGCCTCGTACGAAGCCGCCGCCAGCACCTCGTCGACCGTCACGCCCCAGCGGGCGGGCGGCACGGCGAGGAGCGCGAACAGGCGGCTCGCGTGCGCCGCGAGCAGCTCGAGCCCAGCGGCGCGTGCGTGGTCTCGGACCTCGCCCGCGAGGTCCCGCGCTGCCTTGATCCGCAGGACCTCTCCACCCCGCGCCTCGGCGATCGCCTTCCCGAGCGCGCTCGCGAGCTCCCGGAGGACATGGGCGTCGTGCGGAGAGGCGTTCATCGCTACACCATGACCGTAAGCCAGCAATCCCGGTGCCACGGGGCAATCTGGTCACCAGGGCTCGGTTCCGCCTCGAACGGGACGCACCATGCGCGCGAACATGCCCCGACTGCAGGGCCCTGACGGTGGCACCTTGCCTTCCGATTCCTCCCAGGACGTGACGTCGCAACGAGCGCTGGTGGTGAGCCAAAAACATTTCTGCGCGACAAGTCGACACCACCCTCGTCTTCCCTCATGCAGGTTCCGTCCAGCCTCGTTTCTCCCACAAAGGGGTTGAGAGCTGCGACCACCCGTGTTCACCTCGTGGCCCCCGTTTCTCGGGTGGTGCGTTCATCCTCCCCGTTTCTGGAGACAGCTCATGCAGTACCTCGGTTTCTTCCTGCTCGCGGTGGCGGTCGTTCTCGTCATCGTGGGCTTCATGCAGCGTGCGAAGATGAAGCGGATCCTCGCGGCGCCCTTCAAGAAGACGGGCGAGATCGCCAGCAACCCGCAGGCGGGGGACGCCGAGGGGCTGGTCAGCACCGAGGGTCGCATCCTGGCCCCGCAGCCGATCCTCGCGCCGTGCTCCGGCAAGCCGTGCCTGTACTACGAGATCAAGGCCGAGCGTAAGTGGGAGAAGACCGTCGCCACCGAGGACGGCCACAAGACCCAGAGCGGCAGCAGCACCATCTCCACCACGGAGAACGGCAGCGTGTTCCAGGTCGACGACGGCTCGGGCCCCATCGGCGTCGACGCCCGCGAGAAGGTCGACTGCGACCTCACCAAGTCGTTCGAGCAGACCCAGGGCGCTTGGGGCGACGTCTACTTCGGGCAGTACCACGTCCACGTCCCGCACTCGTCGGGCGAGGAGTACACCAAGGGCGTCACCGTCACCGAGAAGATCATCCCCGCCGAGGGCGCGCTGTTCGTGCTCGGCAAGCTCGCCGGCGGCACCATCACCAAGCGCGACGGCATGCTCGGCAAGATCATGATGTCGACCAAGGGCCGCGACTCCCTCATCGGCAGCACCAAGCGCAACTCGATCCTCGGCTTCGTCTTCGGCGGCGTCTCGCTGCTCAGCGGCGGCGGCCTCGCGATCTTCGCCGACCCGCCCGAGGCCTCCAAGCCGTGCGAGTTCAAGGACGCCTCGACCTGCAACGGGCAGCGCGTCTACGAGCCCAAGGGCCAGGACCACACCTGGACCATCACCAAGGCTGGCTCGTACAAGATCACCGTCAACGCGACCGGCAAGAGCCTCGCGATGCGCCTCTGGCCGAAGATCACCCTTAAGGACAGCAAGGGCTCGGTCCTCGGCAGCGAGAAGGGCGACTCCACCGGCATCGAGGTGCTCGCCTGCGTGGCCAAGGGCACCTACAAGTTCAACATCACCGACATGGACCCGGGCCACTTGAACAAGATCAAGGGCGGCGCGGGCTACAACGTCACCATCGAGCCCAACAAGGACCCGGACTGCAAGCCCAAGGGCGGTGACGACGACGACAAGAAGAAGGGCGACGACGACGGCGACAAGAAGAAGGCCGACGACGACGACAAGAAGGACGACGACGACAAGAAGGACGACGACAAGAAGGCCGACCCGAAGAAGAAGAAGTAACTCTCTCTTCGGCCTGCGGCCGGTCGCGCGGCGGCGCTCCTCGAAAGGGGGCGCCGCTTCGCTTTTTTGGGAGTTGGCTGCGCCTCGGCCGCGGTGCCATGACCGCTCGATGGGCCCCCTCGCGCTGCTCCGCGAGAACCGCTCGTTCCGCGCGCTGACGGCGGCGCAGGCGGTCAGCGAGGTGGGCGACTGGTTCCAGCTGGTCGCGCTGCTCACGCTGTTGCCCACCACCGGCGGGCAGGCCCACGTCGCCGGCGGCTACCTCGCGCTGCGGCTGCTCCCCAATGTGCTCTTCTCGCCGCTCGCCGGCGTGGTCGCCGATCGGTTCCCGCGCGGGCGCGTGCTCGTCGTCTGCGACGTGCTGCGCGCTGGCGTCATGCTCGCCTACCTCGGCGCCATCCGCGCCGACGGCACGGCGAACGTCGCGCTGATCTACGCGCTCACGTTCCTCCAGGAGACGGTGACGGCCTTCTTCGAGCCGGCGCGCAGCGCGGTCGTGCCGCAGATCGTGGAGCCCCGCGGTTTGCTGTCGGCCAACGCGATCGGCGGTGCCACGTGGAGCGCGATGCTCGCGATCGGCGCCGCGCTCGGCGGCCTCGTCACGCGCAGCTTCGGGCGCGAGGCGGCTCTCCTGCTCAACGGCGCCTCTTTCCTGGCGTCGGCGGGGTTCGTGCTGCTCGCGCGCCTGCCACCGCTGCCTCCCCGCGAGGAGCGCGCTGCGAAGCTCGAGGGGGAGCCGGCCGAGGGGTCGTTCGGCGAGGCGCTCGACTGGCTGCGCGCGCACCCCGGCCAGCTCGCGGCGATGTTCCTGAAGTCGGGGTGGGGGCTCGTCGGCGGCGTGGTCGTGCTCTTCACCGCGTTCGCCGACCGCGTGTTCACCCAGGCCGACGCCCGCGCCGCGGCGGCCGCGATGGGCGTGCTCTACGCGGCCCGCGGCGTCGGGGCGCTGGTCGGCCCGTTCGTCGCGCAGCGGATCATGGGGCAGAGCATCGCGGGGCTGTGCGGGGCGGTGCTGGGCGCGTTCCCGGTGGCCGCGCTCGGATACCTCGGGTTCGCGCTCTCACCAGGGGTGTGGCTCGCAGCGCTCGGGGTCGTGGTGGCGCACATGGGCGGCTCCACGGTGTGGGTGCAGTCGAGCCAGATCCTCCAGCTCACGGTCCCGAACCGGCTCCTCGGGCGCGTCTCGTCGCTCGAGCTCGCGGGGCTCGTCACCACCATGATGGCCTCGATGCTCGGGGTGGCCGCGCTCCTCGACGTCGGGGTCGGGCCACGGAAGGTCGCCCTCGCGCTCTCCGCGATCCCCCTGCTGACGGCGCTCGCGTGGGCGTTCGCGCGCCGCCGCGTGGTGTCGCAGCTCTTGGTACCATCGAGACCATGATCGGTCGCGGGTCGCTCGTGCTCCTCTTCGTCCTCGGTCTCGGCGCGTTCGCCCCGGGGTGTCACAGCGAGCGGGCGGCGTCGTGTCAGCGCCTGCGCCAGTGCTGCGCCGTGGCCGCCCAGTCCGGAGAGATCGAGGAGGTGCGCGTGGCGTGCACGCGCCTCGACGACGACCAGGGCACGCTGTGCGAGCGCCGCCTCGCCCAGGTCGTCGCGGCGATGCCGAAGCTCGCCGAAGAAGCGCAGTGCCGCTGGCCCTGATCTGCTTTGTTCGCCCTACGTGCCGCCGCTACGGCGCTTCGCCCCTTCGCGCGTCACTTCCGGGCCCACGGGACTTGCTTGGTTCGGGCCTCTGTCAGTCGAACTCGGCCGCGGGCGCCGACTTCTTGGGGCCGGGCTTACCGCCCTTGGTCGGCGGCTTCATGGGCGTCGTGGGGACCGTCGTGGTGGTGTCGACCTTCGGCATCGGCTTCGCCGGTGGCGTGTCCTTCATCTGCTTCTTGCCGTCGTCAGGGACCGGCGGCGGCGGGGGCGGGGCCTTGGCGCTCGCGGCCGCGGCGCGCGCCTCCTGCACTGGCTGGGTCTTGTCGCCCGCGGGGTCGAGCTTGGCGGCCTGATCGAGGCGCACGAGGCAGTCGTCCCACGCGCCCTTCGCGCACAGCGAGAGGCCCTCGGTGCGGAGCGCGACGGCCTTCTTCACCGGGTCTTCGCCGACGGGCGCGGTGATGCTCGGTGCGGGCGCCGGCTGCGCCTGGTCGCCGACGTCGCGGAGCTGGAGCCACAGCACCAACGTGAGCGCGCCGCCCACGACGGCCGCGGCCGCGAGCACGGCCCAGCGGGTACGGTAGTGGCGCCGCATGCGCGCCACGCGCTGCCGGACCTGCGGCGCGGGGAGCGACTCGGCCCGCGCGATGTCCTCGAGCTTCTCGCCGTCGCCCTCGCGCAGCATCCACTCGAGCGTGCGAGCGTGCTGGGCGCCGTCGGGGGCCTCGCGCTCGGCCCAGCGCAGCAGGTCGATGGCCTCGTTCTGCGCCTGGTCTTCGGCGGCGAGATCGGCCGCGTCGATCGGCGCGCCCTCGCGGCCGCGGCGGCGGTGGAAGTCGACGACCTTGTTGCGCGCGACGCCGAACAGCCAGCGCCGCAGCTCGGCCTCGTCGTCGGGGCGGCTCTGCGAGGCGAGCGCCTCGACGAGCGCGGACTGCACGATCTCCTCGACCTCCTGCGCGGGGACGCGCCGGGCGACCGCGGCGAACAGGCTCTTGCGCAGCTCGGGGTCGGCGAGGGGGGAGGTCGTCATGTCCACGGCCTGGAGGGGATAGGCAGCCATCGTCCTCTTCATCGTCGGCCGAGGCCAGAGTGTGACGAGAGGACGATCCAAATCGTGATCGAGCGCAATTTGTGCGGAGATGGACCATGGGTTTCCTCTGGCCACAGGTCGGCAGAGGCCTATCCTCCTCGTCCATGGTCCAGGTCCGTGCCTTTGCTGCCATGCTCGCCGTCGCGGTGTTCGCGCCCTCGCTGGCGAGCGCCGAGGCCTGGACGCCGATCTCGTCCCGCGGCGTGCTGCGCTCGGCCGGCGCCAGCGCGCGCCTCGCGAGCGGCAAGATCCTGATCACCGGCGGGCAGTACGAACCCTGTCTGTCGATCGCCGACCTGTTCGAGCCGAAGACGTTCGGCTGGAGCACCGCTGCCTCGATGAAGGAGGGGCGCGGGTACTTCTGCGCCGTGGCGCTCGAGGGAGGCAAGAAGGTGCTCGTGGTCGGCGGGACCACCACCCAGGTGTCGGGTGGCGTCGCGACCGGCGCGCGCTCGACCGCCGAGATCTACGACGACGCGGCGAACACCTGGACGCTCGTGAAGCCGATGAGCGTGGGGCGCAACAACCACGGCTGCGCGCCGCTCGCGGACGGTCGTGTGCTGGTCGTCGCGGGGACCGGAGACCCCACCCCCGCCCTCTCCTCGGTCGAGATCTACGACCCGAAGACGGACGCCTGGAGCGCGGCGCCTCCGCTGCCGACGGCCCTCGAAGCGGCGCGCGCGGCACCCCTGCCGGGCGGCGACGTGCTGGTCGCCGGGGGTGGCTTCGCGTTCCGCTGGTCGAGCGCCACGTCCACGTGGATCGCGCCGGCCGCCGACCGCACCATCCCCAAGCGCCCGCGCCTCGGGCGCCTCGAGGACGGACGCGTGCTCGTGATCGGCGAGGGCACGCCACTGATCTACGATCCGAGCGCCAGGACCTGGACCGAGGTCGGGCCGATCTCGGACAACCAGATCGGCGCCACGATGGCAGCCCTGCCGGGCGACCGGCTGCTCGTGACCGGCGGCTTCGCCAAGGTGGTCGCGGGGGCCGCTCCGCTGACCACGGTCTCCATCTTCGAGGGCAAGACCAACAAGTTCGTCGTGGCGCCTCCGATGCTGCTCGGCCGCGTCACCCACGTGGCGGAGCCGGTCGATCCCGGCCGCGTGCTCGTGGTCGGTGGGCGCGACGGAAGCGAGGAGATCTGGAATGCACTGCCCGGCGTGGCCTGCACCACGAACGCCCAGTGCGGCAGCGGCGCGTGCGTCGACGGCTTCTGCTGCGACAAGGCCTGCGGCGGCGCCTGCGAGGCCTGCAACGTCGCCGGCAAGGAGGGCACGTGCTCGACGATCGACGGCGCGCCCCGCGCGGGGCACCCGAGCTGCGCGCCGTACCTGAGCTGCAAGGCGGGGGCCTGCGGCGGGTCGTGCGCGAGCGACGCCGAGTGCGCCGCCGGCAACGTTTGCTTCGTGACCAAGGGCCGCTGCGGCCCGGCGCGCGGCCTCTGCGACGGCGAGGGCTCGGTCGTCGCGCCCGACGGGAGCAAGAAGGCCTGCGCGCCGTACGCGTGCGGGCCGAGCGGGGACTGCCTCGCGAGCTGCGCCACCACGCTCGACTGCGCGGCGGGCTACGCGTGCGACGAGAAGACGTGCGTGCCAGTGGTCGCGAAGGCCACCGACACGGGGGGCTGCCACACTGGCTTCGGCGGCGCGAGCTCGTCAGCGTTCTTCGCGCTCGCCCTGCTGCTCGGCCTGCGCAGGAGGCGCAGGCTCGTGGTCGCTGCGGCCTTCGCCGCGCCGCTCCTGGTCACCTTCGTGGCCCAGGCCGACGGGTTCCGACCCACCCGCCCGATGCGGGTGCCGAGTCGACTCTACTCCACCTCCACGCGCCTCGCCGACGGCCGTGTGCTCACTGCCGGCGGCACCACCATCGCAGCGGAGGCCTCGTTCGAGCTGTACGACCCGACCACCGATCTCTGGACCTCGGACCCGAAGCAGGCGCTGAAGGTCGCGCGCAGCGCGCACACGGCCACGCTCCTCGGCGACGGTCGCGTGCTCGTGGTCGGCGGTCAGACGGCGAAGGACAAGCCGACGGACTCGGTGGAGCTGTTCGACCCGACGACCAGCACGTTCAGCCTCGGCGCGAAGCTCCCGATCGCCCGCGAGCTGCACGTCGCGGTCGTGCTCGCCGACGGTCGGGTGCTGGTCGCGGGTGGGGTCGGTGCGGGTCCCAAGAACCTCCTCGAGGCCTACCGGTTCGACCCGGTGACGAGCTCCTGGTCCGACGCGGGAACGATGCTCCACCCGCATGGCTTCGGTGGCGCCGCGCGCCTGCCCGATGGGCGAGTGCTGGTGGTCGGCGGGCCCGCCGGCACCAAGACGGATGTCTACGATCCCGCCACGAACACCTGGTCGGCGGGGCCCGACTGCAAGTCGCCCCACGCGCACGCGACGGCCCTCACGCTCACGGATGGCAGGATCGCGGTGGTCGGCGCGAGCACGACGGCCGAGGTCTACGACCCCACCAAGAACGCCTTCGCGCCGCTCGCGACGGGGCTCGTGCTCCGTTTCGACAGCACGGCCACCCAGCTGCCGTCGGGCGAGATCCTGATCGTCGGCGGCTCGGACGAGGGGTTTTCTACCCTGTACGAGACGACCGAGCTGCTCGATCCGGTGAAGGGGCTTCGCCTGGGGCCTCCGCTCTTCGCACAGCGCACTGGTCACGGCGCAGCGTCGCTCGCCGACGGTCGCGTGCTGATCGTCGCCGGCCTCAGCACGAACGACGACACGCTCCCGTTCCTGCCCTCGCCGGTCGTGTTCCAGCTGCTGACCGGCTCCCCGTGCCTCGCCGACGCGCACTGCGGCTCGGGGTTCTGCACGGACGGCGTCTGCTGCGAGCGGCGCTGCAAGGAGGCGTGCAACGCGTGTGGCGCGGGCGGCACCTGCGCGCCCATCAGCGGCAAGCCGAAGGCCGACCACGAGACCTGCGCGCCGTACGGCCTCTGTCTCGCGGGCGCGTGCGCCGCCATCTGCGGCAACGACGGCTACTGCGACGACGCACACGTCTGCGACACGACGACGGCCACGTGCGTGGAGCCGAAGGCGAAGTGCGAGGGTGACGAGGCGGTCGACCTCGGGACGGGCGCGCGGAAGTCGTGCGCGCCGTACCGCTGCGCGCGTGGCACGTGCGGTGCGCGCTGCGCGAATTCGGACGACTGCGCGGCCGGGAACGCCTGCGATCAAGGGAGCTGCGTGCCGCCGGGTGGGGCCGGCGACGACGGCTGCGCGGTGGCGGCACCGCACGGTTCGAGCGGCGCGGTCTGCCTCGCCGCGTTGTTCGGCCTCGGCCTGCTGCGCCGCGCGCGGCTCAGGTCTCGACGGAGACGGTGAAGAGGCCGCCGACCTTGCCGCTCGGCAGGGTGCCGACGATGTAGACGGAGATCGCGCCGACCAGGCCGCTGCCACTCGGACGACCGAGGCGGATGACGACGGCGTTCTTCAGGTTGGTGCGCACCATGGCGAGCACCTTGGTCATCTGCTGGTGGTAGGCGAAGTTGTCCGCGTCCTCGCCGACCACGGGCGCGTAGCGCGCGGCGAACGACTCGAAGTTCACGGTCTCCGACTTCAGCTTCGAGAGCGGCTTGTCGGCCATCGCGTCGCCGTCGGTGACACCCGAGAAGGACTTGTGGATGAACCACGCGTTCGCCGGAGCCGTCGCCACGGTGCTCGAGCGCACCCACACGAACGCGTGGTCGCTCTCCGACATGAACGAGAGGCCGGTCGTCGTCTTGACGATGGCGTTCTTGATCTTGGTGTCGGTCGCCAGCGTGAGGTCGTCCTCCTGGGTCCCGTCCTCGTCGGTGGCGGCGGTCTCGGCGACGCAGGCCGCGCTCTGGACACCGAGGGCGAGGGCGAAGATCAGGGCGATTCGCTTCATGGTGGCGGCAAGCTACGGCATCCCACCTACGACGACAAGGTGAGTCCGAGTAAGACACACAAATGTCAAACTTCCCGCGGAGAGCGGTCTGGGACGGTTGCTAGGAACGGGCGAGGTGACGCTCGATCCGGGCAGCCGCGTGTGCTGCACCCTCCTCGGCGCGCAGCGCTTCGGAGATCTTCGCCGCGTTCGCCCGATAGGCGGGGTGGTTCACAGCCCCCTCGAGCGCGGCACCGAGCGATTCCGTGGTCAGACCCTTGCGGCTGAGTGTGCGTGGTCCGGTGCCGAGCACCTCGTTGCGCCAGCCCCAGTACGGCTGGTCGCCGAAGAACGAGGTGATCACCGTCGGACACCCGGCCCGCAGACCCTCGGCGAACGTGCCGACGCCACCGTGGTGCACGACGGCGGCCACGCGCCGGAAGAGCCAGTCGTGGGGCACGTCGTCGACGACGTGCACCGTCTCGTCCGTCTGCGCGCGCAGCCCCGCCCAGCCGCTCGACAGGATCACGCGGACACCCGCTTTGCGCGCGGCTCCGAGCGCCAGGGTGGCGAGCGCCTGGGGATCGAAGCCGGTCATCGATCCGAAGCCGACGTAGACCGGTGGAGGGCCCGCCTCGAGGAAGCGTGCCAGGGCCGCGGGCGGCTCGTACGAGCGCGGAGGCAGGAACGCGAAGCCGGCCACCTGGTGCTGCTGCGCCCAGTCATAAGGCCGCGGCACGACCGTCTCGCTGAACAGGCCGAGGGTCGGGGTGCCGCTCTGGAAGACGTGATGGAATGCATCTGGCTCGCGCATCGGCGGCAAGCCGACCGCCGCGCGGTGGGCCTGGTACTCGTCGTGGAACACCCCGCCGACGAACCGGTAGGCCCAGTGTCCGAGCGCGCGCAGCGCGAATCCCGGCAGCCAGCGCAGGGCCGGCATCGTGAGCGGTGGGCCGGCGACGGTCGGGATCATGGGCCAAGGCGCCACGGCGATCGCCGGCAGGCCTCTCCGCTCCGCGGCGAAGTGCGCGCCGATCGCCATGATGTAGAAGACCACCGCGTCGGCGCCCTCCACCGCTGCGTCGGCGTCCTCGCACCAGGGGCGCACGATCGGACCGAGGAGCGCCTTCGACGTCCGTGCGTACGCGCGGGGCGATTCGCCGGACGCCAGCCACGCACGCCCCGCTTCGGTCCCCGCGAGCGCTCGCAAGTTGCCGCGCATCGGCCGGAACTCGAGGCCGTGGCTGCGCACGAACGGCTCGTACTCCTCGTGGGTCGCGAGGGTCACTTGGTGCCCGCGCGCCGTGAGCGCCGCGCCCAGCGCGACGTACGGCTGCACGTCCCCGCGAGTCCCGATCGAGACGATCGTGATCTTCACAATGACCTCCCCCCGAGAGTTAGTCTGACCTCGGAGTCATGAGCGAGGACCGCACCGACGCCATCGATCCGCGCGCGCTCGACGCGCCGACGGCCAGCGGCTTTCGCCTCACCGTGATCGAGGGCGGTGAACCGACCACGTTCGAGGCGACCTCGCCGCGGTGCGCGGTGGGCACGCATGCTTCCAACGATCTCCGGCTCGACGACAGCTGCGTGTCGCGGTTCCACTGCGAGATCCGGCTCGAAGGCCCCGAGGCGCGTGTGCGCGACCTCGGCAGCCGCAACGGCACCGTGATCGACGGCGTGAGCGTGGTCGAGGCCTTCCTGCGGTCGGGCAGCACCATCAAGGCCGGGGCGGTGACGCTGCGCTTCGAGCTGCTCGGCCAGGTCCGACGCGTGCCGATGTCCACGCGGCGCTCGTTCCACGGGCTGGTCGCCGAGTCGGTCGCCATGCGGGTCGCGCTGGCGCTCGTCGAGCGCGCCGCCGGCAGCGACCTCACCGTGCTCCTCGAGGGCGAGACGGGGACGGGCAAGGGCAAGGTCGCCGAGGCGATCCACCGCGGCAGCGCCCGCAACGGCAAGCCGTTCGTGGTGGTCGACTGCGGCGCGATCCCGCAGAACCTGATCGAGTCCGAGCTCTACGGCCACGAGAAGAGCGCCTTCACCGGCGCCACCGAGCGGCGCCTCGGCGCGTTCGAGGAGGCGGACGGCGGCACCATCTTCCTCGACGAGATCGGCGAGCTCCCGATCGACCAGCAGCCGAAGCTCCTGCGCGCGCTCGAGAGCCGGGAGATCCGGCGCGTCGGCAGTAACCTGCACAAGAAGGTCGACGTGCGGATCGTCGCGGCCACCAACCGCGATCTGCGGCGGGAGGTGAACGAGGCCCGCTTTCGTGCCGATCTCTACTTCCGGCTGGCCGTCCTCCGCCTCACGCTCCCGCCGCTGCGCGAGCGCGCCGACGACCTGCCGCTGCTCGCCGAGGAGCTGCTTGCCTCGCTCGGCGCGAAGCCGGAGGAGATCCGGGCCCTCTGCACGCCCGAGTTCCTGGCCTCGCTGCAGCGAGGCGCCTGGCCGGGCAACGTGCGCGAGCTCCGCAATCACCTCGAGCGGTGCCTCGCCTTCGAGGAGGCGCTCCCGATCGGCGAAGAACTCGCCGCGCGACGCGAGGTGGCGGCGGTCGATCCGACGGTGCCCTACGCCGAGGCGCGACGCCGGGCCATCGAGGCCTTCGAGCAGGCCTACGTGAAGGCGCTGCTCGCGCACCACGACGGCAAGCCCTCCCAGGCGGCGGCCGCGGCCGGGATCGATCGCGTCTATCTGTACAAGCTCGCGCGTCGTCATCGCTGAGCCTCGAGCCCCGTGCGCGACAGCTCGAGGATGCGGACGTTCTCCTCGATGCCGGTGAGGTACATGGTGCGCTGGGGCTCCGCGAGCGAGCGCGCGTGACGGTGGAGTCGCGCGACCGCGGGCTCGAGCACCCCCTCGGCTGCCGCGAACTCCTTGCGCGCCATCAGCACCTCGAGGTGCGTGCGATCGATGAACGAGCGGACGAACGGCCCGACCTTGCGCTCCCGGGCCGCGAGCTCGGCGGCCACCATTGCCTCCTCGAGCAGGCCCTTTGCGAGCGCAACGCGCGCCGAGACGGCGCGAAGGAGAGCGACGACGTACGGCGTCACGATCTCGTCGAGCACGCCCTCGAGAGCCCGCGCCACAAGGCGGCCGGCTTCGTCGACCACTCCAGCTCGTAGCCGGGCGTAGGCCGCGATTCCGAGGGCGTGCCGCCGGTCGGCGCTGTCGAAGAAAGGCAGGACCAGCTCGAACGCCTCGTCGAAGTGCCCGAGCAAGATGGCCTCCCAGCCGAGCTGCATCGTGCACCACGCCACGAACAGCGAGGCTCCTGTGTGCTCGTACGTCCGTATTGCGCGGCCGAGGTGCATCGCCGCAGCGGCATGGTCGCCGGTCTCGCTCGCCAGGAAGCCGAGGCCGTAGTCGCACATCGCGACCCCCATCGAGTCGCCGGCAACCTGGTATTGGCGCGTCGCTTCATGGCCTGCCTCCCTCGTCGGACCGAGGTCGGCGTCGCGACGGAGCCGCAAGCCCGCCCGCGCGAAGCTCACACCGCCCATGAAAGCCGGGTCCGCCTCGTCGGCGGCCATCGCCGCCGTCCGCTCGTACAGCGCCTCCGCGGTCTCGGTCTGACCGACGTTGTCGAGGATGTCGATGACCAGGCGCACCGCGAGCGCGTACGGCCCGTTCGCCGACGCGGGCGTCGTGGTCAGCATCTCGTTCACGATCGCCGGCGCGAGCTCGAGGTCTCCGGAGTAGGCGCCGGACGACAGCGCGCACGCCGCCGCCAGGTAGCGCGAGGGGCTGCCGGTGTCGTGCAACAGGTAGGCCTCCTTCGCCGCGCGGGCGGCGCTCGAATGGTCGCCGCGCGCCTGCGCCGCGAGCGCCTGCACGAGCCGTGCGATCGCGAGGGTCGGTCCCTCCGCGCCGGCCTGCACGGCCCGGTCCGCGAGCCGGGCCCCGAGCGCGACGTGAAAACCCTCGACCGCGTCCTGGGCCGCGCGCGCGAGCCACGGCGCGGCGCGCGGACCGTCGCCAGCGCGCTCGTAGTGGTCCGCGAGGACGAGGGGGTCCTTCTCGCCCACCTTCTCGAGCCAGGCGCCTGCCCGGACGTGGAGGAGGCGTCGATCGTCGTCGGTGAGCGTCGCGTAGGCCGCGTCGCGGAGGAGCCCGTGGCGGAACACGTGGGCGCTCATGGCGGAGAACTTGGTGGTCGACTCCCGGGAGACGAACTCACCCTCGACGAGCCCCCGGAGGGGCGCGTCGACCGGAGCGCCGTCGTCGAGCAACGCCACGACGCCGCCGTCCCAGAACGTCTCGCCGAAGACGCTCGCGACGCGGAGGACCCGCCTCGCCTCGGGACCGAGCTGCGCGAGTCGAGACTCCCCGAGCGCGAGCAAGGTCTCGGGCAGAGAGGCCTCACCGTGTTCGGCCACGTGGCGGATCAGCTCCTCGAGGTGGAAGGCGTTGCCGTCGGCGCGCGCGACGATGCCCGACACCACTTCGGTCCTGGCGTCGCGGAGCAGCGCCTTCACCAGGCGCTCGGCGGCCCGCGGGGTGATCGCGGGGAGCTTGATCTCCTGCACACCCGCCTGGGCCCAGAGGTTCGTGAACAGCTCGTGCACCTCGGGGCGCGCGAGCGCGAGCACCATCAAGGGACGCAGCGTCTGGGCCCGCAGCAGGCCATCGACGTACGTGACGCTGGTGAGGTCTCCCCAGTGCAGATCTTCGAGCACCAGGAGCACCGGCGACCGATCGCACAGCGCCGCGATCCACTCCTCGAAGGTGCGCCGCAGCCAGTTCGCGAGGATGCGCGCGTCGTCCCGCGCTGCCCGCAGCTGCGGGCTCGGCGTGGCCGCGGGTGCGTCGACGAGCTCGCCGAGCATCTCCGCGGTGCGGTCGAGCGCCGTCGCGGTGAAGAGCGGCTCGAGGTGACGGCGAAGGCTCTCGTGCTGGGCGTCGGCGGGGTCACCCTCGCGCAGCCCCGCAGCGTTGCGGACCAGCTGTCGCACGAGGCCGAGCGGCGAGCCCGCCCCGACCGGGTCACCACGCGCCACGAGGAAGGTCGCGTCGGCGCCGACGCGCGTGAGGAGCTCGTGGGCGAGGCGCGACTTGCCCGAGCCGGCGGGGCCGGTGAGCAGGACGCCGCGCGCGACCGGCTCGTTGGCGCACTCGCGGAACGTGGCCTCGAGGAGGCCGAGCTCCTTGTCGCGCCCGACGCAGGGAGTGCTCTTGCCGAGCAGCGTTCGCGGGCGTGGCCCCGCCTTCGCGGCGCCGAGGAGGAAACGGGCGCCCTCGCGCTCGACGATCTCGAAGCGGTCGCCGAGCAAGGCGGCAGAGACGTCGTCGATCGGGATCCCCGTGGGGCTCTCGCCGCCCGTCGCCATCGTGGCGACGCGATCGATGATCGGCCCGTAGAGGCCCCCGCCTCTGCCGCCACGGGCGGTCGCGATCGCGAGCCTCGCGGTCGGCGCCGCACGCGCGAGACCGAGCGCAGACGCGGCCGCGCGCAGGGGGGCGTCTGCGCCACCGAACTCGACGAGCATGGCGCCGTCCGCCAGCGAGAACATCGTGCCCCGATGGGCCGCGGACGCCTCCTCGACGAGCGCGGCGCCGAGCTCGCGCGCGAGCAGCATGGTCACGAGGCGCTGCTCGCGATCGGCGACCCCGCCCGTGGACGACGTGCTCGGGCGCTCCGCGTCGAGGGCCTCGAGCGCCCGCACGACCGCGGCGCCGTCACGCGGGCGTCGCGCCGGGTCCTTGGCGAGGAGGGTTGCCACGAGCTCGTCCACCGACGCGGGCAGGTGCGGCGCGAGGCTGCGTATCCGCGGCGCCTCCTCGAGCAAGACCTTGGCGAGCACGGCGACCGCGTTCGGCCCCACGAAGGCCGGTTGCCCCGTCAGGCACTCGAAGAGGACGCACCCGAGCGCGAAGACGTCGGTGCGCGCGTCGGTCGTCGCGCCGCGCGCCTGCTCCGGGGACATGTAGCCGACGGTGCCGATGACGACCCCCGTGCGGGTGATCGGCGCCAGCGTCGTGTCGAGGCCGCCCGCCAGCTGCGAGCGCGCGATGCCGAAGTCGAGCACCTTCAGGCGCTGCGGGTCTCTCGCGGGGAGGAACAGGTTGCCGGGCTTGATGTCCCGATGGACCACGCCTCGTCGGTGGGCGGTCGAGAGCGCGTCAGCGACGCGACGCGCGAGGACGAGCGTCTCGTCGAGGGATAGAGGAGCGCGCGCGAGCCGTTGCCGCAGGTCCTCGCCCTCGAGCCACTCCATTGCAAGGAACGGGCGGCCGTCGTCGGTCACACCGTGCGCCCGGTACGCCACGATGGCCGGGTGCTCGAGGTCGGCGAGGACGCGGGCCTCGTTCTCGAAGCGCAGCTGGCTCGCGGGCCCGTCGTCTCCCGGGTTGAGCACCTTCACCGCGACGGTGTCGTCGCGGGCGCGATCCCTCGCGCGGTGCACGGTGCCCATGCCGCCGGTGCCCGCGATCGCCTCGAGCACGAAGCGGCCGCCGATGACCTGTCCCTCCCGCATCGGGGGTCGAGTGTCGCCTGTCCGCGAGGGAAGGGGGAGCTTCATCTGCATCGCACCGACCCTGCGAACGGCACGCCAGGGCGAGTTTCCCTGCGTCCCTCGAGTTCGTTGCCTCCCTGGCAACACCGAGGACCGCGTGTGTGTTGCTCCATGGGCAACACGGGTCCCGCTCCGGGCGCATTCGCGGATGGCATGACCCTCGCTCGTGGGTCGCCATGAAGCAAGCACTCGTCACTGGCGCCAACGGACACATCGGCTCGAACCTCGTTCGGGATCTCCAGGAGCACGGCTACACGGTCGTGGCCGGGGTCCGACCGGAGCCGATGTACGCGGGCTCGCAGGCCTCGAGGTCCGCCGGATCCCCGGCGACGTGCTCGACGCCGACGCGATGGCGGCCGCGGTCGCCGGCATGGACGTGGTCTTCCACCTCGGCGCGCCTTACGCGGTGTGGGCCAAGGACCCGAGCTCGATCGTCGAGCCCGCGGTGCGCGGCACCGAGAACGTGCTCCGCGCCGCGAAGGCCGCGGGGGTGCGGCGGGTGGTCGTGACGAGTAGTTGCAATGCCGTCGGCTTCACGAAGGGCGAGCCGCTCGACGAGACCTCGTGGAACGAGCGCATCTCGAGCCCCTATCTGCGCGCGAAGGGCGAGCAGGAGCGCCTCGCGCACGCGCTCGCGAAGGAGCTCGACCTCGACGTGGTGATGGTCCTGCCGACGGCGGTGCTCGGGCCGTACGACTATCGCAAGACGCCCACGATGGCGCCGTTCGTCGACGCGCTCCGCGGCAGCGGACCGGTGCCGTTCCCCATGAACGTGGTCGACGTCCGCGACGTGGCGCGGGGGCACGTGCTCGCGGCGGAGAAGGGCCGCCGCGGGGAGCGGTACCTGCTCGGGGGCGAGAACGTCGACCTCGCGACGCTCGCGACGCTGATCGAACAGCAGACCGGGAAGCGCCCGAGCGAGGGGCTGCCGCCTTCGTGGGTGCTGCGCGCCGTCGCGGTGGTGGCGGAGGCGGCGTCGGCGATCTCAGGCAAGGCCCCGCCGATCACGCGCGCGGTGCTCGACGATGTCGCCGGTGGGGTGCCACTGTTCGACATCGGCAAGGCGCGAAAGGAGCTCGGCTACGAGCCGCGCGGCGCCGCGGAGGTGATCGAAGCGACGGTGCGGTGGGCCGACGAGATGGGGTGGCTGCCGAAGCGCGCGGCGCGCCCGCAGCCGGCCGCGGGGTGAGTTTCACCCGGCGCCGACGCGGGCCCTCAGCTCGGCGAGCTCGCGCAGCGCGACGTCCTTCGTAGCGACTGCGGCCTCCATCGCGGTGACCGCGTCGTCGCCTCCTCGAGCGTGCGCCACGGCCGCGCGCCGCCCCAGAGCTGCACCATGCCTCGACCGGGGACGATCCATGCGTCGAGCAGCGTGGAGTGAAACGGCTCGTTGCTGGCGTGCACGCGCGTGAAGGCGCCCGCGTCGTCGCGCTGCCAGACTTGCACCACGAAGGGACCACCGTGCAAACGGCCCCCGGTCGGGCAGCGGAATCGGCTAGAACCGCGCATGGCCTTCGAGGACCGTCCGACCCATCGTGCCTACGCGCGCACGGAGCGGGAGCGCCGCTTCCTGGTCGCCGAGCTCCCGATCGGGGTCAGCGACTACGAGCGGCTCCACGACCTCTACCTCACCGGCACCCATCTACGGTTGCGTGAGGTGCGCACGGCCGACGGAACCTGGGTCACCAGCAAGCTCGGGCAGAAGGTGCCGAGCCCCGAAGACCCGACCGATCCTCGCCTCCGGCAGATGACGACGATCTACCTGCCGGAGGAAGAGGCCGCCGTGTTCGCCGGCCTGCACGGGCTCTCCACGGTCAAGCGAAGGTACAAGCTCCCCGAGCAGGGACTCACGTTCTGCATCGACGTCCACGAGAAGCCCCTCGCGGTGGCGGGCACCATGGTCGCGGAGGTCGAGGCCGACACGACGGAGAAGCTCGCGTCGCTGACTTGCCCGGCGTGGGCCGTGCGCGAGGTCACCAGCGACGGAGCCTGGTCGGCTGTGGCGCTGGCGAGGCGCGGCGTCGCGGGACCCTGAGCGTCACCCGTGCCCTCGGAGCGTGCTGACGAGCCCCGCGGTCAGCGTCAGCGCGGCCGCGAGCATCAGGCCGAGCCGCGGGGCGCGCTCGATCGAGGTGAGCGCGAAAAGGAGGGTCATCCCGAGGGCGCCGAGCGTCTGCCCGGTGAGCCGGGCCGTGGCCTGCATGCCGCCCGCGGCGCCGCTGCGTTCGCGCGGCGCCGACAGGAGCATGTTGCGGTTGTTCGAGACCTGGAACAGCCCGAAGCCCGCGCCGCTCACGACGAGGAACGGCACCAGCGCGAAAGGCCTCCCCTGCAGCGGAACGAGCGCCGCCGACGCGAGCCCGATCCCGAGGAGCACACCGCCGATCGCGCAGAGCGCGGCGCTGGACACGCGCTCCGAGAGCTTGCCCGCCAGCGGGGCGACCACCGCGACGGTGAGCGGCCAGGGCGTCATCAGGAGGCCCGTGGCGAGCGCGCTCTCATGCAGGTGGTGGTGCAGGTAGAACGGCAGCGCCAGCATCGTCGCGCTCTGGCCGACGAAGCACGTGACCGAGGCGATCACCGAGAGGCGGAACGAGCGGTCGCGCAGGAGATCGAGCGGGATCAGAGGCGCCTTTCGCGGCGCCTCGCGGCGCACCAGGGCGACCAGGCCGAGCGCCGCCGCCGCGAGCAAGAGGGCGCCGAGCCTCGGATCCTCCACCAGCAGCTCCGCGCCGACGACCAGCGCGGCGAACGCGCCCGCGTGGAGGGCCACGCTCCGCAGGTCGATCGCGCGGGCGCTGCCGGTGAGGTCGGGCAGGGCGCGCGTGGCGAGCAACACCAGCGCGCCGAGCGGGAGGTTGACGGCGAAGAGCCAGCGCCAGCCTGCGCCCGACAGCACGAGCGCGCCCACGGTCGGGCCGGCGGCCGCCCCGAGCGCGACGGCGAGCGCGTTCCAGCCGACCGCGACGCCGAGCTCGCGCGGTTCGACGATCGAGCGCAACAGCGCGAGGCCGAGGGCCATGATCGCCGCGCCGCCGAGCCCCTGGGCGAACCGCGCCACGAGGAGCCAGTCGAGCGACGGCGCGAGCGCGCACGTCGCGGACGCGGCCACGAACAGCGCGACCCCACCCGTGTAGACCCGGCGATGGCCGACGCTCTCCCCGAGCGCGGCCATGGGCAAGAGCGCCATCACCAGCGCCAGCTGGTACGCCGTGACCACACGCACGGAGAGCGCCGGCGTGACGCCGAGCGAGCCCGCGATCGCCGGCAACGCGACGTTGGCGATCGCGGCGTCGAGCACGACGAGGACGAGGGCCGCCAGCACGCACGCGACGGCGATCGTGCGCCGCGGGCGGGTGAGGCCCACCTCCTCCGGCGACACCGTGTTCACGCCGGTCCCACGGTCCAGACGCCGTCGCGCTCGACGTATCGCGTGACCCGGTGCTCGACGAGGTCCTCTCGCTTCAGATCGCGCTCGGTGAACCGGAAGAGCAGCGAGGGCCCGTGCAGGCAGCGCGTGTCGTGGATGTCGCCGGGGAGGTAGACCCGTGCCTCGCCGGGGCGCAGCAGGGACGTGTCGCGCTTCACGAGGCGAACGCCCTTCGCGTCCTCCACGCGCGCGTACGTGGAGATCTCCATCTCGCCCTGCTGGAGCGCGTAGACCACCCAGCCCCTGCCGTGATCGTGCGGAGGCCGGTAGAGGCCGGTGGTCTCGCTGTGCGCGAGGAGCAGGAACCCGTGGGTCGGGTCGCGGTGCAGCTCCCGGGACGGCGGCAGGTCGTGCAGGAGCTCCTGGAGCCAGGGCTCGTCGCTCGGCGTGAGCATCAACCGCGCGAGCTCCGCGCGCACATCGGCGGCGAGGCGGCTCGCGAGGGGGCCCCAGGTGGTGCGGGTATGGTCGAGGAAGGTGGTGAGGGCGTCGTTCATGAGGGGAAGATGCGGCCATTCCACGAATGGCGGAACGCGCAGCGATCGCAATGGACACGTGCGTTTGACGCCATGTCACGGGTCGCTACGTTAGGCCTCGTGTCGACGCCCGACCTGAACCTGCTGGTGACGCTCGACGTGCTGCTCGCGGAGGGAAGCGTCGCGGGCGCTGCCCGCAAGCTGCGGCTGAGCGCGTCGGCGATGAGTCGCGCGCTGTCGCGGCTGCGCGAGACGGTCGGCGATCCGCTGCTGGTGCGGCACGGACGCGGGCTCGTCCCCACGCCTCGCGCGCTCGAGCTGCGCGAGCACGTGGGCACGGTGGTCTCCGACGCGCGGGCCGTCCTGCGTCCGTCGGCGCCCCTCGATCCGAGGCGCCTCGCGCGGATGTTCACGCTGCGCACGACCGAGGGGTTCGCCGAGACCTTCGGCCTCGCCCTCCTCGAGCGCACCCGCCGCGAGGCGCCGAAGGTGCGGCTCCGCTTCGTGCCGAAGGCCGACAAGGACGACCGACTGCTGCGCGACGGGGTCGTGGACCTCGAGACCGGGGTCCTGGACCGCGAGACGGGACCGGAGCTGCGCACGCGCGCCCTCTTTCGCGATCGCTACGTGGGCGTCGTGCGGGCGGGCCACCCGCTCTCGAAGGGCCGGCCCACGGCGGCGCGCTACGCGGCGGGCGAGCACGTGGTGTTCTCGCGCGCCTCGAGCGGTCCTCCTCCGAAGATGGGGCCTGTCCCGGAGATCGACGAGGCGCTGGCGTCGCTCGGGCTCGAGCGTGAGGTCGTCGTCGTCGTGGGCGGCTTCACGACGGCCGTTGCGCTCGCCCGCTCGTCGGATCTGATCGCCACCGTCCCGGCGCGTCACACCGCCGGCCTGCGCGACGGCATGGTCACCTTCGCGCTGCCGTTCGAGGCGCCAGAGTTCACGGTCTCCATACTATGGCACTTGCAGCTCGACGCCGACCCGGCGCACCGCTGGCTCCGCGGGTGTCTGCGCAAGATAACGGAGCAACCCGCGAAAGGCCGCAAAGCACGCGCTCGATAAGCACAGGGCTGCGGGTCGCCCAGACCGTGGTCATGGAGTTCGACGGCCGATGAGCCTCGTCGACCGACTCAGCCCTCGAAGCAGTAGAGGCGGGCCTTGGTGTCGCAGTTCACCATCGCCTGTCGGGTCCATTCCGCGCTCACCGCGGTGCTTCCGACGACACCACCCATCGTGGCGTCGGTTCCGCGATAGCCCCATCCGAAGCAGTCGGTCGTCCCGGACTTAGGGTCGGTGAAGCGCCGCCCCCCGAGCGCGGTGCCCGTCCAGACCACGCTCCCGGAAGGCACCGACAGGCCCTTCTCGTCGCGGTCGATCGGCGCGAGAGCGGCGGTGGCGAGGCTCGCGCGATTGGCGAAGACCACCTTGCCAGCCAGGTTCTTCCAGGGCCCGGCGCCCTTGACGTGATCGATGGCGTCGCCCTGCGCGCTCGAGAGCCACACCGACCACGTTCCCCCGAGCCCCGCCGCATCCGCGAGCTTCTGGCAGAGTCCGTCTCCCACGGTGAACGCCTGGGCCCTTCCCGTGGAATCACGGACCCCATCCGCGAAGGCGCCGTCGAACTCGTCGCTGGTCACGAACACGCGCGGCCCGCTCGGGGTCACCGCGTCGGTGCTCACCTCCGACCCTGCATCCGCCTCCCCATCGGGCCCGAGGTCCGAGCCAGCATCCAGGGGCGGAAGGCCGGTGTCGGCGGTCACGCCGGAGTCGACGGCCTGGGTGTCGTTCGGCTCGCCGCTGCTCGAGCAGGCCACGAGGAACAGGGTCGCCACGCCACACCACCGAGAAGTCAGGTCTCGCATGTTCAAGGTCCGGCGCCACGAGCACCGGCCATGCCAGCGTACGATGCGTGTCCTGGCGGCCTGTTCCGGGCGCCTGCCGGCTGCACCGTGAACGTGCGCTCTCACCTCCCATGTCCGCCGAGCCACGCCGGCCGCGTGCGAGGCCTGGTGAGACGGATGCAGACCCCCGATCGCAAATCGGTCGATATTTACGGCGAGTGGTGAAAATACTGGCGCCAGTACTGGCCGCGGATCGCGATCTGCTGCTCGGTGCCGAACTCGACGTGGACGCGCAGCACCGCGCCGCTGTCCGACGCAAGGGCCCACGTGACATGGGCAGCGCTCGCGCAGGCCTTCGAACGAAACCCGTTGCAACCAACGCCCACCGGATCGCACGCTCCCGCGAAGAGGAGCTCGCTATGGCGTTTCGTCTCGAGGACTGGATGCGCGTGGTGGTCGGCACGCGGTTTCCCACGCTCACGCTGTGGAGCGGACAGCTCCGCTTCGGCAAGGCACGCGACTGGGAGAGCGCGGCGATCGTGGGCTCGGAGGAGACGATCGCGGCGCGGCTCACGCGCTACGGGCGCGACGCCGAGGCGGGGCGTCGCTGCCTGCGCGTCCTCGGCGACGGTCCGATCCGCAAGGTCGTCGGACTCACCGTCGGTGACGACATCGACGAGGTCGATGCGCTCGAGGCCGGGCCACTGTGGGACGCGCTTTCGGCCTCTGGCGTGGAGGGCAAGATCACCCGTGCCGACGGCGTGCGCTGGTTCGCCCAGAACCGGATCGAAGATGGCCAGTGGAAGGCCGATCGGGGCAAGGTGTTCGACCTCAAGAAGGGCGCGTGTCGCGTCGCCGAGAAGTCGCGCCTGGCGGCGACGGTCATCGGGACGCTGATCGCCGACGTGTCGCCAGAGATCGACGCCTGGCTCGGAGCGAACGCAGAGGCGTTGCTGCGGCTCGAGCACCGCGAGCACTTCGGCCTCGTGAGCACCGAGGGCCGCGTCGTCATCTCGCCGACGCACACCGGCCTCGGCAACGTCTGCGAGGGGCGCGTGGCGAGCACGGGCGAGGATGGGGGAACGGTCCGCGACCCAGCGGGCGTGGTGCTGCTCGGTGGCTGGAACTGGTTCGGCGAGTGTCGCGGCGGGTTGATCCCGGTGACGCGCATCGAGGGCATCCACCACCGCTGCGGGTACGTGGGCGTCGAGGGCGAGCTCGTGATCCCGGCGCAGTACGAGAAGGCCTACCCGTTCGAAGGCAACGTCGCGCTCACGGAACGCAACGTCCCGGGCACCGGCACGCACTACCGCTTCGTCGACCGGCGCGGCAACGACGTCGGGCCCACGTTCGATCACACGCTCGGGTTCTCGGAGGGGCTCGCGTGGGTCTTTGTCCGGTCGGAGCTCCGCTCACGCTGCATCGACGAGACGGGCGCCTCTCCGTTCGACGTGCCCATCGCCGGCGCTTCGCCCTTCGCCAGCGGCCGCTCGGCCGCCATCCCGCTGGGCGAGACGACGCGCCCCACCGGCTACCTCGATCGCGGCGGACGCTGGGTGATCGAACCGCGGTTCGGCGCAGGCTTCGCGTTCCGCGACGAGCGAGCCATCGTGAAGGACCGCGACCGCGACGAGTACTTCCTTGTGGACGCGGCGGGCGAGCGCGTGGGCAAGGAGTCGTTCGGCTACGCCGGGCGGTCGGTCACGCTCGACACGGGCTGGGTCGACACGCGCTGGAGCTGAACGAGGGCCTGGCGCCTGCGCGGCGTGCTGACGCCTTCGGCTTCGTGAACCGCGAGGGCGACTGGGCCATCGCGCCGAGCTTCGAGCTGGTCATGCCCTTTTCGGAGGGCCTGGCCGCCGTGAAGCAGCAAGGCGTCTGGGGCGCGATCGATCTGCGCGGGGAGTGGGCCATCGCGCCGGAACTCGAGTCCCTCGGCTCCTTTTCGGGTGGCCTCGCTGTCGCGTCGAGGGCGCGCCGCTTCGGTCACGTGAACCGCCGCGGGGAGTGGATCGTGTTCCCCGAGTGGAAGGAAGCGGGGGCGTTCTCGGAAGGATTCGCCTGGGTGCGCTCACCTTGAAGCTATGCTGCCGGCGATGAGCGACTCGTCGATCGGCCCCGAGGACGTGATCCGGTTCTGGCTGGGCGAGCTCGGGGAGTCGCTCCTCGCCAAGGCGCCCTCGTGGTGGAAGAAGGACGCGGACTTCGATCGCGAGATCGCCGAGCGGTTCGGCCCGGCCCTCGAGCGCGCCAGCCAGGGCCAGCTCGCGGAGTGGCGGGAGTCTGCGCGTGGTCGCCTGGGGCTCGTCGTCCTCCTCGACCAGTTCTCGCGCAACGTGTTTCGCGGCACGCCGCGCTCGTTCGCCCAGGATCCGCTCGCGTGTGCCGTCGCCGAGCAGAGCTTCGCCGCCGGCGACGACAAGGGCCTGGCGGGCGTGGAGGTCGGGTTCTTGCTGATGCCGTTCATGCACGCCGAGGACCTCACCCTGCAGCAACGCTGCATCGACGGGTTCCTCCGGCTGCGCGACGCCGCCTCCGACGAGGCGGTGCGCGCCCACCTGGCCAACTGCGCGGCATTTGGTGAGAAACACCGGGCGATCATCGAGCGGTTCGGGCGGTTTCCCCACCGCAACGCCATCCTCGGGCGGGTCTCGACCGAGGCGGAGCTACTGTTCCTCGAGCAGCCCGGCTCCTCGTTCTGAGCGCTAGACGAGCGTCACACGGAACCGTTTCATCGTCGCGGCCAGCGCCTCGGCCTCCGGCCGCGCGTCCGGGTGCGGCGTGAGCTCGACCACCTCGAGGTGGGGGAACGCGGTGAGCTCGGCGAGCTGCCGCTCGGCCTTCTTGGTGCGCCGCTCCGCGCGCTGCAGCTCGAAGCCGAGCGTGCGCAGCCGGATGTGCGGCCAGCCGCCCTCGTTCAGCGCCTCGAGCACCGCCTCTTCGCGGAGGCCGCGCACCGCGCGGAGGTTGCGGAACACGGGCTGCATCAGGAGCCAGTGCGCGTCGCCCTTGCGGTTCCACGTACGGAGCTCGAGCGCCTCGACGGTGGTGAACGTCGGGTGACCGTCCGCCGCGGCGAACGCGGCCTTGGTCTTCGGACCGAACACGCAGGCCGCGAGGAACCCGCGCTCCCAGCGCTGCCCCTCCTTGAGGACCGCGTTGGCGAGGGGGCCGAGCCACTGCTTGCCGTGGAGGGCGACGAGCTCGCGTTCCCGCGCCGACGGCTTGCCCGTGCGACGGAGCTGGAGGTTGATCAGCTCGCCGCGGGGGTCGCCTCGCTCGGAGAGCCAGTCGGCGTACACGGCGCGCAGGGCGTCGTCGGTGGGGTCCGCGTGGATGGCCGCGAGGAGCTCGTCGCCGCGCCCGACCTCGGCGCTCCGTCGCGTGAGGGCGCGCTCGACGCGGGACTCGAGGGCCTCCACCACGGCGAGCTCTTCGGGCGCGAGCCCGCGTCGTGGGCGGACGCGCGCGAACGCGGTGAGCTGCGCCCCGAGCTCCCGGTGCACGATGGCCTCGGGGTGCCACGCCTCGGCCCGCGCGGTCTTCGCGACGAGGACCTCGGCGCGATCGAACGTGCGCGGGTCCTCGATCTGCGCGAGCAGCGAGACGGCGCGCCCCTCGAAGGGCAGCCCGTCCTCGGTCACGCCCCGCCGGAACGGGCACGTCTCGAGGAGCTCGAAGGCGCGATCGACGACGCGCGGATCGTCGGGCCACGCGCGCATCGCCTTCAGGCGCTCGGACACCTGCGGGGATCCCGTCGCGTCGAGCAGCGTCGAGAGCAGGCGGCCGATCGTCACCGTGTCCGCGCCCTCCGCGTCCCGCAGCCAGCGCTCGTGGAGCTCGAGTGGCTTGCCACCCTCGCGGACGGTGGGGAGCGTCAATGCCGACGCGCGGGTGACGAGGGCCGCGAGGCGAGGGGCGCGCAGCTCGCGCCACGCCTGGATCAAGGGTTCGAGCGCCTCGTCCCACGCAGCGCGCTCGGCCGCCGCGAGCGCGTTCGCGAGGGACGGGAGCATGACCGGAGGATACCACCCGCTCGAACGCGGATCGCTTCGAGCCAGGGGTCGAAGAGCGCCGCGCGTAGATCTTTGATAGCGTCGCTGCTCACCAAGAACGAGCCAGCGCATCGCATGACCCCGACCGCGAAGTCCGCCTCCACCGGCAAGTCCTCGACCCCGCCGACCCAGGTCGCCAAGAAGACGAGGCCCGCCCGTCGCGTGAGCGCTGGCGACGTCCTCCCCGACGCGGGACCGGCGACCGCGGAGGCCGACCGCGTCGAGCGACGCACGAGCACCAAGCTCACCGTGGAGACCCTCGCGATCCGCGACCTCCTCGGCCCGTCCGGCCAGGGCCACCCTGCGCCCGAGACCCTGAAGCAGCTCCAGGCGATCGTCGACGGCGCCTCGCCCGACGAGGTGAAGGCGCTGCGGCGGAGCCTCTTCGATCGCGAGGCGACGCACCCCGGGATCGATCCCGACACCGAGCTCGCGCCGCGGTGGCGCGAGGGGGGCTATCCCTACCTCAACCTCCTCTCCCGCAAGCGCTACGAGAAGCAGAAGTACCGGCTGCAGGTCGAGCTCCTGAAGTTCCAGGCCTGGGTGAAGGAGTCGGGCGCCAAGGTCGTGATCCTCTTCGAGGGGCGCGACGCTGCGGGCAAGGGAGGCGCGATCAAGCGCTTCATGGAGCACCTCAATCCCCGCGGTGCCCGCGTCGTCGCCCTCGAGAAGCCGACCGATCTGGAGCGCGGTCAGTGGTACTTCCAGCGCTACATCGAGCACCTGCCCACCCACGGCGAGATCGTGCTGTTCGACCGCAGCTGGTACAACCGCGCCGGCGTCGAGCGGGTCATGGGCTTCTGCACGAACGCCGAGTACGACGAGTTCATGCGACAGACGCCGGAGTTCGAGCGTCAGCTCGTGCGCTCGGGCATCCACATGTTCAAGTTCTGGTTCTCGGTGAGCAAGCACGAGCAGCGTCGTCGCTTCGTGGAGCGCGAGGGGCACCCGCTCAAGCAGTGGAAGCTGAGCCCGATCGACAAGGCCTCGCTCGACAAGTGGGACGAGTACACCCGCGCGAAGGAGAACATGTTCATCCACTGCGACACCTCCGACGCGCCGTGGACGGTCATCAAGTCGGACTGCAAGAAGCGCGCACGCCTGAACGCGATGCGATACGTCCTCCACCGGCTTGCGTATTCGCGGCGTGACCTCGCCGCGATCGGTCCGGTGGACCCGCTCATCGTGGGGCGGCCCTCGCTGGTCCCGAGCGTCGGCGACGACATGCTCGCCGAAGGACTGAACGGCTAGTCCTGTCGCGGTTCACGGAGGGCAGGCCGTACCGGGTCCATCGCTTCGGTCCGTGAACACGAGGGCCGCGCTCATGGCCCATTCCTCACGGCGCGGCGCCGGCCGCGCGGTAGCCGAGGTAGCGCCCGAACGCGCGGGCACCCTGGTTCCACTGCTTCGGCCGTCCGACGTAGATCGCTTCGACGCCGCTCGCGGCGATCGTGTCGCCGAAGCCGATCCACTTGGGGTCCTTGGTGAGGTGGTAGGCGGCGCCGAACACGTGCCCGATGAGCAGGTTGAGGTCGGCGTAGTCGGAGCTGTCGTAGGGATCGGAGAGGCAGTTCCACAGGTAGCGGAAGGCCTTCTTGTCGGTCGTGATCGCCTTCGTCTCGTACCAGGCGGCGACCTTCTTCACGACGTCGACCACGCGCGGGTCGAGGGTCAGCGCGTGGTAGTCCATCAGCCCGTCCACGAGCAGCGAGGTCATGAACGGCGAGCCGCCGGCGGGGCCGTTCGAGCACTCGCTCGGGTCGGGGCGCACGATGTCGTGCTCGAAGGCGCCGCTGGTGCCGCGCGCTTGCCAGGCCACCGTGCGCGTGACGACGCTCTCGAGGGCGTCCTTCACCTCCTTGCGCGGGTCGATCGCGTAGTAGGCCGAGAGTCCCATCAAGGGCCAGGCCATGTTGCGCTCGGTGACCTCCAGGGTCACCTCCTTGCCGCTCGTCAGCGCCAGCAGGTTGCGCCGGTAGGCCTCGCCGAGGCCGAGCACCGCCTCCTTGGCCGCCGGGTCGCCGGTGAGGAGGTAGTCGTCGAGCATTCCCTGGCCGAGCATGCGGCGCAGGACGCCCCAGTCGATGATCACCGAGGGGGTCCACCCGCTCGGCTGGCACACCTGGACCGCCATCGCGCGGCCCTCGTACCAGCGCAGCTCGTTCGCGCGATACCACACGGCCTCCTCGCGCGCGCGCCGGTAGTGGCGCGCGTCGCCGACGCGGGCGTACAGCTGGTACATGCCGTGCGGCGAGTCGTAGTAGGTGCGGTGGTTGGTCGTGCTCGCGCAGTTCGAGCCGAACGTGCCCCACGCGATCTTGCCGAGCTGCGACTCGAGCTCGGTGTCGTAGGTGGCGAACTTCTTGTTGGCAGCCACTGGCAGCAACACGCCGCTGACGCGGGAGCCGCTGAGCCAGGTGGCGGGCAGGGTCGCCGCGACCGGGCCGTCGGGGTTCGCGGCGAGGCCGGTCGCCTCCAGCGTGCGCGGCGCGCCGTACCGCAGCTCCCACGTGGCCTTCGCCGCTGCGGCGAGCGTGGTCTTGAAGGCGACGAGGACGCTGCGGATCGAGCCGTCGGCGGGCCACTTCGCGAGCACGGTGGTGGTGATGGCCACCTCGGCTCCCGCCGCGTCGAACAGGGCGAGGCTCTTGTCGCTGGCGAGCGCACCCGGCGGGAACGGTACGCCGAGCGAGACCACGGCAGCGGCCGCGGCGCCGCGGTCGGCCTCGAGGGTGAGCGGGATCTTGCCGCTGGTGGGCGCTGGTGGGGCGTCCGATGGGGGGGCGTCGCCGACCGGCGCGTCGGTCGCGCCATCGACCGTCGAGGCATCGCCCGCGTCGTCCACGGCGCCGTCGATCGGCTCGGCGTCGGGATCGGCGACGACCTCGCTCGACGAGCTGCAGGCCAGGAGGATGCACACGGGCAAGAGCTGGAAGGCGCGCATCCGGCCAGTGTGTCACGCGTCCGGGCCCGCGCGAGCGGCCAGATAGTATCAACCATCGATACAATCGTGACTCGAGTGTTCTTCTGGCGCGCGGCGACGAAACGGCCCAAGGTCTCGCATGGCTGCGAAACGAACCCGTCTGGACGGCGTACGCCTCCCCATGTCCCTCCCGCGTGGCCTTTCGCTCTTGCTGCTGGTCGCCTGCTCGTCGTCTCCCGCCGCCTCCACGAGCGACGACGTCGGCGTGGTCAGTGACGCCACCGAAGAGGTGCGCGCGGACAGCGGCGCTCTCGATACGGCCCCCGCCGACGCCGCCCCCGCCGACGCCGCCGGCTATCCGCCGGGGCCCTACGGCAACGCCGTCGGTGACACGATCGAAGACCTCGCCCTCGAGGGCTACGTGCGCTTCGGCGAGACGACCGGGCTCGCGAAGGACGTGCCCTACGCACCCACGTCGTTCGCGGACCTTCGCGCCCGGAGCCCGCAGAAGTGGGCCATCGTCCACGTCTCGGGCTTCACGTGAACGGCGTGCCAGGCCGCCGTGCGCGACCTCCTCACCGTCCGCTACCCCGACCTCGCCAGCAAGGCGGCGTTCGTCGAGCTGCTCGCCGAGGGCAGGCCCTTCCACACCGATCCGACGACCCGGGGCAACCTCGACAGCTGGGTGACGACCTACAAGATCCCCTTCACCACCCTGCGCGATCCGGACGGGGTGGGGCTACGCATCGTCTCGGACTTCTCGCCCCGCGAGTGGACCTTCCTCGTGGAGCTCTCCACCATGAAGATCCTCTACAAGGGCAACGGCTACACCAAGGTGGAGGGCGCCTTCACCAAGCTCGCCGGCCTCTGACCGCTGGCGCCGTCGGCGTAGAAGGCGTCGCCGTCCCGTCACCCGCCAAGCCATCGTGGAGTGTGCGTCGCGACCTCACCGCTTGATCTCGATGCACTCCGCCCAGCCGGTGTCGCCGTCGTCGAAGGCGACGTGGACCAGCTGGTGGTAGATCCGGTCGACCTTGCCCGGATACAGCATCGTGCGCGCGACGCTGAAGGGCGCCTTCACCCGCGCGCCGACCTTCACGCCGCAGTCGTCGTCCTTCGGTTCGGGCGGATCGTCCAGCGCGGGCACGAGCGTCGAGCCCTCCGCCCACACCGCCGAGGGATCGTCGAAGACGACGAAGGCGAACTTGCCGTAGGTCCGCTTGACCTTCCCCGGGTAGCGCTTGCCGTCCTTCGGCCACACGGCGGTCACCCGGAGACCGATCGGGGACTCCACGGTCGCTACCGGAGGCGCCTCGGCCTTGCTCTTCGCCGTCTTGGTCTTCGTGGGCTTGGCCTCGTCGTCGTCCTTCGCGCCCTTCGCGCCCTTCGCGGACTTCGCCGATTTCGGCGGCTCGTCGGCGCCGGTGCGCTGGAACAGCATGTTGACGAAGAAGGCCACCGGCAGGAGGAGCACGCCCCCCACGACGACGCCGAGCAGCGGCTTCTCGATGCGCTTCGGAGGTCCGTGCTGCTGGGCCCACGCGACCCGGGCAGCGGGCTCGAGGACGAGGCGCCTCTCGCGATCACGGCGCGCCTGCGTGCCGATCACCGCGATGGCGACGAGGACGAGCGCGACGGTCAGGTTGATCACGAGGAGAGACGGCGCGAGGAACGACCACGCGACGGCCAGCGCCGCGAAGATCGAGGGGACGATCTGGAGCCACTTGTAGGCGCGCAGCGAGATCGGTGGAGGCGGCGGAGCGCGGGGATCGGGCGCGCCCGCGACCAGCGTGCCCTGGGCGAGCGCCGCCGCGAGCCACGGCGGAAAGCCCGACGCGAACGCCCCGTGGTGGGGCACGTTGTCCTTGGACGCCGGCCACATCAGCTCGCGCTGGAAGCCGTCCTTGCCGATCAGGCGGATTCCGGAGTGACCGACGATGGTGGGCGAGAAGGTCTCCGCGGAGGCGAGGTCGGCGAGCTCGAGGGCCTGCGGCGCGAAGACCTCGACGGGCTTTCCGAAGAGCAGGTCGAGCCTGGCCGGGAGCAGGAACAGGCGCTGGTCGGTGGCGACCGCCACGTAGTGCCCGACGTAGGCGGACACGAGGAGCGGCACGAGCCGCGCAGCCAGAGGGACGACGTTCGAGACGAAGCCGACGCCCATGATCGATTCGCCCGCGCGCAGGAGCGGCGTCACGAGCGATCGGGCCTGGGCGTCCATGTCCATGGACCTCAGCTACCTCGCCAGGGGCTGCGGCCACCTAAAACGTGACCTAAATCGTGCGGGTGCTCGGCGCCTACTTGAGGGTCGGCGTGGCGTAGTAGGTGCCCCCCGGCTTCTTGCACATGCCGTCGCCGCTCGAGTACGTGAAGCCCGCGCCGCACTCGATGTTCTCGGTGGAGAAGACCTCGTCGCCGTTGTTCTTCGAGCGCTTGCACTTCTTGGCGCTCGCGCTCCATTTCCAGTCGTTCATGAGGTTGTGCGCGCTGCAGGTGGGCTGTACGGCAGAGCCCCCTTCGGTCTTCTCGCAGTGGTACTTTCCGTTCGTCTCCTCGAGCTTGAACCCGGCCGCGCAGGACGGGCCCACGGCGCAGCTCGCGGAGGTGTAGGTGACCGCGCCGATCGCGGCCGGCGAGGTGGTCGTGGTGGAGAGGACCGGCTTGTAGAACACCGTCTTGGCAGCGCGCTCACACTTCCCGCTCGCGGACTTGTAGCTGTAGTCGGCCTTGCAGGTGATGTTCTCGGTGGAGAACACCGCGTCGCCGTTGCTCTTGGAGCGCTTGCACTTCTTCTCGGTGGCGCTCCACTTCCAGTCGTTCATGAGGTTGTGCGCGCTGCAGGTCGGGGTGTCGGTGTCGCCCGGGTACACGAGCTTGCACGCCGTCTCGCCGCCCGTGGTGACCTTGTCGGCACCCGGGGGGCAGGCGACGTAGCGCCCGCAGCTGCTGGCGCTGGTGCACGCCGAGTCGGCGGATCCGACGCCGGTGAGGGTGAGGGCAGCGAGCGACGCGAGCGAGACGATGAGCTTGTTCATGGAGACCTCCGAGGGTGTGGACCCCTAGACGGTTCCGCGGCCTCGCCACATCACCGCGAAAGGACCGTTTTGGGAGCGCTTAAGGTGTGCCCGCGCGACGGGGCGTCCGGCGCGCTCGCCTGGCTCGGGCATGCTCCGCCGCTTCGGGAACGGCCGACCTTACGAGCCCCCTCGAAGGTCCTCGGGCACCAAGGAGCGGGGGCCGAGACCGAGCACCCTCTGCGCGCGTGGTATCGTGCTCGGGTGTTCCTCGGGTGAAGGCGCTTGAAGAACCAAGAGTGGCACGTCGCGGCTCTTGCGTTGGCCCAGCGGTTCGAGCCGGTTCGTCTGCTCGGCGAGGGGGGATACGGCGTCGTGTTCGAGGTGTTCGACCGCGAGCGCGGTGAGCGCGTCGCGCTGAAGCGGCTCCATCGTTCGACGCCGAGCGCCCTCGCGGCCTTCAAGTCCGAGTTCCGCCTCCTCTCGCGCCTCGAGCACCCGAGCCTCCCCGAGCTCCACGAGCTGTTCGTCGAGGGCGGCGAGGGTTCGTTCAGCATGGAGCTCGTGGGTGGGTACGGGCTGCGCGAGTGGGTCGGCATCCCGCCCCAGGTCGTCCGGAGCGAGACGGGCACCGCGACGCTGTCAGGGGCCTTCCCCGTCCTCGACGGCGTCGCCGGGGCGCCTCTGCCCGGGCCGTCCAGCATCGACGCCGCCACGGTCGCGCGGGTGCGCACCGTCGTCCGCGAGCTCCTCGACGTCCTCGCGTTCGTGCACCGATCCGGGCTCGTTCACTGCGACGTCAAGCCCTCGAACGTGCGGGTCACCCCGGAGGGCCGCGTCGTGCTCCTCGACTTCGGGCTGGCGCGCCCTCTCCGCCGCGCGACCGGGGCGTTCGCCGGGACGCCGGCCTACGCGGCCCCCGAGCAGCTCGCGGGGACCATCACACCGGCCTGCGATCTCTACGCCGTCGGCGCCCTCGCCTGGGAGCTCCTGGTGGGCCACGCGCCGTTCGGCACCGGCGTCGAGGCGGCGGAGAACAAGCAGCGTCGCGATCCACCCTCCCTGCGCGGACTCCTGCCTCCCGGGGACGATGACCTCGCCGTGCTCGTCGCCTCCCTGCTGTCACGCGACCCTCGCGCTCGGGAGGTGGCCGTGGGCCGGTCGCGCCCGGAGGCGGTGCGTGAGAGCTTCGTCGGTCGCGCGGACGTGCTCGCTGCGGTCGACGCTGCGGTCGACGAGCTCGCGTTCGGCGCGCCGGTGGTGCTCGTGCTCGAGGGGGCCTCGGGGATCGGGAAGACCACGCTCCTCCACGCGATCGAGCGCCGACTCTCCGCGCAGCCTCGGGGCCTCACGGTGCTGTCGGCGAGGGCGGCCCAGGGCGAGCACCTGCCCTTCAAGATGCTCGACGGCATCGCCGACGGCCTCGCGCCGCTACGCACGGCCGAGGTGGCGCACGCGTACGACGTGCTCGGGCGCGCGTTCCCGGTGCTCCGCGGGGCGAGCACCGCGCCGCGCGCCGTCGAGCCCGATCTCGAGGGCGACATGGCGAGCGCGCTCCGGGCGGTGCTCGGGGCGCTCGGCCGGTCCGTGCTCGTGCTCGACGACGCGCAGTGGGCCGACGGAGACAGCGAACGCGTGCTCCGCGCGGCGCTCGCTCCCCCGGGAGCGCCGGCGGTGCTGCTCCTGCTCGCGCAGCGCCCCTCCTCCGGCATGGACGTCACGAGGCTCGCCGCCGAGGTCCAGACGATCGTGCTCGGGCCCCTCTCCCCGGCGGAGACGCGGAGCCTCGTCGCCGCGCGCGACGGCGGAGCAGGCCTCGATCCCGAGCTCGTCGTGTCCGAGTCGGGAGGGCATCCGCTGTTCGTCGAGGAGCTGCTCTCGGTGGGGCGTGGGGTGGTGCCTCGCTCGCTCGACGAGGCCCTCGACGCGCGCGTCGGGAGGCTCGCCGCGGGGCCTCGGCAGCTGCTCGCCGTCGCTGCCCTCGCGACCGAGGCCGTCGACGGGCGCGCCCTCGCCGCGCTGGTCGCGCGGGATCTCGGCACCGTGACCCGCGAGCTCGACGCGCTGGTCCGGGAGAGGTTCCTCCGGCGGGTGGAGGGCCCGAACTCGGTTCGATATGCGCCGTTCCACGATCGCCTCGCGGACGCGATCCGACGCGCGCTCACCCCGGCCGACGCGCGCGCGATCCACCGCGCCTTCGTCGACCGCCTCGGGGAGCGCGAGATGGCTCCGGAGGCGATGTGTCACCACTTTCGCGAGGCCGGCGTGTCGAGCGAGGCTGCTCGGCTCGCGGGTCTCGCCGCGGACCACGCCCGCGAGGCGATGGCCTTCGCGAGCGAGGCGCGGTTCTGTCGCATCGCGCTCGAGCTCGCGCCCGAGGACCCGTCGGCGACTCTTCGGCTGCGCGCGCGGCTCGCCGACGCACTCCGGAGAGCCGGCCGATCCGTCGAGGCCGCCGAAGTGCTCACCGAGCTCGCGTCCGACGCTGGCGAGGCCCAGGCGCTCGAGCTCCGGACGAACGCGGCGCGCCTCCTCATCGCGGCGGGCGAGCTGGCCCGTGGCCAGGCGCTGCTCGTCCAGGCGCTGTCCCGCTACGGAGAGCGTCTCCCGCCCGCCCGGGAGACGCAGGCGATCGCCGCGCTGTTGCTCGAGCGGTGGGCGCTCGGAGCGGCGTTGCTCCTCTATCGGCTCGGTGGATGCCGGCCCCTCCCCGGCGCGCTGGACCCGGCTCGTCTCTCGGGCCTCCGCGCCTTCGCCGAGGGCCTCGGCATGATCGACAACCTGCGCGCGGCCGTGTTCCACGCACGCGCGGTTCGTCTCGGCCTCCGCTCGCCCGACCCGGTGCTCCGCGGCGAGATGCTCGCCCTCGAGTCGATCTTCGTCGGCTCGACCGGAAGGAGAGGGCGCGAGCGGGCGCGGGAACTCCAGGAGCTCGCCCTCGCTCCGTTCGGCGAGACCGTGCCCGCTCGCGTGCGCGGGTTCGTCGCCGCCGCGCGCGCGGTCCTGGCTCGCAACCAGACGCCGAACATGAAGAACCACGACGACCTCCGCGCGTGCGAGGCGTTCTTCGAGGCGCTCGGGGAGGGCGACGCGTGGGTGATCTGGAGCTTGCGCATCACCCGGGCTCGGTGCGCGCGGCTGATGGGCAACCTCGTCGCCATGCGCGCCCTCTACTACCCGCTCGTGGCGCGGGCGGAGGCCGAGCAGGACCTCTACGGCGCGGTCACGCTCCGCCGCGGTCACGCCCTGCTCCACCTCGCGGCGGACCGCCCCGCGCGCGCCCGGGCCGAGCTCGCGGCGTCGCGGTGGCCGAGCAGCCCCACGGCGTACCACAGCCAGGACTGGCTCCTGCTCGAGGCCCAGCTCGAGACCACGCTCTACGAGGGCGCGGTGCCGGCGCCGAGCGCCCTCGAGTGGAAGCGCCTCCGCCGCTCCGCGCTCCACCTCGCCGACACGCAGCGTGTGCTCCACAGGTACATGCTCGGCCGCGTGTTGCTCGCCCGCGCGTCCGCTCTCTCGCTCTCCTCCTTCGAGGAGCGGAGGGCGCTCGCCGAGGTGGCGGAGCTCGCGCGTGCGCTCGTGCGGGAGCGGGAGTCCCACGCGCTCGCGAAGGCGCGGGTGCTCCGCGCTGGCCTCGCGTTCCACCGTGGGGATCTCGACACGACCCGGGCCGAGCTCCGCGCCCTCGTACGCACCGCGTCCCGCAGCGATCTCGTCTCGCTCGGCGCGAACGGATCGAACGTCCTCGCGCGCCTCGTGTCGGGACCAGAGCGTGAGGAGCACCAGGTGCGCGCGCGGGACTACTACCGCGCTCACGGCGTCAGGAACCCCGAGGCCTGGGCGCGGATCGATTTCCCCGGCTTCGCGCCGCTGCTCCGCGGAGGTCAGGGACCGTCGGTCACGACGAAGTCGCCAGTGAGCGAATAGCCCACGCTCGCGCGGGCGATGACGCGGCGGAGGCCCAGCTTCCGGAGCGAGCTCACCGCGACGTACACCCGGTTCTTCGCCGCGTCGGGGATGATGCGCTCCCCACGCCACGCCTTCTCGGCGATGGTCTCGGCGGCCAGGCACTCTGTGCCTTCGCCGTGCGCTTCCACGAGGGCGGCCAGCACCGCGGCCAGGCGCGGCGAGGCCCGGAGGTCGACGCGGCGCCGACCGAGATAGAACGCGTGGCCCCCACGGAGGATCCGGATCGTGGGCGACGTGGGCGGCTCCTCCTCGAGGCCGAGGGCGAGGGCGTGCTCCTCCTTCGCGGTACGCGCAAGGCGCTCGACGATCGTGGCGAGCTCCCTGACGTTCCCGGGGTACGACCGCGAGGCGAGGTGCGCGTGTACGGTCGAGGAGAGCGCCACGTCGAGACCCGACGCGCGGGCGAACGTCGCGACGAGGGCGGGCAGGTCGTCGCGGCGCTCGTCGAGCGAGGGCAGGTCCACCGTCCAGGTCGCGCCCACGGCGGCCGCGTCGCGCCCGGAGGTGAGGAGCACCCGACAGCGCCCGCGCTCCGCGGCGGAGAGCAAGACCCCGAGCGCCGTGAGGGTCTCCGAGCTCGCCGCGTCGACGCACTCGACGACGAGCGTCCCGTCCGCGGCCGAGTCAACGAGGCGGGCCGGATCACGCAGGGCTCCCTCGACCTCGTGAGAGGCGCGTGCGTCGAGCCACACGAGGGGGCCCTCCGGGCGCGATCGTGCGTGAATCCGCGCCGCGACCGCGGTGCGTCCGGTCCCCGGCGCGCCTCGAACGAGCGCGGTCGCGCGGCTCGCCGCGAGCGCTTCGACCTCGGCGAGCACCCGCTGGAACGCGTGGCTGTCTCCGACGAGCGACGTGTCGGATCGGAGCGCCCTCCGCTCTCTCGCGCGGGCGACGAGGAAGCCGAAGCTCCCGACCTCGACGTAGTCCCCCACCTCGAGGCGCCTGCGCGCCACCTTGGCGCCCCGCACCCGCGTCCCGTTGCGGCTGCCGAGGTCCGCGATCTCGAGCCCGCCCGCGTCCTCGATGAGCTCGGCGTGACGGCGGGGAGGCCTTGCGATCGCGATGGAACAGCTCGTGGGTGTCCCGTCCGAGCACGAGGTGGTCGGCGCGGAGCCGTCGGCCGACGGCTGCGGGATCCGGGGAGCGGAAGACGACCAGCCAGTGCACGAGCGGCAACGCCGAATCTGGCGCGCTGCTCGAGGTGTCGGTGGTGTGGAGAACGGGGGGCGCTCCCATGCCTCCGACGAGCGTCGCATGCGCGGCGAGCGCCGCCAACCGCCGAGACCGTGCCTCGATCGGAGCGCCTCCGGCGCACGGGCGGGGCTCACTGCGCGAAGCAGTAGAGGTGGTGCTTGTTGTTGCACTGCGAGTGCCAGCCGAACTGGCTCGCCCAGGTGAGGTCGGTCGCGCCGACCTTGCCGATGCTGCCGTCGAGCGAGCTCGAGGCCGAGGCCCAGCTGGAGCAGTTCTTCGACAGCGAGAAGGCGTTGCCGGCCGCGTTGGCGTCGGTCCATACCGAGCCGGTGACCGAGTTGCCGAACTCGTCGACGTCGATGCCGTGGGCGAGCGTGCCGTCGACGAGGTCGCCCCAGTTGCTCGCGACCACGGTTCCGGTCGGGAGCACATAGGGGACGACGCCCTTGGCGAAGCGGGTGGCCGGCGCGCTCATCCACGCCTTGAACGTCCCCGGCAGGCCCGCCGCCGTCGCGGCTGCCTGACACTTGGTGTCGGCGCCGGGCCCGCCGGAGAAGCCGGGCAAGAAGGTGTCCTTGGTCGCGAAGACATAGAGCCCGTTGGTGCAGAGCGAGGAAGAGCAGACATAGCCCGTCCCACACTTGGTCGCGCAGTCGCCGCAGCTGGACCACGCGTCGAGGCGCGCCTCGCAGCCGTCGGTCATCGACGTGTTGCAGTCGGCGCGCCCGGGGACGCAGGCATGACCGCAGACCCCCGCCGTGCACGTGGGCGAGGCAGACGGCGCGCCAGGGCAGACCTTGCCACACGCGCCGCAGTCGTTGGGATCGATCGCGAGGTCGTGACACGCCCCTGCGCACAGCGTCTTTCCGGACGGACAGGTGGTGCCGCACGTGCCCGCCGTGCAGACCTCGCCCGTCTTGCACGCCTTGCCGCACGCCCCGCAGTGGCTCGAGTCCGTGGTCAGGTCGACACACGAGGCCCCGCAGACGGTCGAGCTCCCGCAGTCGACGCAGGTGCCGAGCAGGCACGCTTGCTTGGCGGTGCAGCAGCCCGTGGCGCCGCACTTGGTGCAGGCGTCGCTGCCCGTGTCCGTCGCCGAGGTGTCCGCAGCGACCCCCGTATCGACGGCGCCGGTGTCGGCAGCGGCCTCGAGGGGCGCGTCCGTGCTCGTGTCGGCGACGGTCGTGTCGATCGCGCTGTCGAGCGCCGACATGGAGTCGACGACGGTGGTGTCCGACGGGGTGTCCGTCCCCCCATCGGACGCGTCGTCGCCGACGGGGCCTTCGCTGCTGCCGCAACCGAGCGCGAACGTGGACAGACAGAGCATCCAGCGCCCGCGCGCAAGACCCGAGGTGGCCGGCACGCTACTTCCCCGCGACGCAGCAGCAGTGCTGGGCGTCGTACTTGAAGGAGTTGGCGCCCTCGGTGATCGCCTTCGGGGGAGTCTCGCCGCAGGCGAGCGCCCGGTACCGCGAGGTGTGGAGCGTGGCGCTCCCGAAGATGAACTGCGCGAGTCCGCCGACCGATCCGGCGCCCGCGTCGGCAGCGCCTGCGTCGGGCCCGGGCCCGTCGTCGTAGAACAGCCCGAGGTCTCCGAAGCCGCTGACCTTCGCCGTCCGGCACAGCGCAGCGCACACCATCGGGCGACCCTCGTAGGTGGAAGCGGCGCAGACGGCGTCGCACGACTGCGGCGCCTTGGTGCCGGTACGGTTGTCCGGCGTCGACAGCCCACAGTGCGAGCGCGCGCACGTGGTCGGGCTCTCGATCGAGGCGCCGATCTTCACGGTCGCATTGGTGCAATCGCCGGAGCTCGTGCACGTCGGGAGTCCACCCAGCGTGTCGGTCCCCGCATCGGCTGTCGGCCCGGTGTCGGGCACGTCGGTGTCCTCGCTGGACGTGGTGTCGGTCGTCTCCACGGCGGCGTCGGCGACGGCGCCCTCGCTCTCCCCGACGTCCGCGCTCGTGGCGGCGTTGGTGTCGCCGCCGCAGCCGATCGGTCCGATCGACACCACGGCGCACACGAAGACACTCCACGTACGCAAGGCACCTCGCAGGCGTTGGGTCATCCGTCGCGCCCTCCCTCTCCCTCGAGTCTCGCCGAAGACGGGCCCTCGCGCCACCAGGGTCGCCCAGCCCAGCAGAAGGAGCGCCCGCGGGCGCAGGGGCCCTCACTTGCCGAAGATCTGCCCCCAGTACGTGCCGCTCTTGCCGATCCCGATGCGGGTGTGGGCGCCGAGCATGTTCGCGTTGTGACCTGGCGACTTCTTCCACCCGTCCATCACCGCGGCGGGGGTGGGGTAGCCCCAGGCGATGTTCTCTCCGCTCGCGCCCGTGCCGCACTTCGAAGCCCGGGTGGTGAAGCTCGCAACCGCGGCCTCGGGCGCCACGTGATCGAAGAAGGTGTGCGTGGCCATGTGCTGGCAGTGCGCCTGGATCGCGGCCTCCAGCTTGGTGTCGTACGTGAGGGCCGGCTTGCCGTTCGCGGCGCGATGCGCGTTGATCAGTTTGAACACCTCCATCACCGCGGTCTTCTCAACTGCGGTCGGCGCACAGCAGACCGGGATGGCCCCGCCTGGCTCCTTGCCGGTGGCGCCTGCCGCGGTCACCGAGCAGACGCCGCCGGTCCCCGAGTCCGTGGGGGGCGTCCCGGTATCGGTCGGCGGAGCGACCCCGGTGTCCTTGGCCGCGGCGTCGCCGACGGGCGTGCCCGTATCGGTCGGTGACGTCCCCGTATCCGGGGAGCTTCCAGTGTCCGACTTCGCCGTGCCGGTGTCGGCCGTGCCGCCCCCGGAGTCAGGCCCGATCGCGCCATCGGGCACGGTGGTGCTGGAGTCCTCCTCCATCGCCGCGTCGCCCACGATTCCTCCATCGTCGACCTCGGCCCGGTCGTCGACGTCGGAGCTGCCGCAGCCGACGAGCGCGCTGAAGCCGAGCACCGCGAGCGAACCGATCAGGAAATGGGGCTTGCGCATCCCACCCGTGCAGCAAGGCCCGTTCCCGCGCCCGCCCGCCGCCCACGCTGCACGAGTACCGTCCGAACCGACAGGAGTGGTGACGGATCCCCCCAGCCCTGAGGTGGCGCGCCCCCAGGTGCGCGTCCTGTCGATCAGAGCCAGCGCTTCCGGGCGAACACCACGACCACGATCCCTCCCGCGACGATCGATCCCGCGATCACGAACGCGGACGCGAAGGGATGGCCCTGTCCGGGGAGATGCACGTTCATCCCGTAGAAGCTCGTGATGAGCGTCGGGATCATCAGCACGATCGTGAACGCGGTGAGGATCTTCATCACCATGTTCACGTTGTTGGAGATGACGGAGGCGAACGCGTTCATCATCTGGCCGAGCACGTTCTGGGAGACGGTCGCCACCTCGATCGCCTGGTGGATCTCGACCAGCGCGTCCTCGATGAGGTCGTGGTCGGCCCTCGAGATCTCGAAGCGCGGATCCTTCTGCAGGCGCTCGAGCATGTGGCGGTTCGACGTGAGCGCCGAGGTGAAGTGCACGAGACTCTTCTGGTAGGCGAGGAGCTCCAGCACCTGCTCGTTCTCGAGCGATACCTGGAGCCGATCCTCCAGCGCACTGACCTCCCGGTCGATCGTACGCAGGTGCGCGAGGAACCGCTCGGCCGTGCAGAGGACGAGCTGGAGGAGGAACGTGTGCGGATGCTCCGGCGCGAGCGCCGGGAGCGCGAGCAGATCCTGGATGATCTCGGTCTCCATCGGCGCGATGGTGACGAGCACGCCATCGAGGAGCACCACGCCGACCGGCGCCGAGCGAAAGTGCGCCGCCTGGTTCGCGCGCGTTCGACACGGCTCCCGAAGCATGATGAGGCTCGCGCCGCCCTCGACGCGGTCGACACGCGCGACCTCGTCCGGATCGAGCGCGTGCTTGAGGAACTCGGCCGGCACGCGGAGATCGTCGCGGAGCCGCGTCAGCTCGTCCTCCGTGGGCCGCTCGACGTGGACCCAGCCCGAGCGAGGCGGAACCGTGACCGGCTCGAGGGTCCGGGTGCCCGGTAGGAATGCGTAGAGCATCGTCTCCCAGCGCACCCTAGACCGGTCTGCGGCACCATGGCCACCGTGCTGTTTCTCGGCCGACGCTCCTTCCGTCACCACGGAGGCGCGCGCGTGAGTCGTTCCTCACAGGCTCCGCACGTACGCCTCCAGCGCCGCCAGCTCTCCCTGACCGAGGTGCCCGGTGGTCCCCATCTTCCCGTCGCTCGCGCGGAGCAGCTCACCGAGTGTCCGGTAGCGACCGTCGTGGAAGTACGGCGCGCTCCCGCCGACGAACCGCAGCGACGGCGCGAGGAACTCCGGCTTCTCGTCCGCGAACGTCTTCGACCCGACCTCGTGTGCGGCGCCGTCCGTCAGCTCCGTCTCCACCGTGTGGCACCCCGCGCACCCGGTCTTCGCCGAGCTGAAGATCGCCGCGCCCTGCGCCTCGAGCTTGCTCCTCACCCGCCGTCGGGGTGGCGCGGGGATCTCGCGGAGCCACGCGGCGAGCGCGTCGAGCCGACGCGGCGCGAGCCCCTCGCCGCCGAGGTTCTTCATCGTCACCGTCACGTGCGCCGGCAGGCTCGCGTGCTCCGCGTCCCAGCCGTAGGGCGCCTGCCGCGCGAGGCGCCCGGCGAGGAAGATCGTCTGCCGCGGGCCGCGCGGCGTGGGCCAGGTGAGCCCGTCGTCACGCCCGTCGGGGTGGCAGCTCGCGCACGCGCGGCCGTCGCTCGAGATCTGCTTCTCGGTCGCGCTGTGGAAGATGCGGCGCCCCTCGGCGGCCTCCGCCGACAGGCCGAGGCCGGGCACATGGAGCAGATCCAGCACCGCGAGGCGCTCCCCTCCGCTCGAGTGCACGTGCACCTTGCGGTCGAACGCCGCGAGGGTCACGAGATCACCCCGCTTCGGATCGACCGCGATCGCCATCGGGCCACCGGGCACGACGAGCCGGAGCCTCTCCACCATCGTGGTGCCGACCGCGTAGCCGACGACCGCGTCCTCGCCGGCGCAGGCGACCAGGAGGAGTCCCTTCGGAGCCAGCGTCGCGGCGCGGGGCAGCCGGCACCCCTTCTCCGTCTCGTGCTGCACCGGCTTCCCCTCGCCGGCCCGCGCGATGGCGAACGCGACGTGCTCGTGCTCCTCGCCACCGCCACCGCCGTAGCCACTGGACACCACCTGGCTGTCGCCGGGCGAGACGAGCGCGTGGGGAGCGAGCACCTCCTCCTTGCCACCGGCCAGGGTGCGCCGCACGAGGGCGTAGGTCTGGCGCGCGAGCCGGCTCGGGTCGCGGCGGAACCGCTTGTGCGACTTCTCCACGAAGACGTCGTTGAACTCCCCCTCCGGATGCAGCGATGCCGCCGAGGGCATGCTGAAGATCTGGTGCTGCGCCCCCTCGACCACGAGCGACACCGGCTTCGCCGAACCGCTCGCGAGGTCGATCTCCTCGAGGGCCGACTCCGCCGCGTAGCCGACCCACGCGTGCCCGTTCGCGGCAACCGTCACCGCGCGCGGCTCGCGACCGAGCGACACCGTCCGTGTGCGCACACCGCTCCCGATCGCGAACGCCTCGAGCGCATGACCCCAGCCGCTCGCGACCACGAGCTGCCCGCCGTCGGGCGTGAGCGCGAGCGCGACCGGCTCGTCCGCCGTCGCGAGCGCGGCCACCGGGCGCAGGGTCGGGGCAGCCCCCACATACCCGCGCGCCTCGAGGAGCAGCACCGTCGCCGCGCGCCGCAGCGCCACCGCCACGCGGCCGTCGGGCAGCACCAGCACGCTCGTCGGCGCCCCCGCGAGCACGATCCGCGTCGTCGTGCCGCGATCGAGATCCAGCACCTGCAGCGCGTCCTCGTCCTCGTCGGCCACGAGCGCGTGGCGGGCCGTGTCTTCGCCGAGCAAGGCCAGCGCGAGCGCGCTCCCTTCGCGGCGACCCGGATCGAGCGGACGGACCGCGATCCGCGGCAGGTCGACGGGGAGCGCGAAGTTGGCTGCTCGGACAGCCTCCAGCCTCGGCTTCGGTCGGTGACAGGAGACGAGCCCGACCAGGAGACAACCGAGCGCGATCGAGGAGCGAGAGGACATCACCGCCCTCGTCGTCAGAGCGTCGCGAAGTGTGACGCGTGACGTGGCGCCGCTGGTTCTCTAGGGTCTGCGCATGCGTCGCACCCTGTTCCCGATCGTCTCCCTGGTCGCCGCCTCCGCGTGCGGCGGGCCCGCCGCTCCGTCTGCTTCCCCTGCCTCGACTGCCGCGTCGTCGTCGAGCGCGACCGCCGCTTCGTCGCCGCCTCCCCTCGCGTCCGCCAGTGCGCCGGTCGCCCCGAAGGCCGCCCCCGGCTGGCTCGTGAACGGCAAGCCCGCCCACGAGGCCGACGCCTTCGACGTCGAGGCCGCGGTGAAGAAGGCGGGCTGGAAGACCGAGGGCTTCCTCTACGGAGGGACCGTCGGCGCGCTCGAGCAGTATGGTGTCGCCGCCACGCAGGGCGCGAAGAAGGCCCGCATCGGCTTCACCCGCAAGGCCAGCAAGCCGAACGAGGCCCCTGCGTTCGCGGCGAAGTACGATCGCAAGACGCTCTACAAGCTCGCGGCCGTCACCAAGGAGGCGCCCCTCCTGAAGTCGATCGACGACGAGGCGCACGAGCTGTTCTGCTGGATCACCGACGACAAGGGCACGACCGCCGACGACGCGAAGGCGCTCTTCGACGCGGTCTTCGCCCCGGCGAAGTGACCCGCGAGAGCGAACCCCTTGACCACCACGTCTCATTCGTTCAGTGTCGCGCGACCATGATCGAGGCCGAGAGCAGGAGCGAGCGGGGATGGGCAAGACGAAGAAGAAGAGCGCGCCGCAGGGCACCGCCGAGGCCTTCGCGCGGATCGAGGCGCACCTCGCCTCGGCGAACCCCGCCGGCGCGGATCAGGTCGCGGGGCTCGAGCTCACCACCGTCGTGACCACCATCCTCGGCGCTCTGCCCGCCGTCCGCGCGCACCGCGAGGCCATCGTCGCCGCGCTGCCGGGCCACCCGGTCGAGCTCCTCGACGCCCTCGAGGATCGCGCGCTCGGCGCGTGGTACGCGAACCAGCTCGCGCTCCACGGCGCCGACGTCGACGTCACCGTGCTCGAGGCCGATGGCCAGCGCCTGCGCGAAGACCTGCTGATCGCCGCGGAGCCGCTGGCGCACCGCGATCTGATCGATCGCGCGCGCCTCGCCGAGATCCGCGGTGCGGGCGGCCCGCTGCACGTCGACCTCGTCGCGCTCGCGGAGTTCTACTCGGCGCATTGGTCCAAGATCGTCGGCAAGACCCCGGTCGAGAAGAAGGAGGTCGAGCAGGCCGCCAAGCTCGGCGCCGATCTCGCGCTCGCCGTCGACATCCAGGCGCAGCTCGCGCGGCTCGCCGAGCTCGGCGACCTCGACACCCTCCGCTCCCAGGCGCTCGCGCTGCTCGTCGAGGCCTACGACGCGACCCGCCGCGCGCTCGCCTACGTGCGCTGGCACGAGGGCGACCTCGAGGCGATCGCGCCCACGCTCAAGAAGAGGGTGGCCCGCGCCAAGAAGGCCCCGGGCGAGGAGTCGCCGCTTCCGCCGAGCGTGATCGAGAACTGAGCGCGCCGCCCCGCGACCCGAGTCCAGGGAACAAACCCTGTCGCGCGGGTGTCGTCGATCCATGACCATGGGGTACCGAGAGGCCTCCGTGCGGGATCGCGCGCTCCACACCGTGGGCTGGGCGATCGCGGGCTCGTTCCTGCTGGTGCCACTCCTCGCCTGCTCGATCGGCAGGCTGGGCTACGACCTCGTTCCCTCGCAGCTGGCCGATGACCTGGGCAACCTCGTCTTCGGGTCCCGGCTGAGCCGCGGAGTCGCGCTCGTCACGTGGGAGCTCTTGAAGATCCCACCCGAGCTGGCGCTCGCGGGGGGCTGTGCCGTCGCCTTCGTCATGTGGTGGTGCGCGCGACGCACGGAGGTGTGGATCGACGAGCGCAGGCAGCTCCTCGTCGCCCGGACCACTCGCTTCCCGCTACCCGTGAAGCTCGTGTCGCGACCACTGGCCGAGGTCCGCGCGGTGCGCCCCGAATGGAGGGGCTTCCTGCGACGGTGGGTCGCCATCGACGAGTTCGACCTGCGCACGACCCTCTGCGTGCGCTTCGGTGGTCGACGCGAGGTCGCCGCGCTCGACGCGCACGTCCGTCGCTTGCGCGGAGACTGACGCTACTTCGGCGCGCTCGTGCTCGTGGCCGGCGGGGCCCCGGTCCCCGCGACCTGCCCCATCAGGAAGTACGCCGCCGCGAGCCCGACCAGCACCACCACGCTCCCGATCAGCATGGGCCACGGCGAGGGCCCCTTGCGCTGCCGCTCGCCGTAGAACTTCCCGCGCGAGCGCAGGCGCAGCTTGCGCTGCACGCCGGGCAACACGTCCGTCTCTTGCGCGGCGATCCCGCCCTTCATGACCGCGGCGAGCCCGCCGTCGCCAAGGGCCTCCATCTGCGCCTCGCACCGCGCGCACCCGCCGACGTGCTCCTCGACGCGCGCCGACTCCTCCTGCGACAGCTCGCCGCGCACCCAGGCGTCGAGCAGACCGATGGCCTCTTCGTGCTCGAGCGGAGCGCTCATTTCCCGCCTCCCTTGTGACCCCGGGCGACCTTGCCGCCGACCTCGCCGAGCCGCGCCTCGACGAACAGGCGCACCTGCGCGCGTGCGCGGTGGATGCGCGACTTCACGGTGCCCACCGGCAGGCCCGTGACCTCGGCGATCTCCTCGTAGCTCATGTCCTCGACCTCGCGCAGCAAGAGGCACTCCCGGAACGAGTCCTCGAGCTCGGCGATCGCGCGCTGCACGATCTGCTCGACCTGCATGCCCTCGACCAGCTCGTCGGGGCGAGCGACCTGCGCCGCCGTGCCCTTCTGTGCGGCGCCGAGCGGCACGCGCTCGCCGAGCTCGGCGGCGTCCTCCTGCTCGGCGTTGCCGCCGCGGCGCGAGAGGTAGAGCGCGCGGTTCTTGGAGAGGTTGACCGCGATGCGGAACACCCACGTGGAGAGCTTGGAGTCGCCGCGGAACTGGTCGATCGCGCGGAACACCTGCACGAACACCTCTTGCGCGAGGTCCTGGGCCTCGGCCGGGTTGCCGAGCATGCGCACGACGAGGGCGAACACGCGCCGCTCGTAGGCGCGCACCAGCTGGTCGAACGCGCGCGTGTCGCGGGCGCGCAGGCGCTCGACGAACGCCGGGTGCTCGAGCGGATCGGACGCCGGCATCGACGCGGCCGCGGCCCCCGCCGAAGCGGGCATGGACGGCGGAGGCCGGCTGCGTTCGGAGTCCTTGGGGTCGTCGCTCACGAAGTGGCCCCGAGACTACGACGCTCACGGATCGTCCACAACGCGGCGACGCCGAGCCCGAGCGCGAGGCCGAGGAACAGGCCACGGTGCCGCGGGCGCTCGGTCGACATCGTCGCCGGCAGGGACAGCACCGGCGCCCGCACGGTTCCCGGGCCGCGACCGAAGGCGTAGCTCGCGAACGCGCTCGACCAGTCGGCGCCCTCGCACCCGAGGCATCGCTCCGTGTGGACCGCCCGCACGAGGTAGGCGCCCTCGCGGAGGGGCAGGGCGACGCGTCCGCTCTCGTCGGTGACCAGTCGCAGCGTGGTGCGCTTGCTGCCGAAGCGGTGGTGGGCCTCGATCGGGTGGCCGACCAGCGGGACGCCGTGGAGCGCGAGCCGCACGGGGATCGTCGAGACGGTGGGATCGGTCGGGTCGTGCTCGGGGACGATCTCGAGGCGCTGCCCGACGACGCGTCCCCCCGCGGCCGGGTCGGACACGTACCCGAGGCGCACGAACGCCTTCATGCAGCGCACGTAGCGCTCGCGCCCCGGGCTCGCCGTCTCGCCCCGCTTCGCGCGCTCGGCGATCGCGGAGGAGAATCCCTCCTCGCGGAGGTACGCCTCGAACTGCGCTGGAGGCAGCGTCAGGTCCACCGGCGCGCGGTCGAGCACGAAGAGGTGCGCCCCGCGCTCGAGGAACGTCGCTACCACCGGCAGCGTGCCGGGGCGCGCGCGGGGCCGCAGATCGAGCGGCTCGGCGTCCCCGGTGTAGAGGGCGAAGCGCAGCGCCTTGCTGGGGTCGTGGCCGAGCTCCTCGTGCTTGACGAAGCCCTCGCCGACGATCTGCGAGACGCGCACCTCGGCGCCGTCCGGAGCCAGGAGCACGTCCGGCTGCAGCCAGTGGTCGTGCGCCTCCGCGGTGCGCGCCACGAACGCGGACAGCGCGAGCCCGAGGGCGACGACGGGCTTCACGCGCGGAGCTTGGCGCGATGCCCGGCGACCCACGGGGACAGGCGCGCGCCGCGCTCCTCGGCGGCCGACTCGAGCTTGCCGGCCGAGCGCTCGAGCCGCGACCCGGCGATGGCCAGCGCCGCGGCGAGCGGCACCTCGAGCTCGGGGCTCGGCGATGCATAACCCATCAATGCGTCCTTGTACCGCTCGATGAAACCCGTGTCGTAGCGCCCGGCCACGAACTCGGGGTGCGCGAACAGCTTCTCGTGGAAGGCGAGGTTGGTGCGGATGCCGGTGACGACGTACTCGGTGAGGGCGCGGCGCATGCGCTCGACGGCGCGCGCGCGGTCGGGGGCCCACACCGAGAGCTTGCTGACGAGCGGGTCGTAGTAGGAGCTGATGACCGACCCGGGGTAGGCGCCGCCGTCGTCGCGGACGAACGGCCCCGCGGGGGTGCGCAGGGCGACGATCTTGCCCGGGCTCGGGAGGAACCCGGCCGAAGGGTCCTCGGCGTAGACGCGGCACTCGATGGCGGCGCCGCGGCGGACGACCTGCTCCTGGGTGAACGCGAGCGGCTTGCCGGCCGCGATCTCGACCATCTCGCGGACGAGATCCACGCCGGTCACGAGCTCGGTGATCGGGTGCTCGACCTGCAGGCGGGTGTTCATCTCGAGGAAGTAGAAGCTGCCGCTCTCGTCGAGGAGGAACTCGAACGTTCCCGCGCTCGAGTAGCCGACGGCCTTGGCGCCTTGCACGGCGACCTTGCCCATCTCGGCGACCAGCGCGTCGGAGGCGACGGGGCAGGGGGTCTCCTCGACGACCTTCTGGTGGCGACGCTGGATCGAGCAGTCGCGCTCGAACAAGTGCACGACGTTGCCGTGCTTGTCGGCGAGGATCTGGATCTCGACGTGGCGCGGCCGGAGGATCGCCTTCTCGAGGTACACATCGTCGTTGCCGAACGCCTTCTGCGCCTCGCTGCGGGCGCGCTCCCAGGCGCTCGCGAGCTCCTCCTCGCGGTGGACGAGGCGCATGCCCTTGCCGCCGCCGCCGGCCGAGGCCTTGAGCATGATCGGGTAGCCGATGCGGTGCGCCTCGGTGCGGGCGTCCTCGAGGTCGTGCGCGGTGCCGCCCGGCACCACGGGCACGCCCGCGGCCTGCATGATGGCGCGGGCGCCGGTCTTGCTGCCCATGTCGCGGATGGCGCTCGCGGGCGGCCCGATGAACACCACGCCCGCGTCGGCGCACGCCTGCGCGAAGCCCGCGTTCTCGGAGAGGAATCCATAGCCGGGGTGAACGGCCTCGGCGCCCGAGCGCTTGCAGATCTCGAGCACCTTGTCCGCGCGGAGGTACGACTCGGCGGCGAGCGCCGGGCCGACGCAGTAGGCCTCGTCGGCCATGCGCACGTGGAGCGCCGCGCGGTCGACCTCGGAGTAGATGGCGACCGACCGGATGCCCATCTCGCGCAGCGTGCGGATGACGCGGACGGCGATCTCACCACGGTTGGCGACGAGGACCTTGCGGAAGGGGGGAGCCATGCGGCTCCCGGGGTACTTTCGTGGCCCCGGCGGCGCAATTGGCTTTGTCGTTCACCACCAGCGCTCGCGCACGCGGGCGCGGTGGGCCACGAGGTTGCCGAGGCCCTCCGCGTGCTTCTTGAGCGCCGAGCTCACCGGGAAGGCGAGGATGCCCTCCTCGAACGCGAAGAGGCTCGCGTCGAACGACGAGGGGCGATCGCCGAGCAGGAACGGGCGGTCGCCGAGGATCTCGGACACCGCGTCGAGATCGGCGATGCCCATCCCCATGATCTCGGCAGGGGCGTGGCGTCCCGTGCCCTGACTCTTCAGGGACTTCTTCACGCTGCCGCGGATGAGCGGCATCAGCAGCTTGATCGGGCCGGGCAGGGCCGCCGCGAACGCCGGGCGCAGCGCGGTGAACGACTCCTCGGGGATCCAGCGGTTCCACATGCTGACGAAGTAGAGGCCCTCCTCGAGCGTGCGCCGGACCAGGTGCCCGAGGGCGCGCTCGTGGGCCGTGAGGTGGGCGTCGAGGTCGAGCCCGCGGCTCCGCGTCAGGTGCTCGAGGATCAGCTGGGAGTCGCCCATCAGCGCGCCGTCGATCTCGACGTACGGGATCTTGCCCTTCGGGGCCTTGCGGATGTCCGCGGGGCGCACCTGGTAGGGGACCCCGGCCATCCGGAGGAAGGCCTCGAGCTTCACGCAGAAGGGGCTGAGGCTCGGCGTGCCCCAGGCGCCGGGCGGCTGGTGGAGGACGATCATGGGCCCGAGGCCTACCATTGCTCGACGCTCGCCGCCCGACCTCCTAGGGAGGACGGAGTGCGCCGCTCCGAGATCGTCCCGTGGGCCCTGATCGGGTGCGCCGTCGTCCTCGGCGCCATCGTGGTCATCGACCGCGATCGCCCCACCACCAAGGAGCAGGCGTCGCGCGCCGGGCTCCTCCTGCGCGTCTTCCGCCAGGAGGACACGACCCGCATCACCCTCGAGCGCAAGGGCGAGAAGATCGAGATCGTGCGCCAGGGGGACACCTGGCAGCTCACCTCGCCCCGCGTCTCGCGCACCGAGTTCATCGCCGTCACGGGCCTCCTCAACACCCTGCAGGGCGCCCGCAGCGAGCGCGCCCTCGGCCAGGTCACCCCGAGCGAGCGCGCCGCGTTCGGCCTCGATGCCCCGCGGGTCAAGTGCGAGATCGCCATGAAGGGCGTCACGCTCAAGCTCGCGCTCGGTGGGCCGGCGACGGGCGGCGGCGCCGACGCGGGTGCGGGCGGCTCCGCCTACCTCGAGGTCGCGCCGTACGGCGACGAGAAGGGCGGCGTGTACGTCGTCGGCGCCGACGTGGCGGCGGTGCTCGACCGCGGCGCCGACGTCTACCGCGACCCTTCGCTGGTCGGCGGCACCATGTCGACCACGCTGAGCCGCATCGCGGTCAAGGGCTCCGTCGAGCTCACCCGCGCGCCGCACGGCACCTGGCGCCTGCCGAGCGGGCTGCGCGCCGACATCGACGTGGTCGACGGCCTCTTCAAGACCCTCGCCGATCTCAAGGCCGACCCGTTCGTCGACGACGCCACGCCGGTCGGCACCGGGTTCCTCGAGGCGAGCCTCGGCAATGGCAGCCGCCTCGAGCTCGCGTTCGGCGGCCCGTGTCCCGTGCAGCCCGACAAGCTCGTCGTCGTGCAGCTGCGCGTCCCGCTCAAGATCACCGGCTGCGTGCCCAAGCTCGTCGTCGAGCGGCTCGCGCTGTCCGAGGCGTCGTACGTGGACGGGCACGCGCTCGGCCTGCTCTACGGTAACGACACCGCCAAGATCGCCGAGATCGAGCTGCTCACCCTCGAGGCGGGCGGCAAGAAGACCCTCGACGCCGAGCGGCGCCTCGACGGCCTGCACCTGCGCGTGCCGGTCGACGAGCAGGTCGACAAGGAGGCCGCCGACCGCTTCCTCGTGCGCCTCGCGCGCATCACGGGCACGGTCGTGTCGCCCGCGCCGACCGATCTCGTGGGGATCGGTCTCTCGCCGGTCGCCGGTCGCCTCGTCGTGCGCCGCAAGGTCGACCGGATCTCGATGGGCCCGCTCGCGGCGCCCGACGCGGGCGGTGAGTCGTGGGACCAGGTCGTCGAGATCGGCACCCCGGTCGAGGAGGCCAAGGTCAAGGTGGTCTACCTGCGCCGCGGCGACGACGGCGCCATCCTGCGGGTGCCCGCCGAGGCCGCGGAGCTCCTGCGCGGCAGCGCGATCTACGAGCTGCGCAACCCGAACCTGCTCTCCGGGATCGACGCGCAGGGGATCACCCGCGTCGAGGTCAAGGCGCAGACCGCGTGGACCCTCGTCAAGAAAGAGAGCGTCTTCCAGATCGAGAGCCCGCCGGGCCTCGGCGCCGACGGCGGCATGGCCGCGGAGCTCGTGAAGGGGCTCGTCTCGCTCACGTGTCTCCGCTGGGTCGACGGCAAGGGCGACGACCCGGCCTATGGGTTCGCCACGCCGAGCGCCTCGATCACGCTGACCGCCACGCCGAAGATCGGGGTCGACGCGGGCGCGCCGGTCGGGCCCACGATCCTGGAGTTCGGTGGTCCGAGCACGGAGGGCGGCGTGTTCGCGCACGTGAAGGGGCAGGAGTCGGTGTGCGTCCTCTCGGAGGCCACGCGCGATCTCGCCCTCCGTCCGCCCGTCGACCGGTCCATCGTCGCGTTCGACGCCACGACCGCTCCGCGCATCGTCCTCACGAAGGGGACAGCCACGCGCACCCTCCTGTTCTCCGACGCGACCAAGGCCTGGCGCGACGGCGGCGACGCCGGCATCAGCGCCGATCCGCTCGCGCGCAAGGCCGCCGACCTGCTCGTGGGCATGCGGGCCGAGGGCCTCGCCCACCTCGGCGCCGCCGGCAAGGACGAGGGCTTCGATGCGCCGCTCCTGGTCGTCGAGGGCTTCGACGCGGCGGGCAAGCGCACCAAGCGCCTGGTCGTCGGCGCGGCCGGCAAGCTCGAGAAGGTGCCCGTCTACTGGGTGCGCATCGACGGGGTCGAGGCGACCTACGGGGTCTTGCGCGACGAGATCGACAAGCTCTCCATGACGCTCTGATCGGCGGCGGCCCGGGGCCCGATCGCGCGGAACAGCATCGTGATGAGCGCGTCGGTGAACGCTGGGCCCTCGGGCAAGCCCGCTACGACGGGCATGTGGTTGCCGGCGATGCGCCGCATGATCTGGGGCACGAACCCGAGCCCTGCGGTGCACATCAAGGCGAAGGGCAGCGGGATCGAAGGGTCGATCTCGCCGCGCTCGAAGCCGTCGGCGAGCGTGCGCAGCACCATCGGGAGGTGCCCGCGCTGGAACCGCTCGACGATGCGGTCGAGCCGCGTGGAGCTCACGAGGGCCTCGCGCACGATGAGGCGCACCACCTCGATCTCCTCGTCGCTCGCGCTGCCGATGTGCGCGAACGCGTCGCGCAGCCGCTCGCGCGCGGGCACGGTGGGCCGGTCGAAGATGGCCTCGAGCTGGTGCAGGAGCTTGCCGTAGGTCTCCTCGACGACGGCGAGGAACAGGTCGTCCTTGGTGGGGAAGTAGTAGTAGATCATGCCGATCGACGTGCCCGCGTCGGCGGCGATGGTGCGCAGCGACGCGCCGTCGACCCCCTCGGTGAGGAAGCGCGCGCGGGCGGCGTGCACGATGCGCGGGGCGATGTCGCTGCGGGGGCGGGCCATCAGACGAGCTTCTTCCGGAAGCGGAGGGAGGCGAAGGTGACGAGCACGGTCAGGATGACCACGAGCTGCAGGAGCTCGGTGCGCAGATCCTGGAACGAAGACCCCTTGAGCACGATGCCGCGCACGATGCGCAGGAAGTGGGTCAGCGGCAAGGCCTGCGAGAGCATCTGGGCGGGCCGCGGCATCGCCTCCCACGGGAACATGAACCCGGACAGCAGGATGTTCGGCAGGAGGAAGAAGAACGACATCTGCATGGCCTGCTGCTGGGTCCTGGCGATGGTCGAGAAGAACAGGCCGACCGCGAGGTTCGCCGCGATGAACACGAAGGCGAGCGCGTAGAGCAGCGGCAGCGAGCCGATCACCGGCACCTGGAACACGAACCACCCCGCGAGCAGGATGAGGGTCATCTGCACGTAGCCGATGCCCACGTAGGGGATGATCTTGCCGACCACGATCTCGACCGGCTTCACGGGCGAGACGATGAGCTGCTCCAGGGTGCCGCGCTCGCGCTCGCGGGCGAGGGCCATCGCGGTGAGCATCACCATGGTCATCGTGAGCAGCACGCCGATGAGCCCCGGCACGATGAACACGGCCGTGCGCAGCTCGGGGTTGTACCAGGTGGCGGGCTCGAGGCTGAGGGGGACCGCGGTCGCCACCCCGCCCGTGCTGCGGGCGATGCGCGCGAGCATCATGGTCATCGCGCGCGCCGTCACCAGCGAGGCGGCGGTGTTGGTCGCGCTCGCCACCGTCTGCGGGTCGGAGCCGTCGACGACCAGCTGCACCTGGGCGGGGGTGCCCTTCTGCAGGTCGGAGGCGAACCGGGGCGGCACCACCAGCGCCACCTTGGCGCTGCCCGTGCGCATGGCGCGCTCGATCTCGTCGTAGGAGCGCACCTCGCCGGCGAGGTCGTAGAACCCGGTGGCGACGAGGGTCCGCGCGAGGTCGCGGGACTGGGCGCTCTGGTCCTGGTCGTAGACCACGAGCGGGATGTGCCGCACGTCGGTGTTGATGGCGTACCCGAAGAGGAGCAGCTGCAGGACCGGCAGCACGACCATCATGGCGAGGTCATGCGGTCGCGCCGCAGCTGCAGCAGCTCCTTCCACGCGATGACGAGCGCGCGCATCAGTCGGCCCTCGGGGCGTGGTTCTCCTCGGCGCGGACCATGGCGACGAAGGCGTCCTCGACGGTGGCGCGGGCGGCGCGCACGTTGCTGATCGCGAACGCGCGGAGGAGCTCCCTGGCCAGAGCGGCCGGGTCCCGACCGTTGCGCGTGGCGACGCGGAGCACGTGGCCGTAGTGGGCGACCTCCTCCACGTCGGGGTGGGCGCGGAGCACGTCGGCCGCCTCGTGCGCGCGGTCGACCTCGAGCTCCACCACCGCGAGCTTGCGGCGCTCGATGATCTGGTCCGGGGTGCCGCTGTCGAGGAGCTCGCCGTGGAAGATGAACGCGAGCCGGTGGCAGCGCTCGGCCTCGTCCATGTAGTGGGTGGTGAGGAGCACCGTCGTGCCGCCCGCGGCGATCTCGTGGATGCGCTCCCAGAAGTCCCGGCGGCTCACCGGATCTACGCCCGCGGTCGGCTCGTCGAGGAACAGGAGCGGCGGCTCGTGGATGGTCGCGCACGCGAGGGCCACGCGCTGCTTCCACCCGCCCGAGAGCGTGCCCGAGAGCTGGTCCTTGCGCGCGGTGAGGCCGGTCTGCTCGAGGACCGCGCGCACCCGTGCCGCGCGCGTGAGCAGGGGCACGCCGTAGATCCCCGCGTAGAAGCGCAGGTTCTCGGCCACGGTCAGGTCCTCGTAGAGGCTGAATCGCTGGGTCATGTAGCCGATGCGCTGCTTGATCTTCTCGGACTCGCGCGCGATGTCGTAGCCGACGACGGTGCCCTTGCCGCCGCTCGGATCGAGGATGCCGCACAGCATGCGGATGGTGGTCGACTTGCCCGCGCCGTTCGGCCCGAGCACGCCGAAGATCTCCCCGCGCCGCACCTCGAGCGAGACGTCGCTGACCGCGACGAGGCTCCCGAACCTCCGCGAGAGGTGCTCGGTGCGGATGATCGTCTCGGGCACGGCGTTCATCGCGCGATCTCGACGAAGCCGGGGACCCCGGCGTGCAGCTCGAGGCTCGGGTCGTCGACGCGCACGCGCACGCGGACGACGAGGTTCGCGCGCTCCTTCTCGCTGAACAGGAAGCGCGGGGTGAACTCGGTGCGCGGGGAGATCCACTCCACCTTGCCGGTCCAGCCCTTGGTCGCCGCGTCCACCCGCAGCGTCGCGGTGTTGCCGACCTTGATGCCGCCGAGGTCCTTCTGCGGGACGAACACGTCCACGTAGGGGTGGCTCGTGTCGGCGATGGTCGCGACCGGCGTGCCGACCCCCGCGAGCTCGCCGGGATCGACGTGCACGTCGAGGACGGTGCCGCCGATGAGGGTCTTGGCGACGTAGCGCTTGATCTTCTCGTCGGCGAGGGTGACCGAGGCTGAGCGCCCCGACGTCCTCCTTGCGGGCGCCGGCCTCGAGCAAGACCAGGTCGGCCTGGGCCACGTCGACCTCGCCGGCGCGGGCCGCGCGCGCGAGCGTCTCGAGCCGATCGTCGAGCGTCGCGAGCACGTCGCCCTTCTTGACGGTGTCGCCGCGGTGGATCGACACGGCGAGCACGGTCCCGGCGGCCTCGAACGAGACCACGCGCTCGTCGTACTCGACGACGCCCTGGAAGCCGGGCGGGGTGGGGGGCGGACGGTGGCAGCCGGCCGTGGACAGCAGGAACGCGGCAGCGAGGGCCGCTACGGCATTCTTTATCATGCGACTGATAATAGTCCGGGACGCACGGCTGACAAGGCCGCCGGGCCAGAAACGCCTGCGAAATCTTTTCGCGGTCAGCCCTTCGCGGCCTCGAGGGCCTGCTTCAGGTCGGCCGCGAGGTCGCGCCAGTACTCGACCCCGACGCTCAGCCGCACGAGCCCCTCGGTCACGCCGCCGAGGCGCAGGTCGTCGTCGGACATCTCGGAGGCGGTCGTCGTGCGGGTGGACGCGAGGGACTCCACGCCGCCGAGCGACACCGCGAGCCGCACCAACTTCAGCGCGTTCAGGAACCTGAAGGCGGCCGCGCGCCCGCCCCGCAGCTCGAGGGCGATCATCGAACCGGGCGCGCGACACTGCGCCGCGAAGATGCGCGCCTGCTCGCCGGTGAACAGCGTCGGGTAGTGCACGCGCTCCACCATCGGGTGCGACTTGAGGCCGGCCACGAGCTTGGTCGCGTTCTTCGACTGCTTGGTCATGCGGAGCCACAGGGTGGCCATGCTCCGCTGCAGCATCCACGCGGTGAACGGCTCGCAGATGGTGCCGAGGAACGCGCGCGTCGCCTTCACCTGCGCGGTGAGTTCGGGGGTCTTCGTGGTGATGGCTCCGGCGACCAGGTCGCTGTGGCCGCCGAGGAACTTCGTGGCCGAGTAGATGACGATGTCGGCGCCGCGACGAGCGGCGACTGGAACACCGGCCCGAGGAACGTGTTGTCCACGAGCAGCGGCACGTGGCGATCGGGAATCGTGCGGTCGATCCGCGCGCGCATCGCCGCGAGGTCGATCATCTCGAGGGTCGGGTTGGCCGGGGTCTCGAGGTAGACCACGGCGAGCGCCTCGGCGTGCGCGGCCAGCGCCTCCTCCCATCCGCCTCGTCCACCGCCACGGCCTCCACCCGAACTCCGGCAGCATGTGCCGGAAGAAGTGGTCGGTGCCGCCGTAGACCGGGCGCTGGTAGAGGAGCGTGGTGCCCGGGCGCACCAGGGTCAGCATGGTCGTCGTGATCGCCGACATGCCGCTGGTGAACGCCGCTGCGGCCGTGGGCGCCCCGCTCCACGCCGCGCAGCGAGTCCTCGAACATCTCGGCGTTGGGGTGGTTGAGGCGCGCGTAGATCAGGCTGTGCACCTCGCCGGGCAGGGCCGCGGTCTTGCCGAGCGCGATCTCGAAGTGCCGCGCCGCCTGCTCCGCCGTGGGGAAGCAATACGTGGACACCGGATAGATCGGCGGGCGCACCGCCATCACGCTGAGCGACGGATCGAAGCCCTCGGAGATCGACGTGGTCTGCGGGTGGAGGCGGGGAGTGGTCATGGCAAGGTCGAGCTAGCCCCACGCCTTGCGTGCCGACAGTCTCACCGCGGCACACCTCCACCGCCTTGCGTTCACCCGCGCCGGATTGCTCCCATCGAGGCATGAACTCGCGCACGCTCATCCTCGCGCTGTCGACGTTCCTGCTCGCCACCGGCACGGCCTCGGCCAAGACCATCATCAAGGACCCGAACCCCGAAGTACAGCGTCGAGATCGAACCCAAGCTGAACCTCGCCTACTTCGGCGTGTATCGGTACGGCGGCAACGGCTGGGGCCCGGGCGTGCGCTTCTCGATCCCCCTCATGAGCCCCGGGTTCATCAAGACCATCAACAACTCGGTGGGCATCAGCTTCGGCGCCGACTTCGTTCGCTACGAGGGCTACTACTACAACTGGTGCGACCCGAAGCGGTGTCCGGGCTACTACAACGGCTACGACGCCTCGTTCTGGTCGCTGCACCTCCCGGTGGCGATGCAGTGGAACTTCTGGCTCACCGAGAAGTTCAGCGTGTTCGGCGAACCCGGCGTCACGCTGCGCAAGTCGTTCTATCGCGACGACCCCTACTTCAACCAGTACTGCGACCCCCGCGCCACCAACTGCAGCTCACGCGGGTCGACGGATCTCTACTTCACGTTCTTCGTCGGGGGGCGCTTCCACTTCAGCGACAACCTGGCGCTCACGCTGCGCCTCGGACACCCGATCGACTTCTCGGCCGGGCTCTCGATCTTCCTCTGATACGTTCCGCGCCATGAGTCGGCGGTCCGGCTTCGTGCTCGCCCAGATCCTCCACGATCTGCGCGCGGGCATGCTCGTCGGGCCGGCGCTGATCACCGTGACCTTCGGCCTGCTCGGGGCGCTGGTCGTGAGGCTCGAACGCGGCTCGTCACCGCCGGCCTGGATTCCTCCCCTCGACACCGCGAGCGCCCAGGTGGTGCTGGGCACGATCGCCGGCTCCATGATGACGGTCGTCTCGATCACCTACTCGGTGCTCCTGATGGCGCTGTCGATGGCGTCGATGCAGTTCTCGCCGCGGATCCTGGTCGGGTTCCTCCGCGATCGCGCGAGCCAGTCCACGCTGGGTCTGTTCCTCGGCACGTTCCTCTACTCGCTCGTGGTGCTGCGCGCCGTGCACGGAGACCCGCAGGCCTACTCGGCGCCGGTGGCGGTCGTCGTCGCGGTCGCCCTGGCGTTCGTCTCGCTGACCAGCCTGGTCCTCTTCATCAGCCGCATCGCGCAGGGCATACAGGCCAACCACATCGCCGACCGCATCGCCCACGAGACCCGCGCGATCATGGACGAGGTGCTCGTCGGCGCGGTGGACGAGCCGCCGGTGGACCGATTGCTCCCTCCCTCGGATTGCCAGGTCGTGCCGGCGTTGCGGTCTGGCTACGTGCAGCTCGTGGACTACGACCGACTCCTGGCGGTCGCCGACCGCCACCGCGTGACCCTGACCATCGTCAAAGCCCCGGGGGAGTACGTCGTCGAGGGGACGCCGCTCGCGACGGTCGACGGCGCCGAGGTCTCCTCGAAGGACATCGACGAGGGGTTCGATCTCGGTCCGATCCGGACGATGCAGCAGGATGTGGAGTACGGCCTGCGGCAGATCGTCGACATCGCACTCAAGGCGATCTCACCCGCGGTCAACGACCCGAGCACGTGTGTCACTTGCATCGACAACCTCACGAGCCTCCTCGCGTACGCGGCCTCCCGCAACGACCCGGTGACCACGCGCGAGGGGCTGGCCGGCGGCCGACTGCGCATGGCGCGTTCGAGCTTCCGGCGCCTGGTGGACATGTGCTTCCACCAGATCCGGCAGTACGGGCACGGTGACCTGGCGGTCGGGCTGCGCCTCGCCCGTGCCCTCACGGATCTGGCGCAGGTGACCGAGCGACCCTCCGCCGCGCCGACCTGCTGCGTCACGCGCGGCTGCTGGAGGCGAGTCTCGCCGACCACTTCCAGCCCGACGAGCGGTTCGAGCTCGATCGGAGGCTCGGCGAGCTGCGGCGCTCCCTCGAACCATGAGCCCTCATGGGGCGAGGCGGTTCGGTCGGCCCGGGGTCGAGCGTCCGTCGGCGTCCCAGCCGAAGGCGGCCGCGTCGTCGTCCGGGACGTCCAGCGCCCGCCGCCCGCGCGAGGCGCTCTTGGTGGTGCTGACGCGGGGGAGCTTCGAGATCAGCGACCCATCGCGCTCGAGGAGCGCGACGTCAGAGGTGAGCTTGAGCGTCGGTACGACCGCGATTGGCGTGCCCACCGCCGGCGTCTGGTCGCCGGCGAGGCCCGCCTTGAAGCCGACGCCCACGACGAGCGCGAGACCACCCGGCGGCACGATCAGCGAGGGCAGCGGGACCCGCTCGACGCCGTCGAGCACCAAGAGGTCGAGCAGATCGACGGGGTCGGCGCCGTCGTTGCCGAGCTCGATCCAGCGCTGCGTGGCGGCCCCGGAGGGCGGGCGCGCGAGCACCTCGTTCACGACCACGTGGCGCCGCCTCGGGGCCGTCGTGAGCGTGCGGTCGACCGCGTGGTCCTCGTCGCCGCGCACCACGCCACGGATCGCGAACGCCTGCGCGGGCAAGAGACCACGCACGACCCAGCGCGCCCCTGGCGCGAGGGGTGAGAACGCGGCGTGTCCGCCCACGAGGCCCAGGAACGCCCCGGCCGGCTCCTGCCCGAGGAACGTGACGCGATCGTCGTCGATGCGCGCGCGAGCCCGGCGCGATCGCCGTCCACTCGTCCGAGCACCCGGGCGGCGCCCTCGGCAGGCGATCCTCGACCACGAGCGGCGCCGGATCGAGCGCGACGCCGCCGAGCAGCGGCGGCGCGACGAACACGCCCTCGCTCTCCGGCGCCTCGATCTCGAGGCACGGGACGTCCGCGCGGGCGTGCACCACGGCCTCGTGGAGCGCGCCGTCGGTGTCGAGCCACTCGGTGGTCGCGGGCACCGCTGGGAGCTCCCCGCTGACGCAGTACGTGACGGGCGCCCCTGGCAGCACGGCGCCGACGAGCGGGTGCAACCGGGGCAGGGGCGGAGCCCCTTCGACACGGAGGGCGGTCACGTGCGGCGGGCGCGCGGGCAACGTCGTGATCAGCGTGTAGCCGCCGGCGGGCACCACCCGGACGGGCTGCACGACCAGCGCTCCCGGGACGGGCACCACCGTCACCGGTGTCTCTCTCGCCTTCTGCGCGGCCGTGGGGCGGCCCTTCGCGAACGCCTCGGCCGTCGCGTCGTCGACCGCGCCCGCGACGAGCGCCACCCGTACGGTCCCGGCGTCGACGGAGAGCGCACCGGTCAGGCGGATGGTCAGTCGAAACGATGGAGCGAGATCGGTCGGCTCGACCTTCTCGACGGTCACGGGCTGGTAGCCGCGGGGGGGCTGGTAGGTGGTCGGGTCGCAAGCGGTGAGGGTGGAGAGGAGGAGCAGGCAGCGGCGCATGTAGAGGGGTCGGCACGACTGCCGCCCGAGTTGCTTGTGTGCTTGAATCGATGCCGGCGCTCGCGCGTCTCTCTCCAGGATTGGTGGTCAGGATGCGATTCCCCCGGTTGTCTCCGTTTCTCCTCGGTCTGGTCGCCTTCGTCCCCGCGGCGAGCGTCACCACGGGCAACGCCAGCGCGGCCGACGATCAAGGGGCCGGCGCCGATTGCAGCGTGACCGGCAAGGGCGTCGTCGAGAAGGGCGTGTTCATCTACAACGCCGAGAAGGACGGCACCCCCATCGCGGGCTTCGCGACCCAGGAGGTGGTCCTCACGGTGTCCGATTTCCCGGCCGATCCGAGCGCGGGGCGGGCCAAGGTCAAGACCGGCAAGGGCTCGGGCTCGGTCCGCATCGAGGGCTTCATCGACCCGACCAAGATCCCCCTCGCCGCCAAGCAAGACGTCACCGTCGTGGCCGACCACGTGTGGATCGGTCGCGGCCAGGCGGTCAAGCTCAAGGGTGCGTCGCCCGGCAAGCTCCACGTCCAGACCACCATCACCGCCACGCAGCAGACCCTCAAGGGCAAGGCCACCTGCAGCCAGCTGGCGGTCGGCCCGGTCAAGACCGACGAGTTCGAACTCCCCAAGGACGCCAAGAAGTGGGTCCTCAAGTCCTCCTCGCTCGACCTCTTCGCCGAGTCGGGCGGCGGCAGCTCGGTGTTCACCATCGAGGTGCCCAACGCGAAACGCCGGCGTGCTGCTCTCGACCGAGATGAAGGGCCCGTGGGTTCGCGTCCAGCACAAGGGTTCACTCACGGTCGACGCGTGGGCCAAGGCCGCCGACCTCAAGCCGTTCCCCAAGGGCGAGATGCTCGACGCCCTCAGCACCAACAGCATGGTGTCGATCTCGCCGGCCAAGCTCAAGGTCGAGGGCTCCACCAAGCTCGTCATCGTCGACAAGGACGTGCCGCTGCGCCTCACGGCCAACGACGCGGTGAAGGCCATCGGGGTGATCGAGTCGGGCGCCGAGGTGGTGGTGGTCGACACGGTGGCCGGCTGGTCGCGCATCTACCCGAAGGGCCTCGAGATCATCCCGCCCGACGGCAAGGACTTCTGGGCCAAGGCCAAGGACCTCGGGCTCTGAGTGTCCGTTCGGGGCGTCCGTTCGGGGTGCGCCTCGCCGTCCTCGCACCGCTGACCTTCGTCGCGTGCTCGCGTCGCGCGGACGAACGGGTGACCACGCCGGTCGTGGTCGCCCCGACCGCGTCGGAGGTCGCGACCGCCTCGGCGTCCGCGTCCTCGTCGGCGTCCGTCGCCCCGGCGCCCACGTTCCGGGCGAAGGCGTCGTACGGGATCGTCGTCGCGCCTCCGTCGGTGCACGTGCCCGTCGTGTACCTGCACGGCATGTGGGCCTCGCCCGAGGATTCGTGCTCGTTCTTCGAGCCCGCGGCGGCCCACGTCGGGCCGCTCGTCTGCCCGCGCGGCAACCTCGCGCCGAGCGCCGGGGGTGCGTGGGGCGGCCCGCTCGCGGCCAAGCGCGTGCACCTCGACGAAGCGCTGAAGGCCGCGACTGCGTACGGTGCGCTCGCCGACCAGGGCGTCCTCCTCGGCTTCTCGAGCGGCGCCCTCTTCGCGCTCGAACTCGCGCAGCACGAGCCCGGACGCTGGCCCGCGCTCGTGCTCATGTCGATGCACCTCTCCACCTCGGCCGCCGCGCTGAAGGCCGCCAAGGTGCGCCGCCTCGTGCTGGCCGCCGGTGAGCAGGACGGCAGCTTCGCCCACCTGCGCTCGCTCGCCACGACGCTCGCGGCGGGCGGCGTCTCCACGCGCTTCGTGACACTGGGCAAGGTGGGCCACCACTTCGCGGTCGACATGGAGGCGCGCATGACCGAGGCGATCGACTGGGTGCGCGGCGACTGATCTCCTAAGCTCCGACGCGTGTCCTTCGACCCCTACGCGCCGCCGGCCGCGCCGATCGCGAGAGACGTCGATCTGAGGCTCACGGTCTTCGTCGAGGACTACAAGCTCGCGATCAAGAAGGGCAGCACGCTGCCGGCTTGCTGCGTGCGTTGCGGCGAGCCCGCCGACACGCGGGTGTCCCACCGGTTCTCGTTCACGCCGCGCTGGGTCGGTTGGCTCTTCCTCCTCAGCTGGTGCTTCGCCCTCCCGGTGATGTTCGCCGTCACCAAGCGCGCCTCGCTCGACATGCCGCTGTGCAGCCCACACGCGGTCGCCTGGAAGCGGGGCCGGACCCAGCGCTGGATCGGGCTCGGCGTGCTCGTGCTCGGCGTCGCGCTGGGCATCGTGTCGCTGGTGGTCGAGGCCCCCGAGGAGGTGGGGCTCACGCTGATCGGCGCCGGCCTCTTCGTGGGGATCCTGCTGGCGGTGCTCGCGAGCAAGCAGTTCCTCCGCGCCGACAAGGTGGACGAGCACTACGTCTACGTCGTGGGCGTGCACCCCGGCGCCATCGCGGCCGCGCTGCACGCGAGCACACAGCGGCCGCTGTGACGGGGCGTCGCTTGCACGGGGTCGTCGCCCCACGTGGCGGGAGCGCCTGGCCCTAGGGGCCCGCGTCACCGCCGAGCACGGGGCGCAGCGGGCGGGTGGTCCACTGCCAGTACCATCCCTGTCCGTTCTTGCCGCGGTACCGGACCTCCGTCGAGTCGAGCGTGAGCTTGGTGAAGTCCAGCTCCACCGAGGCGAGTGCGCCGCCGCTGCCGGCAGGGGTGGGGAGCCGCGCGATCTTCACGGCGTGCGGGGGCGCGGTGTCGATCATGGTGAGATCGAAGTCGCCGTACCCCTGGTACTCGCGCATCGCCCACACCACGGTCGGCGCCTCGCGGAGCACACCGGCCTGCATGCGGACGAAGTGGCTCGCGGCGGCGTGGAGAGTGTGCCTGCCAGCGTCGACCCGCGCGAGCAGCTTGCCGACGGCGTCGAACACGCAGACCTCGGCGGACGCGTGTTGGTCCTTGTCGACCGAGAACCCGGTCGTGACGAGGCGGGTGCCATCGAGGTCGAAGGGACATCGTGTCGACGCAGACGAGGTTCGGCAGCGGTGAGAGCCCGAGCGTCTTGAGGTCGACGACGTCGGTCGCGAGCCGCTTCTTTCCGTCCGCAAGCTTGGTGTACACGAGCGCGAGGAGCCCCGCCTTCGGCTCGACGACGAAGCGACGCACCATGCCGTAGGTCGCGACGATCTTGCCGTCCCGCCGAACGGCGAGCGTCCACTGCAGGTCGGATGGGCCGTGCTGTCCGAAAGCCAGCACCGTGGTCCCGTCGGCGAGCGCCGTCTCGGACTCGGGCTTGGCCACCTTGGGATCGAACCCCGGGGCCGCGCGGTCCACGTCCTCGGACAGCCGGCGCGCGTAGGCCGAAGCCGGCACCGGGGCGGACAGGACCTGGAGGAACGGCGCCAGCGTGGGCAACGGCTTCGGTGGCGGCGGGGGCTCGCTGGTGGGCGCAGCGGAGGGGATGGTCGCCGTCTTCGGTTCCGGCAGCGGCGTGGTGGAGGTGGACGAAGGCGCCGACGGGGCGGCCACCTCCGGCGTGTCCCGTGCCACGGGTGTCGCCTCGCGAGAGCAGGCCACGAGGGACATCGAGAGGACGGCAGCGGTCGCGCGCATGCCCTAGGAACGCTCGACGGGCCCAGGTTCGTCAATGCTCGGGACGGCGAGTCCTTCTTCCCAGCCTTCGGCAACATCGCGACGTCGCCGCCGACCAGTCCTTGGATCCGTGCTCGCATCCCGACCTTCGCCGACGCCCCCGTCCCGGGAGACTCGGGGCTTGGTTTCGTGACGCCGCGTTCGCGTCCTGCGTCCAGCGAGCTCGGCGCGAGCGCGCGCGCTCTGGCCAGGATCGACGCCGTGTCCTACGACCCCTTTCATGGGAACCTGGGGACCGGGCACGTTCGAGAACGACCACGCGCTCGACTGGTGGGGAGACCTCCGCGAAGGAAGCCCGTCGCTGGCGCGCGAGGTGCTCGAGAGCGTGGCGAACGCCGCACCCGACGCCGACCTCGACGCCGACGACTGCTGCGAGGCGCTGGTCGCCGCCGAGTTCGTGGCGGCCGCTGTCGGTCGTGGGATCGACCGGCTGCCCAGCGAGGAGGCGGAGGCATGGCTCGAGGAGCACGGCGCGGCGCTCGAATGCCTCGCGCTCGCGCGCACCGCCGTGGAGAAGATCGAATCCAGGTCGGAGCTCCAGGAGCTCTGGGACGAGGGCGGTCGCGACGAGGACTGGCACGCGAACGTTGCGGAGCTGCGGAGCCGCCTCGCAGAGGCCTCGTGAACAGGGAGCTGCTGAAGAGGATCGCGCCGTCCCTTCGTGCCCTCGGCTTTCGTGGCTCTGGCCAGAACTACCGGAAGACCGAGGGCGACTTCGTCTTCATCATCAACTTCCAGGGCAGCAAGTGGGGTGATGCGTTCTTCGTCAACCTGGGCGCGCAGCCCACCTTCATCCCGGCCGAGGGTGACGCGGACCTGGAGCGGCTGAAGGAGTACCAGTGCATCCTCCAAGCGAGAGTGGGGGGCGACTGGCCGTGGAACCTCTGCGAGGCGCAGTTCGCGTCGCTGGAGCAGCAGATCACGAGCAAACAGGCCGCCTTCTTCGGGCACGCCCAGACCCTGCGGACTGCGCTCGCGGTCGACTCGCCGGACTCGCTCCTGGCGAGGTTCAGTGCCGGCACCACCAAGGCACGTGCGGCGCTGCACCTGGCTCGCGCGGCCGTCAGGCTCGGCCACCTGGTGACGGCGCGTGGCCTGGTCGAACGTGGATTCGAACTGGCCGGCGATCGCGCAACGCTGTTGCTCGCCGACCTCCAGCGTGTGCGAGACGAGACCGCGGCCTACCGCTGAAGCCATCGAGGCTTCACTCCGGGTCGGGAGAAGGCGTCAGCGTGAACGCGATCTGCGTGCCGCTCAGACCGACAAGACGACGACCCCCGCGAAATGCCCACCGAGGCGCTCGAAGTCGGCGACGTCTCCCGTGAGCACGATGCCGTCGAGCATCGCCGCGGTCGCCATCACCATGGCGTCGACCGTCAGGCGAGCATCGACGCCGCGCAGACGCGACAAGGCGACGCCGGCGGCCTGCGCCGTGGCCAGGGACGCGACGACCCGCGTGGCCGCGAGGATCGTTTCCCGGCGATCGGTACGACCGCGCCACCACTCCGCCACCACGGGCAGCGGCACGACGAGGTGGGCGCGCCCCGCACGGGCCAGCTGGAAGAAGCCGACCATGCGCGCCTTGCCGCGCTCCGCCGCGACGAGGGCGGAGGTGTCGAGCACGTACGTGGAGGTCACGCGGCCGCCCCGCGCCTCTTGCCCTTCTTCGCGCGCACCTCGGCGCCGATGGCCGATTCGAGGGCGTCGAGCTCGGCAGGCGACATCGGCCGCTGGCCGCGCTCGCGGAGGTACTGTCCCGCGGCCAACCTCCGCCGCGCCTCCGCCGCGAGATCGGTGACCGCGGCCGACACGTTTCCGCCGAAATCCGCGTCGGCGAGCGCCTTGAGCGCTCTCTTGGTCTCGACGTCGACGGACACCGAGAACGTCTCGGTGGCGCCCGGGCGGCGTCGCTTCGCCTTCATGCTACAACGATAGCATACCAGCCGAGGCCACTGAGGATCACTCCGTCGCGTGCACCGCGTCGTCGCCCCACGGGCGAAGGGGAGGCGCGAGCACCGGTGGAGTCCTGGCGAGCGGGGACCGGGCGAGGGTCGCGGACGTGGACGGGGACGCCGACGGCGCTGCGAGCACTGGCGCGACTGACGCGATCGCCGAGGGCGGCGGCGTGAGGGGCGCGGCGCGCGAGGAGAACGTCTCCCCTGCCAGCGCCGACGCCGAGGCGCCGCGCTCTCCCTGCGAGAGGACGCTCCCGCCGACGACGAGCGCCGAGTCCGAGCAGGAAGACGAGACCGACGCGGCCCAAGTCCCTGCGCGCCCGCGGGGCCTTTGTCGTCGCCTCCACCGGCGACAGCGTGTGGTGCTCGCCGGGAACCGGCGTGCGCAGCGCGACGTGGGCGCGTCGCGCCCGTATCGTCGCCCGCTCGATCGCCACCGCCACCGTGTGCCGACGCTGGGCGAGCCGATCGCCCAGGTGTCGCTCCACGAACGCGGCGACGTCGCTCGCCGTGCTCCCGCCGACGTCGGCCAGCGCCTCCTCGAGGGCCTGCCCGAGCTCCGCGGCGGTCGCGAATCGCTCCCCGGGCTCGTGGCTCAGCGCGCGGCGTACGGTCCGGCGCACCCCTTCGGGCACCCCGCGCAGCGGCGCGGCCGGGCGGCCCGAGGCGAGGATCGCCATGGTCTCCTCCTGCGAGTCGCCCTCGAAGGGCAGCCTCCCCGCGATCAGCTCGTAGAGCACGACGCCGACGGCCCAGACGTCCACCCTCCGATCGATCGCCGCGCCGGCGAGCTGCTCGGGCGCCATGTACGGAGCCTTCCCCTTGAAGTGACCGTCCGCCGTCGTCGCGGCGCTGCGCGCCTCGGCCCGCGCGATGCCGAAGTCGATCAGCTTCACCGCGCCGCTGGCGGTCAGCAGCACGTTCTGCGGCGACACGTCACGGTGGACGACGCCGAGCCATCGGTGCTGGTCGTCGCGGGCCTCGTGGGCGGCGTGAAGGCCGGCGCAGAGATCGGCCGCGATGCGGAGCGCGATGCTTACCGGCACGCGCTCGCCCGCCCTGGCCGCTGCCCGCCGGAGCCGCGACAGCGACTCGCCGTCGACGTATTCGATCGCGAGGAACAGCTGTTCGTCGCGCGCGCCCACGGCGAGCGTGTGGGCGACGTTCGGGTGCACGACGCGCGACGCGATGCGCGCCTCGTCCGCGAACATCCGCTGGAAGTGGTCGTCCTCGGCGAGGTGAGCCTTCACCTGCTTGAGCGCCACGAGGCGCCCGTCGGCGGCGCGCCCGAGCCACACGATGGCCATCCCGCCCTCCGCGAGCGGCGCCAGCACCTCGTATCGCCCCAGCAAGTCGCCCGGCTGGATGCCGGAGCAAGAGAACCAAGTCATGCGCGTCTCCGTTGCGAGGTCCACGGCGAAGGAGCTCACCTCTCGAGCAACGCGCGTTCCTCGATGCAGACGTGATCGTATGCGCGGATCGATCGTGCCTCGCGCGCTGGTCCACGAGCGTCGAGCGCGCGCGCGCCCCGAGGAAACACGAGGCTCCGTGATCCATCGCAACCCGCGGTCCGTGAGGGGTGATCGATCCGATCGCGCGCCTCGGATCGAATCGATCCGAGCGCAGCTTGTGCCACGCTGCGCGGACCGTCCGATGACGCATCGCGACGCGCCCGCCCACCAGCGTTGCCCTCGGGCTAGCCGGTCGCGTCTGCGATGTCCTGGCTGGGGGGCACGCCGAACTTGCGCGCGTACTCCCGGCTGAACTGGCTCGGGCTCTCGTACCCGATCTCGAACGCGGTGGCAGTGACCGAGGCGCCGCCCGCGAGGAGTCGCCGGGCCTCGAGCAGGCGCAGCTCCTTCTGGTACTGGAGCGGCGTCGTCGACGTGATCGTCTTGAAGTGCTGGTGGAAGGACGACGTGCTCATGCCCACGCGTCGCGCGAGCTCCGGGATGGCGAGCGGCGAACGGATGTCGCCTCGGATGTGGCCGATGGCGCGGGCGATGGCGCTCGCCTGGCTGTCGTGGCGAAGCAGTCTGCGGAGCATGCCGCCGAAGGGAGCCACGAGCAGGCGGTAGTGGATCTCCTTTAGGACGAGGGGGCCGAGCACCTCGCATCCGCCGGATGATCGGCGAGCGCGAGGTATCGGCCCAGGGCATCGAGGAGCCCGGCGTCCGCCCGTTGGGTCTCCGCCGCACGAGCGCGTTCGGAGTCGAGCGCCGACGGTGCGACCTCGTCGTAGAGCTTCCTGAGGGTGGCGACGTTCACCTCGAAGACCAGCGCCAGGTACGGCGCCTTCGTGATCCGGGAGCGCACGGGCAGGTCGTGGCTCACGAGGAGACACTCGCCCGGGCCGAACGAGATCGCCTGCTCTCCGAGGGAGACCTGTTTTGCGCCTCGGAGGATCAGGCATAGGACGGGCTGGTACAGCGACGCCTCGAGGGAGCTCGGGGAGCCTCGCCGGAGGAGCACGAGGTCTTCCATCGGACGCGTCACCTCTTGTCGGCCATTCTCCGCGGCCGAGAAGCGGCGAGACGCTTGCTCGACGAGCCTTTCCAGGTGCGTGCCACGGTTGCCGGCGACCATGGCTGGAGCCTACGCCGGATGGAGAGAATTCTCCTCGTGCTTGGAGGATCGAGCATGCACTTCGGAGGAAAGGGCAGGCGGCCTGCACCGCGGGCGGGTAGGGTCGAGTCGTCTCGAACAGGGCTCTCGATCGCCCACGAACCAAGGAGCGACCTCCATGACGAACACCCAAAGGACCCTCGGCAACAGCACTCTCACGGTCGGCCGCGTCGGCCTCGGATGCATGGGCATGTCGGAGTTCTATGGTGGGACGCGCGACGTGGCGGCCCACATCAAGACCCTGCACGCAGCCATCGAGCTCGGCATCCGGCACTTCGACACCGCCGACATGTACGGCGCGGGACACAACGAAGAGCTGCTCGGACGGGCCTTCGCGGACCGTCGCGACAAGGTCACCGTGGCGACGAAGTTCGGCGTCCGGCGGGGGCCCGCGGGCGAGTGGCTCGGGATCAGTGGCCGACCGGAGTACGTCAAGGAGGCGTGCGAGAAGAGCCTCCAGCGCCTCGGCGTCGAGACCCTCGACCTCTACTACCAGCACCGTCCCGACCCCGACGTGCCGGTGGAAGAGAGCGTCGGCGCGATGAAGGAGCTGGTGCAGGCAGGGAAGGTGCGCTTCCTCGGCGTGAGCGAGTTCTCGGTCGCGCAGATCCGCGCGGCCCACGCCGTTCATCCCATCACCGCGCTGCAGACCGAGTACTCGCTCTGGACCCGCAACGTGGAACACGATGGGACCCTGCAGGCGTGCCGCGAGCTCGGCATCGCCTTCGTCGCCTACTCGCCGCTGGGTCGAGGCTTCCTCACGGGCGCGATTCCCAGCACGGACGCGCTCGACGAGGACGACTGGCGGCGGAAGAACCCACGCTTCACCGACGAGGCCCTCTCGGAGAACGCTCGCTTCGTCGAGCTCGTTCGAGACGTCGCCGCGAGGAAGGGCGCGACGGCGGCGCAGGTGGCGCTCGCCTGGGTGCTGGCGCAGGGCGAAGACGTCTTCGTGATCCCAGGGACCCGTCGCATCGAACGGCTGAAGGAGAACCTCGGCGCCTGGAACGTCGGCCTCAGCGAGCAGGAGCTCCTCGAGATCCGGAGCCGCTTGCCGAAGGAGACCATCGGCGCACGCTACTGACGGCCACGAACCCCGTAGTCGAGCAAGCCCGCGCACCGCCAGAGTGAAGTGAGTTCGTCCACGCTTGGAGCTAGAATCCGCCGAGAGCTCCCGAACGTCCGATGCGATCGTTCTTCCCTCTTCTCCTCGCTGTCGGCTGCGCGCGCGTGCCGCCCACCTCCTCGGCGCCGCCGTCGCCCGCCGCGCCGTCGGGCGACCCCTGCTCGCAGACGGTGAACGTCGACGGGGTGAACGCGCTGCCGCTGTCGTGCCAGCCCTTCGGTGCGACCTCGTCGAAGTCGCCGCCCCAGCCCGCGGACGGGCTCGTGTTGCCCGCGAGCTACTCCTTCTCGGACGACTACGCAGAGTGCAAGCACGCCCTCCCGACGGCGGAGCAAGGGGACTGCAACGCGTGCTGGGCCTTCTCCGTCGCCGGCCAGCTCTCCACGCGTGTCTGCAAGGCTCGGTATCGCGCGGGCACGACCGCGTACGACGTGCTCTCGCCGCAGATGGTGCTGAGCTGCACGGCGCGCGCGTTCCCCCGCACGAACGGCTGCGCGGCCGCGGGCGGGAGGCCCGCCGAAGCCCTGCAGTGGATGGCTGGCCACTACCTGGTGAACGAGGCCTGCGTCCCCTACCGCTCCACCGACGATCCGCTCGCGTCGCAATGCCCCGAGATGCTCCACGAGTGCCCCACCAAGGAGCGGTTCACGGTGTCTGCGGCTGGATACGTGATCGGCGACGAAGAGGCGATGAAGCGCGCCATCTACCGCAGCGGGCCCATCGCCTCCATCCTGCGGCTGTCGGCTTCACTCCACGACTTCGCCGGCGGCGAGGCGATCTTCGCGCTGACGAAGGCCGACCGCGATCGCTTCAGTCACGAGGACGTCTGCGACGAAAAGCTCGTGAAGAAGAGACCCATCCCCGGCTACTGCTACCTGAACGGGAAGGACGGCTCGCGGAAGACGAGGGCGAATCACGTCGTGCTGGTGTTCGGCTGGGGCGAGGATCCGACCACCAAGGAGAGGTACTGGATCGTGCGAAACTGGTGGGGCGAGGAGCAATACGCCCTCTGGGGCGGAGACAGCCTGGCGAAGCCGTACGGCGGCAGATCCGTGCTCGGAACGCCGCCCGCGAAGCCGCCCAGCGGACCGTTCCTTCGAATGAAGAGAGGCATCGATCCCGAGGGCGACGTGGACGCCGCCGGGGGGTTGATCACCAACCCGAGCTTCCTCGTGTCCGTCCCGACGTCCAAGAAGTGATCCGATTGGACGGCCCTTGCGCCCGCGAGGCGGCTCTCCGAGCTCTGGCGTGTTCAGATCGCGCGTTCGGGTACACCGCGGTACGCGCCGGGCGTGCACCCCACCACTCGGACGAAGTGGCGGTGCAGCTGGCTCTGGTCGCAGAACCCGACGCGCGGGGCGACGTCGGACGCAGCCGCGCCTCGACGCAAGAGGATGCACGCGCGCGCGATCCGCGCCCGGGTCAGGAACGCGTACGGCGGCATGCCGAGCTCCCGCGAGAACGCACGGCAGAGATGGTACTTGTCGGTGCGCGCGTGATCCGCGAGGTCGTCGAGCGTGATCTTCTCGGCGAGGTTCGCGAGCAGGAACTCACGCGCGCGGCGCACGCTCGGCCGCAGGCGCGGGCTGCGCGGGCTCGCTGTGAGGAACGACGTGAACGTCGCGACGGCCTCGGTGACGGCGACGTCGACGACGAAGCGGTCCGCCGCTCCAGCGAGGATCACGTCGTGGAGGCGCCGGAGCGGAGCGAGGCGATCGTCGCGAGGGTGCACCTGCACGTCGGCGAGCCGGCCGTGCAGCCCGTGATCCATCGCGAGTCGGGACGCCTCGATCAGCGCGGCATCGAACGACACGAGCTGGTAGGTGCCCGGCGACTCACGATGGAGGTCCCGGTGGAGCTGTCCTGGTTGCTTCAGGTTGAGCGTGCCGGGCGTCTGCGTGTAGCTGTCGCCGTCGATCGTCGAGCTCGCGCTACCGTCGAGCGTGAAGCTGACGCCGTAGTGCGCCTTCATGCCGCGATAGAGCTGCGTGGTCTTCCGGATGCGCAGGAAGTCCACGCCGGGCGCGAGCGAGCCGTGCAGGCGAGTCACGCGTCGGAGCATACTCAGCCGCGCGGCCGCGGCTTGTGCATTCTTGGCAGCTGCAAGGACGCCCAAGACCGCGCCGCGCGCCGCTCGCACAGTGCGGCCATGAAGCAGACAGTCCTCGTCACGGGAGCCAACAAGGGAATCGGATACGAGACGGCGCGCCAGCTCGCCGGGCTCGGCATGACGGTGCTCGTCGGGGCGCGCGATCGCGAGCGCGGCGAGCGGGCGGTGGAACGCCTGCGTGAACGAGCGTCCGGCGTGCACCTCGTCCAGCTCGACATCACGGACGCGAAGAGCATCGCCGCGGCGTTCGAGGACGTCAGCGCGCGCTTCGGGCGCCTCGACGCGCTCGTGAACAACGCCGGCATCGGCAACGCCAGCGACCTGCCGTCGAAGCAGAGCCTCGCGGACATGCGCACCCTGCTCGAGGCGAACCTCCTCGGCCCGATCGCGGTCACGCAGGCGTTCCTTCCGCTGCTCGCCACCGGCGCGCGCATCGTGAATGTCTCGAGCTCGCTCGGCTCGCTGGGCCTGGCCGCCGATCCGACGAGCCGCATCGCGGCGTGGAACGCGCTGTTCGGCTACTCCGCGTCGAAGACCGCGCTCAACGCGTTCACCCTGCGCCTCGCGCTCGAGCTGCGCGAGAGGCGATCAGGTGAACCCGGCGTGCCCGGGCTACGTCGCGACCGATCTGAACGGGCACCGCGGGCTGCGCACGGTCGAGCAAGGTGCGGCCATCGTCGTGCGCCTCGCCAGTCTGGCGGACGACGGCCCGACCGGCGGCTTCTTCGACGACGCCGGCGAGGTCGCCTGGTAGAGCGCCCTTCGCCCGCAGCAACGTGACATTCGCGTGCGTCGCCGAGGCGATGCCCTCGATGCGGTCGAAGACTGCGGCGTGGCGGCGCACGTCGGATCGAAGAGAGCCAGCCGCTCAGACCGTCCGACGCCGCACGGCCACGCCCCCACTCCCCGGGACCAGCCGCCCGACCACCGCAGCCGGCTCGCCGAACTCGGCGACGAAGCGCTCCGCGTCAGCCAACGGCAGCGCGAGCAGGAGCCCACCGCTCGTCTGCGCGTCGGCGAGGATCTTCTGCGTGGTCGCGTCGACGCTCTCGTCGAACCGCACCTTCGGCGCCACGAAGGCCAGGTTCGCGACCGTGCCCCCCGGCACGAAGCCGCCCTCGATCAGCGCGCGCACCCCGGGCAGCACCCTAACCGCGTCGGCGTCGAGCTCCGCGTCCAGGGCGCCGTCGGCCAGCGTCTCGAGCAGGTGACCGAGCAGGCCGTACCCGGTGACGTCCGTCGCACCGTGCACCGCGAGCGGACGGGCCAGCGCCGCCGCGCGCTTGTTCGACGTGGTCATCGAAGCGACCATCGCCTGGTAGCGCTCGTCTCCCTCGCCGAACGCATCCCGCTTGAACGCGGTGGCGAGGATCCCGGTGCCGAGCGCCTTGGTGAGCACGAGCGCGTCGCCCGCGCGCCCCCCGCGCTTGGTCCACACCCGCGCAGGGTCGACCGTGCCGATCACCGCGCACCCGAACTTGGGCTCGGGATCGTCGATGGTGTGCCCGCCGACCACGAGGACCCCCTCCGCGGCGCAGGCCTTGGCGCCCCCGGCGAGGATGGCCGCGAGGATCTCGAGCGGCAGCGTCTTGGTGGGGAACGCCGCGAGGTTGAGGGCGAAGCACGGCGTGCCGCCCATCGCGTAGACGTCGCTGATCGCGTTGGTCGCCGCGATGCGCCCGAACGTCTCCGGGTCGTCGACGATGGGCGTGAAGAAGTCCGTCGTGAGGACGAGCGAGGGCGTCCCGGGTGGCGCGCCCGGCACCGGCATCACGGCGGCATCGTCCGGGACCGTGAGCCCGACCGCGCCCTCGGGGAGCGCGGCGAAGAGATGGTTGCTCGAGCGCAGCACCTGCGCCCAATCCGCCGGGCGGATCTTGCAGGCTCACCCCGCCCCGTGGGCGAGTTGCGTCAGGCGCACCACGTCGAGGCCGGTCATCAGAGCCCTCTCCTCAGAGCGAGGCGTACTTGTCGACCGGGTACTTCTGGGCGGCCTTGTCGAGGCTCGTCTGCACCATCTCGGCGGTGATGACGTTGGGGAGCAGCTCGAACGTGCCGTCGGGGTAGTAGACCACGTAGGCCGGGATGCCGTTGCGATCGAGGCCCTTGTAGAACTTGTCGAGCAGCGCGTTGAGCTCGTCGCTCTCGTTGGTCATGTCGACCTTGACCGGCAGCACCTTGGTGCGGTCGAACGCGTTGCGCACGGTGTCGCTCTCGATGAAGGCCTTCTCGTTGGCCTTGCAGCTCGCGCACCACTCGGCGGTGAAGTCGAGGAACACGGGGCGGTTGCGCGCGTGCTCGGACTTGACGCGGTTGGCGTCGTACATCGTCCAGACGATGTGGCCGTCCTTGATGACAGGCTCCATCGGACCCTTCTTGGCGGCGCTGCCGTCGTTCGCGGCGAGGGCCACGGCCATCGCGGGGCGCTCGAAGGTGACCATCGAGCGGTAGGCAAGCACGACGCCGGCGACGGCGATGATGCGGACGAGCCAGCGGCGGCGGTGGGTGTGGCGCAGCCCGCCGAACGAGTGGTTGCCCCAGAACGCGACCGCGACCGAGAGCAGGAAGAAGAGGAACCAGTTGGCCGCCTCGGGGGTGACCTGCTTCTGGAACGTGCGGAACAGCCAGATGGTGGTGGCGATGAGCGCGAAGCCCATCAGCTGCTTGACCTGCTCCATCCAGGCGCCGGGGCGCGGCAGGCGGTTGCCGATGGCCGGGATGAGCGTGAGCAGCAGGTAGGGGACGGCGAGCCCGAAGCCCATCATGCCGAACACCAGGAAGACCTGGATGGCGCTCGTGGTCTGCAGCAGCGCGAACGCCACGGCGCTGCCGACGAAGGGCGCCGAGCAGGGCGTGGACATGATGGCCGCGAACCAGCCGTTGACCAGCGAGCCCCACGCGCTGCCCTCGTCCTCGTCCTTGCCCTCGGTCGAGATGAGGATCTCGAACACGCCGAGCGCGTTGAGGGCGAAGACGAAGACGATGGTGGTGAGCGCGGCGACGAAGGGCGGGTGCTGGAACTGCATGCCCCAGCCGAGCCGCCGCCCCGACGCCTTGAGCGCCACGACGACGGCCGCGATGGCCAGGAACAGGCTCACGGTGCCCGCGGTGTAGGCGAACCCGTGCTTGCGACGCTGGGCGGGGGAGTGCTTGCCGTGCTCGACGACGTGGAACGCCTTCAGCGTGAGGACCGGCAAGACGCACGGCATCACGTTGAGGACCAGACCCCCGAGCAGCGCCGCACCCAGTACACCCAGCATGGCTCTCTCCTAAGACGTCTCGCGCAGCGCTTGGTTTCAGATCAGCTCGGCGATGACCGCGACGGCCTCGCCTCCGCCGATGCACAACGTCGAGAGCCCGCGGGCGACTCCGCGAGATTTCATGGCGTGCACCATGGTGGCGAAGATGCGGGCCCCGGACGCCCCGATGGGGTGGCCGAGGGCGATCGCGCCGCCATGGACGTTCACCTTACCATGGTCCAGCTCGCAGTCGCGCATGGCCGCCATGGCCACCACCGCGAAGGCCTCGTTGATCTCGAAGAGGCCGACGTCGGCGATGGCGACGCCCGTGCGCGCCGAGACGTCCTTGATGGCCGCGACGGGCGCCGTGGTGAACCACTCGGGGGCCTGCGCGGCCGCGCCGTACCCCAAGATCTTGGCGATCGGGGTGAGGCCGTGCGCCTTGACCGCGGCCTCGCTCGCGAGAACCACCGCCGCCGCGCCGTCGTTGATCGACGAGGCGTTGGCCGCGGTGATCGTGCCCTCCTTGTCGAAGGCCGGCTTGAGCGCCGACATCTTGGCGGGGTCGCCCTTCTTCGGGCCCTCGTCCTCCTTGATCACGAGCGCGTCGCCCTTCTTCTGGGCGACCGACACCGGCGCGATCTCGGCGTCGAAGCGCGACTCCTTCTGGGCGGCGAGCGCGCGGCGGAACGACTCCTTCGCGTATTCGTCCTGGGCCTCGCGCGTGAACTTGTACTCGCGCGCGCAGAGCTCGCCGGCGACGCCCATGTGGAAGTTCTTGTAGGGATCCCAGAGGCCGTCGTGGATCATCCCGTCGAGCATCTGGCCATGGCCCATGCGGTAGCCGCTGCGCGCCTTGGTCAGGTAGTAGGGGACGTTGGTCATCGACTCCATGCCGCCCGCGATCACGAGGTCGGCGTCGCCGAGCGCGATGGCCTTGGTGGCGAGCACGATCGACTCGAGGCCCGAGCCACACACCTTGCTGACGGTGACGCAGGGCACCTTGTTCGGGATGCCCGCGCCGAGCGACGCCTGACGCGCGGGCGCCTGACCGATGCCGGCGCTGAGCACGTTGCCCATGAACACCTGCTGGATGGCGTCGGCGGAGACCTTCGCGCTCTCGAGGGCGGCGGCGATGGCCACGCTCCCGAGCTTCGGCGCCGCGAGCTCGGAGAACGCGCCCTGGAAGGCGCCGATGGGGGTGCGACGAGCAGAGACCACGTAGACCGGGGGGAGAGCCATGCACGGATTCATGGGCCAACCAGGCGCCGCCCGCAACAGTCTTTGCCCGTCCAGAGGGGCGGTTCGGGTCCCATGCTGCTGTCGCCGAACTTTCCATTCGGGCTGCTTCGTGGCACACCTTCGGGCATGCACGCAGCGCGCTGGTCCGGGACCGTTCTCGTGTTGGGTTTCGTCGGGTGTGGCGGCTATGCGGTCCCCTACGAGGGGGCGCAGGGCGCCGCGCGGAAGGCGGGCGAAGTCGCCATCTACGACATCGAGTGCAAGGACCCGGCGATGGGGCCCGCGGACTGCACCTACAACGGTGGTCCGATGGGCTTCAAGGCGATCGGCGTGTTCCGCGTGCCGCCGAAGGCGCTCAAGGACTGGGCCTCGTATCGCAAGAAGGTGCAGGAGCAGGCCGCTCGCTACGGCTGTCCGGCCGTCGCCCTCCGTCGCATGGGCCCCGCCATGGCCGACGCCCAGACGACCGGTGGCTTCTGCATCGATCCCGCAGCCACGCCGGGCGGACCGGCCAGCGCCGGTGGGCCGAACCCGGGCCCGGGCATCTCGGTGACCGGCACGGTGAACGTGACCGCGTGTCAACAGGCCTCGGACTGCCCGGCGGGCACGGCCTGCAACCGCGGTCAGTGCGTGGCGCCCGGCAGCCCCTGAGCCAGCGCTGACCCGCCTGCTTCGTTCGCCACGGGGTGCGCGACGACCGCGCGCGCGAAGGCCCCGAACGTCGGTCCGGCCGAGAAATACAGCGCCGGGAGCCAGAACGGGACGCCGAGCACGTCCGGAGCGAGGTGTCGGAACATGCCCGCGCGGATCAGCAGCACCTCGGCCAGTGGCCCGAGGAACGCCGACACGAGCCCCAGGAGGAGCCCCGCGCCCGTGCGATCGAACGCCAGGAACGCGCCGAGGGCGCAGGCCGAGACCACGACGAGCTTGGCGTGGGGGGGGAGCCAGGCGCTCAGCGCGTAGATCGCCGCGAAGACCCCGAGCCCGGCCCCGAGCGTCAGCGGGCTCGGGACGGGCCTCCGACCGCCGAGGCGCTCGAAGCCTCGCGCGTAGAGCACGCCGCCGAACCCGTACGCGATCGCGAAGAGGAGCGGCGCCCACCAGGCCGTCGAGAGCACGACGGGGTGGGTGTACGCGGTGGTTCCACTGAAGGTGTGGAAGGCGTCGAGCGCGGTGCCGACGACGGCACCGAAGCCCAGGAGGAGTACGAGCGCCCGCCCCATCGCCGGGAGGATGCCACACCCCTGGAGGACGGCGGTCGATGGACCGTTCAGGGGGAAGACGGCGTTTCGCGCGCCTAGTCCAAGATGCGTTCTCAGAAAAGGAACAAATGCGTGACGAGCGTGGCAATTCTGTGAACTCCTGGTAGACTGCTCGTGTCACCCCCTACGGAGGTTCTCTTTTGGACACCCCCCACCACGTCCGCGCGATCTCCCAGCTCGCCAACGCCCGCACCCTCGATGCGCCCTTCACCTCCAGTCCCCGGCGGTGGCGGTTCACGCAGGCAGCGGTGTTCGCGCTGAGCGCGGGAATCGCGACCCTCTATGCGTACCGGGCGCCCGCCGCCGGCGCGGCGGTGGGTTCGCTCGTCGCGGACGGCGTGGTCACGCAGCGTGGCTCGGCCAAGCCGCTCGCGGGGGTCACCGTGGTGCTCGACGGCGCCACCACCGCCAAGACCGACGCACAGGGCCGCTTCCACTTCGGTGGGCTCGCCGCGGGCGGGCACGCGCTCCGGTTGACGGGGGACGGCCTCACCACGGTCGACGCCGAGATCACCGTGCAAGAGGGCGCGAGCCCGTTCGCGCTCGACCTGCAGCGCAAGGACCAGACGCCGCCGGGCGAGGCGCCCGTCGAGGCCGAGGTCGTCGTCATCCAGCCAGCGAAGTGATCGAGCCCGCGACCGTCGTCGCGCGCTGGGTCTTCCATCGCCGGTGCATCCAGAGCCACTCCTCCGGGGCCGCACGCACGTAGGCTTCGAGGCGGGCCGCCATGGCGCGCGTCGTCTCGTCGATCCACGCCCGGCCCGCCCGTGGAGGGGGTACGAAGACCTCCTCGATCGTCACGTGGTGTCCGCCTCGCCGCCCGCCGAGGGCGAGCACGAGCGGCGCACCGCTGCGCGCAGCCAGCGTGGCCGGCAGCGTGTCGTGCGCGGCCTCTTCCCCGAGGAACGGCGCGAACACGACGCCGTGCGTGCGCTCCGGGTCCTGATCCACGAGCACGGCCACCGCCGCGCCGCTCTGGAGCCGCGCGCGGGCCGCCGCGAGCACGCCACCATCCGGCGCCGGCAGCAGGTCGACGCCGCGCCGCGCGCGGGTGTCCTGCCAGAGCGCATCGAGACCTCGCGCCGAGAGCCGCCGGGTGATGACGGCGAGCTTCGTCTCGTTCGCGCACGCGCAGGCCACGAGGTCCCAGTTGCCCGTGTGCGCGGTCGCCACGATGACGCCGCGACCGAGCCGCCTCGCCTCGTCGAACCGCTCTCGATGCTCGATCCGCACGGGCGGCAACGCTCCTGCGCGCCGGCGCGCGGACAGCCACACGAGCTCGAGCAGCGACGCGCCGAGCCCGCGGTACATCCGCGACGCGCTCCGCTCGGGATGCGCGACGCCTGCCCGCTGCATGGCGGCGACGACGTGCGCGCGCCGGATCCGCAGCACCGATCCCGCGAGGAAGCCGATCGCCGCGCCGAGCGTCGCGAGGAACCGAAACGGAAACAGCCCGAAGAAGCCCGCGATCAGCCGCAGCGACCGCGGCGGAACGCCTCGGGGGTCATGGGGTGTTGCCCGCACCGTTGCCCGCGCCGTTGCCGGCACCCGTCCCCTGGGTCGGCGCCGTCTGGACGAGCCCGGCGTCTTCGAGCTCGTGCCCGTTCACGCGGTCGGCGATGGCCTTGCGCAGGGCGAGGCGGGCGCGGTGCAGGCGCGTCTTCACGGTGGGGATGGTGAGGTCGAGGATCTGCGCCACGTCTTCGGTGGAGAGCTCCTCGATCTCGCGCAGCATGAAGACCGAGCGGTAGGCCTCGGGCAGGGCGTCGACCGCCTCGCGGGCGTGCACGGCGAGCTCGCGGTTGGCCACGTCGTCGTCGACCGGCGGCGCCCAGTCGTCGACCGGTTCGGCCATCTCGCCCTGCTCGGTGTAGCGGGGCGACGCATCCTCGAGGCTGGTCTCGCGGTGACGACGCTCGGTGCGCATGCGCATGAGCGCCGCGTTGACCGTGATTCGATAGAGCCAGGTGGTGAAGGCGCTCTGCTCCTGGAACTGCTCGATCTTGCGGAACACCTGCAGGAAAGCGTCCTGCATGGCGTCCTGGGCCTTGGACTCGTCGCGGGTGAGGCGGAGAGAGAGGCGATAGACCTTCTCCTGGTGGCGGCGCACGAGCTCGCGGAAGACGCTCTTGTCCCCCGCCTGGAGGCGCCCGACCAGGGCCAGGTCGGTCTGTTCCTCGAGTGCAACCACCTGTGCCATGGAAGCGCCCAACCTAACGCTGGTCTCGTCGGACGAAAGGGGGATTCGTTTCGACGACGCGGAGGGGCCGTGCGACAAAACTTCGCTTGACACCGGATGGGGGTTCGCCGAACGGACGGCCATGGCCAAGGAACAACGTAAGCCCGCGACGAAAGTTTCCGGTCGAGGTCACCGAGCTGCGTTCGAGCACGCCCGGGACGTCCGACCCCAGGCAATCACCGGTCGCGAGCGCCCCCGGGACATCATCGAGGGGCGTTTTCCCGCCTACGTGGGGCGCCAGGAGCGGATCGCCTACGAAATCATGCGGCGCTGCGTGGAGGAAGACGCCCGCATCTTCCTGACCCTGTCCGGCGCCATGACCCCGGCCGGCCTGCACGCGAGCTGCATCATCCCGCTGATCGAGCGCGGTCTGATCGACGCCATCACGACGACCGGCGCCAACCTCTACCATGACGCCCACCGCGTCATCGGCCACCGCATCCGCGAGATCGACCCCAACGCGGGCGACCTCCAGTACCGCCTGGCGCGGATCATCCGCATCTACGACCTCGGCTTCCACGAGGAGGTGTTGCTCGACACCGACCGCCTGTTCTCGGCGATCCTGCGCCGGCCCGAGCTGCAGCGCCGCATGACCACGACCGAGCTGCACTACGAGCTCGGGCGCCACATCGCCAAGATCGAGGACGCGCTCGGCGTGGCCGAGCCCTCGCTGCTCGCCACCGCCTACCGCTACGGCGTGCCGATCTTCGTGGGCGCCGTGCAGGACGGCTCCATCTTCCTGAACGTCGTCAAGCTGCGCGCCATGCTCGGTGAGGCGTTCAAGCTCGAGATCGACGTGTGCGCCGACGTGTTCGAGATGGGCGCCATCCAGCACCACTGCTTCGCCATCGAGAAGCGCAAGATGGCGGTGTGGATCCTCGGGGGCGGCGTGCCCAAGAACTACACGCTCCAGGGCGAGCCGCTCCTCGATCAGATCCTCGGCGTGCCCACCCACGGGTTCGACTACGACGTGCAGTTCTGCGTCGACCCGGTCGACAACGGCGCGCTCTCCTCGTGTCCGGCGGGCGAGGGCCACACCTGGGGCAAGGTCAGCGCCGAGAGCGTCGCGTACGGCTCGATGTACGTGCACACCGACGTCACGGCGGTGTTCCCGTGGATCACCTACGCGCTGCTGTCCGACCCGGCGCTGCGCCGCAAGCCCGGGCGGCTCTACGACCACCGCAAGCCGGCGATCGCCGCGCTGCAGGTCAAGGTCGACAAGAACCGCCGCAAGCTGCAGGCGACCATCGAGTACCCGCTCCCCTCGCGCGACAAGAAGCTGCGCGTGGGCGGGAAGAAGAAGGCCAAGAAGGCCGCGAAGTAGCGCCGACAGGCCCCGCGTGTGCTACCCGCGGGGCCTGCTCTGCTTCAGGTGCCTTCGCGGACGAACACGAGCTCGAGGGCGTGGGAGCCGTCGACCGGGTCGACCGCATACAGCACCGCGCCGCCGCAGCCGAACGAGAGGCCACCGAACGGACGCGGGCTGCGCGACTCGTTGGCGAGCAGCTTGGGCACACCGCTGCCGATGCCGTTCCAGGCGTAGGCGCGGAGGCGACGCCCCGGGCCGCCGCTCGTGTCGGTCGGAGCCACCGACGCGACGTAGATCGCCGAGCGGTGGGTGCCGTCGCCCACGCCCGAGGGCACGTGCGTGAAGAAGCCGCCGGACTCGTCCGACGCCACCACGACGAACGCCTCGAGCGAGCCCGCGTTGTTGTGCGCGAGGATCGGCGCGGTCTTGGCGCCGTCGACCGCGCTGTTCGCGCCGACCGTGAAGCCGCCCGCGCCGTCCACGTAGGGGTACATGTCGCCCGGGAGGTTGCGCAGCTCGTAGGTGCCGGCGAGGACCGGGTCCCAGGTGACGGTCTTCTTGGTCAGATCGATGCGCCCGAGCGCGGTCGTGACGGTGGTGGTCGTGGCGCCCGACTTGGACTGGCGCGCGGTCAGGGAGTAGAGGCCCGCGGCGCCGCCGTAGAACGCCGGCGAGAGCGTGACCGGGTCGCCGAAGAGCGGCGAGCCGCCCGTGAGATCGACCGAGTCCGACCACACCTTGCCGACGCGCGCCTTGAGCACCGCCGAGAACTTGTCCTCGGCGACCTTGAAGAAGAGCGGCGAGCCGTCCCCGAGCATGACCGCGCCGAGACCGATCGCGTCGTTGCGGTCGGCGCCGAGCTTCTGATCGACCGGGTCCTTCCACGCGCCGCCGGTGTAGCTGCGCGTGATGGCCTTGAACTGACAGTCCTTGGCGAGCGTGCCCGCCGCGCAGGCGCCCGTCCACGCCGCGTACTCGACCTCGGTCGCCGAGACCGGATAGAGCACGAGGCCCGGGCTCGCCGGGACGACGCCGTTGCCATCGACCGTCACCTTGGAGAGGAGGCGCGCCGAGAGCCAGCCGTCGGTCGCGGTCCAGGTGCTCGTGACGACCTTGCGCAGCTCGCCCGTGCCCTCGAGGGCGACGAGCACGATGCTGCCGTCGGCGAGCATGCGGTACTGCGGGGAGCTGCCGAGCGCGCCGAGCTCCGCCTTCGCGCCAGCCGCGGTCCACGCGCCGGAGAGCGAACGCAGGCGCATCGAAGGGCCGCCCGCGCCCTGCCACACCATCACGCCGAAGCGACCGTCGTCGAACCCGAAGAGATCGACGGTGGCGCGCCCGGAGCCGCCGTCGAGGGCGAGATCCTGGGTGGTCGTGAACGTGCCCTTGGGGCCCTCGTCGGGCTTGTAGACGACGGCCTGGTTGAGCGCGTCGGACGTGCGGACGACGAGCAACTGGCCGGTCGAGGCCTGGAGCGCGGCGACGCTGTCGGTGCCCGCGAGGCCCGGGAAGGCCGTGGCCACGTCGGGGGACCACTTGCCCTTGACCAGCAGCCGGTAGTGGGTGAGCCCGCCGTTGCCCCAGCCGACGGCGACCGCGCCGCCGCGCACGAGGCCGATGGCGAGCTGGCTGTCGCTCTTGAGGCCGTCGGCGTCGACGTCGAGCCGCTCGTCGTCGGCGATCTTGCCGGTGTTGACGTCGACCGTGCGCACCCAGATCGCGTGCCGCGCGCTCGTGTCGATCGCCTCGAGCATCGCGACGACGATGGTGTTGGCGTCGAGCTGGATCATGCCGGCGCGCGCGACGTTGCGGAGGTTGTCGACGTTGTGGTTGACGCGCAGGGCGGGGGCGAACGCCGGGCCCTTCTTGCACGTGATCGGCGGAGGGGGCGTGTCGGTGGGGGTGTCGGTCGGCCCGTCCGCGGCGTCGCCGTCTCCGACCGGCGTGTCGCCGGCGGCGGTGTCCGTCCCCGTTTCGGTCAGGGGGTTCTCTGGCTCCTCTTCGCCCTTCGAGCACGAAGGGGTGGCCAGCAGAGCCAGGAGGGGAACGGGGGCGAACAGGAGGGGGCGGAGCCACGGGAAGCGGGAAGCCATGCGCTCCCCAAGCTACCACGCCCGAAGCGAGACGCCCGCGCGGTAGGATGCCCGCCGATGCCGGCCCCGAACTTCCGCGCTCTGTCCCTCGTGGACGGACAGATCGTCGCGCACGCCCGCCTGGACGACGCTCTCCAGGCCCTCCGGGACGAGCACGTCACCTGGATCGACCTCTTCGGACGGGACGAGGCGAACGAGCGGCTGCTCGGCCCCGATGGGCTCGGGATCCATCCGCTCATCGTCGAGGACGTCTTCAACGACTGCGTCCGGCCGAAGATCGAGGACTACCAGTCGTACTTGTATCTGTTGTTCCACGCCCCCTCGCTCCAGCCCCGGGACGACGACCCGGCCACCCTCGATCTGACCGAGATCGACGTCTTGCTGGGCGACTTCTGGGTGGTGACCCACCACGCGCAGCCGTCCGCCGCCATGGACGCGGTCTTCTCCGAGATCGAGCGCACGGGCCGCGGATTGCGCAAGGGCGCGGGCTGGGTGGCCCACGCGGTCATCGACCGGATCATCGACGACTACATCCCGTTGCTCGACCAGCTGGACGACACCATCGAGGAGCTCGAGCAGAAGGTGCTCCACGACACCGGCGGCCCGGACATCCTGCAGCAGATCTTCAGCATCAAGCGTCAGCTGCAGCAGCTCCGGCGCGTCTCCGTCCACCAGAAGGAGGTGCTCTACCGGCTGAGCCGCGGCGAGTTCGACGAGATCCCCGAGCAGGCGATCCCCTACTTCCGGGACATCTACGACCACTTCGTGCGGGTCAGCGACCTCGCCGAGAGCTACCGCGATCTCATCGCCGGCACCTTCGAGGCGCACCTGTCGGTGCAGTCCAACAAGATGAACGCGATCATGAAGACGCTGACGCTCGCCACCACCATCTTCAACCCGCTGACGTTCCTCGCGGGCGTGTACGGCATGAACTTCGAGCACATGCCGGAGCTGAAGAAGCCGTGGGCCTACCCGCTGACCCTGGGCGCGATGGCGCTCATCGCCCTCTCCGTGTTCTGGTTCTACAAGAAGAAGAAATGGATCTGACGCCCCTGGATCACGGGCCCGAGAGCACGTCGACCGAGGTGAAGCTCGCACGGGACTTCTGCGCGTAGAGGCCCACCTCGCCGTTGGCGTAGAGCTTGGAGACGGGGATGGTGACCTTGAGCGCGTAGGCCGGGTCCTTGGTGAGCAGCGTGCTCGGGACGCGAGGGTTGAACACCCGGCACTCGAGCTCGTACACCGTGCCCGCGGCGTCGCCACCGGCCGGCGTGGCCGTGGTGATCGAGGCGCGCAGGCCCACCGTGTCCCCGACCTTCACCGGCAGGACGTCCTTCGGGATCGCCGCCTGCGCGGCCTTCGGGCCCGCGTCTCCCACGCCGGGGATCGCGAACGCGACGGGCGCGCAGGGCCCGCCGCTGCAGGCCGTGGTGGCGGGCGCGACGATGTCGGGCGTGCGCGCGACCGCGAACCCGTTCACGAGCGAGAGCGCGCAGATGTAGAACCGAAAATCGGAGGTGACCCGGAGCAGCACGCCGGCGCTGCCACCCGCGTCCTCGAGGTTCGCGATCTCGGTGGTGAGCACGACCGCGCCGGTGGCCGCGCCGATCTTGTTGAAGACGAAGCGAAGGTCTCCGTCGGCGGTGGTGCCGCCGAGGAAGCTGTCGCCGTCGAGCCCCTCCACGAACTGCCCCGCGCCCGCGCCGACGGCCTTCCAGCTCGAGAGCGAGCGGAACGGGTCGAAGAGCAGGCGGTTGGCGGCCGAGGCCGAGATGAACGGCTCGGCGGGGAGGCAGGCGGTGCCGATGGCGCCGCCCTCCTGCCCGGGGTTCTTGACGTTGGGGCAGTTGTCGCAGCTGTCCGGCACGCCGTCGCCGTCCTCCTCGTGCCCGGTGCAGGTGCGGCCGTCGGGGAGGGTGTAGACGTCGGGGGCGCTGTCGGTCGCCACCTCGGGATCGGCATCGCCGGCGAGCTCGGAGACCGCGTAGTCCCAGCTGCAGCTCGAGGCGCCCACCGCGAGGACGAGGGCCCCTGCGGCTCCGGCGAGCAGCCACGCGCTCAGGTCTCGGGGGAACCCGCGACTCGCTCGACCTCCACGCATTCGCGTCACTATGCCTCACGGCCGCGGTCGCGTCACCCACGCCGGCGGCGGAGCCCCGCGACGACGCACAGGCCCGCGGCCGCGAACAGCCCGAGCCACTCCCCGCGCGTGCCGAGGACCCCGCAGTTGCACGCCCTGCTCGCTGCCGGGCCGCCGGCCGGCGGAGCAAGTGGAGAAGTGGGCGCCGGGGTCGGCTGCGTGAGGGGAATGGTGCTGGCAGGTCCCGGGGCCGCCCCACAACCCCAGCCCGCGGTGCCCCCGGGCGCGAACGCGCACCGCTCGATCACCGAGCCGTCGAGGCGGAAGACGGTCATCGTGGCGCGGGTCTTCTCGAGCTCCACCTTCACGAAGTGGTGGACGGGCTCGAACTTGAGCGCGCCCTCACCCGGGTGGAACTCCTTGTAGAGGGGAGCGCCACCGCCGCCGCTCACCACGTAGCGCAGGCCGTCGCGCTCGCCGCGCTCGTAGGCGTGATCGTGGCCCGAGATCACCAGGTCGACGCGGTGCTTCTTGAACAGCTGGGGGATGCGCGCGAGGCGCATCGCCGCGTTCGGGCCGTGGAGGCCGGATGAATAAGGGCCATGATGCATCACCGCGAACCGGTGGACGACGCCTGGCTCGGTGTCGGCGGCCGTGAGCGCGCCCTCGAGCCAGGTGAGTTCGTCGCTCGCGAAGTCGTCCTGCGCGTCGAGCATGAAGAAGCGCGCCGAGCCGAAGCGGAACGTGTACCAGCGCTCGGCGGAGCCCGCGGGCGCAGGGACGCGGAACATGCGCCCGTACCGCTGCGCGCCGTCCGACGTGGGCATCCCGATCTCGTGGTTGCCGATGACCGGGAACACGCACCGGTCCGAGAGGAGCGGGCGCTCGATGGAGAAGAACTCCGTCCACTGCGCCGGGACGCTGCCGTCGGCGATCATGTCGCCCGTGTGCACGAGGAAGTCGCTCGGCGTGGCGAGGATGGCCTTCACCACCGCCGCGTGGATCTGCGCGTAGGTGCGGTTGTCGCCGTAGACGACGAACGAGAGCGCGCGGTCGTCCTCGGGCGCGGTGGTGAAGCCGCCCTTGGCCACGGTGCCGTCGTCGAGGGTCAGCGTGTACGTGTAGGTCGTCGCGGGCTCGAGCCCGGACGCGGTGAGCTCGATGACGGCTTCCTTGCTCGGGGTCTCGGCGGTGACGGTCGGGCCGGCGTCGCCGCCGCGGGCGATCTCGAGCTTGGCGCCGTGGGCGCCGTCGCTCTCGGCCAGCACCGACACCTGCCGCGATCCGAGCTCCTGCAGGTAGGGCGCGCGCACCCAGTTCGTGGCCGCGCCGGCCGACGAGGCCGCGAACAGGGGGACGAGGGCGAGGGCCGAGGGGCGCACCCTTGGGCATCTATCCGAACGGCGGAAATCCCGCTACCCCGGGGGAATGCGGTTCGTGTTCGCCCTCGGCCTCTCCGCGGTTTCCCTGGTGGTCGCGTGCGGCGCCGCGCCGAAGCCCACCTCGGACACCCCGCTCACCCCCGGCAGCGCGTCGATCCAGCCGAGCCCGGTCACCGCCGAGACCGTCCCGAAGAGCACGCCCGCCCCGCCGGCCAGCGGCGCCTCCTCGATGTAACGCCCCCCCCGACCCCTTCGGCCCGCGTGACCTCTTCGGCCCCGCGTGACCCCTTCGGCCCCGCGTGACCCCTTCGGCCCCGCGTGACCCCTTCAGGCCTTCACGCGACAACAATAAGCGCCATAATCAAACGGTGCGGCTGGGTCTCACGCTGACGCCGACGCCGACCCGTTCCTCGGGGCGAGGGGGCGCGCGCGTCGGGGCCGGGCGTCCCAAGCTCGAGAACAGCGAGTCCCATCGCCGTCGCGTGCCGGTGTCCCCGACCGTGCCGCTGCACGTCACGCTGCGGATGGCGAAGCACGTGTGGAACCTGCGCGCGCAGCGCTGTTTCGTGCCGATCCGGCGCGTGCTCGCGGCCGTCCAGCGACCGGGCTTCCGGGTGGCCCAGTACAGCGTCCAGGGAAACCACGTGCACCTGCTCGTCGAGGCCGACACGCACGGCGCGTTCGTCTCCGGCATCCGCTCGCTCTCGATCCGCGTCGCGCGCGCGCTCAACCGCGTGATGCAGCGTCGTGGGCGCGTGCTCGGGAGCCGCACCCACGCGCGGCCTCTCCACACGCCCACCGAGGTCAAGAACGCCCTCCGGTACGTGCTGCTGAATCGCACCCACCACGTGCCGGACGCCACCCAGGCCGACGAGTGCTCCACCGCCCCCTGGTTTCGCGACTGGGCCGCCCTCGAGGAGGAGGCGCCGCCGCTCGCGCGCGCGGGACCGCCCCTCGAGTGCGTCGCGGTGGCGCCGCGCACGTGGTTGCTCAAGGTGGGGTGGCGTCAGGGGCGCGTCCGTCGGCGCCGAGCCTCGCGGGCCTGAGATTCAGCGCAGCACATCGTCGAGCAGCGTGCGGCACTCGCGCGCGAAGTCGGTGGGGCGCTCCTCGTGCACGAACAGCTTCGAGTCCGGCACCACCACGAGGTCGGCCGCCCCGCCGAACTGCGCGAGCATCGGCCGCGCGAGCGCGAGCGGGAAGAACGGGTCGTCCGCGCCCCACACGAGCCGCACCGGCGCCGTGATGCGCGCGTGCACCTCGGCGAGTCGGGCCACCGCGTCGTGCGAGATCGTCTGCAGGAGCCGCATCTGCCCCGCCGAGGCGGCGTCCGACTCGAGGATCGGCGCCACGAAGAGCTCGTGGAACTCGCCCTCGATGCGCGCGAGATCCGAGAAGCACCCGCCGAACCCGAGCGGCGAGCGGCGGAGCGTCCGCGACCGCAGGAGGTTGCGCAGGAGGTCCTTGCCCCCGGGCAACCGCGTCGCGAGCACGAACAGCGTGACCAGCCACGGCGTGTGCCCCGGGATCTCGGTGTTGCCGAGCACGAGGCCCACCACACGCGGGTCGTCGGCGGCGACCGTGCGCGCGATGAGCCCGCCGCTGTCGTGCGCGACCAGCGCGTGTTTGCCGAGGCCGAGGCGCTCGGTGGCGCGCCGGATCGTGGCCGCGTGGGCGACGAGGTCGATCGGCGTCTGCCGATCCCACACGCTCTGCCCCGTGCCGGGCAGGTCGAGCAGGTGGCAGGTGTACCGGTCGGCGAGCAAGGGGACGAGGTCGCGGAACGTCGCCGAGTGCAGCGGCCAGCCGTGCACGAACACGACGTCCGGCCCGTGGCCGAACTTGCGGTAGGCGAGCCTGCTGTGGCCGACGTCGACGAAGGCGGGTGCCTTCGCGCGGAACGAGGCGAGCACCTGGGCGCGGTTGGGAGCGGAGTGGGTTTCGATCGTCTGCATGCCGCGCACTGTGTGGCCTCTCTCCGGGTCTTTCCATTACCTCCCGAGGTAAAGGACTCGATCGCCGCAGCCCGCTACAGTCGACCCATGCCGCGCGAGCCCACGCGATTGTTCCCCGCGCTCCTCCGGCACTGGCGCACGCGACGTGGCCACAGCCAGCTCGATCTCTCTCTCGCCGCCGAGGTCTCCTCGCGCCACGTGAGCTTCCTCGAGACCGGCCGCGCGCAGCCGAGCCGCGAGATGGTGCTGCGCCTCGCCACCGTGCTCGATCTGCCCCTCCGCGACCAGAACGCGCTGCTCGAGGCCGCCGGTTTCGCCGCCGCGTTCTCCGAGGCCACGCCCGAGCGGCTGCCCGAGATCGAGCGCGCCCTCGAGCGCATGCTCGCGCAGCAGGAGCCGTACCCGATGGTCGTCGTCGACCACCGCTACGACGTCGTGCGCACCAACCAGGGTGCCGCGCGCCTGCTCGCGCGCACGATCGCCGACCCGACGGCCCTCGCCGATGCGAACAACGTGTTCCGGCTCGTGTTCGACCCGCGGCTCGCGCGCGCGGCGATCGTCGACTGGGAGCGCACCGCGCGCGCGTTGCTGTCGCGCCTCTACCGCGAGTCGATCGGCGACCCGGAGCTCACGGGCCTCGTGCGCGGGCTCCTGGAATACCCCGACGTGCCGCCGAGCTTCCGGTACCCGGATTTCTCCCTGCCGAGCGAGCCGACGATGGTGCTACGTCTGCGCGTCGACGGCGAAGAGCTGTCGTTCCTCACGACCATGACCATGTTCAGCGCCCCCCAGAACGTCACGCTCGACGAGCTCCGCATCGAGACGTATTTCCCCCTCGACGACGCCACGGTCGCGGCCTGCGCGCGGATGGCCGCCTCGTGATCCGCATCCTCGGGCGCCTGCGCGCCGACTTCGCCGGCCACGTGCACACGGTCGCGCCCGTGGTGCGCCACGCGCTGGTCCCGCAGGGTCACGGAGGCGAGCTCCGCGCGGCGCCGTGGTCGACCGAGATCGTCGACGCCGTGCGCGGCCGCGTCCGGCTGACCGGCAAGCTCCACGACGCGGGGGCGAGACGCTGGTCGTCGTGGTGCACGGGCTCGGGGGGCACGTCGACAGCCACTACGTCCACAACGCGGCGCTCACCCTCGCGCGGGGCGGGCTGTCTTCGCTGCGCGTGAACCTGCGCGGCGCCGACCGCCGCGGCGACGATTTCTACCACGCGGGCATCATCGAGGATCTCGCCGCGGTCCTCGCGAGCCCCGACGTCGCGCGGTTCTCGTGCGTGATCCTGTGGGGTTCGTCGCTCGGCGGGCACCTGAGCCTCCGGTTCGCCGCGCTCACGCCCGATCCGCGCCTGTCGGGCGTGGTCGCGGTGTGCCCGCCGCTCGACCTCGCGGCGGGCGCTTCGGCGATCGACACGTTCCACCGTCGACCCTACCTGCGTCACGTGCTCGCCGGGCTCGTCGAGATGTACGAGCAGGTGGCGGCGCGCGGGGCGGTGCCGCTGCCGGTGGCCGACGCGCACCGCATCCGCAGCATCCGCACCTGGGACGAGCGCATCGTCGCGCGCCGCTTCGGCTTCCGCGGCGCCGCGGACTACTACGGGCGCATGAGCGTCGCGCCGCACCTCGGAGACATCCGGTGCCCCACGCTGCTGGTGGTCGGCGACTCGGACCCGATGGTGCCGCGCGCGACGGTGGAGCCCGCGCTCCGTGCCGTGTCGTCGGCGGTGGACGTGCGCGTCGTCGACGGGGGGCACGTCGGCTTCCCGCGCCACGTCGACCTCGGCAACGCGGTCCTCGCGGGCTCGAGCCGCAGGTCGCGGCCTGGATCGCCGCGCGCGCCTGACCGCTCGCGCCGAGCGTCTCGGAACGCACGGCGACTTCGTCGCCGTCAGAGAACGCACTCTGGTCACTGACAACCGTGTCGCGGTCGCCGATGTGGGAGGGCGCAGTGGGGTCTCTGGTGTGCGCGTGGCATGGGGTTTGATTGGCGTCGCGCCGATGCGCAAGGTCTGGCTCGCGAGCCCGTTCGTGGTGGTGGTCGGCGGGCTGGCTGGTTGCCCGGATCCGCAGCCGCTGTGGGCCGAAGGCCAGACGGACGACGCTGGGATCGACGCGCGCGCCGACGTCACCGGTGACACGGACACGGGTCGCGTGGTCACGATCCCGGACACCCCCTGCTACTTTCCGGACCCGCCGGACAAGACCACGGGCAAGGCCTGCTCGTCCGACACCGACTGCGACGTCACGGGCAAGGGCCTCGGCCACTGCACGAACAAGCTCTACATCCTGACCCCGTTGAATCCGACGGACGTCTGCGTCCAGATCGATCTGGGCGGTGGGGACGCCTGTGACGCCGGCGACGGCACCACCGTCCCGCTCTGCGACGGAGACGCAGGGATCTGCGTCAAGGACGGCACCAACCCGTCCGTCTGCAAAGGGGTCTGCTCCGTCGATCACGCAGGAACCTTCACGCGCCACTGCGTCGGGAAGAACGCGTGTCATCCAGAGGCCCTGGCGGTCGACAGCTCCGGCACGACGACGCTCTTCGGCTCCTGCGAGAGCGGTTGCGCCGACGATTCGGAGTGCCCGTCCGGGAGCGTGTGCGACCCGATCCGGGGCTTCTGTTCCAGCAAGACGTGCACTTCGGACACCGAGTGCTCGAAGCTCTTCACGAAGCCGCCGGCCGGCTTCAAGTGCGTGGCCGACGACACGGGCACCCAGAGCCACTGCCGCTGGGCGTTCGCCAAGAAGGACGGGGACCTCTGCACTCCCGCGACGGCGGTCGAGGCGGCGAAGGATTGCCTCTGCTTCGGAAGGACCGGAGGCGCCACCGACTCGGGGGTGTGCACCTCGAACTGCAAGACCGTCGCGTTCGGCGCCGAGAACCCCGAGTGTGCCGTCGGCTTCGTCTGTGATTCGCTGTTGAACGCCAAGAACAAGGACGGAAAGGACATCTACGATCCGGACTTCAAGCTCCCCGCGGGCATGGCCGGCTTCTGCATGCGAGCGTGCACCGCCGACGCCGACTGCGGCGCCGCCGGCTGGACGTGCACCCAATCCGCCGGCACCCCGAGCAAGACGTGTCACCCGCCCGTCTGACCCCGCTCCTCCTGTTGCTCGGCGCCTGCGGTAGCCGAGAGACGACGCCGACCGCCGAGGATGCGCGGTCCGAAGCGACCGTGGACTCCGCCGCCGTCGTGGACACGAGCACTCGGCCCGACGTGGTCGTCGTGGACGACGCCTCGGCCCCACCGGTCTCCGAGAAACCGTTCGGCAGAGCCTGCACCAGCGACGGCGACTGCGACGTCACCGGCAGTGGACTCGTCCACTGCACCAACAAGCTGCATCTGCTCACGCCCCTGAACCCGACCGCGATCTGCATCGTCGTCGATCTCGGCGGCAAGGACGTGTGCGATCCTGGCGATGGGACCACGGTCGCCCTCTGCGAAGGCGACACCGGACTCTGCACGCGCATCGGCACCGAACCCTCGCAGTGTCAGGGTCTGTGCGTCGTCGACGACCTCGGCAAGGTGACCACCGCGTGCACCGGGAAGAACGCCTGCAATCCCTACGTGATCGGCAAGGACTCGGCGGGCAAGCGCCTGCTGTTCGGCTACTGCCACGGCGGCTGCGCGATGGACGCGGACTGTCCGACCGGGGCGATCTGCGACCCCATCCAGAACGTGTGCCTCGCGCACCCGTGCACGACCGACGTCGACTGCACGAAGCTCTTCGCCGCCGCCGCCGCGCCCGGCTTCGGTTGCGTCGCCGATGCGACGGGTGGCACCCGCCACTGTCGGTGGTCGTTCGCGAAGAAGGACGGCGACCTCTGCACGCCCGACGCCGGCCCGAAGTTCCCGTCGAAGGACTGCTTCTGCCTCGGCAAGCCCGGTGGCGCCGTCGACACCGGTGTCTGTGCGACGGCGTGCAAGACCGTGGGTTTCGGCTCCACGAACCCCGAGTGTCCCGCCGGCTTCGTCTGCGATCCTCGCCTCGACGCGGCGCGCTTCGACGCGACCTTCAAGCTCCCCGAAGGCATGGCCGGACGCTGCGTCCGCGCGTGCACCGCCGACGCCGACTGCGCAGCCGCCGGCTGGACCTGCACCCAGTCCGCCGGCACCCCGAGCAAGACATGTCACCCGCCCGCCTGATCCCGCTCTTCGTCGTCCTGTCCCTGACCGCCTGCGCCAGCGAGGTCGGCGTCGCGCCGTGTGCAGACCTCGACGCGGGCGCCTGCGAGCCCGGCTGCAGCGCGATCCCGCTGCAGGCCTACGACCCCGCCGCGCGCTGCCTCCGACCCCGAGCGCCCGCAGCCTGCGCGGTGGTCACGGGCCGCTCGAACCTGCCCGCCGAGGAGCGAAGCTGCGTGCAGCGAACCGCGGACGGCGCGCGCTTCGTCGGCAGCGACCTCCGCACCCTCGAGCTCGATCCAGCGGCGTGGACCCCATGCTCGCCATCCGACCCGCAGGTGCTGAAGGTCAGCGACTGCCGATGAGCCCCGTGGGGGGCTCCTGCAGCGTGTCATCAATGGCAGCAGGCCGTTCCACCCTGGAATTCCCGCTCCTCGCGGCCTCGTTGGCCCTCCTCCACCTACGTCGACGCCCCCCTCATCGACCGTCGCGCTGAGCCTCCGAAATCGAGGGTTGCCCACAGTCCCGAAAGGGGACTGTCAAGATCCGAAATCGGCCATTTTGCTCGACCGAGCGATTAACTGGGCCCGCGGTCTCCCCACGGGTTATCCACACCCACTTCATGACGCAGCGCGCCGGACCCGCCCGTCGGTCCTGGCGCCGATGTGCGCATGCAAATCCGGGAAATTCCCCGATCCGTCTTCTTGACGCGCCCCCCGCCACCTCCGTAGGGTGGGCCAACTCGTGGTGATTGGTGGGAAGAAGTGCCAAGCCCGCCGCCATCCGAGATAGGACCGAAGACGATGTGGCAGGGCCAGCACGAGCACGCGATCGACGCGAAGGGGCGCACGAGCCTCCCTTCGCGCTTTCGTGAGGCGCTCGGGCACGAGCCCGTCTTCGTCCTCACGGCCTCGCTCGACCCGTGTCTCGTCGCCTACCCGCTCGTCGAGTGGCGCGCGTTCGAGGAGAAGCTCTCCAAGCTCCCGCGCTTCGACCCCGCCGTCGTGAAGCTCCGCCGCATCTACGTCTCGGCCGCGGTCGAGATCGCGCCCGACGCACAGGGCCGCGTGCTCGTGCCGCCGTCGCTCCGCGCGCACGCCGCCCTCGAGAAGGACTGCCTGTGGGCCGGCATGGGGCGGTGGGCCGAGCTCTGGTCCGTCGCGCGCTGGGCCAAGGCCATCGAGACCACCGACGAGGAGCGCGCCGCGCTCGCGCACAAGCTCTCGGAGCTCGGGCTGTGACCGGGTTCCACCACGTCACCATCCTGCGCGACGAGGTCGTGCGGTTCCTCGCGCCGCGCGCGGGCGCCACCTACGCCGACGTCACCCTCGGCGGGGGTGGTCACACCGAGGCCCTCTTGAAGGCCGACCCGGCGTGCCGCGTGATCGGCGTCGACCGCGACGACGTGGCCATCGCCGCGGCGAGCGCGCGCCTCGCTGCGTTCGGCGATCGCTTCTCGGTCGTGCGCGGCGCGTTCGGCGACGCCGCCGACTTGCTCCCCACCGGCCTCGCGGGCCTCGTCGCCGACCTCGGCGTCTCCTCGCCCCAGCTCGACGACCCCGATCGCGGGATGAGCCTGCGTCGCGAGGCCTCGAGCGGCCCGCTCGACATGCGCATGGACCGCTCGAGCGGCCGCACCGCGCGCGAGCTCGTCGACGAGCTCTCGGCCGACGCCCTCGCCGACGTGATCTTCGAGTTCGGCGACGAGCGCCGCTCGCGCAAGATCGCCCGCGCCATCAAGGACGCGGCCGAGCGCGGCGAGCTCGCGACCACCGGCGATCTCCGCCACGCCATCTACTCCGCCGTCGGCGGCAGCACCGTGGGCGGCATCGACCCGGCGACGCGCACGTTCCAGGCGCTGCGCATCGCGGTGAACGACGAGCTCGGACAGCTCGACCGCCTGCTCGCGTCGCTCCCCGCGCTGCTCGCCGAGGACGGCGTGGCCGCGCTCATCTCGTTCCACTCGCTCGAGGACCGCCGCGTGAAGCACGCGTTCGCCGACGAGGCGGTGTGGGAGGCGCTCGTGAAGAAGCCGGTCGAGGCGAGCGCCGAGGAGGTCGCGCACAACCCGCGCGCCCGCAGCGCGAAGCTCCGCGCCGCCCGTCGTCGTCGGGCCGGCGAGGCACCGCTCGACCGCGCCGCTCGCTACGAAGAGAAGCGCAAGAAGAAGTGGGGGAAGGCATGAGGCGCGAGAATCGCTTCGTCGCGCTCTGGTCGCTCGCGGTCATCGCCACCGCGGCGTCGTTCATCCTCTATCTCGCGATGCGCAGCCGCGCCGTCGAGCTCGGGTACAAGCTCGGCAAGGCGCGCCAGAAGCAGGCCGTGCTGCGCGAGACGCGCCGCGTCCTCCAGGTCGAGGCCGTCAGCTACAAGAACCCCGAGCGCATCGAGGCCGTGGCCAAGGGCGTGCTCCGCATGGAGGAGCCGCCGCCCCAGCGCATCTTCGTCGTCGGCGCGCCGATCGAGAAGACCGAGGCCGCGCCCCCGCAGCCTGCTGCGAGCGCGAGCGCCAAGCCCCTGCCGAGCGCCTCCGCCAAGGGAGGCCCGCCGTGAGGAACGTCGACCCGCGCCGCGCGCGTTGGATCCGCTTCCGCATGTTCGTGCTCTCGGGCTTCCTCGTGCTCGGCCTCGGCTCCGTCGTGTCGAGCGCGTGGAACATCCAGGTCAAGCACGGCGCCGAGTGGCGCATGATCGCGGAGCGTCAGCGCCAGAAGCGCCTCAAGGTGCAGCCGATGCGCGGGTCGATCCTCGACCGCAACGGCGAGCCCCTCGCGGTCTCCGTCGACGTGCCGAGCGCCGCCGTCAACGTGGCCGAGATGATCCGCGGCCTGCCCGACGTGAAGGTGCCGTCCACGCTCGACGCCAACGCCGCGCGCCTCGCGCAGGCGCTGAACCTCCCGTTCCCGGAGGTCTCCGCCAAGCTCAAGAGCAAGAAGCGGTTCGTGTGGCTCAAGCGCCGCCTCTCCCAGGACGAGGCCACCGCGCTCAAGGCGCTCGCCGACCCCAAGAAGCCCGACGCGATGAAGGGGCTCATGGTCGAGGGCGAGGGCCACCGCTTCTACCCCGGGCGCGAGGCGGTGTGGGGCGTGGTCGGCTACGTCGGCGGCGACGGCCAGGGGCTCGATGGCCTCGAGAAGTCCTGCGACGACGACCTCAAGGGCAGCACCGACGCCATCACCGCGCTCCGCGATCGCCAGGGCACGCTGCTGTTCGGCGACGGCCTCGACGACGAGCGCTCGCTCGCCGGCGACGACGTGCACCTCGCGCTCGACCTCGGCCTGCAGTTCCAGGTGCAAGAGGACCTCGAGGCCGCGATCAAGGCGTTCGAGGCCAAGAGCGGCAGCGCCGTCGTCATCGATCCGAACACCGGCGAGGTGCTCGCGATGGCCACCGCCCCCGGCTGGAACCCCAACGACTACGGCGACTCGCCCCTCGAGCTGCGTCGCCACCACAGCACCGCCGACCGCATCGAGCCGGGCTCGACGATGAAGATCTTCACCGTCGCCGCGGCGCTCGCCGAGGGCAAGCTCGACCCGACCAAGGGCTCTACTGCGAGAACGGCGCGTGGCAGATCGGCGGCGTCACCATCCACGACACGCACCCGGAGTCGATGCTCACGCCGAGCCAGGTGATCGCCAAGTCGTCGAACATCTGCGCCGCCAAGATCGGCCTCTCGCTCGGCGAGGCGGGCCTCTACGGCGCGCTCAAGCGGTTCGGGTTCGGCGAGGTGACGGGCGTGGGCCTGCCCGGCGAGACGAGCGGCGTGCTGCGTCCCAAGGGCCGCCCGTGGTTCGAGGTCGACATCGCCTCGGCGTCGTTCGGCCAGGGCATCAGCGTCACCAACATGCAGCTCGCGATGGCGATGAGCGTGATCGCCAACGGCGGCCGGCTGCTCGAGCCGATGCTGGTGCGCAAGGTCACGAGCGCCACCGGCGCGCTGGTCCGCGAGGAGCTCCCCACGGTCAAGCGCGAGGTCATCCCCGCCGCCGCGGCGCGCATGGTCACCGAGATGATGGCCGGCGTCGTCGAGGAGGGCGGCACCGGGCGCGAGGCCAACATCCCGGGCTACCGCGTGGCCGGCAAGACCGCGACCGCGCAGAAGGCCGACCCGAGCACCGGCAAGTACGACCCCGACAAGTTCGTCGCCTCGTTCGTGGGCTTCGTGCCCGCGCAGAAGCCGCGGTTCGTGATCGCCGTGGTGCTCGACGAGCCGTGGGTGGCCCACCTCGGCGGCCAGGTCGCCGCGCCGGTGTTCAAGCGCATCGCGATGCGGGCCATCGCTCGCTACGGCGTCGCGCCGACCGGCGAGGTCGCCAAGACCCCCATCACGTTCCCGCTCGAGGATCCGACGCCGCGCGTCTACGCGGACGCCGCCAAGCTCGATGCGACCGGTCCCAACGGCGCGCCAGTGCTCCCGCTGAAGGCCAGCGGGCCCAAGGCCGCGAGCCCCGCGGCGCTCACCGGCGCCAACGCGGCCATCGTGCCCGATCTCGCCGGCATGGGCGCGCGCGAGGCGATCAAGACGCTGGTGGCCCTCGGCCTGGCGCCCGTCGTCGAGGGCACGGGCACCGTCAAGGAGCAGGATCCGCCGGCGGGCGGCGCGATCCTCAAGGGTTCCACCGTCAAGCTGCGGCTCGTGCCGCCCTCGTGATCCAGTGCCGAGCGCCGTCCCCCCCCGGAGCCGCAAGGACGCGACGCTGTCGTGGCTCGCGCTCGAGCTCGGCGGTCCGCGCCGCGCGGTGCGCCACGTGGGCGCGGACGTCGTCGTCACCGACGTGCAGCAGGACTCGCGCGCGGTGCGTCCCGGCGATCTCTTCGTCTCGCGACCGGGCTCGGTCGACGCGGCTCGTCGCGCGCAGTTCGTGACGGACGCGATCGCCCGCGGCGCGGTCGCCGTCCTGCGCGAACACACCGAGGAGGCTTGCGCCGTCCCCGTGCTCGAGGTGCCTGCCGAGGACCTGCGCGCCGCGATCGGCGTCGTCGCCTCCGCGGTGCACGGCCACCCGTCGTACGCGCTCGACGTGGTCGCGCTCACGGGCACCAACGGCAAGACCACGACCACCGCGCTGATCGCCGAGGCCCTCGATCGCCTCGGCGGGCGTTGCGCGCGCATCGGCACCGTGGGCGCGGAGCTCGCCGGCGAGACGCGCCCCACCACGCACACCACGCCCGAGGGCGACGAGCTCGCGCGCCTGCTCGCCTGGGCCCACGACGGTGGGGCGACCGCGGTCGCGATGGAGGCCTCCTCGCACGCGCTCGACCAGCGACGCCTGGAGGGCACGCGGGTCCGGGTCGCCGCGTTCACCAACCTGACCCAGGATCACCTCGACTACCACGCGACGATGGAGGCGTATTTCGCCGCCAAGCGCCGCCTGTTCGTCGATCTGTCGCCCGGCTCCGCGGTGGTCTGCGTGGACGACCCCTGGGGCGCGCGGCTCGCCGAGGAGCTCGGGACGAGCGCGCTCCGCGTCTCCACGCAGCCCGGGCGGCCGGCCGAGATCGAGACCCGCGCCTGCACCCTCACCGCGCGCGGGATCGACGCCGAGGTCGCGATCCTCGGCGTGCCCGCGCGGCTCTCGAGCCCGCTGCTCGGCGCGCACAACCTCGAGAACCTGCTCGTGGCGCTCGGCGCCCTCGTGGCGCTCGACCACCCGGCCGCCGAGTCGGTGGCGGCGCTCGGCGCGGCGCACGGCGTGCGAGGCCGGCTCGAGCGCGCGTCCACGGAGGGCGACCCCCTCGTGCTCGTCGACTACGCGCACACGCCGGACGCCCTCGACCGCGTGCTCGCCACCCTGCGTCCGCTGACCGAGGGGCGCCTCTTCTGCGTGTTCGGGTGCGGCGGCGATCGCGACGCCGGCAAGCGCCCACAGATGGGGCACGCCGTCTCGCGCGCCGCCGACGTCGCGGTGGTCACGAGCGACAACCCGCGCACGGAGGATCCCGCGGCGATCATCGCGCAGATCCTCCCCGGCATGACCGGTCACGCGACGCGCCACGTGGAGCCCGATCGGGCCGCGGCGATCGCGTGGACCATCGCCGAGGCGCGCGCGGGCGACACCGTGCTCGTCGCCGGCAAGGGGCACGAGGACTACCAGATCGTCGGCAAGGAGAAGCGTCCGTTCGACGACGTCACCGAGGCCCGCGCGGCGCTCGCGCGGTGGAGGGCCACGTGGCGACGGTGATCCCCCACAACGACGCGCGCTTCACCGCGGCCGAGGTGTCGTTCCTGTGCGGCGGCGCGCTCTTCGGCGTCGCGCCCGACTCTGTCTTCACCGGCGTCTGCACCGACTCGCGCGCGATCTGGCCGGGGTGCTTGTTCGTCGCCCTGCGCGGGGAGTCGTTCGACGGGCACGCCTTCGTGCCCGCTGCGATGCAGGCCGGGGCGGGGGGCGTGCTGGTCGAGGCCGCCACCGACGGCGGGCGGGGGGTCGTGGTCGAGGACACCCTCGTCGCGCTCGGCGCGCTCGCCCGCCACCACCGCCGCCGCTCTCCCGCGATCGTCGTCGGCATCACGGGGTCGGTCGGCAAGACGACGACCAAGGAGCTCACGGCCACCGCGCTCCGCACGCGGCTCGGCGACGGCGTGCTCGCGACCCGCGGCAACCTCAACAACCGCATCGGCGTGCCCATGACCTTGCTCGCGCTCGGCCCCGGCCATCGCGCGGCGGTGATCGAGATGGGCACCAGCGTCCGCGGCGAGATCGCGGCGCTCACGGCGATCGCCGAGCCCGACGTCTCCATCCTCGTGTCGGTCGGCCTCGCGCACGCCGAGGGGCTCGCGGGCGCGCCGCGGCTCGCCGGCGACCCGTGGTGGGTCGGTCGCGTCGGCCCGCGCGAGGCCGTCGCCAAGGAGAAGGCGGCGATCTTCGCGGGCACCCGCGCGGTCGCGGTGGCGTGTGCCGATGACGAGTTCGCGCTCGCCGCGCTCGCCGTGGCGCCGGTCACGACGCGGCGCAGGAGCTTCGGCCGCGCGGCGTCCGCCGACGTGCACATCGAGGACGAGCGGTGGGACGACGAGGGCCGCGCCAACGCCACCATCGGTGGCCGGCCCTTCTCGCTGGCCCTCCTCGGCGACGTCGCGCTGCTCGACGCCGCTGGCGCGGTCGCCGCCGCGGACGAGGTCTTCGCGCTCCTCGGTCTCGGTCCGGTCCCCCACCACGGGCTCGGCGCCGCGCGCTCGACGCCGGGGCGCCTCGCCCTCCGCCGTCGCCGCGACGGGGTCTGGATCCTCGACGACACCTACAACGCGAGCCCCAGCGCGTTCGTCTCCTCGCTGACCACCGCGCGCCGCATGGCCGACGCCGCCGGGCGGCGGCTGGTCGTCGTGGCCGGCGAGATGCGCGAGCTCGGGGACTTCGCCGAGGAGGCGCACGACGAGGTCGCGCGGGCGATCGCGGCGGTCCAGGCGGACCGCGTGATCTCCCTCGGCGGCTGGGCCGAGCGCTACGGCGGCGAGCGGTTCGCGAGCGCGGCCGACGCGGCGGCCCTGATCGAGGTCGGGCCGCGGGACCTCGTGCTGGTCAAGGCCTCCCGCGGGGTGGGGGCCGAGGTCGTGGTCGACGCGATCTTGGCCCACGGCGGCGAGATCACGGATGCAGGGGCGAAGGAGGGGAGCTGAACCAACATGCTCTACGAGCTCCTCTACCCATTGCGACACCACATCGGAGGCCTGAACGTCCTCCGCTACGTGCCGTTCCGCGCGGTCGCCGCGACGCTGACGGCCATGCTCATGAGCTTCCTCATGAGCCCATGGTTCATCCGCGAGCTGCAGAAGAAGCAGATCGGGCAGGTCGTCCGCGAGGACGAGGCCGCGCACCACCAGGTCAAGCGCGGGACCCCCACCATGGGCGGCGCGCTGGTCCTCCTCTGCCTCCTGGTCCCGACGGTGCTGTGGGCCGACCCGAAGAGCGTGTTCGTGTGGTCGACCGCCGCGGTCACCGCGGGCTACGGGGTCATCGGCTACCTCGACGATTTCCTGAAGATCCGGCACAAGAGCAGCGAGGGCCTCCCTGCTCGCTACAAGCTCGTGGGGCAGTTCCTCGTGGGCGGCGCGGCCCTCGGCTACGTGTTCCTCGGCCACAAGGGCCTGCCGCAGGACTGGCTCGCGATCCGGCACCACCTCGCGGTGCCGTTCCTCGCGTTCAGCAAGCACACCTTCGCGCTGCCGGCGGGGGTCTACTTCGCCTTCGCGCTGATCGTCGTGGTCGGCATGTCGAACGGCGTGAACCTCACCGACGGCGCCGACGGCCTGGCCATCGGCCCGGTCATCATCAACGCCGTCACCTACCTGGTCATCGCCTACCTGACCGGCACGGTGGTGAGCGGCATGGTGCTCGCGAAGCACCTCAACATCGCCCCCGAGATCGCCAAGGCCATCGCGCGGCCCGACGTCTACTTCTCCGTCGCGCGCTACCTCGACATCCCGAGCATCTCGGCGGCGAGCGAGCTCACCATCTACTGCGGCGCCATGGTCGGCGCGGGCATCGGGTTCCTCTGGTTCAACGCCTTCCCGGCGAGCGTGTTCATGGGCGACGTCGGCGCCCTCGCCCTCGGCGGCGGCATCGGCATGCTGGCGGTGCTCACCAAGAGCGAGCTGCTCTCGCTGATCCTCGGCGGGATCTTCGTCGTCGAGGCTGGTTCGAGCTTCGTGCAGACCATGTGGTTCAAGGCCACTCGCCGCTTCACCGGCACGCCGCGCCGCCTGTTCCTGCGGGCGCCGTTCCACCACCACCTCGAGGCCAAGGGCTGGCCCGAGACCAAGATCGTGGTCCGGTTCTGGATCATCACCATCCTGCTCGCGCTCGTGAGCGTGGCCCAGCTGAAGGTGCGCTGATGCGATCGCTCTCCGGCAAGAAGGTGGTCGTGGTGGGGCTCGGCGCCTCGGGCGAGGCCGCGGCGCGGCTCTGCAAGCGGCTCGGTGCGCGCGTGCTCGCCAACGACGCCCGCCCGCGCGACAAGGCCGAGGCCACCGCGAAGGCGCTCGAGGCCGACGGCATCGAGTTCGCCCTCGGTCACCACGACGTCGACCTCCTCGCGGCCGACCTGGTCGTCGTCTCCCCCGGCGTGCCGCGCCTGCCGTTCCTCGCCGAAGCCGAGCGCCGCGGCGCGCGCGTGGTCTCCGAGATCGAGCTCGCGAGCTGGTACGTCGAGGCGCCGATCGCCGCGATCGGCGGCACCAACGGCAAGAGCACCACGACCGAGCTCTGCGCCGCGCTCGCGGCCACGACCGGTCGGCCCGTGTTCGCCGGGGGCAACCTCGGCACCCCGCTCGCGCAGGCGGTCCTCGACGGCGATCGCGGCGTCTCGCGCGACGGCCTCGCGGTGGTCGAGGTCTCCTCGTTCCAGGTGGAGCGCGTGGCCGGGTTCCGCCCGCGCGCCGCGGTCGTGCTCAACGTCACCCCCGACCACCTCGATCGCTACCCGTCGTTCGAGGCCTACGCGCAGGCCAAGGGCAACGCATTCCGCGCGCAAGGCGTGGGAGACTTCGCCATCGTCCCGCACGGCGACGAGCTCTGCCTGCGCCTCGCCGCGCTCTCGGGCGGCGCGCTCCTCACCGTCGACGGCCCCGCGCCCGCCGCGGTCGGCATCGAGGGCGATACCCTCGTCGATCGCCGCTCGTCGGTCACGCTCCCGCTCTCGCGCTTCCACCTCGAGGGTCGCCACAACCTGCAGAACCTGTGCGCGGCGTGGGCCGCGGCGGTCGCGCTCGGCGCCGACCCCCGCCGCTTCGCCGAGGCCGTCGACGCGTTCCGCGGGCTCCCCCACCGCACCGCGCTCGTCGCCGAGATCGCCGGCGTCCGCTACTACGACGACTCCAAGGGCACCAACGTCGGCGCCTCGGTCACCGCGCTCCTCGGCCTCGCCGAGCCGCGCGGCGTGCTCATCGCCGGTGGCCGCGACAAGGGCGGCAGCTACGCCCCGCTGGTCGCGGCGCTCGCCGAGAAGGGGCGCGCGCTGGTCACGATCGGAGAGGCCGGCCCCGCGATCGCCGCGGCCGCGGCGGGTGCCGTGCCGACCGAGCACGCGAGCTCGATGGACGACGCGGTCGAGCGCGCGGCGCGCCTCGCCCAGCGCGGCGACGCGGTGCTGCTCTCACCCGCTTGCTCCAGCTACGACATGTTCAAGGACTACAAGGATCGCGGCGATCGCTTCGTCGCGGCCGTGCGGGCGAAGGAGCGCGCATGACCCCGAAGAAGGAATCCCCCCTCGCGCGGGCGCGGGCGTTCTTCGCCGTGCCCGGCCCGGTCGACCCGCTCATGGCGGCGATCGTGGTCACGCTGATCTGCTTCGGCGTGGTGATGGTCTACTCGGCGAGCGCCATCGAGGCGACCGTCCAGCGCCACGACCCGCAGTTCTTCCTCAAGAAGCAGGTCGCCTACGGCACCGTGGGCCTCGGCCTCGCGTGGGTCGTCTCGCGCATCGACTACCACCGCCTCCGCAAGCTCACCTACCCGATCCTCGGCGTGGTCGTCGCGCTGATGGCCGCCTGCGTCGCCGGCCTCGGCAAGCGCGGCGGCGGCGCGACCCGCTGGATCGCCGTCGGCCCGGTGCACATCCAGCCCGCGGAGCTCGCGAAGCTCGGCCTCGTGCTGTGGCTCGCGTACTCGCTGGCCAAGAAGGGCGAGGGGGTCAAGACCTTCAGCGTCGGCTTCCTCCCGCACCTGCTCATGTCCGGCTTCCTCGTGCTGCTCTGCATGAAGCAGCCCGACTTCGGCAGCGCCGTCGTGCTCCTGCTCCTCACGTTCACCATGCTGTTCGTGGCGGGCGCGAAGGTCGGCTACATCATGGGCGCGCTCCTCATCGGCAGCGTGGCCGGCGCGGCCGTCGTCCGCTTCCGCGAGTACCGCTGGCAACGGGTCGTCGCCTGGCTCGAGATGGAGGCCCACCGGCAAGACCTCGCCTACCAGCCGTTCCAGGCCCGCATGTCGTTCGGCTCGGGCGGCGCGTTCGGCCTCGGCCTCGGCAAGGGCCTCCAGATCCTCTACCTGCCCGAGGCGCACACCGACTTCGTCGGCGCGGTCATCGGCGAGGAGCTCGGGTTCGTCGGCGTGGCCATGCTCTGCCTCGCCTACGTCACGCTGGTCTCGCGCGGGATCCGCTCGGCGTTCAAGGCCCCCGACGACTACGGCACCTACCTCGCGTTCGGCATCTCGACGCTCTTCGCGCTGCAGGCGCTGATCAACCTCGCCGTCGCCATGTCGCTCCTGCCGACCAAGGGGCTGACGCTGCCGTTCATCTCGTTCGGCGGCTCGTCGCTGCTGGTCAACGCGATCGGCGCGGGCGTCCTGCTCAACGTGTCGCGCCACGCGACCGAGGCCACGGCTGGCGCCGGCGCGCACGAAGCCCCTACCCAAGGAGCCCCCGCGTGAGGCCGATCCTGCTCGCAGGCGGTGGCACCGGCGGCCACGTGTTCCCCCTCCTCGGCCTGGTCGAGGAGGGCTTCGCCGTGCGCGCCCGCGAGGCCGAGTGCGTGTTCGTCGGCACCGAGAAGGGCCTCGAGGCCCGGGTGGTCCGAGCGCGCGGACACCGCCTCGAGACGCTCGCGATCGAGCCGCTCAAGGGACGCTCGGTGTTCGGCGCGCTGCGCGGAGGCGCGATCGCTGCGGCCGCGACGGGCCAGGCCTTCGGCCTCCTGCGGCGCGTGCGCCCAGGGCTGGTCGTCTCGATCGGCGGCTACGCGGCGGGGCCGGTGGCGCTCGCGGCGTCGGCGCTCGGCATCCCGCTCGCGCTGCTCGAGCCCAACCGCGTGGCCGGCTTCACCCAGCGCCTCCTCGGCCCGCTCGCCAAGCGGATCTACGTCGCCTTCCCCGAGCTGCTCGGGTCGGTCGGCAGCAAGGGCCGCGCCCTCGGGATCCCGCTCCGCGCGGACTTCACGCCGACCCCTTCACCAGCGCGCGCGCAGGGCGAGCCGCTGTCGATCCTGGTCATGGGCGGGAGCCAGGGCGCCGAGCACCTCAACCGCACGCTGCCCGCCGTGTTCGGCGCGCTCGTCGCCGACGGCCACGAGCTGACCGTGCTCCACCAGGCGGGCCGCGGCCGCGCCGAGCCGGTCCGCGAGGCCTACGCGCGCGTCGACGCGCCCATCACGGTGACCGAGTTCATCGACGACGTCCCCGCGCAGGTCCGCGCGGCCCACCTCGTGGTGTGCCGCGCCGGCGCGCTCACCTGCGCCGAGCTCTGCGCCATCGGCCGCGCCGCGGTGCTGATCCCGTACCCACACGCCGCCGACGACCACCAGGCGAAGAACGCCGAGGCGCTCGCAGAGGCAGGCGCCGCGGTGGCCCTGCGCCAGGAGCACGCCACGGTGCACGCGCTCGTGCACGCGATCGCCGAGCTCTCCACCGACGATGCGCGACGGGTCGACATGGCCGACCACGCCCGCGCCCGCGGGGTGCCCGATTCGGCACTGCGCATCGCCGACGACGTGCTCCCGCTCCACCTCGACCGGAGGGCTGCCTGATGTTCCGCGGACGCGTTCGCCACGTGCACTTCGTCGGCGTCGGAGGCATCGGGATGAGCGGGATCGCCGAGATCCTGCGCTCGCTCGACTTCGACGTCTCGGGCTCCGACCTCAAGGCCTCCGACGTGACCCGGCGCCTCGAGGGCCTCGGCGTGCGCGTCGACCTCGGCCACCGCGCCGAGAACGTGCAGGGCGCCGACGTCGTCGTCATCTCGAGCGCGGTGCGCCCCGACAACCCCGAGGTGCTCGAGGCGCGGGCGAAGGAGACCCCGGTCATCCAGCGCGCCGAGATGCTCGCCGAGCTGATGCGCCTCAAACACGGCGTGGCCATCGGCGGCTCACACGGCAAGACCACGACGACCTCGCTGGTCGCGACCGTGCTCCGCGCGGCGGGCCTCGACCCGACGGTGGTCGTGGGCGGCAAGGTGAACGCGCTCGGCTCCAACGCGCGGCTCGGGCAGGGGGACATCCTGGTCGCCGAGGCCGACGAGTCCGACGGCTCGTTCCTGCGCCTCACCCCCACCATCGCGGTCGTCACCAACATCGACCCCGAGCACCTCGACCACTACGGCACGTTCGACCGTCTCTCGCAGGCGTTCGTCGACTTCGTCGAGCGGGTGCCGTTCTACGGCCTCGGCGTGCTGTGCCTCGACCACCCGCACGTGCAGGCGATCCTGCCGCGGATCCGCCGCCGCCACGTGACCTACGGGCTCTCGGCGGCCGCCGACTACCGGGCCTCGCACGTGCGCTTCCACGGGCTCTCGACGAGCTTCCAGGTCTCGCGGTTCCGCGGCGATCACCTCGGCGAGTTCACGGTGCGCATGCCCGGGCAGCACAACGTGCTCAACACGCTCGCGGCGATCGCCGTGGCCGACGAGCTCGAGTGCCCGCTCGATCTCGTGCGCGACGCGCTCGCGTCGTTCGGCGGCGTGCAGCGGCGCTTCACCATCGTCGGCGAGGTCGACGGGATGGTGCTGGTCGACGACTACGGCCACCACCCCGCCGAGATCGAGGCCACCCTCGACGCCGCGCGGCGCGCCTACGACGCGGGGCAACACCGCATCGTCGTCGCGTTCCAGCCCCACCGCTACTCGCGCACGGCGGCGCTCATGCCGGAGTTCGCGCGGGCGTTCAACCGCGCCGACGTGGTGCTGGTGGCCGACGTGTACGCCGCCGGCGAGGAGCCGATCCCCGGCGCCTCGGCCGAGGAGCTCGCCAGGAACATCCGCGCGCACGGGCACCACGACGTGACCTACGTCGGGCCGCGCGCCGCGGTCACCGAGCGGCTCGAGGCCCTGGTGCGCCCGGGTGACATCGTCATCGCGCTCGGCGCCGGGGACATCAACAAGTGCGTGCGCGAGCTCCTCGCCTCGCGGCAGGCCGCGCAGGGGGTGCCGTGAGCAAGCTCCCGAGCAACCGCCGCGTGCTGACGCCTCCGCGCGCCGCGCCGGAGAACGTGCGCGTCGAGCGCCAGCCCGCGTGGGACCCGGACCTGCTCTGGCGCCGCCTGCGCTTCGTCGGTCGCATCGTCGTCGGCGTCGCCATCGTCGCCGCCGGCGTGTTCGCCGCGGTGCACGCCCGTCGCTACGTCACCAGGAGCCCGCGCTTCGCGCTCAAGGACCTGCGCATCGAGGGTGGCAAGCACCGCACCAAGGAGCAGGTCACGGCGATCGCGGGCCTCGCGCTCGGCCAGAACGTGGTCGAGCTCGATCTCGAGGGCGTGAAGCAGAAGCTCGAGAAGGACCCCTGGATCGAGCGCGCGCACGTGTCGCGCAAGCTGCCGTCGACGGTCAGTGTGGAGGTGTGGGAGCGCGAGGCCGGGGCGCTGGTCGCGCTGAGCACGGGCACGTTCCTCGCGACGCCGCAGGGCGAGATCTTCAAGCGCGTCGAGAACGAGGATCCGGGCGATCTGCCGGTGTTCACCGGCATCACCGACTCCGATGCCACCGCCGACCGCGAGGCCGTCGCGCAGATCATCCGCCGGGGCCTCGACCTCGCCGCCGAGATCGAGCGGGTCGGCCTGTTCGGCGGGCGCGTGCAGGAGCTCAACGTCGACCACGACGGCGGCATCACCGCGTCGGTCGGCAAGCAGAAGGTCGTGCGCCTGGTCTTCGGCAAGACCAACTACCGCCCCAAGATCCGCACCGGCGCCCGCATCGAGGCCGAGCTCACCCGCCGCGGGGCCCGGCCGACGGTCGTGTTCCTCGACGACGACGTCCATCCGGAGCGAATCGTGGTCCGGCTCGTGGCGGCGCTGCCCCCGGCCCAGGTGACCGTGGAAGAGCCAAAGGCCGTCGCGCCCGCGAAACCGGTCGCCAAGGCGGGCAAGCACCCGAAGGGGGCAACCCGTGAGCGCACACAACTTGGCCGTTCGTTCCGACATCCGCGAGGGTCGGCGCAGGAAACGGAACGGGAGCAAACTCGGATGGCCAAGCAAGGTGAGATCGTCGTCGGGCTCGACATCGGCACCACCAAGGTGTGCGCGGTGGTCGCCGAAGTCCGCGCAGGCGAGGGTGGGGACATCGAGCTGGAAGTGCTCGGGGTCGGCAACGTGCCCTGCAAGGGACTGCGCAAGGGCGTCGTCGCCAACGTCGCATCGACCACCGAGTCGATCCGGCAGGCGATCGAAGAGGCCCAGAACATGGCGGGGGTGGAGATCCGCACCGTGTTCGCCGGCATCGCCGGGAGCCACGTCCGCGCGCAGAGCAGCAACGGCGTCGTCGCCGTCGCCTCCAACGAGGTGACCCGGAGCGACGTGGACCGCGTCCTCGAGAACGCGCGCGCCATCCCGATCCCGACGGATCGGCAGATCCTCCACGTGCTCCCCTGCGAGTACCTGGTCGATACGCAGGACGGCATCCGCGAGCCGATCGGCATGAGCGGCGTCCGCCTCGAGTGCAAGGCCCAGCTCATCACGGCTGCCCGGTCCTGCGTCGAGAACGTCATCAAGTGCGCCGAGCGCTGCGGCCTCACCGTGGCCGACATCGTGCTCGAGCCCCTGGCCTCGGCCGAAGCCGTCCTCACCGAGGACGAGCGGGAAATCGGCGTCGCGGTCGTCGACATCGGCGGCGGCACCACCGACCTGATCCTCTACGTCGACGGCGGCATCGTCGGCGCGAGCGTCATCCCGGTCGGCGGGATGAGCGTCACGAGCGACATCGCGGCCGGCCTGCGGACCCCGATGGCCGAGGCCGAGCGCCTCAAGCACGCGCGCGGGTGCGCTCTCGGCCGCATGGTGGGCGGCGACGAGGAGATGGAGGTCCCTGGGGTCGGTGGCTACGCCGCCCGTCGGGTCCCCCGCCGCGTCCTCGCGGACATCATCGAGCCCCGCGTCGAGGAGATCTTCGCCGTGGTCCGCCAGAAGCTCGAGGAGAGCGGCTACCTCGAGCAGCTCTCGGCCGGCGTCGTCCTCTGCGGCGGCGGCGTCCTCCTCGACGGCACCACCGAGCTCGGCGAGGAGATCCTCGGCATGCCGGTTCGTCGCGGCTACCCCGTCGGCGTCCGCGGCCTGACCGATCTCGTCCACGGACCCCAGTTCGCGACGGCCGTCGGCCTCGCGCGCTACGGCGCCCACACCCTCGCGGCCCAGGCCGCGCGCGACGAGGAACCCGCGGTGGTTCCCGTCAGCAAAGCGGGCACTGCTCGCGAAGAAGCTTCGCCTCAGGAACGCCCAGGGTTCTGGGGTTGGCTGAAGGCTGCGTTCTGAAGTAGTTGATTTCGCATAGCTTATTCATTTCGGACACTTAGATATTTCAAGACGTTACTTATTCTGCTTATATAAGGGCAGCTCACTAGGTTGGCCGCAGTGACGGGGAAGAGGCGCCCCGTGCCGACCGCAAACGAGCAAGCCCCTCGACACTAGGCAAAGAGACAAGGGGACACGTCGCGTCTGGATAAGACCAAGGCGCGCGGCGGAGGACGAGATGGGCTTCCAGATCGAGTTCGCAGACGACCAGCAGGAGAGCCAGGCCCGGATCAAGGTGATCGGCGTGGGCGGCTCCGGCGGCAACGCCGTCAACACCATGATCGAGTTCGGCCTGGATGGGGTCGAGTTCATCGCCATCAACACGGACCGGCAGGCGCTCGACGCCAACGCCGCCCCGACCAAGCTGCAGATCGGCGGCGCGGTCACCAAGGGTCTCGGCGCCGGCGCCAACCCCGACCAGGGGCGCAAGGCGGCCCTCGAGGACGTCAACCGCATCAAGGAGCTCGTCTCCGGCGCGGACATGGTCTTCATCACCGCCGGCATGGGCGGTGGCACCGGCACCGGTGCGGCGCCCATCGTGGCGCAGATCGCCCGCGAGGAGGGCGCTCTCACGGTCGGCGTGGTGACCAAGCCGTTCCTCTTCGAGGGGCGTCAGCGGAGCAAGCGGGCCGAGAACGGTCTGCACTTCTTGACCGAACAGGTCGACACTCTCATCACGATCCCGAACCAGAAGCTGTTCGATCTGGGCGAGGATCTCACGTTCATCGAGGCGTTCAAGCGGGCCGACGAGGTCCTCTACCAGGCCGTCCGGGGCATCTCGGATCTGATCACGCAGATCGGCATCGTCAACGTCGATTTCGCCGACGTGAAGACGGTCATGTCCAACATGGGCCGCGCGCTCATGGGCACCGGCTGCGCCAAGGGTCAGGGCCGCGCGCGGCTCGCCGCCGAGATGGCCGTCAACAGCCCGCTCCTCGACAACATCAGCGTCGAAGGCGCCACCGGCATCCTCCTCAACGTGGTCGGCGGCCCCGACATGAAGATGAAGGAGATCGAGGAGGCGGCCGCGCTCATCCAGGAGCAGGCGCACGAGGACGCCAACATCATCTTCGGTGCCTCCATCGACCCCTCGCTCGGCGAGATGGTCAAGGTCACCGTCATCGCGACCGGCTTCGACCGCGTCACCGAGGTGCACGACGCGCCGGCCATGTCCGCCGCGATCTCCTCGCAGAGCAACATGCGCACGACCCTGCCGAGCCAGCTCCCGCAGGCCGTGCAGCCGCTCGCCCGCACCGCACCTCCCCCCACGCGCACCGCGCCTCCCCGCGAGGAGCCGCTGTTCGTGCAGCCGGTCCGCCGTCGCGAGACCGCCGCGCCCGCCTCGGCCAACGTGGCCCGCGAGCCGGCTTCGCGCGAGAGTCGGTTCGCCTCGCCGCTGGACCAGGACTGGGACATCCCGGCCTACGTCCGTCGCGGCCAGTAAGGTTTCCCTCCGCAGTCACCCTACGGAGCTGGTTTCACCAGCGCTGGCCCTTGTCGGGTGGAAGACGTCGCGGTGCCTCCCCGCGGCGTCTTCGTTTGTTTTGTTCGCCCTACCGAGGACACCGAGATGCTGCTGCTCCGGAGCTACACGCGGGCCGATCGCGAAGGATGCGTGGCCCTGTTCGACTCCAACGTGCCCGCGTTCTTCGCGCCGGCCGAGCGCGCCTCGTTCGTCGACTACCTCGACGACGACGTCGTGCGCGAGGGCATCCGCGAGCTCGTGCTCGTCGACGGCGACCGCGTGATCGCCTGCGGGGGCCTCGGGCTCCGCGACGGCGAGGCGCGCATGTGCTGGGGCATCGTGCACCGGGAGCGCCACGGCCAGCACCTCGGCGATCTGCTCCTCCTCGTTCGCCTCGTGCTCGGCGCGCGCGCGGGCGCGACCCGGGGCGGGCTCGACACCATTCCCGCCGTCACGACCTTCTTCGCTCGCAAGGGCTTCGTCGTCACGCGTGCCGAGGACGACCACTACGGGCCCGGCATCCACCGGCGCGACATGGAGCTGCCGCTCACGGAGGCGACCGTCGCCACGCTGCGCAGGGAGCTGGCCCACCTGCTGGTCGAGTGCGAGGTCCAGGTCTCCCCGGACCTCGGCCTCTAGGCCCAGGAGACGAGCTGGACGAAGCGATCGTCCTCGGGGGCGCCCTCTTCCTTGGTGACCACGCGCCGGCAATAGAGCTCGCAGAGCCCCTTCACCACGCCGAGGAACCCCATCCGGAAGTGCTCCGAACGCGCGCACGGCTGACGGATCCACTCGAGGCGCGCGTCCTTCACGCCCAGCTTCTCGACCTGGATGCCGCCGCCCTGCCAGGTGGGGAGCCGGAGCTTCTCGGCGCGGGTGAGCACCGACCAGGGGCCCACGCCCGCCTCCTTGGTGAGCCGCACGATCACGTTGAGCAGGCTCTTCTGGATGCGGCGCGCGACGTCGGCGCCGATCTCGAGGCGCGCGTTGCGATCGAGCGGGAGCTTGTCGCAGGCCGCGTAGTGGATCAGCGCGCGCTCCACGGGCAGCCACGCGCCAGGGGTCATGGCGAGCATCTCCATCCGATCGGCCTCGGGCAGCGCGGCGAGATACGCGTCCTGGAGCGTGCGCGCGCGGAGCGATTGCAGCGAGGCGCACAGGAGGGTGCTGCGCACGTGGGTCGTCGGACCCACGCGATCGGGAAACGGTACGACGACCTCCTTCGCCACCTTCGCCGATCTTACACATGGTCAACCCCAGATCGGCCAGTCGTATCAGGTGTCGCACCCTCACCCACGTGCAGCAGCCCAGCGCCAGAACGCGGGGATGGGTTCGCGGATCGTGTCCACGCGGAGCTCGGGGTCGGAGCCCTCCTGGCGCCTCGCCGCGGGGATGCGTGGCAAGGTCGGCGCGTCGTCGTCGTCCTCGAACGAAGGCAGCGGGCGTTCGTCGGTCTGCATGAGAGTTCGGTGGCGACGGGCTCACCGATCGGGTCACGCGCACCAAAGGCGGAAACTTCCAGACCTCGACGCGCGACGAAGATCGACCGAGCCTCGCGTCGCATGCACGCGCGGTCTCTCTATGGTCAGCCCGCGATCTACGATCTCCTGTTCCACGGCTGGAGCGCCGATCTCGCGCACTACCTCGCGCTCGCCGAGGCGCTGCGGCCGGCGTCGATCCTCGAGTGCGCGGTCGGCTCGGGCAGGGTGGCGCTGCACCTCGCCCGCGCGGGCCATCGCGTGCACGGGGTCGATCTCGATCCCGCGATGCTCGAGGCTCTCGCCGCGCGCATGGCAAGGGAACCGTCCGCCGTGCAGGCGCGTCTCTCCTGGGCGCTCGGCGATCTGCGCGCGCTCGACACGGGGCGCCGGCACGGCCTCGTGCTCGCGCCGTTCAACGCGCTCGGACACCTGCACTCGGCCGCCGACCTCGCGGCGTTCCTCGGTGGGGTACGCGCCGAGCTCGAGCCAGGAGGGACGTTCGCCTTCGACGTGTGGCTGCCCTCGGAGGCGAGCCTCGCGGGCCGCGTGAGCGACTCGCCACGCTTCCGCGACCCCCGCACCCAGGAGCCCATGCGCTGCACCGAGACCACCCGCGTCGATCCGGCGACCGGGCTCCTCCACGTCGAGCTCGCGCTGCACGGGCTCGACGGCGACCCTCCCGAGGTGCTCGCGATCGCGCTGCGGGTCCGCGACGGCGACACGCTCGGGGCAGCCCTCGCCGAGGCGGGTTTCCTCGTGCGAGAGACCGTCGACCTCGGCGAGATGCAGGGGTGGATCTGCCAAGCAGCCCGTTCTGGGCTACCATGACGCCATGCGTCGCGACGCCCTCTACCTCGCGCTCCTCGTGGGACCGGTGGCGTGTGGCTTCGAGCCCGGCGGCCAGGGCAGCCCGTTCGTGGAGGACGCAGCGCGCGCCGAGGTCGACGGCGTCGCGGACAGCGGCTCGGTCGATCCGGTGGACACGAGCGTGGATGCCGGGGCCGACACGGTGGACGAAGGCACCCTCGATCCGACGTGGACCGAGAAGGCCTGGGCCTACCGGCGCCGCATCGACGTCGACGGGTCCTCGTTGAAAGGCGATCTCGACGGCTTCGTCGTCCCGGTCGTGCTCACCGATCCCGGCCTCGCCGGCAAGGTGTCGAGCGACGGGCGCGACCTCCGCTTCGTCGCCCCCGACGGGCTCGCGCTGCCCTTCGAGCTCGCGCGCTGGGAGCCGAGCAGCGGCAACCTCATGGCATGGGTGCGCCTGCCGAAGACCGGCCCGACCCAGCCGAACACGTTCTTCCTCTACTACGGCAACGCCGACGCCACGTCGTCGGCCTCGCCCGCGAAGACCTGGGAGAGCGAGACCGCGGTGTGGCACTTCGACGAGGTCACCACCGAGGGTGGCACCACCGCGCGGCTCGTCGACGCGAGCACCCTCGGGCACGACGGCACCCAGAACGGCAGCGCCACGGCCCCGGGCGTGATCCTCGGTGGGCAGCGCTTCGACGGCAAGGACGTGGTCGAGGTCGACAAGCCCGACGAGATCGTCCTCGGCGACGTCGACTGCACGTTCGCCGTGTGGATCAAGACGACCGAGGGCCGCCAGCAGGGCATCCTCATCAAGGCCAAGGGCGAGACCCACGAGCTCGGCGACAAGCTGATCGGCACCGGGCACGAGGGCCCGTACTTCGGCACCGATCACGGCTGGGTGGGCTTCACGCGCACCGACGTGGCCGTGCAGGACGGCAAGTGGCACCACGTGGCCTGGGTGCAGCGCAAGGACGACAAGGGCAAGGCCGAGTCGTGGAAGCTCTACGTGGACGGCGTCGAGAAGGGATCCGGCCAGCAGGAGACCAGGCCCGACGTGGCTGGACACACCGTGCGCATCGGCGCCAAGGCCAACGGCTCGTACTTCGACAACCCGTGGTCGGGCGATCTGGACGAGCTCCGTTACGCGAAGGTGGCGCGCGCGCCGGCGTGGATCGCGGCGCTCGAGCGCAGCCAGCGCGACCCCGTGGCCTTCTCCAAGGTCGGCCCCGAGGTCGCGCGCTAGTCGGGGCTCAGCCTCCGGGGCAGGCGTCGCCTTCGACGCAGAGCGCCGCGGTGCCGCCCGGGAGCGCCGCGCAACAACGACGCCCACCGCACGAGCAGGGGCACGTCGTGCAGAACGGCGCCGGCGTGTAGCCCTCGCAACGTCCGTCGATGCAGAGCTCGTCGGCCGCGCACGCGCGCCCGCACGCGCCCCCGCCGCCCCCACCGGAGCCGCAGAACGCGGGGTTGGTGCGGGTGTTCACGCACGCGCCCGCGCAGAGCGTGAGCCCTCCCGAGCATCCACCGGTCTTGCAAGCGCCAGCGATGCAGACCTCGCCCGTCGCGCAGGCCTTCCCGCAGGCCCCGCAGTTCGTCCCGCTCGCCGTCGTGTCGACGCACGTGGTCCCGCAGAGGGTGGTCCCCGGGCGGCACGCGCACGCGCCGCCGACGCAGACCTCGGCCGCTCCGCAGGCCTTGCCGCAGTCCCCGCAGTTCTCGGGGTCGTCCACGACGTCGGCGCAGCGGGTGCCGCCGGTCTTGGCGGTCGCGGGACACGCGCAAACGCCGCCGACGCAGGCCGGGGCCGCTCCGGTGCAGGTCTTGCCGCAGCCCCCGCAGTTGCGCGGATCCTTGCTGGTGTCGACGCACGCGGCTCCGCACGTGGTGCCCGTACAGGTGCACACGCCGGACACGCACTTCTGCGCGGCGTTGCAGGTGCGACCACAGCCGCCGCACGCGCCGTTGTCGATGCTGACGTCTCGACACACGCCGCCGCAGTTCACGAGGCCGGTGGGACACGCGCCGTCGGCGGCGGGGATGACGTCGGCCGCGGTGTCGGTCCCACCGTCGCCGGTGCCGACATCGCCCCCGGTCTCACCCGTCGACGCATCTCCTCCATCCGGATCTTCGGCGACGCTCGCCGAGCTGCTGCACGCACCGAGACCCACGAACAGGACCGCACAAGCCAAGGACGCGACGTTCCGCATGGACCCACCTTCCTCCGGTGACGAGCAACTCGATCCTCAGTACCGGGAGCGCGAAAAGTCAGGCAGCTTTCGGGTGTGGTACGCTCGGCTCCGATGGAAGCGCGAGTGCGCGTGCTCTACACGGGGGGCACCATCGGCATGCTGGAGACCGAGCGCGGGTACTCGCCGGCGCCGGGCCACCTCGAGGCGCAGCTCGCGCGCCTGCCGCAGCTGCACGATCCGGCGGTGGAGCGGTTCTGCATGCCGCGTTCACGGTTCGGGCGTCGGGTCCGCTACGAGGTGGTCGAGTACGAGCCGCTGCTCGACTCCTCCAACATGGGCATCGAGGACTGGGCGCGCATCGCCCGGGACATCGGCGCCGCGCACGACGACGTGCAGGGTTTCGTGGTGCTGCACGGCACCGACACCATGGCGTACACCGCCAGCGCGCTCTCGTTCATGCTCGAGGGGCTGAAGAAGACCGTGATCGTCACCGGCTCGCAGATCCCGCTCTCGGAGCTGCGCAACGACGCGATCGACAACCTGGTCGGCGCGCTCACGCTGGCCGGCCACTTCGAGATCCCCGAGGTCGGCCTGTACTTCCGCGACCGGCTGCTGCGGGGCAACCGCGCGCGCAAGGTCGACGCGGCCGGGCTCGATGCCTTCCAGTCCCCCAACGCGCCGCCGCTCGCCGAGGTGGGCATCGAGGTCGCCGTGCGCTGGGACGAGGTGCGCCCGCGCGAAGAGGGGCCGCTCGTGGTGCACGACGCGATGTCGCCGCACGTGGCCGCGCTCCGCGTGTTCCCGGGGCTCCACGCGGGTCTCGTCGAGAACTTCCTGCGCCCGCCGCTCGCGGGGGTCGTGCTCGAGACCTACGGCGCCGGCAACATGCCCGATCGCAACCGCGCCCTCCTCGAAGCCCTCGCCGAGGCGAGCCGTCGCGGCGTCGTCGTCGTGAACGTGACCCAGTGCCTGCGCGGTGAGGTGGTCCCCCACTACGCGACGGGCCGCGCGCTCGCCGACGTCGGGGTGGTCTCGCTCGGGGACATGACCCCGGAGGCCGCCCTCACCAAGCTCTCGTTCTTGCTCGGCAGTGGCGCCTCGCCCGACGAGGTCCGCGCCGCGATGGCCCGTTCGCTGCGCGGCGAGCGCACCGAGGCGGCGCCGCCGCGTTTCTCGCGCGCCTGACGTTTGCTACACCTCGGGGATGCGCTTGCTTCCCCTCCTCTTCGCGACCTCCCTGCTCGCCTGCTCGAGCGAGACCGATCCGGGCACGGTGTCCGACACGGGGCCCCGCGACACTGGGACCGCCGCCGACACGGGCACAGCCGTGGACACGAGCGTGACCGACACCGGCGCGTCCGTCGACAGCACCGCGACGGACACCGGGTCCACGACGGACACGGGCAAGGCCGACACCGGCAAGACCGACACGGGCCTCGACACCGGCACGCCGCCCGTCGAGGGGGGCGAGTGCGGGAGCGACGGTGATTGCCGGGCGTACGAGAGCTACTGCTCCACCATGGACCCGTGCACGTGCATCCCGCTCCCGATCGGCGTGGCCGACCCGAAGTGCGGAGGGGCGACGGTCACCTGCTTCGTCGCGCCGTGCTCCGGCAAGAAGGCGGCGTGCGTCGGCGGCACGTGCGCCATCGTGGCCAAGTAGCGTGTGCACGGTCGTCGCCGCCTTCGGCCTGCACGCGGCCTCGCCGCTCGTGGTGCTGGCCAACCGCGACGAGTTCCTGGGGCGCCCCTCGCTGCCGCCGCGCGTGATCGACCCCGACGCCGGCATCGTCGGCGGCGTCGACGCGACCGCGCACGGCACGTGGCTGGGCGTCACCCGCCGGGGCTTCCTCGTCGCGGTGACCAACCAGCACACGGCGACGCCGCCCGATCCGCACAAGGCCTCGCGCGGACAGCTGGTGCTCGAGCTGCTCCGCGAAGGCGACCCGGAGGCGGCGCGCGCCCGCCTCGCGAGCCTCGACGTACGCGCCTTCAACCCGTTCAACGTGCTGTTCGGCGATACGCGCTCGCTGTTCGTCGGCTACGCGCGCGACCTCGCGGCGGCCACGATCGAGCCGCTCACGAGGGGTTTGCACGTGCTCGCGAACGATCGCATCGGGTCGCCGCGCTACCCGAAGGCCGCGCGGGCGCTCTCGCTCGTCGAGCCGGTGCTGTCCGAGCCTCTCGACCGCCTCGAGGGGGAGCTCGCGCGGGTCCTCGGCGACCACGCGGTGCCGCCGCCGAGCGCGCTCCCGGCTTCGACCCTGCCGCCCGCGCTGGCCCGGGCCATCCAGGCGCTGTGCATCCACACCGAACACTACGGCACCCGGTCGTCGTCGTTCGTCGCGTTCGGGCCCGCGCCGGGCACGCCGCCGCTCCGCTACCTGTTCGCCGACGGGCCGCCCTGCACGACGCCGTTCGTCGATTGCACGGCCCTCTTCTGATCACATCGCGAACACGCGCCGCGCGTTGTCGGCGAAGAGGCGGCGCTGCGTCTCGGGGGGCAGCTCGAGGGCCACGAGCCGCTTGATCTCGCGATCCCACGCGTAGGGCACGTTGGGGAAATCGGTGCCGTAGAGCAGTCGGTCGCCGACCTTGCGCACCACGTCCTCCCACTCCCAGGTGGGGAACAGCCCGGCCACCGCCATCGTCGTGTCGAGCCAGAGGTTCTCGTGGCGCTCCATCAGCGCCACGTAGGCGGGGATCTCGTCGGCCCCGAGGTGCGGGACCACGAGGACGAGTCGTGGGTGACGCTGCAGCACGCGCTCGATCCGCTCGGCTGCGCAGATCGCGTAGGTGTCGACGCCGTAGGCGGGCTCCGCGGCTCGCGCCCGGCGTGCACGAGCACGGGCTTGCCGGCGCTCGCGCACGCGGCCCACACCGGGTCGAGGCGCGGATCGTCGGGCGCGAACTGCTGCACGTGGCAGTGCAGCTTGAGGCCGTGGAGATCGAGCGTGTGCAGCGCCTCGTGCACGACCGCCTCGGCGTCGGGCTCGCCGGGCAGCACGGTGCCGAGCGGCACGATCACGTCGCGGTGCGCGCGGGCGACCTCGTGCACGTAGCGGTTGAGCTCACGGGCCATCCCGGGCTTGTGCGAGTAGTGGAGCGCGACGAAGCGCGCGACGCCGCGCTGCCGCAGGAACTCGACGACCTGCTCGCTGTGGAGCCGATAGCGCACGCTCCACGCGTGGCGCTCGAACCACCGATGGATCGCGTCGAACACCCGTGGCGGGAACAGGTGCACGTGGCTGTCGACGACCTCCCCGACGCCGTCGGGCAGCCGGGGGCCCTCCTCGTCGTGGATCGAGGGCATCGGCTCGCCGCGCGCCATCGCGTGCAGGCAGGGTTCGGGCGCGTCCATGGCGGGAGCCTGCGCCGGGGAGGCGCGTGTGTCACGAGCGGCTATGCTGGCTCGTCCATGCGCAAGGTGGTTGCTCTCGTCGTCGGCCTCGTCTCGTGCACGACGCCCCCGCGCGGGCGGGCCCCCGCCGCGGTCGCGCCCGAGCCCGACCCGGTGTGTCGCGTCGCGGGCAAGACCGTCGTGCCGACCCTCCTGCGAGCGGCCGACGGGCACGCGATCGCGCGCACGAGCGGGCTGCCGGTCGGGGTCGCGTTCCGGCCGAACGCGGCGAAGAGCGTGCGCGCGACGTTCTCCTCGCCACCCGAGGGAGCGGGGGTGCACGTCGAGGCCCACGTCGAGGCGCGGGACGTGCCCCTGCGCGTGGCCTCGCGGGTCGCGGTCGTGCCCGAGCACCTGTGGATCGCGGCGGGCGCGCCCGTCACCGTGGCGTCGGTCGACCAGAGCACGGTGCGGATCGTGGCGAGCTCGCCGATCGGGCTGGGCGACGTGACCGCCGAGGTGCCCTGCGGCGATGTCGTCGTGGGGGCGCCAGCGACCACCTCGGTGCCGGTCGGAGGCCAGCCGTTCCACCCCGTGGGCAAGGTGCTCCATCTGTTCGCGACCGCGTCCGCGCCCGCGCCGGCCGGCGTCCTCCGCGCGACGTCTCCCGAGCTCGTCACCCTCTGGTCCGTCGGATCGTCCGGCGCGCGCCAGCACGTCGTCTTCGAGGACTGGATCGCCTTCGACGCATGGATCCCGGAACAGGAGCTGCTTCCGGGGAGGGCGCCGACTGCGACGACTGCAGCGGTGGGCTCTTCGACGTGGCCGACACCTGCGGAGGGCAGCCCTCGGACAACGGTTGCCCCGATGGTGAAGAGCCGGTGAAGGTCCGCAAGGAGACGCCCCTGCACGCCCTCCCCGGCGGGGACGCCGAGGTGATCGGGTGGGTCGACCTCGGGGCCGAGGTGTACGCCTTCGACACGGTGAACGGCTACACGCGCATCGGCACGCGCGACGGCGCGCTCCGCCTCGTCTCGCTCGACTGGCCGGCCCCGGACCAGGGAGGCTTCTGGATCCGGAGCGACGCCCTCTAGGCCCCGAGCTCGAACCGGAGGAGCGCGCCGAGGTCCGGGTGCAGGAACCGGAAGCCGGCCTCGGGGAGGCGCTTCGGGACCACGCGCTGCCCACCGAGCAGGACCTCGCGGCCCATCTCCCCGAACAGCGCGCCGATCATGGCCGCGGGCAGCGGCATGAACGTGGGCCGCGACAGCGCGGCGCCGAGGGCGCGCGTGAACTCCGCGTTGGTGACCGAGCCGGCGACGAGGTCGACCGGACCGACCAGCGTCTCGTTGCGGATCGCAAACAGGATCCCCGCGACGAGGTCGTCGAGCGAGAGGAACGGCGTGTACTGGCGGCCGCTGCCGACGACGCCGCCGACGCCCTTGCGGAACGGCGGCAGCATCTTGGCGAGCGCGCCGCCGAGGGCGGTGAGCACGACCCCGATGCGGCCACGCACCACGCGGGTGCGCGGCTCGGCGCGCGCCGTCTCGACCTCCCAAGCGCGGCACGTGTCGGCGAGGAATCCCGTGCCGGCGGCGCTGTCCTCGTCGAGGAGCTCGTCGCCGCGGTCCCCGTAGAACCCCACGGCCGAGGCCGACACCCAGACCTTCGGGGGCGCGTCGAGGGCCAGGATCGCCTCGGCGAGGGTGCGCGTGCCGTCGACGCGGCTCGCGACGATCGCCTTCTTGCGCGCGTCGGTCCACCGCTCGCCGACGTTCTCGCCCGCGAGGTGCACGAGGGCGTCGAGCCCCTCGAGCGCCGCGCGATCGACGGTGCCCGCCGCGGGATCCCAGCGGATCTCGCCGGGGCCACGCGGCGCACGGCGCACGAGGGCGCGCACCTCGTGGCCACCCGTCTCGAGGAACGCGGTCAGCGCCCGCCCGACGAGCCCGCTCGCGCCGCTGATCGCGACGCGCAGCTTCGGGCCGGCGAGCTCGGCGTGGCGCGCGAGATCGTCCCGCGTGCGCTGGTGGCGGAAGCGGAACATGCGCACGAGATCGTCGTGCACGGAGCCGCCCGCGACGAGCCGGCCGAGGCCACCGAGCGGGAGCGCGTAGTCGATCTCGTCGACGAGCGCGCAGCTCGACGGGCCGAGCGCCTCGAAGCGGTGGGTGTGCACCCACTCCGCGAAGGGGCCCTCCACCTGCGTGTCCCGGAACGAGACCCCCTCGACGTAGGCGTCGTGTTCGGCCACCCAGCGCGCGCTGCCGTAGGGCGTGGGCACCCGCAGCTCGACGCGACCCGAACGCAGGTCGCCCTCCCGGGACACGAGCTCGGGCGGAGCCCACGGCGGGGTGAGCCGCTCGAATGCGCCCGGACGAGCGTGCCAGGCGAAGGCCTCGGCGGCGGAGACGGGCAGCTCGCTGCGGTGGACGTAGTGCTCGGTCATGCAGGCGTTGCGATTCCGCGCGCCGTGCTTTGGGTTCGCGGGATCGACCGCTCAGGCGGCGTAGCTCGCGGCGGAGCGGGGAACGCGCATCGTGCGGCTCCGGATGTGACGGAAGCCGGTGTAGACATCGGCCATCTCGGGGCGCGCGCGCGGATCGGGGGGCCAGCATCGAGGCCACGAGCTCCGCGAAGGCGGGCGAGCGCTCATAGAAGGGCAGCGCGTGCGCGGGGAACCCGTGGCACAGCTTGCCGAGCACGAAGTCGGGGCCCTCGTCGGCGCCCGGCACCTCGCCGAGCAGGAGCTCGTGGGCGACCGCGCCGAGCGCGAACACGTCGAGCGCGCGCGCCGCGTCGCCGCCGATCGGCTCGAACCAGGCCTCGGGGGCCAGGTAGCCACGCGTGCCCGCGGCCCGCACGCGGCGGGCGTCGTGGGTCGAGCACGTCACGCCGAAGTCCATCAGCAGCACGCGCCGATCGGTCGTGAGCATGACGTTCTCGGGCTTCACGTCGCGGTGGGCGAAGCCCGCGCCGTGCACGCGCTGCAGCGTCTCGGCCAGCGGCTCGAGCACGAGGAGCGCCGCCTCCAGCGAGACCGCGCCGCGGTGGAGCAGCTGCACGCCGAGCGTCTGGCCGTGGAGGCGCTCCATCGCGAGGGCGGTGGCGGAGTCGTCGTCGTGGAACGCGTAGACCGAGGGCACCCCGCGACCGTCGAGGGCGGCGAGCGCGGCGCCCTCGTCCCCGAGGATTCCGGGATCGAGGTCGGGCAACAGGACCTTGAGCGCGACGCGGCGGCGCAGGCGCAGATCGGTGGCGCCGTAGACGACGCTCATGCCTCCCTGGCCGATGCACTCGTCGACGCGGTAGCCCGCGAGGTCGGCGCCCGGGCGCAGAGGGTGGTGGAGGTGGGACATGGTCGCCGCCTCAGCAAAGGTCGTGCGCACGCTGGGTCAGGACGCCGCCGCCGATTCGTCGGCGAACTCGCCGCCTGCAGGTCTGCAGGTCGCTGTTCGTGAAGCGGCGGTCACACGGGGGATGTCAGCGCACAGCGTCGCAGAGCAAGGGCCGAGGATCAGCGACCCGAGCGGCCGCGCGGCGGACCCTTGTGGGGCGCTCCTCCCCGCTCGGACCTCTCGCCCTGCGTGGGACGCGCGCCGCGCGGCGTCTCGTCACGCTGTGGACGCTGCTCGCGCTGTGCGCGCCGTCCGCGCGGCGCTTCTTCGCGCGGTGCATCTCCACGCGGTGCTCCACCACGCGGTGCTCCACCACGCGGCGCACCCCCACGCGGCGCACCACCTCGCGGTGCTTCGTCGCGGGGGGCTCCTCGGGGTGCTCCGCCACGCGGTGCCTCTCCGCGCGGTGCTCGCGGCGCCGGACCTCTCGGCGCGCCCCCGCGCGGTGCGGGCGCCTCGCCGCGCGTCGGACGCCCGTAGGAAGGCGCGTCTCCGCGCTCGCCGCGCTCGATCGGCGCCCGGCCGTGGCGGGGCGCACCCGGCTTGCCGTCGGCGCGTCGCGGCGCCTTGGTCTCGCCCTGGCTCACGCCCGGCTTGCTGCCACCGGGCTTGCGCGTGGAGCGGTTGCGCGACTCGCCGTGCAGCGCGGCCTCCGACGCGAGCACGCGCCCGACGCCCGGGCTCCGCGGCACGCCGTACTGCTTCTTGAGCTCGACGAGCTCCTCCACCGTCAGCGCGCGCAGCGCACCGGGCGCGATCCCCTCGAGCGAGATGCCCGCGAAGGCGATGCGCGCGAGGCGCATGACCGCGAAGCCCGTGGCCTCGCCCATGCGGCGGATCTGCTGGTTGCGCCCCTCGCGGATGGTGATCTCGAACCACGTGCGGCGCTCCTCGTGCCGGAGCAGCGAGATCTCGGCGGGCTGCGTGCGACCGTCGTCGAGCTCGACGCCGTTGCGCCAGTGGTCGAGGTCTTCGGGGGACATCAGGCCGTTCACCTTCACGACGTAGGTCTTCGGGACCTTGTGGCGCGGGTGGAGGAGGCCGTCGGAGAACTCGCCGTCGTTGGTGACGAGGAGCAGCCCGCTCGTGTGGAAGTCGAGGCGCCCGATCGGGAACACGCGCGCGGTGATGCCGTGCGGCTTGAGCAGCTCGCGCATCGAGGGCCGGCCCTCTGGATCGCTCAACGTGGTGACGAAGCCGCGCGGCTTGTGCACGGCGTAATAGACGGGCGGCTCCTGGATGACACGCTTGCCGTCGACCTCGATGCGGTCCTTGCGCGGGTCGGCCTTGACGCCGAGCTCGGTGACGATGCGCCCGTTGAGCCGCACGCGGCCCTCGGTGATGAGGCGCTCGGCGGCGCGGCGCGAGGCGAGCCCGCCACCGGCGAGGATCTTCTGGAGGCGTTCTTCGGCCATGGTGTACTCCGGGACGACGAGAGAGTTCAGCGCGGGAAATCGCCGCGCGTGAACACGGCCTCGACCTTCAGGCCCACGGCCTCGAGGTTCTGACGGCCACCCTCGTCGCGGTCGACGAGGGCCACCACGCCGGCGACCTCGTACCCCGCGGCGCGGAGCTTCTCCACGCACTTCTTGGTGGAGCCACCGGTGGTGATGACGTCTTCGAGGATGACGAGGCGCGCGCCCTTCGCGAGGCGGGTGTCGCCCTCGAGCAGGCGCTGCGAGCCGTGATCCTTGGCCTCCTTGCGCACGTAGACCGCGTCGAGCGGGGTGCCGCGCTGGAAGCTCACGAGGGCGACGGCGCTCGCGAGCGGGCAGCCGCCGAGCTCGACGCCCGCGACCGCGTCGACCTCGCCGAAGGCCGTGAGTGCGTCGAGCATGCGCGCGCCGACCAGGGCGTGACCCTCGGCGGTGAGCACCGTCTGCTTGCAGTCGATGAAGAAGTCGCTCTTCTTGCCGCTCGCGAGGGTGACCTCACGCTTGGCGTACGAGCGCTCGGTGAGCAACGCGAGCAGCCGGTCGCCGCTCGTCGACCCGGCACCCGTGGCCGTCACTTGGCCTCGTGGGCCTTGCGCTTCGGCTGGGCTTTCTGGCCCTTCTTGATCGCGGGGACGACGGGCGAAGGCGGCTCTTTGCGGGGGGCGTCGGCCTTCGGCTCCTCGGCCGCGGGCGCTTCTTCGGCCGCCGGCGCCGGCGCGACGGCGACGACTGGCGCGGGCTTGCGCGTGACGGCCACCGGCTTGGCGGGGGTGATGGGGCCCTTCTGGGCCATGGGACGCGCGGCCGGCGCCGATGCGCGCGTCTCGACCGGGCGAGACACCACTGCCGGGCGGGTCGCCGGGACGATGCGGGTCGTCTCGGCCTCGCTCATGTCGAGGTTGCCGCGGATCTGCGCGCCGAGCGCGATGGTGATGCGCGGCGAGGTGAGGTCGCCGACCACGCGCGCGCTCGCCTCGAGGACGATGCTGTCGCCGGCGCGGACGTCGCCGAGCAGCGCGCCCCGCACGACGACGCGCGTCGCGCTCACGTTGGCGCGGACGGTCGCGCCCTCGGCGAGGGTGAGCTCGCCCTCTAGATCCACCTCGCCCTCGAGGTGACCGCGCACCTCGAGATCGCCGCTGCCGGCGACGCGCCCGGTGAGGGTGAGGCCCTCGGCCAGGACGGACGCCGCGGTCTGCCCACGGGAGATCGGAGCGGCCATCTCAGACGTCCATGTCCACGTGACCCTTGAACTGGGCCCCGTCCTGGATGGTGAAGCGCGCGGCCTTCACGTCGCCGATCAGGCGCGCGCCGGTCGCGATGACCACGCGGCCCTCGGCCGTGACGTTGCCGGTGAGGTTGCCGCCGACGGTGACCTCGCGGGCCGACACGTCGGCCTCGACCGTGGAGCCCTGCTCGACGGCGACGCTCTCCTTGGAGTCGATCTTGCCGCGAATGGTGCCGTGGATGACGAGGGCCTCGTCGCTCTCGACCTCGCCCTCGATGACGATCCCTGCGCCGATGACGGTGCTGGCCATGATTTCCTCTCTTGCCTCGCCTTATTGCCCGCCGAGCTCGGCCGGCAGCTCCACGTCCATGTCGATGCGCCCGGTGAAGCGCGCGCCGTCCTCGAGGGCGAAGCGCTGGGCGCGGATGCTGCCCTGCACGGCGCCCGAGGCGCGCAGCTGCACGGAGTCGCGGGCCTCGACGTCGCCCTCGATGGTGCCCTCGACGACGACCGACTCGACCGACACAGGCGCCGCGACCAGGCCGCCCGGCGCGACGACGAGCCGACCGCGAAGGCCGAGCTCGCCTTCGATGCGCCCCTCGACCGTCAAGTCGCCGTCACCGGTCACCCGGCCGACGATGCGCGTGCCCTTGCCGATGCGCTGACCAGCCTCCGGCCTCTCGACGAGTCGACCCCCGAGGTCCCTGCGGGTTTCCTGCTTCATGCGGCCGCGGACCTTAGCCTCATCCGGCGCCGCGGATCCACCCTCGTCTGGACCACGGGTGATTTCGAACCAATCCGACCCTCCGGGGCATCTGTGTCAGGGGTGCCACCAAGGTGCGGGGCACGTGGGCCGTTCTTGCCACTATGGGGCCTGCGCTCCGTCACCAATGTGCCGCGATCACTCCGACCATCCGCTGACCGAACCGCGACTGCGAACAGGCACGACCCTTGTATCCCTGAAGTGAGACCCATGCCGCTGCCGTCCATCCACCCGAGTGCTGCGCAGCCTCCGCCCGACGCGGCGGAGAGCGACACGCTGCTCGTGTTGTCCGACGTGCACCTCGGCAGCGACCTCAACGACCTCACCACCGAGGGCGGGGTCAAGCGCACGCCCGAGATCGACGACGATCTCGCGCGCCTCCTCGACCACTACCGGGTGCGTCCGCCGGTCGGTCGCGACGGCAAGCTGAGCACCTATCGCCTCGTGATCGCCGGCGATTTCATCGATTTCATCGGGATCACCATGCGGCTGCCCAGCAACAGCGAGGGCGAGACCGAGTGGACCGACGAGGAGCGCGAGCACGGCCTCGGCAGCGCCGAGGACCACGCGAGCCACAAGCTGCGCCTCGTCGCGGAGCGTCACGCCAACGTGTTCGCCGCGCTCGCGCGGTTCGTCGACGCGGGCCACAAGCTCACGCTGGTGCTCGGAAACCACGATCTCGAGATGCACTGGGCCGGCGTGCAGCAGGAGTTCCGCGACGTGCTGCGTCGTCACGTGCCGCACCTCGACGAGGCGCGCGTCGGCTTCGAGCCGTGGTTCTTCTTCGTCGAGGGCCTGGTCTACGTCGAGCACGGCCACCAGTACGATCCGTACTGCGCGACCGAGCACGTGATGGCGCCCATGTCGCCGCTCGACCCACGCCGGCTCATGCGCGGGTTCAGCGAGATCATGCTCCGCTACGTCGTGCGCCCCACGCGCGGCCTGCGCGAGCACGGGCACGAGAACACCGGCGTCTTCGACTACATCGCCCTCGGCCTGCGCCTCGGCGTGCGCGGGTGTCGCGATCTGGTCGTGCGGTTCGTGCGCTCCATCGTCGAGCTGCTCCGACTGCGTCGCCAGCACTTCAACGAGGCCGCGCAGGTGCTCCGCGCCGAGCACGAGCGGCGCATGGGTCTGCTCGCCGAGGCGACGCGCATCGGGATCGACCGGCTCAAGGCGCTCGCCGCGCTGCAGGCGCCGCCGATCACCCGCTCGATCCACGGCATCCTCGCGAGCCTGTTGCTCGACCGCATCGCGCTCGGCCTGTTCTGCGGCCTGCTCGTGGTGGTCGCCGGGATCCTCGGCGCGATCCACACCAAGCACTGGCTCTGGCCGCTCGGCTCCGGTGCTCGTCGCCTGGGGGCGTCGCCCACCGCGCGCTGACCAAGATGCGCACCATCGATCCCCGCGAGGCGCTCGTCGATCGCGCGGGCCACCTGGCGCAGATCTTCCCCGTGGCGTTCGTCGTGATGGGGCACACCCACATCCCGTCGCGGTCGGCGATCGAGTCGCCGGCGGGGCCGCAGGCCACGTACATCAACGTCGGTTCCTGGGCGGAGGAAGAGGCGGACGACAGCGGCCACACCTACCGCGCGGCGCGCACCCACCTGGTCATCCGGCGCGGCGAGGCGGGCCCCGAGGCCCAGCTGCTCGCGTGGGACACGGCCAAGGGCGCGCCGAAGCTCTACGACAAGGATGCCAAGTAGTCGCAAGGTCGGGGTCGCGAGGGGTCAGTGGCTCCAGCGCAGGGAGACCAGACCTCTGCGCCCGGGGATCGGATAGCCCTGGAAATCCGAGATGGGGTAGCGGCGCTCGGGCTGGCCTAGCTCGAACGGGACGACGACCGTCCGCTGGTCGAAGAGGTTCGCGATCTCGGCCGCGAGCGTGAAGCCGCCGGGCAACGCGACGCGTCCACCGATGGAGTGGAAGGCGCGCGTGGGCAGCGTGCGGAGGCCTGCGCGATCGAGGGTGGTCTCGGAGACGAGGTCGAAGCCCCAGCGGACGGTCCACGGGCCCTTCTGGAACGAGAGATCGACGACGAGATCGTGCGCGGGCCGACCCGGCAAGGGTGCGCCAGCGCTGGCGGCCTGGTCGGTGCGGTCGCGCGTGAAGAGCGCGGTGTAGGTCGTCGACAGGCGGAGCGGGCCCGCGTGCACGCTCACGGCGACCTCGCCACCGCACGAGCGCGCGGCCGACGTTTTCGGCCCGCTGGGTCGCGAGGCCCTGCGCGACG
>JADJMO010000022.1 GCA_016709545.1 Myxococcales bacterium
CACGCAGCGGAAGGGGCTGCACGACGAGGTGGGGGAGGACGAGCAGGCGCCCGCGCCGTCGCACACCCCTGCGGGCGCGAGCTCGGCGCCGACGCACGTGGCCGGCCGACAGACGGTGGTCGGTCCGTGGAGGAAACCCTTGCAGGCCTTCGGATCGACCGCGCCGTTGCAGCTCCCTCGCCTTGCAGGGATCGCCGGCGCCGTCGTCGCACGCACCCGGTCCTTGTGCGGTTCCCCGGCGATCGGCGTGCACGCGCCGAGCTTGCCCGGGACGTCGCACGCTTCACATTGCCCTTCGCAGGCGCGGTCGCAGCACACGCCGTCGACGCACGCGAGAGAGCCACACTCCGCGCCCGCGGCACACGCCGTTCCGGGCACCTTGGCGCAGAGGCCCTTGGCGCCCGCCGCGCACGAGCTCCCTGCACCGCAGCTCGCGACCCCGCAGCAGACGCCGTCCGTGCAGAAGCCGCTCGTGCAACCGGCTGCGTCGGTGCACGGCTCTCCGAGCCCGGGGATCGGGACGCAAGTGGTGCCGCTGCAGAGATAGCCCGGTGCGCAGTCGGCCTTGCTCGCGCACGTCTTCTTGCAGGCCGTCGCGCCGCACGCGTAGGCGGCGCACGAAACGGCGGTGTCGGGACACTTGCCGGCGCCGTCGCAGGTGCCGACGTGGCCCTCCACGCCGCCCACGCACGTGTCCGCGCCGCAGGCCGTCGTGGTGCCTGGCAGGTGGCAGGCCGCGACGTCGATCCCGTCGCACCGCGCGCCACACGCCGGTGCCCGCGCCGATCCCGCCGCAGCTCGGGCGGGTGCCCTTGGGTGCGCCGACGACGGGGGAGCACGCGCCGATCTTGCCGAGGACGTCGCACGCCTGACACTGGCCCGTGCACGCCGTGTCGCAGCACACGCCGTCCACGCAGTGTCCGGAGCCGCACTCGTTCGCGGCCCCACAGGTCGCCCCCGCGGCCTTCTTGGCGACGCACGCCGTCCCCGCGCAGTAGAACCCGACGGCGCAGTCTCCATCGCCGCCGCAGCTGGTCGCGCAGGCGCCCGCGAGGCACTTGCCGTAGGCGCCGCAGCTCCTTCCGCCGTGGGGCGCTCCGCTCGCCACCTTGCTGCACGTGCCGAGGGCGCCGCCGACGTCGCAGGCGTCGCACGCGGCGGCGCACCCGGTGTTGCAGCAGACGCCGTCGACGCACTGGCCGCTGACGCACCCGAGCGCCGAGACGCAGGCCTCGCCAGGCGCGGAGTAGGCGAACACCTCGGCGGTCGAGAGGTCGACCGAAAGCGTGTGTCCCCCGGCGATCAGGACCTTGCCATCGGCGAGCAGCGTCTGGGTGTGCTCGAAGCGGCCGTACGCCATCGCGCCAGCGCTCGAGAAGCTCGTGCCGTCGAACACCTCGGCCGAGGAGTAGACCTCGCTGAAGGCCTTGATCCCGCCCGCGACGAGGATGCGACCGCTCGTGAGGACGGTGGCGCGCGCGAAGGTGCGAGGGACCGCCATCGACGGGGCGGAGGTCCACGTGTTGGTGGCCGGATCGTAGATCTCGGCGCTCGACAGCAGCCCGGCGGGCTCGCCCCCACCCGCCACGAGCACCTTGCCCGTAGGCAGGACCGCGATGGCCATGTGTCGGCGCCCCGCGCTCATCGAGGCGGCCGCGGTCCACGTGTTGGTGGTGGGATTGTAGATCTCGGCCGACGACTGCAGGGTGCCACCGGGGTCGTGCCCACCGGCGAGCAGCACGCGCCCGCTCGACAGGAGGGCCGCCCCTGGTCCGTCGCGGTAGGCCACGAGAGGCGGCGTCGGGGTCCACACGCCCGTCGTCGGATCGTAGGTCTCGCCCACCTGACCGCCGTCGCTGAAGCCGGCAGCCACCAGCACCTTGCCCGAGGGGAGCAGCGCGATGGCCCCGTTCTGATGCGTGGCCGTGAGGTTGCCCGTCTTGCTGTAGGCTCCGCTCGCCGGATCGAAGAGCTCGGTCGTGTAGCTCATGCCACCCGCGACGAGGACCTTCCCGGAGCCGAGCCGCACGGCGAGCGGGAAGCGATGGAGCTCGAGCGGCTTGGCCGTCGTCCAGGTGTTCAGCTTCGGATCGTAGACCTCGCCGCTCTTGGTGATCGGGTCACCACCCGTCACGAGGACCCGGCCGTCGGTGAGCAGGACGGCCGAAGCCCCGTGCCCAGCGGTGGCCATCGGCGCGACCGTCGACCAGGTCGGATCGACCACCACCGGAAAGGTGAGGCCCTCCAGATCCACGCGTGCTTCCAGCGTGTCGTCAGCGAGGCGAAGGACGACGTCGCGCCGGCGCCCGGTCGCGTCGATGGCAAACGCAGGCGCGCTCGCCACTCTCACGACCCCATGCGCGTCGACCGCTTCGACCCGCCCCTCGCGCAGACGCACCACCGCGATCGCAGGGCCGTGCTCGAGGCGATAGCGGGCGACCGGCGAGGCGCGCCCGTCCCGGAGGACGCGCAGCTCCTCCAGGTGGTTCGGGCCAGCCACGAACACGACATCGGTCGAGCGCGCGGCCTCGCGGAAGATGACCGTGTCGGAGACCACCTGCGGTGGGGTGAACGGCGAGAGGCTCGGGTCCGAGACCTCCAGCCAGGCGCCTTCGGCCGCCGATATGCGCGCGGCTCTTGGCGCGCTCCGCGGCACCCGGATGCCGTTGCGGACGAGTGAGGCTCCGTCGAGCGCCATGCGAACGCTGCGATCCGGCGAGTGCAGCACCTGGACGAGCGAGAGCGTGGATGCCTCGCCCTCGGGTGAGGGCGCAGGGCCTCCGCACCCGAACACGAGGAGAGCTCCAAGCCAGGCCGAAATCCCCCCCTTACGCATCACCCGAGCAGCCGACCATCGGTCGACGACTGGATCCATGGCGATTCGTTCAGAGTTCGATCGCGTCGCTCCCGAAGGCCTGGAGCTCGGCGCGCGAGCGAAGGCCCAGCTTCGCGAGGCCGCTGCGGAGTTGCTTGGAGATCGTGTGCACGGACACGCCCCGTGCCCGTGCAATCGTCGAGTTCGAGTCGCCCAGCTGTGCGCAACGGAGCACTTTGCGCTCCGTCGTGGTGAGTGCGACCGAGCCTGGACGCGTCTCCACGGAGAGGATCAGGTGGTCCACCCCATCGACCCGCACCACGGTGAGGTTCATGACCGGAGGTCCTCGATCCGATTCGACCCGAGCTTGCGGAGCGCGCCGCGCAGGCACATCGAGATGGCCGAGGGGGTCAGGCCGAGCGCGTAGGCGGTCTGCTTGTTGGTGAATCCGAGCAGCGCGTAGCCGACCACCTGTCGCTCGCGGAGGCTGAGGTCCATCGTTCGGGTGGGTGTCGGGCTGTTCCGCCGCGCGATCAGCAGGCGGCGGCCATCCGACTCCACGCGGTCGACGAGGGTCCACCGGCCCGAGACGAGACCGGTCCAGAGCTCGACAGCGGCTTCCGGCTCGCGCGAGCGCAGCTTCCCCGGGCCTTGTCGATCGCCCGAGCTGCGGCGCGGAGCCGTTCGCGCGCGTTCGCGCTCCGACCTTCGCGCTCGGCGTGGACGACCCGTTCACCGTCGATCACCGCGTCGACCTCGGCCCCGATCGTCCGTCGAAGGCGGAGGCCCGCGGTCAAGTGCGCGGCGACGCGGCTCCAGGTGGCGCGGCGCGTGTCGGAGAGGTCGACCGGCTTCGGCGCTGGCGCGCCCAGGAACACCCCGTGACCAGCGACGTCGCGCCCGGTGATCGCCACGAAGTCGGCGATGCCCATCGGCGACAAGTAGCGCTTCACGTAGGCGTCCCCCTCGAAGCTCCCCATGGTGACCTCGCGCAGTGTGCCGCAGCCCGCGCGGTACTGGCGATCCAGCTGGTCCGGCCGCAAGGCCGGCCCGTGCGCGAAGAAGGCCTCCTGCCAGCCCTCCGGTCCCTCCCCGGCCGGCGCGCTCGTGGCGAACGTGGGGTCGAAGGACAGCATCCACGCGACCGTTCCGAGACCCGCATCGAGGCACGGCCTCGCGGCGGCGACGATGTCGTCGAGCCACTCCGCGTCCGTGCCGCCCACGCGGTACGCCGCCTCGACGATCCCGATCGGATCGAACCGCCCCATGCGCCAACACTACCAGCGATCACCGATACGTGCTGCCGGCGCCGGGGAGCCGGTCGCGCGCCTCGCCGAGCGCCTGCGCGGCCGTCACCAGCGGCGTGATGCGCTCGAGGAGCGCCTCCGTCGACTGCACCGAGGCGCGCATGCCGAGCAGCGCGCCCTCGTCGTCGAGGCTCACCTCCTCGACGGGCGCGAGCGCCGCGCCGAGCTCCGCGAGCAGCGTGCGCGCCACCTCGACGTCGCGCGCCTCGGCGAAGAACCGCTTGGCGAGCGCCACCGGGAGCTCGAGCCCCTCCTTGGCGAGCGCGTCGAGCCAGCGTCGCTCGCGCAGCGAGAGACCGGCCTCGAGCGCCGGGCGGAACGTGCACTCGCCGACGACCCACAGGTCGCCCCCCGGGCGCTGCTCGAGCCGCACCACGAGGCCGACGCCGCCGAACGCGCTCTCCATGCGCTCGCGCTGCTCGTCGTTGCGCAGCTCGAGCCGCTCGGCCGCCGCCCGCCAGAGGAGCGCGCGGCGCTCCCGGCCCACCGGCGCCGCGACGGTCGCGCGTCGCCGCCGGCTGTCGGGCACCTCGCCCGGCCTCCCCTGACTCACGACGATGGGCAGGTGCATCACCACGTCCTCGCCGAAGGCCACCACCGCGCGCACCATCAGGTGCCAGGTGAGCCGCATCCCGCGCGCGGCGAAGCTCGGCGGCGCCTCCTTCGGGAACCGCACGCGGAACGGGACGCCGACGCCCTCCTCGCGCTTCTCGGGGAGCCGGGCGACCAGCCGGTGCACCTCGACGTCGTGGGTCTGACCGTTGAGCACGAGGTGCTCGTGGGCGACGAAGGCCACCTCGAGGCTGCGCATCGACCGCAGGTTGGTCACGGCGAGGGTCCCCTCGATCGCCTCGCCGGGCGCGATGCGTGGCTGCGCGAGGGACACCTCGAGGTAGGGGCGCTTGCCCTCGGGGCCGTCGCTCTTCGAGCTCCAGACCTGCGCGCGGACGGGCTCGGCCGGCAGCGGATCGGGCGCCACCGGCAGCGCGAAGCGCGCGTGTCGATCCGGCCACCACGGGATCGAGACGTGGACGTCGAAGGCGTATTCGGTCGCGTACCAGCGCCCCGCGTAGGTGGGTGGCGCGCCGGCCGGGAGCGCGAAGTCCGCCGCGAAGCGCTGCTTACCCTTCACGAGCTTGCCGGGGGTGAAGCGCGCGTCGAGAGACGATGTTCTGCGCGTAGGCCTGGGACTCGTCACGGTAAGCCCGCTCGACGCCCGTCAGCCACAGATCGACGAACTCGACCGGGGTCTCGCTGCGCGCGTCGAGCTCGAGCTCGGCGCGGACGCTCTGGCCCGCGGCGCCGGTGGCGGGCCGCAGGAACAGCGCGACCTTCGGCCGCGAGCGCATCAGGCGTTCTTGAAGATCGCCATCACGTCGCGGAGCAGCACGAGGGCCTCCGCACGGGGCCGCTGGAACGCGTTGCGCCCCATGATCGACCCGAAGGCGCCGCCCTTGGCGAGCCCGCGCACCTCTTCGAGCACCTCGTCGTTGCTCTTGGCCTCGCCGCCGCTGAAGATGATGATCCGCTTGCCGGCGAACGCGCTCTGCACCACGTGCCGCGTGCGCTCCTCGAGGGTGGCCCACGGCACGGCGTACTTCTCGAACACCTTCTTGGCCTCTTGCTGCTCGAGGTGCGCCTTCGGCGGCTTGACCTTGATGATGTGCGAGCCGAGCTGCGCCGCGATCTGCGCCGCGTAGGCCGCCACGTCCACGGCGGTCTCGCCCTCCTTGGAGAGGCCCGCGCCGCGCGGGTACGCCCAGGTGACGACGACGAGGCCCTTCTGCTTGGCCTCCGCGGTGAGCGCCCGCAGGTCCTCGTACATGCGGTTGCGCGCGCTGGAGCCCGGGTAGATCGTGTAGCCGATCGCCGAGCAGCCGAGGCGGATCGCGTCGTCCACCGAGCCGGTGACCGCGCTGATCGGCTGGTCGATCTTGGCGAGCGTGTCGGAGTTGTTCAGCTTCAGGATGAGGGGGATCTGCCCCGCGAACTTGCCGGCGACCGCCTCGAGCTGGCCGAGCGGCGCCGCGTACGCGTTGCACCCGGAGTCGATGGCGAGCTGGATGTGGTACTCGGGGTCGTAGGTCGCCGGGTTCGGCTGGTAGGTGCGCACGGGGCCGTGCTCGAACCCTTGATCGACCGGCAAGATCACCAGCTTGCCCGTGCCCGCCAGCGTGCCCGTGGAGAGTAGGCGATAGAGGTTGGCGAGCGTGCCCGGGTTGTCGGACGGGTACCAGGAGAGGATCTGGCGAACGCGGTCGGTGATGGCCATCGGCGCGAAAGATAACAGCCCGCACGGCGCAGGGAAGCCCCCGAACTTGGCCCGCGCTCGGGGCCTCCGCTACGGCCGCACCATGCAGCTCCCCGGTCGCCTCGCGCGCACCACCCTGGGCGACCTGCTCGGTCGCCTCCACCGCGAACGGGTCTCGGGCGTGCTCGAGATCACCGTGCGCAGCGTCGTGGTCCTCCGTCACCGCGTGCACCTTTCGCTAGGCCTCGTCGTGGGCCTCGACCTCGATCCCGCCTTGAAGGCCCCGCGGCTCGGCGAGGTCATCGTCGCCGAGGGCCTCGCGCCGCGCGCGGCGGTCGAGGGCGCACTCGGTCGATGGGGCAACCTCGGCGACGTGCTCGTCGCGACCGGCGTGCTCTCGCGGGAGGCGCGCGACGCGGCGCTCCGCAAGCAGCTCGTCGCGCGCGTGGAGGCGATGTTCAGCGCGGTCGACGGCAAGGACGGCGACGTGCGCTTCCACGTCGGCATCGGCGCGGCGACGGCGGGGCGCGCGGGCAACCCGCTCTCGCCCGACGAGTTCCTGCGCGGGCGCCGGCGCGCGCGCGGCGAGGACTCGCCCCCGCCCGCGAAGGTCCAGGCGCCGCCCGATCCGCGAGCCGACGCGCGTCGGCTCCTCGGCGTCGACGGAACACGCCGACGAGGGCGCGGTGCGCCGGGCGTTCCGTGCCCTCGCCGTCCGCGTGCACCCCGACCGTCACGTGACCGCCTCGCCGTGGGAGCGCGCGCGCCTCCACCTCGAGCTCGCCCGCCTCACCGCGGCCTACCACGTGCTCTGCGCCTGACGCCTGCTAGCATCCTCGCCGCCGTGGCCAAGGTGCGGGTCGATCAAGCGCTGGTGGATCGCGGGCTCGCGCCCTCGCGCACGCGCGCGCAGGCGCTCATCATGGCGGGCGCCGTCTACAGCGGCGAGCGTCGCGTCGACAAGCCCGGTGACCTCGTCGTTGCCGACGCCCCGCTGCTCGTCCGCGGCGAGGATCACCCGTGGGTCTCGCGCGGCGGCGTGAAGCTCGCGGGCGCGCTCGACGAGTTCGGCGTCGATCCCAGGGACCTCGACGCCATCGACGTCGGCGCCTCCACCGGCGGCTTCACCGACGTGCTGCTCGCGCGCGGCGCCCGGCGGGTGTTCGCGGTCGACGTCGGCTACGGCCAGCTGCACGACAAGCTGCGCCGCGACCCGCGCGTCGTCGTGCTCGAGCGCACCAACGCGCGCACGATGACCCCGGCCACCCTCGGCCTCACCGGCCCCACGCTGGACCTGTGCGTCGTCGACGCGTCGTTCATCGGCCTCGACAAGCTCCTGCCGGCGATCGCGGGCGTGCTCCGCCCGGGCGCTCTCCTCGTCGCGCTCGTGAAGCCGCAGTTCCAGCTCCGCCGCGACCAGATCGGCAGGGGCGGGGTGGTGCGCGACGACGCGCTACGGCTCGAGGCGAGCGCGCTCGCGGCCGACGCGGCGCGCGCAGCGGGGTTCGAGGTGCTCGGCGAGACCGACTGCGTGCTCGCCGGGCCCGAGGGCAACCGCGAGCGCTTCCTCCACGCCCGTCGGACCTGAGGCCGCTGCTACTCGGGGACGTCCTCGCCGGTCGCGAGCTTCTGCTCGCGGAGCTCCTCGATGGCCTCGAGGAACGCCGCGGCCACGTTGCGGTCGAACTGCGTGCCGGAGCACCGCTCGATCTCGGCGATGGTGACCTCGTGCGGCAGGGCGCGGCGGTAGGCGCGGTCGCTGGTCATCGCGTCGTACGTATCGGACACCGCCACGATGCGCGCGATGAGCGGGATCTCGTTGCCCGAGAGGCCGAGCGGGTAGCCCTTGCCGTCCCAGCGCTCGTGGTGGAGGTGCACGCCCGGGACGAGCGGCTGCAAGAACTTGATCGGCTCGAGGATGTCGCGCCCGTGCGAGGGGTGACGCTTGAAGGCCTCGTAGTCGTCCTGGGTGAGGCGCCCCGGCTTGTTCAGGTTGAGCACGCAGCCGATCTTGCCGATGTCGTGCATGAGCGCGCTCTGGCGCACGATCTCGACGAGCTCCGGCGGCAGCGCGAGCTTGATGGCGAGCATCGTCGCGTACATGGCGACGCGGTCGCTGTGGCCCGACGTGTACCGATCGAGCCGGTCGAGCGCGCGCGCGAGGCCCTGGATGGTCTGCTTGAAGGTGGCCTTCAAGTCCTCGTACAGGCGCGCGTTGTCGATCGCGGCCGCGGCGCGCGAGCCCACCGCGGAGAGCAGCTTGCGCTGGCCCTCGTCGAACCGGCGACCGGGCGAGAAGGAGGCCGCGAGGATCCACCCGATGAGGCGCGGAGAAGCGCCGCCGGCGCGCAGCGGGACGGCGATGACGCTCTGCGCGGGCTTGCCCGAACCGCCGCGGAAGAACCGCTGGCAGCGGACGCCGTGCTCGATGAGCATCGGATCCATGGAGAGGTGGGCGCGCACCACGTCGGCGTCGACGTCGTCGAGGACGGGCTCGGTGTTCGGGTCGGTGCTGACGAGCGGGCCCTCGACCCTGGCGGGCTCCGGGGAGAGCGGATCGAAGTACGCGTGGTGGGGGTGCACCGAGCCCCGCGGGGGCGCGATCATGCGGTTGCGCTCGAAGAAGCCGCCCTCGCCGTCGTCGAGCCAGGTGGACACGAAATCGGCGCGGATCTCCTGCAGCGCGGTGTCGCACACCGTGGCCATCACCTCGTCGAGCGAGAGCGACGCCGCGATGGCCTCGCTCACCTTGTAGAGGGACACGGCCTCGCGCAGGCGGAGGTTCTCGGCCGAGAGGCGCTGCTTCTCGAGCGCGCGCTGGATGATGTGCACGACCTCTTCGACCTTGAAGGGCTTGAGGACGTAGTCGTACGCCCCGCGCTTCATCGCATCGATCGCCGTCTCGACCGTGCCGAAGCCGGTCATGATCACGGTGAGGACGTTGGGGTTGCGGCGCCCGATCTCGTCGAGCAGCTCGATGCCGCCCATCTTGGGCATCTTGAGGTCGCTGATGACGACGTCGTAGACGCTGCGCGACATCTCGGTCAGCGCCTGCTGCCCGTCCTCCGCGGTGCGGACCTCGTAGCCCTCCATGCCGAGGAAGTCGGCGAGGATGTCGCGGATGAACTTCTCGTCGTCGACGACGAGCACGCGGGGGCGATCCTGCATCGGCGGCAGGATCGAGAACGGCCCCTGACCGCCGTGGCCGACCACCGCGATCGAGGGATCACCGACGACGTGCACGGGCGACGCCGCCCGCGGCCCCTGATCCGACAGCGAGGTGATCCCCGACGCGGAGGGCACGGCAGGCGAATTCGCAGGCGCCGGTTGCGGCGGAAGTTCGTCCCGCATGGAAGGGCTCAGTATAGGCCCGTCGGCGCCACAGAACGAAAGGAACCGCAGGACGGCCCGAAAGAGCCGCGTTCCGCCGCGTCGGATCGTCGGTTACGAGATGAACGCTTTGGTTCGCGTCGCATGCTCGTCCAGCATCTTCTCGCACGACATCAAGGACTCCTCGATGGCCTGCTGCACGATCGTGTTCATGGTCACGGCCGACGACTTGAGCGCCTCGTAGTACCGCTGGCGCTCCGTGTGGTGGATGATCGCCGGCGGACACCCTGCGCGCAGCAGGAGCATGTTCATGAACAGCCGGCCGACCTTGCCGCTGTCGGTCTGGAACGGGAAGCAGCGGACCAGGTCGTAGTGGGCCTTGGCCGCGATGCGCACGCCGCTCCGGGTGCGCTTGGTCTCGGGGTCGGCGAGCCAGTCGAAGACCTGCTTCACCTTGTAGTGGATCTTGGCGGGCGGGGCGTATTCGGGGAAATACAGCCGGTGCTGGGGGATGTCCTTGCGGTACTTGACCGTCTTCAGGTCACCCTCCTCCGGGTGGAGGATCAGGTAGATCTTCTTGAGGTTGTCGAGCGTGATGGGCTGCCGCTTCTTGGAGGCGTAGTCCCGGATGTAGGCGATGGCCTCGCGGTGCCGACGAATCTCCTCGCAGATGGGCTGCAAGGACGAGTCGGGCACGACCGTGACGTTGGGGTCGATGGCGGTCCGCAGCTCGGCGAACGTGTAGACCGTCCCCTCGAGCGCGCTGTCGTGGAAGATCCACGACATGTCGAAATTCTCGAGGAATTGGGCGCGAAAGCCCGCGTCCACGCTTTCGATGCGGGACTCGATGCTGGCCCAACGCTCTTCGACCGAGCCTCTCGACGCCATGGGGGCCCGGAGCCTAGTTAGGCCGATCCCGCCTGGTCAATGTAAATTCCTCGGGGTGGCAGGCGGCACCCTCTTCGGGGCCGCCGTCGGGACGTTCCGCCCCAGCCCCACAGCCTCGCTCAGACGTTGAAGCGGAAGTGCATGACGTCGCCGTCGCGGACGACGTACTCCTTGCCTTCGATGGCGAGTTTGCCCTTCTCCCGGGCCCGCGCCTCGCCGCCGAGGCTGATGAAGTCCTCCCACCAGATGACCTCGGCCTTGATGAAGCCGCGCTCGAAATCGGTGTGGATGACGCCTGCGGCGCCCGGGGCCAGGGTGCCGCGGTGGATGGTCCAGGCCCGGACCTCCTGTACACCCGCCGTGAAATAGGTGATGAGGCCGAGGAGATCGAAGGCGGTCCGTGCCAGCTTGTGCAGGCCTGGCTCGGTCAGGCCCGCGCTGGCCAGGAAGTCGGGGCGTTCCGCGGGATCCAGCTCGGCAATCTGTGCCTCGATGGCGGCGCAGATCGCGACCACCTTGGCACCCTCCGTGTCGGCGAAGGCCTTCAAGGCCTGGAAATGCTTGTTCTTCTCGGGGGCCGCGAGGGTCGCCTCGTCGACGTTGGCCACGTAGAAGGTGGGCTTCGCCGTCAGGAGCTGCATCTCGCGGACGATCTGGATGGCCGTGTCGTCGTCGCCGAAGCTCAGGCTGCGGGCTGGCTTGCCCTCGTCCAGGTGCTTGCCGAGCACCTCGCAGACCTCGGCGGCCTTCTTCTCGAACTCGCCCACCTTGCCGGTGGCCTTGGCGCTCTTTCGGGCGCGCTCGGCCCGCTTCTGCACGGTGTCGAGGTCCTTGAGGCAGAGCTCGGTGGTGATGGTCATGACGTCGGCCACCGGATCGACCCGGTTCTCGACGTGGATGACGTTGTCGTCGTCGAAGCAGCGGGCGACCTGCATCACCGCGTCGACCTCGCGGATGTGCGAGAGGAACTGGTTGCCGAGCCCCTCGCCCTTGCTCGCGCCGCGCACGAGGCCCGCGATGTCGACGAAGTTGATGGTGGCCGGGAGGATGCGCTCGGGCTTCACCACGACGGCGAGCTTCTCGAGGCGCTCGTCGGGCACGGCCACGACGCCCACGTTCGGCTCGATCGTGCAGAACGGGTAGTTGGCCGCCTCCGCCTTGGCGGCGGTGAGGGCGTTGAAGAGAGTGCTCTTGCCGACGTTGGGGAGGCCGACGATGCCGCAGGAAAGGGAGCCCATGGAGGTCGGCCTCGGTAGACGTTCGGGGCGCGAGCGTCCAACGACGCCTCGCCGACGCTCTTCTCACGCCCCCCGAGGACTCCACTCAGAGCGTGTGAGTCTTTGTCGGCCGCCCATGGGGCGGCCGATGCTCCTCGCTTACGCCCGGCGCAGGGGGGCTTTGTCGGCCGCCCGAGGCGGCCGCTTCCCTCGCTTACGCTCGGCGCAGAGAGTGTGAATCTTTGTCGGCCGCCCATGGAGGCGGCCGATGCTTCGCCTCGCTTACGCTCGGCTCAGCGCGGGATCGTCGCGGCGGGGTTCTCGACCGGCTCCTCGGCGGCGGGGTCGGGTAGTGCGGGGTGCGGAGGGGGCCGATCCAGCTTGCGCTCGGGGAAGCTCGGCGGGGTCGTCACCTGCGGTGGCGCGACCGAGCCGCCCGCGGCCGGAGGAGCCTCTCCGCTGGTCGACGCGGAGGTCGAGGCGAGCGGGGCGACGGTGTGGTCGGTGGCGGTCTCTTCGCTCGGCTCGAACGCGCCGACGCAGCCCGCCAGGAGGGTCGCGAACAACAGGAAGCAGGAATGGGAACGCATCACGACCTCCGACTACCGGGCCAGACCATGTTGTTTGACGAGCTGCGAGAGGCGGGGGCGCTTCATCCCCAGGATGCGCGCCGCGGCCGTGATGTTCTGGTCGCTCTCGGCGAGCGCCCGCGCGATGCACTCACGCTCGATCCTTCGCTTCAGCTCGGGCAGCGCCTCGCCGTCGCGCACCGACGCGTAGGCGACGACGGTCGGGTCCGAGCCCTCCGCGTGGCCGGAGTCAGGCGGTGGCGTGCTCGCCGGGTGGGGTGGCGGCGGCAGCGCGGCGAGCTTCGGGAAGCTCTCGGTCAGCGTCGCGCTGTCGATGGTGTCGCTCTCGGCGAACACCGCGGCGCTGCGCAGCACGTTGTCGAGCTCGCGCACGTTGCCGGGCCAGTCGTAGCGGCGCAGCAGCTCGAGCGCGCTCGCGTCGACGGTCTTCGGGGCGGCGCCGCGCTCCTTGGCGAGGCGCGTGAGCAGCGACTCGGCGAGCTTCGGCAGATCCGACCGCCGCTCGCGGAGCGCCGGCACCGTCACGCTGAGGCCCGAGATGCGGTAGTAGAGATCTTCGCGGAACTCACGCCGGGCCACCATCTCCTCGAGGTTGCGGTGGGTCGCGCAGACGATCCGCACGTCCGCCGTGAGCGAGGTGGCGCCGCCGACGCGCTCGAACGTCTTCTCCTGCAGCACGCGCAGCAAGGCGACCTGGGTGCGCGGCGAGATGTCACCGATCTCGTCGAGGAACAGGATGCCCCCCTCGGCGAGCTCGAAGCGGCCGCGTCGGCGGTTGACCGCGCCGGTGAACGCGCCCTTCTCGTGGCCGAACAGCTCCGAGAGCAGGAGCGACTCGACGAGCGCCGCGCAGTTCACGCTCACGAGCGGACGGTTCGACCGCGCGCTCGCCTGGTGGAGGGCGCGGGCCACGAGCTCCTTGCCGGTGCCGCTCTCGCCGCGCACGAGGACCGTGCCCTCGGCGGCCGCGAGCTTGTCGATCGCGGAGCGCAGGCGGCGCATGGTCGGGTGCTCCCCGACCAGCGTGGGCTCGCGCCGTCCCGCGGGCACCGGCCGCGTCTCGCGCGCAGCGACGGGCGCGCGACCGGTGGTCACGAGCTCGGTCGCGAGCTCGACGAGCGCCTGCAGCGGCGTCCGCGAGAGGTACGCCGCCCGTACGTCGGCCGGCAGCGTGGCCTCGACGCGCGCGCGCAGCATCAGCGCCTGCTCGGCGACGCCGCGCGCCTCGACCGGCGTGCCGGCCTCGACCAGCGCCGCGCAGTACAGGAGGAGCGCGTGCTCGAGCCACTCCTCGTCGCGGTGCTCGCGCGCGCGCCGCACGGCCTCGCGGGCGAGGTGCAGGTGGTCGCGTCCCGCGGCGCGCGCCCACAGCACGCGGACCACGGCCGCCTCGACGAGGCCGTCCGGACCGAGCGAGGCCGAGGCCTCCTCGAGGCGCTGCTCGGCCGTGTCGAGATCGCCCTCGTCGAGCGCGAGCCGCGCCGCGAGCAGGAGCGCCGTGCCCGCGCACTCCTTGTCGCGCGCCCGCCGGGCCTCGGCGATCGCGTGTTGCACCTCGAGGCCCGCCACCGCGTGGTCGCGCCGCGCGATCGCGACGCGGGCGGCGACGAGCGCGAAGTGCGCGCCGTGGGTGGGGCGCGAGGCCGTGCGTCGCCCGATGCGCACGAGGTGGTGCGCGTGCTCCGCCTGTCCGAGCCGCAGCCGGAGCTCCGCGAGGCTCGCGATGGGGTGCACCGTGCCCTCGCGGTCGCCGAGCGCGGTGCGCTGCCGGATCGACCTCTCGAGCAGCGAGAGCACCGCGCCGAAGTCCTGGCGACGCCAGGCGAGGACCGCGAGGTTGTCGAGGGCGTAGACCCGGGGCCGCGCGTGGTTGCCGCGTTCGGCCTCGATCAGGACCTGCGCGAGGATCTGCTCGGCCTCGAGCGGCGCGCCGCGCGACATCACCGCGATGGCCCGGTTGACCCGCGCGGAGAGCGCGGCGTCGACGAGGCCGTGCGCCTCGGCCGTGAGCGCGTCTTCGGCGAACCGACGTTCGGCGTCCTCGAAGCGACCCTGGGCGAGCAGCAGCTTGCCGAGGACGTTGTGCGCGTCGGCCATCACCGCCCCGCTCACGGGGCTCGTGCCGAGCGCGCGCGTGGCCTCCCGCTCTGCGGTCTCCGCGTCGCCTTCGGCCTGCGCGAGGCGCGCGAGCTCCACGGCGAGCCGGGCGTTCTCGTCGTTGTCTCGACCGACGGCGCGCCCGAGCACGGAGCGTGCGCTCACGAGGTCGCCCTGCTCGCACAGGCAGCGGGCCAGCAGCGCCGCGACGCGCGGGTCGGTCGACTCGAGGCCCTCGAGCCACGCCCGCGCCTCGCCGACCTCCATCGCGCGGAGGGCGCGATCGATCTCGCGCAGGGCGAGCGGGAGCCTCGCGTCGGTGGGCAGCCGGTGGAGCGCCTCGCCCCAGTTCGCGCGCAGCGCGCGGCGCGCGGCGGCGTCGACCATGCCTGCGAGCGCCTCGGCGTGCAGGGCGTCGGCGCGATCGAGCTCGCCGCGATGGAGCAGGCTCTGGGCCTCGCGGTCTTGGGTCTAGGGATCGTCCCCGTCGAGCTCGACCGGTGGGCGACCGAGGGGCGCCGTCGTCAGCTCGTGCCAGCCGATCGGGGGGCACGCCTCGGCGAGGGCGAGGAACCAGGCCTGGCGATCGGCGGCGGTCGGCGGATCGGCGAGCTCCAGCGACTCCACGCCTTCGACGGGTAGAGCGCCCCGGTCGTGCAGCACGAGCACCGGGCCCCGGAGGGTGCGACCCGCGAGCTCCTGCACCACCGCCCAGTCCCAGGCGTGCTCGCCCACGCTCACGACCACGACCACCGACGTCCGCGCGACGAACTCGGCGAGCTCACCCGCGGCCGCGCGCCGCGGGGCGCCCTCGAGCTGCGCAGCGATCTCCGCGAAGGCCGGCGTCGACGCGTTCGCGACGCCGATCGCCACCGCGTGCCCGCGGCCCTTGGCCCTCCGATGGAAGTGGTCGAGGAGGGCCTCGCGCGCCGAGACCGGCACCTCGAGGGCGAGCACGGCGGGGGTCAGCGTGGCGACCCGCGCATCGGCCACGAGGAAGGAGCGGGGGTCGGACGCGGGGGCCACCTCGCCGCCCCTGGGCTCGGACGGCGGGTTCCGATCGTGGGCTAGGAACATGGCCGGGCGGCAGTGCACGGGCCGGACCAGCGTGGTCCTCCGCGCGCTCCGACGTCTCGGGACAGGCGCTCCACGCGGTTCGGGAGCCGCGTCAAGAATCGCACGGGGCCGAGCGTGCAGAACCCGACGACCCGACCCACCTACAGGGTGTGCGTCAGTGTTTGGAGAGCCAGGCCGTGGCCGACGCAGCCTGCGCCCCCCTCACGGCGACGCAAGCGTCGATCCCCGCCACCACCTCGGCGAGGGCCCGCTGCGCGCCGTCCAGCTTCTCGGCGCGCGGCTCGAAGAACGCCACGGCGGCGGCGCGCTCCTCCTTGGTGCACGCGCCCGCCGCCGCGAACACGAGGCCACCCCCGCCGGGCAGCCGCGCGCGGATGGCCTCGAAGTGCTCCTCGACCCACGCGAGGAACACGGCGCGCGTGGCCGGCCTCCGCGTGGCGTTGGCCTGCAGGTACCGGAAGTCCTGCGCCTTCACCGTGCCGTCGAGGAACCGATCGAGGGCGCGCCGCAGGAGCTTCGGGTCCCCGATCGACCCGAGCCCGACCAGCGCGAACAGGCGCTCCTCGGGCGTCTTGGCCTCGACGAGCGCACGGTCGAGCGCGACGAAGCGGGCCTCGTCGGCCGCGAACGACGACAGGCGCACCGCCACGAGGGCGAGGTCCGGGTCGGCGCCGCCATTCTTGGCGAGCGCCGCGAGCGACAGCTTCTCCGCCTCCACGAGCACCGCGGGGTCGTGCCCGAGCTCTCCGAGCGTGCCCATCGTGAGGCGCCGCAGGAGGCGTCGCTCCTCGTCCTCGCCTGGCTTGGGTGGTCCGAGCTTCTTGTGCAGCGGCCCGAGCAGCTTGCGCACGAACGCCTGGAGGCGCGGCCGCGCGGCGTCGTCCACCACCTGCAGGTTCGCGGCCTCCAGCGTCGCCACGAGCGGCTCGATCACCGCGCGCGAACTCTCCGCCGAGAGGGCCGCGGCCACCTGGAAGTACGCCCCGGCGTCGATCACACCGCCGGTCACGAGCGCCCAGGCGTCGCTCACCAGCATCAGGCGCTCCACCGGCAGGAGCTCCTTGGCGTGGGCGAGCGTCGCGTCGAGCGCGCCCTTCGCGAGGGCCGCGCGGTAGTAGCCCGCGGCCTCGGCGTTCGGGTGCACCCACGCCGGGCAAGAGTCGAGCGCGAGCTTACCGCTCTCCCCCTCGAGCAGGGCGCACTCGACGCTCGTGCCCTTGCCCTTCGGCACGCGCACGCAGACCGGGATCCGAAACGGCGGCTGGCTCTCGGACTGCTTCATGGGCAGCGCGAGGAAACGCCGCTGCGTGAGCGCGAGCTCGCCCTTGCCCGCCTTGCACGAGAGCTCCATCGACACGAGCGGCACGCCGGGCCGATCGAGGAAGCTCACGCCGACCGCGCGCACGTCCTTGCCGGCGGCCTTGCCGAGCGCGGTGAGCAGGTCGTCGCTCGTGACGAGGCCGTGCGCGTGCGCGCCGAGGTACTCGCGGATCCCCTTCTGGAACGCCTCGCGCCCGAGCCAGCGCTCGAGCATCGCGAGCACGTTGGCGCCCTTGGTGTACGCGGTCCAGCCGCCCGCCTCGAGGATCTGGTCGGCGTCCTTCACCGGCATCCGCACGGGGCTCGCGCTCGGCAGGGCGTCGGCGTTCATCACCCAGTTCTTGCCGGCGAGCAGCTCGGTCTCGGCGCCGAAGCCCGGGTCGACGAGATCGCAGGCCTTCGCCTGCATCCAGGTGGCGAAGCCCTCGTTGAGCCAGATGTCGTCCCACCACGGCATCGTCACCAGGTTGCCGAACCACTGGTGCGCGAGCTCGTGCGCGACCACCGCGAGCATGCGCCGTCGCGAGACGGTCGAGGCCTTCGTCTCGTCGAGCAGCAGGAGCTCCTCGCGGAACGTGACGAGCCCGGCGTTCTCCATCGCGCCCGCGCCGAAGTCCGGCACCGCGACCACGTCGAGCTTGTCGTAGGGATAGGGTCGCCCGAACCAGCCCTCGAGCGCCGCGAGCACCTTCGCGGTGGTGGCGAGCGAGAGCGCGCCGAGCTTGGCCTTGCCCGCCGTGGCGATGAGCCGGGTCGGCGTCTTGCCGACCAGCGGGCCCTCGCGCACGTCGAGCTCGCCGACAGCGAAGGCGAGCAGGTAGGTGGGCAGCGGCTCGGTGCGCGCGAACGCGTGGCGCACGAGGTCGCCCTCGGCGGTCGTGCCGGTCTCGCGCGTGTTGGCGAAGGCGCGCATCTCCTTGGGCACGGAGACCGCGACGTCGAAGGGTACCTTGAACGCCGGCTCGTCGAAGCAGGGGAACGCCCGCCGCGCGTCGATGGCCTCGAACTGGGTGAACGCGTACCACTTGCCGCCGTCTTGCACGCGGTAGAGGCCGCGCAGCTGCGTGCCGAAGGGCGCGTCGAACACGAGCGAGAGCTCGCCTTCCCCCACCGCGAGCGGCGCGGCGAACGCGAGCACGAGCTCCTCCTGCGCTTCCTTGGCGCCCTTCGCGAAACGGGTCTCCACCACCGCGATGCGCGCGACGCCGTCCTTGCCGACGAAGCGCGCGCTCGTCACGTGCATGTCGTGTCCGTGCAGCACCACGTGCGACGTCGTGGCCTTCACGTCGACGACGATGCGCACGTCTCCCGAGAAGCGCGCCTTGCGCGGATCGATGGCGAGGTGCACACCGTACGAACGCGGCACGACGAGTCGCGGCAGCCTGGCGTCGGGCGAAGGTGCCAGCACGATCGGTGCCGGAATGGATCCGCTGGCACTGCCGTTCACCGTGGGCGGAGTGACCGCTCGCGTGGGCGCCGACGCGGGGCCGCACGCGACGAACGCCATGGCCGTGGCGGCCAGAGCGAGGGAGGACGGACGCATGCAGAAGTCCTATCCGAGGACTCGACCCTCGCCTATTCTCTCTCCACGCCGATGACCAAGAACGACATCGTCGCCGCCATTCACGGTCGCGTGGGCGGCTTCTCCAAGAAAGAAGCCGCCGACATCGTCGATCTCGTGTTCGAGACGGTGAAGGAGACCCTCGGTCGCGGCGAGAAGATCAAGATCTCCGGCTTCGGCAACTTCGTGCTGCGCGACAAGCGCCAGCGTCGCGGGCGCAACCCGCAGACCGGCGAGCCGCTCACCATCACCGAGCGTCGCGTGCTCACGTTCAAGGCGAGCCAGATCCTCAAGGCGATGCTCAACCCCGACCACCCGGCGAGCAAGTCGATCCTCGCTGCGGGTGCCGCCGCCGAAGATTCGGACGACGACGAGTTCGGCGACGGCGAGCACGACGACGAGGGCGACAACTGATGGCGTCCGTGCGGTTCCTCGGCGGAGCGGGTGGGCCGGGCGGACTGGTACCGGGGGGCGGACTGCAGCGCTCCCCTTCTCCCAGCAGTCCTTCGCCGCGGCGCGAGCCCACGCCCGAGCGCGCCCTCCGTGAAGAACGTCCGTCGCACGAGCGCCGGCAGCGCGAGCGCGAAGACCGCGAGCTGCCGCCCATCCCCGACAAGCTCTACTTCCGCATCGGTGAGGTCGCGCACCTCGTCGGCGTGGAGCCGCACGTGCTCCGCTACTGGGAGGCCGAGTTCCGCTCCGTGCGCCCGCAGAAGTCGCAGCGCGGTCAGCGCGTGTACTCCCGCCGCGACGTCGACCACCTGCGCAAGATCCGCGAGCTCCTCTACGAGCAGGGCTTCACCATCGCCGGCGCCAAGAAGGCGATGCGCGGCCGCGGCCTCGAGCCGCGCGAGGCCGACGACCCGGCCGTCGTCATGAGCCACCGCGCGCGCGAGGCGCTCGTCGAGATCCGCCACGACGTCGAGTCGTTCCTCCGCGAACTCGGCGGCTGAGCGCAACGAAGTGGAGCGAAGCATCGGCCGCCTCCATGGGCGGCCGAAACAGGAAAAGGGCCGCGCCCCTCACCCGCGCGGGCGCCAGGGAACGTCGGCGACCCCGCACAGGTGGTTCGCGCGGCGCGCGAGCGTGAAGAGCAGATCAGACAGGCGATTCAAATAGACGATCGTCTCGGAGCGCACGGGCTCGTGCTCCGCGAGCGCCACGAGCAGGCGCTCCGCGCGACGCACCACGCAGCGCGCGACGTGCAGCTCGGCGGCCGCGGCCGACCCGCCGGGCAGCACGAAGTTCGTGAGCGGCGCGAGCCCCTCCTCGGCGGCGTCGATCGCGCGCTCGAGGCGCTCGGCGGCCGCCTGATCGATCAGGGTGAGCTTCAGCGACGCCTCCTTGCCGGGCGCGCACGCGAGCTCCGACCCGAGCGTGAACAGCTCGCTCTGGATCGGCGCCAGCACCTCGTCGATCGCCGCGGCCGGTGAGTTGGCGAGGGCCCACCGCACCTTGCCGAGCGCCGCGTTGGCCTCGTCGAGCGTCCCGTAGGTCTCGACGCGGAGCGAGGCCTTCTTGACGCGTGCCCCACCGAACAGCCCCGTCGTCCCGTCGTCGCCCGTCTTCGTGTAGATCTTCACGAGAGAGGACGTAGATCAGAACGAGCGGAGGAGCACGAACCCGACGGCGAGGCAGGCGACGACGAGCAGGAGGGCCATGAAAGGCCAGGTGGCGCGGTGGGCCGCGCGCTCCACGGCCGCGCTCTCGATGCCGTGGATCTCGAGCAGCCACACGCGCGTGGACGTGCGGTAGAGGTCGCGGTTGCCCCGGAGGCGGGCGCGGGCTTCGCCGAAGCGTCCCCGCACGAGCGGCCCGAGCACGCCGAGCGGGCCGGTCGCGAGGTCCCACCCGCACGCGAACAGCCCGGCGCGGATCGCCGGCACGCGCTCGAACGGCCGGCCACCCTGTGCTTCGCCGGCGCGACCGCCCACCTTGGCCACCACGAGGTGGTGCACGAGGTGGATCACCAGCATCATCGGCACGAAGACGAGGCCCGCGCGCACCAGCGCCCCCGCAACCGAGCTCGTCAGAACGAGGTCGCGGGTGAGCCAGAAGCACAGGCCCGCGCCGATCGCGGTGAGGGGCAGGGTGGTGGCGGCGACCGCGAGGAGCTCGCACGCGAGGGCGAAGGCGAACGCCGGCGCGACGCCAGCTCCGGAGGGCGCGGGGCCGCGGGCGGCGCGCGCCCAGAGGCCGAGGTCGGACGCGGTGAGCATCGCCGTCTGCCAGAGCGCGCGGAGCGGCGCGGTCTCGCCGTCTTCCCAGGGCAGCACCCGGTGGATGGGGCGCTCACCCGACTGCTCGAAATCGTGGCCGGGGCAGCTCGGATCTCCGCACACCGCGCACACCGCGACCGCGGGCAGCTCGGGCATGTCCGGGCCCCCGTCGAGGGCACGGAGCTCCCGATCGCTCGTCGGCTCGACGATGCGCAAGGGGGACATGGGACAGGAAGTGTGCCGCAACGGAGGGGAGGACGCCAGCCGCGGCGCGTCGGGGTGCGGGAATCGTCGGGACGGCCCTAGAGTGACGGACATGTCGCTGTCGGGACACGTGCTGGTCGTCGACGACCACGAGGACCTCCGTGAGAACCTGCGCGCCCTCATCGAGGGCGACTTCCCCGCGGTGCGCGTGTCCGTCGTCGCGTCGGGCAAGGCCGCGCTCGAGGTCGCCCGGCGGGAGGGGTTCTCGGTCGCGCTGGTGGACCTCAAGCTCCCCGACACGAGCGGCGTCGACCTCATCCCGCGCCTCCGCGAGGTCGTGCCGAGCGGCGAGGTGCTGCTGGTCACCGGCTTCGCGACGCTCGACGCCGCGATCGGCGCGCTGCGCGTGGGCGCGTTCGCGTTGCTGCTCAAGGGCTTCCGGCCCGAGGAGCTGCGCGCGACCCTCGAGCAGGCGCTCCTCAAGGTGGCGCTCCGCAAGGACCGCGACGCCCTCGAGCGGCGCTACCGCGCGCTCTTCGAGGCGGCCGACGTGGTGGTGTTCGCCCTCGACGGCGAGGGCCGGGTGGCGCTCGCCAACCCCAAGCTGCGCGCGATGCTCGGGGTCGAGGGCGATCTCATGGGGCAGCGGTTCGTCGATCACGTGGCGGAGGCCGATCGGGGGCGGTTCGGCGCGGCGCTCGCGGCCGTGCGCGAGGAGCCGCAGGAGCTCGAGATCACGCTCGGCGAGCGGCTCGTACGCATGAACCTGAGCACCGAGCGCGAGGGGCCCGAGGCCGGGCTCGTGTTCGGGGTGGGTGGAGACGTGACCGAGCGCCGCGCCCTCGCGCGCCGCATCGCGCAGGCCGAGGCGCTCGCCACCATGGGCACCCTCGCGCTCGGCCTGGCGCACGAGATCCGCAACCCACTCAACGCCGCCGTGCTGCAGCTGCACGTCCTCGGCCGCGAGGTGGAGCGCGAGGTGCGCGAGGAGCGCCGCGGCTCCATGCGCGACCGCGTGCAGATCGTCGTCGGGGAGATCAAGCGCCTGAGCCGCCTGCTCAGCGAGTTCCTCGAGCTGTCGCGCCCCCGCGGCCTCACCTACGAGCCCGTGGTGCTCGGCGAGCTCGTGGACGCGGTCGTGGAGCTGCACGCCGAGGAGGCCGCGCAGCGCGGCGTGCGCTGCCTGCACGCGGGCGACGAGCGGGTGGTCGTGGCGGGCGATCGCGAGAAGCTCAAGCAGGCCCTCATCAACCTCGTGGTCAACGCGATCGACGCCACCCCCGGCGGTGGCGCGGTGCGGATCTCCGCGCGCGCGACCGACCACGGCGCGCTGCTCTCGGTGGAGGACGACGGCGCGGGGATCGCCGACGAAGACCTCGCGCGGCTCTTCGATCCGTTCTTCACGACCAAGCCGGGGGGCACCGGGCTCGGGCTCTCGATCGTGCGGCGCGTGATCGAGCAGCACGGTGGTGAGGTGCACGTGGAGTCGGCTCCCGGGCGCGGCACCACGGTGCAGATCGTGCTGCCCGCGGGCACGGGAGGCGGGTAGACTGCGACTCCGATGCCTACGTGGCTGCGGTGGACCCTCTGGATCGTCGGCATCCTCGGCATCGTGCTGGGTGTGTTCCGCTACTTCTTCATCGACTTCCACCGCGTGCCCGACGACGTCACCGATCCGCGCAACTGGGCCATGTCGCCCAACCTCGAGCCGGGAGATTTCGTCCTCGTGTGGCGCGGAGGCACCCCCCACGTGGGGGACGTCGTCCGCTGCAACGACCCGACGGATCCGCAGCGCTGGCTCGTTTCGCGCATCATCGGCCTCCCGGGCGACAAGATCGAGATCGTCGACGGCGTCTTCAAGATCAACAACTTCCGCATCGGCACCGCGGCCTGCTCGCAGAACCCGCGCGCGGTGCCCTACGCCGACACCTCGGAGGTCACGCTCACCTGCCTCAACGAGGAGCACGGCGGCAACAAGCACGACATCGCCTACCTCCCCACGGGATACACGCCGTTCGCCGAGGCCGTGGTGCAGGGCGGCAAGTACTTCGTGATGAGCGACAACCGGTCGAGCCCCTGGTCCCAGGACTCGCGCACCCCCGAGGTGGGCCAGCTGCCCATGGAATCGTGCACCCAGCGCCTCGTCGTCCGCCTCACCAGCAAGAACGGCTGGGGCGATTCCGCAAGGCGGATGGGCTGGCTGTTCTAGAGCGTTGGCTGTAGAGCTGGCCTTGTTTGCACGGAGGCGCCCCGAGCCCCGTCCAACGGTCCGAGGTTCTCGAACAGATGCGCACCGCCCCCCTCCTCTCCACGCTCGTGATCCTCGCCCCGGTGGCGGCCTGGCTCCTGCCTTCGCTGGTCGCGCGCGCGGCCCCGGCGCCCAAGCCCGAGCCCTTGCCGACGCCCGAGGTCTCCCTCGCGCTCGATCCGACGGGTCCGGCCTGGGTGCTCGCGGTGAAGAACAACGGTACCTCGCCGCTCCGCCTCACCGCCGACGCGCGGCTCTTGCGGCTGTTCGTCACCCCACCTGCACCGAGCGCATCCGGCAAGGCCAAGCCCGCCGCCCCGAAGACGATCGAGTGCGTGCTCCCCTCGTCCATGCGCGAGGAGGGTCGCACGGTGGTGTTGGCTCCGGGGGCTCGCTACGTCGAGGCGTTCGACCCGCGCCTGTTCTGTCTCGACACGAAGGTCGCCCCCGGGGCCAGCGTGTCGGCGCGCCTCGGCTTTCCGCCGCCACAGAAGGCCAAGGTGCTCGAGGCGCCGTTCGTCGTGGTGCCGATCGGGAGCGGGCTCGCCTCGGTCAAGGAGCTCGCCGCGGCGTCCTTCGTGGTCGCCGAGCCGTCCGCGAGCGCCAGCGCCTCGGCCTCCGCCGTCAAGCCGTGGAAGCCGCTGTCGGCGAGCGCCGGGGGCGCGCGCTCGGTCGCCGACGCGGGCGCCGCCGACGTGACCCTCCACGTCAAGAACACCTCGGGTTCGGCGATCACGATCTACGCGCGGCCTCAGCTCGTCGACGTGCGCGTCCTCGGCCCGCGCGGGTTCCCCGTGACATGCAACGGTCCCATCGTTCAGCCCGCGCCGATCGCCGACTTCGTGAGCGTGATCGGCGCCGGGCAGACCTGGTCGGCCACCGTGCCCCTCGCGGGACTCTGTCCGCCGCACACCTTCGACGTCCCCGGCCTCTACCTGCTCACGCCGGTGCTGCGTGCGCCCGCGCTCTCCAAGACCGTCAGTGGCGGGGCCAAGAACGTCTTCGCCGGCGAGGTCGTCGCCGACACCCCGCAGCTGCTGCGGATCGAGACCGGCAAGAAGCCGTTCCACGACGTCCCCCCGATCGCGCTCTCCGCCAGCGCGAAGTGACGACACAAGCACCCCCCCAACCCCCCCCCCCCACACCCCCCCCCCCCCCCCCGCCCGCCGGGCCGTCGATGGATGCCCCAGGCTGAAGCCCGGGGCACCGACAACACCGCAAGCCCGGGGCCTGCACCCCGGGCTTCACGTCCCGAATCGCTGGCTGGACGTCTCGCTTGCAACGGACCAGCGGAATGGAGTTCGGCCAGCCCGTCGTGGCGTCGAGCCCGGGGTTGATGCCCCGGGCTTCAGCGGCCGTCGGTGCCCCGGGCTTTCAGCCCGGGGGCCGCCTCGAGACCTTGCGGAGGCCCGCGCCTCGTGCGAGCAACGACGCATGGGACACGTGCTCGGCGTCATCGGTGGTTCGGGGCTCTATTCTCTCGACGGTCTCGTCGACGTCCGCGAGGAGCAGGTCGAGACCCCCTGGGGCGCTCCTTCGGACGCGATCGTGCGCGGCCGACTCGGCGACGTAGAGCTGCTGTTCCTGCCACGCCACGGCCGGGGCCACCGCGTGTCGCCGAGCGGCGTGAACTACCGCGCCAACCTCGCGGCGCTCAAGAAGCTCGGCGCGACGCACGTGCTCGCCGTGAGCGCCGTCGGCAGCATGAAGGAGGAGATCGCCCCCGGGCACCTGGTCGTCGTCGACCAGTACATCGACCTCACGCGCCGCCGCACGCCCACGTTCTTCTCGTACGACGGCGCGAGCGACCTCGGCGCGCCCGTCGCGCACGTCATGTACGCCGACCCGGTGTGTCCCTTGCTGGCCGCCGCCGTGCACGAGGCCGCCGTCGAGACCGGCTCGGTCGTGCACCGTGGGGGCACCTACGTGTGCATCGAGGGTCCGCAGTTCTCCACGCGCGCGGAGTCGCTCGTCTACCGCTCGTGGGGCGTGTCGGTCATCGGCATGACCAGCGCGACCGAGGCCAAGCTCGCCCGCGAAGCCGAGCTGCCGTTCGCAACGCTCGCGCTCGCCACCGACTACGACTGCTGGCACGAGACCCACGAAGACGTCACCGTCGAGCAGGTCGTCGCGGTCATGAAGGCCAACGTCGATCGCGCGAAGAGCACCATCGCCGCGCTCTCGCGCCGCCTGCCCGACCCCACGAAGTCCATCGCAAACGGTGCACTGCGGGGCGCAGTCATGACCGACATGGCCACGGTGAGCGCCGAGGTCCGGGAGCGCTACCGGCTGCTCCTCGGGTGATGGAACGTCCCTTCCGTAGCGTCTCCGTCGTGCAGGGATGTCGATGAGGGGGTCCGCACCTTTCATCGTTGCAACATCGCCCCACGGCTTCACCACTTTTTCCCGACGTGGCGCGTGGCACGTCGATTGCTCTACTGCTGGGATCATGACCCCCTCCGATGGCCAGGTGGACGACACCACCATCACCGCCGAGGCGCTCCGTCGTCTCGTGCTCGGTGGCGAGGCGCGGGTCGTCGACATCCGCGCGCCCTCCGAGTTCAACGGTGAGCTCGGCCACGTCGACGGAGCGAAGAGCGTGCCCTCGCCGCTCGTGCTCGCGGCCGCGGTCGAGTGGGACAAGAGCCAGCCGATCGTCCTCGTCTGCCGCAACGGCCTCCGCGCGCCTCGCCTCGCGCTGGAGCTTCGCGCGCTCGGCTTCCAGCGGGTCCTCACCCTCGCGGGCGGCATGCTCGCCTGGGACGACGCCGGCATGCCCGTCTCGCGCCGGGACTGAAGCGTCTCGCCCGGGGACAGGGCCGAGCACCCGGATTCGCTTTTGTCGCTCCCGGACCGTCCCAGTCCGGTCCTCCGCTCCGGATTCGTGCTCTGATCCGCGCGTGAAGACCGCGGCCCAGATCTACGGCGAGATCGTGCGGCGCGTGCTGGCGCCCGCCGTCGCGTCCGGGCCGATCGTCCTCGGGCGCCCGTTCGGTCCGCGTCGCGCGCGGCTCGCCGCCGAGGCCTTCGGAGAGAGCTCCGCCGAGTCCATCGCGCTCGCGCGCGAGATCGGCGAAGGGATCGAGCAGGCGCTGGTCGAGCGGGTGCGTCGCTTCTCGCCGATGGACGCGGGGGCGCTCGGCAGCGGGCTCGACGGCCCCACCATCGCGCTCGCCGCGCACCTGCACGACGCGATGGCCGCGTTCCACCCCGACCTCGCGGGGCTGTTCCGCGGCTCGGCGCGCACCGAGGTGATCGAGCTCGCGATCGAGGCGATGGTCGCCATGCCGCCCCCGTCGACCGTGCGCGAGGCGCTGCTCCGCCACGCCTGGCTCGGCACGCTGCCCCGCTTCACCCTCTCGCGCGTCGACGTGTCGTGGTGGACCGAGACGACACGTTCTACGGGCAAGAGCCCCCCGCGCGTCTGCTCGCGTGGCCCGAGGTGCGCAAGGTCGTGCGGGCCGAGCGCAAGGTGCCCGCGCTCCGGCTGCCCGAGCTGTTCGACGCGCGCGTCTCGAACGCGCTCGCCGAGCCGTTCGCGCGCGCGCTCGCCGCGTTCTTCGCCGCCTCGCCGCTCACCGATCTCGCGTTCGCGGGTCGCCTCGCCCCGCCGTTCACGTGGACGACGGCGGCCCGCACGCTCGTCGCCACCAAGGCGGGCAACCGGCTCGCGCGGCGCGTGATCGCCTCGTCCGAGGAGGGCGGGCGGTTCGCGCGCGAGGCCATCGCCGCCACGCGCGCGCCCGAAGCCGCGTCGATCACGGCGTGACGGCCGCGGACAAGCAGGGTAGTCCCGAGCGCATGGACTTCCCCCCGATCCAGGTCGCCGGCGAGGGCACGCTGCACGCCCGCCTCGTCACCAGCCTCGGCACGCTCACCGTGCGCCTCTTCGAGAAGGAGGCGCCCAAGACCGTCGCCAACTTCGTGGGGCTCGCGACCGGCGCCGTGAAGTGGGTCGACCCCACCACCAACGCTCCCGGTGCCGGGCCCGCCTACGACGGCGTGCGCTTCCACCGCGTGATCCCCGGGTTCATGATCCAGTGCGGCGACCTGCGGAGCCGTCAGCCGTACTCGATGGAGAACCGCTGGGGCACGGGCAAGCCGGGCTACACGTTCGAGGACGAGTTCCACCCGAGCCTGCGCCACGACCGCCCGGGCGTCCTGTCGATGGCCAACAGCGGCCGCGCCACCAACGGCTCGCAGTTCTTCGTCACCGAGGTCCCCACGCCGCACCTCGACGACAAGCACTCGGTGTTCGGCGTCGTCGTCGAAGGCGTGGAGCTGATCAAGAAGATCGCCAACACGCCGCGCGGCCAGGGCGATCGCCCCGTGGAAGACGTCGTGCTCCAGCGCGTCGAGCTGTTCCGGCAGTGACCATGCGCGCGGCGGCGGCCCTCTCCACGCTCCTCGGCGTGGCGCTCGCGTCCGGCTGCGGAGGCGCCGCCAAGGAGCCCAAGGTCGCCGAGCCGGCGCCCGTGAAGAAGCCCGCCGCCGACGGCGACCGCTCGGGCTTCGCGGGCACCAGCGTCACCCCGCACCACAGCGCGCGACTCGGGCTCACCATCCCGCTGCCCGACCGCGCCGCGTGGCAGATCGTCGACCTCGAGGCGCAGCAGGGCGGCTGGCTCGTGGCCACGCACGGGCCCACGCACACCGTGGTGCGCGCGCGTCGCTTCGACGAGGTCGCGCCCGTCGTCGGTCGCAAGGAGTGCGAGCAGCGCGCGACCCTCGCGGGTGAGCTCCCGACCGCGGTCGAGCTCGAGAAGCGTGGCTTCGAGACCCTGAGCGACGAGTCGCTCCACCGTCCCAAGGGCTGGGACGGTCGCCGGTGGGTGGCGTTCGAGCCCGCCCCGGGGGGGCTCGTCGGTCACGTCTTCCTGGTCACCGGCAGAGCTCGGTCGTGCCTCGTCGTCCACGTCGTCGCGCGCGTGAACGGCGACGCCGAGGCCAACATCCTGGCCGATCGACTCGAGCTGTTCTCGGCCCGGGTCGTCGGCGCGGTCACCGTCGACACGGCGGATCCGCCGATGATGGGTGGGCCGACCCCGCCCTGACGCCCCCGCTGTGGGCGCCTGTGGGCCCAACAACGCCACTGCGCGAGCACACGGACCTCCGTAGACTGTCCTTCTCGTAAGTTTCTACAGGAGGAGGATTCATGCGCGTGTTCCGCCATCAGGCGATCGCTTCCACACGGTTCACGTCGGCCCTCGCGCTCCTGTGCCTGGTCGGCGCATGCACCGTCGGTTGCGGTGGCGGAGCCGGCAGCGAAGAACCCGGCCCCACCGAGGACACCGGTACGACCGCGGAGGGCGGCGACGAGACCGCGACGATCGACACCGGCGCGGGTGACGACACGGGTGGCGGCGACACCGGCGTGGGCGACGACACCGGTGGTGGCGCCGACACGGGTGGTGGCAGCGATGCCGACGATGGCGCGACCGACGGTGGTGGTGGCGATGGCGGCACCGACGCTGGTGATGACGGTGCCACGGACTGGCGGGTGCGACGCGACGACGCCGCTCAACGACGCGGACGGCGACGGCGTGCCGAACTTCCGCGACACGGACAGCGACGGCAACGGCCTGCTCGACAAGGACGAGGCGTGCCCGCCGGTGGGCATGCCGGGTCGCCCTGCGGGCTGCTCGCTCGCGACGCCCGCGGACTTCGACGGCGACGGCGTGCCGGACTTCCTCGATCCGGACAACGACCACGACTCGTCTTCGACCGACAAGACGGTGGGGCTCGACGACAAGTTCGAGCTGACCAACGCGGCGGGCACCTACGTGGGCCTCGTCGACACCGACGGCGACGGGGTCCCCGATCTGTGGGACCGCGACGCGGACGGCGACGGGATCTTCGATCTGGAGGATGGCCTCGGCGACCCGGACAAGGATGGCAAGCGCAACTTCCAGGACATCGACAGCGACGGCGACGGCGTGGGCGACAAGTGCGAGGGCACGGTCGACACGGACGGCGACGGCAAGGCGGACTACCTCGACATCGACAGCGACGGCGACCTGTTGCTCGACAAGGACGAGGACAAGGACTTCGACTGCGTGGTCGACACGAACGAGACGAGCCGCATCAAGAAGGACACGGACGGCGACGGCATCGACGATCTGATCGAGACCACGCTGATCGGCGTGGCGGGCGCGAAGGACCCGGCGCTCACGCCGGCGAAGGCGGGCAAGTTCTACTTCGTGGAGCCCTACTCGTTCGACGGCTCGGCGGCCCCGAGCCCCACGAGCTCGCTGCTCGCGCTCTCGACCGCGCTGAACAAGGGCGACGTCGCGTTCATCGTCGACACCACCGGCTCGATGGGCGGGACCATCACCGGTCTGCGAACGAGCCTCTCGACCACCATCATCCCCGCGCTCAAGGCGAAGATCCCCGACCTCGGGATCGGCGTCGCGGCGCACGACGACGTGCCGTACTCGACCTACGGCTCCGCGTCCTCGGGAGACCTCCCGTTCTACCTCGCCGGCGGCGCGAGCGGCTACGTGACCACCGTCACCGCGACCTCGCAGACCGCGGCGAACGCGCTGACCACCCACTACGGTGGTGACGGCCCCGAGAGCAACGTGCTCGCGATGTACAAGGCGCTCACCGGCGTCGCCCTGACCTGGCCGACCGGGAGCCTGCCGGCGGACAGCCCGCCGGCCACGACGTTCGGCGCCATGCGCTTCCGGTCCGACGCCCTGCCGATCGTGATGAACCTCACGGACATCACGAGCCACAACGGCAAGCGCGCCCTCGACAAGACCGCCACCTCGTACAGCGGCTTCGAGAACACCTACTCGTTCTCGACCTACAACGTCGACGACCTCGTGACGAAGTTCAACGAGCTGGGGGCGAAGTTCCTCGGCGGCGCCGCCGATGGCGGGGCGAGGAGCACGACGGCGTCGGCGCCGTACGGCTTCCTCTCCTATGTGGCCGACAAGACCAACTCCTACGCGCCACCGTCGGCGTTCCCGAGCGGCACCTGCCAGACCGGCGTCTCGGGCGCGGCCGTCGCGGCCGACGGTCCGATGGTCGGCGGCGTGCGCCAGTGCCGCCTCGTCTTCAGCTTCAACAGCAGCGGCACCGGCCTCGCGACCAGCGTGGTGGACGGCGTCGTCGCCATCCTCAACTCGATCAAGTTCGACGTGTACGTGCGCGCGATCGACGACACGAGCGACGCCGTGGATGCGGTGAACGCGTTCATGACCAAGGTGGAGCCGCAGCCCGCGGGCGGCACGGATCCGGTGACCGGCAGCGTGTGCGAGGTGTTCTCGGCGACCCTGCTCGCCGACAAGTACAACACCCCGAAGGCGGCGGCCGGCGCGGGCGACATCAAGGAGACCATCACCGCGCTCAACCCGGGCAAGTACTACTGCTACAGCGTCGTGCCCAAGCCCAACACGACCGTGGCAGCGACCAGCGTGGTGCAGACGTTCAAGGCCTCGCTGCGCGTGCTCGCCGACAAGCCCACCGGGGGTACCTTCATCCTCGGCAGCGATCGCGAGGTGCTCTTCATCGTCCCGCCGCTCGTGAACTAGCTCCGCGGTCCGTCTCTTTTCTTTTGGGAGGGTCTCCATGTCGCAACGTCGCTTCCTTGGTGTTCATGCGGTCAGTGCTCTCGGCGTGCTCCTCGCGCTCGGCGCCTGCACCGTCGGTTGCGGTGGAGGTACGGGCACCGAGGTCGAGGCCACCGACACCGGTGGGGCTGGCGAGACGAGTGACGACACGGGGACCGCCGAGGTCTCCGGCGACACCGGCGCGGCCGAGACCAGCGACGACACCGGGACCGCGAGCGACACGAGCGAGGCCGGCGACGACACCGGCGGTGGCGATACCGCCGAGGCCGGCGACACCGGGCCGGACGACACGGGGTCGGCCGACACCGGCAGCGCGGACACGGGCGCCGCCGACACGGGCCCTGCGGACACGGGCCCGATCGACACGGGGACGGACACCGGCCCCGATCCGTGCGGCGCCACGGCGTGCAGCGTCGACAGCGACGGCGACGGGATTCCGGACAGCGTCGAGGGCCGCTGCGCGGCGACGCCGATCGACAGCGACGGCGACGGCACGCCGGACTACCTCGACACGGACCGCGACAACGACGGCATCCCCGACAAGGTCGAGTGGGCCGGCGGCGGGTGCGACGCGACGACGCCGCTCAACGACGCGGACGGCGACGGCGTGCCGAACTTCCGCGACACGGACAGCGACGGCAACGGCCTGCTCGACAAGGACGAGGCGTGCCCGCCGGTGGGCATGCCGAGTCGCCCTGCGGGCTGCTCGCTCGCGACGCCCGCGGACTTCGACGGCGACGGCGTGCCGGACTTCCTCGACCCCGACAACGACCACGACTCGTCTTCGACCGACAAGACGGTGGGGCTCGACGACAAGTTCGAGCTGACCAACGCGGCGGGCACCTACGTGGGCCTCGTCGACACCGACGGCGACGGGGTCCCCGATCTGTGGGACCGCGACGCGGACGGCGACGGGATCTTCGATCTCGAGGACGGCCTCGGCGACCCGGACAAGGATGGCAAGCGCAACTTCCAGGACATCGACAGCGACGGCGACGGCGTGGGCGACAAGTGCGAGGGCACGGTCGACACGGACGGCGACGGCAAGGCGGACTACCTCGACATCGACAGCGACGGCGACCTGTTGCTCGACAAGGACGAGGACAAGGACTTCGACTGCGTGGTCGACACGAACGAGACGAGCCGCATCAAGAAGGACACGGACGGTGACGGCATCGACGACCTGATCGAGACCACGCTGATCGGCGTGGCGGGCGCGAAGGACCCGGCGCTGACGCCGGCGAAGGCGGGCAAGTTCTACTTCGTGGAGCCCTACTCGTTCGACGGATCGGCGGCGCCGAGCCCCACGAACTCGCTGCTCGCGCTCTCGACGCAGCTGAACAAGGGCGACGTCGGGTTCGTGGTCGACACCACCGGGTCGATGGGCGGCGAGATCAACAACCTGAAGTCGAGCCTCTCGACGACGATCATCCCGGCGCTGAAGACCCGCATCCCCGACCTCGGGATCGGCGTGGCCGGCGAGGACGACTACCCGGTCAACCCCTACGGGGCCTCGAGCTGGGGCGACCTCCCGTTCTACATCTCGTCCGGCACCAACGGCTTCGTGACCACCGTCACCGCCACGGCGCAGACGGCGGCCAACGCGCTGACCACGCACAACGGCGTCGACTGGCCCGAGAGCCAGATCCCGGCGATGTACACCGCGCTCACCGGCGCGACGCTCTCCTGGACCGGGGGCTCCGTGGTCCCGGCCGCGGCGCCGGCGGGCACCTTCGGCGCGCTGCGCTTCCGCACCGACGCGCTCCCGATCCTCATCCCGATCACGGACGCCTCGATGCACGAGGGCAAGCGCGCCCTCAACAAGACGGCGACCTCGTACGACGCGGGCTTCCAGTACGCCTACGGCGCGGGCATCACCGGCAAGTTCAACGCGGACCAGCTGGTCGCGAAGATCAACGAGCTCGGCGCCAAGCTGATCGGCGTGTCGTCGGACGACGGCGGGCGCGCGATGGGCATCGACGACCCGTACGGCTACCTGGCCTACCTCGCCGACAAGACGAACTCGTACGTGCCGCCCACCGCGTTCACCGGTGGCACGTGCAAGACCGGCGTCAGCGGCGCCACCGTGGCCGCGGACGGGCCCCTCGTCGGCACGGTCCGCCAGTGCCGCAACGTGTTCTCGATCAACACCAGCGGCACCGGCCTCGGCACCTCGATCGTCGACGGCGTGTTCGCGGTGCTCAACTCGATCAAGTTCGACGTGTACGTGCGCGCGATCGACGACACGGCGGACGCGGTCGACGCGGTGAACGCGTTCATGACCAAGGTGGAGCCGCAGCCCACGGGCGGCACCGACCCGGTCACTGGCAGCGTGTGCGAGGTGTTCTCGGCGACGCTGCTCGCCGACAAGTACAACACCCCGAAGGCGGCGGCCGGCGCGGGCGACATCAAGGAGACCATCACCGCGCTCAACCCCGGCAAGTACTACTGCTACAGCGTGGTGCCCAAGGCGAACACCACGGTGCCGGCCACGAGCGTGGTGCAGACCTTCAAGGCCTCGCTGCGGGTGCTCGCCGACAAGCCCACGGGCGGCACGTTCATCCTCGGCACCGACCGCGAGGTGCTGTTCATCGTCCCGCCGCTCATCAACTGAGAGGGTTTTCCAACCGTGACGAAACGCCGCCGCGAGCGGTGACATTTCGGGGTATGGTCCGGGATGTCTTATCGCTCGCGCCGCGTCGTTTCCCTGGGATCCGTGCTCGGAGTGCTGTTCGCCGCCGGCGCCTGCGGCGTTGGTTGCGGGGGCGGCACGGGGACGGAGGTCGAGGTCGCCGACAGCGCCGGCGAGGAGACGGTCGCCGAGACGAGCGACGACACCGGCGCGATCGACACGGGCTCGGACACGGGCAGCGACACCGGCAGCGACACAAGCGCCGACACCGGTGGCGACGACACGAGCGAGACGGGCGACACCGGCGCGGCCGACACCGCCGAGACGGGCGACACCGGCAGCGCGGACACCGGCAGCGCGGACACCGGGACGGCCGACACGGGTGTGGCGCACACCGGCACGGTCGACACCGGCACGGACACGGGCCCGGACCCTGCGGCGCGCTCTCCTGCTCGGTCGACAGCGACGGCGACGGCATCCCCGACGCGGTCGAGGGCCGCTGCGCGGCGACGCCGGTCGACACCGACGGCGACGGCACGCCGGACTACCTCGACACCGACAGCGACGGCGACGGCATCCCCGACAAGATCGAGTGGGCCGCGGGCGGCTGCGACGCGACGACCCCGCTCAACGACGCGGACGGCGACGGCGTGCCGAACTTCCGCGACACCGACAGCGACGGCAACGGCCTGCTCGACAAGGACGAGGCGTGCCCGCCCGTCGGCATGCCGGGGCGCCCCGCGGGTTGCTCGCTCGCGACGCCGGCCGACTTCGACGGCGACGGCGTGCCGGACTTCCTCGACCCGGACAACGACCACGACTCGTCGGCCACCGACAAGACCGTGGGCCTCGACGACAAGTTCGAGCTGACCAACGCCGCGGGCACCTACGTGGGGCTCGTGGACACCGACGGCGATGGCATCCCCGACCTCTGGGACCGCGACTCCGACGGCGACGGCATCCTGGACCTCGAGGACGGCCTCGGCGACCCGGACAAGGACGGCAAGCGCAACTTCCAGGACGTGGACAGCGACGGCGACGGCGTGGGCGACAAGTGCGAGGGCACGGTCGACACGGACGGCGACGGCAAGGCCGACTACGTCGACATCGACAGCGACGGCGATCTGTTGCTCGACAAGGACGAGGACAAGGACGGCGACTGCACGGTGGACACCGGCGAGACCAGCCGCATCAAGAAGGACACCGACGGCGACGGCGTCGACGACTTCATCGAGGTCACGCTCGACACCGGCAAGGTGGGCTGGGCCACCGACCCGGCGATGACCCCGAGCAAGGCCGGCAAGTTCTACTTCCTCGAGCCCTACTCGTTCGACGGCTCCGCGCTGCCGAGCCCGTCTTCGTCCACCCTCGCGCTGTCGACGGACCTGCAGAAGGGCGATCTCGGCATCGTGGTCGACTCGACCTACTCGATGCAGCCGGAATTCGACAACCTCAAGACGAACCTCGGCACGATCATCGACAGCCTCAAGACGAAGCTCCCCGACCTCGGCGTGGGCATCGCGGGCGCCGACGACATGCCGACGTCGATCTCGACGTCGACCGTGAACACGTTCGGCAGCTGCAACAACACGCCCTACGTGGGCGGCCTGCCGTTCACCGACGACCCGTACTACCTGCGCACGGTGGTGACCACGAACAAGGCCACGGCCACCACCGCGGTTGCCGGCCTGCGCATGGCCAACGGCAGCGACCTCCCCGAGGACCAGGTGGTCGCGCTGCACTACTCGCTGACCGGCACGGCGTTCTCGTGGCCCGCGCTCAACACCTGCGCCGCGGGCAGCCGCGCCGCGGTGGCCGAGACGGTGAGCAACTACGGCGCGATGCAGTTCCGCAAGGGCGCGCTGCCGATCTTGATGGAGCTGAGCGACGCCGAGTTCCACAACGGCGTCGCCAAGCCGGGCCGCATCCCGAACACGACGACGACGACCTGCCTCTACGGCCCCACGTCGGGCAGCTGCGGCAACATCGCCGGCTACCCGGTGGTGAGCAACTACCCGGCGGGCTTCGTGGTGCCCACGATCAGCGACCTCGCGACGGCGCTGAAGACCCGCGGCGCGCGCTTCATCGGCGCGGCGGCGGACGACGGCCGCGCGGCCCGCTACCCCTCGGCGGGCGGCACGACGTACCTCAGCGGCCCCTCGGCCGGGGTCGGCGGCACGAGCGCGGCGCGCAACCCGAACTGGGCGTTCGGCGCGTACGGCGACATGGAATACCTGGTCGACCAGACGACCTCGTACGTCGACCCGGCAGACTTCACGCACACGGCCGCCTGCCCCGCGGGCCAGTGCTGCACGGGCTTCGGCGGCGCGGGCATCGCGCCCGACGCGCCCGGCGGCAAGTGCAAGCTGGTGTTCAACGTCAACCACAACGGCTCGGGCCTCTCGACCCAGATCGTCGACTCGGTGCTCGCGCTGATCAACGCCATCCGCTTCGACGCCTACGTGCAGGCGATCCCGGACGCGGGCCCGGTGGACTCGGTGAACGCGTTCATGACGGCGATCCAGCCCAGCAGCACGGCGGGCGTGGATCCGATCACGGGCGCGGCCTGCCTCGCGGCGCCGGGCACGGCGGACAAGTACAACACCCCGAAGGCGCTCCCCGGCGCCGGGGACATCGCGGAGACGGCCACCAGCATCAAGCCGGGCAACCTCTACTGCTTCAACGTGCTGCCGAAGAAGAACACGACGGTGGTGGCCACCAGCGTGGCGCAGACGTTCCGCGCCACGCTGCAGGTGTGGGCGGAGAACGGGACGGCCGGGAAAATCGCCCTCGGAACGCCGCGGGAGGTGCTGTTCGTGGTGCCGCCGATCATCAATTGACGGAGGGGTTGTGGGCGGCTAGGGTGCCGCTCCCCGTCGCAAGGCGGGGACTCGGGGCGTAGCGCAGCCTGGTTTAGCGCACTTGACTGGGGGTCAAGGGGTCGCTGGTTCGAATCCAGTCGCCCCGACCGGAAGCGGTCGGTACAGAGGCCACGGTTCCACTGGGAATCGTGGCCTTCCGTGTGTGCGCCCATCATGGGCACGACCTTGCGGGTGCAAGTCCCGCCGAGAGGAGACCATCCCGATCGAAGCGAATCCGCAACTGCGGAAGGGTGACCGACCGTGGGGAGGAAGCGAGGAGCGAACCCGCGGGCCGATGAACAAGAACCCGATACGAGGCGACGACGAGCAGGACGAGCGAGCACACGATCGCGAAGCCCCGGAATGGTCGAGGCTCAGGCGTCGTAAATCGGGCGGTCGCGCGGCGAAGGGCCGTGTTCTTACCTGGGGAGATCTCGCCTCACGCCCGAAAGGGCGACGCAGTGAAGCGGAGCGAGAAGTCAGCCGAGGCCGTAGTAGCGGACGCGGAGCCGAGCAGGGACCCCCCGAACCTCGGAAGCCTCTGACGGCGCGAAGGGCTGAACGATGGGAGAGCGAAACGATCGTGCGTCTCAAGAGCAAAGGGCCACAGATGTCGAGGCAACCTCGAGCTACCGGAGGGAGGCAGGGGCGAAACCCCGACGGCCCCCGAGCGTGGAAACGCCGATGGCGACGCACGGCGACGAGCGCTCGGGAACGAGCGACCTGATGGAACGCGTGTGCGAACGCGCAAACCTCCAGGCCGCGCTGAAGCGGGTGAGGGAAGAACAAGGGCAGCGCCGGCATCGACGGGATGACGGTGGACGAGCTGCCAGAGCACCTCAAGACGCACTGGCCCGCGCTGCGTGAGCAACTGCTTGCGGGCACGTACCAGCCGTCCATGGTGCGACGGCACGCGATCCCGAAACGCGGCGGTGGGGTACGAGCTCGGCATCCCGACCGTCGTCGATCGGTTCATCCAACAAGCCATCCTGCAGGTGCTGGGTCCGCGATTCGACCCGACCTTCTCGCAATACAGCTACGGCTTTCGGCCACGGCGCAGCGCCCACGACGCCGTCGTGCAAGCGCAGCGATACGTGAACGACGGCCGGCGCACCGTGGTGGACGTGGATCTGGAGAAATTCTTCGACCGCGTGAACCACGACGTGTTGATGGGTAGGCTGGCCAAGCGCATCGTGGACAAGCGGCTGCTCGGGCTGATCCGCCGCTACCTGGAAGCGGGGATGCTCGCGGATGGGATCGCGATCGAGCGTCATGAGGGAACGCCCCAGGGCGGCCCTCTCGCCGCTCCTCGCGAACGTGCTCCTCGACGAGGTCGACAAGGAACTGGAGAAACGCGGTCACGCCTTCGTGCGCTACGCCGACGACTGCAACGTCTACGTGCGGTCCAAGCGGGCGGGCGAGCGCGTGATGGAGCTGCTTCGGCAGCTCTTTGCAAGCCTCAGGCTCCGAGTGAACGAGTCGAAGAGCGCCGTCGACAAGGTGTGGAACCGCAAGCTCCTCGGCTACTCCCTATGGGCAGCCAAGGGGCGAGTGGCGAAGCACCGCGTCGCACCAACGGCCCTGGAAATGATGAAGATCCGCGTGCGTGAGGTCACGCGCCGAAGTCGAAGCCAGAGCATCACGAGGGTCGTGCAGGACCTCCGGTCATACCTCGTCGGGTGGAAGAACTACTTCCGCCTCGCCGATACACCGGGGTCTTCCGCGCGCTCGACGAATGGATTCGGCATCGGCTACGAGCGCTTCACCTCAAGCACTGGCGCCGAGGAACGACGATCTATCGCGAACTGCGCGCCCGGGGACTGCCCGAGCATGCGGCCGCCAGAGTCGCCGCGAACGGCCACCGCTGGTGGAGGAACTCCGCCATGCTGATCAACATCGCCTTCCCCACCAGCTACTTCGACGGCCTGGGCCTCCCCAGACTCGCCGCGTGACCTCAACCAATCGAACCGCCCGGTGCGGACCCGCACGCCGGGTGGTGTGGCAGGGGGCCCAAGGGTTTTCCTCGGGCCCCTATGCCGATTTCTGGAGACGACAGGGCACGGTGCCGAGTGCGACCGTGAGTCCTCGGACCGCTAGCGACCCGGACATACCGCCGATCAGCGCTGCGCTCGCGGAGTTCGCGTCGAGGGCGGACCTCGCTCGCATGCCAGCGCGGCGGCATCGTCCAAGCTTGTCCGCTCTCGCCATCCGCACTTGAACAAGCCTGCACTGGCGCAACGTGGGCATCGGATGCTCCGACTCGCGCATGCCGCCGCTCGCAGGGTAAGACGTACGCGGGCAACGACAAGCAACCAGGGAAGGTGCGTGATGGACGTCGTGGTTGAGCACTTCGTCGGAACCTGCAGAACAGATTCGCCGGACATGCTCGCTGAAGCTATGAATGAACGGGACGCTAGAGGTCTAAATGAATTCACTGTCTCGGCGGGCGCTGAATATCCGTACATGACGGTCTTGGTGAATCGCACGTCCGCATGCGTGCACTACTTCCCCGCCGATGGCCATCCCGGGTACGCCTCGTCGGGGCACGGTGGAGACGTGGAGTCGTTTGCTGCCGGCTCCCAGGGGAGATGATTCGTCGATGGAGATGCCATCGTCTCATGTGAGGATGCCATCGAAGCCGTACTTGAGTTTCAGCGACTCGGTGGTGGTATGCCGCGCAGCCTCACCTGGAGGGAGCTCTAAGGCGGACGCATCGCGGGGTCACGCCTGGCCCTCGTCGGGATGATCCAGAGCGGTCGATCGCCGTCCAGGGCTCGGACACTGCCAGTCAGCCGCCGACAGATCCTGCGCCTCGTCGAGAACGACGAAGTCGACTCCGTCGAGATCTGTCGGTAGGAGCGAGTGGGTCGACCGCCACCGGGTCCCTCACAGCAGGGTCCCACGACTCGAGCGGCGCGCTCGAGCGAGAGCGTCCAACTGCGGCGAGGCGTTGGCACCCAGCCCCTCGAGCCCGGACGACGACTCCGATACCCGCTCCTTCAAGAAATCGGGCAGGATGATGCCGGTGAAGACGTCGCCCTGGCCGTTCGACGTGCCGCCCTCTGCAGCAGTGATCACCACCTCGCACGTCACCCTGCGCAGGATGCCGATTCTGTATGTCACGCACGATCTCGACGAAGACGAAGGTGCCTCTTGGCAATTTCACTGTGGCAACGAAGACTACCGACCATCGGTGCTACAGCTGGTGCGGCTGGAGGAGATTCTGGAGCGTGATCCTGGCCTGACACAGCTGGCGGGCCTTCCCGTTGGTCACCACGCGCGGAGAACCGCGACCAGCGCTCCCTGGGTGAGTGAGAAGCAGCCATAGACCGCCCGCACGTTCTTGAAGCGTCTGGCCGGCGCGGACTACAACCGTCGCTAGCCAGAGAGTCGACCGAAGCTGATCTGACGACCCGTCGTGCCGGCCGTGGTGACCGAGAAGGCAGCTTTCCGGACGATGAGCAGCATCACCTACGCGCAGAAGATCGAGGCCCACTACGCCGAGAACTGGCGTGCGCCGAGGGAGTCCCTTCGCTGGGGGACTGGGCCCATCGACGAGTTGCCGGCTGACTTCCGGGTTCTGGTCGTGAGTCGGTCGGCTGACACGGTGGCCTTCGCCACGCGCTGCATGTCGGTCGCAGCGGACGCGGACCGCCTGGAGATTCACGTGCTGTGCAGACCCAACGACGTTCGTCGCACGAACCTCCCGGAGATCCTGACGGCGGTGGCCCACTATCACCGCACAGGCAGCAGGCTCGGTCTGGGGCACTCGGTCAACTTCGGGATGCCATGGATGGTGGGCTCGGCGTGCACCCACGGAGTGATCTCGCTGCCGTACGTCGATGGTCCGAAGCTCGAGTGGCTGGCGGAGCCGCCGGTTCGCTTTCTGTGGATGATTCCGGCAACGCCGGCCGAGATTGCGTTCAAGAGAGAGCGAGGACTCGAGGCCCTCGAGGAGCGATTCGAGGCGGCACAGTTCAACTACCTCGACCCGCTTCGTCCGTCTGTCGTCTAGGAAGCGTCGTCAGCCTGTGATAGCAGACGTTCGAGACGCATCTGACCAAGGGCAGCCATGCACGTCGACCGACCAGACATGGGACACCTCGTCGACATTCTCGCCGAGGGCGTGTCGCGCGCGGTCGGTAGCCTCTTTCAGGAATTCCATGACCATGAGTTCTACTACTGTTCTCTGATCACGACGGGTGATGCTGCACCTCCCGGCCTCGCCGCGTGGTCCCGACAGGCGCTCGCCGAGGCGATGGCGAAGGAGCTCGACGTCCAGCTGCGCCAGTGGCTGAAGTGGTCGTACGCGGATTCGCCTTTCTATCCATACGGCGAGGTCTACCTTCCACCGGCGCGAGACCTGTTGCTTTCCTGGCCGCGTCCGCCAGCAGGCACGGCCGATGCCGTCTCCGAATGCAACGCGAAGCTACTCGCGATGGAGGAGGCGATGTCCAGGGTCGAGCGGAGCGGTGTCTTTGGAGCTGGAGATCGACGAAGCAGGATTGTCGTCGGAGTCGAGGTCATGCCGCCGGACTTCTCGAACGTCGAGCGTATGCGACGGCTGAACCCCGTCGAAGCGCTGACCGACTGGCTTGCCGAGGCCGCCGAGCCTTGCCCGTGAGGCGAGCCTCGATGTCGTGTTACTCCTGACGGGTCTGTGATGTGGACCATACGAACGGTGCTGTCTGATATCTACTGGCCGAGCTCCATCTCGCGCTTCGGATCGACCGTGGCCGTGCTGGTTCGCAACAGCGACGCGCATGAGTCGGTTCTCGTCACCGATCCGACGCTGACGCGCTTCGACGCTGTCTGCTCGGAGCCGTTCGACGAAGGGTGCCTGATTCGCTCCGACAGGTTCTTCGGTCTGGTCGGGCGGTCCCTGCGCCTCGTCAACCTCCGCTCTCGCAGCGTGACGGATCTCCCGATGCCGCGACTGCTCGAGCAGGCGATGAACGACGGTGGTCTGTTCTGGTCTCAGTGGCACACGGCATGCGGACGATGCTGGATCGTTCGCTTCCGAGAGCCGCGAGACCGGCTGTTCTGCCTGTCCCTCGATGACTCGGGGGCGCTCGACGCATCCGAGTGCGTGGTGCCACCCCACGTGAGGGCCGGGTCGTTGGGTGGTGAGTCTCCCGGCGACACGCTGTTCGTGACCGGGTTCGGTCGCGGACCGGTCTGGCGAGCACGGTTGAAGGGAACGGCGACTCTGGAGTTCGACCCGAAGCCGCACGTGGAGGGCGAGTCGCCGAGCCACGTTGCCGGTCTGGGCGAGACGCTCGTCGCCGTCGACTACGGGAATCGGTTGGTGGCTTTCGATGGAGAGCCACCCGTGCGGCCCGAGCTCATCATCGGTGGCGACCCTGACGATGCCGTCGATGGCCCGACCAGCGTGGCCCGGATGCATCGAGGGGGAGGGCGAGGCATGGTCTTCCTCGACGCCGACCGGCTGCTGTTCGTCGATCAAATGAACGGCCGCGTGCGCCTTGCCACCCGCACCGCGGTACGCTGAGCCCTGGATGAAGCAGGCGCTCAGCGGCCGCCCCCGCCGCCGGTAGCAACTCCACCGAAGCTCCCGAGAATGACCGAACAAGAGGCACGAGTCCCGACGCTCCCGTTTCGCGCCCCCGCCGGCTACGAGTGGCTGGTGGCTCGAGGGCTGGCTGGCTTCGAACCGAACACCGCCCTTCAGCCTTGGTACCTGCTGCCGGCGGAAGAAGTCTTCTCGGTCAGCGATCGCTGGCCGCAGCCGACAAATACTGGGGAGATGTACGCATTTGCGCGTCGGCAGGACGGTGATGATCTGGCCTGCTTTGCCGTCGTCCAGGAGAGTCACGAGCCAAACGTCCTGCTGATCCACGGCTGGACGCCTGAGGGTTACGAGGTTGTAGCCAGATTTGACTCGATCTGGGATTGGCTGCGGAGTGTGATCGACGACATCAGGGAGTGGTCTTCGGTCGACCGGTAGAGGCGCGGCTGCAACACAAGCGAGGCTCGCACGAATGACCAGAGAAGAGGCAGGCTTCCCGAGGATTCCCTTCCCTGCAGGCTACGAGTGGCTCCCACCGATCGTTCAGCTGCTCGGTGACTTTGCCGAGACCCATCATGCGTCCAACATCTCGAGGGCAGCGGTGGACGTTCTCGTCACGGATCTGCTCTTCGGTAGACGAGCGTTGTGGCAGGCATTCGAGGAAGGCCTGGTCACGCAGGACGAGGTCGTGGATGCGATGCTCGACCGGTTCTCGAACGAGGTCACTCGAGCGAGCGCGCCCTCGAACGCACACTGGGCAGCGCTGCGGTCGGAACTCGCCGGGTGGCTCTTCCCCCCGGGTGGATGAACCTCGTCTCGCCCCGACGCCCCTTCCGGCGCGCTAGCTGGATGCGCTTCGCCGAGGTGGGCCGCGCTCGCCCACATCGCCCGCTTCTCGCGTCCGGCGTGAGGCGCCGGCGTTTCTCGTCTAGGGTCCCCCCATGACCCTCGATCTGGCACAAGCCCGCGCCCGCGCGGACGCCGTCGGCCACCCGCTCCAGCCCGACGGTGAGGTGCGCGAGACCGAGCGCTGGTGGTTCTTCCCCGTCGAGGCCAAGAGCTGCGTCGGCGTCGTCGTCGACAAGGCGACCGGCCACGCCACCCCGCTGGGCGCCGGTGGGCGCCTCGAGGACTGGCTCTGGGGCTACGACGCCGGCCTCCTCGAGGAGGGCAACCTCGCCATCGTCGTCACCGAGGTGTTCGACTTCCCGCGCGCCATCGACGCGCTCGCCCGCATGGGTCTGCGCGTCTCGCACACCGCCCTGCAACACCTGCCGCTCCGGCTCGACGCGCACGGCGTCAACACCCGCCTGCGCGAGGCGCGCGCCATCGACGGCTCCATCGCGCGCTGGCACGTCGAGGGTTCGCGCGGCGTCGTGAAGCGTGTCTCGCACGGCAGCATCCCGCCGCCCGCGCCCAAGTGGGACGACGAGGCCTCGCGGGCGTGCCTCGTCGAGCTCGCCAACTGGTGGTCGCGCGCGCCACACGCCAAGGACATGAGCGCGGCCATCGCCACCTCGTTCACCAGCGACCTCGGCGGCGTGGGCCTCGCCCAGCGCACCGAGTTCCTCGCCCACCGCGAGCACGCCGATCCGCACGGCGAGGTCACCGTCGCGCAGTGCGCGATCCACAACGACCGCGCCATGCTCGTCTTCGAGGCCACCGACACCATCACGGGTCGTCGCCACCGGTTCCACTGGATCGCGTGGTTCGCCGCGCCCGGCATGGTCGGCCGGCTGACCTCGTTCTCCACCACCGTCTGAGCGTGGCCGAAGCGACGGAGACCCCGGTCGACGAGCGCGAAGGCCCGATGGCCATGCGCTTCGTCCCGCTCTCCGTCGGCGCGCGCCTCGAGGTCTGTCCGCGGTGGCCCGCGCTGCTCGTCAACACCGACGCGGGCAGCCTCGAGGTCCGGACGCGGAGCGTGCAGCACGTCGATCGGGCTTCTTTCCTCGTGGTCCCGGCGCGCACCGCCGCGCAGGTCACCGCGCGTGGGCCGCTCGGTCGCGCGCTCGTGCTCGAGGTGAGCCCGGCGCTCGTGCGGCACCTCGTGGAGACCTACGAGGGCGAGATCGAGACCGCGGCCCTCCGCCGCTACCTCGGCGAGCAGCAGCTCCTCCCGCGCACCACCTGGGTGAACGAGCTCTGCCACCGGTACCTGTTCGAGCGCGCGGTCTGCCGCAAGCGGGACACCGAGGCCACGCGCTTCCTCGAGACCGAGATCGTCAAGGAGGTCTACTTCCTCTGCCTCGATCGCGAGCGGAAGGGCGTGCGCAAGACGTGCCTCGAGGTCGACGGGCCGCTGGTCGCCCGCGCGCTCGCCGAGATCGAGGCCCACCTCTTCGAGGCCACCGTCGTCACCCGCCTGCCCAAGGCATGCGGCACGAGCGAGAGCAGCCTGCTCCGCGCGTTCAAGCGGGAGCTCGGCCTGGCGCCGCTGGCCTTCGTGCGCGCGCGGCGGCTCGACGAGGCCAACCTGCTCCTCAAGACGCGCCGCTTCTCCGTCAGCGAGGTCGCGACCAAGGTGGGCTACGCGAGCCTCGCCTCGTTCTCCGCCGCGTTCCGCGCGCGGTTCGGTCAGCAGCCTTCGGGTATTTTGCTTGGTCGCTCCCGGACCGTCCCTGTCCGGTCCTCCGCTCCCACTACTTCACCACGAGGCCGGTGACGTCGCGGGTCTCCATCGCCTTGCGCGCGTCGCCGCTCGAGGTCTTGGTGGAGCCGCCCGTGAACGTCACGCCGTCGACGTGCCGCAGGAAGTAGTTGTACGCGGGGAGGTCTCCCCACAGGTTCGGGTCGGGGTACTGCCCGGCGTATTCGGGGGGATCGCCCGGGACCTTGCCGAGCCCGCCCTTGCTCGTCACCACCACGTTGGTGAACGCGAGGTTCTGCAGCGGGTGCACCACGCCGTCCTTGGTCTTCGTGCCCGAGATCGGTGAGCCCCAGGTGTACCGGGTGGAGGTGCCGACGATGTCCTCGAAGCGCACGCCGTTCACCGTGCCCACGCGGCGCACCGAGCCGAGCGGGGTCGAGCCGCGGTCGCCGAGGATGACGAAGAACGGCGAGCCGACGTCCTTGAACGTGATGCGGCGGAACACGATGTCCGAGATCGCGGCGCCGTCGACCGACTCGACGGCCATCGCGGCCTTGTCGGCGGACTCGACGGTGACGTCCTCGAAGGTGACGTTCGCGAACGCGCCGTAGCTCGCGGTGCCCATCTTCAGGGCGTTGGCGATGAACGACTTGACCCGGGCGTTCTTGACGACGACGTCGTGTACGCCGCGGTCGACGCCGCTCTTGAGGCAGATGCTGTCGTCCTCGGAGGTGATGGTGACGTTCTCGATGCGCACCCGGTGGCAGTCGACGACGTCGATGCCGTCGCGGTTCCCCGAGAGCGGCGTGTCGACCACGAGGTCGTGGATCGAGAGGTCGTCGTCCTCGAGGCTCACCACGCCCCACATCGCCGCGTTCACCACCTTCAGGTGGTGGATGGTGACGTTGCGCGAGAGCACCGTGTAGATCGCCATGGGCCGCGTGGCCTCGGGGTGCACCTTGCTCGGGCCGATCCACTTCGGGGTGTTGCCGTTGCCGTCGATCGTGCCGCCGCCCTCGAGCGTGAGGTCGTGCACGCCCTCGGCGTAGAGCAGGGCCTTGCGGCAGTTGAGGAGCTGGGTGTTGCTGGTGGGCGGCGAGGTGCTCGGGTAGTCGGCGTCGTCCTGGGTGCCCTTCAGCGTCGCGGTCTTGTCGATCGAGAGCACGAGGTCGCTCCGCAGGCGGAGCATGCCGGTGAGGAACGTGCCGCCGCGCAGCACCACGGTGCCAGGGGAGCAGGCGTCGATCGCGGCCTGCAGCGCCTTGGTGTCCCTGGTCTTGCCGTCGCCCTTCGCGCCGAAGGTGCGGGCGTCGCACACGGGGCGGGGGGCGTCGGAAGCGGCGTCGGTGCTCGCGTCGGTCGCGTCGGCGCCGCCGGTCTCGAGCAGCGGCACCGAGGCCTCGTCGGCGTCGGCGCCTTCGGCCGGCGCGCCGTCGCCACAGCCGCACCCGAGGGCGACGAGCAGGAGCAGGGCAGGGCGCATGCCTGCAGGAGAGCACCGCGCGCGGCCCGCGGCCCGCGACGGACCGGCGAAAGTTGTCGAGCCGCCGTCGCCGCGGGAAGAATGCACCCATGACGCGGACCGCCTCACCCTCCATTGCAGAGCAAGACGGGCCGCGGGGGTACTTCGGCGCGCTGACGATGGAGGTCGACGTCACCGAGGGCGCGGGCCTCGCCGTCACCGTCTGCGCCTCCCTCGCGGAGTGGCGCGCCGGGATCGAGTTCGGAATCGCGCACGCCTTCGAGAAGACCGCCGCCCGCAAGTGCGTGGAGGTGCGGGTCACCGAGGGGCGAGGCTTCGCCGTGGACACGTCGCAGGCGCTGATGGCGTGGCTCGCGGCGCGCGGGTTCTACGAATGTCTGGGCGTGGATCCGGAGGCGTTCGTCCACCTCGATCGGGTCACCGGGCAGGTCTCATTTCGCAAGTGAGTAGTCGATCTGAACGAGCCCGCTCGGGAACGCGCGGCTGCCGACCAGCTGCAGGGGGACGTCGCGGCCGCTGTTGCCGAAGAGGCGCGCGCCGTCGCCGAGCAGGATGGGCACGATCGAGAGGGTGAGGTCGTCGACGAGCCCGGCGGCGAGGAACTGCTGGATGACCACGCCGCCGTCGATGTACGCGCGCTGCGCCCCCTCGGCCGACAGCTCGGCGACCAGCGCGGCGGGCTCGCCGGCGAAGAAGGTCTCGTCCGCTCGCGGCGTGGGGGTCTGGTGCGTGAGGACGACGACGCGCTTGCCCTTCCACGGCCACTCGCCGAAGCCGAGCACGGTGTCGTACGTCTTGCGGCCGACGACCAGCGTGTCGACGGTGGCGAAGAACGCGGCGTAGCCGTAGTCCTCGCCCTCCACCTGCACCGTGGAGAGCCAGTCGATGGCGCCGTCGGCGCGGGCGATGAAGCCGTCGAGACTCGTGGCGATGAAGACCGAGCAGCGCAAGGTGCCTCCTCAGGGCCGTCGTCAGGGGCCCTTCTCAGGGAAAGGGGAGCTCGACGACCGCCTTCACCTCGCTGGCGGGCGTCGGTACGACGATCGATAGCTTCGTCTCCCACGCGCGCAAGCACTTCAGGGTGTCGGGGCGCGCCTCGGCGTTGGGCACCGGGAAGATGTCGCGGCGGGTCTCCTTGCCCGCGGCGTCGAACCAGACCTCGAACTTGTAGAGCGACTGGCGCGCGCCTCCGTCGGCCACGAAGGGTTTCCAGCAGCGATCGAGCAGCGTGGTGCGCTCCTTCTCGAGCGCATTCCGCGTGCGCTCGTCGACGGCGGCCTGACGGTCGAGCGCGAGCAGCTCGGGCGTGACGGGCCCGGGGTGTGCGGAGCCGGTCGGCGCCGGCGACGTCGTGCCGACCGGGAAGACGGGCACCGGGGCGGGCGCTCGCGCGGAGAGGCCCTTGTAGAGCCCGAACGCGATGATCAGCGACCCGACGACGATGGCGGCGGGAATCGACCCACCCTTGGACGACCCGCGCTCAGAGCCCACGCGTGATGAGCACCATCGTGTGGCAGTAGCAATTGCCAGCGTAGCTCGTCGGCGTCTCGGAGTTGGTGATCGCCGTCGAGAAGACGTACGTCGATCGAGGTGAGCGCGACCGAGCCGTTCTTGGAATTGTCGATGCGCCACGTGCCCGCGACGGGCTGCGCGTGGTAGTGCCAGTTGCCGATGGTGGAGTCTGCTCCGCCCGTGTTGAGGCCGACGCGGACACCCATCCCCGAGTTCTGCGGCACGGAGCACGAGGCGTGCGTGAAGACCAAGGCCTTCTCGCCGACGCCCGCGGTGTAGGCGGGGGTCTTGCACGTGTAGATGAAGCCGTAGCTGGCGGGTATCGTCTGCGAGTCGGTGCTGTCCGTCTCGCGCAGCGCGACGACCGAGGGCCCCGCCACGTTCTGCGCGGTGATGGCGAACGGCACGCTGTTCAAGGTCTCGCGCGGGGTGAGCTCGGCGTCGGTGCCGATCTGCACGCCGAGGTAGCGGGGCCCGCTGCCGTCGAACAGACCCGCCGGGAACGGCTTGGTGCTGCCGAGGGGCGTGGAGAAGTACCCGTCGTCGAGGGTGAGGCTCTGCGTCTCCGTCCACAGCGCGGTGCCGCCCGTGGGGGTGGAGTAGATGCTGTAGGTGAAATCCTTCGCCCCGACGACGGGCTTGCCGGTCGCCTTGTCGACGAGGCGCCCCTGCTGGGTGAGCACGTTGGGGACCGCCGCGCCGACGGCCGTGGCCAGGGCAGCCGTGACCGCGAGAGACAGGAGCGTGGTGCGCAGGACTCGCTTCATGGAAAACCCCTCGGAGATCATTGGGAGGACTCGACGGCGCCGATCACGCCGCCGTGCAGGACGTAGCTGGAGGACGAGCTCAGGTGCGAGCCCGTGACGGGGGAGGTGTTGGTGACGAGGATGTACTTGTCGTCGACCATGCGCGCGCCGCCGGGGACGAGCGAGAACGCCGTGGTGGGTTTGACCAGCGGACCGGTCTCGCCCGTCTCGGTGGTGCCGGTGTCGACGACGCCCGTATCCGGCTTGCCGGTGTCACCCGTGCCGGTGTCGCTCGCGTCGCCCGTGCCCGTGTCGCCCGTGCCCGAGTCGGGCGTCGCCACGACGCGATCTGGATCGCTGCACGCGGCGAGCAGCAGCGCGGCCGCCACCACCCAGCGCCTGTCGAACTCCGCCATGGGTGGAGAATGCCAGCACCACGGCCCGGCGAGCAAGCACCAATCAGAGCTGCTTCTTGACCTGCTCCACCCACCCACGGAACGTCGAAGAAAGCGCTTCGTCGGCCACGAGCCGCTTGGTCCACGCGCGCTGGAGCCGCGCGAACCCTGCCAGCGTGAGCCCTTCGGCCTTCAGGATCGGCAAGAGCGGCGCGCCCTTCTCGGCGTGGGCGACCATGAACGCATACCGGTCGAGCCCGTGGGTCGGCTCCGTCGGCCCGAGCGCGTCCTGCGCCTCGACGTAACGACGATTGAGATCCTCGGCCAGGCTCGAATCCCCGCGCAGCGCGGCGGTCGCGACCCGCAGCATGAAGCCCTGCTCGATGAAGGTCCACCGCAGCTCGTCGAGCCCGACCGCGCGGAGGATGGCGGCGCGCGGTGGGTCGCCCTCGGCGATCTCGGCGGAGATCTTCACGAAGGTGCCGAAGTCGATGCCGTCGATCGGATCGTCGGGGATCGGCTCGCCCGCGCGGGGCCCACCAGGGAACTCGATCGTCGCGGGATCGGGGCGCTCGGTCACCGCGGGGCATGCTAAGCAACGCAGCGATGGAGCGCGAGCCCGAAGCGCCGGTTGATCCAGCGCAACACAAGGCGGCCGAGGGGCCGCCCCACGGCATCACGCTGGAGGCGCACGCCGAGATCGCCGCCGCGATCGCCGAGGGCACGCGCAGGTACGCCGACGTGCTCGAGAGCGTGCGCCTCACCGAGCAGCAGTGGAACGAGTCCACCGCCTACTGGATGCCCAAGCTGGCCGAGGACGCGATGCAGAACGGCGTGCAGGCGCGCCTGGCCATCGTCTACTCCGACGCGTTCTCGAGGGCCCAGGACGCGATGGCGCCCGTGACCCCGATGACCCCGGAGGACTGGGCCACGCTCACCGTCGAGGTGCAGAAGGAGGGCGGCCCCGGCGAGCCGCTCGCGCGCCGCAACCTCTCGCTCGCAGACTACCTGCGCCTCGCGCGGCACTTCGCCAAGCGCCTCTCGAGCGACCCGATGGAGCAGGAGCAGTTCTTCACGCGGTACGTCGCGCTGCAGCCACCCCCCGAGGAGTAGTCAGGCTGGTGGTTTCGAGGTGCGCAGGGGCTTTGCCGGGCCCCACGACCAGGCGTCGCGCGGCGCGGGCGAGCGATCGAACCACCACGAGCCGGGCGCGCCGTCGAGGCTGTTCGCGTCGCGGCGCAGCTCGGCGAGCTTCGCCTGTTGCGTCGCGACCCAGTCGTCGGTGCGGAACCCCTGCAGCGATCCGAGGATGCACGCCGCCTCGAACGCCGCGTCGGGCCGCTGCTTCCACGGGGTGGTCTTGGCCTCGAGCTCGTCGATCACGAACAGCGGTCGGAACGGCTCGCCGCCGCGGTGCTTCTTGCGCGTGTCGAGCTCGCCGAGGTGCTCCTTGGCCCACGCGTCCCACGAGGCCGGATCGAGGATCACCTTTTCGACGGTGCGCATCGGCTTCGGGGCGCCCACCGCGTCCGCCGCGCCCTGGAGCTCCGGCGGCAGGCCGGTCTCCCACGGCTCCTCGACCTTCTTGCGCAACCCGGCGGCGCTGATCCGGTCGAGCGCCTCGCCCGCGGCCTCGACGACGGCTTCTTCGCCCTCGAAGCGCCGGAGCACGTCGACCAGGAACGGGAACAGCGCGAGGTGCCCGTAGCGACCGAGCGCGCGGAGCACGTGCGGCGGGGGGAGCTCGAGCAGCTGCACCGCCTCGAGCAGGAACGGCAGGTCGTCGGGGTGGCCCGCGATCCCGAGCAGCTCGAGCCCGACGAGGGTGCGCGCGGCGGAGCGACGCGTGGCGAGCTCGTCGCGGAGGGCCTCGCGGGTGGGCGAGTGGCCGCGCGAGAGGAGCGCGCGCGTCGTCGCCGCGAAGAGCGCGTCGTCGCCGAGGTCGACGCTGCGGCGGAACAGGTCCTCGAGCGCGAGGGTGGCGGTCTCCTGGTCGAGGTTGCGGGCGAGCGCGCGCGACAGACGCACGTCGAGGTCGGGGTTCTCGCGGCCGCGCACCCACCCGACGACGTCCTTCGGCAGGGTGCCGCGCTCGCCCAGCACGTCGACCGCGAGGCCGACGAGGCCGAGGTTCGGGTGCGTGAGCAGCTCGGGGAGCACCTCGTCGATCGCGGGGTTGGGCGCGAGGGTGAGGCCATCGACGAACCCGGGCCACTCCTCGGGCGGGCGCTGCTTCAGCACCGAGACGACGAGGCCCATCAGGTCGCGCCCCTCGATGCACCCGAGGGTGAACGACAGCGCGAACGCGCGCATCGGGTCGGGCACCTCGGACTCGCGGTGGTAGATCGCGACGTGCCCCAGCACGCCCGCGCCGAGCGAGGCGAAGTAGTCCACGTTGTTGAGCAGCCGCTGCTCGAACGGCGCCTGATCGAGCCAGGTCTCGGTGGGTATCGGGTGGCGCAGGTTGCCGAGGCTGCCGATGTCCTCGAGGGTGTCGCGGGCGAGCGCGCGCAGCACCTCGCGCTCCTCGACGGCGGGCTCGTAGGCGTAGATCACCTCGGCGGGCGGCGGCGCCGCGGGGGGCTCTTCGGGCTCCTCGAGCAGCTTCTTGGCGAGCGACCCGTCCTGCGCGGCCTTGGCGAACGCGGCCAGCTCCTCGAGCGTCTTCGGCCGCGGGATGCTGACGGACGTGGCGGCCTTCGGGGGCGGCGCGGGGTTCTCGCCGAGGTCGATCGCGGGCGGGATGCGCGGCCGCCGGAGGTGGTGCACGTGCGGGACACCGAGGCTCGCGCGGAACGGCGGCACCTCGCTCGAGGCGTCGCCGTGCGCGCTCGCGATCGCCCATCGCTTGGGGTCGGAGAGGAGCCGGAGCTGCTCGTCGGTGACCTTCTCGGCCTGCTCGAGCAGGAGCTTGCGCGCGTCGGCCAGGATCGCGAGCGGCTTGTGCACGGTGGCCGCGAGCGGGGAATTCTCGGCGGCGCGAGAGACGAGGCGCTCGGCGTCGCCGATGCGGGCGGCGGACTCGTGCAACGCCTCGGCGTGGGCGGCCTCCTCGGGGCGCGTGTCGAGCGCGAGGTAGAGCCCCGCGACGGCCTGGCGCAGGAGCTCGGCGACGAGGGTGCGGTCGTAGACGAGGGCGGCCGCGGTGAGCTCGCGGCTCGCGACCTCGACGGCGTTCTTGGCGATGCGCGCCGGGTGCTGGAGCTGCTCGAGGAAGTCGCTCACGGGAGACCTCCGCCCGCGTCGTCGGCGGTGCCGAGGAGGAGTGCGCCGCGCTCCGGTCCGTCGGAGTGGGTGGCGACGAGCGCGAGGTCGCCGGGGGCACCGCCGATGGCCCACTGCACGCAGGCCATGGCGGCCAGCATGGCGGCGCTGGCGGCGCCCACGTCGCCGGTCTTGAGGAGGGGCTGGTCGTGTTTCACTTCGGACGAGTACGCGCGGAACGTGCGGCCGAACGCGAGCTGCCACTCGTCGACGCGGTGGCGCTCGTTGGCGACGTCGGTGAGCACCCACGGGATGCGCCGCGCCTTCTCGAAGTCCTTGCCGCACGCGCCGCGGATCGCCGCGGTCATGCCGACGGCGTGGCACGGATCCTCGTGGCCCCACGGGCGGGGCTCGTCCTCGACGGCCACGCCGATGAGCTTGGCGATCTTCGGCAGCCCGCTCGCGCGACTGCGGCGCGAGAGGAGCAGGAAGCCCGCGCCCTCGCCCGGGATGAAGCCGTTCTCGGTCTCGAGCGCGTGCAGGCGGTACTCGGCGTCGAGGTGCTCGAGGACGTCGGGGTCGAAGTAGCTGTCGACGCCGCCGACCGCGACGACGTCGCAGAGGTTCTCCTCGAGGAGCTCGAGCGCACGCACGAACGCGAGGACGCCACCGCCGCGGTCCTGTTCCACGGTCATGGAGAGGCGGGCGTCGAGGACGATGCCGGAGCGGTGCTGCAGCCAGGGGAAGAGGTCGCGCAGCAGTCGCCGGTCGAAGCCGGGCCGTGAGGTGTTGGGGAGGGCGATGACGACGGGGAGGGGCGGCAGAGGGCCGCGCAGTCCGAGCTCCTTGCGCCACGCGAAGGTGGCTTGCAGGAGGGCCGGGACGGCGAGGGCCACGAAGCGCGGCAGGCCCTGGTCGGCGTCGGAGAGAGAGGCGAGGCGGCAGGTGCCGATCGGCTCGCCGTGGCGGTCGATCATGTGCGACTCGCGCGGCCGCATCTTGTTGGCGCGGCTGGCCAGGGTGACCTGCAGGGCGTCGAGGCCCACGTGGGAGCGGGCACCGACACCGAGGACGACCACGTCGGGGATCACGGCGCGGGAGGGTAGTCGATCGCACGGCTCCTCGGCAGTGGTGTCACACGCCTGTGACGTGGCGAGGCTTGCGCCAGATCAATGAGAGTTTTCGACGGAACCGGTAACGTTCCGGGTCCTCACGCCGACACCAGAACCAGGGCCATGGCGATCACCGAACGCACCTTCCGTCTCAGTGGTCTCGAGGAGCCCTACGAGGTCGTCGTCGCCGACGTCGACGAGGGGCTGTCGATGCCCACGCGGGCGAAGGTGCGGCTGCGGCTCGAGCTCACCCAGACGCTCGATGCCGAGGCCGCCCTCGGCAAGGACGTGGTGCTCGAGATGCTCGAGGACGACGCGCCGGTGCGCGCGTTCCACCTCGTGGTGCAGGGGGTGCTCGACGAGGGAGAGGCGGTGCAGGAGCACTTCTTCGAGCTCGACCTGCTCGACCGCTTCGGCATGCTGGAGCTCCGCAAGGACCTGCGCATCTTCCAGGGAGAAGACCAGCGTCGACATCGTGAAGCTCGTCTTCGAGCGCGCGGGGATCGACGTCGGGACCTGCGATTTCCAGGTGAGCCGCACGCTGCCCAAGCGCGTCTACTGCGTGCAGTACCGCGAGACGGACCGCGACTTCTCCGAGCGGCTGATGGACTTCGAGGGGATCTGGACGATCCCGGCCGACGAGCCCGACGCGGCCAAGACGATCTTCGCGGACGACAAGACGATCTTCGAGCCGATCGAGGGCGAGCACGTGCTGCCGTACGTCGACGGCGGGATCGGGACCGGGGTCTTCGACCTCGAGGTGACCCACTCGGTGATCACCGAGGAGGTGGTGCTGCGGGACTACAACTACGAGACGCCGGGGGTGGACCTCACCTCGACGGCCGGGGTCTCCGGCGCCAAGTCCTCGCGGTACGAGTTCCCGGGCGGCTACCAGACGCAGGCGGACGGCAAGGCGCTCGCGCAGATCCGGCTCGAGGAGCACCTCGCTCAGCGCACGGTGGCCAAGGGGCTCGCACACATCCCGCAGATGCGGCCCGGGCGCACGTTCGACCTCACGGAGACGACGCGGGACGCCCTGAACGTGACGTGGCTGGTGCGCGCGGTGACCCACCGCTACCGGCGCACGGGCGGCGAGAAGAACCAGGTCTACGAGTGCGCGTTCGAGGCGAGCCCTGCCGACCAGGCCTACCGGCCGAAGCGGCGGCACAAGTGGCCGGTGGTGCCGGGCTCCCACTCGATCAAGGTGACGGGGCCCGCGGGCGAGGAGATCCACACGGACTCGCTCGGCCGCATGAAGGGCAAGTTCTTCTGGGACCGCGAGGGCAAGGAGGACGACAAGGCCACCTGCTGGATGCGCGTGATCCAGCTGCCGATCGGCGGCTCGCAGGCCCTCGCCCGCGTGGGGTGGGAGATGATCGTGCGCTACGCCTACGGCGACCCGGACCGGCCCATCGCGGTCTGCCGCGTGGACAACGGCGCGCACACGGCGCCGTACAGCTACCCGAAGGCCGCCAGCGCGATGTCGTTCAAGACGCTCTCCAGCCCGGGGGGTGGGAAGTACAACGAGATCACGATGGAGGACGGGGGCGGGGGCCAGAAGTTCGGCGTGACGGCCAGCAAGGACTGGAACGAGCAGGTCAACAACAACAAGACGGAGAAGATCGGGGCGAACGAGAAGCTGGAGGTGGGGACGACACTGGATGTGACGGTGGGGGCAGGCCAGACCGTCAAGATTGGCGCTAGTCGGACCTGCACCATCAGCGCAGACGCAGGCGTCAGCGTTACCGGTGACAGGACAAAATCGGTAGGCGCCTCCGAGACGGTCTCGATCAGCGGCAGTCTCACTGAGAAAGTAGCTGCAAGTGACAGCGAGAGCGTCGGAGGCAACCACATGACGTTGGCGGCGCTTGGCGTGACACGCACGAGCAAGGGGTCCCAATCGCTGACGGTGGCGGGGTCCATGGCGTCCATCGCTGGAATGGGGCTGGGCGTGATGGTGGCCGGCGCCAAGTCCGAGACGGTTGGCGGTGCCAAGCTTGTCATCTCCGGTGGGGCCGCCTCCGAGAACGTCATCGGCGCCGCCGCGTTGACTGTAGGGGGTGCGATCATCCACGCTGCAGCCGGAAATCGAACCGCCAGTGCCAAGGGCACGTCTCGTGTCATCGTCGGCGGCGTCGGACTGCTCAATGCTGGAGGCAAGCTCCAGATGAAGGCGAAGAAGATACGATTCACGGTGGCAGGAATGGCCAACCTGCTAGGAGGCGGAGGCATCGTCAATCTGACGCCCGCAAGTGCGACAATCATTGGCTTGGTCACCTACAAGGGCTCTGGAGGCGTCAAAATCTCCGGAAGCCCGAATCTCATCACCTGATGGCAACTCAGCCCAACGTCTCTTTCTGGGTCGATGGTAAGGCGCTCGACGTTCGGTCTGTCGTTGGCGACATCCGACTGTCAGAGTCGTTCCGCTTTCGTGTTCGCTGCCTCGCGGAGGGCACCGATGCCGTCGACCCCAGGGAGTGGCTGGGGAAGCCCGCTGCCGTCGAGGCAACCCCTTGGATTGGGCCGAAGTTCCTGGCCCACGGCGTTGTCTTTGCGGTCCAGATCGAACCGAGAAACGGACCCGGCGCGACACAATCGCTGTATGAGTTCACACTCGCACCGGCAAGTGTAGCATTGGAGATTGGTCGCGAACATCGTTACTTCCAGGAGATGTCCGCTCCCGAGATCCTGCGCGAGATCATCAACAAGGCGGGTCTCGAAGAGGACGCCTCCTTCGCCCTGACGGCCAGCTACGCAAAGCGTCCGTATACTGTGCAGGCAGGGGAGTCTGACTGGGTCTTTCTCAGCCGACTCTTGGCTGAGGAAGGGATTTCATACCGATACGACTTCGAGAACGACAAGACGCGGCTCGTGTTCTTCGACGAGACACCGCAGGCGCCTGAAGTAGTTGGTGGACCGATCCTCGTTGTCACCGATTCGGGACTCGAGGCAGACCGCGATGCCGTCCATGGGCTCATGGTGAGACGTACCGCGCGGATCTGTCGTGTTGTGCTCAGGGATTACGAACCGGGCAAGCCGGGCCTCAATCAAGAGGTCGACGTCTCCGCGAGCGATGGCAAATGGAGTGAGTACGACTACCCAGGCCGGTATCGGGTGCCCGCCGATGGTAAGGGGCTGGCGCAGCGCCGTCTCGAGTCGTTGCGCAGTGCCGGTGTCGTCATCGAGGGGCGCGTCACCAACCCCCGAACTTGGCCAGGTCGTATCGTCGATCTGGACGGCTCTCCATTCGCCGAGATCGCGAAGCTGATGATCACGTCGATGCATCTGTCCATTGCTCACCGAACGGACGAGGAGGCAGGAAGGGCCGAGTTTCGCTTCACGGCCACTCCAGCGGAGGTCCCCCATCGGCCGGACGTGCGTCCATCAGCAGCCCCCGTTCGTGGACCGCAGACGGCAGTCGTCGTTGGGCCGAGTGGCGAGGAGCTGCACACCGACGACGTTGGGCGCATTCGGGCGCAGTTTCGTTGGGATCGGTCCGAGCACAAGGACCACAACGCCTCGACGCCGATGCGTGTGGGGCAGTTCCCACTCGGAAACTCGATGGTGCGTCCGCGGGTGGGCTGGGATCTCATCGTCGAGCACCAAGCGGGGGACGCGGATTCTCCGATGATCCTCAGTCACCTATACGACGGCGCGCATCCTCCGCCATATCCACTCCCGGCGAACAAGACCAGGACCTCGTGGCAGACCGCGACATCTCCCGGAGGCGGATCCTCGAACGAGATCCGATTCGAAGACAAGAAGGGCGCAGAAGAGATCTTCCTGAATGCGTCCAAGAACATGGACGTCGCAATCGGCGACAAGAAGTTCAAGAAGGTCGGCAACGATCACACGCACGAAATTGGAGCGGATTCCCAGGTGTCCGTGGGGACTGCGAGATCCATCGGTGTCACAGCAGATCAGTCGACCACGATAGGGAGCTCCGAGACCCTGTCTGTCGCGGGTAGCCGCACAGTCGGCATCAACGGTGGTGAGACCACCACCGTTGGCGGCAGCCGCGACGTCACCACCATCATGGGAAAGACCCTCGAGGCAAATGGTGGTCGTAGCATGACGGTTGGCGGCAATCTGATGGACATCTCGGCCCTCGGTGTCAATCGGGCCGTGCTCGGCTCTGCAAGCGTGACCGTCGGCTCGGCATGGATCAGCGCAGCAGCGAGTGGGCTGGGAAACATGACGGGTGGAGCAGGAGCGGAGACTGTGGGGGGCGTAAAACTCCAGGTTGGCGTTGGGGGAGTGTCCCTTGGAGTCAAGGGGGCTCTCGCCGAGACTGTGGGGGCGGCGTACGTGGGGGCCGCTGGAGGGAATTACGGGGAGGTTGCGACTGGAAACGTGAGCTTCGTGGTCGGTGGCGCCTTCATAGTGAACGCACCATCCATCGAGATCGAAGCGGAATCGGAAATTGTATTCAGCTGTGGTGGCGCCTCTTTGACGATCAAGTCAGGCTCAATTGAAGTGCGAGCACCAACCATCCCGACACCGGCTGGAATGATCGGGACGGACGGCAGCAAGGTGCAGCACAATCCATAGAAACAGCATGACAAGCATCCAGCACTACCATGTCCTATTTGCGGCAGAAGGCGGCCAAGACGGTCTGCTGCGGGCCCGCCGGATGGAGCTCCGCGAGGAGATCTCGGAGGAGTCGGCGTGCACACTCGAACTCGTCTTGGACGGTGGCGTCCTAGACCCGCGCTCTCTTCTCGGAAGCACTGGAAGAGTCACGATTCTCGCGGAAGATGGAGCGCGCGTCGTTCGATACTTCTACGGACTCATTCGTCAGGTGTCAGAGCGGGCGAGCGCTGGAGATGTCCGCCAGGTGCTGAGGCTCGAGCTCCGCTCGTTGTTCGCTGCTCTCGAAGACTCCACCGACAGTCGTATCTACTTCGATGAGACCACCAAATCGATCGTCGAGAAGGTGTTTTCAGCGGTAGGCATTCAGGCAGACCGGCTCTTGTGGCGCCTCGGCGGGACACTGCCAACGCGAAAGACGACGACACAGCGTGGTGAGTCCATGCGTATGTTCGTGGAACGTCTCCTCGAGGAGGATGGCGTGTGCTGGTTCATCGAGCACGGAGATGCGGGCCAGAAGATCGTCTTCACCGACAGCGCCACGGGCTTCGAGTCCGCGGAAGCAGATGTCCCCTACGGCGACGGACTTGGTCTCCTCGGGGGGGAGTATCTCCGTTCGGTGCATCGAGCTGCCACGGTCAGCCCGAACAAGCTCACCCTGCGCGATCACGACTTCACCAAGCCGAACATCGACTTGACGGTCGCTGCCGAGGTCGAGACTGCGCTGGAGCGTGAGCACTACGAGTATCCTGGAGGCTACAAGGATCTTGCCAGTGGCCGATCACGCGTGGAGACCCTCCGCGCCGCTACGATGGCGGAGGCCGTGTGCGCCGGCTGCCTTGGAGTGGTGCCATCCATGAGCACAGGTCGTAGCGTTCGAATCGTCGACACTCCAGACGCGCAATCCGATGGCGAATACGTGCCCGTTGCAGTTCAACACTCATGGGAACAGCGTCCGGGTGGAGACAGCAAGCTCGAGACGCAGGCGAGACTGCTCGAGGGTGGCAGGAGGTTCGCGCGGTTGCCGAGGTTGCGACGTCCAGTGGTCGCTGGCGAACTCGCGAATGTCACCACACCGCCGGGCGAGGAGATCCACTGCGACGAGCACGGTCGCGTCAAGGTGCAGTTTCTCTGGGATCGATACGGTCAACGTGACGACAAGAGCAGCGGCTTCGTCCGCGTTGCTCAAATGCACACGAGCGGGTCCGTCGTCGTGCCGCGCAGGACCTGGGAGATGTGCATCGAGTTCGAGGACGGCGATTTGGAGCAGCCGATCGCATTGGGCCGACTCTACAATGCATCGTCGCCGCCGACCGATGCCTTACCAGGGGCCAAGACGAACTCCGTCTTGAAGTCCTACAGCACACCAGGAGGTGGCGGGCACAACGAGATCCGAACGGCCGACAGCGGTGGCAGTGAGTTGGTCACTGTCAATGCCCAGAAGGACCTCAATCTGGTGGTGGCGAATGACAAGCAGGAAAAGGTTGCGACCAGTGCCAGCACACAGGTCACGGCGGCCCATAGCTTGACGGTGGGGGGCAGTTCGACCGAGCAGGTCGGCAGCGCCGAGTCGGTCACCATCGGAGGCTCGCATACTCACAAAGTCGGCGCGTCGCGGAGCAAGACGGTAAGCGGGAGTGAGACACACGAGGTCGGAGGTTCCCGTTCCTTGAGCATCGGCGGGAGTCACACCACCATGACCCCGATGGCTGACTCGACGAGCTCCAATGGCAGTCTCTCCGAGACCGTCTCGGGGATGTGTCTCGAGGTCGCCGCGCTCGGGGTCGGTCTGGCGGTGGCTGGCTCGACCTCCATCACAGTGGGGGCTGCGAAGATCGAGGCGGTTGCGACCGGAAAGTCGGACATGACGGTGGGAGCTCGCGCCTCGACCGTCGGCGGTGCATTCATCAACGTCACACCAAAGGACGTCACGCTAGACACCCAGGGCGTCAAGGTGACCACGGTTGGGGGAGCATGGTTGGGCAATGCGGGGGGGAACGTGGAGATCTCGTCGGCCGCCGACATTTCCGTGACCGTTGGCGGCGCCATCCTCATGAACGGAGCGAAGATCGTGTTCAAGGTCGGCTCTTCCACGGTGACGATCTCAGGAGGCGCTGTCATCCTCGACTCTCCGGACGTGAAGTTGACTGCAACCGGACCGATGGCCGAGCTCGCTGGGGCTCCCGCAAGCAAATAGCGTCATGCGCGTGGTCAACGACACAGAGGGGCGCGTCATTGGGCTACCCATCAAGGACGTTGGCGGCCGAGAGCTGCTCGCTGTGGTGCTCAAGTACACGTTCGCCTTGGACAGCGATGGGACAGCGACAATCGTGCCGGCAGAGGAATCGCCCCCGATTGACCTCATCGACACCTACAACGGAGACGATCCCGCCCTGGCCTCCATCCGCCGGCCATCGCAACTGTGCGAGTTCAAGCCAGGTACCGAAGTGCTGCTCCTCGGCAGCGCTGCCGTCCCACCAAACGACGCTACCTCGACAGAGGTCGGTTTGGTCGTCGGCTCTATCAAGAAGACCGTCCGCGTCTTCGGCCTGCGGACCTGGCGGATGGGCTCGTTCGGGGGCGTGGCGCCAGGTCCCGCACTCCCCATTCGAGAACCAGTGCCACTAATCTACGAGCTCAGTTGGGGAGGTCGTGATCTACGCGACCCAGCGCGGCCACTCGGGGAACCCAGAAACTACTCGGGCCGGGGCATCAACCGATCACCGCGTGAGCTTGTGGACAGCCGGCGACGAGATTGGAGTTGCCGACCGGCGCAAACGATCCCGCGTCCTTCGGGGCCATCCACCGACACTGGCAACCACGCGCGTCATGGGCTGGCACCTACGATTCGGCCTGGGAGGCAGAGCGGATGCCCCTTCTTCCACGAGACTTTGACCCAATGTTCCACGTGGCCGCACCCCCAGACCAATGGTCGCCGACGCCGTTGCGCAGCGACGAGCCACTTCGTATGGTCGGCATGGCTGAGCGTCCGTGGGTTGTGCAGCTACCCCGCATCCACCCCGGGTTCTTCTCGACTGTCGATGGCGTGCGGTCGGAGCGCCGAAGCCACCTGGACTGCGTTCTCATCGACACCGAAGCTCGAACCGTCGAGTTGTTCTGGCGCGTAGCAGTCCCGCTGCCGAAAAGTACGAGCGCCTTCAACGAGTGACCGTGAGGACCAAGCACCTTGTCGCATAGCTGGAGCAACACATGCCTTTGATGTCCGGCAAGAAGCAAGTGGCTGGGATCACGTCCGGCCACCAGGTGGTGGTTGCAGGCCCCATCGACATCTGCAAGACACCCGCGCCGCCAGCCCCGGCCCCAGTGCCGATGCCCTATCCGAACGTGTCGATGACGCTGACACCGGGTGGTGGCTACGCCACAAAGACGATGACTTTGTGCGCACCCATGTTCACGCGCAACAGCAAGACCGCTCTGAGCAACGGTGACCAACCCGGCGTTGCGATGGGAATCATCTCGAACAAGATCATGGGGGCTGCGGCGGCGACGTCCGGTTCGTCGGACGTCGACGGCGAGGGCGGAGGAGTCGTTCGTACCCTCGATCAGGGGGAGAGTAACTGCGGGAGCCCTTCTAACGCCAAGATTGCCTCATTCGCCGCGGGCGCCGGAGACGCGGAGCGCAAAGATGTTCAGGAGGTGCTCTGTGAAGCCTTTCTTGCTGAAGCAGATCGCCACTGCAAAATCATTAAGCAGAACTACGACAACCATCCAGGAGGCCCAAGAGCTCCGCGCGGTCAATTCTTGGAGGGCATGGTAGGGCGACTGCCGCCCGGCATTGCCCAGCATTTGCAGGTTGATCAACTTGCCGGGTTCGTAAGCCGAATTGGCGGAAATGTCATGACTCTGGCTGCCATGCGGGCGAGCGCGAATCCGGCAATCCAAGCACTCGGGATTGGCGCGACGGCTGCAGTTGGCGTTGTGAATGCGCTAGGACTGGCCCCAAGCGTCGCCCGAGGATCGTTGCTGGGGCGCCTGGGTGGTCTCGTCGGAAGTACTGTCGGACGGACACCGCTTGGGCGATGGCGCATGAGGCCGCTGTTTCCGGACCTCCGCACGGGCGGAGGAATCGTGGCCGAGGTCAAGGGTCCATACGACACGCCTGGCCGAAATCATCGTCACTACAACAAGCTCGATCCAAACAACAAGCTCATGGATATTGACGGCAAGACGTGCGACCCTGAGGGCAAAGTTCTTACCGCTGACAATAGTTGTGTAGGCGGTCCGACGAGAGCCGAGGCGCAAGCGACGATCATGCCGTGGCTTCGGTGAGCAACATGAACGCAAGAATCTCTAAGGTCGGTCTTGCTATCGCGAACGTAGACTATCTGGCCAGCGCTCTGTCGGTCTCGTACCGGGCCAGCGAGACCCCACAGACGATGGAGGTGCGACTCCGATTCGCGCGGCCACAAGTTCCTCGTGTTCTCGGGATCAACTTGCAGTTCGCTTCGTGCAACAGCGGCCTCGGGGGTGGGGTCGACTTCGACCCAGCCAAGTCGCAGTTGGACGTCATCGGCGGAGATCCGATGTCGTTGGAGCCGGCGATGGAGCACGTCTACCAGGCGCGGGTCGCCTCCGTCTCCCCAGCATTCATTCGTCAGCTGACTTGCACCATTTCTGCTGGAGAACAACGAAGACCCGGTGAGCTTCGTCATTCGCGGAGAACTGCCCTCGATGGCACACGGAATTCCGTTCGGGAGAGCAATATTCTAGAGCGACTTCGCAACCGAGACATGTTTACAGAGCGCTGGCCGGCCCTCGCCTTTGAGCTCGTCGAAGCTCGCGTTCGTCGCGGTTTATCGCTCAGAATGATGCTCGGTGCGAAGGCCACAAAGAAGCATGAAAAGGCCCTCGCCGATCGGTTGATCGGTCTATCTGTGGCGCTGTTGACGGTTCCCTATCATGAGCCGGTCGGAGTGGCTGCTCTGACTACAATCCTCCCGACGATCGTCCGCTCCGACCGGGAACTCGGGGTGCGCTACGACTTGTTCGACGCGCACCTTCCGGCGGCGTTGGACATGATACTCAACTTTGTGCACCGGTTTTCGAGTGATATTGCGCCTGTTGAGCGCCTGATTGTTGGAGTCTCTCGGTGATGTTTGATCCGTCGCCACTCCAGGTTCGTGCCGGGCAGCCTGACGTATACCCGGTGCTCGCCATCTACATGCAGCTTGAAGCACTGGTGCCTGATCATCAGCCAGGCCTGGTGGCCGCGGCTGACCTCATAGATGGATGGATAGGCTCGCATTTGACAGCGAGCCACGTTGATGAACTCGAAATGATAGCCGCGTATTCGCGGCAAGAATTCGGGTTCATGACGGCCATGCCAGACCGGCTCGCGATGGAGTCGGTGGCGAGGAGTCCCGAGTTCGGAGAGCTGGAAATTCTTGCCGACGCGCCGTGCTCATTTGCCCTGACAATGCAGGGGTCGAGAACGAATGCCTCTCCCTTTAGTGTGGTCTTCGATTGCGAGGTTTGCGAGCCGCTCGAGCCCACTGCCGCAGTCTACCCCAGTCGCGCAGCTCTCCGGATCACCGTGCCGACGGATTGGCCGCTCGCGGATTTCTACGAGAGGGTGCTCGCTCTGGCTGGGCTCCTCGACGTTCGTTGGGGCAACGCAGGCCTGTCGTACTCAGGCCAGGAGATTGCGAGCTACCAAGCCTCCAGTGACGTCATCCACCGTCATGCACGTCGATACCCGGGTTTCGACGTAGGCTTCTACGCTACGCATCTCGGTGACTGGCACCACGCGATTCGAACTGTGAATTGGCTGACTCTAGTTGGCAGTAAGTTCTGTCCGATGCCACAGCCGGACGGGCGGGGAGCTGTGGAGGTCCGCCAGTATGGGGGAGGGTGGCTACTGCTTGCCGGTGCCGAGCCGAGCGCAGGCGACGTGAATCGACTGTCCATCGACCGCGGCTACGTCGTTGCCGACCAGATCGTGCGCTCCGTGCGAGCATCGACAGGCATTAACTTCTGCGCGCCGTGGACCGAGGGCGAAACGAGCCGATGGCTTCGCCGATTCGAGATGTTGTGGCAGTGAGAGCGCCGACACCACCACCTCGACGTCAGTCGGTCTTTGAATGTACTGGAGAGCGTACGCCGTGGTCCGCCGCTGATTTGCGGGAGAGAATGCTGGTGGTGCACCAGGGACACGTGTGGCGCGAGGTCACGGTCCGCATGCCATCCGCATCCGCCGTTGCGCGTGCCGAGCTGCTGGAGGTGGCGTCCCAGAGGCTCTCCGCGGGCAAGCCGGCGCTCGTGCCATTGGACGTGCCGCTGTGGCCGGCGTTTCCACGGAGCGAAGGGGGCGAGAGGCAACTCGCGTCGTAACCGTCTGGCCTGGCACGAGGATTGTCGCCCGCGCGTAGCTGATCAGGCGGACGTCGGGCGCACCCAGCGATCGGGCAGGAGCGCGTCGAGGTCGGCGTCGGTCGTGGCATGCCTGATCCGAGGCAGCACGTCGGTCAGATACTCGGTGGGCTCGACGCCGTTCGCGATGCACGACCCGACGAGCGAGTAGAGGACCGCGATGTTGCGGCCGGCACGCGGGTGTCCGACAAATAGGTAGTTCTTGCGACCGAGCGCGATGCACTGGACGACCGCTGGCTTGCTTCCAGTCCCCGGCGTCTTGCACCCTGAAGTGGTGTCGCTGGGGAACGGACCGAGGCGGCGGGTCGGTCCCATCGGGCCCCGTTCCAAGGACACGGACCGACCGCCTCGCCGCGCCCAGTCCCGCGAATGGGACGCGTGCCGGGCTGCCACGTGGCAGGCTCGCCCACGGGGTTCCGCCTCCGGCGGGAACACACGGGAGCCTGTCCTGGGACGAGGTGGAGTGGGAGCTGAGCGACGTCACGATCGACGAGGCCGGCTACGGTCTGCTCATCAACATGCTGCGGCGTACCGTCCCAGCAGTACCCACTCGACTTCGACTCGGCTGATGCGAGCCCAGAGCACGCAGCACCACCAGCGCATGGCTGAGAAGGCTCGAGCTAAGGGGCCGCGAAGACCGGGAAGACGCGCGACCGAGAGGCCGATGCGTCCTTCCCCTCGGTCAACGCATCGAGCACGGCGCCGCGCCACTCGGCCAAGACCTCCTCGTGCAGACCTTCACGACGAAGGAACTTGCCGAGCTCCTCCTCCGAGAGGCCCGCTGCCTCTGTCACTGCGCGCAGCCGTTCAGCGGCGCTCCAGTCTTCGGGTCGGCGAGGCCTGCTCGCAGAACCGGGTGCATTGTCGTTGGACACGAGACTGACGGTACCGAAGCTACGCAGCCACCGCGAGAGGGTCGGTTGCGGAACCCCCACCTCCTTCGCGAGGGCGCACGCAGTGGGTCCGTTCGGAAGCAGGAGTCGCTGCACCATCTTCTTCTTGAATGATTCGGAGTACGCTGACATTGGAGAGGGTCTCCCCTCGCCCCCAAGCCGATGCTCCTCGTCGCCCTGAGGCGATCAGGTCGGGGCGACAACTACCCTGACACCGGGGGGGTCCTGCGCGGGCTCGAGTGAAGTGACGGGCGCACGCCACGAGCGCGACAGGGCATGGACGCGGCGCGTGCTACGCGGTTTCCTCTCGGCATGACCGCCTCACGCGGCAAGCGGCCTCCCAATGCGTCACCCACCTGGCTCGCGCATTCGTCGCGTGCGGAGAACCAACCCGACGGGCACCTCTATCGCGTCACCTTCGTGACGGAGCCCAATGGGGCCGGGCGCGCCGCGATCGCGGGCGCATTCGAGGAGTCCGGGGCGCGGCACGTCACTCCGCCGAAGCGTGGCGCTGGCCGGCAGATCCGGGTGACGCGTCGACGAGGGCCCGACGCTCGAGGACTCAACGCCACCCAGCTCCGCAGCACGTTCGCGGACATCGAGCGCGTGCTCACCGCCGTCGCCCACGTGGCGCCCATTCAGATGGCGAGGCCCGCGCGCGTGGTCCGCGGCAGCGTCCGCGCCGACTTCGAGGAGGCACGCGCTCTTGCCCAGCAGAGCCTGCCGAGGGAGGCGGCGCGCTCGGGGCCATTCTCGCTGGGCCCCGTCGCAGAGCCGATCCTCACGCGTCCCCGGCCGCCCGCACACCGCGCTTCGCGATGATCGTCGATGAAAAGGGGAGTGGAGACGGCGCGTGGTGGCTGGTCGCCCACCACGACGACCGGGTCCCGGTGGGATCACCCAGGGCCAGCGATGCAGCACCGCCCTTGGGCAAGTTCCCACCTGGCGTCCCCCACGAGCGACTTCGCCACCACCAGCACGCGCATCGAGGAGCCGTTCACTGGGCGCTTCGTCCCATGTATCCATCGTGTGGAGCGGCGCGACATGACGACGCGATGGTTGGCCGAGGTCGAGGACGTGGGTGACAATCAGCTCTGCGCCGTGGCTTTTGGGCCGGTCGCGCGGCTCCTGATCGTCACGGAGCGCGGGGTCGCGCTCACCGAAGCGGACGGAAGACGCATCGCGTTCGATGGCTGCGCGGGAGGCCGGGCGATCGCGGCGACCGCGGACGGACGGTACGCCCTCGTGGCGTGCGCCGACGCTGGCACCTTCGCCCGCCTCTACGAGGTCACGGCGAGCGCGCTGAGCCGGCGCGCATCGTTCGCCGTCCCCGGCCAGCCGTGGGCCGTGGGGGACCGCTTGTTCCTCGCGACGGGCGCCCGGGACTTCGAAGTGCTCGGCGCCCGCTGACGCGCATGGGGCGGACGACCTTCGACGACGCGGGCGTGCCTCGGATGTAGGCTCCCGCACGCTCGACGAGGGGTCGGACGGCGCGCTGGAAATCAAGGAACGACGCGCCATGGCATCGAGAAACTCCGGCCTTGCACGGCCACACGAGGCAGGCTCCGTTCTGCTACGTTCCCACCAAGGAGCCACGCTGGCGCTGACCGCACGAAAGCCCGCTTCCGACCACGATCTTTACCCTGCGAGCGACGACATGGCAGAGCACGAGATCCAGCGACTCATCGCGGAGCTGCTCCGCCCGATGATCGCGCGATTTTGGGCGAGCAATACCGGCTCGCACACGCGCTCTTCGACGAGAGCGCGTTCGCCGAACTCGCCCTCCCTCGATGCGCCTGGCGCTCACCGCCGGAGCGGGCGAGCCGTCCTGTTCGCATGCAGGGCCCCAAGCCCGTCAGCGTGTCCGCGTGCGCGACCACCAGGTGCTGGAGGTCGGCCGCGAGGAGCTGCGCGAGATCGCGCGTCCGACGGCGTGCAAGAGGTGTACGCCCGTCAGCAGCGGCGTGTGAGCGTCTTCAGCGATACGGCACGCCCCGCCACCTATCAGCCGGACTGAGAGGTTTCGAGCGAAGGGGCCGTCGTGAAGAAGTCTGGGAAGACGCGCGACCGGCTTCTGCGCTCGGCACGGGCTGAAGGAGACCGCCCGCACGCCAGATGGACGCGGGCGCGCTTGGCGTCGGGCCGAGGGCAGGTACGATGCCCCCTCGGCCATCCCGGGCCCTGGAGTTCCTCGTCCGTGACACGCGCTGTGAATCAGAAGGTTCGAGCGAAGTCCCATGAAGAAGACCACGAAGAGCGGCACGAAAGAGCGCGCGACGACGGACACGATGTTCCCCTTCCCCTTCTTCGGCCACTACCCGCCGGCACCGGGGAGCGACGGACACGTGTGGGGCATCCAGTTCGCCAAGGCTCCGACCCCGGAGCTGCGCGCCGAGATCACCGCGCTCCTGGTGCCCAGCTTGTCCCAGGGAATCCTGCGCCAGAGCGACCGCGAGCCGTGGCTGTGGGACGGCGATTGGCTGATTGCGTCCGCCGTCGATGTCGAGGGCGCGCCGGACATGGGCTCTCCGGAGCGTCACGTGGCGCTCGAGAGCCTCGAGTCGGCGCTGCGGGCCGTGCATGCGCGGGCGAAGGTGGCGGTCGTCGTGACCCCCGAGCTCACGTCGCCCACGGGGACCGACTGGGACGCCTGGTCGCGCAAGGCGTCTCCCGTGCCGAAGGTGACGAGCACGCGGTGGACGAAGGGCAAGGCCGACCCGGAGGTGGAGCGGCTGCGACTCGCCGAGGCGTTCGCTCCGTCGGCTGCGGGGCCCATCGCCCTACTCGACGTGCCCAAGGGGCAGGCCCCGACGGTGAAGCCGATCCCTGCGTTCGTCGAGCACGTCGCGCGCCTCGACAAGGTGCAGAAACGTCCGGACTGGGTGATTTGCACCACCCAGACGCCCCTCGGCCCGGCGATGTGGGTGTTCGAGGTGGGGCGGCGAACGAGTCGCCTGCTGGTCGTTCAGGGTGACGGTGTCCTTTCCGTGCCGGGGCCGCCGCGTAGCTTCGCAGCTGACGGTCGAGGGTGGTTCGACGTTTCCGACGACGGAGCCTTCCTCTTCGCCGACCACGAGGAGAAGCGCGTCCACGAGCTCCACCCGAGGACTGGGGCGCGCCGCGTGCTCTGGGAGACGGACTTCGACACCAAAATCGGTCCGTGGGAGGCGGTCCATCTCGCCGGCAATCGGATCGCATTGAGCACGTCCCGAGGGATCTACCTGCTGGTCCGCGAGGGGGAACGGGCGGTTGCGATCGCTTTCCGCGAGCTGTACGGCCTGAAGGAGATCTGCGCGACGCCGGACCGTCGGGGGCTCGTCTGCTGCCGCACGACGCCCGACCCGGCCCTCTTCTTCGTGGCGGTCGAGGGCGACAGCCTTCAGGTGGTCGGTGAGCTCGCCGGTGCCCTCCGCGATCCCCAGCTGCACCAAGGGAAGATCCTGGTGCGCCAGGGCCGCGGCTTTCGCGAGGTGAGGGTTGGCACGACGTCGCATCCCACCGACGTTCGGCCCGAGCTGCGGGAGCTGGCCACTGCACGGCTCGGCGCAGGCAAGCCGGCGCTGGTGCCGCTCGATGCCCCCATCTGGCCGGAGTTTCCCCGCACGGTCGATGGCGAGCGACGCCTCGCGTCCCTCGAGGTGGGTACGTTCGGCGTGCACCTCGTCGACGGCCCGACAGCCAACCTCCTCGTCGTCACCCGTGGTGCGCGCGGAGAAGCGGTCCAGCGGCTGGAGCTGCCGGCGGAGTGCCGCGCCTCCCACCTGGACCCGAGTCCCGATGGCGCTTCGGTGCTGGTCTACGGGTCGGCGGGCAAGGCCCGTGTCCTCCGGCTGGCGCTGCCGGCGCGCACCCTTGCGCCGTTCCCCATGTTCGAGCGGACCATGAACCAGGCGATCTACCACCTCGACGAAGGCAAGGTGGTCGTCGTGATGGCCAACGACATCGAGGTCTGGTCGACCACCGGGACGCGGCTCTCCAAGGTCTCCGTGCCGGACTGGGGGTACCCGCTCGAGCACGCCATCACGCCTTCACGCAAGATCCTGATGCGTACCGCCGACGGTGGCGTCGTGCTCCTGCACGTCTCGCCGGACGGCCAGCCGACCACCGAGCATCTCGGTCGCAGCTTCGCGGCCATCTTCGCGTCGGCCGGGCGCCTCGTCGCGATCCGCGACGGCGTCTTCTGCGAGCTCCGCGAGCCGGCGTAGACTCAGCCGCCGTCCTCGAGGGGTACGTGTCCCTCGACGGCCAGCCGATGTGGGAAGACTGGGCGAAGGGTTCGTTTCCATCTTCGCTTCGGACGGCCCGTTGCAGGGTGTGCGCCGCGCGGCCCTCGGTACGCTCGAGGCATACGATCCGATCGTCCAGCGCCTGCGCGTCGTCGAAGCGGAGCTCGATCCAGCGTTTCGCTTCCTGTCCGGCGACGCTCCCGCCGGCGCCTCGCACCACGGCGGCACGAGCCTGCACTGGAACGGTGCGGAGATCACCTACCCGAGGAGCGAGCCGGTGGGGCCGCCGGACCTCCACGCGCCCCACCTCGAGCGGGCGTCGAACGCACGCGCCAAGTGCAAGGTGTGCAAGGCCACCCTCGCCGCAGGCGAGCTGCGCCTCCGCGTACGACACAAGTTCTTCCCGGTGGAGACCTTCTACGCGCACCTGCCGTGTGCCGCGGCCGGCAAGCGCGGACCACTGCTCGGTACCAGCCAGCTCGAACGCGAGGACGGCCCGCTGCTCCTCGTCGCGCCGGCGATCGCGGCTCCGGTTTCCCGAGCGGGACGCCATGCTCGCGCAGCTCGACCCGTCGATCGTCGCTTCGTGACCGCTGCACGCCTATCCTCCCCGACCGATGGGCTGGAGCGCACTGCTGTTCGGCGAGATCGAGTTCCCCCCGGGCGGGGTCAAGGCGTGGAGGGCGCTGCCGCTGGAGCCCGGTGTGTTCTCGGAGAAGGCGTGGAAGCGCTCCCGGTGGATGGGCGACCCGGCCGAACGCACGACGGTCGCGGGCGTGCTCGCGAAGCTCGCCGAGCACGCGCGGTGGTGCGACGAGGTGCTGCGGATCGGAGATCACCAGTCTCTCCGCATCGACGGCGATCGGCTCTCGCTGCGGGCCTCCATCAACGAGGACGATTTTCGGGGGTACGCTGGCGACATCGCCACGATGCTGCGGCTCGCCACCAAGGTCGGCGCCCGCGGCGAGTATGTCGCCGTCGCCGCCGACGACCTCGCGGGGGAGCGGCTCGTGCTGGACGCCGGCGGGAGCCGCCTGGAGCCCGTCGATCTCATGGGGGCGATGACCGGTGGGGAGGTCCCGGCGAGCTCGCTCGACTACGCCGCCGTGCTCGAGGAGCTCTTCGCGACGACCGGCGCCGTGGCCCTGCGGCACGGCGAGTCGCGCAGCGCGGAGGCTGGGGCCAAGGCGGCGAAGAAGCCGAAGAAGCCCGCCCGTCGCCGACCGTGACGGCACGCCGCGTGTAGGCTCAGGCGCCAGCGATGAACGTCTACCAGCTCGCCCGCGCGCAGTTCGCCGACGGCACCGTTCGCATGGCCCCCGCGACCGAGCATGCTGCGTGGAAGGAAGTGCCGTCCCCGGTCGTCGAGCTGTCGATCCCGCCCGTCGCCTCGCCAGCACTCATCGGCGCTCTCCTCGAGGCCCATCGCCCGTCGCGGCTCACGTTCTACGGAAGCTTCCTGAACGCCCCCACCCACGGTGCGTCGACGCTGGAGGCGATCCTGGACAACCCTGCCACCGAGGGCCTGCGGTCCCTGTCCCTGTTCTCTTTCGCGATCGGCGACGAGGGCGCCGCGCGCCTCGCCGCGTGCCCGCGGCTCACCGGCCTGGAGCGCCTGTCGCTGCGCCGCGGGAAGATCGGCGCGCGCGGGCTCGCAGCGCTCACCAGGTCCGAGGTGCTCGCACGGCTCGTCGGCTTCGAGATCGACGTCGGGAAGCTGAGCCCGGCACTGGTCCAGGCCATCTGCAAGGCGACCTTCGCGCCCGGGCTCACCGAGCTCACCCTCCACCACGCGAACGACAAGGCGCTCTCCGAGCTGGGCGGCCTCGAACGGCTGACGTCGTTGACGCTGAGCGCGCAGGATCAGCCCTCGCCCACCCTCGGCGGCAAGGCCGTCGCCCTCGCGCTCGGTCGTCTCCCTGGGCGCTTCCGTCGACTCGACCTCGAGGTGAAGGACTCGCCGGGAGCCGAGCTGGTCGCGGTCCTCGCCGAGGAGCGCTTCTCCGACCTCGACACGCTCGTGCTGCTCGGGTTCCAGCTCCGCGCTGCGGACCAAGCGGCGCTCGCGGCGGGGTCGATCCGGAAGCTCCGATCGCTGACCTGGTCCTCGCCGACGGACTTCGTCGCGGAGGGTCGACGTTTCCTCGCGGCGAACCAGGGGCTCGAGGAGCTGCGGCTCTGGGTCCGGTCGTTCGCGGGCGCAGTGCCGGTGGTGGCGCAGCTGCCCCTGCGGACGCTGCACCTCCAGGGTGGGTCGGGCATGGACGCCGCGGCCGTCGAGGCGCTCGCAACCTCCTCGACGCTGCGCCTCGAGCGCCTCGACCTCTCGGACCTCGGCCTTCGCGCGGACGACGTGAAGTCGCTGCTCGCGAGCCCATGGGCCGCGGCCCTGCGAGCCCTCGACCTCTCCTCGAACCCCCTCGGCGACGACGGCCTCGCCCACCTCGGCGCCGCGTCGCTCGAGCGGCTCGAAGAACTCAGCCTCTCCTCGGTCGACGCGACGACCGCGGGTGTCGCCGCGCTCCTGCGTGCCCCGTGGCCGCAGCTCGAGACGCTGGCGCTCATGTACAACCGCATCGACGCCGCGGTGGAGCCGCTCTTCCTGTCCCAACCGGCGACCGCCCACCTCCGCTACCTCGGCCTCCCGGCCACCCTGTTCACCGATCCCCGCCTGCAGGCCCTCACGAACCTCTGATCCCGCCCGCGCGCCCGTCGGAGTAATAAGATGCTCGCGAGATGGCCACGCCGTTCTCCCTCAGCATCTCTACTCCCGAGGGTCGCCTGGTCATGACGGACGGCATCGTCCTCGTGATCTTCTGGTTTGGATCTCACGACGACCGAGGCGCGCTCGCCTGGCGCACGCTCGAGCACTACTGGAAGCTCGTGCGGGGCGAGCCCACCCTGTACCTGGACAGGGGCGACAGCTACCGGCGCGTGACGAGCCGGGTCATGTCGAGACTCGAGTTGAAGCTGAGCCAGCCTTCGGACGACGGCTACGCACTGACCCTTCGCGACGGGGAGGAGGCCCACCGCCCGGATCACCGCTTCTTCTACTTCGCCGACCCCGCGGGGAGCCCGGGGCCGAACCGGGTGCCCACGAGCGGGGTGGAACTCTGGTTCCCGACCCGTCTCGTCTCCGAGATGGGCAGCGACCGATTCGTCGCCGAGATGATGTCCCTCGTGGATCAGGACGAGTTCGCGTCGGCCTACTGCAGCTTGTCGCTCCTCTACGACGACTGGGCGACCCTCTCTGGGCAGAAGATCATCAAGAGCACGGTCGCACGACACCCCGGCATCGACGTACGGCACTCTTCTGCGGCCAAGTCCGTGATGGGCGAGATGCGCGCCAGCGGTCGTCCGGTCCGCGGCGCGTACTGGCTCACCTTCCTCGGAGCCCGCGCCTTGAAGACGCTGTCCAAGGACGCGGCAGCCCTGCAGGCGGAGCTCGGTGCAGACATTCGCGTCCACGCGATGCGCCACGGTGTCTGCATCCAGGCCGGTGCTGAGCCGGAGGCGGGTGACGTGAACCAGCTCGATGACCTTCCCCTCGTTCGAAAGGTGGCGCGGGTCATCGAGCCGGTCCGCTTCGACCAGGTCTACGCAGTGCTCTTCGACCAGAAGTTCCAGAGACGCTGGGAACGTCGCCACGTCACGTGATGGGCACAAGCGAAACACGCCTCGCGGACAGCAGTAGTAGGCCGCAACACAAACGAGGGTTCCGAACGTGGCAGCAAAGAAGGGATCGACGAGCGCGCTCGAGGGACCGGCACTGGTCCAGGCCGTCATGAAGACGATCGCCGCCGATCCGAAGGCGACGTTCTGGCCCAAGAAGACGCAGAGAACGCCCAAGCCGCTGCCGGCGCCGCGGATCGCCGAGCTCGAGCTCGCGGGCCGTGCGTTGCCCCCCAGCATGAAGACGTGGCTCTCGCTCGGCAGCGACCTCGAGGGTGTCGACTTCGGGACCGACGAGGCCTGGCAGGTCGCCACGTTGCAGGAACACGCCGCGCAGCGCTTCGGAGACCTCGCGGCGCACCTCGTCGGTCTCGCCGAGCCGAAGTTCGAGGCCCCGTGTCTCGTGTTGCGGGAGGAGGCGGGCAACAAGCTCGAGGTGCTCTATCTCGGCGCGCAGGATGCGGACGGAGAGTTCCCGGTCCTCCAGGCCTACCTCGAGAGCCCGGGCTATTCGCACCTCGCGTTGTGGCATCCCGGCTTCGACGTCTTCCTCGCGTCCCAGGTGCGGGCTGACCGAGCCGAGGCTTTCGGCGTGCCGGGCGGCGGCGAACGCGTCGAGGTCGACGACCCTCGCTGGGGTCGACGCATGAAGGCCCACATGAAGGCCCTGGGGCTCACGAAGGCGACGATCAAGCTGGGTCGGTGATGGCGTGCGCGACCACCAGGTGCTGGAGGTCGACCGCGACGAGCGGCGCGAGATCGCCGCGTTCGATGGCCAACGTCCTCAGCGATACGGCTCGCCCTCGCGATCCACGACGCGCACGCCCGGCCCCTTCCTCGCGACGTACCAGTCCAGGGCCGTGACCGCGTCCCTCGCGTACCACTCCGTGTAGCCGCACTTCGAGCACACCCAGGCCTCGAAGCTGCCGATGCCGGCGCGGGTCTGGTTGTCGTCCGCGACCCCGGCGTAGGCGGAAGCCATCGCCAGCGTGGTGACGTTCATCGGGACCACGTTTCTCGCGTCGTGGACTGCCTGTGTCACCTGCTCGATCACGAACAGTCGACGGCACTCGCACTTCGGACAGGTCTCCGTGGTCTTCATGGGGGCTCCAGGGTGTTCAGGGCGTCCCGCCCCAATCTCCATCGAGAGGAGCCCGTCGTCGAGGGCGTCGTCAGCGATACGGCGCGACCCCGCCGTCGACGAGCCGTACACCGCGCCCTCTCTGGGCGACGTGGTGCTCCAGCGCCGGCACGGCGCCCTTCGTGTACCACTCGGTGTAGCCGCACTTCGAGCACACCCAGGCCTCGAAGTGGCCGATGGCGGCGCGGTACGAGTTGTCGTCCTCCAGCCCTACCTGGCTCGAGGGAACCGGCAGCGTCGTGACGCTCATCGCGACGATCGTGTTGATGGAGTCGTGCGCCGCCTGCGCGACCTTCTCGATCACGAACAGGCGACGGCACTGGCACTTCGGACAGGTCTCGGTGGCCTTCATGGTCGACACTGTCGATCGAGGCGCGCCCCGCCGTCGAGGACGAACGACAGTGATGCGCCCACCGCGTTAGCCTTCCGGCCATGCACTGGGACGCCTGGATCTGTGGCGACCTCTCCTTCCCGAGCGGTGCGCTCGAGAAGTGGAAGAAGGCGCGCGTCGATCGCACTGCGTGGGCCGCCTTCCCCCCGTGGCTCCACCCCATCGCTGCCGCCGACGCGCGCGTCAGCACCCTCCTCGCCAACGTGAAGTACTGGGTCGAGCCCCTCGCCAGGTACGTCCACGCCGCCGACACCGTGGCCGTCCTCACCACCTCCTCGTCCGCAGCGTTCCGCGCGTACCTCACCGGCGGATGGTTTGCGCACTTCGCCGGCGTCCTCGCCGCCCTGGCCGTCAGCGCGGCCGAGTTCCAGGCCACTGGCGAGGTCGCGTTCGTCGACGTGCGCACCGCAACGGGCTGGTTGCTCGTGCTCGCCCGCGGCCGAGCGCCGGTGTTCGAGACCATCGATCTCACCACCCCGAGCGAGGCGCTGCGCTTCCTCGCCGAGGACGCGCGCGGCTTCCTCGAAGGGACCGCGCAGGTCGTGTTGCCCTCGATGCACGAGCCGCATCCCCGCGCGCGGCGCCGCCGAGCTGCAGGACGCGGTCGGTGGCCGCGAGGTCCAGCTCTTCACGTACCCCGACCCGTTCCGCGCCGATCACCTCGCCGCGAACGCCGTCTACGACGCCGACGAGACCTTCGCTCGCCCCCTGGAGCTCGAGGGTACGACCGCCGAGGTGGAGCGCGCGCGGTCCTCCTGCGCGGTGTTCGACCTCTCGCAGGGCACCCCGATTCGGGTGTCGTACAACGACCCGGTGGACTTCGTGCGCAGCCTCGCGCCGGCGTGGGACGGCCGCACCGAGGGCGAGATCGACCTGGTCGATCCCGAGACCGGCGCCTTCGCCGATCGCGCCCACGTGAGCCTCGCGTTCGAGGGCCGCGCGGTGCAGCTCCTCGGCTCCGCCATCGACCGCGCGTGTCTGCACGACTGGCTCCGCGCGCGCGCCGCCGAGCGCTCCGGCGCGCGCCCCACGATCGCCATGCCGGTCCTCTTTCCGTCGCCGGGGCTGGTCTTCGTCGGCCCCGGATCCCAGGCCGTCGCCGCCGAGATCCTCGGCGCACCCGGACAGCCCGGTCTGCGGCACGGGCTGCCCGCGACGTGGGCCTGGCTCACGGGCGACGTCGCGGAGATCGGCCGCGCGTGCCGCCCACTGTTTGCCGGCGTCCGCGCCGAGAACCTCCTCGACGCCGGTGCACCGCCGCGCCCCACGTGGGCCGTCGCGCACCGACCGCCCTACGCGACGCCCGAGCGACGCGAGGTGCCCGTACGCGCCGCCGCGCCCGTGAAGAAGGGAAAGGTCAAGAAGCCGTAGGACGGACCGTCGCGCGCTCCGCGCCGAACCCGGCTAGTCTCCGCGCCGCCATGAGCCTCGCCACCGACGCCAAGGACACGCTCCCCCAGCTCGCGAGCGCCGATCCGACCGAGCGCGCCGCCGGCTACGCGATGGTCACCACGCTGTTCGTCAACGGCAACGGCCGCGACCTCGCCATCGCCGAGATCGTCCTCCCCGCGCTCTTCACCGCCGTCGAGCACGACCCGCACGCGCTCGCTCCCCTCGCGACCGCGGCGCACGGTCTCTTCGGCGCCCGCGCGTACCCCGAGGCGTTGCGCTGCATCGAAGTCCTCCTCGCCGACGCCGGCTCCGGCGAGGCCCTCTCGCGCAAGGACGCCCCGTGGGACGACCGCGCCGAGCCGTTCACCCGCGAGCGTGAGCGCGCGCTCTTCCGCCTGTTCCGCTACGAGTGCCTGCTCGCGGCCGGTCGGCTCGAGGACGCGGCCGCCACGCTGCCCGAAGCGCTCGCCGGCGCCGCCGTCCTCCCGACGCCCTTCAAGCTCTCCCCCTCGATCTACGAGTGGGGCACCCCCGACGATTTCGTCCTGCGCGCCCGCATCCGCGCGAGCCGCGCGCTCCGCCTCTGGGCCGCGGGCCGCGACGCCGCCGCCTTCCGCAAGGTCCCGAAGAAGCTGCACCCCAAGCCCGTCGAGGCCAAGCGCATCCGCGGGCTCGCGCGCGCGTTGACCGAGTCCTACCTGCCCGAGCTCGACGCGTCGCTGTCCCGCTTCGCGCCCTACACCCCGGGCATCGTCCCCGACCTCACCGTCGCCGACAAACGCGCGCTGCAGGACTTCCGCGCCGAGGGCTACGCCGAGGCCGGCATGATCGCGCGCGACGAGGGCGACTCCACCCGCGCCGCCCGCCTGCTCGCGACCGCGCACTGGATCCTGTCCATCCACCACCACGGCCTCGGCCCTGGCGTGGAGCCCGACCACCGCGAGGCGATCCTCGCGCTCGCCCCGACCCCCGCCCTCGTCCCCGCGACCCGCCCCGAGCCGTAGCCCGCGACCCGTCGGGACCGGGAGGCGCCTCGCCGATTCCGCACGAAGGTCAAAGAATCATTGACCTTCGTGCGACAGAGGTCGAAGCACGGCCGAACGTCACCCGCGACCGCGGCGAGACGACGAAAGCGCGTCTCTCCAGCCGCCTCACACGAAGGTCAAAGATTCTTTGACCTTCGTGCAGAATCCTGAGACCCCCACCACCCCCGACAGCCCGCACCCTCACTCGTCGGGCTTGCCGAGCACCCGCCGGACCCCGACGAAGAACCCGACGTGCACGGCGATCGTCACGACGATCAGCACGATCCAAAGCGGATGGTCGAGCAGGAGGCGCACGCAGCCGAGGCCCTCAATTCAGGTGGATCATCCGGCCGACGATCTTGTGCACGCCGGCGGCGCGCGCCGTGATGTCGCGCGCGATCGTCTCGACGAACCCGACCGCGCGCACCGCGATCTCCGCCGCCCCGGCCACGAGCGACACCGCGTGGGCCGCCTCGACCTTCACCCGGTCCGCCTCGATCACGTACTCCTCGGCGCGATCGACGCCCGGCGTGGGCCGCGTGCGCAGCGCACCGAGCACGACCCAGCCGGCCGGCGACTCCTGCACGATCACCACCTCGCTCCGCGCCGCCGCCCCGCGCAGCACCACCGGGTCGACGCTCGCGTGTGCCTGGACCTCGATCTCCTCGCCGTCGGCGAACCGCGCGCGCCCCCGCTCTTCGAACGCCAGCAGCGTGGCCGCCTGCAGCGCCGGACGCCGGACCGGCATCGGCAGCACCGCGGCGAGCTTGGCCTTGGGCTTCTCGACGGGCGCGGGCTTCGCCTTCGGCGAACGAGCGGCGGGCTTCGGGGTGCGCTTGCGGGCGGGCGACGGCATGGACCAGAGGGTAGCGCACGAATCCCCCTCGGGAAGGGTCCGCGGCGTTACGAAGCTTGCGCCACAGCAAGGGCCGGCCCGCCAGTACTGGCGCCAGTATTTTCACCGATCGTGCTGAATCATACCCGATCCGCGATCGAGGGTCTGCATCGCCCCTACGGCCCGGCCGAGGCCCAGGTCGCGAGCGACTTCACCGCGGGTGCGTCGGTCTTCGCGCCCTCCGGCACGAACAGCACCGCGATCCGGGTGGACGTCGTGCCGGTGAGCTTGATCTGCAGCTTGCGGACGCCCGTCGTCGGGTTCTGCGGCGCCGCGAGGTTCACGTCCACGACCGACAGCGCGGCGCCGGCCGTCGGCGCGAGCAACGACACCGTCAGGGTCTTCCCACCCTGGGTGAGCGTGGCCTTGGTGCCGGCGATCGCCACCGTGGCCTTCGTGTGCATCGTCCAGACGACGCCGACGCCCTTGCTGGCCTCGAGCTCGTCCTCGACGAGGAGCCGCGTCTTGCCGTCGAGGAGCGCCACCCCGCGCTGGGCCTTCGTCACGCCGAGCGGCGCGTACCCCTTGGAGAGATCGGCGATGGCCCACGGCACGGGACCCACAACGAACCCGGTGATGGGCGCCTTCGCCGCCTCGTCCTGGTTCTTGCCGTCGACGAGCAGCGTGTTCTGCCCGATCGTCGCCTTGCGGTAGTACGTGTACCGCTCCTTGCCGAAGTACCCGGTGAGGTCGTAGTTGTCCGGCCCGAGGTCGATCGCCCACCGCTGGCCGAGCGCGTCGAAGACGAAGTCACCGAGGTCGAGGTCGGAGTGGTTGGCGCCGTTGTCGCCGCCCTTGAACCCGACCCACACCGCGTTCGCGTCGCCCCACGACGAGCGCATCGAGACGATGTCGGCGACGTGGAACCACGTCTCCGTGGGCTCCTTCGCGAGATCGGCCGCGTTGCCACGGGCGTCGTACCACATGAGATCGCCGTACGAGCCGTTCTTGCCCGCCGCTCCCCGCGCGCCGTACGCGTAGAGGGGGCTCTCGAAGCGACGCGCGAGCCAGAACAGCGGGGGCTCGTCGCCCTCGGCCGAGTCCGCGTCGGCGAAGTTGAAGCTGAGGCCCGTCGGCCCGACGTTGCCGAGCCGGAACAGCGCCGCCTTCGAGAAGCCGGGCAGCGCGCTGAGCCCGAAGTCCGTGCCGAGCGCGCTCTTCAGCGACGCGATGCCCGCGACCGCGTACTGCGTCGCGTAGCCCCAGTACCCCGGGCCCTCCGCCCAGGCGCCGTCGGGCGCGTACGACGCGAGGGCCTTCGGCACGTTCGCGATCGCGCGCGCGAGCAGGAACTTCGCGAGCGCGGGCTGCTCGTCGGCTACCGCGAGCGCGCCCGCGGTGAGCCCGCCGTGGCACACGAGGTTCCAGTTGAACGGGTCGGTCGTCCACCACGCCTTGGCGTCGTAGGCCTTCTTGCCCTCGCCGAGGCCCTTGGTCACGAGCGCGTCGGCGATGGTCTTGCGATCGGCGGGCGACAGCGACGCGTGGAGCCAGTCGTAGCCGATGGCGAACGCGTAGCTCATCTCCGCGACGTCGAGGAAGTGCGAAGGGTTCCAGTCCGAGAACCCGGCGACGTGCACCAGCTCCTTCACCGCGCGATCGAGGTACTTCGCGTCCCCCGTCAGCCGGTGGAGGAGCGCGAGCGTGTACGTGCGCTTGAGGACCTCGCGGCTCACGGCGAGCAACCGCGGCCCGACGAGAACGCGCTCGGACACCGGAGCGGTGAGCATGGCGTCGCCGCGCGCCACGAGCGCGGTGTAGTACCCCTTGGCCACCGGGTCGGTCAGCGAGGCCTTGATCGCCGCGAGGTCGGCGTCGCGCACCACCAGACGCGGGTGGCCGGCGACCAGCGTGGAGAGCACGGTCGCCTCGGTCGGTGGCGTGTACGCGGTCGGCCAGCCCGGCACGCCGCCGTCGCCACCGCCGTCACCGCCCGCGTCGGGCGCTGCGTCCCCGCCGATCGAGGTATCGCTCGCCCCATCGCTCGCCGCATCGCTCGCCGCGTCGTCGCTCGGAGGGTCGCTCGTCGACGAGTCGCCACAGGCGCAGAGCAACGCAGCCACCACGAACAGAGGTCGGCGCATCGCAGGAGGATAGCAAAGACGCGTCGTCGAGCGCGGCCGGTCGAGCCAGATCGGGGACTGCTCTTCTTCACCTTCTCGGGATTCATCGGCACGCAATTGCTGCCGATGCACTCGAGCGGCCAGCCGTAGGAGGTCCTGCCCCCCTGACGCAACCCGAAAGTCCCCCGGCGCCCGCGCTTCCCGCCGTCGCGCCCCCTTGACCCTCCCGCGACGGGAGGGTGCATGAACAGGGCGCGATGGCATTCAAGGTCGGCGAGGTCAGCAGGCTCACGCGTCTCAGCGTGCGAGCGCTGCATCACTACGATTCGATCGGTCTCGTGAAGCCCAGCGGAAGGAGCGCCTCCGGCTACCGGCTCTACACCGAGCGAGACCTCGAACGACTCCAGGAAGTGTCGTTCTACCGCGCGCTCGAGCTCTCGCTCGAGGACATCGTGAGGGCGCTCGCCGATCCGGCCTCCGACCGGCGGCGCGTGCTCCTCGCCCAGCGTGCCCTCCTCGAGCAGAGGCTCGAGAAGACGCGCGCCGTGCTCGCGCTCCTGGACGACACGCTGCGCGCGTTCGATGGAGAACGGACCATGACGACAGAAGAGATGTTCGGCGCGTTCGACCCGACCGAATACGAGGAGGAGGCCGAGGCCCGCTGGGGCGACACCGAGGCCTACCGCATCAGCCAAGAGCGCACGAAGCGCTACGGCGCGGCGGACTGGGCCGCGATGAAGGCCGAGGCCGCTACCATCCTCGACGACTTCGCGACCCTCGCCGCGGAGGAGGTGCCCGCGACCGACGACCGCGCGGCCGATGTCGCCGAGCGCCACCGGCTGCACCTCTATCGGTGGTTCTACCCGACCAGCCGCGAGCACCACGCGGCGCTCGGGCGCATGTACGTCGCCGACCCTCGCTTCGCCGCGAACTACGACCAGCGCCGCGCGGGCCTCGCGGTCTACGTGCGCGACGCGATCCTGACGAACGCCCTCCGTTAGAGCTCGTCCTCGACCGGCTTGCCGCGGAGCACGCGCCCCGCGAGATCGGCCACCAGCGTGCGCTCTGCGCAGAGGCCGAGGGGGTACACGTGGGTCGCGATCGCGCACCCGAAGCGCGTCCGATCGGCCGTGCCGAGCAGCTCGGCGTGACCGGTCGCCTCGTCGATCAGGTACCCTCGCCGATCCGCGTCAGCGACAGCAGCGAAGCACCGTCGGCGCCGTACAGCCGCACGCGACGATCGCGGAGGGTCACGACGACGCGGTCGCCGTGGACCGCGAGGTCACGCACCTCTCCGTCGACGGCCCACTTCGCGCTGCGCGTGTGGCTCGCCGCGTCCCAGGCCTCGACCGACCCGGACGATTCGCCGACGATCCCCGCCCACACGGTCTTGCCGTCGGTGGACAGCGCGAGTGCGGAGACGTCGCCGTCGACCTTCTCCTCCCAGAGCATCTTGCCGGACTTCGACTCGTACGCCCGGATGCGGTTGCGTGGACCTTGCTTGCCGGGCGGCACGTAGGGCACATAGAGGGTCTCGCCGTCGAGCGAGAAGCACGACCCCGCGACTTCGCGGCCGAGCGCCTGCGCGGTGATCGTCTGCTTGGTCGAGAGGTCGACCAGCCAGCCGCTGGCGGCCGTCTTGTGCCCACCGATCAGCCCGTAGCGCCCGTTGGGCGACAGGAGGACGATGGGCCCGAGCGGACGCTGCGCTTTCGACACGCCGCTGGCCGGATCCAGCGTGTGCAACGTGTGCTGCCCACCGAGGTTCTCCTGCCCGAGCAGCATCCCTGCCGCGTCCCAGCCGAGCGCCGTGAACACCTTGGGGGTCGACCACCTCGGCGCGAGCGCTGCGTCGAGCGACTCGAGGCTCTTGGCCGCCACCAGGACCTCGCCGCCGTGCAACGAGAGGGTGCGGATCGACCCGTCGATCTTGCGCGTGCGGCGCGTGCCGTCGAGCAGGTCGAACAGCGACAGCTCGTCGAACGCCACCGCCAGGTGCTTCGCGGAGATCGCGACCGCCTCCGGTTGCTTGCGCGCGACGTGCGCGGACAGGACGCTCTTGCCCTTGCTCGGGTCCCACACCCGGACGCTGCCGTCGGACGACCCCGTGACCAGACGGGCTCCATCGGTGCTGTAGTCGACGCTGCTGATGCCGTTGGTGTGGCCCTTCATCGAGCCTTCCATGTTGTGGGACTGGAACGTGGCGGCGTCCCACAGGCGCACGGTCAGCGTTCCCGCGGTCGCGAGCTCGACGCCCTTCGGGTGGAGCGCGATCTCGGCGACCGCGCGCTTCGCCTCGTGGCTCTCCACGTGCTTTCCGGGGTTCGACACGAGCATCCAGTGGAGGTCGCGTCGCGCCCCGCCGTACACCCGGTCGCTGTCCGCGCCGAACAGCAGGCTCTCGAGCTCGAACCCGAAGTCGAGCGTGGCCACCTTGGCGCCGGTCTTGGTGTCGTAGGCAAGCGCCTTCTTGCGATCGTCGACGCGGGCGAGCACGACGCGTCGCGTGTCCGGCGACAGGGACACACGGTAGATCGGGTCGACCCCTTGCGCGATCACCCGCGGTGGTGCGCTGCCGTCGAGGGGCGTGAGCGTCACCCCCATCGGCCCGCTCGCCTTCTTCGGCCCGGTCGTGACGAGCAAGCCGTCGCCGCCGAGCGCGATCGGCGCGCCCTGCTGTTCGAACACCCTCTGGTCCCCCGTGACGAGGTTCCAGGCGACGGTGCGCTTCTCGCCCGCGGCGACGAGCCAGTCGGCCGCCATCGCGAGGGCCCAGACCTGGGCACCGAGGTCGAAGACGCGCGTCACCGCGAGGCTCTCGGGAGTGTGCAGCGTGACCCGCCTCCCGTCCCCCACGGCGATCCCGTGCTTGCCCCATCGGACGCGCCAGGGGGCATCGACGAGATCGAGCTCGACGATCCGCGAGGCCTCCTCTGGCCCCGAGCGCCGTGCGCGCGCGATCGAACAGGCGCTGCGCTCCCGCGGGGTCGGCCGTCGCGAGCGTCGCTGCCCGGGCCAGCGCCTCCTCGACCGTCGGCGAGTTCGCGAGCTTCGCCTCCGCGTCCGCCGCGGCGGCGCGCTCCGCCGGATCGGCCGAAGCCTTCAGGGTGCTCGCCAGCGTGTGCGCCTCGGGGTCGCGACCGATCTCGACCAGCGCCCGCAGCCGCACCACCGCCGACAGCCCGGCTTCACCCGGGCAGTGCGCGTCGGCGACCGCCAGCACGCGCAACGCGCGGTCGATGCGCCCCTCCTTCTCGACGAGGGTCCGCGCCTTCTCCCGGCGCGGCTCCTCGGCGACGCACTCCTTCGTGCGCACCACGCTCACCTTCGGCGGAGGCGGTGGAGTCGAAGGAGGCGCGGCCGGCGCGCCCGGGGCGCCGCAGTGCGAGAGGGTGAAGAGCCCCGCGGTCGAGAGCAGGCGTCGGACCATCGTGTCCGAGAGAACGCCACGCCGGAGACGACATTCCACGCCGTGCATGCGCGCGAGCGTACACCCGGGTCAGCGCACGATCTCCCCGAACGATCCCCAGAACGCGGCGTCCGCCTTCGCCTCGAGCGCCGCGCGGAACCCCGGCGCTTGCATCCGCACGTACCGGGGATCCCGGGCGAACGCCGCCCGCACCGCGTCGAGGGCCGGCGCGCTCTCGCCGAGGTCGAGGTACAGCGCCGCGCACTGCAGGTGGTCGAACGCGCCGCCGAACGCAGCGTTCGCCGCGTGGTCCGCGATGGCGCCGCGCTTGTCGCCCGCCATGCTCCGCGCCGTCGCCGCCAGGCGCAGCGCGCGCACGTCGCGCGGATCGGCGGCGCCCGCGCGCTCCCACGCCGCCGCGGCCTCGAGCGGTTTGCCCAGGGACCGCAGCGACACCGCGAGCTCGAACCACGGCCGCGGATCCGCAGGGTCCGCCGTCGTCGCGCGCTGGAACGCCGCGAGCGCCGCGCCGTGCTGCCCGAGCTTGCGGTGCGCGAGCCCGCGATAGAGATCGGGCTCGGCCGCGAACGTGAGCTTCGTCTCCCGCGCGGGCAGCCACGCGACGACCGCGAGCCCGAGCGCCGCCACGAGCAACCCCGCCCGCGCGCGCGGCGCGGCCCGCACGACGTCGCGCGCGGCGACCACCGCGAACAGCGCGAGGAAGGGCAGGGCGGGCACCCGGTAGCGCGCGCTCACGAAGAACATCGACACCACGAGCGCCTGCGCGGCGACGAACGCGAGCGGCAGGAGCAACCGGCGCTCCCGCAGCGAGACCCCCATCCCCACGAGCGCCGCCGGCATCAGCCACCCGTCGGGCAGGAGCCACGGCCGCGGACCGACCAGCGCGGCGAGCACCCTCGACCCCGACCGCACCGCATACACGTCGGTGTCGCGCGGGATCTCGGCGGCGTGGAAGAACAGCCAGACCTTGCGCAGGTAGAGCCCGAGCGCCTGCGCGGGGTGCGCCTTCCAGAACGCGAGCCCCTGGTCGAGGAACCACGACGAGGCGGCGGGCCGTCCTCTCAGGTGCGCCTCGCGGAGCGGCCGGTCGATCAGCTCGCCCCAGTGCACCCCGGGCCGGATGGATAGCGTCTCGATGTATCGCTCGTTGTTGCCGAGGAAGAAGTTGAGCCCGCCGTTGGTCGACACCAGCACGAGCTCGCCGGCGAACGACGCGTTCCGGTAGGTCACCGGCAGGATGGGCAGGACCACGCCGGCGCCGAACGCGAGCGCCGCCCGCCGATCCTTCGCGCCGATCAGCAGGCCCAGCCCGACGACCACCGCGAACGGAAGGATCACCGCCGCGAACACGGCGGACACTCCGAGCGCGAGCCCCGCCCCCGTGGCGTGCTTCGGGCTGCCGTCGGCATCGAGCAGCAGCAACACCGCCAGCAGATCGAACACCCCGGCCCACGTGGCCGCGAGCAGCTCGCCGCTCGAGAACACCAGCATCCCGTGGCCCGCGACGAGCGCCGCGGTGACCAGCGCGACCCGCGCGTCGAACAGGCGGCGCGCGATCGCGAAGATCAGCGCGACCGCCGCCGTGCTCGCCAGGACCTGCACGAGCCGCGGCAAGAGCAGCCCGTCCGAGAGCCGCAGCGTCAGGCCCAGGAAATACAGCATGCCCGGCGGCTGCCAGAACGGCGCCTGCTCGAACGGCTTGTCCGCCGCGAGCAGCCGCGCGTCCTCGACGTACCGGTCCTCGTCGAGCACGGGGTGCTCGAACAGCACGTCGCCGCGCAGCGCGAGCACGTGACCGAGGCGCAGGACGAACGCCGCCGCCAGGATCACCAACAGCGCGACGCGCTCCCGACGGGTCACCGCGCCGAGGATAGAGGACTCCCGCGTCGAACACATGGTCTAGGATCGCGGTCGATGGAGGAAGGCGGCCGGCGACGGGAGGACGCGCTCGTGGGCGTCGCGCTCGTGGCCGTCGCCGTGGTGTGCCTCGTCTTCCGCTACCTGCCGATGGTCGACCTGCCACAGCACCACGCGATGGTGTCGATCCTGCGCCACCACGGCGACCCGGCGTGGGATTTCGCCCACCGGTACACCTTCGATTTCGTCGGGCGCCCGTACGCGACGGTGTACTGGTTGGCCGCCGCGCTCGCCCTCGTCTTCCCGCTGCGGATCGCCATGGGGCTCGTCGTCGCGCTCGCCACGGTGGCGCCGTTCCTCGGGCTGTGGGCGCTGCTGCGCGCCCTCGAGCGCCCGCGCGCGCCGCTCTTGCTGGCGTTGCCGCTCGCGTTCGGGAGCCTCTGGCACTGGGGTTTCCTCAACTTCCTCTCGGGCACCGGCCTCTTCCTCGGGGGCCTCGCGCTCGCGGTGCACGCGGCGCGCGGCGCGGGGCGAAGGGAACCTCTCCTGCTCGGCCTCCTCGGCCCTCTGCTCCTGCTCACCCACTTCCACGGGCTCGTGATGCTGCTGCTCGTCGCGCCGATCTTCGCGCTCGCGTTCGGGCCGGACGATCGCCGCCGCGCGCTCCTGCGGGGCGTCGCGCCGCTCGCGCCCGCGGCGGTCCTCGCGGCCACCTTCGTGCTCCTCACCTGGCGACAGGCCGAGGGCGCGTGGGCGCAGATGAACCCGCCGATCGGCGAGCGCGCCTCGCGGTTCGTCGAGTTCCTCGCGGCGGGGGTGCTCGATCCGTGGCCGACGGTGTTCGTCGGCGGCTTCTTCGCCCTCGCGGCCGTCGCGATGCTCGTGGGCGTGTCCGACCTCTCTCGTCGGCACCGCGCGGCGCTCGCCCTCGCCCTCGCGCTGCAGGTCACCTTCTACCTCGCGCTCCCCCTCAACACGAACACCGCCACCTTCGTGTCGGCGCGGCACGCGCTCCTCATCGCGCTGTTCGTCGTGCCGCTGATCCCGGACCTGCGCGGTCGCGTCGCCCTCGTCGTGCCGGCCGCGTTCGCCTCGCTCGGCCTCGTCGTCGTGGTCCAGCACCTCGCCGCGTTCGACCGCGAGGCCCGCGAGCTCGACGCTGCGATCGCCCCGCTCCCCGAAAACCAGCGCCTCCTCCCGCTGATCTTCGCCCCGCGCAGCCCGACCACGCACCCCGCCACGTTCCCCTACCTGCACTTCGGCGCCTACGCGCAGGCGAGCCACGGGGGCGAGCTCTCGCGCACCTTCGCGACGGTCTGGAACGTGCCGATCCGCTACCGCGCCGACTACGCGCGTTACCCCATCCGCGAGTCGCTCGAGTGGACCCCCCACCTCGTCTCACCCGAGGATCTCCGGCACTTCGACTACGTCCTCGTCCGCGGCGCGCCGCGCTGGCCCGCGACGCTGCGTCTCGGGGGCCTCGAGGTCGTCGCACGGAGCGGTGCCTTCGTGCTGCTCCGCAACCCCGGCGCGCTCCCCGCCGAGCTCCCGCCGCGATGAAGGCCGCGCTCGCGATCCTCGTCGTCGGCTTCGCCCTCTCGGCCGCGCAGCCCACCGCGTGCACACAAGGCGACCTCCGCCTCGACGCGCTCCGCTCGCTCGTCGACGAGCGCCGCTCGTTCCTCGGCGACCCGGGGCCGAGCATCGTCGCCGCCGGCCGCCTGCGCGAGGACCACCACGCCGCGATCTACCCGCGCGACCTCTCGATCGGTTCGGCGTTCATCTACCCGCCGATCGCGGCCCGCCCCTACGAGCGGCTCGCGGGCCTGCACCCGTCGCTCGCGCGCGCGTCCCTCTCGCGGGTGAGCCGCGCGCTGTTCGTCGTCGTGGTGGGCCTGCTGGTCGCGTTGCTCGTCGTGCGCCGGAGGCCGCGCGTCCTCGAGCTCGTCGCGGCGGTGTTCGGCGCGCTCGCGTTCTTCCCGCTCGTGCACGCGGTGCAGCTGAACCAGGCCACCCTGGCGGTGACCGCGCTGGATCGGCGCCACGCTCCTCGCCCTCGTGACGGAGCGGCCGGCGCTCGCCGGGATCGCCGTCGGGCTCGCGTGCGCGGTCAAGCCGCACCTCGCGCTCGTGCTGCCGCTGCTCGCGTTCCACGCCCGGCGCACGGTCGTGGCCGCGCTCGCCACCGGCGCAGCGCTCTTCGCGCTCTCGCTCGCCTACGCCGGCGTCGCGAACCACGTCGCCTACGCCACCTCGGTGCTCCCGACGCTGTCGCGCGGCTATGCCTACTTCGCCAACCAATCGGCCAACGGCCTCTACCAGCGCCTGTTCATCGACTCCGACATCGGCGTGTTCGTGCTGCCGCCGGCCTACCTGCCGGTGCAGGCGCTCACCCTCGCCACGGCCGTCGCGGGCTACGGGGCGGCCGCGTTCGTGATCCACCGCGCCCGCGCGCGCGCCGATCTCGCGCCGCTGGTCTTCGGCTTCGCCTGGCTCGTCTGCACGCTGATCTCGCCGATCGGCTGGCAGCACCACTTCGCGCCGGCGCTGTTCGTGTTCGCGCTGCTCCTCCGCGACCGGATCGTGCCGGCGCCGCTCGCCGCGCTCGCCTTCGTGCTCCTCGGGGCCTACTTCGAGGTGCGGCAGCTCCGCGACCCGCTCGCCCTCGTCGGCGCGTCGTACGTGTTCTTCGGCGCTCTCTTGCTCGTCGTGCTGCTCGGCCGGGCGCTGCTCACGGCTTGCGCCGGTACACCAGGAATCGCCCGATCTGGTTCGTGAGCGCGTAGTCGCGCCGGATGCGATCGTCGAGCGCGGTGAACCGTTGCAGCGAGCGGTACGAGTCGAGCGGGTCGAACGGGTTCCCGTCGTTGCGGCCGACGAGCACGAACAGCGGCGGGTCGCGGTTCAGCCGCGCGAGGAGCTCCGCGCGGCGCGCCTCGAGCCCGGGGATCATGCGCGACAGCGGCGCCTCGGTGTAGAGCAGCTTGTGGAACGGGTAGCGCGTGGTCGGGTGGCGGTCGGCGAGCGCGTAGATCCCGGGAGAGAGCCCCCACACGAACACGCCGGCTTCCTTGGGCGCCTCCTTCGCGAGGTAGCGCGCGGCTTCCTCCTCCATCAGGTTCGAGTAGTTCCCGAGCTGGATCGTGAGCAGGTACCGCGGCCGATCGACGCGCCCGAGCGTGTAGGAGAGCCCGGGCCCGTAGGCCTTCGCGTAGCTCGACAGCGTGCGCGCCCCGAGCGCGAGCAGGACGAGCCCGCTGAGGGCCCCGACGACGCGCACTCGCCCCGTTCGCCGGATGGTGCGCGCAGCGATGGCGACGCCGTAACCACCCGCGAGCGCGAGCGCCGGCACGGTCAGCAAGAAGTGATACCCCGCGAGCTGCCGCTGCAGCACGACCGCCGCGCACGTCACGGCGACGAAGGCCGCGAGCCACCACCCGTCTCGGGCGCGCCGCCGCAGGAGGACGATCAGGCCGAACGACGCGGCCGCGAGGAGCAGCGACGCGGTGTCGAGCATCTCGCGGGAGAAGCCCTCGAGCACCGCGTCCCACGGCGGCGCGATGAACACCGCGTTGTGCCGGTGGTAGACGAACACCCCGTCCACGAACGCGCGGAACGCGCCGTGCGCCGCGAACCACGCCACGGCGAGCACCCACGGCGTCGCGACACCCAGCCCGAGCACCAGCGTGCGCACCGCCGCCTCTCGCCGCGGATGGCGCGCCGCGAACAGGACCACCCACGCGCCCGCGATCGCCATCGAGGGGATCTTGAAGAGCCCGCACACCCCCACCAGGACGCCGGCCCAAAACGCCGCGCGCGCCCCGGGACGCAGCGCCCACGAGAGCGAGGCCAGCATCGGCAGCACGAGCAGCTCCTCGGCCTGCGCGCGCGACCAGAACCCCCCGAAGCCCGGCGCCCACAGGCCGACGAGCAGCAACCCCACGGTCGCCACCCCGGCCGTCGCGCCGAACAGGTCGCGCGCGACGCGGAAGGCGACGACGCCGGTCGCCGCGAGCCAGAGCCCCTCGGTCCACCAGATCGCGCGTCCGAAGTCGCCCGGCACCGCCGCCGGCAGCGCCCACCAGTAGAGGAACAGAGGCGGCTTGCTGTCGAAGAGGTCGCGGTACGGCAGCCAGCCGCGCGGCACCCACCGCGTGAAGCACGCGAACAACCCCTGGTCGACGCCGAGCGGCTCGCCGAGCCGGATCACGAAGACGAAGAGCGCGGCCGCCACCACCAGCGATGCCATCGCAGCGAGCACGCGCCGTCGCACCGTCGCAGTATCGCCGATCCCGCCCGACCGTCTCGAGGTTGCGGCAGGACAAACAAGTGAAAATTCCGAACCATAGCGTTCAAAAACAGAACTCCAGTTCAACTTAAGAACGTTCGAACTTTGAACGCGACGCGGGGGAGGCCACTACAAGATGCTCAAGACCCTTCGCAGCGCAGTCGTTCTCGGTGCCGTCGGTCTGCTGATGGCGTGTTCGGTCGGGTGCGGTGGGTCCAGTGACACCTCGCGGCCCGCCGTGACGGAGCTGCGCGAAGGCCTGAACATCCTCAAGACGGAGGGCGCGATCGTCGGCGCGTACCGCAAGGGCGACCGCGCGATCTACTTCGAGACCCGCGCCGGGGAGAAGACCCTCGACGTCTACCGCAACCTCGATCCCTCGTTGCCCGAGCACGAGATGGACCTGCGCGTGATGGACGACAGCGGTCGCACCTTCTACGTGCAGCAGGGCGGCGACACGCTCCCCGAGGGCTGGGAGAAGGACATCGCCGCCGAGGCCTCCCGCCCCCGCGTCGATCCGGTCCGTCGCGCCGACGACTTCGGCCTGATGAAGGAGGCGGCGCTCGCCATGGAGAGCGCCGACGTGCCGGTGGCGGTGAAGGCGCACAAGGTGAGCTTTGCGGCCACCAAGCTCGGCGTCCGCGACGACATGCTGCGGCCCGCCGTCGAGAAGGCGGTCAGGAGGTCGGCTACGCCCCGGCCAACAACTCCATCGAGCTCCACGGCAAGTGGATCATCTGGGGCGTCGCCGAGCACACGGCGACCTGGAGCAACGTCAACGGCGTCATCCGGGACAACTGCCAGCACGGCAACTGCGCCTCGAGCATGAGCCACTGGTGCACGGCGACCGGCACGGGCGGCGCCCAGTACACGGAGAGCTCCACCGCCAACAGCGGTAGCTTCGCCAGCAGCGGCAACTGCACCACCAACTACAACTGGAACTCGACCGGCGGCGGCCACAACTGCCACGACGACAGCGTCCGCGCGATCTGGGGCGTGAAGTACGGCCCCCAGGGCACCTCCACGAGCGGCGTGTGCAGCAACGGCTCGTCGCACTGGTACGGTCCGAGCTGCACCACCACGAGCTGGTGATCGCCACGACGTGGGTGCGACCTGCGCCCACGAGAGGCCCGACGGAGCACGAGCTTCTGCGGGCCTCGGTATTTTGCCGCGCCGCAGCAAAGTTTGGAATCTGAACCGAGTTCGAACTCTGAACGTACTGTTCCTGAACTCGCGCCCGCGAAATCCCCGAAATCAGCCCGATCTTGTCTTGGCCCAATCTCTGCTCTCTCTAAGAACCGGAGGGAATGAAGATGATGAAGCAACTCGGCCGCGCGATGTTCCTGGGAGCCGTTGGTGTCGTGATGGCGTGCTCCGTGGGCTGCGGCGGTTCCAGTGACCCGGAGCGTCCCGCGGTCAAGGAGCTCAAGGAGGGCCTCAACATCCTCAAGACGGACAACGCGATCGTCGGCGCCTTCCGCAAGGGCGACCACGCCATCTACTTCGAGACGCGCGCCGGCGAGAAGACCCTCGACGTCTACCGCAACCTCGATCCCTCCCTGCCCGAGCAGGAGATGGACATGCGGGTGATGGACGAGAACGGGCGCACCTTCTACATCCAGAAGGGCGGCGACACCCTCCCCGAGGCCTGGGACAAGGAGCTCGTCGCCGAGGAGAGCCGTCCGCGCGTCGATCCGATCGTGCGCGCCGAGCAGTTCGAGATGCTGAAGGAGGCCACCGCCGCCATGGAAGTGGCCGACCTCCCCGTCGTGCTCAAGGCGCACAAGGCGACCGTGGTCGGCACCAAGCTCGCCATCCGCGACGACATGCTCCGCCCCGCGGTCGAGAAGGCCGTCAAGGAGGTGGGCTACGCGCCTGCCAACAACAGCATCGAGATCCACGGCAAGTGGATCATCTGGCTCGTCGCCGAGCACACCGCGACCTGGAGCCAGGTCAACGGGGTGACCGTCAACTCGTGCAACCACGGCAACTGCGCGTCGTCGATGAGCCACTGGTGCACGACCTCGGGGGCTGGTGGCGCTCGCTACTACGAGACCTCGGGCTCCAACAGCGGCAGCTTCGCCAACAGCAGCAACTGCACCACCAACTACAACTGGAACTCGACCGGCGGTGGCCACAACTGCCACGACGACAGCGTCCGCGCCGTCTGGGGCGTGAAGTACGGCGCGCAGGGCGCGAGCAACGCCGGCGTCTGCAACAACGGCGCCTCGCACTGGTACGGCCCGGGCTGCAACGAGACCAGCTGGTAGTACACTCGACGCGGTGACGATCCTCCGCGAAGAGACCCACGGGACGCGATGGCGCGCCGTGGGTCTCGGCGCTTTTGTGCTCCTCGGGTGCCAGGTCGAGCCGCTCGCGACCCACGAGAGCGCGATCGTCGGCGGCACGCCGGCCTCGGACGAGGCCGTCGTCGCCATCCGCTACGTCGACGGCGAGCTGCGCTGCAGCGGCACGGTCATCGCGCCGCGGGTGGTGCTCACCGCCGGTCACTGCGGGATCCACGCCGGCAACTACTACGGCTACGAGGTGTTCTTCGGCCCCGACACCAAGGGAACGGGCCAACGACTCGCGGTCGTCGACGCCGTGCGCCACCCCGCGTTCGACGGGCCCTCGTTCGGCAACGACCTCGCGCTCCTGTTCCTCGCGGCCGACGCCCCCGCGACGCCGAAGCCGCTGCGCACGGGGCCGCTCACCCCGTCGGACGTGGCGAGCGACGTCCGCATCGTCGGCTACGGGCGCACCAAGGCCGACCTCGACGACGCGGGCGTCCGTCGGCAGGGCTTCACGCGGATCACCGAGGTCACGGTCAACGAGGCCGTGCTCGGGGGCGCGAGCCAGCAGTGCTCCTACGACTCGGGCGGTCCGACCTTCACCACCGAGGGCGGCATCGAGGTGCTCACCGGCGTGACCAGCCGGGGCGACTCCGCGTGCGCCGAGTACGCGCGGGTGGTGCGGGTCGACGCCTATCGACCGTTCATCGACGCCTACCTCGCCGACACCGGGTCCCCCACGCGCGCCCTCGGAGAGCGCTGCCTGTGGGACGGTCAGTGCAAGACGGGCCTCTGCCTCGCCGCGCCCGACGAGCCGCGCATCCGCTACTGCTCCGCGACCTGCACCGACGACGCGACGTGCGGCGCGCTCCGTTGCCTGCCGAGCGCTGGCGCGACCGTGTGTCAGTATCCGCGCCCGACGCCCCGCGCGCCCGGCGCCACGTGCGCGACCGACGCCGACTGCTTCGACACCTCGTGCCTAGGCGCGCCCGACGGCGCCCTCCGCTGCGCACCCCCCTGTTCGCCCACCAACACCGTTTGTCCGAGCGGCTTCGCGTGCACGCCGCTGAGCGAGATTCGCTACGCGTGTTTCCCGACGCCGCCCGCGGAGCCGACCACCGGCTGCGCGGTGCACTCCGCGGCGAGCATGGAGGGCACGTTCGTGGCGGCGCTGCTCACGACGACGACGGCTTGGGCACGACGCCGCCGCCGGCGGGGCTCCCGGGCGGTGGCTTGAGCAGCTTGCGCAGCTCGATGCCCCACGGGTCGGTGTCGAGCTGCCGGAGCACGAGGTCGCACTTCTTGTGGTCGGCCTGGTGCTTGGGCACGAAGCAGTACTGCTGGTCGGCCGACAGGCGTGAGCAGGTCTCCTCGAACACCGCCTTGGTCGGGAGCTTCTCCCACGGGGGGGGCATGCCGGCCTTCACCGAAGCCTCGTCGAGCGCGACGAGCGCGTTGTAGGCGCTCTCGCACTGCGTGGCGCCCTCCTTGGCCTCGTAGGCGGCGGTCATCGGGGCGACGCGGTCGTCGTGCTGCTCCGCGTGACCCCCGGCGGCGGCGGTGGGCGCAGGCGCTGCCTTGCGCTTGCACGCCGAGGCGCCGAACCCGACCGTGACCGCGACGAACACCCAGGCAGTGGAGCGCACCATCGATGGGCTCATGATACGCGACGCGCGCGATCTCTACGACGGCCATCGCCGCTCCGCCCGGCTTTCGATACCCTCTAGGGATGTCGCTCCGCCTTCCCCTCTCCCTGGTCCTCGCCCTCGCCGCTGGCTGCTCCGACAAGGCCGACCCGGCGACGCCCGCGACCGACGCCGGCAGCGACACACCGGTCGATGCCAAGACCGACGCGCCGATCGACACCGCACCGCCGAACTGCGGCGCGGAGCCGTACGTCTCGTACAGCCTCAACCTCGGCCTGCTCGACTCGACGGGCACGCACCTCACCAAGGGGCTCAAGGTCCGCTCGTCGTTGTGCGCCGCGGGCACCTTCGCGACGACCGACGCCGCGGGCAAGGCCACGCTGTTCGTCACCAAGGGCGTCCCGCAGACGCTGCACTTCGAGTCGAGCTTCGCGTTCCCAGGGATCGAGGGCGAGCTCGTGCTCGACGCCGACGACTTCCGGCCGGGCTACATGCTGCTCGACTCCGAGGCCGCGGCCGTGCTGCCCGGCTACGATCCCAAGCTCGGCACGCTATGGGTGCAGGTCGAGCAGGCCGAGTCCGACGGCTGTGCGGACAAGGCCGGCGTCACCGTCGCGGTGCCGAGCGCGCCCGGCGCGCAGATCTCGTACCTCAAGGGCTACAAGCCCACGACCGATGGCGCGACCAGCAGCGAGGGGCTCGCGGTCGTGACCAAGGTGCCGCTCGGGACCAGCGTCGCCGTGACCGCCACCAAGACCGGTTGCAACCTCACCACCGCGACCCGCGGCTACACCGGCAAGTACACGACCGAGGCCGGCGCGATCACGTACGTGATGGCCTGGTCGGTGAAGTAGCCGTCCCGAAATCCGGAGCGGAGGATCGGACAGGGAGGGTCCGGGAGCGACAAAGCCAACGCGTGACGCACCGCGCGAAAGATTCCGTCGTGGCGTACGGTATCTTTCGTCCACTAAAATGGGCGGCACCATGCACAAGCCGTTCGCCCTGGTCGTCGCGTCGTTGCTGGTGGCCTGCTCCGCGGGCAAGGACGACCCGCAGACCAACCCGGCGCTCGACGGATCCCTGGACGGCGACGCGACCACCCTCGACGTGAGTGGCCTCGACGCCGACGGCGCGACGGACGACGCGGGGCCCATCATCCCGGACCCGACCACGTGCGCGCAGGCCGCAGCCTCGCACACCTACGTGGGCTGCGACTTCTGGCCGACGGTCACCGACAACATCGTGCGCCCCGACTTCGACTACGCGGTCGTGGTCGCGAACTTCGGCGACGTGGACGCCGACGTGGAGGTCACCCGCGGCCCGCGGCGGCCAAGGCGCCGGCCGGTGGGCTCGTGCCGATCTACCTGCCGTGGGTCTCCGAGCTCAAGGGCACGACGAGCATCTTCCCGGGGTGCGCGACCGACGTGAAGACGGCCACCGTGTCGGCCAAGGGCGGCGCCTACCACCTGACCACGTCGGTGCCCGTCGCGGTCTACCAGTTCAACGCGATCGAGTACGCGGGCAAGGGCGGCCCGCCCGGCAAGAACTGGACGGCGGCGTGCGCGAACAACTGCCTCGGCCAGGTGAAGTGCTTCTCGTACACCAACGACGCCTCGCTGCTCCTGCCGTCCACCGCGATGACCGGCAACTACCGCATGGCGGGCGTCTCCTCGTGGTCGGCCCCCGCGGACCCCGACGGCAAGCCGGGCTTCACGTTCCCGCCCTACTTCGCGGTCACCGGTACCAAGGACGGCACCACCGTCACGGTGAAGCTCGGTCCGAAGGCGCAGGTGGTCGCGGGCGGCGGCGTCGCGGGCGCAGGCCCGGGCGGCACCATCACCTTCAACGTCAACGCGGGCGACGTGGTCGAGGTGATCGGCGCGCAGACGGCGGGCAGCGATCTCAGCGGCTCGCTGATCAAGGCGTCGCAGCCGATCCAGGTGATCTCGGGCATCTCGTGCACGTACATGCCGAAGGACCTCGAGGCGTGCGACCACGTCGAGGAGAGCCTCCTGCCGGTCGAGACCCTCGGGCGCCACTACTTCGTGACCGCGCCCACCAACGCGAAGGGCGTCGCGGGCAAGCACGTGGTCCGCTTCTACGGCAACGTCGACGGCACCAACCTCACGTATCCAGGCAAGATGCCGGGTGGCGCCCCGAGCGTGATCGACGCCGGCCAGACGGTGGAGATCCTCGGGGTCACCGAGGACTTCGAGGTGGTCGCCGATCACGAGCTCACCATCGCGTCGTTCCAGTACGGCGCCGGACCCCTCAGCGCGGCCGCGCAGGGCGACCCGGCGCAGTCGTTCATGACGGCCGTCGAGCAGTACCGCCTCAAGTACGTCTTCCTCGCGCCGGCCGACTACGACGTGAGCTTCGTCGACGTCGTGCAGCCGGTGGACGCGGAGCTGACCCTCGACGGGGCGAAGGTGACGAGCGCGCCGACGGCGATGAGCTCGGGCTTCGGCATCCAGCGCCTCAAGCTCGGCGCCGGCAAGGGCGGCGCGCACGTGCTCTCGGCGACCAAGCCGGTGGGCATCCAGGTGATGGGGTTCGGTTCGTACACGAGCTACCAGTATCCGGGTGGGCTCAACCTCGGCCGCATCGCACCGACGCCCGTGAAGTGACGCGCGCCAGAATCTTCGCGTGCGAACCATTCGCGTGCGTCGCACTCGGGTGAGTTTGCAGCATTGCAGTGCCGTCATTTCTGCGTGACTCGCGCGTTGACGCCCTGCGATACCCGTCTTCGGCTCCGGCCGATGCTCCAGAATCATCCGAGCGAAGGCAAGTGCAGCGCTCGGCCCCGCCCGCGATGGAGCGGCCTCCGCATCCTCGTCGTCGACGAGGATCGCGCGTCGCTCGATCAGGCCGCCGAGATCCTCGCGCGCGTGGGCGCCGAGGTCACCGTGCTCTCCGAGGAGGAGCGCGCCGAGGCCGAGGTGCGGCGCGGCGCCTACCAGCTCGTGCTGCTGGCGGTCCGCGCGGGTGGCCTCCACACGCTCGAGCGGATTCGCCGCGCTGACGGCGACGTCTCCGTCGTCGTGGTCACCGCAGACCCGGACACCGACACCGCGATCGCCGCGCTCAAGCTCGACGTCGCCGACTACCTCGAGAAGCCGTGCCTCCCCGATCTGCTCTGCGAGACCGTCGAGCGCATCGCGCGCAAGAAGGGCCTGCCCACCACCAGCGACGACCGCGTGCTCCGCGCGATCGGCGACAACGTGCGTGGGCTCCGCCTGGGCGCCGGCCTCACCCTCAAGCAGCTCGGCGCGCGCGCTGGCCTCAGCATGTCGCTGATCTCGCAGGTCGAGCGCGGCGAGTCGTCGCCCTCGATCGGCTCGCTCCACCGCATCGCCCGCAGCCTCGACGTCGGCCTCTCGGAGCTGTTCCGCGGCGTGGATCCCTGAAACGCGTGCGGGGTGCTACGACCCTCGCATGCGCTTCCTCTCTGCTCCAGCTCTCGCCCTCCTCGTCGCGTGCGGTGATCCGGCCGTCGCCGACGGGCCGACGGACGGCGCCGTGGACTCTGGTACGGCGAGCGACGGTGCCGTCGACACCGGCGCCCCCGCGGACGGTGCGCCCTCCGACAGCGTCGTCGACACCGGTCCGGCGATCGCGTTCTGCCAGCAGGGGTGCACCAAGCCCGCCGACTGCGCGACCACGACCACCGCGGGCGCGTACGACGCGACCCACTGGTCGTGCAACGCGGGCGTCTGCCGCTACGAGGGGTGCAAGACGGACGCGGAGTGCACCGCCACCTTCGGCGGCGCCAAGCCCTACAAGTGCCACGCGACCGCGGGCGCGCTCGCAGCCTGTGTGCCGGCGTGCAGCAAGCCCGCCGACTGCGCGACGACCAGCGCCGCCTACGACGCCGACAACTACGCGTGCAATGGCGGCGCGTGCGAGTGGAAGGGCTGCAACGACGACGCCGAGTGCAAGAGCAGCCTCGCCAAGTCCAACACCGCGTGTCGGTCGGTCTCGGGGCTCCGCACCTGCGTGACGACGTGCAGCGCGCCCGCGGACTGCACGACGATCGCCGGCGCGTTCGACGCGGACAACTACGCGTGCGAGGCCGGCGTGTGCACCTATCTCGGGTGCAAGTCGGACGCCGAGTGCACCGAGTCGTTCAAGAAGGCTGGCTACGTCTGTCGCTAGCCCGTGTCGCCAGCTAGCTCTGGGCCACGGCGTCGACCGCCTCGAGCACCGCGGCCATGTCGAAGGGCTTCTCGAGCACCCGGCGCCCGGGGTGCTCGACGAACGCGCGGGCCTGCTCGGTGACCGCGCCGCCCGAGATGAACACCATGCGACGCGCCACGTCGGGGCGGGTCTGTTCCAGCGTCGCGTGCAGGTCGAAGCCGGTCATCTCGGGCATCATGAGGTCGCAGAGGAGCACGTCGAACTCGTGCGCAGCGACGCGGGAGAGCGCCTCGTGGGCGCTGCCGACCTCCACCACCTCGTGTCCCCGCCCGGTGAGGAGGCGACTCAGCGTCTTGCGCACCAGCGGCTCGTCGTCGATGACGAGGACGCGCGCCCGCGCCTTGTTGGTGGACGGCGGGGGCGCCGACGAGGCCGTGCGCTCGGCCGCGGTCGGCAGGAGGACCCGGAATGTGGTGCCGCGTCCGAGCGCGGTGTCCACCTCGATGTGCCCCCCGAACCCCTCGATGATGGTCTGGCACACCGAGAGGCCGAGCCCGTGGTTGGCCGAGGGCCCCTTGGTGCTGAAGAACGGCTCGAAGATGCGGGGCAGCGCCGCCGGCGCGATCCCCGTCCCGTTGTCCTCGACCTCGAGCACCACCTGCGGGCCGCTGCGCGCGGTGCGCACGACGATCCACGCCTCGCTGACCGGTCGCGGGGGCATCGACTGCATGGCGTTGACGATCAGGTTGACGACCACCTGGCCGAGGCGCGCGTCGTTGGCGCGGGCGCGCAGGGGCTCACCGTAGAACTCCGTGCGCAGCTCCGCCCGGTGGCGGACCGAGGGTGACACGAGGCGGATCGCGGCCTCGCACACCGCCTGCAGATCGACCGCCTCGATCCGGTCCTCCTCGGGACGGGAGAACGTGCGCAGGTCGCGGACGACGTTGCGGATCCGATGCAGCCCGTCGGTCATCTCGCCGAGCATCTCGCCGAACCGGGCGGCGAGCATCGGGACGGCGCGGGCCTCCTCGCGCAGCAGGTCGAGGTTGCTGAGGACGAAGGTCAGCGGGTTGTTGATCTCGTGGGCCACCCCGGCCGCGAGGGTGCCGGCCGCGAGGATGCGATCCGCGTGGCGCAGGCGCGCCTCGAGCGCGCGCTGCTCGGTGAAATCCATCACGGTGCCCGACGCGTGCACCGGCTTGCCCTGCGCGTCGGTGACGATGTGGCCCCTGGTACGGATCCATCGGACGCCGCTCTCGGTGGGGACCCGCGCCTCGATCTCGTACGGCTGCCCCAGCTTGGCGGCCTGCTCGAAGGCCTTGGCGGCGCGCGCGCGATCGTCGGGGTGGAGCGCCTCGGTCCACGCGGCGGCGGTGACGGCTTCTCCCTCGCGCAGCCCGAGGAGCCGCGGCGTGCCGGCCGACCAGCGCATCGCCCCCCCCTGGTGCAGGTCCCATTGCCAGATCCCCACCTTGGCGGTGTCGAGGGCGAGCTCGAGCCAGGCCTCGCGCTCCTTCAGCGCCGCGGTCGTGCGTTCGAGCTCGGCGAGGCGCAGCTGCAGCTCGGCGTTCTTGTTGATGATCTCGGTCGACTGGTCCTCGAGGGCCTCGAGGGTGGCAGACGCGCCGCGCGCCACCGAGAGCACCCGCCGCAGCCGCGAGCGCAAGGTCTGCTGCTCGGGCAGGACGAGCGTGTACGTGGCTCCGTGCGCGTGGAGCCCGGGCTCGACGGTGACCACCGTTTCGGCGAGGCCCTGGAGCACGGGGAGCTTGCGCAAGAGGCCCGCGATGAAGCGCAGCGTCGGGGCCGAGCCCGCGCGATCTTCGGCGATCGACGCCGAGAACTGCGCGCGCCGGCCCGCGCCGAGGGTCATCGTCGCATCGACGCACCGGAGCGTCCCGCGGATGCCCCAGCGCGCGAAGAGCACGTAGAGGTCTTGCACCGACAGGAAGGCGTTGGCGATCCGCACGAACCCGTGGCCGGTCCGCGCGCCAGCCCCGCTCACGAACAGGCGCTCGGTCTCGTGCGGGCCCCCGCAGCCCCGCTCGGTGCGCTCCATGAGCTCGACCCACACCTCCCAGTCGATGCGCGCGTGGCGATCGCGGAGGGAGGCCGCGTCGAGCGGGAGGCCGGCCCAGAGCTCGAACGGGTCGAGGCCACGGTGCACCACCGCGTCGGCGACGAGCGCCACGGTCTGGCAGCTGACCTCGTTCATCGAGTGGCCCACCCCACCATGATCCAGAGCGTAGGCGCAGCGCGCCGCCATGGGAACGGCCGAGCTGCTTGCGGGGGCCACTTTGCCGTGCGAAAGCCCCGGTCCATGGGCGCCGTGCTGGCCATCGATCAAGGCACGACCAGCGTGCGCGCGACGCTGCTCGAGGCCGACGGCCAGGGCATCCTCCGCACCCTGTCGGCCGCGGCCGAGACCATTCCCCGCAGTTTCCCGCGCCCGGGGTGGGTCGAGATCGACGCCGAGCTCGTCGTCGCGGCGACCGAGCGGGTCACCCACAAGGCGATGGAGCGCTCGGGCATCCGCGCCTCCGACGTGCTCGCGCTGGGCTTCACCAACCAGGGCGAGACCGTCGTCGCCTGGGATCGCGCGACCGGCAAGCCGCTGGCCCCCGCGATCGGGTGGCAGTGTCGGAGGACCGAGGAGGCGTGCGCGCGGCTGCGCGAAGACGCGGCGCTCGTCAGCCGGATCCGCAACGCCACCGGGCTGCCCATCGACCCCTACTTCTCGGCGACCAAGATCGCCTGGCTGCTCGACCACGTGCCCGACGGCCGGGCCCGCGCGGCCCGCGGCGAGATCCTGGTCGGCACCTTCGACAGCTACACGTTGTTCCGGCTGTCGGCCGGGGCGCTGTTCGCGACCGATCCGTCGACCGCATGCCGCACGCTGCTCGCCGGGCTCGACGACGGCCGCTTCTCGCAGGAGCTCTGCGACACCTTCCGGGTGCCGAGGGGCGTGCTCGCCGAGGTGGTGTCGAGCGACGTCGCGGGCGTCGACGCCCGCATCTCCGTCGGTGGTCTCACGCTGCCCCTCCGCGCGATGCTGTGCGACCAGCCCTCGGCCATGCTCGGCACCGGGTGCGCGGCCGAGGGAGACGTCAAGTGCACCTACGGCACGGGCGCGTTCCTCCAGGTGCACACCGGCGCGAACCACGCCGTGGCCGACGACGGCCTCCTGCGCTCGATCGCCTGGGAGCTCTCCGGCGCGCGCACGTACTTGCTCGAGGGCGGCGTGCTCACGGCGGGCGACGTCCTCACCTGGCTCGTCGACGACCTCGGCCTCATCGCGCGGCCCGACGCGCTCGACGATCTGCTCGCGACCACGCCGGACTCGGCGGGCGTGGCGTTCCTGCCTGCCCTCAGCGGGCTCGGCGCGCCGCACTGGGTCGGCGAGGCGCGGGGCACGGTGCTCGGTCTGCATCGAGGGGTCACGCGGGCGCACCTCGTCCGCGCGGCGCTCGAGGGCGTGGCTCACGAGGTGGCCGACATCGTCGAGGCCGCGGCGCGCGCGCTCGGTCGGCCGCTCGCGCCCAGTGGGCCGACGGCGGCCTCGCCGCGTCGACCGAGTTCCTCGAGCTGCAGGCCGATCTCATCGGGATGCCGCTCCGCCGCGCGCCGCGGGCCGAGGCCACCACCCACGGGGTCGCGGCCATCGCGGCGGTCGCCACGGGGCTGTCCCCCTCGATCGAGCAGGCGCTCCGCGCAGACCCGCAGCCCAAGGTGCTGCCGACGCTGGACGCCGCGGCGCGACACGAGCAGCGTGCCCGCCACGCGCGGCTCGTGGCGGTGGCAACCTCCCGGGCGGTGCTCGATCTCCATCGCGGAGCCTGATGCGCACCTCTTCGACCCTCCACGACGAGCACATGCACCTGCGGCCCCACGGGGTCTCGCCGCTGCCCGCGCATCGCCTCGCGCCCATGCTGGAGGCCGCCCGCGCGAAGGGCGTGGTCCCCGGCATCCGCGAACACGCGCCGCTCCCCGCCCGCTATCGACTCGGCCCCGACGGCGACTACCTGTTCTGCATGCGGGTCGACGAGGTCGAGCCGTTCCTCGCCGAGCTCGAGGGGCAGGGGGTTCCCGTCGGCTTCGAGATCGACCACCTCGACGGCTGCGAGGCCGAGACCCAGGCCATCGTCTCCGACCTGCTCGACCGCGCGCGGCGCCGCGGGATCCCCATCGGGGGCCTCACGGGTTCGGTGCACTTCATCCACGGCGTGGTCGACGATCTCGGCGGCGTGGACAAGGGCGGCATCCCCCACGTCCTCTGCGACTACCTCGAGTCGGTGATGAAGGCGCACCTCGCCGAGCACGGCGCCGAGCGCACCGTGCGCGAGTACTTCGCCTCGGTGCGCGCGCTGATCGGCACCGGGTTCTACGACGTCGTCGGTCACCTCGAGCTCGTGCGCAAGTGGGACCGTCGCGACCCGGAGACCGGCGTGAGCGAGCTCTTCGGCGCCGTCGAGGACGTCTACACGCGCGAACTCGAGGCCACCATCGCGCGCGCCGCCGAGGCCGACGTGATCCTCGAGTACAACACCGCAGGGCGCGACATCGTCATCGGCCGCCCGTACCTCTCGGACGAGGCCGTGCGCGCGTGCGTGCGGCACGGCGTGAAGCTCGCGCTCTCGTCGGACGCCCACACCCCGAAGGCGGTGGGGCGCTACTTCGCCGAGGCGACCGAGACCCTGCGCGGGCTCGGCGTGCGGGCGCTCTACGCCGTGCGCGATCGCGAGCGGATCGAAGTGGCGCTCTAGCGCGGCTTGGGCGGGTCCTTGGGCTGCGCGTTCGTCTGGCAGCTACAGCGCTTGTCCTTGGGGAGGTGCCCGAGGATCTGCTCCACGTGCATCCCGCACCCCACGTAGCTCGCCTTCCCACACTTCGGACACGTTGCCGGCATGCACATTCGAGTGACCTCCTGCCCGTGGGAGCCAGGGGCCTTCGAAGAGGGTTCGCGGCTCCCTAGCCGCTGACGCGGACGCCGACCACGGGGGTGTCGACCCGCCCGGCCACCTTGTCCGCCGTGTTGCCGAAGAAGATCTCGGTGAGGCCCGAGCGGTGGTTGCCGATGACGACCAGGTCGTAGCCCCTGGCGTCGCGGACGATGTGCTCGAGGACGTCTCCGGACTCGACGATGCCACGCACGTGAACGCCCTCGCGCGTGGCCTCCTTGACCAGGCGGCGGAGCTTCTTGGTGGCCTGCAGGTGCGCCTCCTCGACGAGCGTCGGCCCATCGAGCCCTTCGGCGGGCAGGTGGGCCATGGACGTGTACGACGGCAGGTCGATCACGTGCAGGGCATCCACGCGGGCGCCCTGCACGGTCGCGAGATCGACGGCCCACTGCAAGATGGCGACGGAGGCGTCGGAGAGGTCGACGGGGACGAGGATGGTCCCGACCTTCGCCGGCACCTTGCCGTTCTCGAGGGAGCATTCATAGCGGGTCATGCCCGCACTCTACTCCGTCGCCGCGCGGGCGGGCCCTACTCGACGGCCTGGCACTGGTTGGCGACGCACGCCACGGGGCGCGGCGCCATGCACTTGACCGCCGGGCAGAGGAGCTTGGCCTTGCTGCACGACTTGGTCCAGCTCGCCTCGCGCGCAGCCGCCGTGAAGGTGTCGGTGATGTTCGACGGGCAGATGCGGCAGTAGCAGTCGGCCGTGGACGCGACGTTCGCCGAGTACACGGTGGCGGTGCAGTCGCTGTCGACGTCGCACGCGCCGGCCTTGTGCGCGAGACGCGTGTAGAACGCGTCGGCGACGAGCTCCTTGCCCTTGCCGGTGGGGAACGAGACGCTCTTGATCGTGCCGGCCGCGAGGATCGGCCCACCCGCGAGCGCCGAGCCCGCGCCCGACGAGATGCCCGAGAGGGTGGTGGTCGTGGAGTACGAGAGCTTGTCGGCCTTCAGGCTGAAGCACGGCGCCTTGACGCAGCGGATGCCCAGGTCGGTGACCTTGTAGAACGTGCCGGTCGGCTCGACGTCGGAGCCCGGGTACCAGGCCTCGCTCGCGACGAGCACGCCGACCTTGAACGAGCCGATGGTCTGCACCTTGGGGTTGCCGCGGACCACGAGGCGCGAGACGTCGACGCCCGCGAGCTCGCTCTCGGTGAGGCCGAGCTTCGAGGCGAGGTCGACCGAGGCGACGTAACACTCGGCCGCGTAGCTGCCGTCGGCGCAGAGGGTGGTGTCGCGGTTGGCGCGCTTGATCCAGTACCCGCCGCAGATCGGCGAGATGCACTTGCGGTTGTCGTGGCGCAGCGTGTGGTACGCGCCGTAGGTCACCGCGTCCGCCGTCGACTCCGGCGTGTCGATGCCCTCTTCGTCGGTCGAGTCGACCGAGGCAGAGCAGCCGAAGGTGGAGAGGGCGAGGACGGCGAGGGTGGTGGCGACGACACGCATGGGGGGCTCCTTGGAAAAGGCCCGTGGACCAATGTAGGCGCCGCTCGTACACCCACCTCGGCCTCCGGTCAATCCGGAGAGGGCTACAGCCCTTCGTCGGCCTTGTTCCCCTTGCCGCTCGCGCCACCGCTGTACATCGAGAAGCTCTTCCAGACGTGCTCGATGGTGTCCTTGTTCGCGAGGTAGCTCGCGTCGTCGGACGACACGTAGAGGACGTAGTTGTCGGACTTGTCGAGCGCGACGAGCACCACGCCCTTGTTGCGCTTGTCGCCGCTCGCCATGAGCGAGGTGAAGTCGGCGAGCGAGTAGTCGGCGCCCTTGTCCTGGCGATGCCGATCCACACGTCCTTGTCGCCGAAGCCCTCGAGCAGCGACTTGCTCTTCTTCTGCACGTCGCCCTTGGAGAGGCTCGCGTCCTTGAACACGGCGAGGGCGAGGTCGATCTGGTGCGGCTTCGGCGTCTGCGTCGTGTAGTACGCGATGCCGTTGTGGGTGGAGAGCTTCATGGCCGGCGTGCCCGCCGGGACCTTGAACTCGTAGCCCACCGCCTCGTCGTAGATCGCCGTCCAGTCGTCGGGGATCGGGTTCTTGTCGTCGTCGGGGTCGATCGCCTTCGACTTCTTCTTCTTCTTCTTGGGGGCGTCGTCGTCGTCGTCGGCCGCCTTCTTCTTCTTCTTGGGCGCGTCGTCGTCGTCGTCGGCCTTGGCCTTCTTGGGCGTGTCGTCGTCGTCGTCGGCCGCCTTCTTCTTCTTCTTCTTGGGGGCGTCGTCGTCGTCGTCGGCCGCCTTGGCCTTCTTCTTCTTCTTCTTGGCATCGTCGTCCTTGCTCTCGGCCGACGTGTCGTCGTCCTTCTTCGAGCAGGCCGGGGGAAAGACGAAGGTGAGGGCGAGGAGCCAGCCGAGCCAGGGGCGGGACATCCGCCGATTGTCGATCGACGGCTCCGCTCGCGCAACCGTGCTGCGTCACCCGCTTCGCACCTGCTCGGGCGTGCGCCGGCGCCGCATTCGTGGCAGCTTCGCGCGCCATGTCCGCCACCACGCCGCGCGAGGTCGATGCGATCGGCCGTCGCGACAACCTCGGCATCGCCGCCGTGCGCGACCTCATCCCCAAGGAGTGCTTCGCGATCGTGCCGCTCCGCTCGTGGATGGGCCTCTTCATGGCCGTCGCGCGCGTGGTCGTCGCCGAGGCCATCCTCTACGCGCTCCCGCTCGGGCGTGGCGCTGCGCTCTACTGGCAGGTCCCCGCGCTCGCGGCGGCGTGGCTGTTCGCGGGCTGGGCGTTCACCGGACTGTTCGTCATCGGGCACGATTGCGCCCACCTCGCCTTCAGCGAGAAGCGCTGGGTCAACTCGGTGATCGGGCACCTCGTGCTCGCGCCGGAGTTCACCGGGTTCCACAACTGGCGCATCTGGCACAACCACCACCACGCGCGTACCCAGGCACGCCGCGTCGACCCGGACTGGGCCGAGATGGGCATGACCCGCGCCGAGTACGACGCCGCACCGCTCGGCCAGAAAGCCCACGTGAAGCTCGGCTTCGGCACCCCCGCCGGCGTGATGGTCGGGTTCTGGGTCGGCATGGTGCGCCGCACGTTCATGCGCAAGCTCGCGCCGCAGATCCCGCTGGCGCGGGGCGCCGAACGCGAGCTCCTCACCTCCACGCTGTTCATGCTCGCCTCGTGCACCGCGCTGAGCATCGTGCTCGTGCGCTGGGGCGGGGCGTTCGCGGTGGTGAAGTTCTACTACGTGCCGGCGTTCATCGCGGCCACGCACGGCGCGCTGCTCACGTTCCTGCACCACGCGAGCCCCGACTCGCTGAGCTTCGATCGCGAGGCGTGGACCCCGTTCCGCGGCCAGGTGGTCTCCACGTTCAACGTGCGCTTCCCGCGGTTCGTCGAGGCGATGTGGTTCGACATCAACGTCCACCTGCCGCACCACATCGCGCCGCGCATCCCCTGGTACCACCTGCGCACGGCGGCCGACGCCATCAAGGCCGCGCGCCCCGACCTCTACATCGAGCGGCGCTTCAGCTTCGGCTACCTGCTCGCGATCTGGAACAAGCCGCTGCTCGCCCGGGTGCCCGGCGAGGACTACTACGCGGCGATCTCGTTCGCGGAGTCCGAGCAGGCACCCGCGCAGGTCGAGGCCTCGACCAGCTAGCCCATCAGGTCGAGGAACGGCCCCGCGCCGAGCAGCGAGGTGCCGCCGTCGATCAGCAGGGTCGCGCCGGTGACGTAGTTGCCGGCGGGCGAGACCAGGAACAGCACCGCGTCGCACACCTCGTCGATCGTTCCATAACGACCCAATGGAACGCGCTTGCGGAGCGCGTCGGGCATGTCGCCGGGGGCGAGGCGGGCCATCCCCTCGGTGCCCTCGATCGGCCCCGGCGCGACCGCGTTCACGCGCACCCCGCTGCGCCCCCACTCGAGCGCGAGGTCGCGGGTGAGCTTCTCGATGCCCGCCTTGGCCGCGCCCGCGTGGCACTGCAGCGGCGTCGGCACGGCGGCCTGGGTGGCGGTGATGCTCACGATCGACCCGCCGGTCTTCGCGAGGTGCTCGAACGCGGCGCGCGAGACGTTGAACGTGCCGCACAGGTCGATGTCGACGACGGTGCGGAATCCGTTGGCCGAGAGGGAGGCCGCCGGGGAGAGGAAGTTGCCGGCCGCGCTGTTGACCACGACGTCGAGCCGCCCGAACTCGGCGACGCACCCGGTGACGGCCGCGGCGACGTCGTCGTACTTGCGGACGTCGGCCGGGAACACCTTCGCGACGCCGCCCGTTTCCGTGATGTGGGCGGCGACCGCGTCGAGCTTCTCCTTGGTGCGCCCGAGGAGGGCCACCTTGCACCCCTGGGCGGCGAGCATGCGGGCGAGGCCGGCGCCGATGCCGCTGCCGCCTCCCGTGACGAAAGCGACCTTGCCGACGAGGAGATCCTTGGCGAAGACGTTGCTCATGGGGGGGCGATGGTAGCCGCCTGCCGCCGAGGCGCTACCATGCGCGCGCCCATGCGCCGCACCGCGATCTCCGCGCTCTTCGTCCCTGCCCTGTTTCCCGCGCTGCTCGCGGGCTGCCCGTCGTCGGGCGCGGTCGCCAAGACCGTGGCCTCGCCGCCGCCCAAGCTCGAGACCGCCGGCAAGTGCCAGCCGGGCAAGAGCCAGCTCGAGCCGCTGGTCGTCGAGTGGGCGAGCACCGACCGCGCGAAGCTCGAGGCGCTCGCCAAGAAGCAGCTCGTCGCCGTGAAGTACCAGGGGTGCGACCTCACCGTCCTCTCGGGATGCTCGGTCAAGGGCAAGTACGGGTACACGGCGGTCACCCGCAAGCAGGATCACGTGGCCATGCGGGACGCCGACGAGCTCTACGCCAACGTGCCGCTCGGCGCGGCCAAGCTCGAGGCCAAGCTGCAGAAGGCCGGCCAGCTCACCGTCGACATGACCATCGTCGGGCGGTTCGAATCCGACCACGCGCCGCCCTTCCGCAAGGACGACCTGTCGGGCGAGTGCGAGGGGGCGACCCACGTCGTGAGCGCGATGGTGACCGGCGCGTTCACCTTCTTCACCGGCGTCGGCGCGAGCGTCGAGGGCGGGGCCTCCGCGATGGGCGTCGGCACGGGCGCGAAGTCGTCGACCCAGAACGAGCAGCTCGCCAAGGACGGCGACGCGACCGCGTGCGCGAAGTCGACCGGCAGCGACCCGAACCCTCCCGAGGGCTGCGGCGCGCTCATCCGCATCGAGGTGGTGGCGCTCGGCGTGGCCAAGCAGACCCAGCCGGAGTGCCCCGAGCGCACGCAGTGGGACGGCTCGCAGTGCGCCGCGGTCGTGGCCACGCAGGCCGCCGAGACCGGCTCGAACGAGAAGGTGGCCACACCGACCATCGGCGGGAGCACCGCCAAGAAGGCCTCGTGCACCTACGGCGACTCCACCGGCTGCGCGGTCGCGTGCGAGACCCAGATCGACGCGCCGAGCTGCAACGACCTCGCGCTGATGTTCGCGCGCGGCGACGGCGTGACCGTGGACGACAAGAAGGCCACCGAGTTCTTCGGGCGCGCCTGCGATCTCGGGAGCGCGCTCGCGTGCAACAACCTCGGCATCCGCTTCGAGGGCGGCAAGGGCGGCGCGGTCGATCTCAACCGCGCGCTCGTCTCCTATCAGCGCGCGTGCGATCAGGGGAACGGCGCGGGGTGCAACAACCTCGGCCGGCTCTACGGCGGGGGCATCGGCGTCACCAAGGACGACACCAAGGCGCTGGCCGAGTTCGGGCGCGGGTGCGGGCTCGAGGACGCCGGCAGCTGCGCGAACCAGGGGTGGTTCCTCGTCCAGGGCCGCGGCACGGCGGCAGACAAGGGCAAGGGCCTCGGCCTCCTCAAGAAAGCGTGCGGCGCCAACCACGACTGGGCGTGCGGGCGCCTCAAGCTCCTGCACTTCATGCACGCCGACTGAGTCGGTCAACCTACCGTGTCGATCACCTTGGTGCGGGTCGGGTCGTAGATGTCGATGGGGATCACGCGCACCAGCACCCGGCCCGAAGGCAGCGGGTAGTCGCCGCGCGCGACCGGGATCGCGGCGACGGCGGTGCGGTCTCGCTCGGAGAGGCGCAGGGTCGCGATGCCCTCCTCGGAGATCACCTCCGTGTCCGCGGCGCCCTCGAGGCAGAGGAGGCCGTCGGGCCACACGTAGGTGGCCGGCTTGTGGTGCGCGAGCCGGCCCGCGACCAGGCGGTGCAGGTCGGTCACGCAGTTGGCCGCCACCACGAACACCGCGCGTGTGCCGTCGTCCTCGAACGAGCCCTGGCTCGCGTAGACCTCCTGCATCGACGCGCCGTCGCGGGCGCGGCCCTCGTCGCAGGTCGCGCGGAACGCCGGGTCGTCCAGGTACGACGTGCGGCCGAGGTCGGTGACGAGCGCCGGGTCCTTCGCGCGGACCGCATCGAGGAAGGCGAGCGTGTCCCAGTCCTTGATGACCTCGTACTCGTCGCCGGTGAGCCCGACGATCTGCAGGAAGATCATCTGGCCGTTCGGCGTCGTCTGCACGGGGAGCTGCGGATCCTCGACGAACGCCATCGCGGTGAGCGCGGTCTTGCGCTGCACCGCGATGGGGCCGTTGGCGGTCATGTGGTGCCCGGGGCCGAAGGCGTTGCCGGTGCGGAACACGTAGCGCGCGAGGTTCTGCAGCAGCGAGAACACCCACGACGGCGGGCGGTGCGCCGCGGCATCCGGGTCGATGACGCGCACGGTGAGCTCGAAGCCGTAGCCGCTCACCGCGGGCTCGTCGGTCTCCTTGCCGAAGAGCTCGGTGAACCCGTAGGTCACGAAGTGCCAGTGCTTGCGCCCGCCGTGGGTGCTCGCGAACACGCTGACGCCGTTCAGCGGATCGTCGCCGCCCGCGCTCGCGGGAGGGGTCGCGGCGAAGTGCAGCGGCTCGACGCCCGGGTAGACGACGGCGAGGGCCTGGTCGATGGCGTTCCACCCCGGCGCGCCGGGGACTTCGGGCGAGGTCATCGCGGGACGCTAACGCAATTACGCGAGCGCTGCCTTCCGGTTCTATCGGAGCGCGGGCAGCTCCACGTCGTCGGGCACCGTGAGGTCGAACCGCTCGCGGAGCAGCCGGGGGACCTCGCTCCGCGCGATCTTCGTGCGCGTCGTGCCCGCGCGGTCGCGAACGATCCACTCGTCGTCGAGGAGCGCGTGGCGCGCGGTCTCGGTGGGGCGCGCGACGATGAGGTGGCGCTGGAACCGCGACGAGGGGTGCGTGGACGTGAAGTGGTTCATGGCGACGTAGTCCACCGCGGTGTGCGGCTCGTCGGTGAAGGCGTACATGTCGTGGAAGGCCTCGTCGTGCGAGGCGGCGCCGAGCACCGTGAACGCGCCCTCGCGGTGGAGCCGGAACGTGCCGAGGTCGGTGAGCTGCGCGCGCGCTTCGTCGAGGGCGAGCGGCGCGGTCGGTACGAAGCCGCCGAAGCCCACGTCGACCAGCCACGGCGCGCCCTCGATCTCGACGCGCAGGAGCATGTGCGTGCGCGGGGTCGGGCCGTCGGCGTTCCAGCGCACCCGCGCGGCGAGGGTGGTGACGGTGAACCCGAGCGCGCCGAGCACCGCGGCGAACCAGGTGTTCTGCTCGAAGCAGTACCCGCCGCGCCCGGCATGGACCAGCTTGGCCTCGAGGCTCGCCAGATCGAGCAGGATGGGCCTGCCGAGCTGCACATCGACGTTCTCGAACGGGACGCTGCGCACGTGGCGCCCCATCAGGGTGCGTACGGTCTCGAGGGTGGGCGGGAGCGGGGTGGTCTCGGCGAGGCCGATGCGCCGGAGGTAAGGGCCGAGGTCCATGCCGACGAAACATCGGTCGAACGCGACGGATCGACAAGGCACAGTTTGCAGGGCGATCCGGCGGGCGGCTGTCTCGCTGAACGATCGTTCGGATCATGACATCCGTCATCGACGCAGCGCGACGTGGTGGCAATTTCTCGGCTCCGACATGATGAAGAAGCTCCTCGACAGCCCCTGGCTCCTGTTCGTGTGCACGATCGCCGCCCCGCTCGGCGCCTACGGCGTCCTCGGCTGGTTCGCGCGCTGACCCGGCGATGTAGGCTATGGGTCTGATGGACCCGATCTCCGCCGTCATCGGTCTCGCCCTCACCGGCAACACGATCGAGAAGGAGTACCGCGCGCTCGACGAGGCGATCCGCCGGACCGAGCGGCTGGTCCCCGAGTTCGATCCCAAGACCTACGACGCCCGCGCCCTCGCGCGCGCGCTCGACTCCTGGGAGCGCCGGATGGTGTTCGAGCACCGCTCGACGACGGTGTTCGCGAACCTCGCGGTGCAGCTGTTCGAGGCCAACGCCTCGCTCGACGCCAAGACGGTCATGTTGCGCATGGCGCAGGACGAGGTCCGCCACACCGAGACCTGCGGCCAGGTGGTGATCGGGCTCGGCGGCACGGGGGAGGTCGCGGCCGACGTGGCGGTCCCCCCGCTCGCGAGCCACCGTGGCGTCTCGCCCGAGGAGCGCGCGCTCCGCAACGTCATCTACACGACGTCGATGTCCGAGATGGTGGCCATCGCGATGCTGGTCGACGAGCTCGATCAGACCAAGGACCGCTTCCTGCGCGACGCGACGCGGCGGCTCCTCGCCGACGAGGTGCTGCACGGGCAGTTCGGCTTCCTCTACCTCGAGGCCTGGCGCCCTTGGCTCGACGCGCACCCCGACGTGAAGGGCTCGCTGGGCCGCTACCTGACGCACGCCTTCAAGGTGATCGAGGGCGTGCTCGGGGGACCGGTGCAGGCGGAGGCGCCGCTCAGCGAGGACGAGCTCGCCCTCGGGCTGCACTCCTCGGCGCGGGGCCGCGAGATCTTCTACGAGACGATGGAGCACGCGATCGTCCCGGGCCTCGAGCGGTTCGGGATCGAGGCCGGCAAGGCGTGGAAGGAGCGCCGGCTCCTCGAGGGCGGCACCGTCCCCGAGCGCCCGCGGATCTGACGTGCGCGCCGCGCTCGCGTTGGTGGCGGCGCTGGTCACCAGCGCGTGCGAGCTGACGTCGATCAAGTGGACGTCGGACGTGACCTTCGAGCTCGATCGGCGCGAGCTCGCGGTCGGCGAGTCGGTCGAGGTGAAGTTCACGGTGCGCGTCGAGGACGGGCGGCACTGGTGGATCGCGCTCGTGCCCGAGGGCCGGCCGTTCGACGACCCGCGCGACCGGGTGGCCATCCCGAAGGGAGCGAAGGCGATCCGCGTGGTCGCCGAGCACGAGGGGCGGTGCGAGGTCCGCGTCTACCACGACCCGCAGGGCACGCCGGCGATGGTCGCCCGCGCGAAGGTGCGCGTGCGCTGAACTCCAGCGATCGGAGAACTCGGCCCGGGGGCGCGTGATGGGCGTCAGGCCGGGAGGTCGGGCGGGGGGAGGGGGCCTTTGATGGGGCCCTTGTACGGCGGGTAGTGTTTGCCGGGGGCGCACACGTGGCCGACGTGGTTCGCCTCGCCTTTCCTGCACACGCGCGGCGCGGCGGCGGCGTTGGTCTCCCACGAGCAACGACACGGGCCGGTGCCCGCGGTCGGGTCGGTCGGCGGGTCTTCGTGGGTCACGGTCGCGACCGTCGACGCGGAGGCCGAGGGCGACGCGGAGGCGCTCGTGGCCGGATCGGGGGTCGCGGTCGGCGGGGTCTGCGGGCCGCCGCACGCGGGCAACCCGCACGCGGGCAGGAACGCGAGGGCCTGGACGAAGCGCAGGCGGTTCACGACACGCACCGCCCTTCGACGAGCTCCGGGGGATCGAGGGGGCCGACCACGGGGGGGTACTTGTACTTCTTGTGGTTGCCGGGCTGACAGACCTGGCCCCCCGCGCTCGTCTCGCCCTTCTTGCAGACCCGGGGGGCCGCGTTGGGGTTCGTGTTCCACGAGCACCGACACGGGCCGACCCCGGCGGTCGGGTCGTCGGCCGGGGTGTCCACCGTGGCGACGGTGGTGGTGGTCGCGCTCGCCGACGACGCCGACGCGCTCGACGCGGTGGGTACGGCGGGCTCGGGCTGGCCGCCGCCGCACGCCACCGCGATCGCCGCGCCGCTCCCGGGGAGCGCCAGGCCGCGCAAGAAACGGAGAATCCGCGCATCCATTCACCGGGAGGATACCCGATCGCGCCGCGAGCGGCAGCGCGTCGGCGAACCGGTCTCAGGCGGCGAGGCGCGGCGTGACCTCGGTGTCGCCCAGCAACGCGGCGAGCTGCTTGCGCGCGCGGTGGAGGCGCGACATGACCGTGCCGATGGGGACGCCGATCGCGTCGGCGGCGTCACGGTAGCTCTGCTCCTGCACGTCCACGCGGAGCAGCACCTCGCGGAAGCTCGCAGGGAGGCTGTCGAGGGCGCCCTTCACCCGCGGAGACAGGGCGCTCGTCGCGTCGGGCGTCGCGTGCTCGGGGGCGGTCCACGCGCAGGGATCGACGGTGAGCACGCGGATGGCATCGCGCTCGCGGCGGCGGCGGCGGTAGCCGGTGACGAACACCGAGAAGACGATGGTCTGGGCCCACGAGCGCAGGCTGGTGCCCGGCACGAACTGCTCGCGGAAGCGGAGCGCGCGCTCGATCGAGTCCTGCACCAGATCGTCGGCGGCGGCCTCGTCACGCGTCAGGCGGAGCGCTCGGGCACGGAGGTCCGGGCGGAGCGAGAGCAGCTGGTGCGCGAACAGGTCCTTGGCGATCGACATGACGGGCTCCTTGGGACGCACGTCCCCCTGCGCGACGCGGACGACGGTCCGGCCGCATGCGAAATGCGGTGCTCTCTCCGCGAGGTCCGCGGTGGCGATGGACTCCTGAGCAAGGCCCGCGCCACGAGGACGAACACGCGATTTGGGCCGAGAAACCCGGGGTGTGTCCGCGGAGGTGCTGCCAGTCTGACACGGACCTGCGGCTCCTACGCCAACGAGGCCGCCGGTCGGGTCTCCGCTTGCCCAGGACGGTTTCGTGCCGTAGAGCCAAGGGGATGGCCAAGCGGCAGAAGCCTGGGACGGAGGGCGACGGCACGTCGCCGAAGTCCGTGGGAGCCAAGGAGCTCCCCTCGCTGCGGGCGACGATCGAGCGGGCGCTCGCGCGGGACGAGCCACCGGACGATCTCCTCCCCATGCTGGAGCGGCTGCGGCGCATGGCGATCGAGGGCAGCGACGATCGTCGCTTCGCCGACCGGCGCATCGCGGAGCTCCTGCTCGAGACCGAGCCGTGGCGCGCGGCGCTGCACATCCGGAGGCTCGTCCGCGAGCTCCCCGACGACGACGCGCACTGGGCCCTCATGGGCCTCGCGCAGGCGCTCCTCGGCAACCACAAGTTCGCGGCGCAGTCGTACCGGCGCGCGCTCGCGCTCGATCCGGGCAACCCCTGGTACGCGCACAACCTCGGGCACATCCTCGACGTGGGCCTCGACCGCGCGCGCGACGGATTGCCGTGGCTCGAGCGCGCCCACAAGCGCATTCCCGATTCGACCCCCGTCACGTGCTCGGTCGCGCACGCGCTGTTCCGGCTGTCGCGGCTCGACGAGGCGCGCGCGGTCCTCGCGCCGCTCCTTCGCAAGAACGCGCACGATCCCGACGTCTGGGCCATCGCGCGTCAACTCGACCGCGCCGAGGCGGCCACGGCGCCCGCCCGCCGAAAAGCCAGAGCCAAGCGCCGCACCCCGAGCTGACGCACGCACCAGCGAGCATCGGGAGCGCCGTCGGTCGGCCGATCGCGCAAACAAAACCAAACTTCGGGGCTGAGCCTCTCCGGGGGCGCTGGCATCGTCTATGGTCAGCGCCCATGTCTCGTCGGTCCGTGGTCTGTGTCGGCCTCCTCACCTCGTTCGTCGGGGCTGCGTCGATCACGCGCAAGGGTGGTGCCCAGCCCGCTGTCGTCGCGCCCGTCGTGAGCACCTCCGCCAAGGTCAACGAGGACCCCGCTCCGCCGATCCCCAAGCCGGGTCGCTCGGTCGGGTCGTTCAAGGAGCTCTGGTCGCTCCTGCCGAAGAACGCGAGCGATCTCCGCATCGCGCTCGCCGAGGTGGAGCGCGCCGAGGCCGCCACGCGCATCGCGCAGGGCGCGGTGCTCCCGCAGGCCAACGCGAGCCTCGGGTTCACCTGGAGCCCCGCGAGCGCGTTCGGGGCGGGCGGCACCACCTTCGGCGGCCTCAACGCGAACGCGCAGCTGTCGGTCACCGCCACGCTGGTCAACCTGCGCGCGTTCCACAACATCGGCACGGTGAAGGTGGGCGAGGAGATCACCGCGCTCGGCGTGCTCGAGGTGCGCCGCAAGCTCGGCCTCTCGCTGGCGCGAGCGGTCGCGTCGATCGTCGCGGCCCAGCGCCTCGCCGAGGGCAATCGCGAGTCGCTCGAGCTGTCGCGACAGCGCCTCGGGCTCACCCGCAAGCGCCTCGCGGCGGGCGTGGGCGACGCGCGCGATCTCGTGCGGGCCCTGCAGGACGTCGCCGCCGCGCGGGCCTCGGTCGCGCCCAACGACGAGTCGCTCCTGCAGGCGCAGGAGGGCCTCGGGGTCGTGGTCGGTACGACCGATGCCATCGGCGTCACCACCGACCTCGACGGGCTCGAGGGACAGCTCGTCGGCTTCTGCGGGAAGGGTTCCGGCAAGCCGCGCACCGACATCCAGATCGCCAAGAAGCAGATCCTCGTCGCCGAGCGCAACGTCGACGACATCACGCTCAAGTTCATGCCGAACCTGACCGCGGGGTTGAGCGCCGGCGTCTCGGGCCGCGCCTTCGATGGCCCGTGGAACACGCCCCTCAACCTCTCGCTCACCCTGAGCATCCCGCTCTACGACGGCGGCATCCGCTACGCCGAGAAGCGCGATCGCATCGCGCTCGTCGAGGAGGCCAAGGCCCGCGCGGTCGCGGTCGAGCTCGCGGCCCGCATCGAGCAGGCCCAGGCCAAGCGCGCGCTCGGCGTCGCGGTCGCGGCGCAGACGTCGGCCAAGGAGGCGCGCGACCTCGCGGCCGAGGCGCTCCGGCTGGCCCAGCTCGCCTACGAGGGCGGGGTCGGCACCAACTTCGATCTCATCGACGCCGGGCGGCTCCTCCGCCAGAGCGAGACCACCCTCGTGCTCCGCGACTTCGACGTGGCGCGCGCCCGCCTCGTGCTGCCGTTCCTCGACGGAGCCTGCGACGGCCTCGAGAAGTAGCGCGTGGGAGCGGGGCCTGCGGGCGGCAGACCTCCCTCGTGGCGCCGGGCGCGCCCACCCTCTATCGTGGAGCCATGGCCGTGACGCGCTCGCTGTTCCTCGCCCTGTCGATGACCGTTGCAGGGTTCGCCCTGTCGCTCGGCGCCTGCAAGAACGAGCCGCCGCCCAAGTCGGCCGATCCGATGGGCTCGAACACCTCGGCGGCCTCCGTCGGCACCACCATGACCCCGTGCACCGACGCGCCGCTGAACCCGACCGACGCGATGGCCAAGGAGCCCGGCGTGATCAACGCCTGCCTCACTTCGGCGGCCAAGGGTGGCGTCGCCGCGCCGTGTGGCAACGCCAAGATCGCCCTCGAGGTGGGCAAGGACGGCAAGGTGATCCGCGCCGACGTCGCCGACTCCTCCCTTCCGCCTGCGGTCACCGACTGCATCAAGGCGCGCCTCGCGGCCATGCAGTACGCTTGCCCGAAGGAGGGCTCGGCCACCTACACCGTGCCGATCGGGTTGCCGCTCGGCGGCGCGGGCGGCGCGTGTCCTGGGCTCCCGGGCGTGCCGGGGGTGGCCTCGGGCACGCCTTGAGTCGACCCTCGCTCGCGACGCGGGCGCGGGCCGTGCTCGACGAGGCGGAGGTCGCGTCGGGCGCGCGGGTGCTCGTCGCGTGCTCGGGGGGGTCCGACTCACAGGTCCTGCTCGACGTGCTCGCGCACGTGGCGAAGGCCGGGCGCATCACACTGCTCGCGTGCGGCGTGGACCACGGCCTCCGCGCCGAGGCGGCGGAGGAGCTCGCGCTCGCGGCGGCGCTGGCGGAGGCGCGCGGCGTCCCGTTCCGCAGCGTCCGGGTCGCCGTCGAGAAGGGGAGCAACCTGCAGGCGCGGGCGCGGGCAGCGCGCTGGGAGTCGCTGCTCTCGGTCGCCGACGAGCTCTCCTGCCCGTTCGTGGCCACCGCCCACCACCTCGACGATCGCGCGGAGACGGTGCTGCTGCGGCTCCTGCGCGGGGCGCCGCTCGCTGGCCTCGCGGTGCTGCCCCCACGGGAGGGACGGCGGCTCCGACCGCTGGTCCGCTGTCGAAAGGCCGAACTGGTCCGTCACGCAGAGCGACGCGGGCTCGCTTCGGCCAGGGATCCGTCCAACGAGGATCCTCGATTCGTCCGCGTGCAGATCCGGACCGAGGTGCTGCCGCTCCTCTCGCGCCTGGACCCACGGGTCGTCGAGCACCTCGGCGCCCTGGCCGATCGGGCAGGGGACGGCCGCGATCGGGACGAAGCCCGCCTGTTCGCCGACGTTCGCCGCGAAACGGGTGTTTCTCCCTCCGCGCGGGCGATCGCGCAGCTCCTCTCCGGGGACGAGGTGCTCCTACCGGGCGGCCGCGTCGCTCTCCTACCGGAACCTCTCGGGCGGGTCGCCATCAGAGAACAGAATGCCAGCGATCCCTCGCGACCGACCGCCTCTCGGAAGGCCTCCCAAGGCTTTGCCGAACCGAGGTCGCGTGCTAGGTCCTAGAATGACGGACGAGGGGATCGTGGTTAGAACTCCAAGGATCGTCGGTGTCGCCGCCACTGGTAACGCGTTCGTGGTGGGTCGCCTGCCCTGTCGTCTGCTGAGGGAGCCGTGAAGCAATCGCACAAAGCCCTGTTGATGTGGGTCCTCCTGATCCTGATGTTCGTAGCGATCTGGAGCTTCTTCGGCGCCAGCGAGCGGTCCAGGGTCGTCCCGTTCTCCGAGTTCATCGGTGACGTCCGGGACAACAAGGTCCACTCGGTCAAGATCAAGGACCGCGAGTACAAGTACACGCTCAAGGGAGACCCGGCGACGGGCACCGCCCCGAGCGCGGCCCCCGGCGGCGCGGCTCGCCCGGAGGAGAAGGTCACCATCGGGATCAACTCCGAGGAGCTGAACAAGGAGCTCTTCAACAAGGAGCGGGCGATCCAGGTCACCGTCGAGAAGGAGGACGGCTCCCCCCTCTGCGCCTCCGCGCTCGTCACCTGGCTGCCGACGATCTTCCTGATCGTGATGTTCTACCTGCTGATGCGGCAGATGCAGGCCGGCGGTGGCAAGGCGATGAGCTTCGGCAAGTCGCGCGCCCGCCTCCTCAGCGATTCCGCCAACAAGATCACCTTCGCGGACGTCGCGGGCATCGAAGAGGCCAAGGACGACTGCGAGGAGATCATCGCGTTCCTCAAGGACCCGAAGAAGTTCCAGCGCCTCGGCGGCCGCATCCCCAAGGGCGTGCTCCTCATGGGCCCCCCCGGCACCGGCAAGACCCTGCTCGCCAAGGCCCTCGCCGGCGAGGCGGGCGTCCCGTTCTTCAGCATCTCCGGCTCCGACTTCGTCGAGATGTTCGTCGGCGTCGGCGCCTCGCGCGTCCGCGATCTCTTCGAGCAGGGCAAGAAGCACGCGCCCTGCATCATCTTCATCGACGAGATCGACGCCGTCGGCCGGCACCGCGGCGCGGGCCTCGGCGGCGGTCACGACGAGCGCGAGCAGACCCTGAACCAGCTCCTCGTCGAGATGGACGGCTTCGAGTCGAACGACGGCGTCATCATCATCGCCGCCACCAACCGCCCCGACGTCCTCGACCCGGCCATCCTGCGCCCGGGCCGCTTCGACCGCCGCATCGTGGTCTCGCGCCCCGACGTGAAGGGCCGGGGCGAGATCCTCAAGGTGCACACCAAGAAGACCCCGCTCGCCCCTGACGTCGACATCGAGATCCTCGCGCGCGGCACCCCCGGGTTCGTCGGCGCCGACCTCGAGAACCTCGTCAACGAGGCCGCCCTCCTCGCCGCCCGGCAGGACAAGGAGGCGCTCTCGATGATCGACTTCGAGCTCGCCAAGGACAAGGTCCTCATGGGTGGCGAGCGCCGCTCCATGGTGATCAGCGACCAGGAGCGCAAGACCACCGCCTACCACGAGGCCGGTCACGCCCTCGTCGGCAAGCTGCTCTCGCCCAACGCCGACCCGGTGCACAAGGTCACCATCGTGCCGCGCGGGCCCGCCCTCGGCGTCACCCAGTTCCTCCCCGAGGAGGACCGTCACACCTACTCGCGCGCCCAGGCCGAGGCCCGCATCGCGGTCGCCATGGGTGGTCGCATCGCCGAAGAGCTCATCTTCGGCGAGCTCAACACCGGCGCCGGCAACGACATCAAGCAGGCGACCAACCTCGCCCGCAAGATGGTCACCGAGTGGGGCATGAGCCCCGCGCTCGGGCCGCTCGCCTACGGCGACAGCGACGAGAACCCGTTCCTCGGCCGCGAGATGTCGATGCACCACGCGACCTACTCGGCCGACACGGCCAAGAAGATCGACGACGAGATCCGTCGCATCGTCACCGAGCAGTACGACCGCGCGCGCAACATCCTCACCGAGCAGCGCGACAAGCTCGAGCGCCTCGCCGAGGCCCTGCTCGATCGCGAGACGGTCGACGGCAGCGAGCTCGACGCGATCCTCGAGGGCAAGCCCCTCCCGCGTCGTGAGCGCGTCGTCATCCCGACCTACTCCGACCGCGCCAAGGAGCAGCGCGACAAGCGCAAGCCGTCGAGCATCTTCGGCACCCCGCGCCCTGCCCCCAGCGGAGGGTGAGGGCGCCCTCGGGCGGCTGAGCGAGCCCGGTTCTCCCGGGCTGGATGCAGCGAATCGGCCACCTCGAGAGAGGCGGCCGGTTCTGCTTTTGGGGACGAGCGCTGCGTCATGCGCAGGGGGCCTGGAAAACCATGCGGTGGCCGACTACGGTTCCGGCGCCATGTCCGGACACTCCAAATGGGCGACGATCAAGCACAAGAAGGCTGCCACGGACGCGAAGCGCGGCCGGATGTGGACCAAGGTCATCAAGGAGATCCAGGTCGCCGCGCGCATGGGGGGTGGAGACATCAACGCGAACCCGCGCTTGCGTAAGGCGGTCAACACCGCCAAGGCGGCCGCGATGAACGCGGACAACATCACCCGCGCGATCAAGCGCGGCACCGGTGAGCTCGAGGGCAGCTCGTACGAAGAGGCCACCTACGAGGGCACCGGCTCGGGCGGCACGCTCTTCATCGTCGAGGCGCTCACCGACAACAAGAACCGCACCGTCGCCGAGCTCCGCAAGATCTTCGAGAAGGCGGCCGGCACGCTCGGCTCCTCGGGCACCGCGGGCTGGGCGTTCGATCGCCGCGGCCTCATCACCATCCCGCGCGCCGCGGCCGACGAGGACAAGCTCCTCGACATCGCGGTCGGCGCCGGCGCCGACGACTACACCGACCAGGGCGACACCTGGCTCATCACGACCCCGGCCGACCAGCTCGACGCGGTGGCCAAGGCGCTCGAAGCCGCCTCGATCACCCTCACCGAGCAGAAGCTCGGCTGGATCCCGAAGAACAAGAAGGACGTGGTCGGGCGCGACGCCGAGATGTGCATGCGCCTCGCCGACAACCTCGACGACCACGACGACGTGCAGAACGTCTACGCCGACTTCGACATCAGCGACGAAGAAGCCGCCAAGCTCGAAGGCGCCTGAGTTGCGCGCGGCCGGCCTCTGCCTCCTGCTCGCGTCGCTCGGCGCGTGTCGCTCACGGAGCCAGGAGGCGGGTCCTTCGGGAGCGCCGGTCGTCGCTTCGTCGGCGGCGGCGACGGTCGTGGGGGCACCGCCCTTCACGCCGCCCGCCGCGGCGCCTGCGCCGAGTGGCCAGGGTGACCTGAAGGGCCTCGGCGGCGCGCGTCCGGGCGTCGCGACCCACGTCGGCAAGGGGATCGATCCGACCAAGCCCGCGCCGCTCGTGCTCGCGTTGCACGGGTACGGCGGCACCGGCGGCGAGCAGCTCGCCTACTTCGGGCTCTCCGCGGTCTCCGACGAGGCGGGCTTCGTGGTGATCGCGCCCGATGGCACGCTCGACTCCACGGGCCGCCGCTTCTGGAACGCCACCGACACCTGCTGCGACTTCGAGGAGAAGAACGTCGACGACGTGGGCTACCTCGTGGGCCTCGTCGAGGAGGTCAAGAAGCGGCGCGCGATCGACCCCCGCCGCGTGTACGTCGTCGGGCTCTCCAACGGCGGCTCGATGGCGATGCGCCTCGCGTGCGACGCCTCGACCACCTTCGCGGCGGCCATCAGCCAGGCGGGGCTGTTCTTCTCCGACCCGGGCCGCTGCGTGCCCAAGGAGCCGGTCTCGTTCCGCCACCTGCACGGCACCGCCGACAAGCTGGTGCCCTACGAGGGTGGCCCCATCGGCGGCACGATCCACCCGAAGGCCAAGCCGCGCACGATCCTCTCGGCCAAGGCGCTCGTCGCCGCCTTCGCCAAGGTCGACGGCTGCCAGGCGCCGCTCGTCGAGCTGCCCGCGAAGATCGACCTCGACGTGACCCAGCCCGGCGCCGAGACCACCGTCGCGCGCCACGAGGGGTGCACCAAGGGCTCGGCCGTCGAGCTGTGGACCATCGCCGGCGCGGGGCACGTGCCGATGGGGCTCGGCGCGATCGGCCGCGTGGTGTGGGACTTCTTCGCGGCGCACCCGAAACCCTGATCCGCGGAGCCACGGTGCGGCAGCTCACCAACGTCGTGGGGTTCGACGACGCGCCGTTCCCCCACGCGCACCGCGGCGACGTGCGCCTCGTGGGCACGGTGTGCGCGCGCACGCGGCTCGACGGCGTGCTCTCGGGGCGCGTGCGGCGCGACGGGGCCAACGCGGCGCGCGCCATGATCGCGATGGTGCAGGAGAGCCAGTTCGCCCACCACGTCCGCGCGGTGCTGCTGCAGGGGATCGCGGTGGCGGGCTTCAACGTGGTCGACGTGCAGGCGCTCGCCGAGGGCCTCGGGGTGCCGGTGCTGGTCGTGATGCGCAAGCGGCCCGATCTGCCGGCGATCCGCGAGGCGATCGGCCGGGTCCCGGGCGGCGCGCGCAAGTGGTCGCTGATCGAGGCCGCGGGGCCGATCGAGCCGGTCGGCAAGGTGCTCGTGCAGCGCATCGGGCTCACGCTCGACGAGGCGCGCGCGCTGCTCGTCTCGACCACGCTGCACGGGAACCTCCCCGAAGCGCTGCGCCTCGCTCACCTCATCGCCGGCGGGGTCACGACCGGCGCGAGCCGCGGGCGCGCGTGACGTCCTCGCCGCGCTGACCTACCGCGAGGCCATGCGTGTCCTCGGCGTCGATCCTGGCACCCGCAACCTCGGGTGGGGCGTCGTCGACGTGCGGGGCACGGTGCTCACCCACGTCGCGCACGGGATCGTGCGTGCGGACGAGTCGCTCTCGCTCGCCGAGCGCCTGCTCGTGCTCGACGACGGCTTCCGCGCGGTGCTCGCGGCCCAGGCCCCCGAAGAGGTGGCCGTGGAGTCCCTGTTCTTCGGCAAGGACGCCACCGCCGCGGCCAAGCTCGGCCACGCGCGCGGCGTCATCCTGCTCGCCATCGGGCGCGCCGGGCTCGCCGTGCACGAGTATGCGCCGGCCATGGTCAAGCGCGCCCTCGGCGGCTCGGGGCGCGCCGACAAGGCGCAGGTGGCGCTGATGGTCCGCGCGATGCTCCGCCTCGCCGAGCTCCCCCGCGCCGACGCGGCCGACGCGCTCGCCATCGCGATCGCCCACGTGCAGGCGGCTCCGCTGCGGAAGATCGCCGCGCTCCACGCGACGGCCCTCGCCGCCCGCCCGCCCACCCCGCGGGTCGCGGTCGCTCGCCCGCGCCGGACGCAGTGAGCGTGGTAGGCTGCCTTCGCCTCATGCGCGTGTTGCCGGTCGCCCTCGCCGCCTTCGGGTTCGCCCTCCTGGTGGTCCCCGCGTGCGCCTCGCGCGCGGTACCCGTCCACCTCGACCCCTCGCCGCGCGAGTTCGTCGCCTCGGACTACGAGGCGATCCTCAAGCGCTGGACCCGCTCCGAGAAGCTCTACACGCTGCAAGGCGTCGACGACGCGCTCGCCTCCACGTCCACGTTCGAGTCGTGGGAGTTCCGCTGGGCCTACGTCATCCGTTACGCCGAGGACTACCGGCTCACCATCGAGCAGCGCAAGGAGCTGCTCACGGCCGCGCTCGACGACGCCAAGCAGTCCCACCAGTTCTACGTCACGCTGCACGGCAACAAGTACCAGGACGCCGACCTCCTCCGCCAGAACCCGGCGTGGGTCGCGCGGCTGGTCGACGACAAGGGGCACGTGAGCGCGCCCGAGAAGATCATCGCCATCCGCAAGCCGGGGCTCCTCGAGCGTACGTACTTCCCCTACACCAACGGCTGGCGACAGACCTTCCGTCTGCGCTTCCCAGCCAAGACCGAGAACGGGCCCAGCATTGCGGACGACGCCAACCTGGTCGTGCTCCGCTTCTCGGGGCCCCTCGGCAACCTCGAGCTGACCTGGGAGCGCGCGAAGTAGCCGCGAGCGGCCGTCCGTGACGGCCGCAAACAGAGCCAAATGGGCGCGTCTCGGGCCGCCTGAACGAGCAACCCCCAACGCGCTGCGAACGGTGTAGTCTGCGGCCCCCGGCAGTACTCTGCCGGCGCAGTGCATTCCGCTTAGTGGGCGCAGTCGGAGAACGCGTTTTCGGAGCCACGATGAGCGAGCAGACGATCCGTCGAGCACTCGGCAAACTGCAGGACGATCCGGACGACACCGGGGCGTGGAGCGCGCTGCAGGACGCCGCGATCGACCAGGCCGACAGCGGCATGGGCAAGGATGCCTTGCTCGAATTGCTGGCGGCTGCCCGCGCCGAACACGGCGCGCGTCGCGAGGACGATGCTGTCGCGCGTCTCCTCGAGATCGAGGTGCTCGTCGCGGAAGGCACACCCCGCGAGGCCGAGTTGCAGGCGGAGCTTTGTCGAGTGCTCAACGAGGTGCTCGACGACGTCAAGCGCGCGTTGCCGGCGCTCGCGGCGCTCGCCAAGCTGCGCCCCGACGACGAGTCGTTGAAGAGCCGTATCGCGGCCATCGAGGACGAGCGCAAGCGCTGGCCCGAGCTCCTCAAGGAGCTGATGGAGGCCGCCGATCGCATGGAGGGCAAGCCGCAGCCACAGGCCGCGATGCTCTACACCGCCGCGCAGACCGCCTACCGCTATGGCCTCGAGGGCACCGACGAAGAGGTCGCCGCCACCCGCGGCGTCATCATCGAGCGCCTCGAGGAGGCCCTCGAGCTGGCCCCCGATCGCCGCGAGACCGCGCTCCTCCTCGAGCGCCTCTACCGCGCACAGAACGAGTGGGAGAAGGCCGCCAAGGTCCTCGCCAAGATCGCCCTCGAGGCGCCCGACAAGGAGACGCGCCTCGCCGCGTACATCCGCCTCGCGCGCGTCTCGCTGCGCAACCTGAAGGACGAAGCGCGGGCCACGCAGGCCTACGAGCGCGTGCTCGATCTGGCCCCCGGCCAGGACGAGGCCATGGGCTACCTCGTCGATCACTTCAGCAAGGCCGAGGCGTGGGACTACCTCGTCGCGGTCTACGAAGACGCGCTCAAGGCGCGCCTGCGCCCGGGCAAAGAGCTCGAGATCTTCTTCCAGATCGCCATGATCAACTGGCGGATGCGCAACCGCCCCGAGGCGGCGGAGCCCTACTTCGAGAAGATGCGGCGCGCCGAGCCGGCGCACCCCGCCATGCTCTCGTTCTTCCGCGACTACCTGCCGCCCAAGAACGAGGTCGGTCGCCTCGTCCAGATCCTCACCGACGCGCAGCGCGCCATGCCCGAGGGGCCGGAGCGTCAGACCCTCGGCACCGAGCTCGCCAAGCTGAGCGAGGAGACCCAGGGCGCCGGCAAGGCCATCGAGCACTGGCGCAACGTCCTGCGCCAGGACGCGACCAACCAGGAAGCGCGCGACTCGCTGCGCCGCCTCTACTACCGCACCGAGGCGTGGCCCGCGCTCGTCGACCTCGTCCGCCAGCAGGCCGACAAGCTCCCGCCGAACGACCCGGCGCGCGTGCCGTTGCTGCGCGAGCTCATGGAGCTCCACCGCGACAAGACCAAGCAGGACACGGCGCTCGTCCCCGTCCTCAACCAGCTCATCCAGCTCGAGCCGGCCGACATCGACGCCGTCCGCGAGCAGGTGCGCGTGTTCGAGGCGCTCAACCGCCCGCGCGATCTCGTCACCGCGCAGACCCGCCTCGCCGAGCTCGAGCAGAACCCGGTCGTGAAGGCCGAGCTGTGCCGCGCCGTCGCGCGCCAGTGGCTCGAGAAGTTCAGCAACATCCAGAACGCCCTCGACGCCTACGAGAAGGTCGTCGAGCAGATCCCCGACGACGAGGAGGCGACCGCCAAGCTGCGGGAGCTCTACGGGAAGCGCCGCGCGTTCAAGCAGCTCTTCGATCTGCTCGCGGGCATGCGCGCCCGCGCCGCCGGCGTGGAGCGGCGCGAGCTCACCCTCGAGATGGCCAAGCTCGCGGCCGAGCGCCTCGATCGCGGCGCCGACGCCATCGCCCTCTACTGGGAGCTCGTGGCCGAGGACCCGGGCGCGCCCGGCGTGCTCGACGCCCTCGAGAAGCAGGCCGAGCGCGACAAGGACTTCGTCGCCCTCGCCAAGGTGATCTCGCACCGGGTCGACCAGGCCGGCGACGACGACGCCAAGATCAAGCTGCTCGAGAAGCTCGGCTCGATCTACGAATCGCGCGTCAAGGACACAGAGAAGACCATCGAGACCTGGCGCCGCGTGCTCGAGCTGCGCCCGGGCTACCCCAAGGCGATCCGCATCCTCCGCGAGGAGCTGCTGACCGCGGGAGACTTCGACGGGCTCACCGAGATCTACGCGCAGCAGTCGGACTGGGAGGGGCTCGCCGACGCCCTGACCACCGCCGCCGATCGCGCCGAGGATCCCGATCTGCGCGTCGCGCTCTCGTGGCGCGTGGCCGCGGTCTACGCCGACCGCATCCAGCGCCCCGAGCGCGCCGCCCGCGCCTACGACCGCATCCTCGCGGTGCACCCGAAGGACCAGAAGGCTGCCGCGGCGCTCGCCCCGATCTACGAGAGCGAGTCGCACTTCGCCAAGCTGCCCGGGCTCTACGAGATCCTGCTCGAGGGCGCCGAAGAGGACGTCGAGAAGGTGCGCCTGCTCGGCCGCCTCCGCGAGCTCTCCGCCGGCCCGCTCGCCGACAAGGCGGGGGCGTTCAAGTATGCGCGGGAGGCCTTCGGCATCCTGCCGAACGAGGAGGCCCGCGAGGCCCTCGCCGCCGCGGCCGCCGCGGCCGGCGCGCACGAGGGCTACGTCGACGCGCTCCGCGAGCGCCTGTCGCGCCTCTCCAACGCCAAGAAGCTCGAGAAGGTCGAGGAGCGTCGCCGCCTGCAGCGCGAGGTCGCCCGCGTGCTCGCCACGGAGCTCAACAAGCTCGACGACGCCGTCGCGCTCCTGCGCAAGGTGGTCGACCACGACCAGGAGGACAACGACTCGATCGTCGCCCTCGACCGCCTGCTCCGCGAGGCGCGTCGCGCCGACGACCTGCGTGGCCTCTACGAGCTCCGCCTCGAGCGCGCCGAGTCCACCTCGGTGCGCGTCTCGCTGCTCGTCGAGTGGGCCCAGCTCGAGGAGGACGTCTTCGCCGACGCCGCTCGCGCGCGGGACATCTACAAGCGCGCCCTCGAGCTCACCCCGGACGATCGCGTCGCGTTGCGCGCGCTCGCCCGCATCGAGCTCGCCACCGGCAACGCGGCCGACGCCGCGACCACCCTCGAGAAGGACCGCGATCTCGCCGTCGGCACCGAGCGCGCCGAGCGCGAGGTCGACCTCGCGCGTCTCTACTACAGCAAGCTCGATCGCCCGGCCGACGCCCTCGCGGCCGCCGTGCGCGCGCTCGAGATCGTCGCCCACGACCCGGGCGCGATCGCCGTGCTCGAGGCCCTCGAAGAGGTGCCGGCCCAGTCGCTCGCCGCGAGCCAGCAGCTCGAGCACGAGTACGAGGCCACGGCCGCCTACGACAAGCAGGCCGCCGCGCTCGAGAAGGTGCTCGCTGGCACGACCGACGAGCACGAGCGGCGCGCGCTCTACACGCGCCTCTCCATCGTGCACCAGAACCAGCGCAACGACGCCCGCGCGGCGTTCGAGGTGCTGCTGCGCGCGGTGTCCGAGCTCGCGTCCGACCTCGACCCGTGGGACCGTCTCGCGGAGCTCGGCGCCCAGATCGGCGAGCTGCGCAAGGTCGCCGACGCCTACGTCGCGGCCCTCGCCGTGGGCGGCAAGAAGCTCGCCCCCGAGGTCGAGCGTGAGCTCTGCGAGCGCGCCAGCATCCTGTACGAGGACAAGCTGAGCGAGCCCGACGCCGCGATCCCCTACCTCGTGCGCATCCTCGAGGCCGACCCGGCCGACGCGCACGCGTTCACCCGCCTCAAGGCCATCCTCACCGCCCGCGAGCGCTGGGACGACCTGCAGAAGATGTACGATCGCGCCGTCGACTCGGCGAGCGATCCCATGCGACGGGTCGACCTCCTCTCCGAGGTAGCCCTCGTGTTCGAGGACATCCTCGACGACCCGGCGCGCGCCGCCGCGGCCTACGAGCGCGTGCTCCCGATCGACCCGGAGAACGAGCCCGCGATCCGCGCGCTCGACAAGCTCTACCAGCGCGAGAGTCGCTTCCGCGACCTCGCTCGCCTGCTCGCCGGCCGTACCGAGCGCGTCGACGACGACACCCGCACCAAGCTCGAGAACCGGCTCGCCACGCTGCACCTCGAGAAGCTCGACGAGCCCGCCGAGGCGCTGCGCTACGCCGCCGCGATCCTCGAGCGCGACGTGGGTCACGCCGATGCGCGCGCCATCGCCCGCACGGTGATGGGCCGCGACGCGACCAAGCTCGCCGCCGCGCAGGTGCTCGAGCGCGTCTACCTGGCGCGCGACGAGGCCCGCGAGCTCGACGAGGTCACCGCCATCCGCCTCGGCGACGCGGCCCTCGGCAAGGAAGAGCGCGTCGAGCTCCTGCGGCGCCTCGCCCAGCTGCGCGACGAGCGGCTCGCCGACGACCAGGGGGCCCTCGCGGCTCTCGGTGACCTGCTGCCGCTCGATCCGTCCGACGCGAGCGCCCGCGCCAAGCTGCTCGACGTGGGCCGCCGCGCCTCCGCGCACGACCGCGTCTGCGTGGTGCTCGGCGCCGCGGCCGACGTGGCAGAGAAGGAGGGCGACGACGTCCTCACCGCCGAGATCCTCGTCGACCAGGCCAGCGTCTACGAGAACTTCCTCTCCGACGACGGCAAGGCCGAGACGGTCTACCGCCGCATCCTCGGGCTCAAGGACAAGGGCGGCGAGCCCTCGCCGGCCCAGCGTCGGCCGGCCCTCGAGGCCCTCGAGCGCATCTACACCACGCGCGAGAAGCACGAGCCGCTCGCCGAGATCCTCGCCCTCGAGGTCGACTTCGAGGACGACTCGGCCCAGCGTCGCGTGCTCCTCGGCCGCCTCGGCAAGCTGCGCGAGCAGGCGCTGCTCGACGCCGACGGCGCGATCGACGCCTGGCGCAAGTGCCTCGAGATGGACGACGCCGACGCCGAGGCCCTCGAGGCGCTCGACCGGCTCTACTCCGCGACCAACCAGTACAAGCTCCTCGTCGAGGTGCTGCGCTCGCGCGAGCGGCTCACCGACGACGCCGACCTCCGTCGCTCGCTGCTCAAGCGCAGCGCCGAGGTCCTGGCGAGCAAGCTCGACGACGCGGCGGGGGCCATCGAGGCCTACCGCACCCTGCTCGACGGCTTCGGGCCCGACCGCGAGATCCTCGCGGCGGTGGCCGCGCTCTACGGCAAGTCCGCGCAGCACCGCGACCTCGCCGAGTCGCTCGAGAAGCAGCTCGACCTCGCCACCGAGTCCGCCGACCGCGTGAACCTGCTGTCGCAGCTCGGCACGCTGCGCATCGAGCACCTCGAAGACCTCCCCGGTGGCCTCGAGTGCTACCGCGACGCGCTCACCCTCGATCCGAGCCACGCGGTCACCCGCGAGTCGCTCGAGAAGCTGCTCGCCGCGTCTTCGTCGGAGGGGGAGGCCGCGCGCGCCGAGGCGGCCGCGCTGCTCCGTCCGCTCTACGAGACCGAGAACGCCGGCGAGAAGCTGCTCTCGGTCCTCGAGATCCAGGCCAACACCACCGAGGACACGCACGAGCGCCTCGACGTGCTCGCGACGGCGGTGGTGGTCGCCGAGAGCAACCTGCAGGATCCGAAGCGCGCGTTCGCCCTCGCGGCGCGGGGCCTCGCCACCGCGGCCGACTCCAACGTCGTGCCGTGGGTCGAGCGGGTCGAGCGGCTCGCCGCGGCCACCGATGCGTGGGCCGCGCTCTCCGAGCTGTATCGCAAGGTCGAGCCCGACGTCATGGACGACGTCGCCAAGCTCGACATGGTGCTGCGCGTCGCCGAGCTCGCGCGCACGCGCCTCGACGATCGCGCCGTCGCGCGCCAGTACTACGTCCGCGCCCTCGAGCTCGCGAGCGACGATCTGCGCGCGCTCACCGCCCTCGAGCGGCTCTACGAGGAGGACGGCGACGCGCCCGCGTTGCTAGACATCCTCAAGCGCCGCGTCGAGGTGGAGACCGACGCTCCGCAGAAGATCGCCCTCCTGATGAAGCAGGCGAAGCTCAGCGAGGACAAGCTCGCCGATCCACGCGGCGCCATCGAGGCCCTCGAGCAGATCGTCGAGAGCGAGACCACGCCGCCCTTCTCGGCCCTGCGCATGCTCGAGCGCCTCTACGGGCAGGTCGAGCGCTGGAACGACGTGCTCGCGCTGCTCGAGCGCCAGCTCGGCCAGGCCCCCGACGGACCGCCGTCGGGTGGCGAGAGCTACCGCACCGACGTCGAGCTGCACCACGCCATCGGCGTCGTCGCCCAGAAGAACCTGAGCGACGTCGACCGCGCGCTCGACGAGTTCCGCACCGCCCTCACCATCGACCCGAGCTACGCGCCCACGGTGACCGCGCTCGAGGCCATGCTGCAGGACGAGGCGCTGCGCTCGCGCGCGGCCGAGATCCTGGAGCCGGTCTACCTCGCGCGGGTCGACTGGAAGAAGGTGATGAACAGCCTCGAGGTGCGCCTGCTCGACGCGCAGGATCCCTCGGAGCGGCGCGCGTTCCTGGTGCGCATCGCCGGCATGCACGAGGACGAGGGCAAGGACCTCGGCGCCGCGCTCGCCACGTACGCTCGCCTCCTCGGCGAGGAGCCCACCAACGAGGACACGTGGAAGGAGCTCGAGCGGGTCGCCCGCTCCGGCAACCTCCACCACGATCTGCTCGCGGTGTACGAGGTCGAGCTCGCGAAGATCACGAGCGACGACGACGTCACCGCCCGCCTCGCGTTCCGCGCGGGCGAGCTCGCCGAGCAGCTCGGCGACCACGAGAAGGCGCTCGGCCTCTACCGCCGCGTGCACGCGGTGGACGCGGCCAACCGCGCCACCTTCGAGGCCATCGACCGCCTGCTCCAGCGCAGTGAAGGTCGCGCCGAGGAGCGGATCGCACTCTATCGCGAGGCCCTCGACCATCGGTTCGAGGACGCCGAGCGCGTGAGCCTGCTGCGCTCGATCGCCGAGCTGCAGCGCGACGCCCGCAAGGACGACTCGGCCGCCATCGACGCCTTCCGCGAGCTGCTCGAGGTGAGCGATCGCGACGAGGGCGCGCTCGACGCGCTCGAGGCCCTCTACGGCAAGAGCGAGCGCTTCCGCGACCTCGCCGATCTCCTCGAGCGCCGCGCCGACGCCGAGGACGACTCGGAGCGCGCCGCCAAGTTCCGCCTGGCCCTCGGCAAGGTGCTCGACGAGAAGCTCGGCGACACCGCCGGCGCGATCGATCGCTACGAGCAGATCGTGCAGAGCCTGCCGAGCCACCGGGGCGCGATCGACGCCCTCGAGGCCCTGCTCCCGCGCGAGGAGTGGAAGCCGCGCGTCGCCGAGATCCTCCGTCCGCTCTACGAGGGCGCGGACGACTGGCGCCGCCTCATCACGCTCGGAGAGGAGCGCCTCGCGCTCGCGTCGGACGTCGGCGAGAAGACCGCCATCCTCCGCGAGACGGCGAAGCTCTGGGAAGACCGCGGCGAAGACAAGCAGAAGGCGTTCGACGCCATCCGCAAGGCGTGGGCGCTCGACCCCGAGGACGGCGCGCTGCGCGGCGAGGCCGATCGCCTGGCCGAGTCGCTCGCCGACTGGGACGGCCTCGTGGCCGCCTACGAGCTCGCGGCCGGGGGCGTCGACGACGTCAGCAAGCCCGACCTGCTCCGGGGCCTCGCCACGCTGCACGACGAGCGGCGCGACGACCCGCGCGCCGCGCTCACCACCCTCGACCGGCTGCACGGGCTCGACCCGGACGATCTGAGCGTGCTCGAGCGCCTCGACGGCTTCGCGACCCTGCTCGGCGACTGGCCGGTGCTCGATCGCGTGCTCGCACGCCGCGCCGAGGTCGGGGGCGATCCGCCCGAGCAAGCCGGCTTCTACCGCCGCCTCGGCGGCCTCCGCCGCGACATGCTCGACGACGTGCCGCGGGCCATCGAGGCCTACGAGCACGCGGTCGAGATCGAGCACGACCACCCCGGCTCGCTCGACGCCCTCATCGAGCTCTGGGAGCGCCAGGTGGCGGGCGATCCGGCCGGCGCCAACGCCAAGCTGGTCGACCTCTACCAGCGCCGCGTCGACCTCGCGACCTCGTCCGAGGAAGACCTCCGCTACGACCTCATGATGCGCCGCGCGAACGTGGCCGAGCACGGGCTCGCCGACGCGCGCGAGGCCATCGCCTCGCTGCAGGCGGCGCTCGCCGTCCGCGCGGGAGACCTCGACGCGGTCAAGGCGCTCGAGCGCCTCTACGAGGCCGAGCGCATGTGGCCGGAGCTCATGGAGGCGATGCGCCTGCGCGCCGCCACCGTGTCCGAGGCCAGCGAGCGGATCGAGCTGCGCAAGCGGATCGCCGAGCTGCAGGCCAAGGAGCTCGACGACCCGGCGGGCGCGCTCGAGATCTACCGCCAGGTGCTCGACGACGCGCCCACCGACGAGGGTGCCATCAAGGCCGTCCGCGCGATCGGCGAGAAGGACGACGGCCTGCGCTCCACCGCGGCCGACATCCTCGAGCCGGTGCTCCGCAGCGCCGGCCGCCACGACGATCTCGTCGCCGTCCTCGCGCTCCGGCTCGGTGGCCAGCAGGAGCCGTTCGACCGCGCGCGCACGCTGTCGGCGATCGCCCGGGTCCACGAGGAGGGGCGCAGCAAGCCGAGCGACGCGCGTGAGGCACTGCTCCGCGCCTTCGAGGAGACCCCGGACGACAAGACCCTCCGCGACGACCTCGAGCGCCTCGCCAAGGCCGAAGAGGGAGACGTGGGCTTCCGCGCCTACGCCGAGGCCCTCGAGAAGAAGGCCGGCGGCGTGTACGACGAGGCGCTCGTCCGCGAGCTCCTCACCACGCTGTCGCGCATCGCCGAGACCGAGCTGAAGGACGACCGCCGCGCCGCTGCGGCGCTCGCCAAGGCCACCGAGCAGGCGGGCGATCTGCCCGAGCTCCTCGAGGGGCTCGACCGGCTCTACGCGCGCTCCAAGGACTGGGACGCGCTCGCCGACATCCTCGGGCGTCGCATCGAGGTGGCCACCTCGCCGGGCGAGCGCTCCGACCACCGCGCGCGCCTCGCCGGTGTGCAGATCGCCGAGTTCGGTCGCAAGCGCGACGGTCTCGCGACCCTGCGCACCGCCATCGAAGAGGTGCCCGAGCACGGCCCCACGCGGGACGCACTCGAGAAGCTCCTCGACGACAGCGACCTCTTCGAGGAGGTCGCCGAGGCCCTCGAGCCCGTGTACCGCGCCGCCAACGACCACGGCAAGCTCGCGTCGCTGTTCGAGCGTCGCATCGACCGCGCACCGTCGCACGAGCGCACGCGGCTGCGCCTCGATCTCGCCCGCGTCCTCGAGGAGAAGGCGAACGACCCGGCCGCCGCCCAGCGGCAGCTCGAGCGCGCGCTCGAGGCCGAGCCGCTGGAGCCGGAGCCGATGGCCGAGCTCGAGCGCCTGCTGCCCATCACCGGTCAGTGGAAAGAGGCGGCCGACCTCCTCGCCAAGATCCTCGACGGCTCGGCCGCGCTCACGCGGGACGGTCAGCGAGACCTCTGGGTGAAGGTCGCCGACTTCCGGAGCCACCTCGAGGGCGGAGAGGACAACGCCGTCGAGGCCGCCTACATGAAGGCGCTCACCCACGACCCGGAGAACGTCGACATCCTGCGCACCATCGAGGGTCTGCAGCGTCGCGAGGGTCGTGAGCGGCACCTCGTCATCACCTTGCGCGCACGGGCCAAGCTGGAGGGCGCCCTCGAGGAGAAGCGCACGCTGCTCCGCGAGGCGCACTCGCTTGCCACGACGGTGCTCAAGGAAGACGGCGAGAAGCTGGGCGAGGAGATCCTCCGCGAGCTCCTCTCCGAGGACGAGGCCAACGAGTGGGCGCTCGAGCAGCTCACCGCGGCCCGCGCCACGCAGAAGGACTGGACCGAGGTCTTCACCCTGCTGATGCGTCGCGCCGAGCTGGCCGCCGCCGCGAGCGAGCAGACTTCGCTCCGTCACGAGGCGGCGCGCGTCGCGCGCGTCGAGATCGGGCACGCGCCCCAGGCCATCGAGCTCTATCGCGAGCTCCTCGACGGCAGCGACGGCGGCGTGGGCGACGAGGTGGCGAGCAAGGCCCTGCGCGAGCTCTACGCGGAGCAGAAGCGCTGGAACGACCTCGCCGACCTGATGCAGCGCCTCTGCGACAACGCGCGCACGCCCGAGGAGCGCAACCGCCTGCGGGTCGAGCTCTCCACGCTGCAGCGCACCGAGCTCAAGCGCCCCGACGACGCGGTAGACACGCTCCGCGCGGTCCTCGACGAGGAGCCGAGCAACGTGGACGCCGTGCGCGAGCTCGGCGCTCTCTACGAGCAGCTGGGCAAGCACGAGGAGCTCGCCGAGCTGCTCACCGCCCAGATCGATCGCGCCAAGGACGGTGGAGATCTCGCCGCCGAGCTCGCGCTCCGGGTGCAGCTCGGAGAGCTGTACGCGGGTCGCCTGCAGGACCCGGCGCGCGCCATCGACACCTACGAGGGCGTGCTCGGTCGCGACGCCCGCCACGTGGGCGCGCTCACCGCGCTCGTGCGCATCCACGAGCAGCGTGGGGACCGCGAGAAGGGCGCCGACGTCCTGAAGAAGCTCGTCGACGAGTCCACGGGCGTCGAGGGCGCGACCCTCGCGCTCAAGCTCGCCGGCCTGCGCGCCGAGCTCAAGGACGACGCCGCCCGCGAGGAGGCGCTCCGTCGAGCGCTCGATCTCGCGGAGGGCGCGAAGGACGCCGACCTCGCCCAGAAGGCCCGCAGGGAGCTGCGCGCGCACTACCAGCGCACGTCGGCCTGGAGCGAGCTCGCAGGGATCCTCGTGGTCGAGGCCGAGCTCGAGCAGGACCCGCAGGTCAAGTCCAAGCACCTCGAAGAGGCCGCGCGGATCCACCTCGAGAAGCGTGAGGCGCCGGGTGAGGCGGCCACGCTCCTCGAGCAGGCCACCGCGCTCCAGCCCGAGGATCGTGCGCTCTTGCTGCTGCTCTGCGACGCCCTCTCGGCGAGCGGGCGTGGCAAGGACGCGGCCGACGTGCTGCGCAAGATCATCGAGTCGTTCGGTGGCAAGCGGAGCAAGGAGCTCGCGGTCTATCACCACCGCCTCGCGCACGCGCTCAAGGCGCAGGGTGAGCAGGAGCCCGCGCTGGCCGAGCTCGACCTCGCGTTCAAGATCGACCCGGGCAACATCGTGGTCCTCCGCGACCTCGGCCGGCTCGCCCTCGAGGCCAACGACCTCGACCGCGCCCAGAAGACGTTCCGCGCCCTCCTGCTGCAGAAGCTCGACGGCCAGAGCGGCATCACCAAGGCCGAGGTGTTCTTCCACCTCGGCGAGATCAGCGAGAAGCAGAACGATCGCGCCAAGGCGATCCAGATGTACGAGCGCGCGGTCGAGACCGACGCCTCCCTCGTCCACGCCAAGGAGCGCGTCACGGCGCTCAAGGCGGCGGGCGCGGGCAAGGCGCCCAGTCTTCCGCCTCCCAAGAAGGACTGATCCTCCGCGGGCTGACCGACATGTAGCAGAGTGCAGGGGCCCGAGCGCCCCTGCGCTCGTTTGCGCATCCCGTCACTCTGACGTTACGCTGGTTCTCGGATGGCGATGGGGAGCGTCGAGCACGTCAAGGAGCTCGGCCAGCGCAGCGTGCCGACCAACGCGGTGCGCGCTCGCTTGGGCGGCGGATCGCCACGTCTGTTCGTCAGCCAGGTTCGCCGCAGCGATGCGCACGCCGTGGAGGCGGCCGCGCTCAAGAAGCTCCGCAGTGAGTTCCTCCCGCGCGTGGCCGACACCCTGCCGGGAGACGACGAGACCACCCTGCTCGAGGAGTGGGTCGATGGTCTCGTGCTCGCCGACTGTCGAGAGCCACCCCCGCTCGCGATCGCGCTCGCGGTCTACCTCGACGTGCTCTCGGCGATCGCTGCGCTCTCGGCGTCCGCGCTCGTCCACGGCGACGTCTGCCCGGACAACGTGCTGCTCGGCGCAGACGGAATCGGTCGACTCCTGCAGCTCGGCGGCGGCTCGGTGGCGGGCCTGCGCCACAACTCGCGCTACGTGCGGTTCCTCGCGCCGGAGGTGTTGCTCGCCGACGACGCCCAGGACGCGCGCATCGACCTCTACGCCGTGAGCGTACTCCTCTGGGAGGCCATCGAACGAGCGCCGCTGTTCGTGGAGATGCACGGTAGCGCGATCCTCTCGCGCCACCTCTCGGGCAAGCTCGTGGCGCCGCGCCCGAAGGACGCACCCTGGGCCGCGCCGCTCTCGCCGCTGGTGCTGCGCGGCCTCGCCACCGATCCGAGCGGTCGCCCGGCGACCGCGCGCGCGTTCGCCGACGAACTGCGCGCCGCCGTGCGCGGGCAGATCGCCACGCGCGCCCAGGTCGCGGAGTGGGTGCGCAACGAAGCAGGGACCCGGCTCGTCGAGCGTCGCGCCGCGCTCGGGCTGCCTGCACTGCCGGGGACGGCGGCGCGGGTCGCTGCGCCGCGCGCGCCGGCAGCGCCTCCCACGCGGTCGTTCGCGGCCACCGCGGTCGCGCTCGCGCCGCCGGTCGCGAAGGCGGCTCCCGTGAAGATTGCCGCTGCTCCACCACCGACGGAGCCCGCTCCGACCCCGGCGACCGAGGTGGCCGCGTCGATCGCGATGCCACCACCCGCGCCGGCCAGCGGCGAGTCCACCACGCAGCCCCGCCCGGGCCCGGCCTCCAACTGGCTCACCGAGGAGGTCGATCTCGACGAAGACGAACCTCCGGTCCCGACGCTCCCCGTCCACACCCCGACCATGCCTCGGCGGGGCGAGCCGCCGCTGCGGCCTGCGCTCGAGGCCCACCCGTCGGGCGAGGTTCCGATCGACCTCGTCACCGATCCGGACGACCGCGAGTCGGCTCCGCCGCTCGCGTCTCGCACCTACAGCGATCGTCCCACGCCGCTGCTCGGCCACGAGGATCTCGCGTCGCTCGCGTCAGCGACGCGCCACTCGCTGGACCGCGTCACCCACCCCGTCTCGTCGTCGGCGATCGTGCCGTCGGAGGCGCGCCCGACCAGCCCACTGATCGCCGCGCTTCCCACCCCAGCACCACCGGGGGCGCCGCCGGGGCTCTCGCCGCCACCGCCGCCCGTCGCGAGGGCCGTGCAGCCCATCGCCGCCCCGCCCGTGCTGGCGCCGCCGGTGGCGGCTGCGGTGGCGCCCTCGGCGCAATCGCCCTTCACGCCCGCGCCTCCGGCTCTGCCGGCGCCCGAGTCGCCCACGCTGCCCACGCCGAGTGGGGCGGTCACGGCGCTCCAGGCGCCCCGGGAGAGCGATGGCGGGCCGATCCCTTCGCCCCTCGTCGCCCACGACCCGCCCGCCGAGCCGCGCCGTCGACGCGCGGTGTTCCTCGTCCTCGGCATGGTGGTCGTCGCAGCCGTGTTCTTGATCGTCGCCTTGTCGACCGGCAAGCGGAAGGACTCCGAGCACGCGAGCCCCGAGGTCACCTCGAAGTCGGCCGCGAAGGCCAAGGAGACCGAGAGCACACCGACGGCGCTGACGAGCGCCGCGCCGTCGGAGGTCGAGACCGCGAAGCCGGTCCCCACGACGAAGGGCGCCCTGGGCTCGTCCAGCGCGTCCGCTCCGAGCAGCGCACCGTCGGCGAGCGCCTCCAGCGCGCCGCCCAAGTTCGTGCCCGGCCCACCGGGCGACAACAAACCCAAGAAGCCCCCGCCCGACACCAAGTACGATCCGATGGGAATCTGATGCACGCCGGTTCCAAGCCCACCCCCCGCGTGGCGGCTCTGCTCGTGGCGCTGTCGCTGCTCGCGGCGCCGCCGCGTCCCGCGTTCGCGGTCGGCGCGAACCCCGGGTCCGCCTCGCCCGTCCAGCGAGAGCAGGCGCAGGCGAAGTTCCTCAAGGGACGTGACCTGTTCGCCGCCAAGAAGTACGCCGAGGCGGTCATCGAGCTCCGCGCCTCGATGGAGATCGTGCAGAGCCCCAACGCTCGCCTCTACGTCGCGCGCGCCCTGCGTGAACAGGGGAAGCTCCTCGAGGCGTACGTGGAGTTCGGCCGGACCGCGGTCGAGGCCGACGAGCTCGCCCCGCAGGACGCGCGCTACGCGAAGACGGCGGCCTCCGCCAAGCTCGAGCGCAAGGAGATCGCGCCGAAGCTCGGCTTCGTCAACGTCACCATCGAGCACCCCGAGGCGTCGACCATTCTGATCGTCGGCGGCGAAGCGGTGAAGCGCGCGGGTTGGTCGGAGCCCGTGCCCGTCGCGCCCGGGACCACCGAGCTCGAGGTGCGGACCGAGGGCAAGTCGACCCTCAAGAAGTCCGTCACGCTCGGCCCCGGCGAGAAGACGACGGTGACCATCGACGCCGCCGAGGCCAAGGCCGACGCCGTCGAGAAGCCGGTGAAGGAGCCGACCAAGGAGCCGGAAGCACCCTCGTCCGGCTCGGGTCTGCGCGTGGGCGGGTTCGTCGCGGGGGGAGTCGGGCTCGTCGGCTTCGGGCTGTTCGCCGGGTTCGGACTCGCCGCGCGCTCCAAGTTCAACGACCTGGAGACGGCGTGCGCCGCCGGCTGTCCGACCCGCACCGCGGACATCGACGCCGGCAAGCGCGATCAGCGGATCGCCAACATCGGGCTCGTCGTCGGCCTCGTGGGCGTGGCCACGTCGGTGACGCTGTTCGTGCTGTCGCGGCGAGGCTCCGCGACCACGCAGGTCGGATTCACCCCTACGGGGGTCTTCGTGGGAGGTTCGTTCTGATGCGCGCGGCTTGCTCGTTCCTCGTCCTCCTTGCGGGGTGCGCCTACGATTTCGACGGGCTGCAGACGATCGAGGCCGGCGCGTCCGACGCGATTGCGGACGGCGTCGCCGACACCCGCGCCGACACCACGACCGACGCCGCCTGCACGAGCGCGCCCGCGTCGTGCACCGACCCCGCCAGGACCTGCGCCGACAAGTGCCGCGCCGACCGCACCGCGTGCGAGGGCTCCTGCGGCGGCAGCACCTCGTGCCGCAACAAGTGCCGCGACACCGACACGACCTGTCGTGGCACCTGCCGCAGCACCTGCTCGACGTGCTCGACCACCGCGGGGTGCGGCAGCAGCTTCGGGGCGTGCGGCTCCGCCGCGGGCTTCTGACCGTCAGAACCGGCCGGCGAGGACGAACCCGGTCGGCGACAGGCCGAGGTGTACCGTGGTGGTGGTCGGGAGCTTCGCGCTCGCCGGCGGCGAGTTCGAGGCCAGGAGCACGACGCCGACCGTGAGCATCGCGACGCTGCCCACGAGCACGCCACCGCCCACCCAGCGCAGGGTGCTCTTGCCGTCGTTGTCGCCCTGATAGAAGCCAAGGCCGAGCAGGGCGCCTCCGGTCATGATGCCGAGGCTCCCGAACACCGCGAGCAACCCCCCGGCGACCGCTCCCCCTTCGGACGGTACGCGCGGACCCATCGGAGGAGGAGGTGGTGGGTTGTCCTTGACGGGATCCTTCGGGGGCTCCTTGACCAGATCCTGGGGGCCTTTGCCTGGATCGACGGTCGGCTCCTTTCCGGGATCCTTGGCGCCCGCCGTCTTCTTCACGGACAGCGAGACCTTGCGATCCTTTTCGCCCTCCTTGACGGTGAACGTCGTGGTGACGGCCTCGGGGCCGCCGGCAGAGGCAGTGAGCGTGTGGCTGCCGGGATTGACGAGCCGGCTCGTGCCGAGCGTCGCGGCCGGCACGTCTTTGTCGTCGAGCGTGACCTTGGGCGGGTTGGCGCCGCCGTCGGTCACCTCGAGGATGACCGTCGGGATGCGCTTGTCGAGCTCGGTGACCTTGCTGCCCGCGAGCGCCCGCGCGTCGGCGTGCTCCTTGGTGTCGCCGGGCTTCGCCGCCATCTTCGACACGTCAGCCCAGACGGTCCTCGCCTCGACCAGCTTGCCGTCACGCTCGAGCTCTTGCGCGAGGTCGCGGCCGGTGAGCGGGGTGGGGACGTAGGCATAGGCGGCCTCGAACTTCACGAGCGCCTCCTTGAACTTGCCCTTGTCGCGCAGCTCTCGACCCTCCTTCGCGAGCGACTTCGCGTTGGCCACGTCCTCCTTGCTCGGCTCGCCCGCGTGGACGGGCGAGGGCGGCGCCGCGAGCGCGAGGCTCGCGAGGAGCGGGACGAGGAAGCGGGCGCTGCGGCCCCAGGGGCGGGGGGGGAGGTCAGATGTCGTCATTGATCGTCGAGGAGGGCTTCGGAGGTGCGGTGGTGGAGGGGACCGTGGTCGAGGGAGCCGTGGTCGAGGGAGCCGTGGTCGAGGGAGCCAGCGTGGTCGGCGAGGGCGCGAGCACCTTCGGCTTGGGGCCCCCGGCGATCGGAAGGGGCGTGCTCGCCGATGGCTCGGCGGGAGGCGTCGGCGTCGACGTGGGCTTGTCGGGCGCCTCGTCGTCCACAGCGGGCTTCGCCTTGGTGATGGCGGTCTTCATCGCCTTGGTGGGCGCGGGCGCCGAGGATCCGCCGAGAGCGAGGACGAGCACGGAGGCGACGAGCGCCGCTCCCCGAGCGCGGCAGCGACGAGGAGGCCTCGGCTCTTGCGGGGCCCGAGGGCGCGCTGCGACTGGGCGAAGTTCGAGGCCGTCACGGCCTCGACGGGCGCGACGGGGTCGGGGAGCGCGAGCGCTTCGCGGGTCGGCGGCGCGACGGGGCTCGAAGCGCGCGGCGCGGGCGTCGGGAGCGCGCGGGTCTCACCCATCGCCGAAGCGGGTGACGTCGCGGGCGCCGCCGCGAACGAGCGCCCTTCCGGCATGACGGCCGGCATGACGCCACCGACCATCGATTGCAGACGCTCGATCGAGCGGGCGCCGTCGCGCGACGCGTAGGGGGCGAGCGCCAGCGCGAGCCCGGCGACCCCCTTGAAGCGCTGGTCGCGCGCCTTCTTCAGACACTGCGCGACGATGCCCTCGAGCAGGGGAGGGACATCCGGGCGGATCGCGCGCAGGCCCGCCGGCGGCTCGTGGAGCACCTTGACGACCAGCGCCGGCAGGCTGTCGGCGACGAAGGGGAGGCGCCCGGCGAGCAAGCGGAAGAGGATCACCCCGAGCGCCCACACGTCGGTGCGCGGATCGACGTCGCGTGGGTTCTGGAACTGTTCGGGCGACATGTACGAGGGCGAGCCCATGAGGCTCGTCGTCGAGGTGAGCCCGTGGCCGCCTTGCCCCGCGGTGTCGGCGAACTTGGAGATCCCGAAGTCGAGCAGCACGAGCCGCGTGGAGCCGTCGCTGCGTCGCGTGAGGTACATGTTGGCGGGCTTGAGGTCGCGATGCACGATGCCGAGCATGTGCGCCTCGGCCACGCCTTCGCAGGCCTGCAGCAGCAGATCGACCGCCTCGGCGACGGCGAGCGGGCCCTCCTGCAGGCGCGCCTCGAGGTCGTGGCCCTCGAGCAGCTCCATCACCATGTAGGGCTGTCCCGTGGGGAGCAGGTCGACGTCGCTGACGCGCACGACGTGCTCGCAGCGGATGCGGAGCGAGGCGCGAGCCTCGTTGAGGAAGCGCTGCACCGCCTCCGGGTCCTTGCTCGCGTCGGCGAGGAGGGTCTTGATGGCGACGCGCTCGCCGAGGAGGCTGTGGCGAGCGACGACCACCTCGCCCATGCCGCCGCGCCCGAGCACCCGCTCGACGACGTACTTCCCCGCCACCACCTCCCCCACCACCATGTCCCGTGCACGATAGCTGGACAGCCGCGCGGCGTCTCGCTCACGATGGGGTGTGTTTCGCTGGTTCCTGTCCTGCACCTCCTCGGACCTGCGGGTCGAGGTGGTCCGCGATGCTCCTCTGATCATCGGCCGGGCGCCCGATGCGCGGATAGCGCTGCCGCCCGACGACGACACGGCCTCGCGCTACCACGCCGGGTGCCAGCTCGTGGCCGACCACCTCGTGGTCCGGGATCTCGGCAGTCGCAACGGGACGTTCGTGAACGACCAGGCGATCCAGAGCGCGCGCCTCTCGCCGGGGGACATCGTGCGCGTGGGGCGGCTGGCCTACCGCGTCGAGCGGGTGGCGCTCGAACCCGAGGAGGAGCGCGAGCCCCGGAAGCCGATCACGCCGACCTGGGCCGACCGCACCGCTCCTGGCGCGACCTACCGCTGCCACACGTGCGGGGCTCGTGGCGTCACGCCGAGCAAGGCGTTCGAGGGCGAGCCGCTCCTGCCCTGGATCTGCCAGCTGTGCGCGGACGAGCGGCGCACCACCCCCGAGGCCTGGCCGGAGCGCGTCTCGCCCACGATCGGTAGCTGGTCCTTGTTGCGCTTCCTGGGGCACGGCGGCATGTCGGTGGTGTTCGAGGCGAGGCACCGGACCGAGGGGCTGCACGCGGCGATCAAGCTGCTGAGGTCGGCGACCGACCTCGGCGAGATGGGCCGTCGCCGCTTCGTGCGCGAGCAGCGCATCCTCACCGCCCTCCGCCACCCCTCCGTCGTGCGCGCCTTCGACGTGGGTGAAGGCGAAGGGGAGTTGTACATCGCGAGCGAGCTCGTGCCGGAGGGGGACGCCGACGCCATCGCCTCGCCGTGCTCCTCGATGGAGGCGGTGTGGGTCCTCGCGGCCGACCTGTTCGCCGCCATCGCTTACGCGCACGGCCAGGGCGTCGTCCACCGCGACATCAAGCCCGGCAACCTGCTGCTCACGCGGGCCACCGACCCCGAGCGCAGGCTGCGGGGCAAGCTCAGCGACTTCGGGCTCGGCAAGTCCCTCCACGACGGCGGCGGCTCGTACCGCACGGCCGACGACGAGATCGCGGGCACCGCGCAGTTCATGCCCCCCGAGCAGGCCCTCGGTCTCGCGGGCGCCGGCGTCTCGGCGGACATCTACTCCGCCGCGGCGACGATCTACTACCTGCTCACGAAGGAGCTGCCTCTGGCCTCCGCACACGGCGGGCGCGTCACCGGGTTCGCCCAGCTGTGCGTCGCCGCGCTGATGAACGATCGGGTCCCCCTCCGTCAGCGCCGGCCGGAGGTCCCCGACGACGTGGCGATGTGGATCGATCTGCTCGTGTGCCGTGAGCCGGAGCGGCGAGCGCACGTGAGCGCGCAGATGGTGGCCGAGCGGTTCGCGGCACGCGCCGGGCTACGGTAGGACGACGACGTCCCAGCGGATGCGCACCGCCTTGGGCGCCGAAGCGTGCGCCAGCGACAGGCCGCTGCCGGCGAGCTCGCCGCTCGTGGCCGACGCGCTGTTCCAGCGGACCCGGAAGGCCCCCCCGGGGAGGGCATCGACCCGACCGCACGCGCTGCACGCGCCGAGCTCGGCCTCGGTGGCCGCGGTGAGGCTCGCAGGGAGCACGACCGCATCGGCGCCGGTGCGCGAGACCGTGAACGCGGTCCCATCGACCAGCTTGGCGGTGCCCTTGCCCGTCTTGGCGTCGATCACCGCGCGCACGTCGAGCACGCCCGCGACCTTCTCGAGGGTGACCACCTCGGGGCGCGTCGCCGGTGCCAGGGTCTCGATGGTCGGATCGAGCATCGCGACGACGCCGCCCGAGCGCAGGTAGAGTGGGAGCACGTCGAGCGGTGCGTCGCGCGTGACCTTGGCGCCCCCCGTGGCCTCGGCGAGGGACCACCAGTCGACCCAGCGACCGGGCGGCAGCCAGAACGTGCGGGTGGTGGCGCCGCGCCGGACGACGGGCGCGACGTACAGCGAAGGACCGAAGTAGTACTCGAGCTCGACCGCGAGCGCGTCCTTCTCGGTCGGGTGCACGAGGAACGGGTGGCGGATCACCGGCATGCCCGTCTCGGTCGCCTCCTTGGCCGTGGCGTAGAGATACGGGAACAGGCGCGTGTGCAGGCGCGCGTAGCGGCCGTAGACCTCGGTCGATTCGGCGTCGCGCCAGATCGTCCACTTGGGGGGCGTGCCCTCGACCGCGCCGGCGCAGGCGTTCTCGTCGTGCATGTCGCTCGAGAGCGCGCCGAACTCGACCCAGCGCAGCAGCACCTCCTTGTCGCCGGGAGGGTCGGCGTTGCACGAGTAGCCGCCGATGTCGCTGCCCCAGTACGGCAGCCCGGAGAGGCCCGAGTTGATGCCCGCGCGGACCTGCGCCGGGAGGCCCTTGGCGTCGTCGAAGCTCGCCGCGGGGTCGCCCGACCAGACGATCGGCGCGTACTTCTGCGTGCCGGCGTAGCCCGCGCGCGCGAAGTACATCCAGTCCTCGCCGCGCGCCTTGCGCAGGTAGTCGGTGGTCGCCTTCTGGTAGAGCAGCGGGAACGCGTTGTGCGCCTCCCACCCCGTCATGCCGTTCGCGAGCACCGCCTTCTGCGGGAGGTACTCGCCGAAGTCGAGCATCCAGCCGTCGTAGCCGATGTCGAGCGCCTTCTGCATGAGCGTGCCGTACCACTCGACCGCGGCCGGCTTGCTCATGTCGATGGTCGCGACCTGCTGGCCGCCGCCCGAGATCATGAAGGTGTCGAACTCGCCGCCGCCCTCCTCGGCCGACACGCGCACGAACAGGTCGTTCTTGCGGCCGTACGCGACCAGATCCTTGGCCTTGGGGCTCGTGATCGAGACGTAGGCGTTGTAGTAGCCGATGGCCTTGAAGCCGAGCGCGTGCAGCTTGGTGGTCCAGTCGCGGAGCTCGGGCTCGCGATCCACGTCGCTGCCGTTGGGCAGGAAGTGGGTGGCGTCGTCGACCGCGGTGGTCGGCACCTGATGGGTGCGGAGGGCCTCGAACTCGTCGAGCCCGTCGATCTTGGCACCATGATCGACCCGGCGGCGCGGCCCGAAGACCCACGGCGCGGGCAGCGTGGCGCGGCCGGTGAGCGCGGTGTAGTCGGCCAGGCTGGCCTTCGGATCGTCGTGCACGAACACGTGCGCGCGGAGCTTCGTGTTCTCGCCCCAGAACCGGAACACCGACTTGGTGTCGCCGAGCGCGAACCCGTTGCGGTACGTGGTGTCGAGGTAGAGCGCGTAGCCCTTGTTCGAATAGAAGAACGGGATCGGCACGTGGGTCATGCCGGGGCCGTTGGGGCCAGGGTTCGCGGGCCCGGGCGGCGCCTTCTCGCCGACGGCGATGCCGCCCTCTTCGGTCCAGCACTCGTACCGCCGGCCGCGGTGGTCCACGGTGACGTTGCGCTCGCCGAGGCCGAAGAAGTGCTCGTCGTCGGGGAGCTTGAAGGCGGCGCCCACCTGGTTCGGTCCGCCGTCGACCGCGAGATCGAGGGTCACGTCGGCGCCGGTGACCTTCACGTCCAGGTGGAGGGTGACCGACTCCTCCGCGGGGTCGAACAGATCGAGCGAGGCGCGGTCGGTGCCCACGTCGGCGCGCGCGACGTAGAGCCCAGCACGCCACGGTGAATCTTTGCCGTCGACGTGGTCCCACCCCTCGACCAGTGAGGCGCGGAAGGTGGTCTCGTGGCGGGTCGCGGCGACCGTGCCGCCGTAGGCGCCGTCGTCCCCCGCCACCGCCGTGTCGAGGCCCTCGAGGATCGTCTTGCCCGCGCCGTTCGCGACCGAGAGCGAGAAGCGATCGAGGTGCAGCGTGACCTTCGCGTCGGCGGTGCCGATCGTGACCAGCGATGGCCCGCCGTAGCGCGCTCGGCCCGCGGGCGGCGGCTCCGAGGAGGAGCTGCACGCGACGTCGGGCGCGAGCGCGAGGAGCGCGACGAGGGGAGCGAGCTTGCGCATCCCTCGATGATACGCAGAAACGTGGTCGTCAGTCCGCGCTCACCTGCTCGAGGGACGCTTCGGCGATCTCGGTGCGAACGATCTCGATGGCCGGGTGGTGGGGCAGGATGCTCCGCGCGGCCTCGAGGGCGCGCCTGGCGTCGTCCAGCATCCCACGCGCGCGGAGGAGCGAAGCCAGGTCGAGCCACCCGCGGAACGAGCCGGGGTGCAGGCCGAGCGCGCGTCGGGCGGCGACCTCCGCTGCGGCCCGATCGCCGACGGCGTCCCACGCGCCCGCGAGGGCGAGCTCGCCGGCGACCGAGAGCTCCAGCGCGCGCGCGCGACGGAGCATCGACACGGCAGCCTGCGCGTCGCCGGCGTCGAGGCGCGCGAGGCCGAGGCGCAGCGTGGCCTCTCTGGACCACGGGTCCACACGCACGGCGCGACCGAGCAGCGCCACGCGGCGCTCGGGCTCGAGCTCTGCGCGCGCGATCAGCTGGTCCGCGATGCGCGCGCGCACAGCGAACGCGAGCGCGAGGGCTGCGGCGCCCACCACGACGAGGCGCTCGGTGCGCCCGAACGCCCGCCGCGCGGCCCGCGTCGGCGTGGCCGCGACGAGCAACGCGAGCATCACCACCAGCGCCGGCAGGCGGAGCGGCGAGTCGCCGAGCGCTCCCACCGCGAGCACCACGAACGCGGCGCGGAGCCCTGGGTTCTTCTGCGCGCGCAGCGCCGCGAGGCCGGCGGCGAGGAGCAAGAGGAGGCCGAGCGGGCCAGTCTCCACCAGCACCTGCACGTAGTCGTCGTGGGCGGTCTCCGCCGCGACGAACACGCGCGCGGCCTTCGCGGGCGGCAATGGCGCGAGCGCCTCGCCCTGGGCCTCGAGGAAGGCGTTCGAGAACCCGCCGAGCCCAGCGCCGAGCGGGGCGTGCTTGCGCGCGGCCGAGAGGCCGAGGCGCGCGATCGACAGGCGGCCCGAGATCGCGAGCTCGGCCGGGGCTTCGTAGGTCGACGTCGGGGTGGTCGTGGCCTTCTTCGTCGCAACGACGTGCGCGTGCGTGCGCGCGAGCAGAGCGCCGATCACCACCAGCATGGTGACGGCAGCGAAGGACATGGCCCTCGTGCGAGCCCCACCGACGCGTCGGGACGCGACGAGCGTGACCAGCGCGGCCACCGCGAGGGCGACCCACGCGACCCGCGCGTGGGTGAGCCCGAGGGAGGTCGCCATCGCGGCGACGCCGAGGCCGAGGGCCAGGCGCGACGCTCCGCGCGCGCGCCGCAGGCCCTCGATGGCGAGGGGCACCGCCGTCGCCAGCACGAGCCCGGCCCAGTTGGGGTTGCCCTGCGCGCCCTCGAGGAACAGGCCGCGCGCCCCCGTCGCGAACGAGACGACGACGTGCCCCGCGACGGCGACGCCGAGCAGGGTGCCCGCACCGATCGCGACCGCGCGCGCCACCGCGAGGCCACGGGCCGACAGCCCCAGGGCCAGCACCGCGGCGCTGACCCAGAGCACCGCGATCGGCGCCGCGGCCGCGCGGGGCGAGACCACGATCGAGGTCAGCGACCACCCGAGCCACGCGAGGAAGAGGCCGCCGCCGTTTGGCACGAGGAGCGCGCGTCGCCCGCGGAGCAACGAGAAGGCGAGCCCCACCGCGACGACGCCGAGCAGGAGCCGCTTGCTCGCGCCAGAGTCGATCGAGGGCCCCACCCGCACCGCCACGGCGAGCGCGACGGCGATCGAGAGCGCGTGCGCGACCGTGACCCTGCGCGCGAGCGCGCCGAGGTTCACGTCGAATCCCCGAGCCCCGCGCGGAAGTCGAGCACCTTGCGCAGCGAGACCTTCACCGGGTCGCGCGGCTCGCGGGCGAGCGCGCGCCGCAGGAGCGTGGTCAGGAGCGGGTGTCGCGTGCGGATCAGGTAGCGCTCGGAGAGATCGCGCTCGAGCGCGTCCTTGCTGGCGAGCCCGTCGAGGAAGCGGAACACCGCGGCCTCCGGGTCCCAGGCGAGGCGGACCGCGGCGGCGGCCATCGCGACCGGGAGATCCTTGCCCTTCTCGCGCTTGTCGAGCTCGGGGCCGAGGCGCTTGCGCACCGCGGGCTCCTTCACCTGGGCGAGCAGGCGGACGATGGTCGGCAGCCAGTCGGCCGGCAGCGTGTCGAGGTCGGCGAGCAGGGCCGCGTCCGCCTTGGTGGCCTCGGGCACGTCGAAGCGAGCGAGGGCGATCGAGCCGTGCAGGCGCAGGCGCGCGTGCTCGTCGCCGAGCAGCGGCAGCAGCGCGGCCGGCGCCTTCGCGTCGCCGACGTCACCCAGCAGATCGGCGGCGAACGCCGTGCGACGCAGGTTGCTCGGGTAGCTCGCGGAGAGCTCGGAGGTGGCGAGCGCCGCCGCGCCGGTGGGCTTGTGCAGCGCGACCAGCGGCCCGAGGTCGGAGCTGCCCTTGGCCCACGCGAGCAGGAGGCGGCCGGGGATCTTCGCGTCCGGGGCCGCGCGCAGGTACTTGTCGACGTCGCGCAGCTTGCAGGTGCCGTTCTCGACGCAGACGAGCAGGTCGTTGGCCACGCGTGGGTCGTTGGCCTTGCCGAGCGCGACGGCGGCGCGCAGCTTGACCGCCGGCTTGGGCGCGCCGGTGTAGAGCTTGTCCCAGACGAGGTCCTTCTTGGCGAACCCCGAGAGCGCGTAGATGCTGTAGATCGCCTCCTCGCGCAGCGTCGCGTTCTTGCCGTCGACGAACGGCTCGAGCAGCGGGATGCCCTTCGGGTCGTCGATCTTGCCGAGCGCCACGGCCGCCGAGACCCGCACGTAGTCGTTCGCGTCGGAGAGCGCCTTCTGGAGCATGGGCAGCCCCTCGGCGCGCTTGACGTCGCCGAGCACGAACGCCGCGTTCATGCGGATGCTCGCCTGCTTGTGGGTCACGAGCCCGCCGATCGCCTGGTAGAACGAGGGCGGATCGAGCCGCTCGAGCGCGAAGGCGATGTTGTTGAGCAGGCGTGCCTCGCGCACCTTGGGGAGCTCGGCGAGCAGCGCCTTGGTGGCCGCCTTGTCGCCGATGCGGCCGAGCGCGTAGGTGGCGCGGTTGCGCACGCGCCCGTCCTTGTGCTCCATCAGCGGCACGAGCGCAGGCACGAGCTCGCCGGCGCGAAGCTCGGCCGCGGCGCGGATCCCGGCGAGCTGCACCTCGGTGTCGTCGGATTTGAGCGCGAAGCCCACGTCGTCGATCAGGGTGCTGCGGGCCATGAGGTGGCGGTTCTTCCAGACCCCCTCGAACGGCGGCAGGCGCCCGGCGCGCAGCTTGTCGGCAGGAGCACGGAACGCCGTGCGCAGGGTGCTCACGGCCTTCTGGTCGCTCAGCATGCCGAGCGTGCGGTAGGCCGCGGCGAGGTTGTCCGGGGTCTCGTCCTCGCGCGCCAGCAGCTTCTCGAGCGGCGCCCGCGAGCTCGCGTCGGGGATCTTGCCGAGGGCCTGGATCGCCGCCCGACGCACCGCCGGGCTCCACGCCTCGAGGGCGCCCTGCAGCGCCGGCAGCGCGGCCTTGTCGCCGATGCGGCCGAGGAGGCTCGCGCAGGTGAAGCGGATGCCGTCGTCGACGTTGTCCGCGGCGCAGCGGGCCAGCGCCTTGGTGGCGCGCTTGCCGAGGTTCAGGATGTCGGGGCTCGCGGGGAGCTCCTTCTTGGTGACGTTGATCAGCACCCCCTCGGTGGTGGGGATGGCGCCGAGCACCTTCTTCTTCTTCTTGCTCAGCTCCTCCGGGGTGGAGGCCGACGCCATCTCGTCGTCGCCGTCGTCGCCGTCGTCGTCGGCGAACGCCGAGCGACCCACGACCAGGAGCGACGGCACGAGCACGAGCACGAGCCCGAGCGAACGAACACGCATGGGGATCACCCTTCGAGGACGGACGACTTGGTGGACAGACGCTGGATCTCTTTGAGCAGGGCGTCGCGCCCGAGGCGCTTGGGCAGGTAGCGGATGGTGCCCTTGCGGCCCTCGCACTTGGCCTGGCCCTCGTCCCACTGCACGAGCTCGACGCCGCGGTTCTCGTAGAGGGCGAGGTCGAACGCCTCGTCGCAGCCGCCCTTCATGGGCAGATCGACCACGATTCGCAGCGTGGCGCGCGGCTCGGACGCGGAGACCGGGGCGTCGGGGGACATCGGCGCGGCGCAGGCCGCCTTGCCACACGCAGGGAGCACGAGGGCGAGCACGGACAGGAAGAGCCAGGTTCGCATCGGCCCCCCGAACGACCGGCGGAGCGCGTGGCATTCCCGCGCTAGAGTCCCCGCGGTGATTCGCCTCCTCTTCGCGCCCCTCTCCATCCTGTTGTGGGTGCTCCTATCACCCCTGCGGGCGCTCCGTCGAGCGCGCGCCGCGCCGAAGGGCGCGCTCCTCGAGGCGAATCTGCAGGGCCACGTGCTCGAGGGCCCACTCCGGCCGGAGCGGTGGTCGTTCTTCGCGCGGCGACGGGCCTCGGCGCCCACCTCGCTCGTGGCCGTGCGTCGGCTCGTCGATCTCGCGCTCTGCGACCCGCGGGTCGCGGGGCTCCTGGTGCGCGTGGAGCACTTCACGGCGGGTTGGGCGACGGCGGCCGCCCTGCGCGCCGAGCTCGCGCGCCTGCGCGCCGCCGGCAAGCGCACCGTCGCGTACCTGCCGGAGGGCGGCGGCAACGTCGAGATGCTGGTGGCCACGGGCTGCGAGACGCTGATCGCGCCGCCGGTGGTCGACATCGCGCCGGTCGGTCCGCGCGCGACCGGCGTGTTCCTGCACGACCTGCTGGACCAGGCCGGGGTCGACGTCGAGCTCCTCGCGCGCAAGGAGTTCAAGAGCGCCGGCGACCGGCTCGCGCGGCAGAGTCGCTCCGAGCCCGACCGCCTGCAGACCGAGGCGTTGATCGGCGCGTTCGACGGCGCGCTGGTCGCCGCGATCGCCGAGGGTCGCCAGCTGACCGTCGAAGAAGCGAAGGCCGCGCGCGACCTCGGACCGACCCGCGCGAAGGTGGCCGTCGAGCGCAAGCTGCTCGATCGCGTGGCGCACGACGACGAGCTGCCCGCCGCCCTCGGGGACCCGAAGCTCGGTTCGGCGGCCCGCTACCTGCGCGCGAAGCGCTCGCACCCCTTTCCGGTGCGGTTCCGCCGTCGCGTGATCGGTGTGGTCCAGGTGCACGGCACCATCACCGACGACGCGCCGATGGTCGGTGGGTTCGGGCGCATGGCCGTCGCCAAGCAGGTCGTCGCCGATCTGCGCGCGGCCACCCTCGACCCGCGCGTCGCGGGCGTGGTGCTCGACATCGACTCGCCCGGCGGCACGGTGACCGGGTCCGACGCCATCTTCGCCGCCGTGCGTCGGCTCGCGAAGGACAAGCCGGTGGTGGCGCGCATGGGCGACGTCGCCGCGAGCGGTGGCTACTACGTCGCGATGGCCGCGCGCACGGTGATCGCGCACCCGCTCACCATCACCGGGTCCATCGGAGTGGTCTCGCTGCGTCCGGTGCTGGCGAGGCTCGCGGCGCGGTTCGGCGTCGCCCGCGACGCGATCCACCTCGGTCGCTTCGCCGACCTCGAGAGCCTGCTCCGCGCCCCGACCGACGAGGAGCGGGCGCTGCTCGACCGCGAGATCGACGGGCACTACGCCGAGTTCGTCGAGCTGGTGGCGGCGTCGCGCAAGCGCCCGCTCGAGGAGATCGAGCCGCTGTGTCGCGGCCGGGTCTACACGGGAGAGGCGGCGCACGGCCTCGGCCTCGTCGACGCGCTCGGCGGCTTCACCGACGCGGTCGCGAGGGTGCGCGCCGAGGTCGGGCCGGTCGACGACGAGCCGGTGGTGATCGTCGGCAAGCACCCATCGCCGCGACCGCCCACGCCCAAGGTGGCTGCGCTCCTGCCGGAGCTCCCCGGGTTCTCGGCGCTCGTGCCCTGGCTCGCGATGCTCGAGAGCCGCGCGCGGGTCGTGGCGCTCGAGCCGTTCGACGTGCGCTAGCCGGCGAGGTTCTTCATGAACAGGTCCTTGGACTCCCGCGGCGTCGCGGTGGGGCGGCCGACGTCGGCGCGCGCGCCGGTCTTGATCCGGACCTCGAGCAGGACCGGACCCTTGGCGGCGACGAACGCCGGCAGGAGCGCGAGGAGCTCGGCGCGCGAGGTGGCGCGGAAGGTCTCGCGGTAGCCACACGCCTTGGCGATCGCGCAGAAGTCGACGTCGAAGCCGACCGTGGGCTGACCGCCGACGCTGTCGTGGGCCGCGTTGTTGAGGATGACGTGGTGGTAGTTCTCGGGGCCCATCTGCGCGATGGTGGCGAGGCCGCCGAGGTGCATGAGCGCCGCGCCGTCCCCGTCGAGGCAGTACACGGGGCGGTCGCGCTTCTCGAGGGCGACGCCGAGGGCGATCTGCGAGGCGTGGCCCATGGAGCCGACGGTGAGGAAGTCGCTCGAGCGGTCCTGGCCGTTCTTCACGCGGTGCTCGAACAGCTCGCGCGAGGGCATGCCGGTGGTGCAGACGAACGCGGCGCCCTTCGTGGCCGCGGTCACCTGGTCGGCGAGCAGCGCGATGGTCTCCTCGCGACCGAGGTCGTAGCTCGCGGGGGGTGGGGCGCTGGTTCTTGAGCTTGTACTTGTCGAAGGTGCCGGCGCGGACGAGGAGCGCATAGGGCGCGTTCTTCTCCTTCATCCAGGCGATCGCGCGGCCGACCGCGGCGGCGGCGCCGGCGTCGTCGTCGGGCAGCGGCTCGTGCGCGATCTCGAGCGCCTGGATCAGCGGCACCTGCACGCGGCCCATCTTGACGTGCTGGGGCTCGTCCTTCTTGCCTGGCTCGCCGCGCCAGCCGACGATCAGCAGCATCGGGATCGCGTAGACCTCGGGGTCGACCAGCGAGGTGAGCGGGTTGACGGTGTTGCCGAAGCCGGAGTTCTGCATGTACACGCAGCCGAACCGCCCCGAGGCGAGGTGGTAGCCGGCGGCGAGGCCCATCGCGCTGCCCTCGTTGGCGGCGATGATGTGGCGCTCCGCGGACGCCGTGTCGGTCACGAGCGCGCAGAAATCCTTGAGCAGCGAGTCGGGTACGCCAGCGAAGAAGTCGATGCCGTTCTCGGCCAGGGTCTCGTAGAAGCGCTTCGGATCGAGCACGGGAACTCCTTGGGACAAAGCCCCACCGCGGGGGGGCGAGAAGCTAGCACGAGGTGGTCCCGCTTGGCCGCTCGGGCCATGTGCGCTCACTTGACGGCGAGCCGCGGCTCCATCGCGCTCGGCGCGACGCTGGGGGTGGTGCCGCGGCGGGGTCGAGCGAGCCGGCGGATCTCCTTGCCGACGATCTCGGGCAGCTTGCGGTGGTAGAGCGTGCCGTTGTGTCCGGTGTCGTGGAGCAAGAAGCTCGGCGCGCCCGGCAGGATGCCCGCGTGCGTTGGGCGGATCAGCTGGTCCTTGTCGGCGACGATGGAGAGGTGCGGCACGCGCTCCAGGTGGTCGGCCGCGTTGCGGACGATGCGCCGGATCGCGCCGGCGCGGGGGAAGGCGAGCGCGCGCAGCGCGTCGGGGAACAGGTCGGCGAGCTCGACCCCGAAGAACGGGCTCGCGATGCTGATGGTCTGCACGACGCGCGGATCGTGGTGGTGCTCCTGCACGTACCAGCGGACGGCGAGCCCCCCGAGCGAGTGGCCGACCAGGTGCACGCGGAGGGCGCCCTCCTCGGAGCGGATGGCGTGGTGGATGCGGCGCGAGATGCCGTCGAGGGTGGAGCCGGGGTGGTAGCTGAACGTGCGGACGGGCAGCCCCTCGGTGAGCCGCAGGTAGTCGACGAGCGGCGCGAACGCGGCGGCGGTCGCCATGAACCCATGGACGAGCACGACGAGATCGGGCGCGGCGGCGCGCCCCGCTTCGGTGCCCCGATTCGTCTGGGTGTGGGTGCGCCCGCGCCAGCCACGCGGCGCTGCCGCAGCGACGCGGACGGTGGCCGCGAGCTCGCGCGCGACGAACTTGGCGGCGCCCATGGCGGGGTGGTGGCCGATCCGCGTGATCACAGGATCACGATTCGTCGCCGGGCCGCTCGGGTCAAGCGTGTACTGCGCTTCGCGGGTGCGTAGGGAACGCCGCCGTCCGAGCTGCTAGCTTCCGGCGCCATGACCACCGACCACGTCGTCCGCGCCATCTCCGACGACGGAGCCCTCCGCGTGATCGCCGCGCTCACCACCCGCACCGTCGCCGGCGTCGTCGCCGCGCAGCAGGTCGAGGGCGAGGTGGCGCGTCGCCTCGGGGCGCTCGTCACCGCGGCGATCCTCGTGCGCGAGACCATGGCGCCGGATCTGCGCGTGCAGGCCATCCTCGGCAACCAGGCAGGTGGGCGCACGCGGATCATCGCCGACTCGCACCCCGACGGCACGAGCCGCGGCCTCGTGCAGGGCGTGGACGCGGGCTTCGTGCCCTTCCTCGACCGCCTGCAGCTCATGCGCACCATCCACAACGGCGGCCTGCAGCAGGGGATCGTCGAGGTGCCCGACGGCGACATCGCGGCCGCGCTCATGGAGTACATGCGGTCGTCGGAGCAGTCGGTCACCTTCGCGGCGCTCGGCGCCAACGACCAGGCGGCCGCGGGGTGGATCGTCCAGCTCACCCCGGAGTGCACGCGCGACCAGCTCGCCGCCATCACGGCCCGCATCGAGCAGCAGCCGCCGATCGATCAGCTCCTGCTCACCGGGCTCGATCCCCACGCGCTGGTGGCCGAGGTGCTCGGCGTGCTGCCGTTCACGAAGACGGCGGACAACCCGCTGCGCTTCGGGTGCAACTGCAGCGACGAGCGCCTGATCGTCGGGCTCTCCACGCTGCCGCGCGAGGACATCCTGCACCTCGCCGAGGGCCACGAGGTGCTCGAGATCCAGTGCGACTACTGCCGCAAGGACTACCGCATCTCCCCCGAGCGCCTCCGTGGCCTGCTCGAGGAGAACTGACGGGCTAGGTCCGGCCGATGAAGCGAACGGTCGCGGCCCAGTCGACCCGGGTGCCGCGCCACGGCAGGGTGGGGGGGAAGCGGCCGAGCGAGGCGCGGAGCGCGCGGCCGGCGTGCTCCTGCACGTCGCCGAAGCGGATCGCGTACGCGCGCCCCTCGTCGCCCGGGCGCTGCCCCGCGATCGCGCGGGTGACCTTCGCCTCGGCGAACAGGTAGGCGTCGCTGCGGGGCACCCGGAAGAACACCTGCACGTCCTCGCCGACGTCGACGTCACGGAGCGCAGCGAACTGCATGCCGTCCTCCGAGAGATCGATCACGCTCTTGCCGACGAGCTTGTAGTCGCGCGTGCGGACGACCTCGCAGGAGATGCGGACCGTGCGACGGCTGCTGCGCCGATCGCGCGCGTGGACGATGAAGGAATCCATGCGTGCCCCCTTGTGCTCCGGCCGAATCGACCGAGGACCAGTGTTGCGCACAGGGTGCTACACGTCGGCACCGACGGCCCACTTCTCGGCAACGGCGATCAGGGGAGCCGGCGGAGGGACGAGAAGGGAAACGGCTTCCAGAACGGGGTCTTCATCGAGCCCGCCGCGACGTCGACGGTGAACCAGGGCCCACCGTCGGCGAGCACGTGGAAGCTCTGGGCCGGCATGAACCCCTGGCCGAGCAGCACTCTCTTCTGGCCCTGGGCCTCGACCGCGTCGAGCACGAGCACCGCGTGGCCGAACGGCGAGCCGGGCATCACGAAGAAGTCTCCCGGCGCGAGGTCGGCGACGGCGACGGGCGTCGCCTCCTTCGCGAGCGAACCCGTGTTGGCCCACCCGAACACGTCGTCGAGCCACGTGCGGTAGAGCGCGTGGGAAGCGGGCTTCTTGGCCGCGCTCGTCACGAGCTTCACGTCGCCGTTCGCGACGTGCAGGCGCTCGCCCGCGAGATACCGGTCGAAGGCGAGCACGAGGCCGCTGCCGGTCTTGTAGTGCGCGTCGGTCTTGCCCTGCGACCAGCGCCACTCGGCGTGCAGGCGGAGGACCGAGTCGGCGCACTGCTGGAGGTCGTGGGTGCCGACGTCGAGGTCGGCGACGGCGGCGACGTTGGCGTGGTCGCCGGCGTGGATCACCCCACCCGCGAACGAGCGCACGGGCGTGCCCGCCGGCAGGAGCGGGAGGGTACGGAGGAAGTGACCGAACGAGCCCGGCGCGACCTCCACGCGCTTCGACCCGAGCGGCGCGGGGAACCGCTCGAGCAGCGTGGAGCCAGGCACCTTGCCGTCGAGCCACGCGTAGGTGGGCGGCTTGACCGCGGGCTTCGGCGGCTCGGGCTTGGTGATGGGCTTGGGTGCGGGTGCGCTCTCGACGACCTTGGCGGGCGGAGCCTCCTTGCTCTGCGCCTCCGCCCGCGCCGAACACGCCGACAGCAACAAGAGAACGAGGTGGAAGCACCGCCGCATGCGGAGGGAACGGCAGGTGAACGGCAGCGCTTCCACGAACGTCCGACCCCCGAGCGATTCCGACCTTGGCCCCCGCACTTCAGACCGCCCCGCGCACCGCACCGAGTCGCTCGGCCTCGGCGTCGACGACCAGCACCTCGCCCTCGCGGACCTTGTCGCCGCTGCGGAGCGTCTGGAGCCCCGTCTCCACGTGGCGACCGACGACGCGGAACCCCTCGCTGCGCGCCTCGAGCTCGGAGACCGTGCCCGGCTTCGTCACCGTGAGCTCCGCGGTCACCCGCAGCGCGCCGCCCAGCCGGTAGGCCGAGAGCACGCCTTCCTGGGTGGCCTGCAGCGCGATGAGCGGGGCCGCGAGCGCGCTCGTCGAGAAGCTCTCGTCGAGCTCGAGCGCGCCGCCGACCTTGGCCGCGACGCGCTGGTCGAACATGCGCAGCACCACGCGGATCTGCGGGTTCATGCGCTTGGCGTCGAGCGCGATCTCGAGGTTCGCCATGTCGTCGTTGGTGGCGCAGACCACCGCGCGCGCTCGCTGCACGCCGACCGACAGCAGGAGCTCGTCGCGCCGCGCGTCGCCGACGTGCACCGGGATGCCCATGTCGCGCACCGCCGCGACGAAGCTGTCGACGTCGTGGCGCTCGATCCCGAGCACCGGCACCCCGAGCGCGTGCAGCTCCTCGACGACGCGATACCCGACGTGCCCGAGGCCACACACGACCACGTGATCCCGCATCTGATCGCTCACGATTCGCACCCACATCTCCCGGCGCGCGCCGAGGTCGAACAGCGAGGCGCCCACCTTGAGGAGCCCCTGGGCGATGAGGAACGCGCCCACGAGCGGCGTGATCCAGAACAGGAGCCGGGCCACCGGGGTCGGCGGGAACGGCTCCGTCGGCTCCATGAACAGCTGCGTGAACAGCCCGTACGCGGTCTGCTGGACGTCCGGCAGGTTGGCGCCGGCCCGCCGCATCTCGAACCGCGTGACGATGGTAGCCACGATGGTATAGGCGACGACCCACGCGAGCGGCCGGCCGAGACGGCCGAGCACGTGCCCCACGACGGCGAGGCGGGCGCGGCGGAGGATCTTCGCGGTCACGTCCCGACGCGGGCGACCAGATCGGCGGCGGCGTCGCCGTCGATGCCGAGGGCCTCGGCGGCCTCGAGGATCATCTCGCGCTCGCTCGTGCGGATGATGCCGTCGGTGGCGGTGAGCCGGATGGCCATCTGCAGCGCGATCTTGCGCTGGCGCTCGTCGGGCAAGCGCTGCCGGACGGCGGCGAGACGCGCCGGTCGCCCCTCGGACTCGAGGGCCTTCTCCATGCCGGCGATCAGCGTGTCGAAGGCCTCTCCGGCGAGCTGCCGGTCGGTCAAGGACTCGACGCTGCTCTTGAAATGGGCCCGTTCGTCGGCGCTGAACTCGCCGTCCGCGAACGCAGCGAGGAACAGGATCTCGACGATCGCCGTGAGGACGGGCGTCGAGAAACCAGACAAGGGCGCGGCCGACATGGTCCGCGAAACGTACACCGGTCCCGTCCAATCCGCTTGACCGAAGCGCGTCCGGCCGGTTAGCCATGGTGGTCGTGCGACCCGCCACTCTGGCCGCATCCCTCGTCCTCGCGGCCCCCGTCGCCGTGGCCTCGCTGGCATTCGTCCGCGTCGCGCACGCCGACGAGCCCACGGGGGCGTCGGTTGCCGTGACTGCAACGCCTGGTACCACTGCGCCTGCTGCGGCTGCGCCGTCGGCGGGGGCCACGCCTCCGTCCACCGCTCAACCGCCCTCGCCACCGGAGTCGTGCGTCGACCCCGAGCAGCGGGCCGAGCTGGTCGGCGGCCGTCACTTCCGCGGGGTGCAACCGCGCCTCTTCACCAAGGCGCTGCGCCACGAGCTGTCTCCGCTCGGCGGCTGGCTCGCGGGCGACGCGAACGACGGCGCGCCCTGGTACGGCGGCGCGTACACCTTCCACTTCAGCGAAGAGCTCGCCCTCGAGGCCTCGGTCGGCTTCTCCCGCGCCCGCGCGCGCCTCGCCGACACCCTGCAGCAGCGCTTCCCCACGCCCATCGAGGTGTTCCGCAACGACCGTCGCGTGCGCCAGTACATGGGCCACCTGGTCTGGTCGCTCGCCTACGGCAAGATGCGCTGGATGGGCGGCGCGATCAGCCGCTTCGACTTCCACCTCGCCCTCGGCGGCGGCGTCACCGACGACGAGATCTCCCGCGGCCTCATGGGCAGCGGCGGCATCGGCTTCAAGATCTACATCGCCTCGTGGTTCGCGCTGCGTTTCGACGTGCGCGACCAGATCTCCGCGCAGAAGGTGCTCGACGAGACCCGACTCGTGAACGACATCCTCGTCACGGGTGGCTTCTCGATCTTCATTCCGTTCAAGGGGTGAGCGATGTCCCGGCTTTCCTCGTTCTCCGTCGTCGCCGCGTGCCTGATCGTGCCGTTCGCCGTGCTCGCGGCGCCCCCGAAGCCGCCGCCCGCGCCCCTCGCCAAGCCCAAGCCCAAGCCGTCCGCGTCGGCCTCGGCGTCCACGTCCGCGTCGGTGGTCGCGAGCGCCTCGGCGAGCGTCGCCCCTACGACGTCGGCGTCGGCCTCGTACGTCGCTCCGGTGGGGCCGCCCGTCTCGCCGCTCACGCCGCGCCCTGACGAGACGCCGCCGGTGAAGGCTTCGGCGTCGGCCAAGCCCGGCGCCAACTACGACCAGCTGATGGCCGAGATCGCCGCGCTGCGCGCGCGCGTCGGGGTCGTCGGCAACGGCGTGTGGAAGAGCAAGATGGCCGTGACGGTGCGGCTGCGCGGCTCGCACGCCAAGGTCGTCGCCGCCAAGCTCGCCGTCGACGGCGCGCCGGTGTGGAACGCGCCGAAGGGCTTCGCCGCCGAGGACGACACGACGGTGTTCGACGGCGGCGTCGCGCCGGGGCCGCACTCGGTCACGATCGAGATCGAGCGCCACGACGACCGCGACCCGACCTTCCGCTCCATCGACAAGACCACGACGACGGTGCAGGTGCCCGAGGGCAAGAAGCTCGACGTCGAGGTGCGGCTCGAGGACGACTCGAGCATGGGCGGCGACTTCCCGAGCGACAAGGAGGGCAAATACGACCTCCGCATCAAGATCAAGGCGAAGGCCAAGTGATCCCGGGTCGTCCGCGCAAGGGGCTGCTGGTGCGGGGCGCGTCGGGCTGTCTCGTCGCCGCGCTCCTGCTCTCGCCGCTGCTCTTGCAGGCGGCGACGGGCAAGGCGCCGCTCGCGCAGGTCGGTACGGCCTCGGGCTCCGCGTCCACCACCGCCTCCGCGCCGCCGGTCGCCGCGTCGTCGTCGTCCATCCTCACGAACCCCGGCGCGCCGGTGCAGGCATACGCGGGTGCGCTCACGGCCGCCAAGCTCGGGGGCACCACCGCGCAATACAGCCCCGAGGAGGTGCGCGAGATCGTCGCCGCCCAGCAGGAGGCATACATCGCCGGCCGCCTCGACGAGGTCGTCTCCACGCTCACCGGCGTCGTCGAGTCGCCGCGGTTCGACATCGTCAAGAAGGAGCCCGAGGCGCGCGCCGCCTACCGCCTGCTCGGCGAGGCGCTCCGCGAGCAGGGAGTGCACGCCCTCGCGCGGCTCTACCTGCGCAAGGCCGCGTCCGGACCTGCCAAGGAGGGGCCGGTGCGCGCGGCGACCCGCACGCTCACCGAGATCGCGCTCGACGACGAGGCGTACGACGAGGGCATCAAGGACCTCGAGCCCATCGTCGCGGCGGCGCCCACGTCCGACGAGCTCAAGGGCGAGCTCGCCTACCTGCAGGGCCGCAAGGCCGAGGCCGACGAGGACGCGGTCGCGGCCGACAAGGCCTATGCGACCATCACGCCGCTCTCGCGGTTCTGGTCCGCGGCCACGTATCGGCGCGGCCTCTTGCTGGTCGACCAGAAGAAGTACAAGGAGGCCGAGGCGCTGTTCTGCCAGGTCGCCGATCCCAAGCGGCAGGACAAGTCCGCGCCGGTGTTCGCCGACGAGCGGTTCTTCGCGGTGCGCGACCTCGCCCGCCTCGCGCTCGGTCGCCTCGCCCACGAGGGCACCCGGTTCGACGACGCGCGCTATTACTACTACCTCGTCCCGCAGGACAGCAAACGGCTCGCCGAGGCGCTCTACGAGTCGGCCACGGCGCGCTACGAGGCCAAGGACTACGACGGCGCGCGCGAGCTGCTCGACGAGCTCGCCACCTACGGCGAGGGTCACGTCTACGACGACGAGGCGCGCGTGCTCGACGTCTACGTCGACGTCGCCCAGTGCAAGTTCGAGGACGCGGCGAAGAAGCTCGAGAAGTTCCTCGTCGCCTACCTGCCGGTCCGCGATCGCGCGCACCTGCTCGCGGCGGCCCCCGACTCGGCGATCCTCGCGTTCCTCCAGAAGGAGGGCAACGACACCGGCAAGTCGGTCGACGTCGACGCGAAGCTCTATCGTCGGCTCGAGGGCGACCCGGCCCTGCTCTTCGTGCTGCGCGCGCGGCGTCGCCTCCAGGGCCAGCTCTCGGGGCTCGGCGGCGCCGAGAAGCAGCTCGAAGGCCTCTCGGGCATCGTCGGCGCGCCGGGCGCCAAGGGCACCGTCAAGCCGGCGATCGACCCGACCAAGCTCGGAGCGAGCGAACTCGAGAAGGCCGACGAGCTCACCGTCGCGATCGAGGCCATCCGCAAGGAGATCGCCGCGCTGAAGAAGGCTGGCGCGAAGCCCGATCAGATCGCCGCGCTGGAGAAGGACCTCGATACGCTCTCCGCCAAGGCCGAGGGCTTCGGCGCGCAGAAGACGGACGCCACCCCCGCCGCCACCGGCGCCGCGGGCCTCCCGCGCTCGTCAGCCAGGACGCCGTGCTCGCCAAGACGCTGCGCGCGCAGGGCGAGGTCATCATGGCGGAGCTCGACGCGATCGCCGTCAAGCTCGCGCGGGTCGCCATCGGCCGCCTCGACAAGCGCGCGAGCCGCCTCGTGGCGCGCGCCCGCCTCGCCAAGATCGACGTGGTGCTCGGGCAGAAGAAGGGCCTCGAGGTCGAGGTCGACGCGCTCAAGAGCGGCGTGCTGCCGAAAAGCGCCATCGACTCGGTCAACGCCGCGCGCTTCCTCGAGGACAACGAGGAGTACTGGCCGTTCGAGGGCGACGAGTGGCTCGACGAGGTCATCGGGGTCGAGCAGGGCGAGAAGTGAGCGTCCGCGCGGGCGGCCTCCTCCTCGCGTGCTGCGCGCTCCTCGCCTGCAAGAAGTCTCCGAGCGACGGGCCGTCGACGAGCGCATCGAGCAGCGCGCCGAGCCCGCCGGTCGTCGCGAGTGCTTCCGCGCCCGCGTCCGCCTCTGCGAGCGCGAAGCCCGCGCCGCCGGTCAAGCCTCTGCTCTTCCGCGTCGCGAGCAAGGCCGGCACCAAGGTGCACCTGTTCGGCTCGGTGCACGTCGCGAACAAGAGCTTCTACCCGCTGCCGGCGAAGGTGGAGGCGGCGTTCACCGACTCGAAGGCGCTCGCGGTCGAGGTGCACCTCGACACCAAGACCAAGCTCCGCGCCGCCGAGCTCGTGGCCAAGGGCAACTACGTGCCGCCCGACTCGCTGAAGAAGCACGTCAGCGAGAAGACCTGGACCCTGCTCGACACGCACCCGAAGCGCCCGCTCCCCATGGCGCTCCTCGCGCCGCAGAAGCCGTGGGTGATCGCGGTGCTGTTCCTCGCCAAGGAGCTCGAGCGCAACGGGCTCGACCCCGATCAGGGCATCGACAAGCACTTCGTCGACGCGGCCGAGGCCGCGAGCAAGCCGATCAAGAGCCTCGAGACGATCGAGGACCAGCTCGGCATCTTCGGCTCGATGCCCGACGCCACGCAGGAGCTCTTCCTGCGCGAGTCGCTCGAGGAGACCGACCTCGTGGGCAAGCAGATCGGCGAGCTGACCGACGCGTGGAAGAGCGGCGACGAGCCCGCCCTCGTGAAGCTGCTCGCCACCTCCTACGAGAAGCCGGAGTTCAAGACGCTGCAGAAGCAGCTGATCTTCGACCGCAACGCGCGCATGGCCAAGGCGGTCGAGAAGATGCTCGGCGAGAAGGACGACGTGTTCGTGGTGGTCGGCGTGGCGCACCTGGTCGGGGAGGGTGGCGTGGTCGACCTGCTCGGTAAGCAGAAGCTCGTGGTCGAGCGGCTCTGAGATCCGTCACGGGTCGCGCGCGCAGCGCACGCCGAGGGTGACGTCGGCGTTGTCGATCGTCTGCTCGAGGCGACCGGCCTTGCCGAGGACGTGCTCGTTGCCGTCCCACGCGCCGCCGCGCAGCAGGCCGAAGCCGTGCTCGCTCGGCGACGACACCCACTCCCACAGGCTGCCGGCGAGCTCGAGGTTGCCGTAGGGGCCGGCGCCGTCGGGGTGCGCCTCGACCGGCATCGTGCCGACGGGTTGCTTGCGACAGCCGCCCTGGTCGGGGCCGTAGCGCGCGAACACCGCGCGGTCGCACCGCAGGCCACCGTCGCCCCACGGGAACTGCTTCTGGCCGACGGCGAGGGTCCACTCGGCGTCGGTGGGGAGGCGCTTGCCCGCCCACTTGCAGAACGCCGCGGCCTGCACGCGCGACACGCAGTTGATGGGGTGGTCGGCGCGGCCCTCGCGGTGCAGGTTGCACAGCCACTCGCGGCGCAGCGGGTCGTCGGCGCGGTAGCCCGTGCCGCGCTTGCGCGTCGTGGTGCACGCGCCCGCGGCCACACACGCGGCGTAGAGCTGCACGGGGACCTCGGTGCGATCGAGGAGGAAGCGCGGCGCCTCCTTCGGCACCGGCACGACGTCGGCGAGCAGCGCGCGCAGATCCGGTCCGCTCGCGCTCGCGGTGGCCGTGACCTTCGGCGCCGCCGAGGAAATGGTGGGTGGGGGCGCGGCCACGGGCTCTGGCTCCATCGGGATCGCGCTGTTGGTGGGCGCGGTGGCGAGCGTCGCGGTCGCGCGGCGGGCCAGGATCGCTTCGCCCGAGAACGCAGCCACGATGAGGCCGAGGCACGCCGCGGCGACGATCTTCGGATCGGCGGGCGCGCGTCGTGGCTCGCGCGGAGCCTCGACCGGAGCGAACGAGAACCGGGGCAGGGCGCGCTGCGCGCCGCCGGGCTCGGGCGAGGACAGGACCGCTTCGCCGAGCGCGGCGTAGGCGGCGTGGGCGTCGGGGTAGCGGGCGTCGGGGTCGACGGCGAGCATGCGCGCGAGGACGGCGTCGATCGCGGTCGCGATGGGCAGGCCTGCCGCGCGGAGCGAAGGGCGCGCGCGGCGGTCGAGGAGCGCGGTGCATCGATCACCGGGCTGCAGCCCTTCGTGGGGCGCGCTGCCGCGGACGAGCTGGAAGAACACCGCGCCGAGCGCGAACACGTCGGTGCGCGGACCGACCGGACCGAGGCGAGCCTCGAGCTGCTCGGGGGCGGCGAACAGCGGGTCGACCGCGACCAGGCCGAGATCGACGCGCGGGCGATCGACGAGCGTGAACTCGCCGAGGCTCGCCGGGGAGAACGCGCCGTGGCAGCGACCCTCCGCATGGAGCGCGCCGAGCTCGGCCGCGGCGGCGCGCAGATGGGCCCAGGCCTCGGCGGGGCTGCGGGAGCCGCCGAGCGCGAAGGGCGCCCGCAACGGCTCGGCGAGCCAGAGGTGTGCGCCGTCGTCGCACTCGATGGTCCCGACGCGCAGACCCTCGGGCAGCGACCGACGCGCGCGCTCGACCGCGTCCTGCGCATCCCCGATCAGCGGCGAGAGCGCGACCGTGAGCCGGATCTCCTGCGCGCGGAGCCGCGCGCGGTAGGTCACGGCGCATCCGTCCAGGGTCAGGAGCGCGCGCACCTCCGCCTCGCCGCAATGGCCAGGGAAGAGCGCGCGGACGGACGGAGGCACGGGGGGCGAGCATAACGCCCCGACCTGCGGTTATCCTCCCCCACCAGGTGAAGGGGGGCTCCGATGAGTGAATCGGTGGAACGGCTCGAGCATCGCGGCGTCGACAAGAAAGAGGACGACACGCTGGTGGAGGAGGCGCACGCGCACCTCGCCAAGAGCGGTCCGCTGCAGCTCGTCGCCGAGCTCCTCATCAAGCTCCGCGGGCTGCAGCTCCCGTTCTGGACCCCGGACCAGAACCGGGTCGCGTGGCGCGCGACCCACCGCATGCAGTGGATCGAGCAGCGCGCCGACCTGCGCCAGCAGATCACGAGCAAGCTCACCGGGCTCGCGCCCAAGGCGGCGCGGCGCCTCAGCTCGGAGCTCCAGGCGAGCCTCATCGACACCTCGATCGACGCGGGCGACATCACCGTCGCGCAGTTCGAGGAGGCCTACGCGCCGCCGGATCTGGTGGTCTACGGGCCGGTGCGCGAGTTCTGGAAGAACTTCCGCGCGAGCATGCCCTGGGACCAGGACACACCGGTGCACCAGGAGCTCGTCGCGTGGCTGCTCGGGGCGCTGCTCGCCGACCGGTCGCTCCTGCTCGACGGCCTCGTGCGGCGCACGCCGATCCTCACACCCTGGCAGGTCCGCACGGCGATCGAGGATCGCGTGTGGCACACGCACCTGCCGGTCGAGATCCGCGTCGCGATCGACCGCGCCCGCTTCGCGCGCGAGCGCGACCAGCCGGGGACGCCGTTCCACGCGCGACGACTTCGAGATCGCGACGCCGGCCGTCATCACCCAGCACATCCCGCTCGCGGTGATCCTGCCGGTGATGGACGTCGCCGAGCGGGCGATGCGCTTCGATCCCCCCACGCCCGCGGTCGAGACGACCAACGGCGTGGCCGCGGAGCCCCCAGCCGCAGCCGTCGAGGCGCCTTCTTCGGGCAAGACCTCGCCGGACGCCACGGTGGTCACGCCGGCGCTCATCGCGCCCGAAGGGGCGGTGCCGATGGCCGTGGCCGAGGAGGAGGCGCCGCGCACGATCGGCGGACAGATGCGGCGCGGGACCATCCGCAACATGAGCGCGCCGCCCGTGGCGTTGCCGCCGAGCTCGCAGCCCTGGGAGCCGGCGCCTCCCGTCGCGACGATGACGCCCCGGCCCGAGGACTGGAGCGCGGCCGACGCGCACGACCCGACCTCGATGAGGAAGCGCGCCGACTCGGGCGACGGCTGGCCGGCGACAGGAGAAGCTGCGCCTGCGCCGAAGCCGGTGCCCCGCACCACGCAGATGAGCGTGGACGGCGGCCGCAAGCGGAAGTGACCCCATGCCCGCATCGCTCGGTCCGAAGCCGCCGCCTCGGGGGGAAGATCTTCCCTACGACGACGGTGAGCCCATGGAGACCAAGCGCCATCGACAGCAGATGAACCTGCTCGTCGACTCGCTCGCCGATCACTGGCGCGGCCGCGACGACGTGTGCGTCGAAGGCAACATGGCCGTCTACTTCAGCGAGACCCAGGCGCGGAACAACGACTTCCGCGCGCCCGACGTGTTCGTCGTGCTCGACACGGTGAAGAAGGAGCGCAAGAGCTGGGTCGTCTGGGAGGAGGAGGGGCGCACGCCCGATCTGGTGATCGAGCTCACGAGCCCCTCCACCGAGGCCGTCGATCGCGGCAAGAAGAAGCACGTCTACGCACGCCTGTTGCGCGTGCCGATGTACGTGATCTACGACCCCTTCAGCGCAGCGCTCGAGGGGTGGGCGCTCGGTAGCCACGGCTCGTACGAGCTGGTGGCGCTCGACGCCGACGGCCGCCTGCCGTGCCCGCAGCTCGGCCTGTCGCTCGGGGTCCGAACCGGCACGTTCCAGGAGACCGAGGCGCCGTGGCTCCGCTGGTTCGCAGACGGGCGCGTCGTCCCGCACTCTTCGGAGCTCGTCGGAGGTGCGCAGGCGGAGCGAGCAGTGGCGCTGCAGCACGCCGAGGCGGCGGAGCTGCGCGCACGCGACGCCGAGCGACGCCTCCGGGAGGTCGAGCGGCGCGCCGAGGAGGCGGAGCAGCGCGCCCGTGAGGCGGAGGAGCGCGTCGCGGAGGCCGCGCGATCGCGCGACTAACCGTCCGAGCTCGCGTCGGTCGCGGTCGCGTCGGAGTTCTCGGTCGCGTCGGTCGCATCCTCGCGCGTCTCGGGGAGCGTATCGGCAGGGGCCGAATCCAGGAGTTCCGAGTCGGGGATGACCCACAGACAGGCCTCCGGGGCGGCCTCCGTGTCGTCCAGGCTGGTCAGCAGACAGGGCTGCGCTTGGTCGTCGCCGCACCCCGCGAGCCCCGCACCTGCGAGCGCCATCGCGCAGAACCTCGCGCGTCGGAGCAGGATGGTCTCGCGCGGGGACATGGACGTGAAATACCACGGCCACCGTGACGTGGAGCACGACCCACCTCGACGCTGGTTCACGCACCCGAAGAGCCTACCGGACGGTTCCCCTGTCGCAACGGACCACGTATGCTGGGTCGAATGCGTCGCCTGCGTCTGTGGTCCGCCCGGGTGTTCGTCCTCGGGGCGGTGACCACTCTCGCCTCGTTCTCTGCCTCCCGTTGCCTTCGCGGGCCCCATCAAGTCCGCCCAGGAGAAGACCCTCCCGACGGCCGGTGGCGCCAAGAAGGAGGTCGCCAAGAAGGCGGACGACGGCGGCCCGCCCATCAAGGGCATCGAGCGCCTCCCGCCCGACCTGCGCCCGCAGGCCCGCGCCATCATGGCCAAGCGGCTCAAGGAGGACGTCGAGAAGATCGGCAAGCTCCGCGACCAGGCCGAGAAGCTCCTCGAGGACTTCATCAAGGACGAGCCGGTGGGCTCGCCCGATCTGCCGGAGGCGTTGCTCAAGCTCGCCGAGATCAAGTGGGAGAAGGCGCGCGAGAAGTACCTGCTCGACTTCGCCGCGTGGGAGGCCAAGGCCCCGCCGAAGGGCGCCGCGCCCAAGCTCGATCTCGGCCCGGCGCGGGCGCTCGTCTCGCGCGTCATCAAGGAGTACCCGGGCTACCCGCAGTACGACCTCGCGCTCTACGTGGACGGCGCGCTGGCGGGCGAGGAGGGCAAGGACAAGGAGGCCCTCGCCGACTTCGAGCTCCTCCTCCAGAAGTACCCGAACAGCCGCTTCGCGCCCGACGCGCACATGGCCAAGGGCGAGGCCGCCTTCAACGAGAAGGCCGACTGGAAGCTCGCGCTCGCCGAGTACGAGGAGGTGCTCAAGCACCCCGAGAGCGAGCTCTACGGGCTCGCCATGTTCAAGAGCGCGTGGTGCCTGTGGAAGCTCGGCAAGGAGGAGGAGGCCGCCAAGCGCTTCACCAAGGTGCTCGAGCTCACCAGCCAGAAGAAGGGCGGCAACATCAGCCAGCGCAAGGACCTCGAGTCGCTCGAGGACGAGGCGCTCAAGGCCCTGGTCGACGTCTTCATCGCCGACGAGAAGACGAGCGCGCAAGACGTGTACGTGTTCTTGCAGAAGATCGGCGGCGAGAAGTTCGCCGGCAAGATCATGCGCTAGCTCGCCGTCGCCTACGAGGAGAACGGCCGCTACAAGAGGGCCGCCGAGGCCTACGAGCTGCTGCGCAAGATCGAGCCCACGAGCCCCGACGGCACCCAGCACGTCATCGCCATCGCGCACGCCTGGCGCACCGAGGGCGACGACGCCAAGACCATCGCCACCTACCAGCGCCTGCTCGACGACCACCTGCCGAGCGAGGTCCCCACGCTGCCGGCCGGCGACAAGCCCCCTGTGGGTGGGCTCAAGTCGTCGCCCGCCACCTGGACCAAGACCCAGCTCGACCCGAAGTCGGTGGAGCAATCGGTCAAGGACGTCGAGAAGGACCTCCGCAACGCCGCGACCGAGGTGCACGCGCACGCGCAGGCCACCAAGAACCCCGAGGAGTTCCGCCTCGCGAAGAAGCTCTACCACCTGTATCTCACGCGCTTCCGCAGCAGCCCGAACGCGTACGACGTCCTCTTCTACGTCGCCGAGATCGAGTACCACCGCCTCGGCGAGGACAGCGAGGCGGCCCGCGACTACCTCGCTTGCGCGAAGATGAACCCCAAGGGCGGGCTCTCGCGCGACGCGCTGTTCAACGCGCTCTCGGCGCTCGAGCGCCTGCGCGAGAAGGAGCTCGCGGCGGGCAAGGGCAAGGCCGGCGAGGAGACCGAGACCGACAAGCGGTTCGCCGAGGCGCTCGCGTTCTACGCCGCCACCTACCCGAACGACCCTGAGATTCCCGGGTTCCTGCTCAACCAGGGCGTCACCTACTACGACCACAAGGTCTACGACCCGGCGATCAAGATCTTCGGTGAGCTGCTCACGCGCTACCCGAACAGCCCGGAGGCCAAGGCCGCCGGCAACCGCATGATCGACTCGCTGGTCCACGCCAAGGACTACGCCAACGTCGAGAACTGGTGCCGCAAGCTCAAGACGCTCCCGGCCTACGCCGACAGCGCCTCCCAGAAGAACCTCGACGGCCTGATCGTGACCTCGATGTTCAAGCAGGGCGAGACGCTCGGCGACAAGAAGGACCACGTCGGCGCGGCGAACGCCTACCTGCGCGCGGCCAAGGAGTTCCCCAAGGACGAGCGCGCGGCCAAGGCCTGCGTGAACGCGGTGGCCGCGGCCCGGACGGCCGGTGAGCTCGGCATCGCCCAGGCCGCAGCGGAGCTCGCCGCGAAGGACCACGCCGGCAAGCCCGAGGCGGCGCAGGCGCTGTGGCTCACGGCGGAGGCGTTCTCGGGCGCCGGCCTGCTCAGCGAGGCCGCGGGCTTCGACGAGAAGCTGGTCGACAAGTACCCGAAGGACAAGAACGCGAAGGACGCCGCCTACAACGCGGTGGTCTCGCGCGTGGCGCTCGGCCAGTACGACCAGGCGGTCAAGGACGCCGACGTCTACCTGAAGCTGTTCGGCACGGCGAACCAGGACGACGCGGACGAGGTCACCTTCCTCCTCGGGCAGGCGCACGAGAAGACCAAGAAGTACCCGGAGGCCGCGAAGGTCTACGCGAACTACATCGGCCGCGCGAAGAACCTCGACCACAAGATCGAGGCCTACGTGCGCCTCGCGCAGGTGCACATCGCGCAGAAGAACGACAAGGCGGCGGACGAGTCGCTGAAGGCCGCGGTCACCCTCGGCACGCAGAAGTGGAAGATCCTCAAGGAGGGCCGCGTGCACGCCGCGCACGCGCGCTACCTGCAGGGCGAGCGGCTGGTCGCGCAGTACGACCTCATCACGCTCGATGCCTCGGGCGACGAGCTCAAGAAGCGCCTCGACAAGAAG
>JADJMO010000023.1 GCA_016709545.1 Myxococcales bacterium
GCTTCAATGGGGCCGCTCCCCGTTGGAGAGCGGAAGGGCTCAGCGAATTCACCACCATTTCCGGCAGTCTGCAACCCACTCTGCGAGCGGTGCCACTGCCGGCACGAACGACGCCCACCACCACCGTCTTCCATGCCGGCGGCGGTGGGCCAAGAGAGCTGGTTTTCAAAGACCAAGCGCGCCTTGCGAGCGCGACCGGGAACTCTGCGATCACTCCAGCGCTCGCACGACCGTGTCGACCACCGCTGTGGGTACATCGAGCTGAACCACCCACCCAGCCGAGGTCTTGCGCGGCGCGGCGGTGGCCCCCTTGCCGCCCGCCTTCCGGACCGCCGCCTGCAGCCCCCGCGCCGATCGCGCAGCAGCGTCCTTGGCCGCATCCTTCTTCACGGGCCGCGCGGCCTGCGCCGCCTTCACGAGGTCGCGCGTGGAGAGCTTGGCCACCGCCTTCTTCCTGCCGCCGACCTTCACACCTTCGGAGAGCAGCGACTCCGCGCTGTCCAGCGCCGGCGTCGCCGCCGAGAGCCGCGCGAGCGCGTAGGCGCGCTCCACACCGAGGTCGAGCGCCTTCGTGCGCGGCAACGCGCCGACCACCTCGATCAGCTTCTCGGCGCTGCGCGGCGACATCACCTTGCGCTTCTGCAGCAGCTCCGCGAACGAGTCGAAGCCCAGCGCGACGTACAGCTTCTTCTTCTGCAGCTCGCGCAACGCCTCGCCGATCTCGAAGAAGTCCTCCGTGATCCGCTCCTTCGCACGCGCGATCAGCTCGAGCAGTTCCTCGGCCCTCTTGGCCGCCGCGGTCTGTGCCTTGGTGCCGTCGGTCACGAGCTTCTTGGTGACTGCCTTTGTTGCCTTCTTCGCCTTCCCCATGGCTGCAGATTGTACCTCGCGGACACGCAGACGTCTGCGGGTTAAGACGCAGACGTCTGCGGATCACACGATGAGCGCGCAGCCCGGAGGTGGGTCGTACGCCTTGCCGATCGCGCGGATCGAGGTGGCCGCCCGGCCCTCGCTCGGACCGACGTCGATGAAGAGCACCTGGTCCTCGACGTGGTGGATGATCTCCTCGAGACGCCCTAGCAGCTCGTGCAGCGTGCGGAGCTGGAGATCGCACCGGAACACCGACAGTTGCACGTGTTCGCCGTAGCCCTTCATGAGCTTGAACACCCGTCGCAGCCGCTTCGGGTCGCACACGTCGTAGGTCACGATGTACGTCTGGCGCATCACCGGGTCCGCATGGGTGGGTAGGCGTCGATCTCCCCGAGCACCAGTCGGCCCACGAGCCGCGCCTGGATCTCCAGGATCCGGCGCCACGACACGGCGTAGCCGAAGAGAGGGTGCGTGATCTCCTGCTCGAGGCGTCGCTCGTGCGCGGCGATCACCTTGCGACGCGCGGCGGGCGAGAGCGCCACGCCCTCGCGATGGCGCACGAAGTCGTCGACGCCGACGATCCCGTTGTTCAGGACGGCGAGCACGACGGAGTCGGCGATCAGCGGTTCGAGACCCGCGACGATGCAGGCGATCACGAGGTCCTTCGTCAGGAGCCCGTAGGCGAAAGAGAGCAGCGCGTTGACGGGGTCCTTCGGTGGTCGGCGATTGCGCCCGCCGAGATCGAAGTCGAGCCCGTCGGCGCGGAACATGCCAGTGAACGCGCCGAAGTACCCTTTCGCCGCGCTCCCCTCGATGCCCAGCAGCGACTCGATCGCCTCGGCCTGCTCGGCGTCCTTCGCGTAGGCCTCGAGCTGCTTCAAGAGGGCCGACGGGGGTGCGCTGTGGTTGCGTCGGAGGAGCGTTCGCTGGTTGCGGATCTTCCCCGCGGTCACCGCGCGCGCGAACCGCAGACAGAACGCGTCGTCGTCCGCCGCCCGGTGCTGGGCGATGCGCAGCTCGACGTTCTTGCTCTCTCGGGGCCGACGACCCGACCGACGAACCAGCCCCCGTAGGTGAACAGGAGGACGGGGATGTCCCGCTCGGCCAGCGTGCGCATGGCCTGCGCGCTGAGCTGCACGTTGCCGAACAGCGCGAGGTGCGACGTCTCGACGAGCCGCGCGCTGTCCTTGCCATCCTTCCGGCGCACCACGAGCTGCTCGCCGTCCAAGCCGACGCGCGCCCCTTGCTCCTGTACGTACACCGGCTTGCGATCGTCGCGCGCGGGGTGCAGGCGACGCAGCGGCCGGGGCTCGTCCACGGGTTCGCGGAGGGCCTGCGTCTCGTCGGGTAGGCAGATCCCGACGAGCGAGCAGCCGTCGCACTTCGGGCTGTCGACGAGGGGTGGCGGGGCCGCTGTCCGATCGGCGAACGCCTTGGCCGTGGCGACGGCCTCGAGGGTCGCCGCGATCAGGGCCTCGTCGATCGTGATACGCACGCGACGGCGCGCGCCCGCGAAGTAGAGCGCGGCCTCGTCGCACTGGAACCCGTGCTCCCGGAGGAGCAGCACCTGCGCGCAGAGCTGGGCGCGCTCGGGCAGGTGGGCACCCTCGGGCACGTCGGGCGGGGTGCCTCGCTTGTACTCGATGGGAAAGACACGCTCGCCCTCACCCTCGACGACGTCGATCTTGGCGGCGATGCCCAGCGCGTCGGAGGAGAGCCACACGCTGCGCGCGACGTAGGGCCGCGCGTCGTCCTGCTCGGGCAGGCCGCCGCCGCCTGCATCGGCGCGACGGTGGGCCCAACGGCCCTCCTCGGTGAAGGCGTTGTCGGCCCACTCGCCCTGGACCCACTCGAGGTAGGCGAGGCGCTCGCAATAGAGCACCTCGTTGACGATGCGCGCCGGGACGGTGGTTGGACCATCGCCGGGACGCAGGTGCTTGGCCCGAGGCGCGTCGGGCGGACTCTCCAGGGGCGCGGCTGACTCTTCGGCCATCCACGAAGGGTACGGCACCGTGACGTCACGCGAGGTACGTCGATCGCCTGCGCCGTGCTCCGAGAGCAGCTTCCCATGACCATGGGTCGGTGCTCGGGGTACAAGTAGGACGTCATGGCCCTCATACCGGACGTCCGAGGGCGCGCTCTCCGATCGCCGGCAGGAGACGAACGTGAACCGCGCGGTGATTACCTCCAGCTGCTCAGCGAGAAGACGGCGATCGAGCGGATGCTCGCCGAGACGCCCGAAGAGGACGTGCTCGACCGCGCGAGTCTGCGGGCCCGACTGAACGTCGTCGAAGCCGCCTTGACCGCGTCGAAGCCAGACGAGCAAGAACCGCGCGGGTGCTTTCGCTCGCGCTGAGCTAGGCGATCTGGAGGTGGTCTGGCTTCGGAGGCGCGATGGGCCATCGGACATTCTCTGTCCGGGTTTCACTTGCACCGTTGTCGTGATGAGCGCACCTTCGGCGGGCGGTATTCAGGCCGGGGCGAATCCTCGGGCCGTGGATGGGGGAGGTAGGCGGCGTGTCCTTCGACGACAAGTTCAAGCGACTGACCGGCGAGACGCCATTCCCCTGGCAGGCGGCGCTCTACGAGCGTCTCGTGCTCGGGGATGTTCCGCGAACGTGCGACATCCCGACGGGCCTCGGAAAGACTTCTGTCATCGCAATTTGGCTGCTTGCCATGCTCGCCGGAGCGCGCGTGCCACGCCGACTCGTCTACGTCGTCAATCGACGCACAGTGGTGGACCAGACGACCGCCGAGGTGGAGAAGATCCGCGGACGTCTCGCCGAGCTAGCACCGGAGGCGAGTCTTGCACTCAGTACTCTGAGAGGTGCGTTCGCCGACAACCGTGAGTGGTCCGCCGATCCGTCGCGGCCCGCCGTCATCAGCGGCACGGTCGACATGATCGGCAGCCGCCTTCTCTTCAGTGGCTACGGCATCGGCTTCCGCTCGCGGCCGCTGCACGCGGGGTTTCTCGGCCAGGATGCGCTACTGGTTCACGACGAGGCCCACCTCGAACCAGCCTTCCAGCAACTGGTCGAGGCCATCGAGAGGGAACAGCGCAGCACGACACGGAAGGCGCCCGACCTCGCCCCGTTGCGAGTGATGGCCCTTACAGCCACGTCGCGCGCCGGTACGCCCGACTTCTCTCTGGGCGAGGCCGACCGTGTCCACGCTGTCGTCCGACAGCGTCTCGCGGCACACAAGGCGCTGACGCTCCACCACTGCGAGAAGAAGGCGCTCGCGGATCGGATCGCGGAGATCGCGCTGCAGCATCGCGACTCGGGTCGTGCGATCCTGGTCTTCGCCCGCACCGTGGAGGACGTGGAGAAGATCGGGCAGCGCCTTGCCAAGGAGAAGCTCGCCCACGCCCGCTTGACGGGAACCATGCGCGGACGGGAGCGAGACGCGCTGGTCCACACGCCGATCTTCGCCCGGTTCCGGCGCAGCGAAGCCAAGGACACGCGAACGGTCTATCTCGTCTGCACGAGCGCCGGCGAAGTAGGTGTCAACATCTCGGCCGATCACCTCGTCTGCGACCTGTCCACGTTCGACAGCATGGCCCAGCGTTTCGGGCGGTTGAACCGATTCGGCGCCCGAAGCGATTCGCGCGCGGACGTCGTCGTACCGACACCACTCTCCGAATCTGAGAAGTTCGAAGCCCCACTCACCGAGACGCTCGCACTCCTCGAGCGGCTCCACGGTGACGTGAGCCCGGCAGCTCTGTCGCAGCTGCCTGCCGATCAGCGAGCACGGGCGTTCGCCCCTGAGCCGGTCATTCCGCCAGCGTCGGACATCCTCTTCGACGCGTGGGCCCTCACTACGGTCCAAAACCTGCCCGGCCGCCCACCGGTCGCGGCTTATCTCCACGGCGTCGAGGAGTGGGAACCCCCTCGAACACAGGTCGCCTTCCGCACTGAGGTGGGGCTCCTCACGACCGGCGCCCTGCGAGCCAAGTACCCGCCCGCATCGCTGCTCGACGACTACCCCCTCAAGCCGCACGAACTCCTGTCCGACACGACGAGTCGCGTGTTCGACCGGTTGAAGAAGATGGCTGCGAAGTCCCGGGAAGGCGCAACCACGCCGGTGTGGCTGGTCCACGACGATGGACGGGTGACTGCCGACGTGACCCTCGAGACCCTTCTGGAAGGCGAGCGAGAGGCCCTCGAGGGGCTGACCGTCGTCCTCCCGCCCCTCGGCGGTCTCTCGCCCGAGGGCTTCCTGGACCCGGACACCTGGGGCTCTGCCTCGGCTGACGAGGCGTCGACGCTCGATGTCGCCGATGCCTGGCTCGATGAGAACGGCGCTGGTCGGCGTGCGCGCACCTTTGCCGCCAGCGGCCCAGCCGGCATGCGCCTCATCCGACGCATCGACCTAACCCCCGTGGACGACGACGAGGACGAAGCCCCTTCAGTGATCTGGAGCTGGTACGAGGTGCCTCGCGGCGCAGACAACCAAGGGTCCCGCTTGGCGCTCGGGCCAGTCCTGCTCGATGTCCACCTCGGCGACACCGAGCGGGTCGCTCGACGGATCGTCGCGGGTGTCGACCTTCCCGCGGACCTCCGGGAGTGCGTGGCACTGGCGGCTCGAATCCACGACATCGGCAAGCGTCGCCGCCTGTGGCAACGAAGCATCGGCAACGACGACCCGAGCCTCGTCTTGGCGAAGTCAGGGTCACGCACGGCACCGCGCGATGTGACGGGGTATCGACACGAACTCGGGTCGGTCCTCGACGCAGAGAGCAGTGGCGTCCTCTCGGAGCTCGACCCGCAGCTCCATCCCCTCCTCCTTCATCTGGTTGCGGCCCATCATGGACGGGCCCGCCCGCACTTCCCGGCCCGCGAGCTGTTCGACCCCGAGGTGCGCCACGATTTCCCAGCGCTCGGCGTCCAGGTGTTGACGCGGTTCGCCGACCTGCAGGCGCAGTACGGACGTTGGGGTCTCGCGTACCTCGAGTCCTTGCTGCGTTCGGCGGACTACGAAGCGAGCATCCGACCGTCCTCGTTCGCGGAGGTGTCGTCATGAGCTTCGAGGTCGTCGTCGACGTCACGAATCCGGGTCAGTACTTCGCGTGCTGTGGTCTGTTCGAACTCGCCTTCCGGCTGACTGGTGCTGCGCGTGCACGCTTCGGCGATGGCTGCTTCGAGATCGAAGCCGACACCTCGCTGCCCACGCTGATCGACGCGCTCGTTTCGACGAAGCTCGTACAGGTCGACCCCGAAGACGACACCAATTCGGCCATCGCGCTGCAGGCACCGTTCACGCACCTGCGTCTCGACTGGTGGCACCAGACCCACGGCCACGTGCGCGACCTGAAGGTATGGGCGGGTACCATGGAGAGCGTTCGCATCGCCCGCGCGATGCAGGGAGCGATCCGCGCACCAGCCTTCGTGGAACGCGGTCTGCTCGACGTGGGGGTCGTAGCCTACGATCCGGACGCCCCGACGAAGAAGGTGGAGCCCTTCTACTTCGACGCCAGGCGCGCTCCGAACTCCCACTCGCGCGATGTCGGATTCTCTCCCAACGATCTCGGACTGGAGACCATCGCATCCCCTGCCGTCGAGCTCCTCTGCTTGATCGGCCTTCAGCGGTTTCGACCCAGACCGACCACCGAGCGACGGGTCTTCGACTACTTCGCCTGGAGTGTCCACGCTGCCATTGCCGTCGCACCGGCCTTGGCGTGCGGTGCCGTCGGAGCGCCCGACACGCACGGATACCGATTCGAGAGCTGGTTTCGAACCGGCCAACGGAAACACAAGGCATTCCGCGCAGCGACTGCGCTCTCACGAGGTGAAGCTCCATGACCAAGTCCACGGCTCTCGATCAGCTCCTCGCGTCCAACGGCCCCGCGGCCTTGGTCCTCCGACAGCATCTCACCTCGGTCGAAGGGGCCGACGGCGTGGTGTTCCCGGCCACCTATGCGTCAGGCGAGAACTTCAAGGGTGGCTACAACATCGACCGCGACGACCGCGGCAACGTCTGCCTGATCGACAGCGTCGGCGCACAGGCGAACCGCGTCGAGCCCATGTTCGCGCTCGACGAGTATCGCTCTCTGGTCCCACAGGTCACCGTCAAAGCGGGCGAACGTACCGTCAACCTGCTCGATGCAAGCCACCGCGCCGCGGACGCGCTCGTCCGCTGCTCGACGCTGCAGGACGATCTGCAGAAGGCATTCGCGGCGGTTCTCAAGGGCAACGCAGAGCCACTCGCCAAGATCGCCCCGACGTCCCTCGTCTTCGGCGTGTGGGACTCGCGAGGGACGCAGGCCAAGCTGCCGCGTCTCTTCGCCTCGACCATTCGCGCGTTCGACGTGCGAACGCTGACCCGCTCCGCCCAGTTCAACCCTTCCGTCGACTACGTCGGAGAGAAGCTCCTCGACGAGACCGCGGAGAAGAAGGTATCGGACATGTACGCGGAGCGCGGCTTCGTCCACGTGCCGGCGACGGGCACGCACGGCGGTGTCATCCCGACGGGCGGTATCCGGCGCGACGCTAGCCTCAGCCTCGTGGCGCTGCGACTGCTCCGTGGCGAGACGACCGAGCGAACGGCCCTGCTCCAGCGATACATCCTGGGCCTCGCGCTGTGCGCCTTCACCAGGAGTCCCTCGGGCTACCTTCGCCAGGGTTGCAACCTCGTCCTCGCGCATCCGACGCCTGAGGGCGACGGCGCATTCGAGGTCCATCCGAGCGGAGAACGAAAGCCCCTGACGGTCACTCACGAGCAGGCACTGGAGCTGGCCAAGGCTGCTGCGACAGCGTTCGGCGTCGGTGCGGATCGGCTCGACGTGCCATTCGATAAGGAGCGCGCAAAGCAGGACGTCAGCGACGACGCGAAGGCCGCGAAGAAGAAGGCCAAGGCGAAGTGAGCACGTCGTCGTCCCTTCGGATCACGTTCCGGTTCTTGCAGCTCGAGAGCCACGGGCGTGGCGAGGACGGGCGCCCCGAGTGGCCGCCGTCTCCGCTTCGGATGTTCCAAGCACTGGTGGCTGCGTCCTCGGTCGCTGGGTGGAGTCGGGACGCGCTGCAGCGGAGCGGGCGCTCCAGTGGCTCGAGGGCAGGCCAGCGCCGACCATCGTCGCTGGCGGTCACCGACCGATGGCCAGCCATCGCACGTATGTGCCCGACAATGTCGGCGACAAGGTTGCTGGGTCGTGGAGTCGGGGCAACGACGCGGACATCGCCGAGTACCGAACCGAAAAGGACATCCACGCCGTAGCGCTCGCCTCCGAGGCCGTGCACTACTTCTACGAGGTTGAGGCTGGTGCCGATGACCATGCCGATACCTTGCGGGAAGCGGCACGCTCCGTGACCCACCTCGGGTGGGGTATCGACATGGTCGTCGGTGACGCGCAGCTCGTCGATGGTGGACCTCGCGCGACGAGAGAGGAGGTCGTCTACGTCCCAGGGGTCGCCGATCGTGGTCGTGCGTGGCGCACGCCCGTCGAAGGCACACTCGACGATCTTTCACGTCGGCATCGCGAGTTCCTCGACCGCCTTTCCGGCGACATTCTCAGGCCTGTGGCGCCCCTGCGGCGCTTCACATGGACCGGGTATCGCAGGGCGTCCGAGGCGTCGGTGCGTCCATTCATTGCGTTTCGAATCGTCGACCACCAGGGACGAGCCCTCGCGTTCGACGGCGCGCGTCGGGGGCCGGATGTCTGCGCCTGGCTCCGGCACGCAACATCTACTGTTGCCAAGGGCTGGCCCTTCGGTCCCACGGACATACTGGTCCATGGGCACGTGCCCGCGTCTTCGGAGAAGACGCGACGTCTGTCCTACCTTGCGCTGCCGACGCTCACCCCTCGCCGGGTGGACTCTATTCGGCGTGTGTTGGTCGCCGGAACTGTCGAAGTGCCGCGACGAGGATCGACTGGCTCGAGCAGCGCCTGGCCGGGCAGGAACACGTTTGGGCAGATCGGGTCGTCGGCTGCCTGGAGCCCTTGCCCCAGGAGGACGCCGTGCTCGAAGCCTACGTCGGCGCTGCGCACACATGGTCGACGGTCACGCCCGTGGTCTGCCCTGGGTACGACGATCGATCGCCAGCGAAGACACAGCGGCTGCTCGAGAAGGCATTCGCCCAGGCCGGCGTCCCCAGCGAAGCGATTGCCGCGATCGAGTGGAGCGGCGTCGGCTACCGACCGGGGGTCACGCTGGCAAGCCGCTACCGGGTGCCGGACAAGGTCAAGGGGCCCGCGTATCACGTGCGCGTCACGTTCCATCAGCCGTTTCGAGGCCCACTCGCGGTCGGATCGGGCCGGCATCGTGGGGTGGGGTTGTTCGCACGAGAGCAAGGGGGTCCCGTGCGTCGTGTCGATCAAGACGCTCACGCTGACTCGTGAAGCGTCCTTCCCACCATCACCTCGCGCAGCTCATGCTAGGCGCTGATCCGTGACGAGCCTCACCACCCTCCAGTCGCTCGTCGCCCGGGGCGAGTCCGAGACGCTCGAGCTCAAGCGCTCGACCGCCGAGCTGAGGCGCTCTGGTGAGACCCTGTGCGCTTTCCTGAATGGCGAGGGTGGCAAGGTGCTGATCGGCGTCGCGCCCGACGGTCGGTTGGTGGGCCAGGACGTCGCTGACATCACACTCCGTGACATCGCGGCGATGCTCGGCCGCTTCGAGCCGGCCGCGCGCGTCGAGATGAGCCGCGTCGACGTGGGCAACGGCCGACAGGTGATCGTCCTCGATGCGGCGCCCGCTCGGCAGTTCGCGCCGTTCGTCTTCGAGGGCAAGCCGTACAAGCGCGTGGGCTCAACGACCACCGTGATGACGCAGGAGGAGTACGGACGCCTGCTCCTCGACCGGAACCACAGCCGCCATCGCTGGGAGAACCAGCCTGCGGTGAGGGTGCGGCTCGAAGACCTCGACCGCGAGGAGATCCTGCGCACGCGGCAGACCGCGATCGAGCAGCGGCGCCTCTCGGCCGGCACGAGCATGGAGGTCGGCGACATCCTCGACCGGCTCGGGCTGCGGATCGATGGACAGGTCACGCAAGCCGCGCAGATGCTCTACGGGACCACGTTCCTGCCCGACTATCCGCAGGCGCTGCTCAAGCTCGGGCGCTTCCGCGGCACGAAGATCACCGGCGACATCCTCGACAACAAGCAGGAGCATCTGCACGCCTTCGCGATGGTTCGCGAGGCGATCGCGTGGCTCGACCGGACACTGCCACTGTCCGCGCGCTTTCCGAAGGGTGCCATCAACCGCGAGGACCGCCTCCCAGTGCCCGCGGAGGCGCTGCGCGAGATCGTCATCAACGCCGTCATCCACCGGGACGTGAGCAACCCGAGCTCGTACGTTGCCATCGCCGTCTTCGACGCCCGCATCGAGATCCACAGCATCGGAGACTTCCCAACGGGCATTCGCGCCGAGTTGCTCACCCAGGAGCACCGCTCCATCCCGCGCAACCCCCTCATCGCTGGTGCGTTCCACCGCACGGGCGCCATCGAGGTCTGGGGCCGAGGCACCAACCGGGTGCTGGAGGCATGTCGCGCGTACGGCATCGCAAAGCCGACCTTCACCGAGGCGTCGGGCGCCGTCACGGTGACGTTCAAGGCCGAGGTTGTTGCTGGGGCGCAGGACTTGGTGCCTGACGGGCACCAAGTAGGGACCAAGTTGGGACTAAGTCGGGACCAAGTTCAAGTGCTCGGATTGGCAGGCGAACCTGCAACGCTGCCGGAACTGATGGGGCCGTCGGGGCGCACGAACAGGACCAAGTTCCGGGACCAAGTCGTCGCGCCCCTGCTGGAGGCAGGGCTGCTCGAAATGACGATCCCGGACAAGCCCCGGAGCTCGAAGCAGCAGTACCGAATCACCGAGGCTGGACGTGCGGTCCTCGGGACCGCGAGGAAGGCATGAGGGGGAAGAGCATGAGCCAGCGAGTCCACATCAAGTTTTCGCGCGTGCAGACGTGGCTCTCCGCGGTGCCGTGCCTGCGGCTCAGCGACGGGACGGCGCGCGCACGTGAAGAAGCCATGACACGACAGCCGCTTGGTCCCGCAACATGAGTGACGCCACCCCCAATGACGACGCCCGGGCCCTCCTCGAACTCGAGGAGACCGCACACACCACCGTCCTGCTCCCTGCCGACGCCCACGTCATCGGCGAGCCCGTCACCGTCCTCGCGATCCGGTATCCGGGGCTCCCCCGCGCAGGCCTCCTCGCCGTCTGCCGCCGCGGCGACTTCACGTACGAGCTGAGCCTCGCGGACGTGTCGTTCCCGGCTACCAGCGCCGGGGCGGCCCTCGTCGCGCAGTACCGCGCGTGGCTCGGCCTCTCGCCGCTTCCGGCGTCCGTCCCGGAGGCCACGCGCGCGCACAAGGTCGAGGGCGACGACATCGTGATCGGGCGCCCGGTCGAACTCCTCGTGCTCGCCTGCAAGTCGAACGCGCTGCGGTGTCGGCTGCTGGGCTCCACGCGCGAGGGGACCCGGCGCACGGCCGTGCGCGAGGAGATCCCGGGCGTGATCGTCACCGTGGAACCGAGGAAGCAAGGGACCCACGCGGGGCACCCCTACCTCTCGGGGGAGGTGTCGGCGATCCGGGTCGACGCCACCGTGCTCGGGCTCGAGCCGCTCGCGATGTACCGCGAGGACGCGCGCTCCGGAGACGGGCGACCCACGTACCGTCTCGCGAGCGACGACGCCCCAACGGACCTCGTCCTCGAAGCCCGGGAGTGTATCGAAGCGCGCGCATACCCGGAGGCGGACGAGCTCCTCGACCGCGCGCTCGCGCTCGACCTTCGCTGCCTGGATGCGCACGCCTTGCTCGGCGAACGAAGCCTCGCGCACTGGCCGCCGCTCGCGCTCCACCACTTCGAGCTCGGCGTCGCCATCGGCTCGCTCACCGTGGGTGAGGGCTTCGATGGCGTTCTGCCCTGGGGATTCGTGGAGAATCGGCCGTTCCTCCGCTGCCTCCACGGACAGTCTCGCGCGCTCCTGCGCAGCCATCGGCGCGAGGACGCGGCTTGCGCGTTGCGACGGCTGCTCCGCCTCGACCCATCGGACCCCCTCGACGCGCGTTCGGACCTCGCAGCGATCGAGGCAGGGACATAGCGGAAAGTCGCGAAGCTCGTTGCCTGTGTTCAGGACGGCCGATCCCACGGCAGCGGCATGAGCCCGTCGATGTCGAGCAGCGAGCGGGCCTCCCCGTCCGTCACCAGGCCGAGGTCGTGGGCCCGTCGGGCGCGCTCGGCGAGCAGCCTGGGCGGGGCTCCCACGTCGGGCAGGGACGTGAGCACACGCCGCGGACGGCCTGTCTGGGGCTCGGGGGTCGAGATCCAGTCGTGAAGGAGTTCGTCGACGTAGCCGTGGTTGACCAGATGATGAGCGGCGATCTCGTGAGGGGTGCCGAAGTGTTCGCGCGCCTTCTTCACGAGGAGAGCTGCCGAGGCGCGGCTGGTGGTCCCGGCTGGCTCACCGAGCAGTGCCACCAACCCCTCTTGCGGCATCAAGAACTCGGCGGCGAAGCCGCGAGCTCGCTGCTCTCCCCGGAGGTCCCTCTTGTCGGCGACCAGATCCACGACGAGGTGCAGGCCGCCAGGCGAGGGGTCGAAGACGAGGTGACACAGCTCGTGCGCGATGTGCACCCGTGTCAGCAGCGGATTGCGCACCCGCTCGGCATCGTTCGCGTTCAACACGATGGCAGCTGCCGCGCCGCGCCGAACGGCGACAGCGGTGGCGCGTGGCGACCGGAGAGCGATCACCGTCACGGCGACCTCGAGCCGCTCCTCTGCGAGCAGACGGATGTCTTCGATGCGATCGTGGCCGAGCCCGAGACGCGCTCGCACCTCGCGTGCGCGTTCATAGCCGTCGCGCGCGGCGCGCCCAGGTCGGTCGCCGCCGGCCGCCACCATCGCGAAGGTGCCGGCACGTCGGGGTCCGACCTCCACGCCGAGCAGGTCTCCCAGCTGGATCAGGGCGCGACCTCCAGCCACGGCGCGATCGAGCTCTCCGAGATCCTCGTCCAAGAAGTCGTGCATCGGCGCGTGTCGGAAGAACACGCTCGGGGCCTCGGGAACGGTCTCCTCTCGGCCGGCCAAGAGCGCCGCTTCGTCCAGGCAGAGTGGGCCACACAGGCGCCCGAGGTCCGTCGTCGTGAGACCTGCGCGCCCCGCCTCGGCGTCGTGGATTCGGCGCGGGGGCACTCCGATGGCCTCGGCGAGCGGCTCTACTCCGAGTCCGAGACGCACACGAGCGCCCGCGAGGATGCGACCGATGTCGACCAGCACGGGGTTTTCCGGCATGACAACCGAACCGAATATAGCAGGGGCGCGCGTACGACGCGGGACCCGCAGACGTCTGCGTGTCCACCGGCAGACGTCTGCGTGTCAACGCTTCGACCATCATCGACCTACCCGCTCGACCTGTCGATCGCCCGCGCGACGGACTCGCCATCGCCAGGGCGGCGATCCTCGCCGCGGACGGCCTCGACGAAGAAAAGTCCTCGCTCTACGCTGATGTGGTCCTCGGGGCGTTCAGCGGTGCGGCAAGACAGACCTTGGAGGCGATGATGGCGGCGGGCCAACACCAGTACCGGAGCGACTTCGCGAAGAAGTACTTCGGCCAGGGCATCCAGAAGGGACGGCAAGAAGGACGGCAAGAAGCGCTCGCCGAGGCCCTTCTGCGCGTGCTCGCTTCCGGGGCCTCGCCCCGACGGACTCCCAGCGCGCCCGCGTGGATGCTTGCCACGACCCCGAGGAGCTCCGCGCCTGGATCCTCCGAGCGACCACAGCGACCGTCAGCGACGACGTGTTCGGCTAGTACATCAAAGGCTATGCGCACAACGCCTGCGTCAGGTTTGTCGTCGGCCACGAGACGGGCCACTTCATGCAAGACCACTCGTTCGGATTCCCGGGTTACAGCTACAGCGACACGGTTGGCGATGTGGTCGACGACGCTGACCAAGACGAGAACGGCAACGGGATCAAGGACGGAGACGATATGCCGGAGGTGGGATGGTCAATCGGGCCAGGCCAGAACAGTCGGAGTCGATCACTGATGCGGAGGCGCGTCTGGCCGCTACTCTTCGCGGTAGCATGTTCCAAGGAAGCGCCGAACGTCGCGCCGCAACTGGAGGCATCGGTCGACGTGGAAGGCGGAGTCGACGGCGTGGCCGATGCCGATTCGACGGCACCGGACTGTCGCCACCCTGGTGTGACCGCCAGCTGCGTCGACGGTCTGTGTCGAATCGAGGCTGGTTGCTTCCTCATGGGGTCCCCGCCTGACGAATGGGGTCGGGGGCGCAACAGCGAAGATGAGGTCCCCGTCACGTTGACGCACAGCTTCTTCATCGGCCAGCACGAGGTGACGCGGAAGGATTGGGCCGCGATCGGGCTCGTCCCACCGCCGCTCGCGGATCCAGGTGCGGAGGACATCGTTCCCTGCGTGCTGCCCGACTGTCCGATCGCCAAGGTGTCATGGTTCGATGCCCTCGAGTATGCGAACCGCCTGTCCCTGAGCCAGTCCCCGCCGCTTCCAGCGTGTTACGAACTCACGGGGTGCACGGGGACCGTCGGATCCGATTTCGAGTGCAGTTCAGCAACCCCGGTCGGCGGCTCCATCTATACCTGTCGCGGCTACCGCCTCCCGACCGAGGCGGAGTGGGAGTACGCGACACGTGCGGGGACCAGGTCCGCGTTCTTCAGCGGGGCGATCACCGCGAACAGCTCCGAGAGTGTCTGCGGTCCCGACCCGAACCTCGAGGCCATCGGTTGGTACTGCTTCAACTCCGGCAATACGGTTCATCCGGTCATGCAGAAGAAGGCGAATGGCTGGGGTCTATTCGACGTTTCCGGGAACGTCATGGAGTGGGTGAATGACGGTTATGATCCGCTGGGCTACTACGGCGGAAAGCCGGCTACTGACCCAAATCCAACGTTTCCTTTTCGAGCAGGCACCGATGACCGCGTGAACCGCGGGGGGAAGGCCAACCGCGCATCCTTCATGAGCCGATCCGCCCTGAGATTCTACTATTCGCGCTCGACCCGTGGTTGGACTCTCGGCTTTCGGATCGCACGCACCGAGTAGAATCGGCAGAACTCGCAATCGGCCAAGAGAGCTGGTTCTCAAAGACCGAGCGCGACCGGGAACTCTGCGATCACTCCAGCGCCCGCACCACCGCCTCGACCCCCGCTGTCGGTACATCGAGCTGCACCACCCACCCAGCCGCGGTCTTGCGCGCCACGCCGGTGGCCCCCTTGCCGCCCGCCTTCCGGACCGCCGCCTGCAGCGCCCGCGCCGATCGCGCAGCAGCGTCCTTGGCCGCGTCCTTCTTCACCGGCCGCGCGGCCTGTGCTGCCTTCACGAGGTCGCGCGTGGAGAGCTTGGCCACCGCCTTCTTCCTGCCGTCGACCTTCACGCCTTCGGCGAGCAGTGACTCCGCGCTGTCCAGCGCCGGCGTCGCCGCCGAGAGCCGCGCGAGCGCGTAGGCGCGCTCCACGCCGAGGTCGAGCGCCTTCGTGCGCGGCAGCGCGCCGACCACCTCGATCAGCTTCTCGGCGCTGCGCGACGACATCACCTTGCGCTTCTGGAGCAGCTCGGCGAACGAGTCGAAGCCCAGCGCGACGTACAGCTTCTTCTTCTGGAGCTCGCGCAATGCCTCGCCGATCTCGAAGAAGTCCTCGGTGATGCGCTCCTTTGCGCGCGCGATCAGCTCGAGCAGCTCCTCGGCCCTCTTGGCCGCTGCGGTCTGCGCCTTGGTGCCCTCGGCGACGAGCTTCTTGGTTGCCGCCTTCGTCGTCTTCGTCGCCTTCCCCATGGTTGCAGAGAATACCTCGCGGCGGCCGCCGGCGGCCACCACCCCTCCGCCGGCGGCCAGCCCACGATCTCCGCCGAATCCCGCTGGCCCACTCGTCGCATCCGTACCGGGCCGTGTCCCCGTCCGCGCTCCACGAGACCCTGCTGCGGCTGTTCCGCAACCGGCCGACGCTGGTGGCGGAGCTGCTGCGCGACCACCTCGGGGTGGCGCTCGACTTCGACACCCTCCGGTTCGACGCGGCGGACTTCAGCACGCCCCCCACCGAGTATCGGGCCGACCAGGTCGTCGTGCTCGAGCGGGGCGGCCGTGCGGTGCTGGCCATCGTCCTCGAGGCCCAGCTGCGTCGCGACCCCGAAGCGCTTCAGCTGGCCGCAGTACCTCACCACGCTGCGCGCGTCGCTGCGCTGTCCAGTGTTGCTCGTCGTGGTCACCGTGAACCGCGCAGTCGCGCGTTGGGCGGCGGAGCCCATCGACATCGGGCCAGCGGGCATGGTGCTCGTGCCGCTGGTCGTGGGCCCGAGCGTCGTGCCGCACGTCGTCGACCCGAGCGCGGCCCGCGCGGTCCCGGAGCTCGCGGTCCTCTCGGCGCTGGCGCACCACCATGCGCGCGACGGACTCGCCATCGCCAAGGCGGCGATCCTCGCCGCGGACGGCCTCGACGAAGAAAAGTCCTCGCTCTACGCTGATGTGGTCCTCGGGGCGTTCAGCGGTGCGGCAAGACAGACCTTGGAGGCGATGATGGCGGCGGGCGAATACCAGTACCAGAGCGACTTCGCGAAGAAGTACTTCGGCCAGGGCATCCAGCAGGGGCGGCAAGAGGGACGGCAAGAAGGACGGCAAGAAGGACGGCAAGAAGCGCTGACCGAGGCCCTCTTGCGCATGCTCGCTTCCAGGCGCCTCACCCCGACGGACTCCCAGCGCGCCCGCGTGGATGCCTGCAAGGACCCCGAGCAGCTCCTCGCCTGGCTCCTCCGTGCCGCCACGGCGAGCGTCAGCGACGACGTCTTCGGCTAGGGCGCGACATCCAATCCACCCACCCGCAGACGTCTGCGTGTCCCCGCAGACGTCTGCGTGTCGGGGCGTTCAGCGGTGCGGCAAGACAGACCTTGGAGGCGATGATGGCGGCGGGCGAATACCAGTACCAGAGCGACTTCGCGAAGAAGTACTTCGGCCAGGGCATCCAGAAGGGACGGCAAGAAGGACGGCAAGAAGGACGGCAAGAAGCGCTGACCGAGGCCCTTCTGCGCATGCTCGCTTCCAGGCGCCTCACCCCGACGGACTCCCAGCGCGCCCGCGTGGATGCCTGCAAGGACCCCGAGCAGCTCCTCGCCTGGCTCCTCCGTGCCGCCACGGCGAGCGTCAGCGACGACGTCTTCGGCTAGCGCGCGCCATCTGCTCGAGCCCACCCGCAGGCGTCTGCGTGTCCACCCGCAGACGTCTGCGTGTCCACCCGCAGACGTCTGCGCCTCACTCCTCGCTCACTCTCCCAGGCTCTTCGTGACGCGCATCCAGGTGCCGATGCCGAGCCAGAACGCCGGGAACAAGACGAGGTAGAGCCAGGGGATCCGTTCCCGCTTCTGGTTGCCCGCGAAGAGGTAGCAAACGGACGGATCCTTCGGGTCGCAGACACAAGACACAGGGCCCTTCGGGAACCACTGAGCGCCAGGCCCGTGAGGCACGTCGGGGGAGTACTCGTCGTGCACGAACCGGCGACCGTCGACGAAGTGCTCGAACTCGACGACGTGCTGGGTCATGCCGCCCTTCGCCGGCGCGTCGACGGATTTGGTCATGGCGCAGGTCTGGGCGACGAACTCGGTCCGCACGCGGCGAGCCTGGCGGTCCTTCCACGCGAGCACCCCGCCGAGGGCGGTCATGCACACGGCCGCCACGAGCCCGATGCCGAGGAACATCGTCCCGACCCTCCGCGCCTCCCTCTCCTCGGCCGGTCTCGGCTCGCTCTTGCGCAGCTTCCTCTTCTCCGGCTCCGGCGTCGGTGCCGGTCTCGCTTCGACGGCTTCGCGGTAGCCCACGTCGACGCGTACGGCGTGCTCGTCGGCCTCCGCCCGCTCGAGCTCGAGGCGCCGGGCGACCTTCGTCATGAGCACCGTGTATACCGCGCGCTCGAAGACCCCCTCCACGCCGGTGCGCCGCTCGCGCTCGAACCGCGCGCGGGCCTCGGTAAGCGGCTCGGCGAGCGCGGTCCAGACGTCCTCGGCGCAGGAGAGGCGCGCCAGTTCGTCGCGGTGCCGCTTCGCGAGCGTTCGCAGCAGGCCGAGCGCGTGCCGCTCGGCGCGCTCCCGATCGCTGGCCCCCATGGGCCGGAGTCTACGCTCGCGCAGACGAGCGCGTCAGTGCGGGTCCTTCTCGGCGTGCAGCACCACCGCCTGCTCGCCACCCGCGGGCACCGTCACCGACTCCTTCGCGGACGCGCCGTCGACGTTCACGACCACCTCGTACGTGCCCGCGGGCAACCCGCTCACCACGAAGGCCCCGTTGGTGGCGAAGAAGTCCTCCGAGCGGTGGACGTCGAGCTCGTCCGAGCTGATCGACACGCGCAGCCTGCGCTTGGCCCCCGTGATCGTGCCGGACAGCTTGCCGAGGGGCGCCAGCGTGAGGTTCACCGAAGCGTCGAGGGTTGCCTTCGCGCTCGCCGCGCCCGTCGGCGTCGAGGCGTGCACCGTGTAGTCGCCCACGGGGAGGCCCGTCACGACGAAGGCCCCCGTGGCGTCCGTGACCACGTCACCGTACGACCACCCGGAGGATCCCCCGGTGACCCGTCGCTGGACCGCGACCGCGGCGCCCGCCGCGGGCTTCCCCGCGGCGTCCATCACCATGCCGCGCAGCGTGTGGTTTGCAGGCCTCGACGACCAGATCCTGCGTGAGCGACTGACCGGCCTTCGCCGCGAACGGGAGACCGGTCTCGTCCTTGGCCTCTGCCATGGCGAGGACGAGGTCCGCGCTCTTGCCTTCCACCTGCAGGACGCCGGTCGTCGTGGGCACCGCCCCGATCACGTAGGCGCCCTTCGCATCGGTCAGCGCGTAGTCGCCCACGTCGCCCTGCGGGCCGACGAAGCGGACCTGTGCGCCCGCGACCGGCGTGCCGAGCACGTCCACGACCTTGCCGCGGATGGTGGCGCCGCCGACGAGCGCCACGTGCACCTTGGCGACCTCCATCCCCGAGACGTTGACCTTCACGCGCTGCTCCACGTGCCCGGGCGCCGACACGTGCACCTCGTATTCGCCGACCGAGAGTCCAGAGAGCGAGAAGGCACCCGCCTTCACGTCGGTGTACCCGCTCTCGCCGCCCTTCTTCGGGCGATCCACCCAGACGTTGCCCTTCGCGAGGGGCTTGCCCGTCGCGTCGACGACCGTGCCCTGCAGCGTGGCGCCGCGCTCGACGTCCACCGTCAGGGTCGTCGTGCCGGTCGCCCCCACGACCACCGACGTGCGCGTGTGCACCCAGCCGGTGCACGAGACGGTCACCGAGTGCTTGCCCTCCTGCACCACGCCGAAGATCGCCACGCCGTGGGCGTCGACGCTCGCCGAGGCCGAGTCCATCCAGTCGTCGCCGCTGAGCGACACCGAGCCCTTGCACGCGGTGCCCGGTGTACGGACGGTCACGACGACGCGGCCGATGGGGTGGAGCGTGAGCGAAGGGGCCGTCGCGAGATCGCCCGCGAGCAGCGTGACGCCGCCGAGCCCCGTCGCGAGCAGGCCGTCCGCGCGCGCCTCGAGGCTAGCCTCTCCCGCCGGCAAGCCGTCGACGCGATAGCCGCCGTCCGCCCCCGAGCGCGTGGTGAAGTGCTCGCCACCGACCGTGACCTCGATCCGCGCGGCCGGCACCGGCGCCCCCGACTCGTCGAGCGCGAGCCCCACGAGCGAGGCGCCGAACACGAGCGCGAAGTCCTCCTGGGCCGAGGGCGCGGTCACCGCGCGCCCGATCCGCACGTGGTCCTTCGCGACGACCTCGACGTACGCAGCGCCCGGTGGGGTCCACACGGTGTAGCGACCCTCGCCGTCGGTGAACGCCGGCACGCCCGCGAACTCCTCGTCGCTCGCGGCCAGCGCGCTCGCGGTCACCCGCGCGCCCGGTACGGGCCTGCCGAGCGGGTCCTCGACCTTGCCCTGGACCGACACCCCGCCCGGCTCGAGCACCAGATCGACGAAGTCGTGCGGTGCGCCGGCGGTGAGCGTGACCGTGTCGGTGGCGTAGGCCGGGCGGTGGTGCGGCGCGCTCGCCGCGACGTCGAAGCCGCCGATCGGCAGCGCGGTGAACACGTAGCGCCCGTCCTCGCCGGTCGTCACGCAGTACGGCAGGTAGTCCTCGTCGACGAGCTCCGCGTCGCTCGCCGTCGCGCACACCGTCGCCCCGGAGAGACCATGCTTGCTCGGGTCGCCGACCCAGCCCTCGAGGCGCGCCGTCGTCGTGCCCGGACGCGCCACCATGCGCGCGGGGTCCAGCGTGCTCTCGCCGCCGGTCTCCGGCACCGCGACCGCGGCGTCGGTCGTGACGGCGTGTCTCGTCGCACGCGCCGCGAGGCTCGTGAGCCACGCCGCGAGGGCCACGACCGCGAACAGAGCCAACCAGCGTCGCATGGTCGAGCGAAACGACCGTGCACGCGCCCGGATTCCGTTTTGCTTTTGTTCGCCCTACGTGCCGCCGCTACGGCGCTGCGCCCCTTCGCGACGTCACTTCCGGGCTCACGTTCAGCCGCCTTCGAGGTGGGCGGGGACGCCGCGGCGCACGAGCGTGTCGCGCGCCCACTTCGGGTCGGCCTTGGGCGCGTCGAGCAGGTAGTGCAGACCGCGGCTCTCGCGCCGCGCTAGCCCGCAGCGCACGATGAGCTCGGCCACCGTGGCGATGTTGCGCAGCTCGAGCAGATCGCGCGTGACCAGGTGGGCCCAGTAGTACTCGCGGATCTCCTCCTGCAGCATCGCGATGCGGCTCTGCGCGCGGCGCAGGCGCTTGTCGGTGCGGACGATGCCGACGTAGTTCCACATGGCGCGGCGGAGCTCGTCCCAGTTCTGGGTCACGACGACCGCTTCGTCGGAGGCCACCGCGTCGCCGGCGTCCCAGCTCGGCACCTCGGGGAGCGCGTCGCGCTGTGCCTTGTCGCCGATGAGCGTCTGCAGACGCGTGGCGCAGCGATACCCCATCACGAGGCCCTCGAGCAGCGAGTTCGAGGCGAGCCGGTTCGCGCCGTGCAACCCGGTGCACGCGGTCTCACCGATCGCCCACAGGCCCTTCACCGAGGTCTTGCCGTCGACGTCGGCCGCGACGCCGCCGCACATGTAGTGCGCGGCGGGCACCACCGGGATCGGCTGGGTCGTGAGATCGAACCCCCACCGCAGGCACTCGGCGTGGATGTTCGGGAAGCGCTTGCGGACGAACTCCGGCTTCTTGTCGGTGATGTCGAGCAGCACGTGCTCGCTGCCGGTGCGCTTCATCTCGGCGTCGATCGAGCGGGCGACGATGTCGCGGGGGGCGAGGTCGGCGCGGTCGTCGTAGCGCCGCATGAACGGCGTGCCGTCGGGCAGGCGCAGCACCGCGCCCTCGCCGCGCAGCGCCTCGCTCACGAGGAAGCTCTTGGCCTGCGGGTGGTACAGGCACGTGGGGTGGAACTGGAAGAACTCCATGTTGGCGATGGTTGCGCCCGCGCGGTAAGCCATCGCGACGCCGTCGCCGGTCGCGACGTCGGGGTTCGTGGTGTAGAGGTAGACCTTGCCGGCGCCGCCCGTGGCGAGCACCGTGGCGTGGGCCTGGATCGTGAGCACGCGGGCCGGGCGGGCCTCGCCGCCGCCGCGATCGGGCGAGGTCTCGCAGTCGAGCACGTAGGCCCCGACGCAGCGGTCGCGGGCGCCGAAGCCCTCGGGGACCATGAGGTCGATCCCCATGTGGTCCTCGAGGATGCGGATGCGCGCGCGCGCCTGACACGCGCGCAAGAGCGCGGCCTCGACGGCGCGACCGGTGATGTCGCCCGCGTGGACGATGCGGCGCTTCTGGTGGCCGCCCTCCTTGCCGAGGTCGAGCTCGTGGCCGAACTCGTTGGGGCCCTCGCCCTGCCGCTGGTCGAACGCGACGCCGAGGTCGGTGAGCCGGGTGATCCCCGCGGGACCACCCTCCACGATCGCGCGCACCACGTCTTCGCGGCAGAGCCCGGCGCCGGCCACCAGCGTGTCCTGCACGTGGGCCTCGAAGGTGTCCTCGGGCGAGAGCACCGCGGCGATGCCGCCCTGCGCGTACTTGGTGTTCGACTCGGAGGCCGAGCGCTTGCTGACCACGATCACGTCCGCCCACTTCGAGGCCTCGAGCGCGAAGCTCAGGCCGGCGATCCCGGAGCCGATCACCAGGATGTCGCACCGCATGCGGTCTTGGGTCATCGCCGGCGATGGTAGCGCCGCAGACGACCAGCGAGGAGCACCATCAACGCGAGGGCCGCCGTACTGCCCCGGTTGCGCGTCCCGGGCACCGCGCAGCCACAGCCGCCGTCGCCCTCGGCGGGCGCGGGTTGCTCGAGGGCGGCGCAGACCCTATCGACGCAGCGGTGCGAGAGATCGCAGTCGTCGCTGGTGGCGCACTCCTTCGAGCACGCGCCGCCGCGGCAGAGGTAGGGCGCGCAGGCCTCCTCGCCGCCGCCCTTCTTGAGCACCTTCGCCAGGTCGGCCGAGCAGACGTCGCCGACCGCGGCGCAGTTGCCGGAGACGCACCGGAACGACGGCGCGCACTGCGCGTCGTCCGTGCACTTGGTGAGGCAGCCCTTCGGGTCGCACGCGAAAGGCACGCACGAGGTCTCGAGCGGGGCGGCGCAGGTGCCCTTGCCGTCGCAGAACGCCTGGCCGCGGTAGCCCGTCGTCCGGCAGACCGAGCCGGCGCACGAAACCGTGGTACCCGCGACGAACGCCGCGCACGACTTCCGATCGACGCCGTCGCAGAGGCGCGCCTTGCACACGTCGCCGCCGCCGTCGTCGCACGCCGCGCGCTTGCCGTGGGGCGCGCCGCTCACGGGGGTGCAGGTGCCGGCCTTGCCCGTCGCGTCGCAGGCCTCGCACGCGCCGTCGCACCGCGCGTCGCAGCACACGCCGTCCGTGCAGAACCCGCTCGCGCACGCGGCGTCCTTGGTGCAGGCCTCGCCGGGCGCGCGCGCCTTCACGCAAGCCCCGCCTTCGCAGAGGTTGCCGGTCGCGCAGTCGCCGTCGGCCTTGCACGTCGTCGCGCACGCGCCGGCCCCGCACAGGTAGGGCGCGCAGCTCGCCCGTGCCCCGCGCGGGGCGCCGCTCACCGCGGTGCACTTGCCGACGGTGCCGACCTCGTTGCACGCCTTGCACTGCTCGCCGCAGGCGGTGTCGCAGCACACGCCGTCGACGCACTGGCCGGAGAGGCACCCGTCGGTGGACGTGCACGTGGCCCCGAGGTCGCCCTTGGGGACGCACTTGCCGCCGACGCACCCGTTGCCCGCGGTGCACTCGGCCGAGGTCGCGCAGGTCGTGGCGCACGCGCCGCCCTTGCAGAGGAACGGCGCGCAGCTCGTGTGGGTGCCACGCGGCGCGCCGCTCGCGAGCGGGAAGCAGGTGCCGACGGTGCCCGTGAGGTCACACGCCTCGCAGGCCCCGCCGCACGCCACGTTGCAGCACACGGCGTCCACGCAGAACCCCGTGGCGCACTCGGCCGCGCGCGCGCACGCCGCCGCGCCCGTCTTCTTCGCGAGGCACGCGCCGCCGCCGCAGTAGCGGCTCGGGTCGCACTCGCCGTCGGAGGCGCAGCTCGTGGGGCAGACGCCGGCGACGCACACGAAGGGGGCGCAGGTCGGGCGCGCGCCACGCGACGGCAGCTTGTCGACCGCCGAGCACGTGCCGACCTTGCCCGGGAGATCGCAGGCCTTGCACTGCTCCTTGCACGCGGTGTCGCAGCACACCCCGTCGATGCAGGAGCCGGACTTGCACTCGCCCGCGCTGCTGCACGCGGCGCCGTTGGCGAACTGCTCGAAGATCTCGACGATCTTCTCGTCGCCGCCGACGCTCGTGCCGCCGACGACCACCACCTGGTCGTAGGGCGCGGGGACGTAGACGGCCCCGGCGTTCTTGCGGCCCGAGGACAGGCTGCCCGCCGGGGACCAGGTGTTGGTCGCGGGATCCCAGACCTCGGCCAGCGACGGGCTCGTGCCGTCGCCGCCGAAGGTCAGCACCCGGCCGCCCGGGAGGGTGACGGCGCTGGTGCCGTCGCCCCGCGTGTACGCGGCCTTGGCCACGACGGTCCAGGTGCCCGTCGTGGGCGACCACACCTCGGGATTTCCGGGACCTCCCTGGCCACCGACGGCCATCACGCCGCCGTCCGGCAGCGCGGTCGCGGTGTGGAACCAGCGGGGCACGTTCATGTCCCCGGTCTTGGTCCAGGTGTCCGTCGCGGGATCGTAGACGTCCGCGGAGCGCAGCGGGCCCGCGCCGTTCGAGCCTCCGACGAGCATCGCGCGACCCGACGCGAGGGTGACGACCGCCGCGCAGCCACGGCCCACCGCGAGCTTGCCGCCGGTTCCGGCCTCGACCCAGGAAGAGCCGTTCCAGAGCTCGGTGACGTTGCTCGTGGTGCCGCCGGCCACCAGCACCTTGCCACCGGCGAGCGGGGTGGCGAACCGGAGCGCGCAGTCGTTGCGAGCGACGGAGAGCGAACCGACCGCCGACCACGTGCTGGTGGCGAGGTCGAACCGCTGGACCTGCTTCGGAGCGCCGCTGCCGCCGATGAAGAGGGCGTGGGTCGCGTCGTACGCCACGCGGGCGCTGAGGTCGTCGGTGGCCGTCAGCGTCCCGGCCGAGGCCCACGCCGCGGTGGCGGGGTCGTAGAGCTGCGCGACGCCGCTGCCGCCGCTCACCGAGAGCACCTTGGTGCCGAGCAGGGCGAGCGGGCCCGAGCGCGCGGTGGCCACCGCCGAGCCGATCGTCCAGAGCGGGTCCACCACGATCGGGAGCGTGAGCTCGGCGCGCGCGTCGACGGCGAGCGTGACCTCGTAGTCGGCGAGCCCGACGCGGCGCACGACGGGGTGCACGGCGACGGTGCGGTGGTGCGCGTCGCGCGCCCAGGTCGGCGCGGTCGCGAAGGCCACGCCGCCCTCGGAATCGAGCACCTCGAGGCGGGTGTCGATCGCGCGCACGTGACGCAGCGTGGACCCGAGGTGGAGGCGGAGAACGGGATCGGCCGTTCCGCCGCGCAGCACGCGGAACGACTCGAACTGGTCGTCCTTCGCGGTGAGCGCGAGATCGCCCGCGGCGCCACCCTCGAACACGACCCCGCCGTCGACGATGGTCGCCTTCGCCGGCGCCGCGTCCTCGCGCAGCGTCAGCTCGTGACCGCCCGCGCGGAGGCGTGTCGGACCGTCGGCCCGGTGTGGGGCCTCGATCTGGAGCTCGGCGCCCGCCCGGCGCCAGAGCGAGGTGCGCCGGCCGACGAGGGTGAGGCTCGTCGCGCCCTCGATCACCCGGGTCGGGTGGAGGCGCACGCCGGCTTCTTGGAGGGTGGCGAGCGCCGACGCGGGCTCGTGCTTCGCCTCCGTGGCCGGCGTGACTCCCGCGTCGACGGCGGGCTCGGGCGCGCTCGACGAGCACCCGAGGAGGCCGGTGAGCGAGGCCGCCGCGAGGGTTCGGCGCCGCCGCGTCGCGAAGACCGAGGCGAGCAGGATCGCCATGGCGAAGCCTCCCTTGCCCTGGCCGCGCGTGGTCGAGCACCCGCCGTCGGTCGCGACGTCGGAGGTGGCGGGCACGCACGCGCCGTCGGCGCACGCGAAGCACGAGGCGCACTCGGCGCTCGACGCGCACGACTTCCGACAGCGCCCCGCGGTCGCCGGCGCCGTGCCGTCGTCGCAGAGGTAGGGGTTGCAGTCGGTGCGGCGCCCGTCCGGGGAGACCGACCCGAGCTTGTCGGTGGTGCACACGTTCAGGCCCTCGCGGGGCACGCAGGCGCCAGCGCGACAGAAGAAGCCCGAGGAACACTGCGTGTCCACGGTGCAGCTCGTGAGGCAACCACTCGCGTCGCACGCGAAGGGCCGACACGAGATGGTGTCCTTGTCGACGCAGGCCCCGGCGCCGCTGCACGTGGAGCTCGGCGTGAACCGGTCTGCCTCGCACACGGCGGCCTTGCAGGCGTCCGTGGTGCCCTTGGCGAACCCGGTGCAGCGGGTCGGGTCCTTGGCGCCGTCGCACGCCCGCGCGCGGCAGACCTCGCCCGCGCCGTCGCTGCACTTGGTCCGCGCCCCGTGGGGCTCGCCGTTGACCGGGCCGCAGGTGCCGACGGAGCCCGCGACGTCGCACGCTTCGCACTGACCGTCGCACGCGCGGTTGCAGCACACGCCGTCGACGCACGTGCCGCTCTTGCACTGGGTGCTCGCGGTGCAGGCCACGCCGAGGTCCTTGCGCGGCACGCACTTGGTCGCGTCGCAGGTGCTCGCGGCGTCGCACTCCGAGTCCTTGGTGCACGCGCCGACGCAGCCGCCGCCCGCGGTGGTCGCCGAGCACGCGTAGGGAGCGCACGAGGCGCGCTTGCCGTGGGGCACGCCGTCGACGCCCGTGCACGTGCCCAGCTTGCCCGCGACGTCGCACGCCACGCACTGCCCGTCGCAGGCGCTCCCGCAGCAGTACCCGTCGACGCAGTGCTTGGAGGTGCACACGTCGTCGGTCGCGCAGGCCTCGCCGTCCTTGCGCGCGGCGACGCACGACGTACCGGCGGCGCAGTAGTACCCCGTCGCGCAGGCGCCGAGCGTCGCGCAGCTCGTCGCGCACTTGCCGTCGAGGCAGGCATAGGGGGCGCACGAGGGGCGTGTCCCGTGCGGGACCCCGAGGCTCACGGGGGAGCACGTGCCGAGCTTGCCGGGGACGTCGCACGCGAGGCACTGCTCGGTGCAGGGCGAGTCGCAGCACACGCCGTCGACGCAGCGGCCGGAGCTGCACTCCGCGGTCGTGGCGCACACCTCGCCGAGCGGCTTCTTGGGCGCGCACTTGCCCGCTGCGCAATACGCGCTCGCCGCGCACTCGGTGGCGCCGTCCCCGGTGCAGCTCGTCGCACACGCGCCCGCGACGCACGCGTACGAGGGGCCGCACGCGGGCCGAGGCGCGACCGGAGTCGTGACGTTGGTGCACGTGCCCTTCGCGCTCGCGGTGTTGCACGCCTTGCACTGCTCGGTACACGCGGTGTTGCAGCACACGCCGTCCACACACTTGCCCGACGCGCACTGCCCGGGGCCGGTGCAGGCGACGCCGTTCGCGCTGGCCTCCCAGGCCTGCACGCCCGCGGTCAGCCCCCCGACGTTGACCCCCCCGACGGAGAGCACCGCGGTGCTGGTCGCGCCGCCCACGTGGAACGCGCCCATCGCCTTGCAGCCGAAGACCATGCTGTCGCTGCGCACCCAGCTGCCCTCGAGGGGGTCGAAGATCTCGGTCAGGTTCGTGCGCGAGGTCCCGTCGCCGCCGCCGAACACGAGCAGGCGACCGGTGCCGAGGAGCACGGCGCCGTGCTCGCCGCGTCGCTCGAACATCGAAGGGCCGAGGGTGAACTTGCCGGTGGCCGGGTCGTAGAGCTCCACCGTCGAGCGCGAGGTGGAGTTGAAGGCGGTCGTGTCGTAGCCGCCCGTCACGAGCGCCCGGCCGTCGGGCAGTGCGGTGAGGCCCATCTGGCCGCGGGCCTCGACCATCGACCCCGTCGTCGCCCAGGTCCTGGTCGCTGGATCGAAGAGCTCGGCCACGGTGGTCAGCGTGGGGAAGCCACCGCCGACCACGAGCGCCTTGCCCCCGGCGAGCAACACCGTACGCCCGCCGCTCTGGTGGTTCTGCGCGAGGGCCGTCGCAGCGCTCCAGGTGTTCGTGGCCGGGTCGAACAGCACCGCGCTCTGACCCGCGAACAGCGCGCGGGAGATCGAGGGGAGCCACACGCCGTTGACGGTGGTGAAGTCCGCGGGCGGCGAGGGCACGGTCGACCACGTCTTGGTCGCGTACGAGAAGCGCTCCGCGGTGCTCACCGAGATGCCGTTGACCGCGAGGGCGTCGCCAGAAGGCAGCGCGACGAGTCCTGGGCGGTCGCGGCCCGTGACGAGGCGTCCCGTCGTCGTCCAGGTGCCGCTGCTGCTCCGCAGCTCGACGAGGCCGTTGTCGGAGAAGCCACCCACGGCGAGGATCTCGCCCGTCGTCAGCTGCACCCAGGACCCGTGCGCCTGGGCCATCGAGGTGTCGGCGGTCCACAGCGGGTCGACCACCACCGGATAGGTGAGCCCCTCGGGCAGGACGGCGGTGACACGCGCGCCAGAAGGCTCGGGCGACAGCGCGAGCGAGAGGACGAAGCGCGCGCCCGTCGCGTCGATCGCCGTGACCTTGCTCGACCGCGCGACCACTCGCTGCCCGTCGCGCACCTCGACGTGGTCGCCGGCGAGGGCCACCTCGAGGCCGCCCTCGAGGCCGAGGTGGAGCTCGTAGGGAGCAGCGGTCGGCGCGTGAACGACGCGGAGCTCCTCCACCGCCCCACGCGTCGCGAACAGCGCGACGTCGACGGTGGCTCCAGGGCGGACGAGGACGTCGTCTTCCACGTGCGCGCTCTGTGTGTGGGGGAGATCGAGCGTCAGGGCACGGCCACCGCCGAAGCGGACGCGCACCGGCTCGCTCCCGTCGCGCGGCAGCTCGAGCGCGCCGCCCGCCGACCACTGGGTCGCTCCACGCGCGGCCAGCAGCTCGCCGACGATCGGCGTGCGCCGCAAGCGAGCAACGACGCTCTCGGGCTTCGACGGAGCGACCACGGCACCGGCGTCGAAGCTCTCGCGCGGTGGCTCACTCGAACACCCACTGCTCAGCGACACCACGACCCCGAGCGCGACGACGTGTCCCCTCATCCCTCGAGGATACGGGCGCGCAAGGATCGGAGATCGAACGAAAGCAGTGAAGGTAGAGGCGTGACGCGCTGCTTCTGACCGCAGTGGTCCGGTCGGTGCGCTGCGGACTCGTGGTAGGACCAGCTGTGTTCCGTCGCTCGCCTGCCATCCTCGCGTTGCTCTCCCTCCACACGCTCGCCTGTTCGTCCCAGGGCGAGGCGGCCCCCACCGACGGTGGGACCACGAGCGACGCCGACGCGGCGTCCGCGTGCAAGGCGGTGCCGGCGCCCCAGCTCGGCACGAGCGCGGAGGCCGTGGCCCTCGCGGCGGCGCCCGCGGCGTGTGGCCAGAAGGCGTTCACCTGGCTCGCCACGCCCGACCTCGGCGACGTCACCCAGAAGGGCTTCCACGATCACTTCACCGCGACGGCCAACAAGGTGCTGCTGGTGGCCGGCAAGGTCGACGTCAAGGGCCCGGTGCACGACGTCGACATGGACCAGATCGCGTACGTGACGCAGGACCGCGGCGCGAAGATCGAGGCCACCGCGCTCGTCGCCTACCCGTCGGATCTCGAGGCGCGCACCGACCTCGACGTGCTCGTCGTGTTGCACGGCACGGCGGGCTTCACCGACAGCTGCGCGCCTTCGGCGAGCGCCGACGCACGCCCGCTCGCCGCGGCGCTCGCCTCGCTCGGCTACGTCGTCGTCGCGCCCGACTACGTGGGCCTGCGCGCGCTCGGCGCGCCGACCGGCTTCCTCCACCCGTACCTCGTCGGTCAGACGACCGCGATCGCCTCGATCGACGCGGTGCGCGCTTCGCAGAAGCTCCTGCAGAAGGGCGACCTCGGGGTGTGCGCCAAGCCGCGCTTCGTGACCGTCGGCGGCTCGCAGGGCGGCCACGCGGCGCTGTGGGTGGACCGCCTCGCGCCGTACTACGCGAAGGAGCTCGAGCACGCCGGGGTGGTCGCGACCGTGCCCCCGGCCGACATGCTCGGCGAGGCGGGGCGCGCGCTCCGGGCCGACGTGCCTGCCAGCAAGAACATCCTCGCGTTCTACGGCGCGGCGAGCGGGTGGTACGGCCACGAGGGGCGCCTCGGCGAGGTCCTGATCTCGCCGTGGGACAAGGAGGTGCCCGCCGCGATGGCCAAGAGCTGCGACCCGAAGCTCGACGCGTCGACGCGCGACGCCTATTTCCAGAAGTCGTTCCTCGACACGGCGGCGACCGAAGGTGGGCTCTCCGCGCTCTCGCCGTGGGGGTGCATGCTGACCGAGAACGGCCTGACCACGACCTCGGTCAAGCGCATGGCGCCGACCGGCCCCGGCTACGGCGTGCTGTTCGTGGTCGGCGAGGCCGACACGCTCGTCGACCCCGCGACCGAGCGCAAGGCGTTCGACACGCTCTGCGGGCAGGGCATGAAGATGCAGTACCTCGAGTGCGCGGGCGCTGCGCACACCAAGGCGACCACGTGGTCGCTGCCCGAGATCGTCGACTTCGTCGGGGCGCGGCTCGCCGGCGTGCCGATGAAGCCGGCCGATCTGTGCGCCCGCGGCGCCGCCCAGAAGTGCCGCGGAACCCCCTGAGCCCTCGTGTCCAGCGCCTCAGTGCTGGGGCGCGCCCATCGGGGTCGTGACCTCGACCTCGTACACCTGCTTGGTGCACTGCGCGGTGACCTCGAGCGTGGTCCGCCCAGACTTCTTGGCGAACAGCACCCACTCGCGCTGGGCCGGGCTGCGCGACAGGCCACGGCTCTCGAGCACCGTCGGGTCGGCGATGACCAGGGTGGGCGGCGTGGGCGTGGCGTTGCCCGCAGGCGGGCAGTTGTCGCTGATGGTCACGGCGAAGGCCACGCCAGCGTTCACCTCGATGGCGTGCTTGTCGTCGCGAGTGATCAGCCGCAGCGTGCGCGCGGGCGGCGCACCGGTCATCGGGTAGAGCTCCACGCGGCGCTGCACCTCGGGCACGCACGCGCCGAGCAGCAACAGGAGGGCGAGGCTGCGCTTCACGGCTCCACCTCCACCGTCAGGGGCGCCGAGAGCCCGAGCGCGACGAAGTTGATCTCGGTGGTACCCGGGGAGCGCGCGACGATGCGGTACCACCCGCTGATCGAGTCGGGCACGATCGCGACGCTGGTGCCCTGGAGCTTGCGCTGCAGCTCGAAGTTGCCGAGCAGCGGCTGGCCGTTGGCGTAGGGCTCGACCGCGACGAGGATCTCGTCCTTGACCAGCAGCTTGAACGAGGGGAGCACCTTGCCGAGCGGTGTGCCCTGGGGCGTGTAGCGCACGACACGCAGCTCGGTCGGCGGCTGCACCCACAGGTGGATGAAGTCGAGCACCGCCTTGTCGGGGCCGACGAACAGGATCGCGCTCGCGCCTGCGCCCACGGCCTCGAGGTGCGCCCCCCCCTTGACGCGCAGCACGGTCGGGTCGGCCGACTCGACGACGGTGGGCGGGCCGGAGGTGCCCGCGATCTGGTAGCGGAGATCGAGATCGACCGTGCTGCCGAGGGCGATGGGGGCGTCGAGCTTCTGCCCGATGCACGCGATGCCGAGGGCCCCGCACTGCGGCTTGCCGCCGTTGCCGACGGTGACGCCGCCGTTGGGTCGACCGCCGCCGCTGCTGCCACAACCCACGACCAACAGGAAGACCGAGAGCACCCAGCGCACGACGCCACCATAGCAGCCTCGTCCGTGGCCAGGGTGTTCGCCGGCCCGTCGTTGCACTACCGATGGCAGATGGTCGCCCCCCTCCACCTGTACATCGGCAACAAGGCCTACTCGTCCTGGTCGTTGCGTCCGTGGCTCGCGGCCAAGGTGGCCGGCATCCCCTTCGAGGAGACCGTCATCCCGCTCTACGAGGAGGGCTCTCCCGAGCGGATGCGCGCGGTGTCACCGGTGGGCAAGGTGCCCGTGCTCCACCATGGGGATGTGGTCGTGTGGGAGTCGCTCGCCATCGTCGAGTACCTCGCCGAGCAGTTCCCCGATCGTCGGCTGTGGCCCGAGGACTCCTCCGCGCGGGCGGTGGCGCGCGCGGTGTCGTCCGAGATGCACGCGGGCTTCTCCGCCCTGCGCACCAACATGGGCATGAACGTCCGCCGTCGCCTCCCGGGTCGCGGTCGCGCGCCCGGCGTGGCCGAGGACATCGCGCGCATCACCGCGCTGTGGGCGGACTGTCGCGCGCGCTTCGGCGCAGCGGGGCCCTTCCTGTTCGGTCACTTCACCATCGCGGACGCGATGTTCGCGCCCGTCGTCACCCGCTTCGAGACCTACGTCGTCGAGCTCTCTGCCGTCGCCCGCGCCTACTCTTCGGCCGTCCTCGCGCTGCCCGCGATGAAGGAGTGGTACGCGGCCGCCGAGTCGGAGCCGTGGGTCATCGACCGCTACGAGATCGCCTGAACGGCGTGCCGATCTGATGCCCCCGGGCTGAAGCCCCGGGGCACCGACGACCCGCAAGCCCGGGGCCTTTCACCCCGGGCTTCACGTCCCGAATCGCTGGCTGGACCTCGCGCTGCAAAGGACTGGCAGAAGGGAGTCTAGCCAGACCAGCGCGCCCTCGAGCCCGGGGTCGATGCCCCGGGCTTCAGCGGCCGTCGGTGCCCCGGGCTTTCAGCCCTTTCAGCCCGGGGGCATTCCTCGACACGCCCCGACTCACTGGCACGCCTTCGGGCTCTCCACGCCCTTCTTCGTGCCGCTGTCCACGCACACCGCGGCCACCGCCGCGGCGCTGCACGCGGCGTAGTCGATCTTCGGCGAGCCGCCGCCCGAGCAACCCAGCGTGACGTAGAAATCGGTGCATTTCTGCAGCGAGTCGAAGCTGATGCTCGCGCCGCCGCCACCGTCCGCCACCGAGACGAAGCGACACTTGTCGACCCCGCACGCGCACGCGCGCTCGCACAGCCGTTGCCCGGCGATCTCGCAGCTGCTGGCGGTGTTGCTGCTGTCGCTGCCGCAGGCCGGGGCGAACGACACGGCGAGCAGGAGCAAGGGAAGGAGGAGGCGCATGGTCCCAGGGTACCGCAAGGTGCGCAGCCATCGCGTCGCGCGCACACAATGCGCGGTGCGCCGCTCGGAGGGGCGCGAAAATCGGCCGAATTTCCTGCGCTCGCGGCGAGCGCGTCCTTGGCCCGCATGACGCATGGGCAGGCGACACCTAGTCCACAAGGGGAAGCCTCGATGGTCGTTCCGTCCGCCAATCTGATTCGCAACGTCGCCGTCGTCGGACACAAGGGATCGGGCAAGACCGCGCTGGTGGAGGCCATGCTCCTCCTCGCCGGCGCTGCCCCCAAGGGAGTCACCCGCGACGCGCACGGGCACTTCCTCGACGACACCCCCGAAGAGAAGGCCCACGGCGCGACCCTCGAGTCACGCCTCGAGCCGCTCCACTGGGGCGACGTCAAGGTCAACCTGATCGACACGCCAGGCGATGCCTCGGCGCTCTCCGAGACCCGACTCGCCCTCGGCGCCGTCGACGCGGCGCTGCTCGTCGTCTCCGCCAAGGAGGGCATCCAGAGCGGCACCGAGCGCGTGCTCCAGTGGCTCGCCGAGGCCAAGATGCCGTTCCTGGTCGCGCTCACCCGCGTGGACGATGCCCGCGCCAGGGTGGACGAGGTGGTGCTCGAGCTCCGCCAGCGACTCCACCTGCCGCTCGCCATGATCACGCTGCCGATGCCCGACGCAGGTGTCCTCTCCGTGCTGCCGCGTCGCGCCTACCCCGGCGGACCCGAGACCGCCAAGACGAAGGCCTCCACCGATCTCGGCGGGCAGGGCCCGCGCGTCGACAAGGCGCGCGCGCAGCTCGCCGAGGACGTGGCCGCGACCGACGACGCGCTCACCGAGAAGTACCTCGAGGCGAGCGACCTCTCCGACGACGACTGCACCGTCGGCCTGCGCAGCGCCGTGCGTCGCCGCGCGATCGTCCCCATGTTCGTGGCGGCCAGCACCCAGCCCAAGGGCATCCTCGCGCTCCTCGACGGCCTCGTCTCGCTCGTGCCCCCGCCCGAGGCCCGCACCGACGCGCCGCTCGAGGCCTACGTCTTCAAGACCCACATCGATCCGCACAGCGGCCGCGCGAGCTACACCCGCATCTTCGCGGGCGTCCTCCACACCGACGACCAGGTCGTCAACGCGGCCACCGGTCAGCGCGAGCGCATCGGCGCCCTGGCCGAGGGGTCGGACAAGAACGCGCCGCACCCGAGCGAGGCCGTCGCGGGCGACATCGTCGCCATCGCCAAGCTCAAGACCACCCACACCGGCGAGACGCTGAGCGACCCGAGCGACGTGCACCCGCACCCCTCGCCCGGCCTCCCCCCGCGTCTGTTCTCCCGCTCGCTGCAGGCCGAGGGGCGCGGCGCCGAGGACAAGCTCGCGGACGCGCTCGACAAGCTGGTCGAGGAGGATCCGGCGCTCTCGTACGCGCTCGACGAGGTGTCGCACCTGCTCGTGCTCTCGGGGCTCGGCGCGACGCACCTCGACCTCGCGGTCGAGCGCCTCAAGCGTCGGTCGGGCATCCAGTGCAAGCTCGGGCCGCCCCGCATCGCCTACCGCGAGACGCTGGGCGTGCCGGTCCCGAAGGTCGAGGGCAAGCAGAAGAAGCAGACCGGTGGTCACGGCCAGTACGCCGTCTGCTACCTCGACGTCGAGCCGCTCGATCGCGGCCAGGGGTTCCAGTTCGTCGACGCCGTCGTCGGCGGCACGGTGCCCCGCCAGTTCATCGGCTCGGTCGAGAAGGGCATCCACCGCGCCCTCGCCGCGGGGCCGATCGCAGGCTTCCCCGTGGTGGACGTGCGCGCGCGCCTCTACGACGGCAAGTCGCACTCCGTCGACTCGTCGGACGCCGCGTTCCAGACGGCGGGCTACCGCGCGATGCGGGCCGCGCTCGCGAGCGGCTCGCCGGTGCTGCTCGAGCCGCACATGTCCCTCGAGGTCACCATCCCGTCCTCGCACATCGGCGACGTGATGGGGCACCTCAACGGGCTCGGTGGGCGCATCCACGGTCAGGACAGCGCCGACGAGTCGAGCGTCATCAAGGCCTCGGCGCCGCTCGAGAAGCTGCTCGACTACGAGCCCCGGCTCTCGGCGATGACCCAGGGCCGCGGCACGTTCGCGATGACCTTCTCGCACTACGAGCCGTGCTCGCCGCAGCTGCAGGCCAAGATCGCCGCCGAGGCGAGCCCCCAGCGCAAGGACGAGGACGACTAGAGTCGCTTTGTCGCTCCCGGACCGTCCCCGTCCGGTCCTCCGCTCCGGGCTAACCCGGGTAGGCGCGGAGCGCGGCGAGCACGTCGGTGGCCCCGACGTGCTTGCGCCGATCCCAGTCGCGACAGACCATCAGATCGACCCACTGCGCGAGGAACGGGTGCACGCCGGGCCTCCGGGTCGTCAGGGGCACCCGCTCGTCGGCGAGCGTGGCGAGGCAGAGCTGCGCGTCGGTCGCGTCCCACGGCGAGCCGTTCACGGTGATCGGCAGCTCGCCCGTCAGGAGGTAGTACAGCGTCGCGCCCGCCGAGTAGACGTCCGCGCTCACGGAGACGTCGCGGAAGCCGAGCAGCTGCTCGGGCGCGATGAACGGCGCCGAGCCGCGGATCTCGTTGTCCTTGGTGATGATCGTGCCGCCGGCGGTGCGGAAGCTCTTAACGAGGCCGAAATCGGAGAGCTTGGCGCGCAGCGCGCCCCGCGCGTCGCGGAGCAGCAGCAGGTTCGACGGCTTGATGTCGCGGTGGACGATGCCGAGCCCGTGCGCGTAGCCGAGCCCCTCGAGCATGTCGGCCGCGAGCGTGACCATCGCCGGGATCGCGCTGTTCGGGCCGGCGACCGACTCGGCGTCGCCCGCGTCGAGCAGCTCGGTCGCGACCCACAGCTTGCCCTCGGGCAGCTCGCCGACGTCGAGGCAGCGCACGATGCGGCGGTGCGCCAGCGAGCGGGTGATCCGCTGCTCCTTGAGGAAGCGCAGGCGGCCCTCGGTCTCGAGCTGTCGCTGCGGGAGCATCACCTTGATCGCGGCGCGCATCCCGCTCGGATGGCGCCCCTCGTACACCGCCGCCATCCCGCCGCGCGCCAGGAAGCGCAGCACGGTGTAGACGCCGATCTGGGCCGGCGCGGGCTCGTCCCAGGTGCTGGGTGCGGTCCTGCGCGCCTCGGCGCAGCTCGGGCAGATCCAGGCGATCTCGATCCACCACGGCTCGTGCCCGAGGGCCGGCACCGGGCCGTCCTTGCCGCAGATCTCGCAGTGGTACGGGTTGGCCTTCACCGTGCCGAGGCCCCACGCGGGCGCGTCGCGGAACGGCACCGGCGCGGGCGCGGGGACGTCCAGCGTGACCGACCGGCACTCGACCCGCAGCAGGGTCTGGCCGAGGCGCACCCGCTCCCCGGGCCGCAGGGTCACCGCGCGCACGCGCGCCTCGTGCACCAGCACCCCGTTGCGGCTGTCGAGATCGGTGACCTCGACGCCGATCGGCGTGGACTCGAACGCGGCGTGGTAGCGGGAGGCGTTCTGATCGCCCTCGGGCAGCCGGATCGGGGCGTCGCGCGCGCGGCCCGCAGTGAGGCGGTCGCCGACCGGGAGATCGACGGGTGCGTTGGACCCGTCCTCGAAGACCAGGGTCCAGCGCAGCTCGGTCACCTGCATGGTCGGATCAAGCCATGTTGGGCAGGGCGACCACGTCCACGTGGAACACCTCCGCGAACGCCTTGATCTCGCTGACGCAGGCCTCGCTCGGTCGGCCCGTCACCCGCAGCTTGGTGCACGCCGCGGTGGCCCCCTCGAAGATGGTGGAGGCGAGCTCCTCGACGTTGAGGCCGTGGCGCTTGACCACGCCGAGCACGTTGGCGAGCACGCCGACCTTGTCGAGACAGCGGATGACCATCTGGTAGCGCGCCGGCGAGGTGGCGCAGATGTTCACGCAGTTCGGCACGTCGCCGAGGCGCAGGAACGAGCGGATGATGCGCACCGTCTCGGAGGCGACCGCGGACTGGGCCTGCGCGGTGGCGGCGCCCACGTTGGGCGTGCCGTAGACCAGGCCGTCGAGGCCGAGGAGGCGGCCGTCGTAGGGCGCGGAGCCGGCGTGCGGTGCGTCGGCGAAGACGTCGAGGCCGACGCGCAGCCGGCGCTTCTCGACCGCCTCGATGAGCGCCTCCTCGTCGACCACCTCGGCGCGCGCGGTGTTGACGAAGATCGCGCGCTCGGGCAGCGCGGCGAACACCTTCTTGTCGATGACGCCGCGCGTACCGGTCGAGAGCGGCAGGTGCACCGAGAAGATCTGCGAGCGGCTCGCGAGCTCCTCGAGGCTGCGCGCGTGGCCGACGCCGTGCTCGGCGGCGCGCTGCGGGGTGAGCGAGCGGCCGTGGGCGACGACGTTCATGCCGAACGCCCGCGCACGCAGGGACACCTCGCGCGCGATCGCGCCGAAGCCCGCGAGCCCGAGGGTGCGCCCGAAGAGGCCGTCGGCGCGCGAGAGATCGGCGCGCTCCCAGCGACCCGCGCGCAGCTGGGCGACCGCGTCGGGGATGCGCCGGTCGATCGCCGCGATGAGCGCCATGGTGAGCTCGGCGACGGCGATCGCGTTCTTGCCCGGGCAGTGCGCGACGTAGATGCCGCGCGCCGAGGCGGCCGCGACGTCGATGTTCTGCGTGCCCGCGCCGGCCCGCACGATGAGGTGGAGGTGTCGCCCTGCGTCGATGGCGAACGAGTCGACCTTCTTGCTGCGGACGACGAGCACCCCGACGCCCTCCAGCTTGGCCGCCAATGCCTCGGCGGGGATGTCGGGTTCGTAGACGAGCTCGGCGCCAAGGTGCTTGAGCTCTTCGAGGGCCAAGGGCTCGAGGCGGTCGGCGACGAGGAGCTTCATGGGGCCAGGGAGAATAGCAGACCCGATTCAGCGCGTCCGCGCTACCCGCGCCCCCCGGTCCCGGCGGAACGGGCCGCCGACAGCGCGCGGAGCTTCCGCATCCGCATGGCGGCGTCGACCTGGGGCACGAGGGCGCGGTCGTCCCCCTTGTGCTGGAGCGCCCCGTCGAAGCCCAGGATCGAGTAGTCGGACGCGATCGCCTTGTTGCTGGTGTAGAGGTAGAAGCTCGGCTTCTGCTCGCTCTTCTCCACCGCGGCCCGCAGCGAGGCCAGCACCGACGCGCCGTCGAAGCCGGGCATGTGGTAGTCGACCAGCACGAGATCGCAGCCCGCGAGGTGGCGCGCCGCGCCGACGGTCTGGGTGGTGGCCACGACCTCGTAGCCAGCGTCGCCCAGCGCGGTGCGGACCCGCTCGAGGAACACCTCGCTGTCGTCGATGTAGAGGACGCGCCCCTTGCTCACGACGGCGCTCCACGGCCCGAGCCCCTCGCTGGCCGAGGCGGCGCGATCGACGGGCTCACCGGCACGAGCCGGAACCGTGATCCGCGCGTGGGCTCTGCGTGCACCTCGAGCGACCGACCGACCTCCATGGCCATCGAGCGTACCGCACGCAGGCCGATCCCACGACCCGCGAGGAGATCGGCGGGCCGGGCGCTCGGCTCGGCGTCGAGCACCCCCGCCCCGTCGTCCGCCACCTCGACGACGCCGGCCTCGTCGCACGACACGACGATGGTGCCCTCGGGCGCCTTGCCGGCCGCGCGCCGGGCGTCGGGCGCCTCGATCCCGTGGACGATGGCGTTGCGGACCAGCTGCGCGAGGAGGCCCGGCAGTCGCGCCGCGAGGTCGCCCGCGATCGGCCGCTCGCCCCCCTCGATCGTGAGCCGGACCTGCTTGCCGACCGAGGCCGCCCAGCCCTCGGCGCGCTCGGCGAGCAGCCCGGCGGACTCGCCGAACGGGCGAGCCGTGAGCCTCCGGACCACGCTCGCGATGGCGCTCCCGTCGGTGGTCAGCGCCACCAGCGCGTCGAGCTCGGACCGCCGCACGGTGACCTGGTCGAGGATGGCGGCGCCGATCGGCGAGGCGGTGATCATCAGCTCGCGCGCGTCGCGCAGGGCGTTCTCCGCGCGCTCCAGCGCGCCCGCGAAGGCGGCGGCCTGCGCCGCGGTGAGCTCGAGCGGCGAGGGGGCCACGCGCACCTGCTCGAGGACGTCCTCGATCGCGTGGACCTCGGCGGCGACCCCCTCGAGCTCGAACGCCATGGCCTCGCCCTTCACCGTGTGCGCGATGCGGTAGATCTCGTCGACCCGGGCGGCGGTCAGCGGACCCTCGGCGAACGCCTGCCGGCACTCCTCGAGTCGCCCACCCGCCGTCTCCACGAAGCGCACGAACGCCGCCGCCGATCCGGCGAGCAGGCGTCGCATGGCGCGGAGCTGCCGGACGTGGGCCTCCTCCTTCTTGCGGAGGTCGTCCTCCAGCCTTCGCCGATCGGTCTCGTCGATCGCGAGCAGCATCATCTTGTGGACCAGGCCGTCTCGGTCGAGCGGCCGGAACTCGAGGGCGAGGTGGCGGTCGCCCACCGCGACCCTGCTCGGAGCGAGGGTGCGCAGCTCCTCGAACGCCTCGAGGTCGACGTTCCCCGCGAGGCGCCGCCACTCCTCGAACGCCGCGACCTCGACCGCGTCGGCCGGCAGTCCAGGGTAGAGCACGTCGACGAGCCGCTGCCCCGTGACGTCGCCGAAGATCGCGCGGGCCGCCGCCGAGGACACCTCCTCCACCCGACCCTCGGTGTCGACGACGACGATCGCCTGGCGCATGTGGTCGAGCAGCTCCTGACGACTCCGCGTCGTCCGAGCGAGCTCCTCTTCGCGGGTGACGATGGAGGCGCTCATGGCGTTCATGGCCTGCGCGAGCACGCCGAGCTCGTCGGCGGTGGGCTGGCTCACGGTCACGCCGCGTTCGCCCTGACCGATGCGGGCGGCGGCGCGGGCCATGCGGGAGAGGGGTCGGAGCAGGAGGCGCCGCGTGACGAGCAGGAGCAGCGTCGAGGTGGCCGCCGCGACGAGCAGGGTGAGCCAGGCGATCCGCTGGCGGGTGGCCGCGAACGCCGCGTTCTCCGGGCCGAGCGACAGCACGATGGACAGCGCACCGAGGTGCTTGCCGGTGGGCGTGCGCACGAGCTGTCCGACCTCGAGGCGATCGTCGTAGGTGACGATGCCTGCGGCGGTCGGGGCGGTCAGGCTCTCGGCCTTCTGCAGCGAGGCGAGCGGTTGCCCGGTGGGGCCGAACACCCGCGCGCCCACGACGTCGCGGTTGCTCGCGAGGTGGAGCAGCTCCTTCTCGATCGCCTCCTCGTCGCCGAAGTCGAGCGGCGCCACCAGCGACGCCGCGAGCAGGTCCGAGACCATGCGGGCCGCGACGCTCTTCTGGGCGAGCGAGCGCTGCCGCTCGCGCGAGGTGAGCTCCACGAACGCGAGCACGCTGACGAGCGAGACCACGGCGGCGACGCCGACGGCGAGCTTCACCCCGAGCGAGAGGAACGCGGGGGTCTCCCGCTGGCCGGCGTCACTTGCCGGCATCTTCGCCGTTGTGACAGGCGAGGGCGCACGTGGACTGCGCGCACGCCACGAGCTCCACGACCGCGGCCGCCTCGACCGAAGTCTGGTCGATCAGCCCCACCTTCTGCGCGCACGGGATCCCGCAGTCGATGGTCGACGTGAAGGAGCGGCCCTCGAGGCAGCCGTTGGCGAGCGCGCAGTAGTAGGTGAGCTTGCAGAGCTCGAGCGAGAAGCACTTTGGTGACCTCGGCCTTGCACCCGGGGCCGCCGTCCGCGAGCACCCCTTCGAGGCAGTCGCGGCATGGGCCGCGGGCGTCGGCGTCCGTCGCGGCGTCGCTCACCTCGCTCACGCTGGCGTCGGCCACGGCGATCGGCGACACGTCGACGCAGCCGGCCAGGACCGGCAGCGCCAAGGCGAGCGTCAGCCGGCTCATGGGTCGAGATCGTAGCGCAAGCCGACGAACGCGCGCAGCCGGTCCATCGGGACGAGCTCGGGGTTCGGACCGTCCTTCACGGACTGGACGGGACCGATGACGTAGGGGCCGCGATCGGCCGAGATCCAGTTGACCCCCGCTCGGTAGGAGACGCCCGGGATCCAGGGATCTTGCCGGTCACGGTGAACCGGAGCTCGACGAACGCGGGCGCCATCGGCAGCGGGGTGAAGCCGCCGTCGTAGGCGCGGTCCGCCGGGCGGTCGGACACGTAGCGCCCGACGAGCGCGAACGTGGGGAGATTTCCCCCGAGCGAATACGAGAGGCGCGCGTTGCCGAACAGGTGCGGCGCCACGGGCAGGGTCTGCGAGTCGCCCGGCGCGGTGCCGCTGCGCAGGGCGAGGGCGCTCGTGAACGCGAGCCCGTAGCGGAGCGCACCGCCGAGGAAGCTGCCGTCGGCGCCGATCTCGCCGCCGTAGTCGTCGATGGTGTCGACGTTGCGGTACTGGCGCCACACGCGGCCGCGGAGGGCGTCGATCTCCCCGCGCGCCGCTGCGGCGAGGATCTCGTCGCGGGTGAGCACGTGGGGCGCGATGAGGTCGCGGAAGCGCGAGAAGAACGCGCCGAAGAACAGGCGGTGGGTGCCGAACCGGTGCTCGAGGTCGGCCTCGACGGCGCGCACGCGCTCCGGCGCGAGCTCGCCCGCGCCCTGCACGCCGAGCTCCTTGGCGCCGCGCTCGTACCAGGTGGGGGCGCGGAAGGCCTCGGCGTAGATGACCTTCAGCGCGCCGCCCCGCCAGAGCCCGAAGCCGACCGCGGCCCGCGGCGAGACCACCGGGTGGTACTGCTCGCCGACGTCGAGGCGCGCACCGACGTTGCCGTCGACGCGCGCGCTCGGTCGGAAGGCCTGCTGCAGGTAGGCACCGAGGGTCGAGTCCCACGCGTCGATCACGCTGGCGCTCGAGATCAGCGGCTTGCCGGTGTCGAGGTCGCTCTGGTCGTACTTGTGGCCGACCTGGATGCGTCGCGCGTCGAGGCCGAGGGTCGTGACGTACGCGCCGTCGGCCCGCCAGTCGAACGCGCCGCGCAGCTCGACGCCGCCCCAGCGCGCGAGGCCGACGCTCACGTTGTGGCAGGTGCTCGTGCCCGGGTACACGCAGCCGCCCGCGCGCGCGTCGATGCCGTTCTGCAGGTTGTCCCACCCGTCGGCGTAGAGGCGGCCGTAGAGGGAGACGATCGGCGAGAGCACGAGCCGGTGCGAGAGGTCGAAGCGCAGGCTCCGGTCGCGCTCGTAGTTGTCGGGGTCGTTCAGGGTGGTCGCGGTGCGGGTGCGCACGTCGAAGAACGGCCAGGCCCGCTTGTACGACGACGCGAACACGTTGAGCTCGGTGCCCCCGCGCACCAGCCGGACGTGCAGGCCCGGGACGATCGCGTAGTGCTGGTCGTCGATGGCGCCGCCCCACACACCCGCGATCGACCCGTCGCGCTTCCAGCGGATCGGCTTGCCGCTCGCGAGGTCGAGCCCGAGGTCCTGCGGTCCGACCGTGAACGCGGGGCCGTACTGATAGGTGCCGTCGAGCTGCACGACGAGCTCGGTCGGCTTGCCGAACAGCCCGAACGTGAGCCCGATCCCCGCGGCGGCGCGCCACGATTTCCCGGGCTCGGCCTCGGCGACCAGGTGCGGGCCGCCGTAGTCCTTGGCGCGCTTGGTGATGACGTTGACCACCCCGAGCATCGCGTTGCTGCCGTAGAGCACCGAACTCGGCCCCACCATCACCTCGATGTGGTCCACCTCCTCGAGCGAGATCCCGAGGCCGCGCTCGAAGCGCGCGGAGCCGAACAGCGGCTCGTTCATCGCGTGGCCGTTGACCAGGAGGAGGAAGTGGTTGCCCTGGTCCTTGGTGAGCAGGACGCCGCGCGCGCCGACGTCCACCTGGTGGAGAGGGTTGCCGGTGGTCACCCCGCGCGAGAGGAAGTCGAGAGCCTGATCGAGCGTCAGGATGCCGTAGCGACGCAGCTCCTCTGCGGTCACGACGGTGACGGTGGCGGGCGCGCTCGCCGTGGTCTCGGCGGCGTGCGACGCGGTGGTGGTCACCGGTGTGTCGAGGGTGCCCTCGAGATCGCTCGTGTCCTCGGCGTGGGCGGTGGTCGCGTACAGGCACGCGAGCACGGCTGCCCCGACGGCGATGCGGCCGCGCGCGGTCATTCGTACACCTTCATGAGCTTGAGGACCTCGGCCTTGAACGCGACGTGCTGCTTCTTGGCCTGCCCGAGGTGGCAGAGCAGCTTGGACTTGCCGGAGACGAGATCGAAGCCGAGGACGATGCCCTGCGGCACGTGCTCGGGCACCGCCGAGACGCTGAGGACGTCGCCGCCGGCGAGCGCGTCGCGGATCGCGCCCACCTGGTCGCCGAAGCCGGGCGCGAAGTACACGATGGCGACCTTGCTCTTCTTGATCTTGTCGGCGAGCGCCGTCGCGCCGGGATACGCGAGGAGCGTCTCGTCGTGCGCCACCCCACCGACCGTGGCCTGGGTGCCGAGCTCCTTCTGCATCGCCTTGCCCACCCGCGCGGAGGTGTCGTCCCCGGGGCGCACGACGATCCACACCTGCGCGCGCTCGCCCGCGCGGGCCTCGAAGTTCTTGTCGTAGGCGGCGACCTTGGCGAGCAGCTGCGCCTGCAGCACGGGCGGCACCGCGGCGTCCTCGGACGCGACGTTCGCGCTCGCGAGCCCGAGCGCGAGGCCCACGCCGGCTGCGGTCCACCTGCCTCCCACGCGCGCCAGGATAGGTCAGCCGGGGCACTTCGGGAGGGTCATCGGCGCAGGGCAGGGGCACTCGGCGGGCATGTACAAGGCCGACCACTGACACTGGACACCGCTCGGATCGACCGACTGCAGGCACACGACGCAGTCCCCACCGCCCGCCCGGACGGTCGTGCAGATCTCGTCGGCCATGCTCTTCTTGGCGACGTCGCACGTGCAGGTGTGGGGGCCGTCACAGGTGGGCTTCGGCTTCGGGCAGGTCCAGGTGGTGACGGCGCAGCGGCCATCCGGGGCGCGCTTGCACGGGCCGAAGGTGGGGAGGCTGCCGTCGGCGCACGCGATGCTCGGCACGTCGCACTCGGTGGGCTCGCACTTTCGCACGCAGGTGCGGATCTCCCAGGCGCAACTGCCGCTCGTCTCGCGTCGACACCGGCCGGTGGGTCCCCCCGTCGTGCCGTCCTCGCACGCGTAGCTGGCCATGCGGATCGGCGGCCCGCACTCGGTCGTGGCGCAGTCCTCGCCGGGGCACGGGCGTCGCTCGGCGGTGCACGTGCCCGCAATGCGCAGGCATCGACCCGTGTACGGGCTCGTCCCGTCCGAGCAGACGTAGCCCAGCATGATGCAGTCGCTGCACGCCTCGCCCTCGGTCGAGACGCTCGCGCCGCAGCTCGTGACCAGCGGGCCCGCGACGAGCGCGATCCCCGCGACCCCGAGCAACCTCACCCGAGCCCCACCTTCTCCGCCCGCGCGAGGGTGCTCGCGTTCTCGGCGATGTTCTCGAGGAAGCTGCGCCGCCAGCCCTCGTCGCTGATCGAGGCGGCGCGCTCCTGCAGGCGCTCCACCGCCTCGGACAGCGCCGCGTCTGCCTCGGCGGTCCGCTTGAGCATGCGCAGCGACACCGCGTGCACGAGCCGGATCAGCGACTCACCCTCGCTCACGCCGCCGAGCCCCTGCATCAGCTCCATCGCGCGCGCGGCGACCTCGTAGGCCTCCTCGGCGCGCTTCTGGCGGAGCAGGAGGGCGCCGAGCGTGGCGAAGCCGTAGGCCCGCGCCTCGGGGGCGCTGCTCGCGGCCGCGATCGCGCCCCGCGCCTCGTCCTCCGCGGCGACGAAGTCCTTCTGGAACGAGAGGATGCCCGCGAGGTAGATCCGGCAGAAGGCCTCGGCGCGCCGGTTGCCACGCCGCGCGAGCTCCTCCACCGCCTCGCGCGCCATGCGCGCCGCCGCCTCCACGTCGCCCATGCGCACCAGCACCACCGCGTGGTTGGCCTTCACGACCGAGGCCATCTCGAGCTTCATCGCCTCGGCGGCCTTGAGGACGTCGGCGAGCACCGCGCCGGCCTCGGCGTAGGCGCCGAGCTGGATGTAGCTGTTGGCGAGGTTCTGGCGCTGCACGCAGGCGTTCCGCGCGTCACCGGCCTCGGCGAACGCCTCGACCGCGGTGCTCAGGTACTCGAGGGTGGCGCCCGGATCGCCGTGGTGCGAGCAGATCTCGGCGCGCACCACCGCGTCCCACGCGCGCACGAGCGGGTCGTGCGAGAGCCGCGCCGCGTCGGGCGCCACGGTGGCCCCGACCGACTCCGAGCGCTCGGTCTGCCCCGTGCGCAGCAGCCACGTCGCGATGCGGAACGCCGCGACCACCCGCGCCTCGTCGGCGCGCTCGTCGATCGGCCGCGCACCGAGGATCGCCGCCGCGAGCGAGCCGAGCCGGTCGCGCTCGCCGATGAGACCGCTCACCACCGCGAGCTCCGCCGCCGCCTCGAACCACTCGGCGCTGCTCTTGTGGTGCAGCTCCATGGCCTCGAACGCGCAGCGCGCGGCCTCGCCGTGGGCGCCGCGCCAGCGGTGGGCGACGGCCTGCACGAGCCGCATTCGCGCGGTCATCGCCGGCTTGCCCGCGGCGCGACGGATCGCGCGCTCGGCGTCGGCCACCGCCTCGTCGAGGGCGTTGGTCTGCAGAGCGCGCTCGGCCGCGTCGGCGAGCCCCTCGGTGGTGGCGCGCGACCCGGACTCGATCCCGATCTCGCTCGCGAGCCGGTCGGCCGCGCGCAGGTGGGTCGACCCGTCGAGATCGATGACCGAGATCGAGCGCTTGCCGCCGGGCGGGAACTCGCTCTGGCGGTTGCGCGGCGGGCGCGCCGAGGGCATCAGGCTCCCGAGCGCCGCGCGGTGGCGCGTCTTGAGCTCGTCGCCCGGCAGCGAGCGACACGCCACGAGGGCCTGCAGGAAATCGCGCATCGACGGCCAGCGCTCGTCCCGTTCGCGGGCGAGCGCGCGGGCGATTACGTCGGCGAAATCGGCGCCCACCGACGGCACGAGCGCGTCGAGCCGTGGCGGCGTGACGCCGAGGATCTGCGGCACGAGCTCGCTCTGCCCCTCGCCGCCGAACGGCCGCTGCCACGCGATGGCCTCGTAGAAGACCACCCCCATCGACCAGACGTCGGCGCGTGCGTCGAGCATCTCGCCGCGCACCTGCTCGGGCGAGGCGTACTCGAGCGTGCCTACGCCGCGCTCGTGGTGGGCGAGGCTCTTGGTCAGCGTGCTCACCTTGCGCGCGACGCCGAAGTCGATGAGCTTCGGCACCACCTGCCCGAGCGAGTTCTTGGCGAGGAAGATGTTCTCGGGCTTGAGATCGCGGTGGACGATGCCGCGGTCGTGCACGGCGACCAGCGCGACCATGATCGGTAGCAGGAGGTTGAGCGCCTGCGCCGGGTCGAGCTGCTGGCGGTCGATGAGCACGCGCAGGTCGTTGCCGCGGAGGAACTCCTGCACGATGAACCAGGAGCCGTCGGTCTGGTCCTGCCCGATGTCGAGGACGTCGACGATGTTGGGGTGCTCGAGCTGCGTCGCCGTGCGGGCTTGCGCGAGGAACCGCGCGATCGAGCCGTCGTCGTCGCCGTGCGCGGCGTGCAGGAGCTTGATGGCCACGCGCCGACCGGTCCACGTGTTCTGTGCCTCGAACAGCGGGCCCTCGCCGCCCTCCGCGCGGAGCGACAGCAGGGCGTACTTGCCCCCGATGACCATGCCCACGCGCCAGTTCGAGGAAGACGCCTTGTCCGTGAAACCGGGGGCGGCGGTACCGGGCATGGCGACGCCGATGATACGATGTCGTCGCGGACGCGAAGAGGGTTACTTCTTTGGCCGGTTACTTCTTGGCCCACGGGTCGTCGGCCTCGGAGCCGCCGTCTTCTTGGTGGGCACCGGTGTAGGCACGTTGGCGCCAGGGATCTTGGTCATCTGGACGGTGACCTTGGCGGGCGACTTGCCGTCGAGCGCGACCGTCGCATCCTTGTAGCCGGGCGCCTTGAGGACGAGCGACTTGGTCTTGCCCTCCTCGAGCTCGATGTTCTGCGGCTCGTCGCCGACCAGCGTGTCGCCGTCGTAGACCTTGGCGCCAGCGATGGGGCTGGTCACGAGGATCATCCGGGCCTTCTTGGGCGCGGCCGTGACCGTGGGCGCGGCGGACGTCGTCGTCGACGGCGTGACGTTCGACTTCTTGCTCGGCGTCTCGGTCGAGTCGTCGTTGCTGCTCTTCTTGGCGTCGGCGTTGGTCTTGCCGGGACCGACCAGCACCACGGCGGCGATGCCGATGGCGGCGACGACGCCCGCGATCCCGGCGTAGAGGGGCCAGGGCGTCTTCTTGGTGAAACCGCCGGGCGGCTCGCCGGGGACGGGCTTGGGCATGGCCGAGGCCGCCAGCGCGCTCTGCGCGAGCGACTGGTAACCGGCCGACAGCGCCATCATGTCCTGGGCTGCCTTGGGGACCTCACCGCGGAGCAGGCGATCGAGATCGTCGGCCAGCTCCTCCATGGTCTGGTAGCGCTCCTCCGGCTTCTTGCGGAGGCAGCGCATGATGATGACCTCGAGGCCCGGCGGCAGATCGGCGGGGCACTCCGGCACGGCGCGCGGCGGGACCGGCGCCTTGTACATGTGCTGGGTGAGGATCCCCATGAAGTTGTCGGCGTCGAACGGCACGCGGCCGACTGCGCCCTCGTAGAGGATGACGCCGAGGGCGTAGATGTCCGTGCGGTGGTCGACCGGCGAGCCGGCCGCCTGCTCGGGGCTCATGTAGTGCGGCGTGCCGAAGATCGCGCCGGCCTTGGTGAGCTTGTTCGAGCTCTGCCCGACCTTCGCGATGCCGAAGTCGAGGATCTTGACGAAGTCGACCTCGCCGCCGCTGCGCTTGCAGAGCTGGATGTTGTCGGGCTTGAGGTCGCGGTGGACGATGCCCGCCTGGTGCGCGGCGCCGAGGCCCTGCGCGATCTGCTTGGCGATGCGCGCCAGGCGCATGGTGGGCAGGCGCTTGAGCTCGTCGAACAGCTTGGACAGCGCGCGGCCGTCGAGGAACTCCATCACGAAGTAGGTGGAGCCGTCGGTGAGCTCGGCGAAGTCCGTGATGTCGATGATGTGCTCGTTACCGATCGCGCTCGCCGCCTGCGCCTCGACCTTGAAGCGCTCGACGACCTCCGGGTCCTTCACCGCATCGCCGTGCAGCAGCTTGATGGCGAAGCGCTTGCCGATCGCCTTGTGACGCGAGAGGTAGACGATGCCCATCCCGCCCTCGCCGAGGACGCGGTCGATGATGTACTTGCCGCCGAAGACCTGGCCGAGGTTCTTGTCGTTGACCCACCTCGGATCGATCGGGGGCATCTCGATGACCGACTGCGGGCTCGTGGTGAAGCGCTCCGGACCGGACGACGGCACGTCGGCGGTGGTGCGCAGGCTCACGGGCTGGGAGGGGACCACCACTCCCGAAGGAAGGGATCCCGGCTGCGATCCCGGCGGACCGAATCCAGAAGGGGGCGGAGGTGCGTTCGGGTCGGAGGGGTGCGCCATCGGGGGTACTCCGGAGACTACGGACAGACGGGGAGAAGGGTCTCGGGTCGGCGATGCAGGTCAGACCTAGGCAATCTTTGCGGACCTGAGGGACAACCGATCTTCACGCCTGGACGCGATTCACGGGAAGTGTCGCTCGAATCTCTTGGTTGCGGCGGGTGCCATGCGAGTTTCGCGCCGCGCTTCCCCCGCGGGGCACTCCAGGGTAGGCCGCTCCGCTCCGCTCGTCACCCACCATGTCGTACGACTGGCTCCTCGCCCTCCGCTACCTCCGCTCGAAGAAGAGTGCGTCCATCTCCGTGGGCACCCTCTTCGCCATCCTCGGGGTCGCCCTCGGCGTGGCCGCGCTCGCGACCGTGATGAGCGTCACGGGCGGCTTCCAGAAGCAGTTCCGCGACAAGGTGCTCGGCGTGAACGCCCACGTCCTCATCCTCAAGAGGACGCCCGAGTTCCACGAATACAAGCGGGTGATGGACGAGGTGAGCAAGGTGCCCGGCGTCGTCGCCGTGGCGCCGTTCGTCATCAACCCCATGCTCGTCACCGCTGGCGATCGCACGGCGACCGGCGTCCTCATGAAGGGCGTCGACCCGCAGCTCATGGGGCAGGTGCTCGATCTGCCGAAGCAGATCGTCGATCCCGTCAGCGGCAAGGCGCTCGGCTTCGCCCAGGGCGACGCGCTCCTGCGGGCTGGACTACGCAGGCCGGGGGCCCACCCCCCCGATCGCAAGGGCGGCACGTTCGGGCTGCACCCGCTGGACGCGATGCCGATCCCGAGCAGCAGCGGCAGCGGCGGGCCCCTCGGCGTGCTGCCCATCGTCCCCGCTGGCTCCGGCTCCACCGCGGCGGCTGGCAGCGCGAGCGGCGACTGGCTCCACCAGCACATGGAGAAGCGCCTCGAGGACCTCAAGGCGGAGAACGCGACCACCGCGAAGGAGGAGGCCGTCGCCGCCGCCGCGCCGAGCGGCAGCGCCGCGCCCGCGCCCGCGCCCTCCGGCGAGATCGAGCCCGAGGGCGGCTACTCGAGCAAGCTCCCCGACGAGGCCGACGAGTCGCAGCAGCTCGACGAGATCGCCAAGAAGGAGGCGATGAAGGAGGCCGACAAGGACCTCCCTGGCGTCGTCATCGGCCGCACGCTCGCCAAGAACCTCGCCGTCGGCATCGGCGACCGCGTGCGCATCACCTCGCCGGCCATCGGCTTCTCGTTCACTGGCAGCACCCGCGCGCCGACGGCCCGCCAGTTCAAGGTCATCGCGATCTTCGAGGCCGGGTTCGACCAGTACGACAGCAAGCTGGTCTACACCGACATCTACGAGGCGCAGGCGTTCTGGGACCAGGGCGACAGCGTGACCGGCGTCGAGATGCGGGTCGCCGACATCGACAAGGCCCGCAAGATCCGCGACCAGATCGAGAAGCAGCTCGCGAACGGCGTCTATCACGTGATGGACTGGGAGGAGCTCAACCACCCGCTGTTCACCGCCCTGAAAATCCAGCAGATCGGCATGAGCGCGGTGCTCGCGCTGATCATCGTGGTGGCCGCCTTCACCGTCATCGCCACGCTGGTCATGGTGGTGCTCGACAAGCGCAAGGAGATCGCCGTGCTCAAGGCGATGGGCGCGCGGGACGGCGCCATCCTGCGCACGTTCCTCTACCAGGGGCTCATCATCGGCATGATCGGCACCTGCATCGGCCTCTTGCTCGGGTTCGCCGTCTGCAAGGGCCTCCTGGTCTACGGCTTCCCGCTCGACCCGAAGGTGTATTTCATCTCGCGGTTGCCGGTCGAGGTGCGCCCCCAGGAGTTCCTGGTCACCGGTGCGATCGCCATCCTGATCTGCCTCGCGGCCACCATCGTCCCCGCGCTGCACGCCGCCAACATCCGCCCCGCCGAGGGCCTCCGCGCGCAGTGACCGTTCACGGGGCCCGTGTTCTCCCGTTCACGCGCGGCGGCGCAGCGCGTGGATTCCCCGCGGTCGCGCCTGGCCCCGGCCTTGCTCGCCGGCGCGCCATGCTCCGCCCCTTCCTCGTGCTCGCCGCCGCGTCGCTCGTCGCGTGCAGCAGCTCCGACGGCCTGAAGATCGCCGACGACACCGGCCTCGAGGGCGGCGCCGACACGGGCGCCACCGACTCCGTGTCGGACGTGGCGGGCCCGTCGCTGTTCTTCCACGTCCGCACCAGCAAGGACGGCTTCACCCACGTCGACGGCCTCGCCGGTCAGACCGCGCGCGCCGCGAAGCAGGGCATCCGGAGCTTCCGCCTACTACGCAGCGCCACCGACCCGGCCCCCGTCACGGTGTTCGATCACGGCAAGGGCTTCGTCGAGGCGGGCTACGTCGCGGGCGACGACACGGTGGTCGGCAGCGCGAAGATCGCGACCCTCCCCGCCGGCGATTTCAAGCTGGCGCAGGTCGTGGTCACCCACTCGCGCTTCGTGGTCTCCTCCACGCTGCACTACCTCGGCGCCGACGTCCCCGGCGACTACGACTGCGTGCAGACGCTGAGCGATGGGGTCGACCTCGACGGCATCACCCGTGCGCGCGGCTGGTATCGCTACACGTTCCTCGCCGGCGGGAAGTCGTACCCGCAGGAGGGCACCGCCGCGCCGCTCCACACCTCGCCCGCCACGGGTGGGTTCGTGCTGCGCACCGAGGGCGCCACGTCGTTCTACGAGATGAACCTCGACGTGCACGTGGACCCGACCGCCAAGACCGCCTGAACGTGGTGGTCGAGGTGAACATGTCGGAGAGCTTCCGCTGGGAGGACCAGCCGCTCCCGGGCTACGCGAAGGGCGTCTACGACACGACCCCGACCAGCTTCGAGCCCATCCGCCGCTTCGGCGCCAACACCTACGTGGTTCGCGTGGAGTGAGCGCAGGCCTCCGGCTCTTCACTGCTTCTTCACCCAGCCGTCCTGGTCGACGGTCACCTCGCCGCGCTTGAGCAGGCCGCCGAGGGCGCGCTTGAATGCCTTCTTGCTGAGGCCGAACAGCTCGCGCAACTCGTCGGGCGAAGAGCGATCCCCGAACCGCGGGGCGTTCGGGCGCGCCAGCACCGTGAGGATGGTCGCGGCGTCGTCCTCGAGCTGCTCGTGGGCGGCGGCGCGCAGCGACAGCTCGAAGCGCCCGTCCGGGTGGATGCGCGTGACCCGGAAGCGCCCCGCCTCGCCGCGCGCGAGCTAATGCGGCTCGTGGCGCGGGAGCAGCCCGACGAACGAGCGCTCGACGATGATGAACACGCCGATCTCCGGGTCCTTGCGCCAAGCCTCGCCCTCGACCCACTCGTCGAGCGTGAGCTCGAAGCTGTTGTGGAGGAGCTCGCTCACGCGCATCGTGCCGGCGAGGCGGCCGGTGTCGTCGATGAACAGGCCGATCGGCTCGCGGTCGCCGACCGAGAGGTCGTGGGTCTGCTCGCCCTTGGGCACGAGCAGGTGCTTGTCGAGCCCGTAGTCGAAGAACGCCCCGAACGAGGTGACGTCGACCACGGTGAGGAAGGTCACCTCGCCGAGGACGAGCAGCGGCGCCCGCGTGGTCGCGATGGGGCGATCCTCGGAGTCGAGGTAGACGAACACCTCGACGAGGTCGCCGTCCTTGGCGCCCTCGGGGATCTCCTTGCCGGGCAACAGGACCTCGGCCTCGTGGCCGCCGAGGATGGCGCCGGGCGAGACGATTCGCAGGATGGGCAGCTCCACGAGCCGACCGAGGTGCTCCACGTTGGACATCGCGGCGCCATTCGAGGTCAACCGTCGCGGCGCGTCGAGGGGCCGCCAAAAACTTGCTCCTCGGGTGCGGGCTCCGATACGAGCCGCGCCATGGCGAAGCGAACCCCTTCGAAGGCGAAGAAGTCCCGCACCCCCACCACGTCGGTCGCGACCAGCGTCGAGACCGTCGGCGTCGAGACCGCGATCGCGCGTCCGAGCCACGAGGCGATCGCCCGGCGCGCGTACGAGCTCTACCTCTCGCGCGGCGCCGACCACGGCGGACACGAGCACGACTGGCTCGCCGCCGAGCGCGAGCTCGCGACCCTGAACTGAGGCCTGCTAGGGCCGACCGGACTCGGTGGCCCGCGACCCCTCGGTCGCCCCGAAGGGCGGCTGGATGCGCGCGGCCTCCTCGGTGCTCAGACCCATGGTGAGCAGCCAGCTCAGGAACTCCGGGTCCTCGGCGAGCTGCGAGACGCGCGCGTGGTTCGCCGTGGCCGCGACGCGGGCGACGAGCGCCTGCGCGCCGACCTGCTCGAGCAGGTAGGCGAGGGCGCACCGCGTGCCCGACGCATCGACGAAGCACGGCCGCTGCTCGGCGTGGCCGCCGTCCTTGGGGAAGCGCCCGCCGAGCCGGTAGCCGCGCAGCTCCTCGAGGACGAAGGCCCGAATGGTCCGCGTCGCCGGCGAGAGGTGGGAGACGTCCCGGTCGCGCACCATCTGCTCGGCGCCCTCGAGGTGAGCGGCGATCCGCGCGTCTTCGAGCAACGAGGCCGGGTCCATCCACCCCAAAGATGTCAGCGGCTGCGGCTCGCGTCCAGGGGCCGCCGGCTCAGGCCTTCTGGACGAGCAACCCGATCGAGGTGCTCACGAAGCCGCGCAGCAGGAGCTTCACGTGCGGGTCCTGGCAATAGGGTGGGAGGTCGACGTAGCGGTCGAGCTCCCGATCCCCGGGGTGGAGGTTGAGCTCGATGCGGTGGCCCTTGGCCCGCAGCCGCGCCGCGAAGGCCTCGATGTCCCGCCGTCGGTAGACGACGATCTCGGGGTGCTCCACGGTCGCGTCGTCCGAGCTCAGGTTGAACTCGGTCGTGTGGACCGCGATTCCCCCGGGCACGAGGCAGTCGAGCGACCGCTCGACGAAGGCAAGGCCGTGGTCGAGCGAGCCGAGGTGCTCGAAGGCGCACGCGGACCAGCAGAAATCGTAGCCCGTGATGTCGGTCGGGACCCGGTTCATGTCCACCGGGCGGAACGTGACACGCTCGACGAACGCGGCGTCGTCGCAGATGCCGCGCTCGTTGAGCGCCGACAGCTCGCTCGCGTGTTCGTTCGCCGTGGCCCAGCCCTTCTCTTGCTCGAGCGGGGCGTCGGTGGCCAGGATCGAGCAGCCTTCCTTGGCGAAGTACGAGGCCAGCGGCTCTTTGCCGACGCCGAAGCCGACCCCACGGCGACCCGGCGCGAGGCATCCGTGCTGGGTCAACGCCTGCGCGATCCAGGCGAACTCCCACCACTTGCGGTGATGGCGGAAGTTGAGGTGGAGCGCCTCGCACCACTCGAGGAAGCGCGCCGAGTCGAGCTGGGCCGCGGTCGAGAGCTGCGACACCACGTGGTCGAGCGTCGGCGCCTCGTAGCTCGCGCGCAGCGTCTCGCTGTAGGCGGCGTAGGCTCGTCGCGCCCTCCGCCACTGCACCTGGGCGCGGGCTCGCGTGAGTCCGTCCTCGAACGTCGCCTTCAGCGTGCGGAGGGCGGGTCCGGCCTTCATGCGCGCAGGCTATCGTCGAGTCGGTCTCTGTGTCGACAGCGTCGGTTGCGCTGCTTGACGCCTTCGACGCCCGCCGATACCGACCGGAGATGTCTCGCCTCCGGGAGTTGGTTCGTCGCTTTCGGCCGAGTCACGAGGCGACCGCGCACCTCGCGGCGGACATCCTCGGCAAGCGTTCGTCCACGGTCCTCGACGTCGGCGCGCGCTGGGGCGTGGACGAGGCGTGGTACGCGCTCGATCCGCTGGCGCGCGTGGTCGGGTTCGAGCCCGATCCCGTCGAGTGTGCGCGGCTCAATGCCACCATCGGCGCGAGCGACAAGCGCGACGCGGCGACCTTCGTCCCCGTGGCCCTCGGTGGCTCCAAGGGTCAGGCGCAGCTCCACGTCACGCGCGAGCCAGGCTGTTCTTCGCTCCTGCCGCCCAATCGCGCCCTCGTCGCGCGCTACCCGGCCCTCGACGTGATGAGTCCGGTCTCCAGCCTCTCGGTCGAGGTCACGACCCTGGCGGAGTGGGCGAACGAGCGCGGGTCGACCGACGTCGCCTTCATGAAGCTCGACGTCCAGGGCGCCGAGCTCGACGTGCTGCGCGGCGCGGGGGCCACGCTCGATCGCTGCGTCGGTCTCGAGCTCGAGGTCGAGTTCATGCCCCTCTACGAGGGCCAGCCCCTCTTCGGCGACCTCGACGTCTTCCTGCGCGCCCGCGGCTTCTCGCTCTGGCGCATCAGCCATCTCGTGCACTACGCCGAGCGCCACCGCGACACGCTCGAACGCGAGGAGAGCGCGGCGTACGACAACGTGCACGTGACCGCCAAGGCGGGCGCGGGCCGGCTCGCCTGGGGACACGCCATCTACCTGCGAGACTTTGCCAGCCTGCCCGATACGCCGCTCTTGCTGCGCGAGCTGCTCGAGCTGGCCTCGCTGCTCGACGCCATGGGCGAGTCGGACGGCGCGGCGGCCGCCCTCGAGACGGCGCTCTCGCGGCGCGCGTCCGAGCTCGGTGCTGCCCACTCTCGGGTGCAGGCGCAGATCAGCGCGTTGCGTTCCTGAGGCTCTGGTCGATCAGGGGCGGTGGGTGGAGCGGCGCAACCAGTCGCCCGCGGCGACGGTGGCCGACCACACCGAGCGCGCCGCGCGAACCGCGGAGGTCAACGCGAGCTGGCTGCGCCGGTAGGCGGCGAGCTCCGCCTCCAGCGCCTCGATCTGCCGCTGGTACTCGTAGGGGACGTAGTCGTCGAAGACGTTGGGCATCACGGACAGCGCCTCCCGCAGGTGCGCGTCCTCCTTGCGGACGTAGTAGCGGTTGAGTCCGTCGAACTGGGCGAAGAGGTAGTCGGCGTCGAGGAGCCGCTGCTCCCACTCCCCGTGGGTCACCTCTTGCGAGAGGGGCCGGGTGGCCTCGACGAGCAGCACCCGCGGCCGGAAGTGCACGAAGTCCGCCCCTGCGATCACCGCGGCCTCGTGGCCCTCGACGTCGATCTTCACGAAGTCGATGGTGCGACTGCCCACGTGCTCGCGACAGATGTCCGCGAGGGTGGTCAGGGGTACGTCGATCTCGTCGAAGGCGAAGCCGCGCGCCTTGTGCGCCTGCACCTCGTCCGCCGCGAAGGTGGAGAGGCCGACCGCGTCCCCTCGCGCCTTGAAGAAGGTCATCGTGCCGTGGTGGTCGCTGCAGCCGACGCAGAGGTTGATGTCGCGCGGTCGCGCGGCGGCGACCAGGGCGTGCTGCTTGGGGGAGGCCTCGACGTTGATGCCGCTCCAGCCCGCGTCGTAGAAGGTCTTCGTGACCGACAGCAACACCGGATCGCACGCGCCGACGTCGATGTAGAATCCTGACGACACCCCCGCGAAGGCGCGACGGAGCAAAACGTCCTCGCGATTCTGGGCGTACGAGGTCCAAGGCATGGTTGGCATGCTACTAGCCTCGCAGCTTCCGTGCCGCTACGAGCCTCCACGATGGATGGTCGGTCGCCAGGGCCATGGGCTCGGGTCGTCGCGACCTTCGCCGAAGCCCGTCGAGGCCTCGGCGCGGTCCTGACGCTGCGACCGTACGACACGTCGACCGCCGAGGGGCGCGCGCAGGAGCGCTACCGTCGCGCGGCGCTCTCGACGGCCACGGCCGCCCTCGGGCACGGCCTCGGGATCTTCACGGGCCTCGTCAACGTGCGCGTCACGCTCGGGTACCTCGGCAAGGAGCGATACGGCTTGTGGATGGCCATCTCGTCGCTGTTGCTGTGGGTCCAGCTCGCCGACTTCGGCCTCGGGCGCGGCCTGCAGAACCATCTGGCCGAGGCGCACGGGAAGGACGATCGCGAGGGGGCGGCGCGCGCCTTCTCGACCGGGTTCTTCGCCTTGCTCGCGGTGGCGGTCGTGATGTTCCTCGCGTTCGTCCCGGCCCTGTTCCTGGTGCCCTGGAACAGGGTCCTCGCGGTCTCCAACCCGAGCCTCGCCAGCGAGACGCGGGTCGCGGTGGGGGCCGTGGCCGCGGTCTTCCTCGCGCAGTTCCCGCTGAGCCTCGTGCCGACGCTCTACAGCGCGCACCAGCGCGGCTACGTGGCCAACCTCTTCAACATCGGCAGCAGCGTCGTGTCGCTCGTGACGCTGCTGCTCGTCGTCAAGCTGAAGCTCTCCCTCGGCTACCTCATCCTCGCGGTGGGTGGCGTCGGGGTGGTCAGCAACCTCGTCAACCTGGCCTACATCCTCCACGACATGCCCTGGCTCCGGCCGAGGCTCTCGCTGGTGAGTCGCGGGGTGGCGAGGGCGCTCGCCAGCACCTCGTCGGCGATGATGCTCTTCCAGCTGGCCGGGCTGCTGATCAACGAGGCGCAGGTCCTGATCGTCGCCCACCGGATCGACCTGCTGGCGGTCACCGACTGGTCCATCCTGATGCGCGTCTACGCGCTGCCGATCACCTTCATCGCCATGCTGGACGGCCCCATGGTCCCCGCGTTCCGCGAGGCCTACGTGCGAGGCGACCGTGGCTGGTTGCGGAGCGCGTTCTTCCGCCTGGTGCGCCTGAAGATGGGGCTCGCGCTCGCCGGGGTGCTCCTCTACGTGGTCTTCGGCGACCTGATCGCCGCGCTCTTCGCCGGCCGCGCGGTCCAGCTCTCCGCGTCGGTGTGGTGGTCGACCGGACTCCTCTTGTTCGTCGGCGTGTGGAACGGCTCGTTCAACGATCTGCTCATCGCCACCGACCGGCTGTGGGCGCTGGTGGCCGCGGTGGCCGGGAACGCGCTCGTGACCATCGTCCTCACGATCACGATGGCCCGGTCGTTCGGGCTGGTCGGGGTCCTCCTCGCCACGGTGGCCTTCTCGTTGTTCGTCACGGCCTGGCTCAACCCGCTCCTCTGTCGGCTGGCGTTGCGGGTCACGCCTTCCGACGCGAAGGCCGAAGACCCCGAGCCGACCTAGCGAGCAGCGGCGCGGTAGACGTCGACGTACCCACGGGCCATGCGGACGCGATCGAACTCGCGGGCCCGGGCGAGCCCGGTGGTGGCGCGGACCGCGCGCTGGGCGGGGGATTCTCCCGCGAGGGTCACGAGGCAGTCGGCGGCACCCGCGACGTCGTCGGGATCGAGGCAGGCCGCGGCGGCGTCGCCCGCGACCTCGTCGCTGCCGCTGTCGCGCGCGACCAGCACCGGGCAGCCGCTCGCGAGGGCCTCCACGACGCTGAGCCCGAACCCCTCGAGCCGCGAGAGGAACGGGTGCGCGACCGCGCGGCGGTAGAGCGCCGCGAGGTCGTCGTCGTCCACGTAGCCGAGGAGGTGCACCCGCCCGCCGAGCCCTCGGCGCGCGATCTCCTGCTGCATGCGCGCCACGTCTTCGGGCAGCAGCTTGCCGACCCAGGCGAGCTCGAGGTCGACCTCGGCGCGCGCGCGGGCGAGGGCGTCGAGCAGCACCGCGATGTTCTTGCGATGGTCGCAGTACCCGACGTACAGGGCGAACGGCCGCTCGAGGCCGAGCCGTGACGCGCGCGCGGCGTCGTCCTCCCGAGGGGCGCTCGACCAGCGCCCGAGGTCGATGCCGTTCGGCACGACGGTGATGCGGCGAGGATCGAGACGCAGCAACGCCTCGAGATCGGTGCGCGTGCGCGCCGAGATGGCGACGACCTGCTCCACCCGGCGCGCGCGCAGGCCCTCGCGCACCCGGCGGCTCGCCGCGGCGAGCGGCGACCCGCCGATGTACTGCCGGGGGTAGCGGAGCGGGACGAGGTCGTGGAGCGTGAGCACCATCTTCGCCGGCGACCACCACGGCACGCCGCGCGGCTCGAGCAGGTGCACGACGTCGTGGCCGCGCGCGGCCCACGGGAGGAAGCGCTGGCGTCGAGGGCCGACCCGCTCCTCCAGCGTGCCGCGGCGCTCGTGGAGCTCGGCGGCCGCCGCGCGCAGGTCGTGGGTGGTGCGGGCGCGGCCGAGCGGGGAGAGGTCGACCAGCGCCTCGATCTCGAGGTCTTCGTGCTCGTCGGCGGTGTCGGCCAGCGCGTGGAGCAGATCGCGCAGCAGGCGGCCGATGCCGCGCGCGCCGCTCGTGTCGAGGTTCGACGTGCCGTCGACCAGCACCCGGGTCTTGCGGCTCACGACGACCTCACGCGAGCAACCGCGCGTAGACGGCGAGGGTGCGCTCCGCGAACCGCTCGCGGGAGAACTCACGCGCCCGCACGAGGCCCCGCTCGCGGAGCTGCGCGCGCAGGGCCGACTGCTCGGCGAGGCGCACCATGGCCTCGCCGATCGCGCGCGGGTCGTCGGGGGGCACGAGGAGCCCCGCGTCGCCCGCGACCTCGGCGAGCGACGAGCCCGCGGTCGCGACCAGCGGCGCGCCGCACGCCATCGCCTCGACCAGCGTGAGCCCGAAGCCCTCGGCGAACGAAACGAGCACGTGGCCGAGCGAGCGCCGGTAGAGCGCGGGGAGGTGTTCGTCGGGCACGAAGCCGAGCGCGCGGACCTGGCCCTGTACACCCACGCTCTTCGCGAGGGCCTCGAGGCGGCCGCGCTCGCCGACGCTCAGATTGCCGACGAACGCGAGCTCGAGCGCGGTGCCGTGGGCCCGGGCGTGGGCGAGGGCGCCGAACATGCCCTCGGCGTTCTTGCGCCACTCCCACGCGCCCACGTACACGAAATAGGGCCGTTCGAGGCCGTAGCGCGCGACGATCGCCGCGTCGTCCGCGGCCGGCTCCGCCGAGAACCGCGCGAGGTCGATGCCGTTGTGCACGACGCTGATGCGGTCGTCGGGCACCTCGAGCAGGCGCCGCAGGTCGCGACGCGTCTCCTCGCTGATGGCGATCACGTGGTCGGCGCCGCCGTAGCGGTGGAGCTCGCGCAGGCGACGGATGGCGGCGAAGCCGTCCTGCCAACCGAGGTAGCGGGCGGAGAAGCGCAGGGGGATGAGGTCGTGGCAGGTGACCACGCGCCGCGGGCCGAGGACCGGGGTGCCGCGGGCGTCGGTGAGGTGCACCAGATCGGCGCCGACGCGGCGCGCGATGGCGCCGAAGTGCATGCGGCGCCCGTAGCGCACGCGGGCGTCGGCGCTGTCGAGGCCCTGCGCGTCGCCGCGCGGGCGCAGGCTCGCGAGATCCTCCACGACGGTGCCCTCGCCGGTCTCGTCGATCCAGGTGACCCCGAGGACGCGCACGCCAGCCTCACGGGCGCGGCGCTGCACGGCGCCGAGGCCCTGGGCGAGGTCGTGCACGTAGCGCCCGATGCCCCGCAGGCGGTGGGTGGTCTGGAACGGCGTGAGATCCACGAGGGCGGTGCGCATGATCAGTTCCGGCCGACGGCGTCTCTGTAGAGCTCGAGGTGACGGGCCGCGACCTCGGTCCAGCTGGCGGCCCTGGCGTAGGCCTCGATGCGCTTGCGTACCACGTCGGCGAGGTCGCGTTCGTCGACCAGGCGGGCGAGGGCGCGCTCGAGCGGACCGTCGAGGGTGTGGACGGCGGCCCGCACGTCGTCGAACACCGGGGCGCGCGAGACGGCGACCGGCGAGCCGCTCGAGAGGGCCCAGGTGACCGCGCCCGATGTGCCCTGGGCGCCCCCGGTGTGGTAATCGAGCACCACCCAGTCGGCGGCCGCGAGCGCGTCCATCGCGGCCTCGTGGGGCACGAACGCGCCGTCGAGGTGCACGTGTCGCTCGAGCCCGAGCCGCGCGATCTCCTGCTTCAACCGCGCGAAGTAAGCGCGCGATTCGCTCGAGTCGTAGACGGCGCCGGAGATCCAGTAGAAGACGTCGCGGCCCTGGGCCCGCAGCGCCGCGATCGCCGCGAGCATCTCGAGCACCCCCTTGTCCGGGACCAGGAACCCGAAGTGGGCGAACACGAGCTTGTCCGCGGGGATGCCGAGGGCGCGACGGGCTGCGGCGCGGTCACGGTGCTCGACGGGGGGCAGGCCGTGCGGGACCACGTGCACCTGCCGCACGCCCGCGGCGCGGACCTCGGCGGCGTGGGACTCGTTGTGCACGATCACGTGGGCGTCGCGGAGCGCGTGGTGGAATCGCCACACCTTGAATCGACGCCCGAGCGAGCCGCCGTCGCGGCCGTGCCACGTGGCGAAGAACGGCGTGCCGCGGCGGCGCGCGAGCCCCCCGAGGTTGAACAGGATCCGCGACGAGAAGAGCGAGAGGTTGACGTTTGCGTGGATCACGTCGACCGGAGGCAGCGCGCGCAGCAACGGAATCGCCTCGATCCCGAAGGCCCGGTTGCGGTTCCAGAGCCGCGGAACAGGCTCCATGCCCGTGTCGCGGTCGTCGCCGAAGAGTCGGGGAGCCACGATCGCCACCTCGGCGCCGTGGGCCCGCAGCGCGGGCACGAGCTGCTCCGCGTAGGTCGCGAGGCCACACCGCTGGCTGTACGTGGTCAGGAACCCGATGCGCATCCTGTTTTCCGAGCTATACACGTCGCGTGCCGGCCCGAGAACCGACCGACCGACGACCCCTGGCAGGGCGACCCTCCGTGGGGGCCATCTCCGTCATCATCGTGAACTGGAACGCGCGGGAAGATCTCTGCGCCTGTCTGCGCTCGCTGGCCGACCAGACCGACCACACATTCCAGACCATCGTGGTCGACAACGGGTCGAGCGACGGCTCCGAGGCCGCGGTGCGCGCCGAGTCCCCCTGGGTCGAGATCGTGCAGACGGGCGCCAACCTGGGCTTCGCCGAGGGGTGCAACCAGGGGCTCGCCGTCGCCACCGGCGATTGGATCGCCACGCTCAACAACGACACCTTCGTCGATCCAGCCTGGATCGCCGAGCTGCGCTCCGCCGCGCTCTCCTCGCCGCCCGAAGTCGGGATGCTGCAGTCCCGCATGGTCTTCAAGACCGACAAGGGGCGCATCAACTCGACCGGCCTGCTCCTCTACAAGGACGGCTCGGCGGAGGACCGCGACTTCGACACCCCCGTCCGCGAGGACGAGGAGGGCGACGCGGTGTTCTGCCCGACGGCGGGCGCCGCGCTCTACCGCCGCGCGATGCTCGATCAGACCCGCCTCGCGAGCGGCTGGTTCGACCGCGACTACTTCATGTACTGCGAGGACGTCGACCTCGGCTGGCGCTGCCGGCTCGCCGGGTGGGAGGCGCGCTACGTGCCGAGCGCCCTCGTGGCCCACGCCTTCCAGGGCAGCTCCAAGCTGCGCGAGCGCTCGTTCATCGGGCTCCACCTCAAGCGCAACCGCCTGCGCACGCTGCTCAAGAACGCGAGCGTGCCGTTCCTGGTCAAGGCGCTGCCGCGCACGCTGCTCGATCTGGGCCGCGCGTTCACCCAGGGTGGCCCGCTCGTCCTGCCCTCGTTCGCGATCGCGGTGCGCGACGGCCTCGTGCAGCGACGTGCGGTGTCGGCGCTCGCGCGTGTGCCGCGCCTCGAGGTCGAGCAGCGCTGGGCGGTCAAGCGGAGACGCAGCTGATGTCGTCGCCGCTGCGGTTCACCTTCGTCGTCTCGCGGTACGCAGCGGACATCCTCGGCGGCGCCGAGAAGCACGCGCGCGACGTCGCGGAGCAGCTCGCGGCCCGTGGTCACGACGTGCGCGTGCTCTCCACCTGCGCGCGGCAGTACTCCACCTGGAAGAACGAGCTCCCCCCGGGCGTCGCGCACGAAGGCGGCGTCGAGGTGGTGCGCTTCCCGATCCCGCTCCGTCGCCTCGTCGGCGTCGACGACGTGTGCAAGGCGATGGCGTGTCGGTTCCCGACCCGTCGCGTGCTCGCCGACGCCTGGTACGTCGCCGCGGGGCCGGTGTGTCCGGCTCTGGTGCGGCGCGCAATCACCGAGACCCACACCCGCGACCTCGTCACACACTTCTCCCTGCTCTCCTGGGTGACGGCGCACGCGCTCGAGGCCGAGCCCCGCCGCGCCGCCCTCGTGCCGCTCGTGCACGACGAGCCCCCCACCTATCTCTCGCGCGCGGCCGAGACCCTGCGCCTGCCCGCGGCGATCCTCGCCAACACCGAGGAGGAGTGGGCGCGCATCGCGCGCGTGGCGGGGCCCTCCGTCGCGCCCGGCCTCGTCGTGGCGACGGGGCAGGGGCCCGCGCCCGCGCTCGACCCCTCGTTCCGCCCGCCCGTCGACGGCCCGTATCTCCTGCTGCTCGGCCGCATGGCCAAGGCCCGCCCGGTGATCGCCGCCTACCGCGCCCTGCGCGCGCTCGACGCCACCCTCGAGGTCGGTGGGAAGCAGATCGCCGCGCGCGATCTCACGCTGCTGGCGGTCGGCGAGCGACACCGCGCGTTCGACGGCGAGGCCGGCGTGCACATGACCGGCTTCGTGGACGACGAGACGCGCTGGCAGCTCCTGCACCGGGCGACCGCGCTCGTGAACCCGTCGCGCTACGAGAGCCTCTCGCTCGTCCTCCTCGAGGCCTGGGCGTGCGGCGTGCCGGTCGTGGTCAATGCCGCGTGCGACGTCACCGTCGGTCAGTGCGCGCGCAGCGACGGCGGCTTCGCCGTCGACTTCGAGGACCCGGCCGCGGCGGCGAAGGCCCTGCTCGCGGGCCTCGCGTCCGAGGAGCGCCGTCGCGCCATGGGCGCCCACGGCAAGGCCTACGTCGAGCGTCGCTACGCGTGGGATCGCGTCACCCGGCTGTACGAGGCCGTCGCGCGCGGCATGCGCGACGGCGACCTCGACGTCACCAAGCTCGGTTAGCGCCGCGCGATCTGCTCGCGCAGCGCCGACAGGAGCTCGCCCCAGAAGAGGCCGAGGCCGCGGCAGAACGTCGCGTTGTCCTGTCCGTGCCGCGCCGGGTGGTCGGCGGGGATGGCGTCCCACCCGCGGTGGGTCACCGTCACGAGGGTGCCGTCGCCCGAGGGGGCGAACACCACCTCCACCTCGGTCTCCTGGTCCTCGCGGAACGTGGCGTTGCGCCAGAGGTAGACGAACCGCGCGGGCGGCTCCCACACGGTGATGTGGCCGAGCGGGACGACGACCGTCTGCCCGTCGCGCTCGAACGACTCGAACACGCGGCCGCCGACGCCCTTCTCGATCGCGAGGATGCCGCGGCCGTGGCGGTAGCGGGGACCGCGGCGCCACCAGCGGTCGATCTCCTCGGTGAACACCGCGAAGGCGTCGGCCGGGCTGACCGCGACCTTGACCGAGGCGCGCGCGTCGGCCGGCTTCACGAGCGCTTCCCCGGCGGGCGCGTGCGCTCGGCGTGCTCCTTGAACGACGCGAGCTGGTCACCCCAGAACGCCTCGACCTCCTCGACCCAGTCGCGCAGGGCAGCGAACGGCGCGCGGCGCAGGCGGTAGACCCGCACCCGCGCGTCTTCGTGGGGCGCGCGGTCCTCCTCGACGAGGCCGCTCTCGCGGAGCACGCGCAGGTGACGGCTCATCGCGGGCGCGCTCGTGCCGAAGGCGGCGGCGAGCTCGCCCGCGCGCCGCGGCTCGACCCGCAGCAGATCGACCACCCCGCGCCGCGTCGGGTCGGCGAGCGCCGCGAGCGTGCGGTCGAGGCGCTCAGACCGCATCTTGGGTACCGGTGCGCAGCCGCTGCATGAACCACCAGTGGTGCCCCTCGGGGTCGCGCGCCTCGTAGGACCGGTCGACCCAGTAGTCCTCGCCGTAGTCGCTCGTCTTGGGCTCGGTGACGATGACCGCCCCCGCCGTGCGGGCGTGCGCGCAGTGGGCGTCGACGTCGTCGACGAACAGGCACATCGCCTGGGTGTTGGTGCCCCCGACCGTCCGCGGGCTCGCGCGGTAAGTGGCGTCGGGCTTGCCGCTGCCGACCATCACGAGGCCCTCGCCGAAGGTGAGCTCGCTGTGCTCGACCCGGCCGGCCTCGCCCTCGACGAGCAGGCGCACCTCGAACCCGAACGCGCGGCAGAGGAACTCGATCGCCGCGTGCGGGTCGTCGTAGAACGCGGAGCTCGAGATGCGGGGCCATCCGGGGGGCGTGGGCTTCTTGACCATGGGTCCTCTTTTGGTTTCTGGTTTCCAGAATGATTAACCAGAAACGCAATCAAATGTCCAGACCCCCTCGGCGAGCGACCGTGGAGGTGGCATGGTGTCCGCTCGATGGTTCCTTTCGAGTCGGTGAGCTTCGTCGTGTCCCGGTCGGCGATGGAGGCGGTGGAGGCGGCGCTGGCCCTCGAGCCCCACGATCGCGGCTTCGGCCCGCTGGCCGAGGTGCTCGGCGCGGTCTTTCGCGCGCACCGCGCGCGCAAGGAGCAGGTGACCGTTCCCTTCGACGCCGAGCGGCGCGACGCCTTGCTCGACGCCCTCGCGAGCGCGCCCGACCTGCGCGGAAGGCTGGCGGCGGCGCCCGACGTGGTGCGCGCCGCCATGCTCGCCGAGGTCGGGCGGCACTCGGCGCGCCTCTCTGCGCTGGTGCGTCTGGTCGCGCCGTCCGTGGTCCTCGGCGCCACCCGGAGCGTCCTCGGCCAGGCGATCGACGGGCTCGATCCCCGCCACGAACTCTCGTTCGAGGAGGCGCCGCCCGTCCCCGAGACGGACGACGACGGGCGCATCTACCCCAACGTGCACGCCTGGCTCGAGCTGGTCCTCGAGCACGCGCGCGAGGCCGACTCGGTCCAGGTCACCCAGCACCTCGCGGCCGAGCCCGCCGAGGTCGCGCCCGACAAGCAGATGCGCCCTGGCATCGAGAGCACCTGCTTCGGCATGCGCCCCCTGCACGCCTGGTGGATGCCGCGCGCGATCCGGCTGCCGCGCCAGGTGGACCACGGCCGCATCGTGGCGGGCTTCGCCGGCGGACCGGTCTCCTGGGCGAGCGGAGACGATCCCGCACCGTCGGGCGTCGAGACCGTGCTCGCCCGGCGACTCTCGCAGCTCCGCGGCGACCAGGCGCTCGTCTCGTTCCTCGCGATGGAGACCGGCGTCGACGTGCCCTGGGCCGATCGTTAGGTCAGGCCGCGAGCGGGACCACGCCGAGCTCGCGTCGCACCTCGCCGAGGGGACGCGCCCACTGGTCCTCGAACACCACGGTGGCGAGGAACCGCGCGCGCCGGCCGTGGGCCAGGCCGCGGACCACGTCCCGCGCGAGCGTGCGGTGGCGCAGCCCGAAGCGCAGCGTGCCGAAGAGCGCGATGAGCCCGGCGCTGGGCATGCCCATCTGCCCGTAGGTGAACGCCTGCAGCGCGATCTCGCCGGGGACGTCGGGCGCGTAGCCGGTGAGCACGTGCCAGATGTCGTGGGTCTGACGGATGCGCTGCGCGAGCCAGGCGACGGTCGGCGGAAGGCCGGGAGGGGCCTGGAACAGGTCGGGATCGAGGTGGTGCTCGTCGAGGTAGCGCGCGTACTCGCGGCCGAGCGTGCCGTCGGGCAGCGCGCGCAGCGCGTCCCAGTCGACGGTCCGCGAGTCGATGGCCGGGCGCTCGCGGAGGAGGCGGTCGCCGTCGTCGTCGCGCGCGAACTGCGCGAGCAACCACGGCAGCCGGCGCGCGTTGGCGCTGAGCCCGAGCAGGAAGACCTGTCGGGTGTCGTCGGGGTCGCGCAGGATGGCGGTGAGGGCGCGGACCGAGAGGGCGAGCTTCTCGAGCGAGGAGCCCTCGAGCGCGATGCGGGCCGCCGTGAGCTCGGCGTCTTCGTGGTCGTCCATGACGTCTCCTTCTGTTGTCAACAATGACAATAGTGATGGGCGATCCATTGTCAAGCTTGCCAATGACTTCGTGGCGCGGAGCGGTGGTATGTTGGGCTCGATGGCGGCTCGCAGGGCGCGGAGATCCCCCGAGGAGGCGCGGGCCCTCATCCTCGCCGCGGCCCAGCGCCTGTTCGCCGAGCGCGGGCCGGACGCGGTCGGCTTGAAGGACGTGGCCGCCGCGGCCGGCGTGTCCCACGCGCTCGTCACCCACTACTTCGGCACCTACGAGGCGCTCGTGGAGGCGGCGCTCGAGGCGCGGGCCAACGCCTCGCGCGCGCTCCTGCTCCGCCGCATCGCCGAGGCGCCGGAGGACCTCCACGCCTGGATCGACGCGCTGTTCGAGGGCTTCGCCGATCCGGTCTACGGCCGCCTCGCGGCGTGGGCCATGCTGAGCGGCCGCGCGGCGTCGGCCGAGTTCTTCCCGCGCCGCGACCGCGGCATGAAGCAGGTGGGAGACGTGCTGTTCGCCCGGTTCGGGGGCCGCGTGCCGCGTGCGCGCCTGGAGCACGCGATGGTGCTCGTGTTCACGGCGGCCATCGGGTACTCGCTCGGCGAAGACGTGCTCGCCGCCAGCCTCGGCAAGCGCGCCACCGCGGCCCGCGCCGCCGAGTTCCGCACGTACCTGTTCGAGTTGCTGTCGCGCGAGCTCCCCCTCGCCCGTCGGTGACCCCAGCTCCGAGAGGCCGATCCCATGCTGCTCGCCCACCACCCGGAAGCCCTCGCCGCGCTCCGCCGCCCCACGCCACAGTCGCCGCTGCGCATCCTCTCGAGCGGCTGCCTCGCCGGACTGCCCTGCGGCGTCGAGGGTACCGACTACGGGCTCGGCGAGGTGCTGCGCGCGCTCTACGCGCTCGAGTCGGTGCGGGTGTTCACCGCCTGCCCCGAGGACTTCGGCATGGGCACGCCCCGCAGCATGCCCGACCTGCACGGCGGCGACGGCCACGGCCTGCTCGACGGTCGCGCGCGGGTCCTCGACGAGCACGGCGTCGACCTGAGCGAGAAGATGCTGCGCGGCGCGCACGCCATGCTCGCCACCGCGCGAGAACACGACGTCGAGCTCGCCGTCCTGACCGACATGAGCGCCGCGTGTGGCACGCAGGTGATCTCGCTCGGCTGCCGCTACGACCAGCCGCGCCGCTTCCAGGTGGGGGTCGGCGTGGCCGCGGCGCTCCTGCTACGCGCCGGCTACCTCGTCGTCAGCCAGCGCGACCATCGGACGATCGGTCGCCTGCGCGCGCTCTGCGACCCGCGCTTCGTCCGCGACGAGAGCGCCGTCGACCACCACGAGACCGAGTGGTACCGCGCGCAGTTTCCCGGCTAGCCAAGTTCCCGAGCTAATAGGTCCCGACGACGCCGAGGTGGAAGGCGACGGCGTGCGACACGTCGGAGCGCGGGGCCAGCTTGTCACCCGGCTCCGGGTCCGAGAACTGCCAGATCTCCGTGGAGGCCTTCACGCGGAACGCGCGGTCGACGGTGACCATGGCGCCGACCGTGAAGCGCTGCACCGCGCTCTGCCTCCGGAGCTCGCTCCCGACGAGCACGTTGCCCGTGCGGTACATCACGTCGTAGCGGAACACGCCGTCGACCTTCTTGCCGAGCGGGTGCTCGATCTCGGCGTAGCCGCCCTGCTTGACGAAGAAGTCGCCGCCGTCCTTCGGGACCACGTAGGCGAAGCGCGTGGGGTCGCTCGCGTCGAACGTCTGCCGTCGCGCGAGCCACTCGACGCGGATGTTGGTGCGCGAGAGGCGGAGCGAGGCGTCGGCGCCGTAGAACCAGTAGGACTGCTTGCGGTCGGGGTCGAACGTGCCGTACTGGCTCGACCCGCCGACGGTCAGGTCGCCTCGCCTCGCCGAGCTTGAACGTGAGGGCGAGGCGGCCCCCCACCGTGGGGCGACTGTTGTTGTCGGTGTAGTAGGGCTGGCGGTTGAGCTGGAAGTCGAGGTCGGTCGCGTCGCTCGCCGCCTTGAACCCGCTCACCGCGTAGAGGGCGTAGTCGAGCTGCACGCTCTCGCCGAACCAGTGCGTGCCGCTCACCTCGACGCCGTTGTCCGGGAACGGGCTCGGCAGGACGCCCATGTTCCACTCGTTCTTCCGCAGCATGCGGCCCATGTCGTAGATGAGCGGCTTGCTCGAGAGCCGGTGGTTGGCCGGGTCGTGGCGCAGGTTGAACGCGCCGAGCGAGGGCGAGAACCGCCCGACGCGGAAGTTGAGCTCGTCGGCCACGCGGTAGTCGAGGTGGGCCATCGGCACCTCGAAGCCGTGGCACCCGTAGCAGACCTTCACGTTGGCCGAGACCTTGTCGGTGACGTCGACGGCGACCTTGAGCGCGAGCTCGGTCGTGAAGCCGTCGCGCGGGGTCGTGCCGCCCGGGGACTTGCCGTTGACCACGTAGTGGTAGTCGAACTGCCCGGAGCCCGCGAAGTTGCGCTCGACCGCGCCGACGCGCCTCGTGAACGAGACGAGCACGCCGAGCAGCACGAAGGCGACCAGGAGCCGCGCGAGGTGGCGCGCGCTCACGGCTTCCTCCGGGCGACGGCCTTCTCGGTGGGCTCGATCTCGGACTTGTCCTTCTTGCCCTTGCGTTGCTCCGCCGAGAAGAACTTGAGGAAGCGCAGGATGCGGGTCTCGTCCTCGGGCGAGATGCCGCTGCCGGGCATGCGCCGCATGCGCGCCACGTAGAGCGTCCAGAACTCGTCCTCGGTGATCCCGCTGTTGAGCGGGCGCGCGAGGGTGTGGCACTTGCTGCACCGCTGCGCGAACACCTCGTAGTCGCCGCGCACGTCCGGGGGGAGCTGCGCGCTGTCGAGGCCGTCCCCACGTGGCGCCGTGGGGGCGGGGCACCCGACGAGCGCGCACGAGAACAGTGCCGACGACAGCCCGTGGAACCAGCGCTTCATTCGTCGTCCGCCCCTTCGGCCCCTTGGTCGATCCAATCCGCGAGCTTCTTGATGTCTTCGTCGCGCCAGAACTCCGGCCCGTTCTTGGGCATGCGCGTGCCGAACGGGTAGGTGCCCCGGAGCTTCTGCACGATCGCCGAGCCCTTGCTGTCGAACGGGACGACGATGTTGCGTCCGCTCGTGCCGCCGCCGCGTCGGAGCTTGCCGAGGGTCGACAGGTCGAGCCCGGCGAGGTCGAGGCCGACGTGCGTGGGCTGCGTGGAGTAGTGGCACGCCTTGCAGCCGTGACCGGTCGGGTCCGTCTCGAGGCGGTTCATCAGCGGGCGGATTTCCTTGGCGAAGCTGATGCGCGGGGCGTCGCTCGCCGCGTCGGTGGCGCCCGTGTCGGCGACCGGCTCGATGCGATCGCCCACGTTGGGCGCGAAGGCGTCGCCGCAGCCGAGCGAGACCAGGGGTAAGAAGAGGAGCGCGCGGAGGTTCATTTGGGGGAGAAGGTGAGGGAGACCGTGGCGGTCGCGTCGCCGGTGTCGACGCCCTTGACCTTGGCGCTGCGCGCGATGCCCTCGACGCAGCCTTTCATGGCGGGCAGGAAACCCGCGCCGCCGAGCGACGCGGAGGTGACGTGGCCCGTGTCGTCGATCGCCATTGACAGCGTGGCGGTGCCCCCGACAGGGCTCCCCTTGGCCTTGAGCGCATCCTTGTAACAGCGCGTGATGCCGGCGAGGTTGAGCGAGGCCTTCACGTTGCTGCCGGAGAGGCCGTTGGTGGCGCTCGCGCTCCCGAAGCTCACCTTCGCCGCGTCGAGCACGAGCGGCTCGGGGGGCGGCGCGGTCGCCGTGGGCGCGGCGGTCGTGGTGGCCGTCGCCGTCACGGTCGCGGTCGGGACCGCCGTCGCGGTGGCGGTAGGCGCGGTCGTGGCCGCGGTCGGAACGGGATCGGTCGTGGGCGCGGTGAGCGTCGCGGTCGGCGCCACGAACGTGCTCGTGGGAGCGACGGCCGTGCCCGTGGGCGCGCCGGTCGGCTTGGTCGGTGCCTCGGTGGCGACCACGGTGACCTTGGTCGGATCGGTGGTCGGCTGCGCCGTCGCCGGGGCCGTCGAAGGGGAAGAGGCGCTGCTCGCGGGCGCGGTCCCCGACACGACGACGATCGTGGTCGCGGGCGCCGCGGGCGCCACGCCCTGGGTCTTCTTGACGAGCACGAACGCGCCCGCCGCGCCCGCCGCGAGCCCGAGTGCGAGCAGGACCAGCGGGCCCTTCCCGCTCTTGCGCGGAGGCTCCGCGCTCGTCACGGCGATCGTGCTGGTCTCGGGCGTCGAGCCCGTGGTCGCCACCGCCTTCATCGTCTGCGCGGGCGCGAGCATGGTGTCGGCCGCGGGCCCACGCTGGGAGGCCGCGCGGACCGCCGCGATGCGCCGCGACTCCTCCTGCACGTAGTTGCCGTCGAGCGCGACCGCCGTGGCGGCGCCCTCCATCGACTGCCGCGTCTTGCGATCGAGCGACGAGGGCGGGATCGCTCCAACGTGCGCTCCGACCGCCGCGCGCAGGGCGTTGCGCATCTCGCGCGCGGTCTGGAACCGGTCTTCGGGCTTCTTCTCGAGGGCCTTGAGGCACACGTCCTCGAGGATCGGGTCGAGCTCGCGGTTCCACTTGGAGGGCGGGGCCGGGATCTCGGTCACGTGCTTGAGCGCCACCCCGAGGGCCGTCTCCGCGGTGAACGGCGCGCGACCGGCCAGCAGCTGGTAGAGGATCACGCCCATGGAGTAGAGGTCGCTGCGGCTGTCGACGTCCTCCCCGCGCGCTTGCTCCGGCGACATGTAGTCGGGCGTGCCGACGACGAGCCCCTCGGTGGTGAGCTTGCGGCCCTCCGTGCCCGGATCGGTCGACTTGGCGATGCCGAAGTCGCACACCTTCACGAGATCGGTCGGGTGGCCCTCGTCGTTCACCGAGTCGAGCACCATGATGTTCTCGGGCTTGATGTCCCGGTGCACGATGCCCATCTCGTGGGCCACCGCGAGCGCGGCGAGCGCCTGCGACAGGATGTTCACCGAGCGCTCGGGGGCGATCGGCCACTCGTTGTCGATGACGTGGCCGAGGTCCCGCCCGGCGAGGTATTCCATCGCGATGTAGAGCAGGCCGTCGGGCTCCTCGCCGAAGTCGATCACGCGCAGCGAGTTCGGGTGATCGAGCTTGCTCGCGGCCTGGGCCTCGCGCTTGAAGCGCTCGCCGAACGTCGCGCCGAAGCCCTCCTTGTGCATCACCTTGACGGCGACGACCTTGTTGAGCGCGGTCTGCTTGGCCTTGTAGACGGCGCCCATCGCGCCCCCGCCGAGGAACGAGTCGATGACGAACTTCCCGGCGATGGTTCGCCCGAGCAACGCCTCGTCGCTGCCTACTGCCATCGTGACCTCACGCTCCCCAGCCTACGCGCGAATCGGGCGATCGGATCACTCACTAGCTCTGCAGCAGTGGTGATCCGCGGCGGCCCCCCCCTCGTACCACCGTTGGCCGATCCCCTTCCCCCCGGTTACCCTCGAGGTCCATGCGCCTTTCTTCCCTCCTGTTCGCGTCGGCGATCCCCTTGGCCCTGTCGCTCGGGTGGCTGGGCGTGGGCTGCATCCGCTTCTCCGACGAGCCCGGTGCCCGCGCCGACGCGGGCGATTCCGGGGTGCCCGACACAGCGGGCGACGGCGCCGCCGACACCGCCGCGCCCTGCAACCCCGAGGCGGGCGCGCCGGGGTCCCTGTGCGACAAGTATGGCGGCGCCGGCACGGTCAAGGCCCTCACCAAGGAGCTCGTCGGCACGCTCGCCGCGGACTGCCGCATCAACAAGCACTTCCTCGCGCTCAGCCCCGAGCGGCTCGCGTTCGTGCAGGAGTGCCTCGAGATCCAGCTCGGCCAGGTGCTCGGGTGCGCCTGCGTCGTCTACCCCGCCAAGACCAGCAAGGGCGAGCAGTGCCGCGACATGAAGACCTCGCACGTCGGCAGGGGCATCTCGGGCGACGATTTCAACGCGCTGATCGACGACGCGGTCGCGACCATGAAGAAGCTCGGGGTCTCCGACGAGGACATCGGCAAGGTGGGCGCGGTGCTCGGGAGCGCGCCGGTCAAGAACGACGTCGTCGAGAAGACCACGCCGGGCCTCACCAAGACCGCGTGCGACGGCGGCACCGAGACCGGCGAGGCCGGGTCGATTCCCCCGTACTGACCACGCCTCCACACTGCGGGCTTCCCCTCCGCGGCGGACGCCTCTATTTCCGCCGCCATGACGTTCGCCGAGGTCTCTCCGCTCGACGGCAGCCCGCTCGAAGCCGTGGTCGCGACGCCGGCCAGCGAGGTCGCGGGCCTCGTCGAGAAGGCGAGGGTCGCGCAGGCCACGTGGGCCGCGCTGTCCCTCGCCGACCGCATCGAGGCGGTGTTCAAGGTCAAGGACCGCATCCTCGACGCCGGCGCCGACGTCGCCAAGGTGCTGCGCGCCGAGTGCGGCAAGCCCGAGGGCGAGTCGTGGACCGCCGAGGTGATCCCGAACGCCGATCTGGTCGAGTACTGGTGCGACAAGGTGGAGGCGGCCCTCGCCCCCGAAGAGGTGGCGCTCGATCCGCTCTCCTACCCGGGGAAATCCGGCGCGATCCACGCGGTGCCCCGCGGCGTCGTCGCGCTGATCACGCCGTGGAACTTCCCGATCGCGATCCCCCTCCGTACGATCGTCCCGGCGCTGCTGGCCGGCAACGCGGTGGTGTTCAAGCCGAGCGAGCACTCGGCGCGCGCCGGCGCGCTCGTCGCCAAGCTGTTCGACGGCATCCTGCCCGAGGGTGTGCTCACCCTGCTGCAGGGCGCGGGCGAAGTCGGCTCCGCCCTGATCGAGGCGGCGCCCGACCTCGTGGTGTTCACCGGCTCGGTGCCGACCGGGCGGCGGATCGCCGAGGCCGCCGCCAAGAAGTTCATCCCGGTGGCCCTCGAGCTCGGGGGCAAAGACGCCGCCATCGTGCTCGCCGACGCCGACCTCGAGCGCACCGCGCGGGGCCTCGTGTGGGGCGCGTTCAACAACGCCGGGCAGAACTGCGCCTCGATCGAGCGCGTCTACGTCGAGCGCCCGCTCGCGGCCAAGCTCACCGAGCGCATCGTGGCCCTCACCAGGGCGCTGCGGCCGGGCGAAGACGTGGGCCCCCTCACCACGCGCGCGCAGCTCGACGTCGTGCGCCGTCACGTCGACGCCGCGCAGACCGCGGGCGCCAAGGTGCTGTGCGGCGGCGAGCCGTTCGGCCAGGGCCTCGGCTACCTGCCCACGGTGGTCGAGGTCGACGGCGCGCTCGAGCGCTCGATGGCGCTGATGACCGAGGAGACCTTCGGCCCCGTGCTCCCCATCGTCGTCGTCGACACCGCGGACCAGGCGGTCGAGCGCGCGAACAGCAGCAAGTACGGCCTCACGGCCAGCGTTTGGACCAAGAACCCCGAGAAGGCCGAGCCGCTCGTCGGCAAGCTGCGCACCGGGGTCGTCACCATCAACAACCACGGGTTCACCGCCGCGATCGCCGCGGCCCCGTGGAGCGGCACCGGCGAGACGGGGTACGGCGTCACCAACTCGCGCCGCGCGCTCGACGAGCTCACCCGCCCCAAGTTCGTGCTGGTCGACCGCTCGAGCGCCAAGAGCGAGCTCTGGTGGATGCCCTACACGCCGAGCCTCACCGCCACGGTGAAGGCGATGGCGATCTTGCGCAGCGGCACGCGCGGCCTCGTCGAGAAACTCAAGGCGCTGTTCTCGCTCCTGTCGAACGCGCCCAAGCGCCTGATGGGGAAGTGAACGGAGCGAGCCGGGGGCGAGCGCAGCGAACGGCGGCCGCCTCCACGAGCGGCCGCTCGAGCATGAACGAGCCTCAGAGGCTGGAGAGGTACGCGACCAGATCCTGGATCTGCGCGCCGCTGAGGCCGCTCGTGCGCCCGTGCTTGTCGCCGCCCGCACACGCCGCCGTGAAGCGGGCGGCGAGCGTGTTCGTGCAGCCGTCGTGCATGTACGGCGCGCGGTAGAACAACCCGCGCAGCGAAGGCACCTGGAAGTTGCCGCCGGTGCCGACGTCGACCGTGGCGTTGGTGGTCGTGGCGCTGCCCGCGTGGCAGGTGGCGCATCCACGCGCGGTGAACAGCGCGGCGCCCGCCTCGACCGAGCCCTTGGTGACGGTCGGCTTCGGGAGCGCGGGGACCGCGTCGAGCCAGGCCGACAGAGCGCCGAGCTGCCCGTCGTCGAGGTGGGGGCCGCTCATGCGCTTGCTGAGCACGGCCTCGCTGAGCGCGCGCAGGTCGGGCATGTCGCCGTCCCAGTGGAACGGCGCGGTCTCGAGGAAGCCGCCGCGGAAGGACTGCGTGCGGCGCGGGCCGAGCTTCTCGAAGGTCCACGTGCGGCCGTCGTCGCCGCCCTCGGGGTGACACGAGGCGCAGGCCAGGAAGCCACCGCTGTTGGAGTGGAAGATCGTGTGGCCGGTGTCCTCGCGGGAGTCGGTCGCGAGCGGGATGGTGACGGGGGGCGCGGCGAGATCGGCGCCATAGAGGTGGATCGCCGCGGGTTCGCGGGTCTGGACGACGAGCTTCGCGTTGCTGAAGGTGAGGGCGACGGACTGTCCGGGCGGATCGGCGATCGGCAGGGCCTTCACGCACGGGCCGCTGAAGACGCCCGCGGAGAAGTGGAAGAGCTGGCCCAGCCCCCGCGTCTTGCCGTTGCCAGCCGCCGCGACGACGAAGTGACTTCCGTCCTCCGCGAAGTCGACGGGGAGGACCGCCTTCGGGATCGGACCGAGCGACGGCATTCCGCTGGCCGAGCTGACGATGCTGACCGTGCTCTGGACGATGCTGCCGACGCAGTCGTCGATGTTCACGCCGCTGTCGGTGCCCGGCACGGTGCCGTCGCCGCCTCCAGACCCGCCACCAGCGTATCCGCCCGGTTCTGTGGAGATGGGCTTCCCGTCCGGATCGGCCCCCACCTGGTGGACGATGGCGACGCCCCCGGTCACCGGCCGCATGCGCCAGGCGACGGCCGGGGTCATGACCCCGTTGAGGGTCTTGACCGGTGACAGGATGCGGGGGGCGGTCGGGCTCGTGCTGGTCTTCTTGAGCACGAACACCTCGGCTGCGCGGAACGTGCTCACGTAGATGGACGACGCGTCGACCACGACGTCGCGCAGATCGGGCGCGAGCTCCATCAACACCTTGGCCACGGAGCCAGCTGCGACGGGCAGCTCGACGAGCTCGCCTCCCGCGCACGCGACGAGCAGTCGCCCCCCATCGGCCGCGAGCCCGCGCGGCACGGGGCACACCGCGCGCCGCTCGACGAGGGTGGCGCCCGCCGGATCGATGGTCGCGATCTCACCCTTGCGACGCAGGACCACGTGCACCCGGCCGCTGGCGTCCTCGACGACGCGCCCGGGTTCAGCGCCGGCCTCGAACGCCACGTGGCGCACGGCGAAGCTCGTCAGGTCGACGAGGCTCACCCGATCGCGATCGGGGTCCGAGGCGACGGCGAAGCGGCCATCGGTCGTGACGTGCAGCGTGCCTCCGGAGATGGGCGGTGGCGGCGTTGCGGCCTGGATGGTCGGACCGTAGTCGGGGCGCGGGCCGAGCGGGAGCGGCTCGGGGATCGGACCGGCGTCGCCGAACTTGCCGTTGCAGGCACCGACGACCATCGCAGCGAGCAAGAGCCCCTTACGCATCGGACCAATCAAGCACGCCGGCGGTTCGAGGCAAGATCAATCGTCGCACAGAGAGCCCAGATCGGGCCGTGAAGCGGCGACCGGTTTGCACCTCGCCTTCGCAGGGCAGTCGCGGTCCGAGGTGCAGAGTGGCAAGCACAGCCCGAGCGCTTGTCGAGGCAGATACAGGCAGCGCTCGAGCCCGCGCACGCACGGCCGCACGTGGTCGAAGCGGTTCGCGGCCGCCGCGCAGACTGCGAGGCAGGTGCCCGGGGTGGTCGAGGTTGCTCCGAAGCAACCACCGCTGACGCAGTCCGAGGACTTGCGGCACGGGCCCTCGGGCGGACTCACGACCCCCGCGGTGCCGGGGACGTCCACGCCCGAGCCGTCGAGGTAGTAGGCGCCTTCGAGCTCGTTGCTACCGAGAAGGTCGAGGGTGCGGCTCGGACCATCGCCCGAAGGCGAGCAAGCGAGCATCGCCGTCACCAGACAGCCGAGCGCCCCTTCGAGCGTGCGCGAAGATCGCATCAGAAGTAGTACACGGCTGCGACATTGGTGATGAAGATGTTCCATGGTTGATGCGAGGTGGAGCTCGCCACGCTGGTTCGACTCTGCTTCCGGACGAACACGCCGCCGCTGGGCACCCCGGGTGTCGGTGTCGTCACGCTGCTGCCGGCCGACTTGGTCGACGCGTAGTCCACGGCGATGCCGAGCGACGCGTCGAGGGCCAGGCGCGGCAGGCCGATGAACCCGAACTGGATCTCCGCGCCGGCCCGCACGCCGAGGGTGAAGCGGTCGCCTTCGTGGGTCGTGTCGGCGAGGGGTGTGGCTCCTGCGGTGGGCTTGGGCGCGGGGATCGTCTCGCCCGCGTGGGCGTAGACGATCTCCGGACCGGCGAAGACCGTGTAGTGCCGGTCGACCCACAGGGCCACGGGGAGCGCGATCCGCCCCCCGAACGCGAGGAGGCTCGCGTCGTCGGTGGACACGGCTTCTCCGCCGTTCAGCGACGTCGACGAGGAGCCGGAGGTCAGCCCGAGGCCGATGGCGAGGTCGAGTCGCACCCGCGAGAACCACCGCCGCACGCCGACCATCTGGATCGGAGTGCTGTTGCCCGCGGTGCGAATGACGCCGATCGCGGCGTCGCGTACTGGCCGAAATACCCGAAGCCGAAGTGACCGACGACGAGCGCGTGATCCGACTCGACGGCCTTCACGGGCTCGGGGGGCTCGGCAGGCCCCGTGGGGGTCTCGATGGTCGCCTTCGGTGCGGGTGGCGTCGAGGTCGAGGCCGCCACCGCCACGGTCGGGGCAGAGGCAGAGGCCGAAGCCGAGCCCGAGCCCGAAGCCGAGGCCGGAGTGGCGGGCTCGCCAGACGGCCCGTCTGCCTGCGCCCGCAGGGCCGCGAGCAAGGGGGTGGTGACCAGCGCGAGCGTGACCGCGCGACGAACGATTCCCGGAAGCGACATGCCCGTATCCTAGGCGCGATCAAAGCCCGATGACCAGGCCGCTCTCGCTCGCAGTCGAGCTCACCGAGACGCCGATCAATCGACCTTCGTGTACGAGACGACGATGTCGCTGCCGTCCATCCGCAGGCCGAGCGTGAGCGAGGTGGGGGTCGCTGTGAAGCCGAACTCCACCGACTCGTGGTCGGGGCACGTGCGCGACCAGCGCAGCGTGGTGCCGGCGACGCTCCAGTTCGCGCTCCAGCGACCGGCGACCGCGCCGTCCATGTTGACCGCCTGCACGGTGGTCGCGTCGACCAGGATGGTCTCGTCGAGACCGGGGTACATGGGGCCTGCCGGGCTGCCGCCGGATCCCGTGTGGTAGGCCACGCGGGTCACCACGTAGGTGCCGAGCGCGATCGTCCCGCCCTCGAAGTTGGGGAATGCGGCCTCGTCCGTCTCGGCCGGGGCCGGCGTGGCCCGAGCAGCGATGGCGTTGCAGGCCTCGGGGGTCGAGCCAGCGTCGCTGGACGTCGAGGGGGACGCCGGCGCGCCGACTCGATGGGCAGACAGGGGATCGCTCGGGGAGTCCTGGTAGGTCGGTGCGCGCGTGGACCCACCACAAGCGCCCAGCGGCGCCAGCGCGAGACACACCACGAACCATGTTCGCCCCCGCGACATGCGTTTTTGCATAGTCGCGTCGCGTCGAGATCGGCAGCCGCGATCTCAGGAAACCGACGAGTTCATGCGCTCGCGCAAGGTGCTAGGGGCCGAAAAATGCACCCTCGAACTCCACCAGAACGACGCAGTTCAGCGAAACCGATCATGCAGGAGAGCCGACGCGGCGTCGCGCGCCGAGCCGCGGTCGTACCCCATGGCGATCATGCGCTCCATCGCCTCGTCGGCCGCCTTGCGCTGCTCGGGCCGGAGGCCCTTCCCCTCGTCCTCGACGAGGACGACCAGCCACTTGCAGAGATCGGCGATCGCCTTGCCGCGCTCGCCGAACGCCGTCTCCTTCAGCTTGCGCAGGTGCTGGGGGAACACGACCGCGTTGTCGATCTTCTGCCCCGGGTGGTCGATCGACCAGGCCGCGATGGCGCTGATGATGCCGTTGCGGAAGCCGTCGACGTCCTCCTTCTTCTGGCCGAGCTGCTTCTCGACGTGCTGCATGACCGTCTGGTCCGGGTCTTCGTAGTCGCCGGTGAGGGTGTTCTTGACCTTCTCGCCCTTGACCCACACCGAGACGTTGCGCACGTAGCGGTCGAAGAGATCGCCCCAGCTGCGTTGCTCGACGAGCCCCGAGGCCGCGCGGAGCTCCTCCTCCCAGAGATCGAGCAGGCGGCCGCGGATGAGGCCGAGGAACGCCTTGGCGTCGTGGTAAGCGCCCTGCATCGGCTCTTGCTTGAGCCACTCGTACTCGCCGCTGCGCGACACGAGCTCCTCGAGCTCGTCGAGCACCGCCAGGGGAGACAGGCACGAGAAGCGCGGATCCTGCGAGGCGTCGAGCAGCACGCCCTTGATCTCGCGCGGCGAGGCGCCGATGAGGCCCTCGTAGATCGGGTATGCCTTGCTCTCGTCGTAGAGGTCGCGGATGTGGGCGCGCAGCACCTTCTCCTGGTCGGCGTCGAGGCGCTCGGGGATGCGGCCCGTGGCGTAGAGATCGGCCTTCTCGAGCACGGTGAGCGAGCTCACGATCTCGGGCAGGCCCTTGACGTCGGCGAAGTGCTCCGGGCGCGGCTTGCGCATGCGGGTGAGCACCGCGAACAGCGCGGCCGCGTAGGTGGCGTGGGGCGCCACGTGCCGGCGCACGTGCGGCGCGATCTGCGCGTCGTAGATCTGCTGCTCCTCGACGTACGACCGCAGGTACGGGGTGCGCACGAGCTCGAGGCGCCCGCGGAAGCTCGCCCACTCGGGGTGCTCGCGGAGCGCGAGCAGGTGCACCTCGTTGGCGCTGCCCACGAGCACGACGTTGAGCTGCACGTTCTGGTGCTGGAGGGCGATCTCGCCGGTCTCGACGCTGAGCTGCAGGTACTTGTAGGACTCGAGGGGCCGCTTGAGGAGATCGCTGTACTCGAGGATGCCGCCGGCCGCGTCGATGAGCTCGCCGAAGGCGTCGAACAGCGTGACCGCCTGCAGCGCGGCGGGCAGCGCGGCGAGCGAGCGGTCGGCGGTGATCTGCCGCTCGCCGGCGTCGACGCTCATCTGCGGCCCGAGGGTCACCGCGCCCGTGCGGTAGCGCCGTGACACGAACCAGCGCTCGACCGAGACGTGGCGCAGCACCTGGCGCATGTCGCCGCGGTAGCTGTTGAGGAGCGCCTCGAAGACCTGCTGGGACTTGTGCGCGAGGCGGCCGCGCACGAGCCAGTCCGGCGGCGGCTCGGTGATGCCCGCGGCGGCGAGCGCGCGGGTGACGATCGGCTTGCGCTCGTCGATCGGCAGCAGGAAGAGGGGATGGTCGCGGATCTCGTTGTTGAGCTTGGCGTCGATGAGGTCTTCGGGGAGGTGCGCGAACGAGCTCGTGCCCGCGATGCCCTCCTCGCCGCCGAAGCCGATGCGCGACTTGACCGTCTTGGCGCTCGGGAACACCCAGTGGAAGCGGTAGAGCGCGCCCTCGTCGAGGCTCGAGTAGTGCTCGAGCGCGCGCATGAGGCACATCGCCATCGTGGACTTGCTCGAGCCGTTGGGGCCGTGCAGCAGGAGCAGCTTGTTGGGCCGGCCCTCGCGCCCGAAGTTCTCGAACACGCGGAAGATCTCGGCCTGCACGTCCTCCTGGCCGACCAGCCGATCGCGGCGGGACACCTCGGGCTCGAACGCCAGGTCGAACAGCTTGTACCGGGTGCGCTTGCCCCACGGCTTGTCGACCTCCTCCTTGCCGTAGTGCTCGAACATGTCGCGCACGTAGCGGCTCGCGTCGCGGCCCTGGCGCGCCGGATCCCTCGCGTAGAGCGCGAGGTACTCGTCGAACGACATCACGCGGCGCCCCACGCGGAAGGACTCCTGCACGGTGCCGGCGATGCGCTCGAGCTCGGCGGAGAGGTCGAGCGAAGACGGGTCAGGCATCGTCGCGAGCGTACCCGAGCCCACGCCGTGCGCGAAGCGTTCGCGCGTCGTACGATGTCGCTCGTGCAGAACCCCGTCCTGATCGGCTGTCTCGCGGCTTTCCTTTCGTCGGGCTGCTATCCCGCGCGCGAGCCGCGCTGGGGCAACTGCGGCGAAGGGTTCGCCTTCGACGGCGAGCAGTGCGTCTTGCTCACGACCGCCCCGAAGCCCGAGGACCCTCTCTCCGGCGGCTATCAGCTGACGACCGTCGCGGCCGACGGCGCCGTGATGGTCGGGCAGGCCGTGTTCGAGCCGCTCGGCCCCTCGATCTACCGCGTGCGTTACGACGTCGGCGGCGCGAGCGAGGAGGGCATCGCCTCACTCCACGACGGCGTCGTCTCCGTCGGCGTCGGCGGCGCGGACACGGGCGTCGTCGAGTACCAGCACGTCGGCGGTGGGCGGCTCTCGGGCACCTGGCTCTTCCACGGAAACGCGCAGCGCGGCACCGAGGTGCTCGGCGGCGGCAACGCCGACTGGAGCGGCGTCTACAACATCGAGACCGGGGTAGGACCCGACGGCGCCACCTATGGTGGCTCGTGCGACCTCGTCGTCACCGGAGATCTGCACACGCTGCTCTGGCACGTGCAGGGCCCGGGTGGGACGCCTGACACCTATCGCGGTCTCGGGCTGCGCAGCGGCAACCGGTTGTCGGTCGGCTTCGGCACCGGCGCGAACACGCCGTTCTCGGTGGCGCAGTATCGCGTGGAGGCGGGCGGTCGCAAGCTCGTGGGCCGGCGCGCCTCGTGGGTGACCACCTCGCCCAAGGCGATGCCGGAGACCCTCACGCGCTAGTGTTCGCCGGCCTTGCACGTGCAGAGCGGCACGCCCGTGCAGCGCGCGCAGGCGGTGCTGCCCACCGTGGCGTCGGTCTTCGGCTTCGGCTTGTCGACCGCGACGGCCTGCGGCTTGGGCTTGGCGGAGGGCGGGGGCGCCGCGACGGGGTCCACCTTCGGCGTGGGTTCTGTCGCCGCGACCGGCTCCACGGCCACCGTGACCGCCGGGGCGCTCCGCGGCACCGCGACCTCCTCGGGCTTGCGCGTGAGGCCCACGATCGCGAGGACCACCACGATCGCCGCGAGGATCGAGCTCGCGACGAGGAGCGACGTCGTCCGCCTCCGCGTGCGCACCGAGGAGGCCTCGAGGGCGGCGAGCTCGGCGGCGTGGCGCGCGGCCATGGCCACGGCCTCTCGCTCGGCCTCGACGCGCAGACGAGCGATGGTCGTCTTTGCTTCGGCCTCGGCCTGCGCCAGCCTCTCGTCGAGCGCGGCCTTGTCGGCGGCGGCCTCGCGGATCCGGCGCTCCTCCTCCCGCGCGGCGTGCTCCCGCAGGCGGGCGAGGGCGGCCTCTTCGACCCTCTTCTTGGCCTCTTCTCGGGTCCGCCGCTCGAACTCTCGCTGGTCGCGCTCCTGCTGCTCGTGGAGAGAGTGGAGCTCGCGGAGGGAGGTGAGGATGGAGTCCTGCTGACGGGCCATTGTCCCGAGAAACACGCGTCGACGGTGATCCTTGGGCGCCCTCGAGCTCAGTCGGCGTCGGTCGCGTCGGGCGCGGTGTCGGTGGCGGCGTCACCGACATCGGCGGCGGCATCGCTCCCGGCGTCGCTCACGGTGCCACACGGCGGGTCGCTCTCCGGAGGCGCGGTCTCGGTCGGCACCGCGATCGGCGCGAGGTTGATCCCGATGCCGAACGACACGCCGTCGCACGCGCTCTTCTCGTCCTGCAGCGAGGCCGCGCCGAGCGACACGTCGGCGAACGGCGCGAGCGAGTCCATGAACGACTTGTACTGCGGCGAGCCGGGGCAGAAGGTGGTCTGCGACGCGAGGAACGGCGCGAGGAACGACTCGAGCGAGGACATCGGCATCGCGCCGGCGAACTGCCCGGTGCCGTCGACGGCCGACGCGTGGTCGTCCTTGAGGCGAAACGCGATCACGGCGTGCTGCGCCACGAGCGGCATCAGCACCCCCGCCTTGCCGATGGGCAGCGAGAGCGAGAGGTCGGCCGCCTCGCCGCTCACCCACACGTTGCCCTTGAGGTAGCCCTTGGGGAACGTGATCACCGGGTCGTCGATCTTGCCGCCCTTCACCGAGCTCGTGAGGATCTTGCGCGCGTCGGTGCCGTCCCACGCCGGTCGCACCTTGTCCGGCGTGCGCGCGGCGAGGTAGAGGCGGCCCGGGACGTAGGGGTCGTCGGCGCCGCTGCCGGATCGTCGAGGGCGAGGATCCACGTGGGGGTGCCCGCGCCGAGGCCGTCGTTGGTGTCGTTCTCGAACGCGCTCGCGTAGACCGTGAGCTTGGGGACGACCTGCAGAGCCGAAGTTGTTGTCGCGGCACGCCTTGCCGTCCTGGACCATGTCCGGCGTCGCGCCCGGGCGGCGGATGCAGACGCCCTTCTGATCGGCGGCGAGGCTCGACGTGCAGAGGCCGTCGAGGTCGAAGCCCCAGTCCTGCCAGGCGCCGGGCACCTTGAGCGCGTCGTTGCTGTGCGCGAAGTGGAAGTGCTTCACGCCGAGGAACAGGGTGATCCCGCCGCCCTTGCCGGGGGCGCCGGCAGGGCGGCTCGGCGGGACGGCGTGCTCGGCGCCGCTCGTGGCGTCCGGCTTGTCGCTGACGCCGGAGAAGTCGGTGGTGAGCGAGCACGCAGCGATCGCGCCGAGCGAAGCGGCGACGCCGGCGACGGCCACGTGGGATCGGGCACGCATCAGAAGCGGCCTCCGACCAGGCCGACCGCGCCCCCCGCGACGGGCACCGCGTCGACGCGGAGCCCGGTCGTCGAGCTCGAGGCGGTCTTCGGCGCAGAGAGGAACAGGTAGGTGGCGACGCCGAGCGAGACGACGCCGACGCCGAGCGCGAGGTCGGCGACGAGCAGCTTGCGCTTGGGCGCATCGAGCACGGAGTCGTCGCAGGCGCCGTTGCACTGCGCGCGCAGGTCGCTCACGTCCTTGCGACCGGAGAGGCCGAAGCCGACGAACAAGCCGAGCCCGACGACGCTGACTCCGCCGAGCACCCAGGCACCGACCGGCGCGCCCGTCGCCGGCGGCGGCAACGCAGGCTTCGGCTCGGGCTTCGGCTCGGGCTTGGGCTCGGGCTTCGGATCGGGTTTGGGCTCGTCGGGCTTCTTGCCGATCGAGACGTCGACGAGGCGGTTCCTCTGGCCCTCGACGAACAGGAGCTGCTGCTCGACCGGCTCGCCCTTGCTCGGCACGACGCGCAGCTTGTGGACCCCCGGGTCGACCGCCACCGCGGTGCCGTCGAGCTTCTCGAGCAGCGGCTCTCCGTCGAGCTCCACCTTCACGTCGAAGACGTCGGCGCCGGTCGCGAGATCCTTCACGGTCACGACGATCGTCGGCAGACTGGCCTCGATCTCGGCGACGAGCGCGGCGCAGTCCTTCTTCACCACGCCGGGGCAGGCCTCGTCCGAGCAGACGAGCAGCTGCTTGCGCGCGGCCCGGAGGCGCTTCTCCTTCTTCGACTTCTGCCCGGCGTCCGACGCGGCCACGCAGGCGGCCTTGTCGGGGGCCGCGCTCGCGGCCAGCGCGGCGCAGAGGTGGGCGGTGACGAGGAGAGCGGAGACCCACGCGCGAGAGCATCAGAGGCACTCGACCTTGAAGTGTTTCTGCCCATCCGCGTCGAGCGTGTAGGGCGGATCGCAGTTGGACTTGCCCTTGGGCGGCACGACCTTGCCCGTCCCCTTGGTCGGCGCGACCACGGAAGACGCGGCGGGAGCCGCGGAGACGACGCGGAGGCCGACGCGGCGGTCGACGCCGCCGACGTGGGCGAAGCGATCGCGGTCGCCGTCACGGTCGCCGAGGCAGCCGCACCGTTCTGCAGGGGCGGCGCGCTCGTCGAAGCTGGTGCCGCCACGCCCTTGGTGGCCGCGGCGGGCCCGCGCGCGAGCGTGATTCCGAGGACGGCGATCGCGCCTGCCACCGCGACGCCCGCGATCCACGGCAGCGGGCCCCTGGGCTTGCTCGTCGTCGCCGACGGCGGCGGCTGGCTCGCGCTGACCCCGACGTTCGTGGTGGAGAGGCCCTTCGGCGCCTTGGTCTCGGGCGCGGCCGCGCCGCCGACGCGCGGGCCGACGGGCTCGAGCAGGGTCGCCTCCTGCTGCTCGTCGACGCTGTTCGCCTGCAGGCTCGCGACGGCGGGGTTGACGGTCTTGCGCGGTCCGCTCTGCGAGGAGGAAGACGAGCCGGTCGCACGCTCGCCGGGCAGCTCCGCCTGCACCGCGGCGATCTTCTCGGTGGTGCCGGTCTTCGAGCGACGCGGCATCGCGGCGAGGACCCGCTGGATCCGCTCCACGCTCGGCTCCATGCCCTTGGGCGCGAACGGCAGGAGCGCACGCGCCAGCGCGCCGATGTCGGCGAAGCGGTGCTCGGCCTTCTTCTCGAGGCAGCGGTCGACGATGGCCTCGAGGTCGCGCGGCGTGCCGGGCAAGAGCTCACCGAGCGAGCGCGGGGGCTCGGTGGCGATGGCGAGCACGAGCGCCGGCAGCGACTCGGCCGAGTAGGGCCGCTCGCCGCTGAGCAGCTCGAACAGGATGACGCCGAGCGCCCACACGTCGGCGCGCGCGTCGACGCCCTTCGGTGAGTGCAGCTGCTCCGGCGACATGTAGAGCGGCGAGCCCATCATGCCGTTGGTGTTGGTGAGCGCGGCGCTGTCGATGCCCGTGTCGAGCAGCTTGGAGATGCCGAAGTCGAGCACCTTGACGAGCGGCGTGCCGTTCGATCGCTGGGTGAGGAACAGGTTCGCGGGCTTGAGATCGCGGTGCACGATGCCGAGCCCGTGCGCCTCGGCGAGCGCCTCGCACGCCTGCAGCACCCACGTGACGACGTCGTCGACCGACTGCTTGCCGCGCGCCTTGGCGATCTCGCCGAGGTCGTGGCCCTCGAGGAACTCCATCACCATGTACGGCACGCCGCCCTCGACGGTGCCGATGTCGCTGACCCGCGCGACGTGCTCGCTGCGGATCTTCACCGCGGCGCGGCCCTCGCGGAGGAACCGCTCGACCTGGTCGGGCTGGGTCGCGAAGGTGGGGTGCAGCACCTTGATGGCCACCAGCTCGTCGAGCTGGAGGTGGTGGGCCGCGAGCACGACGCCCATGCCGCCCTGACCGAGGACGCGCTCGATCCGGTACTTGCCGGCGAACACTTCTCCTGGAGCCAGCGCCGACGAGAACGCAGCCTTCGTGCTCATATCTTCCTCGCCCCCGAGGGTAGCGCAAAGCTCGCGCCGGCGCACGCTCGGCGCAGGCGCGCAAACCCAGCGCTAGGGCGCCGCGATCGCGCCCCTGGTTGACGGGCGAGGGGGCCCCGGCCAGACGAGGTCCGCCCATGCATCGCCCTGGATCACCGAGCGCAGCCCTCCCTGCGAGCGCGACCGCCGTCGAGCCCGACTTCGTCGAGATCATCGGCGCGAGGGAGCACAACCTCGCCGTCGACCACCTCCTCGTACCCAAGCGCAAGCTCGTGGTGTTCACCGGCGTGAGCGGCTCCGGCAAGTCGAGCCTCGCGTTCGACACGCTGTATGCAGAGGGCCAGCGTCGGTACGTCGAGACGCTGTCCGCCTACGCCCGCCAGTTCCTCGGGCAGCTCGAGCGCCCCCACGTCGAGCACCTGCGCGGCCTCTCGCCGACCATCGCCATCGAGCAGAAGAGCGGCGCCTCGAGCCCCCGCTCCACCGTGGGCACCATCACCGAGATCTACGACTACCTCCGCGTGCTCTACGCGCGCGCCGGCGAGCAGCGCTGCCCCACCTGCGGCAAGCCGGTGCAGACGCGGAGCCCCTCCGAGATCGTGCGCGATCTGGTCGCCGAGCAGGCCGGGCAGAAGCTGCTCGTGCTCGCGCCGCTGGCGCGCAACCGCAAGGGCGAGTTCCGCGAGGTGTTCGACGACCTGCGCGGTCGCGGGTTCGTGCGCGTCGAGGTCGACGGCGCGATGCACAAGCCTCGAGGCCGCGCCGAAGCTCGACAAGAAGAAGAAGCACGACCTCTCGCTGGTGGTCGACCGCATCACCGTGCGCGAGGCCGACCGCACCCGCCTGGTCGAGGCCGTCGAGCTCGCGCTCCGCGAGGGCAAGGGCGAGATGCTCGTGCGCAAGGAGGACGGCGAGGAGCTCGCGTTCTCCGCGAGCCGTGCCTGCTGCGGGCAGTCGTTCCCCGAGCTCTCGCCGGCGAGCTTCAGCTTCAACAGCCCGCTCGGCATGTGCGAGGCGTGCAACGGCCTCGGCTCGACGCTCCGGGTCGACCCCGAGCTCGTGGTGCCCGACCCGGGCCTCTCGCTGCGCGACGGCGCCATCGCCCCCTGGAAGAACTCCATGGAGCGCGGGGAGGGCTGGACCTTCCGCATCGCGAGCGCGATCGCCAAGGCCTTCGACGTCGGCCTCGACGTCCCGTGGAAGAAGCTCCCGAAGGCCCGGCGCGACGCCATCCTGAACGGCGTCCCCGGCAAGAAGGTCACGGTGACCTGGGGCCAGAAGGGCAAGACCGCGAGCCACGGCACGTGGGACACGAAGTTCCACGGCGTGATCCCGGACGTGATGCGCAAGTACCAGGCGTCTTCGAGCGAGCTCGTGCGCGAGGGGTACCGCAAGTTCATGAGCGAGGGCGCTTGCACGGTGTGCGAGGGTCGACGCCTCCGCCGGGAGAGCCTGTTCGTCGAGGTCGCGGGGATCTCGATCGCGGCGCTCTCGGCGATGACCGTGCAGCAGGCGATGGCCCACGTGACGAGCCTCTCGCTGACGAGCGCGCAGGCGCAGATCGCCGAGGGTGCGCTGCGCGAGATCGTCGCCCGGCTCGGGTTCCTCCTCAACGTGGGCCTCGACTACCTCACGCTCGACCGCCTCGGGCCCACGCTGAGCGGCGGCGAGGCGCAGCGGATCCGCCTCGCGAGCCAGCTCGGGAGCGAGCTCTCCGGCGTGATGTACGTGCTCGACGAGCCGAGCATCGGCCTGCACCCCCGGGACAACGCGCGGCTCGTCACCACGCTGCGGCGCCTGCGCGACCTCGGCAACACGGTGCTCGTGGTGGAGCACGACGAGGAGACCATCCTCGCCGCCGATCACGTCGTCGACTTCGGCCCGGGCGCCGGCCACCTCGGGGGGCACGTGGTGTTCTCGGGCACCCCGGAAGGGCTGCTCCGCGACGAGAAGTCCCTGACCGGGGCGTACCTCTCCGGGCGACGGCAGATCGAGCCGCCGACCACGCGGCGCAAGCCCCGCGCCGAGGCCATCGAGGTGCTCGGGGCCGCCGAGCACAACCTGCGCAACGTCGACGTGCGCTTCCCGCTCGGCGTGCTCACCGCCGTCACCGGCGTGAGCGGGGCCGGCAAGAGCTCGCTCGTCAACGGGATCCTGTTGCCGGCGCTCGCCAAGGCCCTGCACGACAGCAAGGACCCCGTCGGCAAGCACCGCGCGATCGAGGGCCTCGACCACGTCGACAAGGCGATCGCCATCGATCAGAAGCCGATCGGCCGCACGCCGCGCAGCAACCCTGGCACCTACACCAAGGCCTTCGATCTGGTGCGCGAGCTGTTCGCCGAGCTGCCCGAGGCCAAGACGCGCGGGTGGACCGCCGGCCGCTTCAGCTTCAACGTGAAGGGCGGCCGCTGCGACGCCTGCGAGGGCGACGGCGTGGTGAAGGTCGAGATGCACTTCCTCAGCGACGTCTACGTGACGTGCGAGGTGTGCCGCGGTCGTCGCTACGCCGAGGAGACCCTGAGCGTCCGCTTCAAGGGCAAGAGCATCGCCGACGTCCTCGAGGCGAGCGTCGAGGAGTGCCTCGAGCTGTTCGCGGCCCACCCGCAGCTGCGCCGGATCCTGCAGACCCTGGTCGACGTGGGCGTCGGCTACATGAAGCTCGGCCAGACGGCCACCACCATGAGCGGCGGCGAGGCGCAACGGGTGAAGCTCTCGCGCGAGCTCGCCAAGGTGCAGACGGGGCGCACGCTCTACGTGCTCGACGAGCCGACCACGGGGCTGCACTTCGAGGACGTCCGCAAGCTCCTCGCGGTGCTGCAACAGCTCGTGGACGCCGGGAACACGGTCGTCGTGATCGAACACAACCTCGACGTCGTGCGCTGCGCCGACTGGGTGATCGATCTCGGACCGGAGGGTGGAGCAGGTGGAGGGCGGGTCGTCGCGGAGGGCACGCCCGAAGATGTCGCGCGCGTGACGGAGAGCTTCACCGGACAGGCGCTCGCGCCGCTGCTCGGCCGTCGATAGACGTTGTCGCGCGGGGCGGATGTGCGATGCTTCGCGGTCCCATGGAACTCCGCCCTCTCGTCCAGGCCGCCGCTCGCGCGATCGACGCCGCTTTCGAAGAGGAGGTCGACTCGTTCTTCCTCACGGTGCACGTGCAGGAGGCGCAGTCCGAGGACGACGACGACCGCACGCAGCTCGTGATGGTGCACGCCGACGTCGAGGCCGACGTGGTGGTCGTCACGACCGACGTGGGCCCCTACGACGACGACATCGATCTCGCCGAGGTCCTGCGCCTCATGCGCGACTCGGTCATGGCGCGCGTCTACATCGGCGAGCCCGCCGCGTCCGAGGGCGACCTCGAGAGCGACGAGGACGGCGTGGAGCCGCTCGTGGTCGAGGCCTGCCTGCCGCGCCGCGGCCTCGACGCCGAGGTGCTCGCCACCGCGGTGCAAGAGGTGGCCGAGATCGCCGACGACCTCGAGGTCCTGCTCTACGACGAGCCGCTCGAGGACTGAGCCGAGCGCAGCGAGGCGAAGTCTCGGCCGTCACGAGGCCGACGTGAGGTCGGTCTCGTCGCTGATCAACACGCTGCCGTTCGGGGGTGCCGCGAGCACCGGTCGCGCCTCGGGGGTCTTCCGCCGCACGAGGCCGGCCACCGCGACGCGCTCGCCCGCCTCGACGACGCCCTCGCGGTAGCGGAGGGTCCGATTGAACACGAGGCCCTCGCTCGAGCGCCCGTGCTTCCTCAGGAAGGCCTCCAGCTCGGGCGTCGCGTCGCGGAGGAAGCCGGAGCTCTTGCTCCGATCCTTCTCGAGCACGGCCTCCACGCGCGTGGTCTTCACGAGCGCCTCCCCCGTCTCGTCCTTGACGAGGAAGTCGACGCCGTCCTGCTCGTCGAGGACGTCCCGCCAGGATCGGCGACCGTTGGTCTCGTACTGCTCCTCGACCACCACCCGGTAGTAGGCACAGCGCCGCCCGCTGATCGGGGCGTGGATGGGCGCCTCCACGCCGACCAGGCCGATCACGCGCGCCTCTTCGCCGTCGCGCAGATCCCCGATGCGCTTGCGAGGCACCTTCTGCAGCGCCCGGCGCGTGACCTGGTCGCCGCTGAACCAGTAGGCCAGGACGCCGAAGACCGCGAGCACCGCGAGCGTGACGAGGAGCTTCACGCCGCCGAGGGTATTTCACTCCGGCTGTGCATACCAGCAGCCGTCGACCGAGGGGAGCGTGGCGAAGTCCAGCGAGAGCTCCGTGGGCGCGCCGAGCACCGTCGGTGCGCTCGCCGCGTGGAAGCTGCCCCCCAGCGTGACCCCGGTCTTGCCGGTCAGCGTCGCGGGGCAGCGAAACGAGACCTGAGCGAAGTCGGCGCCCGGCGGCGCGATCTCGCAAGGTGCGCCCGCATGCGTCAGCGTCGGGGTGCCGGCGACCCGCTGCGAGAACTGCACGGTGACGGTCTGTTCCTTTCCGGGCGCGCGACACACCACGAGGCGCTGCAGCGCGGCGGCCGGCCCGGGAGAGAAGCGGGCGAGGAGACTCGTGCCCTGACGATGGTGGTCGGCGCCAGGCACGACCGCGGGCTCCACGACCGCCTTCGGAACGGACGGCAGCAGCACCGCGTACCAGCGATCCGAGAGCGGGGTCGCTGGAGTGAGGTCGAAGTACGCGTGACCACCCGTCGCGATGTCTTCGCTGGGCCGCCCTTCGACCTTCACCGTGGCGCTGACGACCGTGAGCTCGGGCCAGGTCACGATCCGGAGGTCGGCCTCGATGGCCGCGATGGCCGCCACGCGACCCTCGGTCTCACCACCTGGGCTGAGGACGACCCGGGGCACCTTCGTTCCGAGGCCACTCGACACGTCCTGGGGCTCGAACCACAGGAACGGCGCAGACCGTGGTGGCGGCAGATGGATTCCCGTGTCGACCGCGGTCTCTCCGACCTCGACGGGGGAGTCGACGGCGCCATCGACGCTCGCCGGCGCAGAGGGCTCATCACACGCCACCGCGAGCGCAGCGACCAACCCACCACCGAACCTCACCCTCGCAGCGTGCCACCCACGGACCTGTCGAGCCCCCGGCTCGCTGGATGGAAGCACCGACGCCACGAGCCGACCGCCCCTTGACGTCGGCCGTAGAAGCGCCATAATCAGATTGTGCAGCTGCCTCTCCCGCTCACCAGCGCGAGCCCCTCGTCCGGCCGAGGCGGAGCGCGTCCCGGCGCCGGCCGCCCGCGCAAGCAGGGCAGCGAGTCCCACCGCCGTCGGCCCACGGTGTCGGCCGCGATCCCTCAGCACGTCTCGCTGCGCGTGGCCGCCGGGGTGTGGAACCTGCGGGCGGACCGGTGCTTCCGGCCGGTCCGCCGCGCGCTGGCGGCCGCCCAGCGGCCGGCGTTCCGCATCGTCCACTACAGCGTCCAGGGCAACCACGTGCACCTCCTCGTCGAGGCCGCAGACCGCGGGGCCTTGTCCACCGGCCTCCGGTCGATCGCGGTCGGCCTCGCCAAGGCCCTGCAGCGGGTCATGGGTCGCCGCGGCCGCGTGCTCGCGAGCCGCACCCACGCGCGCCCCCTGCACACCCCGACCGAGGTCAAGAACGCTCTGCGCTACGTGCTCCTGAACCACGCGCGCCACTTCCCCGAGGGCTACACCCGCGGCCTGTGGGTCGACGAGTGCTCCACCGCGCCGTGGTTCGCGGACTGGGCCGCCCTCGGCGTGTCGCAGCCCCGAGCGCGTTCGAGGCCTCCCGCGGAGCGCGTCGACGCGCCGCCGCGCAGCTGGCTCCTCTCCGCCGGGTATCGGCGCGGACGCTGAAGCCCGCGCGACCCTACGCGGCGGCCTTCGCGGCGCGGCGCTTCTCGAGCAGCGGGGGCACACTCAGCATGCTGATCGCCGCGACGATGAGCGCCGCGCCCGCGAGCTCGCCCTTGCTGGGCGGGGGCTGCTTCAGGAACAGGTAGAGCCCGACCGAGGCGACGAGGCCGGCGAGGATGCTGCTCGCGCGGTTCACCGGCACGCAGTAGCTGTTCTCGCGCTTGTCGAGCAGGATGAGCCCGCCGAAGATCCCGGTGCCCTGCGAGAGCACGCCGATGAAGGCGACGACGCCGACGACCACTGCCTCGCGCGAGAAGAACGACCCGAAGCCGTGGCGGACCGAGTGCGCGAAATCGCCGAACCCGCCGTGGGTGAGGGGCGCGACCAGCGCGACGGTCAGCAGGGACAGCAGGAGAAACGGCGTGCCGACCATCTGCTCCTCGACGAAGTAGCGGAGGTTGGCGTTCGGGTCGTCGCTCTTGGCGAGCTTGCTCATGAACCGCAGCCGCACGAAGTAGCCGAACAGGTAGGCGATCACGTCGATCGCGCACACGGTGGTGATGGTGTAGTCCCCCGAGCGATCGGCCACGACGAGCGCCGTGAGCGACAGCGCGAGCCCGACCCACGAGTACCACTTGACCGGTCGCTTCGCGAGGCGGTCGCTGATGGGGGCGATCACGAGCACGCCGCCGCGCATCAGCAGCATGACGAACACGATGGAGACGCCCTTGAACGTGTAGGCCAGCGTCGTCGTGATGATGACGATGGCCGTGCACACGCCCGAGAAGCCCGTCCAGCGGTTGGGCATGGGCAGGTCGAGGCCGAACAGCTTCCCGCGGCCGGCATACCGCCACCAGCCCTTGCTGGTGATGAAGACCAGCATGCCGACGAGCGAGCACACGACCGACAGGGGCAGGATCTCGTACCCGTCGACGATGCGCGTCTGACCGGGGAGCGCGCCCTTGGTCACGGCCTTGGTGAGCGCCGCGTAGGGCGCGTAGGCCGCGAAGTAGCCGAACGCGAACCACCAGATCGAGACCGGCGCGGTGCTCTTCGGCTGGGCGTCCATGCGAACTCCGGAGCCTAGCAGTCTCCGTCGTTCAGTGACGAATCTGTGACATCAACGGCGTCGGCGTCGGAGCGCGCCCGTGACCAGGGCGAAGGCGGCGAGCCCCAGCGCCGAGCCCGGCCCGTGCCCCATGGCGCAGCCGCCCTCGTCGACCGAGCCACCGCCGGTGCACTGGGCGCCGTCGCAGGCGAAGCCCGGGGCGCACTGGCTGCTGTCGGCGCACTTGTCGTAGCAGGCGCCGTCGCTCGGGCGGCAGCGGTAGGCGTTGCACGACGTGCGCTTGCCGGAGGTGTCCTCGAAGGCGAGGCCGTCGTCGGAGCAACGCGCCCCCGTACCCGTGCGGCAGAGGCCGTCGATGCAGACCTGACCGGCGACGGGGCAGTGGTTCTTCGCGCCGCTGACGGCCACGCAGGTACCCTTGTTGGCGCCGTCGTCGCAGCGCTCGCAGGCTCCGCCGCACGGGCGGTTGCAGCACACACCGTCGGCGCAGGCCCCCGATGCGCAGGCGCCGCTCGCGCTGCAGGCCGCGCCGGCGCCGAGCGGGGCGTAGACCTCGGCCGACGACTCGTAGCCGAGACCGCTGACGCCGCCGGTGACGAGCACGCGGCCTCCAGGGAGGAGCGCAGCCGCACAACGCTCGCGCTGGATGACCAGGTTGCCCGCGCTGCTCCACGTCCTCGTGCGGGGGTCGAAAGCGTCGGTGGCCGCGATGGGCCCGCCCGCGTTGCGACCGCACGCGACGATCGCCGTGCCGTTCGGCAGGAGCAGCGCCCGCCCGAGGCTGCGCGCGTTCGGAGCCGCCGCGACAGGGCACCAGGCCTTGCCGAGCTCGAGCAGCTCCGCACCCGCGGTCGCGGTCGTCACCGTGGCGTTGCCCGTGGCGACCAGGAGGTGGGTCGGGTCGAGCGCGAGCGCGACGTGATCGGCGTGGGCCACGGGCATGCTGGCGCCGGCCGACCAGGTCCCCGCGCTCGGGTCGAAGAGGTCGACGCTGGCCAGCGGTTCACCGTTGCTCCCGCCGACCACGACCACGGTCGCGCCGACGAGCGTGGCCGTGTGGGCGACGCGCTCGATGGCCATGGTGCCCGCCGCGCTCCACACGCCGGTCCCTGGATCGAACAGCTCGGCCGACGACTGGAACGCCGTGCCGTCGTCGCCCCCCGTCACGAGCACGCGGCCCGAGGGGAGCAGCACCGCCGCGTGATCGAGCCGCCGCGAGGCCATGCTGCCGGTCGCGGTGAACGCGCCGGTCTTCGGGTCGAAGATCTCGGCGGTCGACAGGGTCGAGGCCGCCGTGTCGTCGGTGCCGCGCCCGCCGACGACGAGGACGCGGCCGTCCGCGAGGCGCGTCGCCGTGTGGAGGCTGCGACCGACGGTCATCGCCGGGCCGGCAGAGAAGGTGCCCTTGACCGGGTCGTAGAGCTCGGTGGTGGAGGCCGCGGTCGGCACCCCGACCTCGCCGCCGCAGACCAGCACCCGACCGTCGACCAGCGCGGTGCCGGTGTGCCCGATCCGGGTCTCGGCCATCGAGCCCGTGGCGGTCCAGGTCTGGGCCCCCGCCTCGCGCGTGATCATCGCGAGGACGAGGGCCGAGAGGGTGGCACCGAGGCGCCTTCCGCCAGTTCCTGCGCGCGTCATGGTGCGCAGTATGGCACGCCTCGGCCCTGGTGCTCGCGGGGCTCAGGCGCCCTGGACGGTGACCTTCTTCATCTGCACCGGCGGGTTCGGTCGGTCGTCGCGGGTCGGGGTCTTCTCGATCTTCTGGACGACGTCCATGCCCGAGATGACCTTGCCGAACACCGGGTGCTTCGACTGACCGGGGGTGAACCAGTCGAGGTAGCTGTTGTGCACGGTGTTGATGAAGAACTGACAGCTGCCGCTGTTGGGCCGGCCGGTGTTGGCCATGGAGAGCGTGCCCGGCTCGTTGCTGATCTTGGCCGTGTGCTCGTCCTTGATGGTGCCCTTGGGGCTGTCGCCGGTGCCGGCGAGGCGGCTCTGCGGGTCGCGGCTGTTCGGGCAGCCGAACTGGATCATGAAGTTGTCGATGACCCGGTGGAAGTGCAACCCATCGTAGAACCCGCTCTTGGCGAGCTCGATGAAGTTGCCGGCGGTGATGGGCATCTGGTCGAGGAAGAGCTCGACGGTGAACGTGCCGAGAGAGGTCTCACAGATCGCTGTGGGGTTCGCCATGCGCGGGACGGTACCGCAGATGGCGCCCGATTCGCTACGCTCCCCACCACATGGCGGAAACCCCGCGGCCCCTGCGGTTCTCGGAGCACCAACGGTCGGACGTGATGCCCGAGGTGCGCCGCGTCGGGCAGAAGTTCGCCCCCCAGGACGACATCTACCATTTCGTCCTGACCCGGAGCTGGACCCAGTTCTTCCTGCTCGTCGCGCTCGGGTTCGTCGCGCTCAACGCGCTCTTCGCGCTGGTCTACATGTCCCAGCCCGGCTCGGTGCAGAACGCGCGCCCCGGTTCGTTCGAGGACCACTTCTTCTTCAGCGTGCACACGCTCGCCACCATCGGCTACGGCAGCATGGCGCCCCAGACGCGCTTCGCGAACTTCGTCGTCACGTTCCAGGCGTTCCTCGGGATGATCATGGTGGCGCTGATGACGGGCATGACGTTCGCCAAGTTCGCGCGCCCCACCGCCCGGGTGCTGTTCGCCAACCGCATGGTGGTGCACCGCCGCGACGGCGTGCCCCACCTCCTGTTCCGCGTGGCCAACTGGCGCCACAACCAGATCGTCGAGGCGCAGCTCGCCGTGATGGTGCTGCTCGTCGAGACCACCCGGGAGGGCGACACGATGCGGCGCCCCATCCCCCTCGAGCTCGTCCGAGGGAGGAACGCCATGTTCTCGCTCTCCTGGCTCGCCATGCACCGCATCGACGAGCAGAGCCCCTTCTTCGGCGACCCGACCGAGGTGATGACCCGGCTCCGCGCGCAGAAGGCCGAGGTGTTCGTGAGCCTCTCCGGGATGGACGAGACCATGGGCCAGCAGATCGTCGCGCGGCACCGCTACCAGCTCGACGAGATCGTGTGGGACGCGCGCTACGCCGACATCCTCTCGGTCGACGAGGAGGGGAAACGCACCGTGGACTACCACAAGTTCCACGACGTCGAGCCGCTCGGCACTCAGCCCGCGAGCAGCGCGGCGACGTGACTGCGGAGGGACTCGGCGTCGTACGGCTTCGGCAGCAGCGGCGACACCTCGGCGGCGTCGTCCGGCAGGTGGCCGGTGGAGTAGAGGATGCGCACCCCCGGGTGCAACCGACGCACGGCGCGCGCCACCTCCGGCCCCTCTCCATCGGGGAGTACGTAGTCCAGCAAGACGAGGTCCACCGCGCCCGCCTCCGCCGCCGCGATCGCGCTCCCCACGCTGTGCGCCACCACCACCTTGCAGCCGGCGCGGGTGAGGATCCGCTCGGCGATCCGGCACACGCTCGTGTCGTCGTCGACGACGAGGACGTGCCGTCCCTCCACGGCCGTCGCGCGGACCCGCGCCTGCGACGACGGGGCCTGCTCGGCCGCGGCGCCTATGGCTGGGAGGAGGATCTCGAAGCGCGCTCCGTGAGGCGCCGCGTTGGTGACCGTCGCGACCCCTCCCCACCGCTCGACGATCGAACGAACCGTCGCGAGCCCGAGCCCGGTGCCGCGACCGCGCGGCTTGGTGGTGAAGAACGGCTCGAACACGTGTGGCAGGACGCTCGGACGGATGCCCGGCCCATCGTCCTCGACCACCAACGAGATGGCGGGCCGTTCTCCGCGGAGCAGCGCTCGCCCGAGGCCGATCGAGACCCGACCGCCGTGACCGATGGCGTCGCCGGCGTTGACCACGAGGTTGCTCACGAGCTGCTCGAGCTGCCCGGGGTCGGCGTGGACGAGCAGCGCCTCACCCGTGAGCCGCAGCGAGAGGTGCACGTCCTCGCGTACGATACGCCGCAGCATGGGCACGAGGTCCGCGATCACCATCTCGAGATCGACGTCGCGCGGCTTGTCCGGCGAGGCCCGGCCGAACAAGAGGAGCTGGCGGACGAGGCCCGCCGCGCGCTCGGCCGAGCTCTGGATGTCGGCGAGCTCCTCCGAACAGGCGCCCGCGTCGGCGAGCTCGGTCGTGGCGGCGAGGATGACCGTCAGCAGGTTGTTGAAGTCGTGGGCCACGCCGCCCGCGAGCAGCCCGAGCGACTCGAGGCGCTGCGCGGCCGACAGCTGCGCCTCGAGCGCCCGCTGCGCCGTCACGTCGAGGGCGATGCACGCCGCGCCGCGAGGTCGGCCGTTGCGTTCCAGGATCGGCGCCGCGAACAGCTGGAGGGCCAGCGGCCGCCCGTGATCGTCGCGTCGCTCGAGGGGAACGCCCAGCAGGGATTCTCCCCCGTGCACGCGACGGATCGCCTCGTCGAACACGCCGGCCTGTTCGATCGGCGTGCGGTCCGAGCGGAAGCCGAACATGTGGCCTGCGATCGCGTTCCAGGTGCTGACCCGTCCGTCGAGGTCGACCGAGTAGATGGCGATCGGCGCGGCCTCGACGATGGCGTGCAGCCGAGCGTGTGCGCGCTGCAGCTCTTGCTCGGCTTCGACCTGGGCGTCGACGTCGAGCGCGATCACGAGGCGCGCGGCCTGTCCGCCGAAGCTGACCGCGTGGCTGACGACGTCGACCCAGAACGTGCGCCCGTCCCGGGCCTGGTGACGCGTGAGGCCCGGCCGGTGGATCGGGACCTCGGGTCCGACGGTGGGGGCCGCGCGGAGGGCGCCGCGCTCGGCGGGCGGGCGCAGGTCGAGCGCCGAGAGCTCCAGCATCTGCTCACGCGTCCATCCGTACCGTCGACAGGCGGCGTCGTTCACCGCGACGAGGCGCCGGTCCGGGCGCTGGATCCACATCGCGAGTGGCGAGTGCTCGAACACCACCGCGTCGAGGCAGGACACCCTCGAGGCAGTCGCAGACTCGCCGAGGGTCACGACCCGGTATCCACTCGCGTCGACGAGATTCGCCGTGCCGAGCGGCGCCGCCTGACCGAGCCGATCCGACGTGCAACCGCTGGTCGCGACGACGCGGCCTTCACGGTCGACCAGCACGCACGGAGTCGCCGCCCCCTCGACGAGGGCCCGCAGTCCCAGCGGGATCACACCCATCCTCCAGGCTTACGGCCCACCGACCGCTCGAGTTGAGCGCTTCGAGCAACAAAGCGCTCAGCGCGGGTCGGGAGCTGACGAAAGACCGTCAGGCTTTGTCGAGGATCCCGGCGCGGTAGTCGGCGAAGGCCTTCTGGATCTCCGCCTCGGTGTTCATCACGAAGGGGCCTCGCTGGACGATCGGCTCCCGCAGAGGCCGGCCGGCGGCGAACAGCACGCCCGCGGGCGCGGTGCGCGCCGAGAACCGCACGCGGTTGCCGGGCGAGAGGATCGCGAGGGTGTTGTCGGGCACCACCGTGTCGCCGATGGCCACCGAGCCCGCGTGCACGAAGGCGAACGCGGTGTGCCCCTCGGGCACCTCGATCTCGAACGGCTTGTCGTCGGCGAGCGCCAGCGTGGCCAGCATGGGATCGGTGGGCCGCATGCGCACCGGACCGGCGAGGCCGTTGATGGTGCCGGAGATCACCCGCACCGCGCCGCCGCTGCCCAGCGCCGCGTGGGCGAGCTTCTCGGGGCCGAGGTCCTGGTAGAACTGCGGGCACATCTTCTCGTTCGCCGGGAGGTTCACCCACAGCTGGAACCCGGAGAGGAGACCCTTGTCCTGCTCCGGCATCTCGGAGTGCACGATGCCCCGGCCCGCGGTCATCCACTGCGCGCCGCCGCCGGTGATGAGGCCTTGGTTGCCGCGGCTGTCCTTGTGGCGGATCTTCCCGTCGAGCATGATCGACACGGTCTCGAAGCCGCGGTGCGGGTGATCGGGGAAACCGGCGACGTACCCGCTCGGGTCGTCCGAGAACAGCCGATCGAGGAGGATGAACGGGTCGAGGTTCTTCAGCGCGGGTTGGCCGATCACGCGGGTGAGCTTGACGCCAGCGCCGTCGCTCGTGGCCATGCCCGCGAGGGTGGTGAGCACGCGACGGGGCGTGACCGACACGGCGGCCGGCGTGGCCATGCCCTCGGTGCGGCAGGCGGCGAGTGCGCCGATCGAGGCCGCGCCACCGCTCGCCAGGAAGACTCGCCGACTCACGCTCATGCGCACAGCGTAGCGGATCGCAGCGTCACGGCGACAGGAACACCGGCTCCTTGGGCAGCCCGAGGCGTACGGCCGCGGCGGTACCGAGGGCGTCCTCGAGGCGCGCGACGAAGTCCTTGGGGTGGCGATACCGCGCGCCGCCGGCCTCGAGCGCGTCGGCGAGCTCGATCGCGTCCTCGACGAGCGCTGCGCAGTGGACGCAGTGGGCGCAGTGCGCCTCGAGCCGCGACGGCAGCGCGTGCTCGACGCCGTTCTCGAGGTGCTCGGCGACCTCGACGCAGCGAGGCCCGATCTTCAAGACTCCTCCTGGACGGCGTGACGCAGCCGGAGCAGGGCTCGACTCACCCGCTTGCGCGTGGCGGCCTCGTCGATGCCGAGCGCCTCGGCCACGTCGCGGAGCGAGGCGTCGCCGTCGTAACGGAGCGCGAGCACCTCGCGGTCGGCGTCGGAGAGCTTGCCCATCGCGTGGCGGACCTTGGCGTCGAGCTCGGCCTCGTCGAGCAGCTCGCTCGCGTCCTTGCCGGCAGCGTCGCCGCAGAACAGCGCGATGCGCGCGGAGCGACGGAGGCGGGTGGCGAGCTTCTGCGAGCAGGTGCGGCGCGCGATGCCCATGAGCCACGCGCGGGGCGAGCCCTCGCCGCGGTAGCTCGCGGCGCCGTGGTACGCGGCGAGCAGCGTCTCCTGCGCGGCCTCCTCCGCCTCGGCCTGTGAGCCGAGCAGGAGGAAGCAGAGGCGCCCCAGCGCGGCGCCGTACACGCGCGCGGCGGCGGTGATCGCGCCGTGGCGGTCGCCCGCGAGCAGCTTGCGGGTGACCTCGATCTCGGAGACGCCCACCGCGATGCGGGTGCCGCTCTGGGCGAGCGGACCTCGATCCATTTCCTCGCCGTAGGTGGCGGCGGACTCCTCGTCGATCTCGTCGTGCAGCGGGCGACCCACGGACTTCATCGTGAGGCATGGGACGCCCGAGCACGAGGGAGGATCCTCTCGTGCGTGCATTTTGGTCGGACGAACACGGCGGAAGCGGGGCGATGTGGGTTTCGCTGCTAGCGGAAAGGGAGCCCGAGCTGCGCCGCCGTCCGGGAGCTCGGGGGCGCGGCGGCGCCGGACACCGGTGCCTCGCGGGCCACGTCGAACGCGGTGTTTCCCCGGCTCTTCGCGGCTTCGACGCGCGCCGTCGTGGCGCGTCGTGCCGTCTCGAGGGCGAGCTCGGGCGAGTTGTTCTGCTCCGACAGGTGCAGCAGCACCGCGGTGTGGACGCGGGTGGGTAGAGCACCGAGCAACGTCGCGGTCTGGGCGTTGGAGAGGTGCCCGCGCGCCGACGCGATGCGTCGTCGGAGGTGCTCGGGGTAGGGGCCCCGCGCGAGCAGGTGCGGATCGTAGTTGGCCTCGACCATCACCGCGTCGCAGCTCGAGAACAGATCGATCAGCGCGCCGGTGGGCTCGCCGAGATCGGTCGCGAGGCCGACCGCGGCGTCGTCGTCCTCGACGCGGAGCGCGACCTGCGCGGCGTCGTGCGGCACGGGGAGCGGCGTGAACACGAGATCGCCGATCGCGAACGGGTCGCGCATCTCGAAGCGGAACTCCTGCACGACGCCGGGCAGCCGCACGGCGCGCGAGGTGGGCGCGCTCAGGTAGACGGGGATGTCGCGCGCGCGACCGACGCGGCCCGCGTGCCCGAAGTGATCGCCGTGCGCGTGGGTGACCACGATCGCCTCGGGGGGCGGCTCGTTCGCCGCCGCGAGCGCCGCCTCGAGCGCCTTCGGCCCGAGGCCGCAGTCGACGAGCACGCAGCTCTTCGCCGAGCGGAAGAGCGTGGCGTTGCCCCCGCTCCCGCTCGCCAGCACCGTGACGCGCACGCCGAGCCCTGCGAATCCCGCGACCCCGCGATCAGATCGCCGAGACGCGGTTCATCAGGCGGCCGCAGAGATCGGTGGCCGAGTTGCCGCGCTCGCGCTCGATCTTGAGGCCGGCCTTGAAGATGTTGCTCGCGGCCATCTCGTTGCCGAGGCGCAGGTGGCAGACCCCGAGCAGCTCGTGGTCGCTCGGCTCGCCGTCGCGGCTCACGAGCTCGGTGAGCGGACCGAGCGCGGCGCGGTGCGCCTCGAGGTAGCTCGGGGGCTTGGGGCTCGGCTGGTTCTTCGAGAGCACCATCAGCTCGAGGGCCTTGCGCTGGTCCGAGGCGGCGAGCTCGGGGAAGCCCGGATCGGCGAACAGCTGGTGGTAGGCGGCGAACACTTCTTCGTGTCGCTGCTCCTTCCCGAGGCCGACGATCTTCTTGACGGTGGCGATCATCTCGTCGCGAGTGACAGGCATGGCGGCCCTGGGTCTAGCACCGATCGGGCGCCCGGTCTCCCTGCCTCAGGGGGCGATCTCGGCGGAGAGAGCGTCCGCACCGTAGATCTTCGCGAGCGCCTCGCGGATCGCCGCCGTGTGCACGCTCACGGCGCGGTTGACGGCTGGATCGAACCCGTAGTCGCCGCCCAGCGAGGGCAGGTTACCGTCGAAGATCAGGCCGACGATGGCGCCGTCCTTGTCGATGACCGCCGACCCGCTGTTGCCACCGATGATGTCGTTGGTGGAGGCGAAGTTCATCGGGAGGGCGAGGTCGAGCTTGGGCTTGGCCGCGAGCCACGAGGCCGGCAGCGCGAACGGCTCCTGGCCGGTGTGACGCTCGAACGCGCCGCCGATCGTGGTGATCGGCTTCACCCACTTGCCGTCGTCCTTGTAACCCTCGACCCGGCCGTACGAGATGCGGAGCGTGCCCGTGGCGTCCGGGTAGGTGCTCGTGCCGTAGATGGCGAAGCGGGCCTTGGCGACGAGCTCGCCGTGCTTGCGCTCGACCGACTCGACCAGCTCCTCGTAGCGCTTGCGCACGTCGCGGCTGTCGCCGTCGATGCGGCGGAACAGCTCGATCAGCGGATCTTGCGCGGCGTCGACCGCCTTCTTTCCACCCTTGAACAGCGCCTTGCGGGTCTCGAGGTCGCGCAGCTTGGTGCCGTGGACCAGCTTCTTCGCGGCCTCGGCGGGGCTGTCCTTGCCGAGCACCTTCTTGACGAACGGGTCGTCGGCGCCGAGCGCCTCGCGCAGCTTGGTGAGCGAGAACCCGAGGGTGAAGGTCTCGAACTCGAGGTCGACGGGCTGGGTCGAGAACAGCTGCTGCTCGAGGCCGGGGAGCTTCGCGTCGGTGTAGTCGCGCAGGCGCTTCTCGTTGGGCTTGTCGCGCTCGTCGGCGGCGCGGAGCAGGTGCTTGGCCCAGAGGGCGAGCTCGCTGCGGAACCCGTAGCTGCCCTCCATGTACATCCAGCGGTTCCACAGCTGGCGGTACTCGGTCTGCGCCTTCTCGATGGCGCCGAACGACTCGTAGTACGCGGCGCGGAGCTTGGGGTCGGCGATGATCTTCTGGCGGAGCGCGTTCTCCTCGCCGAGCTTGCTGCTCCAGAACGCCTTGTCGAGCAGCGCCTCGTGGCGGCCCTTGTAGGCCTTCACGCCGTTCTCGACGTAGAACAGGGTCGCGTTGGCGACGCGCTTCTGCTCGGGGCCGCGGTGCTGGAACTCGGTGAGCGCGCCGCGGTACTCGCTCAGGTAGACGAGCGCGCGCGGCAGGCGCACGTCGCGCTCGACCTCGAGCTGCGCCATCGTGAGCAGCCGCGAGGTGCGGCCGGGGTTGCCCACGGTGAAGGTGAGGTCGCCCTCCTTGGTGGGCTTCTTCGCCCACTTGAAGAAGTGCTCCTGCTTCGCGGGCTGGCCGTTCTCGTACGCGCGCACGAACGCCACGTCGAGGTCGTAGCGGGGGAAGACGAAGTTGTCCGGGTCGCCGCCGAAGAACGCCATGGCGAACTCGGGCACGAACACCACGCGCACGTCGGAGAAGCGCTTGTAGCGGTAGAGATCGTAGCGGCCGCCCTTGTAGAGCGAGACCACGTCGCAGGAGACCTCGGGCTTGCCGCCGCTGCACGCCTTCTCGAGCTTGGCCGACTCGCCCTTGTAGGCCTCGATGTAGGCCTTGCCGTCGAGGCCCTTGGTGGCCGCGGCGATCTTGTCGGACACGTCGGTGATCTCGACCAGCTGGTCGAGCTCGAACCCCGGGCACTTGATCTCGTCCTTGCGGTCCTTCGCGAGGAAGCCGTCCTTCACGTAGTCCTTCTTGCTGCTCGAGACGTTCTCGATGCAGTCGTGGACGCAGTGGTGGTTGGTCATCACGAGGCCGTCCTTGGAGACGAAGCTCGACGAGCAGCCGCCGCCGATGCGCGCCGCCGAGAGCTGCGCGTGGCGGAGCCACTCGGGCGACGGCGTGAAGCCGTACTTCTTGCCCACGGTGTCGGCGGGGAAGTTGTTGAGGGTCCACATGCCCTCGTCGGCGCGGGAGTCGGGGCCGGTGGTGGAGACCACGGCGAGCGCCGCGGCGGTGAGGAGGGCGAGGCGGCGCATGGCGCGACGGCCTACCACGGGCCGCTTCCGGCTTGCCAACGACGTGGCTCTTCTGGACGATGTCTCCCGTGGACGTCGACGCAGCGCTCCGAGCCGTGGGAGGTCTGCCGTGGGGAGAGCTCCGCGAGACCTTCGCGCTCTGCCCGGCCCTGCCGTGGGTCCTCCGTCGACCCATGATCGCCTGGCACTTCGCGCAGCGCGGCGACGACGTGGCGCGGTGGGCCGAGGTGCTGCTGCTCGGTGAGCCGGCGCGGGGGCTCGATGCGGCGCTCGTGGAGGCGCTGCGCGGCGTGCGGTGCACGCTCGAGCCCCGAGAGGGCGAGCCCCGAGAGGGCGACGCCGGCGTCTTGGTCCCGATCGACCGCGGGCTCGGCGCGGCCGGAGCGATCGCCGCCGCGAACCTCGATCGCGGTGGGCGGGCGCTCGCGCTGCTCGGCAACGAGGCGTCGCTGCCGAGGCTCGGGCGGCTCGGCGCCACGGTGCACGCGCGCGGCCCGACGCACGTGACGCGGTGTCTCGCTCTCGGCGCGCGACTCACCGGGCAAGAGGTCGACCTCGCGGCGCTGGACGTCGCCGGGCCCGCGTGCGATCGGCTGGTGGTCGACGGCGCGTTCGACCCGGAGGATCCGGCGGTCTGCGAGCAGGTGCTCGCGGCGGCGGGCCGCGCCCTCGACGACCTCGTCTTCGGCGGACGCGCCGTGCTGTTGCTCGCGTCGGCGGAAGGGCCGCCTCTCGACGCGCTGCGACCGCGACTCGCCACCCCGGGCGCGCGCGTGCTCGCGTGTGCGCTGCCCGATCTCGACGTCGACGAGGCGTGCGCCCTCGCGGTGGAGGGCGCGAAGGACCACGCGCGGGCGTTCGCCGAGCTCCGCGCGCGCGTCGGCTTCGACAAGGTCTCGCGGGTCCTGCTCCTCGTCGACAAGAGCGCCACCGCGCCGGGCTTCGTCTGCGAGCTGACCTTGCCGTTCGCCGACACACGACGTCTCGCCGCGCTGCCGCTCTCGCGCTGGCTCGTCGCGGCGGCGCTGGCAGAGGCCGAAGAGACGGCGATCCTCGCGGCGCGCCTCGCGCTGCCGGCGGGCACCGAGGTCGTCGAGGGGCCCGACACGGTGACGGTCTCCGAGCAGCCGCGTACGACCACGCTCCCGGCGAGCACGTGGGCGGTGCTCGCCGCCGTGCACGCCACCGGCTCGGTGCCGGCCGCGACGCAGGCGCTCGCCGCGCAGCTCGGTGCGAAGGAGTCGGTGATGCGTCGTCACGTGGTCGGGATCGTGCGCAAGGCCCTCGTGCAAGGGCTGCTCGAGGTGTCGCCGTGAGCATCGCCTCGGCGGCAGCGCTGTCCGCGATCCCCGACGCGGTGCTCGGCGAGCTCGGCGCGCGCCTCCGCGCGACCGGCTTCTCGACCGCGCTCGCCGACGCGCTGAAGATCGGCCGGGGCGTCGCGATCGAGCTCCGTCGCCCCATCCGCCTGCGCCGGCTCCGCGCCCGCGACGACAGCGCGGCGCGGCTCCTCCGCTTGCTGTGCTTCGGCGACGCGCTCGAGGAACGCGATGCGGCGGCGGCGCTGGGCGCGTCCACCCTGCGCGCGCTCCTCGACGGCGACCTCCTGGCGCAGGTCGAGGGGAAGGTCGTCGCGCGGCTCGTGCTCACGGCCGCCGACGAGATCCTCTGCTTCGGCGATCCGTTCGAGGCGGGCTCCGAGGCCATCATGGCGATCGGGGTGACCACCCGCGCGCTCGCCAAGGTCGGCCGGGGCCATGGGCGCCTCGCGCTCGACCTGGGGTGTGGTGGTGGCGCGCTCGCCCTCGCCCTCGCGCCGCACTTCGAGCGGGTGATCGCCACCGACCTCGCGCCGCGCGCCGCGGTGATCGCGCGCCTCAACCTGGCGCTCGCCCAGGTCGACAACGTGGAGGTGCGGATCGGCGATCGGTTCGCGCCCGCGGCGGACGAGCGCTTCGATCTGGTCGTCTGTCAGCCGCCGTTCCTCAGCGCGTTGCCAGACGCGAGCTCGAAGACGCTGCACGGCGGCACGCGCGGCGACGAGCTCCCGCGCGCGATCCTCGCCGAGCTGCCGCGGCACCTCGCCGCAGGCGGTCGTGCGGTGGTGCTCACCCAGTGGCCCGTGCCGCCTCCCATCGACGTCGGCAGCGTGATCGGGGACCCCTCGCTCGGCGTGTTCCTGCTCGAGGCGCCGCCGCTCTCGCTCGACGAGCAGGCGGCGGTGTACGCGTCGGCCGAGGTCCCGGTGACCGACGACGCGTACCCCGCACGCGCGCGGGCCCACCGCGAGCAAGCGCATCGCCTGGGGCTCACCGCGGTGATCCAGACGGTGGTGGTCCTCGACCGGCGCTTCCCCGGCGTGGTGGCCCGCGTGCCGCTCGCGAGCGGCCGCGTCATCGACCTGACGGCCGAGCGGGTGGAGGACGCAGTGCAGGCCCGCGTGCTCCTCGCGGGCGGAGAGCTGGCGCGTGCGCGGCTGCGGCTCTCGCCGGGGGTCCGGTTCGCGAGCCTGGTGGGCGCGCGCGGGGCACCGCCGCAGTGGGCGGCGTTCGCCGAGAAGGACCCGCTCGTCGAGCGCACGTTCCTGAACGCGGCCACGCTCGACCTCTTGCGCGCGGTGGCGAGCGCGAAGGACGTGGCGACGGCGATCACGACGGTGGGTCCGCGCCACGGCGTGCCCGCGGCGCGCGGGCTCGAGCTGCTCGGCCCGGTGGTGGCCGCCGCGCTCGAGAAGGGGATCTTGCGCGTGGATCGCTAGAACATCGCGCCGAGGGCGATGCCGAAACCGATCGAGAAGCCGCCGGTCTCGTCGGGGACCGAGGACGTGGCGACGCCGCCGATGCGGAGGGAGAGGCCGAAGGCGAAGCGCGAGACGGCCATGAGGAACGCGGGCTCAGCGATGATCGAGAGGCGCTTGCCGCGTTCCAGGAAGTCGATGACCGGCGCCACGCCCACGCCGACCCAGCCCGTGACGCGCACCTCGCCGTCGACGGCGAACACGTACCCGGGGCGTACGATCGGCTCGAGGAACGCGCCGCTGTTGGCGGGCATGTTCGCGGGAGCACCCTCGGGCTTGGCCATGTTCGCGAAGCCCGTCGAGATGCCGAAGCCGACGCCGAAGCCGCCCTTGGGCAGGCGATCGACGCCCACGCCCCAGCGGCCGACGGTGCCCCCCGGGTCGAGCGTCACGTTGGCGCGGAAGGTCAGCGGGTAGAGCGCGTCGGCGGCGACGGCGGGCGCCGCGAGCCCGACGACGGCGAGGAGGACGAACGGTGCGCGACGGGCCATCGACGCAGCTTACGGTCACTTCAGCGGAATGTCGTCGATCAGGCCAGCGCTCACCACGTCCGCGCGGTGACGCCCCGGGTTCGCCTCGCCGATGCGGAACAGCGCGCGCACCGCCTTCGGCATCTGCGCCGAGCGCTTGATCATCTTGCCGTCGGGGGCGCGCAGGTAGAGCAGGAGCACGCGCCTGCCGAGGAAGGCGCGGATGCCGCCCCAGGTCTTGCCGGCGACGGTGAAGCTGATCACGTCGAACGAGCGGTACTCGACGCCGCTCACCACGCCGCGCACGAGGCTCCGGAACTTGGGGGTGGCCTTGCCGTCGACCGCGGGCTTCACGTTGGCCACGAGCCAGCCGTGCTCCTGCGAGTAGTCCAGGAACATCTCGGCGAGGTCGTCGAGATCGTGGCGAAAATCCGCGCTGCGCAGGCGCGCCGAGAGCCGCACCTGGTCGAGGTAGGGCAGCACCTCCTGCGTGTTGGCCCAGGCCCATCCCCCCGAGAACACCGAGAGCAGCAGCGACAGCCCGACCACGACGCGCATGGTCGTCTTCCGACCGGAGAGGGCGATCGTGTAGACCGTGGTCAGCATCGGCATCAGGTAGACGCTCGAGAAGCCGAGCACGAGCACGAGCTGCAGGAGCAGCAGCAGCGCCGCGATGTCGGGGCCGAGGTACGGCGGGTACACGGTGAAGTAGCCGAACAGCGCGTCGAGCACGAGCACGATGGCCACGACGCCGACGACCCGCGCGTGCAGGAGCACCTCGCGCCGCACGGTGCGCGAGACGACCGAGCCGATCAGCGCGTAGAGCGGGTAGACGGCGTACAGGAAGAACGAGCGCGGGCGGTGCTCGCGGTAGTGCTGGTCGAGCGCACCCGTCACCCGCAGCGCGCCACCGAGCAGCTTGATGTTGCCGAGCACCGGGTAGCGCGTGAGCAGGCTCTCGCCCGAGCCGAGGAACGCGATCGCGACGAGCACGATGAGGAGCAACACGAGCACGTGGAACTGCCGCAGCGTGATGGCCACGGCCACGAACACCGGCGTGGACACGACCGCGAGCGCGCCGCGCAGCGTGACGGCGAGGGGGCTCGTGTTCTCGGCGGCGGTGGCCCACCCGGGCAGCCGGGTGCCACGGTCGTCGCCAGCGTCCTGCATCGGCGCCACGGTAGCGGAGGGCGACGCCAGGGAGGACGACGGACCGGAGCGCCCGAGCGCCCGCGCCTCAGGCGTGCGCTGGGCGTCCAGGGGTTGCGACCCAGCTCACTTGGGGTCGCACTTGCCGTCGCAGAAGTGCTTGATGGTCCCCGTCGTGAAGAACTCGTGCTCCTGCGACATGGCGACGTTCAGGATGCGCACCTCGTCGTGCGGGTCCTCGCCCTTGGTCATGGGGAGGTTCTCCACGGGCGCGGGCGGCAGGCCGAAGTCGTACTCGACGATCGCGGAGCCGGTGAAGGGAGGCGCCTGCTCCTCGATGCCCCAGATCTTGCGGTTGTTGGGGGTGACGTTCTTGGCCTTCACGGCCCGCGCGATGATGTGCGCGCCGAGGGGGGTCACCTGGTGGTCGCCGATCGCGACGTTGAGCAGGACCTCGTGCTTCGGGGTGCCCGGCAGCAGCTTGTCGTTGATGGCGTCGATGTAGCCGCCGGGCTCGGTGTGGTCCCACCACATCTGGATCAGGCCGAGGCAGATCTGGATGTCGTACATGGTGGTGTACGAGGTGCCGAGGATGAAGAAGAACGGGTTGAAGTCGATCGAGCGGTTGAGGAGCAGCGAGTAGGGCGCGCCCGGCTCACCGAGCACGCCCCGCGTGACGTCGGTGGTGATGGCCATGTAGGTCGCGCCGAAGATGCCCCCCTGGCTGTCGCCACGGTAGAAGCGCTGGGTCGGGTCGATGGCGCTGTGGCCGTCGAACTGGATCTGGGCCTCCTTCACGAACCGGCCCGACATGAGGCGCATGGCCACGAGGCTGTTGATGAGCCCCTGGTGCTGGCGCTCGATCGAGAGCTTGGGGAACATGCCGATGTCGCCGATGAGCGAGTCGGTCACGTAGTCCTTGCGGTCGTCGCTCGACATGCCGGCGAGGTCGACGCTGAACGACACGTAACCGAACTCGTCGCTGGCCTGGGCGAGGTAGCCGTCCTGGCCCTCGGTCTTGGCGCCGAACAGGCCGTGCCCGTTCTGGAGCAGCGGCAGGGCCTTGGTCTTGGCCTTGTTCGGGATGTGGACGAGCACGTCGTAGGTGCCGGTACCGTTCTGCACCGGCAGGCCGTCGGAGCCGTACTTGAGGCGCCCGCCGACCCCCATCTTGTCGAGGAACAGCGGCACGTTCTTCATGCGCACGAGCATGCGCTTGGCGATGTACTTGTTCGGGTTCTCCTCGACGCTGACGATCTCGTATTCGGGGCCGTCGGTGCCCACGGCCTTGAGGGCGTCGTCTCGCATCTTGACGACGGCGCCGGTGATGCCTTCGCGGCTCGCCGTGTGGAAGTCCCACGAGATCTGGAGGTTGTCCTTGGCGATGCCCGCCTTCTGCAGCTTGGCGAAGATGTCGGTGTAGAGCGCGCGGCGCGCCTCGACGCTCGCCTCCTTGCTGGGCGTGCCGTCGCGGAGGTTCTTGAACTCGGGCGAGGGCTCGATGACCTTGCCGGCCTCGTCGATCACCTTGCGGATCGCGACGATGTACCGCGTGTTGTCCTTGAGACGCACCGCGGGACGGAGGAAGAACGTGCGCTGCGGCTGCGGGTCGCGGAAGCGCGGGGGCTGCTCGTCGACGCTGTGGTCGGTCTCGGCCCAGTGCGGCACGAGCGCGCCGGTCTCGGCCTCGATGAGCAGGGTGGGCGAGTCCTTGGTGAGCGAGACGTCGAGGGTCTCGTGGCCCGGTAGCCCCGTGACCGTGGCGTAGGGCAGAACCGTCATCAGGTTGCCGGTCGGCGAGAAGCCGTCGAGCATGTTCCAGGTGCTCGGGTCGGTCTCCTTGCCGCTGTGCAAGGGCAGCATCCCCGCCTTGAGGTTCACGCGCTTCTTGGTTGGGGTCGTCGGGTCGTCCTTCAGGTAGAAGCTCGTCGGGAAGGGGAACCCGCACACGTAGGGCACGATCGGGTCGCAGTCGGCGGTCCAGCGGACCGGGACGAGCGGCGGCAGGGTCTCCCACCGGCGTCGGTCGCCGGGCGTCGTTGTTGCTCGACGACGAACACCCGACGGCGAACACGAGCGGCGAGAGTGCGGTGGTGAGGGCGGCCAGGGCGAGGCAGGCGAAGGACGAACGCATGGACGGGCAAGCTAGCAGGCAACCCCTTCGTTCGCTCGCACATTCAGGGCGGTTTGCCCAGGTATTTGCCGACGCACTGCGTTCAGAATCGAGCACCGAGCCCGACCGTCGGAAACCCGGGTGCGGCGCTCGCCGCCCGTTGCTACGGGGGGCTCCGTGAAGCTCGTCACCTGGAACGTCAACGGCATCCGGGCGCGTCATGCGCAGCTGCTCGACCTCGCGGCGAAGGAGCAGCCCGACGTGCTCTGCCTGCAAGAGCTCAAGGCCACCCCCGAGCAGATCCCCGATCCGCTCACCACGCTCGCCGACTACTGGTCGTTCTGGCACGGCGGGCCCAAGGGCTACAGCGGCGTGTCGCTGCACTTCCGCAAGGCCACCTACCCCGACGCGCCCCAGTTCTCGCACCCGCCGTTCGACGCGGAGTACCGCGCGGTGGTCGGCGTGGCCGGGGGCGTGACCTACGCGTCGCTCTACGTGCCCAACGGCGGCAAGGACTTCGACGCCAAGATGGTGTTCCTGCGCGCGCTCGTGGACTGGTCGCGCTCCGTCGAAGGGCCCCTCGTGATCCTCGGCGACCTCAACGTTGCCCGCGAGGAGAAGGACGTGCACCCGACGCAGCGCAAGGCCAACGCCATCGGCCAGCGCCCCGAGGAGCGCGCGCTGTTCGCCGAGCTACTCGGGGACCGACTCGTCGACGTGGGGCGCAAGTTCCACCCCGACGACGAGCGCTGGTTCAGCTGGTGGGCCCCCTGGCGCCAGTTCCGCGAGCGCAACTTCGGCTGGCGCATCGACTACGTGCTCGCCTCGACGGCCCTCGCCGATCGCGCAGTCTCGGCCGAGGTCCAGAAGGATCACGGCAACAGCGACCATGGTCCCCTCGTGGTGGTGATCGACTCGCCCGATGGGCGCGGGTGAGCTCGCCGCGCTCGCCGCGGCACTGACCTGGGCCATCGGCTCGCTGCTCTTCGGGCGCATCGGCCGCACGGTGCCGCCCGGGGCCATGAACCTCGGCAAGCTCGTGGCGGCGGGCGCGATGCTCGCGCTCACCCATCTGGTCATCTCGCGGCACCCGTTCCTGCCGCCCGGCGTGGCGGGCTCGGCGCTCGTGCTGCTGGCGCTGAGCGGCATCGCCGGCCTCACCATCGGAGACACCGCCTACTTCGGCGCGATCGTCGCGCTCGGCGTGCCGCGCGCGATCCTGCTCCTCTCCTCGGCGCCGGTGTTCGCCGCGCTCATCGGTTGGCTCTGGCTCGGCGAGCGGCTCGCGATGCGCGCGGTGCTCGGCATCGGCCTCACGCTGTCCGGGATCGTGCTCGTCGTCGCGCGCCGCGCGGTGGGTGGGCCGCCCCTCACGGCCCGGGGGCTCGTGCTCGGGATGGTCGCCGCGCTCGGTCAGGCCAGCGGTTCGGTCCTCTCGCGCAAGGCCATGCAGGGCGGGTTCGACCCGCTCGCGGCGGCCGTGGGGCGGATCGCAGTGGGCGCGCTCGGTCTCTGGGCCGTCGCCTGGGCGACGGGGCACGCGCGCGGCTGGCACGGCGCGCTCGCCAAGGACCGCGCGTGGCTGTGGGTCTCGCTCACCGCGATGATCGGGTCCTACGGCGGCATCTGGCTCTCGCAGCTGGCCCTCGCCCACGCGAGCTCCACCGGCGTGGCGTCCACTCTGCTCGCGACGAGCCCGGTGTTCGCGCTCCCGCTCGCGCACTTCTTCGGCGGCGAGCGCATGACGGGGCGCTCGGCGGTCGGGGTGCTGCTGGCGATGGCCGGGATCGCGCTCCTGGTCCGCTGAAGAGCTTCGCGGAAACGAAGGTCAGGCCACCCGCGCGAGCTTGCGACCGGCGAGGGCGCCCTCGCCACGCGCAACGTCGCGCAGGATCTGGCGGGCGACCGCGACCCCGCAGCTCTGGGCGATGATCATCGGGACGTTGGCGGCGCGGGCGAGCTTCTTGGCGATCTGGGCCCCGCCGTGGCTGTTCACGCCGGTGACCAGCACGACGAGGTCGGCGCGGCGGATGACGCCGGCGAGCGCCTCGGCGCCCCGGCCGCGCACGTCGCCGACGTGCACCTCGACCGCGACGCCCTCCTCCCGGCCGGCATCCTGGAGAGCACGCTCGTTGCGGTCCATGCCGCCGACGAAGGCGACCCTCGGGACGTTGTTCGTCATAGCGGACAAGTATTCGTCATCACGAACAGCTGTCAAGGGGGGCCCGCGTCGGAGGACGGACCGGCCTCGGCGGGCGGTCCCGCGTCCATCGGCGGCGGCGGGTTGCACGTGGTCACGGCGTTGCGCCAGACCTTGGTCGTCGCGTCGCAGAACGAGAGCGTCGTTATGGGGAGGCCACCGCAGTCCCCCGCGCTGTACTCGCAGCGTTCAGGCCAGCGGCCCACGCAGTCGGCGCAGCTGCTCCCGTCGGGCGGGAGCGTGATCGGACACGCCGCGCCCGGCGGAGGCGCGCCGCTCGCCCGCCACTGCGTGCCGTCACAGTACATGGCGATCATCAGCGACGCGTTGCAGCGGTCCCGAAATGCGCAGCCCCCGAAGCCAGTCTCGGCGGGGCCACACGGGTCGCCGACGGCTGGCTGCTTGGCGGGGCAGCTGGGCGGTGGTGGGTTGCACGAGCCCTCCATGAGCTCCCACCGCCCGCCGGTGCAGGTGGCGACCTGCGTGTGGCACGGGTTGTACGAGCAGGTCGTCGTGCCGACGCACGCGCCGCCGCGCTCGGGGAGGCTCTCGGGACACCCCGGTCCCGGGCCGTCGACGCCACCGTCGCTCGGCGTGCTCTCGATGCGAGAGCCACACCCTGCACCGAGGATTGTGAGCGCGGCCGTGACGACGAAGGGAGAACGGATCGGCTTGCGGGGACGCATGGAGGACGCTCCCTCTCCAACGTTCGTGCCACCCGCACTTCTCCGCGGGAAACACGCCCATCGCTCCGGCACCGCGACCCTGCTTGTGTCGCCTTGTGCCGCGGGCCTCTTCCCGGCCCGCGCGTCACCAGCTACCCCGAGGCCCCCCATGAAGCGCCGGCTCCTCGCCCTCGACCTCGACGGCACGCTGCTCCTCCGGAGCGGCGGCGTGCACGCGCGGGACGTCGCGGCGATCGCGCGCGCGCGCAAGGCTGGCTTCCACGTGACGCTCGCCACCGGGAGGCTCACCACGGGCACGCTGCCCACGGCCCGCCTGCTCGATCTCGACGACCCGATGGTCTGCGGGGACGGCGCGACCATCGCGGACCCGCGCACCGGCGTGCCCATCGAGCGGCGCGCGGTGTCCCCGGCCTCGACCGACGCCATCGTGCAGCAGCTCCTGCGGCACGGGCTCGTGCCGTTCGTGTTCGTGCACGGCGCCATCCACGGCGACGCGCGCGGCCGCCACCACCACGACGCGGTGCGGATCTGGACCGAGGACGTGCACTGGCACGCGGACGTCGAGGCGACCGACGCGTGGCGCGGCGAGGGTGAGGTCGCGATGACGCTGGGGCTCGGTTCGCACGAGGCGACGGCGAACGCGCGCGCGCACCTGCACGAGCACCACGGCGCGCTCGAGCACGACCGCTTCGACTTCGGCGGCGCCTCGATGCTGCGGTCGCTGCAGAAGCACACCAGCAAGGGCGCGGCGCTCGCGCGGGTGGCGGAGCGGCTCGGCGTCGCGCGCGAGGACACCGCCGCCGTCGGCGACTGGGTCAACGACCTCTCGATGTTCCGCTGGGTCGGCCGCTCGTTCGCCATGGGCGGCGCCCCGCCCGAGGTGTCCAGCGTGGCGACCGACCAGCTCGGCGCGCCCGCCGGTCAGGGCGGCGGCGTCGCCGAAGCCATCGATCGCCTGCTGGGTTGATCCCTGCGGCGGTTGCGGAAGCCTGCGAGGACCGGACCGGATAGCCCGCCGAAGGTGGGCTTGCCCCCGCAGTCGGTGCCCCGTTCAGGCTTCAGCACGGGGGAGTCACTTCTTCTTTGGCTTGGTGTCCTCTTCCTGGACGAGGAGCTTGGCGGTGCCGAGGCGCAGGACGACGTCCTTGCTCTCGCCGCCGATCACGTAGAGCACCTTGCCGTCGAGCGCGCCGCGCCCGAGCGCGCTGAGCTTGGCGCCCACCGCGAGCGTCGGGCCGTCGGTGACCTTCGGGGTCGCGATCGTGCGCGAGGTGGCCGACGTGAAGATGGTGATGGCGCGCGGCGGGTCGAAGATCTCGCCGTCCTTCATGTCGTGGAAGATCAGCTTGGCCGCGCGACCGATGGGCCCCCACTTGGCGAGATCCTCGGAGAGCTCGGGCGGCATCTTGTTCTCGTCCACCGCGTCGGCCAGGCGATCGGCCGTGGTGTCGTCGAGGGTCGCGCTCTTCTTGGCGCACAGCGGGCGGATGGTGTCGTCGAGCCAGGTCTTCCACTTGACGATCGCGGCGAGCCGGCGCTGCTTGAGCGTGGCGCCCTCGATGTCCGTGCCCTTGCGGATCTGCTCGAACACGACCGGCCAGTCGCCGTCCTTCTCGGCCTTCTTGATCGCCGCGTCGAGCTTCACGAGCTGGCAGCGCCCGTGCTCGGTGGAGATCTGCTTGGCCATGTCGTCGTAGGCCTCGTTGATCTCGGCGTCCTCGGTGGTGAACGGCGCGAGGCGCGAGAGCGAGCCGCGCGCGGCGGACTCCTCGCACTTCTCGGCGAGCGCCTTCACCTCGATCATCATGAGGCGGGCCGCGCGACGGAGCGCCTCCTTGCCGGAGGGGAGCTTGCGGTACTTGTTGTAGACGCCGATCAGGTCGTCGATGTTCTTGGCCTCGGCGGCCTTCTCCATCGCGTCGTGCGCGTCTTCGTCGTTGAGCGGCTTCTCCGCGTTCTTCTTGGGGGCGACGGGCTCGGGCGCGGGGCAGCCCGGGATCACGGTGCAGAGGCCGACGACGAGGAGAGCGGGAAGGAGAAGAGAGGGACGCATCTTGTCGTGGCGCAGCATAGGTCGCGGCCGGCGTCCGGGCGAGAAGCCTGCGGAAATCAGCCTGGGCGGAACCGCACGAGGGGACCGGCCAGCTCGGCTTCCACCGCCTTCCAGCCGAGCACGACCTCGTGCGCCCCCTCGGCGTACGGCCCCGCTTCGTAGGGATCGAAGACGAAGTGCAGGCCGTCCACGCGCGGGTACCAGGTGTGCAGCAGGTCGGCGACCGACTTGAGAGAGCCGTCCGTCACCCAGCCGGCCTCTTGCCGCTTCAGCGCGGCCACCACCAGCGGATCGAGGCGGTGGGCGGCGCCGGGCTGGAACGCCTCCTCGAAGCGCAGCGCGACGAACTCGCCCCGCAGCTCCCAGGTGGTCGCCTCGGTGTGGTGGTTCGGGTGGGCGCCGCCGGTGTAGATGCTGATGTCGCGTCGCACGACGAGGAGATCGGCGGAGAGATGAGGGACGTCGACGCTGACGTCGAGCGACCACGGGGCGACCCCGAAGTCGCCTTCGCGCGCGGCTTCGCGGAAGTCCTTGAGGAACTCGTCGGCCTCCTTGGCTGCGTCGCGACGCAGGCGATCGGAGAGGTTCTGCGCGGCGTCGGGCGCGGTCGGGACGGTGAAGCTCACGAACGCCACGTTCGCGACCGGCTCGGTGCCGAGCTTGCGGACGAGGGTGTGCTTCGAGAAGGCGAGGCGTCCTTCGGGGGTGATCGCGGCACGCGGGGCCGTCCTCACCTCGAGCTGTGGCGTGCAGCCGACGACGGCGAGGAGCAGGAGCAACGCGCGCATGACCAGGACAACGCTCGCACGTCGCCCGGGCGTCCGGAAAAGGCGTTTCGGAACTGTCCGGAAAAAACCAAGCGATATCGGGCACATGATACCTCGTTCGGTTAACCGAACGGGATGGCCGCGCCGAGACTCGGTACCCTTCGAGGGATGAGGCTGCACGTCTTCGCGACGCTCCTGCTCGTGGCCTGCGGGGGCGTTGCCGAGCACGCGCCCGTCGTCGCGGACGACGTCGGCGTCGTCGACACCGGCACCAGCGTCGAGACAGGGCCGCTCGACAGCGGGGCCGCCGACGCGATCGCCGAGACGACCGATGCCGCTTCGCCGGGCCTCCGCGTCCTGTTCGTCGGCAACAGCTACACGTACACCAACGACCTGCCCGCGGTGCTCCGGCGCATCGCGGCCACCGCGGGGGCGCCGCCCACCATCGAGACCGCGGAGGTGCTGGTCGGCGGCGCGACGCTGCAGAGCCACTGGGAGACGGGCGAAGCGCCGAAGCGCATCGACGAGAAGACCTGGACCCACGTGGTGCTCCAGGGCCAGAGCCTGGAGCCGCTGTTCCAGCCCGCCGTGTTCCAGAAGTTCGCGAAGCTGTTCGGCGAGCGCGCCACCGCGGCCGGAGCGCGCCCGACCTGGTTCGTCACGTGGGCGCGGGCACCCGGCGACGCGAGCTTCGCCGAGACCTGGTCCGGCGCCACGCCCGAGGGCATGCAGGACGGCCTCACCGCGGGGTACCTCGCGGCGGCGAAGGTCCACGGCACCTCGCTCGTGATCGAGGTCGGCGAGGCGTTCCGCCTGGTGCGCGGTGAGAAGCCCGCGCTCGCGCTGCACGTCGACGACAGGAGCCACCCCACGCTCGCCGGCACCTACCTCGCCGCGTGCACGTTCTACCTCGGGCTCACCGGCAAGCCCGTCCCCGCGACGAGCGAGGTGCCGACCGGTCTCGGCGTCGCGGACGCGAGCTACCTGCGAGACGCGTCCACGCGCGTGAAGTGAACCTGCTATCGAGAGCCGGTGCTGGTCCTCGCCGCCCTCCTCTCGGTCGCCATCGGCGTCACCGTCGGGTTGCTCGGTGGCGGCGGGTCGATCCTCACGCTGCCGCTCCTGGTCTACCTGCTCCACGTCGAGACCAAGGCGGCGATCGCGAGCTCGCTGCTCCTCGTCGGGACCACCAGCCTGGTCGGGGCGGTGAGCCACGCGCGCGCGGGCAACGTGCAGGCGCGCGCGGGGGCGGTCTTCGGCGCGGCGGCGATGGGCGGCGCCTTCGCGGGCGGTCGGCTGGCGAGCCTGTTCTCGGGCGCGGCGCTCCTGCTCGTGTTCGCCTGCGTGATGCTCGTGACCGCGCTCGCGATGATGCGCCCGCGCGCCGACGCCGAGGGGGCGTCGCAGCTCGCGCTCGGGCGGGTGCTCGCGGCGGGCGTCGCCGTCGGGCTCGTCGCCGGGCTCGTGGGCGCCGGAGGAGGCTTCCTCGTGGTACCAGCGCTCGTGTTCTTCGGGGGGCTCGCCATGCGCCAGGCGGTCGGCACCTCGCTGATGGTGATCGCGCTCCAGTCGTTCGCGGGGCTGCTCGGCCACTTGCGCCACACCCAGATCGACCTGCGCGTCACCGGGATCCTCACGGTCGCGGCGGTGGCCGGGAGCCTGGTCGGCGCGCGACTCGCGGCGAAGGCGCCCGCCAAGCTGCTCCGCGCGGGCTTCGCGTGGCTCGTGCTCGCGATGGCGCTCTTCATGCTCGGCAAGCAGCTCGGCTACCGGGTCCCGCTGGTGGCGGCGCCGTTCGTCGTGGGCCTCGGGCTCTGGCTCGCGCGCCCCGCGCGCACGTCCCCCTAGCGGGCGCGTACGTCGAAGCGCATGCCGGCGTGGCGCAGGCGCTCGATCAGCGGGACGCCGAGCGCGCTGGCGGGCGTGAGCACGCCGCCCCGGGCGCGCGCGCGGTGCGTGCCCACGAGCTCGAGGGCTGCTTCCCCGAGCATCTTCGCGGTCTCGCCGTAGCCGGGGTCGGCGCGACCCTCGATGAGGGCCTCGGCCGAGGGGCGCGCGTCGCCGTCGCCCCAGCCGAGGATGCGCACCTCGAAGTAGCCGCGCTCGCGGGCCTCCTTGGACGGGCCCTCGCCGGGCTTGGGGAGCACGCGACCGAGCAGCTTGCGCGTGGGCGCCGTGATCGCGAGCGCCATGAACCCGCCGATGCCCGCGGTCATGCCGGTGGCCATCGCGAGCCCGCGCGGGTTGCCGGGGAAGCCCGTGACCTCCTCGTACCGGAAGTCGCGCCCGTAGGCGAAGCCGAGCAGCGCGTTGCTGCGGCGGACGACGCGCGTGTTGATGGCGGCCATCACGAACGGGCCGGTCCACGCGGCCGCGTCGTCGTCGTAGGCCACGCCCATCGCGTCGGGGCCGTCGGGCCCACGATCGCGTGCGCGGTCGGGCATGAGCGCGTACGGATCGGCGAGCAGGCGACGGAGCTCCCGGTCGTGGCTCGCCTCGTCCATGAGGTTGAGCATCGAGGCGGTGGTGCCGCCGCTCATGCCTCCGCTCGTGCGACCGAGCAGGAACTTGGCGCGGCGCAGCGAGTGGCCGTGGCTCTTGAAATGATCGGCCAGGAGGAGGACGCCGAGGTCGGAGGGGATCGAGTCGAAGCCGCAGCAGTGCACGAGGCGGGCGGCGGTCTGCTCGGCGCGCGCGTGGTGGGCGTCGATCATCGCGCGGACGAACTGCACCTCGCCGGTGAGGTCGCAATAATCGGTGCCGTTCTCGGCGCACGCGCCGACGAGCCACTTGCCGTACTGCGCGTACGGGCCGACGGTGGTGCACACGACGCGGGTCTTGCTGGCGAGGGCGCCGAGCGCGTTCGGATCGGTCGCGTCGGCGGTGAGGATCGGGAGCTCGGGCGCGCCGATCGCGCGGCGCACGTCCTCGAGCTTGCGCGCGTCGCGGCCGGCGAGCGCCCAGCGGAGCGGGCCCCCTTCGGCGCCCCTGGCTGAGGCCCCCTGCTTGACGAGGTACTCGGCGACGAGGCGCCCGGTGAACCCGGTGGCGCCGAACAGGACGAGGTCGAAAGCGCGTTCGCTCATGCGTCGCGCACGATGCACCGACGGCGGCGCGATCGCAACGCGAGGGCGAGCGGGGCGAGGAGCAGCCCGACGGAACCCTGGGCGCCGAGGGGTCCCGGGACGGAGCACCCCGAGGAGGCCGGCGTGTTCGCCGGCGGATCCGGCGGGGCCTCGGCCGTCGGGACCTCGGCGACGAGCATGAAGGGCGCGTCCGTCTTGAGGGGCGAGCGCCCGGTGACGATGACGATGCCCTCGCCCTCGAGGCGGGCGGGCAGGGCGGCGCCCTTCTGGAGGTCGGGCTTGCCTTCGATCACCGGGACCACGAACGCCTGGTTGCGCGCCGGGTCGGTCTCGAGGGTGAGCTTGGCGGGGCCCTGCACGCGGTAATAGCGGCTCGAGAGCCCCGCGCTCACCACGTCGAGGCGGAACGGCACCGGGTCGGCGTCGCGGATGGTGGGGTCGGGTACTTGGCGGCGCTGGCGTAGCCGACGCCGTTCGCGAGCGAACCGGTCGCCAGGTTCCACTGCGCGAACAGGCCGTAGGCCGTGGCGAGGTCCTTGCCGCGCGCGATCATCACCGGGTCGGTGGCCGCGAGCACCGTGCTGCCCGTGCTCCCGAGCTGCTCGAACACCTCGCGCACGGTCTCTTTGCCGTACGCCTCGTCGAGGAACACCGGGAACACCGCGGAGCCGTAGAGGTAACCCGCCACGACGCCGCCGGGCGGCACGTCGATCGGGCGCTCGAGCTGCGAGAAGAACTCGGGCAGGAAGCGCTCGAGATCGCCGAGCTCGGGGTGGAGCTTCTTGGTGGCCCACTGCGCCGTGCCCTCGGCGAACCAGTGGTCGAGCCCGGCGTGGTAGGCGTTCTGCACGAGGTGGAACATCTCGTGGGGCACGACGGTCTTGGCACCCTCTTCGAAGTTCTTGTACCCGCGGCCGCCGTAGTCGTTCTCGACGAGCAGCGCGCCGGTGCAGGTCTGCACCTTGCCCTTGGTCGCGCAGCGCTCGGCGAGGGTGAGGCCGTCGGAGCCGGTCATGTTCACGAGGTAGACGTCGATCTTGTCGTCGCCGCCCGCCGCGCAGGTGCCGCCGTCGGAGACGGGCGCCCGGTAGCCGAGGGTCTTGTAGAACGCGAGCGCCGCCTCGGCCTCGCGGCCCGTGAGGGCGACGCGGTCGGGCACGCCGTCGGCGCGGGTGCTGGTGAGGAGCGGCGCGTTGGGGCCCGACTTGGCCCACCACACGCGCACGTTGCCCTCGGCGGTGGCGAACGACGCGACCTCGGCGGTGCCGTACGCGTAGCCGGCGTAGCCACCCGGATCGGTCGGGCGGTCGACGCCGCAGTCGGCGTGGGCGCGCTCGGCGAGGAGCCCCGCGCCCGCCACGACGAGCGCAGCAACCGCCTGGCTCGCGCGGCGCACTTACTTGAGCTCCGCGTAGCGGAGGGTGTAGCTGCCGCTCGCGGTCGAGCCGTCGGGCTTCTTGTAGTAGTCGACGAACTCCAGCTTGTAGTAGTGCGCGCCGTCGGCGCTGCGGACCACCCACGTGCCCTTGGCAGGGATCAGCTTCGAGCTGGCGCTGTCGTAGAGGTACCAGTCGAAGAACGAGACCGCGAGCTGGCCGGTCGCGTCGCGGAGCGGGTTGCACGCGTCGTCGAACCAGATCTCGATGCGCAGCTTGGCCGCCTTGGCGTCGGCGAGCGTGACGGCGTCGAAGGCCTTGGTGTCGAGGAGGGCCGCGCCGCCGTTGCCCGGGCCGCTGTCGTTGGAGTTGTTGCGGACCAGCGCCCGCTTGAACGAGAGGTCCCACGTCTTGGCGCTCATCGCGGCCTTGTCGTCGATGTCGACGCGCTTGCCGGTCGCGAGATCGAGGAACACCCACGGGTTGCTCGCCTCCTTGCCGAAGCCGCCCGCGACCGCGTCGATGTAGAGCGTCTTCACGCCGGCCGTGTCGCTGACGGTCTCGACGACGCCGGTGGTCACCCGAGCGACGGGGCCGAGCGTGGTCTCGCGCAGGAGCTGCAGCTCGGCACGTCGGGCGTGCCGAGATCGGCGCCCGTGTCGGTGCCGCCCTCGATGACCGAGACGGAGCCCGTATCGGCGGCGGGCGTGGACTCGGTGGAGGACGAACAGGCGAAGAGCGCGAGCAGCGGGAGCAAGGCGAGACGTCGAAGCATCCGGGAAAACTCCCATTTGCAGAGCTACCTCGCAACCCTCGTCTGTGCAGGAGACGGCAGGAAGCGCGGGGCCCTCGTTTTCGGCAAGCCGAGCGGCTCGAGCAGGAGGCGCAGGTAGCTCCGCGGCCAGGCCTCGGGGACCCCGAGCGGCCAGCGCTCCTCGCCCTCGGGACAGTGGTACGTGCCGAAGACCCAGTCCAGCCAGGGGGCCAGGTTCGCGAAGTTGTGGGTCGTCTCGACGCGCGCGTGGTGCCAGTGGTGGAGCTCCGGCGCGCCGAGCAGCACGCGCAGGGGACCGAGCGGCAAGCGGACGTTCGAGTGCACGAAGATCGACCACAGACCGCGGAACACGGCGACGCCGGCGAGCACCTCCATACGCACGCCGAGGAGCAGCGCTGGCAGGTTGAGGCACGCCATCGTGAAGAGGCCGTCGAGCGGGTGCTCGCGGTGGGCGGCGAGCCAGTCGAGGTGCTCGCTCGTGTGGTGGACCGCGTGGAACCGCCACAGGAGCGGGAAGCGGTGGCACGCGCGGTGGAACCAGTAGACGACGAAGTCGCCGAGCGCGACCGCGAGGATCACCTGCTGCCACGCGGGCAGGTGCGTCGCGAACGAGGCGCGCGGGAGCTTGGCGGCGACCAGCGTCAGCGACGCGACGATGGCGCTCGTGACCACGAGGTACTGACCGAAGAAGAACGCCGCGTCGAGCGCGAGGTGCGGCCGCAGCACGCGCTGGACGCGCGCCGGGAACACCCGCTCGAGCGGGACGAAGATCGCGCCGAGGATCGCGAGGTTGACCAGCGCGTGCGCGAGCGCGTCGATCATGGCGCCTTCTGTTGCTGCGGCGCAGGGTGGTAGACCCCACCGGACTTGGTGGCCGGCATGAACGTCGGCGGCGGGTTCGCGACAGGGGCGCTGGCTGCCGGCGCCGAGGATGCGGGCGCGCTGGCCGGGGCGCTCGCCGCGTTGGTCGTCGCCGGTGCCTCCGGGGTCGCGGTGGTCGTCTTGGAGCAGCCCGTCGAGCCGTGGACGACGAGGTAGGCGCCCGCGCCGATCGCGAAGGTCAGGGTCAGCGCGCGCACCACGAGGGATTCCTTCATGCGTTCCTCCAGAGGGTCGAGGACAGCCGAACCGCAGAGTCTGTTCCTCCTTGGGTTCGTCCAGTCTGGCGGTACGAGGCGGCGAATCGAGGAATGAGCCGTTTCCGGGAGCCCGTGACACTTCTCGCCCATGCCGCAGCTCCGACACGTCGTCGCGCCCCTCCTCGGCCTCGTCTTCGCCTACGGCTGCTCCGCGGGTGGCGAGAAAGAAGACCTCACCACCCGGCTCGACCCCGACACCGGCGTGAAGGACGGGGGCGGGCTCGACGCGCCGAGCGGGTTCGACGTCGGCGACGCCGAGGTCTCGGACCCGAGCTTCGGCGAGCCGCGCACGTGCGAGCAAGCCGCCGAGTGGAAGTCGTACGTCGGCTGCGAGTTCTGGCCGACGGTCACCCCGAACCCGGTGTGGTCGATCTTCGACTTCGCGGTCATCGTCGCCAACGCCGGCGTCGACGAGGCCAACGTGACCCTCACCGGACCGGGCGGCGTCGACAAGAGCGCCAAGGTGCCCCCGGGGCAGCTGGCGAAGATCTACCTGCCGTGGGTGAAGGAGCTGAAGGGCAAGGACTCGGGCGAGCCCGACTCCGCGGCGCCGAACTGCACCTACGTGCCCGAGCCCGCCGCGCAGCCGTCGGTCCTCGCGAAGAAGTCGGCGTTCAAGCTCGTGAGCTCGCGGCCGGTCACCGTCTACCAGTTCAACGCGCTCGAATACGCGCCCAAGGGCGGCCCGGTCGGCAAGGACTGGTCGACGTGCCCGGGCAACCAGTACTGCTCGGCGACGCTCGGCCCCGCGGGGTGCTTCTCGTACACCAACGACGCCTCGCTGCTCCTGCCGGCGCACGCCATGACCGGCACCTACCGCGTGACGGGGCTCCCGAGCTTCTCGGCGATGGGGCGGCCCACCTCGGGCTCGTTCGTCGCCGTCACCGCGACGCAGGACAAGACGAGCGTCACCATCAAGATCGGCAAGAACGGGAAGATCCTCGGCGGCGTCGGCGTGCCCGCGGCCGACGCGAACGGCGTCTCCTCGGCGATGCTCGACGCGGGCGACGTGGTCCTCTTCAAGGCCGAGCCCACGTCGGAGACCGACCTCACCGGCGCGCTCGTGCAGGCCGACAAGCCCGTGCAGGTGGTGAGCGGCGTGCCGTGCACGTTCATGCCGCACGACAAGGCCGCGTGCGACCACGTGGAGGAGTCGGTGTTCCCCGCCGAGACGCTCGGCAAGACCTACGTCGTCGCGCCGCCGACCGCGCCCGACGGCAAGCTCTACGGTCACGTGGTGCGCCTGGTCGGCAATGTCGACGGCACCACGCTCACGTACGGGGGGACCACGCCTCCCGGCGCGCCGACCACGCTCGACGCCGGCGAGGTCGTCGACCTCGGCGTCGTCACCGAGCCCTTCGTGGTCACCGGTTCCTCCGAGCTCGCGGTCGTCACCTCGATGCTCGCCGGCGCCATCGTCGACCCGACCACCAAGGAGATCGACCGCCGCGGCGACCCCTCGCAGTCGCTGGTCGCCGCCGCCGAGCAGTTCCGCCGCAAGTACGTGTTCCTCGCGCCCGACGACTACGACGTGAGCTACGCCGACGTCGTCGCCAAGAAGGACGTCGTGGTCACCGTGGACGGCAAGGGGCTCGAGCCCGCGACGGGCAAGGCCATCGGCGCGACCGGGTGGGTCGTCTACCGGGTGACCCTCGGCGACGGCAAGAACGGCGCCCACACGCTCTCGGCCCCGCAGCCCGTCGGTCTGCAGATCATGGGTTACGGCAAGTACACGAGCTATCAATACCCGGGTGGGCTCGACCTCGCGCGCATCGCTCCCCCGCCCCCTCGCTGAACGAGAAGGTCCCGCCATGAAGTCCCTCTGCTTCCCGATCCTCCTCTCGCTCCTCGCCGGCTGCGTCAGCGCCGAGGACGACGTCCTCGCCACGCGCGACGCCGGTCCCAGCGACGGCGGCGTCGACACCGGCACGACGCCCGTCGACACCGGCACGTCGGTGTGCGCCACCAAGCCCGGCGCCGCGTGCAAGGAGGGCGAGACGCGAACCTCGAAGTGCGGCAACTGCGGCACGGTCACCGACACCTGCGATCCCAAGACCTGCAACTGGGACCCGGGCGTGTGCAAGGGCGAGGGCGCGTGCGAGGCCGGCGCGAGCGAGGCGGTCGCGTGCACGACGGCGGGCGAGGTGAAGAAGCGCACCTGCAGCGCGACGTGCGCGTGGAGCGACTTCTCCGCCTGCGACAAGCCCTCGGGGTGGTCGACGATCGCGGCCGCGCCCACCGGGTTCGACGCGCGCGCGGGCCACGGCGCGGCGTGGACGGGCAAGGAGATGGTGGTCGCGTTCGGCAAGGGCGAGACCTACAAGGGCGACGCGGCGGCCTACGACCCGGCGAAGGACACGTGGCGCAAGCTGCCCGCCCCGCCGATCGGCCCGCGCTCGGGGCCCTCGACGATCGCCATCGGCACCAAGGTCTTCTTCTATGGCGGCGTCGACGACAAGAGCTACCTCGGCGACGGCGCGATCTACGACGGCGCGACCGACAGCTGGAAGAAGGTCGCCGACGGCCCGCTGAGCGCGCGCGGGCAGGCGGCGCTCGCGTGGACCGGTACCGAGGTGCTCGTGCACGGCGGGTATCCCGGACCAGGAGACGGGGCGATCTACGACCCGGCGACGGACAAGTGGCGCGCGTGGAAGGCGTGGCCGGGCGGCGCGCGCGTGGGCCACCGCGTGGTGTGGACGGGCACCAAGGCGTTCGTGTGGGGCGGGTCCCCGGGCGGCGTGGTGTGCCCGACGGACGGCGCGGTGTGGGACCCGATCGCGGACACGTGGACGGCGCTGCCGACCACGCCGCTCGAGGGGCGGTTCGGGTTCGTCGCGTGGCCGCTCGACGGCGACGTGCTCGTGTGGGGCGGGTATGGCGGGACGGAACCCACGACACTCTTCAAGAGCGACGGCGCGCGGTTCTCGCTGACCACGGGCTGGAAGAAGATCGCCGCGCCGGACGACGCGAGCCTCTCGCCGAACGCCCGGCAGGACGCGCTCTCGTGGGTCGGCGATGGCCGGCTCTACGTGTGGTCGGGGCTCGCGAACACCGCGCCCGGCGGGGTGGCGGGCGGCGCGGTGTTCGACCCGAAGACGGACAAGTGGACCGCGATGGCCACCAAGGACGCCCCCGGCCCACGCATCGACTCGGCCGCGGTGTGGGACGGCAAGGAGGCGATCCTCTGGGGCGGGATCCTGATGCCCGGCGTGACGACGGGGCTCTACGCGAACGGTGCGATGTACCGGCCCTGAGGCGACGCTTCACAGCGGGCAGGTGGCGCGGATCCCGTTGCGGTCCAGGACGCCGCAGCGAGACGCCTCGAGGGCCGCATCGATCGGCGGCGCCTCGTCCACGACATGCCCGCCGCACCCTGCGAGGGCCAGGAGGAGGAGGGCGGGTGCGCGGACATCATGGTGAAGAATGCCATGGGCCGTGCGCCGCTGCGCGGCGGTCATTCCCTCGGCGCCTCGTGGACGGAGACGAGCCCGTGGCGACGCCAGCCCACGCGGACGAGCCACGTGCGCGCGGCATGCACGGGTGCGCCCTCGAGCGCCGCAGGCGTGAGCTCGCGGAACCCGTCGAACCAGGCCGCCGACGAGCAGGGATCGAGCCGCGTAGCGGCGAGCCCCTGGTGCTTCTTGAAGTTGTGCAGCACATAGGCGAGCGCAAACCGCACCTCCCGCGGCGTGCGCAGCGGCCGGGTGTGGAACCGGTCGTCGAACACGCGCCCCCGCCGCCCGAGCGCCCGGTTGATCGCCCGCGCGAGCCGCACGCCGAGCCCCTGGCGCGACGATCGCCGGGAAGACCTCCGCGCCGCGGAGGGAGCCGAGCCCCGCGAGACAACGCCACGTGAGGTGCTCGGGGTACGACGCCTGATGGGTCGGGCGGCGCCGATGCGGCACGAGCGAGCGTGGCGCGAGGCGCTTGCGACCGGCGCCCGCACGCTTGCCGCCCCACCCGGAGGTGAGGGGCAGCGAGAGCTGCGGTGAGGCTCGACCCGCCATCTTGAATGAGCATAGTTGTTGGTCGCAGGAAGTCAACCGTCACCACGAAGCGCGGGTGCAGACCGGGTAGATCCGTTACAGACCGGGAGCATGGTTCACAGAGTCCGGCAGTGGGGCTGACAGGTCACACGGAGCCGGTTTCGAGCCGCTGGGCATCCGGAGCCTCGCCGTGAGAGCTCGCATGTCGTGCAGCCTGACGGTCCCGCCCTTCGTCGCTGGCCCGGAACGTGGATGCTCTCGGGCATGCGCCCCCTCACCCTGCTGCCCCTCCTGCTCCTCGTGGCGTGCGGTTCCAAGGTCGAGCCGGGAGAAGCGGTCGATTCGTCGACGATCGACGCCACCGACGCGGCCGACACGGCCGACACCATCGACACCGGAGACCCCGCGCGCTGCAGCGCCCCCGACAGCTGTGTCGTCGTCCCGCGCAGTTGCTGCGGCTCGTGCGGCGCGGCCACGCCCGCCGACATGATCGGTCTCGAGAGCTCCCAGGCGAGCGCCTACCGGACCTCCGTCTGCAGCGGCGCGGGCTGCCCCGCTTGCTTCCAGCAGCAGGACCCGTTCCTCCAGGGCTTCTGCGCGGACGGCCGCTGCACGGCGGTCGACCTCCACGTCGATCCGATGACCGCGTGCGCTTCCGACAGCGACTGTCAGCTCCGCTACGCCGGGTGCTGCGAGCCGTGCGACGCGCCGCTCGGCGGTCTGCTCGCGCTGAACCCCACCCAGATCGCGACCTACCGCGGGAAGCTCTGCCCTGTGGCGCCCGCGTGCCCGAAGTGCCTCGTGCGCTACCCCGACGCGGCCAAGGCCGTGTGCGACAAGGCGACGGGGCACTGCGTGGTCACCGGCATCGGTTCGCTCTGAGCCGCGTTACGATGCGGGCATGGTGCCCGAGACCTTCGAGGACGTGCTCGAGAGCGCGTGCGCGCAGCTCCTCACCCACGCCGCCGCCGAGGTGTACGCGAAGGGGCTGCCGTTTCCGTGGCCGAGGCCGACGCACGCGACGTCGCCCTCGCACACGTCTGGACGCAGGTGCCGCTCGCGAAGCGATTCTCGGAGCCCGAGGCGCTCCGCGTCGCGATCGAACGCCGCGACCCCACGGTGCGGTTCGCGAGCCTCGCGCTCCTGCTCCACGTCGACGCGAAGGCCGGCCGGGAGCACGTGATCCGATGGGCCGAGGGGACCGCGCGGGGCAAGCCATTCGCGACGTCGCGCGACCGCGCAGACCCCTACGCTCGCGAACACGAGATCGCTCGGCCTTCGGTCGTGCGGGCGTTCGGCGCGGTCCTCGTGCCCACCCTCTCGATCGAGGAGCTGATGGGGCCGTTCGCCGCGCTCCCGGTCGGCGAGGCGGCCGAGCAGGCGTTCCTGCAACGTGCCGAGTGCCGCTCCGCGGCCGGCGTGGTCACGTTGCTCCGGATGCTCGCCGCGCCGAGCACCAGCCCGCTCACCAAGCCGCTGCTGCTCGCGCTCGCCGCCGACGGAGCGCCGGGCCTCGTCGAAGCGCTCGTCCCGACCCTGGCGGTCACGACGCACGCGCTCCGCGAGCAGGTCGCCTGGACCCTCCGCGATCTTGGCAACGGGCGGGAAGCGCTCGCGGACGCGCTCGATCTCTCGCACCCTTTGCCGCGCTCCCGGTACGGCGAGGTCGCCACGGTCGAGGGCACGATGCTCGAGGCGTGGGTCCAGCGCGAGCTGGCACGCCCGTTCGACGAGCTCTGCCCGCGCCTGTTCGCGCCCGAGGTCCTCGCGCAGCCGAACGGCGTCGACGTGATGAGCTCCGCCTTCCGCCACGGGGTCGCGCGGCCCGAGATCCTGGCGAGCGACGCCTTCGCCGACGCCTGCGTCGCGCTGCTCGCGCTCCCGAAGAAGGCGCTCCCGCAATCCGTGGGGTGGTACGCGCGCGACACCCTCGAGCGGATGGGCAGCGCCCGCGCCGAGGCCGCAGCCGCCCGCGCCGCGGCGAAGAAGAAAACGACCCCGGCCGCGAAGAAGCCCGCGAAGAAGGCCATGCAGCAGACCAGCGACCGCGTGGAGCGGTATCGCCGCGGCGACGCGAAGGCGCGCATCGCCGTGTGGGACGAGCTGCACGCGCTCGGCGCGACGGTGCTCACGGACCCCGCGCTGCTGGCGGAGGCCGACGGCGTTGCCAGCGAGACCATCGCAGTCCTCCAGCGCAACCTCGAGCGCATCGCGGCCGCGTTGACGGCGGGCGGCTACGTCTTCGCGGGCCGACCCGTCACGCCCGCGCGCAAGGGCGCTCCCGCGGCGATCGCGCGCCTGGAGAAGACGGCGGGCGTCGCGCTGCCCCGGCTGCTCGCGGCCCTCCATCGCACCGTCGACGGCGTCGATCTGGCCGAGGACACCGAGGCCGAGGAGTCGAGCTTCCTCGACCTCGGTCGCTGCCACCCGCTGGTGCTCGCGCCGCTCGCGGTGGCCGCGAAGGACCGCGAGCTGCGCGAGGAGAGCGCGAAGGTCCCGAAGAGCCTCCGCCCGGCGCCGCTCCTCTACGTGAGCCCGACGCCGGGCACCATCTACGACCCCGACGACGAGGTCGCCGACGACGACGCGCTCGTGGCGGTCCTCGCCGAAGACGGGCTCGGCGCCGACGCGCGCGTACGCCGCGAGCACGACGACCACGAGGAGTGGCTCGTCGACCACCTCCGCCGCGCGATGGCGAGCGGGGGATTCCTCGGCCTCCGGGCGGACGACCCGCGGGGCGAGGAGCTCGCGAAGGGGCTCGAGCCGCTGTAGCCCTACTTGAGCACCGTGCGCACCTTCTCGACCGTGGCCGTGAGCGGGCCGGCGAGGTCGCTGCAGATCGACCCCACGGTCGACTGCGTGCCGAGGTCGCGCAGGACGCGCAGCGTCCGGAGGCTCGGGTACGCCTTGTAGTACGACTGCTTGGACGAGCTGTCGCACAGCGGGTTCTTCTTGGCGGCGTCGGTGCCGAGCGATTCGCAGTCGAGGCTCCCCAGCGAACCCGTCTCGCGCGGGCTGATGCAGGCGTACTGGAGGTCGTCTCCGTCGAACACGTCACGGTCCCCGCCGTGGATCGGATCGATGGCGCGATCGCCGACGAACTTGCCGAGGCCCGGGCGGGGTCCGATCGACTCGATCATGTGCGGGTCGCGCAGGGCGATCGGTCCTGCGATCTTGTTCCAGTCCGTGAGGCCGAGCGCGCGCGGCTTGCCGGTGGCGTCGGCCACGAGCTGCGTGGGCACGCCGACGATGCCGGTCACGAAGACCATGTCCTTCGAACGGAGGCCGCTCGCGAACAGCGCGTTGGGGCCGAGCTTGCCGTCGGAGCCCGGAATCGTGGTCGCCGTGAAGCCGTTCACGTAACGGTCGCGCGACCAGAGGAAGTTGAAGCCGTAGCGCTGGACCATGTGGAAGCCGCGGAGGTTGCGCCCATCGGGGTCGTTGTTGAGCTTGTCCTTCGCCCAGGGCGTCGTGCAGGCGGGGTTCTTGTTGTCCTGGAAGCAAGAGAAGCAGCCCTTCGCGGCGAGCTCGCCGCTGCTGTCGGGCTCGACGTCGTCGGGGATGCCGGCGCACGCCTCCCACCCCCGCATCATCGCGCCGGCTCCATAGCTGAACGGCAGCCAGTTCTTGCCCGCCGGGCGCAGCGACACGTCGTTCTCGTCGGTGATGTAGACCACGACGACCGCGGAGTCGGGGCGGAGGAACGCGGCCCGCTGCGCGAGCAGGTCCGTGTCGACGCCACCCACGAGGATGTCGTTGTTGCCGCAGGCGTCGCCGCTCGCGCCGAAGGTGCACTTCACGGCGGCCGTCGAGGACGGGGCCGGGTCGGAGAGGAAGCGATAGGCGGCCTCCAGCGGCTGCTCGTAGCCGCACCCGTTCTGATCGACCGCGGCCATCGTGCAGCTCGCGGCGAGCGCCAGGTCTCCGCCGGCGTCGCCGCTGTATTTGCCGCCCTTGGTCGGGTCGGACGTCCAGGTCAACGTGCTGCCCGGGGCGATGACCGGGCACGAGGTCGTGGCGGGCGCGCCCGTGGAGTCGAGGCGATAGCCGACGCCTCCGCTGATCGTGTCGCGGGGGAGGAGGTGTGCCCGGTCGTCGGCCGCCTTGGTGCTGAGCGCGGGGGCGCAGACGCTCGTGCCGTACGAGCCGAGCGACGAGCTGATGAGGGCGACGTGCACGTCGTCGGCGCGCTTGCCGTCGGCGCCCGGCGTCGTGAGCGCGTGCAGCATCGCGGGGATGCGTTTGGCGAGGATGCGCTGCTTGTCGGCCATCGAGAACGAGTTGTCGACGACGAACAGCACGTCGACCTTGTTGGTCGGCGTGACCGGGACGTCGGGCGGCGGAACCGCGGTGTCGGGCGCGACGTCCGGGGTCGTGCCGTCGGGCACGGCGCCGTCGACCGCCGTGTCGGGGGCGGTGGAGTCCAGGCCGCCGTCTTCGGTCGTCGCCGGGGTCACGGTGCCGCCACAGGCGACGAAGACCATGGGGGCCAACAGCGAGAGGGCGGTGCGGTGAGATGACATGGAGGCTCCTGTCGAGGGTTCGGCCGGCGTCTGCAGTGGTCGTGCCACGGCGACCGCTGCCCCGTTCTTGGGCGTTCCACTCGGGATCCGTCAGTCCATGCGCAGGAATCGTGCGCAAGAGTGTGCCGTGTCGCGTTCGCACCACACCACGGCGTTCTCGCTGGAAACCGGTGGTCACGCCCAGAGGTCGACGTTCGATCGCGGCCTGCGGCTTCACGCTCGACGCTGAGCGCCGGGTCGGACGCGGCGCACGGGTCTTGGTGCACGTCCCCACCACAAGCGTGTACCGTCGCGTCGATGGGGAAACCGCTGTCCCTGCGGGGCTGGATCGTCCACGCGCTGTTCCTCCTGGCCGCCTTCGGCGGTGGTCTGCTGCTGTTCCTCTCGCGCGTCGGCGCCCAGCCCGCGCCGCCGCCCAGACCCGCGAAGATCGGCGTCGGGCTGCACGCCGCGAGTGCGAGCGCGCCTGCCAGCCCCGCGTCAGCCAGCCTGGCCGCGAGCGCCAGCGCGCCGCCCCCGCCGTCCGTCGACCCTGCGCCGAGCGCGAGCGCGCCGACGCCGCTCGACCTCGCCGTGGTGGGCCCGAAGGGGGGTGTCCCCGTCCAGCCCGAAGGGCACTACCGGTCGCCGTTCGCCAACCCGAAGTGGGGGCCGCCGACCAAGGTGCAGGTAGGGACCCTGATGCAGGCGGTCCGCAACTACGACATCAAGCTCGGGACGTTCGAGGCCGACTTCCACCTCGGCCTGTGGAGCGAGACGGCCATGCCTCCGATGGACCTCACCTTTCCCAATGGCAAGGTGGACACCAAGGAGGTGCTCGCCGACAAGCCGACCTTCAAGCTCTACCGGATCGTCGGCACGTTCCACGCGCCCCCCGACCTGCGCAAGTACCCCTTCGACGCGCAGGAGCTCCAGGTCGAGATCGAGGAGGACAGCTCGGGCTTCGACGTCGTGCGCTTCCAGCCCTCGCAAGAGCACACCAACCTCGACAGCGACTTCGGCGTGATCGGGTGGGACGTCATCTACGTGGAGGCGCGCTCGCTCGCGCACTACTACCCGGACCGCTTCGTCGGGGACGACCTGTATTACAGCAAGTACATCCTCCGGATCGGCATCGAGCGGTTCGGCACCGCGGCCATCTTCACCGTCTACGTGCCCGCGATCGTCATCGTGCTGATCGCCCTGTTCGGCATGTGGGTTCCGCCCGACGAGATGGAGGTGCGGGCGAACGCCGGCCCGCCGATGCTGGCGGCGGCCGTGCTGTTCCACTTCTCCCTCATGCAGTCGCTCCCCGCGACGCCGTACCTCACCAAGGCCGACAAGCTGATGCTGGGGGTGTACGTCTCGCTGCTGCTCGGGATCGCGAGCACCTGGCTGTTCTTCGTGTTCGACACCAAGCACTGGCGCCGCCTCTTCCGCGTCGCCCGGGCGACCGTGCCGCCGCTGACGGCCGGGGTGCTGGCCGTCGCGATCCTCGCCTAGCGCGGGTCAGCGCACGCGGAACCACGGGCACTTGGTCAGGAGCTCTGCCGAAGGGCGGCGATCGCACCGGAAGCCGACCGTGGCGCTGTGGACCACGAGGTCGGTGCAGACCTGGACCAACGAGAACGAGGCCTCGTCGTTCGGATCGCGCTTCCTCGCGCAGCCCGCGACGTCGGTCACGCTGAAGTCCCACGTGCCGTCGTCGCGTTGCAGGTGACGGACGGTGACCGGGACCTTCTCTCCTGGCTTGTGCTTGGCCATGCACTCGGCGAAGTCTCGTGGCCCACGCACCGTCTTGCGCTGATCGCCAGGGCAATCGACGAAGGACATCTCGACGTCCAGCGTGAGCACGTTGCCGGCGTCGTCGCGCCGGAGCGGCTCCACGCGCAGCAGCTCGATTTGGGAGGTGTAGTCCCGCGGCGCACGGGAGCAGGACAGGGGGAGCTGCGAGCAGGAGCAGGAAGGGCCGCACGCCCCGGAACATAGCCGAACCGGGGCGCGCGCGGTTCCTAGCCCACGATGGGCGCGGTCGTGCCCTTGGTGGGCTCGCTCGGCACCGGGGTGGCTTCGGCGCGGTCGGGTTCGAGCGCCGCGGCGAGCACGTCGCGCATCTCCTCGGCGAAGAACACCTCCATGTGGTCGAGCACCTCCTTCGGGATCCGTCGAGATCGCGCTCGTTCTTCTTCGGCAGGATCACCCGCGTGATCCCCGCGCGGTGCGCGGCGAGCACCTTGGCCTTGATGCCGCCGACCGGCAGCACGCGGCCGCGGAGCGTGCACTCGCCCGTCATCGCCGTGTCGGGGCGCACGCGGCGCCCGGTGAGCAGCGAGGTGAGGGCGGTGAACATCGTCACGCCGGCCGAGGGGCCGTCCTTGGGCACGGCGCCCGCGGGGACGTGGATGTGCAGGTCGTCCTTCTCGAGGCGGGCGAGGTCGACCCCGAGTTCGTCGGCGTGGCTGCGCACGTAGGTGAGCGCCGCGCGCGCCGACTCCTTCATGACATCCCCGAGCTGCCCGGTGATCTCTAGGCGGCCCTTGCCGCCGGGCATGCGCGACGTCTCGATGAAGAGGATGTCGCCGCCCACCGGGGTCCACGCGAGTCCGGTCGCGACGCCGGGCACCGAGGTGCGCTCGGCGACGTCGGCGAAGTAGCGCACCTTGCCGAGGATGGCGGCGAGGTCGGCCACGTCGACCGTGCGGGTGACCGGCTTCTCGTCGCGCTTGCGCATCACGTCGAGCGCCACCGAGCGGCACAGCTTGGTGATCTCGCGGTCGAGCTGCCGGACGCCGGCCTCGCGGGTGTAGTCGCGGACGATCGTCTGGAGCGCCGCGTCGGTCACGCCGAGCGCCTCCTCGGAGAGCCCGTGCTGCTTCACGCGCTTCGGGAGCAGGTGGCTCTTGGCGATGGCGACCTTCTCGTCGGCGGTGTAGCCGGCGAGCTCGACGATCTCGAGGCGGTCGCGGAGCGGCGCCGAGAGGTTGCCGAGGTCGTTCGCGGTGCAGACGAACAGCACCTCGGAGAGGTCGAACGGCAGCTCCATGTAGTGGTCGACGAACGACTTGTTCTGCTCGGGGTCGAGGACTTCGAGCAGGGCCGCCTCGGGCGACCCGCGCCAGCCGCTCCCGAGCTTGTCGATCTCGTCGAGGAGGATGACCGGGTTCTTCACCTTGACCTTCTTGAGCGCGTGGACGATGCGGCCCGGGAGCGAGCCGACGTAGGTGCGGCGGTGGCCGCGGAGCTCCGCCTCGTCGCCGACGCCGCCGAGCGAGACGCGCACGAACGGCCTCCCCGTCGCGTCGGCGATGGACTGGCCGAGCGAGGTCTTGCCGACGCCGGGGGGGCCCGCGAGGCAGAGGATGGTGCCGCGGCTCTCGCCGGTGAGCGCGAGGACGGCCATGTGCTCGAGGATGCGCTTCTTCACGTCGCCGAGGCCGGCGTGGTCGGCGTCGAGCTTGGCCGAGATGGCGTCGAGGTCGTTCTTGGCCTCGGCGCGGGTGTTCCACGGGAGCTCGACGATCCACTCGAGGTAGTTGCGGATGACGTGGGCGTCGGGCCCGGGCTGGCCGCTGAGGCGACGCAGCTCGCGGTCGGCGACCTCACGCACCTCGGTGGGCAGATCGGCGGCGGAGAGGCGCTCGCGGAGCTTCTCGATGTCGGTGTCCTTGTCGCCCTCGTCGCCGAGCTCCTTCTTGAGCGCGCGGATCTGCTCGCGCAGGATCGCCTCGCGCTGGTTCTTGCCGAGCTCCTTGCGGACGTCGGCCTCGACCTTCTGCTTCACCTCGGCGACCGTCTTGGCCTCGGTGACGAGGCTCGCGACGAGGCGCAGGCGGGCGACGACCTCGGGCTCGTCGAGGACCTGGATCTCCTTGTCGGAGGGGAGGCCGAGGGCCGCGGCGACGCGGTCGGCGAAGATGCCGGGCTCGTCCCCACGGGTCGCGAGGACCTGGGCGAGCGCGCCGCCTTGCGCAGCGATCTCGGCGAGGTGCTGGCGGAGGGCGAGCGCGAGGGCCTCGGCCTCGCCAGCGTCGCTGACCGTCTCCTCGAGCTTCTCGCCCTCGGCCTGCCAGAACGGGTCGCGGCGCACGAGGTCACCGAGCTGGAACCGATCGAGGCCCTCGAGCGTCAAACGGTATTCGGCGGCGGACAGGCGCACCACTTCGGCCACCCGGGCAAAGGTGCCACGGTCGAACAGGTCGGCGCGGGTCGGCTCCTCGGCCTTGCCGTTCTTCTGGGTGACGACCCCGATCACGTCGCCCACGTGCAGCGACTGCACGAGGGTGACCGAACGCTCGCGCCCGACGGGGAACGTGAGCACGGTGCCCGGGAACAGGACGCCGTTGCGGAGGGGAAGGAGAGAGAACGGCAGAACGGGCACGGGTGCCCCGCCACGCAGCTTGGCCATGTTTGCTCCTCGGGGGCAGCCCGCACAACCGCGTCCGCCCTTTGATGAGAGCAAGGTAAGTGCCGAATGAATCCCCGCAACGGGGGCTACCCGATCGGATGGGTCGTGAAACCTGCGCGAACCAGCCTGCCTCGTTGGGTCAAGAACCCACGTAGAAGGCCACGCCGGCGAGCTTGAGCCCCTTCGGCTCGCGGCGGAACCAGAGGTGCGTGCTGCCCGGGCCGTCGACGTCGGTCACGCACGCGCCGCCCACGCAGCGCATCTCGGAGCAGCCGACCTTGGAGAGCATGTTCTTGTCGACCTTGTCGGCGGGCGTGACGATCGGGTGGAGCGTGGGCTGGAACGGCTCGTCGAACTGCAGCACCACGGTGTCCTTGGCGGCGGCCGCGCGGAAGCCCTTGAGCGTGCCGAGCGTGCCCGCCACCTTGCAGGCCTCCGCCTCGGTGACCTTGGGATCCTCGAAGGCGACGACGGCCGCGAGCTGCGCGTCGAGGGTCGGGGCCTGGAGGAGCGCGAGCGAGAAGCGCGCGTCGGCGAACACGTCGCGCTGGTTGACCGAGCGCGGGCCGAGGAGGAGCAGCGCGTGCTTCTCGGGCTTGGCGGCCTCCTTGCCTCGGGTGCGACGGATCAGCACGTCGGTCGCTCCGTCGGCGTTGGCGTCCACGAAGCGCGCCTCGAACTGCCAGGCCTCTTCGCCACAGCACGACATCGCGTGGGCCGGGAGCATGCGCGCATAGGGGCCGTCCGTGATCACGAGCCACGGGGTCGGGTCCTGGTCGAGGGTCACCACGCCGATCGTGCCCGCCGCACCGCGCAGCGGCGCCTCGGAGAGCACGGTGACCTTGGCGTCGCTGAGGCGCATGGCGGCGGCGAGCGTGGCCTTCGGGTCGTCGTGGGCCGCGACCGGCAGGGGCTTGTTCTTGGGCACCGGCGCCGCGAGCGGGGGCGCGCTCTTGGGCGCGTGTTTGCCCTTCTTGTGCTTCTTCTCCTTCGGGGCCTTCTTGGCGGCCGCGGTCGCCGCGCCGCCTGGCCGGCGGCGCCCCAGATCGAGGAACGCGCCGACGTGCAGCTGGCCCTTGGCGTCGCGCTCGAACAGCACCGCCGCAGTGCCCGCCTGGCACGTGAGGTCGAAGCAGTAGCTGTCCTTCACGAGCGCCTGCACGAGCGCGAGCATCTGCTTGGCGCGCGCGTGCTTGGCGAAGCCCTTGTCGTCGACGTGCTCGGTCGCGCGCACGAACGCGCCCTGGAACTGCTCGAGGACGTCGACCCCACCCTTCACGAGGTGCTTGCCGAGCGCGTCGACCGACTTGCTTGCGGCGACCAGCAGCTTCTTGCGCTCGGCCTCCAGGTTCGTCGGCTCGGGGGCCTTGCGCGCGAGCGCCGCCGCGGCGATCGACTTCGGCGAGATCTCGTGGCGGATCTCCCAGAGCATCTCGGTGGTGAACGCGCCGTCCTCGCGCAGCGTCCACGCGCCGACGAGGCCCGCCGGCTGATCGAGCGCGGCGAGCGACTCGAAGATGACGTAGGCCTGGCCCGCGTCGACGAACACGTCGCGCACCTTGACGGCGGTCGGGATCTCGATCGGCCGGAACTTGCCGGTCGTGTCCTCGAGCCACGCGACCTGCGCGGCGTTGCCCTCGCCGAGGAACACGACGGACTTGTGGTCGGCGACGCCCGGCAGCGGGAAGGGGCCCGCGACGATCGTGCCGCGCGCCTTGACCGCGGCGAGCGGGTCGGGCGGCGGTGGGGGAGGCGTCGAGGCCGAGGCGCTCGCGACGGGCGTGGCCGAGGACGACGCGCTCGCGACGGCGACCGGCGTCCTGGGCGGTGGTTGCGCCGCGGGCTCGCACGCGCCGAACATGAGGAACGAGACACCCAACGTCACGATCGAACGCCGCATAGGACTTTGCTGGCTCCTGGGGGCGGGCATGGTACCCCTCGCGGAACGCTCGGCCAGGGGATCTTGATCCCTCGCTGCAAAGGGTCAGGGCGCGAGGCAGTGGCAGGTGACGGTGGAGCCCGTCACGCTCTCGCAGGGGCAGGCGCCGCCGCTGCAGACCGCCGGGCCACAGGCGCCGTCGCACGTCAGGGCCGCGCCGCACCCGGCAGGCTTGGGCTTGCAGGCGTAGGCGTAGCTCGGCGTGTCGTCGACGCAGCAGGCGCCGGCGCAGTGCTTTCCGGTGGGGCAGGCGCCACCGTCGTCGCCGCAGGTCAGGCAGGCGCCACCGGTGGTGTACGTGCGGGAGCAGAGCTCCCCGGCCGCGCACGTCTTGTCGCCACACGCGACGCCGGCGGTGTCCGTCGGGGTGTCGGCGGGGGCATCTGCGCCATCCTTGGCCGTGTCCTGTGCCGTGTCCGCGACACCGGTGTCGGTCTCCGTGGTGGCCTCCGAACCCCCACACGCTGCAAGAAACGCGGCGAAAACGATCGAGGAGACTCGGCGCATCAGGACCTCCGGTCCTCTCTGCAGCAAGAGCTCTGCCATCTCGTCCAGAGGGTCACAGCACGGCGCCGAGCGGCGCGGCGATGCAGCGGCGACTCAGCGCCATCGCCTCCTTGCCGTCGTGGAGCAGCACGCCGAAGGGCGCGCGCGGCCCGAGTTCCTCGCAGAAGGCCTCGATCCCCTTCGCGTCGTCCACCCTCGGGTGCCGCGTGGCCTTGACCTCGATGGGCAGGAGGCGGCGTCCATGCTCGAGCACGAAGTCGACCTCCTGGTTGCTGGCGGTCCGGTAGTGGTGCAGGGCGGGCTTGACGGGCTCTGTCTCTCGATAGGTGAGCAGGTCGTTCGCCACCAGGCACTCGAGCCACGCCCCGAGGTTCGGCTCGGCGTCCAGGGTCGACCCGTCGTGGATGCCGGCGAGGTGGAGCGCGAGCCCCACGTCGCCGAAGTAGAGCTTCGGCGCCTTGATGAGGCGCTTGGTGCGCGTCTCGGCGAAGGCGCCCACGAGGTGGACCAGGAACGTGCTCTCGAGGAGTCCGAGCCAGCGCTTGGCGGTCGGCGCGCTCACCGCGGCGTCGCGCGCGAGGTCGGCGTGGTTCACGAGCCCGCCGGTGCGTAGCGCACACAGGCGGGTGAATCGCAGGAACGCACCCAGGTCGGCCACCTGGGCCAGGTCGCGCAGGTCACGCTGCACGTAGGTGTTCACGTAGCCGTCGAACCAGATCGCGCGGCTCGCGGGGTTTTTCTCGAGTGCCGTCGGTGGCAGGCCCCCCTCGAGCGCTGCCGACCGTCAGTCGAGACGCTCGGGCCTCTCGGCGAGGACCTCGAGCGCCGCCGCGCGACTCGGTGCCCGGACGAGCCCACTCCACGGCGATGGGCTCTGGGCCTTTCCACGCTTCTCGCGCTCGGTCATCGGCCGCAGCACGAGGTGGACAGCGCGGCCGGCGAGAGAGTCCGAGGCCCCCTTGTGGACGTCGAGGTTGGCCGAACCCGTGAGCAAGAAGCGACCCGGGGCGCGCTGCTCGTCGACGGCCCGCTTGATCGCGAGGAGCAGGGAGGGCGCGCGCTGCACCTCGTCGAGGGTCAGCGGGCCCTTGCGGTCGACGAGGGCCTCCGGCTCGCGCAACGCACGGTCCAGCGTGGTCAACGCGTCGAGGGTCTCGTAGGTGCGCAGGTCAGCGCCCGCGAAGGACCGCACGAGGGTGCTCTTCCCGGTCTGGCGAGGCCCGGTCACGACGACGACGGGGGAACGCCGCAACCGATCCACGAGGACCGGCTCGACGAAGCGATACATGGGATTAACCAATGCTGAATATCCGATTATCACAACACACGCGGCTGGTCAACCCCAGGGTCGCATCACAGCCGCAACCATGTCCGCCGGTTGCTGGCCGCGGCCGGCGCTCGTACGAACGCGCGGTGACCCCGCGTGTGGCGCCGTGGCTCGTGTGGCTGGTGGGGTGTCGCGCGCCGGCCGCGACACCTGCGAAGACGCTCCCGACCCCGCAGGAACTGTGCGCCCACCTCGCGGCGCTGCAGGGGGCGACGAGCGACGAAGCGTGCGTGGAGACGCTCGACCAGTGGCGCGCCGAATCGCCCGCGCACTACGCGTGCGCGGCGCCGTGCATGCGTGTCGCGACGACCTCCGAGGCGGCGCAGGCGTGCCTCACCAGCTGTCCGCGCTCGGATCCGGGCTCGGCCGACCTCGACGCCGAGGCGACCCGCGACCTCGGTCGGATCCACGCCGCGTCGGTCGCCGCGTACGCGCACGACGAACGCTTCTGCCCCTCGTCGCCAGCGCCCGTCCCCGCCGCCCTGGCCGCCGCGTCGACCAAGTACGCGACGAAGCCCGAGGACTGGGCGGCCCCCACGTGGAAGTGCCTGGAGTTCACGCTCGAAGGCGCGATCACGCATCAGTACGAGTACACCTGGAACGGCCTCTCGGGGCCGGAGGCCCGCTACGAGGCGACCGCGCGGCGGCGGCTCTCCGACGGGCGGACGCGCACGTTCCGCCTGCAGGGCCTCGTCACCAAGGTGGGCCAGGTGGTCCGCGAGGACCTCACCATGGCGGACGAGTGAGCCTCGGCTACCCTGCGCGGCGATGACCATCGAGTTCGAGGTGCTGGAGACGTTCGACGACGCCCGCGGCACGGCGTTCGAGCCGGTGGGCAGCGAGGCCCTCGCCGGTTTCCGCAACGTGCACGTGGTGCTGACCGAGCCCGGCCACGTGCGCGGCAACCACCGCCACGCTCGCGGTGTCGAGACCCTGATCGTCCGCGGCCCCGCGTTGCTGGTCACCGACGAGGGCGGTGCCCGCGAGACCCGCGAGATCGCGCAGGATCAGGTGGTGCGCGTGCGCCTCGGCCCCGGCGTGGCCCACGCCGTCAAGAACACCGGCGACCGGGCGATGCTCATCGTGTCGTTCGGGACCGAGCCCTTCGACCCGACGAACACCGAGCGCCACGTGTTGCTGGCCTAGCGACGGGCGATCCCCTCGAAGAACGTGGTCTCGAGGAGCTTGCCGTAGCGCCGCACGCGCGCGTCGTCGGCGGGGATCTGCCCGGCGACCATCAGCGAGGAGAGCCCGTGCACGAGCGCCCACGCCGCGAGCGCGAGCTCCCGCGCCGAGAGATCCTGCCGCACCACGCCGGCGCGGCGCGCCTCCTCGAGCGTGTCCTTCAGGATCGACAGCGCGTTGCCCTGTCCCACGACGGGGTCGTCGGCGTTGCCGAGCGGGTTGTGCAGCATGAGCCGGAACCGGTGCGGCTCGTCGATCGCGAACCGCAGGTACGCGTCGCCGAGGGCGCGCACGCGCTTGCGCGGATCGTCGCCGGCGGCCGAGAGCGAGGCCTGCGCCGCCGCGGCGAGCGCGACGAACCCCTCGCTGCGGAGCGCCTCGAGCAGCTCCGCCTTGCCCGCGAAGTGGCGGTACGGCGCGTTGTGGGTGACCCCGGCCGCTCGCGCGAGCTCGCGCAGCGTGAAGTCGAACGCGCCGCGCTCCGCGAACAGCGCCACGGCCGCGTCGAGCAGCGTGCGGCGCAGGTTCCCGTGGTGGTAAGCGCGCGGCACGAGGGCACTCTAGTCGGCGATGTGGACACGCGCAACATCGGCCTCGACAAGCGATGTGGACAGTGTCAACATGGGTCGCATGTCGGTCACCACGAGCCCCTCCACGTCCTCCCGTCGCGCCCGCGGATCGATCGAAGACCGGGTCGACGTCGCCATCGTCGGCGCCGGCCTCGGCGGCCTCGTCGCCGCCGCCCGCCTCGCGCAGGCCGGTCGCCGCGTCGCGGTGTTCGAGGGGCACTACGTGGCCGGCGGCTGCGCCACCCAGTTCTCGCGCGGCCCGAGGAGCGCGCGGTACCACTTCGACGTCGGCCTCCACTACGTCGGCGACTGCGGCCGCGACGGGCAGATCCCCCGTCTCCTCGACGAGGTCGGCGTCCACGTCGACTTCCGCCCGATGGACCAGGACGGCTTCGACACGCTGGTGTTCCCCGGCCTCGAGTTCCGCATCCCCGCCTCCACCGAGGCCTACCGCGCGCGCCTCCGCGACACGTTCCCGAACGAGCGCCGCGCCATCGACCGCTACGTGAACCTGGTCGAGGCCGTGATGACGGCGGCGCGCACGATGGACCGCGGCGGCCGCCCCGCGCTGCGCGACTGGCCGTCGCTCGCTCTCGCCGGCCTCCGCCTCGCTCCCCACAAGAACGCCACCATCGGCGCCGTGCTCGACGCGTGTGGCGCTCGCGACCCGGCCCTGCGCGCGGTGCTCCTCGGCCAGAGCGGCGACTACGGCCTGCCGCCCAGCAAGGTGAGCGCGATGCTCCACCTCGGGCTCGCGGGGCACTACTTCCGCGGCGCCTACTACCCCGAGGGCGGCGGCCAGGTGATCGCGGACCGCCTCGCCGCCCGCATCGAGGCGCTCGGCGGCGCGGTGCACCTGCGCCGTCCGGTCGAGAAGATCCTGATCGAGAACGGCCGCGCCGTCGGCGTGCGCCTGCCCCCCAAGGCCGGCGGAGCCGCGCGCGACGTCCGCGCCGACGTCGTGCTCTCGAACGCCGACCTCAAGCGCACCCTGCTCGAGCTGGTCGGGCCGGAGCACCTGCCGTCGGATCTGATCACGCGCACGCGCGACTACGAGATGGCCGCCGCGCTCCAGATCACCTTCCTCGGGATCGAGGGCGCGCTCGCCGGCATGCGCGCCACGAACTACTGGCAGTTCGACTCGTTCGACATGGAGGGGTTCTACCGCGACGACCCCACCGGTCCGATCACGACCCACGGCTGCTACGTCACCAGCGCCTCGCTCAAGGACCCGAAGAACGCCGCGCACCACGCGCCCGCCGGCGTCACCAACGTCGAGGTGATGACGGTGGTGTCTGGCTCGCTCGAGCGCTTCGGCGTCTCGCCGCGCGACGCCGAGTCGTGGGACTACCGCAAGAACGAGCGCTACCGCGCGATCAAGGGAGGCCCTCGAGGAGGACATGGTCGCGCGCCTCGACGGCATGTTCCCCGGCGCCAAGGGTCGCGTCGTGTTCCAGGAGTCGGCGACGCCGGTGAGCCACGTGCGCTACACGGGCGCGACGGACGGCACCGGGTACGGCATCGCCGCGACGCCGGGGCAGTTCTTCGACAAGCGCCCGGGCTACCGGACGCCGATCGCGGGGCTGTACCTCTGCGGCGCCTCCACCCGCGCGGGGCACGGGATCGTCGGCGCGATGTCGAGCGGCAAGGGCGCCTCGCTGCGCATCGAGAAGGACCTCGCCGGCACCGCGCGCGTGCGCGCCTGACTACTTCACCCAGATGGCCTTGCAGTCGCTGAGGGCCTTCGGGTCGGTGGTGACCGCGGGCGGCAGGGGCGCGCCCAGGTTCGCCGGCGTGGCGAAGTCGAACATGTCGTACGGGGCCTCGGCGTTCGCGTCGCGACGGGTCATCGCGGGCAGCGTGAACTTCGCCTCGATGAAGCGGACGATCGACGTGTGGTCGTACACGTGGTGCCCGACGAAGCTCTTCTTGGCGTAGGGCGAGATGACCAGGAACGGCACGCGGATGCCGTAGCGGTCGAACTTCTCGTCCGGCTTTCCGGGCGGCAGCGTGGGCCGATCGTCGGGCGCGCACGCCTTCGGCGGCACGACGTGGTCGTACAGCCCGCCGTGCTCGTCGTAGGTCACGAACAGCGCCGAAGTCTTCCACTGCGGGCTCTTCATCAGCGTGGTCGTCACCTTGGCGAGCCAGCCCTGGCCGACCTGCATGATCGCGGGCGGGTGCTCGTCGTTCTGGTCGTAGGCCTCGGCGGCGATCTTGGGGTCGACGATGGCCACCTGCGGCAGCGTGCCGGCGGCGGCGTCGGCGTAGTAGTCGTCGATCGACACGACGTGGTCGCGGTACTTGACCACGCGATCGGCGATCACGCCGAGGCCGGGGGTGCCGCTCGAGTAGATCTTCCAGGTGACCCCGCGCTTCTCGAGGTTGTCGAACAGCGTGACGTCGACGCCGTCGGCGAACTTGTTCGAGGTGCGACCGAAAGAGGTGGCCGCGTAGAGGAACATCCGGTTCGGCCAGGTGGGCCCGAGCAGAGAGCTGAAGTAGCGATCGCCGATCGCCATCTGGTCGGCCGCCCAGTACATGAACGGCACGTCGGCCTTCTCGTAGTACCCCATCGCGCGCGCGCCGTTCAGCATGTCGGCGGTCCCGTTCGGCGCGGGCGAGCCGTGCTTGTCGTTCGTCTTCACGAACCCGTCCATCGCGTCCTTCGGACCGACCTGCTCGTGCGAGCCGTCCCACTCGTGGTTGGTGTCGACGAAGCAGAGCTTGGTGTCGCGGAAGATCTTCACCGGCTTGCCGTCGGCGTCGGGGTTCGAGAAATCCGCGGGCGCGGTGTCGGCGTCGGGGTGGCCGTTCTCCTTGAGCTTCTGGAAGTAGTGGTCGAACGAGCGGTTCTCCATCATCACGACGACGATGGTCTCGACCGGGATGCTCGCGCCCATCGGCGCCGACTTGCCGGCCGTCTCCGCCGGGAGCGCGCCCTTGTCGTACTTGCAGCCCTCGCGCGCCGCCTTCGCCGCGTCGTCGGCGGGCGGCGTGACCGGCTTGTCCCACTCGGGCACGGGGAGCAGCCCGACCTCGGCGGCGTCGCTGGTGTCGGTGCTGGCGTCGGTGGCGGGGTTGTCCGGGTCGCTCGAGGAGCACGCGGCGACGAGGGCGAAGGGCAGGAAGGCTGCGCGGCGAAGCATGCGCGCACGATAGCGCACGCCCGGCGAAGCGGCAGTGGCGGCTCTGTGACGGCGCGCCCTTGACCGATCGCCGGAGCCGCCGCACACTCGGTCTCGTGATGGTGTCTCGACGCTCGACCACGACGACGACGGATCGCTTCGGCGGTACGGGCGTCGTGTCGTGCGGGTGAGAGCCGCACCCCTGTAAGAGGGAAACACCCTGTAACAGGAAACACAACGAACGAGGCCGCCGGTGACGGTGGCCCCTTTGCTTTTGTTCGCCCTACGTGCCGCCGCTACGGCGCCTTCGGCCCCTTCGCGACGTCACTTTCGGGCTCACGCGGGCAATGGTTCGTGATCCGAGACGGGCCGCCGTCGCCGGCGTCTTCGTGCAGCAGCCACGGAGAACGTCATGTCGAACCACGTCGAGAATCACGAATCGAAGCTGTCCCCCGACGACCACCGCGCCCTCGGGCAGCGGATGGATCTGTTCCACTTCCAGGACGAAGCCCCCGGCATGGTGTTCTGGCACCCGCGCGGGTTCGCCGCCTACCGCAGGCTCGAGGACTACCTCCGGGCGCGCCTCCGGGGCGAGGGGTACGTCGAGGTCCGGACCCCGCAGCTGCTCGATCGCTCGATCTGGGAGGCGAGCGGCCACTGGGCGAACTTCTCCGAGCACATGATCAAGGTGGAGGGAGGCGACCGCGTCGCCGCGCTCAAGCCCGTGAGCTGCCCGGGGCACGTGCAGGTGTTCAACCACGGCCTGCGGTCGTTCCGTGAGCTGCCGCTGCGCCTCGCCGAGCTCGGGGCGTGTCACCGCGACGAGCAGAGCGGTGCGCTCCACGGCCTGATGCGGCTGCGCGCGTTCGTGCAGGACGACGCGCACATCTTCTGCAGCGAGGACCAGATCGACGAGGAGGTGGCGCGGTTCTGCCGGCTGCTCTGGTCGTTCTACGGCGCGTTCGGCTTCGCGCGCGTCTCGGTCGCGCTCGCGCTCCGCCCACCGGTACGCGCCGGCTCCGACGAGATCTGGGACCACGCCGAGCGGGCCCTCGGCGCGGCCGCACGCGCCGCGGGCATCGACTACGAGGAGCACCCCGGCGACGGCGCGTTCTACGGGCCGAAGCGCGAGTTCGTGCTCCATGACGCGCGCGGTCGGGCCTGGCAGTGCGGGACCATCCAGCTCGATCTGGTGATCCCCGACCGCATGGGCGCGAGCTACGTGGACCGCGACGGCCGCCGCGCGCCCGGTGATGCTGCACCGCGCCATCTGCGGCAGCCTCGAACGCTTCTTCGGCATCGTGCTCGAACAGGCGAACGGCGCCCTCCCGGCGTGGCTCGCCCCCGAGGCGGTCGCGGTGTGCGCGGTCTCGGAGGAGGTCGCCGACTACGCGCACGAGGTGGTCGCCGCGCTCCGCCGCGACGGCGCCGACGTGCACGTCCCGAAGGAGGGGACCCTGTCGCGCAAGCTCGTCGCGGCGCGCGAGCTCGGCGTGCCGTTCGTGTTCGTGCTCGGAAGGCGCGAGCGCGACGCCCAGGCCGTGGCGCTGCGCAGACCCGATGGATCGAGCGAGGTACTCCCGCTCGCCGAGGCCCTCGCGCTCGTGAGGGCAGCGCTCGTCGGGCCAGGGGTGGGGTGACGACCCGGCGGTGCTACCGTCTGGACATGAGGTCGGTGGTCGCGCTCGTCGTCGGGGCGCTCGGGTGCGGCGCCAGCGTCGCGCCCGAGGCCAACCCCGCCGATGCTGGCGCTGTCGATGCCGGCGCCGCCGAGGTCGTCGCCGAGCCGCCCTGTCCGTCGTCTCCCCCCGCGCCCGGCGCAGCGTGCACCCACCAGGCGGACGAGCCCTGGGTCCGCTGTTCGTACGGCGACGATCCCGTGCCTCGTTGCCGCGCCCAGTTCTCCTGCGCCCTGTCGAACGAGTGGGAGAGCTCACGCCCATGCCCGCGACCCGAGCCCGGGTGGTGTCCTCCTACGCCCCCCGACCGATGGGTCTCCTTGCAGCTATCGCGAACCCTGGGCCTGCGCGTACGACGGCGGCGTCCTCTGCGACTGTCAGAGCGGCGTGGCGACGTTGTGGCGATGCCGACCCCCGCCGCCGAGCCCGTGTCCCGCGACACCCCCGAACGCGGGCACTCCGTGCGCGTCGCCGGGCCTCTACTGCGAATATGGGCGGCCCTCGCGCGTCGGGTCGCCGACCTCCGGGCCGCGGGTGTGCCGCGACGGCTACTGGATCGCCACGGAGCCCTTCATCTCCAAGTGAGGCCGTCGCGTGATACTCCTCGGAGATGGTCGATCGATCGCGCGTGCGGTTCCTGCAGGCCCTCGCCTTCGTCGCGTCGGCGGGGTGCGATCGCCCGAGTGAGCCCGACAAGAAGATCGGGCCGGTGCGTCGCGAGGCGGAGAGCGCGTCCGCGACCGCCTCGGTCAGCGCATCGGCCTCCGCGTCGGCCACCGAGTCGGCCACCGTCGTCGCGACGGCGAGCGCGCCGCCGTCCGCCACCGTTCCCAAACTCGTGCTCGGGGACTGCGTGTGCAAGGGCGACCCGCCCGTCGCCGCACTGCCCCGCACGTGCTTCGCAGGCGAGCGCGGGCACGAGGGCTTCGTGTGCTCCGCCGGCCCCGCGTGCTCCTGCCCGCTCGACCCCACCGCCTCGACCCTGCCTGTGCCGCCGTGCCCCGCGGCGGTCGACCGCTGCGCCCACCAGCCGCGCCCGTTCGTCGGCGTGGGCCCGTACCCGCCCCCCGACCTCGCCGCTTGATCGCGCACCCGGCAGCGTCGCCCCACTTGCGTTGCCAAAAATACATGCCACAATCAATGCGTGGATCCGTCGCCGCGCCGTCCTGCGATCGAGCCCGTCAAGCCGCGGGGTGGCCGCCGCGCCGGCGCCGGGCGCCCGTCGAAGCCCGGGTCGGTGTCGCACCGGCGGCGCCCTGGTTTCCGCCCGCACTCGCCGATCCACGTCACGCTGCGGGTCGCGCGGCACGTGTGGAACCTGCGCGCGCAGCGCTGTCTGCGCCCGATCGACGCGGCGTTGCGCGCCTTGCGGTCGCGCGAAGAGCGCTTCCGGGTCACGCACTTCTCGGTGCAGGGCAACCACCTGCACTTCGTCGTCGAGGCCCGCGATCGCCATGAGCTCGCGAGCGCGTTCCAGTCGTTCGGGATACGCGTCGCCCGCGCGCTCCATCGCGTCATGGGTCGCAAGGGCCGCGTCTTCGCCGCCCGCTACCACGCCCGTGCGCTGCGCACCCCGACCGAGGTCGTGAACGTGGTGCGCTACGTGCTCGCCAACCACGCGCGGCACGTGCCCGGCGCCGCGATCGCCGACCGGTTCTCGAGCGCCGCGGTCTTCACCGCGTGGGAGGCGCTCGAGCTCCCCTCGGCGCGGGTCACCTACGCGCTGCCGGGGCTCGACCCACCTGTCGTACCGGCGCGCGGCCACCTGCTCCGTTCGGGCCTCGCGCGCTAGAGGAGCGCGCTGGCAGAGCTGCGTTGGTCGAGCCGCGTCAGCCGAGCTGCGCGAGCTCGGCCTCCACGGCCTCCCACTCGGCGACCAGCGCGTCGATCTTCGGCCCGAGGGCATTCTCCTCGGCGACCAGCGCGTCCACGCGCTCCTTCGGCGTCGCCTCGTAGAACCCGGGCTCGCACCACATCGCCTGGATCGCGCCCTTGCGCGCCTCGGCGGCGTCGATCGCCGCCACGAGCTCGTCGCGCCGCGCCGGCAGCTGCTTGATGCGGTTGTTGCGGCGCTTCTGCTCCTCCCACGAGAGCGCGCTCGTCTCGGCCGGCCCCTCCGCCTTCTTGGCCTCCTTGGCGCGCAGCACCACCGCGGCCGCGTCGAGGTGGTCGTCGCCGCACCGCGCGAGGTACTCGTCGTAGGTGCCCGGGAAATCGCGGAACCCCTGCGCGTTCACCTCGAGGATGCGCGTCGCGAGCGCCGACACGAACGCGCGGTCGTGGGAGACGAACACGAGCGTGCCCTCGAACGTGGAGAGCGCGCCCACGAGGGCCTCGATGGCCTCGAGGTCGAGGTGGTTGGTCGGCTCGTCGAGCACGAGCACGTTGGGCCGCTGCACCATGATCCGGCAGAACACGAGGCGCGCGGCCTCGCCGCCGGAGAGCGCCGACACCTTCTTCTCGACGTCGGCGCCCGAGAACAGCACCCGACCGAGCTGACCGCGCACGTAGCTCGTGCTCTCCTTCGGGACCGTGTCCCAGATGACCTGCAGCGGGGTCGCGTCCTCGCTGCGCAGCACCTCGTGGTGGTCCTGGGCGAAGTACCCGACGCGCGTCTCGTGGCCCCACTTCACCGCGCCGGCGGTCGGGGTGAGCTCGCCGACCGCGATCTTCAGGAGCGTGGACTTGCCGAGCCCGTTCGGCCCGATGATGGCGACCCGCTCGCCGCGCCGCACGAGGATCGAGACGTCGCGCAGCACCTGCTTGTCGCCGTACGCGTGCGACACGCGCCCGATCTCGAGCACGTCGCGGCCGCTCGGGCGCTCGGGCGAGAACTGGAACAGCGGGGCGCGGCGCGACGAGGACTCGAGCTCCTCGACCTCGATCTTCTCGATCTGCTTCATGCGGCTCTGGGCCTGCCGCGCCTTGGTGGCCTTGGCGCCGAAGCGCTCGACCCAGGCCTTCTTCTCGGCGATCGTGGCCTCGGCGCGCGCGATCTCCGCCTCCTTGCGCTCGCGGATGGCCATCTTGTCGCTGGTGAACGCCGTGTAGTTCCCCGGGTAGAGCGTGATGGTGCCGTAGTCCACGTCGAGCACGTGGGTCGCGACGTTGTCGAGGAACCGCTGGTCGTGCGAGATGACCAGCGCGCACCCCTGGTAGCCCGCGAGGAACTTCTCGAGCCAGCGGATCGAGAGGATGTCGAGGTGGTTGGTGGGCTCGTCGAGCAGGAGCACGTCCGGCCCGCCGAGCAGCACCTGGGCGAGCAGCACGCGGAGCTTGAACCCACCGGAGAGCGTGGCGAGCGGGAGGCGGTGCTGCGCCACGGGGATGCCGAGGCCCTCGAGGATGGCGCTCGCCCGCGCCTCGAGCGTGTACCCGTCGTGGGTCGCGATGCGGTCCTCGAGTTCGGCGAGCCGCGCCGCGTCGGGCACCCCGGCCTCGACCAGCGCGTGCTGCTCGGCGAGGGCCTCGGTGACGAGCACGTCGCCCGCCATCGCGACCGCGAGGATGGGCTCCTCGTCGCGCAGGTAATGGTCCTGGCGCAGCACGCCGAGGCGCGCGCCCTTGTTGATCGAGACGGTGCCCTCGCTCGCGGGCGCGTCCCCGGCCACGATCTCGAGGAACGTGGTCTTGCCCGAGCCGTTCGCGCCGACGAGCCCGTACCGCGAGCCCGCGACGAGCTTGAGCGAGACGCCCTCGAAGAGCGTGCGCGCGCCGTAGGACTTGCCGAGGCCCTGGACGCCGATCACGGGCGCGCGCCCTCGATCACGTACTGATCCGGCAGCCCGACGGGCACCACCTTGGCCGTGAGGCCCCCCGCCGTGAGCTCGCCGATCACCTGGTCGGGCGAGAGGCGGTGCGCCTTGGGCGGGCCCTTGTCGGTCGTGAGCGTGAAGTCGACCACGAACACGGCGCCGCCCGGCCGGAGCGCGCGCCACAGCTTGGTGGCGTAGGCCTTGCGGTTCTCGATGTGGTGCCAGGTGTCGACGACGAGGATCCGGTCGACGCTGCCGTCCGCGAGCTTCGGGTCGTCGGTCGCGATCTCGCGCGCCTCCACGTTCGCCCAGCCGGCCTTCTGCGCGCGCTCCTTCATGTGGGCGACGAGCTTGGGCTCGACGTCGAGCGCGAGCACCTTTCCGCTCGGGCCCACCGCCGTCGAGAGGTGGGACAAGAAGTAGCCGGTCCCCGCGCCCAGATCGGCCACGGTCATCCCGGAGGTGATGCGCATCGCGACCACGACGTCGGCCGGCCGCTGCCACGCGTCGCGCGCCGGGTCGTCGAACACGAGGGACCACGCGGCCGGATCGTCGAAGCGGTGGTGCATCGCGCCGTGGTGCCCGCCGTGGGCCGGGGCGGGCTCGGGCTTCGGCGTGCCCGGCCCACAGGAGACGAGGAACAAGACGACCAGGGCCCGACGCATGGCCCCGCCGTAGCACGGGATCACGGGGTCTTGAGCGCCGTCGCGTCGACCGCGAACACCCAGCGCTTGCCGATGCCCTCGCTCGCGCCCCAGAGGACGTTGGCCTTGGTGTCGAAGAGCAGATCCTCGGGGGCGTCGACCCACGGGTAGGACAGGGTCTTCTTGCCCTCGCGCGCGACGTACAGCACGCCCTTGCCCGCGGCCGGCGCGCTCGACGAGAAGTAGAACGCGCCGCCGTGGGTGACCGCGCCCTGCACCTGGCGCTGCCCCATCGACCACGCCCCCGTCGCCCAGGTGTTCGCCGCGAGGGCGCCGGTCGCGAGGTCGATCGGCCACTGGTAGACGCGCCCGTCGATCGTGGTCGCCGAGTACTCGCCCGTGACGAGGGCGGGGGGCGTGGCGGTCCTGTCGAGCGCGACGAAGCTGAACACCGGCGCGCACTTGGAGCCGTCGATCCACGCGCCGATCTGCGGGATCACGTACTTGTAGAGGCCGCCCTGGTAGGTCGTGCCGTCCCATCCGACGGAGTCCTTGTCGGTCGCCACCTGGAACATCCGCGAGAGGTCGAACACGCGGAGCCCGTTGCCGGTGTCGACGACCCACAGCCGGTCCCCGACCCACGCGATGCCGCCGGCGTGGATGTCGATGGGGTCGAAGTCGGCGCGCCCGGCGGCCATCTTCGGCAACACCAGCAGCGCGTGGCGATAGGTGACCTTGGTGCCGGTCACGTCGGCGAACGAGAGCCGGATCCCCTTCTCGCCCGTGGAGCCGGGGTGCTTGGTGACGTCGTAGTACCAGCTGACCGCGACGACCTTCTTGCCCGCCACGGTGCCGGCGGCGCTGGCGTCGGCCGACCCGGTGAGGCCCTGCGGGATCCACCAGTCCTTGCCCTCGTCGTCGGCGTCCCACGAAAAGCCGCGCTGGAACCCCGGCACGCCCGGCAACGTGGACGCGCCGATGCTGGTGGCCGTGCGGTTGAGATCGCCGAGCACGTCGGCCACGGAGACCGTCTTCAACGCCGCGGCGAGCCCCACGACGGCGGCCTCGTACGCCGGGCCCTTGCCGTCGTCCTTCAGCACGAACGCGCACCGCTCGATGGCGCGGGGACCGCCACCCTCGGTGAGGCCCGCCGGGGTGCCGGGGCACGCGGCGAGCGCCGGGCACGATGGTGGAGGTGGCGCATCGGGCGCGGTGTCGGCGGGAGTGCCGTCGACGCCCGCGTCGGAGACGACCGGCGTGTCGGTGGTCGTGTCACCACCCACGTCGGTTCCGGACGTGTCGAGCACGGCGTCGTCGCCGGCGTCGGAGGCCGACGCGTCGCTCGCGTCGGAGAGCTCCGTCGGATCGGAGAGCGCGCCCTCGCCCGCGCTGCACCCGACCAGCAACGAACACAGGATCAGCGTGCGCACCTCGAGATCCTGAGGCAATCGACGCCGCTCGTCTACCGGTAGCCCGGCACCGCGGTGCGGGGGCTGCCGCGCACGCCCTCGAGGTTCGCGCCCTCGAGGTTCGCGCCCGCGAGGTCGAGCTCCGCGACGTCGGCGCGCTCGAGGTTCGCCTCCCGCAGGTCGGCCCCGCACAGGCGCGCGCGCCGCAAGTCCGCCCGCTCGAGGTTCGCGCCCGCGAAGCCGCACCGGTCGGCCTGCACACCCTGCAGGTCCGCGCGCTCGAGGTTGCTCCCCGCGAGCTGCGCCCCGACCAGGCTCGCGCCGCGCAGGTTCACGTGCTCGAGGTTGGCGCCCTCCGCCGCGAGGCCGTCGCCGTCGATCCCCTCGAGGTCGGCGCGCTCCAGGTTCGCGCGTCGCAGCGAGGCCTCGCGCAGGATCGCGCCGCGGAGCCGCGCCTTCTCGAGGTTCGCGCCGTCGAGGCACCCGCTTCGCCAGTCGGCCCCCTCCAGGACGGCGTGCTCGAGGTTGGCGCCGCGCGCCGTCGCGCCCTCGAGGTTCGCGCGGGTCGCGACCACGTCCTCGAGGTTCGAGCCGTCGAGGTCGGCGAACGACAGGTCGGCGCCCGTCAGGTCGGCGTCCTCGACGTTGGCCTTGCGGAGCTTGGCGCGGCGCAGATCCGCGCCGGCGAGCTTCCCTCGCTCGAGGTCCGCGCCCGAGAGGTCGGCATCGGCGAGCGCTGCGCCCCCGAGGTCGACGCCGCGCCGGACCGCCTCCGACACCGCCGCCCTCGCGTCGCGCGCGTGAGGGTCGAGGAACAAGCGATGTCCGTCTCGGTGGTGGATCTCGAACGACATGGCCGACCCTCGCATTCTAGACGGACGACGAGAGGAGCCGCGACTCGAGTCGCCGGCGGACCCGGAACACCGTCGATTTCAGCGCCTGCCGGGTGATCCCCGCCTCCCGGGCGATCTCGGTGGTGCTCCGCGGATCGACGAGCACCTGCGCGAACAGCCGCGACTCCTGGGCGGGAACTGCACGAAGTTCGTCGGCGACGGCGCGCGACAGCTCGTGGCCGAGCAGCGCGGCCTCCGGGTCGGACCCCGTGTCGGCCGCGGGGTGGACGAGCAGGTCCTCGATGGCCACGTGGTGGGCCCCTGCTCCACGCCGGATCCGTCTCCGGGCGCGGCGCTGCATGCGGCAGGCGTTGACGACCACGCGGTAGAGCCAGGTGAACGCGCTCGCGCGACCTTCGAATGCCTCGGCGTTGCGGGCTGCGACGAGCAGCGCCTCCTGCACGCAGTCCTCGGCGTCTGCCTCGCTCCCGAGCTGCGACGTGGCCATCGTGACCAGTCGCCGACGGGTGGTGGGATCGTGGATCGCGGCGTGCACCGCCTCGCTGTTCATGGTCCGAGGATGGCGACGCGGAGAGCCCCCCGCGCGAGGGCCGCGCGCGCCGAAGAATTGACCGATCGCGACGAAACCGTCGGCCCCGCTCGCCCTCGCTATCCTCGCTCTCGTGGCCCGCCCCGCCCACGAGCCGCCGATCGCGACGACGCTGGTCCCCGCGGCCCTGCGGTGGGCTGGTCGCGAAGCCCCGCACGACGAGGTGCTGCTCTCCCCGAGCGCGATCGAGGAGACGCTGGAGGAGCTCGCGTTCGCGCGCGGTGAGCCGGAGCTCGGCCTGCTCCTGCCGGAGCGCCTGGTGTTCCCCCGCTACGGGTACGGCGAGCTCGCGGCGCGCTCGAGCTCCGACGTGCGTTCGGCGCTCTTCCGGCTCGCGCGCTACGCCCCGCTCGCGGTGCCGGGTGCGCAGGGCGAGGTCGTCGGCGACGCGTTCCACCTGCGACACGTGTGGCGGGCGCGGCGGCCGTCACGGGTGTTGCACGAGTTCGGCCTCGCGCACGCGCTCCATACGTTGCGGGTCGCGAGCGGCCAGCGGATCCGCCCCGTCCGCGTCTGGTTCGTGCACGCGCGCCCGCGCGACCTCGGCCCGCTCCACGTGTTCTTCGGCACCGAGGATCTCGAGTTCGGTCGCGAGGACGACGGCTTCACGCTCTCGGGCCTCGACCTGTCCCTCGCCCTCGTCGGTGCCGATCCGCGGCTCGCCGCCACGATGGACGACCTCGCCGGCGCGGTGGTCTCCGCGAAGGCCCCGCTCTCCTACGCCACGCGCGTCGCCCAGGCGATCGCGCTCCCGGACACGACCCTCGAGTCGGTGGGCCGGGCGCTCCACGCGAGCCCGCGCACGGTGCAGCGCTGGCTCGAGGCCGAGGGCACGAGCTTCTCCGAGGTGCTCGACGGCGCGCGCGCCGCGCTCGCGCGCACCCTGCTGCGCGAGGGTGACCTGCCGCTCGCCGAGGTCGCCGCGCGCGTGGGCTTCTCCGACGTCGCTCCGTTCACGCGCGCGTTCCGGCGCTGGACCGGCACGCCGCCCGGCATGTTCCGCCGCGCCGCGCGGATCCACCGCTCAGCATGACACGAGGCGCCCATGCGCCGTACGGTGCGCGCGATGACGCGACTCCAGTGGCTCGCCCTCCTGCTCCTCGTGGGCTGCTCGCGTGGTCCCAGCAAGCCCACCGAGGCGCCGGTCACCGTGTGCACCAAGGTCGGCCAGTCGTGCGAGTTCGCCCCCGGCAAGCTGGGCCTCTGCATCGAGCTCGAGAAGAACGGCAAGCCCGCGCTCGCCTGTCAGTCGCAGCACTGATCAGGGGTCGTCCAGCCCGCAGCGCGGCACCGCGCCCGCGCAGGGCGGTCCGGCGCCGTGCAGGCTCAGGCGCCCTGCGGCCCCGCTGTCCTTGAAGACGCGCGCGATCACCGTGATCGAGGTGCCGACCAGCGGCTTCCACTCGCTCTCGAGCACGCCGTCGACGTCGATGAGGCCTCCGTCGGAGAGCTTGAGGATCGCTGCCCCCCAGGGCGAGGTCGTGACCAGCACCGAGTCGACGGTGGCGTTCACCGCGACCCAGCGGCCCTCCTGCGTCGAGAGCGGGGGCAGGGTGGTGAGCATGGGCGGCGCCGGCACCACGGTCGGCGCGGGCGTGACCGCGGTCTCCCCCGGCGCGAGCTCGATCGTCTCGACCTGCACGCGGGGACCTCCCACGGTCTGCACGTGCGGATCGGGGGCCGTCTTCATCACGACGCCGGTCACCTTGACGAGCTTGTTCACGAACCCGAGCTCGGACGGGATCACGCCGAACCCGCGGTGGAGGAACACGCCGTCGGAGAGGACGATCGAGGTCCTGCGTCCGCCCTTCTGGTGCGGCTGGATCGGCTCGACGCTGTAGAGGCCGTACACCACCGCGCGCTTGCGATCGGCGGCCTCGATGTCGAGGATCGTGCGGACGATGGGCAGGCTCGCGGGCGGCGCCGCGTCCTTGGACTCCTTCACGGAGCCGATCTCGTCGCCCTTGCGACTGCACGCCGAGAGGACGACGAACAGGACATACCAGAGCTTCATCTCGCCCCTCCGCGGGTGTGGTCGGACAGATCGATCGAGAGCACCGTGCGCCAGTCCGGGGCTCCGAACTCCCGGTGAAGCCCCACGCCGACCCCGAGCTTGAAACGCAGGAGGGGGCCCTTGTCGGTGCCGCGCTCGAGGCGCGCCGTGAGCAACCCCTCGACCGCGGTCGTCTCGCGCGCGAGGAGCCCCTGCGCGGCGGTCGCGCCGAACAGCTCGGGGCCGACCACGAGACTCGTGTCTGGACGCAACGGCCAGCGCGGGCCGAACGCGAGGCCGAACAAGAGCTCGTTCCCGCGTGGGTACGCCGGTGCGGCGTGGAGCGGGCGCACGTGGAAGCCGAGGTGGGCGGCGAGCAAGAGCGGCGCGAGATTCGAGGCGAACAGCAGCTTGAACACCCCGCGATACGTGCCGTCGGTCTGGTAGTCCTCGCGGTCGCCAGAGGGAAAGAGCAGGGCCGCGCCGAGGCCGAGGCGGAACGGTCCTCCCGCCTCGCCGAGCAGTCGAGCGTCGAACCCGAGGCGGGCGTCGGCGAGGCTGTCGGGGTGGCTCTCGGGATCGACCGAGGGGCTGCGGTACGCGGTGCCGTCCACCACGCCACCCTGGCCGCGGACGCGGAGCGGCGAGGAGAAGTCGAGGGTGAGGCGGAGCCGGTCCCAGGTGAGCGCTGCACCCACGCCGACGAACGCCTGGCTCGAGACCACGTCGAGGCGGCCGCCGCCTTCGCCCAGGTGCAGCGGGCGCCGTGCGAACCCCGTCGACACCGAGAGCGCGCCGCCGAGCCCGCCGTGCATCGAGAGGTCGTCGAGCACGAGCCACCCCGCGCCCGCAGGCGCCGGGGAGAAGCGCTCCAGCGCGTAGCCGTTCGCGTCCGCGGCGTGCGCGGCACCGCCGCTGAGCGTGAGCGCGAGCGCGAGGAGGCAGCGGTCAGAACTCCGCATGGATCCTCCCGCCGAGCACCTCGACGTGGCCGCGATCGCGGTTGAACGCCGGGTGCACGAGGTGCTGGAAGTCGGCGGTGAGCCAGACTGCCCGCAGGAAGTTCACGCTGTAGAACACCTCGAACACCGTCTCGGCGCCTGGCGAGATCGTGCCGTCGCCGACGAACCCGTCGATCCCGCCCAGCCGGAGGTATTCGGCGTGGGCGTCCGAGATCCAGCCGACGCCGACCCCGATCCCTGTGACGTCGAGGTCCCGGTGCCACAGCGTGCCCTTGGCGACGGCGCCGAGAGACACGGACCGATCGGTGGAGGTGTAGCCGTAGACCTCGGTGCCGCCATCCGAGATCATCCCGCGGAAGAACACGCCGATGTCCTTGGCCACGAACTGCTCGAGACTCACCCCGATCCCGTATTTGACGTTCGGCTGCCGCACCCAGCACAGATCGGGGGCGCCGCTGTTCCCGGACCCGTACGAGAACCCCGGGCAGGTCGTGGCGTTCTTGCCGCGGTCGGCCTGGAACGCCGCGACCGCGTCGGTGAAGCGGCCCCCGTTCACGCGGTTGCGGTAGCCGAGCACCCGGACCGCGCCGTCGAGCCCGGCGAGGCGGTGGCGGTGCTCGATCTCGAGCTGGTCCCCGTAGAACTCGTGCACGCGGAAGTCCATCTGCAGCTGGTTCGGGTACTTCGGCGTCGCGAAGCGGCCGAACCGCGCCGTCCAGTCGTCGAAGTAGAGCTCGGCGGCGGCGCCGTAGGAGTAGCCACGCGCGTCGGCCGCGAAGTCCCAGGCGGCGTGGGTCATGAACGCAAGGTTGAGGAACGTCTGACGCGGATCCCAGGTCACTCCATTGCGATCGAACAGATCCAGGATCGAGAGGTTTCCGGCGGTGAGCACCAGGCGCCGGCTGTCCACCGTCGTGGCGAGCTGGGTCGGGTCGGAGGGCTTCTCCACTGGCGCGCCACCGAACCCGAAGGTCTGCCGCAGGTAGGTCCGCGACCGATAGAGCTGCGGCGTCTCGGTCCCACCCCGCTGGAGCTCGAAGTTCTGGATCGCGCCGCCGAGGCCGCGCAGGTCGGAGAGCGGTCGGAGCGCGACCACCTCCGGCACGAAATAGGCTTCTCCACCTGGCCACAGATGGACGCCGAGGAACAGGGTGAAGGTCCCGGTGAAGCTGCGCTCACGCTTTGGGGAGAGCGAGTTCGGGCTGCCGTTCAGGTTCGTGTACGGCGCCGAGAAGGGCTGCTTCCAGCTCGAGATGTACGTGAACTGGCCGTAGGCGTTCCAGCTCTCGTTCTCGATGTCGTGCAGCCCGTGTTCGGTCAGCAGGTTCATCACGTCGAACGCGGTGTCGTCGTGGCCGGCGGGAGGAGCCGCCTGGGCGAACGCCGTCGCGGGTGTGAGCGCCAGCCCCAGGACCAGCCACGTGCGGAGCGAGGGAAGGGTGCGCATGGCGGCCGACGAAGCGGCAACAAGTAGAGCAACCACGCACCTCCCGCAACGACGGTCGCGGTCGACGCTCGAGTACGCGAGTGGTTGGCGGAGGGGCGGCAAAGGAGGAGACTCCCGAGATGCGTCGACTCCTCCTGTGCTCGGGGCTCCTCGTCGCGTGCAGCAACGGCGAGGTCTCCGACGTGGCCGACGCCACCGACAGCGGAGAGGCCGACGCGACCCCGAGCGACACGGCCCTCGGCACCGACGCGGACACGGGCAGCGACGGCGTCACCGACACCGCGACCGACACCGCGACCGACACCGCGCCCGTCGACGCGCCCATCGACCGCTCGAAGTGTGTCGCCGATCCCGACAAGCTCGGGCAGACGACGCGCAGCGCGACCTACAAGGGCGGCAAGATCAGCTACCTCGCGTTCGCCCCTCCTGGCTACGACCCCAAGTCCCCGCTGTCGCTGGTCGTCGCGCTGCACGGCGCCGGCGACACCAGCGCGAACTACTTCGCCGCGATCTGGCAGGGCACGGCCACCAGCAAGAGGTTCCTCGTGATCACGCCGGAGGGCAGCTCGCCGGCCGGCGCGGGGTTCACCTGGAACAGCGGCGACGCGAACCTCATCCTCGCTGCGATCGAGGATTTCGAGCTCTGCTACTCGGTCGACACCCACCGGCGCATCGTCGACGGCTTCTCCGCTGGCGGGATCATGGCGTACCTGCTCGGCCTCGCCTCCGCGGAGACGTTCGCGGGCGTCTCCATCGCCTCGGCGAACGAGGGCTCGGCGGAGGCGCTCTTCGGCGGGAGCCTCCTGCCCGCGACGTGGAAGATCCCCGTGAGCCACTTCCACGGCGTCGACGACCTCAACTTCACCATCGCGAGCGCGCGCGCCGGGCGCGACAAGCTGCTCGCGGCGGGCCACACGGTCCACTGGCACGAGTTCACGGGGGGCCACTCGACGAAGGCGGCGGACGCGGCGCAGCGCTACGACGACCTCGCGAGCAGCAAGGCGCCCTGAACGCGCAGAGTCCCGCTCACGGGTGACACTCGACCTGCTTCGCGACCGGCATCGGTGGGCAGGGCGTGCCCGTGACGCACTCGGCCGGCGCCTCCTTCGCCCACCAGCAGCTGCCATCGACGTGCCGCTCGAGGAAGCCCTCCACCTCGGGGAGCTTCTCGGCCTTCTTGCCGGGCGGCCCGCCGAGGATGCGCGGGCAGAGGACCACGTCGGGCTCGGGGAGCGGCTTGCACGCGGCGCCGGGCGGGCAGTAGTAGAGGTGCGGTCGATAGAGGCACCGCCCGTCCGCCTCGCGCATCAGGTAGCCGGTCTTGGGTGGGTACTTGGGACCGGAGGGCGCAGGGACCGAGGCGGTCGCCGACACTACGGGGCTCGGGGCGGTCGAGGGGGCCGCGCTGGTCTCCGCAGTGGGGGCGCTCGACGCGGTCGGGGTCGGAGCGCTGACAGTGCTCTTCGGCTCCGCACAGCCGACCATCGCGACGAGGAGCAAGGCGGCTCGCATGGCCGGGAGGATACACGGCGTGGCCGCGCCCCCACGCCGGTGGTCCACGCGAGACACGGCGTGCACACCGCGATCCCTGATTGCGGCCGCGATGCACGCTGGCCCGGGCCTTGAAGGAGTGCGGCCGAACGTCCCCCCTCTCGAGGAGGTGGTCCATGCCCCGTCCGTCGTTCGCCGCGGTCACGCTGACCGCCGGCTGCCTCGTCGTGTCCCTCGGCGTCGCCGCGCCCCCGACGCCCGACCGGCTGTCGCTCGTCGCGGTCGACCGCGAGCCCAAGGAGGGCCGCGAAAAGCCCACCCCGCAGAAGCTCGTGGCGCTCGAGAAGGCCGTCGCCGACGCCCCCGGCGATCGCAACAAGCGCTTCGACCTCGTGCGCGCGTTGATGGCCAAGCCCGACCTCCCCGGCGCGCTGACCGCGGCCAAGGCGTGGCGCGAGAAGGACGCTTACAACCTCGTCGTCGTCCGCCTGGTCGGCGACATCTACGCCGAGCTCGGGCAGCCGCTCGAGGCGCGCCGCGCGTGGTCGGCCATCGTGGAGCTCCTGCCCAAGGACGCCGAGGCCCACCGCGCGCTCTCGCGACCGTGTTCAAGCAGGCGGGCGATCTGAGCGCCGCGCACCAGGAGCTCACGGCGGCCACCAAGATCGCCCCCGACGACGTGCGCCTGCGCTTCGAGCTCGCCGACGCCGCGCACCGGCTCGGCAAGGACGCCGACGCCGAGCGCTTGTTCTCCGAGATCGTCGCCTCGGCCAAGGCGCCGGAGGCCGTGCGCTACCCCGCCAAGCAGCGCCTCGCGCAGCTCTGGTCCGCCGCCCGCCGCGGCGCGCTGCAGAAGTCCGACGCCAGGCCGCGGCCGCGCTGCAGAAGAAGATCGACGACCTCGGCCTCGCTGGCGGCTCCATCAACGACCTCAAGGTGTTCCTCTCCTGGGACAGCGATCGCACCGACGTCGACCTCTGGGTCGAGACCCCGGGCGGCGAGAAGGTGTTCTACGAGAACAAGGTCGCCAAGACCGGCGAGGCGCTGTTCGACGACGTCACCACCGGCTACGGGCCCGAGAGCTTCACCGCCAAGAAGGCGCGCGCCGGCACCTACACCATCAAGGTCAACTACTTCGGCACCACGCGGACCACGTTCACCGAGGCGCGCGGCGAGGTGATCGTCGTCCTCCACGAGGGCACCGCCGAGGAGACGCGCCAGGCGCTCCCCTATCGACTCTTCGTCCCCAAGCAGACGGTGACCGTCGCCAAGGTGCAGGTGAAGCCATGAACCGTCTCCCCGCGCTCTTGGTCTGCTCGTCGCTCGCGCTGCTCTCGTGCTCGGGCAGCAAGACCCACACCGGGTCGGCGCTCGTCGCGAGCGAGCGGCCCCTCGTGCTCCTCGACGGCGTGGTCGACGCGCGCCTCGCGGGCGCCACCGCCGACGCGCCGCTCGTCGTCGGCGCCCCGACCAAGGGGGTCGTCGGCCTCGTGGCGCGCAAGCACGCCCGGCTCTCGTTCGCGGGCGGCGTGCTGCACCTCCGCGCGGGCGCGCGGCTCGACCTCGGGGAGACCAAGGGCCGCCTGCGCCTCACCCTGCACGAGGGCGAGCTCCGGGTCACCGGGATCGACCTCGACGTCAGCGGGCCGCTCGGCGCGTACGAGCCCGCGGCGACCGTGGGCGACGACGTCCTCGTGGCCAAGGTGGGCGGCGAGACCAAGGTGCTGCGCACCGCGACCCACCTCGTCGAGGCGCAGTGGTCGCTCGCGCCCGCGGGGGAGCCGGTGGGGATCGGCAGCCTCGAGGTCAGCGACCCGACGCCGGCCGGCAAGCCGATCGCCACGCCCCGCCTCGCGCTCGTGTCCCTCGCCGTGCGCGCCAAGGCCATCGACGACCTCGTCGAGACCGAGGTCGAGCACGTGTTCCACAGCGACGACGAGCGCCGGCTCGAGGGCACGTTCCGGTTCCCGCTGCCCGACGGGGCCATGCTCACCGGGCTCTCGCTCGAGATCGACGGCAAGATGATGGACGGCGAGCTCGTCGAGTCGAAGAAGGCCGAGCAGGTCTTCAACGAGGTCGTCGACCAGATGCAGGATCCGGCGCTCCTCTCGTGGGAGCACGGCTCCACCTTCAAGCTGCGCGTGTTCCCGATCGAGCCCAAGTCGAACAAGAAGGTCGTGCTGCGGTTCCTCTCGCCGCTCAGCAGGACCGCCGCCGGCACCGCCTGGGTCTACCCGACGGCGGCGCCCGCGATGCAGGGCAGCGTCGCGCGCTTCACCGTCGACGCCTTCGGGAGCAAGGTCCTCGACCGCAAGGACTTCGTCCCTGGTGAAGACGTCATCGTCGCGCGCGCCGTCGACGCGCCGCTGCTCCGCGAGGTGCGGCCCGAGGGGACCTTCACCCGCGTGGTGGTCAAGCCGGCCTGGGGCTCGCTGCCCGCCGAGAAGCCCGCCACGGGGCCGCGCTCGCTCGTCATCGTCGTCGACACCTCGCGCAGCGCGCTCGAAGGCCGCGCGCTCGCCCTCGACTCCGCGCGCGCGCTCGTCGACGGGCTCGGCGAGGACGACCGCTTCCAGGTGCTCGCGGCCGACGTCGCCGTGCGCCCGGTCACCGCCGACTGGCAGCCGAAGGCGAGCCGCGACGCGACCCTCGCCGCGCTCGCCAAGCTCGACTTCGACGGCGCGACCGACCTCGGCGCGGCGCTCTCGGCCGCGGGCCAGCTCACCAAGGGCCGCGCGCGCGCGCACGTGGTCCTGGTGGGCGACGGCACGCCCACGGGGGCGAGACCGACCCGCTGGTGCTCGGCAAGGCGTTCCACGAGGCCACGCCGTCGCCGCTCTCGGCGCTCGCGGTGGGCAAGAGCAAGGACCTCGACGCGTTGTCGGTCCTCGCCGGGCTCACGGGAGGCAGGGTGCAGAAGCCCCGCTCGCTCGCCGAGGCGAACGCGGCCACGTTCGCGCTGCTCTCCGCCGACGGTGTGCGCCGCATCACGGGCCTCACCGCGAAGGCGGGCGAGGACGAGGTGGTGCTCGCGTCGCCGACCACGGTGTTCGAGGGCGAGGACATCGTCGCCTACGTGCACACCAAGAAGGACCACAAGCCCGCCGACGCGCTCGTGCTCGGCGCCCGGGTTCACCCAGACCGTGGCGCTCACGTCGCCCACGCCGGGCGCCAGCGTCGCGCGCCGCTGGGCGATGGCGGAGATCGGCCGGCTCGAGGCGACCGCCGGCAAGCGCGAGGACATCGTGCAGCTCTCGCTCAGCTACCAGGTGATGAGCCGCCACACGTCCTTCCTCGTGCTCGAGAGCGAGGAGATGTACGCGAAGTACGCGATCGTCCGGAAGAACGGGCCGAACGCGCCCAAGGTCACGGGCGCCGACCTCGAGGGCGGGGGCAAGCCGCACATGGACCCGGACCACCTGCAGCCCGGCGACCCCGAGGTGCGCATCTTCGCGCCGAAGGACAGCAAGTCGGTCGTGCTCGTTTTGCCGACCGGCGAGACCCTGCCGGCGACCTGGGACGTCGGAGCCCAGGCGTGGACGGTGCGCTTCCTCGTCGACAAGGAGACGCCCGACGGCACCTACGAGCTCGTCGTGCGCATCACGCGCCACGACGACTCGGTCGAGGTGCAGCGCCTCGAGTACGTCGTCGACACCCAGAAGCCCACCCTCGAGGTCACCATGACCAAGAAGGGCGCAAGCTTCGAGATCCACGCGGTGCAGGTGATCACCGCGCACGAGCTCGACGCGCAGATCCCCAAGGCCCGCCGCAAGGGAACGCTCGCCGAGGACCAGAAGGCCTTCGCCACCGTGCTGCTCGACGTCAAGCGGGTGGAGGTCGCGATGCCCGACGGCCAGCTGCTCTCGCTGAGCGCGAGCAAGCTCGGCGACCTGCACGGCACCTGGACCCCGAAGGCCCCGGTCACGGGCAAGGTGACCCTGAAGGTGGTCGCGGTGGACCGCGCGCTCAACCAGAACGCCTTCGACGTGACCGTCGATCCGGGGGCGCCGTGAAGCGCTGGATCGCCCTCTCCGCGGCGTCGCTCCTGTCGGCGGGGCCCGCGCGGCGGCGGCCGAGGTGTGGACGGCCACCAGGGACGTGCGCGCGTGCGCGGTGGTCGACGCCCACGTGGTGCTGGCCGCCACCACCGGCGGCGTCGTGCGCGTGAAGGACGGCGCGATCGAGCGCGTGTACACGTCGCTCGACGGCCTCCCCGACACCCAGGCCTCGGCGCTCCTCGTCGAGCCCGACGGCGCGTGGATCGGCACCGAGGGCGGCCTCGCGCGCCTCGCGAACGGCGTCGTGAGCGCGAAGGGCAAGGGCCACCCGCACGTGCGCGCGCTGCTCCGCTCCGGCAGCGCGCTCTACGCGGGCACCTGGGGCGAGGGCCTGCTCCGCCTCGACGGCGACGCGCTCGCGCCGCTCGCCTTCGCGGCGCCGGGACCGCTCGCGCGCAGCAAGGTGAGCTCGCTCGTGCTGCACGAGGGCACGCTCGTCGCGGGCACGATGGGCGGCGCGTACCGCCTCGAGGGCGGCGCGTTGCGCGCGGTCGTGAAGGACGGCCCCCTCGACGTGTTCGCGCTCGGGACCCACGGCGGTCGCCTGTGGATCGGCGCGCTCGACGGCGTGCGCACCCTCGGCCCGGGCGGCCTGCGCTTCGAGGCCAACGACGACGTGCGCGCGTTCGCCGCGACCGGCAGCGACCTGTGGGCCGGCGCCTTCTCGTCGGGGCTCCTGCACCCCGGCAAGGCAGGGCTCGTGAAGCTCCCGCTCGCGAGCGTCCCGGGCCACGTGCAGGCGCTCGGCGTGAGCGCCGCCGCGCGGTGCATCGGCACGCGCGAGGGCCTGTTCGTCGGCGTCGGCGGCGGCGCGCTCGCGCCCGTCACGCGGGCCGAACTCCCGAGCAACGACCTCGTCGCGCTGGCCGCGATCGGCGCGCGCACCTTCGTCGGTACCTACGACCGCGGCCTCGCGGTCATCGAGGGTGGCGTGGTCAAGGTGATCGCCGGCGTCGACCCGCGCGTGAACGCGCTCACCGTGGACGGCGAGAAGCTCTGGGTGGGCACTGCGCGCGGCCTCTACGCGGTCGACGCCAAGAACGCCGTCGTCGCCCACGTCGGCGAGACCGAGGGCTTGCCCGCGGGCGACGTGCACGCGCTCGCGCCGCTCGCCGGCGGCGGCGTGTTCGTGGGCACCGCGAAGGGCGCCGCGCTCGTGCGCGGTGGCGCCGTGACGGTGCTCGGCAAGAAGCAGGGCCTCGGCGGCGAGGCGGCGTGGGCCGTGCTCGAGACGGCGGATGGCGCCAAGTGGGTCGGCACGAGCGCGGGCCTCTTCGTGCTGCGCAAGGCGGCCAAGGTGTGGGAGCGCTACTCCCACGTCTCGGGGCACCTGCCCGACGACTGGGTCACGGCCCTCGTCGCGAAGGGCGACAAGGTGTTCGTGGGCACCTACGCGGGCGGCGTGGTCGAGGCCTCGCTCGGTCCGAAGCTGGCGGCGACGCCCCTCGGCGGCGGGATGGTCAACCTCGCGGGGCTCTCCTTCGACGGCGACACGTTGCTCGTCGCCACCATGGACGGCCTCCTCGCGCGCAAGGCCTCCGGGCCGCTGGTCGCCCGCCCCGGCGCGCTCGGGCGCGACGTGACCGCGGCGCTGCGCACGCCGAGCGGCCTGTTCGTCGCGAGTCGGCGCGGCCTCTCGCGCGGGCCCTGAACCGCTTTCCGCACCGCGCGCGACCGCGTATCCTCCCTCCATGCCCGATTCCGAGCGTCGCAGTGCGTCTCGCTTGCCGGTCCTCCTCGGTGCAGAGATCGAGACCCCCGACGGCCGCGTCCGCAGCGCCGTCTCCAAGGACGCGAGCCCCACCGGGCTCTTGCTCCTCACGCGGGCCGAGCTCGCCATCGGCGACAAGGTCCGCCTCCACGTGCATCGCTCCGACACCGCGCTGCCTCCGCTCGAGGTGGTGGGCCAGGTGGTGCGCAGCGAAGCGCTCGACGAGAGCGAGGCGCTCCTCTGGCGCCGCAAGGTGGCCGTCGCCATCGAGGACATGCCGCCCGAGCTGTTCGCCGACGCCCGCGAGCTCGCCGAGCACCAGGCCAAGATCTACCACACGAAGTAGCCTCGCACGCTCGCGTCCGCATGAGTCGGCGAGGTCGTTCGTTCGTTTCGCCGACCCTCGATCGTCGTCGCCCCCCACGGCCACGATCGTGACGGAATGCGACGACGCTTCTGCAGCACCTCGTCGCACACGTCGACGTGCTTGCTCGATCGCGGCTCGTTTGGGAGGCTGCTGTCATGGGCTGGAAGATGCTGGCCGCGCTCGCCGCGGTCCTCGGTGCTTCATGTGTCGTCGACGCTCCCGCCACCGACGCGTCGGCCGGTACCTCCGCGCTCCTCGCGCGCACGCCGGCCTTCGCGGAGCGCCTCGCGCACGCGACGCCGTTCGCGCGCGCGGCCAGCGGCGACGCGACGGGTGGCGTGGGGCTCGTCACGCGCCTCGGCGCTCGGCACGGCGGAGCGTGGACGCTCTCGCTCGACGGCGCCGACGTGCTGCGCCTCCGACCCCACGGCGCCGACGCTCCGCTCTCGTTCGACGGAAGCGTCGCGGTCTACCGCGACACGCAGGCGGCGGTCGACACCGCGATCGCCGCGGGCCCGGACGCGATGGAGTGGTTCTACGTCGCGCACCGCGCCGAGCCGCTGCGGATGGAGCTCGACGTCGAGTCGTTCGCAGGCCTCGGCGAGCCCCGCCCGTTCATGGGGGGCCTCGAGTGGCGCGACGAGAAGGGACCGCGCCTGCGCATGCCCGCGCCGTACGCGGTCGACGCGCGGGGCGAGCGGCGCGCCGTGCAGGTCGAGTACGTCGGAGGCAAGCTCGTCGTCTCGCTCGATGCGCGCTCGCTCACCGCGCCCATCGTCGTCGATCCCGCGGTCGAGGCGGTGCGGTGGACGCTGATCACGCCGACCCCTGGCAAGGAGCACGGCACCGCGGTGCTCGGTGGACACCTCTGGGTCCAGCCCTACAACGACGACGTCCTCTGGGAGCTCGATGGCACGAACTGGATCGCCCACAAGCCCAAGTTCCGGCCGCCGCGCGGCAACCGCGAGATCGCCGCCGTGGGTTCGCGGCTCGCGTCGTGGGACGGGAACGGCGCCGAGGTGTGGGAGTACGACGGCGCCGCGTGGACGCGCTTCACGCCGAGCTCGGGCCCGGCTGCGCGCAACTCGCCCGCGTTCGGCTCGTTCGGGGGCAAGGCCGTGGCGTTCGGCGGCTACACGCTCGGCGTCGGTGGCGGCGAGCAGACCGACACCTGGGAGTGGTCCGCGGGTGCGTGGACCAAGAAGGCCCCGGCCACCTCGCCCACCAAGGCGAGCCAGTGCCATCAGATGCTGGAGATCGGTGGCAAGGCCTACCTCTATGCGGCGCCCGAGCTGTGGAGCTGGGACGGCAGCAACTGGACGAAGGCGAGCAGCGGCGGCGCGTCGATCTACGACGACGGCACGCTCACCGCGGTGGGCGACAAGCCGGCCCTCGTCGGCGGCGGCTCCTCGATGCGTGGGTGTTCGACGGCACCTCGTGGGCGAAGACGACCGGCGTCACCACCGAGGTCATCAAGAAGGCGCGGGCGGGCACCGCGGGCGGCAAGATGTTCGTCGTCTCGCAGACGCGCACCTGGACCTTCGACGGCACCAAGCTGACGACCGCCTTCGACCACGCGATCCCCACCAACGTCTCGGCGATGGTCGCCGTCGGCACCAAGCTCGTCGCGCTCGGCGGCACGCTCGGCGACGAGACCTGGGAGTACGACGGCACCAGGTGGCAGGAGAAGAAGCCGACCACGAAGCTGCCCGGTCGACGCAACCCGGCGATGGCCGCGCTCGGCACCAAGGCTGTGGTGTTCGGTGGCCGCGACTCCACCACCTACGATCTGCTCGCCGACACCTGGGAGTGGGACGGCACCGACTGGAAGAAGCTCACACCGACGACCAGCCCGACCGGGCGCGAGTACCACACGATGGCGACGTTCGGCACCAAGGTCGTCATGTACGGCGGCGGCGGCCTCGTGGGCGGCGAGCACTGGGAGTGGGACGGCGCCACCTGGAAGCAGCTGACCCTCGTCCCGAACCCGGGCTCTCGATACCAGCCCGCGATGGCGACCGTCTCCGGCAAGCTCCTGCTCAGCGGGGGGATCTTCAGCGCGAGCGCCACCAGCCCCGCAGGTCCTTTCGACCTGTGGGAGTACAACGGCACCAGCTGGACGCCGAAGACGGCGATGCACGCGCCAGCGACGGCCACGGGCAGCGTCCTCGCGTCGTTCGGCACCCGCGCGATCCTGCAGGGCGGCTGGCTCGTCGACGAGACCTGGCTGTGGGACGGCACCGACTGGTCGCGACTCCCGACTGCGGGCATCAGCCCCGACCCGCGCACGACCGCCAGCGCGGCGGTGCTCGGCGGTGACCTCTACCTCACCGGCGGTTCGGCGTTGAGCGGGTACTGGTTCAGCGACGAGTTCTGGCGCATGCGCTTCGGCAAGGCGCAGGGCGTCGCGTGCACCAGCGACGCCGATTGCGCGTCCAACGCGTGCACCGATGGCGTGTGCTGCGGTGCGGCTTGCAAGGGCGCGTGTGAGGCCTGCAACGAGCCCGGGTTCGTCGGTGAGTGCGTCCCCGTGATCGGTGCTCCACGCACCAGTCATCCGAGCTGCCCGACCGCGGGCGCAGGCGGCCCCTGCGCCGCGCGGTGCGACGGCAGCTCGCGCACCGCGTGCGTGTTCGCCAAGACCGGCGTCTCGTGCGGCAAGGTCGCCTGCGCCAAGGGCATCGCGACCAAGGTCGGCGCGTGCGACGGGGCCGGTGCCTGCAGCGACGCCCCGACCTCGTGCGCGCCCTACGGGTGCAAGGACGAGACGGCCTGCGCCACCGGCTGCACGACCGACGCCGACTGCGCCGCGACCGCGCACTGCACCGCGGGCGCCTGCGTGCCCAAGAAGCTCGACGGGGTCACCTCTTCGGACCCGACCGAGTGCGCGAGCGGCAACGTCGCCGACGGCGTCTGCTGCAACAAGCCCTGCGGCGGCGCCTGCGAAGCGTGCGATCTGCCCGCCACCCTCGGCTCGTGCACCCCGGTGCTCGGCAAGGCGCGTCACGGCGCGTGCCCCGCGCCGAGCGGGGGTAGCGCGTGCGCCGCCACCCTGTGCGACGGCGTCGTCGGCGCGTCGTGCGCAGGCTTCGTCGGCGTCGACGTCGCGTGCCGGCCGCGGAGCTGCACCGATGGCGTCGAGACCCTGCCGGCGAGCTGCGCGGGCACCGGCAGCTGCCCCGCGCTCGAGACCAAGACCTGCGCGCCGTTCCGCTGCGGCGACACGGCGTGCAAGACCAAGTGCGCGGCCGACGCCGACTGCGTCGAGAACTTCAAGTGCGACGTCGCGAGCGGCGCGTGCCTCGACGGCGCCACGTGCGACGGCGACCACACGGTTCGCGGCGCCAAGGGCGGCGACATCGACTGCACGCCCTACCGGTGCGCCGGCGCCTCGTGCCGCACGAGCTGTGGCTCTTCGGCCGACTGCGTGACGGGGCACCTCTGCGACCCGGCGAGCAGCGTCTGCATCCCGGCGACCGCCGACGCTCCCGTCGACGGCGGTGGCGGGTGCACCACGAGCCGCGGCTCCCGCACCCGCTCCGGCGCGCTCCTCCTGTTCGCGGCGATCGGCTCGCTCGTGCTCCGTCGGCGTCGCGCCCTCGGCTTCGTCGCGGCCAGCGCGGCGGTGTCGTGCTCCACCGCCGAGACGCCTCGCGACCCCGTCGCGACCGACCTCGCCCCCCTGCGCGCCGATGGCGAGATGGCCGCGCGGCTCGCGAAGGGCCTGGCCTTCGAGCCCGGTTCGACCGCGTTCGTCGCCCGCTCGGCAGGCGGACGCGTCGAGGCGCCGCGCTCCGCCGACCTCCCGCTCACCCTCCACGGCGCGCGCGCGTTCGGCGTGGACTTCGTCGGCGCAGCGAAGGTCGCCCCCACCGTCGAAGGCGGCGCGCTCGTCTACCGCGACGCCTACCCGTCGACCGACGCCGTGGTCGTCGCCGCCCCCGACGGCACCGTGGAGGTGGCCTGGATCGCCCGCGACGCCCGCGCGCCGCGCAGCTTCTCCCTCCGGCTGCCGAGCGCCCTCCGACCCCGCGTCGAGGGCAGCGCGGTGCTCCTCGCCGACGAGCAAGGCACCACCGTCGCGGGCCTGCGTCCGGCGCACGCGCGCGACCACGCGGGTCGTCGCTTCGCGCTCACCCCGCGCCTCGAGGGGTCGACGTACACGCTCGACGTTCCGGCGGACGCGGCGCTCCCCGTCGCCATCGACCCCGTTCTCGAGACGTTCTCGTGGACCAAGCTGCCCGGCTTCGTGCCCGTGCGCGAGAAGGTGAGCGCGGCCGAGCTCGCCGGCAAGGTCGTGGCCGTCGGGGCGGGTGGCGATACGTGGACCTGGAACCCGACCAGCGGGTGGGCCGACACGGGCGCGCGCAGCGTGCTCGTCGGCAACGGCTGCAACGACATGGCGCAGCTCGGGGGCAAGCTCGTCCGCCTCGGCAACAGCTTCGTGACCTGGTTCTTCGACGGCACGAGCTGGAGCGCGATCGGGATCTCGCCGGCGCCGAGCCCCCGCACGTGCGCGGCGATGGCGTCGAACGCGGGGAAGATCCTCCTGTACGGAGGCGTGCACGCCCCCGATGGCGCGGTGCTGTCCGACACCTGGGAGTTCGACGGCAGCAAATGGACCCAGCTCTCCCCGACCACCTCCCCCGGGTACGAGGAACGGCCACAGTTGATGGCGAACACGGCAGGCGCGGTCCTCCGTGCCGGCGCCGAGACCTTCCAGTGGATCAGCGGCAACTGGGTCAAGGTCGGCAACTACCAGGCCGTCAACGGTACCCTCGGCGTGGGCGCCGCCAAACCGACCATCGTCGACATTGCAGGCGGTGGCGTCTGGGAGTTCGCCGGCAGCAGTTGGGTACTCAAGCCGATCCCCGGCAGCCCGCCGAGGGTGAAGGGTGTGAGCAGCGTCAATGGTCACGTCCTCGTCTTCAACGACGGCGACCCGACCACCGGCACCCACGACACGTGGGACTACGATGGCACGGCCTTCACCAAGACCACGCAGCTGGCCGTCCCGCCCTCGAGGGGCGTGGCCGCGTATGGCGGTGGCAAGGTCGTGGCGGAGGGCACACTCGGCACGTGGGAGTGGTCGGGCAGCCGCTGGACGCGCCGGTCGACGGTCGACCCCGGGGCAGGGCTCTACCGGGGCACCCTCTACGGCCTCGACGACCGCGCCGCGCACGTCGACTTCGACGCGCGCGACTGGAAGGACTGGGACGGCACGAACTGGACGACGCGCACGCTCACCAAGTGGCCCGACGCGCGCGACGACTTCGGCTCGGCCGGCCTCGGCACCAAGGTGCTCCTCCAGGGCGGCGGCTACTCGGGTGGCCCGAGCGGCTACGTCTCGACCGCCGAGACCTGGGAGTGCAGCTCCTCGTCGTGCGTCGTCAAGCCCACCACCGTCACGCCCACTGCGTTCCGAGGGACCATGGCGCGCCACGGCACGAGCGTGACCCTCGCGCGCGTCGGGTCCCCCTTCTGGTACGGCGCGATCGGCACGGTCTGGACCTGGACCGGCAGCGACTGGGCCGCGAAGACTCCTGTCCTCGAGCCGCCGGGGGTCTACGACGCACGGTTCGTGAACCTGGGTGGGCGCGCGCTCTACTACGGCGGCTCCACGCCCGATCCCGTCAACGACGTCGCGTGGACCTGGGACGGCGCCACCTGGGCCAAGATCGTGCCCTCGACGCCGGTGCCGAACGGCACGCTCGTCCTCTCCGGAGGCGCACCGCTGGTGGTCGATCAAGGCGCCATGTGGAAGGGCGCCCTGCTCGGCGCCAAGGGCGGAGACTGCACCGTCGGCGGCGACTGCCTCTCGGGTCTGTGCGTCGACGGCAAGTGCTGCGACGGCGCGTGCACCGGCCAGTGCGAGGCGTGCAACGTCGTGGGCAAGGAGGGCACCTGCTCCCCGGTGACGGGCGCGCCCGTTGGCGCTCGCACCGCATGCACGAGCTCGCCCACCGCGTGCGGGCTCGCGTGCGACGGCGCCTCTCGCACCGCGTGCGCGCTCCCCAAGTCGGGCACCGCGTGCGGCGCCCCCAAGTGCAAGGACGGCATCGCGGCCTTACCCGGCACCTGCGACGGCGCAGGCGCGTGCGTCACCACGACCAAGACCTGCGCGCCGTTCCGCTGCGCGGGTGACGCGTGCGCGACGAGCTGCGTCGTGGACTACGACTGCGACCCGAGCGCGTACTGCGACGCGGGCGCGTGCGTGGCCAAGAAGAAGGCGGGCGACGCCGCCACCGAGGGCCGCACCTGCGCGACGGGCTACGCCGCCGACGGCGTGTGCTGCAACACGGCGTGCACCGGCGTCTGCGAGGCCTGCGACGCCGACGCGACGAAGGGCACCTGCACCCCGCGCGCGGGCGCAGCCAGGCACGGCGCCTGCCCGAAGCCCGCGAGCAGCGATCCGTGCGTCGCGACCGCCTGCGACGGCAAGGTGGGCAACGTCTGCGCGGCGTACCCGGGGCCCGAGGTCGCTTGCGGCACCGCGGGGTGCGCCGACGGCGTCGAGCGCCGCGCGGTGAGCTGCGCGGGCGTCGGCGCCTGCCCGCTGCCCGAGACCAAGAAGTGCGCGCCCTACGTGTGCGGCGACGCCACCTGCCTCACGGCGTGCACGGAGGACAAGCAGTGCGCCCCCGGCAACCGGTGCAAGGAGGGCAAGTGCGCCTCGAGCTCCACGTGCGAGGGTGATCACTTCGTCGTGAGCCCTTCGGGCACCAAGACCAACTGCGCGCCGTTCCGCTGCGCCGATGGCGCCTGCGTGGAGAAGTGCAGCGACAGCACGGTCTGCCTCGCGGGCTACGCGTGCGACACGGCCTCCGGCAAGTGTGCGCCCGCGAGCGCGCCCGTCGCCGAGGACGGCGGCTGCGCGGTGCGCCCCGGGTCGGGATCGAGCGCGCCCCTCGCGGTGGCGCTGTCGCTGCTGCTCGTGCTCCGTCGCCGCCGCGTCAGGTAGGCGGCGGCGGGAGGATCGACTGGGTGCGGAGGGTCTGCGCGATCGCGAGGAAGGCCTTCTCGTCGGCGACCTTGCCCGCGTCGCGCAGCACGTCGACCAGATCGAGCACGTAGGGGAGGGCGCGCCGCGGCGTGCCCCCGTGGTTCGCGTCCACCAGCAGCACCGCTCGGCGGCAGCAGTACTCGGCCGCGTCGAGGTTCGCGACGTGGCGGTACGCGCGCCCCAGGAGGCGCAGGAGCGGCGCGAGGCCGCTCGACTCGATGCCCTCGAGCTGGGCGCGGAGGCGCACCGCGCGCTCGAAGCAGCGGAGCGCATCGTACCAGCGCGCCTCTTGCTCGTAGAGCTCGCCGAGCGCCACGAGCTCCTCGACCATGTGCGGGAGGTGCTCCGGCCCGGCGCCGTGCAGCACCGCGAGGGCGCGCTTGAGGACCTCCTCGCTGTGCGCGAGGTCCCGGGCGCCGTCGTGCCGGAGGTCGTGGTAGAGGTGGTAGAGGTGATCCATCGAGTCGGCGATCTCGGGCGCCTGCGCGCCGAGCGCGGTCTCGCGTAGGCGGAGGCCGTTCACGAACGCCTGCTCCGCGTGGGCCAGATCGCCGATCTTCTCGTAGGCGATCCCCATCCAGTCGAGCACCTCGGCGGCGCGCCGGCGCTCGGCTTCGTGCGGCGCGAGACCCTTGTAGGCGGCAGCGAGCGGGTCGAGCGCCTCCTTCACCTTGTCGGTGCGCACCAGCACCTCGCCGAGGGTCGCGAGCCCCCGCGCCGCGTCGACGCTGCCTTCGCCGTGCAGCTTCACGAAGTCGGCCAGCGCCTCGCGGGCGAGGGCCTCCGCCTCGTCGTTCTTCTTCGCGCGAACCAGGGCACGGCACCCCTCGACGGCGTCTTGGACGTGGGTCATGGAGCCGAACAGAGCAATCGTCCTGCCAGCGACGGGAAGCCGGAGCGTGGACCGCAATCCGGCCTCCCGAACACGCATACCTTGCGTCGAGCGAGGCGATTGCAGCATCGCTCCTCGCCACCGACGCACCTGCACCTCTCGCCCCCTGGGCGCGACGCTTGCACACGGGGGCCCCATGGCTGCAGAACTCGTCACGCTGGACGGCAACACCGCCGTCGCCGACGTCGCATATCGCCTCTCCGAAGTCATCGCCATCTACCCGATCACCCCGTCCTCGACCATGGGCGAGCTGAGCGACGAGTGGGCCGCGCACACCGTCCGAACCTCTGGGGCACCGTGCCTTCCGTCACCGAGATGCAGTCGGAGGCCGGCGCCGCGGGCGCGGTCCACGGGGCGCTCCAGGCGGGCGCGCTCGCGACGACGTTCACCGCGTCGCAGGGCCTGCTCCTGATGATCCCGAACATGTTCAAGATCGCCGGCGAGCTGACGCCGTTCGTGATGCACGTCTCGGCGCGCACGCTCGCGACGCACGCGCTCTCGATCTTCGGCGACCACTCCGACGTGATGGCCTGCCGTCAGACCGGCTTCGCCCTCCTCTGCTCGGGCTCGGTGCAGGAGGCGCAGGACCTCGCGGCCATCGCGCACCTCGCCACGCTCCGCGCGCGCGTGCCGTTCCTCCACTTCTTCGACGGCTTCCGCACCTCGCACGAGGTCACCAAGATCGAGATGCTCCCCGACGAGGATCTCGCCGCGCTCATCGACGACAAGGCGATCCTCGCGCACCGCGGCCGCGCGCTGACGCCGGATCGCCCGGTGCTGCGCGGCAGCGCGCAGAACCCCGACGTGTTCTTCCAGGCGCGCGAGGCCAGCAACCCGTTCCACGACGCCTGCCCGGGCGTCGTCGCCGACGTGATGGCGCGCTTCGGCGCGCGCACCGGTCGTCACTACAAGCTCTTCGACTACGTCGGCCACCCCGAGGCCGAGCGCGTGATCGTGATGATGGGCTCCGGCGCCGAGACCGCGCACGAGACAATCGACTACCTCAACGCCCAGGGCGAGACGCCTCGGCCTCGTCAAGGTGCGCCTGTTCCGCCCCTTCTCGCTGCGCGACTTCGCCGCCGCGCTCCCGAAGACCACGAAGTCGATCGCCGTGCTCGATCGCACCAAGGAGCCGGGCGCCCTCGGCGAGCCGCTCTACCAGGAGATCGTGACGGCGTTCGCGGAGGCCTCCGCCGACGGCCTCTGGGCGCGCGCGCTGCCGCGCATCCTGGGCGGGCGCTACGGCCTCTCGTCGAAGGAGTTCACGCCCTCCATGGTGCGCGCCGTCTACGACGAGCTCCGGGCGGACAAGCCCAAGCGCCACTTCACAGTGGGTATCCGGGACGACATCACCCACCTGAGCCTGCCCTTCGACACGAGCTTCGACATCGAGCCGGACGACGTGGTGCGCGCGGTGTTCTGGGGCCTCGGCGCGGACGGGACCGTCGGCGCGAACAAGAACTCGATCAAGATCATCGGCGAAGAGACCGACCGGTACGCGCAGGGGTACTTCGTCTACGACTCGAAGAAGTCGGGGGCGATCACGATCTCGCACCTGCGCTTCGGGCCGCGGCCGATCAAGTCCGAGTACCTGATCTCGCGCGCGAGCTTCGTCGCGGTGCACCAGTGGAGCTTCCTCGAGCGGTACGACGTGCTCGAGCAGGCCCAGCCGGGCGCCACGCTGCTGCTCAACTCGCCGCTCGCCCCGGCCGAGGTGTGGGACGCGCTCCCGCGCGAGGTGCAGGAGACGATCCTCGCCAAGAAGATCGAAATCTACACCATCGACGCGCTCTCGGTGGCGCGCGGCGTCGGCATGGGCGGCCGCATCAACACCCTGATGCAGACCTGCTTCTTCGCGCTCGCCAAGATCTTCCCGCGTGAGGAGGCCATCGGCTACATCAAGGGCGCGATCGAGAAGAGCTACAAGGCCAAGGGCAAGGAGGTCGTCGCGAAGAACTTCGCCGCCGTCGACGCCGCGCTCTCGCGCCTCTACCCGGTGCCCGTCCCGGCCGCATGACGGCACGCACGCGCGCCCGCCCATCGTGAGCGTCGCGGCGCCGGACTTCGTGCAGCGGGTCACGGCGATGATGCTGGGCAACAAGGGCGATCTGCTCCCCGTGAGCGCGTTCCCGCCCGACGGCACCTGGCCCACCGGCACGGCCAAGTGGGAGAAGCGCAACATCGCGGTCGACATCCCCGTGTGGGACGAGAAGATCTGCATCCAGTGCAACAAGTGCGCGATGGTGTGCCCGCACGCGGCCATCCGCGTGAAGGCCTACGACCAGACGCTCCTCGCGAAGAAGCCGGCCACGTTCAAGTCGGTCCCCTACAAGGGCGCCGAGTTCAAGGGCGACGCGTACACCGTCCAGGTCGCCGCCCGAGGACTGCACCGGATGCACCCTCTGCGTGGAGATCTGCCCGGCGAAGGACAAGGCCAACCCGCGCCACAAGTCGCTCGAGATGGCGCCGCAAGCCGCGCTCCGCGAGCCCGAGGCCGACAACTACCAGTTCTTCCTCGACCTGCCCGAGGCCAAGCGCACCAAGGTGTCGCTCGACGTCAAGGGCGCGCAGTTCTTCGAGCCGCTGTTCGAGTACTCGGGCGCGTGCTCGGGGTGCGGCGAGACCCCGTACATCAAGCTGGTCACCCAGCTGTTCGGCGATCGCACGCTGATCGCGAACGCCACCGGGTGCTCGTCGATCTACGGCGGCAACCTCCCGACCACGCCGTACACCACGAACGCCGAGGGCCGCGGCCCGGCCTGGGCCAACTCGCTGTTCGAGGACAACGCCGAGTTCGGGCTCGGCATGCGGCTCGCGGTCGACAAGCACGCCGAGCAGGCGAAGGAGCTGCTGCGTTCCCTCGCGGGCACGGTGGGGGTCGAGCTCGTGACCGCGCTCCTCGGCGGCCGACATGGCCGACGAGGCCGGCATCGAGGCGCAGCGCGAGCGCGTGGCGCGCTCCGCGCAAGCTCGCGGGCTCGGCCGACCTCTCGGCGCGCCGCCTCGCCGGCCTCGCGGACTACCTCGTCAAGAAGAGCGTCTGGATCGTCGGCGGCGACGGCTGGGCGTACGACATCGGCTTCGGCGGCCTCGACCACGTGATCGCGTCGGGCAAGGACGTGAACCTGCTCGTGCTCGACACCGAGGTCTACTCCAACACCGGCGGTCAGCAGTCCAAGTCCACGCCGCGCGGCGCCGCCGCCAAGTTCGCGGTCAGCGGCAAGGACGGCCAGAAGAAGGACCTCGGCATGCTCGCGATGACCTACGGCAACGTCTACGTCGCGCGCATCGCGTTCGGCGCCAAGGACGTGCAGACGGTCAAGGCGCTGCTCGAGGCCGAGGCCTACCCGGGGCCTTCGCTCGTCATCGCGTACTCGCATTGCATCGCCCACGGCTACGACATGGCGCAGGGCACCCAGCAGCAGCAGAAGCGCGCCGTCGAGACGGGCTACTGGCCGCTCTACCGCTTCGACCCGCGGCGCATCGCCGAGGGCGAGAGCCCGCTCAAGCTGGACTCGCCGGCTCCCAAGGGCAAGCTGGTCGACTTCGCCCGCAACGAGACGCGCTTCCGCATGGTCGAGCAGCAAGACCCAGAGCGGTTCCGCGCGCTCGCCGCGGCCGCCCAGGACGACATCTACACCCGCTGGGCCACCTACGAGAGCCTCGCCAAGGCCATGACCCCGACCCCCGTCGTCCTCGACAACACCGCCGACAAGCCCGGGTCCAAGGAGCACTGAGATGGATCTCGCAACCCGTTACCTGGGCCTCGACCTCGCGCACCCGTTCATGCCGGGCGCGTCGCCGCTCGCCGACGACCTCGACTCCGTCCGTCGCGTGGAGGACGCCGGCGCCGCCGCCATCGTGATGCGGTCGCTGTTCGAGGAGCAGATCCTCCGCGAGCGCGGCCGCACCCAGCACGACCTCGAGTCGCACACCGACGCCTACGCCGAGGCGTCGGCTTCTTCCCAAGCAGGAGCGAGTTCCACCTGGGGCCGCACGAGTACCTGGAGCAGCTGCGTCGCATCAAGGGCGCGGTGGCGGTGCCGGTCATCGCCTCGCTCAACGGCCACAGCGCCGAGGGCTGGCTCGACTACGCGAAGCTGATCGAGCAGGCCGGCGCCGACGCGCTCGAGCTCAACGTCTACCACGTGGCGACCGACCCGGACGAGAGCGCCGAGCAGGTCGACCGCCGGGTCCTCGACATCGTGTCGCGGGTGAAGGGCTCGGTGAAGCTCCCGCTCGCGGTGAAGCTGTCGCCGTTCCACTCGGCGCTCGCCCACCTCGCGCGCGAGATCGAGAAGGCCGGCGCGAGCGCGCTGGTCCTCTTCAACCGCTTCTACCAGCCGGACATCGACCCGGTGCTGCTCGAGGCGGTGCCGCGGCCGGGCTGGTCCGCCCGGCGGGCGCCTCCTCCTGGGGCCCCGGTGGCTCGCCGTCCTCTCCGGCAAGGCCAAGGCGGATCTCGCGTGCTCGGGTGGGGTGCACACCGGCCTCGACGCGGTCAAGGCGCTGATGGCCGGGGCCACGGTGGTGCAGACGGTCTCCGCGCTGCTCCACGACGGGCCGCAGCGGCTGCGCACCTTGAAGGAGGAGGTGGTGCGCTTCCTCGAGGAGCACGAGTACGAGTCGCTGGCGCAGCTCCGCGGCAACATGAACCTGTCCCGTTGCCCCGATCCGAGCGCCTTCGAGCGCGGGAACTACATGCGGGTGCTCCAGAGCTGGCGCTGAAGGCACCAGCGCCGAACTCGGCGCGAGCGCAGGCGAGCCCGAGGTTCCCCTTTACTTCACAGTGAAGAGGCCGAACGATCGGATTCGGGAGTGCAGAACGACGACGTATCCGAGAGGGTGTCGCGCGACGTCCGGGAGCGGATGCTCGCGATCGGCGACCCGTTCCTCGTGTACGTCGCCCTGCCGCTCGCGGCGGTGGTGGCGACGCGCGAGCTCGTGCAGGGGCGCACCGCGATCCTGCCCTACGCGATCCTGCAGGTGGTCGCGGGGCTCGCGCTGTACGCGCTGCGCCGCGCCTCGTCGCACCTGCGCGCGTGGGTGATCCTGATGTACGGCGTGGGCCTCGGGACGCTCGCGCTCGTCGCCTTCGGTCCGCTGCTCGGCGTCGGCGTCATCTACACGTGGACCATCGTCGCGGCCGCGGGGCTCATCGGGCGCAACGCGATGATCGTCACCCTGTCGCTGTCACTGGTGTCGATGGCAGCCGTTGCGGTCGGCAACGTGAAGGGCTGGCTCCCGCCGCTGCCGGCGCGGGCCTTCGACTTCGCCCGCGCCGAGCCCTGGCTCCGCTTCGCCGCGACGCTCGGGACCGCGGGCGCCGCGATCGGCCTCCTCACCAACCGCATCATCTGGACGCTCGAGACCGCGCTGACCGAAGCCACCCAGGCGCTCGAGCGCGAGCGGGTCGAGCGGAGCGAGCGGGCGCGCCCAGGACGCCCCTCGCGCGGGCGCAGCGGCTCGAGGCCGTCGGGCGCCTCGCGGCGGGCGTGGCCCACGATCTCAACAACTCGCTCGCGGTCGTCCTGTGCAACGCCGAGTCGCTGCGCGCGCAGGAGGACGATCACGGTCGCCTCCTCTCCGACCTGATCAACGCGGCGCGCAGCGCCGAGGAGACCACCCGCCAGCTCACGTTCCTCGGGCGCAAGGACACCGAGGCGGGCAAGAGCTGCGTGCCCTCGATGGTGGTCGAGCAGCTCGTGCGATCGGTCCAGCGGCTCCTGCCGCCCGGGATCCTGCTGCAGGTGCGCGGGGAGAGCACGCGGTCGGTCGCGCTCTCGGGCGCCCGGCTCGAGCAGGTCCTCCTGAACCTCGTCTTGAACGCGCGCGACGCGATGCCGTCCGGCGGCGCCGTGCGCCTGTCGATCGAGGACCGCGGGGAGCAGCTGGTCCTCGCGGTCACCGACGACGGCGTCGGCATGTCCGACGAGGTCCGCGATCGCGTGTTCGAGCCGTTCTTCACCACCAAGGAGCCGGGCCGCGGCATCGGCCTCGGCCTGTCGATGGTGCATGGGCTCGTGACCGAGGTGGGGGGCACGGTCGAAGTGGCGTCGGCGCCGGGCAAGGGCACCACGTTCACGCTGTGTCTCCCCGCGGTCGCGCCCGCGGCCTCCACGCCGTCGGAGCCACGCCTCGTCCCTTCGCGACGCGCCAAGATCCTGCTGCTCGAGGACGAGCCGTTCGTGCTCCGCGCGATCCAGCGCGTGCTGCGCGCCGCGGGCCACGAGGTCACGTCGGCGGTCGACGGCGCGGGCGCCGAGGAGGCCCTCGCGAGCGCCGGCGACTTCGACCTCCTGTTCACCGATGCGGTGGTGCCCGGCACGGACACGAGCTCGGTGATCGCGCACTTCCTCGAGCGCCACCCGCGCGCGCCGGTGCTGGTGTGCTCGGGGTTCGTGCGCGAGGAGCTCGTGCGCCGCGGGATCCGCGCCGGGGAGTTCTTCTTCCTCAAGAAGCCGTTCGAGCCCGCCACGCTGCGCGCCGCGGTCGACGAGGCGCTGGGCGCGGCGCCCCAGGGATCCTAGCCTCCCACCTCGTGGCTTCGTCCGTGCTCGCCGTGGCGACCCGCGCCTTGCTCGACGCGTGCGAGCGGCTGGGGCACGACGTGGAGCCGGTGGTCGCGTCGCTCGGCCTGTCGCGCGCGGCGCTCGCCGAGCCCGACGCGCGCCTGTCGGTGGCCGCGGCCGACGCCGCGTGGGTCGCGTGCAGCGCGGTCGCCCGCGACCCCGACCTCGCGCTCCACGCCGCCGAGCTCGTCCCCGAGTCGGCGTTCCGGGTGCTCGACTACCTCGCGACCACGGGCGTCACGGTGGGCGCGGGCCTCGAGCGCGTGGCCGACTACTTCCGGATCGTCGATCCCCGCGGCGAGCTCGTCGTCCGTCCGCGGGTCGACGACGTGGCGCTCGTCTTCCGGAGCCCCGCGGGGTTGCCCGTGCCGGCCCCGGCGCAGCAGTTCACGCTCGGGCTCCTGTGGCTCCGTGTCCGCGCGGCGGTGGAGGCGCCGTGGTCCCCCACCGAGGTGGCGTTCACCCATGCGCCTCCCTCCGATCCCACGGAGCACCGCCGCGTGTTCGGGGTCCCGCCGCGGTTCGAGGCCGAGGAGGCCGTGCTCGCGCTGCCGCGGGCGGTCTGGGACGCCGCCCCCCGCCGCGCCGATCGCGCCCTCTTCGCGGTCCTCGATCAGCACGCGCGCATGCTCGCCGCCGCGACGCCGCAGGGCTCGCCGCTCGCCGAGCAGGTCCGTCGCGCGATCGAGGAGACGCTCGTCGACGGCGCGGCGCCCCTCGCGAGCGTCGCGCGTCGACTCGCGACCAGCGAGCGGTCGCTGCAGCGCGCGCTCGAGGCCGAGGGCCTCACGTTCCTCGAGATGCTCGACGCCGTGCGGAGGAGCCGGGCCGAGGCCCTCCTCCGCGCGGGCGTCTCGCTGGTCGAGATCAGCTACCTCGTCGGCTTCTCCGAGCAGAGCGCGTTCACCCGGGCCTTCAAGCGCTGGACCGGGACCACGCCGCGAGAGGCGCGCAAGCGCCTCGCGACCTAGAACCGCTGCGTGACGCCCAGCAGCCCGTAGAGCGGGAGCCCCGCGACCGGCGTGAGCTGGTCGGAGGTCGCGAAGCCGACGCGCACGGTCACGTCCGTCGTGCTCGTGACCCCGAGGGCCGCGCGCACGCCGAAGCGGAGCGTGCCGCCCCCGCCACCCAGGAAGCCTCCCTCGGCGCCCGGGTACGCGAGCCGGCGATAGGTGGCGGTCGGCGCGACGTGGGTCGCGAACGAGCGGTCCCAGCTCGCTTCGAGCGCCACCATCCAGCGCTCGGAGAAATACCCCGCCGTGAGCGAGGCCACCGCCGCGAGCTGGGTCACGCGCAGCAGCGTCGCCTCCACGCGCCGGACCTCCAGCGCGAGCCCCGGCTGCAGGCCGAAGCCGTGCGAGGAGAGCCACGCGGTCTGCGCGCCCGTCGCGAAGGCGAAGTCGCCGAGGCCCGGCGAGGAGGGGAGCAACAGGCGGCCGAGCACGAACAGATCCGGTCGCGCCGCGTGGCCGGGGACCCTCCGCGCGTAGGCCGCCTCGAGCGCCGCCCCGCTGTCGATGCCGGCGCCGAGGGCGACGAGGTTCGGCGCGTCGAGCGGCTTCGCGCCCGGGTTCACGACCTGCGCGGTCGCGGTGCGCGGGAGAGACGCGAGCAGGAGCGCAGCGGCGAGGGCCCAGCGAGCGGCGGTCACGGCTTCACCTCGGCGAGCGCGGCGCGGAAGTGATCGCGGGCGAGCGCGCGGATCTCGGGGGCCTTCACCCACTGGAGATCGTGCCCGGCGCCCGTGAGCCCGACGAGGCGCGCCTTCGGGTAGTGCGCGGCGAGCTGCTCCTGGTGCTCGCGGCGGATCAACGCGTTCTGGTCGCCGTGGACGAAGAGCACCTCGCTTCGATACGCGGAGAGGTGCGTCGTCCAGTCGAAGTCGCCCGCGGAGGCCGGGAGACACCGCGCGGCGACGCCGCCGGCGCGGAAGAACGGCTCGGGGTCGGAGGCCGACTTGCCGAACGCCGCGCTCGCCGACGAGAACAGTGTGGCGGCGAGGAGGTCGGCGCGGGCGTGGTCGTCGGCGGTCAAGAAGCGGCCCGTGAAGAGCGCGTCGTTCTGATCCTCCCCGATCAGGTCGTGCGTGACCATCCGCTGGAAGTACGCGGCGACCTCCGAGGCGGTGAAGCCCCCGGGCTCGAGCAGCACGGCGGACGTCACGCGCGTCGGGTGCGCGTCGATGAACCAGGTGGCGTACATGGCGCCCCACGAGTGCCCGAGGAAGAGCACGGGGGCGCCCGCGGGCGCGTAGCGGTCGACGAGGGCCTCGAGGTCGCCGAGGTAGCGAGCGCTGTCGACCTCTTCGCAGTCGTGGCGGCGCGAGAGGCCTGCGCCGCGCTGGTCCCACTGGACGACGAAGAACCCGTCGTCGGCGAGGGCGGTGAGGCGGGTCATCGAGCGGTGGTCGCCGCCCGGCCCGCCGTGCAGCATGACGACCAGCGGGTCGCCCGCCTTGCCGTGGGTCGTGAGGTGCAGGCGCGTGCCGTTGAGCTCGACGCTCGGCAGCGAGTGGTCCTGGTCGACCGTCGGCGGGACGAGCGTGGAGTAGTCGGCGGTGCACGCGGACGCGGCGAGCACCAGGGGAACGAGGGCGCAGAGTTCGTGGGTTCGATGCATGGGGACCTCCCACTGCGATGGATAGGACCCGGCGAAGGAGCGCACTCGACCGGGGGCGCCGACGTTTTGACCGCGGGCGCCAGCCGCCGCTGCGCCGCGCTGGCCTCGCCCCGAAGGCTCGGGCACCCTCGCGGGATGGCGAGCGTGATGGCGATCGTGAGCAAGGCGGTGTTCGAGCAACTCGCGAAGCAGAAGGGCGGCGCCGCGCTCGGGGTGCGGCTCGGCCTCGACCGCTACGGCAGCACCCACAAGGCGCTCGCGCCGCTCGGCGAGGGCGGCGCGCTGTTCGCGGTGACGGTGCGTCCACCGAACGAGGCGCTGTGGCTGGTCGCGGTGCTCGAGCAGCCCAGGCTCGGCGACGACGGGTGGCACGCGGCGGCGAGCACGGTCGCCATCACCGACGTGACCCACCTGAAGGACCAGCTGCGGTTCGCGAACGGCAAGGGCCTCACCGCGGCGGCGGGGGCGCTCGGGATGTCGTTGCAGACGCCGCGCGCGCTGTCGGCGGAGGACGAAGCGCTCTTGCGTGCCGCCGCAGGCGCCGCGCCGGGCGAGAAGCCCGCCGCGTCGAAGCCCACGTCGAAGGTCGCGCCGAAGCCGGTCGCGGCGAGGCCTGTGGCGAAGCCCGTCGCGCAGATCGTGAAACCCGCGTCGCCCGCGCCGCCGCCGTCTCCGGAGCCGACCCCGCCGGCGGTCACCTCGGCCTCGAGCGCAGGCCTCACCGCCCTCGCTGCCGCGGTGAGCGCCGGCGACGGCGTCGGCGCGCTGCGCGCCGCGCTCGCGTGCTGGCAGGAGCAGCCGTGGCCCGAGCTCGCCGACCTCATCGACGCGATCTCCGCGCAGATCTCCGGCCCGCCGGCCGAGGACGAGCGCGGCTTCAGCACGCTCGCCAAGAGCAAGGATCCCCTCGTGCTCGCGCAGATGCTCCCGGCGATCCGCAGCGTGCCGGTGTCGTTCCTGCCGATGGCGGCCGACGCGCTGAAGACGTTCCCGAAGGACCCGCGGCTCTCGTCCGCGATCGCCGGCTGGGTCCTCGATCCGCCCACCACCTCGAGCTCGACCTACCCGTTCTGGGTGCGCGTGCTCGACATCCTCACGCGCTCGGGCGACGTGCGGGTGCTCCCGCGGTTGCGAGAGCGCCTCGCCACCAAGGGTGGGGGGTCGGCGTTCTGGCCCAAGTTCACCACCGCCGTCGGCAAGGCCGCCGACGCGCTCGCGGCCCTGACCGCGAAGGTGCCGTCGGCGGCCGACGCCGCGCAGATCGCCGAGCTCGCGCGCGCCGTCCCGAAGCTGCGCCGCCTCGAAGAGGCCCCCGCGGCGAAGGCCGAGAAGATCCCCACGGTCGATGGACCGCCGCTCGTGCAGGCCGCCGCGCACCTCGCCGCGAACCGCATCCCGGCGGCGATCGAGGCGCTCCTCTCCTGCTGGCGCGAGACGCGGGTGCCGGCGGTGGCCGACGCGATCGACCGCGCGACGCGGCTCCTGCCCACCTGGGAGAAGCCGCTCGACGCGCTCGACGAGAAGAGCGCGCACGAGGCGTGGCTCGCGGCGTTCGCCGAGGACCCTGCGCTGCACCTGCCCCAGCTGCTCCAGTACGTGCGGGTCGGAGGCAGCACCGCCGCCACGCGCCACGTGACCGAGCTCGCCACGTTGCCCGACGACCCGCGGATGGCCACCCACCTCTCGGCCGTCGCGGCGATGTTCGGCGTGAGCCCCGAGAAGGCCCAGTACTGGCGCACGCTGTTCGAGATCGTCGCCCGCGCGAAGGACGTGCGCACCTGCGCCCCCCTGCGCACCGACTTCCGCGACTTCGAGAGCACCTACTGGTACCACCACAAGCACGGCCGGCGCATCGTCGGGCCGTTCGCGTTCGACCCCGCCGCGGCGTTCGCGAAGTGGCCGCTCGCGCTCGACGCGGCCACGCAGCCGCAGTTCGAGCAGGTGCTCGCCCGGCTGTCCGAGGCCGAGGCGCGCGCCGACCAGACCGAACGCAAGCTCCTCGCCGAGATCGCCGGATCGTGGTCGGACAACGGGCCGCGCCTCGTCTACGCCGACTGGCTGAGCGATCGCGGCCACCCGCGCGGCGAGCTGATCGTGCTGGCGTGCAAGAAGCAGCGCACCAAGGCCGAGGAGCAGCGGCTCACGACGCTGCGCGCGGCGCCCTACCTGATGGGCGCGCTGTCGGACTTCGTCGCGCGCAACGCCGCGCTCGATCGGGGCCTCCTCGGCGAGCTCGATCTCGGCGACGTCGGTGCGTTCACCTTCCGCGCGCTGCGCGGGCACCCTCTGCTCGCGGTGGTCTCCTCGATCGCCTTCCGCTCCAGCCAGGACGGGGGCGACCCGGCCGACCTCGCGAAGGTGATCCTGGACCCAGCGCTCGGTCGACTCGAGACGTTGACCCAGCTCTCCGCGACACTCCTCGACGCGGTGGCGCCACTCGTCGCAGACCGCTTCGAGCGCAGGGGTACGAAGCTCGTGCGCCGCGCGTAGCCGCCGGTTTCCCTCGGTCGCCGTTTCGCGTCACGATGAGGCATGGCCACTCGCCCCTGCCTCGTCCTCGTCTTGTGCGTCGGGTGCTCGAGCGAGGCGGCGAGTCCGGACCCCGCGCTGGACGCCGCCGTCGACACCGCGACCACGGCCGACGCCCCCGACACAGCGGTCGACAGCGGGATGTTCGACACGGCGGTCCCCGATGGCGCGGACAGCGGGCTCGACGCGCCGGTGGACGCGCCCCCGCCGCTCCTCTCCGCCAAGTACCCGGGCGACCTCGGCATCGACAAGGATCCGGCGGTGCTCTGGGTCGAGGACTTCGAGGAGGGGTCGGTCGCCGCCGTGCGTGGACGCTACGAGGACTCCAAGAACGCCGCCGGCATGGCGCTCGTCGCGGACGTCCCCGCGAAGAGCTTGGGCAAGGCGTCGATGCGGTTCACCGCGGGGGGTGGAGGGCCGAGCGCCACGGATCTGTACAAGAAGCTCCCCAATCAAACGGAGCTCTTCGTCCGCTACTACGTGAAATACCAGAAGGGCATCCAGTGGCACCACACGGGCCTGTGGATCGGTGGCTACGATCCGCCGACCAGCTGGCCGAACCCACAGGCCGGCCTGAGGCCGAACGGCGACGACCGCTTCGCGATCGCGTTCGAACCGGTGGGCGCCACCGGCGCCGCCGATCCGCGGCTCGACTTCTACGCCTACTGGATGACGATGCACTCGTGGAAGGACGTCCCGACCGGCAGCGACGCCTACTACGGCAACACCGTGGTGCACCGCGCCAGTCTCCGCGCGAAGGACGACGCCTGGTCCTGCGTGGAGATGCACGTGAAGGTCAACCCGGACCCGGCGTCGAAGGCCGGCGCCCAGCTCGGGCTGTGGGTGGACGACGTGTCGATCGCGCAGTTCGACGACGCGGCGCCGCTCGGATACTGGGTGAAGGACAAGTTCTGCTCGACCACCGCGGACGCGCCGTCGTGCACCTCGTACCCGCCGCCCGCGGGCACGACGATGGTCCCGCTCGACCTGCAGCTGCGCAAGACCGCGACGCTCCAGCTGAACCACTTCTGGCCGCAGAACTACGTGACCGCGGGGCCGGCAGGCAACGTGTACTTCGACCACATGGTCGTTGCGCGAACCCGCGTCGGCTGCCTGCGCTGAGGTCCTACGGGTCGTCGACCCGCACGTAGCGGGCGTGGCTCCCCGAGCCCTGCTTGCGCCAGCGCCCCGGGGGCAGCACGCGCTTGAGCGCGGCCACGTTCACCCGGAAGTCCTCGAACACGACGCACGTGAGCGCGCGCAGGTTCGCGGTCTCCTCCGGGAAGGCCTCCACCTTCGTGGAGCGGACGTCGAGAAAGGTGAGATGGGTGAGCCCGGCGAGCTCGGGAGGCAGCGCCTCGAGCGAGGTGTAGTGCAGCGTCAGCGACCGGATCGGCGTGCGCGCGAGCGCGCGGAAGGTCCCCGCGTCGATCCTCGCGCGGACCCAAGTGAGATCGAGCCGCTGCAGGGAGCGCAGCTCACCGAGGGCGGAGAGGTCGTCGACCTCCGCCGACGCGAGGTCGAGCTCCTCGAGCGCAGGGAGGGCCTCGAGCCCCGCGAGGGAAGCCAGCTGGACCTTGTGGAGGACGAGCTTCTTCAGGCGCGGCAAGCGATCGAGACCGCGCGGCAGCACGGGGAAGGGTGCCCGCGCGAGGGACAGCTCGGCGAGCGGGAGCGACAGACACGCCCGCGGGAACTCGGCGAAGGGGTTCTCGGCGAGGCTCAGGTCCTCGAGGGCCTCGAGCGCGCCGATCTCGTCGGGCAGGGTGGTGAGCGCGTTGCCGCCGAGACCGAGGAACGTGAGCGCTCGGAGCCGACCGATGGCCTTCGGCAGCGCCGCCAGCCCCCAGTTCGGAAGCGACAGCGAGCGCAGGCGGGTCGCGGTCGCGAGGCGGACGAAGGCGTCCTCCAGGTCGAACGCGGGCGCCTTGTGGATTTGAAGCCGCTCGAGGCGACGGAGCGCCCCGAAGGCCGGGGCGGGCTCGGCGAGCGAGGGCACCCGGAGCTCGAGCCGGATCGGGTCACCGAGGTCGGTCGGCAGCGCGCGATCGTAGGGGCGATCGACGACGAGCTCGTCGACGTGGGTCACCTCGGGCGGCGCGAGCACCACCTGCGCGAGCAGCTCGGGGCGGAGCGTGCACTCGCGCAGGCGCAGCGCGCCGAAGCTCGCGGGGAGGGAGACGAGGCCGCTGTCCCCCGCGTGGAAGCTCCGGAGGCCGGAGAGGTCCCCGAACGAAGCGGGGAGCTCCTTCAGCTCCTTGCAGTAGCTGAGGTCGAGGGTCTCGAGGTTCGTGAGCTCGCCGAACCGCGCAGGCAGCCGCGGGAACGGGCTTCCGAACAGGTCGAGCGACCGCAGCTCGCGGAGATCGCACAGCGAGTCGGGGAGCTCCTTCACGCAGTGACCGCGGAGGTGGAGCGCGCGGAGCGAGCAGAGGCGGCCGACGTCGGCCGGTAACGCGGTCACCCGCTTGCGCTTCTGGATGGGCGACGCCACCGAGAAGACCTCGAGCGCGGACAGCCGCACGAGGGTCGCAGGGATCCGCGAGAACGGCCCGTCGATGACGATCTCGCGGAGCTGCCCGAGCTTCTCGACCGAGTCCGGCAGCTCGATCGCGCCCTCCTTGTAGTAGCTCTGGAGCCGCAGGACGCGCAGGCCGGAGAGCTTCGCGAGGTGGGCGAACAGCGCGTCGAGGTCGACGGAGGCCGCGCCGGCGACGACGATCGAGAGGAGCCCCTGCAGGCCCGCGAACGACGGCGGGAGTCGGTTTGCGACGTCGGCGCCGAGGTGGAGCTCGGTCAGCGCGGGCAGCTGCGCGGCGCGCTCGAACAGGTCGTCGAGGGGCGCGACGGGCAGGCTGGAGAGAGAGAGCGTCTGCAGCGCGCCGAGCTTCTCGAGCCCCACGACGCCCCGCAGGTGCGGGAGATCGTAGAGCCGCAGCGCCTCGAGCGCGGTCGCCTCGGCGAGAGCATCCGGCAGCGCGGTGAGCGCCGAGTTCGCGAGGCGGACCTCGTGGCTCGTAGGGGTGATGACCGGGAGAGTGCTCGCGTAGTTCCCCTTCGCCATCGCGCCTCCAGCCTAGCGTGGGAGACATTCGCTCGTGGCCCGACGTAGACTGCTCGGGTGCGCTGGGCCCTCGTGTTCCTGCCTCTCTTCGGGTGCGCGACGCACCTGTCGCTGACGGCAGCGCCCACGGTGGACGGCACGGGGCACCTCGGGACCGAGGGGCGGCTCGAGGGCGCGGCCGCGGTCGGCACCCCGACGATGCGCTTCTACACGAGCCTCGCGGCCGGCTATGGATACCTCGGCGCGCTGCACAGCGGCTACCTGACGTCGGCGGTCGAGGCCGGCGTCGAGGGCGGGACGGAGTGGAGCTGGTCGGCAGGCGGCTTCGGTGGACCGCGCTACGTCGCCGCTCCTGGCTTCACGGCGTTCGGTGGCGGGATCGCGGGGCAGCTGCTCTACCGGGTCGCCTCGACGCACACCGAGCACGGTGCCTACCGCGTCGGCGCGCGCCTCTCGCTCGAGGGGCTCTACGGCGACCGGGTGGAGAGCGCGCTCGATCGGCCGGGGCTCGTGGTCGTGCAGCTCGGCTTCGTGCTGCGGTGGACCACGTTCGACACGACCGGCGCGCACTTCTGAAGGCCTGTCGATAGATGCCCCCGGGCTGAAGCCCCGGGGCACCGACAACACCGCAAGCCCGGGGCCTTTCACCCCGGGCTTCACGTCCCAAATCACTGGCTGGACGTCGCGCTGCAACGGACCGCAGAAGGGAGTTCAGCCCGTCCAGCGTGACGTCGAGCCCGGGGTCGATGCCCCGGGCTTCAGCGGCCGTCGGTGCCCCGGGCTTTCAGCCCGGGGGCATTCTTCGACACGCCTTGATTCGAGGCGGGTGAGCAGGTGGGATGAACGGGTGGGTGCGCGACCGGCCTACATCGCGCAGCCACGCCGTGGCGATAGACTGCCACGACGATGCAACGCCCCCGCCTCACGCTGGCCATGTCCCTCGGCGCGCTCGCTCTCTCCTTGAACGCGATGCCCGCGTGCTCCGCCGGGGGCGACAAGGACGCGACGACCAAGCCGCCGGGCGACGGCGGCATCGGCGTCGACGCCGCGCTGTGCGGCTACTGCATCGACCGCTTCTACACGCCGTGCGCGTCGCCCGGCGTACCCGGCACCGCGGTCGAGTGTCCCGAGGGCAAGGTGTGCATCCCGCAGAAGGGCTGCGGCGACTGCCAGCCCGGCGTCGACGTGTGCGTCGGCAACGAGATCCACGGCTGCACCGAGGGCGGCACGGTCGGCGACAAGGTCAAGGACTGCGACCCCGGCAAGGGCGAGCGCTGCAGCGCCGGCGTCTGCAAGACCGCGTGCGAGGCGGTGGCCGACTCGCCGAGCAACGTCGGCTGCGAGTTCTGGGCGGCCGACCTCGACAACCTCAAGAACTTCATCGACGACGCGGCCAACAAGCCGTGGGGCCTCGTGCTCTCCAACGCCGGCGAGACCACGGCCAAGGTCACCATCGAGCGCAACGACGCGCCGCCCGGGTCGCCGCCGAAGCTCACCGTCGTGCAGACCCTCACCATCGCGAAGGACGAGCTCAAGACCGTGCTCCTGCCGTCGCGCGAGGTGGACGGGTCGGTGCTCGGCAACAACGAGGGGCCGGGCACGTTCCTGTCGGCCAACGCCCTGCGCGTCACCTCCGACATCCCGCTCGTCGTCTACCAGTTCAACGCCTTCGAGCCGACCTTCAGCAACGACGCGTCGCTGCTCCTCCCGCGCAACGGGCTCGGCAAGATCCACCGCGTGCTCGGCTACCCCACCTCGAAGCCGGTGAAGATCCCCGGCTTCGACATCCTCGACCACGCCTTCGTCACCATCATCGGCACCACGGCCAACACCAAGGTGAAGGTCACGCTGGGCCAGGCCATCGTCGCCGGCGGTCCGGTCAAGACCCCCAAGAAGAAGGGCGAGATCGTCGAGGTCACCCTGCAGCCGTTCGACGTGCTGAACCTCGAGTCCGACGGCATGCCCGGCGACATGACCGGCACCATCGTGGAGGCGGACGGCCCCATCGCGGTGTTCAGCGGCACCGAGGGGAGCACCGCGCCCGTCGGCGACACGGTGCCCAAGCCGCCGGGCTCGACCGGCTCCAAGTGCTGCGTCGATCACCTCGAGGAGCAGGTGTTCCCCGTCACCGCGATGGGCAAGAAGTTCGTCATCACGCGGAGCCCGATCCGCTCGACCACGAGCTACCGCGAGCCCGACATCCTGCGCTTCCTCGGCGTCGCCGAGACCGCCACCGTCACCACCACCCTGCCGCCGCCCTTCGACAAGTTCACCATCGCGCCGGGCGAGATGAAGGAGACGTGGACCGACAAGGACATCATCGTCGAGTCGACGGCGCCGGTCGCGATCGGTCAGATCCTCGTGAGCCAGGAGTACGTCGACGGCGGGTACTCCGGCGACCCTTCGCTCACCATCTTCCCTGCCGTCGAGCAGTACCGGCAGAACTACCTGTTCCTCGTGCCGCCCAAGTGGAACAAGAACTACGTCGTCCTCTCGGCGCCGGTCGGCGCGGAGATCAAGATCGACGGCGTCGTCCCCACCGACTGCGTCGTCGCCGCCGCGGGCAAGCTCGGCGCGGTCGACTACGAGGCCCGCCGCTGCCCGGTGAAGGACGGCGTCCGCCGCGTCGTCGGCGACAAGCCCTTCGGCGTCACCGCCTACGGCTACGGCCCCGCGGGCAGCTACGCCTTCACGGGCGGCGCCGACGTGAAGCCCATCTACACCCCCGCCCCCGCTGAAGTGATTGGGGGGTGCGGGGGGGGGGTTTCCGGGGGGGGGGGGGGGGGGGGTGGGGGGGTGTTGGGGGGGGGGGGGGGGGGGGGGGGGGGGGGGGTTTTGGTTCCTTTTTGGGGGGGGGGGCCTTTTGTTGGGGGGGGGGGGGGGCCCCTCGGGCCCCCCCCCGGGGTGGTTGGGGGGGGGGGTGGGGGGGGGGGTGGGGGGGGGGGGGGGGGGGGGGGGGTTTGTTCGGGTTGGGGGTGTGGGGGGGGGGGGGGGGGGGGGTTTTGGGGGGGGGTGGGGGGGGGGGGGGGGGGGGGGGCGCCCCCCCCGGTTGTTTTTCCTGGCCGGGGGGGGGGGGGGGGTGTTTGGGTGGGGGGGGGGGGGGGGGGGGGGGGGGGCGCCGGCACGTTCAGTACTTCGGCGGCAGCTCGCAGGAGATGCCGAACAGGAAGCCACCCTCGAGCCGCCGCGGCGCGCCGTCGAGCGGAAACGAGACCTGGACGAACGGCGCCGCGTCGAGCGCGAGGATGCCCTTGCCGATCAGGTACTGGAACCGCGCGAGGTGCCGCAGGTAGACCTCGGCGTGGTAGCGCCCACCGATCTCCTTCGGGTTCACGATCACGAGCCCGGCCTCGGGCAGGAGCGCGCCGACGAGCGAGGGAAACATGAAGGGCCAGTCCTTGCGCCGCACCTGGCTGAGCGGCGCGAGCGAGATCGTCGTCGTGATGCCGGAGCGGGTGCGGTAGCTCGAGAGCAGCCGCGTCTCGATCCCCCACTCGTTGCCCACCGCGGCGCTCTTCGCGAGCACACCGTCGCGGTCGTACGGCTTGCGGTACCGCGCCGAATACGTGAGGCCGTAGAACCCGAGCGTGACGTGCTGATCGCTGATGGTGACCGGCAGGATCCACCCGAGCTCGTGGGCGAACCGCGCCTTCGGCTCGCCGTACGCGTGATCCGCCGGCAGGAACCGCGGCAGCGGCGGAGGCGGCGGCGGCGGAGCGACGTGAGGGGGCGGGGGCGGGTAGTTGGCGTTGCCGTTGCCGTTGCCGTTCTGGTTGCCGTTGCCGTTCTGGTTGCCGTTGCCGTTCTGGTTGCCATTGCCGTTCTGGTTGCCGTCCGGCCTCTTCGGCGCGGCCGAGGCGACGGAGGCACTGAGCAAGAACGCAAGCAAGACGGCGGAACGATGCATGTCGAACGTCTGGTCAACGCCAGGGGCTCCCGGGACTTACACCGCACCCGTCGCCCTGCCGCCCGCTGCGTTCACTTCTTGGTGGTCGGTCGCGGGCGCGGCGGGGCAACGGGGGCCTTCACCGCCGTCGTCGGTCGCGGCGCCGGTGCAGCCTTGGGTTCGTTCGCCACGAGGGCGGCGACAGCGACCGGGTCGGCCATCGTCGGCCGCTGCGACACCGGCGGCGGCTCGCTCTCGATGGCCACCTCGATGGCGAGGCTCTCGAGCGAGGCGTCGAGGCCGTCGAGGGCCACGGCGAGCGACCGCGCGAGCGGGCTGCTCTCGGCGGGCGCGCGCTCGATGACCCCCACCCGCGTGGCGGCCGCGGTCATCTGCACCATCGGCCCCTGCGCGCGCGCGAGCTCGGCGAACACGCGGCGCGTCTCGAGCTGCATGGCCCCCGCGTTCGGGTAGCGCTGGTCCTTCTCGAAGCGGAGCGCGGTGTCGATGACCTGCACGGCCGCGGCCGGCAGCGTCGGCACGACCGTCGTGACCGAGCGGGCGGGGCGCTTCATCGTGGCGACCATGCGGTCGATGGCGGTCGGGGCGTCGTGCACGTAGTGGTTCGAGAGCGCGGTGAACATCAGCGCGCCGACCGCCCAGAGGTCGCTCCGCGCGTCGACGAGGTCGGTCTTGGCGCGGGCCTGCTCGGGGGGCATGTACGCGGCGGTGCCGAGGACGATCCCGTCGCGGGTCTTCGCGTCGACCGTGGCCTCGCGCACGCGGGCGAGGCCGAAGTCGAGCAGCTTGATCTCGCCGGCCTGGGTGATGAACACGTTGGCGGGCTTGATGTCGCGGTGGACGATCTGCTTCTGGTGCGCCGCCGCGAGCACGTCGAGCAGGCGGTCGGCGAGGAAGAAGCACTCGACCGGCGTGAGCACCCCGGCGCGTCGCAGCCGGGCGTCGAGCGACTCGCCCTCGAGCAGCTCCATCACGAGGAACACGCCGCCGTCGTCGAGCGTGTCGTCGTCCAGCACCTCGACGGCGCCCGGGTGACCGACCTTGTTGGCCACGTAGCCCTCGCGGAGGAAGCGCGCGCGCACGTCCTCGTTCTGGGCGAACTCGGCGTGGAGCAGCTTGATGGCGACCCGCTTGCCGTTGCGATGGGTGGCGACGAAGACCGCCGCCATGCCCCCGACGTCGAGCAGCCGATCGACGTGCCACTTGCCGACGAGGGTGCTACCCACCCGCGCGAGCGCGGTCTTCCTGCTGGGGTCGTCGCTCATCCGGCTTTGTGATGGTATCGCCCCCGCGTTCTGCGATCATGTTTCCTTCCATGGATCTCGTCCGCGACCCCGGGAGCACGGGGAGGCTCCTCGTCCGTCACCCCGGTCCCGTCCCGAGCGGGGGTCGGGTCAAGGTCGACGCAGGGAGCGCGGGTTTCCTGGTCCGACAGGGCCGCCTCGCGGTGATCCTCAAGGTGGGCACCACCCAGATCGGCGCTGCTTTGTTGGGCCCCGACGCTCCGGCGGCGCCCCTCGGGAGCCCCCTCGACTGCGAGCTCTGGTACGTCTCCACCCTGCCGACCGGCGGCATCCCGGTCGTGGGAGGGTGCGAGGTGTACGAGAATGGAATCTCGATCCCCATCTCCTTCTCGGGCACCTGCGGGATGGCCTGTACCGATCCGGCCAAGTTCGTCACCAAGCTCCTGCAGACCCGGCTCCCGCTCGACCAGGCGTACGAGCGGGTGCTGCTCGGGCAACACGTCCTCGACGCGCTCCGCAGCACGGTGCAGGCGTCGCTCGACGCCTCGACCATGACCGTGCTCTACCTGCGCGAGGACGAGCCCACCAAGCTGATCCTCGACTACGCGCTGATGGCGGGGCGCCAGTTCCTCGGCTCGTTCGGGGTCTCGTTCCTCGGGTTCGACGCGGGCCGCTTCGACGTCCCGCCCGGCACCGAGGATCTCCTGCAGAAGCAGCCCCCGCCGCTGGCCGAGAACCTGCGGATCACGGGCCACGAGCTGACCATCCACGCCGACATGATGACGCCGGTGCGCGTGCAGACCGACCGTTTGCGGCCGGCGGCGCCCGTCGATCCGCTCGCGATGACGCCGGGGGGTGGGATGCCCGCCGCGCCCGCGAACCTCGCGCTGTCGCCCGCCGAGGGCTCCCCCGTCTACGGGCCACCCTCGTCGTCCCAGCCGTCTTCGCAGTCCGAGCCGGCGTCGCAGCCCGTGCCGGCCGCGCGGAACCTCGCGAGCACGCCGTATCCCCTGAGCCGCGACTCGGCGCGCAAGCCTCCGGTCATGGTGCAGAAGGGCTACTCCGGCACCGCGGTGGCGGTGGTGCAGGAGGGCGCGTTCCCCGCGGGCTCCAAGGTGCGCGCGCAGGCCTCCGACGGCCAGTGGTACGCGGGCATCGTCGTCCGCTGCGAGGGGAACAAGGTCGAAGTGGCCTTCGCCGACGGGGGTCCGAGCGAGCTGCTCGATCTCAAGCGGGTCACGCACGGGTAGGTGCTAACGAGAGGGGGCCATGTCCCCGTCGCCCCCGTTGAGCGTGGAGCCGAGCGCCTGCCCGCTCGACGCCGACACCATCCTCGAGCGCTTCCTCGCTTACGTGGAGGGCCGCGGCCTGTCCCTGTATCCGGCGCAGGAGGAGGCCGTCCTCGAGATCTTCGCCGGCAAGAACGTGGTGCTCGACACGCCGACCGGCTCGGGCAAGTCCCTGGTCGCGACGGCGATGTGCTGGAAGGCGATCGCCGAGGGGCGCCGCGTCTACTACACGGCGCCGATCAAGGCGCTGGTGAGCGAGAAGTTCTTCGCCGCGTGCGACGACTTCGGCCCGACCAACGTCGGCCTCGTCACGGGCGACGCCGCGGTCAACCCCGACGCGCCGGTGATCTGCTGCACCGCCGAGATCCTCTCCAACCGCTGCCTGCGCGAGGGCTCCGAGCTCGACGTCGCGGCGGTGGTGATGGACGAGTTCCACTACTACGGCGACCGCGACCGCGGCGTCGCCTGGCAGGTGCCGCTGCTCACCCTGAAGCACGCGCGGTTCCTGCTCATGAGCGCCACGCTCGGGCCGATGGACGCGTTCGTCGAGCGGCTCGAGGCGCTCACCGGCGACGGCGCCAAGTGGGTGCGCGGGCAGGACCGGCCGGTCCCGCTCGACTTCGAGTACCGCGAGACCCCGCTGCACGAGACGATCGCCGAGCTGTGCCGCGGGGGGCGCGCCCCGGTCTACGTCGTGAGCTTCACCCAGCGCGCGTGCGCCGAGCTCGCCCAGGACCTGCTCTCCACCGACCTCTGCACCAAGGACGAGAAGAAGCGCATCGCCGAGGCCATCGCCGGGCACCGCTTCGACGGCAGCCCCTACGGCAAGGAGGTGCAGAAGCTCCTGCGCCACGGCGTCGCCATCCACCACGCCGGCCTCCTGCCCCGCTACCGCTTGCTGGTCGAGAAGCTCGCGCAGCAGGGGCTGCTCCGCGTCGTGTGCGGCACCGACACCCTCGGCGTCGGCGTGAACGTGCCCATCCGCACCGTGCTGTTCACGCAGCTCTGCAAGTGGGACGGGCAGAAGACGGCGATCCTCCCGGTGCGCGATTTCCGGCAGATCTCCGGCCGCGCGGGCCGCAAGGGGTTCGACGAGCGCGGCTACGTGGTGGCGCAGGCCCCCGAGCACGTCATCGAGAACCTCCGCCTCGAGGAGAAGGCCCAGAAGGACCCGAGCAAGAAGAAGAAGATCGTGAAGAAGAAGCCGCCGGAGCACGGCTTCGTCCCCTGGGATCGCACCACGTTCGCGCGGCTCTGCACCGCGCCGCCCGAGCCGCTCGTGTCGCGGTTCTCGGTGTCGCACGGCATGCTGCTCGCGGTGCTCCGCCGCCCGAACGGGTGCCGCGAGATGATCCGCCTCGTGCGCCGCGCCCACGAGACCGACGGCACCAAGCGGAAGATCGGCGCCCACGCGCGCACGCTGTTCCGCTCGCTGGTCGACGGCGGGATCATCGAGCGCAAGGAGGGCGGGATCGAGCTCGACCTCGACCTGCAGGACGACTTCTCCCTCAACCACGCGCTCGCCCTCTGGCTGGTCGACACCGCGCGCCAGCTCGACCCCGCGAGCCCCGACTACGCGCTCGATCTGCTCACGCTGGCCGAGAGCATCTGCGAGGACCCCGACGTCGTGCTGATGCGGCAGCTCGACAAGATGAAGGGCGACCTCGTCGCGCAGCTCAAGGCGCAAGGGGTCGAGTACGAGGAGCGCATGAAGCGCCTCGAGGAGCTCGAGTACCCGAAGCCCCTCCGCGAGCTCGTCTACGACTCGTTCAACGCCTTCGCCAGGCTGCACCCTTGGGTCGGCGAGAACATCCGCCCGAAGTCGGTCGCCCGCGAGATGGTCGAGACGCTGGCCGGGTTCTCGGACTACGTGAAGCGCTACGGCCTGCAGCGCTCGGAGGGCGTGCTCCTCCGGTATCTCTCCGAGGTCTACAAGGTGATGGTGCAGAGCGTCCCCGCGTGGGCGAAGAACGACGCGGTCGAAGACATCGTCGACTTCCTCGGCGCGGTCGTGCGCCAGGCCGACGCGAGCTTGCTCGAGGAGTGGGAGCGCCTGCGCGACCCGGTCGCCGCGCTGATGCCGAAGAAGGTGGAGGACCTCGCCGACGCGTGGGACATCACGCGCGACAAGCGTGGCTTCGGAGTGTTGATCCGCAACGCCTGCTACCGGTTGCTCGAGGCGCTGTCGGCGCAGGATTTCGAGGCGTTCCGCGAGCTCGTGGTCGCCGAAGACGGGGCGGGGGAGGCGTGGACGGACGCGCGCGTCGGCGCCTTCCTCGCGGAGTTCCGCGCGGACCACCCGGAGGGGCTGCGGCTGGATCGGTCGCCGCGGCTCTTGACGATCGAGCCGGGCGACGTGTCGTACCGCCTGCAGCAGGTGGTGCCGGACGTCGCGGGGACGACGACTGGGTGCTGGAGATGGACTGCGACCTCGCGGCCTCGAAGGCGGCGCAGCGGCCGGTGTTGCGGCTGGATCGGTTCGGGCGGTAGGACCCGCGGCACGCGTGGGTTACGGTGCCGCGGTGCGCTTCCGCTCGCTCGCGCTCGTCGTCCTCGGCCTGACGCTGGCGCGGCCGGCGGTCGCGCAGTGGATCACGCCCGCACCGCCGCCGCGCGGGCAGGTCGACGGCATGAGCTGGACGATCGCGGGGATGTCGGCGTTCGTCGCGCTGCTCCCGCAGGTCGTCGCGGGGGTCGAGCTCCACGGAGACAAGAGGGTCATCGAGACCAAGGGGGCCGTCGCGCTGTTCCTGCCCGGCACCATCCTCGGCGCGGCCACGGCGGTCGGGCTCGGGTTCGTCGAGGCCGACCAGGAGGCGACGGCCTTGATGTTGATCGGCGGGCCGCTGTGGAGCACGGCGGGCGTGGGGCTCGGCAGGCTCGCGAGCCAGAGCACGCGCGCGCCCTGGCTCGGCGGCTCCCTCGGCTTCACGACGTTCGCCGCGCAGCACGCGCTGATGACCACGGCGGGCTTCGCCGATCACCCGCCGACGGCCGTGTTGCAGGCGCTCTGGGGCGCGGTCGGCGGCGTGGGTTGCTTCGTCGACGCGACGGCCAGCAGCGGGGCCGAGAAGGCCGTGGCCATCGGCTGCGCCGCGGTGGGCTTGGCGACCTTCACGCACGGCGCGATGCGCGCGGTCTACGACAAGATGACGCGCCCCAGCGGCGGGGCGCGCCGCTCCTCGCCCACGGTGTCGCCGGCCTGACACTCGCGGGCGCGTTCTGATCCGCGGTGGACGTCGGAACCGCTGGCTCGAGCCGCTGTCCCTGGAGAGTGCGGCCTCTTCTCGCCCTGCTCCTCTGCTGCGGATGCGCCGCGCGTCCTGTCACGAAGGCCACCCCGGGCCGCCCGTCTACGACCTGGCGCAGCCTCGTTTCGAGATCTCGAGGTGGTCCCGGCGCTGCTGGCCGGAGGAGCGGTCCGTCGAGTTCGCCGCACCGCCGACGCCGGAGGTGCAGCCGTCTCTCGTGGGGTGGGGGTTCCGCCCCCCGGGGGGGGGCCCCGCCGCTCGTGATCGGCTCGGGCGACCGCCACGTGTTCACCTACCCGCCCGAGGGTCACAAGCTCCTGCTCGAGCGAGGGCGTCACCTCCTGGTGGCCGCGCTCGACCACGCGTCGATCGAGGAGCGGACGTTCACCGTCGTCGACCCCGGTCTCGAGGAGGCGCGTCGAGTGCCTCGCGCGGGGTGACGACTGGGGACGATCTCGCCGGGGGATGCCGGACGAGGGCCGGGCCTGTGGCGACGCGCGCGACTGCAAGGGCGTCTGCATCCAGCGGGGCGCCGTGGGCGTGCCCCGCGACATGCAACGCGTCTTCGGCGTCTGCTCCCGGTTCAAGGTGCAGTTCGGCTGCTTCACGGCGATCGGCCACACCGCGAAAGGACTCATACCCGCGAACCGCTCGTTCGGGTTCCGCTGCGTGGATTGAACGGTCAGCCGCAGACGCCGGAGGTGCAGGTCTCCGTCGGCGCGCACTTCTTGCCGCAGCTGCCGCAGTTGTCCTTGTCGTTCGTCGTGTTCACGCACTTGTCGCCGCAGACGCGCCGAAGGGCAGGGCGGCCGGGGCAGCCGCCGCCGCGCCGGCGTCGGTCGCGGGGCGGGCCGCCGCAGACCTCGGCGGTCGCGGGACAGGTGCACTTGCCCGAGGCGCAGTACCCACCGCTCGCGCACTTCACGCCGCAGGCGCCACAGTTGCTCGAGTCCGTCGCCGCGTACTTGCAGCCGCCGGCGCACCCGATGAACCCGGCGCTGCAGCAGAGCCCCCCCGTGCACGTCTGGCCGGTGAGGCACTTCTTGTCGCAAGCGCCGCAATGCGCGCCGTCGGTGGTCGTGTCGACGCACACCCCGCCGCAGATCGCGCGCGGCGCGACGCAGCCCGCGTCGACCTCGGCAACGTCGCTCGCGTCGGCGGCGTCGCTCGCGTCGGCGGCGTCGGTGGTGGTCGTGGTCTCGCTCGCGACATCCGTTCCGCCGTCGGTCACCCCGCTGTCGCCGGCGGTGTCGTCGGTGGCGGTGTCGAAGCTGGCGTCGTCCGCGCCGGTGTCGGTGATCTCGTCGCCGGTGCCGCCCGAGCTGCACGCGACGAGGCCGAGCGCGAGGAGAGAGACGAGGATAGGGCGCATCCCGCCCATCGTAGCGGCAGCTGGGTCAGAGCGCGACGAGGCCGTCCTTGGCGACGTACGCCTTCGTCGGGGGCTTGGTCGACTGCCGGCGGGTGACGACGATGCGCCCCGGCTCGAGCGTCAACCCGATCAGGTCCTCGAGCAGGGCCATCCCGCTCACGAGGGTCTCCACGCCGACCGGGCGCTCGACCACGAGGTCGAAGCGCGTCGCGTCGCCCGCCGCGGTGACCGCCACGACGAGCACCTCGCCGCCGGGCAGGGCGCGGTAGGCGAGCGGGCGCGGCGTGACGGTCTTGCGCCACGCGCCCGCATTCCCGAGCGCCACGGGCCGCCGCACGAGCGCGGCGCCGCAGGTGTCTGCGAGCTTGGTATCCTTGGTCGGACACTTCGGGTGCAGGACGAGCGTGCCGTCGGTCGCGATGCTCAGGTCCTCGATCGCGCCGAACGCCACGGTCCCCTCGTCGGTCCACTTGGCGCCCTTGCCGATGGTGTGGAGCTGATACTCGCCCTTGCCCTTGTTGCAGAACAGCACGCCGATCCCGCCCGCGGTGAGCAGGCGCTCTGGGTCGCAGCCCGCAGGCACGTCGACGACCTTGCCGCCCACCGAGACGTGCGGCGCGCGCACCCACGGCGCGTCGGTGCAGGCGCCCTTCGCGTCCCTCGCGCACAGGCCGTCGCCGTAGAACCCCACCTGCGTATCGGTGCCCATCGGGGGCGCGTCCGGTGCGCCGCGCAGGCAGAGCACGCCCTCACAGGGACCAGGATCGTGGAACGAGCCTCCCCCGACGCCGATCCCACCCCCGCCCCCCGGGCACACGCCGGGGGTGCCGGTGACGACGTCGGTGCCGGTCGGCACGGCGGGCGGCGCGGGGTCGACGAGCGTCGAGAGGTTCTTGGCGAGGAACGCGTGGGGTCGCGTGCCGAGAACGAGCGGCTCGCCCCAGCCCGCGAAGCTGGGCTCGTAGTAGGAGTGGGGTCGCTGGGCCCACGTCGCGCCGTCGGCCGACAGCACGCCGCCGGGGCAACCAGTGGCGTAGATCAACGACCCGACCTGCTGGAACTGCGGCGCCTGGAAGCTCGACTTCTGGAACGTGACGCCCGCGTCCTTGGAGAGGTGGAGCGTGGCGGCGCCGGCTGCGTCGCGGCCGAACACTCCGAGCACGTCCGGGCGGGCGAGGACCGCCTCGACGGTGAGACCCGCGGGCGGGTTCCTCGCGGTGAAGGCCTTGCCGTCCTTCGACACGTGGAGCTTCTTCGCCTCGGCGGCGACCACGAGCCCGCGCGTCGCGACGAAGTCGACGGGATCCTTGAGCGCGAGGACCTTGGTGAACGACCCGACGTGGGCGGCGTCGCCGTCGGCCGCGCGCAGGAGCGCGCTCTTGGTGCCGACGTAGATCGCGTCGGCGCCATCGACGCCGAGGTACTCCGCGGCTTCCGGCCAGTGGACCGAGCGCACCCCGTGCTTCTCGTCGACCACCGCGCCCTGCTGCCGGAACACGGCGACCGACAGGCCCACCGCGTCGGGCATGGGGCCGCGACGGAAGGCGAAGTGGCCGTCGCGCACGGAGCGCAGCATCGCCGTGTCGGCCTCGCGCCACGGCGCGCTCGGCCCCTTGGCGAACGGGATCGCTACCGGGGGGCCGCTGCCGGGCTTCGGGGGCGGAGGGGGCTCCACGCCGCCGAGGCCGATCACCTTCACGGGCGACTTCCGGTCGACGAGGGTGCCGTCACCGAGCTGGCTCTCCTCGTTCGCGCCCCAGCACGACACCGTGTCGTCGGCCTCCGCCGCGCACGCGGAGTCGAACCCCGCCGAGATCGCGACCGGGCTGCCGAGCGGTACCGGCTTCGGCTTGTAGGCGAACCCGTTCGTACCGTTCCCCAGCTGTCCGTGCTCGTTCCGACCCGAGCACACGACGCCCTCGCTGCCGAGACCGCAATGGAAGCCGTACCCGTTCGTGAGGGTCTTCCACGGCACGCGGTCCTTGGTCGTGACGACCGGATACTTGCCGTCGACGCGACCGCCCGGGACGTCGTGGCCGTTGCCCCAGCAGGCCATCGTGCCCGGCTTGCGGAGCGCGCAGGAGTGGTTGTGCGCGGCGTACACCTGGACCGCGTCGTCGATCCCCGGCACGAGGACGAACGGGTTGCCGGGCGCGGGCTCGCCCCCGAGCTCGCCGAGCTCGCCACCACCACCCCCCCAGGGCTTCGTGTTCGCCCAGCAGTGGACGGCGCCCTTCTTCGTGACGAGACACGCGTGGCGATCCGCGCTCGACACGTCGAGGATCTCGGCCGCGGGCACGGGCAGCTTGGTGCGGCGAACCGAGGTCTCGTCGAAGCACGCCACCTGATCGGCGGCCTCGATCGCGCACATCCCCAGGCCGCCGATCAATCGCTGCACGCCCGACAACCCCGGGACCGTCCTGGCCTTGGTCGGCTCGAGGACCGTGCCGCCGAGCGCCTTGGTCGTCCCCCAGCACGCGACCTCGCCGCCCTTGCGCAGGGCGCACGCGGTGTGACCGTCGACGGCGATCTGCGTCGCGTCGGAGAGGCCGACGTCCACAGGCGCCACCGGCGTCGAGAGCGGCTTCTTGTACTCGCCGAAGGCGTGGACCACGCCGGTGCCCCAGCACACGACGTGACCGTTCGCCTTCAGGAAGCAGGTGGCGCGGAAGGCGGACTGGAGACGTGACGGCGGCGTGAGCGAGGTCGCGACCGCCGCGGTCGCCGAGGGCGTCGGCGCCGTGGTCGAGACGGGCTTGCTGGCGCCGCTCGCGCAGCCGGCGAGAGCGACCGAGGCCCATGCGAGGAGACGCGCCATGGGCGCGAGCCTAGTCGAGGACGAAAAGGCGTACAGCCTGGTGTGCTACACCTCCTGCATGCGGTCCCTGGCCGTCGCCGTCGCGGCGCTCGCGCTCCTCGTGCCGGCGCGCGCGTCGGCGTACTGCCGCACCACGACCTGCCGCGAGGCCAGCTGCGCCCGGGACACCGAGGGCTGCGTCACCAGCGGCAAGCCGCTCTACTGGTCGACGAGCTGCGTCGGCTTCAGCGTCGACTCCAGGCTCTCCGCCAACCTGCCGGCCGACGGGGCCCGCAAGGCCATCGAGAAGGCCTTCATGGCGTGGGCCGATCTCGACTGCACGACCGGCCGCGCGTCGCTCACCTTCAGCCCGCTCGCCGACACCACCTGCAACAAGATCGGCTACGTGAAGGACGGCGCCAACGTGCACGTCGTCACCTTCAAGGACGACGACTGGACCTACAAGGGCGTCGACAACACCCTCGCCAAGACGACCGTCACCTTCGACGCGGCCACCGGCGAGATCCTCGACGCGGACATCGAGGTCAACACGGCGAACAACCCGGTCACGGTCGGTGACACCGGGGTGAAGTTCGACCTGCAGTCGCTCCTCACGCACGAGGTCGGCCACCTGGTCGGCCTCGCGCACTCGAGCGACTTCGACGCCACGATGTACGCCTCGTACGAGGCCGGCAGCACCCGGATCCGCGCGCTCTCCCCGGACGACGTGCGGGCGCTGTGCGCGGTCTACCCACCCGGTCGCGCCGCCAAGTGCGTGGCCGAGCCGCGGGGCGGACTCGCGACGAGCTGCGCACCGCCCGCCGAAGGGGGCTGCGCGACCGGGCCGGCTCGCCCGGGCGGCGGCTTCGGCCTACACTTGGGGTTCTTGACGCTCGCGCTGCTCGCCCGGCGCGTCCGTCGTCGAACCCCATGAGAGCTTCCCCCTTCGCCGCGCTCCCCCTCCTCGTCGCCCTCGCGACCCCTCTCCTGCTCCCGAGCGGCTGCTCGAGCGGTGGCTCGCCGCCCACCACCTCGCGCCTCTGCACGCCGGGCAACTTCGTCTTCTGTCGCTGCGCCGATCTCTCCGAGGGCACCAAGAAGTGCGCCGACGACGGACAGTCGTTCGACGAGTGCGCGTGCCTGCCCGTCGAGGACACGGCCATCGAGGACTTCGGCGTCGAGGACACCGGCGTCGACCCCGACACCGGCACGCCGGGCGACACCGGCGTCCCCAAGAACGACACGTGTCCTGGTCACGTGCTCGCGGTCGACCCGGTCAAGGACACCGTCGTCGACGCCGACAACACCGGCGCGAGCGCCGACTACACGGGCGCGACCGGCGCCTGCGCGGTGGGCACCGGCCCCGAGCACGTCTACGCGATCATCCCTACCGGCAGCGGGAGCCTCACGGTCACCGTGACCGGCAAGGGCACCTACGACCCGACCGTCTACATGCGCGACACCGATTGCGCGACCGGCCCGCAGGTCAAGTGCGGCGAGACCACGGGCGCGGGCGGCACCGAGACGTTCTCGCTCAACGTCGTCACCGGCAAGACCTACTGGGTGTTCGTCGACGGCAAGGCCGGCAGCACCGGCGCGTACACGCTCACCGCGTCGCTCAAGGCCGGCTCGTTCTGCGGCGACGGCAAGGTCGACACGGGCGAGGGCTGCGACGACGGCAACAAGATCGCCGACGACGGGTGCGGCAACGACTGCCGCCCGCAGGGCGACCCGGTCGCCGGCGGCAAGTGTCCCGGGTTGCCGGCGCACGTGTGGCCCGGCAAGACCCTGAGCTTCACCGGCTCCACCAACGCGTATCCGAACACGTACAAGGCCACGGTCTGCACGTTCGGCACCGCGGCGCAGGACCGGGTCTACGCGGTCACCGCGCACCAGACCGGCACGCTCAACGTGAAGCTCGACGCCGACTTCAACGCCGGCCTCTACGTGCGCGCGACCCCCTGCGAGACGGGGGCCGAGCTCAAGTGCGTGAACGACGTCACCACCACCGGCGCGGGCATCGAGACGATGTCGTTCCCGGTGACCGACGGCAAGACCTACTACCTGTTCGTCGACGGCGTGTTCTCCAACAAGGGGAACTTCACGCTCACCCTCAACTTCTGAGGGAGGCGTCGGGTCGCCTTGACGGCGCGGAGGCCGGCCCGTATCCGGCGCGCATGTCCCGTCGCCGCCTCGTCCTCGCCGCCTTCGCCGTCCTGTCCGTCTCCGCCGTCGGCGAGGCCGCGCCCGCGCGCGACCCGAAGATCATGGCGCTCGCGAACGCCGCGGCGAAGTGCAAGTTCGAGGACGAGTACTTCGACACCGAGTGCAAGGCCTACGTCGCGTGGACCGACGAGGAGAAGCTCTTCGACGAGGGCAAGGGCGACCCGACGCTGCTCTCGATGCTCGAGGACCCCGACCTCAAGATCCGCACGCTCGCGGTCGCCAAGGGCATCCCGGCCGCGGCGTTCTCCACCAAGCCGCTGGTCGAGAAGCTGATCGCCATCGGCAAGACCGAGAAGAACGCCAACATCCTCCACACGCTCGGCAGCCTCTCGGCGCGCGTCGACCTCGAGAAGCACGGCCTGGTCGGCAAGCTCGGCGAGCTCGCGGTGCACCCCGAGGCCGCGTTCCGCGACTCGTTCGCGTTCCACGTCTACGCCGACAAGCAGACCCCCGAGCGCCTCGCCATCGTGAAGGTGCTCGTCGCCGACAAGGACGCGAAGGTGCGCAAGTCGGCCTACACGACCCTCTCGATGGGCGCGCAGCGCGCCAAGGACAACACCGAGGCCTGCAAGCTCATGGGCGCGCAGCTCGACAAGACCGACGAGACCCACGGCGACATGTTGTGGAGCGCGGGCTCGAGCAAGTGCATGTCGATGTACGAGACGCTCGGCAGCACGCTGGTCAAGCGCAGCGCCGACCTCGCGCTCGTGGAGAAGCACGGCGTCACCTACTCGCTCGCGATCAGCTTCATGTGCGGCAACGGGGGCGCGAAGGCCAAGGGCTTCGTGGCCGCCAAGATGCTCACCGACACCAAGGTGAAGAACGTCAACGTGCGCGCCGCCGCGGTCGACTGCCTCGCGAGCTGCGACCCGGTCGCCGCCAAGCCGGTGCTGACCGCCCTGTCGAAGGACAAGGAGAAGTACGTGGCCGAGCGCGCGACCAAGGAGCTCGCCAAGCTCAAGTGAACGGGGAGAGGTTGGCAGAACGCCGCCCTTCCGTCACACTCCGGAGATGAACCTCCGCCTGGCTTGCCTCCTCTCCGCGGCGCTGGCCGGGTGTTCCACCGCCACCGACCCCGGGGAGACCGCGAAGGACAGCTCCGTCGAGGCCTCGGCAGACACGGGCTCGTCGATCGACACGGGTGGGACCGCGGACTCCGCCAAGGACTCGGGCGCGGTCGACGCCACGGATACGGGCAGCACCGACGCCGGCGACTCGGGCTGCGCCGATCTCTCCTGCTCCGGCGTATGCGTCGACGGCAAGACCGACCCCGACCACTGCGGCAGCTGCGCCAACAAGTGCAAGACCACCGAGAGCTGCACCGACGGCAAGTGCGTCGCGTGCCTGACCGGCAAGGAGCGCTGCGGCGCGACCTGCGTGGCGCTCGACACCGATCCGGCGAACTGCGGCGCCTGCGGGAAGGCGTGCACCGACGGCAAGGTGTGCATCAGCAGCTCCTGCCTGTGCCCGAGCGGCACCTACACCTGCAGCGGCAAGTGCGTCGATCTGCTGAGCGACAAGGACAACTGCGGCGCGTGCGGCAAGGCGTGCCCGGCGGGCGACGTCTGCGCGTTCGCGGCCTGCGAGAAGGTCTGCACCGCGCCGACCACGAAGTGCGGCGGCGGGTGCGTCGACATCACGGGTGACAAGGACAACTGCGGCGCCTGCGGCAAGGCCTGTGCGACCGGCGAGACCTGCGCGGCCGGCAAGTGCGGGTGCGGCAGCGCCGGGAAGATCTGCACGGCCCTCGAGGCGTGCGTCGCGGGGGCCTGCAGCTGCAAGGCTGCCACCTGCGGCACGCTCTGCACCGACCTCTCCACCGACGCCTCCAACTGCGGCGTCTGCGGAAAGACGTGCAGCACCGGCGTCCCGTGCCTCGGCGGCGTGTGCGTCACCTCGACGACGGTGACCTTCCCCACGAGCGCGGCCACCACGTACACGACGGGCAGCATCGGCACGCTCGGCACCGGCGGCGGAGGCGTGCACTACGTCACCGGCGACTACGTCGAGGAGAAGCTCACCCGCGGAGCGCCCGTCACCAAGATGGACCTCGACCTCAAGATGTCCGACAGCACGAGCAGCTCCGGCTGCACGGTCGGCACCCTCACCTGGGCGGTGAAGATCAACGGCACCTCGGTCGGCACGTACAGCTGGGTGGGAGGCTTCGGCGGCGACAAGACCGTGAAGCAGTCGTTCTCGTTCGCGTCGATCACGCCCGTCTCGGGGCAGGTCACCGTGCGCCTCGAGGCCACGAACACGGTCTGCCCGGGCGGTGGTTCCTGGAACTGGTATCCCGGCGGGACCGCCACGTTCTACTAGCGCTTGCGGAGCGCCTTCGCCAGTTCTCCCAGCACGCCGCGCAGGCGCTCGATCTCGTCGGCGGCCTCCTTGCGGTCGGCAGGGTCGGTGGTCTCGCGGAGGTCGTGCACCTTGCGCAGGATGGCCGGGCTGCCCAGCGTCTCGCGGAGGCGCTGCACGCGCTGGACGAGGCGCGGGACGGTGACGCGGACCGCGGGCGCGCGTCCGGAGCCGCGGAGGAGCTCGGTCACGTATTGCTTGGTGCTCGCGTGGGTGAGGTTGAACTTCGCGACGTGCTGCGCGCCCTCGCGGAGGCGTTCGTCGGTGCCGAGCGGCAGCAGCAGCTCCTTGCGCCCGGCGTCGAGGCCCTGCCAGCTCTGGTCGAGGATGCGCTTGTCGCGCGCGGCGAGGCGCACCGCGACGTAGAGGAGATGACGCGTCACCTTGAGAGTGGGGCCACCCGCCCGCCGGACGAGCTCCCTCCACACGGGGTTGTCGGTGCGATCGTCGAGCGCGGCGGCGGCATCGTCGGCGAACACCGCGCCGAGAATCCACCTGCCGTACGAGGTGATCGCGCTCTCGACCTGCTCGCGCACGTCTTCACCCCGACGTAGCGCCTCGTTGAGGAGCGTGCGCTGGGTGCCGGTGAGCTTGATCGGCGGCTCGCCGTGCTGGGCAGCGTCGAGCGCGCGGGGACGAGTGGGAGCGGGCGCGGGTTTGCGTCGGGACGCCATCCCGGGAGCGTAGCCAAGACGCTCGACACCTCGTTCGGTTAACCGAACGAGGTATCAAATGCCCGAAATAGCTGGATTTTTCGGTGGTCGATCAGGGGGCCGGGGTGGACCCCGCGGGCGACGCGCTCTCACTCGCGCTGGCGCTGGTGCTCGGCTCGGGCTGCGCCTCCTTGGGCACCGGTCGCGAACGTGGCCATCCGGCAGTGGGTCCTGTCGCTGCCCCACCCACTCCGCGCGCTCGCTGCCCGTCATCCACAGTTCGTCAGCGCCATCGACAAGATCCTCTATCGAGCCGTCGAGCGCTGGATGCAGCGCGCGGTCGGCCCGAAGGAAGGACGCGCTGGTGCCGTCACGTTCGTCCAGCGCTTCGGCGACTCGCTGAACCTGCACGTCCACGTTTCGCGCCCACCCAGGCCGACCTGATGACCGTCCTCTTGCACGTGCAGGCCGGCGTCGCCCGCTGGCTCGCGAGCCATCCACTCGGCCGAGAGGAGGACCTCGATGCCGACGCGCTCGTGGGGTGTGCGCGAGTAGCCGTCCAGCAAGGACTGTTCGACCACCTCGACGGCCACACCGACGATGGCCGTGCCGATCAGGACGAGCCGCGAAGCGTGGGTCGCGCGTCGGTGACGCTCGAGGGATTCAACCTGCACGTGGCCGTGCGGATCAGCGCCGACGACGACGTGGCTCGCGAGCGCCTGGTACGCTACTGCGCCCGACCGCCGTTCGCGCTCCACCGCCTCTCGGTGCTTCCCGATGGGCGCATCGCCTACCAGCTCCAGCACCCCCGCAGGAACGCGACCCACCGGATCCTGCAGCCGGTCGAGCTACTGGCGAGGATCGCCGCGTTGATCCCACCGCCGCGTCACCCGTTCCTGCGCTACCACGGAGTGCTCGCGCCGAGCTCCCGGTGGCGCAGCGCCATCGTGCCGCGGGGAGTGAGGGGCACGGCATCACCACGGCCACGAGAGGCCGAGCGGCCCACGGCGGTGGCGCAGCCAACCGCGCCCAGGGGGTCGCCAGACCCGCCTCGACCCGAACCGCGACCTCCCGACCGAGCCGCCAGACCTCCGCCTGCGCCGAGCAGGGCCCCCGCCTCGCCACCGATGGCAGGTCGGGCTCCGTTCGCTACGATCACCGAAGCCCACCATGCCCGCGTTCTCGACGGACCCTCCTCGCGACCTCTCCCCGCCTGGAGTGGAGCAAGCTGCTCCGCCGCACGTTCGCCGAGGACGTGCTCGCGTGCCCCCGCTGCCAGGGAAGGATGCGCCTGGTCGCCGCGGTCCAGAACGCCGCCGAAGCCGCCCGCTTCCTCGCCGCCGTGGCCGAGCGCTCCCAGCCGCGCCCGTCCGGCGCGCGCGCCCCGGACGAGTACGACGACTGTTCCCCGGACTCACCCGACGATTGACGCGGCGGCCTCCCACCGAGAGGCGCCTCCTCCGGGAGACGCCTGTTGCATTGGTTCACCAGAGACGGTTCCGTGGCTCGAGCCAAATGCAGAGCGAGATCGCATAACCCTGGCTATGTAAAGCCGGGACTCTTGGTGGCGGGAACGGACTTGGACTACATACCCTCTTACGAAGTCGGCGGGATAGTCTATTGAACGTCTCATACCTCGCCCAAGCTTCTGCTCGTGTCTGTAGCAGCGTGATGCTCTCCACTTCGCTTCATGGTGGTGGCCAACCCCCTCCGCCGCGCAGACGACGTACGCCGCTTCCGCGCCCTCGGCATCATGCCACCCATGCATGCGGCCTGAAGTGCTGTCCCCGATATCGCTGCCTACTTGACGCGAAATGGTGCATCTGACGCGAGCCAGGAATCGAAGCCTGCCCACTCGTCAGGCTTGAGGATGTCCCCCAATGTTCCAGCGCTCGCGTCGAGTAACTGCGCGACGGTTCTTTCCCGCACCAGGTACGCAACAAGCAATGCGCCATCGCCGTAGACATCTTGAACGTGAACCTCCGGCGCAAACGCGATTCGATCCCGCTTCTTCCTAACGCGATCGGCGTAGAAGGCGCCGACCTGACGCCGTGACGCGGCGTCCGACATCAGGATGATTGAGGCATACTCCTCGGCCCCCTGGTGAAACCAGGCCGGACTGTCATAGAAGCGGAATCCCGTAGGCTTCTCGTTTGCAGCAGCCGCAAACAGAACGCCGGCCAACTCGTGCAGAAAGGTCTTCTCGAGGTACGGCCATGCGGGAGGAAGGCCCGCTGCGCTACGGAAGCTCGCCCCGTGGCTGCCGGAAGCGAGCAAGAAGATGTCCGCAGTCTCCCGGCCACTCTCTCCAGCCGTCAGGGTAGTTGCAAGTCCAGGCCTAGCAACGCCACTGGCGACGGTATGCAGGTGAACCCTACAGTCAATGCCACCCATCAGCTTCTTGGTGCGACCGGCGCCCAACAGCGTATCGAACCCGCCGACCAGCTGTGTTGCGTGGTTCGCCAAGTTGTGAGCGTCGGCCTGGCCACCAGCCATCCATTCGATAGAGCACCCACCACCGTGCAGCCGCTTGTCGTCGTGCGGCGCAGAACTCGGCAGAGCTGTGCCCGGGTTCGAGACGGGAGGGGCCGCGCAGCACGCACTCGGCGACACCATAGCCAAAAGCCAAAAAAAAGCCCAGCTTCTAGGCATTGTGTCCCCAGTCGACAACGAGACCTGCGTGGTTGTCAACTACTCCATCGAGTCGTATTCCCAGAACTTCGGCACGCTCGACGAGCTTACCGGAATAGTCATAGATGACCCACCTGCGAGCAAGGATGCAGCGACCCAGGTAAGCCCGAAATGTGCGGTATTCTTCCAAGCGCGCTACGGAAATAAGAGCGGTTCCGAAGGTTCGTGCGGACCGATACTCCCAGATCGAGCTAGTCTGTAGCGCGTCGCCGTTGACCTGAAGCCGCTCCTTGGCTGCTGCAGCACGTGTGAGGTTCTGCTCGACACCAAAGGCTTGGGCGCCGCTCTCGCGCACGATCGCAGCCAGCAACGCTCCGTTGCCACAGCCAAGATCGAGGACAGAATCGTTCGACTCAATCGCGCGTGGGTCGACCACTGCTAGAACCCGGGCATGAGCTCGTCGCATCAGCCAGGCAGTCGGAAACCCGTTCTGATCCGAGTTGTATTCGTGGGCAATTTGGCCGGGGCCGGGGAGATTTGGCGTTGGCGCTGCCGGAACTGCCACGGGTCTGTACATGTGTCCGCGACCGCTTGCGGAGCCATCAAGCCACGGTTCAGAGGACAAGCCGAGCACATCGAACCGCGTTCCAAGAGCATCAGTAGAGTGCGTCCACTTGCAGATTGGTGTGCGCGTAATTGCGATGCCGTGCAGAGAAGAGTACTCAAATGGCGCGGCCAACAGTTGGCGAAGCCACTCGGCTTCGGTCCCGCGTTCGAGGCGAATCATCAAGCTCCGAAGCTGTCGACCAACCTCCCGAGTCGCCTCGCAGTTCAGCGAGCACGGTAGGTGGAAGACGGAACGGACGCCGAGCCAACGCCAGGCCACACTGGTTAGGCCATCGCTTGGTAGAGCCAGCTCGATCCGTTGGGACCATTTGCCGACGGTTCGTGCGGCAGCAGAGAGCGTCGGATCTAGCAGCTTGTCTATTATCCAGAATTGGCAAAAAAAGCGGACGCAGCATTCCGGGTAGCCAAGCAGCTGGCCCATGCTCGCGTCGTCCGCTCGCTCCCATGCATCCGCAAACTGCGCAGCCAGATCATACCGCCCGACAGCAACAGATAGCATCGCGTTGCCGGTCGTCTCGGTTGTCTGGATGCGACTTGCGTAGCTCGTGGGCTTCCGAAACAGTCCCAGCGGAATGGCCGCGAGTCCCAGATGGCGCCACCGATGGCTGCTCCGGCACAAGTCTGAGATGCTCAGACGCACCAAGGCAACCGAGCGGATGCTGGCGAGTACCGAGAGCGTCTCCAACTGCTGCCACACCCTGCCGATTGACTCTATCCGTGGAGCCCAAGTGCGCTGTGCTTCATCGCTCGTCCACGAGACGCGGAGAAACTCCGGCAGTTCGAATCGAAGGCGAGAGCGGGCGAAACTAGAGTCGTCCAGGTCCAAAGCCGCACCTACTTGATAAGTTTCGCGATTCTAACGTGGTCACCTTTCGACCATAGGCTCAGCGCTGCCGCCTCAAGAGCCGCCAGGTCTGGCCGCAGGCTATACGGTACTTCGCCTGCCCCGAGCAGTCGTGTTTCGGCGGACTCGAACAGGCTGTACCAGACAGCGCAGTCGCTGCTTCGGTTTCGCCAATCTCCGTCGATTGCCGTGCCGGGGCATTGCCCTTTGCAGGCCAGAAAGAATCGGCATCCATTGCAGCCCCCGTGGGTCTGCGGAGTGTAGTACAGCGCGAGCATTCGCTCAGAGAGCGTGCTTGGCGTGGCCTTTACGAAGTCAACGCCGTCCTTGTTCGTTCTGCCACAACTACTGATCGTTCCGTTTCCTTCGATGCCGCGCACGGCGCGAGTGTCTAGAGGATCGCAGCCCGCAAATGTGCAAGTCACATCTTTGTCAGAGCCGCGTAGCAGTGAATCTATGTCTCGAAACATGTCGAGTCCGAGGCGTTGGCTGAGTGGCTGCAGTTGCTTGAACGCCTCGATGTATTCGGCGTCGCTCAGGCGGAGAGCGGCGCTGACTTCGGCTGACTCGGTCTCAAGGATGTGAAGGCGTACGCTCTTGATTCCGATGCGAGCCATACTGTCGAACCAGTCGACAAGAATCGGGAGCCGTTCACGTGTGCCGTTCGACTTCGACAGCGTGGTGATGAGGCTCGGTGGGATGCCCTCCTCACATAGGAGTTCGATGGCGCGCTCGGACTGTTCGGTCGCGGTTCGAGTCTTTTCAAGTGACCCGGCCCATCGAGCATCGTTCAATGGTCCTGGACCGTCGATTGATACTCCTACAGAAACGTTGTATCGCCGCAGCATGGCGAGGTGCTGCTCGCCAAGTAGGACCGCGTTGGTTTGTATCGCATTTCTACCAAAGCGGCGATGGCCATACTCAAACAGCTGTTCAAGTGCTTCTCGTGGCAGTAGCAGTGGCTCACCGCCAAATACGGTAAACGGCGCGTTCTCCCGCTCAAGGGCTGCGAGGATTCGTTCCATGTCGAAACTTGCTGGGCCGGCCCGAGCTGTTCGCTGCGGTTCCTGGTAGCAGTATGTGCACTGGATGTTGCAGCTCACACCCAGCGGACGAACCTCGACGGTCATCGACTGCGCCCTCGGCGCGCGTTGTAGAATCGTATGTCGCGAAGCGCGTCGCGAATGTCCCTGAGGTAGCGATTGCCTACCAAGATCGCCGCTCGAAGATCCTGGTGCTGGTCCCATGGGTCGGGCGGACGAACGACGTCCTTGTCTCGGCCTCGAAAGGGATTGCCGGACCAAGTGTCGTGGTGGTCGGCGTGGGGCTCGTCATCCCAGTGCGGGATGTCGGCATGGAAGTCCTGGTGAGGGGTGTCGGCGTGCGCGTCGCCGTGGTGGTCAGTATCCCCATGCGTGTCGCTGTGGTCGTCGTGGGGGGCACCATCAGCATGGTCGTCCATGTGCGGAGCGTCGTGATGCACATCGTCGTGGTCGGCGTGATCATCGTGAGTGTCGCCGTGGTCTGCATGATCGTCGTGATCGGCATGGTCGTCGTGGGTGTCCTCGTGGGTCGCGACAATGTCTGCGTGCCCAGGACGGTCGCCGGCTGGACCGTCAACGTGCGGCAGTTCGGGACCATCGTCCGGTCCGTGGCCAGGTTCTGCCTCACCCGGTGGCGGATGCGCGATCCTGCCTGGACGAAAGAGCGCACCCGCGATGGCCCAGAGTTCGTCATCGTCACTCATACCAAGACCCCCCTTGTTGCTGGATTACGCTTGGATCGCTCGACCGCCGTAGCCCATGTAGCTGCCAGGTCGCATTCCGCCCTGACCACCAGAGCGCACAACCAGGTCGATTGAGATTCGGATTGAGAGTGAGCCGGTGTTCGCGGCCGCTCGTAGTCCACGTGCGAAGATTGTGATCAGGTCGGGGGCATAGCTTTGGGTGTTGAATGCCATGGCCGTTTGGCTGGGCGCAGCCGTGTTGTTGTCGTAGACCAACGTCCCAACGGTGCCACCCACTGGGGTGGCAAGGTTCGTATTGTAGGCCGACCAGTCCAGCGTCGGGTCGTCAAGCGTGAAGCCGTCGCCCGCCGCAAAGAGCCAGAGTTGATTGTTCGCGGCGATGTTGACGCTGTGTACGCGGGTGACAATTTGCCCGTACTCGTATCGCGAGACATCAATGCGCTGCGCGATTGGGATCAGCATGGCGTCGTTGATATTGCCGGAAAGCTTCGTCAGATCGTAGGTCGTGGGAGGAATAATCTTGAGGTCAAATCCAGACATGACGGCCCCCTTGGAAGTCTCCCCGTGATGGGACCTCGAGTTTGCCGGAGGGTTCTGGAGGTGGCAAGAATCGCTGCGCTTGCGTCCCGTCAGAGTTCACACGCGTGGCACCTACAGCTGGCGGCGGCGGCGCCGAAGTGTGGTGTGGTCTGGCACATGGTGTGACCACAAGTTTGCTCTACGTCATGGATTCGAGCGGGAGAGACGGCTGGAAGCTGGAACCGAACACCGCACCAATCAGAGTGCGTATCTGACTCGCAGACGCGAACGCTACAAACGGCGGCTGCTCGGGTGAAGACGCCACCTTCGACGTGGGCGGGCGAGACGCTGCTCACCGCAGCGGAGCGCTCGTTTAGGGCACGACCTCGGTGAACCGGGACCTTCAGCGTCGCCCTGCTGCGTCGGATCCCTGGTCCAGTGTCGAGCCCGGACGTTGAGAGCCCGTGATCGGCGAAGGCTCTGCCATGAGGGTCTGCCATCCGCCCAACGCTAGAACGTAGAGGCTGGCCCCTTCGTGGCCTCACGAAGGGCTAGGGCGCGCAACCACGCGCTCACATCCAACCCTGCCTGGTCAGCCGCAGCGACCAGCAGGGCCTTCTGCTCCTCGGTGACCCGGACTCGGATCAACGCGTCCTTGCGCGCCGCGGCGGCCTTGGGCGGGCGCCCGCGCTGAACCTTGGTTTCGGCGGGTGGCCGCCTGTTGGATGCCAATAGAGACGGTTCCGTGGCTCGAGCCCAATGCAGAGCGAGATCGCATAACCTTGGCTATGTAAAGCCGGGACCCTTGGTGGCGGGAACGGACTTGGACCACCTACCCTCCACGGGCGGTAGCGGTCGCAGGTTTGCGTCGGGACGCCATCCCAGGAGGGTAACCAAGACGCACGCAACCTCGTTCGGTTAACCGAACGAGGTATCAAGTGCCCGAAACAGTTGGAAATTTCGGCGGGCGATCAGGGGGCCGGCGTGGAGCCCGTGGGCGACGCGCTCTCGCTCGCGCTGGCGCTGGTGCTCGGCTCGGGGTGCGGCTCCTTGGGCACGGGCCGCGAGGGGCCGCCGTAGCAAGCGGCCAGCGTGATCGCGAGCCCCGCGCTGCCGAGGAACCCGGCGAGCGCGTACCGCGAGCGGCCGCGGAACGTCTCGGTCGTGCCGCACTCGCTGCACGCGCCCTCGTGCGCCTCGCGCACGATCCCACACCCCACGCACCGAACGATGTCCGTCATGTGACCTCCAGGCAGGGCAACGACCCCGTCCTTCGACACTTACACCAAGACCTGTTCGATCGGCACGACCCCGAGCTCGGCACGCACCTCGGCGAGCGGGCGGGCGAGGTCGGCGCGAAAATTCCAGTCGGCGGAGAGGTCCTTGCGCACGCGCGCGCCGCGGAGGTGGTGGCGGAGGAACCGCGCGGGGTCGATCTGGTCCGGCACGCCGGGCGCGAACGGCGAGATGACGAGCCCCACCTGGAACTGCAGCGCCACGGTGAAGAGCCAGAAGAACGGGTCCTCCTTGCGGAAGCCCGCCATGAAGGCGACCACCTCGGCCTCGCCGACCGGATCGATGGGGTAGCCGCCGACCACGTGCAGCATGTCGTGCCACGCGCCGCGCTCGCCGATGCCGTCGTCCTCGCCGGGGAAGCTCAGGCCGTTGCCGACGATGAACGAGAAGTAGGCGTGGCCGAGGGTGCCCTCGGGGAGCTCGCCGAGCGCGATCCAGCGCTGCGCCGTGCGCGCGTCGGAGCCCACGCCGAGCAGTGGGCCGAAGGTGTGGAGGACGCCCCGCACGCCCTCCTCGCGGAAGGTGCGGATCAGCTCGTCCTTCGCGTAGCCGCGGCGGGTGAGGTCCCACCGCATGAGGCCCACGTGGCCTTCGGCGAGCTGGCGGAGGTTGTGCACGCGCGGCTCGTGCACCGCGAGCGCCTGCGCGGCCGCCTCGACCACGGTGGCCTCGGCGGGGCTGCCGGCGCCGTCCATGATCGCCATCAGCAGCATCGACTGCACGACGCGCTCCGCCTCCTCCGGGGAGAGGCCGGCGGCGGCGAGCTCGGCGGGCTCGATCGGGGTGAGGGCCGCGGCGGTGCGGCCGACGGCGCGCGCGGCGGCGTCGAGCAGGGAGCGCTCCTTGGCCGTGACCTCGCCGTCGGCGACGGCCACGGTGTGCATCGCGCGCAGCAACACGTCGGCGTGGGCCTCCTCGACGGCGAAGACGAACATGTACGGAATGGAGGGGAGGGGAGGCCCGCCGTCAAGGCGTCCCACCGAGGGCGTCCCGCACCACGGCCTCCACCGCGTGGGCGTCGACGACGTCCGAGAGAGGAACGCGTGCGTACGTTCCGTCGGTGAGAGAGAGCTCGAGGTCGGCGGACGCCGAATCCGAGTCCCGATCCACCGCCGACGCGACGGTGGCGATGGTCCGGAAGGGGATCGTCCGTCCGGCGACGTGGACGCCACTGGTGGACACCGTGATCGCACCGCGCTCGAGCGTTCCGCCCTCGCTGAGCGCGCGCCGCGCCGCCTCCACGAGGTGCGCGGTCCCGGCGTGGAGGCGCGCGAGCACCTGGACGTTCTCGACGAAGGGACAGAGCAGCTCCACGCTCGTCCCGTCGCGGAGCGTGACCAGGTGCCGATCGGACCACCAGCGAGTACGGTCCGTCGTGACCGTCCGCTCGATGACGTGCTCGCTGCGGAGGCTCGTGACGTCGGCGAAGAGAAGCGTGCTGAGCTCACCGCCGCGACGGTAGCGGCAGCCACGCTCGTGGAACGCGAGCCACGTGCGGCGATCGGCGATCGCCCCCACGAACAGCGAGACTCCGAGGGCCGCGAAGACGAGCGAGACGCACCCCAGGGCGACCTTCGTGGTCATCGACGACACGAAGACGACGACCAGGCCCGCTCCTGCCACCCCGACCAGCGAAAGGATCGCGCCCAGCACGAGCTCGGCGACGGTCCGTCCCGCCGGCTTGCGGAAGACCACCTGCTCGGCGCCCAGCCCTTCCTCGGACCGACGGTAGACGGCCATCGCCTCACCGTATCAGTCCGGGCGGCGATCGACCTCGCGGTGGACTGGGTGGCCCTCTGCTACGACTCGCGTATGCGGAGACTGCTCGGCGTGCTCTGGCTCGCGACGATGGCCTGCGGTGGGAAGGTGCAAGAGACCGCGGACAGCGGGGCCGACGCGCCCGAGGACTTCGCGTCGCGGCTCGCGACCTACTGCACGCGCATGGAGGCGAGAGCCGCGCGGTGCGGCGCCTCTCCGTCGGCCTGTCGCGCGAACATCCCGTGCATCCAGGAGACGTACGATCCGCGGGTCGTCGCGCTGCTGGATTGCCTCGAGGTCGCCCCTTGCGGGGAGGACACCCTGGTCTGCCTGGAGAAGGTGACCGCCTCCATACCGAGGACGGGCCTGGTCGCGAAGCTGACGTTCGCGTGTGCGGACGACGCCACCAAGGGTGGCCCGGGCTGTGAACCGGCCGTCGTCGCGGTCCTGCCGCTCTTCTCCGCCAAGGCGCTGGATCAGGCCGGAAGGTGCCCGACCGTGCCGGTGGGCTCGATCGGCCCCTGCCTGGACCGCCTCATGGAGTCCATGTTCAGCGCCTGCAAGCGATAGGACGCAGGGGGCTCTTCTCGGCGGCGGGCGTTGCGCTAGATCCTGTCACCGAACCCTGAGGGAGCTCGCGCTCATAGCGGCCTGCAGCTGGCTCATCGCGGGCGTCGCGCGAGCTCGGCGTCCCAGCCGCACTGCAGGACGCGTCGGCGAGCCTCGGTTTCGCTGAGCTCCGGGTGACGCTGGCGTTCGCCCTGGATCGCGATCGCCCGCGCGTCCTCGCTCATCTCGGCAGCGAGCCGCCCGCGACCTTCGGGGCCGAGCCGCCGCCAGACCGCGAGCTGCGCGCGCTGCGCGGCCTCTGTGGTGTCGGACGGCATGGGGTCAGCCTATCGCGGAGCGCGGGCGACGCCCACTCCGCGAGCTCGGCTCGAGCGAGCGGTCGTTCGTGGTCGCGATTCGCGTTGCGCAAGGAGCGGTCGCGGCGGAGACTGAACGAGGGAATGTTCGTGCGAGCACTCGTTCCGGTCGTCGTCGTCGCCTGCCTCTCGGCCTGTGGCGGCGCATCGAACAGCCAGACCGAAGCGGGGGCGCTCGACGCCGCGCTCGCGGACGGGACCGTCTCGGACGACGCCCTCGAACCGTTGCCGGACGGCTCGCGTGACGAGGACGGTGCGCCCGTCGACTCGCCGGACGATCTCTCTTCCGAGATCCCGGACACGCCACCCCCTGCGTGCGGGCCGACCTGCAAGGCCCCCTCGGCGTGCACGTCCGGCTGCAACCGCTGCGACTGCTACGCGGAGCCTTCATGGGTCTGCACCGCGAAGGCCTGCCCCGGCGAAGGTACAGGGCCGTGCCCCACACACCTGCCGCTCGCCGGACCCGTGTGCGGCGGTCGCGGCACATGCGTCTACGAGAGCCCGTGCGGCGGCGGCAAGGACATCGCGAAGTGCGACGGGCTCAGCTGGATCGTGACCAAGGCACCCTGCCCGGGCTGACCGGGGCGGCGCACGGTGGACTCCATCGTGCGCGCGCGTGGTAGAACCACGTCGCCTACTTCAGCGCCCCTTGCGAGACCCACGCTCGCAGGTCGGCGCACGCGTTGGCCGGAGTAGCGTTCGAGTTCAGCGGCATGGTCGCGCCGCTGGTGTTGCACCACTTCAACCGACTGGTCGCCGCATCGCCGAGGCTCGTCAGCTTGCTCTTCCCGGAGAGCCAGTCGTACATCGCGTTGGAATCGGTTCCGCCGAAGTAAGGCGCAGGTTTCCCCGCGCTTCCGTGGCAGTTCGCGTTCGCGCAATCGCCGGCGGTCCCGGCGGCGAAGTAGGACGAGAACAGATCGGAGAACTTCTTCATCGGTGGCGGCGGCGGTGGCGGTGGCGGTGTCGGTTGATCGTCCTTGACGCAGTCCGTGAACGAAACCGCCACGGAGACGTTGAAGTTCATGTCGATGGTGTTCGGGTTGGCGATGCCGGGTCCCGGCGCCGGAGTCCCCGGCAGAACGTCGAGCGCGAAGGTGATGGGCCCATCGGTCGGCGCCTTCAAGGGCAGGCTCTTGGCGCCGATCCAGTAGGGGGTGGAGCCGAAGTACACGACCAACGCACCGACGTTGAAGCCAGGTACCGGGGCGCCCGTGGAGACGGTGTCGCCGTCGATGCCGTTCGGTCCGAAGCTGCGGGTGCGTGCCTTTCCGCCGGGCCCGTCGTCGCGGAGAAGGCCTGTCCCGGTCGCCGTGAACACGTAGGTGTATCCAGCCTTCGCGATCAGCTGGCCATCCACCCGGGTCGAGCGACCGACGTCGTGCGCCTCGACATGAATCGAAGTGCCGGGAAACGGGGTCGTCACTTGGTGATACCCCTTCGGGCACGGCGAACATCCTGCGAGGAGCAGGAACCCGTGGGTGAGGAGCGCGTAGGCCAGCCAGCGGCGAGACATCGGCGGAACATCGCATCTCCGCTGTCTTCCAGAAAGAGTCATTCCCATGATCTTGCATTGCGCCAGAGCAACAATGCGAGCGATCAATTGCGCGGCCCACAGAGCGACAGCAGCGCCACCTCCACCACCGCCCCGTCGTCCTTCTTCACCCGCGCCCACGCGCGCCGGCCCGCTCGGGTGCCGTACACCTCCGTCACCACGCCCTCCGCGGCGACCATCGACTTGCGGAACACGCGCACCCGCGCGCCGACCACCGCGGCGGGCGTCACCTCGCGCAGCGGCGCCGTGCTCGCGGCGAGGGCGCGCAGCGCGGGCACGAGCGCCTCGGGGTGGTCGTCGCCGGTGCGCAGCGAGCCGCCGTCGCGCTCGACGAGGCACGCGCCCTCCGCCGTGCCCACCACGACGTAGGTCCCGGTCGCCGGCACGTGCAGCGCGTGCAACCCGACGACGATCGCCGCCGGGACGCCCGCCACGACCAGCGTCATCGGCACGAGCCGCACCGCGAGCCCGACCACGCCGTAGCGCTGCGGGTCCGCGCGGAACGCGCGCGCGACGCGCTGGAACCCGAAGACGAAGGCGGGCAGGGGGATCAACGCGAGGGCCGTCGCGACGAAGCCCTCGTGCCCCGCGCTCCGCGCGCCGGCCACCGCCACCGCGAGGAACGGCAGCGACAGGAGCACGAAGAACCCCTGGAGCAGCCGCTCCGGTCGCTGGATCGTCCGCGCCACGCGCGCCGGTTACCAGCGACGCGCGCGGCCTGCTACGCCTCGCGCGTGGGCGTGGTCTTCCGCGAGCTCGTCACGGCGCCGCTGCCGCGGATCGTGCCCGATCACGTCTTCGACGCCTTCGGGTGGTGCGACAGCGACCACCTCCGCTGGGGCCGCCCCGAGCACGCCTGGGACCCGGAGACTCCGGTCGACGGCAGCGACCCGGCGCGCATGGTGTTCGTGATGCACGCGCCGGTCGACTGGCTGCCGCACGAGCTCGCCGCGCTGCACGCGTTCGGCATGGACCTCGGCGAGGCGCGCGCGCTCGCGCCCTACGCGATCGACGACGCGACCGACGGGCTCCACGAGCGCAAGGTGCGGCCGCGCGATCTGTTGTGGCTCGCGGCCGACAACCTCAACGCGCTCTTCTGGGGGCTCCACGACTGGGCGCACTTCCACAACCACGGGCCGTTCGAGGCGCGCGCGTGGACCGAGCGCCAGTGCGACACGGCGGCGTTCCGCTGGCTCGCGGCCAACGAGGTGATCGACCAGGGCCGCCTCGCGCGCCTGCGCGAAGAGCTCGACGCGCTCGATCGGGCGAGGTTCGCGGCCGAGGGGCTCGCGCAGCCGGTCTACGACTCGCCGCGGTAGGCGCGCTCGACCGCGTCGGGGTCGGCGCCGAGGATCCACCGCATGGTGCCGCCGCGCTGCACGAGCGTGAGCGGGATGCCGTTGGTGCCCGAGGCCTTCTTGGCCATCGCGTAGGCCTGCGGGTTCTGGTCGACGTCGACCTCTTCGAAGGGGATCTTGCGCGCCTTGAGGGCCGCCTCGAGCACCTTGCACGGCTGGCACCAGCTGGCGCCGTAGATCGTGACGAGGGCCTCGACGTCGTCGGCCTGCGACCGCCGCGTGGCGACGAGGAAGGCGACGGCTCCGGCGGAGACGACGAGCTGGCCCAGGAAGCGGCGACGGGTCACCGAGGGAGCGTAGCGCACCCGGCGCCCCGATCCAGCATCCCAGGGGTGCCGTGTCGCCGTTCCTCCTCGTCCCCGCCTCCGTCGTCGCCTGGCTCGGCGTCGTCGCCACCGCGTATCGCCTGCGCGGCCGGCTCTACGCCACGTTCGCGTTCGTGCTGCTCGGCATCCACACGGCGCTGTCGGCGGCCATGTTGCCGGCGTTCGCCCGGTTCTGGCCGGTGTTCGCGTACCTGCAGCTCGCCACGTACCTGCACTTCGTCTTCCTCGTGTACCCGCGCATGCGGGGCCTCGTGTACCGGGCGCTCGTCTCGATGCCGGCGTCGTTCTTCGTCGCGGGCACGTTCCTCGCGCTGCCGTGGGCGCTGCTCGCGGCCCTCGGGGTGCGGCTGCCGCTGCCGTGGCTGCCCTACGCGCTCGCCATGGTCGGGCTGCTCCAGTCGCTCTTCGCGTTCGAGAGCGAGCACGACGTGTCGCTCGACGGCGCGATCGTCGAGGAGGTGCGGCCGATCCCCCATGGCTCCCTGCGCGTCGACCGGCCGCTGCGCGTCGTGCAGATCAGCGACCCGCACCTCGGCCCGTTCATGTCGGTGAAGAAGCTCGCGGCCATCTGCGCGCGCGCCGTCGCCCGCGAGCCCGACCTCGTGCTGCTCACCGGCGATTTCCTCACCATGGAGTCGCAGAGCGACCCGCGCCTGCTGCACGACGCGCTCGCGCCGCTCGCCGCCCTGCGCGGCAAGGTGTTCGCCTGCTTCGGCAACCACGACCACGAAGCGCCCGAGATCGTGCGCGCCGCGCTCGCCGCGCACGGGATCATCCTGCTCGTGGACGACAGCGCCGTCGTCGACACGCCGGTCGGCAGGCTGCAGATCGTCGGCATGGACTTCACCTTCCGCGATCGCGAGGCGCGGCTGCGCGCGGCGTGCCGGCGTCACCCGCGCATCCCCGGGGTCACGCGCCTCGTGATGCTGCACGACCCGGGGGCGATCCACGCGCTGCCCGAGGGCGAGGGCGACCTCGTGTTCTCGGGCCACACCCACGGCGGGCAGGTCGGCCTGCTCTCGCTCGGCCTCCCGTGGACCTTCCTCCGCCTCTTCGGCAACCGCATGCCCGACCACGGGTTCTGGGGCCGCGGGCGCGATCGCCTGTGGGTCCACCGCGGCACGGGGCACTACGGCTTCCCGCTGCGCCTCGGCGTGCCGGCGGAACAGAGCCTGCTGCGGGTGCACTTCCCGAAGCCGGCGGGCTAAGGCGGTACGACGCCATGCGCGTCGGCATCATCGGCTACGGGAGATTCGGCGCCGCCTTCGCGCGCATCGTGGAGGCCGCGGGCGGCGTCGTGCGCGTGCACGACCCGCACGTCGAGGTGCCCGCCGCGAGCTCCGCCACGCTCGTCGAGGCGTGCGCGGTCGAGATCGTGGTCGTGGCGGTGCCGGTCTCCGAGGTGCGCGCGGTGGCCGACGCGCTGCGCCCGCACCTCTCCGCGACCACGCTCGTGATGGACGTCGCGAGCGTGAAGGTGCTGCCGGAGCAGGCGTTGCGCGCGGTGCTCGGCGCCGAGATCCCCTGGGTCGCGACCCACCCGCTGTTCGGCCCGGTGAGCCTCGCGCGCGGCGAGCCGCTGCGGGTCGTCGTGTGCCCCAACGACCTGCACCCCTGGGCGGCGGAGCGCGCGAAGGCGTTCTACGAGCGGCTCGGGTGCTCCGTGCTGCTCGAGGGCGCCGAGGCCCACGACCGCGCGATGGCCGAGACCCACGCGGTCGCGTTCTTCGTCGCCAAGGGCATCGTCGACGCGGGGCTCGCGGCCAACGTGCCGTTCGCGCCGCCCTCGTTCCAGGCGCTCGAGCGCACCGTCGAGGTGGTGCGCGCCGACGCCGGGCACCTGTTCTCGGCGATCCAGCGCGAGAACCCCTACGCGGCCGCGGCGCGCGCCCGGTTGCTCGAGGCGCTCGCCGAGGTCGACCGCACGCTGCCGCCGTTCGAGGAGGCGGCGCCGGCGCCGACGAAGGCCGCGCCGCCCGCGCTCGTCGAGACGCGCGCGGCGATCGACGATCTCGACCGCGAGCTCGTGGCGCTGCTCGCCCGCCGCGCGGAGCTCTCGCGGCGCGCGCTCGCGGCCAAGGCGGCGGTCGGCGCGGGCACGCACGACCCGGAGCGCGAGGCGCGCCTGCTCGAGGAGCGCGCGGCGTGGGGCGAGGCGCTCGGGCTCACCGCGGCCGACGTGGACGACGTGTTCCGCGCGGTGCTGCGCTTCTCCAAGCGAGTGCAGGGCAAGGCCGGCGGGAGCCCGTGATAGGCTCCCGAGCCATGCTCGTCATGTTCATCGTCTACGTCGCGCCCGGCCAGAACCCCGCCATCCTCCTCACCGAGGAGACGCTGAAGGACACGCAGGCCCAGGTGATGACCACCGACCAGGCCCGCAAGGTCGGCTTCGAGGGGCTGCCCGCCGAGCTCTGCGCGGACGTGCGCGTGATCGTGGTGAACAACCGCGACAAGGGGCGCATCCTCAACAACCTCGAGGCGAGCCCCGCCGCGGCGCGCTTCTCGGTGCACGACATCGACGCCTGATCAGAAGCTCGTCGGGCAGGTGGCGGTGCAGGCGAGGAAGGCGTCGACGGCCTTCTGGTCCCCGGCCTTCACGCCCTCGAGGCACTCGGTCGCGTGGGCCTGCAGCCAGGGGCTGCACTCGACGTAGGGGGTCGCGCCGATCTTCGCGCACGTGTCCGCGCAGCCCGCTTCGAGCGTGGGGAGCTTGCAGAGACACGGCAGCACGTCGCGGAAGTAGGCGTCGGAGCCGGTCCGCAGCGACGGGACGTTCTCGCAACATTTCCAGCAGGTGCGCGGCGCCTTCTCGGCCGAGCAGCCGAAGCTCGGATCGGGCGCGGTGTCGACCGGGCGCGTGTCTTCGAGGTGACCGGAGTCGAGGATCGGCGGTGGTACCACCGAGCTCGTGCCGACGTCGTGCGTGTCCACCGCGGCGTCCACTCCGGCGTCGTCGCCGGCCTCTCGCTGGATCTGCGCCCCGCACCCCGAGACCAACATCGTGACCGCAACCAGGAGCTTGTTCATCGTCTTCCCTCGCTCCCGAGAGTGCCCGGCGCGCGCGGTGGGCTCCATGGTCATTTCGGCTGCGACGCGCACGCTCGCCCCAGTGAGGCACGCGTGCGCCGTTCGCACCTCGAAACGCGCGGGCGTCGGTCGGCGTGCCGATTGCACCGACAGCCCGGGATGCGTCGCCGGCTCGAGAAGGGTGTTCGGTGGCTGCGCGCGTCGCGGCTCGTGCGCGGCGTGCTCGTCGCGCTCGCCTCGGTGGTGGTCCTCTACTTCGTCGCGGTCAACGTGCTGCTCCGCACGCGGCTGCTGCGCAATCTGCTCAACACGAGCCCCGACTCGCTGCTCATCGACTACCGCTCGGCCTCGATGTGGTGGCCGGGGAAGGTGCACCTCGAGGGCTTCTACCTGCGCAACCACGACGACCACATCGAGTGGGAGGTGCGCCTCGACCGCGCCGACGTGCGCATCGACTTCTCCACCCTGTTCCGCCGCGAGTTCCACGTCACGCGCCTCCGCGGCGAGGGCGTGCGCTTCCGCGCGGTGCGCCGGCTCGACCCCGCGGAGCTCGAGGCCACGCAGGTGGGCGCGCTCCCGCCGATCGAGGGCTACGCGAGCCCGCCCCGCAAGCTCGCGCCCTCGCCCGTGACGTATCTCCGCCACGACCCTTGGAGCGTGCGCATCGAGGACGTCGACCTCGGGCACGTGCGCGAGGTGTGGATCGACGGCCAGCGCTACGCCGACGACGGCCGCGCGGGTGGCTCGTTCCTCGTGCGCCCCGGCCGGCGCGTGTGGGTCGCCGCGACCTACACCGCCCGCGTGGGCGAGCTCCACTTCGGCGAGGACGCGATGGCGACCGGCGTCCAGGGGCTCGTCGACTTTCGCATCGACGAGGTGGACCCGCGGGCCGCGCCCGGCAACCTGCTGCTCCGCCACTTCGTCGTGAACGCCGACCTCGACGCCCAGCTGCCGAACCTCCTCTGGGTGCGCGACTACCTGCCGAAGTCGACGGTGGCCTTCGTCGGCGGCGGTGGCGAAGGGCGGATCGAGCTCCGCTACGCGCGCGGCCTCCTCATGCCGGGCACGCACGTGCGGCTCGCCTCGAAGGATCTCACCGCGGCCGCCGAGAACGGGTGGTCGATCACGGGCGACGCGCTGCTCGACGTGTCGATCGCCGAGGGCAGCGAGACCGCGCCGCGGCCCACGCTCACGATCCGCGTCGACGGCACCGACCTCGCGCTGCGCCACCGCTGGGCGGAGATCTGGCCGCTCTCGAGCCCGAGCGCGGCGCTGTTCGCGCGGGCGCACCGACTCGAGATCCTCGACCACCCGTTCGAGGACCTCGGGGTCTCGATCGACGTGCCCAGCGCCACCCTCTCGAACCTGCGCGCGCTCGCGGTGTTCCTGCCGCCGAAGACGGACGCCGCGTTCACCGGCGGGAGCGCCACGCTGAGCGGCCACGTCGACACCTCGCTCGAGACGGGGTTCCTGCAGGGACACCTGGACGTGCACGCGAAGGGGGCCGCGGGGCGGTGGGCGAAGTCGAACCTCCGCGCCGACGTGGCCGCGCACTACGTCCTCGCGAAGGGCCACCGCGGGTCGTTCGCGGGCGACCTCCGCGGCAGCTACCTGCACGTGTCGAACGCCTCGGTGACGGGGGGCGACGCGCCGAAAGCGTGGTGGGGACGCGTCGACGTGCTCGCGACGAAGGCTGCGTTCGGGGCGTTCCGCCTCGACCTCGCGCTCGCGATCAAGGACGCGCGCCCGGTGTTCGCGCTGCTCGACGCGACGGACGAGGCCCACCTGCCGGGGTGGGTGCGCGACCTGTTCTCGCTCGACGGGTTGACGGGGAGCGCGAAGCTCGTGATCTCACCGGGCCGGCTCGCGCTGACGGACTTCGTCGCGCAGGCCGGCGGCTTCGTGGTGCTCGGCGACCTGCGGGTGCACGGACCGCGCACGCGCGGGGTGATCTACGCGAGCAGCACGCTCGGCTCGCTCGGGCTGGTGTCGATGACGGGCGGCACGGACCTGACGCTGCTGCCGGGCGCCGGCTGGATGAAGAAGCAGACGATGGAGTCGATGATGTGGTGAGTTGTCGTGTCTGTGTAAGGAAGTCTATCTAGCGGAGGTCGTCACAACGCGTCCACCCACCGGATGGCAACGGCCGCGGCGTTGCGGGCCAGATGAGCTTCGCTTAGCGGTGGGGCGATGGGACCGGCAGATGCGAGTGCGTCCGGACCGACTGTGCCAGCCGGCCTGGCCAGACAAGGCGGCGGCGTATTGTGCGGCGGCCTCCTACTGCTCTGCTGCATCTGTTGCTCGAAGCGCCGAACAATCGAGGTGGTTCCGGAAGACGCGAAGTACGTCAACCACCCGACCGTCCACTGGGCGATGATGAAGTCGGAGCTCGAGACGAGTCTCGAGAAGTGTATCGGACAGCCGGTTCAAGACTTTGCGTTCGCAATTGGCTTTGGACCGGAAGGGCGTGTGCTCATCGAGGGCGAACTGGCAACCAGCTCGGGATACTCAGTTCCTTGTATCGCGGCGGTGTTGAGCGACATGTACCTCGTCGATCCGCCACGCCAGACCGCGGCATGCGCGATACTTCTGCGCGTGCGGGCCGACGAACATGCTGCGGCAGGCGGCCGGCTACAGGTCTACACAACTGACACAGAGGCAGAAGAACTGAGCGGTGCCGTCGCAGAACGCATCCATGGCTCCCCGATGCCCAACTGTCCGGCAGCCAACAGTGCGCCATGACCGGTGGGCTTCAGCGTAGCCAACGACGCGCCGAGCGCTCGTACGGGCGACGCATGCTCCCGGCACTGGTATCGTCTGCCGGTGGATGACACCTCGCCGGAAGCGGAGGCGCGTTACATCGCGCTGCTGCGGGCGATGACGGTGGCGGAGCGTGGCGAGCAGGTCGCGCGGTTGTCGCGGGCCGCGCGTGCGCTGTGCGAGGCGGGCGTGCGCGAGCGTCACCCGCTTGCGGACGAAGTCGAGGTCAAGGCACGCGTGGCCGCCATCACGTATGGACGCGACGTCGCGACGCGCCTGTTCCCGTCGGTCGTGATCGACGACCTGTGACGCGCTCGCCCGCTACGCGCCCCGACGGCCCATCTCAGCCAGCCCATCGTTGCCCCCACGCAACAATCTGTTCCCCCACCCCGACGGTGGCAAAGGCCGGCGCTTCGACTATGGTCGCCCGCCATGCGCGCGCCCCTCCTCCTCTCCTCGACCCTCGTCATCGGCCTCTTCGTCGCGTGTGGCGGGGAAACCCGACCCCAAGACCGCCGGCCCCGAGGGCTCCACCTCAGCCCCCGCGTCGACCTCCGCGGCGCCCGTCGCCTCGTCGGCCGAGCCCGTCGCCTCCACCAGCGCCGTCGCGTCCGTCGCGCCGAGCGCCTCCGCCACCGCCCCCAAGTGGGACGGCATGGGCAAGGAGGAGCGCATCAACGTGATGAAGACCGTCGTGATGCCCAAGATGGGCGAGCTCTTCAAGGCGCACGACGGCAAGAAGTTCAAGGAGATCAGCTGCAAGACCTGCCACGGCCCCGGCGCCAAGGAAGGCAACTTCAAGATGCCGAACGCGGGCCTGCCCAAGCTGAACGCCAAGGACGGCTTCAAGAAGCACATGGACAAGGCGCAC
>JADJMO010000024.1 GCA_016709545.1 Myxococcales bacterium
GCTCCGAGCTCGTCGTTGCGCGCGGATGCGAGCAGGGTCTTGGCGAAGTCCTCGTGGATCGAGCGGTTGTCGTCGATGACCAGGATGCGACGCGCGTGGGGGTCTGGTTCGATTCCCATGGTGGCTTTCAGGCGGATTTCGCCAGGGTTCGTTCACTCGGCAAGGTGAGCGTCAGTCGCGCGCCGTGCCCCACGCCTTCGCTGTGCACCGAGAGCGTTCCCCCGAGCTCCATGGCGGCGCACGCCGACGAGTGGAGACCGAACCCGTTGCCAGTGGGCTTGGTGGTGAAGCCGTGGGTGAAGATGTCGGTGAGGCTCTCCGCGGCGATGCCGACGCCGTCGTCCTCCACTTCGACGATCGCCCAGCCATCGGCCGAGCGCACCCGCAGCGTGATGGTGCCCTCGGGTCGCGCAACGAGGGCGTCGCGCGCGTTCGCGAGGAGGTTGACCACGATCTGGAACACCTTGTGGCGATCGGCGCGGACCACGCAGGGCCCGAAGTCGCGGACGAAGGTGATCGCAGATCGGCGAGGCAGCGAGCCCTTGACGACGAGGATCGCGTCGTCGACGAGCTGGCCGACGACGATCTGCTCCTCCACCGAGGAGTCCTTGCCGCCTCGGGCCACGGCGAGCTGCTGGGCCACGATGGCCTTGATGTGGTCGATGTGCCGGCCGAGGTGCTCGAGCTCCTCGACCATCTGCTTCCCCTCGTCGCCGAGCGCGCGATCGATCGCGTCCAGGTACTGGAGGAGCTTCCTGCCGCGCGGGTCCTCGTCGAGGAACCGACCAGGGGCCGGCTGGGCGCGGAGCAGGGCCAGGCTCTTGCCCAGGCCGGCGCGCGTCGTGGACTTGGCGAGCCCCGAGACCACGTTGGCCGCCACGTTCACGCTGTTGAGCACGTTGCCCACGTTGTGCAGCACGCTGGTCGCGACGTCGGCCATGCCGGCCTTGCGGGACGCGAGCACGAGCTGATCCTGCGCGCTGCGTAGCTCCGAGAAGCGCTTGCGCATGTAGCTCTGATCGACGCGCTCGAGGAACGCCCGCCACTGGGTGGCGTCCGGTGGGTCGTCGCCGAGGCCGAGCTTGCGCAGCTGCCGGTCGAGCACGCGGTGCACGTCAGGTCTCCCAGAGCCGGGTGAGGGTCATGGTCTGGTTGTGCAGCACGCCGCACTCGCCGACGGCGAGCGGAGAGATCTCGCCGTACGAGTAGAATCCCACGAGGACGTCGCCCGCTGGCACGCTCTCGAACGCGCCCTCCACCTCTTCCTCGGTGCGCTCGCCGAGCACGATCCGCCGGCCGACGCAGCTGACCGCGAGGGCGACCGAGGGAGAATGCGGGGCGATGGCGTCGCGTCCCGCGTCGGTGGCGCCATCGATGGTCGCCTCGTCCCACCGGATGGTGCGCACGACGACGCCCGCCGTGGTGGGGCGCCAGCGGGAAGAGGAGCGCCGTCGAGGGCAAGCCGGCCGCGCGGTCGCCGAGATACTGCTTGTAGAGCGCGAGGGCAGGTTCCCCGTCGAGCTCGTAGAGCACGTTTTCGCTGGCCCGCGTCACGATCCGCTCGGGCCCGAACACGTCCCAGCCACCGCGTGACCCGTGGCTCACGCCGACCGAATCGCCGTAGAGTCCGACCGCCACGACGTGTCCTCCGATGGGGCCGCCCCCGTGGAGCACCCACGTGCGCTGGAAGCGAGTGCCGTCGCCCGCGAGTCCACCCGTGACGACGACGTCCCGTCCGACCACCGAGTGGATCCCACGGAGGAGCGCCGTGCCGTTGACCGCGAGCCCGTCGGAGAACACGAGGACGGCGCGCAGATCCGGAGCCGCGAGCTGGCGCGCGATGGCGGCGCCAGCGTCCGTCGAGTCGCCACCGAGCTTCGTGTCGGCGAGCCGCACGCGCGTCCGCTCGAAGCGCACCACGACGACGGAGAGCGTGTCGTCGCTCACGCGCGAACCGTGGATCTCGCCGGCCGAGGAGCAACCGGCGATCTTCGCGCGGGGGTAGGTGCGGGTGAGCTCGCCGAGCGGCGTCGGTGCGTCTTGGTAGCCGACGCCACCGAAGACGAGCACCATCGAGTCCTCGGAGTCGAGCGAAGGGAAAGGCGCCGACCACCGGCCGGACTCGTACGTGAATGCAGCGGTTTGCATCACTCCCAAAAACAGTCCGTGACTCTCCCCGCTTGAGCCAGTCTCCGCGCGCAACCGGCGCGTGGCTGCAAACGGTGCGCGGTCGGCGCACCGAAGACCGAAGTTTTGCCGTTGGAATCGCTGGATCGCCGCATGCAGGCGCTTGCCGAATGGACCTGTCCCCGATGTTGCGCGCGTCCAACCTCTTCGCGGGTCTCCCCCGAGTGCGTCACGGAGCTGGCCCACCTCGCGGTGCGCCGCCGCTTCGAGCGGGGAGAGCAGATCTTCCGCGTCGGTGAGCGCGCCACGTTCCTCAGGGTCGTCACCCATGGACTCGTGAAGCTCGTGCGCCCGACGAACGACGGCGCCTCGTGCATCGTCGCGATCTGGGGCCCGCGACAGACGATCGGCAACCTCGCGGTGATCGCCCGCGAGGGGTACCCCGGCAACGCGGTGGTGGTGTCCGCCGAGGCCGAGGTGCTCACGCTCGAGGCCGAGGCGATCCTCGCGGTGGCCGAGCGCCGGCCACCGATCGCCTGGGCGCTGGCCCGCTCGCTGACCGAACACGGATACGCCCTGCACGACAAGATCGGCATCATGAGCGCAGGGCCGGTGGAGCAGCGGCTCAAGGCGCTGCTCAGCCACCTCGCGGAGCGCTTCGGTGACGAGTTCGACGACGGCATCCACATCCCGGTGGTGCTCTCGCGGGGGGAGCTGGCCTCCATGGTCGGAGCCACGGTGGGGACGACGATCCGCGCGATGAGTCGCTGGCAGAAGCAGCGGGTGGTCGAGACCACCGCCGAGGGCTTCCGCATCCTCGACCCGAGCTGGCTCGCGCGGGCTGCCGCGCGGTCCGCGGCTTGAGGCTACTGCGCACAGAGCGCGCCGTAGTGGAAGTCGTTCGAGTAACCCTTCGCGAAGCCGCACAGCGCGGTCAGCTCGCTCGACTCGAACGTGGCCGGTCCATCGCCGCCCGAGTAGCCGTACGACTTGAACTTGGTGCCAGCGGGGACCGCGCACGGCGGGCCCGTGAGGTCCTTGGTGGTGAAGAGGGTCGCCTTGGAGAGGAGGACGAAGTCGGCCTTGTCGCGGTCCGGCTTGGTCGCGCACGACGATTCGAAGTCGGTGCCGAGCACGAGGCCTTTCAGGAAGTCGCCGTCGAGCTTCTGCGGCGCGCCGTTGCTGAACGCGAAGCCCCCGAAGCGGCTGAAGTCCACCGCGACGACGAACGGCGTGCCTGCGGGCAGCGTAGCGCCCGAGCCTTCCCAGCCGCCCCGACCGCGGGTGACTCCACCTTCGTGGCGACCCGCAGCTTGCCGGTGCAGTAGCCCTCGAGCGCCGCCGGGATCGCGGTGGAGGTCGACTCGGGGGTGGACGACGAGCAACCGAACACGGACACGAGAGTGACGAGGAGGAATGAGCGCATGGCTGGCCGCAGTGCAGTCCTCGTGCCCGCGTCGACGCAGCAAGGAGCGCTCGATCCGCGAGAGATTCGTGAGCGGCGTCCGACCGCGCGAACACGGGGCGACGGTCCCGGAGCCCACACTTCACAAGGGATCGTGCGCCGCCGTCGGATCACAATCCTTGCAGCGTCGAGTTCACGATGGTGAGGCTCTTGGTGTTGGTGCCCACCGCGGTGCCCGCGTTCTTGGTGGCGCCCGAGGCGACCACCGTCCAGTAGCCCCGGTGTTCCCGGTCATCGTCGAATCGATGATCGAGAGGGTGCCGCCGAAGTCGTTGCTCGTGAAGAACAGCCCGCCGCCGAACGCGCCCGTTCCCGCAGCGTTGCCGAGCACCGCCGTGCCGCACACCTTGAGGTTCACCGACGCGCCGTCGCTGTAGATCGCGCCGCCGTTGCCGCCGGACCCCACCTGGTGCTGGCCGTTGTTGATGACGCTGCACTTGGTCGCGTCGTCGCTGTTCGCGCCGTTGCCGATCCCCTGGTTGCCGGTGAAGAGGCTGTCGTAGATCTCCAGCGGGCAGAACAGCCCGCCGAACGCGCCGGCGTTGGCCGCCTTGTTGTTCTTGAACGTGCTCTTGACGATCAGCGCGCCGTTCTTGCTGCCGACGACGTAGATCGCGCCGCCGCCGGTGTCGGGGCCGACCGGCGCGCCCTGGTTGCCGGCGAAGATGGCGTCGATGACCGTGAGGTTGCCGTCGCGCATGTAGAGCGCACCGCCCTCACCGTCGTTCCAGCCCTGCGAGCACGGCGGCGGGGCCTTGGGGATGGCCTTGGTCGGGGTGGTCTTCCCGTTGACCGAAGTTGATGTGCTGCAGCGTGAGCCGGTTGTCGTTCTTGCGGAAGTCGGCGCTGTCCCAGCGGAGGATCTGCACGGTGCGGCCGCCGTCGAGGGGCACCTTGGTGCCGCCGTCGATCACGGTGCTCTTGGTGGTCGGCAGGTCGAGCGTCCCGGTGACGAGGATGGTGACCGGCGCCGCGCCGCAGTTGAACGTGACGATGCCGCCCGCGTTGACCGCGGTCTTCAGCGCCGCGAAGGTGCAGCTCGCGGCGGTGCCGGAGCCGACGACGGTGGTGGGCTTGGAGACGTCGGCGGGGGTGCCGCCCGCGGGGATGCCGGCCTTGCACGAGCCGTCGGGGTTGCCCGCGGTGCCGAGGGGACCGGTGTCGGGCGTACCCGTGTCGGCGGGCGGCGTGCCGGTGTCGGCGGGGGTGCCCGTGTCGGTCGGGGACGTGCCCGAGTCGGTGGGGGGCGTGCCGTCGGTCGGGGTGGTCCCGGTCGCGGCGTCGTCTCCCGTCGAATCGCCCGGGGCGTCCGAGCCCGAGCACCCCGCGAGACACGCCAACACCACCGCCCCGATCGCCGTCGTCGTCCTCATGGCACAGGCCTCCTGAGGGGAGAGAGGAGAGGAGGGCGCCGGATCGGCTCAGGATTTCTGTGGAATGCTGTGCGGACACCGGAGGCGCTATCGTCGGGCATGGTCCTCGAGCAAGTGGACTGCTGCTGGTCGGCGCGATCGGGTGCGGGGCTCCACGGGTCGAGGCGGACCACCATCCGCTCTCCGACGGTCGCATCCACTCACCAGCCGAGTGTCGGGGCGTCGAACCACCGAGCGACCCGCTCGCCGTCTTCGTGAAGCCCGCCAAGGGCAACCTGGTGGGACACCTCACCCCCGCCGAGAAGGATGCCTTCTCTCGCTTCCATACGAGCCACGACTACGTGGCCCCGGCCGAGAAGCGATCGATGCTCGCGGTCATGTTGCGCGCGACGGAGCGAGGAGTCTTCGCGCAGGGAACCTTCGTGGTCGCGGTCGGGCGGGGAGAACTGGGACTCTTCGTCCACGCGCGGGCCAACGCTCACCTGGCAGCGGAACAGGCCCTGGGGCGAGTCCTCCGCGACCCGAGCTGGCCGATGCCGCGCGGCGCGAAGCTGCCCGCAGTGCGGAGCACGTCGCCAGCCTGCGCTTCGACCTCGCCAAGATGGGGCCTGACGCGTCTGCGTGGCTGGACGGTCGATTCCTCTGGGACGGGGCGTCGATCGAGGTCGTCGCAGGCACCTACCGCCTGGCGATGTTCAGACAGGGGTATGCGTCCAGAGGCCGCTCTGGGCGAAGGGCAAGGAGCGGACACGCATCGAGTTCGCGAGCGCCATCGAGGTGGCCCCCGACACGCCCTGAATCTCGCCGAGGTGCATCCCGGCGAGCGCAGCGGTAGCTCGTGCGCGATGCGCCTCGCGACCGCCCTCTCCATGCTGGTCCTCCTCGCGTCCGCGGCCTCGGGCTGCGGCGAGTCCACCACCACGCCCACCACCGATGGCGCGACGACGGATTCGGTCGAGCTCGACTCGGCCTTCGTCGACAGCTCGGCGCCGACGGACGATGGCGTGGACAGCCGCGGGGATGCGAGCGACGGCGGGGACGACGGCTCCATCGACACCATCGCCGACGCTGCCGACGCGGCGGCGCCGTTCGACATCCTCGGCGCCGCCTCCGGCGAGTGCGGTGGGCTCGCGGCCGCCGTGAAGTCGACCGCCTCGGTGACGCTGGAGGTCCCGCTCGTCTTCGACGCCACCGAGAAGTACGAGCGCGCGCCTCTCGCCCGGCGGCAAGATCGTGTTCGACGCGCCGAACGCTGGCGGCAGCTCCAAGGAGTCGGAGGTGATGACCCACGAGCTCCTGCTGAACTGCGCGGGCGCCACGCTGCTGAAGACCGAGACCGAGATCGGTACGGTCCGCCGCCGGACGGCGGGGCGGCCACCATCACCGATCTCCTGGTCTCGATCGGCGGCGACAAGATCGGCGTCAACCCGAAGCGCGTGTTCAAGCCGCTGCCGCTCTCGATGACGGACGCCGAGGTGCGCACGCAGCTCGTCAAGGACTTCGAGTCGATCAAGGCGAGCAGCGCGCGGGTGCTCCCCGAGGACCGCTGGGTCAAGCAGATCCTCCACGTCTGGGTGCCGAGCGCGACCTACTACGACGCGGTGAAGCGCGTGCTGCCCACGATCGACGACGCGACGCGCTCGAACACGCTGGTGCTCATCACGCGCACGACAGGCGGCGGGTTCCTCTACTGCGATCCCGATCCCGCGCCCGGCGCCGAGTGCCCGCCGATCAAGTGAGCGAATTTGCCTTTTCGCTCCCGGACCGTCCCCGTCCGGTCCTCCGCTCCGAGTTCAGGCGGCGAACAGGGCCGGCACGAACCGCTCGAGGATCTCGCGCGACTCCGAGGGTAGGGTAGCCGGCCAGCGAGTGCACCTCGGCTGGCATGGTAGGCGCGCCGTCCTCGAGCAGGCGCTGGACAGCTGCGTCGCGCGCCGCCGCGACCCGCGCGCGCCGCGGGCTCGAGCTGAAGCTGGATCCACGCATCGACGGCCCAGGAGAGCTCCGCGTGTCGCGCCTCGTCGGCCGCGATGCCCGCGAGCACGCGCGCTGGACGTCGGGATCCTGCGCATGCTCCGCGGCGAACGCTGCCACGACGGCGCCGAACGTCTCCCGCACGCAGCCCTCGGTCGCGTTCTCGAGCGCGATGGCCTCCAGATCGCGGGCTCGGGGTCGGGCCAGTCACCACCACAGGCGGCCTCGCGCCGAAGCGCCGCGCCAGTCGACCGACCTGTCGCGCGTGCCGGATCTCGTCGCGCCTCGCGCGCTCGGTCGCCACCACGAGTGCCCGCGGAGCGCCGTGCGCGACGAGCTCGCGGGCGAGCCTCGCGAAGGCGACGATCGAAGCCGCCTCCAGGTGCGCCGCGAGCGCGAAGTAGCCACCGAGCCCCGCGCGCGGCCGACGGCCGCGAGGCCTTCGGGGCGTCGCCCGATCGCGCAGTTGGAGTCGCCCTCGACGAGCACCTCGCTGTCCACCTCGGCGGTGCTCCCATCCGGCCGCACCAGGGTGACCTTGCGGAGGATGTCTCCCCCACAGGTGTTGCCCGTCTCGGTGACGATCTCGTAGCCCGCGGCGACCTTGCGCGCGTTGAGGTAGTTGCACTGGATGCGGTGGCCGCTCTCCGACAGGAGGAGCGCGGCCTCCTTGGCGCTGTCGACGGGCTGCAGGAGCGTGCGCAGATCCGCGAGCGTGCGGTAGGCGCGGACCTCGTCCCCCGGGTCGTCACGAGGAAGCGCAGCATCGGGACCTCCCGGAGCCCCAGCCTCCGCTGCCCGAGCTCGCCTTCCAGAGCTGCGTGGCGCACGCCGCCGGGTCGGTCGCGGTCGCGCACGCCTTGCCGTCCTCGTCGACGACGCTCAGGTCCCGTAGCCTCCGTAGAGCACCACGTAGTCGACGCCGAGGGTTCCGACGAGCCCTCGCACGGGTGGTACTTGCCTTCGGCGCTGCAGACGCTCTGGTCGTAGCGCGAGAGGTCGATGGTGTGGCCGGCGCACCCGGCGCTGGCGCCGAGGCTGCCGAGCGCGATGGCCCGCAGGAGATCCGGGAAGCGAAGCATCCTTCCAGCGTACGCTGCGTGGCGGATTCGACCAGAGTCCGTAACGCCGCCGCGCGCTCTCCGACGCCTGCGCTGCGTCATGCCACAGGGGCGAGGGGAATCGAGGAGCCGTGTGTCCTCGTTTGTCTCGGCATGAACTTCACGACTAGGATGCCGTCCATGAAGCGCTCGTCGTTGCTCGCTCTGCTGGCGCTGTCGTTGCTCCATTGCAAGTCGGAGCCCAAGACCGACAAGCCAGCGCCGGCAGCACCTGCGTCGACCCCGGCCACGGTGGCTTCGAGCGCCGCGTCGGCGAGCGCCTCGGCTTCCGCGCCGGTGGTCGCCAAGGCGGAGCCGCGCAAGGGGCCGCGCTGGCTGCGCAAGCTCCCGGTCGACGCGGTGTCGGCGTCGACGGAGCTCGCCAAGGGTGGCTTCTATCCCGGCAAGCGCGCGTTCGATGGCTCGCGCGCCACCACCTGGATCGCCTCGCCCAAGCCCAAGTCCACCGACCCGGAGTGGCTCGAGGCCAAGCTCAAACAACCGAAGAAGATCTGGGGTGTGCGCTTCGACACGGGCCTCGTGGACTTCGGCGCCAAGGACGGCGATCTGTTCGGCGAGAACTCGCACGCCAAGAAGGTCTCGATCCTCCTCGACGGCAAGCAGGTGGCCACGCGCGAGCTCGGCGCCGAGCGGCACGGCGCGTTCATCGAGCTCGACGGCACCGAGGCCAAGACGGTGCGCATCGTGTTCGACGAGGTCCACGCGGGCAAGGGCGCCCTCGCCGTGACCGAGGCCGCGATCCTCGGCGACGCGACCGACGGTCCCCGCAAGACCTCGCCGAGCTGAAGAAGTCCGTCGAGACGATCACGAGCCGCTGGGAGAAGTGGAGCGCCTCGGACGCGGTGCAGCTGATCAACAAGGTCGGCGCCCCCATCCTCGGCGATCTGCTCACCGACCAGCGCTGCCGCGTGTCGCTCGACGAGGTGGATCTCGATGGGCAGCCGGGCAACGAGCTCCTGATCCGCCTCACCTTCGAGTACAAGCCCGAGGACCCGCCGGCCGACCCGCCCACGCCGCAGAAGCGCATGGTGTTCTACGCGATCGCGCTCGGCGCGGTCAAGGCGGCAAATACGTGCACATCGGCTCCGACGACCTCGTGCAAGAGGGCCGGCCCGACGGCTTCGACGCCGACGCCACCAAGGTCACCGTGCAGCCGCTCCACCGCGCCAACCTCTCCGACGTGGTCTTCACGTGGGGCTTCGCGAGCGGCGAGAACGCCACGCGCTCGTCGGGCATGCGCGCCTGGACGTTCGAGCGGGGGTTCCTCGAGCCGCTGATCGACGTCGCGTTCTCGCGCGGCAAGGACGCCGACGAGACGGTCGACGTGACCACCTCCGGGGCGGCGCCCGCGAAGCTGCAGATCATGGTGAAGGGCGAGGCCAAGGCCACGCTGTCGTTCGACGCCGCCTCGATGCTCTATCATTGAGCCGTGCGGGCCCCACTGTGACCCAGGCGCACGCTGCGGGGGCCCCACGACCGCGGGGATCTCGCAGTTGCGCGTGGCCCGCGACTTGCTGAGGGCGCGACCATGTTCCTCTCCAGTGTGATCCTCCTCGGTGGGCTCGCCGTCGGCGAAGCCGCCGAGGAGCCGCCGCCGCCGCCCCCTCCGCGCTCGTCGGTGAACGCCTTCGGGCAGACGTTGGCGGTGATGGGACAGGTCGGCTTCGGGACGCCGACCGGGTACTACGGCGTCGCGCTCGAGCTCGCGCCGATCCCGGGCTCGTGGCCTCGCTGGGCGTCGGCCTCGGCAGCGGTCCGTACTGCAAGGCGCGCGACGCACAGCCCACCTCGTTCGACGCGGTGTGCGCGCGCTGGCACCGCGACGTCCAGGTCGCCGTGCAGGGCCGCTATCGGGTGGTCACGCGCGGCAACTCGGCGCTCGCGCTCGGCGGGGGCTACTCCACTGGCGGCTACACCTGGGTCGAGTTCACGACGGACGGGCCCGCGTACAAGACCACGGAGCGCGCGCACTGGACCAACGTCGAAGCGTCGTGGGAGGGGCGACACGAGAGCGGCTTCTCGGCGCGGCTGTTCCTCGGGTACGCGTGGATGCTGAACCCGAGCTCGCTCGGGTGCGTGGGCTGGGGCGCGGGGTCGAGCTCGTTCGGCCACTGTACGACGGGGCACGCGGGCGACGGTCACCGGCTGTTCTACCTCGGCGCGGCGGTCGGCTGGGCGTTCCGCTGACGCGCAGGCGTTCAGCGTGACTTGGCGCGCGCCTCGTCGAGGAGCTGGCGCAGCACGACCCCGCGATGGGGCAGGCGGCGTTCGACCCACTCCACCGCCTCCTCGAACGTGCTCGCCACCGTCTGCTCGCGGAAGCGCTGCGGGGCGAGCCAGTTGAGGACGGTCATGACCCCGCGGATCAACGGCGACGTCGAGACCAGTACCGCGATCGCCTGTGTGGAGGGTTCGTGAGCGCTCGGCGATGCGCTGCCGCCACTTGGCGTTCGGCGGCGGGTTGCCGTGCTCGACGACGGTCACGACCGCCGCATCGGCCCGGCCCCGGCCAGCGTGTCCAGCTGGTCGACGGCGGCCAGATAGCGCTCGAAGTCCGCGTCGGTGTTGGACGAGCCACTGAAGTGGAAGACGGCAGTCCCGGAGAGCGGCTCGTAGGCGAACGCGAACACAACTCGGAGAATAGCGAGGCCAGCGCGTCGGGGGATTGGTGCTGGTATCCTACGACCATGCGGCGCGCTCCCCTGTCCGTCGTGGCGGGTGCCCTCCTCGCGTGTGGCCTCGGCAGCGAATCCGACTACGTCGAGGCGGTGGTGGCGCACGTCGCGAAGGGATTGCCGAGCGCCTGCTGCACCCGCACAGGCACCGTCGGGTCCGATTGCATCACGAACGCCCGCACGATCTGTGGGTTCGTCGAAGGCGCCCAGGTCACCTCGCAGAAGGTGGAGCGCTTCGGGGAGAACTCGGGCGCGATGGTCACGCTCGAGATGAGCGGGCCGAAGGGTACTGGTGTGTGTCGCTACCAGGTGCTCCGCGAGCACGGCAAGCTGATCGTCGACGGCGGCAACTGCGCGCGGCACTGACGCGCGCACCGTGGCTAGGCCGCGTAGGCGCGCACGAACGCTCGCTGGTGGAGGTTCGCGAACAGCGCGGGAGCGACGAGCGACAACGCCGCGGCGCGCAGATCGCAAGGTCGCACTAGTGTTCTGGTTTGCGCGGGATGGCAGCTATGGCAGCAATCTATCAGAGGCGTACCACGCTTCTTCGACCTACCAGATGACTTCGGTCGGGACCGAGGTGCGCTCGAGCTGCTCGGCGTGCCCCAGCCGAGCTCGCCGAAGTTGTTCGCGCCCCAGCAGAGCGTCCGCTTGGTCTTGGTGTGGACACAGTTGTGGAACATGCCGGCCGAGAGCAGCACCGCGTCGGTCACGTTCGACTTGGCGGGCGAGAGCCGGTAGTCGCTGACCTTGATGGTCGCCCCGTCGCCGGACTGGCCGCGGTTGTTCGAGCCCCAGCACCACACCGCACCACCGGTCTCGCGGGCGCAGGTGTGCTCGAAGCCCGACGAGAGCTCGGCGAAGAGGGTGGGCGACACCTTCACCGGCGAGAGCCGGTTCTCCACGCTGCCGTCGCCGACGAGCTGGCTCGCGCCCCAGCACCAGGTGCCGTCGGCGCGGACGGCGCAGGCGTGGAGCAGCGACGCCATGATCGCGCTCGCGTCGCCGATGCCGCTGACCGGCGCCGGCGTGCGCGAGCTGTCCTTGGTGCCGTTCCCGAGTTGGCCGGAGCCGTTGTAATTGCTGAAGCACTGCACGGTCTTGTCGGCGAGGAGCGCGCAGACCAGCGAGGTGAACGAGGTGCCGCCTTCGTTTGCGTTCGCGAGGTGCTGCACGTTGGCGAGCCCCGTGACCTGCACGGGCACGTTGCTCTGGGTGAGCGAGGTCGTGCCGTAGTCGCCGCCGCGGCCCCAGCACCAGACGGTGCCGTCGGTCTTGAGCGCGCACGTGGCGGAGAAGCCCGCGGCGATCTCCTTGACGCCGGTCAGGCCGGTCACGGGTGTGGGCGTGAGCGAGTCGGTCGCGGTGCCGTTGCCGAGCACGCCGAGCGCGTTGCCACCCCAGCACGACCGTGCCGCCCGCGCGGAGCGACACGCGTATTCGACGCCCGCCGACACGGCGATCGCGTCGGTCAGGCCGGTGACCTGGACGGGACGGGCCGACGGGATCGAAGGTCTTGGCACCGTTGCCCAGCTGCCCGACGTTGTTGCGCCCCCAGCAGCGCACGGTGCCGTCGGCCAGGGCCGCGCACGTCATCTCGCTGCCCGCGGAGAGCGACTTCACCTCGGGGCCGCCACCGCCACCGTCGGTCGGGGGCGACGTGTCGGTGCCACCGTCCGTGGGGGTCGAGTCGATCGCGGCGTCGGAGCCGGTGTCGGAAGCGACGTCGGAGCCAGCGTCCACGCCGCCGTCGGCCGAGTCCTGCTGCGTGACGCACGCTGGCGCGAGAAGCGTGAACAGACCGAGAACGAGGAGCGGGGAGCGACGCATCCGAGCACGCTAGCAGGCGGAAGGCAGCGGCATGGCGCGTCGAAGTTCGAGGCCGTTCGTTACCGCGGGCCGTCCGTCGAGTCGCTGGCGAACAACCGACGTTTGTTGCCTATGACATGCCCCACTGAATGTCGTGATTGGAGGCCGATTGACCGGTTTGTCTGGCCGCCGGTGGGCGCTGCAGCTGGCGCGATCGAGGGGTACTGTCTGCAGGGTGGGTCTTTGGCGACCCTTGCAAAGCACCGCAAGATTGCGCCTCGGAGGGTCAAAGGTCTGGGTGCAGGTTGACGCACCCGGTGGTGAATCACCGCCGATCGAGGCCCGGTGCGGCTGGTGCGCGTCTTGCTAACTCACCGCGAGCATGCCCCTCTCTCCAAGTGCCGGGACAAACGAACTTCCGGCGCACAAGTGGACAGGGGTGGGGTGGAGTACGGCTCGCTCGACCGAGCGCGCCGCCGAGGAGGCGATCCGGCGCGCGATGACCGAGCTCGGGAGCCCCGTCCGCCACGTGATCGCGTTCTCCGCCGCGCGCCACGATGGCGTCACGCTCGCGCGGGTGATCCGCGCGGCCTGTGGGGCAGACACCACCGGGTGCTCCGCCGGGGGGGTGATCACGCAGGGCCGCGCCGACGAGGGCGAGCACGTCCTCGGGGTCATGGCGATCGGCGGTGAGCTGCGGGCCACCGGCTTCCTCACACCCACCTACGGCGAACGCTCTGCCGAGGCCGGACGACAGCTGGCTCGAGAGGTCCAGCGCGAGCGGACGCCCGACGCGCTCGCGCTGGTGGTCCTCCCCGATGGACTCACCGGCGATTGCAGCGCCTTCCTCGCGGGGCTGCAGGAGGGGCTACCCGACCTGCCGATCGTCGGCGGCGCCAGCGCAGACGCGCAGCGGATGGAGCGTACCTGGCAGCTGCACGCCGGCACCGTCGTGAGCGGCGGGGTCGCGGCGGTCTTGCTGGCGGGGCCGGGCACGGTCGCGCACGGTGTGTCCCACGGCTGTTCTCCCATCGGTTCACGCAAGCAGATCACCCGCGCGCAGGACGGCTGGGTGCAGGAGATCGACCATCGGCCCGCCTGGGACGAGGTGCGCGCCTACCTGGACGGAGACCCACAGGACCTCAACGCCGACGGCATCATGCACCTGAGCGTGGGACGAGAGCTCTCTCTCGGCGGCGCCGACTACACGATTCGCACGCCGATGCTGCTGCGCAAGGACGACGGTGCGCTCTTCTTCCCCGGAGGAGATCTCACCACCGGCGACACCGTGCACATGGTGATGCGGAGCCCCCCCGCCATCACCGCGAGCGCCGCGACGCTCGGTGATCGCCTCGCCCGCGCCGGTGACAGCCCATGGCGGTGCTCCACTTCGACTGCGCCGGCCGCGGGAAGCTGCTGTTCGGCTCCACGACCTACTCGCACACCATCGAGCCCCTGCAGTCACGGGTCGGTCGCGCGGTCCCCTGGCTCGGCATGCACAGCTACGGGGAGATCGCCCCGCTGGCAGGGCGCGCTCGCTACCACAACTACACGGCCACCGTGCTCGCGGTGTACGGCCCATGAGCCAGACCGACGCGCGCATCCGCGCCCTCGAGGTGGAGAATCGTGAGCTCAACGAGCAGGTGAAGAGCCTCGTCCAGACGGAGCACCGGTGGACCCGATCGCAGACCGAGCTCGACCGCCAGCTCACGCGGGTGGGCGCGCTGTCCGCGTTCGCGCTCGCCTCCTCCGCCCTCGAGCCCGCTGGTCGTGATCGAGCGCGCGGCGTCCCTCCGAGGAGTGGTTCGCCATCGACACCATCGTCGCCGTGGGCGATGCGGACACCCTCCTCGAGCCCACCAACCTGCGGTTCGTCGAGGGGCTCTCCCTCGTGCGCAGCGTCGACGCGGCGCCGTGGGTCGGCGCGGTGACCGACCATCCGCTGCTCCTCCAGGCCGTCACCCGGGTCGTCGGCGCGCCGCCGGTCGCGGGCACCGTCGGTGTCGTCATCCCCATCGGCCACACCCCGGTCGTGAGCGGGCTCGTCGCCTGGAGCTGCCCCTGCAGCCAGCGATCGTTCTTCGTCGAGGCGCCCGGCGAGCGCCACCGGCCGTTCCTCGCGCTGCTCCACGACCACCTCGACCGAGCCCTCCGGAACATCGCGCTCACGAAGGCGCTCGAGGCCCGGACCCACGAGCTCGGTCAGAGGAACGAGCAGCTCGCGAACACCCTGGTCGAGGTGGAGCGAGCCCAGCACCGCCTCGCCGAGGCCAGCAAGCTCGAGGCGATCGGCCGCCTCGCGGGGGATCGCGCACGACTTCAACAACCTGCTCACCGTCATCCTGGCCAACGCGTCGATGCTCGATCTCGATCTCGAGGAGGACTCGCCCCATCGGGAGCAGGTGACGCCGATCGTCGACGCCGCGGACCAGGCGCGGCGGATCACGCAGCAGCTGCTCGCGTTCTCGCGTCGGCAGGAGCTGCGCCCGCAGCGCCTTTCGCTGAACAACCTGCTCGAAGGTTCGCCAAGATCCTCGCGCGCCTCATCGGGGAGCACGTCCACCTCCGCCTCCACCTCGACCCCGGCGTCGGAGACGTGATGGCCGACCGGACGAGGATCAAGCAGGCGATCATGAACCTCGCCGTCAACGCCCGCGACGCGATGCCCGAGGGCGGGGCCCTGACGATCGAGACCCGGGCGGCGTCGGCGGAGGAGGTGCGCGCGGCGGGGGGCAAGCTCGACCCGTCCTGCTACTGCGCGCTCGAGGTCTCGGACACCGGCGTCGGGATGGCCCCCGAGACCCAGGCGCGGATCTTCGAGCCGTTCTTCTCGAGTCAGCCCACGGCAGTGGTCGGCAAGGGCACCGGGCTCGGCCTCGCGATCGTCCACGGCGTGGTGGAGCAGTCCGGCGGGCACGTGCTCGTCGACAGCCAGCTCGGGCGGGGGAGCCGGTTCACGGTGCTGCTGCCCACGCTGGGCGCCCGGCAGGTGCCGGACTCGGGGCGGCAGCAGAAGACCACCGTGCTCGTCGTGGACGACGAGGATCGCATCCGCGCGATCGTGCGGCGCATCCTGGAAGCGCGCGGCTTCGCCGTGCTGGAGGCGCGGAGCGGCGAGGACGCGCTCGTCGTCCACGACCAGGCGCGTCGGGTCGATCTGCTGCTGACCGACATCGTGATGCCCGGGATGGGGGGCTCGGCGCTCGCGCGCGCGCTGCGGGACCGGCGGCCCGATCTGCGGGTCCTGTTCATGTCGGGTCACGCGTTCGACGCCGAGGAGCTCGCCACCGACGCCGGCTTCCTCCCCAAGCCGTTCGGCGCGCGCGAGCTGCTCCGGCACCTCGAAGAGGTGTTCGCGGCGGCAGAGAAGGCCTGCGTCGAGTGTGCGGCCTACCCCACTGCCGGCACGTGGCCGGAGGAGAGCGATGTCGACGATGATGGAGCAGGGCATTCTCGTCGTGGACGACGACGCGCGGGTCCTCGAGACGGTGGTCGTGATGCTCGGGCGGGGCGGGTTCGGCGTCGTCGGGACCGCGCGAGACGGAGACGCGGCGCTCTCGTGGGTGGGGCGCAAGATCGACCTCGCCCTGCTCGACATCTCCCTCCCGGGCACCTCGGGCCCTCGACGTCGGTCGGGCGATGCGAGCGCAGGGGTCCCGATCCTGTACATGAGCGGGTGCGTCGACGCCGGCACCGTCGAGCGAGCGCGCGAGACCTCACCGCGCGGCTTCGTCGCGAAGCCCTTCACCGAGGCCCAGCTGCTCGCCTCGGTGCGGATCTCCCTCTCGCCAGCGGTGAAGGAGCCCGTCGAGGCGGCGCTCGACGACATCGCCCGCATCCTGACGCAGCTCGGGATCGTCAGCCCCGCGCGGCGCCCGCTGGACGAGCAGCGCGCCGAGGCCTCTCTCTCCAAGCGCGAATGGGAGATCGTCCGGCTCCTCGCCGACCACCTGCGCGTGCCCACGATCGCGGAGCGGCTCCACATCAGCCCGGCCACGGTGCGAAACCACCTCAAGTCGGCCTTCCAGAAGGTGGGGGTGCATTCCCAGGAGGAGCTGCTGCGCCGTCTCTTGTGACCGCTCGCAGTCGGCGGGTCTCAGCCGGTTCCGAGGGCCGCCCGCGCCGCCGCGCCGTCGCGCTCTTGCTCGAGGAGCGGGATCGTCTCTCGCACCGCCTCTCCGAGCGCCTTCACGAGCCCCTGGATCCGCCCGTGCTCGCCGGTCCCGACCGCTCGCTCGAGCGTGCGAGCGATCAACGCGGCGCGCTGCGCGCCGAACGTGGCCGCCGCCGAGCTCAAGGCGTGCGCTTCGGCGCCGACGGTCTTCCAGTCGTCACGCTCTGCCGAAAGGGCGATCCTCTCGTTGCGGGCGACGAGAGAGGGGAGGTACTCCTGGAGCATGTCGGCGATCTCGCCGTCTCCCCCCATCGCCACCCGCAGATCGTCGAGGACCGACAGGTCCAGGATGTCCAGCTTCATCGATCGACCCGTCTTTCGCGACTGCTGTCGCCGTGCGTTGAGCGCCCTGCTGGTGGCGGTGACGAAGGCACCTCGGTCGAGGGGCTTGCCGAGGATCTCCTCGACGCCGGCCTCGAGCAGGCGTCGCCGATCGCTCTCCTGCACGCTCCCGGTGTAGGCGATGATCGAGGGGGGCTGGGGCAGCTTGCGGATGCGCCGCGCGACCTCGTCGCCGCTGATGCCCTCCAGGTGGAGGTCGAGCAGCACGAGGTCGACGACCTCGCGGTCGAGGACAGCGAGGGCCTCTTCGCCCGAGGCAGCCTCCAGCACCCGGAGGCCGATCTGCACGGCCGCGTGGCGCGCGACGCGACGATTGATGGCGTCGTCGTCGACGACCAGCAGCGTCGCGTCGACGGTCACGTTCGTCTGGCTCGGGCGGTGGGTCAGCGCTCGATGAGGGGTCTCGAGCGCCGCGATCAGCCGTGTCGCGCGGGGTGGGAGGAGCATCACCCGCGCTTTCAAGGCGGTGGCGACCTTCTCGACCTCGGGGACGGTGCTCGCGGGCGCAGCGAGCACGAGGCGCGCCCCGAGCTTCAACGACCCGAGGCTCGCGAGGGCGCCGAGCCCCGTCGAGGCGGTGTCGACCACCAGCGCCCGAGCCTCCACGGGCCCCTCGTCGAGCACCTCGTCGAGGGTCCGGCGGGTCGTCACGCGGGCGTCGATGTCCCGCCCCGCCATCAGGAACGCGCGGCCCGTGGCCTCCCGCTGGGTGACGACGATCACGACCGGCATGCCCATCAACGTCGAGAACCGCTGCGGAGCCTCCGTGACGGTGATGGGTAGCGAGACCCGGAACTTCGTACCGCGGTCGGGCACGGACTCGACCGTGATCGTCCCACCCCAGCTCTCGACGAAGCTGCGCGCGATCCAGAGACCGAGACCCGTCCCGGCGCGCCGATCGACGAGCTCGGCGGACACCTGCTCGAACGGCAGGAAGATGCGCTCGACGTCCTCCGCGCGCATGCCTCTCCCGGTGTCGGTCACGGAGATCCAGAGCAGAGCGTCGACCCGCTCGACCTCGACCAGCACGGAGCCGCGCTCCGTGAACTTGACCGCGTTGGAGACGAGGTTGCGGAGCACCTGCCCCAAGCGACCGGCGTCGGCCGCGACGCGAGTCGGGACCCCGGGATCGAAAATGGCAGCGATGTCGAGGCCCTTCTGGTCGGCCTGAGGCGCGAAGGCATCGACCACGTCGGCCACCAGCTCGCGGACGTCGGTGTCGGCGAGGACCACGTCGAGCCGACCGGCCTCGATGCGCGCGATGTCCAGCAAGTCCGAGAGCAGACGGGACAGCGACTCCGCGCTCGTCGAGAGCGCGCGGACGAGCCTCGCTGGTGCTCGCTGAGGCGAGTGTCGATGAGCGCGTGACTCATGCCGAGGATGCCGTTCAGGGGTCCCCCGGAGCTCGTGGCTCGTCATGGCGACGAAGCGGCTCTTGTTCTCCGACGCCTTCACGGCCGTGTCGCGCGCGCCCTGGAGCTGCTCGACGAGCTCCGCGTTCTGCGCCTGCAGGACCAGCGACTGCTCGAGCAAGAGGTGGTTGTTCCGGTGACCGACGACCATGACCACGAAGAAGATGGTGCCCAGCACCCCGAGCACCGGCTGTGCGTGCTCCATCGTCGCGAGGCGGAAACAGGCCGGCAGCAAGAGGAGTCCGATGTAGAGGCGTCCCACGCGGAGCAGCGGGGCGAGCACGCCGGTCGCTCCGCCCGCGAGGGCCGAGACGACGACGATCAGGACGAACTGCTGCTCGAGTCCCAGGGCCGAGAGCCGGGTCCAGGTGAGGTACGCCCAGAGCGACCCGCTGGCGGTGAGCCCGACCTCGTAGCGTCGCTGCCAGCGGACGCGGAGCTCGCCGGTCGGCACGGTGTCTCGCTGGAACGCGCGCCGGAAGCCAGCGCCAGAGAGGAGGCGAAGCGCGCTCGCGACGCCGACGGCACCGAGCCAGATCCACGGCCACCACGCTCCCTTCGTGCCGACGACGAACGCGACGCCGAGGGTCGCCGCGAGGTTCACGACGACGCTTGCCAGCTGGTTCTTGTACGCGTGGATCAGCAGGAGGCCGCGCGTCCGCTCTGCCCTGGTCTTCCACGTTCATGCGCTCTCGTACCTTACCGGAGTGCTGTCCGTCGAAGCGCGGCGCTAGCTTGCGCCCGCGGCGATCCAGCCATTGGCGCGCGCCACGAGGTGCAGCGTCTCGACCAGCGCCGAAAAGTCGATTGGCTTGGCGGCGAACGTGCGCACGCCGAGCATCGCGAAGCGAAGGCGCGTCTGCTCGTCGTTGTTCCCGCTGAGCACGATCGCCCGGACGGTCTCGCCGCGAGGCAGGGCGCGGACCCGTGCCAGCGGCTCGACACCATCCATCCCGGGCATCTCGTAGTCGAGCACGACGAGCTCCGGCAGATGGGTGCGACACTTCTCCAGCGCTGCGTGTGGCTCGGTGACGCGGCGGATGGTGATGGGCACCCCGGCGAGCGCCACGTGCAGGCAACGGGTGACCAGCCGTACGAACAGGGGGTCGTCGTCGACCACCAGCACGCGCAGCCCTCCGTCCGTCGCCGCTGGCTCGAGCGGGGCCTCGGACAAGGCCTGACCAGCGCGTTGCCGAACGCCACGCAGGTCGGGTACCGCGCCGCGGGCCAGATCGAGGAAAGCCGCAAGAGCCCGTCGTCGAGGCGTGCGAGCCCGGGTCGCGCCGACGAAGGTGGTGGCTATCAACTCCTTCCCACGTCGTGGGATCTGGCGGAACGGCGGGTCCTCGTGGAACGGCAACGCGCCGGTGAGGAGCTCGTAGGCCACCAGGGCGAGCCCGTATTGATCGGTGTTGGCGCTCGCGGGCGCGCCGCCGAGCAGCTCCGGCGCCATGTACTCGGGCGTGCCGTAGATCATGCCGTCGTTCGGCCCATGGCTGTCGAGCGCGACTCCGAAGTCGACGAGGACCACTCGACCGGTGTCGTCCTCGATCATGATGTTCTCGGGCTTCACGTCGCGGTGCACGATGCCCTGGGCGTGGGCGACCGAGAGGCCCCGCGCCGCCGCGGCGATGATGTCCACCGTCCGCGCCACCGGCATGGCGCGCTGGGCCTGCACGTGGACCATCCAGAGCTCGAAAAGGCTTCGACCTTCGATGAGCTCCATGGCGAAATAGGGCTCCCGGTCGACGAAGCCGAAGGCATAGATGGTGGCGAGATGCGCGCTGCGGAGGGCGCGAGCATCGCCGCTTCGCGGCGGAACCGCGCTCCATCGCTGATGCCGTCGCCGCGCAGGATCTTGAGCGCGACGTGACGCTCCAGGTGGATGTCGCGCGCCCGCCAGACGTCGGCCTGCGAGCCGGCTCCGAGGGGACGGTCGAGGTAGTAGCGCCCATCGATCCGAGCCCCTGCAGCGAGCACCTCTTGCTCGGCACTCGACGCTTCTGGAGCCAGCGTCTCTCGCACGCACGCAGCCTACTCCGCTTGCGCAGAGTACAATGCGGCCACTCTGGCCTGACCGTTGCGGCCGTGGACGGTCCGTCAGTACCGGTGCTCGAGGCGGACCACCTCTGCTGGGGCCGGCACATGGAGGGAGGGCACGCCGGTGTTGCGGCGGGTCCGGCCAGCGACGGTCTTGAACACGGGCCCGCTCTTCTGCTCGTCGCAGAGGAGGCAGGCGTTCAAGCCGCCGTCCTCCTCGTGGTAGGGCGCCGTGATCAGCGACAAGCAGATGCCGAAGCACTGGGCGCGGGTGTTGCGCGTGTTGTAGGCCCAGATCTGCGCACACGGGCGGGTGAAGCCCAGCTTCTGCAGACAGACGACGTTCTTCTCGAGGTCGGTGCCGGCGTCGAGGCCGCAGCTCCGCACCGGCTCGGTGAGATCGGGCTTGCTGGCGTACACCGCGAGGTCGGCGAGGAGGAGCAGAGCCCGCAGCGGTCGTCGTGGGTCATGGTCGCGCCGCTCGCCGTGGCCTCGGCGCGCGTCGCGAACGAGGCCAGTCGGTAGGTCTTCTTCGCGCGGTCGACGACCTGCACGGCGCACACCCCGCTCGTGGTGGTCGGAGGGGACGCGTAGGGGTCCGTGGTGAGCTCGGCGGGGGGATCGAGCAGCGTCCACGCGAGCAGCTCGGCGACCCGATCGGACGACCACGTGGGCGCGGTCCAGGCCGCGTCGCCGCATCCACACGTGGGTCGACAGGTCGCGTCGTCGAGCCCGGTCTTGTCGTTCGGGACGCCGAAGAGGTCGGTGCAGGTGCCAGCCTCCGGGGCAGCTTCGGTCGTCTCGCGCGAAGTGCACGCGACGAGGAGGAGCGCGAACGCGGAGCAGAGGGGGCGCACGTGGACCAGCATACCGGTCATCCGCCGCTCGCCGCTCGAGTGCGTCGACTTCTCGTAGTCTCCTCCCGGCCGCCCCGAAGACCGTTCACAAGGTCGGCTACGCCGGGTACACCAAGTCCGTGAAGAAGATGCTCGAGGAGGCCGTGCAGGGAGCGGTGTGGACCGCCTCGGCCCGCCGAGCGCCGCGTCGTCGAGGCCGTGGCCGCGGCAAGAAAGGAAGACCGCAGACCACGCTCGATTCCTTCTCGCAACAGGAACAAGCCCGGCGATCGTCGATGGGCGCCTTGCGCGAATCCGACTCCTGACGGCGCCGGGCGAGCTCGACCTGCGCGGCCTGGGTGGCTTGGTCGAGGTCGCGGTGGTGTGGAGCGCCAAGCTCGCTTCGCTGGTGCTGGGCGAGCATCCACACTTGCGGTCGTTGGTGCTGAATCGGTGCATGCTGACGACGCTGGACGTCGGCGGATGCACGGCGCTCGAGACCTGAGGTCGAGCAGAACCGACTGACCGGGCTCGTCGGGCTGCCAGCCACGCTGCGAAAGCTGAGCTGCAGCCAGAATCCGCTCGGTGCGCTCGACGTCCGCGAGCTCGCCGGGCTCGAGGAGCTCATGGCCTTCCAGTGCGGCCTCTCCGCGATCGACCTCCGCAACCTCCATCGCCTCCGCAATCTCGCCCTTCGACAACGCGCTCGCCGGATCGACGCGCGCGCTCGCTCGCGCGGAATCGCTGTACCTGAACGGCAACCGGGGCCGCGTGCTCCTGCCCGACGCTCCCGGGCTGACCCAGCTCTCCGCCGACGACGCGCTCCTCACTTCCTTCGACGCGGCCCCCTATCCCCGCCTGCAGCTCCTCTCGCTGCAGAGGTGCGGGCTGTCCTCGCTCCATCTCGAGAACGCATGGTCGAGTCGCTCTCGGTGACGGGGAATCGGCTCACCGTCCTCGATCTGAGCGACCCGCGCCTCAAACAGCTGAGCGCCGCCGACAATCCGCTGGGCGAGTCGATCTGAGCGACGTCGGTCGTCTGACCACGGCGACGCTGCCGCCGAGCGCCGAGGTGACCTGCACCGAGCTCCAGCTCTCGCTGTTGCCCGAGCTGCGCGCCCGACTCGGCCTCGCCAAGCCTGCGACCGCGATCACCAAGATGGATGCATTCCAGCTCCACCGGTTTCGTGCAGGAGTACAACTGGGACGATGGCGCGAAGAAGCTCTTCGAGGTGATTCGCCACCCGCAGTGCGATCGCGCGACCGCGCTCCTCGTCTACTGGCAGAGCCAGCCTGACGAATTCGCCGCCTACCCGATGCCCGCCGACGCCCCGCCGGGCGAGCGCAAACGTGGGTCGAGCTCCTGCGCGGGATCGAGGCCAAGGTCGCCGCGAGCGGATTCGCGACGGCGCGCATCGGCTTCGACGTCCACGACGTCGATGGCGTCGATCTCTCCGACACGGACCAGCGCATTCCGGCCGCGATGCGCGAACCGGTGCGACCTCCCGCCGGGCCGCGCGTCGTCGTTCCGCC
>JADJMO010000025.1 GCA_016709545.1 Myxococcales bacterium
ACGAGACGCCCATGACGAACACCGGTTGGCCGGGCGCCTGCGCGCGCTCGATCGCCACGCCGAGGTCGTTCGCGGCCTCGGTGGTGCGGAAGGCAGTGAGCTTGTCGCCCCACTCGGCGCGCGCGGCCGCGAGGCACGCGGGCCACTCCTCGGCGGCGATGAAGATGCCGCTCTTGCTGCCCTTCTTCTCCTGCTCGGGGCACCCGAGACGCGTCGAGCGACCGGTGCCGCGGTGGTCCGGGATGTAGTAGTCGACGTCGGGCATCGCGACGGAGAGCTGCTCGACGATCTTCTCGAAGGCGTAGCCGGAGCCTCCCGGGCCTCCCTGCAGGAGCCAGAGCGCTCGGGTGCCCTTGCCGGGCCGGAAGCGCTTGACGAAGAAGGAGATCTGTTCGCCGTTCGCGTCGGTGTGGCGGAGCGGCACGGACATCGTCGTGCACTCGGCGGCCGGGCCGTCGCCCTCGCTGTGCAGGGTGCACGGCTCCCACGCCAAGGCCGGCGGAGCTTCGGGCCCTGCGTCGCTCGCGGGACCGGTGTCTGGCGCGGGCGTGGAGGTCGGCGACGAGGCGCAGGCGCCGAGCAGGGAGAAGAGGGCGGAGCCGAGGGAGGTGCGCATGCCTCCGGTGTGCCCCAGCCAGGGCGAAACGAGGCCTAACTTCGCCTAACATCGAGGTCGCCTCGGGTGAGCGCGACCGTGGGATCGAGGAGGTATCCGGCGTCCACGGTGCGCAGGATCGGCGACAGGCCGAGCGCGCGCAGGCGGCGGATCGACATGTAGACGCGAGCGGTGCCGGACTCGACGCTCATGCGCTCGCCCGGCCAACCTGCGGCGAGGAGCTCCGAGACGGTGCAGGCCTGGCCGGGAGCCGAGAGGCGCGCGTCGACCAGCGCCGAGAGCACGCGGCGGAGCGCTGGGCGTCGCGACAGGTCCACCACGTGCGTGCCGAAACGCACGGCGCCAGCGTCGAGCTGTACCACCGCCGCTGCGTCGGGGCTCACGAGCTCCGGGAGGGTGGCGGCGAGCAGCGCGTGCGCGGCGCCGCGGAGGAGCAGGTGGGCATCGGCGAGCAAGCGGGCTGCTTCGAAGCCTTCGCCGTCGCGACGCGCGATCTCGGCGAGGAGCAGCCGCGCCTCGATCGAGCCCTCGGGGTCCTCGACGGCGTCGAGACCCGGCAGCGCCGCGACCAGCCGGGCGCGGGCGGCGGGCAGCTCACCGGCCGCGAGCTCGACGGCCGCGCGGTGGGTCGAGACGCGCGCGACGTGGAAGCGGTCGTCGAGCACGCCGAATCGCGCGAGTGCATCGTCGAGCGCGCGCGCGGCCTCGGTCAGCCGACCTTGACGGCTCAGCGCGACCCCCGCATTGGCCAGGGCGATGGCGGCGACGCGCGGCGCCCCACCGGCCTCGGCGGCCGCCAGGGCGCGCACCTCCCATCGCTCGGCGTCGATCGGACGACCCGCCGCGAGGTGGACGAGGCCCATCGCCTGGGCCGCCATGGCTTCGAGGGGGCGGTCGTGCGTCTCTTCGGCGATGCGCAGCGCGGCCGCGCCATCGGCCAGCGCCCCGGTCTCGTCGCCGAGCGGGCGACGCACGAAGCAGCCGAGGGCGAGGCAGGAGCCCTCGCTGGCCCGATCACCCGCCTCGCGGGCGGCACGGGCGCCTTCCTCGAGCGGCGGCAGCGCCGCGTCGTAGCGACCGTGCAGCGCGTGCATGCGGGCGAGCGCGCGGAGCAGCGCGCGCCGGGTCGCGCCGAAGAGCCGCGGCACGGCCAGCGCCTGCTCCAGCGTGGCGCGGTGGAGCGCCGGCGGACCCTGGCGGACGAGCAGCGAATCGAGCGCGACCGCGAGCTCGGCGGCCGAGGGGTCGGAGGCCTCGACGAGCGAATGGAACGCGGCGAGCAGGTTGTCGCGCTCGCGGGCGAGCTCGGACGCGTCGAAGGAGGCGGCGGCGGCGGCCATCGCGCGGGCGAAGGGGAGGCGCAGCGATTCGGGCCGTACCCGGCGCGCGATCGCGTCGTGCAGCTCCACGCGTCCTTCGCGGGTGGTGAGACCCGCGCTGCCGAGCTCGCGGTGGGCCCGTGTGGCGCGCGTGAGCTCGAGCCCGGCGACCGCGGCGACCACGGGCAGGGGGCCTCCGCCGACGAACGCCGCTGCCGCGACCAGGAGCGCGCGCGCGTCGACCGACAAGCGTGCGAGGGCGCGATCCAGGGCATCCGCCAGGGCGTCGTCGGCCCGCGTCGCTTCGACGCCGCCGTCGTGGGCCGCGAGGAGCAGCGCGAGCGGGAGCCCGCCGCCCAGCGCGACGATCGATGCGACCGCCGCCGGCGTGCACGCGGGAGCGACGGCTCGCACGAGCGCCTCGCTGGCCGACGCGTCGAGCGGCTCCACCCGCTGCACCCGCTCGGCAGGGAGCCCGAGGGCCCGCTGGGAGGTGACCAGTACCTGGATGCGATCCGTCGCCGACAAGAGGGCGCCCACGAGGGTCGCGACCTCCTCGAGCGCGACCTCCGCCTCGTCGAGCACGACGAGCGCACTCGCTGCGTCGAGCGCTTCGGCCACCGTGTCGAGGAGCGCGTCGGTCCGCGCCACGACCTGCGCGCGTCGAGCGAGCCCACTGAGGACGTCCTCGGGCCGCACGTGGACCTCTACGACGTCGCGTCCCGCCACCCGCGCGCGCTCGGCGAACGCGCCCGCGAGGTGCGTCTTCCCGATCCCTGGTGGACCGTGCAGCGTGATGCACCGATGTCCTGCGCCGAACTCACGCTCGAGGGTCGCGAGCGCCTCGAGGCGTCCGAAAGTGGGCAAGGCGGGGCGCGGCACTCTACCCCGGCGCGCCTCTGCGGCGCTGGGCTCGCCGGCCGGCGATTCGATGGCGGGGACCTCGCAGCACGCCCCCAACGTGCCACGAGTCGCGCGGTTGCACGAGGGACTGGGCGAGCGCGACGGCGTCGAGAATGCGCGCTAGGGTTGCCAGCTCGACGAACTCGCTAGCGAGAACCAAACGGCCAGCCGGTGCGCTCCAGATCAAGCGCTAGGAGCTCGCGACGGTCGTGGCTCACCATCGTGAGCTCCTTCCACGAGGCGAAGCGCCGTCGAGCCTTCGCGGGAACGAGGTGACCACCGATCACCACGCGTCGTAGGTGAGAGAGACGCTCCCGACCGTCGAGCAGGACGTCGAAGGGGAAGTCGACCGCGTGGTTGGTCGAGCTGATCTCCAGTGTGGCGAGCCCGTCGACGATGTCGGACGCCAGGAGTTGCTCGAGGGCACGCTTCGGCACCGCCGGCTCACGCAGGGCGAGATGACGCAGCGACGGCAACGAGGCGGGCGTCAGGAATGGTAGGGGCTCCAGCTTCGAAGTGCGCACCACGAGGCTCTCGAGCGTGGCGTTCCCTTCACCCAGGAGCGCGGGGAGATCCGCTCTGTTTGCTTCCAGCCCGGAGAGCGCGGGAAACACTCCGGACAGCTCCGCCAGCGGCTCGTCGTGCTCGCGGCGCAGCACGAGGTGGCTGACACGTTCGCGGGCGTGCAGTTCGTCGGAGAACTGCTCGAAGGGCTGCAGAGGGCCGAACAACAGCAAGTACAGGGACCGCACCGCACTCGGCGAGCGGCGCGCGAAGAGCGCCCGCAGCTCGGCGAGTGCGTCCTCCGCGTGACGAAGAGCCCCGAGCCGTGGCGATCGGCTCCCCAGGGTCACGAGGTCGTCGTCGTAGCACCACACGTCGAGCCAGCCATCCTCCTCGATCGAAAACGTGTTCCGCCTGAACTCCTCGAACGAGTAGCCGCCGACGCTGCGAGCAAGGGCGTCTCGTTCGTCATCTTCGGTGACCGCATCGGGCGTCGCGAGGCATCGCCCCTCGAGTGCGACGAGCGCCGCCGCGGCCGGGTCTCGTGGCTTCACGCAACGCGCGAACGCCTGCGACACGTCTCCGAACCCGCGGGTCACCCTCATTTCGAAAGCATAGCGGCGGGGGCCTGACGGTTGCGTGCCGCCGCGGCGATCGTCGAGGTCGCTCTCGTGATGGTGTCCATGCCGGGGCCGACCGTGGTGCTACAGGGCATCGTCGGCTTCTACGTGACGCGCGCCGGGCCGAGGGCCGTGCTGGATCCGAGCTACCGGGAGGTGGTCGAGCGGACCGCCGACACGCGAGCCCCGATCGCGTGGTGGGGCTACGCGCTGGGCGTGGTCTCCGTGGTGGCGACGGCCGCCCTGCTCCTCGTCTTGCAGCGCAAGTGAAGGCGGCGAGAGGTGCTATCGTCACGGCATGCTGCGGCTGCCCCCGACCTCCGCGGACGTCGACCGCGGCGACGCGCGCCCGTACTTCTGGTCGACCTCATGTTCCTCGATCGCGCCGGCTACCCACCCGAGGCAGACCTGGGCATCGCGCTGGCGAAGGACGGCGGGATCGATCCAGGGATCCTCGCGTGGCTGCTGTCCCAGTTCCCGGTGACGCCGCTCCCCATGATGCTGGAACCGCTGACGGTTGCGGAGCTTCGGTCCTATCGCGACCAGCTCGGCGCCCGCTTCAGGGCCATCGCCGTGCCCTGACGGGGAACCATCACGCCTCGCCCCACCATGGGCGGCCGCAACAGCCAACGAGTGACGACTCAGGTCCGTCGCTTGCGCGCCTCGGCCCGCACGGTCGACGGAGCTGGGAGGCCAGAGCGGCTGCGCGACGAGCTCACGAGGCTGGGGGCTCGCTCCCGCCGTTGGGCGCCGCCTAGCGCCCCCCGAGACACGTCCGCTCGCGAACGACGTAGACCACCTCGCGGACGTCCGACAGGCCCCCCGCAGAACGGATCGCGACGCGGAACCGTACGACGACGTCGGGGCCCTTGAAGTCCTGGATGGGCAGCTGGGCGCAGAGCCGCTGCGCCTTCTTGGCGCCCACGAAGATGTTCTGCAGCCCGCTCGGACCGGCGGCCTTCGTCACGACCGGTGTGGGGCAGGCGGGATCCACCGGCAGCGCGTGGGGGGGCGCCGCGACGAGATCGGGGACGATCGGCTTGGTCAGCGGGCCACCTTCCAGCGTGAGGTCGAAGTCGCCGTCGCTGGGGGCGACGAAGACCAACTTGTCGCCCAGCGGCAGCTTCGGGAGCCCACAGCCGGTCCCGAGGACGAGCATGCCGTGCCGGGTCGGATCGGGATCGGTGGCTCCCTCGAAGCCGACCACGACGAGCGCCGACCGCCGCTCGGGAGAGGCTCCATGGCGGACATGGAGCGTGGACCAACGAGCCTCGTCGGCACGCACGAGGGTGGAGGTGAACCGCGACCCGCTGAAGCTCCCGACGATCGGGTCGTCGAGCGTGAACAGGCTGCTACTGGAGACGAGGACGTTGCCGGGGTCTTCGCGGACCTCGAAGTCGATCACGGCCGGCTTTCCCGAGGCGGGGTCGACGATGGCCGTCGGTTCGGCGGGCTGGACCCTGATGTACGTGGGTTCGGCGGGAGGCGCAGTGTCGAGACAGAAGTCGCACCCAGTGTCGACGCTGGCCGAGTCGGCATCCGGGGCGTCCGCCTCCACCCTGCCACCACAGGCGGGAACGATCGCGCAGCACAGGAGCAAGAAGCGCATCGGCGGAGTGTAGCGGGTGTCGCGCGGGCATCCACGAGTTGGGGAAGCGGCGTCGATCCGTCGCGCATCGCGCGCAACGCCGGCCCGCTGCTCGAGAGAAACGGGCGAATCAATCTCGGTTCTTCCTCACGAGCCTCGCCGTGGCGCCGAGCGGTGACCTCGGGATCGGGTGGGCTCTCACGTCGGCGGACACCCGTACGGCGCCGTGAGAGGCTGGAAGAACGGCCCTCGGTCGCGCTACATCGTGCGCGCGCAGCGGAAGCCGACCGTGCTCGTGCCGTCGCTCGGGTCACGTGGCTCGCGGGTGTGCGTGCGCAGGAGCTTCGGATCGGCGCCGCAGTAGCCGCCGCCGCGGGTGATGCGCTGCGCGCTCCCGCACTCGGGGCTGCCGTAGGGGCACGCTGGGCTCGAGGTCCACTCCCAGACGTTGCCGGCGAGGTCGAGCACGCCCTCCGGCGTCGCGCCGGCGGGCAACTTGCCGACCTCGCAGGTGCGACGACCGTCCTTGCAGTGTCCGAAGCACGCGCGCGTGTCGTCGACGGGGGTGAAGCCCCAGGGGTAGAGGCGTGACTCCTTGCCAGCGGCCGCCCACTCGTACTCGATCTCCGTGGGGAGGCGGCGGCCGAGCCATGCGCAGTAGGTCGCGGCCTGCTGCATCGTGACGCAGTTCGCCGGGTGCAGGGTGCGTGCGGGATCGGCGCCGTTGCAGCCCTCGCCCGGAGGGACCGTCGTGCAGGCGCTGGCCTCCACGCAGCGCGCGTACGAGCCGGCCGTCACGAGGTCACGATCGAGCAGGAACGCCACCACGCCGACCGCCGTGGGTGGGCGCTCGTTGGCCTCGCCGAAGGTCGAGCCGATCGTGAAGGTCGCGCCCTCGAACTGGATCATCTTCCGCGCGAGCCCCTCGTCGGGGCCGAGGGGCCTCGCCGATCCGCTCGCGCTCGAGGCCACGACGGCGGCTTTGGTGCTCGAGGGCGAGGTGGCCGCGGGCGCGGGGGCGGGGGCGGCGCAGCCCGACGAAGGCGCCGACACCCGCCACGACCGCGATGGCCCCGAGCGAGAGGCCGAGCGAGGGGCTCCGGCGCGCGACCGGCGCCGAGGACGTCGCCGCGATCGGCGTGCTGTCCTGGCTCGGCTTGCGCGGCGCGTGCTCCCCTTGCTCGGCGCGATCGGAGCCGAGGGGCCGTGCATCGAACGCTGCCACGCCCGCGGGCGCGGCGGCCGTCGGCTCAAGAGGAGCCTTCGCATCCGGGAACGCGAACGAGCCCTGCAGGGTGCGCGTCGGCTCCAGCTCCGTGGGCACGAGGCCAGGCCCCGCCACCAGCGCGGGTGGTGTCGGTCCCCGCGACGCGGCGCCGAGGACCGGCTCGAGGGCGGCCCACGCTTCTTCGGCGTCCACGAACCGTCGCGAGAGATCACGCTCCAGGCACCGGGCGAACCAGGCATCGAAGGCGTCGGGAGGCATCGCCGGGCAGCCGAGATGGGCGGCGCGAGCGCGTGCGCCCTCGAGCGGATCGATCGCGATCTCACGCAGCAACGCCGTGACGGTGACCTCGCTCGCGTTCGAGGCCCTCCAGTATCGTCGTCCGGTCAGGAGCGCGAACGCGAGCAGCCCGAGCGCCCACACGTCGGTCGCGGGCGCGATCGTCGCGCCGGCGCTGGTCTGCTCGGGCGCCATCCACTGGGGCGTGCCGATCGCTCCCGTCACGTGGGTCTGGGCGTCGGCGACGAGCTTGGCGATCCCGAAGTCGAGGACCTTGAGCGTGAATCGATCGCCGGGCCGCCGCGGCTTGGCGAGGAACACGTTCTCCGGCTTGAGATCGCGGTGGACCACCCCGATGCGGTGGGCAGCTGCCAGCGCGTCGCACAGCGGACGGAGGACCTCGGCCGCGTCCGTGGGGCTGAGCGGGCCGGCGCTCCTCATGTAGGCGGCGAGCGACTCGCCCTCGAGGAGCTCCATGGCCATCCACGGCAGGTGGGTCGCCGCGTCGACCCCTGCACCGAGGACGAAGACCACGAAGTCGCTCTCGATCCGGGCGCCGACGCGCGCTTCTTGCTCGAAGCGCCGCCGGAGCGCCGCGTCTTCGAGGAAGTGGCGGTGCATCGTCTTCAGCGCCCGCAGGACGCCCGTCGACAGCTGCTCGGCGACGTACACGGCGCCCATGCCTCCCTCCCCGAGGAGGCGCACGATGCGGTAGTCGTCACCGACGACGGTGCCCTCCGGGAGCGTGGCCGGCGACGACATCGCCTCAGCCCAGGAACACGTGTTTGCCGTCGATCGCCGTGTCCTCTTCGGAGGCGATTCGCGTCTCGCGCGCGAAGAGGTCGAAGGTGCCACGCACCAGGGTGCGCACCCCGCCGACCCTGGAGTGCAGCGTGCCCTCGATCTCACGGAAGACGTCGACGACGCGCTCCAGCACGCGGGATGCGCGCAGCTCGATCGCCCCGGCCGCGAGCTCCACGATCGCGCCGCTCAGCTTCGTCCGGTCCGTCGCTCGGAGGTCGATGGACTCACCCTCGACGAGGACCCGCCCTGCCGGGCGCCCGCAGGACGAGGTCACCGTCACCCGCGCGCAGCTCGAGCGCCCCCGTGGCGGCGTCGAAGGACAGCAGGAGCCGCCCCCGCGCGTCGTGGATCGCGATGACCTCACCGAGCACGCGGGCGGAAGCACCGGAGGGGGTGCTCGCTGTGAGAGGAGTCTCGAGGCGCGGCCTTGCAGCGCTGGACATCGTTCGAGCGTACGTGACTTTTCGGTTGGTCCAAAGGCCATTCACGGTAGCCTGGTCGCCGATGGAGTTCGACGCGCTCGACGCGCTCGCCCTCGACGCCGTGCGCTTCACGTCGGCGCGCGGCGAGCGTCGCCTCGCGGCCGTGGTGAAGGTGACGTTCGCGCTCGTCGATGGTGGTGACGCTCGCCTCGCCGAGCCGCTGGCGCTCTTCGACGACGTGCCGTTCGAGGACAACGACGAGCGAAGCCTCCGGCTCGCCTCCGATCGAGCCCCGGCGAAGGCGCGCGTCGATGTCCTCTTCACCGGGGGCGCATACGCTCCACCCCTCGAGCGCGTCCCGCGGCGGGAGCTGCGGTTCGCGATCGAAGACGCGCGGGGACCGCTGCTGGATCGGCGGCTCGTCGCCGTCGGCACGCGCAGGCGGTTGCCCTCGGGCGAGGGCGAGATCGCTCCCTTCTCGTACCTGCCCATCCGGTTCGAGCTCGCCTACGGCGGCGCGTCGTCGCGGGCGAACCCCGTCGGCGTCGGCGCCGACCCGGCCGACCCGCGGCTGCCGAACCTGGTCGACCCACGCGCGCCGAAGATGCCGGCTTGCCTCGGCCCGATCGCGCCGGGCTGGTGGGGGCGCGCGCGCCACCTCGGCGGAGCGGCGCCCTCAGCGCTCCCGTCCCTTGCAGGGGTGGAGCGGGACTTCTTCAACGCCGCGCCGCCGGACCAGCAGATCGAACACCTCGAGGGCGACGAGTGGATCGTGCTCGAGGGGCTCCATCCGACCCGGCAACGCGTCCGCTCGCGTCTGCCGGGGTCGATCGCGCACGCGCGGTTCGAGGGCCCGCGCGGGGCGCTCGACGTTCCCCTGCGCCTCGACACGCTCTTCGTCGACGGCGACACGCTCCTTTGCGCGCTCACCTTCCGCGGCGACGTCGCGTACGAGGACGAGCCCACGCGACTCGTCGCCACCCTGGCGCCGCTCGGCCGGGAGCCTCGGTTCGGGGCCCGGACGCCTCCCGCCCCACCACCCGTCGTCGAACCGCCGCGCGTGCCCGTGGACGACGAAGCACCACCACTCTCGGGCTACGAGCCCCCCCGGTCGGTCGTCCCTGCCTCCGTGCCGCCTGCCTCCCTGCGCGCCCCGGACCCGGACCCGGTCCCCACCCAGCTCACGTTTCCTCCCGCGACGACGGAGCGTCCCGATCGACAACGAGCACCTTCGTCGTCGTCACGCGCCGCTGGCAGATCACCCCCGCCGAAGGACGTCCTGGTCGTCATCGCGAAGGGCACGTTCGACCTCGTGGTCGATGGTCCAGCCAGGCGCGCCGAAAAGCAGCTCCCCCCGAGCGGGGATCGCCACGTCGGCGACGACGAGGAGGCGAGCCTCCTCTACGCCTCCGACTTCGCCGTCTACAAGCCGAAGGCCGACGTCCTGCTCGTCGGCCACGCCTACCCGACGCGCGATCCTTCGGCGCGCGACACGGCCGCTGGCGTCGCTCGCGTGAAGCTCTCGGTCGGTCCCCTCTACCGCGAACTCGTCGTCCTCGGCGATCGCCAGTGGGACTGGAGCGGTGAGGCGAGCGCGCCGGCGCCGTTCGAGCGCATGCCGCTCGTCTGGGAGCGCGCGTTCGGGGGGAAGCGCTCGGCCGACAACCCGGTCGGCCGTGGATACCGCACGGGCCTGCTCTTGCCCAACCTCGAGCGCATGGACGCGCGCGTGCACGACCAGCGACGACGTCGCTCCGCTCTGCTTCGCGCCCATCGATCCTCGGTGGCGCCCCCGTGCCAGCAAGCTCGGCACCTACGACGGCGCGTGGCTGCGCGAGCGGTGGCCGTATCACCCGGTGGACTTCGACCACCGGCACTTCAACGCCGCGGCGCCCGAGCTCCAGATCCCGTTCCCCGCCGGCGACGAGCGGTTCTCGCTCTCCGGCGTCGATCCCGAGCGACCCACGCTCGAGGGCACGCTCCCTTCCGTGCGCCCCCACGTCTACGCGCAGCGAACCCGCGACGGGGGCGGAGCGTTCTTCGAGATCGCGATGTCGCTCGACACGCTGTGGTTCGACGCCGACGCGAGGCAGCTCGTCCTCGTGTTCCGCGGGCTGGTCCCGGTCGAAGACGACGAGGCCTCGGATCTCGCGCGCTTGTTCGTCGTCGAGGCACCCGTCGGCGAACCCCCGTCGAAGGACGTCGTTCGCGCGCGGTTCCTCGCGGGGCTGGCCGCGCCGCGCGTCGCGTCGGACGTCGCCGCGAACACGACGACGCCCGCCGCGGCGCTGGCGCCACCCCCGCCGGCCAAGCCGCTGACGCGCGCGGAGGCGCTCGAGCGGCTCGCCGCCTCGTCCCTCGCCGGCGCTTGTCTCATCGACGCGGACCTCCGCGACCTCGACCTGAGCGGTCGCGACCTGCGGGGCGCGTATCTGTCCCGGGCTCACCTGGCTGGCGCCACGCTCACGGGCGCGAACCTCGAGGGCGCCGTGCTCGCCGAGGTCGTCGCCGAGGGCGTGTCGTTCGCGGCCGCGAACCTGAGCCACGCGACGCTCGCGGGCGCGCGGCTCGACGGCGCCGACTTCACCGGCGCGACCCTCGATCACTCGACGTTCGAGGGCGCGCGCGCGGATCGCGCCGTCTTCGTCGGTGCACGGGCGCACGGAACCCGCTTCCTGCGCGCGTCCCTCTCCGACGCGCGGTTCGACGGGGCGGACCTCACGTCGGCGGAGCTCGCCTCGAGCACGCTCGATCGCGCCTCCTTCGTGGAGGCCACGCTCGCCGACGCGCGGCTCTACGGGGTCGTGGCGTCGGAGGCGAGCTTCGAGCGCGCCCTGCTCCCGCGCGGGCGCTTCGACCGGGCCGAGCTCCGACGATGCTCGTTCAAGGCAGCCGACGCCACCGGCTCGAGCTGGACGAAGGCCGACCTCACCGCCTCCACGTTCTTCGGCGCCAAGCTCGACAAGGCGGTCTTCCCCCGCGCGAATCTGTGCTCCGTGATCCTGAGCCAGGCCCGGGCGCGCGGCGCGCTGTTCCGCAAGGCGAACCTCGCCTCGGCGCAGCTCCTCCGCTGCGACGCGATGCAGGCGAACTTCGAGGGCGCCGACCTGACGGGCGCCGATCTGCGCGGCGCGAACCTCTATCAAGTGGAGACGTGGAAGGCGAAGCTCGACGGCAGCCGACTCGAGCTCGCCCACGTCGCCGGCTCCAAGCTGGAACGTAGGATCTAGGAGAGACCCATGGCCAACGACGACACCTACGAGATCGTGCTCATCGCGGACGCCCTCGGCGGCGCGCAGGTCGAGGTACGCGGCCTGGTCGCGCGTGAGGCGCTGTCCCGGCCTTTCGCGCTGGATCTCGATCTCGCGGTCGTCGACGGGGAGCTCGATCTCGGCGCCCTCGTCGGTGCTCCCGTGACGGTGGTCTTCTCCAGGGAGGGTCGAGAGCTGCGGCGGGTGTCGGGCATCGTGGCGACGGCCGACGACCTCCTGACGACCGACGGTACGGGCGCGCTCACCGGCTACGCGCTCCGGGTCGTCCCTCGCCTGCACCTGCTCTCGCTCAACGAGCGCCTCGCCGTCTACCTCGACAAGAACGTCCCCGAGATCGTGGCGACGGTGCTGGAGTCGGCCGGACTCGAGGCCGACCGGGACTTCGTGCTCCGTCTCGACCACGCCTACCCGAAGCGCGAGTTCGTGATGCAGTACCAGGAGAGTGACCTCGCCTTCGTGAGTCGCCTCACGGAGCAGCTCGGCATCACCTACAGCTTCGCCGAGGTCGACGGTCGCGACGTCGTGCGGTTCGCAGACGCCGACGTCGCGCGACGACGTGGAGACGCCGCTGCAACACGACCCGAGGCGCGAGGGGTTCGGGGTGTTCTCGATCCGTCGCACCGTCTGCGCGTTGCCGAGCCGGGTGCGCCTCGACGACTACGACTACAGCAAGCCACTCCTCGGGCTCGTCGCCGACTCCACCATCGCGGGTGGGATCGGCGGCGAGGTCTACGAGTACGGGACGAACTACACGACGCCCGACGAGGGGCGCCATCTCGCGCACGTGCGCGCGGCCGAGATCGGCGCGCGCCGCGAGGTCTACGCTTGCGCGAGCTCGGAGCCGGCGCTCTTCGCCGGCGCGCGGGTGCTGGTGGCCGGCACGCCGCGCGGGGATCTCGGGTTGCTGGTCACCGAGCTCGAGACCACCTTCGAGGTTCGCGACCGCCCGGACGCCACGGGTCCACGACCCGTGCTCGAGAACACGTTTCGCGCGATCCCGCGCGGTGTGCCGTACCGCCCCGAGCGCTGCACGCCCAAGCCGCGCGTCCACGGGATGCTCACCGGCGTGATCGACGCGGAGGTGCGCGACGCGTACGCATCGCTCGACGACCACGGGCGCTACCGGGTCAAGCTGCTCTTCGACGCGAGCGGCCCGAAGGAGGGCCACGCCTCGCTCCCGATTCGCATGGCGCAGTCCCACGCCGGACCTGGGTACGGGATGCACTTCCCCCTGCGCCCGGGCGTCGAGGTCCTCATCGCCTTCGTCAACGGCGACCCGGATCGTCCCGTGATCGCCGGGTGCGTCCCCAACGTGCTCACGCCGAGCCCGGTCACGCGCCAGAACGGCACCCGCAACGTGATCCGCACGGGCAGCAACAACGAGATCAACCTCGACGACCAGAAGGGGGGCGAGCGCATCAAGCTCTCCACGCCGCGGCACAACACCGTGCTCCAGCTGGGCGCGGCGAACGCGCCGGAGGAGGGCATCCACCTGACCACGGACGCGAACTTCACCTCGATCACCAAGTCGGGGAGCGCGCTCGTCTCCGGCGGCAACGCGCTCCTGTCGGCCAAGCACGCCTTCATCGGTGGCGACGTGATCTCGCTCGCGGGCAAGACGGTGCCCGAACGCGTGAAGGCGATCATGGAGATGGGCGAGGCCGTGGCCGAGATCCTCGCCGAGGTCGCGGGGGTCATCGGCGACACCGCGACCCAGCCGACCCTCGCCGTCCTGTCCGCCGAGGTCGAGAAGGCCAAGGGCGAGGTGGAGGGCGACGAGAAGGACCTCGCCGACGCCGAGCAGGCCACCCCCCGGGACGAGGCCAAGATCGCCGAGGCCCGCCGGGCCCTCGACGAGAAGAAGGAGCGGCTCGCCAAGCTCGAGGAGGTCGAGGAGCGGGTCGAGCAGGCGACCGAGGCCGCCAAGTCCGCGGCGGAGCTCGTCGTGGGCGGCGCGACGGACGTCACCAAGCTGGTGAGCCTGGTCTGCGACGTCTTCAGCGAGATCGAGCGGATCAAGGCGGTCGGAGAGGTGTCTGGGCTGTTCGCCGCTTCCCAGGGGAACACCATCCTCGCCGGGGGCAAGCCGGACCTCGGCCTGAAGATGGAGCGGCCGTACAACCTCGTCGCCTCGGACAAGGTCGCCGCGGTCGCGGGCGAGGACATCGGGTTCCTCTACGGGAAAGACGCGACGGTGTACGGCGGGAGCAGCGCGACCTTCACGTCCGAGCAGACGCTCGTCGCCGGCATCAAGAACGTGGAGGTCACCTCGCGGGACAAGATCTGGCTGCACACGTCCCCCGCCAGCCTGCAGCTCCTCCCCCGAGGTCGGGGTGACCCTGCAGTCCTCCCCGGGCAACGTCGTGCAGCTCACGCCCGAAGGCGAGCTCAACCTCATGACGGACGTGGAGGTCTCGATCGAGACGGCCGCCGTGAACGTCGAGGCGGAGGCCGACGTCGAGATCGCGGCCGCCGGCTTCACGGTGGAGGCGGGGCTCGCGCAGATCACGGTCGAGGACGCCCAGCTGCTCATGGACGCCACGGGGGCGACGCTCTCGTACGCCGAGAACACCTTCGTGAAGACCGACGCCAGCGGCGTCACCCTGCAGCCAGTCGTGGGCAGCATGTTGAACTTCGCGCCCGCCGGCAGCCTGACCGTCACCGCGGCCTCGACGGTCACCGTGAACGCGGCGGGCTACACGCTCGTCAACTCCGCGATCACGCTGATCGGCGGCACGGAGGTCTTCATCGGATGACCGAGCCTCCGATCACCGATCCGAGCGCGTTCCTCGCGCGGGTGGCCGAGGGCCGCGCCGCGGGGATCCACGCCGTCGGCCTCCAGATCGGCGGGGGGTCGCTCGCTCTCGCCGACCTCTCGTCGGCGCGCTTCGAGCGCTGCCGCTTCGTCGACGTGAGCCTCAGGGGCGGAAACCTCTCGGCCACGCGGTTCGAGGGCTGCCGGCTCGAGAAGGTCGACCTCACCGCCGCGGACCTCTCCGGCGCCGACCTCTCGACCAGCGTCGTCTTCACCAGCGCCATCGCCGGCGCAGATCTGCGCGGCGCCCACCTCTGCAAGGCGATGCTGGCGGGGGCGGACCTGCGTGAGGTGCAGCTCCGTGGCGCCCGGCTCGAGCAGTGCCTGCTCCGGGAGGCGAACGCCGCGCACGTGGACTTCCGCGGGTGCTCGCTCGTGCGCTCGCGCTTCCCTCGCGCCGACCTCGAGGGCGCGATCCTCGACGGCGTGGACGCCCGCCAGATATGCCTCGCGAACGCAACGCTCACCGGCGCGATCCTGTCGGGGGTGTCCGCGCGCGAGGCCGACTTCACGGGCGCGAACCTGGATCGCGCCGACCTGCACGGGGGCGACTTCACGATGGCGCGGTTCGCCGGCGCGCGGATGCGTCGCGCGAGCGTCCGCGGCGCGCGGCTCGGGCACGCGTTCCTGGAGGGCGCCGATCTGCGCGGCACGTCGTTCGCGTTCGCGTTCTTCGAGTTCGCCGATCTGTCGCACTGCGACCTCGCGCTCGCCGATCTGACCGAGGCGAACCTGAAGTGGGCGAACCTGCACCGGACGCGTCTCGAGGACGCGATCCTCGCGGGCGCGAAGCTCGGCGGCGCACGGCGCACCGATCCCGATCGATCCCGCGCCGAAGACTTCCGGACGGAGGCGTGAGATGGCGAACGTGTACCTGCCCATCGCGACGACCGCCGGCGCCTCGGCGGTGGGCTCGCCCGACACCGGCAAGGTCCCGACGGGCACCGGGGTCGACGTGCCGACGCCGATGGTCAACACCGCGAGCGGCGCGTCGGCCAGCGGCACGTCGACGAAGGTGATGGTGGTGATGCAGCCGGCGCTGCTGCTCGGCTCGGTCGTGCCGGTCCCGTCGGGCGACGAGGCCGCCACCGATGGCGGCGTGGTGTCGGGCATGGTCGACGGCCAGGCGACGTTCCTGCAGGGCAGCTCGAAGGTGATCATCGAGGGCCGTGGCGTCGTCGTGATCGGCCACGCGACGGGGCACAACGGCGCGGCTCCCAACTGCACCGGCAACGTCGTCAGCGCGTCGAACGCCACGGTGAACGCGTCGCTCTAGCCCGTCGACCATGCGCGGGCAGACCGGCTCAGAACGCCCAGCCCAGCGCGAGATCGAAGTACGGTCGCGTACGCTTCTTCTCGCGCGTGCAGTCGTTGGGCCAGCCGGGCTGGGCTTCACAACGAAACTCGCCGTCGGCGTTCAGCACGTGCCCCACGCCCGCTGCCAGCCGGGCGTGGAAGCCCGCCAGGGTACGCACGTCTATCTCGAGCTGGCCACGCGCGGCCCACGCCGCGTCGAGGCGGAGCGCGGGCCCCGTGTACACCGCGGCGCATCCCCCGGGGACCACGAACGCGCCGCCCGTCTGGCAGTTCGGGTCGTCGCGGTACCGGCCGCGCGAGACGCCGGCGGCGATGCCGAAGTGGACGCGCTCGTCGCCCACCTGTGCGTGCACCAGCCCGGCGGCCTGGAGGCCGTCGTTGGTCCCGTACTGGTAGCCGGCACCCAGCTCGAACCCGACGGCGGGGTGGGGCGTGTAGGTAGCGGAGAGGCCGAGCGCGCCGAACGGGGCGGTGCTCGACCCGAAGTGGACGTCGACGGAGACGGGGCGGGTCCACGCGGTGGGATCGGGGGTGACGAGGGCGCCGACGAGCAAGGAAGGGAGGAGCATGGATCCCCGGTGTGCGTCGTCGCGCCGGATCGCGCAAGGTCGTGGTGCCAGGGTGCCGCAGCGCGAGCGGGAGGCGTCCTGGCCACCATCTCGCTTCGAGGACGCCAGCCCGGACCCGTTCGAGGCGTGAACCTAGCGTCCGCGCTCAGGGCTGGTACCAGTCCTTCTCGACCCTCGGATCCATGAAGGAGCCGGTGTCGCGGATGGCCACCCGGACGCGATCGCCACGCGCCTTCGCGAACACCTGGAGCGGCGCGAGCGCAGGGAGCGCCTTGCGGCCCTTGGTGTTCGCGTCGACGTACGCCTTGCGCAGGTTGGGCTCGATGCAGAGATCGAGGATGTGCAGCGTGTAACCGGAGACGACGTTGTCCTCCCCGGTGAGCTTGAGCGTGAGCGAGTCGTCGTCGAGGAAGAGCACGCGCGCGCCGCGCCCGGGCGCGACCGAGTAGCCCGATTTCGGGAGGCGCACGGCCTGCCCGACCGTCGTCGACCACGCGACCATCGTGACGGCCGGGTCCGTGATCGGCCCCGTCGACTTCATGCTGCCCCAGTCCCAGCCGTGGACGCGGAGGTTGCCGACGAAGCTGGGCGTGCCGCTGTCGACGAGCAGGGTGTAGAGGCGCGGCGCCAGGGCGTCGGTCGGACCGCCGACGGCGATCAGCCCGAGGGTGCCGGTGGTCGGCGAGAACCCGCGGATCTTCAGGTTGAGGTCGGGGTGCGTGTCGGCGGGTCGATCGCTGACCGGGCCCACGGTGGGCACGAGATCGTAGCTCGTGGCCCAGGGTGTGGTGGGGCAGGGCGCGGTGGCGTCGGCGGTCTCCACCGCGACGTCGCCCGGCGCGTCCGACGGAGCCGCGTCGGCGACCTCCGTGCCGGTGTCGGCCGCGTCGTGCACGACCGTGCCTGTGTCGCGGACCGCTGCGTCGTCCTCGCCGTCGAACCCACCGGTGGTGCATCCGCACGTGGCGATCGCGCAGACGAGCACCGCCCCGCGCAGGTGCGAACGAGGCGAGGTGTGGCGGAGGGGCATGCGCGTCCGGCAGGATACCACCCGACCTCGAGCGGCGACGGCCGACATCCCGTACGCTCCTCCGCAGATGTACCCGGAGCTCACGAGCCTCGCCGTGGCGCCGAGCGGTGACCTCTGGATCGCCGGCTCGGGCGGGGTCGTGCGCCGCTGGGACGGGGCGTGCTGGACGGTCGAGCGGGTCGACGGCGGCGTTGCGCTCGACGCGGTGTGGGCCGCGGGCGACGAGGATGTCTGGGTCGGCGGACACCGCACGATCGGACCACCACGCCCAGGGCTCTTCCGTCGGCGCGGAGGCGCGTGGACGCCGTACGAGGCCCTGGAGGTGCGTGCGATCTGGGGCGCCAGCGCGACCGAGGCGTGGGCGACCGGCTGGGGCCCGGGGGAGCTCCTCGCCTGGGACGGCGAGAGGTGGTCTCGGTGGGCAGGGGTCGAGGCGAGGCTCCGGCGGCTGTTCGGTGTCGCGCGCGACGACGTGTGGGCCGCCGGCGAGGACGACGACGGTGGGTGCGTCCTCCACTGGGACGGACGGAGCTGGCGGCGCGTGGCCTCCGAGCCGACCGCTAGGTTCGGCGACATCGGCTCGGCGCGCGTCGGTGAGGCGTGGGTCGTCGATCGAAGCCAGGGACGGCTCGCCAAGGTCACCGCGGAGGGCTGGACGTTCGAGTCGGCGCCGTTCGACGTGTGCTCCATGGGCCGCCTGCCGGGCGAGCTCTGCGTGGCCGGTGCGCTCGAGATCGCCTTCCTCGAGGACGGTCGCTGGCGGACCGAGGCGCTGTCGGCGGGCGATCCCGTGACGATCGAGGTCGACGCCGACGGTCACGCGTCCAGCGTGGGCCCCTGCTTCCTCGACGGCGTCGCGACGTCGCACGGGGAGCTGTGGGCGATCGGGAACGCGATCGTGCACGGCATGGAGTCGACCGCCGAAGGGTTCCGCGGTGCCCTCTTCCGTCGCCGCGCGGAGACGGGGTGGGCACCCGTCGAGCTCCCTGCAGCAACAACGTATGGACTCAGTGGCTTGAAATGAGGAACTTTGGCGATCGAATCGAGGAAAGTGGTCCGCCTCCGCGGACTGCTTTCACAGCGGCGTTCCTCACGAGCCTGTGTGTCGCCTGCGGTTCCAGCGTCGACGGGCGAACCACGGCCGACGCTTCTGCAACCGACGCTGCAGATGCTGCAGCCGAGTCCGGTGCTGGCTGCGGCGAGCTCACGGAGGCTGGGGTCTGCCCGGCCGGTTGTGCAACGGCAGGGTGCGAGCCGGTCGACATGGCCGTTCCGTGTCTGCTGCCGACCATCGCTCTTGGTTGCGAGCAGAAGGGGCCCACTAGTCTCGATGTGAAGTGTCTGATCGAGATCGCGACGGGGGCCAAGTTCCAGTGCAGAGGAGCCAGCCCGGTTTCCGCGCGCTTCCGTCGCTGCGACGATGCAGAGTTCGAGCTTCTGATCCGGACGACGAAGTGCCCTTGATGGCGCTCGGCGACAAGACGGGCTTGGGGTGCGAGAGCGGTTGCCGACCGGCGCTGGCGTCAGACTTCCCGCACGTCGCGTCGGGTCGGTGCGCCCACGTCGGTGACGAGTTGGTCGCGCACTCATGGGACGGCAAGAAGCGTCGGGTCGTGCTGTCCGCCGTCGCCCCGCGCCGCGCGGTGCTCGTCGACGGGGCCACGCCCTGGCTCGCCACAGGCGAGGGCATCTTCCGCCTCGACCCGTGAGCCGACGCGCGCGCGACGAACGATGCGCCGCTACGGGGCCGTGGGGCAACGCTCGCGAAGGACATAGGCCACCTCACGGAAGTCCGACGGGCCCGCCGGGGAGCGGATTGCGACGCGGAACCGTACGACGACGTTCGGGCCCTTGAAGTCGCGGATGGAGAGCTGGGCGCAGAGCCGCTGCCCCTTCTTGGCGCCGACGAAGGTGTCCAGCAGCCCGCTCGGACCGGAGGCCTTCGTCACGACCGGGGTGGGGCAGGCGGGATCGACCGACAGTGCGTGAGGGGGCGCCTCGACGAGATCGGCTGCGGTCGGCCTGGTCAGCGGGCCGCCTTCCATCGTGAGGGCGAAGTCGTCGTCGCTGGGGGCGACGAAGACGAGCTTGTCGCCCAGCGGCATCGTGGGGAGCCCACAGCTGCTCCCGAGGACGAGCAGGCCGTGCTGGGTCGGATCGGGGTCGGCGGCGCCTCTGAAGCCCACCACGACGAGCGCCGACGGCTGCTCGAGGAGAGCTCCGTGCCGCACGCGGAGCGTGGACCAACGAGCCTCGTCCGGGCGCACGAAGGTGGAGGTGAACCGCGACCCGGTGAAGCTCCCGACGATCGGGTCGTCGAGCGTGAACAGGCTGCTGCTGGAGACGAGGACGTGGCCGGGCTCTTCGTAGACCTCGAAGTCGATCACGGCCGGTGTTCCCGCGGCGGTGTCGACGACGGCCGTCGGCTCGGCGGGCACGACGGTCATGTACGTGGGGTCCGGGGGAAGCGCCGTGTCGAGACAGGAGTCGCACCCGGTGTCGGCGCTGGCCGAGTCCGCGTCCGGGGCGGCCGCCTCCACCCTGCCACCGCAGGCGAGAACGCTCGCGCAGCACAGGACCAGAAGGGTGCGCATCTCCGGAGTGTGGCGGGTGTCGCGCGGCCATCCACGGTGTGCGTGGGGCGCAGCGGCGTCGATCTGTCGCGTGACGGTAGCACCCCCGGTATCCGGTCGCTGCTCGAGTGAAACAGGCGACTCAATCACGATTCTTCGGCATCTCGCCGTCGACCGGTCGATCGGCGATGCCGAGCCGCGCCTCGAGGACGTCCTCGAGGTACTGCGCCTGGTCCCGCGTCGTCAGTCCAGAGACCAGGCGCTGGCTCGTGCCGTCGGTCATCTCGACCCACACGGCGTAGCTCGCTGCGCTCGGCGCGAGCACCGTGCCCGGGTGGTCGGTCTTTTCGCGGCCGGACTGACGGGCGATCCGACCTCGCTCCCACTCGGCGACCCGGTAGATCTGGGCCATCCGGCTCGGCGACCCCCAGAACACCGCCTCGGGCGGCGTCCCCTCGGTGAGGACGAGGCTGTCGTCGTCCGCGTGCACCGTCACGCGACCGAAGCGCTTCCGGGCGAAGGCGTAGAGCCCGAGGACCAGGACCGCGATGAACACGAGCGGGATGACGCTGCTCCGGCCCGCGGGGTGCTGCTCGTACGCGATCAACCCGACGAACCCGACCAGGAGCACGAGCCCCGCGATCTCGAAACGTATGGTGCGAGGTTCCAACCGGCGGAACGTGATCGTCGTCGGTGGCTGCGTGCCGCGCCGGTAAGGCGCCCGGACGCGCACCTCGGGCGCGTTCGTGACGACGAAGCCTGAGGGAAGCTCCGGTATCATGCGCGCAGCATATCCCTCGGCCAGCATCGGGCGCGAGCGGTCTCACCCCGGACCGACGGCTCAGGCACTGGGCGTTTCCGGTGGCGCAGGCGCCATGGGGGCGAGGGCCGCGAGCGCCTCTCGCAGCGCGCGCTTCACCCGCGCCGTGCGCTTGATCGCGCTCGCGGCCTCGACCGGGGCGAGCAGCTCCGGCCAGCGCAGGATCCCCGACGCCAGCGCCGCGCCGCAGACGCGGGTGGGGTGGTCGCTCGCGAGCGCACCGACGAGGATCTCGAGCGTCTCCGCGTCCGCCACGTGCTGGGCGCCCCGGGCCATGCGGACGAGCGTCTCCTCGTCGGGCCGCCTCCGGGCCTCGCCGCGCAGCTGGCGGAGCGGGACGATCTCGACGAGCGCCACCACCGCGTCGTCGACCGTGCGCTCGAAGGCCTCCGAATCGCCCGCGATCTCCACCCAGCGCATCGCGAGCTCGAGGTCCGACAGGACGCTGATCGAGCCGTGCCCGGCGGTGTCGAGGGCCACGAACCTCCGCACCTCGTCGCTGACGTCCTCGGCGTGCGCGTAGACGAACGCCACCCCCGACAGATCGCGGACGCGCGGGAGGGTCGCCTGGAAGCGCGGGAGGAAGTTCGGGTCGACTCCGTCGGTCCGGAGCACGTGCCGTCGCATGGAGGAGGTCTACCCGAGTTCGCGATCGGCACCCAGTCTCGCGATGACCCGAGTCCGTGAGACAGAGCGTTGGCCGCCTGTGCTCACAAGAAGATGCACGGGCCGAGCGGCGCGACCCAGCCGCCGTCGTCGCCAGGAAGGCAGGACAGTCTCGGGCCCGAGGGCGCGCTGTGGAGGGTGACCGTCGTGGGGTCATCACGCGCACGGCCTTGGCTCCCTCGATGCGGTAGTGGACCGGTTCGTCCCCCGTGGGCGTCCACACCGTGTACGAGGCCACCTCGCCTCGACAGTGTCTCGGGCTCAGGGAGGTGGGCACGTACGGAGGATCGAGCGTTCCGTTGCCGTTCGTATCGGCTTCGATCTTCGTGACGACCACGTTGCCATCCGTGTCGAACCGCGCGGACACGAGGAGTCCGCTGCCTGCGAGGACCCTCGTCTCGCTGCAGCTCGACAGCTCTCGAACGACGATCGTGTCAGGTGCCGCCGTGAGGTAGAGCATGCGCTGCCCGTCGGGAGAGAAGGCCGCGGCGCGATGCGGGCCGAACGTCAGGTCCCCGGCCGAGATGTCGGCGGCTTCGAGTACGGTGCGCGTGTCGGTCGCGGCGTCGATCAGCACGAGGTGCTCGTGCTGGATCACGGCGACGAACCTGCCTCTCGGATCGTGGGAGACATAGGCGTCGATGGGCTCTCCCTTCGCGCGATTCACGGCGAGGTAGGGGAGGAGTTGATCGCCGTGCGCGTCGCCATGGCGGCCGAAGGAGACTTCCAGCTTGCCGTTCTGGTCCGTGTCTGCGCGTGCCTGGCAGAACGTTGCCCAGCGACGCTCCTTGGAGGTGGCCGTGATCCAGATCGGATGATCGGTGCCGACGAGCTTGCCAGCGGACGGCGCGGGGCCGGCGATAGGCAGCTTGCAGGTCGGCGTGGACGCTGGGCCCGCGACTCTGGGGACCCTTGGGTCCACGGGATCGATGGGCGTGGTTGGCGCGCCGATCGTTGCGGGAGTCACGAGCGCGCGGACGCTTCCGCCCGCTTTAGGGGGAGCCTCGGCGCGGACACAACCGAACAGGATGGACGCCAGGGCCAACGGGAGAGCGCGCACGTGATCTTCGACGCACCGGCCTCATCAGCCTTGGCGGTCGTCGATCGATGGCGCGGCGCAAGCGCACGAAGTCTTGACGCATGCGTGCGGGCGATGCGAGGAGAGCACGAGGCCCATGGAGCCCCTCGACCGCTACGCGCCACCGAAGACTCGGCCTCGCCGAAGGGCGCGCGCCGAGGACGTCGAGCTCCGGCGCGAGCACGCCGTCACGGGCGGCGCCTGCGCTCGCTCGGGTTCTTCTATCTCGCGCGGGGCGTGGCCGCGCTCCTCCTGGTCGCGTTCGAGCTGAGACAGTCGGGCGTTGACGCCCTCGTGCTGATCGCAGCCGCCGACGCGTTGGTCGTGGCCTGGACGGGCCTGCGCCTCGATACGCTGCGTCCGGACGCCCTCGTCTGGGTAGCGGCTGCGGCGATCGTCGAGGTGACGCTCGCGATGGTGTCCGGGCCGGGGATCTCCGCGGTGCCCACCATCGTCGTACAGGGCCTCGTCGTCTTCTACGTCACGCGATCCGGGCCACGGGCGGTCCTGGATCCGGCCTATCGTGGGGTGGTCGAGCGGACCGCCGACACGCGAGCCCCGATCGCGTGGTGGGGCTACACGCTGGGCGTGATGTCCGTCGTGGCGACGGCGGCGCTGCTCTTCGTCTCGCAGCGCAAGTGAGCGCCGATCCGTATCGCGTCCGCCGTCGTTCGGGCACCATGGCGAGGATGTCCATCGACGACGAGGCCACGGCCCGGACTGCCCTGCGCGCGACGCTGGGTTCGTTCAGCGCGGCGACGACCGCGGCCATCGCGCGCGAGATCGCCGCGGGTGTCACGGAGTTCCGGTTCGAGGTGGACGACGCCAGGGAATCTCCCTGGTCGAGAGCGAGACCGAGATCGTCGAGGACGGCGTGCTGTACTCGGCCCTCCCACCCGACGTGGTGGCGTGGGCCGAAGCGGCCGACGTCTCGCTCTTCGAGTGGCTGGACGAAGACCTCTTCCCCTGGCTCGCGGCCTGCTGGCGCGCGGCGTCGAACGGGCCGGCCTGTGCCTTCTTCCACTGGGGGGCCGCGCAGGGGCGAAGGTACGATCTCGTGCGCGACGTATGGTTCGTCGAGGCGGACTGACCGCCCAGGTCGGCGACGCAGCCTGAGCGGTGCGCTATGTCGCGACCAGGCACGTGCGACGTCCGAAACCCCTCGTCGTTCTCTCGCTCCTGGCCACGTTCGGTTGCAACCGGAGGGGCGAGCCGGCGTCGGACGTTGGCCCAGCATCGACACCGACCAGCTCGGTTTCCACCGCGATTCCATCTGTGTCCACCACGCAGAGCACCTCCTCGGCGCGGCCTCCATCGAAGGCGCTCGCGATCCCGGCGCCGCCCGTGGCGTCCGGGGTGGTTGCGTCGAAGATCGTCATCAAGACCTGCACGTTCGAGCTCGACGCGCCCGAGGCGCTGAATCCGACGGCCAAGGACGCGATGTCGGTGACCTACGCAGGCAAGCACGTCGAGTTCGTCGGGTACTCGGACGTCAGCCTCGGCGTCGCACCCAGCGTGGTCTTCGCGAAGCCCGAGACCACGCTCTTCGTCGACGAGCAACGGGATCCCGCGCTGCTCGTCACGCGCAACGAGAGCGCGCCGAAGCCGATCCATGCCGTCTCTGGCATCGGCGCCGAGAAGTATCTGCCCGAACGATCGAACCGACCGGGCGGCCCGCTCGGCTGCGGCTTCCGCTGCAGCGGGGAGGCCGCGTTCGAGGGCGACGTCGTGGCGATGTGCAAGAGTGTCCGCGTCACCTACGGCACGAAGAAGCCCTAGCCGCACCGGGACGGGACGAAGGTCGCTGCCCCGGGCGGTGCGCGATGACCGACCGTCATGCGTGCGCCCCGAGATGTCGGCCGCGTCCGGGGCGTCCTAGGGTCCGACCCCATGAGCAGCACCCTCGACACCGTCCTCCTGTTCTCGTTGCCGGCCTCGGGAAAATCCGAGGTACGTCGCTACCTCGCGCACCTGAGCCCCGAGCAGTGTCGGCAGGAGATGCACATCGGTCCGACGCTGCAGCTCGACGACTACCCCTATGTCCACTTCATGCACCGCATCGACGACGAGCTGCGGTCGCATGGTCGGCCGAACGTCTTCTACAAGGGGCCGCACCGCCCGTTCCTCGACGACTGGACCTGGGCCGCGCTCATCGAGCTCCTCAACGAGGACTACGACGACCTGATGCACGGCCGTCAGGTCTCCGTGCCGTCGGCGGCCCAGCACCTGTTCGACCGCCTCGACGCCGCCAACGCCAAGGTGGGGCTCCCCGAGGCACTGGCCGAGGTCCCCTACGGCATCCGCAGGAAGGTCGCCGCCGCGCTCGAGAGCGAGTGCGCGGAGGACCTCGCGGCGAGGAACAAGACCTGCTCGATCGACCCGAAGGGCAAGACCATCGTCATCGAGGCGGCGCGAGGCGGCCCCAACGGCGCCGCGTTCCCGCTGACGCCTCCGGTCGGTTACCACGCCGCGTTCCAGCAGCTCTCGGAGCAGATCCTCGCGCGGGCCTCGGTGCTCTACATCTGGGTCACGCCCGAGGAGTCGCGCCGCAAGAACATCGCGCGCGGGCGGCCCGACGCGCAGGGCTCGATCCTCCACCACTCGGTGCCGATGGAGGTCATGCTCGGCCAGTACGGCTGCGACGACGTCGAGTGGCTCATGGGCCGCGCGTCGCGCAAGGACACGATCGAGGTGTCGCGGATCTTCGCCGACCACGGCCCGAACGGCACGACCTACCGCGACCGCACGTTCCACCTGCCGATCGCCCGGTTCGACAACCGCGTCGACCGCACGAGCTTCGTGCGCGCGGCGCCCGCGGAGTGGGCGAAGGACGACGTCGCCGCGCTGCACGGCGGCCTCGCCGAGGCGTTCCGCGTGCTCGCCGCGGCGCCCCGCTGACTCGAGGGCTTCGCGGCGCTAGTCAGCCACCGTGAATCCCACGCGGCCGACGAGCTGACCGTCCGGGGTCTCGACGTCGATCGACCAGGCGCCCTTGAGCTCCTTCGGCAACGCCTTGCCCTCGAGCTTCGAGCTCAGGCGGATGGCGCCGTGCTGCCCGAGGCCGCGCAGCGTGCTCTTGGTCGCGCGGAACACCTCGTCGCCCTCGCGGCGCCACACGTGGTGGAGCCCCTCGGTGTCGCCGCCGGGCGCGACGATGTTGGTCACCGCGACGAGCTGGCGCAGCTCGGAGGCGCGCAGCGTCTTGACCTCCATGCCGAGGCGGCCGTCCCCGAGCACGTAGGGGCCGACCGCGCCGCTCGCGAGGTGCATGGGGACCGGTGGGATCACCGCCCGCCCGAACCACGCGAGCCCCGCGCCCGCGGCGAGCGACGCGAACAGGAGCGCGAACGTGCGGTTCTTCGCGAAGGCCTGCGTGGACACGTGCAGCGACCAGAACCCGAGGACGGTGACGAGGGCGGCCACGACCTGGGCGTGCAGGGTGGTGATCTCGGGGAACAGCGCGGGCACCAGCAGATCGAACGAGGCGAACAGCGTGAACCCGTGGAACACGGACGCGAGCACGCGGCTCCGCATCACGAGCTCGTCGAACAGCACGTCGAGCGTGGAGACCAGCGCGCACGCGCCGAGGAGGAGGGTGAACGCGAAGTTGATCGCCGTCGGCGTGGACGACTTCCAGTAGAACGGGAGGAGGAAGAACAGCATGCCCTGGTAGAGGTTCTTCAGCACGTAGGTCATCACGAGGAAGCGCATGCGCTTGCCGCTCGTGATGGCCTCGGCCTCGGCCCGGCCGCCGAACAGCCGGAACACCACCACGACGAGCAGCCAGGCGACGACCACCGTGGCCGAGAGCCAGCGGACGGCCGCGAACCCTTTCTGGGCGAAGAGGAGCACCGAGACGCCGAGGCCGAGCGCGTAGAACGAGTGGATCCACCACAGCTTGCGCCCGTGGCGGCCCAGCACCGACGACACGCGGTCGCGGAGGGCGTCGAAGAGTGCGCGCAAGCCTTCCAAGGTCTCGACCTGCGAGCTATGGTCGCGGCGCGATGGGCGCAAGGACGAGCGGCAGGGCGGTCACTCTCCACGTGCTCTTTGCCCTCGACGAGGGCATGGACGCTTCGGCCAAGACCGACGCGGCGTCCCAGGTGGGCGTGGTGGTGGTCCCCGACGGCGACGCCGCCCTCCAGAAGTATTTCCGCTCCTTCGAGGACCCGGAGGTCCACGAGGAGGGCGTCGAGCCCGACGCGCGGAGCTTCGCCGAGACCATGGTCCGCGAGCTCGTCGGCGTCCTGCCCCGGGTCGACGAGGCCATCCGCAAGGCGAGCGCGAACTGGCGAATCGAGCGCATGCCGCGGGTCGACCGCAACATCGTCCGCATCGGCGCGTTCGAGCTGCTCGAGCGCAAGAGCACGCCGCGCGCCGTCGTGATCGACGAGGCGGTCGAGCTCGCCAAGCGCTTCGGCGGCGACGATTCCCCGCGGTTCGTGAACGGCATCCTCGAGCGCATCGCCGACGAGTCGGGCCGACCGCGCGAGGACCGCAAGAGCCGCCGCCCACCGCCCCGTTGACCGGATGACGGGATGACCGGGGCCGCAGCGTTCAGCTCGGGGCGCGCGTTCGGCGTCGCCGACCTCGACCTGCGCGGCCTCGACGAGTCGCTCGTCGAACGCGGGATCACCCTGGTTTCCGGACTGTTCGTGGACGAGCGTCCGCCGCACGGGCTGCTCGGCCTCGTCGACTGGCGCACGTCGGGGCACCTCTCGCGGCTCTGCCTCGACGGTCGGCTCACCGGCGTCGAGGGCGAACGCGTGCTCTTGCCCGGGCGACCCCGACTGCCCGCGGAGCGCATCGTCGTGCTCGGCCTCGGCTTTCGCTCGAGCTTCGACGAGCCCCGGTACCAGAAGGCCGTCGAGACGCTGGTCGACGTGCTGGTCGGCCTCCGACCGCGCCGTGCGGTGATCGAGCTGCCCGGCCGCCACGCCGGGGTCATCGAGCCAGTCCCCGCGCTCACCCACCTGTTCGCCGCGATCGAGGCGCACCCCGAGCCCTTCGAGGTGGAGTCGCTGGTGGTGGTCGACGACCGGAGCGCCCAGAAGCTCTGGGCCGAGAACCGAGGCAAGCGCCGATGACCTACCACACCGAATGGTGGCAGCACGCGCTGTCGTTCGTGATCTTCGTCCTCGGGCTGACCGGCCTCACCGCGGTCGCGCGTGGCTACGGGTTCCTCGGCGGCGCGCTCCCCGAGGGCAAACGCAAGGCGGCGCAGGCCTTCGGCGCCGGCGCCACACTCGGCGCGGTCGTGCTGTTCCTCGCCACCTCCGGCATCCGCGAGCCGATCGGTCGAGCGCCGCCGCCGCCGCCGAAGCCGGTCGAGGTGGTCACCGAGAAGTCGTTCCGCACGAGCATCGCACCGTCGCTCGCGCTCGAGGCGCCCGAGGGCTGGACGATCTCGTTCGACGCGGGCGCGCGGCGCCTCACGGTGGTGGACCTCAGCGGCGCCACCATGCTGGTCGTGTTCTCGCGGCAGCTCGAGGCGAACGGCTCGCCGGCCGGGGTGCGCAAGGAGCTCGCCGAACAGCTGAAGGCGTCGGGCGTCACGCCGGTCGAGGTGGACGACACGATCGGCGGCAAGACGGCGCTCGGCGTGGTCGCGCTCTCCGCGGACGGCGCCATCGCCACCTGGTCGGTCGCGCGCGGCGGGCCGATCGTCAGCGCAGTGCAGTGCCGCACGACCAAGGACAAGGACGCGCGCACGGCGTGCAAGCCGGTGCTCGACCGGATCGTCTGGCTCGCCCCGGTGCCCTGACCGAGGCTGCGCTGAACGCTGCGCGACCGGCCGGGCGGGGGGTCTCTGGATTCTGCACGAAGGTCAAAGATCCTTTGACGTTCGTGCGGAATCGGCGGACCACCTCTCCTCCGCGAGGTGTTCGACGTCCCCCTGCCATCACCCGCGCCCACCAGCCCGAGGGCGCCGAGGTGCACGTCCTCCGGGCCGGGTTCCGGTCCTTCGAGGGACACACCCTCGACGCGCTGTGGAGGCGGTATCTGCCTGGTGAGCCGCACCCGGCCGCGTGGACGTCGACAATAGGGAGCGCTCGCGTCTAGACCCCGTTCTCCTCACGGCAGCCTGGTGCGCGCCCACGGCACGAGCGTCAGCGACAACCGTTCGGCTCGAGATCCGGCGGCGCGCAGTAGGTCGCGCGGAACGGCCCTTCGAGCTTCTCGCCGCTGGGGAACACCAGCGACAGCGAGCCCTCGGCGACCCCCCCGACCTTCACCTCCGTCGTGGTCAGGTGCACCGAGCCGGAGGTCGCCGTCGCGGTCGTCGTGGGTTTGCAGGTGGCGTCGAGCTTCGCGAGCCTCGCCCGCTTCGTGTCCTGGGGTTCGAGGGCGGAGCCCTGTCGTACCGGGAAGTCGCCCGCGGCGAAGGGGGCGTCGCGGTTCTCCTTGGTGTTGTGCTTGATCGTCACGCTCATGACGGTCGCGTTCTTCGGCATCGCGCCTGCCTGGAGCGCGGCGCAGAGATCGTCGCTGTCGGCGAACACGATCGACAGGTCGTCCGCCTTCGGTCGCCACAGGAAGACCGCCTGGGTGGGCTGGACCTCGATGCCATCGATCCGACCGCGCACCGCGGTCTTCGTCGCAGGCACGGCAGCGGGGGTCTCGGCCTGGGTGACGGGCGGGGGCGTCGACCCCCGACACGCCACGAGGGTCGAGACGAGCAAAACGACCCAGAGCGCGGGATGGTTCACGGCGAAATCCTACCGAGGGGCCGCGCCTCCGTCGATCGGCTCGCTGAATGGTTGCCCGGTCTCGTCCGTCTGGCTTACCAGCCTTCCGTTCGCCCCAAGGAGAGTCCATGGTCCACGCCCGCACGTTCGCCTTCGCCCTCGCCCTCGCCGCCGCTCCCGTCCTCGTTGCGGGCCCCGCCCTCGCCGACAAGAAGGGCGAAAAGCCGGAGAAACCGGCCGAGAAGCCGGCCGAGGCCACCTGGAAGAAGCTCGGCGAGCGCAGCGTCGACGGCAAGGCCGACAAGGACACCATCCACGTCGGCGCCGACGACGGCTTCTTCACCGCCATCCAGGTCAAGGTCGAGAACAGCTCGATCGTCATGAACGAGATCAAGGTCGTCTTCAGCAACGGCGAGGTCTTCGAGCCCAAGACCAAGCTGGTGTTCGACAAGGACACCTCGACCCGCGTGATCGACCTGCCCGGCGACAAGCGCATCATCAAGCGCGTGGAGTTCAAGTACGGGAACCTGCCCGGAGGCGGCAAGGCCAAGGTGGAGCTCTGGGGCAAGGCTGCGCCGCCGCCCGTCACCGCCGGCAAGATGGTGAAGCTCGGGGAGCGCAGCGTCGACGGCAAGCTCGACAAGGACATCATCCTCGTGGGCGCCGACGACGGCGCGTTCACCGCCATCGAGGTCAAGGTCGAGAACAGCTCGCTCGTGATGCACGAGATCAAGGTGGTGTTCACGAACGGTGAGGTCTTCGAGCCCAAGACCAAGCTCGTGTTCGACAAGGACTCGTCCACGCGGCTCATCGACCTGCCGGGCAACAAGCGCCTCATCAAGCGCGTCGAGTTCAAGTACGGGAACGTCGCCGGCGGCGGCAAGGCGAAGGTCGAGCTCTGGGGCAAGCGCTAGCCGCGCGCGAGCCACACGGCCGACGCGATCGCCCACGCCACCATCAGCAGCAAGAGGGTCGTCACGATCAGCGGGTGACGATCCAGGAAGTGCGTCCAGGCGAGCGTCAGCCGCTTGAGGAGCGTGACGTGGCACTGGATGGGGATGTACCCCTCGGCCCGGCGACGCAGGCGGTCGATCATCTCGTCGACCGTCTGGTAGCGCTGGCTCGGGTCCTTCTCGAGGCCCTTGCGCACGAAGTGGCTCAGATCCATGGGCGCGGAGCCCTGGTGGGCGTTCGAGACGAAGCTCGGGGCGCGGGGCTTCTGGTCCTGCACGCCGATCAGCACCGCGGCGATCGTCTCCTTGCCCTCGAGGTAGTGCTCGAGGCCGAGCATCTCGTGGAACATCACCGTGAGCGCGTAGACGTCGCTCCGCACGTCGAGGGCCTCGCCGCGGGCCTGCTCCGGTGACATGTACATCGGGGTCCCGAGGATCGCGCCCGCGTGCGTCGCGAACGGGCTCGAGGTGTCGTTGGCGGCGACGTTCGGCTCGAGGCCGGCGCTCGGCCCCGCGATGCGGCGCGCGAGGCCCCAGTCCATCACCATCACCTCGCCGAACGGCCCGATCATGACGTTGGCCGGCTTGAGGTCGCGGTGGAGGATCCCCTTGCTGTGCGCGTAGGCGACCGCCTCGAGGATGCCGACGAAGATCTCGACGCGGCGCTCGAAGCCGTAGTGCGCGTGGTAGAGCGGGTCGCCCTTGCGCAGCTTGTCGAGGATGCTCTCGAGGGTCTCGCCCTCGACGTACTTCATCACGAAGAAGTACTGCCCCTCCTCGTCGACGCCGACGTCGTGGATGGGCACGATGTTGGGGTGCTCGAGGAGGCCGACGGTGCGGATCTCCTCGACGAACCGCGCGAGGTGGCCGGCCGAGCGCATGTCGGCGCGCAGGCGCTTGATCGCGACGACGCGGTCGATGTCGTTGTCGAGGGTCTTGACCACCTCGCCCACGCCGCCCGCGCCCAGCAGGCCTTGCTGCTGGTAGCGGGGGCGATCCTGGCGGGTGAGGTGCGCGGCCCCGCCGTCGAGGCGCGGCAGCACGGTGGTGCGAGAGGCCGGCGCCGGTGCCGAGCGGAAACACCGCGCTGGAAGGAGCGGCCATCGTCGCGTCGAGGGACACCGTCGCGTCCAGCGAGCGGGCGTCGAGGGTCGCGTCGAACGCAGGGTGGGCGGCGCCGGCCATGATCAACCCTTCATCGCGGCGAGGTAGGGGGCGGCGTCGGCGGCGACCTTCTGGTACGAGGGGCGCTCGAACAGGCGACCCGCGTACGAGACGAGGTTCTTGTGCTCGGTGAACGGCTTGACCATGCGCAGGTACCCGAGCGTCGGCGCGATCGCCACGTCGGCCATCGAGAAGATCTCGCCGAGGGCCCAGGTGTTCTTGGCGAAGGCCTTGTCGAGCAGCCCGAACATCGTGTCGAGCGTCTCGTGCGCCGCCTTGACGGCCGTCGGGTTGCGCTGCGCCTCCGGCTTCAGGCTGTCGAAGAACAGGGTGGCACACGGGTTGTTCACGTAGAGATCCGCGAGGCGGTCGTGGAAGCGCGTGCGGCGCGCGAGGTCCTTGTCGTCGGGGATGAGCCGGTTGCCGGTGGAGACGTGGGTGTCGAGCCACTCGAGGATGATCGACGACTCGGGGAGCGAGTAGCCGTCGTCGAGCACCAGCGTCGGCAGCTTGCCGAGCGGGTTGACGGCGAGGTACGCGGCGCGCGAGGCCGGGTCCTGCAGCGAGACGATCTCGGGGGTGAACGAGGCCTGCTTCTCGTGGAACCCCATCACGACCTTCTGCGAGTAGGTGGAGAGGGGGTGGAAATACAGCTTCATGGGGAGCTTCTCCGTTGCGGGCCCGAGGGCCGGTCCTGTGGTCTTCGTCTCGGCGTGCGGTATGGACCCGGCCGAGGGAGCGCCGTTACAGAGGGCGGAGGATTTTTCGTACAAGGGCTCCGACGCCGGTTAGAAACGGAGGGTGGCGGGCGAGGGCGACGAGGCGACGAAGGCGGCAGAGGCCGATCGCGCGCTCGTGGCCCGCATCCAGGGCGGCGACGTGGCGGCGCTGTCGGCCCTCGTCGACGCGTTGCACCGTCCGCTGCTCCGCATCGCCGAGACCTACGTCGGCCGCGGCGCGACCGCCGAGGACGTCGTGCAAGAGGCGTGGGCTTCCGTCGTCGATCACATCGGCGAGTTCGAGGGTCGCTCCTCGGTCAAGACCTGGATCGTCCGCATCGTCGTCAACAAGGCCAAGACCCGGAAGACCCGCGACAAGCGGTTCGTCTCCCAGGACGACGAGGCCGGTGAGGACCTCGAGGGCCGGTTCTCCGGGCTCGGCTTCTTCAAGGGCTCGCCGGCGTTCGCGAGCGGCCCCGAGGAGACCTTGCTCTGCAAGGAGCAGACGAGCTGGCTCCTCACCGCGCTCGCCGCGCTCCCGGAGACCCAGCGCGCGGTCGTCACCTTGCGGGACGTCGAGGAGTGGAGCAGTGAAGAGGTGTGTAACGCCCTCGACCTCACCGAGTCCAACCAGCGTGTGCTCCTGCACCGTGGACGCCAACGCCTGCGCGCGGCCCTCGAGGCCCGCGTGAGCGCCGTCCGCGCGGTCCAGGGCTCGCCGAAGGGCGCAGAGGAGCCCGTCCGATGATCGTCTGTCGCTACGCCACCACGCTCCACACCGAGGCCCGCGAAGGTGCCCTCCACGGGGTGCGTCGGGCGCTGTACGACTTCCACATGCGCATCTGCCCGGCGTGCAAGGCCTACCGGCAGGGGCTCGCGCAGACCGACGAGGCGCTCCACGCGCTGCCGCCCGAGCCGGCCCCCGAAGACCTCAAGAACAGTCTCGCCGAGCGCCTGCGGGCCAAGAAGGGCTAGCCGCGCAGCGCGCGGTCGTGGAACAGCAGCATCTCGACGCCGCCCGCGCCCTTGTTCCACGGGTAGTCGTGGGGCCCAGGGGTGACGCGGAACGCGTGCGCGATGCCCTTCGCCGTGAGGCGCTGGTGGAGCTGCGTACACGTCTCCCGGAAGTAGTCCTCGGTCGAGGTGACGATCTGCAGGGGCCGACCGCCGAGCTTCTGCTGCAGGAGCGCCATGGCGTGGTCGACCATCGACGCGTCGGCGATCGCCGGTTGCAGCGTGCCGATGGCGCCGAACAGATCGGGTCGATGGAGACCGACGCGGAGCGCGCACCATCCGCCGAGCGAGACCCCGTCGATCCCGGTGGCCTTCGCGTCCGGCAGGACGGGTAGCTCCGCGCGCAGCCGCGGGAGCAGTCGATCGCCCATCCACTGCGCGTACGTCTCGAAGGACATCGCGCCGCCGCCGACGAAGCTCGGCATGTAGGGGCACGCCACGATCACGCCCGCGAAGGGGTGCTGCTCGAGCCCCGCGTTCACCTCGACGAGGCGCTCGGGTGTGACGAACCCCCCGAACACGTCGCCCGCGATGGGCAGGTCGTCGAAGAGGCGCGGCATCGTCTTGTCGAGGTCGTACCGGCGCGCCCACCCGAAGGCGCCGCTCTCCGCGTCCGTCGCCTCGCCGAGGCCGTGCAGGGCGACCACCACGGGGAGCCGCTGCCCGACGGGGATCGGCCGCGGCACGAGCACGACGCAGCGCTTCTCGGAGCCGAACTCGGTCGGGAATTTCCAGTCGAGGATCTCGATCGACCGCGCGATCTTTGGTGGCTTCGGCGGGGCTTCCGGCGGCTTCGCCGTCGGCGCGGACGGCGCGGGGCGAGCGACGGGCCGCTCGCACGCCGAGGCCACGACCCCCGCAAGCACACCCAGGACCTCCCGACGCCGGACCGACACGTTCACCCCTCGAGGATCGCCACCGTACCGTCTTCGAACGTGAGCAGCGTACGCGATCGTGCGTTGGTCACCATGCCGGTCACGGTGCCGGCCCTGGTGCCGTCGACGGTCACCTCGCGCGACGTCGTCGCGTCGACCTCGAGCAGGCGGCGCGTGCGCGCCCGGAACGACAGGACGTGCAGCAGCAGCTTCTCGCCGTGGGGCGCGGCGGCGAGGAGCTCGTCGTCCTCGCCGAGCGCGTGATCGAGCGAGATCGTGCGGCGGGTCTTGCCGGTCGCGGCGTCGAAGAACCTGACCGCGCTGTCGCCCGACACGCAGACGTCTTCGCCGTCGATCCAGTGGAGGAACCCGGGCGCGCCCTTGACCGGGAGCTTCTTGACCTGCGGCCCGTCCTCGGCCAGCTCGACGTGGAACCAGCCCTGCGCGTCCTGCTGGGCGTTCGACCACAGCACCGCGCCGCCGCTCGGCAGGGGGAACAGCCGGTGGTGGGCCTCGTGGCCGAACTCCAGCGGTGCGAGCACGGGCGCCGCCTTCCTGGCGCCGAGATCGAGCACGCCGACGGCGAGCTTCTCGTCCAGCACCTCCTCGTCGGGGATGCACACGAACACGACCCGATCGCCGACGAAGCAGACCGCGCCGCTGTTCTCCTCCCACCACTCGGCGTCCTCCTCCTTGCGGACGAGCTTCCCGGTCAGGTCGAACGCGCACGCCCCCCACGGTGGCGGCCGCGACGCGCTGACCGTCCTCCGAGCCGGCGATCTGCCCGTGGGCCTTCAGCGGGAAGCTCGCGCGAAGGCCGAGCACGGCGTCGAGCGTCGCGGCGTTCTTCCGACCCTCGCCCAGCAGCACGAAGCCGTCGCCGAGCGGAGCGATCCGGCACGGGCCCTTGCCCGCCGCCTCGGCCACGGTGGCGACGCTGCTCGGCGTGAGGACGTGCGTGGACCTCGCGGCTCGGATCGCCATGGGGTCACGATAGATCCAACGCGCGCGCGGCGTCAGCGCTCCGTGGGGAGGCAGGCCGCGCAGAGCGTGCGGCCCGTGCGCACGTGGGAGTGGGCGGTGGCGCCGCGGTCGATCTCGCCCTGGCAGCCGTCGCACACCCCGCCGGCCGAGAGCTCGAGCGCCTCGAATCCGTCGAGCGGGAGCGCCTTTCCGGCGCGCTTCTTGGCGAACGGTCGCGCCTTGACGATGTGACTGCGGAACGATTCGTCGAGTGCGCGCCAGGTCTCCACGTGCGGCTCCTCGAGCCCGTGGCGTCGCAGGCAACGCACGAGCAGCTGCTCGCGGTGGTCGAACTGCTCGTCGGAGATCACCATCCAGTGGTGCGCGTTGCGCGGACGGTCGCCGAAGTACTGCTTCTCCCCCGTCCAGACCTGCGCGAGGAACGCGTACTGGTGATCGATGACCCACTCCTTGGTGGTGTGCACGAAGAACGATCCGATCACCGGGTCGGCGAACACCTCCTCGTAGAACTCTTCGAGGATGGTGCGAAGGCGTCTGCCGCCGTCGAGGGCGGCCCACAGCGCCGGGTCCTTGCGTGCGTCGGACGCGCGCCTCGAGGGCTCGTTCATGGCTGCTCCATCGGTTCGAGGCGAAGGGTGAGGGTGAAACCCTCGTCGCCGCCGCCACAGACCCGCCGGCCGTGGGTGGCGGCGATCAGGCCGGCGAGCAGCCGCGCGAGGCCCGGGCGGGCGTGGGTCTCCGGCGACACGGTGAACGTGAGGCGCTCGGGTGTGACCTCGACCGAGACCACGACCCCGAGCCGGATCAGCACGTCGGCCAGGGTGGGGAGGGGGAGCGCACGGAAGCCCACCGCCTGCACGCTCCCGGACCCGAGGAGGTCGAGGTCGCGCGCCGCGAGCTCCGCGACAAGATCCGTCAGCACGTCGATGGCGGCCCGGAGTTCGAGCGCCGATCCCTGTAGACCCTCGGCGCGTTCGCGCTGGGTCCGCGCCTCCTTCTGCTCTCGGCCGAGGATGGCCCGGGCGGTCGCGAGCTCGTCCCGCGTGTTGCGCAGCGCGGTCTGCGCGCGCTCGAGGCCCTGTTCGGCCAGCGCGGCGCGCTCGCTCTGACGGGCGACCTCCTTGCGCAGGGCGTCGATCGAGGGCTCCTCGTCACCGAGGAGTCGATCCAGGAAGCCCCGACGCTCACTCACCGCCGGGCTCCTCGCTCGCGAGGCGGGTCGCGTGACTCAGCACGAGGCCGGGGCTCGCGCCTTCGGCGCCCAGCGTGACGACGACGCCATCGGCGCAGCAGACCCACGCGATCGCGCTGCGCTCGAAGGTGAGGATCCCGTGCCGGCTCACCCCGAGGCCCTCGACCTCGCCGAGCCGTCGCTGGGCGGCGACGAGCACCGCGACCCGGTCCGCGAGGCGTCGACCCCGCGGTCCGTCGAACCCGTGGAGGGCGCGGCAGGCCCCGCCCTCGTCGACATGGATGGCGCCCTCGACGCCGTTCAAAGCTCGCTCCAGTCGACGTCGACGGTCGTCGGGGGCGTGGTCCAGGTGCTGCGCGGAGGCGGCGCGCTCGTCGCCATGACGCCGAGCTCCTCGCGGATCGAAAGGACGGCGTCGGTCCACGCAGAGCGGAGGCTCGTCGCGTCCAGCGCGTCGAGCGCAAGGCTCCGGCCGAGCAGCGGGGCGCGCAGCGCGTCGAGCGCGGCGAAGTCGGCGTTGTCCGAGAGCGCCTCCCGCAGCCGGTCCACCTGCTCGAGGTCGTGGACGCGGAGCTCTGCCCGCTGGTTGATCTGCATCATCAGCTCGCTGACGTTGGCGATCTCCTGCAGCAGGCGCTCGCCGGCGACCGTGCGCTCCTCGCCGGGGGTCTCGCCGTCGGTCGCAACGGCGACGAGCCACGCGCGGATCTGCGACTGGAGCCTTCGAACCATCCAGCGGTCGTGGACGCGCGCGAGGGTGTAGACGTTGCGCCCGACCAGCTTGGCGATGGCGGTCCCGGCGAAGCGCAGGCGCGCGACGAGGGTCTTGCCCTTGGCGAGCCCGAGGACGTCGGCGCGGAAGCGTGTGTAGGCGCGGCGTGTCTTGAGGGCGATCTCTCGCTCGGTCGAGTAGGTGTCGCTCGGCGACTGCCCCGTCAGCTCGCACAGGGCGATCTCGAGCGCGCTCAGCGACTTGTGGGCCTCGCGGGTGGCCCGCGAGCAGACCGTGACCACGTCCCAGGTGCGGAGCGGCGCGGTGAGCTCGGCGAGCTCGCGGCGGCGACTCTGGAGGACCCCGCGCGCGATGAACGCGATGCCCGAGATGCGGACCTCGAGGTCGTCCTGCTGGTCGAGCTGGCGCTCCACCTCGCCGAACAGATCGACGTCCGCCATCGACGCCGGCGCCTCGCCGTCGAGGCAGCTCGCGACCTCCTGCAGGAGTTCGAGCGAGGGGCCGACCAGGCCGCTCACGTGTTCGACGAGGGGCAGGAGCGCCGCGCCCTCGTCGAACTCGTAGTCCGTCACGCAGATCCCGAGCCCGTCGGCCATGAGCTGACGGGTACGCCCGAGCCAACCGACCGCGAGGGCGGTGGCGAACGGGGTGGTGTCGGCGCGAGCGGCGGCCATGGCTCACATCGCAGCTTCGACGGAGGAGAGCACCATGCGGGACTTGGCGATGACCATGCCCACGTTGGCCGAGGCGCGGCAGACCAGCACGAGCGCGTGGTCGTTGTTCTTCTTCCCGCGCAGGAACACGTGGATCAGGTTGGTGCTGAACACCAGCATCTCCTGGAAGTAGTGGACGTTGTCGGCGTTGAGACCGCGCGACTTCTTGAACATCTTCTCGATGGCCACCACGTTGGTGCCCTGGAACATGTCCGCGGTCGCGGCGGCGACGAGGTCGAGGACCTCGGACGGGTGGGAGTCGACGGTTTTGACCCCGAGCAGCATGCCCGTGCTCATGTCGACGTATCCGGCCGCGACACACTCGGGGACGGAGGACTGCGCGGCGTTCAGGGCTTTGTCGAGAGACATTCGGTGGATTTCCTTTCGATCGTGGTGCGTACGGTGGGGCCTTCGAGTCGTCGCAGGTGCGCGACGGCTCGTTCGAACTCGGACAGGAACTCGAGCTGCGTGCTCGACTGGACGAAGCGGGGCTGGAGCTTGCGAACGCTCTCGAGGGCCTCGAGCGCGTCGAGCCCGGTGTGGATGAGGTAGGCCGCGAGCATCGTGCCGGTGCGCCCGAGGCCCGCGCGGCAGTGGATGGCGACGCGTCGGCCGTCGCGGATCGCGCGCTCGACGACCGCGCAGAGCTCGAGCGCTGCCGTGGTCGTCGGAGCCCCCATGTCGTCGATCGGGTGGTGGTGCCCTTCGATCCCGACGGCCGCGAGCGCAGCCGCAGGGACGGTCTCGGTCTCCTCGAGGTTGATCAGGAAATCGATGCCCAGGGCGACGAGGCCGGCCAGGTCGTCCTCCACGTCCTCGAGGAGGCCGGGGCGCGGCAGCCCGGCGAGTTGCCCCGGCAGGATCCAGTGCAGGGAGCGGGGGGCACGCGCGGGGGTGCTGCGCGGCGGTGGTGCGTCGGAGACCGCGACGTCGTCCACCGTGGGGGGCTCGTCGGTGGTCAGGTAACAGGTGCCGGTCTCGACGAAGAGGCGGCCGAGGGCGGTGGTCGGCGCCCGGAAGAACGTCGTGGTCGCGCCGGTCTCGACGACCCGCCCACCGACGAGCAGCGCGACGTGACCTCCGAGCGCGAGGGCGGCCCCTCGGTCGTGGGTGACGAGCAGCAGCGCACGCCGCTCGCACTCCCCCGCCAGGAGCCCGAGCAACAGTGCCTTGTCGGCGTCGCCGAGTCCGACCGTGGGTTCGTCCAGCATCAGGAGTGCCGGCTCGCAGAGCACGGTCCGTACCACCGCGAGGCGACGCTGCACGCCGAGCGGCAGGTCGACGACGCTGGTGTCGAGCGCGTCGGTGAGCTCGGGCAAGCCGTGACGCTCGAGCGCGGTGCGCACCGTGATCCGCTGTTCGAGGGGGGTGAGGCGCTGCCGGTCGGGGAGGCCGAAGGCGACGTTCTCGGCGACCGTGGCCATCAAGAGGCGCGCGTTCTGGCCCACGAGGCTCGGGCGAGGACCGTTCGCGAGGCTACGGCCCGCGTATTCGACCCGGCCCCACGTACGCAGGGCGGGCTGCGCGTCGTTGTGTCCGGCCAGGGTCCGCAGCAGCGTCGATTTGCCCGCGCCGCCGGAGCCGACCAGCGAGAACGCTCCCCTCGCGGGCACTTCGAGCTCCACCTGTTCGAGGATTGAAGTGTCTCCGAACGCGACGCCGAACCCTCGCAGGACGAGGGCGGGTGGCGGGGCGGCAAGAGGGGTTTGCACCGGATTGTCCGTGTGTTCTTCTGCTCGCGTCGAGCTGCGGATTCAACGGCACCACGGTGCTGCGTCCAATGGCCAGTACGGTTCAATCGACGGACTTGGATCCGACAGTCGACGAAAGCTGATGGCTGATCTGGGACGAACGCCGTCCAGGATCGGGACGCGTGAGTCCCACGGTAGGACGTCGACTGGCCGCTACGGGCCGCTCCGTCACGCCGCCGTCACGTGGCGGCGCCGATGCGGGCGGCGGCGATCTCGCGGACGGCGGCCTCGAGCTCGGGGTGCCGGTGCATGAGCTCGTGCAGATCGTCGGACTCGAGCTCGAGCAGGCGGCAGTCGCTCCGGGCGCGGACCGTCGCCGTGCGGGTCACGCGCTCGAGGAGCGCCAGCTCCCCGAAGAAGTCGCCGTGCCCGAGGACGATCGGCGCGCGGCCCTCGCCGAGGAGCACCTCGACCTCGCCCGAAGCGATGACGTACATCGAGCGCCCCCGCTCGCCCTTGCGCATGATGACGTCGCCCGCAGTGACGAAGCTCGGCCGCACGACCCGCACGAGGTCACCGATGCGCGGCGCCTTGAGCCCCTGGAAGAAGGGCACATCGGCCAGCAGCGACCAGGTGACGGTGAAGTCGCGCCGCTTGGCCTCCTCCATGAACGAGCTCGCGATGATGCCGGTCGGCAGCGCCAGCACGCCGATGCCGGCGAGGGTGATCACACTGGCCATGATCCGACCCAGCGGCGTCGTCGGGGTCACGTCTCCGTAGCCCACCGTGGTCAGCGCCGACATCGCCCACCACATCGCGGCCGGGATACTGCCGAAGGCGACGGGCTGGGCGCCGCGCTCGGCGTAGTACATCACGCTCGAGGACAGGAGCAGCACCACCGCGAACACGATGATCGTGCCCACCAGGGCCTTGCGCTCGTTGTAGATGACGCGCCCGAGCGTGGCCATCGCGGGCGAGTACCGCATGAGCTTGAGCACCCGCAGCACGCGCAGGATGCGCAGCGCTCCCAGGTTGAGCCCGAACGCGAGGAGCAGGAACGGCGGGAGGATGGCGACCAGATCGACGAGCGCCATCGGCGAGAGCGCGAACCGGAGGCGCCCCCACAGCGGGTGCTGGTACTCCTTGCGGGGGCTCGCCGTGGCCGAGTGGAGACGCGCGAGGTACTCCAGGAGGAACAGGCCCGCGGACACGAACTCGAGCCGCTCGAAGAAGCGTGCGTGGGGATGGCCGATCGACTCGACGGTCTCGAGCACCACCGCGACGACGTTGACGACGATGAGCAGGAGCAAAGAGCCCTGCACGAACGCGGCCCAGCCCCGCAAGCGCCCCGCCTCGAACAGCTCGTAGAGGCGGCGGTCGAGGCTCGGGCGGGATTCCATCGCGCTGCGATCAGACGGGGACGTCGAAGTCGCGGAGCGCCGCGTTCAGAGAGACCTTCTGGTCGGTCGACGCCGACCGCTCGCCGACGATCAGCGCGCAGGGGATCTGGAACTCGCCGGCGGGAAAGCGCTTGGTGCGCACGCCGGGGATGACGATGGCCCGCGGCGGGATGCTGCCGCGCCGCTCGACGACCGCGGGGCCACGCACGTCGAGGATCGCGGTGGTGGCCGTGAGCACGACGCCCGCGCCGACGACCGCGCCGCGACCGACCCGCACGCCCTCCACGATGACCACGCGCGAGCCGATGAACGCGCCGTCCTCGACGATGACCGGGCGGGCCCCCGGGGGCTCGAGGACCCCGCCGATGCCCACGCCGCCAGCGAGGTGGACGTCGCGGCCGATCTGCGCGCAGGAGCCCACGGTGGCCCAGGTGTCGACCATCGAGCCCGCGCCGACGTAGGCGCCGATGTTGACGTAGCCGGGCATCACGATCGCGCCGCGCTCGAGGAACGCGCCGTATCGCACGGTGCCGGGCGGGACCACGCGGACGCCCGCCTCGGCGAGGCCGTGCTTGACGGGGATCTTGTCGTGGAAGGCGAGGGGGCCGACCTCGTGCACCTCCATCTTGCGGACGCCGAAGTAGAGCAGCACCGCCTGCTTCACCCACGCGTTGACCGTCCACTCGCCGTCGTCGGTCTCGGGCGGAGTCGCGACGCGGACCGCGCCGCGGTCGAGGAGCGCGACGGTCTCTTCGACGGCGGCCACGTACGCCGGGTCGGCGAGCTTGGTGCGGTCGGCGAAGGCGGTCTCGATGCGGGCGCGGAGTTCGTCCATGCGCTGCTCTTATGCGGGCGCCAGGCGTGGGTGAAGGAGGTATTTCCGGCGAGCCGCTCGGGGCCGATCAGGGCCGTGCGGTGACGGGTGTCGCGACCGTGCCGACGTCCCAGCGGAAGTTGTCGAGCAGGACCGTGGAGTCGAGCAGGTGGTCGCTGACGTCCCAGATCATGAAGCGGATCGTGATCGTCTCGCCCGGCACCACGGCCGCCTGGGTCGACAGCCACGAGGTGGAGCCGTTCTCGGCGGGCGACGCCGACTCGAGGAAGCCGGTGCCTTCGAGCTCCTTCACGCCCTTGGCGCACGGGAAGACGAGGCCACCGGTGCCGCTCGTCCCGGCCTTGCAGACCTCGAGGAACGCCGGCTGGCTCGCGCCGATCGGGATGCCGCTGCTGTCGAAGGTGATGTTCTTGGCGTACTTGGCATCGAGCGCAGCGGTGGAGTCGAGCAGCGTGACGAACTGGTCGTGGTAGGCGCTGCACACGAACGCGAGGTACTCGCTCGTGAACAGATCGAAGTCGTAGCGCAGCGACTTGGCGTTCGTCGGGACCCGGAGGGTGAGCTCGAGCGCGACGCTGTCGTTGGCCTTGAGGTCGCTCGCGGCAGGGCAGCTCGCCACGTTCTTCGGGAAGCCCGCCGGCGGAGTCACCGAGCTCGGGGTGGAGAGGGAGGGCGAGCGCGGCTGCACGAAGCCAGGGTCGGTCGGCGTGCGCGCGGTGCCGCTCGACAGCGCCACGAGGTTCTTGCCCTGACGGGGGGTGATGACCGCGCCGAACTTGCCGTGGATGCCGTGCTGGAGCGGATCGACCGTGCCAGCGCCGTCGACCGCGACGAGCTTGGCCGAGATCACGCCCCACTTCTTGTCCTTGCCGAGAGCGTCCGCGGTCGTCGCGCGACAGAGGCCGAGGGCCCTGGCGAAGTCGAGCGGGTCCTTGGAGTCGAGCTTGAGGTCGCCCTTGTCGCAATCGGGCTCGTCGTTGTCGACCTTGCCGTCGCAGTCGTTGTCGATCTTGTCGCCGGGGATCTCGAACGCGCCGGGGTTCACCGCGGGGTTGTCGTCGTTGCAGTCGTCCTTGGCCTTGTAGCCGTCGCCGTCCTTGTCCTTCTCGGGGTCGAAGGTGTCGGGGGGGGAGGTATCGACGGGCGCATCGGCAGCGCCATCGACGGCGCCGTCGACCCGCGTGTCGACGCTGCCGTCGGTCGGCGTCGCGTCACCGACGACGCCGGTGTCGTCGTCGGGCGCGAACTCGACCGAGGAGCCCCCACACCCGACGAGGATGGGCGCGAGGAGAGCGAAAGAGATCGAGCGAAAGGTCATGGGTCCCCCTGAGCCGGCGCACTATGGCGCCTTCCGCGCGCGACGCAAGGGTGGCTCGGGGCGGTACTCTGCCCTTTGCGGCAGAGGGCGCGATGGGATCAGGGGCAGTGGAACGCGCTCGTGTCCACGAACCGCGGGAACGATCCGTCGGGCTTCGGGCGCGCGAACACGCACGTCTGGTCGACGTCCTGCACGAGCGGCGAGGTGACCTGTCCGATGAACTTGCCGCAGCCACCCTCGGTCGACGTCATCCCGAACTGATAGACGCCCTTGTCGACGGTGAGGTCGAGGTCGAACCCGTTCGCGTTCTTCGGCTCGATGAACTTCGCCACCGCGGCCGCGAACGTGCCGTCCGGCTTCACGGGCGTGACGGGGATGGTGACGACCTCACCGGTGACCTGCGAGATGTTCTTCGCGTCGACCGTGAGGGCCTGGCGGGTGCCGCTCACCGAGATCGAGGCACCGCTCTGCGTGAAATTGAAGTCGAACAGATCGTAGGTGACCTTGCTGACGTCGCCGACATACGATCCATCGAGACAGGCCCCAGAACTTGCCACTGAAACCGGCGACGCCTGCCTCGTCGAAGACGCTTCCGTCGCCCGAAGTATCGGCTGTGACGGCGGAGTCCGCGGTGGTGCCGACGCGGCTGCGGAAGGCTTTCGTAGTCCCCCGACGGGTCGCTGCATCCGATGGCGATCATGCACATGGACAAGGCGGCCGACGTCGACATGTTGTAAGGACGTGCCATGGACGAACCCTATCGCATGGGACCCGCGCGAACCACCGGCGTCGTCCTTTTCCGGTGGCGTGGCCTCGCCGCATCTCTGGGCGCCCTCGCCGTGGGTGCCGTCGCGGTCCTCTCGGCGACCCCGGCCAGCGCCAGCGGGTTCATGTTCACCAAGTTCGGCGGAGACCAGGGGCAGCCCGCGATCGGCTCGCCCTATTCGGTCTATTTCAACCCGGCCGCGATCGGCGATGCGAAGGGCACCCAGCTCGTTCTCGACGGAATGTTCGCGATCCGCAGCGCGTCGTACGATCGCCCCGCCAGCGCTCTTTCGCCGAGCGCAGGCAAGTCGGCCACCGAGCCGAACTACGTGGCCGCCAACACGGGCAAGGCCAAGTCCACCGGCATCCAGGGCGCGCCCTACTTCGGGGTGACGACGGACTTCGGTGGGCAACCGTTCTTCGTCGGCTTCGCCTCCTACGTTCCCGAGGGCGGCTACGCCTCGTTCGGCAAGGCTACCTCCTGGCAGAGCGACAAGCGCGGGCTCGGCGCGTACGACGGCCCGCAGCGGTGGTCGCTGGTGAGTGGTGCCCAGGTCAGCTGGTGGAACACGCTCGCGGCGGGCACCACCATCGCGCCGGCGCGCCTGAGCATCGGCATCAGCGCCACGATCGTGCGCGATTCGCTCGAGAGCCTCATCGCCCGCAACAAGGACGCCTCCGACGACCTCGCGACCGCGACCGGCCTCCCCACCGAGGGGCGCAGCCTGATCAAGGTCTCGGGCGTGCACCGCGCTGGCCTTCGGCCTCTTCTGGAAGCCGCTCGAGGACGGCTCCCTGCGCCTCGGCGCCTCCTACACCTCGCCGCAGGGCCTCAGCGAGGCCCGACTGAAGGGCACGCTGCGCACCCAGTTCGGCACGGCCCCGGAGAAGGCGCAGGACGTCGACCTGCTCATGAGCTTCCCTGACGTGATCCGCTTCGGCGCCGCCTATCTCGTGTCGCCGAAGCTCGATCTGCGGCTCGATTTCGAGTGGGTGCGCTGGTCGCGGTTGCAGCGCCAGTGCGTCGTCAACGTCGACGCGAGCTGCAACATCAACGCGGACACGGGCGCCGAGATCGTGCCGCCGGGCGGCGATGCCAAGGTGCTCCTCAATCTCGACCGGCGCTGGAAGGACGCGTTCGGTTCAAGCTCGCCGAGCGCTGGTTCGTCGGCGCCACGGTCACCGAGATGTACATGCTCCCGGTCGACAACTCCGCCAGCACCGACCTGAACAACAAGCAGCAGCAGCCCTCCAAGTCGCCCAGCAACGGCGGCAAGTACACGCAGTCGATCACGTTCCTCGACGTGAACGTCGGCGTGAAGTTCTAGCGCGCGGTCGCGGCCCGGAAGAACGCCTCGTATTCGGCGCGCATGTCCGCGGCGCCGATCTCGATGCACGTCTGGTTCTCGAGCCAGCCGCGCACGAGCGAGAAGCCCGGTCCGTTCGGCGGGCCGTTGCGGACGCGGTCGGCGCGCCAGCCCTCTCGCGCGAACGCGGCGAGGATCTGCTCGCTCGTGCTCCGATCGGACGTGACGTAGCCGTGGTGGGGCCACGCCTCGGGCAGCGGGAGGTCGCTTGGCCCCGGGTCGTGATCCCCGACGGCGCCGCGCGTGGTCGCGGGCCACACCTCGATCGCGCTCCCGTCCTCGTCGCCAGCGTAGACGAGCAGGTTCCCGGTCGGATGGGGGAGGGGGATGACGCGCGCCCCGAGTAGCTCGGCGAGCACGCGCGCAACGCGCTCGGGTTCACGCGCGGGGAGGGTGAAATGGTGGATTCTCATCGGTGCTTCTCCTTCTTGGCGGCTTGCACGAGTGTCTCCATCGCCCAGGTGGCGGCGCGGGCGGCTCCGGCCCCCGAGAGGCCCCACGTCTCGCGCAACCAGCGCCACGCGGCGGGGGTGACGAGCAGGTAGAGCGCGCCGAGGCGCTCCCGGAGCGCGGCGTCGCTCGCGTCGCCGCCCCACGTCGGCGCCGCCAGCGCGGCGCGATCGACCTGGCGCGCGCGACGGGCGCGGTCGTAGCTCGGCGAATCCATGACGCAGGAGGGAGCCGCGCGTTCTCGTCGAACTTGCGGTAGTTGTGGCGGACCGCGTGGGCGAGCTCGTCGGGCTGCACGGCGACCAGGGCCGAGAGCTCCATGCCGATGCGGCCGCGCAGGTGCTCGAGGAACGCAGCGACCAGCGCGTCGGTGTCCGGGAAGTGGCGATAGGCGGTGGGCTTGGTGACCCCGGCCCGCTGGGCGACGAGGGGGAGCGTGACGTCCTCGACGGGGAGCTCGAGGAGGAGCGCCTCGCACGCGTCGAGCAACGCCACGCGCGTGCGGCTCGCCTGCTCCTCGCGCACGGGGCTCTCGTACTTGCGGGCCATGGCCGGAGTGTTTCATGTTACCAGAGTAACGTCAAATGCCGTCGTGACGCGGCGGCCGCGAAGCGGCAGACTCCGGCGCCATGGACGCGCGCTTCCAGCTCGATCCGACCGTCACCTTCCTCAACCACGGGTCGTTCGGCGCGACGCCGGTCGCGGTGCTCGCCGCGCAGCGCGCGTGGCAGGACCGCCTCGAGGCGGAGCCGGTGCGCTTCTTCCTGCGCGAGCTGCCGCCTGCGCTCGCCGAGGTTCGAGCGCGGCTCGGCGCGTTCTTGGGCGCCGATCCGGACGATCTCGCGCTGGTCACCAATGCGTCGACCGGGGTGAACACGGTGCTCCGGTCGCTCGAGTTCGCGTCGGGCGACGAGCTCCTCACGACGGACCACGAGTACAACGCCTGCAAGAACGCGCTCGATTTCGTCGCCGGGCGGAGCGGCGCCCGAGTGGTCGTGGTGGAGGTCCCGTTCCCGCTCGCCCACGCGAGCGAGGTGACCGAGCGGCTGCTGCGCGCGGTGACACCCCGCACCCGGCTCGCCCTCGTCGACCACGTCACGAGCCAGACCGGCCTCGTGTTCCCGATCGCCGAGATCGTACGCGCGCTCGAGGCACGCGACGTCGACGTGCTCGTCGACGGCGCCCACGCGCCCGGCATGGTGCCGCTCGATCTGGCCGCGCTCGGGGCCGCCTACTACACGGGCAACTGCCACAAGTGGCTGTGCACGCCGAAGGGGGCCGCGCTGCTGCACGTGCGGCGCGACCGGCAGGCGGGGATCCGGCCGCTCGTGATCTCCCACGGGGCCAACGCGCCGCTCGACGGGCGCACGCGCTTCCGCGCCGAGTTCGACTGGTGCGGGACGAGCGACCCGAGCGCGTGGCTCGCGATCCCGACCGCGATCGACCACCTCGCTTCGCTGGTACCCGGGGGCTTCTCCGCGGTCATGCGACAGAACCGCGCGCTCGCCCTCGAGGCGCGCGATCTCCTCTGCGCGGCGCTCGGGGTCGAGCGGCCCGCGCCCGACGACATGATCGGCGCCCTCGCGGCGCTGCCGCTGCCGGACGGCGACGGCGTGTACCCGCCCCCGCTCTACCTCGACGCGCTCCAGGAGCGGCTCTGGCTGGAGCACCGGATCGAGGTGCCCATCATCCCGTGGCCGCGTCCGCCGAAGCGGCTCGTGCGCGTGTCGGCGCAGCTCCACAACACGCGCACCGACTACGAGAAGCTCGCCGCGGCGCTGCTGTCGCTGCTGCGGTAGAGGGGGCCTTCACTTCTTGCGGAAGCGCACCACGCGCTCGCGGACCAGCGTGGACGGGGCGGGCGCGGTGGCGGTCTTCGGCTCGACGTACACGCGGAACGCGATCGCGGCGAACTGGCCGGCGGTCATGCCGGTGGGGCAGTCGCCCGCGGGGATCTCGAGGCAGTGCGCCTCGCCGCCGCACTTGCGCGCGATCTTCCAGGCGAACAGCTTGCCCACCTCCGCGTGCGTCGGCAGGTAGTCCTTCGCGCTGCCCGCCCACTCGGCGCTGGTGACCGACGCGATGCCGACCAGGTTGTCCACCGCGTAGACGCTGGCGCTCGTGTACGTGGCCTTGCCGGTCACCGTGTGATCGACGCCCATCACCACGAGGAAGTCGTCCTCGCTCTCGAGCCACCGGAACGGGATGTTGGTCTTCGGGTAGAGCGCGTCGCGGTTGTCGCCCGCGCACGTGGCCTTGCCGGCGATGCACGCGTAGGGGTCGGGCTGTCCCTCGTCGACGGGGAACGACGTCGGCGTGTGGGTGGCCGCGTACTTGGCGACGACGGCTTTCTCGAGGTCCTCGGTCGCGCTGGCGAGCGCGGCGCCCTCGACGGCGGCGAGATCCTTGGCGCGCGCGGTCGGGAGGCCGTACGGCGTCACGGTCCCGAGCGTGCCGGGGGTCACGCGGAACAGCTTGGCCGGGGGCTTGTCGAGCCACGCGGTGCCCGCCGCCTTGTCCTCGAACAGCGCGACGCGGAAGAGCACGCTGTAGTCGTCCGCGTCGGCGACGAGGCCGGGGTGCGAAGACACCGCGTCGATGGGGGCGACGTTGATGGCCGCGTTCGAGACGCCCGCCGCGACGAGCGCCGCGCGCACCTTGGCCGCCGTCCCGGTGTCTGCCGTGTGGATGACGGCGGCGACCTGGCCGTACGGCGCGCCGGTGCCCTCGTGGCCGATGACGGCCTCGTTGAGCGTCTCGTCGAGGCTCGCGAAGACGGGCGCGCGCTTGCCCGCCGTGTCGACGCGCCCGAACAGGTAGTTGGTGAAGCCGAAGTACTTGGCCTTGGGGGGCAGCGTGCCGAGCCACACCACGGCCTCGTCGGGGCGCAGGAACCAGCGCGTCGAGGTGCCGTCGCTGCGCTCGCCTGGGTTCGCGATCGTCTGCCCCGGCGCGCGCGGCAGGCGGTAGCTCGCGTAGGGGCTCGTCGGGTTGTTGCCGAAGCAGCTCGAGCCCTTCGCGCAGCACCCCGACAGATCGAGCAGCTCGAACGAGCCGTTGCCGACGACGAACCCGGCGGCCTCGAGCGCCGCGCGCGGATCCTTGGCCGGCGCGTCGGTCGGGGCGTCGGTGACGGCCGTGTCGCCGCCGTCGATGGCGCCGTCGATGCTGCCGTCCACCCCCACCTCGTCGGCGGGGAGGCTCACCTCGCTGGCGGAGCAGGCGACCAACCAGGGAGAGAGCACGAGGGCGAAGGAGAGCTTGCGCATGCCCTCACTGTGCTCGAAAGCGAGACTGGCGGGGAGGCCTGCGGCCGCCTTTCCGTATGCGGTCGGAATACAGCGGTCCCCTCGCCGCTGGTGTCAGAGCCCGAGCTTGCGCAGGTGCCGCTGCAGCGTGTTCTTGTGCACGCGCAGCTGCGCCGCCGCGCGCTCGACGTCGCCCCCCGCCTCGGCGAGGGCGCGCTCGGTGCTCTCCCGATCGAGCCGCAGCGCATGGGCGTCGGTGATCTCGAGCGCGCTGTCGAGCGGCGCGGTGACGGGCACGGGGCCCTGCAGGTAGCGGCCCTCGATGCGGTCGACCCCACCGGTGGACGAGCGGCGCGCGTCGGCGCCGGCCGCGACGACGGCCTCCTGCACCCCCGCGAGCAGGCCACGCACATTGTCCCGCCACGGCCGCAGGAGGCAGCGCTCGACGAGGCTCGCCGTGGCGATGCGCCCGGCGCGACGCACCTCCCCGGTGACCAGGAACGACAGCTCCTCCCACCGCTCCCGGAGCGGCGCGACGCGCACGACGCCGCGCGCGAAGCGTTCGTGGAGGCTCGGGGCGAGCCAGCTCGGCGGGCCGACGCCGGCGAGAGTATGCTCGACGGGCTGCGTGCTCGTCGCGACGAGGCGCGGCGCGGTGGGACCCGCGGCCTGCAGCATGGCGACCAGCGCCTCCTGGGCATCGCGGCCCGCGGCCCCGAGCTCGTCGAGGAACAATGTGTCGTTGCGGGCCGCGGCGAGCAGGCCCCGACGGCCGTGGTCCGTGGCGAGGGCCCCGCGCGCGCAGTCCGCGACGATAGAAGGGCCACCGTGGAGGGCGCGACGCAGCAGGGTCTCCTTGCCGGTCCCGGGCTCGCCGACCAGCAAGAGGTCCTCACCGGCGTTGCGGGCGCGCTCGACCTGCGCGAGGGCGGTCGCCGTGGCGTGGCCGAGGACGAGGTCGCCGTCGCACGCGACCGAGCGCCCACGGTACGGCGTGGTGTCGGACACGAAGGCGAGCAAGCAGTCGCCGAGGCGCAGCGTGCGCGGATCACCGACCGAGACCTCTCCCGCGACGTGCTGGCCGTCGACGAAGCTGCCGTGACGGCTCGTGTCGCGGACCGTCCAGTGGCCGTCGCGCAGGCTCACCTCGGCGTGGCTCCGCGAGAGCGTGCTGTCGTCGAGCTGGAGGTCGACGGTCGTGCTGCGACCGATCGCCAGCGTGCCGCTCGCGGGCAGGGGGCAGAGCTCGAAGCGCGGCTCGCCGCACGCGAACACGAGGGCGAGACCGGGGCGCGCGACCACCTCGGCGATGCGAACCGCGGGCAGGGTCGGATCGTCGGAGAACCCCCTCGTCATGCGCCGTCACCATAGAAGGGCCGCGGGGTGGGCGACAACCCGCGAATCCAGACCGCCGAGATCGCGCGCATCTCCCGATGGGTCTCTCATGCGTCGGGGGCGTTCCGACCTCAGAGGTCGATGACGTGCGCCTCGCGCTCCTCGCCCCCGAGGAAGCGCTGGGTGAGCTCGGCGAACGTGCGCGGGCGGTCGGTCACGAGGAGCTCGACGTCGCCGTCGCCGCGGGTGCGCAAGAGCCCCCGCGTGGACAGCATGTGCGAGAGCTCCGCGGCCGTGGCGTGCGCGCTGTCGACGACGGCCACTTCTCCCAGCATCGCCCGGGCCTCTTGCTCGAGGATCGGCCGCAGGATCGGGTAGTGCGTGCACCCGAGGACGACGGTGTCGACGCGCGCGCGCGCCAGGGGCTCGAGGTACCGGCGCACCGCGAGGTGGGGCACTTCGCCCTCGATCCAGCCCTCCTCGACGAGCGGCACCAGCAACGGGGCGGCGTGCGCGGTGACCTCGGCGCGCGTCGAGATCGAGAGCACCGCGCGGGGATACGCGCCCGACGCGACGGTGCCCGCGGTGCCGAGCACCCCGATGCGCAGCGACCGCGAGGCGGCCACCGCGGCCCGCGCGCCGGGCTCGATCACGCCGAGGACCGGGAGATCGAGGTCGACGCGCAGCACGTCGAGGGCCACGGCGCTGACGGTGTTGCAGGCGACGACCAGCGCCTTGATGCCGCGCTGGACGAGGGCTCGTGCGCACGCCTGCGCGTAGCGGACGACGGTCTCGGGGCTGCGCGCGCCGTAGGGCACCCGCGCGGTGTCGCCCAGGTAGAGCACGCGCTCGTGGGGCAGGGCGGCGGTGATCTCGCGGACGACGGTCAGCCCACCGAGCCCGCTGTCGAACACGCCGAGCGGCAGCGTCGGATCGAGCATCGCGCTCCCGACGCTACCACGCTAGCCCGCGGTCGCGATGGCGCTCTTGGACGCTCCCTCCGTACCGCTGCGTGACGTGCGCCTGCCCGCGGGGCTCGGCATGGCCGTGCGTCTGTTCGGCGTCGTGCGCATCGTCTTCGCGCTCACGCTGCTCGTCTCGTACTTCCGACCTTGGTACGTGCTCCACCAGACCGAGGTGATCCCCGCGGAGCAGGTCGCCGCGGCGGGCTCGTCGCTCGCCAGCGCCGTCCCCACCGCCACCCCGCTCCCGAGCGCCATCTCGTCTCCCCGCGCCATTCCTGGCCCACCGCGTCGTGAAACGGGGCAGTCGGTGGTGCGCACCGGGTTCCAGCTCGGCGGGGAGGACGCCCGTCCGGCGGGGCTCGCCCTGGTCATCGTACTCGTGGCCGCCTGGGCGATTCGCAAGCCGACGCTGTCGCGCGGCATGGTCGCCGCCATCACCACCTTCGCGCTGGCGTTCGTGATTTCAAGGCTCACCGTCGATCACCAGCACCTGTACGAGCGCATCGAGGTGCTGCGCCCCAAGGCCGTCTTCGGCGCCTCGTTCATCCTCTTGTCCCTGACGGCGATTGCCGATCTCGGCTTGCACCCCGCGCTCTACATGTGGGCGCGGCGCGTCCAGGAAGACGCCGCACCGCGTGATCCGCCGCCCGGGCAGCCGAGCTGACGCAGGGGGCCTGACCGGTTCCTGACGAACTCCTGAAAGGCGTTCGACCCGCGATCGGCACAATCCCGGACCATGCGGAAGGCGCTGCTGGGCCTCTACACGTACGCCGAGTTCGGGCTGTTCACGGCCGTGTTCCTCCCCACGATGGGCGTCGCGTGGGCCCTGCACCGCGGCGACCCGCTGCAACGCGTGCCCGGGCGGTGGATGCGTCGCTACGGGCGCGTCACGTCGGACTGCACCCCGCTCTGGAAGTTCTCCGTCGAAGGGCAGCCGCCGGCCGACATCCACGACGAGGCGTACGTCGTCATCTCGAACCACGAGTCGACGGCCGATCCGTTCCTCCTCGCGCACCTGCCCTGGGACATGCGCTGGATCGGCAAGGACGAGATCCGCAAGCTGCCGGTGCTCGGCTGGATCATGAAGTTCGGCGGCGACATGTCCGTCAAGCGCGGCGACGGCGAGAGCGTGCGCGCGATGATGAAGGAGGCGCTCGCCACGCTGCGCCGCGGCCTCCCGATCATGATCTTCCCGGAGGGCACCCGCAGCCCCGACGGCAACCTCCTGCCGTTCAAGGACGGCGCGTTCCACCTCGCCATCGCGGCGCAGGTGCCGGTACTGCCGGTCGCCATCTCGGGCACGCGCGACTGCCGGCCCAAGGGCAGCAAGTGGTTCGGCGAGGCGCGCGCGATCGCCCGCGTGCTCGCGCCGATCCCACCGCAGGGATGACGGAGGCCGACCTGCCCCGCCTCAAGGCGATGGCTCGCGACGCGATCGCCGCGGCGCTCCCGACCTCCGCGCGCGCACGGGGCTCGTCGCGCAGCAGAAGGCCGCCGCACCCGCCCGCACGGTCTCGGCGGCGAGCCCGGCGGCGCCCGCGGAGTAGCCGTCAGGGCCGGGTGAACCTGATCACGAACCGGTCGCTCGTCCCGCGCTTGTCGGCGGCGGCGGACGGCGAGTCGTTCCAGTCGTGGGTGTCGGCGGGGTTCGCGAGCACGTCGCTCTTGCCGGCCACGGTGAAGCCCGCGGCGCTGATCTCCTTCACCACTGCGGCCTCCTCGATGCGGTGCAGGGTCTTCACGTCGTCGAGCCCGTGGCCGGCCGCCGCGGCGTGGTCGACGACGCAGTAGGTGCCGCCCGGCTTCAGCGCCGCGAAGATGGCCTTGTTCATCTTCGTCCGGTCGGTCTCGAGCCACACGCTGTCGTGGTAGAACAGCACCATCACGGCGGCGTCGAGCCCCTTGGCCTCGGCCGGGAGCGGGTCGTCGAACTCGCGATCGACGCGCACGACGCCGGCCATGATCGGCTTCTTCAGGCGCGCGGCCCACGGCGCCTCGGCGAACTTCTCGAGCACGAACTTGTTGTTCTGCGCCCACACCTTGCCGGTCGGGCCGACGATGCGCGCGAGGAGCTCGGTCGTGTAGCCGCGGCCCGCGCCAAGGTCGGCGACCTTCGCGCCCGGGCCGATGCCGCAGAACGAGAGCACCTCGGCGGGCTTGCGGCCGGCGTCGAGCGCGCGGTCCTCGGCGTCGCGGTCGGGCGCGGCGACGGCCTTCTGCGCGTGGGCGAGCAGGTCGACGGTCTGCGGCGGCGCGTCGGGCCCCTTCTTGGCCGGAGAGCAGGCGAACAGGGCGACGGCGAGCGAGCACGCGAAGGGACGCATGCTGCTCGGTAGCGCGGGTGGCGTGATCGAGCGAGCAGAGCCGTGACGGTGTGCTGTACTGGGCGCGAACATGGCCCTCGATCTCGACGCGACGGCGACGATCCTCCGCCACGCCGACCCGAAGAAGCTGGCGCCGCTGATCGTGCCCCTGCGCGCGGCGAAGGAAGACCTGCAGGTGCTCGCGGTCGCGGTCGATGCCGCGCTGGAGGCGGGGAGGATCGCCCCGCGGTACGAGTTCCGCGCGAAGCGCGCGAAGAAAGGAGTTTCGTTCTTGCTCGGCAAGTACCTCGGCAAGGCGGCCGCCTACGGCGCGGAGATCGCTTGCTACGAAGACGAGCGGCTCGTCGCCGAAGGCGATGCGCGCGCCCTCGTGCGCGCGTGGGCCGTCGAGGCCGCAGAAAGGGTGTGTCTCGCGCACGGGGAGACGGACCCACGGGCGCTCGAGGCGATCGCGGCGGCCCGGGTCCACGTCGAGGGCGGGTCGACGGCGCGACTCGATCGCGCGCGCGATGGCGGGCGCGCGGCGTGGGCCGAGGCGAACCCGCACGTCGCGCCGGCCTCGGTGGCCGCGCGCACCGCCGCCGTGAGCACGTCGCTCGAGGACGCGTGGGAGGCGGGCTACTACGTCGCCAGCACCGCCGCCGGGTGGCTCGAGGCGCCGCTCACGCACGCGATCCAGCAGCTGACCTCCCGCGACGGTCCTCTCTCGCGCGCCGCGGTCGTCGTCCTCGAGGCCCACTGGGCGAAGCTGAACGAGGAGCTGGGCGCGCGCGTCGTCGCCGCGCTCGCGGCGCGCGGGTGAGCTCGGGGTGATAGGCTGCGTCGGTGCGGGTCGTCGTCCTGACCCTGATCGCGCCGATGGCGTGCTCGACCCCGCGTCCGAGCTTCGACGGCGTCTTCGTCGGTGACAGAGCCTACCTGGACCCGCCGGCGAAGCCGAATGCCGTGAGCGTGAGCGATTGGCCTCGCAAGCCGGCACCCCACGGCCCCGACGTCGGCGCCATCCCCGCCGGTCATGGGTGGTGGTGCACGAGGCTTCCCGGCGTCCCGGGCGGTCCCGTCCTCTCGAGGTGCGAGAGAGCCCGGTCGGAGTGCGAGACCTGGCGCAAGCTACTGATCTACCTGACGGGGCCCTGCGTCGCGGTGCCCATCGCCGGCTGCTTCACCTACGCGTTCCAGGACGGCCCGACCGAGGCGTCGTGTTACGAGAGCCCTACGCCTGTGAATGGAACGCAATGAGCCTGACGAAGTCGTCGGCCGTCTACCGCGACGTATCCGTGTGCGCGGAGTTCGACTGAGCGACGGAGGCTCGGGCTTCAGGCGGGCGCCTCGTCGGGCGAGAGGAGCCCGTGCCGCCGCCACCCGACGCGGGCGAGCCAGGTGTGCGGCGCCTGGACCGGCGCCCCCGTGAGGGACACCGCGGGGCGATCGCGGAACCCGTCGCAGTAGGGCGCGGAAGAGCACGGGTCGAGCCGCGTGGGCACGCGAACCTGGTGCTTCTTGAAGTTGAACAGCACGTACGCGAGGGCGAACCTGACCTCGCGCGGCGTGCGAAGGGCGCGGGTGTGGTAGCGGTCGTCGAGCACGCGACCTCGGCGCCCGCAGGCGCGGTTGATCGCGCGAGCGAGGCGAACGCCGAGCGAGCGCGCGCTCGTGCGCAGCGCCGCGGACTCGTCAGCCTCGACGAGGAGATGCACGTGGTTGTCCTGCACCGAGAAGTGCAGCACGCGGAACGCGGTGCCCTGCGACGCGCGCAGGGCGGCGACGACCGCGGGGAACACCTCCATGGAGCGCAGCGAGGGCAATCCTGACATGCACCGGAGAGTGAGGTGAACGGGTGCCCAGCCGACGTGCGGCGGTCGGGGGCGGTGGGGGACGAGCGGCCGCGGCGCGAGGCGCTTGCGGCCTGCCCCCACGCGCCGACCACCCCACCCGCGGGTGCGGGGGAGCTCGAGCTGCTCCAGGGGTCGGACTCGCCTCGTCACTTGATTGAGCGTAGTTGTGCCGTGCTCGATGTCAAGGGCACGCCACGATGGGGGGTCCGGTGTACGGACATGGGTGACGGTTCGTGCGGGCACATGGGTGACGGCCCGTTCTTCTGTCCAAGGACATGGGCAACAGTTGCGGCCAGGAGCCGGCCTTGCCTGGAAGGAGAAGTCACCGCTTCGGCATCCGCGCCGCTCCGCTACCCGCGTCTCGCAGGGTCCCTTCGTCGCTGTCACCGATGTCAGGAGGCAGATCCCCGACTTGGGGCCGGTTCGAAGCAGGTGTCGGGCGCCATGAAGGACTCGCACGCGGAAGCAGCGGACGATCCTGCTATCCGTCGACGAGCCCGAGCCCTGGAAGGTCGGGGAGCTCGAGGGTGGGGCCGTGGTGAGCCGCGAAGGTCGGCTCGGCGAGGAGGAAGGCGGTGTCGAGATCGACGAAGTCCGCGCCGCCGAGGGCGACCGCGACGTGGGCCATGCCGTAGAGCCCGAGCCAGGTCTCGACCATCGCCCCGACCATCACCGTGAGGCCGGCGGCGCGCGCGGCGCGGCCGATCGCGAGCGCGGGGAGCATGCCCCCCGACTTGACCCGCTTGAGGTTGACGCCGTGCGCGGCGCGGCGCTCGACGATGCGCTCGAGATCGGCGAGATCGCGCACCGATTCGTCGGCGATCACCGGCACGCCGCCTTCGGCGGTGACGTGGGCCATGCCGTCGAGGTCGTCGCGCGCGCAGGGCTGCTCGAAGCATTCGAGGGTGAGGCCGCGCAGATCGCGCAGCAGCGCGAGCGCCTGCTCCGCGGAGAGCGCGGCGTTGGCGTCGAGCCGGAAGCGGGCGTCGGGTACGGCGCGCGCGATCGCCGCGAGGGCGGCGCGGTCGTGGTCCTCGTCCTTGCCGACCTTCACCTTGAACGCAGTGAAGCCCGCCGCGCGGTGCCCGACCGCGAGCGCCACCATGCGCTCGACCGGGAGGATTGGCAGGGTGACGTCGGTGACGAGGGGCATTCTCCGAGAGCCTGGCGCGAGGAGAGCGTGCACCGGGACTCCCTGCGCGCAGGCGACGGCGTCGAGCAGCGCCTGCTCCAGGCCCGCGCGCGCCACCGGGCGATCGGCGAGCACGCCCGCGAGCAGCGTGAGGTCACGGTCGAGGGCTCGGCCGAGCAGCGCGGGCGCGACCTCCTGGACGCTGGTGGCGATCTCGTCGACGTGCTCGTGGGTCACCGGGTGCAGCGCTGCGGCCTCACCGCGACCGCGGAACGGCTGCCCCTCGTGCTCGACGACGACGTCGACGCGCACCGACGTCGTGTGGTCGACGCGCGCCGTGGCGATCACGAACGGATCGAGCAGCGGGATCGCGAGGGGTTCGGTGGTGACGGAGACGAGGCGCACGGGGCGGCAGCGTATCTCGAACCGCTCACAGCACCTTCGAAGCGTAGGGCTTCCCCTTCACCGCGAAGCCAGCGTAGAGCCGGCGGGTCACGTGCATCCCCTTCGAGTCGAACGTCACGTACCAGGTCGCGATGGCCGGACCCCCCAAGGGGTCGCAACCATAGCCGTCGCTGCAGACCTGCACTTCCAGCGGCGACGGGTCGTTCAGGATGTGCTGCCACACGCTCAGCTTCACGCTCGGGAGCGGCGTGGTCGGGTGGTCCGCCGTGCCGAGCACGTGGAGCTTGTCGACGTGCTGATCGACGCCGACCAGGAGCACGTCGGGCTCCTCGCACGGCCAGCCGACCATCGGCGGATCCGCGAGGTGGGGGAAGCCGCCCTCTGCGATGCGCAGGAGGAACTCGGTGCTGCGGCCGTCGTGGTCGTAGTCGGAGAGCTCGAGGGCCGAGAGGGTCGGCGAGGCCTTCACCTTCGCCCACCGCGGCGGCGAACCGAAGCCCTCGGCGCCATGGGACCAACGCCGCAGCTTGGCGATCGGACGCGTCACCGGAAACGGGTTGAACAGCCGGGTGAGGGACATGCGCTCCTCCGGCTTGGTCGGACGGGCGCGGACCAGATCGAGGTCGCCCTTCTCGCCGAACTCGATGAAGCAGCCGTTGGCGCCGGTGCGAGACCACATGAACGTGTCGGTGTTCGCCCAGTCGCTGGGGGCGCAGCGCCACTCGAGTCGCCACGCCTCCTCCACGCCGTCGATCCACGCCGCCTGGGTCTCTCGCACGACCGGCGCGAACTTCGGGCAGATCGGGTCCGGCGGTTCGGTCGGATACGGTTCGCTCACCGTCGGCATCACCGGGGAGGCTTCGGGCAACACCGCGACGTCCTCCACCCGCGGTGCGTCGGCGTCGGCGTCGACCGAGGCGTCGCGCGCGGGCATGGCCGGCGAGGCGCGACCGGCGACGAGCTCGGCCCGTCGCCGGCACCCGAACACGAGCAGCACGCACGCGAGGAGCGTTCGACCGCGGAGGGCCATGCTCGGACAACGACGGAGGTCCGGGTGGCGTTCCACCACGCAGTTCCTCACGATTGCCCCCCGTCCGACTGCGTGGCCTCCTCCGCCCATGCGCTCGACCTTCCTCGCCCTCGTCGTGTTCACCACCTTCGCCCTCGCGTGCGGGAAGCCGAAGGCGGGCGACGCCTGCCCCGACAACGGCGCCCGCGTGTGCGTCGACGGCAAGACCTCACTGTACTGCGCCAAGGGCGGCTGGCAGGTCGATACCTGCAAGGGCGCGAAGGGCTGCGTCGAGGCCGGCAAGATCGTCACCTGCGACACCACGGGCAACGCCGTGGGCGACCCGTGTCCTGCCGGCCTCGAGGGCTTGCAGAGCTGCGCCGCCGACGGCAAGAACCGCCTGATCTGCGTCGGCGGCAAGTACACGAGCGAGCCGTGCAAGGGCAAGGAGGGTTGCACCCTCGTGCAGAGCGTCGGCGTCACCTGCGACCTCGGCCCGCCCGAGGTCGGTGGCGTGTGCAAGGTCGACAAGCTCCAGGCCTGCACGCCGGACGGCAAGTCGCTCATGGTGTGCGAGAAGGGCGCGTACGTGGTCAAGCAACGCTGCCCCGGCTCGAACGGCTGCAAGTCGCAGGGCGGCGGCCTCGTGTCGTGCGATCCGAAGGGCGACTTCGTCGACGGCGACCTCTGCTACCTGCTCAGCGCCGCGTGCTCGAAGGACGGCCACACGTCCCTCGAGTGCAAGGACGGCAAGTTCACCGTCGGCCAGCAGTGTCCCGGCGAGGGCGGCTGCGGCATGGGCGACTGCGACACCGGACTCGCCAAGCTCGGCGACTTCTGCAAGCCCGGCCGCCACGCGTGCAGCGACGACAAGAAGGCCCTGCTCGTCTGCAAGGACAAGGATGGGGTCGCGAACTGGGCGGTCGACAAGAAGTGCCCGAAGGAGTGCGAGCCGAAGGACGGCAAGCTCGAGTGCAAGTGACCGCACGGGCTCGAGTGCTACCGTCCGGGAGATGTCCCGCGCTGCCCTCCTGCGATGGCTGACGGCGCTCGCTCTCTCGTGCGGTCGGCCCGCGGCGTCCCCGAGCGGCCCGTCCGCGGCGCCGGCACAGTCGACCCCGAAGTGCGCGGTCGTGGCGTGGAGCTGCACGTGCTCGTACGAATGTCGTCAGGTACGGGAAGGGAGTCCGGGAGCGACCTGCGCCAACGCCTGTCCGAATCTGGACGACCCAGCGACCCGGCAGCCGCCCCCGTCTCGCCCCTGTGGAGCGAAGGACGGAGGCTGCGGCTTCCTCGACTGAAGCGGGTCGTGGACCGGCGTCACTTCGCCTTCGCGTCGTACATCGCGTCGAACTGCTTCTCGCTCCACCCGATCAGCAGGTCGCCGCCGACGTCGACGGTGGGAATGCCGCCGCCGCTCTTGCCGGCGGCCTTCAGCTTGGTGGCCATCTCGGCGCTGGCCGCGGGCTGGTCGACGTCGCGGTAGACGTAGACGATCTTGCGCTTCTCGATGTGGGCGCGCGCCGTCTTGCAGTGCGGACACCAGTCGGCGCCGTAGAGCGTCACGGGGGGCGCCTTCTTGGCGACCACCGGTGGAGGCGTCGTCGGCACCATCGTCGGAGCGACCGTCGGCGCCTGGCCGGTGGGCCACGGGACGAGGGTGGGCAGACCGCTCGGCAGCGTCAGCACCGAGGGCAGCGCGCTCGGCATCGGCGGCAGGCCACTCGGCAAGCCCGGCAAGGCGCTCGGCAGCCCCAGCTTGCCGAGATCGGGCATCGTCCACGGCGAGAACAGGCCCTCCTTGCTCGCCACGAGGTCCACCACGTGGGTCGTCGTCGACGGCGCCGCGGTGGGGACGAAGGTCGCCGACGGCGCGGCCGACTGCTTCGCCGCAGGCGCCTTCGCGACCACCGCCCCGGAGCCCTTCGTCGGAGCCGCGGGCTGCCCGGCGGGCTCGGGCGGGCGATCGCACCCGGCCGAGAGGACCCACGCTGCGACCCACGCCATCCCCCTTCGCGTCATGGGACCAGCGTGTCACCGATGACGTCGCCTCACAACGGGGCGGCGATCAGCCGTCCTTCACGAGCACGCCGTACGCCCACTTGTGGACGCGGTTCAGCTTGTGGTTCGCCATCCGATCGGCGACGTCCGCCACCACCGCCGTCGAGCGGCGCTCGCGGAGGATGTCCTTGACGGTGTAGTAGATGCGGTTCGCGTCGCTGACCCCGAGGGTCTCGAACCAGTCGAGGAAGCTCCCGAGCTCGTCCGGCCCCACGAGCGCGTGATCGCCCTGCAGCACCTGGTCGAAGCTGTACGCGCCGACCGCGTCGACGAACGGGCGCAACCCGGTGAACGGCTGCGGCAGCTGCGCGCGACCATAGGCGGCGATCGCCGCGCGCTGGAGCGCGTCGTGGGCCGTGCGCACACCCTCGGCCGGCTCCGGGTGGAGCGGCACCGACACGAGGAGGAGCGCGGCTTCGACCCACGCCGGGTCGGCCTTGGTGGGGAGCAGCGCACGTGCCGCGTCGAGCGACGGCGCGTCGTTCCAGTTCGTCGCGGCGAGGGCGGCGCGGACGCCATCCGGCAAGCGGGTGCCGGCGAGCTTCCCGGCGATCGCGGTCGTGGCCGCCGTCCACGCCACGGCCGCCTTCTCCGCGCGCGTCGGCGGTGCCTTGGCGGTCGCGGTTGCGCCTGCGAGCGCGTCGGGTCGGCCGGGCAACGACAGCTTGCGCAGCCCCGGATGCCGACGCGCGGCCTCGACGATCGGGTCGAGTGCGCCCTTGGTCACGCGCGTCCCGTCGGCGTGCACCTCGATCTCGACGAGCAGGTCCGTGGGCAGACCGTCGAGCACCTCGGCGAGCTCCTCGAGCTTGCCGCCGCCGAAGTCGCTGCGCTTCGGGCGCAGGGTGGCGACGAGGCGCGAGAACCGGCCTTCGGCGTCGCGGAAGAAGCGGTGCGTCCAGTCGTGGAACCCGAAGTCGAAGGAGACCTCGAGCTCCTGCACGGAGTCGGGCAAGAGGTGACGGCGATCGAGCCACGACTTCACCCGCGACCCCGACAGTCGCAGCTCGCGCACACCGGCGACCAGCGGGCTCGCGAGAAGGCCCTCGAGCAGCGCGGGGTCGCGGGAGAACGCGCTGATGGCGACGCGCTCGACGGCGGGAAAGGTGGACCGCAGGGCGCCGGCCTCGGCGAGCATCGCGTGTTGTGCGGTCGAGAGCGGCTCGTCGCCGTAGGGGAGCGCGCCGTAGAGGTCGAGCCCGAGACCGGGGAACGGGAACGGTCCGTGACGGTCGAGATCGGCGAACCACGCGGGCTCGATCCCGCCCACGAAGCGCAGCGCCGGCAGCCGGTGGAGCAGGGCGGGGTCGAAGGCATCGTGGCCGTGCAGCCAGAGGGTCTCGAGCGTGGCCGCGTGCTCGCTCTCGACGAGGCGGTGCAGCTGGTCTCCGCCGATGCCGACCTCGGCGAGGAACCCGCGCGCGAACCTGGTGTACTCGGGTCGCACGACCCCGACGAGATCCGAGAGCCACGCCTCGCCGTGGGCCGCGAGGAGGTCGCGCATCGCCTTGCGCTCCTCGTCGGTCGGCGCGCGCGTGGCGGTGGCGAGCTGCACCGCGACGAAGCGGCCCCGAGGGTCGCCCTGCTCCTCGAGCCAGTCGGCCCACACCGCGCGGGCGGCGTCGTCGTACGGCGCGGCGCGGATCGCGGCGAGCAGGCTCGTCCCGTCGCCGGTGGTGTGGCCGAGGGCCTCCTCGAGCGCCGCGCAGGCCGCCTCGTCGTCGGCGCCGAGCGTGGGCTCGGGGCGCGCGGCTTCGGCCTTCCCCTTCTTCGGCCGGCCCACCCGCGCGCACGCCCCGCGGAACTGCTCGGCGCCCCACTCGGAGAGCCACGAGAAGTCGAGGGCGGAGAGCGCCGGCACCGTGCGCGGGTCGTCCTGCGCCTCGAGCACGTTGAGCAGCGCGCGCCACAGCGGCATCGCGGTCGAGCTCACGAGCGGTGGATCGCGCAGCAGCGCCAGCGCGGCGTCGAGGACGCGGGGATCGCTCTTCACGGCCGCGAGGTGCTCGACGAGGGTCTTGGCCTGGGCGAGGCGCAGCTCGCGGAGCAGTCGCAGGACGCGCGGCAGGTCCGCGGGGTCGCCCGCCTCGAGCAGCGCGATCGCGGCGGTGAGCTTGTGGTCGAGGTTCTTGCCGGCGATCGCGGGGCGGCCCTTCTCGGCGAGCTCGGAGGCCTGGGCGACCAGGGCGGCGACGCGCGGATGGCGGTTCGCGCGGAACGCGGTGAGGAGGGCGGCGAGGGTTGCGCCGTGGTCCTTCTTGCGCGCGGCGGAGAGGCCGGTCTCGAGGGGGGTGGTCATGGCTGGTAGCGACCCGCTTCGGGGCAGTCGACGGTGAGGGTGTAGTCGTCGGCGTCGTGTACGCCGCCGCACGCGGGACAGAGCACGGCCCGGTAGGACGTCGACGCCGACAGGCGCGCGCGTACGCATCCGGTGCAGAGGGGCCCCTTGCCGGTGAAGATCGTGTCGCGCTGGGGGACCTGCTGCTGGCACGCGAAGCACTTCGCGAGCGGGATCGGCGGGCGGGGGGCAGGGGCGTCGCGGTAGGTGCGCACCTGCTGCACGGTGCTGCGCACGCGGTCCCAGAGGCCCTGGTGCTCGTGCCCGTCGAGCCAGACGCCCCGACACTCGCGGCAGTGGTCGACCCAGATGCCCTGGAAGTGGAAGACGGTCGTCTGCGCGCTCGCGCACCGCGGACACGCGGTGAGGCGCTCGCCGTGGATCTGGTGCCGCACGGCGCCCGCCTCCACCGCGCGGGCGATCGCGGGCACCACCTCCTCGAGCTCGGCGCCGTCGATGAAGACGCCGCGGCACCGACGGCAGCCGTCGATCTGCACCTCGGCGCGTTCGGTCGGGAGCTCGAGGATGGCGAGGGGCTGCGCGCAACGGGGACAGAGCATCCGCGGCCCAGGCTATCGCGACGTCGGCGCGCGTGGGAAGTGGAGCGCCCGGGCTACACCCCCGTGAACACGCGTTGGCGCCCCCCGGGCTTTTGGCGCTTCCTGCGACGGATCGCGAAGTGCATCCTGTCGCCCCATGCGCGCTTCGTGTCTCGTCTTCGGCGTCCTGCTGGCCGGTTGTTCTTCGTCCGATTTCAGTGTCGCCGCCGACGCGGGCCCGACCGACACGGGCAGCAGCACCGACACGGGTGTCGTGGCCGACTCGGGCGGGACCGACTCCGGCGTCGCCGAGACGTCCACCGACGGCGCCGTCGACGCCCCGCCCTGCGTCGAAGGACCGGCCAACCCGGCCATCGTCTACGTCGACAAGCGCGCGACCCGTCCGGGCAAGGGCACCCTCGACTGCCCATTCCAGACGATCAAGGACGCCGTCGCGCTCGTCGCCACGCTGCCGACTGGATCGGGCGCCCACACGCTCCGGGTCGCCGGCGGCACCGGGGCCGCGCCCCTCGTCTACGACGAGCCCGTGCTGATCCTGAAGTACGGATGGACGCTGCTCGGCGACGGCGCGGGCAGGGTCACGATCACCGGCGGCGGGAAGTGCGGCGACAGCCAGTGCCTCGTGGTGATGGAGGGTGGGTCCGCGCTCGAGGGCGTCCGGCTGGACGCGCTCGGCAAGGTCATGACCCCGCTCGGTCTGACGCCAGGCGCGTTCACCAGCGTCGTGGTCAAGTCGACCGTCGTCACGGGGGTGAAGTCCGAGAAGGTGCCCGCGGTCTACGTCGAGGGCACCGGCAACGCGGAGTTCGGCCCGGACGTCCGGGTGATCGACAACGCGGGGATCGGCATCGCCGTCAAGAACGTCTTCCGCTTGAAGTTCAGCGCCACCGCGGGCCTGCCCAACCAGATCAACAAGAACGGCTTCGGCATCGCGCTCGGCGGTGGCGTGATCGAGCTCGGAGGCCCGACCGAGGTGTCGTCGAACGTGGGCCACGGCGTCCTCGTCCAGTCGCCGGACAAGGGCACCCACAACTTCGACGGGCTCTCGGCCAAGAACAACGGGCTGTCGGGCCTCTACCTCGAGGTCGGGGCCAGCGCGCGCGTGCGTCGCTCGACCTTCCTGCGGAACAAGGTCGGGATCACCTTCAAGTCGGCGCCGGGCTCGGAGCTCGACCTCGGCAAGTTGCTCGATCCGGGCAACAACGTGCTCGGCGGCAAGACCGACAGCAACGCGACCGCTGCGATCTGCTCTCCCGTGGCCCGGGCCCTCGACATGCCGGCGTGGAACGACGCGTTCAAGGCCTGCGCGCCGTCGACCGCGCCGATCGACGCCACCAAGTCGTGCGACGAGCTCGGCTCGTACCAGGACATCTGGTTCGCCGTGGCGACCGGGAGCAGCAAGGCCCCGTTCGACGTCCAGAACTGCACCGTCGGGCCCTGAGCGCTCAGGGGCGCGCCTCGGCGACGGGCGGCTTGCGCAGCATCGCCCACGAGCGGATCGGCTCGAGGTTGCCCTCGCACACCTCCGAGATCTCCACCCGGTGGATCGACACGCACTTGTGGCAGGCCTCACCCTCGGCGCCCGCGAGCGCGCGCAGCCGCGGGCTCGCGAGCAGCTCGGCGAACGGGGTCTGCTTCACGTTGCCGATGGGCCGCGTGCCCCAGTGCATGCAGTCGACGACGTCGCCGTTGGCCTCGATCGGCAGCATGAACTTGGGCCAGTGGCAGCGGTAGACCGGCGGCCCCGCGCGCATCATGTCGAGGTGGGTCATCGAGTTCAGGATCGGGTAGCCCCGCTCCTTCAGGCTCCGCAGGGTGACGAAGGCCCGGGCCAGGTCCTCCTGGCTCGCGGCGTAGGCGTCGATCCCCGTGTCGCCGCCGCTCGTGGCCGCCTCCTGCCGGAGCCCGTTCCAGATGCCGAGCACGCCGAGCTCGCGCATCACGTCGGCGAGGCGCGTGATGGTCGCCGGGTCCACGTTGGCCTTCTGCATCGTCACGACGAACACGATCTGCTTGTCGGGCGCGCGAGCCCGCAGCGCCTTGGTCGCCGAGAGGATCTTCACGTAGAGGCCCCTGATGCCGCGGAGCTCGTCGTGCTTCTCCGAGGGGTGGTCGAGCGAGATGCAGACGCGGTCCACGTGCTCGACGACCGCGTCGAGCTTGCGGTCCAGGAGGAAGCCGTTGGTCACCATGTGGGTCGCGAGCCCGAGCCCCCGCGCGTGGGCGACGAGGGCCCCGAAGTCGGGGTGCAGGAGCGGCTCGCCGCCCCAGATCGAGACGCCGGCGAACCCGGCGCGCCTGGCGTCGGTGTAGAGCCGCGCGATCTCGTCGGTCGTGAGCTGCTGCTTCGGGTCGTAGAAATCGGGGTTCCAGGCGCAGAACCCGCAGCGGGCGTTGCACCGCGCGGTGAGGGCGTGCACGAGGTAGAGCGGGTGGCCAGTGCCGAGCCGTGCGCGCACCAGGTCGGTCGTGAGTTCGAGCGCGGAGGTCAGGTTCATCGGGGCATCTCCTCGAAGGTCTGGGCGAGCTGGACGACGTGCTGGCGGCGCCGTTCGCGGAGCTTCCGCGAGCGGGGATCGGCGCCGAAGAAGGACGCGAGGACCGGCTCGTAGAGGAACCAGCCGGCCACCGCGCCGAAGAGGCTGACGGCCAGGTGCATCGCCTCGTCTCCCTTGCCGAAGTGCTGCTGGAACATCGGTCGCAGCGGGCTCAGGTGGCGCGCGACGACCTCGCCCATGCTCTCGCCCTGGTCGAGCACCTCGCGGAGCAGGATGCGCTGGAGCTCGCGCTCCTCGGCGAGGAAGTCGAAGTACGCGCCGGCCAGGAGCGCGGCGACGCCGGATCGGCCTCGGCGCTCATGGACGGGGGTGAGCGCCGCGAGGAGCCGCTCGCGGAGCCGCCCCTCGGCCTCGGCCACGACCGCGTCGTAGAGACCACGCTTGCCGCCGAAGTAGTAGTTCACCATGGCGGCCGTGACGCCGGCGCGTTCGCCGATGGTGCGGACCGAGCCGGCGGTGAGGCCGAGCGCCGCGAACTCGGATCGAGCGGCCGTGAGGATGCGAGCCTTCACGGCGGTGGGCTCTCTCTCGGGGGCGGGCGCGCGGCGGCTAACCATGTGTTCTAAACAACTGTTTAGCGCAGAACGCGGGCGCGTCAAGCGCCACGCGCTGCCGAGGCGCACTCCGACGGATCACCCCGTGGCGGCCAGCTCACCCTCGGCGAGGAACCTCCGGAGGCGAACCGTGTCCGAGGCCTTGCTCCCCCAGCGCGGGACAAGGACCTGATCGACGGGCACGAGGAGCCCGTTCCGACACACGCGTGGCAGACCAGCGATCCGGGCCACGCCGACGCGTGGGCTCCTGACGAGCAGCGACTCGCCCTGCAAGGTGGCCTGGAGGCCCGGGTCCAGGGACCCGCCGCGAATCAGGTGGTGCTCGGCGATCTCGAAGGCCAGCTCGAGCGGCCCCATGAACAGACCGTGGGAGAGCTTCCTCGGGAGGTTCGCGAACGCGGCTTCGGTGGGCGCGAGCACGAGGAACACCTCGTCGCCGTCCAGCTCCTGCAGGAGACCCGCGCGGACCGCGAGGGCCAGGAACGACCGGAACGAGACCGCGACGCTCAGCAACGAACGCGTCCCACGCAGAAGGCGCATCGGCCGTGGCGAGGGCGGGGCGTTCTGGACCCGGAGGCTCTTGTTCGGCATTTGCTCTCCTCGCAGCAAGCGACGAGCCACGGCCGAGGCCCTCGCTGTGGCGCGAAGGCGCTTCGGTGCCGTTCGACGACTGGGACGTTTCGGCATGACCGGGGCACCTTGGCGCGACTCGGCGCCCCACCTCCTCACGCGGAACGACGAGGGGCGACGAAGGTGACCCGCCGGAAGCCGCGCGCGTGGAACGGCTGGTCGGGTTCCATGGCCGGATCGGGTGCGTCGCCTCTCCGTTCGCGCGCGCGGTCGTGCGCGCGGAGGCGCTCGCCGACGTCGTCGCCGTACGCGACGGCCCGCGCCGCCACCTGGAAGCGCGCCATGCCCCGGCGGAGCGCGGCCGCCCACCGACGCGCGTCCATCACGACGACGTCGTTGGGCTCGTCGAGGATCACGGGCCAGAAGCCGTGCTCGACGAGGAGCTTGTCGAGCAGCACGAGGTTGCGCCGCGTGTTGCCGTCCTCGGTGGGGTGCAGGAGCTCCAGGCGCGCGTGGAGTCGTGCGATCGCGAGCAGGCGCGTGTCCGCGTCCTTGGCCCGCGCGATCGCGCGTCGGCCCGCCGACAAGACGCGCTCGAGCCGGCGGACGATGGCCTCCTCGCCGCCCTCGAGCTCCACGAACAGCACGCGCAGCCGGGGAACGCCGTCCTCCTCGACCTCCTCGAGCTGCGCACCGCTGCGCGTGAGCCAGGGGAGGCTCCCGCGCTGCAGTCGACGCGGGGCGACCGTGACGTGGAACGCGTGGTCGCGGTACGCGAGCTTCGGCGCGCCGTGGGCCAGTACCGCTTCGTGGAGCCGCTGGAGGAGGGCTCGATCGAGGGGCGATCCGAGCTCCCGCGACGCGAGGGCGTGGGCGTGGGCCATGCTCTGCATGAACCCCGGCGCGGCGTCGCGGCCGTGCAGACCGAGGTCGTACACCCTCGGCCCGTGGTGCTGGTGGTCGCGATCGACGTAGAGCCGCCACGTCTCGTCGTGGAGGGCGTCGAACCGTCGACGGGCGACCCGGATCGCGGCTAGGCCTTCCACCAGCGGCTCGGCTCGGAGACCGCGCCGGTGGTGGTGGGCTTGGACGCGCTCGCGGACGCGCTCTTGCTCGTCGCGCCCGGGGCGCTCGGCATGGCCTTCGAGGGCAGGCTCACCTTCGGCGCGATGCTCGCGGAGGCCTTGAGGCTGGCCGACACCGACACGCTGGCGCTCGTGCTCACGCTGGTGCTCGTGCTCGTGCTCGTGCTCACACTCACGCTGGCGCTGCTCTTGATGCTGCTCGAAGCGCTCGCCGACGCGCTGCTGGTCGACGAGACGGTCGGCGGCGCCTTGGCCACGCTCGACACCGCGGAGGCCTTGATGCTGGTCGCCGGCTTGCTCACGACGGGGGGCTTGCCCGCGTCTTCCGCCGCGGCGAGGCGAGGCAAAGCGATCGCGCCGACGACGGGCGCCGCGTAGGTGGTGAGGGTGGCGAACCGCTCCAGGAACGCTCGACGCTCGAGCCCGCGCTGGTGACGCTTCTTCATGGTGCCTCGATTTTACCACTGACCCAGCCGCGCGCGACCCACGTGGCGAGTGCTTCGTAGACGTCGCCCTCGACGGCGGTCCGCGAGACGACGAAGCGTCGGCGCAGCTCGTGGACCACCTCGCCGACGGAGGCGCCGTCGTCGACGACCCGCAGGAACACGTAGCCGCCGACGTCGTCGAGGAGGTACGCGTGGCCGTTCGCGACGACGCGGCAGGCCCCTTCGACGACCCGCGCGCGAGCCTTGCGCGGCGAGAAGCGATCGCAGGGAGCGGCGCCTGCGGCGCGCAATTGCGCGAGCTCGACGCGGCGGGGGGCGACGAGCCGACGCGCGTCGAGGGCGAGCGGCTCGAAGGCGCGCGTCGAGCGCGCGCGGAGCACGCCGAGGGTCTCGAGGGCCTCCAAGTAGAGCGCAGGGTCGTCCGTCACGCGCACGAGGGACAGCGCTGCACCGTCGTGGCTCACCTGCAACAGAGCAGCGCAGCGAGCCAGCGACAGCCCGGCGATCGCGGCCTCGGCGATGCTCGAGAGGCGAACCGCTGCGGCCACCGTCGCGAGCGTGGCGCGGGCGTGACGCAGGCCGTGGGCGGTCGTCCAGGCCCGGGCCGGATCTCCGGGCGCGACGAGGAGGGGCGCGCGGAAGGGGCGGGCCAGCCGCAGCGGCGGGAGGCGCGCGAGCACCGCGCGACGCCGCCGCGCGTCGAGGACGGCGCCGATGCCCGGCGCGTGCAGCACCCACCCCTTCGTCGCACGCCACTCGGGGTACGAGGGGGGCACGAGCCGCGCGTGCAGATCGACGGCAGCGCTGGTGGTCGAGCGCCAGCCCCGCGCGCGGAGCTCCGCCGCGAGCGCGGGGTCGGAGCAGGTGAAGCGCGGCATCGGACCGAGAACGGAGCGGTCGTCAGTCGAGGCCGAGCGCGCGGCTGATCTGCTGCACGGTGAGCACCTCGTGCGAGGAGAGCTTGCCGTCGGCGGACGCCGCCGTGAGCAGGAGCTCGACGAACTCGCGCTTGTCGGCCTCCTCCATGGTCGCCGCCATCCGCTCGGCCTCCTCCATGCCCTCGAGCTCGATGACCTGCGCGCGCTCCTCCTGCGAGAGACCCAGGCGGGCGAGGGTGGCGTTCAGGAACGTGCGCTCCTCGGGGGTGATCATGCCGTCGGCGACGATGACCTTGGCGACGAGCAGACACTGGGCGACACGGAGGTTCACGGGGACAGCATAGCAAAGGGCTTTGGCGCCGGGCCGCCGTCGCTGGCATGCTCCTGAGATGTCGGGGCTGGACGCTCTCCGCGCTGCTGGGCGACGCCTACCCCTGGATTGTCGCGACCATCGCGTTCGTGGGCGTGCTCGTGATCGTTGTCCGCAGGCAGGTCGTGACCAACGTCGTCGGCGGTCACGCGTATCGAGACCTGCGCATCGTCTCGACCTCGCTGCCCGGGCCGTCGACCCTTGTGCTCGCGAGCGGGGCGTGGATCCTCGCGACCACGGCGGTGTTCGTCCTGCTGCCGGCCCTGCGAGGAGCGTTCGTCGCAGGCGCCGTGGTGCAAGCCTGGGCGTTGCTCGCGCTCGTCCACGGCCTGCTCCGGGACGAGGAGACCGTGCTGGTGCGGGCGGTCGTCTCGGCGCTCGTCGCGGTGGGGCTCGCGCTCGCGATCGTCGCGGCTGCCCTCGACGACGCCGCGCGGCTCGACGTCGCGGTCCGTCTCGGCAAGCCGCTGGCGGTCCCGCTCCTCGCGCTCCTGCACGCGCTGGCGTGCGCGCACCACGCGTCGGCTCGTCGCGGCCCGCCGACCTGATCAGTTCTTGCGCGGGCGCGGGACCCCGAACGCCTCGAGCCGCGCGATCAGCGTGCCGCGCGCGATGCCGAGCCGGCGCGCCGCCTGCGTCTGGTTGCCACCGCAGGCCTCGAGCGCGCCGAGCACGCGTTTGCGCTCCTCCTCGTGCAGCTGCGCCTTCAGGTCGTCCGCGCGCGCGACCGGCGGCTCGGTGGCGCGCATAGGCCAGCCCGCGCCCATCTTCTCCACGGGCAGGTCGTCCTCGTCGATGACCGACCCGTTGGCGAGCAGCATCGCGCGCTCCATCGCGTTGCGGAGCTCACGGATGTTGCCCGGCCACGCGTAGCGCTGCACCAGCATCGCCGCGGCCTCGGTGAGCACCGGGGTGGGGCGGCCGCGACGGGCGGCGAGGTCGCGCAGGAACGCGCGCGCGAGCGGCAGGATCTCGGCCGGCCGGTCGCGCAGCGGCGGGATCGCGAACGTGACCCCGGCGAGCCGGAAGAAGAGGTCGGACCGGAACGCGCCGCGCGCGACCTCGGCCTTGAGATCGCGGTTGGTCGCCGCGACGAAGCGCACGTCGATGGCGATCGGCCGCAGTCCGCCGACGCGCCGCACCTGGCCCTCCTCGAGCGCGCGCAGCAGCTTGGCCTGGAGGGTGGGAGGGAGCTCACCCACCTCGTCGAGGAACACCGTGCCGCCGTGCGCCGTCTCGAGCAGGCCGGGCTTGGTCTGCGTGGCGCCGGTGAACGCGCCGCGCTCGTGCCCGAAGAGCTCGCTCTCGAGCAACGACTCGGTGAGCGCCGCGCAGTTCAAGCGCAGGAACGGGCAGGATTTCCGGGGCGAGAGGCCGTGCAGCGCCTCGGCCACCACGTCCTTGCCGACGCCCGTCTCGCCGACCAGCAGCACGCTGATGTCGCTGTCCGCGACGCGTTCGACCACGCGGTAGAGGCGCTTCATGGCCGCGTCCTCGAGCACCACCACGCGCGGCAGGCGGCCCTCGGGGAGCTCGCCTCGGAGCGCCTCGCCTGCGCGCGCGAGCAGAGACTCGGGGTCGCGCCCGTCCTCGGGGTAGCGCACCACGACGACGCGCGTGCGCACGCCGAGCGCGGCGAGGCGCACCTCGAACAGCGCGGCGATCTCGGCGATCTGGCCTTGATCGGCGTCGACCAGCAGCACCTCCCACTCGTTCGGGCCGTAGGTGCCGAGCACGTCGCACGACCGGGTGGCCCGCACGAGCGCGCGCTCGGCGTCGCGCGTGCGCACCGTGCCCTCGAGCGCGATGCGCGCGATCGCGAACGACCCGCGCGAGCGGCGCGCGCGGGCGCACTCCTTCTCGACGCAGGCCTCGAAGTAGCCGTGGGGGAAGATGGCCCGTGGGCGCTCCACGGGGACGAAGGTCTGCACGACGAGCGAGACGGCCCCGAGCAGCACGATGGCGCCCGGCTGCAGGCGCTCGCGGCCCAGGATCTGGCGCTCCACGAGCTCGACCGAGGAGCTGTCGGCCGACCCCTCGAGGGGCTCGCGCACGCGGGTGCTGTTGACGCTGCCGAGATCCTCGATCTCGACGTGCGTGCCGACGTGCAGGATCGCGTGGCGCCGCGAGATCGTCGGGTCGTCGATGAGGAGCTCGCAGCCGACGCCGCGACCGACGACCCACATGGCGCCGTGGGGCAGGGGGTGGCTCTCCGGCGGAGCGCCGTCGCGCAGCACGACGATCGCGCGGCGACCGAGGTGCTCGTGCACCGCCGCGACGTCGACCTCCGCCGTGATCGCCTCGTCCAAGGCGCTCGACTCTAGTCGACGCGCGTGACGAACGAGTGTGCTCGTGGACGAAGAACGTTCACAGGGCAGCCGTGCGTCGTAGACGATCGTGGCGACGTTCGAGCAAGGTCGAGCGAGTTGTTCGATCGATCGAACAACGGCACGGCGAAAGGAGCACTCGATGCGCAATCGTGCAGTGTGGCTGCGTGTTCCCGGGCTGGCGCGCGGCTTGAAGAACGGAGGGACATGCACCTCCTCGACCGTCTCGCCCACGTGACACTGGCCTCGTCTCTCCTCGCGCTCGGCTGCGGCGCCGCCCCCGAACAGGGCCCCGACGAGGAGGGCTCGACCGACACGACCTCGCGCATCGTGAACGGCACGCCCGCGACCGGCTACACCGAGGCTGCGCTCGTGCAGATGCTCCAGGGCGGTCGGCAGGTGGCGGTGTGCTCGGGCGCGGTGATCGCGCCCAAGGTGGTGCTCACCGCGGGGCACTGCGTCGCGGGCTTCGACGGGTGGACCGTGCGCGCGCCCTACGGCGGCAACGTCACCGTGAGCGCCACCGGTGGCGCGGTCCTCGACTACAAGGCGGGCGGCACGTTCGTCGATCCGAAGGCCCACGACGTCGGTCTGGTCTACCTCTCGAAGGCGATCACGCTGGGCACCTACCCGACGCTCGCCAAGACGGCGGTGGCCTCGGGCACCAAGGCCGTGAACGTCGGTCGCATCGACAACGGCAAGATCTCGAACACGGCGCTGTTCGCGGGCGCGGCGGTCGCCGTGAAGCCCGGCGACGCGGTGGGCTTTCCGAACCACTACGTCTCGACCGAGATCATCCAGTCGGGCGACTCGGGCGGGCCGGTGTTCGTGTCGGGCACGCACACGCTCATCGCGGTGAACTCGGGCGCGGGGGGCGGCACCGAGGTGCTCGCCCGCGTGGACCAGGTGCTCGCGTGGATCGACGCCCGCGTCGCCGAGCACGGCGGCTACGCCGGGACCCCGGTACCGACTCCGACGCCGACCCCGACGCCGAGCACGTGTTCGCACGCCCTCTGCAGCACCGGCCCGAAGCTGGTCGCCGCGTGCGACGCGTGCACCGCCAAGATCTGCGCGGCGGACGCTTACTGCTGCAACACGCGGTGGGACAGCGTGTGCGTGCAAGAGGTCACCAGCCTCTGCGGCAAGAGCTGTCCCTGAGCGGCTGCGCATCGTTCCGAAGTGTCCTACAAGGACACGTCGAGACCCGATGCGCTTCCTCCTCGCCGCCCACCCCGCCGTCGGACACACCAACGGGCTGCGCGCGATCGGGCGACGGCTGCTCTCGCGCGGTCACTCCGTCGCGTTCGCGACGACGGTGACGAGCCCCCCACGCTGGCTCCCCGTGCCGGGGATCGTGCGCACCGCGGCGGAGATTCCCGGGCAGCTCGTGCGCGACGGCTTCGACCTCGTACCGCTCACGACGTCGCTGCGCGCGCTCGCCCACGGCGCGATGATCCCGGTGTCGCGCGGCTATGGCGAGCTCCACCACGCGCTCGGCATGTTCGGCGCCGACATGGTGGAGCACACCCACGCGCTCGGCGCCGCGATCGACGCGCGGGGGATCGACGTCGTCGTGGCGGATTTCCTGCTGTTCCCGGCGAGCCTGGCGGCCCGGCTGCGCCGGCGCCCGTTCGCGGCGTTCTACCACTCGGCGTTGCCGTTCCCGGTGCCCGGCCACCCGCCGTTCGGGAGCGACCTCCGCCACGACGCGCCCCGCGACGCGGCCTGGGCCGAGGCCGAGCGCGGGTACGCGGGCCTCGTGAAGAGCGTGCAGTCGACCGTCGCACGGGCGTGCCGAGCGCTCGCGCTGCCGGCGCCTTCGCTCGCGATGCTGGAGCGCCCCTACAGCGACGACTGCAACCTGCTCGCCACGACGCGCGCGCTCGAGCCCGGGCTCCCGGAGATGCCGGCGCACACGCACTTCGTGGGCCCGTGCCTCGACGGGCGCATCGAGGACGAACGGCACCCGGCCCTCGACGCGCTGCGGTTCGACGGCGTGCGGGTGTACCTCTCGCTCGGCACGGTGTTCGACACCAACCACCGGGCCTTCGAGGCGATCCTGCGCGGGCTCGATTGCCCCGGCGTGCGGGTGATCGTGAGCGCGGGCTCGTCGTACGAACGCCTCTCGCGGGGCCGCGTCTCCTCGAACGCGGTCTACTTCCCGCGCGTGCCCCAGCTCGCGGTGCTGCGCGAGGTGGATCTGATGGTCACGCACGGCGGCAACAACTCCACGCTTGAGACGCTCGCGGCGGGGCGGCCGATGATCGTGGTGCCGTTCGGCGGCGACCAGCTCGCGAACGCGCGGCGCGTGGAGACGCTGGGCGCGGGGACCGCGATCCTGCCGCGCGAGCTCCGGCCGGCGACGGTCTCGCGCGCGTTCGAGTCGGCGCGGGCGTGCGCCGCGCGCGCGAAGGAGCTCGGCGCGTCGCTGCAAGGGGTGGACGGGACCGCGGCCTCGGTCGAGGTGCTGGAGGGGCTCGCGTAGCCAGCGCGCCTTCGAGCCCGAGCCTCGCCCTCTGGCCCCGTCGCGCTCTATTCGGCGACCTCGACGGCCGTGCACGCCTGGACGCAGTTCGAGGACTCCTCGACGAACTTGCGGCGCGTGGTGGGCAGGCCGACGACGCCGAACGCGCCGAAGGCGCAGCCATGCGCGACCGCTTGCGCGTGGCATGCGTTGAGCTCGATGTCGTACAGGACCGGGTTGTTCGGCATGTCACGGCAATAGGCGTCCGCGCAGCATTCGTCGTGCTCGGCGCAGCAGTCGGCCACGGGGCAGTCGTACTCGGTGCGCGTGATCTTGCAGCCCTTCTCGAGGCGTGTCGTGGTCCCGAGCTTCTTGCACCTGGCGCATCCGGCCCCGCACGCGCCGAAGCAACCCATGTCGAAGCCGGGCGTCGGCTTCACCTGGCCCGGACACGAAGCGTCGCGGCATGCGGCGGGGAGGACGCCGTCCCGCGGCGGCTTCGGAGGCTTCGAGGCGCCCGGGTCGGAAGCCAGCGGAGCTCCCGAGGACTCGTCGACCGGTACGAGCGCCTGCTCTCCCTGTGACAGCGGATCCGCCGTCGATGCCACGCACCCCGCACCAACGGCCGAGAACGCGACGACGAATGCTAGCTTCATGTGGACCTCCTGCCGCGAGTCACAGCAGGAAGCGTTCCCAAGAGATCGGCCCGAGCTCGCGTGCGCTGCGGCCCATCGCCGCGTTCGCCGGCAGAATCTGCCGGCAGAAGTCGCTCACCGCCCGTCGTGCCGAGTGACGTTCAACGGACCTGCTCGCACCTGCCCATCACTCGTCGTCGTCGCTGGCCTTCTTGGCCTTCTTGCCCTTGGCGGTGACCTCCTTGTCCCGTGGGCGGTTCTTGTCGCAGATGGCGATCTCGAAGAACGCGTTGTCGATGCTCGTGGTGGTCTTGATCATCTTGGCGGCGCACGCGTAGGCGTCGGGGTCGCGCGCCTTGATCTCTTCCATCACGGTCAGGCACTTGTCCTTCGCGAAGGACTTCCCGGGCTTCTTCAGGTCCTTGTAGTAGTCCTGCTCGGAGAGCTGGGCCATCTTGTCGCAGGTCTGCTCGGGGGTGGGGGTGCAGCCGGATGCGGCGAGCGCGAAGGCAACCAGGGCGAGGGAGAGGGCGTGGCGTTCCATGTCCCCGAGCATGCGGATCCGGCGCGCGAGCGGCTTTCCGCTCCACGCCAAAGCGTTGTCCGTGGGCGTCACGCGCCGCGGAGGCGACGACGGTATTCGCCGGGGGTCTCCCCGACCAGCCGCCGGAACGCGGCGTTGAGGTGCGACTGGGTGGCGAATCCCGCGTCGAGGGCCACCGCGCCGAGCTTGTCGTCGGTGGTCGCGAGCAGGCGCTGGGCCCGCCGCAGCCGCACGAGCTGGGTCTCGGTCTCGAGCGACGTCCCGGCTTCCTTGAGCCGTCGCTGGAGGGTGCGGAGCGAATGACCGAGGCTCGAGGCCGCCGCTTCGGCCGAGATCTTCGGCGTGTGTTCGAGGACCGCTCGCACCTGCTCGAGCAGCGGAGGGAGGCGGAGATCGGCGCTCATCGCTTCGAGCGCCAGGACCCGCTCGGTGGACGCCGCGACCGCGAGCCACTCGAGCGCAGACGGGAGGTCGACGCAGACCGCACAGGGGATGGCGGGGGCGAGGACCGAGGGGAGGCCGGCGACCATCGAGGCCGAAAGACCCCGATCGGGCCGCACGATGGCCGCCCGGAGAACGCGGGAGCGCTGTCGCTGACGGGTGGTGCCGTACCAGGACTCGAATTCGGCGAACGCGGCTGCGTCGACGGCGCGCAGGCGGCGCAGGTCGATGACCGTCGCGTACGGAGGCTGCGGGTGGCGGTGCTCCTCCTCGATCCACGCGATGAGCTGGCTGATGCAGCGCGCGTCCAGCGTCTCACCGAAGGTGACGCCCCAGAGGGTCGCGTCGAGGCACCAGTAGAGCAAGCCCTCGGTCGCGAGGTAGTGGCCGTGCGGGGCGCGGAAGAAGGCAGACGGGTCGAGCCGCTCCACGGGTGCATGTTCGCACGGATCGCAGGAGATCAGAGCGCGGTGATCCGCACGGGGAGGCCATCGGTCGGCTTGCCGATGGGCATGAACTGGAAGGGCATCTCGTAGCCGTCGGGCACCGACCAGCGGACCTTCTTCAGCATCTGATGGAGCGTCGAGCGGATCTCGAGCTGCCCGAACCGCTTGCCCACACAGAGGTGCCGACCTCCCCCGAACGGCGCGAAGGCGTAGGGGTGGCTCTTGTGCTCGGCGCGTTCGTTCGAGAATCGCGCGGGGTCGAAGGCGTGCGGCCGCGTCCAGAGCCGTGGGTCGCGGTGCACCACGGGGGCGCACCCGGTGAGGACGCCTGCAGGAATGCGGTAGCCCGCGAACTCCGTGTCCGCGACGGTCACCCGCGGCATGAACGGGAGCGGCGGGTGCAGACGGAGGGACTCGTTCATGACCCACGTGTGCTCCTCGAGCTGCTCGAGCTCGTCGAGGGACAGCTCGTCCGGGAGCGCCAGGCTCCGCTTCCGGAGGCGCTCCTGCCACTCGGGGTGCTTCGCGAGGTGGTAGATGGCGGTGGAGAGCGTGCTCGTGCTGGTGTCGTGGGCGGCCATCATGACGAAGACCATGTGATGGACGACCTCTTCGTCGGTGAACGCCTCGCCGTCTTCGGACCGGACATGACAGAGCTTGCTGAACAGATCCGGCGTCTCCTGGGCGCGTTTGTCGCCGAGCAGCTGCCGGAACCGTTCGGCGAGGAACGCCTGTCCCCGGAGGCCCTTGTAGTAAGGGAGCGGCCAGACCGGCACCCGCACGAGGGCGATCGACGCTTCGACAGCGTCGACGAATGCGCGATTGAGCCGGTCGGCATCCGCGCCGGGCTCTGCACCCATGAAGACGCGCGTGGCGATGTCGAGGGTGAGCGATTTGACGAACGGGTGGATGTCCGCCGACCGTCGAGTGCGCAGCGACTCTATCCGCCGGCCGATGACGGGGTTCATCTGCGCGACGTAGCCGTCGAGGTTCGCCCGCGTGAAGGCCTCCTGGAGGATGCGGCGGTGGTAGCGGTGCTGGTCGCCGTCCATCGCGAGGATGGCCCCCGGGAACACGTGATCGAGGAAGCGCTCCCACCCGAGGCGATTGGAGTAGGCGCCGTCCTTGTTGCGCAGGCCGACCTCGAGGCCGTCCGCGCTCAGGAACGCGAGCACCCTGAGGCCCCCGAAGATGTGGATCCAGACCAGGTCTCCGTGATCGTCACGGATCTTCTCGAGCGCGCCGACGTTGCCTCGCCGGTAGCCGAGCGCGCGGCCCAGCAAGGGGAGGGACGGTGCCTTCGGTGCGAAGCGCGCGTCCCTCGATGCGGTGGACGTGGTGGATGCACTCATGGCTGGTTTCACGACGTCGACTCGACTTCGAACAGTGGACGGATCCCTGCGGCGAGAAAGGCCCGCAGGTCGCACCGCGGGGGGGCGAACAGGAGCGAGAGCCCCATGCGAACCATCCACTCCGTCATCACCCCGGGGTCGCGTCTCGCGACGAATCCCGAATCCATGGCGGCCCCGAGGAACGGCCCGAGCACGTGGGTGAAGCGTTCGAGCACACCGGGGATGTCGTCCCGCAGGAACCCGGCCACCAGCTCGGGCTCGTCGGCGAGGAGCTTGGCGATCGTCGGGTTGTTGCGGACCTGCTCGATGGCCGACGCGGTCAGCTCGACGATGACCTCGGCGCCCCGCGCCCCGCTCTCCCGCAGCTCCGCGCCGAGCCGCACCGCGCGATCCATCAGCCGGTGCACCTCCCGGGCGACGAGCGCACGAAAGATGGCGTCCTTGGCACCGAGGACCCGATAGAGGGTGGTCCGGTTCACCCCGACCTGCCGCGCGATGTCGTGCGGCGACGTGCGGGACCAGCCGTGGCGGCGAACGCAGATCTCAACCGCGTCGAGGTAGCGATCGAGCTCCTCCGACGGCCGAGGCGGCAGGCCGAGGTCCAGCGCAACGAGTTCTGCAGGCATCGCCCGCAGAATCCCACGATTCGACGTCGCGTGCAACCATGCAACCAAAGTGTTTCGCGGTTGCACGCCGCGTCACAAGTGAGACAGAGGGATCGGCAGACCGAGCCCGATCGTGCCGCGGAAGGTCTCGGGGCCCACGAGGTCCATGCTGAACCCGAGGTCCAGGAAGAAGTAGTCGTTCAGCGGTGCGAGGACGCCGACGCGGGGGCCGAGGCCGAGACGGGTGACGCCGAGATCCCCCGCGTGGACGTGATCCACGTGGGCACGCAGCTCGACGAAGGGGTGCAGGCAGCCGGGATCCATCAGCACGGCGACGAAGAGCTCGCCGCTGGCCATGAACGGGTGGCCGCCGCTGGTGTGGCCCACGAGATCGTGGAGGGCGGCGCCCCCTCCGAACCGCAGCGTGGTCAGTGTCCACCCGACGCGCGCGCCGAGGCCGTGGACGTCGAGCGGTGGGAGCGACGGATCGGACATCGCGAACCGTCCGCGGGTGGCGTGGAGGGAGACGTCCAGCGTCTCGTCGAGGTGGGCGTGGGCCTCGGTCGAGCCCAGGCACGCGGCGAGCACGGCGGCTGCGACGACGAGGCGCATGACGATGAACGCCTGCGACCGGCGCGCCTTACACCCATGCGGCATAGCGCCGGGGCGAAGTGGCATACTTCGCCGCGATGACCTACTACGAGCGCAAGTTCGCCTGGGTCGATGAGGGACTGGACGTCGCCTATCGTGCCTCCGCCGAGACCCAGACGCTGACCCTCGAGCTGGTCTGCGACTCGGAGGTGACGCAGCTCGGCGTCGACGATCTCGTCGACGTGCTTCGCTTCGGTGGCGCCGGCGGAGCGATCTTCGCGCCTCGGTCGGTCTCCGGGCGCCTCCTCCGCGGTGACCTCTGGGCCTCGGCGAAGCGCCACACCTTCGAGCTCGAGGTGGCCGGGATGGACCGGCTCTTCGTCCGGTGCCTGATCGAGAGCCTCACCCTCTCGGCGATGGCGCCGCAGAAGGTGCTGAGCCTGACGATCCGCGGCTCCCTGCCGCTCGACACCTCGCCGCTGTCGGTCGACACCGAGGGGGCGAAGAAGTGGCTGCGCGATCCGGACGCCTTTCCGGGGCAGTTCGTCGAACCCCCGTTCGTGGTCCGTGCGCGCCGCGCGGCCAGCGCACGGCAGGCGCGCATGACGGTCGCCTTCTCGCGCGCGCTGACCAAGAAGGAGTACGACACGTTTCACCATGCGTGGCTCACCGGCGACACCTTCCTCGCCGGTGGGCTCGACGCCGCAGGTCTGGGCTACGCGCCCAAGTCGGGCGCGCGCCTCTCCCGCTCGGGCGTCGAGCTGAAGATCGCCTACAGCCAGCTCGACGTGCGGCCACGGCCGGCGCTCGACCTGTGGGTCAACATCCTGCATCGCTTCCACCACGACGGCGTGCCGATCGAGCGGTTCGACATCGCGCTGGCGGGGCTGACCGACTGAACGTGCTCGCTGACGCGAGCAGGAGCGGTCACGGCGTGAGGAACTCGATGCGCCCGCCCAGCGCCACGGCGAGGCTCGCGCCGTCGGGCGCCGCCGAGAGCGCCGCGAGTTCGCTCGACTCGAGCAGCACCTTCGGCCTGCCGCCCGCGCGGTCGCACGTCAGCAGCCGCCCGTCGTCGAGATACGCGAGGCGTCCGTCGGCGAGGAACGCGAGACCGTGCGAGAAGGCGGCGAGCGGGTGGCGCGCGATCGGACGCAGCTGGGCGTCGGTCAGGAGGAGCGTCTCCCGCGAAGCGAAGGCGCACGTGCCGTCCGCGGCCACAGCGGCGCGCCCGAAGTAGTCGATGTCCACGCTCCGCGCCCGGCCCTGCGGGTCCACCGGCGCGAGCAGCGCCTTCTTGCGAGGGCGGGCCATCAGCACGTGGGCCTCGCCGGCGAGCCAGAGCATCGTGTAGCAGCCGTCGGCGATCGGTCGCTGCGAGAGGCAGCGTCCAGTGGCGAGGTCCCACAGGCAGAGGAACTGGTGGTTGGTGTCCCCGCTCGCCGTGAGGAGGCGGTGTCCATCGGCCGAGAAGCAGAGGAGACGCCCGTTGCCGAGGTGGGCGTCGAGCCGGTGTCGTCGATTGCCTTCGAGGTCGCCCACGAAGACCGGGCCACCGTCGACGACGGCGAAGAGCCCTGCCCCGCCCGACGCGGCGAGCAGGCCCCCTCGGGTCTCCAGCATCGTCGTCGGGGTGGCGGTCGGGAGATCGACGCGCACGACCGCCCTTCGTCCAGGGCGATCAGGGTTCGCTCCATCGGCCAGGTGAGCGCACGCACCTCGCGGAGGGACGCCTTCTCTGGCAACTGCGAGACGCCCGGCGCGATCGACGAGGCGTGCAGCGTGTGCAGCTCGCCCCCCACGCCGGTGAGGTCCACCGTGCGGAGCCGCGTCTGCTGTCGCGCCGCCTCGAGCAAGCGGCCGACGGCGGTGGCATCGAGGGGTGCGGCCCGGGGCGCGTCGTTCGGTCGCACGACCACCCCGGTGAGGGTCGCGGGGGGCAGCCCGTCGACGACGGTCGCGAGAAGGTCGATCACGTCGCCGACCGTCTCCGACAGCGCGCCGTCCGCACCCCGCCGGAGCTCGACGCGCTGTCGGGCCCAGTTCTCGTAGACGAGCCGCTCGACCCCGGGGAGGCCCTCGGCCTGGCTCAACCAGTCTTCCCAGCGGGGCTCCGAGCGCGTGCGGAGCACGATCTCGCGGATGGCCTGCGCGCGCTGGAGACGCGGGACGAAGCTCCGGGGAGGGTCGCCGAGGACGACCGCGCGCAGGTGCGGGAGCCGGTCGGTGGTGGCCAGCGCGTCGAACGCGTCGCGGTCCCTGACCTGCGAGGCGTCGAGGCGCTCGATGAGCCAGGGCTGCGCGGCCGCGGTGAGGCAGCCGATCGACGCGTCGTGGACGTCGACCTCGCGCAGGGAGCGCATGCGGGGGTCGATCCAGAAGATCCAGCGCGCCTGGTCGGCGGGGATCGGGCTCGGGACGACGTGGGAGAGCCGCTCGATCGTCGCCCACTCGGGCGCCGCCCCGCAGGCGCGCACGTCGGCTTCCTTTCGGAAGGCCACGCGACACGCGACCGGGAAGCCACGGGCGAGCTCGAGCTGGCTCTTCGGGACGAATGCATCGATGCGACCGAGGAAGCCACGAGCGTGGGCGGCGAGGAGCTTCGAGAGACGCGCACGCGAGGCGTCGTCGAGCTCGGGCCGGAGCTGCAGCGCGATCAGCTCGCCGCGCGGATCGCCGCGCTCCATGAGGAAATCGGCGAGCACGGCGCGCGGCGCGTCGTCGTCAGGGCGCTCGTACACCTCGCGCAGCAGATCCTCGAGCAGGCGTGGTCCGGGCGTCGGCGCAGGCGTCGGTCCGAGCGAGGCCGCCATGGCAGTGAGCCTTCGCGCCTCGCTGGCCGTCAGGGCGGCGCTGGTCGCTCGCGTGTCCGCGCGCAGGGCGACGAGCGTCCGTCCGACCGCCGCCGCGAGCCAGGCGCGCTGCGCCTTGCGGAAACCCCAGCCCGCGGGCGCGGCCTCGAGCGCAGGGATCGAGCGTGGGTCGGCCATCTCGCGCACACCGTCCAGGATCGCCGTCCACGTCGCCCTCGACGCGCTGGAGGTGAAGGGGGCGGCGGTCACCAGCTCGACGAGCGCCCGTGCCGTCCGCGGATCACGGCCACGCGCGACCAGCGCGGCGACGCGCTCCGCGGTGTCGGCGAGCGTCTTGCCGCGCACGGAGGCGATGGCGGCGCCGAGGTCGGCGGATTCAGCGCGCTCGACGAACGCGAGCCAGGCCGCCGCGTCGGCGATCTCTGCCCGGGGCAGCCGCGCGTCGATCGCGTCGACGAGGTGGGCGATCTCCGCGAGCGGCCTCCGCTGCCAGGCGCGCAGCAGCACCGCGAGGGCCGTGCGGGGCTCGTCTGCTGCGAGGCTCTCGTCGGCTTGATCGAGGGCCGCGCCGAGCGAGGTCGTCGTCCTCTCCATGCGGCGAAGCTACCCTACGGATGAGGCGCGTGCATCCAGCGCGTGGCCCGTCAGAGGGACGTCCCTGTGCAGTCCGCGGGCGCCTTCGACGTCGGCTGCTGCGAGGGCTCCAGCTTCGCACCGTCCATGCTGATCGGGTCTTCCCAGGGCCCCGACGGCGTGGTCGACACGCCCTTCGGGCAGGGCACGTCGATCCCCTTGCGCGGCGGGTGGTCGTCGAGCGGCACGCGGGGGGGCGCCGCTTGGCGCGGGGGCGCGACGCACGCGAGCGCGCCGAACCCGAGAACGACCACGTAGCGCACGACGCGAGTGTAGCCCGGCGCCGCTGCCGCTGCTGGCCACCCGTGGGTGATCGCGCGCCGCGCCGCTGTGCTGGTGGTTCGGACCGCGTGCTCGTACGTTCGGCAAATGCACCGCTCGACGATCCTCTTCACGGGGGCGCTCGCCTGCGCAGGGTGTCGCGAGCCGACCGTGACGCAAGGCGTCCCATTGGAGTTCCGCACCCCAGAGGATCCCGCCGAACTCTCCGAGCTGGGCAAGGCGCTCGCCCAGGACGGCGGCGCGAGCACCGGTGACCACATGTACCTCGTGACGGGCAGCGTCTCCAAGGACGTCTGGACGACGGGCTGGGCGTCGATCCCCCACGCGTCCCACCCCGAGTACGCCTTCGCCGGTCCGCTCGGCTGCGTGGGTCAGCGCTTCAAGACCAAGCTCACGCGAAGCACGCGGCTCGACATCGGCTACACGGCGCAGAAGGCGTTCGTGATCGTCGGCGAGCAACCGTACGTCCTCGCGAAGCCGCCTTCGGTCGAAGGAAAGTCGCTCGTGTGGTCGGGGGACTTCCTCCACCCCGACGGGACCGCGCGCCCGTTCACGCTGCGGATCGACTGCCCGCTGCCGGCCAAGTGAGGGCTCGACGGCTCTTCCACGATGCCGATCCGCTGGTATCGTGCGCACCATGACGAAGTCGGAGCGAGCAGCGTGGCTCGGCCTGCTGGTGCTGGGGGTCGTGGGGTGTGGCAGCAGCGAGACGCCGGTCGCCGCAGACGACACCGGCAGCCTCGTGGACGCCGTCGGCGACGGTCCGTCGGACACCACCGCCGACGCGGTCACGGATTCCGGTGCCGACGCGGCCGGCAGCGACACGAGCGCGGGCGACACAAGTACCAGCGACACGGCCGGAGCCTGCAACGCCCTGGCGAACGCCGCCGACGTTGTGACCACGCAGCAGGTCGCCGAGGCGCTGCCCTCCCTGAAGGGCGGATCGGTCGCCGAGGGCACCTACGTGGTGACCGCGGTCACCGCCTACACCGGTCCGGGGGCGACCGGCCCCAAGACGGGGACGACGATGCAGCAGACGATGCGCCTGGCCGCGGGCGCGTTCGACATCGTTCGCGTCCAGAACGGGGGCGCCGAGAAGCGATCGTCCGGCGCCTACTCCACGAGCGGCAGCGCGTTCACGCTGGGCGGCACCTGCCCGACCACGAGCTCGGTGCCGGTGGAGTACGACGCCACCGCGACGACGCTGCGGATCTCGCTGGGTTCGACCATCAAGGAGATCCTCACGTACACGAAGAAGTGAACCGCCCCTCCGCGTGCACGCGACTCGGCGACCGACGTCCTCGATGTCCAGGTGCACGCGGCAGGGGGGGCGCGCGAGGGCGGCGTCCTGATCGATGTAAGGAGACCGGTGCCGTCCCGTTCAGGAGACTCGATGCTCACGTTGCGCACGCTCCTTCCCGCGGCCAGCCTCGCGCTCTCCCGTCGCGACCGCCGCCGAGGCGTCCGACCGCGGCTACCTGGGCGACGGACAGCCCTGGATCGTGGGCGCCGGCGCGATCGTGCTCCGCGCGTCCGATCGGACCCAGGTCGCGGGTTCCGTGCGCGTCGGCCATCGCCTCGGCGACCTCGGCGACGTGCGCCTCGGGCTCGACGTGGGCAAGGGCGTCCTCGCGCCCTTCGGCGAAGTGCTCCTGATGCCGGTCGAGCTCGGGCGCCTCACCCTCGGCGTCTCGGTCGCCGCGGGCCTACGCCGCGAGGACGGCGTGAACGCGTTCTTCGTGCGCGCCGCGCCGATGCTCGCCTTCCGGCCGTTCTCGATCGCGTCCCGCCCCGTCTGCTACGGGTGCCCCGTGCCGAACGATCACTCGCCGCTCCAGCTCGAGCTCGGTCTGCCCGAGGTCGAGGGCCGCTTCGCGAGCGGAAACTCCGCGCTGGCCGTCGGCGCCTCGCTGCGTGTGGCCGTCCGCTTCTGACGGCGTCGTGACCGCGACGGGGAGGGCGCCTGGTCTGGTCCACCCCGACGACCCCGGCGTTGCGCGGCGAGCCGGACCCTTGAGCAGCTCAGGCTCCCCCGCACCCGGGGTGGGGTGGTCGGCGCGTGGGGGCAGGCCGCAAGCGGCTCGCGCCGCGCACGCTCGTCCCCCACCGCCCCCGACCGCCGCACGTCGGCTGGGCCCCCGTCCACCTCACTCTCCGGTGCATGTCAGGATTGCCCTCGCTGCGCTCGATGGAGGTGTTCCCCGCGGTCGTGAGCGCGCTGCGCGCGTCGCAGGGCACCGCGTTCCGCGTGCTGCACTTCTCGGTGCAGGACAACCACGTGCACCTCCTGGTGGAGGCGTTCGATTCGGCGGCGCTGCGCAAGGGCGCGCGCTCGCTCGCCGTGCGGGTCGCGCGCGCGGTCAACCGCGCCTGCGGGCGCCGGGGCCGCGTGCTCGACGACCGCTACCACACGCGCGCGTTGCGCACGCCGCGTGAGGTCCGGTTCGCGCTCGCCTACGTGCTGTTCAACTTCAAGAAGCACCAAATCCGCGTGCCCACCCGGCTCGACCCGTGCTCGTCGGCGCCCTGGTGCGACGGCCTGCGCGGTCGCCGGCCCGTCCCGCTCGAGGGCGCGCCCGTCGCCGCGCCGCACACGTGGCTCGCCAGGGTCGGGTGGCGACGCCACGGGCTCCTCTCGCCGGACGAGTCGCCGGCCTGACGCGCGCGCGTCGCTGGCGGTCACGTGTCGAGCAAGAACGCGAGGTCCTCCGGTGGCACCGTCGTGTGCGCGGCGAGCGCGCGCACCTCCTCCGCGAAACGCGCGCGACCGCCGGGCATCGGCCAGGCGCGCGTGCGGGCGCCGAGAGCCTCGCAACTCGTCGTCTGCCGCAGACGCTCCTCCACCGCGGCGACGCCCGCAGCGTGGTGCAGTCGTGAACCGGCCTCCACGAGGCTCGCGATCAACGCCCCCCGAGCGTCTGGGCGCGCCGGGTACAGCGCGAGGAGCGGCGGCGGGACGCCTTCGACGAGCGCGGCCCGCAGACGGAGGTGGCCATCGAGGAGCACGTAGCTGCCGAGCGCGGAGACGTAGAGCAGGAGCACGGGTGGCAGCGTCGCGTCGCGTGCCCGTTTGCGCAGCCACGCGAGGCGCCCCTCGTCGGCGGGCGAAGGGCCCTGCAGCGGCCAGACGGTTCCCATCGGCGTCTCGACATCCCCCCAGCCGCAGGTCCAGTCGTCACGCGCGAACGCGACCCCGGCCGCCGCGCGCGCGAGGCCGTGGGCGAGGGGCGGCGGACCCGCGAGGCCATCGGACGGGTCGGTCGGATACCGCTCGCCTTCGGCCGCAAGACCGCTGCGCAGGGGCGCGATCGCCCACGCGCCGGAGAAGAGCGGGGTGTGCGGCGAGGCGTCGACGCCACCGAGGAACGCGATCATCCACGCGCGCCACCAGGCGAACGAGCCTGCCGGCGCCGCGACGCTCCGCACGTCTTCCGCGGTGATCGGACCGAGGACCTCCGGCGCCACAGCGCGCGACAGCCACGCGACGTCGCTCCACTCGTGGTGACGCGCGTACGCCGCGGGGACGCCGCCGACGACCAGCCGCAGCTGTGTCCGCCCAGCGAGCTCGAGACGCGTCGACGGACGTGCGTCGTGGCCCGACACCGTGACCCGTAGCCCGTCCGAGGGCTCGTCGGCCACGAGCAGCCGCGCATCCTGCCATCGAACTGCCATGGTCGAGCGAGGATAGCAGCGGGCGGCTACGGGCCTTCCGCATGACTCTCGAGGGGGCCGAAGCGAATCCGAAAGGTGGCGCTGGTCATGCCTGCCGGCACGACGCGACCGAACAGCGCGCGTGAGAGGCAGTATCTCTCCATGGCGCTGTACCCGGCCTCCAGGACCTCGACCTCGACGATCACGTTCCCGTTCGTGGAGAACCGGATCACGACGCCGCGCGTGATGCCACAGGCACGAAGGGGAACTGGCTGCAGCGCTCTGGCCACCGCCTTCAGGTCCGTGGCCTCTCCGGCGACCGAAACCGGCTGGGGAGCGCGGTCAGCCCCATCGCGTCTGCGAGAGCAGCTCGCCCCGAGAGCGGCGGCGAGGGCGATCGAGGACAGCTGCGCCTCACAGCGCGACGCCGAGGCCGAGCTGGCCGCCGAGCCACAGGCCGCCGATCGTCGTCGCGCGTTGCCCGTCCGCGAGCGCGCGCACGCTCACGAGCGCCACGCCCGTCTCCACGCCGACCACCGCGACCAGCGGCCCGTACAGCCGGACGTCGAGCCCCACGAACGCCGCGGGTCCGAGGAACGCCCCGCGCAGCGAGCGCCCCTCCACCGTCCCGTCGCGCGGCACACCCCCGAGCCGCGCGCTCCCGCCCCGCAGGCCGAGGCCTCCGTGCAGCCGCGCCGGCCCCGTCCGCGCCGCATAGGTCGCGAACGCGCCGACGCCGACGAGGTCCACGCTCACGTCGCCGAGGTCCGTCGCGCCGTGCCCCTGCACCGCCACGAGGTCGACCGACAACCCGAGGCCCATGTGGGCCGTCGAGAATCGCGTCCCGATCCCGAGCAGGAGGCCCGTGCCGTTCGCACCGGGAAAGACATGCGCGTCGAAGGCGACGTTCGCCCCGATCCGCGGCGCGAAGGCGCGCCGGTCGACCGAGTCGCGCACCGCGGCCTTCGCCTCCGGCGCGGGCGGAGGCCCCGCGGGCGCCACCACCGGCGTGGGGTTGGTCTCGAGCTCCGTCCAGCTCGCCGACACGAGCTCCGCGATCGCGATCGCGAGCAGGCGTGTGCGCGCCTTCGGGGCCGCGCTCCCGAGGTCGATCTTCCGCTCGAGAGACTTGCCGGTGATCGGGTCGTCCACCGTGAGCACCAGCAGCGGCCCTTCGCAGCGCACCTTCACGCGCGTCACGTCCTTGGCCTCGGGGGCCAGGTCGGCGCCGAGCTCGATCTTCACCTGCGCCGCGACGCCGGCCTCGTCGACCCCCGCGCAGGTGTCCACCCCGAGTGACACCGCGGGGTGTGTGCTCCCCGACGCCGCCGGCGCCGCGAGCGCGAACGCCGCGAAAAGGCCCCACCATGCCCGCACCCCCGCATGATGCGCGACTTGGCCCGCCCGCTGCTAGTCCCTCGGCATGCGCGCGTACCTGGCCGTGTTCGTGGGGGGGTTCCTGGGTTGCTCGGGCTCCTCGGAGGGGCCGGTCGAGCCGACCGACGACGCTGGCGAAGAGGTCAGCGCCGACACGGGGACCCCGAGCCTCGACTCCGCGCCCGAGACCCTGATCGCCGACGCCGCCACCGACACGTCGAAGGAGGCCGCGCCCGTCGACGCGGCGACCGACACCGGCGGGCCCACGCTCCCCGGCTGGAAGCTCGTGTGGAACGACGAGTTCGACGGCCCCGACGGCGCGGCCGTCGACCCGAAGAAGTGGAACCACGACGTCGGCGGCGGCGGCTTCGGCAACGCCGAGCGCGAGTACTACACCGACGGTACCGCCAACGCCGTGCAGCGCGCGGGCGAGCTCGTGATCACCGCGCGCAAGGAGGGCGGGAAGACCTGCTGGTACGGCCCCTGTACGCACACCTCCGCGCGCCTCAAGACCAAGGGCCTCGCCGCGTTCACCTACGGGCGCGTCGCCGCGCGCATCAAGATCCCGCGCGGGCAGGGGATCTGGCCGGCGTTCTGGATGCTCGGCGACGACATCGACAAGAACGCGTGGCCCGCGTGCGGCGAGATCGACGTCCTCGAGAACATCGGCAAGGAGCCGACGACCATCCACGGCACGATCCACGGGCCGGGCTACTCGGGCGGCGCCGGCATCGGCTCGGCGAAGTCGTCGACCACGCCATTCGCCGACGCGTTCCACGAGTACGCCGTCGAGTGGGAGAAGGACGTGATCCGGTTCTACGTCGACGACGCGCTCTACGCGACGCGCACCCCGAGCGAGCTGCCCAAGGGCACCAAGTGGGTCTACGACCACCCGTTCTTCCTCATCCTGAACCTCGCCGTCGGCGGCGGCTGGCCGGGCGATCCCGACGGGACGACGGTGTTCCCGCAGGAGCTGCGGGTGGACTGGGTGCGCGTCTACCAGCGGTGAGCCTCGAGAGCGCCGAGTCGCGGTGGTGAGCGCAAGCAAACCGCTCATGGACGCCGGCCCAGTCGGTCGACGAGCATCCCCGCATGCACAGACCGCTGCTTGCGATCGCCGTCCTCACGCTCCTCGCCTGCGACCAGAAGAAGGATCCCGAGAAGAGCAGCGCATCCACCGCCGCGTCGTCGGCGGGGTCGGCCTCGGTGGCCCCGGCGGTGGTCAAGCTGTCCCTCGACGCGACGCTCGTGGATCACGTCAAGGCGCACGCCGAGGGCTGCACCGTCTCGGTCGAGGCCGGGCAGGCGTACTCTTGCAAGGCCGGCATCACCGATGCCATGGGCAAGTACGTCCGCGAGAAGAAGCCCGAGGACTTCGCGAGCACGATGCTCTCGCTCATCAAGAAGACGGAGGACGCGAAGGTCTCCGCGGCCGCGGTGGCGCTGTTCGCCGAGCAGTTCGACTACCTGGGCGAGGACGGCAAGCGGAAGAACGCGACGCCAGCGGTGGTGAAGGCCGGCCTCGAGGCGTTCAAGGACAACGCGGGCAACCGCGCCACTCGGCTCGCGAACCCCGTCACCCAGCTCGCCACGCTGGCGGGCTCGTTCGACGAGCTCTATGCGGTGGCCGACGCCCACTCGGTCAAGGAGGCTCGGGACAACGTCTATCGCAACCTGCTCGTGTACGGGCGGCTCAAGGCGCTGCCCAAGCTGAAGCTGGTCGCGCAGCGCCCCGAGCACGTGGTCGCGGCGCTCGACGCGGTCCCGCGGATGGCGAGCCCCACACCCGACGAGAAGGCGGCCGTGTGTCCCTGGGCCAAGGGGTATCTTGCGAGCACCGATGCGCAGGCCGCGGCGAAGGCGGGCTGGGACATGGTCGTGTGCAAGGGCGAGTACATCGACGCGCTGGTCGCCGAGGCCGAGACGCGCCTCAAGAACAAGGAGTTCAAGGAGCCCTTCTCGAGCGTCATGCGGGAACCCTGCTTCGAGTTCATCACCGACATCACCAAGAAGGCGGCGGCCGACACGCAGTGCGAGGCGGTGTTCACGTTCCTCGAGAAGGTCGTGAACGATGGCGCGGTGGACGACGCCACGCGCGGTCTCGCGCTGTTCAACATCTACTACCAGCGGCGCGACGACAAGACGCTCAAGCTGATGCGCAAGTACGAGAACCACGCCAACAAGGAGGTCTCCAAGCGCGCCAAGGAGGCCATCAAGTCGCTGACGACGACCTACAAGCTCAAGGGCTGACGGCGCGCCGCATCTTCGCCGCGAGCTCCACCCGCGACGACACCCCGGCCTTGCGGAGCACGCTGGCCACCTGGTTGCCGACCGTCCGGAGGCTCGTCCCTCGGTGCAACGCGATCTGCGCGTTGGGCTGGCCGGCGAGAAGGCGGTCGGCCACGTCCTGCTCGGCGTCGGTGAGCCGCACGCCGCGGATCTGCGGCCGATCCTCGGAGAACACCAGGAGCCGCTCGCGCCCGAGGTCGAGTCGGACCAGGCGCGTCGGCTCCGTCAGTCGCTGGATCAGCTCCGTCCGGGTGCGCACGCGGAGCTTCCGGAAGGCCCGGGCGAGCAACCCGGACACCGTCCCCGTGGAGAGGCCGAGCTCGTAGCCGATCTGCTTGAGCGAGTGGCCATGACGCGCGAACGCCGAGACCGCCGCTTCGCTGCGCGTGAGGCCGCGTGGATCGAGCACCGTCGGAGCGTTCTCCATGGCCACCAGGAAGCGCCGGCCGTCCGAGTCGAAGCGCGCGACGAGGGAGTAGCGTCCGAGCACGAGGGCCTGCCAGGCCTCGAGCACCTCCTCGGGCGGGGCCTTGGCCTGCTGGCGCGCGGTGATGGAGAGGACGTGCTGTCGCAGCGTCGCCAGGGCCGGCTCGTGGCCGCGTTCCACGTGGGCAGCTCTGCCCCGCCGGTCGAAGACGGCGACAGGGTGGCGGTCAGGCGAGATCCACAGTCGATAGGCCGCGGTGAGGTGGGCCGAGAGGAGCCGCAGACGTCGCGCCTCCGCCGGGCGGAGCCGCCTCGGCTCGGGGATGGTGATCGCGACGAGGACACCCCGACCGTCGGCGTCGAGGCCGTTCACGTGCACCGCGTCCATGGCGCGGAAGCGCGCCGCCTGTCGCGGGCCGTACACCGTCAGCGTCTGCCCCGTCACCGCGCTGAAGGTGCCGGTCGACCCGAGTCGCGGGAAGACCTGCTCTCGCGCGTCCGGGGAGGTGATGGCGAAGGCGTCGAAGATGTGGGTCGCCATGGCGGACGGAGCGCGATGGACGACCGGAAACGAGATCCTCCAGCGCTGCGCGGGTCCGGCGATGTCGTAGGCGTAGGCGAAGCCCCCCGTCGCGTCGGGGACGCAGCACTCGACGTGCCGGAGCACGCGCTCGAGCCAGCTGCGCGGGTCCTCACGGGAGAGCTCGAAGTAGAGGGCCTCGACGGCGTCGACGACGGTCGCGATCCGGCCCACGTATCGCGTGAGGTAGCGCGGGACGCTCCGCGGGAACAGGGAGGCGCCCGACCTCGCGGTGAACGGCGACGGTTCCGTGGATCTCGCCGACGCCCTACGCTCACGCGGTGAACTACCGCGCGGCGCCCCGCATCGAGGAGCGGATCGAGACCCTCCGCTATCGACCCTTGAACGTCGTGGTCGTGGTCCTGGTCTCTGCCTTCTTCTCGCTCATGGCGCTCGTCACGCTGGGGCAGACCGAACGGATGGTGGCCGCGGTGGAGCTCTCCTGCACCCGTGGCGGACCGAACGCCTGCGAGGTGCGTCGCAGCTGGGGGCCCTTCACCCGTCGGACCACCGTGCCCATCGAGCGGGTGCAGGGCGTCGTCGTGAACACCCACCGGGGCAAGAACAACTCGAGCTTCAGCGTCGACCTGGTCTCGAAGGATGGATCGTCCATCGAGCTCCTGCGGCCCACGTCGCGGACGACGGCCGAGTCGATGCGCACGCGGGTCCTCGCCGCCCTCCGCGACCCCGAGCCGGGCGAGACCACGCTCGCCACGCAGGAGTCCGCGCCGGTCGGCGGGTTCTTCGTCGGGCTGCTCTCCCTCGCCATCTGGTCGGTCATGCTGCTGTTCACGCGCACCGCGCGTCGAGGTCGATCTCCACCGGCGCGTGCTCCGCTTCCATGGCCAGCGCTTCCCGTTCCCGCCGGTCCGCCGCACCTTCCGGCTCGACGAGGTGGACAGCGCGTTCCTCCGCGTCACCTACAGCAGCAAGGGCGGCGCCAGCTACGAGCCGGTCCTCATCCTCCGGGACGGCGAGCACCTCGGCACCATCGGCAACTCCGTCGGCACCCAGGCCCGGGCCCGCCGCTTCGTCGAGGAGCTCGAGCGCGTCCTCGCGGTGATGCGCGCCGAGGAGAACGGGGCCCGCGGCGGCTGACGCGTCGCCCGTCACAGATCTCCCCACGCCTCGTCTTGCTCCAAGAGCGTGTACTCGACCTCGAGCCGGCGAAACCCCAGCCCGGCGACCTGCTCCTTCGGGACCAGCTGCTCCAGGCGGCGGACGCCGAGGTGGTAGCCCGCCACGTTCCACACGCGCACGGTGGTTCGCTCCGCGGAGGACACCCGCGTCGCCAGCCGGCGGAGCGCCTCGAAGGAGGCATCGAGAGGAGCTCCCGAGCCGGAGTAGAGGTCGACGTGAACCGTGACCGCTCCCGCATGCCGACGCAGCGTGACCCGTGGGTAGTCGAGGTGCCAGCCCGGGCTGGCGACGGCGAGGGGCGCGCAGGGCCTCGAGCCGTTCGACCCGCTCGAAGAGGCCGAGGACGGAGCTAGCGTCGGGAGCTGCGCCGCCCTCCAGCGCGAAGGACAGCTTTCGCAGCGCAGGGAACGGCTCCAGCAACCCGGAGCCGATCGAGCGAGCCTTCCTCGGATCGATCGTCGACGTGCAGCTCGACCAGGTGTCTCCACGTCTGCTCGGTCGCGAACAAACACTTCCACCCGGCGCCGAAGATCGCGCGTGCGCCGGTGAACCACGGCAACGCGTCCGGCTTCTCGTGGATCGTGGCGCGTTCGACCGTGGCCCACGCATCGACCTCGGGGAACGGCCCGGCGTGACGCCCGCTCGACTTCACCACGCACTCGGCGAGGAACCCCCGACGGAACACGCGGTCGCCCTTGCCGACCCACCCCGCGAGCGGCCCGAGCCACGCCTCGGCGTGCGCTTCGAGCAGCTCCTTCTCGCGCCGCTTCTCTTCGCGCGTGAGCGTGCGCCCGCGCGCCTCGGCGAGCTGGAGGACGAGGAACTCGCCGCGCGGATCGTTCGCCTCGAGGAGCGCGTCCCCGAGCACTTCGCGCGGGGCGTCGCTCGTGGGGTCGTCGTAGACGGCCTGGAACAGCGACTCGATCTGCTCCGCGCCGTGGGTCGGCGCGGACCTGTGCGCGACGAGGCCGCGCATCGCCTGGAGCGCCTGGAGCGTCTGCTCGTCGAGCGCCTGCTCGAACGTGCCGGCCAGCGCGGCGCGGATCTTCTTGGTCTGGTTGGGCAGGTACGAGAGGTAATCCTCCCGGCCCTCGAAGGTCTTGGCGAAGCCCGCGTCCATCGCGTCGAGCACGCCCTTGGTCCGCGGATCCCCGACCTTGGGGATCACCGCGAAGAGCGAGCGCCAGAACGGTCGCGCCGACGTCGAGGTGAAGGGGATCTCCCGCGCGAGCCGGTGGCACAGCGTCGCGAGGCGTGGATCGGCCGGCCACGCGGCGAGCTGCTCGAGGTGCTCGCCCACGTCCTTGCCCGAGTTCACGAGGAACAGCGACCGCGCGAGCACGCCGAAATCCGCCGGATCGGCGGCCTTGGCGCGCGCGTTCCACATCGCGACCTTGTCCTTGAGGAGCTTGCCGGCGATGGGTGGGACGTCCTTGGTGACGAGCTCGGACACGCTGTCGATGGTCTCGGCGATCGCCGGGTGACGGAGCTCGCGCCAAGCGTCCAGGAGGATCGTCAGCGCCTTCTTGCCGTCGCCACCGCGGAGGGCCTGGTCGGCGTCGCCGATCCACCCCTTGGGGATCTCCGTGGTGGGCGCGGGCAGAGGTGCGGGCTTCGGGGTGGCCGCGGGCTTCTTCGCCGCGGGCTTCTTCGCCTCGGCCTTCGGGGCGGGCGCGTCGGCGACCACCTCGCCCGAGAACAACCCCCGGAGCAGCGTGACGTCGTCGTCGGTGAGCGCGCGCGGGGTCTGCAGGCTCATGGCCAGCTTGCCCGGCTCGGTCGGCACGCCCTTGCCGTTCGCGAACCGCAGGCGCGCCTTGATGCCCGTCGCGTCGGTGATGGGGACGGTGCTCGGCGCGGCTTGCCAATGGTCGCTCCGCAGCTTCGGGGAGGCGAGCACCCCGACCAGCCACATCACGTCGTCCGGTCGGATCGTGACCAGGAAGAGATCGCCACCACCCTCGAGCGGCGACAGCGCGCGATGGGTGCTGTCGTACCGCGCGAGGCCGAGGGCGGTGCCGACCTTGGCGCCTCCCTTGCTCCGGGAGAGCTCTTCGAACTGCGCCTTGCTGACGATCGCGAGGACACTGGCCACGCTGGATGAGTATCAGCGCCGGGCGACTCGTTACAGCCCGTCGCGTCAGCCGCTGGCGACCTTCTGGTTGAACTCGGCGATCATCGCGTCCCACACCGGCACCACCTCGCGCAACTTGCGCCAGTAGCGCTGGTCGCGGCGGGCCTCGAACTCCGCGAGGCTCACGCCCTGCTGCTCGACCCAGGTGAAGTAGCCGAGGTTGAAGATGCGGGTGCGGTCGACGTGCGACAGCTCCGCGAAGTGGTCGACCGTGGTGGCCGCCATGTGCTGGCCGAACACCTCGGCCGCGCCCACGAGATCCAGGCTCCCGCCGAACCGCTCCTTTAAGATCTTGTCGCGCTCGCTGCCGTACATCGCGGCGCCGTCGGTCGCGACCGTGACGATCACGTCGTCCTCGCCGAGGTCGTGGTAGCGGGCGGCCTTGATCGCCGCGAGCACGTTGCAGATGCCCGAGAAGCCGAGCGCGCCGAGCTGGTCGAGCTCGGCCTCCGAGACGCCGCGCCGCGTGCGCAGGTACTCGCGGCCGGAGGGGTGCGAGAACAGCACGCCGAGCGCGTCGGTGGCCTTGTCGGAGACCGCCGTCGCGTCGTCGGTGTTCATCACGTTGTGGATGTAGGGGATGTGTTTGTCGCCGATGCCCTGGATGTTGTGGGCGCCGAAGCCGTTCTTCAGCATCGTCGGGCACTCGAGCGCCTCGACCGCCACCGTGCGGCTGCTGTAGGTGTCTTTCAGATAGTCGCCCGCGGCGATGGTGCCCGCCGAGCCGGTCGCCGAGACGAAGCCGCGCAGGCGGAGCCCCGGCTCCTTGGCCTTCAGCGACTCGAACACGTGGCCGAGCGCGCGCCCGGTCACCTGGTAGTGGGCGAGGTGGTTCGCGAACTCGCAGAACTGGTTGAAGATCACGTTGTGCGGGTCGCGGTCGAGCTCCGCGCACTTGTCGTAGATCTCCTTCACGTTGCTCTCGGAGCCCACCGTCTTGACGATGTCGCTCGGGTCGGCGACCCAGCGCTCCAGCCACTCGAAGCGCTCGCGGCTCATCTCGGCCGGCAGGATGGCGACGCCGCGACACCGCATGATGCGCGAGATGGCGACGCCCCCGCGGCAGTAGTTGCCCGTGGAGGGCCAGAGCGCGCGGTCGGTGGTCGGGTCGAACTGCCCGGTGACGACGCGCGGCGCGAGGCACGCGTAGGCGGCGAGCACCTTGTGCGCCTCGATCATGGGGAAATGGCGCCCCAGCGCGACGACGATCTTGGCGCGCACGCCGGTCACCGAAGAGGGCACCACGAAGTGCTGCGGCACCGCGGCGAGGCCGCGACGGTCGGCCGCGTTGTACCAGTGCACGCGGTAGAGGTTGAGCGGGTGCGCGGCGTCGGGCTCGATGCCCGTGAGCGCCTCGCGGACGGCCGCCGGGATGGTGCTCGGCGTGGCGAGCTCGGCGAACGTGGGCAGCGTGATCTTGGCCTCGCGGAACCACCCGACGGTGTTCCCATACACCTTGGAGTTGACGATTTCTCTCTCTAGGCCGAGTCGTGCCATGGGTTCGCCTCTCGTCGCGGGGGAGTTGCACAGTGCACTCGCCAGCAACCAGTGTGCAAGCGCAAACCCAGCGTCCGCAGGGCCACTTCGGCGCACTATGATGCGAGGTAGAGGTGACCCCATGGCGGTGGAGTTCGAGTTGAACGGCGAGGTGGTCCGGATCGATCCGGCCCCTGGCGAATCCCTGCTCGACGCCCTCCGCGAGCGCCTCGGCACGACGTCGGTGAAGGACGGCTGCTCGCCGCAGGGCCAGTGCGGGTGTTGCCTCGCGCTCGTCGACGGCGAGCCCAAGGTGAGCTGCGCGACGCGCGCCGAGGGGTGCGGCGGCAAGAAGATCGTCACCCTCGAGGGCCTCTCCGAGCACGAGCGCGAGCTCACCGCGCGCGCGTTCGTCACCGCGCACGGCCTCCAGTGCGGGTTCTGCATCCCCGGCATCGCTCTGCGGGCCAAGCACCTGCTCGACAAGAACCCGAGCCCCACGCGCGCCGAGATCGCCAAGGCCATCGACGTGCACCTGTGCCGCTGCACCGGGTACGACAAGATCCTCGACGCGATCGAGCTGCTCGCCAAGCTGCGGCGCGGCGAAGACGGGCCGGCGCCCGTCGCCGACGGCGGCGTGGGCGTCTCCAACGCGCGCTACCGCGGGCACGACCTCGTGCTCGGCCAGCGCCCGTACGTGGCCGACATGACCCGCGAGGGCCTGCTGCACGGCGCGCTCGTCCTCTCGGCGCACCCGCGCGCCCGCGTGGTCGCGATCGACACCAGCAAGGCGAGGGCCCTGCCCGGGGTGCGCGCGGTCGCGACGGCGGGCGACGTGCCGGGCGAGCGCTGGTACGGCCTCCTCTACAAGGACTGGCCGGGCTTCGTCGCGATCGACGAGGAGGTGCGGTGCGTCGGCGACGTGGTCGCCGCGGTCGCCGCCGACGACGAGCCCACCGCGCGCGCCGCCGCCGCGCTGGTCGAGGTGCAGTACGAGGTGCGCGAGCCGGTGCTCGATCCGTTCGTCTCCATCGACGCGGGCGCACCGCGCGTGAACCCCGCGCACGAGAACGTGCTGAGCCGCTCCTCGATCCAGCGGGGCGACGTCGACGCCGCGCTCGCCGCCAGCGCCCACGTGGTCTCGGGCACCTGGAAGACCCAGCGCATCGAGCACCTGTTCCTCGAGCCCGAGTGCGCGCTCGCCGATCCGCTCCCCGACGGGCGCCTCGCGCTCTACACCCAGGGGCAGGGGGTGTTCGACGATCGGCGCCAGGTGGCCGCGTTCCTCGGCGTGCCCGAGGAGTCGATCTACGTCGAGCTCGTGCCCAACGGTGGCGCGTTCGGCGGCAAGGAGGACATGAGCGTGCAGGCGCAGACCGCGCTGCTCGCCAAGCTCACCGGCCGCCCCGTCAAGCTGCGCCTGACCCGCGAGGAGTCGATCCGCCTGCACCCGAAGCGGCACCCCATCACCATGGACTACACCGTGGGGTGCGACGCCGAGGGCCACCTCACCGCGGTGCGCGCGCGCCTCGTCGGCGACTCCGGCGCCTACGCCTCGGTGGGCGGCAAGGTGCTCGAGCGCGCCGCGGGGCACGCGTGCGGGCCCTACCGCGTGCCGGCCGTCGACGTGGTCGGCATCGCCGCCTACACCAACAACCCGCCGTGCGGCGCGATGCGCGGCTTCGGCGCGAATCAATCGTCCTTCGCCATCGAGGGGTGCCTCGATCTGCTCGCCGAGAAGGTGGGCGTCGACGGCTGGGAGATCCGCAACCGCAACGTGGTCGCGGTCGGCGACGTGTTCTCGACCGGCCAGGTCCTCGAGAAGTCGGTCGGGATCCGCAAGACGCTCGAGGCCGTCAAAGACGCGTACTACGCGGCGAAGCAGGCCGGCAAGGCGGTGGGCATCGCGTGCGGGCTCAAGAACTCCGGCATCGGCAACGGCGTCGAGGAGTGGGGCAAGTGTCGGCTCGTGATCGAGACCGACGGCACCATCTCGCTCTACAACGGCTACACCGAGATGGGGCAGGGGCTGCTCACCATCCTGGTGCAGTTCGCCGTGGAGGTGACCGGGCTCCCGGCCGCGATCTTCCGGCCCAAGGTCGACTCGACCTACGCCCTCGGGTGCGGCCAGACCACGGGCTCGCGCGCGACGCTGTTCGCCGGCCGCGCGGTCACCAGCGCCGCCGAGAAGCTGCGGGCCGACCTCGACCAGGGGCTCGCGCTCGGCGCGTTGACCGGCCGCGTGTACGCCGCCGACATCGTCATCTCCGACACCACGCCGCTCGGCAAGCCGGCCGCCAAGATCAAGACCCACACCTCGTTCGGCTACGCGACCCAGGTGTGCATCCTCGACGCGCAGGGCCACGTGGAGCGGTTCGTCGCCGCGCACGACGTGGGTCGCGCGGTGAACCCGGCGCAGTGCGTGGGGCAGATCGTGGGCGCGATCCACATGGGGCTCGGCTACGCGCTGACCGAGGAGCTGCCCTGCGAGAACGGCATGCCGGTCACCTTCAAGCTGCGCGAGATCGGCGTGCTCCGCGCGCGCGACATGCCGCCCTGCGAGGTGATCCTCGTCGAGGAGGCCGAGCCCGAGGGGCCGTTCGGCGCCAAGGGGGTCGGCGAGATCGGGCTCGTGCCCACGGCCGGCGCGGTCGCGGGGGCGCTCGCCGCCTTCGACGGGATCCGCCGCCGCACGCTGCCCATGAAGGACTCGCCCGCCGCCAAGGCGATGAGCGTCGGCAAGATCCGCGGCGACGGGCCCGCGCGCGAGAGGTGGCATTGAGCGGCGCGGTCGACGCCCACACGCACCTGTACAGCGGCCTCGCCCCGCTCGGGATGCCCGCGCCGGCCACGCCGCCCGCGGACTTCGTGGGCATCCTCGAGCAGGTCTGGTGGCGGCTCGACCGCGCGCTCGACGCGGCCTCGCTGCGCGCGTCGGCGGAGCTCTACCTCGCCGACTGCCTGCGCTTCGGGACCACCACGATCGTCGACCACCACGAGTCGCCGGGTTTCATCGAGGGCTCGCTCGACGTGCTCGCCGACGTCGCCCACGGCTTCGGGCTCCGCCTCGCCACCTGCTACGGCGCGACGGAGCGCAACGGCGGGCGCGAGGAGGCGCGGCGCGGGCTCGCGGAGTGCGCGCGGTTCGCGCGTGAGAACCGCCGTCCGCACGTCAAGGCGATGGTGGGCCTGCACGCCTCGTTCACGGTGTCGGACGAGACGATCCGCGAGGCGGGTTCGCTCGCGCGCGCGCTCGGCACCGTGGTGCACGTGCACGTGGCGGAGGACCGCGCCGACGTGGTCGACGCGCAGCGCCGGGGTTTCCCGGGGCCGCTCGAGCGACTGCTCGCGCTCGAGGGGCTGCCCCCGGGATCGATCCTCGCGCACGGGGTGTTCCTCGACGCGGCGCAGGTGCGCGCGGCGGACGCGGCCGGTCTGTGGCTCGTGCAGAACCCGCGCTCGAACGAGGGCAACCGGGTGGGGTATCCCGCCGCGCTCTCCGCGAGCTCCCGCGTCGCGCTCGGGACCGACGGGTACCCGGCGGACATGGACGCCGAGGCCGCGGCGCTCGCGCGGCTCGCGGAGGCCCACGGCGATCGCGCATACGCGGGGCGCCTCGCGGCGGGCCATCGGCTCGCGGAGGCGCTGTTCGGGCCGGGCGAGCCCACGCCGCGCTCGTTGACCGAGACGGAGTACGCCGCGATCCGCGCGCGCGCGGTCGAGCAGGCGGAGGCGCTGTGGACGAGGATGCGGAGCCTTGGAACATGACCATCGACGCGCAGCGGCTGTACGACTCGTTGAACACGCTCGGCGCGATCGGCGCCTACGACGCCGGCGACGGCCTCGTGGGCGTGAACCGCCTCGCGCTGACCGCGGCCGACGGTGAGGGGCGCCGCCACGTCGTGGCTCGCATGCGCGAGGCGGCGCTCACGGTGACCGTGGACCGCATCGGCAACGTCTTCGGCCGGCGCGCGGGCAAGCGGGACCTGCGGCCGGTGATGATCGGCTCGCACATCGACTCGGTGCCCACCGCCGGGCGCTTCGACGGCTGCCTCGGCGTGCTCGGCGGCCTCGAGGTGGTGCGCGCGCTCGACGACGCGCGGATCGAGACGGAGCGCCCGCTGGTGGTCGCGTTCTTCACCGACGAGGAGGGCGCGCGCTTCGGCACCGACATGCTGGGCAGCGCGGTCGCCACCGGGCGCATCGCCCTCGAGGACGCGTACGCCCTCCGCGACCGCGACGGCAAGACGGTGCGCGACGAGCTCGCGGCGATCGGCTTCCTCGGCGAGGCCCCGAGCGCCTCGCGCCGCCGCACGCCTACCTCGAGTGCCACATCGAGCAGGGGCCGATCCTGCGCGCCGCGGGCGCACAGGTGGGCGTGGTGACGGGCGTGCAGGCGATCAGCTGGCACGAGCTCACGATCGTCGGCAAGAGCGCCCACGCCGGAACGACGCCGATGGACCTGCGCGCCGACGCCGGCGTCGCCGCCGCCCGCATCAACCTGCGCCTGCGCGAGATGATCGCCTCCGGCCGCTACGGCCCCGGGATGCGCGCGACGATGGGCGCGATCGTCCCCACGCCGGGCCTCGTGAACATCGTCCCCGGTCGGGTGGTGGCGACGGTGGACCTGCGCAACCCGGACGACGCCCTCATGCGCGCCGCCGAGGCCGACGTGATCGCGTACTACGACGAGGTCGCCCGGCTCGAGGGGGTGCAGGTGAGCTGGCGCCAGACCGCGCGGACGCCGTGCGTGCCGTTCGACGCCGGCCTGCAGGACCGGATCGCAGCGGCGGCCGAGGGGCGCGGCCTGTCTCTCGCGCGCATCGTCTCCGGGGCCGGCCACGACGCGCAGGAGATGGCCCGCATCACCCGCGCGGCGATGGTCTTCGTGCCCGGCGAGCACGACGGCATCAGCCACAACCCGCGCGAGCTCTCGACGCCGGCACAGTGCGCGCACGGCGTCGGCGTCCTCTTCGACGTCGCGCGCCGGCTCTGCGACGAGAAGGACGAGGTCACGCGATGAAGATCCGCGCGGCGATGACGCAGACCATCAACGCCTATACGCACATGCCGCCCACGGTGGAGCGCCTCTCCGAGCTGCGGGGCAAGCTCGACGCGGTGCGCGCGGCGAACGTCGAGCACCACCTCGAGCTGATGGCGGCGGCCCGCGAACGGGGCGTGCAGGTGATCTGCTTCGGGGAGCTGTTCGCGGGGCCGTACTTCGCGTTGAACAAGGACCCGATGTGGATCGACCTCGCCGAGAGCGCGCTCTCGGGCCCGACGATCACCGCGGTGCGCGCGGCCGCGCAACGGCTCGGGCTGATCGTGGTGGCGCCGATCTACGAGGTCGAGCCCTCGGGCCGGCGGTTCAACACCGCGGTGGTGGTCGACGAGACGGGCGAGGTGCTGGGCAAGTACAAGAAGACCCACATCCCGTTCGGCGCGAACGAGCAGGGCAGCTTCCACGAGAGCTTCTATTACGAGCAGGGCGACGGCAACAACGGCCACGGCCCGGCCAACGTCTCGAAGAACCCGCATTTCCCGGTGTTCCAGACGTCCGCCGGCCGGATCGGCGTGGCCATCTGCTACGACCGCCACTTCGAGGGCGTGATGCAGTCGCTCGCGACGGAGGGCGCGGAGCTGGTGTTCTCGCCGGCGGTCACCTTCGGCCAGAAGAGCGAGCGCGTGTGGCCGCTGGAGTTCGCGGTGGACGCGGCCCGCCACGGGATCTTCATCGGCGGGAGCAACCGCAAGGGCGTGGAGGCGCCGTGGGGGCAGGCCTACTTCGGGCGCTCGCACTTCGTGGGGCCGAACGGGGCGATCGCGGACGTGAGCGACCACCCGAACCTGATCGTGGCGGACCTGGAGCTCGACGAGCTCACGGCGGACAACCCCGCGGGGTGGAACCTCCCGCGGGACATCCGCCACAAGATCTACTCGTCGCGCGGGTGATCACGGGCGCCCGTGAACGGCCGCGGTGACGGGCCCAGCGTCCTCGTCGCGCGGGGGATGCTCGGAGCGGACCTGGGCGCCAGTGCGTGGCGCCGAGGTCCAGCGCGTGAGCGCGGCGACGGCCCACGTCGCGATCACGGCGAGCACGACGATCGCCAGAGTCTTCCCGTCGAGAGCCTCGAGCCCGAGGAATCGACGAAGGCCCGGAATGGTGACGGCGGCGCCCTGCAACGCGATCCCCGCGACGATCGACACGTGGAGCACCCAGTTCTTCGGGCGGTCCGCGACGACGAGCCGCGCGGGATAGACGCTCACGAGCTTGCCCACCGATTCGTAGAGGAACACGACCGTCTGGGTGACGATGAGACCGAAGCCGAAGGCAGGGAGCATCAGCAGGAGCGCGATGCCGAGCGCTCCCTTGAAGGCGCCCGTCACCAGGATGAAGCGGCCCGACGCCCGATCGAGCAGGCCGCTCGACGGCGGCCGGGGCGGGAGAGCCATCTGTCCGGGGGTGCGATCGAGGGCGAGCGCGAGCGCGGGTGGACCGTCGCCCAGGAAGTTGATCCACAGCAGCTGGAGCGCCGTGAGCGGCAAGAGGAGCATCCCCGTCGTGTCGCGGTAGCCCTTCACGTGGGCGACGACCGCGCCCGTCACCACGAGCACCATGAGCGCGACGTTGGTCGAGAACGTGAACCGGATGAAGGTCTGGATGTTCTCGTAGATGCCGCGTCCCTCCTCGATGGCACCGACGATCGTCGCGAAGTTGTCGTCGAGGAGGACGAGGTCGGCGACCTCGCGCGTCACGTCGCTGCCACGCTTTCCCATCGCGATCCCGACGTCGGCGCGCTTCAGCGCCGGCGCGTCGTTCACGCCGTCGCCCGTCATCGCGACGATCTCGCCGTCCGCCTGGAGAGCCTCCACCAGCTTCAGCTTGTGGGCGGGGCTCACGCGCGCGAAGACGTTGGCCGTCCGCGCCGCTTGCCGGAGCTGTTCGACGGAGTAGGTGTCGATGTCGGCGCCCGACAGGACCGTGGGAGAGGGGATTCCGATGACCTCGGCGACCGCGCGCGCCGTGCCGGGGTGGTCGCCCGTGATCATCAGGACGCGAACGCCCGCTCGCTGCGCCGTCTGGATCGCCTCCGCGATCTCCGCGCGCGGCGGATCCCAGAGCATCACGAGGCCAAGGAACTGGAGCCTCTCCTCGGGCTCGGCCTCGGCGCTGGAACGCGCGAGCGCGAGGACCTTGTACCCGCGCCCCGCCGCCGACTCCGAGCGCTCTGCCCACTGCGCCCGCGCCTCGGCCGACATCTCGCAGAGGTCGAGGAGCACCTCCGGCGCGCCCTTGAGGTAGCTCGTGCGTCCGCCGGTCCCTTCGACGGTGACCCGCATGTACTTCCAGGCGCTGTCGAACGGGCGACTCTCGACCCGGGCGTGCGCGCTTCGCTCGGCCGCTGGATCTTTGCCCTGCGCCCGCGCGTACGAGAGGAGCCCGAGCTCGAGCGGATCGCCTGCCGCCGCCTCGGTGTCCGCGTCGTTCGCGAGCACCATCGCGCGCAGGGCTCCCTCGGGGTCGTCGGACGCGAGCTCGCGGACGACCATGCTCTCTTCGGTCAAGGTCCCCGTCTTGTCGGTCGCGATCACCGTGACCGATCCCAGGGCCTCCACGGCGCTGAGGCGGCGCACGAGGGCGTTGCGCCGCGCCATGCGTTGCACGCCGAGGGCGAGCGTCAAGGTCACGACCGCCGGCATGCCTTCCGGGATCGCGGCGATCGCGAGCGCGACCGCGAACATCACGACCTCGTCGAGTCGTCCGATGCCTTCGGTCAACGTCCCGGCGACGACGAGGAGGACGGCCAGGCCGGACACCCAGAACGCGAGCTGCTTGCCGAGGCTGCCGAGGCGCCGCTCGAGCGGGGTCGGTTCGGGCTTGATCTCGCCGAGCATCGTCGCGATCTTGCCCATCGCGCTCCTCGGGCCCGTCTCCGAGACGCGGAACTCTCCCTTGCCGCGCACCACGAGCGTGCCGCTGTGGAGCGGTGCCTCGACCGCCTTCTCCACCGGGACGGACTCCCCCGTCAGGACCGCCTCGTCGGTCATGACGCCTTCTCCCGAGAGGAAGGTCCCATCCGCGGGGATCCGGTCTCCCGCCTCGATGCGCACCACGTCGCCAGGGACCAGCGAGACGCTGGGGATCTGGAGGAGCTTGCCGTCACGCATCGCCCAGACCTCGGACGCGGTGAGCGCCTTCAGCTGACCGAGCGCCTTGTCCGAGCGGTACTCCTGGAACGAGCCAAGACCGGCGTTCAGGAGCACGACGACGGCGATGACGAAGCCCTCGACGGGCCACCCTTTCCAGTGCTCGTAGATCCAGACGCCGACGTCGAACGCGATGGCGAAGAGGAGGATGTAGATGAGGGGGCTGCGGAGCTGCCGCACGAAGCGTCGCCACAGCGGGGTCGGTGGCGTCTCCGGCAAGGCGTTCGGGCCATGCTTCGCGAGGAGGCGTTCGGCCTCCGCGGTGGTGAGCCCGGGCGCCGCCGTGGCGGAGGTGTCTTCGTCACTTCGCTTGGCGGTCGAGTTCGTCACAGCGGCTGTCGCTGCCGGAGCACGCCCCATGCCGCGCGACGCCGCGCAGGATCACCGTCGTCGCCCCTCTCGTGTCCTCACGTGGGGCGACCCACCGACGCCGAAACGCCCCACGTGGGGCGCTCGTCGTGCGTCGCGCCTACCGGCCTCCGGACGGCACGCGGCGGGCGGGGGGGGGGGGGGGGGGGGCCGGGGGGGGGGCGGGGGGGGGGGGGGGGGGGGCGCGGCGCGGGGGGGGGGGGGGGGGGGGGGGGGGGGGGGGGGGGGGGGGGGGGGGGCGGGGGGCGGCCGGGGGGGGGGGGGGGGGGGGGGGGGGGGGGGGGGGCGGGCGGGGGGGGGCCGGGGGGGGAGGCCGGGGGGGGGGGGGGGGGGGGGGGGGGGGGGGGGGCCGGGGGGGGGGCGCCCCGCGGGGGGGGCGGGGGGCGCGGGGGGGGGGGGGGGGCCACCCGCCGCCGCCGCGTACCCAGGAAGGCGACGACGAGCGCCACGGCCCAGGTCTGGGAGGGCGGACCCCCGACGGCGCACCCGCTCGACGCCTCCGCGGGCGCGGGCGCGACGCACTGGAGGAGGCCGATGTCGCAAACGAACCCGCCGGCGCAGTCCGCGGACGTCGCGCACTTCTGCAGGCACGCGCCCGCAGCGCACAGGTAGGGCGCGCACGATTTGGTGCTGCCGTCCGCGGCGGTGAGCTCCGTCGGGCCCGTGCACGCGGCGAGGACCGGCGCGCAGGTGCCGCGCGTCGCGGGCAGCTTGCACGACTCGGTGGCCCCCGTGCACGCGGTGTTGCAGCAGACGCCGCTGGCGCAGTGCCCGGTCTCGCACTCCGCGTCGGTCGTGCAGTCGATGCCGTTCGCGAGCGCGACGCGCATCAGGTACGTGTCGGGCGAGGGGTTCGACGCGCCGTCGAAGCCGCCGAAGAGCACGACGTCCGGGCCGAGCCGCGCGGCGACCGGGCGGTTCAGCGGCGGCAGGCCCTCGTTGGCGAGCTGCGCCCACGTGTTGCCGTCCCACAGCCACGACTCGGTGCCGATCACGTCGTACCGGTGACCCAGCACGAGCGCGTAGCGCCCGAGATCGACCGCCCCGTCGAGCAGCAGCGGGCGCGTGGACGAGAGGCTCCCGAGCTGGTCGAGCCCCGCCGCCTTCACCGAAGAGAACGCGCCGTCGGCGAACGACCACTGCGTCCCGAGCTCGGGGACCACGAGGAGGCCTTTGCCATTGTGGCTCGTGAAGCCGCTCCAGTCCTGGCCGGTCACGACGGAGCCGCGACGCGGCGGGGCCTTGCCGATCGAGGTCCACGCGGTGCCGCTCCACGTGAACGCCTCGGTCCCCGCGAGGAGGACGGTGGTGCCGCCCACGCGCGCGAGCCGCGGCCGGTCCTCGGCGGGCGGCGTCGACGGCGTGACCTGCTTCCAGGTCGTGTGATCCCAGAGCCACGTCTCGTTCGACACGTCGGCCACGGTGCCGCCGAAGAGGACGGCCTTGTCGCCTGCCTCGGCGAACGCGGCCCGGTAGCGCGGCGGCGGCGAGACGGCGGGCTTCTTCTCGACCCAGGCCTTCCCGTCGAACTCCCAGGTGTCGTTGAGCACGGTGCCGCCCCACCCACCGAAGAGGACGGCGCGATCGCCGAGCGTCGCGAGGGAGGCGAAGCCACGGCCCGGCGGCCCGGCCCGGTTGGCCGGCTGGTTCCAGCCCTTTTCCCCGAACTGCACGAGGGTATCGAGCGCGCCGCCGACGGAGCGCCCGCCGAAGAACGAGATCGCGTCGCCGTACGTGGTGACCGAATACGAGACGAGCGTCGAGAACGTGGACGGCGGTGCGGTGGAGGTGGGGGCGCGGAGCGACCACGCGGCGCCGGTCCACTCGAAGCTGCCGCCGGGGCTGACGATCACCATCTTGCCCTTCACGCGGCCGAGCGCGGCGACGAGCCCGGGCGTCGAGGCGCCCGCGGTGCGGTCGGTCCACGCGGTGCCGTCGAAGGTCCAGGTCTGGAGGCCCCCGGCGTACCAGGCGACCGTGCCGTCGTCGCTGAACGAGGTGGTGCGGGCGTCGGCCGTGAGCGTGGGCGCCGGGGTCGAGGTGTTCTCGGTCCAGTCGGTCCCGTCGAAGACCCACGTCGAGCCGGCCGCCGGCTTGCCGCCGAGGAGCGCGAGCTTGCCGCCCGCGGCGACGAGCGCCCCGTAGGCGCGCGCGGGGGGACGGCGCGAGGGCGAGAGCTTGGTCCAGGTGGTGCCGTCGAACGACCAGGTGTCGTCGAGCACCTTGGTGAGCGTCGCGTCGACGCCGCCGAAGAGGATCGCCTTGCCGCCGATCGCGCCGAGCGCCGGCCCCTCACGCGCCTCGGGCGCAGACGCCGGCTTGAGCTCGGTCCAGCGCGCGCCGTCCCACTTCCACGTGTCGCCGAACACGGAGACGCCGGTGCCGCCGAACAGGAGGAGGTTGCCCGCGTGCTCGGCGAGGCCCGCCGCGATGCGCGCACCCGGGCCCACGGCGAGCCGCCGCCAGCGCGCGGTGCCGATGTACGGGTCGAGGAGCACCGGGAACGCGAGGCCCTCGGCGTCGAGCGACACGGTCAATCGATCGCCCACCAGGCGCAGGCTGGCCTGGCGACGCGTGCCGTGGGCGTCGACGGCGTAGGGGGCCGCGACGAACATCCGCTCGACGCCCGCCGCGTCCCGCAGCGAGAGGCCGCCCTGGCCGTCGTCGTGGACGGAGGCGAGCAGTGGCCCGCGCTCCATCCGGAAGGAGAAGGTGGTGGGCGCGGTCGCGTCGCGCAGCAGGTAGAGGAGCTCGGCGCCGGCGCCGTCGGAGAGGTACGCGGCGTCGGTGGCCGGCGCGACGTTCGGGTAGAGGGTGCGCGCGCCGAGGAGGGTGCGGGGCGAGGGGGCGTGGCGCTCGGGGACGAGGCGCAGGGTCGCGCCCTCGACGCCGCGCACGGAGAGGACCCAGGCGCCGTCGGCGGTCGGGGCGGTCGTGAAGTCGAGGCCGGCGAAGGCGAGCCGCGCGGGCCCTCGAAGCGCGCGCGCAGGGTCGCGTCGTTGCGCGCGAGGCCCTCGATCGTGGTGAGCGTCGGCTCGGGGGTAGGGGCGGGGGAGGAGCAGCCGGCGACAGCGAGCGCCGCGGCGAGGGCAGGGAGGAGGGCGCGGCGGGGCATCGACCTCGGAGGCTATCCTGGAGGCCAGGCGTTGCGCGAGGCCGCCTTGCGCGAGGCTCGGCGGTTCACGGGCGCCCGTGAACGCTCGCGGCGCTCGCCTCCGCCCTCACCGCCGTTGACGGGGCCTGGCGCCCGATGGAGCGCGCGTCACTTCGCGATGAAGCAGTGGTCGGCATTCATGCATCTCGGTTCCGTCCAGCCGACGTAGGAGCAGCAGTACTTGGCCGGGTGGCCGACCCCACAGCCGCCAGCCGCAGCTCCGCAGACGCATCGACCATCGACACAGTCGCCGGCGCACGGCCTTCCACCGCAACATGTGAAGCGTTCGCAGCGGCCAGGTTCCGCTGGCGCGCCGGGACCTGTGCAGAGGTTCGTCAGCCCGTCGAGCGAACAGGAAGGCGTGTCCTCGATGTCTGCTCCGCTGTCGACCACGGAGGCTTCACCGATCGGTGTGCTGTCGAGCGGCTCGGCGTCCGCTGCCGCGGGTTGCTGGACTCTTGCGCCGCAACCAAGCAGGACCGCGACCGCCGCTGCTGCAAGTCGCCTTGCCATCAGACAGCGGATTGTGAACCGCCCAGGCCGACCCGATCCAGGCGGTTCACGGGCGCCCGTGAACGCGTTCACCTGCGTGACCTGCCCACCCGTCGAGACGATGGCCACGACCTCGGGGGTCATCGGTGCGCTCTCCTCGAAGTCTCTGGGAGCAGCATCTCGTGCTGCGTCTTCACCTGGGCGGAGATCATGGCAAGAAGTGCCACCCGACCTGCGCGTAGAGTTGCGCAACCCCTACGTACTGTCGATAGCCAAAGACACCGCCGCCCCAGATGCCCGACTGGACAAAGAGGCCGAGCGGAACATATGTCAACACATAGGAGCCGTCGACGACAAACCCTGCTCCATCAAGTTTGGAGTCGTAAGCTGCTCCAAGACCCAAGACAATCCTATGTTCAAGCTGGTGACTGTCGCCCCCAAAGCTTGCGCATAGCCGCCCGTCGACCAAATGTGACGCCGGCTCCCGGGAGAGCTCCTTGTCAATGTAGAGCCGCCGCTGATAGCGGCCTTCAAGGCCAGCCCGCCAGTGGTTGCCCTGCAGGCCTATGCCCAGCGAAACGGGGATGCCCCACGACCTGCCGCCGTCGTAGTGCGATCCAAACCAGCCGATGCCGACGCCGACATCGACGTCGCCGTACAGCGAGACCGCCGCCAGAAGGACCGCCGCTATCAAGGGAGGTCTCCAACTGCTCTGACGTGCGCGAATTGATGCTCGCGTGTGCCTGCAGCCTCGGCCTCCCAGGTGCTGCAAGACAGGACGTCACTACGCACGGCTACGCCATGCAGATCGCTGGCCGCCACCACACCCACCGCGTTCACCTGCGCCCGTGAACGGCGGTGAGGGCGGAGGCGAGCGCCGCGAGCGCGTCGGCGGGCAGCTCGAGGCGCAGCTTGGCGGGCGCGCCGGGCTTGGTGGCGACGGCCACCACGGTGGCGCTCGCCGCTCCGGCCTTGCGCAGGGCGGCCTGCAGGCGGGTGGCGAGCGAGCGCTCCTCGGCGGTGGTCGTGCGACCGCGGGGGCGAGCGACCTTCTTCGCGGCCCGCTGCTTCTGGGCGAGCGCCAGGATCTCGCGGGTGGTGGCCTTGGCGGGGTCGAGCTTGCCGAGGACCTTCGCGTCGATCTTCTGCGGCGTGTCGGTGGCGGAGGTGGCGTCGGCGAGCGCGAGGAGGGCGTGGGCCTTCTCCTTGCCCCAGCGGAGCGCGTCCCGGCGCGGGAGGCGCTCGACGATGGCGATGAGCTCGGTGGCGGTGGTCGGCGCGATGCCGAGGCCCTGCTTGCACAGCTCGGTGAAGCCGCGGTGGCCGAGGAGGGTGGGGATGGGGTCCTTGCGCAGCCGCAGGAGCGCCTCGCCGATGTCGTAGAAGGCCTCGGTGATCTCCGCCTTGCGGCGCTTGATGAGCGCGACGTCCTCGCGAGCCTGCTTCAGGAGGCGCGTGCGGGCAGCGGCGGCGGTCGCGGCGGCGCGCTCGGCGAGGGCAGGGGAGAGCTTGCGGGCGGTCTTCTTCGCGGGCATGCGGGGAGGATGGTGCCGCGCGACGGTCGCGCTGACAACGGGGGCACGGTCTCGGTGGGATCGTCCCAGGATGTTGACGGGGCGAGGGGCGTCTACGCGAAGGTCATCCTGATCCTCTCGGAGGTCCACGAGGTTCCGCAGGCATTCGTGCACGCCTTCGACGCCGAAAAGTGCATGGTGCAGGCCGGCAATTCGGAGTGTTGGATCCTCACTGTGCGGGAGATAGAGGAGGAGCCCACATGACACACTGCGCAGGCCAGGGATCGCTCTCGGCGAGAGTGGTGGTGCTGCTCGCCGATCAGAGAAAGAAGCGCCACCCGAACTGGACATAGAGCTGGGCTACCTCCTGACGCATTCGATACGCGAACACGGTTCCACCCCAGGCCCCGGTTCGCACATAGAGGCCCGAGTCGAGGTGCGTCAGCGTGTAGGCTGCGTCCGCCAGGACGCCGAATCCATCGAGCTTGGAGTCGTGAGCGGCGCCGACACCCACGCCGAATCGATGCTCGAACGGGCTGCTGACGCGCCCGAATCCTCCGCGAACGAACGCCTGGAACAGGTTGGAGCCAGGCGTATTCGCCAGCTCCCGATCGAGGAACACTCTGCGCTGGTAGCGGGCCTCGAGCCCCCCTTGCCAAGGGCCCTCCTGGAGCCCGAGGCCGATCGAGACGGGAACGCCCCATGAGGTGGCGCCCTGATTGGGTGGCCCGAACGCTCCCACCCCCAGACCAACGCCTCCGTCTCCGTAGACGGATGCCGCAGCGAGGAGCCACGCTGCTGTCACGACGCTGCGCCTACGCCGCATGGTCGGATGCGGGCGGTGGGGCCGCGCTTGGCGAAGTCGAGCTGGCGGGCGTACGTCATCGCAGGCACCTCAGGACCACACTGCGATGACAACCAGTGCTGGGAGGTGACCCGCGGCATCGAGCGAGAAGGGCCACCCCGCGCTGTTCGTCTGCATCGCTTGGCCAGTCTACAGCTGCGCGTTCTCTGCGAACACTGGAACCGCGTCGTCGCGCCCTCGAGGTGGCCAGGAAGCCCCACTCCTTGCCGACATGAGCAGCCCGCTATTTGCCGAGCACGGCCCGAAGTGCCGCGTATCGACTGCAGTCAGCCTCCGCCCCGGGCATGCAGGCGCGGTGGTACGAGACCAACGCCTTCTCGCGGTCGCCGGCGGCGATCTGAGCCTTGCCGAGGTCACTGCATGCGGACGGTGACCCCGCTTCGCATGCCCGTATCAGCGTGCCATCCGTCGCAGAGAAGGTGACCGGCTTTCGGCTGTAGACGAGAAACTCACATCCGTCACCGAGTCCATGAGCGCATGCGGCCTCGGCGAGCCCGATGAGCTCGCCCGCCTCGGCCGCCCCTATTCTGGGTATCAGTGCGTACTTGCAGAGCAGAGGATTCGCGGCGCAAGCCTTCCGCATGAGACCCCGTCCATCGTCCGTGTTCACTCCGGCCATGAGACCCGCATTGAAGCAGCTCAACGGGTCGTTTGCGGAGCACTGACCTTCACAGACGACTTGGCCGTCCTTCTGGCGGCAAGCAAACGGAGTCGCACGCCCGAGCCGACAGGCCTCGTCCCGCAGCACCAGCGGCGCCCTCACGGATAGATCGTCTCGAAGGCCCACGTCTCGGAGTGCACTTGAATCGGCGCGAGCAGCACCCGAACGGGTGTCAGTCCAGCCAGCGCGGCATCGCCAAGCGCTTTGGAGCGAGACGCCGGCAACGCGCTCGAGGAACCGTCGACGACTCCGTAGTCGAGGCGGATGACCGAGTACTGCGCGCTCGCGCAGGCGCCTTTGAGTTCGCTCCGCATCAAGGCGCGGAACGCCCACCGTCTGGCTAGCACATGGACGTCGACCGACGCTCCGCATATGCCCGCGCAGTTGACGGCTCTCTCGGACGGCGTCTCCAGCGGAACGACCAGATGCTCGGGGACGATGCCGACCGACCCGTAGCCGGCGTCGTCCGACTCGCACTCGTCGAAGAACACCGGCGTGCCGTCGACATAGGCCGCCGCTAGCGAGTGTGCGCTGCTGCGGTCTCCGAGGTTCGATGCGCTCGGGGTCAGCAGGACGAGAGCGCGGGCCGGCCTGGCGACTCGGGGTGTCGACGGAGGTTTCGGTGCGGGCAGACCCGGGCTGTCACACGCTGCGACCCCGATGACTCCGGCGAAAACCCATCGCTTCACCCCTGGCCTCCGACTGCGATGGCGATGGAGAGTCGATCAGCGGCTTGCTGATCTGTAAACGGACGGGCTCGATCGAGCAACGCCGCAGTATGCACGACCAGGACGCGCGTGCCAGGGTCGGCGGGGGATTCACGGTGCTTTGGAGAGGCGGCGCCACTGGCGGCACGCCGTCGGCACCTCGGCCTGGCAGGCGACGGCCGCGTGGCGCCGAGCGAGCGAGAGGTTGCCGAGCTTCTCTGCGGCTTCGGCAGACCTCAGGCACCCTCCCGCGGCTCCTGCCTCGCACATCTGCGCGAGGGCGGACGACGAGCCCTCCAGCGCGCCCCTGTTCTGCCGCGCGACCGCGAGGGACAGGCAGCATATGTGTTGCGCCTGGGCGCAACCACCTGCCGTGACCTCCTCGATCCGCTTCCCGGCGCCCGTCCATCCGCCGAGAAGCGCGCCGAGGAGGCAGCAGTGACCCGAGTCGAGCGCACAAGCTCTCTCGGCCAGGTCGAGCTGGTTCGGGTTCTTGCCGCCCTCGAGGCCGTACGTCATCGCCGCATACTCACAAGAACCAGCGTCTCCTGCCGTGCACTCTGCCGCACAGTCGGCGCCACCGGGGCGGCACGTATGCGGGCTCCTCCTCACACACAGGTCGGGGACCGACGACGCGAGGTGGAAGTCGAGGCGACACGGCGCGAGCGACGCGTCGGCGACCGGGTGGAGAACCAGCCGCCTCACGACCTCACGTCCGTCGGGCTCGACGTCGAGGTCCAGACGATCGACGTAGTGGGTGGCCTCGATGCAGTGGGTGAGCTCTCGGTCCATCAGCGACGTGGGCAAGCGGGCCGTCAGACGCCGCGTGACCCGCAGACGTTGCGCTGGCTGCGCGTCCGGGGTCTCGAGGTTCTCGTCGAGCTCCTCGGGCGTCAGCTTGGGCAGCTCGAGCCAGCTGGGAGCAGGAAGATCGACGACGCCGTAGACGTCGTGCCCGACCGACTTGCACAACACGTCGAGCCCGTCGGATCGTTGACGAACGAGGATCAAGCCGCGACCCGCGAGGCGCTTCTGGATGGCCTGTGCCGTCTGCGCAGCGGGGATGAGGATGGTGCGAGCGTGCTGCGCGGTCATCGGTGTCGGAGGCGGAGCGCGGTGTGGCGGGCGAGCGGGCGCACTCGCGCACGCAGCCAGCGCCACGAGCCCCATCGCGCCGAGGACGGTCCGACCCACAGGCTCAGCGTAGCAGCCGAGCTGGATGGGTCATCGTCGCTCGATCCTCGCCCGTCGGCGCTGCTCGAGCGCGGCGCAGGCGACGGACGTCCTCGGATGGGAGGCTGCCGGAAGCTGGGACTCGAGGTGCGGACATGTGGTGCAGCCCGGTTGAGGTACACTCAGAGAGGTGGCGTCGACTCGAACCACGAGGTGCTCTCTGCCGAGCCATCCATGCGCTCGTCGGCGAAGCCTCCCCTGGAGCCGAGTGGCGTGCTTCGCTGTGGCCTGTACCCTCGCGACGGGTGTGACCTCGGCGTCGCGCGCGAGCCCGGCCACGCCGAAGAGACGGTGCGAGATTGCCTGGCTGCGGATGGGTCAGTCCAAGCAGGTGGGCAAGGTCCCCGCCGCATACGCCCATCTTCTGACCATGGACTGGGCTGCGGGCTACAAGTCGCTGACGCTGATCAAGGAGCGGAAGTACACGTTCTTCGACAAGGACCCACACGTCTTCGAGATCCCGGCGCCGCCCACGGAACATGCAGAGAAGATTCGGGCGAACTTCCCGACGCACAAGTTCTTCCGGGCCGAGATCCTCTACGCGAAGGTCAACGTGATCCTCTCGGAGGTCGACGAGGTCCCGCGTGCCTTCGTGCACGCCTTCGGCGCCGACAAGTGCGTGGTGCCGGCCGGCAACGCGGAGTGCTGGATTCTCACCGTGCGGGAGGTGAAGGACGATCCGACCTGACCCTCTGCGCGGCCCTCCTTCTGTGAACCAGATGTAGTCAGTCCCGCTCCGGCGCTCCCAGCGGGAAGAACGACCGGAACGGGCGCGCCTTGTCGACCGCGCGGGCGAAGGACGGACGCGCGAGCAGCCGCGCGCGATAGGCGCGCAGCGTCGGGAACTGCTCGCCGATCGGGTGCGTCCAGTCCGCGTAGAACAGCGACGGCGCCGCCGCGCAGTCCGCCATCGTGAAGTCCGCGCCCGTCGCCCACGTCTTGCCGGCGAGGTGCCCCTCGAGCCACGCGTACGCGCGCTCGAGGCGCTCCGCGGCGAGGAGCCGTCCCTCGTCCCTCTTCACCGGGATGCGCCCGAGCGCGCTGTCGACCGCGAGTTGCATCGGGTCCATCACGTAGAGGTCGAAGAAGCGATCCAGGAAGCGCACCTCGAGTGCCGCCCGCGGGTCCTCCGGCAGCAGACGCACCGGCCCGGGGTGGGTCAGCTGCAGGTACTCGATGACGAGGCTGGTCTCGACCACCTGGTGATCGCCGTCCAGCAGCAGCGGGAACTTGCGCAGCGGCCAGCGGCGGAGCCACTCGGCGGAGTGCTCCGGCGTGTCGGGCCCGATGCAGCGGAACTCGAACGGGGTCGAGTTCTCGTAGAGCGCGACGAGCGCCTTCTGCGTGTACGAAGAGAAGGGGTGACCGTAGAGCGCGAGCGCCATCGTGGAGATCCTCGTCGAGATGCGGGGTGGGGGAGGAACCAGCGGTAGCCGTTCGAGCGGAACGGCAGGCCGAGCTCGCCGCACACCCAGCGCGGGTCGCGCTCAGGCTACCGGAAACCCCACGGACGGGTGGGTCGCGACGAACGCGGCCACGGCCGCCGAGAGCTGCGCGTGGCTGGCCTCCTCGGCCGCCATCCGGGCCAGCGCGGCTGCGCGCAGGGGCTGACGCCGGGCCTCGTTTGCGAGCGCGATCGCGGCGCGCCCCTCTCCGAGGACCCCATCGAGGACCGCCTCCTCGTACAGCTGCTGGAGCGTCGGCCGTCGTCGAGTCCCCCGCCGTCGCGGCGCCGCGGCGAGCCGCGCGTCGCGCCCTGCGAAGCCGAGGCTCACCCGGGCGTGCTCGCGCTCTTCGGCCGCCGCCGCGAGGGCGCGCTCGACCAGCGGAGCCGGGGCGCCGTGCGCGTCGAGGTCGTCGGCGAGCCAGAGGAAGCTGTCGACCGACGCCTGCTCGAGGCGGGCCTGCTCGATCCAGCGCCGGCTGTCGTGCGCCTCGCCGCGCCGTCGGCCGTCGCAGGCCGAGGGCAGGAGAGGTTCTCCGGCGGGGCCGCGCAGCGGGCGGCCACCGACGACGTTCCGGCCGGGGAGATAGATGCCGCGCCAGCCCTGCACGGGGATGGGCAGCTTCAGCCCCAGGGCGAGCCCGACCTCGTTCCCCGTCCCGGACCCGGACCCGAGGGCGAAGGTGGTGCGCAGCGCGACCGAGAGGAACCCCACCGAGAAGAACGGCGCCAGGTGGAGGCCGTGCTGCGCGCCGTCGGCGGAGGTGCGGACCGCCCAGCCTGCCTCGAGCCCGAACGCCGAGTAGAACACTTCCGCCGCGACGGCGGCCCGGATGCCCTCGTCATGGCGCTGGAGCTGCCCCAGCAGACCGAAGCCCTGCCAGCGATCGAGACCGTACGGAGCGTGCACCACCGACAGCTCGGCGCCGCGATCGGTCCACGTGCGCCGCCCGGTCGACCACGTGTGCAGGTAGCCAGGGACGATCGCGGTCAGGCTCCGGTCTTCGTCCGCGCGGGCCTGCGCGGGGCCCATCAAGCGCGAACGCGGTCAGCCCGAGGCACGGCACGGCGGCTCGATCAAGCGGCCCACCGCGTCCAGCGTATCGGGTGACGAGGGCGGCGACCAGGCGTGCCGTGAACGGCGCTACCTCCCGAGCGCCGCCAGGAGGTCGCGGACGCGCTCCTTCGGCCGCCCGACGATGGCCTTCGTCGGCGTCACCACCAGCGGTCGCTGGAGCAGCGCCTTGCGCTCCACCAGGAGCGCCACGATCTGCTCACGGGTCTGCACGTCGTCCTCGCCGAGCCCGAGCTTCGCGAAGGTGCTGTCGCGGCGGACCAGCTGGGTCGGGGGGTCTTCGAGCTTGTCGAGGATCGCGCGCAGCGTGGCCGCGTCCGGCGGCTGCTTCAGGTAGAGGACGATGTTCGCTTCGACCCCGAGCTCCTCTGCAATGCGCACGGCATTGACCGAAGAGGCTCAGTGGGGGTTGTGGTAGATCGTGACCATCCGCGCAGGGTAGCAGGCGCCGCAACCGCGCCGACAACCGCCCGCGCCGCCACCGACAACTCACCCCCCTCCCGCCGACAACCGCCCGCGGAACCCCCTGGAAATCCCGCCCGATCTGGTGGGGCACGTGGGTTGCTGTGCAGAGGCCATGGAGGTCCTCATGCATCGTTGGTTGGCTTCATTGGGAGTGGTCCTGGCCGTGGGCGCGACGAGCGGACTCGCGCACGCGAGCTCCCCGTTCGGCGCGTACGCGCGCGTCCAGAAGGTCGTGTACGAGCCCGACGCCGCGAGCGCGACGCGCGCGCGGATCTACGGGGTCTTCGCGCTGTGGGATCCGAGCACCGGCGGCAGCTGGAGCTACGGCGCGCCGCAGGCGGGGTACATGTACTTCGAGTGCCCCGCGGGCCAGGAGACCACGTGCCGCAAGGAGTGGTCCGAGCTGGCCGCCAACGCGAGCTCGCCCTCCGACTGCATCGGCTTCGGGCAGATGAACGTGGCGCCCGGCCGCGTGCGTCCGACCAGCGAGGCGCCGACCAAGCCCGAGGTGTACCCGATCGCGATCGGCACCATCAGCACCGCCTACGCCGGCGGCACCTGCGAGAAGATCCGCGCCTACGTCGCGCCCGGCGACGCGGGGGTCCCCGACAGCGGGTCGACCGACACCGGCACCCCGGCCGCCGACACCGGCGTCGCCGTCGACAGCGGCGTCGCCGCCGACACCGGCACGAGCCCCGTCGACACCGGCACCGCCGCCGTCGACACCGGCACGCCCTCCGCCCCCGCGGCCGCGCCCCCCGCCGACAGCGGGTGCAGCGTCGGTGGCGGTGGCGTGGGCTCCGTCGGGTCCGTCGGCCTCCTCGGCTTCGTCCTCCTCGGCCTGCGCCGTCGCCGGGAGCGCGCGTCGTGAACGCGGCGATCGCGCGATCCTCGACCGAAGGCGTCCTCCGCCACGCGCGGGATCTGCCGCTCGTGCTCGCGGCGCTCGTCCACGCCGGTGTCGCCTCCGCCCTCGTGGCGGCGGCACCGCGGGGCGTCGCCGTGGTGCCCGCGGTCCTCGCGCTCGCGGTCGGGATCGCGTGGTCGTCCAACACCCTCGCCCACGTGCACCTGCACCAGCCGCTGTTCCGGTCGCGGCGCGCGTCGTACGCGTTCTCGCTGCTGCTCACCGTCACCACGTTCATCCCGCAGACGGTGTGGACGCAGCGGCACCTCGCGCACCACGCGGGCCGCCCGCCGCGCCTGCGCTGGACCGCGGCGCTCGGCGGCGAGCTGCTCGCGCTGGCGGCGACCGTCGCCGCGCTCGTCGCCCTCCAGCCCGGCGCGTTGCGCGTCGTGCTGCCCGCCTACTTGCTCGGCCTCGCCGCGTGCCGCGTGCAGGGCGACGCCGAGCACTCCGCGTCGATCGCAGGGGCAACCCCCGTCGCCGCGGGCGTCAGCCACTACGGGCGCCTCTACAACCTGCTGTGGTTCAACGACGGCTACCACGCCGAGCACCACCGCCATCCGGGCCGGCACTGGTCCGATCTGCCCGCGCTGCGGTGCCCCGACGCGGCCACCAGCGACCTGCCGCCGATCCTGCGGCCCCTCGGCGCGGTCCGCGGCCACCTGCTCGGCGCGCTCGAGCGGCTCGTGTTGCGCCCCTCCGCGCTGCAGCGGTTCGTCCTCGAGCGGCACCGCCGCGCCCTCGCCACCGCCCTCCAGGGCCTCGATCGCGCCACCCTGCGCACGGTCGCCGTCGTCGGCGGCGGGATCTTCCCCCGCACCGCGCGAATCCTCCGCGAGCTCCTGCCCGACGCGCAGCTCGTCGTCATCGACGCCAGCGAGGAGAGCCTGCGCCTCGGTCGGTCGATGCTGCCAGACGCTGCCATCGAGTGGCGCGCGGCGCGCTGGTCGCCCGCGGACGAGCGCGACTTCGACCTCGTCGTGCTGCCGCTCGCCTTCGTCGGCGCGGCGCCCACGCCCACGCGCGCGGTGCACCTCGTCCACGCCTGGTGGACCGATCGCCGCGGCGACCGGTCGGTGCCCGTCTCCTTCGCGCTCTTCAAGCGCCTGTCCGTCCTCCTGCCCGGGAGTCTCCGATGATCCGCAGCGCCGCGTTCCTCGAGGCCTACTCGCTGTTCCCGCACCGCGCGATCAACCGCGCCTCGCGCGTCGTGGCCCGGCTCCCGGCCCCCGCGCCGGTCCTGCGCGCCGCCATCGACGTCTGGTCCCGCCGCGCCGAGATCGACCTCGCCGACTTCGAGCCCGGCCCGTTCGAGTCCCTCGAGCACTTCTTCCTGCGCCGTTTGGCCCCCGGCGCGCGTCCGCTCGGCCCGGGCCTCGTCGCGGCCGTCGACGGCTTCGTGGTGGGCGAGGGGGCCATCGACGCCGGCACCATCCTGCAGGTGAAGGGGCACCCGATCTCCGTCGACCAGCTGGTCAACGGCCCCCCGGCGCCGCACCGCGTGGCCCCCACCTCGCTCGCGGCCTTCGAGGGCGGCCGCTACCTCACGACCTTCCTTCGCCCGAGCGGGTACCACTACGTGCACGCGCCCGAAGGCGCGCGCGTCGAGCGCGTGCGGTGGATCCCGGGGCGGTTCTTCCCCCAGAACGAGGACGCGCTGCGGGAGATCCCGCGCATCTACCTGCGCAACGAGCGCGCGGTCCTCGAGCTCACCCTCGCCGACGGCACGCCGCTCCTGCTCGTCATGGTCGGCGCGAGCGTCGTCGGCGGCATCCACGTGCGCGGGGTCGACGACGAGGTCCTCCGCCGCGCGCGCGTCCCGGCCCCCATCGGTCGCGACGTGACCAAGGGCGAGGAGCTCGGCCACTTCACCTTCGGCTCCACGGTGGTGCTGCTCGCCCCGCGCGGGTTCGTCGAGCGCTTCGCGGTCACCGAGGGCCAGCGCATCGACATGGGCCGCGCGCTCACGGTCCCGCCGTCGTGACCGCGCTCCGCCGCCCCCTGGCCCTCGCGGGCGCGCTCGTCGCGGCCAAGCTCGCCGTGCTCGGCCTGCGCGCGCTCGACCACACCTCGGGCCCGCGCCTGCTCGCGCGGCCGGGGGCGCTGTTCGCCGAGGACGCCGCGCTCGTCGCCGTCGCGCTCGGCCTCGAGCTCGTGACGCGTCGAGCGACGTCGCGCATCGCCACGCGGCTCAAGGACGCGCTGTTCTGGGCGGTGGTCGTCTACACCGCGTTCAACGTGGCCATCGCGCGCACGCTCGGCACGCCGCTCACCTTCGCGCTCGTGCGGGCGGCGGGCACCACGCTCGCCGACTCGCTGCGGCGCTACGTGACCCCGACCAACACCCTGGGCGTCGCGGTCGTGATCGGCGCGGCGATCCTGGGCGCCCGCCTCGCGGCGCGGCTGCGGCCGCGCGCCGTCGCCGCCTTCGCGCTCGCGCTCGTGACCCTCGGGCTCCTCCCGCGAGGCCGCCGCCGAGAGCCTCGGCCTGCACCGCAACGCCGTGGTCACCCTCGCGCGCACCGCGTTCCAGCACCACCGCGGGGCCGCGCCCGCGCCCTCCGACCTGCCGCCGCTCGCGCCCTCGGGCCGCGCGACCGACCTCGCCCACCTCGCCGGCGCCGGCCGCGGCAAGAGCGTGGTGCACGTGGTGCTCGAGTCCACCGGCGCGCGCTACCTGCAGCCGTGGGGCGCGACCGGTCTCGACCCGATGCCACGCCTCTCCGAGCTCGCCCGCGGCGCGGTGCTGTTCGACCGCGCGTACGCCGTCCACCCCGAGAGCATCAAGGGCATGATGGCCTACCTCTGCGCGCAGGCCCCCGCGATGGACACCGACGCCGACCACTACGCGAAGCTCGGAGGCGCGGCCCTCCCGGCGCTCCTCGCCCGCCACGGCTACCACACCGCGCTCTTCCACTCGGGCCGCTTCGCCTACCTCGGCATGCGCCACCTCGTCGACGATCGCGGCTTCGGCACCCTCGCCGACGCGGCCGTCGTGGGCGGCCCCTACGAGCGGAGCTTCGGCGTCGACGATCGCTCGACCGTCGACCGCGCGCTCGCCTGGATCGACGGCCACCACGACCGGCCGTTCTACCTGGTCTACATGCCGATCGGCGGGCACCACCCCTACCAGGCGCCGGGCGTCGGGAAGCGGCCGTTCGGCGAGTCGAGCGACTTCGACGCCTACCGCAGCGACCTCTTCCAGAGCGACGAGGCCCTCGGCGCGCTGATCGACGGCCTGCGCGCGCGCGGCCTCGCCGACGACGTCGTGTGGGTCGTGCACGGCGACCACGGCGAGGCGTTCCAGCAGCACGACGGCAACGTCGCCCACTCGCTGCACGTCTACGAGGAGAACCTGCACGTGCCGCTGCTCGTGCGCATCCCCAAGGCGCTCGAGGCGCCGGTGCACGCCCTGCAGACCGCGAGCCTGCTCGACGTGCCGCGAACCATCGCGGCCGTGCTCGGCCTGCCGGCCGACCCGCGCTGGGACGGCGGCTCGCTGCTCGAGGGCACGCCGCGCGTCGCCCGCGCGTTCGTCGACCACGTGTCGCGCGAGCTCGCGGTGATCGACGGCCCGTGGAAGGCCATCGTCGACCTCGACCGCGCCAAGGTGCGCCTGTTCCGCCTCGACCTCGATCCAGGCGAGCTGCACGATCTCGCGAAGGACGACCCGGGCCGGGCCGGGCGCTACCGCGCGCACGTGGAGGCGTGGGCGGCCCGCGAGCGCGCCCGGGTCCTCGGCGCGCGGTGAGCCCCTCCGCTACCATCCTCCGACGCCCTCCGCCCATGCAGATCCATCACCCGCGTTATGTTTCCGGCGAGGTCCTCGGTCGCGGCGCCGAGGGCGTCGTCGTGCGGGTCGAAGACCGCGAGGCCCCGGGGCGCGCGCTCGTCGCCAAGATCGCGCGGCGCGAGGTGCCCCGCGAGCGCCTGGTGGGCGAATATGCGCTCCTCTCCCGGCTGCGCGCGCCAGGCCTCGTCGCCGCGCACGACCTCGCGTGGGACGTCGAGACCGGCGCCCCGTTCCTCGTGGAGTCGTTCGTCGACGGGCCCGACGCGACGGCGTGGCTCGCGCAGGCGGGCGACGTCGAGGCCCGGGCCGCGCGCCTCGAGCGGATCCTCGCCGCGGTCGCGCGCACGCTGGATGCCCTCCACGAGGCCGGGTTCACCCACGGCGATCTCAAGCCCGCGCACGTGCGCGTGGACGCTCGCCCGCGCGTGCTCGACCTCGGCGCGGCGCTGTCCTTCGGCTTTTCGGCGGCCTACGCGGCGCCCGAGCTCCTCGTCTCGGGGAAGGCCACGCCGGCGAGCGACCTCTACGGCCTCGGGGCCACCGCGTTCGCCGCGGTGGTCGGGCGACCCCCGCGCGTCGGCGAGCCGCTGCGCGCCGCGGCGCCGTGGGTGCCCCCGAGCCTCGCCGACGTCGTCGACCGCGCGCGGGCCGCGAGCCCGCTCGATCGCTTCGCGTCGGCGAAGGCGCTGCTCGCGGCGCTGATGCCCGCCGACCCCGACGAGGCGGTCGGCACCACGCTCGTCGGGCGGCGCGACGAGGTCGAGCGGCTCTCTTCGCTCGAGGGTGGGGTGCTCTACCTCACGGGGCCCAGCGGCATCGGCAAGAGCCACCTCGCCCACGAGGTCGCGGTGCGCCTCGTCGCCGCGGGCGCTCCGCGCGCGTCGTGAACGCCGCCGACGCCGATCGCGCGCTCCTCGCCTTCCTGCGCGGGTGGGGCCGTCGCCGTTCCGCGAGCCGCCGGCCCTCGTCGTCCTCGACGATCTCGATCGCGCCGAGCCCGAGGTGGCCGAGGCCGTGGAGGCCTTCCGCTGTCGCGGGGCGAGGTCGCCGACGCTGCTCGTGACGGGCCCGGTCGCGCCCGAGGGCGCGCCTGCGTGGGCCCTCGGCCCTCTCCCCGAGGTGGACCTCGCCGAGCTGTGTCGACAGGTGGAGGCCGGCCCCGACGCGGCGCGCACGAGCGGGGGCTCGCCCGGCTGGGTCCTCTCGGCGGCCGGACGCGGGCCGCTCGGACGCGAGGCGATCCTCGCGCGCGTCTCCACCCTCTCCGACGCCGCGCGCGGTCGCCTGGCCGACGTCGCGCTGCGGGGTGGTCGCGCGATCGACGACGGGCAGGCTCTGCCGGAGCTCTTCGCCGAGGGCCTGCTCGATCGGACCGTCCTCGAGGGCGCGCGCTTCGTGCGGTTGACGAGCCCACGGCTGTGGGCCGAGATCGCCCGCGCGCTCGCGACCCCCGCGCAGGTCGCGGCGACGGCCGAGGTGGCCCGCGCCGACGTCACCGTGCCGCCCGCCGCCCTCGCGCTGCTCGCGGAGCTCGCGCCCGTCGCCGATCGACCCGCCCTCTTGCGCGACGCGGCCACGCGCGCCCGGCGCGAGGAGGCGCGCGGCGTGGAGCTCGCGGCGCTGACGACGCTCGCGACGACCGGCGCCGCCGGGCCCCCCGAGCTGCGCCGCCTCGAGCGCCTGGCCCGCGATCTCTCGCGCGCGGATCTGCACGCGCAGACCCTCGGGTGGCTCCGCGACGCCGGCGATTTGAGCCTCGCCACGCTGGCGCGGGTGCGCGAGGCGGAGCGGCTCGGGCGACAGGGGGAGTTCGACGCGGCCGACGCGCGCCTGGCCGCGGCCCGGTCGGAGGCCGAGGCGCGCCGCGACGCGCCGGCGATCGCCTGGTGCGAGGCCACGCGCGGCGCCGTCGCGCTCTACCGCGCCGACTGGGAGACCGCGGACCGCGCGCTCGGCGAGGCCCGCGCGCGCCTCGAGGCGCTGGGCGACGAGCGCGAGGAGCTCGCGCGCGTGGACCACAACCTCGGCGTCGTCGCGATCTACCAGGGAAAGCAGGCCGTCGCGGCGGAGGCCTTCGCGCGGGCGCTCGCCACCAAGCGCGCCCTCGGGGATCTGCCCGGCGTGCGCGCGTCGCTGCTCAACCTCGGCCTCGCCGAGACGCGCCTCGGTCGGTTCGATCGCGCGCGCGCGGCGCTGACCGAGGCGCTGGCCCTCGCGCGGTCGCTCGGCGAGCGCACGGGCCGCGTGTGGACGTCGGCCGCGCTGGCCGACCTCGCGGTGCGCGAGGGCGATCCGCGTGAGGCCGAGCGCCACGTCGCCGAGGCCGAGGCCGGCGGAGACGCCGTGCCGCCGGCCATCGCCGCCGACCTCGCGCTCCTGCGCGCGGAGATCGCGCTCCTCGACGGGGAAGCTTCCGAGGCCCGTGCGGCGCTCGCGCGGATCGACCCCGCGCTGCGGGCCGAGGACGCGTTCGTCGACGGCCGAGCTCTCGCGCTCACAGGTCGGACCCACCTCGCCGCGCTGCCGGTCGACCGGAGGGCCGCGGCGCGGGCGGCGATCGCGGCGCTCCGGAGGGCACGGGCCGCGGGGCTCCCCGACGTGGAGGCGCAGGCCCGCGCGGTCCTGGCCGACGCGCGCGCGGGTTCGCGCCATACTGCGCAGGTGACGTCGCGCGACCCCGACCCCGAGCTGTGGCGCGCCGTCGCCCTGCTGCCCGGCGCGCCCGACGAGGCCGCGCGCGCCGCGATCGTCGCGCGCTGCGTGGTCGCCACCTCGGGGGCCGAGCGCGCGTTCGTGGTCGTGCACGGCGACGGTCCGCTGCGCGTCTCCGGCGCCGACGCCGACGGCTTCGAGCTGCCCGGCGCCGAGGAGCGCCTGCCGCGCGCCGCCGTCGAGGCGGCGATCGCGTCGGAGGGCCCCGTCTCCCTGCGCGAGCCGCACGCGCGCGTCGCGATCGCCGCGTCCGCGCGGGGCGTCCGCGTGGCGGTGATCGCCGAGCACCGTTACCTGGCCGACGCCTTCGCCGACCTCGCCGAGACCACGGTCCGGCGGTGGGCGGCGCTCGCGGCCTTCGTCCCGGGGTCCGCGGGTGCGCCCCGCGTGCCCGTGCCGCGCCCCGTCGTGATCCAGGAGCGCGCCGAGTCGACGGTGGTGCCCGCCCTCGCGCCGACGCGCGCGTTCCCCACCCTCGTGGGCCAGAGCCCCGCGTTGCTGCGCGCGCTCGCCAAGCTCGAGGCCGCGCTCGACGTGTCCGCCGAGCTCCCGGTGCTGATCCTCGGCGAGACGGGGGTGGGCAAGGAGCTGTTCGCGCGCGCGCTCCACGACGAGGGGCCGCGGGCGAGCGCGCCGTTCGTGGCGCTCAACTGCGCCGCGGTGCCCGACACGCTGTTCGAGGCCGAGCTCTTCGGGCACGTGCGCGGCTCGTTCACCGGCGCCGAGCGCGCGCGCGGCGGCCTCGCGGCGCGCGCGCGGGGCGGCACGCTGTTCCTCGACGAGATCGGCGAGCTCCCGCTGGCGCGGCAGGCCTCGCTGCTGCGCGTGCTCGAGACGCGGCGCTACCGGCCGGTGGGCGGCGACGAGGAGCTGCCCCTCGAGGCGCGCGTCGTCACGGCCACCAACCGCGACCTCGCCCGCGCCGTCGACGCCGGCACGTTCCGCCGCGACCTGCTCTACCGGCTCGACGTGATCACCCTGCGCGTGCCCGCGCTGCGCGAGCGCGGCGACGACGTCGGGCGCCTCGCGCTCCACTTCCTGCGCGCCGCGGGGTCGAAGAGCCAGCTCGCCCCGGCGACGCTCGCCGCCCTCGCGGCCCACCCGTGGCCGGGCAACGTGCGCGAGCTCGCCCACCTGATGCAGCGGCTGTCGACGCTCGGGGTCAAGAAGATCGATCCGGCGCACCTGCCGCGCGCGATGCGCGAGGGTGGGGTGCCGAGCGCGTCGCCGCCGACGGAGCGAGACGAGCTCGAGGCGGCGCTCGCCGCGTGCGACGGCAACATCACGCGCGCGGCCGAGCGGCTCGGCGTCACGCGGCAGGGGCTCAAGAAGCGCATGGTGCGGCTCGGCGTCCGGGCGGCGAAGGAGGAGGCGTCGTGAGGGGGATCCAGATCGCGGGGCTCGCGCTGATCACGCTGCTCGGCTGCGCGGGCACGGCGCCCGCGACCGATCCGGCCGACGTGGGGGCGGGTGACGCCGTGCTCGACGCCGACGCCGACGCCGACGCCGAAGCTGCCGCCGACGCGGCTCCCACGTGCGCCGCGGGCGCGGTGCCCGTCGAGCTGTCGACCGACGGCGGCTATGCATATCCACCTTATGCACTGGACGGGTGCGCGCTCGCCTACCTGAGCAAGACCGGCGCGGTGCACCTGCGCGATCTCGCGCGCGGCACCGACGTGGAGGTCGACCCCGGGCCGGCGCGCCGCCCGACGCTCGCCGGCGACACGCTCGCCTGGGAGACGGTGGGCGCCTCGCCGACGGTGCGCGTGCGCCACGCGGGCGGCCCCATCGTGACGCTGCCCGAAAAGGCGGGCGAGCCCCGCGCCGCGCGCGACGCGGTGGTGTTCACGCGCTTCCTCGGCGCCGACGCGCTCGGCGACACCGACGTGCAGCTCTACGTGCCGACCACCGGCGTCACCACCACCATCGCGGGCGGCCCCGGCCAGCAGCGCTTCGCCGACGTCGACGACGACTGGATCGCGGTCACCGACTTCTCGGAGGACCCGGACGGCCGGTTCGACGCCAACGAGACCGACCTCGCCGACGTGGTGCTCTACGAGCGCCGCACCGGCAAGATCTCCCCACGCAAGCGCAAGGGCAAGCAGGCGTTCCCGATCCTCGTCGGCGGCGGCACGGTCGTCTACCACGAGTGGGATTTCATCCACCCGCAGCCCAAGCTCGAGGTCTACGAACTGTTCCGCGGCAAGCTCGAGGCGGCCTCCGACGCCGACGTGCGCCTCGCCTCGGTGGTCACCTCGTCGTACGTCCGACCGGCGGGTCGCGGAGGTGTCGTCGAGTGGGTGGTGCGCGACCTCGCCGGCGTCGTCACGCTGTTCCGGGCGCGCGTCGCGGGCGGACCGACGGAGACGGTGACGGGGCTCGCGGCGAGCGACCTCCTGGCCCCGGCCGTCGCGGCGGACCGGACGGCGATCGGCGTGCGCGGCGCCGACGGCCTGCTCACCCTGCGCATCCTGTCGCGGTGAGGTTCAGGCGGTCACGTAGTTGACCGCGTCGCCGACGAACGCCTTGCGGAGCCAGTCGAGGATGTGGAAGGAGGTCAGGTCGACCTCGCCCTCCGCCGTGCCGCTCACCGTGTCGTCGCCTTCGCGCAGCGACAGCGAGAACCCCTCGCCGGTGTAGACCACGCGGTCGCCGTCGAGGCGCACGTGGAACTCCTTGCCGTCGAACCGGCCGTCCATGGTCGCGCCGCCGCGCTCGACGAAGACCCCGTCGAGGGTGGCCTCGGCCCACCGCGCGCGGGTGCCGAAGAAGCGCGGCTTGGCCACGTAGGGCCCGCCGTCCTCGGGGCAGAACACGTCGCAGTTGCCGCACTCGTTGCAGAGGTCGACGAAGTTCGCGATCTGGTGCTTCTTGTCGAACTTCAGCACGCCGTGGCTCTCGCGGGCGAAGGCGCCCCCGGGCTGCGGGCGAAGCTTGACGATGGGCACCTCGAGGCGCGGCAGCACGTAGGTGAAGTTCGCGTCGTTGGGACACACCGGCAGGCACTTGTCGCAGGTGAGGCAGTCGAACAGCACGAGGTGCGTGCCCACCTTGGGCGGCGACTTGGCGTTGGCCGCGCGCGCGTACCGCGGGTCGGCGAGCAGGCCGCCGACGTAGCGCTCGGTGTTCAGCAGCCGGGCCTCGACGAGCCACGGCTCGAGCGCCGGACCCGCGGCCGCTGCGAGATCGGCGCGGGCGGCGAGCGCCTCGCGACACGCGGTGACTTCGACGCCGCGCTGCTCGAGGCGGTCGAGCGCTTCGCCCGCGCGCCCCTGGCCGAGCAGCACCCACTCGTCGATCGACCGCGCGCCGGCGGCGTCCATGCGCTTGCCGAGGAGCTCGAAGTAGGCCTGCATGCGCCCGTAGCCGCCGGTGCGCAGCAGATCGGTGCACACCGTCACCGGCACGAGCCCGAGCGAGACCGCGTCGGCGAAGTTGTGCTTGTCGATGCCCGCCGAGAACGAGACGGGCAGCGCGCCGCCGAACGTGGCGCGGAACCGGCCGACGAGGCTCATGGCGAGCACGTGCAGCGGCGGCCCGCTCAGGTAGCGGAGGCGCTCGGTCTTCGGGAGGAAATCGCCCGGATTCTCGACGACCAGCGTGTTGGTGAGCTTGATGCCGAGGCCGCGCCCGAGCTGCCGCGCGCGATCGGCGAGGCGCCCGACGAAGTCGACGGCCTGGTCGTAGCGCGCGTCGGCGTCGAAGGCCGAGTCGGGCACCTGGTCCTCGTACCCGAGCACCTCGTTCAGGATGCGGCGCGTCTCGACCTTGCCGAGCAGCGTGGGGTTGAGCTTCACGACGCAGTCGAGGCCGACCTCCCTCGAGGAGGTAGGTCGTGATGCGCCTCGATCTCTCCGGCGGGCACCCGTGGAAGGTGGACAGCGTGAGCGTGCGCGAGAGCGCGGTGGTGAAGGCGACGTCGCGCAGGTGCGCGTACTCCGCGGGGATCTGCGCGCGCAGGCGGTCGACCACCGGCGTCGCGTCCATGAGGCCGCGCAGGAACGCGCCCACGCGCTCGAGCGGATGCCCGCGAGGTCGTAGCCCACGCTCATGTCGAACACCGTGCGCGCCGCGTCGGGCGGGAGCGCGAGCTTGCCGCTCGCCACCAAGAGCTCGATCAGCATCGAGGCCTTCACGTACTCCTCGAGCGACTGCTCGAGGGTGAGCTCCTGCGACCACTCGACGTTGTAGCCGACGGTGCGCGCGTCGATGCACGGCCGCGGGATGACGAGGCGGTCCTGGATCTGCACCGTCTTGAGCTCGAAGATGCGGCCGCCGCCGAGGAACGAGAGGACGAGGTTCTGCGCGAGCTGCGAGTGCGGGCCGGCGGCCGGGCCGAGCGGGCTCGCGGCGGTCGCGCCGTGGAAGCGCACCGCGAGGTCGCGCTGGGCCGGGGCGAGGGTGAACTTGCGCTCCGGCAGATCGAAGATCGCGCGCCGCTGCTCGAGCTCCGTGAACATCCGGCGCACGAGGCGCTCGAACGGGTAGGGGACGAGGTCCGGCATGGCGGGATGGTAGCTCGCCGAGGCACCGGCCGGACCGCTACAGTCCTCGCATGTCCACCGAGCTCGCCTGGCTGAAGGAGCGCCTCGTCGATGCGGCCGCGGGGCTGCGTGGGGTCTCGGTGAAGCGCCTCTTCGGCTGCGACGCGCTGTTCCGCGACGACACCATCTTCGCCCTGGTGTGGAAGACGGGGCGCCTCGGCGTGAAGCTACGTGACGAAAGCTCTTACGCGGAGCTCCAGCGCAGCGAAGGCGCCGAGCCCTGGTCGCCGATGGGCAAGGGGGGCATGCGGGCGTGGCTGCTCTTGCCGGCCGACTGGCACGAGGACGACGAGCGCCTGCAGACGTGGGTGCGCAAGGCGCACGCCGAGGTCTCCCTCGCGACGCCCGCGAAGAAGACCCCGGCGAAGAAGACCCCGGCGAAGAAGACCCCGGCGAAGAAGACCCCGGCGAAGAAGACCCCGGCGAAGAAGAAGAGCCGGTAGTCCTCAGAACTCCTGGTGCGCGGCCCGGGCCACGAGGGCCCGGCTCACGCGCGGCGGGGTCTTGCGCACCACGGCCACCCGCTTCGCGACCGCCACGGGCGCGGGCGCGGGCTTCGCTTCGACCACGCCGTCGTCACCGAGGCGGAAGCGCGAGACGAGCCCCTGCAGCTGCTCGGACTGGCCGGCGAGCCCGCGGGCCGTCGCGGAGAGCTCCTCGGTCTGCGCCGCGTTCGACTGGGTCACGCGGTCCATCTGGACCACCGCCTGGTTCACCTGGTCGATGCCCGTCTCCTGCTCGCGCGAGGCGGCCGCGATCTCGCTGACCATGTCGGTCACGCGCTTGACCGAGGTGACGATCTCCTCGAGCGTGGCGCCGCTGGAGGTCACGTGGCGTGCCCCGGCCTCGACGGTCTCCACCGACTCCTGGATCAATCGCTTGATCTCCTTGGCCGACGCGGCGCTCCGCTGGGCCAGGTCGCGGACCTCGGCGGCCACCACGGCGAAGCCGCGGCCCTGCTCGCCGGCGCGCGCCGCCTCCACCGCGGCGTTGAGCGCGAGGATGTTGGTCTGGAAGGCGATCTCGTCGATCGTCGTGGTGATCTCGGCGATGTGCTTGGACGAGGCGGTGATGCCCGTCATGGCCTCGATGGCGGCGTGCACCACGGCGCCCCCCTTCTCCGCGATCTCGCGCGAGGCCTCCGCGAGCTGCGCGGCGTGGCCGGCGTTGTCGGCGTTCTGCTTCACCGTCGCCGAGACCTCTTCGAGGCTGGCCGCGGTCTCCTCGAGGCCCGACGCCTGCTCCTGCGCGCCGCTCGAGATCGCGTCGGCCGCGCTCGACAGCTGGCTCGACGCGGTCGCGACGTCCTCGGCCACCCCGCGCACCTCGGTGAGGGCGCGCTGCACCGAGGCGATCGCGGTGTTGAGCGCCGCGGCCATCTGGCCGACCTCGTCCTTGGCGTCCACGTCGAGGCGCCCCGAGAAGTCGCCCTTGGCGACGCCCTCGAGGACACCCACCGCGCGGCGGAGCGGGACCGACACCACGCGCCCCGTGTAGAGCGCGGCGAAGACCGCGAGGACGGTGGCAAAGGCGACGGAGAGCGTCAGCGTCCGGCGGTCTCGCTCGGCGAGCACCGAGGCGTCCTCGACGGCCCGCTTGGCGACGCTCTCGTTGACACCGCTGAGATACCGGAGCGCCTCGGTGATCCGATCGCCGAACACGACGGCCTGGCCGATGGTCACGACCGCCGTCGCGCGCTGCTTGGCGATCGCCTGGCGGCCGGCGAGGCGGACGACCTCGATGTACTGACCATGGGCGGTGCGGATCTCGGCGAGCTTCGCCTTGCCGTCGCTGGAGGTCTGCACCTTCTCGAGCGAGTCGAACGAGGCGAGCAGGGAGACGTTGGCCTCCTCGAGCTTGCGGACGAAGCCCTCCTGCGCCGCGGTGTCGTCGCTCATCAGGATGCCGCGCGCCGCGAGCCGGAGCTCCAGCATGCGCGCCTCGACCGACTTGCTCTCGACCGCGCCGCGGAAGTCGCGCGCGTAGAGCGTGGACATCTGACGGCTCAGCTCGGACTGACCGCTGGCCCCGACCCATCCGACGACCAACATCCCGACCGTGAGCAGCGACAGACACAGCAAGATCTTCTGCATCGTCTTGAGGTCGTGGAACCAACGCATCGTGGCCACCTTTCCATGGGCAACGAAGTGCCCTGGGGTGGTGAACGCCCCGCATTCGCACCGCTTGACCCCAGCTCAGAGCGCGGATCGAGTGGCGCGTTCTCGTCACTGCCGGAGTGGGTCAGTGCACCGGCCGGAACAGGTCACGGCGACGTCCACCCACTGCTGAGGTACGGGAACAAGTAGGTCGCGATGTCGGCGCCCGTGCCGGGGACCTTGGTGCCACCCACGACTGCGCCCGCGTCGTCGTAGTGGGTGCCCACGACCTCGATGCGCTTCATGGGGAAGCCCGCGGCCGCCATCGCGTCGGTCTCCTTGCGCACACCAGCAATGGGGTAGGTGGTGTCCTGCAGGTGCGCGAGGTGCACCACGTTGAACTTCCACGCGGCGGCGGCGAGCGAGGCCGCCTGCGTGGAGCCGGTGTCGCGGAAGGGCGAGGTGTTGGTCGCGAGCACGCCCGCGAACAGGTTCGCGTTGTAGAACGCCGTGCGGTAGCTCAGGTCACCGCCGGAGGAGTAGCCGCCGACGATGGTGCCCTTGGCCTTGATGTTGAAGTGGGTCTTGAGGTCGGCGAGCGCCGCGAGCACGCGGGCCGGGTCCTTGTTCACGTCCCAGCACTTGCCCTCCTGACCGCCGACCGCGAGGGTGATCCAGGTCTGGGTCGCGCCGCCGGGCGACACCGTCCACACGTCGCCGGAGGAGAAGCCGCCGCAGCCGTGCAGCCACACGAGCAGGGTGATGGGGGTCTTGTGCGAGCCGTCGTAGGCGTCGGGGACGTAGACGTAGTTCACCGTGCCGCTGTCGACGGTGAACGGCTTGTTCTTCGAGAACGTGATCGGCTTGGTGGGGACGGTCGACGCGGTGACGGTGACCGTGGCGGTGGCGGTGGCGCTGCCGGCGCCGTTGGTCGCGACGAGCGTGTACTTGGTCGTCGCCGTGGGGGCGACGTCGAGGCTCGTGCCGGTGACGGGCGCGCCGTCGAGCGTGAGGGTGCCGCCGCCGGTGACGGCCCACGTGAGCTTGCTCGTGGCTCCGGGGGAGACGGCGGCGGGAGTTGCGACGAAGCTGTCGATGGTGGGCGCCTTGCTGCCGTCGCCCACGTCCGCGGGAGGACTGTCGGACGGGCTGCCGTCGCTCGAGGCGTCGGGGTCGACCTCGACCGCGTCGCTGTCGGACGGCGTGGCGGCCGGATCGGTCGCGTCGCCACACCCGACGAGGGCCGCGATCACGAGGAGCGAGGGGACACGCATCGATCGAGTGAACCCTGGATCGTTCGTGCGAGCAAGGACCCGTCGGGGCGATCAGGGTCCCCGGAACGAGAAGTGCCACCACTCCGTGGAAACGTCGTCGACGAAGCCCGCCTTGCGGAGCGCCTCGGCCATGGCGAGCTGCTGGTCGGGGCCACCCCGCGTGAAGATCTTGGTGCGCTTGCTCGCGGTGCGCAGATCCTTGGTCCAGCCGGTGTGACGACACCCGCACGGGTGGAAGAACCGACCCGCGGCGAGCACGTGCGACTTGCTGGTGGAGGCGGCGCAGTCGTCGACGAGCGAGAGGTCGATCACGCCGCGGGCGTCGAGCGGCACGGCGGTCTTGTCGTACGCGCAGACGTCGATGGCGCGCATGTCCACGTGGGGGCAGTGGTCGAACGCGTGCGCGTACTTCGCGTCGGCGAGGTCGTATGCCTTGCACGGCAGCGCCTTGCCGCTCGCGTCGCGCGGGCCGCACACCGCGGGCTTGCACTGGTCCTCGAGCCACAGGCACTGCTGGTAGGCCGGGGGCCGATACGAGCTCACGACGAGCAGCTCCAGCTTCGGGTTCGCCTTCTGCAGGAGCTTGCGCGCCTCGATCAGGGCCGTGCGCGCCTTCGGCAGGAGCTCGCAGTAGCGCTCGGGTGCCGCGCCCTTGGTCGTGACCAGGCCGTGCTTCTGCCCGCAGCCGTTGGTCGCGCCTCCGGTGTCGCGCAGGCACACGTCGACGCCGTCGAAGAGGGCAGGGGTCAGCGCGCCCGAGCTCGTGGGGGCGGCCGAGGCCGACGCGCTCGCCGACGCCGACGCGCTCGCCGAGGCCGACGCGCCCGCCGAGGCGGTCACCGCGCCGGGGACGACGGGCGGCGTGGGCCGTGGGGCCTCGCACCCCGCGATCGCGAGGCACACGGCGACCACCCGACGGAGCAGCGGGGACATGGAACCCGCGGCACTCTAGCCCCGCACGATGCGAAGCGACACCTCCGCCCGCAGCGACTAGGCTGGGTCCGATGACGGAGCTCGCGGCGGCGGTGGCACGTGTCGAGAAGGCGCTCCGGTCGCGCCCCGACCTCTTCGAGATCCTGTCGGTCTCGTCCGAGCCGAAGGTGGAGCCCGAGGTGCTCGCCGAGGTGGAGCGTGCGATCGGCTTCGCGCTGCCCGAGGAGCTCCGCGCGCACTACCTCACGGTAGGGGCCACGGTCGACTTCCAGTGGTCGCTCCGCCCCGGCGCCTTCCGGGCGCTCGGGTATGCCCTCGGCACGCACCCCGACGACGAGGACCAGACGAACGAGGACGGCTATGGCCAGGCCCCGAGCGGGTTCTTCCGGCTCGTGCCCCCTTCGCGCCTCGCCCGTCGCCTCGAGTTCGGCGTGATCCAGGTGTTCGCCAACGACGCCGCTGGCGACGGCTACGCGCTCGAGTGCGCCGACCGGTCCGTCGTGTGGTTCGATCACGACACCCCGAGGGCGCCGCGCCGCAAGCGGTTCGAGTCGCTCTCGGCGTGCAGAGACGCCCTGCTGCGCCGCGGCTTCGCGACCGGCGGCGACTTCGAGGGCATCCAGGCCTTCCTCGCGCCGCTCCTCGCGAGCCCTTGAGGCCGTTCAGCGGCCGGGCGGCGGGAACCGGACCTTGAACGAGAACGCCGTGGGCGTGGGGCCGTGCGCCTCGAGGTGCGCGAGGCGCGCCTTCGCCTCCGCGACGGTGGGGAGCTCGCCCGCGGGGATCCACCAGAGGGCCAGCGCGTGGCCGCCCACGACCTTGCGCTCGTCGACGAACCAGCGCTTGCGCGCCGCGTACACCTCGGCGTGCACCGTCCGATAGGGTAGGCGTGCAGGGCCTCGACCGATTCCCAGACGGACATGTTGAAGAGGACGAGCGGGTCGTCGAACTCGCGCTGCCGAGGGTCGCGGGTGTCGGAGACGAACCGGTGCACGAACCCCGGGCTCTGCTCCGCCGCCGTGTTCAGCTCGTCGAGCCGCGCGACGAAGTCGGCGAGGCGTGGGTCGTCGTGGGGCGCGAGCGCGTAGGCCACGTTGGCCTGGGCGAGGTGGTGGGCGCGCACGATCACGCGACCTCCGAGCCCTCGTCGAGGAACACGCGCAGGATGGCCGGGTCGAACTTGACGCCGGAGAGCTTGGCCAGCTCCGCGCGCGCCTCCTCGACCGGCCACGCCCGCTTGTAGGGCCGGCTGTGGGTGAGCGCGTCGAAGACGTCGGCGACGGCGGTGATGCGCGCGACGAGAGGGATCTCCTCGCCACGGATCCCGGTCGGGTACCCGCTCCCGTCCCAGTTCTCGTGGTGGAAGTTCGCGATGGCGGCCGCGGTCACGAGCAGCGGGATCGCGCTGCCGCTCAGGAGACGCGCGCCGATGTGGGCGTGCGTCTTGACGACCTCGAACTCCTCGACGGTCAGCTTGCCGGGCTTCAGCAGCACGCCGTCGGGGATCGCGATCTTGCCCACGTCGTGCAGCGGCGCGGCGCGGCGGATCAGGTCGGCCAGGGACGCGTCGAGGCCGAGCTTGACGGCGAGCGCGCCGGCCAGTTCTCCGACGCGTCGGGTGTGCTCGCCCGTGTCGTCGTCGCGGAACTCGGCCGCCTTGGCGAGCCGCTCGAGGATCTCGTGGTGCGCATCCTCGAGGGCGGCGGTGCGCTCCAGCACCCGGGCCTCGAGCTCGTCGTTCGCCCGGCGCAGGCTCCCGAGCAGGAGCCAGCTCGTGAGGAGGTTGCCCACGCGCAGGCGGATCTCGATCTCGTCGTAGGGGCGCGAGAGGAAGTCGCTCGCGCCCGCCTCGAGGCAGCGCCGCCGCACGGCGGGCTCCTGGTGCCCGGTCACGACGAGGATGGGCGGGTACTCTTCGCCCGCCTCGCGCAGCCTCGCCATCACGCCGAAGCCGTCGAGCTCCGGCATCGAGAGATCGAGGACGATCAGATCGGGCTTCTGTTCGGCCACGAGGCGCACGACCTCGCGCGGATCGGTCGTGCTCTCGACGCGCGTGTACCCGACCCGGCCCAGCGAGCGCGACAGGGTCTGGATGTGGGCCAGCTCGTCGTCGACGATGAGGATCTTCGCCTGCAGGCGGATCTCGTCGGGCACGGCGCGATGGATGGGCACGCCGCACCCTACCACGGGGGTGTCGCGCTAGAGCTTGCAGGCGAGGGGCCGGATGCCCTCCTTCGTGACCAGCCAACCCTTGTCCAACGTCGTCAACGGGACCCGCACGCGGTGTTCTGGGCTCGTGGCAACCAGCGTGGCCGCGCAGAGCTTGCCCTTCTCGGGGCGGAGCGTGAGCAGGCCGGGCAATGGCTTCTCGAGACCCTCGACCGAGACCTCCCACGCGAGCGGGGTCCTCGGATCGACGCTCGGCAGGAAGGTCGTGCTGGCGAAAGGCTCGAGGCAGAGGTTCTTGTCGGCGGCCACGCCCGGCTCGGGGTAGCGGAGCGTCGACGGGTCGGGCGCTCGCGCGTCCGGGACCGCGACGAGGAACGGCACCTCGTCCGCGATCGCGCCGACGAAGACCCCCTCCGCGGAGGTGAAGAGCTGGGCGAACGGAGCGTCGGCGCCGTAGGGCTGGAGCAACCAGCTCGCGCGCCCGGTCGGTTCGCCGGACCACGAGAGCTTCACGCCGCCGGCCAGGCGCCGCGCCGCGACGAAGCCCTTCGAGGTGCGGGCGAACGTGTCCAGCGGGTCGAGCTCGAGGGGCTTGGCCTTGCCCTTGTCGTCGACGAAGAACACCTTGTCGTCCACCCGCACGACGACGCCGCCGGTCACCCGCGAGCCCGTGACCACGCCGATCGGGGGGTTCGTGAGCTTGATCACGGGGAGCTTCGCTCGCGTGGGCTTGGTGGCGCCGAGAGGCACCCAGGCCACCTCGAGGGTGGGCTCGAACAGGGTCGTGGTCGTCGACGTGATGCGTATGGCCACGCCGTCGACCACGTGGAGCTTGGCCTTTCCGGCCTTGGGCGCCTTCAGGAGCTCGAGGCTCGTCGACTTCGCGCCCGCGCCCCTCGCGACGACCGCGCCGTCCTTGTCGGCTTCGAGCCACGAGAAGCCGTCCTTTCGCTCGAGGACCTCGGCCGGGACGTTCGCGGGGATCGTCGGCCCGGTCGGTGTGCACGTGACCTTGCGCTTCGCCACCTTGGGCGCCGAGACGACCGGAGGCTCGACGAGGCTCGACGAGATCGTGGGGAGCGGGAGCGCGGGCAGGTCCCAGCCGACGCGCACCGTGTCGTGCCGCACGCAGCCCCAGTCGTTGCACGTGAGCTCGTCGCGCTCGGCGGGCAGCGCGATCCGCGCCCAGGTCGCGCCGCCGTCGGCGGTCTCGAACACGGCCCCCCGGGCGTCCACCCAGATCCCGCGCTTGCCCGCGAGGCTCAGGTCCCTGGACGGGCCGAGCCAGCGCACCGGTTCGGCGACCCCCTCGCGATAGGCGCGCAGACTGCACGCGGAGCCGTCCGCGCGACAGACCGCCACGCGGAGCACGCCGTCGTCGCCGACCGAAGCGCGCGCGCCGCCGTGCGCGGCCGCCTCGAGGTCGAGCCAGGTCGTGCGCTCGAACGTCGCCGAATTCGGCGCCGCTGCGTGGATCGAGAGGCGCCCGTCGCTCTCGGCCACCACGTACCCGCGGCGCGACTTCGGGTCGAAGGCGACCGCGTGCACGTAGCCCTTGGCCGCGAGCTGCACGTCGACGAACGTGGCCCCGTCGAAGGCGATCTTGCGCGGCTCGCAGGTGCCGTCGTGGCACGCGCGGCCCTGGTACACCACGCCCGCGTCGGCGAAGAGATCGACCTCGCTCTCGTCGATGCTGCCCTCGTACGTGCGGAGGGTCTTCCACCCACCGTCCTTGGTCCAGCGGTGGAGCGCTCCGTCTCCGGGGCACGAGAGGAAGAGGCCGCTCTCGTCGCCCATCGTGTTGGGTGAGCTGCAGCCCTTGGGGAGGTTCGTGAGCGTGAGCGTCTCTCCCGCGCGTCCCAGATAGAAGCGGAAGACGCCCTCGTCGTGCCCGGACACGAGCAGCCACGGACCGCCGAGGCGCGTCTGGTACCAGGGCCCCGAGACCCACGGCGCGTTGTTCGCGGGCAGGGCGACGAGCTTGCCGTTCACGAGCGTCGCGCGCCCCGCTTCGCCGTCGATCTGCACCGAGGCGCCCTCGGTCGGCCCGTCTCTCGTGACCGCGTGGACGCCGAGTCCGAGGGAGTCGATCGCCGACCACGTCGCGCCGTCGTCGCTCGTCGCGAACACGCGCTGGGGGATCGTGAAGAGGAGCCCCTCGCCCTTGGCCGAGAGCGCGCGACGCCGCCGCCGAAGGTGTTCGCGGTGAGCGGCGATTTCGGCGGGCTCCCAGGTCCGACCCCCGTCCGCCGAGCGGAACAGCTCGCGCGCGCTCACGGCGACGATGGACCGCTTGCCCACGGCCACGCGGTGGATCGCGGCCGTGGGACCGGCGCGACGCTCGAGGACCGGGCCGAGCGCGTCCTTGGTCACGTAGGTGGCCCCCGACTCGGCGACGAACCCGAGCTGGTCACCCGGGAGGCGCAGCACCCCCGCGATCCCCTCGGGGAGCGCGGGCCCCTCGACGGTCGCGCCGGCCTTGCGGAGGGCGCGTCGGCCCAGCGGCCCGACCTGCAGCTCGCCCTCGGCGACCTCCAGCGTGCGAAGCGCCGCGAACGGGTGGAATGGGAACGAGAGCTTGGCGGGGACGGGGGGCACCACCGGCGCCTTGGGTGTCGGCGTGGGGAGCGGTGGGGTCCCGACGACCGCGGGCCCGCACGCGGCCGAGCAGCAGACGAGCGCGAGGATCGATCGCGGGACAGGCATGCGAGATTCGTCGCACCCAGCCGCGGAGTGCACAAGTGCTCTCGGGAGCTCGTCGTCGCGACCAGGCAGACGGCGGGGCCGTTTTCTCGTAGCTTCGTCCGGGTGCGATCGGACGACTCCACCGAGGGCGACTCGATCGCCGAGACGGCGGCCCCGCACGACGGCGGGTGGGTGTTGACCCTCGTGCACCACCCCGATCCGCGCGCCGTCGGCCGCAGGGTCCACCTCGATCCGCGTCGACCCCTCGAGCTCGGGCGGGCCCTCCCCACGTTCGGGCCCGATCTCCCCGAGGACCGGCGGCTTCGCGTGCGCACGCGCGCATCACCGTGGATGCGCGCGGCGTCGAGGTGGAAGACCTCGAGAGCCGCAACGGCACGACGGTCGACGGCGAACGCATCCGTCGGGCGAGCCTGCGCCCGGACGCGCTCCTCGGCCTCGGGTCGTTGCTCGTCCACGTCGGTCGCGGGAAGCTGCGCGCGCGCGGGATCGGACACCCTCGCGTCGTGCACGCGAGCGATGCCCTGGCCGAGGTCCTGAGCGACCTCCTCGACCGACCGGCGCGTCGCTCGTGCATCCACGGCGAGACGGGGACCGGCAAGGGTCTGCTCGCGGAGGAGCTGCACCTCGCGACGAGGCCGGAGGCGCCGTTCGTGTCGCTCCACGCGGCAACCGTGCCCGACGCGCGCATCCAGCGCGGTGCTGTTCGACGAGGGGTTGCTCGCGCGAGCGCACGGGGGCACCTTGCACCTCGACGGCTTCGACGACGCGTCCCCCCCGCTGCAGGCCGCGCTGCTGCAGGCCGTGGGCGACGAGCGGCTGCGCGACGGAAGTCGTCTCGACGTGTTCGTGGTGACCACCACGCTGCTCGCACCCGCGGAGCTGCTCGCGCAGGGGAGGCTGCGCCCGGACCTGGTCGCGCGGATCGCGGGCCGCGTCGTCGAGCTGTCGCCGCTGCGCCGACGACCCGTGGACGTCGCCGCCGCCATCGCGCAGTTCGCGATCGATCTCGGGGTGGGCGTCGAGCCCGAGCTGGTGCGGGCGTTGATGGCGGCGCCCCTTCCCGGCAACTTCCGCGAGCTGCAGGGGCGGCTCGAGGAAGCCGCGCGCGGAGGTGGCACGCTCGCGTTGCCCGAGGGGCTCGACGGCGCGAAGCGGGCCGAAGCACCGCCCTCGGGGCGGGGGGCACGCCTCCGGATCGCCCGGGACGGGAGCTTCGTCGAGAACGAGGGGCGGCGGGTGTCGCTGTCGACCCGAAGGGTGCTTCGTCTGCTGCTGACCGCGCTCCTCGAGCAGCACCTCCGCGATCCGCGGGCAGCGCTGACGGTGGCCGAGCTGATCGCGGTGGGATGGCCTGGCGAGCGCGTGCTACCGCGGGCGGGCTCGAGCCGGGTGTACGTCGCCATCACGACCCTGCGGCAGGCCGGCGTGCCGATCGAGCACGTGCCGGAGGGCTACCGGATCGAGGCGAGCCACCCGGTGGACGTCAGCGACGCCTGAACCCCGGAGCGCACACGTTCGCCATCGCCTCCGGCCGACGGATCCCCTGCACGTCGAAATAGCGGGCGGCCGCTGCGGCGTGGGCGTGGGACGTCGCGCCGTCCGTGACGCCCGCGAGGCGCAGGTGCGCCGCCGCGCCGACCTGCAGCACCGCGTAGCGCTCGGCGACCGCCACCGCCCGGCGGAGCGCGGGGGCCGGATCGCGGCGCAGCACCGCCGCCACCCCGGCCGCGAGCAGGTGACCCCGCGCGATCGCGTCCGGATACCCCTCGGACACGAGCGAGCGCGCGAGGGCCGAGACGGTGACGACGGCGCGGGCGACGTCCAGGCACCGCTCGGCGCGCGCGAGCCAGGCGCGGCCCCACAGCGAGCGACTCAGGGCCCGCACGGGCTGCTGGCGCTCGACGAGCGACCAGCGGAGCGACGCGAGGTCGTCGCCGTGTCGCTCGAGGATCCGGTGCCCTTCGCCCTGGTAGAGCAGGTTCTCGGCCATCGCGTCGAAGGCGAGCCAGTGCTGGAACTGGAAGCCGCCGAGGGGCGCGTCCCAGTGGAGCTCTCGCAGCATGCGCTCGCTCCCCGCGACGTCGTCGTCGCAGAGGAACAGCACGTTGGCGCCGCGCCGCATCGTGGTCTCGAGGTAGCGGTCGCCGCGGCGGCGGGCGTCGTGGAGGATCTCGGGCAAGATCCGCCGAAGGTGCACGAAGTCCCCGCCGATGCGGACGCGGAAGGCGCGGAGCAGCTGCAACGTGGTGATCGGCCAGGTGTTGGCCTCGGTGCGCTCGCGGAACATGCGCTCGGCGGTGACGAGGTCGTCGAGGACCGCGATGCTCTCGCCCGCGAACGAGGCGTTGACGGCGCGACACGCGAAGGCCCAGCAAGCGGTCTCGGGGTCGCCGGTCTCGGCCGCGAGCGCGTCGACCCTCGCCATCAGCGGTTCGGCGCGCCTTCGGCCCCACCGCCCCGTGGAGCCGAGGTAGAGCGTCTCCATCGCGATCGCCTGCCCCGCGTGCCGCGACCTCGGCGCGCGCAGGGCGTCACCGAACCAGCGCTGCTGGTAGACGGCAGCGCGCAGGTTGTCGGTCATGCCGAGGCCTTGCGACAGCGTGCGCAGCAGCGTGGCGTCATCCTCGGTGAGCGGGGGGACGTCGGGGAGTCGGTTGCGCAGCCACTCGCGGAACAGCGCGAGAGCCGCGCCGAGCGTGGTCTCGGGTAGAGGCATCCGGCGCTCGACGAGGAGCGTGCGAAGGAGCTCGATCCCGCGCACCTGCTCGCCCGCCACGAGGAACAGCTCCGCCGCCCGGCGCAGCGCCTCACGCCGTCGAGTCGCGTCGCGTTGACCGACGTCGACGAAGGCCTCGGCGGCCTCTTTCGCTCGATGACCACGCGCCAGCGCCTGCGCGCGCAGGACTGGTAGGCTCGGGTCGGCGTTCCCGAGTCGCATCGCCTCGCGATACAGATCGGCCGCGCGGTCGAAGGCGAACGCCTGATCGGCGCGGCGCGCGACCTCGGCGGCGAGGCGGCTCGCCTCCGCCTTCTGGCCAGCGCCGTCGAGGTGCGCGAGGGTCAGCTCCACCTCGTCCAGGCCGGCGGCGACGAGGCCCCGGTGGAGCGCCGCGTGCAACGACCGCCGTCGTGCTTCGTCGAGCTCGGCGCTCACCGCCTCGCGCACCCGGTCGTGGAAGGGCTCGACGGTCGCGAAGGCGCGGGTGCGCCGCTGCTCACCGAACCGGGCGAGGCGGTCGGCGGCGAGAGACGTGACGAGACCAGCCTGGTCTCGACGGGGACCTCGCCGGCGAGGAGGAGGGCCTGTTCGGAGATCGGTCCCGCGGCGACGGACAAGAGCTCGACGACCCGCCGCATCCGCGGTGCGAGCGAGGCCACGCGGCTCCGGACCGCGTCGTCGAGCGACGCCACGCTGCCCGTCCGGTCGAGCGTCAGCTCCTGGACGAACATCGGGTGACCACCACTGGCCTCGGCGATCGTCCGCGCGCGCGTCTCGTCGGCGCCGCACGAGCGCGCGAGCGCCTCGGCGGCGGTGCCTTCGAGAGGCCCGATCGGCACCTCGGTGATCGCCCACGGCCAGGCCCGGCCTCCGCTGTCGCGGCCGGCGAGCAGCAGCGTCGCGAAGGGAATCGGCCGGGCGAACAGGTCGGCGAGCAGCGCCCGCGAGTCCGCGTCCGCCCACTGGACGTCGTCCACCACCAACGCCACCCGTCGTTCCCGCGCGAGCGCCGACAGCACGCGGTAGAGCGCTTCGACCGCGCGGGCGCGCTGCAGCGCCGGGTCGTCGGGTGGGGTGACCCCGTCCCGCGACAGCACCGGGAAGAGCGCGGCGACGAGCGCCAGGTCCACCGGGTTCGCGGTGCGGCTCCCTTCGAGGGCCTGGCCGAGTCCGTCCATCACGCCGTCGAGCGCGTTGAAGGGCACGCTCTCCCGGTGGTGGCAGCGCCCGACCAGCGTGCAGAAGCCACGCGCCGCGGCGCGAGCGACGAAGGCGCGCACGAGCGTGCTCTTGCCGATGCCCGACGGACCCCGCAGGAGCAGGCGCCGCTCCTCCCCGCGCTCCGCCGCCGCGAGGGCAGCGTCGAGCACCGAGAGCTCCGCGGTGCGTCCGACGAGCGGTCGCTCGACGGGAGCCACCGCGGTGGTCGTCGCCGCGCGCGCTCCTCCGACGACGGTCGCGATCTCCACGAGCGAGGGTCGCGCGAGCGGGTCGCGCGCGAGCAGGCCCGCGACGAGCTCCACGAGCGCGGCGGGGGCGGCGACGATCGCGTCGAGCCGCGGCGCCTCGCGCTCCGCCTTCTGCGCGAGGAGCTGGAGGGGCGAGCCGACGAAGGGCAGCGTGCCGGTCAGCGCCTCGAAGATCATGACGCCGATCGCGTAGGCGTCGACGGCGGGGCCGAACCCCTGGCCCAGCGCCTGCTCCGGCGCCGCGTAGGCGGGCGTCCCATGGAAATCGTCCGCCCGGGTGGACCCGACGTCGAGCAAGAGGCCGTAGTCGAGGACCCGCACGCGGCCGTCGTTGCGGACCAGGACGTTCGACGGCTTGAGATCGCGGTGGATCTTGCCCTGCGCGTGCAAGGCCGCGACGGCGTCGACGAGCTCGAGCACCGCCGCGCGCAGGCGGCCCAGATCGGCCGGGCAGTCGCGCAGAGGACGGCGCGGCCCGTCGCCGCCCGCGGCGGTCAGGGTCCCGATCGTCATCGTGCCCGACTGCGTGCTCGGCGGCTGCGCGTCCTCGAACACCCACGCCGTGAACGGCACGCCCTCGACGAGCTGCATCGTGAAGAAGCAGTCGGTGCCATCGGCGAACAGCTCGTAGAGGGGGACCAACCCGGGGTGCAGCAGATCGGCGGCCGCGCGGAACTCCGTCTTGAGGCGCAGCAACGCGGCGGGGCTCACCTGGTGGAGCGTCTTGAGCGCCACGAGCTCGCCGCGCTCGCGATCCCACGCGGCGTGGACGGTGCCGGCGCCACCCGCGCCGAGCTGGGAGCGCAGCTCGAACCGACGCGCACGAAGCGCTTCCCCCATGACAGTGGGTCGATCCTACGGCAGAGGGCGGAACGACGTCGAGCGCAAGAGGCCACGGCCGGCCCGTTCCGGCCAGCAGACCTCGGACGCTCAGAGCGCGGCGAGCGCCTTCGCGGTCGCGGCCGCGAGTTCGGCCGCCCCCTTCACCTTCGGGTGCTCGGCGGCGAACTCCTTCGCCAGCGTGAAGGCCTTGCGCGCCGCGGACTTGTTCCCGAGGTGCCATTCGGCGAAGCCGAGCTTGTAGGCCGCGTAGCCCAGACCCTCGCCGTCGGGGCCCATCCACTTGGCCGCGCGGGTGTACGCCTCGCGCGGGATCGTCCAGTCGACCTTGCCCTGCAGCGCCTGCTCGAAGGTGGAGTCACCGATGTCCAGGTAGGCCCAGGGGACGAAGCGGGAGAGCGGCATCTTCTTGGTCAGCTCGAGGTGGATCAGGCGCGCGAGGTCGTCGGAGCCCAGGGCTCGGTGCGCTCGCGCGAGGTGGTAGAGCACCTCGTCGAGCCGGCCGAACGTGGGGTGCTCGTCGGCCACGGCCCGCAGGACCTCGACGGCGCGGGTGAGCGCCGAGGTGCGGATCTGCGCCGCCTTCGTCCGGTCCGCATCCTTGGTGGCCGCGGCCCGATCGGCGTCGGCGGCCATCGCGAGCTCCACGTGGTGGAGTCCGACCTTCAACCCGACGTCGGCGCGCTTGGGGTCGGTCTTCGGTGTGGCCTTCCAGCGCCCCTCCTGTGAAGGCACGTCGGCCAGCAGCTGGGAGGTGGTGGCGGAGGTGCGAGCGACCTCGGGGTAGGCCACGGGGATGGGGCTCTGCGCGAGGGGCGGCGCGACGACCTTGGCGGGCGCGGGCGGCGCGGCCCGCGTGGAGACCGGTGCGAGGAGCAGGGCCAGGGCGAGCGCGAGGCGAGGTCGCATGGACGTCGGACCCGCGAGGACGAGCGACGTTGGCGCCACGCCCTACACGAGATCGGGCGGATCGAGCGGCCCGACCTTGATCTGTGGCTTGTACTGGTGGTTGCCCGGGTTGCACACCGCCCCCGAGATGCTGGTCTGGCCCTTCTTGCAGACGCGCGGGGCCTTGGCCGCGTTCGTGTCCCAGGAGCACCGACACGGCCCCGACCCGGCGGTCGGATCGGAGGGTTCGCTATCCGCGACGGTGGCGGTCGCCGTCGCGCTCGCCGTCGCACTCGTGCTCGGCGTCGCAGACGGCGCCGTGGCCGTGCTGGGGGTGGTGGGGGCCTGCGCCGATCCGCCGCAGGCGACGAGCGCGCCGGCCAGGACCTGCACGAACCGGAGGCGTCGTTCGTCTCGCACGCCCACAGCATACGAGGCCCTCGGCCGCCCAGCCACCGAGCGCGCGCGAGCGGCGAATGCTCGGCTCGAGCGATACAGGATGCATCCGCCCGCGGGTCGGCAGGGTACCGTGAGCGGGTGCGCGTGCTCGTCGTCCTCCTCGTTGCGCTCTTCGTCGGAGCGGGATGCAAGTCCAAGGGTCTGCCATCCGTCTCGGTCTCGAGTGCGGACACCGCGGCGGGGCGTTTCTGGCGGTGGTTCGAGGCCAACGCCAAGGACCTTCGCGCCGAGCCGGACCTGCAGAAGACGATGGAGCCGCGGCGCGCGGGGGGGGGGGCGGGGGGGGGCCGCGGATCGTCCGCGGGTGCCCCGGGCGGAGCGTCGACGGGAGAAGCGCTCGCGAAGGAATGCGGTGCGGCCGAAGGTGCCTGGGTGGAAGCTCGTAGCGTTCCGGCAGCGTGACGCGAGCCTTTCGACCATCGAGATGAACGGCCGCAAGCTCGAGCCGAAGGCGATGAAGTTCATTGCCGAGCGGCACGGCGCACTGTTCGACGTGACCGTCTACGTCCCGGGATTCACCACTAGGGAGGACTTCGGCAACATCCTGTTCATCGCGCTCGACCACGTGGTCGGCGAGTACGACATGGAGACCCGCATCGGTGGCATCGAATGGGCGTCGCGACCGATGCCGGCGTCCGGGCTACGGCCAAGAGGGCCCAGGAGCCTCGTCCGTCGCCCAGGGCTCCAGTCGCGCCCCGTGGACGAGGGAAACGCCGCGGTGGGCCCGGTGTTGCGGCCGCGACGATCCGGCGGGGGGCAAGGGCGGCGGGTCGCCCGGCTCGGGGACGAGGGTCGTGTGCGGGTCCGCAAGGGGGGGGGGGGGACACGGTGCCGGGTCTGAAGGGCTCGCTCACCGTTGCGTGGCACATCACCGCCATCGGGCTCGTGTCGCGCTCGTCGGTCGTCAGCTCCACGATGAAGTACCTGCCTGTGGAGGACTGCATCGCGAAGGCCGTGCGCACCTGGGTGTTCGAGAACCCGAACGCCGTCGAGGCGGACGCGACGTGGGGTTTCCAGTTCACCCCACCCTCACCCTGACGCGTCGGGTGGGCAGCACAACTTCGAATCCGCACGAATGTCAAACCGTGTTTTACATTCGTGCAAAAACAAGATCAGCGCTGCCCGGAGCGGATCCTACTATCCCCGGAGGGCGCGACGCGACGCGCACCGTGCGGAGCACAGGGCAAACGGGAGCAGAGCCGACGGCGGTGAGGGGGTCTTCGGATTCTGCACGAAGGTCAAACACTCTTTGACCTTCGTGCGGAACGTTCGAGGACCAGACACTCCGTCGCCGCTGGATGCGAGTGTCCGACGTTCGATCGTTTCGTGAGGGACGCTGCACGAAGGTCAAAGATCCTTTGACCTTCGTGTGGAATCGGTAGACCCCCACCACCGCCGGAGAGGCTCCGAGGTCAGCGCCGTTCGGTTAACCGAACGGACCCTCATGTGTCGAAGATTGCAGCGCTTTTCGGGACGCGGTCCGGCCTCTACTCGAGCCCCCCGAACTTCTTCACCGACTTCACGCGCAGCCCCTTCGGGTACTTCGCCACGTAGTCCTCCGCCGCCGTGCGCGCGCGCGCCGAATCGCCCGCGCGCCACCACGCCTCGGCCTCCCGGGCCAGCGCGTCCTCGGCGAGCGTCCCCGTCGCGCCGAGCGCGCGCGTCTTCGCGAACGAGGCCGCGGCGTCCTTCGGCGCGCCGAGGTCCTCCATCTGCACGCGACCGAGGGTGAAGGCGGCCAGCGGCGCGCGCGGATCCCCGGGAAACTTCTCCACCACGCGCTTGAGGTGGGGCACCGCCTGCGCGGCGTGGTGCGAGAGGCGCGCGACGTCCGCCGCGAGCAGGAGCTCGTTCGGCTCGTCCTTGATGTTCGCCCCGGCCAGCGCCGTCCACGCCTTGTCGTACTCGCCGTCGTGCGCGAGCGTGCGCCACGCGGCCACCGCCGCCGACGCGGACACGCTCGGCACCACCGACGCCGACACGCTCGCCGAGGCCGAGGCGGAGACGCTGGGCGCCGCGATCGTCGGCTCTGCGTCGAGGCAGACCGTCTTGTCGCCGAGCGCGAGCTCGCTCGCGACGCCGTGGCACGTCACGCGCACGCGGCCGTGGTGCACCGTCACCTGCGTGCCGCCCGGTGCAGGCTCCACCGAGAACCCGGTCCCGAGCACCTCGACCAGCGTGGCCCCGCGCGTGACGCGGAAGGTGCGCGACGGGTTCTTGGTGATCTCGAAGCGCGCGGCGCCCTTCACCAGGGTCACCTCGACGCGGTCCGCCGCGGCGACCTTCGTCTCCACCACGCTGTCCGGCAGGAGCGGCGTCGCCGTCGAGCCGTCGACGAACGTGACCGGCGCGATGGAGCTGGTCGGCGCGGGCGTGGTCTTGGCGACCGTGTCTCCGCCGCGGGTGCGGGCGTACTGCAGCGCGCCGAAGCCGCAGGCGAGCGCGAGCGCCACGCCGACGCCGGCGCGGACCTGCGCGCGGCGGGTCTTGCGGCGGAGCATCATCCCCTCGACGCGGCGGGCGCGGGCGTCGGACCACTCGAGGCCGACGTCCTTGGCGGCCTCGGCGAGCTTGTGTTCCAGGTCAGGCATCGTTCCCTCCTCCGGCTTCGCCGAGGACTGCCTCGATCGCGGCTTGCGCCGCCGAGATCTTTCGTTTCACCGTGGCGAGGCTGACGTCGCAGAGGCGAGCGACGTCGTCCAGCTGCTCGCGCTCCACGTACCGCAGCGTCCACGCGAGGCGCTGGTCGACGGGGAGCGTGTCGAGGACCTCGTAGACGCGCGAGAGCAGCGCCTTGTGCTCCGGGGACGCATCGCTCGAGGCGATGTCGCCGTACTCCGGGTGCTCGTCGAGGTGGAAGAACATCTTGACCCTTCGCATGCGCAATCTACGTCGCGCGGTCCGCACCGTCACGGTCGCGAGCCAGCCCTTGAGCGCGCCCGGGTCGCGCAGCGTGCCGACGCCCTTCCAGGCGTCGAGGAACACGTCCTGCACCACGTCGTCGACCTCGTCGTCGCGGCCGAGCAGGCGGTGCGCGATGGCCGCCACGTAGGCGCCGTACGCCCGGTAGAGCTGCTCGAGCGTCTGCGGCACCTCGCCCGGTGCGGTCTGCACCAGGCGAAGGGAGGCTCGACGCTCTTCGTTCATCGCGGGGACCATCGTCGCTCACTTCGGGCGCGCGGGCACGACGACCGTGTTGAGGGGCGCGAGGTTCTCGCCCGCCGGGTAGGCGTACGAGACGTCGCGGGTGAACGTCTTGGTCTCGGTCGTGCCCCAGCCCCACACCGAGAGGCCGAAGGGAGACGTCGATTTCATGACGTGGCGGCCGTTGTCGCACCCGTTCTGCGGCTGGAAATCGTGCCGCGAGAGGTCGACGTAGGCGTACTGGTAGAGCGACCCCGAGCCGACCGGCACCCAGGTCTTCACGACGCCGAGGCAATCCAGGTCGACGTCGGCGAACGAGCCGTCGGCCTTCGCCTTGCGGGTGAGGACGAGGTTGGTCTCGGGGTAGGTCGGGTCGGTGAAGAAGACGTACTTGTCGAGGTACTGCGGCACCGGCACGAGGCGCAGGAAGTCCGCGTCGCCGTACCCCTGCGTCGCGGGCGTCTCGATCGTCGCGGAGCCGGTCATGTACGTCGTCAGCACGAAGGGGTGCTCGGCGTCCTGGCTCTTGACCACGAACGGTCGACCGCCGGTCGTGATCTCGAGGATCTCGCCGGCCGCGAGCGTGCTCGGTCCGGTGCCCGCGGGGTCCCAGGTGAGGGCGGTGCCGTCGACCGCGCCGATCAAGCGGAACGGCGGGTTCTCGGGGCGGCTCGTGCGCGGGCGGTGCGACACCGCGACGTATTCGTTGCCGAGGGCGCGGATCGGCGGGATCTGCTGCTCGGCGTGGTCGCAGTAGTTCATGCCGATCGGCACGTTGAGGCACGGCTGCCCCGCGTAGAGACCGATGGGCTTGTTGGACTGCACGGGGCTCCCGGTGAGCTCCTGCGGCTGCGTGAGCTGGAGCACCTGGCCCTTGTCGAGCTTGAACTCCATGGGCGCGCCGGCCTTTCCGCCGGGGAGGCCGCCGCCGGCGACGACGTCGACCTTCGGCAACAGCGTCACGACGGTGCCGTCCTCGGCGGCGACGATGTCCATCGAGGTCGTCGCGCTGTAGGAGTCCTTGTTCGTCGCGTAGGCGTTGACCGCGACGTAGTTGGTGTCCCACGCGCTCGTCGGCAGGAGCAGCGTCGCGCCGGTGACCGCGGCCGAGCCGCCGCCGTACGGCAACATCTGGTAGGCCACGACCGGCACGTCGGTGCGCACGTGGAAACCCTGGCCGATGCCGGTGCCGTGGCGCTGCGCGAGGGTGCTCCTGGCGGGCGCGACGGGGCAGGGGACCGACTTCTTCCAGGCCCCGGGCTCCGGCGTGCCGGCCTCCGGCAGCCCCGCGAGGAACACGATGGCGACCTCGCCCGGCGGCAGCCCCTTCGAGGCGTCGAAGTCCTCGTAGGTGATCGCGCGGCCCTTCCCGCGGGGGATCTTCGCGTACTTCGCCACGTCGATCGACTCCTCGGCGAACGACACGTCGAGGTGGGCCGGCACGTCGGCGGTGTTGGCGACGAAGGCGACGAAGCACCCGTTGCTCGCGCCGTATTCGCCGTCCATGTCGACCGCCCAGTACTCGCACCCCACCGACGAGTGCGACTCGGCCGCGGTGAGGCACGGCGACTTGCAGCCCTCGCCGGTGCAGGTGTCGTCGGACCCGGCGTCGAAGCCGAAGCCCTTGCCCGCGTCGGCGGCGGTGCCGTTCATCGTCTCGCCCCCGGCGCACGCCGCGAGCACGAGCGGCAGGAGGAGCAGGCCGCGGGCGTTCATGACCCGAACCCCGCGCACGCGTTGGAGAGCGGCGAGAGCTCCATCGTCTCGGCGCAGTTGCCGACCGTGGACTTGGCGGGCTTCTCGCAGATGTTCGTCCCGCACTCGCTGTCGAGGCTGCACTGCTCGCCGACGACGGCCTTGGCGTTGCAGTGGCCCCCGAACGGGCCGCCGCCCTGGCAGACGAGGTCGTCGGTGCAGTAGGCGTAGCCGGGCTGGCACTGCTGGCCCTCGGCGCGCTTGGCGACGCACACCTTGGTGGTCCCGTCGCAGAAGCTGTCGTCGGGGCAGCGGTCGGCCTCGCCCGCGCACGAGCTCGCCGGGGCGACCAGCACCGGGACGAGGCACTTGCCCTCGCTCGCCCCGTAGGCCTTCACGCACTCGAGGTTCTGCGTCGCGTCACAGTCGACGTTGGTGGTGCACGCGGCGCGCGGACCGAACGGCCCGGCGAACAGGCCGACGTTGCACGCCTTGTCGACCGCGCGCAGCTCGTCGGCCCCGAGCTTCGCGTCCTCGTAGGCCCCGCTCACGGCCTTCACGCAGAGGTCCGCCCGCTGCGGGACGAGCTTCACCCCCTGGGGCACCGCGGCCTTGCAGGACGACTTGCGCGCGGCGAGGCAGGTGGTCCTGTCCTTTATCTTGCACTTGGTCACGGCCACGTCGGAGCACTCCGCGGCGGCGCGCGCCTCGCAGAACGCCTCCACCGTGGTGAGCTCGGAGGGCTTCGGGGCGTCGTCGGCGCCGTGGGCGCAGGCCGGGACGGCGAGGAGGAGGGGGAGGAGCCAGCGGTGCATGTCGGCAGAGAGGTGGTGGGCACCGCGAAAACGGCTCACGCTCGCCTTCGGTCGGTGCTCCGCTCCCAAATCCCGGGCGATTTCGACTAGGCTCGGCCGGCCTTGCCCCGCCTCGGACTCCGCGACGTCCCGTTCTTCGCCCACCTCCCGAAGGGCTTGATCGAAGAAATTTCCGGGGAAGCGGAAGTGAAGGCGTTCAAGGCCGGCGATGTGCTGGTGCGCGAGGGCGACCCGTCCGACGCCATCCTCGTCCTCCTCGAGGGCACGGCCGACGTGAAGAAGCGCGAGGCCGACCGCGCCGACGTCGAGCACGTGATCAGCGAGCTCGAGCCGGGCGAGGTGGTCGGCGAGGTGGGGCTCTTCGACAAGCACCCCCGCTCCGCCACCGTCGTGGCCCGCGAGCCGTGCACCGCGTGGATCCTCCGCTACGACCGGGTCACCGAGCACCCGCGCCTCGTGTTCGCCTTCGCCAAGGCGCTCGCGAAGCGGGTGCGCGATCAGACCGACGAGATGCGCGAGACGGCCCAGGAGCGCGTCTCCATGGGCGAGCTCGTGGTCAAGGTGATCGTGCTCCTCTGCGTGTACGCGCTGCTGGTCGCGGGCCTGCCGTGGCTGCAGGAGCGGCTCCCCTCGAGTTCCTCGTACATCAGCCTGCCGGTCATCGCCCTCTTCGGGCTCGGCAGCTTCGGCTTCATGCGCAACAGCGGCTACCCGCTCTCGCGCTTCGGGTTCGGCTTCAAGAACCTGTTCGGCTCGCTGTTCGAGGCGATCCTGCTGACGCCGCCGTTCCTCGCCCTCCTCACCGGCGTGAAGTGGCTCGTCGTGCACAGCCGCCAGACGCGGATGACCGAGGTGATCCAGCACCCCGACGTGCGCCAGGTGCTCGCCGACCCGCGGGTGCTCAAGCTGCTCGCGGTCTACGGGCTCTCGGCGCTCGTGCAGGAGCTCATCGTGCGGTGCGCGCTGCAGAGCACGCTCGAGAGCTACCTCGTCGGCAAGGGGCGCGTGACCAAGGCCATCCTCGTGGCCGCGCTCATGTTCAGCGTCAACCACCTGCACGTGTCGTTCTTGTTCGCCGTGCTCGCGTTCATCCCCGGCATCTTCTGGGGGATCATGTTCCACCGGCGCCCGAACCTCATCGGGCCGTCGCTCAGCCACTTCGTGGTCGGCGGCTACGTGTTCTTCGTCCTCGGCATCGGCTGAGCCGCGCGGCTTCAGCCGTACTCGAGGACGATCGACTCGAGCGCGTTGGCGACGTCGGCGCAGCGGTCGGTGGCGGTCTCGAGCGCGTCGAAGATGTCGCGCCACTTGAGGACGTCGAGCGGCTCGTTGCCCGGTCGGTAGAGCGCGGCGAGGCCCTGGCGGTAGTGCTCGTCGGCCTCGCTCTCGAGGAGATCGATCGCCTTGCACTGGTCGAGCAAGGTGGTCGAGCGCTGGATCGAGGGGAGCTCCTCGACCGCGGCGGCGACGCGCTCGGTGCAGGCGAGGAGGATCTTGGCGAGCTCGGGCGCGGGCGAGCGGGACTCGTCGATGTCGAACAGCACGATGCGCTTGGCGACCGCGTGGCTCAGATCGAGCACGTCATCCATGCGCGAGATGAGGGTGTGGATGTCGGCGCGGTCGAGCGGGGTGATCCAGGTCTCGTGCAGGCGGCGGATGGTCGTGCGGGTGACCTCGTCGCCCGCGTGCTCGGCGTCGCGGATCTGGCTCGCGAGCTCTCGCGGCGCGGCAGGTCGTCGAACATGCGGACCACGCACCGCGATGCGGTGAGGATGTGGCGCGCGTGATCGCGGAACGCGTCGAAGAACAGCGCGTCCGAGCGGGACCGACCGAACATCGACGGACTCTGTCACACAATCGTCGCGAACGCATCCAGCCAGGGCGAACCCCCGCGCCGCAGCACGCCCCCGAGGTCGAACAGGGACAGTTCGGTGACTCCAGAAGCCTCTGCCGTGGTGACGTCCTCGAGGAGCTCGCGTGGGCCGCGATAGACGGGCTCGTCGCCGAGGGCGCCGATACCGACGGCGCCGACCGAGACGCCGGCCCGCGCGCCGAAGCGTCTCCGCGCGACCCGACACAGCTGGGCGAAGGCCGCCCGCGTGCGCGCGCGGTCGAGGGCCCCGCGCGACCAGCCCTCCATCATCGAGGGGTAGAGCATGACGCTGACGTGGTCGAAGGCGACGCCGTCGAGCGGGGTGCCGAGGAGGGCCTGCGTCCAGGGGAACACCGGGTGATCGAAGAGCACCGACGGCATCGCCGCGGCCGAGGCCCGACCTCCTGCCCGATGCACCGACTCGACGAGCGCCACGAGCTCGGTGCGCGCCTCCGCGAGCCGACGCGCGCGACCCAGCGCCTCACGGGCGAAGGGCAGGGGCCCGAGGGTGACCGCGCGGCGCAGCTCGGCGATCGGCGGCTCGAGGTCCACCACGAGCTCGGCGCCTGGCGCGAGCGCGTGGACCTCGCGCGCGAAGGCGCAGAAGCGGCTCATGTCGTCGGTGTTGGCCCAGCGACCCTCGGCGTCGTCGAGCATCGGCCACACGCCGAGCGGGAGATCGAACGCGCGACACTGCTCCACGACCGCGGGCAACGCGATGAGATCCCAGGGGCGCACGGCGACCAGCGGCATCAGCGCGCGCGCCGCGAGCAGCTCGACCGCGGCGGCGACCTCGGGGAGGGGCAGCGTCTCGCACCAGATTCGCCTGCCCACCGCGAGCGGTTACCACGCGACGAGGTGCGCGGGATCCCTCTCCACCGAGGAGCCGTGCTAGTTTCCGCCGCGAATTGCCTGTTCCCCCTCGCCGTCGCGACGCGCGCGGCACGCCGTCAGCTTCGATTGGGTCAGCTTCGATGGGTGAAGCCGCCCCGGCGGCCCTCGAGCCCGCTCCCCAGCCCGCTCCTGCGCCGGCCCGCGGCCGCGAGTCGCCGGTGCGTCGCAAGCCGCGCGTCGAGCCCGAGGTCATCCGGCGGCACGTGCGGCCGGCGGCTGCGATCGTGGAGCCTGGCCGCGTGGAGCCCGTACGCGCCGAGCCCGTGCGCGCCGAGCCGGTCCGCGCCGAGCCGGTCCGCGCCGAGCCCGTCGCGCACCCCGAGCGTCCGGAGCCCTCGCGGCGGACCGAGCCCCTACGGCGCGAGCCTCGCCCGGCGCGACCCGCGCCCGCGCACCCAGTGGTGGGCGGGCCCGCACCGCCAGAGCCCCGACCGCGGCTGCGAGGCATCGAGTGGAGCCCCGTCGTCATCGTCGCGGGCGAGACCGGCTCCGGCAAGACGACGCAGCTGCCCAAGCTGTGCCTCGCGATGGGCCGCGGCGAGGGCAAGCGCATCGGCGTCACCCAGCCCCGCCGGATTGCGGCGACCAGCGTGGCCGCGCGCGTCGCGTCCGAGCTCGGCGCAGAGCAGGGCCAGCTCGTCGGCTACCAGATCCGCTTCCTCGATCGCACCGGTCCGGACACGCGGATCAAGTTCATGACCGACGGGATCCTCCTCGCGGAGATCCAGGGCGATCCGCTGCTCTCGGCGTACGACACGATCATCCTCGACGAGGCGCACGAGCGCAGCATCAACATCGACTTCCTGCTCGGGCACCTGCACCGCATCCTCCCGAGCGCCCCGATCTGCGGGTCATCATCAGCTCCGCCACGCTGGCCACCGACCGCTTCTCCGCGTTCTTCGGCGGCGCGCCGGTCATCTCGGTGTCGGGGCGCACCTACCCGGTCGAGGTGGTCCACCGCCCCGGTCGCGAGCGCGACATGGCGGAGAGCGTCGCCGACGTCGTCGAGGAGATCACGGCCCGCGAGCCGCGCGGCGACATCCTCGTGTTCCTCCCCGGCGAACGCGAGATCCACGAGACGACGGCGGCCCTCAAGGCCCACGCGCTCCCGCACACCGTGCTCCTGCCGCTCTACGGCCGGCTCGCGCAGGCCGACCAGGCGCGCATCTTCCAGACCCTGCCCGTGCGCCGGATCGTGCTCGCGACCAACGTGGCCGAGACCTCGGTGACCATCCCCGGCATCGTCTACGTGATCGACACCGGCCTCGCGCGGATCAACCGACACGACCCGCGCTCGGGCGTCACGCGGCTCCTGATCGAGCCCATCTCTCAGGCGAGCGCCGATCAGCGCAAGGGCCGCGCCGGCCGCACGCGGAGCGGTGTGTGCTTCCGGCTCTACCCGAAGACCGACTTCGACGCGCGCCCCGCGTACACCGACCCGGAGATCTTCCGTGTCGGCCTCTCGGGGGCCATCCTGCAGATGAAGGCGCTCGGCCTCGGCGAGCTCTCCTCGTTCGCGTTCCTCGACCCGCCGCCCAAGCGCGCGATCGACGAGGGCTACCGCCTGCTCGAGGAGCTCGGCGCCCTCGACGGCGACAAGAACCTCACCGAGATCGGCAAGAAGCTCTCGCGCCTGCCGGTCGATCCGCGCATCGGCCGCATGATCCTCGGCGGCGCGGAGGAGGGCGCGCTGCGCGAGGTGCTGATCATCGCAGCGGCGCTCGGCGTGCAGGACCCGCGCGAACGGCCGGCCCAGCAGCACCGCCGCGCCGACGAGGCCCACGCGCGCTTCCGCGACGAGTCCTCGGACTTCGGGAGCCTGCTGAAGCTCTGGCACTTCTTCCAGGAGCAGCAGGAGAAGCTCACGAGCGGGCAGCTCCACGCGGTGTGTCGCGAGGGGTTCCTCTCGCAGGCGCGCATGCGCGAGTGGGGCGACATCCACCACCAGCTCTCCCGCATCGCCCGCGAGCTCGGCTTCACCTTGAACCCGGAGCCGGCCAAGGAGGACGCCGTCCACCGCGCGCTCTTGCCCGGGCTCCTGAGCCGCGTCGGCACGTGGCACCCCGAGCAGCGCGTCTACCTCGGCGCGCGCAACACGCCGTTCCAGCTCCACCCCTCGTCGGCGCTGGTGCACGCCAAGAAGCCCGCGCCGTGGATCATGGTGGCCGAGCTCGTCGAGACCTCGCAGCTCTACGGCCGCATGGCGGCCCGCATCGACCCAGCCTGGCTCGAGCCGGCCGGCGGCGCGCTCTGCAAGCGCAGCTACGGCGAACCCAACTGGGCCGGCAAGACCGCGCAGGTGATGAACAAGGAGCAGGTCACCCTGTTCGGCCTGAGCGTCGTCCGTGACCGCAAGGTGCACTACGGGCCGATCGACCCGCGCGTGTGTCGGCGGCTGTTCCTGCTGCACGCGCTCGTGCGCCGCGAGTACTCGGTGCCCAGGCCGCCGCCCTTCATGGAGCACAACCGGCTCCTCTTCGAGCAGGTGAAGCGCCTGCGCGACCGCGCGCGCAAGAGCGACATGGTGGCCGACGACGACGCGGTGGCGCTGTTCTTCGAGAAGCGCGTGCCCGACACGGTCTACAGCGGCCAGACCTTCGAGCAGTGGCGCGCAGAGGCCGAGGCCATCGACCCGACGGTGCTGCACCTCTCGCTCGGCGACGTGCTGCTCGACGAGGCCGACGAGCTCTCGGCGGACCGCTTCCCCGACACGATCACGGTCTCGGGCGAGACGCTCGCGCTGTCGTACCGGTTCGATCCGGGCGAGGACGACGACGGAATCACGCTCACGGTGCCGCTCGCGGTGCTGCCGCGGCTCGACGCCGACCTGCTCGAGTGGACGATCCCCGGGGTGGCACGCGGAGAAGGTCGAGCAGCTGTGCCGCACGCTGCCGCGCGCGCTGCGGGAGGCGATTGCGCCCCTCGAGGAGCACGCTGCCGCGGCGGCCGCGGGCCTCGCGCCGTTCTCGGCGCCGATGTTGCCCGCGCTCGCGGAGGCGCTGTTCGACGGGACGGGCGCGCGGGTGACCGCGGAGGCGTTCGACGTGGATCAGCTGCCCCCCCACCTGCGCTTCTCGTTCCGCGTGGTGGAGGGCAAGCGCGTGGTCGCCGAGGGGCGCGACCTGCGCGCGTTGCAGGAGCGCTGCCGCGGTCGCGCGGGCGCCTCGCTGTCGGTGTCGCCGGCGGCGCGCGCCTGGGACTACGACGACCTCGACGACTGACCCGCGCCGGACGAGTCGACCCCGAGCGTTCGGCGGACATGGCGCAGCCCTCAGGCTGGGTGCTCGTCCGGTGACAGGAGACCGTGCCGCCGCCAGCCGACGCGGGCGAGCCAGGTGTGCGGCGCGGCGACCGGCGCCCCCTCGAACGCCGCCGCCGCGCGCGCTCCCTCGCGCCCACGAAACCCGTCGCACCAAGGCGCGGACGAGCACGGGTCGAGCCGCGTGGGCACCGGACCTGGGTGCTTCTTGAAGTTGAAGAGCACGTAGGCGAGCGCGAACCGGACCTCGCGTGGCGTGCGGAGCGCGCGGGTGTGGTAGCGGTCGTCGAGCACGCGGCCCTTGCGGCCGCACGCGCGGTTGATCGCGCGAGCGAGGCGAACGCCGAGCGAGCGCGCGCCCTTGCGCAGCGCCGCCGAATCCCCAGCCTCCACCAGCAGGTGCACGTGGTTGTCCTGCACCGAGAAGTGCACCACGCGGAAGCGCGCGGTCTGCGACGCGCGAATCGCGCCCACGACCGCGGGGAACACCTCGAACGAGCGGAGCGAAGGCAGGCCCGACATGCAGCGGAGGGTGAGGTGGACCGGCGCCCAGCCGACGTGGAGCGGGCGGGGGCGGTGGGGGACGAGTGGCCGCGGCGCGACGCGCCGACGCCCGGCGCCCGCACGACGGCCACCCCACCCACGGGTCAGGGGAAGCTCCAGCTGCCGCGCGCGCGTCTTCACTTGATTGAGCGTAAATCGTGGCTGCACGAAGTCAAGGTCGCCCAGGGACTGTGTCCGGTCTAGGGACATGGGTGACGGTTCGTGCGGGCACATGGGTGACGCCCCGTCTTCTTGTCCAAGGACATGGGTAACAGTTGTGGCAAGGAGGTGGCCTTGCCCTGGAAGGAGTCACTCATGAAGGTGAGACAGGAGTTCGTGGACGCCTGCATCGAGAAGCAGGCCGTGCGCCCCCGCCGTCGCGCGGGCGCCTTGCCATCGGCGTCGCAAGAGGCGCGCGCGGGGGGACCACGACGACCTCGACGATCGAAGCCGGTCAGTCCGCGCCGACGTCGGCCGGCGCTCCGTAGAGGTTGCCGACGCCACCGGTGTCCAGGAGGCCCGTGTCCGACGCGCCAGTGTCCGACGCGCCCGTGTCCTTGGTGCCGGTGTCCGTGGTGCCGGTGTCCGTGGGCGCGTCGGTGGCCGTGTCGGCGGCGCCGGTGTCGTACGCCGGGGCGCCGTAGAGCGGCACGCTCTCGCCGCAGCCGACCACCAGCGCGGACGAGGCCACCAGCATCATCGCGTTGCGCGGCAGGCGACGGGAAGGACGCGGCCTCGGCGTGGCGCCCGCGGTTGGCGTCGCACCGCTGCAGAAGGGGCACCGCTCGCTGTCGAGGGCGACGTGGCGTCGGCAATGGGCGCAAGGATGAAGGGTCATCGGAGGAGTGTAACGAACGGGATTGCGAGGTGCACCGTGCCTCCCCCCTCCTGCCACCCCACCCGAGGCCTGCCGGCGACCGTCACGGTGGCCCGGGGTGCACCGCCGCCACGTAGAGCAGGTTCTTCACCGTCGTCGTGCCCTGGAAGCCGTTGCCGAGCGAGAAGCTCCACGCGAAGCCCTTCACGGGGAGGGAGCGATCGTCGCTGCAGCGCCCGTCCTTCTCGGCGTGACACGACCAGTACAGGTAGGGTTGCACGCCGCGCAGCGGGCCCACGGCGATGTCGGGCACCTTGGCGACCGGCTCGCCCGCCTTGAGGCCGAGCAGGTGGTAGTAGAGGCGGCCGAGCGGGCTCGCGGTGCAGCCGAAGCCGAAGCTCTTGCCGCTGCAGCTCTCGTCCGGCTGCACGCTCGGGGGGAGCTCCCAGTCCGTGCGGCCGAGATACCCCTTGCCGTGGTCGGCGGCGTTCATCGCCTTCACCCACGCGACGGCCGTGTCGTGGCGCATCGCCCCGTGCGGCGCGATGCCCGGGACGCCGAACTTGTCGGTGGCGGCGAGGTTGGCGTCGGCGAGCCAGGTGACGTCGGCGGCGGCGTCGTAGACGGTCTTCGCGCGCGCCGGCTCGCCCACGCGGCCCTTCAGCATGGGGATCACGTAGACGAAGTTCTTGGTGACGTTGCTGCCGAGGAAGCCGTTGCTGAACGAGAACGTCGTGTAGCCGTTCTCGTTCTCCTCGTGGTTGGCGTTGCCAGTCGCCGACCAGTACAGGTACGGCTGGAAGTTCGCAAACCCACCACGCGACGGGGAAGGTGGCAGGAGCAGCGCCGGCGCCGGCCAGCGGAGCCCGAGGCCGTCGAGGTAGAGGGCGCCGAACATGCTGCGGCGGCAGCCGAAGCCGAAGGCGTAGCGGTTGTGGCTGCCACACCCCGCATCCTCGGGCGGCGTCGAGGGCAGTTGCCAGTCCTTGCGACCGAGGTGACGCGCCTCGTTCAGCGCGGCGATCCACGCGAGCGCCGTCTTGTAGTCCATCGCGCCGCTCGGCTGGATGCCCTCGACACCGAACGACTGGGTGGCCGCGAGGTTGAAATCGGCGAGCCAGGTCACGTTGCGCGCGCGATCGTGGATCGTGGCGCCGCTCTTGCTGGCGAGCAGCCCGCTCGGTTGCGGTGGGAGCTTCTCGACGTGCTTGCCCGGTGTTTCACGCGGCGGGTCACGGTCCGCGCGCGAGCACGCGAGGACGGCGACGGCGGCGAGGGCGAGGGCGATCGGCGGTCGGAGGGCCGGCACACCCTCGTCATCGCGGGCGTGACCGACCCGTGTCAACCCTAGAACGAGACGGACACCTGCGCGCCGACGCCGACCCAGTTCTTGGGGCTGCTGGTCGTCGAGCGGGATCTTAACCGCATCACGAACGGGCCACCGCGACGCGTCGACCGCGGAGGTCGAGCCCGAGCGCGAGCTCCACGTCCGCAGCGCTGCGGCCGGTGCGCACGAGGCCGA
>JADJMO010000026.1 GCA_016709545.1 Myxococcales bacterium
GCGCACGACGTCGGCGGCGGCCGCGGCGGCCCCTGCGACGTCCGCCCCGCGCTCCTCGACCGCGCGGACGATGGCGGTGCCCACCACCGCACCGTCAGCCTTCCACAGCGAGGCGCAGCGGGCGCCATCGGCATCGTCGATGCTGAGCCAACGACGACAGGCCGTATCTCTAACGCGAGGCGCAGCATGCAAGCCGCATCTCGTGCGAACGGATCGACGGTGGTGGCGCCGGTCACGCCGGTCACGCTCACGTAGTAGACGAACCCCGAGGCGCTGGCCTTGGCCGCGGCGATGCGCGAGGTCGAGCTCGTCGGCGTGAGCAGCGGGATCACGTCGACCCCACGCGCGCGGGCCTCGGCGCGCAGCTCGGCACCCTCCTCGGGGGGCATGTCGACCACGAGCATCGCGTCGATGCCGGCGTCGGCCACGGCCTCGACGGTGGCGCGCTCGCCGCGAACCACGATCGGGTTGCAGTACCCGAACAGCACGAGCGGCGCGTCGGACTCGGCGCGCAGGCGGGCCCCGACGGCGATGGCCGCGCGCATGGAGCCACCCGCCGCGATGGCGCGGGCGGAGGCGCGCGCGATGACGGGTCCGTCGGCGGTCGGGTCGCTGAACGGCGCGCCGAGCTCGAGCACGTCGGCGCCCGCGGCGAGCAGCGCGCGCGCGACGACGAGCGAGGCCTCGACGTCGGGGTCGCCGACGCGCAGGCTGACCTCGGTTGACGCCGCGGCGCTGCTCCTGCGCCGGCGAACACGGGACAGCCGCTGGCTCATCGACCGCCCTCCTCGAGCTCGCCGGCGAAGCGGTCGAGCAGCGTGCTCAGATCCTTGTCGCCGCGACCGGACACGCACACGACGACGGTGGCCCTCGTGACGCCGGCCTCGGAGAGCCGATCGAGCACGCGGGGCAACGCGGCGAACGCGTGGGCGGTCTCGAGCGCGACGAGGATGCCCTCTTGCCGCGCGACGAGCTTCACCGCGGCGAGGGCCTCGTCGTCGGTGGCCGAGAGGTAGGTGGCGCGACCGCTGCGGTGCAGCTCGGCGTGCTCGGGCCCGACGCCCGGGTAGTCGAGGCCCGCGCTGATCGAGTGGGGCTCGATGATCTGGCCGTCGTCGTCGCACAGCACGTAGCTCTTGGAGCCGTGGAGCACGCCGACGCGGCCGCGGCCCAGCGTGGCGGCGTGCTTGTCGGTGTCCACCCCGAGCCCCGCGGCCTCGACGCCGAACAGCCGCACCTTGGAATCGGGGATGAACGCCGCGAAGGCGCCGATGGCGTTCGAGCCGCCGCCGATGCACGCGACGACCGCGTCGGGCGAGGGGAGGACGGCGCGGATCTCGTCGCCGATGACCCGCTGCAGATCGCGCACCAGCGAGGGATACGGGTGCGGGCCCGCGGCAGAGCCCACGCAGTAGTAGGTGGTGCCGACGTGGGTGACCCAGTCGCGCATCGCCTCGTTCATCGCGTCCTTGAGGGTGCGCGAGCCGCTCGACACCGGGATGACCTTGGCGCCGAGCATGCGCATGCGCGCGACGTTGGGCGCCTGGCGGGCGACGTCGAGCTCGCCCATGTAGACCTCGCACGGCAGTCCGAGCACCGCGCACGCCGTGGCGGTGGCGACGCCGTGCTGGCCGGCGCCGGTCTCGGCGATGATGCGCTGCTTGCCCATCCGCTTGGCGAGCAGCATCTGGCCGAGCGCGTTGTTGATCTTGTGCGCGCCGGTGTGACAGAGGTCTTCGCGCTTGAGCAGGAGGCGCGCGAGGCGGTCGCCGCTGGGATCGTAGATCGCGCGGAGGCGCTCGGCCGGCGTGAGCGGCGTGGGTCGACCGACGTATTCGGACAGGCGCTTGCGCAGCTCGGCCTGGAACTCGGCCGAGGGCACGATGGTCTCGTAGGCGCGCTCGAGCTCCTCGAGCGCAGGGACCAGCGTCTCGGCCACGAAGCGGCCCCCGAACGGACCGAAGTACCCGGACGACATGAGGGTGAGCTAGCGTCCCTGGAAGGATGCGTCGACCCTTCTGCGCGCTGCTCCTCTCGAGCATGCTCGGCGGTTGTCCGAACAACCGTGACCCGAGCGGCGGTCCGAACGCGACCGAGCCGTCGACGATCGCGTCGCCTTCACCGCCCAAGGTCACGGCGAGCGGCGACCCGGTGGGGACGAGCCTCAGCGCCGAGGCGCCGCGGATCGTCGCGCTCGCACCCGGCGAGGCGCTGCCCGCCGATGCGCTCTCCGATCAGGGGGACGTGCTCGGCCTCGAGCTCGTCGTCGACGTGCGCCCGCTCGGGGTCTCGCCGCCACCGGTCTCGCTCGGCGCGGTGCCCGCGGCGATCGTCGCGCTCTCGGCAGCGGCGCGCGGCTCGCTGCACGTCTCGCTCGCCGCGGGTCGGACGCACCTGCGCCTCGGGGCGCGCGCCTTCGCGCTCGACGAGGGCGACGAGCTGGTCGGCGATCGGCGTCGTGCCGGCTGGCTCTTCGTGCGCAACAGCGGCTACCGCGTCGTGCCCCCCGGCGCGCTCCGACCGCTGCTCGCGGAGCGTCGGATCGACGTGATGCCCCTCGCCCCGAGCCGTCTCGGCGCGGGCGTCGACGCGAGCGTCCTCGGTCGCGCGGCCGTGCGGCACACCGTCACGACGGCGTACGGCGTGCTGCAGCTCGATCAGATCGTCTTCGCGGCGAAGCCGATCCCTCCGAAGGACGCCGGGGTCGACGTCGGCGCTCCAGCGCTCTCGAGCGCTTCGGTCGCCGCGAGTGTCGTCGCGCCGCTGCCGCCGGCGCCCACCGTGGAGAGCGGGCTCGACGGGGCGGGCGAGGCGCTGTGTCGCGCGCTGCTCGAGCTCGTGGCGGCCGAGCAGACGCTGGGCGGGCCGCCGTGCTTCGCCGACCGCGTGCCGGCGCGCGCCGAGATCGTCTTCGCGCGCGGCGGCGGGATCGTCCTCGACACGACGAGCATCCGCGAGGCGCCGTTCCCGAGGGCGCTGCTCGGGTTCCCGCGCCGCGGCAGCAAGCTCGTCGTGGAGCCGCTCGCCGAGCCCCTCGGCTGGCCGTTGCCCGACCTGCTCACGCTCCGCGCCAAGGGCGAGCCCGGCCCGCTCGAGCTCGGAGCACCCACGGGACTACCGCGCGTGGCGCTGATCGACGGCGTCGCGGTGTTCGTCCACGGCACGCAGACCATCTCGCTGCGCGCGGCGCACTACCAGCTCGAGTGGCGCACGCCGCTGTTCGAGATCGTGGAGCCCACGATGGACGTCGGCGTGCCGGGGAAGGCTCACGCCTCGATGGGGCCGTGGCCCGCGGGCAGCGCCGCGCCGATCGCCTCGGTGCGCACCGGGCCGTAGTCGTTGTCGCCGTACGCGCGCGGTCCTTCGTGGGTCGCGGTGATCGCGTCGGCCACGATCTGCAGGGTCTCGACCCGGCTCGAAGGCGCGAAATACTCCTCGATCTCCACCTCGGGCAGGTTGGCGAGGGCGCGCTCGGCGATGCCACGCTCGTCGGGGTGGAGCCGGAAGAACGCCCCGAAGCCCTCGAGCTCCTTGCCCTGGATGGCCTCCATCGCGATCCCGATCGGGTTGAACGAGAGGAAGACGTCGTGGAGCTCGATGCGCCACAGCCGGTATTCTCCGGGCGGCGCGAACCAGCGCGCGGGCACGAGGCGTCGCACGACCTCACCGAGGTACGCGCCGGCCGGCGCCGCGATGGCGTCCAGGTACGGGTCCTCCGCCTTGTCGGTCGGGAGGACCCGAAGCTCTTCCGCAGCCGCCCGGAGCCAATGGTCGAGCAGCGGGAGGGTCTCCGGCGTGAAGTCCAGCTCGACCCCCAGGGTCCTCTGGACATAACCGATGCAGGCCACGGCCAGCTCCCCGACGTGGGAAGGAGGCGGTTCCACCACCCATTCTGCGGGTTCCGGGGCCTCGTTCGTCTCGGACGGTTCGTCGGTCGACATGGTGCGTCGTCTAGCCGTGTGCGCACCCCCTGGCGAGGCGACGCGTATACCTCTAGTCTCCAAGGCTCCGCCGATGCGCTTTGGAATCTTCAGCGACGTACACGCCAACTACGAGGCGTTGTCCGCCGTGCTCGAGGCATACAAAAAAGAACGCATCGACATCTTCTATTGCCTCGGTGACACCGTCGGTTACGGCGGCTCGCCCAACGAGTGCGTCGACATCATCCGGCGCCTCGCGCGGCTCACCATCCTCGGCAACCACGACGCGGCGGTCGCCGGTCGCATGGACTACTCGTACTACTACGAGGCCGCGCGCCACGCCCTCGACACGCACGCGGCGATGCTCACGCCCGAGAACATGGCGTGGCTCAAGGGCCTGCCGTACCGCGAGAAGCTCGAGGAGTCGGGCGTCGATCTCTGCCACGGGTCGCCCGTGCGACTCGAGGAGTTCGAGTACATCTTCGCGCCCGAGCAGGCGCGCGAGTGCCTGCCGATCTGGGACGAGCTCGGCAACCTCACGGTCATCGGGCACTCGCACCTCTGCAAGGTGTTCATGCTCTCGAAGACCGAGGTCGAGGAGCTGCCCGCGATCGACCTCACGCTCTCGCCGGACCGCAAGTACATCATCAGCGTGGGCTCGGTCGGCCAGCCGCGCGACTACGACAACCGCGCCAGCTACTGCGTGTTCGACACCAGCACCCGCCGCTTCGAGTTCAAGCGCGTCGAGTACGACGTGGAGACGGCGGCGGACAAGGTCCTGCGCGCCCGCCTCGAGCGCAACTTCGCCCACCGGCTGTTCCTCGGGGTCTGACGCTCGGTCTGGCGGAGGGGCACGAGCCGTGCAGCGCTCGCGGATCATGCGAACGACGGCACACAATGGCGCGCTGGTGATCGCCTGGATGATCGGGCTCGCCGGCTGCTCTCCGGAATCGGGGCCGTGGAGTGTTGTCCCATCGGAGGCAACTGCGACGAGTACTACGTCGGCGGTGACAAGCCAGCGTCTGGCGAGTGTGAAGTGTGGGCTGACCTCCTCGAGGCTCGCGAGAAGGAACCCACGGCGGCAGGGTGCCGTCGCGTCGAGCCACTGGGTGGCAAGAGCTGCTTCTTCTGGGACAGCGGACTCCCGCAGACACGAGCCGGCGCGCCCCCGACGCAGCCGATGACGACGACGAGCCGACGCGACGACCGACGCGGAGCCGACGCCGACGCGGGCGACGCCGACACCAGCGGCTCGGACTCGGAGGATGCCGACGGCGGCTGATCGTGCTGCAGCGACCCCTGCAACCGTGCCTCCGGGCACCGGCGTGGGGGGTGGCCCTTGACCAAGGCCGGATCGCCCCCTAGAGTCCGCCCCCCTTTCTCTCAGACCAGGGTGTACCGACATGGCGCGCAGCGACTTCACCGGCAAGCACAAGGTTCGAGCGCAGAACATCTCGCACTCGAACATCAAGACCAAGCGCTGGCAGCGTTTGAACGTCCAGAGCCGTCGGCTCTACGTGCCGGAGCTCGGCAAGTTCGTCCGCGTGAGCGTCACCACCCGTGACCTTCGCTCGATCGACAAGCTCGGCTTCTGGCCGTACCTCACCAAGACCCTCGACCGTCGCTTCGCGGCTTCGGAGCTCCGCTCGCCCCAGGAGATGAGCGGCCTCTTCAAGAAGCTCGGCATCGAGGTCGTGTTCGAGGAGCTCCCGGCCGACAAGGCTGGCTGAGCTCTCGCTCACTTCGCTACAGCATCGGCGCGAGCAACCTCGCGCCCGCCTCCAGGAGCCGGTTCCACGCCGGCTCTCTGCGCAGCTCTCGCTGGCGGACGGGGTGCGCCTTCTCGAGGTCGGTGGTGAACAGCGACGCGAGCGCGCGCGCGGTGGTCGGATCGTAGATCGCGGCCGTCACCTCGAAGTTGAGGCGGAAGCTCCGGTTGTCCATGTTGGCCGTGCCCACGATGGCGACCTCGTCGTCGACCACGAGGGTCTTGGCGTGGATCATGGTGGGCTCGTACTCGTAGATCTTCACGCCGTGCTCGCGCAGTTCCTCGTAGAACGAGCGTGACGCCGCGCCGACCAGGCGGGAGTCGCCCTTCTTGGGGACCAGCACGCGCACGTCGACGCCGCGCAGGACCGCGGTGATCAGGGCCGTCAGGATCGACTCGTCGGGGATCAGGTAGGGCGTCGTGATCCACACGCGGTCGTCGGCCGCGTTGATCGCGGCGAAGTAGAGCTTGTGGATGGCCGCCTCGTCCTCGTCGGGGCCGGAGCGGAAGATCTGCACGGGGATGTTGCCGGCGGGCGCCTCGGGGAAGAAGCGCGACACGTCGCCCCCGACGCGGCCGTGCGCGAACACCCAGTTCTCGAAGAACGTGGCGGTGAGGCCACGCACGGCGTCGCCCTCGAGGCGCACGTGGGTGTCGCGCCACGCGGGCTTGCCGTGGTCCTCGTGGTGGTAGTCGACGACGTTGATGCCGCCGGTGAAGCCGACGATGCCGTCGCACACCACGATCTTGCGGTGGGTGCGGAAGTTGAGCAGCCGCCCGCGGAACAGGTGCACCGGGTTGAACCAGGCCACCTCCCCACCGGCCTCGAGCAGCGGCGCGAAGAACGCCTTGCCGGCGCGGGGGGAGCCGATCGCGTCGACCAGCACGCGCACCTCGACGCCGGCCTTGGCGCGGGCCACGAGCGCATCGCGGAGCCGCGTGCCCACGTGGTCGGGCTCGAAGATGTAGTACTCGAGGTTCACGTGGTGCTCGGAGGCCTCGATGGCCGCGACGATGGCGTCGAAGGTGGCCCGGCCGTTCACCAGGAGGTCGACCGAGTGGGCGCGGCTCACCGGCACGTGCGAGGCGCGCAAGCCGAGGGTCATCAGCTGCGAGATGTCCTCGCTCACCGCCGACAGGCGCAGGCTCTCGGCCGTGTCGAGGGCGGCACGGAGCGCCTTGCGCGCCCCGCGGTAGCGGATCTTCTTGCGCTGCAGGCGCCGAGGTCCGACCAGGTAGTAGAACGGCAGCCCCACCACTGGCAGCAGCGCGAGCCCGAAGATCCAGGCCAGCGTGGCCACGGGCGATCGCCGCTCGAGGAGGAGCCAGACCGTCATCGCGACGATCCAGGTCACCTCGGCCGTGGCGAGGATCGTGGGGAGCTGCACGCCCGGAGAATAGCCGTGCTAACCGGCCTTGCATGGAGCCTTCGCTCAGCACCGTCGATCCCGAGATTGCGCGCCTGATCCACGAGGAGGAGCGGCGCGAAGCCCGCACGATCCGCCTGATCCCGAGCGAGAACTACGCCTCGCGCGCGGTGCTCGAGGCGAGCGGGAGCGTGCTCACGAACAAGTACAGCGAGGGCTACGCCCACAAGCGGTACTACGAGGGCCAGCAGTCGATCGACGCCATCGAGGAGCTCGCCATCGAGCGCATCAAGCGCCTGTTCGGCGCGGCGCACGCCAACGTGCAGCCGTACAGCGGGAGCCCCGCCAACCTCGCCGTCTACCTCGCGTTCGCCAAGCCGGGCGATGTCGTCATGGGCCTCGGCCTCCCCGCGGGCGGCCACCTCACGCACGGCTGGGGCGTCTCGATCACCGGCAAGTACTTCAAGAGCGTGGCCTACGGCGTGCGCAAGGACGACCACCGTGTCGACCTCGACGAGGTGCGCGCCCTCGCCAAGGAGCACCGCCCGCGCCTCCTGTTCTGCGGCGGCACCGCCTACCCTCGCACCTGGGATTTCCCGGCGTTCCGCTCGATCGCGGACGAGGTCGGGGCGATCCTCGTGGCGGACATCGCGCACATCGCGGGCCTCGTCGCCGGCGGCGCGCACCCCTCGCCGGTCGGCATCGCCGACGTGGTCACGAGCACCACCCACAAGACCCTGCGCGGCCCGCGCGGCGGCATGATCATGGCCAAGCCCGAGCACGCCGCGGCGATCGACAAGGCCGTGTTCCCGGGCCTCCAGGGCGGACCCCACAACCACACCACCGCCGCCATCGCGGTCGCCGCGCAAGAGGCCCTGCAGCCCTCGTTCAAGGACTACGCGCGCCAGATCGTCGCCAACAGCAAGGCCCTCGCCGCGGCGCTGATCGAGCGCGGTTTCACGCTCGTGTCCGGCGGCACCGACAACCACATGGCGCTGCTCGACCTCACGCCGCAGGGCGTCCCGGGCAAGGTCGCGGCGCGCGCGATGGACCGCGCGGGCCTCGTCGCCAACTACAACTCGGTGCCGTTCGACACGCGCAAGCCGTTCGACCCCTCGGGCGTCCGCATCGGCACGCCGGCCGTCACCTCGTGCGGCATGAAGGAGCCCGAGATGGTGCTCATCGCCGAGTGGACCAAGCGCGCCGTCGACGCCCACGCCGACGAGGCGGTGCTCGCGAAGATCGCCGGCGAGGTCGCCGAGGTCACCGCGCGCTTCCCGCCGCCGGGCATCCCGGTCGGCTGAGTCGTGTCCCAGGCGCCCGAGAAGCGCGGCGCGCTCGGCTCGCTCACGCTGCTCGGCCTCGGGGTCAACGGGATCGTCGGCGTCGGGATCTTCGTCGCGCCGAAGTCGGTGACCGCGGCGGTCCCCGGACCGCAGAGCGCGCTCATGTACCTCGCCCTCGCCACAACCTACGTGCCAATGGCACTCGTCTACGCGCGGCTCTCCCGTGCACTCCCCTACGACGGCGGCCCCGCGCTCTACGCGCAGCGGGCGTTCGGGGCCGGCTTCGCGCAGGCCATCGCGGTGCTGTGCTGGGTGAGCGCGCTGTTCTCCACCGCCGCGGTCACCCGCGCGCTCGCCGAGCGGCTCTCGCCCGCGCACACGAGCCTCGTCGCGGTGGCGATCTGCGGCGCGCTCGTGCTGGTCAACGCGCGAGGCCTCTCGCTCTCGGCGTGGGCCTGGACCCTGCTGACGGCCCTCAAGCTCGCACCGCTCCTCGTGCTCGCCGGCCTCGGGCTCGTCACGACCGCGCGGCCCACGGTGGCAGCGCCCACGACGCCGCTCGGCCCGGCGCTGCTCGCGGTGCTGTTCGCGCTCCAGGGGTTCGAGATCGTCCGCTCCCGGCGGGCCAGGCGCAGGGCGGCGATCGCGCGGTGCCCCGCGCCACGGTCGGCTCGTTGCTGCTCGCGGGCTTGCTCTACGCGTGCGTGCACCTGGCCTGCACGCGGGCGTTGCCGCTGGTCTCCGACGGGGCCATCCCCGCCGCGGCCGGCGTGCTCGGGGGCACGCGCCTCGCCCGCGCGGTCGATGTCGGCGTGCTGTGCTCGATCGCGGGCATCGTCGTCGGCATGCACGCCATGACCCCGCGCTACCTCGCGGCCGTCCGCGCCGACGTGCAGTCGGCCGCGCCACCCCCGTGGGCCCTCCTGCCGACGGCGGCCCTCGCGGCCGTGTTCTCCGCTTCGTCCTCCCTCGCGGAGCTGCTCGACCTCTCCAGCGTCGCGGTGCTGGCCCAGTACGGGGCCGCGGCCGCCGCGCTCCTCGCGCTCTCCGCCCGGGGCGCACTCGGGCTCGGCTGGCGTGACGCCTGGCCTGTGCTGCCTTCCTTCGGGGTCGTGGTCGTGCTGCTCTTGCAGGCCCGGCCCCACGAGCTCCTGCTCGCGGCCGCCGTCACCCTCGGCGCCACCCTCGTCGTCCGTCGAATCCTGCATCTCGCGAAGTAGCGGAACAACCCGCGCCCGTTCCTGGTTCGCAGCATCTCAAGCCCTACCCGACCCCCCATGGCTCAGAAGCGCTCGAAGAAGCCCCGATCCCAGGAGACCCAGCCGCTGTCGAGAGGCGAGGCCGACGGCCAGGAAGCGGGCGACGAGTCTACGGCCCGGGAAGACGGCGAGGAGCGCGAGGAGCGCGAAGACGGTGACGAGCCCGAAGAGGTCGTCGCCGAAGTCGTCGCCGACATGGATCCGGACGAGGACGAGCCCGCCGTCGTCGACGAGGACGAAGACGGCCCGCCCCGCCGCAAGCGCACCGATTCCGCCAGCCCCATCGCCGCGGCCGACGACAAGAACGAGGCGGCGCTCTCCCGCTACGACCCGATGCAGGCCTACCTGCGCGAGGTCCAGCGCCACCCGCTGCTCACCCCCGAGCAGGAGCTCGCGCTCGCCAACAAGTACTACGGCACCGGCGACGTCCAGGCCGCGCACCGGCTGGTGACCGCCAACCTGCGCCTCGTGGTGAAGATCGCCTACGAGTACCGCCGCGCCTACAAGAACATCATGGACCTCGTGCAGGAGGGCAACGTCGGCCTCATGCAGGCGGTCAAGAAGTTCGACCCGGCGCGCGGGGTCAAGCTCTCGTCGTACGCGGCCTGGTGGATCCGCGCGTACATCCTCCGCTACATCCTCAACAACTGGCGCATGGTCAAGCTCGGGACCACGCAGGCCCAGCGCAAGCTCTTCTTCAACCTGAACAAGGAGAAGCAGAAGCTCCTCGCCATCGGCATCGATCCCTCGGCCAAGCTGATCGCCGAGCGCCTCCACGTCGACGAGAAGGAGGTCGCGGAGATGGACGTCCGCCTCGGCGCGTCCGAGGCCTCGCTCGACGCGCCCGTCGGCGACAGCGACGGCAAGCAGACCTCGCGCATCGACCTCATGGCCGCTGCGGGCGACGGCGCCGACACCATGCTGGCCGACGCCGAGCTCAGCGCCAAGCTCAAGGAGAAGCTCCAGAGCTTCCGCGTCACCCTCAAGGGCAAGGACCTCGAGATCTTCGACCTCCGCCTGGTCGCGCCCGACGAGCCCCTCACCCTCCAGGAGCTCGGCGACCGCTTCGGTGTCTCGCGCGAGCGTGTGCGCCAGCTCGAGGCGCGGCTCGTGGGCAAGCTCCGGCACCACCTGCGCGACGAGATCGAGGAAGGCCACTGACGCCTCCGTCGCGTCGCCCGCCATGCTGACCCCCGACGTACGCTTCGAAGGGTGGAGCCCGACCGACTGGTCGCGCATGCTCGGCGTGTTCCGCGGCGCGATGCCCGACGATCGCCGCGGTGGTCTCGTGCTCGTCCACGACGGCGCGCGCGTCCGCAAGGCGCTGCACACCCTCGAGGGCCGGCTCGATCCCCACGCCATCGGCTGGCCGCGCCCGATCGAGGAGATCGCCGGCGAGCAAGGCGTGGCCTGGGTCTGGGCGTTGCGCTCCGGCGCGCTCGACGAGCTCATGGAGCGGCTCGGCACGCGCGTGCGCCGCGGCGACGACATCCTCACCCAGGCCCTGCACGGGGCCTCGATCCTCCGCGAGCTCGTGGAGGAGGGGCAGATCGTCCCGCACCCCCGGCGCTTCGCGCAGGTGCCCATCCCCTCGAGGGCGGTCGTCGACCGCACGATCGACACCCTCGTCCCCGCGGGTCGCTGCGCGATGCTCTCGCTCTACGACGGCGGCGAGCTGCACACGGCGCTCGTCCTCCGCCGCGCGGTCGTGCACCCCGCGCGGTTCGACGTAGTCGCTGGGCCCGCCGAGCTGCGGTCCGCGATGGGCCTGGTCTCGGGCGAGTTCCGTCGCGACTACCGGTTCCTCGTCGGCGCGGTCGAGCGCACGTATGGTCCGGTCTCCATCGGCCTGCACGCCGATCTGCCCAGCTTCCGCGCGCTCCTGTCCTCGGCGTCGCCCGGCGACTGGGCCAAGGCGGTCGGCCTGCGTGACGTCGTGCTGAGCCCGGTCCCCGCCGTGCTGGCCATCCCGCTCGGGGTCGACGCGACCCGCGGCGCGGCCAACGCCCTCGCGCGCGTGGCCAAGCAGGTCGACCCGCTCGGGGTCGTGCAGCCCCTCCTGCGCATGTTCGCCCGCACGCTGCCCGCGCTGCCCCCCAAGCCGGGCGATCAGCAGTTCCAGCCGCTCGATCTCCTCCGGAGGTGGCTGAACGGATGATCGGGAAGCCGCGGGGCTGGTGCCGAGCCCCGCCGCCTCGCGGGAAGCGTGCTAAGACCGCGCGCTCCCATGCTCGACCTGTTCCGCAAGAAGGGACTCGCGTCGGTGATCTACACCGCGCTCATCGGCGCCGTGGCCGTCGTGTTCCTGATCCAGTTCCGGCCGAACAGCAACTCCCCGGTCGCCGAGCTCATCCCCAAGTGCATCGCCAAGGTGCGGGGCACCTGCATCAAGGAGCCCGAGTGGCGCACCCAGCGCTACCTCCTCCAGGGCGGCGGCGAGCACCCGATCCCGAACATCAACAAGGCCGCCCTCGACTCGCTCATCGAGCGCGCGCTCCTCATCCAGGAGCGCACCGCCTCGGCGTCCGCGTCGCCGAGGAAGACGTGATGAACGAGATCATCCGCTGGCGCGTGTACGTCACCGTGCCCGTCGCGATGCGGCCGATGATGCGCAACCTCGGCATCGATCCCTACGGCATGCGGTTCCGCCAGTTCGGCACCAAGGACAAGCCGTTCGATCAGGACACCTTCAACAAGGTCGTCAACGCCTTCACCGGGCAGAACCCGAACGACTTCGTCGACAACCAGCGCAACGAGCTGCTCGCCGCGCGCATGCTGCTCCTCGTCGCCCAGCGCGTCCACGTCTCCGACGTCGAGGCGTTCGAGCAGTACAAGCAGGACACGGCGACCACCACGCTGCAGTACGTCCGCTTCTCGCCGGCCTACCTCGGCGAACACTTCGTGGCGCCCGACCAGGCGGCCATCGAGAAGTGGGCCGCGGACCACAAGACCGAGGTCGACGCTCGCGAGAAGGGCTTCGCGCCGGGCACCGCCAAGCTGCTCTACGACGTGCGTCAGGTGCACTTCGACTTCGCCAAGGACACGCCCCAGGCCAAGAAGGACGAGGCCAAGAAGAAGGCCGAGGCCCTCGAGAAGCAGTTCTCCGAAGGCAAGATCGACTTCGCCTAGGCCGCCAAGGATTCCTCCGGCGACCTCGCCACCAAGGACAAGGGCGGCTCGCTCGGCTGGAAGCTCGCGCCCGAGCTCCCGCCGGCGCTCAAGGACGCGGTCGCCAAGCTCGAGGTCGGCAAGCCCACGATCGTCGAGGGTGAAGACGGCGTGCGCGTCGTCGAGCTCCTCGCCAAGCTCGATGGCACCGCCGCGGTCGCGTTCCCGCTCTACCGCGAGGCGCGCGGCGCCGACCTCGCCAAGGACGCGGCCACCCGCCTCGCGGCGGCCCTCGTCGGCAAGCTGCCCGTCGTCCTCGACGACGGCCTCAAGAAGAAGATCGACGACGCGAAGAAGTCGGGCAAGTCCGAGGTCGACGCCACCGCGGCCGTCACCGCCGACGAGGCGCGCGCGCGCCTGGCCAAGGCCGTCGAGGACGTGCTCGCGGGGCTCGCCAAGGAGTCGAAGACCCAGTCCCCGTGGCAGTCCGACGAGCGCAAGGCGCGCGTCGACGAGACGGGCGCGTTCGGCGTGCAAGGCTCCCCGATCCCCGGCGCCGAGGATCCGAAGCCGATCCACGAGGCCGCGGCCAAGCTCACCAAGGAGGCGCCCGTCGCCCCCGCGCTCACCGTGGGCAAGGACACCATCGTGCTGGTCCTCCGCGACCGTCACGTCGCGACCCACGAGGAGTACGAGAAGGACAAGCCGCGCTACCTCGGCCGCCTGCTCTTCGAGAAGCGCGAGGACGCGGTCACGAACTTCCAGCAGAGCCTGCGCGACGCGTTGCCCAAGGGCGATCTCACCATCGACCCCAAGTACACGGGCGAGGCCAAGCCGGGCGCTTCGGGTGGACCGCCCGAGGAGCCGCTGGGCCCGCCGCCCATGCCGGAAGAGCCCTAGAGCGATGGAGGAACTCGTCCCGCACGTCGTCACCGTCGGCGACGGGCTGCGGGTCGTGATCACCGAGCAGCCGGCGCTGCACCGGGTGGCCATCGGGCTGTTCGTCGGCGTCGGCTCGCGGCACGAGTCGATCGACGACAACGGCATCACCCACTTCCTCGAGCACATGCTCTATCGCGGGACCGCGCGCTACCCGAGCGCGCACCTGCAGAACCGCGCGTTCGAGGAGCTCGGCGGCGACTTCGGCGCCGCCACCCACGGCGACCACACCCACCTCACCGTCGGCGTCCCCGAGGCCTCGCTCGGCCCCACGCTCGAGCTGCTCGCCGATCTGTGCACCGTGCCACGGCTCGGCGAGATCGAGACCGAGCGCGGAATCGTGCGGGAGGAGATCCGCGAGCACCTCGACGAGGAGGGCCGCCTCATCGACGCCGACGACGTGATCCGGCAGTGCATGTTCGGCGACCACCCGCTCGGGATGCCGATCACCGGCCCGCTCGCGGCGCTCGACCACTTCGACGAGCCGAGCCTGCGGGCCCACCTGGCGCGCCACTACGTCGCGGGCAACGTCGTGCTCTCCATCGCGGGCCGCTGCAAGGCGAGCGCGGTCGAGCGGCTCGCCGCCCGCACCCTCGGTCGCCTGCCGCGCGGCCGTGGCGTCACGCCGATCCCGTACATGGAGAACTCGCACGCGCGCTTCCGCAGGCACGTGGCTTCTCCCGGCAGCCAGACCGAGCTGCGCATCTCCTACCGCACGCCCGGCGAGCGCGACCCGATCGCGCCGGCGCTCGAGCTACTGCTCCGCGTGATCGACGACGGGATGAGCACGCGCCTCTACCACAAGCTCGTCGACGAGGGCGGCCTCGTCTACTCGTGCTCCGCCGGCTGGGAGCCGTTCCACGACGTCGGCGCGCTCGACATCAGCGCCGACGTCCAGCCCGCGCGGCTCGCCGCGGTGGTCCGCGCGATCTTCGCGATGATCGACGAGCTCTGCGCCAAGGGGCCCACCAAGGCCGAGGTGGAGAAGGCGCGCATGCGCCACCGCTGGGCGGTCGAGGCCTCGCTCGACTCGGTCGAGGCGCTCGAGGTGATCATGGGGGGCGCGGTGATGTTCGATCGCCCGCGCTCGATCCGGGCGCAGGCGGCGCGCTTCGACGGCATCGACGGCAAGCAGCTCCGCGCGGTCGCGCGGCAGGTGTTCGACCCGGCCAACCTGCACGTGGCCTCGATCGGCACTATGACCAACGACGCGCGCGACGTCATCCGCGCCGTGCGCGCGAAGTAGCCGCCTCGAGTAGCGCTCGAGCCGCTTCAAGGAGCGTCGAAGAATTCCCCCGGGCTGAAAGGGCTGAAAGCCCGGGGCATGGATCGTAGCCGCTCACTCGAAGGCGGCGGAGCACGCCGGATCGGCGCCGAGCGACCCGGAGGGCAACCCGGCGAGCCCGGCGCAGCGCGCCCAGGCCGGCTGCTTGCCGAGCAGCAGCATGGTGGACTCGCTCACGAACGGCGCCTCGCTCCTCCACGTCTGGACGAAGCCCTGCATCGCCCGCTGCGCGCGCTCGAGGGCCGCGTCGCCCTGCAGCTTGCGGAGCCGCGCCGCGATCCGCTCGCGGACGTCGTCGTTGGTGGCCACCGCGTAGGCGCGCTCGAGCTGCGCGATGGCGAGCCCCTTGGCGCCGGCCTGCGCGAGGTAGCTCGCACCCGCGATGTTGATGGTGTCCATGAAGTAGCCGAGCTCGACGGCGCGCTGGGCGAGCGGCGCGCCGCGCAGCCGGAAGGCCTTCTTCTCCTCGGGGGCAGGAACTGGGCACCCTCGAACAGGAGGAACGCCGCGTACGCGCCGAGGATGCCCGCGTCCTCCGGGTAGAGCTCGGCGCCGCGCGCGAACAGCTTGTCCGTGCGATCGATCTCGATCGGCATGGGGTTCGCGGCCTGCATCGTGACGAGCGTGCTCAGGAAGCGATAGGCCGGTCGGAAGCCCGGATCGAGTTCGAGGATCGTCTCGAGGTACTGCGTCGAGTACTGGAAGCGGCGGTTCTGGCCGAGGTGCTCGCCATACTGGTAGAGGGTCGAGGCCCAGAGGATCGAGGCCGCCGCGTCGGTGTGTCCGAGCGTGAGGACCCGGACCAGCTTGGGCGGCGGGAGCGCGTAGACGTCGTTCTGCTCCTTGACCTTGTGGAGTCGCTGGGTCGCCTCGGTGCGGAGCGCGTCGACGCCGAAGACCGCGAGCGCGACCCCCACCCCGATCGCGACCTCGCGCAGGCGGCTCACTCGAGATCCTGCGTCACGAGGAGCCCTGGGCGGACGACGATCTGGTTGCCCTCGCGCCCGAGGCTGCGGCTGAACGTGGACAGCACGCCGTCCCCGTCGAGGTCACCGTGCGCGACCGCGCGCAGCGGGGTCGTGAGGTCCGGGTCGATTTCGACCCGGTAGGCGTACCAGTGGGGCTGCGGTGGCTCGAACGACAGTGCCTTGAAGGTCGGGTGGCTCCACGTCCCTTCGGCGTCGGTCACCGGCTTGCCGACGGGCACCTGCCCGGGCGTGGTCGTGGTGCTCCCGAGCTTCGCCGCGTTCTTCTGCTCGAGGTACAGCGCCCCGGCCACGGTCAGCTTCTCGAGCGACTCCGCGGCCTCTGCCGTGCGGGAGAGTCGGATGGCGCGCAGGCACGCGGGCACGCCCGCAGCGAGCGCCGTCCCGATCACCGCGAACACGACCGCGAGCTCGATCGCTCGGCTGGGGCGCGCGCCTCTGCCTCCGCGAGCCTGCCCTTCGAAGGTGGAGCCTCGCGGGCCCAGGCCCCGAGCTCCGGGACTCACTTCACTCGTCCTCCAGGAGGACGCGGAAGGAATCACGCACGGCATCGCCGAGCGGGCCGCCATGGCCACTCAGCTCGAAGGTCGACTTCACTCCGTTGCCGTCGAGATCGCCATTGGCGGTGGCCGTGTACATCGCGTCCGTCCCCGTGGAGGAATTGGACTCGTATTTGTAGGCGTAGAACTGCGGCGAGTCGACGTTGAACTTGAGGCAGGTCCACCCGGCCGTGTTCCAGTCCACCGGCGCCGTCTTGATCTTGGAGGCCAAGGGGACGGTCGCCGGGGTGAGGGCCGTGCTCGGACAGAACGTGTGGACGAACTTGTTGTCGTCCCCGCCGAACGGGGTCTCCCGCTGGTACTGCTGCCGCGAGCCCGTCTCGATCGAGCCGAGATTGGCGATTGCTTCGGCGGTCTTGCTGTGCTTCAGATACCGCGAGACTCCGTACAGTGCCAACGCCGCGAGGACCCCGATGATCGCCACGACGATCATCAGCTCCACGAGCGTGAATGCGCGTCGGTTGCCCATCGAGCCCTCACCTCCCGAACTATTTTTGTCGCTCCGGACCGTTCGTCCGGTCCCCCTGCGACCAAAGGAACGCACTCAGCGACCACGTCGACGGCCGTCCGCGCGGAGTCCAGGAACCCGCGCGGAGGCAGTCGCCGCGATCACTCGTCTTCGTTGGTGATCTTCAGGGCCTGACGCTGGGCGTCGCCGGTGAGGCTCCCCGCGCCCGTGAGCTGGAAGGTGGACAGCGTGCCGTTGCCGTCGAGGTCGCCGTTCGCCGTGGCGGTGTAGAGCGCCGCGGTGCCGGTCGTCGCGATGTTGCCGACGTAGCTGTACTGGTAGAACTGCGGCTCGTTGATCGAGAACTTCAGGCACTGCCAGGCCGGCTGGTTCCAGTCGGTGGCGAGGGCCTTGATCTTGGCGGCGGCGGGGACCGCCGCGGGCACGGGGGCGGTGGTGTCCGGGCAGAACCGGTGCACGAACGGTCCAGTGCCGATGCCGCTGGTGTCGGTCTCCTGCTGGAACTGGTTCTTCGAGCCGGTCTCGATGCTGCCCAGGTTACGGGTCGCTTCGGCGGTCTTCGCGTGCTTCAGGTAGCGGCTGACGCCGTAGATGGCGAGAGCGGCGAGGACGCCGATGATCGCCACGACGATCATCAGCTCGACGAGGGTGAAGCCGTCCTGGCGCTTGCGCATGAGGGTCTTGAGCATCTTGTTTCCTCCTGGATTCCTTCGGTCAGATCTCGGGCTGGATGAAACCCGCGAGGCACCTCTGACCGAGGTGACTCGATGGCTCATCGAAAGAGTCGGGTCCGTTACGTTGCGTTGTGCTCGCCGGAGCGAGAGCTATTCGTCTGCGTTCTTGCTCCACACGATCGAGTCCCACGACGACGTCCAGAAGTAGCCGAACGTGCCGTTGGCGTTGAGATCCCCCCGGGCTTTGGCGATGAACCACGGATCGTTGGCGGCGGGGAACGTCTTGCCGTCCACGGTCTTGATCGAACCGTCGGCGGCACCGGCGATGATCGAGTAGCGGTAGTAGACCTGCGACTCGGCCTGCACGTTGAGCTGGCGGAATCGATCGCAGATGGCCGTTCCGGCGCAGCCAGCAGGGTCCCAGACGACCCGCTGGTCGTTGGGAGCGCTGGTCGGGTAGTACGTGTCGATCGCGCCGCCGCTGACGTCGAGGTAGCGGAGGGTCTCGGCGCGATAGGTCTCCTCGGCGCTCTTCATCGCTCCGAGCATGGCCGTGGCCTCGGCGGTCTTGGCCGAGCGGGTCCACCGCGCGTACCCCACCACTGCGAGCAGGGCGAGGACGCCGATGATCGCGACCGTGATCATGAGCTCGACGAGGGTGAACCCTCGCGAGACCCTGGTCGCGGTCTGCCTTTCCATGACGGCGCTCACGCTGCACCATCCATGCCGCTCGAGTCGGTGTGGAGGGGCCTCCACCGTCACCCCGGAAATCCCCTCGATTCGACCCATGGCTACACCTGCTCCCCTCGTCGCTCATCAGCCTACGTGACGAACTTCGTCAGGGCCAACCGCGTGGATGGACGAGAAAGGGCGCCCACCTCGGCGGCAGATGACGATGGGTCACGGCCGCGAGTCCTCCTCGGGCTCGTCGCCAGACTCGAGCCCGAGCTTGTCGAGCCGGTAGCGGAGCGAGCGGAAGGTCACGCCGAGGAGCTTGGCCGCCTGCGTGCGGTTGCCGCTCGTTCGCTCGAGGGCCTGCAGGATCAGCCGACGCTCGGCCTCGGCCATCAGCTGGTCGAGGTTGCAACCCTCCGCGGGCAGCTCGAGCAGCGACCGGGCCCCGGCCGAGACGCGCCCCGCGATCGAGGGCGGGAGATCGCCGAGGGCGATCCACGGACCCGCGGAGGGTCACGGCGCGCTCGATGGCGTTCTCGAGCTCGCGAACGTTGCCCGGGAACGGGTAGGCGAGGACCTCACGCAGCGCCTCGGGCGACATCCCGCGCACGCTCTTGCCGTGGTCCTCGGCGAAGCGCTGGATGAACTGGTCGACCAGCGCGGGGATGTCCTCGGTGCGCGCGCGGAGCGGCGGGACCTCGAGGCGGATGATGTTGAGGCGGTAGTAGAGATCCTGGCGGAAGCGTCCGGCGGCGACGTCCTCCTCGACGTCGCGGTTGGTGGCCGCGATCACGCGCACGTCGACGGAGATCTCGGCGGTGGCGCCCACCGGTCGCACCTTGCGCTCCTGCAGCGCGCGCAGGAGCTTCACCTGCAGCGCGAGGGGGAGCTCACCGATCTCGTCGAGCAGGAGCGTGCCGCCGTCGGCCTCGCGGAACAGGCCCGTGTGTCGGCCAGAGGCGCCGGTGAACGCGCCCTTCTCGTGGCCGAACAGCTCGCTCTCCATGAGGTTCTCGGGGAGCGCGCCGCAGTTGACGACCATGAACGGCTTCTTGTCGCGGTCGCTGCACTGGTGGATCGCGCGGGCGATCCGCTCCTTGCCGGTGCCGCTCTCGCCGGTGACGAGCACGGTGCTGCGCGAGGGCGCGATGCGGCGCACGAGGTCGGCGATGGCGCGCATGGGGGCGCTCTTGCCGAGCACCTCGAGCGGGTCGTCCGGGGAGACCTGGGCGATGCGGGCCCGGAGGCGCGCGTTCTCGGCGACGATGGCGCTCTTCTCGAGCGCGCGCCCGACCAGGAGGCGCATTTCGGCGGCCTGGAACGGCTTGGCGACGAAGTCGTAGGCGCCGCGGCGCATCGCCTCGAGCGCCACGTCCACCGTGGAGTGCGCGGTCATCACGATGACCTCGGTCGCCGCGTTGCGCTGCTTGGCCACGGTGAGGAGATCGAGCCCGCTGCCGTCGGGCATGACGACGTCGGTGAGGATGAGCGCGAACGCCTCCTGGGTGAGCACGAGGTCGCGGGCGCGCGCGAAGCCCGGCGCCACGGTGACCTCGTGGCCCTCGCGCTTGAGCAGGATGCCGAGCATCTCGCGGAGACCCGGCTCGTCGTCCACGACCAGGACCCGCACACCCGTGCTGCGCGCCGGAACGATGGAGGTCACGGGCCGATGATAGCGTGCCGACCGGGCAAATCGACGCACGGTCTCGGAGGCGAGCTAAGCTCCCGCCGGCATGACCGACTCGGAGCGAGAACGGCCCGGGAGCGAGGAGCGAGAGAGAGCCGCCGCGGGAGGGGTCCGCCCCTCGGTGCTCGCGCTGGTGGTGATCGGCGCAGCGGTGCTCGCCTTCGCCCCCGCGCTCGGAGGACCATTCCTGTTCGACGACCGGGCGCTGATCGCGACCAACACGTTCGTGCACGGCTTCGCGCACTGGAAGCGCTGGTTCGTCACCGACTTCTGGAACCTCGGCGAGGACTTCCTCCGCGCGAGCGCGCGCATCGTCTACTACCGTCCGCTCGTCACGGCGACCTACGCGTTCGAGTGGAAGGTCGGGGGTGGCGCGCCCACCCTGTTCCACGCGGTCAACCTCCTGTTGCACGGCCTCGTCGCCTGGCTTTCGTTCCGCGCGCTGCGACGCTGGACGGACACCATCCTGCCGGCGTTCGTCGCGGCGCTCCTGTTCGCCGTGCACCCGACCAAGGCCGAGAGCGTCGCCTGGATCGCCGGCCGCACCGACGTGCTCTGCATGGTCGCGCTGCTCGTGGTCGCGGAGGGCGTCGCCCTCCGGCTCCGCGAAGGCCCCGGCAGCAAGGCCCGCGGGCTCGCGCTCGAGGTGTTCGGCACCGTGCTCGCCTACGGCACCAAGGAGCAGGCCATCACGCTGCCCGCGATCGTGGCGGTCGAGGCCTGGGTGGTCGCCGGTCGCCCGTCGCTCGATCGCGCGACCATCGTCCGCTGCGTGCGGGCCGCGCTGCCGCAGCTCGGCCTCGCCCTCGTCTATCTCGCGCTCCGGCAACGCCTCCTGCCGGTGCGCCAGAAGATGTTCAGCGTGTCGCTCGGCGACTGGGCGGCCATGATGTTCGAGACCTGGGGCCGCTACTTCGAGCTCACGTTCTTCCCGCACGATCTCTCCGTGCAGCAGGGCCTCGTGCGCGCGGAGAACGGCAAGCTCCTCGTCTCGATGCCGCACGTGGTGGTCGGGGTGATCGGGCTCGCCGCGCTGATCGCCGTCATGGTCGCGTTCGCCAGGCGCAAGCCGGCGGTCTCGGTGGGCATCGCCTTCTACCTCGCGATGCTGTTGCCGACCTCCAACGTCGTGCCGACCGGCATGGTCACGCTGCTCTCCGAGCGATTCCTCTACGCCCCGACGCTCGGCCTCGCGCTCGTGGTCGCGACGCTCCTCGCAGGGCTCCCCGAGGCGCGGCGGAGGACGGCGCTCGGGTTCGCGAGCCTCGCCGTGGTCCTCTTGACGGTGGTCGCCGCGCGGCGCAGCGCCGATTTCGACGACGAGCCCACGTTCTGGCAACGCGAGGCGCGGCTGCACCCCGAGAGCATGGAGGCCATCCGGTTCCTCAAAGGCCAGGCCATGGTCGAGCGTCGCTACAGGGACGCCCTGGTCGCCGCCGCCGCGCTCCACCAGACGTGCGCGCGCTGGTACGCCCACACGGGCTTCGAGGCGGACGCGCTCGTCGAGAGCATCGAGGTGCTGGCCCTGCTCGCGCCCGACGGCGACGAGGCAGCGCTCTCGGCCTACGCCGCGTTCCTCGGGCAGACCCTCGACCACACGCACACGCCGACCCTGGATCGGCCAGGGCTCCGCATCATGCTCGTGCGGCGCGCGCCCGTGCAGCGGCGGGTCCAGGCGCTCGAGCACCGCATCCTCGGCCTCCGCGCCGGCATCCTGAGCCGCCTCGGCCAGGACGCGGCCGCGATCGCCGTCAGCCAGGTGGCCACGAGCCACTGCACGCGCTGCGGTTCGGTGTGGCGTGACGCCTCGCTCGTCCACGCCCGGGCCGGCGACTTCGCCACCGCGACGCGGCTCCTCGACGAGGCCGCGCGCCTCGAGGGCGAGCCCGCCGTGAAGCTGCTGCGCGCCATGCTGAGCAGCGCCGCTGTCGACGCGCAGCAGGCGGCGCTCGTCGACGGCGACATGATGAAGGCGCTGCTCGGCGCTCGCTCGCTCGCGCGGCTCGAGGCGTGGGGCCGCGCCTACGCCCTGCTCGCGCCGCACCGCGCGCTGCTCGAGAAGGCCCCCGGCCTCGCGCTCACCTTCGCCGAGCTCGCCTACCGCTCGGGCGACGAGAAGGCGGCGCGCGCGATGCTCTCGGTGGTGCGGCCGCCCGAGACGATCAAGCCCACCCTCGAGGACTGGGCGCGGAAGATGGGCTGGTGACCGCGGTGGCCCCGGCGCGGGCCAGCCACGTGCGCTGCCGGCGCGCGAACACGCAGGTCGAACGCACGATCGACGGCGCGAGCTCCGCGAGCGGCAGCGTGCCCTCGAGGTGGGCCTTCGTCTCGGCGTAGCCGACCGAGCGCATCGCCTTGCACGCGCCGTGGCCGGCCGAGAGGAGGCCCCGCACCTCGTCGACGAGGCCCCGCGCGAGCATCTCGTCCACGCGCGCCGCGATCCGCTGCTCGAGCTGTTCGCGGGGCCGCTCGACCCGGAGCAGACGCGCGGCCAGGCGGCGCGTGCGGAAGCCGTGCGCGGCGTGCAGCGTCGAGAGCGGCGTGCCCGTGAGCGCGTGCACCTCGAGCGCGCGCACCACCCGCACCGCGTCGTTCGGGTGCAGCCGCTCCGCGCTCGCCGGATCGACCCCGCGGAGGCGCGCGTGCAGGTGCATGGCGCCCTTCTCCGCGAGCTCGGCGTGCAGCTCCGCGCGGAGCGAAGGAGAGGCCGGTGGCGCCTCGACCAGGCCTTCGACGAGCGCCTTGATCCACAGGTAGGTGCCGCCGCAGACGATCGGCAGCCGACCTCGGCCGCGCACCTCGGCGATGACCGCGTCCGCGAGCGCGACGAACCGCCCGGCATGGAACTCCTCGGCCGGATCGGCCACCGACAAAAGGTGGTGAGGGACGCCGTCGAGCTCCTCGGCCGTGGGCTTGCCGCTCCCGATGTCGAAGCCGCGGTACACCTGGACGCTGTCGGCGCCCACGATTTCGCCGTCCAGCGCGCGCGCGAGCGCCACCGCGAGCGCGGTCTTGCCCGACGCGGTCTCGCCGCACACCACCAGGAGCTCTCCGCCTTCGAGCTCGAGGTCTGCCCCCAGGAGGGCCGGAGGCAGCGCGACGGACGCCATCGGTTGCGCCCTCTCCTAGCATGCCTTACCTCCTTCGAACCCCTCATGACCGTCAAGGCGCACCACAAGGTCCTCATCATCGGCTCCGGCCCCGCCGGCCTCACCGCGGCGATCTACGCCGCGCGGGCCAACCTGAAGCCGCTCTGCATCGAGGGCTGGGCGGCGGGTGGTCAGCTCATGATCACCAACGACGTCGAGAACTACCCGGGCTTCCCCAAGGCCATCACCGGCCCCGAGCTCATGAAGGAGTTCCGCGCGCAGGCCGAGCGCTTCGGCACCGTGCTCGTCACGGCCGACGTCACCAAGATCGACTTCAGCGCCCGACCGTTCAAGGCGTGGGTCGAGGACGACCTCTACACCGCCGATTCGGTCATCGTCTCCACCGGCGCCACCGCGCGCTGGCTCGATCTACCGAGCGAGAAGCGCCTGCAGGGCCGCGGCGTCTCGGCCTGCGCGGTCTGCGACGGCGCGTTCTTCAAGGGCGAAGACGTGCTGGTCGTCGGCGGCGGCGACACCGCCATGGAAGAGGCGAACTACCTCACCGGCCTCTGCAACAGCGTCACCCTCGTGCACCGCCGCGGCGAGTTCCGCGCCTCCAAGATCATGCAGACGCGCGCCCTCGAGAACCCCAAGATCAAGGTCGAGTACTGGAGCGCGGTCGACGAGATCCTCGGCGAGAACGCGGTCGAGGCCGTGCGCCTCAAGAACCTGCAGACCGGCGCGACCAAGGAGCTCAAGGCCGGCGCGGTGTTCGTCGCCATCGGTCACACGCCCAACACCGAGCTGTTCAAGGGCGTGCTCGATCTCCACGACAACGGCTACATTCGCACCGTGCCGGGGACCACGCAGACCAACGTCGCGGGCGTTTTCGCCGCGGGCGACGTGCAGGACTTCGTCTACCGCCAGGCCGTCACGGCCGCGGGCACCGGCTGCATGGCGGCGCTCGAGGCCGAGCGCTGGCTCGCCGCGAACGGCCCGGCGCACTGAACGACCGCCGGCAAGTCCGCTGAGATATGCTGGCCCGCGTGGGTCAACCGATCGCGCTCGGGTCCGTCGTGTTCCGTGTCGGGGGCGCGCCGCGCCTCGCGGTGATCGCCAAGATCACCTTCGACATCTCCCAGCAGGGCGCGCCCGTCAGCGAGCCCATCGGGCTGCACGACGACGTGCACCACGAGGGCAACGAGGGGCGGAGCCTGCTGTTCGCCTCCGACCGGGTGCCGCGCAAGGGCGGGCGGTGCGACGTGCTGTTCGTGGGCGCCGCGTATGCCCCGGTGGGCCAGCGGGTCACGCACATGGGCATCCGGCTCCGTGTCTCCGAGCTCAACCACGTGCTGGTCGACAAGCGCCTCGACCTCTCGACCGAAGAACCGTTCGACGCCCTGCCGCTGCGCTGGGAGCTCGCCGCCGCCGGCGACCACAACCCGTACGGGTCGAGCACCCCGATCCTGATCGTCGCCGATCCCGAGAGCGGAGCCACGCCGGGCCTCGGACCGCTGCCGCACGCCGCGCGTCCCGCGCTCGTCCCGCCCGCGAGCCTCCCCGCCGAGTTCGACTTCGAAGCCTACCAGGTGGCGCCCGCGGATCAGCGGATCCGACCGCTGAGCGGGCACGAAGAGCTGCTCCTCGTCGGGCTCCATCCCCACCTGCCGGAGGTGCGCTCACGGCTGCCCGGGGTGGTGGTGCAGGCGAAGGTCGGGATCGACGGCACCGAGGTCGACCTGCCGCTGGTCGCGGACACGATGGTCGTCTTCGGCGACACGCTCGGGTGCACGGTCACCTTCCGCGGTGATCTCGCCGTGCCAGAAGAGGTGTTCGCCGATCCGAGCCGCGCGGTGGTCACGGCGCGCTTCGTGGAGGTGGCCCGCAAGCTCCCGCCGCGGGTGAAGCAGTTCGCCTCCACGCAGGTCACGGTCGGCGCCGCGCTGCCCCCGTTGCCGATCGGAGCGCCGGCGCCCGGCCCCTCCGCGCCCGCACCGCCCGAGGAGGGCGAGCGCCAGACGATGGTGCTCGATCAGCTGCCGGCGGCGTTCGCGGTGCCGCCGTCGTCGAGCGTGCCCCGCCGGCCGAAGAACCCGCTCGCCGCCACGCAGGAGGCGGTGAGCCCGGTGGTCGCGTTCGAGGCGCAGAAGCAGGCCCAGATCGCGGCGAGCGCACCGTCCGCCGAGCCCGAGGCCAAGGCGCTCGGGCCTCGCAAGAAGGCCTTCGTGGCGACGCTCGAGGCTGGCACGGGCACTCCGTTCGCGTGGCCGACCGTCCAGCTGCCGGCCGCACGAGATGCCGACGAGCCGCGAGACCCGGAGGAGCGCTTCGTCCTGCCGCCGGAGCCGCCGCGCGTCGCGATCCCGGTGCCCCTGGTGGACGCGCCGGAGATAGAGATCCTCGAGGCCTACGAGGACGAAGAGGAGGCCCCGCTCTCCCCCGTTCGCAGCTCGTTGCCCCCCTCGGTGATCGCCTCCTCGGCGCCCCCCGAATCGCACATCCAGGTGCCGACGCTGCCGCCCTTTGCGGCCCCCGCCGCGCACGACCGAGCAGCTGCCCCTGATCGATCTCGGCAAGTGGACGGCGTGGTCGTTCCCCTACCAGCTCGACCCGCCGGAGGATTCGCGCGTGGTGGTCGTGAAGCTCACCGCGGACCTCGTGCCGAACGGGCGCGCGCGCCTCGCCGACGAGCCGCTGCCGCCGAGCGGCGACGCACACTGGGACGACGATCCCGAGGCGAGCCTGCGGTACGCGACCGACTTCGCCCCGTTCAAGCCCAGGGCGGACGCCCTCCTCGTCGGGCACGTGCCCGACAGCAGCAAGAAGGGCGTGGCGCTGGTCCAGTTCCGCCTCGGCAAGGGGCTCTCGCGCAAGATCGCCGTGTTCGGTGACCGCACCTGGGAGCGGGGGGTCGGGACGACCGCGCCGTTCGACTCCGTGCCGCTCCGCTGGGAGCGCGCCCTCGGAGGGCCGCTGTCCGAGCAGAACCCGCTCGGGATGGGCTACCGCACCGGCGTCCGGATCCCGAACCTCGAGGACTTCGACGTGCGCCTCCGGGGAGCCACCGACACGACCGCGCCGACCTGTACGGCGCCGACGTCTCCGAGCTTCCCGCACCGCCGCAGCAAGCTCGGCACCTATGGCAGGAAGTGGCAGGAATCGCGCTGGCCGTATTTTCCCGAGGACTTCGACTGGGCGTTCTACAACGCAGCGCCCCCTGTTCAGCAGCTCGAGTACCTGACCGGCGACGAGAGCTACCTGCTCGCCGGGGTCGGCAAGTACGCCCTCGTCGAGGGCCAGCTGCCGGCCGAGCGCCCTCGTGCGTTCGCCCTCCGCACCGAGGCGCAGGGGGGCGGCCTCTTCGAGGTCGTCCTGCGCCTCGACACGGTGTGGTTCGACGCGGACGCCGGTCAGGTGGTGCTGGTGTGGCGAGGCTTCTTCGCCGCCACCGACGACGAGGCCACCAACGTGTCCACGTTGCTCGTGATGCCCGATGCCCCCGGGCTCGACCTCGACGGTGCGCGCGCCGCGCTGCATCGCGAGCTGTTCACGCGGGGCTCCTCTCCACGCGCGTGGAGGCCGACGACGCGCCGCCCGAGAACGAGAACGCCGGCGCTGGGGCCTCGCTCGGAGACCTCTACCGGCAGATGGCCGCGAAGGTAGAGGCCGCGCACAAGGCCAAGCGCACGCCCGTCGCTGCGCCACCCTCGTCCGTCGCGCCGATCGCAGCGCCGCGGCCGCTCCCCGAGATCGACGCCGAGACGGTCGCGCGGCACCTCGAGGCCGCCCGTGGCGGCGCGAGTCTCGCGGGCAAGGATCTCTCGTGGGTGAAGCTCGACGGCGAAGACCTCCGGGGGCTCGATCTCTCGGGGGTGATCTTGACGGGCGCGCGGCTGCGCAACGCGCGGCTCGACGACGCCAAGCTGGACGCCGCCGTCCTGGCCGAGGTGGACGCCGAGGGCGCCTCGTTCGTCCGGGCCTCTCTCGTGGGCACCGATCTCACGCAGGCCCGACTCGTCGACGCCGACCTCACCGACGCGCTCCTCGACGACGCCGTCCTCGATGGCGTCCATGCGCCGCGCCTCGTGCTCGACGGGGTCCGCGGCGAGCGGACGAAGCTCGTGCGCGCGAACCTCGTCGGCGCGCACGGGGAGCGCGTCTGCCTGCACGACGCCGACTTCACCGACGCCGTGATCGAGGGGTTGCGCCTCGTGGGCGCGGATCTGGCGCGGGCGCGCCTCTACGGCGCGGAGGGCATGGACGTGTGCCTGGACGAGGCCGACCTCCAGGGCCTGCGGGCGGACGGCGCGCGGCTGCGCCGAGGGCGCTTCCTGCGCGTGAAGGGCGCGGGGGCCATCTTCGCCGGCGCCGAGCTCGAGCTCGCCGACTTCTCCTCCGCCTCGCTCGAGGGCGCCGACTTCGCCGGGGCCCAGCTGTCCGAGGCGGTCCTCGACCGCGCCGAGCTGGTCGGCGCGCGGTTCCGCAAGGCCGAGGCGCGCCGGGCGTTGCTGCGCAAGGCGAACCTGATGCAGGCGAACTTCGAGAAGGCCGACCTCACGGGCGCCGACCTGCGCGGCGCGAACCTGTTCGAGTGCAACACCTACCGCGCGCGCGCCGCGGGGGTGCGTCTCGACCTCGCGCTCGTCGCCGGGACGCGCTTCGGCAAGCGCTAGGGCGCGACGATCACCTTGGCCTGCGACGGCGCGATCTGCGCGCCGGCGGGGGCGTTCGGGCTCGCGCCGTTGTGGGCGGTGAGCGAGGTGATGAAGCACACCTTCTTGCCCTGCATCATCACCTTGCTGCTCCCCAGCTTGAAGGCGACCTCACCGCGGTTCATGCCCGACATGACGCCGCCGTTGGTGCCGGCCTCGTCGCCCGAGCTCTGTGGGATCTTCGACATCTCGACGATCACCGGCTTGTTCTGGATCAGCACCTTGGTGGTGGTGCTCGTCGCCTGGGCGCACTGGGCGAGGTTGGGGTAGGGGATCGGCACGGGCGGCGCGGGTGGCGCCGGGGTGAGGCACACGTCCGGCATCGCGAAGCACATGCCACCGGCGGTGGTCGAAGCAGGGAACATGGTGGTCTCCTATCCGAGCAGGACGCGCTTGCCGTCGATCACCGTGTCTTCGCGCGAGGCGATGTCCGTCCGTCCCGCGAGCAGGCGGAACGTTTCCTTCACGAGGGTGCGCGCGCGCCCGGCCCGCTGCTGGAGCAAGCCCTCGACCTCGCGGAACACCTCGCCCGCCGTCTCGATCAGGCGCTGCGCCGAGACCTCGAGCTTGCCGACCTGGACGACGTGGGTCGTCGCGTCCACGCGCGAACCCTCGGCGCGCAGGTGCGCCTCGCGGGTGTCGAGGCTCGCGCGGTGGGTCGTGGCCTCGAGCGCGCTCGCCTCGAGGCGCGCCGTGCCGCCGCTCGCGAGCTCGAGATCGCCGCCCGCCTCGAGCCGCAGCCGCCCGCTCGTGCGCAGGTGCAGATCCGCCGTGGGCGGGGCGATCACCAGGCGACAGGCGCGCGGATCCCAGGTCGCCACCAGCGCGCCGACCGGGTCGCGGAGCTCGATGGCCCCATCGCGCTCGCGCGCGGTCGCGCCGTCGCTGGCAGCAATGGCAGCAGCGCGCAGGACCCCGACCAGGAACGCCTCTTCGCCCTCGAGGACGAGCACCCGGTCGCCCACGGCGGGCCGGTAGCCGGGGACCGCGTTGCGGGCGGGGAACGCCTTGCGAGGCGCGCCGCGCCCCGCGCGCCGGACGAGCAGCTCGCCGTCGGCCGTGGTCACGAGCGCCTCGAAGGGGCCGCCAGCGCGGTCGATGGCCAGGGGCTTCTTGGCGGGTGCGCGGCGAACGGGACGCGTCATCGGGTCTCCTTGCCGAAGTCCTCGGCGCGGGCGCGGTCGGGGTCGGTCTTCTTCACGCGCTTCTGCGAGGCGCGCCGCAGCTCGGCGCCGTCGAACGCGGCGCGGTGCTGGTTGGTGTCGTCGAGCAACGCATCCTCGAGCAAGGCCGTCTCGAAGCGGGCGTGGGACAGGTCCGCATAGGTCAGATCAGCATAGGCGAGGTGGGCGCCGCGCGCGTCGACGGCGGCGAGCACACAGCCCCGCAGGTCGGCGCCGAACAGCTTGGCGAACCGCAGGTTCGCGCCCTCGAACAGGCCGTCGCGGAAGCTGGCCTTCTCGCCGTCGATCGCCTCGAGGTTCGCGCCCCGCGCGTCGACCAGGGGGGCGATCAGGCGCGAGACCCGCGCGTGGCTCGCGACGGCGCCGCGGAGGCACAGACGCGGCGCGCGCACGTCGACCAGCATGGCCTTGGGGAGCTTGGCGTCGAGCAAGGACGCGTCGGTGAGGTCCGCGCCGGTCAGATCTACACCGCTGAGGTCGGCGCCCTGGAGCAGGCTCTGCACGAGCGCGACCCCCCGCAGGCGCGCCTTCGTGCAGTCGAGTCCCGAGAAGTCCGCGAGGAAGAACCGCGCACCGCTCAGGTCGGCCGCGCCGAGGGCCGTCGCCGACACCCTCGCCTTCGAGAAGTCCACGCCGGGCGCCACCACGTCCGTCAGATCGACCTGGCGCAGGCGCGCCCCATCCAGCTTCGCGTCCGTCAGCAGGGCGGCACCCAGCCGCGCGGCGTCGAGGACGGCGTCGCGGAGGTCGGCTCCCCGGAGGTCGGCGCCGCTGAGGTCTACTTCGGTCAGGTCGACGCCCGAGAGGTCCTGACCCGCGAGGACGGCGCCCCGCAGCTCGCCCGCGAGGCCACGAGCCGTCCAGTCGGCTTGGTCGCTCCCGGACCGTCCCTGTCCGGTCCTCCGCTCCGGGTCTGCCTTGGGTTCCACCGGTCCATTGTCGCGGGGTTTGACGATGCCGTCGAGCCTTGGTCCCATGGCGCGACGCCATGCCTGTCATCGCCCGTCACGTCCGCGTCGAATCCAAGGCCCTCCCCGAGTCCATCCAGGTCCGCACGCTGCGAGGTCGAGAGCGCATCTCGCAGCCCTACGAGTTCGAAGTCGAGGTGCTGACCGACGACATGTCCGGCATCGACGAGGCCGCGCTCCTCGACGAGGGCATCCAGATCCACTTCGACACCGACCCCAACGACCCGAGCTCCGTCGCCCGGACCATCCACGGCATGGTGCGTGAGGTGCACGATCTCGGGGTCACCGAGGCCCGTCAGCTGGTCTACCGAATCTACGTCGCCCCGCGCATGTGGCGGCTGACGCTCGCGACCACGCTCGACATCTTCCTCGACGCGAACGTCCCCGACATCGTCAAGGCGCGCCTCGGGCGTCACCAGCTCTCCCCCGCCGAGGAGGGCAAGGACAAGACCGCGCAGGGCGACCCGCCCGACCTCGAGTTCCGCCTGGCGCGCACCTACGAGGCGCGTGAGTTCGTCGTCCAGTACAAGGAGAGCGACCTCGACTTCGTGCAGCGCCTCTGCGAGCACCTGGGCATCTTCTACTTCTTCGAGGAGCGCCCCGACCGCGATCTCCTGGTCTTCGGCGACGACAACCAGGCCTTCGGCCGCGTCGACCCCGAAGACGCGCCCCTCCCGTGGGTGGCGCGGGGCGAGAAGACCGGCATCTTCGACCTCGGCTCCCGCGCGCGCCCCATCCCTCACCGCTTCGTCACGCGCGACTACAACTACCGCACGCCGCTGCTCGACATGCTCGGCGAGACCGAGCTCACCGCCCCAGGGCCCGGTCACGACCAGATCGAGTACGGCACGCACTTCAAGACCCCGGACGAGGCGAAGTTCTTCGCCGAGATCCGCGCGCAGGAGGCCCGCGCCCAGCGCAAGATCTACGAGGGCAAGTCCACCGACCCGCGCCTGCGCGCCGGCGCCCGGTTCCGGCTCGAGGGTCACCCCCGCGGCGACCTCGACCTCCTGGTCACCGAGGTGCTCCACGAGGCCGAGCAGGTGGCGTTCGAGGGCGAGGGCACGAACCGCTACGAGTGCACGTTCCACGCGATCGAAGCGCAGATCGCCTTCCGACCGCCGCGGGTCACCAAGGTCCCCCGCATCCACGGCGTGCTGACCGGCAAGGTGGTGGCCGACGGTGACTACGCCGACGTCGACGACCAGGGCCGCTACCGCGTGCGCTTCCTGTTCGACACCGCCGATCGCGGCGAGGAGCAGGCCTCCCGGCCGATCCGCATGATGCAGCCCCACTCGGGGCCTGGCTACGGCATGCACTTCCCGATGCGCGGGGGTGTCGAGGTGGCCCTCAGCTTCGTCGACGGCGACCCGGATCGTCCGATCATCGCGGGCACGGTGCCCAACCCGTCCACCGCGAGCCCGGTCACCGACGACAACAAGCGGCGCAACGTCATCCGCACCGGGCGCGGAAACGAGATCAACATCGACGACGACGAGAGCTCGCCGCGCATCAAGATGTCGACGCCGCGGCTCAACAGCTACCTCCAGCTCGGCGCCCCCAACGGCGCCGAGGACGGCGTGATGCTGTCCACGGCGGGCTCGGCCAGCACGATCGGCACGCTCGGCGTGGGCATGGTCGGCTCGATCGGCACCGCGGTGAGCCTCATCCAGGACCTGCGCTCCTCGGGCGACATCATCACCCTCGCCGAGAAGCCGGGCCTCATCGAGAAGATGCTCGCCGTGGGCGCGCTGGTGGACGTCGTCGCCGAGCTCGGCACCGCGGGCGTAGAGATCGCGCGCACCACCCTCTCGGCCACCGCGGACACGACCGCGAAGCAGGCCGAGGCCGAGGGCAAGAACGTCTCGTCGGCGAACGACCGGCAGTCGCTCCAGCAGGTCAAGCAGGCCGAGGCGCTCAAGGCGCTCGGCGAGCCGCCCCCCGAGTCCGACACCTCGGCCAAGGCCGTCGCGCAGCGCAACCTCGCCGCGAAGTACGCGGCCTACGCCGCGGTGACGGCCCGGCTCCCCAACGAACGCAAGGCGGCGACCGACGCGCGAGGACGGGTCGAGGAGCTCGAACGCCGACGCGACATCGGCGGCGAGACCGGCCTCGATGCTCAGCTCGTGACCGCGCGCGCGCTCCGCGACACGGCCGAGAAGACCGTGCTGCTCTCCGCCGAGGAGATCGACGGCGACACGGTCGCGCCGACCGCGTCGCGCTGGAGCGAGATCACGCCCGCGGAGCAGGCGGCCGCGCTCTCCCCCGACAAGCAGACCGAGCTCATGGAGGCGGCCAACGCGCTCTCGGCGCTCTCCACCGACGCGGAGAAGGCCCAGATCGACAAGCTGAAGCTCGCGGTGACCGACGAGGAGACGGCCCGCGACGCGGTGGCCTCCGCGGAAGCCAGCAAGGAGCTGAAGCAGCGCACGGCCGAGGACGCGGCGTTCGTCGCGAGCAAGAGCCCGGCGGCCCGGGCGCTCGAGGCCACGACCATCGCCCTCAACGGCCTGCGCGTCGGGGTGACGCTGTATTCGGCCATCCTCGGCGGCATCAACCTCTACCAGAAGACCAAGCAAGCCGCGACGAACGAGGTCGCCTGGCAGCAGCTGCGCGCCGACATCCTCGCCATGGGGCTGCGCGCCTCCCCCGGCCTCGGACCGCTCGGCAACGAGGCGGTGTTCCAGGACGACGCGAGCGCCATGCACCTCGTCGGCTCCGAGGACTCGATGGGCGTGTACGGCCTCGATCGCCTGTTCATGTGGTCGAAGTCGATCAACCTGCACGGCTCGGAGCAGATCGTCATCGCCTGCGGCAAGGACAACACCGCGATCACGGCGTCGGAGTCCACCAAGGCGGCCAAGGCGGCCAAGGCCGCCACGGCACCGCCGCTGCCGCAGCCGCCGCCGATCCCACCGAAGCTCCCCAAGATCAAGCCGCCGCGGGCGGGCATCCTCCAGTGGACGGGGGCGATCGTCCTCTCGGATCAGAAGGCGGAGGTGCGCGCGCCGACCATGTACATGACGGGCGACAAGCTCGACATCCGCACGTGCGCGGCGTTCGCACCGCCGGCGGAGCCGCCGAAGAAGCAGACCTTCGTGATGGACAGCGCGGCCGCCGAGATCGCCCTCTCCGCGATCGGGTCACCCACGGCCAAGGCCACCTTCACCCTCACGGGCGACGCGGCCCCCAAGGTCGTCCTCGCGACCGAGAAGGGCACCAAGAAGGCGACCTTCAGCACCACCGAAGGCAAGTTCACCCTCGAGACGAGCGACGGCTTCAGCCTGGCCACGACCAAGAAGGCCGCCGACATCGAGCTCGATGCGATGGGGCACGCCAGCATCCTGGTCTCCGGCGGCAGCCGCGTGATGCTCAAGACCGACGGCGGTGCCGAGGTGACCCTCGGGAAGAAGGAGATCCACGTCAAGGTGGGCAGCAGCGAGATCACCCTCGGACCCTCGGGCGTGAAGCTCAAGGGCACGAAGGTGGAGGTCGACGGGATGTTCTCGGTGAACGGCAAGAGCCTCGCCGAGATCACCGGCGGACAGGTGAAGATCGGCTGAGCGTGCTGGCTCAGCCCGCGGCGGGGCCGATGTGGCCGAGGCCGCCGCCGAAGTGGATGCCGTGGAGCCCGCCGAACCCGCCCACGGCCCGGCGGTAGAACAGCGGGTCGTCCACCAGCGTGAGCCGGGGCTCGACCCGCAGCGGGTGCTCGTCGAACGCGAGGGCGAGGCCGGGGGCTGCGCCGTGCGCCTCGAGCCAGGCGAGGTCGGCCATGGAGAGCGCGATGCCCTCGCCGAGCAGCGCGCGGAACGTGTGGTGGAGATCGTCCTCCTCCACCTCGGTGTCGTCGAAGTCGTCGATCACATAGATGAGTCTATGGATTCCCTGGGCGCGCAGCGCCGCGGCGTCGGGGAGATCGGCGGAGCCGAGCATGTAGCGGTTGTCGAACACTCCGGGCTCGGGCTCGTCGAAGCGGTAGGCGAGCCGCCACGCGTCGAGGAGGAACACCGGCACGGTGTGCGTGTGGAGGATCGCTGGGCGCGGCTCCTCGGCGACCAGCGCAGCGAGGGTCTCCTCGGCGGGCACCAGCTCGTCCTCGTTGGGCCAGTTGTGGAACGTGGGCACGAGCGAGACCGGGTGCTTCGAGTAGCGCGACAGCTCCGCGCCGAACGCCACCGAGGCCGCGCCGCGCAGGTCGACCACGAGCCCCACGTCCGGCGGCAGGCCCGCGGCGGCGATGGCCCGGGCCGCCCGCCGGGCGCGGTGGACGATCTCGAGCGCCTCGACGTCGGGCAGCATCGTCGTCTTGCGATCCAGGGCGTCGAGCGAGGCGAACAGGGTGGGCTTCACATAGGGTCTGTATGGGTCTCCCGGAGGCAGCTGCCACTTGCGGAGCGCGTCCGCCGCCGTGGGCAGGTTCACGAGGCGACCTTCCGGGACGTCCTCGGCCCAGAACGCCACGCTGACCGAGGGGGTCCACGGGCGGATCGTGCACGCCGAGGCGAGCAGGAGGGCGGAGAGCGGGGCGAGGCGGCGGATCACGCGGCCTCCACCAGGACGGGGACGCAGAGCGCGTCGTGGCTCACGTGGCTGTGCACGGTGAGCCGCGCGAAGTAGCCGACGAAGGTGTCGTCGAGCACGTAGGCGCCCAGGGTCACGAGGCGCGGCCCGAGCGGGGTGGGTATCGGGCGCTGCTTCACGAACCGCTGCAGCACCCACGACTCGCCCCGCAGCGAGCCCGCGGCGGCCGCGCGGAGCGCCTGCGCGAACGCGGGCGGCGAGAGCAGCGAGCCGACGTAGACCTGGTCCCCGACGCGCCCGAACGAGCGCTTGAGCACCCACGCGGGCTGCTCTTGCAGGATGGTCGCGAGGTCCACCTCCTCGAGCGCCACCGTGGGCGCGATCCACGGCGCCGGGGGCACGCGGCTCAGCACGAACTTGGACTGCGCGTGGATGTGCGCGAACGCGGTGAGGTCGAACACCGAGCCCATCTCGACGGCGCGCGCGAGATCGCGCACGTTGTCCTGCCCGACGAGCCACTCGGTGGGGAAGAACCGGTAGACGGCGCGCACCGCGGTGCGCCCCACGAACAGCGACCGACCGACGAGCCGCGCCGCGGTCGGCGCCGCGAGCACCGCGGCCACGCCCCGCGCCGCGAGCGCCTTCTTGACCAGCGCGCAGACCTGCAGGTCCTCGGCGTACGCGGTCGCGTACAGGAGCGCCACCGGGAGCCCGCCGCTCGCCCTGGCCAGGCGCTCGGCCAGGGCGTCGACGACGCACGTCGGGTCGTGCCCGGACTGGAAGCCCGCGGCGCGCGTGAGGGCGGGCAGCGCGAGCGACTCGTTGTGCCCGCCGGGGCAGTCGGCGTTGACCTCGCACGCGACGAAGTGGCCGTCCTCGCCGAGCAGCAGGTCGACCCGCGCGAGCAGCGCGGAAGACCCTCCCCGGCGCGAGGCGGTCGCGAGCGCGACGACGTCGGGGTGCAGCCGGTAGCGCGCCTGCTCGCTCGGATCCTGGTGGGCGCGCTCGCTCGCGGCGAGGCTCGCGCGCACGGTCTCGACGGCTGCGCGCGCGGCGTCGCGGTGGAGCGACACGGGCAAGAGCAGCGGATTCAGCCCCACGCGCCGCCGCCCCGCGACGAAGGCGTCGAACACGAGGTAGCGCGTCTCGAGCTCGTGGAGGAGCTCGGGCGAGAGCGGGTCGGCCGAGGCCATGGCCGCGACGCGCAGGCTCACGGTCGCGCCCGCGCCAGGGTGGAGAACAGCGCTGGATCCTCGGTGCCGAGCGCGTAGTAGACGACGCCCACGTCGTCGGGGAGCTTCGCGTCGTCGAGCGCGTGGAGCGCCCACAGCGTGGAGTTGGCGTCGTCGTACCAGGTGGTGTGCGCGCCCCCCTGCGCGTCGGTCCAGCCGAAGTGCAGCGCCCCGGTGGGGCCCCGCGCTGGCGTCTGCCCGTAGAGGGCGGCGAGCCCCTGCGCCTCCACGAACGAGACGAGCCGGCCCCCCTTGGGACCGGTGTCGATTCCATAGAGAGGATATGCGATGTCGAGGGCGACGGTCGGCCCCGCGAACCCGCGCACGAACCGGTAGCTGTCCATCGTCCACCCCGGATCGGCGACCGGGCCCGCCTCGGGGTCGGAGTAGTCGAGGGTCATGATGCGCAGGCGGTCGACGCTCTTGCCGAGCGCGGGCAGGTCGAACCCCGCGTCGCTGCCCGGGGGCGGCAGCAGCATGCCGAGGTGGGTCGGGCCGAGCACGCTGCGCAGGCCCGCCACGAAGACGGTGAGGTTGGCCTTGGCGGTGCTCGGGACCTTCTGCAGATCGAGCTCGACGCCGTCGGCGAGGCGCGCGAGGTCGAGCAGGCTCTTGGCGGCGGCGTCGCGGAACAGCGGGTCTCCGAGCTGCTTGTCGAGCTGCGCCGGGTCGAACCGGTAGCCCGTCCCGTCGGTGAACGACGCGCCGATGCGCACCTTGTAGCGAGGGTGGAGCGCGGCGACCTGCTCGACGAGCGCCTTGCGGGCGCCGGCGTCGAGCGGCCCCACCCGACCGTCCTCGAGCGGCAGCGCGCAGAGGAACACCACCTCCTGCACGACCTTGGCGGTCGCGTCGGCCGCGAGCGTCTGCGCCTGCCATGGATCGAGGGAGCACCCGTCGGCGATCACGGTGCCGCGCCGCGCGACCAGCGGCGTGGTCGAGGGCGAGGCGAGCTCGGCGAAGCCGTCCCCCGACGAGATGCCGCACCCGACCAGCGACAGCGCCGAGACCAAGAGGACCGAGACGCGGGTCATGGCGAGACCTCCCACCGCAGGGCGATCGCCCCGCCGTCGAACCAACGGAACTGACGCACGAACGGGGAGACGACGAGGCACGCGCGCGCCACGGGGTCGACGCGCCGGCAGACCTCGAGGTGGCCGCGGAGGAAGAACGTGGCCGCGAACGCGTTGCCCTCGTAGGCGTCGGCGCCGATGCCGACGGTGGCCGGGGTGACGAGGATCGTCGCGCCGAAGGTCATGCCGGCGCCGAAGCTCCAGCGCCGCACGTTCTGCCGCACGCGGAAGCCGAGGGCGTCGAGGTCGACGTGCCACGCACGCGCCGGGCGCAGCTCCGCCGGGGAGCCGTCGACGGAGCGGAGCACCGGCGAGTAGGGGCCGATCGCCCCACCGATGCGCATGCCGAGCAGCGAGAACCAGTACCGCTGCTTCCACACGACCCCCATGCTGCCGCCGACGGAGAGGAACGTCAGCGCGCCGTACCCCCCGCGCAGGTCTTTTCCCGCGACGGAGCGGGGCATGCCCTCGGCCTCGGCCATGGTGAACGTGCTGCTCGGCGCCGTGGTCATGTACTCGAGGCCACCGTCGACCGAGAGATCGAGCTGGAGGCGCCCGGCGTGCGCCGTCTTGCCGCCCCCGATCACCACGGCGAGGCCCAGACAAAAGGCGGACGCGCGAGGGAGCACGGCGGGCTTGCTAGCGAACGCCGTTCCAGCGAGATCTCGGCCGATCACTCGGATCCTCGTCGCCGGACCACGGCCAAGAGATCCCAGTCCCGATGTGTCGTGGGGCGTGGTGCCCCACGCGTGCCGTACGCGCCTACTTCGTGCACAGCTTGACGGGCGTGCCGTCGGTCGCGGTGAGGCCCGAGGCGACGCACGACATGCCGGTGGGGCAGAGGCCGTCGACGCACATGCGCGTGCAGTACCCACCCCCGGTGCCCGCCTGACACAGCGCCGTGAGGCAGTCGCGGCCCCGCGTGCATGCGTCGCCGAGGAAGCTCGAGCCGGTGACCGTGCTGCACACGAGCAGCGTGCTCTTGGGCGGCCCCGGGTCCTCGAGCGGGAAGCAGCCCCACCCGCTCGGACACCCGCCGCGCACGGTGCAACGCTGCGCGCACGAGGCGGGCGTGGTGCCGTCGTCGCAGGCGCCGCTGCGACAGAGGTTGGTGCCGGTCGCGCTGCAGGTGGCGCCGAGCGGCGCTGAGCCGAGCACGTCGGCCGGGGGTGCGCAGACGTTCTTGCCGGAGACGCTCTGGCACGTGTACGCAGGCAGCCCGACGAGCCGCAGCGGACAGTCGGCGGAGCTGTCGCACGTGGCCGTGCAGCCGAGCCCGCCCGAGCCGCAGAACCCGAGCGAGCCCGGGCACTGATCGGCGGTGCCGCACGGCCGCTCGATGTCGACGCAGACCTTGGTGCCGCCGACGCTGCTGCACGCGAAGCCCGCGGGGCAGTCCGACGCGCTCGCGCACTTGTGCGTGCAGTGAGACGCCGACGTCGTGCCGATGCAGTAGTTCTGGCAGCCCGCGCCGGTCGTGATGTTGCAGCCCGCCTTGCCGGTGTCGTCGAGCTGACAGATGCCGCCCGCGCACTGCAGGCCGTCGGGGCACTCGCCCGAGCTCGTGCACGCCTTGGTGCAGAACCGCGGGGCGGAGAGGGTGCACTTGCCGCTCGTGCACTCGCCGTCGCTCGTGCAGCGGTCGAAGATCGCGCCCTTCGGGCCGGTGTCGCCCGGCCCCGTGTCGGTGATCGAGGTGTCGCCCGGGTCGGTGTCCGGCGCGGTGTCGAGGCTCGTGGAGTCGACGCCCGAGTCGGTGGTGACGGTGGTGTCGGGCTTGCCCGTGTCGCCCGCGTCGGCGCCGTCGGCGCCCGCGTCGTCGACGCCGCCGTCGGGCTTCACGCACACGCCGCGGCTGCAGGCCTTGCGGTCGTCCGGGCAGTCGATCGCGGCGTAGCACTGCACCTGACACTTGCCGTCGACGCAGAGGCCCGACTCGCAGTCGCTGTTGTACGAGCACTCGGTGACCGAGCACTGCACGGAGCTCACGCTCGAACCGACGAGCGCGGCGAGGCCGAGCGCGCGCAACCACCCGGGTCCTCTTTGCACGCCCCCATGATAGCAGGCGAATCCGCCGCCGCTCACGCCCCGAGGCGGCTCGCGTCGTAGGACAGCGCGTCGAACGCACGGCTCGCGGTGCGATCGAGCTCGTAGACCGCGGGAAGGCTCCCCTCGACGTCCGCGGGCGCGGCCTGGAACGGCACCGCCAGCTTGGCGGCGAACGCGCCCTCGTCCCACAGCACGGCGATCTGCACCCGCGCGAACGTGCCGTCGCCGAGGGCGAGCGAGCGCCCGAGCACGCGCGCGTTCCGCAAGGGGACGCGGTGCAGCGCGACGTCGAGCCGACGCATGGTGAGCACGGGACCGAGCCGTGGGTCTTCCTCGATCTCCACCCGCCCCTGCGGCAGACGCGCCCGCGCGCGGCTCCGGGTGAAGGCCCAGGTGAGGGGCGCGAGCACCACCGCGACGACCCAGAGGATGGACCGCGAGAGCGCGAACGCCGCGCCGCCGGTGGCCGCAAAAGCAAGCGCCGCGGCGGTGACCGCGGCGCCGTTGGCCCGTTTGACGTCGGTGACGACGAGGAACGTGCCGAGCTCTCGCACTACTCGATCAAGCCTTGGCGGCGCCCTGCGCCTGCTGCTGCAGCTGGCTCAGGAACTTGGCGATGGCCTGCGCGCGCTCCTGGGCGAACGCCTTGACCTGCGCGTTCTCGGCGCGGACGAGGACGTTGAGGAACTTGGTGACCTTGTCGATCTGCCGCGACTGCCAGAGGCACTCGAAGTAGTTGTTGGCGAGGCGCACGTCGGTCAGCATCTTGGACTCGTGCGGGCGCAGCAGGCGCTCGACCGCCGGCAGATCGCCGAGCTGGCCGTAGATCGCCGACAGGCAGAGCAGCGACATCGGGTCGTTCTCGTCGCGCTCGACCGCCTTCTTGGCGAACGCGAGGGCCTTGTCGCGGGTCTTCTCGTCGTTCACGTAGAAGCCCTGCAGCGCGATGTACGGCGCGGCGAACTTCTTGTGGGCGTCGCGGTTGGCGAGCTCCTCGACGAACTTCTCGGCCGCCTCTTCGCCGCCCTCGTGATCCTTCACCACGGTGTAGAGGCCGATCCAGGCGTCGAGGAAGTTGCCGGCCATGTCGATGGCCTTGGTGAGCGCCTCCTTCTGCTTCGTGCGGTCCTCCTTGAGGTCGTACACGCGCGCCAGGTGGATGAAGGGGACGGGGCTGTCCTTGGCGAGGTTCGAGGCGCCCTTGAGGGTGGCCTCGGCCTTGTCGAACTTCTTGAGCTCGATCTGCACGACGCCGAGCGCGAGCCAGTCGTCCGCGTCGCCGCCGCGCGCGACCATCTTGCCGACGACCTGCTCGGCCTTCTCGAAGCGCTGGTGCTCCATCAGCTTCTGCGCGTAGACGCGCGCGCGCTGGATGTCGGACGGGTCGGCCTTGTACATCTCCTCGAGGCCCTTGAAGAGGTCTTCGAGGCCGATGAGGACCGGGCGGCCCTCCTGGTCCTGCACCTGGACCGCGGGGCCGTTGAAGCCCATCAGCTTCCACATCTGCTCGTTGGTGATGGCGACCGGGCCGTCGACCAGCGGCTTCGGCAGCGCCTCGCCGTCGGGGCCGATCGGCACCACGATCATCGCGCCCGGAGGGAGCTGTCCATTGGCGAAGGCCGTGGGCGGCGCGAGGATCGCCGCGCCCGAGGGCTTGAGCCCCTCGCCGACCAGCACACCACCGCCGTTACCGCTCTCGTTCTCGCTCATGGCTTGCTCCTGCTCCCGCGCCGCCGATCTGGGGCGCCCTCGTCCCCGAACCGGGGGCGGCGAAGCTAGCACTATTTTGGCTCAGGGGGGCTCATGCCCCCCTGGGTTCGGTGGCCGCGCCCCTTCCTCGCCTTCGGCTCGGTCGGGTCGCAGACCAGCCTCACGCCCCCCTGCGCCGCTACGCGGCGGGAGGCTGCCGCGCGCCTTCCCCAGCGTCGCGCCCTCGCACCTCGCCTTCGGCTCGGTCGGGTCGCAGACCAGCCTCACGCCCCCTGCGCCGCTACGCGGCGGGAGGCTGCCGCGCCCCTTCCCCAGCGTCGCGCCCTCGCACCTCGCCTTCGGCTCGGTCGGGTCGCAGACCAGCCTCACGCCCCCCTGCGCCGCTACGCGGCGGGAGCTGCCGCGCGCTTCCCGAGCGTCGCGCTCTCGCACCTCGCCTTCGGCTCGGTCGGCGCAGTGGGACCTGACGGCCGCCGTTCCATGCGGTGCTCGAATCGTACCAACTGGATAGCCCGCCGCAGGTGGGCTTGCCCCCGCTGTCGGTGCCCCGGGCTTCAGCCCGGGGGCCCCTGTGTTTGTTCAGTTCTTCGGGGGCGGGGCCGGGGGTGGGACCGGTGGGGTCGGGAGGACGGGGGGGACCGACGGGGGGGTCGAGGGAGGGGTCGATGGAGGCGTCGTCGGGGTCGTCGTCGGGGGGGTTGGGGTTGGGGCGGGGGGCTTCGGCTCGGGGGTGAGGACGAGCAGGAGCTTCTTGTCCTTGGGCTCGGGCGACGGAGGCCACGTGCCTGCGACGGCGACGCCGCCGGTGTGCGCGAACTTGATCAGGAGATCGACGACCGCCTTGGTGCGCGCGGTGGCCTGCGCCTCGACGGCGGTCGCGGTGTTGGCCTTGGTGACCGGCTCGGGGCGCACGGCGACGCGCAGGCGCTGGTCGGGGTGCGCGAGGAGCCACGCGGCGGCGGCGTGCAGGTCGGACATCGACGCGGCGGCGACGGCGTCGCCCTCGAACACGAGGGGGCGCGACCAACCGAGCGAGACGGTGCCGTCCTTGGCCTTGGTCTCGACGAGCAGCGGCTTCGGGGGCTTCTCGCCCTTCTTCGGCGGGGTCGCGCCGTCGGGGCAGCCGTCCTCGTCGTCGGCGCCGTTCCAGGTCTCGGGCTCGTCGGGGCACTTGTCGACGGCGTCGAGGATCGTGTCGCCGTCCTTGTCGAGCTCGGGGCAGCCGTCTTCGTCCTCGAAGCCGTTCACCGTCTCCGGCTGGTCGGGGCACTTGTCGACGTCGTCGGGGATGCCGTCGCCGTCGCTGTCCGCGGGGGCGGGCACGGGCGGCGGCTCCGGGTCCTTGGGCGGGGGCTCCGGGTCCTTCTGCGGCTCGTCGTCGGGGATGTCGGGGCAGCCGTCCTTGGGCTTCTTGCCGAGCCCGTCCTCCTCGAGGCCGACGCACTCGTCGCGATCGTCGGGAACGCCGTCGCGATCCTCGTCGACGAACGAGGGCGCGTAGCTCAGCGAGAACACCCCGCGCAGCCGCGGCGTGCCGAGCGCGCGGGAGAGGCCGGTCTCGACGCCGACGAAGATCGACCACGACGGATCGAATGCATAACGAATCGATGCACCGCCCATCGCGGGCGAGACGCGCGCGTCGGTGAAGAAGCCGCTCGTGCCGACCTCACCGTGGGCCTCGAGCATCCAGGTCCACTTGCGGTCCTTGTCGATGCCGAGCCACTGCGGGTGGAACGCGAAGGTGGCGCCCCAGGGCACGCTGTCGCCGAGGGTGGCGTCGGCGAGATCGTGGTGCGCCATGCGCAGGCGGTAGCCGAGGCTGCCGAAGATGCCGATCGAGCGCGCGAGCTCGTAGAGCATCAGCACGCGCGCCTCGGCGACCACGCCCGAGTCGCTCAGGAACGAGCTGCGGTCGCCGGTCGGGAACGAGAAGCGCACCAGCGTGGCGAGGCCGAAGCGCGTCTGCCCCTCGGTCGCGTTCGGCGCGAGGATCGCCACCTTGCCGGTGAGGGTGAGGTCGCCGATGGCCTGGGACGGGACCGTCGCGCCGTCGGTGAGCGTGGGCGACGGGTTGCCCGATTGCGCGGCGACGAACGGCAGCGTGAGGCCGATCGCGGTGCGCGCGCCGAGCCCGATGGCGACGGTGGGGTCGAGGAGGAGCTGCGGACCGAGCACGCGCGCGCGGCTCTCGGCGTTGGGCTCGCGCACCTCGAGCTGGGTGGTCGAGAAGCCAACCCACTGCGCGAACTGCAGCTTGCCGTGGCCGGGGGTGTCGACGTCCTCGGTGGCGAGCGACCCGCTGCGGTCGGTCGAGGGGCGGAACGACCGCAGATCGACGCCCGGATCGGCGACCGCGCGATCGGCGAACAAGCCGGCGAGGGCCGCGAGGCAGCAGGTCGTGGAGCGACGCACGGCTCAGAACGCGACGCGGTAGAAGAGGGTGGCGCGCGGCAGCACGAACGTGCCGAGCCACGACTCGCTGCTCGTGATGAACCCGATGGTCTTGCCGTCGGGCGTGACGGGCTGGCCGTAGACCTTGTTGCCGGCCGCATCGGGCGTGAAGTCGTTCGGACCGTTGGTGGGCGTCTGGCGCAGGTTCTTGGTCGGCACCACCTGGCTCGAGAGGCCGACCATCGCGCCCAGGCCGAGGCCGATCTGCATCGACTCGTTGATGGGGAACGCCACGCGCAGCTCGGGCACCACGAACGGGATGAAGCTCTTGGTCTGCACGTCGGACGCCGCGCCCATCGGGCGCTCCTTCGGGTCGTCGCGGACGACCGCGGTGGCGCAGTCGTTCCGGCCGTTGGGCACCAGCGCGCCGTCGGGCTTCTTGATTTGATCGACGCAGGCGGCGCTGCCATCGCGCTTCATGAACACCTTGGCGCCGACGATGCCGCCGAAGCTGAACGCGCCCGCGAGGATGAACGGCTTCTTGAAGAACGTGTACGACACGCCGAGGCCGACGGTGACGCCGCGCACGGTGGTGGTGTCGCTCGCGGTGACGTCGACGACGGTGGTGTTGAACTCACCCGGCAGCTTGACGTTGCGCGCGACCTTGGAGCCGAAGAACGCGTAGCCGAGGTCGAGCTCGATCGCGAGGCCGGGGGCCACCTCGTACCCGGCGCGCGCGCCCGCCTGGAAGCCGAGCGGCTTGCTGCGATCGTTGCAGGTCACCGGGCCGTACTGGTTGCTGCCCGAGCTGCAGCTGCGGTCCTGGTCGCTGCCCTGGCCGAACAGACCGAACAGGCCGCCGCCGAACAACGCGATGCTGATCGGTCGCTTGCGGCCCTTGGCCCAGAACGGCGAGTTGTCGTCGCGGTCGAGCGTGATCTTGGTGGTGGCCTTCTTCTCGCCGACCTCGAAGGTCTTGGCGGTGCCGAAGTAGCCCTCGGCGCTGACGTCGAGCTTGTGGGTGCCGAGCCGCAGCCGGCCCTCCCAGATGCCCTGCCCGACGGGCACGCCGTCGAGCACCACGAGCGCGCCCGGCGGCTCGGTCTCGATGCGCGCCTCGCCACCGAGCTCCTCGGCCTTGAGGCTGAGCGTGATGGTCTGATCGAGCTGAACGTTGGCGGCCGCGGGCTGCGTGCCCTGCTTGCCCTCGCCGCGGAGCGCGACCCAGTGCGAGCCGGGAGCGAGCACGCCTTCGTACGGGGTCTTGCCCACCTCGGCGCCGTCGACGATGACGGTCATGACCGTGCCGCCCACCTCGCTCACCTTGATGCGGCCCGAGCGCGCGAGCGCCTCGAGGTTGGCCTGCAGCTTGAGGGCGCCCTTGCCGGCGATGATCGGCTTGGCCTCGAAGGGCACGTAGCCCTCCTTGCTCACGCGGACGATGCGCGTGCCGGCCGACACGATGACCGGCGCGGCGAGCGGGGTCTTGCCGCGCTCCTTGCCGTCGATGACGACGGTGGCGCCGGTGACGTTGCTCTCGATCTCGATGGTGCCGGTGAGGCCGCGCAGGTCGGTGACGGCCTTGTTCACGGTCTCCAGATCCTGCGGCGGGATCTGCCCGGCGAACTGCTTCAAGAGGTTCTCGTACATCGTGAGCGCCTCGTCGAAGCGCCCGAGCTGCCGCAGGCACACCGCCGCGTTCTTCATCGCGTTGCGCGTGGGGTAGAGGCTCATCGAGACGGTGAACTCGGCCAGCGCCGCGTCCCACGCCTCTTCCTGGAACAGCTGGAGCCCCTTCACGAAGTGCTCCTTGGCCTCCTCCTTCTTCTTGGCGTCGTCGGCGCCCGCGCTCCCGCTCGCGCTCGGAGCCGTGGAGCCCGCCGGGGCCGGCGCCTGCGCGAGGGCACGCAGGGCAGGCGAGAGGATCAGAGGAGCGACCACCGAGACGGCGGTCAGCGCGGAGAGGGTCGTACGGCGCATGCGCCGCCATTCGTATCGAGTTCGCCCATAGATGGAAAGCCTGGACGGCGCTCTGATGTTTCGGCGCCCCCTGGTTCTGTCACGCGGCCGCGAACGGCCGAGGCGGGTTCACTCGAACTCGGTGGCGGCCGACGGCTTGGGCTTGGGGCCCTTCGGGACCACTGGATCGCCGCCCTTGGGCGCGGTCGTGGTGGCGGCGGTGGCGGTCGTGGCCGCGGTCGCCGTCGTGCCTGCGCTGGGCTTCTTGGGCACGGGGATGGGCTTCGACACCTGCTGCTCGCCCTTGTCGACGTCGACCGACGCCGGATCGGGGCCTTCTTCGAAGATGTACACCGACTGCTCGAGCAGCTGCTTGGTGCCCTGGAGCACGCGGAAGATGAACTTGGTGCCGACCACGCCGGTGATCTTGAAGCTGCCGTCGGCCTCGAGGGCGACCGCCTTGCCGTTCATCTTGACCGTGGCGTCCTTCGGGATCTTGAAGGTCACCGTCTGCGTGCGGGGGACCTCGGCCACCGGCTCGGGCGGCGCGCTCACCGAGGGCTTGGTGTCGCTCTCCTTGGTGTTCGCGTTGCTGGTGTTCTCGGTCTTGGGCTTCTCGCCGCCCCCGCCCATCTTGGTGAGGGCGAGCGCGCCGCCGCCGACGAGCACGATGCCGAGCACCGCGAGGCCGGCGAACAGCGGCGCCTTGGATTTGGCGGGCTTCTGCTCGCCCGCGGCGATGGCGCGGGTCTGGCTGGTCTGGCTCGAGGTGAGGATGACCGACGCCGACTGCGCGATCTCGGCGCGCGCGGCGACCGTGGCGCGCTGCCCGTCGGCGACGCTCACCAGGAGGTCCTGGGTGAGCTGCCGGCTCTGCTCGCAGAACGGCCACAGCGCGTCGACGAGCGCCTTGGCCGAGGGCATGCGCTGGTTGACGTCGCGCAGGAGGCACTGGTGGACGACCTGCGCGAGCTCCGGCGGGACCCACGGGGCGAGGTCCTGGAGCGGCGCGACGTCGCGCGAGCAGATCGAGAGGATGAGGGCGCCGAGGGTGTCGACGTCGCCCCACGGCGTGCGGCCCGAGAGCGCCTCGTAGAGGCACATGCCGAGCGACCAGATGTCGGTGCGCGCGTCGATCGACTTGAGGCCCTGGGCCTGCTCGGGCGACATGTAGAGCGGCGTGCCGAGCATCGAGCCGGTCTTGGTGAGGCCCGCGCCCTCGCTGCTCGAGAGCGCCTCGATGCTCTGCTTGGCGATGCCGAAGTCGAGGATCTTGACGATGAGATCGCCCGAGTCCTTCTGGGTCATGTAGATGTTGGCGGGCTTGATGTCGCGGTGGACGATCCCCGCCTCGTGGGCCTTGCCGAGCCCCATCGCCGCCTGCGTGATCACCCGCGCGGCCGCCATGCAGTTGAGCGCGCCGACGCGCCCGATGGTGTGCTCGAGGTCTTCGCCCTTGAGCATCTCCATGATGATGAAGGGGAACTGGGTCTCCGGGTCGACGCCGGTGTCGTAGACCTCGACGATGTGCTCGCTCTCGATGGCGGCAGAAGCCTTGGCCTCGCGGAAGAACCGCTGCACGAGGCCGGCGTCCTGCGCGAACTCGGCCTTGAGCAGCAGCTTGACCGCGAAGCGCTTGCCGAGGTGGTTGCGCGCCTCGTAGACGGCGCCCATGCCGCCCTGACCGAGCATGCGAACCAGCTCGTACTTGCCGGCGAGGGTCCGGCCCTCCATCGTGAAATCCGTCATCTCGGTTCGCTGCTCCGTCTTGTCCGCACGACCTCGGTCCTCGCCATCATCTACGGACGACCGGGAAAATCGGTGTGACCCGAGATGATGCGCGGGCCAGCCCCTGGCGGCAAGGGCCGAGGGGTGACACTTCGGCCCCCCCCTCTCCACCGTCGGTCGCGTTGAGCTTTCGTGACCTTCCGACCGGCACGCCCCGAGGGGTCAAATCGTCCACACGGTCACAGGGTGGACAGCGGCGGTGGGCCTTGGTACACGCGCGCGCCCCTCGACCCCATGGTTCCGGGTGCGCCACCGCCGCTTCTTGCGGGGGTTGCGCGGTCGACCGACCTCCCGTCGGGGGCGATATCCCACCTCAGGCAACGCATGTCCCTCTCTTCCAAGGTCCTCGATCTCGCGCTGCATTCCCACGCGCTGGGCTCCGATGCGATCGGCGGCGCAGCCTCGGGCGGCGTCGTCGTCGACGTGGACCTGACCTTCGTCGGTCAGATCGTCCTCTTCGCGCTCCTCTTCCTGCTGCTCAAGCCGATGCTCTTCGACCCGATGCTCGCCCTCTTCGAGGAGCGCGAGCGTCGGACTGCCGGCGCCAAGGACGAGGCGCGGAAGATGTTCGCCGACGCCGACAGCATGGTCGCCGAATACGAGGTGGAGCTCGACAAGGTGAAGCGTCAGGCCGGCGAGGAGCGCGACAAGCTGCGCGCCGAGGGCCAGCGTCGCGAGCAGCAGATCCTCGCGAAGGTCCGCGCGGACACCAACGAACTCGTCGAAGAAGGCCGCAAGAAGCTCGAGAAGGACGGCGCCGCCCTGCGCGCCGAGCTCGACGGAGCGGCCCAGGAGATCGCGAAAGAAATGGCCACCCGCGTGCTCGGGAGGGAAGTCGGATGAGCGCCCTCGCCGATCGTCTTCGTCGCTGGCTCGGCGCGCGTCGCCCGAGCCGCCTCCGTGTCCTCGCCGGGCCGGCGTTCGCCGCGGTGCTCTTCGCGCCGGCGCTCGCGCTCGCGCAGGTGCCGGGTCAGGCGCCCGTCGCCGCCGAGCCGCCGCCCGCGCACCCCGTCGCTGCCCCCGTCGTCGCTGCCCCGGTCGCTGCGCCGGTCGCTGCGCCGGCCGCCGACCCGCACGCCGCTCCGGCCGCCGCTCCGGTCGCCGCCGGTCACGAAGGCGCCCACCAGTCCGCGGCCCCTGGCGCGCACAGCGCTGCCGGGCACGAGGGTGGGCACGAGGGTGGGCACGACGGTGCTGGTGGGCACGGCCCCGGCAAGTTCAACTTCGCCGACCTGCCGCGCTTCACCGCCGAGAAGGACGCTGCGTCCAAGGGCGAGCCGGTCGTGCCCGTCACGCCGTACGCCTATCTCCTCGTGAACTTCGCCCTGCTCGTCTACCTCTACGTCCGCATGGGCAAGAAGCCCGTGCAGGACGGCCTCGACGCCCGCCGCGCCACCGTGGCCAAGGAGCTCGAGGAGGCCGCCCAGATCAAGGCCGAGGCGAGCGAGCGTCTCGCCGAGTACAAGGAGAAGCTCGGCCACCTCGACCAGGAGCTCGCGCGCATCCGCGAGGAGCTGATCAAGACCGGCGAGGCCGACCGCGATCGTCTCGTGAAGGAGGCCGAGGAGAAGGCCGAGCGCATGAAGAAGGACGCCCAGTTCCTCCTCGACCAGGAGGTCAAGCAGCTCCGCAACGAGCTCCTCGCCCACACCGTCGACATCGCCGCCGCCGCCGCCCAGAAGGCCCTCGAGGGCAAGATCACCGCGGCCGACCACGACCGCATCGCCAACGAATACCTCGACGCGCTCGGCAAGAGCGACAAGAGCGCTTCGGCAGGGGGTGTCTCGTGATCTCCACCGTCATCGCCCGCCGCTACGCGCGCGCCATCATCGAGCTCGGCGTCGAGAGCAACACCCTCGAGGCCCTGGTCAAGGAGCTCGGCGCCGTCGCCGACGCCATGCAGACCAGCCCCGAGCTCCGCGAGGTGCGCGACAACCCGGGGATCACCCGCGCCGCCCGCAAGGCCGTGTTCGCCGAGATCGCCCAGCGCGCCGGCGGCTCGGTCCTCGCGCGCAACACGGTCGCCATGCTCATCGACAACGGTCGGCTCCGGGTGCTGCCCGAGATCGCCCGCTCGCTCCGCGAAGAGGCCGACAAGCGCGCCGGCGTGCTGCGCGCGCTGGTCAAGAGCGCGGCGCCGCTCCCCGAGGCCTACGTGGGCAAGCTGCAGGCGGCCCTCGAGAAGCGCTTCGGCAAGAAGGTCGTCCTCCAGCGCGAGGTCGACCCGAAGCTCCTCGCCGGCATCGTCACCCGCGTCGGCGACACCATCATCGACGGCTCGCTCCGCGCCCGCCTCGACGAGCTCAAGCAGGGCCTCAAACCCCGCTGATATGGGCCTCTCCCCGCTTTCCTGACTGCTCCACGCCCTCGTAAACCAAGGTCCTCCCATGCAGCTCCGCGCCGAAGAAATCAGCCAGATCATCAAGAAGCAGATCGCCAACTACGAGAAGGCGGCCCAGGTCAGCGAGACCGGCACCATCCTCACGGTCGGCGACGGTATCGCCCGCATCTACGGCCTCGAAGGCGCGATGGCCGGCGAGCTGCTCGAGTTCCCCGGGGAGCTCTACGGCATGGTCCTCAACCTCGAGGAGGACAACGTCGGCGCCGCCCTCTTCGGCGCGACCGAGAAGGTGAAGGAAGGCGATCAGGTCAAGCGCACCGGCCGCATCGCGGACGTCCCCGTCGGCGAGGCGCTCCTCGGCCGCGTCGTCAACGCGCTCGGCCAGCCCATCGACGGCAAGGGCCCGATCGAGAGCAAGGACCGCCGCCGCGTCGAGATCAAGGCCCCCGGCATCGTCGAGCGCCAGCCGGTCACCGAGCCGCTGCAGACCGGCATCAAGGCCATCGACGGCATGATCCCGATCGGCCGCGGCCAGCGCGAGCTCATCATCGGCGACCGTCAGACCGGCAAGACCGCGGTCTGCATCGACACGATCATCAACCAGAAGGGCAAGGGCGTGCACTGCTTCTACGCCGCCATCGGCCAGAAGCAGTCGACCGTCGCCCAGGTCGTGGAGAAGCTGAAGGCCCACGGCGCGATGGAGTACACGACCATCGTCGTCGCGAGCGCCTCCGAGAGCGCGCCGCTCCAGTTCCTCTGCCCGTACACCGCGGTCACCATGGGCGAGTACTTCCGCGACACCGGTCGCCACGCCCTCTGCATCTACGACGACCTCTCCAAGCAGGCCGTCGCCTACCGCCAGCTCTCGCTGCTCCTCCGCCGCCCGCCGGGCCGCGAGGCGTACCCGGGCGACGTCTTCTTCATCCACTCCCGCCTCCTCGAGCGCGCCGCCAAGATGGGCGAGCTCCGCTACATCGTGAAGAAGGGCACCGAGGCCCCCAAGGGCGACCTCGAGTACCGCGGCATCGACGGCAAGCAGTACGTCGGCGCGCACGGCAAGGAGGAGGCCGAGAAGCACCTCAAGGATCACGAGGGCTGCGAGGTCGTGAAGGACGCGTGGTCGGGCGGCTCGCTCACCGCGCTCCCCGTCATCGAGACCCAGGCCGGCGACGTCTCGGCGTACATCCCGACCAACGTGATCTCCATCACCGACGGTCAGATGTTCCTCGAGTCCGACCTGTTCTACTCGGGCGTCCGCCCCGCCATCAACGTCGGCATCAGCGTCTCCCGCGTCGGCGGCAACGCGCAGATCGGCGCCATGAAGAAGGTCGCCGGCACCCTGCGCCTCGACCTCGCGCAGTACCGCGAGATGGCCGCCTTCGCGCAGTTCGCCTCCGACCTCGACGCCGCCACCCAGAAGCAGCTGGCCCGCGGTCAGCGCCTGGTCGAGATCCTCAAGCAGGGTCAGTACCAGCCGCAGCCGGTCGAGAAGCAGATCGCCCTCATCTGGGCCGCCACCAACGGCTACCTCGACGAGGTCCCCGTCGCACAGCTCGCCAAGTGGGAGTCGGAGTTCCAGGCGTTCCTCGACGCCAAGCACAAGGCGGCCCTCGAGCTGCTCATGAGCAAGAAGAAGCTCGACGACGACGTGGTCGCCGGCCTCAAGAAGGCGGTCATCGCGTTCAACGAGGCCTTCGTGGGCGACGAGAAGAAGGCGGCCCCCGCCAAGAAGAAGACCGAGGAGAAGAAGAAGAAGGCCGCGGAGAACGAGGACCACTGATCCTGGTCCGGATGTTCGCATTGCCATCCTTCTTTCCTGAGCCCGTTCTCCCTGAGAAAGTGCAGCTTCGATGCCTTCGCTGAAAGCGATTCGAAAGCGGATCTCCTCGGTCAAGTCGACCCAGAAGATCACGCGCGCCATGAAGATGGTGGCGGCGGCGCGCCTGCGCCGTGCGCAGCAGCGCATCACCGAGCTGCGGCCCTTCGCCGTCAAGACGGCCGACGTGCTGCACTCGGTGGCTTCCCGCGTCGATCCGAACGAGCACCCGCTCCTCGCCCGCCGCGAAGAGAAGGAGATCCTGCTCGTGGTGCTCGGCAGCGACCGTGGCCTCGCGGGCGGCTTCAACAGCCAGATCTGCCGCGCGGCCGAGCGTCTGTGGAAGCAGCTCGAGGGTGAGGGCAAGAGCGTCCAGTTCGTCACCATCGGCCGCAAGCCGCGCGACTACTTCCGCCGCCGCGGCGCGAAGATCCTCGCCGAGCTCCAGGGCGTGAACGAGAAGATGGACATCGGGCGCGCCGACGAGATCGCCGCCCAGATCATCGACCTCTACGGCGGCACTCCGCTCTCGCTCACCGAGGCCGAGCAGGTGCAGGAGGGCGAGGCCGAGGACCAGCGCCCGAGCATGATCGGGCTCGGCGCGCCCGGCGACGAGGAGGCCCGCTTCGACGCGGTCTACTTCCTCTACAACGAGTTCAAGTCGGCCATGACCCAGCTCGTGGTCAGCCAGCGCCTCCTCCCGGTCGACCCGGCCGACGAGGCCGGCGACGGCGTGCAGGACTACCTGTACGAGCCCGACCGCAAGGCGCTGCTCGACCGGCTGCTCCCGCTCTACGTGCAGATCAGCGTGTTCCGCGGCCTGCTCGAGTCGGTGGCCTCGGAGCACGGCGCCCGCATGACGGCGATGGACGCGGCGACCAAGAACGCGAAGGACATGATCTCGCGGCTCACACTCGTCTACAACCGCGCGCGCCAGGCGGCGATCACCAAGGAGCTCATGGAGATCATCGGCGGCGCCGAGGCGCTCAAGTAGGCTCGAGGCCCGCCTAAGAATGCCCCCGGGCTGAAGCCCGGGGCACCGACGGCCGCTGAAGCCCGGGGTATAGACCCCGGGCTCGACGTCACGCCGGACTGGCTGAACTCCCTTCTGCGGTCCGTAGCAGCGCGACGTCAGCCAGTGATTCGGGACGTGAAGCCCGGGGTGAAAGACCCCGGGCTTGCGCTGTTGTCGGTGCCCCGGGCTTCAGCCCGGGGGCATTGATCGACAGGCCTTCAGTCGCTTTGTTTGCCCTACGTGCCGCCGCTCCGGCGCTGCGCCCCTGCGCGACGTCACTTCCGGGCTGCACGGGCTAGCGCACGACGAAGCTACAGGTCCACGGTCCGTAGCTCGTCGAGGTGACGCCGTGGCTCTTGGTGCCCGTGTACGCGGGCTGCCCGGGGCGCATCTCGATGACGATCGTCTCGGTCGGCTTGCCGTCGTGCACCGCGGCGGCGCACACCGAGGAGTCGGCGGTGAACACGGAAGAACCCCACACCGTGGGTTGGGGCACGGGCACCGCACCCTTCGGGCAGTGGAACGTGTGGGTGGTCCCCGGTGAGCACGGCTTGTCGCTCACGCTGGTCGTCCAGAGCGCGTCGGAGCCATTCACGCAGGCGCCCGCGCGGCACGACTCGTCGACGCCGCAGGCCTTGCCGCACGCGCCGCAGTGGCGAGGGTCGCGCGCCACGTCCGTGCACGCCTCGGCGCAACGGCGCGAGCCAGCCGCGCAGGTGCGCGAGAGGAACACGAAGCTGCAGCCCCACGCGGCCCAGACGTGGCTGTCGATCCCGTTGCGCTTGCTGCCCAGGTAGCTCGTGGCGCCTGGTCGCAGCTCGATCGCGACGTCGCCGCCCGTGGCGAGGCCGAGCAGTCCCGCGTGGACCGCCGCGGTGCAGATCGAAGAGTCGTCGGTGTAGAGGTCCGTGCCCCACACGTTGCCGACCTCCGGCGTCGACGGGCAGCGGATCGCGAACCGCTCCCCGGGTGTGCACGCGAGCCCCCGCAACCGCGCGGCGTTGGTCGCCCACCCGCTCGCACTCGTGCAGAGGCCCGCCGCGCACCCCGTGCCCTCGGGGCACGCCTTCCCGCAGCCGCCGCAGTGGGCGACGTCGTGGTCGGTCTCGACGCAGCGGCCACCGCAGAGGACGCCCGGGCAGGGGGTCGCCGAGGCGTCCCGCACCTCCGACACCGGCAAGGGACGCGGTGCGTCGCGATCGCGGCATCCGGCGAGGAAAACCAGGGCCGGGAGCAGGCGACGCACGGTCCCGGATCATTGCACGGGGGCCCCGCAAAGCGCACATCGCGCCGCCAACGGAACGCCTGATATGCTCCCCCGCACATGGGCACCAGCCACAAGCGCCTCGGCGAGCTCCTCGTCCGCGAGAACCTGATCTCCCTCCAGCAGCTCCGGCAGGCGCAAGACGAGCAGAAGCGCTCGGGCGTGGCGCTCGGCGCGGCCCTCGCCAAGCTCGGGTTCACGAGCGAGACCGAGATCACGCAGTTCCTGTCGCAGCAGTACCGCGTGCCCGCGGTCAACCTCGAGGACTTCGAGATCGACCCCGACGTCATCAAGCTGATCCCCAAGGAGGTCTGCGAGAAGCACAAGATCATCCCGATCTCGCGCGCCGGCTCGCAGGTCGTGGTGGCCATGGCCGACCCGACCAACCTCCACGCCATCGACGACATCAAGTTCCTCACCGGGTTCGCCGTCGAGCCGGTGGTGGCCGGCGAGGGCGCCATCGCGAGCGCGATCGAGCGCTACTACACGCCCACGGGGCCCTCGTACGACGACGTGATGGCCGGCTTCGACGAGAACGAGATCCAGGTCTCGGACTTCGAGGAGGAGATCAACGTCAACGAGCTCGAGCGCCAGAGCGAGGGCGCACCGGTCGTCCGCCTGGTGAACATGATCCTGCTCAACGCCATCAAGAAGGGCGCGAGCGACATCCACATCGAGCCCTACGAGAAGAAGCTCCGCGTCCGCTACCGCGTCGACGGCGTGCTCCAGGAGGAGATGGCGCCCCCGCTCAAGCTCAAGAACGCCATCGCGAGCCGCGTGAAGATCATGAGCTCGCTCGACATCAGCGAGCGCCGCCTGCCGCAGGACGGCCGCATCAAGCTCAAGCTCGGCGGCGGCCGCGAGATGGACTTCCGCGTGTCGGTGCTGCCGACCGTCTGGGGCGAGAAGATCGTCCTCCGGCTCCTCGACAAGTCGAACCTCCAGCTCGACATGACGAAGCTCGGCTTCGACTTGGCGCCCCTCGACGACTTCCAGTGGGCCATCAACCAGCCCTGGGGCATGGTGCTCGTCACCGGGCCCACGGGCTCCGGCAAGACGACGACGCTCTACTCGGGCCTCTCCGAGCTCAACAAGCCTGCCCACAACATCAGCACCGCCGAGGATCCCGTCGAGTTCAACCTCATGGGCATCAACCAGGTGCAGATGCACGACGAGATCGGCCTCAACTTCGCGGCGGCGCTGCGCTCGTTCCTCCGGCAGGACCCGGACATCATCATGGTCGGCGAGATCCGCGACTTCGAGACCGCCGAGATCGCGGTCAAGGCCGCGCTCACCGGCCACCTGGTGCTCTCGACGCTGCACACCAACGACGCGCCGGCGACCATCTCGCGCCTCCTCAACATGGGCGTCGAGCCGTTCCTCATCACCGCCTCGGTCAACCTGGTGCTCGCCCAGCGCCTCGCCCGCAAGGTCTGCAAGGACTGCACGGCGCCGTTCACCTACGACGAGAAGATCCTCCGCGAGCTCGGGCTCACCGAGGCGCAGCTCGGGCAGTGCAAGTGCGCCAAGGGCACCGGCTGCAAGACCTGCAACGGCACGGGGTACAAGGGCCGCGTCGCGCTCTACGAGGTCATGCGGTTCACCGACCCGCTCAAGGAGCTCGTGCTCCAGGGCTCCTCGGCCGCCGAGCTCAAGGCCGGCGCCATCAAGCAGGGCATGGTCTCGCTGCGCATGGCCGGCATCCTCAAGGTGATGAACGGTACGACCACGCCCGAAGAGGTCCTGCGCGTGACGATGGCGGATTAGCGCCCGGGCGGAACGCTCCGCAGGTCGCTCCCGATCCGGTAGACTGTCCCGTCGTGAGGTCGTCCGTCGCAGACCCGCCTCGAATCGTCCCGCGCTGAGCAGAGGACGATCGCGCGGTCGCGCGGTGCAGACGACAGGACCGGGAGCCGCTGCTCCTGGTGCGAGTGCGTTCGGAGAGGAGGATCGATGGCTTGTACACGTGACGCGATCGGCGCCGCGCTGATCGCCGTTCTGCTCGCGCCCCTCGGGTGCGCGGGAGGCGAGCAGCCCGGAGGCCAGGTCACGCCCCAAGAGGACGGCGGCACGACCGACGACACCGCCGGTGGCGACGAGACCGCGGTCGACACCGGGCCGCCGCCCCCGCCCGAGTACCCGGCGGGGCCCTACGGCAAGACCGTGGGGCAGACCGCGCCCAACCTGTGCTTCAAGGGCTACCGCGACGGCGTGGCCGGCAAGGACAAGGGCGAGTGGACCGACATCTGCCTCGGCGACTACTACGACCCCGACGGCACCCGCGGCATCCGGGCCATCCGGCTCGGCGGCGCGGCGCTCTGGTGAGGTAGCTGTAAGGCCGAGGCCGGGCGCCTCGCAACTGCTTACCCTCCCATGAAAGAGCGCGGTGGTCGGATCATCACCGCGTTGATCGAGAACGCCTCGAGTGGGGCGTCGACCCAGGCGTCCGCGGACACCTGGATCAACGCCTACAAGTGCCAGAACGACGTCGGCATCGACCCGAAGAAGACCATCTTCCCGCCGACGGGCGGCACGATCGGCCTGCCGTACAACCTCATGATCGACCCGCGCACCATGCAGATCGTGAAGATCATGCAGGGCGACGGGCCGGCGGTGGACGCGGAGTTCAACAAGCTGATCACCAAGAACGGGGGCTGACGCCTGGTGGGCCGGCGAGGGTAGGATGCGCTCGTGACGCACCCCCTCGCCGGTAAGCCCGCCCCCCCGGAACTCCTCATCGACGTCGCCGCCCTCCGCGCGCGCTACGCGAACGAACGCCCCGATCCGAGGGACCCCACGCAGCGGGTCGCCTTCGGCACGTCGGGGCACCGCGGCAGCGCGCTCCGCACGGCGTTCAACGAGGCGCACATCCTCGCCATCGTGCGGGCCACGCTCGACTACCGCGCGAGCCAGGGCATCGACGGGCCGGTCTACGTGGGCATGGACACCCACGCGCTCTCGCTCCCCGCGCAGCGCACGACCCTCGAGGTGCTCGCGCAGGCCGGGGTGCCCACGTTCTACGCGGCCGGCGACGCCTACACGCCGACGCCGGTGGTCTCGCACGCGATCCTGGCGCACAACCGCGGGCGCACGAAGGGGCTCGCCGACGGGATCATCATCACGCCCTCCCACAACCCGCCCGAGGACGGGGGCATCAAGTACAACCCGCCGAACGGTGGGCCCGCCGACTCCGACGTCACGAGCTGGATCGAGAAGCGCGCCAACGCGCTCCTCGAGAGCGGGGAGGACATCGCCCGCGTGCCCTACGAGCGCGCGCTGCGCACCGCCTCGGTGCAGCCCTTCGACTTCGTCACGCCGTATGTGAAAGACCTCCGCAACGCGATCGCGCTCGACGAGATCCGCGGCGCCAAGCTCGCCCTCGGCGCCGACCCGCTCGGCGGCTCGAACGTGGCCTACTGGGCGCCGATCGCGGCCGAATACGGCCTCTCGATCACCGTGGTCAACCCCACGATCGACCCCACCTTCGGGTTCATGCCCGTCGATCACGACGGGAAGATCCGCATGGACTGCTCGTCGCCGTTCGCGATGGCCAACCTGGTCGCGCTCGCGGGTCAGTACGACCTCGCGTTCGGCAACGACGCCGACTCCGACCGCCACGGCATCGTGACCAGGAGCCGCGGCCTCCTGAACCCGAACCACTACCTCTCGGCGGCCATAAACTACCTGTTCTCGACGCGCACCGGCTGGAACGCCGCGGCCGGCGTCGGCAAGACGCTCGTCTCGAGCAGCATGATCGACCGCGTGGCCAAGGCCCTCGGCAAGCGGCTCGTCGAGGTGCCGGTCGGCTTCAAGTACTTCGTCGACGGCCTCTCGTCGGGCGCGATCGCGTTCGGCGGCGAGGAGAGCGCCGGCGCCACGTTCGTGCGCCACGACGGCACGGTCTGGACGACGGACAAGGACGGCATCCTGCTCGATCTGCTCGCGGTCGAGATGCTCGCGCGCACCGGCAAGGACCCGGGCGAGCACTACGGCGCCCTCACCGAGCGGTTCGGTACGCCGCACTACACGCGCGTCGACCAGCCGGCCACGGCCGATCAGAAGCGCGCCCTCAAGAAGCTCTCGCCGAGCTCGGTGCGCGCGACGACCCTGGCCGGCGACCCGATCGTGCAGAAGCTCACCCGCGCCCCGGGGAACGACGCCGAGATCGGCGGCCTCAAGGTGGTCACCGACGAGGGCTGGTTCGCCGCCCGCCCCTCCGGCACCGAGGACGTCTACAAGATCTACGCGGAGAGCTTCCGCGGCGAGGAGCACCTCGCGCGCATCCTCGCCGAGGCCCGCGAGATCGTGGCGGCGGCGTTCGCCTAGGCCTCGCCAGCCTGACTCCGTCGCTAGAGGTCGACCGTCTCCTTCAGGTCCTTCTCCTCCATCGCCGCGAGCTTCTTGATCACGTCGGCGAGATCGGACGAGGGCACGCTGATCTTCACGGTCACGGTGTCGCCGTCGACCTCGAACTTGGTCTCCGCCACGGCGTCGCCGAGCTTCTTGAACGGTCCCTTGAGCTTCTTGCCGAGCTGTTCGGCCGTCGCCTCGAGCTGCTTCTTCACCGCCGAGGAGCTGCCCTTCTCGTCGAGGCCCTTCACGTCGAGCACGAGCTTGGCGACGAGGTCCTCGCCCTTCTCCTCGAGCGACCCCTCGAACTCGCCGGCCTTCTTGTCCTTGCCCTTGAACGCGATGAGCTTGCTCTTGCCCGCGCCCCACGCGGAGGACTGGTCGTTCTCCTTGGCGAGGTCCGAGAACGAGTCCTTGTCGGCGGCGAACACGAGCACGTTCGGCGCCACGAGGCCGAGGAAGGCCTTGCCGGCCTTGAGGTACTTCACCCCATCGACCTCCTTCACCTTGGGCTCGTCCTCGCCCGCCGCCTCGCTCGCCTTGGCGATGGCGTCGAGCGGGTCCTTGCCCGCGAAGTCCCCGCCGACGACGATGGTCATGTCGTTCTTGTCGACGCCGGCGCAGATGGCCACCTCCTTGACGTCGTGGGTCGGATCGAGGCCGGCTTTCTTGAGCGCGTCGAGGCCCTTCTTGGCCTTCTTGTCGCCGCTGCTCTTGCCCATCGACGCCAGCTTCTCCTCGAGCACGTCGGCCGAGGCCAGGATGGCGTCCGAGCGCAGGATGCCGGCCACGTCCACGTAGATCCGCCCGCTCTTGCACGACTTGGGGACGTGCGAGAGCACCTCGCCACGCGCGTAGCCGCCGCTCTTCTTCTTGCCGCTCGACTTGCCGTCCTTGCCGTCCTTGTCGGCGCTGGCTTCCTCCTTCTTGTCCTTGCTGCAGGCGGCGACGGGGAGGGTCAGGGCCAGGGTGGCGGCGAGGAAGAGGGCTCTCATGGGGCTTCCAGGGTAGCCCGCGTGCCTGGGCTTGTCGCGACGCCCATTTCGTGGTGCTGTCCCGGCCCTCGACACCCGGAGAGGTGACCGAGTGGCCGAAGGTACCCGCTTGCTAAGCGGGCGTTCCTTTACCGGAACCGCGGGTTCGAATCCCGCCCTCTCCGCTAACGAATCCCTCGCTGCTCCTCGGGCCCTCGGGCGCGGCGGGCAGCGAGGGTGTCATTCCACCGTGCCGCGGGTCCCGCTGCCACAGGCGGTGTCATGGGCGCGTGTCATCGTGCGCGCGTTCTCGAGCTGATATCTTGGGACATGCGCCGGCCTCTCCTCGCCCTCTTCTCCCTCGTCCCGCTCGCGTGCAGCAGCAGCTCCGAGGAGCCGGCCCAGCTCGCCGGCGACACCGGGAGCGAGGTGGCCGACTCCGTCGCCGAGGCCGCCACCGACACCGGCGCCGAGACCACCGACATCTTCCCGGACGTCGGCCCGACCAGCAAGTTCACCACGGGCCACGTGTTCCTCGCGGGCTCGCGCAACGCCGAGGTGTTCGAGTTCGACGAGACCCTCAAGCTCGTCACCCACTGGACCGATCCGCACTTCGGCAAGGTGCTGCCGTTCCCCGGGCAGTCGCTCGATCTGGGCCCGGCGGGCATGGCGTTCGACGCGAGCGGCAACCTCGTGGTCGCCGGCGTGGATTCGTTCTGCGTGTTCTCCGCGCCGAACGTGCTCGTGGACTGTCACCCCAAGATCAAGAAGCAGGCGACCGAGAACGTCATCTTCGACCACCTCGGCAACCTGTACACGACCACCGCCACCGGCGGCACGAACGAGATCCACAAGTACGACTCGAGCTACACGTTCGTGAAGACGTTCGCGATGCCGACCGGCGAGATGACCGGCGTCACCTGCGACCCGACGGGCAACCTGTTCATCGGCAGCCAGCTCGGCTCGGGCAAGTCCCAGGTGTTCAAGGTCGACAGGACCACGCTCACCCCGACGGCCACCATCCCCCTCACGGGCACGGTCGAGGGCCTGCAGTACGCGGCCGGCGACGTGTTCTGGGCCGCGCTGCAGGGCTCGATCGTCAAGGTCTCCGCGCTCCCGCCGTACACGATCACGACGACGATCAAGGACCCGGGCCTCGCCTACGCGGTGCCGCTCACGATCGACGGCGCAGGCAACGTGTACACCTCCGACTACGAGAACGGCTCGGGCACCGCCGCCGCCGACATCTACGTGTGGAAGCCCGACGGCACCCTGAAGGTCAGCCGCAAGGCGACCGAGGTCTGGGGCCCCTTCGGCATCGTGATCGGCGGCACCCGCCTCCCCTGCGGCGCCTTCCGCCCCCTCTGACCTCCGCTCCCACCAACCTCGTCACGCTCTCCAGCGGAGGTCGATGCGCGCGCCGTCGGCGGTGCGGGTGGCCACGTGGCGGACGTCGGTCCGGCCCGACACGCGGAGCGCTTCGGATACGCCGATGCCGAGGCCTTGCAGGTCGAGGTCGTGGATCTCCGGGAAGCCCGTCAACACGCACTCGGCGTGGCCGGGCTCCACCATGCGCGCCGAGAACGCGCCCTTGTCGTAGGTCTTGCCGTAGAGCACCGGCGCGCGGGTCACGATCTGCCCGTCCGAGGCCATGCGCAGCAACAGGCGCCACAGCGTGCCGAACGTCTTCTGCACCCCGACCCGCACCACCTCGGCGTCGAGCTCGAGCGGCTGGCGGCCGACCTCCGCCGCGACCGCCTCGATCACCATGGTGATCGTCGTGCACCGACACCACGAGACGGCGAGCAGCTCGTCGTACTCACGCCGCCGGTCGGCGGGCAGCGTGGCGAGCGCCGCCTCCAGCGCCTCTCGGCCCACGAGCTCGGCGTAGGCCCTGCGCTGGTCGAGCACGACCGCGCCCGAGACCCGCGCCTCGCTCATTCGAGGACGATCTCCACGAACAGGGTGCGTGTGTCCCCCGGCGGGAGCACGATCAGGCCGGCGCCGGTGTTGAGCGCGTCGGCGGGGCAGGTCCACGGCTCGAGGCAGACGAAGTCCTTGCCACGCAGCGTCCAGATCACCCAGCGCGTGAGCTCGAACGAGCCACGCAGGCGCACGGCGCGGCCGAACCAGGTGAGGGCGCTCTCCTGGCAGCCGTGATCGACGAGGTGCAGGTCGACCTCCTTGGCGGTGAGGTCGATGCCGTCGAGCGCGATCTCCTCCTTCTTCACGTTGTCGAAGGCGCGCGTGGCCCCCGTCTCGATACGGGCGGCCGCCTTCTCGGCCTCGGGGACGGCGAAATACGGGTGCAGCCCGAACCCGAAGGGCAGCTCGGCGTCGTCGTGGTTGGTCACCGTGGCCTCGATGCGCAGCGCGTCGTGCATGAGGCGGTAGTGGAGGACGAACTCGAAGGCGTACGGGAACTGGGCGCGCGTGACCTCGGAGTCCTCGAGCGCGAGCGTGGTCTCGGTCTCGGCCTCGCGGGTCACGGTGAACGGCAGCGTGCGCGCGAAGCCGTGCTGCTTCATCGCGCCCTTGGCGAAGCGATCGTCGGCGAGCCGACCGGGCGAGGGGAACAGCACGGGGATGCCGCCGCGCACGTTCTTCTGCGGGTCGCGCAGCGTGTCTTCGTCGAGGTAGAGCAGCTCGTGGCCCCCGAGCACGAGCGAGGTCACGATCGCGCCCCGCTCGGGGACGATCGTCGCCGACGCGCCGTGGTCACCCTGGAGTCGGATCGTGTTCACCAGGAGAGCGTACGCGAGGTCGTGCCGCTCGGGATCTTGATCCAGAGCACCTTCTGGGTGGCGTCGTAGAGCTGACCCGACGTCGCCGTGTCGAGGGCGGCGCGGTCGGCCACGGCGGCGATCGGCGTCGATCCGTCGGTCACCGCGGTCGGCGCCGCGTCGAGGCGCACGCGCAGGATCACCGGCGCCGTCGTGCGCGAGAGCGTGAACGATCGGTCCTTCTGACCGAGCGCGGTGGTCTTGCCGTCCTCGTCGTGCACCACGAACGCGCTTCCCGCGGCGCTCGGGACGACGAGGATGGTGCGGGCGCCCTTGCTGGCGAGGGTGCCGAGCGCGTTGGCGTCGTCGACCACGTCGAGCGGGACGATCGCGCCCTCGCGGAGGAACACCGGGATGCGCTCGCGCGGCATCGGCGACTTGGCGACGGTGCTGCCGCCGTCCCAGCTCTGGGTCGACCAGAAGTCGTACCAGCGCGCGCCCGCGGGCAGCTTCACGTCGCGCTGATCGGTGCCGTCGAGGATCGGCGCCACGAGGAACGCGTCGCCGAGCTGGTAACGGTAGTCGTCCTTCCACTCGGTCGGGTCCTTGCCGATGGGGCGGAGGATGGTGGTGCCCTTGGCATACGACTCCTCGGCGAGCGAGTAGTAGAACGGCACCAGCGCCTGGTGGAGCTTCGACCAGTAGCGGTAGAGCTTCACCGTCTCGTCGACGTGGTCGAGCACCGTCCACGGGGTGAGGTTCGCGCGCCCGTGCAGCTGCATGAACGGCATCAGCGCGCTCGTGGCCGTCCACCGCGCGAAGGTGACCGTGTCGGCCGGCACCACCTTGGTGAGGTCCTTGTCGTCACGGTCGAGGTAGCCGCCGACGTCGGAGCCGATCACCACGTAGCCCGCCGCCGCCGAGCGGAAGGTGTGGTCGAGCGCGTCGATCAGTCCCACCCAGTCGCGGCGGTTGTCGCCGACCCAGGCGACCGGCGCGTGCTCCTTGCGCGCGAAGAAGCGGCCCTTGAACTCGTACGACTCGTCGTACGGCCGGACCATCGTGACGAACTCCTCGGCGCCCTTCGCCGACACGCCGTAGGAGAGAAAGTCCTCGTAGTACTTCTCCGAGTACTCCTGGTGGGGGATCTCGCCCTTGCTGGTCTTGATGGTCGCGGTGCGGATGTAGTTCTCGCCGAAGTCGAGCTTCCACCCCGCGATGCCGAGGTCGAGCACGGCGTGTTGCTGCCGGTGCCACCACGTGCGCGCGCGGTCGTTGGAGAAGTCGACGCCGGAACCGACGCCCTTCCACCAGCTGTACTTCTCCCCATCGTTGACGAAGAAGCCGCAGGCCTGGCCCTCCTCGAAGTTGGCGGCCGAACCGTCGTAGCGGTCGCCGCCGGCCTCGAGGTCGAACGACTTCTCGTTGGTCATCTGGGTGACCCAGAGGACCGTGCGGATGCCCTGGGCCTTGAGGTCGGCCACCATCTTGCCGAACTCGGGGTAGCGCTTCGGGCTCGGGACGAAGGTGTTGTAGTTGGTCTCCCAGGGGCTATCGAGCACCACCACGCCGACCGGGATGTCGCGATCGCGGAACCCTTTGACGAACGCGTAGGTGTCGTCGCGGTCGGAGATGTCCTTCGAGATCCACGGCTGGAACGCCCAGCGCGGCGTGTGGATCTTCGGCACCGGGGGCGCCGGATCGACGCGCCCGTCGTAGGTGCACACGGGCCCGGTCTCGGCCTCCGCGCCGGTGTCGACCGGCGGCGTGTCGGTCGAAGAAGAGGAGCACGCGGCGAGGGCGAAGAAGGGAAGGAGGCGACGCACCCCCGGATGATGCCAGCGTCAGGCTGACTCCGCCGCTCGGAATCGCGCGACAGTCTGTCACACGCCAGGGACTCCGCGGAGAACGGGCCGGGAATGTCCGCGCGGCACATCGGTTGCTGAGAGCGCGTGCATGCATCCCCGCCCCAACCCCTGGCACCTCGCCCTCGTCGCTCCTCTCTTGCTCGTCACCGTCCCAGCCCACGCGGGCACGCCGACCCCCGAGCCCCGGACCGCCGACGTCGAGATCGTCGACACCGCGCTGCCCAAGAACGCGCAGACCGCGCGCTTCTCGCTCACCCTCGAGGAGCAGGGGCGCGCCACGCTCTCGCTGCCGTACGACGGCTATCGCTACGACCTCAAGGTGCGGTGCCTGACCCCCGTCGCCGGCAAGGTGCCCACCTCGCTCGAGGTGCACCGCTATGACTCACACCCCGGCGCGCCGCTCGGCGTCACGGCCACGACCGATCTGGCCATGGCGCTCGATCAGAAGAAGACCGTGATCTCCGTGGTGCGCCCCGACGGCACGCGCGTCGAGATCACGCTGCGCGTGCACTGAATCTCGGCTTGCCTAGCGCACCTGCGATCGTCCACACTCCGGCCGTTGGTCTGGCCGTTCTCGCGCAGCACGCCGCACGCCCCCTCGCCCATCGAGCGCATCGTCGAAGGCAGGCTCGCGCAGCCTTCGGTGTTCCGCCACCAGGCGCGGGGCACCGTGCAGGTCGAGGCGGGGCTCGCGGGCGCCTTCACCATCCACCTCTCGCCCGATCGCCCGCGCATCGAGCGGGGCCGTATCAGCAACCCGACCGCCACCGTCGAGGGCGACGCCGACACCACGATCGGCGTGCTCGAGGGCACGTTCCCCGGGCTCGACGCGTTCTTCGCCGGCAAGCTCGGCGTGCGCGGCAACGTGGGCCTCGCGCTCAAGCTCGACCTGTTCTACCCGCCGCCGCGGCTCTCCCCGCACGCGCCGCGACCGGGCATCCGTACCGTCGCCGGCATCGAGACCTTCTACCTCGAGGCCGGTCCCCGCGACGCCCCGCCGGTGGTGTTCCTGCACGGCCTCGGCGCGACCAACGTGTCGATGCTCCCCACGTTCGTCGCGTTGTGCCGCGACCACCGCGTGATCGCCCCCGATCTCCCCGGGTTCGGCGAGACGGGCAAGCCGCTGCGCGTCGAGTACGGGTTCGCGTACTTCACCCGCTGGCTCGTCGCGTTCCTCGACGCGCTCCTCATCGAACGCGCGAGCCTCGTCGGCAACTCGATGGGTGGGCGCATCTCGCTCGAGTGCGGGCTGCGTCACCCCGAGCGCGTCGACCGTCTCGTGCTGCTCGCGCCGTCGATGGCGTGGCGCAGCTACCGCCAGCTCGCGCCGCTCGCGCGCCTCTTGCGGCCCGAGATGGCCCTCGTGCCGATCCCGCTCCTGCGCGCCCAGGTGCTCCTCACGCTGCGCTCGCTGTTCGTCACGGCCGTGCCCTCGGCGTGGATCGACGCCGCGGTGGACGAGTTCCTCCACGTGTTCTCGTCGGCCCGCGGGCGCATCGCGTTCTTCGCCGCGGCGCGGCAGATCTACCTCGAGGACCCGCACGGCGAGCAGGGCTTCTGGGACCGCCTCGCCCGGCTGCAGGCGCCCTCGCTGTTCGTGTGGGGAGAGCGCGACTGGCTCGTGCCCAAGGCGTTCGCGCGCCACACGGCCGACGCGGTGCCCCACGCCACCAGCGTCGTGCTCGACGCGTGCGGCCACGTCCCGCAGTACGACGCCGCCGATCGGGTGGCGTCTCCCCGCCGGGGGGGCTGGGGGGGGGGGGCCCGGGGGGGGGCCCAGCCGGGCCCCCTTCGGGCCGGGCCCCGCCGCGGGGGGGGGCCGCGGCCCCCGGGGGGGCCCCCGGGGCCCGGGGCGCGGGGCCCCGGGGCCGGGGGGCCCGGGGGGGCCCGGGGGGGGGGGCCCCCCCCCCCGGGGGGGGGGCCGGCGGCGCCCGGGCCGGGGGGGCCGGGGGGGGGCCCCCCCCCCGCGCCCCCCCCCCGGGGGGGGGGGGGCCGGGGGGCCCGCCCCCGGGGGGGCCGCGGCGGGGGGGGGGGGGGGGGGGGGGGGGGGGGGGGGGGGGGGGGGGGGGGGGGGGGGGGGGGGCGGGGGGGGGGCCCCGGGGGGGGGGGGGGCGGCCCCCCCCCCGCCCCCCCCCGGGGGGGGGGGGGGCCCCCCGGGGGGGGGGCCCCCCCCCCCCCGGGGCCCCGCCCCCCCCCGCCCCCGGGGCCCCGGGGGCCCCCCCCCCGGGCGCCCGCGCCCGCCCCCCCCCCGGGGGGGGGGGGGGGGGGGGGGGGCCCGCCGGGGGGGCGCGGGGGGGGGGGGGGCCCCCGGGGCCCCCCCGGCCCGGGGGGGCCCCGCCCGGGCCCCCCCCCCCCCCGGGGGGGGGGGCCCGGGGCGGGGGGGGGCCCGGGGGCGGGGGGGGGGGGGGGGGGGGGGGGGGGGCCGGGGCCCCCGGGGCCCCGGGGGGGCGGGGCCCCCCCCCCGCCCGGCCCCCCCCCGCGGCGGGGGGGGGGCCGGCCCCCCCGGGGGGGCCCCCCCCCGGGGGGGGGCCGGGCGGCGGGGGGGGGGGGGGGGGGCCCCCCCCGGGGGGGGGGGGGGGCCCGGGGGGGCCCCCCCCGGGGGGCCCCCCCCCGCCGGGGGGGCGCCCGGCGGGGGCCCCCCCCCCCGGGCCCCCCCCGGGGGGGGGGCCCCCCCCCGGGCCCCCCCCCGCGGGGCCGGGGGGGGGGCCCCCCCCGGGGGGGCCCCCCCCGGGGGCCCCCCCCCCCGGCGGGCCCCCCCCCCGGGGGGGGGGGGGGCCGGCCCCCCCCCGGGGGGGCGGGGCCCCGGGGGCCCGGGGGGGGGGGCCCGCCCCCCGGGGGGGGGGGCCCCCCCCCCGGCCCGGGGGGGGGCCGGGGGGGGGGCCGGCCCCGGGGGGGGCCCCCCCCCCGCCCCCCCCCCCCCCCGCGGGGCCCCCCCCCCCCCCCCCCCCCCGGCCCCCCCCCCCCCGCCCCCCCCCGCCCCCCCCGGGGGGGGGGCCCCCCCCGGGCCCGGGGCGGGGGGGGGGGGGGGGGGGGGCCCCCCCCGGGGGCGCCCGGGGGCCCCCCCCCCCCCCCCCCCGCCGGGGGGGGGGGGGGGGGGGCCGGGGGCGCCCGGGGGGCCGGGGGGGGGGGGGGGCCCGGGCCCCCCCCCGCGCGGCCCCCCCCCCCGGGGGGGGGGCCGGGGGGGGGCGGGCCCCCCCGGGGGGGGGCGCGCGGGGCCCCCCCCCGGGGGGGGGGGGCCGGGGGGGGGCCCCCCCAAACACAAGCCTGGGGCCTGAACCTGGGCTTCCGCTCGTTCCGGGGGCGGGGTGCCAGGCTCGCGCCCTGGGGGTGCTTTCGCGCGGTCCCTTGACGGCGCGCCTCTCACTGTCGACCCTGCCGGCCCATGTCGACCCGCGCGTTCGCCCCCTTCGTCCTCGGAGCCCTCGTCGCCTGCAGCGCGAGCCCCGGCAAGATCCCCGAGACCCCGATCGCGGTCGCGCCGCCGCCCGAGCCCGACCAGAAGCCCGTCATCATCCCGAGCACGCCGGTGCCCATGAGCCCCATCGCCGTGGACGAGGCCGCGCTCGACAAGTCGGTCGACCCTTGCGACGACTTCTACGCCTACGCCTGCGGCGGCTGGAAGAAGGCCACGCCGATCCCCGACGACCGCTCGTCGTGGACGCGCAGCTTCTCCGAGATCGACGAGCGCAACGAGCAGCGGCTCAAGACCACGCTCGAGGCCTACGTCGCCGGCAAGAACGCCAAGGACGTCGACGCCAAGAAGCTCGCCGACTTCTACGGCACCTGCATGGACGAGAACGGCGTCGAGAAGGCCGGCCTCGCGCCGATCACCCCCGCGCTCCAGATCGTCGACGGCATCAAGGACAAGAAGGACGTCGGCCCCGCGCTCGCCCAGCTGTGGAGCCTCGGCTACGGACCGCTCTTCGGCTTCGGTTCGGGCCAGGACTTCGGCGACGCGACCCAGGTCATCGGCCAGCTCGAGCAGGGGGGCCTCGGCCTGCCCGACCGCGACTACTACTTCGACAAGGGCGCGAAGGCCGACGAGATCCGCACGGCCTACGTGGAGCACGTGGCCGCGATGCTGAAGCTCGCCAACCGGGGCGACGACGCGGCCGCCATCATGAAGTTCGAGACCGCGCTCGCCACCGCCTCGATGGTGCGCGAGGAGCGCCGCGAGCCGAAGAAGGTCTATCACAAGATGAACATCCTCGCGGTCGACAAGCTCGCGCCGACCCTGGGGTTCCCCGCGTTCTTCGCCAAGCTCGGCGTGGGCTCCGCGGCGCCGATCAACGTCCTGCAGCCGAAGTTCGTCGAGGGCGTCGAGAAGGCGCTGCAGAAGCAGCCCGTCGAGGCCTGGCGCGCCTACCTCGCGTGGCAGCTGATCCACGAGCGCGCGCCCACGCTGCCGAAGGCGTTCGTCGACGAGTCGTTCCGCTTCACGAGCACCCACCTCACCGGCGCGAAGGCCCAGCTCCCGCGCTGGAAGCGCTGCATCTCCGCGGTCGATCACGCGATCGGCGAGTCGCTCGGTCGCTCGTTCGTGCGCGACACCTTCGGCGAGGACGGCAAGAAGACCACCCACGACATGGTCGTCGAGATCGAGAAGGCCATGCAGCGCAACCTCGAGACGCTGCCGTGGATGGACGCCGCCACCCGCAAGAAGGCGCAGGAGAAGCTCGCCAAGATCGGCAACAAGATCGGCTACCCCGACAAGTTCCGTGACTACTCGGCGCTCAGCGTCGGCCACGTGCACGCGAGCAACGCGCTCGCCGCGGACGCCTTCGAGTTCGCGCGCCAGGTGGCCAAGATCGGCAAGCCGCTCGATCGCAACGAGTGGTACATGACCCCGCACCAGGTCAACGCCTACTACGACGCCAACATGAACGAGATGGTGTTCCCGGCGGGCATCCTGCAGGCGCCGTTCTTCGACAAGCGCGCCACCCTGGCCACCAACTTCGGCGGCATCGGCATGGTGATGGGCCACGAGCTCACCCACGGCTTCGACGACGAGGGCCGGCAGTTCGACGGCGACGGCAACATCAAGGACTGGTGGTCGAAGAAGGTCGGCGCAGAGTTCGAGAAGCGCGCGAGCTGCCTCGTGAAGCAGTACGACGGCTACTCGCCGGTCAAGGAGAACGACAAGCCGGTCTACGTGAAGGGCAAGCTCACCCTCGGCGAGAACCTCGCCGATCTCGGCGGCGTGAAGCTCGCCTACGCGGCCTTCAAGGAGACGCGCAAGGGCCAGCCCGACGCCGCGCTGAACGGCTTCACCGAGGACCAGCAGTTCTTCCTCGGGTTCGCGCAGGGCTGGTGCCAGAACGCGCGGCCGCAGATGCTGGTGGTCCGCGTGAAGACCGACCCGCACTCGCCGGCCGAGTTCCGCGTCAACGGGCCGCTCGTGAACGTGAAGGAGTTCGCGAGCGCGTTCCAGTGCAAGCCGGCCGCCAAGATGGTGAAGACCGACAAGAACCGGTGCGAGATCTGGTGACGTGAGCGGGCGACGCCACGAGGCCGTCGCCCGCCCCGTGCACGAGGGTCAGCCGCAGCGGTTGCTGCCCGAGAGCAGGCACTTGCCGTTCACGCAGCTCGCGAGGTCGTCGCAGACGCCGTCCTCCGGCTTGCCCGAGGTGCACGCGCCGCCATCGGGGATGAGCTTCGGGCAGAGCTTGGTCGTGGTCGTCAGGCAGCTGCCGTGCTCGCACTGGGTGCCTGCTGCGCTGCAGTCGCCGCCCGGCTTGACCCAGGTGACGATCGCGCAGACGTTGCTCTTGCAGGTGAGGCCGGCGTCGCAGACGTTCTTGGTCGTGCCGCCGCAGGGCTGACCGGCGCCGACCTTGCTGGGCGCGAAGCAGGTCTTGGCGGTGAAGTCGCACGTGAGACCGGTGGCGCAGATGAAGCTCGGGCACGGCTCGCCGACGCCGGGGAGCGCCTTGCACGTCTTGCTGGCGCCGTCGCACGAGAGACCGTTCGCGCAGTAGAGCGCCTTGGTCGCGTCGCACGCCGCGCCGACCGCGCCGTAGGTGGGCGCCGTGCACGTGCCGCCGACACAGTTCGATCCGCGCACGCAGCGGTCGCCGCCACCGCACGCGCCGCCGATGGCCACCGTCTTCCCGCAGGTTCCGCAGCCCGTCGCGGAGCCCGCGCTGTCGCAGTAGGTGCTCTGACACTGCTCGCTGCTCGAACACGCGGCACCGTCCGCGAGCTTGCCCGCGGGCGTGGTGCACTCCGGGAGCGCGCTCGACCCACACGCGGCGCCCTTCATGGCGTCGCTGCACTTGCCGACGAACTGGCTGTCGATCCCCGTGCCGGGGAGCGCGAGGCTCGCGTCGCAAGCGAGCTTGTAACGCGCCTCCAGCTGGATCCATCGGTCTCCGGAGAGCGAGGACCCAGAGCTGCAACGCTCGTTGTAGGCGCGGAGGGCCTTCACGTAGCTCGAACAGGCTTCGCTCGTGGAGTCCGAGTTGCTCGAGCAGGCGCTGCCGAGCGCGCCGAGGGCGAAGAGAAGGGCGGAAGCGGAGAGGGTGCGGGTCATGGGCCGGCGCTCAGCAGCTTCCGAGCCAGCATGTGATTCCAGCGGGTTGCGCGTGGAGGCGTCAACGGGCGGTCACGATCGGGTGCAGCGATCCAGCGACATCACGCCTCGCTCGTCATCGCAGGGTGGCACAATCGACCGGGTCGGCCTTGTACTTCTGGCCGTCGAGGCGGAGCGCGCCGCACGCCGTCTTCGGGTCGTGGGTGAAGAACAGCTTGCCGTGCACCGGCACGAGCGCCTCGTAGAGCGCGCGCTTCTCGTCGATGAGGAGCTCCGCGTTGCGGTCGTACCCCATGGTGATCGGCACGTGCACCCACGGCATCCCGGGCACGAGGTCGGCGGCGAACACGAGCGGACCGTCGGCGAGCGCGATCTCGGCGAGCATCAACCCCGGGGTGTGGCCGTTCGAGAAGCGGAAGCGCACGAGCGGGGCGAGGTCGCTCGCGCCGTCGTCGCCCACCAGGCGCAGGCGCCCCGAGGCCTCGAGGAGCTCGTGCAGCACGGGGATGAACGAGGCCTTGTCGCGGGGATGCGGCGCCTTCGCTCGGGCCCAGTGCGCGGCGCCGACGTAGTGGGTCGCGCGCTCGAACACGAGCCGCGGCGGGCCGTCGCCGTGGGCCGACAAGAGGCCGCCCGCGTGGTCGAAGTGCAGGTGCGAGAGCACGACCGCGTCGACGTCCCCCGGCGCGACGCCGTGCGCGGCGAGGTTGTCGAGCAGGACGTGGCGGTCCTCGACGACGCCGAACCGCTCGCGCAGCTTGGGCTCGAAGAAGACGCCGATGCCGGCTTCGAAGAGGATGCGGCGCCTGCCGCCAGCTGCGTCGTCGGTCTCGAGCAGCATCGCGCGGCAGGCGAGGTCGATGCGGTGCTTGTCGTCGGGGGCCGACCAGTCCTGCCAGAGCATGCGCGGCGCGTTGCCGTACATCGCGCCGCCGTCGAGCCGCTGCGTGTTGCCTTCGATGGGGAGGATGCGCACCCCTCGGTGCTGGCCTCTCCCTCGATGCTCGTCAAGCCGCGACTAGCGCACGTCCGGAGACGACGAGCGCAGCCGGTCCATGCCGTCGAGCGGGGTGGCGAGCCGCTCGGGCACGACGGCCTCGAGGGCGATGGGCGCGCGATCCAGCGCGACGCGCAGCCGCGGCATGAAGAGACGATCGATGGCGACCCGCTGGCCGCGCGGCGGGGGCATCTCGACGAGCCCTTGCGCGAGGCGCAGATCGCGGCCGAGGGCGCGCCGCACCCCGTCGAGCGCCATCGGGCCGTCGCGCCGCTCGAGGAGGGCCGCCGATGCGAGCTCCGAGGCCGAGGCGAGGGCGACGAGGACCACCTCGTGCTCGCCCTGTCGCACCTGGGTGGCCTGGAAGCCGTGGGCGCCGAGCATGGTGCCTTCCTGGAAGGCGAACGTGCGGAACCGCAGCGGCGCGCGGAGGTCGAAGTCGAGCTGCCCGGCGCGCAGGTGCTGGTCGTCGACGACGACGTCGGCCATGCCCACGTCGGAGAGGAACACGCGCTCGAGCGAGCCCGGCGCGCGCTCGTCGAGCGCACGACAGAGGTCGAGGAGCACGTCGGCCTCGTCGAACGTGCGCGTGTCGTCGAGCAGCGGCAGGTCGCTCTCGGGGATGGTGATGGTGTGCGCGAGCAGGTCGGCGTGGCGCGACCCCGTGGGCCCCCGGCCGCCCAGGTACTCGACGCCGTCGCGGTGGGTGACGGCGAGCACGATCAAATCGCGCGCGGGGCTCGAGAGGAGCGAGAGGCCGTAGCGGACGTCGAGGCCGAGCACCGGCGCCCGGGTGCTCTCGGAGACGAGGACCAGCCCCTCGGCGTCGTCCATCTCCATGCGGGGCGCGATCGCAGCGAGCCGCGCGAACAGGCGCCGCTCGGAGCGGAGCTGGAGGACGGCCGCCACGAGCGCGAGCAGCCCGCAGGCCACCACGAGCGGCGCGATCCGCACGCGCACCATCCACGCGAGACCGAGCCCCGCAGCGGCGCCGAGGAGGGTGGTCAGGCCGACGAAGCGAGCCGCGCTGGCGCGTGCGCGCGCCACCGTCGGTGGAAGCCGGAGTCGGAACACTTTTCGTCCACTCTCGTCCTCGTGGCCCTGGGACCCCGGTGACGCTGAGCTGCTCGAGCTCGTGCCCATCCACCCACCTCTCGTCGTCTGATCAAGGTAGCGCCGTCCCCTTGCTCGGACCACCGACGACCCGTCCTCCTTGGAACTCCAGGTCGCGACGAGGAAAAAAGCATCGGTTCTCGCGGCCGACCGCTGACGCAACGCGCCAGATGCTGCTCATCCGCTCCCCTGCGAGAACAGTCCAGAACAGCCAGCCGCAGGCCGGAGGAGAGCGGCGCTCACTCGTGGCGGCACTGCGCGATGCGGTGCTCGGGGTTCGGATCCACCTTGGGATCCAGCACGAGATCGCACTTCACCGGGCCCTTGAGCGAGTCGATCGCCGAGAGCAGGAGCGCGCCGTTCCACGCGCTCTCGCAGCCCTCGCCGCTGTGGGGCTCGCCGTCGAACCGGGCGCGGATGACCCCGCCCTCGTCGATGAGCCAGGTCTCCGGGAACAGCTTGGTGCCGTACTTGCCGCGCACGATGGCGTTCTCGCGGTCGTAGGCGATGATGAAGTTGGGGGGCGAGCCGTCGGGGAACGACGCGAGCAGCACGTTCTTGATGGCCTCGGGCCCGTCGTCGATGGTGACGGTGATGAGCGAGACGTCCTTGCGGTTCTTGATCGTCTCGGCGAAGCGCGCGATGCGCGGCAGCTCCTCGAGGCACGGCGCGCAGGTCTTGGTCCAGAAGTGCAGGATGATCACCTTGCCGCGGTGGTCGGCCATGCGGATGCGACCGCCCTTGCCGTCGTCGAGGTCGAAGTCGGGGGCGAGCTTGTCGGCGCCGAGGTAGTTGGGGCGCAGCTGGATGAGCGGCTCACAGGAGTGCCGCGCCTCGGCGTGCCGCGCCATCATCACGAAGGCGTAGACGGTGAGGCCGGCGACCAGCGCGAAGGCGAGCTGCGCCAGCGTGGTGACCGAGAGCGTGGCGGGCGTGCCGGCCTCGTCGTCGACCGCTCGGTCACTCGTAGCCCCCTCGAGGATCGACGAGGCGCTCGGCGCCTTGGCCTTCCCCGCCGCAGCTCTTTCAGAGGTGCCCTTGGCCGCGGGCCTCGCCGCACTGCGTTTCTTGCCGGAGCCCGAAGCCATCCCCCATGGGGTAGGCGCGCGGCCGCTCCGTGTCTATCGAGAGCCGATGCGCTACGGAAGCCTCGCCCTCGGGCCGGACCGCACCGCCTTCGTCGAGCTCGACGGCGCCAACGCCACGGTGCTCGACGCGGCCCCTGGCACGGCGGCCGGGCCACCGAGGAGGTCGTCCGCGGCTTCGCGGAGGCCGACCTGCTCGCGCCCGTCGCCCCCACCAAGATCGTCTGCATCGGGCGCAACTACGCGGCCCACGCCAAGGAGCTCGGCCACGAGGTGCCCGCCGAGCCGCTCCTGTTCCTCAAGCCCCCGAGCGCCCTGGTCGGCCCCGGCCAGGCGATCGTGCGTCCTTCGGCCTCGCAGCGGGTCGAGCACGAGGCCGAGCTCGGCGTCGTCATCGGTCGTCGCTGCAAGGACGTGCGCGCCGAGGACGCGCTCTCCCACGTGCTCGGCTACACCGTGCTCTGCGACGTCACCGCGCGCGATCTGCAGCGCAAGGACGTGCAGTTCACCCGCGGCAAGGGCTTCGACACGTTCTGCCCCGCCGGCCCCTGGATCGAGACGGTGCTCGACCCGACCGACGTCGAGATCACCTGCCGCGTCGGCGGCGCGGTCCGCCAGCACGGGCACACCCGCGACATGATCTTCCCTGTCGCCACGCTCATCGCCTACGTGAGCGCCGTGATGACCCTCGAGCCAGGAGACGTGATCTCCACCGGCACGCCCGAGGGCGTCGGTCCGCTGGTCGGGGGTGACGTCCTCGAGATCTCCATCTCCGGCATCGGCACGCTGCGCTGCCCGGTGGTGTGAGATGCGACGCCCGCTCGCTCTCCTGATCGCCCTCACCGGGTGCTCGTCCAGCGCCGAGCCGCCGCCCGTCGTCGAGGCGAGCCCCTGCCAGGAAGCCCCGGCCGCGCTCGCGCCGTACTCGACGCGCTGCGGTCACGTCGTCGATGCCCAGGGGCGCGTCGTCATCGATCGCGGCATCAACGCGCGCGTGGCCGGCCTGTTCGACGTCGATCTCGGCCCCGGCAAGGTGCCGCTGATGGAGGTGCCCACGCTGCCCGACGAAGACCTCGTCCGCATGCGGCGCATCGGGTTCGACCTCGTGCGGTTGCCGCTGAACTGGAGCGCGATCGAGCCGACCGACACCGATCCGCCCACCTACGACGCGGCCTACCTCGACCGCGTGGTGGCCTTCGTCGCCGCGGCCAGGCGCGCCGACGTGCGCGTGCTCCTCGACTTCCACCAGGACGCCTACTCCAAGTACGTCGGTCAGGACGGCGCGCCGCTCTGGGCGATTCAGCCCCCGCCGGACAAGCTGCTCGAGGGCCCGCTCACCGACCTGTCGGCGCGCATCACGAGCACGCAGGTGCAGCGCGCGTACGTCACGTTCTTCGATCCGGCGAACCCGACCGGCGCCAAGCTGCGCGCGCGGTTCGCGGGCATGGCCGCGGCGGTCGCCCAGAAGGTCGTGGGCGACGCGACCGTGATCGGCATCGATCTCTACAACGAGCCCGTGGCGAGCGAGGCGCAGCTGCGTCCGTTCTACGAGCAGGTGGGCGCCGCGATCCGCAAGGTCGACCCGGGCCGGCTGATCTACGTGGAGTCGCCCGGGATCCGGAACCTGTTCGACAAGGTGAGCCCGCCGAGCGCGCCGCTGTCGCTGCCCGGCGTCGTCTACGCGCCGCACGTCTACACCAAGGTGTTCACGACCGGCTGCGACCTCGCGTGCCGCAACGACTTCACGATCGACACCCTGCGGCCCTCGAACGAGTCCGCGCGCCTCGAGGCCGAGGGCTACCGCGCCCCGCTGTTCGTCGGCGAGTACGGCTACGACCCGAACGCGCGCTTCGCGGACTACGTCGGCATGCAGCTCGCGCTGCAGGACGAGTTCCAGGCCTCCTCCGCCTTCTGGGTGTGGAAGGAGTCGAGCGAGGGCTCGTGGGGGTTCTGGGACAAGACCGCCACGGGCTGGACCGAGCGCCCCGCCATCCGCAAGCCGTTCGCGCGCGTGTTGCCCCGCCTCTTCGGCGCCTGGCCCAAGCGCTTCGCGTGGGATGCCGCCGCCCGCCGCTTCACCGCGGAGCTCGTCGGCGACGCCCGGATCAAGGGCCCCACCGTGGTGCACGTACCGCTGCCCGAGGATCTCCCGGGCGCGGTGCGGGCCACCTGCGACGGCGTCGCGCTCTCCGCGACGCCGGACGCGCGAGGAGACCTCTCGCTCGAGTGCGCTGGCGCGGGCGCCCACACCCTGACCGTGGAGATCGTCCCATGACCGACGTCCGTGGCTTCGAACGCATCGTCGAGCTGCTCCGCCGCGAGCTCGGCGCCGAGAACGTGTTCGTGCTGCCCGAGGCGGTCACCCCCGCGCTCGCCCACACGTGGATCGACCACCCGCTCCCCAACGGGCGCAAGGTCTACGTCACCTTCGGCACCGACATCGAGGACCGCGACGCCCGCGTGCGCAGGCTCGAGATGCTCGTCGACTCGTTCCGCGAGGTGCTCGGCGCGGTCGACGGTGGGCTCGTGGAGCCGCCGGGGCGCTCGCTGCACGCAGCGCTGTCTTGGCTCGCCGAGCGGACCACCGCGAGCGACGTCCTCGTCATCGACGCGCAGTCGCCCGTGCTCTGGGGCGCGGCGGCGGGCGGCACGGTGCCGAGCCTCGGGCCGCCGCCGAAGAACGTGGTGCCGCTCGATCCGACCGAGCGCTCGCGTGCCTCGCAGGCGCCGCCACCGGCGCCGAGCCTCGCCGACCGCGCCATCGAGGCGGTGCGCGCGATGCCCACCGTCGCGCGGCTGCACAAGGGCGGTCACCTCCACGCCACGGTGCGCGAAGAGGACTTCGGCTTCATCGCGCGCTCGTTCGCCACCATCTACGTGCTGGTGCTCGTGTTCGAGGGGCGCTTCGACGAGCTGCGCGCCGAGCGCGGCGCGACGCAGGCGCTGCCGGTGATCGAGCGGCTCGTGCTCGCGTTGCCGCCGATCGAGCCGGATCCGCCGGTCGGGACCGCGGCCGCCGTGCGCCGGCGACGCTAGGGCGCCGCGGTACTAGGATCGCGGCATGGACCGCCGCTCGTTCCTCGCCTCGCTCGTCGCGTCGTCCACGCCGGTGCTGCTCGGCGGGTCCGTGCTCGGGTGCAAATCCAAGGCGCAGAAGCAGGCCGAGCTCGCCGTCACCGATCTCGACGGCGTGCTCGACGTGATCGAGAAGCGGCACGTGCAGGGCCTCGCGCGCGCGCTGCCCCAGGCCGCCAAGGACCTCGGCGCCAAGCTGGCGGGCGTGGAGCTCGACAAGGAGGGCGTCGCGTTCGTGGCCATCCGCGACAAGGTCGACGATCTGCGCAGCGCCAAGCGCTCCTACTTCGCGGTGGTCGACCAGGGCGGCGAGGTGCAGTGGGTCGACGACCCGAACTGGCCGGTGGTGCACCGCAAGATCGCGATCGGCTTCCCCGCGGTGCAAGAGGTGCTCGACGGCAAATCCACCTTCGCCAAGGGCATCGGCCGCTACGGCGGCGCCGACGAGGCCGCGACCACGTTCGTCGAGGCGGCCCCGCTCGCCAAGGCCGACGGCACCAAGCTCGGCGCGCTCGTCGCGTGCTGGGAGGCGCACGACGCGGCCGAGGATCTGCGCCGCCAGCTGCTCACCCAGCTCCTGCAGAAGACCGCGCAGCCGATGAAGCGCGTGAAGGCCAAGGACAAGCTCAAGCTGATGCTCGATCAGCCCGACGTGTGGGTCGGGATCTTCCGCGGCCAGTGGCTCTACCTGCAGGAGGACGCGCCGCAGCCGCTCGAGGAGGCGCTGCAGGCGCTCGCCTTCGCCGACAAGACCAAGGCCGGCGCGTGGAGCGGCACGTTCGACGTGATGAACAAGGGCTGGGGTGGCGCCGCCAAGCGCGTCCCCTCGCTCGGCGCGGACGTGGGTGTCGTGGTCGCGCGCCTCGACCCCTGAGCGCCGCAGGTCTGTCGGTGCCCCGGGCTTCAGCCGCTTCAGCCCGGGGGGCATTCTCAGACGGGCCTTCACTCGGGCCCGTCACTCACGCGCGACGCGCGACGCCGCGGATGCTCGGGCGCACCCACGGCACGGCCTTGCGCATGCTCTCGCGGCGCTCGTCGACGACGAACCCCGCCGCGCGCAGCGTCTCGCCCGTCTCGCGGGTGAGGTGGCAATTGCCCGCGATCCGGCGCCAGAACGGCTCGATGCGACCCTGCCACGCGCGCCGACCGTGGTCGTGCGCGGCCACGTGCTCGAGGAACACGAGCTGGCCGTCGGGGCGCAGCACGCGACGGATCTCGGCGAGCGCGCGCGCGGGATCCTCGACCGAGCAGAGCACGAGGGTGCACACCACCGCGTCGAACCGCGCGTCCGCGAAGGGGAGGCGCTCGATCGGCGCGTCGATCACCGTGAAGCGTGACGCGACGACCTCGGGCCGCGTGGCGAGCTTTCCGCGCATGTGCGGGTCGGGCTCGGCGAGCACCACGCGCACATCGGCCGGGTAGTGCGCGAGGTTGGCCCCCGTGCCGGCGCCGACGTCGAGCACCTCGCCCCGCAGGTCGGCCAGCAGCTCCGCGCGCCAGCCCGCGAGGCACGCCTGCTCGGCGTCGCGCATGAACCAGTCGTAGATCGCGGCCATGAAACGGCTCATCGCGGAGGAGGAGGGATTCGAACCCCCGGTACCCTCTCGGGCACGCCCGCTTTCAAGGCGGGAGCCATAGACCACTCGGCCACTCCTCCGAGGCCGGAGACGGTAGCACGCGGCCGCTCACTTGCAGACTTCGGCGACGCAGAGCGCGCTCTCGCACTCGTTCGACCGCGTACACGAGGCGCCGGCGGGCAGCTTGGCCTTGGGGGGTGGCGCGACGACCGTGGGCGGCGCGCTCACGCTCGGCGCGACGGAGGCCGTGGGCTTCGGCTTGGTGCCGACGGCGGGCACGAAGGGCTTGCCGGAGGCCGAGGCGGTGGGTTTGGGCACCTCGGACGACGACGGCGACGGGACCACCACGACGCTCGCGGACGGCTTCGGCTCCGCCGTCGCCGAGGGCACACTCGGGAGGCTCGGTGGCGAGGTCGTGCTGGTGACCGGTGAAGGAGGACCATGCGTGGCCTGCCAGGCCACCACCCCTCCGACCACGAGCAGCGCGCCGAGCCCGAGGAGCACGAAGGGCGGCTTGGAGCGACCGGTGGTGGTGCCGCCGTGGGGCGCCTCGTTCGTCACGCCGATCGACGCCGCGGCGATCGTGCCCGACGGCTGCAGCAGGGTCTCCGCGCTCTCGATGGTCTTCCGCGAAGGCGTGGGCGCCGCGGTCTCCGCCGAGTCCGAGAACTGCCGGGTCTCCGAGGACGAGGGCGGGCCGCTCAGGACCACGCTCGGCGTGACGAGCGGAGGGTCGCCGAGCGCGGCGGCGAGGGCGGTGGCCTGCTCGGCGATGCTCGCGAAGCGCGCGCTCGGGTCGCGCTGCAACGACCGGAGGAACCACCCGTCGAAGGCCTCGGGCAGGCTCGACGCAGTCAGGCGAGGGGACAGGATCGGGTCGGCCACGATCTTGATCAAGAGCTCGGCGGTGCTCCCGTTGAGGCCGAAGAACTGGCCTGCGGTGAGCGCGCGGTAGGTGATCAGCGCGAAGGCCCACTGGTCGGTCGGCGGACCCACGCTCGCCGCGTTGCGCGCCTGCTCCGGGGACATGTAGAGCGGCGTGCCGAGCGCGAGGCCCGTCTGCGTGCCGAGCGCGCCCGAGTCGACCAGGCCGGCCGCCGCGTCGCCGACGAGCTTGGCGATGCCGAAGTCGCACACCTTGGTCACGGGCTCACCGTCCTCGTCGAGGGCGAGGAACACGTTCTCCGGCTTGAGGTCGCGGTGCACGATGCCGCGGGCGTGCGCCGCCTCGAGGCCCTTCGCGACCTGCCGCAACACCCAGAGCGCCTCGCCGTAGGGCAGAGGGCCACGACGCGAGATCATCCGCTCGAGGGTCTCGCCCTCGAGCAGCTCCATGACCATGAAGGGCAGCGGCGCCTTGGTGGTGGGGTCGAGGTAGTTGATCTGCGCGTCGACGATCTTGACCACGTGCTTGGACTTGAGCGCCGCGGCCGCCCGGGCCTCCCGGAGGAAGCGCTCGAGCATCCCGCGGTCGGCCGCCGCCGTGGCGTGCATGGTCTTGAGCGCGTAGGTCTGGAGGGACTCGACGTGGCGGACGAGCCAGACGCTGCCCATGCCACCCGAGCCCAGCAGGCTCTCCACCCGGTAGCGGTCGATCGTGGTCCCCCGCAGATCGCGCATCGAAGCGGCGCATTCTTCCACACCCAGCCACTCCTGCCCATCCATGGCGCCTCCCGGGCCTGTGGGCGGCAAAAACGGACCCTTGCTGCCCTGACCAGCGGGCGATAAGCCCTGTGGCCCTTCTCAAGGAGTCCTATGGCCCGCGTGACCGTCGAAGATTGTTTGGAGCACGAGGACAACCGGTTCGCGCTGGTCATCCTGGCCGCGCAGCGCACCCGCCAGCTGATGAAGGGGGCCGAGCCGCTCGTCGTCAGCAAGAACAAGGCTTCGGTCAGCGCCCTCCGTGAGATCGCTGCCCACAAGGTCCATTTCGACCGTTCGTCGCACGACGTGGTCGCGGAGTGGATCGCGCAGCAACCGAACCGCTGAGGGGTCGACCGTGAGCACGAAGCCGCTGAGGCTCGGTCGCGGGCCCCATCGCCGAGGGCGGGGTCGCGCGACGACGGTGGCTGGCCAGTTCCTCCTCGCGGGTCTCCTCGTCGCGCTGGAGTCCTCCGGTTGCTACGCGACCGGCGATGGTCCCGCGCCCGACGACGCTCGAATCTACTTCCCGACCGGGCTCGCGATCAGCCCCACTGGCAACACGCTCTTCGTGGCCAACAGCGACTTCGACCTGCGGTTCGCTGCTGGCACCGTGCAGGCGTTCGACCTCGGGCTCGTCCGGGCCGAGGTGGCGCGCTGCCTGTCCGCCAAGACCACCAGTTGTTACGGCACCGACGCGGGCCCGTTCCTCCGCTCGACGGTGCGCATCGGCGCGTTCGCGTCGGATCTGCGGGTCATCCCCCGGCTCGACGCCTCGGGCGCCCAGATCGACCCCACCGGCGCCAAGGGTCGCCTCGTGTTGCCGGTGCGCGGCGACGCCACCCTCACCCTCATCGACTACGAGGAGAGCCCTGGCGGCGTCCTCCTCCGCTGCAGCCGTGACGCGGCCGTCAACAGCAAGGGCGGCACCTGCGCGCCCGAGTGGCGCATCGGTCGGGAGCCTTCCAACGCCCGCGCCATCACCCTCGGTGGCGAGCCGTTCGCCGTGGCCCTCCCGAGCAGCTTCGCCGACCCGGGCTTCACCGAGCAGGGCGGCATCGCCGCGGTCGTGCACCAGAGCAGCGGCGACGTGAGCCTGTTCGTCGGCGTCTCCGCCGAGGGCACCCCGCCCACCGCCAAGCTCGCCTACGCGCTGACGGGCCTGTCGCCGGCGGGCACCTCCATCGGCCCGCTCGACATCCTCGAGCGCAAGGACCAGCCCCGCACGCCGCGTTTCCTCGTGACGAGCCGCTCCAAGTCGTTCGTCCAGGTCCTGCAGTACGTCCGCGACCAGGGCGTCGCCGACCGCAGCTCCCTCACGCTCGTCGACAACGTGCTCATGCCCACCCAGGCGAGCGGCTTCGACACGCGCGGGGTGGTGGTCGATCCGCCGAACCCCGGCGAGACCCGCCCGACCCGCGTGTTCCTCACCAGCCGCTCCCCCGCCTCGATCGTGGTCGGCGAGCTCGACGGCACCCGGTTGCGCTTCTTCGAGAACGTGCCCATGCCGATAGGCCCCTCCCGCATCACGCGGATGGTGGTCGACGAGGGCTTCGGCCCGCGCACGCGCATCGTGGCGAGCGCGTTCGATGCGCGCTCCTTCGTGGTGTACGACCCCGACGGTCGCCGCATCTCGTCGGTCGTCCCGACCCACCGCGGTCCCTACGCGTTCGCGCAGGACACCAAGAACAAGCTGGGCTTCGTCGCCAACTTCACCGACTCGACCGTCCAGGTGATCGACCTCGACCCGAGTCACCCGACCTACCAGTCGATCGTCTTCTCGATCGGCATCGCCAACGGGCCCCTCGGATGAACGCGCGCACGTCGCTCTCGGCGCTGGGTCTCGTGCTGCTCCTCGCGCCGGGCTGCAGCACCACCCCGGTGATCGTCCCCGTGCGCTCGATGGAGCGCCCGAAGGACGCGGCGTTCCTGTGCCTCGAGATCACGGGCGACGGCAGCCCCCGCGGCGCGCCGATCGAGAAGTGCCGCGCCAACGCCCTCGGCCAGCCGGTCGACGTGGCGGGCCAGGCCGTCGACGGCACCGATCGCTTCCACCTGCACGCGGTGGTCACCCAGATCGCGCGCGGTGAGCTCGCGGTGGTCGATCTCGGCCGCGTCCCCGACGACACGAGCGACGGCCTCGGCCTGATCAAGGCCGATCCCCGCACTCCGGGCTACAACTTCCTTCCGGTCAGCGAGGCCCCCACCGCCGTGGTGGCCGACCCGGACGGCAAGGCGGTCTACGTCGCGAGCGGGCACACGCCGCGCATCGACATCATCCCCGCCGAGCTCCTCCGCGGCCCGATCGACACCAACTGGTACGACACCACGCTGCCGTGGCCGCACCTCGACTTCGATCCGCTCACCGAGGGCAAGCCCGGCTATCTGGCCATCGAGCGCGAGGGCGGCAAGAACGACCGCCTCTACGTCGTGCTGCCCGACAGCAACCAGATCGCCGTGTTCGATCTCTCCGCCAGCGCCCTCGCCCCCACTCGCGTGGGCACGCTGAAGCCCACGCTCGCCCTGGTCCCACCGCTGCCGGTGGCGCCGCGCGTGTGCCTCGACGCCAAGGGTGCCCCGCGGCAGTGCGCCAGCGGCGCGTGCGGCCCCACGGCCAGCACCCCCGCGTGGTGGGACGAGCTGCAGACGGCGACCAAGCCCGACGACGGCTCCTGCATCAAGCCGGTCTACACGCCGCCGGCCGCGTCGTTCATCTCCTCGAAGGCGCCCACGTCGTTCCACCTCGGTCCGGCCACGCTGGCGGCCGGCAAGCTGTTCGTCGCCGACGACGCGGCCCCCTACGTCCACGTGTTCGACGTGGCCAACGGCGCGGGCGTCGAGGTCGCGCGCCTCGACGTCGGGTCCGCCACCGCGCAGGTCGCGGTGAGCCCGATCGTCCCCGACGAGGTCACCTGGGACAACGCCGACGCCATCGAGGTCTGTGAGACGCGTGGCTGGGTGGGCGACGGCCTCGACCACACGGCCGAGAGCAAGCGCGTGGCCGACAAGCTGGGCGGGCGCTGCCGCGCCCACCGCTACGTCTACGCGATCGACCGCAAGAACACCGACGACGGCGACGGCACCCTCGCGGTGGTCGATCTCCCCGTGGTCAAGCGCAAGGACGGCGGCGACGACATCGACCTCGCCGGCGCCACGCTGGCGCAACCGTATGCGTGCGACGCGCCCAGCTTCCCCGCCAAGCGCATCCCGCTCGCCGGCTTCGGCATCGGCAACAACCTGCCGGTCAAGGCGATCACCTTCGTCTCGCACGACCCGCCGACGGCGACCAGCATCGGCGGAGGCCTCACCGGCGTCCGCTGCCGTCCGGACAGGACCGCCGACGGCAAGCCCCGTCCCGCGAACGAGGAGCTCGACAAGGTCACCTACCCCCTGCGCGTCGACGCGGCGCAGTCCTGGAACAGCGCGTTCGGCAACGGCAGCGTGCGCTTCCTGCGTGGCACTTTCGCGCTGGCGGTGCTGGCGAGTGGTGCCGTCTTCCCGCTCGTGGTCGACGACTACGACTCCCTCTGTCGTGGTGCCGCCCCCGACGCCAACAACCTCCTCGCGGAGATCGACTTCGCCAACATCGTCCGCCGTCACCACCCGCGGCCCGCGCGGATCTACAACAAGGACAACCAGCTCGCGCCCTCGCCGCCCACCCCGAGCCGCATCGCGGCCTCGCTGACCGTGAGCACGGACGACCTCCCCAAGTTGACCGTGCTCGGCCCCACACCCGAGGGCGCCAAGAGCAAGGAGCAGAAGGTCGACAGCCTGTTCGCGCTCAGCGGCGAGGACTGGGTCCTCACCTACGAGGGCGAGATTCCGGGCTTCGCCACCACCGTCAAGACCGTGGGCACCTTCCTCCAGGAGGGCACCGACTGGGTGCTCCTCGATCCCGGCGCGGGCATCTGCCGCAAGGGCGCCGAGGCCGACGGCGCGAGCAACGCCAACGACTACCTCCAGATCCTCGACGACCCGTGCACCATCGCGGGCCAGTGCGACGCCGCGCAGCAGGCCGAATGCAGCAGCGCGTTCGGGGTCAAGGACGACATCGAGCTGCGCGGTCCGAGCTCGCGCCGCGACGTCCCGGTCAAGCGCCTCACCGACGACCGCTTCGTGCTCGACGTCGACGACGCACCCCCGGCGGCCGGCGCGACCCGTCGCCCGCTCACGTCGGCCGCGGCGGCTCGCCTCAAGCGCTGCTACCCGGGCCTCACGCACTACACGGTGCGCGCCCACAACGTGTGGACCGTGATCGGTGACGCGAGCGGCTTCCTGCACCGCCGCGTCGTCGACGACAAGAGCGCCGACAAGAGCTGCAAGATCGACACGAACAAGCCCAGCATCGTGCACGGGCGTGTCCCCGAGCTCGCCAAGGCGCCCGATCCTTCCGCCTACGGCGACCCGTGCTCGGTGTTCTTCAACCCGCAGGTCGGGCTCTTCATGGTGGCGGGCAAGGTCGTCACGCCGCGCGACATGACCTTCCGCTTCAGCAACAAGCAGGCGTTCGCTGCGCTCAGCATCTCGGTCGGCTCGCTGCCCACGACGGTGCTGCCGCTCAGCAGCTACCGCAAGGGCGTCGACGTGCTCGGCTGGTACGCCTTCGCCACGGTCGACGCGAACGACCGCGGGCTCCAGCTGTTCTCGCTCGCCTCGGATCTCAGCGCGGCCCTGCGTACCGCGAACTGAGCCACGATGACGCGGAGCGCTTCGGGTCCTCCGAGTGCGGGTCGCCGCGAACCCGCGAGCAAGCGTGACGCGGCGCCGTTCGAGGTGCCCGACATCCCCGGCCTCGGCCTGTCCGCCGCGCAGCGCGAGAGCCCGTCGCTCAAGACCCCCTTCATGCGCCAGTGGTTCTCCGCCAAGGAGCGCTACCCCGACGCGCTGATCTTCTTCCGCATGGGGGATTTCTACGAGCTGTTCCTCGACGACGCCGTGCGCGGCTCGCGGGTGCTCGGGCTCACGCTCACCTCGCGCAACAAGGGCGAGGCCGACGAGATCCCCATGGCCGGCGCGCCGCACCACAACGCGCACACCTACATCACGCGCGCGCTGTCGCACGGCCTCTCGGTGGCGATCTGCGAGCAGATGGCCGACCCGGCCAAGTGCAAGGGCATCGTGCCGCGCGAGGTGGTGCGGGTCATCACCCCGGGGCTCGTCGTCGACGACAGCGCCCTCGACGCGCGGAGCCACCACTTCCTGGTCGCGCTCGAGCTCGAAGACGACGCGGTCGGCGTGGCCGCGCTCGACCACTCGACCGGTGAGCTGCTGGTGTGCCAGGTGGAAGACGCGGCCAGCGCCCTCGCGGAGCTCGCGCGCCTCGATCCGCGCGAGCTCCTGCTGTCCCCGACCGCGTACGCGCTCGCCGAGTCGGTCGCGGCGGTGGTGCCGCGCGCCGCGCTGCGGCGCGACCCCGACGCGATCGAGGACGCCGAGGCGCTGCAGCGCATCGTCCAGCACGTCGGGCCCGCCGAGGCCGCCGTCGTGGCGCGCGACGTCCCGCGCGTGGCCCGGCGCGCCGTGGCCCGGGCGCTCGCCTACGCGCAGTCTCGCACGCCCTCGGCCAAGGTCGAGGTGGCGCGGGTCACCGCCTACGATCCGACCGATTCGCTCGTGATGGACGACGCCACCATCGGGCACCTCGAGCTCGTGCGCGGCGTGGACGGCGACCAGAAGACCACGCTGCTCACCCAGCTCGACGCGACGCGCACGGCCGGCGGCGCGCGCCTGCTGCGGCGGTGGTTGCTCGCGCCGCTGCGCGACGTCGCGGCCATCCGGCGCCGCCACGACGCCGTCGAGCTGTTCCTCCTCGACGCGCCGGTGCGCGAGGCCCTGCGCGGCCACCTCGGTCGCATCGCCGACCTCGAGCGGCTCTGCACGCGCGCCGCGCTCGGGCAGGCCAACCCGCGCGACCTCGGCGCCCTCCGCGACGGGATCGCCGAGCTGCCCGCGGTGGCCAGCCTGCTCGCCCAGATCCGCGACCCACAGGCCGCGGAGGTGCTCGGCCTCGAGCGCCCGCTCGACGTGCTCGACGACCTCCTGCACGAGCTCGCGCGCGCGCTCGTCGACGCCCCCCCGGCGCAGGCGCGCGACGGCGGCATCTTCCGCTCCGACCACGATCCGGCGCTCGACGAGCTCGGCGAGCTGCGCAAGTCGGGCGACGCGATCCTGCTGCGGCTCGAGGGCCAGCTGCGCGAGGAGAGCGGCATCGCGAACCTCAAGCTGCGCTTCAACAAGGTCTTCGGCTGGTACCTCGAGGTGAGCAAGACCCACCTCGAGCGCGTGCCCGCGACCTGGCGCCGCAAGCAGACCGTGGTGAACGGCGAGCGCTACACGACCGACGAGCTCGATGCCCTGCAGGACAAGCTGCTCTCGGCCGAGGACCGCTACCACGAGCGCGAGCTCGAGCTGTTCGAGGCGCTCAAGGCGTCGGTCGCGCGTTGCAGCGCGCGGCTGCACGACACGGCGGCGCGGCTCGCGCGCTGGGACGTCGTCTCGGCGCTCGCCGACGTCGCGCATCGGCACGATCACGTGCGGCCCGAGGTCGACGGCACGCTGTCGCTGGTGCTCGAGGAGTCGCGCCACCCCGTGGTCGAGCGGCTCGCTCCGGCCGGCGGCGCGGGGCGGTTCGTGCCCAACGACGTGCGCGTCTCCGCCGAGCCCGACAGCGAGCGCCTGCTCGTGATCACCGGGCCCAACATGGCGGGCAAGTCCACGCTCATGCGCCAGGTCGCGCTCGCGTGCATCATGGCCCAGGCCGGCGCGTTCGTCGCGGCGCGGTCGGCCCGCATCGGCGTCGTCGACCGCGTGATGACCCGGGTCGGCGCGTCGGACAGCCTCGCGCGCGGGGCCTCCACGTTCATGGTCGAGATGCGCGAGACCGCCGCGATCCTGCGGCGTGCCACCCGCCGCTCGCTGGTGGTGCTCGACGAGATCGGCCGCGGCACCTCCACCTACGACGGCCTCGCCATCGCCTGGGCCGTGGCCGAGTACCTGCACGACGCGGTCGGCGCGCGCACGCTGTTCGCGACCCACTACCACGAGCTCTGCGAGCTCGCGACGAGCTGTCCGGGGGTGGGCAACTGGTCGGTCGCCGCCCGCGAGGTGGGCGACGAGGTCGTGTTCCTCCACCGCCTCGTGCAGGGCGGGGCGTCGCGCAGCTACGGCGTGGCGGTGGCGCGTCTCGCCGGCGTCCCCGAGCCGGTGCTGGCGCGGGCGCGGGCGATCCTCGGCAACCTCGAGCGCGGCGCCACCCTCCCGAGCGGCGGGCACGCCTCGATGCGCGGCAAGAACGCGCGGGGTGGCATCCAGCTCGACATGTTCGGCGGGGCCCCGGCGGCGGAGCCGGAGCGGCGACCCGCGCGAATGCACCCGGCCCTCGATACGTTGCGGCAGGTGGACGTCGATCGTCTCACGCCGATCGAGGCGTGGCAGCTCGTCGCCAAGCTCAAGGGGCTCGCATCGTCATGAAACGAACCATCGTCCTCGCGCTCGGTCTGCTCCTCGGGCTCTCCAGCAGCGCTGCGCACGCCGACAAGGGCCTCAAGCGGGTCGGCGTGCTGGGTGGCTTCACCGGGCTCGCGAGCGAGGGCACGTTCGCCGGGTACGGCGGCGGTCTCACGCTCGGCTACGGCCTCACCGACGCCTGGACGCTGCGCATCGACGCCACCGCGAGCAGCAACCAGGCGACGGACAAGGGTGGTCGCAGCCTCGTGCTCGGCCAGAGCATCGGCGCCCAGTACGCGCTCGACATCATCCAGTTCGTGCCGTACTTCGGCGTCTACGCGGGGATCTACGAGCTCCGTGGCGGCGGCCTCAAGAGCATGCAGCTCAAGCCCGCCCTCTCGCTCGGCGTGGGCCTCGACTGGATCGTGAGCCGCTCGTTCACCGTCGGCGCCGACCTCCGCGTGCACGCGCTCCCGGCCGACTTCGTCGGCTCGCCGACCGACCCGACGCCGTTCTACCAGACGACCATGCTCAAGGGTGAGTACACCTGGGGCTGGTTCGATTGAGGGCCCGTCCAAGGATGCCCCCGGGCTGAAGCCCTTCAGCCCCATTCTTCGAGATGTTTCGAGCGTATGCCTCGAGACGCGCGGACAAAAACACAGAAGCCCGCGGTGAAGCGGGCTTGCTGGGCGGACAGCGGAGCGACTAGCGCTTGCTGTACTGGAAGCGCTTGCGGGCGCCGGGGCGACCGTACTTCTTGCGCTCGACCTTGCGGCTGTCGCGGGTGAGGAATCCAGCGCGCTTGAGGCTCGGGCGGCGCTCGCCGTCGGCCGCGCAGAGAGCGCGGGAGATGCCGTGACGCACGGCCTCGGCCTGGGCCGAGGTGCCGCCGCCGCGGACGTTGACGAAGACGTCGAACTGGTCGACGGCCTCGAGCAGCTCGAGCGGCTGCTTGACGATCATGCGCGAGGTCTCGCGGACGAAGTAGTCCTCGAAGGTGCGCTTGTTGACGGAGATCTTGCCGGTGCCCGGCATGATCCAGACGCGAGCGCTCGCGCACTTGCGCTTGCCGGTGGCATAGGTGCGGTTGTCAGTGGTTGCCATCTTGTTCGACTCGCGGCTCAGAGCTTGATCGGGAGGGGCTGGGGCTTCTGCGCCGCGTGCGGGTGATCCGCGGTGGCGTAGACGTGGAGCTTCTTGATCATCTGCCGACCGAGCACGTTGTGCGGCAGCATGCCCTTGACGGCCTTCTCGATCGGAAGGGTCGGGTGATCGACGAGCACCTTGCGGTACGGGGTCGCCTTGAAGCCGCCGGGGATCGCCGAGTGGCGCCACCAGAACTTCTTGTCGAGCTTCTGGCCGGTCAGGCCGACCTTGTCCGCGTTCACGACGACGACGAAGTCGCCCGTGTCCACGTGGGGGGTGTAGGTGGCCTTGTGCTTGCCGCGAAGCACACGCGCGATCTCGGAAGCGAGCCGACCGAGCGGCTTGCCGGATGCGTCGACCACGAACCACTGGCGGGACGCTTGGGCGCTGGCCGCGTTGGCAAAGAACGTCGTACCTTGGGACATCGAACGAGCTCCTGGAACCCCGTCGAGGACAGGGGGGCGGAACCCTAGGAGACCGCGCGGGCCTTGTCAACCCATCGGCGGAAGGATTCTCGAGGGGGCTAGAACGTGCCCGCGACGCCCACCGTCCCGACCCCGAAGACAGGCAGAATCGTGGGCGAACGGCCCGATTTCGCGGGCGTCGGCGTCGCGGTCTCGCGCGTCGCGAAGAACGCGAGCACGCCCCCGAGCGCGGTGCCGCCGAGGACCGCCGAGAGGAACACGCGCGTGCGCCCGGTGGTCTCCTCGCGGAACACGAGCGGGCTCGCGAGCGAGGCGCCGCCGAGCGCCCCGAGGAGCGCGCCGAGGTCGATCAGCATGACCCGCTGCACCGACGTCGTGAGCAGGCCCGCGGCCACGCCGCCGCCGAGCAGGCCGAGGCCCGTGCCGAGGCCGAGGCCGGTGTACGGCGTCTGCTTCAGGGTGCCACGCGACAGCATGTCGACCGAGCTCCCGACGAGCAGGCCGAGCGCCGCGCCCGAGTGGACGATCGCCGCGTCGCCGTCGTCGTAGCGGGTGACCGCGAGGCCCGTGATGGCCGCGCCGGTGCCGAGGAGGCCGCCGAGCAGGCCGATCGCGGGGCGCTCCGACTCGGGCTGGAGGTTGCGGCCCGCCGCGATGTTGAGGCCGGCCACCACGCCCCACCAGCCGCCCGCGGCGAGGGTCCACGCCGCGCCCGGGGTGAGGTCCCACTCCTCGGCCGCGAGCAGCGAGGCGCCGAGGCCGATGCCCCCACCGAGCGCGAGCAGTGGGTAGAGGAGCCGCGGGTCGTCCGACGCCGAGCGGCTGTAGATCGAGTAGGCGCCGTAGAGACCGAGCAGGGTGCTCGACGCCGCGAGCACGGGCCGACCCTTCGAGCGCCCCGCCTCTTCTTGCGGGCGCGGCTCGGCGTCGTCGGGGGTGGGCTTGCCGGGCGAGGCGCCGAGCTTCATCTGGACGAAGTCGCGCAGCATCAGGATCGCCCGCGTCGCGAGCTGCTTGCCGTCGACCTTCTCGACGCGCAAGAGCACCGTCGTCGACTTCGGCGGCACGGCGAGGATGCGCAGCACGAACGTGTCGCCGCCCGTCGGCTCGAGCCGCGGCGAGATCGCCCAGTGCCCCTCTGCCGCCGAGGTCAACAGATCGAGATCGCGCGCGCCGTCGCCGGTGAGGGTGGTGCCGAGATCGAGGGCGAGCCCCAGGTCTTGCGCGGCCTCTCGCAAGGCCGCCTCGAGCTCCTTGGTGCGCGCGAGCCACGGGTCGGTCGGGAGCACCCGCCGCAGGAGCTCCTTGCTCTTCTCGACGGCGAGCGGTGGCACGAGCACGGGCCCGAGGACCGCGTGCACGGCGGCGGACTCCGTCGACCCCTTGGCGGAGGCGGGCCCAGCGGAGGCGGGCCCAGCGGAGGCGGGCGCGGCCGAAGATGCAGCCGGGGCAGGCGTGGCGACGGTCTCGTCGGCGCGCGCGCTCCTGCCGCCGAGCGCGACCCAGGAGGCCACGCACGCCGCGCCGACGACGCCTAGAACATCACGGTGCCGGAAACCCACGCGTCCCACAGGTAGCTCTCCGTGACGCGGAAGCGCCCACCCGGCAGGTCGATGGCCGGACGGTGGTTCGGGTTGGGGGAACCGGTGACGGTGACGCTGCCGACGGAGGAGCCAGCGCCCTTGCAGCGCCCGGCGGCGCCGACCTCGGGGGAGAAGTCGGGGTTGCAGGCGTCGCTCGCGCTGACGAGGTGCGCCTGCGTATAGGTGAAGCCGCCCCCGAAGTTGAAGCGAATGAACTCGGCCGCGTAGATGATGAAGCCGATGTGACCGCCGAACGAGCCGTGGGCCTCGACGTCGGTGACGCCGGTGAAGCCGAACGGGCGGCCGTAGTCGCCGGTGCTCCCGCCCTTGCCGTCGGAGACGTAGCGAGCGGGGTTGGTCGCCACCAGCGAGGATGCGTTCGAGCTGCCGAGCGCGTCGAACAGCGGGGTGTAGTCGCGGCCCTGCGAGATGTACTTGCCGTTGAAGCGCAGGTCGATGGTGAAGCGCTGGAACTGCTCGCGGTTCTCCCACGGGTGGATCATCAGGCCGCCGACGAGCCCGCCCTGCAGGGGCGGTCGGTTGCTGATGATCCCCTCGAGGTCGCCGTAGTTGCCCATGTCCGTGTTGGCCTTCTGCCACTCGGCCATGAACCAGAAGCCGCCGTAGGGCTCGACGTAGCGGTAGCGGTTGGAGGCGATCGCGCCGAAGCGGATCGCGTTGGTGCCGCGGGAGATGCCCGGCGAGCGCGCGCCGACGTTGGGGTTGCGCACCCAGCGCCCGCCCACGAACTGCGGCGGCGCGTTCACGTCGGCGTTGAGGCCGGGGCACTGCGCGTACTTGGCGCCGGGCGCGAGCTTGAAGTTGGCGACCACGTCGTCGGGCACGTTGTCGGGGTTGGCGTTGCAGGCGTGCAGGGGCTCGCCGACGCCGAACCGGCCCTCGAGCTCGAGGGTGAAGGTGGGCTTGGACGAGTCGCGCCACTGGTTGAAGATGCTCCAGCGGAGGCCGACCGCGATGTAGTCGATGCCGCTGCGGTTCGGCGACTCGAACGGCACCTTGAACATCGGCAGGCCGGTGGCCGGGTCGGACACGCGCCCGAAGTTGGCGTTCACGCCCTTGGCGCTGCCGTCGAGGTCGTCGAGGCTGCGCGAGTCGCTGAGGATCAGCGGGACGCGGATGAACGCCGCGAGGTCGTGGAAGATGCCGATGTCCGCGCGGAGGTTGAGCGTCGTGATGTCGTGGCGGTAGGTGGCGACGTTCTCGATGTTGTGGACGAAGCCACCCGTGGACTCTTGCCCGTCGGGTCCGAGGTTGCTCTCGCGCTTGATCTTCCCGCGCTCCCACGACTGGTGGATGCCGAGCGAGAGGTTGAGATCGAACGGGTCGCCCTTGGCGGTGTCGAAGGCGTCGACGACGTCGACGACCTCACCGGGCTCGGCGAGCAGGGTGGGCTCGGTGGGCTTCACCGGCTCGTCGGCGCGAGCTTCACTACCCACGAACAGCGCGGGACCCATGACCAACCCGCCGAAGGCGAGCAGAGACAGGACCCGGGGCGAAGGAAGGGGAGAGGCCCGCATCGGAGGTCACCACGCTAAAGGGCCGGGCTTCGCCCTGTCAACCAAGCGATTCGCACCTGAACAGGCGCTCGCTTCCCGTGCCAGCGCGGTGCAAGTGCGGGCCTCGGACCGCCTATTTTCCGGGAGAAGGGCTCGCCGAAGGGGCCGGGGCCGGGCTCGGAGCGGCCGCGGCGGCGTCCACGGACCCGTCGGAGCCCGCGTCGAGGAGCGGGCTGCCCGGGGGCAGGACCCACACCGAGGCCGCGACGGCGAGGTGCGAGGTGAGCCCGGCGTAGGTGACCCGCTTGCAGGCGGTGGCGGCGATCTTCTCGCCGGCCTTGGTCCACGCGTCGCAGGCGAGCGCGTAGGCGCCGGCGAACGCGCAGTCGAGCGAGCGCTCGCGGGCGTGCTTGATCTGCTGGGCGGTGAGGATGCCGATCGAGGCCGCCGGGAGCGGCGGGCCCGCGTCCTTGGTCAGGCCGAGCAGCATCGACTCCGCCGAGGCCACGGCCGTGACCTGCACGCCGCAGCGGGTGATCAAGGTGGCGCCCTCCTCGTAGCGCTTGAAGGCCCCCTTGGCGCCCGGGTCGACCGTGCGCGACTGGTCGAGGTTGGTGAACGTGGCCGAGTCTTCGGCGTCGTACGTGCTCGCCTCGACCCCGGCGTGCACCTTCACGGAGGCCTTGCCGATGATCGCGACGAAGCCCGGCGTCGCGAGGTAGAGCTCGGCGCCCGGGCGCACGTTGGAGTTGCGGTCGGTGGAGGCGTCGCCGTCGGCCAGGAGCACCGCGTCGGGCTCGGCGTGCGTGCACGGGCGGAACGTGGCCGGGCCCTTGATGGTCACCTCGTGGCCCGTGCGGCGCACGCTGAGCGTGAGGGAGGCACCCGTGGGCACGACGATCGGCACAGGGGCCTCGGACACGTCGTCCCCGGGCTGGAACCACGCGCCACCGCCTGGTGGGGGCGTCGCGTAGGCGACGACGCAGACCGGGGGCCGGGTCGACGGCTTGGGCGCGGTGCTGGAGGCGGCGGCGAGGGCGTCGCCGTCGGGGCCGATCGGCGGCGCCGTGGTGGCGGGCCCGGGGGGCTTGGGCTTGCGATCGCAGGCCACGCCGAGGAACAGGAGGGCGAGCGGCCCGAAGGCCACCGCCACGCACGCGAGTCGGCCCAACCTCGGCAACCGAGCGGCGCGCATCACAGGACCCGCTGCTGCGGCCCGGTCGGCGAGTCGTCGTCGATCTCGGGGAAGATCTCGGCCGTGATGTCCTCGGCCTGCGCCTCCTCCTTGGCGGTGCGCAGCTCGCGGCTGGTCTGGTCGAGGCGGTCGGCGAGCACGCCGAGGAACTGCCAGAGGATCTTGATCGCGAGCTCGTGCTCGCGGCGCAGGATGTCGAAGAAATCGGCGCGCCGGATGGCGACGAGCTCGCTCGGCACCTCGGCGATCACGCTCGCCGAGCGCGGCACGGCGCGGATGAGGGCCATCTCGCCCACGTGCTCGCCGGGGCCGAGCGTGGTGAGCGTGGCCTCGCCGCGGACGACGGCGACGCGGCCCGTCAGCACGACGAACAGCTCGTCGCCCTTCTCGCCCTCCTTCATGATGTAGGCGCCGCGCTCGTACTCGCGAATCTCGGCGGCCTGCATCACGCGGAGCAGCTCGCGCTCGGTGAGGCGCGAGAACAGGGCCATCTTGGCGAGGATCTCGCGCTTCTGGGTGAGCTTGCGCGCGCGGACCTTGTCGGACTCGTTGGCCTCGACGCGGACCAGGATGCCCGTGATGTTGTCCTTGCCGCCGGCCTCGTTGGCGAAGTCGATGAGCGCCTGGGCGGCGGTCTCGGCGGGCGTGTCGCGGAGGATCTCGGTGAGGCGGTCGTTGCCGTCGAGGTAGCCGTGCAGGCCGTCGGAGCAGAGGAGGTAGGTATCGCCGGGCAGCACCTCGATGGCGAGGGTGTCGACCTCGACGCGCTCGTAGACGCCGACCGCGCGGGTGATGGCGTTCTTGTGGGCGACCTTCTCGATCTGCTCGCGGGAGAGCTTTCCGCGCTTGATCAGCTCGTTGAAGACGGTGTGGTCCTCGGTGACCTGCTGCTGGCGACCCTCGCGCACGAGGTAGATGCGCGAGTCGCCGACGTGGGCGATGAAGCCCTTGTTGCCGAGGAACAGCATCGCCGAGAGGGTGGTGCCCATGCCGCGCTTGCCGGTGTCGGCGGCGGCCTCCTCGTGGATGCGGGCGCAGGCGCGCTGCACGGCGAACTCGAGCAGGTTGAGCACCTCGCGCGCCGAGACCTTGGCCGCGCCCGACGCGCCCTGCTCGTAGTCGTCGATCAGCTGGCGCTGCTTGCGCACCTCTTCGTGCACCGTGCGCACCGCGAGCGCGCTCGCCACCTCGCCCGCCGCGTGCCCGCCCATGCCGTCGGCCACCACGAACATCGCGAGCTTCTTGTCGACGAGGTAGTTGTCCTCGTTGTGCTCGCGGACGCGCCCGACGTCCGTGGCGGCGAAGAAGCGGATTCCGTCGGAGAGGGGCATCGGGGTCTCCTGGTCGTAACATGACCGGCGACCGCACGGGAACCGCCCGCGGTATGCTCGCGTCCATGGGCCCCGGGGCGCTGGTCGTCTTCGGGCTGGTCCTCTCCTTGGCCCGGCTCGGCTGGGTGGTGTTCGGGCTCGAGATCGACGCACGGGCCTTCGTGACCGTCGTGCGCAAGCTGATCCTGACGGCCGACCTCGACCGCGCGCGGAGGCTCTGCGCGGCCGTCTCGACGCCGATGACCGACGCCACCGCGGCGCTCCTCGTCGCCCCGATCGAGGGTGGGCGAGAAGGGCTCGAACAGGCGTTCCTGCGGGCCTTCCAGGCGCGCACGCGGCGGGTGCGAGAGACCTTGTGGGTGCCGCCCGTCTCCGCGGTCGCGCTCGGGGCCGGTGCCTTGCTCGGGTTCGCGCAGGGAGGACCGCGCTGGCTCCTGATCGGCGCCGTGGTCGGAGGGGGCGCGCTCGTGCTCACCGGTTTCCGGCTGGCGCGCATGCTCAGCGCCGCGACGGCGACCCGCGACGAGCTCATCGAGCTGCTCCTCTCCTCGAGCCCGTACCGGGGCCAGCGGCCTTGAGGCCTCACGGCGGCAACTTCGCGAGGGCCGGCGCGAGCACCCCCCGGAAATCGAGCAGCGGCGCGGCGAGGTCGCCCTTCGCGTCCACCCGGGCGCGCAGGGTGGCGAGCGTGAACGCGCGCGGATCGAGGCGCTCGTTCACCTCTTCCCACGCGAGCGGCGTCGACACGGGCGCGGCGTCGACCGCGCGGAGCGAGTAGGGCAGCACGAGGCTCTTGCCGAGGAAGTTCTGGCCGTGGTCGAGGTAGACGCGACCACCGCGCTTGTCGCGCTCGGTCTCGAGGGTCACCCGCGCGGGCAGGGTGTGGGCGATCACGCGCGACACCCGCCGCGCGAAGTCGTGCACGGTGTCGACGTCGTGGCCCTTCGCGAGCGGCACGAGGACGTGCAGGCCCTTCTGCCCGCTGGTCTTGGGCACGCTCGCGAGCCCGAGCATCTCGAGCAGCTTGCGGAGGGCGAGGGCGATGTCGATCAGCTTCGCATAGGGGGTGCCCTCGGGCGGATCGAGGTCGAAGATCGCCCAGTCCGGCTCGGTCAGGCTCCCGACGCGGCTCGCCCACCCGTGGAAGGTGAGCGCGGCCTGGTTGACCATCCAGAGCAGCCCCTCGGCGTCGTCGATCACGATGCGGCGGTTGCCGTCGATGAACACCGCGCGCAGGTAGTCGGGCGCCTTCGGCGGCATGCGGTGCTGGTACCAGGTGAAGTCGTCGATCCCGTCGGGCCAGCGCTGGCAGACGACGGGGCGATCGCGGAGCAGCGGCAGCATCAACGGCGCGATGTCGCGGTAGTACGCGGCCACGGCCTGCTTGGTGAGCCCGTCGCGCGGGTACATCAGCTTGTCGGCGTTGGTCACCTTGGCGGGGGCCGAGAGGTGGTGGTCGGGCAGCGGCCCGAGGAGCGACACGAGCGGCGTCGTCGGGTCGTCCGCGCGCGCGAGCAGGCCCGGGACACCGAGCGCGCGCGCCGTTCGCTTCGCGTCCTCGAGGGCACCGGGGAGCGTCCCCGAGAGGGCGAGGGCCGGACCGTGCCCGGTCAGCGCGGCGCCGAGGCGCGCCCGGCGCTCCACGAGCGGGAGCGCGCTCAGGTCCTCGCCGTCGAGGTGCAGCAGATCGGTGAACAGGAGCACGAGCGGCGGGCCGCGCATCGGCGAGCCGTCGGCCACGTAGCCGCGCAGGAGCTCGAACGAGGGCCGCATCGCGGGGTCGAGCGCAGCGATCCACGCCTCGCCCACCAGCGTCTTCACCGGCCAGCGCACGAGCGCGCGGACGAGGCCCGGGAAACACTCGGCGAAGTCGCGGTAGCTCTCCGAGACGAGGCGCACCCCATCGGTGCCCTTGGCGACGAGCACGCGGTGACCGTCCCACGCGAGCTCGAGCGCCTGCCCTTCGTTCGCCTCTCCGGTCACGACGCCCGGGAGTCGGTGCCGGCGCGACAGCGCGAACGCGCGGGTGTCGGCGCCGGCCTTCGCCACGACTCAGCTCCGCACGCGCCGCATGTCCGGATCGTAGAGCGGCCGCAGCGAGGCGATCGCCGGGTACCTGCGGCCCGCGACGTCGACCTCCCACGTGCCGGCCGCGATCCACGCCGCGTCGAGCGGCACCCCGCGCGCGTCGATCATCGCGAGCCCCACCGCGCCGCCGAGCGTGAAGCCGTAGGAGGCCGCGCGCACGTAGCCCACCTCGACGCCGTCGCGGTGCACGATCTCGGCGTGGAACAGGAGGGGCTCCGGGTCCTTCACGAGCACCTGCAAGAGGCGGCGCGTGAGCGGACCGGCGGCCTTCTTGGCGAGCACCGCCTCGCGCCCGAGGAACGGCTTCTTGAGGTCGACCGCGAACCCGAGGCCGACGGAGAGGACGTCGTCGGTGTTGTCGATGTCGTGCCCGTAGTCGCGATAACCCTTCTCCATGCGGAGGCTCGCGAGGGCCTTGAGGCCGGCGTGGCGGAGACCGAGCGGGTGGCCCGCCTCGACGATCCGCTCGTACACGTGCACCGCCTGCTCGGCCGGCACGTAGAGCTCGTAGCCGAGCTCGCCGAGGTAGGTGATGCGCACCGTGAGCACGCGGGCGAACCCGACGTCGATCTCGCGCGCGGTGCGGAACGGGAACGCCTCGTTGCGGAGGTCCGTCGTGGTGAGCCCCTGCAGGAGCTCGCGCGAGCGCGGACCCTGCACGTTGATCTGCGCGTAGGCCGAGGTGACGTCGGTGACGAACACGTGGGCGTCGGCCGGGAAGTGCCGGCGCATCCACGCCTCGACGTGGCGGTGCGCGGTGTCGGAGGCCACCACGAGGAACCGGTCGTCGTCGAGCTTGGTGACGGTGAGATCGGCCTGGATGCCGCCGGCCTCGTCGAGCCACTGTGTGTAGGTGATGACGCCCTTCGGCCCGTCGACCCGGTTGGCCGAGAGGTGCTCGAGCAGGCGCCCGGCGTCGCGGCCCTGGACGAGGAACTTGGACATGAACGACATGTCCATGACGATCACGCCCTCGCGCGCCGCCTGGTGCTCGGCCTGCCAGTAGGGAAACCAGTTCTGCCGGCCGAACGAGAGCTTCTCGACGCGCGGCTCGACCCCGTAGGGCGCGAACCAGTCGGGGCCCTCCCAGCCGCTGACGTCCTTGAAATAGGCCCCGTTGGTGGCCAGGCGGTCGTGCAACGCCGAGCGCTTGGCGCCGCGCGCGGTCATCATCGAGCGCGTCGGGTAGTGGCACTGGTAGACCATGCCGAGCGACTCCACCGTGCGCACGCGGCGGTACTCGGGGTTGCTCTGGTAACGGTGCAGCCGGGCGATGTCGAAGCCGGTGATGTCGACGTCGGGGCGCCCGGTGAGGATCCAGTGCGCGAGCACGCGCCCGAGGCCGCCGCCGGTGAGGATCCCGATCGAGTTCATGCCGGCGGCCACGAAGTAGTTGCGCACCTCGGGCGCCTCGCCGACCACGGGCGCGAGGTCGGGGGTGAAGCTCTCGGGCCCGCAGAAGAACTTGCGCACGCCGACCTCGAGCGAGGCCGGGACGCGGCGCATGGCCTTCTCCACGTAGGGGCCCATGCGATCCCAGTCGGGCGGGATCTCGCCGAACGAAAAATCGTCGGGCACGCGGCCCACGTTCCACGGCGCGCAGACCGGCTCGAAGAGGCCGACCATCAGGCCGCCGACCTCCTCGCGGAAGTAGCCGTACGACGAAGGGTCCTCGAGCACCGGAAACGACCTGGACAAACCCGGGATCTTGTCGGTGATGAGGTAGTAGTGCTCGGCCGCCTGCAGCGGGACGACGACCCCGAGCTGCTCGCCGAGCTGCCGCGCCCACATGCCGGTGCAGTTGACGACGACCTCCGCCTCGATGTCGCCGAGCGGGGTGCGCACCCCGCGCACGGCGCCGTTCTTCACCAGCAGCTCGGTCACCGGCGTGTTCTCGAGCACCGTGACGCCGCCGAGCCGCGCGCCCTTCGCGAGGGCCATCGTGACGTCCACGGGGTTGGCGCGGCCGTCCCCCTTCACGTAGAAGCCGGCCAGCAGATCGTCCGTGCGCGCGAGCGGGAACAGGTCGTGGATCTCTCGCGGAGAGATCTCCTGGACATCCACGCCACAATGACGATTGAACGCGGAGACGCGCCGGTATTCTTCGAGCCGGTCCTGGTCGGCCGCCACCTCGATGAACCCCACCGGCTCGAAGCCCGTGGCGAGCCCGGTCTCGGCCTCGAGGCGCGCGTAGAGATCGCGCGTGTACTTGCGCATCTCGGTCGACGTCTCGGAGGTGGAGCCGAAGGTGACGATGAGGCCGGCGGCGTGCCAGGTGGTGCCCGACGTGAGGCGATCGCGCTCGAGGAGGACGACCTCGCGGCAACCCATCTTCGCGAGGTGGTAGGCCACCGAGCAGCCGATGATCCCGCCCCCGACGACGACGACCCGCGCGTGCTTGGGCAAGTGGTCCGGCATGGGCCGGCAGCTTAGTCACACCCGGCCGCGGGCGAGGATCTTCTGCAGGTTCTGGCGGCTGATGCCGAGGAGCGCGGCGGCCTGGGCCTTGTTGCCCTGGGTCCGCGCGAGCGCCTCGAACACCATCGACCGCCGCACGGCGTCGAGGACGTCGGGCATGTCCCAGGTGCCGACCACGCGCCGCACGACCGCGTCGACCTCGAGGTCCCTGGGGGCTTGCAGCCCCTCGACCACCTCGAGGATGTCCTCGGCGGTGAAGGGCTTGGCGATGAACGCGGCCACCCCGGCGCGACCGAGCGCCAGACCTTCTGCCGCCTCCGCGAACCCACTGATCGCGATGACCGGGGGGGCAGGGTGGAGGTGGGAGGCGGCCCGGGCGACGTCGACCCCGCTCCCGCTTCCGCCGAGCTTCACGTCGGTGATGACCAGATCGACGCCGGTTTCGAGGGCCGCGATCGCCTCCTGGACCGTTTCGGCCAGGACCAGGTCGGAGCCGAGGCGTGCGAGGATCCTCCCGAGCAGCTTGCGAACAAGCGGCTCGTCATCGACGACGAGGATCTTCTTGAAGGGCACCTACCAGCACTCCTTGCAGGTGGAGGCGACGACTGCGGGCAATTGAAACCCGGTCCACTGTCTTCGTCGACGCAACACTTGTTGCATGTCAAAGCGAGTGGACGGCCCTCCGCGGTTCGAGTTGAGCCTGATCGGAAGTGCTGTAGCCTCGCCCCATGGGGGGATCCGAGACGGTCGACGACTCGCGGGGGTGGGAGGCCGAGCGCGCGCCGCCGATCCCGGGGGTCGTCGTCGTGGCGACGGCGGGCCAGCCAGTGTGTCGGCCGCTCCGCCTCGGCGCCGGGCTCGAGCTCGGGAGGGACACGGCGGGCCTCTCCTCGGACGACCGCCTCTCCCGCAAGCACCTGCGCGTCGAGCGGCGTCAGGGCTTCGTCGTCCACGACCTCGGCAGTCGCAACGGTACCTGGGTGGACGGGGCTCGCGTCACCAGCCCCGTCGCGGCCGAGAGCGGCGCGGTCGTGCGGGGCGGTCGCACCCTGATGCTCCTCGTCGACGACGTCCAGCCGTTCGAGGCGAGCGGCGTCCACGCCAGCGCGACGGGCGTGGCTGGACCTCGACTCAGCACGGTGTTCGACGCCATCGCTCGCGCCGCGCTCCAGGCGGGGACCCTGCTGCTCCGTGGCGAGAGCGGCACGGGGAAGGAGCGCGCCGCGCGCGCCTACCACGCGCTCGGTCCCGCGGCGCTCGGCCCGTTCGTCCCGGTGAACTGCGCCACCCTCCCCGAGGGCGTCGCCGAGCGACTCCTCTTCGGGGCCCGCAAGGGCGCGTTCTCGGGGGCTACCGACAGCGACGGCCTCGTACGCTCGGCCCACGGAGGAGTGCTGTTCCTCGACGAGATCGGCGAGCTCGAGCTCGAGGTGCAGGCCAAGCTCCTGCGACTGCTCGAGTCGCGCGAGGTGCTCCCGCTCGGCGCCACCCGCCCCGTGCGGGTCGACGTGCGGTTCGCCTTCGCGACCCACCGGGACCTGCGCGCCGACACCGCCGCGGGCCGCTTCCGCGCCGACCTGTTCTACCGGATCGAGCAGCCGTGCATCGAGCTCCCGCCGCTGCGCGAGCGTCGCGAGGAGATCCCTTTCCTCTGCGCGACCGCGAGCTCGTTGCCGCTGCACGCGGCGTTCGTCGAGGCGTGTCTGCTGCGGTCGTGGCCCGGCAACGTGCGGGAGCTGCTGCGCAACGTGGCGCAGGCGTGCGAGGTCGCCCTCGAGGCCAAGGCGACCGAGGTGCTGGTCGAGCACCTACCCCCCGAGGCGGGGCGCGCGTTCGGCCCGCGGTCGGAGAGCAGCCTGCTCGGCCCGCGCTCCGAGGGCAGCTCCGAGCGCGAGCCGGATCTCGAGGCGGTGCGCGAGGCCCTGCGCGTGCACGGCGGTAACGTCTCGGCGGCCGCGCGCTCCCTCGGCGTGCACCGCACCCAGCTCCGACGCTGGATCGAGCGGTACGCGCTCTAGGCCGCGCGGGCGCCGCTCGACCACGCCGCGAGCTCGGCGCGCGAACCGACGCCGAGCTTGCGGTAGGCCGAGGCCAGCTGGTTGGCGACGGTCCGCGCGGCGACGCTGCGGCGGGCAGCGATCTCGCTGTTGCGCAGGCCCACGAGCGCGAGCTGGATCGTCGCGCGCTCGGCGTCGGTGAGGCGGGGATCGTCGTCGCGACGCTCGGGGGAGCCACTCTCGACGTGCGCGAGGTGCTGGATGAGTTCGAGCCGGGTGCCCAGGTTCATGCGCCGCGCGAGGCGGCACAGGGTGTGCGAGACGACGGACGGCGACAGCTGGAGGTCGACGGCGATGACCTTGTGGGCCACGCCGAGGCGGGCCAGGTCGGCGATCGCCTGTTCGCGAGGGGTGATGGCGAGGGTCATGGCCTGCCTAGAGCAAGCGACGGACCGTCGGTGCCAGCCCCGCATTTCCCGGGAAATCAGGCCGTCCCGGCGGGCTCTCGGTGGCACGTCTCCCGGCACGCGTGCCAGTTCCTGTGCCGGCGTGGAGGTCGATCGTATCCTTCGCCGGTGCGGGGGGCGCTCATCGGTTCCGAGCTCGGGGGGCGGTATCGCATCGTCCGTCGGATCGGCGCGGGCGGGATGGGCACCGTCTACGAGGCCGTCGTCCGCAACACCGGGGCGCGCGTCGCGATCAAGACCCTGCACGCCGGTGAGGGCGGGCACCAGAAGGCCGCCCGTTTCCGCCGGGAGGCGCGCGCGATCGCGGCGATCGAGCACCCCGCGGTCATCCGCACGTTCGACGTCGGCACCACCGAGGACGGCTCGCCGTACCTCGTCATGGAGCTGCTCTCGGGGCGCACCCTCGCGAGCCTCGTCGAGCGCGTCGGCAAGCTCCCGGTCCCGGTGGCCCTCGCGATCGTCGAGCAGGTGCTCGAGGGCCTCGTCGCCGCGCACGTGGCCGGCGTCGTCCACCGCGACCTGAAGCCCGAGAACGTGTTCCTGCACGTGGGCGCCACCACGACCGGTCCGCGCGCCACGGTGAAGATCGTCGATTTCGGGATCGCCAAGCTCGTCGAGGGCCTCGAGACCGCGCGGTTGACCGCGACCGGCACCGTGCTCGGGACGCCGGAGTACATGTCGCCCGAGCAGGCCGCGGGGGGCGCCGTCGACGCGCGCGCCGACGTCTACGCGACGGGTCTCCTCGCCTACGAGATGCTCTGTGGTCGGCGCCCCTACGCCGACCTGCCGCCGCAGCGGATCTTCGCGGCCATCCTCTCGGGCGCCGCGCCCGCGCTGTCCGAGCGGGACGCGACGCTGCCGCCCAAGATCGTCGCCTGGGTCGAGCGCGCGATGGCGCGGGACCCAGCGGCTCGCTTCCCGAGCGCCCCCGCGGCCCTCAGCGCGCTCCGGGCCACGTTCGCCGACCAGCGCCTGCAGGCGGCGATCGCCGAAGCGCGCACGAGCCTCACCGATCTCGTCGACGCCGAGCCGAGCTCACGCGCGGAGCCGCCCACGGTCGGCCAGGTCACCCCGCGCCACGAGGCCCACCCGTCGGTCCACATGCAGCGTCGCACCATGGTGACGGCGTTCGTCACCGGCGTGGTGGTCGCCACGGTGATGGACGGGTTCACCCTCGGCCCGAGCCTGCGTCACCTGCCCTTCTCTCTCCTCGGCACCGGGGCGGGCGTGATGCTCGGATCGATCCTGCTCGGGCTCGCGTGGTCCGCGGTCGCGCTCGGCGCGCCGATCGCGCGCGTGTCCGAGTCGGCGGGGGCGGTCGTGGCGCTCGGCGCCTCGCAGGCCGTGCACCACTTCTACCTCGCCCTCCTCGCCATCGGCCCGGGTCTTTCGCCCAACCCCTGGGTGCGCAGCGTCGGGCTCGGCGCCGCCGCGCTCGCGATCCCGGCCGCCTTCGCGCTCACCCGCGGCCAGCTCGGCGCACGGGCGCACCCGCTCGAGGGCTGGACCTACGCCGCGGCGATCGGCCTCGGCGTCGTGGCGAGCCGCGCGAGCTCGGCGCTGCTCTTCGTCGCGGCGATCTCGCTCGTCGTGTCTCTCGGCTCCGCGTGGGCGCTCATCCGCGCCGCGCGCGGCATCACCGACGTGGACCGCGCGCGAAGGGTGCGCAGCACCGCGCTCGGCCTCGCCCTCCACGGGATCCTCCTCTCGGCGAAGCTCCTGCCCATGCTCGGGGCCACGCTGCAGGTGTTCTCGCTGGTGGGCCTGTTCCCGATCGGCCTCGTCGCCTACGGCGTGCTCGGCATCGACACGGTCGCGCGCGAGGCCCGGCGCACGACGCAGGCCATCGCGCTGTTCTCCCGCTTCGCGACGATGCTGCTCGGGGTCTACGTCGCCGCGTTCCTCGTGCTCGCGGCGCAGCACTTCGACAAGCGCACCGACCTGTTCGCGCTCGCGCCGCCGCTCATCACCGCCGCGGTCGCCCTCGTGCTCGCCTGGCGCATCTTCGCGGTCGAGGCGCCCACCCTGCGCACGTGGCTCACGGGCCTCGCCCTCGGCGCGATGGGCGTGCTCAAGCTCACGTGGGCCTACGGGGCGATGGCGCCGATGGGCAACCGCTTCGCGGACGACGCGGGCATCGTCTGGTTCTCGCGTGCGGCAAACACGTGGTTCGTGTTCTACCCGCCGCTCGTCGTGCACCTCTGTCGCCTCGTGACCAAGCGCGAGGGCGACCGGTGGGTGCTGTTCACCGCCTATGCGCTGCCGCTGCTCGTGGCGCCGATCACGCTGTCGGAGGGGTTCTTCCCCAAGGCGCAGACCTTCTGGTTCGGCACCATCGTGCAGGGTGGGTGGGGCTACGCGTTCTTCTACTCCGTGGCCGGCGGCTGCTTCGCCTACGTGCTCGTGCTCGTGCTCGGCAGCCTCCGCCACGTCGACGGGCCCGACCGCGCGACGCGCCAGCTGGTCGCCGTGGGCCTCATCGGCACGAGCGCGCTCCTGATCATGGACGGCGTGCCGGTCGCCGGCACCAGCGTCTACCCGTTCGGCAACTTCGCCTTCGTCCCGCTCGTGGTGCTCGCGTACGGCCTGCTCCGCGGCGAGATCCCCGAGCTCTCCACGTTCGTGCGCCGTGGCCTCCTGCACACCGCGCTGTCCGCGCTGCTCGCGGTGTGCGCCGGCGCGCTGCTCGTCAGCGTCCTGCGCTACACCCGCTCGTCGAACCCGCTCGTCGGCGCGACGGCGGCGGTGCTGGTGGTGCTCGTGACCATCGAGCCGCTCCGTCGCCTCGGTCAGGCCGGCATCGATCGCATCCTCGGCACGCAGTTCGACGACCACGGCGCGATCGAGCGCCTCGGCCGGGTCGCCGGCACGCTCGAGGGCCCGCGCGCGCTCGCGGACGAGGCGGCGCGCCTGCTCGCCGAGGTGACCCGCGCGCCGCGCGTGGTGGCGCTGCTCGACGACGGAGACGGGAGGCTCACGAGCGGGTCGCTGCAGCTCCTGCCCGACGACCCGGCGCTGCGCGAGATCCGTCGCACCTCGGCGCCGTTGCGGTGCGGACCGGACGCGACGTTCTCGGTTCCCGGTCCGCTCGCCTCGCTCGGTCGGGACCTGATCCTCGTGCCGCTCGGCACCTCGACCGGATTCCTCGGCGCGCTCGTGGTCGCGCCCTCCCGGAGCGAGCCGCTCGTGGTGCCCGCCGCGCGCCGGTTCCTGCACGCCTACGCGGATCTGGCCGCGCTCCTGGTCGATCGCGCGACCGTCCACGAGCGCGTCGACGAGGAGGTGGAGCGTCGGACCCGCGCCCTCGCCGAGGTGGTCGCCGAGCTCGAGCGCACGAGCGGGGAGCGCACCCAGACGATCACCGAGGACGAGCCGTCGCCGGGCGCCGCGGTCACGCTGCAAGAGGGCACGGGCTAGGGATCGAAGGTGACCACGGCGCGCATGCCGAAGTGGTCACTGAGATACTCGAACGGGGTCGCGAGCTTGGTGTCGAACGTGCACGTGGTCGACTTCACGCGGCTCTTGTCCACGCCACCGAGGTAGATGTGGTCGAGCCAGGTGTTCTCGCCCCCTCCAGTGAGCGGGTTGTACTTGCAGAACGTGCACTTGGGCACGTACCCCGGAGCGAGAGCCTCGACGTAGACCTTGCCGAGCGACTCGAGCACGTAGGCCCCGTATCCCTCGATGGCCGCGCCTTCGGCGGGCGGCGAGGCGATGGCCGGTGACGCGTTCAGATCGCCGAGGAAGATCACCCGGTTCTTGGACGCCTTGGCCCAAGCGAGGATCGCGTCGATCTGCAGCTTCTGCTCGGCCTCCCAGCGCTTCGGGGTCGAGGTCTCGCCGCCGCTCCACGGGCAGGTGTAGGGCAAGGTGCCGTCGTTGTTCACGGGCGAGAGGTGGTTGCAGTAGACGTCGACCTTGGCGCCGTTCGTCAGCGTCGCGGTGGCGCGCGTGACCGAGCGCTGCTGCCAGCAACCCGGCACCACGAGCTGCGCGACGTCGGTGAGGGCGTGCTTCGACAGCAAGAGCGGGCTCGCCTGGCCGCCGTAGCCGAGCGCGAGGCCCTTGCTCGTCTTGCAGGTCGGCGCGACCGTGGCGAGCTTCTCGGACACCATGTTGGAGACGACGCAGCCGTAGCAACCCGCGTCGGGCGCGCCGAGGAGCGGGGCCACCGTGGCGATGCACTTGTCCTTGGCGCAGGCCGTGCTGGTGAGCTTGCCGTCGGCGGTCGAGCAGTTGTCGATCAGGCACTTCGCCACGTCGTCGGCCTCCTTCTCGAGCCCGGCGCACGGCGCGGTGGTCGGCGCGGGCGGGGTCGGCGTGACGTCGTACTTCGTGCTGCGGTCCGTCTTCGGCCACGCGCTGTACGGGTAGTTCGCCTTCATGGCCGCGGCGATCGCCACCTTGTCCGCCTCCTGCCAGACCTCCTGCAGGCACGCGATGTCGCCAGCGAGCTTGCCGAGCTCGGCGACGATCAAGGGTCGCCGCTCGGCCGCGTACTCCACGGCGGCCCCTGCGAGCGCCACGTTGTAGGTGTCGATCTGCAGATCGACCGGGCCGCTCACGAGCGTGTCGGCCGCGTCGCCGCCCGTGTCGCCGGTCACCCCCGTGTCCGGGGTGGGCTTGTCGTCGTCGCTGCCGCACCCGACCAGCACGGCACTCGCGACCATCATCCTCGAGAGAGCGTGTTTCGCGTTCATGTCTGCACGCTACGCCGCGCCTGCCTGCGCGGGCCATGGTCATTTCTCCGATGCCACCCTTGCCAGTCATCGCCTGCTCGGTGAGGCTCTCCCCGTGGCCAACGCGTTCGCGCTCCGACTCGACGCCCTCGTCGGCGCCCGACTCGGGCCGCGCCTGACCGCCGCGGGATTCGGCAAGTCGCGCCGCACGTTTCGTCGCAGCCGTGGCCCGCTGATCGACATCTTCCAGGTCCAGGCGAGCCAGTGGGGGTCGGTCGACGAGGGGCGGTTCACCATCAACCTCGCCATCTACGTGCCGGGCATTTTCACCGCGCTCGGCGAGACGTCGCACGCCGAGCCCCCGGAGTACGTCGGGCACGTGCGGCGGCGCATCGGGGATTTCGAGAGCCCGAAGCAGGATCGCTGGTGGGAGCTCCGCGCCACGACCGACCTCGTGGCCCTCGCCGCCGTGCTGGAGACCACGTGGCTCGAGAAGGTCGACCCCTGGTTCGGGCGCATCGCCACCCTCGAGGACGTGCGGCGCAACTGGTCGAGCGCGGCCAACGACGTCCAGGGGGTGGTCCTCTCGTTCCTGCTCGGCGACCTCGACAGCGCGCGACTCGACCTGCGGGTGCTGATGCAGACGCTCCCCCCCGAGGCCAGCGAGGAGCGCGCGCGCGCCCAGCGGTTCGCGGCCGAGCACGGGCTCACCTCCGACCAGCTGGTCGACTCGAGCCGCGACTAGCGAACCGTCGACACCCCGCGGTGGCTCTCACGAACATGCGTCTCGCCGTGGCGACGGTCTCTCTCTCGGTCCTCCTCGGGTGCAAGGCCGCAGCGCCGGTCGACGCGGGCCCGGCCGCCGCGGAAGAACGCGCGCGCGGTGCTCGCGCCGTTCAAGGCCTCGCTGAAGGAGGCCCTGCTCGGCGCGCTGAAGGACGGCCCCGAGAAGGCGGTCGAGGTGTGCGCGTCGGCCGCGCCGTCGCTCGCCAGGAGCGCCGCCAAGGACGGGGTCACCGTGGGCCGCACCTCGAGCAAGCTCCGCAACCCGGACAACGCGCCGAAGGCCTGGCTCGGCCCCGTGCTCGCGGAGTTCGAGAAGGCTCCGAGCGGCAGCGAGACCAAGAAGACGGTCCCGCTCGGCGGCGGTCGTTACGGCTACGCCGAGGCGATCTGGATCCAGGCCCCGTGCCTCGCTTGCCACGGCGCTGCGGTGGCTCCCTCGGTGAAGGCAGCGCTCTCCCGCTATCCGAAAGACGCCGCCACGGGCTACGCGCTCGGGGAGCTGCGCGGGGTGTTCTATGCGGAGATCGAGCCGCGCTAGCCTGGGGGCGTGAGCAAGGTGTTCCCGGGCATCGATCGCGCGCTCGGCGCGTGGATCCGTCGGCAGGCGCTGTTCTTCGTGGGCACCGCGCCGCGGGCCGACGACGGGCACGTCAACGTCTCGCCCAAGGGGCCCATCGGCTCGCTCCGGGTGATCGATCCACAGACCGTGGCCTACCTGGACGTCGTGGGCAGCAGTGCCGAGACCATCGCCCATCTGCGCGAGAACGGGCGCATCGTGGTGATGCTCTGCGCGTTCGCTGGGCCGCCCAGGATCGTCCGGCTGCACGGCCGTGGAGAGGTGCTCGAGCCGACCGACCCGGCGTTCGCTGCGCTGCTCGCGGCGCACGAGTTCGCCGACGCGGGCCTGCCCGAGGCGCGGCGGGCGATGGTCGTGGTGCGGCTCGATCGCATCAGCGACTCGTGCGGCTATGGCGTACCCCGCCTCGACTACGTGGGCGAGCGCCCCCAGATGGCCGCGTGGGGCCGCAAGAAGCTGCGCGCCGGGGGCGCCGCCGCGATCGCCGAGTACCAGAGCGTGAAGAACGCGCGCAGCATCGACGGCCTGCCCGCGCTGCCGCTCGAGCCGCCGAAGCCGAGAAAACGCGCTAGGCCGCGTTGACGTCGCCGCGCACGAGCCCGTACTGCGCGAGCATCACGGCGAGCGACGCGAAGCGGAACAGCGGCTCGTCGTCGACCACCACGAGGGCGCTGCCGTCGCTCGCGACCTCGACCTCGCAGCCAGCGAGGGAATCGTTGCCGTGGGTGGAGCGCAGCGAGTAACGAATCGAACCAGTCATGAATCTCTTTCGCGCAAAGCCGGCGCGCGAAAGGAGTTCGAGCGAGCGGGAACGACGACCCTAGCACGGGCGCACGCCGTACGCTTGCCGTTGACCAAGCGGTCACCGCCCGCCACTCTGTGGGCACTCATGAAGATGCCCTGCCCCTCGTGCGGCGCGATTTGCTTCGCGCCGGGGACTTCCTCCGCAGAGAGGAGGGTGCGGTGCGCGATCTGTGGCACGCACGTCTCGCTGGGTGCCGGCGCCGAGGAGTCGCCGCACAGCGTCCCCCTGAGCGAGCCCCAGCGCGCCACGCCGATCCTCTCGCTGTCTCGCCTCGAGCCCGCGTCCGTCGCGGGTGGCCAGACGCTGCTCCTGCTCGAAGACGGCCGGATGGAGCTGCGCGCCATCGAGGGCGACGTGATCCTCGTCACCGGTCACGCCAGCCGCGCCACCGTCTCGGCGTGGCGCTCGCTGGTCGCTTCGCGGGCCCTCGAGGCCTTCACCGGCGCGACCGGCGATGCCTCCGAGGGGCGCCGCTACGACCTCGAGCTCGCCGGCAGCAAGCACTCGTGGACCGGCACGCCGACGGCGCCCTCGGCCACGCGCATCTGGTCGATGCTCACCGGCCTCTGGGGCATGGTCGCCGAGACCCCGCTCTAGCGAGACCGCACGAGCCACGCGCGGAACTCGAGCTCGGCCCGCGCGGCGCGCAGGTCGGGCGCCTCGGTCCAGGCGATCCGCTCGCGTGCCCAGGCCTCGCGCGGGTCGCCGGGGTGGGCCTCGAGGAACGCGGCCAGGCTCGCGCACCAGGCACGTTCGTAGGCCAGCACGCGGTCGGGCCCGAGGCGGATCGAGGCCACGGCGTCGCTCGACAGCAGCGCTTCGACGTCGGCCGCGCGCGCCACCCCGAAGGCCTTCTCGGCGCGCGCGCCGGTGGCGACCAGCTCGGCGAGCAGGGTGTGGATCGCGACGGGTCGGAGCGCCGCGCGGGCCTGACGCCAGCCCTCGAGGGCCTCGCCGAAGGCATGGACGGCGCCGACCACCGAGACCAGCGCGAGCCCGGTCGGTCGCTCGCGCGCGAGGTAGCTCTGGGCGTCGAGCGTGTGGAGCTCGATGCCCGCGAGGTGCCGGGTGCGCGCGCGCGCGGCCTCGGTCGCGCCGGGGGAAGCGTCGACGCTCGTCGCCGCGCACCCGAACCGCTCGGCGAGGAGCCGCGAGAGATCGGCGCGCCCACCCCCGAGATCGAGGGTGCGGTCGCCGGCGGTCAGCGCGACGGGCGCCAGCAGCGAGAGGAGCTCCACCTCGCTCAGCGGGTTCATGAACGGCATCGCCGCGTGTCCCACCAGAGAGAAGCGATCGCGAGGGCTCACCCCTCCGATGATACGCTCCCAGCATGGTGCGTCGCCTCGCTCCCGCGTTGCTCGTGGCCTGTGCAGGGGGCGGCGAGGACGCGGTCGTCGCGGATGCGACAGCGGACGTCGCCGACGCTGCGGTCGAGGGGAGCACGGACGCGGTCGACGCCGTGGAGGCCGAGGCGCCGACGCCGAGCGAGTGCTGGAGCGCGGGGGCGTGGGTCGCGAGCGCCGCCTTCGCGGACGCGGGCCACGTCTCGCACCCCCTGCCGTCGTTCGCGCGGGCGGGCGTCTACTACGTGCACACCATGAACGTCGCGGGCAGCGGCGATCGCGTGCTGCAGGCGGCCCGGGTCGGCGCCGACGGCGCGCTGTCGCCGTGGTTCGCGGCGTCGCCCGACCACGGCGGCGGACCGCACGGCTACACCGCGATCGTCGTCGACGGCGAGGCGTTCCACTTCCGCAACGGGCACATCGCGCGCTACCCGTTCGACGCCGCGGGCAAGATGACCGGGGACGTCGTGCTCCTCGAGAAGAGCACCAGCACGTCGTTCGGCGGCGCCCAGTTCGTCTGGGACACGGCCGTTTACGCGCCGTTCGCGAGCGGCGCGAAGTGGGCGTTCCACCTCGGCGGGTTCAGCTTCACGCCCTACGCCTACCGCCCCGAGGTGTCGCGCTCGGCGGTCCCCATCGGCAGCGCGTTCAGCGCGCCCCTCGGCAAGCACCCGGCCGCGCGACCGGGCAAGAGCGTGTTCGTCGCGGGCAAGACCGGCGGGTTCGTCTTCACCGGCGAGTCCGCCGCGAGCAGCCTGTTCCGCGCCGCGGCGCAGGCCGACGGCGCGCTCGACGCGTGGACACCGGTCGGCCCGCTCCCGGCCGGCACGGGGAACGAGCGCGGCGACCTGTTCGTCAAGGGGCGCACGTTGTTCACCGTGCGCGGCGCGAAGGTGTTCGCCACCGACGTGGCCGCCGACGGCAAGCTCGGCGCCTGGACCGCGATGCCGTCGCTGCCCGAAGACCAGATCGACGTCGGCTGGGGGGACGGGCACCTCGAGGGCGCGGCGTGGGGCCTGGTCGGCGACGTCGCGCTCCTGACCGGGCCCAAGCGGGTGTTCTCGACCCGCCTCGTCGGGCGGCCGTGCGCGAACTGAGCGTCGTCGAAGATTGGTCCCGGGGGCATTCTTCGGCACGCCTCGAGGGTGGCAGGAACTGGCAGTCACCAGGACCCGTCGGCGACCGCGGCGTAGCTCCCCTCGGCCCGCACGCAGAGGTCGGCCAGGTGGTCGACGCGGGGGAGCTCGTGGGTCACCCAGTACTGCGCCGCGCGCAGCTTCCCGTCGTAGAACGCGGGGGTCTGTGGCCCGCCGCGCGCGAGGCCCGCCTGCGCCGCGGTCGCGAGCCCGAGATGCTGCCACATGATGACAACGACCGAGGCGAGCTCGAGGAAGTCATGAGAGTGCAGCAGCATCCCCTCGACGTCACCCCCGAGGCCCCGCTGTCCGAGGGCCATCGTCGTCGCGGCGAGGCGATCGCCGGCCTCGCGCAGGGCCGCGCCCCACGCCGGATCGACGCCGGCCGCCTCGGCGCGGCCCGCCGTGGTCGCGAGCTCGGCGAGCAGCAGGGAGAGCGCCTCGCCGCCCCCGGCCACCACCTTGCGCCCGAGCAGATCGAGCCCCTGGATGCCCGTGGTCCCCTCGTGGATCGAGTTCAGCTTCTGGTCGCGCAGCCACGCCTCCACCGGGTACTCGCTCGAGTAGCCATAGCCACCGTGGATCTGCAGCGCGAGCGCGACCGACTCGAACCCCCGCTCGGCGGGGAAGCTCTTGACGATCGGGGTGAGCAGGTCGAACAAGCGCTGGCTGGTCTTGCGGGTGGCGTCGTCGGGGTGGTGGGCGGCGACGTCGACGAGGCGCGCGGCGGTCAACGACAGCGCGAGGGAGCCCTCGACGATCGCCTTCTGTCGCAGGAGCATGCGGCGCACGTCGGCGTGGGCGACGATCGGCACCTGCGGTCCCCCGTCGCGGTGGCGCGGGTCGCGACCCTGCGGGCGCGCGAAGGCATAGGCGAGCGACTCGTGGTACGCGGCCGATGCCGTGGCCGTCGCCGCGACGCCCACGCCCACGCGCGCCTCGTTCATCATCTGGAACATCTGCGGCATCCCGCGGCCGGGAGGGCCGACGAGGTAGCCGTGGCAGTCGTCGCGGTCGCCGAACGACAGCGCGATCGAGGGCAAGCCGCGCCAGCCGATCTTGTGGATGACCTGCGTCGTGACCGCGTCGTTGTCCACGAGCTCACCGCCGTCGAGGCGGAGGCGCGGCACCACGAACAGCGAGAGGCCGCGCGTCCCCGGGATCGCGTGCCCATCGGGGTCGACGATGCGCGCCAGCGCGAGGTTCACCACGTTGCCGCCGAGATCGTGGTCTCCGCCGCTGATGAAGATCTTGCTGCCGCGCACGCGGTAGCTGCCGTCGTCGGCGCGGCGCGCGGTCGTCTCCACGTCCGCGAGGCTCGAGCCGGCCTGGGGCTCGGTGAGCGCCATCGTGCCGGTCCAGGTGCCCGCGTAGAGCGGCGCCATCCACGCAGCGCGCAGCGCGTCGTCGCCGAAGGCCTCGACGAGGTGCGCTGCGCCGCTCGTGAGCATCGCCAGGCCCACGAGGTTGAGGTTGGCCGCGCCGAGGTAGGCCGCCGCGACCGCGTGCACGACGAACGGCAGCTGCTGGTCTCCGTGCTCGACGGGGCGGGTCGCCGAGAGCAGGCCCGTCTCGACGAGCGCCGGCCACGCCGCGTGGAAGCTCGGGTGCAGGTGCACGCGGCCGTCGCGGAACACGGGCGGCTGCTCGTCCTGCGCCTTGTAGGTCGGGTACAGCACGCGCCGCGCGAGCTTGCGCACCATGGCGAGGAGCACCTCGACCCCCTCGCGATCGTGGCCCTCGAAATAGGGGATCGCCGAGAGGTGCGCGCGCAGATCGAGCACCTCGTCGAGCAAGAAGGTGACGGTGCGATCGTCGAGCAGCGGGTTGTCGGACGGGGCCACGGCGTGAGGCTAGCAGCCTCCACGGCTGGGCCCCGAGCGACGACGACGCCGCGACGGAGTATGGTCCTCGGCCCCCTCTTCGGGTCCACACCGGTGACCTCCCTCCTCTCGATCCTCGCCCTCGGCTTCGTGCTCGGGATGCGTCACGCGACCGACCCGGACCACGTGGTCGCGGTGACCACCATCGTGAGCCGCGAGCGCGGCGTGCGCGGCGCGGCGCTGCTCGGCAGCGTGTGGGGTGTCGGCCACACCGCCACGTTGCTCCTGGTCGGGGGCGCCATGGTGTTCTTCCGCCTCGTCGTGCCGCCGCGGCTCGGCCTCGCGATGGAGTTCGCCGTCGCCCTCATGCTGATCGCGCTCGGGCTGCTCAACGTCACCGGGGCCATCGAGCGGATCGACGCGGCCGCCCACGACAAGCCGGCGGCCGAGGCGGCGCCCCCGTTTGGGCTGCACCTCGGGAGGTTGCTGCGGTCGCTGTTCGTGGGCGTCGTGCACGGCCTCGCGGGCTCGGCGGCGATCGCGCTGCTCGTGCTCACCACGATCCGCGACGCGCGGTGGGCCGTGCTCTACCTGCTCGTCTTCGGCATCGGCACCATCGCCGGCATGATGCTCATCACCACCGCGCTCGTCGTGCCGCTGCAGGCCGCCGCGCGCCAGGGCACCGCGTGGCCCCGGCGCATCGCGCGCATCACCGGCGCCGTGAGCCTCGCGTTCGGCCTGTTCCTCGCGTGGCGCATCGGCGTGGCCGACGGCCTGTTCTCCGCGCACCCGACGTGGCGCCCGGAGTGACCCCCCTCAGCTCGTGACGGGGAGCAGACGCGCGCGCAGCCTCCGCTGCAGCGGGAGCTCGACGTAGCGGTGGCTCAGGGTCGCGAGGCCGACGACCGCCGCCGCGTAGGCGAAGAACACCCACGGTCGCTCGGTCGGCACCCGGCGGGCGCCGAGCACGCTGAGCACGACCATCTGCAGCGGCACGTGGACCATGTAGACCGAATACGAGAGGTCTCCGAGGAAGCGCAGCGGGCGGAGCGAGAGCACGCGCGCGAGCATCGGCACCTCGAGGCACGCGACGACGAGCAGCGGGAACACGACGAGCGCGTGGGGCAGCGGCGTGATGCCGACGAACTCCTTGTACCCGATGAGCTCGGAGAGCCCGACGATGGTCGCGAACGCCAGCAGGCACGCGTAGCCGAGGTTGGGCCCCACGCGCGCGGCGCGGGCCGCCTCGACGCCGAGCCACACGAGCGAGCCGAGGAAGAAGCCCACGAGCCCACGGGACACGTTCTGGTTGAAGAACGGGTACGAGAGGTTCATGCGCGCGATGGCGAGCCCGAGCAGGAGGCCGAGCACGGCGCGCGGCAGGTACTGGCGACCGCCGTGGGCCGCCGCGAACGCGAAGAACAGCGCGTAGGCGCAGATCTCGACGGAGACCGACCACGAGGGCCCGTTGTAGGACCACCCGTAGTCGAACCACCCCGCCTGCAGGTACGTCGCGTTGAGGAAGAAGTGATACAGGTCGGCGTTGCCGTAGATCAGCGGCGGCTGCTTCAGCGCGAGCAGGCGCCACTCGACGATCGCGCAGACGCCGAGCGTGATCGCGTGCAGCGGGTAGAGCCGCGTCAGGCGCAGGAGGAAGAACTCCTTCGCGCCGACGGTGCCCTCGGCGAGCGGCCGCAGGTACCGCAGCGTGAGCACCATGCCGCTCAGCAGGAAGAAGAAGTCCACCAGGAACCAGCTGTTCCCGTAGAGCCACGCGCCCCACGCGGTGGCGGCGAACGGGTAGCGCGCGTGGTCGCCGCCGAAGTGCTGGTAGTGCGAGAACACCGCCACGGCGAGCGCAGCCAGACCCCGCAGCGAGTCGAGCGGGGCGACGCGCGGGGGAGCCGTCGAGGACATCGGGCCCACCGTGCCAGGGTCCGCGGCGTCCGTCACCAGGGATGCGATGCTGCCAGTTGCTGCCACACGTGGAGATCGAGGTCACTCGGCCACGCCACGATCGGCGAGCGTGCGCCCGAAGGCCTCGACCGCGTGCAGGCAGGCGCGGGCCTTCTCGTTCTCGTACCACTCGTTGTCCCAGAGGGTCACGGTGCAGTCGAGGTCGGCGAGGCGCGCGCGGATCGAGGGGCGCGCCTCGTCGGGGACACCCTTCGAGCGTCCCGAGGTGAGCGAGCAGAACCGGTTCTTGCGCAGCACGTCGGTGAGCGCGCTGACCTCCGCCTCGGTCGCGGTCGCGCGGACGTGCTTCTTGCCGCCCGGGCCGCCGGTGGACGTGTACTCGGCGGCGCCGCCGGCCTTCACCTCGAACGAGGTGGTGTTGCCCATGTGCGAGACGCCGTACTGCAGCACGACGCCCGGAGGCAGGTTGGAGGGCGGCGCGCCGCAGGCGGCCAGGAAGACGAGGAGGAGCGAAGCGCGCACCTCGGCACGTTACCGCCGTCAGCGCGGCTTGGCGAAGCGCTCGGCGATCGCGCCCACGATGTACTGCCAGCCGCCCTCGTGCGAGCGGCCCAGTTCGTCGTCCGGCACGCCGGTGTGGCGCAGCGTGAGCAACGTGTCGTGGCCCCTGGCCTCGAGCGTCACGGTGACGACCGACTCAATGCCCTTGGTGGCCTCGGACATCCACGTGTGCTCGATGACCTTGCCGCGCTCGAGCCGCACGAAGCGCCCGTAGTGCGCCCACTCGCGGCCCTCGTGGGTGACCGAGTGGTAGAACAGGCCGTCGACGACCGCGTTCAGGATCACCTTGCCGGGGCCGAACCACGGGCCGCCGGGGCTCTTCGGATCGATCCACACGTCGAACACCTCGCCGGGCGAGGCGGGGATGGTGCGCGAGACCTCGAGTTCGATGCAGTTCATGAGCGCTTCCTCTTGTCCTTGAAGAACGCCTCGAGCCGGTCGAGGCGCTTGGTCCAGTACTGCTCGTAGCGGGACGCCCAGGTCATGACGTCGCGCAGCGGGGCGGCGTGCAGCGTGAGCACGTGCTCGCGGCCCTGGCGCGACCGCCGCACGAGCCCCGCGCTCTCGAGCACGCGGATGTGCTTGGAGACCGCGGCCAGCGTCATGGGCAGCGGCGCCGCGAGATCGGTCACGCGGGCCGGACCCTCCGTGAGCCGGTCGACGATCGCGCGCCGCGTCGGGTCGGCCACGGCGGCGAGCACGGCGTCGAGGTCGGTCATGGTTTACCAAACCATATAATACCAAATGGTTGAATACAAGGGCCTGCGTATGCTGGGCCCTCGATGCCCTCCCTCTCCAGTCACGCGAACGTGTTCGAGACGTGCCTGCAGATCCTCGCGCGCCGCGGGTACGAGCTGTCGTTCCAGTGGCCAGAGGAGGACGAGGAGAGCCACGGCGCGTTCACCGCGGCGCGCGACGGGTTCTCGTTCCTCGCGGACAACCCGATCGAGCTGCTCGGCCTGGTCGCGGTCCACGACGAGGTGCGCCCCACGACGCAGGAGCCCTACTGGTGGTCGGCGAAGACCGACGCCTCGTGCGTGTGGGACCGGCTCCGCGACGAGGCCACCGCGCGCGAAGAGGCGCGCCACGCCGAGCTCGAGGCCCTGCGCGCGAGCGACGGGTCCGCCTGGGAGCGCGCGGTCCGCGCGGCGTTCGAGGAGGGCGGCGACCTCCGCAACGCGGCCACCTTGCTCCGGGGTGACGAGGGTCGAGCTGCGGCGGCTGCTGGAGGACCCCGCCTCGCCGACCTGCGACGTCAGTCCTGACCCTGATCACCAGTCGCGGGGGGGGGGGGGGGGGGGGGGGGGGGGCGGGGCCGTCTCCCCACGGCAGCCCGCGACGCGCCGCGGCCCCCCCAGCCCCCCCGGCCCGGGATGGCTTCTTCGAGGTCCACGTCGTAGCCGTAGGTCTTCAGCACGAAGTCGATGTCGTCGGCGATGGCTTCGCGCGCGACCGTCTCGATCTCGCTGCCCGCCTCGTAGAAGGCCTCCTGCAGATCGTTGAAGGCCTCGGTCGTCGCGTGGGTGAGCGCGTAGACCGCCTCACCGACCGGGCGCTCGCGCTCGATCTTCGCGGCGAGCTCGAGCAGCAGCGCCTGACCGTCCTGGACCGGCTTCTCTGGGTAGTAGCTGCTGTCGACCATCGGCTCGAGGAGCGTTCGCGCGAGGATGGCCGGGTGGGTCGGCAGGCTCGCGGCGGCCTTCTTGGGCCCCTTGGCGGTCTTCTTCGTGGCCGCCTTCTGGGGCGACTTGGCGGCCTTCTTCGTGGCCACCTTCTTGGGCGCCCTGGTCGGCTTCTTGGTGGCGGCCCTCTTGGTGGGGGCCTTCTTGGTCGCGCTTCTTCGCGGCCTTCTTTGGTCTGGGCGCTCGCGGCCTTCTTCTGGCCTTGCTCGTGGCCTTCTTCGCCGCCTTCTTCGCCGCCTTCTTGGTTGTCTTCTTGGTCGCCTTCTTTGCCGCCATGCACCGAGGTTATCGCGACGGCGGCGCGAAGGGGACCTCCCGACGGGTGGGGCGATGCCACCCGGTCCGGACGAGCCACGTGCGCGGCGCGGACACGGGCGGGTCGACGCCCGGCAGCGCGTAGCGCACCGACGCGGCGGGCAACCCGAGCTGCACCCAGTCCGCGAACGCGGGCGCGCTCGACCACGGATCGGCGAGGGGTGCGCCCGGCACGTGGCGGGCGTGGTTGGCGAGCACGTAGCGGATGACGTTGCGCACCTCGGTGGGCGAGCGGAGGGCCCGCGCGTGGTAGCGCTGGGCGAGCACGCGACCGCGACGCCCCATGACGCGGTTCAGGCGGCGCGCGATGCGGATGGAGAGCGAGCGCATGGCCCGGGTGAGGGCGGCCCGGTCCTCGGCCTCGACGACGAGGTGCACGTGGTTCCCTTGCACCGAGAAGTGGGTGACCCGGGCGCTCGAGGGCGACAGCAGCGCCCGCAGCGCGCGATCGATGGGCCGCAGACACCGCTGGGCACGCAGGTTCCACACGTGCTCGGCGAAGCGCAACGTGACGTGCAGCGGGCACTCGGCGGCGAACGACGGCCGGCGCCGGTGCGACACGGAGCCCGGCTTGCTCGGCCGCCCCGCCCCCTTGCGAGCCCCTCCCCGCGGTCGCGCCGCCGCGACGTGTGCGCTCGCCCGCGCGCCGCCCGCGCCGCCAGCGAGTGGGCCGCCAGCGAGTGGGCCGCCAGCGAGTGGGCCGCCAGCGAGTGGGCCGCCAGCGAGTGGGCCGCCAGCGTGGCGGACCTCGCGGGTGGGCTTGCGAGAGCTGGCCATGCATTGAATATGGCACATGTTGCTGGGTGCGCAAGGGGGACAGGACCCCGACGTGGGGTAGGATGGCGCGATGGGTGCCACGGTGATCGTCGGGGGGCGGGTGCGCACGCTGGCCGGTGCGGACGCGGAGGCGCTCGCGTTCGCCGACGGGCGGATCGTCGCGGTCGGGGAGCGGGCCGAGGTGTCGCGGGTGGCCGGGGAGGGCGCCGCGGTGATCGACGGGGCCGGGCTGACCGTGGTGCCCGGGTTCGTCGACGCGCACCATCACGTCTCGATCGCGGCCCTCTACGGCGGGGCGGTCCAGCTCGGGGCGGTGACCGACATCCCCGCGCTGCAGGCGGCGCTCGCGGCGGCGTCGCGGGCGCTGCCGGAGGGGCGCTGGCTCGTGGCCATGAACTGGGACGAGGGCCGGCTCGCGGAGCGTCGCCCGCCCACCCGCGCCGAGCTCGACGACGCGGTGCCCGATCGTCCGCTGTTCGCGCTGCACCAGACGTGTCACCGCGCGCTCGCGAACAGTCGCGCGCTCGCGCTCGCGGGGATCGACGCGAGCACGCCCGAGCCGTCGGGCGGACTCATCCAGCGCGGGCGCGGGGGCGAGCCGACCGGCCTGCTGGTCGAGCGCGGCATGAGCCGGGTCGAGGCGCGGGCGCGGCCCGACCTCGCCACCTACGACGCGGCCGGGATCTTGGCGCGCATGAAGGAGCACTACGTCGCGCTCGTGCGGGTCGGGCTCACGCGCGTCGTCGACACCGCGGTGCCGGCCGAGCTCTTCACGCTCTACCGCGAGCTCGCGCGGCGGGGGACGTGCTCGTGCCGACCCACGTGTGTCCGGTCTCGACCACGGGGTACCTCGAGGAGCCGTGGGACGCGCTCGACGGCCCCACCACGGGTCACACCGAGGGCCCGCTGACCGTCGGGCCGGTGAAGCTCGTGTTCGACGGCGCGCCCGGGTGCTCCATGTGCCTCACGTGGTGGCAGTCGATCGGCGCGAGCGTGCGGACGATGGCGCTCGCGATGCGCCTCGGGTCGTGGGACCCGGTGCGCACGATGATGTCCGCCGAGCCGCGTTTCGGCCGCGAAGTGCGGTCGGGGATCGCGATCTACCGGCGCGAGGAGGCCGAGCGCGTGGTGCGCGGGGTGGTGGAGCGCGGGTTCTCGGTGGCCACCCACGCCATCGGCAACGAGGCGATCGACGTCGCGCTCTCGGCCTACGCCGCCGCCGGCGCGGGCCTGCACGGCGCGGGGGTGCCGCGCATCGAGCACGCGTCGTTCCTCGATCCCGAGCTCGTGCGGCGCATGGCGGGCGCCGGCGTCGCCGCGGTGGTGCAGCCGTCGATGATCGCGATGCCCATGCTGTCGACCGCCTCGCCCATCTCGGGGCTGCCGTTCTTTCCGCTGCGGTGGCTGGTCGACGCGAAGGTGCCCGTCGTCGGCAGCTCGGACTACCCCGTCGACGTGTTCGATCCGCTGGCCGGCATGCGCACCGCGATGCTCCGACGCAACGGGCTCGGCACCGTGGTCGAGCCGGGCCAGGCGCTCACCCTCGACGAGGCGCTCGCCATGTACACGCGCGCGGCGGTCGAGGTGATCGGCTGCGCCGCGGAGGCCGGCACCCTGGAGGTCGGCAAGCGCGCCGACCTCGCGCTGATCGAGGGCTTCGAGGGTGAGCTCGCCGCGGCCCGCGTGGTCGCCACCTTCGTCGACGGCGTCCAGGCGTTCGCGGCCGCCGGCGACATTGCTGCCAGTTCCTGACAGCGCGCCTCGGACCCTGCGCGATTGCCGCCGGTCGGGGTCTCGACGAGACTGGCGTGGTGGATTTCACCTCCCTCGGTCTCGCGCTCGACGACGACGCCCGACGGCTCCTGCTCGCCGCGCTCGCCGCCGCCAACGGCACCCGCAAGGTCCGGCTGCTCGAGCCGGCCCACCTCGTCGCCGCGGCGGCCGAGGCCCTCGAGAGCCCCGCGGGCTACGCGGTCCGGCACGGCGGCGAGGCGAACGACGGGACCCAGCGCACCACGCTGTGCCTGGCCTATCGCGACGCCGAGGGGGTGACGATCGGCGTCGGCCTCTCGGGCGCGGCCGGCGCCGGACCCGGTCGTACGTGGAAGGCGCTGCAGCCGTGGAGCAAGACCGCGCCCGAGAAGAACCGCGCCGCGCTCGAGCGGTGGGTGCGCGCCAGGGCCAGGACCGGGTGCGCCTCTCGATCGTCGGACCTCCCCGGGTCGCCGCTGCGCCCGGCCGCTCGCTCGAGGCGCTCCTCGCCGCGGTGATCGCGGAGCCCAATCGCGACGAGCCGCGCGCCGTGCTCGCCGACGCCTGGATCGAGGCGGGCGATCCGCGGGGCGAGTATGTCGCGCTCCGCCTCGCGACCGCCCGCCGCCCCGATCCCGAAGCGACCCGCCGCGCCGACGCGCTCGAGGCCGAGCACGGCGCGCAGTGGACCGAGGAGCTGCGGCAGTTCACGCTCAAGCAGCGGTTCTCGCGCGGCTTCGTCGAGGAGGTGGCGATGCGCGCGACGACGTTCGCGAGCGAGGCGCCGCGGCTGTTCCGCCTCGCGCCCATCACGTCGGTGGTCCTGCGTGGCGCCGACGTCCCGGCGCTCCGCAAGGTCGCCGCGCAGCCGCTCCTCGCGCGGGTCCGCCGGCTCGTGATCGACCGCAGCGTGAAGGACGTCGGCGCGCGGATCCTCGCCGGAGCGCCGATCGCTGGCCTCCGGGAGCTCGAGTGTGGTGGCTGCGGCTTCTCGACCGCGGGGATCGCCGGGATCCTCGCCGCCGCGCCGGCGCTCGAGTGGCTGCACCTACGCGCGATGGGCGCCTCGCTCGCCGAGCTGGTCGAGCGCCACCCGACCCTCCGCGTCTCGGTGGTAGCGGCGCCGCGCGAGCCGAAGGCGGTCGCGCTCCTCGCGAGCGGTCGCGTGGTGCGAAGGCGTCCCACCCGACACTGAGAAGTTGCTGCCAGTTGCTGCCAGCGCGGCTCAGCGCTCGACTTCGCCCTCGCCGGTCGAGGACGCCACCGCCGCCTGTGCCCGCTCGCGCCACCGCTTGTAGAGCCCGACCCCGAGCAGGGCCGGCGTGGCCACCACGCAGATGGGGCACGCCGCCGCGCCGACGATCGCGCCGACGACGCCGATCGCGCCCACCCCGGCGCCCATGAGGAGGAACTCGGTGCTCTCACGGCCCTTCGGCTTCTCGTCTTCGCTCATGGGGGTTCGAGCACGCGAGCTCGGTGGAGGGTTCACCCGCGGCGATGGCCGTCGGTGGGGAAGGCCGCGTCGAGCGCCTCGTCGAGCCGCTCCGTGGCGGGACCGGGGACGAGCTGCGCCACCATCGCGCGCAGCTCGGACGCCCCGCAGCCCGCGCCGGCGAGCGCGCGCAGATCCGCCTCGGTGGGCTCGTAGCCGTCGTGGTCGACGCGCCGGACGAGACCCTGGAGCAGCGCCTGGGGCGTGATGCAGTGGCACATCGGATCGGAGCCCTCAGGCCGCCGCGGTCTTCTCGGCGACCTTCTTCTTGACCGCCTCCATGTCGAGCGCCTTGGCCTGCTGGATGAGGTCCTCGAGCGCCGCGGGCGGGAGCGCGCCGGGCTGCGCGAACACGACGACGCCGTCCTTGATGATCATGAGGGTGGGGATGGATCGGATCTGGAAGGCGCCGGCGAGGTCGGGGCTCTCCTGGGTGTCGACCTTGCCGAAGGTGACGTCGGGGTGCTTCTCCGAGGCCTTCTCGAAGACCGGCGCGAACGCGCGGCAGGGGCCGCACCAGCTGGCCCAGAAGTCCACGAGGACGATGCCGGGCTTGGTGGCGTAGGTGTCGAAGTTGTCTCCGGTCAGCTCGATGGTGGCCATGCGGTCTCCTCTTTCCTGTCCCTTGAGAGGCAGGAACCGATCAAAAGGATTCGCGGCGGAGGCGCCCTCGCATTTCTGTTTCCACGTAAGGGTTTCGTTAGAAACGACCCCTAGAACGAGGACCATGGGCGAACGTCCTGGCGGCCACGAGCCGACCGACGCTCCGCCCGGCACGGAGTCCTCCATGTCCAAGACGTCCAAGCTCCTCGCTGTCGTCGTCACCTCCCTCGGACTCGCGGCCGCTGGATGCTCGAGCGAGCCCGACCCGTCCTCGTCCGCGAGTCGCCTCGCCGAGACCGAGGCCGCGCTCTCCGCGAGCTGCGGCACGGGATCGATGGGCGCCCAGTGCCTCGAGGCCAAGGCGGCCTGCGCCGACACCGACGCGACCTGTCGGACCACGCTGACGGGCTGCATGGCGAACGAGGAGGCCAAGGGCAAGCAGCTGGGCAAGAAGGGGTCCGGCGCCGGAGACGGCACCTGCAGCGGCGGCGGTGGCGGCGGTGGCGGCGGTGGCGGTGGCGGCGGCGGCGGCGGCGGCGGCGGCGAAGGCGCCGGCAAGGGGAGCGGCTCCGGCTCCGGCAAGGGCGGCGGCGGTGAAGGCCACAAGGGTGGCGGCGGCCACTTCCACCCCGACCACGCGGCCATGGCGCAATGTCATGCCGACGCCCGGGCGTGCCTCGACGCAGGAACCGACGCGACCGGCTGCGTGACGACCGCGCGCGCCTGTGTGCAGGGCGTGATCGCGACCGCGTTCGACGCGATGTGCGCCGACCACGCGACGGCGTGCGAAGGCTCGACCGACGCTTCCTGCGCCAAGATCGCCGGCATCTGCAACCGTGGCCCCAAGGCCTGCGCGAACCCCTGACCGCGCGGACCGGCTCTCACGAGGTGCGTCGAACCCGCGGCGCACCTCGCCATGGACCGCCCGACCCAGCGCATCCTGCTCGTCGAAGACGACCCAGAGCTCGGCGCGCAGGTCGTCGCCGATCTGCGTCGCGCCGGGTACGAGGTCGACTGGCAGACCCGCGGCACGAGCCAGCACGAGGACCTCGGCGCCACCTACGCGCTCGTGATCCTCGACCTGATGCTGCCGGGGCTCCACGGCCTCGACATGCTCAAGCAGCTCCGCGTCCACTCCGACCTGCCCGTGCTCGTGCTCTCCGCGCGCAACGAGACCCCGGACAAGGTGCGCGCGCTGCAGCTCGGCGCGGACGACTACATGACCAAGCCGTTCTGGCCCGACGAGCTCCTCGAGCGCGTGCGGGCGCGGCTGCGACGCCCCGTGCTCGCGCGGGCCGGACGGCTCGAGGTCGGGCGACTCGTGCTCGAGCTCGGCGCCCGCAAGGTCTGGCTGGACGGTCGCGAGATCGACGTCACGCGCGTGGAGTTCGCGCTGCTCTCCCTCCTCGCGAAGCGGCCGGGCGAGGCCTTCTCGCGCGCGGCCCTGGTCGCGCAGGCGCTCGATCCGGAGCGCGACGGCACCGAGCGGACCCTCGACGTCCACGTGTCCCGGCTGCGCAAGAAGCTCGGAGGCGGAGACATGATCGCGACGGTGTGGGGCATCGGCTACCGGCTCGAGGAGCGATGAGCGCGCCCACCGCACGGCGCGGCCTGCGTCTTCGGGGACGCCTCGCCGTCACCGGGCTCGCGCTGGCCCTGCCCGCCATGGCGGCGGTGGTCTGGGGTCGCCACCAGTACCAGTGGCGCTCGGCGCAGGGCACGCTGCTGGACGTCGCGCGCACCCGCGTCGACAACGGCGGGCGCGCGATCTGCGACGGCACCGTGCGCGAGTGGCCCCCCTCGCCGCACGAGATGGGGCCGAGGAGCGGGGGCGCCGCGTTCGGTCGGCTCGTCGCCTACGACCGGGAGGGCAAGCCGCTCGATGGCGTCGGGCCGCCCCTCTTGCCCGCGCTCGAGGCGGCGCGTCGCGAAGGGCGAGACAGCGCCGTCGCGTCCGGCGACTTCGGCGGCCGCCCGGTCATCCAGGCCCTCCTCCGCGTGCCCTGGCCCGACGCGCGGTGCACCCACCTCGCCTTCGTGCGGCCGAGGCCGGCCGAGCTGCCGCACGATCCGCTCCCCGTCGCGCCGCTCGGCGGAGCCTTCCTCGTCGTCGGCCTGTTCCTCACCGCGCTCGGTCCCGTCGTGCGCCGGGTCCGACGCCTCACGGTCGACGTGCGGCGGTCGGCGGCGGGCGCGTACCTCCACCCCGTCGCGGTCGAGGGCCACGACGAGATCGCCGAGCTCGCCACCGCCTTCAACGGCGCGGCCGCCGAGGTGCGCGCGCAGATCGAGGCCCAGGAGCACCGCGAGCAGGTGCTGCGCGACTTCCTCGCGAACACCACCCACGACGTGGCGATCCCGCTCACCGTCCTGCAGGGGCGGCTCGCGACGATGCGGCGCGCGCAGGTCGCGGGCGAGCCCGTGCCCGCCGAGCTCGTCTCCCACGCGATCGAGGACGCGCACCACCTCGGCGCGCTGATCCACAACCTCGGCGCCGCCGCGAAGCTCGAGGCCGGTGAGCCGGAGATCGTGCGGGCGCCGGTCGATCTCGGTGGCGTCGTCCGGCGCTGCGTCGCGCGCCACCAGCCGCTGTCGGACCTGCTCGGGGTCGACCTCCAGGCGGCGGTGCCCGAGGCGCCGCTCTTCACCCGCGGGGACGTCACCCTGCTCGAGGAGGCGGTCGGCAACGTGATCTACAACGCCATCCACTACAACGAGCGCGGCGGCCACGTGGCGGTCGTGCTCGATCCGCTGCCGCCCGGGCGGTTCTCGCTCGCCGTCGCCGACGACGGTCCAGGGCTCGCGCCCGGCGAGGCCGCGCACCTGTTCGAGCGCGCCTTCCGCGGTCAGGGCGCCCGCGCGCGCAAGCCCGCCGGCCGAGGCCTCGGCCTCGACATCGCCAAGCGCGTGGCCGACACCCACGCGATCACCCTGACGGCCGAGGAGCCCGAAGAGGGTGGGCTGCGCATCTCGTTCGTGGGCGTGCTCACCAGCCCCTGAAATGACGAACGCCCCGGCACGGCCGAGGCGCTCGAGAGGCCGGAGCCGCCGCGCGGGTCACTTCCCCTTCGCGGCCTGCTTCTCCTTCTTCTTCTTCTGCTTCTCCTTGGTGGTGAGCTTCTCTTGGTTGTTCTTCTTCGGCTTCTCTTGACCCTTGGCCATGGGCCAATCCTAGCAGGTCGGCGCGCGCGCCTCGTCGACCGCGCAAGGCCGTGGCAGATCGCCCGGCGATGCCCGAGCTTCGCCACCCCTACGCCCCGATCCGCGTCGCCAAGAAGCTCGAGGTGGGCGCCGAGATCGCGCTCGACGCCGGCGCCACCAAGTCGCTGCGCTTCCGCGAGGTGAACGAGAAAGAGGCGTTCACCCTGCGCGACGCCGACGGCGCCTACTTCCGCGCCAGCGTGCTCTCGCTCTCGGCCGAGCGCGCCCAGGTGGCCATCTACGAGCGCATGCTGGGCTCGCCCGAGTCCGACGCGCGCATCACGCTGGTCTGCGCCGTGCTCGCGCGGCAGCGCATGCTGATGGTCGCGCAGAAGGCCACCGAGCTCGGCGTCACGCGCATCCTCCCCGTGTTCAGCGCGCACTCCGTGAACGCGGCCGGCCTCGCCCACGAGAAGGCGCACGCCTGGCCCGGGCAGACCCTGCGCGCCGCGCGGCAGTGCCGCCGCGCGAGCTTGCCCGAGATGCGCAGCACGATCCCGCTCGAGCGCCTGTTCGACGACCCGGTCTGGCAGGAGGCCGCGCTGCGCTTCACCCTCGACGATCGCACCGCGAGCGGACGCGCCGGCCTGGCCCGCGCGCGAGCCCGGCAAGCCGATCGAGGTGGTGTTCGCGGTCGGCCCCGAGGGCGGCTGGTCCGACGCCGAGCGCGCGCTGCTCGAGAAGAAGGGGCGCTCCCGCTCCGCCTCGGCGGCCGCGTGCTCCGCGCCGAGACCGCGGTGATCGTCGGCCTCACCGTGCTGCAGTACGCGCTCGGCGACCTTTCGGACGGGCGCTGATGGCGGTCCGCGCGGGCGACTCGCACAACTTCGGCCGCCACGTCGTGGTCGGCGAGCGGTGGGTTCACAAGCCGCGCGCGATCCTGTGGGAGTGGCTCGTGCTCTCGGCCGAGAGCCCCCTCCGCACGCTGCTCGCCGAGGCGGCCACGCGCGACGGCCTCGGCGCGCTCTTCGATTTCCTCCCCGACCTCGCGTTCACCACGCCCGAGGCGCGCGACGGCGGCCAGGTGGAGCGCGTGGTGCTCGAGCCCCTCCCGGAGACCCTGCCCGCCGACCAGCGCCGCGAGCTCGCGCGCATCGTCGGCCGCGCGCTCGCCCTGTTCGCCTGGCTCGGCGTCTCCGATCTGCACTGGGAGAACCTCGTGATCGGCGCCGGCGCGCGCGGGCAGGTGGTGTTCGCGCCCCTCGACGTCGAGATGATCCTCGGAGACTTCGGCCTCCCGACCGAGACCAAGCTCCTGCCCGACCCCGACCCGGAGTACGCGGCGGTGTGCCAGCACGCGTGCGGCGTGCGGCGCGTGTTGCCCTGGCTCGGCAAGCCCGTCGACGCCGGCGACCTGGTCGCGATGGCCGCCGCGTACCGCGCGACGCTCGCCTTCCTCGACCGCCACGCCGCCGAGATCGCCGCCGTGTTCACCGCGCTCCCCGCGCTCGCGACCACGCCGATCCGTGTGTGCCTGCGCGGCACCGAGGAGTACGTGCGCGCGCGCGCCGAGCCGCTGTGGCCCCCGCTGCTCGCCGCCGAGTCCGAGCAGCTCGCGCGCGGGGACATCCCCTACTTCTTCCGCCTCCACGGCGCCCGCGGCATCCACTGGTTCGCCGACGCGTCGCTCACCGAGGTGGCGCGGTTGCCGCTCGAGGGCGACGTCCCGCAGCTCGATCCGATTTTGCCGCTCGCGCGCGCGCTCCGCGGCAAGCACCGCAAGAAGCTGCGCGAGGAGGGCCTCTTCACCGTGATCGGGGCCTTCGACCACCCGAGCCTGAAGGGCCGCCACGAGGAGGGTTCCGTCGCCGTCACGTTCCAGGCGCGCACCCTGATCGTCGAGGTGCGGGGTCAGGAGCTCGAGGCACGCCGCGATCTGTCCGCGTTCGTGAGCAGCGTGTATCTGCCTTGTCGCTGCGGCGAGGTGACGACGCCCTTCGTGCCGCCGGTCACCGTGTGCGACGCCCCGCGGTGATCGCGCGTGCAAGCGGGGGGTCGTCGTCCTAGCCTGGAAAACCCCTTGGAAGCCTCGACCTGCGCCACTTGCCATCGCCCCACGGTCGCGTGCGTGTGCGACAAGATCGTCCGTTACCCGACGCAACGGCGCGTGCTGATCCTCCAGCACCCGCAGGAGCAGGACGCGGTCCTCGGCTCGGCGCAGATCCTCGTCGCGAGCCTGCCGAACGCCAAGCTCGTGGTCGGCCTCAGCTGGCGCAACTTCGCGCACGCGCTGGGCGAAGAGGACGTCGATCCCAGGCGCTGGGCGGTGCTGTTCCCCGAGCGCGAGTCCGAGGGCGAGAAGACCGAGGGTGGCGACAAGGACAAGGGCAAGGTCGTCGTGCCGAGCGAGCTCGAGGGCATCGTGGTCCTCGACGGCACCTGGTCCAAGGCCAAGACCCTCTGGTGGCGCAACCCGTGGATCACCAAGCTCCAGCGCCTCACGCTCAAGCCGGCGCAGCCCTCGATCTACGGCAGCCTGCGCGCCGAGCCGCGCCGCGAGTACGTCTCCACGCTCGAGTCGGTCGCCGCTGCGCTCACCCTGTGCGGCGAGCCCAAGGAGATCGAGATCGGCCTGCAGCGCGTGTTCCGCACCATGGTCCAGCGCGTCCGCGACGCGAAGCTCATCCCGCCGCCCGCGCGCCGACCGAAGCAGCGCCCCCGCGCCCCGAAGCCGAAGCTCCCGAACCGGGGAGTGAAGCGCTACTTGCAGTAGCCCGCGGACTTGAACCCGCTCAGCACCGCGGCGCAGGTCGAGTCGGCGCCCGACGCCACGCTGCTCTCGCACCCCGTCTTCAGGTCGCCGGTGAGGGTCGGGCAGCAGAGCGCGAGGGTCTTGCACTCGCCGCCGCCGTCCGACGCGCCGAGGTCCGGGGTGCCCGTGTCCGTCTTGGTGCCGGTGTCCGACTTGCACTCGGTCGCGCACTGGCTCGACTCGCAGGCACCCAGCTTCTCGGTGCACGAGATGCAGGTCGCGTCGGGCAGGCCCTTGCACCCGGCGTTCGCCCACGCGATGCACGTGCCGCTCGACGAGAAGCACGCGTTGATCTCGCTCGCGCACTTGTTGGTCACGCAGGTGCCGCAGGCGTCGGGCCCCGTGGAGCCGCCGCCGCCCGAGCCACCCGCCCCGCACTTGGCGAACGCCTCGGCGCCGCTGGGCGCGCTGCTGCTCGAGCTGTCGCTGCCACACCCGACCAGCGCCGACGACAGGACGAACGAGAGAGAGAGGATGACCAGGTTGCGCATGTCCGAGACCTCCGCGGCGCACACCGGGCGCCCACGGAGATGAGACGGCGCAGGGCGCCCGGGATTACCTGATGGTTTCGGCCATCGCGAGCCCGCGCAGCACGGCCGGGATCTCGCGGGGGGTGGGCAGCCCGAGCGCGCCGAGCGCGTGCGTGAACGCCTCGGCCGAGCCGTAGCCCACCGCCTCCGCCACCTCCGCCACCGTCGCGCCCTCCGCCGACATGAACGTGGCGCCGAACATCACGCGCCGCCGGTTGCGCGCGTCGCGCCACCCCTCGGCGTTGAACCCGTAGTCGCGGTGCAGCTCCGGCACCACCCGGCCGAGCTGCCGGGGCGACAGCGCGATCGCGTCGAGGACGTCGTTGGTCATCGGGCTCTGCCGCAGGTTCGAGAGCGCCTCGTCGAGCGCCGCGACGAGCGCGACCGTGCGCGCCGGGACGGGCTCCGTCGAGAGCTCGCTCGGCACGGGGGCGACGGCGCCGAGGTGCCCCACGATCGCCCGCACGACGGGCAGCGGGTCGCTCGCCGTCAGCAACGCGTCGCCGAGCGCGCGCAGCGCCGCCAGATCCTCCACGCGGCCCGCGCGGAGGCGCGTCGCGTCCACCGAGCCGTCCCACTCGAACACGAGCGTGCGGTAGGGCTCGCCGTCGCGCGACTGGCGCATCGCCACCTCGGCCTTCTCGGCGAGCACCGCGACGTCGCCCGGCTCGAGCCACGCGCCTTCCTCGGCGCCGCGGAACAGCGCCGCGCCCTCGAGCACCACCGTCACCACCGGACGGTGGAGGAACCCGCGCCGCGGGAACGCGCGCAGGTGGAGGAGGTCGTCGGAGACGACCCCGCGGTTGTGCACGTGGTGCAGCCGGAACGTGCGCGTGACGAAGGCGTCGGTCGAGAGGAACACGCCTTCACGCAGTGCGCTCCGGCGGCGCGAGACGAGCATCCCCGCCGGGATAGCGTGTCACGCCGAGCGCGCGAAGCAGGGCGGTCTCGTCGGCAGCGGGGCCGCTCACCCCTCGCGCGGCGGTCGCTCGGCCGTGCCGCGCACCTGATCGGCCGGGTAGTTGGCGCGGTTCTTCGCGAGCTTCGCGCGCGCGACGTCCACCAGATCGAGCCCCACCCGGTCGCAGAGCAGCACGAGCCCGAGCGCGACGTCGCCGATCTCGTGCGCGAGCTTCGTGCGGAGCGGCTCCGCCTGCACCGCCGCGTCGGCCTCGTCGTTGCGCACCCAGCGCATCACCCCCGCGAGCTCCCCGGCCTCCGAGGCGACCAGCATCGCGAGGTTCTTCGGGTCGTGGAACTTGCGCCACTCACGCTCCTCCACGAACGCCCGCAGCTCGTCCCGCAACCGCGTCAGTCGGTCCTCGTCCATCGCGCCAGCCTACCACCCCACGCTGCACCGCCCAACGCGCCACACCGATTCTCCCTTGCGCTCGCGCCGTGGAGCGCCATAATCAAGCCATCGTGGCCTCGCGATCGCCCGTCGTCGTCGCCCCCGCCCCCGCCCGCGTCCCTGTTGGCGCCCGCGGCGCCCGCGGCGCCCCCGCTGTCGCCCCCGCTGTCGCCCCCTCGCGCCCCCTCTCGCGCCCCCCCTCGCGCCCCGACCGCCACCCCCACCCGCGCGTCGTGGGGCGGTGCCCGCGTCGGCGCCGGTCGGCCGCGCAAGAAGGGCAGCGAATCCCACCGTCGCCGCCCGTGCGCCGTCGCCGGCCAGCCGCAGCACGTCACCTTCCGCGTCGCCAAGGGCGTGTGGAACCTGCGCGCCGAGCGCTGTTTCCGCCTGCTCCGCGCCGCCTTCGTCGCCGTGCGGCGCCACGGCTTCCGTGTCGTCCACTACTCCGTGCAGGGCAACCACGCGCACCTCGTCGTCGAGGTCGCCAACCACCGCGCGTTCGCCGCCGGTCTCCGCGCGCTCTCCGCCCACGTCACCCACGCGCTCCACCGCGTCATGGGTCGCGGCGGCCGTGTGCTCGCCGGCCGCATCCACGCGCGCGCCCTCCGCACCCCGTCCGAGGTGCGCACCGCGCTGCGCTACGTGCTCCGCAACCGCACCCATCACCTGCCCGCCGAGGTGCACCTCGACGAGTGCTCCACCGCGCCGTGGTTCGGCGACTGGGCCGCGCTCGGCCTCGCCGCGCCGCGCGCCGGCCGCGCCCCCGTCCACGCGCCGACGCCGCCCCGCGCACCTGGCTCCTCCGCGAGGGGTATCGTGAACCCTTCGCCCCTCGGGGCCTCCTCGCCACCCCGCCCGGCTGACTCGAGACGAACAAGGTGACGAGCGGTCCGTCCGAGCAAGCGGTCGACCAGTGGGCCCGTACCCTGCGCCGCCGCGAGCGACGACGACTGACGCCCCTGACCGTCCCCCGTCGTCCCAGCCGTGTATCCTCGCGCCGCGAAGGGTGACCCATGTGGATGCATGTCTCGGGCGCCGTGATCGGCGGCACGCAGTCCGACACCGACGCGCTCTTGTCGTGGATGAAGAACGCGTTCACCCAGAACCGCGCGGGCCTCGAGCTCGTCCCCGGCACCTACGTCGCGGTGCTCGCCTCCGCGCTCGACTTCCAGCAGGTCGTCGCCTCGCTCGACGCGCTCGTCGTCGCGTTCGCGCAGCAGGGCGTCACCGCGCGCGTCGTCGCGACCCAGGTGTTCCAGGCCGACGTCTGCCAGGCCCAGCCCGCGCTCACCAGCGTCGAGAGGCAGACGCTGGGGATCCCGTGAGCCCGCTCCTCTTCGTGCTCGCGCTCGCTGGCGGCGTCGATCCGAGCGCGTTGCCCCCACCCCCGCCCGGTCCGCTCGCGCCGCCCGGCCCCTCTGCGCCACCCCCTCCACCTCCGTCGAAGCCGACCGGCATCGAGAGCCCGTTCCGCGTGCCGCCGCTCCTGTTCCGCGAGCGCTCGTACCTGTTCTCCGGCGTGCCCGACCCCGGCCCGCCGGGCCACCGCGCCGAGCGGCTGTTCGAGGCGTCCGTCGTCGCGAACTTCCCGATCTACGACGACCTGCAGGATCGCGTCTCGCGCTTCACGCCGCAGGAGGGCTGGTCGCGCGCGTTCTCGTTCACGTTCCAGCTGCGGCTCCGCATGCTGCGCGACGCGTCGTCGCCGATCCAGATGCCGTCGTACATGCCGCGCCTCGAGTTCCAGCTGGTGCGCGTGTGGCCGTGGCAGATCGGCGGCGCGTTCCGGATCCTCGGGCTCACCTACGGGCTCAACCACCACTCCAACGGTCAGCACGGCTGCCCCTACCAGGCGGGCCTCGATCGCCCGCAGTGCGCACCCGCGCGCGACGCGCCCGACCTCCCGGAGCGCCTGAACCGACGCCGCGGCGACTTCGGCTCCAACACGCTGAGCTTCGACGTGCGCCACCAGTCGGGCACCCTCGACGACAACGGCTACGTGCACCGCGCGTGGACCCTCGGCGCGCGCGCCGAGCTGCAGGTCCCCGGCGCCGGCGGCCTCGAGACCGAGGAGGTGCCGCTCTACGGCCTCGTGCAGCTGCGCCCGCTGGCGGAGTACCTCTACGAGCTCGAGGGCGGTCAGCGCCTGCGCTTCGAGGGCGCGGTCGAGGCGTCGCTCGGCGCCGGCGCGCACGTGCCGTGGCTGCGCGGGTGGGTCGAGGCCGCGCTCACCTGGCGCAACTGGGGCGGCTTCGGCTTCTTCGGGCGGCTCTACGGCGGGCGCGACTACTACAACGCGTTCTACGTCGACGCGATCTGGCAGCTCCACCTCGGCGTCACCTTCGACCTCACGAGCCCGCTGCACTTCGGCCCGGGGTGACCCTCACGCCCTCGCTGACGGGGTCCCCTCTTTGTGACGCCAGCGTCACGAAGGGTCGTCGCGGAGCGCGTCGAGCAGGTGCCCGAGGGTGGTGCGCGCGAGCCCTCGCTCGCTCTTCGGTGCCTCGATCGACCCTGTGGCGAGCGCCTCGAGGTAGCGCGCCGTCGACGCCTCGAGATCGACGGTCGCGCCCTCGCCGGCGGTGCGCACGAGGAACTGCGCGAACCGGTCGAACGTGCGCGCGTAGGTGCGGGCGGTCGGCGCCTCCCGCGCGATCCCGCGCGTGGTGAGGCGCAGCAAGAGCGCCTCCCGCGCGCCCTCGAGCCCCGCCTTCGTCAACGCGAGCGACGCCTTCGCAGCGTCCACCGCCGCGACCTCGACGGGCTCGTCGTCCGTGGGCGCCGGGGCCGCGCGGACCAGCTCCACGAGCTCGCGCGTGGAGAGCTTCGCCGCCGCGTCGGTGCCCTCGAGGATGTCGGCTGCGAGCGCGCGCTTGGCCTCGTGCAGCGTGAGCACCGCCTCCTCGATCGTGGCCCGCGCGACCAGCCGCACCACCGTGACCGCGCGGTCCTGACCGATGCGGTGCGCGCGGTCGGTCGCCTGGTCCTCGACCGCCGGGTTCCACCACGGATCGAGGTGCACGACGTAGTCGGCCGCGGTGAGGTTGAGGCCCGTGCCGCCCGCGCGCAGCGAGATCAGGAAGAACGGCGCCGTGCCCCCCTGGAACGCCGCGACCTCGTCGCCGCGCGCCGCGGCCGGCGTCGAGCCGTCGAGGTACTGGAACCGGTGCCCCTTCTCGGTGAGCGCCTCGCGCACCACGGCGAGGTGGTCGGTGAACTGGCTGAAGACCAGCGCGCGGTGGCCGCTCTCGACGATCTCGTCGGCGAGCTCGAGGAACGCGGCGAGCTTGGACGACTCCGCGCCCGCCCCTCGCGTCGGGTCCACCAGGCGCGGGTGACAGGCGAGCCTTCGCAGCCGCATGAGCGCCGCGAGCGCCGCGAACCGGTCGGTCGGCGCGTCGCCCCGCTGCTCGAGCGCCGCCACCGCGGCCTGCCGCGCGGCCTCGTACCCCGCGCGCTCCTTGGCCCCGAGCTCCACCACGCGCACGAGCTCGGTGAGCGGCGGCAGCTCGGGCGCGACCGCCTCCTTGGTGCGCCGCAGCACGAACGGCCGGAGGAGCCGCGAGAGCGAGGCGCGGGCGACCGCATCCGCGCGCGCCTCGATGGGCAGGGCGAACCGCTCGCGGAACCACTCCCACGACCCGAGCAGCCCCGGGCACGCGATGCGCAGGATGCTCCACAGCTCGCCGAGGTGGTTCTCGATCGGCGTGCCCGTGAGCGCGACCACGAAGTCGGCCTGCAGCGCGCGGAGGGCCTTGGCGCGGGTCGTGTTCGCGTTCTTCACCGCCTGCGCCTCGTCGACGACCAGCGTGGCGAAGCGCACCCCGGCGAGCGCCTCGACGTCGCGCGCGGCGAGGTCGTAGCTCGTCACCACCACCTCGCCCGCCGAGAACCCCTGCGCGATCCGCGCCGCGCGGCCCGGCCCCCGGAGCAGCACCGGCGTGAGGCCCGCGCCGAACTTCGCGAGCTCGTCGAGCCAGTTGCGCACGACCGAGGTGGGCGCGACCACCAGCGCGGGCCCGAGCGCCGCGCGCGAGAGCAGGAGGGCGAGGGTCTGGATCGTCTTGCCGAGCCCCATGTCGTCGGCGAGCACCGCGCCCGCGCTCCACGCCGCGAGCCGCGAGAGCCAGGCGAACCCGTCGCGCTGGTAGGGCCGCAGCACGCTCGCCATCGGAGGCGGTACGGCGGGCTCGTGATCCTGCGCGTCGCGGAGGCGGGCGAGCGTGCGCGCCATCGCCGGGGCCGCGTCGAGCGCGCGCGCGTCGGGCAGGAGGCCGAGCAGCGTGGGGGCGGCGGTGGTGGTGACCTCGAGGTCTCCCTCGCGCGTGGGCCGCGCGTGGTCGCCGAGCGCGGCGAGCTCGTGCCGCAGCGACGCCTCGAGCTCGACGAGCCCACCCGTGGGCAGCGCGGTGAACCGCTTGCCCTGCCGCGCCGCCTCGACGAGCGTGGCCAGCGCGAGCTCGCCGCCGTCGACCGTGGCCTCGCCGCCGATGGCGAACCAGTCGCGCCGCGCGCGCACCTCGACCCGCAGCGCCCCGCGCTCGAGGGTGCGTATCGGGACCGGGCGCGACCACTCCACCGCGACCGCCTCGCCCTGCGCCTCGAGCGCGCGCGCGAACGCCCCCACCGCGTCGAGCTCGGCCAGCGTGAAGGTGAACGGCGGCGCGTCGGGCGCGGGCGCGGGCAAGGCCAGCGTGGTGACCAGGGCCTGTGCGCAGGCACGCTCCTCGTCGAGCGCGCGGACCGTGTGGACGAGGGTGCCGCCCGTCGACGCGTGCACGCGCGCGCGCCCCTCGCCCGGCACGAACGCGGCGCCGCCCGCGATCGGCCGGGCCCGCAGCTCCACCGTGAGACTCGGGAACGCCTCGGCGTCGACGCGCACGAGCGGGCGCAGATCGGGCGGCGTGGGCTCGCCGAGCAGCTCGTCGGGCAGCGCGACAGGGACCGTGGGGCCGAGCTTCTCGAGCTGGTGCAGCAGCGTGGCGTAGGCCTCGGGCGGGAACACCGTCTCGCCACCGGCGAGGATCTTCGCGACCGCGCGCAGCGGCGGGGTCCACTCGACGAGCTCGACGAGCCCCCGCGCCGGCTCGAACCGCACGCTCAGCGGGCCCTGCGCCAGCATGTCTCGCAGGATGGGCGTGATGAGTTGACGGCCGTGCGCCGAGAGCGTGAGCGTGACCCCCTCGCCGCGCTCCACCGGCCGCACCTCGAGCGTGGGCTCGGCGACGACGACGCGCACGGGGTTCTGCGGCTTCTCGAAGAACACGCGCGGGTGACCGACCAGCGCGCGCAGCACGCGCTCGAGGGTGATCTCGCCGAGGCGATGGCGCTCGTGCTCGAGCAGCGACGCGGCGAGCAGGTCGCGCGGATCGGTGAGGCGAGCGAGGGTGACGCGCC
>JADJMO010000027.1 GCA_016709545.1 Myxococcales bacterium
GGCCTCTCGCCGAAGAAACCCGCGCCGGCAGAGGAGGGCGCGTGACCGCGCTGCGTCCGCTCGAGTTCCGCGACGTCGCGCAGGGCAGGCGCTGCAGGTCCGGCTCGAGCACGCCGTCGCGCGACTCGGGCGCCCGTGCTCGCTGATGCGCGTGCGGCAGCCACGAGCAGGCGATGGCGCGCTACGGGTTGCGCGCGAGCTTCCCCGAGGACCTGCTGGTGCAGATGGGCCCGGGGTGCCCGGTGTGCGTCACGGACGCCCCCGAGATCGACGCCTGCATCTCGCTCGCCGCGCTGGGCCACCGCGTCCTCACCTACGGCGACATGCTCCGTGTGCCCGGGCGCGCGATGTCGCTCGACGACGCCCGCGCCGCCGGCGCCCGCGTCGAGGTGATCTACGCGGCGACCCAGGCCGCCGAGATCGCCCGCGCCTCCAAGGAGCCCATCGTCTTCTTCGCCACCGGCTTCGAGACCACCGCGGTGGCGACCGCCGCGCTCCTGCTCGCCGACCCACCCCCGAACCTCACGATCCTCTCCGCGCACAAGTGGGTGCCCGCGGCGATGGAGATCGTCGCCCAGACCCCGGACTCCAAGATCGAGGGCTTCCTCGCCGCGGGCCACGCGGCCACCATCACCGGCTACGGGCTCTTCGAGCCGTTCGCGGAGCGCTACCGCGTGCCCGTCGTGGTGGCCGGATTCGAGCCGCTCGACATCCTCTCGGCGCTGGTCCTGCTCGTCGAGCAGGTGGCCGCGGGCAAGCACGAGGTGGTCAACGGGTTTCCGCGGTGCGTGACCCGCGACGGCAACCGCCGCGCGCTCGACGCGCTGTTCCGCGTGTTCGAGACGAGCGACGGCGAGTGGCGCGGCATCGCGCGCATCCCGCAGGGCAACCTCGCGCTGCGCCCCGAGTTCGCCCGGTTCGACGCCTACCTGCGCTTTGCCGACGAGCTCGCCGGGGCGCCGCCGTTCGACGAGCGCGCTTCGGCCTCCGACTGCGTGTGCGGCAAGATCATGTCCGGCCTCGCCGAGCCGAGCGGGTGCCCGCTGTTCGGCAAGGAGTGCCGCCCCGAGGCCCCGATCGGCGCGTGCATGGTCAGCTCCGAGGGCGCCTGTCGCATCTGGCACGAGCACGGGCTCGGGCTCCGGTGAACCCATGAAACCCACCCTGACCGACGACACCATCCACATGAAACACGGCCAGGGGGGCCGCGCGATGCGCGCGCTCATCGAGTCCGTGTTCCTCGACGGCCTCGAGGGCGAGTCGGCCGCCATGGACGACGGCGCCGCCATCCCCTGGGGCGACCGCTTCCTCGTCGTCACCACCGACGCCCACGTCATCAAGCCCATCTTCTTCCCCGGCGGCGACATCGGCCGCCTCGCGGTGAGCGGCGTGGTCAACGACCTCGCCATGATGGGCGCGACCGAGGTGCTCGCGCTGACCTCGAGCGTCATCCTCGAGGAGGGGTTCCCGATCGAGCTGCTGCGTCGGGTCAAAGCCTCGATGCAGGCCGCGTGTCGCGAGGCCAACGCGGCGATCCTCACCGGCGACACCAAGGTCATGGGCAAGGGCGAGGTCGACGGGCTCGTCATGAGCACGAGCGGCCTCGGCGTCGCGGACCGCGTGGTGCGCGACGCGGGCCTCGTGGCGGGCGACGCCATCGTGATCACGGGGACCATCGGCGACCACGGCCTCGCGGTGATGAGCGTCCGCCACAAGCTCGGCCTCGAGGGAGACCTCCGCTCCGACGTGGCGCCCCTCAACGGGCTCGTGCGGGCTGCCCTGCAGGCCGGCGGCGACCAGGTGCACGCCATGAAGGACCCGACCCGCGGCGGGGTCACGAGCGCGCTCTCCGAGATGGCCGAGAAGGCCGACGTGGGCATCGTGCTCGACGAGGCGAGCCTGCCCATGAGCGAGGCCGCGCGCGCCGCCGCCGATCTCTTGGGCATCGACCCGCTCGGCGTGGCCAACGAGGGCAAGGCGCTGATCGGGGTCGCCCCCGAGGCGCTCGACCGCGTGCTCGCGGCCCTGCGCGCGCACCCGCTCGGCGCCCGCGCCGCCTGCATCGGCCGCGTCCACGCCGAGTCGAAGGGCACGCTGCTGCTCGACACCGGCTTCGGCCGACGCCGCCTCTTCGAGCGCGACGGCGAGCCCCTCCCCCGGATCTGCTGACCATGCACGAAGCCTCCCTCGTCACCGCGCTGTTCGACCAGGTCGACCGCTCGATCGCCCCCCACCCCGGGGCGATCGTGCACCGCGTGTTCGTGCGCGTGGGCGAGCTCGCCGGCGTCGAGCCCGAGCTCCTGCGCCTCGCCTACGACACGCTGCGCGAGGGGCGGACCTGCGCGGGCGCCGCGATCGAGCTCGTGAGCGAGCCCGCCGAGTGGCAGTGCCGCGCGTGCGCGCTCCCGATCCCGCGCGGCGAGGTGCTGCGCTGCCCCCGCTGCGAGGGCGAGGCGCGCCTCGTCCGCGGCGGAGAAGTGTTCCTCGATCGTCTCGAACTGGAGGTCCCCGATGTGTGAAGACTGTGGCTGCGGCGATCCGAAGCTCGTGTCCGTCGAGGTGCACTCGTCGCTGCTCGCGGCGAACGACCACGAGGCGGCGCACCTGCGCGCGCACTTCCTCGGGGACGGCGTCACCGCCATCAACCTCATGGGCTCGCCCGGGTCGGGCAAGACGGCCTTGCTCGAGGCCACCGCGCGCGCGTGGGCCGGCAAGTTCAAGCTCGCGGCGGTGAGCGGCGATCTCGCGACGGCGCACGACGCCGAGCGCCTCGAGCGCGCGGGCATCCCCTCGGCCGCGATCACCACGGGCACCGCGTGCCACCTCGACGCCACGATGGTCGACCGCGCGATCCACGGCACCGCGGTCGGCGAGGCCGTGCACGCGGCCGACTTCTTCTTCATCGAGAACGTCGGCAACCTCGTGTGCCCCGCGATCTACGACCTCGGCCAGGCGGCCAACGTGGTCGTGCTCTCGGTGACCGAGGGCGAGGACAAGCCGCTCAAGTACCCGGTGATGTTCAAGGCGGCCGACCTCGTGGTGCTGACCAAGGTCGACCTCTTGCCCCACCTCCGCGGCGTGTCGATCGCCGCGATCGAGGACGCGCTCGCGCGCGTGATGCCGAAGCCCGTGATGATCCAGGTCGCGTCCACCGAGGATCAGGGGCTCGACGCGTGGCTCGCCTGGCTCTCGGCGCGGCGGGACGTCGTCCGCGCGGCGCCGCGCCTCGGCGCCCACGAGCACGTGCACGTCCGCGGTCACGCGCACCCGCATCCGCACCCGCACCGGTGAACCGGGGGCGACCGCGTCCATGAGTGGCAGGCGTCTGCCACTCGGGTGGCAGGCGTCTGCCGTTTTGCTCCCAGGCCATCATCCTGATGGCGCGTCTCCGCGCTCGGCTCTCGAAGGAGGTCCCGATGAAGGGGTCGCGGCGTGGCGCACATCCTGCTGCGGAGCGGGCTCCCCATGAGCCCCACCGTCCGCATCAACCAGTTCAGCGACGAGAACCGTCGGAAGAGGCGCCTCGTGAAGATGAAGTCGATCCTGGGCGTCCTCCACGATCTGCTCCATGCCGAGCGCGTCGTGCGACAGCTCCACGAGCGTGGCATCTCGAGCAAGGACATCTCCCTGCTCGTGCCGGACCGCGAGGGAGGGTCTGGAATCGACCCCATGGCCGCGGCGGCGGGGCTGCTCGGGGGCGCGCTCGCGATGCTGGCGGGCGTGAGCGTGCTCGTCGTTCCCGGGCTCGGACCGCTGGTCGCGGCGGGCCCGCTGCTCTCGGCGGTGAGCGCCGCGATGGCGGGGACGACGATGGGAGGGATCGCTTCCGGCCTCACGCGCGGCGGGAGCTCCCTCGCATCGAGGCGCCGACGCTCGTGCTCGCGGGGCAGTGCGACGACCTCCTCGGCGCCGACGCGCCGGAGGCCCTCGCGCGCGGCATCCGAGGGGCCTCGTTCGAGATCCTCCCGGACTGCGGGCACGATCTCACGCTCGAGCAGCCGGAGCTCACCGCGACGCGTCTGGCTGCGTTCGTCCTTCCACCTTGAGCTCCACCACGGCCTTCGGCCCGCGACGTGGTGGAGCGGACCGGCGACGGCGAGAGATGACCCGCCGCACCGTGTCGGCCACGCGTGCCGCGAGCTGGCCGATCGGATCGAGGACCCAGCGCTGCACCCGCAGGCTCGCCTCCACGGTGGTGATGGACCGCGACCGCGCGAAGTGGTCCTGGATCCACGCCTCGCCGCGCCCGACCAGGATCGGATCGACGACCTCCACGAGGGTCTCGAGGTTGGCGAGAGACAGTGGATCGAGGTTGAAGCTCCCGACCAGCAGGCAGCGACCGTCCACCGTCGCCACCTTGGCGTGCAGCACCGAGTCGCTCCACTCCCGGATCTCGACGCCGGCGCGCAGGAGGCGCCGGTAGAGGCTGCGCGTCGCGGCCCGCGCGAAGGGCACGTCGCTGCGACCGGCCACGAGCAGCTGCACGCGCACGCCGCGGCGGGCGGCGGCCGTGATGGCGCGGACGACGCCTGCGTCGGGCAGGAAGTACCCGTGCGCGAGGTCGATCCGCACCCGCGCTCCCGCCAGGGCCTCGAGGTAGCGACGACGCAGCCGGAAGCCGCCGCCGATGCCGCAGAGGTGGATGCGCAGGGCGCTCTCCACCGGCGGGCCGGACTCCCCCCGGATCCGCCGACCGAGGCGCGCGCACTGCGGCCCGCGGATCTCGAGGGCCAGATCGGCCCACGCGAGCCGCGCGCCGTCGGCGACGTTCTCGTCCCCGATGTTGATGCCGCCGAGGAACGCCACCGCGTCGTCGACGAGCAGGATCTTGCGGTGGTTGCGGCCGAACCGTCCCTCGAGCAGCGAGCGCAACGGGTTGTAGATCTCCGCGGTGCAGCCCACGGCGCGCAGCGCGGCCGCCACGGCGCGACCTCCGCGCGCGGAGCCCCAACCGTCGATGACGACCCGCACTTCGACGCCGCGTTCGGCGGCGAAGCCCAGCGCCTCGATGAAGGTCGCCCCCACCCCACCCGGCGTGAACGCGTACACCTCGAGGTCGATGCGACGCGCAGCGCCCTCGATCGCGGCGAGCATCCGTGGATAGGCCTGGCCTCCGCCGTCGAGCAGCGCGACCGACTCCGGCGCGCAGACGTCCATGGCGGTGATGCAGTGCACCATCCACGCCAGGGCGGTTCTCCCCGTGGTTCTCGTCGACGAAGGGCGTCAGGTCGTTCATCTCGATGGACGGTCGTCACTCTGACGCAGCGCACCAGCGGATCCCGGTCGATCGGCCCGCAACTCGTCCGTGCATCCGCGGCGCGCCGACGGTAACCGGGCGACATGCGCATGATGGCTTCCCTCCTCGCGTTCCTCGTCGGTTGCTCGTCGAGCACCGAGGCACCGACGACCACGGACGGCGCGACCGACGCGGCCCCCGAGGTCGACGCGGCGGACACGAGCAGCGACGCGGGCAGCGACGCGAGCGACGCCGTCGAGGCCGATGCGCCGGCCTCCGGGTGTACGGCCAAGCGCACGCCCGCCGCCGCGCCCACCTGCGGCGAGGACTGCGACGTGCGCCTCCTCCTGCCCGGCGGGGACAAGTACTGCACGATGACGTGTGCGGCCGACAAGGACTGCGCGCCACTGGGAAGCGGGCTGATGTGCTCGAGCACCGTCGGCACCTGCGTGCCCGCCTGCAAGACGGATCCGGAGTGCACCGCGGCGGGGTTCAAACGCTGCGACACGACTGTCGGCGGCTGCGACACGATGTGAGCTGGCCCGAAAAGGGACGGTGAAATTTCTTCTCCGACCCCGCCTGCTCTCGACGAGGTCCCGGTACAGAACGATCGGGACCGGGTGCAAGGCGGCGGGGGCGACGACCCGCCGCTCTGCGCCCGGCCCTATCTGCTTTCACGGTGCGAGGCCTGTATCCTGAGCCGATGGGCACGAGCTTCGAGAGCGCGGGGGCCCGCGGCCTCGCGACCTCGACCTCGGGGTGGACGACCCGGCCGCCTTCCTGCCCGGCCTTTCGCTGGTCTGGCGCCGCGCACGCGTGCCGCTGCGTGGGCGGTCGATGGCGAGTGGTCGGCGGGGTTCGCCGGCGGCGGTGGCGCGTCGCGGGCGACTGCGCGCGGCGGCGGCCAAGCCTTGCCTGTCGCGGTCGCGGGACGGCACCCACGCCGCCTGCATGGAGTGGAGCTTCTTCGACACGACGGGCGTCTCGGTCGCGTCGGGGCACGGCTCCTCACCCACGGTCGGCCTCGGGGCCGAGCTCTCCCTGCTCGTGCTGCGCTACCACGGGTTCCCGTCGGGCTCGTACGGTGGACACACGGGGGACGCCGAGGTCTCCGTCGGTCCGTTCGCCCTCGCCTCGCTCCGCGAAGCGGGCGGCGTGGTGGAGGGTGGCCTCGCGATCCACGACGGCGGTGGCTGGCACTCCTCGTGGGGCTCGTTCGATCTGCGCGTGGGCGCGGGATACGGGCAGTTCCCCGACGGACGCGCGCCACACCTCGTGTGGGGCATCGGCTACGGCGTGCGCAGCGCGCTCTACCGCTACCCGGGGACGCACTGGTCCACCGCGCGGGCGCGGCCGCTGTTCGGGCAGTCGGACGTCGCGCGCCTCTCGTTCCTCCACCGCCGGCCGTTCGGCGAGGCGCACGGCTACGAGCTCGTGTTCGGCATCGAGCTGAGTCCCACGTTCTTCCTGCCGCCGCTCAGCTGGTGGCGCGTCGCCGGCGGCCCACCGCGCTGAGTGTCGTCGATGGGGGGGGGCGGGGGGGCCGCCCCCGCGCGCCGACGCTGCGCCCGGAGCCGGACTGATGGGTCGTGCCACCCCGGTCGGGTGAGGCGCTGACGCCGGCCTGTTCCTGCGTTTGGTCTGTGTGACGGCCAGATCGCCACGCTGGAGCCAACTCGCCCCACGCGTGTCGGGCGTCTCGTCACCGACAGCGCCGCGACTCCTCGCGAGCCCGCGGTCCGCGACTTGCTGGAAGTCGAGCAAGACCCACCATCGCTGGAGGAGCAACCGTGTCCAATACGACGCTACTGGTGCTCATCGTTCTCGCACTGCTCATGTTCGGCGGCGGTGGTGGCTACTACTGGCGCAGTCGCCGCTGAGCCGACCATGAACACACGATCATCGACCCGTACCGCACTGCGCGCACCGCGCCGCAGCGCGGTCTCTCTGGCCTTGATGTTCACCAGCCTGGTCGCCCTCGACGGGTGTCAGGCCATCAAGGCCATCTTCGAGGTGGGCTTCGGGATGGGTGTGCTGGTGGTGGTCGCCGTGGTGGCCGTCATCGGCGGCATCATCGCCGTGGCGACGGTCCCGAAAGTAGCCTTCGAGAATCGAGGAGCACAGTGATGCAGACGAACACGACGCGCGATTTCCGGCCGAGCTGGTGGAACGAGGCCAACATGACGGCGTGGGATCGCGTCAAGGAGGCCGTACGCCGTGACTGGCAGCAGACCAAGCACGACCTCGGCGTCGGCGGACACGAGCTCAATCAAGGCATCGGCGACACCGTCGAGCAAGCGGCGGGGAAGCAGCCGATCCCGGCGCCGACGAGCGCCAATCCCCCGAAGGTGATCGGCGACTGGGACGAGATCGAGGCGGCGATCCGCTATGGCCACGCCGCGCACGGTCACTTCCTGCGCGAGTTCCCCGCCTGGAACACCCAGCTCGAGGGGAAGCTGCGCGCCGAGTGGGAGGCAGCCCTGGCGGGGTGTCCTGGAAAGAGGTTCGCGAACACGTACGAGAGGGACGAGCTGAACTACCAAGTCGTGACGAGCGGGCTGCGGTGATGCGGCTGGCCCTGCACGGCGCCACGCTGCGAGACGCTGATCCGCTAAGAGGCGACGCCGCGGGAAGGGGGGGGCGCCGGCCGGCCGCCCGCCGGGGGGGGGGGGTTGCTCCTCCCCCCCTCGTTCCGCTCAGCCCTTGATGAGCGAGACGTCGAGCGCGATCTTCACGTCCTCGCCGACGAGGATGCCGCCCGCCTCGAGCGCCACGTTCCACACGAGGCCGAAGTCCGTGCGCTTGATCTTCGTGGCCGCCGAGGCGCCGATGCGCTCGTTGCCCCACGGATCCTTCGCGGGCGCCGTCGGCCCTTCGACCGCGAGCACGACCTCCTTGGTCACGCCGTGGATCGTGAGGTCGCCGCGGACCTCGATCTCCCCCGCGCCCTTGGCCTCGGCCGACTTGGAGCGGAAGGTGATGGTGGCGTGCTTCTCCGCGTCGAAGAAGTCGGCCGAGCGCAGGTGGGCGTCGCGCTTCTCGTCGCCGGTCGACAGCGAGACGACCTCGAGGTCGGCGGAGATCTTGGTGGCGCCGACGTTCGCCGGGTCGAACTCCACCGTGCCCGAGAGCTTCTGGAACTCGCCGCGGACGTTGGAGATCATCATGTGGCGGACCGTGAAGGACGCCTGGGAGTGGGACGGGTCGATGGTGTACTTGGCCATGGCCCCACCTTGCCCACCGCGGAGGGCGGCGCCTAGCCGGTCACCGGACAATTCATCGTTGCGTGGCGGCAACGTGACCGACCACGCCGAGCGCGCGTCGTACGTAGTCCGCGCGGCGCCGCGCAAAAGCCTCGGAAAGGCGCGCGCGGACGGTGGAGCTCCGATCCTGCCGCAGCGCGACGCCCTCGATCGAGGCCACCGGGAGCAGGTCGCGGGTGGACGACGTGATGAACACCTCGTCGGCCCCCGCCGCCGTGACGGGGTCGATCGTGCGCTCGACGACCCGCACCCCCTCTACGCCAAGCCCCTCGACCAGCAGCGCGCGCGTCACCCCCGGCAGGCAGCCGCTCGAGACCGGCGGCGTCCACACCTCGTCGCCGAACACGAAGAACACGTTGGCCGACGTGCACTCGGCGATCTCGCCGCGCTCGTTGAGGAGCAGCGCCTCGTCGAACCCGCGCGCGTGCACCTCGTCGTAGGTCACGAGGTTGTGCACCCACGACAGCACCTTCAGCGTCGAGAAGCGGCTCGCCGCGTGGCGCCCGTGCGGTACCACGACGAGGCGCGCCGAGCTGCCCCACGCGCTCAGCGGCCGGGTGAAGCCGATGACGGTCGACGGCCGGTCGGACGGCGCCCCCCACATGCCGCCGGTGTTGCGCACGACGATCACGCGCAGGGTCGCGTCGACGGCCTCGTTCGCCGCCACGAGGCGCAGCAGATCGGCGTGCACGGCCTCGCCGCTCGGCATCGGGAGCCCGAGGATCTGCGCGTCGTGGGTCATACGGGCCCAGTGGCGCTCCCACTCGAACAGCACCGACGACGCGACCCGCAGCGTGCTGAACACGCCAAACCCCGAGAGGAGCCCCATCTGGCTGGGCGCGAGGTCCTTGGTCCCGAGGGGGACGATCTGTCCGTCGACGAGCTGGTGCGGGTGCATCGGGCCCCTGGGCTATCGCCTCCCTCCCTCTCTCCGTCAACGGTTGCGGGCCCGCGGCGGTCACGTACTCTGCCCCCCTCCGCACCTCGCGGCAGAGCAGGAGTACGCGCATGAATCCCGGTGGATACGGAGGGGGCGGGCCGCCTCCCGGTTTCGGGCAGCCGCCCCAAGGACAGCCTGGCTACGGCCAGCAGCCGCAGCAGCCCCAGTACGGGCAGCAGCCCCAGTATGGGCAGCAGCCGCAATACGGGCAGCAGCAGCCCCAGTACGGCCAGCCGCCGGGGCAGCCGCAGTATGGGCAGCCGGCACAGCCGCCGTATGGTCAGCCCGGCTACGGTCCGCCGCCCGGCGCTCCATCGAGTCCTTATGCACCTCCCGCCTACGGTCAGCCGCCCCCCGGCATGCCGGGCGCCGGTTACTCGACGGGCGCCGGCGAGACGCGCCTGATGTACGAGGGCACCGGCGGCGAGCTGTTCGGCAAGATGTTCGTCGGGCTGCTCCTCACGGGCCTCACCCTCGGCATCTACATGCCGTGGTTCATCTGCAAGATGCTCGAGTACTTCGCGTCGAAGACCGTGGCGCAGACGCCGGCCGGTCCGATGCGCTTCTCGTTCCGCGGACAGGGAGGCGCCCTCTTCGGCAAGGCCTTCGTCGGCATGCTCCTCACCATGATCACGTTCGGCATCTACGCCCCGTGGTTCGTCGTGAACATGCTCAAGTGGGGCTACGAGAACAGCTCCGCCCAGTCGGCCAGCGGCCGCACGTTCCAGCTGCAGTTCACCGGCCAGGGTGGTCAGCTGTTCGTGAAGTACCTGATCAACGGCCTGCTCACGGGCATCACGTTCTACATCTACACGCCGTGGGCGATCTGCGACATCCGTCGCTACATGACCGCCAACACGCAGATCGTGGAGAACGGCCAGCCGATCGGCACCATGTCGTTCGAGGGTCAGGGCGGCGCGCTGTTCGGCAAGTTCCTGCTCGGCGGCTTCCTCACCATCATCACGTTCTTCATCTACCTGTTCTGGTTCGAGGTGGACCTCAAGAAGTTCTACTACGAGAACACCCGCATCCAGATCGGCGGCCGCACCTACTCCGTGTCGTTCAACGGCACCGGCGGCGAGAACTTCGGCCTGCAGATCGTGAACATGCTGCTCGCGCAGCTCACGTTCGGCATCTACTCCTTCTGGGGGATCACCAACATCCTCAAGTGGGAGTGCGAGAAGACGGTCATCCGCGGCTGAGCCGAGGAGGCCCTGACGCGACGATGCCCCCCGAGGTCCGCCTCTGGGGGCATCGCGCTTTCTGCCGAGAATCACATGCGTTTCCGCAGCCACATCTACGCCACCGTCGACGGCTGTGTCGACCGCGGGGCCACGGTGGCGATCATGAACGCCATCGCCGATCGGCTCGCCGCCATCGCCGCCCGCAACCCAGCGCTCGGCTTTCAGGTCATTCCCCTGGTCGAGCCGGAGGACTACGACGACTTCGACGTCGACGCGGGCCTGCTGGCGCCCGTCACCCGCGGACGCCTGCCCGCGCTCAACGTCAATCTGTCGTTCGACATCGACCGCTGCGCGGACGGCGACCCCGAGATCGACGCGTTGCTGGCGGCACACGGAATGGTGCTGCTGGCGAGCATTCCCGCCGACGAGTAGTGCTCGCCTCCGCGAACGCCCGCACGTCAGGCGGCAGACTCGAGGGATTCAGCCGCCGAAGGCGATGTCGGGCTTGAGGCCGCTGTCGAGGAAGCCGCCGACGTCGAAGCCACCCGTATCGAAACCGGGCCCGCCGTCGGGGCGCGAGCCACAGAACTTGAACCCGGCGACCCCGTTCTGGCACTTGTCCGGGCTCTTGCAGTCGGCGTCCGAGCTGCAGAGCGCGAAGCCGCCGCCCGTGCAGGTGGCCTGACAGGCGACCTTCAGGCTGAAGCCGTCGCGCTGGGCGCAGCACACCTCGCCGGTCGGGCACGAGCTCGGGTCGCTGCACGGGACCACCGTGCCGCCGCCGCACTTGCCCTTGTCGAGACACTTGAGCCCGCTCGTGCCCGCGCAGCACTCCTGCGTCGCGGCGTTGCAGCTCTCGCTGCCGCACTTCACGGAACCGGTGCCGGTCTCGGTGGGCGGGAGCGAGGTGTCGGTGCCGGCGTCCGATCCGCCTTCGACGATCGACACGTCCGACCCCCCCGTCCCCGTGTCGACGTCGGTCACGCCGCCGGACTCGACGGAGCCGCCGCACGCGGCGAAGACGAGGCCCGCGGCGGGCGCGAACAGGACGCAAGCGAAGAAGACGCGGAGGGAGCGCATGGGTGCGCAGTGTAGCGGCACTGGGCGCCCTCACTGGGGCCGACCCGCCGTCCGGTCCGTCTCTTTGCAGTATTTGCAGTCCGACTGCACCCAACGGTGCGTGCCGTTCGCGCACAAGTGCGCAGCGCGCTGCACGTCTCCTGTGGTGCTGCTGCGACAACCCGCCATCCTCCGCGCGAAATCGACGGGTGATCGAGTCGACGGCGTCCTGGCCCATCCATTGCTCTCGCAGCGACTCGCATGAGAACGCTGACCCGCGGCGCCCTGGTCGTCGCATCCACCCTCTTCGCCGTCGCGGCCTACGAGCTGGGCCACGCCGATCCTGCGCCGCTCCTGGTCGCCGAGACCGTGGAGCTGCAGGGATGGGTCGTGGCCCTCGACGGCGCCGACGTCGTGATCGACCTCGGCACCAAGGCGGGCGCCGTCACCGGCGACTCGCTCGAGCTCTGGCGCCCCATCAAGGTGAAACACCCGGTCACCGGCAAGATGGTGACCGACAAGTTCCTCATCGGCCGCGTGCGCATCACGCAGGTGCGCGAGGTCGTCTCGCTCGCGCGCCCGGAGGGCACGCTGCTGCGCGACGTCGCGGTCTCCGACGTCGTCATCCTGCGCAAGGCCGCGCCCGCCCCTGCGCCGAAGCCCAAGCCGTGGGCGCCGACCAGCGCGACCCCCAGCGGCAAGCCGAGCGCCACGCCGTCGGGCAGCCTCGTGCCCATGGGTCCGCCGCCCATCGATCCGTCGCTCACCGCGACCATCGCGGACCCCGAGGCCGAGGACCTCACGCGCGTGTTCGAGGAGCTGCAGGGCACGGCGCCCGAGGTCCGTGCGCAGCGCTACGAGGCGTTCGTGAAGAAGTGGCCCGCGGGTCGCTTCGCCAAGGTGCTGCTCGAGGAGGCCGCGGCGCTCCGCAAGGGCGCGGCGCCGCAGAAGGAGGACGTCGCCACCAAGTCGTTCGCGCGACCGACCGAGGTGCTCGTCGGCACGCCGCTCACGTTCGGCATCGAGCTCGCGGGCCACGCGATCGGTGCGGTGCTGCACGTCCGCGGCGCGACCGACACCACGTTCACCTCGCTGCCGATGAAGCCCGCGGGCACCGGGTATTTCCGGGTGGTCGTGCCCACCGAGGTGCTGCGACCGCCGTTCGTGAGCTACTTCGTCGAAGCGGTGTTCCCGGACGGCAAGTCGGCGCCGGTCGAGGGCACCCCGACCGAGCCGCACCGTCTCGGCATCGTCGACGCCAAGGCGGGCGCGCCCGCGAGCTACGAGCGAGTGTTCTCGATCTGGACCGACTACGCCGACTACAACCGGCTGCGGGGCAACGACTACGCCTGGCAGACCGAGGGCTTCTTCGGCCTGCGCTTCGGCGACGTCGGCCTGCGCGCAGCGCGCTCGGGGTTCGGCGTGTTCAAGGGCGCGGGCGGGTCGATCCTCGAGCTCGACAAGACCACGCCGGCCAAGAACCCCCGCGCGGTCGGCCTCACCTACGGCTACATCGAGGCCGAGGCCGGGCTCACTCCGTTCTGGGGGCTCGTCGGGCGCGCGGTGATCGGCCTCGGCAAGGACGGCGTCACCGGCGGCGTGCAGGGCTTCCTGCGCATCGGCAACGACAAGCGCACCAACATGATGCTCGGCGGCGAGTTCCTCGGCGGCATCGGCCTCCGCGGCATCGCGCACTTCGAGCTCGCGGTGTTCCCGAAGGTGCCCATCGGGCTCCGCGCCGAGGTCACGAACCAACCCGCGGGCACCTCGCCCGCGCTCTACGACCCAGAAGCGACGACGCAGACGGCCGACATCGGCGTGCGGTTCGTCGGCCAGGTGGGCTATCGATTCACCCCGGCGTTCACCGTCCACGTCCGCGGGAGCTACCAGGCGCGCAACATCTACCACGGCGGCCCCGGCTTCGGCGGAGGAGCGACCATCGCATGGTGACGAGAGCTTTCCCCCTCGGCGCGGCTTCGCTGCTCGCGCTCTCCCTCACGACCCTCGCGTCGGCCGAGTCGCCCGCGCCGGCCACCACACCCGCGCCGGCACCGACCGCCGCGACCGGGACCCCGCGGCTCCACCACGAGCCCCCCGCGATCGCGCAGCCGCACACCTCGCTCGCGATCGCGGCGACGCTCGACTCCCCGCACCTCGTCAAACACGTCATCCTCGTCTACCGCCCGACGGTCGGCGGGGCGCTCAGGAGGTGCCGTTCCTCCGCAGCGCGACCGGCTGGCTCGCCACCATCCCGGAGGAGGACATCGACGTCGGCACGCTCGGGTACGCGATCGAGCTCGAGCTGCCCGACGGCAAGCGCTTCGCGGTCTACGCGACCCGCGACGACCTGCACCTGATCGCCGTGCCCGATCTGCCCGACGACGCGCGCGAGCGCGCCTACCTCGCCCAGGTCGACGGTCGGCGCGTCGTGTTCGGCGCCGCGTTCGAGTACGTCTCGTTCGGGACCAGCAAGTCCGCCGCGAGCTCCGCGGTGAAGCTCCCCGACTGGTACCTGCGCGCCGAGGGCGGGTTCACCTACCGCCCGCTCCGCACCGTGATGGAGTTCGGCCTGCGCACCGGCGTGGTGCGTGGCCGCAGCGCGGTCCCCATCGAGCGCTCGGTCGACAGCACCCAGTGCGTCAAGGCCGACGACGTCAAGTGCACGGTCGGCCTCAACTTCGGCGCGCCGTTCGTGGTGTTACGCCTCGGCGACGGCTGGTTCCTCGAGACCAACGCCCTGGTCAGCGTCACCGAGATCGGCTTCTCGACCGGCATCGGCGGCGCGATGCACATCGGCGACTACTACGGGACCAAGTTCGTGATCGGCGGCGAGACCGTGAAGACGTTCGGCAGCCGCGCCTACGCCCGCCTCGATCTGATCCGCGGCCTGGTGCGGGTGAGCCCCATCGTCGAGGTCACCGACATGCCCCACGCCGACCGCGCCGGCGTGCGTCTGCTCGCCGAGCTCGGCCTCGATCTGCGCAAGGGCTTCGGCCTCACGCTGCGCGGCGGCTACCAGGCGCGCGATTTCGACAGCGGGAGCTTCAGCCTCGGGGCCCGTTCGCGTACGCTTTCAGATGCCGACCCTCTCGCTCGAGACGCCGGACGGCCACGTCCGCCTCGAGCTCGCCCTCACCACCGAGTCCACGCTCGGCGCGCTCGCCGCGGCGTTCCCTCCCCCTCGACGACGCCGCGACCGGGCTCGCCGTCGCGCGCAGCACCCGCGAGGGGCAGCCGATCACCTGCCGCGAGGGGTGCGCCCACTGCCGTCGCCAGCTCGTGCCGCTCTCGGCGCCCGAGGCCTTCCACCTCGCGGGCGTCGTCGCGGCCCATGGGGATCGCGCCGCGATCGAGGCGCGCTTCGATCGGGTGCGCGCGGTGCTCGATCGATCGTGGATCGGCTACGCGCTCCGGAACCGCATGGCCGAGGACGAGCGCCGCGCCAAGGAGCTCGCCCTCGGGTTCTTCTCGCTGCAGCAGGCGTGTCCGCTGCTCGTCGACGAGCGCTGCTCGATCTACGCCGACCGCCCCGTCGTGTGCCGCGAATACGTGGTGACCACGCCGGTCGAGGGCTGCGCGCGCCCCGGCACCGCGCCGCTGCGCCGCGTGCCGCTCGCCCTGCAGCTCTCGGAGGCCCTCGCCGCGGTCGCGGGGCAGCGCCTCGGCGCCGAGCTCGGCCGCACGGTGCCCTTGCCGCTCGCGCTCGCGTTCGCCGACGAACACCGCGCCCTCGCCGCGCGGACCTTCCCCACGGACGCGCTCGTCGCCGACGTGCTCGCCGCGCTGCGCGTCTGACCCGATTCTCCGCCCAGAGCTCCGGCGTGCGTCGCGCGCGGGCCCGTGCTTCCACCACGCCGTGATCAGCGTCTTCGACATGTTCACCATCGGCATCGGGCCCTCGAGCTCGCACACCGTCGGCCCCATGCGCGCCGCGCGGCGCTTCGGCGAGGCCCTCGTCGACGGCATCCTCGCCGAGGTGGCCTCGGTGCAGGTGGAGCTGTTCGGCTCGCTCGGGCACACCGGCAAGGGCCACGGCAGCGACGTCGCGGTGATCCTCGGGCTGCTCGGCGAGCGCCCCGACGAGGTCGAGCCCGACGAGGTACCGGCCAAGGTCGCGGCCGTGCAGGCGGCCGGGAAGCTGCTCCTGCTCGGCGACCACGAGGTCCGCTTCCGCCCCGACGAGGACCTGCACTTCCACCGGAAGCTCGTGCTGCCGCGCCACCCGAACGGCATGCGCTTCACCGCGTTCGACGGCGCGGGCACCCCGGTCGAGACGCGCGAGTACTACTCGGTCGGCGGCGGCTTCGTCGTCGACGAGGGCACGCCCGACGTGATCCACGGCGGCCCGCTCCCCCTGCCCTACCCGTTCCGCTCGGGCGACGAGCTGCTCGCGCTCTGCCAGCGCCACGGCCTCTCGATCAGCACGCTGATGCTCGAGAACGAGAAGGCCCACCGCAGCGAGGCCGCGGTCCGCGCCGGCCTGCTCCGCCGCTGGGAGGTCATGGAGGCCTGCGTGCGCCGCGGGTGCGAGCGCGAGGGCATCCTCCCGGGCGGCCTCAAGGTGCGCCGCCGCGCGGCCAGCATCTTCCGCAAGCTGAAGGGCGACCTCTCCGCCGCTGGCGACCCGCTGCGCGTGATGGACTGGGTGAACCTGTTCGCGCTCGCCGTGAACGAGGAGAACGCCGCCGGCGGCCGCGTGGTCACCGCCCCCACCAACGGCGCCGCCGGGATCGTGCCCGCCGTCGCGCACTACTACCGCAAGTTCTGCCCTGGCGCCGACGACGACGGCACCGTGCGCTTCCTGCTCACCGCCGGCGCGATCGGCATCCTCTACAAGATCAACGCCTCCATCTCGGGCGCCGAGGTCGGCTGCCAGGGCGAGGTGGGCGTCGCCTGCTCCATGGCCGCGGCGGCCCTCTGCGAGGTGCTCGGCGGCTCGCCCGAGCAGGTGGAGAACGCGGCCGAGATCGGCATGGAGCACAACCTCGGCCTCACCTGCGACCCCATCGGCGGCCTGGTGCAGGTGCCGTGCATCGAGCGCAACGCGATGGGCGCGGTGAAGGCCATCAACGCCGCGCGGCTGGCGCTGCAGGGCGACGGCAAGCACAAGGTGTCGCTCGACAAGGTGATCGCGACGATGCGGCAGACCGGGGCCGACATGAAGACGAAGTACAAGGAGACCGCCCGCGGCGGCCTCGCCGTCAACGTCATCGAGTGCTGACGCGAGTGGCCGCGACTACTTGGTGAGCGCGTCCAGGATCAGCGTGACCTGCCGCTCCGCCGCCTTGCGGCCGAGGCCCAGATCGCGCCGCAGCGCGTCCCACACCGCGCCGCTCGAGGCCACGTGGAGCGCCTCGAGCTTCTCCCCGTCGTCGCCGATCTCGGCGGCGAACGCGGCGGCCACCTCGTCGCGGCGGATCTTCGACAGCGCGTCGAACGCGCCCCTCACCACGCGGTCGTTCCCCCGGTGCAGCATCGCCGCGCGCCGCACGCCGCTCGTCGCCTCGAGGTAGTTGGTGCGGCCCTTCACGAACGCGCTGATCCGCAGCCCGCGCGTGCCCGTCGTCATCACCGGCGCGTGCAGGTCCGCGGCGCGCTCGGCGTGCTTGGCGGCCCCGGCGAGCAGGAGCTCGTCGCGGGTCGGGAAGTGTTGCGCGATCGAGCGGAGCGCCACGCCAGCCCGGTCCGCGACCTCTTGCGCGGTGGGCTGGAGGTTGCCGCCGTCGACCAGCGCGAGGAGCGCGTCGACGATGGCAGCGCGGGTGCGCTCGGCCCGGAGCCTGCGGCCATCCGGTTTGCCGGCGAGGGTGGTCATGGTCGGCCTTGGTAGCACGAGATTTATGCTCACGGAGTGCACGCGGGGAGCTCGGTCGCCGCGCAGGTCGGGAGGGCCGTCCCCGCGACAGCGGCACTGATCCAATCCATGCCGAACGCAATGTTTCTATCGACGATGTTCGAGTGCAGCGCCACGCCGTCGACACAAATCTGGGGCACGACGCCGTCCGCGCGCAGCTTGGCGACGTTGCACGCGGCCTCCTGCGCGGGCGGCATGATCGTGTCGGCGCCGCCTTGCACGTAGAGCACGCGCGCGCCCTTCGGGTCCGCCTTGAGGTGGTTCTGCGCGAGGAACGCGTGGTATGCCTTGGCCGCGCCGGCGCACGCCGGGGCCTTCGGGTCCGCGACGCAGGCGAGCAGCCCCGTGCGCAGGCCGTCGTCGAAGAAGTCGCGCACGCGGAGCGCGCTCCCGCAGCGCGCCGCCGAACGCGACCAGGCACAGGTTGTCGATCGAGTTCGAGATCGAGCTGCGCGTGGCCGCCGGGATCCCGGCGCCGTGGTCGCCCGTCGCGTTGGCGAAGTAAGCGTACGTGCGCAGCACCGCGACCACCGGCTTGGTGATCCCGAACGAGATGGTGAGCGCGTCGGGCTGCTTCAGGAGGTCCACGAACCCGAACGAGTTCAGGCGCGTCGGCCACTGCGGCGCGAAGGCCGCAACCGCCACGAGCTCCCCGTCGACCCCGTAGGTCCGCGCGAGCGCCTGCGCGGAGAGCACCGCGCCGCCCCCTTGCGAGTAGCCGTTCATCGCCACCTTCGCGGAGAACGCCCCCGGCTTCAGCAGCTTGCGGAGCGCGCGCGCGGCGTCGAGGGTCGAGTACCCCGTGTCGTGGTTGTCGAGGTAGCCCTGGGTGCCCTCGTTGCCGAGGCCCGCGAAATCGGGCGCGATCACCGCGTAGCCGCGGGCGCCGAGCGGCGTCGCGACCTCGTTCATCTTGCCCTCGTCGCGCGACGGCGCGCAGCCGTCGGCGAGGCCCTCGCTCGGGTGCGCCGAGACCACGACGGGCAGCGGACCCGGGCGCGGTGTCGAAGGGAGATACACGCGCGCGGTGCCGATCGCGGGCCGGCCGTCGCCGCGGCGCGTGCGGTAGGCGATGCGGACGATCTTCAGCGCCGAAGCCTTGCTCGTGTCGTCCTTGCCGCCGATCTTGGCCTGCACGTCGGCGACCGTCCACGTGCCGTCGACGGTGCAGCGCACGACGTCGCCGCGCGCCGCGTCGCTCGTGGGCCCCACCGGCGCGAGGTAGACCTGCTCGGCGGTGTCGGTGCACGGCAGCGCAAGGTCGACGAGGTCGGGCGTCCACGGCGGCGGCGCGGTCTCGGGCGTGGCGTCCTCTACGGGTGCGCTCCCGGTGTCTTCGGCCGGCGGTGACGTGTCGATGCTGACCGTCTCGTCACCGGTGTCCGCCGCGCCGACGAACTCCCCCGCCGCGCTGCCACCGCACCCGACGCACGCCCCCAGCACGAAGATCCCCCACCGCATGCCCCTGCGATAGCATTTTGCAGACGCCGTGCAAATAGATGTGGGTCACTCCCTCCGGAGCGCGTCGATCGGGTCCATCTGCGCCGCGCGGCGCGCGGGGAAGAACCCGAACACCACCCCGATCGTCGCGCTCACCCCGAGGGCCAGCATGAGCGCCTGCGGCTGCATGCGCATGGGCCAGTCGAGCGCCTTGGCGAGCCCGACGATGGCGCCGATCCCGAGCAGCGAGCCCATCGCGCCGCCGAGCAGCGAGAGCACCACCGCCTCGATGAGGAACTGCACGAGGATGTCGTTCTCACGGGCGCCGATCGCCATGCGGATGCCGATCTCGCGCGTGCGCTCCGCGACGCTCACCAGCATGATGTTCATGACTCCGATCCCGCCGACCAGGAGCGAGATGAAGGCGATCCCGAGCAAGAGCCCGGCGAGCGTGGAGCGCACCGCCTCGAGCGACTGCTGGACGTCCTGCAGGTTGGTCACGCGGAAATCCGGCTCGCGATCGGGGCCGATGCGGTGACGCTGCAGGAGGAGCGCGCGGATCTGCGCCTCGGCGCGCTTGGTCGTCGAGGCGTCCGAGGCGCTCGCGAGCACGATGTCCACCGAGCGGCGCGACTTGAAGAGCACACGCGAGGTGAACGTCTTCATCGGCACGAGCACGGTGTCGTCCTGGTCGCTGCCGAAGCTGCTCTGCCCCTTGCTCTCGAGGACGCCGATGACGCGGCAGGGCATCTTGCCGAGCCGCACCACCTTGTCGATCGGGTCCACCTCGCCGAACAGCTGCCGCTGCACGGTCTTGCCGAGGATGCACACGCGCGCGCCGGTCTTCTCGTCGGCGTCGGTCCACAGCTGGCCGCGCTCGAGCGCCCACGCGCGCACCTTGAGGTAGTCGTGGGTCGTGCCGTTGACCCGCGTGGAGTAGTTCTGGTCCTGGTAGACGGCCTGGGCTGCCGCACCGCTCGCCGCGGCCACCGACGCGACCGAGGGGCACTCGCGCCCGATGGCGAGCGCGTCCTCCTCGGTGAGGCTCGCGACCGCCGTGCCGCGTGCGCCGCCGTTGCTGCTCGTGCCCGGGAAGACGACCACCATGTTGGCGCCGAGCGACTGCATCTGCGAGGTGACCTTGGCCTTGGCGCCTTCGCCGAGGGCGGTCATGCACACCACCGCGGCGACCCCGATGAGGATGCCGAGGACGGTGAGGGTCGCGCGCAGCTTGTTGCGCGCGAGCGCGCGCGTCGCGAGACGGAACGCTCCGAGCCACGCGAGCGGGTTCACGGCTTCAGCGAGCCCTGGGTCCCGGCTAGCTTTCCGTGCGCTTCTTGGCGCTGCAGCACGAGCCCTTCTCGGCGAGACCGGGCGACCCCGTCACGCCCGTCTCCTTCTCGAGGAAGGCCCACAGCGAGGCCTCGCAGGCCTCGTCCATCTCGGCCACCGCGGCGGGGCGGGCGGGCCTGCCGGCTCGCCATGAACGTGCGGAGGAACGCGGCACACGGCGGGCACGCCTGCATGTGGAGCTCGAGTTGCTGCGCCGTGCGCGGCGGCAGCTCTCCGTCGACGTAACCGGAGAGGAGCTCTTCGATGATGTGGCGACAGGTGCTGAGATCCATCTTCTTTCGAGCACGCGCTCCCTCGGCGGGACCGGGTGCAGCGAGCCTCACCGACGCAGATGCACTGCGTGTCCGCATCGTTACGCGCTCGCCCGGTGGTCGCAACGCGATTTCTGGCGCGTCCAAGCGCTGTCTAATGTTTGTCTAGCCATGATCCGGGGAGCGTCCGCGAAAGGAGGTTTCGTGGGTGGAGGGTCGTTGCCTTCGAGGAAGGAGAGATCCGAGCGGAGGACCGGACAGGGACGGTCCGGGAGCGACAAGAGCGATTGACACGGAGCCGGAGGGGTGGTCGCGTTCGGGCCACGATGCGCAAGCTCTTCTCGCCTGGTCTCCTGTTCGTCCCCGCGATCCTCGTCCCCATGCTCGCGTGCGGGCCGGATCCCGAGCCCGTGACCGCCTCCAACCCACCGACCCCGTCGGTGACCGCGCCTCCGCCCGCGTCGAGCACGCCGCCCCCGCCGGCCGAGCCCACCGCCGAGCAGCGCAAGGCGAACGCCAAGGCCGCGCTCGACGCCAAGGACTGGGCGAAGGCCAAGGTGGAGCTCGGTGCGCTCCTCGCGAAGTCGCCCGACGACATCGAGGCCAACAAGCTCCTCGGTCAGGCCTTCGAGGGCGAGGGCAACCCCGCCGGCGCCGCCGAGGCGTACGCGAAGGCGAGCAAGGCGGACGGCGGCAAGGACGAGCAGCTCGCGCTCACCGCCGTGGGCGGCCTCTTCGCGCTCCACAAGTTCGACGACGTGGTCGCGCTCGCCGCGATCGCCACCAAGGCCAACGAGAAGTCGCGCCCGCTCTGGATGTTCCTCGCCCTCGGTCAGAACGGGAAGGGCGACCACGCCGGCGCCGCCGAGACGTGGACCAAGCTCACGACGGGCTGGCCCGACGAGCCGCAGCTCTGGGCGCACCTCGCGCTCTCGCAGGCCACCGCGGGCAAGGGCGACGACGCGAAGAAGACCGCCAAGACCGCGCTCGACAAGTGGAAGGACGCCAACAAGGCGAAGGGCGGCAAGGAGGTCCAGCTCGGGCACGGCGCCGACGAGCTCGCCCTCATCGCGCGCGCGCAGCGTCGCGCGGGCGACAACAAGGCCGCGCTCGCCACCGCCGACGTCTACAAGGCCGGCAAGGACGAGATCACGCCGAGCCTCGACATCGAGCGCGGCTTCGCCAAGGCCTTCAACAAGGACGGCGCAGGCGCGAAGAAGCACGGGGAGCTGCTCCTCAAGGCCAAGGGCGACGGCTTCGCACCGGGCCACCTCGTGCTCGCCGCCGCGCACCTCGCCGCGAAGAAGGTCGACGACGCCAAGGCCGAGCTCGCCAAGTACGACGGCGCGGGCGCCGAAGGTGGCAAGGGTCACCACCGCTTCGCCTGGGAGCGCAAGGCCATCGAGGAGTGGATGAGCAGCCCGGCCATGACGGCCGCGCCGGTGAAGAAGGGCAAGTAGTCAGAAGAGAGCCTCCATCCGTGCGGTGGAGGCTTTCAGGTCTGCAATGCCGACTCCGCTTGCGTGCAGCTTCGAAACGTAGAGAATCGACGTTTTCCGATCCGAGTTGCTGGCACAGTTGTGGCTAAGTGGATCGGCAGACAGGTGGTTCACCTGTCGCCGAGTTCCCCCGCACCACCCCCTCCTTCGGGGGTGGGCGGGAAGCTTCCGAGGGAGACAGATGGTGCAGGTCCTGGTGGTGGACGATCAGGAGGACAAGCGCACGGCGCTGAGCTCGGCGCTCGCCCTGCGCGGGTTCGAGGTCGAGGGGGTCGGCAGCGCCGAGGCCTCCGATCGCGTCCGCGACTCGCAGCCGCCCATCGCCATCGTCGACCTCATGCTGCACGGCACGACGGGCTTCGAGCTCGCCCGCCGTCTCCGTGACGACGCGCCCGGCACGCGCGTGATCCTGACGAGCGAGTACCACTTCTCCCAGACCCAGCTCGAGAGGGCGAACTGCGGCGCCATCGCCTTCGTGCCGCGCCCGTTCGCCGTCGAGGAGCTCTCCGAGTTCCTCCGCACGAAGTTGTAGTCACCAGGAGAGGTTGCGCGCCCTCAGGGGCCCCCGGGCTGAAGCCCGGGGCACCGACTGCCGTGGAAGCCCACCTGCGGCGGGCTCGCCACGTACGCGAACCGTGGTGCATGCGAGATGTGTCCTTCGCGGGCCGCGGGCCTGGGATAGCCCGCCTGGCGGGCTTGCCCCCTCTGTCGGTGCCCCGGGCTGAAGCGCTTCAGCCCGGGGGGATGTGAGCTGCCCTCGATGCGATCGGGGGAGCCGACCCTCGCGGCTCGTCGGGAAACGCACTAGCTACCGCAGCCCTCGTGCGCGTCGACCTCCTCGATTTCGAACTGCCTGCCGATCGCGTCGCGCAGGAGCCCCCCTCGTCCCGCGACGGCGGTCGCCTGCTCGTGGTCGACCCGCAGGCGAAGGGGCCGCCCACGCTGACCGACGCGATGGTGGCCGACCTCGCCGATCACCTGCCGAAGGGCGCGCTCCTCGTCCTCAACGACACGCGCGTGATCCCGGCGCGGCTCCTCGCGCGCAAGCCCGAGACCGGCGGCAAGGTGGAGGTGTTCCTCGTCCGCAAGGAGGGCCCGGGCTCGTACGAGCGCCCCTCGGCCGACGGTGAGCCAGTCGTCGTCGAGGGCGAGATCTGGCGCGCCCTCGGCAAGTCCAGCAAGCCGCTGCGCTTCGAGCAAGACCTCCTGGTCGGCGAAGACCTCGTCGTGCGCATCCTCGGGCGCGCCGAGGACGACGGGCTGCTCCGCGTGCTGCTCGCGAGCGACCGCCCGATCCGCGACGCGATCGAGGAGCTCGGGCAGGTCCCGCTCCCGCCCTACATCAAGCGGCCCGCGAGCCTCGACGACAACGAGCGCTACCAGACGGTGTTCGCGCGCAAGGACGGCGCGGTCGCGGCGCCGACCGCGGGGCTGCACCTCACCGAGGCCCTGCTCGGTCGGCTCACGATCGCGGGGTTCGAGTTCGCGACGGTCACGCTGCACGTGGGGCTCGGCACGTTCTTGCCGGTGCAGGTCGACGACCTCGACGCCCACCCGATGCACGAGGAGCACTACGAGGTGAGCCGCGCGACGGCGCGGGCGATCGCCGCCGCCAAGGCCGCCGGGCGCCCCGTGATCGCCGTCGGCACCACCTCGGTGCGCGCCCTCGAGAGCGCGGCGCGCGTGGCCCGCGAGCAGGGGCTCGACACGCCCGTCGCGGTCGGCGCCGGGGTCACCAAGCTGCTCCTCCAGCCCGGCTCCGAGCTGCTGGTGGTCGACGGCATGCTGACCAACTTCCACCTCCCGCGCTCCACGCTGCTCGCGCTGGTGCCAGCACGATCGGCGTCGAGGGGCTCCGCGCCACCTACGCGCACGCCATCGCGCACGACTACCGCTTCTACTCCTACGGCGATGCCATGCTGGTGCGCGCGATCCTGCCGCGCGACGACGTGGCGGCCGGGCTCGCCACGCTGGCCCCCGCCGAGCACTCCACCGACGCACCCGCGGTCACCGAGAGCGCGTGATGTTCACGCCCGGCTTCTCGTTCACCGTGCGGGCCACCGACGGCCACGCGCGCGCGGGGGAGCTCGTGACGCCGCACGGCCTCGTCCCGACGCCCACCTTCATGCCGGTGGGCACCCAGGGCTCGGTGAAGGGCCTCACCCCCGACGAGGTGGCCTCGACCGGCGCGCGGGTGGTGCTCGGCAACACCTACCACCTGTGGCTGCGGCCGGGGCCCGAGCTCGTGCGCGCGATGGGTCGGCTGCACGGGTTCGCGCGCTGGCCGCACGCGATGCTCACCGACAGCGGCGGCTTCCAGGCGTTCTCCCTCGCGCAGGGCGACAACCCGCGAGCGGGCACCTCGCGGGTCGTCGCGGGCGCGAAGATCGACGAGGACGGCGTGACCTTCCGCTCGCACCTCGACGGCAGCAAGCGCCACATGTCGCCCGAGGAGTCGATGCGGGTGCAGGGCCTGCTCGGCGCCGACATCGCCATGCAGCTCGACGAGTGCCCGCCGCTCGGCGGCGACGGCGTGCGCGATCGCAAAGGCATCGAGGGCGCGGTCGCGCGCACGACGCGCTGGGCCCACCGCTGCCTCGAGGTGTGGCGACGCGACCACCGCCCGGCCGGCCAGGCGCTCTTCGGCATCGTGCAGGGTGGCACCTTCCGCGACCTGCGCATCGCCCACGCTGAGGAGCTCGACGCCATCGAGGACGGCTTCGACGGCCTCGCGCTCGGCGGCTTCTCGGTCGGCGAGCCGATCCCCATGATGTACGAGGCGCTCGCCGAGGTGGCCCACCGGCTCGATCCGGCGCGCCCGCGCTACCTGATGGGTGTCGGCACCCCGCCCGATCTGCTCGAGGGCATCGAGCACGGGATCGACATGTTCGACTGCGTGCTCCCGACCCGCAACGCGCGCAACGGCCAGGCGCTCACGCGGTTCGGCAAGGTGAACGTGAAGCAGGCGCGCTTCCGGGACGATCCGAGCCCGCTCGACCCCGAGTGCGGCTGCCTGTGCTGTGCGGGGGGCTACTCGCGCGCCTACCTGCGCCACCTGTTCGTGGCCGGCGAGATGCTCGTGCTACGCCTGCTCTCGGTGCACAACCTCTGGCTCTACGGCGAGCTCGTGCGCGACGCGCGCGCCGCCATCGCCGAGGGCCGCTACGCCGCGTTCAAGCGAGCGTGGCTCGAGCGGTGGGCCTCGGGGGTGTGAGCGTTCACAACGCGTCGAAGAATGCCCCCGGGCTGAAAGCCCGGGGCACCGACGGCCGCTGAAGCCCGGGGCATCGACCCCGGGCTCGACGTCACGCTGGACTGGCTGAACTCCCATCTGCCGGTCCGTTGCAGCGCGAGGTCCAGCCAGTGATTTGGGACGTGAAGCCCGGGGTGTGAGGCCCCGGGCTTGCGGTGTTGTCGGTGCCCCGGGCTTCAGCCGCTTCAGCCCGGGGGCCCCTATCACGAGCGTTCACGGCAGCGCGGCCACCTCGCCTTCGAGGTCGGCCGAGGCCGGCCCCTGGAACATGCGGACGACGCGGGCCTCTTCGCCGGTGAGGAGCTTGCGCGCGAAGAACGTGGTGCCCGAGCGCTCGAGGACGCACTCGCCCTCGCCCACTCCGTCGAGCAGGCGACGCGCGAGGTGGCGCGCGACGGCCTCGGCCTGCGCCGCGTGACGACCGACCGCTCCCTCCCACAGCGTGACGGACGCGCGCCAGCGCAGCGGACCGCGGTCGCGCTCGACGGCGATGGTGCTCGTCGCGATGCAGATGCCGAGCTCGTGGCGCCGCCGCAGAGCCGCGGAAGGCGCCGCCGGCACGCCCCGCGCATCGACCCCGCGACCGTGATCGCTCAAGGGCTCCAGCAAGGCGAGGCGCTGCCGCTCGGTCAACGGCGCGGCGCGGAGACCCGAGGCGAGAGGGAGCCGACCGTTGTCGTTGTGCGCGAGGGCAGTGAGCATGGAGGCATCATGCCCACGCCGAGCGATTCGGCCAAGGTCACCCCGGACAGGATATGTCCGCCCCCTCCGCGAGCAGCCGTTTTCGCGCGATCGCGAGCGCCTCCTCGCTGCGATCGACCCCGAGCGCGCGGCGCCCCGCCCGCACCGCCGCGACCAGCGTGGTGCCGCTCCCGCAGAACGGATCGAGCACGAGCTCGCCCGGCCGGCTGTGCGCGCGCACCAGGGGCTCGAGCAGCGCGAGCGGCTTCTGGGTCGGGTAGCCGTTGCGCTCCTTCGCCTGGTTGTTGATCGAGGGCACGTCCCAGACGTCGGGCTGCTTCTTGAGCTCGCCGCGCATGCGCACCGAGCGCGCCGGGATCATCGGGGGGTCGAAGTGCCAGCTCGCGCCGCGCGTGTACCAGAGGATGGTGTCGTGCTTGCGCGGGTAGTAGCGCGGCGAGCTGCCGCCGAGCCCGTAGGACCACACGAGCTCGTTGCGGAAGCCGGGGCCACCCACTGGGTCGCGGTCGCCAGGGCCGAACAGGTCGTCGAGCACGACGGCCACCTGGTGCGCGACGCGGTGATCCAGGTGGACGAGGATCGACCCCTCGTCGGCGCGAGGAGGTCGTGGAGCAGCGCGAGTCGCGGCCGCAGGAACGCGAGCAGACCGGCCCGGCCGCCCTCCCACCGGTCGTCGAAGGCGCCGAAGTCGCGGCCGGTCCCGAACGGCGGGTCGAGGTAGCAGAGGGCCACCTTCCCCCGGAGCTCGGGCGCCAGCGCGGTCAGGACCTCGAGGTTGTCGCCGTGGTGGAGCACGCGCGGAGGCTACCTGCGTCCGGCTCCCCGTGTTACTCCCGCGCCGTTCATGGGTCCTGGGAAGCGTGCCCTCCTGCTCGCCGTCGTGCCGCTCGTGGCCGGGTGGGAGCTCCTCGCCGCGGAGCGCCAGCACCGCGCCGTCCCGACCGACTCCGACTGGCGCGCCGCCGCCGCCGCCGCGCTGGCCGCGAAGAAGCCGGGGGACATGGTGATCGTCGCCCCGCGCTGGGCCGAGCCGCTGGGCCGCAAGGCCGGATTCGAGCTCACTGGGCTGGCCAGCGACAAGCCGCTGTTCGACCTCCGCATGGCCGGCCGGTCCGATCTCGAGACCGTCCCCCGCGTCCTCGAGCTGTCGATCCGCGGCAAGGACGACCCGCAGGTGAAGGGCTTCCGCCTGGTCTCGGAGCAGGCGTTCGGCACGGTGAAGCTCCGCACGTTCGACAACCCGCGCCCCGAGAAGCTCCTCCGCGATCTCGTCTCGGAGGTCGATGCCACGGCGACCGTGAGCCGCGTCGCCCCCGACGGGGCCAGCGAGCCGTGTCGGTGGGAGACCGAGGGCTCGCAGCACATCCCGAACCTGTTCGCCGGGCCCGTGCCGCCCAAGAAGCGCTGGTCGTGCCCGCCGTTCGACCCGGGCTGGTCATGGGTCGGCGAGACCGCCATCACCGATCTCGACTACGTCCCGCGGCGGTGCGTGCTGATGCACCCCACGCTCTCCAACACGACGATCGCGTTCCCGCCCAGGCCGATCGGGCAGAAGGTCGTCGCCTACGTGGGCAAGCACGTCTACGTCGAGCGCGAGAAGCGCCTCTCGCCGGTGCACGTGCGCATCTCGGTCGCCGGCAAGGAGGTCGCCCACGCGTTCCAGCGCGACGGCGACGGCTGGCTGCGCTTCGAGGGCTCCACCGCGGCGTGGGCCGGGTCGAGCCAGCCGGTGAAGATCGAGCTCTGGGCCGAGGGCAGCCCGCAGTTCCGGGTGGCGTGCGTGGCCGCGGAGCTCCGCGAATGATGCGCATCCTGCTCGCCTTCGCCGCGTTCTACGCGGCGGCCGCGCTCGCCGGGGGGCTGCGCGGCGCGTTCCGCGGCGGGTTCCTGCGTCCGCTCGGCACGGCGGACGGCGGCGGCGTGCGGTGGTCCGATCACTTCGTCGGCCTCGCCCTCGCCTGCTGCTTCACCGCGGTCGTCCTCGCCACCTCGCACGAGCTCGGCTTCATGCGCGACGAGGGCATGTACTTCGACGCGGCCAAGTCCTACGCGGGCTGGTTCGAGAAGCTCCTCGCCAAGGACCCGGAGGTCCGCAAGCAAGCCTTCGAGCGCGCCATCGTCGACGCCCACTGGGCGCCGAACGCCGAGCACCCGTCGCTCATGAAGTCGAGCTTCGCGCTCTCGTGGATCTACTTCTGGAAGACCTGGCCCGACGGCCTCGTCGAGCTGTTCGGTCGCTCGGGGTGGACCCAGCCGCTCGCCTGGTTCGTCAAGACGCTCGCCAAGTCGCAGCCCAAGCTGTTCGTCGAGGAGAGCGCGTCGTTCCGCTTCCCGGGCATGGTGGTGGGCGGGCTCACGCTGTGGATCACCTACGTGTTCGGCGCCGAGGTGTTCGGGCGCGCGCAGGGGTTCGCGGCGGCGCTGCTGTTCGCCGGCCTGCCGCGGCCGTTCTTCGACGCGCACCTCGCCGGCTTCGACGCCGCTGCCACCCTCGCGTGGCTCGCCGTCGCGTGGACCTACTGGAAGGGCCTGCGGTCGATGGGCTGGGCGATCGCGTGCGGCTTCGTCTGGGGCCTCGCGCTCCTCACCAAGCACAACTCGTGGTTCTTGCCGGTCGTGTTCCTCGTGCACTTCGCCTGGCTCGCCTGGGACCACCTGCGCGCGCGGCCGGGCGTCTCGCCGATCTTCGCGTCGCGCCTGCGCACGTTGCCGATCCCGTGGCCCTTCCTCTTCATGGGCATGTTCGGCCCCGCCATCTTCGTCTACGGCTGGCCGCGCCTGTGGAACGACACGTGGGCGCGCATCGACTGGTACTTCTCGTTCCACGCGCGCCACGACTTCTACAACATCGAGTTCCTGCACAAGACCTACTTCCAGCCGCCGTTCCCCATCCCATGGTGCACGTGCTGGTGCTCGCCACGGTGCCGCTCGTCACGCTGGTGGCGATGCTGGTCGGCGCGGGGAGCCGGTGGCGGGAGCTCTTCGCGCCGATCCTGCCCGCGCGCCTCGCAAAGGTGGTCGACGACCGCCGCACGGCGTTCTTCCTGTTCTTCAACATGAACCTGCCGATCCTCATCATCGCGCACCCCAAGGTGCCGCACTTCGGTGGGACCAAGCACTGGCACCCGGCGTACCCGTTCCTGTGCCTGCTCGCGGGCGCCGGCGTCGTGCTCGCGGCCCAGGCCATCGCGGCGGCGCTGACGGCCCGCAGCTCCGAGCGGGGCAAGAGCGTGGGCGTCGGCCTCGCGGTCGCGGCGACGATCGCGCTCACAGCGGCGCCCGGCGCGCTCGAGACCAAGCGTTCGCACCCGCACGGCCTCTCGTACTACACGCCGGTCGTGGGCGGCCCCTCGGGCGGCGCCGACCTCGGGCTCAACCGTGGGTTCTGGGGGTACGAGACCGGCGCCATCGTCGACTGGCTCGCGGTGCACCTCCCGAACGGCGGGCGCGTGTACCCGAACGACACCTTCTTCTCGTCCTGGGAGCAGCTGCGCCACGACGGACGCCTGCCACCGACCATCGAGGCCGAGTGGTGGAGCGTGCCGAGCTGCGACATCGCGGTGGTGGAGCACGAGCAGCACATGGACGAGGTCGAGCACCAGATCTGGATCGCTTTCGGCACGGTCCAGCCCGGCTACGTGGTGCGCGTCGAGGGTGCGCCCACGCTCACCGTCTACGTGAATCCGCGCTCCACGCGCTACGTGCCCTGATCCAGACAGGGCCCTCGCTCGTATCCACCCCGACGTGGACGATCTGCTGGAAGTCGTGGCCCTGGTGGCCGCCAACGACAGGGCCGTCGAGGGGATCCCCTCGCGCGCCCTGCGCCAGCGCATCCTCGAGCAGGTGACCGGACCCGAGCGCTACGCCCCGTTCACCCGACGGGTCGCCGCGTTCTTCGGCGTGAGCGAGGAGAGCGCGAGGGAGAGCCTCGTCGCCCTGACCCGGGGGCCCTTCGAGCCCCTCGCGCTCCCCGGCTTCGCGCGGCGCCGCGCCCCCGCGGGTTGTCTGCTCCCCGACGCGATGTTCCTCCGGCTCGACGCGGGCATCCGGTGCCCACCCCATCGACACCTCGGCCGTGAGCGTCTCCTCGTGCTCGAGGGCGCCTTCGTCGAGACCGACGGTGCCCGCGCTGGCCCGGGCGATCTCGCGGAGAAGGCCGCCTTCTCGAGCCATTCCTTTCGCGTCGCCGACGACGGCCCTTGCGTGTGCGCGTACTCCATCGAGCACGGCGTGGAGTTCTCGTGACGTGCCTCGTCCTCCCGGAGGCGAGCCGGTGGTTGGCCGGACCCGAACGGCCTGCTACCACTCGTCACTGGGTGGAGGCACACGACGACACGGAGCTCGTGCGAGCGATGGCCCGGGGCGACCGCGGGGCGCTCGCGCAGCTGTACGATCGCTACTCCCCCATCCTCATGGCGGTGGCCCTGCGCGTGCTCGCCGACCGACGCGAGGCCGAGGATCTCGTGCACGACGTGTTCCTCGAGGCGTGGCGACAGGGGGCCGATTTCGATCCGACCCGTGGCACCGTGCGCGCGTGGCTCCTCGTGCGCACCCGCAGCCGCGCGCTCGATCGGCGCAAGTCGGCCGCGGTATCGCGCACCACGGTGGTCGACCCCGAGCGCTTCCTCGAGACGAGCGCGATCGAACACGAGGACGCGGCCACGGCCCCCGATCGGACCACGGTGCGGCGCCTCCTCGGCGAGCTCACCGCGGATCAGCGCGCGGTCCTCGAGCTCGGCTACTTCGAGGGCCTGAGCTCGGCCGAGATCGCCGAGCGCCTGGGTGTGCCCATGGGCACGGTGAAATCCCGGGTCGCCGCGGCCCTCGGCAAGCTCCGCGCGAGTCTCACGAGTCCCGGTCTCGACACCGACAAGGAGCAGCGCCGATGAGCGCCGACGAGGACCTCTTCGACGATCCCGAGGTGCTGGCCACCCTGGTCTCCACCCTGCGCGGCGTCGCGCCGTCGCCCACCATCCGCGCGCGCCTGTTCGCGGCCTTCGCGGAGCCACGGAGCCGCCCCGACGGCGCGTTCGGCCGGTTCGTGGAGCCGTTCGCGCGCCTGTTCGAGGTGAGCCTCGAGAAGGCCCGCGCCCTGCTGGACGCGACCGCGAGCGACGACGCCTTCGAGCGCGACCCGAGCGGGATCGCGCTCATGCACTTCGCCGCCGGTCCCCGCCTGGCGCGCGCCGACACGGGCATCGTGCGCTTCCCGGCCGGCATGGAGTGGCCGCTGCACCGCCACGTCGGCGCCGAGCACCACCTGTTCTTCGAGGGCGGCATCCGCGTGCACCAGGACGGCAAGGTCTACGGTCCGGGAGACCTGCTCACCATGCCGGCGGGGAGCGAGCACTCGTTCACCGTGCTCGCCGACCGCGACTGCCTCACGGCGGTGATCATCGAGGAGGGCGGCATCGAGCTGCCGCCCGGCACGAAGATCGGCTTCTGAGCTCAGGCGAGGGGGTGCTCAGGCGAGGGGCCCCCACATCGGTGGGAAGGTCAGCGACACCCGGCGACCCGCGTGGAGCTGGGGCAGCGCCGTGCGGGGCCGCGGCACGTGGACCTCGAACTTGGTGCCCTCCCCGAGGCGGGTCGAGACCTCCACCGAGCCGTGCCGTTCCTCGACGCTGTCGAGGAGCGCTGCCGTCCCGACGCCACGCCCGGAGAGCGTGGTCACCGCGTCGGCCGTCGAGACCCCGTCGCTGAACAGGAGGCGCAGGCGCTCCTGCTCGCTCATGGACGCGACGTCGACGTCGGTGACGACGTTCCGCTCGATCGCGACCCGCACCACCTTGTCGACGTCGACGCCCCGGCCGTCGTCCTCGACCTCGAAGCTCCACTCGTCGTCGGTCTCCACGCAGCGGACCACGATGCGACCGCGCGGGGACTTCTCGCCGCGCTGGTCCGGAGGCTCGATGCCGTGGTCGAGGCTGTTGCGCACGAGGTGGCCGAGGTTGGCGAGGACACCCCCCGCCCACGCCGCGTCGATCAGGATGTCGCCACCCTCGAGGGCGAACTCGACCTCCTTCTCGAGGCGCTCGGCCCCGCGGGCGACCACGCCGCTGAGCGGCGCGAGCAGCGCCCGGGCCGGCACCCAGGTGAGCTTCTCGACGAAGCCCGCGACCAGCGCGCGCCGGCTCTCGATCGAGTCGTCCTCGGCGAGACCGCGGAGGAACGGCACGAGCTGGTCGATCTCGATCGACCGGGCGGGGCGACCGTCCATCGGGTAGTCGAACCCGAGGATCGCGCGGTTCACGGAGACGAACTTGCGCAGGGTGTCCTCGACCTTGTCGACGTCGCCGACCGAGAGCGTGAGCTGGTCCTCGATGGCGTGCACGAGGCCTGCGATCTCGTGGAGGCCGTAGCACCCGAGGTTGCCCTTCACGGTGTGCAGCACGCGCCGCAGCGTGTGTTGCTTGCCCGACGCGCGCGCCTCCTCGAGCGCTTGACGCGTCTCGAACAGGAACGCCTGGAAGTTCTCCTTCTGGCTCACGATCTCGAGCAGCGCGCGGCGCAGGGCGTTGTCGCGCTCCGCGTGGCGGAGCTCGGTCGTGTCGGTCACGGTGAAGAAGATCCGCGCGACCCTGCCGTCGGCGTTGCGCAGGGGCGAGCCCTCGATGCGGTAGGTCCGCCCCTCGATCGCGAACTCGTGCGGCAGCTGGTCGAGCGAGAGCTCCGCCGGCAAGAAGTCCTCGAAGATCTGCTCGTAGCAGGCGGTCCAGTTGTCGGCGGCGCGCGCGTCGAAGCGCAGGAGCTCGGTGAGCTTCTTCCCCTTGAGCGAGGCCTCCTTGAAGATCTCGGCGCACGAGCGCGAGTAGTTGTCGAGCAGGCTCCCGTCGCGCAGGGCGATGAGGAAGCCGGTCGCCACGTTGTCGAGGATCTCGTGCACCTCCTTGGTGCGGATCTGCACGACCTGCTCGAGCATCTCCTGCTTGGCCTGGAGCTGGAAGCCCTTCACCCAGAGCTTGTCGAGGAACGCGTTGAGGCTCTTCTCGAGCCCCTGCGTCGCCTCGTCCTCCTTTCCGAGAGAGAGGCGGTCCTCGAGCTCCTCGGCGTTGCAGAGGCCGTCCAGGAACGTGGCGATGCGCGAGAGGGTCGTGTCGTCCATGGCCTACTCCACCCGCTGCTCGACGAGCAGTGCGCTGTACTTCTTGTCCGAGCCGAGGATGTGCCCGATCAGCCAGTTCTTGAGGAACTTCACGAGCTCCATCGTGATCGTCGCCTCCTTCGCGAGGAGCTTGGTCTTGAACGCGACCACCTGCTCCACCAGCTTCTGGTGCTCGGCGATGTGCTCTGCCGACTCGGGGTAGGCATATTTGGCGAACAGCTCCTCTTCGTACGAGAAGTGCTGCGCGGTGTAGGCGATGAGACCGTCGAGCACCGAGGCCACGTGTTCGGCGGCCTTCCCCGCCACCATCCCGTCGTGCAGCTCGTTGAGCATGTCCACCAGACGGTGGTGCTGCGCGTCGATCGAGGGGACCTTCACCGAGTAGTCGTCGCTCCAGGAGAACAGGGCCATCGGGCACCTCCTGTCCCCCCGTGACGGACCGTGCCGCTGGCTGCTTTGGCCAGATTCGCCCGTGCGTTTCGTTGTGACGTTCGGTCGCCCGCCGAACCTCGACGCAGCCGATCAAACGCGGCTTGGTGGGCCGCGGCGGACCAGGGCCTCCGGTGGGACGAGCCGCTGGCCGTCCCCCTCGAGGCGGCTCCGACGAGCACCCCTTCGCGCAGCCGTCGCACGCCGGCCCGCGCCCCTGGAACGCGCGCACGCGCCGCACCACGAGCGTGACGAGGCAGGCCAGCGCGAGGCCGACCACGAGCACGTGCTGCAGCGCCTGGGACACGCCTAGGCCCCCAGGATCCGCCGGCCGATCTGGAAGATCAGCAGGCTCGCGAGGTAGGCGAGGCCGTTCATGTAGACGAGCTGCGCGAGCGGCCAGCGCCAGCTCCCCGTCTCGCGGCGCACTACCGCCATGGTGCTCATGCACTGCATCGCGAGCACGAACCAGACCATCAGCGAGGTGGCGACCAGCGGTGTCCAGACCTTGCGCCCGTCGGGGTAGCGATCGGCGGCCATGGCGCGGGTGAGATCGGTGGTGTCGTCGCGCACCTCGCCGACCCGGTAGGCGATGCCGAGCGTGCTCACGAACACCTCGCGCGCGGCGTACGCGCTCACGAGGCCGAGGCCCATCTTCCAGTCGTAACCGAGCGGTCGCACGACCGGCTCGATGGCGTGGCCCGCGCGCCCCGCGTAGCTGTGCTCGATCTGGGCCGCGCGCTGGGTGGCCTCGGTCGGGTGCTGCGCGAGCTCGGTGGGCGAGAGGCGCGGGTAGTACATGAGCGCCCAGAGCACGATGCTGAACGCGCAGATCGTCGTGCCCGCGCGGGTGACGAACGCCCAGGTGTTGGTCCACGCCTGGTAGAGCACGTGGGTGCCCTGGGGGCGCTTGTAGCTCGGGAGCTCCAGGATGAACGCCGAGCCCTTGGCGGGCGCGAGCTTGCGCTTGACGAGGAGCGAAGTGAGCACGGCCGCGACGATGCCGGCGACGTAGAGGCCGAGGAGCAGGATCGCCTGCCGCACCGGGCCCATCGACGGGAAGCACGCGGCCACGAGCAGCGCGTAGATGGGCAGCCGCGCGCTGCACCCCATGAACGGCAGGACCAGGATCGTGGCGAGCCGGTCGCGACGGTCGTCGATGGTGCGGGTGGAGAGCACGCCGGGGATCGCACACGCGAACGCGCTGAGGAGCGGGATGAAGCTCTTGCCGTGCAGGCCCACCCGCGAGAGCAGCCGGTCCATGAGGAACGCCGCCCGCGCGAGGTAGCCGCTGTCCTCGAGGGCCGCGAGCGAGAGGAACAGCACGGCGATCTGCGGCGTGAACACCATGACCGCGCCGACGCCGCCGAACACGCCGTCGATCACGAGCGCCTTGAGCGGGCCCTCGGCCATGGAGCCGGCCACGCGGAGCGCGAGCCAGGCGACGCCGTTCTTGACCCCGTCCATCAGCGGCTTGGCCACCCAGAACACGGTGAGGAAGAGGGCCGCCATGAGCGCGGCGAACAGCACGAGGCCCCACACCTTGTGGAGGGCGACGGCGTCGACGCGCTGGGTGATGCTGCGGGTCGCGGGCCCCTCGGCGCGGGCCACGACGCGCTCGACCACCCCGTCGATCCAGCGATAGCGGGCGGAGATGTCGGCCTCGGTCGGGTCGACGCCCGCGGCCGCGAGGCGCACACGGGCGGCCTCGACGGCGGCTTCGAGGGTCGGGTGATCCCGGAGCGGCGCGAGGTCGTGGCCGGGCTCGTGGGCGAGCAACCTGCGCGCAGCAATGCGGGCCGGCGCCTCTTCGAGGCCGCCGTGCTCCACGATCAAGGCGCCGAGGGCCTGCTCCTCCTCGGCCATCGCGACCGGCACCGCGAACTGCACCGGGTGCGGTCGACGGGCCGTGCGCACCGCGGCCACGAGGGCGGGGAGCCCCTCTTCTTTGTTGCCGACGACCGGCACCACGGCGCACCCGAGCACCTCGGAGAGCAGCGCCGCGTCGACGGCGTGGCCGTGCCGCGTCGCGAGGTCGACCATGTTGAGGGCGACCACCAGCGGCACGTCGAGATCGAGGATCTGGCTGACCAGGAACAGGTTGCGCGCGAGGTTGTCGGCGTCGACGACGGCGAGGATCGCGTCCGGTCGCGGCGTGTCGGCGCGCACCCCATGCAGCACGTCGGAGACCACCTGCTCGTCGGGCGACATCGTGACGAGGCTGTACGTGCCGGGGAGATCGAGCACCTCGACGCTGTGATCGTCCGCGAGGCGCAGCACGCCGGCGCGCTTCTCGACGGTGACGCCTGGGTAGTTGCCCACCTTCTGCCGCAGCCCGGTGAGGGCGTTGAACAGCGTGGTCTTGCCGGCGTTCGGGTTGCCTACGAGGGCGAGGCTGCGCGCGGGGCGAAGAGGATCTGGTTCACGGGCCAAGGCCGAGTCTCGGGGCGCGGGTCAGGTATCGGCGCGCACGCATACCATCGAAGCCTGCTCGGCGCGCAGGGAGAGGTGATACCCGCGCACCCGGAGCTCGATCGGATCGCCGAACGGCGCGCGACGGACGACCTCGATGTGCACGCCCCCACACATGCCCATCTCGAGGAGCCGGCGGCGGACGCTGCCCTCGCCCTTCACCTCGAGCACACGCACGCGCTCGCCGACCGCGACCGCATCGAGGGTGGTGGGGGCGCATCCTTCGGGCATGCTCCTACCCTAATGAAAACGACATTCAATGTCAACCGAGCCCAGTCATTTCGGGTCGATACCGAGGTCTTTCATCTTCACGTAGAGCTGCGGGCGGGCGATGCCGAGCAGGCGGGCGGCCTCGGCGCGGTTGCCGTTGGCCCGCTCGAGGGCGCGCAGCACGTAGTCACGCTCGAGCGCGGCGACGGCGCTCTTGAGGTCGAGGTCACCGTCGGCGCGGTCGTCGCGAGGGCGGGCGCCGACCGCGGTCCTGGGGAGGTCGAGGTCGGCCGCGTCGACCACCTCGCGCGGGGTCATCACGCAGGCGCGATCGACGACGTGGAGCAGCTCCCGCACGTTGCCGGGGAAGTCGTGGCCGAGCAGCCGGGCCAGGGCCTCGTCGGTGAACGAGCGCCGCGGGCTCTTGCGGCGGAGGTGCGCCTCGACGATCGGCGCGATGTCCGCCTTGCGCTCGCGGAGCGGCGGCACGTCGATGCGCACGACGCCCAGGCGGTAGAACAGGTCTTCGCGCAGGGTCGTGCCCTCGGCGCCGGGCTCGACGGGCTTGCTCGTGGCGGCGACCACCCGCGCGTCGGTGCGCAGCGGCGACTGGCTGCCCACGCGCTCGAAGGTGCCGTCCTGGAGGACCCGCAGGAGCTTGGTCTGCAGGCCGAGCTCGAGGTCGCCGATCTCGTCGAGGAAGATGGTACCGCGGTTCGCGGCCTCGAAGCGCCCCTCGCGCCGCGCGGCCGCGCCGGTGAACGCGCCCTTCTCGTGGCCGAACAGCTCGCTCTCGACGAGCGAGGCGGGCAGGGCCGCGATGTTCACGGCCACGAACGGCCCGCCCTTGCGCGCGCTGTGCTCGTGGACCGCGCGCGCGACGAGCTCCTTGCCCGTGCCGCTCTCGCCCGTGATGAGGACCGGGACCTCGGAGGGCGCGGCGCGACCGATGGCCTTCCACACCTCGAGCATCTTGGCGCTCGACCCGATGAGCGCGCCCTCGGGCGGCGCCTCGGGACCAGGCTCGCGGTTCTTCGACACGGGGCGGACCGCCCGCGCCAGCGTCTCGGCGAGCAAGGGGAGATCGAACGGCTTGGTGAGGTACTCGAACGCGCCGTGCTTCATCGCGGTGATGGCGCGCGCGCTGTCGCCGTAGGCGGTGGCCATGATCACCGGGAGCTCGGGCCGCGACGCGCGGAGCTCGGCCAGGAGGTCGAGGCCGTCACCGTCACCGAGCCGGATGTCGAGCAGCACCGCGTCGAACGCGCCCCTGGCCAGCGCCGCGCGCGCCTCGGCCAGCGAGCCCGCGAGCTCGACCCCGTGCCCCTGCCGCGCGAGCGCGCGCGAGAGGCCCTCGCGGATGCTCGCGTCGTCGTCCACCACCAGGATGCGATTCACCGGGGCCATCCTAGGCACCTCCGGGGAGGTCGACCACGAAGACCGTCCGTCCGTCCTCGCGCAGGTAACGGAGCGCGCCGCCCAGGGTCTCGACGAGCGAGCGGGACATCCAGAGCCCGAGGCCCGTACCGGCAGGCTTGGTGGTGAAGAACGGCTCGAACAGCTCGGCGGCGCGCGCCTCGGCGATGCCGGGGCCTTCGTCGACGACGCGCAGGTGGGCACCGCTCGCGTCGCGCGCCACGGCGACCTGCACCTCGCTGCCCGGAGGGGCCGCCTCGACGGCGTTGCGGAGCAGGTTGTCGAGGACCCGAGAGAGCGCGTCGCGGTCGGTCGTGCAGCGCGCCTCGCCGGTGCGGGTCACGCGCACCGTGGTGGACGAGACGAGCCCGATGCGCTCGTCGGCGAGCGCGTGCAGCGCGAGCTCCGCGGCCGGCTCGTTGCCCTTGCGCGCGACGCCGAGGAGCGACTGGACGAGGCGGTCGAGGCGGGCGACCTCGGCGAGGCACGCCTTGACGTCGACGCGCGCCTCGTCGCCCAGCGCGGGGTCGTCGGCCATGAGATCGAGGCGCAGCTTCATGCCGGCCAGCGGGTTGCGGATCTCGTGGGCCATGCCCGCGGCGAGCCGGCCGAGGCCCGCGAGCCGCTGCTCGTGGGCGAGGCTGTCGGCGAGGGCCCTCTTCTGCGCCTGCGCCTCCTCCAGGGAGCGCGCCATGCGGCTCAGGCCGTGGGCGATGGCCGCGAGCTCGGCGGCGCGGGGCTCGGGGATCGGCGCGCGCAGATCGGTGGAGAGCGCGGTGAGCCCCGCGTCGAGCTGCGCCGCGCCCTTGCGGAGCGCGACGAGCGCGTCGACCACGAACAGCACGAGCAAGAGGGTGGCCGCGGCGAGCACGATCACTTCGATCTGCAGCAACAGCGGCACCTGCCGCACGCCGCGCACCGCGTAGAACACGAAGGCGCTGCCGCCCGGCACGGGGGCGAGCACGACCACCAGCGTCTCGATGCTGGCGTCGGTGCGGTGCGCGCCGGCGGTGCCCTTCGCGCAGGCCGCCTCGACGGCGAGGCGCTGCGGCTCGGGCAGGTGGGCGCTCCGCGCGTCGCGGTACTGGCGCGCGCGGAGCAGCACGACGATGCCCTCCTTGGTGCAGTAGCCACCGACGGCGCGCGGGGTGCCAGCGAGGGCATCGGTCGCCGCGCGCACCAGGGTCTTGCGCTTGGGGGCCTCGGAGAGCGAGACCCCCTCCTCGGCGAGCGCGGCGGCCAGCCCCTCGACGACCCCCTGCCCCGTGGCCTCCGCCGCCTCGAGCCGCGCCGTGTCGGACGACGCGCGCAGGCCCACGATCGCCGCCCGGGCCGCGGCGAGCGCGACCCCCGAGACGAACACGATCAGGACGAGGCGAGCACGGAGCGACATCGAGCCGACATCATGGCTTCTTCACGTCACCGTTCGGAAGCTTGATCGTCTCGATGACAAGCGCCTTGCCGAGGGTGTAGTTGCCGCCCTTGCCCGTGACGGTCACGGCGTCGCCCTTCTTGAGGCCGTAGGTGCTCAGATCGCCATGCTTGGCGGCGTAGGCCGCGGTGCCGTCGGCGAGGACGACGCCGTGGACCTTGCCCCCGTGACCGACGAAGAGGGCGCTGACGGTGCTCGTGGAGCTCAGATCGACCAGCTTGGACTTGTCGTGGTTCGGCTTCTGGGCCGGCTTCTCGGGCTTCTGGGTGGCGTCGGCCACGACCACGCCGTTCTTCTTGATCAGCGGGTGGACGTAGAGCTTCTGGTTGGCCGCGGTCTTCGACTTGGCGTCGATGTGCAGGGCGTCGCCGGCCTTGAGCGACGTGTCCTTCACGGCCTTGTCGTGGACGCGCACGAGGGTGCCGTCGTCGAGCAGGATGCCGTCGATCTTGCCCCAGGGGTTCAGCACGAAGCGCGAGAACTTGGCGTCGACCGAGACCGCGGCCGCCTTGTCCTTGTGCTTCTTGTCTCCGGCCACGGCGTCGCCGGCCAGGAGCGGGATGGAGAGAACGAGCGCGGGGACCAGGGTGCGGATGAATCGGAGCATGGGGGGCGTCCTCCTTCGTCGGGACACGTGCCCTCCAGCAGCGTCCATGCCAGCCCGCCCAGCACCACAAGTAGCGGATATCACTGGCGAAGATCGCGGCTCGCTGTCGCGAACCGGGACGGGTGTCTGGATTCACGACGCTTGACGGCCCCCGACTCCGGCGCGACCGATTGCCGTGCCCACCGCCCACTACCGCGCGCTGGTCGCCAAGGCCGACGGGTTCTTCGCGCGGGTGCACCTGCGCCACGCGGCGGCGATGGAGTGCGACGCCGGGTGCAGCGACTGCTGCCAGGCGGGGCTCACGGTCACGGGGGTCGAGGCCGCGGCGATCCGCGCGCACCTCGCGGAGCTCGACGACGCTGCGCGCGATGCCTTGCGCACGGCGCCTCGGACCGGGTGCGCGGCGCCCGACGCAGAGGGTCGCTGTCGGATCTATGCGGCACGTCCGCTCGTGTGTCGGACCCACGGCGTGCCGGTGCGCGTGGAGGGCGTGGTGAGCGCGTGCCCGCGCAATTTCCGGGGCGGGATGCCCGACGGCGACGCGGTGCTCGAGCAGGCCACGATGAGCACGCTGCTCGCCGCGGTCGACGCCGCGCACGGTCCGAGCGAGCGCGTGGCGATCGCGGCGCTGCTGCAGGAGCGTTGAGCCTCAGACGAGGTGTCGCCGGAGGAGCTCGGCGTCGAGGAGCTCGCGGGCTTCCTCGGTGAGCGTCTTGCGATCGACGTGCAGCTCGAGGAGGCGGCTGTCCGCGAACCGGGTGTAGTCGACCCTGGAGCCGCTGCTCGTCAGGAGGCCCTGGAAGAACGAGCGAACGGACATGGGAGGTCATGGCATGGGCAGACCCGCGCAGGGGCGCGCGTCGAGGCCGAGCGTCGCGGGGAAGTGACCTCACGCTCCAGGCAAGGCCACCTCCTTGCCGCAACTGTTGCCCATCTCCCTGGACAGGAAGACGGGCCGTCACCCATGTGCCCGCACAAACGTCACCATGGACTCGACAAACCGCGCGGGCTTGACGCCTACGTTGCGCGATATATGCTTTTTCAAGATGGCGCGCCGATCCGTCCAGATGTCCCTTCCCCTCACCTCCGGGTGGGGAGGTAAGCGCACAGGCGCGGGTCGTCCTCGCTTGGCGCCGCGACCGCTGGTGCCCCACCGTCCGCGGCCCGTCCACCAGGCCTCCTACCCCGAGCACCTCACCTGGCGCTGCGTCGCCGGGCTCGGTTCGCTGCGCGGGGCCGAGGTGTTTCCGGCGATCGTGGCCGCGCTGTCGGCGCATCGCGCCGCGAGCACGGCGTTCCGGGTCGTGCACTTCTCGGTCCAGGACAACCACCTGCACCTGATCGTCGAGGCGGCGAGGGGATCCGCCTTGCGCGCGGGGGCGCAGGGGCTCGGCGTGCGGCTCGCCCGGGCGATCAACCGTGCCCTCGGGCGGCGCGGACGCGTGTTCGACGACCGGTTCCACGTCCGCGCGCTGCGCACGCCGCGCGAGGTGCGCTTCGCCCTGGTGTATGTGCTGAACAACTTCAAGAAGCACCAGAGGCTCGCCGCTACGCGGCTCGACCCTTGCTCCTCGGCGATGTGGTTCGATGGGTTCCTCGAGCTCACGGCGGCCTCGCTCGCTGCGCGAGCGCCGGTCCACCCACCCTCCACCTGGCTCGCGCGCGTCGGCTGGCGGCGGCACGGCCTCGTGTCGATCCGCGAGGCGCCCCGCTGAGCGTTCGCGCTACCCTCCCTCGCGTGCACCCCGTCGCGACGATCTGGCGGAGCCGCGCGGCGGCCGAGGGCAGCGTGCACGCGTACGCGGTCCGCATCCAGCGCGACCTCGCGGCGCTCGACCCGAGCCAGGCGGTCGTCGATCTCGCGGCGCGCATGGTCGACGACGAGGCGCGCCACGTGGAGGTCTGCCTCGACGTCGCGGCGCGCTTCGACGGCCAGCGGGGCGCTCGCCCGGCGCCGCGCGGCGGGGTCGATCTCGTGGACGACGCGCCGGCGGCGCTGCAGCCGCTCTTGCGGCTGTTCGGGTCGTGCATCGGCGAGTCCATCGCCGCGGTCTGGATCGACCGCTCCGCGGCCGACGTCCGCGCGCCCTGGCTGCGCGAGGTGTTGCGCGCGCACCTGGCCGACGAGGTGCACCACGCGCGGATCGGCTGGGCCCACCTCGCGTCGAATCGGGTGTCCGAGGACGACCGCGAGGAACTCGGGGCGTGGCTGCCGCGGCTGCTCGACGCGAGCCTGACGGCGTGGCGGTGGTTCCCCGACGTGTGGCCGGCGGACGGCTTCCCCGAGGAGGGGCTGCCGTCGCACGCGGTCACGTTCGCCGCCATCGACGAGGCGGTCGACGAGGTCGTGCTGCCCGGCTTCGCCCGCTACGGCGTCGCGATCGACGGCGTGGTGCGGTAGCCTCGGGCGATGCACCGCTGGTATCGCGCGATCGTGGTCGTCGGGGGTTCGCTCGGCGCGGTCGGCTGCGGGGGAGAGGATCCGCCGGCCGCGGCTGACGTCGGCGGCGTGGACACGGGCGCGACCGCCGACACGGGCGCGACCACCGACACGGGCGCGACCACCGACACGGGCGCGACGACGGACGCTGCGGACACTGGCGCGAAGGCCGACGCGCCTGCCGAGACCGGCGACGCGAGCGACGATGCGGATGCTTGCCCGGAGACCTGCGTCCCGGGCAAATGCATCCCGTGCATCAAGTGAACGGGGGCACTCGACGGAGAGCGACGCCCCGGGCCCTGGCGGGGCGCGAGCGGCCCACGGATGGACGGTACGCCCCACCGCGGTAAGGTGAACCGGTGCGCCGCGTGTCCTCGCTGTTCTCCGCGGCCTTCGGCCTGCTCGCGGTCCTCGGGTGGGTCTCGGCGTGCGACGATCCGCCCGCGCCAGGGGGTGACGATGCGGCCACGAGCGGCGACGCGAGCGACGCCAGGATCGACACGCGTCCGGCCGGCGAGACGGCCCCGTGCCACGTCGACTGCCTGGGCACCGGCTCTTGCGCGGGCGGTGTAGCGACGATCCCGAATCGTGGCGTGAAGCCGTGCGACTCGTCCGGGCTCGATTGCGGCATCGCGGCCCAGTACACGTGCGCGCGCGGCTGCGCGAAGTCGCCGCCGAAGAGCGTCACCGACCAAGGAGCCATCGGTCTCCTGTGCGAAGGCGGACGCGGCGACGGCCACACCGGCGCGGCCTGCACCAAGGACGCGGACTGTGGCTCCGCCGCCTTCTACCGGTGCGCGCCGGGCTCGCCCCGCCCGACCTGCAGCCTCTACGAGGACGGGGAGACCGTTTGCGATCCAGGCAGCGGCGCGGCGCGCTGCGACGGCGACAAGGGTGTGTGCGTCCGCATCGACGAGCGGACCACCGCGTGCTTGACGGGCTGCGCGGTCGATCCATCGGGCGCCTTCGCGCTCTCCTGCGCCGCGTCGTCGGCGTGCGATCTCTGGGCGATGGGCAAGGACGCGGATGGAACGGAGCGCGCGTTCGGCCTGTGTGGGGCGGGCTGCCACGTCGACGCCGACTGCGCGGTCGGCGTCTGCGATCCGGCGGTTCACCACTGCAGCGACGTCGAGTGCGACGGGACCAAGGCCTGCGCTCGGTGGGGCTCGGCCCCACGTGCCTGCATCGCCGACGCGTCGGGTGGCGGAAGGCACTGTCGGATCCAGTTCCCCAAGAAGGATGGTGACGCCTGCACCGCGCCGCCGGAGCTGCTCGGCGCGGAGTGCTCGTGCCTCGGCAAGGGCGCGAGCGGCGTCTGTGCGAGCCAGTGCACGCTCGGCGCGGGGGACTGCGGCGCGGGCTTCACGTGCGACCCGCTCTTCCCGACGCCCACGGGGTGGCCTGCGTGGCCCGCTGGCGTCGGCGGCCGCTGCCTCCATGACTGCACGGTCGATGGCGATTGCCTTCCTGGCCTCGTCTGCGACCAGACCGCTGGCGTGCCGAAGCGCACCTGCCGCCCGAAGTAGGAGGAACTCAGAAAGGGGCAGGCCCACCGCCGACGCCCCCGCGCGCGAGGCTCAGTGCGAGGCTCAGTGCGAGGCCGAGTGCGCCGCCGACGCCGAGGCCGCGGCGCTCTCCTTGACCGCGTCGATCATCTTCTTCTGACAGTCCTCGAGCTTCTTGGTCGAGGCCTCGAGCCTCTTCTTCTCGTCCTCGGTCGGCTCGGTCGAGGGGTTCTTCTGCTTCTGGATCGCGTCGTTGATCTTCTCGACGCAGTCGAGGGTCTTGCACTCGCACATCTTGCCGACGTTCTCGTCGAAGCTCTTGATGAAGGCCGCGCGCTCGGCGGCCTCCTTCTCGGCCTTCTCGTCCTTCTTCGGGGCCTCCTTCTTCTCTTCGGGCTTGGAGCAGCCCACGGCGAACGGCACGGCGACGGCGGACGACACGACGACGAGCAAGGTGACCCAGGTCTTCGACATTCGCAGCTTCCTCCCGGTGCGCGGTTCCGACCGCGACACGCAGCGGCGATTTTATGCACCTCGCGGGCTACTTGTCATGGGGCGCGAGCGTGAAGCCGACGTGCACGAGGCCGGGCCAGACGACGTCCCGCATCGCGCCCTCGACCGCCGCCACGATCACGTCCCGCGGGGACGCCGTGCGCCGAGAGGTCCTTCGGCGGCGGCGGCGCGGAAGGAGCGCGACCACTCCTGCTCGTAGCCGCGCACGAGCTTCGGCAGCCAAGGCGCGAGCGCCCTCTTGTGCTCCACGTTCGCCGCCGCGAGGTGCGCCCAGCCGATGCGGGCGTGGTCGATCTCGTCCGACAGGAGCTCGCGCAGGGCCGCCCGCACGAGCGACACCTCCGCGCGGCCGAGGCACGCCTCGAGGAACGCGCTGGCCGCGGTCTCGTTCAAGGCGCACTGCCCGATGACGTGCAGCGAGTGGCGGAGCTCGGGCGCCGCGCCCTCGTGGAGGGGCACCGACAGCGTGAGCTCCCCGGGCGCTGACAGCTCGCGCCCTGCGTAGCGCGAGGCGACGACGCGACAGATCTCGGCGTGCCGGTGCTCGTCGTCGATGGCCCGCGTGGCGAGCTCTACCAGCGGCGTGGGCTCGTGGCGCGCCAGGAGGGCGTCGCGGATGACCAGGAACGAGTCACCGGCGCGACGCTCGGCGGCGGAACGGCCGAGCCACGCTTGCACGACGAGGGCCCGATCGTCGTCGGACAGCGGGGCGTCGATGGGACCGTCCGGCAGGGGGCGGGCCGTCAGGCGACCGTGCCAGCGACCCTCGCTCATGCGTCGGGCGGAGGCGGAGGAGAGATGCCGGGGAAGGTGTCCGCGCCGATCTCGGCGGGAGAGATGCCCGGGAAAGTGTCGCTGACGCCGGTGTCCTTCGGGCCGATGTCGAACCCCGAGGTGTCGATGGCGATCGTGGGAAACGTGTCCGTGCCCACCTCGGCGGGGGAGATCCCCGGGAAGGTGTCCGCGGTGTCGGTCGTGCTGTCGACCTTGCCATCCCCCGCGCCGTCCGACGAACCGTCCAGGGCGGCATCGCCACCGGGCTCCGTCGTGGACGCTCCGCAGGAGACGGCGAGCGCGCTGCCCACCATGACGATCGCGTGAAATAGTCGAGTGGAAGCCAAGATGTCGGAAGCCTACCCCTTAGAAACCGACCGCGCGAGGCCGTAGGATCTCCGTTCAGGGAGGTCGTCTTGATCGCTTCGTCGCTCCGCCTCGGTTCCTTCGCCTGCGCGCTCGCCTTGCTGGGCGGCTGCAGCGGCAGTCCAGCCCCCGGTGATCTCGGCGGTCCCGACGCCGAAGACGACGGCGCCGTCGACAGCGGCGACCCGAGCGACGGCTTCGGCGCCGAGTTCCTCGACGACACGGGCACCCCCGACACGGGCACGGAGACCCCCGACACCGGCCCCGCCTGCGGCAACGGCGTGCTCGAGAGCGGCGAGGTCTGCGACGATGGCAACACCAAGCCCGGCGACGGGTGTGGTGGCACGTGCGAGCTCGAGCCCAACTACGAGTGCAAGGACCCGGGCAAGCCGTGCACGAGCACCGTCGTGTGCGGCGACGGCAAGGTCACCGGCGCCGAGATCTGCGACGACGGCAACACCAAGGACGGCGACGGCTGCAAGGGCGACTGCACCGGCCTCGAACCCGACTACACGTGCCCCGACCCGGGCAAGTCGTGCGTGTCGTCGGTCGTCTGCGGCGACGGACGCATCGGCGCCGGCGAGGCGTGCGACGACGGCAACAGCAAGGACGGCGACGGGTGCAGCAGCGACTGCAAGACCATCGAGAAGGACTTCCTCTGTCCCACGCCGGGCGACCTGTGCGTGAAGGCCATCGTGTGCGGCGACGGCAAGCTCGGCGTCGGCGAGGCGTGCGACGACGGCAACACCAAGGGCGGCGACGGCTGCAGCGCCGACTGCAAGGCCATCGAGACCGACTGGGCGTGTCCGACCGCGGGCTCGCCGTGCGTCACCACCATCAAGTGCGGCGACGGCAAGATCTCGGGGCTGGAGACCTGCGACGACGGCAACACCAAGGCCGGCGACGGGTGCTCCGATCTCTGCAAGCTCGAGGCAGGGTGGACGTGCCCCGCGCCCGGCGTGCTCTGCGCGCCCGCCAAGTGCGGCGACGGGCTCAAGGTCGGCAAGGAGGCCTGCGACGACGGCAACCCCACGCCGGGCGACGGCTGCTCCGCCACTTGCACCCTCGAGCCCGGCTGGAAGTGCCCGACCCCCGGGGTGTCGTGCAGCAAGACCACCTGCGGCGACGGCAAGCCCGAGGGCACCGAGCAGTGCGACGACGGCAACCTGTGGCCCGGCGACGGCTGCAGCCCGACCTGCACCAAGGAGCCGACCTGCCCCGCCCCGGGTGGCTGCACCTCGGCGTGCGGCGACGGCATGCGGTTCGGTGCCGAGGAGTGCGACGACGGCAACACCACCGACGGCGACGGCTGCTCCTCGGCGTGCAAGACCGAGGCGGGCTACAAGTGCGTCGACACCGTCGGCACGCCTCCCGCGACGCTGGTGCTGCCGGTGATCTTCCGCGACGTGAACGCCTCGCACGTCGACTTCGAGGAGAGCGGCTACACCACGTCGGAGCGCGATCTCACCCTGCCGGTACTCGCGAGCGACGGCAAGCCGGCGTTCAACACGGCCCGCACGCCCACCTCCGGGAGCGTCAATTCGAAGACCTCGTTCGACACCTGGTACCACGACACGGCCGGCACGAACTTCCCGGTCGGCGACACCATCACGCTCGCCAAGCAGCCGGACGGCTCGTACCTGTTCGACAAGACCGCGGACTTCTTCCCGCTCGACGGCAAGGCGTTCAACGAGGTCTCGCTCGGGCACAACTTCCACTTCACGACCGAGGCTCGCTACTGGTTCGACTTCAACGGCGGCGAGGTGCTCGACTTCTGCGGCGACGACGACGTGTGGGTGTTCGTCGATCGGCAGCTCACGCTCGATCTCGGCGGCCTCCACCCGCGCGAGTGCGGGAGCTTCACGCTCGGCGCCGACGGCAAGGCCACGGTGACCCAAGCCCTCACGTCGACCTACGTGCGCGACCTCAAGCTCGTGAAGGGCAAGATCTACGAGATCGCGATCTTCCACGCCGAGCGCCACACCACCGAGTCCAACTTCAAGCTCACGCTGCGCGGGTTCAACCCGCCCAAATCGGTGTGCACGAGCATCTGCGGCGACGCGATCGTCACCCCCGACGAGCAGTGCGACGACGGCGTCAACGACGGCAGCTACGGCAAGTGCGCGCCCGGCTGCAAGCTCGGCCCGCGCTGCGGCGACAAGGTCGTCCAGACCCCGCCGGAGACCTGCGACGACGGCGTCAACATGTCCACCTACGGGCCGACCGGCTGCGCTCCGAGCTGCAAGAAGCCGCCGTTCTGCGGCGACGGCAAGGTCGACGCCACCTTCGGCGAGATCTGCGACGACGGGGCGCTCTCCGGCGACTACGGCAAGTGCGCACCCGGCTGCAAGCCCGGACCGCGCTGCGGCGACGGCGTCCTCCAGAAGGACAAGGGGGAGGTCTGCGACGACGGCAAGAACGACGGCACCTACGGCACCTGCGGCCCGGGCTGCCTGCCGGGCCCGCGCTGCGGCGACGGCGTCCTCCAGAAGGACAAGGGCGAGGTCTGCGACGACGGCGTCAACGACGGCGCCTACGGCAAGTGCGCGCCGGGCTGCAAGCTCGGCCCCCGCTGCGGCGACGGCGTCGTGCAGGCCGACAAGGGCGAGCTCTGCGACGACGGCGTCAACGACGGCAGCTACGGCAAGTGCGCCCCCGGCTGCAAGCCTGGCCCGCGCTGCGGCGACGGCGTCGTGCAGACGGCCAACGGCGAGGTCTGCGACGACGGCGTCAACGACGGCAGCTACGGCAAGTGCGCGCCTGGGTGCAAGCTCGGCCCGCGCTGCGGCGACGGCATCGTCCAGGCCGACAAGGGCGAAGCCTGTGACGACGGCAACTCCGTCAGCGGCGACGGCTGCTCCTCGACCTGCAAGAAAGAGGGCCCGAAGTAGCGGACCGTGCGGGGTGACGGCTTGCAGGGCGCTTAGCCGCTCTGCGCGCCCCCCCGTATCGTGGGGCTTCCTGACCCAGCGTCACTCGGAGGTCCCATGCGCCGTGTTCTACCGTTCCTCTTGTTCTCGTCGCTCTGCTTCGCCGCCTGCGACAAGAAGGAAGAGAAGAAGGACGACAAGAAGGAAGAGTCCAAGAAGGACGACAAGAAGGACGAGAAGGAAGAGAAGAAGGAAGAAGGCATCACCTTCAAGGGCAAGGCGCCCGCCGTCGGCGACAAGTTCGACGAGAAGAAGGCGAGCGACATGAAGATGACGATCACCATCGAGGTCGGCGCCAAGAAGACCTCGGAGTTCACCGAGGTGGAGAGCTCGCAGAAGACGGTCGAGGCGCTGGCGGTGGACGGCAAGGCCATCACCAAGGCCAAGATCACCTACGGCGAGTACAAGAAGGTGGAGACGGAGGACGGCAAGGAGAAGAAGAAGCCGCCGAGCCCGCTCGGGGGAAAGACCTTCCTGTTCGAGCTCAAGGACGGCAAGGTCCTCGTGACCGACGAGAAGGGCGGCAAGCTCCCGAAGGACGAGGAGACCAAGGTCCTCGCCAAGAACCGTCACTTCGGAAAGCCCGATCCGTTCCTCGAGGGCATGCCCGACAAGCCGCTCAAGCCCGGCGACAAGGTCGACAGCATGGTCAAGGCGCTCGAGCAGTACTTCAAGGACGACGACGACAGCGCCAAGGATCCGCCCGAGATCAAGGACGTGAAGGTGAAGCTCGACTCCATCGAGAAGGACGGCAAGGATCAGATCGGCGTGTTCAGCGTCGAGATGACCATGGCGAGTCCCAAGGACAACAAGTCGCCGGTCGACCTGAAGATCCCGCTCAAGGGCAAGGTCAAGGTCCGCGCCAAGGACGGCTTCACCACCTCGATCGACCTGAAGGGGCCGGTCACGATGGAGGGCAACGACCCGAAGTTCAAGATGTCGGGCAAGGGCGAGGCCCACATGAGCATCACGCAGACCAAGTGAGCGAGGCGCCGACAACGTGACGAGCCGGACCGCCTAGGCTCTCAGAACACGAGCATCGTCTCGAAGCGGAGGCTCGCGCCGAACAGCACGTCGCTGCAGTCGGCGCGGGCGCCGCAGGGGCGCACGTCGGGGAGGCCGATCGCCTGCGCGCCCGCGGTGAGCCCGAGCCCGGCGAGGCCCCCCGGCACCCTGGTGAGGTGCACGAAGCCGCCCTCGAGCGCCATGCGGAACCCGTAGGCCTGGTAGTCGGGCCCTGCGACCTCGCCGCCGGAGCCGAAGAGGAAGGCGCCGCTCGAGAAGCGGACCAGCGGCTTGATCGGGGAGGCGCTCGTCAGCGGCAGGTAGGAGACGGCGACCTCGGCCGCGAGCCCGGTCGGGAACACCGGCACGATGCCGCCCAGGATCGAGAGCCGCGTCGTCAGCAGGAAGCTCTCGCCGATGCGGATGCCCCACCCGACCTGCAGCTCGGGGGAGAGCCGTGCGAGCAGCGGCGGTCGCACGGTTGTGTGACCGAACGCTCCGTTGGCGGCGCCCCCGACGGAGAGGGTCAGCACCCTCCCCGGCAGCGGCTCTGGTCGTGAGAGGCCTTCCGAGGCCGGCGCGGAGCCCTCGAGGGTGACCCCCGCGAGCAGCACGGCGAGAGCAGCGAGAGCCATCCAGGGACGCTAGGACACGAGGCCGAAGCGCGCGAGCAGCGGCAGGCGAGGCAAATGCGCCTGCACCCAGGCGACCACGGCGGCGAGCGGATCGCGCGTGGGTTCCGCGACCTTCGGCGCGTCGAGGGCGTCGAGGTGCCGCCGCACGATCTCCTCCATCACGGCGCTCGAGTCCCGCCCGGTCTCCTTGCAGTGCTGGGCGAGACGCTCGGCGAGCGCGGTCGGCAACGACAGCGAGAGCATCCGGAAGCCCGCGCGACCGCCGTGCACGAAGGCGTCGGCGTCCGTGCCGACGCTGGTCTCACTCTGCGGCGACGACGACGGCTTGCGAATCGAGACCGTCACTTGCTTCTTGGCCATGGGCGAACCTCAGTACTTCGGTGAGCAGGGCGTTGATTTCTTGGCCGCCGGGTCGCGCGGCGCGAACTCGGCGACGCCCATCCCGGCGGCGAGCGCCTCCTGGTAGGCGATGCGGTAGCCGAGCTCGGTCGCGAGCAGCGGCAGACCCGAGGACGCGAGGACCGTGCGCGCGCCCTTGCCGAGCGCGGTGCGTCCTTGCTTGCGGGTGACGAGCAGGCAGGCCGAGAGCGCGGGGCGGAGCGCGCGCGCCTCCTCGATCATCTCGAGGGTCGAGGCCAGCGCCCACGCGTCGGCGGCGGAGGGGCCGCACGGCACGACGGCGAGATCGGCGATCATGAGCGCGGAGCGCTGCACGTCGCCGTGGCGCGGGGGCGCGTCGATGACCACGAGGTCGTAATCGGCGGCGAGCCCCGGCAGCTGCCCCGGGCGATGCATGTTGGCGCCCATGGCCACCACCGTCGGTGTGCGCCGACCGCTCTCGGCGGCCACGTCGCCCCAGGTCCGCGCGGTGCCCTGCGGATCGGCGTCGACGAGCAGCACGCGCAGGCCGCGCGCGAACGCCGCCGAAGCGAGCCCGATGGCGGTCGTGGACTTGCCGACCCCGCCCTTCTGTCCGGTGAGCGCGACGATCATGGGCGGCATCGAACACAGGCCGGGACGGTGGGCCAAGAAAGTGGCGCCCGAGCAAGAGGTCATCCGTAGGATGGTCGTCCTGGACCCTCCCCAGCATCCTCGCTTCGAGATCCGGCGCCGCCTCGGCGCGGGCGGTCAGGGATCGTGTCCGCCGCCTTCGACCGGGAGCGAGGCTTCGAGGTGGCGCTCAAGACCCTGCGCCACGGGGGTCCGAGCGCGGTGCTCCGGTTGAAGCAGGAGTTCCGCGCGCTCTCCGACCTGACCCACCCGAACCTCCTCGCGCTCTACGATCTCTTCGTCGACGACGACCGCTGCTTCTTCTCGATGGAGCTCGTCGACGGCGTCGACTTCGTGTCGTTCGTCCGTCACGACGCACCGGCGGCGCCTCGCGAGGTGCTCGAGAGCGGCGCCTCCGACGACGCGCCCGTGCAGCCCCGCCGGCCGCACGCTCGGTTCGACGAGGCCCGCCTGCGCAGCACCCTGGAGCAGCTCTCGGCCGCCGTCGCGGCGCTGCACACGCACGGGGTCTGCCACCGCGACCTCAAGCCCTCCAACGTGCTCGTCCGACCCGACGGACACCTGCTCGTGCTCGACTACGGTCTGGTCGGTGGGGCCTTCGACGGCGCGACGGGTGCGGGCTTCGAAGGAACCGCTGCCTACGCCGCGCCCGAGCAGGCCCGTGGGTCGGCGGGCCCCGCCGCCGACGGCTACGCGATCGGGACGATGGCGTTCGAGGCGATCACGGGCACGCTGCCGTTCGCGGGTTCGCCGCTGCAGCTCCTGGTCGACAAGGCCCAGCGCCCCGCGTCGCGCCTCGACGCGGTGGTCGAGGGGGTGCCCTCCGATCTGGTGGAGCTCGTCGAGCGCCTGCTCGATCGCGACCCCGAGCAGCGACGCCTCCCCGGTCCCCTCCGCGAGACCACCCTGGTCGGGCGGAGCGACGAGCTCGCCGTGCTCGATCGCGCGCTCGCGGCGGGCGGGTCGCACACCGTCGTCATCGAGGGTCCCTCGGGGATCGGCAAGTCCACGCTGGTGCGCGCGTTCCTCGCGCGGGCCAGCGCGCGTGGCGTCGTGGTGCTCGAAGGGCGCTGCAACCCGCGCGAGACCGTGTCGTACAACGCGTTCGACGGGGTGATCGACGCGCTCGCGCGCGAGCTCCGGCGCCGGGGGATCCTGGTCGAAGGCTCTGCGCTCCCCCGCCTCTTCCCCGTGCTGGGCGAGGCCTCCCCCTCGCGACGCGAGGCCGTCGACGCCGACGCCATCCGACGTCGCGGCTTCGCCGAGCTGCGCGGACTCCTCGAGCGCCTCGGGGCCGTCGTGGTGTTCGTCGACGATTTCCAGTGGGCGGATCGCGACAGTCAGGCGTTGCTCGCAGAGCTCGTCCTCGCGCCGGTGTTGTTCGTGCTCGCGCGGCGAGGGGATCCGACGCCTCTGCCCTGGGGTGCCGAGCGCCTCGAGCTCTCGCCGCTTCCCGCGCTCGCTGCGCGCGAGCTGCTCGAAGGCATCCTGGGCCCCGCGCACGCCCACATCGACCGACTGCTCTCGATCGCGGAGGGCCACCCGCTGTTCCTGCAGGAGATCGCGCGCGCCGGAGACGAGACGCCTCGTGACCTCGAGCACGCGCTCTCGGCGCGCATCGGCGCCCTCCCTGCGACGCGACGCGCATTGCTCGAGCTCGCGGGCGTGGCCGCCTCGCCGCTCCCCGCGCACCTCCTCGCGCTCGCCGCGAACCAGCCGGTGGGCCAGGCGCTGCGTGACCTCGACGCGCTCCGGACCGACCGGCTCGTGCGCACGACCGATCGCGGGATCGAGCCGTTCCACGATCGGGTCCGCGACGCCGTGGGCTCGACGCTCTCGGACACCCAGCGTCGCGCGCGCCACGCGGCCCTGGCCGTGGTGCTGCGCGAGCGCGACGACCCCCGGGCGCTCGTGCACCACCTCGCCGGTGCCGGCGACACGATCGCGGCCCGCGAGGCGGCGCTCGATGCTGCGCGCCGCGCCGAGGAGTCGCTCGCCTTCGAGCACGCCGCGCTGCTCCTGCGCGACGCGCTCTCCCACGGTCTCGAGGGAGACGGCATCCGCCTGCGGCTCGCGGAGGCCCTCGTCCACGCCCACCGCGGGGTCGAGGCCGCGGAGGTCCTCTTGACGATCGGGGCAAGGAGCGCGAGCGCGCGCGTGCGCGTGCCGCCGGCCTCTTGCTGTCGAGTGGCGATCTCTCCGGGGACGCGCCGTCGTCGCCGGCGTGCTCGCGGAGGCCGGCAGCCCCCTGCCGACGACCGCCGCCGCCGCGCTGGCGACGCTGGTCGTCGAGCGCGGACGGCTCGCTGCTCGCGGCTTCGAGCCGAGACGAGGCGCGATCGACGAGGAGGCCGAGCAGCGAACCGAGCTGTTCCGCGGCGTGGCGCAGGGGCTCGGCATGGCCGACAACCTGCGGGCGGCGATCTACAACACCCGCGCGCTGCGTGCCGCGCTCGATCTCGGCGACCCTGCGCGCGCGGCCGTCGCCCTCGCCACCGAGTCGATCTTCCGGGGCTCCGTCGACGTGCGCCGGCCTCGCGACCTGCTCGACCGCGCGCGCGCCCTCGCCGAGGAGACCGGCGACGAGACCGCGCGCGCGTGGGTCGCGGGCGCCGACGCGGTGCTCGACGCGCTGGCCCTCCGCCACCACGACGTCGTGCCGGGTCTCCTGCGCGCCGAGGCCTATTTCCAGGAGCGCACGCGCGGCAACGGGTGGGCGCTCGACAGCCTCAAGCTCGTGCGGTCGCTGACCCTCCGCCTGCTCGGCGCGTTCGAGGCGCTGCGCACGCGGCTCCCCGAAGACCTCGCCGACGCCCGCCGTCGTGGAGATCGCTACCTCGAGACGACCCTCCGCCGCGGCGCCGTCCAGGTGTGGCTGTGCGACGGTGACGTGCGGGAGGCGCGGGACGCCCTCGACGGCCGCGCGTGGCCCTCGTTCCGCGAGGGCTTCCACATCCAGCACTGGCTCGAGATCGAGGGCCACGCCGACGTCGCGCTCTACGAAGGCAGCGCGGCGACCGTGCTCGAGCGGTTCCGCGAGGAGCTGCGCGCGCAGCGCTGGTCGCTCGTCGCGCGCCTGCAACGGCCGCGCATCCTCGGCTGGGCGACGCGGGGCAAGCTGCTGCTCGCGCGGGCAGCGAGGCACCGCGACCGTGCCTCGCTGCTCGAGTGCGCGTGGCTCGCGCGACGGCTGTGGCGCGAGGACCTGGGTTACGCCCGGGTGCGAGCGCTCCTCTTGCGCGCGGGCATCGCGAACCTGCGTGGGGAAGAGGAGCGCGCGATCGGCGCGCTGCGGGAGACCGTGGCCATCGCCGATCGCATCGGGCTCGGGCTCACCGGCGCGGCCGCGCGACGCAGGCTCGCGGGGCACGTCGGCGGCGACGAAGGACGGCTGCTCCTCCGAGACTCCGACGCCTGGATGAGGACCCAGCGCGTCGTCGACCCGGCCCGCATCGCGGAGGTGGAGGCTCCGTGCGCTTGACGCGCGCTCACTCTATGGCGACCGCCGAGGCGAGGCGGTAGCCGTCGGTCGTCCGCTCGAGCGCGTCGCGCAGGCCCATCTTGCGCAGCGACGTGATCGACACGTACACGCGGCTCGCGCCCGCCCGTGGGAGCACGCGCTCGCCCGGCCAGCCTGCGGCCACGAGCTCCGGGACCGAGAGGGGGCGGTCGAGCCGGTGGGCGGCGGCGAGCGCGCCGAGGATCCGCTCGAGCTGCTTGCGCGCGTCGAGCGACACGCGGCCGATGTCTGGCGCGTCGAACCAGCCCCCATGGCGCGCGACGACGAAGCCTTCGCGCGCCTCGCCGGTCGGCTCGCTCGCAGTCTGCGCGAGGAGCGCCACGGCCCGCGCATCGGCGCGCAGCTCGTCGGGGTGTTCGGCCCGAGGGAGCGACGCGATGCGGCCGAGGAGGGCGTGGAGCTCGCGCACGTTGGCCGGGAACTCGTGGCGGAGCAGCGCGAGGGCGAGCTCGTGGTGCACGCGCGGAGCGCCGTCGAGCCCCGCGGTGAAGCTCGCGGCGATGGCTCCGACGTCCTCGCGCCGAGCCCGGAGCGGCGGGATCTCGATCGACCAGCCGGCGAACCGCGCGAGGAAGTCCCCGCGTACGCGATCGCCTTGCAGCAACGCTCGCGGTCCTCGTCGCGAGGATGCCACCACCCGGACGTCGAGCTTCCGAGGCGCGGCCTCTCCGACCCGACGCACCTCGCCGTGATCGAGGAACGAGAGCAGCGCGGCCTGCAACGACGGGCGCGCGTCGTCGACGCCGTCGAGGAACAGGGTGCCTCCGTGCGCGCTCGCGAGCAGGCCCACGGCCTCGCCCTCGCCGAACAGCTGCGCGTGGAGGCGCTCGTCGGCCAGCGTCGCGCAATGCACGGCGACGAACGGCCCCGCGCGCCCGCTCGCGAGGTGGAGCTCCTCGGCCAGCAGGCCCTTGCCGACCCCGGTCTCTCCGATCAGCATGACCGGCTCGCGCGCGACCGCCGCCTGCGCGACGTCGGCGAGCACCTCGGCCATCGCCGCCGAGACGGCGACCACCCTCGGGTTCGCGGTGGAGGTGAACAGCGGAGGCCGACGCTGGCAGGCGAGCAAGATGCCGCCGACCCCCACGACGCTGTCCTCGCGCAGCGGGCTCGCGCTGACCTGCACGCCGTCGACGAAGGTTCCGTTGCGGCTCCCGGCGTCCTCGATCGAAGGCGCGTCGCCGACGAGGCGCACCCGCGCGTGGGCGCGCGACAGCTTGCGATCGCCCTCGCCGTCGAGCACGGCGAGCTCGCGCCCGAGCGTGACCGAAGCCCCCTCCTCGAGCACGAGCCGGCGACCGATCGATCCGACGTTCGGGTGATGCACGATCGTCAAGGTCCACACCGTGGGAAGCGGCGCAGTCGTCCGTGACGTCTGCTCCGTGGAGTCCATCGGGGTCAGCTTAGATCTGAAACGGCGGCGACGATCCCCGGATTCGGCGCGAGGGGCCTAATTAGGCGCGGTTTTCGACGTCGGCGAGTCACTGCGACGCGAGGACCAGCGCGTACACGGTGAAGAACCGGCGCTGGCCCGAAGGGCGTCAGGCAAGCTCGAGGTCGACGTCGAGCCCAGGCCCTGACCGCGACGAAACGGCGCTCGGAAGGCTGGTCCCGGTGGCCCGCGCAGGGGCCACCGGCAGAGCCCCGATCTCGCCTCGACGGCCGTGCGCCATCGCGCAAGTGTCCTGGGACCATGGCCTCGTCGTTCGTTCCGATGTCCAAGAAGATCCGCCGCGAAGACGCCCTCGACTACCACTCCACGGGACGCCCCGGGAAGATCGAGGTGGTCCCCACCAAGCCGACGGCGACGTCTCGCGATCTCTCGCTCGCGTACACGCCCGGGGTGGCCGAACCGTGCCTCGAGATCGCCAAGGATCCCGACCTCTCCTACAAGTACACGGCGCGCGGCAACCTGGTCGCGGTCATCTCCAACGGCACCGCGGTGCTCGGCCTCGGCGACATCGGCGCGCTCGCCGGCAAGCCGGTCATGGAGGGCAAGGGCGTCCTCTTCAAGCGCTTCGCCGACATCGACGTGTTCGACATCGAGGTCGACGCCAAGGAGATCGACACGTTCTGCACCGTGGTCAAGGCGCTCGAGCCCACCTTCGGCGGCATCAACCTCGAGGACATCAAGGCGCCGGAGTGCTTCATCATCGAGGAGCGTCTCAAGCGGGAGATCGACATCCCGGTGTTCCACGACGACCAGCACGGCACCGCGATCATCAGCGGCGCGGCCCTGCTCAATGCGGTGGAGCTGGCCGGCAAGAAGCTCGCCGACGTGCGCGTCGTCGTCTCCGGCGCCGGCGCCTCCGCGCTCGCGTGCACCAACTTCTGGGTGAGCCTCGGCGTGCGCGTCGAGAACGTGCTGATCTGCGACACCAAGGGCGTGCTGCACACCGGCCGCACCGACGCCATCAACCAATGGAAGAAGCCCTACGTGCGCGAGACGCCGCTGCGCACGCTGGCCGAGGCCCTCGTCGACGCCGACGTGTTCCTCGGCGCCTCGGTCAAGGGCGTGGTCGACGGCGAGATGCTGAAGAAGATGGCGCCCCGCCCGATCATCTTCGCGCTCGCCAACCCCGACCCCGAGATCAGCTACCACGAGGCCAAGGCCGCCCGCCCCGACGCCATCGTCGCGACCGGCCGCAGCGACTACCCGAACCAGGTCAACAACGTCCTCGGCTTCCCGTTCATCTTCCGCGGCGCGCTCGACGTCCGCGCGCGCAGCATCAACGAGGAGATGAAGCTCGCGGCCGCCAAGGCCCTCGCGGCGCTGGCGCGCGAGGACGTGCCCGAGTCGGTCTCCCGCGCCTATGGCGGCGACCGCTTCACGCTCGGCCCGGACTACATCATCCCGAAGCCGTTCGACCCGCGCGTGCTCACCTGGGTCGCCCCGGCCGTCGCGCGCGCCGCCATCGAGAGCGGGGTCGCGCGGCTGCCGCTCGACCTCGACGAGTACCGCGATCGCCTCCAGGACCGGCTCTCGCGCCGGCACCAGGTGATGGGCACGGTGTTCGCCAAGGCCAAGAAGAAGCTCGTGCGCATCGTGCTCGACGACGGGAGCCACCCGCGCGTGCTGCAGGCCGCCCACATCCTGCAGGACGAGGGCATCTGCAAGCCGGTGCTGCTCGGGCCGCGCGCCGCGATCGAGAAGGCCATCGCCGACGGTCGCCTGAAGGACGAGCTCGGTGGGGTCGAGATCCTCGACCCGTCCGAGGGCGACCGACGCGAGCGCTACGCCGAGGCGTACTGGAAGCTCCGCCAGCGCAACGGCGTCGACCGCGAGAACGCGGTCCAGCGCCTGCAGCGGCGCGGCTACTTCAGCGCGATGATGCTCGCGCTCGGCGAGGTCGACGGCGTGGTCACGGGCCTCACCCGCGCTTACCCGGAGGCGGTGCGCCCGGCGCTCGAGATCATCCGCGCGCGCAAGGGTCGCCGCGTCGGCGGGGTGTACATCGTGGTCACCCGCGACGACTTCAAGTTCTTCGCCGACTGCACCATGAACCCGGAGCCCGAATCCGAGCAGCTCGCCGAGATCGCGCTCGCCACCGCCGACCTCGCGCGTCAGTTCGAGGTGCAGCCCCGCGTCGCGTTCCTCAGCTACTCGAGCTTCGGCGACGCCAACGGCGGCAAGAGCCCGGCCCGGGTGCGCCGCGCGGTCGAGCTCGCCAAGAAGGCTCGGCCCGAGCTGCAGATCGACGGCGAGATGCAGGTCGACGTGGCGCTCGTCGCCGAGGAACGCGAGGGCGCTACCCGTTCACCACGCTCGAGGCCGACGCCAACGTGCTCGTGTTCCCGAGCCTCGACGCGGCGAACATCGCCTACAAGCTGCTCTGGCGGTTCGGCGGCGCCGAGGTGATCGGACCCATCCTGCTCGGCCTCGACAAGCCGATCAACGTGCTCCAGGAGAGCGCCGGTGTGCAGGAGATCGTGAACCTCGCGGCCATCACGGCCCTGCGCGCGCAGGGTGGCGACTTCGTGTACTAGCGCATGGGTTGCCGAGGGCGCGCTACTCTCCCTCCCCGTGACCCGCGACGATCTGGCCACGGTCCGCACGACCCGCGACGCCGACCCCACCCCCTTCGGTCTCCGCCTCGAGGTCATGAAGGGGCCCGACGCGGGCCTACAGCTCGCCTGCGCGGCGCGCGCCTGCGTGGTCGGCCGCGCGGCGACCGCCGACCTGCAACTCACGGACAACACGGTCTCCGCGTTCCACGTCGAGGTGTCGGTCGAGGCCGGCGGCATCCGCGTGGTCGACCTCGAGAGCGCGAACGGCACGGTGTACGCCGGCGCACGCCTCGAGCGGGCGCGCATCCCGTCCGGGGCGATGCTCAACCTCGGTCGCACCGTGGTGCGCGTGGATGTCGACGCGCCGTTCGACCCAGCGATCCACGAGCTACCCACCTTCGGCGAGCTCCGTGGCGGCGGGCCGCGCATGCGCGAGCTGTTCGCCGCCCTCGCGCGCGTCGCACGGACCGACCTCTCGGTCCTGATCGAGGGGCCGACCGGCGCGGGCAAGGAGCTCGTCGCGCGAGCGCTGCACTCGGAGGGCCGCGTGCCGAGCGGGCCGTTCGTCGTCCTCGACTGCACGGCCATCCCGGCGAGCCTCGCGGAGTCGACGCTGTTCGGCCACGAGAAGGGCGCGTTCACCGGCGCGACCGAGCGCCGCGAGGGTGTGTTCGAGGCCGCCGAGGGCGGCACGGTGCTGCTCGACGAGATCGGGGAGCTACCGCTCGATCTGCAGCCGAAGCTCCTGCGGGTGCTCGAGCGTCGCGAGGTGGTGCGCGTCGGCGGCACGCGCGCGACGCCGGTGCGGGTGCGCCTCGTCTCAGCCACGCTGCGTGACCTGCGCGCGATGATCAACCAGGGTCGCTTCCGCGAAGATCTGTACTACCGCCTCGCGGGCGCCCGCGTCGCGCTCCCCGCCCTCGGCGCGCGGCGCGAGGACGTCCCGCTGCTCGTACGACACTTCCTCGCCAAGCTCCCGGTCGACCTCCCGGGGGCCCGCGCGATCGAGGCCGAGGCCCTCGAGGAGCTCGCCCGACGCGACTACCCCGGCAACGTGCGCGAGCTCCGCGCCACCGTCGAGCGAGCGGCCACCACGGCGGCGGGCGAGGTCATCACGCTCGCCGACCTCGCCTTCGAGCGCGTGCTCGCCGGGCACCACGTGCCGCACGCGCCCGCCGCGCGCGCCTCGCTCGCGCCCGACGCCCCCCTGCCGCCCTTCAAGGACGCGAAGCGCACGCTGGTCGACGAGTTCGAGCGCGACTACCTCGTGCGCCTCGTCGCGCGCACCGACGGCAACCTCTCGCGCGCCGCGGCGCTCGCGCGGATCGAGCGTCACCACCTGCGCGATCTCCTGCGCCGCCACGGCCTGCGCGACGACGACTAGAACACGAGCCGTACGGTCGCGAACGCGCCGCCCGAAGTGGGGGCCACGGACGCCGTCGCCGGCCGATCCAGCAGGTAGACCGTGACCGCCGCCCCGAGCGAGACCACGCCGACGCCGAGCAGCACGTCCCCGATCAGGTACCTTCGCGCGACCGCGTCACGCTCGGCCGGATCGCACCGCGGCGCGCATCCATCCTCGAGCTCGCGCAGCTTGGCGTTCGTGGTGAGCCCCACCACCGCGAAACCACCGAGCGCGAGGACGGAGAGCCCGGCCAGCACGAGCGGCGCGAAGCTCCGCCGCGGCGCAGGCTTGGGGCTCTCGAAGGTCAAGGTGAGCACGCGATCATGCTCGCCCTCGACGACCACGATCGAGGCGGTGCGCGCGGCGCCGTCGGCGCGTCGCACGACCACCACGTGCTTGCCGGGGTCGACGCGGATCGGTAGCCCGTCGAGCGCTATGGGGCTTTCGTCGAGCTCGCCCTTGGTGGTGGACGACGGGTCCTTGCCGTTCTCGTCGACCACGCGGACGACGATGGTGGGGACCGCCGCCTCCACCTCGCCGAGCCACTTCACGCAGTCGGAGCGCACCGGGCCGGGGCAGGTCTCCTCGGCGCACTTCGCGAGCGTGGCTTGTGCGGCGAGCAGCTTGCCCTGCTTGCGCTCGGACTGCGACGACTCGTGGGCGGCCAGGCAGCTCGCCTTGTCGGCCGCGAGCGCGGGGGCTGGCAGCAATGTCAGCATCGAGACGGTGATCAGCGCGCGCACGGGGAGCCTCATCCTACAGGCACTCGGGCTTGAACTTCTTGATGCCGTTCTCCCAGCGGTAGGGCGGATCGCAGGGGTTCGGCTTGGGCTTCGCGGGCTGCGGTGGGCTCGAGGCTTTGCTCGGCGAGGCGCTCGGCGTCGGGCTGGGGAAGACGCTGCCGTCGAGGTCGGAGCCAGCATCGCCGGCGTCGTGACGCTGTCGACTCCGGTGCTCGACGGGGGCGGCGCGACCTCCTTCTTCGCCACCGGCGGAGTCGCCGACGTCACGAACAGGAGGCCCCACGCGAGCGCGCCCCCGAGCAGCACCAGGGCGAGCCCTGGCAAGAGACGCCGCGGGCGGGCCGTGGTCGTCGTGGTCGCCGGCGCTGGGGTCGCGAGCTCGGGTGGCGGCGTGACGACGACGCTCTCGACCACCGCGGCGATCCGCGCGCGCTTGGTGAGGCGTCGTCGGCGAGGGACCGTACCCAGGTCGCGACCTCCGACGACGTGGCGGGAGGGACGGCCACTTCGAGGGCCATCGCCATCTGCTCGGCCGTCGCGAAGCGCTCGCGCGGATCGGCGGACAGCCCGCGGAGGATCAGCGCCTCGAGGGCGGCCGGCGTGTCGCGTCGCAGCGCGCGCGGCGAGGGAACGTCACCGGCCAGCACGGCCGCGAGCACCTGCCCGTCCTCGCCGTCGAAGAGGCGCCTACCGGTGAGGGTCTCCCACAGCACCACCGAGGCCGCGTAGACGTCGGTCGACCGCGTGACCGCGCCGTCGCGGCGCAGCTGTTCGGGCGCCATGTAGGGGAGCTTCCCCTTCAGCTGCCCCTCGCGGGTGACCTGCGAGCGACCGATCGCCTTCGCGATCCCGAAGTCGACCACGCGCGGCACGCCGTCGACGCCGACGAGCACGTTCTGCGGCGACACGTCGCGGTGTACGACGCCGAGCGGTTCGCCCTGCTCGGAGACCGCTTCGTGGGCGGCGTGCAGCCCGTGCAAGAGCGCGGCGCCGAGGGCCGACACGATGGCGAGCGGGATCGGCTGCGCGCGTTGCCGCGAGGCGCGCAGGAGGCGGGAGAGCGTCTCGCCCTCGACGTACTCCATGACCAGCAGGAGCTCGGAGCCCTCGGCCACCACGTCGAGCGTCGCCGCCACGTTGGGGTGCCGGATGCGCGCGGCGATGCGCGCCTCGTCGAGGAACATCGCCACGAACTCGGGATCGCACGCGAACTGCGGGTGCAGCCGCTTGAGGGCCACGGTGCGGGAGAACCCGACCGGCCCGAGCAACCGACCGAGGTGCACCGTGGCCATGCCACCGGTCGCGATTTCGCCGTGGACGGCGTATCGACCGACGATCCGGGGCGCGTCCACTTTCTTGATACTATCGGAACGTGCGGTCGAGATCGTATCTGCTGGTCGGGCCGCTCTCATGGGCGCTCGGCCTCGGCGCGTGCAGCACGCGTTCGCTGGATCATCTGGTCGAGGCCGACGACGCGACCGTCGACGGGGACGCGCTCGAGGGCGACGGGGTCATCTTCCCGCCCGAGGGCTGCGGCGCGGAGGGCCAGCCGTGCTGCGAAGGTGCGAGCTGTCCCCTGGGCCTCGTGTGCAAGGCCGCCCGCTGCGAGAAGGCCGAGCCGCCCAAGCCGTGTGGCAACAAGGGCGAGGCTTGCTGCGGCGCCACGAACACCTGCTTCTCGCCGCTCGAGTGCAAGGGCGGCACGTGCGTCGATCCTCCGGCGCCCAAGCCGCCCGATCCGTGTGGCGCCGAGGGGCAGGGCTGCTGCGCCGCACCCTCGCCCGCCTGCGGCGACGGTCTCACCTGCGCGGGCACCAGCTGTGTCCGGTGCGGAGACGCCGGCCAACCGTGCTGTGGTGGCAGCTGTCGCGGCAAGACGGTGTGCGGGAGCGGTGGCTGCACGGCGTGCGGTGGCAGCGGCCAGCTCTGCTGCGGCGGGGGCGCGTGCGATCCAGGCACCATCTGCAAGGGCTCTTGTGTGGGCTGCGGTGGCGTCGGGCAGCCCTGCTGCGGACTCGCGTGCACGGGCACCACGGCGTGCATCGGCGGCGCCTGCAAGCAGTGCTGCGCGCTCTGCAAGAATCGAACGGCCTACCATCGCATCGACGTCGGCTCGATGTGCGCGGAGCAGGCGTCCACCTACTGCAACGAGGCCGGCAAGGGCCGCGGCGGGCTCGCGGACGCCAAGTGGGACTACTGCGGCCCGTGACGGCGACTCAGGGGCAGCCGGACGAGACACGCAGCGCCGGATAGGGCATCCAGCCCGCGCGCAGCGTGCCGGTCTTGGCGATGACGTAGCCGTACACGAACTTGAGCTCGCCCGCGGGCTTGCGGAAGCGGCCCGCGGAGTCCTGGGCCCAGAGCTTGATGTCGATCGAGGGCGCGCCCGTGCTCGTCGGCACCGCGAGCCGCTGGAACTTGGTGCCCGCGGGGAAGTGGTCGATCGCGGGTCCACCGAGCCCGGCGCCCGGCACGTTGAAGGCGAGGTTGATCGAGCGCTTGCCGTTGGCGCGCGCGCGGGCGAGGTAGTCGCCCGCCGCCTCGCCCGCGGGTCCGGGGCCCGACGCGGTGTCGTAGACCACCTTCTTCTCGGCGAGGCTGTCGTCCATGGAGTCGGCGACCGCGTAGCAGGCCATCTTGGCGAGCCCAGCGGCGTGCGCGTCGACGTCGCCGAGGCGCGCGGCGAGGACGTCGGCCGACTTCACCGACGCGAGCGGGAACCACCCGGAGCTCCTCGTGCTGGTGGTCATGGCGTAGACGTACTTCGCGCCGCGAAACGTGCGCAGCTGCCCGTAGTTGAACTTGAGCGTGGCGTTGGTGGCCACGCCGAGCGAGTCGCCGTTGCCGTCGAGCACCGTCGCCTTCTCCGACGCCCCAGTCCACGGTGCCGTCGACGTGCATGATGCGGTTGCCGCCGCTCACGCGCAGCTTGCAGCCAGGGGCTCAGGTAGCAGGCGCCCCCGTTCACGCCGGGCACGGTCACCACCGACTCGCTCTCGCGCTCGTCGGCCGCGAGGTCAGAGCTGGGTTCGGTCTCGTCGCTCACCTCCCCGACGCAGGCGGTGGACGAGAGGGCGGAGAGGACGACGAAGGTGGCGAGCGAGCGGTGCATGGGAGCCTCCTGGTTCGAGGTCTCGTAGAGCACGTCGGATGCCACCTCGGTCGGTCGGGTCGAACTCGAAATCGCCTGCGATTTCCGGGGTGTATCGCGCGAAGGACATGGTCAGGCGACCCCCAGGTGGTCAACCCACCCGCCGGCTCTACGGCGTGACCTCCCGGCTCGCGCCGACGCCGAGCTCGCCGCCGAAGTTCACCCGGAACGCCGTCGCGCCGCCGATGGCCACCTGCTTGTGCCCGAAGCCGAGGGCGTCGGTCGGGATGCCGTCGATCTGCTTCCAGCCCTCGGGGTAGCGGGCCTCGAGGGTCACCATCGTGCCGGAGGCGAGCCGCGCGTGGGCGAAGATCACCACCTCGGTGGCGCTGACCTTGGTGAGGTCGACGCCGATCGGGTAGCTCGCGTACGAAGGCTTGTTCACGCCGGCGACCGTGCGCAGGCCCGACCCCCAGTGCGCGTCGTCCCAGATCTCGTACTGCGCGATGGTGTGCAGGCGGCCGCCCTCCCAGGCGAGGCGGCGGGTGACGTCGATCGCGTCCCGCTGGAAGGCCTCGCTCACCTTGGCCGGGCCGGTGTCGCCCGCGGTCAGGAACCCGCCCTCGGTGAGGTAGAGGCCCCTTCCCTTGTCGATACGCCCCTGCTTCTCGGCGTTGGCGAGGTAGCCGTCGAACTGCGCGACGATGGCTGCCCACTGCTTGGTGCTCGTCGCGTAGTCGTGGAACGCGAGGCCGCTCGCGTGGACGACGCGCGCCCGGTCCGGGCACCGCCTGGCGTCGGGGCCGACGAGCTTGCTGCCGTCCTCGCGCAGGCAGAGCGTGTAGTCGAGCAGCGCCGACTCGGAGTCCTTGCCAGCGCCGTCGCCGAAGAAGATCCGCGCGCGCACGCCGGCGGTCTTGCGCAGGTGGCGTCGCGCCGAGAACCACAGCGAGCGGATCGCGAACCCGCGCTCGTCGGCCGAGCTCTTGCCCTTGTCGTTGCCGTCGGGCACGTCGAAGAACGAGCGCAGGTTCGGCTCGTTCCACAGCGTCCACGCCCAGATGCGCTGGCCCTTGAAGTGACGCCCGACGGCGGTGACGAACTGCGCCCACTTGCGCGGATCGGGGCGATAGCCGCACGACCAGTCGCCCGCCGCCGCGCGCGCCACACAGGTGGCCGGATCCTGCGAGCCCCAGAACGGCATCGGCGCGCCGAGGGTGAGCATCACCTTGAGACCCGCGCCCCGCGCGAAGGTCACGACGTTGTCCCAGCGGCGGAAGTCGTAGCTCGCGGGGTCGGTCTTCGAGAAGCTCGGCGTGTCCTTCGACTCGGCCACCGCGAGCCCGTGCTTGCAGCGCACCGCGTCCTTCCAGAACAGCATCACGCGGATCACGTTGGCCCCGAGGGCGCGCGCCTCGCCGACCGCCGCGGCCGCCTTCTTCTCGTCGAACACGCAGGTGTTCGGGTCGGGCGTCCACGTGTACCCGCTGAAGTTCGGGTCGTCCTGGAGGATCGAGAGCGGCCCGTGCGGCGGGCGCTTCGGGGGCGCGCCCTTGGTCCCGAACGAAGCGCTCGTGGGACCGGGGGTCTCGTCCAGGATCTCCACGTCGTCGAGGTCGTCGACCCGGTCGACCTCGGCCTGCTCGGCCGCGGTAGCCGCCTCGTCCTCGGCGTCGGCCTCGAAGTCGTCCACCCAGTCGCTGGTGAACTGGGGGTCCTCGTCGACGGGGGCGTCGCTGCTGCTGGAGCAGCCGTGGGTGAGGATGCCGAGGGTCAGGAGCGCGAGCGTGGGGCGGAGCATGCGGCGCCCTGATGCAGGGGACGCGCCAGCGGTCTCTCCCTCGTTCAGCGGGCCGAACCGCTGGACACGCGGGTGACCAGGTGGGGGTTCGCTGACCACTGTCACGCGCGTGGATCGCGGGGGAGCTGCGGCCAGCGCTGCTCGAAGCGCGGATCGAGGCCGAACCCGAGCGCGTCGCGATGCACGCGCAGCTCCCACCGCATGCGCAGGTAGTGCTCGCGGGCCGCGCCGTAGGCCGCCAGGGTCCGCTCGTCGTGCACGCTCGGGGCGAGGGCCTGACACGCGGCGAGGGCGTCCTCCACCTTCTTCTCCGCGCGCCCGAGGGCGCCGGCCATCTCCTGCACGATCTCGCGCTCGATGGCGGCGAGCTGCTTCTCGGGAGCGGTCGTGAGCCCCGCCTTGCGACCGAGCTTCGCGCGGACCGCGTCTTCGTAGGGCCCCTCCGCGTCGTCGGGGCGCTCGAGCAGGTGGCGCAGCCTCTGGTTCATGGTCAACGAGGGCCGACCACCCGGTTGCGCCCGCCGCTCTTGGCCGCGTAGAGGCGCTCGTCCGCCAGGGTCATCAGCTGGTCGGCCGCGAGGTCAGGGGTCGTGAGGTTGCGCAGCTCGTCGAACGAGGCGACGCCGAGGCTCGAGGTGATCGGGATGGTGTGGGTCTTCCAGGGGATGACGAGCGCCTCGAGGGTCTCGCGCAGCCGCTCGGCGAGGGTGAGCGCGGTCGCGCGGTCGACGCCGCGCGCGAGGACGACGAACTCCTCGCCGCCGATGCGCGCGAACACGACGTCGGGGCGCAGCTTCTTGGAGATCGCCGCGACGAGCGCCTGCAGCACGGCGTCGCCCGCCGGGTGCCCCCAGGTGTCGTTGATCTTCTTGAAGTGATCGACGTCGAGCATGATCATCGCGAGCGCGACCGGCCCGCCCTGGGCGGCGGTCGCCATCGCGGCGGCGAGCTCCTTGACGAAGCGGTCCTGGAAGAACTGCCGGTTGTAGGCCCCGGTCAGCGCGTCGCGGACGGCGCTCTCGTAGAGCTGCTTCTGGAGCTTGGCCTCACGCTCGTCGAGCAGATCGAAGCGCAGGATCACCTCGGTGCCCACCTGGATGCGGTCGCCGTCCATCAGGCGGCGGAAGCGGACGCGCACGTCTTCCTTGCCGTCCTGCTGGACGAAGGTGCCGTTGCGGCTACCGAGATCCTCGAGCACGCACTCGTCGCCCTGCTTGACGACGCGCGCGTGCTTGCGGCTCACGCCGTCGCTGTCGATGACCACGGTGGCCTCGCGGCCGCGCCCGAGGATGGTCTCCTCGCGGTCGAGCGGGTAGGTCTCGCCGGCGCGCGGCCCCGCGATGGCAGTGAGGTAGGGCGAGCGCGGCACGACGACGGGCGCGTGCGACCCACTCTCTGCCACGACCAGGATGGCGGTGCGGGTCTGCTCGAAGTCCTCGGGCTCCACGGGGACCGGGTCCTTCGTGGCGGCACCACCATGGGGCGCTCCTCCATGCGCCGATCGCTTCGGGACCTCGGACATCCAGCCCCGAAAAGATACGTCAAGAACGCCGCCGCCCCAACTCCCAAGGGTGATTTGGCGTCCGCACCTATCCGGCGGGGCCACGGACCCGCTACAAGCCCCGAAAACCCGGCCCGGAGCCCCCCATGTCCCGCAACGTCCACGAGAACATCCTCGGTGCCATCGGCAACACCCCCCTGGTCCGCCTCCACCGCATCACGCGGGACATCAAGGCCAAGGTCTACGCCAAGGTCGAGACCTTCAACCCCGGGCACAGCATCAAGGACCGCATGGCGCTCCGGATGATCGAGGACGCCGAGCGCAGCGGCGCGCTGAAGCCTGGCGGGACGATCATCGAGGGCACGAGCGGCAACACCGGCATGGGGCTCGCCATGGCCGCGGTGGTGAAGGGGCTACAAGTGCATCTTCACCACGACCGACAAGCAGTCGCCCGAGAAGGTCGACGCGCTGCGGGCGTTCGGCGCGGAGGTCATCGTCTGCCCGACCGACGTCGACCCGGAAGACCCGCGCTCCTACTACTCGGTGAGCTCGCGCCTGGTGAACGAGACCCCCAACGCCTGGAAGGCGAACCAGTACGACAACCTCAGCAACTCACAGGCCCACTACGAGAGCACCGGGCCCGAGATCTGGGAGCAGACCGAGGGCAAGATCGACCATCTGATCGCCGGCGTGGGCACGGGCGGCACGATCTGCGGCGCCGGACGCTACCTCAAGGAGAAGAAGCCCGGAATCCAGGTGTTCGGCATCGACACCTACGGCTCCGTCTTCAAGAAGTACAAGGAGACCGGGGTCTTCGACAAACACGAGATCTACCCCTATGTCACCGAGGGCATCGGCGAGGATTTCCTCCCCCAGAACGTGGACTTCACGGTCATCGATCACTTCGAGAAGGTCACCGACCGCGACGCGGCCATCTACACGCGCGAGATCGTCAAGCAGGAGGGCATCTGGGTCGGCTACTCGGCGGGCTCCGCGATCGCCGGCATGCTCCAGCAGAGGGACCGCTTCCGCGAGGGCGAGACCGCCGTGGTGATCTTCCACGACCACGGCACCCGCTACGTCGGCAAGATGTTCAACCCCGACTGGATGCGCACGATGGGCTACGAGCCGCTCCCCGGCGCCACCGCGCGCGACCTCGTGAAGAACAAGAAGGTCGCCGACGTGGTGGGCGTGCAAGAGACCGACACGGTCGAGCAGGCCGTCCTGCGCATGAGCGCCCACGATTTCAGCCAGATCGCGGTGCTGCGCGAGCAGCGCATCGTCGGCTCCCTGAGCGAGACCCACGTCTACGCGGCGATGGTGAAGGACCCCGCCATCCGCAAGGAGTCGGTGCGCTCGATCATGCAGAAGCCGTTCCGCTACGTGGACATCGAGACCCCGATCTCGCTGCTGGCCCCGATGATCACGCCGCAGCACCCGGCGGTGCTGGTCCGCGACTTCCCCGCGGACAAGACCTACATCCTCACCGGCTACGACGTGCTCGCGGCGCTCTGAGGGGTTGCCGGGTCGGTCCGTTCGGACTAAGCGAAGAACAAGGTCACGAGCGCCAGCGACAAGCCCCGGCTTGCTGGCCGACAACCCTCCTCCAGCCCCATCGCAAGGTGGGCTGGGCCGCGGCGGGGTGTCCCGGGTGAGGACCTGGCCGGTCGCATGTGCGGTCGGCAAGCGCGGCTCCGCACAGTCGTTGCCCCAGGAAAGGGGCGTACGGGCCTGCGGGGTCTTCTCGACTCCGAGGTGCTCCATGGACTCTCTTCTCCCGGTCGTCGGCTCCGATCTCCTCGTCCCGCTCGTCTCCGGTGGATCGGCCCGGTACGTGAACCTCGACTACGCGGCGAGCGCGCCGTGCCTCGCGGCGGTGGCCGACGCGCTCGCGACCGCCCTGCCCTGGTACAGCAGCGTGCACCGCGGCGCGGGCTTCGCCTCCGCGGTGACCACGGCCGCCTACGCCGAGGCGCGCGAGACGGTGCGCGCCTTCGTCGGGGCGCGGCCCGACGACACGCTGGTCTTCACGCGCAACACGACCGACGCGCTGAACCTGCTCGCGGCCTGCCTGCCCGGAGACACGACCGTGATCAGCTTCGCCTCGGAGCACCACGCGAACCTCCTGCCCTGGCAGCGCGGGCGCCATGTGTGCTTGCCGGTGCCGCGCAGCGTCGAGGAGGCGCTCTCGCAGGTCGAAGCCGCTCTCGCGGCGGTCACCACCGCGCACGCGCTCGTGGCCGTGACTGGCGCGAGCAACGTGACCGGCGAGCTGTGGCCCGTCGCGGAGCTCGCGCGGATCGCGCATCGCCACGGCGCGCGCATCGCCGTCGACGCCGCCCAGCTCGCGCCCCACCGCGCGATCGATCTCGCGACGCTCGGCGTGGACTACCTCGCGTTCTCGGGGCACAAGCTGTACGCGCCCTTCGGCGGCGGCGTGCTCGTCGGGCGCGCCGACTGGCTCGACGCCGCGGAGCCCTGGCTCGCGGGCGGCGGCGCGGTGCGGCACGTGACGGTCGAGCACACCGAGTGGGCGCTCGGCGCCGCGCGCCACGAGGGGGGCACGCCGAATGTGCTGGGCGCGGTGACGCTCGCGGCGGCGTGCAAGGCGCTCTCGGCGATCGGCTTCGAGACTGTCGAGGCGCACGAGCGCGCGCTGGTCGAGCGGCTGCTCGCGGGGCTCCGCGCGCTGCCCGGCGTGCGGGTGCTCTCGCTGTTCGGCGCGGACAGCCCGCGCATCGGCGTGGTGGCGTTCGTGGTCGACGGCTGGGATCACGGGCGCCTCGCCGCGGCGCTGAGCGCGGAGCACGGCATCGGCGTGCGGGACGGCGCGTTCTGCGCGCACCCGCTGGTGGAGGCGCTCCTCTCACCGGCGACCACGGGACGCACCGGCGCGGTGCGCGCGAGCCTCGGCGTCGGGAGCTCGGCGGGCGACGTCGATCGACTGGTCGGGGCACTCGCCACGCTGCTCCGCAATGGGTCGCGCGCGCGCTACGAGGTGGACGCGGGGCGCGTCGTTCCTGCGAGCGACCCGCGGCCGCTGCCGGCGTTCGTCGGCCGGCCCGCGCGCCGGCCCGCCGACGTCTGCCAGTCGCTGGTGTGACGGCGGTCTTCGGTCGCCGACGTGGAGCAGCTCGTGCGCTCACACGAGACGCGTCGTTGTCGGCGGCGTGCGATCCCTGCCCGCGCGCAAGGCGTGGTGCGATGCGCGGTCCAGTGTGGTGGAACCGTCGTTCACGATCCACGAACCTCTGCGGCAAAGTGCGTGGGTCCACGTCTTGCTGACGCCGCAGGATGACATCCCTTGCCAGACGCTCGCTTGCGCTCACCATGCTCACCCTTGGCTGCGGCAGCCAGCAGGCCCCCGACGAGCCCGAGCCTCCGCCCGGCGTCGTGCCGAGCGGTGTCGTCTGCGGTGGTCTCCATGCACGCGCGACCGGCTTCGGGATCCTCGGGCTGGAAGCCGGCCCGGGTGGGGTGTGGTTCACGAGCGACGGGCCCACGGGCGATCTCCATCTGGCCCCCGACGACGGCGGCGCGATCGTGTCGACGAACATCCGGCCCGGCTTCGTCACCGAGCTCCGGCGCAAGGACAACCTGTTCGTATTCGTGGCGCCAGCCCCGCTGAAGGAGTTCCGCGCCGTCGAGGCGCGCGCCGGCGCGAAGCCCTACACGGTGCGCAAGGAGGAGGGCATCAACACGTTCCGCGTGGGTGGCGAAGCGCTGTTCTACAGCGCCTCGGCGCCCGCTCCGTCCTTCTCGAGCTCGCTTCGGCGGGTGCCGCTGACCGGTGGCGACACCACCACGGTCGGATCGCTCTCGAACCCGTGGGCCTTCGCCGGCGACGAGCGCAGCGTGTGTTTCATCGGTGCGGAGGGCACCCTGTGGTCGCAATCGTCGGACGGTGGTGAACCCAGGGCGCTCGCGACGGGCTTCGACTCCTCCCTGACGTGGGCCACCGTCGCGATGGACGAAGCCAACGTCTACGTGGGCACGACCGCGGGGGTCGTCGCGGTCTCGCGTGCCGGCGGTGCTCCCAGACCCCTCAGCAGGAGGACGGTGAGCGAGATCGCGGTCGATGGTCCCAACCTCTACCTGGTGATTCCGGATGCATCGAAGAAGACGGTGACCCTCGAGCGAGTCCCCAAGGAGGGCGGGTGTGCGCAGACGATCCTCACGGGCGCCTACCCGGCGCGCACGGCCGGTCGGATGATCGTGGTGAAGGACGGGATCGTCTGGGCGCGTCTGCGGACCAGCGAGACCACCCCCACGAACCTCTATCGACTGGTCGCCGATCGCTGCGTGACGACCTGCCCCTAGCAGGCGCACCGGATCCCAGCGGGTGATGGCCGCGGATGCTCGGCCCGGTCGAGGAGCTCAGTCCGCAGGTCGCCTTCTTCCCGGGCGCGCTCGATCGCGAACGCCAGACGTTCCGTGTCGCTCGCCTCGGCCACGGGTCCGAAGCTACCGCGGGTGCGTGGATCTCCAAAGCACCCCATCGAGCGACGGGCGCTGGCCGATCCATCGGTTTCGCGAGATCATCGCCGCATGCCCGAAGCAAAGCGAAAGATGGACGAGCTCTTCGCCAGCGAGGATCGCGCACGCCTGATGGCGCTCCGCACAGACGACCCACAGCAGAACCTCCTCGAGCGCTGGAAGAAGGTCGTGAAGGGGAATCCGGGGGTCGCCGAGCGGCGCCTCGGATACGTGCCCGAGATCGCGGAGCACGGCTGGGCAGTGGTGGCGCTCCCCGAAGAGGGGTTCGCCTACACCATCGGGTTGAAATATCGATTCGATCAGCCCGAGCTCCTCGTCGCGGCGCCGGGTCTGTCGCCGAAGGACTTCGCGCGCGTGCTCAATCTGCTCGGCGCCTATGTCGCGGCCGGCAACCGGATCGGCCCGAACGAGCCGGTCGATCTCACCGACTACGGCACGACGCTCGTGTTCGACACGTACTCGAACGACATCTTTCACCGATACGCGACGGGGCTCCTCTCGACCTTCGAGCGCTATTTCGAAGATCGCTATCACGAGACCGGCGACACCCTCCCTGTCCTGTGGACCGAGCTCGCACGGAAGAAGCCCGCACCGAAGAAGTCGACCAAGAGGGCCGCTACCAAGAAGGCTGCCGCCAAGAAGCCTGCTGCCAAGAAGAGGGCTGCAACAACGAAGAAGGCCGCCGCGAAGAAGCCTGCCGCGAAGAAGCCTGCCGCGAAGAAGCCTTCCGCCAAGAGCGGTCGGGCGAAGCAACGCGCGCGGAAGTAGCCACGCCTTCTAGAGTGGCAACGGTTCACCCGGCCGACGACGCTCGAATCGGGGAGCGTCACCGCCAGGACTGCCCCAGGTGACCCGCGCCGCAAGGGCCAGCGTCGCCGGCACACCCGCGTAGAGGGTCACGAGTTGCACCTGGCCGGCGAACGTCGCCTCGAGCGCGAGGAGTCCTCCCACGAGGGCGAAGCCGACGCCGAGGACGACCGCACCGAGACCGTACGTCGGTCGAGCGGCGCGCTCGAGCGCGGTGGCGCACGACGCGCACCAGACCCTGCCGTTCACCAGGTGGACCGCGCAGTCGTCGCACAGCGAGAAGGTGCACTTGCCACAGGCGACGATCGCGGCGCGGCTGTCGTTCGTGCACGGCGGCAGGCCGGGGCGCGTCACGCGGCGGAGGTTGCCACGAGCCCGCGACGCGTTGAAGTGGTGTTGCGCTCGCGCCGAGTGGCCTCAACCGCGGGCACGCTGGATCGGCGAGCGCTCGCAACTCCGCCTCCTCGCGCGCGAGGGCCGCCTTCTCTCGGTCGATCGCCGCCTGCTCGGCGGCCCGCGCCGCCTGCTCCCCCGCCCGCGCCGCCTGCTCGGCGGCCCTTGCTACCTGCTCCGCCGCCCGCGCCGCGTGGGCGCTCGCTTCGTCGCGCGTGAGCCAAGGACCGAGACCGGCAGAGTCGCACAGATCGTCGTGGAGCGGGGACTCGGGCACCGTACCCTCCGGGATCTCCCAGCCCGTAGGGTCCACGCGCACGTCGTCGTAGCAAAGGCGGACGGCGCGCGGCTCCATGAGTGAGGAGTGTAGCATCGCCGCGAACGCTGCCAGCGCCGTGCCACGCGCGCCGATCACTTCTTGGTGCGCTTCTTCTCCAGCTTGCGCTCGATCGTGATCGGCACCTTCTTGCGCGCGAGGAACCCGTTGCGGACCCAGATCCGCGCGTCGTGCAGGTTCGTCGATGCGAGCAGCACGTCGATCGCCCGGTCGCGCAGCCGGCCGTTGCTCACGAGGTTCAAGGTGCGGAGGTTCTTCGCGTACGGCGAGTCGGCGAGCGCCTGCACGCCTTCGAGCCCGAGGTCGTTGCCGCCGAGGTGCAAGAAGCTCCACCGCGCGAGCGCTGGCGACTTCGCGATGCGCGCCGCGCCCGCGTCTCCGAGATCGTTGCCGAACAGGTTCACCTCCCGGAGCCGCTCGTGCGCGAACAGCGGATCGAGCCCGGCGGGGCCGATGCGCGCGCGTGTCACGTCGAGGGCCTCGAGGCCCTGGAGGTCCATGAGACCCGAGACCCCCTCTGCGCCGAGGCCCATGAAGGGAAGCTCGAGTCGCTTCAACGACGAGAAGGCCGCGCCGCCGACGATCGCCGCAGCGCCCGCGGCGCCGAGCGCGGTCGGCGCCATCGACCACTCCTGGCCGTCGACGAACAACGACTCGAGGGAGAACTTCGCCCTCCCGATCGCCCACAGCACGTCTGGCGCGAGCGCGAGATCGGAGGCGACGGTCATGCGGAGCGCTCGGAGCTGGGGGAGCTTCGCGGCCGCGATCGCTTCGCCTTCGGTCGGCGAGAGGGGGGCGCCCTCGAGGACGAGGGTCCGCAGCGCGCCCAAGGTGGACGCTGCGGCGAGCGCCCGACCGGCTCGGCGTGATCTCGCGAAGGCTCAACGAGCGCACGTGGCGCATCTCGTCGTTCGAACGCCTCGGGCCCGAGGCCACCCTCGCCCTCGCCGAAGAGGAGCTCGAGCTCGTCGATCAGCGGCGCCACCGCCAGCACCGACTTCGCGTGCGCGATCCACGCGCGCGCCGTCATCCGCACCATCGCCACGAACCCGCGACGGAACTCGGCCTTCTCGACGACGCCAGCGATGGGCCCGAGCCAGGCGGCGCGGTGCGCGTCGAGCAGCTTGTTCTCCGCGGCGCGCACCTTGTTGCGCTCGCCACCGGCCTCGAGCGAAGCCGCGCGGAGCTGGAGGTGGATGAGCTCTCCCCGTGGGTCGCCCTGCTCGCTGAGCCAGTCGGCGAAGATCAGGCGTGGCGTGTCGTCTTCGGGGGCGCGGACAATCGCTTCGAGCAGCTCGGCTTCGCGGTCGGTCACGCGGAGGATGATACGAGGACTCGAGGCTTCGAGGCGAGGTGACACGCCCCGCGACGATCGCGTGCCTTGCCGGTGCAAGGGGGCCTGGCATACTCGACCCAGATGTCCGCCAAGATCGCCCAGACCCTACCGGCCGAGATCGCTCGCATGGCCGAGGCGCAGGTGACCGCCGGCCACTACGCAACGGTCGAGGACGTCTTGCGAGCCGGCATGGAAGCCGTCGAACTGCAGCAGGAGCGTCGCCAGGCCCTCCGCACCGCGCTCGAGGAGGGAGAGGTCAGCGGCGTTGCCGAGGACTCGACCCTCGAAGGCATCCTCGACGAGTTTCGCGCGCAGCGCGCTCGCTGAGCGATGTCTGGCTTCCGGCTGCTGCGTCGCGCCCGCGCCGATCTCCTCGACATTGCCGATTTCACGGCCGGGCGTTGGGGCGATCAACAAGCGGAGGCCTATCTCCGTGCTCTCTTCGATGCGTTTCGGAGACTCGCCGAGGAGCCGCAGCGACGTCGCCGCTACCCCGACCTTCCGCGCTCTGCCGGGCACTGGACATCCTCGTGGTGCGTATCCTCCACGCAACGATGCTCCCCGAGCTTCACCTGCCGCGGCGAGAACAGGGCGACGTGTAGCGGCGTCGAAGCTCGACCCCTCGGTCAGCGCCGCGACGGTGCCTTGCGCGCGAGCTGCTCCTGGATCCAGGCCTCGGCCTCGGCCTGGGTCGCGAAGTTCGCGCACGGCCACTTCTTGGTGGTGACGCTGTCGAAGGCCACCATCGCCGCGCGGATCAGGGCGGACGGCACCACCCGGGCCTCGCAGACCGTCACCCGGCTGAGGACGTCGAGGTGGCGGACGAGGAGATCGGACGTGGTCTTCCGGACGTCCGCCGGTCCGAGCACCGGGTTGTACCGGGTCAAGTCGATGAGATACGCGATGCGGGGGTGACGCCGGGAGAGCAGCACGTAGCGCTCGAAGACCGCCTTCAATGCGTCGACGGTGACCACCTCGGAGTAGACCACGCGCACGAGGGGAAGGCGGGATTCGTCGATCTCGAACTCCTGCATGTCGCGGCCCAACGTGACACGCGCCCCCAGGGCTGTCACGCCGTGTAGGCTCAGAGGCAGGGCGTGTAGAGCCCCTTGTAGTCGATGAACCTGCCGCGGTACGCGCCGCCCTTGCTGGGGCGCAGCTCCGTGCCGTTCACCACGAAGTAGAGCTCGACGTCCTGCTGCACGTACTGCCCGTCGGCCGAGAGCGTGAGCGTGCCGGCGGGGCAGTCGCTCTTGCTCGTGCGCGTGCGGCCACCGAGCGGGTCGATCGCGCGGAGCGAGGCGCCGTAGCGGGCGTCGTTGCCGACGCGCTTCTCGAACGGCACGTAGGCCCACGACCAGGCGCTCACGCCGACGGTGCGGTAGTAGACGCGCGCGTCGAGCTGCTTCCAGAGGTCGGGGTTGTCGAAGTCGGTGACGCCGGCCTTCCAGACGTCGAAGTACGCGCCGGTGATCATCGCGCGCTGCCGGGCCCAGGTGTCGAACGTGAACCCGCTCTCGAGCGTTCGGCGGCTGCCGTCGCACGCCTTGCCGTCGAAGCAGGTCTCGCGGGCGACGACCGAAGCGGCGTTGCCGATCCAGCCGGGCGCGTTGGCGGCGGCGGCGACGGTGAAGTGGTAGTTCGCGCCGTAGTTCGAGTCCCACGCGACGCAGCCGTACTTGCTGGTGTTCTGGAACCAGATCTCGAGGTCGCCGGTGGTGGGCAGATCGAGGGTGACCTCGTTGCCGGCGGGGGCCATGAGTCCCGCGATCGAGGTGGTGCCGGTGGCCGTGCCGAGGCGCCAGACGAGCGAGATGCTCCACTGCGGGCGGCCGCCCTCGTCGCCGCGACACGTGGTGAGGCGCGCGGGGTCGTAGGCGACCGTGACCTTGCTGCCGACGCGGAGGGTGCCCGTGACCGTGGTGTGCCAGCTCGCGTCGAACTGGATGCGCGCGGCGCCGTCGATCGCGGCGGTGGTCGAGGCCGAGTCCTCGTCGGTCACGGGCTGGGCCGCGCAGCCGGCGAGCGAGGCGAGCGAGACGAGGGCGAGCAGCGCGGAGAAGGTCTTGGACATCGGGGCTCCTGCGGTGGCGCTGGCGGCGTCACTCTGGAGTGAGTTACTAGCACCTACACTGTAGGTGTCAAGGCGCTCGTTGTGGCGGCCGAGGACCGCGATTACCTGCGTGCGCATGTCCTCCCCCCGTGTCGTCCGAGCCGCCCGTGGATCGACGTTGACCTGCAAGGGCTGGGTCCAGGAGGCCCCGCTGCGGATGCTGATGAACAACCTCGACCCGGAGGTCGCAGAGCGGCCCGAGGACCTCGTGGTCTACGGCGGCACCGGCAAGGCCGCGCGCTCGTGGGAGGCGTTCGACGTCATCGTCCGCGAGCTGCGCCACGCTCGCCGACGACGAGACCCTGCTCGTGCAGTCGGGCAAGGCCGTGGGCCGCTTCCGCACCACCAAGGACGCGCCGCGCGTCCTCATCGCCAACAGCAACCTCGTCGGCAAGTGGGCCAACTGGGACGAGTTCCGTCGACTCGACGCGCTCGGCCTCACGATGTACGGGCAGATGACCGCGGGGTCGTGGATCTACATCGGCACCCAGGGGATCCTGCAGGGCACCTACGAGACGTTCGTGGCCGCCGCCGCCGCCTTCACCGCGCGCACCCAGCAGAAGGCGCGCTGGGTGCTCACCGCCGGCCTCGGCGGCATGGGCGGGGCGCAGCCGCTCGCCGCGAAGATCGCCGGCCTGTCGTGCGTCGCGATCGAGGTGGACCCGACCCGCATCGAGAAGCGCCTCGAGACGGGGTACGTCGACCTCCGCGTCGACGACCTCGGCGCCGCCATCGAGCAGGCCATCGCCGCGGCCGACGCCGGCAAGCCCGTCACCATCGCGGTGCTCGCCAACGCCGCGCACGCCTATCCGGAGATCGTCCGCCGCAAGATCGTCCCCGATCTCGTGACCGAGCAGACCAGCGCCCACGATCCATTGAATGGTTATGTACCGGGCGACCTCCCCCTCGCCGACGCGCCCGCGCTGCGGCTCGCCGACCCCGTGGGCTACGTCCGCCGGGCCAAGGACGGCATGCGCGCCGAGGTCGAGGCCATGCTCGCGATGCAGGCCGCGGGCGCCGAGGTGTTCGACTACGGCAACAACCTGCGCGCCTATGCACAAGCTCGGCGGCTGCGCCGACGCGTATGGCTACCCCGGCTTCGTGCCGGCCTACATCCGCCCGCAGTTCTGCACGGGGCGCGGGCCGTTCCGCTGGGTCGCGCTCTCCGGCGACCCCGAGGACATCGCCGTCACCGACGAGACCATCTGCCAGGTGATGGCCCACGACGAGTCGCTCGTCCGCTGGATCCGCGCGGCGCAGCAGCACGTGCACTACCAGGGGCTCCCGGCGCGCATCTGCTGGGTCGGCTACGGCGACCGCGCGCGCGTCGGCCTCGCGTTCAACGAGCTCGTGCGCACGGGCAAGGTCAAGGCCCCGATCGTCATCGGGCGCGACCACCTCGACTGCGGCAGCGTCGCCTCGCCGAACCGCGAGACCGAGGCCATGCGCGACGGCAGCGACGCGATCGCCGACTGGGCCATCCTGAACGCACTCGTGAACACCGCGACCGGCGCCTCGTGGGTGAGCTTCCACCACGGCGGCGGCGTGGGCATCGGCTACTCGCTGCACGCCGGGATGGTCGTCGTCGCCGACGGCACGCCCGAGGCCGCCGCCCGCCTCGAGCGCGTGCTCACGAGCGACCCCGGGATGGGCGTCATCCGCCACGCGGACGCGGGCTACGAGGAGGCCATCGCGTGCGCGAAGGAGCGCGGCGTCGCGGTGCCTCACCGCGCATGACCGAACGCACCCTGGTCGTCACCGACACCGTGACGGGGCGCGGCAAGGGCGTGCTGCTCCTGCCGAAGCTGATCGCCACGCCGACGCAGCCGCGAGGATCGTTCGTGGCGCGCCTCACCCTTCCGGACGAGCCGCCCCGCGAGGTCGTCGCGCAGCTCGAGGTCTCGCACGTGCGCGGGCCGCTGCCGCCGTACGCGCTGCTGCGCCTGGTGGAGATCGCCGACGTGCCGGTCGGCGCCGTGCTCGCCTGGGACGAGTGACCGGCGTCGATGCGCGCGCCGACACGACCTGCGGACGCGGTAGCGCGCGGGTGCCGCACGCGGCATGGTGGGACGGTGCGTTCCACCCAGCTCCTGCTCGTCGCGTTCCTCATCGGCTGCGGTCGATCGGCTCTGAGCAGCGCGGCCGTCGACGACGCCGCGACCGACCCCGCCGCGGAGGCCGCGACCGACACGAAGGCCGCGAGCGACACCAGCGACGCGGGCGTCTGGAAGGACACGGTCACCGTCCTCGGCATCGGTCAGGCGGTCGGCACGGGCGTCCTCGGCCCGGTGTACCCGACCGGCCTCTTCGCGAGCGACGACCAGGTGGTGGTCGTCGGCCTCGCCCGCGCCGACTTCGCGATCGCTTCGGTGACCATCCCGCGCGGTGGCTTCGTGCTCGCCCTCGACACCCTCACCGGTGCGGTGCGGTGGCACCTCACGATCGGCGAGAGCATCGGGGCGATCGCGAGCGTTGGCGACGAGCTGGCGGTCGCCGGGTCGTTCTCGGGCACGGTGACGCTGCCGACGGCCGGCGCGCCGACCACCCTCACCTCCGCGGGCCGCACCGACGGCGTGGTCGCGGTCCTGTCGAAGCGCGGCGAACTCCGCTGGGCTCGCCGCTACGGGTCGAGCGACTTCGACCAGGGCTTCGCCGTCACGAGCCTGGGCGGCGCCGTCGTCGTCGCGGGCGCGATCACCGGGGTCGCCGATCTGGGAGAGGGCTGCGGCACCCTGGAGGCGCGGCCGGGTGGCGACGACGGTGAAGGCCACCTCGTCGGCGTCTACGACGCGGTGGTGCTGCGATACCCCGCCGACGGCGGGTGCCCGTGGGGTGCAGCGATCGGCGCCCCGCTCTCCGACGACATGGCGTTCGGCGTCACCACGCTCGACGGCGAGATCTTCGTCGCCGGCGCGGCGAAGCGGCCGCTGCTGCTGCGCACCACGGTGGGCGTGGACCTCGAGCTCGGCGGGGCGCCGACGAAGCGGCCAGCTCCGTTCCTGCTACGCCTCGAGCCCTCGGGAAAGCGCCCACCCGCGACGTGGCTCGGCCTCGAGACCAGCGAAGGGCGCGGCCGGTCGGTGACGACGCGAGGCAAGGACCTCCTCTTCGCGCTCACCACCGAAGGAGGGCGCGTCGACCGCGGGTCGCTCCCCCCGCTCACGCTGACGGCTGGAGCGCACGTCGTCGCCTTCCGGGGAACGGCCGTGCTCGGCGTCACCTCGCTCGGACCGAAGACGCTCGACGTCGGGCCGATCGCCGTCGCCGACGACACCGCGCTGGTCGCTGCCACCGAGGGCGATCCGGGCGGCGTGGTCTTCGCCAAGCTCGGCACGTCCACCTCGATCGCGCGCCATCCTGCCGCCGGCGCCACCGGTCTGCCCCTTCGTCGTCGCGACCTCGGGCTCGAAGGCGTGGATCGCCGGCTACACGGGGGCGCCGATCTCGCTCGGCGATCCCCGGTGAAGATCGACACGGGGAGAGAGGGCGGCTTCTTCGTCGCGCGCCTGGGGCTCTGAGGGGTTGCGACGCGTCCGGCGCACCGATACGGGCTGTGATGCTCCGATCGCTCGTGTTCGCCGTGACGCTGACCGCCTGCGCGCAGACCAACGCCAACAGCGGTCCCGCCGACGCGGCCGTCGCCGACACCGCGGTACCGGACACGCTCGCCACCGACTCGGGGGCAGACACCAGCACGACCGGCGACACCGGCGGCGCCACCGACACCGGCCTCGCCACCGACACCGGGCCCGTCGATCCCGCGCTGGTCGGGCTCCCGGGGATCGCGGCCTGGGACGCCCTCGCGCCCGACGAGAAGGCGAAGACCAAGACCTTTCGCACGTTCTTCCTGCACCAGTCCGTCGGCGGCGACCTCGAGGACGGCGCGGACGCCGTCGGCTACAAGTTCGAGTACGTCGACAGCAACTACACCGCGCTGGCGCCGGGTCTGAACGGGGGCCTCTTCGCGTCGAGCAACGGCAACCCGGCGGGGAAGATCGCGGAGTTTCGCAAGCTCGCGCTCGCCACCAAGTCGACGGCCCGCGTGGCCATCATGAAGTTCGGCTACGCCGACATCGTGAGCGACAAGGTGTCGGCGGCGCAGACGGCCTACCAGGCCGCGGTCGCGGACATCAAGGCGGCTGGCGTGCGCGTCCTCCACGTCACGCCACCCCTCGTCTACGCGGTCCCGGCCGAGAACGCGCCGAAGATGGCGACCCGCGCGTGGATGCGGACGACGTTTCCGTCCGACGTCATCTTCGATCTGCAGGACGTCGAGAGCACGGAGCCGGCGACCGGCGCCCGGTGCGAGCGTGGTGGCTCGTGGGAGATCTGCAACTCGGTGCGATCGACGGCGGCTTGCCCGAGCCTGAACCAGGGCATCGACGCACCCACCGGTCAGGGTCACATCTGCTTCGAGCCCCACGCCAAGCGCTTCGCGAAGGCCTACCTCTACGCGATCTACCTCGCCGGCAAGTGACGCCCGGCGAGCGCTAGCCACACTCGGCGCCGCACTGGGCGTCGGCGCAGCCGATGGCCTTGTCGTAGGCCGCCTTGCCGACCGGGAAATCGGCCCCGCACTTGGCGATGCAGGCCTTGGCCTCCGCGCCCGCGTCGCCCGCGTCGGCCGGCAGCAGGGCGCACGCGAGGATGCAGTTCACGTACTCGTCGTCGCACTTCGGGTCGCCGAGGCAGCCGTTGATCTCGGCGCAGCACTTCGCCTCTGCACACGCGTTGCACTTCGCGTTCTTCGACGAGTACGCCTTCACGAGCTTGCAGCTCGCGTCGACGGCGTCCTTCGGGGCGTCGGCGATCGTCTCGGTCGTCGCGTCGGCGGAGCCGGTGTCGGTCGCCCCGTCCGCCTCGGCCGCCGAGTCACGGACCACGACCGGCTCGGCCTCGGGATCCGAGGTGCAACCGACGAGGACGACGGAGAGAGCGAAGGCGAAGCGCGACATCGGCGCACTCTATCAGCGGCGCGCCGCCTTGGCCCGCTGCACGAGCGCCGACAGGTCGTCGCGCGTGACCCCGAGGCGCGCGGCCGTCTTGTGCGCGAGCGACGTCTTGGCGACGCCCGGCTGGAAGCGGTAGGTGGGCACGCCACGCTCGTCGAGCTCGACCTGCAGGAACGACAGTCGCTCGTACGGCGGGCTCCGCTCGAGATCGGAGGCGAGCGTGAGGAAGTGCGTGGAGAGGTACCCCTGCGGCTCGAGCTCCGAGAGCAGCGTGAGCACGAGGCGGAACAGGTCTTCACCCTCGGAGGGGTTGGTGCCCGAGCAGAGCTCGTCGACCAGCACGAGCCCACCGACGGGCAACGTCTCGAAGAGGGCGCGCACGCGCAACAGCTCGGTGCCGAGGCGCCCCTCGCTCGCGTCGGCGGCGGGCGGCTGCCCGAACGAGGCGAAGATGCCGTGCGTGCGACGCAGCGTGGCGGATCGCGCCGGCACGAAGAAGCCGCACTGCCCGAGCAGCTGACACAGGCCGATCGACTGCAGGAGGCGGGTCTTGCCGCCGGAGTTGGGACCGGTGAGCAGGGTGAGGAACGGCGGCTCCATCGCGACGTCGGACGGCACGATGTGCTTCTCGTGCGCGAGCAGGAGCGGGTTCCAGAGCCCCTCGATGCTCGTCGAGCCTTCGTCGACGATGGTGGGGAGACACACGTCGAGCCCGGCCTTCTGGGCGTTCGCGCGGAACGACAGCGCCGCGAGGTAGAAGGCGAGGTCGTACGAGAGCTGCATCAGCGCGAGGACCGTCTGCTCGAGGCCCTCGAACACCTGCTCCACCGCGCGCGCGATGAGCTCCTCGGCGTCGAAGCGAAAGCCACGGAACAAGAGCACGAGGCGCGCGACCCAGCGGCCGAGCGGCGTGCGCGCGAAGCGGCTCCGCGTGTTCTCCTCGACCTTCGCCAGCGCGAGGCCGCGCACGCGTCCGTCGGAGCCGACGCGGACGCGCACGTCCACGGTGGCGAGGTGGTCGTCGTAGTCGAGCAGCTCGAGCAGCGCCCGGTAACCGTCCGACGCCATCACCTCCGTGGCGAACGCGGGGATGCGCGCGAGGCCCGAACGCACGCCGGGGAACGACGCCGCCATGAACTCGAGGCACGCCTTCACCGTCGAAAGGATGTCGAGCCGGCGCCGCAGCACGTCGGTGTTGCGCGCGGGCACCATCTGCAGCTGGTCGAGCAGCTCCCGCAGGCGACCGTGCAGATCCTCGAGCGCCTTCCGCTGCTCCCTGTGTTCGGCGAGCTCGCCGAGGATCTCGCGACGGAACTCGACCACCGCCACGTCCTCGGGCGGGCGCGACAGCACGCGTTCGAGCCACTTGGCGGGCAGCTGGGTGCGCACGCCGTCGAGGGTGGTCGTGCGGCAGCCCGCGACGAGATCGGCCACGAAGAGGTCGCGCGCGAATGCGTCCACCGAGAACCGGGTCTTCGGCAGCGCCGCCGCCGCGAACATCTCGTGCCAGGTGTCGCCCGCGACGCCCTGCGCGAACGCGAACGTGAGGGTCTCGCCCGCCTTGCGCCCGTCGACGCGGCGGGTCGGGGTCGGGTCGAGCAGATCGGGCGCGTCCACGGCGCGACCGTACGTGAACGCGGCCCCGTTCGTCGAGCGCGCCAGGCTCCTCTCTTGCTGGACCCCGTCACTCGGCACGCGCAGGCGCCCATCGCCGAGGCGTAGCGACACCGTCATGACGGCAGCTTCTTGAGGCTCGTGCGCACGGCCTCCTTCTTCGCCACCTCGTCCTTCTCGAGCAACGCCCGCGCCTTGCGTAGCGCCGTGAGCTTGTCCTCGGCCTGCAGGATCTTCTGCACGAACGGGTTGGTGCCGGGGCCCGCGGCCTTGTCGCCCATCGCCTTGAGGTGCTCGCGGAACCTAGTGAGGTCGCCCTCGACGACGGTGATCTCCTCCTTGTTCTTGGTGAGCGCCGTCTTCGCCTCGTCGAGCTCCTTCTGCCGCGCGAGCGCGTCGACGATCACGTCGTGCTGCGCCGACGGCAGCGACTTGGCGTTGGAGAGCCGGGTGAGCAGCGTGGTGTTCACGAGCGTGAACGGCACCATGCGCTTGAGGCCTTCGACGGTGCTGACGTCGCGCGAGAGCTTGGACTTGGCCTTGACGGCGAACCAGGCGAGCGGGCGGCGGGCCGCCGTGTCGAAATCCTGGCCGTCCGCGCCCTTGATCGAGGCGTTCTTGTCGAGGTGGAGCACGACGTAGACCTTGCGCGGCAGGCCGCTGCGGTTCTCGAGGTCCCAGGTGGAGTCGACCGTGCGCAGGAAGTTCTCCTCCAGCGAGTCCCCGAGGAACCGCAGCGTCTTCGGGTCCTCGTCGAACTTGCGCGAGACCTTGGTGAGGTCGACGTCGAGGTCGGCGCCGAAGTCGACGAAGCGCCGCTCGCCAGGCTTGAGTCGGTCGAGCGCAGACTCGCCGATGAAGCCACCGCCGCCGCCGTTGGTGCCCGCGGAGCTGAAGAAAGAGAGCGTCCCCGACGGGAGCGTCTGGCTCGTCGAGTTGGCGAACCGCACCGCCGCGCGGGGTGTGTCGTCGATCCAGGTGATGGCCTCGACGTCGGGGCGCTGGGCGAGGAACGGCACGAGCGCCGACTTGTGGGCGCCGAGGTCGAGCGAGCCGTCGAGCGAGTACGCGAACAGGGCCCCTGACTCGAGGCCGGTGGCCGTGGCGACACCCGCGAGGTTGCCGACGGAGAGCAGGCTGCTCGAGCCCTCGGAGACCGTGCCGAGGCCGCCGAAGCCGTAGCTGTGCGAGCTCCCGAGCTTGCCGTAGCCGCTGCCGTAGCCGACCCCGGAGCCCGTGCCCGAGCCGTGCCCCACGGTGCCGGTCTCGTCGAGGTTGTCGCCCCAGATCGCGTCGGGGGTCTTGTCGAGGAGCTGGGGGACCGTCGAGGCCGTGCCGTCCGGCGTCACGAGCGTGCGGCGCGCGTAGCGAGGCGCGGCCATCGGGAAGAGGAACGAGTCCGGGCGCCCGTTCACGAGGCTGACCTTCACCCCCTTCCACATCTCGTCGGTGTCGTTGTGCAGGAGCGCCCAGCCCTGCAAGAGGCCGCCCTTCTGATCGGGGTCGAGCACGAGGCGGTAGCTCGCGCGCCAGATCGGCGTCTCGGCGACGTAGCCGAAGGTGACCGGGCCGGTGCCCGAACCGAGCAGCTCGAGCGCGCGCGGGGTCGCCGCGCTACGCGTCGAGAGGGCGTCGAGCGACGAGTTGAGCCGCGCGCCATAGGCCGGGTCGGTGGGTCGCACGGTCACGATCTGCGCGGCGGGGACGCGGCGGATCTCGCCCTTGTCGGTGACGATCATGACCACCAGGATCGGTGGCTTCTTCTCGGCCTTCGGGTCGGTCGACGCTGGCTCCTCGCTGACCTCGTCGACGACGTCGATGATGCGGCCGGTGAGCGCGGCGCTCGTGAGGACCATCTCCACGCGCGCGCCCTTGAGGCTCGTGAGCAGGCCGCGGAAGGTGATGGGCGCGTCGGCGTTGGGGTCGAGCCCGGCCTGCGCGCGGGCCATGCCCTTGCTGACGCTGCTGCCGAACTCGAAGCCGCGGATCTTGCCGCCGGGGCCGATGATCACGAGCGTCTTGAGCGCGTCGTCGAGGTGACCGGTGGGCACGGGGAGCGTGGTGGCGCCGGTGCCGACGTCGCCCGACCGCTCGAAGTAGCCGACGCCGGTCTCGTAGAGGTGCAGCGTCCGCAGCGGGAGGATCTGCGCCTTCGGCGTGGGGAGCGCCCCCGTCGTGCACCCCATGGCCAGGAACGACGCGGTGACGGAGCCTACGGCGAGCAAGCGTTGGAGCATGCCGGCAGCGACACGCGTGCCTCGCGCAGGTTCCGGCGCGCACGCTCGTTCCAGCTTCGATGGATTCGTCCTCGTCAGACGCTCACGGCGCTGTCGCGACGGATCGTCGGCAACACACGCAGCGCGGCGTCCCGCCCCTGCGCGAGGTACTGGATGCGCAGCTCGGGGGCGAAGAAGCCCGAGAGGAAGTGGCCTTCGAGCGCCTCCTCGGGGCGCACCTCGACGATCTTCACCTCGCGCGCGTTCGGTAGGCCGATCGCGGTGAGCAGGTCGGCGCGCACCTCGTCGTCCAGGGGCGCCGCGCGCAACGTGCGCACGAGGCGGTTGACCTCGTAGGCCTCCTTGAGGTCGCGGTAGAGGCGCTCGTTGATCAGCACGTCGGCCAGCCGCGCGGCGAGCTCGATGCCGCGCAGCGACGCGACCCGGTCGTGCTCCTCCACGTGGCGCGCCGGCTCCGGCGTGATGACGAGCACCGTGTCGACGGGCAGGTCCCCGGGCCGGTCGCCGTGCAGCGCGTGCTTGATGGGTGCGTTGTCGACCGCGCCTCCGTCGACGCAGGGGCCGAGGTCCTCGAGCTCGACCGGCGAGAACGCGCCAGGCAGCGCGGCCGACGCCGCGGCGGCGAGGTACACGCGCTCGATGCGGTCGGGGTGGAAGTCCTCCTCGGTGAACTCGAGCGCGCTCTCGAACGTGGTGCGCCCGCGCGGATCCCAGAAGGTCTGCACCCAGCGGCCGGCGATCGGCGCGACCACCATCCGGAGCTCCACGCGCGCGACCGGCACCTCGACCGGCCGCACGTGCTCGCGGAACAGCTCGAGCAAGGGCCGCGCGTCGGCGAGCCCCTGCCCCGCGGCGAGCGCGCGGAGACTCGGCTGCAGGAGGCTGGCGCTCGCGTGGTCGGCCCACACCGAACCGAGGTCGCGCAGCGCGCCGAGCGGCTGCCCGCGCGCGATCCCGCCGGCGAACGCGAGCGCGTTGAGGGCCCCCGCGCTCGCGCCGACCAGCCTCGTGATCGGGAGCCCTGCCGCGACGAGCACCTCGAGCGCGCCGCACTCGAACGCACCCTTGACGACGCCACCCGCGAGGACCGCGGCCACCGCACGACAAGCTCCGGGTGTGTAGTCGGGGACCTCGAAGCGCCTCGCCAAGACGGGACAGGATAGCTCTGAATCACAGGACGAGGCGGGAAAGCGCCGCGGCGGCCAGCGGCGCGAGGCCGAGGAGGAGAATGGTCGAACCGAGCAAGGCGTGCCGGGTGGCGAGGTGGCGAGCGGCGGCCGCGAGCGCCTCCTTGCTGCCGACGACGAACGAGGGGGTCGGATCGTTGCGGAACTGGGGTACGACCGTCGAATCACGGGCGAGGACGCGCGTGCCGAGCGCGAAGCCGGGCGCGGGGACGGGCCACTCCGAGCCGTCCTCGAGCACGATGCCGTCGTCGTGGACCGCACCGTCGCGCAGCCCGGCGAGGTCGACCCGGATCCGGAGCGCGCGGACGACGAAGAAGGCTCCGACGAGCAGGGTCCCCCAGGCGCCCACGAGCCAGCCCCGCGGCGCGGAGAGCTCGGAGGCGACGTCGTCGAGGTTCACGTCGCGGCGTCGTCCGTCGTCACCGAGCGCGCCGTGGCTCCAGCGCCCGCCGTCGAAGAGGAAACCATTCTTCATGCGGCGGACGACGACCTCGCCTCGATCGACGCCGATCCGGTCACCGGCCTTGCCGTCGCGGAGCAGCGCGACGCTGCAACCGACGTCGAGCCGACAGCCGCGCAGCAGCACGACGCCGGGCGCGAGCTCGGCCCGTTCGTCCAGGACCCCCTGGTGCGGGGGGGCCGGCACGGGATCGACCCACGGCCGGAAGGTGAGCGCGCCGAGCTCCGCGACGATCGGGAGGCGACCACGCCACGCGTCGGGCTCGGGCCGGCCGACGATCCGCACGGTGGCGAGCAGCACGAGCAGGCCGCCGAGGAGCAAGGTGGCCTTGGCGATCGCGACCCAGGGGCGGTCGAGCCAGCGGTACGTCCCCGCGAAGAGCTTGGCGAAGCCGAGGAACGCCACGACGGTGGCGGCGCCCACGAAGAACGGCGCGAAGATCATCGCGGTGGCGAGCGGCGTCCCGCACCGGAAGCCCGAGGCGACGAGCGGCTCCGAGAGGGCCCAGCGCGCGGCGAGCCAGACGAAAGGCGCCAGGGAAGCCACGGTGCAAGAGGCGGCGAACGGCCCCCGAGGCCCGAGCGCGCGGGCGAGCGTCGACTCGCCGGCGAGGAGCCCGAGGACGAGCACCGCGCCGAACGCGAGGGTGACGGGGAGCTTCGTCACCCCGCCGATCACCAGGGCGGCCACCACCGCCGCCCCTGCAAAGAGGCCGACGAGGAGGGCAGCGACGAAGGTCCGGGCCACGCCCGGGGACAACGCGCGACGCGCCCCCCACCTTACGCCGGCCCAGCCTTCAGGCGGCCTGGGCCGCCGTGGCTCCCGACACGAGCTGCTCCGAGAGCCGCCAGAGGCGCTCCTGCGCCTCCTCGTCCCGGGCCCGCGCCGAGGGAGTCCGCGGGCGACTCTTCTCGAAGTAGAGGCCTGTCTTCCGCTCGAGCTCGGGAGCCGTCGCCGCGTGGAGCGAGCACGCGGCGCCCTGCTCCGGACTGAGGAGGAACAGGTGGAACACCTTCACGAGGAACTTCGGATAGCTGCGCGCCAGCTCCGTGGCGACGACGCCCGGGTGTACAGCGAACGCGCTGACCTTGGTGCCCGCCAGGCGACGCGCGAGTTCGAGCGTGAACAACACGTTGGCGAGCTTTGATTGATTGTACGCCCTGGGCCCGCTGAATCCACGTTTCTCGGACTGCAGATCGTCCCACTGCATCTTTCCGCGATAGTGCAGGCTCGAGGAGAGCGTGACCACTCGGCCCGCCGGGCTCTTCTCGAGCAGCGGGAGCAGCTCTTGGGTGAGGAGGAACGTGCCGAGGTGGTTCACGCCGAAGGTGGTCTCGAAGCCCTGCTTCGTGGTGCCGCGCTTGGTGGTCCAGACCCCGGCGTTGTTGACCAGGACGTCGATCCGCGGGAGCTCGGCGCGCAGCGTGGCGGCGAACGCGCGCACGCTGTCCAGATCGGACAGGTCCAGCGGAATCACTCGCAGATCTTGCCGACCGGTGGAGGCGGCGAGATCGGCGCGGGCGGCCTCGCCCTTCTGCGCGTCGCGGCACGCGAGGATCACCGTGGCGCCCCGCGATGCCAGGCCCCGCGCGGTCTCCTTGCCGATGCCCGTGTTGGCGCCCGTGACGACGCAGATCTTCCCGGCCAGGTCTTGCATGCGGCGTTCGATGCCCACGCCGCCGGCCGGTTGCAGACGTAGCCTCAGCCCTTGCCGGGGATGCCGAGGTGCACGCGGTAGATGCTCTTGCCCGCGCTCACGAAGAGCCACTGCCGGTCCGGTCCGCCGAACGCGCAGTTGGTCGCGGACTCCGGGATCTTGATCGTGCCGAGCAACTTGCCCGCGGGCGAGATCACGCGGACCCCCGGCGCTGCACGTGACGTAGAGGTTGCCGGCGTCGTCGATCGCGAGGCCGTCGCCGCCGCCGCCGAGGTCGGCGAGCTTGCTCGGCGTGCCGACCGAGCCGTCGGCCGCGACGGGCCACGCGCGCACGAGCGAGGTGACCGTGTCGCTGACGTAGAGGGTCTTCTCGTCGGGCGAGAGGCCGATGCCGTTCGGCTGGTTCATGTCCTTCGCGAGCGCGGTGACGGCGCCCTTCGGGTCGACGCGGAACACGCCCTTGAAGCCCAGCTCCGCGGCCCGACCCTCGAGCCCGTAGTTCGGGTCGGTGAAGTAGATCGTGCCGTCGCTGCGGACGACCAGGTCGTTCGGCGAGTTGAGCTTCTTGCCCTCGAAATTGTCGACGACCGCCACGACGCCGGTCGTGGTGGTGCGGCTCACCCGCCGGTTCCAGTGCTCGCAGGCGAGCAGGTCGCCCCCGACCATGAAGCCGAGGCCGTTGGCCTTGGCCCCGTCGGTGCGCAGCGGGGCCGCGACGCCGTCGAAGGGGAGCTTGTGGATCGTGGCCGCAGGGATGTCGGTGAAGAGGAGGTAGCCGGCCGCGTTCCACGCGGTGCCTTCGGTGAACTGGTAGCCGCCGGCGACCTTGGTGACCGTGCCCATGCCGGCGAGCGGATCGATGGGGCCCGCGTCCGGGACGTCGACCGGGGTGTCGGCGGCCACGCTGTCCGTCGGGACCTCGCTCGTCGCATCGGTGGGGCCACCGCCGTCGACGTCGGCCCCGACGTCGAGGGGACCGACGTCGGTCGACTCCGTGTCAGGCGCGTCGATCGCGGATGAGTCCCCGCAGCCGACCAGCGTGACGATCACCAGGGAACAGATCGCGTGCTTCACCCACCACCTCCAGCGTCGACCGACGTGCTGCAACCCACCCCCGCCTTGACCACCAGCGTGCACGGCTTGCCGGTGAAGTCCGCGCACGTGGTGTACCGAGCGACACGACGCACGCAGTTGTCGAGGACCCCGCGGTCGTAGACCCACGTGCACACGCTGCCGAGCTTGTTGCGCTCGAAGTCCTCGAGCGTGGTGGGGCAGGCGGGTGCGGGATCGGACACGCAATGGAGCGCCGCGAGCTGCTGCTGGAGCGCGTCGACGAAGACGGGGCAGGCGGTGGCGCGGTCGACGTACACGCCGTTGGCACCGGCGTCGGGCTCGGCGTACGGGTCGGGCCCTGCGTCCGTCGGGACGCTCGGGACGTCCGCGGTCGCGCCACCGCAACCGGCGGCAGCGAGGATGCACCCTGCGAGGCAGGCGGCGAGGGCGCGCATGGTCTCGCAGTGTATCGCGTGCGCCGCTCGTGTCCATTTGCCGGTGGCGCGCACGAAGCAAATATCAGTTACCCTCCTCGGCGCATGCCCAATGCGCACCTCCTCGTCGTCGATGACGAGCCCAACATCCTGACGACCCTCTCCACCGCGCTCCGCCTGGAGGGGTACGCGGTCGACGTCGCGGGAGGCGTGCGCGTCGCCGAGGAGAAGCTCGCCAAGCGCGCCTACGATCTGTTGCTGCTCGACGTCGCCCTGCCCGACGGCGACGGGATCGAGATGCTCACGCGGCTGCGCGCGGCGCGGAACGAGATCCCGGTCATCGTGATGAGCGGGCACGGCACCATCGACAACGCGGTGCGGGCGACGCGCCTCGGCGCGCTCGATTTCCTCGAGAAACCGCTCTCGACCGACCGGCTCTTGCTGGTGCTCGAGAACACCCTGCGCCTCGTCCGCGCCGAGGCCGAGGCCAAGGAGCTGAAGGCCCAGGCCGGCTTCGACGGCGCCATCCTCGGCGAGTCGCCGGCCATGCAGCAGCTCAACGAGCGCATCGCGCGCGCCGCCAAGGCCAAGGACGCCAACGTCCTCGTGGTCGGCGAGCGCGGCACCGGCAAGGAGCTCGTCGCGCGCGCGATCCACGAGGCCTCCTCGCGCGTCGCCGGGCCGCTCGAGAAGGTCAACTGCGCCGCCGTCCCCGGCGAGCTCATCGAGAGCGAGCTGTTCGGCCACGAGGCGGGCGCGTTCACCGGCGCAACCAAGTCGCGCCGCGGCAAGTTCGAGCGCGCGAACGGCGGCACGCTGTTCCTCGACGAGGTCGGCGACATGCCGCTGCCGATGCAGGCCAAGCTGCTGCGCGTGCTGCAGGAGCGCGAGATCGAGCGCGTCGGCGGCGGCGACGTGATCAAGGTCGACGCGCGGGTCGTCGCCGCCACCAACCGCGACCTCGCCGCGGCCATCGCGAGCGGCGCGTTCCGGGCCGACCTCTACGATCGCTTGCACGTGGTGCCGATCGAGATCCCGCCGCTGCGCGCTCGGCGCGAGGACATCCCCCTGCTCGCGCGCCACTTCCTCGACCTCGCGGGCCGCGGCAACGACCGGCGCGGCATGCGCATCACCGAGGACGCGCTCGCGGTGCTCTCGAGCTACGCGTTCCCCGGCAACGTGCGCGAGCTGCGCAACCTCATCGAGCGTCTGGTGATCCTGAGCCCCGACGAGACCATCGACGCCGACCAGGTGCGCTCGTTCCTGCCGCAAGCCGGCGTGCCCACGCCCGGCGGCCTGTTCCGCTCGAGCGTGCCGTTCCGGGTGCTCGTCGAGGAGGCAGAGCGCACGATCCTGCAGGAGGCGCTCAAGCACTACGGCGGCCAGATGGCCGCCACCGCGCGCGGCCTCGATCTCGAGCGCAGCCACCTCTACAAGAAGTTCAAGGCCCTCGGCCTCCGCGATCCGGCCGGCAAGGCCAAGGAAGACGAAGACGACGAGGGCGCCCCGAGCGTGCGCTAGAGCTTCTGGATCGCGTCCCAGAACAGGTCACGGATCGCGTCGTGCCCCGCCGCGTTCGGGTGGATGCAGTCCTTGACGAACCAGGCCTCCGCGCCCGGCACGCCGTGCCCGGCGAACTTGCCGTGCAGATCGAGCACCACGGTGCCGGGGTGCTTGGCGGCGACGTCGGTCATCACCTTCTGCCAGGGCACGAGCAGCTCCGCCGTCGGCCTGCTCGCGGGCCAGATGCCGAGCGCGCCGCCGCACTTGGTGCCGGAGGCGAAGGTGAACTTCCCCGTCCCGTCGCTCGGGTCGTAGATGTTGGTCATGAGGACGGTGACCTCGACCCCGGGGCCGAAGCGGTCCTTGGTGAACAGCTTGCCGAGCGACTCCTCGAGGAACTCCGCGAAGTCCGCGCGGTTCAGGCTGTCGTCGCCGCTCGTGAGGATCTTCGCGAGCGCGGCCTGCACGTCGTTGCCGCCGATGGTGATGGTGACGAGCACGGGCCCGTCGAGGCGCATCGGCAGCGTGTCGATCTGGCCACCCAGGTTGGCCGCGGTGGACCCACCCCTGGACTTCTTCTGCACCTGGATGCCCGGGTACCGCGTCGCGAAATCGCGGCCCTTGTCGGTGGGCCACCGCGCATCGTCGTTCTTGTCGAGCAGGTCGTAGTAATACGGCGCCTCGCCCCCACGGTCGGAGATCGAGTCGCCGAGGATGACGTGGGTGCGGTAGCTCTTCGCGCCCAAGGCCGAGTCGGAGGCGGCGCCGGTGTCGACCGCACCGCCGTCGCCGGTGGTGGGCGCGTCCTGGACGTTGCCGCCGCACGCCAGGAACCAGAGCGACACGAGACCGAGGGCAAAGGGACGCATTCCGGCAGTCTTGCTCGGATCAGGGAACCTTGCCGAGACGTCCGTTCGCAGCGGCCCTTTTGCATCCGGCGTGAAGTGCGCCGGCGCAGTCAGCGAGGGCGTCGGCGAACCATCCAGGCCATCGACACGCTGGCGAGCGCGAACCATCCGAAGAGCCCGAGTCCACCCCTGTGGATCACGCACCCGCTCGTCGTCGTCGGGGGAAACGGGTCGCCGCAGTCGCTCGGCGTTCCGTAGTCGGGCCCGGCGTCGGGCAACTCGCGCCTGCACTCGGTGTCCGGAACGGCGGACGGACACGGGACCTCGACCACGATCTCGGGGGTGGAGAGAGCGGGTCGACCCGCCACCGTGACCCGCGCTGCGACACGCTGGAAGGTGGTCGCGGCCGGGCAGCTCGCCGTCAACGTGACGAGTCGATCGACGGCCTTGCACTGGCCGGCGGCGGGCCAGTCGCCGCTGCGGCGAACCCCGTCGACGACGACGTCCACGTCGGTCACCCCCATGAACGGCGCGAGCTCGGCGGAGGCCGTGAACTGGATGGGCACGTACTGACGCCCGATCGGGCGACGCGCCTCGTCGCATGCATACGGGCTGGAGTCTCCGAAGTAGGGGGGCTGCGCGAGGAGGGTCCCCGCGGTGGTCGGCAAGGGCATCTCCGCCGTCGCCTCGAAGGAGACCTTGCCGGAGCCACAATCCGCCGACCAGTTGACCGTGTAGATCGCGCCCACGGTGAGCTTCGGCACCTCGAGCACCTGCAGGTCGCCGACGAACGTGACCGTCCGCGAGAGCTCTGTGCCATCTGGTGCCAGGAGAGAGACGACCGCCTTCTCGGTCTTGGTGACCGGGATCCCGCCGATGTTCGCGGGGAGCTTGCTCGGGACCGAGACGCTCGCCCGCTCGGTGCAGGGCGGCCCGAGATCCACGCCGGTCTCGGCCTTCGCGGCGTGGGTGACGAACAGGGTCCCCACCACGATGGCACAGTGGAGTCGCATGCGTGATCGCAGAGCACCAAGCGTGCCGGCGCAGGCCCGTGGTCAGCGGACGCTGTCGGCGACGTGGCGGGCGAGGTGCCGGGCGAGCGTGTAGACCGAGATCTGCGGCGGCCCGCCGAGGCTGGTCGGGAACAGTGAGCCGTCCGCCACGAAGAGCCCCGCGAGGTGGTGGTGCCGCCCGCGCGAGTCGACCACCGAGCGCCGACGGTCCTCGCCCATGCGCATCGTGCCCATGGGGTGGACCGCGGTGAGCGGCACCGAGTGCGGCCGCGCGAAGTCGAGGTCGATCGCGGCGAGGTCCTTCTTGTTGCGTACGATCAGCGGTCGCACCGCGGGGACGTGCACCTCCTTCGCACCGGCTGCGAGCAGGATCTCGGCGCCGGCCCGCAGGCCCCTGGCGAGCTGGGCGCGGTCGCGCGGCTCCATCGCGTAGGCGATGCGCGGCTTGCCCTCCGGCGAAGCGGTCACGCGCCCCTCGGTCTCGTCGTGGACCATCGCGGTGAGCACCGCCATGCGCCGGTAGAGGCGCATGGCGCGCATGTGGTCGGCGCCGAACCCCGGCATGAGGGAGGCCGTGCCGATGGGGTGCGCGAACGCGGTGGTGATCCACACGCGCTTGTCGCTGCCCTCGGCGAAGTCGAGGTGCTCGGTGCACTCCCAGCTCTGCGGGATGCCCTGCCAGCCGTCGACGGCGTCGTCGAACACACCGGCCACCGCGCCGCCGGGGTGGATGCGCAGGCCCCGCCCGATCTGGTCGAACGGGTCGGGGACGCCGCTCACGAGCGCGAGCGCCGCGCTGCCCGTCGCGCTGGCCGACAGCACCACCGCGCGGGCCTTGATGCGCACGAGCTTGCCGGTGACCGTCTGCGCGAGCACGCCGGAGACGCGGCGCCCGTCGTGCAGGATGCGGAGCACCTTGGTGTCGCTGAGGACGGTCGCGCCGCGCGCCATGGCCTCGGGGAGCAACACCTTGCGCGCGTTCTGCTTGGCGTCGTAGGCGCACCCGAGCTCGCAGAACCCGCTGCGCATGCACCCCACGCGGTTGTGCGAGAGCGCCCCGCCACGCCAGCCGAGAGCGGCGAGCCCGCGACGGAGGGCGTCGTTGTTCTTGTTGATCGCGTCGTCGGGAATCGTGCTCACCGAGAGGTCGCGCTCCACCTCGGCGAACACGGGGGCGAGGTCGCTCGGCTTGCACCCGACGACGCCGTGGCGCTGCGTCCAGAGGTCGAGGATCGCGTCGGGCGCGCGCTTGCAGAGGTTGGTGTTGTGGATCGTCGAGCCGCCGACGCCGCGGCCCTGCAGGACCGTGATCGCGAGGTCGGTGGTCATGCGCCCGCCGCGGTCCTGGAACAAGATCGGCAGCATGGTGTCCTCGCGCTGGTCGAAATCGGCCGGGGTGTGATCGCCCCCCTCTTCGACCGCGATCACGCTCTTGCCCGCGCGGGCGAGCTCGCGCGTGGCCATCGACCCGCCGGCGCCGGTGCCCACGACCACGACGTCGTGCTCGAGCACGGTGTCGGCGACCAGCGTGCGGCCGGAGACGATCACGTCGCGCCCCGGTAGCGGAGCGGCACCCAGCCTTCGGTCGGGCGGCCCTTCTTCGGGCCGTCGTAGCCGAGCACGCCCCAGGTGCGCGGGTCGCGGTAATAGCCCATCATGAAGAGCGACTTGCACCCCGTGAACGCCCCCTGCAGCAGCGCGGAGGCGGAGCCGGCCAGCGAGCGCAGCACGTCGTCCTGCGCGGCCGGCGAGAGCAGAGAGAAGCGGTGCAGGTGCCCGCAGCTCATCGGGTAGGCGTGCTCGAGCATGCCGAAGAGGGCGAGGCACTCGCGGCGCACCTCGGCGTCGGACTCGGCGAGGAACTGGTCGACGAACTCGCTGACCCCGACCTCGAGCGGGGTCGGCGGCGCGCCGGGCGAATCGTAGGGCACGTCGGCCGCGCAGAAGCGGGCGGCGAGCGCGTCGACGACGACGAGCTGCCACGGCGCGAGGCAACGCAGCTTGGCGGCGCGCGCGGGGTCGACCACGTAGCCGCTCGCGCGCACGAACGCGGCGACGCCGGCGCCGGACAGGGTGGCGAGGGCCAGGCCGGCGCGGGCGGTGCGCGAGAGGAAGTTCCGGCGCGTCGTCACGGGCGCATGCAAGCGGGGTGGCGGGCCGGCTGCAACCGTCGACGGAACGACGGCCGGCCGCCATCGTCGGTATGTCTGACGGAGGCTGAAGCGAGCGTAAGCAAGCCGAAGCATTTCGCACTCTCTGAGGACGTCGCGACGGTGCCTGGACCGCTCCGCTCCCGTGAGTGTCCCCGCTCGAGCTTGTCGGACCCGGAGTCCGTACCGTCCAACCCTGCCTTGACATCCATCGCCTACGATATACGCTCATTCAAATGGCGAAGCGTACCGCCCAGCTAGAGCTCCCGCGTACCCGTGGGTGGGGTGGGCGTCGTCGGGGCGCCGGCCGCAAGCGCCTCGCACCGCGGCCGCTCGTTCCCCACCGTCCGCGACCGCCGCACGTGGGCTGGGCGCCGGTGCACCTCACGCTGCGGTGCATGTCTGGGATCCCCTCGCTCCGCTCGATGGAGGTGTTCCCGGCGGTCGTCGCTGCGCTCCGCGCGGTGCAGGGCCCGCGCTTTCGCGTGGTGCACTTCTCGGTGCAGGACAACCACGTGCATCTGGTGGTCGAAGCGAACGATTCTGCGGCTCTACGCAAGGGGGCGCGCTCGCTCGGCGTTCGCCTCGCTCGCGCGGTGAACCGCGCCTGCGGCCGCAAGGGCCGCGTGCTCGACGACCGCTACCACACCCGCTCGCTCCGCACGCCGCGCGAGGTCCGCTTTGCGCTCGCCTACGTGCTCTTCAACTTCAAGAAGCACCAGGTCCGCGTGCCCACGCGGCTCGATCCGTGTTCGTCGGCGCCGTGGTGCGACGGCCTGCGCGACCGTCGGCCCGCCGCGCTCGAGGACGCCCCCGTCGTCGCGCCCCACACCTGGCTCGCCCGGCTCGCCTGGCGGCGACACGGCCTGCTCTCGCCCGACGAGCACCCCGCGGAGGCCCTGGGCCGAGCAAGGTGATTGCTCACGGCCGGCAGGTGGTGGGCGCCGCGAGCCCAGCCAGCCCGAACGCGCGGCACCACAGCTCGGGCTTCGACTTCTGCTCCGCCACGAGCGCGAGCAAGGCCTGCTCGCCCGCGCGGCCTTCGCGGATCGCGAGCGCGGCGCCGAGGATGCGGGCCTGCGCGCGCACCCGTGACAGACCGTGGACAGCCGCGCGACCGCGGGATCGGCGCGCGCCAGGTCGCCGAGAGAGAGCAGCCAGGAAGCGCGATTGACCAGCGCTGGCACCCGCTCCGGATCCAGCCGGAGCGCCTCGTCCACGTCGCCCAGCGCACCCACGAGCTCGCCGCGAGAGGCGCGCGCGACCGCGCGGTTGTTCCAGAGTGCCGGCAGCGAAGGGTCGAGCCCGAGCGCGAGCGAGGCGAGCACCTCGGCCTGCACGAAGTCGCCGCTCGCGATCGTGGCGCCGATCGGCCCGAGGTGCGCCTGCGCGAGGACCCACCGCGAGAGCGGCGGAAGCCCGTCGGCGCTCAGCGCGCGGTCGAGCGCGGACAGCCGCGTGTGCGCGTCGGCGCGCCGTGGCCCCGAGACCTCGAGCAGCGGCAGCGCGGCCGGCGTCACCGTCACCGCGAACGGGTAGCCCTTGTCCCCGCCTTGCACGAACACCGGGCGATCGCGGCGGATCAGCGCGCCGTCGAGGTCTTCGCGCACCTTGCCGAGGCGCGCGGCGAGGTAGGTCGCGCGGTCGGCGAACGGTCGCGGCAGCACACCGACGTCGGGGCGCGCGCCCTCCACGAGCTGCGCGTAGAGCAGGCCGCCGCAGCTGTCGTCGCCGTCGCACACGACCAGCGCGCGCGGAGGCAGCCGGGAGAGCGCGCCGGGCACCGTGAAGAGCCGCGCCACGAGCGCGCCCTCGTCCCCGGTGAGCTCAGGGGCCGCGCGGGCCACGACCCCGAGCGTGCACGCGACGGTCAACGCGAGCGCGAGCGGCAGCGCGCGCGAGAGCTCGAGGAGGACGAGCCCGGCGAGCGCTGCGAGGCCGAGCAGCGCCACGTGCCCCACCTGTCGGTCGGCGATCCCCATCGGGTTCACCTTCACCGCGTAGGCCGCGTCGGCGAGCACCGCGACCGCGAGCAGGCGCGGCCCCCGGCCCCGGACCAGGCCGAGCGCGAGCCCGATCACCCCGAGCGAGAGCAGCGGCACGCCGAGGTCGAGCAGCGTCGCGGCCGTACGCGAGGGCGTCCGCGAGGAGGTGCCCGTGCGTGCGCTCCGCGAACGTGGCCCGCAGGTCGCTCGCCCAGAAGTGCCGATGGAACGCGCCGACCGTGCGCGGATCGCCCCACGAGAGCGAAGGCAACCGCGCGGCGGCGACCGGCACGTAGAGCACGAGCCCCGCCGTCGAGAGCCCCCCGACCACGAACGGCGCGAGGCCGCGCACGCCGCGCGCGAGGGCCCGGACGACCGCGCCGACCACGAGCAGCGGCACGAGGAGCCGCGCCGTCGGGTGGGCGGCGAGTGACAGCCCGACGAGCGCCCCGAGCAGCGTCGCGCGGTGAGGCGCCTCGTGGGCGATCGCGAGGGTGATCGCGAAGAGGAGCAGCGTGGGCGCGTAGACCTCGGTCATCGTCGCCGCCCGGAGCAACGTGGGCGCGAGCACGGCCGCGCCGATCCCGACCCCCACCGCGAGCTCGGCGCTCCGACGCTGCACCCGCGCGGCCGAGGAGACCACGCGGGCGAGCAGCGCGGCCGCGAGCGCCGTGCACAGCGCCATCACGAGTCCGTGGCGGAACACGATGGTCCCGACCGGCAGCGCGGAGCCGAGCCCTTCGAGCAGGAGACAGAGCGGAGAGCCCGTCGGGTGCGAGACCCCGAGCACCCACGAGGCCGCGGTGAGCTCGCCCGTGTCGCGCGGCCCGACGTCGACGGGCACCCGCGCCATCAGGACGACGAGCGCGACGACGAACGCGACCTCGGGCCCCCCGATCCGCGGCCGCGCCACCGGTCAGTCGTCTCCGTGCCGCCGCAGCACCCGCCGGAAGTTCGAGCGGTCGAGGCCCGCCTTGCGCGCGGCCTCGCTCACGTTGCCCTGCGCCCGCGAGAGCAGCGCGGCCCCGTAGGCGCGGTCGAAGTCGCGGACGATGCGTCGCTTGGCCTCCGGGTACGGCAGATCGGCGAGACCCAGCACGAGCGAGTCCAGCGCCGACTCGAGCGTGACCGAGTTGACCGGGGCCACCCGGGCGAGGGCGCGCAGCCCACCCGTCACCGCGTCGGGCAACTCGGCCTTGGTGATCTCGTCGGAGGTGGCGAGCACCACCGCCCGCTCCATCGCGTTCTCGAGCTGTCGGATGTTGCCGGGCCACTCGTACGCCGTGAGCGCCTCGATGGCCTCGATGGAGATGCGCGCGATGTTCTTGCCGGCGCGCTGCGTGAACTTCCGGAGGAAGTGCTGCGCGAGCAGGGGGACGTCGTCGCGACGATCGCGCAGGGCCGGCAGGTCGATGGCGATGACGTTGAGGCGGTAGTAGAGGTCTTCGCGGAACGCGCCGCTCTCGATCTTTCGCGGAGATCGACGTTGGTGGCGGCGATCACGCGCACGTCGACCACCTTGGTGTCGTTGGAGCCGACGCGCTTGATCTCGCCCTCCTGAGAGGGCGCAGCAGCTTGACCTGCGCGGCGAGCGAGAGATCGCCCACCTCGTCGAGGAACAGAGTGCCTTTGTCCGCGGCCTCGAAGAGACCCGCGCGCGCCGACATGGCGCTGGTGAACGCGCCGCGCACGTGGCCGAAGAGCTCGCTCTCGATGAGCGTGTCGGGGATGGAGGAGCAGTTCACCGCGACGAACGGGCGCACCTTGCGCGGGCTCTTGTCGTGGATGGCGCGCGCGACGAGCTCCTTGCCGGTGCCGCTCTCGCCGAGGACCAGCACGGTGGACGAGGCCGAGGCGACGCCCTCGATCAGCCGGTAGACCTCGCGCATCGGCGGGCTCGAGCCGATGAGGGTGGTGCCGGCGACGCTGCTGCGATCGAGCTCCTCCTCGAGGCGCCGGGTGCGGGTGATGAGGCGACGCCGCTCGGCGGCCTTGGCCACGGTGAGCGCGACCGCGTCGAACGAAGGGAATGGCTTGGCGAGGAAGTCGTAGGCGCCCGCGCGCACCGCCGTGACCGCGTCCTCGATGCGGGAGTAGGCGGTCATGATCACGCACTCGACGTCGGGCCTTCGCGCCTTGGTCTCCTTGAGCACCTCGAGGCCCGAGACGCCGGGCATCATGAGATCGACCAGCATGACGTCCGGGTCGTTCTTCTCGAGGTGGGCGAGCGCCTGCGTGCCGTCCTCGAGCTGCGTGACCTCGAACCCCTTCTGGGCCAGCGTGCGCGCGATCGTGCGACGGAGCGTGGGCTCGTCGTCGACCACCACCACCCGCGGCGCGTCGCTCATCGACCTCGGATGATAGTCGACCTCACTCCTTGCGCCGACCGATCTCGACGATCTTCGGCGAAGGAATCGGGGAGTCGCCGATCCGACGGGCGGCCATGATGCCGGAGTTGGAGGGGGGCCGCGCGGCGCGCGCCTCGGCCGGCTCCTCGGCCGAAGGGGGGGGCTCGCTCGCCCGGCCGAGGCCCGGGGGCGAGTAGATGTAGCCCTGGTGCTGGAACACGCAGATGCGATCGCCGCCGTCGCGCTTGGAGCGGAGCAGCGAGGCCTCGGCGGCGCGCAGCAGCTGGTCCTTGCCCCGCACGTCGCGGCTCGGGAACAGCGACACGCCGATCGACACCGTGACGCGCGCGGTGCCCCCCGGATACACGAAGCCGAGCGCCTGCACGTCGCGGAACAGGCGGTCGGCGGCGGCGAGCGCGCCGGCGAAGTGGGTGGAGGGCAGCACCACCAGGAACTCGTCGCCGCCGTAGCGGGCGACGACGTCGATGTCGCGGAGGGCGGCGCGGAGGGCGCGGCCGATCTCGCGCACGATGGTGTCGCCGAACGCGCGGCCCTGCGCCTCGTTCCACTGGCGGAGGCCGTCGATGTCGAGCAGCAGGCACGCGAGCGGATCGTGGTGGCGCTCGCTGCGCTTGAACTCCTCGGCGAGCCGCGTGCCGAGGTGACGGAAGTTGTAGAGCCCGGTGAGCTCGTCGTGCGCGCTGATCTCCTCGAGCCGCGCGCGCGCCGCCGCCACCTCGTCGTGCAGCCGCTTGAGGCGCAGCATGGCCGCGACGCGGGTCCCGAGCTCGCGCTCGTCGATCGGCTTGCCGAGGTAGTCGTCGGCGCCCACGCGCAGGCCCTCGACGCGGCTCGCGCTGTCGGTGCGCATCGACATGAGCACGACGGGGAGGAACCCCGCGCCGGGCATCGCCTTGATCACGCGACACGCCTCGAGCCCGTTGATGCGCGGCATCAGCACGTCGAGCAGCAACACGTCGAGCCCGCCACGGCCCGCGCGGGTGACCGCCGCCTCGCCGTGCGCGACGACCTCGACCTCGTGCCCGAGTCGACGTAACACTTCGGCGAGGTGCCCCGCGGTGATCGCGTCGTCGTCGGCCAGGAGAATGCGACCGCCCGTCGCCGGTGGAGCACCGGCAGCGGGAGCGTCGGAGGACGTGGGGCCAGAGGCCGGCGAAGATCGCGGCGGATCCACTGTCGACAGCCTGCCGTTGTTCCGGCATTAGGGCAAGCAACCGACGATGAGTGACGAGACTTACGCCTACGGAGCAGATGGTACGCGCCTCTATGTCCGCAGGAGGCCGGGTGGCGAAGACGGCGCCCAGGTGATCCTCTCGGACGGCGTGGCCTGCGAGGGCTTCGTCTGGCGATACCTATGGGACGAATTGCCTAGCATCCTCGGCCCTTCGGCCTCGCCGCACGTGGCGCACCACCACTACCGCGGCCACGGGCGCAGCTCGGCTCCCGTCGATCCGGAGCGCCTCTCCGTCGTCGACTTCGCCCGGGACCTCGACGCCATCCGCACGTTCCTCGGCGACCCGCCCCGCACCGTGCTCGTGGGCCACTCGTTCGGGGTGCAGGTGTCGCTCGAGGCCTACCGGCTGCGGCCGGAGGGCATCGCCGGCCTGATCCTCATCTGCGGCGCGCCGGGCAAGGTCACCCAGACGTTCAAGAACACGACGGTGCTCGCCGACGTGCTGCCGAAGGTGATCGCCTGGGCCGAGCAGCACCCGGCGATCGTCCGCGCGCTCTGGGCGCGCACGCCGATCGATCTGTCGATGAAGGTGGCCTACCTGCTCGGCGAGGTCGACGCGAAGTCGATGCGCCCGGACGACTTCCGCCCGTACCTCGAGCACATCACCCACCTCGATCCGACGATGTTCTTCAAGATCCTCCGCGGCGCCGGCGAGCACTCGGCGGAGGATCTGCTCCCCGAGATCAAGGTGCCCGTGCTGGTCGTCGCCGCCGAGCGCGACACGTTCACGCCCCCCGAGCTCGCGGTGAAGATGGCCCAGGCGATCCCCCAGGGCGAGCTCTTGATGCTCGAGGGCGGCACCCACGCGGCGCCCATCGAGCAGCCCGAGCGCGTGCGCGAGGCCATCGCGGCCTTCCTCCGCAAGCTCTGATATTCTCGGCGCATGCCGGTCTGCAAAGGGTGTGGCGAGGAGGCCGACGCGCTGGTCGCCGTGAAGGTCGACGGGCGCGCCAAGAAGCTGTGCGAGGACTGCGCCGATCGCGCCCGCGAGGCCTCGGAGATCGCCGAGCAGAGCGAGAGCGCCGTGCAGCAGATGATGGGCTTCAGGGGGCGGCGCTAGAACGCTTCTTCTTCTTCGCCTTCGGCTCGCTTGCCCCAGCCAGCTCAGCGGCCTCTTCCACGGCCGGAGGGGGGAACGGCGAGGGCGCGGGCCCGAGTCGCCCGAAGAAGTGCGTGCCCCAGATGCAGAGGCCGACGCCCCCGAGCACCACGAGGCTCGGCAACAAGGTCGAGTCGTTCTTGGCCCCCGCGACCGCGGTCCACACGATGCCGGCCGCCGCGATCAGCGGACCGAAGGTCAGCGCGCGACGGACCTGCGACTCGTCCATCACAGCTCGCCGGCCTTGGCGCGGACGAGGAAGTCGGTGACGTCGCGGATCGTGCGGGCCTCGACCTCCTGGATCGAGCGCACGACGCCTTTGTCGCCGCGGGGATCGGGGTCGTACTCGTAGGCCTTCTCGAGCAGGATCAGCATGCGCTGGTCGTCGTCGTCGCCGACGCCGCCGTGCACCCACAGCGCACCGCTCGCCACGCCCGGGGGCGGCTTGGGGAGCTTGTCCTTGAGCTCCTGCACCTCGTCCTCGCGCAGCCAGAGGACCGACCACGGGGCGTCGATCGCCGAGACGTCGGCGACGATGGTGTTGCCACCGCCGATGGCGATCTTGCGCCCGGACTCCACCTGGAAGCCCTCTTTGCGGAACGCCTTGGCGATCCAGGCGGTGGCCGTGCGCTCGTCGGGGGCGCGCAAGACGTCGTGGTCGACGCGCGGTTTGCTGCCGGTGCAGCCGAGGCTCGCGCCGGAGAGGCCGATTGCGGCCAGGCCGGGGCCGAAGCAAGCGGTTGCAGCGCCACCCAGGAACGTCAGGATGTTCCGACGGGACGGACGGGACATGGTTCGCTGATCTACCATGACCGGCCGCGCATCCAAACGTTCGAGGTGATCCACTTGGTCACGTTGCTCCGCTCGCTCTCCATCGTCGCTGCCCTGGCCCTGTTCTCGGGACTGCCCGCGGCGTGCTCCCCGCCCGCGCCACGGATCGCCCTCGCCGCGCATCCGCCCTCGGAATGGACGGGCGACGATCACGAACTATTCGGCGACTCGATCGATCTGGGTGCTTTTCCGCCCCCCGGGTCGACCCCCCTGCGCGACGAGGCCAACGAGGGGAAGATCGTCCCCCGCGTCGACCGCGCCGACGGCGTCGTCCTCGCCAAGTTCATCTCGGTGAGCAGCGAGCCCTCGGGCGACAAGCAGCGCTTCCGCCTCGAGCTCCTCGTCGTGGGCGAGCCGCTCTCGGGCAAGGCCCCGCCCGAGTCTCCGTTCGTGCTGGTCGTCGACCCGCAGGACCCGGCGTTCGGCAGCATCCGCGCGCAGGGCGACAAGCTCATCGGTCAGAAGATCGTCGTCTACTACAAGCGCTACGGCGACGACGTGGACACGCTCCGCAACCGGTTCCACCTCTCCGGAGCCACCCCGGCCCTCCTCAAGTTCATCAGCGACTACCGCACCAAGAAGCAGTTCTCCTGAACCGAGCCTGCGCGCGGCGAGCGGATCCGTTGACGGAGCCCGGGCCTTGGGCAACAACCGCCCGATGGCTCTGGTCAACATCGCCTCGCCGCAGGACATCCAGCGCATGCGGGTGGTCGGCAAGATGGCCGCCGAGACCTTGATGCTGGTCGGCGAGAAGCTCGTCGCCGGCATGAGCACCGAGGACATCGACCGCCTGGTGCGGGAGGACACGCTGCGCCGCGGCGCCAAGTGCGCGCCGCTCCACTACCACGGGTTCCCCAAGTCGGTGTGCACGTCGATCAACGACGTCGTGTGCCACGGCATCCCCGCGCCGGACGCCATCCTCAAGGACGGCGACATCGTCAACGTCGACGTCACCACCCTCTACGACGGCTACCACGGCGACACCTCGGCCACGTTCTACGTGGGCAAGCCCAGCGAGGGCGCGCGGCGGGTCACCGAGGTGTCGCGCAAGTGCCTCGATCTCGGCATCGCCGAGGTCCGCGACGGCGCGCGGCTCGGCGACATCGGCGCGGCCATCCAGGAGTACGCCGAGGCCAACGGCTGCAGCGTGGTGCGCAAGTTCGTGGGCCATGGCATCGGCAAGAAGTTCCACGACGAGCCCAAGGTGAGCCACATCGGCAAGCGCGGCACCGGCGTGCGCCTGCGCGCCGGGATGATCTTCACCATCGAGCCCATGATCAACCTCGGGGACTACGAGGTCGACATCCTCGACGACGACTGGACCGCGGTCACCCACGACGGCTCGCTCTCCGCGCAGTTCGAGCACACCATCCTCGTCACCCGCGACGGCTGCGAGCTCCTCACCAAGCGCGACGGCCCCCTCGCCAACAGCGAAGGCCTCTCGCTCCTTGGCTGAGTTGCTGGAGGGCTCGCGCCCCCCTCGGGTTCGGCGACCGCGCCGCTCCTCGCTGCGCTCGTCGGTCGCAGCTCGGCCGATACCCCCGCGGCATTGTTGGCTGAGGGGCTCGCGCCCCCCTTGGGTTCGGCGACCGCGCCGCTCCTCGCTTCGCTCGTCGGTCGCAGCTCGGCCGAACACCCCCGCGGCTCGCTTCGCTCGCCAGGAGCCGCGCGCTCTGCAACGACGCGCGATGCGTCGAGCGAGACGAGACGTCCATGGTCTACGTGATGCGGTCGCAGGCCCTTACTTGCCGATGTTGGTGCGGAAGATCCAGCCTTCTTGGGCTTCGTTCTCGCCGAACTTGATGTGGTACCAGTTGCCTGAGGTGCCTACGGTGGAGACCTTGGTGCCGCGCGACAGGCGACCGATCGGCTGACCGCTGGTGGCCGGCGCGTCGCGCACGATCGCGGTGTCGACCTGCACGGTGGCGCTGCCGACCGCCGCCTTCTCCTTCTCGCCCGGGTTGCTCGACGCCCCCGCGGGGCTCCCCGACGCGGTGAGCGTGACCGGATACGAGAGGACGTAGCGGGCGTGGTCGCGCGCCGGCGCGGGGCTCTCGGGCGTCGTGACGAGGTCCTTGAGCGAGGTGCGCAGGCACACGAGCAGCGGCTCGATGGCCTTGTCGTCTCGCTTGCCGTTGCGCGAAGTGGCGGAGCCCTTGCCCGCGACCACCTTGGCGACCTGCTTCTTGAAGTCGAGGTCGACGTGGAGCGCGAGCTTGCCGGTGATGCCAGCGGCGGCGGGGCACCGGCCGAGCGCCTCGATCTTGGGCACGAGCACGGGATCGAGGGCGGGCTCGCCGCACTTGGAGGGCTTGAGCTCCGCGGCCGGCGGATCCTGGCAGTGCATGAGGGTGGACTTGCCCACCGCCACGTTGGCCAGCAGCGGCGGGTCGGTCGGCACGGTGGACGGCGTGGTGCTCGGCACCGACGCGACGGAGGACGGCTCGACGGACGGCGCCGGCTCGGTGCTCGCGCTGGCGGCCGTCGCCGGGACCTCGGGCTCGGACTTGAAATCGAGGCCACACGCGCGGGGCAGGAAGAAGCCGAGGAGTCCGAACACGCCCGCGATGCCACCCACGACGGGCCAGCGCGGGCGGTCCGCGGCGGCCTCGGGGGTGCGAACGACGGGGCTGTCAGCGTCCGGCATGGCCCGCCTCTACCACGGCTCGGCCCTCTTGGCGGAGTTCCCCGCGAACCGTGCCAGCGCGGCACGCGGACGCGCCTGGTGCAAAAAGCCGCATGAGCCCGTGAACGCGGCGCTTGGCGTCGCACTTCCCTCCCCGCGGACGGCCCGAAACGGTCCGGCGCGACGATTGCTAGTAGAATGGTTACCAATGGAGTCGGCCATGATCCACCGCGTCGCCATCCTGCTCCCTGTCCTCGTCGCATCCAGCGTGGGGCTCGGCTGTCACCTCGAGGGTGAAGCCCAGTACGGGACCCCGGGCGCGGAATGGGAGAGTGTCGCCCCTGCCCCGGCGCCCGTCGCCGCCGAAGAGCCGGCCATGGTCGATGCCGACGACGAAGACGCCACGGCCCTCGTCACCTTCAAGTCGGTGCTCGATCCGTACGGCCAGTGGGTCGACGATCCCACCTACGGCACCGTGTGGACCCCGAGTTCCGCGGTCGTCGGCGCCGATTTCTCGCCGTACCTCACCGGCGGTCACTGGTCGTACACCAGCGAGGGGTACTACTGGGCAAGCGACTACGAGTGGGGCTGGGCCCCGTTCCACTACGGTCGCTGGGTCTGGACCGACGGCTATGGCTGGGCGTGGATCCCGGGTGCGCGCTACGCGCCGGCCTGGGTCGATTGGCGCTACGGCAACGGCTACATCGGCTGGGGCCCTGCCTACCCGCACTACTGCTGGCGCAACGGCGGCGTGGTCTACATCGGGCCCGGCGTCGCGCCGTACATCTTCGTCGGATCGGGGCACTTCTTCCATCCACACCCCCACACCGTGGTGGTCGGCCCCGCCTATCACCCAGCGCTCGTCGCCGGCACCACGCCCTACACGCCGCCGCCGCGGCCGCTGACGGGTGCACGCCCGTTCGTCGGCCCGGAGCCGAAGGTCGCGGGCATCCCCACCGATCACGTCGCGAAGGCCACCATCGTCTCGCCGGTCAAGGGACGCCCCGAGACCGTCGCGTGGACGCCGGCCCCCTCCTCCAAGGTCGCCCCCGCCGGCAAGCCGTACATCCCGCCGGCCTGAAGCCTGCCCCTGGCGGCTATGCGGGCGCGCCCACCTACACCGGGCCCGAAGCCGTACAACCCGGGCGCCCCGACGTACACGCCGGGACCGAAGCCCACCACGCCGGGCTACGGCCCGAAGCCTTACAACCCGCCCACCTACACGACGCCGCCCACGTATGCGCCGGCGCCCAAGCCGTACAACCCTCCGCCGACCTATTCGCCAACGCCCAAGCCGTACAACCCGCCGACCTACGCGCCGGCGCCCAAACCGTACTCGCCCCCGCCGACCTACGCGCCCAAGCCCTACTCGCCGCCGCCGACCTACTCGCCGGCACCCAAGCCGTACTCGCCGCCGCCGACCTACGCGCCCAAGCCCTACTCGCCGCCGCCGACCTACTCGCCGGCACCCAAGTCGTACTCGCCGCCGCCGACCTACGCGCCCAAGCCTTCGTTCAAGAAGAAGTGAGCGAAGCGCGGCGAAACTCAGAAAGAAGTTGCCATGTCTTCCCGTTCCCTCCACACGCTCCTCTTCGGGTGCGCGCTCCTGGCCACCTCGGCCTCGATGGGCTGCTGGGTCGAGCCGGCTCCGAACCGCACCGATCCAGGGCATCCCGTCGCCACCTCCAAGGCGGTGCTGGACAGCGGTCGCACGCTGGTCGCCGCCCCGGGTGACGGCGCCGGCGTGTTCGTCACCTACTCGACCGAGGGCCAGTGGCAGGTCTCGTGGACCTGCGACACCAACCTGAGCCACCAGCCGTGCGCCTTCGATCTGCGGATCTACGTCGACGGCATGACCGACCTCGCGCTCGCGGGCTCCGACGCCCGCCTGACCCGGACGGCGTCCGGCTTCACGGTCCAGACCACCACCTCCACCACCACGGACACGGCGAGCTTCCGCGGCACCGCCGGCGCGCCCGCCACCATCGCGGTCACCATCAACGGCGCGAGCTACCCACAATTCCTGTTCTACGTGGCCGACGGCAAGGTCGCGACCGCCGCGTCCCTGCCCATCGAGCTCACGCCTTCGATCCCCTGATGGCCGCTCCCTGAACGCCCGGCGAATCGCGGGCCGAACAGGCCTGTTCCTTCGGCCACCCCTGGTCTGATATACGAGAGGGATGCGGCCTCTCGCCCTTGCTCTCGTGGTGTCCGGCGTCCTCTCGGTGTCGGGCCTGCTCGGCGGTTGCGCGACCTACGAGCAGGAGCTCGGACGCGCCGAAGAACACTTCCAGCACGACGAGCACGAGAAGACGCTCGCCACGCTCCGCGCCCTCGAGCTCGACTGGCCTTCGTTCGGCGTGAAGGACCGCGCGCGCTACGCGTACCTGCGCGGCATGACCGACTACCGCATCGGCTTCAAGGCTGACGCGCGCCACTGGCTCGCCATCGCGCGCCAGATCGACGCGGAGCACCCCGGCTCGCTCGGCAAGACCGAGCGCGAGCTCGTCGACGAGAAGCTCGGAGAGCTCAACGCGATCGTGTGGTCGGGCGACGTGCTGCCGACCGAAGAGGCCCCCGGCACCAAGGCGCCGAAGAAGGTCACCAAGACCACCGCCGACGAGCCCAAGGACGACGACGCCAAGGGCGACGACGACGGCAAGAAGAAGAAGAAGAAGACCTCCGACGACGACGACTCGCCCAAGCCGAAGAAGAAGAAGAGCAAGGACGAGTGACCCAGGCCCTCGAGCACGGGGGCCCTCTGCGTGGCGTCGTAGGGCTCGGGATCCTGCTCCTCGGCTGCCACGGCAGCGACGCTGGCACCGACACCCCGGTCACCGACGCGGCGACGGACACGAGCACGGACACCGCGGTCTCCACCGACAGTGCCACCGACGGCGCCTCCGAGGCCGAGGCGCTGCCGCCGCTGCCCGCGACGTCGACCTCCGACTTCCAGGCGTGGCTCGAGAAGGAGGGCCTCGGCAAGGAGGACTTCGTCCGCGCCGGCAAGGGCGGCAGCTTCGGCGGGCGGCTCGTCGCGGGTGAGGTGGTCGACCGCGCACCCATCGTGTTCGTGCACGGCAACTCCGACGCCGCGGTCGGACGCGACGGCACGTTCACCGGCTGGGACGCCGCGCGCCGCCACTTCCTCGCCGCCGGCTTCCCGAGCAACGCGCTCTACGGCATCACCTGGGGCCCAGCCGATGCGTCGAAGGCCGGCGACCAGGTGCACGAGCGGGTCGTGCTCACGCGCCTGCGCACGTTCTTCGACGCGGTGAAGCGCTACACCGGTCGCCCGAAGATCACGGTGATCGCGCACTCCATGGGCGTCACGCTGAGCCGCAAGGCGATCGAGGGTGGCAAGGGCGAAGACCCGGCCGGCGCGTACGACCTCGGCGCGGGGCTCGCCGCGCAGATCGACACCTTCGTCGGCATCGCCGGCGCGAACCTCGGCCTCACGGCCTGCTACTCGGCGACCGATCAGCCCACGTGCGACAAGCGATGGGGGTTCTACCCCGGCGCCGACGCCTCGGCGGGGCCCTCCACGCTGCTCGCCGCGATGGCGGCCACCCCGCACGACGAAGGCGCCTACGTGTTCTCGGTGTGTTCGAAGGACGACGAGCTGCTCGGCTTCGACGGCATCGTCTGGGGCAAGTCCACGTGCGCGATCCCCGGTGCCGACCGCGACGTGCGTGTCGACGGGCTCGGCCACGTCGCGCAGAAGGACGCGACCGGCACGACCCTCGAGCACCTCGTCGTCACGCACGCTCCGTGACGTCCATGCGGCGCTTCGTGATCGTCGGTCGACACGCGCTCGCCTCGCCCGACTTCTTGCTCGACGATCTCCCGGGGACCAGCGGCCGCCTCGACGTCCTCCTGCGCTCGGTGCGGGCCGCCCTGCTCGTCTCGCACGGCATCCGCGCAGGAGCGCGGGTCTACCTCGTGCTGCTCGGTGGCCCCCGCGCGCCGCGTACGCTGCGCTTCGACAGCGCGACGGCGAAGTTCTTCCGGCCCGACGAGCGCAGCCTCGCCACGCTTGCGCGCAAGGTCCTCGCGCACGACAGCGCGAGCGAGCGCTTCGTCGAGATCAAGCCAGGGGTCGCGCTCGCCGCGGCCGGCCTCGCCGCGGTCGACGAAGAGATCGGCGCGGCACCGCTCGTCGTGCTGCGCGAGGACGCGACCGACGTGCGCACCGCGGAGCTGCCGAACGGCGCCGTCTTCGTCGTCGGCGATCACCTCGGCTTCGACGCCGCGACGGAGGCATGGATCGCGGGGCGCGACGCGCTCGCGGTCAGCCTCGGCCCGGTCAGCCTGCACACCGACGACGCCATCGCGGTCCTCTCGAACGAGCTCGACCGTCGCGCGCTGTAGCTTCTGGCCAGCTGGCGCAGTAGCCCGCGTCGTGCCACAAAGGGGCGGTGTTCGTCGACCGCCTCGAACTGCTGCCGCGTGGCGCCCGCGTCCTCGTGGGGCTCTCCGGCGGCGTGGACTCGTCGGTCGCGGCGCTGCGCCTGCTGCGGCGGGGCTTCGACGTGGTCGGGGTCACGCTGCACCTCTACGAGCCCCCGAACGCGAGCGCGGCGCCGTCGCGCTGCTGCGCACCCGAGGACATCGAGGACGCGCGCCACACGGCGAGCACGCTCGGCATCCCGTTCTTCACCTTCGACCGGCAGCGCGACTTCGACGCCCACGTCATCGACCCGTTCGTCGACGCCTACCTCGGTGGACGCACGCCCTCGCCGTGCGTCGCGTGCAACCGCGACGTGAAGATCGGCGCGTTCGTCGGGCTCGCGCGCACCCTGGGAGCCGCGGCCTTCGCGACCGGCCACTACGCGCGCACCGGCGAGATCGGGGGCCGCCCGGCGCTGCTCCGCGGCGTCGATCGCGACAAGGACCAGAGCTACTTCTTGCACGGCATCGGCGCCGAGGCGCTCGCGCTGCTCGTGTGCCCCCTCGGCGACGCGAGCAAGCCCGGCGTCCGCGCGGAGGCGGCACGAGACGGGCTGCCCAACGCGGCGAAGCCCGACAGCGAGGACCTGTGCTTCACCGCCGGCGATCACGCCGGGTTCGTCGCCGATCGAGCCAAGGACCGCGTCCGCCCCGGCCCGATCGTCGACCAGTCCGGCCGCGTCGTCGGTCACCACGAGGGCGTGCACCGCTACACGGTGGGGCAGCGGCGCGGCCTCGGGATCGCGCTCGGCAAGCCCGCCTTCGTGACGCGCATCGATCCGCTGACGGCCACGGTGCAGGTCGGCGAGGGCACCGACACCGACGCCATCGGGGCCCTCCTCGCGCAGGTGACGTGGCTGGATCCCGAGCCCGCGATGGGCACCCCGCGGCCCTCGAGCGCGCGGATCCGCTATCGCCACGAGGGCGCCCCCGCGACGGTCACGCGCACCGACCAGGGCGTGGAGGTCCACTTCGAACGCCCCGCGCGCGCCGTCACGCCGGGCCAGGTGTGCGTGCTCTACGAGGGCGATCGCGTCGTCGCGGGCGGCACCATCGTCCGCGCGCTGTGAGGTCTCACACGGTGAGCTGCGCGAACGCGCCGACCTCGACGCCGCCGAGCGAGCGATAGAGCCGCGCCGCAGGGCTCGCCTGACTGCTCGCGATGAGGACCTGCGTGGCCCCGAGCTCCTCGACCGCGGCATCGACCGCGGCGCGTACCAGCGCCCCCCCGAGCCCGCGTCGGCGCGCCTCGGGGACCACCGCCACGTCGCGCAGGCGCGCCAGCCGGCCGGGCGGCGCGATCCCGAGATCGCACGCCTCGAACGGCGCATAGCCGATCATGCCCACGGGCTCGCCGTGGTCGCGCGCGACGAAGCGGCGGATCGGTGGAGTGCCGCGCTGCTGGCGCCGCTTGAAGTCGACCGAGCGATCGACGAAGGCGTCCGACACGGGCGTGTTGCGGAGCTCGGCCAGCACCCGCCGCTCCACGGACGCCCACGCGCGCCAGACGCCGTCGCCGACGGCGGGCTCGAGATCCAGGCGCGGCGCTCGCTCGGAGATCGCGCGCGTGTCGAGCGCGAAGAACGCGAGATGGCTCGGGCTGACCCCGAGGGCCTTGCCGAGTGTCTCGGCGTCGCGAGGCACCTCGACCACCACCGTCAACATCTCGCTGCCGACCCGTCGTTCGCGCTCGAGCTCGGCGCCGAGCCGGCCGAGATCGGCGCCGCTCCGCACCATGACGAACCGCGGCAGTCGGGGGTCCTCGCGCGTGGCGATCCAGACGACCCGTCTCTCCTGGGCGCGCACGCGCGCGTTGCCCGCGAGCGTGACCGAGATCTCGGTCTCGAACGGCGCGCTCGGCGACGGGAAGAAACGTCCCGACGAGAGGAAGGCCGTCTCCACCCCTGGGCCAACGGCCGGCGGGAGACGCTCGATAAGGGGACCGCTCGAAGCGGAGCGCGAGCGGAGGACCCGGCTCCGAAACTCGCTCAGACGGGCGGCGCGAGGATCCGCGGGACCAGGGGCTGACGGCCCATGCTCTGCTTGTTCCGGTTGGGGCTCTCGCTGTCCGGGCCCGTGACCAGGAGGTTGCCCGTGCGATCCTCCAGCTCGAGGGTGGCCTCGAGGACGACCTTGGCCTTGCCGTTGATGCGCATGGAGAGGTCGAAGCCCGTGATGCCGTCGATGGCCGTGGGCAGGAAGGGCTTCGCGAGCGGGCTCTCCTTGAGGTTGGTCTGCGGATCGACGAGGTGGAAATCGTTGGGGCGCAGCGGGTCGATCATGATCGCGAGCGCCATGGCCGCGCGCTCGAAGTCGTCGAACGAGACGCTGCCGACCACCCGGGACTTGGCGGGGACGCGGATGAGGCGATCGATGGTCGAGCGATCGGCGGCGAGGCCCTCCTCTTCGCTGATGGTGACGGTCGGCGCGTAGTAGACGAACTCGTTCCAGGTATCGAGCATCAGCTCCACGAGGACGTCGGCGTCGGCGAGGTTCGAGATCACGTAGCTGAGCTGGAGCCGCAGGTCGGCCGGCGTGAACCAGAGCCCGCGCGCGTAGGGCTTGACCCTCGGGCCCAGCAGGTCGCTCGAGGGCCGTGCGGTGAGCGGCACGGCGATGGGTCGGGTGACCTGGTAGGTGACGCTGTCGTCGGTGGTGACCGCCGGCGCCGTGGTCTCGGTCACGGCGAGGACGGCGGTCGGCTGGGTGCGCCGCTCGGTGGGGGTGGAACAGCCCACCACGGAGGGGGCCACCACACACGTCGCACCGAGCCCCAGGGCCTGCAGGAACGCGCGACGCTCGAGGTGCGGCTGGGGGCTCCGGCCCACAGGATGGGGGCGTGCGCCCTCTTTCTTGGAGTGGTCCATGGTCGGTCCCGATCGGTCAGGGTGGCGTGAACTGGAAGCCCCAGGAAGCGTCGGCCTCCACGGCGTCGGGGTTCTTGAAGGTCCAACCCTTGACGACGCGGGTGATGCAGCCCTCCACGCGCCCGTTGCCGAGCGTGGAAGAGGCCACGGAGGAGCGCGAGACGGTACCACCGCCGGTGATGTGCCACGAGACGGTGACCGACCCCTTGAGGCCAGGGCTCGCGTCGAGCGCGGACTCGTAGCAGGCGCGTATCTGGCCCATGTGGCTCATGACCACGCGGCGGATCTCGTCGGCGGAGAAGCCCTTGCTGCCGCCACCGCCGGCGGAGACCACGCTGATCTTCTTCTCGCCCGGCGTGCCGCCGCCGCCAGGGCCGCCGCTGCCCTTGCCGCCGGGGCCACCACCACCCTTGCCGCCGCCGCCGCCGGTCCCCGGCCCGACGCCGGTGTTGAACCCGCCACCGCCGTACGGCACGCCGCCAGGGCCGGTGCCACCGCCGCCGCCGCCCCCGCCCTTGAGGCCGAAGCCCGAGCCCGACCCCCAGTTGAGGTCCTTGGCGTTGAGGCCGCCCGCGACGGTGGCGATGTTCTGCATGCTCGCGAGCGTGTCGGTGAGCTGCTGCCCGGCACCCGAGCCGATGACGTCGGTGATCGAGCCGATGGGCACGCCGGGCACCTGGCCCGGGAGGTGGGTCTCGCCCTTGCCGTCGGTCTTGCCCGTCTTGCCCTCGGCGCCGGCCATCTTCTTGCCGCCGCCCTGATCTTTCTTGTCCTTGATGCCCGGGTCGGGCACGCCGCTGCCCCCGGACTTGTCGCCGGAGGTGGGCTTCTCCTTCTCTTCTTCGTCGAGCGCCTTGACCCCGAGCTCCTCGCGCAGCCGTCGCTCGCTGAGCAGCTCGAGCGGCTCCGGGACGGGATGGGCGTCGAGAACTTGAAGATCGAGTACAGCAGGCCGACGTGGCCGATGCCCGAGAGGAACGCCGCGATGACGACCCACGGCTCGGGGCGGAACCCGCTCGGCAAGAGCGGCGCGGGCGACACCGGCTGGGCGAAGAAGGCGAATGCACCGTACTGGAACAGCGCGACGTCGCCGGGCAGGAGGGCGACCGGAGCGCCGGCGCGCGCGAACGCGCCCACATCCTCCTCGCGGCCACGCATGCGCAGGTAGCCAGCGACCGCGCCGCGGGGATCGAGCTCCCAGTTGCCGCCCATGCTGCGCACGGGCTCGGTGGGGATCTGGCCCTGCGCCTCGAGCTCCGGCGGACTCACCCCGATCGTCGACTTCCAGTCGAAGACCTCGCCCGGCTTCAGCACGGCGGAGCCGAGCACGGTCTCGCCCCACACCGCGGCCACCCTCAGACACCTCGCGTCGTTCATGAACCCCCGGTTCGCATGGTCAGAAAGACAAGCACGCTGCGGGCCAGTTCCCGACGTGATGCAGGACACGACCCTTCACGAGGGATCGACCTTGGCGAGCACACCCTCCCACACTGTGCGGCACACGTCGGTCTCGGTGCCGGCGAGGCAGCCCCGCGTGAGGATCATGCCGTGCTGCAGGCAAGCGACCACGACGTCGCGCTCGCCGACCTTGCACTTCGCGGAGAACGAGTGGTCGTCGTTCTCCTTCACGTCGCACCCCGCGCGGCGCGCGCCCATCACGAAGCGGGGCACCTGGTTCGCGGTGGTGTGGAGATCGTCCTGGAACGTGGGCAGCGCGCGGCCGTCGGCGCCCGGGCGCGGGCGCGGCACCGTCCCACACGCGAGCAAGGCAGCGCCCAGCACCGCGAGCGCGAGCGCAGCGGACGGGTCGCGGCTCACTTGACCGCCGGGTCGCTCTTCGTGGCACCGAGCTCCGGCAAGAACGGACGATGCGGGAGCTTCTGCGCCTCGAACTCGGCGCGCATGCGGCGCGTGAAGTAGGTGATCGCGGGCCAGCGGCTGCGGCCCTCGATCTCGGTGGTGCCGAACTCGAAGACCTTCACGGAGGCGTCGCCCTCCTTCTTCTCGGTCTCTTTCACGAGCTCGCCGCCCGTGCCGCCGCTCGCGCCGGCGTCCTTGATCGGCGTGGCCTCCTTTGGGCCCCTTCGCGTCGCCCGCGGCGTCACCGCCCGCATCGACCTTGGGCGGCGGCGGCTTCTTCGGCACGAACACGGGCGGCTTGGGTGGCGGCTTGGCGGGCGCTGGGGGAGCCTTGGGCGCCGCGAGCAGCACACCGGCGAGCAGCAGCGGCGGCGCGGCGAGCGCCAGGCCGCGCAGCGTGGGGCCCCAACGGAAGCGAGAGAAGAAGGGATCGCGCATCGTCATTTCTTCGCCGGCGGCTTGCTGGGCGGTGGGGTGGGCGGTGGCGGCGCCGGCTTCGGGGGACCGTTGGCGTCGCCGAGATCCTTGAGCCAGCGTTCGGCGTCGGCGCGCAACGGGCTGCCCTTCGGCGCGTCCTCGGCGACCTGCTTGAACAGCGAGCGCGCCTTGCTCGGATCCTTGAGGTGGTCGGCGTAGAGCACGCCGAGGCCGTAGGTGGCGGCGAGGTGGCGCGGCGAGAGCGCGAGGAGCTTCTCGTAGGTGACGCGGGCCTCGTCGTGCTTCTTGAGGCCGCGCAGCGAGATCGCGAGGCCTAGCATCGCGCCCTCGTCGGTGGGCGTGGTCGCGAGCACCTGGCGGAAGGCCTTCTCGGCCTCGGCGAACGCGCCGGCGCGCAGGAGCACGTTGCCCATGTTGACGCGCGCCGTGGTGTCGCCCGGGTCGTACTCCGCGGCCTTCTCGAAGCTGCGGAAGGCCTCCGCGTCGTCGCCCTTCTGCAGCGCGACGAGGCCCTGGGCGCGCCACGCCGCCGCGCTCTTCGGGTTCTGCTTGAGGGCCTGCGAGACGAGCAGCTCGGCGACGTCGCGCTCGCCCTTGGCGAGGTGCGCGAGGGCGAGCTCGGCGCGCGTGGCGTCGTCGAGCGGGCGCTTGGCGAGGATGAACCGCGCGTGCACGATCGCCTCGTCGTTGCGACCGGCCTCGCGGAGCACGACCACGAGGCGCGCGCGCGCCTCGAGCGCGTTGGGGTGCGCCTTGCAGAACGCCTCGAGGCCCTCGGCGGCGCTCTTCATCGCGCCGCGACGGCGACGCACCTCGCAGAGCGCGACGGCGACCTGCTCGGACTCGGGCTCGGCCGCGGCGGCGGCCTCGAGGTGCTCCTCGGCCTTGGCGAGCTCGCCCGAGCGGGTGAACACGAGGCCGAGATCGTAGTGCGCCTCCCAGAGGCGACCGTCGAGCTTGAGCGCCTCCTCGAGCTTGGCGACGGCTTGCCTTTGGCGCCGGTGCCGTCGCCGTCCTTGAGGTAGATCTTGGCGAAGGCCGCGCCCTCGACGAGGGCCTTGATGGCCGGGGCGCGACGTCGGTGCGGGCAGGCGATTTGCTGCCCCGGTCTTGACCACGGCGGTATTGTGCTGCCGCCGCAGGCTGGCAGAGCGAGCGTGGCGAGGACGAGGAGGAGGGCGCGCAACCCTGGAAGGATCCCCGATGCGGGTGGTCATGTCGAGCACCTCGATGTAGGTGGCGACGATTTCGGGGCAGTCCAGTGTCGCCGGGGCGACGCGCGCGTGGCATCCTGGGGGCGATGCGTCCGGGTCTCCTCGCGCCCCTCGTCCTCTTCCTTCTCGGTGCATGCAGCGGGGCCACGGGCGCCACCAGCGACGTGACCGATACGGGCCGCACCGACACCGGGACGGACACGGCCGACGACGCGTCGGACGAGGGGGTCGACACCGGCACGCCGACGGACACGAGCGTCGCGGACACTCCCACCGAGACTCCCCCCACCGAGTGCGCGTTGCGCCCCACATGCGATGGCGCACCGCCCGCCCCCGGCGCCAAGCGCTCGTGGCGCCACACCACGTCGTCGGTCACGGCGGCGCTCGGGTCGGCGCGGCACCGCGGCCGCGACCTGTTCCTGCTCGAGGGCGCGCAGACCTGGCTCCTCGCGAAGTTCGCCTATGGCACCGCGGACAAGGACATCAAGGACGAGGACGTGGACGTGTGGCTGCAGCGCGGGTGCAGCGGCCCCTGGAAGAAGATCGGCACGTTCGCCACGACCAACGACGGCGACCACGCCACCGTGGAGGGCGTCGTCGACACGGGCGGGCGGCTGTTCGTCGACCTCGCCAAGACCGGCGAGGCCCCGCTCGGCATCGGCAAGCACCGGGTCCACTTCGTGGTGGGCGGCGATCTCAGCACCACCGACGCCTTCCTCGAGGTGGTCCCCAAGACCGCGCGCATCGCGGTCACCGACATGGACGGCACGCTCACCACCAGCGAATACGCGGCGTGGACCGACTACGTGGGGCTCGCGCCGCCCGACGCGCACCCGGGCGCGGCCGACGCGCTCACCACGCTCGCCAAGCGCGGGTACTACCTGTTCTACCTGACCGCGCGGCCCGAGTGGCTCATGGACCGCACGCGCGAGTGGATCCCGCTGCGCAAGTTCCCGCCCGGGCTCGTGCACACCACGCTCACCGGCCTCGGCGCCACCGGCGCCTCGGCCACCACCTTCAAGACCGACGAGCTCGCGATCCTGAAGACCGACACCGGCATCACCCCGAGCTTCGCGTTCGGCAACAAGGACACCGACGTGGCGGCGTTCGTCAACGGCAAGGTGCCCGCGAGCGGCTGCTACTATTACGACATGGCCGCCGACGCCAAGGGGGGCACGATCCACAAGGACTACGCGAAGCTCGTGCCGGTCTTCGCCGCGCTCCCGGCGGTGTGCCCGTGAGGCGCCTCGGGTGGGCGAGCGTGCTCTCGGCGATCCTCGCGGGTTGTGGGGGCGATGGGGGCGCCGAACCGCTCGTGCTCACGCCCGACGCCGAAGACGCCGCGGGCGACTCGGCGAACGAGGCCGCGACCGACACGGCCCCGACCGACACCGGCAGCTCCACGGGCACCGACGCCGACGCCGACACCGGCCCGCCGCCGGGGCCCACCTACGACTTGCACGAGAAGGACCGCACCGCGTGTGGCTTCGCGGTCGGCAGCAAGACCACCGAGACGGTCGGGCCGGCGGTGCCCCACGGCGACGCGCTGCCCTTCGACCACGTCATCGTGCTGATGCTCGAGAACCGCAGCTTCGACCACCACTTCTCGAAGCTCCCCGAGTACGGCGTGAAGGACGTCGACGTGGCGGCCGAGACCGACAGCAACCCCGACCCGATCACCAAGACCAACATCCAGCGCTACCACGAGACGCGCTACTGCACCGAGGACACCGCCCACAACTGGGGGCCGGTGCACGACCAGTACGACGACGGCCTGATGGACGGCTTCGTGGCCAGCAGCAACCCCGGCGGCGCGCGCGCCATGGGGTACATGGACCAGACCGATCTCCCCTACTACTACTGGCTCGCCAAGAACTACGGCATCGGCGATCGGCACTTCTGCTCGCTGCTCGGCCCCACCTGGCCGAACCGCTTCTACTTCTGGGGCGCCACCTCGTGGGGTCGGGTGCACACGCCCGACACCCCGCCGCTCGGCAAGCCCAAGATCACGAACCTCCTCGAGGACAAGGGCAAGACCTGGAAGGTCTACCGCGACGGCATCGTCTCGTTCCCCATCGTCTTCGGCCCCGCCTATGCCGGCAGCGGCCTCGCCACGTTCGCGAGCGACGTCAAGGCCGACAAGCTGGCCTCCCTGGTGGTCATCGATCCGAGCTTCTCCGGGGGGAAAGACGGCGATCAGAACGACGAGCACCCGCCCGCCAACGTGCAGAAGGGCGAGAAGCTGATCAAGTACGTCATCGACTCCCTGCAGGCCAACCCGGCGGTGTGGAAGAAGACGGTGCTGTTCATCACCTACGACGAGCACGGCGGGTTCTACGACCACGTGGCGCCGCCCGCGGCGTGCGAGCCCGACGGGGACCGCCCGCCGGACTACAAGTTCGACCGCCTCGGGTTCCGCGTGCCGATGATCGTGGTGTCGCCGTTCGCGAAGCCCGGCTACGTGAGCCACAAGGTCACCGACCACACGAGCATCACGCGCTTCATCGAGAATCGCTGGGACCTGCCGGCGATGACCCGCCGCGACGCGAACGCCTGGCCGATGCTCGACTACTTCGACTTCGAGAAGCCACCGCTGGTCACGCCGCCGACCGGCGCACCGAGCGCGGAGCCGAGCGCTGCGGGGCTGGACTGGTGCAAGAAGAACCCGGCCGCGACGGGGCTTCCGAAGTGACCCTGCGGGGGGGGGTCGCGGGGGCCCTGGTCGTCCTGATCGGTTGCGCCGGCGAGGTCCCGCAGGACCAGGACAAGAAGCTCGACGTCGGCGTCTACGACGCCGGCGCCGACACGAGCACGGACGACACCGCTGCAGCGGACGACACGGGTTCTCCGGACACGGGTTCTACGGACACGGGTTCTACGGACACGGGCTCCACGGACACGGGGACCGACACCGGCGTGGACGCCGACGCCAAGCCCACGCGGCTCGTATGCCCGGGCGAGGAGTTCGAGCCGAACGACTCGCGACCCACGGCCGCGCCGCTGAAGGACATCAACGACTGCGACGGCAGCGGTGGCTCGTTCAGCGGCATCGTGGCCGGTGGCACCGACCAGGACTGGTGGAGCTACAAGGGATCGGACACGTTCGGCTGCGTGGTCGACGCGACGGCCAGCGCTGCCTCGGCAGGCATCCGCGTGTGCGTGTTCGCGCGGTGCAACGACGGCTCCACGGCGTTCAAGAGCTGCAAGAAGGGCACGGCCATCACCCTCTCGAGCGGCGAGCAGGGGTGCTGCGGCGAGGGCGGCGCGAGCGCGGAGGTCGAGCACTCGTGCACGCTGGTCGGCACGGACGACTCGGCCACGGTGTCGATGCGCGTCGACGCCCCCGGGCGACAGCGTGCACGCCGTACAAGGTCGACTACCACTTCTGATCTAGAAGCCGCCGTCGCCGAACTCGGGCGCACAGGGGTGGCCCACCACCTGCCAGCACAGCGTCGAGAAGCAGCGCCTGCAGTCGGCGGTCCAGAAGGATTCACCTGGGCTTGGAGCCCGACAGGATGAGTGGCAGTGCAAGCCGCGCGAGGTGCAGGGCCCGTCGGGCGTGGGCTGCTCGGCCGGGCACAGGCCGCTGTCGGTGCCGTCGAAGAACGCGTCTTCCTCGGCGTCCAGCACGTCCTTCACGGCGGCGTCGGCGACCGGCGCGGCGGAAGGAGAGCAACCGCTCAGCAGGAGCGCGGCGAGCAGCGCGCGGGACACACGCGAAGCCTACTCGACGTTTGGCCGTCTCGCCGCGATCCTCGCCCGCTGCGCTCGCGGCCGGGTACGTTGGCGCCATGCGCATCGCCGCTCCGCTGCTCGTCGTGTTGCCCGTCCTCGTTCCGGGCTGCCTGTTCGGGAAGGTGACCCCCGCCGACTGCGACAGCTGGGGAGAGCACTACCAGAAGGTGCTCGAGGAGCAGGGCGGCGCGAAGCTCGAGAAGTGCCAGAAGGGCGCCGCGCTGAAGAAGGCCAAGAAGCAGCTCACCGAGAACATCGAGACGGTGAAGGAGCCGCTCGTGACCACCTGCAAGGGCCTCGCGGGCACGCTGCCGAAGTCGAAGAAGGACGAGGAGTGCTTCCTCTCCGCGAAGACGGCGCACGCGTGGGGCAATTGCAGCTTCGCGACGACGTCGCCGCTGTTCGTGTTCGGTGGCACGCCCGACGCGGCGAAGGCCTCGTGGGCCGGGCTCTGCGCCGGTGGCAGCGCGGACGACGACGACGACGACAAGCCCGAGAAGAAGAAGGGCAAGAAGAAGCCCAAGAAGGGCGACGACGACGACGACTGAAATCTACTCGGTCTCGACGCGTCGACCTGCGGCCTTCCAGGCGACGATGCCGCCCTCGAGGACCGACACGTCGGTGATCCCGACGCGGGCGAGGACGCTGGCCCCGAGCACCGCGCGAATCGTCACCCGGCACGCGACCACGATCGGTGCGTGCAGCTGACGCAGCACGTTCGACTCTGCGAGCAGGTGCTCGAGAGGAATCCACAGCGCCCCCGGCACCCGCCCGACGTCGCGGTCGAAGTATTCATCGGCGGTGCGGACGTCGACCACCACGGGGGCTCCCGGGCGAAGGAGCGCCGCGGCGAGCGCGTCCGGGCCGATGCGGGCGATCTGGGTCTCGGTCTCTGCGTGCTCCATCGTGGTCCTGGTGCGAGCCACCGCGGCGACGGGACGATTCGCTGCTCGGCAGCGCGAACCCTGCGACCTCGCCCTCGGCTCCCATCGACGGAGGGCCGACGAATGACCCAGGCGATCGAGACGCGCTATCAAGAGCTGGCCGAGTCGAGTTGTTGCCTCTCCTGCGGAACGGCGGTCGGGCACTGTCGACCGGAGCCGGGACAGGTGTGCGTCGATCTCGGCAGCGGGCGCGGGACCGACGTCCTCCGGCTCGCGGAGCAGGTGGGCCCGACGGGACACGCGTACGGGCTCGACATCACCGAGGCGATGCTCGACAAGGCGCGCAAGACCGCCACCAAGCTCGGGGTGGAGAACGCCACGTTCCTCCGCTCTGAGCTCGAGGAGCTCGCGCTCCCCGACTGCACCGCCGACTGGGTGACGTCGAACTGCGTGCTGAACCACGCGGCCGACAAGGGCCGGGTGTGGCGTGAGATCGCGCGCATCCTGAAGAAGGGTGGCCAGTTCGTGGTCAGCGACATCTACGCGGTGGAGCCGGTGGCTGCGGAGTACCGCGACGACCCCGCGGCCATCGCGGAGTGCTGGGCGGGCGCCATCACCAAGGACGAGTACCTCTTGCACGTGCAGCGCGCGGGCCTCGTCGACGTGCGCATCCTCGAGGAAGGAGAGCCGTACGCGAAGGGCAAGGCGCGCGTGGTCAGCTTCACCCTCGCCGGCCGCAAGACCCCCGGCTGCTGCAGCTGCTTCTGAGCGCTCGCGGGCATGGGGCTCGCGCGCACACCACAGGAGGATCCGAGGTAACCATGAAGTCCCTCATCAAGAAGACCAGACCGGCGGACCCGCAGCCCGTGTGCTGCGCGCCCCCGCCCGACGCCAAGGTGGCGCAGTGCTGCGCGAAGGTCTCGAAGACCGTCGCCGGCTGCCACGACTGATCGGTGACACGCGGGCCCGCGGGAGCACATCGCGCGGGTCCGCGGGTCGTCTTGCCCTTGGAGGCGCCTCGATGGAGCTCTCGAAGCACAACATCCTGACCAGGGTCCACGGGAGCGAGCGATGGCTCCTCGCCAACCTGCTGAGCGGCGAGGCCGACGTCCTCGACCCCGAGGTCGGCGCACGCCTCGCGAAGGGCGAATACGACGACCCCACCGAGCTCGCGGCCAAGGGGTACCTGGTCGACCCAGACGACGAGTGGCGCCGATATCGAAAGGCCTACCTCGACTTCCTCGAGACGAGGAACAGCGACGAGGTGCAGCTCTTCTACGTGCCGAGCTACGCGTGCAACTTCGGCTGCTCGTACTGCTTCCAGGACGGATACGCGCCGCCCCCGGGCACGGACGGCGAGGCGGTCCTCGCGGCGTTCTTCGCCTATGTCGACGCGACGTTCGCGGACCGTCGCAAGTACGTCACCCTGTTCGGCGGCGAACCACTCCTCCCGAGCGCGTCGGCGCGGCGACTCGTGGACGGCATCGTGGACGGCACGGCCCGCCGCGGCCTCGACCTCGCGGTGGTCACCAACGGCTATCACCTCGCGAGCTACGTCTCGACGCTGCAGCGCGCGCGCATCCGCGAGGTGCAGGTCACCCTCGACGGCACCGAGGAGCTGCACGACCAGCGCCGCTACCTCAAGGGTGGTGGGCGCACGTTCCAGCGCGTGGTCGAGGGCGTCGACGCGGCGCTCGCCGCGGGCTTCTCGGTCAACCTGCGCACGGTCCTCGACCGGGACAACGTCGAGAGCTTCGGCGCCCTCGCCCACTTCGCCATCGACCGCGGGTGGACCCGCGCGCCGGGCTTCAAGACCCAGATCGGACGCAACTACGAGCTTCACCATTGCCAGTCCGAGCGCGCCCGGCTGTACACCCGGGTCTCGCTGTTCGAGGATCTGCAGCGGTTGGTCCTCGCCGATCCCGCGATCCTGGAGTTCCACCGACCGGCGTTCTCGATCTCGAAGTTCCTGTTCGAGCGCGGAGAACTCCCCGACCCGCTCTTCGACGCATGCCCGGCGTGCAAGACCGAGTGGGCCTTCGACTACACCGGTCGGATCTACCCGTGCACCGCCAACGTGGGAAAGTCGGGCGAGGCGATCGGCACGTTCTTCCCCGAGGTGAAGCTCGACGCGACGCTGGTCGAGCCCTGGGAGGAGCGCGACGTGCTCGCCATCGAGGCGTGCCGCGGGTGCGCGGTGCAGCTCGCGTGTGGTGGGGGCTGCGGCGCCGTCGCCAAGAACGAGCACGGCGTGGTCGGGGCCCCCGACTGTCGGCCCGTGAAGGAGCTCCTGTCGCTCGGGTGCTCGCTCTACGGTCGTGAGGCGCTCGAGTCGGAGTGACCGATGTGTCGCCTCCTCGGCATCGTCACCGCCTCCCCCTACGAGTTCGGTCTCGTCCTGCGCGAGGCCCCTCGGAGCATGGCCATCCTGTCGCGCGAACACCGTGACGGCTGGGGCCTCGCGACCCACCCCGGTGACGGCGGCGCCTGGACCGTCCATCGCAGCATCGAGACCGCCGACGACGATCCCGCCTTCGCCGAGCAAGCGCGCCGCGCCCGAGGGCGGGTGCTGATCGCGCACGTCCGACAGAAGACGGTGGGACCACTCTCGCTCGCCAACACCCACCCCTTTCATCGGGGCGACTGGGTGTTCGCCCACAACGGGACCGTGGAGGACGTCGGGTGGCTCGCGCGCAACACCGCGCCGTCACGACTGGCCGAGCGCGAGGGCGTCACCGACAGCGAGCTCTTCTTCGCCTATCTGCTGACCCGCCTGGACGAGGGCGGAAGCGGGGCGCTCGACGAGGTCATCACCCACGCGGTCCGCACCGCCACCGCGCGCGCCGGTTTCGGCACCCTCGACTTCCTCCTCTCGAACGGGCGCGGCCTGTGGGTCGGTCGCTTCGGTCGCCCGCTGCACCTCCTCGAGCGGTCGCCGATCGAGCCCTTCCTCAGCGAGGACGAGGTCGCGGTCCCCGTCGCGCATCGCCACTGCGTCGCCGTCGCCTCGGAGCCACTGACCGACGAAGCCTGGACGCTGGTCCCCGCGGGCGTCTTGCTCCGACTCGACGTCGCGCTGTCTCCAGCCTGGCGAACCGTTTCGCCCCCCGTCGGCTCCCATCGACAGGTGAGGTCCTGATGTCCGACATCGTCCGAGAGATCGACGCCCAGAGCTTCACCCGCGAGGTCCTCGAGCATCGCGGCCCCGTCGCGGTGGACTTCTATTCGACGGAGTGCGCGCCGTGCGAGGCGCTCGCGCCCAAGTTCGACGGTGCCGCCGCGCGCTATGGGGCGGACGTGAAGTTCGTGAAGATCTTCCGGCAAGGCAACCGCGAGCTCGCCGACACCCTCGGGGTGCGCGCCTCACCGACGGTGCTGTTCTTCCAAGACGGTCACGAGGTCGGCCAGCGGCTCGGCGGGGGCATCAGCGCTCGGAGGTGGTCCGCGAGCTCGACGCGCTGCTCCCGGAGGAGCGCGTCGCGGCGATCCACGCGGCGGTCCAGCCAATCTCGACCGAGTGCGACGTGCTGATCCTCGGCGCGGGGCCCGCGGGCATCACCGCCGGGATCTACGCCGCCCAGGCCAAGCTGCACACGATCATGGTCGACGTCGGGCTCGGTGGAGGCAATCTCTCGATCACCCACCAGGTCTCCAATTTCCCGGGCTTTCCGAAGCCGCAGCCCGGCTACATGCTCGCGCACTACCTCCTCGAGCACGCCAAGGAGGCGGGCGTCGAGCCGCGCTTCGCCGCCGAGATCTCGGCGATCGACCTCCCGGGTCATGTCGTGGAGCTCGACGGCTTCGAGACGATCCGCGCGAAGAAGATCGTCGTCGCCACCGGCAGCTCTCCGCGGCCCCTCCACGTCCGAGGAGAGCGCGAGTACAAGGGCAAGGGCATCTCGTACTGCGCGACCTGCGACGCCAAGTACTACGAGGGCAAGCACGTGGCGGTGATCGGCGGCGGCAACTCCGCGATCGAGGAGGCGTTGTTCATCACCAAGTTCGCGGCGCGGGTGACCGTCGTCCACCAGTTCGCCGAGCTCTCCGCCAACCGCCTCGCCCAGGAGCAGGCGCGCGCGAACCCGAAGATCGCTTTCCTTTTCCGCCATGAACCGCGTGAGTTCGTCGCCAGCAACGGCCAGACGGTCGACGCGATCGTGCTCGAGGATCTCGAGACCGGCGTGTGGACGAAGTTCGCCGTCGACGGGGTGTTCGTCTTCGCGGGCATGCAGCCGAACCTCGAGGCCTTCCCGGGCGTCTTCGAGCTCGACGAGTACGGGTACGTGAAGACCGACGCTTCGATGCGCACCAACGTGCCGGGCGTGTTCGCGGCGGGAGACGTGATCAGCAAACCCTTCCGGCAGATGACCACCGCGGTCAACGACGGCACCATCGCGTCGATGGCGCTCGCGAAGGAAGTCGCGGCGTAGCTTGACCGAGGGCGCGGCCCCTGGAATCGCCCCGGCCCCGCAGCTCACGGCGCGCGCGGTCGCGGCCGGCATGGCGCTCGGCGGCCTCCTGTGCCTGTCGAACCTCTACGTCACGCTGAAGACCGGGTGGAGCCTCGGCGTGACGCTCACGTCGTGCATCCTCGCGTTCGGTCTGTTTCGCGCGCTCGGCGCCCTCGGGCTCGTGCGCAAGGAGCTCACGGTCCTCGAGAACAACGCGATCGGGTCGGTCGCATCGGCTGCTGCGTTCATGACCGGCGGCGGGAACATGGCCGCCCTGCCGGCGCTGCTGCTCCTCACCGGCGCGCGACCAGCGGGCGCGGCGATGTTCCTGTGGTTCGCGGCGATCGCCGCGCTCGGGGTGTTCGCGGCGATCCCGATCAAGCGGCAGATCATCAACGTGGAGCAGCTGCCGTTCCCTTCGGCGGTCGCCACCGCCGAGACGATCCGCGCCATGCACGGGGAGACCCACGCCGCGGGGACCGCGCGGAAGCTGTTCTTGGCGGCCGCGGTGGCCGGGCTCGTCACGCTCGCGCGCGATCTGCGGGCGCTCCCGGTGCACCTCGCGAAGGGTTTCGGGCTTCCGTTCCGGATCGGTGGCCGACCGGCCATCGACTACTCGCTCTCGCTCGACACGAGCCTCGTCCTGCTCGGTGGTGGGGCGTTGATGTCCATGCGCACCGCGTGGTCGCTCGTGCTCGGCGCCGTGGTCACCTATGGCGTCCTCGCGCCGGCGATGGTCGCGCGTCGGGTCATCGCCAGCGTCGACTACAAGACGATCGTCACCTTCACGCTGTGGCCGGGCGCGGCCCTCCTGGTCGCCTCGGGCGTCCTGTCGTTCGCGTTCCAGTGGCGCAGTGTCGCGCAGTCGGTCGTCGGCCTCGTCGACGTCCTCCGTCGGCGGCCCGACGCCGAGCCAGACCCGCTCGCCGAAGTCGAGGCGCCGCGGTGGTGGTTCCCGGTCGGCTTCGCCGTGCTGTCACCCATCGTGATCGTGCTGATGGCGCCTCTTCGGGGTGCCCTGTGCCGGCGTGATGGCCATCCCGCTTGCGCGTCGTGATGGGGGTCGTCGCCGCGCGCGTGACGGGCGAAACCGACGTGACGCCGACGAAGGCGCTCGGTCCGGTCACCCAGTTGATCTACGGCGCTGCGCTCCCCGCCAACGTCACCGCGAACGTGATGAGCGCCAACGTGACGGGCGGAGTGGGACTGCACGCCGCCGACCTCCTCACCGATCTGAAGAGCGGCTACCTGCTGGAGCGGATCCTCGCGCGCAGGTCCGGGCGCAGCTGGTCGGGGTGGTGGTCGGCGCGGCCGTCGTCGTCCCGGCCTTCACTCTGCTCGTGCCCTCGGCGTCGGTGCTCGGCACGCCGGAGTTCCCGGCCCCGGCGGTGCTGGTCTGGGCCTCGGTCTCGAAGGCGCTCTCGTACGGCGTCGCGGGGCTCCCCTTCGCCGCCCGGGTCGGAATCGCCGTCGGTGGAGGCCTGGGGCTCCTGCTCGCGACCCTCGAGCGCGTGCTCCCGGCACGCGCCGTCCGCTTCGTCCCGTCGCCGGCAGGGCTCGGCATCGCCATGGTGATGCCGGCCTCGAACGCGTTGACGATGTTCACGGGAGCCGCGATCGCCGCGCTGCTGCGCCGCTACCGCCCAGGCATCGCCATCACGTCCCTCACGCCGATCGCCTCCGGGCTCATCGCCGGGGAGAGCCTCACGGGCATCACGCTCGCGCTGCTCCGGGCTGCCGGGCTCGGCGTCTAGGGTCGCGAACCTCCCGCCCCCGAGTGCGGCTCCCACGCGCGCACCGAGGAGGCTGCCATGATGAAAGAGATCACGGTCAAGGAGCTCGCCGACGAGCTGTGCGCGCGCATCGACTCCACCAAGGGCATCGACTGCTGCAAGGAGGAGATCAAGCGGCTCGCCGTGCTCGCCGGCCAGAAGCTCGGGAACGAAAAGATCCTCGTCGACTGGAAGGAGCGCTGACCAGCCCGTCACTTCGGGTGGAACACCATGCCTTCCCCTTCGGCGCGCTCCACGTCGCGTCGCGTTGCGATGCGGGCCGCCCGCGTCCTGTCGAACGCGCGTCGGGCGAGGACGAGGACCACGATGCCGATGGCGGCCGCAGCGATGGCTGAGTAGATCATCATGGCGGCGACTCGAGCAGCCGCCGTGCCGGCTCACGACGCGGCGAGTCGCTCACGATCAGCCTCCCACCACGCCCCGCTGGGGCGAGGTGGTCACGCGCTCCGGTCCCTCTGGGCGACGGAGACGCGAGCCACACCGCGACCGGGCACAGGGCACACGCCTTGCGTCGACCGCCGCATGGCAGATCCCGGACAGAAGCTCAGCGGTCCCGACCTCGCAGCGGGCCTCGTGGCGAGCGAGCTCGCCGACGGCGCGATGCTCGTCGGTCACGTCGGCGACGAGGCGGTGCTCCTCGCGCGACGCGGGATCGAGGTGTTCGCGGTCAGCGCCGCGTGCACGCACTACGGCGGGCCGCTCGTCGAGGGGCTCCTCGACGGAGACACCATCCGGTGCCCGTGGCACCACGCCTGCTTCAGCCTACGCACCGGCGAGCCGCTCCAGGCCCCGGCGCTGCGGCCGATCGCGTGCTGGGAGGTGGAGCGTCGGGGCGAGAAGCTGTTCGTCCTCGGCAAGGCAAAGAGGGCTGCGCCGCCGGTCCTGACGTCGCGCACGCTCGGCTCCGTGGTGATCGTGGGTGGCGGAGCGGCCGGGCTCGCCGCCGCGGAGACGCTGCGACGGGAAGGGTTCGCGGGGAAGCTCACGCTGCTCAGCGCCGACCACTCCGCGCCGTACGATCGACCGAACCTCTCGAAGGACTTCCTCGCCGGGACCCTCGACGAGGAACTGCTCCCTCTCGAGCCGGCGAACTTCTTCCTGGAGCACGAGATCGACCTCGTGCTGGACGCGCGGGTCACGCGGATCGACGTCGGCGAACGGATCGTGGCGGTGGGCCAGGCCACGCACGAGTACGATGCCCTGCTCCTCGCGACCGGCGCGGAGCCCGTCCGGCTCACGATCCCGGGCTGCGACCTGCCGCACGTCCACTACCTGCGGACGCTGGAGGACAGTCGCGCGATCATCCTCTCGCTCGGCGCCGCGAAGCGCGTGGTCGTCCTCGGCGCCAGCTTCATCGGGCTCGAGGTGGCGGCGGCGCTGCGCGCCCACGACCTCGAGGTCCACGTGGTGGCCCCGGACGTGTGCCCGCTCGAGCGGGTGCTCGGCCCGGCGCTCGGGGACGAGCTCCGCGCCCTGCACGAGGAGCACGGCGTGGTGTTCCACCTGGCGCAGCGGGCCACTTCGATCAGCGCGACCGGCGTGACGCTGGACGACGGCGCGGTGCTCCCTGCCGACCTCGTCGTCGTGGGCATCGGGGTCACGCCCTCGCTCGCCCTCGCGGAGTCGGCTGGCCTGGTCGTGGACCACGGCGTCGTCGTCAACGGCTTCCTCGAGACGAGCGCCGCGGGCATCTACGCGGCCGGCGACATCGCACGCTGGCCGGACCCCCACACCGGGGAGCGCATCCGCGTGGAGCACTGGGTCGTCGCCCAGCGCCACGGCGAGATCGCCGCGCGAAACATGCTCGGGCGCCGGGAGCGGTGCGCGATCGTTCCGTTCTTCTGGAGCCAGCACTACGACGTGTCGCTCTCGTACGGGCCACGCCGTGAACTGGGACCACATCGAGGTGCTCGGGAACGTCGCCGAACGCGACTGTCGGCTCGATTTCCAGCGGGCGGGCCAGACGCTCGCGGTCGTCACCGTGGGCCGTGACCTCGAGAGTCTGCGCACGGAGGTCGCGTGGGAAGCGCGGACCGCGGCTCGTCCGAGGAGTCCGGCGGCGAGGCACCCGAGCGTCGGGGCGTAGGCCGCCTCAGGCGAGGCGCCAGCGCACGCCGCCCGCGGTGTCCTCGAGCGTGACGCCGCGGCGCTTGAGATCGTTGCGGATCGCGTCGGCGCGGGCGAAGTCCTTGGCGGCCCGCGCCGCCTGGCGCGCGCGCACCAGGAGCTCCATGGCGGCGGCGTCCGTGGCGTCGGCGGCGACGTCCTTCTCGTCGGCCGGGATCCCGAGGCGATCGAGCGGTACGAGGCCCGAGCGCACGCGGCGGTCGAGCACGTCCAGCACGCCGTCGATGGCGTCGAAGGTGGCTAGCGCCGCGGCCGCGTCGGCCGGAGAGAGGGTGCGGGTGTTCAACGCCGTCGCGAGCTCGAACGCGGCAGCGAGGGCGTTGGGCGTGTTGAGGTCGTCGCACAGCGCGGCGTCGAACCGCGCGAGGTGCTGGTCGAGGAGGGCGCACACCTCGGCGGAGGGCTCGCCGCTCGCGCCCTCGCTCTCCTCGCGCAGGCGGTCGAACCGCGACTGCAGGCGCTCGACGCTGGCCTTGGACTGGGCGAGCAGGTCGAAGGTGAAGTTCATCGGCTGGCTGTACGCGTTGGAGATCAGCGCGTAGCGGAGGACGGTCGCGGGCACGCGCCCCTCGGGGAAGCCGAGCGCGGCGAGCCTGCCTTCGAGCTCGGGGCCTCGCTCCGCGCGCGGCTCGAGGAGGTCGCGCACGGTGAAGAACGTGCCGTCGCGCTTGCTCATCTTGCGTCCGTCGACGAGCAGGTGGCGCGCGTGGAGCCAGTAGTCGGCGAACGTGCCCTCGGTCTCGGTGGTGGCGCACCCGTGGCTCTGCGCGATCTCGCACTCGTGGTGCGGGAACGCGTTGTCCTCGCCGCCGGTGTGGATGTCGATCCGCTCGCCGAGGTGGGCGCGCGCCATCGCCGAACACTCGATGTGCCAGCCCGGGAAGCCAGGGCGGATGCGCGCGTCGACGCCGTTCGGGGCGAGGGTGCGGAACCGGGCCCAGTCGTCGGCGGGCCAGCCCTCGGCGGCGTGGGGGTCCCACCGCATCAGGTGCTTGTCGTCGACCTTCCAGAGGGCGAAGTCGCGCGGGTCCTTCTTCTCGTCGCGAACGGCGACGCGCGCGCCGGACTCGAGCTCGTCGAGGACCTTGCCGGAGAGCTTGCCGTAGGCCGGGAACTTCGCGACCTCGAAGTACACCTCGCCGCTCGGCACGACGTAGGCGAAGCCGCGCTCGAGCAAGGTCTGGATCATGGCCAGCATCTCGGGCACGTGGCGCGTGGCGCGCGGGTGCAGCGTCGGGTCGTCGGCCTCGGCGCCCTGGTAGTTCTTGATGCGCAGGGTCTTGGCGTCGGCCACGAAGGCGCGCTCGAAGTGCAGCGCGACGCTGAACGGGTCGCTCCCGAGCTCGCGCGCGGCCTTGCTCAGCTTGTCCTCGCCGGAGGCGTCGGCGAGGTGGTCCTGGGTCATGTGGCCGACGTCGGTGATGTTCATCACGTGGCGCACGACATGGCCCTGTCGCTCGAGCACCCGGCGCAGAACGTCGGCAAACAGGAAGGAGCGGAAGTTGCCGATGTGCGCGAACGAGTACACCGTCGGCCCGCAGCTGTAGACCAGCACCTGCTTGCCCGCGGGGTCGAGGGGCGTGAAGACTTCGCGCGACTTCGAGTAGCTGTTCTTGAGGACGAGCGCCGGCATGACGCGCGGACTATGGCATGCGCACCGGCCGACGTGCAGGCTTCACGTGAGGGGCTCCACCTCGGCGAAGACGACCACGTAGTTGGTGCCGTACGCCTTGGCGCAGGCGGGACACGTGGTGTAGCCGAGGTACAGCTTCTTCAGCGTGCGTCCCTTCGCGGCCACGTGCCGGGTCATGTCCTCGCACCACTTCGGCGCGTCACGGAACGGCCCTTCGTAGACCCTCGTGAGGAAGGTCCCCGAGATCTCGACCATCTCGGCTCCGGGGACGGGGCCGTCGACGTCGATGTACAGGTCGCTGCGGAACGGCGAGCGCTCGTCGCTCAGCATCAGGTTGTGGGCGGCCTTCTCGTGCGCGGCCTCGATGAGCCGCATGGCGTGGGTGACCTTGCGGCCCATGTCGAGCGGGACGTGGAAGAAGCTGTGGACGCGCTCCTTGACGAACCGCTTGTGGTCCCAGGTCACCTCCTGGTCCTCGTAGGGGACGGGGTCGAAGGGCGGACAGCACCCCGTGGGCGTCACCGGGGCCGGCCCACCCGCCTGCGCGGTCTGGGTGGTCATGGTCGAACTCCTTTCGCCGTCGAAGGAGTGACGCATCGCGCGTGCCGCCTTCGGGCCCCAGGCAAACCCAGCGGCGCGCCTCGTCCGGGACGCACGCCGCGCGATCGCGCGCACCCGCTGCGGCGTCAGGCCGAGGCGAGGACGAAGTCGTAGGTGGCCTTCTTGCCCGTGCCGTCGTCGACCGGCTTCATCACGAGCCGCGGCTTGATGTACGGATCGATCTCGTTGTACGGGTCGCCCTCGAAGTACAGCTGCGTGACGAGCTCGCGGTGGCCGGCGGCGGTGATCTTCACGTGCACGTGGGCCGGGCGGTACTGCGCGCCGTTCAGGTAGTGCCCGGGGATCAGCGTCTTGAAGGAGTAGCGGCCGGACGCGTCGACGATCACCCGGCCGCGCAGGCGGAACAGATCCGCGGGCGGCGGGAAGATGCCGTCGTCGTAGGCGCCGGCGGCGTCCGCCTGCCAGACGTCGACGGTCGCGCCCACGAGGGGCGTCTTGCAGTCCGGGCCCAGCACCCGACCCGAGAGGGCGAAGCGGGTGCCGGGCAGGGTGGGTGGGTCGACGAGGTCGGAGCGCAGCGGCGCGCCGTCGCGGTAGTACGGGCCGAGGATGTTGTCGTCGGTGTCGAGGCACGCGGGGGTCGGCGGGACGACGTCGGCCTCGGCGATCGCGTCGGCCGTCGCGTCGGCCTCGGGCGTGGCGTCGGCGATCGATGCCGGTGAGTGTGCGTCTCGAACACAGCCGACGGCGAGCGACGCGACGCTCAGGGTACCGAGGCGGACGAACTGTCGACGGGTGGGCACGGAGGAAGCGTGACCGATTCTCGAGGCCAGGCATGAGAATGTTGCGACGGCGATTGTGTCACCCAGCGAGACAATCGTCGTCCGCGCGCAGATCCTCGGCGAAGTACCGCTTCGAGACGCGGCGACCCGCCACTGCGAGGAAGAACATCCACTGGTCGAGCTTGCCGTGCCACTGGCAGCGCACGACCAGGCCTCGACGCGCGGTGTGGTTGCGCGCCGAGAGGACCACTGAGACGCGCGAGCCGATCCCGAAGGCAGGCGCGGGCAGGTGAGCGGGGACGACGAACGTGGGCTCGGTCGGGGGCCGACGGCGGGGGAGCAGCTCTCCGAAGGCCCCGTCCCACAGCGCGTGGGTCTCGGCGGGACGCGGTCCGCGGCGCCCCTCGCGCTTGAGCCGCCGGCGCTGGGACTCGAAGGCGTGGAGACGCACGAGGAACGCCCCGCGCGCGTCCGCGACATCCTGGCCCGCGCGGAGCAGCACGGTCGCCGCGTTGGGGACACCCGGGCTGAAGCCCTGGCGACGCAGCCGCGCGAGCACGCTGTCGAAGGTCACCTGGGCGAGGAAGGCGTAGCCCTCGACCATGGCGAGCAGCGCGAGGTAGCGTCGCCCGAGCGGCACCCGCTCGTCATGGAGGCGCCGCAGCTCGCGTGCGAAGCTCATGGGGACATCGGACCACTGCCGCCGACGGGCGAGCAAGGTCAGTGCGCGAGCTTGCAGCTGTCGGCGTCGGCGACCGCGCCGTTCGGCACGCAGCGTCCGGCGCTGCATCGCCAGCCGCGGCACTCGTCGCTCACCGTGCACGGCTGGCCGTCGAGCTTCCTCGGGACGCACTTGCGCGTCCCGGGCTCGCAGTAGTCGGAGCGCCTGCAGTTCAGTTCGGCAGACGAGCCTGGTTCGCAGGCGCCACCCGTGGGCGTCGGCGCGACGCACACGTGCAGTCCACTGTGGCAGTCGTTCGGCGCCGCGCAGGTCGGGTCGGGCTCGGAGCTCCGGAACCGCGGCGGCGTGCACGCAGCCCCGAGAGGCAACGGCGGCGTACACGTCTTGGTCGTCGGGTCGCACGTGAGACCCTCCGCGCAGCTCGGCCACACGAGGGGCGCGCACGACTCCCCCAGCGAGGCCCGCCGCAAGCAGCGTCGCGCGACACCACCCAGGTCCGAAGCGCAGATCAGGTCGCCGACACAGGTGTCGAGCCCGACCGAACACTCCTCCCCCTCGCCCCGGCGCTTGCGGATCGCGCAGACCCCGCCCGACGCATCGGGCGAGCGTCGGCACCCGACGCCCGCGGTCGTGCCTGCGCAGTCGCTATCGTCGGAGCACGTGCCGCCGAGAGGTGTTGCTCCGCGCCACACCTGAGAACAGGCGGTCATACCGACCAAGTCTTCTTCGACCGGGGCGTAGAACAAACGGAAAGGAGTGCCGCAGGTCTTCGTGTCACGCATCTTGGTCGCGAGGCAGATCGCGGCCGCGCTGGCGTCGTAGGTGCGACCGGCTGCCAGTCTGGCGCGACGATCTGCCTCGCACGACTTCGCGTAGTTCGTCTCGCAAGCGGCCACTTCGGCGTCGAACTTCACGGCGTGGCAGCAGTCCACGAGCCGCGGGCAGTACGTCTTCGCAGCCGTCGTGCAGTAGGCCTCTTCGGGGATGGGGGTGATCGGGGCACCTTCCTCGACGACGCGCGCACCGCACGCCGACGTGAGGAGGAACAAGAGAGTCCATCGGGATCGCATCGGCGCGCCGCTTAGCAGCCCGCGTGCCACGACGGAAGCGGCGTTCGCTCGCGTCCCGCTCGACCGACGCTGGCCCGCTTCGTGCGTTGGCGGCGAGGATGATCCAGCGCCTCTTCGCTTCCGCAGTCGCCCTCCTCGCTCTGTCTCCGCTCGCCGCCGGCGCCGAGCCGCTCGGCCACGCGGGCCAGGTCACGCTCGGCGTCGAGCGCGTCTTCGGCGTGCAGTACGCGAAGGAAGAGCGGCGGAGCGAGGGCTACACCTCCGTGAGCTTGTTCGGCGCGACCGGCGTGGAGGCCCTCACCACGCCGTACGGGATCCCGCGCTTCGGCATCGACTACTTCGCCGGCGAGCGGTTCAGCATCGGCATGTCCGGCACGTTCGCCCGACTCTCGCGGGGCGAGCTGAACGACGCCACGCACATCTACTCGTTCAACCCGCGCGTCGGGATCGCCATCCCGCTCGGAGAGAGCGCCACGTTCTGGCCACGCTTCGGCATGAACTACGTGAGCATGGGCAACGACCGTGACTCGGAGCACATCCTGGCGGTCAGCCTGGAGGCACAGTTCGTCTTCCGGCTCGCGGGCTCGGTGGGCCTGTCCTTGACCCCCACGGCGGACATCGGCGTGGAGGCCAGCGGCAGCAGGAAGATGAACCAGTTCGGCGCCTCGGGCGGCCTGGTCGGCTGGTTCTGAGGCTCGACGAACACGAGGGTATCCCCGCCCCCGCCGTGCTCCTCTCCGCCCCATGGAATGGACCCCTTGGCTCGCGAAGCTCCGCCAACTCCCCACGACGCTCGAGAAGGCCGGGCAGGCGTGCAACCTCGCGGTCGCTTCGTGTGAGCTCGAGATCAAGGCGCCCGCGGCTTCGGACGCGTTGCCCGCGCCGTGGGACGAGCTCGCGCGACAGTCGTCCGGGTTCCGCCTGCGCGTGCACTTCGAGAACGCCGCCGCGGTGGCGAGGACGTTCGACTTCGAGCTCACCCTCGAGGGCGCGGTCGACGGCGCGCTCGAGCTCTACGTCGGCAGCGCGCACGACGACACCGCGGTGCTGGACCTCGCGACGGGGACGATCGCGCTCGAGAGCGACCTCGGCGACGAGACGTTCCCCTCGGCGAAGGGGTTCGCGACGTTCCTCCTGGACCGGATGGAGTCGATCGTGAACGACTCGATCGCCGGTTTGCTGTGATCGGCCTC
>JADJMO010000028.1 GCA_016709545.1 Myxococcales bacterium
TCACGCCGTCGGCGGAGCTCCTCGCCGCCATCGCCCACGCGAGCGAAGACGCGCGCCTGCTCGCCCTGCGCGACGCCCAGAACCTCACGCGGCTCCGGGCGGGCGACGCCGGGGACAAGGACTCCCTCGTCCTGCAGGTGCCCGCCTTCGACGGCGACGTGCACGACGTCCGGGCGCTGGCCCGGTGGGCGAGATGCTCGTAGGCGCCTGATCGACCGCGAGGGCGAGGGCCCGTCGCGCCAGGGCGCAATCGCGCCCGTTTTGGGTATCCTTCCGAGGTATGACCTCCTTCTCCAGACTCCGCAGGCCCGGCACCTCTTCCCTCGTCGCGCGCGGGTTCGGCGCGGCGCTCCTCGTCGGCGGCTTCGCCGCCTGCAACGGCGGCGCGACCGCTCCGGGCTACGACACCATCACCGGCGTCGGCATCGGCGGGACGTGCGACGAGAACAAGAAGTGCCGCGACGGCCTCACCTGCGGCGCGGACGGCAAGTGCGCGGCCGCGGGGACGAGCAAGGAGGGCGACCCGTGCCTGGTGGGCGACGAGTGCGCCTCGGGCCTGTGCGGCCCCGCGACGACGGCGGCCAAGGGCAAGTGCCAGAAGGCTGGATCGGGCGCCGCGGGCGACGGCTGCGGCGGCGACAACGACTGCGCCAAGGGTCTGCGCTGCGCGTTCGACGGCACCAGCATGTTCCCGAAGTGCGTCGCCGCGGGCACGAGCGACGTCAACGAGGCCTGCACGAGCAACAAGGACTGCCGGCAGGGCCTCCTCTGCCAGGCGGGCAAGTGCGGTTCGGCGATCGAGCCCGCTCCGGGCGTCTACACCAAGGGCGTGCCGCCGTTCGTTCCGGGCCTCGACTCCTGGAAGGGCGCGACGTGCCCCGACGCGAAGGACGGGACGGGCATCGCGCTCTTCAAGGTGCCCCGTGCGGGGGACTCGCACGAGGACTTCTACCGCCTGCCGTTCCCCAACGACGCCGCGCGCGACAAGTCGACGGGCAAGGTCTCGTTCGCGAACCACCCCCACGACCCGAAGCCCCCGATGGGGTTCGACGCGGTCAAGCGCTACCTCGACGTGCTCGAGGCCGAGCCCTTCGGCCCCTACGCCACGTCGCTCTTCCGCTTCGATCACGACTTCGGGTTCGACAGCGTCAAGATCGGCGCGTGGAGGCCAAGGCCCAGACCACGGTGGTCGACCTCCCCCCTGGCGCCACGTTCGGGCAGCGGCGCGGGCTCAATGGGTTCGTGACCAACGGCCGCAACCGGTACCTCTGCGCGAACTCGGTCGGGGTGCGCCCGAACCGCGCCGATCCGTACAAGCCCGGCGGCACCTACGCCGTCCTCGCGAAGACCGGCGTCAAGCGCTGCGACGCGCGCGACGGCAAGGGCGTGTGCAGCGCCGTCGGCGCCGACTTCAAGCAGGACGCCGACTTCGCCGCGCTGATCGCCGACACGGCCCCGACCGACGCCAAGCTGGTGGACGCCTGGAACGCCTACAAGCCGCTGCGGCGACCTGATGGTGAAGGAGGGCATGGCCAAGACCGACGTCCTCGTGGCCAACGTCTTCACCGTCGGCGATCCGCGCACCGTCGCCAGCCGCCTGCGCACGAGCGCGCGTGCGGGGCCGCCCCGAAGGTCGACCCGTGGGTCAAGTGCGCGGCGGGTGCGAAATCCCCGTGCCCGCAGGCCGACGACAAGGACAAGCGGGCCTGCCCCGCCGCCGAGTCTCCTGACTTCGACGAGTACCACGGCATGATCGAGGTGCCGGTCTACCAGCAGGGCACCGCGCCGTACCTCAGCGAGGGCGGCGCGTTCTCGACGGCCGGAGGGCCCTCCGAGCCGATCACCAGCGTGCGCACCGAGAAGGTCTGCGCCGCGCTCACCGTGCCGAAGGGCACCGCGCCCGCCGGGGGCTGGCCCATCGCTCTACGCGCACGGCACGGGCGGCGCGTTCCACCACCCGCGCGGTCGACGGCGCCGGCGAAGACGCTCTCGAAAGATCACCGTCGCGGGCGGCACCGAGGGCTTCGCGGTGCTCGGCATCGACCAGGTCCAGCACGGGCCGCGCCGCGGCAGCTCCACGGCGAGCCCGAACGATCTGTTCTTCAACTTCGCGAACCCGCAGGCGGCTCGCTACAACGCGCTGCAGGGCGCGGCCGACCAGCACACCCTCGTGCGCGTGGCCGAGGCGCTCACCGTCGAGGGTGGGCCCAAGCTCGACGGCACCAAGGTCGTGTTCTGGGGCCACTCGCAGGGCGCGACCGAGGGCGCGTTGTTCCTCGCCGCCGACACCACCATCAAGGGGCGGTGTTCAGCGGGCAGGGCGCCGGCCTCATCGACTCGCTGCTCTCCAAGACCCAGCCGGTCAACATCAAGGGCTCGCTGTGGATCGCGCTGAGCGAGTCGAGCCCGACGGCGATCGGCGAGTTCCACCCGGTACTGTCGCTCCTGCAGTCGTGGACCGACCCGTCGGATCCGCTGCACGTCGCGCAGCAGGACATCGTCGTCCCGGGCGCCACTCCGTTCGCGCGCCACGTGTTCCAGCTCGTGGGCAAGGGCGACACGTACTCGCCGTTCAACCCGCAGATCAACTACGCCTTCACCGCGCAGCTCGCCTGGGTCGGCCCCGTCGTCGAGCCGATCGGGGACAACAAGCCGGTGGACAGCGTGCAGGGCAACGCCGGGGGCGCCGCCAAGGTCACCGCGGCGTTCCGGCAGTACACGCCAGCCGCGGGACGTGACGGGCACTTCGTCGCGTTCGACGTCGACCAGGCCAAGGGAGACCTCTCGGCGTTCCTCGCCCGCGTGTCCCGCGGCGAGACGCCGAAGATCCCGGAGTGAGCTCGTCGGGGACCGCTTGCGGGCGGTCCCCCTCAGCGCCGGCGCAGCAGGAAGTACACGAGCACGGCCGCGGCGAAGGCGATCGCCACGGCCACCAGCTTGCGCTGGTTCGAGGCCGGCTCCGTCTGTGCTGCGCGCGTCGGTGTCTCGACTTCGGGCTCGGTCGTGGCTGCGCCTGGCCCGAGGGGATCGACGGACTTGCGGGTGGTGGAGGCGAGGAGGTCGGGGCGTTCGGAGCGGGGACGTGCCTCTCGCGACACGAGCGCCTGCGCGCCGCCCTGGATCACACGGAGCTTGGGGGCTTCGCTCTTGCGTCGGGGTCGGGCCACGGCCTGAGTCTACACCGCCAGGCCTCAGCCAGGGCTGCGGTTGATCTTCTCGGCCGACACGTAGGCGTCGATCATCGCCCAGAGCCAGGTGGCGAGCTGCGTGACGAAGCCGACCCACACGAACATGAGCGGCACGTTCACGAAGATGGTCACGAGCAAGAACGCCGCGCCTTTGCCGACCTGGCCGTTGTAGAGCTGCCCCGCGCCCGGCACGAAGAACGAGAGCAGCGCCGCGATGCCCGAGTCGCGCTTGCGGTGGTAGGGCGCGAGGGCACCGGGAGGTGGCTGGGCGTAGGCGGGGGCGTGCGCTGGCGCGTGGATGACCACGTGCACGGGCGGAGGCGCGGCCGCCGGGTACGACGGCAGAGGGCCGCCCGCTGGCGCCGGGTAGGAGGGCGACGCGCCTGGATACGAAGGTGTGGGTGCGGGATACGAAGGCGCGGGCGCGGGGTAGGAGGGCGTGCTCGAGAGGTAGGGAGCGAGCTGGGCCGGCGTGGGCGCGGGCAACGTGTGGGCGCTGGCCACGTCACGACTCGCGACCGGATCGGGGGTGCCGAGCGCGGTGCGTTCGGTCGTCGCCGCCATGGGGCTGCGCGAGGTGGCGGGGGCGACGCCTGGGCTCGGAGCGACCATGGCTCCGCAGCGAGGGCAAGGCGGCGCCGTGGAGCCGATGACGGCCCACTGGGTTCCACAGCGCCCGCAGGTGAGCTGCATCATCGGCCCCGCCCGGGTTGTGCGGCGGCTGGAGTCGCCTCGGCGTGCGCGTCGGGGATGCGATACATGAGCCCTCCTTGCTCGTCCGAGTCCAGGATGGCGTGCCCCGCCGAGACGAGCGCGTCCAGACCGGCCTGGCACTCCCGGAGCGAACGCCCGGTCTCGTGGGCCAGCTGGCCGATGCGCACGACGCCGCCATGCGCGAACGCGTGGCGGAGGGCCGCGGGTTCGAGCGGATGACGGATCACCCCGCGCTCGGTGCGCAGACCGACGACGAAGGCCACCACCGCGGTGACGCCGCAAGGCACGAGCCAGGCGAGGGCGAGCGAGCCGATCGTCGACCAGGCTGCGAGGGAGCCGAGCGCTCCGAGGGTGGCCAGCGCCGCGACGCCGAAGGCGAGGAGACGCGCAGGCCCCCGACGCGCGAGCCCCTCGAGCGCGCGATCGCTCGCGTCGTCGCGGACGAGATCGAGCAGGTCCGGTCGATCCGGCGACGTGGCCGGAGTGGGCGCCGCGAGCGTGGGCGACGCCGCGAGCCCGGGCGACCCGATGTGCACGACGACCGGCGCCGCCGAGACGACGTGCACCGACGGGCCGTCCGACCACGCATGGACCTGCGCGGGGCTCGGTCCAGGATGACGAGAAGGGTCGTCCAAGGGTCCCCCGTCACTCTAGGCACGCGGTCACGGCCGGGCAACGCGCGACGCTTTCGTCTACTTCCCATCGAGGGGATGGACCACGGCCGAAGCTGCGTTACTGTGGCGCGATGCAACCGCCTGGTGGTGGGCCTCCTGGATCTCCTCCTTATCCGCCGGGGCAGGGGCCGCCGCTCGGTGGCGCACCTTCGCCGTACGGAGCTCCTCCGGGAGGGCCTCCCGCGGGCGGGTATGGGCAGCCTCCTCCGCCGGGATACGGCCAGCCGCCGCCGGGGTACGGCCAGCCGCCGCCCGCCTATGGGCAGGCGCCCTACGGCCAGCCACCGGGGCCCTACGGTCCGCCGCAAGCGCAGATGCAGCCCTACGGAATGGCCGGTGGGCAGGCGCTCAAGCGCGAGACCGCGCTCATCCTCGCGGCCGTCGGCCTGTTCACGGGCGTCTGTGGCATCCAGCGCTTCTACGTGAAGGAGACGGGCATGGGCATCGCGCTCCTGCTCACCGGCGGCTTCTGCTGGATCGGTCAGCTCATCGAGACGATCAAGCTCGCGCAGATGAGCGATCAGGAGTTCGACCAGCGGTACAACGGGGGCATGGCGGCGCTCCCGCCGTGAGCGCCCCCCCGCCGCCGTGAGCCTCTCCGCGCGGGTCCGCGCCCGCGCCCACGAGCTCGGCTTCGAACAGGTCGGGATCGCCCGGGCCGACGTGCCGCTCGAGGTGGAGCACGCGCGCTATCGCGCCGCGCTGGCCCGTGGCCTCCACGGTCCGCTCGACTACCTCACCGCGAACGTCGACACCCGCGCGCGCCTCGACGGCCCCGACATCCTCGCCGGGGCGCGCAGCGTCGTCGTGGTCGCCGCGCGGTACGACCGCCCCGACACCGAGCCCGTGCCCGCGCTCGCCCGCGGCATCGCCCGGTATGCGCGCGGCCGCGATTACCACAACTACCTCCGCAAGAAGGTCCGCAGGCTCGCGGCGTTCGTGCGGTCCCTCGGCGAAGGCGTCGAGGCCCGACCGATGAGCGACACCGCCCCCGTCCTCGAGCGCGCGTGGGCCGCCCGCGCAGGGGTCGGCTTCGTCGGCAAGAACGGCATGGTCATCGCGCCGGGGCGCGGGAGCTACTTCCTCCTCGCCGAGGTGGTCACCACGCTGGAGCTCGAGCCCGACGCGCCGATCGAGGAGCGCTGCGGCCGCTGCACGCTGTGCCTCGACGCCTGCCCCACAGGCGTTCGTCGCGCCGTTCGTGCTCGACGCCGGCGAGTGTCTGTCGACGGCCACCATCGAGCAGCGCGGCCCCATCCCCGTCCACCTCCGCGAGGCCGCCTCCCACCACCTCTTCGGCTGCGACGTCTGCCAGGAGGTGTGTCCGTTCAACGGCAAGGAGCGGCCGCCGTCGAGGCTCTCGGAGCGCAACGTCGCGCACGCGCGGTGGGGCGAGGTGTCGCTCGTCGATCTGGCCCGCCTGGGCATGGCGGGAGGTGGCTCGTTCGCCGAGTTGGTGGAGGGGAGCCCGCTGCATCGCGCGACCGAGGAAGGCCTGGCGCGCAACGCGGCGCTGGGGCTGGCGCACGTCGAGGGGAGCGAGGCCGCGCTCGCGGAGATCACCTCCCAGCACCCGAGCCCGGTGGTACGAGACGCCGCCGAGTGGGCGCTCGCGCGACGGAGGCGCTAGCGTCGCTCGATGGACGCGCGCACCGAGCTCACCCACCTCCTGCGGCCGGCCGCGGCGGGGCTCTACGTCGTCTCCACAGGCCTCGCCGAGCAGCGGGCCGTGCAGCGCCAGCTCTACGGGGTCGACGACGACGCGGCGATCGAGCGCGCGTTCCAGGACGCGCTCGACCGCGTCGCCAGTGCGCGCGTGTTGATCCTCGGCGTGCCCTCGGACGTGGGGGCCGGCTATCGGCGCGGCGCGAACCTCGGCCCCCAGGCCATCCGGGGCGCGCTGCTCGACGACGAGACGCGGACGTTCATGCAGGCGAACGCGATCGTCGACGTGGGCGACGTCCGGGTGGTGCCGCAGCTCCTCCACGACGAGATGCTGTCGACCGCCCAGATCGATCGCACGCGGGCCGCGCTCTACGACGGTCTGCCGCTCCCCGTGTCCCCGCTCTCCATCGAGGAGCGCGCCCTCGGGTTGCTCTCCACCCTCGCACCCACCGCCAAGGTGTTCGTGCTCGGCGGCGATCACTCCGTCGCGTGGCCGGTCGCGGCGCACCTGCACCGCGTCCGCCGGGATCGGTGGGGGGTGGTGCAACCCGACGCGCACACCGATCTGCTGCCGCACCGGCTCGGCGTCCCCTATTGCTTCGCCACCTGGTCGTACCACGCCAACGAGCTCCTCGGCCGCGACGGGCGGATGGTGCAGGTCGGCACGCGCGCCTCCGGCCGCGACCGCGGTCACTGGGAGAGCTCGCTCGCGGTGCGGCAGTTCTGGGCCGAGGAGATCCTGCGCGACCCGGACGGTGCGCTCGACGCGGTGATGGCGCACCTGCAGTCGCGCGGGGTCGAGAGCGTCTACTTCTCCAACGACATCGACGGCACCGACGCGGCCTGGGCCGACGCCACCGGCACGCCCGAGGCTGCGGGCCTCACGCCGGAGTGGATCGTCGCCTTGATCCGGAGGCTCGGGGCGCTCGGCATCTGCGCGGCCGACGTGGTCGAGGTCGCGCCGCCGCTCGGGCCGGACGGCGGCGCGCGCACCGTGGCGCTCGCGGCTCGCTACGTCCGCGAGACCCTGCGCGCGATGGTGTGACCGCCGGCGGCCGCCGGCGGCCGCCGGCGGTGGAGCGCTTTCGCTGGGCGAATTGTTCGAGGAATCGCGACGTCGCGGCCCGGCACGCGGATCGCAAAGGGGTGGGCCATGCTCGCCACCGCGCACACGCTCGCCCTCGTCGGCCTCGAGGCCCACGCCGTCCGGGTCGAGGTCCAGTCGGGCCGCGGCACCGCCTCGTTCGACGTCGTCGGCCTCCCGGAGACAACCGTGCGCGAGAGCCGTGTGCGCGTGCGCGCCGCGCTCGAGCGGGTCGGGGTCCTGCTCCACTCGCACTGCCTCACGGTCAACCTCGCCCCCGCCGATCTGCGCAAGAACGGGAGCGCGTTCGACCTCGCGATCGCGATCGCCGTGCTCGGCGCGGTCGGCGCGCTGCCCGAGGAGTCGTTCGGCGACACCCACTTCCTCGGCGAGCTCTCGCTCACGGGCGCGCTCCGGCCCGTGCGGGGGCTCCTTCCGCGCTTGCTCGCGGCCCGCGACCGCGGCGTTCGCCTCGTGGTCGTCCCCCGCGCCAACGAGGGCGAGGCCGCGGCGCTGGGCGATGGCACGCTCGAGGTGCGCACCGCCTGCGATCTCGCCGAGGTGCTGGCCCACCTCCGCGGCGAAGAGCCGTTGCCAGCGCCCCGCCGTCCCGCGAGCCTGCGCCCGGCGATCGGCGACGACCTCGCAGAGGTGCAGGGGCAGCCGCTCGCGCGCCGCGCGCTCGAGGTCGCCGCGGCCGGCGGACACGACCTGTTGATGCTGGGCCCTCCCGGCGCGGGCAAGACCATGCTCGCGCGGCGTCTCCCCTCGCTGCTCCCGCCTCTGAGCGACGAGGAGGCGCTCGTGGTCACCGCGATCCACTCGGTGGCGGGCATCCTCCCCGAGGGAGTGGGCCTCGTGCGGGAGCGCCCGTTCCGCGCCCCGCACCACTCGGTGAGCGACGCTGGCCTGCTCGGCGGCGGCGATCCGGCGCGCCCGGGGGAGATCTCGCTGGCGCACGCTGGCGTGCTGTTCCTGGACGAGTTCCCCGAGTTCCGGCGCAACGTCATCGAGGGGCTGCGTCAACCTCTCGAGGACGGGACGATCTCGGTCGTGCGCGCGTCATGGAGCGCGGTGTTCCCGGCGCGTCCGCTCCTGGTCGCCGCCATGAACCCGTGCCCGTGCGGCAAGCACCCGGCCAACAGCTGCATGTGCACCCCGGACCGCGTACGCAACTACCGGGGCCGTGTCTCGGGGCCGCTCCTCGATCGCATCGATCTCCAGCTCGTGCTGCCCCGCGTCGAGGTCGCCGCGCTCGCCGCCGTCACGCCCTGCGGCGAGTCGTCCGCCGTCGTCCGCGGTCGCGTGCTGAAGGCACGCGAGGTGCAGGCTGCGCGGCGTACGCGCGGCGAGGTCGAGGTCACCACCAACGCTCGCCTCCCGGCGCGCAGCCTCCAGCGCGTCGGCGGGCTCGACGCGGCCGCCCGGGCCGAGCTCGCCGCCGCGGCAGAGCGGCTCGATCTCTCGGCGCGCGCCTACGGCCGGCTGCAGCGCGTCGCGCGGACCCTCGCCGACCTCGAGGGCACCGACGCGGTGCACGAGTGGCACGTGAAGGAGGCCGTCCAGTTTCGCCACCTCGATCCCGGCAGGGACGCGGCGGCGTGAAGTCGTGGGGTCGCTGCATCCGGCAGCGCCCGACGTGTGTGTGAACCGGGGGCCCCGCGGGCTCCCTCGTGGAGGTGTGTCATGTTCGAAACGTTCGGAGAGAAGCTCAAGGCCATCAAGACCGTCGTCGGCGCGATCGAGAAGCAGTTCGGCAAGGGCTCGCTGATGGCCCTCGGAGACGTGGAAGCCGAGCCGGTGAACGCGCTGCCGAGCGGGTCCACCGCCCTCGATCTGGCGCTCGGCGTGGGGGGCTACCCGCGCGGGCGCGTGATCGAGGTGTTCGGCCCCGAGTCGAGCGGCAAGACCACGCTCACCCTGCACGCCATCGCCGAGGCCCAGCGCGCCGGCGGCATCGCGGCGTTCATCGACGCCGAACACGCGCTCGACGTCGGGTACGCGAAGGCGCTGGGCGTCGACACCGAGCGGCTGCTCGTCTCGCAGCCCGACACGGGCGAGCAGGCCCTCGAGATCGCCGAGGCGCTGGTGCGCTCGGGCGCCGTCGATCTCGTGGTCATCGACTCGGTGGCCGCGCTCACGCCGAAGGCGGAGATCGAGGGCGAGATGGGCGACCAGCACATGGGCCTGCAGGCGCGGCTCATGAGCCAGGCCCTGCGCAAGCTCACGGGCATCACCCACCGCACGCAGACCACGCTGATCTTCATCAACCAGCTGCGGCAGAAGATCGGCGTCGTGTTCGGCAACGCGGAGACCACCACGGGCGGCAACGCGCTGAAGTTCTACGCGTCGGTCCGCCTCGACGTCCGCAAGATCGCCACGGTGAAGTCGGGCGAGGAGAAGCTCGGCGCGCGCACCCGCGTGAAGGTGGTGAAGAACAAGTGCGCGCCGCCGTTCACCGAGGCGGAGTTCGACATCCGCTGGGGCGCGGGGATCGACACCGCGAGCGAGCTGCTCGACCTCGGCGTGGCGCGCGGGCTCGTCGACAAGGCGGGCGCGCACCTGTCGTTCAAGGGCGAGCAGCTGGGCCACGGGCGCGAGCGGGCGCGCGAGACCCTGCTGGCCCAGGCCGACACGCTGGCCGCGCTGCGTGAGGCGGTGCTCGCGGCCGGGCCGGTGCGGCCGGGTCGCGCGCAGGTCGACGCCTGACCGCGGTCGCTGGACGGCCCGCGGGCCGATTCGCCGCGGAGGGTGGGCTCGCCTCGGGTGGGCCCACCCCGAGCTCCTGAACCAGGCACCGGACCGCCGAGCGCGCCGAAGAAGCGCGCGATCCAGAGCGCGGTCGCCACGAGCAGCAGCACCTGCCAGCTGCGCAGCAGCCACCGCGGCATCTCGCGGCCGGCCTCGCGCTGCCAGATCGAGACGGCGGTGTGGATCAAGAGAGGAACCAGCAGCACCGTGGCGGGCACCGCGAGCGGGTGGAGGTGCAGCGAGCCGTGCACGTCGCCGCGGAACAGCGTCAGCATCGCGCGGGTCGCGCCGCAGCCGGGGCAGGGGAGGTGGAAGAGGATCCGGGTGGGGCAGACCGGGAACGGCGCCGCGAACACCGCGGCCATCACGACCACAAAAATGGCCGCGCCCCGTACGTCCCTCTCGGGCGCGGACGGGGCGCTGACCTCGGACACGACTAGACGATCAGCCGCCGCCCATCTTGGCGCCGATCTCGTTGAGATCGGTCGCAAGCGCGAACGGCGAGAGGAAGAAGTACATCACGACACCCATCGGGTTCGGATTCGGACAGTTGTACTTCTTCTTCGCGTCTCCCACCCAGGCGGGGAGCTTGGTGAGGGCCAGGATGATCCCGTAGATCGGGATCAACAGCATCCACCACGCGAACTTGTTCTGGCTCTCGGGCGCCGCCTTCTCCAGGTCGCCGAACATCCCGATGATCGCGATGAGTGCATACGGCGCACAAATCATCGAGATCAGGAGAATCATGATCGGGTTGCGCTGCTGAATCGTGCCGCCACCACCTGCTGCCATCGGTACCCCCAATCCTGCTGGGACCATTGCCCCACCAAACCCAGGCGTACCTCCCGGAGGCGCCCCCATTGGCGCCCCAGGCGGAGGACCGCCGAAACCAGGCGGACCGCCGGGGGGCGGGCCACCGAAACCGCCAGGGGGAGGACCCCCGGGCGGACCACCGAAGCCACCGGGTGGCGGACCACCAGGCGGCGGACCACCGAATCCACCAGGGGGAGGACCCCCGGGCGGACCCGCCGGCGGACCACCGAAGCCACCCGGAGGCGGACCTCCAGGCGGGGGTCCACCGAAGCCTCCCGGAGGAGGCCCACCTGCGGGCGGACCCGCCGGAGGCGCGCTGAAGCCGCCGCCGCCGAAGCCACCCATACCCTCGGGCGCCACCATCGTGCCGGCGAACTGGTTCGCGGGCGGCGCGGCGGGAGGCGAGAAGGCCGCCGGCGGCGGAGCCGCAGGCGCAGGAGGAGGGGGTGCCGGCGCGGCCATGGGTGGCGGCGCTGGCGTTGCAATGGGCGGCGCGGCCATGGGCGGCCCGTCCATTGGGGGCGGCGCGGCCACGGGCGGAGGGCCTGCTGGCGGCGCACCCATCCCGGGCTGCGGAGCCATGCCGACCATCGTGCCCTTGATGTTGGGCTTGGGGGGAGCAGCCGGCGCCGGAGCGGGCGCGGCTGCAGGGGGAGGACCACCAGGCGCCGGAGGAGCCGCCGGGGGCGCAGCTGCGCCGCCAGGCTGGTTCATCATCAGCATCGTGCCCTTGAACTTGGGGGCGGCGCCGCCCTTGAGGTTGAAGCCGCACTTGCTGCACTGCGCCGAAGTGTCCGGGTTTTGCGTACCGCAGTTGGGGCAGAACACCGTCGCCGTCCTTTCGCTCGAGAGCGCGCAACGTCAAGCCGCGCGCGAAACGCGGGTGAGCCTACACTCGCGTCGGCTCAACTCACAAGCGGGGAATGTGGTCGTTGTCACGATCCGCTCGGAGGGGGGTCGGACCAGGCCGCGGTTCGTTTCAGCAAGCCCACCTCGGCCCTGCCGCTGAGGTAGGGACCCGGTCCCGGGGAACAGGGGACGGTAGCGCAAACCCCTGAACGAACGCGCAATCCAGCGGTTGACAGTGGAGGTGGCCGACAACTAGTGTCCGCGCGCGCCACGAGCCCCTGTTGCGCGCGCTGCGCGTGCGGATCTCGCGGTGCTTCCAACCAAGATCCAAGTTGGCCGATGCCCTTCGAACCCACCCCTGAACGCGCCAAGGAGATCGACGACATCCTCGGGCGCTATCCGAACAAGATGGCCGCGTGCCTGCCCGTCCTGCATGCCTGTCAGGAGCAGAACGGCTGGTGCTCCGACGAGGTCATCGCCTGGGTCGCCCAGCGGCTCGATCTCGGCACGGCCCACGTGCAGGGCGTCGTCACCTTCTACACGCTCTTCAACCAGAAGCCGGTCGGCAAGCACCAGGTCTGGGTGTGTCGCACGTTGCCCTGCGCGCTGCGCGGTGGCGAGAACCTGCTCCACCACTGCGAGAAGCGCCTCGGCATCCACGAGGGCGAGACCACCAAGGACGGCCTGGTCACCCTGCGCAGCGCCGAGTGCCTCGCCTCGTGCGGCACGGGCCCGATGATGCAGGTCGACAAGGACTACCACGAGGACCTCACCCCCGAGCGCGTCGACGAGGTGCTCACCTCGCTCGGCTGCACGCTGCAAGGAAAGAAGTGAGGGCGCGATGATCGAACCCATCCGCATCCTGACCAAGAACTACGGCGTGGCCGACTCGTGGACCCTGCCGGTCTACGAGAAGAGCGGCGGCTACCAGACGGCGCGCAAGGCCCTCTCCATGGAGAAGGCCGCGATCATCGACGAGGTCAAGAAGGCGAACATCCGCGGCCGCGGCGGCGCCGGCTTCCCGATGGGCGTGAAGTGGTCGTTCATGCGGCCCCACCCCACCAAGCCGGCGTACCTGGTCATCAACGCCGACGAGGGCGAGCCCGGCACGCACAAGGACCGCACGCTCATGGAGCTCGACCCCCACTCGGTGGTCGAGGGCTGCATGATCGGCATGTACGCGATCGGCGCGCACGCGGCCTACATCTACGTCCGCGACGAGCTGCACCTCAGCAAGAAGCGCCTCTGGGACGCGATCCACGAGGCGCGCGCCAAGGGCTACCTGGGCGATCGCCCGTTCGGCAAGGACTACCCGCTCCAGGTCTACGTGCACACCGGCGGTGGCGCGTACATCTGCGGCGAGGAGACCAGCCTCCTCAACTCGCTCGAGGGGCGCCGCGGCGAGCCCCGCTTCAAGCCTCCGTTCCCGGCGCAGGTCGGCGCGTTCGGCTGTCCGACCACCGTCAACAACCTCGAGTCCATCGCCGCCGCGGTCCCCGCGCTGTCCATGGGTGGCGAGGAGTTCAGCAAGCTCTCCAAGCTGCACGCCCTCGGCGACGGCGGTTCGCGCCTCTACGGCGTGAACGGCCACGTCGAGAAGGGCCTCGTCGTCGAGCTCCCCGTCGGTCCGACGATCCACGAGCTGATCGAGCTCGCGGGCGGAGTGAGCGGCGGGCGGAAGATCAAGGGCGTCATCCCGGGCGGCTCCTCCTGCCCGATCCTGCTGCCCGACGAGGTCCTGCACGCGCCGGACGAGAAGTCGCCGCTGCACCCGTGGCACGGCAAGAAGGTCTTCGACGTGCCGATGGGCGTCGACACCATGCGCGCCGCGGGCACCATGCTCGGCACCTGCTGCCTCACGGTCATCGCCGAGGGCACCTGCATGGTCCGGGCGACCGCCAACGTCGCGCGGTTCTACCGCCACGAGTCCTGCGGCCAGTGCACGCCCTGTCGCGAGGGCACCGGTTGGATCCACCGCATCCTCGAGAAGATCGAGGCGGGGCAGGGGAGCATCGAGGAGCTCGACCAGCTCTCCGACATCGCGTCCAACATCATGGGCAACACGATCTGCGCCTTCGGCGACGGCGCGGCCTCGCCGATCCTGGGCTTCCTGCGGAAGTTCCGCGGCGAGTTCGAGGAATACATCCGGACCGGCAAGTCCCCGAACAACCGGTCGATCCTCTAGGAGAGCGGGCGATGCAGCAGGCCGATACCCTCGAACGCATCTACTTCGCGCTGTGCGCGGTGCTCGCCATCGCGGGAGCGCTGGGCACCGTCGCGTCGCCCAACCCGATCCGCGGCGCGATGTCGCTGCTGTTCACCATCATCGCGGTGGCGGGGCTCTACCTGCAGCTGCACGCGCCGTTCCTCGCGGCCATCCAGCTCATCGTGTACGCGGGCGCGGTCGTCGTCCTCTTCCTCTTCGTCATCATGCTGATCGGCCCCGCGGCCGTGGCCCCGCGCGACGGGAGGGCGCTCGTCCCGCGCATCCTCGCCGGGCTCGCCACGTCGGCCGTCGTGGTGACCACCATCCTGGTCCTCAGCAAGAAGACCTTCCCGCGCCCGCCGGTGCTGCAGCACGGGTTCGGCAGCGTCGAGGCGATCGGCGAGGCCCTGTTCACCGACTACCTCGTGCCGTTCGAGGCCATCAGCTTCCTGCTCATGGTCGCCATCGTCGGCGCCGTCGCGGTCGCCCGCGGCAAGTCCACGGCGTCGCCGGCCCCGAGCGACGACGACGCAGTGTCCGGAGGTGAGGCGTGATCCCGATCCCCGCGTTCCTCGTCCTCGCCGGCATCCTGTTCGGGATCGGCGCGGTCGGCTTCCTCGTCCGGCGCAACGTGCTGGTCGCCCTGATGAGCATCGAGCTGATGCTCAACGCGGTGAACCTCACCTTCGTCGCCTTCAACCGCGCCTACCCGCGCGCCCACGTCGGCCACACGACGGCGTTCTTCGTGATCGCCATCGCCGCCGCCGAGGCGGCCGTGGGCCTCGCCATCGTCCTCGCCTTCTTCCGCCTCCGGAAGACCGTTCGCTCCGATGCCGCGGACATCCTGAAGAACTGACCATGCACGAGCTGCATCTCCCCTTCCAACCCGAGGCGTGGCTCCCGCTCGCCTTGATCATCGGCGCGCCGCTCTTCGGGGCGTTCTTCAACGGCGTGTTCGGCAAGCGGCTCGGCAAGCCTGCGGTGCGCATCATGGCGCTGACCGTGATGGCCGTGAGCTTCCTCGCCGCCGTCTACACGTTCGTGCAGCTGCACGCGCTCCGGCACCACGCCGAGTCGCTCCTCGCGACCGCGGGGCAGAAGGTCGCCGAGCACGGCGCCGCCACCGGACACGCCGTGCCCGAGCACCCGACCAAGCTCTCGTGGCTGGCGTGGCGGTGGATGGACGTGGCGACCGGCGGCGGCGACGGCCGCATGTCGATCGACATCAAGTACTCGGTCGACGAGCTCTCGGCCGTCATGATGCTGGTGGTCACCGGCATCGGCTTCCTGATCCACCTGTACTCGACCAGCTACATGGCCAAGGACCCGGGCTACCACCGGTTCTTCGCCTACCTCAACCTCTTCATCTTCTCGATGTTGACGCTGATCCTGGCGGACAACCTCCCGCTGCTCTTCGTGGGCTGGGAGGGCGTCGGCGCCTGCAGCTACCTCCTCATCGGGTTCTGGTTCGAGAAGGCCGAGAACGCGGCCGCGGGTCGCAAGGCCTTCATCGCCAACCGCATCGGCGACGTCGGCGTCATCGGCGGCATGTTGCTGCTGGCCTACTGCACCGGCGCGCTCGACTGGGACGGCATCGCCAAGGGTGCCGACGGCCTCCTCAGCCTGCAGAACCGCATCCCGCTCTGGACGTCGGGCGGCAAGGTCATCACCGCCAGCGCCGCCACCGTCGCGTGCCTCGCGCTCCTCCTCGGGTGCACCGGCAAGAGCGCGCAGATCCCGCTCTACGTCTGGCTCCCCGACGCGATGGCGGGCCCCACGCCGGTCTCCGCGCTCATCCACGCGGCCACGATGGTCACGAGCGGCCTCTACCTGATCTGCCGCCTCAACTTCGTGTTCGCGCTCTCGCCGTTCGCCATGATGGTCGTGGCCATCGTCGGCGCGCTCACCGCGCTTTTCGCGGCCACCATCGGCATCGTCCAGTACGACATCAAGAAGGTGCTGGCCTACTCCACGGTGAGCCAGCTCGGGTTCATGTTCCTCGGCGTCGGCGTCGGCGCGTTCGACATGGGCTTCTTCCACGTGTTCACGCACGCCTTCTTCAAGGCCTGCCTGTTCCTCGGCGCCGGCTCGGTCATCCACGCGATGCACGCACGGATCCACGACGACGTGCGCTCGCAGGACATGCGCAACATGGGCGGCCTGCGGAAGTTCATGCCGTGGACCTACTACTCGATGGGCGCGGCCACGCTCGCCATCGCCGGGTTCCCGCTCACCGCCGGCTTCTTCTCGAAGGACGGCATCCTCTTCAAGGTCTGGTCGAACCGGATCGTCTTCCCGCACTCCTACACCGCTGGCACCATCCTCAAGGACTGCGCCGCGGGCAAGGTCACGGGACCGATCTGCAAGAGCGCCGAGGCCGTGGTGAAGCAGCACTTCCAGGCCCCCGAGTGGCTCGGGAAGGCGCTGTTCGCGGTCGGCATCCTCGCCGCCACCTGCACCGCGTTCTACATGTTCCGCCTCCTCTTCAAGACCTTCTGGGGAGAGTTCCGGGGCTGGAACGTCGATCCGAACGCGGCCCTCGCGGTCGATCCGTTCGCCAACGCGGAGCCGCTCGAGGACCACGCCGAGGACCACGCGGCGCACGTCGACGCGGGTGACGACGCTCACGACGATCATGCTCACGACGCTCATGGTCACGACGACGACGCGCACGCCGCGCACGTCCGCGACGACCACGCCGGGCACGACGAAGAGCACGGGCACGACGACCACGGCCATCACCACGAGGACCTCGTCACGCCGGCCGAGCCGCCGGCCGAGGCCCCCTGGCAGATGGCGCTCCCCGTCGCCATCCTCGGCGCCGCGGCGCTGTTCGTCGGCTTCCTCTACGCCGAGGCGCTCCACGTCGAGCCGCTCGGGCACTGGCTCGCGCCGGTGTTCCACACCTACGTGGGCAAGTCGATCTTCATGGCCGAGGGCACCAAGGCGCTCGAGTGGCCGCTGATGGGCCCGGGCGTCGCCGCGTTCGCGGTCGGCTGCGGCCTCGCGTACTACTGGTACGTCGTCGGCGGCGAACAGGCCCCGAAGAGGCTCGCCGAGGACTGGCCCCGCCTGCACCGCGCGGCCTACAACAAGTGGTACGTCGACGAGGCCTACGAGGCGACCGTCATCGGGGGCGCCGACGCGCTCGCCGACGGCGCGGCCCTCATGGACCAGTGGATCATCGACGGCATCATCGCCAAGCTGACCGCGCTCCTGGTCAACGCCTTCGGCGCCATCCTGCGCGCGTTCCAGACCGGCGTGGTGCACGTGTACGCGGGCTTCATCGCCCTCGGCACGCTCGCGATCTTCGCGTTCTTCGTGCGGCCGCACGCGGACTTCACGCTGCAACACCAGGGCGACACGTACACCGTCGAGGCGCCTCCGGGCCTCGGCTACGAGTACCGGTGGGAGGTCGACCAGTCCGTCGAGCAGGCGTTCACCGCCGGCGACGGCGCGCTCAAGCGTACGGTCACCGTGCCGCTCGGCGAGAAGAAGACCGTGTCTCTCGAGGTGAAGAACGCCTTCGGGTTGACCCGCAAGCGCACCGTCGAGATCAACAACCCGAAGCCCGTCCCGCTGGCGCCCACCGCGTCGGTCAAGGGCAAGGCCGCCCCTGTTCCACCGACGCCCGCCGGCGCCGGTGGCCCACCGCCGGGAGGCCACTGAACCATACAGCCCGCCATCCAGCCCGTCGTCGCCGAATCCCCGAAGCTCCTGCCCGCGCTCGCCGCTCTCGTCGGTGAGCTCTGGCCGGTCGCCGCCGCCGGCATCGCCGGAGCCATGCTCCCGCGTCGCCCGTCGAAGACCGAGCGCTTCTGGGTCGCCGTCGCCGCCGCCGTCGCCGCGCTCTTCGTGGTGAAGCTCTGGCCGTCCGACGCCCCCGCGGTGGTCGAGGCGGTCGAGGGGGCGGTCACCCAGCCGAGCTACCCGCACCTGCTCTCGTGGCTCGTGTTCGTGCCCATCGTCGGCGCGCTCGCGGTGTTCTTCACGCCGCGCCAGGCCAAGCGCGCGGTCACCGCGCTCACGTTCCTCACGATGGCCGTCGAGCTTCGGCGCCTCCCTCTGGCTCCTCGCCGTGCCCATGAGCGAGGGCCAGATGTGGCTCGAGGAGCGGCAGGCCTGGATCCCGAGCTGGGGCATCACCTACCACCTCGGCGTCGACGGCATCTCGCTGTGGCTGATCGTCCTCACGAGCTTCGTCACGCCGATCGCGGTGTGGGCGTCGCTCGGGTCGATCCACACGCGCATCAAGGACTTCTGCTTCGCCTTCCTGCTCCTGCAGGGCGCGATGGTGGGGCGTTCGTCTCGCTCGACCTGTTCCTGTTCTACGTGTTCTGGGAGCTGATGCTCATCCCCATGTACGTCATGATCGGCGTCTGGGGTGGGGTCGACCGCATCAAGGCGGCCATCAAGTTCTTCATCTACACGATGGTCGGCTCGCTGCTGATGCTGGCCGCGATCCTGTACCTGGTCTTCAGAACAAGAAGCTCAACACGGGCACCGTCGTTCGACCTCCTCGCGCTGACGCGCCTGCGCTGCGCTCGGCCCGCAGAAGATGCTGCTTCTGGGCCTTCTCGATCGCGTTCTTCATCAAGGTGCCGATGTGGCCTGTCCACACGTGGCTGCCGGACGCGCACGTGCAGGCTCCGACCGGCGGCTCCATGATCCTCGCCGCGGTGATGCTGAAGCTCGGCTGCTACGGCTACCTGCGCTTCGCGATGGGCGCTGTTCCCCGCCCGCGGCCCACGCGCCGGCGCACCTCGCGGGCGTCGCCATCGTCGGCGGCATCCTCTACGGCGCGCTCGGCGCCTGGAAGCAGCACGACGTGAAGCGCCTCGTCGCGTACTCGTCGGTCGCCCACCTCGGGTACGTGATGCTCGGCATCTTCGCGGCCACGCCCGCGTCGATCGAGGGCGCCATCCTCCAGATGGTCAACCACGGCATCTCGACCGGCGCGCTCTTCCTGCTCGTCGGCGTCATCTACGACCGCCGCCACACGCGCGATCTGGCCGAGTTCGGCGGCCTCGCCAAGGTGATGCCCATGTACGCGGCGCTCTTCTATCGGTCACCTTCTCCTCGATCGGCGTCCCCGGCACCAACGGCTTCGTCGGTGAGTTCTGGTCATCACCGGCGCCTTCAACTCGCAGGGCACGCTCGCGCACTGCGGCGGCCTCCAGGCCATCGGCGCCGCGGCCGGCGTCATCCTCGCCGGCGACCTACATGCTCGGCGTCGTCAAGATGTTCTTCGGGGCCCACTCGCCAACCCGAAGAACAAGCGCCTCCCCGACCTCACCTGTCCGCGAGGTCGCTCGCCCTCGCGCCGCTCATCCTTGGTCTTCGTCATCGGCCTGTTCCCGCCGGGGTCTTCCTCGACCCGATGAAGCGAGCGTCGTGCCGCTCACCAGTTCAAGGGCGGAGCTCACCATGCGCGATCGCCCCGCCGGTCGAGAAGGCCGTTCGCTCCTTCCTGCGCCCGCCGAAGGCTGCCCGCCGCCGCGCCGGCGCCGACGCTGCCAAGCCCGCGGCGGCCGGAGTGCCAGATGAGCACCTGGCGCTCTGCCTGGCGCTCTCCCGCTCATCGTCCTCTCGGTCGGCCTCCTGGCCTGATGATCGCCGCCACGCCTCGAGACCCAGAAGACCGGCCCTCGAGCTGGCGCTCGGGGCGTCCCGTCACCTCTTCGCCGGCGCGATCTTCTCCCCCGCGGTCTGGTTCGTGGGTGGGCGCCCTCGAGGGGGCGGGCCAAGGTCGCCCCTGATCATCCTCGACAACGCTTCACCCTGTTCTTCGCGTTCATCCTGTGCCTCGGCGCGGGCCTCGCGTCGCTCCTCGCGGGCGGCTACCTGCCCGAGCACAAGCTCGATCGCGGCGAGTTCTACCCGCTGATCATCTTCTCGACGATCGGCGCGGTCCTGCTGGCCGCTGCGGGTGAGATCCTGTCGCTCTTCCTCGGGCTCGAGACGATGTCGCTCGGCGTCTACGCGATGACGGGCTTCCGCCGCACGTCGCCGCGCTCCACCGAGGGGGCGCTCAAGTACTTCCTCCTCGGCTCGTTCGCGGCGGCGCTGCTGCTCTTCGGCGCGGCGCTGCTCTACGGCGCCACCGGCCCCACCACCTTCGCCGGCATCCGCCTCGCGCTCGCCCGGGCCCGGGCGCCCGCGACCCGTCGCGGGCGTCGTGCTCATCGCCTCGGCGCTGCTCCTCGTGGGCCTCGCGTTCAAGGTCTGCGCGGTCCCGTTCCACATGTGGACGCCCGACGCCTACCAGGGCGCGCCCACCCCGGCCACGGCCTTCATGGCCGTGGTCGTGAGGGCGCGGCGTTCGCCACGCTCATGCGCGTGCTCTCGGCGGCGCTGGGCCACCCCGACCATGGCCTCGTGGGGCGCCGGCTGGCCGCCGGTCGTCGCGGCCTCGCCGTCGCGACGATGACCGTCGCGAACTTCACGGCGGGCCGCCAGGAGTCGGTGAAGCGCATGCTCGCCTACTCCAGCATCGCGCACGCCGGCTACGTGCTGGTCGCCCTCGTCGCCGCTGCGGCCAGGGCAACTCGGGGGCGCACGAGGCCAGGCGGCCCTCCTGTTCTACATCCTGCAGTACACCGTCACCCAGGCCGGAGCCTTCGGCGCGCTGATCCTCTGCGGCTCGCGCGGCCGCGAGGCGGTGAGCTACGAGGACCTCGCGGGCCTCGGTCGCCGTCACCCGGCGGCGGCGCTCCCGCTCGCGCTGTTCTGCGTGTCGCTCGCCGGCATCCCGCCCACCGCGGGCTTCTTCGGCAAGCTCTACATCTTCCGCGCGGCGATCGAGGGTGGCTTCACGTGGCTGGCCGTCCTCGGCCTCCTCAACAGCGCGCTCGCGGCCTACTACTACCTCCGCGTCCTCGTTTACCTCTACATGCGCGAGCCGGCGCCGGGCGCGCCGCAGGCCATTCCGATGAAGTCCGGGTACGTCACCGCGGCCCTCGTGCTGTCGGCCGCACTGCTCCTCTACTTCGGCATCTTCCCCACGCGCTCGCTCGAGATGGCGATCAGCGCGGCGCTGTCGCTGGGTTGATCCGCTGGGTTGATCCGCTGGGTTGATCCACTGGGTTGATCCACTGGGGCCCTCGGGGGTCCCACGGGAGCGAGCGCGAGGAATGCTTCGTGCTTTGCTCCCGTTGCCGTTTTGCTCTCCGCTGTCGTTTGCCGTGAGTCCTCCGGAGCCGCCGATGAACCGTCTGCCCAGCCTCGTCTCCGCCACCGTCTTCGTCGGCCTGATTTCTGGCTGTGAGGGGCCGCCCAAGCTCGCGGACGGCAAGGCCGTGCCGAGCGTCGTGCCGAGCGCGGCACCGTCTCCGTCGCTGGTCGTCGAGAAGGTGGGCACGCCACCCCCCGTCAACTCCGGTGGCACTCCGATGCCGTCGGCCGACCCGCACGCGGATCCGGCCGGAAAATTCCCGCTCACGGACATCCAGCTCGACAAGCTGATGAACCCGTCGGGCGCGACGGAATACACGGGGCCGACCGGCACCATCGAGGGCATCGTGCGCGTGAAGGGCGATGCGCCCGCGGTGCGAACCTTCCAGACGATGCCGAAGGGGTGCGAGAAGGCGCTCTCGATCCACGGCCCCGCGTATCGCGCCGGCGCGGGGTGAGCCTCGCCGACGCCCTCGTCGGCGTCCTGCAGACCAACGGCTACGTGCGCCCCGCGCGCGAGGACAAGCACATCATCATCAAGGACTGCGCGGTCCAGCCGCGGGTCATCGACATCTCGCTCGGGCAGCGCCTCCTCGTCGCCAACGCGGACGACATGCCGTACGCGCCGCAGACCGCCGTGAGCAAGACCAAGATCACGCGGCTCGCGCTCAAGGACCAGTCGGCGGTCCCCATCATCCTCAGTCACCCGGGCGCCTATGGTCTCACCTGGCTCGCGGGTGTCCTCCCCGGAGGCTCTGCGCCCGAGGTCACGGTGTTCGTCATCCCGAGCGCGCTGCACCAGACCACGGCGCTCGACGGCCGCTTCCGCATCAACGGCGTGCCGGCCGGCAAGAACAAGGTCTACGTCACCGCCTCGCACCAGGGCATGCCCGAGGTGCGCAAGGAGGTCGAGGTGAAGCCGGGCAGCGTCGTCGAGGTCGAGCTCGAGCTCACCTACACCAACACGGGCGCCCCCGCTCCCTCCACGTCGCCGAGCAGCTCGGCCCCCACGCCCAAGCCCTCAAGTAGCCCGTCGCGGCGCATCGTCCGACCTCGAACGTGTTCTGCCCTGCGGGCGCTGACGCCCCCCGTCCCGCCGCGGAGCGGCGCAGGGGGTGCTCGGCGGTCTGCGACGTGATGAGCCCCGACAGGGGCGTCATCACGGCGCGGCGGCCGAGCCCGAGGGGGCGTGAGCCCCCTCGAAGCTAGAAGCGCGCGGCGAGCGTCCCGCCGAAGCCGAACAGCGTGCTCGACTGGAACGTGCGCAACTCCGCGGTCCCGGACGTGGGGTCGCGGGTGACGAGCGTGGCGTTGGGATCCTGGACGACCTGCAGCCAGCCGATGGCGTTGAACATCTCGCTGATGTCCCAGCGCAGCGAGAAGCGCGCCTGCACGATCGGCTTACGCTTCTCGCCCTCGGGCAGGATGGCGTTGTTGCCCTGCGAGCGGATGACGACGGTGCGCAGCACGGGCGCATTGCCCACCTGGCTCTCGGCGCTGAAGGTCGACGGGAACTGCACGCCGCCGCCGATGCCCGGCCGCAGACGCAGGCTCTCGAGGTAGTAGTCGACCGTGCCGGCGAGGAACACCTCGCTCTGCGACTTGGTGCGGACGGTGTCGAGCGCCTCGAACGGCACGAAGCCCGGCACGTTGCGGAGCACGAACGGCAGGTCGCGGTAGATCGCGGCCACCCCGATGCGCGCATAGCCCGCCTTGATGACGCCGCTGAGCGCCGCCGACCGAGCGGGCTGCACCTTCGTGGCCCCGACCTTCTGCGGGTTCGGGTCGTGGAGGTTCTGCATCAGCTGCGATCCCTCGAAGGCGAGGGAGAAGGCGAACTCGTCCGCCTTGTAGACCTCGGGCTTGAACAGCATCATCGGAGCGCTCGGATCGTTCCGGTAGAGCTGGAAGTCGATCGACTGCGGAGCGGCCATCCCGTAGTGCAGGACCACGCGCGCACTGCCACCGTAGGTGAAGACGCGGGCCGCCTGGGTGTCGCTCCCAGCGACAGGTCGCATGTCGGGGAACTCGAAGCGCCCCTGCTGGAAGTAGCCGAAGCCGGCGTCGAGGTGGATGAGGCTCGCGGGATCGGCGCCGAGCCCGCCGAGGAAGCCGTAGTTGGTCTCGCCGACGCGCACCGTCTCCACGTCGTTGGTGGAGCCGGGCTTGAGGATGGTCTGCGCCTGCACGATCTGGGCGGTCTTGAAGCCGGCGAACAGATAGAACGACTCGGCGTCGTACTGGAACTTGAGACCGGGCGAACCGGACGAGATGCCGGGGAAGATCGACTCGTTGCGGCTGCGGTTGGTGCCACCCCACGAGACGTCGTAGAGGTAACCGAGGCGGAACCGGTCGGTGTCGAGCGGGAAGAACGTGAGCGACGCGCCGAACTTCCGCTTGCCGTCGGCGGACTCGCCCGTCTTGTAGAACAGGCGCAGGTAGCTGCCCGAGTCGTAGAGGCTCTGCGCCGAGAGAGTGCCGCCGGAGTTCTGGTTCGCCGCGAGGCTCGTGAGGTCGAAGCGGAGGACGACCGCGGCCTCGGTCTCGAGGTTCGGGATGAAGGCGGGGAGCTTCTTGTAGAGGACCAGGTGGGTGAGGTTCTCGCGACCCGCGAAGCGGCTGTTCAGGTTGTCGAAGAAGAGCCGGTACTGGGGGCGGTCGCCGATGCTCGGCAGCGGAGACGCGGGCAAGGCCTGCCCCGTGCGACGCAGGATGTCGTCGTCGCCGAACGTCCACGACAGGCGCGTGTCGACGAACCCGCCACTGCCCGCGAAGGTCTTGGCGACGACGCCCTCGGGCCGGACGTTGTTCGGGGTCTCGTCGATGTGCTTGGTCTTCTTGCTGACCGGCGGGTCGGCCGGGGGCGCGTCCGCGAGCGCCGACGTCGCGGCCTCCGGTCCCTTCGCCGGGGTCGCCGGGCTTGGGGCTTCCTGGGCGCTCGAGGTGCGCAGGACGAGGAGGGAGCGACCGCGGCGAGGGCGAAGCAGGAGAGGCGAAGGGCGGGGCGCATGTCAGTTGGTTCCCTCGATGTCGATGCCGACGCGGCGGCTCACACAGGCAGTCTGGGCGGTCTTGATGGTGGAGGGCGGGGCGCCGACCTCGATGATGTCGTCGGCGCAGCGCGGCTCGACGGTGTACGGAGGCGTCGGGCCGAGGAACTTGGTGATGACGCCCCGGAGCTCCGCGAACTTGCCGGGCCCGAGGCGCGAGAGCATGTCGAAGCCAGGCACCGCGGTGGGCTGGAAGAACAACACGCCGTCGCCGGGCGCGAACTTGATCTTGGCCTGACCGAACTGCTTGAAGTTGTTCCACTCCGTGCAGTCGGGGTCGGCGGTGCAGGCGTCGTTGCAGGCCTTCTCGTCGGCCTTGAACCCGCCCTTCTTGGCGTTGAACCCGACGATGCCGTCGCCGTCGAGGTCGCAGTTCGAGGCGTCGTCCGCGGGCACACCGGCGGGGGCCTTCGCCGAGCCGAAGTGCCGACCGATGACCGGGTTCTTGATCGTGACGAGCGCCGACTCGAGCTTGTCCATCTCGGCCGCGATGCCGGACTTGGTGCCGTCGATCACGGCGAAATCGGGGATGGGACAGGCCCCCGACGTCTTCTCGTTGAACCACGGCACCGTCGTCCAGCCAGGGGTGCCGAGCTGCACGCCGCCGAAGAACTCGGCGACGTTCCCGGAGAGGCGGGTGAGCGTGTCACAGGGGCGGACGCCGAACGGCACCGAGAAGTTGAAGACGAAGATGGACGCCGATCCGCGCGCGAGGTCGTCGATGTCGGTGACGTACATGCCGTTGCTGGTCAGGCCGTGGACCACGATGCGGTGGACCTTGCCGTCGTAGGCCGGGGCGTCGCCCACCAGGCTGACCTGGCGCGCGAGGTAGGGGGTGGAGGCCCCTTGTTGCACGTCGTGGATCAAAGGGAAGGCGAAGTTCAGCGGCTGCGACACGCCGCGGGCGTGGGTCGCCGGGGTCTCGTCGTCGTCGTTGAGGAACAGGCAGTTCGGGTCGTTGGGGAAGTCCGCGAAGCCGTTGCCGTCGTCGTCGACACCGTTCGCGCAGGCCGCGACCTTGTCCGGCGTGGTCGGGGCGAAGCCGACGTCCTCGGCGACGAGGCGGGTGTCGCCGTAGGCGCCGATGACCTTGACGGTGACGCCCTTGGCGACGCCCGCAGTCAGCTTGACGTTGGGGCCCGACACGGGGACCCCGGGCGGCGCGGTGGTGCCGAAGACGACGCCGCCGGGCTCGAGCGAGAGGCGCACCCAGCCGTTGAACGAGGTGCGTACCGCCCCCGAGAGATCGGTGAGGGCGAGGTCGACGGTGAACGTCTCGGGCGTGGAGGCCTCGAAGCTGATGGGCAGTCGCTTGTCGGGCCCGAACGGGCGCGCGGACGACAGATCGAGGCGGACCGCGTAGAGCGCGGGTGGAGCGACCGCGTCGGACGAACAAGCGGCGAGGCTCGAGAACAGGGTCGGGAAAAGAGCGAGGGCCAGCGCGCGCACGTTCACCTCCCCAGCATGATCTGGCGCGCGTCGACCAGCGCGCCGATGGACGCGTCGATGCACGCGAGCTGCTTGCACATCTCACCGGACTTGATGCACGACTCCGCCCGACAGCTCGCCAGCACGCCCCCCTCGAGTCCCTTGCAGTTCTCCGCCTGGGTGTTGGCGACGTCGTCGCGGCAGTCCCGCAGGACGCAGCGCCCCGTCCCGCCGCAGCTGGCCGTGGTCTGGCAGGTGAGCGGGCTCGACGAGGCGACGGCGCCGCCAGCGCTCGGGCACGCGCAGACGAAATCGCCGATGCCGGCGCAGTCCGCGTCGGTGCTGCACACGAGCAGCCCACCGGTGCCGCCCTTGCTCTGCCAGCCGCACGGGCGGCCGTAGCGGATGAAGTCGGCGGCCGCGTCGCGCTGCTGGATCTTGGTGTCGAACTGGGTGGTGTTGCGCTGGAGGACCCGGAAGCCCGAGCCGCCGCCGGCCAGGTAGTTGGACGTGGCGAGCTCGTAGCTCGCGAAGGTGGAGACCGGAGACCAGCACTTGCCGACGGGCTTGTCGCACGCGTTCCGGCCCTTGAGCTTGACCCCGGTCGGGTCGGTCTTCGCGTCGCAGTCGCGGTCTTCCTTGCAGTTCTGGCTCGTGTGCCCGATGAAGACCTGCTCGGCACACGGGTCGGTCGGGGAGAGGGCCTTCGGCGACGTGACGCCGTCCCGGTAGAACGAGTCGCACTGGTTGCAGTCGAGGACGAGCCGCGCGCCCGCCACCTGCACCTGCGAGCTGCAGCCGCGCTGGGCGGAGCGCCGCGCGACGAAGTCGAACATCTCGTAGACCTCGCTCCCGGACACCTGCATCTTGGTGATGCTGTTGTCGAACGGGAACACGTTGAACATCTGCTCGAGGGTGACGGGGCCCTTGGTCACGTCCGACCGGATGCCGGTCGTGTTGGTCATCGCGAAGTCGGTCTGCACGCCGAGGCGCAGCCACATCGAGGTGCCGATGAGGTTGCCGAGCTGGGAGTCGCCCCCCGCCGGCGCCGTGCGGCGCACGTCGGCCGGCGCGTAGCCCACGAGGAGATCGAGCTGTCCGACGTCCTTGAGGGCCTGCTTGTACGGCTCGAGGAGCTGCACCATCTGGCGGTCCTCGGGGACGTCGGCGTCGATGGGGAACACCTGCACGTCGTGGGCGAGGATCTCGAAGCCGTTGACCGGATCGTAGACGTTGCGGCCCTCGTAGGCGCTGTTCACCTCGGCGGCGGTGTCGGCGAGGTCGACGTCGAGGCGTCCGACGAACTTGGCGAACGCGCCCGAGTGCATGAGCAGGACGCGGCGGGGCTTGCAGGCGCGCTTCACGATGGTCTCGCCGCCAGGCACCGAGGGGACCTCGACGACCCCGGTGAGCGCATCCGCACCCCCGCAGTCCCAGACCTGTTTCGGGGGGGAGACGACGATGTGGTTGTGGCCGCCGAGGACGACGTCGAGCCCCTCGGTCTCCTTGATCAGCTCCTCGTCGATCTCGAGGCCCAGGTGGGTGACGGCGACGATGAGATCGGCCTGGGGCCGCAGGAGGTCGATGTAGAACTGCGCGATGTCGCGCGTCTTCCAAGGGGAGAGGCCGAGCCGGTTCGGGACCTCGAACAGCGACGTGATGGTGGAGAGGTTGCCGAAGCCGATGACCGCGACGCGCAGGCCCTTGACGTTGAGGATGGTGTAGGGCCGCAGAGCCGTGCCGATTGGCGAGGCGCCAGGGAACGACGGGTCGTCGGGCAGGTAGTTCGCCGCGAGGACCGGGAAGGTGGCCCAGCGCTGGATCTGGAAGGTGACGTTGGCCGCACCACGATCGAACTCGTGGTTCGCGATCACCATCGCGTCGATGCCCATCTCCGCGAGCGCGCGGAACTCCGCCTCACCGCTGAAGTAGTTGTAGATGGGGGCGCCCTGGCTGACGTCACCGCCGTCGATGTGGATGGAGCGGTCCGCGCGCAGGCGCTCCCGCTTGGCCACGTAGGCCATGCGGGCGAGGCCGCCGTAGGGGCCCTTGCCGTCCTGCATGCCCGCGGCCTTGTCGGGCGTGAGCGGGGTATAGGGATAGGGGAAGAGCCGACTGTGGATGTCGGACGTGTGCACGATGGTCAAGCGCACCCGCTTGCCGCGCAGGTCCACCGTGGTGCCCTCGGTCGGAGCGCACCCGATCCCGGTCGTGAGCATCGCGACGAGCGCGAAGAGGAAGGTCCGGAGCACCCACGTCATGAAGGGCGCGACGCTACCACGAAACGCGCGCCCCTGGCGTGGCAATCCCGCGGCAGGAACTCGCCCGCGGGCCTTGCTTCCCGGCCCTCTGCGGGGCGAGGCTCCCGCCCATGGCAGAGCGCATCGTGTTCGGGGGTGGTGAGGGCGGTGGTGCCGCGTTCTTGCGACGGGCGGGTGTCTTCGTCGCCGTCCTCGTCCTCGCGGTGTGGGTCGGTTGCTCGTCCGTCACCCGCGTCGACGCGGGCCACGTCGGCGTGCGGGTGAAGCTCGCGGGCGCGGCGCGTGGCGTCCAGGACAGCCCCACCGTGCAGGGCTGGGTCGTCTACAACCCGTTGACGGAGCAGATCGTCCAGTTCCCGACGAGCGTGCAGAACGTGGTCTGGACGGCCTCCCACACGGAGGGCAGCCCCCACGACGACTCGATCACGTTCTCCTCGAAGGAGGGCGCGAGCATCAACTCCGACATCGGGATCGCCTTCCACATCGACCCCGCGATGGCGCCCAAGCTCTACGCGCGCTTCCGCCAGCCCAACATGGCCATCCTCGCGAACTCCTACATCCGCAACGCGGTGCGCGAGGCCTTCAGCGAGAGCGGCGCGCAGCTGCCCGTGCAGGAGATCTACGGCGCGGGCAAGACCAAGCTCGTCGCCGACGTCGCCAAGCGCGTGCGTGAAGGGCTCGCGCCCGAGGGCATCGTGCTCGACCAGCTGACCATCAACGGGGCGCTGCGCCTGCCCGAGAACGTGGTGCAGTCGATCAACCGCGCGCTCGAGGCCACCCAGAACGCGATCCAGGCCGAGAACCGGGTCCGCCAGATCAAGGCCGAGGCCGAGCAGGCGATCGCGAGCGCGACGGGCGCGGCCGACGCGGCGCGTCTGAAGGCCGCGGGCGAGGCCGACGCCATCCTCATCAAGGCCAAGGCGGAGGCCAAGGCCAACGAGGTGCTGCGGCTCTCGGTGACGCCAGCCGTGCTCGCCTACCGCCAGCTCGAGAAGTGGGACGGCAAGCTGCCGATGTACGCGGGCACCCAGCTCCCGATGATGACCCTCGACGCGAGCAAGCTCGAGATGAAGGAGGAGGACCGCAAGAAGGCCCTCGCCGACGCGATGGCCGCGGCCTCGCCCACGCACGTGCCGACGCCGCATCCCGCGGTCGGCGCGCCGCCCGTCCCCGCACCGGCGCCTGCGCCTGCGCCCGCGCCGGCGCCCCCACCCAAGTAGCTCACGCGAGCAGGCTCACCGCGCCCAGCATCGCCGCCGCGCTGAACGCCAGCGCACCCCGGAAGAACACCACGATCACGCGTCGCTGGCGGCGCTCGACCAGCACGGCCGCCAGGGTGAGCACGCTGGCCGCGCCGAGCCCCGACCACGCGACAGGCGAAGCCGCGAGCGTGCAGAGCGTGGCCGCCACCGCGAGCCAGCCGAGGAACCCCAGCGCCGGCAGCATCGTCGCGTCGCCCTCGCGCGCGCCTCGCGCCACCAGGGTCACGACGGAGAGACCGCGGAGCACCCCGACCACGCCCATGGTGACCGCGACCGTCGCGCGGCGAGACGATGGAGCCTCGTGCGCCGAGAGCGCGGCGAGGAGCACGAACGCGCTCGTCCCGAGGTCGACCAGGCCGACCGTGGGACCCGCCGCGTTCGGGGTGCGGAGGCTGCCGTAGGTCCCGACGACGAGCGCCGCCGTGGCGACGATCGCGCAGAGGGGCAGGGTCCACGAGCCCCAGCGGGCCGAGCCGTGCGCGGCGACCAGCAGCGACATCAGGCCGAGCAGGATCCCCGCCGCCGTCGCGCGGGTGACGACTCGTCGGGCGGGAGGCGCGGCGAGGGGGCCGAGCCAGCTCGCGAGGAAGCCGTCGACCAGCGCGAAAGAGAGCATGGCGAGGGCCGGTGCGAACGGTGGCACCTGGATGGCGGCCGCGCCGAGGCCCGCCCCCGCCGACAGAGCCAGGAGGAGTCGCAAAGGAACGCTCGACGAACGGCGCACGGCGGCTATGGTACGCGCCCCCTCGTGATCATCGAGATCGATCCCAACCACCCCGAACCGCGCAAGATCGCCCGGGCCGTCGCCGCGCTCGAGGCCGGCGAGGTCATCGCGTACCCGACCGACACCACGTACGGGCTCGGCTGCGATCTACAGAACAAGAAGGCCATCGATTCGCTGTACGCGCTCAAGCGGATGAAGTCCGACCAGCCGCTCTCGTTCGTGTGCCACGATCTCGGCGACATGGCGAAGTGGGCGATCGTCGAGAACGCCCAGTACCGCCTGTTGAAGCGCCTCCTGCCCGGGCCGTACACCTTCATCCTGCAGGCCACGCGCGAGGTCCCGAAGCTCCTGCTCCTCAAGCGCAAGCAGGTCGGCATCCGCGTGCCCGACAACAGCATCAGCCAGGAGCTGACCAAGGCCTTCGGGCGACCGATCATCTCCACCACCGCAGGGCCACACGGCGGCGATCCGTTCGTGGATCCGGCGGAGATCGACGACGCGTTCCCGGGCCTCGGCCTCGTCATCGACGGCGGCGCCGGCGGGACGATGCCGACCACGGTCGTCGACCTGACGAGCGACACACCGGTGGTGGTCCGCGAGGGCGCGAGCGACGTCTCGGTGTTCGACTGATACCGTGCGGCCATGTGGTTCCACCTGGCGCCGACCGACCTCTCCTTCCTCGACCATTCCCCGCGGCGCATCGAGCACGCCCTCGAGATCGCCGCCCCGGCCGACCGGGTCTTCGCCCTCGCCGCGGGTGAGCGCTTCCACGACTGGTTGACCGAGCTCGTCGCGTGCGAGTGGACGTCACCGGCACGGCGTGGGCAGCACCCGCATCGTGGCGCTCGACACCCTCGCGGTCAAAGAGCGGTTCGTCGCGTGGGAACCGGGACGCCGCCTCGCGTTCGTCATCGAGGAGTGCACCCTGCCGCTCGTGCGACGCATGATGGAGCACCTCGCGATCGAGCCGCTGGGCGAGGCGCGGTGTCGGCTCGTCTACACCGTGCACTACGAGCCATCGATCCTCATGACCGCGGTGCACCCCGTCGCGCGACCCATCTTCGCGCGCATGTTCGGGCGCGCCGCCGAGCGCATCAAGGCCATCGCCGAGGAGCGCTAGAGCGCGAGCAGGCGCGGGATCGCCTCGACGGCGCGCGCGCCGTACCAGCAGAGGTCCTTGCCGTCGACGTGCACGACCTTCGCCCGGGGGAGCAGCGCGGCGAAGTGCGCGCCCTCTTCCGCGGTGAACGGGTGGGGCTCGTCGGGGAGCACCACGACGTCCGGGTCGGCCGCGCGGAGCTCGTCCTCCGTGATGCGCGGGTAGCGCGTGTCGCGTTCGCCGACCTTGTCCGGGTCGAGCGCGCGCACCTTGCCGAGGTCGGCGGCGAGCGGGTACTTGCGCGACCGGTCGCGGAACACGTTGTCGAGGCCGGCGAGCTCGAGCGTCGCGCTCAGGTACGTGTCGCCGCGGATGGTCATGAGCGGCTCGGCCCAGATCGGGCAGAACACCGTGCGCCGCGGGCGCTCCGCGGCGCGGGCGGCGGCGAGCCGCTGGTAGCCGTCGCGCACGAGCGAGACGACGTGCGGTGCCTTCTCGACCCCGAGCATGCGGGCGTAGCGGGCGACGAGCGCGATGCCGTCCTCGACGCGCTTCGGGAAGGCGATGAAGAGCGGCACCCCGGCCTCGACGATCTTCTCGAGCGTCTGCCGGGAGTTCTCCTCCTGGTTGGCGACGACGAGGTCGGGCGCGAGGGCGAGGATGCGCTCGGCCGACGCGTCCTTGGTGCCGCCGACGCTGGCGACGCGCTCGACGCCCGCGGGGAGCACGCAGTAGTCGGTGCGGCCCACGAGGCGATCGAGGCCGCCGAGCAGCGCGAGGGTCAGCGTGTCGCTGGGCACGAGCGACACGATCCGGCGCGGTGGCTGGGCGAGGATCACCGTGCGGTTGCGGTCGTCGACGACCTTCGAGGCCACCGACGCTACCCCGAGATCGCTTCGCCGCCGTCGACGTTGATGGTGTTGCCGTTCATCCAGTAGAGGCCCGGCTGCGCGAGCGAGACGATGGCGCGCGAGACGTCCTCGACGGTGGTGAGGCGGTGGGCCGGGTTCTTGCGGAGGGCGGCGGCGATCATGGCGTCGTTGCCGGGGATCTTGCGGAGGGCCGCCGTGTCGGTCACGCCGGCGCACAGCGCGTTGACGGTGATGCCGCGCGGGCCGAGCTCGTGGGCGAGCGAGCGCACGTGGCTCTCGAGGGCCGCCTTCGCGCCGGAGACGATCCCGTAGCGCGGCCAGATCGACCACGCGCCCGTGGAGGTCATCGCGAAGACGCGGGCGTGCTCGTGGAACAGGCCGCGGAGCAGCGTGTCCTGGGTCCAGTAGACGAGCGAGTTCGCCATGACGTCGAGGGTCATCTCGACCTGCTTCTGGGTCGCGAACTCGTTGGGCTTGGACTCGGGCGTCTCGGGGAGGAACGGCAACAGCGTGCCGAACGCGAGCGAGTGGAGCAACACACGCACGCGCTCACCCTTGCCGCGCTCGTCGATCCGCTTCTTGACGTCGTCGAGCACCTCGCGGCGCTTGGCCTCGTCGGCGGCGTTGACGTTGTAGAACCACGCCTCGCGGCCGAGCGCGCGGATCTTGCCCTGGATTTCCTCGACGTGGGGCATCGTGGACCGACGGTCGAGGTGGACGCCGACGATGGACATGCCCGCCCGGGCGAGGGAGAGGGCGCACGCCTCGCCGAAGCCGCTGCTGGCTCCGAGGACGAGGGCGAAGCCGTCGAGCGTGGGCTGGATGCTGTCGCGGGGGTCGGTGCTCATGCGGCGCCGGGTAGTTCGGCTTTCGGCGAGCGTCTACGGGCCTTGGGCGCGCCCGCACGATCGCCTCGCGCCGGGGCCAGGAAGCAGCGTAGGCTCGGCCCGTGTCCTACGACTACGATCTCGTCGTGATCGGCGGTGGCCCCGCCGGCGAGAAGGGGGCGGCGCAGGCCGCGTATTTCGGGAAGCGCGTCGCGCTGATCGAGCAGGCCCCCGAGCCGGGTGGCGCCTGCGTGCACACCGGCACCTTGCCCAGCAAGACGCTGCGCGAGGCCGCGCTCGTGCTCTCGGGCTATCGCAACCGGCACCTCTACGGCATCCGCCTCGAGATCGACCGCGGCGCCGCCACGCCGCGCATGCTGTCCCGCAAGGACGCGGTGCGTCGGCTCGAGGTGGAGCGCATCAAGTGGAACCTCGACCGGCACGGGGTCACCTGCTTCCGCGGCCACGCGCGCATGATCGACGCGCACACGGTCGCGGTCGAGCCGCTCGCCGCGCCGATGCAGAAGCTCACCGCGGAGTTCGTGCTGATCGCGACCGGCAGCGAGCCGTTCCGCCCCGCCGACATCCCGTTCGACGACTCGGACGTCGACGACAGCGACACCGTGCTCGGCATCGACCGCCTACCGAAGCGCCTCGTCGTGCTCGGGGCCGGGGTCATCGGGTGCGAATACGCCTGCATGTTCGCGGCGCTCGGCGTGGAGGTGGTGCTCGTCGACGCGCGCCAGGACATCCTCCCGTTCCTCGACCGCGAGATGAGCGAGCGACTGCGGCAGGGCATGATCGCGCTCGGCATCGAGTGCCGCCTCGGCGTGAAATACAGCAAGATCGCCCGCGAGAGCGCCGAGGTGATCCGCACCACGCTCGACGACGGCACGCACCTCGACTCGGACAAGGTCCTCTACTGCGCAGGGCGCAACGGCCGCACGGGTGGGCTCGGCCTCGACACGGTCGGCATCACGCCCGACAAGCGCGGGGCCCTCGCGGTCGACGCGAACTACCGCACGCCCGTCCCCAGCATCTACGCGGTCGGCGACGTCATCGGCTTCCCCGCGCTCGCCTCCACCTCGATGGAGCAGGCGCGCGTCGCGGTCGTCCACGCGTTCGGCCTCGGGTACAAGACCAAGGTCGGCGCGCTCCTGCCCTACGGCATCTACACGGTGCCCGAGGTCTCGTACGTCGGGATGACCGAGGAGGAGGCCCGGAAGGCCAACGTCGACTACGTGGTCGGGCGCGCGTTCTTCCGCGACAACGCGCGCGGCAAGATCATCGGCGACCGCGACGGCGTGGTGAAGCTCATGGTGGAGCGCGGCTCGCGCAAGCTGGTCGGCGTGCACGTCATCGGAGAGCGCGCGGCGGAGCTCGTGCACATCGGGCAGGCGATCATGACCCTCGGCGGTGGCGTCGACGCCCTCATCGAGATGGTGTTCAACTACCCGACCCTCTCCGAGTGCTACAAATACGCCGCCTACGACGCCCTCGGCGCGCTCGCCCAAGGCAACAAGGCCTCCTCCGACGACGGATCCCCATGAGCGATCGCCTGATCACCAACCCCACCCTCGAGGCGCCGCTCGGCAAGGCGGTCCCCCGGAACCTGCGCGCGGGGCCGATGACCAAGGCTCACTACGACCGGGTGGTGCAGGTGGTCGACCACTGGTGGAACGGCCCGATCGCGGTGCTCGCGCACCCCGTGTTCTTCTACGAGCTCGGACAGTACGCGCGCGTGGTCGAGGACACCGACCAGGGCGATCGGCTCGTCGGATTCCTCCTCGGGTTCATCGTGCCGGACTCGAGCGCCGGGCCCGCGGTGGGGTACATCCACCTCGTCGGGATCGATCCGGCGCTGCGACGTCGCGGCGTCGCGCGCGCGCTCTACAACGACTTCACCTCGTCCTGCCTCGCGGCGGGGTGCCACAAGATGAAGGCGATCACCACGGCCGGGAACGAGGGCTCGCTCCGCTTCCACCTCGCCCTCGGGTGGACGGCCACCGAGGACGAGAACTACGCCGGCCCGAGCCGCCGCCGGATGGTGCTGACCCGGACCCTGTGAGCGACGGCCGGACGGGCGCCGATGCCGCCCGCGTGCTAGACGGACGGCCGTGACAGGGCTCGCTCGAGTGTACCTCTCCGGCCTCCTGACCGCGGCTCTCCTCGGGGCGGCGGGCTGCGCCACCGGCACGGGTGAGGGCACGGTCAAGGACAGCTGCAAGCTGCGCGACTGCGGCCCCACGAGCGGCGGCGACGTCGATCCGCTCGACGAGGGGGTCGACGAGGACACGTCGCTCGACACGGGCGTGGGCCCCGATACAGGAACGAGCCCAGACACGGGTGCTCTCGACACTGGCGTGGCCGACACTGGCGCGACCGACACTGGCATCGCAGACACTGGCTGCAAGCCCACCGACGGGGCGGCGTGCACCCCTCTGCCGCAGTGCGGCTGTGGCGCGGGCCTCAACTGCGACCTCACCAGCGTCGACGGCAGCGCCTCCTGCGTTCCTGCCGGCTCCAAGGGGCTGCACGGCTCGCCCTGCACGCCGGTGTGGTCGAGCGGCACCGCGAGCGCGTGCGCCAAGGGCTTCACGTGCGTGCTCGGTGCCTGCCAGGAGTTCTGCGCCACGGCGACCGACTGCTCCAAGGCCGGCGCGAGCTGCCTCGCCATCGAGTACTACGATGGCACCACCACCAAGAGCATCCCGGGGACCAAGGCGTGCGCCGCCCCGTGCGATCCGCTCACGCCGTCGAAGGTCTGCGGCGCGAGCACCAACTGCCTCTTCGCCGACACGACCCACACCACCTGCGCGGGCGCGGGGGCGGGCATCGGCGCGAGCGGCTGCAGCAGCACCAACCCGTTCAGCTGCGCCCCTGGCTACCTGTGCCTCAGCACCAACGAATGCCGACGCTGGTGCCGGATCGGCTTCGCGGGCGACTGCCCCTCGGGCAAGACCTGCGGGGCCCTCACCGACCACCCGAAGCTGTCGGGGGTGGAATATGGCGTGTGCTCGGCGTAAGGGTGTCCTCCCATGAGCCACGATCCCCCCAAGCGCCTCTCGAACCCGCCGACGGTCGACGCCCTCCGGGACATCGGCCTGTTCGGCGCGCTCTCCGACGACGTCCTCGAGTACCTGGTGCAGGCCCTACCGGTGGTGCTCGTGGGCCCTGGCGACGCGGTGTTCCGCGAGGGCGATCAGGCCCGCGAGATGTTCGTCGTGCTCGACGGCGAGTGCGAGGTGCTCAAGCGCGGCAAGCGTGGCGTCGAGGCGAGAGTGGCGCTGCTCGGGCCGGGGGACTGGTTCGGCGAGATGTCGATCCTCGACGTGCAGCCGCGGTCGGCCACGGTGGTCGCGCTTGCGCCTTCGCGATTGCTGCGCATCGGTGCGGAGGGGCTCGATCAGCTCTACCGGCGCGACCTCAAGGCGTATTCGCTGATCGTGCTGAACATCGCGCGCGAGCTCTCGCGGCGCCTGCGCGTCGCGGACGGCCTCATCGCCGACATCATGGCGAACGTGCTCGACGAGTACGTGAGCTCGTCCCGCCGCCGCTGAGCGCCGTCAGTCGCCGGCCGTGTCGGTGGCCGACCCCGTGTCCGTCGGCGCCGTGCCCGTGTCGGTGGGCACCGTGCCCGTGTCGGTCGGTGGCGTGCCGGTGTCCGTGGGCGGCGTCCCGGTATCGGTTGGCGGCGTCCCGGTGTCCTTCGGCGTGCCCGTGTCGACCGGCGTGCCCGTGTCCACCGGGGGCGGCGCATCGCCCGCGTCGCCCGCCTCGGCTGGCGTCTCCGCCGCGCCGCTGTCGAGCAGGTTGGGCACCGACCCGCCATCGAGCTTGGACAGGTCGTCGGTGCAGAGGCCGTCGACGCAGAACAAACCTGGGGCGCAGTCGCTGCCGCGCGCGCACGGCCCCCCCTTGTTGGTCAGGTCCTCGGTGGAGCAGGCGGCGAACAGGACGGCCCCGGAGAGTCCGAGGAGGAGGCCGACCCCGGCGAGGCGCGCTGCGCGGGCACGAAGGGCGAACGGAGGCACTTCCCCAACATACGCGATCGTCGCCGATGATGCTAAGGTCCGCGCCCCATGGCTGCGGACGACGAAGACAAGAGCGCAGAGAAAGAGACTTCGACCGAGGAGGGCGGCGCCAAGAAGCGCAAGAAGCCCAAGGCCGAGGAGGTGGCGTCCGCCGCGGAGCAGGCTCCGGTCAAGAAGCGCAAGAAGACCGCGCTCGCCGCCGAGGAGAAATCCGCGACCGACGACCCCGACGCGCTCATGACCGCCACGCTGCGGGCCATGGAGTGGGCCAACAAGCGCAAGAAGCAGCTCGCCTACGCGGCCGGGCTATCGGTCCTCGCCGGCGCGATCGCCTTCGGCGCGTGGTGGTACAAGGCCTCCCGCGAGGAGAAGGCCAGCAACAAGATCGCCGAGGGCGCCTTCGCCGAGGTCGCCGCGCCCACGTGGACCGGCGTCGAGGATCCCGAGATCGTCAAGCGCATGCCCTCGTTCCCCACCGAGGTGGAGCGGCAGAACTGGGCGCTCGCTTCGTACGGCGAGGCCAAGACCAAGTACGGCGACACGGGCCCGGGCCTGCTCGCGCGCCTCGCCGAGGCCGGCGTGCTGCTCGACAAGCGCGACTACGACGGCGCGCTCGCCGCCTACGAAGACGTGAAGAAGAGCCCGCTCGGCCAGGCCGACGTGTCGGTCAAGGCCACGTGCGCCGAGGGCATCGGCTACGCGCACGAGGGCAAGGGCCTGCTGGACGACGCGCGCAAGGACTTCGAGACGCTCGCCGCGCTCGAGACCAAGAACGCGAAGCCGCAGGGCCTCTACCACCAGGCCCGCATCGACGTGCAGAAGGGCGACAAGCCCGCCGCGATCACCAAGCTCAAGGCCGCGCGCGAGCTCGTGATGGCGCCGGGCGCCCCCGCGTCGTCGCACCTCAAGCGGCAGATCGATCGCCTGCTCGGCCTGCTCGACCCCTCCGCGTTGCCGGCCAAGCCGCCGCCCGGGATGGGTGGCATGCAGGGGATGCCCGGCGGCATGCCGGGTGGCATGCCCGGCATGGAGGGTGGGCCTGGCGGGCCGGGCAAGATGGACCCGGCCAAGCTCCAGGAGCTCCTCAAGCAGCTCCAGCAGAAGGGCGGACCGGGTGGGCCGATGCCGGGTGGGCCGATGCCGGGCAAGCCGCCGGGTGGACCGAAGCCCCCCGGCGGACCGATGCCGGGTGGCCCGGGCGGGCCGGGTGGTGCGCCGGGCGGAGCGCCGAAGTGAAGCGCCTCGCGACCGCGCTGTTCGGTCTCGCGCTCGTCGCGGGGTGCGGCCGCAAGGACGCCGCCAACCCGATGACCCCCGCCTGGCTGCACCGGCCGGGCTGGGTGCTGCACGTCGACTTCCGTCGCTCGCTCGTCGACGAGGTGATCGTCAAGAACAGCACCGAGAAGAGCGTCCCCGCGCTCGATCCCACCCACGGGCGCATCTTCGTCGGCACGAGCGACCGCGGCTTCCACGCCCTGCGCGCCGGCGACGGCAGCGTGCTCTGGCGCTTCGCCACCGCGGGTGGCGTCAACGCCGAGGCCCTCTACGACGTCACGCGCGACGTCGTGTGGTTCGGCTCCGACGACGACGGCCTCTACTGCCTGCGCGCCAAGGACGGCTCGCTCGTCTATCGCTACCGCACCGGTGCGCCGGTCCAGCGCCGGCCGCTGCTCGTGCCGCGGCCGTCGGGCAAGAGCGTCCTCGTCTTCGACAACTCGGCCGACGCCGTCTTCGCGATCGACGCCGACACCGGCGCGACCTTGTGGAAGCACATCCGCACGCCGGCCCAGGGGCTCGAGATCGCCGGTCACGCCGGCGTCGCCTACGACGAGGGGCGCGTCTACGTGGCCTTCTCCACGGGGCACGTCGTCGCGTACGACATCGACACCGGCAAGGAGCGCTGGCCCGAGGTCGACCTCAGCGCCACGGGTGGCACCGCCGCCGAGGACCAGCAGCCGTATTTCGACGTCGACACGACCCCCCTCGTCGTCGGCGACCGCGTGCTCTTCGGCAGCATCGCGGGCGGCATCACGGCGCTCGACGCCACGGCCGGCAGCGCGATCTGGCGCCGCGCCGAGGCCACCGGCGTCGCCTGGCTCACCCACTGGCACGAGGACGCCCACGTCGACGCGCAGGGGGCCGACGTCCCGGAGCGCAGCCTCGTCATCGCGGGATCGGGCACCACCGGCCTCTGGGCGCTCGACCCCAAGACCGGCGCCGTCGTGTGGCGTCGGCAGGGCCCGGTGGGCGCGCTGGTCTCGCCGGTCGCGATCGCTGGCGCGTTGCTGGTCGGCTCGAGCAAGGGTGGCCTCTTCCTCTTCGAGCCGCGCGAGGGCAACGTGATCGACGGCCTCGAGACGGGCACCGGCTTCGCGGCCGGCGCGGCGGCCTACGGCAACCGCGCGTTCGTCCTCACCAACGGCGGCGTGTTGCTGGGGCTGCAGGTCGTCGTCCCCAAGTGAACGAAGCCAGCCGGAGACGAGCGCAGTGATGGACCGCCGCCTCCACGGGCGGCCGCTCCGGCCAGGGAGAGTTCACGCGCGGCGCGGGCCGAAGCGCTCGTGCATCCAGACCCACTGGTGGGGCGCGGCCCGCACGTTGGCCGACACGGCCTCGTTGATCGCGACCGTCGTGGCCTCGACGTCGCCCGGATCGGCGCCGATGCGCTCGATGGCCACGTGCCCCCGCGCCGCGCACGCGACGACGATCGGCGCTCCCGAGGCCCGCGCGAGGCGCGCCGGCGCCGTCGTCGTCCAGGCCGGCTGACCGAGGAACGGTGCCTCGATCACCGCGCCGCGCACGTGGAGGTCGACGAGGAAGCCCGCGATGCCGCCGGCGCGCAGGGCCCGCAGGAGCGCGATGCCTGCGCGGGGGTCGTCCCGATCGAGCGTGCGCACGCCACGATCGTCGCGAATCGTCGCGTGGACCAGGCGCTCGAGGCGCGGGTCGTAGCTCCGCCGCACGGGCGTCGTGAGCGCGAATCCCTCCTCGACGAGGGCCGCCGCGAGGTGCTCCCAGAGCCCGTGGTGCGCGGTCACGAGGACGACGCCGTGCCCTTCGGCGAGGGCTTCGCGGAGCGTCGCCAGCGCCACCGCGGGCAGGGGGAGCCGCGTCGAGGCGCGCACCCGAGGGTCGAGCAGCTTCGCGGTGTCGCCGAGCATGGCCCCGAGCGTCACGAACGTGCGCGCGACGTGGACCCGCGCCGCGAGCCCGTGCAGCCCGAACGCGCGCGCGACGTTGGAGAGGGCGACCCGGCGCGCCTGCCACGCGAGGACGAAGGCGAGCGCGCCGACCAGCCTCCCGAGCGCGCGCAACGACCACGACGGCGCCCCGCGCGCGAGGGCCACGCCGACGCGAGCCAGCCGGTAGAGACGGTCGTTCTTGCGGGTCTGCGGGGCGGTCCAGGTGGCGGTCACGACCCTCCGCACGGGTCGCAGAAGCTCGCGACCGAGGCCTCGGCCTTCTTGGTGCGCTCCTTCGCGCGCTCGCACGACGGTGACACGGGCTTGCACAGCGCGTCACGACCGAGCTGCATGCGACCGAGCCCCGCGCAGGCGGAGGCACAATCCCCGGCGGCCGCGTCGACCTGCCGCTCTCCCACCTCGACGTCGTCGAGGGCCTTGGCGCTCGCGGTGACCGGAACGGCCGGAGGCGCCTTCGGGGCCGCACCTGCGCACGAGAGCCCGACGGACGCCGTCGCCAGCGTTTTGATGGTCGAGAATGCGAGGCGAGCCCACGAGTTCATCCGTCGCGACTGTACCCCGATGAATGACCGACGCCTACCTCGCGTCCCTAGAAGGAGGCGCACGCCCCGCGCCTCGGCTAGACTGCCGGTTCGTATACCTTTCAAGGAGGCCTCGGATGCGTATGAAGAAGCTTGGCAAGGTCGCCACCGTCGGGTTGTTGATGGGAGGGGCGGTCCTGCTGCCGAACTGCAACGCCGAGGATCTCGTCAACGCCTCGCAAGGCTGTGACGGCCTCCAGGTCAAGGTCAAGGCGGCGGACCAGACCGTGCGCGCCTTCGCCGACGCGGCCGTCGAGCTGAACCGAGCGGCCCTCGCGCTCGAAGCCAAGTGGCTCGCGACCTGCAACGCCATCAACGCCGACATGGGCGAAGACACCTCGAAGACCACCGCCGCCGAGGCGTGTGCCATCGTGAACGCGCGCGTGAAGAAGGCGCTCGACGCGGGCGTGAAGGTCTCGCTGGCCGTCAACGGCGGGTGCACGGCGGACGCCAAGATCCAGGCGAGCTGCGAGGCCGACTGCTACGCGGCCGTCAATTGTGACGTCGTGGCCAAGTGCGAGCCCGGCAAGCTCGCCGGAGAGTGCAGCGCCAGCTGCGAAGGCACCTGCGAGGTCCAGGCGCCGAGCGTCGCGTGCAACGGCAAGTGCGAGGGCACCTGCACCGTCGATGCGACCGTCGCGGTGGCGTGTTCGGGCTCCTGCTCCGGCGAGTGCACGGCCCCCAAGTGGACGGGCACCTGCGAGGCGGGCTGTACCGCGAACTTCTCGGGCACCTGCCAGGGCACCTGCGAGGGCATGTGCGACGGCAAGGCCACCTCGGGCGGCACGGCCGGCAACTGCGCCGGCAAGTGCCAGGGTTCCTGCACCGCGAAGGCGACCGGCTCGTGCGACGCCAAGTGCGCGGGGCCGTTCAGCGGAGGCTGCACCGCCGAGTGCAAGGGCTCCTGCTCCGTCAAGGGTCCGAGCGTCGACTGCAAGGGGCAGTGCTCCGGTGGCTGCACCTACACGCCCGGCACCGCCAAGTGCGAGGGCACCTGCCGCGGCAAGTGCTCGGTCGAGTTCACCAAGCCGCGCTGCGAGGGCAGCATCGACTGCAAGGTCGACGCGAACTGCAAGGCCTCGTGCTCCGGCAGGGTCGAGGCGAGCGTCAAGTGCTCGGCCAAGGCCGTCTGGGTCGTCGAGGGCGACGCCAAGCTCTACAACGCCCTCGTCAAGAACGGCGACGCGATCGGTGAGGCCTTCCAGCTCACCCTCGCGCTGAAGGACCCGATCATCGACCTCGTCGAGAAGACCGGCAAGGCCCTCAAGGCGGTCGGCGATCTGAGCGCCGCGGGCGTCGTCTGCGTCGCGAGCTCGTTCGACGTGGCCCTCCGGGCCCAGGTCAGCATCAACGTGTCGATCAAGGCCAGCGCCAGCGTGCAGGGCAGCGCCGGCACCTGAGCGGAGTCCACAGGGGGCGCTCGTCGCTCCCGTGGCGGAACGTCCTCGCGTGGCGACACGCGGGGACGTTCGCTTTGTGCGCGACCTCGTGAGAGGCCGTCAGGCTCCCGAGGTGCGGTCGGACACCTCGCGGAAGTGCAGGAACAGGCTCTGCGCGACGCTGAGCGCCGGCACCGCGAGGAGCGCGCCGGCCGCGTGGAACGTGTGCTCGCCCGCGAGCAGCACGAACACCACCAGCACGGGGTGCAGGTGCGCCGAGTCACCGATGATCTTCGGGTTCAGGAAATTGGCCTCGATCTGGTGGATGAGGACGATCCAGCCCAGCACGAGGAACGCCGTGGGCACCGACTGGGTGAGCCCGATGGCGACCGCCGGGACGCTCGAGATGATCGACCCGAAGATCGGGATGAGCGACCCGACCGCGGCGACCAGCGAGAGCACCGGCCAGTACTTGAGGCCGATGAGCGCGAAGCCGATCGCGGTGAGCACGCCGTTGACCGCGCAGATCAGGAGCTGCCCGCGCACCACGCCGGCGAGCCCCTTGTCGAGGCGGCCGAGGAGGGCGTCGAAGTCGTCGCGCGCCGCGGGCCGCACGAGGCCGCGGAAGAACGCGAGGATGCGCTCGTGCGTGAGCATGATGTACGCCGCGAGCATGAGCGTCATGAAGAACAGGAAGATGCCGCGCGCCACGTTGCTCACCACGGCGACGCCGCCGCGCACGAGCTCCATGTAGTTGCGCTCGACGTACTGGAAGGCCTTGGCGAGGCCCTTCTTCTTCTTCAGCTCGGGGGGCTCGATGCGGTAGCCGCCGTCGTCGGTGGGTCGGATGTCGAAGCCGCTGCCGACCTCGACCTCCATCGAACCGTCCGCGTTCGGCGTGATGGTGACGGCGGGCTTGGGGTCGTCCTCGAGACGGACCGACGACGCGGGCGGTGCGCTCGAGACGGCGGCGCTCGGGGCCGTGGACGCGGCGCCCGACGCGGCGGGGGCGGCCTCCTCGCCCTGCAGCTCGCGCAGCTTCTTCTCCCACGCCGGCAGCGTGTCCTGCTGGAGCGTCTTGACGATGCGGGGGACCTCCCGGGCGAGCGCGCGGCCCTCGGCGGCGAGGCGCGGCGCGGCCAGCCGGCCGAAGCCGTACATGGTGCCGAGCGCCACGACGTAGATACCGACGATCGCGACCCACCGGGGCAGCCCCTTCTTCTGCAGCCAGAGCACGCTCGGCGTGAACACGTAGGCGAGCACCAGCGCGAGCACGAACGGCAGGAGCACCTCGCGCGCGGCGAACAGCACGCCGAACACCATCACCGCCGAGACGATGAGGAACCACGAGCGGCGCGTGATGCGGGCCGGGCGCCCCGGCAGCGAGAGCCGCGGAGAGTCCATCGGAGTCATGAGGGGCTCGCTGCGGAGCGGCGCGTCCGGCGGAGGGCGGGGGGGCAAGCCGGGCGGCGGATCGGAGGGCCGCTCGCTCATCGCCCACCCTCGGCGGCGGCTCCCGCGAACACGCCGTCCATGCCCGCGAAGGCCGGCAGGAGCCGCGCGAAGGTCTGATCGAGGTACTCGGGCATCACCCGGAGGTCGGCGATGACCGGCATGAAGTTGGTATCGCCGGTCCAGCGCGGCACGAGGTGCACGTGCAGGTGGTCGGCGATGCCCGCACCCGCGGCGACGCCCTCGTTGATGCCGTAGTTGATGCCGTGCGGCTTCACGTGCTCGCGCAGGCGCGCGCCGACCTCGCGGACCGCGCGGAAGAGGCGGTCGTTCTCGGACTCGTCGAGCGCGGAGACCAGCCCGACGTGGCGTCGCGGCATCACCATGACGTGACCCGCAGCGAACGGGTAGCGATTGAGCATCACGGCCACGTCGTCGTTGGCCACGAGCACGAGGTTCTCGCGGAAGTGCGCCGGGCTCGCGGGGAAGTTGCAGAAGATGCAGCCCGGGCGCGCGCCCGCGTCCTTGTCCTTGGGCGCGAGGATGTAATCCATGCGCCAGGGAGCCCACATCGGGGCTTGGGCTTCGGGGCGAGGCGGGTCGGACACGGAGACGTTTGGTAAACGGTCGGCCCGCGAGCGTCGAGCCGCGAACGCGCCCGGGGCACAAAAAGCAGGGCGGGCGCCCTTTCGAGCACCCGCCCCTGCACCCTCGCGGGACTACTTCTTCAGATCGCCGAGCTGATCGCCCAGCTTCTGCTTGATGAGATCACCGAGGGTCCCGGCCGACTTCGCCGGCGGAGCCACCGACTCCTTCGGGGTCTTCTTGGTGGTCTTCGGGGCCTTGGCGGCCTTCTTCTCGGAGGTGCTGCCCTCTTCGCCCTTGGCCTCGGCGCCTTCCTTGCGCGCAGCGGCCGGCTCGTCGAGGCCCTCGAGCTTCTGGTCGGCGAGCAACCGGCGATCGACGGGGTCGACGCTGGTGATCTCGACCTTGAGCGCGTCTTCCCGCTTCAGCTGCCCGACCTCGGCCGGAGAGTTGATGGAGATCTGCGCTTCGACGCCCTTACGGAGCTCGACGAAGATCGCGTACTCGCAGATCGAGAGCACCTTGGCGTCCTGCACGGAGCCCTCGGGATACTCGGTCACGAGGCGCGACCACGGGTCGTCGTGGAGCTGCTTGATGCCGAGGGAGACCTTCTTCTCGTCGTGGTTGATCGAGAGGATGATCGCCTCGACGTCGTCGCCCTTGTGGACGAGATCGCCCGGGACGTTGACCTTGAGGGTCCAGGAGAGGTCGCTCTTGTGGACCATGCCGTCCACGCCCTCTTCGATCCCGACGAACGCGCCGTAATCGGTGAGGCTGCGGACCTTGCCCTCGACCTTGTCACCGGGCTTGTACTTGTCGGTGAAGAGCGTCCACGGATCCGGCTCGAGCTGCTTGAGGCCGAGCGAGATGCGCTTGGCCTTGGCGTCGACCTCGAGCACCTGGCACTCGATCTCCTGGCCGACCTCGAGGATCTGCTGCGGCTTCTTGACCTTGCGGGTCCACGACATCTCGCTGACGTGGATGAGGCCTTCGACGCCCGGCTCGAGCTCGACGAACGCGCCGTAGTCGGCGATCGACATGACCTTGCCCTTGACGCGCTTGCCGGCCGGGTAGGCCTCCTCGGCGTGGTGCCAAGGATCGTCCTGGGTCTGCTTGAGGCCGAGGCTGACGCGCTCGGTCTCGGGGTTGTACTTGAGGACCTTGACGGTGACCTCGTCGCCGACCTGGAACATCTCGGACGGGTGGTTGACCCGGCCCCAGGACATGTCGGTGATGTGGAGCAGGCCGTCGATGCCGCCGAGGTCGACGAAGGCGCCGTACTCGGTGATGTTCTTGATGACGCCCTTGACGACCTTGCCCTCCTCGAGGTTGGCGAGGGTCGAGGCCTTCATCTCGTCGCGCTCCTTCTCGAGGAGCACGCGGCGCGACAGCACGATGTTGCCGCGCTTCTTGTTGAACTTGATGACCTTGAACTGGTAGGTCTGGCCGATCAGCTTGTCGAGGTTGCGGATGGGCCGCAGATCGACCTGCGAGCCGGGGAGGAACGCCTTCACGCCGCCGCGGATCGAGACGGAGAGGCCGCCCTTCACGCGCTGGCTGATGGTGCCCTCGATCAGCTCGTCGCGCTCGCACGCGGAGCTGATCTCGTCCCACACCTTCATCTTGTCGGCCTTCTCCTTGGAGAGGGTGACGAGGCCGTCGTCGTTCTCGCGGGCCTCGATGAAGACGTCGACCTTGTCGCCCGGCTGGACGTTGGCCTGTCCCGTCGCGTCGGCGAACTCGCTCAGGGCGATGACGCCCTCGCTCTTGCCACCGATGTCGACGACCACCTGATCGCGGTGGACCTTGACGACGATCCCCTGGACGATCTCGCCCTCGCGACCGAGGTCTCCGCCGGCGACCTGCGCCTCGAAGAGTGCCGCGAACGAATCGCCACCCATGTCTCCGCCCTCGTGAAAAGTCTCCGTCTGCATGTAGTGAAGGACCTGCTTTCTGATCCCTTCGGGCTGGGCGCCACCACGAACGGACCTCGCGTGGACCGCGACAATCGCGGCCGGTCGCGGGTCCGGATCCTCGGGTGGATCGGCAGACCGACGGGGGCGGGGCAGGTAGCGCGGGGGGAGGATGCGGTCAACCACCCGACGGCCAGTGCCGAGCTCGGGGCTTCCGACCTTGTTCCAGCGCATACGCCAGTGGGAGATCCAGATGAACTGGATCTTTGTTGGTTGCTTGGACGCGAGGGTCCTTTGTAGGGTTCGCCTTCGTGCAGACCGCCGGCAACAAACCTCCCCTGGACGAGGAGAACCGCGAGAGCCCGCCGTCGCTCCGGGAGAGGCGTTCCGCCACGGTGCCGATCCTGCCCGCGGTCGCCTCGGGCACCCGCCCAGCGCTCGTCGCCGGTTCGAGTCCGTTCCACGCGAAGGGTCTGGTCTTCCAGGGCGCACGAGAGATCCTGGACAAGACCGTGCGCGGCGGCACCACCAGCGTACTCGCTGCCATCACGCGCGAAGACGGCGCCCTCGCGCGCTTCCTCGAGGGGCCGTTCGCCGCGGGCTCCTGGTACGACGCCCTCCCGCTGGTGCCGCTGTTCGCCACGGCGGCGCGACTGCGTGGCGTGACGCCGGGCAAGCTCACGCGCGAGCTCGGCGCGCACCTCGCCCGGCGCGATCTGCGAGGTGTCTATCGCGCCATCCTGCAGGCGGGGTCGCTCGACGTCGTGGCGCTCCGCTTGCCCGAGCTCACCGTGCGCTACTTCGACTTCGGTGAGGTGCAGATCAGCCGCAGCGGCGCGCAGACCACCGTGGCCAAGCGCACGGGCATCCCCGACCTGCTCGTGCCTTTCGTCGCGAGCTTCGTCGAGGGCTTCACGCCGAGCGCGCTCGCGCTGGTCGGCGCCGTCGACGTCCGCGTCACCTTCCAGGACCCCAAGAACGAGACCGTGGCGTCGCGCTTCCCCACGGTGCGCCTCGAGTGGCTCGTCTCCTGGACCTGAGCCGCTAGAGGCGCGGCGCCGTCTCGCCGAGCTTGCTCGGCACCTCGATGAACGCCTTGCCCGCCGCCGTGTGGCAGGCGTTGCAGGTCGTGCTCATCGTCGCGTAGGCCTTCTCGATCGCCGGTAGATCGTGGCTGTCGATGGCCTTCTCGAGCGCCGGCACGTCGCGCCCCACCATCAGCTTCTCGAACGCCGTCAGGCTGACGCCGGGCGGCAAGGGGGGCAGGGCCGCGGCGGGCAGCTCGTTGGTGAACGTCTCGCCGATCTCCTCGATCTGGTAGCGGGCGAGCTCCCACCGCTTCGCGAGGACGGCCTTGCCCCCGACCTCGAAGCGGCGCGCGACGGACACCATCACGGTCCCGAAGCTGACCTTGGCGGCTGCGCTGCTGGCCGCTGCGGCGGGCCCGACGAGGCAGTCGCTGCTCGGGCGGTGATCCACGCGCAGGAGGTCACGCGGCACCCCGAGCCCGACGAGGGCCGCGAGGGTCGACCGCAGGGCCTCGCTGGTCGGGCAATAGGCGTCGCTGTCGCCGTCGACGATCACCTTGGTGAGCTTGTCGCCGTGCTTCTCGAGGCGCAGCGAGCCCGCGGCGAGCACCGCGCCGCCGCCAGCGAGGATCGGGTGCGTCCAGCTCGGCGTCGAGCTCGTGACCACCGCCGGGGTGGGAATCGGCGAGAGCACGAGCACCGAGGTCGGGAGCACGACGTAGGTGAACAGCTTGCCCGGCTCGAGCTTCGTCAGGTCGCCGAGGTTCTGCGGGCGGAACGCCTGGGTCGGATCGCCGCCGGCCTTCTTGAAGACCTCGAGCTCGCGGTCGTACGGACGACGCGTGTCGAAGAGGAGAGCCGGCGCTTCCTCGCGAGGAGGCGCCGGCTTCTCACAACCGATCCCGAGCGTCGCGCCGAGGAGGCCCCCAAGAAGCGCGAGGGCGCCGAGGACCGCGCGCATCGGTCAGAGACCGAGCCCGTTCAGGCGGGCGAGCAGGAGCTCGCGCCACAGGTTGAGCGACTTCGGGAGCCGCTCGCCGAACTGGGCGAAGAACTCCTTCTGCGACTCGAGCTCGGTCTTCCACTGGCGGTAGTCGACGCCCGTGGCCTTCTCGACCTGCTCGGTCGAGATGTCGAGTCCGGAGAGGTCGAGGTCGCCCGATCGCGGCACCCAGCCGACGACGCTCTCGAGGGCGCCGGTGCGGCCGCGCGCGCGGTCGACGATCCACTTGAGGACGCGCATGTTCTCGCCGAAGCCCGGCCACACGAACTTGCCCGCCTCGTCCTGGCGGAACCAGTTGACCATGAAGATCTTGGGCGGCAGCTCGAGCTTGTGCTGCATGCGCAGCCAGTGCTGGAAGTAGTCGCCCATGTTGTAGCCACAGAACGGCAGCATCGCCATCGGGTCACGGCGCACGACGCCGACCTTGCCGGTGGCGGCGGCCGTGGTCTCGGAGCCGAGGGTCGCGCCCATGTAGATGCCGTGGCCCCAGTTGAACGACTGCAGGACGAGCGGCACGGTGGTGGCGCGACGACCGCCGAAGATGATCGCCGAGATCGGCACGCCGTTCGGATCGTCGACGTACCGCGAGAGCGCGGGGTTGTTCCGGGCGGGCGCGGTGAACCGCGAGTTCGGGTGGGCCGCCTTCTCCGTCGACTTCGAGGTCCAGGGCTGGCCCTTCCAGTCGATCAGCTCGGCGGGGACCGGGCCGTCCTTGCCCTCCCACCACACGTCACCCTTGTCGGCGGTGAGCGCCGTGTTGGTGAAGATGGTGTCCTTGAGGATGGTCTGCATGGCGTTCGGGTTCGACTTCATGCTCGTGCCCGGGGCCACGCCGAAGTACCCGTTCTCGGGGTTGATCGCCCAGAGGCGCCCGTCGGCGCCGACGCGCATCCACGCGATGTCGTCGCCCACGGTCCAGATCTTCCAGCCGGCGAAGCGCTTCGGCGGGATCATCATGGCGAAGTTGGTCTTGCCACACGCGCTCGGGAAGGCCGCGGCGACGTAGGTCATCTCGCCCTCGGGCGACTCCACGCCGAGGATCAGCATGTGCTCGGCGAGCCATCCCTCCTGGCGACCGAGGTAGCTTCCGATGCGCAGCGCGAGACACTTCTTGCCGAGCAGCACGTTGCCGCCGTAGCCGCTGCCGATCGACCAGATGGTGTTGTCCTGGGGGAAGTGGCAGATGAAGCGGCGGTCGGGGTTCACGTCGAGCGTGCTGTGCAGGCCGCGGTTGAAGTCGTTGGTGGTGCCGAGCATGTCGAGCGCCGCCTGACCCATGCGGGTCATGATCCGCATGTTGAGCGCCACGTAGATGCTGTCGGTGAGCTCGATGCCCACCTTGGTCATGGCGGAGCCGCTCGGGCCCATCATGTAGGGCACGACGTACATCGTGCGGCCCTTCATCGCCCCGTCGAACATGCCACCGAGCTTCTGGTAGGCCTCCTTCGGGTCCATCCAGTTGTTGGTCGGCCCGGCCTCGTCCTTGGTCGGCGTGCAGATGAAGGTGAGGTGCTCGACGCGCGCGACGTCGTTGGCGTTGCTGCGGTGGTAGTAGCAGCCCGGGAGCTTCTTCTGGTCGAGCTCGAGGAGGATGCCCTCGGCGACGGCCTGCTCGGTGAGACGCTTGCGTTCTTCTTCGCTGCCGTCGAGCCAGACGACGTTGTCCGGCTTGCAGAGGGCAGCCATCTCCTTGACCCACTGGGCCAGGTGCTCGTTGCGAGTGCTGGGTTCGGAAGAGGAGTGCGACATGGGGGGGCGCGAAGCTACCGCGGCGAGCGGCGGCACGGTAGGCCCGCGCGCGACCGCTCGCCCGGTGTCGTCTCCCCTCTACGCAGCGGGTGCGCCGACCCCCGCACGAAGCGCGGCTTCGTCCAGCAGACGCGAGGAAAGCGCCGGGATCGTGGCGCGAATCGCTTGCTCCACCGCGCGACGGGTGCGGCGGCCCGTCGAAACCAGGAAGGCCACCACGAGCGCGCGCTCGACGTCCGCGGGGGGTGCCTTCGCCACGAGCACGAGGAGCGCCTCGACCGCCTTGCGCACCTGCTCGCCGTACTTCGGGTGTGCCGTGGTGACGCCCGCGGAGAGGAGCGTGAACAGCGCGTCGACGGTCACGGCGAGCGCGTCGGCCCCGTCCGAGAACGCCCCCGAGGCGCGCTGCCGCGAGAGCAGATCGAAGAGGGGATCTCCGCTCGGCTCGGGCGCCGCGAGCGCGGCCTCCTTCTCGAACGCACCCCCGTCGTAGGCAGCCTCGGACAGCATGTCCTCGGCGCGCGCCCCGCCCTTGGCCTCGGCAGCGCCCCCTTCGCCGAAGATCGCGGCCTTGGCCCGGGCGATCATGCTCGGCTTCGGCGCCATCTTGCGCTTGTGATCGGCGCTCCCCGAGGCCATCGGCGCCGGCGCGGCCGGAGACGGAGGCGGAGGCATCGCTCCGCCGAGCGGCATGGCCATCGGCATCGGGGGCGCGCCCGGCGCTGCGCCGACGAACGCTCGACCCCGGAAGCCACCGCCGCCGAAGCCCTGCGCCGCGGGGGCTGCGGCCTGGAACATCGCCCACCCCGCAGGCGCGTTCACCGGGACCGGACGGGCCGCGGCCGCTTCGTGCGTCTTGCGCTCCCCGGTGCGGGTCTCGACGACGACGAACGACGTGTACCGCGAGGCGATGCGGTGCTCGACCGCGAGGGCGACGATGCGATCCTTCATGGCCCTGGCGCGTCGCTCCGAGACGTCGGTCACGTCGACGAGCTCGAGGTCACGGACCCGCTCGGCCGCCCACAGCGCGACCACCGCCGGCGCGTCGGCGCGCTCGGGCAGCTCGCAGCGGTGGGTGAGCGTGTACGGCGCGCCGTCGAGCGTGCCCCGCACGTGGATGGTGCGCGGACCGGCCTTGCCGTAGCGTGCGAACAGGGTCCACGGCTCGCCGTCGATCAGGTCGGGGAGCTCGGCCGGGGCGAGGTCGTCGAGCGCCTCGCCCTCGACCTCGACCCGCACGTGGCGGACACGCGCCGCGAGGGCCCGCGCGAACGTGGTCACGACCTTCTCGTCGACGCGCTCACCGGGGTGGATCATCTCGAGCGCGCCGCCCGTCTTGCGCGCGAGCGTGCGCAGCAGGGCGTCGCTCACGTTGGTGCCGATGCCGAACGGGTAGACCCGCGCGTCGCCGGCCGCCGCGAGCACGTCGCGCGCGATCTCGTCCTCGTTGCCGACCTGACCGTCGGTGAGCAGCACGACCAGGCCGCCCTGCGCGAGCCGCACCGCGGTGAGCAGCGGCTCTCGCAGCTCGGTGCCGCCGCGCGCGTCGACGCCCTCGATCCAGCGATCGGCGAGCTCGAGGGTCTTCTGGGTGAACGGCACCGGCTCGTCGCGGAACGCCTCGACGCGGTCGTCGAAGGCGAGGATCGAGAACCGGTCGCCCTCGCGGAGCTGGCGCAGGCACAGGCGCAGCGCCTTCTTGGCCTCGTCCATCGAGGCGCCGCCCATCGAGCCGGAGCGGTCGACGACGAACACCACCGAGAGGCCGCGGCTGGCGCGCTTCTCGGCGCGGACGAGCTCGGGCACCAGGGTGAGCGCCACCGTGCCCCGCTCGCCTTCGCGGTGCGCGGCGACGGCCTCGATCGGGCCTTGCTCGCCCTCGGCGACGATCACGAGGTCGCGATCGAGCGCGGTCGGACCCCCGCGGAACGAGACCCGCGCCCCTCCGGCCTCCCGCTGCACCTCGATCGCGTGCGACGGAGAGCGCAGCGTGACGTCGGTGCCGACGCGGAACACGAGATCGAGGGCGAGGCGGTAGGCCACGCTCGGGTCGATGGCGGGCGAGATGCGGTCGGCGTCGGGCAGCGCGTGGTCGGATCGGCGGCGCCGTGGGCGGTGCGATCGCCGGCGGGGGTGCCGGGGATGTACCGCGGCGCGACGAGCGTCGGCAGGCAGAACCGGAGCGCGCCCTCGTCGCCGGGGACGCGCTGCACGTAGGTGACCTCGACGACGGTGTCCTCGCCCGGCAGCAGGTTGCCGACGTTGGCGGTGAACACGTTGGCGCGCTCCTGCTCGAGGAGCGCCGCGCCGTGGCCCTGCACCATGGCCTCGTCGTAGGTGGCGAACGCTTGCTCGCGCTCCTGGACGACCCCCTCGAGGCGGCGGCCCGCGCACTCCATCACGAAGCCGACGAGCGTGGCGTCCGCGGGGAGGGGGAACACGTAGATCGCCTCGATGGGGCGGCTCTCCTCGTTGCGGTACTGCTGGCGCACGCGGACGCGGCGAGCCCGCCGACGACCTCGCCCTCCGCCGCGACGCCGCGCAGGGGAATGGGGTGGCCTTCACGGGTCGAAAGGCAGCTGGTCTCGATCATCGGATCCCTCCCGGGGGGTTGTTCTTGGTGGTGGCGAGCAGACGTTGGACGAGGTGGGGGTCGGCGCCTTCGCGAACGAAGAGCTCGACGCCCTCGGCGAGGACGTAGCGAACGCCGCGCTCGCCGTGGGGCAGGGGCGCGGGTGTGACGGGGGCTGGTGCGACGGCGGTCGGGCCGGGCAGCTTGAGGGTGCCTTCGCTGATCGCAAGCAAGTCCGCGAGCGAGCGCCCCTCGAGTGCCGCGGCGATGGCCTCGAGAGGCCAGAACTGCTCTTGCAGCGTGCGCAGGGCGCGGAGGCTGGCGAGGTGGATCTCGCCATAACGAGTGTCAGGACCGCGGAACTCCGGCGGGGCCAGGAGACCCCGCTGGATGTAGTAACGGACCGTGCGTGGGGACACGCCGGCGCGTCGGGCCAGGTCTTCGAGCTTCACACCCCGAAACTAAGACGCGACACTTGAACTGTCAAGTCGACAGTTGCTCGGCTGGCGCCGGAAAGGGTCGCCGAAGGGGGCGAGGCTCGGACCCACGAGTGTCCGGGTGTCGGCCAGCAGGGCAGCCATGGTGGTGGCCGCCAGCCGGATCAGGACACCACCAGTGACGGGACTTGCGGCGACGAGGGTCTCTGCAGCGCCCCACGAGCGCGCCACCACGTTCGTCAGCGCAGCGTCGACGCCTGCATCGGGACCGAGGAGCAGGAGGGTCGCGAGCGCATCGTAGCGACCCATGCGCTCACGCAGCGGGCCGTCCGCGGCGTGCAGCGCGAGTCCGTCGTCGAGCACGAGGGCGCCCCCGCGACGCACACGCAGGCAGGTGTCGAGCGAGTGAAAGTCCCAGCGCTCTCCGCGCGCCACCCGGCCCGCACCGAGCACGTCGAGCAGCACGAGGCTCGCGTCGTCGCCGAGGTCGATCTCGGTCGACTGGGTGCAGCGCGCGCCGCCGAAGCAGACGAGCGGATCGGGCGCGAGCACCAGCGTTGCGCGAGCGCCCACGGTCGCGCGCGTCCGGGCACCGCCGACTCCGCGGTAGACCTTGGTGCTCGCCTGGGTGGTCACGAGGGCGTGCGCGTGTCGCTCGACCTCGACGTCGAGCGCGAGCTGGTCGCCGTCCACGAGGCCACCCCCGAGCGAGCCGACCATGATCCACGCCGCCGATCCGGGGGTGTGGCGGGGGGCGCGCAAGCACAGCGGGCTCTCGGCGCGGAGCCGACGCACGAACGAGCGCTGGCCGTCGTGTCCGACGACGACGTGTCCCGCGCCGGCCATCGAGCGCACCTACCACGGTAACGAAGGTGCGCCTCCGGGGACCGATGAACACCCACCCGTCGCGGTCTCCCCGGAGCCGCGACGCTCCCCGAACCCTCGGAGGATCCCATGAAGAAGTCTCCCCTCGGCCTCGTGGCCGCTCTGTCTGCGTTCGCCCTCGTCGCCTGTGGCGGCACCCCCGACGGTGCCCCGCTCGAGGGCCCCGAGCCGAGCGGCTCGACCACGGTGGTCACCGGCGATCCCGCCTTGAACGTCGACGGAGGCGCTCCGGAGAGCACCCCGGCCTCGTGCCCGAACGTGGAGGTGTCCTTCACGAGCGTGGTGCCGACCGTCGTCCTGTTGCTCGATCAGTCGGGGAGCATGACCGAGAAGTTCGGCAAGACGACGCGGTGGCAGGCGATGCGCACCGCGCTGATGGACCCGACCCGCGGCGTCGTGAAGGCGCTCGACGGCAAGGTTCGCTTCGGCATGGCGCTCTACACCAGCAAGAACGGCTTCGCGGGCGGCGCGTGCCCGCTGCTGACCGAGGTCGAGGTGGGCCTCGGCAACCACGCGAGCCTCGCGGCGAAGCTGGCCGCGGCCGAGCCGGTGAACGACACGCCCACCGGCGAATCGCTCGCGAAGGTGGCGACGTCGCTCGCCGCGCTCGACGTGCCCGGGCCGAAGTACATCCTGCTCGCCACCGACGGCGAGCCCGACACCTGCGCGGAGCCGAACCCGCAGAACGGGCAGGCCGTCGCGGTCGCGGCGGCGAAGGCTGCCGAAGGACAAGGGCGTCGGCACGTTCGTCGTGTCGGTCGGCAGCGAGGTCTCCGACAAGCACCTGCAGGACATGGCCAACGCGGGCGCGGGCGTGGGCAGTGGCGCGACCTTCTACAAGGCGAACGACCCGGCCGCGCTCGAGGCCGCCCTCGCCACCATCACGGCCGGGGTGCGGTCGTGCACGTTCACGCTCGACGCGAAGGTCACCGACGCGACCCGCGGCGTGGTCACCCTCGACGGCGAGTCGCTCGCCATGAACGGCGCCGACGGCTGGAAGCTGGTCTCGCCGACCCAGATCGAGCTGCAGGGCGCGGCGTGCGCCAAGGTGAAGACCGGCGACCACAAGGTGAAGGCCACCTTCGCCTGTGGCGACGTGATCAAGTAGCGCCTCCCAGCGGGTGGCTGGACGCGCATGACGCGGCGCGGCAGCCTGCAGCATGCACCTCTCGCCGCGGGATCTGGACAAGCTCGTCCTGCACCAGGCTGGCTCGCTCGCGCAGAAGCGGCTGGCGCGGGGCGTCCGGCTCAACCACCCGGAAGCCGTCGCGTTGATCGCCACGGTCCTGCTCGAGCTCGTCCGTGACGGTCGCTCGGTCGCCGAGCTCATGGACCTCGGGCGCACGCTCCTCGGCCGTCGCGAGGTGATGCACGGGGTCCCCGAGCTCGTCGCCGAGGTGCAGATCGAGGGCACGTTCCGCGACGGCACCAAGCTCGTGACCGTGCACCACCCGATCGTGAGCGAGCACGGCGACCTCGCGCTCGCCCTCCACGGGAGCTTCCTGCCCGTGCCGGGTCGCGAGCTCTTCGGGCCGCACGTCGAGGAGATGCACGCCGCGGTGCCCGGCGAGGTGGTGGTGCAGGAGGGCGAGGTCGTGCTCAACGCGGGCCGCGACACCCTCGATCGCGCGGTGACCAACACCGGCGACCGGCCGATCCAGGTGGGCAGCCACTACCCGTTCGTCGAGACCAACGGCGCGCTCTCGTTCGAGCGCGCGGGCACCGAGGGCATGCGGCTCGACATCGCGGCGGGCACGGCCGTGCGCTTCGAGCCGGGCGAGACCCGCACGGTGCGCCTGGTCCGCGCCGCGCAGGCGGTGGCGCCATGAGCGTCGTCTTCTCCCGTCGCGCCTACGCCGACCACTACGGCCCCACGACCGGCGATCGCGTGCGCCTCGGCGACACCGACCTCGTCATCGAGGTGGAGCGCGACCACACCGTCTACGGCGACGAGTGCAAGTTCGGCGGCGGCAAGGTGCTCCGCGACCGGCAAGGGCAGGCCGCCGGGGTCACCGACGACGAGGCGCTCGACCTCGTGATCACCAGCGCGCTGATCCTCGACTGGACGGGCATCACCAAGGCCGACATCGGCCTCAAGGGCGGGCGCATCGTCGGCATCGGCAAGGCCGGCAACCCCGCCTGGATGCGCGGCGTCACCCCGCCTGGTGATCGTCGGCGTCACGACCGAGGTCATCGCGGGCGAAGGCCTGATCCTCACCGCGGGCGGCGTCGACACGCACATCCACTTCATCTGCCCGCAGCAGGCGGACGAGGCTCTCGCGAGCGGCGTCACCACGCTGGTCGGCGGCGGCACCGGCCCCGCGACCGGCACCAACGCCACCACCTGCACCCCGGGTTCGCACCACCTCGCCCTCATGCTGCGCGCGACCGACGCGCTGCCCGTGAACATCGGCCTCACGGGCAAGGGCAACAGCTCGCGACCCGAGGGCCTCGTCGACCAGGTGCGCGCGGGCGCGATGGGCCTCAAGCTCCACGAGGACTGGGGCACGACGCCGAGCGCGATCGACGCGTGCCTCGCGGTCGCCGAGGCGGAGGACGTGCAGGTCACGCTGCACACGGACACGCTCAACGAGTCGGGCTACGTCGACGACACGATCGCCGCGTTCCGCGGGCGCACGGTCCACAGCTACCACACCGAGGGCGCCGGCGGCGGCCACGCGCCCGACATCCTGCGCGTCGCCGGCGAGCCCAACGTCCTCCCGAGCTCGACCAACCCGACGCGGCCGTTCACCGTCAACACGCTCGACGAGCACCTCGACATGCTCATGGTGTGTCACCACCTCGACCGCGACATCCCCGAGGACGTGGCCTTCGCGGAGAGCCGCATCCGCGGCGAGACGATCGCGGCGGAGGACATCCTCCACGACCTCGGCGCCATCTCGATCATCAGCAGCGACTCACAGGCCATGGGGCGCGTCGGCGAGGTGATCACGCGGACCTGGCAGACGGCCCACAAGATGCGGCAGCAGCGCGGCAAGCTCGGCGACGGGCCGGCCGACAACCTGCGCGCGCGGAGGTACGTCGCCAAGTACACGATCAACCCGGCGATCGCGCACGGGATGGACGGCGAGATCGGCTCGGTCGAGGTGGGCAAGCTCGCCGACCTCGTGCTGTGGCGGCCGGCGTTCTTCGGGATCCGGCCCGAGCTCGTGCTCAAGGGGCGGCTTCATCGCCTGGGCGCAGATGGGCGACGCCAACGCCTCCATCCCCACCCCGCAGCCGCTGATCATGCGACCCATGTTCGGCGCGCTCGGGCGCGCGGTGGGCGCGACCAGCCTCGCGTTCGTGTCGCCGCGCGCGCACGCGGAGGGCACGGTCGCGGCGCTCTCGCTCGGCAAGCGCGTGGTGCCGGTGCGGCGGTGTCGGACGATCGGCAAGCGCGACATGCGCCTCAACGACGCGCTGCCCCGCATCGAGGTCGACCCGGAGACCTACGAGGTGCGCGCCGACGGCGAGCTGCTCCGCTGTGCGCCCGCCACGGTGCTGCCCCTCGCGCAGCGATACACGCTGTTCTGAGCATGTTCCGGCTGCTCCAGCTCGCGGACTCGGCCTTCCCGACCGGAGGGTTCGCCCACTCGTCGGGGCTCGAGGCCGCGGCGGCCGCAGGGCTCGCGCGCGGCGAGGAGGGCACGCGGCGGTTCCTCGAGGGGAGCGTCGCGCAGTGCGGACGCGGCGCGCTGCCGTTCGTGAACGCCGCGTACGAGGGGCGGGGGGTGGAGGCGGACGTGCGTTGCGACGCGTTCCTCGTGGCCCACGTGTCCCGGCGCGCGAGCCTCGCGCAGGGCCGGGCGCTGCTCGACACGGCGCAGCGGGTGTTCCCGGCCGCGAAGGCCGTCGCCATGCCCCACGAACACCAGGCGCCGGTGTTCGGCGCGGTCGGCGCGGCGCTCGGGCTGTCGATCGAAGAGACGTCGGCCGCGTTCCTGCATGTCTCGACCCGCGGCGTCGCCTCGGCCGCCGTACGGCTCGGGCTCGTCGGACCGTATGCCGCGCAGCGCCTCCTCGCCGACCTCGCGCCGGTGCTGGCGGCCACGGTCGCTCGCTGCGGTGGCCTCTCCCTCGACGACGCGCGGCACGCGACCCCGCTCGTCGAGCTCGCCCAGAACGCGCACGATCGACTGTATTCCAGGCTCTTTGTGAGCTGAGGCGGAACCCATGGGCCACGACACGCACGAACCGCACGACCACCCCGGAGACTTCGACGGCCGCGAGGCGCCGCTCGACCGCGACTTCTCCCGTCGCGCGTTCACGGTCGGGATCGGGGGGCCCGTCGGCAGCGGCAAGACGGCGCTGCTGCTCGCCCTGTGTCGCGCGCTCCGCGATCGGCTGCGACTCGGCGTGGTGACCAACGACATCTTCACGCGCGAGGACGCGGAGTTCCTCGTGAAGAACGAGGCGCTGCCCGCGGCGCACATCCGCGCGGTCGAGACGGGCGGGTGCCCGCACGCCGCGATCCGCGAGGACATCTCGCACAACCTGATGGCCCTGGAAGACCTCGCGCGCGCGCTCGCGCCCGACCTCCTGTTCGTGGAGAGCGGCGGCGACAACTTGGCCGCGCAGTACAGCCGCGAGCTCGTCGACTACACGATCTACGTGATCGACGTCGCGGGCGGCGACAAGGTGCCTCGCAAGGGCGGACCGGGGATCACGCAGTCGGATCTTCTGGTCATCAACAAGACGGACCTCGCGCCGCTGGTCGGCGCGGACCTCGGGGTGATGGACCGGGACAGCAAGCGCATGCGCGGGGAGGGGCCCACCGTGTTCGCGCAGGTGACCAAGGGCGTCGGTGTGGACGTCGTCGTCGAGCACGTGCTCGCGGCGCGGTCCCGCGCGCTGCGCGACCGGGGTCGAGCGTAGCTCGCCGAGCTCACGAGGTCGCGGACGCGTCCACCACGCTCCATCTCTCTTCAGCCGGCCGGCGACCCGTGAGAGATGAGCCCGGACGGCTTGGTCGAGTCCAGCACGCGGCGGGCGCGGACGATCGTGACGACGGTCCCGGGCGCGAGCACCAGGAATCTGCCGGCCTGCAACGCCAGCTCGTACTTGACGACGCTCTCGTCCGGAACCGCGGCCTTCGCCAGCGCAGCACCGAACACGTCGGCAGCCCCACCGCCCGTCGCGTCCTCGAGTGCGCCGACGATCCAGCCGACGAGCGGCCCCAGGACCCTGAGCGGGCCGATTCTGGGAACGACCAGGAGCGCGCCACCGACGAGGGCTCGAGAGACGCTCACCCGAGAGACACCTCCCACGGATTCGTCGGTCCGGAAGTCCTTCGCCACGAGCGACAGTCGCTTCATGTCCATGCCGGCGTCTCGGAGTGCTCTCACGGCGAAGTCGGCAGCGTCGTCGGAGGCGTAGATGGCGACGATCGACGGCTCGAAGGCCGGGCGGGGCGCTGGAGTCGCTTCGAGTTGTTCCATGCACTCCAGACAGCACGAAGCGCGCCAGGAACGGACGGAACGTCGGGACTGCCCTCGTGGTGGAATGACCCAACAGTGCAGCTCACCGAGGCGTCGCGGCGCGGCGTCGTGTCCCAGTGAGACGGGATGGAGCGCGCAGCTCGTCGGACCTCCGGCAGTGAGCGGCATGGGCATGTGGCTTGCGAGGCCGCGAGCGGACCTCCTGGCCAGGCGCGGACATGCCGTGGGGCATGGAGGAAGGAGTCCGCACATGAGCAACAAGATGCAGGCCGCGTTCGTCGAACAGTTCGGGAAGCCCCTGGTGGTCCGTGAGGTGGAGGTACCGACCCCCGGCCCCGGCCAGGTGCTCGTCAAGACCGAGGCGTGCGGCGTCTGCCACACCGACCTCCACGCCGCGGGGGGTGACTGGCCGCTGAAGCCGAAGCTACCGTTCGTGCCCGGCCACGAGGGCATCGGCATCGTCGCTGCCGTCGGCGCCGGCGTCACCGCCGTCAAGGCGGGCGACCGGGTCGGCGTACCGTGGCTCTACTCGGCGTGTGGTCACTGCGAGCACTGCCTCTCCGCGTGGGAGACGGTCTGCCCGGAGGCGGAGTTCGGTGGCTACACGCGGAACGGTGGCTTCGCCGACTTCATCGTCGCGGACCCGAACTACGTCGCGCACATCCCCGCCGGCCTCGCGGCGACCGCCGCCGCCCCGCTCGTCTGCGCCGGCGTCACGACCTACAAGGGGCTCAAGGTGACCGAGGCGCGGCCTGGCGAATGGGTCGTCATCTCGGGCACCGGTGGCCTCGGGCATCTGGCCGTCCAGTACGCGAAGGCCATGGGGCTGATGGTCTGCGCGGTCGACATCGACGACGGCAAGCTCGAGCACGCGAAGCGGCTCGGCGCCGACGCCGTGATCAACGCGAAGTCCGACGACGCGATCGCGGCCGTGAAGAAGGTCACCCTGGGTGGAGGGCACGGGGTGCTGATCACCGCGCCTTCCCTCGGTGCTTTCAAGCAGGGCGTCGGGATGACCCGGAGGCGTGGCACCTGCGTGCTGGTCGGCCTGCCGCCGGGCGACTTCCCGCTGCCGCTGTTCGACGTGGTCGCGCAGTGCATCACGGTCCGCGGGTCGTTCGTCGGCACCCGCGAGGACATGGCGGAGGCGCTCGCGTTCGCCGCCGCAGGCAAGGTGAAGGCCGACATCGAGCGGCAGCCCCTCTCGGCCATCAACCACGTCTTCGAGCGCCTGCAGCAAGGCAAGGTCGCGTCGCGGGTCGTCCTCGACTTCGCGGCGCGGTGACGTACTAGCGAGTCCAGGCCTCGACGACAGCGCGGTCCTCGGGGCTCATCGGGGTGCCGGCGGGCGGCATGTCCTGGTCGTCGATCACCCGCTTGCGGAGGAGCGCCTTCTTGGCCTTCCACGCGGCCTCCGACGCCAGATCGAAGCCGTTCTTCGCGTGGCACTTCGCGCACACGCGCTGGTAGACCGCGGAGGGCCAGGTGTCGGCGCCGAGCGAGAGCCGGAGGGGCGCGCCTTCGCCGAGCATCCACACGTCGCCGTTCGGCGCGGGCGCGAGGCGCGAGCGCGCACTCGCGCGGAACCCCCGGGAGAAGCCTTGTGCACCGACCTTCACGAGCGCCGTGCCATCGGTGAGCCACGCGCCGTCCGCTGCGGGCGCGAGGGCGTCGATGCGCTCGCCGACGTAGCGCAGCTTCAGCCGATCCCCCTCGTCCCCATAGAGCGCCTGGTCCGTCGCGACCCAGGTCTTGCCGGTCGGATCCACCGCGAGGAGGCGCGCCCCCTCGAGCGCATACGTGCGATCGCCGCCCTTGCCTCCGACGCGCACGCCGCGATCGAACAGCTCGGCGAGGGTCTCGCCTCCGGCGGCCATCGTGGCGAACGCGCCGTCGAACCGCGTGAGCTGGGGCCCCTCGCAGATCGCGACCGACCCCTCGAGCAGGAACGCGTGGCGCAGCCCACCGATCGCACCGAGCGCGCGGATGGGCGTCGCGCCGAGGCCGAAGCGGGCCGAGACGGGCTCGAGGGAGGTGCGCGCGCGTATCCGGTGGAGCGTGCCCTTGCCGTCGACGCCCACGATCCAGGTGCCGCTCCCGTCCGGCGCCGGCAGCGTGCCGGCGGTGCGCCACGTGGTCACACTCGCGTCCGTCGCGACGAGCGCTCCCCCGACGAACACGCTCGCGCCCTTGTCGCCGAACAGCACCAGCAGGTCACCGCTCTCGGCCACCGCGCTCACCACGCCCACGTCCACGTGCCCGGGGTTCCACGCCACCTCGTGGACCGCGAGCGGCGCCGCGGCCTCGGGCTTCACTGCCGAGGGCACGCAGCCGACCAGCAGCGCGATCACGGCGAACCACCTCATGCGAGCCACTCCGGGACGACCTCGCCGTCGCGCAGGTATTTCCGGGGGTTGACGCCGAACGCGGAGACGAACGTCGCGAGCAGATCGGCCGGCGTGAACGCGCGCGCGCCGTCGGAGAACGTGCGGGTCGGCACCGGCAGGAGCTGGTCCGGGTCGGTCTTGCCGAACACGGCGTTGCGCTTGAAGCGCGGCGAGATCACCAGCGCGGAGTTGTTCGGATAGTGGTCGCGCCCCTGGGCCACGTTGATCTGCGGGGTGCGGCAGAAGTCGCTGACCACGAGGATGTGGGTGTGATCGGCGAGCTTCTTCCCCGCCTTGGTCGGGTGGGGGGTCGCGTCGAGCACCCCGAGCAGGTCGTGGAGCAGGCCGAACAGCTCCTGTTGCACCACGGGCTGTTGCCGGTAGTTGTTGGTGTGGGTGTCGAACCCGCCCATGGCGAGGCTCGTGCACCGGATCACGTTGCGCTTCATGGCCTCGACGGCGAAGGCCGCGTTGATGGCCGCGTTGCCGGCGAACCGCGCCTTGTAGTCGAGCGAGGGCTGCGCGCTCTTGAGGGCGGGCACCGAGAACACCTCGGACAGTCCTGAACCGAGCATGCGGCGGAGGGCGTCGTACTGGAGGGCGAGGCCGTTCAGCGCGCCCGGGTACTGCGTGTGCTTCGCGAGCTCGCGCGCCTCGTCGGCGAGGAGCGTGGTCACGGCGTCGCGATCGGCGCTCGTCTCCCAGCGCTCGGAGCGGGTGAGCGTGCGGGTGATCGCGCCGATGTTGCTGATCCGGAGCGGCACCACGCGGCGGTCGAGATCGTCCCCCACGTACGAGGAGGGAAACGCGATGGAGACGCTCGGGAAGGTCTGCTCCTTGCCGAGCTCGTTGGCCATCATCGTGTCGATGCTCGAGGCCACGACGCGGCCGCCGACCAGGTGGCGACCGGTGACCGAGTAGGTGGTGCCGTCGGGGTGGCTCACGGTGTTCATCGCGAGCCCGTTGATCAGGCAGAGCCGGTCGGCGCGCTCGACGAGCCGCCCGATGCCGGGGCCGAACGGGATGTTGCAACCCTTCGGCTGGACGATCTCGAAGGTGTTGGTGTCCTCGTCGAGCTTCCGATCGACCCAGTTCTTGATGGGTGTGGTGTCGAGGTTGTCGGTGGACCCGGGCTCGACGATCCCCCGGCGCTCGTTGCGCGGGTCGGCCCAGAGCGTGACGTCCCAGCCGCCCGAGGCGTGGACGAAGACGAAGAACTCCTGGTCGGCCGCCGCCTGGGTGGCGGCGAAGAGCGCGCGCCCGAGGACGCCGCTGACGCCGAGGCCGGCGACGGAACAGGCTGCGAGGAAGGCTCGGCGGTCCATCAGTAGAGGTGGAACTCGGGGTGACGGACGAGGCCTTCGCACACCACCGCCCACGCGGCCTCGTTCGGCGCGAGCTTGGGTTTGTCCTTGCCGGTCTTGCCGGCGTCGCCGGCGTGGCGGGTCAGGGTCTTGGCGTAGAGGTCGAAGAACCGCGCGGCGCGCCCCGGTGCCAGCTTCTCGGGGTAGCCGAGGAACGTGCGGTGGAGGACGTCGAAGCGCGGCGTGAACGCGGTCACGTCGAGCTCCTTCGGCGCGTCGAAGTCGAAGACCACCCGTGGCTTCGACCCCCGTAGGTCGTGCTCCACGGCCCGATCGCAGAGGGCAGCGCCGAGCCGCTCGAAGGTGGCCAGCATGAGCGCGTTGGTCTCGCGGGCGCGCGGCAGGTCGGTCTTGTAGTCGGGCAGCCCGAGCGTCGCGAGGTAGTCGCCCCAGGTGTCGAACAGCTGCGCACCATCGGCCCCCCGCGCGCGCTTCTGCAGCTCGAGCGGCGCGAGCCCGCCGAACAGGGCGAGGTAGGTGCGCACGTAGGCCTCGGTCGGGACCATGCGCAGATCGGACTTGGGGGAGGTGTCGACCGTGAGGGCCGCGTGCCCGGGCAAGGCCGCGACGGGCACCGCCGGGATGGTGTCCCTCGGGTGGTAGCAGGCGGCGAGCAGCGCCACGCCCGAGACGACGGCGAACGCGCGGCGGCTCACGGCGTCCCCTTCGACGCGAGGTTGTTCGCGGACCGGTACTGCGGCGAGCGCAGCAGCGAGCGCACGAGTGGCTTGATCTTGTAGCCCCCGTCGACGAACGCGGCGCGCAGGCTGGTGACGAGGGTGGCGTCGTCCGGATCGAGGGCGCGCCCGAGGAAGCCCGCCGCCACGCGCTCGACGACGCACGTCCCGAGCTCTGGCGAGGCCGCGAGCTCGGCGCCGGCGAGCACCGGGCCCCCCGCCGCGTGCGCGGGCGATGCATAGGCGCCGCGCAGCATGCCCTCCGTCTTCGAGGAGAACGCGGGGTCGTAGTAGTCACGGCAGAAGCCAGGCGCCTTGCCCGACGCGTCGAGCTTGCACCGTGGGTCGAGCGTGGGCATCGGCCCCTCGGGCAACCAGCGCCAGTCGGTCTCGACGACGCGCGAGAAGTACGCGGCGAGCGGCTCGAGCGTGGCGTGACAGGTGGCGCAGCCCGGGCGCTTCATGAGGTTGGGCTCGGTGGACGGCATCAGCATCACGTCGCCGGCGACGAAGCCCTTGCACAGGAAGCTCGCGTAGAGCGCGGCCCCCCGCGCGCGCCGCGACGCGTACTTGGTGAGGAACGCCGGCATCGTGAGGATGCCCGCCGCGTGCGGCCCGCGGTCGGCGACCGTCTCCCAGGTGCCCACGTCGTGGGGCAGGAGACCGACCGGCACCGCGCCCGGATCGAACAGCGGCTCGCCGTCGTCGACGAGGCCGAACGCCTTGGTCTTGCCCGAGTTGGCCGCGGCGTTCGAACGATAGAACTGCGCGAGCGGACCGTTGACCGTGCTCCAGCGCGCCGTGAGCACCTCGCGAAAATCGCGGTTCTCGCGGAAGACCTTGCCGAGGAAGCGCACCGCCTCCTGCGTCCACCAGAGCTTCATCCAGTCCGACGGCGATTGCTCGGCCTGGTCGAAGGGGAGGTCGACGCCGAGTGGGGTCTTGCTGGGCATGACGAAGGCCTTGCCGTCGCGCTTGAAGCCCTCACCCGGGTAGCAACGCTCGAGGCCGACGCCGCAGCCGCAGTCGACCGACAGCGAGACCGCAGCACCGGCGCGACACGCGATCGGCTTGCCCGCGTTGGCCTTGGCGTAGACGTCGTCGAGGGGGAGGGGGCGGAGCCGGTCGAAGGGAGGCGGCCCCTTCGAGGGCTTTCGCCCCGTCGCGTAGACGGTGCCGCTCTCCGCGCCTTGCGCCTCTTCCTTGCAGACGCGGACCGCGACCGTCGGGGTGTGCTCGTCGGCCTCGAGCAGCAGTTCGTCGATGGGCTGGTAGCCCACGTCGGGGGTCTTCCACGCCTCGCCATAGCGGAGGACGGGCGCCGCGCTGCGGTAGTCGCGGTAGAGCCACCAGGGCTTGATCTGCACCGTCGCCGCGTCGAGCGCCTCCTGCTTGACCGCGATCGCGCTCCCCACGTGGGGCTTGTTCGGAGGGAAGCTCAGGCCCGTCTCGGCCTTGGTGAGGCAGAACTCCCCGTCGGTCGCCTCGCGGATGCGCCGCTGGTTCGGGCGGTAGTACACGTAGAGCGACTTGCCGTCGGGCCCGAGGATCGTCACCCGCCGCAACGACGTGGACGGCGGCCGGAACTGCAGCGCGGGTCCGACCTCGAGGCGGAGCACGTCCATCCACACCCGCGTGAGGCGGTCGACGTAGGCGGGGCGTTCGAGCTGCTGATCGATCCACGCGTCGAGGTCGAACGACGGCGTCTAGAAGGTCGCGATCTCCTCGCGCGTGGGCATGCGCCCGAGCAAGTCGATGGCGATGGCGCGGAAGTGCCGATAGTCCTCGAGGGTCTTTTCGCCGGCGTGGCCGACGGCCGGGGCGAGAGCCACCAGGGCCGCGAGCGCGATCGAGACGGGGAGTCGCATGAAGGGGTGTGGCGAGGGACGAGCGAACCCTCGATCTCATTCTCTCGCCGAGGGGGTGACGTTCGCCCGCCGTCTCGCCCAGTCCGAGAGCACGATGCCGGCCGCGACGGCGACCGGGAACGAGTGGTTCACCCCGTACATGGGGATGCCGACCACCGCCGCGCTCGCCGCGATGATCTCCTCGGGCAGCCCGAAGCGCTCGCTGCCGAGCACCAGCACGACGTCCTCGGGGAAACGCTCGACGTCGTAGAGCCCCACCGTCGCGTGGTCCTTCTCGACCGACCAGATCGGCCGCCCTTGCACGTGCGCGAAGAACGCCGGCAGGTCGGGCAGGCGCACGATCTGCTCGTACTTCTCCATGCCCATCGACGCCTTCTGGTAGTACGGCGCGTCGCCGACGATGACGACTTCTCGAGGCAGAAAGCTGTGCGCGACGCGCACGATCGCGCCGACGGCGAAGGGGTTCTGGCAGTTCCAGATGGCGACGCTCATGCGACTGCGCAGCGGCGCGAGCAGGGCCTTGACCTCGTCGGGCTCGAACCCGAGCGGCGGCACGAGGGCCATGGTCAGACCCAGTCCTCGGGGAACGCGAGCACGTCCCCGAGCTCCCTGGCCCCGACCACCAGCATGACGAGACGATCGAGCCCGAGCGCGTTGCCGGTGCAGGGCGGCAGGCCCTCTTCGAGGGCCGCGAGGAAGCGCTCGTCGAGCGGGTACACCGGCAGCCCTCTTGCGCGACGCACCTCCTGGTCCTTGCTGAAGCGCGCGCGCTGCACGACCGGGTCGGTGAGCTCGCCGAACCCGTTGCACAGCTCGACGCCGCCCACGTAGAGCTCGAAGCGCTCGGCGACGCGTGGATCGAGGGGCCGCGGTCGTGCGAGGGACGCCTGCTCGATCGGGTAGTCGAGGAGCACCACGGGCGGCCCCTCGGCGAGTGCGGGCTCCACCTCGTCGACCAGGAGCCGATAGAACCGCTCCTCGTCCTCGGCGGCGAGACGCAGCGCCTCGCCCTCGCTCACGCCTGCGTGCCGCGCGAACGCCGTGGCGACCGGCAGACGCTCGAACGGTGGGCGCAGGGGCACGTGCGCGCCGTCGGGCGTGACGAGCTCGGCGCGCCCGCGGAGCGTGACGGCCGTGTGCACGACGAGGGCCTCGGTCTCCTCGATCATCGAATCGACGCCCGCGAAGGTGCGGTACCACTCGAGCATCGTGAACTCGGGGTTGTGTCGCGGACCGTGCTCGCCGCGGCGGTGGCAGCGCGCGAGCTGGTGGATGCGGGGCATGCCGCCCGCGAGCAGCCGCTTCATCTGGTACTCGGGGCTCGTGATCCAGTAGCGATCGTCGACCGCCGGCGCGTCGAGGTGCACGTCGAGGCCCGGGCACGGCACGGCGAACGGGGTCTCGACCTCGACCGACCCGCGGGCCCGGAAGAAGCCCCGCACCGCGTCGATCACCTGGGCGCGCTGGTGCAGGTGCAGGCCGCGCTCGCGCGCGCGGAGCCGGTCGGCCTCGCCCGGCCCCCGCTCGATACGCACGTCGCGACCGACGACCTCGACGGCGTCGGCGACCAGCGTCGGGCCTCGACGCGCGACGACGTGCACCACGACCCAGTCCCCCTCCGCCGCGTCCACCCCGACGACCGGCCGATGGGCGTAGGCGTCGCCGAGGACGAGCTCCTCGCCGCGCGCGACGACCCGACCTCCCAGGTCGAACGGGGGGTCGGGGAGCGGATCGCTCGGCGAATGGACCTCGCGCGCGGTACGGGAGTTTGCCAAGAGTGCCTTTGCGAGCTACCCCGCCAGCATGTCGAAGTCGAGGGCCCTGCTGCTCGCCGCGCTCGTCTCCCTGCCGGTCGCCCTGCCCATCGTCCCCGCGCACGCGCAGGAGACGAGGCTCTCCGCGCTCGAGGCAGAGGCCAAGGCCAAGCCCAAGGACGCGGGCGCCGCGTTCGCGCTCGGCCGCGCGTATCGACGCGCCGGCAAGTGGGCGGCGGCCAAGACCGAGCTCGCGCGCGGCGCCGCGCTCGCGACCGGCGAGGAGCAGGTCAAGCTGCGCTACGAGCTCGCGCTGTCGGAGATCGACCAGGGGGTCGTCAACACGTCACTCCCGAAGCCGCCCTCGCTGCCGGCGTGCGCCAACGTGAAGATCGGCAAGCTCGGCGAGGCGCTCTCGCGCGTGTGCGCGGCCAAGGCCTGGCTCGGCATGGAGCGCATCTCGATCGCGGAGGACGAGCTCACCGCGGCCGAGAAGGCCGAGCCGGGCCTCTACGAGGTCAAGCTCGGTCGCCTCGAGGTGACCGTCGCCAAGCAGACCCACGACGCCGCGATCGTCGAGGCCAAGTCCCTCACGAACGCGACCCCGGCGCGCGCGGAAGCGTGGCTCTACCTCGGCACCGAGCTGCTCGCGGCGGGCAAGCGCGCCGACGCGGTCGCGCCGCTCAAGAAGGCCCGTGAGCTCGACGCCGACTGGCCCGAGGCCGCCTATCACCTCGCGCGCGCTCTGCCCGACGGCGTCGAGGCGCGGGATCTGGCCCGCACCGCGGTCGCGATGCGGAGCGCGTGGCCCGCGGCGCAGGTCCGGCTCGGCGAGCTCGAGCTGGGATTCGGAACACCGGAGGCCGGCCAGAAGGCCTTCGAAGCCGCGCTCAAGGGCGCACCGAAGCTGGTGGCGGCGCACGTGGGGCTCGCGTGGTCGCTCGTGAAACAGAAGAAGTGGGACGACGCCAAGAAGGCCTCTTCCAAGGCCATCGAGCTCGCCGCCAACAACGCCTCCGCGCGGCTCGCGCACGCCGAGGCCCTGGCGGGCGGGGGCGACGTCGAGAACGCGGTCGAGGAGTTCAAGTTCGCCGCCGGCCTCGACAACAAGGACCCGACCGGGCTGCTGCGCGCCTCCCAGGTGCTGCTCGGCGCCAAGGAGCCCATGAAGGCCCTGGGCCACGCCGAGGCGGCGGTGAAGGCGTTCCCGGAGGACGGGCGGACCTACGAGGTGCGGGCGGATGCCGAGCTCGCCACCGGCGACAAGAAGGCCGCCAAGGACGACTACAAGAAGGCGCTCACCAAGCCCAACGTCGACAAGGTCGCCGTCCAGAAGAAGCTCGACGCGATCAAGTGACCGGAGCGAGCGGAGCGAGCGCAGGGAACGGCGGCCGCCTCCACGGGCGGCCGCTCCTCGAGCAAAGGGCTCAGCCGCCGCTGATCTTGCTCGCGAGGCCGGGGTCGAGCTTCCCGGGCAACACCAGGCGGTAGACACCGTCCTCGTCGGTGTGGGTCTCGCCCACGATCACCGACGAGATGGGCACGCGCGTCGCGCGATCGAGCACCGTGGCGCGCGCGCGCAGCGCCGTGCGACCCATGGGAACGCCCTGGGGATCGACGATGGTGCCGGTCATCACCACGGGCGCCGACATCGTCAGCACTCCGGCGTCGAGCGCGCCAGCGATCGAGAGCCGCGGGAGGACGAGCCAGGGGTAGCCCGACGCCTCGGGGAGGTGCACGAGGAGATCGTAGAGCCCGGTGTCGAGATCGGCGTCGACGTTCCACACGTCGCCGGTCGTCCGGTCGGTCGTGAGGCCGAGCGTCCCGAGCTGGGTGCGCGCGAGCGAGCCGTTCGCCCCGACGGCCGCCGCCTCCCAGGTGCCGAGCGGGAAGAGCGCGCTGTCGAAGCCCACGACCCGCACCCGGAGCTTGTTCCGGCGGTTGAGTTCGAACACGAGGTTTGTGCCTGCATCTATCGAGAACTCCGTGACTTTATCGCCGGGCTTCGAGGCCGGGTCCTGGGATGGGACCGCGCAGCTGACGCACGTCGAGAACGCACGAGCGGGCTGGTTGAAGAGCGGCGACGGGATCACGTCGGCGGTGTACTGGCCGGGCAAGAGCGCGAGCGTCAGCCGGCCCGCGTCGGTGTCGGCGCGCGCGACGTACGACGGCTGTCCAGCTCTCACCCCGTCGGGCACGACGAGCGACTTGCTGCGGAAGATGACGCGGGAGGCGAGGGTCTGGCTGGGCGCGCCCACCGCGTGCACGTCGGCCGTGGCGACGACCGGCTTGAGCGTCGGCAGGGTGAGCTCCGCCTTGCCGCGGCCCTCCACGTCGAGCGCGGTGAGGTCGTACTCGAACGTGGGCTGCGCGCTCCCCGTGGCCGCGGTGCAGGCGACCCGCGCGGGCTCGAGCCGCAGCACCCGGCGCTCGCCCTCGAGATCGGGCGCGAGCGAGAGGGTGACCTTGGAGGCGAGGGGCGTTCCCGGCGTGGTGCAGGTGGGCACGCGGGTCGAGACCAGACGGCCACTGTTCGCGTCGACCACGCTCAGGTCGTAGGCCATCGTCGGGGAGACCACGGGCGCCCCCTTCTCGTCGACGAGAGAGACCTCGAACGTGCGGAACGTGCTGGCGTACGAGACCACGAGCAGCTGGGGTCCCGCGGTGAACGTGAGCGAGAGGGGGACCTTCTTCGCGTCGTCGCGGAGGACGACGGGAGGCCACTTGGCCAGATCGGCCGCGTTCTCGGGCTCGAGCCGCACCTGGTATTCGCCCGGGGGGACGACCAGGTTCCGGCTCTGGCCGGCGCCGGCGCTCCTCGCCGTGTACGACGACACCACGCCCGGTTGACCGGAGGTGCGCACGAGCGTGAGCAGGACCGGGATGGCCGTCGAGGCCGAGACGCGCGCGCTGACCCGCACCACGTCGGGCAGCTGCAACGGCCGCTGCCCGCCCTTTCGATCGTCGGCCGGGATGGCGAAGGTGAGCCCGGGGCCGTGGGCGGCCGTGAGCGGTGGCGTCGCCTCGAGGACCAGCTCGTAGTCGGTCGCAGAGGCCGCGCACACGCCGTCCACGCAGGTCGAGTCGGTCGGGCAGCCGCTGTCGCACTTGTTCCGTGGCCCTGCATAGGAGGGCCCGTCGCTCGTCGGCAGCCGACAGGCCGCGAGCAAGGCCACCCCGAAGAGCGCCGGAAGTGGGGCCGGTGCGCGCACCATCGCTAGAGCCCCTTGTCGCAGTCGGCGATCGTCGGGAGCGGCTTGGTGGCGTCCTCCTGGACCCCGAACCACCACACGCCCGAGCCGACGTCGCCGGCCTTGACCGGCTGACGCTGATCGCTCGAGAAGCGGCCACTCACCAGCACCTCCAGGACGTGACACCCCTGGCGGACGCTGTCGAGCGCCACGAAGACCGTGAGGTCGCGGCCGCTGGTGCCGTTGGGTGGCAGCTCGCTCGAGCGGAGGAGGCTGCCGTCGAGGAACACACGGGCCTCGAGCGCGCGGGTGAGCGCGCAGCTCCGCACGGGGACGGTGGCCCGGAACTCGAACACCTTCGGGGGGCGGCGGCGACGATCGGGAAGCTCAGGTAGCCGGGGCTCGCCTCGGTCATCTGGAGCGTGGGCGGGCACTCGTCCTCGGTTTTGAACTCGGGATCGGAGAGGACGACGCACCCGGGGAGGCAGAGGGCTGCCCAGAGGAGGCCGAGGCCCACGGTCGACGTCACGGGAGAGAGCATAGCCCAGCGTTTGCTCGACGAGATCGGCCCCGCGCTAGGCGCGACGCTGCCCACCAGAAGGAGTGCGACGCGGACCGGCGGCGGGCATGCGCCACCGCGCCTCGGCCAGCTCCGGGCTCGTCGCGAGGCGCACGAGATCGGCGATGGCCGGGTGCTCGCGGCACGCCTCGGCCAGGCCGTTCGGGGCCTCGAGCACCAGCGGGTCCTGGGTCTCGGCGAGGGTCTTGCGAAGGGTCGCGCCGAGATCCCCGGACAGGTAGAGCCCTCCGCGCCGGGCGACCTGACGGGCGCCGTCGATGACCGCCTCGAACGTCGGTGGGTTGGTACCGAGCAGCTCGCCGAGCCGACGCTGCGCCGCACGCGGCACGGACTGCCACAGCGCCGCGGCCAGCCGGCCGACCTCGGCCGAGATGCTACGCCCGTGCTCCGGAGGACCGAACGCGGAGAGCAGGGCCTGATAGGTGGCGCGGGCCTGCGGCTCTGGTTGGGCGAGGAGCAGCGCGTGGGACGGGAGCGCCGCCATCAGGCCTGCGCCGAGCACGTAGCGCACGTCGGGGGTGTCCTCGCGCGCGTCCCCGCCGAGCACCACGTAGGGCGGCGGCACCAGCACCACCTCCACGTCGAGGCCGGAGCGCTGCCGGAGGAAGACCGCGGTCCGCAGGCCGAGCAGGCGACTCGCCGCGGCCACGACCTTGCCGATGGGAAGCGCGCCCGTGACCCGGTCCATCCCTCGCGCGAACGAGAGCCCCGGGTCGCGCTTGAGGGCGGTGCCTCCTTGCTCCCACGCGATGCGCAGCGCCTCGGCGGCGGCGGGGACGGCGCGACGCTCGAGGAGGGGCAGGAGCAGCTCGGGCCGATCGAGCTGCAGCTCGAGGGGCGGGGGGGGCACGGGGCCAGCCGCAGGGTCGAACGCGCGTCGTACGTGGTCGATGGCGCGCGCCAGGACGTGGTCGCGGACCCCGAGGGCCGCCGCGTGGAGACCGTCGAGGTGCTTGCGCACGCCGGGCTCGAGGAACGCCTGTCGACGACGCACGAGGAGCACGTCTCCGGCGCGATCGGGGAGGGCGCTCAGCAGGTCGGCCGCGCGGTCCCCCGCGTCGACGTCGCCGAGTTCGAGGGCCGAGAGGTGGTCGCGGACGGCTTGCTCGAAATCGCCACCCGCCTGCGCGACCCCGGCGAGGATCCCGAAGGCGCGGATGCGATCGTCGACCCTGGCGTTGGCGTCGAGGGCGACCTTGCCCGCGGCCTCGCGATCGATCGGTGTCGCACCCGTGACCACGGGCAGTGCCGGCATCGATCGCGGTCGGTACGGCGCGCCCGGCGGCGGCCGGTTCTCCGTGGCCTCCGCGGCGGATCGAGGGGGGTCGCCGACCCCGGGCTGGGTGGGCGAGTCCTGCTCGGGCGGCTTCGGCGGGAGCGGACCGCCCCCTTCGCCCGGAGCGGAAGCCTCCTCGTCAGGGACCTCCCCTCGCCGAGCGGAGGCGGGGTCGACTCGCTGTGCGGCCCGAGGAACTCGGGCGCCGCAGGCGCTGGAGGCACGGCGACGGGCTCGGCCGCCGCCCCCGCGAGGGCGGCCTCGAGGGGGAGGGACGAGCGGACGCCGCTGTCGCGCAACGACGGCGGTGGTGCCGGGGGCAGGGAGCGCGTCTCGCGGGGCGACTCGAGGCCCCGCAGATCGGACGCCAGCTTCTCGCGCAGCGGACCATCGGCGGCCTGGACGGCCAGGCGCATGATCTCCACCGCGCCCTCCGGATCGGCCTCGCCGACCACGCTGGCCTGCTCGGCGAGCGCGGTCGCGCGGACGTTGCCCGAGGCCTCGGCGGCGAGGCGCTCGAGCGCCCGCAGCGCGCCCTCTCGGTCGTTCGCCGCGCGCGCGAGATCGACCGCGCGCTTGCGGGCGTCGATCCGGCACTCGGGGTCGCGCGCCGCGAGGTCGAGGAACGCGCGCGCGCGCACCGGGTCGTTGCAGCGGGCCGCCGCGTCCGCTGCGCGCAGGGCCGTGGGACCGAGCGGACGCATCCCGCGCAGATCGCCGGCGAACGCCTTCTCGTAGGCCGCGGCGGCGGCCGCGTAGCTCCACTCCGCCGAGAGCCGTTCGGCGAGGGCGAGCTGCACGAGGGGTTGACTGCGAACCACCTCCGGCCAGCCGTGGAGGTCCTGGTACCCCGCACCACCGCCACGCACCGCGTCGAGCAGATCGGCCCGGGCGCACGCGACGAGCGAGAGCAGCTCCGCGGGCGCGGGGCTCAGCACCTCGACCTCGTTGACGAGGGTGAGGAGCTCGGCGTCGCTGGGCTCGGCGACGCGCCCGGACGGCGGCGCGTTGCCGAGCTCGAGCTCGCAGAGGAGCGCGGTGGCGTAGGGGTCGCCCGGCAGGAGGCGCGCCGCCGTCCACGCGAGCTTGCGCGCCGCGACCAGGTCGCCCGCCTCGCGCAGCACGCGCGCCGCCGCGAGGGCGTGGGTCGCCCGCGTCCGGGGAGGCGCCTCGCGATCGAGCTCGGCGAGACGGACGCGGGCCGCGGCCTCCTCGTGCCCGTCGGCGCGCGCCACCGCGACTTCGAGCTGGAGCCGCACGAGCTCGAGCACGCGCTGGTCCTTCTCGATGTTGGGCTCACTCGCGGCCTCGTGCAGCAGGCGCGCCGCGGTCTCGAGGTCGTGGAGCTCGAGCAGCACCCGCGCGGCCTCGATGGCGAGCCACGTGCGCGCTTCGCCGGGCTCGCTCCCGCGGAACGCGCGCAGCAACGCCTCGGCGGCGGTGCCGATGTCGCCGGCCGCCCGCGCCAACGTGGCCAGCTGCGCCGCCACTTCGACGTCCCCCGGGCTGTGCTGGTGCACCTCGCGGAGCGCCGCCAGCACCTCGCCTCGACGCACCGGATGACCGGCCAGCTCGCGCGAGAGCCTGCGCAGCACCCGCACCCGGTCGGGGTGCCCGGCCGGAAGCCGAGAGGCGCGCGCGCGCAGCAACTCGACGAGCTCGGGCCCACCGCCCTGGCGTTCGGCGATCCGCTCGAGGGCGTCCCCCGCCTCGGTGTCCAGCGGCAGGAGGCGCACGAGCTCGGCCCAGCGTTCCGCGGCCTCGCTGTCGCGCCCGAGGTCGTGCTCGAGCACCCTCGCGAGCTTGCGGAGGAGCTGCACGCGGCGGTCGGGCCGCGCCCGAGAGAGGCGCTGGGCGAGCGCCGCGGCGAGCCGATCGTGCGCGCCCACGGCCTCGGCCGCGTCGGCGATCTCCTGCCACAGATCCTCGTCGGCGGGCGCGCAGCGGCCAGCCTCGAACAGCGCGTCGAGCACCCCCAAGAAGTCGGCCGTGCGGGCGCGCAGCGCCGCGATCTCGCGCCAGCGCGTGGCGACCTCGGGGTGGTCGTCGCCGAGGCGCGGCACGTCGTCCGCGAGCAGCGTCGCGAGGGCCGCCTCCTGGCTCGCCTGCGGCAGCACCGCGCGCGCGAGCTCGACGATCTGCTCGACGAGCTCGAACGGCTCGCCCTCCCGCAGCGCGAACGCGCGCAGGAGCGCCTCGGCCGCGGGCTCGTGCTGCCCCGCGGCGTCCAGAGAGCGCGCGGTCTCGAGCTCGGCGGCGGCCCCCTGGCGCTTGCCGAAGCGCTCCCAGGCCCGCGCGACCACGCGGTGATCGCGGGCCGTCGAGGACCACGACTCCACGAGCGCCACGTCGTTCGCCGATCCGCTCTCGCCGGCGAAGTCCAGGTCGTCGTTCTCGGGCGCGTGGCTCACGAGGAGCTGGAGGGCGAGGTCGGCGTCACCGAAGGCCCACGCCACGTGGGCGCGCAGGACTCCCCGTCGGCAGGCCCCCCTTCGGCGGGGGTCGTGGCGGCGAGCCATGCGCGCGCGCCCTCCGGGTCGAGGCGGCCGATCTGCTCGGCCACCTCGCGCAGGGGGCCGAGGTCTCCGCGCGGAGTGCTCTTCTCGCCCTTGGCGACCAGCGCCAGCGCCGCCCCTACGCCGCGCAGATCGGCGACCGCGCGGGCGACCGCGGAAAGCACGGGGAGTCGATCCGTGTAGCCCAGCTTCCCGTCGACCTTCTTGTGCGCGCGGAGCAGCCGTTCGGTCTCCGACGCGCGCAGCGCCTCGTCCTCGGCGGCGACGATCCGGATCGTCTCCGCGATCGCCGCCACCGTCTTGGGCGACGGCGCGATGAGGAACAGACGGAGCAGGAGGTCGAGCCGCTCCTCGGGCGGTGCCTCCTTGCCGAGCGAGACCGCGCGGTCGAAGAACATGGCCTTGCGCTCGGCCTCCGTGGCCTGCTCGGCGGCCTCGACCAGCACCGCGGTCGCGAGATCCTGGCGCCGCGTCGCGATGGCGAGGCGCTCGAGCGAGCGCAGCGCCGAGCCCTCGGTCGGCTGCGCGGCGAACGCGCGCACCGCGTGGTGGAGCGCGTCGAGAGGCAGGCCGAGGCGCTCGAGCACCCGCGCCGCGTGGTGGCGCACGCCCCGCTCCGCGAAGCGACCCGCCGAACGCCCCGCGGCGAGCTCGAAGATCTCGGGCAGGGTGTCGACGCGCCCGATGCGACGCACGAGCATCTCGACGCCGGGCAGCACCGCGGCTGGATCGGGTGCGTGCGCGACGGCCTCGCGCGCCAGGCTCGTGGGCTCGACCCAGTCGGGTGGAGCCGCCACCGCGCACTCGAAGGCCCGCAGCCGCAGCTGCTGGTCGTGCACCCTCTGGAACACGTTCGGCGGGAGCCGGTCGTCGTCGGGGAACGCTTGGAGGCGCGCGAGCTCGTACACCGCGTCCCGCGCCTGGGCGTCGCCGCCGAAGGCCCGCAGATCGGCGGCGAGCCGATCGAGGCCCTCCGCGCCGAGCAGGCGCGCCCCCCGGAGCCAGGCCCGACGGGCGGCGTCCGGGTCTTCGGCGAGGTCCCAGAGATCGCGCCCGAGCCGACGGAGCGCGTTCGCCGCGGCGTCCACGTCGGCTTCGAGCTCGGGCGCAAGACGGCCACGCCGCGCGGTCGCGAGTCCTTCGCTGGCCTTGCCGAGGCGTGCGTCGGCGACGACGCCACGCACGAGCAGCTCGGCGTCCGGGTCGAGGGGGGTCGACTCGAGCGTCAGGAGCTCTTGGCGCGCCTCTTCGCGCAGCGCACGCGGCGCGTCGGGGTCCTCGAGGAGCCGGGCGAGCGCCTCGACGGCGCGCGACTCGTCACCGCCAGCGCTCCCCGCCTCGCGCGCGATCTGCGCGATCTCGAGCAGCGCCGGGCCGCGCTCGGAGACCGGCGCCGACGAGGCGATCCAGCGCTCGAGGGCCGCGATGGCGAGGTCCGGGTGGGTCGCCGCGTTCTCGCGCAACGCGGTGAAGATCGCCGGGTATCGTGCCGCTCCGAGCGAGAGCAGCAGGCGCGCGGCGGCGGAGTAGGCCTCACGCCCCTCGGGGTCGCTCGCGAGTCGACGCAGCGTGTGGGCCAGCGGCTCCGCGATCGCCGAGAGCCGCGCGACGGATCGCGCCACGGTCTCGAGCACCTCCGCGCACAGGTCGAGATCACCGAGGGCCACCGCGCGCCGCAGCCACGCCGTCGCGACCTCCGGATCGGCCGGGCGCAGCGCCCACGCGCGACGGGTCCACGCCGCCGCGAGGGTGAGCTCTTCGTCGCGCTCCGCCAGGGCGGCGAGGGCGAGCGACCAGCGCCCGCGGGCGCCCACGAGGCCGAGGGCGCGCTCGAGGGCGAGCGAGGCGAGCGCCGGTCCGACGGCGTCGGCGCCGGAGCCGGCGGCGAGCTCCGCCAGCTCGATCGCCCCACGGGCCTCCCGCGAGTCGAGCCGCAGCGCGGCCTCGGCGGCGCGTCGGGCATCGATCGGCAGAGAGGCCGTGCGGAACGCCCGCGCGGCGCCGGCGAGCAACGCGGCGCGCTCCCGCGGCACCGTCAACGTGGGTGCGTAGCGCTCGAGCGCTCGCCCGAGCTCGGGCAGGCCGCCCGTGAGGACCGCGAGCGCGACCTCGAGGACCGAAGCGTCCTCCGAACGCTGGGCCGCCTGGGCCGCTCCGCGCAGATCCCCTCGACGGACCCGCAGCTCGAGCTGCAGCGGCACGGCGGTGGCGTGCAGCTCGGGAATCGCGACCGCAGCCGACACGACCGCCTCGACCTCGCGCGGGCAGCAGGCAACGGATCGCTCGCGCGAGCAGCGGCGAAGCGCGCCCCGGATCGGCGCGCAGCGCGCTCACGAGCACGTCCACCGCGTCTGCCGCCCGATCGGGGCGCGAGAGCAGGATCTCGGCGAGCCCGCACAGCGCCGTCGCCCGGACGACCGGGTCCTCGCTCGTCGCGCGGTTGCGGGCGTCTTCCTGGCGCTGGCTCGCGCGCGCGATGCGTGGCTGCAGGCGAGTGAGCTCGTCCCGCGCGCGCCGGTCGTCGGGGATGCGCTCGAGGAGCTTGCGCCAGGCCCACGCGGCGACGTTCGCGTCGTCGAGCTGCTCGTCGGCCCACCCGGCGAGCTCGGCCGCCCGCGCACCGACCACGTGGGAGTCGAGCTCCGCGCCCCGCAGGCCGCGGAGGAGGGCATCGACGACCGAGCCCGGATCGCGCCGGAGGCGCGCGTGCTCTCGCAAGGCCGCGAGGGCGTGCTCGTCGGCGGGGTCGCGCGCGACGAGCTCGGAGAGCAGCTCGACCCGCTCGGCGCCGGTGCACTCCTCTGCGAGCGCCGCGAGCCCTGCCGTGCCAGCGGCCCCGAGCGCGTGCGCCCGCCGGATCGCTCGCGACAGGCCGAGCAGCACCTCGAAGGGGAGCCCCGCGAGCGCGTCGACGCGGCTTCGCTCGGGCTCGTGGAGCACCACGTCGACCAGCAGATCCACCTCGGCGGCGAGCCGCGTGGCGCGATCGCCGCCGATGCTGGACTTCTCGATGCGCGCGACGTGCACGGCCGCGGCCGCGGACCGCGAAGCCTGGGACCACCCGTGCTCGGCGCGGACGGCGTCGGCGGCGTCGAGCCGGCCGATGTCCTCGAGCGCGTCGGCGAGCACCGCCGCGGGCAGGGCGCTCCTCGGATCCACCTCGAAGGCCCGCGAGAGGGCCTCCATCGCGCGCCCCTCGTCGCCCCCGAGCTGGTGCTTCTTGGCTGCGCCCAGGTACGCCCGCGCGGCGATCTCGGCCGGCAGCGCGTCAGGCGCAGAGGCGTGCACGAGGGCGAGGCGCTCCTGACCGGAGGGCCGCTCCTGCGCGAGGACCGACACGTAGCGGTAGGACTCCAGCGCGCCCTCGACGTCGCCGCTCCGCAGGTGCAGATCTCCGAGCCGGAGGAGGCCCTGCACCGCCGCGTCCAGCGCGGCCTCGTCACGCTTGGCCTGGGCGCACGCCGCGTCGACGACCGGGCGCAGGGTGGCCGCGGCGAGGCCATGCTCACCGAGTCCCTCGAGGGTCGTGGTGAGGAGCGAGCGCAGCTCGAGGTCGTGCGCGCGGAGCTGGAGGGCGCGTCGGCCGGCGGCGGTGGCCTCGTCCAGGTTGCTCTCGCGCTCGAGGAGTCGTCGCGCGAGGCGGCCCGCAGCGGCCGCCTCGGCCTCGTCGTCGCCGTGGGCGCGCGCGGCCAGCATGCGGGCGCGCAGCCCGGCGAGCGCCGCCGGAGGATCGCGACCGTCTCCGTTCGCCCGTCGCTCGTCGCGCCGCTCGATCGGCGGGACGCCACCCACACCGCCCTTCTGCGACGCCGGGAACTGCGCCGAGAGCGGAGGCACGGACGCCGGGCGGACGCCGGCTTCATCGCTGGCCGACGAGGACTCGCCGGGTCGGGAGTTCGGGGAGGTCACGCCCCGCCGAGACTACCTGAGCACGAGGGGCGTGGGCAGCATGGCGACGACCCCGAAGCCCGGCCCCCGCGAGGCGGCGAGGAAGGCCCGGGCCCAGCGCTCGAGCGCGGCGGGTTCGGGGCCGAGCGCTTGGGCGAGCGCCGAAGCCAACGCTTCGTCACCTCCACCCGGACCGGACAGCATCTCGAAGAAGCTCGACGCCTCGTCGACGACGACCGCGCCTTCGGCCGGGAGTCCGGCGGCGGCCTTCGCTGCCGCGAGGGCGTCGGAGAGGCCCCCGATCTCGTCGACGAGCCCGAGCTCCTTGGCCTTCTCGCCGCCGAACACGCGACCCTCGACGGCGGTCTCGAAGCTCGACTGCGGGCGTCCCCGCCCCTCGGCGATGCGCTGCAGGAACAGGCCGTAGATCTCCTGCATGGTCGCGAGCAGCTGGGCGCGGGTCGCCTCGTCCCAGGGCTGGGTCATGCTGTTGAGCTGCGCCGCGCGCGGGTCGCCGAAGGCCGCCGTGTGGATCCCCACCTGCGCGAGGGTCCCACCGATGCTGATCTTGCCGCCCACCACGCCGACCGAGCCGACGATGGACTCGGGCTCGGCGTAGATCTTGGTCGCGGTGCAGGCGAGGTAGTAGCCGCCCGAGGCCGCCATCTCGCCGATGGAGACGATGACCGGCTTCTTGTCGCGCAGCGCCTTGAGCGCGATCCAGGCCAGATCGGAGCCGAGGGCGCTGCCGCCGGGCGAGTCGATCCGCAGCACCACCGCCTTGACGTTCGGGTCTGCCGTGAGCGCGTGCGCGCGCTCGACGACCTTGCGCGCGACGATCCCGGCCTGGCCACCGAGGAGCCCCGACTCCCCCGCCAGCACGATCTCGCCGTGGAGCCGCACGAGCCGCACGTGCGGGCGCGCGCTCGCCTCCGCGTTGGGCAGGGCGATGAGCTTGAGCACGTCGGTGACGCCGATCTTCGGCCGCGCGTCGGCGGTGGGACCGAACACCACGTCGACGGCCTTCACGCCCGCGCGCTTCTTCGCCTCTTCGCGCGCGCCATCCTTGTCGGCGAGGAGATCGACGAGCTTGTGGGAGGTGGCGCCCTGGGCCGCGTAGGGGCCGGTGCCCACGAGCCCCTCGACCCCGCGGATGGCGAGGGCCTTCTGGTAGGCGGCGCGGATCGCGCCGAGCGTGCCCTCGATGGAAGCGCGGTACTCCTCGCTCGGACCGTCGCGGGTGAGGGGCTCGGCGGCGCCCTTGAACTTGCCGACCTGCAGGATGTCGACCTGCGCCTTGAGGTGGTCGACCAGGAACTCGCGCGCGTACGGCACCGTGGCGGCCGGTCCGGTGAGCTCGACCTCGCCGCCGGGGCTCATCGCGATCACGGTGCACCCCCGCACCGCGGCTGCGTAGGCGCCGTTGTCCCAGGCGTCCGCGTGACAGACGACCGGCACCCGTTTCTGGATCTTGGCGAGCGCCTCGCCGACCTCGTGGGCGCGCGCCCAGCCCAGGCCCGCCGCGCCGAACGAGACGTAGAGGCCCTTGAGATCCTTGCGCAGCGCCGCCTGGTGCAGGGTGGCGACGAGCGCGTCGAACGTGTGGCGAGAGGGATCGGCAGGAACCCGCCCTTCTGCGCCTCGGGGGCCCCCGCACCGAGATCGATCTCCAGCACCGCCGGACCGTGCGTGTGCACGTGCTCGCCGGGCAGGGGCGCCTCCCACGCGCGGGGCCGACCGTTGCAGGCCGCGAGCAGCGCGAATCCGAGCGCGAGCTTCTTCAAGGGTCCTCGGGCTTCGGCGTCGGCGTGGGTGTGGGTGTCGGCGCGGGGGCGGGCGTCTCTGGCTTCACGTCGGACTTGCCGGTGCGGCTCTTGGCGCGCTCGGCGCCAGGACCGTCGGGCATGCGCTCGAGGTAGAGTTCGTAGTTCTTCTTCGCGTCGGCCTGCTGGCCCTGGCTCCACTGCTCGTCGGCGAGCGCGAGGCGCGCAGGGGCGAAGCCGGCCGACGAGTCGAGCACCTGCTTGAAGTACGAGATGGCGCTCGCGTGCTCGCCGCGCGCCCTCGCGATCTGCCCGAGGCCGTAGAGCGCATCGACGTCGCCGGGGTGCTGCGCGAGCGACGACTTGAAGTAGCCCTCCGCCTTGCCCGGCTCTCCCGCGGCCAGCGCCTTGTAACCGGCCTCGTTGAGCGAGCGGAAATCGCCGGTCGCCACGACCTCACCCGTGCCCACGCCGACCGCGACGAGCGGGGCGTCGGCGGGCGCGTCGGGGCGTGCGTCGACACCGGCATCCGTCTTGACGGGTTCGAGCTTGGTCGTGCCCCGCAGCACGCCGAGCAACACGTGTTTGGGCGCGCGCTTCTCGAGTTCACCGAGCAGCGCGGTGCCACGCGTCGCGTCGCCGGAGGCCTGGGCGACCCACGCGGCGATCGCCACGTCGGCGGGCGCGAGGAACGCGCTGGGGGTCGCCTTGCCGAGCGCGGTGGCGGCCGATTTCGCGGCAGCGTTCACCGCGGCCGTGTCCTTCTTGGTGACGTCGGCGAGGGCGATCAGCGCCTCCATGATGGGCTCGCCTGGGTGCGAAGGCAGGTAGAGCCGCACCCCCGCGACGTCGCCCTGGGCGGCGAGCGCCCGCACGAAGCGCAGGTCGCTGCCGACCTTCTTGGCGCCGTCGGCTTCGCCCCGCGCGAGGTCGCCCCAGCGCGCGCACGACTTGCCGGCCGACGCACCGAGCGTGCTGCCTTGCTCCAGCGCGAACGTGCTCGCGCTCGCGAGTCCACCGATCCACTGGCCGATGGCGAGCTCGTTGGCGAGCTCCTTGTCGAGACGGGGCGCGCCCGACGAGCCGCTCACCGTCGTGATCGGTGAGGGTGACGTGAGCCTCGCGAGATAGGGGCGCCCGACGGTGCCACCGAGGAGGATCGCGCCCGCGACGACGACGCCTCCGACGATCCACCCCATGCTCGAGCGACGGGGAGGCGGCGGCTCGGTGAAGAACTCCTCGGCTGGACCGTCGTCCGGTGGGAAGCTGCGCGACGGCGGAGGCGCTTCGGGTTGGGTGGACGCGACGCGGTCCATGCGCCGGACCGTCGGCGGATCCTGCTCGGGGGCCGACGTCGGGAGTGGCGCTGGCGCGACCTCGGGGAGCGGCGCGGCCACGGGCACGGCAAGGGGCGGCTGCGGGCGCGCCGGGGCGATCGGCACCGGCGTGCGCGCGACCGGCGACATGCCGAGGGGGGTGGGGACGCGTGGGCGTTCCGAGGTCCGCGGTGGCGGGGGACGAGGAGGGGGGGTGCTCTTGGCGGTCGGCGCGAACGCGACCGCCGACACCTCGACGCCCGGCTTGCCGTACGCAGGGGTGTGGGCGACCGGAGGCTTCGAGACCTCCACCGCGGGCAGGGGCAACGTGTGTGCGCTCTGCTCGGGCCGCGGCACCGGGAAGAAGGGCTCCAGCTCGGGGATGTCGCCGACGTGCCGCGCCGGCCCGTCCCCCTTGCGCAGGAGATCGGTGCGGACCACTTTGCCCGCGCGGATCGCGCGCTGCAGCTCGACGAGGCTGCGCAGCTCGAGGGTCCCCGAGGCCTGCTCGATCTTCCACACCTCGGGCCCGCTGGTCACCGCCGCGCCCCCCGAGCGCTGACGGTGCACGCGGAACTGGTGCCCGCAGTTCGTGCACTTCACCGTCGTGCCACGCTCGGACACGAGGGCGTCGTCGAACTCGTAGTCCGTCTGGCAGCGGGGGCAGGTGACGTCCACTCGGCGCGGCAGCATAGGCCGACTGGGTGCCCGGCGCGAACTTCTCCGGCGGTCGTCGTGGAGGGGGTCTGGAGCACGGCCTGGGTGGGCCGAGCGTCGCCAACGCGTCGCACCAGGTGTGAATGGCCGGTGACGGTCGGGGGAGTGCACCCCTCGTTTTCCGCGATTGGCCCTCGGGCACATCGCTTGCTAACCTTTGACCGCAAACGGAGGTCATGATGACTCAGCGTCCCTCGTCGCCCCTCTGGTCGTCCAAGAAGCCGGCGCCTCGTCGTCCCACAGGGGTTGCCCTGTTGAGCTCCGTCTCCCTGCTCCTGGGCCTCTCGGCGGTGCTGGCCGGCTGTCCCATCTACGACGCCGACAGCTGTGCGGCCGATCCCAAGTGCAACCCCGTCGACTCGGGCTACCCGACCGACGACACCGGCACGGTCGACACCGGCACCGATTCCGGATGCGGCGCCGCCTGTCCGGTCGGCTACACCTGCAACAACGTCGGAGCCGGCGAATTCAAGTGTCAGGCGTACGACTGCCGCGCCGCCGAGAAGGCGTGCAAGGCACCGATGACCTGCACCGAGCTCTCGGCCGGCGTGTGGAGCTGCTCCAACCCGCTGCCCGACGACTGCACCAAGACCGGCTGCATCACCGGCTACACCTGCAAGGACGTCGGCGGCAGCAAGCGCTGCGAGTCGACCGACCCGAACGCCTGCGTGGCGGACGGGGACTGCACGGCCAAGACCGGCGCGGGCTCGCTCTGCCTGGGCGGCGTGTGCAAGGCCCCGAAGGACCTCTGCAGCGACTCCACCCAGTGCGCGACGGGCACCTGCGTCGATGGCCGCTGCGCCTCGAAGTGCTCGGCCACCTGCGCCACCGGCTACACCTGCGACGACAAGACCAGCGCCTGCACGGGCGGCACGGGCGCCTGCTCGGTCGACAAGGCGTGCGCCACGGGCTCCACCTGCGTCGCCGGCCGCTGCGTCGCGCCCGCCGCCACCAACGGCGCCTGCCCCACGGGTCAGGTGTCCGTCGCCGGGGGCTGCGTCGTCGACGATCGCCCCGCCTTCTTCTGCGACAAGGACGGCACGAAGGACGGCGAGCAGGACGTGTGCGCTGCGGGCTCCATCTGCTTGCACCACAACTGCTACCGCGCCTGCACCGGCTCGACGGACTGCGCCACGCTCAAGGACTTCCCGGTCTGCAAGGACGTCACCACGACGGCCGGCACCCCGAAGAAGGTCTGCGGCACGGCCGGCTCGTTCGGCACCGAGTGCGATCTGAGCGCCGCGACCCCCAAGCCCTGCACCGCGGGCAAGGTCTGCCTCGACGGCAAGTGCATCTGAGCTCTGGTTCTCCGGCCTGCGGCCGGGTTGCGCGCCCGTGAGGGCGCGTCCCGAGCGAAACTGTTTCGCTCGTCTCTGCTCCGGCCTGGCGGTTGCGCGCCCATGAGGGCGCGTCCCGAGCGAAACTGTTTCGCTCGGGTCCCTTGTCGGCCCTCACCGGGCTGAGCGGGACACACGATCGACACCTCTGCGCTGCGCGCGGGGGTGTCGGCCGTTTTGGTTTCTGCGCCGCGATGTGAACGCGTTCGACGCAGTGCTCCGACGTTGCTCGACGTTGCAGCACCCGCGTGCTAGTCCGCGCGGCCCAAATGCCTGCTCCCCGCCTCCGCAACATCGCCATCGTCGCCCACGTCGACCACGGCAAGACCACCCTCGTCGATCACATGCTGCGCCAGACGGGCGCCTTCCGCGACAACGAGGTCGTCGCCGAACGAGTGATGGACTCGAACGATCTCGAGCGCGAGCGCGGGATCACCATCCTCGCGAAGAACACCAGCGTTCGCTACAAAGGCACCAAGATCAACATCGTCGACACGCCCGGCCACTCCGACTTCGGCGGCGAGGTCGAGCGCACGCTCATGATGGCCGACGCCGCCATCCTCCTCGTCGACGCCGCCGAGGGCCCGCTCCCGCAGACCCGCTTCGTGCTCCGCAAGTGCCTCGAGCGCGGGTTCCCGATCCTCGCCGTCATCAACAAGATCGACCGCAGGACGCGCGGCCGCCGGAGGTGCTCAACGAGCTCTTCGACCTCTTCTGTGACCTCGAGGCGAGCGACGCGCAGACCGATTTCCCGCACATCTACGCGATCGGCAAGCACGGCACAGCCGCGCGCAAGCTGGAGGACCGCCCTCAGGACCTGACGCCGCTCTTCGACACGATCCTCGAGCAGGTCCCGGCGCCCGCGGGCGACCCCGAGGGCCCGCTGCAGGTCATCATCTGCAACTCGACGCACGACGACTACGTCGGCAAGCTCGCCATCGGCCGCGTCGTCCGCGGCAGCGTCGCAGGCCAGCGAGGTCGCCGTCCTCGGCGACAACGGCACGTCACCAAGGCCAACATCAAGATGCTCTCGGCGTTCGAGGGCCTGCGCGCGCGCCCCGTCGAGCCGCCAGGCGGGCGAGATCGTCGCGATCGCGGGCCTCGAGGACGTCTGGATCGGCGACACCCTCGGCCGTGGCGACGGCGTCGTGGCGCTCCCCCGCATCGCGGTCGAGGAGCCCACCATCAAGATCCGCCTCGGCGTCAACACCTCGCCGTTCGCCGGCAAGTCCAAGGCCTCCAAGTATCTCACGAGCCGCCAGCTCCGCGAGCGCCTCGAGAAGGAGGCGACGAAGAACCTCGCGATCCGCGTCGAGCCCACCGAGACGCCGGACACGTTCCTCGTCCTCGGCCGCGGCGAGCTCCAGCTCGCGATCCTCGTCGAGACGATGCGCCGCGAGGGCTACGAGATGCAGCTCAGCAACCCCGAGGTCGTCACGCGCGAGGTCGACGGCGAGATCTGCGAACCCGTCGAGCTCGTCATCGTCGACGTCCCCGACACCTACATCGGCATCGCCACCGAGCGCCTTCGGCCGCGCCGCGGCCAGATGCTCAAGATGCACAACCCCGGCTTCGGGCGCGCGCGCCTGGAGTTCCGCGTGCCGTCGCGCGGGCTCATCGGGTTCCGCGGCGAGTTCCTCACCTCGACCCGCGGCACCGGCCTCCTCAACACGCAGTTCGAGGGCTGGGAGCCCTGGGGCGGCCCGATGATGAAGCGCCCCACCGGCGCCATCGTCTCCGACCGTCCGGGCGTCACCACGCCCTACGCGCTCCACCACCTGCAGCCGCGCGGCGTGTTCTTCCTCTCGCCGGGCGCCGACGTCTACGAGGGGATGATCGTCGGCGAGCACAACCGCCCGAACGACACCGACGTCAACGCCATCCGCGAGAAGAAGCTCTCGAACATCCGCAACCACGGCAAGGACGAGAACGTCCTGCTCGCCGTGCCGCGGAGCCTCACGATCGAGACCGCCATGGAGTGGATCGACGGCGACGAGCTCGTCGAGGTCACGCCCGACGCCGTGCGCGTGCGAAAGATCATCCTCGCGTGCAACCGCCGTCCGCGGCGCGAAGACGCCATCGAGGACAACCAGGCCGTCGGCTGATCCCGGCCTCGGGGTGGGTCGAACAAAAGGCCCGTTCGTGGTCGACGGTCGGACGGGATTGGGATAACCGTCGGAGCAGGGGGCACGGGTGGTGCCCCGCCGCGTCGCACCCAGCTGCGTGGCCGCCCGTCCGCGGGTGGTGCCACGCCCGAAGCCAACGATGAAGAAAAACTACGTCCTCGATACGAACGTGCTGCTCCACGATCCGAACGCGATTTTCCAGTTCGAGGACAACGACGTCATCATCCCGATCTTCGTGATCGAGGAGATCGACCAGTTCAAGCGCGAGGGCACCGAGCGCGGCCGCAACTGCCGCCAGGTCGCGCACTACCTCGACGAGCTACGCGAGTCCGGCGACAAGCGCCTGTCCGAGGGCGTGAGCCTCGGCGAGCACCTCGGCACGCTCCGCGTCGCCGTGCCCAAGAGCCGCGAAGATCTCCCCGTCGCCCTCGACCACAGCGCGCAGGACCACGCGATCCTCAAGACCGCGCTCGACGTGCGCGACGCCGACCCGAGCCGGCCCACCATCTTCGTCACGATGGACACCAACCTCCGCATCCGGGCCGACGCGCTCGGCATGTCGGCGGAGACCTACGAGAACAGCAAGGTCGATCCGGAGACCCTCGAGAGCGGGATCGTCGATCTCGAGGTCGAGAAGGGCGAGGTCGACGCGTTCTTCCAGTCCGGGGCCCTCACCCCCAAGTCCAACAACCTCAAGCCGAACACCTCGGTCGTGCTGCGCGACAGCGAGTCGCACACCCACACCGCGCTCGGCCGCTACGACAGTTCCAAGAAGCAGGTGCTCCCGCTCCGCGTCCCGCGCGAGGGCGTGATGGGCATCCGCCCCAAGAACCGCGAGCAGGCGTTCGCCCTCGATCTGCTGCTGGACGACGGCGTCCGCCTCGTCACCCTCATCGGCAAGGCCGGCACGGGCAAGACCCTGCTCGCGCTCGCCGCCGGCCTCCGCAAGGTGGTCGAGGAGGGCACGTTCACCCGCATGCTCGTCTCGCGGCCGGTCATGCCGATGGGTCGCGACATCGGGTTCCTCCCGGGCGACGTCGACGAGAAGCTCAACCCCTGGATGCAGCCGATCTTCGACAACCTCGAGTTCCTCTACTCGCAGGGCAAGCGCGAGGGGCACGCGTTCCACGAGCTCCTCGAGAGCGGGCTCGTGCAGGTCGAGCCGCTCACCTACATCCGCGGCCGCTCGTTGCCGCACCAGTACCTGATCGTGGACGAGGCCCAGAACCTCACGCCGCACGAGATCAAGACCATCATCACGCGCGCGGGCGAGGGCACCAAGATCGTGCTCACGGGCGACCCGCACCAGATCGACAACCCGTACGTCGACCACGCCTCGAACGGCCTGTCGGTCGTCGCGGATCGGTTCAGCAACGAGCGCATCGCCGGGCACATCACGCTGTCCAAGGGCGAGCGCAGCGAGCTCGCCGAGATCGCCGCCAACCTGCTCTAGGGCCGGAAGATCTTCAGCGCCACGAGCACGGCGACGACCAGGAACACCGCGAACGCCCCGTAGAGGACGAACCGCGGCGGGCCGGCGGGCGGCGCCTTGCTCGCCGTGCGGCGCCGCTCCTTGGGCTTGCTCGGCTGCGGGTTGAGCTGGATCGGTCGCGGGCTGTCCTTGGAGCCGACGCGCCCGTAGAACAGGCCCGAGTCCTCGTCGACCTCCTCGTCGGGCTCGGCACGCTGCATGCGACGGACGCTCGGCGACGCGGCGGGACGCTCGCTCGTCCGCTCGCTCCGCGAGGCCGCCGCCGTGCGCGACTGACTCGGCCGGGGTTCCGCGCGCTGGGTCTTGCTCGGTCGGGCCGGTGGCGGGTCCTGGTGCAAGCGAACAGGCACCGGCGCGGGGGCCGACATCCGGTCGAACGAGACCCGGTCCATCGGGGTCGTGAGATCGGCGCCGCTCGACGAAGGCGGCGGCTCGCTCATGATCTGCGACGTGGAGAGCTTGCCGGTGCGCCGCAGCTCGTCGAGGTGGGTGGACACCTCGTCCACGAAGGGGCCGGGGAGCTGGCCGGGGAGGCCGTCGATGGCCACGCTGCGCCCGACCTTCTGCGTGCCGCTGGCCTGCGCGCGCTTGCCCTCGAGGCGCTCCTCGAGCGCCAGGATCTCCGCGAGCGCGGCCGCCGCGGTCTTGGGTCGCACGCGGGGGTCGCGCGCGATGAAGCGCAGCACGAGGTCGTCGAGCTCGACCGGCAGCTCGGGGCAGTAGTAGCGGATCGACCGCGGCGGCTGCGTGGCGAGCGCCACCAGCGGGGCCTGCAGCGTGGCCGCCTCGAAGGGCAGGCGGCCCGTCGTCATCTCGAAGATGAGGACGCCGAGGGAGTAGACGTCGACGCGCGCGTCGAACTGCGTGGCGCCGGCCTGCTCCGGCGCCATGTACAGCGGCGTGCCCACGCTCTGGCCCGCGCGCGTGAGCCGCGTGTCGTCGGACGAGACGAACGTGGAGAGGCCGAAGTCGACCACCTTCACGAACTCCACGAGGCCGTCGCGCTCGACGAGGTAGACGTTCTCGGGCTTGAGGTCGCGGTGGACGATGCCGTTGCCGTGCGCGGCGCCGAGCGCGCGGCAGACCTGCTTCGCGATGCGCAGCGCGCGGTCGGGCGAGAAGCGGCCCTCGCGCACGAGGCGCTGGTGGACGTCTTCGCCGTCGAGGCGCTCCATCACGATGTAGGGCGCGCCGTCCTCGCCGACGCCGTAGTCGAACACCTCGACGGCGTGGCTCGAGCCGATCTGCGCGGCGATCTTGGCCTCGCGCTTGAAGCGCGCGCGGATCTCCGGGTCGTCCACGAGGGTCGGGTCGACGAACTTGATGGCGACGCGACGCTCGAGCCGCAGGTGCATGCCGCCGAACACGGCGCCGATGGCGCCCCGGCCGATGATCTCGTCGATGCGATAGGTGCCCGCGATCACCGAGCCGAGCCGGGCGCGATCGGCCGCCGTCTCGCGCTGCCGCTTGCGAGGCGCCGCCTTCTCGGGCTCCTTCGCGGGCTCCTTCTTCGCAGGGCGAGGAGGTCCGGCGGCAGGACCCGCGGCCCCGGCGGGCGCCGCGGGGGCCCCGGGGTGGGGGACGGGCTTGCCTCCCTGGCGCTCGCTCATCGCCCGACCATTGTCGGCGATTCGCCGCTCGAACGCACCAGCCATCTTCGTGATACGGTCGGACCCCATGAGCAGCGAGCCGCGGGACACGAACGTCCCGGGGAGTGGGGCCGGCAAGGCCGCCGGGCCCGGGAACACGGTTTCGGGTGCGCCCGCGGGCGGGTCGCAGGATCCCCCCGAAGGGCTCCTCGAGCAGCGCAACGCCTTCGTGCAGACCTTCTTCAAGAAGGGCGCCGAGCTCACCGAGGAGCTCCTCCGCGAGGAGGCGCGCCTGCGCGATCGCATGCTGCGCCTGGAGTCGGAGAACGCCCAGCTGCGCGCCCAGGTCGCCAGCGACGACGCGATCCGCGATCTCCTGTCGCGGATCGACCAGCTCGAGCGCGACAAGCGCGACCTGCTCTCGCGCATCGGGAACTCACACGGCGACATCGAGCGCTTCTCGCGCCGCTTCGCCGAGATCGAAGAGGAGAACGCGCGCCTCGCGAGCCTCTACGTCGCGAGCTTCCAGCTGCACTCGACCCTCGAGCTCTCCGGCGTGGTCCGGCACCTCCGCGAGCTGCTCGCCCAGCTCGTCGGCGCGGAGGCCTACGCGCTCTACGTCCCCGACGCCGACGGCACCCTCGTGCCCGTGGTGAGCGAAGGGGTGCCGCCCAAGGATCTGCCGCACGTGCACTCCGGGGTCGGACCGATCGGCGAGGCGTTCGCCGACGGCCACTCGCAGTGGACCGAGGGAGACCCACGCGCCGGCACCCTCGAGGCGCCGGCCGCTTGTGTCCCGCTCCGCGCGGCCGACCGCAGCGCCGGCGTGATCGTGATCTTGCGCACGTTCGAGCAGAAGGCGTCGTTCGTCGACGTGGATTTCGAGCTGTTCAAGCTGCTGGGCGTGCACGGCGGCGCAGCGCTGGCCGCGGCGCGCCTCTTCGCGCGCCACGGCCTCGAGATCGCTTCCGTCGACGCCTTCCGCGACCTCCCGTAGCTTCTCCCGCACGCTCGAGGACCATGACGACCGGAACGACCCAGTACTCCTGCTTGATCGTCGAAGACTCACCGATGATGCGGCAGCTCCTCGTGTTCGCGCTGGCGCGCGTGAAGAACCTCCGCGTCACCGAGGCGGACGACGGCGTGGACGGGCTACGCAAGCTCGCGTCGACCAAGTACGACGTCATCATCACCGACATCAACATGCCCATCATGGATGGGCTCAAGCTGGTCAAGCGCGTGCGCACCGATCCGGTGCACAAGGACACGCCGATCATGATCATCACGACCGAGGGCTCGCACGAGGACCGCCAGCGCGCGCTCTCCCTCGGCGCCAACGCCTACATCACCAAGCCCATCCAGGCGCCGCAGGTCATCGCCAAGGTCAAAGAGCTCCTCAAGATCGAGCTCTGACGCATTGCGCGCACGCACGGTGTCCACCGTGGCGAGAGCGCCCCCGTTGACGGCGCCGGGGCCTGCCCCTACTCATCTTTCAAATTGTTTTGAAAGATGTCGAGGCAACCATGGGCGAGCCGATTGCGAGCGTCGGGCAGCGGGCGGGGCACGAGTCGGCCCACGCCGGGGCGGTGCGGGACATGTTCCAGCGCATCGCGCCGACCTACGATCTGCTGAACCGGCTGCTCTCGGCGGGCTTCGACCAGCGCTGGCGGCGCGAGGCCGTCGACGCCCTCGAGGGTGCGCCCCCTGGCGAGATGCTCGACCTCTGCGCCGGCACGCTCGATCTCTCCCAGGCGATCGAGCGGCGGTTCCCGGAGCGACCGCTGCGCGCCATCGACTTCGCCGCCGACATGCTGGCGCGCGGTCGCCACAAGGTGCGCCACGCGCGCGTCGAGGTGGGCGACGCGATGGCGCTCGACGTCCCCGCGGCCACCTTCGCGGGCTGCATCTGCGGCTTCGGGCTCCGCAACCTCTCCGATCCGCGCAAGGGCCTCGCCGAGATCCGCAGGGTCCTCCTGCCGGGCGGGCGCCTCGTGGTGCTCGAGTTCTTCCGCCCCGCGGGCGGCCTGCTCGGCGCGGCGACGCGCTCGTTCCACACGGTCTACGCGCGCGGCGTGCTGCCGCTCGCGGGCAAGATCGTCGCCGACGACCGGGACGCCTACGCCTATCTCGCGCGCTCGATGGCGTCGTTCCTCACGCGGGGCGAGGCCGAACAGGCCCTGCGCGACCTCGGCTTCCAGCACGTGCACGGCGTCGATCTCGCGCCCCTCGGGGTCGCGTCCCTGCTCGTCGCCGACGCGCCGAGAGGCGGCTCGTGAAGCTCGTCGTCGGCATCACCGGCGCCTCCGGGGCGCCCTACGCCCGCGCGACCCTCGCCGCGCTGGTCGCTGCGCGGAAGACACGCCCGATCGAGCTCGCCGTCGTGCTCTCGTCGACCGCGCAGGAGGTGTGGAGCACCGAGCTCGAAGGCGACCTCGAAGAACACGTGCGGTCCCTCGACATCCCCGTGTTCCGCGGCCGCGACTACCGCGCCCCGTTCGCGAGCGGCAGCGCGAAGTGGGACTCCATGGTGATCGTGCCGTGCTCGATGTCGACCGTCGCCCGCATCGCGCACGGCACCTCCGACAGCCTCCTGACCCGCGCCGCCGACGTGATCCTCAAGGAGCGCCGCCGCCTCGTGCTCGTGCCCCGCGAGACCCCGCTCTCGGTGATCCACCTCGAGAACCTGCTCACGGTCGCGCGGGCAGGGGCCGTCGTGCTGCCGGCGATGCCGTCGTTCTACGCCCGGCCGCGCGGCGTCGACGACGTGTTGCACTCCGTCGTCGGGCGCATCCTCGACCAGCTCGGCCTCGACGATCCACGCACCGCGCGGTGGGGCACCCCCGCGAAGGAAGTCCCATGAGCCAAGTCGCCCGCGCGCTGCACGAGGCGCGCCTCGATCTCCTCTTGCTCGGCGCGCTCGCCGATCGGCTCCGACGCGCCGAGCGCGGCGACGTCGTGCGCCTGCACCTCGATCCGCCGGTCGAGCCCGCCCCGGTCTCCTTCGGCGCCGAGGAGCGCGCGGCCCACGTGGACGGCCACGGGTTCTGTCGCGCCGTCGCCGAGGCGCGGCTCGCGGGACCGGGCGGCGCCATCCGCGTCGACGTCGAGGCCGTGGGGCTGCCCCTCGCGCAGGTCGCGCTCGCCTTCGGCGCCGACGAGTGGGTCGTCACCAGCAAGCTCTCTCTCCGCCTGTTCGGCGAGGGCGACGCCGACCAGGGGCGCCTCGCGCTGCTCCGCGAGCGAGAGCTGGTCGGGCTCGTGCGCGCCGCCGGACGCGTGCCGCGCATCGTCGAGCGCCGCGCCGGCGAGGCCGTGGAGCGCGACCCGGACGAGACCACCCCTGCGGCACGCAAGTTCCGCGCACCTGGCCGTGAGATCAAGGAGGCACGATGAAGAGCGCCCGGTTCGACGAAATCGCCGCCAAGGTCCGCGCGGGCGAGCGGCTGTCCGAAGACGACGGCCTCGCGCTGTTCGTGGAGCCCGACCTGCTCTCGCTCGGCGCCCTCGCCAACGAGGTGCGCGAGCAGCGCCACGGCGACCGCGCGTACTTCAACCGCAACGTGCGGCTCGAGGTGACCAACGTCTGCGTCGCCTCGTGCCGGTTCTGCTCGTTCGCCAAGCTCGAGGAGGGCCACCCGGACGCCGTGACGATGACCGTCGCCCAGGCCCTCGAGAACTTGCGCGGCAAGATCGACCCGGCCGCGCTGCCCACCGAGGTGCACGTGGTGAACGGCCTGCACGCGGGGCTCCCCTTCTCGTATTACGAGGACCTCCTCTCGGCCCTCCGCGCCGAGTGGCCGACCATCCACCGCAAGTGCTTCACCGCGGTCGAGATCGTGTTCTTCGCGCAGCACTACGGCATGACCGTCGACGCCGTGTTCGATCGCCTGATCGCGGCCGGCCTCGAGTCGCTGCCGGGTGGGGGGGCCGAGATCTTCCACCCCGACGTGCGCGCCCGCATCGCGCCCGACAAGGCCTCCGCGGACGAGTGGCTCGACGTGCACCGCCGCGCGCACGCCCGCGGCATGTTCACCAACGCGACCATGCTCTACGGGCACATCGAGACCTACGCGCACCGCGTCGATCACCTGCTGCGCCTGCGCGCGCTGCAGGACGAGGCGATCGCGAAGAACCATCCGGCCCGGATCCAGGCGTTCATCCCGCTCGCCTTCCACCCGGACGGCAACGGGATGAAGCAGCTGCCCGGCACGACCGGGATCGACGATCTGCGCACGCTCGCGGTGTCGCGCCTGATGCTCGACAACGTCGACCACCTCAAGGCGTACTGGGTCAGCTCCACGCCCAAGGTCGCGCAGATCGGGCTCGCGTTCGGCGCCGACGACGTCGACGGAACGATCGTGTCGGAGACGATCTACGGCGCGGCCGGGAAGAAGGCCCCCGAGGGCCTCACCGTCGACGACCTCACCCGGCTCATCCGCGAGGCAGGCCGCGTGCCGGTCGAGCGCGACACCCTCTACCGCGTGGTCCAGGAGCACCCGCGCGCCGCGCCCGAGGCGACCGTGAAGCTCCGCGATCGAAGGCAGGGGCGGCACCTCCAGGTGCTGGACGAGGTCTGACCGTGGAGCGCATCCGCATCGCGGGCGTCGGGTTCCTCAACGCCGCGCCGCTCCTCGCCGGCCTCGGCGACGACCCCGAGGTGGATCTGTTCGTCGGCAGCCCCGCCGAGGTCACGCGCCGGTTCGCCGAGGGCGAGGCCGACGTCGCGCTCCTGCCGGTGGCCGCGGCCATCCAGCTCGGCGACCTCGAGCTCCTCGACCTCGGGATCAGCTCCGCCGGCCCCGTCCGCTCGGTGGTGGTCGTCGCCGAGCGGCCCGTGGCGTCGATCGAGCGCCTCGTCCTCGACGCGTCGTCCCGCACCAGCGTCGTCCTCGCGCGGCTCGAGCTCGCGGCCCGCGGGTGCCCGGCGCTCGCCCACCCGACGCCCGCGCTCCCGCCCGACGAGGCCGTCGCCCTCGCCAGCGGCGCGACGGGTGCCCTCGTCATCGGCGACCCGGCGCTCGCCGTCGAGCACCGATTCCCGCACGTCCTCGACCTCGCGCAGTCGTTCCGGGAGCGTACCGGCCACCCGTTCGTGTTCGCGGCGTGGGCCGCGCGGCCGGGCGCGTTCGACGCCCGCACGCTCGACAGGCTCCGCACGGCCGCGAAGAAGGGCCTCGCGGAACGCCGCGCGATCGCCGAGGCCTGGGCCCTCGAGCGCAAGCTGCCCGCCGAGGGCTACGTGCGTTATCTGGAGGAGTCGATCCACTACGAGCTCGGTCCGGCCGAACGCGCCGGGCTGCTCCGCTTCGCCGAAGACGGAGCCCGCGCCGGCCTCTTGCCCCGCGCGACGTTGCGCTTCGTGGGGGAGACCGCTCCCGCGAAGCCGTCGGTCGATGCGATCCTCGACCGCGTCGTCGCGGGCGAGCGGCTCTCGTTCCACGAGGCGATGCGCCTGCACGACGAGGCCGATCTCTTCTCGCTGGGGCTCGCGGCCGACGCCGTCCGCCGGCGCAAGAACCCACCCGACGTCGTCACGTACATCGTCGACCGCAACGTCAACTACACCAACGTCTGCACGACGAGCTGTAAGTTCTGCGCGTTCTACCGGCCGGTCGGCCACGAGGACGGCTACGTGCTGTCGCGCGAGCAGCTCGGCGCCAAGCTGCAGGAGGTCGTGGACGCGGGCGGGGTGCAGATCCTCCTGCAGGGCGGCCTCAACCCGGCGCTCCGCATCGAGTGGTACGAGGACCTGTTCCGCTGGATGAAGGGCACCTACGGGCTCGGCCTGCACGCGCTCTCGCCCGAGGAGATCCTGCACCTCGCCGCGCTCGAGTCGCTGCCCGTGCGCACCGTGCTCGATCGGCTCCACGCGGCCGGGCTCGACAGCGTCCCCGGGGGTGGCGCCGAGATCCTCGTCGACCGCGTGCGCAAGAACGTCGCCAAGGCCAAGTGCACGAGCGAGGAGTGGCTCTCGGTCATGCGCACGGCGCACCGCATGGGCCTGCGCTCGAGCGCCACCATGATGTACGGCACCACCGACCGCGCCGAAGACCGCGTGCTGCACCTGCTCAAGGTGCGCGACCTGCAGGACGAGACCGGCGGCTTCACGGCGTTCTTCTGCTGGGATTTCCAGTACGAGCGCGGCACCCGCATCGCCCCGGGAGACCACGGCACGGTGCTCTACCTGCGCACGCAGGCGCTCGCGCGGCTGCTCCTCGACAACGTCGACCACGTCGGCGCCTCCTGGGTGACCCAGGGGCCGGAGGTGGGGCAGCTCGCCCTCCGCTTCGGCGCCGACGACTGGGGCAGCGTGATGTTCGAGGAGAACGTCGTCTCGAGCGCCGGCACCACGTTCCGCATGAACGCCGCGCGCATCGAGGACGTCGTGCACGCCGCGGGCTACCGCGTCACGCGACGCAACGTGCGCTACGACCACCTCGACGAGCCGCACTGATGCGCGTGCTCCGCTTCGACGCCCTGCTCGTCGGTGACGGCACGTCCCTGCTGGACGGCGCGCTGATCTGCGACGGCGACGCGATCGTCGAGGTGGGGCCGGCGCGCGAGCTCTTGCCGCGGGCGGGGGGCCTCCCCATCACCGTGCACCGCGGGGTCGCGCTGCCGGGGCTGGTCAACGCCCACACCCACCTCGAGCTCTCGGGTCTGCGCGGCAAGACGGCGCCGGGGCAGGGGTTCGTCCCCTGGCTCGAGTCGATGCAGGCGGCGCGCGTCGGCGAGCTCGAGGAGGAGCGCGAGGCTGCCATCTCTGCGGCGATCGACGCCCTCGTCTCGTTCGGGGTGGTGGCCGTCGGCGAGGTGACCAACGGACTTTCCGCGGTGCCCGCCCTCGGCCGGCGCCTGCTCGGAACGGTCTTCCACGAGGTGTTCGGGATGGATCGCGAGGTGGGCCTGCGGGCGCTCGCCGAGACCCCGACCATCCCCTCCACGCTGCGCTACGCGCGCGCGCCCCACGCGCTCTACTCCACCCACCCCGACGTCGTCCGGACCATCGCCGAGACGGCGAGTCCGCTGTCGATGCACCTCTCGGAGCACGCGCCCGAGCGCGCCTTCCTCGAGACGGGTGGGGGCCCCTTCGCGGCCTTCCTCGACCGCCGCGGCGTGCCGCGCGGCGCGTTCCCGATCCCGGGCCAGAGCCCGATCGCGTACGCCGACGCGCTCGGTCTGTTGCGCCCCGACGCGGCCATGGTGCACCTCTCCGACGCGCGCGAGCCCGAGCTCGATCTGTTCGCGGCGCGGGGCGCGATCGCCGTGCTCTGTCCGCGGTCGAACCTGTTCATCGACACCCGTTACCCCCCGATCCACGCGCTCCTCGCGCGCGGCATCCCGCTGGCCCTCGGCACCGACTCGCTCGCCTCCAACACGACCCTCGACCCGCTCGCCGACGCGCGCGCGCTGTTCGACAAGCCGAGCGTCCCGGCCGCCACCCTGATCGCCGCGGCCACGTCCGGGGGCGCGAGGGCCATCGGGCACGCCGCGTCGCTCGGCCGCCTGCGCCCGGGCACGCGCCCCGGAATCCTGCTCGTGGAAGGCGACCTCGGCGACGCCGACCCATCGCGCTTCGTCCTCCAGGATCTCTCGCGGCCGCGGCGCATGCTCGCGGCCGCCGGAAAGGCCGACCCGTGACGTTCACCGGCATCCTCGCTCGCCGCGCGGCGACGTACGCCTCGCTGGTCAAGCTCGCGCACACCGTGTTCGCGGCGCCGTTCGCCGTGGCCGCTCTCTTGCTGGCCCTCACCCGGCCGCACGTGCCGCTCACCGCGCCGCGCGTGCTCGCGATCGCCGTGTGCCTCGTGCTCGGTCGCACCGCCGCCATGGCCTACAACCGGCTCGTCGACCGCGACATCGACGCCGAGAACCCTCGCACGAGGCAGCGCGAGATCCCGGCCGGGCTCGTGTCCCCGCGCGGCGCCGCGCTGCTGGTGCTCTTCTCGTGCGCCGGCTTCGTGGCCTCGGCCGCCACGCTCGGGCGCACGACGGCGATGCTCGCGCTCCCCGTCCTCTTCGTGCTGCTCGGGTACTCGCACGCCAAGCGGTTCACCTGGGCCGCGCACCTCTGGCTCGGCGTCGCGCTCGGCCTGGCGCCCGGTGGCGCGTGGCTCGCGGTCGGCGCCGCGCCCGAGCCCGGCATCGTCGCGCTGATGGTCGCGGTCGCCACCTGGGTCGGTGGGTTCGACATCCTCTACAGCCTGCAGGACGAGCAGTTCGACCGCGGGCATTGCCTGCGCTCGATCCCCTCGCGCTTCGGCGCCCGGGGCGCGCGCGCGATCGCCCGGGGCCTGCACCTCGTGACGGTCACGCTGCTCGCCGCCTCGGCCCGGTTGCTCGGGGGCCACGCCGCGCACGCGCTCGCCGTCGTGCTGGTCGCGGCGCTGCTCGTCTACGAGCACTCGCTCGTCACCGAGCGCGCGGACGGCAGCGTCGATCTCTCGCGCATCGACCAGGCCTTCTTCGACGTGAACGGGTGGGTCTCGCTCGGCTTCGGCGCGCTGGTCGCGATCGACGTCCTCTTGCTGCGCAGGTGAGCCATGAAGCACTGTGTGTTCCTGCTCGCCCAAGGCCACCTGCCGTCCGCGCTCTCCTCGGAGATCGTCCGGATCGGCGCGGAGCCTCGCGCGCTCGAAGAAGGGGGCGCGATCATCGCGTACTCCGCCACCGTCGACGAGGCCGCGCTCGCGCTCCTCCGTGGCACGCCGTCCGTCGCCCGCGTGCTCGAGGGGCCGACCCCGCACCCGCTCGCCGCGCGGCGCTCGCTCGGCACGCGGGCGGTCGACGTCTCGATCGGCCCCGAGCTGGTCCGGCTGGGTGGCGAGCAGCCGGTGGTGATCGCCGGCCCTTGTGCCGTGGAGAGCGAGGCGCAGCTCGAGGCCTGCGCGCGCGCGATCGCGGCGCTCGGCGGCCGGTTCCTGCGCGGCGGAGCTTACAAGCCGCGAACGAGCCCGTACGCGTTCGCGGGCGAGGGCGAGCGTGCGCTCGAGCTGCTGCGTGTCGTCGCCGATCGCCACCGGCTCGCGGTGGTGACCGAGGTGCTCGATCCGCGCGACGCCGAGCGGGTCGCGCGCTTCGCCGACGTGCTGCAGATCGGCGCGCGCACCATGAGTGACTTCGCGTTGCTGCGCGCGGTGGCGGCGGTGGGCAAGCCGGTGCTGCTCAAGCGCGCGCCGAGCGCGACCCTGGAGGAGTGGCTGCTCTCGGCCGAGCACCTGCTGCACGCGGGCGCGCGCGACGTCGTCCTCTGCGAGCGCGGGGTGCGCGGCTTCGACCCGGCGGCCCGCAACCTGCTCGATCTCGCGGCGGTCCCGCTGCTCCGCCAGCGGACCGATCTCCCGATCTTCGTCGACCCGTCGCACGGCACGGGCGTGCGCAAGGCGGTGCTGCCGATGGCCGCAGCGGCGGTCGCCGCCGGCGCCGACGGGGTGCTCGTCGAGTGCCACCCGGACGCCGGCGTGGCCCGCTCCGACGGCCCGCAAGCCCTCCCGCTGGCCGCGCTTCCCCGGCTTTTCGGCCTCGTTCAGGGGATCTCGGCCCTGGTACGCCCCTCGCTGGACGCGGCCGCCGAATAGGAGGGCATCAGAGTGACTTGCATGCCGGCCACTGCGCGCTATCTTGGCCGGGTCACGATACGTTACCGCACGATTCGCCGCTCTCTCGGTTTCGATGGTCTCGGGCGCCTGATGCTCCAGCACTGCTTGCGGCAGTGAGGGAGTGCGGCAGGCCTCCCGAGTGGCGGGTTCCGGCTCAACCGGATCCCCGCGTCGACATGCAGGGGACGCGTCCTTCGCCAAGTCACGCAGCGTGCTCTGCAGTCAAAAATCGCCGCTCTTCCCGGCGGCCGGAACCGAGGTCTTTTCGATGAGCCAGCGTCTCTATGTCGGCAACCTGTCCTTCAACACCACCAACGAGACCCTCCGCGCGGCCTTCGCCGCCAGCGGTGAGGTCACCGACGTCCACGTCGTGATGGACCGCGAGACCCAGCGTCCGCGCGGCTTCGCGTTCGTCACCATGGGCAGCCCCGACGCGGCCCAGAAGGCGATTGCGGCCATGAACGGCGCGCTGCTCGACGGCCGTCCCCTCCGCGTCAACGAGGCCGAGGAGCGCCCGCGTGGCGGCGGCGGCGGCGGCGGCGGTGGTCGCGGCTTCGGCGGCGGCGGCGGCGGCGGCGGTGGTGGCTTCGGCGGCGGCGGCGGCGGTGGCCGTGGCGGCGGCGGTGGTGGCGGTGGTCGCGACAACGACCGTCGCAACCGCTGGTAGTCCCAGCCATCCCGAAGGAGCCGGCGCGCAAGCACCGGCCCTGCCAGAGCGGGGAGCCCTCACGGGTTCCCCGTTCTCCTTTTTGTCGTCACGAACTCGGGAGCAACGAGTCTCGCAGAATGCCCCCAGGCTGAAGCCGACAGGGGCGAAGTCGGCGGCCCGGCCACGATGACGAGCGGGCTACGCACCGTCTCGCCGCGAAGCGGCGCGCGGGGTGGGAGGCTGGTCTGCGACGCGACGCGGCCGCGATGACGAGCGGGCTACGCACCATCCCGCCGCGAAGCGGCGCGCGGGGGTGGGAGGCTGGTCTGCGACGCGACGAGCCCCGAAGGGGGAGGCGCCGGCGCGGCTTGCCCCGAGGGGGACGCGAGCCCCACTGCGCTCAGCGGAACTTGCCGCTGTAGATCTGGCCGTCGCCGAGCTCGTCGGCGATGCGGAGGAGCTGGTTGTACTTGGCGATGCGGTCGGAGCGCGACGCCGAGCCTGTCTTGATCTGCCCCGCGTTCGTCGCGACGGCGAGGTCCGCGATGAAGGTGTCCTCGGTCTCGCCCGAGCGGTGCGAGATGATCGCGCGGTAGTTCGACGACTGCGCCATGCGGATGGCGTCGAGCGTCTCGGTCAGCGTGCCGATCTGGTTGACCTTCACGAGGATCGCGTTGCCCACGCCGTCCTTGATGCCGCGCGCGAGGCGCTCCGGGTTGGTGACGAAGAGATCGTCGCCGACCAGCTGCACCTTCTTGCCGAGCACGTCGGTCAGCTTCTTCCAGGTGCCCCAGTCGTCCTCGGCGCAGCCGTCCTCGATCGACACGAGCGGGTATTTCTCGCTCAGCTTGGCGTAGATCGCGATGAGCTCGTCGCCGCTGACCTGCTTCTTGTCGAAGGTGTAGCGGTCGGCCTTCTTGTCGTAGAACTCGCTCGCCGCGCAATCGAGCGCGAGGGCCACGTCCTTGCCCGGCGCGTAGCCCGCGGCCTCGATCGAGGCGACGATCCGCTGCAGCGCCTCCTCGTTGTTGGCGAGGCGCGGCGCGAAGCCACCCTCGTCGCCGACGGCGGTGGTGAGGCCGTCCTTCTTGAGGTTCGCCTTGAGCTGGTGGAACACCTCGACGCCGGCGCGCAGACCCTCGGCGAAGGTGGGCGCGCCCCAGGGCACGACCATGAACTCCTGGATCTCGAGGCCGTTGTCGGCGTGGGCGCCGCCGTTGAGGATGTTCATCAGCGGGGTCGGCAGCGTGCGGGCGACGGTGCCACCGAGGTAGCGCCAGAGCGGGATGCCGAGGCCGTCGGCGGCCGCGCGGGCGACGGCGAGCGAGACGCCGAGGATCGCGTTGGCGCCGGCCTTCTCCTTGTTCTTGGTGCCGTCGACCTTGAGCAGCGCCGCGTCGACCGCGGGCTGGTCGTAGACCTCGAGCCCGACGACCGCCGGGGTGAGGGTCTCCTCGACGTTCTGGACCGCCTTGCGGACGCCCTTGCCGAGGTAGCGCTTCTTGTCTCCATCACGGAGCTCGAGGGCTTCGTGCTCGCCGGTGGAGGCCCCGGACGGGACGGCCGCGCGGCCGTGGCCTTCGTCGGTGAAGACCTCCACTTCGATGGTGGGATTGCCACGCGAGTCGAGGATCTCGCGGGCGATGATCTGGGTGATCGCGCTCATGGGGCGAGTTCTGCTCCCGCCGCGGGCGGCGCACAAGGGTCGGGAATGGCGAGAGAACGGTCGGCGTTGCCCGGAAGCGCTGGCCAGGGTACGGGGCGGCCGCCGTTCGGTGCGCTCACGCTCCGTTCCACTCGCGAAGTTGTCCTCTCGTCACGGCCTCGCGCACTCTCGTCCCCGGAACTCGATGTCGGTCCGCCCTCGCAAGCTCCTCGTCACGCTGTCCACGCTGGCAGCCGGCCCCCTGTTCGCCGTCGTCGTGGGCCTCGGGCTCGCCCCCGCGTGCACCAAGGGCGCGCCGCCCGCCTCCCTCCTCGACAGCGGCACCTCCGCGAGCTCGTCGGGCGACCTCGCCGCCTCGGCCTCCTCCTCGGCCCTCTCGGCGCCGCTCGACGCGGGTCCGCCGCCAGCGCCCGTCGACGAGCTCCAGGCCCGCGCCAAGAAGCTGTTCGAGGCCATCCAGAAGGACGAGCCCGACCTCGCGATGGCGCTGTTCTACCCGCGCGACCCGTACCTCGCGATGAAGGACGTCAAGGACCCAGGCGCGCTCTGGGACAAGAACGTCAAGGAATACAAGGCGCACATCCACAGCTACCACAAGCGCCTTGGCAAGAAGTCAGCCGAGGCCGAGTTCGAGTCGCTCGAGCTGAACACCAAGAGCCAGGTCTACGTCGCCCCCAAGAAGGAGCTGAACAAGACCGGCTACAACAAGGCCACCAAGTCAAGCTCACTCACAAGCTCAAGGGCAAGACCCGCTCGATGGACGTGGCCACGATGATCGACCAGGACGGCAAGTGGTACGTCGTCCACCTCCGCCAGTAGACCCCTCCGCGCGGCGGCATCGGCCTCGACTCTCGTCGCGGGCTCGTTTACCACCGTCCCATGGCGAAGGTCCTGGTCACCGGCGCGTCGGGCTTCATCGGCGCGCGCATCGTCCGCGCCCTCGTGGAGCGCGGCGAGCAGGTCAAGGTGCTCCTCCGCGCGAGCTCGTCGCGCGCGGGGCTGCGCAAGCTCCCCGTCGAGGTCGCGCTCGGCGACATCACCATCGAGCACACCGTCTACCGCGCGCTCGCCGGCTGCGACCGCGTGCTGCACGTCGCGGCCGTCTACAAGATGTGGGACCGCGACCCGGCCAAGGTGCTCGCGCCCTCGATCGAGGGCACGCGCAACGTGCTCGAGGCCGTCCGTCGCCGGAACGCGGCCGGCGACCCGATCCGCAAGGTCGTCGTCACGAGCAGCGCGGCGGCGATCGGCATCACCCGCGACCGCGCCGGCGCCGACGAGAACCACGCCTGGGACCTGGACGACTCCGAGATCTACGTGGTCGCCAAGCGCCGCGCCGAGGAGCTCGCGCTCTCCATGGCGGGCGAGCTCCCCATCGTCGTCGTGAACCCGGGCGGCGTGTTCGGCCCCGCGGACAGCAAGCCCACTCCGTCGGGCGGCCTCGTGCTCAAGTTCCTGAACTGGAAGGCGCCGATCGGCTTTCCCGGCGCGCCGGGCGGCATCTCGATCGTCGACGTCGACGACGTCGCGCAGGGGCACCTCCTGGCGATGGACAAGGGCCGCGTCGGCGAGCGCTACATCCTCGGCGGCGACAACCTGACCGTCACCGAGGTGATCGACCTGCTCGCCTCGATCACCGGCCTCCCGGGGGCCGGGCGCGAGGCCCCGAAGAGCCTCGCCGAGCTGACCGGGCGCGCGATGGAGCTGTTCGCGCGCCTCACCGACGGCGAGCCCGAGCTCACCTACAAGATGGCCCGCGACTTCTACGACGCCGCCTTCTGGGTCGACAGCGGCAAGGCGGAGCGCGAGCTCGGCTACCAGCACCGCCCCGCCCGCAAGACCCTGGCGCGGGCGATCCGCTGGTACCTCGACCACGGCTACGTGCGCCCCGAGGTCGCCGCCGGATCCGCCACGACGATCTCCCCGGCTCGGATCCCGAGCCGATGTTGCCCCACGAACGCACCGCCGTGTTCCAAGAGGGCTGAGTTGGCCAAGCGCGTCTGGGTGGCGCTGCCGGGTCGCGACGCCGCGGTCGAGATGACCCGCGCGGAGCTCGAGGAGCGCCGCAAGCGCGGAGACCTCCCCGCGGGCACGCGCGTGTGCCCGTTCGGTCAGAAGGCGTGGCAGCCCCTCGAGGCCCTCGCGGCCCCCACCGCCGAAGACCTCGAGGGTGGGCGCACGTCGATGGAGGCGCCGCCGCCTTCGGCCTCCGCCGCGGGCTTCGACCCGAGCGACCCGGTGCCGGAGCTCGCGCGCACGATCGCCACCGAGCTGCCACCGCCGCTCGAACCGCACCTGGAGGAGACCACCCCTGCGCTCCGCCGCGTGCAAGAGGAGCCGCGCACCCGTTCGCGGTGGCCCATCGTGGTGTCGGCGCTGCTCTTGCTGGTCTTCGGCGCCAGCGCCGGCGTCTGGGCGTTCCTGCGCTTCGGCTACACCCGTCGCGCCGTGCTCGACCACGTGCCCGAGGGCTGCGCGGTGTTCGAGTACTACGACCTCGACGCGCTCGACGCTTCTTCGGCGCTGCGGCCGCTCGGCGACAAGCGCCGCAAGGCCCTGCGCGACTGGTCCGAAGATCTCGACGACGAGGACGGCTTCCGTCGCTCGGACGACGAGGACGCCCGCGGTCGGGTCGCCGTGCTGCGGCTGCTCGAGAAGTCGGGCCTGCGCGCGTACGGCGACGTCAAGGAGATCGCCTACTGCGCGCTCCCCGACGACGACAAGACCGAGTACCTGCTCGTCGTTGGCGGCACGTTCCGCGGCAAGGACCTGCTCGACACCCTGCGGCAGGCGTTCCTGCACCGCGACCGCCGCTCGAAGGAGGACAAGCTGGTCCTCGACGAGTCGGAGGGCCGACCGATCCTCAAGCTCGGCGACCCGGACAAGCGCGAGATTGCCCTGGTCAACGGGCAGATCGCCATGGTCGGCAAGCACAAGATCATCTCGCGGTACTTCCCGAGCAAGCCCATGGCGCGCGCGTACGGCGTCAAGGACGGAGACGTGCTCGTGCGCCTGTGGGCAGGCACCGAGAAGAAGGGGCCGACCGAGATCCGCTATCGCCTCGAGGGCGACCGCCTCGTGCTCACGACGACGTGGACCCCGAGCGGCGACAGCGACGGCCTCAAGAAGACCAAGGAGCAGCTCGCGGACACGGCCGACAAGCTCCGCGGCCTCGACGGCTTCGAGGCGCTCGGCGACGCCTTCGGCGCGGCCGAGGTGGTCGAGGACGGCAGCGAGCTCAAGAGCATCGTGAAGATCCCCCTGAAAGACTACGGCAAGGTCGTCAAGCACCTGTTCGAGGCCGACCGGCGCGAGCTACGCAAGGTCACCGACCTCCTGCGCGCCAGCAAGGCGCAGGACCCGCTCCGCCTCGTCGTGCAGCCCGGGGTCGACTTCTTCGAGCTCAAGCTGTCGCCCTGGAAACTCTGAGCGATGGGGAAGCTCTGAGCGACTGACGCGGCCGGCGGGCGGATC
>JADJMO010000029.1 GCA_016709545.1 Myxococcales bacterium
ACGGATGGTGCTCAACGTCGAGCCCAACGTCACCAAGAACTTCTCGACCGACCCGACCACCGACGCCTCCACGATGAAGGCGTGGCGGTACGCGTACGACGACGCTGGAGAGCTCGTCGGCACTAGCGACGCGCGCGGCTGCGGTAGCAACTACCACTACGATGCCGCGGGGCGCCTCGTCGCCGAGGACTACTCGCCCTGCCTCGCGCACCATCCGGACTACTCGACGCCCGACTTCACGTTCGGGGCCGAGGCGGGGATCGAGGTGCTGAATCGCTACGATTCGCCACCCGAGACGACGGACGTCACCGGTATCACGACGGCGGAGCCCAGCTGCGCCATCGCGACGGGACTCTATGCAGGCCGCCTCGTGTCGGTCTCGGACCGTGGGCAACGGACGATCACGACCTACGACGGGCGTGGGCGCGTGCCGTGCGTGGCACGACAGATGGCGAAGCCCGGTGTGCCATCTGACGTCGTCGCCGCGAGGTACACGCCGACCTGGTACGTGCAGACCGCGAAGTTCGACGGCGCGGATCGGCCGGTGGAGGAAGGAACTGGGGTCTACAGCCTGCGCACGAAGGTGCCGCAGCTGCTCGGTGGGGATGGCAAGAGCAACGTAACCACGAGCTACACGAAGCGCGGGAGCGTGCTCGCGGTCGGCTCGAGCTACGGCGCGCTCGTCAACGGTGTGACGCACGATGCGGACGGACTCGCGCTGTCGATCGGCTACGGCGACGTCGCGAAGACGACGACCGAGTACACCTACGACGACAAGCGGCGGCTGCGGACCCGTGCAGACGTTCCGCGGACCACCACCGGTCTGGTCGGGGTCCACGATCACCCCGACCCCCACGTATGGGAGTGGCGTTCCGACGACGTTCCAGCTGCTGCTCGAGGACTCGGACTTCACGTACGACGTCGTTGACAACCCCGTGGAGATCCGCGACTGGCGTCTCGCGACGGAGTGGCCCGCAGGGGCGAAGCCGGTCACGCGGAAGATCGGGTACGACGACCTCTACCGGGTCAACCAGGTCGACTACTCGTACAGCGCGGGAGAGGACACGTGGGTGTCGCCGTTCGCGCACGAGAACGCTGCGGCGGTCAGCGGGGCGACGATCGATCCGCGCCTTGCGAAGCCCTCGCCGCACGTGAGCTTCGACAAGCGCGTGCTGCGGCAGACGTGGAACTACGACTGGCTCGGGAACACGACGAACACCGACGACGACGCCGAAGGGGTTCTACGATCGGTCGCTCGGGGTATCGTGAACGGGACGGCTGGTGCAGGGCCGTACCAGCTGAAGTCGGCGGCGCAGCCCGTCGGTCCGCGCGCCGGATCTCTGACAGCCAAGTACGACGACGCCGGGTACCTGGTGAGCCTCGCCGTGAATCGCAGCGGGCCCTGCTTGCCCACCGCGGCGAAGTGTAGCCAGCGGTTCGTGTACGAGTGGGACGAGGCCGGGCGACTGCAGCGAAAGCGCGGCGCTGGGACCTCACGAGTGCGGGGTTGGCTGGCGACGCGGAGCCGACAGGTACGCCGGCCGCGGAGCTGAGGTACGAGTACAACTGCGGTGATCAGCGGACGCTGAAGCGCGCCATCGATGCGGCGGGCGCGGCGCGGCACACGGTCTACAGCCTTGGCTCACTCGAGCTGCGGCATGTGGAGTACAAGGACGCGGACTACGCGATCGGCCCCTACACGGCGGTTCCGTACCTCTTCGCGCACGGCGTGCGGATCGCGCGCCTTGCCTGGGAGGATTCGGACGTCCCGAGCATCCCCATGCTCACGAGCCCGCAGCTGCATGTGTTCTTTGAGCTGGGTGACCACCTTGGGTCGAGTAGTACGGTCCTCGACAAGGACACGAGCGAGCTCGTCGAGAAGAGCACGTACCTTCCATACGGCGGCGCAGAGTCGGACTATCGACCGGCACGTTGGAAGGGGTTCCGAGAGGATCACCGGTTCACGGGGAAGGAAGGCGACGAAGAGGTCGGGCTGACATACGTCGGGTTCAGGTACCTCCTGCCAGCCATTGGCCGCTGGCTGAGTGCAGATCCGCTGTCAGTGCATGACGCCGACGCGTCTCCGCTATACGGATACGTCCGCGGCCGGCTGCTCTCAGCGTCAGATCCTCTTGGACTCTGGGACTGGGTTGTCATTGCGGCCGGTGATCCATCGGGAGTTCTTCCGGAGAGTGTTGGCAAGCCACTTCGAGACTGGCGCGATAATCTACATAGAGAGCATCCATTTGAATACGACCGAGCCGTTGGTCGCGTGGAAGGATTCGTTGGATTCAACTTGCCCTGGCTCTCCGATAAGAGAAAGACGCCATCATACGTAGCTGGGGTTGAAGGAGGACAACAGCTCCGAGCCGGAGCGGAAGCTCATGGGCATGGGAGGAATGAGCGGTGGTTCGGCTCCAGTACCCGTGCCAGTTGGAATGCCGACACCAAAGCCCATGTCCCTTGCACCGCCTGCGTACACGCCGGTGGGCCCCTCGGCGTTCAGTCAAGGCAAGACGGAGGAGAAGCCGCAGAAAGGCGAGCCACCGAAGTCCGCAACGCCCTCACCGCCAGCCGCGGCATCCCCGGCGCCGCCTCCCGCCCCCGCCCCAGGAAAGGGGGCAAGTCCCATCGTTGAGGAGTTTGGGCCCGGCGCACCCGGCTACGGGATTCTCGCGAAGAAGGCGGACGTTAAGAGGGTTGACATCACCCCCGGCAAAGTAACCGAGGGGTCAAGTGTGAGTGGCGGCAAGGTTGCACCGACTGTTGCTGGCATCCCGAAGCCCAACCAGCCGCCAGTCAATCCGCCCAAGGCGCCTCCTCCCCCACCACCAAATGGCCCACAAGCCGCTACCACGTTAGGCTACGCTCCCACAAACTACTATTCACACGGGCAGCCTGTGTACACGAACGGGCAGCGTTTCATTACGCCTGACGTGGACGGTCACAATGGAGGTGTTCTAGTGAGATGCCCGCAGAACTCGTGGCTGAGGCTGAGAGGCGAGGAGTGCAGGTGGAGCTTGCTCCGTCTCCACATTGGCCGAAAGAGAGCCCCTAATTCTTCGAACGGCAAGGATGACGTCGATTTCGTCGATCGCCAAGCAGTCACCCCTTCCCCAGCGCCTCTTCACCCCCGGTGCTGAAGAAGGACCTCTTCATCCCGTTCTGCCTCGCGCTGGCCGCCGTTGGGGTGCCGTTCGCGTTGGATACGGGTGGAAGAGTCGGCGGGAACGATTCACGGGCATCCCATTTCGGGGAAGGAGTTCAAGAAGCTAACCAAAGGGAACTAGTAGTGAATGCGTGCTGGGAGGTTCCTGTGCTAGATATGGTCGATCTTCAGGGCGGAGAAGTCGTCGCTTGGAACCTTGGCTTCATTGACGATGAGATCGGCATTCAAGACGCGCTTCCAAGTCTGACCGAAGACTTGGCGCAAGTTCACTACAATGGAGGTGTCGTCTTGGACGTCGGCTGGTACCCCGAGTGCTCGTCGACGGGTCACTTTGTCGTCATGGTCGTTGTGGACGGTGCTTGGGACACCCCAGTGTTTTCGGGTTCTGCTACGAGCTTCTCCGGCCTTCGAGAGGAGATTCAGCGGGCCGCCATCATTGCCCGCGCCTCATCCGGCGCGTTGGGTGGAGCCTGACGGCCTGGGCATTGCGTGACAGAGGGCGTGTCGCCTGCCCTTCGGAGACGGTCTGGCGCGCGAATGCGTCTGATGAGGACGGTGCGCGTCACCCCTTCCCCAGCGCCCGCTTCACCCCCCGGCTCCCCGCCGCCACCATCGTGCCGATCCCCCCCGCCGCCAGCACCGGCAGGGCGAACGGCAGCACCCCGACCGCGGCCAGCGCCAGGCAGAACAGGATGAAGAAGTCCTTCTTCAGCACGTACGCGAAGAACACGAACAGCTTCTGCTTCAGCGTCTTCTGCTCCACGTCCTTCGGGATGTTCCACGAGATGTCGTAGAAGTCCCCGGACCCGATCCGGATCAGCTCCACGTAGTAGATCAGCGCCACCACCAGGTTGCTGACAGCTGCTGCCACGCCGCACCAGAAGAAGTACGGCCCGAACGTGGGGATCCCGCGCGCGCCGAACCCGAGGCTCGTCCAGAACACGATGTTCGTGAAGTCGTCCGACAGGGTGTCCACCCACTGCCCGAGCTTGCTGCCCTGGTGGCGCACGCGGGCGAGCTCGCCGTCCACGCCGTCCAGGATCGAGTTCCACTGCAGCAGGAACGCCCCGAGCAGCACCTGCTTGTAGCCGCCCTGCGCCACGAACCACGCGGCCGCCATGCCGAGGGCCAGCGTGATCACGCTCACCTGGTTGGGCGTGATCGGCACGTTCACGATGCGGCGCGAGATGAACAGCGAGACGTGTCGGTTCAGGTGCCGCGACACGATCCCATCGACCGACTTGCGGCAGGCCTCGAAGAGGGCGTGGAACGCGCGCGCCTTGCCGCCTTCGTCCGTCACCGCGATGCCGTCGATCACGTCGTAGCGCTCGACCCACTTCGCGCCCTCCGCCACCGAAGCGTCGTGCCCGACCGAGAGCTCCACGCCCCCCCCGCGCGCCGCGAGCGCTGCACGCACCTTCTCGGCCACGTCGGCGCGGGCCTCGTCGATCACCAGGGTGACCAGCTTCGCGCCCTTCTTGCGCAGCACGAGCACCGCCCGCGCCGCGAGGGTCATCCCCGCGAGCACCTCGTTCGGATCCGCGCCCGGCACCGCCTGGGCGAGCGCTACGCCGTGCTCTTCAGCCTTCGCCACGCTTGATGCCGTAGGACCGGATCTTCTTGTGGAGGTTCGTGCGCTCCACCCCGAGCACGATCGCGGCGCGCGAGATGTTCCACTCGAGCTCGCGGAGGGTGTCGACGATGTAGTCGCGCTCGACCTTGTCGCGGTACTCGCGCAGCGGCAGGCGCGACGCACCACTCAACCGGGGCAGGGGCGTCTGGCCGGTGCCCGCGTCGTCGTCGCCGTCGTCCAGCACGTCGGGGTCCGTGCCGCGGTCGTCGTCGAAGGGGCTGTCGTGCGGGTCTTCCGGCAGGTCGGCGACCGTGATGCGGGCCTCGCTGCTGAGGATCGCGGCGCGCTCGACCACGTTCTTGAGCTCGCGGACGTTGCCCGGCCACTTGCGGGACATGAGGGCGCGCACCACCGAGTCGTCGAACGATTTCCCCTTGATGCCGTTCTCGCGGCAGAATTCCTCGAGGAACGACTGGGCGAGCAGGGGGATGTCGTCGGCGCGGTCGCGGAGGCCGGGCGACTTCATCGGGAAGACGTTCAAGCGGAAGAACAGGTCTTCGCGGAACCGCCCGCCCTTCACCTCGGCCTCGAGGTCCTTGTTCGTCGCGGCGAGGACGCGCACGTCGACGTGGATGACGTGCTCGGAGCCGACGCGGCTGATCTCGCCCTGCTGCAGGGCGCGGAGCACCTTGGCCTGGGCCTGGAGCTCCATGTCGCCGATCTCGTCGAGGAACAGCGTGCCGCCGTGGGCCTGCTCGAAGAAGCCGCGCTTGCGGGCCTGCGCGCCGGTGAACGAGCCCTTCTCGTGGCCGAACAGCTCGCTCTCGATCAGCTCGCGCGGGATGGCGGCGCAGTTCACCTTCACGAAGGGCGCCTCTTTCCTGGGCGACAGCACGTGGATCGCGCGGCTGATCAGCTCCTTGCCGGTGCCGCTCTCGCCGGTGATGAGCACGCTCGCCTTGGTGGGGGCGACCTTCTCGATCTCGCCGAACAGCTTCCGCATGGGCGCCGAGGCGCCGATCATCTGGTAGCGCTTCTGGGCCTCGGCCCGGAGGCCGGTGAGCTCGCGGGACAGGTTCGCGCGGTCGAGGACGTTGCGGACCGACACGAGCACGCGCTCGCGGGCCAGCGGCTTCTCGAAGAAGTCGGAGGCGCCGAGCTTGATGGCGGCGACCGCGTCGTGGACCGTGGCGTGGCCGCTGATGACGATCACCGGCAGCGTGCGGGTGGCCTCGTCGCCGCGGATCTTCTCGAGCGCCTCGAGCCCGCTCATGCCGGGCAGCTTGACGTCCATGATGACGAGGTCGACAGGACGATCGGGGGCGTGCAGCACGCGCAGGCCCTGCTCGGCCGTCTCGGCCTCCAGGGTCTGGTACCCCTCACCCTCCAGCACCATCGTGAGGGTGCGGCGGATGTTCTTCTCGTCGTCGACGATGAGGACGGTCGAGGCCGTCGTCTCGGGCGCGGAGGACATCCCCCCTATCTACCACTCCCCGTCGTGGCGGGGGATTCGCAGGCGCAGCTGCGACCTTCCCCCGCGGCTCCCGAGCTCAATCCGGCCTCCCGAGAGGCGCGCCGCGATCGCGGCCGCGAACAGCCCCACCCCGCGCCCGTACCGCGCGTGGGGGTCGGCCTTGAGGCGGACCTGCCCCTCCGCGGTCTGGGCGGCCGCCTCGAGCTCCGGCGGCACCTGCGAGCCGTCGTCGAGCACGTCGACCACCACGTCGCTCCCGTCGCGGGCGATCGACACGAGCACCGCGCTGCCCGACGGCGCGTGCTGCACGGCGTTGGCGACCAGGTTCTCGATCGCGCGCACCAGGTTGTCCTGGTCGATCCGCGCGCCGTCGACCGACGCCTCGCTCTGGACGTCGATCTTGATCCGGCGCGCCTCGGCGTGGGGCTTCTGGCGCGTGACCGCCTCGTCGACCAGCGAGCCGAGCCCGAGCGGGGGGAGGCTGTCGCGGCGCAGGTTGGTGCTGCCGGAGAAGTCGATCGCCAGCAGCTCGAGGTTGCTGACGAACCGCTGGACGGACTCGGAGGCGAGCCGCGCGTCGAGGAGTGCCTCGCGCACGTCCTCGGCCTGCGCCTCGGGGGGCAGCGCGTCGACGAAGCCGCGCGCGTAGGCGAGGTTGGTCAGCACGGCGGCGAGCGGGTTCTTGAGGTCGTGGGCGAGGAGCGCGAGGAGCTCGCCGACGGTCACGGGTTCGGTCATCGGAGCTCTCCCAGCGCCGCCAGGAAGCGGGCGTTCTCTACCTCGGATCCGAACGAGACACGGAAGCGATCGGGGTAGGCCTTGAAGGTGCGCACGAGGACGCCCTTCTGCTTCAAGCCTGCCGCGAGGTCGGCCGCGCCGTCCGCGCGCACCCAGGCGAAGTTCGCATGCGTCCGTTCGGCGTCGCACTCGACCTCTGATCGAGACTGGAGTGCGGCCACGACGCGCGCGCGTTCGCGGCCGATCGCGGCCACGTGTCGGTCGATGGCCGGGGCGAGGGCCCCGAGCGCCAGGGTCGCGGCGACCTGCGAGTGCGCGGGCAGGTCGTAGGGCAGCCGCGCCTTCTCGAGCTCGCGCGCGAGCAGCGGGTGGGCGACCGCGTACCCCACGCGCAGCGCCGCGAGGCCGATCTTCGAGAGCGTGCGCAGCACGACCACGTTGGCGTGGCGGGCGAGCAGCTCGAGGCCCGTGCGGCCGGCCCACGGATCGGCGCCCGCCTGCCGGAACGCGAGATAGGCCTCGTCGACCACGACGAGCGAGGGAGGATCGATCCGCGCCGCGGCCTCGGCGATCGCCGCGACGGACTCGTACGCGTAGGCCCCGGACGTCGGGTTGTTCGGCGTCGCGAGGAACACCACCGCGGGGCGCTCTCGCTCGAGGGCAGCGAGCATCGCAGGGCGATCGAGGTCCCACCGCGCGTCGAGCGGGACCTCACACACCTCGTACCCGTGCACGCGCGCGGAGATCCGGTACATGACGAACGTGGGCGTCGGGATCACGATCTTCGGCGGCCCAGAGACCGGGCGCGCGAGCGCGGCCAGCAGGATGGCGATGACCTCGTCCGAGCCGCAGCCGATGACGAGGCCCTCGGGGTCGACCCCGCCACGATGGGCTATTGCCCTGCGAAGAGCGCGGGCGCGCACGTCGGGGTAGCGCGCCGGCTCCACCTCCGAGAGCGTGCGGTCCCACAGCGCGCGCTCCTCCACCGACAACGTGGGCAGCAGCGCGGGCGCCTCGTTGGCGTCGAGCCGCACCGGAACGGTCTCCTGATCGGGGACGTACGCCTGGAGCTCCGCGAGGGCGGGGACGACCCGGGCCGCGAGCAGCGCTTCCAGTACTTCGCGGGACATGAGGGCAGGCTATCTTCGGGGCCGGCGTGGGATGAACATTTCTGTTCCCCGCTCGTCGATGAAGAGGGCCTCGGAGGCCCGACCCAACTTGGAGGAGATTCGATGAACCCCTGGAAGATCTCGACCGCCGTCCTCACCTGTGCCCTCGGCGTCACCCTCGGCACCTCGGCCATCCACACCGCGAGCGCGGGTGACAAGAAGGACGACAAGAAGATCGAGCAGCCGAAGATGGAGTCCGCCCTCGAGAACCTGAAGAAGGCCAAGGAAGACCTCGAGAAGGCGCTCGCCAACAAGGGCGGCCACCGCGTCACCGCGCACATCCTGGTCAAGCAGGCGATCAACGAGGTCGAGTCGGGCATCAAGTTCGCCGAGGACGCGAAGGACGCCAAGGCCAACAAGGACAAGGCCGACAAGCTCACCGCGGACTTCGAGATCTGCGTGAAGGCCGGCAAGTTCCACGAGTGCTACGTCAAGTTCGAAGAGGCCCGCGCGAAGCAGAAGTGAGCGCCCGCCACGGGTGCTCGCCTCACCGCTCGACGGCCGCGCGCGCGACGGCGCGGTCGTCGAAGGGCACCCTGCGGTGCCCGACCGTCTGCTCGCGCTCGTGCCCCTTGCCGGCGATCAGCACCAGATCGTGCGGCCCCGCGTCGCGGATGGCGGTCGTGATCGCCGTCGCGCGGTCCAGGATCTCCTCCACCGCGCCGTGGCCGACCAGGCCCGCCCGCAGCGATTCCGCGATCGCGTGCGGGTCCTCGTCGCGCGGGTTGTCGGCCGTGAGCACCACGCGATCGGCGCTCGCCGCCGCGGCCCCCATCGGCCCGCGCTTGTCGCGATCGCGGTTGCCCCCCGCGCCGAACACGACGGTGAGCCGCCCCGCGCAGAGCCGCCGCGCGGTCGCGACCGTCCGCGCGAGCGCATCGGGGGAGTGCGCGTAGTCGACCACCACGCACGGCGCGCGAGACACGATCTCGAAGCGACCCGCCGGCGGCGCGGCGGCCGCGATGGCCCCCGCGGCGTCCTCGGCCCGCACCCCGAGCGCGATCGCCGCGCCGTAGGCCGCGAGCGCGTTCTCGGCGAACGGCTCCCCGATGGCGCGCGTGGTGATCACGCGTCCGTCTTCGAGGCGCGTGCGGGTGCCCTCGAGCGTGACCTCGACCTCGACCGCCGCGAGATCGAGCGCCGCGTGCGCCTCCCCCCGGCTCCGCACGCCGTACCAGACGATCGGGACCCCGGCCGGCACCACCTCCGCGAGCAGCGCGCACGCTTCGTCGCAGCCGTTCAGGATCGCGGTGCCCCCGACGGGCAGGTGCATGAACAGCTGGGCCTTGCTCGCGAGGTAGTGCTCGGGGCTCCCGTGCGCGTCGAGGTGGTCGTGCGACAGGTTGGTGAACGCCGCGACACGCGCCGGCCACGTCTTCGCGTAGCCACGGGCGAGCGCCTCGCTCGTGTACTCGATGGCCGCGAACCGCGCGCCCTGCGCCTCTGCGCGCCGCATCACCTCGAGGAACCCGGCCTCGGACTTGGTGACGGTCTGTTCCACCTCGTCGAGGAAGAACCCGAGCGTCGTCACCCGCGCGACGGGGCGCGCCACCGTCGCCAGCGCCGCGGCCAGCAGCGTGGTGGTCGTCGTCTTGCCGTTGGTCCCGGTCACCCCGGCCGTGATCAGCGCCATCGGCGGCCATCATCCCAAGGGCCGGGTGGGTGTGCTACCTCTAGTCGATGCGCGCGCGCGGCATCCTGCTCTTGTGCCTGGGCTCGGTCGGGGTGCTCTCGTGCTCCTCGGGCGGCGGCGATCTCAACGACCTCCAGGTCAATCCGCAGCCCCCGGGCAACCCGATCGCCAAGCAGAACGGCGAGGGCACGCGCATCGCGAACGACTCCACCCTCCGCGCCCGGGGCGTGGTCGTGATCGCGGTGGACACCTACGACGAGACCTTCGACGGCAAGGGTGTCGGAGACGTCTTCGTCCAGGACCCGAAGCAGGACGGCCCCAAGGGCGTGCCCTACTCGGCGCTCCGCCTCTACCGCCCCTCCAAGACCCCACCCGATCTGCAGCTCGTGCCCGGCCAGTGGGTGGAGATCGTCGGTCCCTTCAGCGCGTTCACCGGCCCTCCTGGCTCCACGCCGTTCGACGCGGGCATGTTCAGCGCCCAGATCGCCAACGGCGCCATCACGCTGGTCGGCGAGGGCAGCGAGCCCACCCCGGTCGAGCTCACGGCCGACGAGCTCACCGACCCGAAGAAGGCGCTGCCGTTCTTCAGCCGGCTCGTCCGCGTCCGCGACGTCCCCATCATGGACGTCTTCACGGCGACCCGGCCCGAGGCGCCGATCTTCAACTCCGATCGCAACGGCCCCAAGCTCTCGTCCAAGTTCTTCCCGGTCCACGACACCAAGGGCCTCGACGTGAGCAAGGGCAAGAAGCTGAAATCGGTGGTCGGCGTGCTCGACTACTTCTACACCGTCAAGTTGTGCCCCCGGTCGATCGCCGACATCGAGCTCTGATCGGCCTTCGGCCGGTCCCGCTGCTCGGCGTCGCGCTCGGCGTTCTGGCCTGTGGGCCGCCGCCAGGCCTCCACGGCGCGGGCGCCAACGCAGCGCCCACCGTCTCGGTCGTGCAGGCCACCGGTCGACCGCGCCTCACGCTCGTGCGGCGCGAGGGCGATCCGCAGTCGGCCGTCGCCGTCGAGGTGCGCGGCGAAGGCCTCGGCCTCGCGCTGGTCGGCGCGCTGATCGGGAGCCGCCTCGGCGCGGCCGGCTTCACCGGCGTCGAGGTGCACGTGGGGCTCCGCTACGCACGCGTGCGCGCCCTCACGAGCGCGCTGAGCGAAGCCGTCGCCGACAAGGTCGACGCCGCGTGGAGCACGCCGGTCGCCAGCGCGGATCTACCGGCGCTGCAGCAGGCGCTCGAGGCCTATGGCGCGCGTCCCGTCGAGGACGCGGCGGTGAGCATCCCGGCCGCGTGTCTCGATCGCCCGACGCGTCCGCTGAGCTACCTGGCGCCTGCCAAGGAGTCGTTGGCCACCGTGGCGGAGTCCGCGCGCGTCGAGCTCGCGCGTCACGATCGGCTCAGCGTGGGCGTCGTGGGCATGGTCGGCGCCGAGGCCTTCGCGACCGCGTTTCGCGCGCGCCCCGCGCTGCCCGTCGGCGCGCCGCTCGTCGCCACGAGCCCGAGCGATGCCCCCACCATCACCTTCGCCGCCCAGGATCGCGTGCTCGTCACCGCTTCGGCGCTGCCCCGCGCGCAGGTGGGCGCGCTGATCGCCGTGCTCTCCGATCCCGCCGGCGCGCTCTCGCTCCGGCTCCGCGCGGTCGACGACCTCGGGCTCGCCTCGGTGCGCGGCGCCGCCCACGCCGAGGGTGGGTGCGTGGTGGTCGAGGTCGCGCCCCCCGAGCAAGGAGTGGAACGAGTCGCGCGCGCTCGGACAGGCCGCCACCGCCGTCGACATCGCGCGCCAGGAGATCGCGCTCGCCGTCGAGGCGATCCACACCAGCGAGGAGGCTGCTGCCAATGCTGCCATCGCCGGAGGCGGCGACCCGCGCGAGGCCGCCGATCGCGCCGCGTGGTGGGCGTTCCCCAGCACCACCCCCAAGGCCACGATCACCACGCCCACCTACGTGGCCGGCCCCGGGGCGCTCGCCGGTGGCACGAAGCTCACCCCCGAAATCGTGCTGCCGCCCCTGCACCCCAAGTGGATCGCGGCCCTCGATCGGGCGCGCATCGCCGGGGCGCGCGCCGAGCTCGAGCTCAAGAGCCGCGCCGAGGCCGGGCAGGGTCAGGTCGTCGCGTTGCTCGCCTCGACGTGCGGTGCCGGCCACGAGGGGCTCGGCGACGCGGGCGTGGGGGCGCTCGCCGTGCACGCGCTCGCCGCGGCGTTCGTGCCCGACCCGTTCAAGGCCTCCACCTCGGCCGGTGTGACGCTCGAGCCGTGGCCGACCGCGAGCGGGCTCGGGCTCCTCGCGCACGCCGCACCCAAGGAGGGCGAGTCCACCGACGCCCTCGCCCACCGCGTCGGTGACGCCCTCGGCCGCGCGTTCCTCGCCACGCCGCTGCCGCGAGAGGCGTTCCTCGCCGCGCGCAACGAGACCCTCGCGCTGCTCTCCGCGCCCCCGAAGGGTGGCGACCTCGTGATTTCGGCGCTCGGCTCGCTCGCGCCCGCGCACCCGAGCTGGCTCGACCCGCGCGGCACGCTGGAGGCGGTCGCCAAGGCCTCGCCCGAGCTCGCGGATCTGCGCCTCGCCACGCTCCGGCGAGGGCCTCTGCGCCTCGCGGTCGTCGGGCCGGAGAGCGCGGCCAACAAGGTGGCGCGCGCCGCCGAGCGCTGGGTCCCGCGTCGCGCCGGCGAGTCGCGCACGTGCCCCGTCGAGGATCCGGGGATGCTCCCGAAGGGCCTCGTCCACGCGCGCACGGTCAAGGGCGGCACCGGCTTCGCGATCGCGGTGCCCGTGGACGACGGCCTCCGCGACGCGGGGCCGCTGCTCGCCGCGCTCCTCCAGGCCAAGCTCGAGCCCGAGCTCTCCGCGTTCGTCACCAGGGTCGAGGTGCGCTTCCTCCGTGGCGTCGGCCGCCACGCGCTCGTGGTCCTCGCCCTCGCCGCCGACGCCAACGTCGATCCGGCGGTGGCGCGCACGCGCACGCTGCTCGACAAGATCCGCGGCGGTGGCTTCGGCGACGACGACGTCGGGCTCGCCGACAAGAACGTGAAGGCCACCGCGCTCACGCGCGCGCTCGATCCGCGCGCCCGCGTGGTCGACGTCTGGGTCGGCGCCGGCAAGCCGGTGGACGCCGCCGCCGTGCGCAAGGTGGCGGGGATCGTGCTGGTCGAGGAGCGTCACCAGCTGGTGATCGCGCACCTGAAGTGAACGGAGCGAGCGGCCGCCTCCACGGGCGGTCGCGACGGCCAACGAGAGCTACCGTCCGAGCAGCGCGTCCCAGCGGTGCACCGGGGCGAGCGGCGTGTGGGCCAGCTCCACCACCAGATCCGTCATCGCCCGGACGACCCACGAGAAGCTCTCCTCGCCCAGCGAGGACACGTCGAAGTCGGGCGCCGAGTTCATGAAGTCGATGGCGTACGGCACGCCGTCGCGGATGGCGAACTCGACCGTGTTCATGTCGTAGCCCAGCGCCTCGCAGAGGGTGCGCGCGTGGGCCTCACAGGTGGCCACGAGCTCGGCCGAGAGCGGCGGCATCGACTGCCGCGCGCCGCTGTAGCGCTCGAAGTGCGAGAGGCGCGGGTCCCAGGGGAGCGCCAGCACCTGCTTCTTGCCGACCACCACGCACCGCACGTACTGGCTCCACTCGATCGCCTCCTGGACGATCATCGTGTTGCGCCCGGTGCGGTCGTAGGTGCGCAGGAGGTCGTCCTTGCTGGTGACCCGGTAGACGTCGCGGAAGCCACCGCCCCAGTGCGGCTTGACGAACATCGGAAAGCCGAGCTCCTTGCACATGCCGTCCCAGTCGAGCGGGTAGGCGAGGTTCTTGAGCGAGGCCTCCGAGACGTCGTCGCCGTAGGTCTTCGACGGCAGTACGTAGGTCCTGGGCACCGGCACGCCGAGCCGCGCGGCGAGCGCTGTCCCGAAGGCCTTGTCGTCCGCGATGCGGAAGAACGGGTTGTTGATGACGTGCGAGCCGGCGAGGGCCGCGAGCTTGAGCACGGGCTGGTAGCAGGCGATGTCGTGGCTGATGCGGTCGATCAGCACCTCGTAGGCCGGAGGCACGTCGACCCGCGTGAGGTCGATGGTCACGTACTCGCCGACGACCCCGGCCTCGCGGCGCGCGATCTCGGCGATCAACGCGTCGGGGAAGCTGCGTTCGCGCCCGACCAGGAGCCCCACCCGCTTCATGCAGTCATCCTCTCTCGGCGTGGCTACTTGCCGAACAGGTCTTTCCAGTAGAGCACGCCGATCACCGCCGCCTGCACCACGATGAGCACCGCGAGCACGATCAGGATCGCGCGGCCGCGGTTCGACTTGGGGGTGACGGTGGTGGGGGGCGCCGACGTCTGGTGCGGGTTCGAGGTGGGCGCTCCATCGGTCCGCACACTCTCGTAGGTGGGGATCGGCTCCGCCATCGGGATCGGCTGCGACGGCGGCGCGTCGAACGCCGGCGGCGGCGCGGGGTAGGGGCCGCCGACCGGGCGACCGATCGCGAGCGCCGCCGGGAAGGTGGGCGCGACCTCTACCGGGAGTTCGCTCTCGCGCACCGCCACCGCCGTCGCGGCGAAGGGCTGTCGGATCGAGACGGGCGCCACGGGCAACCCCGTGGCGAGCTGCGTCGCCTTGAGCGTCGGCGAGATCGGCGGAGGCGTGGGCTCGAGCGGGTCGTAGCCGGAGCGCGTGCCCTCGCGGTGATGGATCGGGCTGCTCGCGGTCGGCATGCTGGGCCGCGCGAAAGACGGCGGCGGCGCGTCGGCGTAGGCGTTGCCGGTGCCCGCGGCGCGCTGGGCGGCGCGCTCGAGGGCCTGCTGGATGAACGCGCGCCGCTTGTCGTGGCTCTCGTGGAGGTACTGCCTCGTGAACGCGGCCACGTCGTCGCTCGTGGTCGGCATGCGCAGCTCGGAGAGGGCGCCCTCGAGCGCGCGCTGCAACGCGGAGGCGCTCTCGAAGCGATAGCGCGGGTCGGGGGCGAGGCAGGCCTGCAGGATCGCGCGCACGATCTCGGGATACTCGGGGCCGAGTGGGTTCGGCGGCTGCCCGTGCATGAGCTGCTGGATGACGTCGGCCTCGCCGAGCGGCTCGTAGGGCTTGCGCCCAGTGAGCAGGTACTGGAGGCACGCGCCCACGGCCCACACGTCCACGCGGCGATCGATCTTGCCGGTGAGCGCCTGCTCGGGCGGCATGTAGTGGATCTTGCCCTTGAACGTGCCCGCCTCGGTCTCGGCGAGCATGCGGTTCTTGGCCTTCACGATGCCGAAGTCAATCAGCTTGATGGCGCCGCGCGTGCTCACGAGGATGTTCTGGGGCGAGACGTCGCGGTGCACGACCTCGAGCGGTTGACCATGGTCGTCGCGGAGCTCGTGCGCCGCGTGCAACCCCGCGCACGTGTCGGCCATGATGCGCAGCGCGACGCCGACGGGGAACTGGCCCTGCGCCTTGGTCACCGCCATGCGCAGCCGCGAGAGCGCGTCGCCGTCGACGAGCTCCATCACCAGGTAGAGGACGCCGTTCACCTCGCCGAGGTCGATGATCTGCGCGACGTTCGGGTGCTCCACGCGCGAGGCGATGCGCGCCTCGTCGAGGAACATGTGCTCGAACTCCTTGTCGCGACCGAACTCGACCTTGATGGTCTTGATGGCGACGAGCTTCTCGAACCCGCGCGTGCCCGTCATGCGCGCGAGGCGGACGCTCGCCATGCCACCCTCGGCCAAGAGGCCGAGGATCTCGTAGCGGTCCAGCCGACTGCCGGGGGAGAGAGCGTTGGCCAAGCGGGCTCCAGACAGTTGACCACGGAACGAACGTTTCTGGCCAGAATCAGCGTCGGGCACGCGCCGCCTTGACAGCCGCGCGGAGGCCAGTAGAGTTCGCGCCCCCCTGTCCAACGGGGGCTGCCCTGGATCCCTCTTCGAGGGTCCCCACGGCCTCGCCCCGTCCCTCCCCCTGAGACGCACACGAGACGCCGAAGACCATGCCGACGATCAATCAGCTCGTGCACCAAGGCCGCGAAGTCCTCAAGAACAAGACGGCTTCCCCCGCGCTCAAGTCCTGCCCGCAGAAGCGCGGCGTCTGCGTCCGCGTGTACACGACCACGCCGAAGAAGCCGAACTCGGCGCTCCGCAAGGTCTGCCGCGTGCGTCTCACCAACGGGATGGAGGTCACCTCCTACATCCCCGGCGAGGGACACAACCTCCAGGAGCACTCGGTCGTCCTGATCCGCGGCGGCCGCGTCAAGGACCTCCCCGGCGTGCGCTACCACGTCGTCCGCGGCACGCTCGACGCCTCCGGCGCCGCGGGCCCGAGCTCGACCAACAAGGCGACCCGCAACCGCAAGCGCAGCAAGTACGGCGTCAAGCGCCCGAAGACCTGAGCTCCCCAAGCCTCTGATTCCGATACCTCAGACCTCTAGCTGAAGAGACCAAGATGCCCCGTCGTCGCGAAGTCCCCAAGCGCCGGATCAACCCGGACCCGAAGTACAAGGACAAGCTGATCGCCAAGTTCATGAACACCGTCATGGTCGACGGCAAGAAGGCGGTCGCCGAGGGTATCGTCTACGGTGCGCTCGAGGTCGTGAAGACCCGCTTCAAGGAGGACCCGGTCGAGGTCTTCAAGAAGGCGATGGACAACGTCAAGCCGAAGCTCGAAGTGAAGAGCCGGCGCGTCGGCGGCGCGACCTACCAGGTCCCCGTCGAGGTGCGGCCCGAGCGTCGCGTGGCCCTCGCGATGCGCTGGATCGTCCAGTACGCCCGCGACCGTGGCGAGAAGACGATGCGTGAGCGCCTCGCTGGCGAGCTGATGGATGCCTCGCAGCTCCGCGGCAACAGCGTCAAGAAGCGCGACGACACGCACAAGATGGCCGACGCCAACAAGGCGTTCGCCCACTATCGTTGGTGATCGGCTGATTGAGGCCTCCCGAAAAAGAGATGAACTTCTTCACATAGAGACCGGGTGTAGCCCCTCGAGCACCGTCCCTCGCGGACGGCCGAAGCTCCCCCCGGACCCTCCCTCCGACACGAAGTAGCCCGACAAACAGCGGGCGAAAGTCGGGGGAGGGTTTTCGTTTGAACGAAGCCCCCCTGGAACCAAGGACGCACGACGCATGGCCCGCGATTTCCCGCTCGAGAGACTCCGCAACATCGGCATCATGGCCCACATCGATGCGGGCAAGACCACGACGACCGAGCGTGTCCTCTACTACACCGGCATCAACTACAAGATCGGTGAGGTCCACGAGGGCGCTGCGACCATGGACTACATGGTCCAGGAGCAGGAGCGCGGCATCACGATCACGTCGGCGGCCACCACCTGCTTCTGGAAGCCGGTCGCGGGCCCCTACGGCGGCATCCAGCACAAGGTCAACATCATCGACACGCCCGGACACGTCGACTTCACCATCGAGGTGGAGCGCTCGCTCCGCGTGCTCGACGGCGCGGTCGCGGTGTTCGACGGCGGCAACGGCGTCGAGCCCCAGTCCGAGACGGTCTGGCGCCAGGCCGACCGCTACAAGGTCCCCCGCATCGCGTTCATCAACAAGATGGACAAGACGGGAGCGTCCTTCCAGATGTGCCTCGACTCCATGAAGGAGAAGCTCGGGACCAACGCCGTGGCCGTCCAGTGGCCCGTCGGCGAAGAGGACCAGCACAAGGGCATCGTCGACCTGATCCGCATGGAAGCGGCGATCTTCGACGAGGAGTCGAAGGGGCAGAAGTTCGACTGGAAGCCCATCCCGGCCGACCTCGAGGGCATCTGCAAGAAGATGCGCGACGCGCTCGTCGAGGCCTGCGCCGACGTCGACGAGGCGATCATGGAGAAGTACCTCGCGGGTGACATCGCGAGCATCACCGAGGCCGACCTCAAGCGCGCCCTCCGCGCCGGCACGATCGCCTTCAAGCTCGTCCCCGTCGTCTGCGGCTCCGCCTTCAAGAACAAGGGCGTCCAGATGATGCTCGACGCCGTCGTCGAGTACCTCCCCTCGCCGCTCGACCTGCCGGCCATCGAGGGCATCAACCCCGACAAGCCCAGCGGCGACCCGGTCGAGCGCAAGGCCGACGACGACCAGCCCTTCTCCGCGCTGGCGTTCAAGATCATCAACGACCCGCACGGCAACCTCACGTTCTTCCGCGTGTACTCGGGCCGCCTCGACAGCGGCACGATGGTCATGAACAGCACCCGCGGCAAGCGCGAGCGCATCGGCCGCATCCTCCAGATGCACGCCAACAAGCGCGAGGAGCTCAAGGAAGCCTACGCCGGCAACATCTACGCGGCCGTCGGCCTCAAGGACACCCGCACCGGCGACACGCTGTGTGACGAGGACAAGCCGGTCATCCTCGAGAAGATGATCTTCCCGGAGCCGGTCATCAACGTCGCCATCGAGCCGAAGAGCAAGGGCGACCTCGAGAAGCTCGGCGTCGGCCTCATGAAGCTGGCCTACGAGGACCCGAGCTTCCGCGCCTACACCGACGAAGAGACGGGGCAGACCATCATCGCCGGCATGGGCGAGCTGCACCTCGAGATCATCGTCGACCGCCTCCGCCGCGAGTTCAAGGTGGAGTGCAACGTCGGCCGCCCCGAGGTCGCCTACCGCGAGACCATCACGCGTCGTGTCGAGCACATCGACATGAAGTACGCCAAGCAGTCCGGTGGTCGCGGCCAGTACGGCCACGTGCGCATCCACCTCGAGCCCTCCGAGCGCAGCGCGGGCTACGTCTTCGAGAACGCCGTCGTCGGCGGCGCGATCCCGAAGGAGTTCATCCCGGCGGTCGAGAAGGGCATCAAGGAGGCCATGGAGCGCGGCGTCCTCGCCGGCTACCCGTGCATCGACTGCAAGGTCACCCTCTACGACGGCACCTACCACGACGTCGACTCGTCGACGGGCGCCTTCGAGATCGCCGGTTCGATGGCCTTCCAGGAGGGCGCCAAGAAGGCGGGCCTCGTGCTCCTCGAGCCGCTCATGAAGGTCGAAGTGACCGTCCCCGAGATGTACATGGGCGACGTCATCGGCGACCTGAACTCCCGTCGCGGCAAGATCAACGGCATGGTCCAGCGCGGCAACGCGCAGATCATCGACAGCGAAGTGCCGCTCGCGCAGATGTTCGGTTACTCGACCGACCTGCGCAGCAAGACCCAGGGTCGCGCCACGTACTCGATGCACTTCAGCCACTACGCGCAAGTGCCGGGCGCCATCCAGGAAGAAATCGTCGCCAAGGTGAAGGGGGCCTGACGGCCGGAGAGAAGAAGATGACCGCGAAAATCCGTATCCGCCTCAAGGCGTTCGACCACCAGCTCCTCGACAAGTCGACCAACGACATCGTCGAGACCGCCAAGCGCACGGGCGCGAAGGTCGCGGGGCCCATCCCGCTCCCGACGCACATCTCGCGCTACACCGTCCTGCGCGGCCCGCACGTCGACAAGAAGTCGCGCGAGCAGTTCGAGATCCGGACCCACAAGCGTCTGCTCGACATCCTCGAGCCGACCCAGCAGACGCTCGACGCGCTGATGAAGCTCGACCTCTCGGCCGGCGTCGACGTCGAAATCAAGTCCTGAGAAGAGAGGCCGCCATGAAGTTCGACGTCTTCAACCTCAAGCGCGAGAAGACCGGAGAGATCGAGCTCTCCGACGCAGTGTTCGGCGCCGAGGTCAAGGAACAGCTCCACTACGAAGTGGTCAAGGCGCAGCTCGCCAGCCGGCGCGCCGGGACCCAGTCGGCAAAGACCCGCTCGGAGGTCTCCGGCTCGAGCAAGAAGCTCTACAAGCAGAAGGGCACGGGGCGCTCGCGCCACGGCTCGATCCGCGCCCCCGTGTACGTCGGTGGTGGTCGCGCTCACCCGCCGACCCCGCGTGACTGGTCCTACCGTCCGCCGCGTCAGGTTCGCGTCGGCGCGCTCAAGAGCGCGCTCTCGCTCCTCGCGAAGGAAGGCCGCCTGGTCGTGGTCGACGCGCTCAAGCTCGACGAGATCCGTACCAAGGGCCTCGTCTCGGCGCTCAACCTCCTCAAGGTCGAGTCTTCGGCGCTCCTCGTCGATGCCAAGGAGAACGACGCCCTGCGTCTCTCCGCGCGCAACCTCGAGAAGCACACCGTGCTGCCCCCCGAGGGCGTGAACGTCTACGACATCCTCCGCCACGACCACCTGGTCCTTTCCCAGGACGCGGCGAAGGCCCTCGAAGCGCGCTGCCTGCGCGTCTGAGCTGAAGGAGCAGTTACGATGACGCCCGAGCAGATCATCAAGCGGCCGATCCTCCTCACGGAGAAGGCCCGCATCGCGCAGGAGAACTCGAACAAGTTCTCGTTCGAGGTCGCCCTCCGCGCCAACAAGATCGAGATCAAGAACGCGGTGCAGTCCCTGTTCAAGGTGACGGTCACCGATGTCAACACGCTGATCGTGCGGGGCAAGATGCGCCGCATGGGCCGTGGTGTTGCCAAGACCCAGAACTGGAAGAAGGCGATCGTGACCCTCAAGCAGGGTGACGCGATCAAGTTCTTCAGCGGCAGCGAGGAGTAGTCCGATGGCCGTCAAGTCCTACAAGCCGACCTCGCCGTCGCGTCGTTTCTACAACGACTACGACTTCAGCGATCTGTCCAAGAAGGCCCCCGAGCGCAGCCTGCTCGAGGTCCGCAAGTCGACCGGTGGTCGTAACCAGCACGGGCGCATCACCACGCGCTTCCGTGGCGGTGGCCACAAGCGTCGCTTCCGCGTCCTCGACTTCCGCCGCGACAAGATCGGCATCCCGGCCACCGTCGCCGCGCTCGAGTACGATCCCAACCGCACGGGGCGCATCGCGCTCCTCCACTACGTCGACGGCGAGAAGCGCTACATCCTCGCGCCCGACGGCCTCAAGGTGGGCGACAAGATCGTCTCGTCGCGCAACGCCGACATCAAGCCCGGCAACTCGCTGACCCTCCGCCACATCCCCCTCGGCACCGCGGTCCACGCGGTCGAGATGAAGATCGGCAAGGGCGGCCAGCTCGCTCGCTCCGCCGGCGTCGCCGCCCAGGTGATGGCCAAGGACGGCGACTACGCCCAGATCCGCCTGCCCTCGGGCGAGATCCGCAAGGTGCACCTCGACTGCCGCGCGACGGTCGGTCAGGTCTCCAACATCGAGCACCTGCACGTCTCGCTCGGCAAGGCCGGTCGTTCGCGCTGGCTCGGTCGCCGCCCGCACAACCGCGGTGTGACGATGAACCCGGTCGATCACCCGATGGGTGGAGGCGAGGGCCGTACCTCTGGTGGGCGCCATCCGTGCTCGCCGTGGGGTCAGCTCTCCAAGGGCAAGAAGACGCGCAACAACAAGCGCACCGACTCGATGATCATCAAGCGCCGCAAGTAGGAGTCAGAGAGATGCCCCGTTCCGTAAAGAAGGGCCCCTTCATCGACGGCCACCTCCTCGAGAAGATCGAGGAGGCGGTGAAGACCAAGAACAAGAAGGTCATCAAGACCTGGTCGCGGCGTTCGACCATCGTCCCCGATGCGATCGGCCTCACCTTCGCGGTCCACAACGGCCGCAAGTTCGTCCCCGTGTTCGTCACCGAGAACATGGTCGGGCACAAGCTCGGCGAGTTCGCGCCGACCCGCACGTTCCACGGCCACTCCGGCGACAAGAAGGCCAAGGTCAAGGGCAAGAAGTGATCGCGGCGGGCTCCGCCACCGGCTGGGCTCGGCTTCGATCACTCTCTTTCGTCCCGGGGCGCGCGCTCGTTCGAGCGTGCGCCTTCGGGTTTTTTGTCGGGTGCAGGAGCCACGCGCCGACGGCCGTCGAAGCGGGGCCGGCTCCCTCGGCGTCGCTGGTGGTCACGGCCGCGGTGCCGGCCCCTGCGACACCCCCACCAGCGCCCACGGGCAGCGCGCCCGAGCCGCCGCCGTTCGACGATGCGTGCACCACCCACGCCGACTGCGTGGCCCTCGATCACTTCGTGGACCCGGACTGGCGTTGCTGCCTCGGCTGCGGGGGCACCGTCGCGTCGTCCTTGTCGTGGGCGAAGGTATTCCTCGCCTACTGCGCCGACACCAAGCTGATGCGCGACTGCCCGGTGCCCCAGTGCGACGCCGGCACGGCGGCCGCCCGGTGCATCGCTGGCCACTGCGCGCTCCTGCCCGGGAAGAAGCTCTAGCGGCTGCGTCGCACGAACCCGACGAGCCCGCGCGGTCGGGCCAGGATGGCGTCCTTCTCCGGGCGCGACAGCTGCTTGAAGGCGTACTCGATCGAGAGCGCTTCGCCGCGTTCGCCGATCCGCGCCTTCGCGAGCAGTTCGAGCGGCCCTCGGCCCCGCGTGTAGCGCGCGCCCTTGCCGCGCTCGTGTGCGGCGAAGCGCGCCGCGACGTCGAGCGCGATGCCCGTGTAGAGGCTCCCGTCGCCGCACGCGAGCACGTAGATCGACCAGGCCTCCGCCACGGGCGCAGGGTACCCTGGCGACGCGCGATGCACCTCGAGACGCTCACCACCCCCCCTGGCACCCCGGTCGTCGTGCGCGCGCACGGGCTCCTCTCGGAGCAAGAGCAGCGCGCCCTCGCCGACGACTGCTTCGCCCTCGAGCAACGGTTCGTCGACGCGAGCATCAGCGGCGCCCGCGAGGACTGGCGGAGCGGCAGCATCGTCTACGACCCGCCCGCGAGCGGCCTGCTCGTGGGGGAACGCGTGCGCGCGATCGCCGCCGAGGTGGCGACGAGGCTCGGGGTCGCCTCGCTCGCCACCATCGCCTCCCTCGAGTGCCAGCTGGCGTTGTACGGCGATGGCGGCTTCTACAAGCTCCACACCGACTCGCGCGGCCCCGACGTCGAGCGCCGCGTGCTCTCCTATGTCCACTACGTCTCGCGGCGTCCGCGTCCGTTCGAGGGTGGCGCGTTGCGGGTGGTCGCGCCGGGCGGCGGGGCGCTCGAGATCGACCCGGAGGATGGGACGACCGTCTTCTTCCCGAGCGAGCTCGAGCACGAGGTGCTCCCCGTGCGCGTGCCGTCCGGGGCGTTCGCCGACGGTCGATTCGCGATGACCGGCTGGATCTGGCGCCCCTGACGCCTTTGGCCAGAGCGGCCACCGCGCGAAGAGACAATGTCGTACCGCTGACACGGCCCTTGCGATCGGTCATGATCGTCGACCATGCGTCGCTCCTTGGCTCTCTTCGCGGTCCTCGGTTGGCTCGGTTGCGGAGGCGCCACCGGCGCCACCGATCTGCTCGACGATGGCTCGGTGAAGGACGCCGAGGAGGAGACGACCGACACAGGTGGAGGCGACACGGGTGGCGGTGACACGGGCGCGACCGACACGGGCGCGGACACCGGTGGTGGCCCTGGCCCGATCGACACCGGGCCCGACGGGAGCGCGTGCGCCACCTGCGGCCTCGACACCGACTGCGACGGCATCCCCGACTCGGTCGAGGGCCGCTACGCGCCGGCCGGTGCCGTCGACACCGACAAGGACGGCACCCCCGACTACCTCGACGACGACAGCGACGGCGACGGCATCCCCGACAAGCTCGAGTGGCGCACGGCGGGCTGCGATCCGAGCGTCGAGGGCAACGACGCCGACGGCGACGGCGTCCCCAACTTCCAGGACCTCGACTCCGACGGCAACGGCCTCCCCGACAAGGACGAGGTGTGCCCGCCGGCCGCCGTGCTCACCAAGCTCGGCTACCCGGCGTGCGTCGTGGGCGTGCCCTACGACTTCGACGGCGACGGCGTGCCCGACTTCGTCGACTTCGACAACGACCACGACAGCAGCAAGGCCGACAAGTCGATCGGGCTCGCCGACGCCGCGGAGCTCAAGGACAACACGGGCAAATACGTCGGGCTCGTCGACACCGACGGCGACGGTATCCCCGACGTCTACGACGTCGACAGCGACGGCGATTTCATCCTCGATCTCGACGACGGCGTCACCGACCCCGACGGCGACAAGATCCCCGCCTTCCGCGACAAGGACAGCGACGGCGACGGCGTGCCGGACAGCTGCGAGGCCCGCGGCAGCGCCACGCCGACCGCGGCCGACGTGACCAAGCCCCTGGCCGACACCGACGGCGACGGCATCCCCGACTACCTCGATCTCGACAGCGACAACGACTTCCTCGCCGACGGCAAGGAAGACCTGAATGGCGATTGTCTGGTCGGCGCGACCGAGACCAACCGCCTGAAGGGCGACACCGACGGCGACGGCGTCGGCGATCTCGGCGAGGTCGCGCTGCTCGGCGTGGCGGCGGCCAAGGACCCGACGACCGACCCGTACAAGGCCGGCAAGTTCTTCTTCATCGAGCCCTACTCGGTCGACGGCAGCGCCAAGCCCTCGCCCGCGTCCACCCCGCTCGCCCTCTCGACCAAGCTGAACCAGGCCGACGTGGCCTTCGCCATCGACACCACGACGTCGATGGACGGCATCGAGGCCAACCTCGCGTCGAGCATCGCGAGCAAGATCATCCCCGGGCTCGCCGCCAAGATCCCCGACCTCGGGCTCGGCGTGGTGGGGTACGACGACGCGCTCTCCAAGCCGTGGGGCGACTCGGCGGGCGACAGCTTCGTCTGGTTCCCGAACGGCAAGACCACCGGCAGCGACATCACGACCACGACCGCCGACGCCATCGCGGCGGCCGGCAAGCTCACCAAGACCACCCCGGGCGGCAGCTACCCCGAGGGTACGGTGCCCGCGCTGTGGTGGCTGCTCACCGGCGACGCGATGACCTTCGTGTCGTCGAGCGCCGGCACGACCAAGAGCTTCCCGGCGGTCACGGGCCTCACCAGCGCGCAGTTCGGCGGCATCAAGTTCCGCAAGTCGGCCCTGCCGATCCTCATCAACACGAGCGACGCCAACATGCACAACGGCCTCACCACCGGGTGCAACGTGCCGGTTGGCACGACGGCCATCTCGAGCTCGCTCTGCCTGCCGATCGCCTACGCGAGCAACGCGGCCTCCGCGTCTTCGATCGGCCACTCGCCCACCATCAGTGAGCTCCTCACCAAGATGAACGCGCTCGGCGCCAAGTACATCGGCGTCTCGGTGCACGGCCCGGGTGGCAGCCGCTCCTCGGCGCTCGACCGCACGCTCGACGCCTCGTACTACGCGAGCGCGGTCGACATGCTCTATCTCGCGCGCGGCACCGGCGCGAAGGTCCCGCCGAGCGTCCTCGGCGGCACGGCCCTCGACTGCAAGACCTCGCAGGCCGGCGCCACCGCCAACCCGGCCGACCTCGACGGCCAGTGCCCGCTGGTGTTCGACATCGGCTACACCGGCACCGGCCTCGGCGACACCGTCGTCAACTCGGTCGTCGCGCTGCTCGACGCGATCAAGTTCGACGTCTACGTGCAGGCGATCCCCACGCCGAGCGGCGGCGTCGATCCGGTCGACGCGTTCATGCAGAGCGTGCTCCCGCTGCCCGCGGGCGGCACCGATCCCGTGAGCGGCAAGACCTGCGTGACGTTCCCCACCACCGCGACGGCCGACAACTTCGTCGGCCCGAAGGCGACGACGGGCAAGGACAGCCTCAAGGAGACGATCCTCGATCTGACCCCGGGGCCGCTCTACTGCTTCTCGGTGGTGCCGAAGCCCAACACCACCGTCATCCCGACCACGAGCGCGCAGGTGTTCCGCGCCGATCTCCGCACCCACGCGCAGCGCCCGCCGCCCCCCGCCGGCCCCGGCGGCACGTTCGTCCTCGGCGCCGACCGCGAGGTCCTCTTCGTCGTCCCCCCCAAGCTCAACTGAGGTCTCATGCGCAACGTCGTCCTCCTCGCCCTCGTCGCGGCGTCCGGTTGTTCGAGCAGCGAGGGCGTCGCGCCCGACGAGGATGCGGCCCTGGAAGCGACCGCCGACGACGGGGTGGACGCCTCGCCGACCGATGGCAGCATCGAGGGTGCGATCGATACGGGCTCTCCCGTCGATGCGCCCCCCGATACGACGCCCCCGCCCGCCGACGCCTCTCCGACCGGTGGCTGCGGCAAGGCGGCCACCGCGGGTGTCAGCAATGGCACGATCTCGGTCGGTGGGGTCACCCGCACCTACGTGCTCTCGATCCCGACCGGCTACGACCCGAAGAAGGCCCTGCCGCTCGCTTTCGGGTGGCATGGCCGCACGGGCGACGGCAAGGGATTCCGTGGCTACAGCGGCGTCGAGAAGGCGGCTGCGAACGCCGCGATCTTCGTCTACCCGGACGGCCTCACCGTCACCCCGTCGAACCCCAAGGACACGGGGTGGGACCTCGCGGCCAAGGGGCGTGACATCGCGTTCTTCGACGCGCTCGTGACCAAGCTGTCGGGCGATCTCTGCGTCGACGACAAGCGCATCTTCAGCTTCGGCTTCAGCTTCGGCGGCTACATGAGCAACGCCGTCGGCTGCGCGCGGCCCAAGGTGGTGCGGGCGGGGATCAAGGCCCGCGACCTCTGGGCGAAGGCGGCCGGCTGCGACACCTCCTCGAGCACCAAGGTCGCTCCGGACCCTTGCGTGACCTACGCAGGGTGCGGCGCGACCACGCCGGTCCGCTGGTGCCAGGCCGCGACCGGCGGGCACAGCTGGCCGAGCTACGCGCCCGCCGGGATCTGGGGCTTCTTCTCGGGGCTCTGAGCCCCGTGTTGGCTGGCGCGGCCGCTCACTTGATCGCGACGGGGCCGACGCAGACGTTGACCTCGAGGATCAGGTAGAGCAGCGCGAGGGCCTGGGGCTCGAGGGGCGCGCTCGCCTCCGCGGTGGGCTGCGTGTGATAGGTCGTGTAGAGCACGCGGCCACACGAGTGCTCGAAGCTCGTGCTCGCCGGGAGCCCCGCGGCCTTCACCCACACCTTCGGCGTCGACTTCGCGGGCTTGCCGTCCACGTCGAGGTCGTCGACCGTCTTGACGCCGAGCACGTGGGTCCAGGCGTCCTTCACCGAGCTGAGGCTCTTGCCCTGCGCCGCGAGCCACGCCGCGAGGCCGGTGTCCTCGATGGTCGCCGCCTCCTCGCCGCCGCCGTCCTCGCACGCGCTGCCGATCGTGGAGGTCCCACCCTTCCAGTCCATGAACCCAGGGAAGTTCTGCCGGACGTACTCGTACGACCAGTCCGACACGTACACGCGGCCGCCGGCCTTCACGTAGTTGTCCATCGTGGTCTTGGTGGCCCCCGAGTAGACGCCCGTGCACTTGGGACCGGTGCCTCCACCGAGGTCGGAGCCGCCGCTGCAGGGCACGAACACGATGTGGTACTTGGAGATCTCCGCCGGGTCGCTGAGCAGCTTGTCGGGCGAGGGGTAGGGGCTCGTCTCGCCGAAGTCGTGCAGGCCGTAGATGGCGAAGCCCGTCGCGTCCTTGGAGAGGACGCGCGCCTTGGGCAGGAGCCCGCCGACCGTGACCTTCGCCTCGAGGCCCATGCGGGCGAGGACCATCTCGATCGGATCCCACGCGCCGAGCGCGATCGCCATCTTGGGGACGTCGTCGCCGGCCGCCTTGTTGGTCTTGGCCGGCATGGTGGTGTTCTCCTTGGGGACCACCTGCTTGCCCGCCACGGGGCTGATCTTGCGGACCTTGCGGAAGGCGCCCTTCTGCACGATCAGGAACTGCTCGCCGAGGAACGTGGGCAGCGTGAACGTGCCGTCGGGCGCCGTGGTGGTGTACGGCGTGCCGTCGGTGAGCTTGACGCACTTGTCGCAGTAGACCTTGTCGGGGATCGCCGCGGGCGCGCTGGTGCTCGTGTAGACGAGCGCGCCCGAGATCGGGATCGTGCCCTCGGGCGCGGTGACCTTGCCCTCGAGGGTGGCGGGCCGCTCGGGCGCGCCGTCGGGCGAGAAGCCATCGAGGTCGATCTACGTGTCCGTCGTCCCGTCGACCGACCCGTCGAGCTTGGTGCCGTTCGGGGTGTCCTCCTTGCCGGCCGAGCAGCCCAGCAAGGAGAGCAAGGAGATCGTCGCCAGCCAGGTCGTCGCGTGCCGCATCGCTGTGCCCTCGTGTGGTGGCCCCCGCGGCGCGACTCTAGCCCGCTTCGGTGGGGTCGTCGCTGACGAGCTGCGTCACTTCGGGAGCGGCAGCATCAGGATGGCCGACTCGTCGTCTTCCGTCGTCGTGGCGTCGACGCCGCGGACCCCGCCGAGGGCGATCCGGTCCTTCTTGGGCGAGACGGCGACGGCCCAGAAGAAGTCGTTCACGCCGCCGAGATCGTAGGTGCGCACACCGTTCGTCCCGAACGTGGTGTCGGGCAGGCCGTCCTTCGAGAGCAGGGCGACCATCGCGTCCGAGTTGGTCGCGGTCGGCCGTCCGCCGCCGACGAGCAGGATGCGCTGGTCGGGCAACACGACGAGCGCGCGGCCGTTGTCGTTCTGCCCAGCGAGGTCGAGCCGCGCGACGCCGTCCTTGCCGAACGTCTTGTCGAGCGCGCCGCCGGCGGTCACCCTCAGCGACAGCCAGTCGAGCGACTCGGTCGCGGTCGCGCGCCCGTAGCCCACGGTGACGAAGCTCGTGCCCTGGAGCGCCGCCCCATAGGCCTCGGTCGCCGAGGGGAGGATGACGTCGTTGAACACACCATCCTTGCCGAAGGTCTTGTCGGCGGTGCCGTCGGGCTTCACCTTCGCGAGCACGGGACGGACGATGCTGTCCTTGTCGCGGTAATAGCCGCTCAGCACGGCGCTGCCGTCGGTCAGGATGGTGGCGGTGCGGGGGCTCGCCGACGTGTTGTCGATGTCGAGGGTGAAGAGACCGTCGGTGCCGAAGGTCTTGTCGCGCGCGCCGTCGGCCGAGAGCTTCACGAGAGCGAAGTCGGTGTCCGTGCGGCCGGTGGCCTTGAGGCTGCCGGTCACGAGGAGCTGATCGCCGGGGAACACCGAGAGGCCCCACTGGCCGTCCGCGAGGTAGGTCGTGCCCGCGAGCTCGCCGGGGCTGAGATCGAGGACGACGACACCCTCGGTGCCGAAGGTCGTGTCGACCTTGCCGTCGGTCGTGAAGCGCACGAGCGCGAGGTCCCGATCGCGATCGTCGGTCGCGCCGGCGTGCTCGACGGTGCCGGCGACGACGATCTTGCCGCTCGACTGCACGACGATCCCCCGCGCGACCTCGCCGCCCTTCTTCGCGATCACGTTCTTGCGCGCGATCCCGTCGACGCCGAACGACTTGTCGACGGAGCCATCGGCCTTCATCTTCACGACGAAGAACGCCGTGTCGGCGTCCGCGCCGGCGGCGTCCGAGATGGCGCCGGTCCCGTAGACCGCGTCGCCCGTCGCGTCCCACGCGAGGCCGAAGAGGCGGTCGTGGCCGGCCGCGGAGAGCGCGAGGACCACCGGCTTGGGATCGCTCGTCGGCGTGTCCGGGGTCGCGTCCGCGACGTCGGCCCCCGCTTCCGTCGGCGAGTCGGAGGAGCCGTCTGCGACGCCTGTGTCGAGGGTCCCCGAGTCGGTCTCGGCGGGAGCCGGGTCGTCTCCACCACAGCCTGTCGCGACGACGGCGGCGACCGAGAGGAGAAGATGACGGAAGCTCGGGCTGAGATCGAAAGTGAAACTCATTTTCGCTGGTCTCCGGGAATGGACTGTCATAACTGCCTGGAATTCTTGTCGGTCGCGCCTTGACGAGCCGGTCGTCTTCTAATAACGCAATTGAAAGTCGATTTCAAGAGACCCATGCGCCCCTACCTTCCCTGCCTCCTCGCCCTCGCCGCCGTGTCCTGCGACAAGCCGACCTCGCGGCCCGACGGCGTCGACGCAGGCGACTTCGACCGCAACGCCATGCTCGGCGCGATAGGCGCCTGCGTGGTCGGCTCGTACGAGGCCTTCGAGGCGAGCGCCACCAAGCTCGAGACGGCGCTCGGCGCCCTCGTCGCCACGCCGACCGACGCCACCCGCAAGGCCGCGCGCGACGCGTGGCTCGAGGCGATGGATGCGTGGCAGGTCGTCGAGCTGGGCCAGATCGGTCCGCTCGCCGCAACGACGCAGCCCGGTGGTCAGGGGCTGCGCGACGGCTTCTACGCGTGGCCGCTCCTCGGGCGTTGCCTCGCCGACGAGGCCACCGCGAGCAAGTCGTACGAGGCGCCGGACTTCGTCACCAAGGGCCTGCCGAACACGCGGGGCCTCGGCACGCTCGAGTACCTCCTGTTCTTCGACGCCCCTGACCACGGCTGTGGCTCGTCCTCGATCGTGGTGACGAGCGGCAGCTGGGCCGCGCTCACCAAGGAGGAGATCGCGAGCCGTCGCGCCGCGTACGGCCTCGTCCTCGCGAGGGACCTCGCGAAGAACGCGCACGCCCTCGTCGAGGCCTGGAAGCCGGGCAAGGGGGGCTTCGTCACATCGCTCTCCACCGCGGGCAAGGGCAGCGCGGTCTACCCGGACGCCAAGGTGGCGCTCGACGCGGTGCTCAGCGGCCTCTTCTACGTCGACTACATGACCAAGGACATCAAGCTCGGCGTCCCGTCGGGCTACATCGTCGATCCGGTGTGCACCGAGCCGCCGTGTGGGGAGCTCGTCGAGGCGCGCTGGTCGGTCACCTCGAAGCGTCACGTCAAGACGAACCTCGTCGCCTTCCGGAAGCTCTGGAAGGGCTGCGGCGCGGGCGACGCGGGGATCGCCTTCGACGACTACCTGCGCGCGGCCGGGGGCGGTGCGCTCGTTGACGAGCTCGAAGGTCACCTCGCCGGCGCGATCGCCGCGGTCGACGCCTTCCCCTACGCGTCGATCGAAGAGGGCCTCGCCAAGGACCCGGCCTCGGTGAAGACGCTCATCGTCGCCATCAAGAAGCTGACCGACGCGCTCAAGACGGACGTCGTCTCGATCCTCCACCTCGACCTGCCGGCGCGCGTCGCCGGAGACAACGACTGAACATGTCCCTCCGCATCACGAGCAGTGGGCTCGCCGTCGCCGTCGTCGTCCTCGCCACGCCCGCGGCGCGCGCCGACCACGAGCCGCTCCCCGAGGCCAAGGAGGAGGCGCCGGCCGAGGCCGCCCCGAAGGAAGCGAAGGAGAAACAGCCGAAGGAGAAGGAGAAGGAGCCGAAGGAGGAGCAGGCGACCGAGCTCTCGGTCGTCGGCAGCAAGGAGGCCGAGACCGGCGGCTCGGTGCACACGCTCAAGCAGAAGCAGCTCGAGCGCATGCGCTACGACGACCCGCACGCGGTGTTCCTCGCGGTGCCCGGCGTCTACGCGCGGAGCGAGGACGGCTACGGCCTGCGCCCCAACCTCGGCATGCGCGGCGCCAACTCGGACCGCAGCAAGAAGCTCACGCTGATGGAGGACGGCGTGCTGTTCGGGCCCGCCCCCTACTCGGCGCCCGCTGCGTACTACTTCCCGCTCGTCGGCCGCATGCGCGCGGTGCACGTGGTCAAGGGGCCGTCGGCGATCCTGCACGGCCCGCAGACCATCGGCGGCGCCATCGATCTCATCACCCACGACGTGCCGGGCTCGCCCACGGGGCGCTTCGGTCTCACGCTCGGGTCGTTCGGCTACCACCAGCTCTACGCGCGCCAGGGCCTCTCGTCGGACGACGTCGGCGTCGTGGTCGAGGGGGTGCAGCTCGGGAGCTCCGGCTTCAAGGTGCTCGACGGCGGTGGCGACTCGGGCTTCGTCCGCCGCGAGGTCATGGTCAAGGGGGCGTTCGGCCTCCCGAGCCGGGAAGGCCTGCGGCACGAGCTCGGCGTCAAGCTCACGCTGTCGAGCGAGACGTCGCACGAGACCTACCTCGGGCTCACCGACGCGGATTTCCGCGCGTCGCCCTACCGCCGCTACCGCGCGAGCAACCAGGACCGCATGGACAACCAGCGAGTCTCGCTGGTCGTCTCGCACCAGGCGCACTTCGAGGGCGGCTTCGACGTGACGACGACGGCGTATCGCCACGACTTCCAGCGCACGTGGCGCAAGGTCAACGGCCTGCGCGGCGGGGACATCCTGCAGGTGCTGGCGCAGCCGAACGCGCCGTCGAACGCCGCGTTCTACCGGTCGCTGACCGGCGAGGCCGACTCGCCGGGTGTCGGACAGGCCATCCTCATCGGGCCGAACGACCGCACGTTCGTCTCGCAGGGGATCCAGACGGTGGGCAAGAAGACCTGGAAGGGTGACGGCTGGGAGAACCGGCTCGAGTACGGCCTGCGCGTGCACTACGACGAGATCCTGCGCAACCAGTCGCAGAACGGGTTCCTCATGCAGGGCGGTCAGCTGGTCGCCGACGGGCGGCCGACCGAGCTCGTGACCTACAACCGACAGTCCACGACCGCCCTCGCGCTCCACCTCGCCGACGCCATCTCGTTCTCGCGCTTCATCTTCACGCCAGGCGTGCGCATCGAGGTGCTGCGCGGCCGCGAGGACGACTACCTGACCGGCACGACCGCCATCAACACGACGCAGGTGGTGCTCCCCGGGCTCGGCAGCTGGGTGCGCCTCACCAAGAACCTGGGCCTCGTCGCCGGGGTCCACCGCGGGTTCTCGCCGCCGAACCCCGGCGCGAGCTCGGTGAACGGGCACGAAGACGCGATCCACTGGGAGGGCGGCGCGCGCTGGACGAGCAAGCGGGTGCGCGCCGAGGTCATCGGCTTCTACGACGACTACCGCAACCTCACCGACATCTGCACGTTCTCGAACGGCTGCGTCGGCAAGAACCAGGACCGCCAGTACGACGCGGGCGCGGCGCGGATCTACGGGGCAGAGGCGTTCGCCGAGGCCGAGATCCCCGTGTTTCCGGGCGCGGCGCTCCCGGTGCGCCTCTCGTACACGTTCACCCGCTCGCGCCTGCTCTCGAGCTTCACCTCCTCGGATCCGCAGCTCGCGAACGTGCGCGAGGGCGACGAGCTGCCCTACCTGCCGCGGCACCAGCTCTCGGGCATGGTCGGCTTCGAGACCAAGCGCTTCGGGGTCGCCGCGCAGGGCCTCTACGTGGGACGCATGCGCGAGACGGCAGGCCAGGGAGCGTTCGTGGATGGCCTCACCACCGACGCCTCCTTCGTGCTCGACGTCAGCGGTTCGTTCAAGGTGAACGGCTGGCTTCGCCTCCACGGCGGGGTGCGCAACCTGCTCGACCAGGCCTACCTCGCCGGGCGTCGGCCGTTCGGCGCGCGCCCGCTCGCGCCGCGCACGTTCCAGGTCGGCGCGCAGGTGGATCTGTGAAGGCGCTGCTCGACACGTTCCTCGAGCCCGACGACCGGGTGTTCCTGCCATTCCTGACATCGGCGGCGCTCATCGCCGCGGCGGTCTGGTGGTTCCGCGTCCGTGGGCATGGCCGCTCGCTCCTCGGCTACCTGTTCCCGAGGGAGATCTTCCTCCACCGGTCGGCGCGGCTCGACTACGCGCTGCTGGTGGTGCGGGCGCTCGTGCGCACCCTCGGGATCGTCCCGCGCTTCGTGACGACGGTGGGGGTCGCCGTGCTGGTGGCGCGCGCGTTGCGCGTGCAGTTCGGCCCCACCGGGCCGCACGCGGCGCCGGTCGCGTTGCTGTTCACCCTCGCCGCGTTCCTGGTCGACGACCTCGGGCGCTACCTCGTGCACCGCGCCATGCACCGCTTCTCGCTCCTCTGGCAGCTGCACCAGGTGCACCACTCGGCCGAGGTGCTCACGCCGTTCACGCTGCACCGGGTGCACCCGCTCGAGAGCCTCCTGATGTCGCTCCGCGGGGTCGTCGGGCTCGGGCTCGTGATGGGGATCTTCATGTGGCTCTTCCCCGGACGCGTGCGCGGCTACTGGGTGCTCGGGGTCGACGTCGTCGGCTTCGCGCTCGCGGCGCTCGGCGGCAACCTCCGTCACTCGCACGTGTGGCTCTCGTACGGCGCGTGGCTCGAGCGGTGGTTCATCAGCCCGGCGCAACACCAGATCCACCACTCGCGCGATCCCCAGGATCACGATCGCAACTTCGGCGCGGGCCTCGCGGTGTGGGACTGGGTGTTCGGGACGCTGAGCCTCGCTGGGCCGCGGCGCCGCCTGCGCTTCGGGCTCGCCGAGCCGAACCACGGCCCCGGCCTGGCCTCGGCCCTCGTCGATCCGCTGCGGGCGTGGGGCCGGAGCGAGTCGCGCTCAGAGGTCGACGTGCGGGTGTAGCGTCACGTCGCCGCGCTCGATGGCCAGCGCCTTGCGCACGGCCGGGTCGGTGGCGAGCGCCTTCTGGTGTCGGAACACGTGCGGGAACTCCCTGGGTACGTCGACGATCGCGTTCGACCAGCGGCCCATCGCGTGGAGGTACGGGTCGAGCAGGGAGCGCTCGCCGAGCAGGAACGGGCGAGCCTCGAGCTGCTCGTTCACGAAGCCGAGCTCCCGACGGATCGCGAGCACCGCGGCGGCCTTCACCGAGGCCTCGTGCGCGGGCTCGGTGGTGTAGCGATCGGGGCGGAAATAGGGCCAGAACACCGCGTGGAACCCGCTCGCCAGGTAGGAGAGCCACTGGTTGGCCGCGTCGCCCTCCGGCCCGCTCGTCGGCAGTCCGCCGAGGTGGCTCAGGATGGCGTTGACCTCGCCGATCACGCGCTCCGGCTCGACGCGCAGCGCGGGTACGAGCCGCCGCGGGTGAACGCGGGCATAGGCGTCGCTCGCCCGCGCCTCCTTCTCCACGCGACACAGCGCGTACGTCTGTCCGAGCCACTCGAGCGCCACCATCGGGGCGAGCGAGCACGTGCCGGGGGTGTAGTAGAGCGTGACGCTCACGGCGCGGTGAACCCGACCTTGCGGTGCGTGCCGTCGCAGTAGGGCTTCTTGCCCGACTGACCGCAGCGACACAGGGCGGTCTTGGTGACGCGGTGGATCGTGCGCCCGGTGCCGCTGCACACCTCGAGGTTGCCCTCGACCAGCAGCGGACCGTTCGGGGCTGGCGTGACCGTGATCGGGCCGTTGCGGTTCGCGAGCGGCTCGGACGCCTCGGTGGCGGGCTCGCCCGTCGCCGCGAATCCGGCCGCGGCGTGGCTGCCGTCGCAGTACGGCTTGTTCTGCGAGGCGCCGCACCGGCACAGGGTCGCGCGCAGGGCGCGCTGCCCGGCGATCTCCATCTCGGCGTGGATCGCGAGCGGGCCGTTCTCGCGCACCCGCGCCACGTTGACCATCGGTGGGCGCTCGTTCTCGCCACCGTCGAGGCGCTCGTAGCCGATGGCGCCGCTCGGGCAAGCGAGGGCGAGCGCCGCGAGCTCCTCGGGCGTCGCCGCGTCGGGGTGGATCCACTCGCCTTCGACGTTGGGCACGAACACGTCGGGCCGACCGAGCACGCACTGGCGCGCGTGGATGCATTTCTTGCCCTCGAACCTGAGGAGGACCTTCTTGCCGCGGATCTCTTCGGTGCTCATGGGCAGCGAGGATACCGTCCCCCATCGACGGAGGCGCCCGTCGATCGGGTAGGTCCAACGGCCGAGCTCGGACGCCGGTTCAATCGTAGATGGAGTGCGCGAACCGGAGGCCCAGCGTCCCGGAGACCACGCCGGGCTCGTTGCGCCCGAGCCCCGCGATCGGCGGATCGGCCTGCGCGGCGAGCACGATCGACCAGTGCAGATCGATCTCGTACGAGGAGACGAGGACCAGCGACGTACGGGAGCGCCCGGCGCCGCGTACGCCCGCGGTGGTCGGCGCGGCCTCGCGGTCGTGCTGCACGCCGAGCGCGACGCCGAGCCCGGAGCGGAAGCTCGGGCCGCCCGCGAGCACGGTGCTCCACCGCGGCCCGAGCTGCACGGTGCCGCCGCGGCTGTCGTGTGGTGTGCGGAGGGCGACGCTGGTGGCGAACACGACGAACCAGCCCCGCCACCACGCTTTCTCGATCGCGATCCCGGGGCGCACCTCGAACACGCCGAGGCCGGTCGCGTCCGCGCCGAGCGCGTCGGCGGCGTGATCGGCGGAGCGCCCGGTGGGGAGCCCGACCGACAGCGTGGCGGCGATGCCGGGCCACGCCCCACGACCCCCGACAGGCACGAAGTCCCAGCGGCCGAACACGTTGACGTCGCCGACCCCCGCGCCCCGACCGTGGAGATCGGCGGTCTTGCGCCACGTCGAAAGGAACGGCGCCGACGCGCCGAGCTGGAGCGAGGGCATCGGCTTGACGATCACCGACAGGTCGGCGCGGAGCTCGCGGTCCGCGTCGGTGGCCGGATCGCGCACCCAACGGCCCGCGTCGTCGAAGCTCCCGAGGGTGCTCTGCAGGCGGGTGGTGAGGGTGACGGCCGCGTCTTCGGCGACCGCGAGCCGCTGCCCGACGCCGTAGCCGGTCCCGCAGCACGCCGCCGCGCGCGCCGGGGCGGGGCGAGCGCGAGCGCGATCGCGAGCGTGACGGGGGCCGCGCGCACGGGGCGGAGATAGCACGTGGGCGTGCGCTCACCCCTGCGACGAACGGTCGCGGGGCGCTAGGATGACGACCGTGCGATTCCTCGTCCTCCTCGCCCTCGCTCTCCCGGTGTGTGCTTGCGGGCCCTCGACCAAGCCCGCAGCCGACGGCACCACCGTGCAGGTCCACGCCACCGAGGGGACCATCGAGTCCATCTCGCCGAACGGTCGGGTGCTGCACATCGCGCACGAGGAAATCCCTGGCTACATGCTCGCGATGACGATGCCCTTCGAGGCCTCCTCGGCGGCCGTGATCAAGGGCCTCAAGGCCGGTGATCGCGTCGTCTTCGAGTTCGAAGAGCGCGAAGACGGCCGCCGCGTGATCGTGCGTTGCACGAAGAAGTGAACGGAGCGAGCCGGAGGCGAGCGCAGTGAACAGCGGCCGCCTCCACCGGCGGCCGCACCAGGAAAGAAGGCGCTCACTCGAGCTTGATCGGGCCCTTGCCAGGCGCGGTGCCGAGCTTGGGTGCGGCGCTCGTCGAGGGCTTCGCCGATCCGCTGGGCGCGGCGCTCGCGACGACCGACGCCGAGGCGCTCGCGCTCGCCGACGCGACGGCCGCCGGCTTGATGCCGAGCGGCCCCACGTCGATCGAGTGCAGCGTGCGGCTGTTCCAGCCGGTGACCCACACCGTCTTCTGGTCGGGCGAGAGCGCGAGCCCGCAGCCCTGGTCCATCTTGGGGACCTTGATGTAGCGCTGCTTCCAGTCGGTGGTGTCGACCACGCTGATCGAGTCCTGGTCGGGCTTGCCGAAGTTGGCGATGAACACCCAGCGGCCGTCGGTCGAGACCGCGCTCGACTTCGGCTCCTGGCCGATCTGCACGAGCTTGGTCATCTTGTCGGTGGCGATGTCCCAGACGCCGAGCTGACCGTGATAGTAGCAGGACAGATAGAGGATCTTGGAATCCGGCGAGAGCGTCATGTGCCGGATGTGTCTGCAGGCTTTGATCTTCTTGTGGGTGCCGAAGTCGGCGCCCTCGTAGATGTCGAGCTCGTCGCCCTCGAAGCCGGCGATGTACGCCTTGGGGTTCGGGCCGCCGGTGATGGCGATGCCGCGCGGGTGCTCGCCGGCCTTGAGCTTGTAGAGCTGTTTCCAGTCCTTGGTGTCGTAGATGGTGGAGCTGTAGCTGTCCCAGTTGGCGACCATCAGCTTGGTGCCATCGGGTGAGAGCACCACGATCTTCGGACGCAGACCCACGTCGACCGTCTTGGTCACCTTCTTGGTGGCGACGTCGACGACCTTCACGTTGTTACCGTTGAAGTTCGACGTGTAGAGCGTCTTGCTGTCGGGCGAGAACACCGCCTCGACCGCGTTGCCGTCCTTGTCGTCGAAGTCGGTCTGGCCGACCTTGGCGAGGGTGACCGGGTCGTACCAGTAGAGGTTGCGGTTCTTCCAGAAGCCGAAGTTGGTGACGACCAGGCTCTTGCCGTCGGGGCTCACCGTGACGGCCTTGGGCATCGAGCCCGTCTCGACCGTCTTGGTGACCGACAGCGAGGGCGGGGCGGCCCAGGCGAGGCGCCCCGGCGTGACCGTCGCGACCGAGAGCAAGCCACCGAGCGGCGCGACCAGGGCCGCGACCACCACCCACTTCCGTGACGACATCGCGGGGCTGTAGCAAACCTCGTCGGGGGGCGCACGCGGGCCACCTGCGTGACAGCCCGGTGGATTCGTGGGTCGGGCCGATGACATCGCCGGCCGAGCGCAGTATGTGCGGCGCGTGAAGACGCGCGTCGGGATCGTCGGAGCCTCGGGTTACTCGGGCATGGTGCTGACCCGCATCCTGTGCGCCCACCCCGAGGTCGAGCTCGGGTTCTGCACCTCGGACAAGTGGTCGGGCGACCCGGTCGGCGAGCGCGTGGGCGCGCGCACGAGCCTCTCGTTCGTCGCCAACGCCCAGGCCGTCGAGGCGGCGGGCGCGGTGGACGTCGTCTTCCTCGCGACCTCGGCCGAGGTGTCGCTCGACCTCGCGCCCCGGCTCCGCGCCTCGGGCAAGAAGGTGATCGATCTCTCGGGCGCGTTCCGCCTGCGCGACGCCAGCATCTACCCACGCTGGTACGGCTTCGAGCACCACGCGACCGAGCACCTCGCGAGCGCCCACTACGGTCTGCCCGAGCTGTTCGGCCCACCCACCTCCGACCTCGTCGCCAACCCCGGGTGCTACCCGACGGCGACCCTCCTCGCGCTCGCGCCGCTGCTCCCGCGCGGGTCTGATCGAGTCGAGCGGCCTCATCGTCGACGCCAAGTCCGGCGTCACCGGCGCCGGCCGCCAGGCCAAGGAGGCGTATTCGTTCGTCGAGGTCGCCGACGACCTCCGCGCCTACAAGCTCCTCGCGCACCAGCACACCCCGGAGATCGCGCAGGCGCTCGCCGTGCCCTCGCTCACCTTCACGGCCCACCTGCTGCCGGTGCGCCGCGGGATCCTCGCCACCTGCTACGCGCGGCCGCGCGCGCCGCTGGCCGATCTCCGCGCGTGCCTGGCCGCGGCCTACGAGGGGAGCGCGTTCGTGCGGGTGGTCGCGCCGGAGGCGGTCACCCTCGCCGGCGTGGTCGGCACCAACGCCTGCCACGTGGGTGTCGCGGCCGACGGCGACGTCGCGATCGTCCTCGCGTCGATCGACAACCTCGTGAAGGGCGCCGCCGGGCAAGCGGTGCAGAACCTCAACCTGCTGCTCGGCCTCCCCGAGGCGCTCGGCCTCGCCGACCTCCCGCGGAGCGCGCCGTGAAGCTGCCGCTCGGGTTCCGGGCGGCGGGGATCCACGCCGGCATCAAGGCCGTGCGCAAGGACTTCGCGCTCTTCGAGAGCGAGGTCCCCTGCGCGGTCGCGGGGGTGTTCACGCGCAACACGGCGCGCGCGGCCCCGGTGGTCGACGCGACGAGCCGCGTCCCCGGCGAGGGCTTCCGCGCGATCGCGATCAACAGCGGCAACGCCAACGCGTTGACCGGCCCCGCGGGCGTCGAAGCCGTCGAGGCGATCCACGCGGCCCTCGCGCACGCCCTCGGCGCCCGGCGCGACCAGATCCTGTCGGCCTCCACCGGCGTCATCGGCGTCCCGCTGCCCGTCGACAAGCTCGTCGCGGCGGCCCCCGAGCTCGTCGGGGCGCTCCGCGCGAGCATCGAGCCCGCGGCCGAGGCCATGATGACCACGGACACGCAGATCAAGCTCGCGGGCCGCGCGCTCGGAGGCGTGACCCTCGCCGCCGCCGCCAAGGGCAGCGGCATGATCGCCCCGCAGCTCGCCACGCTGATCGTCGTGGTCACGACCGATGCTGCCATTGCTGCCAGCGTCCTCCAGCCGATCGTCGCGCGCGCCGCGCGCTGCTTCGAGATGCTGATCGTCGACGGGGACACGAGCACCAACGACGCGGTCTTCGTGATGGCCAACGGGCGCGCGGGGAGCGTCGACCTCGACGCCTTCGAGCGGGCCCTCGGCGAGATCTTCGCGGAGCTCGCGCGCGCGGTCGCCGAGGACGGCGAGGGGGCGACCAAGACCCTCGAGATCGCGGTCAAGGGCGCACCCACCGAGGCCGTCGCGCGCGACATGGCCAAGGCCATCGCGGGCTCGCCGCTGGTCAAGGCGGCGATGTTCGGCGCGGACCCGAACTACGGCCGCATCCTCGCGACGGTCGGGTCGCGCGCCGGCGCGCTCGGGCTCGCGGTCGACCCGCGCCTCGCCCGGGTGACGATGCAAGGGGTGGTCGTGTTCGACGACGGCGCCCCGACGCTGCCCGACGCGGCGTCGCTGCGGAGTCGCCTGCGGGCCCCGGCGATCGCGATCGAGGTCGACCTGCGCGCCGGCGACGGCGCGGCCACCGCGCTCGGCTGCGATCTCTCCTACGACTACGTGAAGATCAACGCCGACTACTCTTCGACCATCGTGGCCTCGCCCGAGGGCACGGTCACCCGCGACGACCGGCTCACCAACTACAGCCCGCACCTCAAGCACGCGCTGCTGGTGGAGGCGCTCTCTTACATTCGCGGGTTCGCGGGTCGGCGCGCGGTCATCGCCGCCGCGGGCGCGGTGATCGAGAGGCCCTCGCTGCGCGCGAGCCTCGCCGGCGACGTCAACCTCCTGGACGGGGCGGGCCTGCTCCCGATCGTCGTGCACGCGGGCGGCGCGGACGAGGCGGCGCTCGGCGCGAGGAACGCAGAGCTGGTCTCGCTGCTCAACCAGAGCGAGTCGCGCGCGGTCGGCATCTCGGGCAAGGACGGCGGGCTGCTCCGCGCGGGCAAGGTGGACGCGAGCCTGGTCGAGCTGCTGCTCGGCAAGGAATACGTGCCGGTGATCGCGCCGATCGCGACCGGCGACGACGGCCGGGCCGTGGTGCTCGGGGTCGAGGGCGCGGCGGCCGCGGTGGCCGTGGCGCTGCGCGCAGACAAGCTGCTCCTGCTCGTGGACGCGCCGGGCCTCGAGGAGAACGGCGAGCTCGTGTCCGAGATCCGCGCGGCGGATCTGCGCGCGCGGGCGAGCGTGCCAGCGGCCGTGGGGGCGGCCGTGGCGGCGGCGCTGACGGCGATCGACGGCGGCGTCGGCCGCGTGCACCTGGTCGACGGGCGCGTCCCCCACGCGGCGGTCGCCGAGCTGTTCACCGATCGCGGCGTCGGCACGCTCGTCGTGCGCTGAGTCGACAAAAGCAGGACGGGCGCCCCGAGGAGGCGCCCGCCGTGCTCACGAGGCGAAGATCACTCCGCGTTGCCGACCACGGGCGCGCCGCCGAAGAAGCGGGCGGTCACGTCGGTGTTCTTCCAGTCGGGGCGCGCGCCGGGGAGGGCGATGCGGCCCTGCTCACCGAGGCTCGCCTTGCCGATCCAGCGGGTGCGGTCGAAGTGGTTGAGGTTCTTGTGCGCGATGACCTGGAAGCAGGCGGCGGTGCCCTGCGCGGCGATGGTGGTCGCCCAGGCGAGGAACACGTGCCAGATGCGGAACCAGCGCTCGCCGTAGGCCGCGACGACCTGGGCCTTGTTGGTGAGCCAGTTGTCGTGCCACTTCTTGATGGTGACCCGGTAGTGGTACGAGATGTTCTCGACCGAGTGGATCTCCCAGTTGGCCTTCTCCATGACGTTCATCATGGGGGCGAGCGGCAGGGAGGCGTCGGCGCCGGCGAACACGTACTTCGCCATGAAGAGGCCCCAGACGAGGTCTTCCATCTTGCTCTGACGGCGGAGGCCGGTCCACTGCATGAGGAACAGGCCCTGGTCGTCGAGGAGGTCGTAGACCTGCTCGTAGAACGGCTTGAGGTTCTTCACGCCGACGTGCTCGACCATCTCGAGGTTCGAGATGCGGTCGAAGCGGGCCGAGCCGATGTCGCGGTAGTCCTTGCAGAGGATGCGGGCCTTGCCGTCGAGGCCGTTGGCCTTGACGCGCTCCATCGCGAACGCGGTCTGGTTCTGGCTGATGGTGACGCCGGTCGCGTCGACGCCGTAGTGCTTGGCGGCGTGCATGGTGAGGGTGCCCCAGCCGCAGCCGATGTCGAGGAAGCGCTGCCCGGGCTCGAGCATCAGCTTCTGGCAGACGAGGTCGAGCTTCTGGTCCTGGGACTGCTCCAGCGTCTGGTTCTCGTTGGTGAAGAAGCCGGACGTGTAGACCATGCGCGGGCCGAGGAACGCCGCGAAGAAGTCGTCGCCACGGTCGTAGTGCCAGCGCACGAGCTTCTCGTCGTAGGCCTTGCTGTGCACCGCGAACTCGGGGACGAACTTCGTGAAGAAGTACTTCACGTGCTCCTGGGTGAACGGGTGCTTGGCGACCGCGTGGCGGTCGTCGAGGAGCCCGTAGATGTCGCCGGGGATGTCGAGGGCGCCGTCGAAGTACGCCTCCCAGAGCGTGTCGATCGGGATGCGGTCGTTCGCGAAGCGCTTCGCGAGCTTGGGATCGTGGAAGACGACGTAATCGGTCAGCTTGCCCATCGGGGACTCCTTGCGGCGCGACGAGGAGCACCCTCGCGCGCGGCGGGCGGCCTATCACGGCTGGGGCTCCGACGCGCGAGTTGCCTTTTACGCAGGGGTGCGTAGCCCGCTACGCGGGACCAAACCGCGCGCGCGCGTCCTCGGCTGGCGATTGACACCCCGGCGGCTTCCTTCGATACGCCGCCCGCCATGTCGCGCCTCCTCATCGTGGGTTCGGTCGCCTTCGACGACCTCGAGCTGCCTTCGGGTGACTTCAAGAACGTCTGGGGCGGCTCCGCCTCGTACGCGGCCCTCGCGGCCTCCTTGTTCGCCCCGATCGACCTCTGCGCCGTCATCGGCGAGGACTTCCCGGAGGAGCACCTCGCGACCATGAAGGCGCACGGCGTCGACGTGACCGGCGTCGAGCGCGCCAAGGGGCGGTCGTTCCGCTGGGCGGGCCGCTACGACGCGACCCTCGCGAGCCGGGTCACCCTCGACACGCAGCTCAACGTGTTCGCCGACTTCCGCCCGAAGATCCCGGCGGCCGGTCGCAGCGCGCCGTTCGTGCTGCTCGGCAACATCCACCCGGCCCTGCAGTACGAGGTGCTCGAGCAGACCACGAAGCCCAAGCTGGTCATCGCCGACACGATGAACTTCTGGATCGACGGCGAGCGCGCCGCGCTCATGAAGCTCCTCCCGCGCGTCGACGTCCTCGTGATCAACGAGGAAGAGGCGCGTCAGCTCGGCCAGCACCACAACGTCTCGCGCGCCGCCGCCGCGATCCGCGCGATGGGCCCCAAGTACCTCGTGGTCAAGCGCGGCGAGTACGGCGCGCTGCTCTACGACGACGGCGCCCCCTTCTTCGCTCCCGCCTATCCGCTCGAGGACGTGGTGGACCCGACCGGCGCGGGCGACAGCTTCGCCGGCGGCTTCGTCGGCTACCTCACGCGCGTCGACGGTCAGGGGGGCCAGATCGATCGCGCCGCGCTGCGTCGCGCGATCGTCGCTGGCTCGGTGCTCGGCTCGTTCTGCGTGGAGGACGTGGGCCCGCAGCGCCTCGTGACGCTCCGCGGCGACCACGTCCGCGACCGCCTGCTTGCGTTCAAGCAACTCGTCCATGTCGAACACGAGCTGGACGCGCTGACTCTGCTAAGGTGAGCGCTTCGCAGCGCGCGCCTTGTTTTCTTGTCGGGTGGAGGAATCGATGAAGAGCGGATTGTCGTACGTGTTCGTGCTCGGGCTCCTGTGTTCGGGGACGTTCGTGATCTCGTCGGCGGGATGCAGCGAGGACCCGGCCCCCGTCACCCCCACGGACCCGCCGTGCGACTTCAAGGATCCGCAGAACCCGCCGATCGCGTGTGGCCCCGAGGCCGCCGGCGCGACCAAGTGCAGCAGCACCACCAAGGTCGAGAAGTGCCCGGCCAACGAGTGCAGCTACCAGGTCAAGCAGTCGGGTGACATCGTCAACCTCCGCATGGGGCGCATCCGCCTCTGGTCGCCCGACGCGCTGCTCTCCCTCGCCCCCATCGCCGTCGACCCCAACGTGAACCAGAAGTGCGCCTCGAGCGGCGCCGAGTCGTTCACCTGGCTCATGCAGATCGACAAGAAGGCCGGGATGATGAAGACCGGCGGGTCGCGCGGCTCGACCGACGTCGGGCTGCCCGCGGGCGAATCGGGCAAGACTTTCGCCTTCGTCAACGAGAAGGTCGACGCGTCCAAGCTCGACAGCATCTGCCCGGGCTTCGTCGGTCCCAAGGAACCGATCGACCTCGCGCCCATCAACGTGAAGCTCTCGTTCACCGGCGACACGTTCACCACCGAGACGATGTCGCTCCTGAACATCCCCATCTTCAGCGACGCCGTGCCGGTCATCCTCCCCATCCGCGAGGGCGTCCTCAAGAACGCCACCCTCTCGGTCGGTGGCTCGTGCATCGGTAGCTGGAACCGCGACTACTGGTGCGACCGCGACTCGCTCGGCTGGACCACGGGCGCGCAGCTCGTCGGCAAGATGACCGCCGAAGAGGCCGACCACGTGCCGGTGAAGTCGGCCGGCTGCCAGAGCCTCTGCAAGCTCCTGGTCAACGACCCGGCCAAGAGCGACGGCAACTACTGCAAGAAGGGCCCCGATGGGAAGGTCCCCGAGATCGGCGACACCTGCGTCGGCGGCACGAGCTGCAAGAACGCCTTCACGCTCTCGGCCACCTTCGCGGCCTATGGCGTGACCATCTCGGGTACGACGACCCCGCCCGACGGCGGCACCGACACGGGCTCCGACACGGGCACCGATACGGGCAGCGGCGACGCTGCCACGGACTCGGCCACCGACGCGGCGACGGACGCGACGGCCGACGGCGGCTGAGTTCACTCGACGGTTCCGTGACGAGTTCGAGACCCGTTCTCCACGTGAGGACGGGTCTCGGCGCTTTGTCGTGCGCCAACGCTTTGCGCGTCGCGTCACCTACATCGGAGAAATGCCGAAACCAACAGACCTTCCTTGAACGTCCCCACCCGCGCACCGTAAGGTGTCCAACGCGTCCTTTTCTGCGCGGGCGTGTGTCTTCGGGAGGCCTCATGCGTCGTCTTACTTCGATGATCGGTCCGGACTGGGCCTATGGCGTGAAGAACGCCTTCTTTGCCACCGGCCTGCTCGCCATGGCGAGCGCGTGCGGAGGCGGCGGCTGCAGCAGCAGCTGCGCTGGCTCGAGCGTGATCCCAGGTGGCTTTCCGAAAGCCGAACGGGTCACCAACGGGGCCGGCGTGCGCCTCACCAAGCCGGGCCTCGAGTTCCTCTCGAAGAACCTCGGCGCGGTCGTGAACAAGGTCATCGGCTCGAGCGCCACCGGCGGCGTGCTCACGTTCCCGGTGAACGAGTCGAGCGGCAAGGTGCTCTCGATCTTCGACTACACGGTGTGTCCCGGCGGCCCGAAGCCTGGTGAGACGCCCCCCAAGTGCATCGTCGAGATCAACCTCAAGGACATCAAGAACGTCACCATCGACTCGGTCAACCCGAACCAGCTGAACATCAAGGCCACGGTTCCGGTTCGGCTCCGCAACCTGCCGGTCAAGGCCATCGGGATCAACACGACGGCCGGTCTCACCAAGGGCTCGGCCTCCACGTGTGACACGGGTGAATACGTGGACGTGCCGGCGAACGTCGAGATCGCGCTCGAGGCGGTGCCGGACGACGCGCTCCACGCGGCGCGCGCGGGCTACACGCGCATCAACATCAAGAAGCTCGACTTCACGCAGAGCGTCCTCGAGGACAACTTCAAGTTCTGCGGCAGCGGCATCGGCACCTCGATCCTCAACGCCATCAAGGGCCTGATCATCGGCTCGGTCATCGGCGGCCTCACGGGCAGCCTCACCAAGCCGCTCGCCGAGGCGACCTGCATGAAGGCGCAGAAGCTCCCCGACGGCACCGAGCAGTGCCCGAAGGACACGTTCAACGTCTCGGGCACCTGCCGCTACGCCAACAAGGCCGACGCCGAGTGCGTGCCGATGCTGCTCGGTCTCGAGTCGCGGTTCGACCTCTCCGGCCTGCTCGCCTCGCTCTCGCCCGGCACGAGCGGCGGTCTCGACTTCATGCTGGCGAGCGCCGGCGACATGAAGCCCGCGCCCGGCACCGGCGCCGCGGAGAACGGCGTGACCCTCTCCATGTTCGGCGGCGGCGTGCCCCAGCCGATCAGCAACTGCGTCCCGCAGGCCGTGCTCACCCCGCCGGTCGGCATCCAGCTGCCCGACGAGCTCTCTGCCAACACGGTGACCGGCTGGACCGGCCCGACCCCGCCCCACCTCGGCATCGGCCTCGCCGAGCGCTTCCTCAACCACGCGGCCGGCGCGGCCTACAACAGCGGCCTCTTCTGCATCGGCGTCTCGTCGGAGCAGATCTCGCAGCTGAACGCGGGCCTGTTCTCGCTGCTCCTCAGCTCGATCAACGGCCTCTCCGACAAGTTCAAGGCCGGCGATTCGGCCCCCGCGATGGGCCTCGCCATCCGCCCGCAGAAGGCCCCGGTCATCACCATCGGGGACAACGTCGCGGACTTCTCGAGCCCGCTGATCGACCTCAAGCTCAAGGACACCGACCTCGACTTCTACATGTGGTCGCACGACCGGTTCATCCGCCTGTTCACGGGCCGGATCGACATCGGCGTACCGATCAACCTCGAGGCCGGCAAGGACGGCATCGGGCTGAAGTTCCCGCCCAAGAACCCGCTCTCGTTCACCAACCCGCGCATCAGCAACAACACCCTCCTCCTCGAGAAGGACGCGCAGGTCGGCAAGCTGGTCGAGAGCATCGGCGGGCTCATCCCCGCGAGCACGTTCAGCAGCATCAAGCCGTTCAAGCTCGACTCGGCGCTCGCCAGCGTCGGCCTCACGCTCGACATCCCGGCGGGCGGCATCCGCAAGCTGCAGAAGGGTGACGACCGCTTCATCGGCATCTTCGCCACCCTCGGCGTCGCGGCCGCGGGCGTGCCGCAGAACACCACGAGCGCGCGCGTCGTCTCGTCCAAGATCGTCCCCTCGAACTTCGACCTCGACACCGTCGGCAGCGCGCCGCCGGTGTTCCAGGTGCACGCCGAGGCCGTCGAGGACGACGGCACGCGCGCCGTCGAGTACGCCTACCAGGTCGACAACGGCCCCTACTCGCTGTTCGCGCCGGGCCGCGACTTCGCGGTCACCTCGCCGTTCTTCATCCTGCAGGGCAAGCACGTCATCCGCGTCACCTCGCGCGTCGTCGGCAACGTGCAGACCGAGGGCGAGGCGTTCGAGCTCCCGTCATCGTCGACGTGAAGGCGCCGCTGGTGAAGGTCGAGAACGACCAGCCCGGCCTCGTCCGCGTCGTCGCGGCCGACCTCGTCTCCAAGCCCACCGACCTCAAGGTCGAGGCCCGCATCGACGGCGGCGCGTGGGTCCCCGTGCCGCTGGTCGACAACGGCGCGGGCAAGGTCGCGCGGTTCGTCTCGGTGAAGCCCGAGATGACCCAGATCGAGATCCGCGCGACCGACGAGGCCGGCAACGTCGCGAGCACGAGCGCCCCGCTCATCCGCGGTCGCGCCGACGCCGCCGCCGCGGGCGCGAGCTCGGGCTGCGGCTGCAGCGTCCCGGGCAAGGAGGGCACCGATGCCGGCAGGAGCGGCGGCCTGCTCGCCGCTCTCGGCCTCGTGGGCGCCGTCCTCGAGCGTCGTCGTCGTCGCGCGCGCGCCAAGGAGCTCGCGGCGGCCTCGCTCATGGTCCTCGCGGGCGGTACCTCCGGGTGCAGCTGCGCGGGCGGCGACAACACGGGCGACAACCCGCTCCCCCCGGACAACAACCCCGAGCTGCGCACCTACGTGATCGGCTCGTACACCAGCGCCGCGGTGGCCACCGACGGCACCATCTGGGTGGCCGGTTACCACGAGGGTGATCCCTCGACCGGTTCGACCGACGACTTCTTCGGTGACCTCGCGGTCGGCAAATACGACACCGCCAAGCAGGCCGTCGACTGGAAGGTCGTCGACGGCGTGCCCGACGTCCCGCTCGCCAACCGCAAGAAGAAGTCGACCGGGTTCCGCGACGGCATCACCGACCAGGGCGACGACGTGGGCCTCTACACCTCCATGGTGCTCGACGCCGCCCAGAACCCCTGGGTGGCCTACCACGACCGCACGAACAACTCGCTCCGCGTGGCCCACTACGACGGCGCCAAGTGGTCGACCCACGAGGTCGACAAGGTGACCAACGGCTGGGCCGGTCGCTACACGTCGATGGCGCTCGTCGGCGGCAAGGTCGCCATCGCCTACCAGACGATCGAGCCGGGCACCGGCGGCGCGGGCAAGAACAAGGTCCGCCTCGCCAAGGCCAGCAGCGACGCCCCCTCGTCGACGACCGACTGGGCGATCGAGGACGTGGCGGTCGAGGACAAGTACCCCTGCGTGGACGAGGTCTGCACGGGCGGCAGCAAGTGCTTCCTCGGCGACAAGGTCGGCGTCGGCGCCACCTGCCAGGCCACGACCAGCGGGTGCGCGCCGGCCTGCGGCGACGGCGAGGCCTGCGTGAAGGGCGCGACGGGCGCGGTCGCCTGCCAGAAGCTCAAGCCCAAGCTCGCCCAGTACCACAACGGCACGGGCCTCTTCGTCTCGATGGCGGCGGCGGGCTCGGACATCGCGGTCGTGTTCTACGACCGCTTCAAGGGCAACGTCCGCGCGGCCAGCAACAAGGGCGGCAAGTGGACGGTCACCCCGGCGAACGCCCCGCTCGACGGCTGGACGGGCGACGCCAAGAGCGACGCCGGCAAGGGCGACCGCGGCATCGGCGCCACGCTCGCGATCGACGCCAGCGGCAACTGGCACGTCGCCTACGTGGACGGCCTCAAGGAGGGCCTCCTCTACAAGTTCGTGCCGGGTGGCGATCTGTCGAAGGCAGCGCCCGCCGTCACCATCGACGACGGCACCACGGCCGATGGCTCGGTGGGCACCAAGTTCCCCGACGGCCAGCACCTCGTGGGCGAGAACGCGCACCTCGTGGTGGCCGGCGCCGACGTGAAGCTCGTCTACCAGGACTCGACCGCCGGCACGCTGCACTGGGCCAAGGGCTCCGGTGGCGCCACGGCGAAGTTCACGCGCGGCATCGTGAAGCAGGACGGTACGGCGGGCTTCTTCCCGCGCATCGTCGGCAACCAGGTGGTCAACTTCTACCGCCAGCGCGGCACGACGCTGAACGACGACGGCACGCCGAGCTCCGACGCCGTCATCCTCGGCAACGTCCGAGTGCTCCCCCTGCCCTGAGCGATCTCCCGTCACGTCGCGGCCGCTCTCCCACGAGAGGGGCCGCGGTGCTTTTTGCGGTTCGCCGCGCTACGTCTCCTCCATGGCCTCCCCGCAGGACGAAGAGCTCTGGACGGTCATCGAGCAGGAGATCGACGCCATCGAGCGGGTGCAGGCCAAGAAGGTCATCACGCTGGCACGGCGGATCCTGCCGCACCTGACCGACGAGGACATCCGCAACCCGCACGACTTCCCCGAGCTCGCCGATCCGGACTGGCACTTCGAGGACGGCATCCTCTCCGGGGTCCAGCACGTGCGCATCGCGCTCAAGGCGCTCAAGAACCGCATCGAAGACGGAGCGAAGTGATGGCCAAGCACCGCGAGCCGCCGAAGAAGGAGAAGAAGCCGGAGCCCGCGAGCGACGGGTTCCGCACGCTGGCCGGGCCGCTTGCTGCCATTGCTGCCAAGGCCAAGGCCGAGGAGAAGGCGAAGGAGGAGGCCCGCAAGGCCGCCGCGAAGCAGGCGCCCGGAAAGCCCGGAGCCAAGGCGCCCGTACCCGTGGGCAAGGCCCCCACGACGGCCCAGAAGCCCGTGCAGAAGCCAGCCATGGGGCCGAAGGCCAAGACCGGGAACGAGGACGCGCCGGCGCCGATCGAGGACGAGTTCTTCTACCGGCGCATGATGGCGGGCGTGGTGCCGCTCGGCGGCGACGGGCACGGGCGGCTCTCGACCGCGGTGCCCAAGGCCGTGGCGCCCAAGCCCGCGACGCCGGCGCGCGATCCGGACGAGGACGTGCGCGACCAGCTCCTGAACCTGGTCGAGGGCGCGGCGCGCTTCGAGGTGACCGACGACGGCCGGCGGCTCGAGGGCCACCGGCTCGACCTCGGCGAGGCCGCGATGCGCCGCCTGCGTCGCGGCGAGCTGCCGATCGACGCCCGCATCGATCTGCACGGCAAGCGCGCCGAGGAGGCCAAGGAGGCGCTCGAGGTGTTCCTGCGCGACCGACGGCAGCGGCGCGCGCGCACGGTGCTCGTCATCCACGGTCGCGGCGACCACAGCCCCGCCGGCGTGGGGGTGCTGCGCGGAGAGATCGCCGCGTGGCTCTCGCAGGGGCGCTCGTCGCAGCACGTGGCCGCGTTCGCGACCGCGATCGCCGACGACGGCGGAGACGGTGCCCTCTACGTGCTGCTGCGCCCCTAGAGGCGTGCCGGTCAGTCGATGAGGTGGGCCTTCACGGCCTCGGACAGCGTGACCGCGTGCCAGCGGTGGGCGAGGGTGGGGAGCTCCGCGCGCGGCAGGCCCTCGTCGGGCAGGAACATCGCCGTCCAGATGAACAGCACGTGCTCGTTCATGCACTCGGCCGAGGCGAGCGGCATGGTGCGGTTGAACTTGTCCACGACGGCGCGGAAGTCGGCCATCTTGCAGTTGGGCTGCTCCCACGGCGAGACGAAGGTGATGCTCGCGCGGCCTTCGATCATCTCGAAGTTGAGCAGGAGGATCTCCTTGCCCATCTTGCAGCGGAGCCACTTGCTGCCGTCGTTCCACTTCTCGTCCTCGCAGGCCCAGCCGGCCTCGCCGAAGAGATCGCTCGTCTCCTGGTAGGCGGCCTTGAGCTTGGGCTCGTTGAGCTTCACGAGCGCGGACTTGCCGCACCCACTGACCAGCGGGAGAGCCAGCAACGACAGGCCGAGGGCCGCGGCGATCCAGGGAGTGCGGGCCATCAGATCGTGTTCCCTTCGCCCGGCTTGCCGGGGCCGCCCGGGGGCTTCGGGCCCTTCGGGGTGCCCGGCGGCGGCTCGGCCGGGAGCTTGTCGTCGAGGAGCCCACGCCGGGTGGCGTTCTGGAGGATGCTGTCGTGCCACACCGTGAGCACCTGCGGGAGCTCCTTGCGCGAGTAGCCGACGCTGGTCGCGAGCACGACCTTGTAGAGCATCAAGATGTCCTTGGTGCACTTGGCCTTGCCGATCGTGGCGACCGCGTTGAAGCCGTCGACGCGGTCCTCGTAGGCGGCCTCGCCGCAGAGCGGCTGCTTGATGATGGTGAAGAACATCACCACCGCGGCCTCGCCCTTGCCGTTGACGATGACGCCGACGAACGAGCCCTTCTTGGTGCAGCCGACCATCCCGCCGTCGGTGTTGTCGATCTTGCACTCGAAGCCCTCGGTGCGCATCAGGGCCGCGACGTCGTTGGTGGCCTTGTCGGGCTTCTCGAGCGAGGTCACCGACAGCAGGTTGGGCGCGCACGCCGAACCGAGGAGGGCAACGAGCAGGGCGGCCGCGCGCATGCCTCGTGATAGCAAAGGACCGCCTCGCTGGGGAGCGGCTGGGTTTGCTCTCGTCGCTCCCGGACCGTCCCTGTCTGGTCCTCCGCTCCCAAAAAGCCGAGCGGCGGTCCGTCACCGGCCGCCGCTCGCGCTGTGCTCCGCCGCAGGGAAATCCCCGCGGCGACGTGGTCACTCTTCGTTCGCGACCTGGTACTCGAGGCGATCCTGCGGCACCTCGGCCGGCGCATCGCCCTCGCCCTCGACCATCATGCGCAGGCGCTTGTACGCCGGCAGGCCGGTGCCCGCCGGGATGAGGCGGCCCATGATGACGTTCTCCTTGAGGCCGCGCAGGTCGTCGGTCTTGCCCTGGATGGCCGCCTCGGTGAGCACCTTGGTGGTCTCCTGGAAGCTCGACGCGCTGATGAAGGACTCGGTGGAGAGCGAGGCCTTGGTGATGCCGAGGAGGAGCGGCTCGCCGGTGGCGGCGACCTGGCCGCGGGCGAAGACCTTCTCGTTCTCGCGCTCGAACACGTACTTCTCGACCTGCTCGTCGACGAGGAACGTGGTGTCGCCCGGGTCCTTGATCCGCACGCGGCGGAGCATCTGCCGGACGATGACCTCGATGTGCTTGTCGTTGATGGTGACGCCCTGCAGGCGGTAGACCTGCTGGATCTCGTTCACCAGGAACGCCGCGAGCTCCTTCTCGCCCTTCACGCGCAGGATGTCGTGCGGGTTCGCCGCGCCGTCCATCAGTGCCTCGCCCGCGCGGACGTGGTCACCGTTCTGCACCTGGATGTGCTTGCCCTTGGGGATCAGGTACTCGCGCGCGGCGTCCTGATCGAGCGAGCCGTCCTCGTGGATCGGGGTGACGAGCACCTTGCGCTTGCCCTTGGTGTCCTTGCCGAAGGAGACCTCGCCGTCGATCTCGGTGATGACCGCGTGGTCCTTGGGCTTGCGGGCCTCGAAGAGCTCGGCGACGCGCGGCAGACCGCCGGTGATGTCCTGGGTCTTGCTGGCGACGCGCGGGGTCTTGCCGATGATGTCACCGGCGTTGACCATGTCGCCTTCCTGGACCTGGACGTTGATGCCGACGGGCAGCAGGTAGACCGCGTCGCGGCCCGCGTGCAGCTTCTTCACGGCGTTGGTGTTCGGGTCGAGGATCACGATGGCCGGCTTGAGGTCGGCGGCGCGCGACTCGATGATGACCTTGCGGGAGAGGCCGGTGACTTCGTCGACCTTCTCCTGCACGGTGACCGACTCGACGAGGTCCTGGAACTTGATGCGTCCACCGACCTCGGTGAGGGTCGGCAGGGCGTGCGGGTCCCACTCGGCGAGCTGCTCGGCCGCCTTGACGTGCGAACCATCGGGCTTGAACAGCACCGCGCCGTAGACCAGGCGGTGGTGCTCGCGCTCGCGGCCGGTGTCGTCGACGACGACGAGCTCGGCGTGACGGTTCATGACCACGCTGCGACCGTTGCCGCGATCGGCGAGGTTCGCGCTGCGGATGACCATCTTGCCTTCGGTGCGCGCCTCGAGCGAGCTCTGCTCGATCTTGCCGCGCGCGGCCGTGCCACCGATGTGGAACGTGCGCATGGTGAGCTGCGTGCCGGGCTCGCCGATGGACTGGGCGGCGATGACGCCGACCGCTTCACCGATGTTGACGCGGTAGCCGCGGGCGAGGTCGCGCCCGTAGCACATCGCGCAGATGCCGCGCTTGGTCTGGCAGGTGAGCACCGAGCGGATGGCCACCTCTTCGATGCCCGCCTCCTCGATCTTCTTGACCTCGGCCTCGTCGAGCTCGGTGTTGGCCGGCACGATGACGTCGTCGGTGACCGGGTCGACGATGTCGTCGAGGGTCACGCGGCCGAGGATGCGGTCCGCGAGGGGCTGGATGGTCTCGCCGGCGTCCTCGAGCTTGGCGACGCGGATCCCGTCGAGGGTGCCGCAGTCGTACTCGGTGACCACGGCGTCGTGCGCGACGTCGACGAGGCGGCGGGTGAGGTACCCGGAGTTCGCCGTCTTGAGCGCGGTGTCCGCGAGACCCTTACGGGCGCCGTGGGTCGAGATGAAGTACTGGAGCACCGAGAGACCCTCGCGGAAGTTCGCGGTGATCGGGGTCTCGATGATCTCGCCGGAGGGCTTGGCCATGAGGCCACGCATCGCGGCGAGCTGGCGGATCTGCTGGGTGCTACCGCGCGCGCCGGAGTCGGCCATGATGTAGATCGGGTTGAAGGACGGCTGGGTGTCCTCCTTGCCGGTCTCCGGGTCGATGACCTTCTCGACGCCGATCTCCTTCATCATGGCGTGGGTCACCTTGTCGGCGACGCCGGCCCAGATGTCGACGATCTTGTTGTAGCGCTCGCCGTCGGTGATGAGGCCTTCCTGGTACTGCTCGAGGACCTTCTCGACCTGCGCCTGCGCGTCGTCGAGGAAGACCTTCTTCTCCTTGGGGATGATCATGTGGCGCATGGCGATCGAGACGCCACCACGCATCGCGTGATCGAAGCCGAAGGTGCGGAGGCGGTCGGCCAGGAGGACGGTCGCCTTGTTCTGGAACTGGCGGTAGCAGGCGTCGATGAGCTGCGAGAGCGCCTTCTTGTCGAGCGTCTTGTTGACGAGGTCGAACTTGAGGTTCTCGGGCAGGATCTCGGCGACGAGCACGCGGCCCACCGTGGTGGACACGTAGCGCTTGAACTCGTGGCCCTCGGCGTCCACCTCGGCGAGACGCAGGCGGATGTCGCTGTGCAGCTCCACCTCGCCGTGGTCGTACGCCATGCGGACCTCCTCGGGAGAGGAGAAGACGCCGCGGACGAAGCCCTTGCCGCGGTCGATGCCGGGGCGCTTGACGTCGGCGCTGGTGTCCTCGCCGCGGTAGCAACCCTTGCCCCACTTCTTGGCGCGGGTCGCGTAGTAGAGGCCGAGGACGATGTCCTGCGTCGGGTTGATGATCGGCTTGCCCGAGGCGGGGAGGAGGATGTTGTTCGTGCTCATCATGAGCACGCGCGCCTCCATCTGGGCCTCGACGCTGAGCGGGACGTGGACGGCCATCTGGTCACCGTCGAAGTCGGCGTTGAACGCCGCGCAGACGAGCGGGTGCAGCTGGATCGCCTTGCCCTCGATGAGCACCGGCTCGAACGCCTGGATACCGAAGCGGTGAAGGGTCGGCGCGCGGTTCAGGAGCACCGGGTGCTCCTTGATGACGTCCTCGAGGATGTCCCAGACCTCGGGCTTCTCCTTCTCCACCATCTTCTTCGCAGACTTGATGGTGTTGACGTGGCCGCGCTCTTCGAGCTTGTTGTAGATGAACGGCTTGAACAGCTCGAGCGCCATCTTCTTCGGCAGGCCGCACTGGTGCAGCTTGAGCGCCGGACCGACGACGATGACCGAGCGGCCCGAGTAGTCGACGCGCTTGCCGAGGAGGTTCTGGCGGAAGCGGCCCTGCTTGCCCTTGAGCATGTCGCTGAGCGACTTGAGGGGGCGCTTGTTCGGACCGGTGATGGTCTTGCCGCGACGGCCGTTGTCGAAGAGGGCGTCGACCGCCTCCTGCAGCATGCGGCGCTCGTTCCGGATGATGATCTCCGGGGCGTTGAGCTCGAGCAGGCGCTGCAGGCGGTTGTTGCGGTTGATGACGCGGCGGTAGAGATCGTTGAGATCGCTGGTCGCGAAGCGGCCGCCGTCGAGCGGGACGAGCGGGCGCAGATCCGGCGGCAGCACCGGGATGACCGTGAGCATCATCCACTCGGGGCGGTTGCCGCTCTCGCGGAAGGCCTCGACCACCTTGAGGCGCTTGGCGTACTTCTTCTTCTTCGCCTCGCTCGTGGCGCTCTTCATCTCCTTGCGGAGCTCTTCCGACAGCTTGTGCACGTCGGTCGACTTGAGCATCTCGAGGATGGCCTCGCCGCCCATCTTGGCGGTGAGGAACTCGTCGCCGTACTGGTCGACGATCTGGTTGTACTCGTCCTCCTTGAGGAGCTGCCCGCGCTGGTAGGGCGACTCCTTGGCGTCGATGACGATGTACGCCTCGCAGTAGAGGACCTTCTCGAGGTCCTTCAGCGTGATGTCGAGCATGTTGCCGATGCGGCTCGGCAGGCTCTTGAGGAACCAGATGTGCGCGACGGGCGTGGCGAGGCTGATGTGGCCGAGGCGCTCACGACGCACCTTCGACTGGATGACCTCGACGCCGCACTTCTCGCACACGATGCCACGGTGCTTCATGCGCTTGTACTTGCCGCAGTTGCACTCGTAGTCCTTCACCGGCCCGAAGATCTTCGCGCAGAAGAGGCCATCACGCTCGGGCTTGAACGTGCGGTAGTTGATGGTCTCGGGCTTCTTCACCTCGCCGTGCGACCACTGACGAATCTTGTCCGGGCTGGCGAGCGAGATGCGGATCGCGCTGAACGAGAGCGGGTCCTTGGGCTTCTCGAAGAAGCTGAAGATGTCCCTCACGAGTGGCCTCCGGTGATTGCAGAACGAGTAAGAAAATCAGATTGGACCAAGGGCAGAGAGGAGCGAGCCGCACGACCCCGAGCAACGGGGGCCATGCGGCTTTGTCGGCTCACTCTTCGGCCGCCACGGTGTCACCACCGCCGCGGTTCGCGCCGCCTTCGATGAGCTCCACGTTGAGGCAGAGCGACTGGAGCTCCTTGATGAGCACGTTGAACGACTCGGGGAGGCCCGGCTCGAGGGTCATGTCGCCCTTGACGATCGCCTCGTACATGCGCGTGCGGCCCATGACGTCGTCGCTCTTGACGGTGAGGAACTCCTGGAGCGCGTAGGCGGTGCCGTACGCCTCCATGGCCCACACCTCCATCTCGCCGAGGCGCTGACCGCCGAACTGCGCCTTGCCACCGAGCGGCTGCTGGGTGACGAGCGAGTACGGCCCGATGCTGCGGGCGTGGATCTTGTCGTCCACGAGGTGGTGCAGCTTGAGGACGTACATCACGCCGACGGTGACCGGCTGGTCGAAGGCCTCGCCCGTGCGCCCGTCGAAGAGGGTGGTCTGGCCACCGACCGGCAGGTCCGCGAGCTCGAGGACGTTGTGGATGTGCGCCTCGTGGGCGCCGTCGAAGACCGGCGTCGCGTAGTGCATGCCGCGACCCAGCTTGAAGGCCAGGCGGCGCACGTCGTCGTCGCTGATCTTGGCGAGGATCGGCTCGATCTCCGGGTCGTTGCCGAGGACCGACGAGACGTAGTCGCGCATCTGCTTGACCGGGTAGTTGGCCTCGAGCATCTCGCGGACCTTCTCACCGATGCCGCGCGCGCCCCACCCGAGGTGGGTCTCGAGGATCTGACCGACGTTCATGCGGCTCGGCACGCCGAGCGGGTTGAGCACGACGTCGACCGGCGTGCCGTCCTGGAGGTACGGCATGTCCTCTTCGGGGAGGATGCGGCTGATGACGCCCTTGTTGCCGTGGCGTCCGGCCATCTTGTCGCCGACCTGCAGCTTGCGCTTGATGGCGATGTAGACCTTCACCATCTTGATGACGCCGGGCGGGAGCTCGTCGCCCTTGCTCAGGCGGTCGATCTTGTCGCGGAAGTGCTCCTCGCGCTCCGCGACGATCGCCTCGACCTCCTGGATGCGGCGGGCCGCGTCTTCCTGGTGGCCTTCGACCGGGATCTCGGCCCACAGCTTGTAGGGGATCTCGTCGAGCTGCTCGTCGGTGATCGGGTTGCCCTTGCTGAGGAGGACCTTGCCCTTGTCGTCGACCAGCTTGCCGTTGGTCACCTTGCCGCGCAGGTTCTTGCGGAGCTGGCGGTAGACGCTGTCGCGGAGGATCTGGACCTCCTCGTCACGGGTCTTCTCGAGGCGGAGGCGCTCCGTCTCCTCGATCTCCGCGGCGCGGGTGTCCTTGTCGGTGTTCTTGCGGGCGAAGATGCGCGCGTTGATGACCACGCCGCCGACGCCCGGGGGGACGCGGAGCGAGGTGTCGCGCACGTCGCCGGCCTTCTCGCCGAAGATCGCGCGGAGGAGCTTCTCCTCGGGGGAGAGCTGGGTCTCGCCCTTGGGGGTGATCTTGCCGACGAGGATGTCGCCCGGCTTCACCTCGGCGCCGATGCGCACGATGCCCGACTCGTCGAGGTCCTTGAGGGCCTCCTCGCCGACGTTCGGGATGTCCCGGGTGATCTCCTCCTTGCCGAGCTTGGTGTCGCGGGCGACGCACTCGAACTCCTCGATGTGGATCGAGGTGAACACGTCGTCCTTGGCGATGCGCTCGCTGATGAGGATCGAGTCCTCGAAGTTGTAGCCCTGCCACGGCATGAACGCGACGAGCACGTTCTGGCCGAGGGCGAGCTCGCCCATGTCGCAGGCGGGACCGTCGGCGAGGACGTCACCGGCCTTGACCACCTCGCCGGCGCGGACGATCGGCTTCTGGTTGTAACAGGTGCTCTGGTTGGAGCGCTGGTACTTGGTCAGGTGGTAGATGTCCGGCCACTCGCCCTGCTCGGTCTCGGCGCGGACGACGATGCGGGTCGCGTCGACGCTCTCGATGAAGCCGCCGCGCTTGGCGAGCGTGCAGACGCCGGAGTCGCGGGCGAGCTTGCCCTCGATGCCGGTGCCGACGTACGGCGCGTGGGTGCGGATGAGCGGCACCGCCTGGCGCTGCATGTTGGCGCCCATGAGGGCGCGGTTGGCGTCGTCGTGCTCGAGGAACGGCACGAGGGCCGCCGCGACGCTCACCATCTGGTTGGGCGCCACGTCCATGAGCTGCACGTCGCCGGGCGCGACCATCTTGAAGTCGCCGTTGAAGCGCGCCGAGATGAGCGAGTCCTTGAACTTCTTGCTGGGGTCGAGGTTGGCCGTGGCCTGGGAGATGTACATCCCCTCTTCCTCGAGCGCGGAGAGCCAGCGCACCTCGTCGGAGACGACGCCGCCCACGACCTCGCGGTACGGGGTCTCGACGAAGCCGTACTCGTTCACGCGGGCGTAGGTGCTGAGCGAGGCGATGAGGCCGATGTTCGGACCTTCCGGCGTCTCGATCGGGCAGATGCGGCCGTAGTGCGTGGCGTGGACGTCGCGGACCTCGAAGCCCGCCCGTTCCCGCGTGAGGCCGCCCGGTCCGAGCGCCGACAGACGGCGCTTGTGGGTGACCTCGCTGAGCGGGTTGGTCTGGTCCATGAACTGCGAGAGCTGCGAGCTCCCGAAGTACTCCTTGATGACCGCGCTGACCGGCTTGGCGTTGATCAGGTCGTGCGGCATCAGGGTGTCGATCTCCTGCGACATGGACATGCGCTCCTTGATGGCGCGCTCCATGCGGACGAGACCGATGCGGTACTGGTTCTCCATCAGCTCACCGACCGCGCGGACGCGGCGGTTGCCGAGGTGGTCGATGTCGTCGACCGAGCCGCGACCGTTCTTGAGCTCGATGAGGTGACGGACCGTCTCGAGGATGTCCTGACGGGTCAGGGTCTGCGTGTCGATCGACGGGCGCTGCCCCTCGGGCGTGTCGCGGTAGAACTTGTAGTTCAGCTTGAGGCGGCCGACCTTGCTCAGGTCGTAGCGCTCACGGTTGAAGAACAGGTTGCCGAACAGGTTGCGCGCGGTCTCGATGGTGGGGGGATCGCCCGGACGGAGACGCTTGTAGATCTCCATGATGGCGTCGTCCGCGGTCTTCACCTTGTCGGCGAGGAGCGTGTCGCGGAAGTAGCTGCCCACGTTCAGACCGTCGATGAAGAGGATCTGGAACGACTCGATCTTCGCCTCGCGGAGCTTCTCGAGCTTGGCCTCGGTCAGCGCCTCGTTGCACTCGGCGAGGATCTCGCCGGTCTCCGGGTCGATGACGTCCTTGGCGACGACCTTGCCGACGAGCTCCTCGAGGTCGGCCGGCAGGCGGTCGATCTTCTTCTCGCGGAGCTTCTTGATCGCGGCCTTGGTGAACTTGGCGCTCTTCTTGACGAGGATCTCGCCGTCCACCTTGATGTCGCGGACCGAGCGCTGCCCCTGGAGGAGATCGTACTCGAGCGACTTGGACCACTTCCCGCCCTTGTCGGCGAACACCGTCTCGGTGTTGTAGAAGTAGTTGATCAGGTCCTGCGTCGAGTACCCGAGGGCGCGCAGCAGCACGGTCGCGTGCATCTTCCGCCGCCGGTCGATGCGCACGTAGATGATGTCCTTGGGGTCGAACTCGAAGTCGAGCCACGAGCCGCGGTAGGGGATGACGCGCGCCGAATAGAGCAGCTTGCCGCTCGAGTGGGTCTTGCCCTTGTCGTGGTCGAAGAAGACGCCGGGGGACCGGTGCAGCTGCGACACGACGACGCGCTCGGTGCCGTTGATGACGAACGTTCCCGTGTCCGTCGCGAGCGGGATCTCGCCGAAGTAGACCTCCTGCTCCTTGATGTCGCGGACGAGGCGCTCACCGCCGTCGCGCGCGTCGTAGATCATGAGCTGGGTCGTGACCTTGATCGGCGCGGCGAAGGTCATGCCGCGGGCGCGGCACTCGTCGACGTCGTACTTCGGCTTCTCGAGGTTGTACGACACGAACACGAGCTCGCTCGTGCCGTTGAAGTCCTTGATCGGGAAGACCGAGCGGAACACGGCCTGCAGCCCGATGTCCACGCGATCACGGATCGGCGTGGTGGACTGGAGGAACTTCTCGTAGCTCGATTTCTGGATGTCGATGAGGTTCGGGACTTCGATGATCTTACGGACCTGGCCGAGGTTCTTACGGACCCGGAAGTTCGACTGGACGACGGATGCCATCTCGCTCCTCAGTGCTGGTTCGACATCAGGGAGAAGACTCCCCCTGAACGTCCCTCGGCGCGCTGCGCATGCGCGTGAGAGACATCGAGCTGTTTGCCGGAATCAATGGAGTACGGGCGACGGTGCGGCGGTTGCATAGCGCCGGCCCGACCCGCGTGCCAGGGTAAAGGCACGGTTCGTGAAAGGGGATGTGATTTCAGCCACTTGGCCGTGCTTCTCTGCCCTGCGCAGTGAAGGGGCAGGGACCTTAGCACAGAGCGGGGGACGGTCGGGATCAGAAAGCCGCACGCCTCGCGTAGGACATCGTGCGCAAGGGATTGGTCGTCGCTTGCTAGCAGCCCACCGTCTTCCACACGCCGCCGACGCACTCGGCGCGGAGCATCACGTTGCCTCCGTGCTGACAGCCGTAGTCGCAGGGGCCGTCTCCTGCGACGCAGGCACTGCCCGGTATGACGCGCGCCCTGCCACACCCCTTGCCCGTGAGGGGCGCCTTGTCGGGACAGGAGACCGCGAGGTCGATCCACACGCCGCCCGTGCACAAGTAGTGGGAGCCGATGCCGCAGTGGTCGGCCTCGATGCACGAGTCACCCTCCGTACAAGTCTCACCGACGGTGGGGTGACACAGCGCGACGTTGGTCGCGATGCTGTCGGAGGCGTCGCTGCCACCATCGCTGGCCGCAGGTTCGTCCCCGCCGCAGGCCGTCAGCGCGAGCAGGCAGAGCCAGGGACGCATCCTCTGACGATGCGACGACGGCTCGACGCCGGCAAGTGCGCCCGAGCCGCAGTCGTGCAGTGGAAGCGCAACGCGACCGCGGCGTGAGCCGAATCCCGAGGCCTCGTCCACCTCGGCGCCATGCGTCTGTCGATCCTCATCGCCCTCCTCCTCCCCGCGTGCGCAGCCGGCTCCCTCGAGACCATCTCCGACGAGCCCGACACCGGCGCGCCGACCGCCGACGGCGGCACCGCGGACACGGGCAGCGCAACCCCTGACGCGACGCCGACCGACAGCGCGACCACCGACAGCGGCGCTCCATCCAGCGACACGAGCCCCGCCACCGACTCCGGCACCACCCCCGACGCGCCGAGCGGCGCGCTCCACTTCGAGCGCTCCTACGGCAACGGCACCTCGCTCATGGGCGGCTGGGGCGCGGGCGTCACCCTCGGCGTCCTCATCACCGATTCGACCGGAAAACCAGCGGTCGGCGTGCCCGTCACGTGGAGCTCGCGTGCGGGCGACTTCGCCTACTTCCCCGGCGCGCTCGGCGGCACCTCGCTGGTCGTCGCGACCGACGAGAGCGGCTGGTCCACGCCGAGCATCAACGCGCCGAACCCCACCGTGCCCATCGTCGAGAGCGTGATGACCGCGACGCTCGCGGGCGGCGTGAAGCGCGACTTCTACGTGATGACCACCAACAACGGCGACTCGCTCGGCCCCGCGGGGCAGCAGGCGTTCACCGGCCCCGACAACCCGAACCACGCCGCGCTCGGGCCGTACGAGGTCGGCAAGACCTACCCGGGCGCGCTCACGTTCACGCTCGTCTGCAGCAACGCGACCAAGTGCTACGGCCTGCCGATCGCCAACGTCGGCGTGCGCATCGCGCTGACCGACGGCAGCTCCGGCAAGAGCGACCCGCGCCTCGATCCGCCGGCCGAGTGCGTGGGCGGTGAGCCGCTGAGCGACGCGAAGGGCGTCGTGCGCTGCGACCTGCGCATCAAGCGGAAGTTCTCGGGGACGCTGCGCGCCGCGGTCGGCCAGTTCACCGAGTTCGAGTACGGCCTCACCACGAAGTGATCTAGCGGTAGCGGCCCTCGCCGACGCCGCGACAGGCGGAGCACTCGCCGTCGTCGAGGTCGGAGGCCACGGTCAGCGCCTGGCACTTCTTGCACAGCACGCGGAGGACGCCCGTGGGAGGCAAGCGCGGGGGGGCCGGGACCTCGACCGCGGCCTCCCGACACGGCCCGCACCAGCCCCCGCTGTCCAGCGACGCCCTCGGGAACCACGACTGGCAGCGAGGGCAGGCCACGCGAACGGGCTCGACCTCCTTCGTGAGCGCGCCGCTCGTGACGAGATCCTTCAGGGCCGAGCGGAGCGCCTTGCGCAGGGCACCGTTCTCGGCCTCGAGCTCGGCGAGTCGCTCCTCGAGCGTCCTTGCCTTGCTCTCCTCGGGCTCCTGTTCGAGCCAGCGCTGCCAACTCCGCATGGAGGGAATCTAGCCGAGGAGTGACGGTGGCGGTGCGCCGCTCCGTGCGCACCCTTCCGTTCGGCGCTACGCCTCCGGGATGCGTCGCATCCTGTCTCTGCTCGCCGTCCTCACCGTCTCCGTCGCCGCCCACGCGGGCTCCACGATGACCGTCCGCAACGGGTCCGGGTCGTCGATCGGCAAGATCGAGTCCGACGGCACCGTGCGCAACGGGTCGGGGTCGTCGATCGGCAAGATCGAGTCCGGCGGCACCGTGCGCAACGAGTCGGGCTCGAGCATCGGCAAGGTCGACTCCGACGGCACCATCCGCAATGGCTCGGGCTCGAGCATCGGCAAGATCGACAAGGACGGCACCCTGCGCAACTCCTCTGGCTCCTCGATCGGCAAGCTCGATGGCTGCACCGTGCGCAACGCGTCGGGCTCTTCGCGCGGCAGCTTCGACGGCTGCTCGAGCTCCGACCACCCGGCGATGGCCGCCTACGTGTTCTTCTTCACGCCGTTGCACAACCAGTAGATTCCAGGACGGACGCTCCGGACGAGACGGCTGAAGCGGAGCAGGGGGACGGCCGTCTGATCGGTCCATGAGGCTCGTCGCTCTCCCGTTCCTCCTCGCGCTCGCAGCCTGTTCTTCGGAAGCCACGGACCCTGGGTCGGGGAGCGTGGACGCGTCGACCGATTCGACCGCGACCAGCGACTCCGCCGCGGCCACGGACGCCGTCGACGCAACGCTCGACACCGCCACCCCAGACGCCGTGGCGGACGAGGGGGTCGACACCGCGCTCGACACCGCGCTCGACGTCCTCGAGGCCGGCTCGGGCACGCTGCCTCCGTGCTCGACCTGCGCGAAGAGCTCCGACTGCGGAGCGAACATGGTCTGCGTCGACCTCGGCTTCGGCGCGCCCGGCCGCTTCTGCGCCTACGACCAGGCCAAGGTCGGGGACTGCACGACGGTGCGCCCCTACCGCAAGGCGGAGAGCCTGCCGCTGGCCGGTGGTGGCAGCGCCGTCGTCTGCGTGCCCTCGATCGCGACCTGCCAGTCGGTGGGCATGTTCAAGCAGAAGTGCACCACCGGGAAGAACTGCGGGCCGGGCGGCGACTGCTGGGCCAAGAGCAGCGCGAGCTTCGTGTGCACCCTCGAGTGCAAGGACGACCTCGACTGCCCCGTCGGCTCGACGTGCGAGGTGCTCGGCACCACGACCACCGTCAAGCGCTGCCTCTGGTGACAAAAGCGCTCCGCCCGCGACACTCCTTGGAGCGCGCGGGCGGTTCGCAGACGAGAAGAACTCGTTACTTGAGGGCGATCTTGGCGCCGGCCTCTTCGAGCTTCTTCTTGATGTCCTCGGCCTCGGCCTTGGCGACGCCCTCCTTGACGGGCTTCGGCGCGGCCTCGACCAGGTCCTTCGCCTCCTTGAGGCCGAGACCGGTGATCTCGCGGACCGCCTTGATGATGCCGATCTTCTTGTCGGCCGCGAACGAGTCGAGGACGATCGTGAACTCGGTCTGCTCGACGGCAGCGGGGCCAGCAGCAGCGGCGGCGGGCGCAGCGGCGACGGCAACCGGGGCAGCCTTGACGCCCCACTTGTCCTCGAGCTGCTTGATCAGCCCGGCGAGCTGGATGACGGGCATGTTGCTGAGGTGGTCGATGACCTGCTCGGTGGTGATGTCGGCCATTTTAACGTTTGCTCCTTGATGAGTCAGAAAGTCTTGTTGGTTTCAGAGAGAGTCGAGATCAGGCCTCGGACGTTCCGCCCATCTCACGATGCTTGGCGTCGAGGAGGTACGCGAAGTTCTGCGACGGAGCCGCGAGCAGCGCGACGAACTGCTGCAGGGGGGCCTGCATCGTCGCGAGCAGCATGGCGCGGAGTTCGTCCTTGCCAGGCATGGTCGCGAGCTGTTCGGCGACTGCCTTGCCGTCGAGGAGGGTGCCATCGATGACACCGCCCTTGATGGCGAGCTTGCCCTCGTTGTCCTTGAGGAACGCCTTGACCACCTTGGCGGCGGCGCTGGGATCCTCGTAGCACCAGGCGAGGCCGGTCATGCCGGTCATCGTCTTGGCGAGGGTGTCGCCGAGCTTCGTGCCCTTGAGGGCCTGCTTGACGAGCGTGTTCTTGACGACGCGGTACTCGACCCCGGCCTTGCGGAACTCGGTGCGGAGCTTGGTGACCGTCTCGACGTTGATGCCCTTGTAGTCGAGCATGACGACCGAGGTCATCTTGTCGAAGCGGGCCTTGAGCTCGCCGATGGCGACCTTCTTGGCCTCGCGAGCGGCGTTGGTGGCAGCGGCCATGATCAGGTCTCCTCTCCACCCATCAGCGCCGCCGTCTCGATCCGGACGCCCGGACCCATCGTCGACGAGAGGGTGATGGAACGAAGGTAGGTGCCCTTGGCCGTGGACGGCTTGGCGCGAACGAGCGCGTCGATGAGCGCCGAGGCGTTCTCGGCGAGGCTCTTGGCGGGGAACGAGGCCTTGCCGATGCGGGCGTGGACGATGCCCGCCTTCTCGACGCGGTACTCGACCTTGCCGGCCTTGGCCTCGCGGACCGCGGTCTGCACGTCGTCGGTCACGGTGCCGACCTTGGGGTTCGGCATGAGACCACGCGGACCGAGGACGCGGCCGAGCTTGCCGACCGCACCCATCATGTCGCGCGTCGCGATGACGCGGTCGAAGTCGAGGAAGCCCTCGGCGACCTTCTGGACGAGCTCGTCACCCCCGGCGATGTCGGCGCCGGCCGCCTTGGCAGCGGCTTCCTTCTCGCCCTTGGCGAAGACCAGGACGCGAACGTTCTGGCCCGTGCCGTGCGGCAGGACGATGGCGCCACGGACCATCTGGTCCGCGTGCTTGGGGTTGACGCCGAGACGGACGGCGATGTCGACGGTCTCGTCGAACTTCGCCTTCGCCCGGGACTTCACGAGCTCGACCGCCTGATCGACGGTGTAGCGCTTCGTGATTTCGAGGCCTTCTAGGGCCTCGCGGCGCTTCTTGCTGAGTTTCTGCGGCATGATCCTCCTTGCGGCGTTGCCTTCCACCCGTTGGGCGATGGCCTGGGGTGGTGGGGGAGGTGAATGCGAAGGCCGCCGGCGAATTCCGGCGAACGCCTTCATCCATGATCGAGCGCGAACACCGCCGAGGCGGTGGCCGGCGGGATCTTCACTCCTTGATCTCGATACCCATCGACCGGGCGGTGCCCGCGATGCTCTTCATGCAGGTCTCGACCGAACCCGCGTTCGTGTCCTGGATCTTCATCTCGGCGAGCTTCTTGAGCTGCGCCGTGGTGATCGATCCGACCTTGTTCTTGTTGGGCTCCTTGGAGCCCGAACCCGGCTTCTTCTGCGTGGCGAGGCCCGCCTCCTTCTTGAGGAGGACGGCCGCCGGCGGAGTGCGGGTGATGAAGGTGAAGCTGCGGTCGGAGTAGACCGTGATGACGACGGGGATGATCATGTCCCCGCCCGCGGTCTTGGCGTTGAACTCCTTGCAGAACGCCATGATGTTGACGCCGTGCTGGCCGAGCGCCGGGCCGACGGGCGGCGAGGGGTTCGCCTTGCCCGCGGGGAGCTGCAGCTTCACGTATCCGGTGATCTTCTTCATGGGTGGCCTCGATGTCCTGGCTGCCGCATGTCCACTGCCGTCGCCGGCTTCGTTCCGCTGCGGTCGGCGGAATCGGGGACCCCCCCTGGAAAGAGGGGGGCGGAGCTAAGCAGATGTCCGGGCGGTGTGCAAGGCGCCTTCGTTTCGCACAGGAAACCTGGCCCTGGCGAGGGTCGCCCTCCCGTGATGTTCTTGCGCAATGCGCAGTGTCGTCGGTCTCGGGCTGGTCGTCCTCCTCGGTGCCTGCAGCACCGCCTCGCAGCCGGCGCCGCTCGGGGGAGCATCCACGCTCGCCGCGCTGCGGGCGATCCCGAGCGTGCGCGCACCGAGCAGCGCGCACCTGCGTCGCACCGACAAGGGGTTCGTCGGCAAGGACTCCGCGACCAAACACGCTGTGTTCCCCGTCCGGTCGCGGGGGGCCCTGCGCCTCGAGAGCGACGAGCGCGCGGACGTCTGGATCGAGGTGCGCCCTCGCGACGGCAAGGACGTGGACGCCGAGCTCGTGGACGGCACGCTGGTGTTCCGCGCGGTCGCGCCCTCGACCGACGTCGTGTTCGTGGACGAGCGACACCGCGTCGAGGAGTGGCGCCTGCTCCGGGACGCGGCTGCACCCACGACGACGCGCTACGAGGTCCGGGTCGGCGCCGGCGTCGGAACGCTGCGCACGCGCGTGGGCCGCATCGAGGTGCTCGACGCCGACGGTCGCGTCCACCTCACGACCGACGATCTGGTCGCCATCGACGCGCGCGGGGAGCGTCGCGCGCTCGCCGTGGCGCTCGAGAAGCAGGCCGAGGGCTACACGTTCTCGCTCGCGCTCGACCCCGCGGGTCTGGCCTTCCCGATCGCGGTCGACCCGGCCTGGACGGGCGGTCCCCTCATGGTCACCGGGCGCGGTGCCCACGCGGCGGTCACGCTGCTCGACGGCCGCGTGCTGGTCATCGGCGGTTATGGGGGTGGCGGCGCCCTCGAGACCAACGCGACCGAGATCTACGACCCGGCGACCAACACGTTCACGGCGTCGACGGGCAACGGGCAGGGCGAGTGCCAGGCGGTGGCGATGCTCGCGAGCGGGCTCGTGCTCCGCGCGGGGGGGACGACCAAGCTCGGACCGGTGAGCTCCGCGTCCACGTTCAGCCACCTCACGAGCGCCTGGACCGTGGCGGCCAGTCCTCCGTACCGGCTGTGCGGCGCCGCGGCGGTGGCGCTCGACGCGAACCGCTTCCTCGTCTGCGGCGGCAGCAACGCCATGGGCGCCACCGGCAACGACTGCGAGACCTACAACCCCTCCACCAACACCTGGACGCTGGTCGCCAAGCAGAACGTGGTGCGCTCCGATCACACGCTCACCGTGCTCGGCGACGGCACCGTGCTCTCGACGGGCGGCGACTCCGGCGGCAGCGCCTCCGCCACCGCCGAGCGCTACAACCCCGGCACCAACACCTGGACCAACGTCCCCGCGATGAAGGTCGCGCGCTCCAACCACACGGCGACGCGGCTCGGGAGCGGCAAGGTGCTGGTCGTCGGCAACGGCACCGGCACCCAGCTGTTCGACCCGGGCAGCAGCACCTGGAGCGACGGGGGACCCCTCGCGGTCGCGCGCACCGGCCACACCGCGACGCTGCTGCCGGACGGACGGGTCCTCGTCGCGGGCGGCGGCCCCACGTCCGCCGAGCTCTACGATCCGGCCACCAACACCTTCAGCACGGCGGGCGCGATGATCACCCCTCGCTCGCGGTTCGCCTCGGCGCTGCTCCCGAGCGGGCGCGTCCTCGCCACCGGCGACTACAGCAGCGCGACGACGGCCACCGAGATCTGGGGCCAGCTCGTCGGAGCCAGCTGCGCCGCGAACCACGAGTGCGCCAACAACCACTGCGTCGACAACGTCTGCTGCAGCTCGGCGAGCTGCGCAGCCGGCGCGGTCTGCAACCTGGCCGGCAAGCTGGGCACCTGCACCAAGCCGCTCGGCGCCAGCTGCGGCGCGGGGACCGAGTGCGTGTCCGGGCAGTGCGTCGACGGCTACTGCTGCAACTCCGCGTGCACCGCGCAGTGCAGCGCGTGCAACGTCGCCGGCAAGCTCGGCACCTGCACCCCGGTGCTCGGCAGTCCCGTCGGTGGTCGCACCGCGTGCTCGGGCGCGGGGCTCGGCACCACCTGTGGCGCGCGCTGCGACGGCTACGACGGCGGCAAGTGCAACTTCGCGCCGACCACGACCGCGTGCGGCACCGACGGGTGCGCGACCGGCGTCGAGACCCACGTCGGGACCTGCAACGGCGCGGGCGCCTGTAACTCCACGAGCAAGACGTGCGGGCTCTACAAGTGTGGCGCCACCTCGTGCCTCACGACCTGCACCGCGACGAGCGACTGCATCACGGGCTATCGCTGCAAGGACGGCGCGTGCGCGCCCGCCGGGGACACCGGCTCGCCGTGCCTCGCCCCCACCGACTGCTCGAGCAAGTTCTGCGCGGATGGGTTCTGCTGCGAGGCCGCGAGCTGCGGCGTCGACGGTTCGTGCGGCCTGCCGACCCACGAGGGCACCTGCCGCACCAAGCAGGGCAAGGCGTGCACGAAGAACGACGACTGTGGCAGCGACCACTGCGTCGACGGCGTGTGCTGCGATCTCGCGTGCGACGGCCAGTGCGAGGCCTGCGACGTGGAGGGCAAGGTCGGGTTGTGCGCGCCCGTCACCGGCGCGCCCCACAGCGGTCGACCGAAGTGCGACGACGGTGGCGGCGACGCCTGCAAGGCCAAGACGTGCAAGGGCGCGAGCTCGCGCGTCGCCTGCGAGGGCTACGTCAACGGGCCCACGGTGACCTGCGCGCCCGCCAAGTGCGAGGACTCCTCGTTCACCACGGTCTCCAAGTGCGACGGCGCCGGCACCTGCGCGAGCCCCGGAGCCTCGTCGTGCGTCCCCTACAAGTGCGGACCCACCGGGTGCCTCAAGACCTGCACCAAGACCGACGAGTGCGCGAAGGGCTACGCGTGCCTCGGCAACCGCTGCGAGGGCGTGAGCGCCGCGTGCAGCGACGACGGGCTGCAGGCGATCGGTCGCGACGGCGTGGTGACCGACTGCGCTCCGTACCGCTGCCTCGACACCGGCGAGTGCGGCAAGTCCTGCGAGACCTCGAGCAGCTGCGGTCCGGGCTACGCGTGCGACGTCGCGACCAAGACCTGCTCGCCGGCCGCGCCCCCGACCGTCGACTCCGGTGGCTGCTCGATGAACGGCGGCGCCCGCTCGGGCAGCGGGGGCCTCCTCGCCGCGCTCCTCGGCGTGGTCGGGATCGTCGCCGCGCGGCGGCGTCGACTGCTCTCGTCTGCGCTCGGCGCGGCCGCAGCCTTCTCCGCGGGCTGCGGGAATCGCACCGAGCCCCCGTCGACGCAGGGGCCGGTCGTCACCGTGGAAGACCCGCTGGTCCCGGCGAAGAAGGTGCCGGCCTTCGCGGCGCGCATCGCCCGCGCCGAGGCGTGGGCGTCGAAGGGCGAGGGCTTCGTCGGCGGGCAACGACTCACGGCAGAGATCCCGCTCCGCGCGAACGCCGCCGTGCGCCTCGGGCCCAAGGACCGAGACGACGTCTTCGTCGAGGTGGTCGCCCTCGAGGCCAGCGAGGTCCGCGCGGTCGTACGCGACTCGGTCGTCACGTTCGTCGATGCGCTCCCCGACACCGACGTGCTGCACGTGGTCGACGCGGCGGGGGTCGAGGAGCTGCGCACCCTGCGCTCGACGCGCGCCCCGACCACGGTGCGATACCGCGTCACCCACGGCCCGGGCATCGCGAGCGTGCGCGTGCGAGAGGGCCGCATCGAGGCGGTCTCTGCCGCGGGCCGGGTGGAGATCGGCACTGCGCCGCTGTTCGCCGTCGACGCGGCGGGCAAGCGTCGGAGCCTGACGCTCTCGATCGAGGGCGACGTGGTGACGGCGGCGCTCGACACCACAGGCCTCGCCTTCCCGGTCGTGGTCGATCCGGCGTGGTCGCTGGTCGCGACCATGTCCGAGCCGCGCATGATCCACGCGCTGGTCACCCTGGCCGACGGGCGTCTCATGGTCGTCGGTGGCGAGAGCAAGACCGCGGAGATCTACGACGCGGTCGCCAACACGTGGAGCTCGGGCGGCGACACCGGGCACTTCTACGGGTCCTATCCGGACTGGGAGTCCGGCGCGGCGCCGCTCCCGAGCGGCAAGGTGCTCGTGCGCTTCGACACGGCCGATCGCTGGAACCCGGCGACCAACACCTGGTCGCCGGCCGGGAGCCCGACGGTGCAACGTACGGCGATGGTCCCGCTGCTGTCCGGCAAGGTCCTCGCCCTCTGTCCGGCCAGCGCGGCGACCGCCGACGCGATCGTGGAGTCGTACGACGACGCCACCAACGCCTGGACCAACACCACGTCGATGACGACCGCGCGCGCGTTCTGCACCGCGATTCGCCTGCTGGACGGCCGCGTGCTCGTAGCGGGCGGACGCACGTCCGGCGGACCGCTCTCCTCCGCCGAGATCTTCGACCCCGCCGCCAGCAAGTGGACGGCGACGGGCAACATGGTCACGGCCGGGGGCCGTCGATCGGCGCTGCTGCACTCGAGCGGCAAGGTGGTGCTCGCCGGTCCCGGGACGCTCGCCGAGGTCTACGACCCGGCCACGGGCAAGTTCACGAGCCTGCCGGCGATGGCCACCGTCCGCGATCGCGCGGCGATGGCCGAGCTCAAGAACGGGCGCGTCCTCGTGGCCGGCGGCGTGACCACCGGGAGCGTTGCCCACCGGCCGCGTCCTCGCGATCGGCGGGGCGAGCAAGGCGACCGGCGTCTACGGCACGTTCAGGGAGGCGAGCGCCGAGCTGTACGGCGGCGTCCCCGGCACGGTGTGCACCTCGGGCTGGGAGTGCGCGAGCGGCAACTGCGTGGACGGCGTGTGCTGCACGACCGCGGCCTGCCCGTTCGCCGCGGTGTGCAACACCAAGGAGAAGAGCGGCACCTGCGCCAAGGTGAACGGCCTCGCCTGCGGCGGCGGTACCGAGTGCGCGACCGGCCAGTGCGCCGACGGCTACTGCTGCGACACGGCGTGCAAGGGCCAGTGCGAGGCGTGCGATCTGCCCTCCAAGTTCGGCGTCTGTTCGCCGGTCCTCGGGCCGCCGCGCGGCGCGCGCTCGGCCTGCGCCTCCACGGGCGGGGACGCGCTCTGCGGCAACCGGTGCGATGGGTCCGATCGCGTCGCCTGTCACACGCCCGGCGCGGCGGCCGCGTGCGGCGCGAACGCCTGCGTGGGCGGCGTCGAGACCCACGCGAGCACGTGCGACGTGTCCGGCAAGTGCGGCGACGTCGCGAAGTCGTGCGGCGCCTACGCGTGCGACGCGACCACCTGCAAGTCGTCCTGCTCGAGCAAGGCGGACTGCGCGCCCGGCTACCAGTGCAAGACCGGGGCGTGCTTCCCGACCGACGGCCTCGGCACGCCCTGCAAGGCTTCTTCCGAGTGCGCCACGGGCTTCTGCACCGATGGCGTGTGCTGTGGGGTCGCGACCTGCGCGGTCGGCAGCTCGTGCGCGGCCAGCGCCAAGAGCCCCGGCAGCTGCGCGAAGCTGCCGGGCACCTCGTGCACCCTCGACGCGGAGTGCGGCAGCGGCGCGTGCGTCGACGGCGTCTGCTGCACGTCGGCGTGCACGGGGCAGTGCGAGGCGTGCGACGTCCCGGGCAGCCTCGGCAAGTGCACGCCGGTCGCCGGAGATCCCCACGGCACGCGCGCGGCGTGCGACAGCGGCGCCGGCGACGCCTGCAAGGCGCGGACGTGCGACGGCGCGAAGGACCCGACCACCTGCGTGGCGTTCACCAACGGCACCGCGAAGGCCTGCAAGGCGGCCTCGTGCGCGGGCACGGACTTCGTGGCCGAGTCGGTGTGCGACGGCGCTGGCGGATGCACGACGCCGCCGACGCAGGCCTGCGCGCCCTACCGCTGCGACGACGCGGGCTGTCGAACGTCGTGCGCGAAGAAGGAGCACTGCGCCGACGGCGCCACCTGCGTGAAGGGGGCGTGCCTGCCCATCGTCGCCACGTGCTCGACGGACCGGCTCTCTTCGACCGACAAGGGCGGCACCGTCACCGACTGTTCGCCGTACCGTTGCGGCCCCGTCGGTCAGTGCCCTCGCCCAGTGCGCCTCGTCCGCGGACTGTGCGCCCGGCAGCCTCTGTGACGTCACGGCCAAGACCTGCAGCCCTCTCGACGCCGGAAGCGGCGACGGCGGCGGGTGCTCCTTCGGGGGCAACGGCTCGGTCGGCGTCTGGTCGGGGTTGCTCGGGTTCCTCGTGCTCGCCGGGCGTCGGCGTCGGGCATGCGCATCGCGGTAGGCGACACGACGGTCTCGGCCGTCCTCGACCGTCCGCGCTCGGCCCGCGCGCTCCTCGTCCTCGCGCACGGGGCGGGCGCGGGCATGCACCACGCGTTCATGACGTCGCTCGCCGAGGCGCTCGTCGCGCGCGGCGTCGCCGTGCTGCGCTACCAGTTCCCCTTCACCGAGGCCGGCAAGAAGCGGCCCGATCGCGCGCCGGTGCTCGAGGCCACGGTGCGCGCGGCGGTGGAGGCCGGCCGAGCGCTCGGGTTGCCGACCTTCGCCGGGGGCAAGTCGATGGGTGGACGGATGACCACCCAGGCGGAGGCGAGCGCGCCGCTCGACGTGCTCGGGATCGTGCTCGTGGGCTTCCCGCTCCACCCACCGAAGAAGATCGGGGACGGTCCGGGAGCGACCAAGAAGATGGGGACCGAGCGGGCGCGGCACCTCGCCGGCGTGGGCGTGCCGATGCTGTTTCTCCAGGGCACGCGCGACGCGCTCTCACCGCTCGCGGACCTGCGGCCGGTGATGCGCCGCCTGACGCGCGCCGAGCTCTCCGTGATCGACACCGCCGATCACGGCTTCGCGCTGCTCGCGCGGCGCAAGGGCGACGACGTCCACGCGGAGCTCGCGGACGCCATCGTCGCCTTCGTCGACCGCCGGCTCGAGGTCAGGCCGGCGGCTTCGCGCGGCAGATCGGCGAGCCGTCCGGCCCCGGCAGGCACACCAGCGGCGCGCAGCACGCGTCCGCGTCGCCGCACGCAGCGCCGAACGGAGTGCACGACCCACCGTCCGGAGGCGGCGGAGGGGGCTTGCCGGCGCAGCCGAACTGGACGCTGACCTTGCCGCCCGGATCGGCCTTGAGGCCCGAGCACGCCGTGCCGCAGAGGAAGATCTTCTTGCCGTCGGCCGAGTACTGCCAGCCGTTGGCGCCGCCCGCGCACGGCTTGCTGTCGTCCTTGGCGATCGGCACCGTGCCGCCCGTCGACGGCGTGTAGAGCACGTTGACCTTGCCCGGATCGAACACCTCGCCGGCCGGGGGCGGCGGCACCGTGAGCTCGCACGCGACCTTGCTCGCGATGCTCTTGGCGATGTCCGTGAACAGCGGACCGAAGTCGGTGGCGCACAGGGGGAACCACTTGCCGCCGGTGAGCTTCACGAGGCTCACGTATTGCGGGCCGTTGTTGACCATCGTCGTGCCGCACTTGACCTCCGAGGGGTAGGTCGAGCTGCCCATGATCGGGAAGGCCGCGTAGTTGCGCGCGGTCGCGGTGCCGAACATGCCGGTCGGGGCCTTGGCGAGCAGCGAGGTGTCGAACGACGCCGCGGCGAGGGCGGAGTTGTCGTCGGTGATGGGGATGATGGCCTTGAACGCCTCCGGTCGCAGCGCGTCCTTCCAGCCGATGCCGACCGTGGTGCTGTCGTAGGTGCTGAGCAGGAGCGAGAGGGCGTTGGTCGACGCGATGACCTGGTTGCTGGTCCGGTAGATCGGCGGGTTCGAGTTGCGGAGCGGCTTGGTGGTGTCGGTGCACAGCGTGGCCGCGCCCCCGAGGGGCGGTGGCGTGCACATGTCGTAGGTCGTGGTGCCCACCTTCGCGATCATCACGACGCGGTAATCGAGGCCCGTGGCCTTGAGGTAGTCCGAGAGCTTGTTGATGTTCGCCTTCACGCGGGCGATGTCGTCGGACATGCTGCCCGACTGATCGATCACCAGGATGACGTCGACCGGGGGCTTCGCGGCCACGACCTCGGTGGTGGCGCAGGTGGTGTCGCCGTCGACGTCGAAGATCGGCGCGTCGCTGATCGGCCCGGTGTCGGTCGGGGTGTCGCCGAGGGTCGAGTCCTCGACGACCGAGGTATCGTCCCCGATCTCGAAGGTGCCCGTGTCGTCGACCGTGCCGCCGGTGTCCTCACCGGTCCCACCGGTGTCGTCGAGGTTGCCAGGCGTGGTCTCGCCGCCGCTGCAGCCGAACGTGAAGAGGCCGAGGGACAGGACGAAGCAGCCAAGACGGGTCTTCATTCCATCTACGGTGCAAGATTCTAGTCCTTCTGGCAACGTAGGCCGAGGTGGGACGCTCGCTCACCGGCGCTCCAGTCGCTCGATCCGCAGCTTTGTCTGCCATTTCTCGAGGACGTTCTCGAGCGGGGCGTCGAGCGTCGCCCCGTCCGCGAGTCCGACGAGCGCGACCAGTCGCTTCAACACCGCGGCGCGCGCGGCCCCCTCGCTCCGCACGGCGAGGTCGAGCAAGGTGAAGTCGTCCTCCTTGCGCGCCACCGCGAGGATCGGCGCCACGTCGTTCGCGCCGCCCTCGAACGCCGAGAGCGCGGCGCGCAGCGCGGGAGGAGCGTCGCCTTCGATGGGTGTCGCGACGCGGCCGCCACCGAACGCGGCGCTCGCGCCTCGGGGGACGATCACCTTGCGCGCGCCGCGCTCGAGCTGGACGAAGCCCGACGTCACGCCGAGCGAGCCCGCGTGCGTCTTGCCGTCGACGACGAGCACGTAGGCGCAGCCGAGGTCGACCACGCGGACCTCGGGGGTGTCGATGACGAACGTGAAGGGCGGCGCGCGGACCTTCGCCGACAGCGTCCCGCGCGCGAGCTCGACCCGCTGGTGCGTGGCGTCCATCGCCACGACCCGCAGCGCCGTGTCGGGCTCGAGCTCGAGCGTGCCGATGGCCATCGTCAGGCGCACCCGCGCTTCGCGCGTCTCGAGCCAGGCGCTCGAAGGGAGCATGGCACCCGGGGCGGCGCCGCCGACCGTCGCGCCCTTGCCCTCCAGGATCACGAGCGCGGGCCCTGGGATCACCGGGCTCATCTCGGAGGGGACTCCGCTGGGGCTCGTCACCACCGGCCTCTTCTTGTCGAGACCGAACGACACCGCGATCACCACCGCGGCCGCGGCCGCGAGCGAGAGCGGGACCGCCCAGCGCGCGCGTCGTCGCGGCGGGGTGGGACGGGGCGCGAACGAGCCGGGCTGGTAGCGCTGCTCGCCGAGCAGGGCCTCGAGGCGCTGCACCTCCTCGTCGGGCGCGCCGCTCCGGTCGAACAGGTAGTCGTCGTCCTTCACGGGGCCTCCAATCCGGCGCTGTGGCCCGAGAGCTTCTCTCGCAAGAGGCCCATCCCGCGGTGCAGGTTCACGCGCACCGACTCGGGGGTGAGCCCGACCTCCGCCGCGATCTCGGGCCCGCTCATGCCCTGCACGAGCCGTAGCACGAGGGTCTCGCGGTACGCCTCGGGGAGCGCGCGGATCACCGCCAACACCTGCTCGGCCTCGCTGCGGTCCGCGTGGAAGACGGCGATCTCGTCGGGCAGCTCGTCGTGACGCTTGCGGGTGCGGAGGTGGTCGGTGGCGCGGTTGCGCGCGAGGGTGGCGAGCCACGCCCCGACCGCGCGCGGCTCGCGCAGGCTGCGGATCCCCGTGAGGGCGGACACGAACACGTCTTGCATCAGGTCTCGCACCTCGCGCCGGTCGACCCGGCTGAGCAGGACGCCGTGCACGAGGCCGGCGTACCGTTCGAACAGCACCCCGAACGCCGCGCGATCCCCCGTGGCGGCGGACCGCACGAGGTGCTCGGTCGACGGCTGTTCGTCCCCCATCTCCCCGGAGTAGACGATCCGGGCCCCCTTTCGTGAACGACCCGCTGGCGCTTTGTCGGTCCGGGCGCGAATCCCGCCGGTCACGACTGGGTGACAGCCACAACGCGGGCAAATCCCTCCCATTTCGACTAGACTCCTCCCGCTTGGCCGCAGCTCCGCCCACCCCGCCCTCGCCGCCCGGCTCGCCGGACAGCAAGAGAGGCTCCTCCGGGCCCCAGAACCCCTCTCCTGGACCAGGCTCAGGCGGGGCGTCGGGCCCGCAGGAACAGGAGGTCACGCGCGCCAGCGGCCCGTCCCAGGGACCGAGCCGTGAGAGCCGCGATCGCACCACGACCACGACCCTCGGCGACGCGAACGCGCCGCAGATGTTCGGGCGCTACGCGCTCTACGGCGAGATCGCGCGCGGCGGCATGGCGACCGTCCACTTCGGCCGCCTCGTCGGCCCGGTGGGCTTCTCGCGCACCGTGGCCATCAAGCGCCTGCACCCGCAGTTCGCCGCCGACGAGGAGTTCGTCGGCATGTTCCTCGACGAGGCGCGGCTCGCGGCCCGCATCCAGCACCCGAACGTCGTGCAGACGGTCGACGTGGTGGCCGGCGAGGGCGAGCTCATGCTCGTGATGGAGTACGTGCAGGGCGAGTCGCTCTCCCGCATCCTCACGGCGCTGCGCCACGCCAACGAGCGCGTGCCCTACCGCGTCGCGGGCGCGATCATCAACGGCATCCTCGTCGGCCTGCACGCCGCGCACGAGGCCAAGAACGAGCGCGGTGAGCCGCTCGGCATCGTCCACCGCGACATGTCCCCGCAGAACGTGCTCGTCGGGTCCGACGGTGTCGTGCGCGTGTTCGACTTCGGCGTGGCCAAGGCCCACGGTCGCATCCAGGACACCCGCGAGGGCATCTTCAAGGGCAAGCTCGCCTACGCCTCGCCCGAGCAGCTCATGGGGCAGGATCTCGACCGGCGCCTCGACATCTACGCCGCGAGCGTCATCCTCTGGGAGATCGTCTGCGGTCGGCGCATGTTCAAGGCCGACAACGAGATGCAGCTGTTCCACATGGTGCGCGAGGGCCAGATCGACCCGCCCTCTCGCTACACGGCCGACCTCCCCCCGGGGCTCGAGCCGATCATCCTCCGCGGCCTCGCCACCGACCCGAACTTCCGCTGGGGCTCGGCGCGCGAGATGGCCATCGCGCTCGAGGAGGTGCTCCCCCACGCGAGCGCGCGCGAGGTGGCCGAGTGGGTCAACCGCATCGCCTCCAACGCGCTGAAGAAGCGCGCCACCATCGTCGAGGAGATCGACCGCAGCGGCCCGATGACCGACAGCGGCGTGCGCGACCTCTTGCCCACCCTGGTGCGCGGCGCCACGAGCTCGCGCCCGGGCATCGGGAACAACCCGGGGCCGAACTCCGACCGCAACTCCGTGCCGGGCACCCAGGTCTCCACGCTGCCCGCCGTCGCGGTCGATCGCTCGGCGCCCCCCGTCGACAACACCCAGGCGCAGGAGAAGCGGCGCGGTCGCGCGCTCGTCTTCGTCGCGCTGCTCGTGCTGATCTCGGCGTTCGGCGGCGTGCTGCTCGCGCTGACCAAGCCCTGGGAGACCAAGACCGACAAGGTCGAGGCCAAGAAGGAAGAGAAGAAAGAAGACAAGGCGAGCTCGAAGCAGGCCAAGAAGTCGAGCGGCGACGACGACGACAAGAAGGTCGTGAACGCGCCGCCCGAGCCGCCGAAGTCCGCGGAGCCGAGCACCCAGCCCAAGATCGACCCGCCGAAGCCGGGGCTCGTCGTGCCGCCGAAGCCGTTCGTTCCGCCGACGCCTGGCTCGAGCGCCGCCCCGAAGCCCAGCGCCTCGGCGCCCCCTCCACCCGTCAACAACTGCAATCCGCCCTTCACCATCGACGCGGATGGCATCCGCCACCCCAAGCCGGAGTGCATGTGAACACCTCTCTTCGCTCACCCTCGCGTCGCCCGCTGGCTGCCCTGCTCGTCGTGAGCTTGCTCGGCCCCACCGTCGTCGCGCCGACCCTGCTCGCTCCGCGGACCGCGTACGCGGCGGACAAGCAGGCGTGCATCGCCGGCTACGAGGCCACCCAGAAGCTCAAGAAGGACGGCAAGCTCTCGGAGGCGCGCAAGCAGGCGCTCGTCTGCGCGCAGGACGGCTGCCCGAGCGCGCTGCGCGACGAGTGCGCGGGCTGGGCGGTCGAGCTCGAGAAGGCCATGCCCTCGATCGTGATCGTGGTGACCGACGCCGACGGCAAGGACGTCACCGACGCCACGATCTACCTCGACGGCGTGAAGGTCACCATCGACGGCAAGGCGTTCCCGGTCGACCCGGGCACGCACAAGGTCCGCGTCGAGCGCGAAGGCGTCGCCACCCTCGAGCAAGACGTGGTCGCGCACGAGGGCGCCAAGGGCAAGGTCGTCACGCTCAAGTTCGGCAAGGGCGACAAGAAGGCCGACCCGGTGAAGCCCGATCCCGACCCCACGCCGCCCAAGGTCGAGGACCACCCGACGCCGGTCGCCACGTGGGTGCTGCTCGGGGTCGGCGTCGCGGGGCTCGCGGGCTTCGGCGTCTTCGCGCTCTCGGGCTCCTCGAAGAAGCAGGCCCTCGACGACTCCAACTGCAAGCCAGCCTGCGCGCAGGGCGACGTCGACGCGGCCAAGCGCAGCTTCTTGCTGGCCGACGTCTCGCTCGGCGTCGGGCTCGTCTCGATCGGCGTGGCCATCGCGCTCTACGCGACGCGTGGCCCTTCGGAGAAGCCCGCCGAGCCCAAGGCGGGCGCGTGGAAGCTCGACGTCGGCGCGACCCCCAAGGGCGGCGTCGCCGCGTTCACGATCGCGTTCTAGCCGCCTCTGAGAATGCCCCCGGGCTGAAGCGCTTCAGCCCGGGGGACACGTTCTAAGCGCTGAAAGCCTCGGCGGCGGCGTCGAGCGTGACGAAGGTGTAGCCGGCGGCGCGCAGGTCCTCGACGATCGCGCGCAGCACCGCGCGCTTGGTCGCGACCGGGACCGCGAGGTCGCGCTGGGTCGGTGCGAGATCGGCGAGGCCGTCGTGCGCGTCGAGCACGTCGATCCCGTGCAGCTCGAGGTTCACGAGCGGCTCGCCGCGCACCATCCTGGTGAGCACGCGCGCGCCGGCGACGCCGGCCAGCATCAGCGACGTGCCGATGTAGGGCAGACGCAGGCCGCGGGTGACCTGGATCGGGAGCTCGAGCAGGCCGTCGCCCCGGCGGTGGTAGGGGGTGCCCACGTGGTAGGGGCGCGTCGGCGCGGTGAGCACCCACGGCGTGTCGACGACGGAGCGGCTCGGGCGGCCGCGTATCTTGTAGCTGGCGATCGCCGCGTCCTTCACCGCCATGTACATCGGGCAGGGGAACACCGAGCTGTCCCACCGGTAGCCGAGCAGCGGCAGCAGCGAGAACAGCTCGTCGGTGATCGTGTAGCCGGGCGCGCGGAACCCGCGGGGGCGCTGCCCGGTGGCGCGCTCGATCGACACGGTGCCCTCGTCGATCTCGCGCGCGATCGTCTGGCGGTCGCGGCGCGTGAGGTCGTAGAGGTGGGACTGGGTGTGGTTGCCGATCGAGTGGCCCTCGGCCACGGCGGCCCGGAGGGCGCTCGCCGAGCTCGGGCGCGCGAGGTCCTGGCCCACCGCGAACAGGGTCAGCGGTACGCCGAGCTCGGCCGCGAGCTCGCGCAGCCGGGGGACGGCGACGTCGTAGACCTTGGCCTCGGACTCGGCCGGAGCGACGCGCCCGTGGATCGCGTAGTAGTTCGGGATCTCGTCCAGATCGACGCTGATCGCAGCGAGCATTTCCCGGTCTGGTAGCACGAATGTCGGGCCTCTGCGGGCGACCATCGCCGCGCTTGCGGAAGCCGAGCGCGCGATCGACCATGCGGCCCATGGACAAGATCGCGGTCATCGGGTCGGGGCAGGTCGGGCAGGTGCTGGCGGACGGGTTCCTGAAGCACGGCCACGAGGTGGTGCGCGGCACACGCGAGCCGAGCAAGCTCGCCGAGTGGAAGGCCGGCGCGGGAGCGAAGGCGTCGGTCGGCACGTTCGCGGAGGCGGCGAAGTTCGGCGACGTGGTCGTGCTCGCGGTGAAGGGCACCGCGGCCGAGGAGGCCGTCGCGCTGTGCGAGGGCGGGCTCGACGGCAAGCTCGTGCTCGACGCGACCAACCCCATCGCGAACGCGCCGCCGGTCAACGGCGTCATCCAGTTCTTCACCGGGCCCAACGAGTCGCTGATGGAGCGCCTGCAGAGCGCGCGCCCGCGGCGCACTTCGTGAAGGCGTTCTCGAGCGTGGGCAACGCGCTGATGGTGAACCCCGAGCTCGAGGCCAAGCCGAGCATGTTCATCTGCGGCAACGACGCGGGCGCCAAGGAACAGACCCGGGCGATCCTCACCACCCTCGGGTGGGAGACCGAGGACTGCGGCGCGGTCGAGGCGGCGCGCGCGATCGAGCCGCTCTGCATGCTGTGGTGCATCCCCGGCTTCCTGCGCAACGACTGGCGCCACGCCTACCGCGTGCTGCGCTAGTCGCACTCCCACGTCCAGCGCCGGCGGGGCTAGCGCCGGCGGAGGAACGACGGGGCCCACCAGTTCGCGTCGCCGAAGAGGCGCATGGTGGCGGGCACGACGAGCGTGCGCACGAGCGTGGCGTCGAGGGCGACCGCGAGGGCCATGCCGAGACCGATGGCCTGGATCAGCACCACGCGCGCCATCGCGAAGGCCGCGAACACGACGACCATGATCACCGCGGCGCTCGTGATGAGCGGCGCGCTCTTGGCGAGGCCCTCCGCCACGGCGCGCCGGTTGTCGCCCGAGTGGTCCCACTCCTCCTGCATGCGCGTGAGGAGGAGCACCTCGTAGTCCATGGAGAGGCCGAACACGAGGCAGAACAGGAGCACCGGCAGCACGGGCTCGATCGGCCCCGGCGTGAAGCGCAGCACCGACGAGAGGTGGCCCCGCTGGAACACCCACACGAGCGCGCCGAACGACGCGGTGATCGAGAGCACGTTCATCACCACCGCCTTGAGCGGCAGCAGCACCGAGCGCAGCGCGAAGAGGAGCACGACGAAGGTCATGCCCATGACGAAGCCCACCGTGCGTGGCGTGCGCTGCTTCACGTACTCGAAGAGATCGAGGTCCACGGCGGTGCGCCCGGTGACGACGAGGCGACCGTCGCCGACGAGCGGGCTCGCACGCAGGCCCTTCACGAGCGCGCGCGTCTCCTCCGACGCCGGCGGGTGCGTGCTGCGGACGGTGACCAGCACGGTCGTCGGGCCGACCATGGCCGTGATCATGCCGACGAGCTCGGGGGGCATGGCCGCCCGAGGCGCGCCGAGGAGCTGCGCCTCGAGCTCTTTGGGGACGCGGGGGTCGAAGGCCACCGGCGCGTCCACGCGGAGCACGCCGGGGCGCGCGCGGGTCGTGGTGACGAGGTCGTGCAGCGCGCCGAGCCGCGGGGCCTCGAGGGGGTTGCCGGGGAACTGCACGAGCACGACGATCGGGCTCGGATCCTGGCCCGGGAAGCCCTTCGCGAGCTCGTCGTAGCCCTTGCGCGCCTCGGTCGTCGTGGGCAACACCGTGACGTCGGAGTTGGCGGTGCGGATGCCGAAGAACGGCAGGCCCGCGGCGACGAGCAGGGCGAGCGTCGGCAGGAGCACGAGCACGGGGTGCTCCATCACGCGCGCGGCGACCTTGCGGTAGAACGGCGACTCCGACGAGACCTTCACGAGCGGGATCCGCAGCCGATCGACGCGCGGTCCGAGGACGCCGAGCAGCGCGGGCAGCGAGGTGAGCGCGAACAGCACCGAGAGCGCGACCACGATCGCCGCGGCGATGCCGATCACGTCGAGGAACATGCCGCGGTAGAACAGGAGCCCGGCGAGGCCGATGGTGACCGCGAGGCCGGCGAACGCCACCGCCCGGCCCGACGTGGCGACGGCCGCGACGACGGCTTCTTCCGTGCTCGCGCCGCGGGCCAGCTCCTCGCGGAAGCGGCTCACGATGAACAGCGAGTAGTCGATGGCGACGCCGAGCCCGATGAGGGTCACCACGTTCATCGCGTAGGGCGACACGTGGGTCAGGCGCGACAGCGTGAAGAGCGCGGCGACGCCGCCGAGCACGGCGAAGAGGCCGACCCCCACCGGAAGGAGCGTGGCGACCACGCTGCCGAACACCGCGAGCAGCACGAACGCGGTCAGCGGCACGCTGATCAGCTCGGCCTTCACGAGGTCTTGCTCGAGCACCCGGTTGAAGTCTTCTTGCTCGGCGAGGGGCCCGGTCGCGAGCACCGAGAGCACGCGCGGCTTCACCTTGGCGCGCAGATCGGCGTAGCTCGGGCCGGCCTTCTGCAGGTCGTCCTTCAGCCACACCTCGACGATCGCGCCGTGACCGTCGGCGGACATCCGCGCGGCGGCGAGGGCGGGGGGCAGGGCGCGCGGCGGGATCACGGCGGCAACGCGCGGGTCCCTGGCGAGCTCGCCGATCGCGCCCAGGAGATCGGCCTGGAACTCGGCGTCGGCGGCGAGCAGCGTCTTGCTCTGGAAGACCAGCTGGAACGAGCTCTTGCCCGGGCGCGGGAGCTCGCGCTCCAGCAGCGTGAGGGCGCGCACGGACTCGACGTCGGCGGTGATGACGGCGGAGAGCGTGCCACCCCGCACCACGAGCAACGCGCTGACGGCGAGCACGAGGACGCTCGTCACGAGGACGGCCACGCGCCTCCGGAACACGAACCGACCCCAGGCGGCGAAGACCGACACGGCCGAACGATACCGGTCGCCCGAACCGTTTGCATTCTGTGATACGCCCGGTGGATGGCCAAGCTCTCCAAGGACGTCTTCCTCGCCCTCGCCGCCATCGGCTGGGCCGACGGTCAGCTCGACCCCAACGAGGCCGCGGGCATCCTGCGCGCCGCGAAGGAGGAGGGCCTCGACGGCGCCGCGCTCGCCGAGGTGGAGGCCGCCACCAAGACCAAGCGCGAGCTCACCACCATCGATCGCAAGGGCTCTCGGCGGTCGAGCGCACGTTCGTCTATGCGACGGCGATCTGGCTCGCGCGCATCGACGGCTTCGTCGACCCGGGCGAGCGCGAGGCGCTGCACAAGCTCGGGCACCTGCTGCACATCCCCGACCGGGTGCGGACCGAGGCGAGCGCCGCGGCCCTCGAGGTCGCCCAGAGTTCGGGCGACAAGCCGGACAAGTACGATCTCGGCAAGCTCCGCGAGCGCGTGGCCGACCGCCTCGACGCGCTCGCCAAGCACCTCGCCGAGGAGTAGAAACGCGGGCCATGACGCCCACCCTGGTCCAGAGGTCCGTCTTCGTCGTCGACGCCGTCCGCACCCCGATCGGCCGCTACCGTGGGAGCCTCGCCGAGGTGCGCCCCGACGACCTCGCGGCCCACGTGCTCCGCGCGGTGCTCGACCGCAACGCCGCCCTCGCGCCCGAGGTCAGCGAGGTGGTGTTCGGCGCGACCAACCAGGGAGGCGAGGACAACCGCAACGTGGCGCGCATGGCCGTGCTGCTCGCGGGGCTGCCCTACGAGGTGCCCGCCGTCACGGTGAACCGCCTGTGTGGCAGCGGCCTCGAGGCGGTCAACCGCGCGGCGATGGCCATCGCGGTCGGCGACGCCGAGGTGGTGGTCGCCGGCGGCGTCGAGTCGATGACCCGCGCGCCCTTCTCGATGCCCAAGGCCACCGAGGCCTTCGACCGCACGCCGCCGCCCATCTGGGACACGACGATCGGCTGGCGCTACCCGAACCCGCGCATGCAGGCGCGCTTCTCGCTCGACTCCATGGGCGAGACCGCGGAGAACGTCGCCGCGAAGTGGGGCATCACCCGCGAGGAGCAGGACGCCTTCTCAATCGAGTCGCAGCGCCGCGCGGTCGCCGCGTGGAAGGCCGGCGACTTCGCCGCCGAGGTGGTGCCGGTCACGCTCTCGCCCAAGAAGAAGGGCGAGCCTGCGCCGGTGTTCGAGAAGGACGAGTGCCCGCGCGACGACACGACGCTCGAGAAGCTCGCCAAGCTCCCCACGGTGTTCAGGAAGAGCGGCACGGTCACCGCCGGCAACAGCTCCCCCATCAACGACGGCAGCGCGGCGGTGCTCCTCGCGAGCGAGGAGGCGGTGCGTCGCCACGGGCTGTCGCCGCTCGCACGAGTCGTCTCGTTCGCGGTCGCCGGCGTCGAGCCGAACTTCATGGGTGAGGGGCCGATCCCCGCGACCAAGAAGGCCCTCGCGCGCGCGGGCTGGTCGATCGGCGATCTGGACCTCGTCGAGCTCAACGAGGCCTTCGCGGCGCAGTCGCTCGCGTGCCTGCGCGGCCTCGAGCTCGATCCGGGCAAGGTGAACGTGCAGGGCGGCGCGATCGCGCTCGGTCACCCGATCGGCTCCTCGGGGGCGCGCATCCTCGGCACGCTGGCCCACGCGATGAAGCGTCGTGGGGCCAGGCGCGGCCTCGCGGCCCTGTGCATCGGCGTGGGGCAGGGCATCGCCACCCTGCTCGAAGCGCCGTGATGACCGGGCTCGCGCGGGAGCGAGAGGTCGCCGTCGCCGCCGCCGAGCGAGCGGCGCGCGCGATCATGGAGATCTACGAGAGCGGCTTCGCCGTGGACTACAAAGACGACGCCCAGGACGACCCGGTCACCCACGCCGATCGGACGGGCAACGCGATCGTCGTCGACGCCCTGCGCGCGGCGTTCCCGGACGACGTCATCGTGGCGGAGGAGAGCGCGGTGCCCGCGGGGTTCGGCCGCTCCGAGCGCTGCTGGTTCGTCGATCCGCTCGACGGCACCAAGGAGTTCGTGGCGCGCAACGGCGAGTTCTGCGTCATGGTCGGGCTCGCCATCGCGGGGCGCGCGGCGCTCGGCGTGGTGGTCGCGCCGGCCCAGGACGGGGGCTACGTGCTGATCGGAGAGCCCGGCGTCGTCTCGGAGCGCAGGGACCGGCGGGGGAGCTCGCGGGTCACGGTCTCCACCACGTCCACGCCCGCCGACGCGCGCCTCCTCGTGAGCCGCTCGCGGACCCCGCCGAAGATCGGCGAGCTCGTGACGCGGCTCGGCGTGACGAGCGCGCGTCCGTGCGGGAGCGTCGGCGTGAAGATCGCGGAGCTGGCCCTCGATCACGCGGACGTCTACGTCCACGTCCCCGCGGGCCCGGGCAAGGGCGGCCCCAAGCTGTGGGACCTGTGCGCGCCCGAGGCCATCCTCGTGGCCGCCGGTGGACGTTTCACCGACATCCACGGAGCATCGATCCAGTATCAGTCCGGTCAAGTGGCCCACGATCTCGGGATCGTCGCGACCAATGGTCTGCTCCATTCCGCGGTGCTCGACGCGCTCGCCGACCTCTGAGAGGATGGCCGCCGTGACGACCTGGGACGGGAGGAGGCGACGCGTGCTGGTGGCGCTCCGCGCGGCCAGTCGCAACGGTGGCTCGACGACCGCGCACGCGCTCGCCGAGGAGCTCGGGATCTCCGTGAGGACGATCTACCGGGACCTCGACGTGCTGCGCACCGAGGGCGTGTCGATCGCGGGGCGCACGGGCGTCGGCCTGCGGCTCGAGGAGGCCCTCGAGGTCGAGGCGCGCGTGCGCGCGAGCGCGGCGGGCATCAAGGCCGTCGCCGAGGACCCGGCGGTGCTGCTCGACCAGGGCGGCAAGGCGCAGGTGCTCCGCGCCGCCACCAAGGAGGCGCTGCTGCAGGCGGTGCTTCGCAGCCTCGGCGAGATCGAGATCCTCTCTCCGGACAAGCTGCGCCGTGAGCTCCGCGAGCTCGCCCGGGACATCGCCCGCAAGCACAAGGACTGACTCGACGCACGGGCGGACTCGACGAATGGGGCTCGGTGCGGCAAGCTCCGGTGCTCGCCCCTCGGGGGCGTCGAGGGAGTCATGCGAAAGAACCAAGGGGCCGTCGCGATCCTGTGTGCGTTCGGGCTCGTCGCCGGCTGCGCGGGCGGTGGGACGGACTACGTCGATCCGGGCACCTTCGACGCGGCCGGCGAGGTGGAGGACGGCAGCCTCGGCGACGGCGCGGGCGACGGCTCCGACGCGGGCGATGGTTCGGGTGACACCAAGGGCGACGCCACGAGCGGGGATGGAAGCGGCGACGGCGCCGACGGTGCGACCGGCGACGGCGCGGGCGATGGCGCGTCAGGGGACGGCGCGACCGGTGATGGTGCGACGGGCGATGGTGCGAGCGGTGACGGCGCGACGGGCGACGGCGCGACGGGCGACGGCGCGACGGGCGACGGCGCGACGGGCGACGGCGCGACGTGCGGCAAGCCTGGTGACGGGTGTTGTCCCGACGGCTCGTGCGCCGGCGGCGCCCTCTGCGTGAGCGGCAAGTGCGGCACGTGCGGCGGTCCCGGGCTGCTCTGCTGCGCGGGCGACAAGTGCAGCGCCGGCTCGGTCTGTTACGGCGGCGTCTGCACCACGTGCGGCACGCTCGGCCAGCCGTGCTGCGCGGGCGACACCTGCACCGGGTCGCACGTCTGCAGCCTCGCGACCGGCACCTGCGCCCACTGCGGTGGCATCGGCGAGCCGTGCTGCGGCGGCGGCGCCTGCACCAGTGGCGTGTGCGCGATCAGCGGGCTCTGCAGCTGCGGCGGCATCGGCCAGCCCTGCTGTGGCGGCTCCACCTGCGGTGGCGGCGCGCTCTGCACGGCGGGCACCTGCTCGGCCTGCGGCGGTCCGGGCCAGCCCTGCTGCGCGGGCGCGGTCTGCGGCAGCGGCTCGGTGTGCTCGGCCGGCTCCTGCGTCTCGACGTCGAGCTGCAGCAAGCAGAGCGAGTGCACGGGCACGCTGAAGTGCGGCGGCCCCTCGAGCTGCGCGGGCACCCCGTGCTTCACCTGCTTCGCGGCCGGCGGCACCGGCGCGAGCTACGCGGCGTGCACCGACTCGAGCGGCTGCGCGAGCGGCCTCTGCGACGAGCTCCGCGGGCACTGCTCCGCGGCCTGCGCGCTCGCGACCACCGGCGACACGGACTGCACCGCCTCGCTCGGCGTGGGCTACGCCTGCACCGAGGAGACGATCTCCATCGGCACCACGAGCGCGGCACTCGGGTACTGCGCGCGCAAGTGCAACCGCAACGCGGATTGCGCGGGCGCCGACGTGTGCCAGGGCTCGAGCAACTCCTCCTACAACCGCGTCGACATCACCTGCGGCCCGGTGAGCCCGACCGACCTCGCGTTCGGCGCCACGTGCACCACCTCCGGCGACTGCGGGAGCGGCGTGTGCCTCACCGTCAGCGGTGGCGCCAAGCGCTGCTCGCGATTCTGTCTGACGGGCACCGACTGCGGCGGTACGCTGCCTTCGTGCGGTTCGATCTCGTTCCTCCTCCCCAAGGGCGGCACCCAGGCGGCCCAGGTGTGCGTCCCATGAGGGCCCTTCGTTCGGCGCTCCTGGTCGTCGCGCTCGCCAGCGGCGTCGCCTCCACGCTGGTCGTCACGCCCGCGGCTGCCGAGACCGCGGCCGAGCAGGCCAAGGCGCTCCGCGAGCACGCGAAGAAGCTCCGCGCCGACGCGGCCACCGACCGCACCACCGCCGCGCGCGGCCGCAAGACCGCCGAGTCGCTGCGCAAGGAGGCCAAGGAGCAGCGGCAAAAGGCGCTCGAGCTCCGCGAGGCCGCCAAGACCGCCGCGAACGACGCCGACCGCAAGAAGTCGAACGACGCCGCCGAGGTGCTCGAGAAGAAGGCCGTCACCAGCGACGACCTCGCCGACCAGGCCGAGGCCGCCGCGGCCACCCTCGAGAAGCGCGCCAAGAAGCTCGATCTGCAGGCAAAACAGCTCGAATCCAAGGCGAAGAAGCTCGATCCCTCCGCGCCCTGATGTTGGGGATTTCGCGCTAGGACCGCTGTAAGCTCGCCGGCGCAACCATGCGCCTCCGCAACTTCACCACCCTCGCCCTCTTCGTCCTCCCCGCCTGCGCGCCCGCCGCGCCCCCGCCCGTGCCGCCGAAGCCGGTGCCGGTGGTGAAGGCTCCTCCGCCTCCGCCGCCGTCGGCCGCGCGCTGGGTGTTCCACGACACGTCGCTGCAGGCGCACGCGCAGGTGTCGCTGGCCAAGGGCGAGGTCCTCCAGGTCGGCGACCAGGGCCGTCGGTGGACGGTGCTCGACGGCAAGGCCACGCCCGCGGAGACCCTCGCGGTCGGCCACCTCGTCGACGTGCGCGTCGACGACGGCAAATACGCGTTCCTCGGGAGCGACGGCGCCTACCAGGTCGCGGACACCCCGCTCGGCGCGATCAGCCGGCGCGGTGAGGGGCCGACCGAGAAGGCCCGCAGCCTCTGCTTCGGCAAGAAGGCGCTGCTCGGCGTGACCGAGGACGGCCTGCTCCTGCGCGCGGCGGACCCGACCGCCAAGTGGTCCTCGACCCCGCTCCCGCTGAAGCCGGGCGAGAAGGCGATGCTGATCGAGAGCGACCGCAAGGGACGCGTGCTCGTGCTGCTCTCGCCGCAGCGTCTGCTCCTCTCGAGCGACGACGGCGCCACCTTCGCCCCGCTCGCGCTCTCCGGGATCGGCGCCGAGAGCCTCCTCCGCGACGGCAACGACGACCTGTTCCTGCGCGGCGGCTTCGCCCTCCTCGCCAAGCTCTCGGGCGACAAGCTCGTCAACGGAGAGAAGCCCGCGCCGCTCGCCAAGACCGAGCTCGACACCAAGGAGGACGGCTACAGCACGACCTACCTCGCCGGCGATCGCGTCGCCGTGGTGACCACGAGCTACAAGAGCGGCAAGCGCAAGACGGAGATCGCCCTCGGCGGTCTCGGAGAGAAGCTCGGCGAGCGTCACCTGCTCGGGGAAGACGGCAACTCCGAGGTGAAGGTCGACGGCTACGGATCGAACGTCCTCATGGCCCTCGAGGACTACGACGGCGACCCCTACGTGCGCGTCTTCAGCACGAGCGACGACGGCAAGACCATCACCCCGGCCGGCTCGTTCGAGGGGCGGCCCGACTGGCCGTTCCGCATCTTCGCCGGGCCCAAGGGCTGGGCGTTCCTCTCCGGCCTCTGCGAGAGCTCGGGCCCGTGCGCCCCGCCGCAGGTGCGCATCGGCGGCGCATGGAAGCCGCTCTCGAAGAAGGTCCGGATCGAGGCCCTCACCTTCGACGAGAAGAACGATCGCGTCTACTTCTACGACCGCGACACGCACAAGATCCTGTCGCTCGGCCTCGCCGACACCACACCGGCCGAGCTCGGCGTCGACACGGGCATGGACGTCCCGCACGCCATGACCGTCGACGACACGGGCACGTTGCGGATCGTGCACGGCAAGCCGCTGCGCCTCACGCGCGTCTCGTCGAGCGGCGGCGCGCAGCCCCCGCTCTACCTGCCGTTCGAGACCTACGCCGTGGCGTTCGCCGGCATGCGCGGGTTGGCCACGGCCGTCGGCGGTGGTGGCTACGAGACGATGGACGGTGGCGAGCACTGGGCCAAGGTGGCGGTCGCCGGCTACGGCCAGATCGACTGCACCAAGACCGGCTGCCTCGCCGGGCGCGCCATGCGCGTCGGCTGGGATCTCCCGGCGATCGGCGGCGAGATGCTCGCGGCCACCGACGAGCCGAAGGCCAAGAAGCCCGACGCGGTGCCGAACCTGCCGCCCGCCGAGGCGCAGGTGAAGATCGAGTGCACCTACGAGGACAAGTGGACCAAGGTCGGCGACGGCTACCCGAGCGCCAACGATCTGCGCGCCGGCCCCGGTGACGTCCGCTGGATCGACTTTCCCTACGGCTACGACAAGGGGCCGAGCATCTCGGTCGCGCGCGCCGGCGGTGCGCCCAAGACGATCAAGCTGCTCGACGTGGCGAAGCCCAAGGGCGACAAGCAGACCCGCCCGGGCCGCACCTGGTCGAACGCTGGCGTGGTCGCCGCGCAGTACACCTTCGGCCCGAAGAAGGACGGCGCGTACTCGCCGGTCGACGTGGAGCTCGGCTTCTACGACGGCGCGACGGGCAAGGTCGGCAAGGCCAAGATCCCGCAGGTGAAGCCGTTCCGCGTCGGCCGCAGCTCGGTGTCGGCGGTGCTCGAGGTGGTCGAGGGCGGCGTGCTGTTCCTGCCCGAGAACGACGAGGCGCCGATCTACTTCGCGAAGCTCGACGGCAAGGTCGAGTCGTTCCCGCGCCCGCCCAAGGGACTCGGCGGCGGTCGCTGGCGCAACGCGGTCAAGGTCGGCAAGCAGGTCGCGCTCACCTCGGGGAACTGGGGCAGCACGGAGATCGCCTACACCAAGGATCTCGGCAAGACCTGGACGACGACGATCTGGACGCCGGGCGTGATCACCGGGCTCGCGGTGGAGAACGGCGTGCCCGTCCTCAAGGTCGGCCGACCGAACGCGGTCGCGTACCCGCTCGACACGCTCGGCGCCGATCTGCCCGCGGGGCACGCGTTCGGCGGGTTGCCGGCCGCGCCGCTCGCCGCGTGCGACGCCAAGAGCTTCACGGGGCTCTCGTCGACGGACGCGCTCGGCAAGGCGCTGCTGGTGAAGGCCACGCCGAAGGCGGCGCCGAAGCTGGGGGCGACGCCGTCGACGGATCTCGTCGGGAGCTCGCGCATCTCGTTCTACCAGGGCGGCAAGGCGTGCTCGGGCGGCCTCTGGGCGGCGAGCGCGTGGTCGAAGGACGGCACGCTCGACGCGGTGATCGCGCCGCACGACCTCGCGCACGGGTACCTGCTGAAGCAGGACAAGGGCGTGTTCTCGTCGACGCCGCTGACGTGCAAGGCGCCGTGAGCGGTTCAGCGAGGCGGTGATGGCTGGACGCGCAGACGTCTGCGGCTCGACGCGCAGACGTCTGCGGCTCGACGCGCGGGGGGAGGGGCGATGGAGTTCTCGAGTCATGATCCCTGGGCTGCGCTGGCCCTCGGCACCGACGGCTTGTCGGCCAAGTATTGCGAGCTGAATCGCTTCGGCGGATACCTCCGACAGCCCATCAACAGCCTGTCCAACGCGGCGTTCGCCCTCGCTGGCGTCGCGGTGCTGGCCGATCACCGGGTCGGGCGCCTGTCGGTCTCGCTGCGGAGGCTCTTCGCCGCCTCGCTGTTCGCACTGGCGGCCGGGAGCGGCTTCTTCCACGCATCCATCACCCTCGTCGCCCAGCGGATGGACATGGGGGCGACGTACGCGGTGGTCCTCGCGCTCATCGGGTTCTCTTTCGCGATCGAGCGGCCCGTCGAGGAACACGCACGTTGGCTCGCTGGCATCGTCGTCGTCGACCTCGTGTTCGTCGGGCTCGATCTGTACCGGTTCGGCGCGTGGCTCCTCCCGCTGCTGCTGCTCCTCTGCCTCGGGGCGGCGCTGCGCGTGCTCTCTCGCGTACGTCACTCCGCGCGCCACCTCGTGCTCGCCGGAGTGGGGATCCTCACGGGCGCGACCGCCTGGGGGCTCGACGAGCGCAAGGTGCTCTGCGCCCCCGAGTCCGTTCTGCAGTGGCACGCGCTGTGGCACTGCGCGACCGCGTTCGGTGCCCTCCACCTCTTCTGGTTCTTCGATCGGAGCTCGGCTCGTGGCGGCAGCGCGGCTGCGATCTCGACGCCGGAAGCGACCCCATGATCACCGGACACTTCCTCGACGCGGACCTGCCCGCCGTGGACGGCGTCGTCCGTGTGGCGCGCGCGTACCGAAAGACCATGGAGCGTCGGCTCGGTCCGAGCTGGCTCGTCACCCCGCGCCACCCGGACGGAGTCCCCGACGATCCGCGGAGCGTGCGCTTCTTCTCGCTGCCGTTCCGCCCGCCCTATCGCCTGGGCGTCCCAGCGGTCGATCCGCTCCTTTCGCGCCGCCTCGCGGCCATACCCTTCGACGTCCTCCACGCGCACACGCCGTTCGCGGCCGGCGAAGTCGCGCTGGCCCACGGGCGGCGCCAGCGCCGGCCCGTCGTGTTCACTCTCCACTCCCGTTACCCGGACTGGGCGATCGCACAGTATCGTCGGCAGCCTTTCACCCTGGGCGTCCTCACCGCCGACGCCCTGTTCCGTCGGCCGCGCACCCATCGTTCTCGGCTGCGCGACCACCAGGTCGTCACCGAGGATGGCGTGCGGTTCTGCGTCGAGGCCACGCAGCGGATGGTGTTCAGCTACTGCACCCGCGTCGACTGCGTGTTCGTCCCCTCGGAGGCCTTGCGCCGAGAGCTCCACGCCTACGTCGACAGCTGTTCGCCGTGCGAGCGAGCTCGACCGGTGCCGCGGATGGAGGTCGTGCGGCAGGGGATCGACTTCCCCGAGACGGCGCGCGGCGAGTTCCGGCTGCGCGAGCGATACGCCATCCCGCCCTCGACGCCCGTCTTCTTGTTCGTCGGTCAGCTCGCCTACGAGAAGGAGGTCCCCTTCCTCCTCGAGGCGGCCGCCCGGCTCGCCGCGTCGGGTCAGGAGTTCCACCTCGTGCTCGTCGGGGACGGCCCCTACCGCGCCGACTTCGAGGCGCTGGCCAGTCACCTCGGCGTTCGCGCTCGCTGCACGTTCGTGGGCCTGGTCGCGGACCAACGTGTCCTGGCCGACCACTATGCGCAGTCCGACGTATTTGCATTTCCGTCGCTCTACGAGACGCAAGGCCTCGCGCCGATGGAGGCTGCGAGCTTCGGCCTGCCGATGGTCGCCCAGCGCGACGCCCCGGGCTCAGCGAAGTCTTCACCGACGGTGAGACGGCCGTCATGACCGAGCGCACCGTGGAGGCGTTCGCCACCGCGCTCCGCGCCCTGTGCGTCGACGGCGAGCGGCGTCGCGCCGTGGGTCAGAGGGCTCGGCGCGTGGTGGTTCGCGCCGAGCAGGCGGTCGAGGCCGTCGTCCGGGTATACCGCGAGCTCTCGACGCCTGGGGCTCCGGTCCGAGCCCGCTGATTCTCGCAGGTCGTCGCCCCGACGAGCGAAGTCGTTCAGCGGGCCGCCGCGCCTCCGTTCTCGTCTCGTTCAGGGGCGCCGCGTTCACCTGCGCTCGTGAACGGGGGGGGGGGGGGCGGGGGCCGGGGGCGCGGGCCGGCGGGCCGGGGGGGGGGGCCCGGGGGGGGGGGGGGGGGGGGGGGGGGGGGGGGGCCCCGGGGGGGGGGGGGGGGGGGGGGTGGGGGGGGGGGCGGGGGCCGGGCCGGGGGGGGGGGGGGGGGGCCGGGGGGGGGGGGGGGGGGGGGGGGGCCCCCCCCCGGGGGCGCCCCGGGGCCCGGGGGCCCGGGGGGGGCCGGGGCCCCCCGGGGGGGGGGCCCGGGGGGCCCCCCGGGCCCCCCGGCCGGGGGCCGGGGGGGCCCCCCGGCCCCTGCGTTCACCTGCGCCCGTGAACGAATCGGACCGAGGGCGCCGTTGATGATGCTTCGGGATGCGTGAGTAGATCTTCCCCCACACGGACCTATCCTCGAGCGCTGGCGCGCATCTCGGCGAGCGCTCGCAGCGCTGCCTCCTCGCGCGCGAGGGCCGCCTTCTCTCGCTCGAGCGCCGCCTGCTCCCCTGCGCGTGCCGCCTGCGCTGCTGCCTGCGCGGCACGGGCGAGCGCTTCGTCGCGCGTGACCCACGGTCCGAGACCCACGGAGTCGTCGCAGAGGCGTGGAACGCTCTCGACCATGACCATGAAGGCGTCCAGCACCGAGGAGCGGAACGGCCCCGGACCCGCGTGGGTGCGCACGAGCGTTCCCGCTTCGTCGCGTGCCCATCGCTGGATGAGGAAGGGCCCGCCATGGGTGCGCGGGCCAGCGAGCATGGGGTCGAGCACCCAGAGCTCCGTGACTCCCGTGGCGGCGTGACGCGCCGGCGCCTCTCGGTAGTCCTTGTTCGGGTGCGACGTGCTCACGACCTCGATCGAGAGCAGCGGAGGGCCGTGTTCGAAGCTGGCGATGCTCGTCAGCGCGCGACGCTCGCGAGGCGCAGGCGAGACCACACAGACGTCTGGGTCGATGCCGATGCGACGATCGGTGGGATCGATGCGCACGGCGATGTTGCGGTAGACCTCGGCGTCGCGCTGGGTGCGCTCGACCCAGTGTTCGAGGACGAGCTTGAAGCGCTCACAGAGATCGTCGTGGAGCGGAGACTCGGGCACCGTACCCTCCGGGATCTCCCAGCCCGCAGGGTCCACGCGGACGTCGTCGTAGCGAAGGCGAACGGCGCGCGGCTCCATGAGTGAGGAGTGTAGCATCGCCGTGGAGGCTGCCAGCGCCGTGCCAGGCGCACTGCCGGCAGAGGGCTCTACTTCCTCCGCGGACACTACGCGACGGAGCACGTGCGATCGCCGCGACGAGGCGGACGTGAGGACCCGTCGAGCCTGGTGGAACGACGCCCGGTCGCGTCAGGGCGCGCTGGTCGCGAGGGACACGTGGATGGTCGTCTCCGACCCCTCGTCGCGAAAGGAAGAGACCACCCAGAGCGTGTCGCCGATCGTTCGCCAGCGGAGGACGCGCGCGCGTTCGTCAGGCAGGCGCACGGGCAGAGGCGGCCCAGTCAACTTGCTGCCGGCGGTGAGGACCCCGCCGCTCAGGGTCACGGTGTAGTCCTGCACCAGCGCCGCGTCGGAAGGGTCGTCCGCGGGCAGCCACTGCTTGTGCCCCGAGCTCCACCTCGCCCACCCAAATCCCACCTCCTCGCAGACGTGCATGCGGAAGAGGACCTGTGCCCCGTCGACCACCACCTCCATCGGCTCGAAGATCGTGTCCGGCTCGAGGCAGTCGTGGTCGAGGCTGGGCTTGCCCGCGAGCTTCTTCCTCGGCAGCTTGGGCGCGGGCGGAGCCGCCGAACGTCGTGAACCCACCGCGCATGGACGAGGCACAGACCGAGAGGACGCCGTCGCCCCACGGCGCCACCGTGAGCTGGTTGAAGGTGCCGTGATCGCGGTGCTGCGTCCTTGAACACGCCAGCGGTCCGCTGGTACAGCCGCCGACCGCCGACCATCGCACGTCCAGTCACGACGTAGAGCCCGTCGGGGTACGCTCCCGCGACCGCGAGCGTCTCGTGGGTGAGCGCCCCCTCCTTCTCGTGGAGGCCCTTCTCGAGCTCCGGCTTGTGCACGAACGCCTTGCCGTCCCAGACCTGCAGGCCGCGCACCCCGAGCTCGAAGACGGTGCCGTTCACGTCGGCCACGTCGAGGAACGGGGTCGGATCGAGCTCCTGCGTCTTCGAGACCGTCGCGGTGGCGTGGTCGACCTCGCGGAGCGTCAGGGCGGCGTAGCGGACCGGCGGCGCCGTCGAGGCGGAGGAGGAGGCGACGGCCGACGGCGCGGGGTCGGCTCCGACGAGCACTCCTTGGCGGGAGCGGCGAGCGACCGCACGACACGAGGACGACGAGCCCGACGGTCGCGGAGCAGATCGGGAACGCAAGCGCATGCGCGGCAGCATACGTCGGAACGGCCGAGATCGATCGGCCGCGACGATGGACTGCGTGGCCGAGCGCGCGCGCGCCAAGAGGCGGTGATCGCTGGAGCCCGCAGGCGTCTGCGGCTCCGCTACATACTCGTCTGCGTGCGCAGGAGGAGCAAGTCACTGCCGCCAGCGGTCCGCGGTTCGTCCGTCGATGGCGAGGGAGATCGGCAGGATGGCGACACAGGAGAGCGCGCACGCCGTCGATGGCGAGGGAGATCGGCAGGATGGCTACGACGAGCAGTGACGGAAGCGCCGGGTGGGTACGATACTCCCGAGCTCTTTCACGTGCCCGCGCGGCTATCCTCGCGCCATGCGCCTCCTCGTCGCTTCGGACGTGCACACCGAGTTTCACGCCGACGGCGGGCGCTCCTTCGTGCACGGGCTGGACCCTCGCGGCGTCGACGTGCTGGTGCTCGCCGGCGACATCGCCGTGGGAGCGGACATCCCGGCTGTGCTTGGGCTCTTCTGCGAGAGGTTCCGCGACGCGGTCGTGGTGTATCTCCACGGCAACCACGAGTTCTACGGGAGCTCCCGCCCCGAGGTGCTGGAGCTCACGCGGCGGGCCGCCGAACGGCTCGACAACCTCAGGTGGCTCGACGTGAGTGAGGCGACGATCCGCGGCGTGCGGTTCGTCGGCGCTCCGCTCTGGTTCCCGGACGCGCCCGCCGCCGCTCCTTTCAAGCGGGGGATGAACGACTTCCACCAGATCGCGGATCTCGAGGTGTGGGTCTACGAGGAGAACCGCCGCGCCCGAGAGCTCCTCGACACAGTTCTTCCAGGGGACGTTGTCGTGACGCACCACCTGCCGAGCCAGCGAAGCGTCGCGCCCCAGTACCGTGATAACCCCCTCAACCCGTTCTTCGTGTGCGACGTGGAGAGCACGATCCTCGCGCGTCGCCCCTCGGTGTGGATCCACGGGCACACGCACTCGTCCCTGGACTACGTGTTGGGGGAGACCCGGGTGGTGTGCAACCCTTTCGGGTACGTGCGGTACGAGGAGAACCGGGAGTTCTCCTTCAAGTGCACGCTCGAGGTCACGGAGCCCCGCTGAGCCCGCAGGTGTAGCTGCTTCTCGGCGCGCCTGCGGGCGGCGAGCCAGCGGTCGATCGCCTCGACTCCCTCGCCGGCCCGGGCGGCGCGCTTCAGCTCGTCGCGGGCGCTGGTGGCGAGCATGGTGAAGAACCGTGGTCTGGCATCGCGCGCGTCGCCGCGGACCGCCGTACCTCCGCGGTCTCTCTGCGCTCGAGGTCAGCGCCGACGGCATCGACGAGGAGGCCGGGGCGCTGCTCTTCGATCGCTTCGGTGAGGTCTTGCAGGAGCATTGAGTCACGCGCAGGTCTTCGGCGCGCAGTGCGCTGACCCGGCCGACGTGCGCGCTACCTGACGCCGGATCCGGGCGGGGCCGCGAGCAGCGCCTGGAGCTCGGCGGACTCGACGGGCTTGGTCAGGTGCCGGTCGAAGCCCGCCTGCAGCGCCTTGCGCCGGTCCTCGTCGCTCCCCCAGCCGGTCAGGGCCACGAGCAGCGCGCGACGCTGCGTGGCGTCGGCGCGCAGGCGCTGCGCGACCTCGTAGCCGCTCATGCCTGGCATGCCGATGTCGCACAGGACGATGTCCGGCTGGAACGCCCGCGCCACGGCGGGGGCGTCGGGGCTGTTAGCCGTCCGGGTCTCGTTCCCGAGCAGCCCGAGCACCATCGCCAGGCTCTCCAGAGCCATCGATGCTCTGTCATCGACCACGAGCACTCGCCGCCCGGTCCGCGCCGGTGCCTCCGGCGCCGGCTCCGGGAGCGCGCCGTCTGCCGCGCCGGACACCGTCGGCAGGCGCACCGTGAAGGTGCTGCCGGCGCCGGGTCCCGCGCTCGCCGCCTCGAGGTCCCGCCATGCAGCTCGACCAGGCTCCGCGCCAGCGACAGGC
>JADJMO010000030.1 GCA_016709545.1 Myxococcales bacterium
GTCGCGCGGACACAGCAGCATCCACACCGGGAGCACGCTCGCGATGAACCCGTAGGCGGCGATCCACAGGATGAGCGAGTGCTCGCTCAGGAGGAAGTACCGGGCGAACGACGAGTGCGCGACGTCCTTGCCGAAGAACACGCAGAGGAGCAGCAAGGTCACCCCGATGGCGCTCGCCTCGCCGATCTTGCCGGGCCGGATCTTGTACATGTAGAGGCCCATGAACAGGGCGATCGGGATGCTGGTCGCGATGGTGAACGCGCCCCAGGCGCTCTCGGCGAGGGCATTGACCACCACCTTGGCCATCGCCGCGATGGCGATGACCACGATGAACAGCACGGCGAATCCAGCAATGAACCCGCTCGGTCCACTGATCTGTCGCCGGGCGATCTCGGCGAGTGATTTTCCGTCGTGGCGCACCGAGGCCGTGAGGATCACGAAGTCGTGCACCGCGCCCGCGAGCACCACGCCGACCAGGATCCAGAGGTACCCCGGGAGGTACCCGAACTGCGCGGCGAGCACCGGCCCGACCAGCGGCCCGGGGCCGGCGATGGCCGCGAAATGGTGGCCGAACAGCACCCACTTGTTGGTGGGCACGTAGTTCTGCCCGTCCTTCAAGCGGTGCGCCGGGGTGATGTTGGCGTCGTCGAGGACGAGGACCTTCGCCGCGATGAAGGCGCTGTAGTACCGGTAGCCGATGGCCACGACGCAGACGGCGGCGATCATCAGCGGGAGCGCGTGCATGCATGCGTAGTACTTCCTCCCTTCGCCTCCTGCCAAGCGCGCTCCTCTTGTGCGCTGCGTCGTCCTGCCTACCGCTGCGCTACCTGCGTCAGGCCGTGGTCGGACAGGCCGAGCTGCGGTTCGGGGGCGAGTCGCTGGAGGCGGCGATGGTCGACCCGGCGATCCCTGGGCGCGTGCGCCGGGTGCTGCGCGAGGTGCCGAAGATCCGGGCGTTCGGCGAGCGGATGGGGCTCACGCCCACCGGCAACCATCGCCGCTACGTCGACCTCGGCCGGCCCGCCGTGGTGTGGGTGGTCTCGGGGTGCGAGGAGCTCGCGTTCCGGTCGCGCGGCTGGTGGTTCCCCATCGTCGGCGAGGTGCCCTACCTCGGGTTCTTCGACCCGGAGGGCGCGCTCGAGCTCGCCCACGATCTGCGCAAGGAGGGCCTCGACGTCGACGTGCGCACGGCCCGCGCGTACTCGACGCTCGGCTGGTTCGAGGACCCGCTCCTCTCCACGATGATCCCCGGCGACGACACCGCGCTCGGCGAGCTCGCCAACACGTTCCTGCACGAGTCCACCCACGCGACGGTCTACGTGGCGAACCAAACCGCGTTCAACGAGACGGTCGCGAGCTGGATCGGTGACCACCTCGCGCCGCTGTGGCTCACCGAGGCGCGCGGGGTGGATGGGGTGGAGACGCGCGCCTACCTCACCGCCGAGCGAGACCACGCGCAGCGGATCGCCGCCATGCAGCGCACCACGACGCGCTCGCCGCGCTCTACGCGAGCGAGCTGCCGAAGATCGAGAAGCGCACGCGCAAGGCCACGCTGATCGGATCGCTCAAGGCGGAGCTCGGGCTCTCGCCGAATCGCACGATCAACAACGCGACGCTCGCGGAGCTGCGCAACTACCACGGCGACACGGCCGCGCTCGATCGGCTGTTCGTCTCGTGCGGCAAGAGCTGGCCCGCGACGCTCGCTGCGTTGCAGCGTATCGAGGGCGACTGGTTCGAGAAGAAGGGGCAGTCCGAGTTCGCGCCGGTCCTCGACCGCGCGCGTTGTGGAGGCGCGGGATGAAGGTCGTGGACGCGGTGGTGAAGCAGCTCCTCGCGGAGTACGAGGCGACGATCCCGCTCGACGCGGTGGGCGAGGCGATAGGAGACGCCGCCGTCACGCAGGCGGACATCGAGGCCATCTTCGACCGGCTCGAGGCTGCGGGGCGCACGATCGTCGCGCCAGAGGGCGCGCAGGGCGTCGAGCGGCTGCGCGTGATCCTGCCGGCGGCGCGCGCGCTGCGCAGCAAGGGCGTGGTGCCCACGGTCACGGAGCTCGCGACCGCGACGGGGCTCACGGGCTCGGAGGTGCGCGCCGCGCTGCTGCTCGCGAAGGTGATGTCGCGCGGCTAGCGCTGACTGGCCGCGTGTCTCGACTGGCAGTAGAGTTGCTGAATGATGCATGGAAGGCCCACGTCCGAGGCGGTCGGCTCGTACTCGACGCGCCCACGGCCCCGCCCGAAGGCACGGAGGTCGAACTGGTTGCTGCGGATGAGGCGAGCCTCGGCGGTGAGGGTGAATTCGACGCAGAGGAGCGCGCGCGTCTGATCGAGGCGATCGAGGAAGGCGAGGCCTGCATGGAGCGTGGTGAGTACGTGGACGGGATTGCTTTCGCCAATCAGCTCCTGGCGGACCGTGAAGCTCAAATTCGTTCGCTCCGCTGAGAGCCAAGCCCGGCGCATCGAGGTCTGGTGGTCGAGGAATCGCCCGGCGAGTCCAGACCTGTTCGCTCGCGAGCTGCGCGACTGCAAGTTCTGCTTTCGAGTCCTTCGATGGGCGCGGCGTGGCCGACGCCGCGGCGTCCGACGCTGCGACGCGTGTTCATGCGTCGAACGAAGCGTCACATCTACTACCGCCCGCTCGAGGCAGAAGACACGCTCCTCGTCGTCGCCATCTGGGGTGCCCCCAAGGGACAGGCGCCTGACCTCTAGCTAGCGCTTCTTCCAGTGGGTCTCGTCGAAGTACCAGGTCTCACCCGCGTGCAGGTTGCCGGGGCCGCCGCACGCGGCCGGCTTGCCGGCGGCGGCGCGCACGTAGACGCGGTCGTTCTCCTTCTGGAGCCACGCCGTCGTGATGCACTGCGGGTCGGGGCAAGCCGACCCCGCGTCGACGCCCGCGTCGGTGACGAGCGGGATGGCGATCCCGCCGTCGAGCGGCGCGCCGCCGATGATCGGCTTGATGACCGACGCGATGGTGGGCGTCTTGATGACGATGCTCGGCGCACCGAGCGGTGAGGTGCCGTACTTCTCGGTCGCTCCCGGAGCGTCGCCGTCCACCCCGAACTTGCCGGTCTTCGCGTCGACCTTCTTGCACGCGACCTTCACCGTGGTGGTGAGGGGCTTGTGGTACATCGCGCAGCGGTCGTTCTTCTCGCCGTCGAGTGGCTTGCACGAGTACGGGATGCCGTTCGCGGGCGCGTAGCCGTAGAAGCGCGCCTCGTCGTTCCAGTAGCCGACGTCGCCCGCCGGGGTCCGGTAACCGACCGAGTACACGACGCGGAAGGCCACCGTGGCGCCCGTCTTCTCGCCCTTGCCGTTGGCCGCGGAGACGTACACCTTCGAGATGCCGACGCCGTCCTTGATGGCGAACTCGGGCGCGCTGACGTACTCGACGTAGCACTTCTTGTCGGCCGACAGCGTCACCGCGATCGTGCCGACGATCGGCGCGCCGGCCATGGCCCACACGGCGACCGAGGCGTTCGGCTGTCCCGCCGAGGAGAGCAGCTTGGGCTTGGCGCCCAGCGGGGAGTCGTTCCCTGGGGCGCAGAGGGCGGGAGGCGGAGGGCCCTCGTCCTTCTTCACGTCCTCGACGCCATCGTCGGGCGCGCCCGTGTCCTCCTCGTCCTTCTTCTCCTCGTCGTCGCCCTTCTTCTCTTTCTTCGCCTTCTTGTCCTTCTTCTTCTTGCCCTTGTCGTCGTCGTCGTCGTCGGAAGAAGCCGGCTTCTCTTCCTTCTTCGGCTCCTCCTTGGTGCAGGCGGCGAACAGGAGGGCGAGGGCCCAAGGGCGAACGGACGACGCATGGTCGCCCGTTCGTACCCGATCTGCGGGAAGAGATCAGCGCTTGCGGCGCGCGATCACCAGCGCGAGGCCGAGGATCGCGAACGCCGCGGCGGTCGACGGAGCGGGCGTGGTGCCCGGCACCGCACAGCCGCAGCCGCTCTTGGTGGTGGCCTCCGGCGTCGCCGGGTTGGTGCCCGCGTCGTCGCCCGGGCCCGGGCCGGGGTCCGGCGGCGCGTCGGCGGTGACCTCGATGCCGTTGATGTCGGCCGCGGTCTCCCCGGTGTTGCCGAGCATCAGGTGGACGGGGGCGGTCTCGCCCCACTTGCCCGCGACGTCGAGGTCGAGGTCGCAGGTCGCGTTCTTCTTGGCGGCGTCGAGCGTGCACGGCGCCTGCACCGCGTCGTGCTTGGTCGGGCCGTAGGTGAACTTGATCGGCTCACCGCCCGCCTTGGCCAGGAGCACCGGCGCGTAGGGCGTGCCCGCGGGCCCACCGAACGGGCTGCCGCCTGCGCTGCCGAACGTGCCGCCGCGCGTGACGATCGCGAAGTTCACGTGCAGCTTCGTGAGGCCACCCGCGGGCGCATCGAACTTGATCTGGTTGATGCCGGGCGCCACGTCCCCCTTGCTCGCCATGTCCTTCTTGCTCGGCGCGTGGATGCCGAGCCGCGGATCGACGGACCCGAGCTTCGCGCCCGCGTAGTTGCGCACGCGAGGGTTGCCCTTGTCCATGCCGCGGTCCTTGAAGGCGGCGGCGAGCGCGTCCGCGGTGGTCTTGTCGACGCCCGCGCCGGTGGCGGTCACGAGCGCGTCGGCGAAGTCGCCGAAGCCGACGTCGCCGCTCGGCGCCGTCATGAGCAGCTTCATCGTCGCCTTCTCGAACTTGGTCTGCTGATCGGGCGTGAGCTTGGAGTAGACGGCCCACACGCCGGCGGTGAACGGCTCGGAGTCCTGGTGCACCTCGCCGGTCAGCGCATCCGGGAAGGCGTACTTGTTGGTCATCGACCGGATGCCCTTGCCCGAGGGGGCGAGGCCCTTGGCGGCGTACTGCCCGAGCTCACCGTTCTTGGTGAGGAAGAACGAGTACAGGTCGGCGACGCCCTCGTTGAGGCCGCCGGGCGAGTAGGACAGGCCGAACTCGTCCTGATGGGTCGCGCCGCCGAACTTGATGGTCCGCGAGACGAGGTAGTGGCCGAACTCGTGATAGACCACAGCGCCGTCCCAGCCGAAGTCGGAGAGCGTGCCCTGGCCGAACCACATGGCGTCGCCGTCGATGCCGAACACGGCGCCGAAGGTGGGGTCGCCCGCGGCGAAGAAGGCGTTGTCGAACCGCGCGAGTGGCAGGTCGGGGTTGGCCATCTTCGTAGTGTCGAACGTGTTGAACCCGGCGGGCACGCGCAGGTTGGCGATCGCGTTCACCGCGTCGGGCGCCTCGGGGAATCCGAGCGTCTTGACGTAGTTGTAGACCCGCGACGTGTGGTGGAACATCGAGAGCTCGGCGTAGACGTCCTCGTCGCCCTCGAGCGGCTTGATGTCGGTGTAGTCGCCGCCCGCGTTCGGGGTGACGGTGCGGACGAGGTCGCACACATGCACCTTGATGAAGCCGCTGATGTCCTTGACGGCCTTCTTGTCGATGCAGTTGTACGCGGTGACGCGCGGGCTCTGCAGGCCCTCCTTGCCGACGGTGTTGTCGAGGGTGACCTCGGAGGTGGTGGGGGTGGCGACGGGGTTCTCGGCGTAGACGCTCGCCTTGCGGTCGAAGACGAGGGTCTCGTACTGCATGACCACCTCGCCGGTGTGCGCGTCGATCAGCGCGGTCGGGCGGGTGGGGAGGCCCACGGAGGGCGCGAGGACCGAGTAGACCAGCCGCGGCTCGCCACCAGTCGGGAGAATCGCGAGCCGTGCGCCGTGGCCGTCGGCCGGTACGCCGGCCTCGTTGGCGATGCGCAGCGCCTCGGCGGCGGGAAGGCTCGGCTTGGTCGAGACGGGGCGCGCCTCGAGGAGGTGACTCGTGAAGAGGGTCGCGCGACCATCCTTCTGGAGCTCGAGGCGGGCGCCGCGGTCGAGGACCGGTACGCCGTCGATGGTCTGGCCGAAGCGCGCGATCTGGGTGCCGTCGACGAACGGCACGACGTCGCGCTGCGCGAGGTCGAGGGTCGCGGCCCACGGCGCGTGGCGGGCCACGACGTCGCGGAGGATGTCCTTCGGCGCGCGCGTGGAGGCGCCGGTGAGCTCACCGGCGATGCGCCAGGGTCGCAGCGCGCCCTGCTGGAACGAGACGTCCACGGCCGGCGAGGCCGAGAGCGGTGCGGCGACCCCGTGGGGGACGACGGCCAGCGAGAGCAGCGACAGTGTGGCGAACGCGAGTCGACGCATGGGGTGATCCCTCCGCTTGGAGTTGGGTGCGGAGGTGATCTACTGTTCGCACACGGAATATCGAGTGCCTTCGGTTCGGGATCCGTGTGCGGTGGAAACATCCGACGCCGAGCGGCTGAGCCACCGCAGAATCAGGGGCAATCGGCCGCTGCCGGAGAAAGCGTTGACACCGTGGGGGCCGGGGAGTATCAACCGCTCCCCCCTAGGCGCGTAGCTCAGTGGTAGAGCACTACCTTGACACGGTAGGGGTCGTTGGTTCAATCCCAATCGCGCCTACAGAGAGAGCAGTCAGACCGGTTGGAGCAGCAGCTTCAGCCGGTTTTTCTTTGGGAGATCATCCCGCGGCCACCTTCACCTCCTGGAAGAGGCCGAAGGGGATCGGGTGGTCGAGCTCCCACTCGATGGCCATCGGACGGGCGCCGGTGTGGCGCACGTACTGGCAGGGACCGAGGAAGGTGTAGGGCATCGTCACGCCGGGACGCGACTCGCGTCGCTCGCGCACGAAGAGCAGGATCGCGTGGTCGTTGGCGGCATGCTCCACGTAGCGACGGCCGGTCTTGGTGTCGGCATGAACCGAGCTCTGGGACTCCCAGTGGAACCGCGTGCGGGTCAGCACGAAGTCCCGATACATGGTCGTCGGCGAGTACTCGTCCTCGGACTTCTCGAGGGTCACGAACAGGAGGTCGGCGCGGTGGCGCTTGGAGTGGAAGACTCCCTCGCGAAGACGATAGCTGCGTCCCTTGCTGTCGCGCTCGTCGAGGGCCGCCATCACCTCGTCGAGGCCATAGGTGGCGTGCACGGCGAGCGGGAGTTCGGCGAGGCGGCCACCGAGAGGTGGCGTTAGCTTGCTGCGATCGGCGAGGAGCCGGAAGACCTCCAAGAGCTCCTTCCGCAGCGGGGCGCAGGAGGCGAGCTGGTCGAAGCAACGGGGTATCTCCGCGAGCGGATCGTTTGCCCAGCCGAGGGAGACGAAGAGCATCCGCGCCCAGGGATCGTCCAGGTGGGTGGGGGCGCCCTCGAGGAGCGCCCGGTAGCGATCGAGGCGCTCGGCGTCGTTGACATGGAGGAGGCGAGCCAGGGCCTTCTCGAACCGCTCTTCGGTCGCGGCATCCGCGGAGGCCAGCACCGCGAACCCGGCCCGCCGCCGCAGTCGTGTGAAGCTGCGGCCAGGGCGCGAGAAGACGTCGTCGAGATCGAGGCTCGCCTTGCGCAGGAACTCGGCGAGGCCGATGTCCCCCGCTTGTTGCAGATCGGCGACGAGGGCCTCGTCCCCGCGGCCCAGCGACTGCTGGATGTTCGTGAGCACCACCTCGGCAGCGACCCTGTCGAGCTGGATCGAGCAGCCGCTCGGCAGGTGCGGGAAGCCGCGCTCGACCTGCCGCGCGATCTCGGCCCGCGTCCCGCCCACGATGGCCCGGAAGCGCGCGTCGAAGCGGAACTTGCGGTGCGCGCCGCCGATGAAGTCGAGCACCGTGAGGCACTCCTTGTCGGGGCGCCGGCGCAGGCCGCGACCGAGCTGCTGCAGGAACAGCGACGCGCTCTCGGTCGGGCGAAGGAACAGCACGGTGTCGACGTCCGGCACGTCGACACCCTCGTTGAGGAGGTCGACGCTGAAGATCGCCCGCAGGTCACCAGCCTGGAGGCGCGCCAGCGCGGCGGTGCGATCTTTGGTCGAGGTGCGCTGCGAGAGCGCGACCGACGCGAGGCCGGCGCGCGTGAAGCGTTCGGCGACGAACTCGGCGTGGTCGATGTCGACGCAGAAGCCGAGCGCGCGCATCTCGAGGGGACGCGCGACGCGCCGGCCCACCTCCTGGAGGACCCGCTGGATCCACACTTCGTTCGCCGTGTAGAGGTTCCGGAGCTTCGTCGAGTCGTAGCCCGTCCGGGTCCACAGGTCGTCGCGAGAGAGGTTGGTGCCGTCGCTGACGCCGAAGTACTGGAACGGCGACAGCAGCCCTTGATCGAGGGCCTTCCAGAGGCGCAGCTCCACGGCGATGCGCTCGTCGAACCACCCGAGCACCGAGCGACCGTCGGTGCGCTCCGGCGTCGCCGTCAGGCCGAGCAGGTACCGCGGTCGCAGGCGTTGGAGCAGCGTGTCGTACGTCCGGCTCGCCGCGTGGTGGAACTCGTCGACGATGACCACGTCGAAGGCGTCCGGGGCGAGCTCCGCCAGCTTGTCCTCGTGCAGGGACTCGATGTTGGCGAAGACGTGCTCGCCGGAGCGCGGGACCTCGCCGTTGCCGAGGCGCTCGCCGAACACGGGATCGCCGAGCACGACCCGGAAGACGTTCATGCTCTGCTCCAGGATCTCGTGGCGGTGCGCGACGAACAGCAGGCTCGGTCGGCGGCCGGTCTCGGCCCTCAGACGCTTCGTGAGGTCCCGGAAATCAAACGCCGCAATGAACGTCTTGCCGGTGCCGGTGGCCGCGACGACCAGGTTGCGGGTGTGACCGCGGCTGCGCTCGGCCGCGAGCAGCTCGAGCGCCTCGGCCTGGTGCGGCTTCGGGTCGACGTGGATCGAGAGCAGCAGCGAGCTCCGCGCGCTGACCTGCCGGCGCACGGCCTCGTCCCAGCGAGCCGCGTCACGCGCCGGGTCGTAGGGCTCGAACGTGCCGTCGGACCAGTACTGCTCGAAGACACGACCAAACTTCTCGAGGATGGCGCCGTTGTCGACGCGCGACAGACGGACGTTCCACTCGAGCCCGTCGAGCATGGCCGCGTGGGAGAGGTTCGACGACCCGATGTACGCCGTGGAGTAACCGCTCTCGCGATGGAACAGCCACGCCTTGGCGTGGAGACGGGTGCGCTCGGCGTCGTACGAGACACGCACCTCGGCGCCGAGCTCGGCCAGCGCATCGAGGGCGCGCCGCTCGGTCGCGCCCATGTACGCGGTCGTGAGGACGCGCAGCTTGCCCGGTCGGCGCGCGAGGAGCCCCTGGAGCGCCCCTTCGATCAGCCGATAGCCGCTCCACTTGAGGAACGAGCACAGGAGGTCGACGGAGTCGGCCGAGGCCAGCTCGCGCGCCAGCTCGGGCCCGAGCCGCAGATCGTGGCGCCCGTTGACCATCAGCTCGCTGCTGGAGAGCGGGACCTCGGGGCGGATCGCTCTTGGCGCGTCGACCAGGCCGCGTGATGGCTCGTGCACGGCGAGCAGCTTGCGCGCCGGCGGCGCGATGTGGTCGGTCGGGAGGGTCACGCCGTTCGCGGCCGTCGTGAGGTGCTCAAGCACGGTGTTGGTGAGCGCCACCTGCCGCTCGACGGCGGTGTCCTCCTCGCCATCGGTCAGGCTGCGCAGCGTGGCGAGCACGCGCTCGTGCACCTGACGCGCCAGCGCCTGGGCCGCCGCCTCGCGGTCGTTCCCGAGGGGCTCGACCTGGACCTGGTTCGCGGAGAGCTGGGTGAGCTTTGCGTCGAGCGCGCGATCGACCAGCGCGTCGTAGAGGCCCGAGGGCAGGTGCTTCGGGTCCACGTGGAGGACGATACCGATCTCGATCTGCGGGGTCGACCCAGCGCTTCGCAGCCCGGCGCGAGCGGGCGATCGCAATCTATCGACGAGTGGCGGCCTTCTTCTTCGTGCGGACCTTCTTCGTCGATGCACCCCTCTTCTTCTCGAGCGTCGCCTTCGCGGATGGCTTCTGCAATGGGGTCGGTCTGAACTGCCCCTTCATGTCCTGGTCGAACACCGCGCTCGCCTCGCCGATCCAGGTCGACACCACGCGAGCGCTCGCCTCGCCGACCTTGCGACGCCCGCCTGCCAGCTCGGAGAGCTTCCCGGAGCGGTCCGAGCCCGAGAACCAGGTCCCTGTGGCGCCGAGTTTCGCCGCCGCGTCCAGCGCGAGCCCGAGGGCCGCTCGGGCCTGGAAGAACGCTGCATCGATCAGCACGATGCGGGCCCGGAACGCGTCGCCCGTGCAGTGGGCGTCAACAGTGCCCTCGAGCGTGTCGAACACCTGCGCGACGGCGCGCTGCTCGGGGTCGCCGGCGAGCACCACCGCGAGCCAACGCTCGGCTGCACCCACAGGAAAGGAGAGCTCACCGACCTCGAAGTAGATGTCCATGTCACCGAAAGTTCATCGCGTGACCCTGGTAGCTGATCGTGATCGGTGAGGACTTCGCCTGTCCTTTGGGTGTCCGGAACCAGACTCTTCCTCGCGTGGCCTGGCCTGGCTCCAGCGTGCGCCGGGTGATGACCTCGCCGTATTCGACCGGAATCGTCACCGTCTCCTTGTCCTTCACCACGGAGAAGTAGCTGAGGCCGCTCTTCTCCTGGGTCAGCGTCAAATCCCCCGAGTCGAACGTTGCCGTCGCCTTGCCGATGTTCTTGACGGTCATGTCGACCCAGTAGTCCGTCGCACTGTCGCCAGCGGTGACCTTGTGGATGTCGAGGAAGAAGGTCTCCGTCTTCACCTGGTCGACGTCGATCGGGCGATACGTGTGGTTGCAGGCCAGCATGGCGAGGCCGAGGATGGTGCCGGCCGCCCAGCGATCGAAGCCGGCGACGCGCGATCGAAGGGCTTGTTGCATCGAGAAACGTAGAGTCGTCATGGAGCGGCGCGAGCCTATCGCACGCGCAGATCGGCAACCAGATCACCTCGCTGCCCCCCTCGCGACGAAGCTCGGCGCGAGCGAGCCATCACCGCGGTTTCGTCACGGGCACCACCAGGCGGCTCTCCAGGACGTCGGCACGGTAGGTCTCGCCGCCGTCGACGAGCACCCCGCGGTCCCACCAGTGCTGGCCCTCGATTTCCACGTCGTCTCGAAAGAGGGCGCGCAGCCGCGCGTCTTGCTCCGCGATCCGCGCCGACCACCACCCCGCGTCGAAGCAGGCCATCGCGCGTTCGTCCAGCAGCACCGCCTCGATGTCCCGCCGGTCGAGATCGTTCCTGTAGTCCCAGATGCTCAAGATGATGTTCAGCTCCGCCTCCGTCACCAGCGACGTCCAGCACTGGAGCAGCTGGATTGCCGTCAACGGACGCTGCTGCAGGGTCGATCCGAGCTCGAGGCAACGCTCGTCGAGCGGCGTCGGCCCCTGAATCACGAAGTCCGTGGACACGCGGGGAGTCTAGCCCCGGCGCGGCTCGCACAAAACTAAACCACGGGTTACCTTTCGTGCGTGCCGCCTGCGCCGACCGCACCCGACTGGGACCGCCTGTTCGACTTCGCTGTCGGACAGGATGGTCTGTTCACGACCCGGCAAGCGGCAGAGGCCGGGTACTCGCCACAGCTGCTGCTCAAGTACCTGAAGAACGGGCGGGTCGTCCGTGTCCGGCGGGGCATCTACCGCATCGTCCACTACCCCGCCGGGGAGCACGAGGACCTCACCGCTCTCTACCTGTGGTGCGACCGAGAAGGCGTGTTCTCTCACGAGACCGCGCTGTTCCTGCACCAGCTGTCCGACGTCCTCCCACGCAAGGTCCATCTCACACTCCCTTCGAGCTGGGCCCAGCGTCGCCTTCGTACTCCCAAGGGGGTGGTGCTGCACCACGAAGCCGTGCCGCGCCGTGAGCGGATCGAGCTCGGCGCGGTGCCGATCACCAGTGTGCCGCGAACCCTCCGCGATTGCGCACGAGCCCATGTTTCACCGGAACTCGTCGAGGCAGCCGTGCGCCAGGCCGAACACCGCAAGCTCGTCACGAAGGCCGAGGCGAGGCACATCCTCGCGGAAGGGAGTGCAGCATGACACCTGTTCGCTACGCGACGGCGGCCGCCTTCAAGCAGGCACTGGAGACGCGCCTCCGCTCCGCATCGTCGAGCGGCACCGACTTCGCTCGGCGTCGTCAGCTACTCGTCTTCCAGCGGCTACTCGCGCGCATCACCGTCGAGTTCGGCGATGCCGTGACGCTCAAGGGCGGCCTCGTCGTGGAGCTCCGCGTCGACCGCGCTCGCACGACCAAGGACGTCGATCTCCGACTGGTCGGCTCGCCCGTCGACCTGCTCGAGCGACTCCAGCGCGCCGCGCAGCTCGAACTCGGCGACTTCATGCGCTTCGAGATCGTCGCCCACGGCGAGCACCCCGAGATTGCCAACGAAGGCATGGTTTACGAGGGCCGTCGGTACCGTGTCGCCTGCAGCGTCGCGGGCAAGCCCTATGGCCAGCCGTTCGGCCTCGACATCGGCTTTGCGGACCCGATCTTCGGTGAGCCTGACGTCGTACAGGCCGAAGACGTCCTCGGCTTCGCTGGGATCCCACCTGGATCGCTCAGACTCTATCCACTCGAGACGCACGTCGCGGAGAAGTTGCACGCCTACACACTCCCGCGCAAACGCCCCAACTCACGGGTGAAGGACCTTCCCGACATCGCGCTCCTCGCGAGCGTGCGCGAGATCGCTCTCGACGATCTCCAGCATGCCCTTCGACAGACCTTTGCAGCACGCAAGACGCACGAGCTGCCGAGGTCGCTGCCGTCACCACCTTCTGCATGGGTGGCCCCTTACGCGCGCATGGCCTTCGACGACGAGCTGCGCTGGCCAGACATGCCGACACTCGTGCGCGCGGTGGGGGACTTCCTCGATCCGGCTCTCAGTGGCGCGGGGGCCCCGATCTGGCGTCCATCAGAATGGTGCTGGGGCGTGATGGTGCCGTGACACCCACCCCGTACCCCCCGCGCCATGATCGGCTCCGGTTCGAACGTCGGGCGTGACGATCGAACGCGTCCCCCTCTCCGCGCTCGTTCTCCGCTGGAGGCAGCGACCATGTCCACCCGAACCGACGGACCCGACCCCGTCCGATCCAAGCTCCGCGCCACCATGGCCCTTCTCGAGCGCGAGATCGGTCAGCTCCCCAAGGACAGCGCCCTCCAGGCTCCGTTCGCCGATCTCGTGGGCCAGCTGCAGCTCGGCCCGGAGCCCGAGCTGCGCGAGTGCCCGCACTGCCACCACCACGGCATGCGCCTGGCCACGCGCTGCATGCACTGCTGGAACGTGCTCGTCCCGCCGGCCTGATCTACTTCAGCGCGGTCTTCACCGCGCCGGGGTTCTTCTTGTCCTTCGGCCAGAACTTCTGGTCGGCGATGCTGCCGTCCTTCGTCCACCACTTGATCCAGTTCTTCTCCGCGTTCGGCGAGGCGGCGTACGCGCCCTCGGGGGTGACGGCGACCCAGTCGTCGTTGCCGTCCTTGTTGCTGAACGAGAGCAAGGACGCCTTCGTCGCGCCCTTCGCGTCGAGCACGTCGACGCCTCCCCACCCCGCCTTGAGCGCGGTCTTCCCCACCCAGGCGACGGCGAACACCGAGGGGGTGAACGCGCCGAAGTGGGTCGGGTTGGTGGAGGATGCCGTCTTGCTGCCGGTCGCCACGTCGTAGAAGTGCACGAGCGCGTCCTTGCCCGGCGCGACGATCGTCTTGCCGTCGGGCGAGAACGCGGCGCGCGTGCCGTTGCCGTTCGCGTCGAGCGTCTTGCTCACCGCCCAGGTGGTGGTGTCGAAGATCTCGATCTGTTTGACGCCATTGGCGCCGACCACGAGCAGCTTGCCGTCGGGCGAGAACGAGAGCGAGTTCACCTTCTCGCCGGCGATGCTCACCTTCTTGATCACCGCGCCGGTGGCCGGGTCGAGCACCTGGAAGTGGCGAGAGGCGGTCTTGAAGCCGCCGCCGCACACGGCGACCTTGCCGTCGGGCGAAAAGGCCACCGACCCGCCCTGCGCCTCGGGCTGCTTCCACGCGACCTTGGCGCTCGCGAGGTCGTACGCGCCGCAGACGAAGCCGTTCGAGAAGAGCAGCGATTTCCCGTCGGGCGAGGCCGCGAGGCTCGTCGCGGAGCTCTGGTTCGGCACGGGGGGCAGGTCCGCCTCGACCTTGCCGGTCTTCACGTCGACCTGACGCAGGTGCACGCCGGTGTCGTCCTTGCCCTTCTGGTCGTAGCCACCTACGAACACCGTCTTGCCGTCCCTGGCGAACGCCACCGAGCCGAGCATCTCGCTCGGTGACCACGAGAGCGAACGCACGACCTCGCCGCTCTCGAGGCTGAACAGACGCAGGTGTTTCTGGTCGAGCGCGGCGAGGAGCTTGCCGTCCGGCGAGACCGCGATCGCCTCGACGCGATCGTTGTTCTGGGGCACCTCGAGGTGGAGCACCGGGGGCGGCTTGTCCTTGGCGGACGCGGGCAGCGCGATCAAGACCAGGAGCGAGAACGAGAACCTGCGCATCGGGCGACCCGGCTTTCTGCCACCTTGGTGGCGAACGCGGTGAGCCCCTCTTCGCGCCCCCGCGAGCGACGGAACGGCCCGTCGCGGAAAAGCTCCAGCATACGGAGCTGTGTGCGCGCCATCTGCCCTCTCGTTCCGAGGCGATGTTTCGTCAGCGCAGCACGACCCGCACCACGGCGGCGTAGTGCAGCGTCGCCGCGAAGATCACGAGGGCGTGGAACACCTCGTGGTAGCCGAACACCCGCGGCACCGGGTCCGGACGCTTCTTCGCGTAGACGAGCGCGCCGAGGCTGTAGACCACCCCGCCGCCCAGCAAGAGCGCGAGCGGGCCGGCGCCGACCGCCGCGTGCATGAGGCGCACGTACGGCAGGATGCTCCACCCGAGCACGACGTAGATCACCGCGACGAGCGGCTTGGGCGCCGTGACCCACAGCAGCGACTGCAGCACGCCCGCGGCGGCCCCCGACCACACCACCCACCGCAGCACCGTGCCCTCGTGGTCGGGCAGCGCGAGCGAGAGCGGCGTGTACGTCCCGGCGACCAGCAAGAAGATCGCGGCGTGATCGAGGCGGCGCATCCACGCGCGCGCGTGCGGCCGCCACGTGGGCCGGTGGTAGGCCGCGCTGATCCCGAGCAGCGCGGTGAGGCTCACCGTGTAGATCGCGACCGCCGCCGAGGCGCTCCGCGGCGCGCGCGAGAACAGGAAGACGCCCGCGAAGAAGGCGACGAACGCCGCGATCTGGTGGGACACCCCGCGGAGGGTCGGCTTCTGCAGCGCGGGCGCGTGCGCGATCATGGGGTGGACCCTACCACCCGCGAGTTCGGGTTCGGCCAGCGCTCCGTCGGCGCCTGGTCAGCGCACGGCTCAGCTCACGCCACTTCGACGCGGAGGACCGTGCGGCCGACGAGCAACTCGTCGCCGGTGAACAGGCGTTGCTCGCCGCGGATGCGCACGAACGTGCCCGTGGGCGTCATGATGTCGGAGAGCACGATCACGCCGGCTTGTTCCTCGAGGAAGCAGTGGCGCTCGGCCACGCGCGGGTCCTTGGGGAACGTGAGATCGCCCTCGCGGCGACCGATCTGCAACATGTTGCCGTAGGCCATGCGCACGTCGCCCGGCACCTCGCCCGCGAGCATCTGGGTCACGCGGAACGACGAGTCGCGGCACGGCGACCACCACAGATACGTGGGGCCCGGGTCGGGGCGGTGGTTGAGCTCGGGGTTGCGCTCGATGCGCAGGAGCTGGTCGCCGACGACGATCTCGTCGCCGATCTCGAGCTCCACCGGGCGACGGATGCGGATGAAGATGCCGTTGCCGCCCTCGAGGTCCTCCAGGAAGAGCTCGCCGTCCTTGAAGCGGAAGATGCCCTCGCGCGGGTGGCAGAACTTCTCGCCCTGGAGCGGCACGCCGCCCTCGACGCCGAGGATGACCTCGTCGCCCGGGGGCTCGTAGATCTCGGGGCCGCCGTAGGTGCTACGCATCACGCGCAGGCGGAAGCGCACCGGCGCCGAGGGGGTGGGCGCGGCGGGGAGCGGCACCGGCGCGGCCTCCGCCTTCGCTGCGTCGGCCTCCTTCTTGCGCGAGGCGAGCTGCTGCATGTCGATCTGCGGCGGCTCCTTGAACTCCTCCATGCCGCCGCGGACCTTGCCGGCGACGATGTCGTCGAAGCGACCGGCACGGAGCATGGCGACCATCTCCATGTGCTGGTCCTTCATCAGCTGCCGCACGAAGGGCCCGATGTCGGCGCGCTCGACCTGGTCGGCGTAGCTGCGCTTGTGGCTCTTGATGATGCGCCCGCCGTCGGCGAACAGGTGCGTGATGATGTGGGGCATGCGCAGCCCCGAGTCCTCGGTCTGGATGTGATAGACCGAGCCCTTCAGCTTCACGTTGTTGTTGAAGCCGACCTGCGCGCGCATGAACTGCGGCCGCGCGACCTCCTTCTCGAGCTTGGCGAGCTCCTCGTTGGTGTACTTGACGAGCGCGGCCTCGAGCGCGGCGTGACCGGCCGCCGTCTCCGGCGTCGAGGGCAGCCCCTCCATCACCTCGAAGGTGGCCTTGGCCATCGGCGCGTTGGGGACCACGCTGAGCGCCTCGGCGACGAGCGCCTGCCCCTCCGCGTCGTTGGCGCCGGAGAGCGCGCCGACACACAGCACCGCGAGGGCCTCTTCCCGTCGCTCGCGGGCGGCGAGCCACTCCGGCGATCTTGAGGATGACTTCGCGGGAGATTCCGGACCCGGACACGGGGCTGAACTATGCCTAGCGCCCGGCGAACGCGAGCGCCTCGCGCACGAGGTCGGACAGCTCCGCCGCGGGGATCCGGTCGCGCACCGCCTCGACGGCGCGCTCCACCTCTGCGGGCCGAAAACCCATGTTGGCGAGGGCCCCCTCGAGCAGCTTGGCCTTGGCCGCGGTGCCCGGAGGTAGGCGGGCCGCGGTGGTGGTGGGGGCGACCGGCAGCGCGCCGATCTTGTCGGGGAGCTCGAGGAGGATGCGCTCGGCGGTCTTGCGGCCCACTCCGGAGATCGAAGTGAGGCGCGCGAGCTCCTTGCGGGTGATGGCCTCGCGCAGCTCGGCGGCCGGCAGGGCGGAGAGGATCGCGACCGCCGTCTTCGGGCCGATGCTCGACACCGAGAGCAGCACGCGGAACGCCTCGCGGTCCTCGGTCGAGGCGAACCCGTAGAGCAGGAAGGCGTCCTCGCGCACCACCGTGTGCACGCGCAACACCGCGCGGCCGTCGGGCTCGCGGTGGGCGCGACCGACGGTGCCGAGCGGCACGGTCACCTCGTAGCCGACGCCTTGTACGTCGATGGTGCAGGTGCCGTCGTCGCCCTGCGCGACGACGTGGCCCGTGAGCCGACCGATCATCGTTCCACCGGAGCGGCCATGACACCTCGGTCAAGGGGGTCGAAGGAGACGAAAGGGTGCGGCCGCATCGCGCGCCCCACTCTACCGCAACGGGTCTCGACCCACGCCTCAGATCTTCTCGAGCGCGCGCGGCACGGTCATGAGGAGCGCGCGCGCGAGCAGGGCCCGTTGCGTCTCCTGGTCGAGGTCCCCCGGTCGCCCTCGCAGCGCCGTGTGCAGGAGGATCGCCGTGGTGACCGAGACGTTGAGCGACTCGACGAAGCCCCGCATGGGCACGCGCACCGAGCGCTTGCACGCGGCGCGCAGCTCCTCGGCGATCCCCTCGTGCTCGTTGCCCATCACGAGCGCGACCCTGGGCAGGTGCGCGAGATCCTCGGGCTCGAGCTCGCCTTCGGGGTGGGTCGCGACCAGCTCGAACCCGAGGGCGTGCAGCTGCTGGATGCAGACGGCGGGGTTCTTGTGGCGCACGACGTCGACCCACTTCTGCGAGCCACGCGCGACCGACCGGGCGGCGGCGAACGTCTCGTCGCGCTCGATGGCGTGCACGTACTGGACGCCGAACGCGTCGCACGTGCGCACGATGGCCGCGCCGTTGTGCGGATCGTGGAGCGCGTCGACCACCACGCGCACGGCCGAGACGCGCTGACGGATGACCTCGGAGACCCGCGCGATGCGCGCCTCGGTGGCCATCGGCCCGAGCACGGCGATGATCTCCTCGACAGGCCGCGGGAGCTCCGGCGGCCCGTCTTCCCCCGAGAACAGGACTCCCTCTGACCGGCGGCGCACCGGCCCCATCTAGCACGTCCAGGAACACTGATTACGTTGGTCCCCGTCATGAGCACTCCGTACGGCCCCCGCCCCTCCGTTCCCCGTCTCCCCGTCCGCATCGGTGGCGCGGCTTCCCGCGTGGATGCGCGGCTGAGCCCGCGCGTCGATCTCCTGCGGCGGACCTACGCGTTGTTCTTCGCCGGCATCGTCTCGGCGGCCGGCGGCGCCATGGCCGCGCTGTACGCCGGCACACCGGTGATGCTGCAGGCCGGCGCCGGTCGCACGATCGCGATGCCGCCCGTCGTGGCGTTCGTCCTCCAGCACGGGATCCTGGCGATCGTCGTCTACCTCGCGGCGTTCTTCGGCATGCGCGCGGTGCGCGAGCGGCCGGGTGTGAACGGCATCGCGCTGCTCGGCTTCACGTTCGTCTCCGGCCTCTTCATCGCGCCGCTGCTGTTCGTCACCATGCTGCGCGGCGACGCGGGCCTCGCGATGACGGCCCACCCCGTGCGCGACGCGTTCCTGCTGGCGGTCGGGGCCTTCGGCGGCCTCACGACCTACGCCTTCCGCTCGAAGCGTGACTTCTCGTTCCTCGGCGGCTTCCTCACGATGGGCCTCGTGGTGCTCCTGATTGCCACCCTCATCGGCATCTTCGTCGGGGGGTCGGTGTTCCACCTCGCCATCGCCAGCGTCGGCGTGCTGCTCTTCGGGGGCTTCATCCTCTACGATACGTCGCGCCTCCTGCGGCAAGACCCGCTGCCGAGCCCCATCGATGCCGCGATCCACCTCTACCTCGACTTCTTCAACATGTTCCTCTTCCTCGTGCAGATCCTCGGCGGGGGTCGGCGGGAGTAGGGCCGTGCCTTCCGCGCTCGGTCTCTCGGCCGTGCTCTCCCTGACGAGCGCGGCCGCGATCGCTGCGCCCCAGAAGTCTTGGCTCGCGAGCGAGCAGCCGCTGGTCGCGCCGCGCAAGGGCGTGGTGGTCGTGGCGATGGGGAGCACGCCCACCGACGCCACGTGGCCGATCGCGCTCGCCGTGTGCGGGGTCGCGGGGCTGCGCCCTACCCTCACCGATCGCGGCGCGCGCGTGCTCGCGGGGGAGCCCGTCCTCGACGGCGATCCGGAGCCGGTCAAGGACCTCGCGGCCCTGCGCGCCAAGGTCGAGACCGACGACGCGCCCTCCCGCGCGATGCTCTCCGAGATCGCCCGTCGCACCACTGCGCGGCGCTGGTCGTGGTCACCAAGTCCGACGGCGTGGTCGAGGCGAGGGTCTTCGACGCCAAGGAAGATCGACTCGAGGCCACGCGGCATCGGGCCGAGACCAAGGGGGCGCCGTGGCAGCCGCTCACCGCCGTGCTCGAGACGCGCTACGCACCTCCGCCCCCCGTGTCGAAGAAGGAGGAGCCGAAGCCGATGCCCGTGGCGCCGACGCCAGAAGCCAAGCCTTTCTACAAGAGCCCCTGGTTCTGGGGTGCGCTCGGCGCGGCCGCGGCGGCCGGCGTCGGGGCGTGGCTCCTGACGCGCAACCAGGGTGACTCGGCGGGCTCCGCCCACGTGGAGTGGGCCACGAAATGATCGAGGCGCTCGGCGTCACGCTGGCGCTGTCGATGACCGCCCTCGCGCACCCGGCGCCGGGACCGGACGGCTTCCGCCTGGCCGGCCTCGCGCCGATCCGCGGCATCACGGTGGGCCCGATCGAGAACGCGCTCCACCCGGGCGTCGGCTACGGCAGCGAGGCGTGCGGCCGCGCCCTCGATCTCGCGAAGGACCTCGGCGCGACGTGGGTTGCGTTCACGCCGTTCGGGCGCATGTGGTCCACGCGCACGGTGGGCATCGATCTCACCTTCGAGGCGCCGTTCGCCGAGAACCTCGTCGCCGTCGGCCGCGCGATCGACCAGGCCCACGCGCGTGGCCTCCGCGTGATGCTCGTGCCCCACCTGTGGCTCGAGGCCGGCGGCTGGCGCGGTGAGCTCGAGCCGCTCGCCCCCCCCGACGTCAAGAAGCCCGACGGCGACTACGCGTTCCGCGGCCGCGCCACCGAGGGCGCGATGAAGCGCCTCGCGCAGAGCTACCGCACGTTCGTGCTCGCGTGGGCGGAGCTCGCCGAGAAGCACACGGCGTCGACATGCTGAGCGTCGGCGTCGAGCTGCGCTCCTGGGCCACGAGCGCGCGCGCGACCGACGAGCTGCGCGCGGTGATCAAGGACGTCCGCGCCCGCTACAAGGGCATCCTCACCTACAGCGCCAACTGGGACGACGTCGACGACACGGTCATCCTGCGCGAGGTCGACGCCATCGGCATCAACGCGTTCTACCCGCTCGCCGACCACCCCGGCGCGAGCCCGAAGGAGCTGCTCGAGGGCGGCCTGCGCGTGGGCTCGAAGGTGCGCGCGCTCGCCGACGCCTGGCAGAAGCCCGTGCTGTTCACCGAGGTCGGCTACACCACGCGCCCCGACCCCGCGGTGCGCCCCTGGGAGTGGCCCGACGACATGAAGAACGTCGTGGTGGACGAGGTGGCCCAGCACGACGCCTACCGGGCCATCCTGGGCGGCGTGGTCGGCGAGCCCTGGTTCGCTGGGTTCTTCGTGTGGCGGATGTTCAGCGATCCGAGCGACAGCTCGCAGGAGGCCGCGTGGGGTTTTCCTTTCCACGGCAAGCTCGCCGAGCACACGGTCCGCGAGGCCTTCGCGAGCCGGTGGGCCGGCGACGGGTTCCGTCCACCGTGGGTGAGTCTCGGCCTCGCCAGCAAGGGGTGGCCGGGGCTGACCTGGAGCTATCCGCGACTTTCGTGGCCCACCCCCGTGGCGGGGTCGAAGGTCGCGACCTATCCTGCCGGACCATGACGCGCGGGCCCCATGGCACCTAGAGATCCCTACGACATCCTCGGCGTGCCGCGCCACGCCACCCCCGAGGAGCTCAAGGCGGCCTTTCGCAAGCTCGCTTCGCAGCACCACCCGGACAAGAACCCCAACGATCCCGGGGCGCACGATCGCTTCAAGGAGATCAACGCCGCCTACCAGATCCTGAGCGATCCGCAGCGGCGCGCCGCGTTCGATCGCTACGGTCACGCGGCCGAGCAACCCGGGGGCGGCGGCTTCCCGGGCGGCATCCACGTCGACGCGCAGAACCTCGAGGACCTGCTCGGCTCGCTCTTCGGGGCCTTCGGCTTCCAGAAGCAGCAGAACCGCGGCGATCTCCGCAAGGAGGTCACGCTCACGTTCCAGGAGGCGGCGTTCGGCTGCCAGCGCAAGATCACCTACGACCGCGCCGTCACCTGCGGCACCTGCACCGGCAGCGGCGCCCGGACCGGCAGCAAGCCGCAGTCGTGCAACGCCTGCAACGGCCGCGGCAAGGTGCGCTTCACGCAGGGGCTCCTCGGCCTCGTCGGCGAGCGACCGTGCTCGAGCTGCCAGGGCCGCGGCCACGTGGTCACCGATCCGTGCGAGACCTGTCGCGGCGTCGGCATCGTCGCGGCGGAGCACAACCTCGAGATCGGCGTCCCACCGGGGATCGAAGACGGCGCCACCACCACGGTCGCGAGCGCCGGCAACGTCACCCGCCCGGGCAAGCTCCCCGGCGATCTCGAGCTCGTCTTCCACGTCGAGGAGCACCCGTTCTTCAAGCGCCTCAAGGACGACGTGCAGTGCGCCGTGCCCATCTCGTTCCCGGCGGCCGCGCTCGGCGGCGAGGTCGAGGTGCCCACGCTCGAGGGCAAGGCCAAGGTACGGGTCCCGCCGGGCACCCAGCACGGCACCGTGCTGCGCCTCAAGGGCAAGGGCATCCCGCGTCGCACGGGTGGCCGCGGTGACCAGCGCGTCGAGGTGCTGGTCGAGGTCCCGCAGCACCTGAGCGAGAAGCAGCGCCTGTTGCTCGAGGAGCTCGCGCGCGAGATGGGCGACGAGGTGCAGCCGCAGCAGCGCACCTTCATGGAGAAGCTCAAGGACCTCTTCGGCTGACCCGGTCCGCGCGCACAAAGCAGCGAGCCCCCGATCGGTCTGATCGAGGGCTCACGGAAGCGAGACGAAGGTGATCAACGCAGGTCGATCATCTCCTCCTCGCCCTCCTTGTAGTCAATCTTGCCCTTCTTGTGCGACGTCACGTCGATGATGCCGTAGGGCACCACGCGCGTGCCGCCCTGGCCCTCCTGGTAGCGCGCCGCGAACTGGCCGCTCACCACGACGCGGGCGCCGATCTTCGGCTCGCCGAGGATCGTGATGGTCGCCGAGTAGTTGTTGTCGAGGTACTTGTCGTCCTCCTTGAGGGCGGTGATCTTCTCCAGCGTCTTCACGCGGTCACCCTTCTCGAGGACGTTCTTCTTCTTGTACTGGTCGACCGCCATGTACTGCTGGATGTACGACGAGGCGTAGCCCATCACCGTGATCATCTTGGCCGGGTTCTTCTCGTCCTTGTTGTCGGCGATGAAGAAGTGCGGCGGCTCGTACTTCACGGTGTCGCACTGCACGCCCTTGGGCGTGGGATCCTTGCTGGTCGGCGCGGACTTCTTCTGCGGGTAGATGCAGCCCTCTTTGCCGGCGGGCTCGGCCGGGCGATAGACCTTCACCACGTAGCCCTCGATCACCGCCGGAACGCCGTCGACCTCCTTGCGGTGCTTCGGGTTCATCAGCTGGTGCTGGAGGCCGTAGACCGTCCAGTTGGTGCCGTTCTTCCACGTCGTGGTGGCGGGCACCTGCGGGACCTTCGGCAGGCTCGGCTTCGGCCCTGAGTACGCGGGCTCCGGCTTGTACTTCACCTTCTCGCCACAACCGCCGACGAGCACGCTCGCCCCGAGGACGATCGCGGTGCTCGCGAGCAACGTGCTGCTCGAGAGGAAGCGCGCCCCTCGACGCCCCCCTTGATGGGAGACTGCGTGGATCGAGGCCGTGGGGACTGCTGCGGGAGATTGGGCCGGGCGAGGCATGGGTGCCGGCGTTTCTATCGTAGGCAGCACCTCGGCCGCAAGCTGGACGGACGGGGGGCATGCGAAGTCTGCTAGCCTCGGAAAGGTGCACGATCCCGTGGATCTGTTGACGGCCGCCCTGATCCTGCTCCCCGCGGAGGAGGTCTCCCGGAATCGGCACCCGGATCTGCACGCCGGACCGACGGGGGCGGCGGCCCGGCGGAGGGCGGCGCGCATTCGCTCCGCTTTGCGTCAATTGCAGGGTGCGGACGGACCGGCACGCGCGATCGCGGCGGCGCGAAACGGCGCGACGGTCCAGGTCCGGTACGAGATCGGGCGGCTCTCGCTGCGGCGGCAGGCGGAGCTGCCTCTGGCGGACGTCGCGGTGTTGCGCGTCGCGCTGGCGGACCGGGCCGGAATCCGGCTCTTGCCGCCGGCGATGAAGGTCACCGAGGAGGATCGGACCCTCGTCGACCTGCTCGTCGCGGCCTTCCGCGCGCGACAGTCCGCCCCTTCGTGAAGGCGCCGTACGATCGAGCAAAGACAGAGAGCCGAGAGGGTGTTCTCGGCTCTCCGTTCACGACCACGACGAGGCGGTCATTCGTAGGGGTTGTCACCCGTGGGCTTGGGCGGCGGGGGCGGGGGCTTCACCGTGGCCGTCGGCGGTGTGGTGGCCGTCGGCGGCGCGGTGACCGTCGGCGGCGCGGTGACCGTCGGGGGCGCGGTGACCGTCGGCGGCGCAGTGACCGTGGGCGGCGCCGTGACCGTGGGCTTCGCGGAGACACTGGCGCTCGCGCTGGTGCTGGCGGCGGCCGACGTGCTCGGCACGGCCGACGTGGAGGTGGAGGGCGCCACGCTGGGGGGCGGCTCGGCGGTGCTGGAGGCCGCGGGCGCCGTGGACGACGCGACCGGCGGCTTGGCCGACGAGGTGGCGGGCGTGGCGCTCGGCTGCGGCTTGGTGTCGCCGCGACCGAACACGTACCAGCCGCCGGCCCCGGCGACGCCGAGCAGCGCGACGACCACGAGCCAGCCCATGGCTCCGCCCTTCTTCTCGGGCTCGACCGGCGCAGCGGCCGCGACGGGCATCGGCCTGGGCGCGGGCGGTTCACTCCGCGCAGCCACCGGCTTGGGCGCCTCGGGCTTGGGCTCGGGCTTGGGCGCCTCGACGACGGGCGCGGGCTTGGGCGACTCCTTCGGCGGCTCGTGCGCGGCGATGGGCGGCGCGACGATCGGGGTCTCCGGCTCGGCGGGGAGCTTGGGCTCCTCCTTCGGCGGCTCGATCGCCGCGGCGACCTCGGGCGGGAGCTTGAAGCCCTCGCCAGGCGCGGCGGGCATGCCGAGCAGCGTGGCCTTGCGTGCCGGGAGCGGACCTCCGGGCTTGGCCGCTGGCGTCGCGGGGAGCTGCACCGGGGGGGCGACCGCCGCGGGCTTGATGTCCTCGGCACCACCACCGATGCCCGCGCCCTTGAGCGCGTCGGCGAGGATCTCGTCGGCCTGCTTGATGACCGTGCGCTCCTGCGGAGGCGGGAGCTCGGCGGGCGGACCCACCGGGAAGAACGAACCACCGCCCGAACCAGACACGGTGTTGGCGGCCGGCGAAGCGGCGGCACCACCGAGCACGGGGCCAGGAGCCGGGCGCACGCTCGCCGGCGGCTTGCCGTCCGGGGTCTCCTCGAAGCTCGGTCCGTCGACCTTGCGCTCGGCGACCACGCGATCGATCAGCTCACGGCTCTGGCCGTCGAGCTTGATGAACTTGACGCCCATGCCGGCAGGGCGCTCACCCGAGGCCTGCGGCGGCTCGCGCTTCCACACCACGCGACCGACGCCCGCGATGAGCGGTGAGTCGTCCTTGATGCGGATCTCGAACTTGAGGAGGGTGCCCGCCGGGAAGGGGCTCGGCGTCTTGATGAAGATGCCTCCTTCGAGATGTCATGCGAGTGGTGCTCGATGAACTCGTCGACGGTGGCGCTCTTGTAGCGCACGTTGAGGCTCAGCACCTTCGCGCGCGGATCTTTCCGTGTGTCCTGGGACATCGTGCGGCGATGCTAACGAAAGCCGCGACGAAGGAGAAAGAGAATCGCGGTCGAGCCCCCCCCGTGGTACGTCCGATGGGGGATGACCGACGAACGTGGGGGCCCGTTCGGGCCGGAAGAGCCGCCGGAGTCGGCCTCGCCGAGCACGAAAGGGCCGGTCGGGGGCTCCTCCTTCGCCGCGGGGGGAGCGGCCGCTGATTTCGTCAGCAGCCTCGGTCGCAAGGTCCAGGAGATGCGCGGTCCGCTCGAGGCGCTGCGGGGGGGACGCGATCGCGCCCGGCCCCGGGAAGACCTTCGGCGGAGGCTGCACGCGGTCGGCACCGGCGCTCGGCTCTTCCATTTCGATGCGCTGGCGCAAGCCGTGTCGGCGGCGACGCGCGCGATCGACGAGGCCGCCGTCGCCTCCGATTCGCTCCCCGAGTCGCTCCTCGCCGACCTCGAGCACCTGGTCGAAGGGTTGCCGGCGCTGGCCTGGCACAAGGGGCCGGCGCCCCTCGACATGCTGCCCGCCGCGCGCCCTCCGCGCCCCGTGACCGGGCCGAGTCTCCCGTGGACCGTGCTGCTCGTCGGCGACGAGACCCTGGCCCTCGCGCTCGAGGACGACCCGTCCACGTTCCCGTGCGACATCGAGCGCACGGTCGATCTCGGGCCGGTGGTCGAGCTCGCCCGCGCGCTCGCGCCCGACCTGGTGGTGATCGACGTCGATCTCCCGGGCGCGCTCGACGCCCTCGCGAGCCTCGTCGACGACGCCTTCACGGGGCCGGTCCCGATCGTCGCCGTCGGCCGCGAGCTCGGCGGATCGCCCGGCGATCCACGCCCGAAGCCGGCGGCGCGCCTGGTGGCCCTCGGCGTCGCGCGCGCGCTCGACAAGCCGTTCTCGCCGACCACCCTGCGCGAGGCCTGCGCCGACGCGGTCGGGGAACGCTCGGTGGCCATCGCCGCGCCGCACGCCATCGCCGTCGGCGCGGTCACGCCCGAGGCGCTCGCGGAGCGACTCGTCGCCGAGCTGCGTCGCCTGTTGATCGACGACCTCGAGCCGTTCTCGCGCGAGGCCGTGGTCGATCTCGGCTCGGGAGCCGAGGTCCTCGGGCCCATGTGGGGCGCGCTCGCCAAGGTGCGAGACGTCGTCGCCCACAAGAGCGAAGGGCGCATCGCCTACCGCGGGTTGCGCCTCGATCGGCCCATCGCGCTCGACGCGCCACTCTCCGGCAGCTTCGACGAGGGCGCCCGCCGCGGCCCGTCGCGTCGCACGTTCGACGTGGACCTCGACGGTCGCACGATCGTCGTCGCCGACGACGACCCGGCGGTGCGGCGCTTCCTCGCGGGCTCGCTGCGCAGCGCCGGCGCCACGGTGATCGAGGCCGAAGACGGCGACGAGGCCCTGCGGCGCGCGCGCGAGCACGGCGCCGATCTCCTCGTGGTCGACGTGGTGATGCCGGGGCGCGACGGCGCGTCGGTCGCCCGCGCCGTGCACCACGACCCGGCGCTCCGGGATCGGCCGGTGATCCTCCTCTCCTGGAAAGAAGACCTGCTGCGGCGCCTGCGCGACCTGCGCGCCGGCTCGGCGGGCGCGCTGCGCAAGGACGAAGACGCCTCGGTCGTCGTCGCCCGCGCCCGCGAGGCGCTGGTCTCGCGCGTCCGCGTCGAGGCGCGCCTCGCCCAGGGCGCCGAGGTGCGCGGTCGGCTCGACGATCTCTCGACGACGAGCCTCCTGTTGCTCGTGCAGCGGCTGCGCGAGCAGGCCTGCGTGATCGTGCGGGACGCCACGTTCGTGTGGGAGGCCGAGCTCGAGAACGGCTCTCTCGTGCGCCTGTCGCGCACCCAGGGTGGGCGCGGCGGCGAGGACTTCGCGCGCGGCCCGGCGCTCCTGCCGTCGCTGCTCGGCGTGGTCGGGGGGCGCTTCCTCGTCCGCGGCCTGCCGCCGCGCGACCCCGCGAGCGCCTCACCGTCGTCACCGCTGCACGTCGATCTCGACACCGAGCTCGAGGCGGTCCTCACGCGACTCCGCGCGGCGACCGACCTGTTCGCCGAACAGCCCGCACGCGCGGCGCGGGTGGAGCTCGATCTGCCCCTCGTCGCCGCGCTCCGCGAGGCCACGCCGCCTTCTCTCCACCGCATCCTCGACGGTCTCGTCGCCGGTGCGTCGCCGGCGGCGCTGCTCGTCTCGGGGGATGCGCCGCCCTCGCTCGTCGAGTCCCTCCTGCTCGACCTCGCGCGTCGCGGCGCCATCACCGGCGCCTACGATCGCGACGGCGCCGATCTGCTCGTCGCCGATCGGCCCGCGATCAGCGCCCTCGGTCATGACTTCCCGCCGCCGTCGTCGGACACCGACCTCTCCTTCGCGTCGCTCGCCCCACCGCCGCTCGAGGAGCCCGAGGGTCGCATCTCGCAGACCCCTGGCTCGCTCACCGACGCGGTGCTCGAGGTCTCCGAGCCCGGCGCGGCGCGCGACCTGCGCCCACTGATCGATCCCCGCGGTCTCCAGCTGCGGACGCGCCACGCCGTGACCGCCGCTCCGCACCGCAGCGACCCCCCGCACCGCAGCGACCCGCCGAGCAAGTCCTCCACGTGGAGCGGCCTCGGCGCCCCGCGCCCGGCCCCGCCCTCGAGCGATCCTCCGGACGGTGAGCAGGGCGACTGATGACCGCCGGGGCTCTCGTGATCGAGAGGACCAGGACCGGGCGCGTCTCTCTCGTCGCTCTGCTCCTCGTCGTCGCGTGCAGCGGTCGCCGCAAGACCGACGTCGCGGTCGTCGACGCGGGTCCCGAGGTCGCGCCCGCGCCACCACCCGCGAGAGAAGAGCTGCTGCTCGATCTGCTCGAGCCCACCCCGCGGTGTCGGCTCGAGCACCGCGGCGCGTTCGTCGACCTCGGCGCGCCCGAGTCGGCCTGGGCGACCCCGGGGCACCCGGACGCCTCGACCGAGCTCCCGAGCTTCGAGCGCGACGGCGCGACCTGGGGCCGCGTGGTCGACCGCAGCCAGAGCTGGACCCTCGCCCTCGACGAGACGGGACCGGCGCTCGTCGCGCTGCGGGGCCGCGCGCGCGCCGCCAAGAAGGTCTCGGTGGCCGTCGACGGCAAGACCGTCGGCACGCTCGCGCTCGCCGCCAACGAGGACCGGGTGGTGACCGTGAGCAACCCCGCGCTCACCCTCACGCCCGGCCTGCACGTGCTCTCGCTGCGCTGGCACGGGCCGGTGAGCAAAGAGGAGCCGCTCGCCGAGCTCGACTGGATCCGCCTCGGGACGGTGGACGGCGCGGCCACGGCGTACGCCGCGCCCACCCGCCGGGACACCTTCGCCCAGGTCGCGCTCGGAGGCTCACCGCGCCGGGCGTACTCGTTGATGGCGCCCTCCACCCTGCGCTGCGTGGTCGTCGCACCGAAGGGCGCGTGGGTGGCCGCGGACGTGGGCGCGATCGGCGAGGGTGCCGGCGCCGTCGCGCTCCGGGTCAAGAGCCTCTCCGCCGACGCGAACACCTCGGTCGAGAAGGCCGCGACCAGCGCTGCGTGGGCGCCGATCAGCTCGGCGCCGTTCGCGACCGGTGGACTGGTCGAGGTGGAGCTCGCGGTGCTGCGCGGGCCGAAGCAAGGACGGGTCGCCGTCGCCGAGCCGCGCATCGTGCGGGCGCCGACCCTCGCGCCACCCCGCGAGGAGAAGAAGGCGCTCTCGGCGGTGGTGATCGTCCTCGCTGGCCTGTCGGCACGCGAGATCGACCGCATGCCCGTGCTCGCGCGCCTCGCCAAGGAGGGCACCACGTTCCGCGCGCACCGGGCGCCGTCCCACGTCGCCGCCGGCTCGTTCGCCTCGCTCGCGACGGGGCTGCCCGTGCCGGTCCACGCCGTGGAAGACGTGGGCGCGCGCCTCTCGCAGCGCACCCCGCTCGTCGGCAAGCGCCTCGGCCCGTTCGGGGTGGAGAGCGCGATGTTCACCGAGGTACCGAGCACCGGGGCCGCGTTTGGCTTCGCCCACGACTGGACGAGCTTCGCGGCCAAGAGCCCCCTCGACGGCGCGCCGGTCGCGTTCGACGAGCTCTCCAAGTACGTCGGCGCGCACGCCGGCAAGAAGTCGCTGCTCTACCTGCACGCCCGCGGCGCGCACCCCCCGTGGGACATCTCGCCGGAGGCGCTCAAGACGCTGGGCCCGGAGGGCTACAGCGGGCCGGTCGATCCCAAGCACGCGGTCGCCATCATCGGCCGCGCGCGCAAGGGGCTCGGCAAGCTGAACGAGGCCGACCGCGCCCGCCTCGAGGCGCTCCGCGACGCGGCGCTCCTCGCGCAGAGCAAGCGGCTCGAGGCGTTCCTCGAGGACCAGCGCGCCCAGGGCACGCTCGACAAGCTGCTCCTCGTCGTGACCGGCGACGTGCCCTTCACCATCCCTCCCGCCCACGTCGAGGCCAAGCCCGCGGTGTCGGGCGCGCCCTCCGTGGTCGGCTCGAAGCTCCCCCCGAAGGCGCCACCGAAGCCCGTGCTCGACAGCGAACCGCTGCAGATCCCGCTGCTCGTGCGGTTCCCCGGCGGGGCGCACGCCGGCAAGGTCGTCGACGTGGTGACCGATCCGAGCGACGTGGCCGCCACGGTCGTGCTCGCGCTCGGCGGATCGGCGGACGGTCTCTTCGGGCGCGACCTCGCGCTCCTCGCCCGCGGCGACGACGACGCACGCGACGCCCCGCGGCTGCTCGACGACGGGCGGGGCTACACGTTCGTGTGGGGCGAGTCGCGGCTGGTCGGCGTGTGGGGCAAGGCTCCACAGCTGCGGTTCGCGCTGGACGACGCCGACCTGCGCGCCGACCACCCCTACCTCTACCTCTCCGCCTGGGGGCTCGCGGCCGACGCGCGCAACGGCTGGATGCTCGCCCGCGCCAAGGGCCCGGGGAGAGAGCCCGCGACGATCGACGGCGCCACGCAGGCCGCGCTCGATGCCTGGGAGAAGCCACGCTAACGAGGCCTGGCCATGGCGGTCTACGAATCCGTGCTCGAGCTCGTCGGGGACACGCCGCTCGTGCGGCTCTCCCGCGTCGACGCTCGGGATCGCGACGACGACCCCGAGTCCCGCCGCGCGACCCTGTACGGCAAGTGCGAGCAGCTCGAGCCCGCGGGCTCGGTCAAGGACCGCATCGCGCTCGCGATGATCGACGGCGCGGAGCAGAGCTACGCGCTGCGCCCGGGCGGCACGGTGGTCGAGCCGACGAGCGGCAACACGGGGATCGCGCTCGCGATGGCCTGCGCGCGAAAGGGGTATCGCTGCGTCCTCACGCTGCCGGCGAGCATGTCGCTCGAGCGCCGTCAGCTGCTCGAGGCGTTCGGCGCCGAGGTGGTGCTCACCGAGCCGGAGCGCCAGATGGACGGCGCGATCGTGGCCGCCGAGCGCATCGCCCGCGAGACGCCGGGCGCCTGGATGCCGCGGCAGTTCGACAACCCGCACAACCCCGAGATCCACGCGCGCACCACCGCCCGCGAGATCACGACCGCGCTCGGCGACGTGCGGCTCGACGCCTTCGTCGCGACCATCGGCACCGGCGGCACGATCACGGGGGTCGCGCGCGCGCTCCGCGGTCGCGGGTGCGGCAAGATCGTGGGCGTCGAGCCCGAGCGCTGCGCCACCATCTCGCGCGGCGAGCGCGGACCGACCAAGATCCAGGGGCTCGCGGCCGGGTTCGTACCCCGCGCGTTCGACCGCAGCGAGGTCGACGAGATGCGCACCGTCGAGGACGACGACGCCTACCGCACCATGCGCCGGCTCGCCCAGCGCGAGGGGCTGCTGGTCGGGATCTCGTCGGGCGCCGCCGTGCACTCGGCGCTGCAGGTGGCCGAGGAGCTCGGCCCGGGGCACACCGTCGTCACCATCCTCTGCGACACCGGCGAGCGGTATTTCTCGCTCGCCGAACACTTCAAGCACCTGCCCGAGGAGCCCGCGTGGCCGTGAGCGCAGCCCCGTTCAGCATGGCTCGCGTCGTCGTCGTCGGCGTCGGCGGGCTCGGCACGCCGGCCGTGCGCGCCCTCGCCCACGCCGGCGTCGGCTCGCTCGTGCTCGTCGACGACGACACCGTCGACCGCACCAACCTGCACCGCCAGATCCTCTTCCGCGACGCCGACGTCGGCCGCCACAAGCTCGACGCGGCGGCCGACGCCGTCGAGCGCCAGGCCGGTGGTGTCCGCCCGACGGTCGAGCTCGTGCGCGAGCGCCTGCACCCCGGCAACGCCCTCCGCGTGTTCGCGGGTGCGTCGGTCGTGCTCGAGTGCAGCGACAACTACGCGACCAAGTTCCTCGCGGCCGACGCGGCGCGCCTGTCCGAGGTGCCCATCGTGCACGGCGCGGCCATCCGCTGGGTCGGCACGGCGCTCGCCGTCGGGCCGCAGGGTGGGCCCTGCTACCGCTGCCTCTTCGAGGACCTGCCGGAGGGCGCCCAGGCCACCTGCGACCTCGCGGGGGTGGTCGGCCCGGTGTGCGGGATCATCGGCGCCCTCCAGGCGAGCTTCGCGCTCGAGCTCCTCGGCGGGGGCGCGCCGTTCGGCAAGCTCGCGAGCCTCGACGGGCTCCACGACGAGCTGCGCTTCCACACCGTGAAGCCACGAACCTCGTGCGCGCTCTGCGGGGTCCGCACGATCGTGGACATCGACCCCGCCCGCTACCTCGCGTAACCATTTGCCTTTGTCGCTCCCGGGGCGTCCTCGTCCGCCCCTCCGCTCCTGCTCCCCCCGCCGAACCCTCCGAGGAACACCATGGCCATCCGCGTCCGCATCCCGACCCCGCTTCGTTCCCTCACCGCCGGCGCCGAAGAGGTGGCCATCGACAGCGCCACGACCGTCGGCGCCGTGATCGAGCAGCTCGAGGCCAAGCACCCGGGCGTCAAGGACCGCCTCCTCGACGACAAGGGCGTGCGCAAGTTCATCAACGTCTACCTCGGCGACGAGGACATCCGCTTCCTCGAAGGGCTCGAGAGCGCGGTCAAGGACGGCGACGAGATCTCCATCGTGCCCGCGATCGCCGGCGGAGCGCGGTGAGCGATCCGCGCACCCTGCGTCAGCGCCTCGTCGCCGAGATCGGTGAGACGGGGCAGGCGCACCTCGGCCGCGCCACGGCGGTCGTGCCCACCAAGGACCGCCTCGAGGGCGAGGTCGAGGCGCGCTACCTCGCGGGCGCGGGGTTCGGGCTCGTGCGCACGGCGAGCCACGCGGCGACGCGCGCGGTCGTCGAGTGCGGGCCCCACGTGGCCTTCGCCACCGACGCCGACGAGATCTCCGTCTCCCCACCGAACGACCTCGTCGACGCCCTCGCGGCCGCCGACCTGCACCCCTCCGCGCGGGCGGTCGCGCTCGCCTCGGCGCGGGCCCTCCACCAGATCCGCATCGCCGCGCGGGTCGACCTCGAGCCGGTCTCGCGGCCGGGTCGCGCCTCGGACCGGAGCGCTTCGTGACCCGAGCGTTGACCCGAGCCCATCGGCTCGAGCGCATCGTCGAGGCCATCGGCAAGACGCCGCTCGTGCGGCTCGGCCGCCTCCGCGAGCTCGCGGGCCAGACCGACGTGAAGGTCTACGCCAAGCTCGAGCTCGCGAACCCGGGCGGCAGCGTGAAGGACCGCGCCGCGCGGCAGATGGTCCTCGCGGCGATCGCCGAGGGTCGGCTCGGGCGCGGCGTCACGCTGATCGACTCCACTTCCGGCAACACGGGCGTCGCCTACTCGATGATCGGCGCGGCGCTCGGGCTCGACATCGAGCTCGTCATGCCGCGCAACGTGACCGAGCCCCGCAAGCGCGTCGCCCGCGCGTACGGCGCCAGGATCACCTTCAGCGACCCGATGGAGGGCAGCGACGGGGCGATCCGCCACGTGCGCAAGCTCGTCGAGGCCGCGCCCGACCGCTATTTCTACCCCGATCAGTACAGCAATCCGAACAACCCCCTCGCCCACTACCTCGGCACCGGGCAGGAGATTCTCGACGACCTCGGGAGCGAGCTCACCCACTTCGTGGCCGGCCTCGGCACGAGCGGCACGGTGATGGGCACCTCGCGTCGCCTGCACGAGGTGCCGTTCCCCGTGCGCTGCGTGGCCGTCGAGCCGCGCGACGCGCTGCACGGGCTCGAGGGCCTCAAGCACATGGCCTCCTCGCTGGTGCCGGCGATCTACGACGCCACGGTGCCCGACGAGATCCTGCCGGTCACCACCGAGGACGGCTGGGAGATGTCGGACCGCCTCGCGCGCGAGGAGGGCCTGCACGTGGGCCACTCGACCGGCGCCAACGTGTTCGCGGCGGTGCAGATCGCGCAGCAGTGCCTCGCGCGCGGCGAGCGGGCCAGCATCGTCACCGTCGCGTGCGACCGCGGTGACCGCTACTTCGCGCCGATGAAATGGGAGAGGAGCTACGTCTGGTGATGGACCTCGCGCGACACCCCTGGGCCAGAGACGGCGTCCACATGCCCCGCGACGTCCTCGCGAAGATCGAGGCCCACGCCCTCGAGGCCTACGCGCTGGGCCCGGAGGCTGAGGGCGAAGAGGCGTGCGGCGTGGTCGACGGCCCCGCGAGCGATCTCGTCGCCGACGCGGCCGAGCGCATCCCGAACCTCGCCAACCGCTACCATCAGCTCGATCCCGAGGGCTACCCACGCACCGGTCGCACGTATTTCCTCATCGACCCGCTCAAGTTCAGTCGCCGGATCGAGGCCTCGGAGAAGGCCGGGCGACCGGTCAAGGTGCTCTACCACTCCCACCTCGACTGCGGCGCCTACTTCAGCCCGACCGACGTGGACACCGCGCTCGCGGGTGGGAGCGAGCCCAGCTACGACCTCGCCTTCCTCGTGGTGAGCGTGCGCGGCGACGGCAAGGGCGGCGGGGCCCACTGCGACGACCGCAAGCTGTTCGTGTGGAGCGGGACCGCGTTCGTCGAGGCGCCGCTCGTCCTCTTCTGAGCGAGAGCCGATGATCGTCGAGTTGCCGACGCCGCTCTCGCGGGGAGTGTTGCTCGCGGCCGCGCACGCGGCGAGCGGCAGAGGCGGTGCGCTGCTGCTCGGCGACGGCTGGACGAGCGATGCGCTGGTCGTCGATCCCCTCGACGAGCTGCGGGTCCCCCACGGCACGCCCCTCGCTGCGGTGGCGTCCCTCGTGGCCGCGCGGTGTGAGGGGCCGCGGTCTTGTGGCTGGAACGGCCGCCCAGCGGGCCCGCGCGCGGTGGGCTACCTCGCCTACGAGGCCGCGCGCGACCTCGAGCGGGCGGCGTGGAGTCGCGTCGAGACCCGCAGAGCCCCCACCGGCGCCGCAGCGATCGTGCGCACCTACGCGGCGACGCTCGTGCGCGATCCACACACGGGTCGCGCAGCGATCGAGGGCGACGATCGCGGGTCGATCGAGGCGCTCCGAGCGTTGCTCTCGAGCCCCCCCATCACCCCGCGTGAGCTCACCCTCACGCCCGTCGACGACGACGCGACCCACGCGGCGCGCATCGAGCGCGCGCTCGCCCTCATCGCGGCCGGGGATCTCTACCAGGTCAACCTCGCGCGCGAGCTCTCGGGCCGCGCGGAAGGCACCGCGGCCGAGCTCCTCGCCGGGCTCCTCGGGCGGGCGACCGCGCGCTTCGGCGCGGCGCTGGATCTCGACGACCACCTCGTCGTGTCGTCGTCGCCCGAGCTGTTCCTCGACGTGGACGGTCGGGCGCTGTGCACCTCGCCCATCAAGGGGACCCGGCCCCGCGGCGTCGACGCCGAGACCGACGAGGCGCTGGCCCGGGCCCTCGACGCGGACCCCAAGGAGCGCGCCGAGCTCACCATGGTCGTCGACCTCGAGCGCAACGACCTCGGGCGCGTGGCCGAGATCGGCAGCGTGCGCGCGGGCGTCCCCTATGCAGCGCGGTCCCGCACGGTGCACCACCGGGTGTGCGACGTGCGCGCGCGGGCGGCCGAGGGGGTCGGTCTGGCCCAGATCCTCGCGGCGATGCTGCCCAGCGGCTCGGTCACCGGCGCGCCGAAGATCCGGGCGATGGAGGTCATCGCGGAGCTCGAGCGCAGCCGTCGCGGGGTCTACTGCGGCGCCCTCTTCGGGTTCGGTCGAGACCACCGGCTGCAGGCCAACATGGCCATCCGCACGCTGGTCGTGAACCTCCGTACAGGTGAGGCGTCGTACCACTCTGGAGGAGGAATCGTCGCGGGCAGCGATCCGGGTCGGGAGGTCGCAGAAACCCTCTGGAAATCGCGGCAGGTCGTGGCACAGTGACAGGCCTTCCTTGCGTCCGGAATCGACCGTCCCAGCACGCGCTGTCGCGCCATCCCCTTCGATGGTCGTCGCGCAGCGCGGCCAGGCGCGGGGAGGAGGCAGCGGCGGCCCCTTGGCGAGCCACGACATGGTTGTCCGGCCGCATGGTCCGTCCTCCACCCGCGATCCCCGACAAACCTGCAGCGCCGACGGTGAGGCCCGGACTGTGCAAGTCCACCGTCCGATGACCCAGATCTCCCTCCACCCGCGCCTCTGGCGGGGAGCCGTCACCGCCCTCGTGGTGGCAGGCATGGTCGGGTGCGGTGCTGCCGACTCGGCCTCCTTCGGCGACGACGGCGCCACGACCCTCACCGACACGGGCGGCATCCGCCCCGGCACCGACTCCGAGCCGCAGGACACGGGGGTCAGCGACACGGCGACCGACGTCGGCATCACGGACGCCGGGCCTCCCAAGTGCCCCCCGCCGCCGAAGGGCAAGGCCAACGTCTGCATCCGTGTGCTGCGTGGCGACGACGGCCCCTCCCTCACGGCCGACGCCAAGAAGACCCTCGGCATCGACGGCAACGGCATCCTCGCGGTCGGGCTCGCGGCGGTGAAGCCGGAGTACGACGCGACCTTCGTGGCCAAGACCATCTACCCGTCGTCGAGCAGCGGGGTGTCTAAGATCGCTGCCGCCGACCTGCCCAAGGTGGTCGAGGCCCTCTCCGTCGAACCGGGCGTCTACTGGCCGTTCGGCGCTTTCCGCGATCTCGAGCCGTGGGACAGGGCCTCCCCCGCGGTCGGCGATTTCCAGCCGCGCCCCTCCGACCTCTCGTCCATCACCGTGTCTTCGGGCGACAGCCTCCACGTCGACCTCGTCATCTACCCGCTCCGCGGCATCGACGTCCGGCCGCGTCTCCTCACCACGCCGCTCGGCAGCGGCGCTGGCCCCGCGCGCGCCTGGTTCGTCCACCCGCTCAAGGGCGTGATGATGGGCCAGGGCGTGGCCACCTGCATCGACCTCAGCATCGACAAGGTCGACCCGATCCGCATCTACACCACCTACACGGGCACGTTCGACGCCGTGTTCGAGGTCTTCGACTTCGGCCTCGGCGCCGACCCGGCGGGTCTCCTCGCGGCGGGTGGGATCCACGGGCGCTCTTCCAAGATCGACATCCTCTCGAGCGACTGGCTCGTCACCGAGCGCAAGATCGATCTGACCGAGGTGGTGCCGTTCACGGGCCCGAAGCCCGTCGACGCGAGCCCGAACTGCGCCGCGTTCGCCACCGCCCCAGTCAAGTGATGGCGTGAAGTGAACGCGTGAGGTGATCACGCCGGCGATGGCGTCGACACCGCGAGCAGCTCGTGGATCAGCGCCGTCGCCTGGTCGGGCGCCTCGATGGCCGAGAGGTGTCCGGCGTCGGGGATGACCGCGAGGCGCGCCCCGGGGATCTGCGCGGCGATGAACCGGCTCTCGTCGGGCGGCTGCGCGCGATCCTGCGAGCCCACCACCACGAGCGTCGGCACGCGGATCGCAGGCATGGCGGCGCTGCGGTCGGGGCGACCCATGATGCAGCGGAGCGAGTGCAGGATCGAGGGCACGTCGCACCGCGCGACGTACGCGCGCCACTCGTCGACGAGCACCCGATCGTGGCGCCGCGTCTGCTGCGCGAACATGAGCGGCTCGATGCGATCGACGAGCGGTGGGACGATCCCGACGGTGCCGGCGATCCTCGCGAGCAGCGCGTACTCGGCGCGCTTCCAGCGCGGCTCCGCGCGACCGCTGGTGTCGAAGAGCGCCATGGAACGCACGCGCTCCGGGTGACGGATCGCCGCGGCGAGCGCCACCATGCCGCCCCACGACAGACCGACGAAGGACGCGGCGCCGACGCCGTGTGCGTCGAGGACTGCGCACGCAGCGTCGGCGCACTCGTCCATGTGGATCGCGCGGGTGAGTCGCGCGCTGCGTCCGTGCCCGGGCGCGTCCACCGACAGGACGTGGAACGCGGGGGCGAGCGCGTGGGCCTGCGCCTTCCACATGCCGCCGTGGTGCAGGAACGAGTGCCAGAGGAGGACCGCCGGACGCCCTCGGGTGCCCAGCTCTTCGACGTGCAGATCACCCACCGCGGTCGTGACGCGTGTCATTGCGCCGCAGACTACCCTACCGGGCGCAACTGTTGCTCGGCGCAACACCACCGGGCGCGCGGAGCTGGAATCCTCGAAGAATCGGGGGCCAGACCGCGAATCCGCCTACGCACCACGGCTCCGTCTGCGTCTCGCCGTTCGCACCCATGGCCCACGTCACCGACGAACCCCTCGACGCCTACGTCAACCGCCCGCTCGCCGAGCTCGTGGTCAAGGCGGTCGTCGACACGGCAGTCACGCCGAACCAGCTCACCTTCGCGTCGCTCCTCCTCGGCACCGTCGCGGGCGTCTGCATCGCGGTCGGGCTCCCCGTCGTGGGTGCGCTCGCGCTCTTCTTCTCGATGGTGCTCGACTGCAGCGACGGACAGCTCGCGCGGGCCCGCGGCGGTGGCTCGGTGCTCGGACGGATCATCGACGGCTACGCCGACTACTGGGTCGCGCTCGTGGTGCACGTCGGCATCCTGGTGCAGGTGTTCCGGGCCCACGTCGTCGTCGCCGGGCACGCGGTGGGCGCGCTCGAGAGCTTCGTGTTCGTGCTGGCGGCCGGCACCTCGATGGGTGTGCACGCCGGGTTCTTCGACTACTACAAGCACCGCTACCTCGCGCACACCGGCCGCGGCGGCCCGCCCGAGGAGCCCGAGATGTACCTCGAGGAGGCCGAGCGCGTGCGCTGGTCGATCGTGCGCGCCGGGCTGCGGCTGTTCGCGCTCTACGTACGCACGCAGCAGGGTCCCGCGTTCCACGCGGCGGCGGCCGAGGCGCGGGTGACCGCGTCCGACCCCATCCGTGTCGCGCGCTTCGAGCGCGAGAACGGCCTTCTCGTGCGGCTGCACAGCATCACCGGCCCGACGATGCACAACGCGGCGATCGGCGTGACCTGCCTCGTGGCGCCGTTCGTCGACCACGCCTTCGTGTGGTATTGCGCGTTCGTCATCGTCGCCGTCAACCTCTATGGCCTTGCTCTCCACGTCGTCCAGCGCCGCGTCCTCGCCCGGGAGCGCGCCCGAGCGACCGTCGCCTCGTGGGCCTGACTCGGGAGCGGAGGACCGGACAGGGACGGTCCGGGAGCGACAAAGCCAACTGGGTCTGCGACCGATCCAGGGCGAGACGCCGGACGACGTAGCCCGCACGGCCGGGGTCGACGCGACCACCGCGCGGAAGATCTGCGCGGCGGTCCACCAGCGCGGTCGCGACGACCTCCTCGCCCACCCCATCCCGCGCAACATCCGGCGGGTGGACGTCGAGCGCATCGCCGCCCACCACCGCGTGGGCACGCTGCGGGTCGTCGCGCGCGAGGACTCGAAGGTCGACCCGTTCGTGAAGTACGTCCTCGCGTGCGAGGACGACGCGCGCATCGAGACCGTGCGCATCCCGCTCGAGAAGCCAGGGCGCTTCGTCGTCTGCGTGTCCTCGCAGGTCGGCTGCGCGATGGGCTGTACGTTCTGCGCCACGGGCCGCCTCGGCCTGCAACGCAACCTCGAGGCCTGGGAGATCGCCGAGCAGGTTCGCGTGGTGCGCCGCGAGCTCCCCCCCGGCACGCGCGTGCACGGCGTGGTGTTCCAGGGCATGGGCGAACCACTCGCCAACGTCGAGCGCGTCATCCAGGCCATCCGGGTGCTCCACGACCCGTGCGGCGCGGCGATCGAGCAGCGCGCGATCACGGTGAGCACCGTCGGCGTCCCCGGCGGGATCCGCAAGCTCGCCGCGGCCGGCATACGGGTGCGGCTCGGCGTGTCGATCGCCGCCGCGCGGCCCGACGTGCGTCGTCGCCTCGTGCCGGTCGAGCAGCAGAACCCCCTCGCCGAGGTGCTCGAGGCGGCGGCCGAGTTCGTGAAGCTGCACGGCGACGCGCCGATGCTCGCGGTGACCACGCTCGGCGGGGTCAACACCTCCGACGAGGACGCCGACGCCCTCGCGCGGCTCGCGCTCGACTTCCGCGCGAAGACCGGCGTCACGCCGCGGCTCTCGCTCGTGCCCTACAACCCCATGGGTGGCGACGACCCGTTCCGTCGCCCCGACGACGAAGAGGCGGAACGCTTTCGCGCCCGCCTCTCGGCGATCGGTGTGCCGGTGGTGCGCCGCTACTCGGGCGGCGGCGACGTGGGCGCGGCGTGCGGTCAGCTGGTCGCGCGCCCCTCGGCGGAGCTCACGGGAGCTTCTTGAACACCTGCGGGGGCTGGCCCGCGAAGCCACAGCTCATGGAGTTGCAGTCGGGCTGCATCGCGCAGTTGTACTGGCCGCCGGTGGCCTGACCCATGTCGACCTTGAAGTTCTGGCCGTCGACCGAGCCGGGGTTGCCGACCTGCTTGCCGTTGTAGGTGACGTCGTAGACGCCGGGCTTGCCGGGGTTCGAGCTGATCTTCACCTCGGTCTCTCCGACCTTCCACTTGCCGATCGGGCAGGAGAGATAGTCGACGCCGACCGCCGAAGGGCCCTTGGCGGTGGGCGCGGGCTCCGCGCCGGCGGGCTGCGGGTTCTGCGCGGGCGCCTTCTCGATGGTGCAGGCGGCGAGCAACACGGCGAGCGGGGCGAAGCGAACGAGGGAACGGAACATCGGACCTCCTGGAAGACGGACGGACGAGGACCCGTACGCGCGTATTCGACAGCGGCGTACCATATCCCCGGTGCACCCGCGGAGCGACGCCCTGACCGAGGAGATTCGCCGGGAATTTCCCGCGTTCCGCATCCGACCGAAGGCCGAGAGCCGCCTCCAGCGGGCCATCGACGTGGCGCTCAAGGTGCTCACGCTGCATGGCCAGAACGAGTACCTGACGCGCTACCACACGGTCCTCGGCGACACGCTGTGGGTGCCCACCGCCTGGCCGGAGAGCGACGACGAGCGGCGCTACGTGCTCCTGCGCCACGAGCGCGTGCACCTGCGCCAGCGCCGCCGCTACGGGACGATCGGCATGGCGCTGATCTACCTGCTGCCCATCTTCCCCCTCGGGCTCGCGTGGGGCCGCGCCCGCATCGAGTGGGAGGCGTACGTGGAGACCCTGCGCGCCACCGCCGAAGTGCACGGCCTCGCGGCCGCCCGCGACCCCACCCTGCACGCCTACCTGGTGCGGCAGTTCACCTCGGCCGCGTACGGGTGGATGTGGCCGTTTCCACGGGTGATCCAGCGCTGGATCGACGAGGCCCTGGTCGAGATCGCGGCCACCAGTCCCCCCGTCGGTGGGTGACCCGGATCCCGCCCTCCTCGGGCCGCCGGACTTTGGCGTCGGCGCGCGCTACGCTCGTGCTCGATGCTCTCTCGATCGTTCGCCGGGCTCGTCGTCCTCTCCGTCGTCGGCGCTGCTTGCAGCAAGGACAGCACCGTCGATCCGCCCACGCCCACCAGCACCGAGCCCCCGCGCGCGCGGTTCACCGTGCCGGCCTCGCTGAGCGCGCTCGACGGCGAGCACTTCTACGATCACCCGTGGCCGAGCGATCTGCGTCGCGAAAAGGACGGCTCGATCCGCCTCGACGGCTGGGTGAACCCGCGCAAGGCGTCGCTCGTGCAGAAGTACCAGGACCAGCTGCGCGGCAAGATCCCGGGCTTCTCGCCGGGCACCGGCGGCTACCTCGGCTTCACCAGCGAGCTCGACCCGGCCACGCTGCCGGCCGACGCCAAGGCCTCGCTGGCGACCACGTCGTCGCTCCAGCTCGTCGACCTCGAGCGCGGCACCCGTCACCCCATCGTGTGGAAGCTGCGCGGCGCGGGCGTCACCGCCCCGGACTACTACCTCCCCTGGGTCATCTCGTGGCAGCCCGCGCTCGGGAGGCCGATGCGCGGCAACGCGCGCTACGCGATCGTCGCGACCCGCGCGGTGAAGGGCGTCGCCGACGCGAGCGGCAAGGCGCTCGCCGCCGAGCCCAACAGCGAGCTGTCCGACCTGCTCGCCGGCAAGGGCCCGCTCGCGAGCGACTGGGGTGCCGCGCTCGACGCCCTCGGCAAGGCGGGGATCGACCGCAAGGACATCGCCCAGCTCTCCGTGTTCAAGACCTGGGACCCGACCGCCGAGCTCGCCCTCGTGGCGGAGCACGCGCGCGGCCTCGACGCGCCCAAGGTCACGCGCCTCGAGAAGGACAAGGAAGACCCGCCCACCTACGAGCGCTACGACGGCGACTACGACGGCTCGCCCGACTACCAGGCGGGCACGGTGCCGTTCCTCACGGAGGGCGGTGGCTTCGTCGTCAAGGACGGCAAGCCCGTCCTGCAGCGCACGTTCAAGCTGCGCTTCAAGCTCGCGGTGCCGGGTGAGGCCAAGTGCCCGATGCCGGCCGGCGGCTACCCGATCGTGCTCTACGCCCACGGCACCGGCGGCGACTACGCGTCGTTCGTCCGCGACGGCACCGCGGTCGCGCTCGCCGATCAGTGCCTCGCCTCGATGGGCATCGACCAGATCTTCCACGGCACGCGCCCCGGCGCGCCGCCGCTCGACGACCCGGCGCGCGAGAGCAAGATCTCGTTCCTGTTCTTCAACGTCGACAACGCCGTCGCCTCGCGCACCAACACGCGGCAGTCGGCGGTCGACGAGATCGCCCGCGCCCGCCTGATCACCAGCGGGGGCCTCGTGGTCCCCGCGTCGGTGGCCAAGCGTGGCAAGGAGATCACCTTCGACAAGACCAAGATCGCGTTCTTCGGCCACTCGCAGGGCGGGCTCAACGGGCCCCTGTTCTTCGCGGTCGACGACCAGGCGCGCGGCGGCGTGCTCTCCGGCGCCGGCTCGGCGATCTCGTTCTCGCTGATCAAGAAGTCCAAGCCAGACCCGTCGGTGTCCGGGCTCATCAAGGTGATCCTCAAGCCCGAGTACGACAGCGAGTTCGACGAGTTCAACCCGATCATGGCGCTGATCCAGACCATCATCGACCCCTCGGATCCGCTGCACTACTACCCGCACATCGCGACCGAGCCGCTGCCGGGGCGCACGGCCAAGAGCTTCTTGATGACCGAGGGCGTGGGCGCCGACGGCGTCGGCGACAGCTACGCGCCGCCGCGCACCATCGAGGCGGGCGCCGTCGCGAGCGGCGCGCCGCTCGTCCAGCCGATGGTGTGGGACATCCCCGAGATCACGAGCCTCGCCGGCCTCGCGCCCGTCGCGCTGCCCCTCAGCGGCAACGCCGCCAAGGGCAAGGCCACCATCGGCCTCGCGCAGTTCGCGCCCACCAAGGGCGACGGTCACTACGTCGTGTTCAACGTGCCCGCCGCGCGCACCTTGACCACCAACTTCTGCGTGTCGCTGCTGCGCGACGAGGTCCCGAAGATCGGGCCCTGAAGAGAGGGCGCGGGAGGTCCACGATGTCGCGCTCCTCCCGGGCCCCCGCCACGCTGCTCTGCCTCGTCCTCGGGGCGGCGTGCACGCCGGGCGTGACCGGCCGTCCGGCCGTGTCCACTCCGCCGCGGGCCGCCGGGGCCACGCTGCTCGCGAGCCCGCTCTCCCGGACACCGTTCGCCGTGACGGGGGACCGTCGCGAGGTGGTGCTCGGTCGCGTGCGCTACCACCTCGACGAGGACGGCGGCGCGACCCGCGCCCGTACGGTCGTCGATCCCCCAGCGAACGCGGCGGTCGCGGTGCCGGCGTTCCTCGGTGGCGGGGGTGCTCCTGGTCGGCAACGACGTGATGGTTCGGGCGCGCGAGGGCGCCGTGACGCCCCTCGTGCGCGGACCGCTGACCGCCCCCTCGTTCGGGCCCAAGGGCGTGCTCGCGCGCGTGCGCACCACCCTCGACTGGGTGTCGATCCCGTTCGGCCAGGCGCCGAGCTACGTCCCGCCGCCCGTCGCGGCGCCGGTGCTGCCGGTGCTGCCGGCGAACCTCGCGTGGGCAGAGGAGGGTCGACCCTCGACCCCGGGACCCGAGTTCACGAGCGAGTCGTTCGGCGTGGCGCTGGTCGCGGTGCTCGGGCCCGTGGCCACCCACGACGGTGGCGCGACCTTCACGCCGCTGGTCGGTCGACCGCCCGGATTCTGGCCCACCCGACTCACGCACGACGGGAGCGGCACCCTCCTCCTCGTCGACGACGTCCGCGCGATCCCGCTCACGGGGAGCGGCACCGTGGGCACGCCGTACGCGCTCCCTACGAGAGCTCTGCCTCCGCGCGTCGCGTCCCTCGCGCTCGAGCAGGCGATCATCGACGGTGTCGCGCTCGAGGACGGCCGCGTGCTGTTCGCCGACACGAGTCGGCTGGCCGTCGTGCAGCGCGATCCGCTGCGGGTGCTCCGCGTATCCGACCTGCCCGAGGTGACGAGCTGCGTCGGGCTCCGCAAGGCGAGACCCCCTGCCCTCGCGGTGGCCGTGTGCAAGCGCATCCACGAGAACAAGGGCGAACAGGTCGTCGTCGGGACCATCGAGGAGGGCAGCACGGGGCCACGCCTGGTCGTGGAGCTCATCTTCCCGAGCGGCACCGGCGTCCGCCTCTCGGCGAGCTCCGCGGTGGTCGTCGCGGGGAACTGCAAGGGACACACGGACAACGAGAACCTGCACACCGCGCAGCGCCTCTGCGTACGCGACGCGAAGGGCGGCTACCACGACGTCTCGCTGTCCACGACCGTGGTCGGCGAACGCATCGCCGAGATCCCCGACGAGGACGGCGGGCTCACGTTCCTGCGCTCCACGGTGGACAAGGGCCTCACGCTCGTGCGCCCGGACGGCCAGTTCCTGGCGCAGGTGATCGCGTTCGAGAAGGGCAAGCCGAAGCCCGAGCTGCTGGCCGCCGATTCGCTGCCCGATGGGCGCCTCGTCGTGTGGACGAGGACGGCCACGGCACTGACCGCGACGCTCGTCGCGCGGGCCACGGGCGGCGTCGTCCGTCACACGAGCGTGCTGCCGAACGGCGTCTCGGTCGGCGTGTTCGGCGCCGAGGCCCTCGTGGCCCAGGCACCCGATGGGCTGATCAGCGCGGTGGGCAGCCGCGACGCCGGTCAGACCTTCGCGCCGATCTCCTTCGGCCCCGATCCGCAGGCCCTCGACCGGTCGGCGAACGGTCGCCGCGTGGAGTGCGGTCCGCTCGGCTGCCGCCTGTTCGGCTGGACCCGCCTCGGCTTCGAACCCTCGCTCGCGACCTGGGACACCGTCGTGCGCGCCGAGGGGCGCCACAGCTACCGAAGCTGCCGGACGGCCCGAAGCGCGCGACGCGCCTGCGCGCCACGTGCACCGCGCTCGGTCCGGAGACGGTCGTGGATCCGGCGAGCGTCCCGGTCTCCAATGCCTGGAGCTCCCCGCGCGACGCGCTCCTCGGTGGCCCCGAGCCGAAGGTCGTCAAGGGACAGACTCTGGCTCTCTTGCCGTTCGTGCGCGGGTCGGTGCGCGGCGGCTTCGTCACGGTGGGGCCGACGCAGCCGGCGCCGTTCGGCGAGAGCGCCCGTACGGTGGCGCGCTTCACCACCGACTTCGATCCAGTCGGCACGACGTACGAGACGATGCCGGTGACCGCGCCGTTCCAGGACGCCTACGCCGCGACCCAGCAGGGGCTCTTCGCCTATGCGCTCGCGCCCGGGCGGGTGCTCACCGCCCACTGCACGTTCCAGAACTGCACGCTGCATCGCCTGGTCGCTGGCGCGCCCATCGAGACCCTGCCCGCCATCCCCGGTCTGGTCGTCCGCACCATCAGCAACGCCCGCGAGCTCGGCGGCGCCCTGCTGGTGGTGGGGGTGGCCCTTCGCGACAAGGGTCCGGTCATGGGTGGCTACGAGCCGGCGACGGGATTCGCGGCCACCCGGGTCCTCGGGGTCTGGTCGGTGCTCACCTTCGCGGCCCCGGGCAACGACGACCTCGCGGCGACCACCGACGCCACGCACGGACGGTTCGGGCTGTTCCTGAGCTCCAAGGTGCCCACGTTCCAGGGGGGCTCGGCGTTCGTGCTCCCGCTCGACGCGAACGCGCAGGTGGGCTCGGGCTTCGAGCCTTTGCTGGGCAGCGTCCCCGAGCTCTTGCGCGCGTCGACGCCCTGCCCGCCGACCCTCGCGGCGTGGGATCGGGGCGACACGATGCTGCGCGATCGCCCCGTGGAGATCCTGGTGGACGGCGTCTCGGAGGGGACCCTCGCCACCGACACCGGCGTGCTGCGCACGCGCATCCACGGCAAGGGCGCCTGCCTCGAGCGGCTCACCGCCATCGCTCCGGCGGGGACCCTGCAGTGGGACGCGAGCACGGGCCGGGCGACACTCCTGCGTCCGGCGATCCCTCCGAGCAAGACGGCGACGCGACGCGCGCTCTCGTGCTCGGTCGAGTTCCGCGACTAGCGCTTGGGCCCGTCGCGGTGGTGCACCGGCGGCATGCCGGGAACGGTCGGATCGCCCTTCGACGGCACGGGGCCCGCGCGGGACGCACGCGTGCCCGCGGGAGTGGGGGCGTTCTTGCGCGACGGCTTGCCCATCTTGAGCGCGCGACGATCGAAGAGCGTGGTCGGGGCATCACCGTCGGGATCGCTGTCCTCGTGCTCGGCGCGGCGATCCGTCGGCGAGACGTTGCGGGTCTCACGCACACCGCCTGGGGGCGCGGAGGGCCGTGGCGCCCCCGCGGCGAGCTTGGCGTGCATGCGCGCGAGGCGTTCAGGGGGGATGCGCTCGGTCGAGTCGGCGTCGATCGGCGCGTCGCTCCCCCCGTGCATTCCTGTGTGCGGAATGACCCCGACCTCGGTCGGATCGTCGTCCGGATCTTCGACGTCCACGTCGAGGTCGGTCGGCGTGTAGGCGAGCCTTCGCTCGGGCTTGTCGCGTCGGACGACACGGGCCTTGTTGGGATCGGCCTCGGTGCGGGGCGCCGGACCCACGGTCGGCGCGAGCGGGGCCTTCTCGATCGAGGGGCGCGGCAGCGGGCGCGCCGCGAGCGGCTTGGCCGCGGGTGCGCTGGCGCTGCGGGCGGTGAGCGGAACGCCCGGTGAGTGGCGAGGGATCGGTGGCGGCTCTCTCGCGGGTGGACGCTGGAGCTCGCGCGACCCGACCGGCGCCATCCCGGGCATCGGTGTCGGACGGTGCGGCCCTGGCATGAGCGGCCCGGGCATGAGCGGGGTCGAGGGACGGTGGGCGGCGGCCGGGATGGGTGGCGGCGCGGGGATGATGGGCCGCGGCGGGCTCGCCGGTGCGGGGGGCAGAGCGCTCGCGCGCGCGGCGGCGAGCACCGAGGCGCGCTCCTGCGCCGTGACCTCACGTGGCGAGCGTGGCGCGGGCGCGTCGACGTGCACCGGGATCTCGACGGACGTGGACTCCGCGGTCTGCTCGGAGATCGCCGACTCGGGCTTGCCGAGCCCGCTGTCGAGCAGGTTGGTGTCGATGTCGACCGAGATCGAAGCGAGCTCGTCGGAGGGGAGCTTGGGGGGTGACGGGATCTGCGGCGCGAGGGGCTTGGGCGGCTTCGGCGCGCTGTCGTCGGGAGAACGCTTGTTGCGCACGAGCGGCACGGGCTCGGGCGGGACGGAGGCGATGCGGCGCGCGTTGGCCGGGTCGCGCAGGTTCACGAGCTCGCGCTGCATCTCCGCCGCGTCCTGGAAGCGGTGGTTGCGATCGCGGTGCATCGCCTTGCTGACGAAGTCGGCGAAGCCATCGCTCACGGCGGGCCGCAGATCGTGGAGCGGCCGGGGGCTGCCCGTGAGGATCTGCACGAGCAGGGCGTTGTAGTTGGCGGCGATGAACGGACGGCGGCCGGTGAGGCACTCGTAGGTCATGACGCCCGTCGCGTAGATGTCCACGCGGTGGTCGAGCTTGCGATCCCCGCGGGCCTGCTCGGGAGACATGTAGTAGGGCGTGCCCATCACCATCCCGGTGCGGGTGAGGTGCAGCTCCTCGCCGCCACCCATCTTGCTGATCCCGAAGTCGAGCAGCTTGATCATCGGGGGCAGCCCGGGGCGCTGCGTGAGGAACACGTTCTCGGGCTTGATGTCGCGGTGGATGACCGACTTCTCGTGGGCGGCGACGAGGCCGCTCAGCACCTGCGAGATGATGTCGACGATGTCGTCGAACGGCAGCGCGCCCTCGCTCGCGATCCGATCGGCGAGGGTCTCGCCCGTGAGCAGCTCCATCACGAGGAACGGCGAGTTGTCGTCCAGCTCGCCCATGTCGTAGATCTCGCAGATGTTCGGGTGCCCGATGGCCCCGGCCACGTGCGCTTCGTTCTGGAACCGGGCGAGGCTCGCCTTCTTGCGCGCCTGCGCGGCGTTGAGCACCTTGACGGCGACGCGGCGGTGGATGGCCACGTGCTCGCACTCGTAGACGGTGCCCATGCCGCCCTCGCCGAGCACGCGGATCGCGCGGTACTTGCCGCCGAGCACCTGACCGATCAGCGGGTGCGGCTGCGCGTCGAGCTCCGCGAAGGGGGCGGCGCGGAGCTTCTCGCTCGCGCGGTCGGCGACGCGCTCTCGACCGCTGCTCGCGCGCTCGGGCGCTGGCGGCGAGTAGGAGGGCGGCGCGTAGGACGGCGACGCGTAGGGCTGGGGATTGCGCTGCGAAGGGGGTGGTGCCGCCCGCGCGCGACGCTCGACCGGTCGGCCGGTGATGGGGCACACCGTCTCGTCCACCGCGTGCGGCAGCCCGCAGTGAACACAGCGCAGGAAGCGCTGGCTCACTTGTCACCTCGCACCCGAGCCGTCGCGCTCACCGGGGACCGAGCGTAACACTGTTTGCTGGAAGGGGGGCTCACGCCCCCCTTCGGGGTCGGCGCCCGCGACCCACCTCGCCTGCGGCTCGGTGGGGCGCAGCTCGGCCGACCACCCCCGTGCGCCGCTTCGCGGCGGGAGGGGCGGCTGCAGCGCTTCGCCGAAGAACCGCCGGCTTCGCGGCGGGAGAAGAACCGCCGGCTTCGCGGCGGGAGGAGATACGCCGGCTTCGCGGCGGGAGGAGATGCGCCGGCTTCGCGGCGGGAGGAGATGCGCCGGCTCCGCGGCGGGAGGAGATCCGCCGGCTTCGCGGCGGGAGGAGATACGCCGGCTTCGCGGCGGGAGGAGATACGCCGGCTTCGCGGCGGGAGGAGATACGCCGGCTTCGCGGTGGGACCGGGGGTTCGACTTCGCCCACGGATAGCCCGCCGAAGGTGGGCTTGCCCCCGCTTTCGGTGCCCCGGGCTTCAGCCCGGGGGAAGCGGGGGACGGAAGCGGGGGAAGCGGGGGGGAAGCGGGGGACGGGGGACGGGGAAGCGGCGGGGGGGGGGCGGGGGTCAGAAGCGGTGGACGCGGGTGCCGGCGCGGTGGGCGGAGCGGGCGGGGCGCTCGCGGTCGCTGCTCCGCGATTCGGAGCGAGGATCGGCGGGCCGGCGGTCTTCGGCGGCGCCCTTGGTGCGCTCGTCGCCGCGGGACACCGGGAGCTGCACGGCGTCGAGCCAGGCGCGATGGGTCGCGGGGGCGTCGTCGGCGGCCGCGGTGATCTTGGCGAAATCGAGGGCGAGGGGCCCGAGCGGGGTGGCGAGGAAGCCGCCGACGCGACCGCCACGGAGGCGAGCCTCGCCGCTGTAGAGGCGCGCCAGGGTCTCGCTGATGCGCCGCGTGATCGCGAGGCGCTCGCCCATCTCGGCCAGCTTCTCGTCGAGGGAGGCGCGCCACTCCTCGCGGTTGCGCGCGCCCTGGGTCCACTCACGAATGGGCTCGCGGAGGAGCGTGGCGAGCAGGACGGCGTCGTCCGGCGGGGCGCCGCGCTCGGCGGTCATCCGGTCGATCGCGTCGAGCGCGCCGAGCGCGCGGCCGTCGCCGGACGACTCCATGTCGTCGAGATAGGCGGCGAGCTCGGGCAACACCACCGCGAGCGCGCCGGTGTCCCAAGCGAGCCAGATCGAGCGACGAGCGGCCCCGCCGCGCAGGAGCCGCAACACCTCCTCGAACACGCGGGGCCGGGCGGCGCGGGCGAGGTCGTCGCGGTGGGCGACGATCGCGGAGTACACCTCGTCCGAGAGCTCGAACCCGAGCCGAGCGGCGAACTTGATGGCACGGAGGATACGGACCGGATCCTCGCGGAAGCGCACCTCGGGCTGGCCGATCGTGCGGATGATGCGGCGCTCGACGTCGGGCATGCCGGACGTCCAGTCGAGGATCGTACTGTGGTCGTGGTCGTAGAAGAGGGCGTTGATGGTGAAGTCGCGGCGGAGGGCGTCTTCGTGGGCGATGCCGAACGCGTTGTCGGAGCGGATGAGGAGGTCTTCGGACTCGTCGTCGCCCTCGGCGCTCTCGCGCTCGCCCGGGTTGCGCCGGAAGGTGGCCACCTCGTAGGTGCGACCGCCGTAGGCGAAGTAGACGTGTGCGAGCCGGAACCGGCGCCCGATGATGCGGCAGTTGTGGCGGAAGACCCGCGGGACGTCCTCGGGGGGGGCGCTCGTCGCGATGTCGAAGTCCTTGGGCGTCAGGCCGAGCAGCAGGTCGCGGACGGCGCCGCCGACGATGTACGCCTCGAACCCGGCGGCCACGAGCTTGCGCACGACACGGAGGGCGTCGGGATCGACCCGGCCTTCTTCGAAGCGAAAGGTGTGACGGACGGGCGGGGGCGGGCCCGCCTCGAGCCCGTGAGACCCTGGCGTGGGCCCCCCTTCGGAGATCACTCGGGACGACTCGAGCAGCGTGGGCTCGGACAGCGCGGCAGACATTGCGTGGGAAACCTGGGGAAATCGTTACCAGCGGGGCTGGCCAGGCGCAACCCACCTGTGCAATTGCGCAGGTTTCAAGGGGCCTGAGAGAGGAAGGACACCTCGGCGGAAGACCCGTGGAGGTTCACGGTGGCAGCGAGGGCCCCTGCCGCGAGCGCCACGACCGGAGCGTCGTAGGCGCGCGCGCGGGGGATGAGGAAGCGTTGGCCCGAGCGACGCCCGGCTCTCGAGCTGCGTCCACCAGGGCGAAGACCGAGCTCGAGTCGGACCCGCCCTGCCTCCTCGCGGCTCACGAGCTCGAAGTGGCCCTCGACCCCGCTCGCGAGGGCGAGCGAGAGGACTCGCTGGAGGAGCGGCACGGCGACCTTGGGCGCGACGGCGACGAGCAGCGCCGGGTCGACCCGGCTCTCGAGCACGATCTCTTCGCTGCCCCCGAGCTCGCCCGCCGACAGCTCGGAGATCAGATCCTCGAGGGCGATGGGCAAGGGTTCGCAGGTCGAAGCACGGAGCAAGAGCTCGGCGGCCGAACGCACCTCGAGCAGATGCTCGACCGCGTCCTGGCAGGCCGACTGCAAGGTGATGCGCGCCTTGGCGCCGAGACCCGCGGAGGGGCGACCACCGAGCGTGCGTGGAGAGACGGTCGATCGGGGGCCGGACGCCGCGCCTGCGGCGGCCTCGATGGCGAGGCGAAGGGGCTCGGTCGCGGTGCGCGTCGCCTCGAGGAGGCGCTCGGCGGCGAGGCCGGCCTCGGTCACGAGGCCCGTGCTCAGACCGAGCACTTCGCAGGCCGCCACGACGGCCCGCATCACCGCCGGGTCGGCCGATTCCGCTGCGTGCTGCAGCTCGGGGAGCATGTCTCGCAGCGCCCGTGGACCCACGCTCTGCGCCCGCGCCATGGTGGCGAAGCCGGCGATGGTCGCGATCACCTCACGCACGTCCCCCACCTCGGTGTGCGCGATGCGATGGGCGCCCGAACGCTCTGCCGACGGGAACGGGGCGGCGGTCATGGCGCGGAGGCAAGCGTACGCCCGTTTCACCCGAACGCCACCGGCCTTGGAAAATCCGGTGACGTGCGGATGCGGGCGGTGGCTCAGCCGACCTCGAACCCGGGGAAGAAGTAGCCGATCTCGAACTTGGCGGTCTCGGGCGCGTCGGAGCCGTGGCAGGCGTTCTCGCCGACGTTGGCGCCGAGGCGCTTGCGGATCGTGCCTTCCGCAGCCTTGGCCGGGTCGGTCGCGCCCATGACCTCGCGGTAGCGCGCGATCGCGTTGTCACCCTCGAGCACCAGGACGAGCACGGGGCCACGGGTCATGAAGTCGACGAGCTCACCGAAGAACTTGCGCTCGCGGTGCACGTAGTAGAAGCCCTCGGCCTGCTTGCGGGTGAGGTGCACCATCCGGGCGGCGACGGGGCGGAGGCCGGTGGCCTCGATGATGGCGAGAGCCTCGCCCGCCTTGTTCTTCTCGATGGTGTCGGGCTTCAGGATGCTGAGCGTGCGCTCGGTGGCCATGGGGATTTCCTCGGGCGGCCGGGTGGAGGGGGGGGGCCGCGGGCGGCGCATGCTAGCGCTGGCTGCGCCGCTGTCGAGGGGGTTGTTCGGGCCCTGCCCGCCCACGGCTCCAGAAAAAAGAAAGCGAGCGGATCGCTCCGCTCGCTCCCCCCTCGCGCTTCCTCCCTGCGAGTTCGCGGGCCACCGGCCCTGCAAACCCCTACGGCCCCCGGTTGCCGGGACTTAAGGGCTCCGCCGCAGGCTCGGTGGCTAGATGTGGGTCGTCTTCCAGTCGTCGCGGGAGAACTTCCAGACCATCGCGGCCGCGAGGCCGAGCACGTAGACGATCGCGGAGGCCCAGATGCCCGGCAGGCCCCCCCCGAGGGTGACCCCGAAGAGCCAGGCCAGGGGCATGAGGCACGTGAAGTGGAGGATCAGCTCCACGATCATCACGAACCGCGAGTTGCCAGCACCGAACAGCGCCTGGGTGAGGATCATCGCGACCGCGATGAACGGCGTGGTCAGGCCCATCATCCGCAGCGGCAGGAGCGCGGCCTCTTGCACGGCGGCGCTGTGCGAGACGAAGGCGAGGATCGGCTTGGTGAAGAAGATGCCCTCGCAGAGCCCGAGGATGCCGAACAGGACGAGCCCGAGGCGCACGGAGGCCCACCCGTACTTGGCCGCGCCCTCCGGGTTCTTCTCGCCGAGCGACTGCCCGACCAGGGTGGCGGTGGCGGTGCCGAAGGCGAGGCACGCGGTGAACGTGAGCTTGAGGATGCCGATGATGGCGGTGGTGGCCGCGCCGTTCACCGCCTCGGCCTTCCCGCAGGCGCCGGTCGCGATGACCTTGCTGCTGGCGGCGTCGAGCTTGCCGACGACGAACAGGAAGAACCCGAAGCCGACCATCACGGCCATGGTGGCGACCCCGCCCGGGATGGCGAGCCGCAGGATCTGCCAGGTGAGCGGGCGCGAGAGCTTCTTGCGATCGAGCCACGAGAAGCGCGAGCGCACCTCGCCCCGGAAGGCGAACAGGATCATGATGGCGAGGCCGACGTAGGTCGCGATGAGGGCCGCGAGCCCCGCGCCGGGTGGGCCCATGCGGGGCATCCCGAGGTGCCCGAACACGAGCCCGTAGCAGAGCACCACGTTGGCGACGTTCATCAGGAGCGCGCTGAACATGTGCACGCGCGTCTGGCCGAGGCCGTCGAAGAACGCCTTGAAGGCGAACGTCATCGCCATCGAGGTGATGCCGAGGAACCGATAGCGCGAGTAGGAGACCGCGTAGGCGGCGGCCTCGGGGTTCTTGACGAGCGCCTTCATCATCGGCTCGAGCAGCAGGAACCCGACGACGGAGAACAAGAGGCCCGCGCCGAGCGCGAAGGCGACCGCGTTGGTGAGCACGGCGCCCGCCTCGCTGGTCTTGCCCTCGGCGATGCGCCGCGCGGTCAGGGCCTGGGTGCCGACGCTGATCGCCGAGAGCGACCCGCCGAAGGCCCAGAGGGCGATGAGCGAGGGTGCGAGCGCCGCCTGGCCGTTGGACGACTCCGGGCACGGCAGGTGCGCGAAGAAGACGATGTCGATCTCGTTGACGACGCTCTGGGAGAGCATCGCGATCATGGTGGGGGTCGCGAGCCGCAGGATGGTGGCGGCTGGCCCTCCCCGCGTATCGAGGACCTGGCCCTCGCGGATGGCGGGAACGTCCATGTACGGCCGCCCTGCTAGCAGCGACGACGCGGCAGGTCGAGGCCGGTCCTGGCCGACGAGAGGTCGGGCCTTTGCTGCCTTCGCCGGCACGGCTAGGGCCGTGCTCCATGCGTGGAGCTCCTTTCTTCGGTCCGTCGCGGGTGATCCTCGCCTCCTTCGCCCTCGCCTCGCTGCTCGCCGACGCCGGCTGCAAGAAGAAGGAGCCGCCGCCCGAGGCGAAGAAGGAGGCCGTGGCGCCGGAGACCGCCGTGCCCGCGCCCGACGGGATGGTCGCCGAGGGGATCATGAAGTCGCCCGACGCGATCATGGCCTCGCTGCGCACGATCAGCCCCATCATCCCGGACAAGGCGGCGCCGATCCTCGCCGACGTGCTGCACGTCAACCGCGTGGTCGCCGACGAGATCGACGGGCAGCGCCCCGCGTTCTTCGTCATGGCGCGCAAGGGCGAGACGAGCCTCTACGTGTTCGCCGCGCCGATCAAGGACGCGAGCAAGGTGGGCGCCGAGCTCGTGAAGCTCGGGATGTCGCGCATGGAGGACAACACGCTCGGGCTGTCCGTGTTCGAGGGCGGCACGGCCCCCGGCGGCCCGCGCACGCAGGTGCTCGGCATCCGGCGCAACTTCCTGCTCGCGGCCACGAGCGTGCAGGCGCTCAAGGATCTCGCCCCGTACGCGACGCGGTCGCTGCCCCTGAAGCCGGTGCCGACGCAGGAGATCGCGGTGACCATCCCGCAGTCGGCGGTGCGCGGCGCGCTGCGCGACGCCTTCAAGGGGATGATCGACGCCGGCACCGCCAAGCGCAAGGAGCTGCTCGCCAAGGCCAAGAGCGCGCCGCAGAAGACCCCGGTCGGTCTGATGGACGCGGTCGGCGACTACGCCACGAGGCAGAACGAGCGCATGCTCGGGTGGCTCGCCGACGCGGGCGACGCGCACGTCACGCTGTCGACGGCCGGTGGCTCGGTCACCCTCAAGGCCGACGTCGCCGCCGTGGTGCCCGACTCCGTGTTCGGCAAGACCATCGCGAGCTGGCCGCTCGGCGACTCCGGGCCCGCCCTCGACGTGCCGATCGGCGCGGTGCTGGCCTTCGTGGGGCGCTCGGGCGAGGTGCAGCGCACCGAGTCGTCGCGCGACCTGCTCGAGATGCTCGTCGGCACGTTCCCCGACGACATCCAGAGCAAGGAGAAGGAGAAGATCGCGGAGTTCCTCGCGGCGTGGGACAAGGCGCGCGCCGACCTCACGAGCGGCGCGCTGCTCTACGAGGGCCCGAGCCGCCTCGGCGTCGGCCTGCGCATCGGCGCGAAGGACCCGGCCGCCCTCGCCAAGCTCCTCGAGACCGCGCTCACGAGCGTGCTCGGCATGAAGGGCGTGACGGCGGGCCTCGAGAAGCAGGGCATCGGCAAGCCCACGCTGAGCAAGGAGAAGATCGGCGGCATCGAGGCCAACGTGCTCTCGCTGAAGCTCCCGCACCCGAACGGCGAGAAGCCCAAGCCGGGGGAGCCGGAGACGGCCGAGATCGTGTGGGCCCAGAACGGCACCACGGTCGATCTCGCCGCGGGCGTCGGCGCGCGCGAGCTGTTCCAGCGCGTTGTCGAGGCCAAGGGGGAGAAGTCGCTGCGCACGTACCCCGAGGTGGTCAAGCGCCTCGAGGCGCTCGGCAACGAGCTCGGCGGCGCGCTGCTCGGCGTGCCCTCGCGCGTGGTGCCGCTGTCCACGGGCTCGCCCGTGGTGGCGCCCACGCCGCCCGGCGATCTGGTCGTCCTCGCGATGGGCAAGAACGCGCAGGGGCCGTTCGTGTCGCTCGATCTGTCGCGCGGCGCGGTCGAGGTCTTCGGCCGCCTCGCCATGCAGACGATGGCGAAGAAGTAGGGGCTCGAGGCGTGCTGGAGAATGCCCCCGGGCAGGGCTTCCCTTTACTTCTTCTCGCCCTCGAGGTCGTCGGCGAGGTAGCCGAGGATGACCTCGTCGAGCGAGCGCTCGCTCAGCAGATCCTCGCCGAACACCGAGCCCTGCGCGGCCGGCTTGCTCGTCGCGAAGATGGAGGCGGGGCGGGTGAGCGCGTAGCGACCGGTCGGGGTCTTCTGGCCGGGCGGGCGCACCGAGGGCGAAGACGGCGGGCGCACCGACGCGGCGGGCCGGGGCGCCGCGGGCACGTTGCCCGGGACGGGGGTCGGCGGGCGCGAGCGACCGCGGACGTTGGCGTAGCCGCCGTCGGTCGGGCGCTGCGACAGGAGGTTCGCCGGCGGAGGAGGCAGATCGTTCTGGGGCTCGAAGGGTTGTGCGCGACGGGCCGCCGCGGCGTGGGCAGCCTGCTCGAGCTCGGTGGCCGAGGGGATCGGCGGCTTCGGCATCTCCAGCGTGGGCGCGGTGTCGAGCGGATCGGGAGCGACCGGCGCCGCCTCGGCGGGCCTCCGGCACCCCGACCGCCGGCACCGCGTGCTTGCTGCCGCGGCCGGCGCGGTTCGGATCGAGCCCCGCGTTGGTGGAGCCGGCGAAGTAGCCGGTGCTCGGGAGCTTCACCTCCTTGGTGCCGCCCGCGTCGAAGGCGCCGTCGCGCAGGGCGACGATCATCGCCTTGTGCTGCTCCTTCATCATCTGCTTGACCACCTCGCCCATCATCGGGTCGCCCACGTACGTGGCGTAGGAGGTCTTGATCGACTTCAGGATGCGTCCGCCATCCGCGAAGAGGTGCGTGATGATGTGCGGATGCTTGACGCCAGAGTCCTCGGTCTGGATGTGATAGACCTGCCCCTTGTGCTTGAAGTTGTTGTTGAACCCGAGGAGGGGCGAGGGGGCCTTCATGGGCGTCCGCGCAAGTAGCGCGAACCTCTTGGGTATCAGCGCGCGACAGAATGCTCAAGCAGAACGGGCAGCTGCCTCGCGGGCGGCCGGCAGCCGGGACTGAACGTCTGCGCGGATCTCGGCCGGTACGACCAGCCGAATGCGGCGGATCGGCAGGTTGTCGAGCCTGGCCAGAACGGGCGACACGGCGCCGAGCGGGCGGGCCCGGCCATCCGGCAGGATGACTTCGAGCGGCGGTTCGGCGCCCGGCGGGGGGGCGACCGAGTCGGGTGACCCGAAGCTCTGCACGTCCTCGGCGATGTCGAGGGCGACGTGGACGTCGGGGTCGAGGCCGATCCCCACCGCGAGCTCGCGGGCCTCGGCGAGCAGCCGGTCCATCGCGTCGCGGGAGCCGAGCTCACCCGTGAGCTCCACCGTCTTGCCGATGTTGCGCACCCGCAGGCGTCGACACAGGTCGGCGAGCACGGGATCCGGGCCGCGCTCCCAGGCCGCGAGCGCCGCGCCGACGACCACGTCGTCGAGATCGAGGTACGCGCCGAGCGGGATCTCCTCGCCGTGGGCCGCGAGGGCGAGCGCGTGGGGGACCTGTGGCAGGCGGGTGCCCTCGCGCAGCGCGTGGGCGGCCCGCGAGAAGATCGCCTTGATCATCACCTCGGCGGCGCGCGTGGCCTTGTGCAGGTAGACCTGCTCGAACATGAAGCGTCGGGCCAGCACGAAGCCCTCGATGGCGGGCAGGCCCTTCATGCCGTCGATCGCGAACCGCGGCGCCTCGGTGTCGTGCGGCGCGAACCGCAGCGAGCGGAGCAGCCAGTCGAGATCGAACAGGCCGTAGCGCACACCCGTCATGTGGGCGTCGCGCAGGAGGTAGTCGCACCGGTCGACGTCGAACGTGCCGCTGACCGCGTGGGCGAGATAGGGCAGCGGATAGGGCGTGGCGGCGTCGGCGCCCGCGATCAGCGAGGCGACGCGCTCCGGGAGGCCGGGGTCGTGGTCGGCGAGCACGCGGTGCACCTCGGTGCCTGGATCGCGGACGATGCGCAGCGACCAGGTCTCGTGGTGGGGTGCGCCCGGGATCGCCTCCTCGAAGAGGTGCGAGTACGGACCGTGCCCTACGTCGTGGAGCAACGCGGCCGCGAGGACGTCGCGCGCGCGATCCGACGCGAGCTGCTGCCAGAACGGCAGCCCTTCGTGCAGGGCCCGGAGGCGCCGCACGAGCCGGGTCATCACGTGTGCCGCGCCGATGGCGTGGGTGAAACGGCTGTGTTCCGCGCCCGGGAACACGAGGTGGGTCACCCCGAGCTGCTTGATGCGGCGGAGGCGCTGGACCTCGGCGGTCGCGAGCAACTTCGGGACGATGGACTCTTCGTCCGACTCGAAGGAGACGAGATCGTGGACCGGGTCCCGGAGGATCATCGCGGCGCACGGTAGCAGGGATGCTCGACGCTCGCGCGGGCCCGGGCTACTCGGCCCCCCGTGAGATACCCCGGGACCCTGCACTCCGCCCACGTTCCGCACGAGAAGCTCGAGCTGGTCCGCGCGCTCGCCGCGGGGCTCGATCGCACGCTGCTCGGGACCGACTTCCCGACGCTCGGCGAGAAGTACGAGGGCAAGGTCCGCGATTGCTACTCGACCAACGACGGTCGGCGGCTGATCGTCGCGACCGACCGGATCAGCGCCTTCTACAAGGTCATCGGCACCCTGCCCTTCAAGGGCCAGCTGCTCACCGCGATGGCCGCGTTCTGGTTCGACAAGACCAAGGACATCGCGCCCAACCACTTCCTGAGCCTCCCCGACCCCAACGTCATGGAGTGCGTCGAGTGTCGGCCGCTGCCGGTCGAGATGGTCGTGCGCGCCTACGTCACCGGCGTCACCTCCACCTCGGTGTGGACGGCCTACCAGCGCGGCGACCGCGAGTTCTGCGGCAACAAGCTGCCCGACGGTCTGGTGAAGAACGACAAGCTCCCCGCGCCGATCCTCACCCCCTCCACCAAGGCCGAGAAGGGCGGGCACGACATCTCCGCGTCGCGCGCCGAGATCCTGCGCATCACGGGCATGTCGTCCGCCGAGTTCGACGTCGCCGCAGGCATGGCCCTCGCCCTCTTCCAGGCCGGCGCGGCGCACGCCAAGTCGCGCGGGCTCATCCTCGTCGACACCAAGTACGAGTTCGGCGTGCGCGCCGACGGCAAGGTCATCGTCATCGACGAGATCCACACGCCCGACAGCTCGCGGTACTGGTTCGCCGGCAGCTACGAGGAGCGCAAGCAGAAGGGCGAGGAGCCCGAGTCGTTCGACAAGGAGTACGTGCGGCGCTGGCTCGCGGGCGTCGACTACAAGGGCGACGGCCCTCCGCCCACGCTCCCCGCCGACGTGCGGATCGAGGCCGCGCGGCGCTACGTCGAGGCCTACGAGACCATCACCGGCGAGCAGTTCGTGCCCAACGCCGACGACCCGATCGCCCGCATGCGCAAGAACCTCGGGATCGCATGAAGCTCTACGTGATGCGCCACGGCCCGGCCGAGGACGAGGCGCCCGACGGCCTCGACCACAGCCGCGCCCTCACCGTCTCCGGGCGCGAGCGCGTGCGGTGGGTCGCCAAGAAGCTCGGTGAGCTCGGCGAGGCCCCGCGGTTCGTCGTCGCGAGCCCGCTCGTGCGCGCGCTCCAGACCGCCGAGGTGGTGCACACGACCCTCGGCCTCGAGTCGGCGGTCGAGGCGCACACGGCGCTGGCGCCCGGCGGCGCGGGCTCGGCGTTCGTGCTCGCCATGCAGAAGGCCGGCAAGAAGCGCCTCATGGTCGTGGGCCACGAGCCCGACGTCTCCATCCTGTGCGCGCGGCTGCTCGGCAACCCTCTGCCGCACGGCTTCCTCAAGGGCATGGTCGTGAGCCTCCGCGTCGACGTCGACGTGGCCGGCGGCGCGCCGACGGTGGGCCTGCGCTTCGTCCTCGACCCCAAGACCCTCGAGCTGCTGGCGGATCACCGCGGCGTGCGCACCCCTGCGCCTCGCTCGTCGCGCGGGGCATGAGTCGCTTCGAGAACCTCGACCCGTTCGACCAGCCGGGGCCCCTCGCGCTCCTGCGGTGGAAGCTCGGCGCGCGGCGCCCCGATCGCGGCACGCCGTTCGCGACACCGACGCAGGGGGTGGACCCGGCGCGCCTCGAGCGCGCTTCGCTCACCTGGCTCGGTCACTCGTCGTTCCTGGTGCGGCTCGGCGGTCTCCTCGTCGCGACCGACCCGATCTTCGCCGACCGGGTAGGACTCGCGCGCCGCAACGTCGCGCCGCCAATCGCCGAGAGCGCGCTGCCCGCGGTCGACGTGGTCACGGTCTCGCACGCCCACTTCGACCACCTCGATCTGCCCTCGCTGCAGGCGATCGACGCGCGCACGCGGGCGCTCACGGGCCAGCCGCCGCTCTACCTCGTGCCGACCGCGGTCGGTCGTTACCTGCGCGCGGCGGGCCTCGCACCGGTGGTGGAGCGCGGGTGGTGGGAGGAGCATCGGGTCGGCGACGTGCGGTTCACGTTCGTGCCGCAGCAGCACTGGTCGATGCGCACGCCCTTCGACCGCAACACGGCGCTGTGGGGCGGCTGGGTGATGCAAGCCCCCGAGGGCACCGCCTACCACGCGGGCGACACCGGGTGGTTCTCGCACTTCGCCGAGATCGGCGCCCGCTGCGGGCCCATCGACTGGGCCCTGCTCCCCATCGGCGCCTACGACCCGCGATGGATGATGCAGGCCCAGCACATGAGTGCCGAGGAGGCGGGGCGGGCGTTCGTGCACTGCGGCGCCAAGCACCTCGTCGCGATGCACTGGGGCACGTTCCAGCTGACCGACGAGCCGCTCTCGGAGCCGCCCGAACGCGTGCGGCGGTGGTGGAACGAAGAGGGGCCGGGCGCGAGCGAGGGCCACCGCCTGTGGGTGATGGACGTCGGCGAGACCCGCGCCCTCTAGCCGAGGAACGCGGCGATGGCGGCGCCGACCGCGTCGGGGTCCTCGAGGTGCAAGAAGTGGCCGACGCCCGGCAGCACGCGGGACTCGAGCGACCGGCACCAGCGCTCCTGGCCGGCGCCGATCGCCGCGTCGATGCAGCCGTCCTCCGCGCCCTGCAGGTGGAGCACCGGCACTTCGACGCGCGCGCCGCGGCGGATGCGCGCGATCGCGGGGCCGATGGGCCGCACCATCGCGCGGTAGTACGCGAGCGGCGCGGGGAGGCTCGCCTGCATCGTCGCACGCAGATGCTGCCAATACTGCCAGCCCGGATCGAAGCCTGGAGACCAGCGCCGCCACCAGCGCTCGACGAAGTCGGCGTCCACGGTGTGGTCGGCGCGAGCGAGCTGGAAGTAAGCCATGTAACGGCTCCGGAACAGCTGCGCCGGCGAGCGCGCGCCGTTGCCGAGGAACGAGAGCGGGTGCGGCACGGCCATGGTCACCGCGCGTGCCTGGCGTGGCAGGCCGCCGTCGCCGAGCAGCGCCCAGGTGATCGCCGCGCCCCAGTCGTGGCCGATCACCGCCTCGAACGGGCCGCTCGCCAGAGCGATCGCGCGCACGTCGGCGACGAGCCCCTCGAGGGTGTAGTCGCCGTCGAGCGGAGACGGCGCGTACCCGCGGAGCCACGGCGCGACGCAGATGGAAGCCGCGCGCCGCGAGCCGTTGCGCGAGGGGGCCGAAACTCGCCGGGGTGTCGGGGAAACCGTGGAGGAGCAGCAGGCGGCGCGGAGCCGTGGGCGCGCCGAACGTCGCGATGGCGAAGCGTCCGCGCTCGGTGGGGAGGAATCCGGTCGGCTCCACGGAGGCCGTCTAGCGCGATCGCGCCGGTGTCGCTCCTGCACCACGACTGTGGCTCGGCGCTCGACCCGCCGTCACGGATCGTCGATCGGACCTGCTGTCAATCCGCGTCGACGGCGTCCGCAGAGGCGCTGTCTGCCGCGCTGCCCGTGTCCACCGTGCCCGTGTCCGCAATGCCGGTGTCCGTGGGGCCAGTCTCGGTGGTGCCCGTGTCCGTCGCGGCCTCGTTGCCCGCGTCGGTCGCGGCCTCGGTCACGACGCCGGTGTCGACGGGCGCGTTCCCGGTGATGAAGCTGCACGCCGGCTCCTTGGCCGGATCGTTCACGGCGGTGCAGCTGGTCTTGATCGCCTCGAGGCAGCCATTGAGCTCGGCGGCGCTGGGCTCGCGCACGGAGTCTTGCAGGCCGCGACCACACTGCAGGTCGTAGAAGCGCGTGCAGCTGTCCACGTCGCCGGCGAAGTTGGTGACGCAGGCCGGACCGCGCTGGCAGCGGGCGGCCTCGATCTTCCGACACGTGTCCACCCCGCGCGCGTCCGAGCCACACGAGGGCAGGACGACGAGGCCCAGGAGGGCGAAGAAGGCGAGAGGCCGCATGTCGCCGTTCGATCGCACGGCCTCCCCGGCGCGGCCAAGTTCCAGGGGGTGTGCGCCCTCGACCACAGCGTCCCGTTCGCGATCGGGGGGCCCTGCGGGGCACATTTCCCTTCTTTCTCCGCGTGGCACGCGCTCTGCTGAGCCCTGCCCGATGTCCCGCCGGATCCCTACCCTCGCCACCCTCGTCGCGGGCGCCGTCGTCGCCCTCGCGACCTGCGGCGCTGGCCTTCGCAAGGACGAGTTCCTCTGCGAGGAGGCCCACGCCAAGCTCAAGGAGTGCTGCCCGGGGTTCACCACGACCGACCTCGACTACTGCACCTACGAGGCCGGATGTGGCGACCCCGGCAAGTCGCCCGCGCTGACCGAGGACGAGAGCCAGTGCGTGCGCGCCTCGACCTGCGACCGGCTGAAGCTCGACGGGATCTGCGCGAAGGCGGAGGCCCTCGTGCACCGCACCTCGGCGGGCACCCTCACGCGGGATCCGGTGTGCCGATGACCCGCCCTCTGCTCGCCCTGCCGCTCGTGGCCGCGCTGGTGTCCGGCGCTTCCGTCGCCGAAGCGCAGGAGCCCCCGCGGCCGCCGGCCGAGAACCGCGTCGGCGCGACCCTCACGCTCGGCTACACGATGGGCTGGATCTTCGGCGTGCCCATCCGCTACGGGGAGGCGCAGATCGCTGCCCACTGGACGCGGCAGCGCGGCGAGAGCGGCCTCGACCTCGGCGGGATGGTCAGCATCGAACGCGGGTCGACCGAGGCGGGGCGCGCGATGAACGCGCTCACGTTCGGCGCGCGCTTCGTCTACCGCTGGGACCTCCTGCGCTTCGGCTTCGGCATGACGCTCGGCCAGGTCGGCATCCGCCGCTCCACCAAGGCCGACGACCCCCAGACGAGCCTGGTGTTCGATCCGTTCCTCTCGGCGGGCTTCGAGCCGCTGCGCTGGGACGGTCACGCGGTGTTCCTCGAGCTCCAGGGGCACCTCGTCGACATGAAGAACCCCGCCACCACCTTCGCGCTCGGCGTGCGGTACTAGCGGCGGACGACGCGACGCACCAGCGAACCGTACGCGCGCTGGGGCAGGAGCCGCGACGCGTAGAGCGCCGAGGCCAGCGGCTTCGGGAACGCGACGATCGGCTCGCGTGCCTCGAGCCCGGCCACGATGACGTCGAGCGCGTCCGACAGCTCCATGAGCATCGGCATCTCGTACGGCCGGTTCGCCGTCAGGTCCGTCTTGATGTAGCCGGGCCGCACGTCGGTGACGTCGATGCCCGTGCCGTGGAAGTCGACGTAGAGGCTCTCGAGGAACGTGGAGAGCGCGGCCTTGCTCGAGCTGTAGGGGGCCGTCTTGGGCAGCCCGCGGATCCCCGCGAGCGAGGACACGCCGCAGAGGTGACCGCGGCCGCGCCGCACCATGTCGGGGATCGCGGCGCAGAGGGTGGCGATCGCGCCCATGACGTTGAGCTGGAGGAGCGGACCGACCTTGGCCCAGGTGATGTCGCGGCTGTGCACGGCGCCGGCGATGCCCGCGTTGGCGACCACCAGATCGAGGCCGTCGAGGTCGCGGGCCGCGCGCTCCACCGCCGCCACGACGTCGTCGGGCCGCGAGACGTCGACCGCGAGGGACACCGCGCGGCCGCCCTGGGCCTCGATGCCGTGTTTGATCTCGTCGAGCAGGTCCTGGCGACGGGCGACGAGGGCGACGGTGGTGCCCTTCTTGGCCAGGCGCTCGGCGAGGCCTCGGCCGATGCCGGCGGACGCGCCGGTGATCAAAGCGGTGCGAAACATCGCCGGATGGTGGCATGCTCCATCTTCCTCGTACACGATGGAGAACCGTTCGCTCCCGACCCCGGCCTACGTGGCCGGCTTCGTCGCCCTGCTCGCGCTCGCGGGGTTCGCGGGCGCGCCGATCGCGCGCACCGTGCGACCGAAGCCTTCGGTCTCCATCGTGGCGGCGGTGTCGTCCTCGCCGGCCCCACCCCCGACCGCCTCGACCGTGCCCGTGCCCTCGGCCTCCGCGGTGACGTCGATCTCGGCCATCCCGAGCGCCGCGCCCCCGCCGCGGATCCCGGTCGGCCCCGGCGCGCGCGTGCTGGTGTTCGGCGACTCGATGGCCGACGCGGGGTTCTCGCAGCGACTCGCCGAGAAGGTGAAGGCCCGCGGCGGCACGCTCGAGAGCGACGCCTGGACGAGCGCCAGCACCACCACCTGGTCGCGCGGCGACCGCCTCGACAAGCTGATCGCGCGCGTGAAGCCCACCGCGATCTTCGTCGTGCTCGGCGCCAACGAGGTGTTCATCCCGAACCCCGACGTCCTCGCGCCGAACGTGCGCACCATCGTCGCCAAGGTGTCGACGCAGCCGTGTGTGTGGGTGACCCCGCCGCTCTGGAAGGGCGAGACCGGCATCGTCGCCGTCGAGAAGGCGCACGCCGCGCCGTGCCGGTTCTTCGACTCGAGCACCCTCGCCATCGCGCGCCGCAAGGACGGCATCCACCCGACCGACAAGGGTGGCGCCGACTGGGCCGACGCCGTGTGGAGCGCGCTGGTCGGAGAAGACCCGTGAAGCGGCCGGCACCCGGCTCCACGTTCGCCGGGCGCTACCGGATCGTGCGACTCCTCGGCCAGGGCAGCATGGGGCAGGTGCACCTCGCCGAGGACGAGAAGGGCGCCCGCGTCGCGCTGAAGCTGCTCGATCCCGCGGCGCTGGGCGACCACAAGGCCCTCGAGCGGTTCCGCCGCGAGACCAAGGCCGGCACCGAGATCCAAAGCCCCTACGTGGCGCACGTGTTCGCGTCGGGCGTCGACGAAGCCACGAACACCCCGTGGATCTCGATGGAGTACCTCGAGGGCCAGGACCTCGAGAAGCACCTCGCCGCGCGCAAGCCGCGGGGGCCGCTCGCGCCGGCGGAGGCCTGGGCGCTGCTCGATCCGATCTTCTCCGCCGCGGCGGCGGCGCACGCGGTCGGGATCGTGCACCGCGATCTGAAGCCCGAGAACGTGCTGGTCCGGGTCGGCCCCGACGGCAAGCCGATCGTGCGGGTGCTCGACTTCGGCGTCGCCAAGTACGTGGGCGACGCGCTCTCGCGCAGCACGGCAGAGGGCCTCGGCACGCCGATCTGGACGGCCCCGGAACAAGGCAAGCGCACCCGCGATCTCACCGCGGCAGCCGACGTGTGGGCGCTCGGCCTGCTCGCGTTCTGGGTGCAGGTCGGCGGCCGCCACTACTGGCGCGCGGCCAACGACGACCACGCCTCACCCGTGGACCTCATGATGGAGCTGTTCCGCGGCGAGCTCGTGCCGCCGAGCCGCCGCCGCGCCGAGGTCGGGGTGCTCGGGATGTTCCCGCTCGGCTTCGACGCGTGGTTCGCGAAGTGCGTGGCGCGCGAGCCGAGCCAGCGGTTCCCCGACGCGAAGGCGGCACGCGCGGCGCTGCAGCGGATCCTCGCGCCGAAGAGGCCCCTCTGGCCCTTGGGCGTGGCGGCGCTGGTGGTGATCACGGCGGCGGTGATCGCAGCGCTGTTGCGTCGCTAGGGGGCGCCGCAGGCGAGCCACTCGGCCAGCTTCGCGCGCTCCTCGGGCGTCGGGTCGTCGGGGCCCGGTGGCATCGGCGGGTTGTCGCCGGTCGCGTTGGTGTACACGCGCGCGGCCGACGCGCGGATCGACTCCACGGTGTTGAGCGCGCGCGAGCTGTAGCCGTTGGGCCCGCCGTGGCAGCGAACGCAGTAACCGTCGACGAAGGCCTTGCCGAAGTTGGCGTAGGTCAGCGTGGTGCCGCCCGGGGGGCACGCCTGATCCTCGAGCTTGGGTGCGCCGCTGCACGCAGAGACCAGGAGCAAGGCGAAGGCGAGTCTCTTCATCAGAGCACCATGTCGAAGCCGAAGGTGGACTCGACGCCGAAGTAGAGCTTCGGGCCGAGCGGATCGGGCAGGTAGATCGCGGTCGCGCGGGGGGTCACGCTCCAGACCGACTTCTCGCCCTTGGTGACCGGCACCGCGGCGCCGAGGCTGAGACCGGCGCCCACGCGGTGGCGGATGCCCGCGCCGATGCCGAGCGCCACCGTGGCCGGCGACTCCTCGACGGACACGAGCCCCTCCTCGTGCTGGTGGATGGCGAACAGGCGCGCGAACGGGCGCGTACCCTCGCGCGGCAGATAGCCGACGACCCCGAAGGTGAGCCCGGTGTTCACGCGACGGTCGACGCGCGCGAGCGACTCCCACCCCAGGAAATCCAGGGCGATCACGTGGCTGAACCGGACACCGAGGTGCAGCATGCCGCCACCACCCACGTCGCCGCGCCACGAGGACCCGTAGGCCGTGAGGCCGAGGCCGCCTTGCAGCTCGACCGCGCGCGCGGTGCCCGCCGAGAGGATCGGGAACAGCGTTGCGACGAGGATTCCCGTTGCCTTCTTCATCACGTCCTCTCGGTGCCCGCTCGCGGGATCTCGTTCAGTCTACGCGAGGTGGCGGTCTGCCGCGCGCCACTCTATGTCCCGCGGGTGACCGAGTCGGTACCGCCCACGAGTCGACGACGCACCGGCGAAGAGGTCGCCGACTACGTCGTGGAGCTCGCGTCGGCGCTCGATCGCTACGGCTGTCCGAGCTACCGCGTCGAGCACGCGGCCCGGGTCGTCGCCGAGATCGAGGGCTTCCATGCCGAGCCGTTCGTGCTGCCGACGGGGATCTTCCTGCGCCTCGTGGGCGAGGCTCCGCACATCGAGCTGCACCGCATGGTCCGCGTCGCCGAGTGGACGACCGACCTCGGCGCGCTCGTCGAGGTGGACGAGATCTTCAACGACGTCGCCGACCGCAAGCTCACGCTCGAGGCGGCGCGGGCGCGGCTGCGCACGTTGCCGACGCGACCGCACACCTATTCGAAGCCGATGCTGTTCGCCGCCTCGGTCCTGCTCGCGGCCGCGGCGGCGGTGTTCCTCGGCGGGCGGGCGATCGACGTCCCGGTGGCGGCGGCCGCGGGTGGCGGCGTGGGCCTCGTCGAGATCTGGTTGCTGCGGAGCGAGGCACGCCGCCTCCTCGCGGACTTCGTCGCCGCGTTGCTCGCGGCGTCGGCGGCCTGGCTCGCCACGCGCTTGTTCTCGCACGTGACGCCCGAGGTGATCGTGCTCGCGGCCACCATCGGGCGTTTCCCGGGCATGACGTTCACCAACGGGCTCGCCGAGCTCGCGCAGAAGAACCTCGTGTCGGGCGGCGCGCGCCTGGCCGAGGCGATGGTCACGCTGCTGCAGCTCGTGCTGGGCGTCGCGCTGGTGTTCGGGGTGCAGCAGCTCGTGCACGCGGACCCGACGCCGCCGGAGCCGGTGCCGCGCGCGCTGCCGCTGCTCGTGCAGGGCGCGGCGCTCGTCGTGTCGTCGCTCTCGTTCGGGGTGATCTTCCACGTGCCGCGGCGGTTCCTGTGGACCGCGCTGGCCTCGGGCGCGACCGCGTACGTGACGACGGCGCTCGCCGTGCGGCACCTGCCCGGCCACCTCGCCGCGTTCCTCGCGGCGTTCGCGGTGTGCCTGCTCGCGAACGCCCTCGCGCGCAAGACCGCGCGGCCCGCGCAGCTGTTCCAGATCCCCGGCATGATGCTGCTCGTGCCCGGGAGCTTCGGGTTCCTGTCGCTCGGCTACTTCCTGCGCGGCGACTTCGTGGCGGGCGCGTCGCGCGGGTTCTCGATGCTGCTGACGGGCGGAGGGCTCGTGCTCGGCGTGCTGCTGGCGAACGCGCTCCTGCCGGCGCGCAAGGTGCTGTAGTTCACGCCTCGGGGTGCCCGTGGGTCGCGAGCCAGCGGGCCACCTCCGCGGCGAACCGCTGCAGATCGTCGAGGCCGCTGGTCGCGGCGCCATGCACCACGGTCACGTTGATCCGGCCGTAGGCGTGCGCGACCACGTTCCGGAGCCCGACGGCCCGCCCGAGGGTCTTGGCGGTCCCGTCCGTGAGGACACCGTGCTGCGCGAGGCACGAGAACGACTGCGCCAGGTTCGCGGGCGGCGGCCACCCCTCGTCAGCGATGAGGTGACTCGCGATGTCGGCGCAGGCCTGGATCGCGAGCATCAGGTTGAACGAAACCACGTCGAGCGCGTTCTCGTCGGCCGCCAGCGCCTCCGCCGTGTCGCGGCGATTCTCCCTCACGCGCTCGATGCGGTGGGCGAGGTCGGCCAGCTTGCTGGCGACGATGTCCGGGTCGACCATCAGCGTGGCTCGCTGGCCAGCTTCGCGAGCCACGCGTCACGCATGCGATGGTAGGCGGGCCGGTCGGTCTCCAGCGTGGTCCACGCCCGGGCGCGGAACGCTGCGAACGCGCCCCGGCGCGCCTCGTAGAGCGGACGGCCTTCGCGGACGATGGCTTGCAGCAGCGGAAAGTTCGGGTCGTCGAGCACCACCACGTCGACATCGTGACCGGTCGCCTCGCGCAGGTCGGCCGCGAGCGGGAGCACGGCCTCGCCGGGTCCGTCGATGGCGACGTCGAGGTCGGAGTCGGTGCGAGCGGTCCCGCGGGCGCGAGCCGAAGAGGATGGCGAGCTTCACGCCGTGGGAAGCGAAGATCGGCTTCAGGGTGGGCTCGTCCACCCCTCGATCCTACCACCCCTTCAGAACGCGAGCTTGAGCACCGAGAGCACACGCCCGTCGGTGGTCTTCACGCCGGTCGGGGGGTCGCTGTCGTAGAGGATGGCGGCCGTGGTGCCGAAGGACACGACCTCGCTGGCCTTGGCCAGCAGCTCGATCTCGTCGAGGCTCCGGAGGTCGCGCAGGCCACCGAGCCGCGGCTGGAAGAACAGCGTGTTCTGCAGCAGCAGCCGGCCGTCGAGCGCAGCGACGCGCACCACCAGGTGGGTCGTCGCGCGCGGCTCCCAGGTCTCGGGGCGATCGGCGGCGCCGTCGGCCACCTGGATGCGGCTGTACTCGAGCATCAGGCCGCTCCCGGCCCAGACCATCAACTCCGGCCGGTGCACGAGCACGAGCCGCACGCCGCCGCCGGCGACCACGCGGGCCTGCAGGCGCTGGAACTGGTTGCTCTGGTCCTGCGCGAACAGCTCGGTGCCGACGTGGCGGTGCCACATCGCGGTCCACCGCGCGTGCACGAAGCTCTGGCTGACGAACGCGGTGCTCGCGCGATCGGCGTAGCGCCCGCTGACCGTGAGGAAAGCGCGCTGGGACACGAAGGGGAGGCCGGTCTGCGCGGGGTACAAGCTCTGCCACTGCACCCGGCCGGCGCCGCCCACGTCGAACAGCTCGACGTTGCCGCGGGTGACGGCGAGCGAGGTCTCGAGGTTGCCCGACCAGCCGGGTCGCAGCGGGTTGGCCCGCAGCGCGTCCGCGTTGACCTGCGCCTTCGCGGGCGGCGCGAGCCCACAGAGCGCGAGCCCGCAGAGCGCCACGGTCGACCAGGGCCGCTTCATCGCCCGCAGGTCTGCTCCATCCGCGGCCCCGCGTCACCCGTGCGGTGGCGATCAGTACGCCGGCTCGACCGGCACCTCCAGCGAGGCGAGGCTCGCGGCGATCCACGGCGCGTAGGTGGCCCACTTGCCCTTGGCCACGACAAAGTGCACCACCGTCACCTCCGTGCCCGATCCATAAGCTGCATATACATCGTGGCCGCCGTCCTTGCGGGTCGCGTCCACGCGCGACAGCGGGCCGAGCTTCGCGTCGACCGTGCTCACCGTGAGGTCGCTGCCGCCGCGCGCCTCCGCGGCGAGCCGCGCGAGCGCGCCCGGCGTCGCGACCAGCGGCGGGAGCAGCTTCGCGTGGTACACCGAGCCGCCCACCGAGAAGCCCGCTTCGTCGCGGAACAGGAGCGCGGGGTGCCCGTCGTTCGCAGCGAGCGGATCGTCTGGATCGCCCAGCGTCGTGCCAGAGGTGGGCGTGCCCTTGGGCACCGTGTTCACCCCTTCGGGGAGCTTCATCTGGTGGGGCCCCACCGCGGTCGCCGACGGGGCGAGCTTGGTCGGCGCGCGCCAGCGGATCGGTCGCGCCGACGACGTCGGCAAGAGCACGCGGGGCAGCGCCTCCGCCCACGCCTCGACCGAGGCCGCGTCGCCGTCGACCTCGGCGTAGAGCATGTAGAGCCCGTCGTGCGCGCCGAAGTACACCGTGACGCCGGGCTTGCCGTGGGCGCCGCCACGGTTGCTCGCGACCACGACCTCCGCGGCGAGCGCCTGGCCCAGGGCCGCCGCCGTGCTCGTCACCTGCGCGTCGATCACGCCCGGCACGCGACGCAGCTCGGCCGCGGCGTCCTCGCCGGTCTCGAGCTCGTAGCGGTGGCGGATCAGGTTGATCGCCACGCGGTGCGCGCCCGACTCGTCGGCGAGGTTGCACGCGGCGAGCAGCTCGCTGTCGCCGTCGTCGACCTTGGCGGCGATCGTCACGAACAGCTCCTCGCCGAGCGGCGCGCAGCCCTTGGGCAGCGCCAGGTCCACGTTCTTCGCGTGCAGGCGCACGCCGTCGAGCGACGGCGGCGCGAAGGCCGATCGCACGGCCTCGACCGCGGGCGCCGGCGTGACGGCGCTCTTCGACGGCGGGGGCAGGCACCCGACGAGACCCCCTGACGCGACGGTGAAGAGTGCCGCGATGGTGAGAGCGATGGCGCGCATGCTCTAGCGTTTCGCGGAGCACGCGCCTGGTCAACCTCTCGGCGGTGGGCAGCGACGTGCGCTGCCCACCCTACAAGACCCCACCCGCGGTCAGCGGGCGCGGCTCACTTGCACGCGCCCTTGGACACGGCCGAGATCGAGGCCGCGCGCGCCGTGCAGGCGTTGCTGTAGGTCTTGCCGTCGCAGCCGCAGACCGGGGCGTACTCCTTGGTGCAGGCCGTCGGCGGCTCGGTGCACGCGCCGGTCATGTCGCTCGCGCCGCACATGGTGCCGATCGGGTAGTCGCAGAACAGACCCTCCTGGCAGCCCTTGCCGAGCAGGCCGCCGCAGGTCGCGCCGACCTCGCCGCCGCACGCGCCGGTCTTCTCGACGCTGACGCCGGCCGAGGCCGCCGAGCAGGCGTTGCCGTAGGTCTTGCCGTCGCAGCCGCAGACCGGCTTGTAGATCTCGATGCACGCCTCGGGGCGCTTGGTGCACACGCCGGACGCGTCCGCGCGGCCACAGTTGGCGGTGGAGGGGAACGAGCAGAAGTAGCCGTCGGCGCAGGGGCCGGTGCCGCGCCCGCCGCACCGGGCGCCGTCGCCGCCGCCGGCCTTGGGCTGGGTGTAGATCTGCGACGGCACGAACGTGCGCCGCCCGCCGGAGAGGTACGTGTCGCCCGCGACGAGCACGCCGATCTTCCGGTCGCCGAAGGCCGCGGTGATCTCGGGGACGAGGCCCGTCGGCAGCGCCTTGGTCGCGAACGCGTGCACGGGGCGCGAGGTCGAGAGGTTCAGGTACGAGAGGTCGTACGAGGCGCAGGCGAGCGACATGCACTTGACCTCGCGCTGGGTGAACCGCGAGAAGTAGCCGGTCGCGGTGGCGCCCTCGATGCGCGCCTCCCAGCCCTCGCTGGCCACGAGGGTCGATGCGGTCGTCGGGCCGACCTTGCGTGCCTCGATCTTGCCGCGCACGAGCGCGGTGCCGGCGCGCACCTTCTCCTGGAACGCGGCCGCGTCGACGAGGCCGAGCGCCTTCCAGTCGAAGTCGGCGACGTAGCACTCCGACTGCCAGCTGCCGTCCGCGCACTGCGCCTGGGCGCGGTTGACGCGCGCGACGTAGACGCCGCCGCACATCGGCCACGCACACTTGCGGAAGTCCTGGCGCACGACGCGGAAGAACGTGTACTGGCCCGCGGCCGCGAGCGCGTCGTCGGTCGCGCCGACCTCACCCTCGAGGGTCTCCTCTTCTCCATCGACGGACTGGGCGGCACACCCCGCGAGCGAGAGACCGGCGGCGCAGAGGATGGTGGCAGCAAGGAACGAACGCATGGTGGACCCCTTCGTGGTGCCTTGCGGGCGACTCCGCAGGCGGGGCCAGGTATGGCTGATGGGGCCGATGTAGTCAAGGGGGAGCGTGAATGCGTGATGGTGCGCAAGGTCGAGCTGCGAGCCCATCCACGAACCCGTCGCGTCACGACGACGCACGCACCGTCGGTGTCGAGTCGGTGGCAATCCATCGCCGGATCAAGCGCCTCGCGCGAGCGCGACCATGGTCGACGGACCAGCCAGAACGTAGCTCGCCCTTGCACCGCGGTGCATCGACCTACAAGATCCCACCCTTCCATGAGCAACGCCGCTTTCCCCCTCGAGGAGCCCGCCTCGAGCGCTGCCTCGCACAACGGGCCCGACGCCCGCGATCGCTTCGTTTCCGAGGTCGCCCGTGCCGCTGCCGTCCAGGGCCCCGAGCCCCGCAGTGAGCTCGCCCTCGCCGTCGAGAGCGCCTTCACCCGCGCCGCCGGGCTGGCCTGGCCCATCGTGCAGCGGCTCAACGGTCTCTTCCCTGGCGCGCCGATCCACCCGAAGTGGGCCCCTGCCCCGCTGCTCCGCCGCAGCGAGCGCACCTACCCCGAGCTCGGCTTCCCGCGCACCACCGACTCCCTCTGCCCCAAGTGCATCCCCGAGGCCCGCGCCGCGGTGCTCTCCGGCGAGCGCGATCTGCGCGCGCTGATCGACGGCAAGCCCGGCGAGATCAAGGCGCAGATCGTGGAGCGCGACGGGCGCATCGAGATGCACAAGGACTGCCCCGTGCACGGCCACTTCGAGGACGTGCTCTCGATCGACCCCGCGTTCATGAAGCGGATCGAGAAGCTCTACCCGGGCCGCGACTACCTCGCCCCGCTGACGAGGCTGCGCGACCACGGGTCGAGCACCATCACCCACGGCCGCGGCGCGGTGCTCACGGTCGACCTCACCAACCGCTGCAACATGATGTGCGACCCGTGCTTCATGGACGCGAACCAGGTCGGCTACGTCCACGAGCTCGAGTGGGCCGAGGTGAAGCAGATCCTCGACGACGCGGTCTCCGTGCAGCCCAAGCGGCAGATGAGCATCCAGTTCTCCGGCGGCGAGCCCACGCTGAGCCCGCTGTTCCTCGACGCCGTCCGCTACGCGCGCGAGGTCGGGTATTTCGCGGTGCAGTGCGCCACCAACGGCGTGCGCTTCGCCCAGGATCCCGAGTTCTGCGTGCAGGCGCAGAAGGCCGGCCTGCGCATGGCCTACCTGCAGTTCGACGGCGTCACCAACCACGCCAACTCGCACCGCAAGGTCGGCAACCTGTTCGACGTGAAGCTGCGCGCGATCGAGAACCTGCACGCCGCCGGCATCCAGGTGATCCTCGTTGTCACCGTCGTCAACGGCGTGAACAACGACCAGGTGGGCCCCATCGTCGAGTTCGCCATCGAGAACGCCGACAAGATCACCGTGGTGAGCTTCCAGCCGGTGAGCTTCACCGGCCGCGACGAGGACGTGAGCGAGGCCCGCCGCGCCGCCCAGCGCTACACGCTGAGCCACCTCGCGTGGGATTTGAAGAAGCAGCTCCACACCCTCGAGCCGCACCGCGACTGGTTTCCGCTCTCGGCGATGGGCCCGTTCAGCGACCTCACCGACCAGCTGCTCGGCGAGCAGGCCGACTGGGGCAGCGTGAAGTGCGGCTGCCACCCGAACTGCGGCGTGGGCACGGTCCTGTTCGTCCACAAGGAGACGAAGCAGATGGTGCCGCTCACGGCGTTCCTCGACGTCGAGCAGCTCATGCTCGACGTGCAGGACATCACCGACGCGGCCCACGGGCGCGCCCTCACCCTGGCCGAGCTCGCGGTCGCGCTGCTCAAGAACTTCAAGCCCGAGAAGGCCCCGCCGGGCTACGGGTTCGCCGATCTCGTCAAGCAGTTCATCAGCCAGACCGGCGCCCGGGGCAAGCGCATCGGCGAGCACGAGACCGACCACGAAGAGTTCCCGTGGCGCGTCCTGTTCGTCGCGGGCATGTGGTTCCAGGACCTCTTCAACTACGACTTCCGCCGCACCGAGATGTGCATCATCCCCTACGGCACGCAGCTCGGCGAGATCAGCTTCTGCGCGTACAACACGGGCGTCGGCTTCCGCAGCATCCTCGAGAAGATGAAGGCCAACGCCACCGTCGCCGACTGGTACGCCGAGAAGGGTCGCCACCCCGTCTACGCCAAGAACCAGAAGCTCGATCTCCCGCCGTCGCTCGGCACCATCCGGCTGCCGGAGAGCGCCCTGCAGCTCGAGGCCGAGTCTCGCGGAAAGCGGCGCCTCCGCATCGTCTGAGGCAGAGCTCGACTTGACACCACGTCACCGCTGGACCTCACTAGGCGCGTGACCAAAGGCATGCCGCTCGACCGCCACGGCTCTCGCCGGGCAGTGCGCTGCGGCTTCACGTGAGTGTGAGTCGTCGACCGCGTGACGCGTCGTCCTCCACGTCGTCCTCCACTGCCAGCCTTTCCGAGGTCTCATGCCCCACGTCTATCGTCTCGATGCCGCCTCTGCTTCCGCCGCCGAGAAGGCGCAGTCCATCACGCGCGACGAGATCGCGCCGCGCGCCGCCGCCACCGACGGCGACCGTACGTTTCCCTCGACGCAGATCGCCGCGCTCGCCAAGCACGGCTTGCTCGGCCTGACCGTGGACACCGCCCACGGCGGGCTCGGGCTCGGGCCGCGCGCGTTCTGTGCCGTCGTCGAGGCCATCGCCGAGGGCTGCGCTTCGACCGCGATGGTCTACGTGATGCACGTCGCCGCGCTGCAGGCCATCCAGGGCTCGACCACCGTCGCTGGCAAGGACGCGCTCCTGCGCGAGGCCGCGACGGGCGAGCACCTGACCACCCTCGCCTTCAGCGAAAAGGGCTCGCGCTCGCAGTTCTGGGCGCCGGTCTCGCAGCTCGTCGCCGAGGGCGACGCGTGCGTCGTGAATGCGGACAAGTCGTGGGTGACCTCGGCCAACCACGCCGCCTCGTACGTGAGCCTGTCGCAGAAGCCGGGCGCCGCGAACCCGGGCGAGAGCACGCTCTACCTCGTGCGCCGTGGCCAGGCCGGGGCCGAGATCTCCGCCGCGGGCTTCGACGGCCTCGGCTTGCGCGGCAACGACTCGGCGCCGGTCACGCTGAAGGGCTATCGCGTGCCGGGCGGCGACCTGCTCTCCGAACAAGGCAAGAGCGAGGCGCTCGTGATGGGCGGGGTGCTCCCCTGGTTCGCGATCGGCACGAGCTCGATGGCGCACGGCCTCTGTCGCGCGGCGTTCGCCGCCACGCAGAAGCACCTCGGGGCGACCGGCTTCGCGCACACGGGCACGGGCCTCCGCGACCTGCCCAACCTGCGCGCGCGGCTCGCCCAGATGAGCGTGAAGACGGAGCTCTCGCGCTCGCTGCTCGGGCACACGCTCGATCACCTCGAGGCGCCGAGCGAGGTCACGCCGCTGTACGTGCTGCAGGCGCGCTACGCGGCGCTCGAGGCCTCGGTCGAGGTCACCGACCTCGCCATGAAGGCCTGTGGGGGCGCGGCGTTCAGCAAGCACCTCGCCATCGAGCGGCTGTTCCGCGACGCGCGCGCGGGCTGGGTCATGGCGCCCACCGCCGACCACCTCCTCGACTTCGTGGGCCGCGCGTTCACCGGTCTCCCCCTGTTCGGTTGAACCCATGAGCGACAACATCCTCCTCGGCGCAGTGGCCTACGATCCCAAGGTGGTCTCCATCTGGGAGGGCATCCGTGACTACTTCCAGGCCGCGGGCGTGGCGTTCGACTTCGCCCTGTTCAGCAACTACGAGCGGCAGGTCGAGATGCTGCTCGAGGGCAAGATCGACATCGCCTGGAACACCCCGCTCGCCCACGTGCGGGTGAAGAAGGCGACCGGTCAGCGCTCGCTCTCCCTCGGCATGCGCGACAGCGACCGCGATTTTCGTTGCAAGGTCGTCGTGCGCAAGGACGCGGGCATCCGTTCGGTGAAGGACCTCCCCGGCAAGACGCTCGCGGTCGGCAGCCGCGACTCCACGCAGGCGCGCATCCTGCCGTTGCACTTCCTCGCCACCGAGGGCGTGGACCTCGCGGCGGTGAAGCTCCTGCCGTTCGACACCGACCTCGGCAAGCACGGCGACACGGGCACGAGCGAGATCGACGTGCTCGCGGCGCTCCGCGACGGGCGCGCGCAGGCCGGCACCGTGGGCGATCTGATCTGGGTGCTCGAGCAGGCCGCGGGGCGCATCGACCCTTCGCAGCTCGAGGTGCTGTGGACCTCGCCGGGCTTCGACCACTGCATGTTCGACGCGTTGCCGAGCCTCGCCGAGCAGAAGAGCGAGGCGTTCACCAAGGCGCTGTTCGCGATGTCGTGGGACGACCCGGCGCACCGCCGCCTGCTCGAGCTCGAGGGGCTCAAGCAGTGGATGCCGCCGCGCGAGGAGGGCTACGCGTCGCTCGTCGCCGCGCTCGACGCGCAGGGCGGCTGGTGACCTTCGGGGCGGTCGCCGTCGACGCGGGAGACCTCCCGCTCGGCGGCGGCTTGCTCGCGCTCCTGCGCCCAGCGCTCGCGAGCACCGAGCCGGGCGGCGTCGTGGCGCTGCTCTCCACGAGCCGCGCGACGGCGCAGGATCTCCCCTCGTTCTGCCGCGCGGAGCGGCACGAGTACCTGGGCGCCGAGGCGCTGCCCGACGGACAGACGCGCCACCTCATCCGGCGGGGACCGTTCAGCGTGCCGAAGCACGCGCGCGAGGCGCCCCTCTCGCTCGCCACCGGGCCCATGACGGCGGCCGCCATGCTCGCTGCGGTGCCGATGCCCGACGCGGCGACCCCGGACACGGCGTTCGCGCCGCGCGGCGCGCAGGTGGAGCCAGGGGGGCCGACGTACCCCTTCAGCCTCGTGAAGCGTGACCTGGTCGCGCCGCCGGAGATCGCGGCGCTCTACGATCAAGCCGTCGCCGCGCAGTGGAACGCGGCGACCGACATTCCCTGGAACGAGCTCGTGGAGCTCGACCCGCGGATCGAGCGCGCGGTGGGCCAGATCATGACCTTCCTCGCGGAGAACGAGCTCGCGGCGCTGTACGTGCCGGCGCGCTTCCTGCCGCGCATCCACCCGGCGTTCGTCGAGACTTCGATGTTCCTCGCGACCCAGCTCGCGGACGAGGCACGGCACGCCCACGTGTACCTCGCCCGGGCACGCGCGCAGGGTGGGAGCCTCGGGACGAGCTCCGCGGTCACCGGGTACTCGCTGCGCGGCCTGCTCGAGCCCGAGGACTTCGTCGAGTCCACGTTCCTGCTCTCGGTGCTCGGCGAGGGCACGTTCCTCGACCTCCTGCGGTTCGTCGAGGCCCACGCGCCCGACCGCTGCACGCAGGAGATCGCGCGCCGCACGCGGCTCGACGAGGCGCGCCACGTTCACTTCGGGCTCGCCCACGTGCGGCACGCGCTCGCCCACGATCCGACCGTGTTCGCGCGCCTCGAGGCCGCGACGCTGCGCCGGGCCGCCTCGCTCCCCGCGACCGCGTCGGCGCCCGCGCCCCTCGCCGACGCGCTGGTGCTGCTCGCCGCGGGCAGCGTCGAGCCGGCGAAGGTGGCGCGCGGGCACGAGGCCTATCGCGCGCTCCTCGAGGAGATGCACGAGGCGCGACGGAAGAGGCTCGTCCACGCGGGGTTCGACGAGGCGCAGGCCGATCGACTGTCGCTCCTGCACACCCCGAACTTCATGTGACACCCCCGCGCGATCCGTCACGCAGGCGTGACGCCGACGCGCAAGATTCACGAGAATGCAGGTCGGCACGTATGCTGCTGGTGCCATGCCCGTGAAGTCCCGTCTCCTCCTCGTAGGTCTCGTGACCGTGGTGTTCGCGGGCTGCAGCAGCGGCACGGTGGATGCGCCGGTGGACGAGTTCGGCGACCCGCCGGTCGACGAGGGCCTCGATCCGGATTTCGACGACGGCCTCGCAGCCTCGCTCGGTGACGACATCGACGCGCTCGCGCCCCCCGGTGATCCCACGACGCCGCCCGACCCGACCAAGAAGCCACGCTGCGACGCGACCGCGAAGGCCGGCAAGCACTGCGCGGGCGACCACATCGAGAACGGCGCCAAGAACACCCTCTATGCGTGCACGGGGCCGAACGTGGACGCGACCGCGGTGGCGGTGTGCGCGGGTGGCTGCGTCGTCTCGCCGACAGGCGCGGATGGCGCGTGCGCCGCGGCGCCGACCCCGACCTGCGACGCGACGGCGAAGACGGGCGACTACTGTGGCGGCGACAAGGTCTCCTACGCGAGCCCCAACACGCTCTATCACTGCGCGGGCCCGGGCAAGGCCACGGTGGTGAAGGTGTGCCCCGCGGGGTGCGTGGTCGCGCCCGCGGGCACGGACGACTACTGCAAGGCGGCGGCGCCTCCGGGTGAGACCCCGGCCGCCGCCGCCTGCCCGCACGTGGCCGCGATCCTCAAGTGGGGCCTGCACCCGACCGCGTCGGATCGCCTGCGGTGCGCGGGGATCACCGCGGCGCGCATCAGCCAGACCATCGGCTACGCGACGGCGTCCGCGGGCACCCACGCCGCGGACGGCTCGGTCGGCGGCGCCCAGTATTCGGCGGCCACGGACCTCAGCGTCAAGGGGCTCACCGACGCCCAGGTGAAGGTGCTGATCGCCAAGCTCGACGCCCTCGGGTTCGCCGCGTTCTTCCGCAACCCGGGCCACGACGGGTGGCCTTCGTCGGAGGCGCGCCACGTCCACGCGGTGTTTGCCGGGGCGAAGATGAAGAGCTCGCTGCGCTCGCAGATCGCCGATTTCCTCGCCGGCAAGAACGGCCTCGCGAGCCACACGACGTACTCGTTCTACCAGGCGCCGGTGGACGTGAAGGCGTACATCAAGAAGATCTTCGACGCCGCGAACCCGTGAAGTAGCTTCGGCGCATGGCCGCGAAGCCGCGGAGCGAGGTCTCCGGCGCGCGAGCCGGCGGCCCGGCGACTGCACGCGCTCATCGTCGCCACCGTGCGCAGTTCCGTCGTGGGCAGCAGTCGGCCGGTCCCCCAGTACCGCACGAGGGCGGGCGCGAGGGCCGACGGCGGGCGCGCGGGGGGGGTCGGCACGCGGCGGAAGAAGCTCGAGACCTCTCGACCGAAGCCTTCCGGCGGGGCCCGCGACCGGGCGAGGTGGAAAGCTGAGCGGTTGCTGCGCCGTCGACGGGCTGCCAAGGAGCCAGCATGCGCAACCAGAAGCTCCAGATCGCCGGCGCCGTCGCCGCACTGATCGTCGGCGGGATCTTCGCCGGCAGCATCGGCAACGTCGTCGCCTACTGGGAGAACCGCGCGAAGTGCGAGTCGCCCGTCTCGGGCGCGAAGCTCGAGGCCCTCGAGCTCGGGCTCCCCGAAGGAGCCAAGGTGTGCCGCGTGAGGGAGCTCGGCGCCGGAACCCACGAGCTCCACCTGGTGGCCGCCTCGCCAGGGCCGGTGTGCTTCGCGAGCTTCGGGCTGCTCGGCTGCCCCACGCTGTCGAAGGCCACCCTGCAATGGACGCTCGCGATGACCGGCGCGGGGTGGGAGTCCGAGGCCTGGCAGAAGAAGACCGACTCCGCCGACGGGCGCTTCGTCCGCTCCAGCGGCTCGGCGTCGATCTCCCTGTTCATCACACGCCACAGCGAGATCACCGGGCACATGATGGTGACGGTCCGCGAGAAGAACAAGAAGGGCCACGCCACCGACGACGACTGAAGGCTACTTGCCACCACCGGGCAGCGTCTCCGGTCGTCGGCACGTGGTCACGGGCATCTCCTTGTTGCAGATGAGCCCGAGGGCGCACTCCCACGTGGTGCACGGCTCTCCTTCGATCGGGAGGCGACAGACTCCACCGCTGCAGATGCGTCCTGCCGCGCACTCGGCCTTGCAGGCCGTCCCGACGTCGGGCCGGCAAATGGAGCCGGAACAGCGATGGCCAGGCGCACACCGATTGGCGAGGCATGCCTGGCCCTCGCCCGGTGCGGGCACGCACTTCCCATCGCCACACGCGAGGCCCTCGCGGCACGAGCTCGTGATCGCGACACCAGACCCCCACTGCGAGCAGTCGCTGCCGAGTTCACCCGGCGGCTGGCACACGCCGCCGAGGCACAGCAGGCCCGGGTCGCAGCGGACGCTCTTCACACATGAACTGTAGGAGAGCCAGTCCGACGAGGGGACGCACCCGGGCACCTTGGTGACGATGCACTTGCCACCCTGGGTTCCCTCGGGTGGCGGATCTGTGGCCACCAGATCGACCATGCAACCAGGCATGGTCAGCGTGAACAGGAGGGCGAGGAAGGCACGCGGCATGGCCCACGCCTTCAGCACGAGTGATGCCAGCGAAAGACGTCGACGATCTGGCTGGGCGGCGCAGCGATGAAACCAACCCCTGCACCTGGGTGTGCAGAAGGATGCACACCCGCACCGGGCCACCGCCCTCTACGATCGAGGCGTGCGCCACTTGCTCGCGCTGATCACCTGCGCCGGACACCTCGTCCTGCTGGTGCTCGTGATGGCGCGCGGTGGCCGCAGCCCGCTCACCCTGCCCCTCGGCGCGCTCGCGCTCGACCTGTTCCTGTTCAACGCCGCCACGCTGGCGTTCCGGCTGACCGGTCGCGAGGCCTGGCACGCGCTCGACGACGCGGCCTCGCCGTTCGCGATGGCTCTCACGTTCCACGTGGTCGCGGTGTTCGTGGGGAAGGCGCGCCGCCTCCGCCCGGTGCTCGCGCTGTTCTACGCGTTCTTCACCGCCTTCGCGGCGTGGACGGTGTGGCGGTTCGCGCGCGACGGCGCGATGCCGTTCGGGTGGTCCTACACGTTCCTCGTCTGCGAGCTCGTGATCATGCCCTGGACCGCGCTCCTGCTCGTCCAGCACCTGCGCACCACCACCGACGAGAAGGAGCTGCTCCGCGCGCGGATGATCCTCACGGCGCTGCTCGTGTCGATCGCGTTTGGCATGACCGAGTTCGTCGACACGCTGGGCTTCGTGGGGATGCCTCGCCTCGCCGACGTGGGCACGCTGGTGTCGGCCACACTGCTCGTCACGGTGACCCTTCGGCTCGAGCTCCTCGGGCGTGAAGCTGCCGACGAGCGCGCGCTCGCCTGGGCCCGTCCTCCTCGGCGGGCTCGGGGCGCTCGGCTACGTCGCCGCCCTGCGCTGGCTCGCGGCGGGCACCGCGCTCGTGACCGTCGTCGCCGGCGTCGTCACGCTCGCCCTGCTCTCGGGCACCCGCGACGTGTTCGGTGCGCTCGCGCGCGAGCGGAGCCGTGCGCAGGAGCTCGCCACGCTGGGCCGGTTCTCGGCGCAGATGTCCCACGACCTCAAGAACCCGCTCGCGGCGCTGCACGGCGCCGTGCAGTTCCTGGAAGAGGAGCGGCGGGCGGGTCGCTCGATCGACGGTCAGGGCGAGTTCCTCACGCTGATGCACCAGCAGATCGAGCGCATCGCGCGGGTGCTGGAGCGATACGGGCGCCTCTCGCGGGTCGAGCCCGTGAAGGAGCCGATCGACCCCAACGCCCTCGTCGAGCGCGCGCTCGGCCTGCAGACGTTCGCGCTGCCAGCCGGCATCACCCTCGAGCGCGAGCTCACCCCCGGAATCGGCGCGTGTCGTCTGGACGCCGACCTGGTCGTCGTCGCCCTGGTGAACGTCCTGCAGAACGCGGCAGAAGCCGTCGGCGCGCGGGGCCGGATCCACGTCTCCACCTCTGCGCTCGCCGGCGGTCCAGGGGTCGAGATCGCGGTCATCGACGATGGTCCAGGGATGGATCCGCGCACGCGAGCGCGGGCGCTCGAGGACTTCTTCACCACCAAGGCGCAGGGGCAGGCACAGGCTGCCCACCGCGTAGCGCGCATCGTCGAGGGCGCACGGGGGGGCGCTCCTGCTCGGCGACGGTCCCGGGGGCCGGGGCACGCGGGTGTGCATGCGGCTCCCCGATCGCTCCACCTAGTCTACACTCGCTCCGTGTCCCAGAAGGTCCTGGTCGTCGACGACGACGCCGCGCTGCTGACCGTGCTGAAGGCCCTGCTCCTGCAGGCCCAGGCTCTCGGTACACGGCCGCAGACGCCCACGCGGCGCTCGCGCACCTCGAGACCCACCCGGTCGATGTCGTGCTGACCGACCTGCGCATGCCGGGCCTCGACGGCCTCGGCTTGCTCGAGGCCGTCCGCGCGCGGGACCCTTCGATCCCCGTCGTGCCCCTCACCGCCCACGGGTCGGTCCCGCTCGCCGTCGAGGCGATGCGGCGCGGCGCGGCCGATTTCGTGCAGAAGCCGTTCGACCGCGACGAGCTCCTGTTCTGCTTGCAGAAGGCGCTCGCGGTCGGCAAGGAGGCCGCGTTCGATCCGCGCGGGCGTGAGCAGGCGGCGACGCTGCGGGCGCTGGAAGAGCGGATCGATCGGGCGGCGGCCAGCGCCGCGACGGTGCTCGTGACCGGCGGAGCTGGCGCCAGCAAGGAGGTCGTGGCGCCGGGCGATCCACGCGCGCGGAGCCCCGCGCCAAGGGTCCGTTCGTCGCGGTGCACTGCGCGGCGCTCCCCGACGCCTTGCTCGAGAGCGAGCTGTTCGGCTACGAGCGCGGCGCGTTCACCGGGGCCACGCAGCGCAAGCCGGGCCGGGTCGAGCTCGCGGCGGGCGGCACGCTGTTCCTCGACGAGATCGGCGACGTCACGCCGCTCGTCCAGGTGAAGCTCCTGCGGCTCCTGCAGGAGCGAACGTTCGATCGCCTCGGCGGCACGGCGAGCCAGCGCGCCGACGTCCGGTTCGTCGCGGCGACCCACCGCGATCTCGCGGCCATGGCCAAGACGGGCGCGTTCCGCGAAGACCTGTTCTACCGCCTCGCGGTCGTGCCCATCGAGCTGCCGCCGCTGCGCGCTCGCCGCGCGGAGATCCCGCGGTTCTGCCGGGAGTTCTGCGCCGACCACGCGCGCGCCGCCGGCAAGGCGCTGAGCTTCGACGAGTCCGCGCTCGCCCTGCTCGGCGAGCAGCCGTGGCACCGGCAACATCCGCCAGCTCCAGAACTTCGTCGAGCGCCTCGTGGTGCTCTCGGATGGCCCCGTGCTCACCGCGCGCGACGTGGGCCGCGAGCTCGAGCAGCTCGCGCCGGTCACCCACGATGCTCCGCTCGACGAGGCGCGCAAGGGCGCCGAGCGCGTGGCGGTGGTCGACGCACTCGCGCGCGCGCAGGGCAACCGCACCCGCGCGGCGCGCCTGCTCGGGGTCAGCCGGCGCACGCTCTACAACAAGCTCGCCGAGCACGGGCTCGACTAGGGCCAGAGCCCGCCGCCCACCGTGGGGCGCGTCGAGGCGAGCGCCGCGGTGGTCGGGCCACCAACCCCGGGCAGGTCGAACGCCGGCGTGAAGGCGAGGAACACGGTGAACGGGTCCACGCCGGGCGTGCGCTGCGTGAACGGCGAGCCGAAGGCGAAGTCGAGGCGCACCGCGACGCGGTCGATCTGCGGCGCGACGAGGCGCAGCCCTGCACCGAGCGCGTGCCGCGGCGAGAGCGCGCGCTCGGGGCCGAAGGCGTCGCCGACGTCGTAGAAGCCGACGCCGCCGAACACGAGCCCCGCGAGCACCACCGAGGGCGAACGCAGCTCCACGTGCGCGGTGACCAGGTTCTCGCCCGAGAGGAAGCGCGTCGGGTAGCCGCGCAGCTCGCCCTCACCGCCGAGCACCGAGCGCGCGCGCAGGGAGTTGCGCGGGCAAAGCAGGCCCTGACCGTCGAACACGACGCGGCCGATCGGGGTCCGCGGCGAGACGACACGGAGGTGCGACGCGAGGCCGAGATCCTGGATCGCACCGCCGCTCGTCTCGACGGAGGCGGACACCGAGAGCGCGCCGAACCCGTCGCCGAGCGCGACGGTCTCGCGGAGGCCGAGCGAGGCGCCGAGCAGGGCGCGATCGGAGAGCCCCTTCAGCGGCGCGTACACCCGCGCGACCACCTCGGGTCCGAGCGGAACGTCCTCGGCGAGGCCGAGCGTCTCGACGTCCCAGGTGCGGAGGAACCGCGCGGTGTACGCCCGCGCCTGCAGCCACGGCCCGACCCGGCGCTCGCCACGAGGCACCTCTCCCTGCAGGAAGTTCGTGACGCTGCCGGCGGGGTAGCCGTTCGCGTCGGGCACCTCGTAGGCGCGGCGCGTGGCCTCGACCCCGAGGGAGAGATCGAGCTTGTGCACGCGCCCGAGCGAGCGGCTCACGTTGGCGCCCCACGTGAGGGTGCGGGCGCGCCAGGCCCAGGGCAACGCGCCCTCGTAGAGCGCCACGCGGGCGTCGACGTACCGGCGCACGATCTCCTGCTTCACGTCCATGCCAGCGAGGAAGCCCCAGGTGGCGGTGGTCGCGAACAGCGGGCGCGACACCGAACGTGCCCGTGCCGCCCTCGAGCTGCTTGGTCTCCCGATGCGATCCACGCCGCCCGAGCCGCTCCAGGCGAGTCGCTGGCCCTCGACGCGCGGATCCGCGAGCCCGAGCGCGAGCGACCAGGAGAGCGGGCGCACCGTCGTCTCGAGCCACGCGGTGCGGTGGGTGCCCGCGACGTTGGACTCGCGCGGCTTGAGGTAGAGACGGTCGAGGCCACCCGGCCCGTAGATCACCTCGAAGTCGACGAAGAGGCTCCACACGTCCTTGGTGACGACGAGGAGGCGGACCGTGTCGGGACGCGAGCCCTCGACCACCGTGACGATCACCAGGGAGAACTGCGGGAGGCGACGGAGGTTTCGGGCGGACTCGTCGGCGAGCGTGCGCTGGTAGGGCTCGCCGACGCTCAGCAGGAGCTCCCGCAGCACGATCGATCGGCGCGTGGTGACGTGCGCCGCGTCGAGGAAGAGCGGGGCCGGGTCGCGGGGCTCGATCCGGGTCGAGCGTGACGGCCTCGATCGCCTCGATCGTCTTGTGCTCGGCACCTGGGCCCGCGAGCTTGCGGCCGGCGAGCGCGTCCCGCACGGCGGGCTCCTCGTAGGTGGAGTACTCGGCGACCTCGCCCATGACCGCCCCCTCGTATCAGAGGGTGGGGCTGGGAAGGTGGCTGGTCATGCGGCGGGCTTCGCAACCCTCGTGCCCCGAGGTCAGCCGATCCACGGCCGAATCATCCCCACGCCCGTGCAGGCGTGTGCACACTGCGCAGCGCCGCGCACTACCGCGAGAAGCGGAGGTGCACCTTCGTCGAGGTCGCGACCGCGGTGCCCGACTTGTCGAGCGCGGGCACGAACGTCTTCTTCAACAGGCACGTGCGGGCCGCCGCGCCGAAGCCCTGACCCGCGGGCGTCTCACCGAGGACCGTGGCGCTCATGACCTGCCCGCTCGGCTTCACGACCACCAGCAACGTCGCGTCGCCCGCGTCGTCGTCGGCGGTCGAGGGGAAGTACCCCTTGCAGGCATCGGCCTCGGCGAGCTTCGGCGCGCGGCTCAGGTCCGCGGCGGCGACGAGCGTGTCACCCTTGGGAGCAGGCGGGCCCGCCTTCGGCGCGGGGGGTGCGCCCGGGGTCGTGCCGACCGAGCCGGCCTCGCGCCCTCGGCGCCGACCTCCGCGGTGCCGCCCTTCTGCACGACACCGCTGCCGTACGCGCCGCCGTTCGGATCGGTCACGAACGAGACGGGCTCCTCGCCCTTGGCCTTCGGCGCGTCGTCGTTCGCGGTCAGCAGTGCGCCGGCCTTCGCGGCGGGCGGGGCGGCGGGCGGCGGGGCCTGCGGCGCGGCGGTCGGTTCCGCCTTCGCCTCGGGGGCCTTCGGCTCTTCCTTCACCTCTTCCTTCGGGGGCTCCTCCTTCGGAGGCTCGGGGGTCTCGATCTCGATCTCGACCGGCGGCGGCGCGGCGTGCGCGGGCGCCGGCTGGGCGACCGCCGCGAAGACGATGCCCACGTGCACCAGCACCGCGCCGACGAGGCCCACGCCGAGCGCGCCGCGCTTCTCGGGGGTCGGGAGCATCGCCTGGGTGTTCATGCCTTCTTCTCCGCGCCGAATGCGATCTTGGTGATGCCGATCTTCCGCAGCTCGTCGACCACGTGCAGCACGGTGCCGTGGGGACCGCCTGCGAGCCGAGACGACCGTGCGCAGCCCTTGTGCTTGGCGAACGCGGTCGTGGCGGCGGCGCGGAGGGCCGCGTCGTCCTTGGCCTCGACGCCGTCGACCTTCACGTGCCCTTCGCGGTCGATAGCGACCGTGAACACCACCTGCACCTCGGAGGCCGAGGCCGCGCGGGGCAGGTCCATCGGCACGCCCTGCGAGACCATCATCTTCGCGGTGACCATGAAGATGATGAGCAGCACGAGGGTGATGTCGACGAGCGGCGTGATGTTGATGCCGGTGATGGAGTCTTCGTCGTTCTGGGCAGCGGAGGCCATGTCACACCTCCCGCGCGGCCGGGATGGCCGAGATGCGGAGGCTCGAGCTCGAGCTGCGTACGTCGATCCGGCGGGGCGCGGCGGGCGTGCCCTCGAGGTGCGAGAGCAGGAGGCGGGTGAGCGCCTCGGTGCTCGCGACGATCGACTTGATGCGACGCTGGAACCAGTTGAACGCGGCGACGGCCGGGATGGCCACCGCGAGGCCGATCGCCGTCGCGACGAGCGCCTCGGCGATGCTGCCCATGACGGCGCTGCCGCCCGAGCTCGAGGTCGCCGCCTCGCCGAGCTTGTCGAAGGCCTGGATGATGCCGATGACGGTGCCGAGGAGGCCGATGAACGGAGCGTTGTTGCCGAGCGTGCCGAGGAACGCGAGGCGACGCTCGAGGCGCAGGCGCTGGAGCGCGGTCGCGCCGATCATGGCCTCGGCGGCGGCGTTGGGGCCGCGCTCGGCCTGCTCGAGGCCCGCGACGACGACGGCCGCTTCGACCGTGTCCTCCTCGGCCATCGCCTTGCGCGCGGCCTCGAGGTCGCCGGCGCGGAGCTTCTGATCGAGCTTCTTCACGAGGCGCGGCAGGTCGCCCTCGGCGCTCCGGAAGAACCAAGCGCGCTCGATCATGATGGCGACGCTGGCGACCGAGAGCCCGATCATCGTGTACATGATGGGAGCCGCGCCCATCGAGAGCATGAGAGCCTTGGATTTGGTGACGATGTCCATGCAACGCCCCTCAGCACGGCACATGCCAGGGTCCACACCGCCGCCGGAAGGCGATTTCATCGAGGATTCTCGCGGTCGAGCTCGCCCTGTCCGCGCCGGACACCCGTCCGAGAAAACGTCCGGAACCTGTCCGGGCACGAAGGACTCGAAGGACGGACGACCGGGCGTGCATCCAGGCACCCCCGGCGATCGAAAGGGATGAGATGAGCACTGCCGGGCAGACCACCGAGTCGTTCGTCCAGGACCGCGTCGCGCGCGCGGGCCTGTACGGCGCGCTGCTCGCGGGGACCGCCCTCGTGTTCAGGCTGTTCGGCGACGCGGCGGCCGGCTTCTGGCCGATGCTGCGCGACCCGTCGAAGCTGGTGCACGCCGCCGCCGTCGCGTTGCTGTTCGGTCTCTACTTCGTCACGCGCGGGACACAGGCCCGCGGCTCGTCGTTCGTGCGCGGCGCCGAGGCCGTCGCGTTCCTCGGAGCGGCGGTCCTCCAGGCCATGATGGCGCTCTACATCCCGGTCGACGCACGACCGGACATGATCGTCCTGCTCGCACTGACGCTGCTGATGCTCACGCGGGCCATCGTGGTGCCGAGCTCGATGCGTCGCACGATCACGCTCACGGCGCTGGCGGGCGTGCCGATCCTGGTCATGTGCGGCATCGCGGCCAGCAAGGTCGCGCCGAAGCCGACCCTCCCCGCCCCGGTCGCCATCATCGTCGTGTCGTCGGCCATGTGGTGGGCGCTCGTGGTGCTGCTCGCGGCGCTCGCCACCGAGACCATCTTCGGCCTCCGCCGCGAGGTGCGCGAGGCGCGCCAGCTCGGGCAGTACCAGCTCGTCGAGAAGATCGGCGAGGGCGGCATGGGCACGGTCTACCGCGCCCACCACGCGCTCCTGCGCCGGCCGACCGCGATCAAGCTGCTCCCGCCCGACCGCAACGGCCCGGAGGACGTGGCGCGCTTCGAGCGCGAGGTGCAGCTCACCGCGAGCCTGAGCCACCCCAACACGGTCACCATCTTCGACTACGGCCGCACGCCCGACGGCACGTTCTACTACGCGATGGAGCTGCTCGACGGGCTGAACCTCGAGCAGATCGTCGAGGCGAGCGGCCCGCTCTCGGTGGCGCGCGCCATCCACGTCATGCGGCACGTCGCGGCGGCGCTGGTCGAGGCCCACGGCGCAGGCCTCGTGCACCGCGACATCAAGCCGGCCAACGTCCTGCTCTGCAAGCAGGGCGGCGCGCTCGACGTGGTGAAGGTGGTCGACTTCGGCCTCGTGAAGCGGCTGCACGGCGGCGACGGCGACCCGGCGGCGACCGAGAGCCGCGTCGAGCGCATCACCGGGACGCCGCTCTATCTCTCGCCGGAGGCGATCGTGAAGCCCACGTCGGTCGGCCCCTCGAGCGATCTCTACGCGCTCGGCGCCATGACCTACTACCTGCTGACGGGCGCACCGCCGTTCCGGGCGGAGACGGTGGTCGAGCTCTGCGCGGCGCACCTGCACAAGACGCCGGAGCCGCTCGAGAACCGGACGTCGGTCGAGGTCCCGCGGGCGCTCTCGGCGCTGATCCTCGGATGCCTCGCGAAGTCGATCGCCGACCGGCCCGCGAACGCGAGGGCGCTGGTCGACGCGCTGGCCCCGCTCGCGGCGCAGCACCCGTGGTCGCAGGACGACGCCGAGCGCGCCGCGGTGACGGGTCGGGCGGACGCGGTGAGCGGGATCCACGGCCGGTCGCCGAACACCGTCACCATCGACCTCGCGCACCGCTGAACGGTGTCCGCGCGCCGCGGACAGTCGTCCATCCGATGGCGTCCGCGGACTGTCCGCTCGCCGAATTCAGCGCATTTTCCGCGTGATCCGCGTTGGCCCGGTCGCTGCAGAGCGCGGCGTCACGATGAAGCTCCGCCGCCTGCTCCCCACCCTCTCGTGCTCGCTCGCGTTGCTCGCCCTCGCCGCGCCGAGCTCCGCGGCGCCCGACGCGCCCGAGTCCAAGCTGGTCGCGCCGAAGATCGTCACCAACGTCGCCGCGCCCTACCCCGCGAGCAAGGTGGGCAGCGGAGAGAAGGCGACCGTCGGCCTGCTCCTCACCCTCGACGCGACCGGCAAGGTCACCGAGGTGAGCGTGGCGACCTCCGGCGGCGCCGCGTTCGACGACGCGGCCAAGGAGGCCGCCAAGTCCCTCGTGTTCTCGCCCGCCACCAAGAACGGCGTCGCGATCCCCGCCAAGATCCCCTTCACGTTCAGCTTCGAGGAGCCGGTCGTCGCGGCCCCGACGCCGGCGCCCGTGAAGCTCGGCGCGCTGCGCGGCGTGGTCGCAGCAAGGGCGACGAGCCGCTCCCGGGCGCGGCCGTCGAGGTGAGCCAGGGCGGCAAGGTCGTCGCGAAGGCGACCACCACCTTCGACGGCGTGTTCGTCTTCGGTCAGCTCGCGCCCGGCACCTACGCAGTGAAGGTCACCCTCGACGGGTTCCAGCCGTTCGCCGTCGACGAGACGGTGGCGGCCGGCGAGGAGACGCAGGTCGTCTACCGACCGCAGGTGATCCCGCCCAAGCCGACCGGCGACGAGCCGATCGAGATCGAGGTGAAGGGCCAGAAGCCCCCGCGCGAGGTCACCCGCCACGTGCTCGAGGCCGCCGAGCTCAAGAAGATCCCGGGCACCAACGGCGACGCGATCCGCGCCATCGAGAACCTCCCCGGCGTCGCGCGCCCGCCGAGCGTGCAGGGCCTCCTCATCGTCCGCGGGTCGGCGCCGTTCGACACCGGCATCTTCATCGACGGCACGCAGATCCCCATCGCCTACCACTTCGGGGGGCTCGTCTCGGTGGTGCCGAGCGAGGTGCTCGAGCGCATCGAGTTCTACCCGGGCAACTACGGCGTGCAGTTCGGGCGCGGCATGGGCGGCGTGGTCGACATCGGCCTGCGCTCGCCGAAGAAGGACGGCTTCCACGGCCTCCTCCAGGTGGACCTGCTCGACGGGCGCGCCATGATCGAGGGGCCGATCGGCACCCGCACGCGCTTCCTCGCCGCCGCGCGCCGGTCGTGGGTCGACGCCTGGCTCAAGCCCGTGCTCGAGAGCACCGGCACCGGCGTCTCGACGGCCCCGGTCTACTACGACGCGCAGGTCATCCTCGAGCACGACGTGACGGACCAGACCACCGCGCGGTTCGCGTTCTTCGGGGCCAAGGATCGGCTCGCCATCACGCTCAACGCCCCAGACCCGAACGACCCGGGGGGGGGCGATCTCGGGGTGAGCCTGTGGTTCTGGTACCTGCAGGGCCGGGTGCAGTCGAAGCTGCCGGGCGGCCACCGCTGGACCACCACGATCAGCTACGGCGCCGACGCGCAGGACGTCCAGTTCGCGAGCAACTACCTGCGCATCACCACGTACCCGCTCACGCTGCGCACCGACTTCCGCGCCAAGCTCGCCGACTCGGCCTCGGCGGTGTTCGGCATCGACACCCAGTGGTCCAACGCCGACATCCAGCTCAAGGTGCCCCCCATCCAGCGCGAGGGAGAGGCGCCCTCGCCGTTCTTCTCCCGGCCGCCCTCGGTCTTCGACTTCAACGCCAAGCTGTTCCGCCCCGGCGCCTACGCCCTGCTCGACTGGCGTCCGCTGGAGGACCTCACCCTGCTCCCTGGCGTGCGCGTGGACTACGCGAAGGACACCGCCGAGTGGAACGTCTCCCCGCGCATCGCCGGCCGGTGGAACGTGACCAAGCACCCACGGACCACGATCAAGGGCGGCACCGGCGTGTTCTACCAGCCGCCGCAGCCGAACGAGAGCATCCCCCCCTACGGCACCGTCGGCCTCGGCAACAACCGCTCGGTCCACTACAGCCTCGGCTTCGAGCGTGAGTTCGGGCGGCACGTCGAGCTCTCGGTCGAGGGCTTCTACAAGGACCTGAGGAACCTCGTGGTCCAGAGCGACGCCGCCGCCAGCACCCAGAGCGGTGCGAGCTGGGCCAACACCGGGTCGGGTCGCGTGGCGGGCGCCGAGTTCCTGCTCCGCTACAAGAACGACGGCAAGTTCTTCGGCTGGATCGCCTACACGCTCAGCAAGAGCCAGCGCCGCGATGCGCCCGGCGAACCATTGCGCGATTTCCAGTACGATCAGACGCACATCCTGTCGGTGCTCGCGAGCTACCAGCTCGGCAACGGCTGGCAGGTCGGCGGCCGGTTCCGGTACGTGACCGGGAGTCCATACACTCCTTATACAGGTGGCGTCGGCGACTACGACGCGGGGGCGTACGCGGCGATCCCCGGGGCGCTCTACTCCGCGCGCGACGGCGCGTTCCACCGCCTCGACCTGCGCGTCGACAAGACCTGGAAGTTCCCCGGCTGGCAGCTCGGCGCCTACCTCGACATCCAGAACGTCTACAACCGGCGCAACCCGGAAGGCCAGCAGTACAACTTCAACTACAGCAAGAGCCAGGCGGTCGCCGGGCTCCCCATCCTCCCGATTGTCGGTCTGCGAGGTGAGCTATGAAACGATTGTTCGACTGGGTCCTCGCCGTCCTGACGGCCCCCATGTTCGTCGGCTGCGGCGCCGACTTCGACCCTGGCTCGCGCGTCGTCGGCACCCGCGTGGTCGCCGTGGTCGTCGACCAGCCCTACGCCCACCCCGGGGAGACGGTGAAGGTGGACGCGCAGGCCCTCGACACGCTCGGGCGGCCCCTCGAGTGGGGGTTCGTCACCTGCTTCGCCCCGCGCGCCACGACGCCGTTCGCGTGCTTCCAGAAGATCGCCGAGGACGCCGCGGGCGGCACCCTGCCCGCGCTGACGATCGGGCCGAGCAACACCTACTCGTACACGGTCCCGGCCGACGCGCTCGCGCGGCTCCCGGTGGAGGCGCGCCCGTCCGCCTACGTCGGGGTCCTCATCGTGACCTGCCCCGGCAAGATCCAGCCCGGGGACACCCAGGGCCTCCCGCTCGCCTGCGTGGCCGACGGCCGCGCGCTGCGCCTCGACGAGTTCGAGGTGGGCGTGAAGCGCGTGTTCCTCCGCGAGAAGGACCGCAACCAGAACCCGGTCATCGCCAAGGTGAACTGGGACGGCGTCGAGTGGCCCGAGGGCGAGGTCAAGGAGGTCTCGCCCTGCGGCAGCAGCACCGAGAACCGCTACGACCGCTGCGACGGCGGTGAGAAGCACGTGGTCGCCGCGATCCTGGGCGCGGGTGTCCGGGAGACGGGGACCGACGAGCTCGGCAACCCGTTCACCGAGGACGTCGCCATCCAGCACTACGCCACCGAGGGCCTGTTCGAGTACGACGCGCGCATCGGCGACCGCCCCGAGACCGGGTGGGTGGCCCGCGCCGGCGCCTCGGGCAAGACGGTGACGCTCTGGTTCGTCGCGCGCGACAACCGGGGTGGCGTCGGTTGGACGTCACGCCGCGTGAAGGTTCGCTAGCCTCGGGCAGCGCCATGACCATCCTCGTCGTCGACGATCAGGCCGCCGTCCGCACCGCCCTCGAGGTGCTGTTCGACGTCCACGACCTCCCCTGCGAGGCCGTGGCGACCCCGAAGGAGGCGCTCGAGCGCGTGCGGGCCGGCGGGGTCTCGGTCGTGGTGCAGGACATGAACTTCTCCGCGAACCAGACCTCCGGCGCCGAGGGGGTCGCGCTGTTCCGCGCGCTCCGCCAGGCCTCGCCAGGGCTGCCCGTCGTGCTGCTCACCGCCTGGAGCTCGCTCGAGACCGCCATCACGCTCGTGAAGGAGGGCGCGGCCGACTACCTCGAGAAGCCGTGGAACGACGACAAGCTGCTCGCGACGGTGAAGAACCTCAACGAGCTCTCCCGGCTCTCCGGCGAGAACCGCGCGCTGCGGGCCGCCGCGAGCCAGGCGCGCGCCGAGCTCGAGAAGACCCACGACCTGCGGGGCCTCGTCTACGCGAGCGAGGCGATGCACCGCGTGGTCGCCCTTGCCGTGCAGATCGCCCGCGCCGACGTGCCCGTCCTGATCACCGGCCCGAACGGCGCCGGCAAGGAGAAACTCGCGGAGATCGTGCAGGCCGCGTCGCGTCGCAAGGACAAGCCGTTCGTGCGGGTGAACGCCGGCGCCCTCCCCGACAACCTCCTCGAGGCCGAGCTGTTCGGCGCCGAGGCGGGCGCGTTCACCGGCGCCCAGAAGCTGCGCGTCGGCCGCTTCGAGTCGGCCGACGGCGGCACGCTGTTCCTCGACGAGATCGGCAACCTCTCGCTGTCCGGCCAGATGAAGCTGCTCCGCGTGCTGCAGACCGGCGAGCTGCAGCGACTCGGGAGCAACGTCACGCGCAAGGTCGACGTGCGGGTGATCAGCGCCACCAACGTGGATCTCCCGCGCGCCATCGAGGAGCGCGCGTTCCGCGAGGACCTGTATTTCCGCCTCAACGTGATCGAGCTGCGCGTGCCGCCGCTCGCCGAGCGCCGCGACGACGTGCTGCCGCTCGCCGAGCGGTTCGTCGTCGAACTCGCCGAGGAGGCCGGCGAAGGGCCGGCACCGACCCTCGCCGACGACGCGCGCCGCGCCCTGCTCGCCCACCCCTTCTCGGGCAACGTGCGCGAGCTGCGCAACCGGGTGCAGCGCGCGGTCCTCCTGTGCCAGGACGGCGTGGTGCACGCCGCCGATCTCGACCTCGACGGCATGCGGGCCGCGCGGAGCAGCGCTTCGCCCGCGCGGAGCGAGCCCACGTCGCGCGAGGTCGAGGTGGATCGCGCCTCGCTCGAGGCCCTGCTCGAGCGGCTCGACTTCAACATCTCGAAGGCGGCCGCCGAGCTCGGGCTGAGCCGCCAAGCGCTCTACCGCCGCATGGAGCGCGCCGGCGTGAGCCTCGAGCGCAAGGTCAAGAAGTGACCCTGCTCGACGCAGCCCTCGGCGGCGCGCTGCTCCTCTGCCTCCTGTGGCTCTTGCAGCAGCGCCAGGCGCTCGCGCGCGTCGAGCGGGCGAGGGACCGCGTCGAGGGCCGCCTCGACCAGGCCGAGCGCTCGCTGCGCGAGGGCGACGATCTGCTGCGGGCGCTCGGCGATCACGCGCCGATGGCGATGGTCATCTACACCGAGGAGGGCGCGCTCGCGTACACCAACGTGGAGGCGCGCGAGCTGTTCTTCGAGGGGCGAGAGCCGCCCGCGGGCACCCAGTTCCTGAGCCTGCTCGAGGGCGGGCCCGAGACCCTGCGACGCGCCGTGGTGGGCGAGCGGGACGAGCTCTTCACGGTGGACGAGGCCGGAGAGCGCGAGATCTACCACGTGGGCAAGCGACACTTCCGCAGCGGGCAGGGCAAGCTGCTGACGCTGCTGATGGTCAAGCGGCTCACCCACGAGCTCGGGCGGCAGGAGCTCGAGGCCTGGAAGCGGATCATCCGGGTGATGGCGCACGAGATCGGCAACTCGCTCGCGCCGGTGTCCTCGCTGGTGCACTCCGCGCGGGTGCTCACGCGCGGCAAGGACGACAGCGGCAAGCTCGAGCGCATCTTCGAGACGATCGCCGAGCGCGCCGAACACCTGCGCTCGTTCTTCGAGCGCTACGCGACCCTCGCGCGCCTCCCCGAGCCGCGCAAGCGGGCGGTGGAGCTCGGCGCGTTCCTCGCCAAGGTCGGCGCGATGTTCCCGCACGTGGCCGTCACCGCCGGCTCCGGGGAGGCGCACTTCGATCCGGCGCAGCTCGAGCAGGTGCTGATCAACCTGCTCAAGAACGCGGCCGAGGCCGGCGGCGACGCCGAGGCCATCGAGCTCGAAGGCGCGATCGACCCCGACGGCAGCGTGCGCCTCGTCGTGCGCGACCGCGGCCAGGGGCTGTCGAGCGAGGTGATGGGGAGCGCGTTCGTGCCGTTCTACTCCACCAAGGAGAAGGGCTCGGGGCTCGGGCTGCCGCTCTGTCGAGAGATCGTCGAGGCGCACGGCGGCCGGCTGCGGCTGCAGAACCGCGCCGGCGGCGGCGCCGAGATCGTCGTGCGGCTGCCGGCGCGCGACACCACGGGCGACGACTTCCGCGTGAAGCTCACGCTCACCCGCGGCTGAGGGCACGCGCGGCGGACGGCCCCCATGCTAGGGTCCCGCCCGGGCGTTCGTCGCGCGCCTGGAGGATTGCATGTTTCACCGTCACAACGAGGGCGCCGAACGGATGCGCCAGCGCAAAGAGGCCGAGGATCAAGCGCCCCGCCTCTCCGATTCGTGTCCCACCCTGCAGACGCTCCGGCTCCAGCTGCGGTTCCGTCGCGGTGAGACGCGCATCGAGGATTCGGCCCACGTGAAGATCGTCGTGGTCGCCCGCGCCCCCGCCATGTTCTTCGTGCCCTGCGCCGACAAGGAGTGCCGCGAGGGCGGTCACGACATCACGAGCATGGTGATGGACGGCCTGCGCCGGAAGCAGACCACGGTCACCGGCGAAGACGCCTGCCACGGCACGCTCGGGTCGGCCCAGAGCCGGTGCAGCGGCTCGCTCGAGTTCGTCGCCACCGCGACCTACGGTTGATCTCCCGGTCGGCCACGCATCAACGCGCGAAGCGCGGCGTCGGAGCCGTGGGGCTCTCCAACGCGTCGACGACCTGGTCGAACGTGCGCGCGTCGAGGACGAGTCGCACGGGAATCGAGGCCTCGTCGGGAATTGCGTCCTCGTCGGCGGTCACCGAGACGCTCGTCGAAGTCTGCGACGGGTCACTCATCGTTGTCACCTCTCCCAGCCGCAGGAGACTACCATCGGCGGAGGAGGGCGCCACGTCCGGTCGGCGTCTCGCGAACAGGTAGGCGTCACTGGCCAGCGCCCAGAGTGTGGTACAGGCGGCGCCCAGCGCCGAGGGCGGCTTGGGCATCTTGTACGTGTGCGCTCGCCGGTCAGTACCTCGCGAGCCCTTGCGTGATCGCCAACCTTGGCCTCTACGCGTCGCATGAGCGATGCGAAGGATAGCGCTCGAACATCTGGGGCCAGTCGCGTGGGGAGGCGGGCGGCGAGCCGCTGGCGACGAGTTCCTCGCGTGGTGCGAGCTGCACCGACGGGCTACCCGCAGGCTGACGTCGGACGGCTCGCGAGCTCAGGGAAAGGCGTCGGCTGCCCCTTTGCAGACGCCGGTCGCGCAAAAGGGGGTCGTGCCCGGCGTGCAAGCTGTACCGTCCGGGGCTTGGCGGTAGTTGGACAAGCTGCTGCAGTCCGGGATTCGGCAGTCGCGGAGATCGTCGGGTTTGTCCGCAGTGTCTGGCACGATCGTCACATGTCCCGACTGACAGGCAGGCCTCAGGCAGTTTCCCAACTTGTCGTCTGGCAACACCTGATCAGGCTTCTGCCGCTCACGGCAGACTCCCGACTCGCAATATCCTTCGGAGCACCAAGCGGAGGTCTTGCAATCAGCGTCGAAGCGACAGCTCCGCTCCGGGGTGGTGGTCGAGCAGCCGACGCAGACAAGCAATGCCAGTGCGCTGACTACCGACTTCATGACTGCCTCCGTGCGCCTACCGACGGGCCGCGCACCTCAACGTCGGAAGGGGGCGCCCCTTCACCAGCGCGTGTCCGACGCCAGGCACGGCGGACAGCCAATGTCCACGCAGCATCCGCCTGAATCGAGGGACAGGCAATCAGGGGCATGACAACGGCGAAGCGAAGCCACACTTGCCGGCGAGGCAGCTTGCGCCAGGTGCGCACTGGTCAGAGGGTGCACAGGCCTCGCCGTCAGCCTTCACCGCCACGCACTTACCGGTGCCACCCGTCGGACCCTGGCAGCGGGTGCCGTGGCCACACTTTATCGGAGGGCCGCTGGTGAACCAGGGACAGTCCTCGCCCGCCCCGACGAGCGTCACCTTCTCGCAGGATCCCGAGGTGCGGTTGCAATCGAGGTCCTGCAGGACGTCGCAGTCCGAGCCCTTCTTGCAAGCTGCGCCGACGCCGCCGGCCTTCACGCATTTGCCGGCTTTGCAGAGGGTTCCGTTCGTGCAGACCTTCGTGGTGTCGCAGGCCTCGTCGAGACCCACGACGGCGATGCACTGACCCGCACAGACGGCGTCGTACGCGCAGAGGGCGGGCGCGCCGCAGCTTGCGCCCGTGCCCACAGGACTCGCGCACGTGCCACACACGGTCTCCGTGGCGCTGCACGCTCGCGACGCGCAGTCCGCCGCCTGCGCACAGCTGCCGCCGGAGGCTCGCGCAGCGACCACACGGGGCGGGGCGCAGGTCTTGGCCTGGTAGCGATCGTCGCACGTCAAGCTCGCGTAGCAGGCGAGCTGCGCGTCGATGTCGGAGCGAGAGTAGACGGTTGCTGTCGGTGCCCCCGTCGAGCAGATGAGCGCGAAGCGCGCGCTGCAGGTGGAGGGATCGGCGAACAGGGTGGCGAGCAACAGCGGCGCACACTTGGCATAGAACGCGCAGTACGCCTCCGCGTAACTCTTGCAGTACTCGGCCAGGGGCACGCCAGTTGGGGCGTCGACCGGTGTGTCCGAGCCAGTATCCGCGTCGAGCGAGGCCTCCAGCTTCGCATCTGCCGGCGAGGCGTCGTCCGTGTCGGGCGCGGCGTCGGCCGGCGCGGCAGGACCGACCTCCGAGCTGGAGCACGCAACCGAAAGGCACCCCGCGATGAGGAGGGCCAGCAACCGAGCGTCGAATGGGGTATGCATGCGAACTCTCCCGACAACTTCCGCCGAGTTGCGAAGGCTAGCATGCGGTGAGCGGACCGCACGAGACAACCACACGCACATCGATCGCCGCGGCATTCCCTCTAACGCAGTTTGCCACCCTTCGCAGCCGGTCGCTCAATTCGCAGTTCCGGTCCAAACCAGCCAGGAATCGAGATGGCACCCTGACGGACGAGCCCGAAGTCGACGCCACCACCTCGGTTCGGCCCCCCGGGAAGCAGCGGAATTCCGCCGGGGTGAGATGGACCGGTGTCGGGTGGCACGTAAGCGTCTTTGACGTCCTTTCCCTTGCACCTCACTTCGTAATACTCACGCAAACCGGCGTCGAGCGCGATTTCGGCTTCGGCGAGGGGCGGAATGGCGAGAGTCAGATAGCGCACCCCACCGGTTGTGCGAAGAAGGGGGGCAGGCGGAACGCTTCGAGGATCTGGCTACGCCATAGCTCCGCCCAGATCGTCCCCTTCTGGGTCTCGTCGTCCCAAGTCCAGCCGAAGCGTGGATTCCACGTCGCACTCGGACCGAGGAACTGTCGCAGCGGGTCGTCAATAATGAAAGGTCCGGCGCACAGTCGCATCCTGCTATCCGGTTGCACGTTCTCGAACGTCCAGAGAGCCCGGCACACATAGCGCGGACGAATGCCCCTCGGGTAGAGCGAGCAGACCTCTAGGTCGTCATACGACCATCGCGGCGCCTCGGACAAGGCCACCGAAAGGCGGGGGCCAGGCCGCAGCGAGCGGATATCGGGAAGCTGAACGTCGATCACGAGCGCATTGCTCAGACCGTGGGAGCCCAGGATTCTGATAGCGAGGGGCGGCGGCGGTGCGATCGTCACGCCCGGCGGCAGCGGCACGTCGAACACCTCGAGCGTGTAGTTGCAATCGATTTCACGGTCGTGGTCTTCATCGCTGACCGAGCACGATCCGATGAAGTCAGAGGTCTTCATTGTCGCCACCGTAAACGGTGGAAGCGCAGGTATCGCCGTCCGGCCGAACCCCGTCGAACCAACGTCCTTCGGTAGCCGCTGCGTCGCAGCTCCGCCGATGACTTGAATTAGTCCGCCAATGAATCCAACAATGAACCCCGCAGCAGCGCCAGCCGGCCCGCCAAAAGCGCCAAAGAAGGCGCCCAGCAGACCTTCGGTAAGGCCGGTGAGTACGCCAACTTTAAGAACATCCCAGTTGTCGGCGTCAACATCGATTTCAGTCCTCAGATAAAGCCGATTGGGATCGGTCATCCTGACGAATGTCTTGGACGTCGTTTCAAACCCAATCGTGCCGAACTTTGTCCACACATTTCCCGAAATTGAAATGGTGACGACAGAATCTCGAGACCAGCCAACATCCACAGTCACATCAGACAGTTCCGAACTCTTCTCTGATTCAGCAAGGACACGCTGCCGCAACCGCTGGGTAAGGAACCGCGCGTCAACGATCGTCCGTACGCCTCCAGAAACCAGCGTTGGCAAACCTACATCCCCGGACGACAGGCCAGCGCGAATGTCTTTTCCGGTGCTGAACAATGCCCACTCAGCAGCATTCTGCTTTGGCGCATAGTCAAGTCGAATAGCGAGAACGTTTCCGCTGACCTGAACGCCGGTTCGACTCGGATTGTTCGGGTTCGTACCAATGAGCGGCTGCAGGCTTCCAATCGGTAAAGCTATCGGCGGAATCGCTACGGTGGGACCAATCCTGTCGCCGATCTGCTTCAGAAGCAACGGTGGAAGTATCGGACTTCTCACGCCGACAAACGAAACAATGACGGCCGGGACACCTGTGCTGACGATTCTGCCAACGGATAGAGAAAAGACAAACCTCATGCCGGCGACGATTAGCGGCGCTACGGCGCCGGCGTTTCCAGCATCAAGTTCACCGATTGTCGGCATAGGCCCCGAAACCTGAACGATGAGTTCCGGTCCATCATCACCCCGCTCAACATCAACGGACTCCAACTTGACGCGATCTACTTCATGGACTTTTCCGTCAAGGAGCACCATGGGAGCGAAGCAGAGGGCCGACAACGATGTCACAGGATCTAGCGCCGCCTCTAGCTTTGGTCGCGCTTTCTCCAGCGCATCTTCAAAAATCGATGAGCCCTCAAGTTCGATTTGAATGTACACGGCTATCACCTAGCTTTGGGGGCTTTTATGACCAGGGCTTCGCCTTTTGACTCGCCCGTGTTGAAGGCAGCATATGCACACGAGTCGTCGAACATCATTGGGAATTGATTTATCATGAAGCTGCCAGGAATCGTCAGGCTGAACGACGCCAGAGCCGTCGGAGTTGCTTCAACGCGCATTCCGTGCGGTGTACGCATGGCGATGATTTGACCCTCGAAACGATTGACGGAGTAATCTCCCTTGATACTCAGCCAGTACAGCCAACCTGAGCTCTCTTGGGCGAAGATGATCCAGGCGTCACCGCCGGATGGAATCCTCTGCGATACTCCGCTATCGAGATCGATCTCAAGGATATATGTGCCTCCAAAGGCGATGTAGGCCTGTCGTCCTGAAACAATGGGAGTAGGCTTGAAGAAGGACTTGTACTCATCTGGAGGAACGACGAGGAATGTCTGCTGCGTTCCGCTGTCGTCGACTCGCGTTACTTTGAGGACATCTTCGATGGAGTCAATTTGGAGGCGGTAGTCCTTGCCGATGGCAAAGCCTAGCGACACTGGCGGACCATTCTGGACCAGTCCCCCCATGCGAGGCGCAATGAAAATCTGTGCATTCGACTCCCAGTACACCTCGCCGTTATGGAGAAACGCCCCGTAGGCTGGGAAGGGGTCGGCTCCAGATCGGCACGCCACGGGGGAACCCCCGCTCCCGTCGAGCGGGACGCGCAACAAGCACTGCTTTCCATCGGCGTACCCAAGTGTGAGGACGTCCTCACCATCGCCAATCGCCCAGCGCCGCGGCCTGAAGGATGTGAGCACGTGGCTAGGCCCGCCATATGTCGAGATCCAGCGCGCCCCATTGAAGCGGTCCGAGAAGAGAAGACGGTCGCCTGCGATACCGAGAAACTCGTCGCCCAAGCCAGCAGGTCTTTGATCGACGACGACCGGCGCGTCGCCCGGATAGCAAGCGGCATAGTTGCACGCCCCCGCCACGCACTTACCGGCGCAGCACTCCGAATTGTCGAGGCACCGTTCGCCGCCAACCAGGCACCCCCTACCGCTGCTGGTTCGCGGTTGACCGCATCGACCGAATCTATCGCAAGCACCTGCGCAGCAGCTGGGGCCGCACTGTTCGCCATCGCGCAAGCAAGTCTTGTAGCTACCCGTGCAACGCCCATCCTTGCATTCGCCTGAGCAACAATCCGAGGCCGTGCTGCAGACTTCAAGAAGCTCGCGGCAGCCACCGTCAGGAGGCGCAATACCGGGAGCCGGCGATGGACCCGAACAGCCGAGGGCTCCCGCAACGAGCCACGCATCGATGCGCCACGCGGCCAGCGACCCCAGCGCCTGCAAGGCCGGCTTCATGTCGCCGTCACGGAGAATGACCCCGTCACCCCTGCCGCGAAGCTCGTGCATTCCACGACGAAGTCCGTGCCGTCCTGCGCCTGCGTGGTGTAGATGATCTGCGAGTCCGTGCCCGGACCACTGTCGTCGTCCTGCGCGAGCAGCACCCCGTTCTTGTCGGTTCCGCGCAGCAGGTACATGTACGTATCGAAGCCGCCGCCGGTCATGTCGATCGTCAGCGTCGTCCCAATCGGCACCGAGAGCCGGAAGTACTTCGCGAGGTAGGTGGAGCCGCGCGAGACCGACACGCAGATCTGCCCCGCGATGAGGCTGCTGCTCAGCGCTCCCCACCCTGCGTCAACCGGCGGTACGCGCAGACGTCGGGGTCGGCGACCTGCGTCATCAGCACGATGTCCCAGCGGATCTCCGTTGCCGGTCCCCCAACGACTTCGAGGTCCACACCCCCGCTCCCGTTCGCGACGAGCTGGGCCTGCCAGTTCGCCGCGCTCCCGCCCTCGAAGCCGCCCTGGAGCCCGATGCTCCCCGACTGGATCGCGACCCCGCTGAGGTCCCGGCGAAACGTGGCCTCGATGTCCCACCACCGGTGGTTCACGTTGTCGGCGCCCGTACCAAGGACGAGCGCACGGAAGCTCGACTTGCTCGCCGTGGGCAGCGCCTGGCTCGCGACCACCAGCGGCGTCGCGTCCACTGTGACGCCCTCGGCCTCGACCTTCTGGACGACAGCCGACAGCCCGGGCGGCCCCTGCAACCCGACCGACGACCCGTACATCTGCAGGCGATGGGTCAGCTCGCTGCGAAGCCTCGCCTCAAGCTCTTCCAAGCCTTGGCGGCTCTCTTCCCACCGAGGGCCGATCTGACGAGGCAGACCGAAGTCCCCAATAGGGTGACTGAGCACCTCCTCTCGCTCGAGTGGCGGCGGTTGGAGGCTCGCCGGCAAGACGAACGGCGCTCGGTCGAAGAACTTCGTGGCAATGGCCTGCGGCTCTTCGGCGTAGACCTCGCTGCACCCGCTGCAGGGCGCGGCGACGACCGCGCTGGCACAGCCGCAGCCCTTCTTGCCGATGGAGCGTTCCATGGCTCTACAAGGGCGAATTCGTGACGCCCGTGACCTTGGCGACGGACTCCAGTTCCCAGGCGACGAGCGCGTAGGCGCCGTGGACCATGTACTCTGACGTTGCGAGAGGAGCCACGACCGGATCGCTCTCGACGACGAGTCCGAACGAGTCGGTCGATCCGTAGCCGTACACGAGGTTGAGCCCGGTTCCGCCAAGGTTCACCGCGTAGATCGTCGTCGTGGCGCCCTGGACCACGTCGGCTCGATAGAACGGGATCCCCATGTAGTGGTAGATCATCAGCCCCGTTCGGCGATCGACACGCCAACCACTCTGGCCGTTCTGTCCCGTGGCGGTCGCCATGAGCCGGCGCATCGCAAGAGTACCTCCGACGAGGCAGTGTGGCCCATCGCCTGCGCCCGTGCCACTCGGCGTCACCAGGGTGAGGAGGTTGCGGATGTCGGCCTCGAGCGACGCCGTTGCCGCGAAGCTCTGTGTGCCGACCGCCAGGCTGTCCAGCCCGTTCAGCGTGGCGATCTGGTTGGATCCTCCTGCGAGACCCGTTCCTTGGATGATCTGGGTGTCGAGGAAGCGAAGGACCGACTGGGCAGCTGCGTAGGTACGCACCTCCACGCCGTCGACCGCCGTCCCTCGCGCGGTGACCTGAGCATCGATGCGGGGCAGCGCGAACCGGGCGCCGACGCGGGCCCCGATGAAGTTGGTCGTGGTCATTCCGCTGTTGATGTTGGTCAGACCCGCGGCCGGGAGCAGGTTGTCGTAGTAGGCCGCCGCTGGCAGAGCGCCGTTGATACGTTGGACCGTCACCTGGAGCGTGTACGGAATGCTGGAGTTCGTCGTGGGCCCAGCGCCACCCATCGGCGAGCCCTTGATCATCGTGATGGCCTGCAAGAACTCGCTGACCCGCGTGCTGCCGCCGACGCGAAACAACGGCCGAGAAGCGTCGAAGAGAATCGATTCCTGGGCAGCCTGGCGAAGATTGAGCATCGGTCCCCCTGCGTGTCTCTGGACGTGAACAGCGCCTGCCCGAAAGGTATCCCCCCCCCCCCCTCGTCTCGGCAAGCAACAAAATGGCGTCCGAGCGGGGCCCGAGCGGAGAAATGCGACCGGACCATGATCCAGCGCAGGTGTTCGAGTGGACAGGAAGCCAGGTCCGCCTCCCGTCAGAGCCGGGCAAGCAGGCGCTTCGCGAAGAGATAGGCGTCGCCCGGCCAGCGCGCCGAGAGGTACGCGCCGTCCTCCACCACGAAGGCGTGGCGGTCGTTGTCGGCGGTCCCGCGGGTGAGGCCCAGCGGGCCGCGCACGAACTGGTGCGGCGAAGCGAGCGTGCTCTTCACCTCGTCCTCCACGTAGGCCGGGTAGGTGCGGTAGTAGCCCCCCAGCTTCCACGCGGTGATCGCGTACGCCGACCACTCCATCCACTTCGGCAGGCAGGTGGTCGTGCGGTCGCGCAGGATCCCCGCGCGCGCGGCGACGAGGACGCCGTGGCAGATGGCGGCGATCGGTCGACCGCTGGCGGCGAAGTCGCGGACCTTCGCCTGCAACGGCGCGCTCGCCAGGTACTGCTTCATCCCCTGCGCATGACCACCTGGGAGGAGCAGCGCGTCGTGGTCGCTGGGGACGATCGTGTCCCACGCGATCGGCGCGCGGAACGCCGCGTCGGCCTCGAGCTCGCGATAGAACGCGCGCGGGGCTCCGGGTCCGCGCCGAGCTGTCCGAAGAGCACACCGCGGAGGAGGAGCGGGTCGCACGCCGCGGTCGCTCCACGCTCGGTGGCGAACACGACCTCGTGGCCGGCGCGCGTCAACAGGCGCCACGGGACCGCGACCTCGGTGGTGTCGAAGTCGCGATCGGGCAGCGGGCAGAGGACGCGCTTGTTCGCCATGGCCCGGTGTAGCGGCGTCGACGGCTTCCGTCACACTCTGCCCGGTCCGCGCGACGTCGGGGCGTGTCCACCCTCCTCGCCTGCTTCTATCTGCTGATCTCGAGCGCCAACGAGCACCGTCTTCCGCCGGACGAGTGCCAGATCGGGCAACGGCGGCGGTGCGCGGTCCAGATCGCGGCGCCGGGGCTGCCGGGCAACCTCACGATGCGTTGCCTTCCCGACTGGCAAGGCGTCCTGCGCTTCAACCACGCCGACTGCAACACGCCGCTGGTCCTCGCCTTCGACGAAGCGCCGGTCCTCTTCACGCCGGCCGCGGGAACCTTCACGCTCGGCGCCACCCCGCGCACCGAGTGGGTCTCGGCCGCGACGCCCTGGCTCGTGCTCGACCGCGACGGGAGCGGCTGCGTCGACGACCAGTCCGAGCTGTTCGGCCATATGGGCTCCGCGCTCGACGGCTTCGCGAACCTCGCCGAGCACGACGCCAACCACGACGGGAAGATCGACGCGGCCGACCCGGCGTTCGCTCGCCTCGCCCTCTGGTACGACCGCGACCAAGATCGCAGGTGCACCGCGAAGGAGATGGTGGGGCTCGCGAAAGCCGGGGTCGTGGCGATCGAGCTCTCCGCGACGAAGACGCCTTCGCTCGTGGTCGGCTCCTACGAGGGCGCGTGGGCCACGATGGTGTTCCGCACCCCGACCGGCGCGCTGCGACGCGGCAAGGTGATCGACGTGTACCTGTCGCCGCTCTAGTAGTTGGCCGCCGCCAGCGCGACCTCGTGCGGCGCGGACGGCCCGAGCACGACGACGACGAGGTTTCGGCCATCCAACGGGCTGGCCCCGATCTTGGAATAGGTCGTGAAGACAGGCCCGAGTGGCACCCGCAGGGCGCGTGGATCCGAGAGCGGGGCGCCGTGCGGGACCAGCGTCAGGTTTGCGGTCTCGCCGGCCTTCGAGGGGAACCGCACGCCGATGGAGGCGCCGAGACCACCGTAGGACAGGCCCGTGGTGGACTCGAGCGAGACAGGGACGCCCGGGCTCGGATCCTGGAAGTAGACGTCGAGCGCCTGGCGCGCGGGGTGGGGCGACAGATGCAGCACCTGGAGCCCCACGCGCGCCCCGGTGACCCCCGCGTACGAAGGCAGCGGCAAGTGATTCGGTTGGTAGAGGCGCACGCCGAGGTTCGGGAGAGCGCCCGTTGCGCCGCAAGGGCCGTCCGCCGTCGGGCTCGACTTGCACCCGGTGGCCGCGATGATGGTGAAATTGACATCGGGCTTGATGGTGCCCTTGGGCACGAGGAGGAAGGAGGTCGGATCCGCGTACGCTGCCGGCCACACATCCGCGCACTTCTTGCCTTCGAGCAGGGGGTTCTTATCGACCAAGTAGAACGCTGTCGTGAACGCCTTGACGGCTGCCGCCAGGTCGGCGACATGGGCAGAGGAACGACGCTGCCGAAAGGCAAGGGCCTGAACAGCGCTGGATCGGTTGGGCTCGCTGGGTCAGGAGCGCCTATGGGCCCAAGCGCCTGGACGGCGGTCAGCGCGGTCAGGGCGCCGGTCAGCGCAGCGAGACAGACGAAGCGGGGCCCCAGGTCGGGCGAGGCGTGCAGGATCGTGACCCCTGCGCCCCGCGGGTGGCCCGGTGTCGACCTCGGGTCCGGTATCCGCAGCCACGGTGTCGAAGACGAACGTGTCGGGCATCCCACCGGTGTCGATGGCGAGCGTGTCGGGCGTCGTGTCGACGGTGACGGTGTCAGGCGTGGCGTCGAGCGACAAGTCCGGGATCTCACGCGCTCCACAACCAGCCAGGAGTGACAGCCCCAAGACGCACGTTCTCATGAGACTCACGCGATGAGGGTATGGGGGTCCGCACCCCTGCGACATGGTCATTTGTACGGTGGCACAGGACATGAACGAGACGCGACATGCGCACGCTCGTCCTCGCCGCGCTGCTCGTCTCCTGTCGGGGTCCGGTCGCCCCCAGCCCGGCGCCCGAGTCCACGCCGACGCCCAGCACGTCGGTGTCCACGAAGGCCCGGTCCCCCGTCGAGACCAAGACCTGGCTCTGCGGCTGCCACCACGCCTCGGGCATGCTCGGGTCGTGCGACGAGATGGGCTTCGACGACCCCGACCCCGACTGCCTGCGCACCTATGCGGACTGTTCCCACGTCCTCGCGTGCCTGCGCGGTGAGCCCGGCGTCGGCCCGAAGTGCCTCCCCGGCTTCCGCAACGCAGGCGCGATCTCGCGCTGCGCCCGCGTCTGTCGCAAGGCCTCGGACTGCCGAGCCGACGAAGCGTGCACCGAGGACTGGGGCCCGCCCGCGGTGTGCTGGCCGAAGTGATGCAGCGCGTGCGTCCGACGCGCGCCGTGCGGGATCAGTAGTTGACCTGCACCTGCAGCCGCAGCAGCCGACCGTACTCGTCGTTGCCCGTCGTCGGGTTGGTGCGCCGCGCCTCGACCCAGGCTCCGACCAGCTCGACCGCCTTGCCGAGGTGCGCCTCGATCCCGAGCTCCAGCTCGCGCACCGAGTACCGCGGCGCGTTCGTCTCGAACTTCTTGCCGCCTTCGTAGACCTGGAAGCGCGCGTAGGGGATCAGCGGTTCGACGCGGAAGCCGACCAGCAGGTAGCCCCCGTGGAGGAAGCGCTCGCGCACGAGCTTCTTCGCGCGATCGAGCTCGGGCCCGATGCCCACCGTGTACTCGCCCTGCACGAGGAGCGGCTGCGGATAGAGCGTGAAGCCGAGCGCCGCGCGGATGTCGCGCGGGTCGTCGGGGCCCTTCACGTCCTTGTCCTTCTTGATGGCGAACTTGCCCGCGTAGCCGCCGACGCCGAGCTCGAGGATCTGGTGGCCGAGCACGAGGGGTACCGAGACCCGCGCGATGGCATGCACCGTCCCGTTGCCCTCGAGCTTGTTGGCGCCCTGGCCGGCGTACACGCCGAGCGCGAGCAGGCCGTAGTCACCGGAACCCTTGAGCCCGTCGTCGACCAGACGCTTGAAGAGGTGACGCGCCCACGTCGGCGCGTAGTAGAAGTATGCGCCGAGGTCGCGCTCGTTGGCCGCCCCGCTGTTGATCGCGTCGGTGCGATCGATCGGCAGACGGTTCTGGCTCGACTGCATGTTCTCGAAGCCGAAGGGGACCTTCGACACGCCGACCCGCACCCGCGTCTCCTTGGCCGAAGTGAGGAACAGGTCGGCGTACCAGTCGCGCATGGTCACGACGTGCGTGTTGTCGGAGAGCAGGGTGGCCGCGTCCGTCTGCAGGTACACCTGGACCTGTGACGTCACGCTGCCCTGCACGATCAGCCGGGCGCGCCGCACGAGGAACGTCTGCCCCTCGCCCCCGATCGTGCGATCGGCCTGGGCGTTCACGAGCTCCGGGTTGTTCGCGAAGAACCGGTTGTAGCGGACCTGCGTGTACCCGCGGATGCGGAGCCGCTCGTACCAGGGAGCCTCCACCTCGCTCGCCGAGGCGACGGTCGGAAGGAGCAGCAGCAGCAGGATGACGAGGAGCGATTGGGCGCGACCCATGGCCGCGCAAACTAGGATCGCCCCGGCAACGAAGTGGTCACGTTTCCGTGTCGTGTGCGTCGATCGTGTGACACACAGGGAACCGCCAGGTGAATCTTGTGGCGGGACGCCGACGATTCGATGTCTTCGGTGACGGAATCGCGCTCTTCAGGTGACGAGGTGAGCTCCGAGGGCGCGGGCGAGCAGCCCATGGGCGGGCGAGTCGCCGAGCACGCGCACGCGGCGCGGATCGACCCCGTGCCGCAGGAAGAACGCGACGAGCAACCCTGGCAGCGGAGGTCGACACCAGCAACGGGGTGGCCCGCCCGGGTGGGGGCAGACACCGACCTCGACCGGACGCCCCGCATGCTCGGTCAACCGCGCGGCCAGGCTGCCGTCGTCGACGAAGGCCTCTCGCCACCCGAAGGCGAGCACGGGACCCTCGCCCGCGAGCGCGCCTGGATCCGCGAGCGCGCGATCGAGCGCCACGCACGTGGCCGCGCCATCGCCGAAGCTCCCCTCCCGCACGAACGGCACCTCCTCGATCGAGGTGAAGCCCTCGTCGAGCGACGGCGCCTCGAGATCGCGCGCCATGCGGAACAGCGTCGTCGGACCGAGGAGGTTCGGGTCGGTCTTGTTCGCGATCGCGAGCGCCGCGGGATCGAGGAGCGCGCCCCGTCGCTCGAGCATGCGCAGGACCACGTTGACCTGCGCATCGGCGAGCGGCGTCGCGAGGTGCACGCAGCGGACCGTGGCGCCGTGCTCCCGCGCCACCGCGACCGTCTCCGCGCGGGCCGCCCGCGTCAGGTAGGTGTTGTCGAGCACCACGCGACGCTCCCCCGCGGCGAGCAGCTCCGCGAGCGCGCGGTTGACCTTCTTCAGCGTGCCACCGAGGGTGTCGCGGTTGAGGCGCGCGCCACCCAGGCGCTCGGCAAGCCGCGATTTCCCCGCGCCGGCGAGGCCCATGAGGAGGATGACCTCCGCTCCGGACGGCGCCGTGTGGCGCGGCGCGCGGAGCCGACCGAGCCCACGGTAGCGGGCATCGAGCGCGGCCAGGGCCTCCTCGTCGAGCTCGAGGTCGACCGCGCGCGCGGCCTCGGCGACGTGTGCCGGCTGCGCGCTGCCGAACAGGGGGACGACGGTCGGGTGCACTGCCATCAGGTATGCGAGCAGCACCGCGACGGTCGACGCATCGAGGCGCGTTGCCTGGGCGCGGAGCACCCGATCGCCCAGCGTACGCGAAGCTCGCCGGGGCCCACCGAGCGGCGCGTACCCGAGAACGGGAATGCCCCGTGCTCCGCATGCCCCGACCAGCCCCCCGCGCGCGGCGACGTCGTCGTGCGCGCCGAGCGCGACCTGCACGGCCGCGATCGGGGTGATGGCCTGCGCCTCGTCGAGCTGTCGGAGCGTGACGTTCGAGAGGCCCACGGCCTTCGCGAGCCCACGCTCCACGCACTCCCCGAGCGCGCGCACGCTGGTCGCGAGCGGCACCCGCGCGTCGGGCGCGTGGAGCAGCAGCACGTCGGGCGCACGACCGAGGGCGCGCGCGGTCTCGGCCGCGTCCTCCAGGATCGCGCGCGCGCGTCCGTCCGGGATCCACGAGGCGCCCTCGCGACGAAGCCCGACCTTGCTGACGATCTCGACGTCCTCGAGGCCCTCGAGGAGCGCCTCGTTGCCGTAGGCGCGCGCGGTGTCGAACAGCCCGATGCCCGCCGCCCTCGCCGCGTCGATCGGGCCGCGGTCCACGAGGCGCAGGCACCCGAAGCCGAGTCTTCGCGCCATGCAGCGAGAGCGTAGCCCAAGTACGATGCCCGCCATGCGCGCCCTCCGCTTCCACAAGACCGGTGAACCCGACGTCCTCGTCCTCGACGAGGTGCCCGCGCCGACCCCGCGCGCCGGCGAGGTGCTCCTCCAGGTGCGCGCGATCGGCATCAACTGGGCCGACACGCGCTTTCGCCGCGGCGAGTACTTCGTTCGCCCGCAGCTGCCGCAGATCGCGGGCATGGAGGCGGCGGGCGAGGTGATCGCGCTCGGCGAGGACGTCCGCGATCTCGCCGTGGGCGACCGTGTCATGGCGCTGGGCGAGAACGCCTACGCCGAGCAGATGACCGCGCGCGCCGACCACTGCTACCCGATGCCCGCCGGCCTCTCGTTCGTGGAGGCGGCGGCGTTGCCGGTGCAGGGTCTCACCGCGCACCACACGCTCGCGCTGCACGGGCGCCTCGTCGCGGGAGAGTCCGTGCTCGTGCACGCGGCCGCGGGCGGCGTCGGGTCGCTGGCGGTCCAGCTCGCCCGCCGCCTCGGCGCGAGCAAGGTGATCGGCACCGCGGGCTCCGACGACAAGCGCGCCCTCGTGCGGGAGCTCGGCGCCGACCTCGCGGTCGACTACCGCGCGGCCGACTGGATGCACCGCGTGCGCGAGGCCACGGGCGGCGTGGGCGTCGACGTGATCCTCGAGATGATCGGCGGCACCGAGTCGTACAAGCGCAACCTCGCGTGCCTCGCGCCGCTCGGCCGCCTCGTGGTCTACGGCGCCGCGACCGGCGACACGCGCGGGCAGGTGGAGCCCATCGGGCTCATGCACAAGAACCACACCGTGAGCGGCTACTACCTCACCCCGATGCTGCGCCGGCGCGATCTGTGCGCGCCCGCGCTGGCCTCGATCGCGGCCGACGTGGTCGAGAAGCGGCTCCGGGTGCTGATCGGTGGAGAGGCCCCCCTCGCCGAGGGCTCCCGACTCCACCGGGAGATGGAAGCGCGCGGCACCACGGGCAAGCTCGTCCTCGTGCCGTGATCCGCCCACGCCCGGCTGGCCTTTCCGGCTACGCTGCCGTTCGTGTCGCGATCGATCCCGCCCCCGCGCTTTCCTGCTGGCACGATGGCCCCGCCGCCCGCGGCCGACCCCGAGGAGCTCGAAGACGCCGAGCTGCTGGACGAGGAGTCGACCGCCGATCGCACGGCGGCCATGCACTACCCCGCGCTACCGCAGATCGAGCCGTTCGACGTGCTCGACGAGGACGTCGTCGAGGACGAAGAGGAGATCGAGCCCGAGGACGATTTCGGGGAGAGCGCGCCCACCCAGACGCGCCCGGCGATCGTCCTGCCACCGGCGCGCCCCGCGACGCCGACCGCCGCGCCAAAGCCCAAGGAGCCATGGGTCGTCCACGCCGAGTCGCTGCTCGACGCGATCGAGCGCACCGACGACGTGCGGCGACGCATGGCGCTCCACCGCGAGCTCGCCCAGCTCCTGCTCGAGCAAGGCGACGCGAACCAGGCGTTCGAGGTGCTGGTCGCCGCGCTCTCGGAGGACGTCGAGGACGACGAGACCGTCGCCGCGCTCGAGGCCCTCTCGCACGCCCACGATCGGCTCGGGGATCTCCTGCGCACCGCGCTCGCGTGGAGCGAGGACATCGACTGGATGCGCGACCGCCCGCGCCTCGGCGTGCTCTTGCTGCGCATCGCCAAGTGGTACGGCGAGGACGTCGGCAAGGTGGAGTGGGGCCTGCCGTTCGCCGAGCGCGGCAAGCGCCTGCTCGGCGAGGGAGACCCGCGCCCGCACCGCGAGCTCGCGCGCCTCTACCGCCGGAAGAAGCAGTGGGACCTCGCCGAGGCCTCGCTGGTGGCCGCGGTCCAGCGCACACCGCTCGGGGGTCGTCGCGCGGAGCTCGAGCTCGAGCGCGGACGTCTACGCGAGGCGCGTGGCGAGGCCAGCGCCTCCGTCCGCGAGGCCTACGCGGCCGCCCTCGACGCCGACCCGGCCTCCGAGGCCGCCGCCGTCGCGCTCGACGCCGAGCTCGCCAAGGAGGGCCTGCTCGCCGAGCGCGTCGCCGTGTGGGAGCGCCGCGTCTCCGCCGTGCGCGCGCCGATCGCGCTCGAGGCCGCGCGCAGCAAGCTCGTCGACCTCCTGATCGAGGGTGGACACGACAGCCGCGCGGTGGCGGTCCTCGAAGACCTCATCGCCGTCGACCCCGAGCACCGCCGCGCCCTCAAGCTGCTCGCCGAGGTGAACGCTCGCCGCGGCGACTCCGCCGGGTTGCGCCGCGCGCTCGAGCGCTCCATCGAGGTCGCCGCGAGCCCGCGCGAGAAGATCGGCCACCTGCTCGAGCTCGTCGCGCTGCTCGAGGAGCTCCGGGAGCACGAGGCCGAGGGGCAGGCGCTCGAGGAGATCCTCGAGATCGACCCGGGCCACCGCGCCGCGCACGACGCGCTCGCCGAGCTGCACCGCACGCGGGGTCGCCTGCATGCCCTCGTCGAGCTGCTCGAGCGCCGCGTCGCCGCGGTGAGCGATCGCAACTCGCGCGTGCGCTGGCTGGTCGAGGCCTCGCGCATCCTCGACGAGGAGCTCGGCGAGCCAGAGCGTGCCCTCGCCCTCGCGCGGCAGGCCGCCGAGATCGCGCCGCAGTCGGGCGCGGCGCTCGGCCTGCTCGGTCGCATGCTCGAGAAGGCGGGAGACCTCGAGGGCGCCGACGCCGCGGCCTCGAGCGCGCTCACCCACACCACCGAGCCCCGCGAGAAGGCGGCGATCCTGCGGCTCCGCGCGCAGATCCGCGGCAAGGCAGGGGCCGAGCCGGCCGAGGTCCGCGACCTGCTCGGGGCCTCGCTCGACCTCGATCCAAACGATCGCGAGGCGCTCACCGCGCTCCGCGGGCTCGCCGCCACCGAGGGCGACCCGGCCGGCGTGGCCGCGATGATCGTGCGCGAGCTCGAGCAGACGAGCGAGCCCGATCGCCGCTATCGCCTGCTGCTCGACCTCGCGCGGGTCCGCGCCGAGGAGCTCCGCGATCTCGACGGCGCGATCGCGGGCTGGGAAGAGGCGCTCTACCTGCAGCCCACGAGCGTCGAGGCCGCCGCCGGGCTCGTCGAGCCCTACAGCGAGCGCGGCCACCACCACGTGGTCCACACCCTCACGAGCCTGCTCCTGTCGGGCGGCCGCACGACCGATCGCGCCCAGCGCGCGCGGTGGAACGCGCTGCACGGGCGGGCGCTGCAGGCCATGGGGCGCTCGGCCGAGGCCAGCTCCGCGCTCGCCGAGGCGGTGCGGCTCGACACCTCCGACGTCGAGTCGCTGGTGAAGCTCGCGGAGGCGCGCTTCGCCGCCGAGGACTGGGACGGCGCGCACCAGGCCGACCAGCGCCTGCTCTCGGCGCTCGAGCCCGGCGACGAGCGGCTCCTCGCGGTCCACCACCGCATGGGGTGCGTGGAGCACGAGCGTGGCCGCACGCGCGCCGCGGTCGGGAGCTTCCAGCAGGCGCTCGCCATCGACCCGGAGCACCGCCCGACCTCGAGCGGCTCGCGCAGATCCACGTCGAGCGCAAGGCGTGGCGCGACGCCGTCGACGTGCGCCGGCGGCTCGCCGAGATCACGCCCAACGTCGACGAGCGCATCGTCATCCTCGGCGATCTCGCCGAGATCCAGGCCGGACCGGCGCAGGACCCGCGCGGCGCCGTCGAGACGCTCGAGGAGGCGCTCGACCTGCGCAAGGGCGACCACGTGCTGCAGCACCGGCTGCTCGAGGCCTACCAGCGCGTGGACGCCTGGCAGGAGATGACCGGCCTGCTCGAGAAGATCGCCGCGGCCGACGACAACCCGCGTCGCCGCGCCAAGTACTTCTACACGCTCGCCCAGATCCAGCGCGACAAGGCGCACGACGGCGCGCGCGCGGCCGAGGCGTTCGAGCGCGCCCTCGACGAGGACCCGACCCTGCTCAAGGCGTTCGAGGCGGTCGACCGCATCCACACCCAGGCGCGCGCGTGGAAGCCGCTCGAGCGCGCGTACCGGCGCATGCTCCACCGGGTCGCCGGCGGGAAGGCCCCGCCGGAGCTCGAGGTCGAGCTGTGGAGCGCGCTCGGCCTGCTCTACCGCGACCGCATGCGCGACGACGTCTCGGCGATCGAGGCGTTCAAGATGGCCGCGCGCGTGCGGCCCGACGACGCCAAGGTGCGCCGCATCCTCGCCGAGCTGCACGGGCGCCGCGGCAGCGTCGACGAGGCGGCCGAGGAGCTGCACCTCGCGATCCAGCAGCACCCGCTGCACGCGGAGCCCTACCGCGCCCTGTTCCGGCTCTACCGCGATGCCGGCCGCGTGGACCGAGCGTTCTGCCTCGCCCACGCGCTCGTGCTGCTCGAGAAGGCCGACGACGACGCGCGGCGCTTCCACGCGGTCCACCAGTCTCCTGGGACGGGGCGCAAGGGCGCGCCCACCTTCAAGAGCCGGCTCGACGCGCCCACGTTCACGCGCGCGGTGTGCCACCCCGAGGAGGACGTCCTCGTCGGCAAGATGTTCGAGCTCATCCTGCCGGCGGTCCGCGCGCAGCGCGCGGTGACCATGCGCATGTCGATCGCGCCGCCGCCGAACATCCCGTGGGAGGACCGCACCACCACCAGGGTGGCCCTCGCGCGCGCGTTCTTCGCCTGCGCCGACGTGCTCGCGATCCCGGCGCCGCGCCTGGCCCTGCGTCAGGACCTCGATGCGATGCTCGTGCCGGTGGCCACCGAGCCCCCCTCCACCGTGGCCGGGCGGCGCGCGCTCTCGCTCACGCGCCCCGAGGAGATGCTGTTCGCGATCGGCCAGCACCTCTCCGGCTGGCGTGGCGACGCGCACCTGCGGGTGCTGTTCCCGAAGCCCCAGCAGCAGGAGCAGCTCCTGCTCGCGGCGCTCAAGCTCGGCAAGCCCGACCTGCCGATGCACGGCGCCGAGGAGCGAACCCTCGAGGACGCCCGCGCGCTCGCGCGTCACCTCGAGCCGGTGCAGCTCGAGGGCCTGCGCGTCGTCGTCAAGCGCTTCCTCGCCGACGGCGGCCGCGCCGATCTCAAGGCGTTCGCGCGCGGCGTCGAGCTCACGGCGGCGCGCGCGGGGCTCCTCTTGGCCGGCGATCTGCCGACGGCGGTGCGCGGCTTCGACGATGCACGGCTCGCGGCGGTGGGCGTGCCCGCGTCGGAGGTGGTCCGCGATCTCGTCGCCTGGTTCGTGAGCCCGGCGCACCTCGCCCTCCGCGAGCAGCTCGGCTGCGGCGTCGGGCGATGATCCGCAAGGACTGGCTCGAGCGGCTGATCGAGCAGCTCGCCTCGGTGGTGCGCAAGGCGTTCGGCCTCGCGCAACAGGGCGACGTGGAGGGCGCGCTGCGGCTCTTCGAGGATCTGTATCGGTCGCTGGGCGTCGGTCGCGAGACGCTCGAGAAGGTCGATCCGGCGACGCTCTTGACGATGCTCGGGGACCGCGCCGAGCCGGTGGCGCTGATCCTCACCGCGGAGGCCGACGTGCTCGCGGCGGCGGGCCGTGAGGCTGATGCCAAGCGCCTGCGGACCCTCGCCGCGCAGCTCGCCAGAAGACCCTAGCGACGACGGAGCACCTTCATCCGCGCGTGGAGGTAGGCAGCGCACGCCGATGGGCCCACGAACATGAGGCCCGCGACGACGAGCAGCACGACCGCCCCCACACCGTCTGCGGCGACGGCGGCCCAGAGCCGTCCCTCGAGAGAGAACGGCGACGCGACGGCCTCGACCGTCGACCACCACTTCGAGAAGGCCTCCTTCGCGCCGAAGCCGAGCGTGACCATCGAGGCGAGGAGCGCGACGACGAAACCCACGACGAAGACCACGCAGAGCACCGCGGCGAGCACCGCGTGCAAGAGGCCGAACACGAGCAGCCCCCAGCACACCATCAGCCACACCGTTGCGACCTTCACGAACCCGGCGCCGAACGGCAGCTGCGCGAGCGGCGCGCGCTCCATCGGGCCGAGCCGCACCGCGGCTGACAGCTCCAGGGCGGCCTTGCCGAGGCACAGCGCGCCGATCACGATCGCGAACACAGGTCCATCGCGCTTGACCAGGTTCTCGCGGAGGAACGAGATGCCTGTACCGACGAACAGGAAGCCGAACAGGAGCGCCAGCACCCCCGAGACGATCACCATCGCACGCAGCCCGCCGAGGCCCAGCATCGCCGAAGGCGCGAGCAGCGAGGTGCGCGGCGGCGCGTTCGGCGGAGTCACCGGGGCGAGGCTATCCGCGCAAGCCGAAGAAGTCCCGGATGCGGTGCAACAGCTGCTTGCTCTCGGTGGCCTCGCGGCTCTTTCGTGACTCGAAGTCGAGGCCCTCGCGCGCCGCCTCGAGCGCCACGCGCCGCTTGGCCAGGGTCTCGGAGATGCGCTCGATGATGGGCGGGTCGTCGAGCAGGATGCGCTCGAAAGCCTTGCGATCCAGGCGATACGTGTCCACGTGGGTGAGCGCGATCACGTCGGCGGTGCGCGGCTCGCCCGTCATGAGGCCCATCTCGCCGAAGAAGTCCGGCGCCTCGAGCTGCGCCACCTCGACCGCGGTGTCGTCCGGCCCGCGCGCGAGCACCGAGACCTTGCCGCTCGTGAGGATGTAGAGCCAGCGCGGGTCGTCGCCCACGTGGGCGATCACCTCGCCCTGGACGAACGGCGAGTACTGGAGCGCGCCCGCGAGATCGGCGCGGTCGTCGGCCGACAGCGACGCGAACAGATCGAGGTGGTCGACGATCGCGGGGCGCTCGTCCTTGCGCGGCTTCTGCTGCGGCTCCGACGAGAGCCGCAGGAGACGCTCGGGGACCGCGAGCGGAATCCCCGCTCGCGCGAGCGCGGTGACGACCCGGATTCGCACGCGCGACTGCGCGAGATCGTCGCGGTCGAGGTCCTGCAGCCAGTAGCGCACCAGGTAGTTCGCCGCGTGATCGCGGCCATCGCGCGCGAGATCCTGGAGCTGACAGACCGGCGGCGGGTCGATCGCGACGCCCTCGATCGGCGAAGCGGCGAGCGCTTGCGCCACCGCTTCGGTGACGAGGTTCGGCGAGTGTCGGTGGTCGACGGCGAAGTGGAAGGTCATCCGGTGCTGGACGACCTTCTGCCCCGCGCGCTTGCCGAGGATCTGGATCTGGCTCGCGAGGAGCACGGCGTTCGGCACGATGAGCTGGTCCCAGTCGCGCGTCTCGAGCACCGTGTGGCGCCAGCGGATCGCCACCACCTTGCCCTGCTTGCCGTTCTCGAGCTGCACCCAGTCGCCGACCTGGATCGAGCCGTCGAGCTGCAACGCGATGCCGCCGAGGATGTTGCCGAGCGTGGCCTGCAGGGAGAGGGCGAGCACGCCGGAGACGATGGCCGAGGTGGTGAGGACGCTGCCCGCGTCCATGCCCGAGGCGCGCAGCACCGCCAGCGTGGCCAGGATGTAGCCCACGCCGACCAGGAGCTCGGCCGTGAGCTTGTTGAACGACGTCCGCAGCGCGGGAAGGACGAGGTCGAAGACTACGAGCCCCGTGATGCTCACGGTCGCGTAGCCCCCGGCGAGATCGCCGACGAGGTTGAGCCGGCCCGCCCAGGCCTTCACGCTCGGATAGCCGAGGGTGTGGAGCGCCGTCCCCACGAAGGAGAACGCGAGCGAGAACCCGAAGAGCCACCAGGCCCGGCGCAGGTGCGCGCGCAGCTCGTGCCCTTTGCGCCGGGCGAGCCCGTCGACCACCAGCATCACGACGAGGAGCACGAGCTCGTCCCAGAGCGCCGCCAGGAACGCCATCGAAGGGGATGCTACTCGATGCTCGGGGGGCTTGGCCTCGTCCTGTGTTCTTGGCACCATGGGCCGATGGCGTTCGACCCGACTGCGGCCAGCGTGCGTGTCCAGCGTGTCTGGGCCCTGCCTTCCACCTTCGGCGCCGAGCGCAGCGCCTACCACGCCTACCTGCGCAACCAGGTGCGCGACCGCTACGCCCTAGTGAACGGGCTCCAGCTCCTCCGCGACGAGCTGCAGATCGGCCACGCCCCCGACGAGGCGGACCTCGGCGTGTGCGCCACCGACTTCGGCCTGCCCAGCGTGCTGTCCACGCTCGCCAACACCCACTGCGGCGACCGCATCCACTCCGGCGAGTCCCGCCACGTGTACGAGCAGATGGTGGCCACGCGCTTCGCCTGCCTCGGCGAGCTCGGCAGCCCGAAGCTCGAGTCGTTCACGCCGGCCGGCGGGGGCACGGACGACGCGGGCACGCTCGCGCACGTCACCATCGCCCACCAGCTCGACGCCTCTCTACGCGGCCGCCTCTACTCCGGGAACGCCCAGTCGTTCTACCTCGCCAACATCGACCTCCAGACCCACGTCGGTCGCGACGACTCGGGAGAGCTCCCGAGCTTCGGCGTCACCCGGGAGGCGCCGTGGCGCGACCCGCGCGCGGCGTGCGGCGCGATCGTCGGCACCCTCACGCACTTCCAGCCAAGCAGCACCGTCCACGCGCGAATCCGCGCGCAGCTAGGCGAGGACAACTTCGCCTACCTGCGTGACCAGGGGGTGAAGACCGACGAGGGCATCGACGTGCGCTTCGCGGTCGCCGCCGCAATCCTCCTCGTGCGGGGCCTCGAGCAGACCCTCGACGCCTGCACCCGCGAGCTCGACGAGCGCGGCGTGGCCCACGTCACCGCCGCGCTCACGGTCAATCGATCGTCCGTGGTCGACACGGTCATCGTGCTCGCCCGGGGCACCGTGTTCGGCGGCGAGGTGCGAACCCAGGGCTTCGGCACCGACGCCCGCGCCTACGCGGGCAAGCTCGTGGACCGGAGCGGCGACCGGCGCCTCGACCTCCGCTACGGCGAGCACGCCGCGAGCGCGTTCCCGGTCCGGACGACGAGCTACCCGGTCCGCACCGGTGCGCTCGTGCTGCCCGAGCACGTCATCGACATCTAGCCGAGGGACTTCTTCAGGTCGGCGTCGATCTCGAGCTGCAGCGCGCCCGCGAGCCGCTTGATCGCGTACTGCTCGTGGTCGGAGAGCTTGCTGCCGAGACCGAAGAAGCCGCCCGAGGCGCCGCCCACCGAGAGCCCGATCTCGATCAGCGTGCGATCGAAGAGCTTGCGGGCGCCTTCGGGCATGCGCCGGACGACCGCCGCGAGCTTGCGCACGTGCTCGCCCTGTAGCCACTCCGGGTCGGCCGCCGCGGCGACGACGTCCGGGAAGTCGGAGCCCGAAGCGGCGAACGCGGCGCCCATCCGCTCGCGCACCACGTCGCGCAGCTTGGCGATGGTGTCGACCTCCTTGTTGTCGCGGTCACTGTCCGCATTGGCCACGATCTCCATGACGAACACCGCGGCGCCGTGCAACACCTGGCGATCGGCGTCCGGCAGCGTCGCCGCGAAGTCCTCGAGTGCATTCCCCATGGCCGAAGCATCGCGCTCTCTCCCGGCCGAGGGAAGCCGGACGAACGTATGACGGTTCCTTGACGGACGACCTGGCGGTTCGGCGTTAATCAAGAACCGGTGACGACCGCCGTCCTGATAAACCTGAAGGCCCGCCGGGGCTCCCAGCGCCTCGCCCGCACCGTCCGCTCCCACCTGCCGGAGGCGCCCCTCGCGCTCACGCACAGCCTGGCCGATGCGCACCGGTTCATCGCGGGTCTCCACGACAACCAGCCGGACATCGTCCTCTCCGGCGGTGGTGACGGCACGGCGGTCTCCCTCCTGAACGCCTGGGACCGCACCCGATTGCCTACACTCGGTCTCCTGCCCCTGGGCACCGGCAACGGCTGGGCTCGCTCCACGCATTCGCCCCCCTTCGCCCAGGCGATCCGCCAGGTCGCCCGTCACCGCGCCCGTCCGTGGCCGGTCAAGCGCTTCTCGCTGGTCGAGGTCGAGGGCACGCTCTCGCCCTGGGCCGGCACCGGCTGGGACGCGCAGGTCCTCGCGGACTACCACCGCGTGATGGGCGCGCTGCCCGCCGGGGCCGCGCGCTACGTGGGTGGCTTCCCGGGCTACATGGTCTCGCTGTTCGGGCTCACGGTGCCCAAGATGGCGATCGCGCCGCGCACGCAGGTCCGCCTCATCAACCTCGGCTCCGACGCGCTCGGCATCGACCGGGCCGGCAAGGTCGTCCCGGTCGAGGGCGGCGGCGCGGGCGAGGTGCTGTTCGAGGGTCCCGTCAGCGTCTGCGGGTGCGGCACGATCGAGGAGATCGGCCTCGGCTTCCGCGCGTTCCCGTTCGCGCACGCGGCCAAGGGCCGGATGGCCGCCCGCGTGTACGGCGACACCGCCCTGCGCGCCGCGCGCAACGTCCGCAAGCTGTGGCGCGGCGAGCACCCGTTCGCGCACGACGTCCACTTCATGCTCGACAAGTGCCGCATGGAGTTCGACCGCCCGGTGGACTTCGAGATCGGCGGCGACATCGTCGGCCAGCGCACGTCGGTGGATTTCAGCCTCGCGAAGGAGCACGCGAGCCTGCTCGACTGGTCGCGCCTCGCGGCCTGACGCTTCGCGGGAGCGGCCGCCGTGTCTAGCGGCGCCTCCTGCGCCGGTGGAGCCCGAGCGCAGCGCAGCCGAGGAAGAGGACCGCCGAGCCACCGCCCTGCCCGGGCGTCGCGTGGCAGCCGTCGCTGGTTGGTGCGCTGCCATCCACGCACGACTTGGTCGCGAGATCGCAGGCGGCGCCGCGCGCGCACTGGGAGCTGTCCGTGCAGGTGTCGAAGCACGCGCCGAACGCCGGGTCGCAGGCGTAGAGCGCGCAGTCGAACGTGACGGTGTCGTCGGTCGGGCAGGTCCCGCCCGGCGCCTTGCAGTAGGCCGGGCCGACGCCGGTGCTCTGCCCCGTGCACCGGTTGGGTGCGCACATCGAGCCGGCGAGTCCACCGATGCAGGCGCCGCGCCCGTCGCAGGTGCCGAGGCACGACAGCGCAGGACCGCACTCGTTCTTCAGGTCGACGCCGATGGGCTCGACGGTGCACTTGCCCGGCGACGAGGGGAGCACGCACGAGTGGCACTTGTCCTTGCACGCCGTGTCGCAGCACACGCCTTGTACGCAGAAGCCGGTGCTGCACTGGCTCGACTTGGTGCAGCGCTGGGCGGACGCGGTGACCGTCGGCTTCTCGGGCAGCTTGCCAGGGAGCTCGGGGCCCGTCGCGCCGCGCGGCACGCAGACGCTGGAGGCGCACTGGTGCGTCGCGACGCAGTCGGCGTCGCCGGTGCACGAGGTCTTGCAGCCCGTCGCGTCGCACACGAACGGCGCGCAGGTGACCGCCGGCAAGAGAGCGCCGCACGCGCCGGCGCCATCACAGACGGCGCCGGGCTGCGAGAGGCCACCGGCGCACGAGGGCGCGACACACGCCTTGGTCGCGCCGGGGAACGAGCAGGTGGCGGAGACGCCATCGCACGACGAGGCGCAGGGCCCACTCCCACCGCACGATGCGTGGCCGGTGCGCGGCACCCCCGCGACGATCTTGCAGGTGCCCACCGCACCGACCTCGTTGCAGGCCTCGCAGGCGCCGCTGCACGCGCGATCGCAGCACACGCCGTCGCTGCACACGCCCGACTTGCAGTCGCCCGGGGCCGTGCAGGTGACGCCAGGCAGGAGGCCGTCGGCGAAGAGCAGCGGCGCCTGGGGGATCGCGTAGCTGCTGCCCGTCGTGCGGCCGCCGACGAGGAGCGCGCGGCCATCCGGCAGCACGGTCGTCGTGTGGAAGAGACGAGGGTTGAGGAGCCCGCCGCCCGAGGACCACGAGCCCTTCACCAGATCGTACACGTCCGTGTTGCTCGTCTGGCCTCCGACCACGAGGAGCCGCCCGTCGGGGAGCTCGGTGAGGGTCTCGGCGCCGTGGGCAGCGAGCATGTCCGGGAGCTTGGACCACGCGCCCGTCGCGACGTCGTAGATCTCGGCCCCCTGCGAGCCGACGAGTTCGTCCGTGCCAGGCGACCCACCCGCAGCGATGACCTTCGTGCCCGAGGCGACGAGGGCCATCTGGAACCAGCGCCGCGCGACCAGCATGGGCGCGCTGTTCTTGGCGGCGGAGCCGTCGCCGCTCCAGATCTCGCAGGTCTGGATGGTGGCAGCGGTGCCGCCGCCGCAGACCATGATCTCCGCGGACGAGATCGCCACCGCGGCGCCGTTCGCGCGAGGCGAGACGAGCCCGGGCCCGGCGATCCAGGTGGTGCCGTCGAACACCTGGGCGCCGCCCGTGACCGCGAAGACGCCGTCGGTGCCGCCGAACGACACGAGCCGCCCGGTCTTCGGCTGCACCGCGGCCATGCGACCGACGTAGGCGGTGGTCATGTTCCCAGCGCTCGTCCAGGTGTCCTTGGCCGGGTCGTAGATCTCGGTGGTCGGGGTGATCGCGCCGCCGGTGGTGTAGCCGCCCGCGACCACGATGCGACCGTCGGGGAGCGCGCCGGAGATGTGGCGCCAGCGCGGGGTCTTCATGGAGGCGGCCGCGGTCCACGTGGCGCTGACCGGGTCGTAGATCTCGGTGGTCGCGTAGGGAGTGTCGACGGAGCGGCCGCCCACGACCAGCACCTTGCCGCTCGCGAGCCGGTGCGCCGTGTGGTCGAGGCGCTGCGTGATCATCGCCGCGGCGCTGCTCCAGGCGGGATCGAGGGCGATCGGGAAGCGCGCCGTCGCGGGCAGGGAAAGCGTGACGACGAGCTCGTCGCCCTCGAGGCGGGATTCGACCGGCAGCTCCTTTCGATCGGCGTCGAAGGCGACCATGGGCGCGCTGCGGAGCCACGCGCTGCCGCGGTCGTCGAGGGCCTCGAGGCGACCTTCGCGCAGGCGGAGGGTGGTGATGCCAGGCCCCTTGCCGAGGCGGTAGCGGAGCTCGCGAGGGGCCGACGGACCGCGCAGCCAGCGCACCTCCTCGATCCGGTCCGCGAGCGCGAAGTAGACGACGTCGGTGGCGGGCGCGACGTCGAGGAGGGCGACGCTCGCCCCGACGCGGGTCGCGCTCGCCGCGCTCTGCCCGGACAGCTGCACCTCGAGGTAGTGGCGGTCGTCGACGGCGATGCGGAGCGGCGCCCCTGCGCGCTCGGGCAGCCGCGCGCGGAAGCCGCGCCCCTCGACCCGGAGGTCGGGCGAGACGACGGCGACGTCACCCGCGAGCACGGCCGCCGGCAGCCGGGCGTGGACAGCGTCGACGATCTGCCGGGGCGTGGCGCTGGCCTCCGCTCCGGCGGGTGGCTCGACGGGCGACTCTCGGGAGCAAGCAAACGAGGAAAACAAACCCGACAATGTCAGCAAGCCGAGGAGGGAAGGCTTCACCACCCCTCTTCTATCCCACCGGGCGGCGTCGCTGGTGGGGTCGCGCAACGTTGCGCTGGCGCAAGCCGGGTACGGCTGGGCTCGTGAACTCTGGCGGGGAAACGGTGTACGACATCGTGGCCACCCGAACGCGTTGGCGCTCGCCAAGCAAGGATTCACCGATGGAAGCTGACCGGAACGGGCGAAGCTACTGGGACGAGCTCGCGAAGAACTACGACCGATCGATGTGGCTCCTCGGGCGGCCGATCCCCCGGATGATCGAGCTGGCCGGTGAGGCGACACGCGGTCTCGGGCGGGTGCTCGAGGTGGCGGCCGGCACCGGCCTCGTCACGCCTGCGCTCGCCGCAGGCGCACGAGAGGTCGTCGCCACCGACTTCTCGGCGGCGATGGTCGCCGCGCTCGAGCGGCGCGTGCGCGGGTTGACGAACGTGCGATGCGAGCAGGGCGACCTCTACGCGCTTCGGTTCGACGACGGAACGTTCGACGCCGTCGTCGCGGCGAACGTCCTCCACCTCGTCCCGGACCTCCCGAGCGCCCTGGCTGCGCTCCGCCGGGTGCTGAAACCGGGCGGGAGGGTCATCGTTCCGACCTTCTGCCACGACGAGACGGCGCTCTCGTGGGTCGTGTCGCGGGCGCTCGCGTTGACCGGCTTTCCCGGGCAGCGACGCTTCACGGCGAGGTCGCTCCGGGAGGCAGTCGAGGGAGCGGGCGTCCGCGTCACGAGGTCGAGAC
>JADJMO010000031.1 GCA_016709545.1 Myxococcales bacterium
CGCACTGCCGACGATGCGAAGCAGGAACGGGCCGAGCGCGCCCACGATCGACAGGAGCCCGGCGACCCGCAGCGGCGCCGCGCGCACCCGGAACAGCCTGCCCTGCACGACCATCAGACCGGCTCGATCTCGTGGAACTTGCGGAGATCGAGGGTCAGCGCGCCCGCGCTCTCCCGCAGCACGTCGACGTGGCGATGGCCGAACACGATGTCGGCGTCGACGTAGCGGTGGCGCGCGTGCACCGGGGTGAGCGAGATGTCGTCGGTGCCGACCAGCGAGACGATGAGCTCGACCTCGTCGCGCTGCAGGTCCTCGGCCGCGCGCTGGTAGAGCAGGCTGCCCTCGTCGATGCGGTGCATCACCGTCCACGAGCGGCTGATGGCCGGCGACCGCTCGCGCACGAGCGGCAGGTCGTACATGCGGTAGAACGTCTGTCCCTCCCGGGTCTTCTCGGTGCGCACAGGCGTGACGCGGATGGTGGCCTCGGCGATCTGGTTGCTCCGCCCGTTGCCGACCCGGAACTTACAGCGTCGGTACGCCGTCCATGTCCGAGATGGTGGCCCGGCGGGAGAACACGACCTTGCCGGACGTCTGCGAGAACTTGGAGAACACGAGGCCCGTCACGAGGGCGGTGACCAGCAGGCCGAACACCGCCTCGGCGATGACGAAGGCGCCGCCTTCGACACCGGTACATCAGCCGTACCGATGGGTCGCCATGGTGTGCACGCTGAACGAAAGTAGTGAGGCTGCCCTGCCCACCCAAGCCACGCCACCGACGAGCTCGTAGGCCAAGGCGAACAGCACGTTCACCCCGAGGAAGAAGCAGACGATGCTCGACAGTGCGAGCCACCACGGGATCCGCAGGAATCGGTGGTGGAGGTCGCCCAGGAGAGCTCGCTCGGCGCCGATGACGGTGACGAGGACGTTGTCGACGACGCGGCGTTCGATGCGAGGACCCTTCTCCACGCCGCCATCCTACTGATTCTTGGAGCGGCCGCCCGTGGAGGCGGCCGCCGTTCACTGCGCTCGCCGACGGCTCGCTCCGTTCACTTTCCTCCCGCGCCTCCGGGTGGCATGCAACGAAGCATGACGCTCGCCGCCGGCTCGCAGCTCCCCGCCTTCACCCTCGACAACCAGGACGGCCAGAAGAAGGCCCCCGCCGACTACACCGGCAAGTGGCTCGTGCTCTACGTGTACCCGAAGGACGACACCCCGGGCTGCACGATCCAGGGCCAGTCGTTCACCGCGACCAAGGACCAGTTCGCCGCGAAGAACGCGGTCGTCGTGGGCATCTCCGCGGACTCGGTCGAGTCGCACCGCGCGTTCTGCGACAAGTTCTCCTTCACGGTCGAGCTGCTCGCGGATCCGACCCACGCGCTGCTCACGGCGCTCGGCGTCGGGCAGAGCGAGTGGAAGGGCACGATGTACTGGGATCGCACCACTTTCCTCGTCGATCCGACCGGCGTCGTCCGCAAGGTCTACGAGAAGGTCGTCCCGCAGGACCACGAGAAGGTCCTGCTCGCCGACATCGCCGCGCTGTCCTGAAGCGCTCAGTCGGTCGACGCGTCGAACGGCGGCTCGAGACACGGGGTCGGCCCCGTGTCCACGACGCCCGTGTCGAGGCCGATGCCGAGACATGGGGTCGGGATGGTGTCGACGCTCGCGTCGGTCGCCGCGTCGGTCCCGGCGTCGCCGCGCGGCTCCTCGATGCTGGCGCCGCACCCCGCGGTGAGCCCGGCGAGCGCGGCGGCGACGAACTGCGCGCGGCGTCGCAAGATCTGTTCGCGGGCGTGCTTCATCCGTCCTCCTTCGCGTCGGTGGCGGCGTCGGTCGCGTCGCCCGCGTCGGCGTCGAAGTTCGTGTCGAGCGCGCCCGTGTCCGGCGGCCCCGAATCCGAGAGGCAGGGCGTGGGGCCCGTGTCGGCGTCGCCGGTCGTGTCGTCGCCGGTGTCGGGCGCGACCACCTCGAGGCACGCCTGGGCGGTGGAGCACGCCGCGGTGAAGCTCGCGGCGATCGCGGTGGCGACGAACCGCGCGCGGCGCTGCAGGATCCTCTCGCGCGGGCTCACCGGAGGAGCCTAGCAGCTCAGGCGTAGGGGGCCAGCCAGCGCTCGAGCATGTCCTTCGTCTCCTCGACGATCTGCGGACCGAGCTTGCCCTTGCGGCGCGACGCCGAGATCAGCATGGCGGACACGGTCTCGACGATGACGCTCGCCACCACGGGGCGCCGCGCCTTCGGCAGCTTGGGCGCGCGCTTGCCGAGTAGCTGCGCCGTGCGGCGCGCGAACTCCGCGTTGGCCGCCTCGTCGAACTCGGCGAACTCGTGCGAGCTCCAGTTGCGCACGATGGCCCGGAAACCCGGCTCCTCGGCGTGGAAGGCGACCAGCGCGTCGATCGCCGTGCGCAGGAGCGCCCCGAACGGCTGCCCCCCGGCCAGCACCTCCGCCTCGACGCGGTCGAACAGCTCGCTCACGCGCTCGGCGTAGCGCTGGGCGATCGCATACAGCAGCGCGCGCTTGTTCGGGAAGAACTGGTAGAGCGAGCCGATGGAGGTGTCGGCGCGCGCCGCGATGCCCTCGGTGGTGGCGGCCTCGAACCCCACCTCGGCGAACACGAACGCCGCGGCGTCGAGGATGCGCTCCACGCGCTCGAGGCTCCGGGCCTGGGAAGGCACCCTGCGATCCGGGGTGGGTTTCTTCTTCATGGGGCTGTTGACAACGTGAGGCTGGCCTCACATTCTGTCCGAAACCCGAGGATACCCTCACATTCGGCGGAGCCGCCACCCAGGAGTCCCGATGCCTTCGTCCTCTGCCTCCCTGGCGCCCGGTCCGCGCGGAGTGCCTCTGCTCGGCTCGCTGCCCGCGGCGTGGCGCGACGTGCTCGGCCTCTTCGCGACCACGCTCCGCGAACACGGCGAGGTCGCCCGCCTCACGTTCGGGCCCTACGAGTACTACCTCGTGAACGACCCCGAGGTCGTGAAGCACGTCCTCGTCGACAACGCGAAGAACTACACCAAGAGCAAGAGCTACGACGGCCTGCGCCTGGTGATGGGCAACGGCCTCGTCACGAGCGAGGGCGAGTTCTGGCGGCGCCAGCGCAAGCTCGCGCAGCCGGCGTTCCACAAGGACCGGCTCGCCTCGTTCGCCGACACCATGGTCGACGCCACCGAGCAGATGCTGGGCCGCTGGGGGAGCGAGCCCGGGCCGCGCGTGGTCGACGTCCACGCCGAGCTGATGCGCCTCACGCTCTCGATCGTCGGACGCACCCTGTTCGGGAAGGACCTCGGGGCCGAGGCGGGAGAGGCCGCCGAGATCGGCGAAGCCATCCGCGTGGGACTGCGCCACGCGAACGATCACGCCGAGTCCCTGATCAAGCTGCCGCAGTGGCTGCCCACCCCCGCGAACGTGCGGTTCGCCCGCGCCGTGAAGACGCTGGACGCCATGGTGTTCCGCCTGATCGAGGCGCGGCGCCGCACCCAGGGGGACGAGGGCGATCTCCTCGCCATGTTGATGGCCGCGCGCGACGACGGCAACGAGGGCATGACCGACCGCCAGCTGCGCGACGAGGTGATGACCCTCGTGCTCGCCGGCCACGAGACCACCGCGGTGGCGCTCGGCTGGACGTTCACGCTGCTGTCCCAGCACCCCGACGTCGAGCGCAAGGTGCGCGCCGAGCTCGCCCAAGTGATCGGCGCCCGCGCCCCGCGCTTCGAGGACGTGGCGAACCTCCCGTACACGGCGCAGGTGCTCGCCGAGTGCATGCGGCTCTACCCACCGGTGTGGGTCTTCGAGCGCTCCGCGATCGGCCCCGATCGCCTCGGCGACCACCCGATCCCCGCCGGCACCACGATCGGCATCGCGCCGTTCACGCTGCACCGCAACCCGCGGTTCTTCCCGAACCCCGAGGGCTTCGACCCGGAGCGCTTCTCGAAGGAGGCGATCGCCGCGCGGCCGCGCACGGCCTACCTGCCGTTCGCCATCGGCCCCCGGCAGTGCATCGGCGACGGGTTCGCGCGCATGGAGGCCACGCTGCTGCTCGCGACGATCCTGCCTCGCTTCCAGCTCTCGCTCTTGCCCGGGTTCCAGCCGGAGCCCGAGGCCAAGGTCACCCTCCGCCCACGCGACGGCCTCCCCATGCAGATCGATCGACGCAAGGTCGAAGAGGCGCGCGCCACGCACCACGCCACGGCCTGATTGGAACCACCCGGGGTCGGCAGCATCTCTGGTTCCCGATGGAACGCCTCACCCTCCCCGCCGACAAGGTCTCCGACGCCGCTCGTGACGTGATCGCCGCGCGCCACCGCGCGCTCGTCGAGGAGGTCGCCGCCACGGTGGCCCGCGACAAGGTGGTCGTCGTCGGCATGGCCCAGAACCCGTTCGTGAAGAAGGCCGCAAGCTCCTCGAGGCCCGCGGCGTCCCGTTCACCTACCTCGAGTACGGCAGCTACGTCGGTCGCTGGGCCGAGCGGCTCTCCATCAAGATCTGGGCTGGATTCGCCACCTTCCCGATGGTGTTCATCGACGGCGTCCTGATGGGTGGGTTCTCCGAGCTCCAGAAGCTCGACACTGACGGCAAGCTCCCGAAGGGATGACGGCGTCCGCGCGTCCGGGTATCGTGCCCCCGTGGCGCGCGCCGGTCAGTCGATCGAGGACTACTGCCGTGTCTGCAAGGAGCCGCGCGACCACCGCGTGATCGCGGTCGACGCGGCGGGCACCATCTTGCGCGTCATCTGCGGCTACTGCGAGTCGCAGCACAACTTCCGTGGCAACCGCGCCCCTGGCGAGCGCGCGCCGTCGGGTCGTGCTGCCTCGCCGTCCGGTCCGCGCCTCGACGCCACTGTATCGCCAGTGTCGGGTACCGAGATCACGCTCGTCAGCGAGCGCGAGCGCGCGGCCCCTCCCATCGATCTCTCCCAGTTCGAAGCCGACTACGAAGGAGACCCCATGGATCTCGAGCTCCTGCTCCGCCGCATCATCCGTGAAGAGGCGGGCCTCACGCCGGTCACCCCGGCCAAGAAGTGGCGCGGTGGCAAGGTGGTGATCTCGCCCGGCGACCCGAACCTGCAGGGCAAGGAGATCCCGCTCGAGACCCTGTTCAACAAGATCGTCATGGTGCGCAACCGGCTGCGCGTGCTGGAGCAGCAGATCAACGCGACCGAGGGGATCGCCGAAGATCAGAAGCTCAAGCTGCAGGGCTACATCACGGGCGCGTACGGCAGCCTGACCACGTTCAACGTGCTGTTCGCGGACGAGGACGACAAGTTCAAGGGCACCGGCGGCGACTGAAGCCACGCCGGGCTGGACCCGGCCTTGCGACCGCCCAAATCCCGCGCTATCCCTTCATCCGGATAGACGGATGCCATCTCTCGACGAAGCCGTGGACCTGCTGCACCTGCTCGGTGATCCGACGCGCGTGCGGCTGCTCTCCGTGCTCGCCCGCGAGGAGCTCACCGTCGCCGAGCTCACCACCGTGCTGCAGGTCCCGCAGTCGCGCGTGTCGACCCACCTCGGCAAGCTGCGCGAGGCCTCGCTGCTCCGCGACCGTCGCGCCGGCACGTCCACCTTCTACGCGCTCTCCGACGCCATGCCCACCGGCGCGCGGACCTTCTGGAGCGCCATCGCCGCCGGCATCGACGACGCGGTGCTCGAGGGCGACCGCACGCGCTGCCAGGCCGCCATCGCCGCCCGCGACGCGCGCACGGGCTGGCCCGACGCGTTCGCCGGCGAGATGGAGCGGCACTACTCGCCGGGCCGCACCTGGGAGGCCACCGCCCACGCCTTCGCGAGCCTGCTCTCGCTCGGCAACGTGCTCGACCTCGGCGCGGGTGACGGCGCGATCGCCCAGCTGCTCGCGCCCAACGCCCGCACGTACACCTGCGTCGACCGCAGCCCCAAGCTCGTCGCCGCGGCCGAGGCGCGCCTGCGCGGCCTGCAGCACACGCTCTGCGAGGTCGCCGACGCGACCGCCCTGCCCTTCGAGGACGAGGGCTTCGACACCGTGCTCCTGTTCCACGTGCTCACCTGCGTCGACAAACCGGCGGCCATCGTCGCCGAGGCCACCCGCGTGCTGCGCGAGGGCGGCCGCATGCTCGTCGCGACCCTCGACGCCCACGACCACGCCGAGGTCGCCGCCGCGTGGAACCACGTGCACCCCGGCTTCCGGCCGTCGGCCCTCGCCCGCCTGCTCGAGGCCCAGGGCCTCGTCGTCCGCCGCTGCGAGGTCACCTCGCGCGAGCGGCGCGCCCCCCACTTCTCCGTCGTGACCGCGCTCGCCGAGCGCCCCGTGACCCGTACGCCGCCCAGGAAACCGAAGCCATGAACGTCGAAGAACTGTTCCGTCAGCGCATCCTCGTCCTCGATGGGGCCATGGGCACCATGATCCAGCGCCACAAGCTGGTCGAGGCCGACTATCGCGGTGAGCGGTTCGCGAAGCACGAGCGTGATCTGAAGGGCAACAACGCGGATTTGCTCGTGCTCACCCGGCCCGACGTCATCCAGGGCATCCACGAGGAGTACCTCGCAGCCGGCGCCGACATCGTCGAGACCAACACCTTCAGCGCGACCGCCGTGGCGCAGGCCGACTACGCGCTCGAGTCGATCGTGCACGAGATCAACGTGGCCGCCGCCAAGGTCGCGCGCGCCGCCGCCGACAAGTACACGAGCAAGGACCACCCGCGGTTCGTCGCGGGCTCGATCGGCCCCATGAACCGGTCGCTCTCGATCTCGCCCAGCGTGGACGACCCGGCCCGGCGATCGGTCACCTACGCCGAGGTGGAGGACGCCTACGCCGAGCAGGTGCGCGGGCTCCTCGACGGCGGCGTCGACGTGCTCCTCGTCGAGACCATCTTCGACACCCTCAACGCCAAGGCGGCGCTCGTCGCCATCGAGAAGACCTTCGCCGGCTACGGCCGCCGCGTGCCGGTGATGATCTCGGTCACCGTCACCGACAAGAGCGGCCGCACGCTCTCGGGCCAGACCATCGACGCCTTCTGGACGTCGGTCGCCCACAGCAAGCCGCTCAGCGTCGGGCTCAACTGCGCCCTCGGCGCCGCCGAGATGCGCCCCTACGTGGAGGAGCTCGCGCGCCGCGCCCCGGAGACCCTGGTCACCTGCTACCCGAACGCGGGCCTGCCCAACGCGATGGGCGAGTTCGACGAGCTGCCCGCGATGACCGCGTCGGTGCTGCGCGAGTTCGCCGAGGCGCGCCTCGTGAACCTGGTCGGCGGGTGTTGCGGCACCTCGCCCGCCCACATCCAGGCCATCGCCGAGGCGGTCTCCGGGACCCCTCCGCGCGAGCGCTCCACGCCGACGAGCCGCTTCTCGATGTACTCCGGCCTCGAGACCCTCGAGATCCGGCCCGAGAGCAACTTCCTCATGGTCGGCGAGCGCACCAACGTGACGGGCTCGGCGCGCTTCGCCAAGCTGATCAAGGCCAACGACTACCAGGCCGCGGTCACCGTGGCGCTCGACCAGGTGCGCGGCGGCGCCAACATCCTCGACGTGAACATGGACGAGGGCATGCTCGACGGCGAGCGGGCGATGCGCACGTTCCTGAACCTCATCGCCACCGAGCCGGAGATCGCCCGCATCCCGGTGATGATCGACTCGTCGAAGTGGTCGATCCTCGAGGCCGGCCTCCAGTGCGTGCAGGGCAAGGGCATGGTCAACTCGATCTCGCTCAAGGACGGCGAGGCGGCCTTCCTCGAGCGGGCGCGCACCATCATGCGCTACGGCGCGGGCGCGGTCGTGATGGCCTTCGACGAGACCGGCCAGGCCGACTCGCCGGAGCGCAAGGTCGCGATCTGCAAGCGCGCCTACGACCTGCTGGTGGGCATCGGCTTCGACCCGCTCGACATCGTCTTCGACCCCAACATCCTCGCGATCGCGACGGGCATCGAGGAGCACGCGGGGTACGGCAAGGCGTTCATCGAGGCCACCGCCGACATCAAGGCCGCCTGCCCCGGCGTGAAGATCTCGGGCGGCGTCTCCAACCTCTCGTTCAGCTTCCGCGGCAACGACCTCGTGCGCGAGGCGATGCACTCGGTGTTCCTCTACCACGCGATCCGCGCCGGCATGGACATGGGCATCGTCAACGCCGGTCAGCTCGCCGTGTACGAGGACATCGACCCCGAGCTCCGCGAGCGCGTCGAGGACGTGATCTGGAACCGCCGCGCCGACGCGACCGAGCGCCTGCTCGAGCTCGCCGAGCGCGTGAAGGGCAGCGGCAAGAAGAAGGAGCTCGACCTCGCCTGGCGCGAGGACACGGTCGAGAAGCGCCTCGCCCACGCCCTCGTGCACGGCATGGTCGACTTCATCGAGGCCGACGCCGAGGAGGCCCGACAGAAGCTCGGTCGCCCGCTCGCCGTCATCGAGGGGCCGCTGATGGACGGCATGAAGATCGTCGGCGACCTGTTCGCCGTCGGGAAGATGTTCCTCCCGCAGGTGGTCAAGAGCGCGCGCGCGATGAAGCGCGCCGTCGCCCACCTCACCCCTTACATGGAAGAGGAGAAGCAGCGCCTCGGCTCGAGCCAGAGCGGCGCCGGCAAGATCGTGATGGCCACCGTCAAGGGCGACGTGCACGACATCGGCAAGAACATCGTCGGCGTGGTGCTCGGCTGCAACGGGTGGGACGTCGTCGACCTCGGCGTCATGGTCCCGACCGACAAGATCCTCGCCGCGGCGGTCGAGCAGCAGGCCGATCTCATCGGGCTCTCTGGCCTCATCACCCCGTCGCTCGACGAGATGGTCGGCGTCGCCAAGGAGATGGAGCGCCGTGGGCTCACGACGCCGCTGCTCATCGGCGGCGCGACCACGAGCCGCCAGCACACCGCGGTGAAGATCGCCCCCGGCTACCAGGGCACCGTCGTGCACGTGCTGGACGCGTCGCGCGCCGTCGGCGTGGCCAACGTGTTCGCCTCCAAGGACCTCGAGCGCAAGGCCAAGGCCGACGCCGAGAACCGCGCCGACCAGCAGCGCCTGCGCGAGGTGTCCGCCCGCAAGAACGACCGCCCGCTCGTGCCGCTCGCCCGCGCGCGCGAGGGTCGACCGCTGCTCGCCTACGCCGACCGACCGCTGCCGCACTTCGTTGGCGTCCGCCAGGAGCGCGAGATCCCGCTCGCCGAGATCATCCCCTACATCGACTGGACGTTCTTCTTCACGGCGTGGGAGCTCAAGGGCAAGTTCCCCCAGATCCTCGACCACGCCGAGCACGGCAAGGTCGCGCGCGAGCTGTTCCACGACGCCGAGCGCGTGCTCGCGCGGATCGTCGAGGGCAAGCGGCTGACCGCCAACGCGGCGTGGGGGTTCTTCCCCGCGCGGCGCGATGGCGACGACCTCTTCGTCTCCGACGTCCGCTTCCCCATGCTCCGGCAGCAGCAGGAGAAGACCGCGAGCGAGGCCGGGCGCCCGTACGTGAGCCTCGCCGACTTCGTGGCCGAGGCCAACGACCACGTCGGCGCGTTCGCGGTCACCGCGGGCATCGGGCTCGACACCCTCGTCGAGGAGTACGAGGCCGAGAACGACAGCTACTCGGCCATCATCGCCAAGGCCCTCGCCGATCGCCTGGCCGAGGCCCTCGCCGAGCGCCTCCACGAACAGGTGCGCCGCGCCTGGTACGCGAGCGACGAGCGGCTGAGCGCCGACGAGCTGCGCGCCGAGTCGTACCGCGGCATCCGCCCGGCGTTCGGCTACCCCGCCTGCCCGGACCACCGCGCCAAGGGCCCGTTGTTCGGGCTCGTCGACGCTGGCGCGATCGGCATGGGGCTGACCGAGCACTTCGCGATGACCCCCGCGGCGAGCGTGAGTGGGCTCTACCTCGCCCACCCCGAGGCGCGCTACTTCGCGGTCGGAAAGATCGGACGCGACCAGGTCGAGGACTACGCGGCGCGCACGGGCGACCCGCTCACCGAGGTGGAGCGCTGGCTCTCCCCGGTGCTCGGCTACGACCCCTGAGCGTCACGGCTTCTTCTTGGGCGTCACCTTCACGAAGCGGAGGGTCATGCGGTCGCTCTCGCCGATGGCGAGGTAGGTCGCCTTGTCCTTCTCGCCGAGACGGAGGGTGGGCGGCAGCGTCCAGACGCCCTCCGGCCAGTCCTTGGTGTCCTTCGGGTTGGCGTTGATCTCGGACTTGCCCGCGAGCTTGAAACCCGCGGCCTCGACCTGCTCGATGACCCACTTCTCCGGGAGATAGCCCTTCTTCGAGCTCTCCTTCGGGTCGGCGTCGGGCTTGGCCCGGTGCTGCTCGATGGCGAGGATGCCGCTCGGCTTGAGCGCCGCGTGCATCTCGGCGAGCCACTTGTCGAGCGAGCCCGCGTTCACGACGCCGTGCATGGCGCGCATGAAGACCACCATGTCGAGGGTGCCGACCATGGGGAGCTTCGGCGTGGTCGGGGTGATGATCACCGTCTCGACCTTGCCGTACACCTCGGGCGAGCGCTCGAGGAACGCCTTGAAGCGCTGCCCGTAGAAGGTCATGCGCTCCTCGGCGGGGCCGTTCGGGTCGGTGCTCGTCGCGAACAGCTTGCCCTGCTTCGCGAGCGCCGGGGCGAGGATCTCGGTGAACCACGCCTCCCCCGGGGCGAACTCGAGGACGGTCATCTTGGGCTCGAGCTTGTAGAACTCGAACGTCTCGACCGGGTGGCGGTCCTTGTCGCGCTCGAAGCTCGCGGGGCGACGGTGCTTGCTCGCGACGATGCTCACGAGGGCGTCGTGCCCGTTCTTGAAGGTAGTGCCGACGAGCGCCTTGCCCGCGGCGCGCAGCTCCGGGGTCCACCGCGCGACCTCGGCCTCCTGCTCGGCCTTGGCCTTCGCGCGGTCCTTCTCGAGCAGCGCGGCGGCTTCGGCCTTGGCCTTCTCCTCCTTGGTGAGCTCGGGCGGCGGCGCGCTCGTCGAAGGAGCGGCCGTCACCGACGAGGTCGAGGCCGACGGCACCGTGGTGACCGGGGCCGGCGGCGGGTTCGTGCTGCACGCGGCGAGGACGAACGCCAAGGAGATGCGCTTCATGCGCGTGCCTTACCGTGGAGGGCCCACGTCGACCACCGCGTTCAAGGCTTCTTGGGCTCGACCTTGGTGACGGCCTCCTTCACGCGGTGGCTGACCTTCTGCGCGACCTCCGCGGCCGTGTGGCCCGCCTCGGTCGCGATCTCCTTCGCCCGGTGCGCGAGCTTCTCGGCCGACTCGGCGATGGTGTGCTCGCCGGAGCGCGCCTTGTCCTGCGACTTCGCCACGACGTCGTTCACGGCCTTGCCGGCCTTCTCGATCGCCGCCTTGGCTGCGTCCTTGGTGTGGTCGATCTTGGCCTGGATGTCCTTGGTCTTCATGGGCCGTCGAGGAGCACGATGTGTGCCCCTCGAAGCTTGCCGCGCAACGTCCACCCGCCCGGCCACGGACGAGGCAGTCTGCCCCTCATGGGGCAAACCGCCACGCACGATCGTCCGCAGAGGAGCGACCAACCCGCCCCGATTGCAGTGCGCAAGGCGCTGGCACGTCCTCTGCGTACTGGTGGATCGTGAACCGCCAGGCCATGACCGGACACGTGCTCGTCATCGACGACGACGAGACCACCTGTGAGCTGCTCACCAGCGCCCTCGGGCGCATGGGCGTGCAGGTCACCGCCTTCTCGTCGCCTCGCGAAGCGATGGCGGCCTTCGCCGCCACGCAGTTCGACACCGTGGTCACCGACCTCGGCATGCGCGAGATGAACGGCATCGAGGTGTGCGAGGCGATCCAGCGCGCGCGGCCCGACGTGCCGGTGGTGGTGGTGACCGGGCAGGGCACGATGGACACGGCGATCGGCGCGCTCCGCGCCGGGGCGTACGACTTCCTCACCAAGCCGGTCGACCTCAAGCTCCTCGCCGCGGCCGTCCGGCGCGCCCTCACCCACCACGCCCTGAGCGAAGAGGTGAAGCAGCTCCGCAAGGCCGCGGCCAACGGCGTGCGGCCCACGCCCGTCATCGGCGAGAGCAGCGTCATGCGCGCCGTCTACGACCTGATCGGTCGCGTGGCCGACAGCGACGCCTCCGTCCTCATCCACGGCGAGACGGGCACCGGCAAGGAGCTCGTCGCCCGCGCCATCCACGAACAGAGCGCGCGACGGCTCGGCCCCTTCGTCGCCATCAACTGCGCAGCCGTGCCGGAGAGCCTCCTCGAGAGCGAGCTCTTCGGCCACGCGCGCGGCGCGTTCACCGACGCCAAGGCCCAGCGAACCGGCCTGTTCCTCGAGGCCCGCGGCGGCACCTTGTTCCTCGACGAGATCGCCGAGCTGCCCCTCGAGGTGCAGGCCAAGCTGCTGCGCGCGCTGCAGGAGCGCAAGGTACGCCCGGTGGGGAGCAACGCCGAGATCCCGTTCGACGCCCGGATCCTCACCGCGACCAACCGCGATCTCGACGAAGAGGTCGCCCACCACCGCTTCCGCGAGGACCTCTACTACCGGATCAACGTGGTGAAGTTCGAGCTGCCGCCCCTGCGCGATCGCGCCGGCGACGTCCTCGAGCTCGCCCAGCACTTCTTGAACCTGCTCGCGTCCCGGCGGGGCCAGCCCCCGCTCACCCTCTCCACCGCGGTGGCAGCCAAGCTCATGGCCTACCAGTGGCCGGGCAACGTGCGCGAGCTCGAGAACTGCATCGAGCGTGCGGTCGCCCTGGCGCGCTACTCGGAGATCGCGCTCGAGGACCTGCCGGAGAAGGTCGTCGCCTACCGCCCGGACCGCTTCATCGTGGCCGCCGACGACCCGACCGAGATCATGAAGATGGAAGAGGTCGAGCGGCTCTACGTGTTGCGCGCCCTCAGCCTGCTCGGCAACAACAAGACGCGTACCGCCACGGCGCTCGGCTTCGACCGACGCACCCTGCACCGCAAGCTCGAGCGCTGGGGTGTCGCGGAGGCGGAGTCGCTACCGCCGCCGTCGCTGTCGCCCCCGCCCTCGACCTAGGCCCGCCCGGGAGCCACCTCGACGAGGGGCAGCGCGATGCGCACGGTCGTCCCGTGCCCGAGGGCGCTCTCGACGGCGATGGATCCCCCCTGCGCCTCCACGATCCCGCGGGCGATGAACAGCCCGAGCCCCGCGCCCTCCCTGGTGGCGTCGGGTCCCTTCCAGAAGCGCTCGAACAGGTGCGGGGTGCTGTTCGGATCGATGCCCGGACCGTCGTCGCGCACCGCGATGATCGCGCGTTCCCCCACCCTCTCGACGGTGACCTCGATCACGCCGCCGGCCTCGGTGAACTTGATCGCGTTGCCGATGACGTTGCCCAGGGCCTGCAGGGTGCGGAACCGGTCGACGCACACCTCGAGCACCTCGCCGTCACCTTCGCCGCGGCGAAGGCTCACGCGCTTGGCCTCCGCGAGCGCCGAGTTCGCGTCGAGCGCCTCGCCCACCAGCGACGCTGCCCGCTCCGTGCTCCTGGTCAGCGTGAGCTTCCCCGACTCCACCAGCGAGGCCTCGAGCAGATCGGCGATCAGGCGGTTCATCCGCGCCACGGCCCGGTGCACGCGCTCGACAGAGCTCGCGTTCGGGCTCGGTCCCCCCCGCTCGGCGAGCATCTCGCTGAGCAGCGTCGCGCTGAGCTCGACGTTGTTGAGGGGATTGCGCAGGTCGTGCGAGACGATCGCGAGCACGTCGTCGCGCGCGCGGGTGGCGTCGCGCGCCGTCCGATAGTTGCCCGCGTTCTCGAGGGCGATCGAGGCCGTGTGCGTCAGCTCCTCCAGCAACCGGACGTCGGCGTCGTCGAACCCTCCGGGCGGAATGGCCAGGTGCACGCTGCCGAGGATCTTCTTGTCGCGCGACGCCATGGGGCGACCAGCCACTCGTCGACCAGGAAGCCCTCGTCGACGAGCGCCTGGTGGAGCTCGCCCAGCACGGGCGCCTCGACCACCTTGCTGCGGTCGATCCGGCGGACCTCGCTCGGCTGCGGGATCTTGGCCGCCAGCTCGGTGACCCTGGGCAGCTCCCGCCGCTGGGCGCGCTGGGCGCTCACGAGCTCCGGGGCCGCCGCGACCCGCACCAGCGTCTGCCCCTCCACGGTCACCCGCGTCACCGCGAACGACACGCCGAACAGCTCCCGGGCCTCCTGGGCCACGGTGGCGATGGTCTCCTCGACGGACAGCGAAGCGTGGATGCGCGGCGACGCGAGCGCCAGACGGGCGAAGCGGCCGGCGCGGTGCGCGAGGGCGGCCTCGGCGTCGCGGGTCCCCTGCTCGGCGCGCGTGACGCGGATCGCCTGCCGCACGGCCTGGGCCAGCCGATCGGACTCGAGGTGGGTCTTCGGCACGCAGTCCGCGGCGCCCTGCTTCATGAGATCGACCGCGGCGACCTCCGCTCCTGCGGTGAGCATGATGAACGGGACGTGCACGCCTCGCTCGCGGACGGCCGAGAGCACCCGCAGGCCCTCACCGCCGAAGACGCCCTCGTCGAGGAGCACGCAGTCGAACGTCCGCTCGGCCAGCACCTGGATCGCGGTCGGTCCGTCGGCGAGCTCGGTCAGGGTGGCCGACATCTCGGCGCCCTCGAGCGAGTGTTGCACGGCGCGCCGATCGCCCTCGTCCGCGGCGACCACCAGCAGCTGCACGGGGGCCAATAGGTCCATCAGAGCGCCCGCGTCGCCGACGCTCGATGGCGCTTGACGAGCTGGAGCATGCGATGGGTCTCGAGCTGCGCAGGGAACACCACGTTGGCGAGGAATGCTTGCGTGTTGCCTTCGAGGCAGCCGACGTCGCGACCATAGTCGCGCAGGCGGAGGTTCTCGTAGGCCTCGAGCACCTGCAGCGACGGGTCGCGGCGCTCCTCGTTGCGCGGGCCGATGCCGACGACGCGCCCGATCGACCGCGGCGAGGTCGGCGCCTCCCCCCCGAGCGACCGGAGGTGCTCCGAGATCAGGTGCACCCGCGCCTCGTGCGAGCGCTGACACCAGGCGAGCTGCTCTCGATCCGGCTCGCCACGATCCACGGTCAGGGCGAAGGCGTAGGCCTCGGCCGCGGCGAGCTCACCGCGCACGCAGGACCGGAGGTGCTCGATGGCGTCGCCGCCGCTCCCCGGTGAGGGCGACGGTTCGACGGGGAAGGCGGATTCCATGGGTTCCTCGGTGTCGCGCGTTGTCGCCCGGGGGACATCCCCGGGCGAGGCTGGCGTATCAGGAAGGGGGCGGAGGCGCCTGGACCGCGAGCTTCTCCTCGAGGTACGAGACGTCCTCGGCGCCGACCTTGCGGAGCACCTCGGCGGCCTGCCATTGCTGCGCGCGGTCTTCGGTGTGGACCGCCACGAGGATACGACCTTCGGTCAGCCTCGCCTCGTAGACCTTGGCGATCGGCTCCGGGATGCCCATCGTGACGAGGATCCCGGTGATGGCGCCGACCGTCCCGCCGACGGCGCCGCCGAGCGCGACGCCGCTGAGCAGGCCCACGAGGGGACCGATGACGGCGCCGATGCCCGGGATGACGATGGCGCCGAGCCCTGTGAGCAGACCGAGTCCGCCGCCCACCCAGGCGCCGGCAGAACCGCCCGTGGCCGCGCCGATCGCCGCGCCCTCGGGCACCCTGGTGCTCATGTCGGCGGCGAAGACGGCCGAGTCCTTCTTCTCCGGGAACAGCACCGAGATGTCGTTCGGTACGATGCCCGCGCGGTGGAGATCGCCGACGACGCGCTCGGCCTGCGTGTGGGTGGAGAGGGTTCCGAAGACTGCTTTGGACATGGGGACCTCGCTGGAGCGGAAACGTGGATTCTCGGGGCATCGACGCCGATCGGTGGAGATCACCGACCGGCGCCGGTCTTCAAGCCTTCGGGGCCTCGGTGCTCCACTCGCGCATCGCCTGGTCACCCGGGCGATCCACGTGGATCGTGTCGTCGACGCGGGTCACCCAGCCGAGCGGGATGAAGTGATGGACCCCCTTGTCGTCCTTCTTGAGCTTGACGGTCGAAGCGCCCTGCATGTGATCGACCACGCCGAGCTGCCCGTCCTTGGCGCACATCACCTTGGTGTCCGGCTTGATCTGCGACGGATCGATGTGGGCCTTGACCTTGGAGGCCTTGTCGTCCGTCTTCTTACCATTGTTCGGCATCATGAATTGATTCTCCTTGGGCGACGATTGGGTCGTCGCACCGCCGCATCGCAACTTGTATGCCGGCACGGTCATGCCGCGTTCCTGCGTCTGTCGTCCGCAGGACTGCCTCGCTCGGGCGATCGCGCGGGGCGGGATGTCACGGCAGCAAGAGCATGGTCGCGGGGGCCTGGTCGATCAGCTTGCGGAGCTCGCGGGCCTGCAGGTCGACCTTCTTCGTCATGTCGTCCCAGGCTCTCGGGGACGTGCCGGCGATGGCGCGGATGTCGAGCGCGAGCTGCGCCCGGCGCTCGCGGATCCTGACGAGGCTGGCCTCGTAGTCGGCCTTCGACGTGCCCTTCTTGCCGAACGTCTTGACCTCGGTGTCAGCGATCCGCTTGTCGATCGCCGCGAGGTCCTGCGCCTTCGCGAGGCCGTAGTCGGCCCGCGTCTTCTCGAACTCGGCCGTCACGCCGAGGGTGTCTCCACTGGCCTCGAGCGCGGCGTCGAGCAGGCCCGCGATGCTGGCCGCGTCGGGGGCTTCCGTCGTCGAAGACGCGGTTCGCTCGATCTGCGGCTCGTCGTCCGAGACCCGGTTGCACGCCGCGAACACGGCCAACAGCGCCACCAGCAGCGGGCGCACGCTCTACGCCTCCGTCCGCGGGAGGGGGAGATCGCTCGCCGGATCGAAGAGCCCCCGGCCGAGCTCCACGAGGGCCATCGCCGCGACGCTGGCGGCGGCGGTGCGCAGGATCCGCGACCCGAAGATGATGCCGACCCCTGCGCCGAGGACGGTGGCGAGGGCGAGGGCCCGGTAGGGATTCTGCTTCAGCCCGTACTCGAGGTTGTCCGGCAGGCCCCCGAGGACCCGACGCAGTTGCTGGAGGAACGGCTCGCGACGGAACGAGCCGGAGCGACCGCTGCCGTTGGACGGAACGTGATGGGTTTCGGTGTTCATGACCGAGACACATCGCAATTGCCATGCCACTATCGCACACAGACATACACGATCTGCGGCGCGCTACACGAGGCTCTCGGGTGCCTACAGTGCGATCAGGTCGAGGGAATCTCTCCGTGAAACGTCCGCAGCGTGTCGAGGGACACGTGCTCGTCCGCGTCGAGGACCGGCACGCCTCGGTGCCCGATCTCGGCGAGCACGAGCGTGATGTTGTCCTCGCCCCCGCGGGCGTTCGCGAGGTCGACGAGGCTCCGGGCAGCGCCCTCGAAGGAGATCGCGCCGCTGATCGCCGACTGCAGCTCGGCGTCGCTGATCTTGCTGGTCAACCCGTCCGAGCAGACCAGCAGGCGATCGCCACCACGCAGCGAGAACCTGCTCAGCGCCACGACGACGCTCGCCTTGGTGCCGATCGCCTGCAGGATGACGTTCCTCTGCTGGTGGGTCTCGGCCTCGGCCTTGGTCAGCACCCCGTTGTCGAACAGGAGCTGCACCCAGCTCTGGTCGCGGGTCACCTGCACGAGCTTGCTGCCGCGGAGGAGGTACGCGCGGGAGTCGCCGACCTCCGCGACGTAGGCCTGCACGCCGAACACGAGCACGGCCGTCACGGTGGCGCCCAGGCCGTGGCGGTCGAGGGCGGTGGCCGCTTCGAAGACGGTGCGGTTGGCCGCCTCAACGCAGGCGACCAGCGCAGCCTCGGCGCTCTCCGCGCTGACCGTCGCGAGACCGCTGCGCAGCACGTCGAGCGTCAGCGCGCTCGCGACCTCGCCGGCCGCCGCGCCGCCGACGCCGTCCGACACCGCGAGCAGGATTCCACGCGGACCGACGGCGAGGACGTGACACCCCTCCGGCGAAGGAGCGCTCGCCATGAGATCCGCGACGACGAAGGCATCCTCGTTCCCGTCGCGTCCGCGGCCGACGTCGGTGACGCCGAGCACCCGCAGCGTGACGGCCGGTGGGAGGGGGAGGCTCTCTTGGGTGGGGACGAGGGGAGCTTGCATGGGCTGCCCGCAGCACGAAGCGAGCCACCGCGTCTGCCGGTGGCTGCGTGCGCCGAGAGGCCCACCGCGGAGGGGACGCTTTGCCTCGATCGAGGCAGGATGGCTCAGGCCCCGAGGGCGGCCGCCCGTTCGCCACCCGTCCGTGGAATGCCCGCGGCGAACGTCTGATGAGCTTTGCGCAGCGCCTCGATCGTCTTCGGGCGCGCGTCGTATTCGCCGCCGATGAGCAGCAGCTCCTTGCCGGCGTGCCCCTGGCAGACCTCGGTCACGGCGCCGAGCAGCTCCTCGAAGCTGCGGAACTGCGTCCCGTCGCCGAAGTACGCGACCAGCAGCCGCTGACCGGCGTCGACCGAGAGGAGCTTCCAGGCGGCGTACTGCACGCGCTCTCGGCGCCCCGAGTTCTCGTGCTCGGCGACGAACACGGGCGGGTTCCAGTTGGTCGGCTCCACGATGGCGACGTCGATGTCGAGGAACTCACCCCGCCCGAACGAAGCGCCCCGCGAGGTGACCTGGGAGGTCGCCTCCGACGCGAGCGCCCGCATGCCGACGAGCGCGAGGGCGATCGTGGCACGCGGGGTCCACAAGGCGTCGTGCTGATAGTCGACGAAGACGACGGCGCCCTGCTCTTCCAGTGCCTTGAAGTAGCCGTCGAAGATCTCACGTGCATCCATGGTTCACCTCTGACGCGCGACCGAGCGAGAGTCGGGCCAGCCCTCGGGACCGGGCTGGCCCAGTGCGTGCAGCTGCGATCCCGTCGGCCCCCGTCGACGGAAAGGTCCGGCGCCCCGTGTTCACGCAGACCCTGCTCGCCATCCTGTTCTCGACCCTGCTCGCGCACGCCGCGGCCACGACCGACCTCGGGGTGAGCCGATGGCCCAACGAGCGCGCTGCTCCTGACACGCCAGCGGGCGCGCCGATCGACGAGGTGGATCGCGGAGAGTCGACGCTCGACGTGCCCTCGATGGAGCGCGCGAAAGAAGACCGAAGTCGGGTCGACGAGCCCTTTCGGGGCTGGGCCCGACGAACCTGGATCATCTAGTCCTGCTCGGCCCCTCCTCCTCGATCCCCGCGATCAGCGGTAGCAACGTGACCCACGAGCGCGCGCCGAGCTTGTGGGCCACGCGCCGGAGCGACTCGGAGACGCGCGACGGCGGGACCCCCAGGGTGATGCCGATCGCCTTGTTCGACTGGCCCTCCACGGCGAGCTCGAGCACCTGCTGCTCGCGGGCCGTAGGCCGGGGCTCGCCCACCTGGGAGCGGCGCAGCACGAAGCGGATGGTCTCGTCCTCCACCACCGAGGACGCGACACGAAAGTCGCCCGCGAGCAGCGCGCGACGCAAGCCCATCAGGCCGACTCGCGGTTCACCAGCGCCACGATCAGTTCTCTGCGTGAACCCACCCCGAGCTTGCGGAACAGGACGGCGAGCTGGTTCGCGACCGTGCGCACCGCGACACCCCTGCGGCGCGCAATGGACGCACTGTCGTGACCCGCGCAGATCTCCCGCACGATCTCTCGCTCGGCGGCGCTCAGTTGATCGAAGATCGTGGGAGACAGGCGTACCTGGACCTCCATTGATCTCTCCTGCTCGTCCTCGACCTGCCCCTCCATGCTCGGTGGTTTCCGCTTCCGCCGAGTGTGAGGGGTCGACCGATCGCATTTTCTTCTCCACGGAAGGGCTCGTCACAAGCGCGGCTCGGCGGAAACTGTCCGGGCGCGTCGAAGCTCGGCGCGACAGAGTGAGCCTGGAGGGAGCCGATGTCCGAACCGAACCGCAAGATGCGTGTGCGCGCGACGCCTGAACCGGAGACGGTCGTCTTCGGGGTCAGCAGCCAGTACGACCCGGGCCTGTACGAGCTCAAGGACCCGAACAACCGCGACGTCGGCTGGATCGCCGTCAACGGTTCGGTGGAGACTTGGGCGGTCTTCACGGCCCAGAACCAGTTCCCGCCGACGGCGGCGCCGTTCGTCCACGGTGGCCAGCAGAACCCATTGAGTCTCCACTCGCTGTGGGGTCCGGGGATCCCACCTGCGCAGCTCGATCCGCTCATCCCCTACGCGTTCGACGAGATCGCGGTCACCATCACCGCCAACGCCCCGCTGCAACCGGGCGCCGGTGGAGCCCAGCCCCAGGTGCCGATCCTGTTCGACCAGGCGGTGTATTCGATCAAGCAGAACGTGAGCAACGCCAAGGTCGGGGACCTGATCGTCGAGTCGGTGTCGCCGACCCAGCGCGTCCAGCACTGGTTCCTCTACCTGAACCAGCAGCAGGGAACCGCGCCCTACGTGTGGCCGGGCGCGAACAGCGACATCACCAACCGCTTCACCTACGTGCGTTCGTACACCCAGCAGTACCTCGCGGGCACGCCGGCGCGCCTCGCCCAGCGCCAGATCCAGTACGTCTACCTGCGCGGTGACGAGTCCTACGTGGGGTCCTTCCCTGCGTCACCATGACCGTCTCGATCAACGGGGTCCGTCAAGCTGACGTCCCGGCGCTGCAGAGCCCGCCCACCACGCGGTTCGTCGTCGTCCCGCGCCCCGAGCGGCTCGGCGCCGAGCTGCGGAGGCGCATCGAGGCGCACGCGCACGTGCTCGAGGCGGTGCCGGGTGGCCTCCTGTGCCGCCTCCACCCGCACGCGACCCTGGAGGGCCTCGCCGTCGCGACCGGCACGACCCCGTTCCCCTACTCCACTCGGTTCAAGTGGAACGAGGCCACCGTCTCGCTGCCCGACGAGCCCGAGACCCTCGTCGTCACCATCGCCCTCCACCGCGGCGAGGGTCGTCAGGCGGTCATCGATGCGCTCGCCGCTCTCGGGGTCGAGGTCTTCCGGCAGGGCGCCGGCCTCGTCGGCGAAGTGAACGCGCGTACGCTGCCGCGGGTACTCGCCCTCGATGCGGTGCGCCACGTCGAGCCCGCCGTCGAGGCCCACGCGAGCGCCCCCGTCGCCGCGAGGATCCTGCGAGCACCGACGCTGCACGCCGCGGGCCTCGACGGCGACGGGCAGGTCGTCGCCTTCATCGACAGCGGCTTCGACACCGGCGATCCGCAGCAGGTGCACCCCGAGCTCTCGGGTCGGGTCGTCGCCATCAAGCCCCTGCCGAACTGCCAGCCGCACGACGAGACGGGACACGGCACCCACCTCGCGACGGCGGCGCTCGGAACGTCCGGCGTGGCGCCCAAGGCCCGGCTCTTCATGCACGCGGCGCGCAACAAGAGCCACGCGATGCTCGTCGACACCAAGATGGGCCCGCTCTTCGACGAGGCCCGCGCCCACGGGGCGAGGGTCTACAACTGCTCGATCAACGACGCGGCCAACGTCCAGTCGTACTCGGTGTGGAGCCGTGATCTCGACGAGGCGTTGAACGAGCGGCCGTGGCTCGTGGTGTGCGTCCCCACGGGCAACGGCGCGCGCGCGGGCTCGGCGGGGACCGTCCCCCTCGGCTCGGTGCAGGCCCCTGCCACGGCCAAGAACTGCATCGCGGTCGGCGCCTCCGAGAACGAGCGACCCGAGATCACGGAGACCTACGGCAAGTGGTTCCCCGCCGACTTCGGCGCGCCGCCCATCAAGGACGATCCGTTCGCCGACACCCGCGAGGGCCTCGCGGCCTTCAGCGGGCGGGGACCTGCGCGGGGGGGCCGCCTGCGCCCCGACGTCGTCGCGCCAGGGACGTCCATCCTCGCCGCTCGCTCCAGCAAGGGCCCTCCGCAGGTCAACACCATGTACGGGAGCACGACGGAGCCCAGCTACTGCTTCGATGGAGGGACCAGCGTCTCGTCGGCGCTGGTCGCGGCCGCGGCGGCCCTCGTCTGCCAGTGGCTCTCGCAGGTGCGCAACGTGGCGTCCCCCTCCGCCGCGCTGGTCAAGGCGCTCCTGATCAACGGCGCATCGCCGCTGGCCGGGCAGTACGGCGAGGCTGGGACCGCCCCCAACAACGACCAGGGCTTCGGTCGGGTCGATCTCTCGGGGTCCGTGGGCGACGCCGTGGGGTTCGTCGACGAAGCGGTCACGCTCGACGGCGGCGAGGAGTGGTCGACGGAGGTGCAGGTGCCGGCCGGGCACGGCCTCGTCGCCACGCTCGTCTGGAACGACCCAGCCGGCGAGGGGCTCACCAACCACCTCGATCTCTCCGTCGAGCACGCGAGCGGCGCGTTCTGCCACGGCAATCGAGGCCCCGGCGATCCGTCGATCGACACCACCAACAACGTCGAGCGCGTGCGCTGGCTCGACGTGCCGCCTGGACCGTCGACCCTGCGCGTGCGCGCTTCCTCCTGCGTGTTGCCACAGGCGTTCGCGCTCGCGTGGCGGATCACCTGAGCAGGCCGAGCGCCTCGTCGACCGAGAGCACGTCCATCGGCTCCGACCAGCGCTCGCGGGGCACCATGGCCGCGAGCCGCGTGACGACGACCTCGGTCGGCGGGGGCGCCGACCCGGCGCGCAGCAGCGCGAGCGCCTGCAGCCCCACCCCGGGCACCGTGCACGAGATGGCGGCCTCCCCGAGCCGCGCCTGTGTCTCGATCGAGAAGCCCTCGCCGCACGCGACCGCGAGCGCGCCCGAGATCAGAGACGCGATCGGCTCCCCTGCGCCCGTCCACCAGGCGTGGGCCTCGCTCGCGAGGCTGCGCGCACGGGCGCGATCGGTACGATACGCGTGAGTGGCCTCGACGAGGCAGATGATACCGAAGATCTCAGGGGCGCCGAGCGCGCGCGCCGCCGTCAGGAGTTCCTCGTCCACGCGGTGCTCTCCGAGGCGATAGGCGGCCGCGCGAAGCAGCCACTCGGCGCGCGCCGCGAGATGGGGGTTGCGACACGCCGCGGCCTCGTCCCGCGCCGCGCGGGCGAGCTCACGGGCAGCGGCCGCCTCGAAGCACTCCAGCGTCGCCGAGGCCGCGTGGATCGTCGCGGCGACCCGTTCGGTGCGGTAGCGCGCGGCCCGCGCCGCCGCGAGCTGCAGCTGGGCCGCCTCGGAATAGCGCCCCTCCCGGTAGCGCAGCTTGCCGAGCCAGCCCGCCGTCGCCGCGACGAGGTCGGGGTGACCGAGGGCGCGGGCCCGCTCGACGACCTCGAGGACCACCTGCTCCTCGCGGGTGCGAGACGCGCGCCGCGCCGCGCGCACCCTCACGTCGAGACGCGCCTGCTCGAGGGCTGGGTCGGCGAACGGAGCGACGGCATCCGCCAGCGACGAGGTCCGCTCGCTCCAGGCGTGGATCGAGAGCGCCGCTCGCACCAGCGCTTCGAGGTGGGGGATCTCCAGCCCGAAGCCGCCGCTCCGGTGCAGCTCGTAGAGCACCCGATCGAGGGCGAGCGTGTCGCCGTCGGCGAGCGCGACGCGCACCCACGTGGACAGCGTCTCCACCATCGCGTCCCCGTCGATCGTCGGGGCGCGCCGCAGCGCCGAGAGCGCCTCCTCCAGCGCCGCCGTCGCGAGCCCGAGGCGACCGGCTTCGGCGAGCTGCGAGGCGAGGGTGAGCGCGTCTCGCGCGAGGTCTGCGCCCTCCGTCGGGGTCCAGAGGCTCGCATCGAGCTGATCGACCGCCTCGCGCGTCATGCGCAGCCGTCCGGCTCCGTCGAGGTGGCAACGCCCCTGGCGCCGCCACGCGTCCAGCTCGGCGTCGACGAGAGAGCCTTCCCCTCGGGTGCGCTCGAAGAGGATCCGCGCGGCATCGGTGGCGACCCAGTCGAGCCGGTCCGGTCCCGAGAACCGCGCCTGCAGCTCTTCGAGGGACTCGGTCCTGTGCCGTTGTTCGCGCGGCCGCGGCGGATGTTCGCCGAGGAGCGCGGCGCGGGCCGCACCCGCGCTCGCCGGACGGGCCTCGGGGTCTGGCGACAGCAACGCGTCGATGGTGGAGGCCACCCACCCGGGCACGTCCACCAGGGTGCCGAGCGCTGCGGGCACCTGCTGCTTCTCGGCGAGCATCGCGGCCACGTCGGCGCCGAGGTGCGGCAGCCGGCCGGTCAGGGCCTCGTAGACCATCGCCCCGACCGCGTAGAGATCGGCGCGCGCGTCGACGCCGACCCCCGAGACCTGCTCCGGCGCCAGGTACGCCGGGGTCCCGCCGCTCCCCGCGACACCCGCGCGCGCGAGGCCCGTGGAGAGCCCGAAGTCGAGCAGCGTGGGCTGCTCGTCCTCGACCAGTACGTTCGCGGGCTTGAGGTCGCGGTGCACGATCCCGAAGGCGTGCACCGCCGCGAGCGTCTCGAGCAGGCGGTCGACGGTCGTCGCGAGGGCAGACCACGTCCGCGGCGCCGACCCCGGAAACGGGCGCCCTGCGACGATGGGCATCGAGAGGAAGACGCTCCCGCCGTCGAGGCCCTCGTCGATCAGCGGGACGACGCGCGGGATGCGCAGCCTCCGGAGCGCCGCCACCTCGGCGCGCAGCTGGGCCGCGTGCTCTCGCGAGACGGGGACGATCAGCTTCACCGCCACCTCGGTCGACGCAAGGCGGTCGCGCGCCGCCCACACGACGCCGTGCGCGCCGCGGCCGAGCGGTCGGGTGAGCACGTACCGGCTCGCGACGACGTCGCCTGCGGCGTGGGAAGGCGCGACGTGTTCGGCGGGTGAAGAGAGACGCGCGATCTCGGCCAGGAACGAGTCGAACGTCTCGTCGCGGTCTTCTTCGCCGGTCCTCCGCTCCGGGTCTGCTTCGTCGCTCATGGCTCCTTCGGCGAGCGCGTCAGACCAGCCCTTCGCCCCGCCTCTCGAAGCCGATCCTTGACGGTCTGGAAGCGCTTGCGCAGGCGCGCGGCCTCCCGCTTGCGCCACTCGTCGGGCAACTCGAGGGCGTCGCCCTCGTGCATCACGAGCGAGATCTCCTCGAAGCCGAGGCGACGATCGATGCGGAGCGTGAGCAGGATCTGGTCGTCCTCGGGCAGCGCCTCCCGGAGCGCGAGGAGCTTGCTCCGCCGCTCGGTGCGCAGGAACGACGCGGTCTCGCTGCGCACGGCGGCCTCGACCTCCGCGAGCAGGGGGGCGTCGGCGAACGCGACGAATCGAGCCTGGCGACGGGCCTTGTCCCGCCGGTATCGCAGCGAAGTGCGTCGGGCGATCGCGTAGCACCACGTGCGGGGCGAGCAGCTCCCGCGAAACGAGGCGCACGCGACCCAGAGGCCCTCGGCGACCATCGAGAACACCTCGTCGGCCTCGGCCGCGCTCGGGTGGATGGAGCCGAGGAAGCGGAGCAGCTCGGGCCCATAGCTCCGGAGCATCACGGTGGTCGCGGTGTCGTGGTCGTCGGCAGCGAGCGCCGCCGTGATGCGCTCGGCTACGTCGTCCGAGCCGGAAGGCGCGTCGGACCGCGTTGCAAGGGTGTCGTCTTCGCCCTCGGCCACCGCAACGCAGAGGTTATCACAGCGCAACCTTCGCACACGTAACAAATGACCATTCACGTCGCCCGATGCGGGAGACGATCCACGGAAGGACGCTAGCGCGCCGCCACGTGACGCGCGCACATCGCCGCCAGCGCGAGGATGCTCGTCTGCGGGTTCACGCCGGTGTTGGTGGGGAACACGCTCGAATCGGCCACATAGAGGCCCTCGATCGCGTGGTGCTGGAAATCGGTGCCCACCACCGCGTCGGCGGGCCGACTGCCCATGCGGCAGGTCCCGAACATGTGGGTGACGGCCATCGTGTACGCGTTCGGGTCGCTCGGCGCGGGGAGATCGGCCAGCGCCGTACGCTCGGTGACGCGTTCTGGCCACCCGTAGATCCCCGGGAACACCGCCTCGGCACCCGCCGCCAGCATCATCTCGCAGAGCACCTTCACGCCCCGCGCCGTGGTGCGGAGGTCCTCGCGCTCCAGCGAGTAGGTGACGATCGCGCGCTTCGGCCCGGCGCGCACGACCCCCTCGGCGCGCGCCCGCACGGCCACGCCCCAGTTGGCGAAGTGGGCGAGGTCCTCGAGGTCTCGCACCAGCGAGGCGCCGACGCCCTTGGTGCGCGCGGCGACGAGGGTCATGTCGTAGCCGAGCGCCTCGAACTTGAGGCGCTCCTTGCGGAGACCGATCACCTCGTGCCCCTGCGTGGCGCCCTCCCACAAGCGGACCGGCTCGCGGAAGCGACCCGCGACCGCGGCGCCGGGGTGCGCCGAGAAGCCGCGACCGACCGGCCCTTGCTGGAGCCCGCTGCGGATCAGGAGCACCGGCGACTGCACGGCGCTCGCGGCCAGCACCACGGCGCGGCTCGCGCGGATCCTCACGCGCGCCCCCGAGGGGGTGACCCCCTCGACGCCGACCGCGCGCCCCTGCTCGTGGACCACACGGGTGACCTCCACGTTGCAGACGATGCGCGCGCCGTGGCGCACGGCGTCCGGGAGGTAGGAGCGATCCATGCTGGTCTTGTTGCCCTCGGGGCAACCCTGCAGGCAGCGACCGAGCCCGCGACAGCCGCGCACGTTGCGCGAGATCGGGCGGTGCTCGAGGCCGAGGATCTCGGCCCCCTTCGCGAGCAGCAGGTTGTTCGGACCGGCGATCTCTGCCTCGGTCGGGTGGATGCCGAGGTCGGCCTCGATCTCGTCGAACAGCGCGTCGAGCTCGCGGTACGGCAGCGCGTCGGAGAGCGCCGGATCGGCGGCGACCCACTCGCGGTGCACGTCCTCGGGGAGTCGCCACGAGATGGCGCCGTTGACGACCGAGGTGCCGCCGACCACGCGCCCCTGCACGAACGGCATCGGCGGCGCGCCGAGCATCAGCGAGGCGCCCATGTCGCGGTAGAGCGAGGCCATGGCGGAGAAGGAGTCCGCGGGCATCTCGGCGGGCGTGACGAACGGGCCCTCCTCCACCACGAGCACGCCGATCCCACGCCGCGCGAGGGTGCGCGCCACCATCGCGCCGGCGGGGCCCGAGCCGACGACGACGACGTCGCTCGAGAGCTCGAGGGGTACGCGGACGTCGCGACCGTCCAGGCTGATCACGACCCCTCCCCTACCCGCGCGCGGACGCCGGGATCGCGGAGGTAGGCCATCAGCCCCACGAGCTTCACCGTGGTCGCGAGCTGGCGGAGCAGGAACACCCGCGAGCGCAGGGCCTGGTCGAGCAGCGCCTCGCGCGCGGCGGCGTCGAGGCCGAGCACGGTGTGGGGCACACCGAGCACGAACGGCGGGGACAGCGCGAGCAGATCGACCGACGCGCGCAGCCCGAACCGCAGCATCGGTGGAGCGACCTCGGCGTAGCGCACCCAGAACGCGTCGAGGTCGAGCGTCGCGAGGCCGGGGAGGCGCCCCTCTGCGGGCAAGAGCGCCGCGAACAGCGCCTCCGACCACGCGCGTTCGGTCGCGGTCCAGCCCGAAGGCGCGGTCGCTGCGATCGCCGCGCGGTGCACTCGCGTCGAGACTTCGCGGAGGGAGTCGGTGATCAGCTCTCGGAGCACACCGCCTCGTAGCGCAGGGCTGGCGGGGTCAGAAGATGCTGTAGACCAGGCTCGCCGCCGTGACCGTGTCGAGCTTCTCCTTGCCCGGGAGCGCGGCGTGGTCGTAACGGAAGGCGAAGCTCGTCGCGAGGCTGAAGGTCTTGGTGAGCTTGGCCGAGACGATCATCTCGCCGTTGAACCGGTAGGCGTCGGTGTTCGAGAGCCCCTGCAGGTACTCGAGCGCGAACGAGAGCGCGGTGCCGGCGTTGAGCTTGTTCTTGTAGCCGAGGAACGCGCGGGCGCTGTGGACGCTGGAGGTCTTGTCGAGCATCGAGCCGTCCTTCTGCAGGAGGGCGTCGTCACGGCGGACGTCGTGCATGAAGTCGTACCCGATCTCCCCCCAGAACACGATCGGCTTGGTGTCGATGAAGTAGTAGCCGACGCCCGGGTCGATCTGCAGGCGGAGGTCGAGGCCCGCAAACCGGTCGCGACGCGCCTGGGCGCCGAGGAACCCGACGAACGAGCCGCTGATGAACCGGTCGTAGCGGACCTTGGCCTGGTAGTTCTCCACCGTGGTGTCGGGCGGCGTCGCCGGCTTGTCGCCCTTGGCCGGCGTGCCCGCCCGGGCGTAGTTGACCGCCGCGGCGGCGCTGAGCTGGTCGTCGCCCTTGCGGAGACGGAACGCCGTGCCGCCGGTGACCGCGAGCGACTGGGTGTTGCCCGAGGTCGCGAGGAGCCCACCTTGCACCGACCACTCGGTCGTGTCCTTGTCCTTCGGGTCCTTCTTGGCGGCCGTTTCGACCTTGGTGTCCGTCGTGATCTCGGACTTGCCCTTGGTGGCCGCGCCGGTCCCGGTCGTCGTGACCGGCACGTCGTCGGCGGCGGCGAGCGACGTGGAGAGGACGCCCGCAGCGACGCAGAGGATCGAGGTAAGGTTCGGGGTCATGGCGAGGCCAGTTAGCAGAGACCGAGCGGTTCGGGGGAGATCATGAACGTCCGAGAGGCGAGAGAGGCCGACGTCGAGCGTCTGGTCGACAACAACGTGCGGCTCGCGCTCGAGAGCGAGCACACCGTGCTGGACCGAGGAATCCTGGAGCGCGGCGTGCGCGCGGCGCTCGCGGCCCCCGTCGAGAAGGGGCGCATCTTCGTCGCTGACCAGAACGGGCTGGTCGTCGGTCAGCTGATGCTCACCCGCGAGTGGAGCGACTGGCGCAACGGCTGGTGGTGGTGGATCCAGTCCGTCTTCGTCGAGCCCACGGCCCGCGGCACGGGCGTCGTCGACCGGCTCTTCGCGCACGTGCGCGACCTCGCGCGGCAGGAGCCCGACGTGCTCGGCCTCAAGCTCTACGTCGAGCGCGACAACGCCCGCGCCAAGAGGGCCTACGAGCGCCTCGGCCTCGACGAGGCCCGCCACCTGATCTTCGAGGAAGATCTGCGTCGCGCCAGCGAGCGCGCCTGAGGGCACAAAACGTTCTGGACGCACGTCCAGTGGTTCCATAAGCCCTTCGAGATGTTCGATCCCGTTCCGGTCCTCTCCGCCGAGCTCTCCTTGCCCAGCGTGGGCGTCTCCGCCGTCGTCAAGCTGCTCGCCGAGGGCGCCACGGTCCCGTTCATCGCTCGCTACCGCAAGGAGGCCACGGGCGGCCTCGACGAGGTGCAGATCCGCGCCATCGAGGAGCGGCGCGCCTACGTGGTCGAGCTCGAAGACCGCCGCGGGAGCATCCGGTCCGAGATCGAGAAGCAGGGCAAGCTCACCGACGAACTCGCCGCCAAGGTCGCGAGGTGCACCACCAAGGCGGAGCTCGAGGATCTCTACCTGCCCTACAAGCCCAAGCGCCGCACGCGCGCCATCATCGCCCGCGAGCGCGGCCTCGAGCCGCTCGCCGACCTGATGTGGGCGCAGGGCAAGGACGAGAAGCCCGACGTCGCCGCCGCGCGGTTCGTCGACGCCGCCAAGGAGGTGCCCGACGTCGCCGCCGCGCTCGCGGGCGCCCGCGACATCTGCGCCGAGCGCGTCGCCGAGGACGCCGCCGTCCGCAAGACCGTCCGCGAGGCGTTCGCCGAGGGCGGGGTCATCCGCACCAAGAAGGCCGACGAGCACGCCAACGCCACGACCAAGTTCGACATGTACGCCACGTTCGAGGAGGCCATCGCGCAGCATCCCGTCGCACCGCTTCCTCGCCATCCGCCGCGGCGAGGCCGAGGGCGTGCTCCGCGTCGCGCTCGAGATCGACGCCGACCGCGTCGTGCCCCGCTGCTCGGCCTCGCCAGCGTCGACAGCACCTCGCCCTGGGCCGGCGAGCTCCAGAAGGCCGTCCAGGACGCGTACAAGCGCCTGCTCCTGCCCAGCGTCGAGAGCGAGGTGCGCGTCGAGCTCAAGCTCCGCGCCGACCGCGGCGCCGTCGACGTCTTCGCGCAAAACCTCCGCGAGCTGCTGCTCGCGGCGCCGTTCGGCGGCAAGCACGGTCATCGGCATCGACCCCGGGCAGCGCACCGGCTGCAAGTGCGCCGTGGTCGACGACACCGGCAAGCTCCTCGAGCACACGACGATCTACCTCGTGCAGGGCGACGGCAAGCTCGACCAGGCCAAGAAGATCCTCGCGGCCCTGATCCAGAAGCACAAACCCGCGGCCGTCGCGGTCGGCAACGGCACGCACGGCCGCGAGACCGAGGCGTTCGCGCGCGACACGCTCGCCGCCGGCCAGGTCGAGGGCGTCTCGGTCCCCGTCAGCGAGGCCGGCGCCAGCGTCTACTCCGCGAGCGACGTCGCGCGCGAGGAGTTCCCCGATCTCGACCTCACGGTGCGCGGCGCGATCAGCATCGCGCGGCGCCTGCAGGATCCGCTCGCCGAGCTCGTGAAGATCGACCCGAAGAGCATCGGCGTCGGCCAGTACCAGCACGACGTGCACCAGCCGCTGCTCGGTCGCAAGCTCGACGAGGTCGTCGAGAGCTGCGTGAACCACGTCGGCGTCGAGCTCAACACGGCGAGCGCGCCGCTGCTCGCGTACGTCGCCGGCGTCGGCGCCTCGCTCGCGAAGAAGATCGTCGAGCACCGCGACGTCGGCGGGCGCCTTCAAGAGCCGGCAAGGCGCTGCTCGACGTGCCCGGCGTCGGTCCGCGCACGTTCGAGCAGGCCGCGGGCTTCCTCCGCGTGCGCGGCGGCGAGCACCCGCTCGACGCGAGCGCCGTCCACCCCGAGCGCTACCACCTCGTCGAGCGCATCGCGAAGGACCTCGGCGTCCCCGTCGCGTCGCTCGTCGGCGACGCCAACGCCGTCAAGCGCATCGACCCGAAGCGCTACGTCGGCGCCGACGTCGGCGAGCTCACGCTGGCCGACATCCTCGCCGAGCTCAAGAAGCCGGGTCGCGACCCGCGCGATCGCTTCGAGCCGCCCAAGTTCCGCGACGACGTGCGCACCATGGAAGACCTGAAGCCGGGCATGGAGCTCGAGGGAGTGGTCACCAACGTCACCGCGTTCGGCGCGTTCGTCGACATCGGCGTGCACCAGGACGGCCTCGTGCACGTGAGCAAGCTCTCGGAGCGGTTCATCAAGGACCCGAGCGAGGTGGTGAAGGTCGGCGACAAGCTCCACGTGCGCGTGCTCGAGGTGGACCTGGTGCGCAAGCGCATCTCGCTCACCGCGCGCAAGGACGATCGGCCCGCGCAGGGCGCCGGCGTGCCGCAGCAACCGCAGCGACCGCAGCAGGGGCGCCGCGACGACCGCCGCGGCGGTCCGCCGCCGAAGGTCCCGCAGCAAGGCCAGGGGTTCCGCAACAACCCCTTCGAGGCCTTGTTGAAGCGATGAGCCGCGCGCCTCGCGGAGACGGCTGATGTGGCTGCAGCTCGCCGTCAGCGCGGCGGACGTGTCGGCGCTCTTCGGTCGACTCCTCCCCCTGCGCTTCGACCTCCCTGGTGAGGGCCGCTGGCTCGAGCTGCGGCCTCCAGCGACCCTCGCCATGCTGCCCGAGGTCGGGGCGCAGCTCTCGTGCCCCGCGCAGGTCGCCTACGCCGTGGCCGGGCTGCAGCCCCAGCTCACCATCGATCCGCTGCGCCTCGACGTGGGCCTCTCGCTGGAGGGTGCGCAGCGCAACGTCCTCGTCCTGACCTTCCGCCTCGACGCCGCCGACACGCGGGGTGTCCCGGCGTTCGTCGATCGCGTGATCGCGGATGTTGTCAACGCCCGCCTGTCGGCGTGGCGGGTGGAGCTCCCGATCGGCGAGCTCCTCACCCGGACCTTCCCCCTGCCGGCGGCGGCGCTGCCGCTCCGGTCGATGGCCACCCACGTGCGCGGCGGGGACCTCGCCATCACCGCCGATGGTCTCGCGCTGGTCGTTTCGTTCGATCTCGAGTTCGCGTAGTAGTCCGACGTTGGAGCATTGCGCGTGCCGCGATCGCCGATCGTGTGGGCTGGGCCGCCCGTGGTGCAGCGGTCGTCGACTACGCGGGACGGCAATCCGTAGCCCGCGAGCACGCGCGAGGAGTGCGTCCGCGGTCGCCCGTGCAAACGAACAGCACCCGCTGGTCCCGTCGGGGTACCCTGGCGCACCGCCATGGACTTCGAACTCTCGCCCGCCCTCCGCGAGCTCCGCGCCCGTGTCCGCGACTTCGTGAACGACCGAATCCTGCCGAACGAGCGCCTCGTCGTGGAAGAAGATCGGGCGCGTCGCTCCGACGTCCTCCGCGGCCTCCAGGCCGAGGCGCGCGCGGCGGGCCTCTACGTGCCGCACCTGCCGGTCGCCTACGGCGGGCTCGGCCTCGGCATCATGGGCATGTGCGTGCTGTTCCGCGAGATGGGCCGCTCGCCCGTCGGCGCGAAGGTGTTCAACTGCGACGCGCCCGACCAGGGCAACATGGATCTCCTGCTCTCGTCGGCGAGCGAGGCCATCCGGGAGCGCTGGCTCGCGCCGCTCGCCCGCGGCGAGATCACGAGCGGCTTCTCGATGACCGAGCCCGCGCCCGGCGCCGGCGCCGACCCCTCCAACCTGCGCACCACTGCGAAGCCCGACGGTGACGGCTGGGTGATCGAGGGGCACAAGTGGTACACGACCGGCGGCGGCGACGCGTCGTTCCTCATCGTCATGGCGCGCACCTCGCCCGAGCAGGCGACCATGTTCGTCGTCGACCGCCACGCCGAGGGCGTCGAGCACGTGCGCGACATCCCGACGCTCGCCGAGCCCATCCTCACCCACCGCGAGGCCGAGATCCGCTACCACGGCGTGCGCGTCGGCAAGGACGCCGTGCTCGGCGAGGTCGGCGAGGGTTTCCGCCTCGCGCAGCGCGCCTCGTGCCGGCGCGCCTCACCCACTGCATGCGCTGGCTCGGGCTCACCGACCGCACCCTCGAGCTGTGCAAGCCCTACGTCGGCACGCGCGTCTCGTTCGGCAAGACCCTGGCCCACCACCAGGCCATCCAGAAGATGCTCGCCGACGCCGCCCTGGCGATCCACGCGGGCAACCTGATGACCTTCCACTGCGCGTGGATGCTGGAGCAGGGCCTCGCCAAGGAGTCGCGCACCTACTCCTCGATGTGCAAGAACCACGTCGCCAAGCTGCTCTGCAAGACGCTCGACGACGCGATCCAGATGCACGGTGGCCTCGGCTTCTCCGAGGACATGCCGTTCGCCCAGTGGTACCGGTTCGCGCGCTCGGCGCGGCTCGCCGACGGCCCGGACGAGGTGCACGACATGGTGATCGCGCGCGACTTCCTCCTCGGCCGGGTCAACCTGCTCGTGTGAGCGAGCAGACGTGAGCTAGCAGGGCTTCGCGCTCACCTGGATGACCTTGTCGTCCATCTTGGCGATCTCCTCGATGAGCTCGTCCGGGCGGCGCCGCCGACAGCCGGATCACCGCGACGGCGGCCTTGGCCCCGGAGAAGATCGTGTTGCTCATGTCCTCGACGTTGAGCCCGAACTTGCGGATGACGTCGAGCACCGCCGCGAGGACACCGACCTTGTCGTGGTGACGCACGAGCAGCTGCACCTTGGCCGGCGCGTGGCGCTCGATGTTCACGCAGTTCGGCACCTGGCCGTTGCGCACGAACTCGCTGCAGATGCGCACGGCCTCGGCGGCGATGGCGTTCTGCGCCTGGTCGGTGCTCGCGCCGATGTGGTGGGTGCCGACGAAGTTCGGCGAGGCGAACAGCTCGCTCGTGAACTCGGCGGTGCCCCCCGCGGGCTCGTTCTCGAACACGTCGAGCCCCGCGCGCAGGCCCTTCTCGCGCACGGCGCGCTCGAGCGCGTGCTGGTCGACGATCCCGCCGCGGCTCGTGTTGATGACCATCGCGCCCGGCTTCATGCGCGAGAAGAACTCCACGCCGAGCAGCTTCTTGGTCTCGGGCGTCTGCGGCAGGTGCACCGAGACGACGTGCGAGGTCTCGGCGATCTCGAGGAGTGACTTCGCCTGCCGCACCCCGAGCTCCGCGAACGCGGGCGAGGCCTCGGGGATGGAGTACGCGACGACGTCCATCTCGAACGCGAGGGCGCGCTTGGCGACCTCTTGCCCGATCGCGCCGAGGCCGATGAGGCCGAGGGTGCGACCCTTGAGGCCGTCGGCGGCGCTGTACTCCTTCTTGTTCCACTTGCCGGCGCGCAGATCGGCCGTGTTGGAGGGGATGCGGCGATCCAGGGCGAGGATCAGCCCCATCGCCAGCTCGGCGACCGCGACGCTGTTCTTGCCGGGGCAGTTCGCCACGTAGATCCCGCGCTCGCTCGCCGACGCGACGTCGATGGTGTCGGTGCCCGCCCCGGCCCGCAGGATCAGCTCCAGCGCCGGCGCGCGGGAGATGGCCTTGGCCGTCACCTTGGTGCTGCGGACGACCAGGATGGAGACCCCGGCGAGCGCCGTCTCGAGCTGCTCGGCGCCGAGGTCGGGCTGGTAGTCGGTCGAGAGGCCGAGGGCCTTGAACTGCGCGACGTACGATTCGGGGAACTTGTCAGCGATGAGGAGCCGCATGGGCCCGGAGCGTAGAGGAAAATCCACCCGACCGGCCGAACGTCCGGGCCGGTCGTATCATCCAAGCCGTCGTGGTCGTCCGTCTCGCCGTCCGTCGCCTGCTCCCGGTCCTGGCCGTGGTGTGTGGGTTGGTCGTGGCCTGCGCCTCCACCCAGCAGAAAGTCAGCTCCGTCGCCGTCGCCGACCACGTGCTCGCGTCGAGCTGCCAGCAGGGGAACACCCAGTCCTGCCAGCAGGCCTGCGACGACGGACACCCGCCGAGCTGCGTGGAGGCCGGCCGCAATGCCGAGCTCGGCCTCGACGGCTACAAGAGCGGCATCACGGCCACCGCCTACTACCGGCGTGCCTGCGATCTCGGCCACTTGGACGGCTGTTACAACGCCGGGTACTCCCTCGAGGTCGGCCTCGCCGGCCGCAAGGACGTGGGCTGCGCCGTCGCCATGTACAAGCTGGCCTGCGACTCGGGCCACGGCCGCGCGTGCATGGCCGCCGGGATGATCCACTCGACCGGCTCGGAGCACGTCGACCAGGACTTGCCGGCCGCGGCCCTGGAGTTCCAGAAGGGCTGCGCGCTCGGGTACGCGCCGGCGTGCAAGCTGGTGAAGCCGGCGGTCGCGCTCCCTCCACCGGCCCCCAGCGTGAGCGTCGCACCGAGCGCGAGCGCTTCGGCCCCGCCAAGCGCCTCGGTGGTTCCGTCCGCGACACCGGTGCCGAGCGTATCGCCTGCGCCTGACGGTCCCGTCGTCCGGGCGCCACCGATTCCGTGATGAAAACTTCCACGGCCGGCGTTCTCTCGCTGAGGACGGACCATGCGCCGTGTGCTCGCGACCTGTCTGCCCCTCCTCGGGTGCTCGCCGGCGCCTTCGCGTGCGGGAAGGCCGCTGAACCCCCGGCGCCGTTCGCCGCAGCCTCGGCCCCCGCGTCCATCGTCTCTACCCCCGCACTGAGCGCCTCCGTCGCCGTCGCGCCTTCCGCGAGCGTGTCGGCCGCGCCCTCCGCGTCTGCTGCGCCCATGGCCTCGGGCCCCTTCACGACGACGACCCGCTACCAGGCGTGGATCTTCGAGAAGCCGCGCCTCGACGCCACGCACGTCGGGTGGCTGCACGCCGGCACGCGGGTCAAGCGCGCCGCGGAGCCGGTCGCTGGCACCGGCTGCACGGGTTCACCAGGGGAAAGTGGTACGCGCTCGAGGGAGGCGGCTTCGTCTGCGAGGGGCACGACGGCGTCACCAACGACCTCGAGGACCCGACCGTCAAGGCGGTCACCAGCGTGCAGCCCGATCTCAAGGCGCCGCTCCCCTTCGGCTACGCCACCTCGCTCGGCGCGCCGATGTACACCCACGTCCCGAACGCCGCCGAGCAGAAGCAGATCGAGGGCGACGTCGCGGCGCACCTCGCGAACGTCGAGGCGCTCCGCAAGAAGACCGACCCGGCCAAGCTCCCGCCCGCGAGCGCCCTGCCCTTGCTCCCGATGCCGAGCTTCCTCGAGAACCGCGCCCTGCCGCCCAACGTCGTGGGCTGGGGCCTCCCCAAGGGCGCGCTCACCAACGGCTACGCGTGGAACAACCTGCGCGTCGCGGTGATGTCGGCCTTCGAGGTCGACGGCCGCGCCGTTCTACCGCACGACCGAGCACCTGATCGTCCCCGCCGACAAGATGCGCGCCGCGAAGCTCGCCGAGTTCGCCGGCGTCGAGCTCGCCGCGCCCGGCGCCGAGGGCCCGCACCTGCCGATGATGTGGGTCCGCTGGAAGCCCGCCAAGGTGTTCGAGGTGGACGGCGCCGCGGTCAAGGAGACGGCGGAGACCTTGCAGTTCCAGGCCCACGCCTCGATCGCCCCCAAGGAGAAGGTCATCGCGGGCACGCGCTACTTCGAGCTCCTCGACGAGCCGCGCAAGGGCAAGCTCGTGCGCGCCGCCGACGTGACGCGCGTCGATGCCGCGACCGACCTGCCGTACATGGTCGGCCCCGACGACGGCTGGATCGAGGTGAGCGTGCTGCGCCAGTCGCTCGTGCTCTACCGCGGCAAGACCCCGATCTTCGCGACCCTCGTGTCGACCGGCGCCGACGGCGTCGACGACGTCGAGACCACGCGCTCCACGCCGCGCGGGCACTTCCGGCTGCAGAGCAAGCACGCGACGTGGCGCATGGCGGGCGACGAGCACGCTCCCTGGAAGGAGGGCGACAAGCCCGACCCGCGCTACCGGATCGACGACGTGCCGTGGGTGCAATACTTCCACGGCGGCTACGCGTTGCACGCGGCGTTCTGGCACGACAGCTTCGGCATGCCGAAGTCGCACGGCTGCATCAACCTCTCGCCGCGCGACGCGCTGTGGCTGTTCGGCAAGACCGAGCCCAAGCTGCCCGAGGGCTGGCACGGCGTGTACGGCGGGCGCGCGGGGATCGCGCTCGGCACGACGCTCGTCGTCAAGGCGTATTGATGCGCATCCCGCGGGCCGTCTTCGGCCTCGTGCGCGAGGCCACCCGCCACCTCTTGCGACGCCCGGTGGTCGCGGTCGCGGCGATCCCGACCCTCGCCGACGGGCGCTGGGTGCTCGTGCGACGCGGGGACACCGGCGAGTGGACCCTGCCCGGCGGCACCCTCGACTGGGGGGAGACCCTGCGCGACGGCATCCGCCGCGAGCTCGCCGAGGAGGCGGGCGTGGACACGCTCTCGCTCGGGCGCCTCGTCGGCGTGATCTCGCGCCCGGACCGCGACCCGCGCATGCACGGCGTCACCATCGTGGTCGAGGCCTCGGTGAGCGAGCCGCGGCGGCCCCCCATGAACCCGCTCGAGATCGTCGACGTGCGCGCGTTCGCGAAGGACGCGCTGCCCTCGCCGCTGGCCTTCGGGTTCGACGACGTCGTCGCCTGGGCGCGCGGCGGTCTCACCGAGTGGGAGTGAGCGCGCGCGCCACGTAGGGGAGGCGATCGTGCCCCCAGAACAGCTCGTCGCCCACGAAGAACGAGGGCACGCCGAACGCTCCCCGCGCGACCGCGTCGGCGGTCTCGGCGCGCAGCCGCTCCTTGATCGCAGGGTCGTCCATGCCCTCCGCGACCGCCGGCGAGATCTCCCGCGCGATCGCGGCGGCGACCGCCCTGTCGGAGACGTCCTTGCTCTCCTGCCACGTCGCGCGGAACGCGGCTTCGTGGAAGCGGTCGAACACGCCCTCCCGCTCGGCCGCGAGCGCGCCGCGCAGCAGGTGCACGCCGTTGATCGGGAAGTTCGACGGCATCGCCACCATGACGCCCTCGTGCGCCACGCAGCGCAGGAAGTCGCGCCCCTGGTAGGCGAGCTTCTCGGGGCCGTAGGGCATGCCCTGCGCGAAGCTCGAGAAGCCGCGCAGGTAGACCGGGCGCTTGCGGACCGCGATCCCCGGCAGGCTGCGCGGGAGGATCGCGTCGGCGAGGAACGACCAGGGGCTCGCGTAGTCGAACAGGAACTCGACGATCATCCCGCAATGTTACCACTGGAAACTTTCGGTGGGGAAGCCTCCTGCCACGACGCTGTCAGGGGCTCCGGGCACAGTGCGGGGCATGACCTCCTCCATTCCCTGCTGACCCTGATCGAGCTCGCGGACCCGGGCCTCCCGAGCCACGAGTCGTATTCGCCGTTCTGCCTCAAGGTGCACCGCGCGCTCCGCCTGCTCGACCTGCCCTACACCCGCCGCAACGAGAGTGACCCGCGCCGGCTCCGACCGTTCAACCCGAAAGGGCAGGCGCCGGTCCTGCTGGTGGGCGACGAGCCCGTCGCCGACTCGACCGACATCGTCGCGCGCCTGCAGGTGCTCGCGGGCCGCGCGCTCGTGCCGACCGATCCGCGCCTGGCCGCCGAGGCGCGGCTCGTCGAGGAGTTCGCCGACACCGCCGTCAACGCCTACCTCGTGGCCGCCCGGTGGGCCGACGAGCGCAACTGGCCGAGCACGAAGGAGGCCTATTTCGTGGGCATGCCGCGCCTGGTCCGCGCGATCGTCCCCGGTCGGCTGCGCGCCGGGGTCGTCGAGCGTCTCGTCGCCCGCGAGGTGTGGCGCGGCGGCCCGGACGAGTGCTGGCGGCGGTTCGCGTCGCTCCTCGACGATCTCGACGCGCGGGCCCCCAGCGCCGGTGGCTGGGTGGGGGGCGAATACGGCCTCGCCGACCTCGCGCTCTTCGCCCAGGTCCACTCGCTGCGCACGCCGCTCACGCCGTGGCAGCGCGACGAGGTCGCCCGTCGTCAGAACCTCACCGCGTGGCTCGATCGGGTGGACGCGGCGACGCGCCCCGCCGCACCGGCGTCCATGGCAGCATGACCCGATGCGGCGCGCCGACCGGCTGTTCGACCTGCTCCAGCTCCTGCGGCGCAGGCGCGTGCTCACGGCGGAGCAGTTCGCCGAGTCGCTCGAGGTCAGCGTGCGCACGGTCTACCGCGACGTGGCCGACCTCGTGGCCTCCGGGGTCCCCATCGAGGGCGAGGCGGGGGTCGGCTACCGCCTGCCCCGCGGCTTCGATCTCCCGCCGCTGATGTTCACCGCGGCGGAGATCGAGGCGCTCGTGCTCGGGGCGCGCATGGTGGAGAGCTGGGGCGACGAGGGCCTCGCGCGTGCCGCCAAGGGCGCCCTCGCCCGCATCGAGGCCGCCTTGCCCGACCGGCTCCGTCCCGTGCTCGACCACGTGAGCCTGTTCGCGCCGCAGTTCCACGTCCCGACCACGCTCGCCCCGCGGCTGACCATCCTGCGGAGCGCCATCGCGGCGTCGCTCGTGGTCGACCTCTCCTACCGCGACCGACAGGGCGAACCGACCACTCGCTGCGTGCGCCCACTCGGCCTGTTCTACTGGGGCCACGGCTGGACGCTGGGGGCCTGGTGCGAGCTCCGCGAGGGTTTCCGCAACTTCCGGCTCGACCGGGTGGTCGAGGCCGCGGCCACCTCGCGAACGTTCGTCCAGGAAGCGGGGCGCACCCTCGACGACTTCCTCGCCCACGTGCGGGCCGAGGCGGGGTGATCGATTCCCGAACGATGGTAGGCTCGGAACATGGGGAAGGTGGAGGTCGAAGCGCTCCTCGCGCTCAGCGAGGCCCTCCTGCCCTGCCCCGACGTCGAGGCGATGCTGGCCGTGCTCGTCGACGAGATCGCGCGCTTGCTCGCGGTCGAGCACGTCTCGATCCGGCTGCTCGACGTGAGCGGGGTGATCCTCGCGACCCAGGCGCGAGCCGGTGATCCGTTCCACAACAACGTGGGCTTCGAGTTCGTGATGGGCGAGGGCCTCGTCGGCTGGGTCGCCAAGCACCTCCAGCCGATCCGCGTCGCGCGGGCCGAGGAAGACCCCCGCTTCTCGCCGCGCCCCGACCAGCAGCGTGCGCTCGGCGCCTACCTCGCGGTCCCCCTCCGGGAGGGCGATCGCTGCCTCGGCGTGATCTCCGCCGTGTCCGAGGTGGAGGGTCACTTCACCGAGGTCCACGAGCAGACGCTGGCGCTGATCGCGGGGTTCGCGGCCCCCCACCTGCGGTTCGCCCGGTTGCGGCGGACGGCCACGCCCGACCCGACCACCTTCCTGGTCCCGGCCGAGCGCCTCGATCCGCTGCTCCTGTCCGCGGACGGCCCCTCGGCGATGGCCGTCCTGCGCGTCGACCTCGACGAGCTCGAGAAGCTCCGCGCCCAGAAGGGCGTCGGCTTCGCCGATCTCCTGCGCAAGAGCGTGGCCGCATCGATCTCGAACGCGGTCCGCGGCGACGACGTCGTGGTGCAGCTCGAGGCCGGTGCTTTCCTCGTGTTGCTCCGCGACGTCGCGCTACCGACGGCGATGCGGATCGCCGAGCGCACCCGCCGGCTCGTGCTGGCCGATCTCGAGCGCCACCGCTCCACGGCGAACGCCGTCGCCCTCTCGTTCGTGGTCGCCGAGCGAAAGCCGGGAGAGTCGCGCGACGCCCTGTTCGGCCGCCTGTCGGTCGCGCTCGCGGCGGCGCGCAAGACGGGCCGCATCGAGGCCGCGCGCTCCGCGTAGCCCTGGACGGCCGGCGACGGCTGAACGATCGTGCGCGCCATGATCGAGCTGCGCGTCGCCCCCGCCTCCGCCCTCACCGACTCCGCGCACGACGCGGTCCTCCTCGTCGTCCCGGCGCCGCTCGCCGACCACCTCGACGCGCTCGCCGCCGCGCGCCCCGCGGTCGAGGCCGCCCTCGCCGCCGACGCCGCCCTCTCTCGCGGCGCACGCGCCCCGGTGGTGGTGCTCGCGCCGCAGCTGCCGGGTGGACGCCTCATCCTCACCACCTACGGCTCGGGGCTGCCGGCGAACGCCGAGATCGAGGACGTGCGCCTGGTCGCCGAAGCCGCCTCGGCGGCCATGGCCCGCGCGGTCGAGGCCGGCGCGAGTCGCCCCGTGCTCCTCGTGGTCGCGCCGCGTGGCAAGCACCACGGCAACCGCTTCGAGCAGGCCATCGCCGTCGGCGCGCTCGGCGCGCTCGCGAGTCAGTGGGTGCCGCTCGAGGCCCGCGAGGCCGGCAAGGCCCCGCGCGGCGCCGAGCGCCTGACCGTCGTCGACCTGCCCGAGGCGGTCGCGGCGCGGGTCCGCGCGATCGAGGCCGGCCGCCTGGTCGCCCGCGACCTCACCGGCACCGAGCCCGAGCGCATGGCCCCGCCGCGCGTGGCCGAGCTCTGCGAGCAGGCCTTCGAGGGCACCTCGGTGTCCGTGCGCGTCGAGCGCGACGTCTCGGGCTACCCCCTCCTCGCGGCCGTGGCGCGCGCCTCCAACGTGGTCGAGCGTCACCGCCCCTGCGTGATCGAGCTCGAGTGGAAGCCCAAGGGCCCCGTGCAGGGCACCGTGGTGCTCGTCGGCAAGGGCGTCACCTACGACACCGGCGGCGCCGACCTCAAGACCGACGGCGCGATGGCGGGCATGTCGCGCGACAAGGGCGGCGCCGGCGCCGTCGCGGGCGTGCTGCGCGCGGTCGCCGCGCTCGATCTCCCGGTGCGCGTGGTCGGCCTCCTCGGCATGGTCCGCAACAGCATCGGCGAAGAGTCGTTCGTGACCGACGAGATCATCCGCTCCCGCGGCGGGGTCCGCGTGCGCATCGGCAACACCGACGCCGAGGGACGCCTCGTGCTCTCGGATCTGCTCGCCCGCGGCCGCGAGATCCTCGAGGGCATCGAGGGCGCTTCGCTCTTCTCGGTCGCGACGCTGACCGGCCACGTCTACCGCGCGCACGGCCCCTACACCGGCGCGCTCTGCAACGCCCCCGCCCGCGACCTCGTGGCCCGCCTCGACAAGATCGCCGAGGCCTGGGGCGAGCCGATGGAGCACGCGCGGCCGCGCCGCGAGGACTACACGATCATCGCCGGCCGCTCGAGCGCCGAGGACGTGGTGAGCTGCAACCGCCTGCCGTCGGTGAGCACGCCCCGCGGGCACCAGTTCCCGTTCGCCTTCCTCGACGTCTCGGCCGGGCTCCGCGGCGGCACCCTGCCGTTCGTCCACCTCGACATCGGCGGCGCGGCGGTCGATCCCCCCGACTGGCAGTTCGGCAAGCCCACGGCCATCCCCGTGAGCACCCTCACGTCGTGGCTCGCGGGCGGCGTGTAGCGTTGCCGTCCCTCTCGCGCGAAGACGTCGCCCGATGGCAGATGGGTTCGCGCGAGAACCCGATGGAGATCACCGCCGTCGTGCGGCTCGAGGGTGAGCTCTCCCACGCGGAGGTGCTCGCCCTCGTCGACGCGCGGCTCCAGGGGTTTCCGCGGCTGCGCTCGCGGATCGCGCCGCACTTCTCCGGGCTGCACTGGGTCGAGGCCGCGCGCTTCGACCCCGCCGCGCACGTGCGATCGGTACGCTGTCCGCCCCCGCACCAGGGCTCGCACGACGTCGTCCTCGCGGAGCTCGTCTCGTCGCTCGCGAGCCAGCGCCTCGACGAACGCGCGCCGCTGTGGGTCCTCCACGTCGTCGACGGCGTGCCCGGCAGCACCACCCTGGTCGCGCGGTTCCACCACGTGGTCGCCGACGGGCTCGCGCTCCTGCAGGTCCTCCACGCCCTCTGCGACGAGGGTGCCGCGGGTCGACGGCTCCTGCCCCCGCCGGCGTCGGTCGCGGAGGCGCAGCGGAGCGAGCTCGAGGGCGCACGCCGCCTCGCCCAGCTCATCACCTCGTGGCCCGACCCGCCGACGGCGCTGCGCACGCCGCCTTCGCCCCACAAACGCCTCGCCTGGTCGTCGCCCCTCCCGCTCGGCGAGCTGCGCACGATCGCGCGACGGCACGGCGTCCGGACCCACGAGGTGGTGCTCGGCCTCTGCACGGGCGCGATTCACCGGGTGATGGGCGGCGTGGACGAATCGCTGGTGGTGCGGGCCATGGTGCCGATCAGCCTGCGCCGCCGCGACGACCAGGATCTCGGCAATCACTTCGCCTCCGTGTTCCTCCCGTTGCCGCTCGGCCTGCGCGATCCACGCGAGCGTCTCCTCACCGTCGCGGGCGCCACGCGCGACGCCCGCGCCCACTTCGGCAAGGGCACGGGGGTGCGTCTGCTCGGCCTGGTCGGTGGGATCGGGGCTCGCCTCGAGCGCGCGGCGGTGCAGTGGCTGTCGGCGCGCGCCTCGCTGGTGGTGAGCAACCTGCCGGGCCCCTCCGAGGCGCTGCACCTCGGCGGACATCGCGTGGGGACGCTGGTCGGGTTCGCGCCCGTGACCGCGAGCCTCTCGTTCGGGGTCACGGTGGTCGGTCACGCGGGGGAGCTGCGCGCGGGCGTGGTCGTGGGCAGCCAGCGAGGCCTCGACCCCTGGGCCGTGACCCGCGCGATGGAGACCGAGCTCGAGGCGCTCTTGGCCCTCGCCTAGGACGACACGTGCACGCCGCGCATGCGGTCGATCTTGGCGAAGTGCTCGCGTACGAGGGCGCCGAGCTGACGGTCGGTGGGGCGGTCGATGGTGACCACCTCGACGACCTTGGCCGCGATGCCCGGCGCGTGGGCCTGCAGGTGGTTCAGGAGCTCCTGCTTGGCGGTCCCCGCCCCCATCAGGAGGATGGCCTCGGCGTCGAGCAGCGCCTTGGCGACGTCCGCGTAGTAGGCGGCGTCGGGCAGGTGCTGGTGCTGCTCCTTGTGTCGGGGCGCGTGGTGGTGGGCCTGCACGTGGACGACCTCGTGCTCGTCGGCGTGGAGGACGCGGGCTTCCTTGTGATCGATGACCACGGCGACATGGGTGTGGGACATGACCACCGAGCATCAAACCGCGTGCCAGCGGAAAGCGGCGACGGAACGGGGGAACTCGGCGCTGGATGTCTGCAAACGGCTGCGATCGCTGCAGCCGTTGCAGCCGGGCACTGGGACAGGATGGGCGGACGAGCGAGGCGTTCGTGCCTCGTCGCCTCACGCGAGCGGCTTGTCGGGGGGCGGCAGGGCGGCCACGAACTCGTTCGCGAAGCGCGCCTCGTATTCGTCCATCAGCGCCTCGATGCGGTCGCGATCGGGCGAGCGCAGGACCATGCCCACGTGGTGCGGGTTGTCGGTCATCCGCCAGACGATCTCGGGATCGGTATAGGTGCTGGTGTCCGGCTGCTCCTGCTTGGCGAGCGACACGAGGAGCGCCGCGTACTCGGAGCGGCGCGGCGGGAGCACGTAGGGGATCTTGCCCTGCGAGACCTCGATCTTGGCCCACTCGTGCCACAGGTTGACCCCGGTCGAGGCCGACACCAGGTCGGAGATGTGCACGCCGCCCACGCGCGCGGCGGTCTCGAGGAAGTAGATGGTGCCGTCCTCGCCGCGGATCAGCTCGGTGTGGGTGACCCCGCGCACGATGCCGAACTCCTTGATGACCGCGCGGTTGGCCTCGAGCAGCTGGCGCTCGAGCACGCTGCCGCGGGGCACGGTGCGGGTGCCGAAGACCCCGCCGTCGGTCGTGAGCGCGAGCAACGGTCGCCGGTACTGGTGACACTCGGCGAACAGGATCTGCTTCTCCCAGGTGATCGAGTCCACGTGGAACACGTCGCCCGGGATCATCTTCTCGATCACGTGGAACGACTGCTGGTCGCCGAGCGCCTCGAGCGCCTTCCAGAGCGTCTCCTTCTCGAAGTGCTTCTGGATGCCGACCGCAGAGGCCGCCGAGCGGGGCTTGATGAGCCAGGGCCCGGGCACCTCGTCGAGGTACTTGGCGATGCGGGCGTGGTTGAGGGCGCCGACGAACGGCGGCACCGGGATGCCGTGGTCCTGCGCCCGCTGGCGCATCGCGAGCTTGTCGCGGAAGTAGCGCGCCGTGGTCTCGCCCATGCCGGGGATGCGCAGGTGCTCGCGCAGGTGGGCGACGAGCTCCACGTCGTAGTCGTCGAGCGGCGCGAGGCGCGTGATGTCGTGCTTGCGCATCAGCCAGCTCACCGACGCGACCACGTGCGCTCGGTCGTCGAAGCTCTCGAGGGCGAACACCTCGTCGATCGCGTGACGGGCCCAAGGCCGCTCGAGCAGCGATTGAACCGTCAGGAGCAGAACTTTGCACCCCTCGGCCTTGCACTGTTCGATGAACTCGTTCCCCTTGAAGTAGCTGGAAACGCAGAGGATCGTGACGTCGCGGGGGTGCAGGGCGCCTTGTTCGGACACGGTGGCCCGACGGTAACACAGTGCTATGCGCTGGACCCATGTCTTCCAAGCTGGGTGGGGCGCTGTCGGGGGTGTTGGGTCTGCTGGTCGCGGGGACCGTCGTGGTCGCCTGCTCGGCGGGGTCGGACAAGAGCTCGGGGGTGCTCACCGGCGACGGCGGCGACCTCGACGGCGGCATCGAGCTCGACGGTGGCATCCGCGTGGACGGCGAGGTCCCGGACGGCGGCATCGTCGGCGACCCGCAGACCTGCGAGGAGGCCGCCGCGGCCAAGGCGTACGTCGGCTGCGACTTCTGGCCGACCGTGGTGGCCAACAACGTCTGGTCCATCTTCGACTACGCGGTCATCGTGGCCAACGCGGGCGACTCGCCCGCCGACGTCGAGGTGACGGGCCCGGGCGGGGTGAGCCAGAAGGTGACCGTCCCGCCGGGTGAGCTCTCCAAGGTGTTCCTCCCCTGGGTCAAGGACCTCAAGGGCCCCGACACCGACGCGTGTGGCACGGCGACCGCGCTCAAGAACTCGGTGCGGTCCAACAAGGGCGCCTACCACCTCACGAGCAGCCGGCCGGTCACGGTCTACCAGTTCAACGCGCTCGAATACAAAGGCGAGGGCGGCAAGCCCGGCAAGAGCTGGGCGGGGTGCCCCGGCGACACCGCGTGCCCCTCCTCGCTCTCGAAGGTCGGGTGCTTCTCGTTCTCCAACGACGCCTCGCTCCTGCTCCCGAGCACCGCGATGACCGGCAACTACCGCGTCACCGGCGTCACCGGGTGGACGGCCAAGGGCCTCTTCGGCGACACGGCCGTGATGGGGGCCTACGTCACCATCACCGCGACGCGCGACGGCACCAACGTCACCTTCAAGGTCGGCCCGAAGGGCAACGTCCTCGCGGGCGGCGCGATTCCGGCGACGGGCCCCGGCGGCACCATCACCGCCAGCATGAACGCGGGCGACGTCATCGAGCTCGTCGGCGACGCGAAGACGACCGCCGATCTCTCGGGCTCGCTCGTGAAGGCCGACCAGCCGGTGCAGGTGATCGTCGGCGTGCCGTGCATGCAGACGCCCATCGGCACGCAGGCGTGCGACCACCTCGAGGAGTCGGTGTTCCCGGCCGAGACGCTCGGCAAGGACTACTTCGTCACCGTGCCGACGAGCCCCAACGCGAAGGTCGTCGGGCACGTCGTGAAGATCTACGGCAACGTGGACGGGACCACCCTCACCTACGCGCCGAGCAAGCCCGCGGGGGCGCCGAGCACGATCAACGCCGGCGACGTGGTCGACCTCGGCCAGGTGACCAAGGACTTCCGGGTCACGGGCGACCAGGCCTTCGCGGTCGGGTCGTTCATGCTCGGCGGCGCGCTGCTCGACCCGGGCGCGGCGGTCGGCTCGCAGAAGGGCGACCCCTCGCTCAGCTTCACGACGGCGATCGAGCAGTACCGCAAGCGCTACGTGTTCCTCGCGCCGGACGACTACGACGTCAGCTTCGTCGACATCGTCTACCCCGACGGCACCAGCATGAAGCTCGACGGCACGAGCGTGCCCCCGGGCTCGGCGATCACGGGCGGGTTCTCCATCGCGCGCGTGAAGCTCGGCGCCGGCAAGTCGGGCGCGCACACGCTCGAGGCCAGCAAGCCGGTCGGCGTGCAGGTCATGGGGTACGGCTCGTACACGAGCTACCAGTACCCGGGTGGCCTCGACCTCAAGGCGATCGCCCCGCCGCCGGTGAAGTGAGCTCTTCTTGCTAGTGCGGCCGCCCGTGGAGGCGGCCGCTGTTCACTTCGTTCGCCTCCGGCTCACTCCGTTCACTTCTTGCTGGTGCGGCCGCCCGTGGAGGCGGCCGCTGTTCACTTCGTTCGCCTCCGGCTCACTCCGTTCACTTCTTGCTGGTGCGGCCGCCCGTGGAGGCGGCCGCTGTTCACTTCGTTCGCCTCCGGCTCACTCCGTTCACTTCTTCCCCTCGTTGTTCTCGAGGAACTGCAGGCACGAGAGGCCCTCGCGCTTCTGGAGGTCCTTGTCGGCGTCCTTGACGTGGAAGAGCACGTCGATCTTGAACGCGCACTTGGCCCAGTCGCGCGCGTGCTTGGCCTCGAGGAAGCAGCGCTTCTCCTCGACCGCGTACTTCTTGCCGACGCTCTTGCGGCAGTCGCCGAGGAACGGGTCGCGGTCCTTCTCGACCGCTTCCTCGGCGCTCTTGCCCATGCGCTCGACGAGCGTGTCCTTGGCGGCCGCCTCCTTGCCGCAGGCGACCGCGTGCTCGCGCGCGGAGACCTTGGCGAGCTTCAGGTAGTGCTCGGCCCAGCCGCGGCACTCGTCCTCGTCGAGGCTGCGGGGGAGCGAGTCGCACGCGACCGCGGAGACGGCGAAGGCGAGGAGCAGGCGCTTCATCGAGCCCGGACTACCGGCGCTCCGAGCCTGTGTCCAGCTGCGAGGCGGCTAGGGCTTGGCGCTCGTGAGCCAGAACGCGTAGTCCCAGTACTCGTCGCACCAGCCGAGGTAGTACGCGCGCAGGTTGCGGGCCTCGAACTTCTGGCCGGCCGCGGTGAACGTGGTCGTCTCGCCCATCCCGATCGTGGCGGTGCCCGCGAAGCGGTAGGCGTAGTGGTCGGGCGCGGCGCTGCCACCGCACGTCGGCGTGCCCTCGGGGAGGCAGTGCTGGCGCACCTTGTCGATCGCGAACGGCAGCGTCGGGTCGTCGCCGTCGCCGCCCGCGAGGTAGATCTTGCCGCCGACGTCCGCGGGGTTCTTGACGCCGGTCCACGTGTCGACCGAGCGCACGACGATGGAGGTGCTGCAGCCGAAGAAGAAGCTCTCGGTGTACGTCACCTCCACGTAGCTCTTCTCCCGCATGCCCCGCAGGTCGAGCCCCGGCGCGGTCACCTTGAAGGTCGTGATGAGCGGCACGCAGTCGGCGGTGGGCGGGCACGTGTCGAGATCGAACGACGTCGCGTCGACGCGGACGATCTGGCCGGTCATCGGGCCGGGAATCCCCGCGTCGCGCGTGCCGATGCTGCAGCCGAGGGTGTGGCGCCCGGTGGCCACGATGGTCAGCCGGTCGTTGGTGCGCGCGCAGAGCCCGGTCTCGACGGCGGGGACGTCGGGGCCCGTCTCCGAGACGACGGTGCCGGTGTCGGCCGCGGCCTCGACGCCACCGTCGGCAGCCTCTCCGGGCACGACGGTGCTGCCACAGGCGGGGAGCACGAGGAAGGTGAGGAGGAGAGAAAGACGGGGAGCCATGCACGGATTCCAGCAAGACTCGTGCGCACGTGCGCCGCGAGAAACCGCCGCAAACGCGATTCGGGCGTGGGTCAGGCTGTGCCGGAGAACGCACCGATCGCGTCAGGGCATCGCGGCCTCGCGGAGCTGTCGGGGCGTTCGCCCCACGACGGCGCGGAACTCACGCGAGAAGTGCGCCTGGTCGCTGTACCCGAGCGAGGCGGCGATGGTGGCGAGCGGTGTCGCCGGCTCGCGCTGGACGCGCTCGGCGGCCTCGATGAGCCGGTAGCGCCCGATCACCGCCTTCGGCGTGAGCCCGACCCACGCGCGGAAGCGCCGCTCGAGGGTCCGCACGTCGAGGCCCACCGCCCGGGCCGCGTCGTCGACGCGCACGAGCGTCCGGTCGTGCTCGATGCGCTCGACGAGATCCCGGATCGCCCGCAGCGGCGGCGACAGCGGAGGCCACGGCGCGTCGCGCAGCAGCGACTCGGCCGCCTGCGCCGCGTCCTCTGGTCGGGTGACGGTGCGGATCGCCTCGCCCACGGCGCCGAGCGCGTCGGCCAGCGCCGTCGAAGCCAGCGTCTCGTCCGGGGAAGAGCGACGGTCTCGCAGCGTGGAGACCGCGCGCGACGCGAGCGCGCCGAAGACCGCCGGGCGGAACTTGAGGGCGAAGACGCGTCCACGACCGGTCAGCGTGCGCGTGAACCGGCGGAGGCTGACGCCCGAGAGCTCACCGCGATCGCCGGGCGTCTCGAACACGAGGTGCAGCGTGGGGTGCGGCAGCGTCTCCACGACGACCGGCGCGGGGACGTCCCACGTGACCCACCAGAAGTGCGCCAGGTACGGCGCGAGCGGGGGCGAAGGTGCGAAGCGCAGGTGCTCACCTCGCGTCGTCGCGCCCGCTCCGCCGGGCAACACGCCCCGCGGCGGGCCGACCGGGCGCGCGTCCGTCATGTCGGGTTTCTACAAGACGACGGCGCCGGGCGGCAGTACCTCGTCGTGGATGAGCACCGCCCAGGGAACGTTCGACGTCACGATGCGCGCCGAGCCTCCGTACTCCGATCGCGACGGCGTGACCCTCGCCCGCGCCACCTTCGACAAGACCTTCCATGGTCCTCTCACCGCCACGAGTGAGGTGCAGTTCCTCTCCGTGCGCGCCGGTGAGCACGCGGCCTACGTCGCGCTCGAGCGCATCGAGGGCACCCTCGAGGGCCGCAGGGGGAGCTTCGTCGTGACCCACCTGGCCCGCGCTTCGAAGGAGGACAAGACCCTGTGGATCGAGATCGTCGCCGGCACGGGCACCGGAGACCTCGTCGGGATCGAGGGCACGATGGAGATCCAGATCGTCGAGAAGCAACACCGCTACACGGTGACGTACACCCTGCCCTGATTCACGAGCGTCGGAGAACGCGTTCACCGACGTCGGTGAATGGAGGGTCACTTCGCGGCGAAGCTCGGAGGGGCGCGGGGCGGCGTGGGCACGAGCTTGCCGTGTTCGCGGGTGTAGGTCCGGATGACCTTGCGCCGCCAGGCCCTCGCGTCGTGGTCGTCCTCGCTCAAGAGCTCGGAGCACCAGGTCTCCTCGAAGCGCAGCGTCGGTCCCTCCGGTCCCAGCAGCTTCGTGTCGAACGACACGTAGCGGCCGGGGAGCGCGAACGCGCCGTTCCCCCAGCTGTGGAACGCGGGGATGCGACCGAGCGGAACGAGGCGCCCGCCGCTCGGTCGGAGGATACGGAAGTCGCCGTCGACGTCGGCCGCGTTCTCACCGCTGTTGGAGGGAGGTGAGCGCTCGACGACCACGAGCTTGCCGTCGAGGTGCGCGATCTGGCCGGGGTTGCAGCCGAGCGCCAAGGTCGCTGCCTCGACCACGATCTCGCCGGCGGACAGCCGAACCAGCGCGAGGAAACCGAAGCAGGCGTCGTCGTAGCCGGAGGTCAGGCCGACGGTCACGTTCACGACCATCTTGCGACCGAGCACCGGTCCGCGCGCGATCCGAAAGGGGCCGCGCAGCACGCCAGCGTCCTCTTCCTCGAGGGGTTCGAGGGGCGTGGCGAGGGGCGCGTACCAGCGCGGCTTGGCGTCCGAAGGAGGGCCGAAGAGGAGTTCGTCGCCGACACAGTCGCGCGCGCTCCAGTCGTGGTCGGCGTCCGTGAAGAGCGGGTAGGTGCCGGCGTCGACGTCGACGCCCTCGACGACGGCCGCGGCGAGGACGCGGTCCGGGACGCGCGCGAGCGTGGTGCCGGGCGGGACCTCCGCGCGACAACGGCCTTTCGGGGGCTCGAAGTCGAGCTCGTCGAGGACGAGGGCGTCGGCGGCGTCGGTATCGGACACGTCGGCGACATCGGCTTCGGCCTCGACCGCGGTCGACACGGCGTCCGAAAGGAGCGGGATCGGGCCGGTCTCCCCGGCGCTCGGAGCGGCGGCGTCAGGGGTCTGCGAACGCCTCCGCAGCACAACCGCGACGACCGCGACGACGCAGACGAGCAGGAGGACGACGCGAAGCGATCGAGAGCCACGCATCGCCGATCGAACGACCGGCGCCGCGGAGGTATGCCACGGGCTAGGCCCCTTCGTGGATCTCGTGCTGCTCCTCGTCGAAGACGAAGCGGTCGTCGCACTCGGTCGAGCGGGTCCCTGGCCGAACCAGGCCAGCGGCGACAGCGACGAGGTCCGACGGACGCACGAAAGGAGGAGAACGCACCTGCTGCGCAGGGACAAGGCCGCAACCGAGCGAGTAGAGTCCGCACCCGGATCCGCTACGGTGGCGGCGCATGCGCGGCCACGCTCTCAGCTTCCTCTTCGCCCTCGTCACTGCGTGTACCGGCGATCCGGTCGAGACGCCGACCGACGCCGGGACCGACGCTGCGACCGACGCTGCGACCGACGCTGCAAGCGACGGGGGGACCGAGAGCGGCGGCGACGCTCCCACCGACGCCGCCTGCGTCACGGTCCCCGGCAACCTGGTCCAGAACCCGTCGTTCGAGCTCGCTCCAGGCGGCCTCCTCACCGGCTGGCTCACCGATTCGGTCGACAGTCTCACTCGACGAACCGGCGGGGCCGCGCACTGCGAGGCCTGGGCCGAGGTGCGCCTGAAGGCGGCGACGACCTCGAAGCCCGTGTACTTCGCGCAGTCGCACTGGACGGCTCGTGGAAGCAGGTCGTGGTCGAGTGGGTCGTCGGCACCCCGGAGGGCGGAGCGACCAAGCTGTTCGTGGGCGCGACGTCCACGCTGCCGAAGACGCGCACGATCGGCCTCGACCACGTGACGCTCGAAATCACCCCACCCTGACGCTCAGCGCGGGACGAGCCGCATGGGCAGCGCGCCCTTCGGACGCAGCGTGATCATCGGCTCCGGGACCACCCGGTGCCCCGGCACCATGTCCAGGTGGAACCGCTGCGCGAAGGTCGCGAGCAGGAGCTGCGCCTCCATCATGGCGAACCCGTTGCCGATGCAGAGGCGCGGCCCGCCGCCGAACGGGAAGAACGCGAACGGGTGCCGCCCCGCGCTGCGCTCCGGCGAGAACCGGTCGGGATCGAAGCCCTCGGGGTTGTCCCACACGCGCGGGTTCCGGTGCGTGAGGTACGGCGAGACGAACGCGAGCGTGCCCTTCGGCAGGAAATACCCGCCGATCTCGTCGTCCGCGACCACGTTGCGGCCGATGACCCACGCGGGTGGGTAGAGCCGCATCGACTCCTGCACGATCTGCTTGGTGTAGGCGAGCTGGGGCAGGTCCTCGATCGTGGGAGACCGCCCGCCGAGCACCGCGGCGAGCTCCGCGTCGAGGCGCTCGCGCACCGTCGGGTGCAGCGACAGCAGGTGGAACGTCCACGCGAGCGCGTTGGCCGTCGTCTCGTGGCCGGCCATGAAGATCGTCATCACCTCGTCGCGCAGCTGGCGGTCGTCCATCGCCTCGCCGGTCTCCTCGTCGCGCGCCTCGATCAGCATGGCGAGGAGGTCGTCGTGCCGGCCGCTCTCCTTGCGGCGGGCCGCGATCATGTCGAGCACCACGCGGTCGATCACGTCGGCCGCGCGGTGATACGAGCGGTTGAGCGGCGTCGGCCAGTGCAGCGGCACGTCCACCGGCAGCGTCATCCGCGCCTGCACGTTCTCGAGGAGCGCGGTGATCGCCGTGCCCACGTGGTCGGCCTCCGCGCTCACGTCGCGACCGAGGAGGGTCTCGGACACGATGCGCAGGGTCACCGCCATCATCTGCTTCGAGACGTCGATCTCGGGGTCCGTCCGCCGGGCCCACGCGTCGGCCATGTCCTCGGCCGCCTTCACCATGCCCCTCGCGAATCCGGCGAGGCGGGCCTTGTGGAACGCCGGCTGCGCGATCCTTCGCTGGCGCAGCCAGAAGCTGCCCTCGCTGGTCAAGAGACCGTTGCCGAGGAAGATGCGCAGTTGGTCGAACCCGCGCGTCTGCTTGCCGAAGTTCTCGTGGCGGAGCTGGAGGATCGTCTTGACGTGCTCCGGGTCGGTGAAGACCGTCGCGTGCATCCAGGGCACCTGGATGCGGAAGGTGTCCCCGGCCTGGTTCATCCCGTCGACCAGGATGCCGACACGGCTCCGCCGGAGCGCCGGCAGGTGGCCCAGGAACGGGTGGAGGTCGGGAGCCAGGGGCGGGAACACCTTGCCGGCCGCGCGACCCGCGGCGCTCGCCTGGTTCCACGGTGCCTTGCCGACGAGCCAGCGCAGGGTCCCCCCCGCCGGCCGGAGCTTCGTCCCGTGTTGCGTGCTCACCTGGTTCATCCGGACTCCCCCCGAGGTTCGTGCCTCTCGACGCTCGGCCATCGTCGCACCATCTTGGGCGAATGCCGAACCCGCTCTACGAGTCCGAAATCCATGCGCGGTTGCGCGAGCAGGCCCGTCGGTTCGCCAAGAAGGAGATCGCGCCGAACGCCCACGCCTGGGAAGAGGCCGGGATCTTCCCGCGGGACCTGCTCCCCAAGCTCGCGGCGGCCGGCATCATGGGGGTCGGCTACCCCGAGGCGGTCGGCGGCGGTGGTGGAGACCTCTCGCACGTGCTCGCGGTGGCCGAGGAGCTCGTGGTGCACGGCGAGTCGGTGGGGACCGTCGTCGGGTCGGGCAGCCATGGGATCGCCCTGCCCCCGATCATCCGCGGCGGCACGCCGGCGCAGATCGACCGCTTCGTGCGGCCGGTGATGGCGGGTCAGAAGATCTCCGCGCTGGCCATCACCGAGCCCTCCGGCGGCAGCGACGTCGCCTCGCTCCAGACCCGCGCCGTCCGCGACGGCGACCACTACGTGATCGACGGCGACAAGACCTTCATCACCTCGGGCACCCGCGCCGACGTCGTCACCGTGGCCGTGCGCACCGGCGGCGAAGGCCACGGCGGCATCTCGATGATCGTCGTGGAGAAGGGCACGCCGGGGTTCACCGTCGGCAAGAAGCTCGAGAAGATGGGGTGGTGGGCCTCCGACACCGCGGAGCTCCGCTTCGAGAACTGCCGCGTGCCGGCGGCAAACCTCATCGGCGAAGAGAACGCCGGCTTCCTCGCGATCATGATGAACTTCGCGACCGAGCGCCTGATGCTCGCCGGCAACTGCGTCGCGATCGCCGAGCTCGCCCACCGGAAGGCCATCGAGTACGCGAAGGAGCGCGCCGCGTTCGGCAAGTCGCTGAGCGGCTTCCAGGTGGTCCGCCACAAGCTGGCCGACATGGCGAGCAAGCTCGCGGCGGCCCGCGCCCTCACCAACGAGGTCGTGCAGCGCCACACCCAGGGCGAGCAGGTGGCGTCGCTCGCCGCCATGGCCAAGAACGTCGCGACCGACATGGTGACGGAGGTCTGCGACCAGGCCGTGCAGATCCACGGCGGCTACGGCTACATGCGCGAGTACGTGGTGGAGCGCCTCTACCGCGACGCGCGCCTCTACCCGATCGGCGGCGGCACGCGCGAGATCATGAACGAGATCATCTCCAAGTTCGAAGGGTACTGAGCCATGCCGGACCTCCTCGCGCGGGCGCGCGCGTTCCACGACGCTGATTTCGATCCGGACACCCGCGCGGAGCTCGCCGCGTGCATCGACGCCACCGAACGCGGCGAGCCGGGTGCGCTCGCCGACCTGGAGGACCGCTTCCGCGGCCGCCTCGAGTTCGGGACCGCGGGCCTGCGCGGCGTGCTCGGCGCCGGCGAGACGCGCATGAACCGCGCCGTCGTCGTGCGCACCACCGCCGGCCTCGCCATGTACCTGAAGGCGGCGGGCCTCGACGGCCGCGGGGTGGTCCTCGGGCGCGACGGTCGCCGCGGCAGCGCCGCGTTCGCCGACGACGCCGCGGCCGTGCTCGCCGCCGCCGGGATCCGCGTGTGGCTGTTCCCGGACGTCGTGCCGACGCCGCTCGTCTCGTACGCCGTGCGCACGCTCGGCGCCGGCGCCGGCGTGATGGTGACGGCCAGCCACAACCCGCCCGAGTACAACGGCTACAAGGCCTACGCGGCCAACTCGGCGCAGATCGTCCCGCCGGTCGACACCGACATCGCGAACGCGATCGCCAAGGCCCCCGCGGCCCGCGTCGTCCCGCGCATGGACCTCGACGAGGCGCGCGCGCTCGGCCTCGTCCGCGAGCCCGACCCGAAGGTGCTCGAGGGCTACTACGAGGCGGTGCTGGCGCTGTCCCGCCGCAACGAGGGCCGCGCGGACCTACGCGTCGTCTACACGCCGATGCACGGCGTCGGCGACCGCTACGTGCACGAGGTGATGCGTCGCTTCGGGTTCGGCCGCGTGGTCAGCGTCCCGGAGCAGGCCGCGCCGGACGGCGAGTTCCCGACCGTGCGGTTCCCGAACCCCGAAGAGCCCGGCGCGCTCGATCTGGCCGTCGCGCTCGCGAAGAAGGAGCAGGCCCACGTGCTGCTCGCGAACGACCCCGACGCCGACCGGCTCGCGGTCGCGGTCCCGGACGGCGACCGCTGGGTGCAGCTGTCGGGCAACGAGGTGGGCGTGCTCCTCGCGCACTACCTGCTCACCGACGACCCGAGCCCCGCCGAGCACCGGCTCGCCGTCACGACCATCGTCTCTTCTCCGCTGCTCGGCCTCATGTGCAAGGCCCTCGGCGTCCGGTACGCCGAGACGCTCACCGGCTTCAAGTGGATCGCCAACACCGCGATGCACCTCGAGCAGGCGCACCGGTGCGCGTTCGTGATGGGGTACGAGGAGGCGCTCGGCTACAGTGTGGGCACGGTCGCGCGGGACAAGGACGGCGTCTCGGCGGTGGCGATCTTCGCCGAGTTCGTGGCCTCGCTGCGGGCCCGCGGCGAGACGGTGCTCGGACGCCTCGAGGCGATCTACCGGCGGTTCGGGCTCGTGGTCTCCCGACAGCACAACGTGACCCGCAAGGGGCTCGAGGGCGCGGCGGCCATCAAGGCGCAGATGGGGGTGATGCGAAAGTCGCCACCCGCGGCGTTCGGGACCGAGAAGGTGCTCGCGGTGCGGGACTACCTCGACACCGCGGCGACCGGGCTGCCGAGCTCGGACGTGCTCACGTTCGACCTCGGCGGAGGCACCCGGGTGACGATGCGCCCGAGCGGGACCGAGCCGAAGGTGAAGTACTACTTCGACGTGGTCGAGCCCTTGCAAGAGGGGGAGCCCTTCGCCGACGGAAGGTCGCGGGCCACCGCCCGGCTCGACGCCCTCGAAAAAGAATTCGTGCAAGTCGCGAAAGCTGCCTTAGGCTGAGGAGTGGAGGTAGCCAGAGATGAAGATTCGTACTCGTAAGAACAGCTGCAAGTGGTGTGGTGGTTTCTGCGGCGACTCCGGCTGCGGCTGCGCTCGTTAGCGCACGCTGTCTGTGTTGGGCTGCCTCCTGTTCGTGGCCCGTCTCCGGTGACGGGGTAGTTTCGTGACGGTTCCGTGGTGACTCCCAAGTCCGCAGCGATTCCGACGTGTTCGTTGTGACTGTGTTTCTGGTGTCTCCTGAGTGATTCTGTCTCGATCCGGTCTACGAAGGGGCCGCCGCCTCTCTGACACGAGTTCTCTCTGACACGACGTTTCGATACGGATACGTGAAGCCCTCGACTCCCGAACGGCGGGATCGAGGGCTTCGTTTTTCTGGTGTGGGGCTCGCGCCCCCCACGGGTTCGGCGCCCGCGCCGGGCTCGCAGGCTCGCCCGTCGCAGCTCGGCCGAACGCCCCCGCGCGCCGCTCCGCGGCGGGGTCACGCTGTCTGGACGGCCTGGGGGTGGCAGCGCGCGAGCCCCTGGAGATCAAGCGGGGGGCTTCACCTTGGTGGAGCAGCCGAACTCCACGGTGAGCTTCGAGCCGAGGTCGGCCTGGGCCTTGGCGCAGGCGGTGCCGCAGAGCAGGATCTTCGTGCCGTCGGGCGAGTATTGCCAGCCGTTGGCGCCGGCGTCGCACGGCTTGGACTTGTCCTGGAGGACGTCCTCGGATTTTCCGCCGGTCGGCGTCCACACGACGTTGACCTTGTCGGGATCGAGCTTTTCACCGGTGGGCGGCGGCGGCACGGTGAGCTCGCAGGCGACCTTGGTGGCCAGCGTCTTGGCGATCTCCTCGAACACGGGCCCGAAGTCCTTGAGACAGATCGGGAACCACTTGCCCTTGGTGAGCTTGGCGAGCGCGATGTATTCGGGCCCCGTGTTCACCGCGTTGGTGCCGCACTTCGGCGACTCCGCCGGGTACGCAGGCGCGCCCATGATCGGATACACCACGTAGTTGCGCTTGGCCGCGGTGCCGAACTGGCCGCCCGGCTTGGCGAGCAGCCCCTTGTCGAAGTCGACCGCCGAGATGCCACACCCCGTCGAGGTGGTGCACGGGTTGGAGTTGTCGTCGGTGATGGGGATGAACGCCTTCACCGCGCCCGTGCGCAGCACGTCGGACCACGGCCCCGGCGCTTTGTCGTAGGTGGCGAGGACGAGCTTGAGCGAGTCCCACGACTGAACGTTCTGGTTGATCTGTTTGAAGATCGGCTTGTTCTCGGCGCCGCACGCGGCCGCGCCGAGGGGGGGCGGCACGCAGACGCTGTAGGTGCCGGTGCCGGGCTGCGCGACCATGACCACGCGGTAGTCGAGGCCCGTCTTCTTGAGGAAGTCGGAGAGCTTGTTGACGTTGGCCTTCACGTTGGCGATGTCGTCGCTCATCGAGCCCGACTGGTCGATGCTGACGATGATGTCGACCGGCGGCTTGATGGCCGCCGCCTCGCTCTTGGCGCAGGCCGCGTCGCCGCCGGAGAAGCGTCCGTCGCCCGGGTCGGTGTCGTCGCTGCCGTCGAGCGCGAAGCTGCCCGTGTCGTCGAGGACGAGGCCGTCGCTCCCGAACCCGCCGCCGGTGTCGGCGGTCCCGACGTCGAGCTCGGTGAAGATCGGTGCGTGCTCCGCGCTGCACGCGGCGCCGACGGCGACCAGGAAGCCCAGGGAGACGTACGCAGGCAAAGAGCGCATCTCGCGGAGTCTACCCGGGAGCGCGCCTCGAACAAGGAGCGTATCCGCGCTCCGTGATCCTGGTACTGTCACGCGCATGGGACAGCTCAACGCCTCGCCCGCCGATCGGAGCCGCCCATGGAGGTGATCTCCATCCCCTGTCTGCGCGACAACTACGCGTGGTTGCTGGTGGTCCACGACGGCTGTGTCGTCGTCGATCCGAGCGAGGCCGGTCCGGTCGAGGCGGCCATCGCCGCCGCACGCGTGCCGCTCCGCGCCATCCTCGCGACCCACCACCACCCCGATCACGTCGGCGGGATCGAGGCCCTCGTCGAGGCCCACGGGGTGCCCGTCTACGGTCACGTCCACGACGAGGATCGCATCCCCCGGCTGTCCCGCCCGCTCTCCCACGGCGACCGTTTCGATCTCCACGGCGGCCTTGCGTTCGAGGCGCTGCACGTCCCCGGACACACGCTCGGCGCGGTCACCTACGTGGGGCACGGCTGGGCCTTCACGGGCGACACGCTCTTCACCGCCGGCTGCGGGCGCCTGTTCGAGGGCACGGCCGCGCAGATGCACGCCTCGCTGAACGGCGTGCTCGGCGCCCTGCCCGACGAGACGTGGATCGCCTGCGGCCACGAGTACACGGCGAGCAACCTGCGCTTCGCGGCGCACGTGGAGCCCGATCAGCCCGCGATCCTCGCCCGCATCGCGCACGTCGCGGCGCTGCGGCAAGAAGGCAAGCCGAGCGTCCCGGCGCGGCTCGGGGAGGAGCGCGCCACCAACCCGTTCCTGCGGGTCGACGTCCCCGCGGTGCGCGCGCACTTCGGGCTCGGCGCCGGGCCGACCGGGGCCGAGGTGTTCGCCGCGCTCCGGGCCGAGAAGGACTCTTTCCAGTGAGCCGCGCGTAGCGAGGCGAACATCGGCCGCCTCCATGGGCGGCCGACAGGGATTTCTCGAGAGGCTAGGCCGAGCGCGAAGCGCGGCGCGCCACCACCACGGCGCCCGCGGCGAGCGCCACCAGCCAGCTGAGGTCGAGCGTCGCGGTGCGCGCGTCGCCCGCGATGGTGGCGCCGCTGCAGACCGGGGTCCCCGTGGTGCGGTCGGCCACGACGATCCGGTTCAGGTCGGTCTGGTTCTCGTCCTCGACGAGGCGCAGGTCCTGGTCGAGGTAGGCCGCCGGGATCTTCCCGTAGAAGCGCGTGACCCGCCGGGTGGCGTAGGTGCCGTAGGCGACCTCGAGATCCGTCGCCGAGGGCGAGATGGCCGGGGGTTCGCCGGCGTCGATCGGAGGGGCCGTGTCGATGGCAGCCTCGGCATCGGTCGTGGCAGCGTCGGCGGCAGCGTCCGCGCCAGCGTCGGCCGCGTCGGCGAGGTCCGCGTCGGGCGGTGTCGTCCCCGTGTCGGGTCCGACGTCGATGGCGCCGCCCTTCGCGATCAGCCCGAGGTCCTCCTTCTTCACCATCGAGCTCGACTCGATCGCGAAGGCGCGCCCCGCGAACGCCTCTGCCGCGCGCGCGCGAGCCTCCACGTAGTCCGACGTCCGCTTGTCGAAGTCCCAGGTGAGCTGGCTCGGGGGAGCGCGTAGGAGGGGTAGTTCTCCTTCTTCGTCGTCCAGCGGCGGTCGCTCACGACCATCAGCTTGATGCCCACGCTCGAGGAGATGCCCGCCGCCGCCATGCGCAGCGGGATGGACACCGGGTCCGTCGAGGTCCGGCTCCAGCTGACGCGGATCGGGCGCATGGCCTTCACCCCGCTCGCCGGCTTGTCGAGGCGCACGGCGAGGAAGTCGTAGCCCTCCTTCACGTACTTCGCGAACACGGGTTTGAGCGAGGGATCGACGTTGAACTTCTGGCTCCCGAGCCAGCTCAGGATCGCCGCCTCGTCGGTGCTCCGGATCTGCACCTGGAGGTAGTCGCCGATGACCGAGCGACCGAGCTCGACCACGCCGGTGTCGCCCGCGTCGGGGCCAGCCGCTGCCTCGGCGGTGCTGGCAGCGCAGCCTGCTCCACCGCAACCGCTGGTCGGGCAGTAGCGGGGGGGCGGGTAGACGCGGAGCGCGCTCTTGTCGTCGAGCTGCTGGAGGAAATCGTCGGAGCCGACACCGACCGCGACGCGCCCGCGGATCGGCATCACCCACGCGAACGCCTTGGGATCACCCGAGAACTCCACCTGGTCCCACACCGTGACCAGGGTGTCGGCGATCGAGACGACCAGGCGGTGGTCCGTCGCGACCGAGATGGACTGCCCTGGGGGTGGCGTGGGCGGGAAGTAGCCTCCACACGCCTCGGCGGCGCGGGGCTGGCTGACGACGGCGACCGCGAAGGCGAAGACGGCAGCGATGCGTCGCATGATCGACGGCTCCTTTTCACGCAGCGTACCAAGCCTCGTGGCCCGGACCGTGCTTGTTTGTGAGGTCCGCCGGCGCGGATCGAGAACGGTGGAAGCCACCCCTGTGATCGCGATGTCAGGGGAGCGTGGCCGTGCCGCTGGGCCGGTCGACCCCGACGCCCTTCGCCGGACCGTCGAAGAAGACGCCGCCGTCCACGCCCGCATCGCCCGCGGGGACGTTCTCGGGCGCATAGCTCCAGGTGCCCCCGGCGACGCGACCGGTGGTGCCCGGCACATCGTAGGTGCCCGTGCCCCCCGCCTTCACGAACAGGCCGAAGGTCTTCATCTTGCCGCGCGCGCTCGCGAAGACCTCCGCCGCCGCGGCGCCACCCAGCGTGAAGGCGCCGCCGGCCTTGAAGCTGTCGTTGCCACCGACGTTGACGAGGAGGCCCATCCCGTTGGCGTGACCGCTGCCGAGCGAGAGCCCGGCGCGAAGTACTGGTCGTCGCCGCCCTCGTCCAGGTGGAGCGACACCGAGAAGTCGTGCCCGACGCCGATCGACGTGGCCTTGATCGGGAAGGTGGGGTCGTACTTGTCGTTGCCGCCCGCGTCGTGGAACAGCGTGAGGCCGAGGTGGGCCGCCGAGCCCTGCACGTACCAGAGGCCCTCGTAGGTGTCGTCGCCGCCACCGTCGAGGAGCATGCCGAACGGAAGCCGCTCGCCTGCGCGAACACGCTGCCCGTGTACTTGTCCTTGCCCTTCTTGTCGCGCAGCAGCCCGAGGCCGCCGAGGAAGCCGATGTTCTCGGGGACCGAGTCGCGCCGCCGACCCATGCCGCACCCCTGCGACATCGACGTGTTTCCCTTCTCCGGGAGCTGCGCCGAGGCGTAGAGCGGGTCGCCCCCGAGGTCCGGGTCGCCCGGGTCGACGAGGTAGGTGTCGTCGCCGTCGAGATCGACCAGCGCGCCGACCCCCTGGGTGAACCCGAAGCCCTGGAGCTCGTTGTACCCGGTGTACTTGTCGGTGCCCGCGCGATCGAGCAGGAGGCCGACGCCGAAGCCGGCGGCGCCCTGCGAGAGCGTCTCGGCCGAGTAGGTGTCGTCCCCCCCGTCGTCGAACAGCACCCCGACGCCGAGCACGCCGCTGCCCTGCGACAGCGCGAGCGACTGGTAGGTGTCGTTGCCGCCGCCGAGGTCCCAGAGCATGCCGACGCCGAGCACCGCCCCCCCCTGCCGCGCGACGCGCGAGAGCGTGCGACCGAAGCCACGACCGGCGTCGTCGCTCGGGAGGCGCCTACCGACCTTGTCTTCGTCACGCGGCTTCTCGACGTAGGCGTAGGTGTCCTTGCCACAGAGATCGACGCCGACGGAGACGGGCCGCGCGAACGACGCGCCGCCGACGGGCACGCGGTAGACGTCGTCACCGCCCGTGTCGAGCAGCAGCGCGGCGCTCGCGGCCTTGCCGGTCGGCAGGTAGGTGTCGTTGCCCTTCCCATGGAGCACGATCGCGCCGAACGGGGTGTCGATCTCGACGGACTTCAGATCGAGCCCCCTGAAGCGCGCGAGATCAGCCGCCTCGACGGCGGTCGCGAGCTGCACCGCCGCCGTCGTCATCGCGCCCACGTCGACCGCGTCGAGCGCCGCGAGGAACGCCGCGTCGAGCTTGATCGCCTTGGAGCCGATGATCCAGCTCGGCATCTGCCCGAGCAGGTTGAGCAGCTTGGGGTCGTCGGTCTTGCGGGCCGCGATCACGTCGAGGTGCACCTGGGCCAGCGTGCGCACGATCGGCGCGAGCGCCTTCTGCAGGTCGAGGGGCATCGCGGCCACCGCCGCGCGCAGGTCTTCGTCGACCGGTGCGCCGCCGGTCAGGGTGATGGCGAGAGAGAGCGCGGTGGCGAGCGGCGCCGGGTCGGCGGCGTCCACCTTCGAGAGCCCCGCGTTGGCGCACGCGGTGACGGGCGTGCCACGCCGCACCGCCATCGCCGCGAGCGCGCGCGCGACGGGGCGATCGGAGGCGACCGCGTCGTCGAGCCACTGCGCCGTCTCGCGCCCGTAGGCAGGCAGCCGCAGCGGCGCGAGCAGGAGGGGCTCGAAATCGGGCAGGCGACGCTTGTCCTTGAGATCCCAGCCGCTCGCGGGCACCTGCTTCGGGTCGAAGGCGAACGTGCAGCGGTCGAGGCCCACGAGCGCGAGGGCCTCGTCCACGCTGTCGGCGGTCGCGGGCTTCGGCACCGGACACGCGCCGGTCGGGAACGGCGCCGGCGTCGGTGAGGTCACGCAGCCGGGCACCGGGCCCGCGTCGAGGTCGGCATCGATCGCCGCCTCGTCGGCGTCGGCGCCCGTGTCCTCGACGGCGGCCACCGGATCGTCGTGCCCGCACCCTCCGAACGCCTGCAGGCCGAGGAGCGTGACGAGCGCGAGCAACGAAGGCGCGAGGCAGGGGCGCATGCGCGGAATCGTGCCCGTGAAGGCGACCCTCCACAAGGGAGCCGCCGTGCTACCTACGCCGCGTGGGCGCCGATCCGGTCCTGATCGTGCTGACGGCCGCGGCGCGGCTGCTGCCGGTCCTCGCCGTCGTGGCCTACGTGCGCGGCGCGCGCGCCCTGCCCCTGGTCGTGATCGGCGCCGGCGCGTGGCTGCTCTCGAGCCTCTCGGCGATCCGTACGCAGGTGGTGCAGGCGGCTGCCCGCTCGCGGGCGGTGGAGGAGGCGGCGACGGTGATCGTGGCGCGCGCCCCGACCCGGGTCGGGTCTGCCCACCAGGACGCGTGGATGTCGCGGCTCCTGCGCGCGATCTTCGCGCGCGTTCGGCGCGCCGGGGAGACCGGGCCGACCATCGCGGGCTCGCTGGTCGCCATCCCGATCGCGCTCGCCGTGATCGCCGTCGCGCGGGGGGCCCAGGTGCCGCTCGCGGCGTTCGCGGCCGGCGCCGTCGGGGTGCTGGTGCGCGTGCCGCTCGCGCGCCGCCACCGGACCGCGCTCGACGAGCTCTCGGCGTGCCACGTCGCGCTCAGCAGCGACCTCGGCCGGGGCATCCGGGCGCTCGAGGACCTGCGCGCCCACGGCCTCGAGAGCAAGTTCCTCTCGCACCACCTCGAGCTCGCGCGGGCGGTGGCCGTCGCCGAGGCGCGCGCGTCCCGTGCCTCGCTCGCGGCGACCTGGATCCCGCTCGGGGCGGCCGGCGCGGCGCTCGGGGGCATCCTCCTGCGGTCGCTGCTCGGGCCTCGACCCGAGGCGGTCGTGCTGCTGGTCACGCTGGCCACGCTCGCGCCGATGACCGTGGCCCTCGCGCGGAGCTGGGCGACCGACGCGGCTTACGCGCGCGACGTGCTGCCCCTCGATCGGCTGGTCGCGCGGAGCCCTGATCTGCCCGTGCCGCCGGTGTACGCCGCGCCCCCGGAGAGCCTGTGCCCGGTGAGCCTCGAGGCCGTGCGCTACCGGTTCTTGCCGCCACTGCCCGAGGTGGGCGGCGAGGGCACGACGACCGAGGGGCCGTGGATCCTCGACCAGATCACGCTGCGGTGGTCCGGCGAGAAGCCGCTCGTGCTCGTCGGCCCGAACGGCAGCGGCAAGAGCACGCTGCTCGCCATCTTGCTGCGCCTCGACGATCCAGCGGAGGGAGCCGTCACCTTCGGTGGCGTCGACGCACGCACGCTCGATCCGGCCGCGTGGCGCGCGCGCATCGCCTTCGTGCCCCAGCGCCCCCTCGTGCTCGGCGACGCCTCGGTCGCGGACACGCTCCGCATGGTCGCGCCCGAAGCCGACGATGCGCGCCTCGAGGTTGCCCTCCGCGAGACCGGGCTCTGGGATCGACTCGCGCGCCGAGGGGACCCCCTGCGCGTGTCGGCCCACGCGCTGTCCGTCGGCGAGTCGCGCCGCCTCGCGCTCGCCCGCGCGCTGATCCGCGACGCCGAGCTCTGGGTGCTGGACGAGCCGGAGGCCGGACTCGATCCGGAGGGTCGCAAGGCCTTGCGCGCCCTCCTCGAGCGGCAGGCCGCGCGCGGGGTTCGTCTCGTGCTCGCGGTCCAGCACGTCGAGGTGGCGCCGGAGGGCGGCACGATCATCGAGCTCCCGCGCCCGCCGGGGTCGACCGTCGACTGTTGACCGGAAAGGCCCGTTCCGGCGAACGGCAACGGAACGCGGGCTGAAAATCAAGCTTCTCCGTATTCGAAGCGTATACGGAATGTGTCCCCGGACGCTGGCACGGACGGCCGCGGTGCCGTACCAATGAAAGCATGGCGAGCAAGGACGGCGAGGCGAAGCCCGAGGGCGGCAAGGAGCGCCCCGCCGCCGTCAACGTCTTCGAGTTCCTCGACTACCGCGCCTACCTGCGCGCCCACTACGCGGCGGAGAAGGAGCGCAAGCCCGCCTTCTCCCACCGGTTCTTCTCGAGGCAGGCGGGGCTCAAGTCGCCGAACTTCCTGAAGCTCGTGATGGACGGCGAGCGCAACCTCGGCCCCGAGACGGTCCCCAAGTTCGTCAAGGCGCTCGGGCTTACCGGCGAGGCGAGCTCGTTCTTCGGCGACCTCGTCACCTTCAACCAGGCCGACACCGTCGCCGAGAAGAACCGGGCCTTCGAGCGGATCAGCGCCTCGCGCCGGTTCCGCATGGCCAAGCGGATCGACGGCGACCTCTTCAAGTACCTCTCGCACTGGTATTACCCGGCGGTGCGCGAGCTCGCGGCGCGGCCCGACTTCAAGGAGAACCCCAAGTGGATCGCGGCCCATCTGCGGCCGAAGATCACGCCGACCGAGGCCGGGGGCGCCCTCGATCTGCTGCTCTCCCTCGGGTTGCTGGTGCGCGAGGCCGGCACCGGGCGCGTCGTGCGCGGCGAGCCCACGCTCACGACGGACCACCAGGTGCGCTCGCTCGGCGCCCGCAACTTCCACCGCCAGATGCTCGAGCGCGCCAGCGACTCGATCGAGACGGTGAAGGCGATCCACCGCGACCTCGCGGCGCTCACGGTGTGCGTGACCCCGGAGACGGCCGCCATCGTCAAGGATCGCATCCACAAGTTCCGCGAAGAGCTCACCCAGATCTGCGACGCCGACACGGTGGGCACGGTGGTCTATCAGCTGAACATCCAGTGGTTTCCCCTCTCGGCCATCCCGGGGAGGAGGATTGAACATGAACACGCGGTGGTCACTCTTGGCGACGTTGCTGTTGGGGGCGTGCGGCACGGCGCAGGACAGCACCGGGGTCGGCAACCCTCCGCTCACGAGCGACGAGGCAGCCCTGAACAGCGACGGCGAGGACGCGAAGCAGCAGGCCGACACGGCGTCGAGCTTCGTCGGCATCCCCCTGCGACCGTTCCTCTTGCCGAAGGCCTGGCCGACCACCGCTGAAGAGGCCGCGACCAGGTCGGCGACCGTGGACATCGCCAAGGGCTGCATGACCAACAAACTCCTGACCACCACGAAGGTGGAGTACGTCTTCGTCGACTGCGCGGACCCGCGCGGCGAGCTCGACGTGGTGAGCGGCACGCTGCAGGCGGAGTTCGCGCTGGTGGGTGGCACGCTCTCCATGACGCTCACGGCCACGGGAACGATCGTCGTGCGACCGAACCTCGTGAAGCTGAACCTCACGTTCGTCGATCCCATCGTCATCAAGATCACGCCGCTGCCGGGCGGGAGCGAGGTGACGTACAGCGGCAAGTTCTCGCTGGAGCGCCCGGCCCGCGTCGATCCCGTCGACAAGACGCGCGGCCTCGGGGGCACCCTCACGCACGACGTGCTCTACCAGGTCGTCACCGGTGCCGACGGATGCCTCGTCATCCCCAAGGCGAGCTGGAAGACCGACTTCTCGCTCGGCGGCGGGGCCACGACGTTCTCGCTCGTCAACACCATCACCAACTACCGGCGCTGCCCGAAGCTCCCGCGCGACAAGTGCCCGGAGACCGGCGGCTCCGTCCGCTACGCCCGCACCGGCGTGGTCGTGGGCGACGCGCTCCGCGCCAAGCCCCTGGGCCTCACGATCGACTTCCTCGGCGGCCGCGTCGCGCGCTTCACGCCAGACGGAAAGCCGGCGACCACCCGCGACGACGTGCTCGTCTGCACCCCCTGACGTGACGTTTGCGTGAACCGCTTTCGTTCGCGCGCGAGATCGCCGAACATGCGGCACCTCGATGTCGACCGACGCGGAGATGCCGCGCCACAGCCCCGAATATCGCCGGCGGCGCTTGCTCAACTGGGTGCCCCTCGGCCTCACGTACGCGGCCTTCTACATGGGCCGGTACAACTTCAACGTCGTCAAGGGTGACCTCGGGAAGTACTACCACCTCGACAAGGCCCAGATCGGCGCCATCGCGACCGCGGGCTTCTGGACCTACGCCGCCAGCGTGATGGTCAACGGGCCGCTCACCGACAAGCTCGGCGGGCGGCGCGCGATCCTCGTCGGCGCGTTCGGCGCGGCCACGATGAACCTCGTCGTCGGCCTGCTGTTCCTGCGCATGTGGGCGAGCCACCTCGTGGTCGGCATGAGCGTGCTCTACGCGCTCTGCATGTACTTCCAGTCCTTCGGCGCGGTCAGCGTGGTGAAGGTCAACGCGGCGTGGTTCGAGGTGCGCGAGCGCGGCGTGATGGGCGGCCTGTTCGGCATCTTCATCTCGAGCGGCTACGCGCTCGCGATGACCCTCGGCGGCAAGGTGCTCGGGTGGTCCAAGGCGGCGTTCGGCGTGGGTCCCCTGGCCTTCTCGTCGGTGTTCTTGCTCCCGGCCGCCATCATCTTCCTGCTCTTCCTCGTGGACGCGAAGTTCGTCCAGAACAGCCCCAAGGCCGCAGGCGTCGCGCCCAAGATCGAGGGTGAAGACCCTGCCGCGCCCGACGAGAAGGTCTCGATGCGCAAGGTGCTCGGGGTCGTGCTGCGGCACCCGATCATCCGCGTGATCATGCTCGCCGAGTTCTGCACCGGGTTCGTGCGGCAGGGCCTCCTCCTCTACAACATCGAGTTCCTCGACGAGGTCCACCACGTGAAGGTGGGGTCCTCGATCCAGTCGTGGAGCGGCGCCGGCATCACCCTCGGCGGCATCTGCGGCGGCCTCCTCTGCGGGTGGATGAGCGACCGGCTCTTCGACTCGCGGCGCCCGCCGGTCGCCTTCATCTTCTACCTCGGCCAGATCGCCTCGCTGATCGTGCTCGGGCAGGTGAAGAGCGCGGGCATGGCGGCGTTCATGATCGGCTTCTCGTGCATGTGGATCTTCGGCGTGCACGGCATGCTGTCGGGGACCGCGAGCGCCGACTTCGGCGGCAAGAAGGCCGCGGCCACCGCCACCGGCCTCCTCGACGGCGTCCAGTACGTCGCGAGCGGCCTCACCGGCATCTGGCTCGGGCGGCTCCTCGTGAAGTACCACTGGGGCATCTGGACCTGGTCGCTCATCCCGTTCTCGGCGGGCGGCGCGCTGCTGATGCTGCTGATCTGGAAGGCCAAGCCGGGCGCCGACAGCGCGCACTGATTGGCTCCGAACCGGCGTCACGCGCGTGTGACCACGGACGCACGCTTGCTTTGCAGCAAGGCCTGCTATTCTCCAGGGGATGCGAGGCCCACGGGTTCGTCTGATCTCGCTGGTCTGTGTCGCCCTCGGTGGGCTCGCGTGGCTGGGCGGCTGCGCGATCGGCGGCGCGGAGGACGGCGTCGACTACCCCGACGGCAAGCCCACGCCAGAAGCGGGCGACGACGACGCGGGCGAGACAGGCGACGACGCGTCGCCCCTCGAAGAGACCGGCGGCGGCGACGCCACCGCCGACACGGGCGCGGTGCCCGACGTCGCGCCGGACACGATCTTCCCCAAGGACGACACCGGCTGCACACCGGTCTGCACAGGGGCGTGCGGCGCGCCCGACGGGTGTGGTGGCACCTGCAAGACGGGCACGTGCGGCCCCGGCGAGGCGTGCGCCTCGGGCGCGTGCGTCGCGCCCACCAGGAGCTTCCTCTCGCCCCTCCCCTACGCGGGCGGCGAGGGCTTCGCGCGCTCGATCACCTTCACCGTCGACAGCGAGGCCACGGCGAAGATCTTCTTCACGACCGACGGCTCCGCGCCGAGCAGCACCTCGGCCTCGAAGCCGAACCCCGCGGACATCTTCCTCTCGGGCAGCGGCTCGCTCCGCTGGTTCGCCGACACCGGCGCCAAGGAGGCCACGCACACGCAGGGCGTCACCGTCGATGCCGGCGAGCAGTCTCGCTACGCCTTCATCGTCGAGAAGGTGAGCCTGAACAGCGGCGGCCCCGTGGTGGTGGTCTCGCCCGGCGCCACGGTCTCGGGCAAGGCCAACGTGCAGGCGTGGAGCAACCCCGGCTGCCCGTCGTGCCGCATGCAGGTGCTCGTCGGGGTCGGCAGCGCCAGCGCGTGCGCGTACGATTGGTCCCCGGGCGCCTGGCCGGGCGCGACGACCACCGGCGCCACCTTCAGCGTGAAGGCGCCCTCCTCGGCCGGCGTGCACCGCATCACGGCGTCGTTCCAGCTCGAGACGGGGTGCGCCAACGGCATCGCCAAGGGCTTCCGCGCGTACAAGGCCGACGTCGGCGTCATCGTGGTGAAGTGAGCCGCGTTCTGCCCCCGCGGAACGCTCCCCGAAAACACGAGCGATTCCTGGCACATGACACCCCGTTCTGTCGACAGAACGCGCCTCGCGACCGCGCCGCGTGCTAACCACTGCGCGTGGCGGGCACGGCGTTCGTCGGACGAGGCAAGGACCTCGCGCGCGTCGAGAGCGCCCTCGAGCGTTCGGTCCTCGTCACGTTGCTCGGCCCGCCCGGCGTCGGCAAGACGCGCCTCGCCCACGAGCTCGTCGCGAAGCGAAGTGACGCGGTCTTCTGCGACCTGACCGAGGCGCGAACCGCGGAGGCGATGACCCTCCTCGTCGCGCGGGCGATCGACCTCCCGCCCACCGTCGAGCCGACGCCCGCGGCGGTCGCCGATCAGCTGCGCAAGGGCACGACGCTCGTCGTCCTCGACAACTTCGAGCAGCTCGCCGCGGTCGCCGCGCCCGTCGTGTCCCTGTGGGTCGACCCGCGCGACGCCCATCGGATCCTCGTCACGTCGCGCCACCGCCTCGCGGTGCCGGTCGAGCACGTCGTCGAGCTCGAGCCGCTCGGTGGGGCGGATGGCCGCGCGCTGTTCGTCGACCGCGCGCTCGCGCATGGCTTCACGCCCGACGCGGCCATCGCCGAGGCGATCGCGCGCCGGCTGGACGGCCTCCCGCTCGCCATCGAGCTCGGCGCCGCGCGGCTCCGCGTGCTGTCCCCCGAGCAGCTCCTCGAGCGCATCGAGCGCGACGTCCACGTCGTCGCCGCCGTGCCCGGCGCCGAGCACCTCCGACCTGGTGGGCTGCTCGCCTCGATCGCGGGCTCGTGGGACCTCCTCGAGCCCTGGGCGCGCCAGGCGCTCGCGCGGTGCTCGGTGTTCACGGGCTCGTTCGACCTCGACGCCGCCGAGGCGGTGGTCGCCGATCTCGCGGGAGGGTCGGTGCTCGATGCGCTGCAGCACCTCCGCGATCGCTCGCTGCTCGCGCTCCGACCGGTCGAGAACCAGCGCGCTCGCTACGGCATCCTCGTCTCGATCCGCGAGTGGGCCCGCGCGCGACTCGAGGAGGACGACGCCCAGGTCGTTCGCCGTCGCTGGGTGGATCACTACGTGGCGCTGGCCCAGCGCCACGTGACCGCCGCCGAGAGCGGCGACCCCGTCGCGCGGGCGTTCCTCGCGACCGACGTCGACAACCTCCTCGCGCTCGTCGAGCGCGGCGAGGGCGGCCTCGTGGCGGCCCTCGCCCTCGCCGCTTCGGGCGCCCTTCCGTACTCGACGGCCCACACGCTCCTCGATCGCGCCCTCGTCGCGGAGGGAGACCCGCTCCTCCGCGCGCGCGCGCTCGAGGCCCGCGCCACCCAGCGACGGTTCCTCGGTCGCCTCGACGAGAGCATCGCCGATCTGCAGGAGGTCGAGCGGACCGCCGCCGCGGATCGTGCGCTGCGCACGCGTGCCCTCATGGGCCTCGGCAACGCCGAGACGGTGCGGGTCCGCTGGGCCGCCGCGCGCGCGTGGTTCTCCCAGGCGCTCGCGCTCGCGGAAGAGGCGACGGACGCCGCGACCGTCGGGAGAATCGTGACTCTCGTGGCGGCGACCCTCTACAACGAGGATCGCCTGCGTGAGGCGGCGGATCACCTGGAGGCGGCGCTCGCGACGCTGCGCGAGGTCGGGGATCGCACGTTCGAGGGGCGGGCCGCGGCCAGCCTCGGCGTGGTGCACCTCTCGCTCGGCGACGTCCGGCGCGCGCGCCTACCTGGAGGAGGCCATGGCCGTGCACGCGGCCGCCAACGACCCCCACTGGGCCGCGGTCACGGGCTCGTACCTCGGTGCGCTCGCCCAGGAGGAGGGCGCGCTCGTGGTCGCGCGCGACCGGCTCGCGATCGAGGCGGCACGGCTTCGCGCGCTCGGCGTGCGGCGCGCCGAAGCGGTGGTCCTCTTCATGGCCGCGGGGTGCGCGCTCGAGATGGGCGACGACGAGGCGGTGGTACAGCTCGTCAACGAGGCGCTCCCGCTCTCTCGCCGGCTCTGCCCCGATCACGAGCCCCTGCTGCGCTCACGCCTCGCCGTGGCGACGCTACGCCTCGGTCGCCGCGCCTCCGCGGTCGCGGCGTTCGAGACGGCTTTCGATCTGCCGCTCGAACGTGCCGGCTTCGCCGCTGCCCGCGCGATCGATCGCGGTCACTTGTTGCTCTCCGAGCGGACCGCGCACGGCGAGGTGGAGCGGCTGCTCACCCCCGTCGTCGACACGTTCGAGACCCGCCTGTCGGTGCGCGTCCTCGGGCGCGCGCTCGCCGCGGCCCGCGCCGATCTCGCGCTCCGGGACCGTCCACGCCTCGCGATCGAGCGCGGCGCCGGCTGGTTCGTGCCGCCCGGCGAGACCGATCGCGTGGAGCTCTATCGGCGCAAGCCACTCCGGCGCTTGCTCCAGGCCCTCGCGGAGCACGCCGAGACCCAACCGGGGCGGGCGATGCCGATCGCCGATCTCGTGCGCGCGGGCTGGCCGGGGGAGTCGGTCCTCGCGTCGGCGGGCAACGAGCGCGTCTACACGGCGATCGCGACGCTACGGAAGATGGGCCTGCGCGACGCGCTCGTGCAGCGTCACGACGGCTACCTGCTCGATCCCGCGCTCGCCGTCGTCTGGAGCTGAGCGTCGGCGCGGACGGCGAAAGTTTCGGCGTTCTTTCAGGGTCCTTTCGGAGCAGGCACGCGCCTCGACTCCTAGGGTGTTCTTCCACGGAGGCCACCATGCTCGCTCGTTCCCACTTCGCTCCCTTGCTCGTGCTCGTCGCCGCTTGCTCGCAGTCGACGCCCGAACCCAAGCCCGTCGATCCGGGCGTCGACCCGGAGGTGACCCCCTCCCCGACGCCGGAGGCCTGCGTGCCCGGGGCGCGCACGTGGAAGCCGCTCGGCGCGCCGGCCGAGGCCTCGGTGATTGCGCTGCGTCCCACCGCCGACGCGCTCTTCGCGGTCACCCGGTATGGCGTGCTCCGCCGCCCCAAGGGCAGCGGCGAGTGGACCACCGAGGACGTCGCCGGCTTCGAGGCGCCCGTGTACGCCACCGCGACCGCGAGCAGCGCCGACGCGCTCTACCTCGCCACGGGCAAGGTCGTCCGGCGACGAGACGCGGTGGGGTGGACCGAGCTCGGCTTCCCGAGCGGCGCACTGTGGCTCCGCTCGCTCGCCGCCGCGGGCGACACGCTGATCGCCGCGACGAACACGCCCCCCTACTTGTTCCGCCGCACGAAGACCGACTGGGTCGCCGACGCGCCCTCGTCGGATCGCGGCGCCTCGGGCGCGATCGCCACCAACGGGCCGGTCGTGCTGGCGGGCTCCGGCTGGGGATCGATCCACCGCGCGGTGGGCGGCAAGTGGACCGAAGCGGTCCTCGAGGACCTCGGCGTCCCGGTCGCGATCGACTTCGTCGGGAGCCGGGTGCTCGTGGCGGACCACAGCGGGCTCGTCTTCCGCTCGCGCGACGAGGGGGTCACGTTCGAGCGCGTCGGCGCCCTGCCCTTCGCAGGCGCCGAGCGGTTCGCCGCGCTCGGTGAGGCGCTGGTGGCGTTCCAGGGCAACCAGCTCGCGGTGTCGAAGGACGAAGGTGCCACCTGGACGTCGGTCACGACACCCGCCTCGAGCCCGACGCACGTCGGCGCAGCGGTCGTCGACGGCGAGCTGCTCGTGGCGAGCGCGGGGTTGTCGGCTTCCAGCGACCTCGGAGGCACGTGGCGGGCCGCCCCGTGGTTCGTGGCGTCGACGCCCCATTCCCTGTCGGCCGTGGGAGACCGGCTGTACACGGCGACGCTCGATGGCCGCACGAGCCTCTCGAGGGCGGGTGGAGCCTTCGCCGCCCTCGACGCGGCGAACCTGCGCGACGTCGTCTCGACCCCGAGCGGGCGCCTGCTCGCGCTGACGAGCGACGGACCTCCCGACGCGACGCCCAACTTCCTGACCGGCGGCCTCGCGAGCTCGGCCAACGGCGTCGCCTGGACCAACGTGCGAGCCCCGTTCTTCTCCAACGCTTCGGCGATCGCGCGCGTCGGCGATCGCCTGCTCCTCGGCTCCTCCGGCCACAACACGACGGGCAGCAAGGCCGGCGGCGTCGCGTCGGGCGGCGAAGGGGTGTGGTCGTCGACCAACGGCGTCACGTGGACCGCCGCGCGCACGGGCTTGCCGAGCTTCTTCGACCGCGACGAGTACCGCCAGTTCTACGGCGACGTCCTCGCCCTCCGGGCCACGAGCGCGGGCGTCGTCGCGAGCATCGAGGGAGAAGGGGTCTACTTCAGCGCCACCGGGGATTCCTGGGCCAAGGTCGCCCCCACGGCCACGTCGGCGCGGCTCGTCGCGGTGGCCGGCACCACGGTGGTCGCGGTCTCCGGTTCGAACTGGGTGCGCTCCGAGGACGGCGGCGCGACCTTCACGGGCGTCGACCCCCTCGGCCTCGCCACGGGCACCATCGGCGCCCTGCACGCGATCGACGGCCACCTCGTCGTCAGCGTGGGCCGGCGGGTCTTCTACTCGAACGATGGCGCGCGCAGCTGGAAGGCCCTCGGCGAGCTCCCTCGCAACGGTCGCGCCCTCGCCGCCGTGGGGACGACCTTGTACGCCGGCACCGAGGGGACGGGCGTCCACGCCCTCGACGCGTCGTGCCTCCCGTGAAGGGATCGGCTTCGTCGCTGCCGACAGGATCCTTCGGCGCAATTTCAGGAGCGCGGCGGGCCGCGGGCGCTACGGTTCTCGAGATGACAAGGGAGCGGCTCGTCGTCGTCCTCGCCCTGGGCGTCGCCGGGTGTGGCGCGCCCCCGCCGTCACCGCCCGGTGCCGAGCTCGGCCCCGCGCGCCCGACCCTCGAGGTCCCGGTCGGGTGCCGGGGCTCGGTCCCGACACCGATTGGAGCGCCGTCGGAGGGCCATCCCTGCGTCCGTCCGCGCTCGCGATCGGCGACGCGGGCGCCTTCGCGGCGACCCCGGTCGGGCTGTTCTCCTCGGACGACGGTGGTGGCCACTGGGCGCGGGTGCGTACCGCCTCGCTCGCGCGCGCCCCGGTCACCGCCTTGACCGCGCACGGCACCACCATCGTGGCGGCGACCTCGGCGGGCGTCTTCGTGACCCACGATGGCGAGACCTGGGTCGGCCTCGGCGGTCCCGCCAGAGCCTCGTACGTGCACGAGGTCGAGGGCACGCTGTTCGCTGGCTCGCCCTCCGGCCTCATGGCGCTCGGCGCGGGCGCGTGGGAGTCGGTGTCCGGACCGAAGGGCGTCCCGTTCGACAAGGCGGTGCTCGTCGGCGGAGTGCTGGTCGCGAACGCGCCCACCGCGGGGCTGTTCCGCAGGGACGGCGGGTGGGTACGGCCTGCCGGCACCGAGGCCTGGGGCTACGAGGGCCTCGTCGCGCGGGGCGCCCGCGTGCACGCCTCGAGCCTCGCTGGCCTCTTCGGGTCCACCGACGGCGGGCTCACCTTCACGCCGCTGCGCGGCCCTGGTGAAGCCCTCGGCACGATCGCCGCGCTCGCGTACGCGGGCGAGCGGCTCGTCGTCGCATCGACGCAGGGGGTCTTCCGCGAGGAGGGCGGGGAGCTCGTGCAGGTCGACGCCGTGCCCGCTTCGGCGCTCGCCGCCGACGGTTCACGGCTCCTCGCGGCGGCGCGACGCGGCGTGCGGCGCTCGACCGACGGCGTGACCTGGACCGCGGCGGGCAGCATCGACGCCACGAGCCCCGACTTCGTCGCGAGCGTCGGCGATGCACTCCTCTCGAGCGACGCCTTCGGCGCGCTGCGCTTCGTCGACGGCGCCTTCACAGACGTGAAGTCGGAGGTTGGGTCCCGGATCGCCGGTGTCCTCGTCTCCGGTCTCGACGTGTGGGCGCTCGCGGGTTCGAGCGGCTTCGGCACGGCGGAGTCCCTGCTGCGTTCGCGCGACGGCGGTCAGACCTTCGCCAAGGTGGGGGCCCCCGCCACCGATTGGTCCACCAACGCCACCGTCACCGCCCTCGCCGTGGATGGCGAGCGCGTGCTCGTCGCGACCTCGTTCCGCGACGACTCGAGCAAGGGCGTGTTCTTCTCGAGCGATGGCGGTCGTTCGTTCCTCGAGTGGACCGCGGGCCTCCCCGCCTCGAAGTACCCTACCGAGCCGTGGCTCCCCGCGACCGCGGCGCACCTCCGTGGCGAGGAGGCCCTCGTCGCGGTCCGTGGTCGCGGCCTCTACCGTCACGATGCCGCGCTCGGCTGGCAGAGCGTGTCCGCGGTGCGCGCGCAGTGGATCGTCGATCTGCGTGTCGGCGGCCGGGCCACGGTCGTCGCGGTCGCGCGGGACGGCACGCTCGCCTGGGAGGACGTGGGCGGCGTGTTCCACGACGGCGGCACCACCTTTGCCACGCCTGTCCGCGCCCTCACCAGCCACGGTGACTTCCTGATGGTCGCGCTCGACGACGGCCGGGTGCTCGGTTCAGCAGACCTCGGGGCCACGTGGCAGCCCCTCGGTCAGCCGAGCTCGTTCCCGGTGCGCTCGCTCGTCGTCCATGGGGGCCGGCTGATCGCGGCCACCGAGGGGGCCGCCCTGCGCGCTCTACCGCTCGCTTGCCCGTAGTCCCACCCCGCTCGGGGGGTGTGCCGTCGGGTCACGGGAGGATGGCGGAGCAGACCTTGCCACCGTTGCATTTCGCGCACGCCGCGGCCTCGCTCGCACAGCCACCGCTCGGCGTTCCCTGCAGCATGCCGGTCGCAGTGCAGGACCAAGTCATCTTCGTCGCCGAGCAAGTGTATTGCGCGTTGAACAGGTCGAGGCAGGCCGGCAGCGTGACCTTGCGCCCGGCCTCGCAGAAGCTCTTGCACGCGGTCGCGTAGCTGGCCGGGGTCTTCGCGCAGGCGGCGGCGACCTGCCGATCGCAGTCGGCCTCGCACGCGGTCGCAGGATCGACGGAGGTCGCCTCGCTGCTGCTGCAGGCACCGAGGAGGAACAGGGCGGGGATCAGGCGGTGGAACATGCCACCCCACCAAGCACGCCGCGTTCCACCCCGGTCACTTGCGCAGGCGGACGTGTTGCTCGAGGAACGCGATCATCGCCGGGAAGGCGACCAGCCGGTTCTTCAGCTTCGACAGGCCGTGCCCCTCGTCGTCGAACGTCAAGAGCTGCACCGGCAGCCCGCGCTTCTCGAGGGCCTTGGTGATCTGCACCGCCTCGCCGATGGGCACGCGCGGGTCGCGGGTGCCGTGGATCACCATCAGCGGCGCCTTGATCTTGTCTACCTTGTGGATCGGGCTGATCGCGTCGAGGAGCGGGCCGTCCTTGTCGAGCGAGCCGTATTCGGCCTCGCGGAGCGCGCGGCGGTAGGGCGCCGTCTGCTCCAGGAACGTGCGGAAGTTCGCGATGCCGACCACGTCGACCCCCGCCGCCCACTGCTCGGGGAACAGCGTGAGACCGGCGAGCACCATGTAGCCGCCGTAGCTGCCGCCGTAGAGGGCGATGCGGTAGGCGTCGACGTCGGGGCGCTCGGCGAGGCACTTGCCGATGGCGCTCAGGTCCTTCACCGAGTCCTCGCGCTTCTCCTTGTCGTCGAGGTGCGCGAACGATTTGCCGAACCCGAGCGACCCACGCACGTTCGGCTGCGCGACGTGGTAGCCCGCGAGCGCGAGGTACTGGGTGATCGCCGAGAAGCCGGGCTGCGCCTGGGCCTCGGGGCCACCGTGCACGTTGACCACCACCGGCCAGCGGCCGGGCCCGGTCTGGCCGTAGAAGAAGTACTGGATCTTCTTGCCGTCGAACGACGTGCAGCTCAGCGACTGCTCCTTGTAGAGCGCCGCCTCCTCCACGCCCTTGTGGTCCGAATTCGTCTTCTTGGTGGTCTCGCCGGTGCGCAGGTCGATGCGGTGGATCCGGGCGGGCTCGCCGCCGACTCGATCGCGACGAACGCCGCCTTGCCGCTCGCCGCGACGTCGAGCGCGCCGATGACGCCCTTGAGCTTGGGGGTCATGCGGCGCAGCTCGTGGCGCTTGTCGTCGCGCTCGAGGATGGCCAGCGACTCGGTGCCGTCGAGGGTGATGCCGTAGACGATCAGGTCCTCGAAGGCGGGCTTGCCCTTGGGCCCCTTGGGCGGCGCGCCGTCCCAGCGCGGCAGGGCGAGCGTCGCGAGGTCGTGGTCCTCGGCGATCACCACCTCGGACTTCTGCGTCGCCACGTCGATCGCGAGCAGGCTCACGAACTCGCGGCCGCGGTCGGAGAGGGCGAAGACCACCTTGCCGTCCCGCGAGAACCGCGGCGACTCCCACCGCTCGTCGCCCACGTGCTTGGTGAGCAGCGTGCGCTTCTTCGACGCGAGGTCGAGGATCCACACGTCCTGGTCGACGTTGGACCGCGCCTCGACCACGAGCACCTCGTTGCCGCGGAAATCGGTCACCGCGTGGTTGCCGGCGAGCTCGAGCGCGGGCTTGCGGTCGAGGGACTTGGGCGCCGCGCCCGTGAAGGCCTCGACGTAGACGTCCATGTCCTTGCCGTTGCGCGCGTTGGAGGTGAACGCGAGCTTCTTGCCGGCGGGGTCGAAGCAGGGGAGCGTGTGCTTGACCTTGGGGCTCGCGGTCAGCGCGACCGCGTCTCCGCCGTCCAGCGGGAGCGCGAAGATCTGGTCGTTCTCGTCGCCACCCGTGTCCTTGAGGAACACGAGGCGCTTGCCACCGGGCGCGACGCGGTAGCTGGACACCCGGTCCGGGAACGCCGTGATCGTCTGCGTCTTGCCGCCCTCGCCGACCTTGGCGAGCTGGTAGGTGCCGGTCACGTCGGAGAGGAACAACATGCGGTCGTCGTCGAGCGCGCGCGGCGCGACGGCGCGCTTGACGTCGAGGAGCTGCTCCAGCGTGTACGGGGAGGGCTTGGGGGTGGGCGCGGGAGGGTGCGCCGCGGCCACGCTCGCGCTCGTCGACGCGCTCGGCACGACGCCGAGCGGCGGGGCCTGCCACGGCGCGCACGCCTCGCAGGCCGGCTGCTTCGCGGGGCCGGGACAACCGAGGGCGAGCAAGCTCGTGAGGCCCGTGAGGCCCGTGAAGAATAGCCCCGTGACGCCCAGAGCATGCCAAGGACCGAGGGTGGAGCGGTGCATCGCCCGCGACCCTAGTCGACGTCGCTCTTGGCCTCCAGCGCGAGGGCCCCGGCGCCCGCCCGCACGGTGATCGTCGGCAGGGTGTCGCGCACGAGCTTGTCGCGGACCGCGCGCGCCTCGGTCTCCGCGTCCTTCTCCGGGATCGCGAACCCGACCCCGAGGCAGGCGTCGTCCCAGGCCTGGTAGATCGCGTACGCGGCCGCATACTTCTTGTTCCCGAAGAGCGACCGGCGCTCGGCGTCGAGCACGAACACCTTGGCACCGCCGGGCTTGGGCGCCGCGGGTGGCCACGCGATCGACTCCACCCGGGCCTCGCCGACGAGGATGTCGAAGTCCTTGGCGCGCTTGTCGCCCCAGCTCTGGAACTTCTCCACGCAGCCCGCGAGCGTGGCCGGCTTGGACTTGGGCTCGAAGGCGAAGGCCGCGAGCGCGACGTGGTGGTCGGGCCCGTAGCGGTACCCGGCGAGCGTGGTGATGCCGTAGTAGCGCACGTGGGTCCAGCTGGCGGCGTCGGGCAAGGCGAAGGTCATCGTGCGGCGCTTGTCGCTGCGGCCGCCCCACGGCGCGTCGAGCAAGCGGCCGAGCGCGTCGGGGTGCTCGCTCTTCGGTCCCCGCAGGTCGGGCCCCGCATCCGACCCGCGCGGGCCCGCCGCGACCACGGTGGGCGTGGGCGCCGACGGCCGGGTGGGCACGCAGGCGACCCACACCCCGAGGGGGAGCAGGGCACAGCCCAGGCGTGGCAGCGAGTCGCGCAATCGGATCACCTCTCCCAGCGTACGACGGACGACCCCTCCCGCCCAATCAACGCTACCTTGCCGCCCCTTCGCATGGACGGCCCCGACGCCCGAGGACCCTTCGACGCCCTGCTCGGGGGCGTGGATCTCGTCACCTTCGACTGCTTCGGCACCCTCGTGGACTGGACGGCCGGGCTCGCGGAGCTCGGCGTCGGCCAGGATCGGATGCCGCAGTTCCGCAACGAGTGCGAGCTGCGGCAGCGTCCCCACCGACGCGGCGCGGCGTTCATCCCGTATCGCCAGCTGCTCGAGCAGGTGGCGGCGGCGGTCGCCCCCGATCTGCCCGCCGAGACGCACGCCGCCTTCGCCCGCCGTTTCGGCGAGCTGCCCCTGTTCCCGGACGTGCGCGAGGCGATGGGGCTGCTCTCGCAGTGCGTCGCCATCGGAGTGGTCAGCAACTGCGACGCGCTCCACCAGCTCGACGTGTCCCGGCAGCTCGGCGTCCCCTGGGACGTCTGCGCCACCGCCGAGGAGCTCGGCGCCTACAAGCCGACCGATCCCGCGTGGGATGGCGCGGTCGCGCTCGTCGAGGCCGCCGGCTTCTCCCGCGATCGCTGGCTGCACGTCTCGGCGTGGGACGACGACGACCTCGTGCCCGCGGCCATGCGCGGCGTCGCCACCTGCTGGATCGGGCGCGAGGGTGGCGTGGCGCCGGCGCTCGGTGCGTGCGATCTCCTGTTCGCCGACCTCACCACGCTCGCCGAGGCCTTCGCGAGCGCCAAGCGAGGCCCGATCCTGCACGAGGTCGTCTTCACCGGCGAGCCCGCGGCGCTCGAGCGCCTCGTCACCCTCCCCGTCCCGCGCGCCCGCAAGGTCGAGCTGGTCCGCGAATCGCCGATGCGCCTCCGCCTCCTCGCGCGGTTCACGACCGAGGCGCTCCATCGCGCGTTCGTCCGCGAGGCTTCCCGCTGGTCGTTCGAGCGTGTCGTCGTCGAGCACCATCACGGCAGGGTGGTGGCGCGCCCTCCTTCGCCCTAGCCTCCGCCGCCTCATGAGCACCAACATGGTGTTGCTGCTGGGCGCGCTCGGCGTCGCCTGGTTCGTCCTGCGGATCCTCGCCGGCAAGGCCGACGAGCGCCGTCGCCAGGCGCGCGAGGAGCGCATGGCGGCTCTGTACGAGGAGCGCGAGCGGCTGCTCGCCGAGAGCCACGCCGCCGAGGGCCCGAGCTCGATCGCCGCCGTGGTGAGCGACGCGGACCCACCTTCGGTCGCGGCCAGGGAGATCGTCAAGGTCCGCTGCCGCGCGTGCGGCGCGCTCGAGGACGAGAAGGCCACCGTGTGCGGCAAGTGCGGGGCGGAGCTGTGAGCCGCGTTCGCGGCATCTCGTTCGATTTCGGTCACGTGCTCGTCGGCCTCGACCTCGAGGAGGTCGCCTCGCGCCTCCGGCCCCACTGCGCAGCCGTCGATCTCGACGCCGTGCGCGCCGTGATGCCCGCGGCGTACGCGGCCCACGACCGCGTGGTCGCCGAGGGCGGCGGTCACGAGGCGGGGTGGCGGGCGCTGGTCCGCACGCTGGTCGTCGCGGGGGCACCGGGCATCGCCGACGCCGACGCGATGGTCGAGGCGCTCTGGCGGGGGCAGGCCACCCGCAACCTCTGGCGTCACGTGCCGCCGCCTGCGCGCACCATGCTCGACACCCTCGCCGCGGCGGGAATCCCCCTCGTCATCACCTCCAACAGCGAGGGCCACCTCGCGGCGCTCGTGAGCGAGCTCGGCCTCGACCACTACTTCCTGCGTGTCCTCGACTCGGGCGTGCTCGGGATCGCCAAGCCCGATCCCCGCATCTTCGCGCTCGCCGCCGAGACCCTCGGGGTACCGCTGGCCGAAATGGTCCACGTCGGCGACTCGGAGTCCGCCGACATCGTGGGTGCGCTCGACGCAGGAGCGCATGCGATTCGATTCGACGGCTTCGTGCCCGGCGCCGGGGCACGTCCCACTCGCGCCTACCTGCGCCTCGACGATCATGCGGCACTCCTCGCTGCGTTGCTCGCTGCGACTTCCTCGAACAGTTCGTGAAACGACGCTCGCGCTGAGCGATTGGGGTTGCGCTCGCCCCTCCCGACACCGTACTTTTCCGGAACCCCGGGGGCTGGGACGCTCGTCGCTCGTTTGTCGTGAGAGGTGTCGAGATATGCTCGCTGAACAGCCCCAACAGCGGTTGCTGCGCCTGGCCCAGGTCGCGCAGATGATGCAGGTCCATCCGAAGACGGTCTACTACTGGGTTCGTACCGGGCGCCTGGCCGCCCTGACGTCGCCTGGTGGTCTCCTCCGGGTCCGCGCCGAAGACGCGCGTGCCCTCTGCCAGAACGCCGGCCTCCCGGTGCCGGCCGAGCTCGCGACGGTCAAGCGCCGCGTGAACGTGCTCGAGACCGACAAGCAGGCGCAGAAGTCGGTCCAGAAGGCCCTCAAGGCCAAGGGCTTCGACGTGATCCTCTTCGAGGACCCGTACGACGCGCTCATCGCCACCGCCAAGGAGCCGCCCGAGGCGCTCCTCGTGTCGACCCACGCCGGGTTCGACGTCGCACGGCTCGCCACGGCCCTGCGCCGCGACGAGGCCACGCGCCGCACGCGCGTGCTCGCCTTCGCCGACGACGAGAGCGCCGCGTCCGCCATGACCGAGGCGGGCATCGAGCCCGTGCTCCCGGCCGGCGACGCCAACGCCCTCGCCAAGCTGTTCAAGTGAACGGAGCGAGCCGCAGGCGAGCGCAGTGAACGGCGGCCGCCTCCACGGGCGGCCGCTCCTGCAACCCGCGAGCGAGCCGCAGGCGAGCGCAGTGAACGGCGGCCGCCTCCACGGGCGGCCGCTCCACCGGCGAGCCGCAGGCGCGCGGGCGGCCGCCTCCAGGGCGGCCTCCCCGCGAGCGCGCAGGGGCGAGCAGGGGGCCGCCTCCACGGGCGGCCGCTCCAGCATCAGAGGTACTTGCGCAGGTCGGGGTTCTCCCGGCCACGCCACACGTAGCCGTCGGTCACGTAGTGGACGGCCTGCGGCAGCGCGAGGATCGGCACGAGGAACGCGAGCACCGTCGGCGAGAGCACCCTGCCCTCGCCGAAGATGGGCTCGTGGTCGTGCCACACGTAGAGATCCCACGCCCACTCCTCGAAGAACGCGAGGACCACGAGCGCGAGGAACGCGAGCGCCACACCGCCCGCGAAGAACCGCTGTCCGAGCCGGGCCGGCGCCGCGTCCGGGTCCGTGAACCGGCGCCGGGCGTAGAGCAGGACCAGCACGAAATATGGGATCCCGTGCGGCAGCACGTTGGTCACCGTGAACGAGTAGTCGTCGTTCCAGTGCACGATGCCGAGCCACCACAGGAGCGCGGTGCCGGAGACCACGAGCACCTTGCCGACGTTGACGGTGCGCCCCGTCGCGAACAGCTGCACCTGGCGCAGCGCGAAGCCGAGCAGCAGCGTGGCCCACACCGCGTGGGCGAACGGCAGGAGCGCCTGCCCCACGCGCTGCGACACGACGAAGAAGTCGCCGCGCATGAACCACGAGAAGCGCTTGGGGAGCGTCGCGTGCCAGTAGACGAGCGGGTAGAGCGTGGCCGCGTAGGTGACCGCCGGATCGAGGTAGCGGTCGACCTTGCGCTCCTTGTCGGTGAGCTCGCCGGCACGCACGCGGTAGAGCGCGACCCAGCCGATCTGCTGCCGCACGAAGTGCCACACCGCGAAATAGGCGAGCACGCGCCAGAACCGCAGCGCCCCTCCGGAGAGGTGCAGCGCGACGCCGACCACATAGGCGAGGAGCGGCGTGCCGAGGTAGAGCAGCTTGCGACGCTTCACCTCGGCCGGGTCGAGGTAGACGCGGTAGAGCGTGCCGTGCACGTGCGCGACGTCGACGACGATCACGCACGTCAAGAACGCCCACGGCGGCGTGCTGCGTAGCCCGACCGCGCGCCCGATCAGCACGAACGCGATCGCCACGACGACCGGGCCGACGAACGCGAGCAGGTCGAGGTTGCGCCCGAAGAGCCAGGGCGAACGGGTCGGCGGAGCGGCCGCTTGCACGCCCCCACCCTAGCGGATCGAGGGCACCTGGAACGAGAGGGCCGCGAGCACTTCTTCGGCGGCGCGCACGCCGTGGTCGTGGGCCTCCTCGAAGATCGCGACGCCCGACAGATCGGTGTGCGCGAAGTGCACGGCGCCGACCGGTACGTGCGCAGCGGCTTCGCGCAGTGCACGTCGTGCACCCACGCGCGGCCGCGTCATCGCGTGGCCCCACCGGAACACGTCGATGCGATCGGCGAGCGCATGCAGGTCCGGGTGGGCGCGGGAGAGATCGGAGAACGCCACGTCGGCCCAGTCGCGCCAGTGCGCGTCGAGCAGCTTCTTGCGGGCGTCCTTCCCCGGGTCGGTGATCGCGTAGTACCAGGTCCACACCGTGGGGCCGTGGTCGTTGCCCTCCTGGTGGGTGGCGGACACGTACCCGAGCGAGGGGCTCTCGTAGAGCACGTTGTCCCAGGCCATCGCGACCCCCTGGGGCCGCGCGCCGCGCCCGTTCAGGTGCACGTTGCACACAGCCCACGCGCCGTAGTCGAAGGCGAGGTCTTCCTTGCGATCGGCGAGGCTCGGGCAGAGGTGGCGCGCCACGTAGCGGGGGACCGCGAGGATGACCCGCTCGGCGATCAAGCGGTGCGGCGCCCCGTCGCGATCCAGGTAGGTCACGACCTGTTCCTGAGCGCCGCGCGGTCGCACGTCGATCACGCTCTTGCCGAGGTGCACCCGGTCGGCCACGACGCCGAGCAGGTGGCGCACGAGACCGCCGTTGCCGTCGGCCCACGTCATGAGCTCGGACGACGCGCCGAGGTCGTTCATGCGCGAGACGAAGTAGAAGAGGCCGGCCCACGCCGAGGCATCCTGCAAGGAGAGCGCGTAGTCGTCGCGGCAGGCGTAGTCGACGAGCCAGCGGAGGCGCGCCGAGGTGAAGCCCTTCTGGTCCATCCACTGCGCCATGCTCACCGCGTCGAGGGCGAGCACCTCTTCGGCGTCGCTCGCGCGCGCCGTCGGGATGACGAACGCGCGGCGGCCCTTGAGGTCGCGCCACTTGCGCCACCCCTGCAGCTCGCGCTTGAAGGCGCGGAACTGCCGCAGATCCTCTTTCTGCGCACCGGCCTGCAGGTACAGACCCTCGTACCAGCGCCCGCGGTAGAACAGCCGCTCCTCGGGCGCGCGACAGAGGACGTGCTCGGCGATGACCGGATACCCGTCGGCCTCGTGGCCCTCCACGATGCCCATCTCTTCGAGCAGCACGCCGAGAGCGCGCGCGTCGCCGCTCGGCACCGGGACGTAGTGCGCGCCCCACGGGTAGCGGGTGACCTCGGACTGACCGCCGCGCGAGGTGCCGCCCGCGACGTCGTCGAGCTCGAAGACCTGCACGTCTTCCTTGGCGGCGAGGCCGCCGCGGATCAGGCGCCACGCCGCGGAGAGGCCCGCCGGGCCCCCGCCGACGACCACGACCCGTGTCTTCTGCTCGGGCAGATCGGTGCGGGCCAGCGTGGCCGCGAGCTCCTTCGGGTCGCGGAGCTTGTGACCGCGATCGAAGCGCGGGCCGAAGAGCTCCCCATGATAGTGACCGACCGGCGCCTTGCTCTTGCACGCGACGCCGGCGAACGCCGCCCCGAGGAACGTCGCGAGCACGTCGCGTCGGGTGGGCATCTCGACGTGCCCCTAGAGCGCCGTGACCTGGACCTGGGTGCGGTCGGCCGCGGCCTCGGCGGCCTCGACGCTGACCGCGGAGTCGCCGGTACGGAGCTGCTTGCGCTCGAAGCCCATGGCGGCGAGGAGCACCGAAGGCGGGCGCAGGCCGAGGTCGTGCTCGTGGAGGAACAGGCGCGCGAGCTGCTCGGCGTAGGCCTTCGACAGCACGGGGAACGGGATCTTGTCGAACTCGAGCGCGCGCCGGCGGCTGGCCCAGGCGCTGCCGAGCAGCGAGACGAAGAGCAGGTGGTAGAGCCCCTGCAGGCGCCCCTTGGCGAGGAGGGTCGCGGCGAGGCCGTGCTGCGCGCGCTCGTGGGCGAGCAGCTCGCGGAGGAAGTGCACGTTGAGCGGCACGTGGAACGACTCGTCCCGCGTGAGGATCGTGAGCATGGACCGCACGGCCGGGTGGCGCGCGCGCCGCAGGGCGAGGCGGTAGGTGGTGGAGCCGATCGTCTCGAACATGAGGTTCGTGAGGACGATGGTGTCCATGCGCTCGGCGCGCCCGTAGAGCCGGTAGAACGTGCCGGTGACCTTGCCCATCGGCTTGACCTGGCCGCCGAGGTACGCGAGGAACTCGGTGAGCAGCTCGCGATGCCAGCCCTCTTCGTCGCCGTAGAGGCGCAGGCACTCGGCGAGCTCCGGGTCCCAGCGCTCGACCACGCCCGCGAGCTCGTGGGCCTGCTTGAGGCCGGACTCCTCGGCGCGGAAGGCCGCGTTGAAGAACGCGATGGCGGCGCGCTGCTCGGCCTCCGACTCCCAGACGATCGGGGTCGAGAGATCGAGCTTCTCTTCGTACATGCGCTCGCGGCGTCGCCGCAGCGTGTCGAGCCACCAGCGCGTCGGGCGCTGGGCCGGGGCCGGGCGCCTCCCGACGAGGCGTTCGATCACAGATACCGCTTCCACTCTGCCTCGTAGTAGTGAACGAGCACCTGGTTGTCGAGCCGGTTGACCTCGACGTCGAGCGACTGCATGTCGCGGGACAGCACGAACAGCGCCCGCAGGGTCGGGTCGTCGAGGTAGCGCAGCGGCTTGGCCAGCGGCGGCAGCCTGGACGGCGGCGTGATGCTGCCCTCGCGGGCGAGCACGTAGCCCCACTCGCCGAACGAGGGGACGAACACGTGGTAGGGCGCGACGGCGAGCCCCGCGCGCTCCATGGTGCGGGCGATGCACCAGAAGGACTTGCGGGCGAACAGCGGCGAGGTCGACTGCACGGCGAGCACCGCGCGCTCGAGCATGTGCTGCTTCATGAGCGCGTACATGCGGGTCGTGTACAGCTTGCCGAGGGCGTAGTGGTTCGGGTCGGGGAAGTCGGCGATGATGACGTCGAACTTCTGGCCCGCGTTCTTCGGGGCGCCGAGCCAGACGTAGGCGTCGTCGTTCACGATGGTGACGCGCGGGTCGGAGAACGCGCCCTCGTTGAGCGCGCTGAGCAGCGGCTGCGAGCGCGCGAGGTGGGTCATGAAGGGGTCGAGGTCGACCAGCGTGACCGCCTCGAGCCCTGGGGTCTTGAGGAGCTCGCGGAGGCCGAGGCCGTCGCCACCACCGAGGACCAGCACGCGCTTGACCGGGTCGCCGGCCTCGACCCGCGCGGCGATCGCCGGCCAGATCAGCGCCTCGTGGTAGCGGTACTCGTCGGCGCTGGAGAACTGCAGGTTCCCGTTCAGGAACAGCTGGAAGCTCGCCCGGCCGCGGGTGATGACGATGCGCTGGTAAGGGGTCTGCTTGGCGTAGATGATCTCGTCGGCGAAGAGGCCCTCCTCGGCGAGCAGCGTGAGGCGATCGGCCGCCACCACGCCCACGCCGAGCGCGACGAGGACCGCGAGGGCGCGGAGACGGAGCCCGAGGGTCTTCTTGATCTCGTCGTCGAGGAGGTAGGTGGAGGCGAGCGCGGTGACCGCGTTGATGCCGCCGATGACCAGGCTCGTACGCACGAGGCCGAGCTTGGGGACGAAGAAGATGGGGAAGGCCAGGGAGCCGACGAGCGCGCCGAGGTAGTCCACGGTGAGCACCCGCGCCACGAGATCCTTGAACGCGTAGCGCGCGCGCAGGATGCGCAGGAGCAGCGGGATCTCCATGCCGACCAGCATGCCGACCAGCGCGACCACGCCGTAGAGCACGACGCGGAACCACGAGAGGTGCGCGAAGGCGAAGAACAAGATGGGGGCCGAGGCGCCGCCGACCAGGGCGACGGCGATCTCGATGTCGACGAAGCGCTTGGCCACGTCGTCGACGACGTAGCCCGAGAGCCACGCGCCGACGCCCATCGCGCTCAGGTAGACGCCGATGACGGTCGAGTACTGCATGACCGCGTCGCCGAGGACGAAGCTCGCGAGGGTGGAGGCGAGGAGCTCGTAGACGAGGCCGCAGGTCGCGATGACCAGCACCGTGACGAGGAGCAGGGTGGCGGTGGTCTTGGAGGGCCCCTCGGCCTCTCGACGACCGTCGGCCTCGGCCTTCTTCTGCGAGGCCTCGTCCCGCTGCGGCGGCCCCCAGATGCGGCGGGGCGCCCCCTGCGAAGCTCCACCGGCGGTGGAATGTTCGCTGTTCGGCGCGTGCAGCGGCGCCTCTTCGACGGGCGCCTGTTCGTCTTCGCTCACGGGGGGCCTCATATCAAAGGCCGACCCGCGCTAACATCCCCGCGTGAACCGGGTCTTCGTCTACGGGACGCTGCGGCGGGGTGAGCGAAACCACGGGCAAATAGCGGGCGCGCTGCTTCTCGGCCCGGCGCGGGCGATCGGGTACGAGCTGCTCGACATGGGCCCCTACCCCGGCATGCGCCTCGGCCGGGGCGTGGTGCACGGCGAGCTCTACGCCGTGGACGACGCGCGCCTCGCCCAGCTCGACGAGTTCGAGGGCCACCCGCATCTGTTCACCCGCACCGAGCTCACGCTGGCCGACGGCTCGCGCGCGTTCTCCTGGCTCTGGAACGGCCCGCCCCGCGGCACCCACATCACGAGCGGCGACTACGCCGCGCGCGCGGGGGTGCGGTGATGCCGCTCCCGCGGACCTGCATCGTCGGCGCCGGCTCGAGCGGCCTGCCGGTGATCAAGGCGCTGGCCGACGCCGGCGTGCCCTTCGACTGCTTCGAGAAGAGCGACCGGGTCGGCGGCAACTGGGTGTTCGGCAACAAGAACGGGATGTCGTCGGCGTATCGCTCGCTGCACATCAACACCTCGCGCGACCGCATGCAGTACGCGGATTTCCCCATGCCGCGCGACTACCCCGACTTCGCGCACCACGAGCTCGTCGCGAAGTACTTCGACAGGTACATCGACCACTTCGGCCTCCGGAGCCGCATCTCGTTCGAGACCGGCGTCGCCAACGTCGCGCGCGAGGACGGCTGCTTCCGGGTGACGCTCGAGGACGGGCGCGTGCGCCACTACGACGCGGTCATCGTCGCCAACGGCCACCACTGGGACCCGAGCCTGCCGACGCCGCCGTTCCCCGGCAGCTTCGACGGCGCGCAGTTCCACTCGCACCACTACGTCGACCCGAGCCACCCCCACGACCTCGTCGGCAAGCGCGTCGTCGTGGTCGGCATGGGCAACAGCGCGATGGACATCGCGTGCGAGCTCGGCCGCAAGGGGGTCGCCGAGAAGGTGTTCCTCTCGATGCGCCGCGGCGCGTGGGTGATCCCGCACTACCTGCTCGGCAAGCCGCTCGACCAGTCGGTGCCGCTGCCCAGCTGGGTGCCGTTCCGCGTCAAGCAGGCGTTCGGCGAGGCGGTGCTGCGGCTCACGGTCGGCGACATGAAGCGCTACGGCCTGCCCGAGCCCGACCACCGGCTCGGCGAGGCGCACCCCACCATCTCGAGCGAGCTGCTCGCCAAGCTCGGTCGCGGCGACGTGACCCCGAAGCCCAACCTCGAGCGCCTCGAGGGGAGCCGCGTGCGGTTCGTCGACGGCACGGTCGAGGACGTGGACGCCATCGTGTGGTGCACGGGCTACAAGGTCACCTTCCCGTTCTTCGATCCGGCGTGGCTCGCGGCCAGGGACAACGATTTTCCGCTCTACCGGCGCACGTTCCACCCGGACGAGCCGGGGCTCGCCTTCGTCGGGCTCTACCAGCCGCTCGGCGCGATCATGCCGCTCGCGGAGGCGCAGGCGAAGTGGATCGCCGACTGGCTCCGTGGCGAGAGCCCCCTGCCCGCGGCCACCGAGATGAAGCGGGACATGGAGCGCGAGCGGTCGAAGATGTTCGCGCGGTACGTCGCGAGCCGCCGACACACGATGCAGGTGGATTTCGACGAGTTCCTCGCGCAGCTGCACGACGAGCGGCGCGCGGGGCAACGACGGGCGCGCAAGACCGGCTATCGGTTGCCCGTGCCGGTCCGGGCCGCGATGAGGTCGATGTAGGGAGCGCGGCACCTGACGAACGTGCACGCCTGCTTGCTAGAATCGGCAGATGCGCACCTTCCTTCCCTCGCTCGTCGTCTGTGCCCTCTTCGCTGGTTGTGGAGGCTCCGACGCGAGCTTCACGGGCCCCGAGGACGAGACCGGGAGCGAGACCAGCGCCGACGACACCGGCGCGGCGACGACCGACACGGGCACGTCGACCGACGGCGCGGACGACACCGGCACCGCGCCCGACGGCACCGCGACCGACACGGGCACGGCGCCGGACGGCACCGCCACCGATACGGGCACCACGACGACGGACACCGGCTCCGCGACCGACACCGGCACCGCGACCGACACGGGCACGGTCCCCGACACCAGCACCGACGCGGGCCTCCCCTGCACCGAGCCCGGGGCGAAGGTCTACAACGGGCACTGCTACTTCCGGCTCGAGACCGCGCGCAACTGGGCGGCCTCCGAGGCGGCCTGTGTCGCCGCGGGCGGCAACACCCACCTCGTGGCCATCACGAGCGACGGCGAGCAGAGCTTCGTGCAGACCAACTACGCCTCGGGCGTCGGCGCGAGCGACCGGTGGATCGGCCTCTCGCGCAAGGCGACGGACCCGAGCGCCAAGGCCTCGTTCAAGTGGTCCACCGGCGAGGCGGCCACGTTCGACAACTGGAACACCGGCGAGCCCAACGGCAGCGGCGCGTGCGCCCGCATGATCGTCGCCGTCGTCGGCGGCGGCCGCTGGGCCGACCGCAGCTGCGACCAGGTGATGTCGGCGATCTGCGAACGCGCCCCCGCGCAGCCTGGCTTCGCCGCACGCACCCGAGCCGTCAGGCTCTTGAGGAAGTTGCGCAGGAACTGGTCGCCGCAGGCCCGGTAGTTCGGGTGGTTCGGGTTGCGGAACAGCGCGCTCATCTCCGGCCGCGACACCTGGAACCCGGCCGCCGTCATCAGCTCGACGAGGTGCTCCTCGCGCGGCTCGAAGGCGACCCGCAGCTTCTTGAGCACCGTGTTGTTGTTCACGACGGGATCGACCGGCCGGTTCGGATCCGGCTCCCGCGGCCCGCGGCGGTGGATGATCAGCCCGTCGAGGAACGCCCCCATCACCCAGTCGGGGCAGGCGCGGTATCCCGGCGCGTCCTCGCGCTCGAGCCACGCGCGCACGTCGTCGATCGTGGCCTCGCCGCCGCCGAGCCGGATCATCGACACCAGCGTGTCGTCGTAGACGTTGAGCATGTAGCGGACGCTGCGCAACACGTCGTTGTGGATCATCGCGCCCATCGTCCGGACCTTTCGAGGGAGAACAAGCCGAGGTCGAAGCGCGAGCGGCCCTCGGTGACCAGATCCGCCGCCACCTCGCCGAGGACGCTCGCCATCTTGTAGGCGTGCCCCGAGCCACCCCCGACCACGATCGTACGCGCCGCTGTGGGCAGCACGCCGACGAGGAAGTTCTCGTCCGGCGTGTTCGCGTACATACACACGGCGGCGTCGACCCGCGCGCCGTCGAGCCGCGGGAGGTGCCGGCGCAGGTGCCCGCGGACCACCACCTCGTCTGCGTCGTCGCACGCGCGGTCGAGCGTGTCGGCGGTCGTCGCGCGACCGCCGTGGTGCCGGCAGACCTTGATCGGCGCCGCGGCGTCTTCGCCGGGGATCCCGTAGAAATTCCCGGCCTCCGTGAAGTGGATGAACGCGGGGAACGCGCCGAGGTCGCGCGGCGGCGAGAACCAGAGCTGCACCTGTCGCTCCACGGTGATCGGCAACGCTGGAAGCAGCGTCGGCAACCACGCGCCCGCGGTGACGATCAGGTGGCCCGCCGACAGCTGCGTCCCGTCCTCCAGCGTGACCGTGGCTCGTTCGGGGTCGATCGACGCGACGCGCACCCCCTCCCGGATCTCCGCGCCCCGGCGCCGCGCCCGATCGGCGTGCGCGCGCGTGCAGGCCTCGACCTGCAGCACCCCACCGTCGGCCTCGAACACCGCGAGGTCCGCGGGGCCCGGTGCGAACGCGGGGTACCTCGCCCGCACCTCGTCCGCCGTCAGCACCTCGTGCGGCAGGCCGTGCTGCTTCGCGCACGCGAGCAGCCCCTCGATGCAGGCATTCCCACGGGGCCCGAGCTCGAGACACCCCGTCCGGCGCAACAGCGACACGCCCGCGTCGCGCTCGAGGGCCTCCCACAGGGGATACGCCCGCTCGAGGAGCGGCACGTAACGCGGGTCCTCGAAGTACGCCTTGCGGATCACCCGCGTGCGCCCGTGCGAGCTCCCGAGCGCGTTGGGCACCGTGGTGCGCTCGAGGCCGAGCACCCGCAGCCCACGCGCCGCGAGGTGGTCGACGGCCGCCGCGCCGAGCCCGCCGACCCCGACGACGATCGCGTCCCAGGTCACGTTCGGGTCAGTTCGCGCTACTTTCCGGCTTGATAGCCGGAGTGCCAGAAGAAGAAGCTGCGGTAGCCGCCGGGCGACTGCCGGACGGAGGGATCGAGCTGGTAGGTCTTGGCCTCGCCCGCGCCCCACCCCGCCTGCGAGGCGACGACCCAGAGCAAGAGCGAGCCGCCACCGACCACGCCATAGATGATTCTTCCGACCATCGTCTCATCTCCCCACGTTGGATTCTTCCCAGCGCTTGTTCTCGGACGTGACCATCCGGATGAGCGCGTGATGATCGGGAACGCGATGATGAACAGGAACGCCAGGATGCCAGGCCACACGATCGCGATGTCGTTGACGATCGTCACGCGGAACGCGCTCGCGCAACGCTTCACCCCGGTCGCTCCGATGGGCGACTCGCACTGCGCCTCGGGCTCGCCGACGGGCTGCAGGCGCAGGACGTAGGTGCCGGGATCGAGCCCGCCCGCCGACACCTTCACCGACTTGCTGCCCTCGCTCCAGCTCTCGCCGTCGTCGACGCCGTTGTAGAAGTTCGGCTCGGCCTCGAGCTCGATGACCTTGCCCGTCTTCTCGTGGATGAGGGCCATGCCGACCCAGAGGTAGCTGTTCTGCACCTCGGTCGAGACCGTGACCTCGACGTTGCTGCCGACCGGTATCTTGAACGGCTCGGAGAAGAACGCGGACTCGGGCTTCTCGGCCTTCTCGCCCGGCTCGTAGCTCTCGACCACGTCTTCCTTCGGGAGCGGGAGGTCGATGGTCTCGTCGTAGACCTTCTTCTCCTTCGCCGAGCCGACGGCGAGGATCAGGCAGACGACCCACGCCGCGATCATGCCGAGGCTCATGAGGCCGATGGCCTTGGCGCTCTCCTTGGCGGTCGAGGGCTGGTTCGCGCAGACGCCGTACGGCACGGGCGGGGTGCCCGGCACCGAGAAGGCCTTCCAGAGCTCCTTGCCGTCGACGTAGTGGCCGACGGACCAGTTGATCTCCTCGCGGTCGCCGTCGCCCTCGAGCTCCTTGTGCAGCGCGAGGCCCTTCGGCGGGTGGATGAACGTGGACGCCATCGACTCCTCGCCGATGGTGACCTCCCAGTAGAACTCGCCGAGCACGCGGGTGACGACGGCCTCGACCTCGGAGAACTTCTGGAACTGGGTGCCGTGCCAGGTGGCGAACTTGTCGAACACCGCGCCGACCTGCACGGAGCCGACCTCGATCGGCACCACCACGTTCCAGTGGCCGTTCTCCTCGGTGAGGAAGCGGAAGCCCTTGGTCTGGTGGTAGAGCAGGTACTCGTCCCAGTGGTACCAGGCGCCGTCGACCTCGCACGCCTTGGTCATGTACCCGATGTTGATCCACTCGGTGGGAGCCTCGCCCGTGACGACGGACTCCTTGAGGATGCCGTCGAGGCGGCCCTTGGCGCCGATGGGGATCTTGGGGATCGTCTGCTGCTGGTTGAGGACCTCGAGCCACTGCAGGGGCCCGTGCGAGGCGTCGAGCAGCGAGTTGCAGTAGGGGCAGGCGATGCGCTTGCTGACGCCGGGCGCCTTGCACTCGAGGTTGCCGCCGCAGTTCGGGCACTTGAGCGAGTTGCCCTCGGTGGGCTGCCCGTCGGTGCTGCCCATCATCGCCGCGAGCCGCTTGGCCGCCGGATCGATGGGGAGGCCGAGCTCCGGGAACGGCACGACGTAGCCGACGTACGCGGCCTCGGGCGCGTGACCGCTGCCCTGCCCGTAGTCGAGGGTGCCGAACGTGTTGTTCGGGCCGCTGATGTCGATGTAGCCGAAATACTCGCCCGGCGTGCTCACCGCCGGCAGCTCGCCCTCGAAGGTGACGAACTGGCCCGAGCCCTTCTCGGCGACGGTGAACGGCTGGCCGGCGACGTCGATCCGGTGCCCGAGGACCGCGTGGTCGTAGGGGATCGGCGGCGGCTGCACCGCGAAGGTGAAGTAGTAGCGGCCCTGCGCCTCGGCGAGCCAGCCCCAGCGGCCGTCGGTGAACGCGCAGTACCACTCGTCCCAGGGGCCCTGCCCGTGGTCGAGCTGCTGGCGGCCGACGATGGTGTACGGGATGCCGCGGAAGTTGCCGTGGAGGCCGATGTAGAGCGGCGAGTCGGTCTTCGCGAGGTCGGCGATGAGGCCGACGGAGCGGATGTCGCGGTCCGAGCGGACGACGCCGAACGAGCAGTGCGGGCACTGCACCAGGATCGACGAGCCAGCCTTGAACTCGACGGGGCCGCCGCAGTTCGGGCAGTTGACGGTCACGTACCCTCCGAGTCGGTGACGACCGAGACGTTGGTCTCCACGGGTGTGGTGCGCGCGGCCTCGCCCCGATCGAAGGAGCGAACGGTCACGGCCTTGGCCCCGAGGAGCGACGACAGGCGCTGCTCCCACGGCCACGGGGCCCGCGGGCGACAGCAGTAGAGGTTGAAGGTGGCGAGCCCGAGCTCGGGGAACGTGTGCAGCGCCACGTGCGACTCGGCGAGCAACAGGAGCCCGGTGACCCCGGCTTCGCCCGGGAACACGTGCCACTGCGGCGTGCCCACCACGGAGAGCCGCAGCTCCGACACGAGGAGCGCGACGATGTCCTTCAGCCGTGGGAGGTCGCGGAGGGAGGATGCCTCACACCCCGTCGCGTCGACGACCCACTCCTTGCCCGCCTCGATCAGCACCGCCGCAGTTGTATCAGGATGACGCCCGAAGTGGGAGTGGCGGCTTGCGGGCGGCCGCCGCGGGGGTCAGAGGCTGGCGAAGCACTTCGCGAGGTCGACCCCCGGGGCCGCGACCACGTCCTGCTTGTCCCCTTCGCCCGTGACCACCACGCACGGCCCGAAGGCGTCCTTGGGCAGCGTCAGGCGCTGGCCGCCGAGCGCCACGGCCCGGACCGTTGCGGCCACCTCCTTGCCGGCCTCGGCGGCGATCACCCCGAGCATGCGCTCCGAGTCGAGCGGTGCCTCGTGGCGCCGGGCCCGCCCGAGCAGGGTCCGCATCAAATCGTCGAGCGACCGTTTGCCACCGCTGGCGCGGCGCATCGCCGCATCGACGTAGGCGGCCACCATCGATCCGCGCAGGTACGGCAGCTGGATCGCCGCCCCGCCCCAGCGCATCTCGGCCTTGTCGTTCGGGGTCTCGCACTGCGGGTGCTGGTGGTAGCGCCGCACCCGGAGGCGCAGCATCTCGAGCCACCCCTGCGCGTCGTAGACCTTCGCGCGGGCCATCACCACGTCGGTGTAGTGCTCGGTGAACCCCTCTGAGAACCAGTAGGTGCGCTCGTCGGGCTCGTCGCCGCCGCGGTCGATGATCTGGCCGAGATACAGGTGGAACATCTCGTGGGCCGCGAGCCGCGCCTGCGCCTCGCCCCACTTGAGGCCGCCATCCATCCACAGGATCGCCGAACCCGTCAGCGAAGTGCCGTGATCGTCGGCGTCGTCGTCGTGGGGCATCGGCACGACGAGCACGCGCAGCGTCTCGGGGCGGTCGGGCGCGAAGATCTTCGCCTCGGCGGCGAGCAGCTTGCCGAGGTCGCGCCGCGCCGCCGGCACGTCGAAGTGGCCCTCGGCGAACCGCGCCTCGAGGGTGAGCTGCTGCGCCGTGTCGGTGGCGCTCGCGAAGCGACCGATCGCGAAGTAGGCGTGGCGCGCCGCCCGCGTCGTCGTCGTGTGCGGGCCGGGGCCGAGCGACCACAGCGCCTCTTGCCCCGCCGGGACCCCCGCGAAGCCCACCTCGATCCGGACCCGCGTGTCGTCGGGCACGTCGGGCAACACGAGCGTGCTCTCGGCGATCGCCGTGCGCAGGCCGTCGGTCGCGACCGGGTCGAACTCCCAGCCCCACGAGAGCGCGCCCGGCTTTCGGGCTCTTCACCTGCCAGCGGAGCTTCACGCTGCGGCAGCGCTCCGCGAGCGACCAGCCCACGTGGGTGCCGAGGTCCTCGCGCGGCGGCGTGACGGTCTTGCCGCAGCCCTCGATCGTCGGGCCGGTCAGGTGCCCGAGCACCTCTTCTTCGCCGGCCCAGCGCTTCTGCAGCACCCAGCGGCGCGGCAGGGCGCCCTCCGCGGAGAGCGTGAAAGACAGCCCGGTGTCCGTGGGTGCGACCACCAGCGCGAGCTCGATCGCGGGCGAGGCGCCGAGCCCGTGCTCGGCGTGGGTGCCCGCACGACCGCCCCCGCAGCCGAGCGCGCCCAGGAGGAGGCCGGGCTCGCGACCCTTCGCTGCACCGGGTGCATCTTGGTCCGGCCTGCGGTTCGCGTCGAGTTTCTCACCGTGACGGCCGGATCGCCCGCGCGGACACCGAGATCTGCACCTTGTCGTCGAGCTTCTTGCCAAAAGTCTCGAACGCGCCCCGCAGGAACTTCCCGAGGTGATCGCGCGGCTCGACCGCGTGCTCGATCAGGCTCGCGACCAGCGGTGCGCGCGTCGTGACGGCGAGCTCCGTGGGGGCGTCGGGCGGTCCCGGAACACCACCCGGATCTCGACGATCTTGGCGGCGCTGCGGCCGTGGATGCGCAGCTGCCCTCGCACCGTGAAGTCCACCACACGCGCCCCGCCCTCCTCCTTCGCCTCGGCGAGGCTCTTCACGCTCGCCGACTGCACCGCCTCGAGGACGAACCGCGCGAAGCGGAGCTCCTCGCGACGCTTCGCGTCGACCGTGGGCCCGAGCTCGAGCCAGTCGCGCGCGTGCTCGGTCTGCTTGGCGTCGTCCGCGGCCACGCCGAACGTCTGGGTGGTGAACGCGTCGAGATCGGCGACGATCTCGCCGCGGGCCCGTGTGAGATCGCGCACGTCGAGGTCGAGGTGGCCCGAGAGCAGCGTGGCTCTGCCCTGGAACTTCTCGAGCGGCGCGTCGATCTGCACCGTGACCGTCCCGGCCGCCGCGATCGGGTAGCGCACGCTGTCGAGGGGCGCGCTGTCGCTCGCAGGAACCAATGGCTGTGGATCGTCGCGACGGGCGCACCCGACCAGGAGGCACGCGAGCACCGCGAGGCCACGCACGGTCATGCGTCGGGACGCGAACCGAGCAACACGCCCCGCGCCGTGAGGTCGGCCACGAGGTCCGTGAACGTCGCGACGAAGGCGCCGTCGATCGCGAGGCCCGCCACGACCGCCGCGGCGCGCGCGGCCTCGACCAGCGGCAGTCGCGGCGCCTCCACGAGCAGTCGCGCCGCGAACGCGTCGAGCTCGAGCACGCGCGGCTCGTGGCTCTCGGGGTCGCGGTAGACGAGGAGCTCGAAGGCCCCCGCGGGCGCGTCCCCGACCACGTGGTCTTGCTCCGCCGTCAGCCGGTGCACCGCGTGACCGAGCGCGACCAGGCGGTGCGCGGGGTGCAGCACGACCGGGCGCTCCATCGAGAGCTCTCCCGGCGCGGTCGGGCCGGTGGGGACCTCCTCGGCGAGCCACTCGACCTCGCGCAACGCGGCCTCGTAGCGGGCCAGGTCGAGGGTGTAGGCCGGCGTGCCCGGAAACCCGCCGCGCGCCTCGAGCCAGCGCTCGTGCTCGCCCACCACGTCGCGGAGGAACGGCGACGTCGGGGGTGCCTCGTCGAACCACGCCGCGGTCACCTCCTCGAAGCCGGCCGGCCCGAGGACCCGGACGTACCGTGGCAGCGCGAACTCGATGAGGTCGCGGAGCCGACGCCGCACCATCCTGCGGTAGACCCGGAACCGCGCTGGCCCGAGCCGCGCGAGGTGCGGCTCCGCGTCCCGCGCGAAGAGCGACCGGATGAAGTCGCGCTGGTAGTCGTCGAGCCAGGTCATCGCGCCGCGCCCTTCACCGGAGCCGCGCGGTGGATCGCGTCGAGCCGCACGAGCTCCGCGTAGAGCTCGTCGAACGGGGGAAAATCGTCGTCGCGCTCGAGGAGGATCGGCACCTGCCCCGTGCGCTCGAGCGTCCAGGCGAGCAGGTCGTAGACGCCCTCGCAGATCGGCTCGCTGTGGGTGTCGATGATGAAGTCGGGTTCTTCGTAGAAGTGGCCGGCCACGTGCATCTGGACCACCCGGTCGAGAGGCATCGCGGCGAGGATGGCGCGCGCGTCGAGGCCGTGGTTCTGCGCGTTCACCCAGACGTTGTTCACGTCGAGCATCAACGCGCAGTCCGCCTCCTCGCAGATCGCCCGCACGAACGTGCCCTCGTCGAGGGTGGTGTTCGGCGGGATCACGTAGGCGCTCACGTTCTCGACCGCGAGGCGCACCCCGATGCGATCCTGGGCCTCGCGGATGCGCGCCGCGAAGTGGTGCACCGTGTCCTCGTTCATGGGCACGGGCAACAGATCGTGCGTGGCCGCGCCGTGCGCGACCGAGAAGCACAGGTGGTCCGAGTGCCAGGGGGCCTCGATCGTGCGCAGGAACGAGCGCAGCGTGTCGAGGTAGGGCGCCGAGAGCGGGTCGACGCCGCCGAGCGACATGCAGAGCCGTGCGTCGCGAACGCATACCGCTCGCGGCAATGCTCGAGCGCCGCGGGGAAGGCTCCTCCGCGGCGCATGTAGTTCTCGGGGTGGCACTCGAGCCACTGCAGCGCGGGGAGGTCGGCCGGGCTCCGCGCGAGGATCTCGTCGACCAGCGCGAACCGCAACCCGAGGCCGACCCCCTGCACCTTTTCCATGGCTTCAGCCGGCGTTTCTTCCTGGAGCGGCCGCCCGTGGAGGCGGCCGCCGTTCACTGCGCTCGCCGCGGCTCGCTCCGTTCACTTCTTCTTCTTGGCCGCGCAGCCACCCGCGCCGCAGCCTGCCTCGGCGCCGCCGGGCTTGGCGACGGGCGCCGGGGGCTTGGCGGCCGGCTTCGCCGAGGTGGACGGCGCGGGCGCGGTCGTGGTGGCCGGAGCGGCCATCGTGGTGGTGGCCGGAGCCGCCGTCGTCGTGGGGGCCGGGTCCGTCGTGCCTTCCTTCTTGGCGCCGCAGCTGCCTTCCTTCTTCGCGCCGCAGCTGCCGTCCTTCTTGGCGCCGCAGCTGCCTTCCTTCTTCGCGCCGCAGCTGCCGTCCTTCTTGGCGCCGCACCCGTGCTCGGCGGAGCCCGCACCGGCCGCGGGGACCTCGTTCGCGCTCTTCGCGGCGGGCTGCTCGCCGCCACAGGCCGCGACGCTCACACCGAACGCGGCTGCCGCCATCGCCAGGATCGCGGTCCGCACCGAGGTCTGTCCCACAACGCCGTGCTTCGTCTCGTTCATGTTCCGTGTCTCCTCGTGTTGGCCGCGTCTCGCGGCGGGTTCGTGGGTGGATACGCCCGCCTGCCGCGGCGGTTTCGCTCGAATCACGGTTTCTTCGTCGCGCTGGCCGGGGCGCCGAGGGTGGCCGCGCAGCGGAGGCCGACCACGTGGCTCTTGGTCTCCGCAGGGAAGCTGTAGCGCGCGCTCGGCCGCAGCCAGGACGCGAACGAGCCGTTCCACGCGCCGCCGCGCACGACGCGCTCGCTGCCGGTGGTGGGGCCCTTCGGGTCCTTCTGCTCCTCGGCGGTGTACTTGCCGTCGAAGTCGGCCGTCCACTCCCAGACGTTGCCCACGACGTCCTGCAGCCCGAACTTCGAAGCGCCCTTGGGGAACGAGCCTACGGGCGCGGTGTGCACGAAGTGGTCGTCGCCCGCGAACATCGGCGTCATCGGCACGCCCTTGGTCTTGCCCCAGGCGACGCACTCCTTGCCGCAGGCGTTGAGCCGCGTCTCGTCCGGCACCTCGTCGCCCCACGGATACGTGCGGCCTTCGGGACCGCGCGCCGCGAGCTCCCACTCGGCCGAAGTGGGCAGGCGCTTGCCGCGGTACTCGCAGTACGAGACCGCCATCTGCCAGTCGACGCAGTTGATCGGGTGCTTGGCCTTGCCGACCGGGTCGTTGACGTTGCAGAGCGGGGTGTAGAGCTTCTTGTCCGCGTCCTTGATCTCGGGCCAGTCGACCACCGCCCACGGCCGCTTGCACTCGCCCTTGTCCGAGCACGCGAGGTAGTCCTCGACGGTGACCTCGGTGAGGTCCATGCAGTAGGTCGAGAGGCGGACCTTGTGCGCCGGCTTCTCTTCGTCCTCACCGGTGTCCGATCCCATGAAGAACGCGGTGGTCGGGATCTCGGCCATGCCCGCCGGGCAGCCCTTGGGGGCGGCGGAGACCGACGCGGACGTGGCGGCGCTCGACGCGGTGCTGCTTGCGTGGTGCGCCGGCGCTCCGTCCGGGGCCTTCCGCCCGAGCGCGAAGATCGCGCCGCCCGCAAGGGCCGAGACCAGCACGACGCCACCGATCAGGAGGGGCGCCTTCGAGCGCGGCTTCACCTCGGTCGGCTCGTGGGTCACGGCCGGCGGCGTGCGTCCATCGGTGCGCGCGGCAGACGAGGGCGAGACCTCGGTGCGCGCGAGCGCCGAGGGGCCGGAGGGGGCTGGCCCCGTCTCGATCATCGTGCGTCGAGGCGCATGCCCCGCCGCGACGCGCAGCGCATTCCAGAACTCTCCGGCGGTCGGGAAGCGCTCCGTCGGGTTCACGGACGACGCACGCGCGCAGACCGCCTCGACTTCGTCGGACACCTGCGCGCCGAGCGTGCGCGGCGTGGGGCGACGGCCGGGATCCCGCGGTCGCCATGCCGAGCTGGATGAAGTCCTCGCCCTCGAGCGCGGCGCGACCCGCGAGCATCTCGGTGAAGATCAGCGCGAGCGCGTAGACGTCGGTCCACGGGCCCGTCGCCCCCCGCGCGCGGGAGAACTGCTCCGGCGCGCCGTACGCCGGCGTGAACGAGGTGAGGGCCCCACCGGTCTGGGTCATCCCCTGCTCGGCGGCCGACTGCACGACCTTGGCGATGCCGAAGTCGAGCAGCTTCACGTGCATCTCGGGCGAGGGCGACGTGTCGGTCGGGCGCGGCAGCGTGCCCACGACGAAGACGTTCGCGGGCTTCACGTCGCGGTGGCTGATGTTCTTGCGGTGCGCGAGGTCGAGCCCCTCGGCGACGGGCTCGAGGACGGCGAGCGTGAGCTCCAGCGACCAGGGCCGACGCGCGCCACCCTCGGCCTCGAGCAGCGCGTCCAGGGTCGCGCCCTCGAGCCACTCGAGCACCATGTACGGCACCCACGCGCCGCTGGGCGTGGTGAGCGTGCCGATGTCGCGGGCCTGCACGATGCTCGCCGAGCGCGCCGACAGCTCCGTGAGCAGCGCGCCCTCCTGCACGAAATCCTTGAGCAACCGCTCGCGGAGCGCGGGGGACGCGTCCATCATCGTCTTGAAGCACTTGAGCGCGACCGGCTTCTGCCAGAGCTTGTGCTGGGCGCGGTAGACGACGGCGAAGCCGCCCTCGCCCACGCACGCTTCGACGACGTACTTGTCGCCGACGGTCGTGCCCACGAGGCCCAGGGTGTCTTCGATGGCCATGCGCTCGAACCGTGAACGTTACGCAGAACCGGGGGTTTCGGATCGAAAATCTGCCCACGCGGACGCACGAGGTGCGACACCGAGCTTCCTGCTACACTGCTCAGCATGACGAAGCCCCGCCGCAAGGGAGCGACCGAGACCTTCAGCGTCTCCGTCGATCGCGAGACCAAGCGCACGCTCAAGCGCCTCGCGGCCGAGCGGTTCGCGGGCAACGTCTCCGCCCTGGTGACGGAGCTCGCCGCAGAGGGGGCCCGTCAGGCGGCGTTCGACCGGGCGTGGCGGTGGTACGGAGGGCCCGAGCCCACGAGCGCCGAGACCGAGGCCATCCGACGGGAGTGGGAAGAGGGCTGGCAGCTCGCACGTAAGGTCAAGCGCGGAAAGCGCGGCGAGGCCGCGTGACCGCATCGGGGCTCACGTTCGACACGGGCGTGCTCATCGCGCTGGAGCGCCGCGCGCAACGTGCCTGGAACGTCTACCGGGCGGCGCGCGAAGCGAAGGTCCGCATCACCGTCCCCTCCGTGGTCCTCGCCGAGTGGTGGCGAGGTCGAACCGACGCCCGGGAGCACGTCCGGAGCGGGATGGTGATCGAGTGGCTCTCGGAACAACTCGCCGCGGTCGCGGGCGAGGCCCTCGGCAGCGTGCCGTCGGCGACGACGATCGATGCCATCGTCAAGGCGTCGGCCGCATCCCGCGGCGACGTCGTCTACACCAGCGACCTCGAGGACCTCGAGCGGCTTCGCCTGTACTTCCCCACCGTGCGCGTCCTCACCGTCTAGCGCCCTCACCGTCTAGCGCCGCGGGTGCGCCTCGAAGAAGCTCCAGATCTGGCGGCCGAGCTCCGGCGTGAGGTTCAGCGGCACGTGCTTGGCCCCCGCGAGCGTGTAGAGCTCGGTCGCCACGCCGTCGCGACAACCGAGGTAGCGGGCGGGCTTGGTCTCCGCACCGGGGAGGTCGAGGTCGAGATCGACCGCCGGCGCGCTCTCGTCCGGCGTCGCGGCGCACCCGTTGTGGGCCGCGAACGCGGCGACCGCCTTCGGCGCCGACACGAACGACAGCGTCGGCCCAAGGAGCCCGATGGTGCCGCCGTCGTAGGCCACCGTCTCGTCCGCCGTGCCGTGCAGGTGCCGGATCGAGATCGGCTGCGTGGGGGCGCAGGCGGTGTGGGCCTCGAAGAACGCGGGGGCGAGCAGGAACGCCGCGGCGAACGGGTGACTCGGCTCGCACGCGAGCCGATAGGCCATGGCGCCACCGTTCGAGTGACCGACGAGGAAGATGCGCTTCGGATCGACCGTCCACACCGACGCGATCTCGTCGACGAGGCCCTTGATCCACTTCACGTCGTCGACCTTCTTGCCGTCGGCCTCGCAGCAGCCGTCGACCGCGGCCCAGAACCTCGGGCCGCCCTTGTTCGACGAGCCATCGGGCGCGACGAGGAGGAACTGCTTCTCGTCCACCAGCTTGTCGAGGCGGAAGTACACCGACTGCAGGAGGCCGCTCGCGCCGTAGCCGTGGAGCACGACGATCAGCGGCAGGGGCTTCTTCGGGTCGGCGCCCTCGGGGGACCGGAAGAACACGACGGGACGATCGCCGCCGAACACGTGGTCCTCGGGCGACGGGCCGGTGTCCGCGTCGACGCCGGCGTCGATGGCCGCGGGCGAGGACGAAGAGCAGGCGCCGAGCAACAAGAACCAGGCGAGCCTGCGCATCGGCTTCCAGCCTACGTCAGGGGCAGGCGTGCACGCTGCGGAAAGCGCGACTCTCGATCAGGGTCCCGTCGGCGCGCACCGCCTGGATGGCGTAGGCCGCCCCGCCCTCGAGGGTCGAGAGCAGGATGCGGCCCCCTTGCGCGTCGACGAGGCCGGCCGCCGTGGCCCCGGTGGTTGCGACGCGCGTCGTCCACGCCTTGCCGCTCGAGAGGCGCCCGCTCGAGAGCAGCGCGGTGAGCACCTCGGCGTGGGGTGAGCCGATGTGCGCGGTGCTCACGCCCATCAGCGCGTTGCGGCTCTTGCCGTCGGCCGGGAGCAGCCGCGCGACCCAGGTCGCGTTGCTCGAGGTGTTGCGGCCGTGGTGGCTCGCGTGGAGGACGTCGACCCCGCGCGCGTCGATCCCGGCCGCCGCCCCGAGCCGCGACGCGTAGAAGCTCTCGACGTCGTCGGTCACCGAGCCGCCTCCGGTGAGATCGCCTGCGAGCAGCATGCGGAACGGGCCCCGCTGCACGACCGCGACCACGCTGCGGGCGTTCTCGCCGTTGCTGTCGCTCGTGAGGAACGGCGAGACGACCTTGTCGTAGCGGTCGGCGCCGATGAACCCGTTGGCGGCGACGAAGTCGAGCAGCGCGCCGCTCCCGAGCGCGAGATCGGCCGTGGCGAGGCCCGGGCACGCGGTCGCCGGATAGCTGCCGACCCAGCTGGAGGGTGCGCAGGGGGGCGCCGAGGCGGCGTTGCACAAGCCGCCGGCCGCCGCGGGCGCGCCGCGATCGCGTTGCAGATCCTGGATGGTCGCGTCGTTGGCGGCCGCCGTGAAATCGGTGAAGCCGCGGTGGACGATCTTCCCCTTGAGGGTGATGCGACCGAGCAGGCCGGCGAGGCCGTCGCCGTGGTCCGAGTGGAAGTGCGTGACGACGATGTGATCGACCTTGGTGGCGCCGGTGAAGTCGGTGAGTCCCTTGGCGATGTCGTCGTCGTGGCTGTCGTTGCCGACGTCGACCACGACCACCGTGCCGTCGGGCCCGACGAGGATCGCCGACTCGCCGATCGAGAGGCCGCCGAGCCCGAGCTGGCCGTAGAAGAGCTCGCCCGGCGTGGGCTTCAGGACCGTCGTCGGCGCGGCCGGGGCCGGCCCACAGCCCGCGTCGCTCGGGCTCGTGTCGGTGGGCCCGCCGTCGACGGGCGTGCCCGTGTCGACCGGCGTGCCCGTGTCGACGCCCGTGTCGACGGGCGTGCCCATGTCGCTCCCCGTGTCGCTCGCGCCGTCGGCGACGACGCTCGTGTCCTCCCCTCCACTCGTGTCCGGCGTGGAGGCCGTGTCCGAGTTGCTGCACGCGACGAGGGAGAGGGCCACGAGGGGGAGGAACCGGCGCGACATGCCCCGGGTATCGCACGGGATCGGGATCGTGGGGAGACTCAACCGTGGGCGGTCGTGCGCCGCCGCGCCCCGAACACGACCAGCGCCGCCAGCGTGACCACGTAGGGCAACGTCTGCACGAGCTGGTGGGGCACCTTCGCGGTCTCCTGCACCACGAGCTCGAGGGCCTCGGCGGCCCCGAAGGCGAGCGCGATCCCGGCGGCGCGCCCGGGGCGATGCCCGGACAGGACCAGGATGGCGAGCGCGATGTAGCCGCGGCCGCCGCTCATCTTGCTCGAGAACTGGCGCTGATCGAGCGCGAGCCACGCGCCCGCGAGGCCGGCCGCCACCCCCGCGGCGGCCACCGCGAGGAGCTGGGTCCGCGGCACCGAGACGCCGACGCTCGCCGCGGCCTCCGGGTGCTCCCCGACCGCGCGGATGCGCAGGCCGAAGCGGCTCCGGGTCATGGTCCACGTGGTCGCGACGACCACCGCGACGACCACCCACGAGGCCGGGTCGCGCAGCAGCGACGAGGACTGTCCCGGGATGGTGGGCGAGTTGCTCGACGACGCGTAGAGCGCGCGCAGCAGGAAGCGGGTCCCCGCGAGCGCGAGCAGGTTGATGGCGAGGCCGCTCACGATGGGGTCGGCCTTGCCGTGCACGACCGCCGTGCCGTGCACGAGCTGCACGAGCGCGCCGGCGAGCGCGGCCGAGAGCAGGGCCACGACGACCGAGCCCGTCGACAGCGCGCCCCACGCGGCGGCGAGCGCGGCGACCAGCATCGTGCCCTCGAGCGCGACGTTCACGATCCCGGCGCGCTCGCTCAACACCCCGCCCATCGCCGCGCCCATGTACGGCAGCGCGACGCGCACCGCCTGGCCCAGGAAGTCGAGCGAGAGGACGCGGCTCATCGGGCCCACCGCCGGTCGATCGCGGCCGACATCCGCGGCGCGATGGCCACCAGCAGGACCACGAGCCCCACCAGGAGATCAGAGGCCTCGCGCGGCACCCGCGCGTTGATGGCGAGGCCGCCTTGCGCGAGCGTCGCGAAGAACGCGGAAGCGACCACGATGCCCACCACCGAGTCGCCCGCGAGGAGCGCGGCCGCGAGCCCGGTGAAGCCGAGCCCCTCGGTGCGATCCTCCTCCGCATTGCCGCGCGTGAGCACGTCGTGCACAGAGGCCAGCCCGGCGACCGCGCCCGAGAGCAGGAGCGCCTGCACGAGCCTTCGATCCACGCGCACGCCCGCGCCCCGCGCCGCCGAGGGAGACGCCGCGACCGCGCGGAGCTCGCGCCCGAACGGCGTGCGACGTGCGAGGAAGGCCCAGCCGACCAGCGAGGCGACGGCGAGCAGCCCTGCGACGTTGGCCGAGGAGCCGGGGAACACCGAGAGGCGCGCGGCCACCCAGGCGATCGGGAGCGGGCGGGTGTGCACCGAGCCCTTCTCGGCGAGCCCCGCGGCGAACCCCCACGCGGTGAGGCCCGAGACGACGTGGTTGAGCATGATCCCGGAGATCACCTCGTGGGCGGAGAAGCGGACCTTGAGGCCCGCCACCACGGAGCTCGTGAGCGCGCCGACCTGCATGCCGACCACGACGAGGATCGCCACGGCGATCGGCGCCGGCACCGTCCGCGGGAGCGCCGCGCCGAGGGCTCCGACAGCGAGGGCCGACAGGGCGATCGAACCCTCGACCCCGAGGTGGAACAGCCCCGCGCGGAGGGCGACGCGCGCGGCCACCGCCGAGAGCGCGATCGCGGTGGTCCGGAACAGGATCTGCCCGAGGCCGTACCGGTTGCCCCACGTGTTGGAGAACAGGAGGCGCGCGATGTCGAGCGGACGCTCTCCCCACGCGAGCACGACGAGCTCGAACGCCAGCGCGACGAGCAAGAGGGCGAGCAGGAGCGGGCGACGCTCGTTCATCCGAGCATCGCCTCGCCGATGACGTCGCGGCCCGCGTCGCTGCGGACCTCGATCGCGCGCCCGCGACGCAGGACGAGCAGCCGGTCGGCGACGGTCGCGAGCTCCTCGAGATCGGCGGAGATGAGGATCACGGCGGCGCCGTCGGCGGCGGCGTCGACGATCCGCTGCCGGATCCGCGCCGCCACGAGCAGATCCACCCCGCGCGTCGGCTGGGCCGCGACGAGGAGACCGGGCGTCTTCGCGAGCTCCCGCGCGACGACGAGCTTCTGCTGGTTGCCCCCGGAGAACGACTGCGTCGCGAGCGTCGGGTCGGCGGGCCGGACGTCGAGCGCCCTCGCGGCGGCGACGAAGCGCGCGCGCACCGCCGCGTCGTCGACCGCACCACGCACCGTGGGCATGGCGCCGAGCACCAGCGCGTCCTCGGCGGGGATGTCCGCGGGCAACGCGTGGGCGTGGCGATCGGAGGGGATCCACGCGAGCCCCGCGCGGCGCCGGGCGAACACGTCCCCGCGCAGCGCTGCCCCATCGAGGGCGCACGCTCCGTGGCTCGCGAGCACCCCGACGAGCCCGAGCTCGAGCGGCACCTGTCCGTTGCCCTCTACGCCCGCGATGCCGACGATCTCGCCCGCGCGCACGGTGAGGTCGAGGGCCGAGAGCGCGGCGCCACTGCCCTCGGGCGCCTCGACGGTGAACCCACGCAGCACGAGGCGCGCGCGGTCCTGCGGCTCTGCCTCGCGGTGCACCGTCGGTGGCTCCTCGCCGAGCGCCTCGCGGGCCAGCGCGCGGACGTCGTGCACCGCCGGGTCGTCGGCCGCGTGGTGGGCGACGACCTTGCCCCGACGGAGCACCGTGACCTCGTCGGCGAAGCGGGTCACCTCGTCGAGGTGGTGGGTGACGACCGCGACGGCGACGCCGTCGTCGTGGGCGAGGCGCGACACGCGGGTGAGCAGCGCCTCGGCCTCGCGCGGGGCGAGGACCGCGGTCGGCTCGTCGAGGATCAGCACGCGCGGCTTGCGGAGCAGCACGCGCAGGAGCTCGAGCCGCTGGCGCTCGCCCACCGACAGCGACGCGACCCGGGCGTCGAGCGGCAGCTCCATGCCGAGGGTTTCGCCTGAGCTCTCGGCCCGCGCGCGCAGCGGCCCGAGGCGGAGTACGAACCCGGTGGCTTCGCCGAGGGCGAGGTTCTCGAGGGCGGTGAGCGAAGGCACCAGCATGAAGTGCTGGTGCACCATCGCGAGCCCGCGCCGGATCGCCTCGCGCGCGGTGGCCGGGGCGAGCGGCCCGCCGAGCACCGACACGACGCCGCGGTCCGGCTCGAGGAGCCCGGCCGCGATGCGCAGCAGCGTCGACTTGCCGGCGCCGTTCTCGCCCACGATGGCGTGGACGCGCCCCGGCTCGAGGTGCAGCGAGGCGCCGTCGAGGGCGACCGCCTCACCGAACCTCTTGTCGATGCCCGTGAGCGTGACCGCGGCCACCCGCGCACTATAGACGCGGGCCTCGGCGACTGGGTCTCGATTACTTCTTGGGGTCGTCGACGATCTCGGCCTTCACTTCGACGGTCTCGTCCTTCGGCTTGGGGGCCGACGCGGCGTCGACCTTTGCGGCGATGGTGCCGAGGAGCTCGCCCGTGGTCTCGAGCGCGCGGGCCGACTGCTGCAGCGCCATGCGGCCGATGGAGAGGCCGTACTTGGCCCAGCCGACGCCGAGCTCGGTGATGAGGCGCGCGATCTTGTCCGGGGTCTGCTCGCTCGGGGTCGCGTGCTCGGGGGTGGGGTAGTCGTTCTGGGTCTCGGTGGTCATGGCTGTCTCCTTGGTCGAGCAAGAATCTGGGTTACTTCTTCGGGCGGGGCAGGCACGCGTCGCACACGATGGGGCGCGGCGCGGCCGGGTCGCTGTGCACGCCGAGGTGCGCCGACTCTCCCGCGGAGAGCTCGGCGTCGCACACGGCGCAGTGGGTGTCGGTCGCGAGCACCATCGGCTGGAAGCCGACGATGCCGCCGAGGGGTCCGCTCTTGGTGCGGCCGACCACCTCGTCGCGCTTGCGGAGGATGGCCTCGCGCTGGGCCGACACGCGCCCGGCGGCGCGGTGCAGCTCCTCTTCGACGCCCCGGCCGGCGCGATCGGCGACGGCCACGGCGTCCTCGAGGATGGTGCGCACGAGGTTCGAGACGGGGACCCGGATGTTCTGGGCGAGGCGCTTGAGCTCCTGCTCGAGCACGGCGGGGACCCGGGTGTGGAGCACGCGCTCCTTTTTCTCGTCTCCGTCTTCGGGCGGAGGCTGCGGGGGAGATTCCTCTTGGCTCACGGTGAATCACAATGTGATACCCCGTGATACGAGTGTCAAGGGCCGGTCCGGGGCTTTCTCACCCTGTCGCCTTGACCCAGCGCACGGGTTCGGCGGTCATCAGCACCCCGACCACCTGCTCGACCTGCCGGGGGGTGGTCCAGAGGAACGCCTCGATGTCGCCGGGCTGGAACGGCGCGCCCGCCCAGTCCTTCTCCTGCGCCTCGCCCACGAGGATCACCGTGTAGCCCGCGATGCGGCGCTGACCCGTCGAGGTCTCTGCCTTCTTCAGCAGCACGCGGATGACGGCGCGGCGATCGGTGGGGACGTGGTCCACAGAGGGAGCTTACCGCGTGCGCCCGTGTTGGGTACCTTCTGTCGATGCGTACCCTGGTCGCTGTTCTCTTTGTCCTCGTCGGCTGCAGCTCGAGCTCCACCCCTGCCACCACCGAAGACACGGGCACCTCGAGCGAAACCGGCACCGACGCGGTGGCCGAAGTGGCCGTCGACACGGGGCCCGAGACCGATCCCGACGGCTGCGTCCTCGACCCTGGACCGGCCGATCCCGGCATCGATCCCAGCGCGTACGCGACGTTCAAGCCCGCCGACTTCACGCTCGACAAGGCCCTCGCGGGCTTCCCGGCGGGCACCGGCACCTTGCGCGCGCGCATCACCACCCAGAGCGGCAAGATCGACTGCAAGCTCGATCCGACGGCCGCGCCGATCAGCGTGGCGAACTTCATCGGCCTCGCGCGCGGGACGCGCCCCTACAAGCAGGGCACCACGTGGATGCTCGGCCGCTTCTACGACGGCCTCAAGTGGCACCGCGTCGTGCCGGGTTTCGTCATCCAGGGCGGCGATCCTCGCGGCAACGGCACCGGTGGGCCGGGCTATTCACTCGTCGACGAGAACCACGTCGCCGAACCGCTCGGCACCCTCGCCATGGCCGCGTCGACCGCGCCGAGCGGCAGCCAGTTCTACATCGTGGTCGGGACGGGCCCCGCGGCGGACTACAACGTCTTCGGGAGCTGCGACACCGAGACCGCGATCGCCATCAGCAAGCTGCCGGCCGACGGCAAGGCCGCTCCCGATCACCGAGGTGAACATGCAGCGGATCGACATCGTCCGCTGCCCCAAGTGACGCACCACGGCGAGGCGAACGGGCGGCGATCGGGCCGCGAAAGCTGATAGGATCCGCGCATGAAGCGCCTCACGCAGCCGCTCGTCCGCGATCTGGGCTCCCCTCGGGGACAGCTCCGCGAAGCCACCTGGGAAGAGGCGCTGACCCGCGCGGCTGCGGGGCTCACGGCGGTCCGCGAGCGCCACGGCGGCAAGGGGCTCGGCATCTTCTCGTGCTCGAAGGCGACCAACGAGGTGAACTACCTCGCGGCCAAGCTGGCCCGCGTCGCGTTCCACACGAACAACATCGACAGCTGCAATCGAACGTGACACGCCCCTAGCGTCGTCGGTCTGGCGACGGTGTTCGGAGCAGGCGGTGGGACGAACTCCTATCGCGAGGTGGAGGAGACCGATCTGGTCGTCCTCTGGGGATCGAACGCGCGCGAAGCGCACCCGATCTTCTTCCACCACGTGATCAAGGGGCTGCGCCGGGGCACGCGCCTCGTCGTCGTCGACCCGCGCCGCACGCCGACCGCCGAGTGGGCCGACGAGTGGCTGCCCGTGCACGTGGGCGCCGACATCGCGCTCGCCAACGCCTTCGCCCACGTCATCCTCGACGAGCACCTCGAGAACCGCGCGTTCATCGAGCGCGCCACGGTGGGCTTCGCGGAGTTCGCCGCGCACGTGTCGAGCCCGGCGTGCTCGCCCGAGGCCACCGAGGCCATCACCGGCGTTCCGGCGGCGCAGCTCCGCAAGGTCGCGCGGGCCTACGCCACCGCCGACCGCGCGATGATCTGCTGGACCCTCGGCATCACCGAGCACCACGACGCGGTCGACAACGTCCTCTCTCTCATCAACCTCGCGCTCACGGCCGGCCAGGTCGGGCGGTGGGGCGCGGGGCTCAACCCGCTGCGCGGGCAGAACAACGTGCAGGGCGGCGGCGACATGGGCGCCTTGCCCCACAAGCTCGCGGGCTTCCAGGACGTGGGAGACGCGGCCGTCCGCGCGCGCTTCGACGCCACCTGGAAGACGACGATCCCCCCGCAGAACGGGTGGAACCTCACCGAGATGTTCCTCGCGATGGAGCGCAAGGAGCTGCGCGGGCTGCTCGTGTTCGGCGAGAACCCGGCGCAGAGCGAGGCCAACGCGGGGCACACGCGCGAGCTCCTCTCCGACCTCGACATCCTGGTGGTCCAGGACCTGTTCCTGACCCGCACCGCGGAGCTCGCCGACGTCGTGCTCCCGGGCTCGGCCTCGTGGTGCGAGACCGACGGCACGGTCACCAACAGCGAGCGGCGCGTTCAGCGCGTGCGCAAGGCCGTGTCTCCGCCGGCCGGCGCGCGCGACGACTTCTGGATCCTGAGCGAGCTCGGGCGACGCATGGGCCACGACCTCGGCGACACCTCGCCCGAGGCGCTGTGGAACGAGCTCCGCACGCTCTCGCCCATGCACCGCGGGATGAGCTGGGCGCGCATCGAGCAGCTCGGCGGCATCCAGTGGCCCTGCCCCGACGAGCAATCCGAGGGCGCGCCGTTCCTGCACGGGCGCCTCTGGAAGGACCCGGTCGAGGGCCGCCGCGCACCGTTCACGGTCACCCGCCACGAGGGGCCGCTCGAGCACGTGAGCGCCGAGTTCCCGTTCCGGCTCACGACGGGGCGCCGGCTCTACGCGTACAACACCCACGTGCAGACCCAGCACTTCACCTCGCCGCTCCACCGCGGGGAGACGGTCGACATGTTCCCCGCCGACGCGGCGGCGCTCGGCCTCGTCGACGGCGAGCGGGTGCGCGTGACCTCGCCGCGCGGCTCGGTCGAGCTGCCCGTGCAACTCGACCCGAACCTCCGCCCGGGGCTCGTGTTCATGACGTTCCACTTCCTCCAAGACGCCGACGCGAACACGCTGACCAACGACGCCTTCGACCCCAAATCCGGGACCGCCGAGTTCAAGGCGGCCTCCGTGCGCATCGAGAAGCTGACCGAGACGGCCGCGGCCGAGGAGTAACGATGGATCTGGAGCTTCACGGGCCGGAGCCCACCGAGGACGAGCGCGCGGCGATCGACGCTGCGATCGGCCCTCCCGTGGACGACGCGCGGTCCGTGGTGGGGGTCGCCGAGGCCGCGAGGCGCAGGCCGTTGCTCCTGCCCGCGCTCCACGCCGCGCAGGCTCGCGTGGGCTGGGTGAGCCCGGGCGCGCTGGCGTACGTGTCACGCCGCCTCCACGTCCCGCCGGCCGAGGCCTACGGGGTCGCGAGCTTCTACGCGCTCTACGCGCTGCACCCGCGCGCGCGCTCGATCGCGCACGTGTGCGACGACATCGGCTGCAAGGCGCGCGGCGCCGACGCGCTGTGCGACGAGCTCGGCGCGCGGCTCGGGCCCGCGGGTTCTCAGCACGGCGGCGCCGGCTGGATGCGCAGCCCCTGCCTCGGTCTGTGCGAGCAGGCGCCGGTCGCGTTGATCCAGCACGCCGGCGCTCCGGCGCGCGAGGGAGCCCTGGGCGAGGCCACCGCGGACCGCATCGTCCAGGCCCTCGGCGAGACCGAGCGGACGCCGGAGGCCGCACCCGCGGTGGTGCACCAGGACCGCGCGAACCTGACGCTGCTCGCGCGCGTCGGGCTCGTCGACCCCACGAGCCTCGACGACTACCGCGCGCGCGGCGGCTACCGCGTGCTGCGGCGCGCCCTCGACCGCGGCGGCGCGAGCGTGCTGCACGAGCTGACGGTGGCGAAGCTCGCGGGCGCGGCGGCGCGGCGTTTCCCACCGCGCGCAAGTGGCAGGCCGTGGCGTCGCAGCCCGCGCGTCCGCACTACGTCGTGTGCAACGCCGACGAGTCCGAGCCCGGCACCTTCAAAGACCGCGTGCTGATGGAGCAGGACCCGTACGCGGTGATCGAGGGCGTCACGCTGGCGGCGTTCGCGACCGCTAGCGAGAAGGCCTACCTCTACGTGCGCGCCGAATACCCGCTCGCCGCAGCGCGCCTGCAGAACGCCATCGATCTCGCGCGCAGCCGCGGGTTCCTCGGCGACGACGTGCTCGGGCGCGGCGTGAAGGTCGACATCGAGATCCGCCGCGGCGCCGGTGCGTACATCTGCGGCGAGGAGACCGCCCTGCTCTCGTCGATCGAAGGCCACCGGGGCGAGCCCCGCAACAAGCCGCCGTTCCCGGTGGAGATCGGCCTCTTCGGCAAGCCGACGGCGATCAACAACGTCGAGACGCTCTGTGCTGCGGTGGCGATCGTCGCCGACGGCGGCGCCGCGTGGGCCGCGGTCGGCACGCCGGACTCGACCGGTACCCGGCTGTTCTGCGTCTCGGGTCACGTCGGTCGGCCCGGCGTCTACGAGCTCCCGATGGGGAGCGGCTCTCGACGTTGCTCGACCTCGCGCGCGCCGAGCGCGTGTCGGCGGTGCTGCTCGGTGGGGCGGCGGGCGCGTCCCTCGGCCCCGACGAGCTCGACGTGCCGCTCTCGTTCGAGGGCACGCGCGCGATCGGCGCCACGCTCGGCTCGGGCGTCGTGATGGTGCTGCGCGAGGGCACGGAGCTCTTGCCGTACCTGCGCCGCATGGCGGCGTTCTTCCGCGACGAGTCGTGCGGCCAGTGCGTGCCGTGTCGCGTCGGCACGGTGCGCGTCGAGGAGCTCCTCGCGCGTGCGGCGCTCCGCGGGCCGACCGCCGACGACCGCGCGCTCCTTTCGGACCTCTCGCAGGTGATGCGCGACGCCTCGATCTGCGGCCTCGGGCAGACCGCGACGAGCGCGCTCGACTCGGCGGTGAAGCGGCGGCTCGCGCTGGTGGACGGGGGTGCGTCGTGATGGGCAAGGTGTCGCTGCCGGTGGTCGGCACGGTGGAGATCACCATCGACGGGCGCGCCGTGCGGGTGCGCGAGGGCGCGACGCTGCGCGAGGCGTGCGCCGCGGCCGGCATCGAGATCCCGACGCTGTGCTGGGCCGAGACGCTCACGCCCGTGAACGTGTGCCGCGTCTGCGTGGTCGAGCTCGCGGGGGCGCGCACGCTCGTGCCCTCGTGCTCGCGCAAGGTCGAGGCTGGCATGGCCGTGCAGACCGACAGCGAGCGTGTGCGGGTGAGCCGCCGCATGGTGCTCGAGCTGCTCGCCTCCAGCGTCGACACGAGCACCGCGCCCAGCCTGCGCGCGTTCGTAGAGCGCTACGGCGCCGACCCCGACCGCTTCGGGCCGCGCGCGACGCCGGCGGCGGAGGGTGTGCGCGACGCGGCGCACGCGGGGCACCACGCGGAGCCCGACGGCGCGACGGCGGCCACGGTGGGCCAGCCGGTGAAGGTCGACAACGACCTCTACGTGCGCGACTACGCGAAGTGCATCCTCTGCTACAAGTGCGTCGAGGCGTGCGGCACGGACGCGCAGGGCACCTTCGCGATCTCGGTGGCCGGGCGCGGGTTCGACGCGCGGATCTCGACCGAGCACGCCGTGCCCATTCCCGAGTCGGCGTGCGTGTACTGCGGCAACTGCATCGCGGTGTGCCCCACCGGCGCGCTGATGGCGAAGACGGAGCACGACATGCGCGCCGAGGGCACGTGGCGTGAGCCGGAGCAGAAGCAGACGGACACGGTGTGCCCCTACTGCGGCGTCGGGTGCGTGCTGCGGCTGCACACGCAGGACGACCAGATCCTGAAGGTGACGTCGCCGGTCGAGTCCAGCGTGACGAGCGGGAACCTGTGCATCAAGGGGCGCTTCGGCTTCGGGCACGTGGCGGGCAAGGACCGGCGGTAGTCATCGGCCGCCGTCCCGACCACAGGGATAGGTAACGCCCCAGTAGCGCGAAGGGTGTCCGTGATGCGGGCCACAGACCGCCGTCGGGGGTCGGTAGCCCCGACTCGTCCGCCATAGCGGCGCCACACAGCTCTTCGACCCTGGGTGGTCACAGGGAGATCACTCCTTCGGCCGGCGCGGTCGGGCACCACCCTCCGACCGGTCCGCCCCTCCTGCGGTGAGGCGACGTCGTGCCGGTCGCGGAGTCCACAACCGAGGCATCCCCTGGGCCGCCCGGATGCGCGCGTTCGCCCGTCCTGGTTCTGCGTGTCGACGCCCTCCGCGCAGCCCGGCGGGCGGCCCCCACGCCCAGGCGGCCCCGCGCCCTCCATCAGGTGTCCGTGAGGCGCCACGGTGTGTCACGATCGGGGTTCTCCAGGCCCGGTGCTCGCGGATGCCCTTCGGAGTTCGGCGAACGACACGTCCTTCGTGCGGGGCCACAGGCGCGGCCGCCCCCCCCACGCCCGCCCGGGCGGGGCGCCCGCCCGGGGGCGCGCCCCCCGCCCGGGCGGGGCCGGCCGGGGCGCGGGCCCGCCGGCGGGCCGGCGCCGCCGGCGGCGCCCCCCCGCCGCGGGGCGCCCGCCCGCCGGGAGGGCGGCGGTGCCACGACCGGGGCCGCGTGGGCCGGCCCGGCCCCTCCGCGCCGCGAGGAGTTCGTTCGCGGTCAGATTCGGGATGCGAGCCCGCACGAGCACCAAGCGCGTCTCCATGCGCCCATTCTACCAGCACCACTCCCGTCAGCCCGCCATCGGTGTTGGCTCGTGGGCACGCCGTCCGGCGTGCGAAGTGGCACAGGCCGACGCGAGCGAGAGCGCGGCGCGAGCGCAGATCGAGCCGCGATCCACGCCACCTCGCGAGGCACGCGCGTTGCTCTCCTGGGGGCGATGCGCTCCTTGTTCCTCGCCCTCCTCCTCGTCGGCTGCGGTGCCCGCGTCCACTCCGAGGAGCCGCCCGACGGCGCGACGACCAGCCCCACGGGCACGCCCACCACGAGCCCGACCGGCGGCACGGACAAGGGCGACGCGGGCTTCACCCCACCCCGGGCTGCGCGTTCGAGGGCCTGCGCGCCCGCGACTTCGGCGAGGCCTGCTTCGACGAGGCGCACTGGAAGGAGGTCGCCGCCGACGCCTGTCAGTTCAGGGGCGGCGTCGCGAGCTTCGCGCTCGAGACCGGCTGCGGCCTCTTTCGTTACCGCAACTACCGCTGCTGCGGCGCCGATGGCGTGTGCACCGATCACCGCGACGGCGGCGAAGGGAGCTGCAAGGACGAGGCGCTCTGGCGCAGCTACTCGGTGAAGAACTGCGAGCTCGAGAAGCGCACGCTGGCCTCGCTCACCTTCGACACGCCGTGCGGACCGACGGGCGCGGGCGGCGCGCACGGCGCGACGTACCAGTGCTGCAAACCGTGACCACTCGGTGATCGGCTGCCACCGCGCAGAGCCGTGGCCTTGCGCTGGAGCGCGGTGGCTGGTTCGCGGCGCGTAGAGCGACAGCTCGAGCGCCGACGCACCCACAGCGAGGCGCGAGCGTCGATCGCCGCGCGATCCGATCGTGGGCGCGCGGGCACGCACGTTGCTCCTCGCGCCGGCATGCGAACCCCTCTCCTCGTATGTCTCCTCCTCGTCGGCTGCGCCGGTCGCATCGAGCCCGAGCAGACGCCCGACGCCGCCTCCGAGGCGAGCCCCGAGACCTCACCGGCCACGAGTCCCACCACCACGCCGATTATCGACAGCGGTGTTGCAGCACCCGAGGTCGAGCCTCCGCCGAAGGGGTGCGATCCCACCGCCGCCAAGGGCGCGCTCGTCGACGCGCTCGGCACCGCCTGCCTCGACGAGGCGCAGTGGAAGGACACGGCCGCCACCGCGTGCAAGGCCAAGGGCGGCGTCGCGAGCTTGCGCGTCGGCCCCGCGTGCGGCCTGTTCCGCTATCGCAACTTCCGCTGCTGCGGCGTCGACGGCACGTGCACCGACCACCGCGACGGCAGCGAATCGAGCTGCAAGCCCCTTCAGCATCTGGCGCGGCTACTCCGACGACGACTGCACGCGCGAGGGTCGCACGCTCACCGCGATGACCCTCGACACCCCGTGTGGACCGACCGTCGCCGGCCACCAGAGCGCGACGTACCAGTGCTGCGCGCCATGACCGGGCGGAGTCGACTCTGGACGCAGGCGGAGTCGACTCTGGACGCGGGCGGAGTCGACTCTGGACGCGGGCGGAGTCGACTCTGGACGCGGGCGGAGTCGACTCTGGACGCGGGCGGAGTCGACTCCACAGGGGGCGCTCAGGCGAGCCCGAGGCGCGCGGCCGCGAGCGCGGCCTCCGCCTTCGAGGCGACCTGCAGCTTGTGATAGATCGACTTCACGTGCCCCTGCACCGTGCCGAGCCCGATCCCGAGCGCGATGGCGGTCGCCGCGTAGGTGTGCCCCCGCGCGAGCAGCCTCAGCACGTCGCGCTCGCGCGGCGACAGCGGCCCCTCGTCCCCCGGCTGCGGCGTGGGGATCAGCGCGTCGAGTACCAGCCGCGCCACCATCGGTGACATCGGCGAGCCCCCTGCGTGCGCCTCGCGGAGCAGCGCCGGCAGCTCCGTCAACGGCGTCGACTTCAGAGGTACCCGCGCGCCCCCGCGCGGAGCGCCGCGAGCACCGTCTCCTCGTCGTCGAACACGGTGAACGCGACGATCGCGGCCTCGGGTCGGTCGAGCAGCAGCCGACGCATCACGTCCGTGCCGCTCCCATCGGGCAGCCCGAGATCCACCAGCGCGACGTCGCACGCGGCGCCCGCCGCGATCGCCTGCAGCGCCTCCGCCACCGTGGTGCACGTCGCCGACAGCACGACCCGATCGTCGGCCCGGAGCGCGCCCTCGACGCTGCTCCGGACCCACGGGTCGTCCTCGACGATGAAGACGTGCATGGCCGGAACGTATCAGAACGCGTCGCACCCCGTCAGGGCGCGGCCCAGGATCAGCGTGTGCACCTGGTGGGTGCCCTCGTAGGTGAACACGCTCTCGAGGTTCATCGAGTGGCGGATCGCCGGGTAATCGAGCAGGATCCCGTTGCCGCCGAGGAGCGCGCGCGCCTGCCGGGCGATGTGGAGCGCGGCGTGCACGTTGTTGCGCTTGGCGAGCGAGACCTGCTGCGGGCTCAGCTTGCCCTGCTCCTTGAGGCGGGCGAAGTGCAGCGACAGGATCTCGCCCTTGGCGATCTCGCTCGCCATCTCGACCAGCTCGTGCTGCACGAGCTGCTTGCTCGCGATGGGCACGCCGAAGGCGACGCGGTTGCGGCAGTAGTCGACCGCCGACTCGAAGCAGGCCTTGGCCGCGCCGAGCGCCGCCCACGCGATCCCGAACCGCGCCTGGTTGAGGCACGCGAGCGGGCCACCGAGGCCCTTGGCCAGAGGGAGCAGATTGCCCTCGGGCACGCGCACGTCCGTCAGCACGATCTCGCCGGTGGCCGAGGCGCGCAGCGACATCTTGCCGTGCACGGTCGGCGTCTCGAACCCGGGCGTGCCGCGATCGACGAGGAAGCCGCGGATAGACTCCGGCCCGCCGACGACGTCGTTCTCCTTCACCTTGGCCCACACGATCGCGACGCCGGCGAACGGGGCGTTGGTGATCCACATCTTGCTGCCGTTGAGGATCCACCCGTCGCCGTCGCGCCGCGCGTAGGTCTTCATCGAGCCCGGGTCGCTGCCCGCGTCGGGCTCGGTGAGGCCGAAGCACCCGATGAGCTCGCCCTTGGCCATGCGCGGCAGGTACTTCTGCTTCTGCTCCTCCGAGCCGAAGCGGTGGATCGGTACATGCACAGCGAGCCCTGCACGCTCGCGAACGAGCGCATGCCGCTGTCGCCGTACTCGAGCTCGGCGAGCGCGAGGCAGTAGGCGACCGAGCCCATGCCCGCGCACCCGTAGCCCTCCAGGTTCGCGCCGAGCAGGCCCATCTCCGCCATCTCGGGGATGAGGTCCTTCGGGAACTCCTCGTCCTCGTAGAGCTTGGCCGCGCGCGGGAGGAACCGCTCGCGCACGAAGCGGCGCACGCTGTCGCGGATCATCCGCTCTTCTTCGGTGAGCAGGGTCTCGATGCCGATGAGGGCGTCGAGAGGCATCGCGTCGACCATCTTGGACATGGGTCAGCTCTCGCGGGGGGTGAAGGACTCGGCCGGCGCGTACTGCGGCGGCCACGGCATCGCATAGCCCTGTTCGAACGCGGCGTGCCGCGTCCAGTACGGATCGTAGAGGTGACCGCGCGCGAGCAGCACGAGGTCGGCGCGCTCGGCGGCGAGGATGGCGTTGGCGTCGGCCCACGACGAGACATTGCCAACCGTCATGACCGGCACCTTGGCCTCGTTGCGCACGCGGTCGGCGAGCGGGGTCTGGTAGAGGCGCCCGTAGTACGGCTTGCCCTCGGGGACCGTCTGACCCGACGAGACGTCGAGGATGTCGGCGCCCTCGGCGGCGAGCGCCGTCGCGATGGTCACGGCCTCGTCGGGCGTGGTGCCGCCCTTCCACCAGTCGGTCGCGCTGATGCGCACCGAGATCGGCTTGTGTTTCGGCCACGCCGCGCGGACCGCCCGCAGCACCTCGAGCGGGTAGCGGAGGCGCCGATCGAGGCTGCCCCCGAAGTCGTCCTCGCGGCGGTTGGTGAGCGGCGAGAGGAAGCTCGCGAGCAGGTAGCCGTGCGCCATGTGCAGCTCGAGCAGGTCGAACCCGCACCGCTCGGCGCGCTCGGTCGCGGCCACGAACTGGTCGCGGATCTCCTCCATGCCGCGCCGGTCGAGCGCGCGCGGGACCTGGCTCTTGCTCTCGAAGTAGGGGATCGCCGAGGCCGAGACGATCGGCCAGTTGCCGTCTTCGAGGGGCAGGTCGATGCCGTCCCACATGCGCCGCGTCGAGGCCTTGCGGCCGGCGTGGCCGAGCTGCACGCCGATCTTCGACGGCGTCCCGTGCACGTAGTCGACGATGCGCTTCCACGCGGCGACGTGCGCCTCGGTGTAGAGGCCCGCGCACCCTGGCGTGATGCGCCCCTCCGCGCTCACGTCGGTCATCTCGGTCATCACGAGGCCGGCGCCGCCCATCGCGCGGCTCCCGAGGTGGACCAGGTGGAAGTCGCCGGGCGTGCCGTCGACCGCGCTGTACATGCACATCGGCGAGACGACGATGCGGTTCGGGATCGACAGCTCGCGCAGCCGGAGCGGCACGAACATGGGCGGAGGTGGACGCGGCACGCTCGCGCCGTGGCGCGCGGCGAAGTCCTCGTCGACCCGCGCCACGAAGCCGGGGTCACGCACCTTGAGGTTCTGGTGGGTGATGCGCAGCGAGCGGGTCAGCATGCTGAAGGTGAACGGCAGCGGCGCGAGCTTGCCGAAGTAGCGCTCCACGTCCTCGAACCACTCCATGCTGACCTGCGCCGCGCGCTGGATCGCGTCGACGCCGGGCCGCCGCGCGCGCTCGTAGTCGGCGAGCGCCGCCGGGAGGTCCGCCGCGCGCAGCTCACTGCTCGCGGGGCGGGTGCGCTTCATGGCGTCCACCAGCGCGATCGCGTCGTCCATGGCGAGCTTGGTGCCCGAGCCGATGGAGAAGTGCGCCGTGTGCGCGGCGTCGCCCATCAGGACGAGCTGCCCCTTGCCCGCGGGCCCCTCACCGAACGGCAGGTGCCAGCGCCGGTTCTTGATGGTCGGGAACTGCCGGAAATGGCTCTTGTTCCCGATCAGCCGGTGTCCGTCGAGCTCCTTCGCGAAGAGCTTCTCGAAGTAGGCGATGGTGGCGGCCTCGTCGTCGACGGCGAGCCCGCTCCTCTTGAACGTCTCATCGGTGCACTCGACGATGAACGTGGAGGTCGACGCACCCTGGGTCTCGCCCTTGGCGAGGTACTGGTAGGCGTGCACCCGGAACAGGCCCGCCTCGTTCTGCACGAAGAAGAAGGTGAACGCGGGGAACGGCCGCGTCGTACCGAGCCACACGAACCGGTTCGGCCGCGGATCGACGGTGGTGCCGAAGTCGTGCTGCGCGCGGAAGAGGCTGTTGATGCCGTCGCAGGCGATGACGAGGTCGGCCTCGGGCAGCCCCTGCACGTCGGAGAGGTGCTCGATGCGCACGCCGAGCGCGAGCGCGCGCTTCGTCAGGATCTGCAGCAGCACCTTGCGCGACATGCCCGAGAAGCCATGGCCGGTCGAGGTGAGCACCTGCCCGCCGTAGTGCACGTCGATGTCGTCCCAGTGGTAGAAGCTCGCCGCGATCTCGGCGTAGCTCTCGGGGTCGACCTGCTCGAACTGGGCGAGCGTCGCGTCGGAGAACACCACGCCGAATCCCCACGTCTCGTCGGGGCGGTTGCGCTCGTGGACGAGGATGTCCAGCGCCGGGTCCAGCTTCTTGGCCAGGATGCTGAAATACAGGCCCGCCGGCCCACCACCGACGCACGTGATCTTCATGGACGTACTCCTGCATGCTCCGCGGTGTCGTCGTCGTCCGAGGCCCGCTCGGCGATCTCGGTCACCACCATCGTCACGAGCTTGGCGTAGGTGCTCTCGCCCTCCGCGGCCGTCCCCTCGGCGGGCGCTCCCGTGTACGCGCGCGTCATCCCGATGCCCGCGAAGGTGACCTCGCCCTCGCGCAGCGCCGCGGCGAGCGAGATGTCCAGCTTCGGCAAGAGGGCCGAGTCGCCGACGAGGTCGGCGCGCGTCGCGAGCACGAGGGAGGTCTCGTAGCGGCCCGCGTGGCAGTCTCCGCGCTTGAACTCGTCGGTCAACGTGCGCGCCCACCGCCGCGTGAGCTGGTTCGGGAAGCTGACGGCGTTGGGCCCGTGCTCGGCCTCGAGGGTCTGGAACGCGGCGTCGATGGCCTCCGCGTGCTCGGGCTCGAGGTGGTTGTTCACGAAGGCCACGTGCGAGAACCCGTCGTCGAGGAGCGCGCGGCCCACGTCGAGCAGGAGCGCGGTCAGGGTCGCCGCGCTGACCCCGATGGCCCCGCGGAAGTCGCGCGCGTACCGGGTGACGCCGTAGGGAACGGTCGGCGCGACCAGGGTCGTGCGCCCCTTGTCGGTGAGCACCCGGGCCGCGCGCAGGCACGTCTCCACGCTGAGGATCGCGTCGGTCGCGAGCGGCAGGTGGGGACCGTGCGGCTCGGTGCTGCCGATCGGCACGAGCGCGATCGCCCGCCCCGACGCCAGCGTCTTGGCGAGGGTCTCGGTGTCGAGTTCGCTGAGCAGCAGGGTCAAGTGAGCCCCCGCGCCTTCAGCAGCTTCTTGTCGACCTTGCCGCGATCGTTCTTGGGAAGGTCGTCGACGACCTCGATCCAGCGCGGGTACTTGTGCTTGGTCAGGCGCTCCTTCACGTGCGCCTGCAGGCGGGCCTCGACGCCCTCGCGCTGCACCCCTGGGCGCAGCGACACGAACGCCTTGGGCTTGAGCAGGCCCTCGTCGTGCGCGCCGACGACCGCCGCGAGCGCCACGTCGGGGTGTTGCAGGAGGCACTCCTCCACCTCGAGCGGCGAGACCCAGAGCCCCGACACCTTGAGCAGCTCGTCGGCGCGACCGACGAACCAGAGGTACCCCGCGGCGTCGATGCGGAACAGATCGCCGGTACAGCACCAGTGCCCGTGGAACGTCTTCCAGCTCTTGTCGCGGTCCTCGTGGTAGCAGAGCGCCACCGAGTCGCCCTTCACCCAGAGCACGCCCACCTCGTCCGGCGGCAGCGCGGGCGCGCCGGGGCCCTCGGCCTCGCGGGGGAGAATCTTGATCTCGTAGCCCTGCACCACCTTGCCGAGCGACCCGGGGCGCACGTCGCCCGGGCGGTTGGTCGCGTAGATGTGGAACATCTCGGCCGAGCCGATGCCGTCGTAGACCTCGCCGCCGAAGCGCGCGAGCCACCGGTTCAACAGCGTCTCGGGCAGCGCCTCGCCCGCCGAGAGCGAGAAGCGCACGCACGACAGATCGAGCCCCGGCTCGCCGCGGGCGCGCAGCGCCTCGTCGTGGTCGAGGAGCTTGCCGAGCATCGTCGGCACGTTGGTGACCACCGTCGGTCGGTGCCGCAGCATCGCGGCGACCAGGGCCTCCGGCGTGGGCCGCTCGGAGAAGAGACACGTGGTCGCGCCCACCGCGAACGGAAAGAACAGGTTCGTGCCGGTGGCGTACCCGAAATACAGGCGCGGCACGCTGACGCTCACGTCGCCCTTGCGGTAGCCCACCGTGCCCTTGGCGTAGACCTCGGTGTTGAACGCGAAGTCGCGGTGGGTGTGCACGGCGGCCTTGGACTTGCCCGTGGATCCCGACGTGAAGAGCCAGATCGCGACGTCGTCGCGCTTGGTCCGGAACGTGTGCGGCGGCGGGGCCTCGGCCATCGCGGTGGAGAGGGCCCGGCCCTCCCCCACCGCCGTGCCCTCGCAGTCGCCACCCGTCGGCACGTCGGGCACCAGCAGCACCTCGCGGACGAACGGCGAGTCGCGGAGCACGTCGGCGAGCGCGTCGCGTACCCGCGGCAACGTGATCACCACCGACGCCCGCGTGTATTCGACGAGGTAGGCGAGGTCGGCGGTCGGCGCCTCCGGGTTGCCCATGGTGAGCACGGCGCCGATCTTCAGGGTGGCGAAGATCGACCACACGAACGGCGGCGTGTCCGGGAGGACGATCAGCACGCGCTCCTCGGGGCGCACGCCGATCTGCTGCAGCGCGCCGGCGAGCTGCTCGGTGCGCGCGCACACCTCGGCGTACGTCCACGCCGTGTCGCCGTAGCGCAGGGCGATGTCGTGGCCGAGGCCCTCGGAGATGCGGTCGAACAGGAAGTAGTCGGCGAGGTTGAACTCTTCGCTGAAACTCGTCACGTGCCCCCCCGTTGCTTCTCGGCCTGCAAGAGGCGGGTCGCGATGACGACCCGCTGGATCTCGGTCGTGCCCTCGTAGATGCGCAGGGCGCGGACCTCGCGGTAGAGCCGCTCGACCGCCACCCCCCGTACGACCCCGAGGCCGCCGTGGATCTGGAGCGCGCGGTCGATGATGCGCTGCGCCGCCTCGGTGGCGAACATCTTGGCGATCGCGGCCTCGGAGGTGATCTGGGCGGCGCCCGTGTCCTTGAGCAGCGCGGCCCGCAGGACCAGGAGCCGCGACGCGTCGAGCTCCGCCCGCATGTCGGCGAGGTAGCCCTGGATCTGCTGCTGCTCGGCGATCGGCTTGCCGAACTGCTTGCGCACCGAGGCGCGGTGCACGGCCTCCTCGAGCGCGCGCCGCGCCATGCCGACCGCGGCGGCGCCCACCGTCACCCGGAAGTGGTCGAGGGTGCCCATGGCGATGCCGAAGCCTGCGCCGACCTCGCCGAGGCGCAGGTCGTCGCCCACGCGGCAGTCGCGGAGGGTGAGCGATCCGATGCTGTGATCGGCCACCATGGGGATCTGCGCCGACACCTCGAGGCCCGGCGCGTCGCGGGGCACGACGAAGGCGGTGATGCCCTTGCGACCCTGGCTCGGGTCCGCGTTGGCGAAGACCACCACGTGGTCGGCCACCGGGGCGTTGGAGATGAAGACCTTGTCGCCGGTGAGCCGCCACCCCTCGCCGTCGCGCACCGCCACCGTCTGCAGCGAGGCCACGTCGGTGCCGGCCTCGGGCTCGGTGAGTCCGAACGCGGCGACCGTGCGCCCGGTGAGCGCCGGGGCGAGGAAGCGCTCCTTCTGGGCGGCAGTGCCGTGCGCGAACAGCGGGTAACACCCGAGGCCCTGCACCGCGAACAGCGAGTCGGCCGAGCCACTGCCCCACGCGAGCGCCTCGCGCACCACGCAGAGGGCGCGCAGGTCGATCGGGCCGGTGCTCGGCGCGAAGCTCTGGAACAGGCCCGCCCGCCCGAGCGCCGCGATCGTCGCGCGAGCGGTGGCGTCCCCCTCCCCGTTCGCTTCGAGCGCCGCGATCTCCGCGACGACCGGCCGCATGCGCGCCGCGAGCGCGAGGTGGTGCTCGGCGAACAGGAAGCCCAGGTCTTCGGTGGAGCACGAGGGGCCGCGCCCCTCGACCACGCGCGACAGCTCGATCACTGCGCCGATCACGGCGCGCCCCGGAACCGGGGCTGCTCCTTGCGCACGTTGGCCTCGTACGCCGTCTTGAAGTCCGGGTGCATCATGCAGATCGCCTGCGCCTGCGCCTCGGACTCGATGGCGTCGTCGAGGCCCATCGTGTGCTCGTCCTCGATCATCTGCTTGGTCATGGCGTGCGCGAACGCCGGGCCGGCGGCGAGCTTGCGCGCGAGCGCGGTGGCCTCCTCGAGGACGGCGCCGTCGTCGACCACGCGGTTGGCGAGGCCGATGCGGTGGGCCTCCTCCGCGCCGACGAGCTCCCCCGTGAAGAGGATCTCGCTCGCGCGGCCGAGCCCGACCACGCGCGGCAGCAGGTAGGCCGCGCCCATGTCCGCGCCGCACAGGCCGACCTGCGGGAACACGAAGCCGAAGCGCGCGCTCCTCGCGACCACGCGCAGATCGCACGCGAGCGCGATCACCGCCCCCGCGCCGACGGCGACGCCGTTGACCGCCGCGATGACCGGGCGACGGACCCGGCGCAGGTTGCGGATGAGCGCGCCGGTCATGCGCGTGAACTCGAGGATGCCCGCCATGTCGCGCGCGAACAGCTCGGCGATGATCGCCTCGCGGTCACCGCCGCTGCAGAACCCCTTGCCCTCGCCGGTGATCACCACCGCGCGCACCTCTTCGGAGGCGGTGAGCTTCGGCAAGAAATCGCGCAGCTCGGCGTACACCTCGAAGGTGAGCGAGTTGAGCGTGCGGGGGCGCGAGAACGTGATGGTGCCGACGCCGGCGTCGAGCGAGTAACCAAACGACTGGGGCTTCACCGGGACTCCTTTCGACCATGGGTCTCGAGCGATTCACGCAGGCGCCCGAGCAGGTGGCGCAGCGCCTCGCGGTCGCGCCTGTCGAGCGGGCCGACCAGCTCCTCGGCGAGCGCCGAGTGCCGCTCCTGCGCCTTGCGCGCGAGCGCGTCGCCGGCCGGCGTGAGGAACACGCGGGTGAGCCGGCGGTCGTTCGGGTCGGGCCGCCGCTCGACGACGCCGTCCCGCTCCGCGCGGTCGACGAGGCCGGTGAGGTTGCCCGCCGTGACCAGCATCTTGCGCGACAGCGTGGCCAGCGTCTGGCCGTCCTCGCGGAGCAGCTGCATGAGCAGATCGAACCGCGCGAGCGAGAGATCGGGGCCGAGCCCGCGCCGCAGCTCGCCGAGGAGGAGGTTCTGCGCCGCCAGCAGGCGCACGACGATCGACGGCCCGAGCGCCACCTCGCCGCGCGCGTTCGGCGGGACGCTGGGCGGGGCCGAGTCGGGCGCGCGGAGGTAGCGGGGGGCGGAGCTCAATCCGCCCTCTCGAGGACGGCCCTCGTCAGGACCGCAGTGGCCTCGATCTCGAGCTTGGCGCCCTCCTCCACCAGCTCGGCGATCCCGAGCAACGCCATCACCGGGTAGTGGCGCCCCATCTTCTCGCGCCAGATCTCGCCGAGGCGCCGCTGCGCCGCGCGGTACGCCGGGATGTCGGTCACGTAGACGGTCATGCGGGCGATGCTCGTCGCGTCGCCGCCCGCGGCGCGCACCACCGCGAGCACGTTGTCGAGCGCGATGCCGAACTGCTCGGCGAAATCGGCGGTGGGGACCTTCTCGTCGATCCACCCGACCTGCCCCGCGACGAAGAGGATCCGCTCCCCCTCGCCCGCCGTCAGCATGCCGTTCGCGTAGCCCTTGGGGCGCGGCCACCCCTCGACGTCGACCTTGGTCAGCTCAGCCACCGTACGCTCCTCCGTTGATCGCCAGCGCCTGTCCGTGGATGCCCCGCGCCGCGGCGGGCAGGAGCGAGGCGACGGCGTGCGCCACCTCGCTCGGATCGATGAGCCGGTTCTGCGGCGACATGCGCTCGAGGCTCGCGCGCGCGGCCGCGGCCGACTGCTTGGTCTTGTGGGCGATGTTCTCGACCGAGCGGCCCGACATCGCGGTCTCGACGAACCCGGGGCACACCGCGTTGATGGTCACGCCGCTGCGCGCGATCTCGGCGGCGAGCGCGCGCACGAGGCCGACCACCGCGTGCTTGCTCGCGCAGTAGGCCGACGTGTACGGGTAGCCGGCGAGGCCCGCGGTCGAGGCCACCACGACGACGCGCCCCGATCCACGCGCAACCATCGGCGGGATCGCCGCGCGGCACAGCTGGAAGACGGCGGTGACGTTGGTGGCCATCACCTCGTCCCACACCGCGTCGGTCGTCTCGACGAGCTTGTGCGAGGCGTCGATGCCCGCGTTGGGCACCACCACGTCGACCTCGCCCAGGGTCGCGCGCACGGCGGCGAGGATCGACTCGGCGCTGCCACGCTCGGCGACGTTGGCGCGGATCGCGACGGCGCCGATGCGGTGGGCCGTGCGCTCGAGGGCGTCGCGGTCCCGGCCCACGATGGCCACCCGCATTCCCTCGGCGATCAGGCGTTCGGCGATGGCCGCGCCGATTCCGCGCGATCCGCCCGTGACCAGCGCTATCTTCCCACCCAGCTCGCCCACCAGGATCCTTTAGACCTAAAGGACCTCCGGCGCAACCTCTCGGAGACCTCGGGAACGCGCTCGATGAAGGCCTGGTCGGTCCACCTCGGTCTGCTCGTCGCGGTCGCCGCGCTCGCGTTGCCGGCCGGCCGTCGCACGCGCGCCACGGCTGCGACGGGCGGCCTGCGCGTCGGCCTCGTGTTCGACGTCGGCGGCCTCGGCGACAAGAGCTTCAACGACGCCGCCTACGCGGGCCTGCTGCGGGGCGAGAAGGAGGCCGGCGCCGAGATCGAGATGCTCGAGCCCTCCGGCGCCGCGGACCGCGAGGAGGCCCTGCGCCTGTTCGCCGCGCGCGGGTTCGACCTCGTGATCGGCGTGGGCTTCATCTTCTCGCGCGACATCGACGGGGTGGCCCGCGCGTACCCGAGCGTGCGCTTCGCCTGCGTCGACTACTCGCCGCCGTTCGACGGCACCGCGATCCCCGGCAACGTGACCGGCCTCGCCTTCCGCGAGGAGGAGGGCGCGTTCCTCGTCGGCGCCGCGGCCGCGCTCACCAGCAAGAGCGGCCACGTGGGGTTCGTCGGCGGCATGGACATCCCGCTGATCCACAAGTTCGACGCGGGCTATCGCGCGGGCGTCGCCGCGGTGTGCCCCACCTGCACGGTCCACGGGACCTACGCCGGCACGACGCCGGAGGCGTTCCGCGACCCGGCCAAGGGCAAGACGATCGCCCTCTCCCAGATCAGCGGTGGCGTCGACGTGATCTTCCACGCGAGCGGATCGACGGGCCACGGCGTGTTCGAGGCCGCCAAGCAGCACCCCTCCGTGCTCGCCATCGGCGTCGACGCCGATCAGTGGAACGAGGCCCCCGGCAAGGTGCTCACCTCGATGACCAAGCAGGCGGACGTCGCGGTGTTCGAGGCGATCCGCGCCACCAAGGAGCGCCGGCTCTCGTCGGGCATCACGGTGCTCGGGCTCGCCGAGGGCGGCGTCGACTGGGTGCACGACGGGCCCCACGCCACGCTGCTCACCGCTCCGGTCGTGGAGCGAGTCGAGGCGCTGCGCCGGGAGATCGTCGCGAAGAAGCGCGTCGTGCCGAGCGAGTGACTCAGAAGCCCTTGCAGACGTACGGGGAGGCGAGGGTCGCGTTCGGGTCGGAGCAGGTGCCGACGTTGCAGCCCCACGAGGCGCACTCGAGGTCGCGCGTGCACTTCGCTCCCTTGCCCTTGCCAACCGCGCACTTGCCGCCGGTGCACGTGTAGCCGAGGCCGCACTCGAGCGAGTCGGGGCCGCTGCACGCGCCGCCGACCGGTATCGCCTTCTTGCAGGTGGGGGTGAAGCTCGTGAGGTCGCAGGTGAGCCCGGCGTCGCAGAGGTTGACCTTGGAGCCGGCGAGGTTGCACGGCGCGCCCACGCCGACGACCAGGTACGCGCGACAGCGCTTGCTGCCCTCGTCGCACCACGAGGTCTCGCCGGGGCCGGCCTTGCACTCGGTGGAGCGGGTGCACACGCCACCGGCGACGGTGGTGCCGTTGAACAGGTGGCTGCACGCCGAGTAGTCCTTGAGCCACTCGACGAGGGGGACGCCGCACGCGCTCCCGTTCTTGGCCCACGCCTTGGCGCACGCGTCGGTGTACGTGCCGTCGTAGGTGGTCTTGCCGGCGGTCATGCCGTTGATGGCGTCCTTGCACCACGAGTGCGAGGTGTCGCTGCAGCCGACGAAGTCCCACCCGTAGCCGAGCTTGGTGCAGCAGGCCTGCAGCCCCGGCGAACAGGTGGCCGTGGCGATGGTGTCGCAGCTCGCGAGCGGGCCGCCGGCGTCGAAGCCGGTGTCGACGAGACCCGTGTCGGTACCCGTATCGAGGAGCCCCGTGTCGAAGGAACCGGTGTCGAAGGTGACGATGGTGTCGAACGCAGTGTCGAAGCTCGGCGCAGTGTCGAAGCTCGGCGCAGTGTCGAAGCTCGGCGCGGTGTCGAAGGTCGGCCCGGTGTCGAAGGTCGGTCCCGTGTCGAAGGTCGGCCCCGTGTCGGGCCGGGCCCCCGTGTCGACCGAGGTGTCGAAGAAGGTGGTGTCGACGCTCGAGTCCTCCAGCGCCGAGTCGCCAGCGTCGGAC
>JADJMO010000032.1 GCA_016709545.1 Myxococcales bacterium
TGCGGATGCCGAGCCCGCTGCCGATCGGCGCGGCGAGCGGCATGACCGCGGCGCACCCCACCTCGGCGAGCTTGCGGCAGATGATCGGATCGTCGCTGCAGTAGGGCAGCACGCAGAAGCCCTCGGCGACGAGGATCCTGGCGGCCTCGAGCGTGGCCTCGTTGTCGGGGAACAGGGTCTTCGGGTCGCCGATCACCTCGAGCTTCACGAGCGGCGGCTGGCCTTCTTCGTGGAAGCCGAGCTCACGCGCGAGGCGGCAGGTGCGCACCGCGTCGTCGACCGTGTAGCACCCGGCGGTGTTGGGGAGGATCGTCCAGCGCTTGCTGAGGAGGAGCTGCATGAGCGAGCCCTCTCCGCGGTCCTTGAGCTCCACGCGACGGAGGGCGACCGTGACCACCTCGGCGCCGGTCGCGACGAGCGCGGCCTCGGTCTCGGCGGTGTCCTTGTACTTGCCGGTGCCGACGAACAGGCGGGAGCCGAAGGTGTAGGGGCCGATGCGGACGGGGTCGTCGCTCATGGCATGCCGCTAACCGAGCCGCGCGCGGACCGAAAGCCCCCGGGAGCGACCGGCTCAGGCCTTCACGCCGCGCATGGGCGCGAGGCCGAGGGGCTCGGTGACGATCTCCTCGACGAGCGCGGCGTCGAGCTCGGCGATCGCGAGCTCCACCACCTCGGCCGGCAGGAGCGCGCCCCACGACTCGGGCTCGACCAGCGCTTGACCGAGCGGCACGAAGGCGCTGGCGTCCACGCGGAACACCCGCAGCTGCTCGGGCTGATCGCCGGGCTCGCGGTGCACGAACACGAGGTGCTCGAGGCTCGCCCCGACCGCGTCGGCGAGGTGGCTCGGCGTGCACGACGGCAACAGATCGTGGCCCGCGAGGACGAACAGGCCCGGCGCGCGCTCGCTGAAGAACGACCCGAGGGGGATGCTCTCGATGCCCACGGGGGCCCGCAGGATCAACATGTCGCTGCCACCGGCGATGCGCACGCGGGCGAGCCGCGCGGCCTCGAGGGCGCTCGTGGGAAGCGCGTAGGCGAGGCGACGCAGGAGCGCGGCGTGCTCGATCGGCAGGAGCGACGCGTCCACCTGCCGCGCGCCACCGACCGCGGGCGCGAGGCGCAGCGAGACCGTGATGCCGACGGGGCGCGACTCGCTGCTCGCCTGGAGAGGCTGCCCCTCGAGCGAGACCGCGGCGAGCGCCGAGACGGGACCCATGGTGGGCAGCGGGTCGACGACGATCGGCTCGGCGCGCGGTCCGCGCGGGCGGCGCCCGGCCAGCAGGGTGAGCCCCCGCTCGGGGAAGATCGGCAGGCCGGCGAGGTGGATGGGGTGCACGAAGCCGACCTCCACCGCGACGCCCACGCCGACCGGGGCGAACGCGCGGATGCCCGGCGTGCGCATGACGAGGCCCGCGAGACGGGCCGGGAGCTCGGGGAGGCGGAACAGGCCGAGGCGGCGCGGCGCGTCCTCGAAGCTCGACGCGGAGGGCAGCTCGAGGATGCCGACGTCGGCGTCGACCCCGGCGCGCGCGAGGTAGGCGACCAGCGCCGCCGAGACGCCGGGCTCGGCGAGCAGGTAGAGCGGCTTCGCCGAAGGCGCCGTCTGGCTCGGGTCGGGCCGCGGCTCGAGGCGGGTGACGAGCGCGCGCAGATCGAGGGCCCGCTCGCGCGCGTAGGCCTGCGTGAACGCGGTGTGGTGCAGGGCGAAGTCGACGCCCTGCTCGGCGCGCAGGAGCTCGTAGACGTCGTACCCGAACGGCGCGGTGCGGTCGCGGTACTGCACGTAGTAGCGGCCGCCGCCGGTGAAGGTCTGCCCGCCGGCGAGGCGCGCGACGTCGGCGACGAGGTCGAGCAGGGCGGTGGACGAGGCGGTGAAGCCGACGACGATCTCGCGCGTGTTGAGCGGCGAGCGCACGACGACGATCTCGAAGCCGCCCTCGTCGCCGGCGTTGCCGACGAGCTCCGCGAAGGAGTGCTCGCGCGTGTAGATGGAGAGGAACGCGACCAGGCGCTCGATGGAGGGAAGGAGCACGAGGCCGCGCGTGCCGAGCGCGACCCCACCCGCGTCGAGCGCGAGCCCCGGGAGCCGGAGCCGCGTCTGGTGCAGGGCGATGCGCTCGAGCGCGGGGCGCATCTCAATCGCCCTTCGGGCCGCCGTCGAGGCCGCGGGGGCGGTACTTCGGGTCGACGCCACACGGCGGCAGGACCGGCGCGGGCTTGGGAGCGGGGGCAGCGGTGGCCGTCGCGCTCGCGCTGGTGCTCGCGCTGGCGCTCGAACTGGAGCTCGCCTTGGCGCTCGTCGAGGTGCTGGCCTTCGTCGAGGTGCTGGCCTTCGCCGAGACGCTGGCCTTCGCGGAGGCGCTCGCCTTTGCGGAGGCGGAGCTCGACGCCGAGCTGCTCTCGCTGCCCCCGGGGCTCGGGTCGTCGCTCGCGTCGGGGAGGGGGAACTCCGGGGCGTCCGGGAAGTCGGTGGGCGGCTCCATGCCGACGCCGCGGCACTTGCGTTCACGGTCGAGCGTGTCCCGCAGGAGATACGCGAGCCAGCTCGGTCGGAGCTCGGGCTCGTCGGCGAGGGCGAGCGCCTCCTTCTCCTTGCCGAGGAGCGCGCCGTGGTCGCTCATGCACTGCAGGCCGAGCGCGATGAGGCCGGTGTTGGCGGGCGCGAGGCGGAAGCCCTTCACGTACCACTCCCACGCCTCGTCCATGCGATTGAGCTGACACAGGGTGTCGCCGACGTAGACCACCGCCATGTCCCAGGTGGGCCAGAGCCGCGCGGCCTCCTTGTTCTCGACGAGGCGCGCCTCCTGGGCCTGCTGGTAGGTCCACTTGCGGATCTCGACGCCGCGGGCGCCGAGCATGACCGAGTAGTTGAGGTGCGCCTTCGCGCTGTTGGGCACGGCGCGCGCGGCCGACTCCCAGAACGCGAGGTCGTCGCGGAAGTCCCAGGCGTGCTTGCGCGCTTGCAGGAGCTGGAACGACAGCACCGAGCACGCCGCGAGCACCGCGACCACGCGCTGCTTGCGCGCGAGCCAGAGGAACAGGACGGCGAGGACGATGCTCGTGGCGAGGACGGGCGTGTACCAGAAGCGCTCGGCGCGCACCGTGGGGAGCGGCTTCGGGATGTTGGACAGCGGGAAGAACGCCGCGGGCCAGGCCATGAGCGCGTAGCCGAGGAGCGAGCGCTCGGCGGCCAGCTGCTGGGTGGGAGAGCGCTCGTCGCCCTTCGGGGGCGCCTCACGGCCGAGGGTCGCGGCCACGAGCTCGGCCGCGGACGTGCGGGGCCGGTTGCCGCGGAACGAGAGCCAGAGCCCGACGAGCGGCGGCACCACGAGGAACAGGGCGCCGAGCACCGACTCGGGGAAGATCACCTTGGTCGGGAGCGGCTCCTGCGGCGTGGAGTAGTCGGGCGAGAGGCGGTTCGGGAGCACCACCTGCACGAGCCCGCGGAAGTAGACGCGGAGCGCGCCGGCCCACCGCAGCGCGAACTGCTCGGGCTTGGCGCCGGCCAGCGGGTTGTTGAACGGATCGGCCGGGAACTTGTTGGTCGAGAGCTTGAGCTGCTCGGACCACAGCTTGCGCACGCCGTCCTTGGCGTACGCCTCGAGGAACATCTTGTCGAAGGTGAGCTGGCGGATCTTGAAGTAGATCACCATCGCGACGACGGCCCCGCCGAACGCGGCGGCGGTGCGCTGGAAGCGGCGCGGGTTCTTCTCGTCGATGAGCGGCGCGAGGCAGAACGCGGCGAGCGGCACGAGCCCCACGTTGACGATCGCCGACTCCTTGGAGAAGAGGCCCACCACCGTGGCGGCCATCACGCCGAAGAAGGCGAGGGTGGGGTGCAGCCAGAGCGCGGCGATCGCCAGCAGGATCGAGAGGCCGCCGAGGACGTCGGCGATGCCGACGATGCCGCTCACGGCCTCGGTGAGGATCGCGGCCGAGCAGAACAGGCCGCCCGCGAGCCACGCGGTGGTGGTCTTGCGCAGGGTCGCGCGGACCATCGCCGCGACGATGGAGGCGTTGGTCGCGTGGAAGACGATGTTGAACCACACGAACGGCAGGTTGCTCGGCGAGCCGCCCTTGTTGCGCCACTCCTGGAGCCGCCAGAGGCCGCGCCAGAGCAGGTTGGGGACCGGGCGGTAGCTACCGATCGAGCGGTCGGGCAGCAGACCCCAGAAATCGCGGTCGAAGGCGTTGCGCCAGAGCTGCTGCCCGCGGACGTAGGGGTTCGCGAGGATGGCCTCTTGCTCGTCGAACACGAACCCGCCGCCCACGCCGCCCGGCATGCGCATGTAGAGCGCCGCGGCCGCGAGCATGAACACGACGAAGAAGATCGAGAAGTCCGGGTCGACGATCCAGAGGCGGATGGTGGCGGGGATCGACCGGCCGAGGCGCTCGTCGAAGTGCGTCTTCGGCATCGTCGCGCGGAGGCGGCGGTCGGCGACGAACCACAGCACGGCGCCGAGGGCGGCGAGCGCATAGGCGGGCGCGAACCGCGGCCCGGCCATCACGAACGCGAAGCTCGCGAGGGTGCCGAGCACGCCCAGCACCAGCAGCGAGAAGCCGAGGAACACGCCCTTCTGTGCGTTCGCCTCGCGTTGCGCGCGCTCGTCGACCTTCTTGGGTGCTTGCTCCCCCACGCTCGTGTCTCCTCAGCGCACTGGACGACGGACCGACTGCGGAGACTGGATGACCCCGGCGCGCGTGAGGATCTTCTTGGCCTCCTCGACGAGCAAGGGGTGGACGCCCTTCTGGGCGAAGCCGGCGACGATGCGCGGGTCGCTCTTGGCGAGCTTGTGCATGGCCGAGCGGGCGGCCTTGATGTCGTCGATGGCGCCGAAGGTGAACACGGCGGCGCGGAGGAGGCCCGGGCGCACCTCGCCGAGCGCGGCGTCGTCGAGATCGAACAGATCGAGGATGTCCTTGGCGCGCTTGGCCTGACCGGTGCGGGCCCACGCCTCGCAGAGCACGGCGGCGATGGTGGCCTTGCTGCGCTGGTCCTGGTGGCGACCGAGGTCGATCGGATCGACGAGCGTGCGGGCCTCCTGGGGCTCGCCCAGCATGAGGTGCAGCATCGCGCGCTGGGCGCGGGCCTCGTCGGCCTGGTTGGCCATGACCTTCTTGAGGTCGATGGTCTCGAGGGTCGCGAGCGCGGCGCGCGGGTCCTCGTGCATCTGCAGCTGCGCCTTGGCGAAGACGGCCGCGGTGTCGTCCTTCTTGAACTCCTTGTCGATGCGGGCGATGGCCTGCTCGCGCTCTTCCTTGGTGTTGGCCTGGCCGACGATCGACGCCACGCGCTGGTTCTTGCGCATGAAGAAGAGGGCGAAGACCACGATGCCCGCGAGGACGACGGTGAGGACGCCGGCGGTGCCGTACATCCACTTGTTGCGGAGGAACGCCGCGATGAGCCACACCGCGAGCAGCGGCAGACCGACGCGCGTGAGCAGGGTCTTGGTGTCGAGCTTGGGGAGCTGCCGGGCAGGGGGCCCTGCGGCTTCGGCCTTCGCGGCTTCGGCCTTCGGGCTCTCCGCTTCGTCTTTCGTGGCCGGTTCGGCCGCGGCTGCCTTCGCAGGCGGCACGGAACGGCTGCCCGCCGACGCGACACCCGGACGTTTCTTCTTCTGCGCCGCCATGGGGCCGGCTTCCTAGCACGACGTGGGCTTGCGCGGGCGGGTCCGGGCGCTACCCTGGCCCCCCTTGTCCGCTCCGTCCGCCCCGCACCCCAGTTCTCCCAAGGCCTCCAAGAAGGAGCGCCCGCTCCTCGCGTTCGCGCGCAAGACCCTCGACGAGGGCCCGCGCGAGGTGCGCGCTCCGCTGCCGACCGCCTGGCTCGCGGCCCAGCTCGAGGAAGGTGACGCCGCCGAAGACACCGACGCGACGGCGGTCACGGCCACCGAGGACGGCGCCATCGACGCGCGGCTCTCGCCCGCGGGGGGCGACGCGTTCCTCCTGCAGGGCCACGTCCGGGCCAAGGTCACCACCACCTGCGCGCGGTGCCTCGGTCCCGCGGTCGTGCCGCTCGACGCCGAGGTCACCCTTCTGCTGGTGCCCGACGCGAAGGCGCCCAAGGCCGGCAAGCGCTCCAAGCTGTCCGACGACGAGGTCGAGTTCGACTCCGACGAGGCCGACGTCGCCACCTACGACGGCGAGACCATCGTCCTCGATCCCCTCGTGCGCGAGGCGATCCTCCTGGAGTTGCCCATCTCTCCCTTGTGCGACGATGCGTGCCCTGGTATGGCCTCGCCCCCTCGCCGCCGCCTGTCGAGCGGCACGCCTCGTTTCGCGAGAAGCTCGCTGCCCTCAAGCAGCAGCTCCCTGGTGACGAGGGCAAGCCGGGCAAGAAGTAACTGCAACTGACAACCGACCGAGAAACAGGAGTCCGTCGTGGCCGTTCCCAAGCGCCGAACCACCCGCAGCAAGCGTGACATGCGCCGTGCCCAGCACGACAAGGTCAGCGCGCCCAACCTCGTTCCGTGCGCGAACTGCGGCGAGCCGAGCCTCCCCCACCGCGTCTGCGCCTCCTGCGGCTTCTACAAGGGCGCGCAGGTCCAGGCCAAGGAGACCAAGGCGTCCGAGTGACGTCTTCGTCTCGCTGACTCGATCTCCAGCGACCGTATCACCTTTCCAGACTCGACGCGGCGGGACCTCGCGGCCCTGCCGTGTCCGTCTTTTGTCCCGGTGGGCAACGTCCCGGTCCCCAGAGTCCGATCACGTCGGAACGCTGTCAGGGACCGGCTCTGTTTTTGTCATTCACGCCTGGACGGCCGGTGGGCAGGCCCGTAAGAGGGGCCGAGAGGTCATACCACTATGCCCCCCGTCACCGAGTCGAACCCTCCGCCCTCTCGCATGTCGGCCGTCGCGCGGCCCGGCGCTCGCATCCTCGGCGTCGGGCACTACGTCCCCGAGCGCGTGCTCACCAACGCCGATCTCGAGAAGATGGTCGAGACGACCGACGCCTGGATCACCGAGCGCACCGGCATCCGCGAGCGCCACGTCGCCGCCCCGGGCGAGGTCACGAGCGACATGGCCGCCGAGGCCGCGCGCCGCGCGATGGCCAAGGCAGGCATCACCGCCGCCGACGTCGACATGATCATCGTCGGCACCATCAGCGGCGACAGCCCCATGCCCGCGTGCGCCGCGCACGTGCAGCAGAAGATCGGCGCCAAGCACTGCCCCGCGTTCGACGTCTCGGCCGCGTGCGCCGGGTTCCTGTACGGCCTCTCGATCGCCGACCGCTTCGTCCGCACCGGTGGCGCGAAGTACGTCGTGGTCGTCGGCGTCGAGCTCCTCTCGCGCATCCTCGACTGGACCGATCGCACGACCTGCGTGCTGTTCGGCGACGGCGCGGGCGCGGTGGTCGTGGGCCCGACGACGGAGGAGGAGGCCGAAGCCGGCCGCGGCATCCTCTCCACCCACCTCTTCACCGACGGCTCGCTCGCCAACGCCCTCCTCATCCCGGGCGGCGGGAGCAAGGAGCCGTTCTCGGCCAAGGTCCTCGAGGACCGCCGCCACCTCGTCCACATGACGGGGCAAGACGTGTTCAAGGCCGCGGTCCGCTACCTCGCCGCCTCGGCGCGCACGGCCCTCGAGGCCAACCACCTCACGCCGGGCGAGCTCGACTGGGTGGTGGCGCACCAGGCCAACATGCGCATCCTCTCGGCGCTCTCGCAGCGGGTCGAGATCCCGATGGAGCGGTTCTTCATCAACATCCACAAGTACGGCAACACCTCGAGCGCCTCGATCCCCATCGCGCTCGACGAGGCGCTCACCGAGGAGCGGATCAAGCCCGGGCAGACGGTGCTGATGTGCGCGCTCGGCGCCGGCATCAGCTGGGGCTCGGCGCTCATCCGCTGGTGACCCCGGCGGCTGCGGAGGTGGGAGCCTCCTCCACCCAGGCGGCCGTCACGATTTTGTCCTGCCCGCGCCCTTGACGCATCCCGCGTTTCCGATACCGATCCGCCCGAGGTCGGGCCGTCACTCTTGGCATGCCCCCGGCCCTCGAGGAGCCCACGTGGAAGATGCCCGTACGCCTGCGCCCGCCGCGCAGACGTCCACCCCCGCAGACGTCGGTTCCGTGAACGGCGCGGGTCCAGGGGAGCCACGCGCGACCCTGCCGCCGTGGACGACGGAGGACGCGAAGGAGCTCTACATGATCGACCGGTGGGGGTCGGGCTACTTCGACGTCGCCCCCGACGGTCGCATGCTCGTGGCGCCGCTCCAGGCCAAGGGGCGCAAGGTCGTCATCCAGGAGGTGGTCGAGGCCGCGCTCAAGGACGAAGGCCTCAAGGCGCCGCTGGTCATCCGCTTCCAGGACATCCTGCACCACCGCGTGCGCGTGCTGAACGAGGCGTTCAACCGCGCGATCGCCGAGAACAAGTATCGCGGCCAGTACCGCGGCGTCTTCCCGATCAAGGTCAACCAGCTCCGCGAGGTCGTCGAGGAGATCCTCGATGCGGGCCGGCCGTTCCACTACGGCGTCGAGGTCGGCAGCAAGCCCGAGATGTTCGCCGGGCTCGCCGTGCACAGCGACCCGGACGCCCTCATCGTCTGCAACGGCTACAAGGACGACGCGTTCATCCGCACCGCGCTCCTCGGCCGGCGCCTCGGCAAGAAGGTCATCCTCATCGCCGAGAAGCTCAGCGAGGTCCGCGCGATCATCCGCATCGCCAAAGAGGTCGGCGTCGACCCCGAGATCGGCATGCGCGTGCGCCTGGTCACGCGCGGCGCCGGCAAGTGGGCCGAGTCGGGCGGCGAGCGCGCCAAGTTCGGCCTCTCCACCGGCGAGATCCTCGAGGCGGCCAAGGCCCTCGCCGAGGCCGGGATGAAGAGCGCGTTCAAGCTGCTCCACTTCCACGTCGGCTCGCAGGTCCCCGACATCCTCATCCTCAAGCGCGCCGTGCGCGAGGCCGCGCGGTACTACTCCAAGCTGCGCCGTCTCGGCCACCAGATCGAGTACATCGACGTGGGCGGCGGCCTCGCCGTCGACTACGACGGCTCGCGCTCCACGCTGCACTCCTCGATGAACTACACGGTCGAGGAGTACGCGCGCGACATCGTCTGGAACATCGCCGACGTCTGCGACGAGGAGAAGGTCCCGCACCCGAACATCGTCAGCGAGTCGGGCCGCGCGATCGTGGCCCACCACGCGGTGCTGGTCGTCGAGGCGTTCGGCGCCGTCGAGCGCACGGCGTCCGGCGAGATGGAGCCCGAGATCGACCACAAGCTCATCCGCGCGATCCGCGACGTGGAGAGCTCGCTCACCGCGCAGACGCTGAACGAGAGCTGGCACGACCTCCTGCAAGCCAAGGAGGAGAGCGAGAAGCTGTTCGAGCTCGGCTACCTCGAGCTCGACGTCAAGGCGCAGGTCGAGACCCTCTACTGGCGCACGGTGGAGCACCTCCGCTCGATCATCGCCACGCTCGACCCCTCCGAGGTCCCCGACGACCTCGTCGATCTCGACAAGCACCTGCAGAACCAGCACATCTGCAACTTCTCGGTGTTCCAGTCGCTGCTCGACCACTGGGCGCTCGGCGCGCTCTTCCCGGTGGTGCCGGTGCACCGCCTGAACGAGCGGCCCACGATGGCGAGCACGCTCGTGGACATCACCTGCGACTCGGACGGCAAGGTCGCCAAGTTCATCGACCGCGACTAGCCGGAGCGCGACATCCTCTCGCTGCACACGGTGAGCAAGGAGCAGGGGCCGTATTACCTCGGCATCTTCCTGACCGGCGCCTACCAGGACATCATGGGCGACATCCACAACCTCTTCGGCCGCGTGAACGAGGTGCACGTGTTCCTCGATGACGACGAGGAGTGCGGCTACTACCTCGAGGAGACGATCGAGGGGAACACGATCGCCGAGGGGCTGCGGATGACCCAGTACGACACCCACGAGCTCGCCACGAAGATGAAGGCGCAGTTCGACGCGGCCATCAAGCAGGACAAGCTCAAGCCCGCCGAGGGCATGCGCCTGCTCGCGGAGTACGAGCGCGGGCTGAAGGACCAGACCTACCTTTCGCTCTGAGCACGACGAACAGGGTGCGTGCGGCCGGCGAGGTCGATAGGCTCTCCCGGATGCTCCGGGCGTGCCTCGCCGTCCTCGCCGCCGTACTGCTCTTCCTCCTGCCCCGCGCCGCGCACGCCGACGCGGACGCGGGACCGCGGACCGTCGTCGTCGGGACCTACGTCAACCAGGTGTACGGCGTCGACGTCAAGGGCAGCCAGTACTCGATCGACTTCTACGTCTGGTTCCGCTGGGAGGGAGAGGGACTCGCGCCGCTCGACTCGTTCGAGGTCGCGAGCGGCCGCATCGTCTCGAAGACCGGTGTCCAGAAGAAGAGGCTCGGCACCCTGAACTACGCCTCGGCCCGGGTGGTCGCCACCATCACCAAGTTCTGGGATCTGAAGCGCTTCCCGCTCGATGGGCACACGCTCACCCTCGACCTCGAGGACGCCGAGCACGACACCCGCACGATGATCTACGAGAGCGATCGCGACAACGTCGCCCTGAGCCCCGACCTCCAGGTCCCGGGCTGGGTGGTGCGGGGGTCGAGCGCCTCCGTCGAGCGCCACCTCTACCGGACGAACTACGGCGACACTTCGTTCCCCACCAACAGCGAGTCGCACTACGCCCGCTATCGGTTCGCGATCGAGGTCGTGCGGCCGGGTTACGGACGCTTCCTCAAGGTCTTCTTCGGCCTCTTCATCGCGGTCGTGGTCTCGTGGTCCGCCTTCCGGGTCGTGCCCAGGGACTCGCCGCCCCGCGTGCCCCTCGGCGTCGGCGCGACCTTCGCGGCGTCGGCCGTCACCGTCACCATCCACTACTCCCTGCCCGACACCAACGCGGTCACCCTGGCGGACAAGCTCATCATGCTCTCGCTGGGGATGATCGTGCTCTCGGTGGTGCAGACGATCGTCGCGCTCGCCCTGTTCGCCGGCAAGCGCGAGGTGCAACAACAGCGCCTCGATCGCGCCTGTCGCTGGCTGTTCCCGCTCGGCTACGTCGTCGTGCTGGCGGCGATGCTCCGCGTGTAGACAGAGCGCTTGCGGCGGCGCTCAGCATTGCAGACGCTGGACGCCGATCGAGAACGACACTTCCACGCCGGCGCGCCGGAGCGCGTGTTCGATCGCGCGGTGGGCGCTTGCCTCGGCGTCGGCGGCGCTGCGTGCGTGCACCGCGAAGAACGCCTCCCACTTGCCGCGGGTCGGCCCGACGGAGCCGCCGCCGACGAGCTCGAGCGCTTCGGTGAGGCGCTCCTGCTCGTCCGGCTCCAGCGGTCGCGCGAGGTCGACGAAGGCCGCCCACTTCACGTCGACGGACATCGGTAGTGCAGCGCCATCACGCCGGACGCGAGGCCCCTCGTCGAGACGAGCTCGAGGCGTCGCGAGCGGTCGAGGGCCGGGAACAACGTCGGCCCGCGGCCGAGCACCGGGTGGACGACGATACGGTATTCGTCGAACAGCCCGAGCTGCTCGAGCGCAGCGGAGAGCATGGGGCTGCCCACGAGCACGCCTCCAGGGGTCTTCTCCTTGAGCTGGCGGATGGCGTCTTCCAGGGGCCCCTCGAGGCGGAAGGTGTTGTGCCAGGGGAAGTCGCGGCGCGAGGCCGAGACCACGTACTTCGGCTTGGCCTCCAGCTTGCGCGCCCACTCGCGCAGCGCGCGCGGGGCTGATTCGTCGCGCGCCACCGCCGGCCAGGCATCCTCCATGAGCTCGTAGGTCGTGCGCCCGAAGAGCATCGCCTCGGCTTCGTCCATCCACCCCGTGAACAGGTCGTGCAGCTCTTCGTCGGCGATCCCCTCGCGATGGTCGATGCACCCGTTCAGCGTGACGTTGAGCGAGAAGGTCAAGATGCCCATGGGCGGATTCTACCCTGCTCCGGCCGCGGTCCGTCCGTCGCAAGCCGGACTCGATCACCGCGATCCACACCGTGCGCGGATGGCCGAACACGGACGAGCTCTCGAGCCCGTTGACATCGGAGAGGCCACGGGGTCACCGCGAGATTCGCGAATCGACGAGGGGATCCGTCGCCCCTGCGCCGATGGTGTAAGGTGGAACGTGATCGTTCCAGAATCCCTCGTTCCACTCGTCGAACTCGGCATCATCCAAGAAGTGATCCGTCCGCTGCTGAGCGGAAAAGAGGCGCAGGTCTACGTCGTTGTCTCCGGCGGAAAGCCGTGCGTGGCAAAGGTCTATAAATCGGCGCAGAACCGCACTTTCAAGCACCGCGCCGAGTACACCGAGGGCCGCAAGGTCCGGAACTCGCGGGATCAGCGGGCGATCGAGAAGCGCTCCGAGCACGGCCGCGCCAAGGAAGAGGTCTCCTGGCGGTCGAGCGAGGTGGACGTGATGCACCGCCTGCATGCGGCCGGCGTGCGTGTCCCCGAGCCGCACCATTTCGTCGAGGGTGTGCTGATCATGGAGCTCGTCGTCGGGCTCGACGGTCGAGCCGCCCCGCGCCTCGCCGAGCTCGATCTGGACGCCGCCGACGCGGCGCTGGTCCATGAAGCGCTGATCACCGAGGTCACCAAGATGCTGTGCGCGGGCATCGTGCACGGCGACCTCTCCGCGTTCAACGTCCTCATCGCCGCCGACGGGCCCGTGATCATCGACTTCCCCCAGTCGGTCTCGGCCACGGAGAACGCCAACGCCCGGAAGCTGCTGCTGCGCGACGTCGGTAACCTGCAGGCGTCTCTCGGGCGGTCGGCGCGGGGGGCTCCAGCGAGGGCGCACGCCGAGGAGATGTGGGATCTGTTCCAGAAGGACAGACTCACCCCAGAGACGCGATTGACGGGACGGTTCGAGGCCCCCGCGGTGGACGCCAGCGCGACCGAGGTGCTCGATCTGGTCCGGGAAGCCAGGGCCGGCTTCGAGGAGCTGCTACGGCGCCAGGATGCTCGGTCTGCTCGCGGCGGGTGAGCGAGGACGTCTCTCCGTTCGCGCCAGCTGGTACCATCGCCGTCCGATGGATCGAAGCGAGCCGTCGCGTGCGAGGGACGACCTCGCCCTCGCGCGCACCCTCTGGCGGGAGACGCGAGACGCGTCCGTCGCCGAGGCGATCGACGCCCTCGATCGCGAGGTGAGGGCCTCCTTCTGCCCCCCCAGAGACACGGACCAACGCCGCGTTCCAGCGGGCGTGGCTGGCGCTCGCCGAGGCCGACGATCCCGTGGCTGTGGGCTTCCTGGCCGAGCACCTGTTCGCGAAGCTGCCCGGCGCCGACGCCGACGCCAAGCTCGACGCGTTCGTCGACCGGCTGCAGGCCGCGCAGAAGAGGCCGGATCCCCGCCTCGCGCGCGCCCTCACCACGCTCGTCGAGCAAGGCCCGCCGATCGTTCGCTGGGCCAGTGACACCTGCGAAGAGACGCTCGCGGTCATCGGTGACGCGCGAACCGCGGGGTCGCTCGAGAGGCTGCTCCCGACCTTCGAGCCTGCGGTCGCCGAGAAGTGGCGGCGCGCGATCGACCGCATTCCGCGGGGCAGTCCTCCCCCCGACCTCGAGCGCTGGCGAAGGCTCGCCGGGAGCCGCAGTGCGCCGGACCGCGACGCCCTGTTCCGCGCGGTCCTTTCCGCGCCGGACGACGACGGCGCCCTCTCGGTGCTGGCCGACGCCCTGCAGGAGCTCGGCGATCCACGCGGCGAGTTCATCGCCATCCAGCTCGCCGAGACGCGCGGGGCGGCGAGCCTCGCGGCGACCAAGCGCGCCGACGCGCTGCTGAAGAAGCACAAGAAGGAGTGGCTCGGTCCGCTGGCGCGGGTCACCTACCGCGCGACGTTCCGACGTGGCGTGGTCGAGGAGCTCGAACTCGACGGCTCCTGGAAGGCCTCGCCGGCTGCCTGGGCCGAGCTCGCCCGATGTCCGTTGCTCCGCACCGTGCGGTCGATCGGCGGCAAGGCGACGGACGATCTGCTCGTCCAGTTCCTCGTGTCGGACCAGATGCCGTCGCTCCGCGTCGTGACGGTGGAGTCCGACGTGGTCGCCACCGCGATGGAGGAGAGGACGCCACCCCGGCTCGAGGAGCTGCGGTCGACCGACTGGCTGCGGCGCGATCACGGAGAGCGCTTCGCAGAGAGGGTGGTGCCGCTGTTCGAGCGCACGTCATCGGTGGACGCGGTGGTCTGCACAGTCGACGCGCTCGACACGCTGCTCGCCTCGCCAGCGAGTGGGCGTCTCCGACGCGTGGGGCTCGACAAGGTGGCCGACGCGGACGCGTTCGCGTGCTGGGCGCGGCTGCCGGCGAGCTGCACGACGCTCGCATGGGGGTGGTCCTCACGGACCGAGCTGCGGCGGGAGCGGTCGGGGGTCACCCTGCATCACACGCTCGACCGGTGGACGGACCTCGCGGCCCTGGCTGCGCTCGCGGCGACGATCCCGGCGCTGAAACAGGTAGAAATCGCGGGGCCGAAGGCGCCCGACGTGGCTGCCTTCTCCGCGCTGACCGCGCGAGGGGTGACCGTGACCGCAGGGGCCTTGGTCCCGCGCAGCGGTCGCGCCGGTGGAATGGCGGGCGGCTAGCGAGAACGTCCACGAAAGGCAGACCCCTCAACACCCTCGATCGTCGTCCTTGCGCGCCGACCGGCGCGGCGAGGGCACCGCTCACGTAGGCACGCCGAGGCGCGGCAACACCCAGGCCTGCAGCACGAACCAGCCCACGATCACCCCCACCATCAGCAGGCCGTCCGACATCCTCGTGAGAGCCGATGACCATGCGGGAGGGTTCGCTGTTTCGCGCGTCGGGTGCCTGGGGCCTCGGATACGTTGATCCGGTGGAGTACGTACCGCTTCTCGTGGCGATCGTCGGCCTCGGCTTCGCGATCGCGCGCGCCGTGCACGTCTCTCGCCTGACGGTGGATCCCGAGATGTTCGGCCCGGCGCTCGAGAGGCTCCTGCGCACGGGCCACCCGGAGAGGGGGCTCAAGCTCTGCGCGGCGGTGGGCGACACGCCGCTCGCGACGGCGACCGCGGCGTTGCTCGAGAAGCGAGCGTTTCCAGCCTCGACGAGCGAAGACGACGCCCGCGCGACGCTGCGAGACGCGTTCGTTCGTGCGTTCGTGGAGAAGGCGACCCCCATCGCGACGTACCGCTTCGCCGCCTGGCTCGCGCTCCTGCTCCTCGTGTTGCCGGTGGTGCACGGTTTCGTCGCATCCGTGTTCGCGATGCGCCTGGTGGTCGTCGCGGTGATCGGCCTCGCGGTGCTCGGGTGGACCGCTCGCTCGGTGTCGAAGACGCTCGACGGAGGTCCCAGGGTCCTCGAGCGGCTCCTGCCGCACGCCGTTCCGCTGGCGCTGGGCACCACCTCGACCTACCGATCTCCCGACCTCGGTCGTGCCGACCCCGAGCCGACGGCCGACGCGGTCGTCCTCGTCGTCGAGCGAGACGGGGTGCGCGAGGGCACGAAGACCTTCGAGAAGCCCATCGTCAAGATCGGTCGCGCCGCCACCGCCCACCTGCAGCTCGACCACGAGACCGTCGGACGGATGCACGCCGTGATCGAGCGCGACGCCGACGGGGTGAGCATCATCGATCTCGGCAACGCGTCCGGCACGAGCGTCAACGGCGAGCGGGTGAACAAGGCCGCGCTGGCGCACGGTGACGTCGTGACCATCGGCCCCTTCCGCCTGACCGTCGGGATCGGCGCGCGCGCCACGCCCACCGCGGAGCCAGCGCGCGAGACCGACGATCCGAAGACCTGGGGTCGTCTCGCTGTGCTGTTCTACGGCTTCGACCAGCGGAGCCCCGATCTCTTCTACGAGGTCGTGCAATCGTGCATCGCGAGTCGCGCGCGCGTCGCGAAGGTGCGGCGCGAGGCAGGCTCGCCCCGCTTCGTCGTCGCGGTGCTCGCCGAGCGCAGCGACGACCTCGCCGCCACGCGTCGGCGCGTCGAGGAGGAAGCCCCCGCGCTCTACCGGTCGTATGCGACGCCGGCCGCGGACATCGGACCAGACGCGATCTACACCGCGGAGACCAGCACCCACGGGAAGCTCCTCGCCGAGCTCGTGGCGGGCGAGGTGGCGGTGCTCGCGACGCGTACGGTCACGGAAGATCCGCTGTCCGCTTCCCCGTCGCCATAGTCGTGCTGCCGTCGCCGTTCGCGTGACACAATGGTCGACGCTCGATGGGCATCCTCCTCTGGCTGGCCAAGCCGATCCTGTACGTCGGGATGTTCGCGATCGCGGCCGCGGTCTTCCGGAAGCAGTCGCCCGGCGCGGTGACCCGCCTGCCCGCGCACGCCTTCGGCGGCGGGCTCGGTCGGTTGCTGCTGGGCGCGCTCGTCGCGTACCTCCTCCTCCAGCTCGGGTCCTCGATGTCGCCGACGGTCATGAAGGCCACGTTCTTCGTGTGTGGGACGATCTCGTGGGTGCTGGTCTCGCGGCTCACGTTCCGCAAGGTGCCGCTGCGGGACGTGCTGGTGTTCGCGGCAATCGGCGAGCTGATCGGCGGCGCGATCGACCTGCTCGCCTACAGCGAGGCGCAGAACATCCGCTTCTGTTGACTTCGCCCGTCAGCTCGGGCGATCCGGACTACGGCGCGCCGGTATCGGCTACGCTGCCTGGTGATGGCGCGACGTCTCGTTCTCGGCCCGGAGCAACTCGCCCGCGTCGAGGCCGCACTCTACGAGGAGGACGAGGGAGCACGCGGCGCCGCGCTCGCCGGGTTGCAGGCGCCGGAAGAGCTGCACGCTTACGCGAGCCACTACAACTGGGACGACGGCGCACGGGGCCTGCGGCACGTCATCGAGAGCTCCGCGTGCGATCGCGGAACCGCCTTGATGATCTACTGGCTCACCGACGGCATCTTCGCCGACGAGCGACCGGACTGCGGCGGTGACGTGTGGGACCTCGCGATGAGAATCGAGAGCCTGTTTCTCTCGGGCTTCTACACACGCTGCGAGTTTCGCTTCGATCCGCGCGACATGGGCGGCGATTGGCGGTTCATCCTGCAGAAGCCGCGCGCGGTGCCGGACGAGATGACGCGCGCCACGCCGGGTGAGGTGGTGGATGTTTCCTGGGATGCGCTGCGTGACGAGGCGCGGGGCCCGTCTGGCGAGTAGGAGCGAGGCGAGAGCGCAGGGCGAGAGTCACGGCCCGACCGTGCACGTCGACGCGACGAGCGGGACGCCGGTCGCGGTGGAAGAGGCAGGCCGGTACCACACGTCCGCGTAGCCGCTGCCGGTCTCGCAGCTCGGCACGAGCTTCTGCACGAAGCTGGGCGCGCAGCTCGACCAGGCGTTGTCGTCCGCGCGGATCGAGGCGGGGTGGGCGGCGTCGATGCAGACCCCAGCGTGGGTGTTGCGGTCGCCGAGGGTGGCCGAGCCGAGGTTGTTCTTGCCGGCGCCGGCCAGGTCGCCCCCGAGGTCGAGCACGGCGCCGGAGTCCGCGGTGGTCCGCACGCCGAAGCGGTTGTGCAGGAGCGTCGACGCGCCGACGTGGACCGGCACGTCCGTCCAGACGTCGAGGCCGGCGATCCCGTTGTCGCGCGCGACGAGGCCGTACACGAGGTGGGGCGCCTTCAGGGACGACACGCTTCGGGCGCCGAGGCGCACGCCGGCCTCGGAGTTGCCGCTCGCGGTGCCGCCTTCGAAGAGGAGGCGCCCGAAGATGCCGACCGTGATGCCCGTCGGCTTGTTGCCGCTGAACGAGCACGTGGTCCCGACGACGTGGATGTCGCCGGCCGTAGCGAAGACGCCGTGGTTCTTGCAGCCCGTCACGACGAGGTCGGGCCCGAGGTGCACGCTCCCATGAGCGCTGATGCAAGGACTACCCGTGCCCGTGCCGCCCGCGCCGGTCACCGTGGCGTGCCGGAGCGTCGCGGCGTCGACGTCGGCGGGTGGAGCGCCGCCTTCGGTGATCACGCCGTCGTCGCCGACGATGGTGAACCCCTCGAGGATGGCGCCGTGGTGCAGCACCAGCGCGCCGAGCTCGACCGGCAGGTGGGTGACGATCGGGCCGTCTCCCCGCACCGTGACGTTCTTGTGGATCGAGAGGGCGCCGGGCTCGTCGTACCGCAGGGGTGTCGTGCTCGTGCCGCCACGTACGTGGACGACGCGACGGCTGCTCGGGATGCCGACGAAGGCGAGCGCGTCGGTGATCCGAGACCACGGGCACGCGGCGCTGCCGTTGTGGATGGTGCCCGCGTAGGCGCGGTCGACGTACAGATCGATGGTGGTGACCGTCGGCGGCGCGCACGGGGGTTCGGCGTCGGTCTCGGCGTCGCCGACCACCGCGGCATCGCCGTCGACCGGAGCGTCCGCGAGGGCGTCGATCGTCGTGTCGGGCGCGACGTCCGCCGTGTCGGCCGCATCGGTCGTCCCGTCGATCGCGCCGTCCGTCGAGGCGTCCGACCCGTCCACGAACGGGTCGGGAACGAGGAGCCCCGAACGGGCGCCGCACCCGACCACGAGACCGAGGAGGAGGGGCCCACCGCGCGACATCCCCGAAAGCCTACCGCATCGGAGCGGCTCAGGACGTGGGCGCCCCGTTCGCTACTCCGCGGCGACCGGCGGCGCCTGGCCGAAGATCTCGCGCTCCACCGCGGCCTCCGCCTCGCCGTGCGTCGTGTCCGCGGCCATGTAGTCGCGGAACGTGTGGTTCTCGCGGGTCGCGAAGCAGTACGCGTTGAAGATCGCGTTGAACCCCGCGAGCATGGGCTTGCCCGGCAGCGGCAGGTAGAACCCACCGCGCTCGGCGAGGTGGACCGCCTTGCGCAGCACCGAGCCCGCGAACTCGAACACGTCCGTGCCGAGCTCCGCGAGCTCCGGCTCGAGCAGCAGCACGAGCGGCACCGCGGGCAGGGCCATCCGCAGGCGCGTCAGGCGCGAGGTGGGGCTCTTCGACTGCCACGCCGACAGCGGGAACTCCTTGAAGTAGTTGTCCGGCAGCGCGGTGTGCCGCGACTCGTCGAGGTGGAACAGTCGCAGCACCTCGAGGCCCGGCTTGTCGCTCAAGAGGCCGAAGATGCTGAGCGCGATCGTCTCGACCAGCACGTTCATGCCGAAGAAGCGGTTGAGGCCCTTAGCCTTGAGACAGCCCTCGAGCAGCATGTACTCCCACACCGAGAGGCGCGGGATCTCCACGTTGAACGCCTGGATCAGCTCGCGCAGCACGACGAAGTGCTTGGCCTCTTCGACCACCTGCATGGTGACCGCGGCGCGCGCGCCGGTGCTCTTCACCTCGGCGAGCATCGAGGCCGAGACGAGCCACGCGTAGGCCTCGCCGTGGCCGATGGCGGAGAGCACGCCGACGAGGGCCTTCTTCTCCGCGAGGGTGTACTCGCGGTCCAGCAGGTCGCGGAACTCCTGGCTGGTGATGCGGGCGCGCGCGGCCTTCTCCGCCGGGGAGAGGTTGCCGATCGCCGCGTCGGTGAGCTTCTTCTCCGCGTCGTTCGCGTCGCGGAAGCTCGTCCACGGGAGCGCCTGCTCGGCCTTCCACAGCAGACGCAGGCTCTTGTCGTAGTGCTTCTTGCGCAGCGAGTCGCGCGCGCCGCCCACGAACTCGTAGGCCTCGTCGTCGTAGTCGGCGGCCCGGCCGCCGAGGCCGATCTTGCCCGCGAACCGGTCGCGCGCGCGGACCCAGCCGTTCACTGCTCGCTCGACGACGCGGTTGAGCTCTGCCGCACGCGGGTTCACCGAACGCTTCTGGAACTGCATGACACTCTCCTTGGGCAGGTTGGCGAGGGGATCAGGGACGGGCGAGGGCGATGGTGGCGAGCAGGCGGAGCGCGGAGATCGCGCGCTCGATCCGGTCGTGCGCCTCGCCGAAGGCGGACTCGATGCCGATGCCGTTGAGCGTGGCCCACACGAGATCGGCCGCTTGCTCGGCGGTCATGGGCACCCGGGCGAGGTCTTCGCCGAGGATGTCCTGCATCGAGGTGACGAGGAGGCCGCGGAAGAACTCGCGCAGCCGGACGACGTGCACGCGGAGCTTTTCGTTGGAGAGCGCGCCGGCCCACAGCTCGGCCTGCACCGCGAGGTCGTTGCTCTCGCGGAGGGTCGCGACGAGCGCGTCGAACGCGAGCAGGCCGCGCTCCTTGCCGCTCTCGATGGGGGCGACGGCCGCGGCCACCCGCTTGGCGAGGCGCTCGTACGCGCGCATCTGCACCTCGACGAAGAGGTGCTCCTTCGACTGGAAGTGATAGTGGAGCAGGCTCTTCGAGACCCCGGCCTTCTCGGCGATCTCGCGCATGGCGGCGCCGGCGTAGCCGCCGCGGGAGAAGCACGCCTCGGCGGCGTCGAGGATCGCGGCCACCTGGCCGACGTCCGCGGAGCGCTTGAAAGAGGTGGGGTCGATCGCGGGGAGGAGTTGCATAAGGCTCCAGACTGCCTGACCGTCCAGTCTGACTGGCCGGCCGGTCAGCTGGACCGTAGCACCCCATCCGGCCGCTCTGCAACCCCACCTCGATCTCGTGGCGGTGGCGGGCGAGAATGCGGGATGCTCCGAGCGAACGGTCGCGCCCGCACTGTGCTGGCGCTGGGCCTGATGGTCTCCCTGTTCGCCGCCTGCTCCCTCGCCGTGGACCTCGAAGGCTATTCGGGCGGGACGGCCGACACGGGTGGCCGTGACTCGGGAACGCTCGACGCCCGCGAGGTGGGCACGGACACGACGGTGTCGGATGGCCCCGTCGACAGCAAGGCGGACAGCGAGCTCGTCGACGCCGACGCGACGCCGGACACCGCCGTCGACAGCTCCACCGTCGACACCGCCACGGACAGCGGGAGCGACGTGGCCATCGACAGCGCCCCCGACGGCGACGCGGGGCCCGGCTGTCACCCGGTGATCAACGAGGTCGTCACCGGCCTCGCGCTGCCCGGCTCCGCGACCGACGAGTTCGTCGAGCTCTACAACCCGTGCTCGTCCGCGATCGCCCTCTCCGCCTGGAAGATCGCCTACCGCAGCTCGGCCGGCGCCTCCGAGTCCACGCTCGCCGCCCTGACCGGCACGATCCCCGCGGGTGGCTACCTCTTCCTCGCGAGCGCGGGCGGCTACTTCTCCAAGACGCCGTACACGCCCGACGCCACGTTCTCGAGCGGCCTCGCGGGCGCGGGCGGCGGCATCGGCCTGCGCGACGACAAGGGCGCGCTCGTCGACTCGCTCGCGTGGGGCGACGCGGTGGCGGGGCACCCGTTCGCGGAGACGACGAAGAAGGCGGCAGCCACGACGAGCGCGCCGCCGGGCCAGGGGCTCGCGCGGACGCCGAACGGCAAGGACACCAACGACAACTCCGCCGACTTCGCCGCCGCCGCGCCGACGCCGAAGGCCGCGAACTAGCGCTCCACGTCGGTGGCGCCGTAGCCGATCGCGGCGCGGCCGACGGCCTTGGCCACGTAGAGGTGGCGGTCGGCGACGGTGAAGAGGTCCTTCGGCGCGCCGTGCTCGGGGCTCGCGCCGAGCCCGAGGCTGAGGGCGATGCCGGCCGCACGCGCCGAAGCCGCGAGCCGCCGCGCGACGAGGAGCCCCTCCGAGAGCGCCGCCCCTGGCAGCAGCACCGCGAGCTCGTCGCCGCCGATGCGCGCCGCGAAATCGTGACCGCGCACGTTCGCGAGCACCACGCCGCCGACCGAGCGCAGCACCGCGTCGCCCTCGGCGTGCCCGAGGCGATCGTTGATCGCCTTGAAGTGATCGAGGTCGATGAGGATCAGCGAGAGGGGCGCGTGGTCGCGGGTCGCGCGCGCGATCTCCTCGACGAGGCGCTCGTCGAAGGCGCGGCGCGTGGCGAGGGTGGTCAACGGATCGGTGCTGGCGAGCGCCTCCACGCGCGAGAGCAGCGCGCGGTTGTCGCGGGCGAGGGAGAGCGTGTCGACGAACAGCCCCAGCGCCGAGCGCCGGGCCTCGTCGGGCGGCGTGGTCGCGCCGAAGCGGTCGTCGGCGAACAGGAGGGCCGCGCCGCCGTCGAAGCGCACCCGCGCGAGGACGACCCAGGGCCCTGGATCGAGCGCGGCGAGGGCGGCGTCCGGCGTGACCACGACGGGGCTCGTGGCCGAGAGCGCCTCGCGCACCAGCGGTCCGTCGGCCGACAGCGTGGTGTCGCGCACGAGCGCCGCGAACCCGTCTTCGACGCGCATGCGCCGGGACTCGGGCAGGGTGAGCGCGCTCCCCTCGGACTCGAGGCTCTCCCAGATCCGGTGCGCCTCGGCCTCGTCGGCGGGGCCGACGCCGTGCAGACCCGCGAGCTCCCGGTCCGGGTTCGAGACGAACAGCGCCACGCGGTGGAAGCCGAGGCCCGCGCCGGAGGCGATGCCGGAGATCATCACGCGCGCCGCGGCGTCGACGTCGGGGGCCCGGAGCACCTCGGAGGTGAGGGCGCGCAGCGTGGCGAGGCGCGCCTCGCCCTCGGCGAAGCCCTCGAGCGCCGCGGTGAAGAGGGCGGTGTCGAGCAGCTCGCCGACGATGCGCCGCACGAGCTCGCGCGCGTCGATCGAAAGCCCCACGCCGTCGATGACGACCCGACGCCCCTCGCGCCCGGCGCCGTCCTCGCGCACCACCGTGAGCGAACACGTCGCGCCCACGCGGACCTCGCCCGGCTCGAAGACGCCCTGCGAGGCGAGCTTCAAGAGCGGCGTGATCGACGCCGGGATCGCCTCGGCGTCCGCGGGCAGCTCCGCAGAGAGCCGGAGGCGACACGGGAGCCTGCCGAGCAGCGCGGCGAGGGAGAGCGGCACGTGCGCGACCCGGACTCGCCAGGCGTGGGCTTCGGGGAGGGTATCGACGAACATGAGATCAGAACCCCGGCAGCATCATCTCGGTCATGCGGACCGGATCGAGGATGTCTTCGGCGCCCATCCACGCGTCGGCGGCCTTGACGAGCTTGCGACCGTCGTCGCCCCCGAGGACGACGCCGAGCCGTCGCCGCGCCGCCGTGGCGTAGAGCATCATGCCCGCGGCTTCGAAGCCCGCGACCGCGCGGCGCAGGTGCAGCTCGGCCTCCTCGTTGCCGCCGGCAGAAGCGGCGAGCGTGGCGCGGATCGACCACGCGAGCGGGTCGGCCCACGCGAGCCGCTCGTCCTCGATCTTGCGCAGGCAGCGCTCGGCGAGGCGCACGAGGTCGAGGCTCTTGTTCCCCGTGCCGAGCGCGCCCACGGCCGCGGCCGCGCGGAGGTGGAGGGCCTCGACGCGCACCCGCTGGATGCGCAGGAGCTGCGAGCGTTCGAGGTCGGGCCAGCGCTTCTCCACCCGCTGGTGCGCCGAGCGCGCGTCGCCGCCGTAGAGATCGAGCAGGCTCAGCGAGGCCATCGCGTAGTAGTGCTGCAGCAGGAACTCGCGCTGCGACCAGCGCTTGAGCGCGTCGCGGACGTCCTTGCGCCCGGCGGCCGCGTCGTCGTGGACGGCCCAGGCGAGGCTCGCCTGGCCGACCCGGAGGTTGGTGAGCGCGAGCAGGTCGCCGCGTCGGTCGGCCTCCTCGAGCAGCTGGGGCAGGCGCTCGCAGATCTCGCGCATGGCGCCGAGCGCGCTGAGGTTGCCGATGAGCAGGACGCGGACGTTGGCGAGCTCCCACGACACGCCGGCGCACCGCTCGCGGAAGATGCGCTCGGCCTCCTCGAAGTGGGGCCGCGCCGCCGAGAAGCGGCCGTTGAAGTAGGCGCCGTAGGCGCGGATGGCCTCGAGCAACCCCTGGGTGTGGTGATTCTGCACGCGCTCGGTGATCGGCTCGAGCCGCGCGAGCAGGTGCTCGAAGCGCTCCTTGTTCGCGCTGCCCCCGAGCGCGACGAAGCCCGCCTCCACCGAGAGCGCGCGCGCCACGCGGTACGGCTCGCCGGCGCGCAGGGCGAGCAGGGTGTGGCGCGTGTTGAGGTCGGACCCGACGACGTTGTTGACCATCGACATGCCGGCCGCGAGCGCCCAGTAGGTGTCGATGCGCACGAGGTCGTCGGCGGGCACCTCGGCCTCCTGTCGCTCGACGAAATCGAGGCCGCGGAGACGCAGCTGGGCGCGCCGGAAGAACAGCTGCGCGAGGGCCATCCGCGGCGAGCCCGGCAGCTTCTCGCCCATCGATCCGAGCACCTCTTCGTAGACGGCGAGGCCGTCGTCGACGTGGCCCGACGAGAGCAGCTGCTGCGCGGCGCGGCGGTGGAGCTCGAGGCGATCGTTGGCGCCGACGCCCTCGGCTGCGGCCATGTAGGCCTGCGCCGCCTCGACGCCGCGGCCCGCCGCCGACAGCACGTCGCCGAGCTGCAGGCGCAGCGAGGGGAGCTCGGGCGCGTTGGGGGGGGCGAGCTCGATCGCCGTGCGGAACAGCGCGGCCGCCCGCTCGAAGGCGAGCGCCTCCTGCGCGCGCAGGGCCGCCTTGGCCGCGTAGTGACTGGCGCGCCACTTGGCGCCGGCGAGCCGGAAGTGCTCGGCGAGCGCCTCGGACTCGTCGTCGCCCGCGGCCTCGATGGCGTGGGCCAGGCGCAGGTGCCCGTCGGCGATCACCTCGGGCGAGAGGTGCTGCAGGATCGAGTCGCGGATGCGCTCGTGGAACGTGACGATGCGGTCGCCCTCCATGCTGCGCACGGGGCGGAGCAGGCGCTGCTCGCAGAGCACGGTCACCGTGTCGCGATCGGCGTCGGTGCCCGCGGCGCGCCCCAGCATCGGCAACCGCAGCGGCCGACCGGCGATGGCCGCGGTCTCGACGAGCCGTCGTCCGGCGCTGCCCACGCGGTCGAGCCGGCCCTGCACCACCGCGTCGAGCGAGGCGCGCGTGCCGGACAGCGCCTCCGCCGGGTGCTCGCGCAGCCAGCCCACGAGCTCCACGAGGAGCAGCGGGTTGCCGCCCGCGCCCTCGACCACCTCGGGTACGTGCTCGAGCGGCACGTGGGCGCCTTCGAGCAGGGACCGGGCGAGCTCGCGACTCGTCCTCGTCGAGCGGGGCGAGGGGCAGATCGTGGACCTCGCACGCGGACGAGCGCCGGCGCCGCCGCGCGGTCGAGCTCGCGCGCAGATCGACGACCTCTCCCCCGACGCTGGCCGCGAGGGGACGCTCCTCGAGGTGCAGGTCCTTGAGCGCGTCGAGCGTCGGATTGCCCGACTCGTCGCGATAGGTGGCGACCAGCAGGAACGGCGGCGGGTAGGGCGGGCGCAGCAGATCGCCGAGCAGCGCGATGCTGTCGGTGTCGCCCCACTGCAGATCCTCGATGGCGATGACCAGCGGCCGTCGATCCGGCGATGCGGGCGAGCAGCTCGCGGAGCGCCGCGAACGCGCGACGCCGGGCCTCGGCGCGGTCGGGCGACTCGTAGTCGAGCGCGGGCGCGCCGGCCACGGCCTCCACCCGCTCGAGCACGGGGAACAGGCGGGACAGCGCGTGGATCTCGCGCGGCAGGAGCGCCTCGACCTGCAGCCGCGAGAGCCGGCGCAGGTGGCGCGAGAGCGCGTCGATCACCGAGTCGACCGCCTTGAACGGCACCATCTCGCGCTCGAAGCACGCGCCCGCGAGCACGAGCGCGTGGTGCTGCACGGCGGCGTCCTCGAGGAACGCGCGCACGAGGGCGCTCTTGCCGACGCCGGCGCCGCCGTGGAGGTGCGCGGCGACCGCGCGACCCTGGCGCGAGCGGCGGAAGGCGAGGTCGAGCGAGGTGCGCGCCGCGGTGCGCCCGACGAACGGCGACGACGGCGCCACGATGCCGCCGAGGGAGGGCGGCGCGGCGCTCGTGCGCGGGCTCGAGTCGTGGGTGATGGGGATGCTGCCGAGGCGCCGCAGGATCTCGTCGCTCGGCGGGCGATCCTGGGGCCGTCGACGCAGCAAGAGCTCGCAGAGGCGGTCGAGGTCGGCGGGGATGCCGGTCACGAAGCGGCTCGGCGCGGGGCCGTCCTCGCGTTCCTTGGCCATGAGGATGTCGAGCGAGCTGCCGACGAAGGGCAAGCCGCCGGTGAGCGCCTCGAACAGCATGACGCCGACGCTGTACCAGTCCGCCGCCGGCCCGAGCGGACGCGCGGCACCTTGCTCGGGCGACATGTACTCGGGGGTGCCGAGCACGTGCTGGTCGATGCTCTGGAGCGAGCCGCCGTCGTGCAGGTCCTTGGCGAGGCCGAAGTCGAGGATCACCACGCGCCCGTCGCGGCGGACCATGACGTTCGAGGGCTTGAGATCGCGGTGGAGCTTGTGCGTCGCGTGCAGCGCGGCCACGCCCTCGGCGACCTGGCGCAACGCCTCGCGCAGCCTGCCGACGTCGAGCAGTGGAGAGAGGGACAGCCGCTGGCGACCGAGCGAGCCGAGGTCCACCCGCTCCGCGGTCGACTCGTCGGGCGGCAGCGGCGCGTCGATCGTGTCGGGCGAGGGGATCGCCGCCGCGGTCTTGCCGCGCACGTGCTCGAGGAAGTCCTCGCCCTCGACGAGGTCCATCGTGAAGAACCAGTGGCCCGCGTCCGACACGAGATCGTGGAGGCGCACGAGGTTCGGGTGCCGGACGTCGGCGAGCGCGCGGAACTCCTGCTTCAGGTGGTAGATCGCGGCGGCGTCGAGGAACTTGAGGGTCTTGAGGGCCACCTCGGCCCCGCGCTCGCGGTCGATGGCGTGGAACACGACGCCCATCCCGCCGGCGCCGAGGCGACGTACGAGCGAGAAGCGGTCGTTGCCGCGGAAGTCGGGGGTGGTGGTCATCATCCCCCGTTGCAGTTGGCCAGCCGCCCCACGGAAGAGAGGATATACGGGTCGCATGCCCTCGGGGGATCCCCTCGCCGTCCACGCCTTGATCGCCGGGAAGTACCGCGTCCTCGACCGCATCGACGACGGTTCGATGTCCATCGTCGCGCGGGCGCGGGTCGAGGGGCCGTCGACGATCGGCGTGGGAAACCTGGTCGCGCTGAAGGTCCTGCACCCGGAGCTCGCCGGTGACCCCGAGCTCGTGGAGCGCTTTCGTCGGGAGGCGCGGGCCCTCGGTCGCGTGCGCAGCCCACATGCGGTGCGCATGTACGAGGTGGTGGAGATCCCGCCGCCGTGCATGGTCATGGAGTGGCTCGAGGGCGAAGACCTCGACCACCGCATCGCCGAGGACGGCCCGCTGCCCGTCGACGAGGCGGTGCGCGCGATCGTCGAGGCCTGCGATGCGATGTCGGAGGCCCACGCGCACGGCATCATCCACCGCGACCTCAAGCCCTCGAACCTGTTCCTCACGCCCTCGGGCGTGAAGGTGATCGACTTCGGCATCGCCAAGGACGCCGTCACGCCGGAGACGAGCTTGACCGGCACCGGCGCCGCGATGGGCTCGCCGCTCTACATGGCGCCGGAGCAGATCCGCTGCGAGCGCGTCGACGCGCGCGCGGACGTCTGGGCGCTCGGGGTCACGCTCTACGAGCTGCTCGTCGGGGTCACGCCGTTCGAGAGCGAGGTGCCGGCGATGGTGCTCGCCGGGATCCTCGGGCGCAGCGCGCCGCCGATCCGCGACGACCGGCCCGACGTGTCCGAGAAGCTCGAGGCCATCGTGTTCCGCTGCCTCGAGAAGGACAAGAGCGCGCGGTTCGCCAGCGCGTCGGCGCTGGCCGAGGCCCTCGAGGATCTCTAGCGCACGCGCGCGACGAGCTGCCGCGAGAACAGGCTCACCATCAGTGTCTCGTAGGCGAAGCCGTGCTCCGCCGCGGCCTCGACGAGCGCGCGGTGCTCCTCGCCCTGCCACCCGGGGTTGCAGAGGTACTCGTCGAACACGAGGACGGTGCCGGGCACGAAGCGAGGCGCCAGGACCGCGAAGGCGTCTCTCGTCGAGGCGTAGAGATCGCAGTCCACGTTGACGAAGCGGATCGGCCCCGGGTGCTCGGCGACGAACGGGCCGAGGGTGTCGCGGAACCAGCCGACGTGGAGCCGCACGTCGTCGCGCACGGCCGGGAGCTCGCCGCGCGTGGTGTAGGCGCCGACGGGGCGGGCGCCCCACTCGGTGGGCAGCCCCTCGAACGAGTCGAAGCCGTGGACGAGGCCGTCGACCCGCGCGGCGAGGAAGTCGATCGAGACGCCGCGCCGCACGCCGAGCTCGAGGACGAGACCTTCGCCGCTCGCCTCGCTGAGCGCGGCCTCGAGGACCCGGAAGCCGTTCGTGAAGAGGCGCGGGCGAGGCTCGAGGGCGAGCACGAACGCGAGGCTCGACGCGAGGTGCTCGGGGGCGCCCTCGAGGAGCGGCGCGGCTCGCTCGTGGTCTCCTCGGAGCGCGGCGATCGCCCCGAGATGGAAGCGCGCGAGGACGTGGTCGGCGCGGGCCTCGAGCGCGCGGACCAGGCACGCCTCGGCGGCCTCGGGCGCGTCGTCCCAGCGCGCGGCGAAGAGATCGAACCAGGCAGCAGGCTCGCGCGGATCGCGCGCGATCGCGGCCTCGAACGCGGCGACGGCCTCGCGCGCGCGGCCCTGATCGGCGAGCGCGTTGCCGAGGTTGACGTGCACGGCGGCGACGCGGTCGTCGACGGAGAGGGCGCTGCGGTAGGCGACCTCGGCCTCCACGAGGCGGCCGTCCTCGGCGAGCGCGAGGCCGAGGCCGTTCCACACCTCCACGGTCTCGAGTCCCGCCTGCAGGGCCGACGCGTAGGCCGCGATGGCGGGCTCGAGCTCGCCGCGACGGCGACGGAGGGTGGCGACGCCGAGGGCCGCGTGGGCCGCGACGGACGGGTCCTTGCGTGCGCGTTCGTAGGCGGCGAGGGCCCCGTCTTCGTCGCCGTGGGCCGCGAGCGCGTGCCCGAGGTTGACGGCGAGGGCGGCGTGGTCGGGCGCGAGGTCGGCGGCGCGGCGCAGGCGCGCGACGGCGGTGGCGTGCTCGCCGCGCGCGTGGGCGACGAGGCCGCCGACGTGGAGCGCGGCGACGGAGGTCGGGTCGTCGGCGAGCGCGGCGGCGACGAGCTGTTCGGCCTCGTCGAGGTGGCCCGCCTGGAGGGCCTGCACGGCGCGGGGGATCATCGGTCAGGGCCGCGGTCGATAGACGGTGGCCACGTGCTCGGGGCCGAACCGGACCTCGGTGACGTCGGGAAGGTTGCAGTCCTGCTGCGGCGGGTCGAGCCGGGCCACGTACGCGACCCCGTTCGACTCGAGGCGTTCGGTGATGCGCACCTTCACGGCCGGTGGCTTCGGACCGTGGACGTGGACGTCGACCGCGACGCCGACCTGCAGGCCCTCCCGCTCCGCGCGCGACGGGATCCTGAACCGCGGGTGGTAGTGGTCGGCGAGGTGCTCGGCGTTCTGGATCCTCGCCGCGAGCACGGTGGTGGCGCGCGGCCGCGCGACCACGTCGCTGAAGAACGCGCCGAGCGCGAGGGTCTCGGCGGAGCTGCGCGGGGTCACGCCCCAGTGGTTCTGCGCGTCGGCGTCCGCGTCGGCGTCGAGCAGCGCCTGGAGGATCGACTGCTTGCGCTCCCGCACCGCGGTGTGGAGGGCGGTCTCTCCGGTGCGGTGGTAGCGCAGCTCGGTGTCCGCGCCGGCCGCGAGCAGGACCTTCATTGCCTCGAGCCAGCCCATCGCGACCGCGAGGTGGAGGCCGGTCATGCCGTACTCGTCCTGCGCATCGCGGTGCTCGGCGAGCCCAGCGCGCACCTTGTCGAGGTCACGGACCTTGTCGAAGGTGTCGAACGCGCGAAACCACTCCTTCGGGGTCATCGGGGCAGGATAGCCTGGTACTCGCGCCAAGGAGGGGGTCACCCGATGCGTCGAAGCCTCGTGAAGTACGCCGTCACGCTGGTCTGCCTCCTCGGGTGCGCCCGCACGCCTCGCGCCACGGTGTCCTCGCCGCCGGCCCCGGCGTCCGCGACCGCGTGCTCCGGGGTGTGTGCGCCGCGCGTCCTCCTCGCGAAGCCCGGCGCGGTGTACGGCCTCGCGGCCGACGACCACGCAGCCGTGTGGCTCACGAGCGACGACTTCCCAATCACCGCGGTGCGCACGATCGACGACGCGGGCCAGCCGTACACGCTCGCCACGAGTGATGCCGCGAACCCGCTGTCGCCGGTCGTCGCGGTGCACGGCGGCTTCGCGTACTGGTGCACGGCGACGACGGTGTTCCGCAAGAAGGTCCGGAGCGAGGCGCCCGCCGAGTCGTTCGCCTCGACGACCGACGGCTGCACGGCGCTGTCGGTAGACGACGGACGCGTCGTCTACCGCAACGGCGCGGGTGTCGACCTCGCGAAGCCCGTCGGTGGGGGGCCGGGCGTGATCGTGCCGAAGGAGCAGACGTCGGTCCGAAGGCGGCGCGACGCGGAGGGGGTCGACTGGGACTACGTGGTACGGGACGGGGGCCTCTCGCGCGTCCGCGCGGCGGGCGGCGCGCCGACGGTGCTGCTCCCTCCGAACACCACCCAGCACGAGATCGTGTTGGGGCCGAACGCGATCTACTTCGTCGTCGATGGAACCCGGTATTTCGGGAGCGGGCTCACGGAATGCAAGAGCGGTGAGGCCAAGCACGGCCAGTGTCCGGAGCACGTCGAGGAGCTCGTGAGCATCCCCCTCGGTGGTGGCGCGCGGCGCACCCTCGGGGCCGACGGGTTGCTCACGGCCGTGCACGCCGATGCGCGTCACGTCTACTGGCAGACCGGCGGCATCTACGACAACCCGATCGTCATCCAGCGCGCCGACCACGCTGGGGCGAGCACCGTCGTGGTGATCGGTGCCCCCTGGTCCCCCTCCAGGTTCGTCTACACCGACGCGCGCATCGTGTTCGTCGACCAGAAGACGGGGGCGCTCGCGGCCGTCCAGAAGTGAACGTGACGGCGCGCTGCGTCCGCGCTCGAATGGGCCATGGGCTCCCGGCGATGGCTCGCGCTCCTGCGGTGGGCCTCGTGCTCGCCTGCGCGAAGGCGGCGACGACGGTGTCCACGCCCACGGTCGCGACGCCCCCATCGGCGGAGCCGCCGGCCTGGCGCCCGCTCCTGTTCGAGCACGCCGATCCGAGCTGTGGCAGCTGCGCGGCGAGCGTGACCGAGAAGGGGGGCCCGTGCGCGAAGCAGCACGACGCCTGCCGCCGCGACCCGAAGTGCGTGGCGTGGCTCCGCTGCGTCGAGGGCTGCAAGGTGCCCGCCGGTGACTGCCCCGAACGCTGCGCGGAGTCCACGGCCTACGAGCCGATGGTCGCAGGCAACGAATACCTCTTCTGCACCTGCTGCCGGACGGACTGCCTCGACAGCTGTCGACCGGTCTGCGGTCGATACCGGAGCACGGCGGTCGGTCCCATCGGCGCCGGCTGCACGATGCCCGGCTTCGACTCTGCGCTCTTCACCTGCAACCGCTGCCTCGACCAGCAGTTCCTCGATGGGGTCTCCGCGCCCCACGGCGCGTATGCGAGCTGCCTGCAGCAGGGCATGGACGTCCTCGACTGCGTCGACGCGTGCCCTCCCAATGCGAAGGGGTGCAAGCCCGCCTGTCGCCGCGACGCTCATGGCGAGCCCGCGGTCTGCGGCGCGAAGTACCTCGACGAGGCGTGCTGCGGCGGGTGCGCGTCCGCGTGCGCCAAGGACTGCGCCGAGCGCGGCGTGAAGTGTCCCTGACCTGAATACGTCGGTGACGCCGGGCGTTCTCGGCGTCTCTCTCGAACCTGGAGGATCGGTGATGCGGCGAAGCGTGTGGGCAGTGATGGTCGCAGTGGGGGTGGTCGGCTGCAGTGGTCGGTCGACGTCGAGCCCACCGCCCGTGGTCGCCTCGACGCACGACGAGGCCCTCGAGAAGACGCTCGCGGGCATCGTGGGCGCGCACGACGGCGTGGTGGCCGTCTCGGTGCTTCACCTCGGCACCAAGGTGCGCGCCAGTGTCCACGGCGACGCGAAGCTGCCGATGATGAGCGTGTTCAAGCTGCCGCTCGCCTTCGTCGCGCTCGACGCGGTGAACCGCGGGCAGCACCAGCTCGACGAGCCGGTGCCGTTCGTCGAGGCCGATCTGCGCAAGGAGGTGAGCCCGCTCTCCGAGGCCTGGCAGAAGGGCGAGCACGCGCCGACGCTGCGCACGGTGCTGGTGCGCACGATCCAGGACAGCGACAACGCGGGCGGCGATCGCCTCGTCTCGTTCCTCGGCGGGGGCGCGGCGATCACGGCGCGTCTCCGCGCGGCGGGCGTGCTCGGCGTGGACATCGGTGAGGCCGAGATCGAGATGTTCGGGCGCCTCGGGTGCCCCGGCACTCCGGCGCCGACCGGCGGCTGGACGACGGTCGCCTTGAAGGCCTGCCCGGAGGCCACGTCGACCGCCCGGCTCGCCGCCGCGAAGGCGGAGCTCACCGCCTCGCCCAACGTCGCGACGACCGAAGGGCTCGTGCAGATGCTCGCCGTCCTCGACACCCAGGCGTTCCTCGGGCCGGAGCGGTCGCAGTGGCTGCTCGACGTGCTCGCCGGCACCAAGACCGGGCCGAACCGCCTCAAGGGCAAGCTACCGCCGGGCGCGCGTGTCGAGCACAAGACGGGCACGGGCGACACGGTCGAGGGCTTCAACATCTCGACCAACGACGTCGGGATCCTCGTGCTGCCGAGCGGCGCGCGCGTCGCGGTCGCCGTGCTGACGGCGGGGTCGACGAAGGAGCTGGCCGGGCGGGAGGCCGTGATCGCGAACCTCGCCCGCGCGGTGTGGGACCGCTTCGCGCCGGCCGCCCACTGATCCGCGTTCACCGACGTCGGAGAACGCGTTCACCAACGTCGGTGAATGGGGTCAGCCCGCCTCCGACGCTTCCCAGCAGCGGCCGGTCTCGGCGAGGTCCCAGAAGAAGAACGCCACGCTGCGGGCCACGCGCACCACCGGCGGCCCGTTCTCCTCGAACGAGAGCCACACCTCGCCGTCGTCGGCGCCGTCGTCGAAGACCACCCACCAGCCGTGGTCGCCCTGGTGAGGATCCATCACCTTCACCGCGAGCTGGCCCTCGAAGCGTGACGAGGCCTCCCGTCGTCGCAGCTCCCAGAGCTTCGGGGCACGCGGCTCCGGGTTGTTGCAGTGCGACTCCTTGATGGCCTCGACCGCGCCCTTCCTGGACCACAGGCGCACGAGCGTCTTCGGGGGCACGACGCCGTGCTGGGTCATGAAGGCCGCGACCTCGGCGGCCGATCGCTTGCCGATCTTCGTCGACGCGAGCCGGAGTGCGGCGAGAGCGTCGCAGAGATCCTTGCTGGCACCGACGTCGCGCGGGGCGCGGCCGCCCATGCGCACCTGGTTCCAGTAGAGCTTGTAGAGGTCCTTGGAAGGGAACGTGCGCGTCGCGATCTGCTTGGCCGCGATGCCCGCCGACACGAAGAGCTCGTGCGCCTGATCGCGGTCGAGCAGCGCGTGCTCGGGCTCGACGCCGGGCGCGAGGGTCTTGCAGCGGTCGGCCCAGAAGTTCGCGAGGTTCTCGTCGTTGACCTCGACGCCGAGATCGGCGAACGCGCGGCCCGCGGCGGCCCGATCGAGGCCTTTCTGGCTGCCGCGGAAGACGTCGAAGAGGGGCCCGAAGAGGGCGAGGTCGTCGAAGGAGAGCTCGTCGCGCGTCACGCCGTGCCAGCGGTCGAACAGGGAGTCCGCGGTGCCGTCGGTGACGTCGTAGGTGCCGTCCTCGTCCTCGCGCGCGACCTTCGCCTTGATCCAGCCGTCGCCGAGGAACGCGAGGCACGGCGCGCCGACCTTCGTCTCTGCACCCATGCCGGCATCCTACGACACGCGGGCGTGCGGGCGGAGGTGCCGATTTTGTCTCCGCACGAATGTAAAGCGGGGCGTTTTACATTCGTGCGGAAACAAAAAGCGCCCTCCTGCCGCTCATCGCCGGCGACACCAGTAGTCGTTCGCGAGAGCCTCCGGCCGCAGGCACCGACCGCCGAAGCAGACGGAGTCGCATTCGGTATGGGCGGTGCAAGGGGCACCGCGTGGTGTCGCTGCCCGCCCGCAGACATGAGGAGGGCCCTCATCGCTACACCGCAGGCCCTCGATGCACGAGTTGCCAATGTTGCGATCGCAGACCTCGCCCTCTCTGGCCTGGGGCACGCAGACGCCTCGCGAGTGGCAGTAGCTGCCCGACGCGCATTCGAGGCGCGTCAGACCCTCGAGACCGCAGACCCCTCCTACGAGGACGGATCGCTTGCGCATGCACTGCTTGGTCGTCGCGCCCGTGCTGGCGTAGGTCGTCTCACAGTAGCCGGTGGCGGTCGGCGTGGACGCGCACTCCCCCCACCAATCCGAGCACTCCGCTCCTGGTGGTAGAGAACCCGTGTAGGGAGCCAGACACTCGAAGAGCTCGTCATCGAAGCACCCAGCAGATCGGATCGCTGCCAGGCACGCCGTCGCCGCCGCTGCATCGAAGCGCCCTCGCGCGCGGGCTCGCTCTGCTGCCTCGGCGATGGTCGCGGCGTTCTCCTTCACGCAATCGGGCTGCGGTCCTTGGTAGCCGGCGGCCGCGCAACAGTCGTTGGCACGCTCACAGTGAGCTCTTGCGAGGAGCTCGGGATAGGACGCCTCGTCGACGACCTCCGTGACCGGTTCCGTGCGCGTTCCACAGCTCGATGCGCACACGAGCGTCGCGCACAGCCCGGCTCTTGCGAATCGCGCGGCCATCCACCGCATGGCGTCGCCGCTCACCTGCGGAACACGTTGTGGAACCGGCCGCCGATGCAGCGGCCCTCGAGGCCGTGGATCGCGTCGAGGCCGGTGGAGAACGTTCCGTAATCGCAGACCAGCCCCTCGGTCGTGCACGGGTCGCCCTCGTTCGGGCCGGGGAGCGGGCAGCCCTCGGCGACGGTCTTGCACGTCCACTTGCCGTAGCCGCAGCCGCAGACGCGCCGGTCGAACACGCAGCTCGCCCCGTTCGCCGCGCAGGGCTCCCCGTCGACCGCGGGCGTCGTGGGACACGCGGGACACTTCCAGTCGACCACGCTCCACGCTCCCCCCGAGCAGGTCGCACGCGGTCGGCACCACGGCAGCCGATCGGCGCCGTACGTGCAAGCCGTCGTCGAAGACGTGCTGCACGCGTCGCCCGGCGCAGGAAGCGCAGCCGGGCAGGCCGAGGACGCGGCGTCGGTCGTGGTGGCGCCATCGCCGCCGGTATCGACGGCACCGTCGGTCAGGGGCGCGTCGTCGATGCGCGCTCCGCACCCCACCATCGCCAGCAGTAAGCCCACGACGATTACGCGCACGAGAGCATCCTGCCACAGGAGCCCGGGGAAGACCCGACCCTGTCGCCGCGCTATATTGGCCTCGTGTACGCGCTCCGACAGGACGACCGGCCGCAGGAGGACCACTACGTTCACCTGCGCGGCGCCACGTGGGCCGACTACCAGCGCCTGCTGGAGCTCCGCGGCGACCGCTCGGCGCCGCGCATCACGTACCTCGACGGGTGTGTGGAGATCATGAGTCCCTCGCGCAGCCACGAGTCGATCAAGTCCATCCTCGGTCGTCTGCTCGAGGCGTACTGTCTCGAGAACGATCTGGAGTTCAGCACCTACGGCTCCTGGACCCTCGAGGACAAGGAGGCAGAGCGCGGTGCCGAGCCCGACGAGTGCTACGTCTTCGGTCGCGACCTCGACCCGAAGCGCCCCCACCTGGCCATCGAGGTGGTCTGGACCTCTGGGGGGATCGACAAGCTCGAGGTCTACCGCAAGCTCGGCGTGCCCGAGGTGTGGTACTGGCGCCGCGGCAAGCTGACCCCGTTCGTGCTGCGCGGCGAGCAGTACGAGGAGGTGCCCCGCAGCGTGGCGCTCCCCGGATCGATCTCGAGGAACTGGTGCTGCACCTCGAGCAACCGACCACGAGCGCTGCGATTCGAGCGTATAGCGCGGCGCTGGCGCAGAAGCGCTGACCGCACGACGCATCGTCGTGAGCAAACAACGACGGCAAGCTCGATCTGTTCGTCGCGAACTACGGCGTCGGACGCCCGGTCGGCCCGACCGCGGTCGAGATCCGCTGGCCCGACGGCACGACGCAGGCGCTCGGCGCTGCGAAGGCCGGGGCGTCGCTGCACGTGACGCAGGGTGGCGCCGTCGAGCTCCTCCGGTAGACATGCAATATCTATGGCGAGGGCCAGGAGCATGCGGCTCGCAAGCTCACTATCGTGTCTGCCACCAACTCGCGGCTGACGCGCCTGACCAAGAGACCAGATGTGCGCTTTGGGCCTCCCTCCGGCGCCATGCGGACAATGACGTCGACGACTTCGCCATCTGGACACGGGATGCTGGCCCTGGGTGTGGCGCCCAGTATGCACTTCTCTGAACGCACATCCGCAGCGCATATTCGCTGAATCTCAAGATGGCCGGAACGGCACTGCAGTCGAATCAAACTGTCGAGGGAACTCGTTGGCACGCAGCCAGAGAGTTCGTTGAACAGGGGCTGGAAGCGACCATCTGGATCCAAGGACGGCACGGCTGATGCGGTCGTTGCGGCGGGGCCAAGAGAGTAACTCTTTGGCCGGTGTTCGCAGCTCACGAGTGGCAGTGGCGCGACGCAAACCGCCGCGGCAAACGCCAGCGCGTAGACCGCGCTGCGGCCATGGCGGCCGCGCCGCCTGCCGGATCTCAGGCGCTCAGGCAAGCGATCCTTGGGTGCGGACCGGCGAGTGCACACGTTCGCAGATGCGCGTCGAGCTGAGGGCAGTCAGCGTGTGGTCCAAATCGAAGGTAGCGACACGACCGCCCAGCAGTTCGGCGAGTTGGATTCGAGGCATTTCTTGACCCCCCAGGCTATGCTCTGCAGGGACAACGCAGCATCAATCGCAGCAGTGTAGTTCGTGTCGACGCCGCCGGCGACACCGAGGGACAGGCACAACAGGGGCGTTGCATCTCCCCAACGTTCCTGTCCCCGATGCGACAAGCACCCCTGCTGCAGCGCGTGCTCGGGCTCGACACCGGGCGCGAGGGTCTTGCAGCGATCGGCCCAGAAGCTCGCGAGGTTCTCGTCGTTCACCTCGACGCCGAGGTCGGCGAACGCCTTGCCCGCGGCGGCCCGACCGAGGCCCTGCTCGCCGCCGCGGAAGGTGTCGAAGAGGGGCCCGAAGAGGGCGAGGTCGTCGAACGAGAGCTCGTCGCGCGTCAGGCCGTGCCAGCGGTCGAACAGCGAGTCGGCGGTGCCGTCGGTGACGTCGTAGGTGCCGTCCTCGTCCTCGCGCGCGACCTTCGCCTTGATCCAGCCGTCGCCGAGGAACGCGAGGCACGGCGCGCCGACCTTCGTCTCTGCACCCATGCCGGCATCCTACGTCACGCGGGCGTGCGGGCGGAGGTGCCGATTTTTTCTCCGCACGAATGTAAAGCGGGCGTTTTACATTCGTGCGGAAACAAAAACGACCACTCAGCGGCGGAACACGTTGTGGAACCGGCCGCCGATGCAGCGGCTCTCGAGGCCGTGGATCGCGTCGAGGCCGGTGGAGAACGTTCCGTAGTCGCAGACCAGGCCCTCGGTCGTGCAGAGGTCACCTTCGTTCGGGCCGGGGAGCGGGCAGCCTTCGGCGACGGTCTTGCACGTCCACTTGCCGTAGCCGCAGCCGCAGACGCGCCGGTCGAACACGCAGCTCGCCCCGCTCGATGCGCAGGGATCCCCGTCGACCGCGGGCGTCGTGGGACACACAGGACACTTCCAGTCGACGACGCTCCACGCTCCCCCCGAGCAGGTCGCACGCGGTCGGCACCACGGCAGCCGATCGGCGCCGCCGTACGTGCACGTCGCGGTCGCCGACGCGCTGCACGTGGCGCCCGTCGCAGGGAGCGCAGCCGGGCAGGCCGCGGTGTCGGTCGTGATCGCGCCGTCGCCTCCGGCGTCGACGCCGCTGTCGCTCGCGGCCGCATCGTCGACGCGCGCGCCGCACCCGACCAACGCCAGCAGCCAGGACACTGCGAGTGCGCGCATGGCGAGGAGTCTGCCACACCCAGCTCTGCGCTGGCTCAGCGCGAGCGGTCTCGGCCTCTCGAGGGTCCGCTGCGTCCAAGGAAACAGGCTGCTCGCTGTCTACAGTGGCATGCGACGTCGCGCTGGTCTGGCAGTCGTCGCGACGGTCGCGGCGCTCGGATGTTGCAGAACGGCCGCTCCCTCCCACCACCTGGCGCTGCGCATCCCGTCGAGTCCGCCACCGCTCGTCGGAGGCGCGGTCAACACGACTCGAGCAGCGCGCGGACGGCATCCATCTCGTGACGGAGGACGAGACGACCGACGCGCTCGTGGCCGCGGCCGCACCCCATGAAGCCTGTGTGGTGGAGGCCATCCGATCCCGCCCGCATCCGACTACGGGCGACAGCCCAGTGGTCGACACCCTGGTCTGCCCGAGGATGGAAGCGCGCATCGACGTGCGCGACTTCGAGGTGCGCTTCGGACCAAGGGTCGTCACGCTCGCTGGGCAGGCGATCATCCCGTATGGCGTCGTTCCGCGGTCACCTGCGATCGGGTGCGCCGCCGGGACCGTAGGCCCCACGATCTCCGTCGTTCCTGGCTACACGTACGTGAACGGGTACATCGAGGTCAGCCTGACCATTCTGGCACTCGGTGTCGAGCAAGAGGTTGGCGCGGGCGGTAGCCTGACGTCACACCGGCTGTCGGCGGCGAAGACCCTGAAGGTCGACCTCAGCTCGCCGGGTGGTGAGCACAGCTCGCACCTCGAAGCCCAGCACCAGGGGTCAGTGCTCGTGATCCGCCGGAGTCACGGCGGCATGGACGGTGACACTCCGCTGCACACCGTCGCCGCCTACTGGTTGCCGTGCGGTGCCCGCGTCGAGTTCACCAAGGTGAATCATCGCGTCAAAGGGTGGGTGCCGCTCGGCGGCGACTGTCCCAAGTGCTCGGCAGCGTGGGACCAGTGCATCGATCCTTGCTTCGACGAGATGACCGACAGCGAGGGCGCGCTCACCAACTCGGGGATCGCCTGCGAGAAGGCGTGCAGGACGAACTACGAGGCCTGCACCAAGGCGTGCGGGTGGTCGTGACGGCCCTTCCTCCTGACGGCAGAGTTCAGCGCGAGCGGACCAGCCCCGCCACCACCTCCTCGAGGCGCGCCCGATGGGCCTTCGTGGGAGCGTCGAGTCGCGGATCGAGCTGCACCGAGGTCAGGAGCCCCGCCGGCACCAGCGCGAGCGCCTCCAGCATCCGGTCGAAGTTGCGCCGCACGTCCTCGCGTGGCGTCTCGAAGTTCACCACGAGCTGCGTGAAGCGCCCGGCGGCGTCGCGGGTGAAGTCGAGGCAGGCCCCGCGGCCGTCGTAGCCGATCGAGCCGACGCGCAGGTTGGGAGGTGCCCCATCGAGCAGCGCGACCCACTCGGCGATGGCGTACCGACGCGTGTACACGAGGCGCTCGAGCCGGCGGGCGAGCGGGCCTTCGACGAGGTAGCCCAGGTTCGACGGCTTGTGCCAGTAGCCGCTGATGGAGAGGTGCGTGAGCGCCGGCAAGCCGCGCGCGACCATGAGCGCCTCTCGCTCCACGACGGTCGGCTGCTGGTTCGGCCCGGCGTAGGTCAGCTCGCGGATGGCGAGCGGCGGGTCCGCGTCGGTGAGCGTGAGGAGATGCGAGAGGCTCGTGACCCGTACGCTCGTGATGCCGGGCCAGCGGCGGAAGAGGCGCAGGTCGAGCTCCCACGAGGACTCGACGAACCGCACCGTCGCCCACTCGGGCGCGTCGAGGACGGCGCTGAGCTCGTCCATCCCGGACTCGACCTCGCCCCCGACGAGCACCCCGTCCTCGAAGCGCGACTTCGCCGGATCGAGTATCTTCGCGACCCCACCCATCCACTTCTTGCGATGCGCGGCCAGCAGGGCCTCTTCGCGCTTCTTCTCGGCGGCCGTCAGCGCGCGGACCTTCTTCGCCTGCTGCAGCACGACGAACTCGCCCCGAGGTCCGCCTTGCTCCAGCAGCTGATCGGTCGCGACCGCGCGGGTCGCCGGATCCGCGGCCGCGACGAAGTTCACCTCGCCGGGGCTCGGACCAGCCGGCAATGCACGCACCTGGTCGAGCGTCGCGCGCGCGCGGTCACCGAGCGGCGTGGTTCGGTGCTTGGCCACGGCCTTGGCGAGCGCCTCGAGCTTCCTCTGCCGCCACGCCTGGTCGTGCGCGCGCGGGTCGTTGAACGGTGAGCTGCGGAGGACGTCGAGGGTCCGCGCGTGGCCGTGCCGCGCGAGCACCTTGAAGATCGCGGTGCCCACCGGGCTCGTGGGGAGCCAGTCGCTCGAGTGGGTGAGGTAGTCCGCGAGATGCGCCGCGATGCGCGGATCCTCGCCGAAGGCCTCGAGCGCCTCGAGCTTCACCCGCAGGTGCGCCGGGGGGGCCGTCGAGCAGATCCGGCAACAAGACCACTAGGTCGGCGGGCTCCGCCATCGCGGCCCGCTTCAGCCACGCCTCGTAGGACTTCTTCGGGCCCACGGCGCCGAGCGGCGCGACCGTGGGTTCGAGCGCGCGCGACACGTGGTCGATCGCGTCGGCCAGCTCGGCCAACCGGTTGTTGCGCCAGGCAGTCAGCAACGCGGCCAGCAGCCGGACGAGATCACGAGCCTCGAGCGCCTTGTCCGCCGCAGTCATGTCCTGCATCGGCCGAGGATACCGCGAGCGCGAGCGCTGCGACCGACGCTACGAGCAGGCCGGCGTCCAGCCACACGCCGAGCCGCAACATGCCGAACAGCGCGAAGAAGAGTCCGCCGCACCCGAGACGAGGCACCACGCGCGCGAGCCGAACCCCCCCGCGCACAAGCCGGCGCCGAGGACCAGCGCCAGCGTCGGGCAGGGCAAGAGCCCCATCGGGGCCGCGACGAGGTAGAGCGCGGGGCGAGCGAGGAAGTGCGGATAGCCCCACGCGTAGAGGAGCGCGGCCCCGCCGAGCACGAGTGCCCAGGGAGGGCCTCGTGTCACCAAACTCGGCGGGAGGCGCGACGCGAGCAGCGCGAGCCCCAGGGACAGGCCCGCGAACGCCGCGCCGTTGAAGGGGTTCGCGGTCGTCCACGCGAGCGCGCTCACCGAGACGAGCGGCGCCACGAGCACCAAGGCCGCCAAGCGCTGGGTCGGACGGAGGCCGAGCGCCAGCGCCGCGGCCGCGAGGGCCACCACGACGTGCCAGGCGACGGCCAGCGGCAAGAACCGGTTCGCGACCAGCGCAAGGCCGGCGAGGATCTGCAGGGAGCTCGGCATGCGCGAGCCCTGCTGTCACCCCACGTGGACCGAATCGAGCACGCGCTCCGACTCGCCGCGCTCGTAGGCCGCGAAGAGCCGACCCCAGTGGGTGTTGGCGCGCCAGTCCTCGAAGGTCTTCTTGTCCTTCAGCGGCCAGCGGTAATAGTCGTGGTACGCCTCGCTGCCGAAGATGAACACGTTGACGAGCGGCGTGTGGCATCAGCAGCTTCTGCACCGGCTTGAGCGGGCCGAACCAGATGAAGTCGCCGACCATCGAGGCGCCGTTGTCGCCGACCGAGAAGCCCCACGACTCGCGGCGCACCTGGTCCGGATCGTCGCCGACGATCTCGATGTCGCGCGGATCGCCGACGCCGAGGCCGTCGTCGTGGGCGACGCGGATGTACTCGAGCGACATCGGGTCGAAGCCCATCATCTTGGCGGCCACCGCGTCGATCGCGACCTGGTCGTCGCTCGCGAGCATGTAGTCCTTGATGACCGGGTACATCGTGCGCGGCCCGGGGCCGTTGCCCGCCGTGGTGCCGTCCATGATGGCGAACACGCCGCTGTGGATCTCCTTCTGGATGGCGAGGAGGTCGACCAGCGTGCGGTGGATCCAGGAGTGCGTGTAGTGGCGCTTGGTGTTGAGGAGGCCGCCGAAGGCGTTCTTCATCGCGCCGGTGGTGGTCGTGTAGATGTGGCACTTCACCGTGGGCAGGTGCACCACGTTCTTGCCGAAGAAGTAGTCCGGGACGTGGATGCCCTCCGGGAAGATCTTGGGCAGCACGTGCATGCGCGCCTTGGGTCGGTACTCGACCCACTTCATGTCCTGCTCCTTGAAGTTGTAGAGCACCGGGATGCGGTACTTCTTGAACAGCGGGATGTAGTTGTTGAGGTCTTCGCCCTTGAAGGCGTTGGTCACCACCGTCTTGTTCTGGACGCAGGTGAGGTCGCGGAAGCCGAGCTTCTGGAGGGCGAGGATCGTGCCCTCCATCTGCCACGGCGTCGTGTTGGCGCCCGGGAACGGGTAGTGCCAGCTGATGTTGTCCTTGAGGATGGTGGTCGCCTTTGGGGTCGAGCGCGCGCTCCATGCCCGCGAGCTCGCACAGGCGGACGGTGTCCTTGAGGACCGTCTTGGGCGAGACCTTGATGACGGCGACCTTCGCTTTGGCCATGACTCTCTCTCGGGGCTGTTGTCGGGACGAGGTGAACGCGGGCGCGCGCGGCGGGATTCCCGCCTAGGCGTTCTCGTGGGTGCGCGCCCAGTACGAGATGAGCTCGCTGTCGTCGACGATGCGCGAGGCGTAGTGGCCCCAGATGTCGCTGATGGCGACCATGGCCTCCTGCGAGCACTGCGGCGTGAGGTAGATGGCGTAGTACTCGGCGTCGCTGCCGTCGTCGACCGGACCGACCTTGTCGAGGGGCTGCTTGGACACGGGGCAGAACAGCTGGCAGCGGGTGCCGGCGGGGATGTCGACGAAGCCAGCCTTGCGGCGGTCGCCGTGGAGCGGCGAGAGGTGCACGAGGCCCTCGCCCTGCTCCGTCTTCACGAACAGGGTGACCGCCGGCTGCCCGTCGAAGGTGACGTCGGAGATGCCGACCAGGCTGTCACCCTTGGGGCCGTAGGCCTTGGTGACCGCGATGGTGACGCCGTACGGCGCCAGGCTGTCGCGGGTCGAAGGGACGCCGCTGACCGTGAGGTTCTCCTCGTCGATGTGCTTCTTTTCCATGGCCCGCGGAGCCTAGTCCGAACCCGGACGGGCCGTCACGGCCTCCGTCCGTGGTTCAGGCGTGCCCGCCGCCGCGGCCGAGGCGCCGCTCGTCGGAGGCGCCCTCGATCGCGGGGATCGGCAGCATGGCGGCGTCGATGGCCCGCAGGTCGCCGTCGAAGCCGCGGAACGCGACCGTGCGGTGGGGCCGCAGGAGCGAGAGCTTGTGGAGCTCCTCGTAGGCGTGGAACACCTTCGGGCGCTTGGCGAGGCGCGCCAGCGCGTGACCGATGGCCACGGGGTAGTGGGTCTTGGCGTCCGCGACGAGGCCGGCGATCTGCGCGTCGGTCTCGGCTTCGAGCTCGGCCACGGCGAGGCGACCGGACTCCTCGATGTCCGCCTTGGCGCGCTCGAGGCGGGCCGCGATCGTGTGGAAGATCTGCTGCGACACCTCGGGGAGCAGGCTCACCTTGTGGATGTAGACCTGATCGACCGAGAGACCCCACCGCTCCGTCTCGGCGGCGATGTCCACCTGGAGCAGCCGACCGACGTCGGTGCGGTCGCACAGGATCTCGTTGAACTCGCGGTTGCCGAGGATGCTGGTCGCGGAGTGCGCGACGAGGTTCTGCAGCGAGCGGTCCCAGTCGGCGACGGAGAAGGTGGCGCGGGCCGCGTCGACGATGCGGAACTCGACCCACAGGTCGATGATGACCGTGGTGCCCCGGGCGTCGTTGACGTGGACGCCGCGGAACAGGCGGAAATCGCGGCGCCGCGACACGTGGATGACGTCGATCCACGGAAAGATGCGCGTCGGCCAGAAGTGGAGGCCGGGCGTCTCCAGCGCGGTGGCGAGCTCGCCGAAGCGCGTGACGAGCGCGGTCTCCATCTCCTGGACCTGCACGATCATCGCGCGGAACAGCCAGGCGAGGATCGGCAGGGTGAGGAGCCCGATGGTCGCGCCGAGGAGCCAGTACTTCATCATCGGACAGCCTCCTTGAAGAACGTGGTGCGCGCCTCGCCGAGGACCTCGTCGCGCCGGCGCTCGACGTAGGCCGTGAGCGTCCCTTCGTCGTCGAGGGTGGCGAGGCCCGCTCCGATCACGTCGATCTCCTTGGCGATGGCCGAGGCGCGGGTCTTGGCGATGAGGACACCGCGCTCGGCGGCCAGCAGGCGCTGCTGGCAGTCGCCCTCGGCGCGGAAGTAGTGGGCGTCGGCCTCCGTCTGGGCCTGCATCACCGCGTTCAGCGCCTGGTCGAGCTCGTCGGGCGGGAGGATGTCGATGAGATCCACGGCGTTGAAGCGCACCCCGTAGCGCTCGCCGACCTGCGCGCGCGCGAACTCCTCGAGGCTCGCGTTCAGGCGCCCGCGCTCGCGGCGGATCAGCGCGAACGAGCCGCCTTGCAAGGCGAACTCGCGCTGACCGATCGACACGGGGTGCTCGGTGTCGTGGCGCTCCTGGCCGGCGTGAGGGGCCTCGTCGACCTTGTAGTGCGGGCGCAGCTTGGTGGGCCGGAAGTTGGCGATCTCGTTGCGCAGGAGGCAGGTGAAGAGGCCCGTGATGTGCTCGAGCGGGGTGCGCAGGCCGAAGAGGAACTCGGCGAGCGCGGTCTCGACCGGCTGGTAGCGCAGGATCGAGTCGAACCGCAGGATGGTGCCGTCCTCGGCCATCGCCGTGCGGCCGCCCTCCTCCCCCGCGAGGTCGAGGTTCTGCTCCTTCATGTTGACCAGGATCGGGTGCTGCCAGGGCCACTTGAGGTGCAGGCCTGGACCGCGGAAACGCACCCCGTCGCCCTCGCGCTCGGCTGCGCCGAAGGTCACGAGCACCGCGACGTGGCCCTCGTCCACGCGGAAATAGCACCGCGTCAACGCGTAGCCCACGTAGGTGAGGAGGCCCACGGCGAGCCCGACCAGCAGATACGTCACCATCAGATCGCGTCCTTTCCGATTCGCAGCGGTGTCCAGGCCTCGTCCCACGGGTGTGCTCGTCGCGGTGCGGGATGCGCAATGGCGTGCGCCCGCGGGCCGTTGTTCGTCGTGGGGTTCTCGGCCTCCTGGTAGGCGAGGGCGAGGCCTCGATTGACCTCGACGACGTCCTCGTTGAACTCGTGGTGGCTGTGCTCGGCGTCGGGCAGTCGCTCGACGGCGTCCGCGCTGTCGACGATCATTCCGTGCGGGACCCGCTTGCCGTCCGGGATCTCGACGCCGACGACCACCGCGCCGATCCCGATGAAGCAGTGCCGGCCGACGACCGAGTCGTGGACCACGGCCTTGAACCCGATGAAGGTGTCGTCGCCGATGTAGCAGGGACCGTGGACGAGGGCGTCGTGCGCGATGGACACGTTGCGACCGACGTAGACCGCCCACTGCTCGCCGCGCACCTGGACGTGCCGGTCCTTGAGCGCGTGGATGACCACGCCGTCTTGCACGTTGGTGTTGTCGCCGATGAAGAACGGCGTGCCTTCGTCCGCGCGGATCGAGCTGCCCGCGGCGACGTGGACGTGCTGACCGAGGGTCACCCGCCCGATCACGGCCGCCTTCTCGTGGACGAACGAGGTGAGCGCCTTCGGGCTCGAGCCCTGGATGTGCTGCAGCCAGCCGGGCACGCGCACGGGGCGGGCATCGGGGTGGCCGTGCTTGCGCGCCTCGGCGTGGTCCTTGTCGAGCACCGCGCGGAGGCCCGGGTCCTTCTTCTCCTCGCCCTCGTGCTCGTCGTCGGGGTTCATGTAGCGGTGGAGCGCGTGGAGCAGGCCACCCGCGACCAGGCCCATCATCAGGTGGCCGGTCACCGTCCCCCCGAGGGCCGCGACGAACGCGAGCGCCTCGATCCGGTGCTTCTGCGCCAGCTCGAAGAACGTGCGCACCTCGATCAGGCGGAGGCCCACCACGCACAGCAACCCCGCGAGCGCCGAGAGCGGCACGAGGGCGAGCTGCTTCGAGAGGTAGACCACGGCGAGCACGAGGAGGACGCCGTGGAGGAACGCCGAGAAGCGGGTCTTGCCGCCGCTCTGCACGTTGACGCCGGAGCGGACGACGACGCCGCTGACCGGCATGCCGCCGAAGAAGGAGACCACGATGTTGGCGAGCCCCTGGCCGAAGAGCTCGAGGTTGGGGTCGTGCCTGCGCGCCGTAGGGGCCATGCGGTCGACCGCCCGAGCGGCGAGCAGTGATTCGACCGCAGCGAGGAGCCCGAGGGGCAGCGCCTTGAGGGCGAGCTCACCCCAGCGCCCGTTCGGCACCACGGGGAGCGCTGGGGTCGGCAGGCGGCTCGGCAGCGTGCCGATGCGCTCGATGTCCCAGCCGACGTAGACCGAGACGAACGTGACCATCGAGATGCCGACGATCGCGGCCGGGAAGCGCTTGTACTTGGCCGTGCCGACGACGAGCAGCGCGACGCCGAGGCCGCCGACGACGGCGACCCACGACACCTCGTGCAGCCACTTGGGCCGGTGGATCATCTGCGCGAGCTCGACGACCCGGTAGTCGAACCCGAGGATCTCGGGGATCTGCGCGTCGAGCAGCTTGATGCCGACGCCGGTCGTGAAGCCCGCGAGGACCGACTCGGGGAAGTAGCGGGACAGCTTGCCGGAGAGGCTGAAGGCGAGGACCCACTGCGTGAGACCCACCAGCAGGCAGGCCGCTGCGACCCCGGTCGCGCCGAAGTCCTTCGCCAGCGCGAGGACCATCACGCTGAGGGCCGCGGCGGGCCCGGTGACCTGGAGCGCCGTGCCGCCCGCGATGGCCGCGACGATGCCGCCGAACGCACCCGCGATGAGCCCCGCGATCGGGGGCAGTCCGCTCGCCACCGCGAGCGCGAGGTTGAGGGGCAACGCGACCGCGGCGACCGTGATGCCCGCGAGGATGTCCGCGCCGAGGTGCTTGCCCGACAGGGCCTCCCGGGCATCGTGGAGCCACGCGCTCTTCGCCGCGGCGATGGCGTCGCGATACAGCGAGGGCTTGACCTTCTCCTTGGCGCCGAACGCCCGCGCTCGGGTCGGCGGTGCCGTGACGATCGTGGTTCCCCTCACCGCAGGTCCTTCGACATGCCGGCGCCGCGAGCAATGGACGTTCCATCCTCCATGGCCGCGGTTTCCCGTGGCTGAGCACCGACCCCTGTCGGGCGATCCAGACAGTGTCGGTCCGGCCCGTTGGCTCCTGCCGACAGGTTGGGTGTAGCGGCCAGTGGCGGGTTCGGGCTAGGAATCGGTCGCTGTCCACGGTGGGGTGGGGCGCGGCCGCATCATCGCCACCTGTCTACAAGTCCCATGCCCGCCCATCGCGCCGCCGAGGTCTGCCCATGCGCCTGGTGAATCGCCTCGCGCTCTCGCATGGCGTCCTCGGGATGGTGCTGTCGGCGGCGCTGGCCGTCACCATCTTCACCCTCGTCGACCTCTACCGTCAGGTCCGCGCCGTGCGCGAATCGGACCTCGCGACCATCGACGAGGAGGAGGCCCTCTACCGCGCGGCCTGGAAGGTCGAGGTCGCCGCGCGCCACGGGGTCGATGCCTGCGAGCTGGGTGCGACCGACGCCGTGGTCGGCGCGACCTTCCGGGAGCCCGAGCGGATCCTGCGACAGGCGATCCAGGACAACGCGGCGATCGCGTCGCGCCCCTTCGCGACGACGGCGGGTCGCTACCTCGAGCTGGTCGCGTCGCTCACCCGGGACAAGACATGCCAGCTGCTCCGGAGCCCCGAGAGCCGCGCCGCGCGTCTCAAGCTCGACGAGGACCTGACGGACGCGTGGATCGCCCGCCTCTACGAGCTGCATCGACGGCTCGAGGTCCACGAGGAGGAGATCGTCCGCACCGGGCGCCGCGCGATCCTGCGCGGCGTCGGGATGGGCCTGCTCGCCCTCGTCGCCGGCTGGGTGGTCGCGTCGCGCGTCGCGCGGGGGGTCACCAAGCCGCTCGCGGCCCTCTCGGAGGCCGCGCAGCGCGTCGGCAAGGGCGAGTTCGCGCCGTTCCCCACCGTCGACGGGCCGCGCGAGGTGGTCGAGCTCTCGTCGGAGCTCGACCGGATGCGGGTCGACCTCGCGGCGCTCGACGCGCTCAAGCAGCAGTTCCTCGCCTCGGTCTCCCACGAACTGCGCACGCCGCTCGGCAAGCTCCGCGAGGCGCTCGCGCTCCTCGAGGACGGCACCGCGGGCCACCTCGAGGACAAGCAGCTGCGCATCCTCGGGATCGCGCGGCGCGCTTGCGAGGCCGAGATCCGGCTCGTGACCACGCTGCTCGATCTGTCGCGGCTGCGCGCCGGCAAGGTGCTGCAGGTCGACGAGCCGCGTCCGCTCGACGACATCGTGCGCGAGGCCATCGCCGCCGAACAGACCGACGCTGGCGCGCAGTCGGTCACCATCGAGTTCGAACCGGTCGGCGCGGGGCCGCGGATCGCCCTCGACGGGCTCCTCGTCGAGCGCGCGATCGCGAACGTGCTGCGCAACGCCGTCTCGGTCTCGCCGGCCGGGGGGGTGGTCTCCGTGAAGAGGACGGTCGAACCCGAGGGCCCCCTCGGGCGCAAGGGCCCGCACGCGCGCATCACCGTGCAGGACGAGGGCCCTGGCGTGCCACCCGAGCTGCGCGCCGCGATCTTCGACGCCTTCACCACCCACGAGGTGTCGGGGCGTCCGATGCGCATGGGGATCGGGCTCGGCCTCACCCTCGTCCGCGAGATCGTCGAGGCCCACGGGGGCCACGTGCAGCTCGCCGCGCCGGGACCGGGCGACACCACGTTCGCGCTCTTCCTCCCCGTCGGTCGAGGTGGGGCGTGAGCCACGCGATCCTCATCGTCGACGACGACGCCGAGCTCTGCACGCTGCTCACTCTGCGGCTCGAGTCGCGGGGCTACGTGGTCGACTCGGTCGGCAGCGTGCGCGAGGCGATCGCCGCCCTCGATCGCCACTGGGACCTCGCACTCGTGGATCTCCGCCTGCCCGGCGGCACGGGACTCGACGTGGTCGCCGCGATGAAGGAGCGCGTACCCGACGTCCCCGCGCTCGTGCTGACCGCGCATGGCTCGATCGAGACGGCCGTCGACGCCATGCGCCGCGGCGCGTACGGCTTCCTCACCAAACCGTTCCACGACCACGACCTGCTGCAGAAGATCGCCCAGGCGGTGAGCCACGGCGCCCTGGTTCGCGAGGTGGCGGGGCTGCGGCGCATCGTCGGAGGAGCGTCCATCGATCGTCAGCTCGTCGGCACGAGCGAAGCGGTCCAGAAGGTGCGCCAGGTGATCGAGCGCGTCGCCCGGACCGAGGTGACGGTGCTGATCACGGGCGAGTCCGGCACCGGCAAGGAGCTCGCCGCGCGGTCGCTCCACGCGGCGTCACCCCGCGCGGATCGCCCCTTCGTGGCGCTCAACTGCGCGGCCATTCCCCGCGAGCTCCTGGAGAGCGAGCTGTTCGGCCACACGCGTGGGGCGTTCACCGGCGCGGCCCGCGACCGGGACGGCGTCTTCGCGGCGGCGGCCGGCTCCACCTTGTTCCTCGACGAGATCGGAGACGCCCCGCCGGACGTCCAGGTGAAGCTCCTGCGCGTCTTGCAGGAGAAGCGCTACACGCCGGTCGGGTCGACCACCGAACGGCACTCGGACGTGCGGGTCCTCGCCGCGACCAACCGCGATCTGCGCGTCGCCGTGGCCGAGTCGAGGTTCCGCGAGGACCTGTACTTCCGGCTGCACGTCCTGCCGCTCCGGATGCCCGCCCTTCGCGAGCGCCGCGAGGACATCCCGCTGCTCGCCGACGTGTTCCTCGAGCGCGCCGCCGCGCGTCACCACCTCCCGGTACCGCGGATCCACGAGGCCACCCTCTCTGCCATGCTGGCCTACCCGTGGCCGGGGAACGTCCGCGAGCTCGCCAACGTCATGGAGGCCGCGCTGCTCCTCGCGGACTCGGCCGAGCTCCGTCCGGAGCACCTCGCGCTCGCGCACGGCATCGAGGTCGCGGCGCCGGTGGTGGGCCCCACCTCGTGGCAAGAGGCGGCGCTCGCCCCCCTGCACGGCGCCGAGCTACCGCCGCTGCGCGAGGCGCGCGACGCCTTCGAGCGCGGCTACCTCGTCGAGGTGCTCCGCCGGTCGGGCGGCAACGTCAGCGCGGCCGCGCGCCTGTCGGGGCGCAACCGAACCGACTTCTACGAGCTGATGCGTCGTCACGGGCTGAGCCCCGCCGAGTTCAAGGACTGAAGGCCGCGGCGAGCCGGGCGGCGTTCACCGATACGCGATCAGCACTGCCGACACGAAGTACGAAGGCTCGGTGTGGTTGCCGCCGTCGTACTTGCAGTCCGTGCCGAGCGAGCACCCCTCGCACGTGGCCGCGTCCGGGCGGCACGAGTTCACGTAGGTGGCCGCGTCGTAGGAGAACTTCGCGCCGCCGGCGACTTCCGCGGTGACGTCGAACACCCAGGGCCGCACGTCCGCGCCGGGGCACCAGCCCGCGCGCGAGAGCTTGTAGGTGCCCTTCTGGCCGGGCGCGGCGGTGGTGGCGCAGTCGGTCCGCCAGATCTTCTCCTTGTGGGGCGTGGTGCCGACCGTGATCGTGTGATCGCGGGGGCAGAACTCGGCGCAGTTCTCGAGGTTGCCCTGGCCGTGGCCGGTGATCAGCGCGCGCACCGCGAACGACGTGGCGCCCGCGGGCAGCGTGGGCCTCTGCTCGGGGAACGAGCCGGTGAGCGGCTTGCTCGGGTCGCCGTAGACGCCGCTGTGCATCGTCCAGATCGGGAGCACCGCGACGGCCTCCTTCTCCGGAACGCCGCCTTTCATCTCGAACGAGGCGTTGACGAGCCAGCCGTTGCCGTACGCGCTGCCCGGGCCGACCCAGGTGTCGATGAACGTGCGCAGCGTGAGCGGGCCGCGCAGCACCGGGCGCAGATCGGTGACGTCGAGATCCCAGGCCGCGCCGACGCCGTAGGGGGTGATGAACCGCGCGAGCTCGAGCACGGTGTCGTTCTCGGGCTTGTCGCCCTTCTGGGTGACGACGCCGAGCGTGGCGAAGCGATCCCACGCGTCGCACTTGCCGCTCGGGCATTCGAGCGAGAGGTGCAGGATGATCTGGGCGTAGGCGCCGGTCTTCGGGAACGTGGCCTCGGCGTCGACCACGCGCTGGTTGTCGGTGCCCGTGAAGTAGACCGGCTTCTTGACGAAGCCGTCGACGGTCACGTCGGCGCCGATCTCGGGGCCGGCCTCGGCCTCGACGCCGGTGTCGGTCGCGGGCTCGGCGGGCGAGGAGGAGGAGGACGAACAGCCGACGAGCAGGAGGAGGGCGGCGAACCGACGCATGGGGTTTTCTAGCGTGAAGCACGCCACTCGGCCACCAAGGGCTTGTATCGACCGCCCTGCCGGCCCAGCATCTCTCGATGCGGTTCGGGCTCGCGGTGACCATGCTCCTCGGTGGCTGTGCCGTGGAGGAGACCCCCTCGGCCACCGACAGCGAGCCGTTGGATGCCGCGCCGGACGCGATCACCGACGTCTCCGACACCGCGCCTCCGCCCACCAAGGCCCCGACCCTGGCCGCCCTCACCGACCGCACCGTGGCCGAGGACGAGCTGCTCACCGTGCCCGTGGTCGCCACCGACGCGACCCACGTCGTGGCGACCGGCCTCCCGCCCGGCGCGCGCTTCGACGCCGAGACGCGCACCGTCGTCTTCCGACCCGACTTCATCCAGGGCGGCCTCGCTCCGTGGACCGTCACGCTGCGCGCGAGCAACCCCATCGGCAGCGCGACGACTTCGTTCCGCATCACCGTCACCGACACGATCCACCCGCCGGTCCCGACCATCACCAGGAACGAAGACCTCGGCACCTGCCGTCGCCTCACGCTCGCGGTCAAGACCGACGCGTACACCGACAGCCCGGGCCACGCCGGCCGCACCTTCACGGCCGTGGTCGTCGTGCCCAAGTCCACGCTCACCAAGCCGGCGCCCGTGCGGGTCTACCTGCACGGGGTGGGCGGCGCGCCCAACGCGTCCGCGGGGTGCACGTCGTACGTCACCGTCGAGCCGCACGATCCGATGACCAGCTACTGGTGGGGCTACTCCGACAAGCTCCCGGGCGGGGCGCCGACCACCGGCACCGTGCCTCCTTACACCGCGCGGCGGGTGCTGCAGCTCGTCGACTGGGCGCAGCGCTCGCAAGGCGGCGACCCGCTGCGCACGTTCGTGACCGGCACCTCGATGGGCGGCGCGGGCGCGCTCACGCTCGGCCTGCTCTGGGCGCGTCACTTCGCCGGCGTCGATGCGCGGTGGGGGCAAGCCATCGCGCGCAACCACCGCCCGGCGCGCCTCGCCACGCTCGAGAAGCTCTGGGGCACGCGCGAGGCGAACCTCGACGACGGCGCCGGCCTCGGCGTGTGGGACCGGCTCGATCTCACGCGCGCGCTCCGCGACGAGCCCGAGGCGGCGGGGCAGTTCGTCTTCGTCAAGCACGGCAAGGACGACGCGACGATCCACTTCGGCGCGGTGACGATCGCGAGCCCGCTCACCAAGCGCACGTTCTACGAGGCGCTGCGCGGGCACCCGCACTACGCGGTGTGGGACGAGGGCGGGCACGGCCCGGCAGACCCGGTGCTGCCCGACGGCTGGTGGGACGGCGGCTGGAGCCGCATCGGCGACGCGACCGCCTTCCTCGCGCTCGACCGCCTCGCGCCCGCGTTCTCGCTCGCCTCGCACGACGGCGATCCCGGCGACGGCACCGGCAACGGCAAGGTGAAGTGGGACGCCAACGGGGGCTTCGCCGCCGACGTCGCCGTCGCCGGCGACACCGGCTGGAAGGGCGATCTCGCCGGAGCGAAGAACCGCCACCTGCGCTGGGACGCGAGCAAGGCGGTGGACACGGAGGATCGCGTCGAGCTGCCGCTGCGCGCCTTCGCGGGCACGGGCAAGGCTCCTCCGCGCGCCGGCTATCCGACGATCGACGACCAGATCGGCGCCAAGTTGCCCATCGTCGTCGACGTGATGCTGCGTCGCGTGGTGCGCTTCCAGCCCGCCCCCGGCGAGGTGCTCGCGTGGTCGTGCGGCGCGCAGAAGGGCGAGGTCACCGTGGGCGCCGACGGCACCTTCGCGGCGCCCCGCGTCGAGCTCGGGACCGACTGGGTGACGCTCTCGTTCCACCGCTGATTCTCGCCCTCGATTCAAGCCGGGCCGTACTGGACCGTTCGTCGAGTTCGGAGAAGCCCGCCCATGTCGCTCGCTCGCGCGCTCGCGCTCGGTCTCGTCGCCTCGGCGGCCCTGTCCTGTGCCCGCGCACCGCGCACGGCGCAACACGATCGAGCGATTGGCGTACACGCCGGCGAGATCGTCATCGGCTCGAGCGCCGCGCTGACCGGCCAGGCGTCGTTCCTCGGCACCCAGACGATCCACGGCTCGCTCGCCAAGATCCAGGAGGTCAACGCGAAGGGGGGCATCCACGGTCGGAAGGTGCGCCTCGTGAGCCTGGACGACGGCTACGACCCGGCGCGCGCGGTGACCAACACCCAGCAGCTGCTCGCCGACGAGGGCGTGTTCGCCCTGTTCGACTACGTCGGCACTCCGACCTCGGTGAAGATCATCGACCTGACGGAGCGGGCCAAGGTGCCGGCGCTCGGCTTCTTCACGGGCGCCGAGCCGCTGCGCACGCCGTTGCGCAAGTGGATGTTCCACGTGCGCGACTCGTACTACTCCGAGGCCGAGGGCGCGGTCGCCCTGCTCGTGGACCGGTTGAAGTTCGACAAGATCGCCGTGCTCTACCAGGAGGACGCCTTCGGGCAGGCGGTGCTCGCCGGGCTGCAGCTCGCGCTGAAGCGCCGGGCGATGACCCCCGTCGCGATCGAGACCTACGCCCGCGGCACGATGGACGTGGAGCGGGCCCGCGACACCCTCGCGAAGAGCGGCGCGGAGGCGATCGCCATGGTGGGCACCTACGCGCCCCTCGCGAAGTTCGTGAAGCTCACCCACGACGCGGGCCAGCATCCCTGGTTCCACACGGTCTCGTTCGTCGGTTCGGAGGCGTTCGCCAAGGAGCTCGTCGAGAAGTAGAAGATCGACCCGAAGGAGTACGACAAGATCGTCGTCACGCAGGTGGTGCCGAGCCCGTTCTCCGACGACTTCCCGACCGTGCACGAGTACCGGGAGCTCGCCAAGAAGTACTACCCGACCGAGGCGCCGAACTACGTGGCGCTCGAGGGGTTCCTCAACGCGACGGTCCTCGTGCGCGCGCTCGAGGCGGCGGGCCCGACCCTCGATCGGGACCGCTTCACGGCGGCCCTCGAGCACTTCCAGGGGGTCGACCTCGGCATCGGCAAGCCGCTCTCGTACACCAAGGAGAGCCACGCGGGGCTCGCCGGGATCTACTACTCGCACCTCGAGCCCGACTCCACGTTCCGGCTCTTTGATCCGAAGGCGGTCGGCCGATGAGCCTGCTCGCGAAGGTCGTCCTCTCGTTCGTCTGCTTCGTCGTCGCGCTCTCCGGGGTGAACATCCTCGCGACCTCGGCGATCATCGACCGCCGCGTGCGGGCCGAGGTGGAGACCTCGGAGGCCGTGTTCGCCAAGGGCCTCGCCACGCGCATCGCCAAGAGCACGCGCGCCAAGGACAAGGTGCCGATCACCGAGATCGTGCTCGACGAGCAGGGCCTCCGCAGCGAGAAGATCGAGTACGTGCTCGTGTTCGACAAGGCGGGCGCGGTGCTCGCGCACACCTACCTCTCGCCGATGCCGGCCTCGCTGCGCGGGCTGTCCAACGCCTTCGACAGCTCGGGCAAGAAGGTGACGCGGCTCGAGGACCAGAGCCTCTACGCGTACGACGTCGCGGTCCCCGTCGTCGAGGGCATCGAGCAGGTCGGCGCGATCCACGTCGGGCTCCGCGGCGAGTACCTCGACGGGATCAAGCACGACATCATCCGCGCGAGCCTGGTGGCGAGCGGCGTGATCGTCCTCGTCGCGTTCGTGATCGCGGTCCTCATCGGGTTCCTCCTCGTTCGCCCCCTCGAGCTCCTCACCCGCGAGGTCGACGCCATCTCGGCCGGGCGCTGGGAGTCGCTCGAGGTGCTGAAGTCCCACGTGCGGGGAAGAGACGAGGTCGGCGTGCTCGGCACCGCGTTCGCCAACATGGCGACCACCGTGCAGGACAAGACCCGCGCGATGAAGCTGGTGCTCGACAACGTGGGCGACGGGCTCATGACGGCGGGGATGGACGGCATCGTCTCGCCCGAGGTCTCCGCCGAGGCCGAGCGCTGGTTCGGCAAGCCGGGCAAGGGCCAGCGCATCGCCGACTACCTGTTCCCGACCGACGAGCACGCGCGGGTGCGGTTCGAGCTCGGCTTCTCGGAGCTCGTGGACGACGCGCTCCCGTTCGAGCTCCTCGCCGACCAGGCCCTCCAGCGGTTCGCGCGCGAGGACCGCATCTTCGCGCTCGAGTACCGCCAGGTCTTCGAGAACGAGCGGGTCGACCGCTTCCTGGTCATCGCCCGTGACGTCACCGCCCAGGTGCAGGCCGAGGCCGACCACGATCGCGCCGAGGAGCTGCACGCGATCGTCGGCACCATGCTCAAGGACCGCTCGGCGTTCCGCCAGTTCCGCAAGGACGTGGGGGACATCCTCGGCCGGCTCGCCGTCGAGCGGGATCGCGTGGTGCAGAAGCGCGACCTGCACACCCTCAAGGGCAACCTCGCCATCTTCGGGTTCCTCGCGACCTCCCGCGAGTGCCACCGCTGCGAGGACGAGATGTTCGAGACCGATGGCTTGCTGCCCGCGGAGCGCGTCGAACACCTCGCCGAGTGCTGGCAGCGGAGCCTCTCGGAGCTCGGGAGCGTCGTGCCACTCGACGACGTCGCCAACGAGGTCCCGCTGCGGGCCCCGGACTACGAGCGCATCCTGCGCAAGATCGAGCAGCATTCCGAGCACGAGACGCTGCTCTCCATCGTCAAGAGCTGGAAGCTCGTGCCGGCCGCCAGCCTGCTCGCGAGCATGGGCGCGCAGGCCAAGCGGCTCGGCACCAGCATCGGTCGCGACGTCGACTTCCACGTCCTCGACCACGACGTCCGCGTGGACATCGATCGCACCGCCGACTTCTGGTCGAGCATGATCCACGTGGTCCGCAACGCGGTCGACCACGGCATCGAGGCGGAGGAGGAGCGGCGCGCGAAGGGCAAGAGCCCCGTGGGCACGCTCTCGCTCGCCACGTACAGTGAGCGCGGCAGCCTCGTGGTCGTGGTGAGCGACGACGGTCGAGGCATCGACTGGGAGCAGGTGCGCGAGCGGGGCGGCCTCCCGCTGAACGTCGACCGCCGGGTCCTCGTCGACGCGCTGTTCACCGACGGCTTCTCCACCCGCTCGGAGGTCACCGAGGTGTCGGGACGCGGCGTCGGGCTCGGGGCGCTCAAGGCGGCCTGCGACGCGCGCGGCGTCGCGATCGAGGTGAAGTCGGCGATCGGCAAGGGCACGAGCTTCGTGTTCCGCTTCCCGGCGGAGCACGCCGGCGCCCCCGTCCACGTCTCGAACCCGTCGATGATGCCGGCGCGCCCGCTGCTCGCCTCCTAGGCCGGATTCAGCGACGGGGCGGGGCGTAGAGGTCGACGATCTGCACCGGGCGCCGCGTGATGCCGACCTCGACCGACGTGCGTTCGCCCATCGCGTCGCCGCCGATCTGGAACGCGGTGCTCACGTCGAGCTCCACGCGCACGCGATCGATCAGGTAGTCCCACAACGAGTTCGGGTTCTGGTAGGTGCCGCGCCAGAGCCCCCGCACGTTGGGCACGAACTCGGTGGGCCCGATGGTGGTGATGCGGAGCGACATGCGGTCCTCGCGCGCCGTGGCGAACGGGAACACGCGGAACCCGAACCCGTAGTACGGGATGGTGCTGATCGACGCCATGCGCGCCGGGCCCTCGAAGATGGTCTCGCCGCGCTCGTAGACGGGGCGGTCGAGGACCTTGCCACCCTGGCCGATGGCGTAGGCGGTGGCTCCGAGGTTGACGACCCGCACGCGGGGCACCTTCTTGAAGAGGTACTTCGGCATGCTCATCGTGGTGGCGGCGAGCCCGTAGGAGACGAGGCCGGTGGCCCAGCGCATCGGCACGGGCAGGGCGCGGAACACGTCACGCACGCGGTGGAAATCGGCGAGCACGTTGGCGTCGATGCCGAACCCGCAGAAAGGCGCGAGGTGCCCCTCGACCTCGACGAGGCGCAGCGGGCGGGAGCCGGCGCGGTCGCGCAGGGCGTGCAGATCGGCGGCGAGGCCGCGGCGCCCGACTCCGTGGGCGCCGACGAACCACGCCAGCGAGTTGCCGGTGCCGAGGCGCAGCAGGCCGAACTGCGGGGGCTCGACGCCACGGGCCTCGGCGAGGTGGACCACCCGCGTGACCACGGAGGTGAACGTGCCGTCGCCGCCGCCGGTGAGCACGGTCTTGTAGCCGCGATCGACCAGGGTCTCGGCGATCGAGCCTGCCTCTTCGAGCGAGCGGGAGACGAACAGGTCTCCGCTGTCGAGGATCTCCTCGAGCGTGTCGACGACCTCGGCGGTGACGTTCTTGGCGTTGCCGTTGAGGACGACCGCCAGCCGCTCCGGCGCGTGGGGCTGCACCTCCATGAGATGCCGGGTGTGGCCGAGCGGCGCGAGCGCCGCAAGTGAACGGAACGAGCCGAAGGCCAGAGTCGTGAAACAGTGCAGTGAACGGCGGCCGCCGCCATGGGCGGCCGCTCTGGCAAGAACCAGCTACTTCTTGCCGAGGACGACCGGGCGCTTGAACGTGGAGGGCGCGTCGGCGCTGGGGAACGTGAGGCCCTGGGTCTTCTTGCGCGCGCACTCGCGCAGCGACGGGTCGAGCGGGGGCTCGAAGGCCCACGACTCGACCGTGCCCGCCTTGGACACGACCACGGTCATGGTGGTCTCGATGGTGAACTTGGGGCCGATCGTGCCGCCGACGACGCACGCCTCGAGCCCCTGCTGGAGCTTGCCGAGGCCGTGCGCGGCCTGGGTGTCGGAGAGGCCGGCGGGAGGAGCGATGGAGGCCGTGGTGCTCGGGACCACCGTCGCCGTCTCGCTGACCGAAGCCGGCGCGGTGGCCGCGGTGGTGGCGCTGGTCGTGATCGGCGCCACCGTCATCACCGGCTTTGGCGCGGTGGGGTCGGTCGACCCCGGATGCGGGAGCGGCGCGAGGAGCGGGATGGCCGCGGCCGAGCCCGTGGTGGCCGCCTCGACCCGGAGGGCTGACGCCACCTTGCCGTTGGCCGAGATCGGGTCGTTCACCACGCCGCCCGTGTCCCAGACGAAGTTGGCGATCTGCCCGGCCTTGACCTCGACGCCCTCGGTGCGCGCTGCGCCCTTCGGCCAGCCCCACACGACGACGCCCTCGGTGACGGCGATGTCGACGGCCTCTTCGGCGCGCTGCACCTGGAACTTGGTCCCGTGCACCGCGATGCGATGGCGACCGAGGTCGATCGCGAGCGGCTCGCCGCCGGGCACGGGGGTGACGTCGGCGCCGATGGTGCCGTGGTCGAGGGCGAGCAGCACACGCTCCCCGTTCTCGAGCAGGCGCACCGAGCTCCCGCCGCTGATGCGCACGCGGAGCCGACCGTTGGCGGCGATCCAGCGCGTCTTCTCGAGCGGGACCGAGACCACCTCGCCGAGGGCGAGCGGGCGCGTGGCGCCGCCGTCCCCGATCTCGACGATGGGGGGATAGTTCTTGGCGGTGACCTGGGTCGAAGGAGGAGCGGGCTTCTTGTTCACCCAGAGGGCGAACGCCGCGGCGGCGGCGAGCACGGCGGCGCCGTAGACCATCGTGCGGTTCGGGGGCTTGGCCGCGGAGATCGGCCGCACGTCAGCGCCCTTGCGGATGCGCGTGCCGCTGGTCTCGTTGCTGGCGAACGGGTGCTCGCTCACGACCTCACTGCGCTGCCTCTCGGCCTGCGCCCGTTCACTGCGCGCGGGCTCACTGCCGAGCCGCGCCTCGAGCCGTGCCCACGCGTCGTCCAGCGAAGCTTGCGGGCTCGATCGAGACACCTCGAGCAGTTGCACGTCGTCGGCGATCGAGAGCAACGCCGGCCCGAGAGAAGCGGGCCCATCGATAGAGGCGAGCTGCTCTTCGGTGAGCGGCGGATCGCCGTCCTCGTCTCCCTGCGAGCCCGACGAGCCCAGCGTTCCTGTGCGGTCGTCGCTCATTCGTCTGCCTCCGCACTCTTGGAACTCTTGGATTCGCCCCCCTTGTCGTTGCCACCCAACCCTGCAAAACCTCCGTGGCGGTCGACCACGCCGGCGAGCAGCGGGTGTGCGCGCATGCGCTCCTCGAGCTCGCGACGGGCGTAGAACAGACGCGTGCGCACCGTGAGCACCGGCGCGTCGACGACGGCGGAGATGTCGGTCGGCGACATGCCCTCGAGGTCGTGCAGCACGAAGACGATGCGCTTCTTCTCGCCGATGGTCTCGAGGAGCGCGAAGAACGCGGCCACGCGCGAGCGGCGGTCGGCGTCGACGTCGGGCAGCACCGTGTCGTCGTCCTCGACGGGGCTCGCGAGCTCTTCGGTGAGGACGGGCCGGCTCTTCTCGGCGCGGCGCTGCATGAGCACGACGTTGACGGTGACGCGGTGGAGCCACGTGGAGAAGCGCGCCTCGCCGCGGAAGTCGCGGAGGCTCTTGTGCACCTGGACGAACACCTCCTGGACGAGGTCTTCGAGGTCGGGGCGCGGACCGACCATGCGGTAGGCGAGGCGCGAGACGTCGGCGCGGTGCTTCTCGAACAGCTGGCGGAAGGCGTGGCGGTCGCCCTCGCGGGCGCGGGTGACGAGGCGTGCGGACTCGTCGGCGACGTCGTTCGCGGGGCGGCGGTCGGTCGCGGTCACGCCGGATCCACCAGGAGCATGCGTCCCCTCGTGGGCATCGGATCGATCGCCGGAGGTCGCTTGCACGACCTTCAACCTAGCCCCGCTGGCTGGCTCTGCCCAGGGGAACTGGAGAACGGCTTCCACGTGGATCATGGATGCGAAGAGCTCGAGGAGCATTCAGCCGGCTTTGTCGCTCCCGGACCGTCCCCGTCCGGTCCTCCGCTCCGGGCCGCGCACCCTGTCCCACACGGCGCGGCTATTTTGGCCGTTTCCACGGATTCGGGCGAGACGACGGACATGGTCCTCGCCATCGTCTCCATCCTGGTGGTCGTGGTCGGAAGCGACGTCCTCGAGCTGGTGCTCGCCCGTCGGGCGGTCCCCAAGCGTCGGGCACCTCTGCTCCTCGGCCGGTAGTACTCTCGCGCGCCCATGGGGCCGCCTCCGCTCGCGCGCGTCGTCGAAGAGCTGCTCGGGCGCGCCCCGGCCCTCCTCCCGTACGCCCGCGCCTTCGCGCGCGTCCTCCCCGCTGCGACCCTGGTGCCGGCGTTCGCCGTGCGCGGGTTGCCCGGGCCCGTCCGTCCGTTGCTCGCCCTCGCGCTCGCGGCGCCGCTCGCCGGAGGCTTCTCCTCGGAGGCCTCTGGCTCGGTGCCGTGGGTGCTCCTCGCCGAGGCGGTGCAGGGCATCCCGCTCGCGATCGCGCTCGCGACACCGCTGTGGATGGCCGCCCACGTGGGGGCGATCGGCGACGCGCTGCGCGGGGCTCCCGAAGCGACGCAGGCCGCGCCCGCGCAGGCCGAAGGCGCGCGCGGGCCGCTCGCCACGCTCTCCGCCACGCTCGCGGCGGCCGCGTTCCTCGCGAGCGGGGCCACCACGCGCGCGCTCCTGTTGCTCGCGCGCGCCGAGACCTCGCCGCACGTGGCGGCCTGGGCGCGGGCCGCGCGCGCGTTGACCGATGGCCTGCGCGTCTCGGTGCTCCTGTCGGCGGGGGTGCTCGTGCCCATGGCCACCCTCGAGGTCGGCCTCGCGGTGATCGGTCGGGGCGCGCAGCCGCTCTCCTCGCAGCCCCTCGCGGTGCTCACGCGGCCGCTGGTCGCGGTGGTGGCCCTCGCGGCGACCCTCGAGCTCGCGGTGCGCGCGCTGGTGAAGTGAGCGGCCGGCATCCCGCCTCCCCGGGCTGGAAGCCCGGGCACCGACCGCGGGGGCCCGCCAGGGGCGGGCTCCAGCTTGCCGCACGGATCGCGCATATTCAGCCCGAAACGGCCAGACGAGGCCCCGGCCGCGAGCCCGCAGAGCGGGCTCCACGGCAGTGGTGCCCCGGGCTTCAGGCCCGGGGAGATCGAAAGTTGGCCACTGGTCCGAAAGCCCGTTACCGCCCCGACCATGGCCGGTTCCGGAGGACGTGCCCCCCTTTCACCCTTCTTGCGCAAGAACGCGCGTGACGCGCTGCGCGGCACCGACGCGCAGGCGAAGAAGCCCGTGCTGGTGTTCGACTCGGTGCAGAAGGTCTACCGCGACCCGAGCGGCAACGACCGCCACGTCCTGCGCGGGGTCGACCTCGCGATCGAGCGCGGCGAGTTCGTGTTCGTGACCGGCGCCTCGGGGGCCGGCAAGAGCACGCTGCTCAAGCTGGTCTACCGCGCCGAGACCGTGGACGAGGGCCGCATCCTGTTCTGCGGCCGCGACGTCGCGCGGCTCACCGACGACAGCGTGCCGTTCCTGCGGCGCAACCTCGGCATCGTCTTCCAGGACTTCAAGGTGGTCCCCACCTGGACCGTCGCCGAGAACGTCGCCATCTCCCTCGAGGTGATCGGCGTCGCGACGCGCCTCGTGCGCCAGCGGGTGGCCGTCGCGCTCGAGCGCGTGGGCCTCGCGGGCCGCGGCGGTGACCGCGCCGGCGTGCTCTCGGGCGGCGAGCAGCAGCGCGTCGCCATCGCGCGCGCCATCGTCGGCGAGCCCCCGCTCGTGCTCGCGGACGAGCCGACCGGCAACCTCGATCCGGCCCTCGCCCTCGACATCCTCGGCCTGTTCGAGGAGATCCACGCGAGCGGCACCACCGTGATGTTCGCGACGCACGACCGCACGCTCCTCGACGTGCGCGCGCCGCATCCTCGTCCTCGACGAGGGGCAGGTCACCGACGTACCGAGCGGGCTCTCCTCGCTCGGCGAAGACATGGACGCCGTCGTCGACGGCGAGGACTACGGCGTCGACGAGGAGTCGGCGCCACGGGCCATCTACGTCCAGCAGCGTCGGCTGCGGCGGGCGGGCTAGGAGCAGCACATGAGCGGGAGCATCGAACGAGCCCAGCGAGGTCTGAAAGCCGAGTGGCGGCTCCACGCGCTGAGCGTGGTGAGTCTGGCCGTCGCGTTCGTCTGCCTCGGCGCGGCGCTGCTCGTCGTGTGGAACATCCACGCGCTCAAGGAGCGCTGGGGCCACACCGGGCGCGCCTCGGTCTACCTGAAGGACGGCGCGCAGCCCGCGCAGGTCGAGGCGCTGGTCTCCGCGCTCAAGGCCACCCCCGAGGTGCGCGGCGTGCGCTACCTCTCGCCCGCCGAGGCGCGCAACGGCGCGCTCGGCACCGCCGGCGACCCGACCCTGAAGGCGCTCCCGCTCGAGGCGTTCCCCGCCTCGATCGAGGTCGACGTGAACCCGGGCACCAGCGAGGCCGAGGTGCAGGCGATGGTCGGGAAGCTCGGCGCGCTCCCCGCGGTCGAGGGCGTCGAGACCTACGGCACCTGGACCGAGCGGCTCGGCTCGCTCCTGCACGGCGGCACCCTCGCGGCCGGCGCGCTCGCGGCGATCGTCTTCGGCGCGGTGCTCGCGGTGGTCGGCTCGACGATGCGCCTCGCGCTCACGCGCCGTCGCGCCGAGGTCGAGGTGATGAAGCTCGTGGGCGCCTCCGACGCCTTCGTGCGCACCCCCTACGTCCTCGAGGGCACGTTCCAGGGCGCGCTCGGCGCGACGGTGGCGCTCGCCATCCTCGGCGCGCTGTTCTCGCTCGTGCGCAGCCGCTTCGACGCCGACCTCGGCGGCCTCCTCGGGCTCGACCCCACGTTCCTCCCCGCCGTCGCGGTCGTCGGCCTGATCATGGTCGGCGCGGTGCTCGGCGCGATGGGCGGTGCGCTCGGCCTCCGTCGCCTGACCACGGTCTGACCATGCGCAAGAACCTCCGGCTCCTCCCGCTCGCGCTGCTCCTCGCGGCGCCGCAGCTCGCGCAGGCGCAGAACACCGCGCCTGCCGCGGCGCCGGTCGCCGCTGCGCCGGCCACGACGGTCGCCGCGCCGGTCCCGGGCTTCGTCGACCCGACCGGGCTGCCGGTGATCCCGACCACACCTTCGGCGTTCTCGCCGCAGGCCGCGCTGCTCCTCGAGAAGCGGCTCGCGACGCTCGACCACGACCTCGAGGCCGCGCGCGCCGAGCTCACCGCCATCGGCCCGAAGCGCCTCGCCGCGACCAACCGCATCAAGTCGCGCGGCCGCACGCTCTACCGCATGCTGCGCGCGGGGTTCCTGCCGCTCGGCGGGGGCTTCGGCGCGTTCGTCGACCACGCGCAGCGCGTGGAGCGCCAGAAGCGCCTCATCCGCGCCGACCTCGCCGAGGAGCTCAAGCTCCTCGAGCGCAGCAAGACCCTCGCGACCTCGCTCGAGGGGTGGGTGAAGGAGCGCGCGGAGCTCGCCGACAAGAAGGCGCTGGTCGACGCGGCCAAGGTCGCCATCGACGAGGAGAAGCGCCGCCGCGAGGCGTTCGAGCGCGCGTTCGGCAGCTCCACCTTCGAGGGCTACAAGCCGAAGAGCGACGGCGAGATCGTCGTCTACGGACCCACCGGCAAGGCCCCCTCGAGTCGCTCGAGTCGGGCACGTTCAAGTCGCGCAAGGGGCGCCTGAACTTCCCGGTGGGCGGGCAGACCGACACCAAGCCCACCAACAAGGAGGGCGGCCCCGCGGTCGAGATCAAGGCCTCGCTCGGCGCGGTGGTGCGCGCGGTGCACGCCGGACGCGTCGCCTTCGCCGATCGCTACGGCACCTACGGGCAGCTCGTGATCCTCGACCACGGCGACCGCTGCTACACGGTGAGCGCCAACCTCGGCACGCTCGACGTGAAGGTCGGCGACGACGTCTCGGCGGGCGAGAAGCTCGGCACGGTCGGCGACGACGGGCGCGGTCCCTCGCTCTACTTCGAGGTGCGCATCGACAACGTGAAGGTCTCCCCGACGGTCTGGCTCGGGCTGTGAGCCCGCTCCGGTGGGCGGTCGTGGCGGCGCTGCTCGTCGGCTGCCAGCCGGCCGCCTTCCCACGCACGGGCGACGTCACCGAGCCCGGACAGCTCTCCGCCGACGTGAGCCTCACGCCGGTGGCCTACGAGCCGCAGACGATCACGCTCTCCGACGGTCGCACGCTGCGCACGAAGGCGGCGTTCTTCCCGATGGTGCACGCGGGCCTCCGCGGCGGCGTCGGGCGCTGCGAGATCGGCGCGATCTACGCGATGACGCGCCTGCAAGGCGAGGGGCGGTGCGGGCTCCTGCAGCCGCGCCACGGCCACCCGGTCTCGCTCGCGTTCTCGGGCGCGATCGGCCTCGACTACGGCCCCTACTTCGCGCCGAACGCGCGCATCGGCCTCGACTTCAGCGTCGACCTCGGACCGCTGATCCCGATCGTCGGCGCGTACCTGAGCGCGGGTCGCCAGCTCCGCTACGCGCAGGACCCGGGCAACCGGCCCATCGAGGGCCCGCTGCCGGGCTCGACGAGCCTCGTGCGCTCCGAGCGTCGCCTCACGCTGCCGCTCGGGCTCGCGATCCCGGTCGCGCGCCGCAAGGACCCGGGGCGGCGGTACTCGATCGTGCTCGGCGCCTCGCCGTGGTTCTCGCTGGTGTCGGGGGCGTGCGTGCCCGACAAGTGCGGGCCGGTCGGCAACCCACCGAAGACCTGGGACGCGGAGAAGGGCGTCGTCTTCTCGCTCGGCTTCGACCTGCGCTGAGCGAAACGAAGTGGAGCGAAGCATCGGCCGCCTCCATGGGCGGCCGACAAAGATCCACAGACTCGGAGGCGATCCGGCTCCAGAACGGCCCGCCGTCGAGCGAAGACCCGGCGTCGACGGGCGGCAGCTTGCCGGTGTCGAAGGACGTGCTGCTGTCGAAGGGCGTCCCGGTGTCGAACGGGCCGGTGTCGAACGTCCCGGTGTCCAAGGGGCCCGTGTCCAGCGGCGTGCCGGTGTCGAAGGGGCCCGTGTCCAGCGGCGTGCCGCTGTCGAAGGGCGGCGTGCCGGTGTCGAAGGGCGGCGTGCCGGTGTCGAAGGGCGGCGTGCCGGAGTCGAAGGGGGGCGCGCCGGTGTCGAAGGCCCCCGTGTCGAGGGGGCTCCCGCTGTCGGGCGTCTTCGCGTCGGGGCTCGCGCCCGTGTCGACGACCGGCGCGTCCTCCTGGCCCGTGTCCGCCGTCGGACCGTCGGACGTCGGGACGTCGGCGCCGAGATCCGAGGTCAGGGCATCGCTCTCGCGGATGGGGGTCTCACCGACGTCGAATTCGTTGCCACCGCACCCGGTGAGGACGAGACAAGCGGCCACGAGGAGTCGTCGCATTCCCTCCACGGTAGGCATCCGACGCGATCGCGCCGCTTAGAAAGCCCTTAGGCGCTGCCTTCGACGTGGACCTGGATGGCCGGATCGAGTCGGTAGCCACCCGGGTGGGTCTCGAGGAGGCGCTCGAGTCCCGTGGCGCGCAGATCGTGGATGGCGACCTGGAGTCGATTGCTCGCGACCTTCTTCGGTAGCCGTTCGCCGGGCCACACCGTCTCGACGAGCACGCTCGCGTCCACGACCGCGCCAGGGGAGGCGAGGTGCGCCTTCGCGAGGGCCAGGAGGAGCCGGCCGAGCACGGGTCGACGAGCCAGGTCGGAGGTGCGTCCACCGTGGGAGTACGCCCGCCCGCGGGGATCGACCCGCAGGGCTCCCTCCGCGGGCGCCTTGCTGGGGAGGAGGCCATGGAGGATGCGCTGGAGGCAGCGCATGGGTGCGGTGCCGTAGGGCCCGGGTGACAGCAGCGCCCCCGCGGGCACCGGGCGACCCGCGAGCGCGTCGGTGATGGCCACCCCGAGCTCCACGAGGCGCGCGTCCGACTCCCGGCGGGGGACCGGCCACGCCGCGAGCGGTGCGGCCGAGCGCGCCGCGATCACGTTGCGTCCGACCGCGCAGAACACGGCGTGGGCCTCCCCGGCGCTGGACGTGCCCAGGGCTTCGTCGAGCAGGTCGCGCGCGGCCTCGAGATCGCCCTCCTCGAGGCACACCGCGCCGAGACTCGCGAGGAAGCGGCCCAGGTAGGCGCGCAGCCCGCGCGCGCGGATGTCGGCGACCACCTCCGCGAGCAGCACGCGTGCTTCTCCGAGACGGCCCTCGTCCTGGAGGACGCTCGCGCGCTGCGCGCGATAGAGCGCCGGGATCGGCGCGGCGAGCTCGCGGACCTCGATCTCGATGGCGCGTTCGATCGCCAGCATCGCCTCGTCGAGCTTGCCCTCGGCCTGCGCGACCTGCGAGAGGGTCGCCTGGGCCAGGCTCCTCGCCGCCGGATCGCCGCGCGCCACGGCCTCGGACAGCGCCCGGTCGGCGTGCTTGCGCGCGAGCGGCACCGCGCCGCGCTCCAGCTCGAGCGTCGCGAGGGTCCGCAACACCCCGTCGCGCGCGGGGCCTCCGTCGACCAGGCGAGCGGCGGCCTCGAGATCGACCCGCGCCTCGTCGGTCCGCTCGGCCGCCGCGCGGATGAAGCCCCGCTTCCACAGGAGCTCGGCGCGCGCGGCCCGGGGCGCCTCGGCGAACCACGCGGCGCAACCCGCGGCGTCGAGGACGGCCAGCGCCTCGCTCCAGGGTCCCCGCGCGAAGTACAGCGACGCGAGCGCGTTCGCCGCTTCTACGCACGCCTCGGCGTCGGTGGCCGAGGCCACGACCGGACCGAGCTCCGTCAGCGCGCTCCTCAGGTTCCCGCGCTCGAGCCAGAGCAGGCGCGCCCGCTCCTCGTCGAGCACGGTCGACCAGTCCGAGAGGCGCGCTCCCTCTGCCGCGGCATGACGGGCGAGACGGAGCTGGAACGTCGCGCGCTCCTTGGCGCGGAGGCGGGCGGAAGCGAACTGTCGGAGCGCCTCGAACATCCGGAAGCGAAGGGTCCCGTCGCTCTCGGGTTCGACGTGGAGCAGCGAGTGGTCGGCCAGGGACTGCAGTCGATCGAGCGTCGGGTCGAGGGGTTCGCCGAGGACCACGGCCGCGGCGCGCGCCGTGAAGGACCCGGAGAAGCAGGCCAGACCCCCGAGGGCGGTGCGCGCCTCCGGATCGAGCAGCTGGAACGACCCGTCGAGGGCCGCGTCGAGCGACCGATGTCGCGCGGGTCGATCGCGGGTCGCGTCGCGCAGCAGCTGGATGCCCTCCTCGAGCCGGGACCGGAGCGTCTTGCCGTCGATCACCCTGGTGCGCGCCGCGGCGAGCTCGATGGCCAGGGGGACGCCGTCGAGCAGGCGCACGATCGACGCGGCGTCGTCGGCGAGGATCTCGCCGCTCGCGCGGGCCCGGCAGCGGGTGAGCAAGAGCTCGGTGGCGGCTTGCTCCGAGAGCGGCGGCACCACGAGCACCTCCTCGATCTCGAGGCCGAGCCGCACGCGCGAGGTCGTGAGGACCTGCAGCCCGCCGTCCTCCGCGAGGACGTGACCGAGCAGGTCGGCGACGGTGTCGAGGACGTGCTCGCAGTTGTCGAGGGCGAGGAGATTCGAGGCCAGGTGGAGCCGGGCGGTGAGCCGCGCGAGGGTGTCGACCTCGTCGCTGGCCGCGTCGAGCTCCAGCCCGACGCCGCGCGCGATCGAGGCGACCACGTCGGCGCGGGTCGAGAGCGGCGCGAGATCGACCCAGACCGCCTGCCGCTCCTTCGCGACCTCGCGGACGACGGCGGCGGCGACGCGGGTCTTCCCGATCCCGGCGGCGCCGAGCAGCGTGACGAGGCGCTGTCCGCCCTCGGAGAGGCGCGCCCGCGTCTCGGCCACCAGGGCCTCGCGCCCCACGAGAGGTCGCGCATAGGACGGGGGCAGGGGCGGTCGAGGGGGCGCGGCCAACGGGGGAATGCTACGCGATCGCCTCCCCACGGCAGCTCGGATACGTCTGCGTGATGGCCAGCCGGGTGCGGAGCACGATGCAGTTGGTGTGGACCTTCCTGTTCGCGCTGCCATTCCTGGGGGCCGGCGTGGTGATGGCCTACACGGGGCTCCGGCTGGTGCTCGGCGGTCAGGGGACCGGCGTGATGGCGCTCGTCTTCGGCCTGGTCTTCGGGGGCGCGGGCCTTCGCACGCTCGTGCAGACGTTCAGCGAATTCCGCTCGGCCGAGGCCCTCGCGGCGAAGGGGACCCGCCCATCCTCGGCGCCGGGCCCGAGCCTCCTGCGCATGTCGACTACCGCCTGGCCGGCCACGATCGCACCGCGCGCGAGGCGTACGCCGCGGAGCTCGCCCACCCCGCGGGAGCGCTGGCGGTGTTGCCGACGCGCCGCGGACAGACCCTCGCCTGGGCCCTCGGGGTGACCGAGAGCCTCCGCAGCGACGTGGTGTTCTCGGCGGTGTGGACCGGCTTCACGCTGCCGATGTTCGTCCTCGTCGCCGCGAGCGGGCAGTCGGTGGCGGGGACCGTGTTCGTCGGGCTGTTCGTCCTCGTCGGCCTCTTCATCGGGTTCCGCGCGTTCCGGAGGTGGCTCGCGCGGCAGCGGCTCCCGCGCGTCGAGATCGACGCCGAGCCGGCCTTCCTCGGCTCCCCCGTCCGCGTGCAGATCGTGCAAGAGGGCCCGGCCAAGGTGACCCGCATCCGCGCGCGCGCCTTCTGCAAGGAGCACGTCACCTTCATGGAGGGCACCGACAAGCGCACCGAGTCCGCGGACGTCCTCGAGCTCCCTCTGTTCGACGAGGTCGGCGTCGTGATCGGTCGCGGCGAGCGCTGGACGCAGTCCCTCGACCTGCAGCTCCCGGGAGGTCCCCCGTCGTTCGCGGCCGAACACAACCGGGTCGAGTGGGGCATCCGCGTCGACGCCGACCTCGACGGGTGGCCGGACTACGACGAGACGTTCGTCTTCCGCGCGGTGCCGCGCCCGGGAGGTTCGTGATGCAGGTGCAGCTCGAGCGAGGGCAGCTCAGGCCCGGCGAGGTGGTGCGCGGCCGCGTGCAGCTCGACGCCGAGGGCGCGCGCACGGAGCTGTCGGTCCTCTGGGAGACCCAGGGCAAGGGCACGACGGACCTCGGCGTGATCCACCACCGCGAGCTCGGGACCGGAGAGCACCCGTTCGAGGTGGCGTTGCCGCGCCTCCCGCTCACCTACGTGGGCACGCTGATCAAGGTGCGCTGGCTCGTGCGCCTCCGCCGCATCGCGACGATCGGCGACGACCAGGTGGTGGACGCGGAGTTCGAGGTCGCCTGGTGAGCGTCCGTCACAACCCGTTCTCGGCGGCGCGCTTCGCGCCGGGCGCGTTGCCGTGGCTCGGCGCGGCGGGTGAGCTCGACGCCCTCGCGGACGCGGCGTTCCAGAGGGGCGCCCGGCACCAGATCCTCGGGCCGCACGGCAGCGGCAAGAGCACGCTGCTCGCCCACCTCGCCCGCGTCGCCCGGCGGCGTGGCCTCGAGGGCAGGGTGGTGCGGGGTGGTCGCGCGGAGGCGGGCGCGGTGCTGCGTTCGCTCCGCGCCGACGTGGTGCTGCTCGACGAGGGCGAGGCGCTCGGGGTCGGGTTGCGGCCGTTCCTCGCGCTCGCCGCGTTCGCGGGGACGCCGCTGATCGTCTCGGTGCACCGCGACGTCGGGCTGCCCACCCTCCTTCGGTGCGAGGCGAGCCTCGACGTGGCCGCGTCGATCGTGACGCGCCTCCTCGGGCAGGCCCCCGACGCGGGGATCGTGGCCGCGCGGCTCGACCGACACCGCGGGAACCTGCGCGAGGTGCTGTTCGACTTCTACGACGACGTCGAGCGCGCGGCGCGGATGCACCGCCCAGGGTGAGTGGATCGCAACTGGTCGTACCACTCGTCCCGAAAATACTGCTGCGCTGCACCTTGAACGGCGGGCGGCGATGAGGGAAACGCGAGCGACATGCGCGCACGAATCACCGGCTCCGGTCACTACGTCCCGAACAAGGTCGTCACCAACGACGATCTGGGCAAGCTGATGTCCACCACCGACGAGTGGATCCAGCAGCGCACGGGGATCAAGGAACGGCATTTCGTCGACGCCGAGTCGGTCCAGGCGAGCGACCTCGCGCTCCCGGCCGCGAAGATGGCCCTCGAGCAGGCCAAGCTCGAGCCGAAGGACGTCGACGCGATCATCTTCGCCACGCTCTCGCCCGACGCCCACTTCCCGGGTTCGGCCTGCTTCCTCCAGACGAAGCTCGGTTGCGGGCAGATCGCCGCGCTCGACGTGCGCAACCAGTGCTCGGGCTTCCTCTACGCGCTGTCGATCGCCGACGCGTGGATCCGCGCCGGCACGTTTCGCAACATCCTCATCGCCGGCGCCGAGGTGCACTACTTCGGCCTCGACATGACCGACCGCGGTCGCGACGTGGCCGTGCTCTTCGGCGACGGCGCCGGCTGCGTGGTCCTGCAGCCGACCGACGACGACGACCGCGGCGTCCTGACCTGCGGCGTCCACGCCGACGGCGTCGGCGCCAAGGAGCTCTGGATGGAGCTCCCCGCCTCCCGCATCCGCGCCGACCAGGTGGCCGAGGGGCAGCACTACCCGCGCATGAACGGCAAGGCCGTCTTCCGCTGGGCCGTCGAGAAGATGCCGGAGGCCGCGCTCACCGCGCTCGGCAAGGCGGGCAAGAAGGTCGAAGACGTCGACCTGTTCATCCCGCACCAGGCCAACATGCGCATCAACCAGCTGGTCGCCGAGCGCCTCGGGGTCCCCGCCGATCGCGTGGTGCACAACATCCAGCGCTACGGCAACACCACCGCGGCCACGATCCCCATCGGCATCAGCGAGTCCTGGCGCGAAGGGAAGATCAAGGAAGGCTCCACGGTGCTGATGACGGCGTTCGGCGCCGGCTTCACCTGGGGCGCCGCGCTGGTCCGATTCTGATCAGGGCGCGAACGGATCGGGCAGGTCGGGCCCCACCCCGGCCACCGGCCGTCGGACCCGAAACCACGTCGATGTCGACGTCTCCCCGGCCGCGGCCGCGGGTGGCCCCCGACGCCCGGCGCGGCGGCGCGCCCCCCGCCGGGGGGCCGGTCCGCCGCGCGCGCCGTCGGGCCCGCGCAGGGCATCGGTGCGCGGGCGGCGAGTGGTCGCCCGGCGCCGGTCGGGCGGCCGGCGGGGCTTTCCGGCCCGCCGTCAGCTTCTCGACCGGGGGTAGCCCAGCGGATCACGAGGAACGACAGGCTGCCGGGGCCACCCCCGCTCGGCGCCCGCGGGAGGGGCGCGTCGCGAGGCCCAGGGCGGCGACGACGGACCGCAGCATCCGGAGCGTCTGGTGCCATTCACCGGAGAAGATGGCGGAGGGGACTGAACGGGAAGTTCGGTGAAGAAGCCTCGCCGGAAGGCGTAGACTCCCCGAGGTGTCCGCCGAGGCCCTCCTGCGACTCTCGCGCGAGCTGCACCCGGCGGCCACGCTCGCCGCCGTCATGGACCGCGTGGTCGAAGCCATCGGTCGGCAGACCCGCTACCGGCGCGCGTGGTTGCTCCTGCCGCTCTCGCCGACGCGGGGCCTCGAGGTGGTGGGCTACGCGTTGCCCGATCCGGTGGCCGTCGCGCTGCGCATGGCCGAGACCGATCTGGTCGCCGACCGCCTGCTGCACCGGATGCTGACGACGAGCGAGCCGTGGGTGATCGACGACCTGCGCGCGTGCGAGGAGGCCGACCAGGCGCAGGTCGCGCACTTCGGCAACCGCACGTCGATCAACGTGCCCATGCTCCGGGTCGGCGAACGCATCGGGATCTTCGTGGTCGGCACGTTCGCGGCGGAGGGGGTGCTGCCCCCGACCGCCGACGAGCTCGACTTCATCGTGCAGGTCGCGACCCTGGTGTCGATCGTCGCCGGGCGCCTGCGGGCCGAGGCGGCGCAGCAGGCCAGCGAGGAGCGGATCCAGGGCGTGCAGCGGCTCGAGGCGCTGGGACGCATGGCGGGCGAGGTGGCCCACGACTTAAACACCGTCCTCGCGGCGATCCTCGGCCACGCGGCGATCGCGAGCAGCATGCTCGAAGGACACCCGGCCACCGAGCTCCTGGACGAGATCCGGCTGGCCGGCAACCGGGCCGCGGGCCTCACCCGCCAGCTGCTCGCGTTCTCGCGCGGTCAGCCACTCGTCCAGCGCGACGTCGATCTGCGGCAGCTCGTGGAGCGGATCGCGCCGATGCTCCGCACCCTGCTCCCGGCGTCGATCGCGCTCGGCCTCGAGACCGACGACGACCTCGGCTCCACGCCGGCCGACGCCATGCAGATCGAGCAGGTCCTGCTGAACCTCGTCATCAACGCCCGCGACGCGATCGAGGGGCAGGGCACGATCGACGTCTCGCTCACGCGGGCCGACGTCGACGAGCTCTACGTGGGCCAGCACCCCTGGGCGCGACCAGGGCGCTACGTGCTCTTGACCGTGCGCGACACGGGCCGTGGCATGGCCCCGGACGTCCAGCGCAAGGTCTTCGAGCCGTTCTTCACCACCAAGGCGGCCGGGATCGGCACGGGGCTCGGCCTCGCGGTGGTCGACGGCGTCGTGCGGCGACACGAAGGCTTCGTGCACCTCGACAGCGCGGAGGGGCAGGGCACGACGTTCCGGGTCTACCTGCCGCGCTCGGAGCGCCCCGCCGCGCCCACCGAGCTGTCGCTCCCGGCACCGGCTGGCGGGACCGAGCGCGTGCTCGTGGTGGAGGACGACGCCCAGGTCCGCGAGATGCTCCGGCGCGTGCTCGCCAAGGCGGGCTACGAGGTTGCGGTGGCCGCCGATGGCGAGGAGGCGCTCGCGGTGGTGCGCGCGGCGGAGTTCGACGCCGTGGTCACCGACCTGGTCATGCCCCGCCTCTCCGGCGACGCGCTGATCG
>JADJMO010000033.1 GCA_016709545.1 Myxococcales bacterium
GGGCGAATCGCGCGCGTGTCCAGCGCGACGTCGTGCAGATCCTCGAGTGAGCTCGCGAGCAGCGGATCGTCGCCGCGCGTTACCGTCAGGACTGCGTTCTCGACGCGAAGGACGAGGCTTGCCGGGGTGCGCCGTAACAGGAAGCCGAGGAGCAGGGTGCCGAGGAACCCCAGCAGGCCAACGAGCCGATCGAACAAGAACCCGGCCACCAAGGCGACGACCACGGCGGCGACCAGCACGGGGACGGCGACCAGGCGCGAGTGGGTGGCGGCCAGCGCGGCTGGCTCGAACACCAGCTCTCTCGGCGGCGTGGTCGCAGGGGTGCGGTACGGCTTCATGTCGGAGGATGGGCGCCTCGACCGTCTACCAGGTCGGTCCGTCGCCTCGACGATAGGCGGAAGTGGCGACACGAAGCTAGAATGACCGTCCATCGTGGCGCGGAGGTGCTCGTGAGATCAGCGGTGCTCGGCCTGGGATCCATCCTCGCGCTCCTCGCGGGCTGCGGCAGCAACGCGACCGAGGCGACCGACGACGCGGGTCCCACCGAGGGTGGCGTCGACACCGCGCCGCCGACCGACACGTGCACGGCCTCCGTGCAGGTCTCGCCCACCGCGCCGCTCGCCCAGCTCGGCGCCAAGGTCGCCACCAAGGTGCAGCTCACGCTGGCCGACACCGGCGGCGCCGCGGGGCCGCACCCGCTGAAGGTCGTGCTCGTTTCGCCGGCAGGCAAGGAGCTCGCGAAGCTCCTCGACACGCCGAACGCCGAGAGCCTCACCGGCGGCAGCCTCGGCAAGCCGTTCATCGACGTCGTCCCGGGCGACGTGGCGGGGCTCGCGCCCGGCAAGTATGCGATCAAGGCCACGCTCGGGTGCCCGGCCGTCGCGACCGCCAAGCCGGGCGAGGCGCAGGCCGATCTGTTCTTCGCGCGGCTCGGCGCCGTGAGCGTCGGCGTCGGTGCGGGCGACGGCGCGCGCGTGCCGCTCATGTACCACGCGATCGGCGGCACCCAGTACGCGTACTACCCGATCGACGGCGCCAAGGTCGCGGCCACCTCGTTCGCCGATCCCGCGGCCGGCGAGGCCGACCTCGACAGCGCACCGAGCACGATGCGCGCGTTCCCGGCGACGCCATGGGCCGACCTCGACACCCCGAAGACCGCGGCCGACGGCTCGGTCGTCGAGGACGGCGTGGCGTACCCGGTCTCGCTGACCCTCGGCACCAAGCCCGATCTCACGTTCACGCTCGGCAAGACGACGGCGACGGCGGCGGGCGCGGTCGCGGCGGGCGTCGGCATCGCCGGCGCGCCAGCGGTGCGGGTCGCGATCGACGGCCAGGCGGCCACCGATCCGGCGACCGCGCTGGTCGACGGCGGTGCGCAGACGATCCGGCTCGCCGCCTCGCCGGTGCCCACGATCGGGCGCTTCGACGTCACGGTGAAGTGGCACTTCGAGGCGAAGGGCGCCGCGGGCTGGGCCCCGATCGCCGGCACCGATCAGAGCGCGGTGCTGCGGTTCTACGGCGTGCTCGGCAACGAGCAGGGCACGACCGCGCCGAACCTGCCTTGGGTCGCGGTCGTCGACCTCGGCACCAAGGCCGCGACCGGCAAGGCCGCCGCGGCCGACGTGCGCGCCGCGCTGGTGAAGGAGATCTACGAGAACTTCGGCCTCAAGTACGACCGCAAGAGCGGCGCCTCGTTCTACACCACCTACAGCTCGGGCTTCGGCGCGGCGCGGTTCGATCTCGGCCTCTTCCTCAAGCGCTCCAGGGGCACCACGGTCAACTGCACCGACTGCGCGAGCATCCTCTCGACCTACACCAACATGCTCGGCGTGAAGTTGCACTACGCGATCATCCAGGGCTCGGGCACCACCGGGTTCTCGCTCAACCCGATCATGGGCATCGGCTCCACGGTGTTCGGCTCGCCGTTCGACAGCGGCCGCATGAGCTTCAACTACCACGCGGTCACCACCCAGGACTCGACCAAGACCATCAACGACGCCACGCTCGCCGTCGACGGCGACACCGATCCCAAGACCGCGCCGCAGACCAAGCTGCTGGTGCAGGATCTCACCGGCACCAACTACCTCACCCGCCTCTCGCCAGGCACCCCAGCGTTCACCTACGCCGACCAGGTCACCGCGGTTCGCTAGCTCAAGGCCTGTCGAAGAATGCCCCCGGGCTGAAAGCCCGGGGCACCGACGGCCGCTGAAGCCCGGGGCATCGACCCCGGGCTCGACGTCACGCTGGACTGGCTGAACTCCCTTCTGCGGTCCGTTGCAGCGCGACGTCCAGCCAGTGACTTGGGACGTGAAGCCCGGGGTGAAAGGCCCCGGGCTTGCGGTGTGTGCGCCCATCATGGGCACGACCTTGCGGGTGCAAGTCCCGCCGAGAGGAGACCATCCCGATCGAAGCGAATCGCAACTGCGGAAGGGTGACCGACCGTGGGGAGGAAGCGAGGAGCGAACCCGCGGGCCGATGAACAAGAACCCGATACGAGGCGACGACGAGCAGGACGAGCGAGCACACGATCGCGAAGCCCCGGAATGGTCGAGGCTCAGGCGTCGTAGATCGGGCGGTCGCGCGGCGAAGGCCGTGTTCTTACCTGGGGAGATCTCGCCTCACGCCCGAAAGGGCGACGCAGTGAAGCGGAGCGAGAAGTCAGCCGAGGCCGTAGTAGCGGACGCGGAGCCGAGCAGGGACCCCCCGAACCTCGGAAGCCTCTGACGGCGCGAAGGGCTGAACGATGGGAGAGCGAAACGATCGTGCGTCTCAAGAGCAAAGGGCCACAGATGTCGAGGCAACTCGAGCTACCGGAGGAGGCAGGGGCGAAACCCCGACGGCCCCCGGAGCGTGGAAACGCCGATGGCGACGCACGGCGACGAGCGCTCGGGAACGAGCGACCTGATGGAACGCGTGTGCGAACGCGCAAACCTCAGGCGCGCTGAAGCGGGTGAGGAAGAACAAGGGCAGCGCCGGCATCGACGGGATGACGGTGGACGAGCCGCCAGAGCACCTCAAGACGCACTGGCCCGCGCTGCGTGAGCAACTGCTTGCGGGCACGTACCAGCCGTCCATGGTGCGACGGCACGCGATCCCCGAAACGCGGCGGTGGGGTATGAGAGCTCGGCATCCCGACCGTCGTCGATCGGTTCATCCAACAAGCCATCCTGCAGGTGCTGGGTCCGCGATTCGACCCGACCTTCTCGCAATACAGCTACGGCTTTCGGCCACGGCGCAGCGCCCACGACGCCGTCGTGCAAGCGCAGCGATACGTGAACGACGGCCGGCGCACCGTGGTGGACGTGGATCTGGAGAAATTCTTCGACCGCGTGAACCACGACGTGTTGATGGGTAGGCTGGCCAAGCGCATCGTGGACAAGCGGCTGCTCGGGCTGATCCGCCGCTACCTGGAAGCGGGGATGCTCGCGGATGGGATCGCGATCGAGCGTCATGAGGGAACGCCCCAGGGCGGCCCTCTCTCGCCGCCCTCGCGAACGTGCTCCTCGACGAGGTCGACAAGGAACTGGAGAAACGCGGTCACGCCTTCGTGCGCTACGCCGACGACTGCAACGTCTACGTGCGGTCCAAGCGGGCGGGCGAGCGCGTGATGGAGCTGCTTCGGCAGCTCTTTGCAAGCCTCAGGCTCCGAGTGAACGAGTCGAAGAGCGCCGTCGACAAGGTGTGGAACCGCAAGCTCCTCGGCTACTCCCTATGGGCAGCCAAGGGGCGAGTGGCGAAGCACCGCGTCGCACCAACGGCCCTGGAAATGATGAAGATCCGCGTGCGTGAGGTCACGCGCCGAAGTCGAAGCCAGAGCATCACGAGGGTCGTGCAGGACCTCCGGTCATACCTCGTCGGGTGGAAGAACTACTTCCGCCTCGCCGATACACCGGGGTCTTCCGCGCGCTCGACGAATGGATTCGGCATCGGCTACGAGCGCTTCACCTCAAGCACTGGCGCCGAGGAACGACGATCTATCGCGAACTGCGCGCCCGGGGACTGCCCGAGCATGCGGCCGCCAGAGTCGCCGCGAACGGCCACCGCTGGTGGAGGAACTCCGCCATGCTGATCAACATCGCCTTCCCCACCAGCTACTTCGACGGCCTGGGCCTCCCCAGACTCGCCGCGTGACCTCAACCAATCGAACCGCCCGGTGCGGACCCGCACGCCGGGTGGTGTGGCAGGGGTCCCGAGGGTTTTCCTCGGGCCCCTATGCCGATTGTCGGTGCCCCGGGGCTTCAGCCCGGGGGCATTTATCGACAGGCCTTCAGCGGTGTTCGCCGCCGCCGCCCGAGCCCTGCGCGCACCGTCGCCGCCAGCCCTTGCCCCAGTAGCTGTCGCCACCGCGCGCCACGTACACGTCGATGTCTCCGAGGAAGCCGACGTGCTTCACGGCGCGCATCGCGACGCACAGCTGGTTCAGGGCGAGGTCGTCGCTCGATCCGATCGACGTGTAGACCTCGACGGCCTCGCTCAGCAGGATCTTGGCGACCGGGTTCTTGTACGCGCACACGCGCACGATGGCCTTCGCGAACCGCCCGCACTCGAGGTCGCCGCTCTTGCACCGCTGCTCGAGGTCTTCGGTCATCTCCTCGGAGAGCTCGTCGCTGTAGGGCGCCTTCTTGCGCGGCCCGTCGCACCGCGCCGCGGCCTTCTTGCGGTCCTCGTCGGTGGCGGGGCGGGTGCTCGTGCCGCAGCCGACGAGCGAGACGACGAAGCCGAGCACCGCGGTCCTGCGAAGCCAGGGCATGCCGCCACCCTACTCGGGCTCGACCTCGTCGTCGTCGGAGGACAGCTTGGCGCCGTCGACGCGCCGGTCGAGGAGGGCCTTCTGCTTGGCCTCGAGCGTGCGCTCCGCGGTGGTGCGGCCGTGGAGCCGGACGTTGGTCTCCGCGCGCTTCTGGGCCTCGGCCTTCGCCTTGCGCTTCTTGAACTTGGCGAGGTTCACGACGTTGGACACGAATCTCAGCGTACCAGGCGCCCGCGCGATGGCCACTCTCGCTAGTGCGGATGGGCGTAGAGCGGCGCGCGGCGCCGGACTAAGAGCCCTCATGCGCGTCGCGACGATCCTGCTTTGCTTCGCGATGGGTTGTAGCTCGACCAAGAGCGGACCGGTCGAGCCCGACGTCGACGCCGACGTCGAGGACGTCGAGGACGGTGCGGTCGACACGGAGTCCCCCGACACCGAGTCACCGGACACCGCTCCGGCGGACACGGGGACGACCAAGACCGACACCGGCAAGCCGGACACCAAGCCGCCGGCCTGCATCCCCGTGGGCTCGCCGTCCACCTGCGCGAGCTACAGCGATTGTTGCGATTCGGGCGAGTGCATGAGCTCCGCGGGCAAGCCGGCACGCTGCTGCTGGACCCGTCTCACGAAGGTCGTCTGCAGCGCGGACGCCGAGTGTTGCGACGGCTACTGCACCGACGGCAAGTGCTGCGTCCCACCCGGGAAGACCTGCGCGCTCAACTCGATGTGCTGCTCGAACTGGTGCGGCTCGCGGATCACCACCGCGGTCGACGGCAGCGTGAAGCTCACCTCCGGCGTGTGCTGCGTGCCGGCGGATGGCGCGTGCAGCAAGCCCGAGGACTGCTGCTCGGGCAGCTGCGTCTCCGGCTCGTGCAAGTGCCTCGCGGCGGGCGCCGCGGTGCCGGCCTACGCTCAGGCGCAATGCTGCAGCGGCGCGTACGTCACGGCCGAGGCGGGCGTCGGCTACCGCTGCAAGTGAGAAGCGGAGGCCGGATTCGAACCGGCGTCCTCCGACCTGCCGAGTCGGCGCGACGGCCACTGCGCTACCCCGCCGCTCCAACGTAGCAGGATGGTTGCGGGGACCGGATTCGAACCGGCCTCCTCAGGCCTTGGAGGACCCGCGCGACGGCCACTGCGCTACCCCGCGCCCGGAGGATAACAGGCCGAGAGAACGCGGGGACCGGACTCGAACCGGCCTCCTCCAGCTTGGCAAGCTGGCGCGACGGCCCCTGCGCTACCCCGCGCCCCCGAACGTTACCTCACGCGAGGAAGCCGGGGATCTCCCGGGCGAGCTCTGCGAGGGCGGGAATGCCGCGCGCGTCGATGCGGCCGAGGCTCGAGGGACGGTGCTGCAGCACCTGGCGCAACGCTGGTGCGCGCACCCACTGCAGGTCACACAACGCGAGCTCCTCGAGCACCATGAACGACGGGTGCCGGAAGATACGCGACAGGAGCGACACGTCGAAGTGCTCGCGGAACGCGAGGGTGCGCACGAAGCCGAGGTGCCACTCGAGCTCCAGCGCGGCCATCCACGGCGGCGCGAGGTGCAGGGGGAACGCGGCGAGGTGCTCCTCGATCCCGACCCCCGCGGCCATGCGCGTGATGAGCTCGCCGCGCGGATCGCGGCGCTCGAGGAGCCAGTCGGCGAACACGAGCCTTCGCGCAGGGTCGCCCGGGTCGGCGACGATCGCCGCCTCGAGCTCGGCGTGGTGGAAGCCGACGCGGTAGCCCTTGCGCTCGAGCTTCCGCACGCGGTCGGCGAGCCGCGCGGGCTCCACCGGGGCCTCGATGCGCACCCTGGGCGGGCCGCCCAGCGGGCCGAACGCATGCTGGAGCCGCGTGCCCCGCAGCTGCAGCTCGACGAAGCTCGTCGCGCTCTCGAGGTGCACGCGCTCGTCGCTCACCAGGGCACCTCCACGAAGTCCTTGAGCAGCACGCCGTGCAGCGGCGCGCCCGCGAGGCCGAGGGCGATGGGGTGCAGCACCCGCGCCGCGCAGTCCTCGGCCTCGAGCGCCGGCTGCACGTCGGGCCCGACGTGCTTGCCCTCGGACGACATCCACCCCGGATCGACGCTCACCATGTGGATGCCCCGCGCGACGAGATCCGGGGCCGAGGTGCGGGTCAGCATGTTGAGGGCGGCCTTGGCCATGTTGGTGTGGGGGTGCCGGACCGGCTTGTCCTCGCGCGCGAACTGCCCCTCGACGGCGCTCACGTTCACCACGTAGCGGTCCGCGAACGGGGAGCGCGCCAGGTTCTCGACGAGCAGGTTGCAGACGAGGAACGGCGCGACGGCGTTCACGACGTGCACCTCGACGGCGTCGACCGGCGCGACCTCGCCGAGCGCCTTCACCCAGCCGTCGTCCCGCTGCAGATCGAGGCGCGAGAGGCTGCCGACGACGAGCGGCAGGAGCGCGCTCTCCGCAGTTGGCTGCTCGCTGGCATAGAGCGCCTCGTAGTACGCGGGTGGGTGCCACACCGTCTGCGCGGCGTTGTTGACGAGGATGTCGAAGCTCGGACCGTCGCGGAACGCCTCGAGCGCCTCGAGGAGGCGGCGCAGATCGCGAAAATCGAGGCCGTGCACGTGCAGCCGTGCGCGCCACGCAGCGGCGTCGGGCTCCTCCGCGTAGCGCCGCTCGGCGGCGTGCGGGAAGCGGGTGGTCACGTGCACCTCGGCACCCGCGCGCAGCATGCGGAGGGCGGTCGCGTGGCCCACCTTGATGCGCCCACCCGTGAGCAGCGCGCGGCGTCCGCGCAGATCGAGCGGCGCTCGGCGCATGGCGAGCGAACGATCGCCGCAGTCGCGACAGAGGCTCGGGTAGTAGGCGTGCAGCTCGACGTAGGGGCGCTTGCACGCATAGCAGGTGCGCTGCCTCCGCATGGTCGCCGGCTCCGCGGGCGTGGGCTCGCGACCGAGGCGCTTCTGCGCGAGGCCGCGGGTCGCGCGCAGGGCCTCGTCGTCGGCGCGGGTCTTCTGGCTCCGCGCGAGGCGCCGCTTCTTCTTGGCCGACTTCTGCAGGTGCGCGGCAGCCCGCTCGAGCGCGAGGAACGCGGGCGAGGACGGGTCGAGCGCGCGCGAGGCTTCGAGGAGCGCGAGGGCGGTGCGGAGCTGTTCTTCGTTCACCGGGACCGGGGGAGGATAGCGCGGGCTACGGCTTCTTCAGGTTGCGCGCGGCGTAGTAGCAGTCGTCGATGAGCTTCTTCGCGGCGCCGCAGCTCGTGTCGAGGGTGGCCGCGCACTTCGCTGGCACGGCGCACACGGTCGGGAGCGCGTCGGACGGACCCTTGTCGAACCACTGGGCGCTCACCGCGTCGGCGCACTTGGTGCCCGCGTCGGTGCACCCCTTCGGGCCCGCCGGCAGGGTCTGGACCTTCTTGATGCACGCGAAGAACTTGGCGCGCTGAGCGGGGGTCTCCTTGGTCTCGTCGATGGAGAAGTAGCCGCTCGCGACGAGGCACGTGCGCCGCGCAGAGAAGTTCACCTTGCAGGGACCGAGGGTGATCTCGTTGCACGGCAGCCCGAGGGCCATCGGATCCGGCGGCGGCGCGGACGCGGACGCCGACGCGGTGGTCGCAGGGGGTGCGACGGAGATGCTCGCGACGGGCGCGGTCGACGAGGCGCTCGGCGGAGCGGTGACCGATGCCGCGCTCGGCTCGGGCGCCGTCGCCACCGGCTCGGGACCACGCGGCGACGCGCAGCCGAGGACCACGGCAGCCACGAGGAGGATCCCGCGCATCCGGCGAGCGTACCGTATTCTCTCGGGGTGACCTCCCTCCACAGCGTGCTCGTCGTCGGCCTCTTCGTGGGGTGTGCGCACACCCCGGCCGAGTCGCCCACGCGGCCCACGCCCTCGGCGACGTCCAGCGCCGCCCCGAGCGCGCCTCCTTCGTCGAGCGCGTCGACCCCGGTCGCGACGACGGCCAGCTCGCCGCCCTCGTCGACCGCGTCGATCTCGCTTCCATCCTTCCCGAAGGTCGGCCCCGGCCCATCGGGACTCCACACGTGCGAGCCGTTCGTGCGGTGCGGCGTGTGGTCGAAGTGCGGTTGGTTCGAGCACCTCCCCGGAGATCGCTGGCGCCTGAGCGGCCAGAAGGATGGCGTGTTCGTCCGTCGCCATCAGTGCGGAGGCAGTGGCTGCGCCGTGCACTGCCCCTCCGGCAAGGACTGCTACGACGCGCTCCACCCGGTGGACGAGAAGTGCACGGAGGTCGCGCCGCTGGGGCCGAACGCGACCCACTGCTCCCTCATGGACGGCGTCTGCGGCTCGCTGATGTAGCTAGCCGAGCACTGGCCAGCGCCGCTGCGCCGCGAGGTCGTCGAGCATGCCCTGCATCGTCGCGTGGACCTCGTCGTAGCAACGGGTGACGACGGCCGGATCTCGCGCCGCGTCCGCGGGCAGGTCGAAGCGGATCGGCGGACCGAACCGCGTCACCATCTTGGTGGGCAGCGGGATGTACGGCAGGGTGGCCGGGGCGATCCCCCACGGCAGCGACAGCGCGATGGGGAACACCTCGGCGCGCATCAGCTTCTTGAGCCCGAGCGCCCGCGCGATCTTCTCGCCGCGCGTGAGCATGTAGAACGCCTCGTGCGCGCCCACGGTGACGACGGGGACGATGGGCACGCGGTTCTCGAGCACGAGCCGTACGAAGCCGGTGCGGTTGCCGAACACGACGCGGTTGCGCTCGCGCCACGGGCGGAACGAGTCGAGGTCGCTGCCCGGGTAGACGAGGACGAGGGCGTCGCGCTCGAACGCACGCCGCGCGTTCTCGTGCCCGGCGCGCAGCGCCCCGAACCGCCCGGCGTACTTGCGGAAGGTCGGGTCGTCGAAGAGGAGGTTGTGCGCGAGCCCGTGCAGCGCGCGGTGCTTGCCGTGCCGCCGCATCACCTCGCGGAAGAGGACGAGGGACTCCATGGTCTGGAGGCCGCCACTGTGGTTGGCCACCAGCAGTGCCGGCCCCTCGGCCGGGATGTGCTCCCCGCCGTGCACCTCGGCGCGGAAATACCAGCGCAGCATCGGCTCGACCGACTCGAGCACTTGCTCCACGAACTCGGGGTCGCGCTCGCCCGGATCGCCGCCCGCGTCGCTGCGTCGACCCATCGCCAGACGCGCCGCCTTGTAGGTCAGCACCGGCAACGAGGTGAGCAGCAGGAGGTCGCGAGGATCGATGGGCCTGAAGCCACGTCGTCGCCCTTTGGGTCACGCGGGGAGTATAGGCGGAAACTGCCGCTCACAGCTTGCCGCGAACCATCCTCACCGGGCGCTCGATCTCCCCCGCGAGATCGTCGACGAACGATCGCTTCATCGGCGGCCAGTTCCAGAAGGTGATTCCCAGCGCGCCGAGTGCCATCGGCCAGTCGAACTCCCAGTCCGTCGACAGCGCCGCGGCGCCACACGCCTCGCAGCCGACGACGAGGATCTCACCCCGCTCCACGTAGGCCAGTTCGGCGTCCTGCCATCGCGGTTCCATCGGCTGCGCCGCTCGGCACGTCGGGCAGACGAGGCTTGTCGCGCCGAACCCGTGCAACGCCCGTCCTACCTCGATGACGACGCCATTGGTCGCGTAACCGTCGGGAAACTCGCCATCGGACGAGCGAGCAGCGCGCGTCCAGCGTGCGCCTGGCGCGTGTCCCTCGCTGCCGAGTGCACACTCGGTCGAGCGTTCGGGTCGGACGATCTCCTGCTCGATCAGGATCGCGCGAATCCGTTCACCGAAGGCGGCAGCCTCGTCGAGATCGACATCCTGCACGACGAGGGTCTGGAAGTGGTCACCCATGGTACGCGCGCGTCACGGGTCGACCAACCGGAACGACCGGGTGATTCTCTCACACACCGTCTTTGCGACGTCGCTGGTAGCGTCGTGCGAGCAGGTCAGCTCGTGCGCGGTGCCCTCCGCCACCACGGCGATGCCTTGCGTGCGCACGCCCTTCACCTTGAAGGCGAATCGAACGAACGTGACCTCGTCGCGGTCCTCCTTGATGAGGCTCAACCCAGGCCGCCGCGATTCTACCCAGGCCACGGCACCCGCCGTGGATGGCTCGGTGAAATACTCGACCGCGCGCACGAGACGCGTGGGATCGAGGTAGGTGTTCTTCTCGCCGTTGGCGCGTTTGAACGCTCCCGGGAGATCGAACGCGGCCCCCTCCCGCAGGATCTTCTGGGTGGCAGGTACCTCGACCGGCTCGGACTCCTTCGGGGTCGACTGCGCCTCGCTGTTGCGCACACACGTACCGTGTGTGCAGACGTAGATCGCGTGAACCCCACAGCCGTTCACCTTGAAGGTGCCTTCGTATTGGCCGGTGTCACCAATGGGCTCCACGACCACGGCGTCTTCGGTGCAGCTGAACTCCGCCGCGTGCCGCGCCTTGAGCCGAGGAACGACCACCGATCCGCAGGAGGCAAGCAGGCAGGCGAGCGGAACGGCGAACAAGGTGGAGGCAGCCCGCGCCATGGGGCACGGACGCTACCACGATCGTCGCGCGATCAGACCTCGAAGGTAGCTCGACACAAGCGGGAGCGGGTTCATGCCATCACGTCGTCACCAGCCGATCGCCGAGGGCGCGGACCAGGGTGCGAACCGGAGGCAGTTCCAGCTCGGAGGCGGTGGGGTTGGCGTGGAGGCGGATGTCGGGCCAGGGCGCGTCGCCGTCGTGCTGATGGCCGAACGCGAAGTGAGGCAGGCTCCCTTCGAGGAAGACGTCCCAGCCATCGGCGGCCCGCTCGAGGCGCAGGGTGGTGACGGGCTCCGTACCGCCGTACGGCAACAGGCCCAGCGTGAACCGGCGCACCGCCGCGATCGGCGTGAGGATCGCGAGCGCCGCGCCGAGGCGCGCGCGGTGGGGATCGCTGACGACGGTCAGCGTCTTCGAGGTGAGCAGGCCACCGGCTTCCGACAGGAGCCACGCCCAGGCCTGGCCGTCGACAGGCCCGGACGGCACCACGATCTCGACCGCCTCGATCGCGGGCAGGCCGTCCAGGTGATGGAAGTGGAGAGCGCTCGCCGCGCCGTCGACGACGACCGACACCCGCCGCAGTCGCGTGAGCGGCGCGCCGTGGGCGAGCTCGACGAAGACCTTCCACGGCACGCCCTGCGCCGAGACGACGTGAGCGAGGTTCGGGTGGCGGAGCACCGCAATGTCGCGCGTCTCCACCGAGGCGAGCGTGCCGAGCAGCGGGTGGCCGAGGAACTCGCGGCGCTGCGCGGTCGTCTTCAGCTTGAGCGCCGCGTGGTGCAGGAACCCGCGCTCGAAGCGGCACGTCTTGCGGTCGACGATCGGCTCGAGCGGCCCGAGTAGCTCGACGAGGTGTTGCTTCAGGATCTGACGCTCGCGGGTCTGATCCTTCACGCGCGGCTTGTCGCTGCGGGCGTTCTTGATCTGCAGCTGGATCAGCTCGCCGCGCACGTCGCCGCGTTCGAGGTACACGTCGGCGAGGACGAGGCGGACAGCGTCGTCGTCGGGGTTCTCGACCATCTCGGCGAAGAGGGCCGCCTCGTCGCGCCCCACCGCCGCGATCGGCGCGACGGCTGCGGCCGGCACGTCGAGCGTGACGTCGAGCACGGCCTCGCGCAAGCGGGCGAGGCGCTCGTCCTGCGCGGGGGTGACGGCGAGCGCCGCGGGCAGCCGCTCGAGCGCGTTCCGGATGCGCGCACGGAAGCTCTCGGCGCCGCCGAGCTCGTCCCCCGGCATGGGCTGCGCGGCCAGCGCCTCGTGGATGCGCACGTCGCCGTGCCGGCGGATCTCGCGGAAGATCGCGGTCCAGATCTTGTGGAACGGGTTCCAGCGCCGGGCCGTGACGTGATCGAGCAGCGCCCGCGCGATGCGCGGATCGGGGTCCATCACGGAGAGCCGATCCATGTGGTCCTTGGCGCGCTGCAGCGAGGCGTGCGGGAGCTCGGCCAGGATGACCGGCACGTCGACCGCCCGGCGCCGCGCGACGAGATCGAGGAGACGCTCGTAGCGTGCGCGCTCGGTGCGGCCGTCGATGAAGGGGACCACGCCCTCGTAGCGTCGGGAGAGATACTCGATGGCGTCGGTGAGGGCGGGCACGCGGCGCACGCGCCAGGCCGCGAGCAGAGCGTCGAGCGTCGCCGCGCCGAGCCCTGCCGCGCAGGCGTCTTCCGCCGCCGTCAGCGCGGCCTCGAAGGCCTCTTCGTCGTCTGCCTCGGTCACGCCGGCAGTCTCGACGAAGCCGGCGCGTGCTGCAAACGCCTCGCGGCCTTGAACCGCGGGCCACTTGGGTCATGCTCTCGAGCGTGCGCCCGCTGCTCCTCCTCGCGCTCCTGCCCGCTTGCTCCCGGCCCACGCCGGTCGTCGGGGTGCCTGCGGAGGTCGTCGAGCCGGCGCCGACGGTCGCGGGCACGTACCGGTTCGTCGTCTCGACGAGCCACGAGATCTCCTGTTCCCAGAGCTTCGAGACCCACGGGGTCTCCGTGACCTACGATCTGAACATCGACCCTTCGGCGAAGGTCACGCTGAAGCTCGAAGGCCAGAAGAGCAGCACGTTCGGACCGAACTTCGGCAAGTACGAGAGCGGCTCCGCAGGCAACCAGTTCGACCACCGCTCGACCCCGTTCGTCGAGCAGTGGTCCGGCGTCGCGAAGGCCGTCGGGGACACCGTGTGGCTCGACCTCGCGAGCGGCGCGCTCCGCTGGAAGCTCGCCTGCACGCGCAAGCAGGTCGACGCGAAGGCTGCCGCCGCGGACTCCAATGTGACGACGTCGGTCGCCGCGCTCTCCTGTACGCCGCCGCGTCGGCTCGGAGACGACGACGCGAAGAACGTCCCAGCGCTCCTCTTCGCGGCGCTGCCGGGGCTCCGGCTCAGCGCCGACGACTACGGGGCCGCCGAGTTCGTCGAGCTGCGTCGGCTCGCGCCCTGAGTCGTCCACGGTACGCTCGACCGGTGGCGACCTTCTCCGACGACCCGTCCGAGCTCGAGCGGCTCGACTGGCAGTTGCTCCAGAACGGCCCCATCACACTCTACCTGCGGCGAGCGGTGCTCGAGCCGGACGTCGCGTGGCTCCGAGAGCATGCGTACACCGTGGTGGAGTTCGACTGCCTCGGGTGGGGGGACGACAAGGACATGCACGAGGCGTTGGCCGAGACGCTGTCGTTCCCCGACTACTACGGGATGAATCTCGATGCCCTGAACGACTGCATGACCGACGTGAGCGTCCCGGTGGAGGGTGGGCTCGCGCTCGTGTTCCTGCGGTTCGACGCGTTTGCGTCCAGGCAGCGGAGGGTCGCCCCGGCCCTGCTCGACATCCTCGCCCACAGCGCCGGCCGGTCCCTGCTCTTCGGGCGCCGACTCCTGGTCCTCGTGCAGTCGGACGACCCCCGCCTCGCCTTCGAGCCGGTCGGCGCGATGGGGGTGGGGTGGAATCGCAAGGAGTGGCTCGCCAAGAGCCGCGGCGTGTGACGGTGATGCCCATCGGTGCTCGCAGCGTACGTCGGCTCGCCTGTGCTCTCGTCCTGAGCTTCGGCTGTGCGAGCGAGCCCACCGCGAGCATCCCGCCCTGTCGGTTCACGCCCGGGGAAGCCTGCAAGGCCGAGGATGGCAGCCTCCTGATCGGTCAGTGTTCGTGCGGAGGCGTCGACAGGATGGCTGTGTGTTGCAAAGGTGGCGTGGTCGAGATCATGTATTGTGTCGACGCTCTCTACCTCTCGATCATGTGCAACCCCCCGACACGGGCGTTGGTGCCGCGGACACGTTCGGCGCGGCAGATTGAGGTCGAGCTGACGTACGAGGTTGCTGGCGCGCTGTCAGCACCTCGCGAGCAGCTTCGGCTGCGCCGTCGGCGACATCGGGTGGAGGCGCATGATCTTCGGGGAGCAGTGGGGCGCAGGGGTTCGCGCACCAGTCGATCGGCCCCGCTCATCGCCGCCGCCCGCGTGGGCCACTTCAGCTCGACGTAACAGGTCACCCCACGACAGTCGACGTTCACGATCGTGGCTCCCGTCTTCTGTGCGCGGCGTTCAAGTCGCTCCGGAACAGCGATGTGGCCTCCGCGGACCAGCCCCGGCCCGGCGATGCGTGGTGGCGTCGGATGTCGTCCTTGAACCGGCGGTACTCGAGGCTGGCCGCTGCGGCAGGGTCGAGCGCGCGAGGCGTGGTGACCCACCGGAAGACGTACGGAGCCGCAAGGCCCAGGCCCACGCCGACGACCAGGCCTGCGAGGACGCCTCCCGCTCGCGCGAGCGAGGCTCTCATGAACCTTCGGTGACCGTGCCCGCGAGGTAGACCGACTCCGGCATCGCGCCGCCCGCCGTCGTCAGATCGAGATACGGGAAGCCGGTGCCCGCGACGTCTTTGCAGAGGTCGAGCTCGGTGCCGGTCAGCGTGATCGTCTTGACTCCCGTCCCTGTCGCTCCGTTCTTGTACGTCCCCGCGCAGCCGTAGGCTGGCGTCAGCGCGCCGGCGCGATCGCGCTTGCAGCAGCGGACCTTGGCGTACGATCCGGCCACCGACCGATTGTCCACGTAGACCGTGACCGCGGTGAGGTTCTTCAGCGGCATGGCAGTGTCGTCGATGAATGAGATCTCGTAGCCGAGGACCGAGAACTGGCTGCCGTACGAATACGTTCGCTTCCACGCGGCCAGCGAAACGCACGGGAGCACGATCATCATGGTCGCCGCCGCGCTCGTGAGGAAGGCATGCAGGGGCTTCATGGTGTGTACCTCGCAGGTTGCACGGCGATCGTAGCATTGCCCGTGCCCATCGCCGACCCCGGGTCGTCGCTACTTGCTCGACGCGAGCGGAGTCGGTCGTGTCAGCAAGAACAACTTCGGAGAGCTCGGCGACGGCACCACGACCGCCCACGCGGCGCCTTTCCGCGCGCTCCGATTCGCGGCAAGGTCGCTACGGTCCTTCGCGGACCATGCGATGCTCTGTGCGATGCGCGTCCTCGTCCCCCTCCTGCTTCTGACAGTGCTCCCTTCGTGTCGCGAGAACAAGCCGACCCCTGTCGTGTCCGACCCCGCCACGACGACCTCGAAGCCCGCGCCTTCCTCCTCGACCCTCCCGAAGCTCACGACGGCGGTCACACTCGGTCCGAGCACGACGGATGGGGCCGTCGCCTTCGACGTCGTCGGCGGCAGCGTCGCCGCGCTGGCGTTCGCTGTCGACTGTCCCAAGGCTCCGACCGGCTGCGCGCTCAGGCCGGACTCGCGGGCAAGCCGAACGACCTCGCCTCGTTGAAGTGTCCTGGCGGCCGCCTCGTCTCGATCGGAAACAAGACGCCATGGGCGAAGGTCGCGCCAGGCAAGTACTCGAGCACGACGCCCCTCGGCCCTGACGTCGCGGTCTCGTATACCGCGACGGCCAGGTTGTCCTGGCGAACGACTGGACGGGCAAGGCCCCAGAGACCGTCGTCGTCATCGACGAGGTCACACCGACGTTCGTTTCGCGGTTCGGTGCATGCACGGCTCGGCGATGTGGTCGTCGACGGTCCCTTTCGAGCCACCTTCTGTCCGGCGACGCATAGCCGCGCGCCGACCTCGACGGCTCCGACGGCTCACTTCGTGTTGCAGTCCGGTACGCCGGCCGCTGACCACAGGGGCACGACAGCGTGTGAACCCACGGCTCACCGTGAACCCCGCCTCGCGTGTCGCTCTGCGAGCAGCGGCTGCAGAGAGGGTGGCCCGCGCCTTGCTCCTGGGTCGGGCATGCACGCCGACCAACTTCAGCGTCTCTTGCGCCTCGCCGTCGTCCTCGTACCCAGCGCGAACCTCGGCTGTCGACCTCCACCAGGTGTGGCGACGAGCCACCGGCCCAGACCACGCTCGTCCTCCTCGGCGACGCGGGCCCAGGGGCTCCCGACAAGGACGGTGGCGTGGGCGAGGCAGGGGCTGACGCGGGCAGCTGCATCGAGGCCTGTCGCGAGGCCGGCGTCTTCGCGGACAAGTGCGGATTCACCACCATCGTCGACGCCGGTAAACACCCCGCGGTCGAGTGCACGCAGATCTACTACTGTGAAGGGCGGCTCCCCGCTGCGCTCCTCGATGCGCCTCCTGGACGTCCAGACGTTGCTACCCATTTCGCCAGCGCGGCGTTCCTCGAGGCAGCCGCCATCGATGCCTTTCGCCTGCTCGCGCGCGAGCTCGTGGTCCACGGTGCGCCGCGCCGACTCGTGGAGGCCGCGCGCCGCGCCCGTCGCGACGAGATCCGGCACGCCCGCACGATGCGCGCACTGGCCCGTCGACACGGCGCTCACCACGTCCGCCCGCCGCGGGTCGGGGAGAGCCCCGTCCGCGAACTGGTCGCCATCGCCGTCGAGAACGCCATCGAGGGGTGCGTACGTGAGACATGGGGCGCTGCCCTTGCCTGGTTCCAGGCCACCCACGCCGCGGACCCGATTGTGCGCTCCGCGATGGCCCGCATCGCCCGCGACGAGACCCAGCACGCCGCCCTCGGCTGGTCGCTGCACCACTGGGCCATGACCCGCCTGCCCGCCGCGCAGCGGGCAGAAGTCGCGCGTGCACTCGAAGGGGCGCGCGCCGCGCTTCACCTCGCGGTGGCGACCGTGCCGGACCAGGACATCCGCCATCGGCTCGGGCTGCCGGACGCCACCCAGGCCGCCGCGCTCGTACGTGCCGTCGAGTCCGTCCGCTGAGCCGCCGACCGGATGGCCACGTGCGTCGAGCTCAGCGGAGGATGCGCATCACGAAGACGTCGAACGAGCCCGAGCTGGTCTGCCCCGGCAGCGTGCCCATCGTGGAGCCGACCACGAGGACCTTGCCAGAGGCGTCCACGGCGATGCCGTCCACCGAGTCGTAGACGTCGGTGCCGAACTGCTTGGTCCACCGGTGCTTGCCGGACCCGTCGTACGACTGCACGAAAGCGTCCTCCTTCCCGACGCTCGTCTGCCCCGGCAGCGAAGCAACCGTGAACCCACCCACCAGCACGTTGCCCGAAGCATCCACGGCGACGCCGCGGACGCCATCGAACTGGCTGCTGCCGAACTGTCGCGTCCACCGTTCGTTGCCCGACGCGTCGTAGCTGCGCACGAAGCCGTCGCGGCCTCCTGCGCTCGCCTGCCCTGGGAACGTGCCCTCCGTGTGCCCTGCCACGACGACGTTGCCCGCCCCGTCGACGACGACGCCCTGCGCCTCGTCGAGCTGACCGCTCCCGAACTGCTGCGTCCACCGTTCCTTCCCCGAACGGTCGTAACTTCGTACGAACGCGTCGTCGGCTCCAGAGCTCGTCTGGCCTGGCAGCGTGCCCCTCGTGGAGCCGGCCACGAAGACGTTGCCCGAGGCATCCACCGCAACGCTGCGAGCTTCGTCGATCTGGCCGCTGCCGAACTGCACCGTCCACAGCTCCTTGCCCGAAGGATCGTACGCGCGCACGAAGGCGTCGTCGGCGCCCTCGCTCGTGTGTCCTGGCAACGCGCCCCTCGTGAGCCCGACCACCACCACGTTGCCAGATGCATCCACCGCGATGGCGGTCGCGAACTCGGTCTTGCTGCTGCCGAACTGCCTCGTCCACAGTTCTTTGCCGGAAGCGTCGTACTTCCTGACGAACACATCCTCTTCTCCCGCGCTCGTCTGCCCGGGCAGCGCGCCCATGGTGGATCCCGTCACGAGGAGGTTGCCCGACGCATCCACGGCGACACCATTGGCGGAATCGAGGGCGCTAGTTCCGAACTGGTGGGTCCACAGCTCCCGGCCTGATGCGTCGTACGCGCGGACGAAGGCGTCCGTCTTGCCTGCGCTCGCTTGTCCGGGCAGCACTCCATCGGTCAACCCGGCCACGAAGACGTTGCCCCGGGCGTCGACCGCGAGGGCGTGGGCAAGGTCGACGTGGGCGGTGCCGAACTGCCTCGTCCACGGCTCGCTCGTGTTGGGTTGCTTCGGCGTGTGCAGTTCGTCGTCCTTGGGCGGGGGCGCCTCGGGACCGCGCCGGCACGCCTCGAGGACGGCGATCGACAGACACGCGACGAGAACACGCTCGAGCACGATGCACGAACTACCACACCCGGATCCCTTGTCGAAGTCAGCCGGAAGATCTGCGGACTCACCCGTCCACAGGACGCACGTGCCGCGGCAGCGGCAGCATCGTTCGAAGGTCCTCCGCCAGCACCCGCAGCAACGACTCTTCGAGCGTCGCCCCTCCGAGCGATCGTGCCAGGGCTCGCACGTCGACGAAGAGATCGGTGACGTTGCAAGCCCCGTCGACGCCGACGCAAGCCTCGAAGTCCGCGAACCACATCGCGCTCCGGACGAGGTCGGGCACGCTGGGCACCGACGCCCCACAGCTCTCGTCGAGCGCTTGCATCGCCTCCTCGTACCCCTCGTCGCGAGACCGGGTCACGGCCCAGCGTTCCGCCAGCTCGAGCGCATGGGTCGCGAGCGGCTGCGGGGCGGGAAGCCGCGCGACCACGGTGTGCGCGACGTGGAGGGCGGCCCGTGCGCAGCAGAGATGCTCTTCGTCCGTGGTCGCGAGGTACGTCGCCAGCCATAGGCGCCACTCGGCATGCGGGCACTCCACGAACGCTTGGGCGAGCGTGTCGAACCCACGACTCCACTCGAGCAGTCCGCCGGGCAAGCAGCCATCCAGCTCATCGAGCCACTGTTCCACTCGCCCTCGATGATACGGCGAGCCTCGGCACGCAAACCCGACGCGTCGCTCGCGCGCTGGATGGCCCAGCAGGGGCGAGCTGACGTAGCGTGGGGCGGTGCGCCTCTCGACCCGTCGCCTCGAACTCGTCGCGGCGACGCCGGCCCTCATCGCCTCCGACCTCGCCGATGCGCGGTCACTCACCACAGCGCTCTCGGCGACCGTGCCGGCAGACTGGCCGCCCGGAGAGATCGACCGCGCAGCGCTGGAGTTCTTCGCGGCGCGATACGCCGAAGAGGGCGAGGCCGCGATCGGCTGGTACCACTGGTACGCCATCGTCCGCGCCGCGCCGGCCACCCTCGTCGCGGGCGCCGGCTACTACGGGCCCCCGAAGGAGGGGCGCGTCGAGATCGGGTACTCGGTCGTGGCGAGCGCGCAGCGACGCGGATACGCGACCGAGATCGTCGAGGCGCTGGTCGCCCACGCGTTCGCGTGCGGAGCGCACGAGGTCGTCGCGCACACGATGGAGACGAACGCGGCCTCGACGCGCGTACTGGCGCGATGCGGCTTCGTCCGCGAGGGCTCCTCGCCCACCGACCCCACCATCGTGCGCCACATCCGCCGGCGCGGACGAGATGGCGCGTGACGATCGACGACTCCATCCGCTTCCTCGAGGCCATCTTTCGGGCCGTTCGGCGCCGATGGAGGCGTACCCGTGGACGAGCTCGAGGCAGCGGAGAGCCGGCTCGGGTTCGCGTTGCCACGTGCGCTCCGCACCCTCCATGGCCGCACGGGCCGGGTGAAGTCCCTGCACGCCGCGCACAACAGGCTGGTGGCGATCGACGAGGTCGACTTCGCCGATGACCATCTGGTCTTCTACGAGGAGAACCAGGACGTGGTGGTGTGGGCCATCGCACGCTCGAGGCTGTCCGAGGAGGATCCACCGGTCGACCAGGGGCAGCTCGCCGACGACGAGTGGACCTTCTACTCCGAGTTCGCATCCGTCTCGGAGTTCGCGTGTGCCCAGGGAGCCTGGCAGGCCGTGCAGGGCGGTCTGCCCTTCGTCGGCGTGGTCCAGCAGCCTGCGGATGCGCGACGCCTCGATGCGGCGGCGATGACCAAGGCATTCGGCGCGCCGTCCCTCCTGGCGGAGGGAATGAGCGCGTGGCTCGTCGAGGGTGGCGTGGCGATCGATGCCGGTGACGGCTACGTCGGCCTGGCGACGCGTGATGCGGCCGCCTTCGAATCGGCGAGTGCGCTCCTCGGCCTCGAGCTCGGCGCGTGGGACTACGCGACGGCGCGCGATGATCCATGAGCCAACGAGTTCCTGTCGGGAGACGTCGAAGGGGGCCAAGGGCCGAGGGCGAGCGCCGCGAAGGCCCGCCGGAGCCAGTGCGACAGCCGAAGCTTCCCCGACGAACGCGCCCAGGCGACGACCGCCGCCTCGAGCGCGCCCGCGATGGCGTGCGCTGCGACCCTGCGCGCGAGCGCGTCGCCGAACGCGCGACGCTCCGCGAACACGTCGCCGAGGAGGCCCGCGAAGACGGCCTGATCCGCGCGGGCGCGATCGCCGATCGCCGCGTGGTCGAGCAGGAGCTGTGTGCGTCGCAGGATCCGTTCGCGGTCCTCGGCGTAGACGCCGTCGATCGCGGCGACGAGCGCGTCGCGCACGGCCGCGAGCGGCGTCGGCGAGGGGAGTGCCTGCCCGATCCGCGCGAGCAGGTCGGCGTCGTAGTCGTCCCAGAGGACGATGCGCTCCTTGGTCTCGGAGTTCCGGTAGATCGTGGCCGGGCTCACGCCGGCGGCCTGCGCTATCGCCTCCACCGTGACGTCCGCGAAGCCGTGGCGCTCGAAGAGATCGAGGGCCGCCGCCTGGACGCGCCGCATCGCCGCCACGCGACGCAGCTGGCGTCCGTCGGTCTCCTTGGGATCCGGTTCCTCGAGGTCGGTGCGTGGGACTACGCGACGTCGGGTTGGGCGCGGGCTTGACACATTCGTCAGCGGCGCTGCCCTGCTGCTGGGACGTGCCTTTGGCTAGTACTCGGAGTCCGAACACGGGTTTCCCCAGGCGGACCAGTAGAGCCTGCCGAGCGAGAGGCGGCATTCGGCGGTCCAGGCCCGACGGTCGGAGGGCGTGCACGTCTTGCTGCACACCCAGCCTTGGGTGGAGCATGGCGCACCCGCGACGGGCCTTTCGGTCGGACACGCCGGCGCATCGGACACACCATCCACGCCCACATCGCTCCTGACCGCAGTGTCGCCGGGCTCCGTACCCCCGCTTCCCGAGCAACCGAGCGCGAGTGCGAGCAGCGACGCCGGAACACATGGGCACAGACCGCGCTGGGCCATGCTGGAAGCGTAGCCCCGCCAGAGTCGGAGGTCATTCAGGGATTCACGGCAGCAGGCGTCGCTCAGCCGCCCGAGCTCTCTTTCGAGACGTAGAATCGACGAACGAACACTCGTCGTTCATGTTCATGCTTCCGGGAACTCACGGCGATCCGTGACGCGAGCGAAATTCAGAGGGCCACGCGCAGAGCCACAGTGGTCGGCCAATCCGTGCCCACGTCTGCGGTCCTGCGCAGGGCCACGTCGACTACCAGCGCGAGACTGGGGCGCAACGCCCATCGCCACCCAAGGCCGAGGAACCACCCGTGTCGACGCAGCTGGGACGCGTCGTAGTACGGTGATTGCGAGAAGTAGACGTCGTCGCCATTGATGGCGAGGGACCAGGTCGGGCCCAGAGTGAGGCGCGGGCCGTGGCCGCCGAGGTCGACGTCGACGTCCACGTGGGCGTCGAACTCGTGCGTGAACAGGATCGCGTGCCTGTTGATGGTCGACCAGCAGTCGCTGTCGTTCATGCCCGAGTAGGCCATCGGTCGATAGCGAAGTCCGAGACCAACCGTCACTCGACCACCCCAACGGACCACTGCGCCGAGCGACGGACCGGTGGCGAGGTGGTTCCGCTTCTCGCAATGGTTCATGCCGGTGGCGACGGACGCCGTGAGCCCCACGCTGGCCTCGAACTGCGGCGCGTCCACGGGCTCAGGGTAGCACCACGACAGATCCTTCCTGGCGACAGCACGCCGTTGGCTCCGTGAAGAGTGCGTGTCTGCGCTGGCCAGCCCACGCCCACGTCGCAGGTGGAGGATGGACTTGGTAACATCGAGGAGTGCGTCGGCTTGGCTGCGTGACACCGATCCTCGCGATCACGATCGCGCTCATCGCCCCGAAGAGCGGTGCCTCGGTCGGCACGCGCTGTGAGATCGCCTGGTTGCGCTTCTCGCCTTCCAAGCAGGTCGGGTCGCTCCCGGTGCGCTACGCGCACATCCTCGAGGACAAGCGGTTCGCCAAGTACCGCTCCATCACCGTGGTCGAGGAGCGTGTGCTCGTCTACGTGGACACCGACGCGAAGCTGCTGGAGTTTCCCTCGTTCTCGGAGGAGCACTCCGAGAAGGTCCATACCAAGTTCCTCGGCCCGAACCTCTTTCGCGCAGAGCTCGTCTACGGCAAGCACAGAGTCTTGGTCGCCGCAGCGCCTCCTCTGGTCCCGACACCGTTCGTCACGGCGACGAGCGATGGCAAGTGCATGGTGGCGGCCAGCGACTCGGACTGCTGGGTCCTCACAATCCGGACCGCACCAGCGCCTTGAAATTAGGTCCCCGTATCATCGACGGCGCGTAGCGCGAGGTGGTGGGCAACCGCTTGCCGCGGGGTGCCGGCTATACTCGGAAGGGCGAGCTGGCCATGACCGATCAACGACGACGGGGCTCGAGCTGGACGCACCTGGTGGCACTCATCATCGCGAGCGCCGTCGCTGCTGCTTGTACCTCGGGCAACGCCGGCAACACGGGTTCGGCGCCGTGCACGACCGACGCCGCGGCCTGCGAGGTAGGGCCCGACCCAGCCCCATGTGAGCTTGCAATGCCGCTGAGCGGCGCTTTGGTCGGCACCGCACGGGCGAAGGTCGGCGGTTGCGGCCAGGTAGCTGAGGCGCCGTTTGTGATTGCCGACATGGCTGTCGTCAGCTTTCACCTCGACGAGGTCGTGTGTCTGGGTGTGACTGGCGCCGTCAGTCTTCACTCGATCAGCATCATCGTCGGAGATCCCAAGGATGCCCGGGTGTGGACTACGCCCAAGGGAGCTTGTGTGATCACCGTCGACTCAACCGCTGCCAAGCGGACGCGCGAGGCCAGTGGGCGGTGCTCTCGGGGCACGGCAGCTGCAGCCAGCCGGCACGACCTGACAGCGGAGACGCGCTTGTGTACATCGGCGACTTCTCGTTCACCTTCGACCAGTGGAGATGAGGAAGAACGCGAGGGCCTCGCCCAGCACCCTTTGAGCTTTCGGGGCACCGGGGAGATTCAGCGCATCCTCGACCCGATCCGTTCCCTCCACCGCAAGCTCGATGAGCAGGCGTGGGCCGCTGGAGCGTCCACCGCCAGGCGTCGACAGCGGGGTCGCGATGGTATCCTTCCCCCGCGATGCCGAAGGCGAGGTCTGCGACGGTCGTCGGCGTCTCCGACCACGCCGGGTGGGCGATCCTCGTCACGGCCTCGGACGACGGGGCGCTCGTCGACCGCCGGCGCGTGGCCCTCGTCGAGGACGGGATCCCGTGCATGCCGCACCATCACGACGGACAGCGGTTGCCCCTCGACGAGGCGGTGGCGCTGGTCGACCGGGTGCGGGACTCGGCGACGCGTGCTGCGGGGGTCGGCCTCGACGCTCTCGTCGCGGCGCTGCCTCGGCCCCCCTCGGCGATCGCGCTCCGGGCGTCTCCGCCGTTGCCAGCGACGGTCGCGGAGCGAATCACGAACTACCGCGCGATGTGCGTCGCCGACTGGGTCATGTACCGGAGCTGCCTCGCGGACGCGGCGCGGGCGCGCGGGATCGACGTCTCGACGTACGATCCCGCCACTGTGCTCGACGAAGCGGCCGCGGCGCTCGGCGCAGCGAGCCTCGATCCGTGGTTCGCGAAGGCGCGCGCACAGGTCGGCGCGCCGTGGCAGAAGGACCACCGGTTGGCCATGGCGGCCGCGATCGTCGCGGCGAGGGCGGCCTCCGCGCGGTGAGGGCGTTTCCGGAGGACCTCGACCCGACCAGGCCCGTGCCATTCGTGGCTCGGGACTAGCCCTCCAGGCCACGACGTTGGGTATGCGTGGCCTTCACCGACCCGCCGCGCCACGATTACCGTTCGCGCATGCAGCGCGCGTCGGTCCTGCTTCTCCTCGGCCTCCTCGGGTGCCGTCGCACCGCGCCCCAAGAGGCGAAGCCCGAGCAGGTCGCGTCCGCGTCCGCGGGCGCGTCGACCTCCGCCGCGCCGTCGAGCGCACCGTCGATCGCGCAGTCGGCTGCACCGTCGATCGCGTCGTCGCCGGTCCCCTCCAGCGCGCCGTTGCCCACGCCGCCGGCCGCGGCGTGCGCAACCCACCCCGACCTCCGCTGGGACGCCGACGCGACCCACCCGTTGATGCGCGATCTCCGCAGCCCGGGCGGCTACACGCTGGCCCCAGGCACGCTGGCCATCCTCGCGCACGCGGCCTTCGTGCCGGGGGTCCCCGAGCCCGGCGAGGACTTGGCCGACGCGCGGACGCGGGCGACGACCGCACTCTCGCTCCGGTACTCGGCGGTCGGGCTCCCGAAGGGCGCGACGATCGATGCGGCCACGGGAGAGGTCACCTACCGCGTGGCCCTCGCGAGCGGCGAGGCGGCGGCGTTCACCGTCGTCGCCACGGCGACGGCCGACCCGGCCAAGCGCTGCCTCACGACCGGCGTCGTGCTGCAGGCGCTCGACGACGACGACCACCGCATCAAGCAGGCGACGTGGATCGCGCGCGAGCTGTGGGGAGAGCGTGCCAGCGCCGCGGCGACCGAGACCGCCAAGGCGAAGTCCATCGAAGACCCGGATGCGGGCGAGCACGAGCTCGAGAAGGTGCGGAACGAAGCGTGGGCGCGGCTGCGTCCGCACACCGACTACAAGGACCTCGATGGCGACGGTCAGAAGGACGTCGTGCTCACCTACGGCCCCGCCTACGACAACGACATCGGCGCGACACTCGTCCTCGTGCGCCGGAAGGACACCTTCTTCCCGTTCGACCGGATCGCCGCCTCCTCGCTCGACGTCGCCGACGACGGCACCCCGCTGCTCGTGAGCAAGGGCGGTTGCTGCTGCCATCGCGATCTCCTGATCCACCGCGTGTTCAGCAACCGGGTGCAATCGATCGCCAACGTCGATCTCGCCGGCAACTGCTCTGACAACACGGTGGACATCGATCTCGTGCGCGGGACCGCTGGGGGCATCCTCGCCTACGCCCTCGTGCGGACGATCGGCGGGAAGTCGACGCGCGAGCTCTGGAAGTGGAACGGCAAGGGCTTCGTGATCGCGCCCTGAGAGGTCGGGGGCCCGGGTTCAGGGCGCGGTGGTCGTCCAATTCCGCCTCGCGCACACGAGGCTCAGAAGTACTGCGACGCCGGTCGCACATCATTCCGTTGGTGCTTCGCGCGGTTGGCGTCGAGGCGTACTATTGACCGCTCGCGCGTGACCTCGAGACCCCGCCAAGGATCGCGTCCTTCGAGGGAAGCGGCGATCTCACGATCGTGCCACGACCGCACCGGCATCGTCCCTGAAGCGTCCCTGAATCGACCCGCGACCGGGCGCGATCCGAGGATCGAGCCCGAAGCGACCACGAGCGACCACGAGCAGCCACGCGTGCGGAAGCGTGGAGGTGTGACTTTGACGCGCGCTCGCATGGATCTGCGCTGGCTCTGGAGTCGGCGGCGCGCGTTGTGTCCGGTCCGGCGACCGCGGTACCGTTGCAGTCATGGGGGCAATCAAGGCATCGCGGGGCGTTCTCTTCTTGTTGGCGCTCGGTTTCGGCTGCTCGAAGGAGGCCGAGAGCACGACACCGAAATGCATTCCGGGCTCGACGTCTGCGTGCTTGTGCGTCGACGGCAAGAGCGGCGTCCAGACGTGCAACACCGACGGCACCTACACTGCCTGCGTCTGCGGCGTCGCCGACACCGGCGTTGGGTCAGAGGTGGCCGTGGACACCGGGACGGACGACACCTCCGTCGTCTCAGACGGCGGGGCGGACAGCGCGACGGACACGGGACCGAGCGACTCGACGACACCCGGGGACGCGGACGACGCGGGCTCGCCGGGCGTCGGCTCATGCGGGACCGCGGGCGACGGGCGCAGCAACTGCGGAGCGAGTGGCACCGAGAGTTGTTGCACGAGCCTCCTCGTGACCGGGGTCACGTCGGCGTCGTTCAGTCGCAGCTACGACGGGCTCTCGACCGGCTACACGGACTCGAAGTGGAAGGCGCAGATCAGCAGCTTCCGGCTCGACAAGTACGAGGTCACCGTCGGTCGGTTCCGCCAGTACGTCGCGGCCGTGATCGCGGGTTGGAAGCCGACGGCGGGGTCTGGCAAGCATACGCACTTGAACGGCGGCCTCGGCCTCGCGGGCCCGGCCTCGGGATACGAGCCTGGTTGGGACCCGGCCTTCACGACGACGGAGAACTTCCCGACGACGAAGGACGTCTGGGACAAGAATCTCGTCACCGAGACGGGCATGACCGACCCGTCCTATCGGCCGACGTGGACGTCGCTGCCTGGCGCGAACGAGAAGAAGCCCATCAACCAGGTGAACTGGTTCGACGCGTATGCGTTCTGCATCTGGGACGGCGGCTTCCTGCCCTCGGAGGCCGAATGGAACTACGCGGCGGCGGGCGGCGTCGACCAGCGCGTCTATCCGTGGGCGGCCGCGTATCCGCCTGGTTCGACGACGATCAGCGGATCGAACTGCGCGTACAGCGTGTCTGCGGGTGGCGCCGGCACGAAGAACGTCGGGTCGTACCCGCTCGGAGACGGCAAGTGGGGGCACGCCGATCTCGCCGGCAACGTCGCCGAATGGACCATCGACTTCTTCAAGGCCACGTACAACGAGACGACGTGCACCGACTGCGCCTTCACCTATGCGCCGGGAGAGTACTTCCGCATGATCCGCGGCGGAGCATTCAACGGTGACCCGCCGGACATCCTCGTCAGCAAGCGCGGCAACACCTCCGCCGCCCGACGGGCGGAGTGGAGCGGCTTCCGCTGCGCACGCAAACCCTGACGAACGGCTACGACCGCTCCTGGCTCGAGCCTCGTACTGGCGGCTGTATCGGTCGGCGCGCGAAGAGCTCCGCGACCTCGCCGCATGTGACCGCGGTGCGGAGCCACCTGTCGAGCGTGGGCAGCAGGTGGAACTCGCCAAGGGCCAGTTCTACCTCGCCCGCTCCGCGGCCGATGCTCGTCGCGCTACTCAAAAAGTGTCGCGTAACGGGTCCGAGGTAGTCGTCGTCAGCGGAGCGTTCATGCGGTCGGGTCAAAGTAGATCTCGTCGACCACCAGTGCTGCCCCGATCGACCCGAGCTGGATCGTGTCGCCCGTCGCCGCCTCGTAGAGGGACCAGTGGTCCCCCTCGCGCCGGAACACCTCGACCCGACGCTCGTGTTGCGAGACCAACACATACTCGCGCAGTGAGGCGAGCCGACGATAGTGGGCGAACTTCTCCCCGCGGTCATCGGCCTCCGTGGAGTCGGACAGGACCTCGACCAGCACGACCGGATTCACGATCGCATCATTGTCGTCGGCCGAGACTGCGCGAGGCCCGCACACGACCGTTACGTCAGGGTACGTCGTTCGGTCGGTGGCCTCGATCCGGACCCGCACATCCGACGAGAGCACGACACAGGGCTTGCCCCGGAGTGCGTTGCTCAACGCGTTGCCGATCGCCATGGCGAGCCGTCCATGCTCGATGGTCCCTCCGGCCATCGCCCAGACCTGCCCCCGCAGGTATTCGTGCTTCACCTGCGCGACGCGCTCGGCCGTCAGGTAGTCGGCGTACGTCATCGACGTGCGAGCCACTGCGCTCATTGCTCAAGGAATCTAGCACGCACAGCTACCCCCCCTCGCGCAGCGCGAGGTGGTGGCGACCGTCTTTCCCGAGCTGCAGGTCAGCTCGGGGGTGGGGTGGCGTCCCCAACGGGATTCGAGCCCGTACAGCTGAGACGTAAGGCTCCTGGTCGGCTTGGATTCCCGGCCGGTCGGCAAGGCTTTCCGTGCCGCCCGCCCAGTTCATGGCTTCACCAGGTGTCCGAACAGGGGTTCCCCCAGACAGACCAACCGAGACGGTCGAGCGACAACCGGCACACAGCTGTCCATGCGCGGTCGTCGGTGGAAGTGCACTTCTTGACGCATGTCAGGCCGACCGCCGGGCACGGCGAGGAGTCACGCGGCGCTTCAGTGGGACACGTCGGGGTGTCAGGGAGCGGAACGTCACTGGCGACATCGGCTGCATCAACCCCCCCCTCAACGGAGGTGTCCTCCAGAGTCTCAGCGCTGGCGTCTTGCGGTTCAGCAACGCTGCTGCCTCCGCAGCTTGAGGCAGCCGCTGTGAACACGATGAGCGCTACGCGATCGAGAATCATGGCATCTCCTCGGAACAAGAGCGCTCCCGTGTCGACGGCCACAGTGTCCACCGCAAGGCTGTAGTATCTCGCGGGGGGGGACAACGCTATCGGTCCGTACGCGCAGGTGCCGCACCTGTTCGCTCATTGGTTGCGGCGTGCGTCGGAGGACTCGGCCCGCTGGCCCGACCTTCAGATCCGTCAGCTCGGCGCGCCATCATGATCGTGGTGCGCAACCCGCGGCTCTCGGACTGCGAGACGTGGTGTGATGACCCGTTCGGGCCCCTCTACGAGTCGCTCGACGAGGAGCGACCCGGCTGATCGGGAGCCGTCTCCACTCGCGCAGCGGGATGGAAGCAACTGCGCGACTGCGATAGGTTCGAGCAGTGACCATCCCGCAGCGCGGACTCCGACAGCTGCATGTCGATGGGCATGACTACGTGTGGCGGGTTCGTCTCACGAAGTGTCCTTGCTGTCACTCGAGAGCCGTGGTGATCGCCGACGCATCTCGTCGAGGGAGTGTTGTGCATCTGCCGGGCCCCGTCGCCGGCTCACCGGCAACGCAGGGTGCCGTCCAGCCCTCCCTCATCGAAGCCCGTATCCGAGAGGCTCGACGACTCGGGTGGAAGCCTGGCGAAGGACGCGGCGTCTTCACGACGTTGCTGGGGGCACGCGCCCGAGACCCGGTGCGATGACCGTTCGGGCCCATCTACGGTGGCTCGACGACTCCCGATCCGTCGGGGCGCTCCTCGTCTCCACTCGCGGAGCGCGACAACCACCGGACGCTCGTGCCGCCTCTCACGTCGTCGTCCCAGTCGGTGTGCTCCTGCTCGCTTGCGTCCTTGCTCTCGGCTGCCGTCGTCGCGCCGTGCAGGCGGTGGCCGGCGTGCCCAGCACCGAGTCGCAGCCACCGCGCCCACCGCCGAACATCGGCATCCTCCGCTGGAGCCGGAGCTGCATGATCGGGACCGATCACCGCGTCTACTGCTGGGGATTCGGGGAAGAAGGGCTGCGCAAGTCACCCATTGTGATGCCGTCGTTGGGCGTCGCGGAGGATCTTGCTGGGGGTGCGTTGACCTGCGCGCTCCAAGTCGGAGGGACGGTGCGCTGCGTGAATCGCCTGGGCGAGACGAAGCCCGCAGTGGGTGACTTCGGGCCCGATCCCTCCCCGTGGGTGGACGTCCGCCGGCTCGGCGGCTCGCACGTCGTCTCCTGCGCGGTGACCCAACTGGGCACGTTGTCTTGCCTCGGAGTCGCCTTCGCCGAGCTGGGAATGCCTAAGGGCGCGACGTTCTTCGCGCGCGGTCCCGAACTGATGGCCCACGACAAGCCGGTCCCGCTCGCGATCCCCGGCAAGGCCTCGGCCGTGGTTCTGGCGGGGACGATACCCGGGCACCACGCCTGCGTCCTGCGGGACGACCGCACCCTCGCGTGTTGGGGAGAGAATGGGGCCGGCCAGGTTGGTGATGGGACGGTCGTCGAGCGCGCTCTGCCCGTGGTCCTCGGGCTGCGCGACGTGCGTTCCGTCGCACTTGGTGTCGGCTCCAGCTGCGCGCTCGATGGCGCCGCCACGGTGTGGTGCTGGGGAGCGGTGGTCAGGCAGACTTCACCCACGCCCGTCCCCGAGTTGGCCACTTCGACCGCCATCGCCGTGAGCGGCGACTTCGGCGTGTGTGGAGTCATGAGCGGCGTCCCACGCTGTCTGCACGAGGGACAGGCGAAGGAGCTGAAGGCGTTGAAGTCAGCCGTCGAACTGGTCCCCTACGATGAATACCTCTGCGCCCGCGACACGCAGGGCCGTGGTCGTTGTCTCAAGTGGGGGCTCGGTACGGCGTTCGAGGTCGGCCTCCCCGGATGACCGCGCGTTGCAGTGGCCGCCGCTCGACGCGGCACGCGCCCGCGCGCTTTGCAGGTGGTGGCGACCGTCTTTCCCGAGCTGCCAGGTCAGCTCGGGGGTGGGGTGGCGTCCCCAACGGGATTCGAACCCGTGTTAGCGGCGTGAAAAGCCGCGGTCCTGGGCCTCTAGACGATGGGGACAGCGGGGCCAGCCATGTAGCCAAAGCCAGGTAGGCACGCAACCCCGTACAGCTCTGGCCACCTCATGCGGCCGGCTTCGTCCACCGGAACGGCACGAACGGCGCGTCCAGCTCCGCCTCCGTCATCACGTTGCCGAGCGTGCTCAGCACGTAGACCCCGACGCCGAGGAGCGCGTCCAGCGCCGCCTCCTCCCCGTAGCCGGCGCCCTCGAACGCCGCCCACACCTCCGTAGTCACCCGCCCGCGCCCCGCGAGGAGCGCCCGCACGAACTGGCGGAGCGCCTCGAGCTTCGCGTCCGGGAGCGGCGTGCCGGCCCGCAGCGCCGCGCGCAGCCCCTCGTCCGTCACGCGGGCCGAGTGGAGCGCCATGCAGTAGTGGCACTCGTTCTCGAACGCGACCGTCATCGCGAGCACCTCCTGCTCGAGCGGCCCGAGCGAAGAGTGCTCGAACGCGGCGAACCCGGCGAACAGGTACTTCAAGGCCTGCGGCGAGCGCGCGAGCTTCGCGACCGGCGAGGGCACGAAGCCGAACTGTTTCTGCGAGCCAGCGACCAGGGGCTTGGCGGCGACGGGGGCGGTCTCGGGATCGAGGGGTGCAAATCGCATGGGTGGTTCTCCTTGGTTGGGTGTCAATACAACTACCTTGGCCCCCGGAGGGCCGGTCTCAGCGGTCCAGATTCTCGAACATGTGGCGCAGCGTGCTCCGCGTGGTCTCGAGCGCGTGCTCGTCGATCCCGGCCACCATCCGCTCGACGATGCGCTTCACGATCGGCACGAGCTTCTTCTCGAGCTCGCGACCCTTCTTGGTGAGGTGGATGGTGCGGACGCGGGCGTCTTCGGGGCTCTTGCGGCGCACCAGGAGGCCGCGGGCCTCCATGCCGTCGACGATGCGGCTCATCGTGGGGCGGTCGCGGAACGTGGCCTCGGACAGCTCACTCTGGCCTCGACCGTCTTGCTCCCAGAGGCGGATCAACACCGCCCACTGCTCCGGGGTGACGTCCTCTCCCACGTCGTGGAACTCGCGGAACATCTCGTTCCGCGAGGCCTGGTAGACGCGGTGCACCCAGAAGCCGAGGGCGTTGTCGACGACGATGGCCTGGCCGGCGAACTGGTCCTTCACCCCTCGATCGATAGGGCTCGTCGAGATGGTTGTCAATGCATCGATATGGCCACACTCCGCCCGCGGGCGACGAACATCGGGACACGTCCAAGGTTTCCACCCCGTCGACGCACCGAGACGAAGCGGGCCATCCCGCTCTGCAGTCGAGCTGGACCAGTCGCCGGTTCAGACCCGGAGGATCGTCGCCGGTGGGCGGACCGGGCACGAAAAGCCGCAGATCCGTCCAGTCCTGGCCGGAGGCTCTCACCGCGAGACCCGCGGGAAGGGGCTCGGGGCTCCGCTGACCACTTCATCCCGAAATGGGCCTTTGACCGAGATGCATCTGTTGCATTACTGTTCGCGGCAATGGCCAACACCCGCAAGAAGACCACCCGCAAGCCCCGCGCCAAGAAGGCAGCTGCCGAGAACCGTCGTGGCTCTCCCGAGGCGATCGAGAAGCGCCGCGTCGCGCGCGCCTTCAACGATCTCCTCGGTGGGAACGTGTCCGCGAAGAAGATCGACGGTCGCACGGAGAAGCGCCGCGCCCGTCTGCTCAAAGATCTGAGCAGCGAGAGCAAGAAGGAGCTCAAGCCGATCGACGTGCTCTCCCACGTCAAGGAGCTGCTCGAACTCGGAGAGACCTTGAGCAGCATCCGCAAGGTGCGCACGGTCCCCCGTCCCCGCCCCGCCGACGACGACGCGGTCGCGCTGGTGAAGCGCCTGCACGCGGCCTACGCGTTCCCGCTCGTGGCCTACCGCTTCGTCGGCATCGGCGAGGATTCGCTCACCAAGGCCGGCGTCAAGGAGGGCGGAGCCGCTCCGCCGGCCAAGCGCCGCGGTCGCAAGAAGAAGGCGGCCTAGTCCTTCGCCGCGTGACGCCCCGCGGATCCGATCTCGCGGGCGTCGCACTTCGAGGCCCTCCATTCGCGTCCGCGGGTGGGGGGCTTTGCGCATTCGTGCCCTGGATCAGCCTCGGAACCAGCTCAGCGCGAGCGGAGCGCCATCAGTCCCGATCATGCGCGCCCGCATGTTCGGGGCGGGAGGCTTGGTCTCGGCGAGGACCTCCCTCTACACTGCCCTCACCATGCGTCTCCTCTCTTGTTGCCTCTTGGTCCTCGTGGGGTGCAGCGGCGCGAGCTTCGAGACCGTCGCCCCGCTGGATACAGATCCCGGGGATGACGGGGCGGATTCGTCCACCGAGGGAGGAGCCGACGCGAGCGACAGTGGCGCGAGTGACACGGCGGGCGACGCGGACGCAGTGCCGGTGGACGGCGACGGCGCGCCTCCGTGCGACGTGACCAAGACCCCCGCCGAGGCGTCGTGCGTGCTCCGCGACGATCTCGGCATCTTCGTCTCCACCGATCTGGGCAACGACGGCAACCCGGGGACGCGCGCCGCGCCGGTCAAGACGCTGGCCAAGGCGCTCGCGCTGGCGAAGGACGCCAAGAAGCGGGTCTATGCGTGCGCGGAGCAGTTCAACGAAGCCGTCACCGCGCCCGATGGCGTCTCCGCGTACGGCGGACTCGACTGCAAGACCGGATGGACGACCGTGATCGGGCAGAGCAAGGTCGTCTCCACGACCTCGCCCACGTTGCGGGTGCGCGACGCCTCGGTCGGGGTCACCTTCGTGAGCTTCGACTTCCACGCGCCGAAGGGCACCGGCGTCTCCGGCTCCTCGGTCGCCGCGGTCGTCGCCAGCTCCAAGGCCAGCTTCGAGCTCTGCGCGTTCACCGCCGACGTCGCGACCGCGGGCGTCGAGGGCGACGCCGGGGCGTTCGGCAGCCTCGGCGACTCGGGCAAGCTCGGTCAGGACGCGCGCACGATCGCGGCGTGTCCCGACCAGCCGCTCGGCGGCAAGGGCGGCGTCGACTTCAGCAACGGCGGCTCGGGCGCGAACGCCTGCGACCTCACCACCACGGGGTTCGGGCCCAAGGGCTACAACGCCTCGCTGGTGAAGGACGCGACCTGCGGGCTCGGCACCCAGTTCGATGGAGGCAGCGGCGTGTGCGGGTTGCTCGTCCCTGGCAAGGGCTTCCTCACCGGTCTCGACAAGGGGTGCCCGGCCACGGACGGCGCCAACGGCGGCGCGGGCAAGAGCCTCGGTGCCGTCACCGCCGACGGCCTCGCGGCGGCGCTCCCTGGCGGCGATGGGATCATCGGCGGCGCAGGTGGGGGTGGAGGCGGCGGTGGCGCCGGTCTGCTGAGCACCAGCGCGGCCGCGGGTGGCGGCGGCGGCGGCGCAGGCGGCCAGGGTGGCGGTGGCGGCAGGGGGTGGAAAGCCTGGTGGATCGAGCGTCGCGTTCCTCTCGTTCAATTCCGAGGTCACGTTGACCAAGTGTGATCTGCACGCGGGCGATGCCGGCAACGGCGGCAATGGCGGGACCGGTTCGACCGGAGGCGACGGAGGCAAGGGCGCCGAGGGCGGCAAGCCCAAGACGAACCCCAACGAGCGCGGGTGCCGCGGGGGCGACGGCGCGCGCGGCGGCACCGGTGGCGGCGGCGGCGGCGGTGGTGGCGGCAGCTCGATCGGGATCCTCGTCGTCGGCAGCAAACCGAAGCGCACGGGTGGCACCGTCACGCTCGGCACGCCCGGGTCGGGCGGCAACGGCGGCATGGGCGTGACCCGCGCCGCCAAGGGCGACGAGGGCGCGGCGGTCGAGCAGCTGAATCTGTGATCGCGCGCGGCTGACCCGTAACGGCCCTGGGAGGCGAGAGACGAATCTCTCGAGGTGCGGTGATGCGGCGCGTGTCGAGGGTGCGGGGGGTCGCGGTCGATCACGAGATCTTCACGCCGGCGGATGGAGCGAGCCCCGAGCATCGGCGCGTGCTCGGTGCGCGCGAAGCGTGTGGTTGCGTGGATTCGTGGCTGGACGACCCCCACAGCCTCGTCGAGCTCTCTCGCCTGTTCCACGCGCGAAGGGGCGCGTTCCCGCACGGGCTCGAGGCGCCGCAACGGCGGGAGGCCCTCGCCGCGTTCCTGCGAGAGCAGATCGACCATGGGTCGTTGCGCGTGGCCGAGCTCCACCCTCCGCCGCCGCTCCCCCCGAACCCGGGCGCCAAGGCCGCGAAGGCAGCGGCCGAGGAGAGCGCACCGGTCGCGGAGCCACTCGGCTGGTTCGAGGTCACCGTCGTCGACGCGTGGGGCAAGCCCGTCGACGGCGTCGAGCTCGAGTTCTCCTACCAGGGCACGCGCAAGAAGCTCACGACCCCGGGCAGCGGCAAGGCGCGGCTCCCCGACGTGCCGTCGTCGTTCGGATCGGCGCGCATCGTGAACGTGAAGGCCGTGCGCGACACGCTGCGGCCGCGGTGGAAGGACGCGCTCCAGCCCACCGATCTGCCGCCCGATCTCGAGAACCCAGAGAAGCTCGGCCTCGACGCCGCGGAGCTCGTCACCTCGCTCGAGAGCCAGAGCCCGAAGACCCTGGTCCTCGTGAAGCCGCTCACGCGCATCCGGCTCGTCGGCATGCATTTCGACACCAACAAGTGCTTCTTGAAGCCGTCGGCGATGCCCGGCATCAAGCAGGTGGTCTCGGTCTACCAGCGCAATCCCACCGGCAAGCTGCTCGTGCTCGGTCACACGGACACGACCGCCGACGACGCCTACAACCTCGATCTGTCGGTCGAGCGCGCCGAGGCGGTGAAGGCCTATTTCAAGGACGACGTCGCCGCGTGGGAGGCCTGGTTCGGCGAGGGGAAGCCCTCGCAGAAGCGGTGGGGCCAGCGCGAGACGAGCCAGATGATCGCGGCGCTGCCCTGCGAGCAGTCCGTCGCGGGCTTCCAGTCGTGGAGCAACGACACCCGCGGCACGGCGCTCGAGGTGGACGGCATCGCCGGTCCGAAGACGCGCAAGGCGCTGATCGAGGCGTACATGGCGCTCGACGGCACCACGCTGCCCGCCGCGATCGAAGCGGTGGTGCACGGGTGTGGCGAGTTCTTCCCGCGCACCGACGAGGGCGACCAGTTCGGCGCCGACGGGGTGGCCGCGGCCGAGAACCGCCGCGTGGAGATGTACTGCTTCGACGAGGAGATCGCCCCGCCGGTGCCGGGGAAGAAGGCGACGAAGGGCGAGCCCGAGGTCGAGCAGTGGAAGAAGCAGGTCACGCGCACCATCGACTTCGGATCGGAGGGCGACGAGCAGGTCGGCAAGATCTGGATGGAGCTCTGGGACAAGAGCGGTCAGAAGACGCTGGCCGGCGCCAGCTACACGATCACCGGTGAACGCGACTACGAGGGCACGACCGACGGGACCGGGCGGCTCCTGCACGACCTCGTCCCGCACGGCGACTACCGCATCCGCGTCGACGGGTGCGACGAGGACTCGGCGGCGCTCGTGCTGCCCAAGGCCGACGACGAACCCCAGATCCGCTTCCTCGTCTGAAGGACTGCACCATGAGCCTGCGCGTCAAACTCAATGCGGTGAAGTCCAAGCTCAACGGGGTCGACAAGGTCACGGGGCTGAAGCTCGAGCTCACCACCGGCGGCGCGGGCCCGACCAACGCCACCACCGCCGCGCAGGACGCCACGATCGAGTTCTACGAGCGGGCGGGCTCGGGCGACGCCGCGAAGTCCGACCGCCTGTTCGCCACCCTCACGTTCCAGATCAAGGTCGACGCGGCCGGCAAGAACCCGGAGATGGACGGCAACAACGCGTCCCCGACCAACCTCGCCTACGAGGCGTTCGTGCGCGGGCCCCTGGTGAAGTTCTCGAGCGGGGGCGCGATCAAGTCGACCGCCTGGAAGGCGCCCGATCTCTCGAGCGACTTCTGGGTCGACCTGGATCTGAGCGCGCAAGGCAAGAACTTCACGCGCGCGGGGCTCCTCTACCTGCCGTGGGAGAGCGCGGTCGAGAACAACGCGCTCGAGATCGGCGCCAAGCTGTTGATCGCCGGCACGGTCGAGGCCGACGTGAAGGACAACAACCAGGTCAGCGTGCCGCTCGACCACAAGGCGGTGCCCGAGGACGGCTCGGGCACGGCCAAGTTCGACTGCGTGGGCGTCGGGATCGTCTACCCGGTCGAGAACGCGCTGTGGGCACCCAAGGCCTTCAAGAGCTCGGCGAAGGCGGCCAAGATGGTCGCCTCGACCATCAACGTGTTCCTGCACGACCAGATCCTCGTCAAGCACTCGACGACCGCCGCGCCGATCACGCTCGCCGACCTGCGGACGCGGTTCGCGAAGATCTTCACCAACGCGGGGCTGCCCGCACCCACGCTGACCGAGAAGACGGCCGCCGAGCTGACGGCGGCGGGGTTCGAGCAGCGCAGCACGACCCGCGGCACGCGCTGGACGGCGAAGACCGCGCTCATGGCCGACACCGCGAGCCACCTGGACACCGACGGGGTCGAGGTGCCGTTCTTCGACTTCTGGGTCGTGTTCGAGCCCACGCTCACGCCGGTCACGACCTCGGAAGGCGCCGAGGCCGAGGAGATCGCGGACTTCGACCCGTCCACGAGCAAGAAGCACGTCCTCTGGCCCACCGCGGTGATGAACAACAACGTGGCGCTGACCCACGGGTGCGGCGTGCACCCGACCCTCGGCGCCACGGAGTACCCGGCGAACTACCTGGTCACCACGATCGCCCACGAGCTCGGTCACGCCCTCGGGTTGCGCCACGCCCTCATGGCGACCGGTTCGGGGTACGATCTCGGTCCGGCGGGTCACTTCGACAACGCCCGCGGTCTCATGAGCTACTCCGAGATCACGGACGGCATCTGCCCCCTCGGCTTCTTCGGCCCCGTGCACAAGTCCACCCTGGAGAAGAGGTTCCTGTGACCCGCGCTCGCGGCGTCGCGCTGCTCGGCGTGGCGCTCGCGAGCTGTTGCGCACCCCGCGTGACGACGCCACCGCCACCCGCGGCGTGCCCGTCGGACACGACCACCCTCTCGGTGGGGGATCACCGCGTGTGTGTGGAGACGCTGCCCGTCGCGCGCGGCGACTACCGCACGTGCGTGGAGGCTGGGGCGTGCGCCCCGCCTCCGTTCTCGGCCCACCTCGCGTGGGGCGCCGATCACGCAGGAGAGCCCATGCCGAGCGCCCCGGAGCAAGCGCGTGTCTATTGCGCGTGGGCGAAGCGGAGGCTGCCGACGAGCCCGGAGTCGACGGCGACGGTCGCCGCGTTCGGCCCCGCGCCTCCGGGGTCGTTCCGCTGCGTGACCGAACCCGGTGCCGCGGCGCGGTCGCGGGCGGCGACCCGACCCGAGAGCGCAGAGAAGATGACCCACGTGAACACGCAAGCGGGCTTCGCGAGCCTCGCCTCGCTGAAGGGCGCGCTGTTCGCGGCGCTGGTGCTCGACGACACGGGGGAGGCGACCTGCACGAAGCTCCGCCTGGAACCAACGAAGGTTCCAGGTCAGCACGAGCTGGTCCTGTTCGCACACGCGGGCGTGGCCGAGAGTCGACACCCGTTCGAGCTCCGCGGTGGGACGCTGCACTTCACCCAGGAGGGGAGGATCGAGGACCGACTCGCGGGCAGCGACGAACAATCCATGATCTTCGTCGGCGGTGCTCCGTGGTTCCACGGAGAGCTCGAGTGCTCCGGGGTGCCGGTCATGCGGCCGGTCGTCCGTCCGTTCGCGACCCGCACGCCGACCGATACGGAGCTCGCCGACCCGGCGAAGCGGCGCCAGTTCCTCGTCCACGACGACCGGGTGTTCTTCGTGAGGGAGCCGGATCTGCCAGGAACCCCGGGCCGCTGCGTGCGTGCAGGGTTCGACCACGACGCGTCACGCCCGAGGACCAGCGCGACGTTGCGCGTCGAAGCGCGCGCGGCCGAGCGATTCTACGTGGTCAGCGAGTACACCCAGCAGGGCAAGGTGTTCGTGTCGCCGGCCGACGACCGCTCGTGGCGGTCGGGTCTGCTGCCCTCGGGGCTGTTTGCGCGCAAGAGCGACGCGGCGGGCTGGCAGCTCGGGGACGCGACCCTCTTCCTGGACGAGGCGCAGTGCACAGCGAGCGCGCCGCACGCCCCGCACGCCGAGCCCGACCGGCGGTTCCGCCACGCCATCATCGCCGATTGGACCGAGTTCGCGCGCACCCATCGGGAGATGTTCTGGGTCGACCCTTCGGGCCAGGGCTGCGAGCGCGTGGAGCTCGACGCCGAGCCCGGCTTCCCGCTGCTCTCCACGTGGACGTGGACCCCTCTCGGCAGCACCCAGCCCACCCGGTACGACGTGACGGTGGACGCCGACGGTGTCTGGCTGCGCACGCCGAGCTGTCTCGAGCACACCGAGCTCCAGGGCGTGGCGACGCACCGCGACGGCTTCCAGATCGGTGGATCGACCGTGTTCGAGAGCCGCGCCGCGTGCGAGGCCCAGCGCAAGACCACGCACCCGTTCGTGCACCACTGCCCGGCCCTCGCGGCGCTCGCGCGTCCCGGGCCCTGCCGCCCGACTCGCTCGCGGCCCACGGGGCGCGACTGGCTTCATCCGCGACGGCCTCGGGCAGTGCGTGCCGACCACGATCGAGCTCGCCCCGAGCTGGAACCTCCTCACCAAGGACCCCTCACCGCCGTCGCTCGAAGGGGTCTGGCGCCGCGAGGGCAAGGCGTTCGACGTCTACGAGTGGCCGTGGACGCACACGCTGTTCGGCGGTCGCCGCGGCGCGATCGAGCGGCGCCCGAACGGGGAGATCGCGATCCAGTTCGAGGTCATCCACCCCACGCTCGCCGCCTGCAAGAAGGCGAAGCCCTAGCGAGCGCTCAGTACAGGAACCACACGAGCCCCCGCTCCTTCGCGCCCTCCACCCACTCGCGCAGCTCGGCGAGCGCGAAGGTGAGCGCCTCGTCCTTGTTCGGGAGCTTCTGCAGGGCGTGGATCGCGACGCGCAGGCCATCGACGCCGTCGGGCAGCAGCGAGCCACACACGGGGTAGGCGTCGACCTTGCTGGTCTTCGGGATCGGCATCGGCACGACGCCCTTGCCGAGCACCTTCATCAAGCGTGGCAGCTTCGCCGTCCGTAGCAGCGGATCGAGGCTCTGCTCCACCCGGTACGAGAGATCGCCGTGGGCGACCTGGGTGCCCAGCGTCAGGCACAGGAGCTCGAGGGCGTAGACGTACTGGAACCCGTGCCGCTTGGCCTTGCAGCGGCCGTCGACGATCTCCTCGAGGGCCGTGCGCAGGCTGGGCGCGCCGGCCGCGATCCGCTCGGCGAACCACTCGTCGGCGTGGCGGAGGCGCTTGCCCGCGCGGGCCTCGACGCGCGTGACCAGGGCGCGGTCCTTGCCGCCGAAGACCGCGGAGAGCACCTCCAGATCCACGGCATAGGCGGTGAAGCCGGCGCCCATGGCGACCTCAGGGTGCTGCGAGGCGTCGCAGCGTGTCCATGAGCTCCGGCCCACGCACCGGGCGCAGGACCGTCTCGTAGTTCTCGACGCGGGCCGCCTCGAGGATCGCCTCGGCGTCGACGCCGAGCGCGAGGATGGCGAGGACGTGGAGGTGCGGGTTGCGCACGACCAGCCCCTGCAGCAGCTGCTCGACGTCGCGCGCGGCCAGGTCGACGAGCGCCACGGCGGGCAAGGCGTCGACGATGGTGGCGATGTCCGTGAAGCTCTCGATGACGGTCACGTCGCACCCGCCCGCGACGAGGTGGCGCGCGAGGCTCGCCCGCGCGAAACGGTCGCTGTGCACGAGGAGCATCCGCAGACGCGCGCGGCTGCTGCTGCGTGGCTCGGTGCTGGGGAGCGACGCCGGGAGGCTCCGGGTAGACTGGCTGCCGGTCGGCTGGGCGTGGAGCGCGGGGTTCGACGCCCGCATCCTCCGGGCCGACTCGTACGCGAGTTCGCGCTCCGAGACGTGCACCTCGGCCACGGGCTCGACGCCGCTCGCGGGGCGCGCCCACACGGCCTTGGTCAGGGCCTCCAGGAACTCCGCGACGGCGCGGGGGCCGAGTTCGGCGGTCAGCGCGTCGAGCAGATGCGCGCGGGCGAAATCGAGGATCGCGTCGGGGTCGGTCGGGAGCGAGGCGCGGCGCGCGGTGCGCAGGGCCGCCTGCAAGAAGATGCGCGAGCCCGGATCGCCGCCGAACGCAGCCTCGAGGGTCTCGAGGAGCGCGGCTTGGGCGCCGTTCGGCGTGGACTGTGGCTTGGCAGCGGCGATGACGTCCTCCCGAGGGTGAGCCCCGAGGGTTTGGGGATGCAGTCTGTGAGGAGCGGTCGCAGACGCCAGTGGCAGGCGATGGAGTACTTCCTTGATACGCCGACCAGAGCCGCCTGTCAGGGGGCAGCGAGCAGGAAGCCACGCGGTATGTCCCGCCGCGATCCGGCCCTGGAAAATGCTGCAGGAGTCACCGCTCGGGCCGCGGTTGCTCGCAAGGTCCATGACGATTGGTTTGCGTGGCCGAGATGGGCCAACGGCTCGAGACCGCATCGTGACTCGATTGTTATCCGGATGTCGCAACGATGGTCGCATGCGCCGCCTCCTCGCACTCCTCCTCGCGTCCACCTCGGGCTGTGGGGCCGCCGATCCCGACGCGGTCGCCAAGCCTCGTGACACCGGCCTCGCGTCCGAGGCATCCAGCGACGCTCCGCTCGACACCTCGGTGGTCGCGACCGATGCCGCGATGGACGCCGAGTCCGGCCCCTCGTTCCGGCCGACCGAGGGGACCAAGGCCGCCGTCGATCGCACGACCCCGTGCACCAAGGCCGAGGAGGGGCTGTTCCGCCCGGCGCCCGAGGACGAGGCGCTCGCCCAGGCGTGTCTGCCGACCTACCTGATCTGGGCACCCGTGGTGTGCGGCGGCCCGCGCCCCGCGTGTACGTGCGGCCCCGATCGCTGCGCGGCGGGCGAGGTGGCCAAGCTCGTGAGCGGCGAGTTCTGCGTCTGCCTGAACCCGTGCGCCGTGCAGGCCAAGTCGGTGCTGTGCGCCGACGCCAAGCGCAAGTGCATCCCCGTCGACGACACGACCGGCAAGCAGACCTACGTGTGCGGGGGCCTCTACTGACCGAGCACCGCCGCGTGGTGGCGCAGGTGATCTTCGACGAAGGTCGCGATGAAGAAGTACGAGTGATCGTACCCTTCGTGGCGGCGGATCTCGTGCGGAAGATCGGCCGCGCGACAGGCCTGTTCGAGCCGCTCGGGCTTGAGCTGCTCGACGAGGAACTTGTCGCTCGTGCCCTGGTCCACGAGCACCTTGCCGGGGAACCGGCGGCCGCTCTCGACGAGGGCCGTGGCGTCCCACGCGCGCCAGGCGGCGCGATCCTGGCCGAGATACCCGCCGAACGCCTTCTCGCCCCACGGGCACTCGGTCGGCGCCGCGATCGGCGCGAAGGCCGACACGGAGCGGAACCGCGCGGGCGCCCGCAGCGCCGCGACGAGCGCGCCGTGCCCGCCCATCGAGTGGCCGAACACGCCCGCGCGCCCGCCGTCGACGGGGAAGTTTGCCTCGATCAAATCCGGTAGTTCTGCCGTCACGTGGGTGAACATCCGGTACGCCGAGGCCCACGGCTCCGCCGTCGCGTCGAGGTAGAACCCGGCCGCCACGCCGAAGTCCCACGCGGCGTCGTCGCCCGGGAAGCGCGCCGCCCGGGGGCTCGTGTCCGGCGTGACCAGGACGAGCCCGAGCTCCGCCGCGATGCGCTGGGCGCCGGCCTTCTGCACGAAGGTCTCCTCGGTGCAGGTGAGCCCGGCGAGGTAGGTGAGCACCGCCGCGCGCTTCGCCCCGGCGGGGACGAAGACGCCGAAGCGCATCGGACCCGCGCAGGCCGCCGAGTCGTGCTCGTAGAACCCCTGCACCCCGCCGAAGCAGCGCTGCTCCGAGCGCACGCGGAGCGCACCCATCAGAAGACCACCACCGAGCGGATCGACTTGCCCTCGTGCATGAGCGACAGGCCCTCGTTGATGCGGTCGAGCGGCAGGGTGTGGGTGATGAGGGTGTCGATGTCGATCTTCTTCTCCATGTACCAGTCGACGATCTTGGGGACGTCGGTGCGGCCACGCGCGCCGCCGAAGGCGCTGCCCTTCCACACGCGGCCGGTCACGAGCTGGAACGGGCGCGTCGCGATCTCCTGCCCCGACCCGGCGACGCCGATGACCACGCTCGTGCCCCACCCGCGGTGGCAGCACTCGAGCGCCTGGCGCATCAGCTTCACGTTGCCCACGCACTCGAAGCTGTAGTCGGCGCCGCCCTTGGTGAGCTCGACGAGGTGCGCGACCAGATCGCCCTGCACCTCGTTCGGATTGACGAAGTGGGTCATGCCGAACTTGCGGCCGAGCGCCTCGCGCGCCGGGTTCACGTCGACGCCGATGATCATGTCGGCGCCCACCATGCGCGCGCCCTGCACCACGTTGAGGCCGATGCCGCCGAGGCCGAACACGACGACGTTGGCGCCCGCCTCCACCTTGGCGGTGTAGATGACCGCGCCGATGCCGGTGGTCACACCGCAGCCGATGTAGCAGACCTTGTCGAACGGCGCGTCGGGCCGGATCTTGGCGAGCGCGATCTCGGGCAGCACGGTGTAGTTCGCGAACGTGGAGCACCCCATGTAGTGGTGCACCTTCTGTCCATCGATCGAGAAGCGGCTCGTGCCGTCGGGCATCAGGCCCTTGCCCTGCGTCGCGCGGATGGCCGTGCAGAGGTTGGTCTTGCGGCTCAGGCACGACTTGCAGCCGCGACACTCCGGCGTGTAGAGCGGGATGACGTGGTCGCCCTTGGCGAGGCTCGTGACGCCAGGGCCGACGTCGACGACGACGCCCGCGCCCTCGTGGCCGAGGATCGCCGGGAACAGGCCCTCCGGATCGGCGCCGGAGAGCGTGAAGTCGTCGGTGTGGCAGATCCCGGTGGCCTTGAGCTCGACCAGGACCTCGCCCGCCTTGGGACCCTCGAGGTCGACGGTCTCGATGGTGAGGGGAGAGCCAGCCTTGTGTGCGACAGCAGCGCGTACCTTCATGGCCGCAGCATACCCGAGGACGTGGCGCCGACAGTGGCTTCACGGGCTTCTCGGGAATCGCGTCAGGAGCTACAGGTTGTGCTCCGCATGACCAGGCGCCTCCGTCGCGGGCTCGTCGCCCTCGGGCTGACCGTAGTGGTCATCTCGGCGCTCGGCAGCTGCGCGCTCCGCACGATGACGGTGGCGGGCGTGCCCACGATCGCACCGCGCGCCGCGCTCCCGTCCGTCGACCCCGCGCGTCTCCGCGCCGACGTGGAGAAGCTCTCGCTCGGCTTCCCGGGCCGGAGCTACGGCGCGCCGCAGGTGCTCGATGTCGCGGCGGCGTGGATCGGCGACGAGCTCCGCGCGATGGGGGCGAGCCCCGCGGACCAGCCGTTCACCGTCGAGAAGGTCACCTACCGCAACGTGCTCGCCCACTTCGGGCCCGAGACCGGTCCGCGCGTCGTCGTCGGCGCGCACTACGACGCCGCCGAGGGGTTCCCGGCCGCCGACGACAACGCGAGCGGAGTGGCCGCGCTCCTCGCGCTCTCTCGCGTCTGGGCCAAGCAGCCGCCGGGCGCGCGCGTCGACGTGGTGTTCTGGTCGCTCGAGGAGCCGCCGAGCTACGCGACCGACGCGATGGGGAGCGTGCACCACGCCCGCGCGCTCGTGAAGCAGGGCGTCGCGATCCGCGCGGTGCTCTCCCTCGAGACCCTCGGCACCTACGACGACACGCCCGGGAGCCAGCATTTCCCTGCCCCCGGCCTCGGCCTGCTCTACCCCGATCGCGGCGACTTCGTGGCGGTCGTCGGCGACACGGGCTGTGGTCCGCTGCTCGCCGAGGTGAAGGGCGCGATGCGCGGCGCCGGCACGATCCCCGTCCACGCGATGGCCGGCCCCGCGTGGGTGCCGGGGATCGACTGGTCGGATCACCGCAGCTACCGGCCGTTCGGCGTGCCGGCCGTGATGATCACGGACACCGCGCCGTTCCGGAACCCGCGCTACCACACCGCCGACGACCGGCCCGATCGCCTCGACTACGTGCGTCTCGCCAAGGCCACCCAGGCGGTGTGGGCCGCGGTCGACCACCTCGCCCGCTAGCGCGGGTGGAGCACGGTCTCCTCGACGAGCGGCTGGCCCTGCTCCACGCCCTCCACACGCGTGACGAGATCGGCGCCGACCTTGCGGTAGGTGATGACGCGCGGGAAGTCGTGCAGCGGGTTCTCGAAGCGCGCCTCGTTGGTGGCCGCCGTCACGAGGCGGAACTCCGTCGCGGGACCGCCGCGGGGCTGCGCCACGTAGAAAACGCCGTCGGCGCGGCGCTCCACGCGGAGGAACTCGAAGAACGTGGTCTTGCCCTCGAGGACGGTGCGGCCCACGCCGAGCATCGTGCCGCCGCAGGCCGCGGACCACTGCTCCTCGACGAGCCCCTCCTTGGTGCTGCCGCGGTAGGTGCCCGTGAAGAAGGCGACCTGCTCGAGGCCCACGGGGGAGCACTCGGAAGGGGCGGTGCGTGTCGGCGCGGCTGCACAGCCCACCAGGAGAACGCAGAGAATCGCCGGTCTCACGCGACCACCCTCGCGGTCGCGGCCGCGAACAGCGGGTCGGGCACGCTCGCGAGCACCTCGTCGCGTGAGCCCTCGACGAAGGCCCATCTGGGCCGTGCGCCAGGCCCGAGGCGGCCGAGCAACCCGTCGGTGCCCGACGCGAGCCGCGCGATCCAGAACGACATCTTGCCCTTCTCGTCGCCCGCGCGGAACAGCACGTGTGCGAACGGCGGCGGCTCGCGGTGCAGGCGCTCACGGAAGGCGCTGGCGAGCTCGTAGAGCATCAACTTCTCGTCGAGCGTGGACAGGAACACTCGCGCCGAGATCGGCCGCGGGTCGTCGACCAGCTCCTTCGCCGTTCGCGAGACGGCCACCGCCGCGCTGCTGAACACGAGGTCGGCCTTGCCTCGAGCGTAGGTCGCCGCGCCGCTGGCCGCGCGTCGGGCCGCGACGAGCGAGGCGCATTCGCCCTTCTGCACCTCGCCCAGCGTCTCGAGACCGTGGTGCAGGCGCCGGTCGGAGCCCTCGCTCTTCAGATCCGGTGGCGCCGCGAGGAAGCGCGCGACCTCGGCGAGGACGCGATCGACGGTGCCTCGCTGGTCTTCGGGAGCCCGCTCGCGGAGCAGCTCGGCGCACCACTGCGAGATGCGGATCTGGTCGAGTGCAGGGCACGTGAGCAGCGGCCCGTCGACGTGCCACGGCGGCGGCGGACGGTGCTCCTCGGGCACCTCCCGCAGCGCCTTGCGCAGGACGGCGTGGGCACGATCGAGCGCGTTCGAGTCCACGACGCGAGGGATACGCGGCCCCGCGCGCGCCTTCAACCCTCGCGACGCCTCGCCTCAGCGAATGACGGTGGGGCACCCGTAGAGGATCGTGCACGCGCCGTCGATCGCGCCCTTGGCAGCCTCGCAGGCTGGCCCGTAGAGGATGATCTGGTTGCCGTCGTCCGAGTAGTCCCACCCGTCCTTGCGGGTCGGGTCGCGGGCGATGTCCGAGTCCTTGCCGCCCGACGTGAGCCGCACGTTCACCTTCGTGGGGTCGAACGAGCCGTCCTTCTTCGGGATGTCGTAGGTGCACGACAGCGCCGCGCCGCCGATCGACGCGAGCGTCGCGCTCATCGCCGCGCCGAAGTCGGCCGCGGTGGTCATGTCGTAGTGGCAGTAGGTGGGCCCGGTGTCCGAACACCCGGCCGGGGCGGTGCCGCCGGCCTTCGCGATCCGCGAGAGGATCGTGCGGTAGCCCTGCGAGCCGGGCACGCCGATGACGAACGTGCGGATGCCGGCCTTCGCCGCGGCGGCGACCTTGGCGATGACCGCGTCGGCGTCGGTGGCGAGCGCGGCGGAGTTGCACGAGATGTCACACCCCGTGCAGAAGGTGGCGTTGCCGTCGGTGGCGAGCACGAGGAACTTGTTGCCGGTGGCGCTCAGCTTCTCGAGGTTGGCGAGCGCGACGCCGATCGCGTCGTGGGTCGGCGTGCCGCCCTCGGGGATGCGCGCGTCGAGGGCGGTGCCCACCGCCGTGCGGGTCTTGGAGAGCGGGCCCACGTCCACGTCGGGGACCTGCGGCACACACCCCGTGGGCGACCCGCTGAAGGTGCCCTTGCCGGTCGGGTAGTGCATGAGGCCGACCGAGTTGGCGTCGGGCAGCTTGGCGAGGGCCTCCTTGAGCTTGGTCTTGAACACGCTCCAGCGCGAGGACGTGCTCGCGGCGCACGTGGCCGAGGCGGTGTCGGTCGAGGGGCAGTTCATGCTGCCGCTGACGTCGAGCTGGAACAGCAGGTTGGCGGGCTTGGCCGTGGCGCCGGTCTTCGAGCTGAGACACGCGGCGTCGGGGTCGAGCGCGGAGTCGGTGCCGAGGCCGCCGTCGCCGGCGTCGAGGCCCCCGCCGACGTCGGGGGAGAAGCCCGCGTCGAGCGCGCTCCCGCCGTCGCTGTCGTCGGCCTTGTCGCTGGCCGGCGAACACCCCACCAAACAGAGCCCGATGACCGACAGGAGCTTCTTCATGGCCCGACCTTCCGTGGTGTCTGCTGACCATGCACATCATTGCGACACACCGGTAACAATCGAGTAACTTCGCGCGGCGCTCCGCCGCCCGCTCCGCCGCCCGAGGGGCTTCAGGTCTCGCCGAGGGTCTTGAGCTCGAGCCGGGTCGTCCAGGCGTACGCGAGCTCGCCCCGCACCTGGGCCACCTGCACCGCCTCGCCGAAGGGCCCGAGCAGCGCGCGCAATCGCGACACGGTCATCTTGAGCGCGGCGCGCGTGGAGGGGCTCTCGCGCTGCTGCCACACCGTGCGGATCAACGCGGAGGCCGGCTGGGCCTCGCCCGCGTGCTCCGCCAGCGCCCGCAGGAGCGGAGCCAGCACGCGCCGGCGCGCGATCGAGATCCGCACCCCGTCCGGGCGCACGAGCACGGCGTGGAGCTCGTCGAGCACCAGGGTGCCGGGCACACCACGCAGCAGGCGCGCGCGCGTCGCGGCGTCGAGCCGAGGCGCGGGACGCAGGCGGAGGGCCTCGGCGAGGTCGCGGCGACCGTCGGCCAGCAGCGCCGCCCGCACCCGCGCCGCGCCGAGCGCCTGCAGCACCGCGTCGCAGACGGCGCGCGTCGGCGCCGAGCCCTCGAGCGCGCCGCGCGTGTAGACCGCCACGTGGGTCGCGTCCTCGCCGAGCGCGAAGTGACCGCGTTGACCCGCCTCGACGAAGGCCTCGGTGCGGGTCCGAGACTCGCTCGCGAGGCCGACCCGCTCGCACAGCGAGGCCGCGTCTCTCCGCGCGCGCGCCGCCCAGAACCAGCCCTCGTGGCGCTCGAGGGCGCGCACGGCCGCGTCGATCAGGGCGAGGCCCCCTGGCGCGTCGTCGAGCGAGGCCACGAGACCACCGATGTGCTCCGCGATCGCGTCGAGCACCGGCTCTGCGTGGGAGAGGAGGGCGAGGGCGGTCTGCGCGTGCTCGAGCGCCTTCTCGGCGGCGTCTGCGTCGTGCGCGCGCACGTGCTCCTCGGCGAGGTCGAGCCAGGTCTCCACGCGGAGCCGCGCGTCCGCGGTGCGCTCGGCCTCGGTGACCAGCTGCGAGACGCGCCCTCGGGGGAACCGGGATTCCCCGCGCGCGATCGACGCGGGCCAGCAGCACGCGCGTGGTCAGGACCTCGGCGGCGGTGCCCGTGCGACTGCGCTCCTCGATCGCCGCGCGCGCCTCGCGATCGGCCTCGTCCCAGCGCCCGAGCCACAGCGCGGTGCCCGCGAGGTTCGAGCGGAGGATGCCGCGCAGCTCGACCAGCGCACCCTCGTGGGGAGGGATCGCCTCGAGCGCCGCGCGGTAGTGGGCCGCGGCCTCCACGAACCGTCCCCGCCGGGCCTCGAGCGCGCCGAGGCGGTGCAGCGCGCGCGCCCGCACCGACTCGTCGCCGCTGCGCTCGGCGACGCGGACGAGCTGGTCGAGCAGCCTTCGCGCGCGGTCGTGCGCACCCGACTCGATCGCGAGGCTCGCGCGCAGCAGCGCCACCTCGCGCTGGTGGACCTTGCCGCTCGGCGTGGCCTCGAGCGCTCGGAGGTGGGCGCGACACTCACCCGCGCGACCGAGGCGCCAGCACGCGCGCGCCAGATCGAGCAGCGCCACGCTCCTGCCGGGGCCCCGGGCGGGCAGACGGGCGCGCTGCTCGCGCGCGAGATCGGCGAAGCGGCCGAGGCGCTCGAGCAGGCGCTTGCGGAGCGGCCAGAGCTCGTCGGCCGAGGTGGTGAGCGCGAGCAGCGCGCCCGCGCGCGCCGGATCGAGCACGAGCGCGGGCAGTCGCGCGGCGGCCCTCCTCGCCGGCTCCTCGAGGCCCGCCGCGGCGAGCACGAGGGCGGCGTCCACCGCGGCCCGCGGGTCGCGCGTGCGCTCGAGCCGGCGCGCGAGGACGACCGCGTGCTTCTCGTCGCGGCCGAGGACACCACACGCCTGATCGAACGGGGCCACCGGCACGACGCGGCCCTCCCGCGCCTCGAGCAGGCCCTCGTCGCGCAGCTGCTCGGCGAGGCGCTCGACCGCGGGGCCGGCAGCGGCGAGCGTCGTCGCGTCGAGCGGCACCTCCGCGCCGATCAGGAGCGCCAGCGTGGAGAACGCTTCCCGCGCGCGTTGCCGGGTCGCGCCGGCGAGGGCGGTGGCGATGGCCCCCTCACGGTCGACGAACCCGTCGGCGGTGTTCAAGCGGATTCCGTGGCCCGCGATCACACGGCCCCCCCCGCCGAGGGGATCGAGCGGCACGGCGGCCCGCCCGTGCGACGCGCGCGCGACGGCGCGGGCGAGCTCGAGGTGCCCGGCGCGCTCGAGCAGGAACGCGACCCGTCTCCGCGTCGTCGAGCGGGGGTGTTCGACCGCGAGTCGCACCAGAGCGCGCAGGTCGATCGCGCGCCCCTCGACCGCGCTGTCGTGAACCAGCAACGCCCCGGCGAGGCTCGTGGAGCCGCGGGCGGCCGGACGGGTGAGCAGGTCGAGGAACGTCTGCTCGAGGCTCGTCAGGCGCAGCCCGCCGCGGTCGATCGTGCGGACCCCGGCCGCGAGCGCCGCGACCGCGCGCAGGTGCGGGTCGCGCAGCGCGATCTCGCGGCTCGTCGCCACGGGGAGCGGCAGCCTGGGCGGTCGTCCGAGGTGGAGCTGGGCCGCGGCCTCGACGGCGATCGTGGCCGAGGGATCGCGCCGGCGACGCGCCACGAAAGCGCGTACCACCTCCGGCGAGACGAGCAGCATGGGCCGGCCGAGCTTAGCTCTCCTCGCACGGATACGTGCCGAGCACGTGGAGCCCGATCACCGCGGCAGCGAACGCGTGGAGCCCCGCGGCGAGCGCCTCGTCAGGGCCGACCACGTCGGCGTGGAAGGCGTACTCGAACGGGCGATCGGGCAGCGGGCGGCTCCCGAGTCGCGAGAGGTCGAGGCCACGGTCCGCGAGCACGGCGAGCGCCTTCGCGAGCGAGCCGGGCCGGTGGGGAAGCGTGAAGGCGAGGGTGGCCTTCCTCCGCGTCGTGACCGGGGCCTCGGCGCCCCGTCCGCCGATCAACAGGAAGCGGGTGAAGCCGCCCGGGGGATCCTCGATCGCATCGGCGAGGACCACCGCGCCGAACAGCGAGGCGGCCCGCGGCGCCGCGATCGCCGCGAAGGTGGGGTCTCGCCGCTCGACGACCTCGGCGACCGCCGCGGCGGTGCTGCTCGTGAGCGCGGTGACCCAGCCCGGGTGCGCCTGCAGCCAGCGACCGCACTGGGCGAGGGCCATCCCGTGCGACGCGACCCGCTCCACGCGCTCGAGGCTCGACCCTGGCGCGCCGATCAGCGCGAGCCGGACCCGCACCCGGTGCTCGCCGAGGATGCTGACACGATGCTGCCACAGGAGATCCTGCACCGAGGGCACCTCGCCAGCGAGCGAGCTCTCGAGCGGGACGACCGCGCGCTCTCCGTGCGCCGCGCGCGTCACCGCCTCCTGCAGGTGCGCGACGGGGCGGCACTCGCCGCCCTCGGCGAAGAACCGGGCCGCCTCCTCGGCGAAGGCCCCCGGCAGCCCGGGATAGAGCACCTCCATCACGCCTCCTGCGCGCCGCGCGTCTCGCGGATGACCGCCTCGAACGCGCGCACGATCGCGGTCGGATCGGCGAGGCCGCGCGCCGCCCTCTCCACGTGGCCGAGCACCGCGCGCTCGCGCTCGGGCGCGTGGATCGGGTGACCGAGGTGGCGCTTGCCGACCCCGACCGCCTGACCGATCTCCACCCTCGCGGCGAGGAGGCGCACCAGGGCGGCGTCGAGTGCGTCGATGCGGCGCCGCTGGTGCTCGAGGTCTCCTTCGTCGCGCACCGCGGCCGTGGAGAGCGCGCGACCGTGCAGGGCGCAGTCGAGCGAGAGACCGCGCATGAGCGCCGCGAACCCCTCGAGCCCGAGCGCCTGGTCGGCGTCGGTCCAGGAGGCTTCGGGCCGCGGGTGCACCTCGATCAAGAGACCGTCGGCGCCGACCGCGACCGCCGCCCGCGCGAGCGGGGCGACGAGCTCCCGCCGCCCGACGCCGTGGCTCGGGTCGACCCAGACCGGCAGGTGGGTCCTCGCTTTGAGGGCCGCGACCGCGGCCAGATCCAGCAGGTTGCGCGTCGCGGGATCCCACGAGCGAAGGCCTCGCTCGCAGAGCATCACCCGCGGGTTGCCTCCCGCGAGCACGTAGTCCGCGGCGAGCAGGAGCTCGTCGAGGGTCATCGCCGGCCCGCGCTTGAGCAGCACGGGGCGGTCGATCTTGCCGAGGGCCGTGAGCAGCGGGAAGTTCTGGGCGTTGCGCGCGCCGACCTGGAGCACGTCGGCGTGCTCGGCCACGCGCTCGACGTCCTCGACGCTCATCACCTCGGTCACGGTCGGCAGTCCGCTCGCCTGCCCTGCGGCGTACAGGATCTCGAGTCCCTGCGCGCCGAGTCCCTGGAAAGCCCACGGTGATGTGCGCGGTTTGTATGCGCCGGCGCGCAGCAGTCGAGCCCCGGAGCTGCGCACCGAGGCCGCCGCTTCGCGCATTTGTTCCGGCGTCTCCACCGAGCACGGACCGGCGGTCACGACGAGCTCCCGACCGCCCACCACGACCTCACCGATGCGGACCGTGGTGCCCTCCGGTCGCACCGTTCGCGCGGCGAGCTTGTACGGCGTGCGCAGCGCGGTGACGGCCCGGACTCCTCGGATCTGGGCGAGGGACTCCATCCACGGGGCGGCTCGCTCGACGATGCACAGACCGCGCGGTAGCTCGAAGAAACGAGCACCGGTGGCGACGAGCGCCTCCCGCACGCGTCCACGACCCTCGGTGTCCTCGGCTTCGGTCCATTCGATCCACATCGTCGACCTCCTCGTTCACGCACGACAAAAGCACCGAGGCCCGCGTCCCTCCTGGGGTCGCGGGCCTCGTCGTTCGCTGGCTTTGCTCAGCTCAGATCACGGCGCCCGCCACCCGGCACGAAAGTAGAACGCAAAGTAGCGGGCGGCAGACGACATCGAGCAACCAGCATGACGGGCGCGACCGCCTCCGTCAAACACTTCGTTGATCTCCCGCAATTCTCCACTGTTTCAGTTGCACGAAGTGGGGATCACTGGCAACCTCGGTGGGTGACGAAGCCCACCACCCTCGCCCTCGTCTGGTCCGTCCTCCTCGTCGCCTGCAGCGACCCCGAGCGCTCCGCGAGCACCGACGATGCAGGTGCCGCCGACAGCACGAGCCCGATCGACTCCGGCAAGGCAGACACCGGCCTGGTCGACAGCTCGACCCCGAGCGACGCCGACGCGGGTCGCGACTCGACCGTGGACTCGACCGTGGATTCGGGCGCGCTCGACTCGGGCAAGGTGGACACCGGCCCCGTCGACACAGGGCCGGTCGACACCGGCATCAAGCCGCTCGCGTGCAAGGCCGGCAGCACCGAGACCTTCTCGGCCAAGATGATCGGCTGCTCGGGCGTCCTCACGTTCCCGAACCGCGCGACCGCGTGTCCCGCGGGCTCGCACGTCTGCTCGGCCAAGGAGTGGGTCGACAACCACGGGAGCCTCGCGCCCAAGCACCACTACTGGACCAACGACCCGCTCAAGTACGAGGGCTCGGGCCCGAGCGCGTGCTCGGTGTCGCTCACGACGGGCAGCGACTGCGGCGCCGAGACGCCGATGCGGGTGTGCACCGGCACCGGCACCGCCGCGGTGACCGATCCCGAAGGGAACGTCTGCAACTGGGTCGCCTGCGGCTACGGGGCCCTCACCCCGAACCAGTACTTCGGCGGCTGCGCCGGCAACACCACCGCCGGCACCCTCTGCTGCGCGGGCTGACGACCAGAGAACGAGAGGAGGCACCGTGGAGCGACACGTCGACGTCTTGATGGTGGGCGCCGGCATCTCGGGCATCGGCGCGGCCTACCACCTGCAGAAGCACTGCCCAGGCCGGTCGTACGTGATCCTCGAGGGGCGCCCGCGGCTCGGCGGTACGTGGGATCTGTTCCAGTATCCCGGCATCCGCTCCGACTCCGACATGTACACGCTCGGGTACTCGTTCCGCCCGTGGACCCACCCCAAGGCCATCGCCGACGGCCCCGCGATCCTCGCCTACCTGCGCGACACCGCCGAGGCCTACGGCATCGACCGCAAGATCGAGTACGGGCGCCGGGTCGAGCGCGCCGCGTGGTCGAGCGAACACGCGCGGTGGACCGTCGACGTGCTCGAGGTCGAGACCGACACGCGCACGCGGTACACCTGCAACTTCCTCTTCGTGTGCGCGGGCTACTACGACTACGAGAGCGGTCACACCCCGGAGATCCCCGGGCTCGAGCGCTTCGCGGGGCGCGTCGTGCACCCCCAGCACTGGACCAAGGACGTCGACTACGACGGCAAGCGCGTCGTGGTCATCGGCAGCGGCGCGACCGCGGTCACCCTGGTGCCCGAGCTCGCCAAGCGCGCGGCCCACGTGACGATGCTGCAGCGCTCCCCCACGTACGTGGTCTCGATCCCCGCGCGCGACGTCGTCGCCGACTGGCTGCGGGAGCACTTGCCAGCGAGACCGCCTATGCGCTCACGCGGTGGAAGAACGTGCTGCTCAGCATGGCGTTCTACAACTACAGCCGCCGCTTCCCCGAGCACGCGGCGCGCGGGATGATCCGCTTCGTGAAGAAGGCCGTGGGCCAGGACGTCGACGTCGAGCGGCATTTCACGCCGAGCTACAAGCCGTGGGATCAGCGTGTCTGTCTCGTGCCCGACGGCGATCTGTTCGAGACCCTCCGGAGCGGTCGCGCCTCGGTGGTGACCGATCAGATCGAGAGCTACACGGAGCGGGGGCTCAGGCTCCGGTCGGGCGCCGAGCTCGAGGCCGACCTCGTGGTCACCGCCACCGGCCTGCGCCTCAAGTTCCTGGGCGGGCTCACCCTCGAGGTGGACGGCAAGGCGATCGAGCCGAGCAAGACCATGGCCTACAAGGCCATGATGTGCAGCGACGTGCCCAACCTGGCGCTCGCCATCGGGTACACCAACGCCTCGTGGACCCTCAAGTGCGACCTCACGTGCGAGTACGTCTGCCGGCTCCTGAACCACATGGAGCGACACGGGTACACCCAGTGTTGCCCGCGCCGGAACGCCCCGACCCTTCGTGAGGAGCCGCTCATCGACTTCTCCTCGGGCTACGTGCAGCGCTCCATCGCCGACTTCCCCAAGCAGGGGTCCTTCGCGCCCTGGAAGGTCTACCAGAACTACGCCCTCGATCTCGTCACGCTCCGACACGCGCCGCTCGAAGACGGGGCGATGGAGTTCTCGACCCCGAACCGCACCTGACAGGATCTGGCAGGAAGACGGCTACTCGAACCGCTCGCTACTCGGACCGCCCGCTACTCGAACCGCAGCGTGGAGACCAGGTGGTTGGCCGCCTCGAGGGAGGCCTCGACGGCGACATCCGGCCCTGGCAACACGACGTTGGCGAGCCGCGCGCCGTCGCTGACGAAGTACTCGCGGACGATCCACGGCAGGCCGACCATCGCGAACGTGGCGGCGGCGACGACGAGGGAGCCACGGGTGGTCACCGCCTCGTGCCGCGGTGGAGAGGCCCAGGCCTGGGCGGCGAGGCACGCGCGCAGGGCGACGGCGTCGAACGGCCCCTTTCCCTCGTGGGCGCGCACGTGCAGCTGGACGGGGTGCTCGGCGTTGCGCAGGTAGACCCCATGCACCCGCTGCACCTCGGGGTCGGCCCACTGCGGCTCGAGGATCCAAGCCGCTCGGCCCGTGGCCGACGACAGGTCGAGGGACAGACCATGACCCACGATGGAGATGCGCACCTCTCCGGTATAGCGGCTCGCGCTCTGCGACGCGTAGCATCCTGTGCCCACCCACTGTGATCGCAGGATCGCGAACGCCGATCGCAGAACTGCGAATCGTCCCGCGCTATGGTCTTCGCCCATGTCCGAAGCCCTGCTCCGCCGGTTCTACGACGCCTTCGCCGCCCGTGACGGGGAGGCGATGGCCGCCTGCTACGCCGACGACGTCGCCTTCTCCGACCCGGCGTTCCCCGATCTGCGCGGCGAGGAGGCGCGCGACATGTGGCGGATGCTCACCGGTCGCGCCGCCGATCTGCGCGTGGAGTACCGGGTGGAGCGCGCCGACGAGACGAGCGGACAGGTGCACTGGGAGGCCTGGTACACGTTCTCTCAGACCAAGCGCAAGGTGCACAACGTCATCGACGCGACGCTCGCGATCCGGGACGGGCGCATCGTCCGCCACACCGACCGCTTCGACTTCCACCGCTGGTCGAAGCAGGCGCTCGGCGCCCCTGGGCTGCTCCTCGGCTGGAGCTCGTGGATGCAGCGCAAGGTGCAGGCGAAGGCCGGCGAAGGCCTCCGGCAGTTCCGCGCGCGCAAGTGAGGCTGGTACGTTCGGGGTGTGCGCATCGTTGCGGTCGCCGACACCCACGCGTTCCAGGCCGACCTCGGTGCGATCCCGGACGGCGACGTGTTCGTGCACGCGGGGGACCTGCTGCGGGGCGGCACGCTCGAGGAGCTCGAAGAGGCCCTGCCCTGGATCCGCGCGCTCCCCCACCGCCACAAGATCGTGGTCGCGGGCAACCACGACGGGTGCTTCGCGACCGATCTGGCGGCGGCTCGCGCCCTGCTCGGTGACGTCGTCTACCTCGAGGACAGCGGGGTCGTGTTCGACGGCGTGCACTTCTGGGGCAGCCCCTGGCAGCCGGCCTACAACGACTGGTGGTTCAACCTGCCGCGGGGCGCGCCGCTCGCCGAGAAGTGGGCGCGGATCCCCGCCGGGATCGACGTCCTCGTCACCCACGGTCCGCCGCTCGGCTTCGGTGACCAGGGGCCGGTCGAGGGCCGCGCCGGCTGCGCCGACCTGCTCGAGCACGTGCGCCGGGTGCGGCCGCCGCTCCACCTGTTCGGCCACATCCACCAGGACGGCGGGCTCTTCGCCGAGGGCGAGACCACGTTCGTGAACGTCACCACCTGGGAGTGCGAGCGGATGCCCACCGTCCTCGACTACGATCCCGTGCGCCGCATCGTCCGCGGCGTCCAGGTCCCTCCGGCCCGCAATACTGTCAGTTGCTGACAGCGACCAGCCGGGCGAGCCGACCGGCCGGGATTCTCGGCGATCCAGCGCGCCTTGCCTCCGCGTCCTTCACGAGGGCCAGCACCTCGCGGTTGGTCCGCACGTCCACGCCGTGACGGTCGCCGAGCGCGAGGATCTCCCCGTTCAGGAAGTCGACCTCGGTGTCGCGGCGGCGGTCGAGGTCGTCGAGCATGGACGAGCGCGCCTGCTCGTCCACGTCGAGCATCGCCGCGGCGACGCGCACGAACAGGGCGTCGGGCAGACGGAGCACGAACGGGACGATCGCGGGGAGGATCCTGCCGATGCGCACGGGGCGGATCCCGGCCGCGCGCAGCACCGCGAGGCCCTCCTGGACGCAGCGCGAGAGCACGCGCCGGTAGCCGCGGTCCTCTAGCTCGGCGCGCAGCGGGATCCCGGCGAGCGCGTTGATGGAGTTGTTGAGGTTCAGGACCAGCTTCGTCCACTGGACCCGGCGCAGATCGTCGTGGAGCTCCACCTCGAAGCCGGCCTGCGCGAGCGCGGCTGCCAGAGGCCCCTCGAGGCCGCCGCTCCTCTCGAGCGCGAGCGGACCGCTCGTCCCGTTGTGGAACCAACCCGGACCGCGGTGCGCGACGTTGAAGGGCACCATGCCGGGGAGCACGGGGTGCCGCGGCAACACAGCGCGCAGGCGCTCGGGGTTCGAGACGCCGTTCTGCAGGCTGACGATCGGGGTCGGCCGATCGAGGATGGCGGCGAGCGGGCGCGCGGCGGCCTCGGTCGCGCCAGACTTCACGCAGACGAGGACCACGTCGACGCCGCGGAGGCTGGTCGCGTCGTCGGAGTAGCGGAGGGCCGAGCCCTCGAAGAACGTGGAGGCGCCCGTGAACGACGTGAGGTTCAGGCCGTGCTGGGCGATCTCCTCGCGCAGGCGACCGACGAACACGACGTCGTGGCCTGCGCCGAGGAGCTTGCCTGCCACGTAACACCCGATGGCCCCCGCGCCGAGCACGCCGATCTTCACGAGACGGCAGTAGCACGCGGGCGCCTGGACTGGCTCACTTGGCGACGGTGAACGCGACGTGCTCCTTGTCCCAGTTGCTGGACGAGACCCCGTTCTTGTTCGAGCCCTTGAAGCTCTTGGCGGTCGGGACGATGGTCACGCCGACCTCGCCGCCGTCCTTGAGGATGCCCGCGTGGCGCGCGGCCGCGCACACCGACGAGTCGGAGGTGTAGGGCCCGCTGCCGTAGACCGTGCCGCCCTTGCAGTCGGCCGGGCAGACCGCGCGCGTCGCCCCGATCTCCTTGAGGCGGTCGGCGTTGGTGTTGCAGCCGATGGCCGGCTTGGTCGTGTCCAGCGGCGCCGGCGCCTTCGAGGTGGTCTTGCCGGTGGCGTCGATCGCCTGCGCGTAGAAGCTGCGGCCCCACTTGCCCCAGTCCGAGGTGGAGACGCCGTTGCGCTGGGTGCCGACGTAGAACGAGCCACCGGGCGTGAAGGTCACGAGCACCTTGCCGCCGCTCTCCGGGATCGCGCCCGCGTGGATCGCGGCGGGGCACACGGCGGAGTCGTCGGTGTAGACGTCGGAGCCCCACACCGTGCCGCCGCCCTTCGCGCAGCCCGCGGGGCACTCGAGGAAGCGCGTCGCGCCCTCCTTGCCCGGCACGTCGCGCGCCTTGAGCTTGCACTCGGCGGCCTGCGGGTGGGCCACGTCGTTCGGCGCGTCGGCCGTGGGAGCAGCGGTGCTCGCGGCCGCCGACGCGGGCGCGGCGGGCGCCGAGGAGGCTGCGGGAGCCGCCGAGGACGCGGCGGGCGTCGGCGTGTTCGCGGGCGCGCCGCCCCCACCACCACAGGCAACCAGGAGAGACACACAGGCGACAGAAGTGAGGGTTCGCATGGCGCGCGATGGTGACACATCGGCCGGGATCGACGCACGCCGGAAGTCGAGCCTCACATGGCTGCAGGGGGCTACTCTCGGGCCGTGCATCGACGAAAGATCGAACGGCTGCTTCGCGGCGCATGCTGCCTGGGACTCCTCGCCCATTGCTCGCGGCCGACGCCGTCCCCCCATCACCAGGGACCCGGTCGCCTCGGCCACCGCGAGGTCGAGCGCAGGGCCCCCGCCGAGCGGCCCGGCGATCGTCGTCACGACCGGCGCCACCTTCGGCGAGCTGGTCGTGCAGGCCAACGCCACCACCTCCCTCGCCATGCGCGTCGAGATCGAGGCGCTGGTGGACGGCGCGTTCGAGCCACGCGCCTACGAGATGTTCTTGCTCGATGCCTGCGACACCAAGCTCGGCACACCCGCGGGGTTGCCTCCATGTCGCACCGTCAGCGCCGGACAGACCCTGAAGCCAGTGCCGTTCACCGGCTACACGTGCTCGTCGCAGTGCAACCTGATGTGCGACAAGAACGTGCAGATCAGCGGCACCACGATCCGCTACGTGGTCAAGAGCTGCGACGGCAAGGTGCGCTGGGAGACGGCGCCGGTGAAGGTGAAGTGAGGTAGGATGCGCCCATCATGCCGACGCGCAGGCAGTTCGTCCTGACCTTGGGTGCGCTGGCCGCTTGCAAGAAGAGCGGCACGGGCACCCTCAAGATCGCCGTCGTCCCCAAGGGCACCACGCACGAGTTCTGGAAGGCCGTGCACGCCGGCGCCGACAAGGCCGGCAAGGAGGCCGCGGTCGAGGTGATCTGGAAGGGGCCGCTCAAGGAGGACGATCTCAAGCAACAGATCGAGGTGGTGCAGAGCTTCACCGCGCAAGGCGTGAACGGCATCGTCCTCGCGCCGCTCTCCGACAAGGCGCTCGGCGCGTCGGTCAAGGGCGCGGTCGCCGCCAAGATCCCCGTCGTCATCTTCGACTCCGACCTCCAGGGCCAGGACCACACGAGCTTCGTCGCCACCGACAACCGCGCGGCCGGGCGGCTCGCCGGCGACCACCTCGCGAAGGCGCTCGGCGGCAAGGGCAAGGTCGTCGTGCTCCGCTACCAGGAAGGCTCGGCGAGCACCGCGAATCGCGAAGAGGGCTTCCTCGAGGCGATCAAGAAGTCGACCGGCATCACCGTGGTGAGCGAGAACCAGTACGGCGGCGCGACCACCGAGTCGGCGCTCAAGACGAGCGAGAACCTGCTCTCGGCGCAGAACGCCGCCACCGGGGGCGTCGACGGCATCTTCACCCCCAACGAGTCGACGACGTTCGGCATGCTGCTCGCGCTGCAGAAGGCCGGCCTCGCGGGCAAGCTCAAGCTGTGCGGGTTCGATGCCTCCGACAAGCTCGTCGCCGCGCTCGAGAAGGGCGAGATCGAGGCGCTCGTGCTCCAGGATCCGTTCAAGATCGGCTACCTCGCGGTCAAGACCATGGTGGCGCACCTGCGCGGCACGCCGGTGGAGAAGCGCATCGACACCGGCGCCAAGCTCGTCACCAAGGACAACCTGTCGTCGAAGGAGGTCCAAGACGTCCTCCACCCGCCGTCCTGATGCTCGTCGTCCGCGGCGTCGAGAAGCACTTCGGGGCGACGCACGCGCTCACCGGCGTCGATCTCACCGTCGCGGCGGGCGAGGTGCACGCGGTGCTCGGCGAGAACGGGGCGGGCAAGAGCACGCTGATGAACGTGCTGTGCGGCGCGTTCCCGGCCGACGCGGGCACCGTCACGCTCGGGGGGGCGCGCTACGCGCCGGCCGACCCCGACGCCGCGTTCCGGGCGGGCGTCGCCATCGTGCACCAGGAGCTCTCGCTGTGTCCGCGCCTCACGGTCGAGGAGAACCTGCTGCTCGGCGACGAGTCCACGCGCGCCGGGTTCCTCGACCGCCGGCGCCTGCGCGAACGGGCGGCGGCGGCCCTCGCGCGGGTTGGCTCGACGACCCCGCTCGACGCGCGGGCCCTCGATCTGTCGCCCGCGGCGCAGCAGCTGGTCGAGATCGCGCGGGCGCTGGTGCGCGGTGAGCCGCGGCTGCTGATCCTCGACGAGCCCACCTCGAGCCTGGGCGCCGACGACGCCGAGCGCCTCTTCGCGCTGATCGGGGAGCTCTCGCGCGCGGGCATCGCGATCCTCTACGTGTCGCACTTCCTCGAGGAGGTGAAGCGCGTCGCGCAACGCTTCACCGTGCTCCGCGACGGCGCGACCGTGGGCACGGGCGCCGTGGCCGAGACCTCGATCGACGCGATGGTCACGCAGATGGCCGGCCGTCGGGTGGAGGAGCTCTTCCCGCGCTCGGAACACCCCCGCGGCGAGCCGCTGCTCGTGGTCGAGGCGCTGTCCGGGTCGGACAAGCCGCTCGCCGCCTCGCTCGTCGTGCACCGCGGCGAGGTGCTGGGCATCGCCGGGCTCGTGGGCGCGGGGCGCACCGAGCTCTTGCGCGTGGTGTTCGGGCTCGATCGCGTGGTCTCGGGCGAGGTGCGGGTCGGGGCGTGGCGCGGCCCGCGGAGCCCTCGCGACGCGCTCGATCACGGCGTCGGTCTGCTCAGCGAGGATCGCAAGGGCGAGGGCCTCGCGCAGGGGCTCTCGCTCGCCGAGAACCTCGCGCTCTCGCGGCTGCCGTCGTTCGTGCGCGGGGCGTCGCTGCGGGCGACTGCGCAGCGCTGGGTCGAGCGCCTCGGCATCCGCGCCGGGAGCGTCGACGCGCCGGTCTCGGAGCTGTCGGGCGGCAACCAGCAGAAGGTCGCGCTCGCGCGGCTGCTCCACCACGACGTCGACGTGCTGCTCCTCGACGAGCCCACCCGCGGCATCGACGTGCGCAGCAAGGCGGCCATCTACGCCGAGATCGACGCCCTCGCCCGGGCCGGCAAGGCGATCGTCCTCGTGTCGAGCTTCCTCCCCGAGCTGCTCGGCGTGTGCGACCGGGTGGCCGTGATGTGCCGCGGTCGGCTCGGCGAGGCGCGCCCGATCGCGGAGTGGACCGAGCACGCGATCCTCAAGGAGGCCGTCGGCGCATGAAGGCCCTGCTCGCCAAGAAGTGGTTCGGGCCGCTCGTCGCGCTCGTGGTCGTCTACGCGATCTTCCTCGTGCTGCGCCCCGAGACGTTCGGGCGCGCGGCCACGCTGCTCACCATGAGCCAGCAGACGGTGGTCGTGGCGATCGCGGCGGTCGGGGCGACCCTGGTGATCGTCTCCGGCGGCATCGACCTCTCGGTCGGGTCCTCCGTCGCGCTGACCAGCGTGGTGGTCGCCAAGCTCCTCGTGCGCGGGCACGGCCCGCTGGTCGCGGCCCTGGGGGGCTGCCTCGTCGCCACGCTGTGCGGCGCGCTCGGCGGCGCGCTCGTCGCCCGCCTGAAGATGCTGCCGTTCATCGTCACGCTCGGGTCGATGAGCATCCTGCGCGGCGCCGCGAAGGGGCTCGCCAACGAGCAGAAGATCGACGCGCCCGCGCGAGGGCTCGAGACGCTGCTCCAGCCCGCGGCGGGCTCGCTCCGGCCCCCGACCGGGGTGTTCCTCGCGATCGCGGTGGCCGTGCTCGCGGCGCTCTTGCTCTCGTCCACCCGCTTCGGACGGCACGTGTTCGCGGTGGGCTCGAACGAGCGCACGGCGCGGCTCTGCGGCGTGCCGGTGGAGCGCGTGAAGATCGGGGTCTACGCGATCGCCGGGCTGCTCGCCGGGCTCGCGGGCGTGCTCGAGTTCTCCATGCTCACGGTCGGCGACCCGACCACCGCGGTCGGCCTCGAGCTCGAGGTGATCGCGGCGGTCGTGATCGGCGGCGCGTCGCTGTCGGGCGGCGAGGGGTCGATCCTCGGGGCCATGATCGGGGCGTTCCTGATGACGGTGATCAAGACCGGCGCGACCCACATGGGGCTGCCGAACTGGGTGCAGGAGATCGTGACCGGCGGGATCATCCTGGTCGCCTCGGGGCTCGATCGCCTGCGCCGCGGCTCGGCTACTTCTTGACCGTCGCCCCGGTCGTCGACGGCGCCGCCGAGGGCGCAGGCATCGCCTGCCAGCCCAGCACCATCGCGCTCGACATCGCCGACGCGCTCGCCGCGGCCTTCGCGCCCGGGTCGTGCATCGCGCTGCCCTCCACGCTCACCTGCGCGTCGTCGTCGAGCTTCTTGCCAATGACCGAGAGGGTGCCGTCGAGGAACTTGCCGGCGGTGTCGCGCGGCTTCACGTCGTGGGCGGCGAGGCTCACGTGCACGGGCTCCTTGGTCTTGAACGAGACCTCGCTCGGCATGGTGGGCGAGCCCTTGAACGCGAGCTCGACCAGCACCGTCTTCTGCGCGGGGCGGCTGTGCACCCAGACGGTGCCCTTGGCCTTCATCGTGACGGTGCGTACGCCGTCCTTCTCGGGCACCTGGGTGAGATCCGCGGAGGGCGTGACGGATTCGATGGAGTCGATCTGGAAGAGGACGTTCTTGTAGTTGTCGAAGTCCTTCGGGCGCTTGGCCTTCACGTCGTCGCCGACCTCGAACCAGTTGAGCGCGTGCTCGGTCTGGCTCTCGTTCTTGTCCTTGTCGTCGAAGGTCATCGTCTTGAACTCGAGCAGGCTCGCGGTGATGGTGCCGGTCGAGGCGTCGAGCTTCTTGGGCTGCACGCGGAAGAAGCCGCCGAGCTTCTTGGTCTCCCCCTTGAACTTCTCGAGGGGAGCGTCGATGCCCACCGAGACCTTGCCGTCGGCGCGGATCACGTAGCTCGCCTCGCCCACGGCGAGCGGCGCGCTCGCGGAGGCAGAGGCCGGGGGCGGCGCCTGCTCGGCGATCGGGGCGGGCTTGTCGTTCTTGCAGGCAACGAGGCCCGACACGGCGAACAGGGCGAAGAAGAGACCACGATGGCGCATCGGCAATCCTCCAGAAGCTCGCGCAGCGCGCGGCCGTTCGTTCGAAACGTCGGGGGTACGCGGTGGTTTCGGCGGCCATCGCTCCGCAAGGCAGACAAATCCTCACCCCCTCAATCCCACCTCTCTCGGGGCCCCCCCCCCCCGCCCAAATCCCGAAAGCCAAGCACGGGGTGCGGGGCGCCAGGACCCTTCCGTAGACAGGGGCGGGCCCGGGCACCGAGGCGCCCCCCAAACCCGGAACCCGGCCCGGGGGTGACGAGAGGGGCCGCCGGGGCCGGCGGGGGGGGGGGGGGGGGGGGGGGGCCGGCGGGGGGGCGGGGGGGCCGGGGGGGGGGGGGGGGGGGGGGGGGGGGCCAACCCACCCCCACCCACCCCCCCCCCCCCCCCCCCCAACAACCCCCCCCCCCAACCCCACCCCCACCACCCCCCCACCCTGCGCCCCCGCCCCCCCCCAGCGGCGCCGCGGCGGGCGCCCCGCCCGCCCCAACACCGGGCGGGACGCTCGCCGCGCCGGGGCGGGGACCAGGGGGCCCACGGGCGGCGACCCGGCCCACCCGGCGAGGCCCCGGGTCGGCGGGGGCCCCCACCAACCCCCCCAACCACCCCACAACACACCAACCCGTAGGGACCAAGCGGGGGTCAACCGCGCCCCACACACACACCACCGCGCCGAAGACGCCCGCGGGCCAACCCCCCCCCCCCCCCCCCCCCCCCACCCCCCCACCCCCCCGCCTCCCGGCCCTTGCACTCGTTCTGGCCCTGGCAGGCTTCTTGTGGTCTTGCATGGTGTTGCAGGAGGCGTGTGGGGGGGGGACGAAGCGTTGGCGCCGGGGGCGGCGTGCAGGCGCGACGAAAGGACCCCGCCAAAGGGTTGCGCTGGTTCAGGGCTGATCCTCGAGGGGGTCGGACGGCCTCCGCAGAGGTTTCGCTGCCTGCGAAGAAACGTGCGTCACGCCATGAGCGCGCGGTACGCCAGCTGATCGCCGTGCATGCGCAGGAAGACCTGGTGCTTCTTCGCGTGGAACGCGGCGACGGCGCCGCGCGTCGGATCGATCACCGAACCCTGCCGGCTCATCGCGCCCATGGCCGCGACGACGCTCGGGACGTCGCCGGCCGCGACCGCGCCGAGCATCGCGGAGCCGAGCACCACGGCCTCGGCCTCGGCGGGCAGCACCACTCGACACCCCGTGACGTCCGCGTGTTCGCGCACGAAGAGCGGGTTCTTGGCGTCTCCGCCGCACGCGATCAGGGTGTCGATGCGGTGGCCGGCGGCGTTCATCGCGTCGAGCACGTGCTTGGTGCCGTGGGCGAGCGCCTGGATCGTGGCGAGATACAGGAGCGCGAGCGCGTCGAGCGAGTCGTCGAGCGCGAGGCCCGAGACCATGCCGCGGAGCGTGGGGTTCGCGCGCGGCGAGCGGTTGCCGTGGTGATCGGGGAGCACGTGCAGGTCGCGCACGAGCTCCGCGGGGAACGCGACGCCGCGGTCCGCCGCGAGCTGCGCGACCCGCTCGTTCAGGAGAGCGTAGACGGTGGTGCCGCGCGCCTTGGCCTCGGCGGCGAGCTCGGCGCCGCGCGCGTGGCCGTGGATGGTGTGGTCGATGAGCGCGCCGGTCGCGGACTGCCCGCCCTCGGTGAGCCACATGCCGGGGACCATCGCGGATTGGTAGGGGCCCCACACGCCGGGGACGAAGCGCGGCTCGCGCGAGACCGCCATGTGGCAGCTGGACGTGCCGCCGATGAGCGCGACGCGGCCCTCCAGCGTCCCGGCCTCGTCGCGACGCCCTCGCCGTCGATGGCGAGGCCCACGGTGCCGAGCCCCCCCGCGTGGGCGTCGATGATCGCGACGGCGACCGGGGTGCCCTCGGCGAGGCCGAGCTCCTGCGCCGCCTTCGCGGTGAGCAGCCCCGCCCGCTCGCCCATGGGGCGCACGTTCGTGCCGATGCGCCGGTAGCCCTCGTCGACCAGCACGCCGAGGCCGACCGCGCGGAAGAAGGCGTCGTCCCAGCGCGCCTCGTGGCCGAGGTACGTCCACTTGCACACGGTGGTGCAGAGAGACCGCGCGTCGTTGCCGGTGGCCCGGTACACGAGGAAATCCGGCAGATCGAAGAGCCGCGTGGCCCGCGCGAACGAGGCCGGCAGGTGCTCCGAGAGCCACAGGATCTTCGGGGTCTCCATCTCGGGCGAGATGGTGCCGCCCACGTAGCGGAGGACCTCGTGCTGGCCGGCGTTGATGCGCTCGGCCTGCGCGATGGCGCGGTGGTCCATCCAGACGATCACGTTCTGCGCGTCGTCGCCCGGTCGGGCTCACGGTGACGGGGCGATCCTCGGCGTCGAGCACCACGAGCGAGCAAGTGGCGTCGAAGCCGACCCCGCGATGGCCCGGGCGCACGCTCGGCCAGCGCGAGGGCCGCTGCACGGCGACGCCGCACGCGCGCCAGATGTCCTCCGACGACTGCTCGACGAAGTCCTCCGCGGGGCGGAACGTGCGGATGGGCGCGACGCCCGTGCCCGCGCGCGCCCCGGCGCCGTCGAAGATCCCCGCGCGCACGCTGCCCGTGCCGACGTCGATCCCCAGGTAGAACGCTGCGAGAGATGGCCGGAGTCCCGCGGGGAAGATCGCCGGACGAACGGCCTTCGCCGAGCCTGCGGCCCCAGATCCGGACCTTGAAGCCGAGCTCCTGCGAGAGAGCCACCATCTCGCCGAACACGTCGCCGTACGCGACGGCCACGTGGTTCGACAGGTAGTGCGCCATCAACGCGTCGCGCGACACCCCGAGATCCGCCGCCATGAACGGCCACTCGCGGGTCGTCCCGTTCCACCACGCGTCGCGCACCTCGGCGGGGAGCTTCACCACCTCGCCCTTGCCGACGTCCATCCAGAGCTCGCCCTTCTTGATGTAGGCGCGGGCCCAGGTGATCTCGCCCGGGAGGCTCTCGCCGGCGAGGGTGCCGCCGGGCGTGGGGAAGTAGAGCGAAGGCTGCCTGTACGTGTGCACGCCCGCGCAGCGTGTCCGGATCGTGGTTGAACGCGTACGCCCCGCACGAGCCGCTGTTGAGCAGCACCCAGAGGAACCGCTTCGGATCGCTCGGGTGCACGGCGCCCCACCGCACGTCGTGGAACATGACCGCCTGGTGGAGCCCCTTCGCCTTGAGCAGGCGCTTGAGCATCTCCATGGGCATCACGTTGCCCTGGTCGGCCTCGGTCGCGGTGGCGACGGTGTCGCCGTTCGACTCGGGGCGACACGTGGAGTTGAAGAGGCCCTCGGCGAGATCGCTCGGCGGCCGCAGCGGGATGAGGCCGAGCTGGTACTGCCAGCCGAGGCAGTCGGCCTTGAACTCTTGCAGGAGGTCGAGGACGACGAGGTAGTCGCGGAGCTGCTCGCGCGTGGCCTGCTCGGTGAAGTCCTCGGTGCCGAGGTGGGCGTCCTTGCCCCAGTGGAACTCGAGGCCCTTCTCCTTGACGAAGGCGAGGGCGGCGTCGATGCGCTTCTCCTCGATGCGGCGACCGCGATCGATGATCCAGGCCTGGTCGACCTTGTGCTCGGTGAACCCGTGGCGGGTGAGCAGGCGCGGGCCGAAGTAGCCGTTGATCATGCCCATCGAGGTGTCGCCGAGCATCAGGGTGAGGATGCGGCGGTCGCGGATCTGCGCGGCGACGCCGCGGGCGCGGGCGGCGGCGTCGACCGAGATCGGCGCGTGGCCGGCGATCTCGTCCTCGGGATACGCGACCTGCCCCGCCGGCGCACCACTCGTCGAGGCGCTCCATGAACACCTGGTCGCTCGTCCTGTCGGCGGCGTCGGTCCAGACGCGGGAGACGGGCGCTCGAGGCTCTCGAGGCACGCGCCGGTGTTGAGCAGGCCGACGAGGCCCGGCCACTGCCCGGAGAAGTTGCTCGCGAGGAGCAGCGGGTTGTCCTTGCCGACGACGCCGTCGGTGGTGTGCGGGCCGTAGAACCAGTGCGTGCAGACGCCGATCATCGGGTCGTCGCACCGGGCCGAGCTTCTCGATGGCCTCGTGCGGCTTGCTGAGGAAGCCCTCGACCAGATACGGCTCCTTGCCGAGCTTCTGGAGCGCCGTGGTGAGCTGCTTGGTGGCCTCGAGCATGGCCGGTCGCGCGAGCTCGTTGGGCTTCTCCCGCGCGTCGCCCGGCCAGAACAGCGCAATCCGCTTCGACATGTCAGTGCTCCTCTTTCGTGTTCACGGGATCTCTTCGCCGCCCTTGGCGACGTTCTCGCGGGTCCAGCTCTTGGTGCCGAGCACGATCTTCTTCTGCACCTGCTCCTTCTTGAGGAGCTTGAGGGCGACGTCGATCGCCTCGGCGCCGCCGGTCGGGTAGGTGAACGTGGCGTGGAGGAGGCTGTCCTTCACGTACTTCACGCCCTCGTGCGGCAGCGCGTCGATGCCCACGAACTTGATCGTGGCCTCGCGCCCCGCCTCCTTGGCCGCGAGGTAGGCGCCGTGCGCGCCCGGGTCGTTGTGCGCGTAGACGACGTCGATCTTGGGGTTGGTGGCGAGCGCCGAGGCCATCTCCTTGCGGGCGTTGGGCTCGAGCCACTGCATGTCGGCGGTGAACACGATCTTGATGCCGGTGTTCTTGGCGAGGTCGAGGCCCTCGAGGAACCCGGCGTGGCGATCCTGACCGGGGGTCGAGGTCATGAGGCCCTCGAGCTCGACGACGTTGCCGCCCGCGGCGCCGAGCAGCTTCGCGACCCACTTGCCCGCCTCGCGGCCGATCTTCTTGTTGTCGCCGCCGATGAAGGTCGTGAACTGGTCGCCCTCGACCGCGCGGTCGAGCACGATCACCGGGATGCCCTTCTTGTAGGCCTCGGCGACGGGCTTGGTGAGCGGCGCGGCCTCCTTGGGCGAGATCACGAGGAGGTCGATGCCCTGGTTGACGAGCTCCTCCACCTGCGTGCGCTGGGTGAGCGAGTCGTTCTGCGCGTCCTTGAAGACGACCTTGAGCTCGGGGTGCTTGGCGGCGGCGTTCTTCAGGTCCTCGTTCATCTGCACGCGCCACGGCTCGCCCAGGTTGCACTGGCTCATGCCGATGACGAACGGGTCTTCCTTGGTGCCGGCGTGCCCGCTCGACGCGGCCTTCTTGCAGGCGGACAGCGGGGCGAGGGCGCCGAGGACGAACAGCGTGCTGGCCGAGAGCAGCCACGAGCGACGGAACATCGCGCATGCCTAAACCATCCAGAACGGTGCGGCGAGTGGCCGTCAGGGCGGGCAGTAGCCGCCGCCCGCCCCGCACGACGCGAAGCCATGGACCTGCGGGCAGGGCAGCGCGATCGGCGTGAGGAACTTGCGGCCGGTGGCGAGCTCAAGGGTGCAGGTGGAGAAGACCGTCCAGCTGCCCGACTTCTTCACGCACGCGACCAGCTGGGTGCCGGGCCCGTAGCAGAAGGTGGACTCGTGCCAGAGCGCCCCGCGCACGGCCTCGCAGTCGGCGGGGCAGGTGGTGCCGTCGCTGTTGATGGGGCACTGATCGGGGCCGAGGCCGGTCGCGCACGCGCCGCCGTCGCCGCTCTCGGCGACGTCGCTGTCGCCCCCGACGTCTCCGAGCACGTCGCCCACGTCGTCGTGCGCGTCGCCGCTGTCGACGCCACCGTCGGCCGGCGATGGACTCGCCGTGCTGCACCCGAGCACGCAGAACACCATCGTTGCCAAGACCTTCATCGCAGGAACTTCGCTCCAGAAGGACCCTCGACGGGGATGAGCTCGCCGATGCCTGGCTTGTTGACCGGGACCGGGATGTCCACGACTTGCGTCGCCTGGGTGTGGAGCACGTCCAGACGCCTCGTACGGTGGCGCGGAGGCGTCCTCGGCGAGAGGTCCACCGCCAGCAGCCAGAGCGCGCCCACCCAGAGCGGGCCGAAGCGAGTCAGGCGGCGCATGCCTGAAGCATGCCAGATCGATCCTACCGTGTCAGGCCGCCCGCCCGCGCTGGAACAGCACCGCGCCGAGGATGATCGCGCCGGTCAACATCAGCCGCGTCTCGAGCGCGAACGCGTTCAACGACAGGACCTTCTGCAGGTACCCGATGGTCAGCGCGCCGATCAGCGTGAGGCCCACGCCGCCCTTGCCCCCCCGCAGCGGCGTGCCACCGATCACGACCATCGCGATCGCGTCGAGCTCGTAGCCCACGCCGGTCTCCGGGTCGCCCTGCGTCTCCTGCGCGGCCTGACAGATCCCCGCGATCGCCGCGAAGAACCCGGACAGCGCGTAGGCGAGCGTGACCACCCTGCGCGTGGGTACGCCGGAGAGGCGCGCCGCCTCGAGGCTCCCGCCCACCGCATAGAGCTGCCGCCCGAGCCGCGTGCGCGCGAGGATCAGCCACGTGAGCGCAACGCACGCGAGGAACACCAGCGTGACGATCGACACGCTCCCGCCGAACACCCGCGTGTCGAGGAGGTCGAAGATCGGCGGCAGCGGGCTCGAGTGCCCGACGCCGCTCGCGTCGACGACGTAGCTCGTGACCTTCTTGCCCGCGGCGATGCGCTTGGCGAGGCCGCGCGCGAACACCATCGCGGCGAGGGTGACCACGAACGGCTGGATGCGCGCCACCGACACCAGCGCGCCGTTGGCGGCGCCGATCGTGGCGCCGAGGGCGAGCACCGCGGGCACCGCCACCAGCGCGGGCTGCCCGCGCACGAGCGAGAGGGTGGCGAACGCCACGGCCGCGAGCGCGAGCACGCTGCCGACCGAGAGGTCGACGCCCGCGGTGACGATCACGAGCGTCATGCCGCAGGCGAGGATGCCGTCGACCGAGACCTCGCGGAGCACCTGCTGGTGCGTGGTCCACCGGAAGAACGCGCCGTTCTGGTGGAAGATGCACCCGAGCACCACGATCAACGCCAGCGCGGCGAGGGCCCGCGCGATCGGCGAGGCGAAGAACGCGCGGAGGCGCGGGTTCACGCGGCCACCTCGCTCCCCATCGCCGCCGCGAGCACCGCGCGCCGGACGGCGGTCGGGTCCTCACCGCGCACCTGCACGGTCGCCGCGACGCGGCCGCGGTGCAGCACGACCACGCGATCCGCGAGGGCGAGCAGCTCCTCGGCCTCGGTCGTGATCGCGACCACCGCGGCGCCGCCCGCGCACAGCGCCCGCAAGCGCGCGTGGATCTCGTGCTTGCTGCCGATGTCGACCCCGCGCGTGGGCTCGTCGAGCAAGAGCACCCTCGGCTTGGTGAGGAGGCACCGCGTCAGCAGCACCTTCTGCTGGTTGCCGCCGGAGAGCGCGCTCACCTCCACGTCCGGGGAGGGGGCGCGCACGTCCATCTCGGAGAGGCCTTCGAGCACCGTCTTGCGGAGCCGACGCTCGTCGACCAGTCCGAGCGCGGTGAACCGATCGAGGGCCGCGAGCGCCGCGTTCTCGACCACGCTGCGGTCGGGGAGGATGCCGGCCTCGCGCCGGTCGTCGGACACGAGCGCGAGCCCGCGGGCCAGCGCGGCGCCTGGACTGCGCGCGTCGAAGGCCACGCCGTCGAGCCACACCGCGCCGCGTACCTGCTGGTCCGAGAGGCTCCCGAACACCGCATGCAGGAGAGTGCGCGCCCCCGAGCCCGCGAGCCCGGTGACGGCCACGATCTCGCCGGGCGCGACGCGGAACGAGACCCCTTCGAGCTCGCGGCGCCCACCCGCGCGGGCCTCCACGGTGAGGCCCTCCACGCGCAGGCGCTCTCCCTCGGTGGCGGCGTGGGTGCCCGCGTCGGTCTGCTCCTCGAGCGCGTGCCCGAGCATGGCGGCGACGAGGGCCGCGCGCGGCAGCTCGGCGGCGGGGGCGCTCGCCGCGACGACGCCGTCCCGCAGCGCGGTGATGCGGTCGGCGAGGCGGTACACCTCCTCCATCTTGTGCGACACGTAGAGCACCGCGACGCCGGCCGCGCGCAGGCGGGCGACCTGCGCGAACAGCGCCTCGGCCTCCTGCTCGCCGAGCGCCGACGACGGCTCGTCCATCACCACCACGCGCACCGGGTGGTCGTGGTCGAGGAGCGCCTTGGCGATCTCGACGAGCTGCCGCTGCGCCAGGGTGAGCTCCTCGACGATGGCGTCGGGGTCGATGGCGATCGCGAGCCGCGCGAGGTGGGCGGCGGCGAGCGCCCGCTGCTCGGCGTGGCGTACGCCGAACCAGCCGGTGCGCTCGCGCCCGAGGAACAGGTTGTCGGTCACGCTCATCGACCCGACCAGCGAGAGCTCCTGGAAGATGGTGGCGACCCCGGCGCGTCGCGCCTCGGCCGGCGAGTCGAAGCGTACCGTGTGAGCGTCGATCCGGAGGTCGCCGCCGTAGTCGTCGAGCGCGCCCGCGAGCGCCTTGATGAGCGTGGACTTGCCCGCGCCGTTCTCGCCGGCGAGCACGTGCACCTCGCCCGCGTGGAGATCGAGGTCGACCCCGCGCAGGACGGTCGTCGCGCCGTAGGACTTCGCGAGGCCGCGGACGGTGAGCAGGGGCACGGGGCCGCGAGGGTAGCGCGTGATACCCTCCCCGGCACCGTGAAACCCGTCTATTTCGCCGCCCCGGACGCCTTCCGCGCCTGGCTCGAGGCGCACCACGGCGAGGCCACGGAGCTCGTGGTCGGCTTCTACAAGCGGGGCACCGGGCGGCCGAGCCTCACGTGGCCGGAGTCCGTCGACGAGGCGCTCTGCTTCGGGTGGATCGATGGCGTCCGCAAGAGCGTCGACGCCGAGCGCTACCAGATCCGCTTCACGCCGCGGAAGGTGGGGAGCATCTGGAGCCAGATCAACGTCGACAAGGTGGCCGCGCTCACGGCGCTGGGGAAGATGCGCCCCGCGGGCCTCGCAGCGTTCGCCGCGCGCAAGGCCCACAAGACGGCCATCTACTCTTACGAGCGCGAGCACGCCACGTTCGACGCGGAACAGGAGAAGGCCTTCCGCGCCGACGCGAAGGCGTGGAAGTGGTGGAACGCGTGTGCGCCGGGGTACCGACGGGTCGCGACCCACTGGGTCACGTCGGCGAAGCAGGAGGCTACCCGGGCGCGCCGGCTCGCCACGTTGATCGCGGACTGCGCGGCGGGGGTGAAGATCGCCCCGCTGCGCGAGCGGAAGGGCGTGAAGTGACGCTCACGAGGTGTTGAGGCAACATGGGGAGGAGTTCCGATGTCCCTCCGCGTGGCACTTCTGTTCGCTGTCGCCCTCGGAGGCTGTGCCCAGATCGAGTCTGGAGCACCGGATGCTGGGGATGCCTCGGCGGTCGACGATGCAGACCACTCTTGCGACGACATTCAGCTGCGCTTCCCGTGCTTTCAGTATGGTCGCAAGTGCGTGAACGCGACGAAGTGCCCGGGGCACTTCGTCGAGGTGGAGTGCGGATACGGCGTCGGCGCCGAGGACACCTGCGGAATGTGCTGGCGCGGCACGGACGATCCCACCAAGTGCCCCGCCATCAGCACGCCGCTCGATGCCAGGGGCTGCCCCTTCGAGAAGAACGCCGCCGGCCTCTCCTGCGGGGTGAAAGGCAAGGAGTGCGTCTACCGCGATCTCTGCCCGAAGTACTGGGCTTCGGTCCTCTACTGCGGCCCGGCCGCCGAGCCCGGGAAGCTGGTCTGGAGAAGGCGTGAAGACCCATGCTGACCCCATTGGTGCCAGATGCTGCCATGGAATGCTCACCGTCACCCGAGCGTCCGAGTTCGAGCATGGCTGCCCAGGTGCTCACCGATCCGCCGGCGCACCCGCGGTTCCAGCTCGCGCCGGCGTTCGGGCTCGTCGGATTCGTGGGTGGGCTGCTGGTCGAGGCCGCAACGTGGGGGAATGGCCGCTACCGCTACCCATCTCGCTCGTCACCGCCTTCACGTGCGCGGTGTTCGGCGCCTGGGTCACCTAGCTGCAACGGACCCAGCCCGCGAAGGCGACCCTGCCCACCTTCGTCGTCGGGGTGTTCCTGGCCGGCGCGGCCAACGGCGCGCTCTGCTTCGCCCATGGCTTCCCCTTCGGGAGTCTCTTCGGCGCGTTCCTCGGGCTGATCGTCGCCGTGCCCTTCGTGCCGGCGCTCGGCTTCATCTTCGTCGCTGCGGGCGAGGTCGGTCGCGCGCGGCTCGGCACCCACGCCGACCGCGCCGATCGCTCTGGCGTCTTCTCGGCCGTCGCAGTGGTGCTCGCGATCTGCAGCTACAGCTCCGTCCTCTCCGGCCATCGGCCCCTCCGGCTCGTGCTGGCCTCCTGCGCCCTGCTCGGATTCGTCCTGGCCGTCGCGGCCTGCGCCCGCACCGTCCACGCCTACTGGGCCGTGCGCCGCGCCGCCGACCGCGTGGGGCAAGGAGCGCTCTTCGACTTCGGCGTCGGCGCCGACCTGCGCGCGAATCGGGAGGTCGAGAACTACCGCGGACAGCTCCCGCAGCGCCGACGGAGCCTCGGCGATCCCACGCTCGCGCTGGCCCGCCTCCGCGCAGCCCTCCAGCGCGACCTGGCCACGCTGGTCGCCACCGCCATCATCACGGCCGTTCACGCCGCCCACGTCCTGCCGCGCTGACGATGCTGCCAGATGGTGACACGAGCGCTGCGGCATCGAGCCGCCGGCTCCGCGAGCTTCAAGCGAGTATCCTTTTCGGAAGATGCGCCCCCACCTCCTCCTGGCCCTCCTCTGCCTCGCCGGTTGCTCCGAGGACGCGGCCGCCACACCCCCCTCCGACGCGGGCGCCGACGGGGACACGCTCGCCGACGTGACCCCCACCGTCGACTGGACGATCGAGATCGACCCGAGCGCGACGGGCCCTACCGTCTCGCGCTACCTGCTCGGCCAGTACGATCTCTCCGGCGCCCTCTACGACTTCGCCAAGGTCGAGGGCCTGCCGACCCAGATGAAGCAGGCGGGCTTCTCCGAGTGGCGTGTGGGCGTGGGCCGCTGGGAGCTCGGCACCCAGCTCTTGCCCACGCTCACCGACGGCACGGCGTGCCTCACGATCTTCCCCAAGGCCTCGCTCGCGCCGGATGGCTCCACCGACCTCAGCCTCGTGGCCGGTCGCGACTGGTTCACCGACGACGGCAAACCCGTCACGCTGGCCATGACCGCCGACGACGCGCGCTACGCGCTCGGGTACGCGCGCTCGGCGATAGACCAGGCGACCGCCTTCGGTGTGGAGCCGTGGGTCGACGTCGATCTGATGCCGCGCGCGCTCGCCAAGAACCGCACGCCGTCGCGGACCACCAGCGTCGTCCCCGACGCGTGCATGGCCACCTTCACCAACGCGATCTCCAACGCGGCCCCCGCCGACTCGACCGTGTTCGCCGCCGCCGTCGTCGGCCTCGTGCGCCGCCTCGTCGAGGGCAGCGGCACCGAGAAGGGCCGCCCCATCACCCGCTTCGAGATCTGGAACGAGCCCGAATACCCGTACTTCTGGGACAAGACCCACGAGCCCAAGGGCAACCTCGACGAGTGGGTGAAGATGGCCGCGATCACCCTCGTGGGCCTCGCGGACTACCGCAGCAAGGCGATCGCGCCCGCGGCCAAGGCGCTGAAGTTCGGCTTCGGCAGCTTCGCCGTCGGCGACACCGCGGTGGCTCTGATCGGCGCGTTCGACAAGACCGCGCTCCCCGACGGCAGCTTCCTCCCGTTCGATTTCGTCTCGTTCCACGCCTACGACAACGACCCGCTGGTGGTCGCCGGCAAGGTCGATGAGGTGGCGGCCGCGCGCCGGGCGTCCACGCACTACCAGAACGTGGAGCTCGCCCTCGCCGAGTGGGGCCTCTCGCTCGACGGCAAGGGCTGGGACCCTGCGACGATGGACGTCCCGCTGCACACCGCCACGGTGCTCGCGCTCGCCGCGACGGCCGGGATCGAGCACGCGCACCGCGCGATCTTCTACGACTACTACGTCGGCATCCCGTTCGGCATCGTCGGCAACGATCGCAAGCCGAAGCCCGGTTTCCACGCGTACACGCTGCTCGCGCAGGTGGTGGGCGGCGCGCGGGTGCCGGTCAAGAACGCCGTGAACGGTCGGCTCGACGGCGGCCTCGGCGTGGTCCTCGTGACCAAGGACGCGAGCGGGAAGGTGCGGGCGCTGATCGTCAATCGCGCGACGTCGGCCCGCAACGTGGAGCTCTCCGTCGGCGGCGCCGTCGTCACGGCGAGCGCGCTCTCGGTCTTCGACACGCCGTCCGCGGCGCCCTCCGCGCGCGACGTCGCCCGCACGCTCCGGCTGCCGCCGCGATCGATCGCGCTCGTGTCCCTGTAGCGCTTGCATCGAACGTGACACCGACCGACGCTGCCCCCGTGTCCCCGCTGCTCCTCCCTCTGCCCACCACGGTCGTCGGTGAGCGCCTCACCCTGCGCCCGCTGCGCCGCGGTGACGGCGCCGAGCTGTTCGCCGTCGTCGATCGCTCGCGCGACCACCTCCGCCGGTTCCTCCGTGGGTCGACAAGACCCAGGGCGTGGACGACTGCGAGGCCACCGCGCGGCGGCTCGGCGCCAGGTGGATCCTGCGCGAGGACCTCGCGCTCTCGATGCGGCTCCGCGGGAGCGATCGCCTGATCGGCGGGACCGGGCTGCATCGCTTCGACTTCGAGGTGCGCTCGTTCGAGGTGGGCTACTGGATCGAGAAGGCGAGCGAGGGCCAGGGGTACGTGCAGGAGGCCGTGCGGCTCGTCGCCGCGCTGGCGGTCCGCCGGCTCGAGGCGCGCCACGTACGCATCCACTGCGACGCGACCAACGAGCGCAGCGCCCGCGTCCCGCGCGCCCTCGGGTTCACCGAGGAGGCCCTCCTGCGCTGCAACACCACGACCCCCACCGGCGAGGTGCGCGACACGCTCGTGTTCGGCCTCACCGCCGAGGAGTTCGCGGCGCGACCCTGGTCCAGCGCCGCGATCGCGGCCGTGGACGCCGCCGATCGCGACGGCTAGCCGCGCACCCGCGCCACCACCGACGGCGGGATCGGCACGACCTGCTTCTTGCCGTCGAGGCACACCATCTCGACGACGCCCTTCACGAGCAGCGTGTCGCCGCGGTAGGCGTCCTGCTCGAAGCGCGCGCGGTACTCGCTCTCGAGCACCGCGCGTGACCGGATCCGATCGTGTCGCCGAACACCGCGCCCTGCTTGAACGAGAGCTCGCAGCGGTAGACGACGAAGCCGATGCCGTCCTCGTGGTAGAGCCGCAGGAGCTCCTGCACCCCGAGCAGGTGCTCGCGCGCGCGCTCGAAGTACTTGAGGTAGTTCGCGTGGTAGACGAGCCCCGAGTGATCGGTGTCCTCGTAGTAGATCTGCACCGGGAAGACGGCGGGCGTCGCCATGCGCGCGAGTGTGGCAGGGCACGCCCGGCCCGTCACGCCCCGGCTGCGAACGGAGCTTCAGGGCGCGGCGCAGATCGGCAGCGCGTGGGTGGGACCGGCCTTCTTGGCCGCGACGTCGACGATGGCGAGCCCCGGCTTGTTGGTGTGGACGAGCACCAGCTTGCCGCCCACCGAGATCCAGTCGGCGCTGATCGACTCGAGGTCGAGCCCGTCGCCCGGCGCGGTCGCGATGGGGGTCTTGGTGAAGGCGTCCAGATCGACGATGGAGAGGATCTTGTCGTGGAGGACGAGCCAGGCCTTGCTCGTCGGATCCTGCGCGAGCGAGCCGCCGTAGCCGCTGAGGAACAGCTTCTGGCCCTTCACCGGATCGACGAGCCAGTTGGTCTGCCCCGGCCCGCAGCACACCGTGTCGCTGAGGGCCACGCGGTTGCCCACGAAGTGGCCGCGCCACGTGTTGGTGGGGTCCGCGAAGCCCATCGGGGTGTCGGGCTTGCTCGGGTCGTAGGTCGTCAGCAGCACGCGCGCCGTGCGCTTGCCCGTGGCGACGTCGTAGGGTGTCGCCTTGCAGCTGGAAGCCGCCCTTCTTGTCCTTGTCGCGCACGAACACGAAGACCTTGCCGCCGGTGTCGTCGGCGAACGCGGCGATCGGCGGGTCGGCGTCGGGCGGCGGCGGAGCGACGGCCTTCTTGCCCTTCTTGCCCTTCTTGTCGCCGGGCTTCGGCTCGGCCTTCTTGGCCGCCTTCTGCGTCTGACCAGGGATGGTGATCGTCTTGCACTTGGCCTTGTCGGCGGGGCAGACCTTCACCGTGCTCGCCGTGGTCTCGACGGTGACCGCGGTGGGCGAGGGCGCGGACTCGGTCCACTCCGGCACCTTGTACGGCGGCGCCTCGGCCACCGCACCGGTCTCGGGATCGACGAGCAAGCACGGGTGCGACTGGCCGGGCTCGGCGTACGGGTTGCCACCGGTGAGGCTCGCGTCGAGGAAGCACGCGAGCACCTGCTTGCCCTGCACTGCGAGGTGCAGGATCCCGCCCTCGGCGGCGCGGGCAGGGAGACAGGCCTTGGCCACCGGCGCTGCCGACGACGCGACGGGCGGCGTCGAAGAAGCGCTCACCGAGGCCGAGGCGACCGGCGTCGGCGTGACCGGCGCGGGGTCGTTGGTGCAAGCGACGAAGGCGAGGGCAGCGAGCGGAAGTGAGCGGTTCATGGGGACCTCGAGGCCGCGTTCGTAGCACCAACGAACGCGAGCACCACCGGTCTTCCCACGCGTGATGGATCCGACCTCGTGACCCCAAGGTTCCTCGAACGAACCCGCATCAGACCTCGAACGTGGTGCCGGATCGCCGCATCGCATCGATCGTCCCCACCGCAGTTTCCGCTCGGGTGCCCCGCGCAAGGAGCAGGATCATGAAGTTCCGTCTCGTCTCGTCGATCACCTGTGTGTCGTGTTGCCTCGCCATGGCCGCTTCGGCCGCCCCGCTCGACAAGGAGGGCACGGCCGAGCCCTCGAACGGGGCCACGGTGTCCCCCGTTCGCGTCGGCGTGCTCGGCGGTGTCGGCGCCCCGCGCGCGCTCACCGTCGAGGGCATGTTCCTCGTCAGCGAGCGCGTCCTCGTCGGCCTCGAGTACGGCGTGTTGCCGACCTCGACCTTCGGTGGCGTCTCCGTGGGCGTCTCGGCCGTCTCGGGCGATCTGCGCATCTTCCCGTTCCGCGGCGGTCCGTTCTTCCTCGGCGCGCGGCTCGGACGACAGGTCCTCGACGCGAGCGCGACCGTCACGGTGGCCTCCTACGGCAGCTACTCGGGCTCCACCCACCAGGAGAGCTGGTTCTTCGGTCCGCGCCTCGGGCTGCTCTGGGTGTCCCGCCCGGGCTTCACGATCGGCACCAGCGTCGGCCTGCAGATCCCGCTCTCGCACAAGGTCGACACCACGCTGCCCGCAGGTGTGCCCCGGGACAAGGTCGTGCCCTCGGTCATCGACACCCTCGGGGGTGGCGGCGTCATCCCCACCCTCGATCTGCTGCAGCTCGGCGTGGCGTTCTGAAACCTCGTCCGTCGGGCGGCATCGGTCGCCCATGCACAAGCGCAAGCTCGGTGGGCTCGGAGGTCTCCGCGTTGGGCCTCGGTTGCATGGGGATGTCCGAGTTCTACGGCGCGGCCGACGACGCCGAGTCCAACGCCACCCTCGAGCTCGCCCTCGAGCGCGGGCTCGACTTCTTCGACACCGCCGACGTCTACGGCTTCGGCAAGAACGAGGTCCTGCTCGCTCCCTTCCTGAAGCGGCACCGCGCGCGCGTGGTCCTGGCCACCAAGTTCGGCATCGTGCGCGACCCGAGCGATCCGACCAAGCGCGGGCTCGACGGGTCGCCCGCCTACGTGCAGCGCTCGTGCGAGGCCAGCCTGAAGCGGCTCGGCGTCGAAGTGATCGACCTCTACTACCTGCACCGCAAGGACCCGAAGACGCCGATCGAGGACACGGTCGGCGCGATGGCCGAGCTCGTGAAGCAGGGCAAGGTGCGCCACCTGGGCCTCTCCGAGGTGAGCCCCGAGACCTTGAAACGGGCGTGCGCCGTGCACCCGATCGCGGCCCTGCAGACGGAGTACTCGCTGTGGAGCCGCGACCCGGACGACGGCCTCCTCGCGGCGTGCCGCGCGCTCGGCGTCGGCTTCGTCGCCTACAGCCCCCTCGGGCGCGGGTTCCTCACGGGCCAGATCAAGGCCTTCGAGGACCTCGCCGCCGACGACTACCGCCGCTTCTCGCCGCGCTTCCAGGGCGAGAACTTCCAGAAGAACCTCGCCCTCGTGGCCGCCGTCGGAGAGCTCGCGAAGAGCAAGGGCTGCACGCCGGCGCAGCTCGCGCTCGCGTGGGCGCTGTCGCGCGGCGACGACGTGGTGCCGATCCCCGGCACCAAGCGGCGCACCTATCTCCGTGACAACCTCGGCGCGCTCGAAGTCTCGCTGACCCCGGCCGACCTCGCCGCGATCGACGCCGTGGCCCCGAAGGCGCGGCCGCGGGGCTCCGCTACCCCGAGACCAGCGTGCCGCTCGTCGACGCCTGATCAGCGCAGGCGGTCGAGCAGGCGCTCCACCCGCAGCATCGCCCCGAGGTCGCTCGTGCGGTGGGCGTGGTCCATCGCCGCGAACAGGTGGGTCTGCTCGCGGAGGATGCGCGCGGGCTCGCGCTCGAGGAGGCGGACGTAGTGGTGGTAGAAGCGCGCGCGGTCGAACGTGGTGCGCGCGGCGACGGCGTAGCGCACCACGGCGTGCAGCGTGTAGCGACCGCGGAGCGGCTCCTGGACGAGGCGCAGACGCACGAGCTCCGTGAGCGCCGCCTCGGCCCCGCTGCGCACCCGCGCGAGCTGCGCGAGCGAGGTCTCGTCCACGTGGTCGCCCTCCACGTGCGCGAGCACGGCGAGCATGCGCTGGCTCTGCGGCGAGAGGCGCCGCCACACGAAGTCGACCAGCAGGCTCACCTCGGGGACGTCGTCCTCGTGGGCGACCACGTGCACCCGCCCGAGGCCCCGCGCCGCGAGGAACGCCTGGAGATCGGCCACCGTGGCCTCGCCGCTCTCGACGATGCCGTCGGCGACGTCCTGCGCGAGCGGGTTCCACCGCAGGAGCCGGGTGAGCGCCGCGACCCGGGGGAACGCCGAGCGCCCCGTGGTCACGAGCGGCGCGGTCACCGGGTAGACCAGCACGCCCGCGAGCAGGCACCGCCGCGCGGTCACGAGGAACGTGACGGGGGTGCCGTCGAGCGCGTCGAGGAGCTTGGCCGTGGCGCGGTCGTCCTCGTGGTTGTCGAGCACGACGAACCGGGGGCCGCCGGTCGAGAGGAACGCGCGCAGGCCGGGCAGGCGCTGGTCGGCGCCCGAGGGCGTGCCGAAGCCCACCGCCAGGATCTCGAGCAGGGTCTGCAGATCCCAGGCGCCGATGCGGAACCAGTGCACGCGGCCCTCGAAGCGCGGCGCGACGCGGTGGCCGAGCGCGGCCGCGAGCATCGACTTGCCGCTGCCCCCGCCGCCGACGAGCGCGAGGCGCGTGGGGGTCTTGCCGACGAGCCGGTCGAGGGTCTCGAGCTCCTGCGCGCGGCCCTTGAGTCCGCGCGGCCGCGGCGGGAAGGCCCGACCGACGGCGGTCACCGCGTGAGCTCCATCACCCGCTGCTCGAGGCCACGACCCTTGCTGACGCCGCTGATGCGGGCCTTCTCGCGCAGCAGCACGGTCAACACGTCGGCGATGACCGCCTCGGCGTCGGCGCGGTCGCGCGTGAAGTAGACGATCAGCTCACGCCGCTCGGCGTCGAAGTCGGCGCGATCCACGACCGCCACGCCGCGCACCGCCTCGAGCGGCACGGGACCCTCCGCGAGGTCGAAGCGCACCTCGGCGGCGGAGGCCGTGAGCTCGCCGATCGCGCCGGCCATCACGAGCCGCCCTTGATCGAGGATCGCGGCGCCGTCGCACATCTCCTCGAGCTCGTGCAGGTTGTGGCTCGAGATGATGAGCGTGCACTGCCCGCGGCGCTTGACGATGATCTGGCGGACCTCGTAGGCCACGCGCGGATCGAGCCCTGCGGTGGGCTCGTCGAGCAGCACCACCTCGGGCGAGCCGAGGAGCGCCTGCGCGAGCTGCACCCGCTTGGCCATGCCGTGCGAGAGCGCGCTGCACCGTGTGTCCCACCAGCCCGCGCCCTCCACCTCGGCGAGCACCTTCTGCGCGTCGCGGGTGGCGTCGGTGCGGTCCATGCCCTGCAGCCGCGCGAGGTGGACGAGCAGCGCGCCCACGCGGTCGCCGGGCGGGAGCACCGCATCCTGCGGGAGCACGCCGATGCGTCCGCGCAGCTGGTCGACCTCGCTCGGGGCGAAGCCGAGCACCTCGAGCTCCCCGCTCGTCGGCTGCAGGAACCCCGCGAGCATGGAGAACGTGGTGGTCTTGCCGGCGCCGTTCGGGCCGATGAGCCCATAGACCGCGCCGCGCGGGACGCGGAGCGAGACGCCGGCGACCGCGGCCTTCGCGCCGAAGCGCTTGGTGACGTTGCGGAGGACGACCGCCGACGCGACGCTCTCGGGCCCCTTCGCCGCGCTCACGCGTCCCTCTGCTGGAACAGGAGGAGCGCCGCGCCGAGGAACAGGGCGGCGAACAGGCCCGACGCGAGCAGGCCGAGCCCGAACTTGTCGGGCGAGGGAGACAGCAAGAGGCGGTCGAAGCCGCTCGGGTGGACCCAGGTGATGCTGTCGTTGTCGCTGGCGCGGCCGATGCCGTAGGTGACGAGCAGCACGAGCCAGGCGAACGCGCTGGTGAGCAGCGCCAGGATCGGCGTGCGGAACAGCCCGCTGAAGAACACGACCAGGGCGCACCACGCGGCGCTGACCGGCAGGGTCACGAGCCACAGCCGGAACCCCCAGACCACGACGTCGGAGACAGGAATCGAGCTCTTGGCGAGGATCACCACCCAGCACACGAGGTTCATGAGCAGGGTCATCGCGGAGGCCACGGCGAACATGCCGACGTACTTGCCCACGAAGTAGGAGCTCCTCCGCGTGCGCACCGTCCAGTAGCGCACCGCGCGGTGCTGGAGGTCGCCGGCCACCGTGTCGAAGCCGACGAACACCGCGAGCAGCGCGGCGAGGGCGAGCGTGCCGCTCATGAGCACGAACAGCACCTCGGGCATCCCGGCGAGCGCCTTGCCGATCTCCTTGCCGTAGACCTGGGCGATGGCCTCCTCCCGCATCGAGTGCACGCTCTCGGCGCCGAACTTGCTGCCGATCCGGCCCTGCGCGCTCAGCGTGACCAGCGTGGTGCCCACCCCTCCGAGCACGCAGATGCCCGCGAGCACGAGGCCCTTGGCGCTCCTGAGGTTGCGCACGAGCTCACGCTCGACGACCAGGGCGATCTCTCGGAGTGGACTCATGGGGTCCGGAGCCTACCAGGCCTTCTCCATGGCAGGTCGGCGCCTCGACCGTGTACGGTGGTTCGAACGCCATGCGGCTCAAACACATCACGTTCCAGGAGACGGATCGCGAGCCGTGGATCGCGAGCCAGCGGCAATGGCTCGCCGCTTCGATCGCGGCCGGCGGGCTCCACGGGGCGTTCGGCGCCGAGCACGGGGGGCAAGCCCGGGTCGTGTTCCTGTGGGAGAGCGACGAGGCCCTGCGCGGCTTCATGGAGCACGACCACGATCGCGCCCTCGCCGAGGCGGGGACCGTGGGCCGGTACGCGGCCCTGTACCTCGACGTCCTCGAGCAAGAGGGCTCGTTCGTCGGCGCCACCTACGTCGCCGAGTCGCTGGCCTGGGTCCGTGACGACGGGATCGACGACTGGCTCGTCGAGCGCAAGATCTGGGCGGAGGCCACCCGCGCGTGCGACGGCTTCGTCGGGAGCCTCGTCGCCCGCGGTCGACACGCGTGCCTCGTGACCACCCTCTGGCGCGACCGCGCGGCGCACGAGCGCTACCTGCACGACGTGGTCCCGCAGATCCGCATGAAGACCGACGAGGGCAGCACCGTCCGCCTCGTGCGCTTCGAGGCAGAGTTGCTGCCAATGCTGACACACGGGGCGATCGTCTAGCGCCCGTCTAGTCCGTCGGGGGGCACGCGTAGGCGACCCCCTTGAGCACCCAGGTGCGGGTGCGGCATCCGGGCGACTCGTGGGGCCGCTGCTCCTCGGTGAGGCGGACGTAGTTGGCGCCCTTCTCGGCGGCCTTGTTGCGCAGGTTGGCCTCGGCGCCCTCCCGCGCTCCTTCGAGGCCGAGCGGCTCGCACCCGCTGCCGTGGTCCGCCTCCACGGGGCCGAGCTCCTTGCAGGCCTCGACCTGCTGGTTCGGCGACACGGTCACCTGCTTGCCCTTGGCGGTGAGCGCAGGAATCCGCACCGCGCCACCGCACGCGAGCAGCGCGACGGCGACGAACGACAGGGCGAGCGAGGCGTCCGAGCGGCGACCCATCGGCCGATCCTACGGTCAGGGGGTGACCAGCGTCGAGACGCGGAGCTTCCGGAACAAGCTGCGCTTCTTGTATCGGTGCTTCTCCATCCGCCGGAGGATGTCCGAGAGCACCCGCACGGCGTGGTCGACGTAGGGGCCCTTGTTGAGCATGACGCACTCCGCCGCCACGCTCGCCGCCGCGTCGGTCACCTCGGCGCGCGAGGGGACGCCCGTGCGGGCCAGCGTGTCGAGCACCTGGGTCGCCCAGATCGCGGGCAGGTGCGCCGCCTCGCACAGCCACAAGATCTCCTCCTGCAGCTCGGCGAGCCGCTCGAAGCCGACCTCCACGGCGAGATCGCCGCGGGCGATCATCACCGCGAGCGGTGGTCGCACGAGCCCCTCGAGCAGGATGCGCGGGAGGTTCTCGAACCCCGCGCGCGTCTCGATCTTGAGCACGACGCCGATGTCGGGGCGCCCGTGCTTGTCCAGCACCTCGTGCAGCACGCGCACGTCCTCGGGGCCGCGCACGAACGAGAGGCCCACGAGGTCGGCGCGCTTGGCCACGAACTTGATGGCCTTCTTGTCCTCGGCGGTCAGGCTCGGCACCGTGGTGTGGGTGTCGGGCAGGTTGATGCCCTTCTCGGCGCGCAGCTTGGCGATGGGGCGCTGGGTGCGCACCACGCGGAGGCGATAGTCGCGCTGTTCTGCAGAGACCTTCTGGACCACGGCTTCGATGCGTCCGTCGTCGAAGAGGACCCGGTGATCGACCGCGAGGTGATCGAGCGCTGCCGGGAGGGTGCACGCGATGGTCCCCGCGCGGAGGACGCGCCCGTCCGCGTCGCGACGCGGAGCCTTGCCGGGCACGTCGCGACCCGTGAGGAGCAAGGGATCGCCGATGCGCACGTCGATCGCGGCGTCCGAGGCGCCGCCGATGACCAGCTCGCCCTCCGCGACCAGCTCGTCACCCCGGAGCACCGACACCCTGCTCTTGCCGAGCAGATACGCGCGCTTGTCGGCGGTGGCCACCAGCTGGCCCTGCTCGCCGTCGATCTCGACGACAGGGAGCTTTCGCCGCTTGTCCCGCACGTCGCGGAGGGCGAGCACGTCGCCCTTGCGCACCTGCGCGAAGAGCGCGTCCTCGACCAGGAGCACGGGGCCCTCGGCCTCGATGGGCGGCGCAGAAGCGCGCCGCACGATCACGCGGGCCGGGGTGGTCACCGCGCCGAGCTCGTCCCGCGTCGGCTTCCAGGTGGCGGTCCGGGCGCCACCCACCTGGCCGGTGCGGATCTTCGGCCCGGCGAGGTCCATGAGCACCCGGCACTCCTTCCCGGTCGTGCGCTTGGCCTCGTCGAGGGCGCGGATCACCTGATCCCAGTGGGCCTCGTCCTCGTGCGCGCAGTTCACGCGCAGCACGTTCATGCCGCTCTCGAGCATCCGGGCCATCCAGGCTCGGTCCGCCTCCCGCGCGGAGGGCGCGGTCACCATGACGTAGATGTGCCGGTCGTCCGGGCGCGGCCCGAGCATCTCGCGCGTGTGGCGGTGCAGGTACGCCTTGGCGCCGTCCCAGTCGAGCGCGCCCTTGCGCACCCGCGCGAGTCGACGGAGCTCGCGCAGGGCCCCCTTGCCGTCGAGGAGCGCGAGGGTCTCCTGCACCCTCAGCGAGACCTCGACCACGTTGCCCATCACGAAGGCTTCCGAGCGACCCAGTGAGGACAGCCCGTGCTGGGAGAGCTGGAGCTGCAGATCGCGGAGATCGTGCTGGCGGAGCGCCACGTAGTGGATCAGGTTGCGCGCGCTCTCGCGGCGCTCGGCGGGCACGCGCTCGATCGCGGACGCCATGCGGGTCTCGAGGTCCACGAGCCTCGTCTCGAGTCGACGGAGCTCGTGTGACAGCGCGGTGGCGACGGCGTGGATCTGCGTGACGGAGGTCGGACGGAGGGGCTTGGTGCGCTGGACCACGTCGAGCACCCAGCAAACGGCATACCCCCTGAAGTGCTCGCGAGAACCCTGCTACGCGCTGCAGTCACTGCGCAGGACCGCAGCGACTGCAGGTAGCGACCCTCGCACTACTTCACGATCACGCGGTCGGTCGTGAACTTGAAGTAGCTCGAGTACGCGGCCGAGTTGATGCAGGTCGCGAAGGTGACCGTGGCCCCCGACTTGTCCTTGCAGGTGTCGACCACCTTGGTGGAGCTCGACGAGGCGCTCAGCGTGTACTTCGGGCCGGCGCCGGCCACCGGGGCCGTCGGGTCCGAGACGTCGGGCTGGGTCTTCGAGACGGCGGTGATGAGGCCGCCGATGACCCGGCAGCCGCCGATCAGGACGTCCAGCAGGGAGTTGGTGGCGCTGTAGTTCTCGATGCAGGCGACCGAGCCACCCGCGAGGATGGCCGCGGGCACCGGCACCTTCGAGAGCGAGTAGGCGCTGACGTTGCCGCACAGCTGCCCGTTGCTGGTGGTGGCGAAGCTGACCAGCGCGGGGTCGAGGTGCTCGGCGACGAGGTGGCCCGGCGTCGCTGCCGTGGACGCGAGCGGTTTGCTCGTCGCGCCGATGGTGCCGCGGACGCGGACGGCCGACAGGTTCAGCGGGGTGAGAGCCCCCGAGAGCGTGAGGGTGAGCTTGAGGTTGCCCGGCCCGGCGTTGAGCACCTTCGCGGCGATGCTGCCGGCGAGCGTCGCGGTGGGGGTGCGGGTCGCGTCGATCGAGAGCGGGTCGACCGTGTACCACCAGTCGAGATCCGACGTGCCGCTGTAGCCCGTGCCGGTGACGACCGTACCGCCCATCTGCCCGAGCGTGACGGCGGGGTCGCTCGTGCCGGTGAGGTCGTCCAGCGCCATGTACTTGAACAGGATGTTCAGGGTGCCCGCGGTGATGCCGTCGTCGAGCGGCTTCTGCACCTGGCCCTGGGCGACGCCGCCGATCGAGCCGCCGAGCGTGTTGGCGGTGCAGAACGCGTCGGTGCCCCACTGCATCTTGAGCGAATTGAACCGGTGGTCCTGCTCGAACTGACACTTGCTGTCACAGCCGTCGAGGTTCGTGGTGTTGCTGTCGTCGCACTGCTCGCCGGCCTCGCGCACGCCGTTGCCGCACACCGCCGCGACGATCTTCTTGCAGCTCGCGTCGCAGGTGCCGGTGGCCGGCGGGTCGCAGGCCTCGCCCTTGGCCGCGTCGACGCACGCGTCGCCGCACACCGAGGACTTGCAGGCCCCGGCCACGCAGACGCCGCCGGTGCCGCACGCCGCGCAGGCGGCGAGCGGGGTGCCGGGCGAGCACTTCTGGCCGGTCTTGCCGCCGACCGTGACCGCGGCGCAGGTCTCGACGCCGTTGCACGGGTTGCTGTCCGGGCACGAGTCGGGCGCGGTGGTGCACGAGAACTTGCACGAGAGCTCACACCCGGTCCCGGGCCCGTTGCCGGCGCCGAAGTCGCAATCCTCCCCGGTGTCGAGCACGCCGTTGCCGCAGTTCGCCGAGGCGCACACCCCGCTCTTGCAGGTCTTGCCGGTGCCGCACGCAGCGCCGTCGCCGAGGGGGGTGCCCGCGGCGCACTTCTGGCCGCTCTTGCCCCCGACGCTGACCGTGGCGCACGCCTCGGTGCCGTTGCACGGCTCCGTGTCCGGGCAGCTGTCGGGCGACTTCTTGCACGAGAACTTGCAGTCCACCTCGCAACCGGTGCCCGGGCCGTTGCCCGCGCCGAGGTCGCACTCCTCGGTGCCGCTGACGATGCCGTCGCCGCACGAGACGCTCACGCACGCGCCGGCCTTGCAGACGAGGCCAGTGCCGCACGTGGTGCCGTCCGCCTTGGCGGTGCCCGCGGTGCAGGTGTGCTTGGCGTCGTCGCACGTGCCGTCGCCGATGCAGGCGTCCGCGGACTTGCAGTTGCGCGCCGCGTCCGCGGCGACGCAGCTGAACTTGCACGAGTCACACCCGTCACCGTTGGTCGTGTTGCCGTCGTCGCACTCCTCGGGCGCGGTCTTCACGCTGTCGCCGCACACGGAGTCGATGCACGTGCCTCCCTTGCAGACCTTGCCGGTGCCGCAGGCGTCTCCGTCGGCGAGTGGCTTGCCCGGCGCGCACTTGTGGTCGGCGCCGCAGACCTCGGTGCCGTTGCAGGCGTTGCCGTCGTCACACTTGGCCGGGTCTCCGTCGGGCGGCGGCTTGCAGCTCCAGGTGCAGTCGTTCTCGCAGCCGTCACCGTTCGCTTTGTTCCCGTCGTCGCAGAGCTCGGTGCCCTCCTTGGCACCGTTGCCACACACCGGCGGGAGGTCTCCGTCGTCGCCTGTCTCCGACGGCGTGCCGGTGTCGGTGTCGGTCGCGACCTCGGTCGTATCGCCGCCACACCCTGCGGCGAGCGGCGAGAACACCCAGGCCCCGACGCCGAGCGACAGCAGCGTGAAGACAGTACGATTCGTGAGCGCGCGACTGGCCCGCATCGTGGACTCCTTGTGAGGGCGCGCCGCCGGGCGTCCCTTCGATCAGAGTACGGAGGCCTTCCGCCCTTCGTCCATACCGGGCCGGGTGCGCAGAGGTCGTTGCCGCGTCGCGGCATGTCCGATTCCCCGAAACCCGACTAACTTCGCAGCGTGGCTGGAACCGCCGAACGCGAGACGACCTTGGCCGAGGACCTGCGCGCGCTGCTCCGCGCCCCCCGGGAACTCTGGCTGATCTACCTCGCCACCTTCTTCGAGTACCTCGGGATCTTCTCGTTCCTCCCCACGTTGCCCCTGTGGCTCTCGGGCGACTTCGGGATGACCGACAAGCAGGCGGGCTGGTGGGCCGCCACGTTCTCCACGTTGCTCACCCTGTTCGTGTTCCTCGTCGGGTCGATCGCCGACTCGATCGGCGTGCGTCGGACCCTCCTGCTCTCGTTCGGCCTCGCGGCGGTCACCCGGCTCGGCATGGCGCTCGCGCCTTCGCGGCAGATGGCCATCGCGACCCTGCTCTCGTTCGGCTTCGCCTACGCCACGACCTCGCCCGTCCTGCAGACCGCCGTGCAGCGGGCCTCGAGCAAACGGACGCGCGCGTTCGCCTTCTCGTTCTGGTACGTGAGCTTCAACCTCGCCGGGGCCATGTGTGGGCCCCTCATCATCGACCCCACCCGGCGCGCGTTCCTCGACCCGAGCACCAGGAAGCTCGTGCGCAAGGCGATCTCGCTGCCGTTCGTCGGCGCGTACGAGATGAGTGCCCATCGAGCCATCATGGCCGTCGGGTTCGTGTTCGCGCTGATCGCGGTCTTCGTCGTCGCCTTGCTGCGCAAGGACTTCGAGCACCGCGTCGATCCGGAAGAAGAGGCGCCCGAGGCCAAGAAGAAGACGAGCCCGCTCGTGGCGCTGAAGGAGGTGCTCGGCGACAAGATCTTCTGGCGCTTCATGATGCTGCTCGTGTTGCTCTCGCTGGTGCGCATGATGTTCCAGCACATGCACTTCACCTGGCCGAAGTACGTGCTGCGTGAGCAGGGCGAGGGCTTCCCCATGGGCACCGTGTGGTCGTTCAACTCGATGCTCATCCTCGTGCTGGCGCCGCTCGGCACCGCGCTGACCCGCAAGCGGCGGCCGTTCGAGGTGCTGCTCCTCGGCGCGTTCATCTCGGCGTTGAGCCCGTTCGTGCTCTGCCTCGGCTCGGCGATGCGCTTCCAGATCGCCATGATCATCGTGCTGACGATCGGCGAGGCCCTGTGGTCGCCGCGGCTCTACGAGTACAACGTGTCGATCGCGCCGCGCGGGCGCGAGGCGACCTACGTGAGCCTCGCCTCGCTGCCGTACTTCCTCGCCAAGTTCCTCGTGGGGCCGACCTCGGGGTACCTGCTCGAGCGGTACGTGCCGGCGAACGGGCCGCGAAACGCGGCGATGCTCTGGGCGATCATCGGCTTCACGACGATGATGGGACCGGTCGGGATCTTCCTGCTCCGCGGCTGGATCGGGAAGAAGGATCCGCCCGCCGAGGCCACCGCCTGACCGGTCAGGGGCAGCCGGGGCGCTTGCGCGCGACCTTGACCTCGGCGTTGACCGTCACGTCCTCGGAGACCGCGCCGTCGAGCTTGCTGTTCGTGGCGACCACGTCGAAGTCGCGGCGGTGCACGCGGAACGACGCGACCACGTGCAGCTCGCACTCCTTGACGTCGAGCTGGAGCGGGAAGTCGATCGGGCGGGTCTTGCCGCGGAGCTCGAGGGCACCGACCAGGTAGAGCGCGTCGCCCTCCTTGCGCAGGACGTGCGACTCGAAGCCCGCGTGCGGGTAGGAGCCCGCGGCGAGGAAGTCCCACTTGGCGACGTCGGCGACGGCCTTGAGCGTGGCCTCGGCGGACTGGGTCTCGACGTCGACCCGCAGCGTCGAGGCGAGCGGCGTCGCGGCGGAGAACGTGAGGGTGCCGCTGCGCTTCTGGAACCGCAGGGTGTGGGTCGTGAAGGCCTTCACCTCCACGTCGACCGTGAGCGTGCGCGGATCGAGCGCGTACACCTCGGCGTCGGCCTTCGGCGCGGCGCGCGGCGGCAGCACCTTCGGCGAAGAGGCCAGCGGTGCGCCCCCGCACCCGCCGACGAGCGCGAGGAACACGAGCCCCGAGCTCCGTCCGCGCATGCCGGCGAGCGTGGCAGACGCCGCCGCGGGGCGCTACCGCCGGGCGGCCTTCTTGGTGGCGGCCTTCTTGGTGGCGGCCTTCTTGGTGGGCTTTCCTGCCGCCGCCTTCTTCGCGGCGGGCTTCTTGGTCGCGGGCTTCTTCTGCGCGGCCTTCTTGGTCTTCGGGGCCGGCGCGTCGGCGACGAGTCCCCCGCCGAAGCGCGCGCGGAGCTGCTCGAGGATCGCCGGCCCCAGCGGGTTGTTGCGCACGTCCAGCGTGCGCAAGGCGGGCAGCACGAGCGGGCTCACGAGTGGCGTGACGCCCGCGTCCGTGAGGTGCACCCCCGTGGCGACGAGGGTCTCGAGCGCAGGGAGCTTCGCGCGCGCGAGCGCCTTGCCGAACTGCGGCGAGAGGTAGCCACCGCCGATCACGAGCTTCTTCAGGCGGGGCAGCGGCTCGGCCAGGAGGTCTTCCTGGAACCAGCGTGGTTCGAGCTCCTCGATCCGCTGCCCGAGGGGTGAGCGGAGGAACCGGGCGAGCACCTCGGGGGTGAAGCCGACGGCGATCGCGAGCCGACGCAGCGCGGGCAGGCCGTTCACGCGATCGAGGGGCCGCAGGTCGGGGTCGAGCGCGTAGCTCATGCCGAGGTCGAGGCGTCGAGGCGCGAAGCGGGTCGACGACAGCAGCAAGGCCGCGCGCAGGCCGAGGTTCACCGTGAGCTGCAGCGACTCGAGCGAGGCGACCTCGTTGCACGCGCAGAAGCCCCGGAAGCCGTCCCAGGTGAACGCTCACCCGCGTGAGCGAGAGCGCCCGGATGCGGGAAACTGCGGTGCTGCAGCAAGGCCGCGAGGGACTGCTCGCTGGCCTCGGTCACGACGAGCTCGTGCAGCCAGGGGCACGCGAGGAGCTTCTCGGGAGCTTGTTCTTCGCGAGCGCCACCTTCGCGCCGGTCGGGACGCCGCGGTCGAAGGTGAGGCTCCCGCGCGGGACCTCGAGGTCGTCGTGCCACTTCGCGGTGGCCTTCGGCAGGAGCTCTTGCGCGCGGCGCGACAGGTCGCGCTGTCGCGGATCCTCGGGCGAAAGCTCCCGGAGCTGGCTCGCGATCACGATCGCTTCGCCGCGCGGGTCGCCCCGCTCGATGAGCTCGTCCGCGAACACGAGCTCCGCGGTGCGATCGTCCACGCGCGCGGCTCGGGGTGCGGGAGCCTCGACCTTCCTGGGCTCCACGGGGTGATCGGCTGCCGCCGCCTCGCAGGCCGCCACGAGCTCGTCGAGGTCGGTCTTCGACAGGAGCGGCGACTGCGCGCGCAGCTGGGTGGAGAGCGCAGGGTCTTCGAGGTGTGCGACGGCGCACGCGGGATGGAGGTAGCCCGCGCCGACGGTCGCGAAGGTGCCGGTGACGATCTCGCGCTCGACGGCCACGCGCAGCTCGCCCTTGCCGATCGGCTGGTCGCACCGGATGCAGCGGGCGTGGCCGGAGGGGGCGCGCTCGCCGTAGGGGTAGCGCGAGGCGCTCTTCTTGAGCGAGAGATCGCAGGTGGCGACGAGCTTGTCGTGGTCGGGGATCTCGCCGGGCTTCTTGACCTTCTTCAGGGCGTCGCGCAGCGCCTCGGGGAGCCGCTGGGCCGCGCAGCGCAGGTGGTACCAACCGTAGGCTTCGGCCCCGTCCGCATACATCCCCTCGTGATCGGAGCCGAATCGCAGGTCGCCCTCCTCGATCTCCTTGCGGCAGTGGCGACAGCGGGAGCGCGACGTGCGGGCGGGCTCGATGACGTTCACGGCGACCCATGAAACCACTCCTTTCGGCGACTGCAAACGCCGAGAAGCTCTGCTTGACCGTGCGTCGGTACGCGTGAGATGTCTCGTGCAACCGCCATGGGCCGTCGTGCCCCAGGGAGCCAAGATGAATCCGGGATATCAACAGCAACCGCAGCAGGGGTACCCGCAGCAGGGCTATCAGCAGCCGGCCGCGCCGGCGCCTGCCGCGCCGAGTGGTCCGACCGACAACTCCATCAAGAAGAACCCGATGCTGCTCGTCGCGGCGATCCTCTTCGGCGTCTTCATCCTGTGTGGATGGCTCGTCGGGTCGTTCAAGATCGATGGTGACGGTGGTCGCTTCCTGAGCCACACCGGCTTCGCCACCGGCATCTCGGGCATGGGCCTCCTGCTCCTCTCGGCGTTCCAGCGCCTCGTGGAGAAGGACAAGGAGCACCCCACTGGTGTCGGCCTCGGCATCGTGATCTCGGTGCTGATCACCGTCGTGGCCGCGGGCTCCGTCGTCCTCATGAAGTGAGCGGGCCGAGGGGGCGAGTGATCGTGCTCGCGGCGCTCGTCGCCGCGGGTGCGCTCGCGTGCCGCAAGAAGGCCCCTCCTCCGCCGCCGGCGCCGCCACCGTCGCGACCGGCCGACGTGGTCGTCGAGGGCATCGTCCCCGACCCGTCCAGTGCCTGGACCAAGGGGCGGCAGCTGCTCGGTCTGATCGCGCTCCCGTTGCCGCGGTCGGCGTTCGGGCTCGCGGCGGAGCTTCTCGCGACGCCTCCCGAGCTCGAGACGTCCCTCGAGCCCGGCAAGCCGCTGGTCGCGATCGGGTGTGGCGACCGCTGCTTCGCCGGGGCCTGGGGGCTCGACGATCCCGCCCGCCTGCCCACCTTCGCCAAGGACCGGTTCGCCCTCGCGAGCCACGACGGCGCGCAGTGGCTCGGCGCGCCGATCGGTGGCACCACGGCCCTTCGCGTCCCGGTCGGGTTCGTCGATCGCTTCCTCGTCGTCGGCGAGCCGGCGACGGTGGGCGCACACTCCGACTACTTGTTGCGGGGGCTCGCCCGGCGAACGTCCTCCGCGGACGTGCACCTCGAGGTCCGAAGGTCGCGTCACGCGAACGTCGTCGCCGCGCTCGACCGGCTCGCCGCGCTCGCCGACGCGAAGCCCTACCCCGACGCGCCGAGCGCGTTCGCGACGACGACGCGCGCGCTCGCCGACCTGGAGAAGGGTCTCCGCGCGTGGTCGACCGCCGACCGACCGATCGAGGTGGAGCTGTCGGTGGCGAGCGACACGCTGACCATCGTGGCCCGCCCCCTCGATCCGGCGGGCGGCGCGGTCACGGCGGCGGTCCCCGGCGAGGTGCTCCGCGGCTGGATCCAGGCGCGCGTGAAGCTCGCGCTCCCCTGACGTCCGGCTAGCACTTCCAGACGGCGATCTGGCACGACCCGTCGCGACACTCCGCGCTCCGCGAGTAGCCCGCGCACGGCTTGCCCGCGGGGCGCGGCACCTTCTTCGACGACACGGGCCGCAGGGGCTCGTCGAGCCAGCTGCAGTCGGCCGAGCTGGCGCAAGCGACGCGGTCGACGAACCCGGGCGTGCAGGTGCCGGCGGTGCACGTGCAGAACCCCCCCTCGTCGAGCGACCGCGGCCCCTCGCCCTTGTCGCAGCCGCCCGTCTTCGGGTCGAACGCGCACTGGTCGGCGATCGTGCAGCCCGTCTTCTTCGCGCCGGACGTGGGGTCGTCGCGGCGCAGCGTGCACTTGCCGAGGACACACCCACACCTGCCGGGCGGCTTCGCGCTCTCCTCGCAGGCCATGATCTTGCCGGTCTTCGGCACGCACGCCTTGGCGAAGCACAGGTCGTCCCACTCGCAGTCCTTGTTCGCGACGCAAGGTCCGGGGGTGGGAGCGGGGGGGGTGGGAGCGGGCGTGGTCGCGGACGCCGTGGTCGAAGGATCGGGGCTGATGGGCCGCGTCTCGGGCGTGGTCTTGCTGCAGGCGAGGAAGGCGACGACGACGATCGAGAAGGCGCGCATGTTCACTCCACCACGGCGAGGGTGAAGCCATCATAGCCCTTGCTCCCGACGGTCTGGATCGCCGTCGCCGAGAGCCGCGGCTCGCTGCCCATCCTCGCGAGCAGCGCGCGCACGCCACGCACGTTGGCGTCGGCGCTCTCCTCGTCGAGCACCGCGCCGCCGCGCACCACGTTGTCGACGACGATGACGGTCCCCCTCCGCGAGAGCGCGAGCGCGTGGTCCAGGTAGGCGGGGCCGCTCTTCTTGTCCGCGTCCACGAAGACCAGATCGAACGGCGCGACCCCTTCGGCGACCAGCGCGCGCAGGCTCTCGTGGGCGTCGCCGACGCGCACCTCCGCATTCGGGAGCCCCGCGCGCGCGAGGTTCTGGCGCGCGACGGCGGCGTGCTCCGCGGAGATCTCGAGGCTCAGGAGCTCGCCACCCTCGGGGAGCGCGCGGGCGAGCCAGATCGTGCTGTAGCCACCGAGCGTGCCTATCTCGAGGATGCGCCGCGCCCCGCACATCCGCGCGAGCAGGTTTAGCAGCTTGCCCTGGGTGGGCGAGACGGCGTGGGGCGGGAGGCCGGCGGCGGCGCTGTTCGCGAGCGCGGCCTCGAGGACGGGATCGGTCGGCAGGAGGTGTCGTTCGAAGAGCGCGTCGACGGCGGACCAGGGTTCACCCATGGCCCTCGATAGTTCAGGAGCCCGGGACGCGCCAACCGAACCCGTGGTCCTCGAGCAGCGCGTCGGCCTCCTTCGGGCCCCACGTGCCGGCGTGATAGGTCGGCAGCGGCGTGGGGTCGGCGGCCCAGCGGTCGAGCAGCGGGTCGAGCAGCCGCCAGCTGGTCGCGACCTCGTCGCTCCGGGTGAACAGCGTGGCGTCGCCGATGGTCGCGTCGAGCAGCAGGGTCTCGTAGGCCGCGTGGTGCTCGGTCCCGAACGCCTCGTCGTAGTCGAAGCGCATGTCGACCGGCGCGACCGAGAGCTCCGGGTCGAGCGCGCGCACGACGCCGGGGACCTTGGTCGCGAAGCTGAGCGACATGCCCTCCTCGGGCTGCACGCGGAGGACGAGCACGTTCTCGGGCAGCGGCTCCCCCGGCTCCTCGCCGGTGAGGCCCTCGATGAGGTAGGGGGGCGTCTTGAAGTGCACCGCGATCTCGGTGCAGCGACCGGCCAGGCGCTTGCCGGACCGCAGGAAGAACGGCACGCCGCGCCACCGTCCGTTGTCGATCGCGAGCTCGAGCGCCGCGTAGGTCTCGGTGTGCGTCTCCGGGCTCACGCCCGTCTCCTCGCGGTAGCCGCGCACGATGCGACCCCCCACCACGCCGGAGCCGTACTGCGCGCGCACGGTGCGGGCCGGGTCGAGCACGCGCACCGAGCGCAGCAGCTTCACCTTCTCGTCGCGGACGGCGTTGGCGCGCAGGCTGGTGGGCAGCTCCATGCCGGTGAGCGCGAGCAGCTGGAACAGGTGGTTCTGGAACATGTCGCGCACCGCGCCCGCGGTGTCGTAGTAGCCCCCGCGGCCCTCCACGCCGACCGATTCGGCCGCGGTGATCTGCACGTGCGAGACGTGGTCGCGGTTCCAGATCGGTTCGAACATCGCGTTGGCCGCGCGGAACACCACGATGTTCTGGACCGTCTCCTTGCCGAGGTAGTGGTCGATGCGGAAGATCTGGTGCTCCTCGATCCGCGAGCGCACCGCGCGATCGAGGGCCGCCGCGGACTCGAAGCTGCGGCCGAACGGCTTCTCGACGATCGCGCGGGCCCAGGGGCGCTCCTCCGCCGAGCGTCGGGTCAGGAGCCCCACGCGCGAGAGGTGGGCGACGGCCGGCTCGAACACCGCGGGCGGCACTGCCAGGTAGAATAGCCGGTTGCGCGACTCGGGCGGCACGTCGCGCTCGAGGAGGCCGATGTGGGTGACGAGGTCCTCGTAGAGCTCGGGGTCGGTGAGGTCGCCGGCGACGTAGTGGGTGCGGGTCAGCATCGAGTGCAGGTCGCGCGGGTCCATCCCGTCGGCGCCGTCTCCCTTGGCGATGGCCTCGGCCACCAGGCCCCGGAAGCCGGCGTCGTCGAGGTCCATCCGGTCGACGCCGATGATCCGGCAAGCCCCGGGCAAGAGCCCTTTGCGGCGCAGATCGCCGACCGCGGAGAGCAGCTTCTTCTTGGCCAGGTCGCCCGTGGCGCCGAGGAGGACGAGCGTGCAGCGGTCGCCGTGCGCCGGACGGTACAACGCCTGAGGCCGGTGGCTCGGGTGGGCGAAGGCGCGGATGGAGTGTCGCACGCACCCCTGGACGGACCGTCGGGCCCGCGCCCCAGGGCTCCTGTTAGGATGAGGGGATGAAGCGGTCGCCCTTCGCAGCCTTCGCCCTCGTGCTGGTCCTCGTCGCGCCCGCCGCGGTCGCGGAATGGCCGGTCTCCCAGCACGACGCGCAACGCACCGCCATCGCCGGCGGCAAGTGCGACATCGCCAAGCCGACCCAGTACTGGCAGCGCTACCTGGGCGGTACGCTCCGCGGCACGAGCCACCTCGCCGTCGACGTCGACAAGGACGGCCGCGTCGACGTGGTCTACCTCGCGGGCGGCAAGGCCATCGCCAAGCTGCCCGACGACCGGCTCGTCTGGGAGTCCACCCCCGTGGAGCTCACGAGCATCCACGGCGTCGTCGACCTCGACAACGACGGCGCGCTCGAGGTCGTCGCGAGCTCGGCCCGCAACGTCTACGTGCTCGACGGCAAGACGGGCGCGATCCTCTGGCGAGAGCCCGACGGCGAGGTGGGCAACGTCGGCGGCGTGCGCCTCGCCGACCTCGACGGCGACAAGACCCTCGAGATCGTGATCGACGACTGCGCCTGCTGCGGCATCAGCCCGATCGCGAGCCCGGCGGGCGGCGTCTACAAGTTCGAGGCCGGCAAGCTCGGCACGCCGACCAAGCTCTACGCGCCGCTGTCGCGGAGCCACTGCGGCGCGCAGGCGACCACGATCGGCGACTTCGACGGCGACGGCTCGGCCGACGTCGCCTACGGCAACGCGACCGGCTACTCGCTGACCACCGGCAAGACCGGCGCCGCGCTCGGCTCGAGCGACGTCGCGGGCGAGACCATGTACTACGCGTCGTGCGACGCCGCGAACGTCGACGGGCGCGTCGGCGACGAGCTGATCTGCTTCCAGGATTCTTACCTCGCCACGGTGGGCGGCGGGCGGCGGGTCGCGGCGTTCACCTACGATCCGGCCGCGCCGACCAAGGTGCGCACGCTGTGGAACGTGGTGCCGGTGCCGAAGGCCACCGGGGAGCTGCGGTGGCTCGGCAACTCGGTCGTCGACCTCGACGGCGACGGCAAGTGGGAGGTGGTGTTCGCGTCACACGACGGCGCGGGGCCGTGGACGACCACGGTGATCGACGCCAAGACCGGCGCCGAGCTCGGCAAGACCGGGGGCAAGCTCGTCGGCCTCGTCGACCTCGACGGCGACAAGAAGCTCGAGCTGCTCACCGAGCCGGCCTCCGGCGTCGGCCTCTCCACGTGGCGGTTCGACAGGACGATCCTGCCCGCCGTCTATTCGCTCTCCGACGTCGGTGACTTCAAGGTGCCCTACGGCACCGACTGGGCGAAATCCGCGCGCAGCACCGTGGGCGGCAAGCCCCTGACGATCGACCTCAAGGGAGACGGCAAGGTCTACCCGGTGTTCTTCCAGCGCGCGGCCGGCAGCACGCTCGCGAGCTACACCGCCTACGCGTTCGACGCCAAGGGGCTCGCCTCGCCGAAGGCCACGTACGGCGTGCCCGACGGGATCGAGATCCTCACCAACGAGGTGTTCGCCAACGTCAACCGCAGCTACCCGCAGCTCTTGCTGACGCGCAACGACGGCTTCTTGCTCGTCCTCGACGACGCCTTCGCGCCGACCAACAACCTCATCTACGGCACCGGCGAGTTCAAGGTCACCCTCCCCGGCATGCGCGTGGGCGGGTTCCTCGGCGAGCCGATCGCGCCGCGCCTCGACGGCACCGCCGACGCGCCGGTGGTCCGCGACAGCCGCGGCACGCTCCTGCGCCTCGACCCGACCGGCGCGTGGATGCAAGCCGCCGGCGATCTCCTGGGAGATCCGGGGCCGCTCCCCACCACGGTGGGCGGCATCGACGGCGGAAAGCCCGGCCTCGTCTGCGTGAAGAACGACCCGGTCACCCGCAAGCCGGACACGCTGCTCGCCGTGAACGCGGCCGGCACCAAGCTGTGGGATCGCAAGATGCCCGATGGCACGCTCACCTACGACCCGCTCGGCGGCGACGTGAACGGTGACGGCGTGAAGGACGTGTTCGCGGCCTGGATCGCCCCGGGCTCGGTGGTGAAGCTGCAGGTGCACGACGGCAAGACCGGCGCGCCGATCTGGGGCGCGCCGCACGCCGAGGCGCTGCAGTGGGGCTTCCAGCCGTTCTCCCTCGCCGACTGGAACGGCGACGGCGTGAGCGATCTCTACGTGGTCCCCAACACCCTGCGCGTGCTGAACGGCGCGACCGGCGCCAAGCTCGCCGAGAACACAACGTTCCTGGCCTACTTCACGCCGACCGTCGCCGACGTCGACGGCGACGGCAAGCTCGACGTGACCCTCAGCCGCGGCTACTTCCCCGCGCGCACGCTCGCCAACGATCTGGTCACCCAGAAGTGGATCGGCGCGGACGATCGCCCCTACCCGCACGGCGCGCGCGGCGCCTGCAGCGGCGGTCGCTCGGTGTGGGTGCAGCCCTCGTCGCAGGTGCAAGGCATGGTGCGGCTCGTCGACATGAACGGCGCCAGCGTGGGCACCACCAAGACGGTCTACCTCGCCGGCGGCAAGGTGTTCGCCTCGGCGGCCGACGCGGCGACCGACAAGAAGTTCCTCGGCACCGTGGGCCACGTCGCCGTGAAGCAGGAGCTGATCTCCGGCGCCACGCACCCGAGCGCGCTCATGGGCAGCACCGACGGGTTCCTCTACGCGGTCGACCCTTGCAGCGGCGCGCTCGACTGGTCGTACGATCTGAAGTTCGCCGTCGGCGACCCGATCCTCGCGGACACGAGCGGCGACGGCGTCGACGAGATCCTCGTGCCCGCGGCCGACGGCTACCTGCACGCGATCGGCCCGCGGCTGCTCCCCGCCCCGGCCACCATCGCCGACAACGACCCCTACGGCGCGGTGCCCGGCCCCGACGTCGACACCGTGAAGACCAAGGACACGCTCGCGGCCTCGTGGGACAAGGTGCCCGACGCCGACGGCTACCAGGTGGCGATCGTCACCGAGGGCGGCACCTACGTGACCCAGCCCGACTGGGTCGACGTCGGCGCGGTCACCGACGTGAAGCTCAAGGCGCTCGCGCTGGTCAACGGCAAGAAGTACTTCGCCGTCGTGCGCGCGGCGTCGAAGACCAAGGGCTCGTCGGTCGAGACGCGCTCGAACGGCGTGGTGGTCGAGATCGTCGACATCGGCGACGCGGGCGTGCCCGACGGACCGATCTTCGACGACACGGGCACGACCCCGGGCGACGCGGGCGCCGACGTGGGCGTCGACGGCGGAGCGCTCGGCGAGGCGACGCCCAGGCCGGCGGCTGCGGCTGCCGCACCGGTGCCTCGAGCGGGAGCGCCGCCGCGCTCGGCGCCCTCGTCCTCGCGGGCCTCGCGGCGACCCGTCGACGCCGCTGATCCTGCCAGATGCTGCCATCACCACGGGATGGTGCAGAAGAGGCGGCGCAGGCGGGCCCCCTGGCGCGGGTCCGCCTGCTCGACGAACGAGACCCGCCCCTCCAGGTGGGCACGGAAGTCCGCGTGCCCCGCGCGGTTCTCGGCGTTGACGCCGGAGCGGGCGCAGTTGTGGAGGATCGCCCGCAGACGATCGCGCTCGACCCGGGCGACGCCGAGGTGGTCGTTCACCACGAGCCCGACCACGCGCTGCTGGTCGCTCGCGCGGCGTAGACGGGTCTTCTCGGTCGCGACCGGGAATCCCTCCTCGGCGCAGATGCTGGCGACGCGGGACGGGAAGCCGGGCGCGACGTCTCCCGAGAACACGAGGTCGTCCGCGTAGCGGGTGTACGCGAGGCCCGCCGCGCGCGCCAGCGCCGAGAGCCGCACGTCGAGCCCGTGCGCCGCGAGGTTGGCGAGCGTGGGCGAGGTCGGCGCGCCTTGGGGCAGGTGACGCGTACGCAATCGTTGCCTGGTGAGAAAGGGCTGGCCGACCAGCTCGTCGTCCGGCACCGCGTGGGTGCACACGCGCGCGAACGCCCGGCTCACCGCGCGCGGGTAGCCGAGCGCCGAGAACACCGCGACCACGCGCGCGAGGTGGATCGTCTGGAAGAAGCGCCGCAGGTCGACCCGCAGCACCGCGGGCTTTCCCACGTGCGGGGCCGCGCTCGTGAAGATCGATCGACCGCGGCGGAACCCGTGCGCGGCGTCGTGCGGCGGCACCGCGTCGAGGACCCCCTGCAGGATGCGGCGCTGGATCGCGCGGAGCCGTGGCTTCGGCGCCTCGATCAGGCGCGCGCCGACCCACCGGTGGGTGTAGTGCCGCATCGGTCCGCGCGGCGCCCTCCGCGTCGCGTCCGTGGGATCGGTGAAGGCCTCGAGGGCCCTGGGCGTCACGGCCAGCCAGGCCGCCAGATCCCCCTCGGTGTCGAGCGACGGTACCTCGAAGCGCGATGGCGCCATGGCGCGGGGGGGCTCGACCGCAACCCCGCCCGCGAGCAGCCGGCCGAACGCGTCGTCGCCCAGGATCCACGCGACCAGCGCCCTCCATCCGAGCGCGGGTGGGACCCGCTCGAGCAGACTCGCGAGCGCCTCCTCGTCGCACGCTCCGAGCACGTCGAGGCAGCGTGCCTCTCGGTCCTCACGCGATCCAGGCAGGGCGTCCGCGAGCGCCTCGGCCACCGTCCGAGCGAGGGCCGGCTCGAGCCACTTCATGAACGTGCGGCGGCGGAGACCAACGGTGCTCGTCCTGCGCGACGAATCGCGCGCAACCGCGCGCCGCCCGTCGGGCCGTGGCCGTGTTCGGTGATGGATCGTCCCCGGGGTTGCCCCGGAGAGGCGGAGTCCGCCTGCTTGGTCGCTCGCCGCCGCACCCAACGAGCATACCCAGGTGTAAGCTGCGTTGAAGGTCCTCGTTCCACTGTCCCGGATGCCCCGCGCCCGCACCCTCGCCCACCCGTTGCCGCTCGGCTGCGTGGCGTTGCTCGTGATCAACGATCACGTGCTGAAGGGGCGGTCGATCGTCCCCGCCGTGGTGACGGGCAAGCTCAGCGACTTCGCGGGGCTCTTCTTCTTCCCGGTGCTGCTCGTCACCGTCGCCCGCGCCTCGAAGCTCCGCTGGGTCACTCCTCTCCGCGCGGCCCTCGCGACGATGCTCGCGTTCGCCGCGGTGAAGCTCTCGACGCCGGTCAATTCCCTCTACGCCGCGCTCCTCGGCCCCGCGGTCATGGACCCGAGCGACCTGCTCGCGCTGCCGTGCGCGCTCGCGGCGGCGCTGTGGATGCGGGAGGCTCCCACGCCGTCGCGTGGAATCGGTCACGGCGACCGGCTCGCGGTGCTCGTCGCCGCGGTCGCCTCGAGCGCGACCTCGGCCCTCCACTATCCCCCCTGCAAGACCCCGGTCGACCCGCCCGATCTCACCGGCACGCTCGAACAGACGTGCCTGACTTCGCCCGGCTTCCGCCTCCGGCGCCAGGGCACGCAGGTCACCGGCAGCGTCGTCCTCGGGACCCGCGGCGGCCCGTGCTCCCTCGCGCTCAGCTGGCCGACGCTCGAGGTGCGCGCCTCCACCGAGCTGCGCGTACGCACCCGCGGCGAGATGCCGACGCCGCCGCCCCCGATGGTGGAGCAGGGCACCGTCACGGTGCAGGTCTCGTTCGTGCTCCCCGCCGACGTGGGCAACGGCTGCGAGGGCCTGATCCCGAGCTTCGGCTACCAGGGACGCCGCCTCGTCTTCCCCGTCGCGAGCTGCGAGGTGGGCCCGTGAGGTTGCTGCCATTGCTGCCAATGCTGTTCATCGGGGGCTGTTTTGCGCCGCACGAGGGCCCACGCCAGTACCCGACCTGGCGTGCGGACGGCCAGAAGCAGCCCTTCGGTGCCTGCGCCGACGCGACGGTGGTGCCTCGCGCGTCCGGCAAGGAGGGCCTCGGCCTGACCCTGCGCCTCGAGGGCCGTGGCGCGCCGTGCATCGTCGCCGTCACCGCGATCGAGTTCCGCGTCGGCGACCAGGTGTTCCCCGCCCAGAAGCTCCCGCCCGCGATGACCCTCAAGGCCGGGGACGAGGTGTTCTCGTGGGTGCCGATCCGCTTCGACGGCGATGCGGTCTGGGAAGACCTGGACAAGCGAAAGGGCGTGCTCGTCGTGCGCGACCAGGCCGGCGCCACGGCCTCGTTCCCCCTCGTCCTCGCGATGGAGGACCGCAGCAAATGCGAGTGAGAGGCCTCGCCTTCGCCCTCGCGCT
>JADJMO010000034.1 GCA_016709545.1 Myxococcales bacterium
GTGCTGCTGCGCGACGACGCGCGCTCGGCCGAGCCGATCCGCAGCTGGACCCAGGTGCGCCACCCGGCGGCGGTGCGCGTCCTCGACGTGTTCGACGTCGACGGCCACCGCATCGTGGTCCGCACGTTCCACGAGGGCGTGACGCTCGATCGCCTCCTCGATCACGTGCGGGTCGAGGGCACGCCGCTCTCGCTCGACGCGGCGCTGCACATCGCGGCCTCGGTCGCGGCCGCCGTGGCCGACGTCGGGGTCTGGTCGGGCACGCCCTCCATCGCGCGGGCGCACGGCCTCCTCACCCCGGAGGTCGTGATCGTCGAGCGCGACGGCACGGTGCGCGTCTCCGGGCACGCGGCGCGCCTGCTGCTCGCCGACGCCGAGGACGGCGTCGCGCAGATCCGGCCGGGCTACGCGCCGCCCGAGCCCGAGTGCCCGCCGACCGAGGCCGACGCCTTCGCGCTCGCCGCCCTCTGCTTCGAGCTGTTCACCGGCGAACGGCCCCCGCTCGACGCCTCGCGCGCGCGCCTCGAGGGCCGCGACGTCGTCGCCTCTCCCGAGCTCGTCGGCGCGGTCGACGCCACGCTCGCCGCGCGCGGCGACGACCGGCTCCGCGCCGCGCAGCGGCTCTCGTTCCGCCTGCGTCGCGCCCAGCGGCCGGACACGGGCCGCCCCCAGCTCAAGGCGGTGCTCGAGACGCTGCCCTCCGAGGAGGACGACGTCGACGACGCGATCCACACCGCGCGGGCCGCGCTCGAGGCCAAGCGGCAGGGCAGCAAGTCGATCGCGGCGCCGCCGCTCGCGGTGATCGCGCGCCGCTGGTGCGCGCCGAGCCCGTCGTGATCACCGAGGTCGCGACGCCCGCGCCCGAGCCGGTCGTGGAGGCGCCCGCGGCGAGCGCGATCGTGGCGCGGGAGGCCTCGCTCATGGCGGCCGTCGTCGCTTCCGAGATCGTCTCCCTCGACGCGCCACGCGAGGCGCCCACGGGCGAAGCTCCTGCCGGCGAACCGGCCGCGAACGAGCGCATCCCGACGGCGCGACCGTGGGCGGTGCAGCGCGCGGCGGTGAGCCCGATCGTGCAGGCAATCGAGCTCGAGGGTGCGGACTCCGTCCGGCCCCCGGCGCCCGCGCCCGCTGCGCCCCAGCCCAAGGCCCCTGCGCCCACCGAGGCATCGGATTCCGGCCCGGAGCTCGCGGTCAGCGCGCTGGTCGCTGCACCGGCCGAACCCGAGCCCGCCGCGCCCGTCGTGCCCGCCGCGATCCTCGCCGCCACCAACCTCGCACCGAGCGTCGACCCGTTCGTCGCGCCGGCGGCCGAGGCCGCGCCGATCGCGCCGCCGCCCGACGCGCCGCGCTCCGACGTCGTCTCCGACGAGCCCGCGGTCGTGCCCGAGCCGGGCGACCCCACCATGCGGATGCGGCGCACCCCGCTGCCGGCGCCCCGCTCGCGCGCCCCGCTGTTCCTCGGGCTCGTGGTCGCGGCCGGCCTCGGTGGCTTCGCGCTGATCAAGAGCGGGGTGCTCGACGAGCAGACTCCGACGACGGCGAGCAGCAAGCCGAGCCCGAAGCCGAGCGCCACCAAGGACACCGTCGCAGAGGTCACCCCGCCGTCGACCGTGGCCCCCTCCGGCCCGGCCACGAAGCCGGTTCCCACCGCGTCGACCACAGCGACCGTCTCCGCGACGGTCTCGGCGATACCTTCGGCCTCGGCAGCGCCTCCGACGCCCTCCACGTCCACCACTGCGTCCACCACGCCGTCCGTCGTGGCCCCGGCCGGCGATCTGCCCGCGGGCCACGCGTGGGTCACCCTCAAGGGCGCCGACGGGACCGTCGTGGTCAACGGCAAGAAGGCCGGCAAGTCCAACCAGCGGGTGGCCATCGAGTGCGGGTGGCCCTGGATCGTCATCGCCGAATACGACGACAAGGACCGCCTCGTGCGCACGCTCAGCAAGAGCCAGCAGTACACGGTCAAGTGCGGCGTCGAGAACGTCCACGACGCGCCCGCCAAGTGAACGGACTGTGAGCGCAGGGACCGGCGACCTCGTGGTAGAGTGGCGGCCATGGTCCTCGACGCACGGCTCCGCAAGCTGGCCCAGGGTGTGAGCGCCAAGGAGGCCGCGCAGGCCTACGCCCGGTCGCTCGGTGGTGAGACCCTCGAGCCCGCGCAGCAAGCGCGCGCCGACGAGTTCCTCGCGATCGTCGAGGCGATGTTCCTCATGGCGGCCGTCGACGGCGACGTGGCGCAGGACGAGGTCGAGCGGCTCGCGGCCAGCATCCAGGCCCTCGGCGACATGCACGTCACCCACATGAACGTGCAGGCGAAGCTCGAGGAGCTCAACGAGCTGCTCTCCAAGGAGGGCTGGCACAAGCGCATCGACGCCGTCGCCGCGCGCCTGCCCAGCGAGGAGTCGCGCGCGTTCGCCTTCCGCATGGCCGCGGGCGTGGCGTTCGTCGACGACCACGTCGCGCACGCCGAGGCCGCCGCGATCGACGCGCTCGCCGCCAAGCTCCAGCTCTCGTCGGAGGACACCAACGAGATCCTCCGCGAAGTGCACGAAGAGCTGTTCGGCTAGCCCTTCGCGCCCCTCGCGGGCGGCGTCGGGGTCGCTCTCACCAGACGGTGCCGAGCCGACGGCGCAGGCCGGGGGCCTCGGTGCCGAGCGCGTAGCGCAGCAGATCGCCGCCGACCGAGGCCTCGGCGCCGAGGTCGTCCATCGCGGTCGGGTCCCAGCGGCGGACGTGGTCGAGCGCGGAGGTGAGGTCGCCGGTGAGCAGGAAGCCCACGCGGCTCGCGCCCTGGTCGATGGCGCGGATGACGCGCGCGATGTCGAAGCCGGCCACGTGCGGCGCGGTCTCCTCGATCTGCCGACGCGCCTTGCGCGAGATGGCCTTCTGCACCTTCTTGGCGAGGTCTTCGACGTCGGGGCGCAGGCGTCCGACGTTGCCGCCGAAGCCGCTCGCGGCGGCGAGGATCAACTCCTCGAGCTCGCGCGGCGGGAGCTTGTCCACGAGGTAGGTGCGGGTCGCGACCTTGGCGACGAGCCGGGTGATCGCGAAGGCCACCTCGAGCTCGGGCAGCGTGCGGAGCGCCGCCGGCACCACCAGAGCCGGGACGTCGAAGTTCTCGACCAGCACGCGCTGCTCGCGCGACTCGTGGACGTAGAGGTCGATCTCGGGGACGCCGAGCGCCAGCGCCGCGCGGTCGACGAACGCGCGGAGCACGTGGCCCGAGCGCGGGCCGATCTTGTCGCGCGGGCCGAGCCCGAGGGAGGTGAGGTCGGGCGGGAAGATCTTGCCCACCTGATCGGCGATCGCGTCGAGCACCTCGACCGCGGGGATGCGCGCCGCGGCGGGGAACACGTGGCCGAAGATGGCCGCGTCGTCGAGCACCTGGGGGCGCGGCGAGGTCGGCAGGAGCCGGCGCGCCCGGAGCCCGGAGACGCCGTCGAGGTAGCCCACGTAGGTGCGGACCTCGTCGACGATCCCCGCCTCGTCCTTGCGCGCGAGCGCCGTCAACGCGCGCGACCCCGCGTCGAGCGCGCCGGCGTGCACCGGGTCCACGACGAGGACCTCGCGCACGACGCGCACCGCGTCCTCGAGCGCGCCCACGCCGAGCAAGGCCTCCGCGAAGCCGTGCTGGGAGAGCAGCCAGCTCGCGCGATCGCCGCTCGCCGCCGAGGCCTGCACCGCGCGGCGCAGCTCGGCGAGGCCGTCCGTGGGGCGGCCGAGGCGATGGACGAGGACCTGACCGAGCCGCAGGTGCCAGCGCGGATCGGCGCCCGGCTCGGCGCACAGCTCGGTGAGGGCCTGCGCGAAGGCCGCGTCGCTGCCGTGGTGCGCCTCGAGCAGCCCGAACGGCTCCTCGGCCGGGTCGGGCGTCAGCCGCACCGCCGCGAGGAGGGCCTGCTCGGCGCCGCGCCGATCGCCCGCGGCCGTGCGCAGCTCGGCGAGCTGCTGCAGGGTCGCGACGTGGGTCGTGGGATCGAGCTTGGTCGGATCGGCGAGCATCGCCTCCACCGCGCGCACCGCGCCGGCGAGGTCGCCGTGCGTGCGCAGCAGCTTCGCGAGCTTGAGGTGGGCGCCGACGTCCCCCGGCTCGAGGCGCACGACCTCGGTCCAGTGGGTCTTGGCGCGCAGCGTGTCCTCGATCGCCCCCTCGTGCAGGGTGGCGAGCGCGCGGTGGGCGTGGACCCGCTCCGCGTCGCTCGTGGCGCACCCGATGGCGGCCTCGAACGCGCCGGAGGCCTCGGCCCAGGCGCGCTGCGCGACGTAGAGGTCGCCGAGATCGAGGAGCAGCGGCGCGTCGGGCGGGGCGGCCTCGCGGGCCTGCGAGAGGAGGGCGACCGCGACGGGGACGTTCTCGAGCTTGCGCGCCGCGATGTGCGCACCCTCGCGGGCGAGGGCCACCACGCGGGGAGGCGACTTGGCGGACGAGGCCGCCTCCATCAGGCGATCGACGAGCCCACGCGGATCGCCGGCCGAGAGGGCGGAGACCGTGGTGGCCGCGCGCTCGGAGTCGGGATCGGCACGCAGCGCGCGGGACGCGAGGTCGAGGGCCGTCGGCTCCCGGCCGCGACGACGCGCGATGTCCGACGCGGCGAGCAGGTGCTCCACCACGTCGTCGACCTTGTCGGCGATGCCGGCCGCGAGCTCGTGGGTGGCGACGAGCGCGTCGTGGTCACCGAGCGCCTGCGCGAGGCGGAGGGCCCCGTCGATCGCCGTCGTGGAGCGCTCGTCGAAGGCGACGATGGCGCGGTAGAGCGTGAGGGCCTCGGCGAGCTCCTTGCGATCGACCGAGTCCTCGAGGAGATCGGCCAGGCGCAGGCGCAGCGAGGTCGCGAGCCCTTGGTCTTTGGTGCGCAGGATGCGCTGTCGCAGGCCGAACGCGAGGAGGCCGCGCACGTTGGGCATCCCGTCGTCGCTGCGCTCGGCGCCCTCGTTGAGGCGCGCCGAGGCGAGCCGCACGATGCCGGCGATCGCCGCGTCGTCGGTGGGGTCGAGCTCGTAGAGCAGCACGTAGGCCGCGATGGGCGGGGCGCTCGACGCGCGCCGCTCCTGCAAGCGCACGAGCTCCCAGAGGGCGCCGCGCTTGCCGAGCGGGGACTTGCAGGCGTGGGCCTGCATGGTGAGCGTGCGCGCGAGGGAGCCGTCGTCGTGGGTGCGGCGGTTCACGTATTCGGCGAGCCGGAGCGCGTGGGCGTGGGTGGGCGCCTCGGCGAGCACCTCGTCGAGGGCCGAGGCGGCCGCCGGCAGGTCGTCGCCGCGCCGCACGAGGAGCTCCGCCAGCGCGAACCGCAGCGAGAGCACGTTGGTGCCCCGCGTCACCTCGCGCTCGATGCGCAGACGGTAGGCCGCCTCGAGTTCGCGCAGCGCCGCGCCGCTCGGCGATGCGCGCGAGGCCGTCCCACGACGCGAGGTCGAGCGGGCTCACCGCGAGGGCCTGCGCGTAGGCCTGCTGGGCGTGCTCGTCGTCCCCGAGGCGTCCCTCCCAGACCTCGGCGGCCCGGACGAAGGCGACGCTCGCGGCGGCGGGGTCGACCTCGGCGGCGCCGATCTTCTCGAACAGCTCGGCGACCTCCTGGTGCTTGCCCTCCTCGGCGAGCAGCTCGGTGAGCTCCTGGCGGGCGACCGCGTTCTTGGGGTCGAGCACGAGCGCGGCCCGGTAGGAGCCGATCGCGGCGGCCTTCTTCCCGAGCCGCGAGCGACGGAGCTCGGCGAGCTCGAGGTGCACGGCGATCGGGTCGTTCGCGGCGTGCTTGCTCGCGAGGATCGCCTCGAGCGTCTGCTCCATCTGCGCGACGCGCCCCTCGGCCTCTTGCGCCTGGAGCAGCGCGCGGAGCGCCGGCGGGTTCCCCGGGTGGTCGGCGAGCACGCGCTGGACGAGCGCGACGGCGCGCGCCGCGTCGCCGACCCGCGCGCGGTAGGTCTCGGCGGCGCGCAGGCGCAGCTGCGCCGCGTGATCGCGGTCGGTCGCCTGATCGGCCTCGGTCTCGATGGCCTCGGCGAGCCCACGAAAATCGCCGGAGCGCTCGCACGCGCGCTGCAGCGCCAGCAGGGCGAAGCGCCGCGTGGGCTCGATCACGAGCACCTTGCGGTAGACCTCGGCCGACTTGACGGGGTTGCCGAGCGCGTCCGCGTAGAGCGCGGCGACTTTCTCGAGGAAGGCGATCTTGCGGGCCGGCTCGCGGGTGGTCTGGGCCGCGTGCTCGAACAGCTCGATCAGCGACCGCGCGCTGCGACCCTCGCCGCCGCCGATGCCGTGACGCATCTCGTTCGGCGGGAGGAGCAACCGCGTCAGCTCGTCGAGCGCGTCGAGGTTGCTCGTGTCGGTGACCCACGCCGCGCGCAGGTATTCGAGGGCCTCGTCGGGGCGGGCCAGCGCGTCCTCGGCCACGTGGGCCGCGCGCACGTAGGCCGCGGCGCGCCGGGCGGGCTCGCGCGCCTTGGCGGCCTCGTCGAGCCAGAGGGCCACGCGCGCGTCGTGGTGACCGCGCTTCTCGTAGAGGCGGTCGAGGGCGATCTGGGTCGGCAGGTGGAGCGGCTCGAGCGCCTGGGCCTCGGCGAGCGCGGTGATCGCCGAGTCCCACGCCTCCACCTTCTCGAAGCTCGTCGCGAGGCGACGCAGGCCCATCGCCCGCAGCTCCGGGTTCTGCTCGTGGGCGAGGAACGCGCGCTGCGCGTCGGCGGCGGCGCGCGCGTCTCCCCGCGCGGTGAGCTTGCGGGCGAGCTCGTCGAGCACCCGCGCGTCCACCGCCGAGTCGGTCGGCGCGCGCGCGGCCGCGTGGTTCAGGAGCTCGATCGCCTGGCCCGCGTCGTCGAGTCGATCGCTCGAGACCCGCGCGGCCTCGAGCAGCAGGCGCACGCTGCGCGGCCGATCGGCCTCGCGGCCGGCCTCCTCGGCGAGCACGTCGCGGAGCTTGTTCCACGCGCCCCGCCGCGCGAGCAGGCGCTTGTAGGCCTCGCGCACCGGGCCGACGCGGCCGTCGGCGACCAGCGCCGCCGCGTAAGCCTCTTCGGCGCCCACGAGGTCGTCGGCGAGCTCGAGGACGCGGGCCCGGCTCGCGTGGCACGACGCGGAGAGCTCGGCGTCGGCGCTCCAGGCGTCGGCGAGCCGCGCGTAGTGCGCGGCGAGCTCCTTGACCGAGGAAGCACCCGCGCGGCCCAGCGCGGCCTCGTAGCCCTTCAACGCCTCGGCGTGCTGCGGCACGAGCGCGATGGCGTCGCGGTAGGCGGCCAGCACCGACTCGGTGTGCTCGGCGTCCGGCGGCTTGTCGTCGTAGGCCGCCTCGAGCGCGCGCGCCCGCTCCACGAGCAGATCGGCGCGCGTGCGCTCGTCGCGCGCGAGCTTCTGTTCGTGGTCGAGCAGCGCGAGCCGCTGCGGCAAGGTGGCGAGCGCGAACAGGCGGCGCGCGCCCTGCACCGCGGGCAGCAACGACTCGTCCGCCGCCATCGCCTCCTGGAACGCCTCGAGCGCACGCTTGCGCTCGCCGGCGCGCTCGCACGCGAGGCCGAGCTCCACGAGGAGCCTCGCCCGCTGCGGTGCCTCGCTGGTCCGCTCCTTCTTGCGCTGGGAGACGAGGCGCTTCTCGAGCTGGGCGACGAGGCCCCGCGCGCGCTGCACCTGCAGCGAGGCGACGCCGGGCTGCGTGGCGAGCGGGCGCTCGGCCGCCTCGACGATGGCCGGGCTCGGCGCGAGATCGGGGGTGACCGTGCGGGTCGAGCGCTGCGGCTTGGGCGGCGTGCCCGCGCGCTCGAGCGCCGGGGTCGCGGGCTTGGCCACCGGGGTGGTCGAGTGGGCCGGAGCGGGCTTCGCGGGGGCTGCCTCGGAGGGCGCGCGACCGGCGGACGGGTTGGGCGTCGGCGTGGGCGAGAGCGGTGTCGCGACGGGTCGCGGCGCGCGGGCGCCACGCGGCGGAGGTGCAGCGACGTTCGCGCGCGGCACGATCGGACGCACGTCCATCTTCTCGGTCTTGGCGCCGTCGAACGCCGGCTTCTCCACCTCGATGGCGGCCAGGCTGGGGACCTCGAGATCCTCCCAGAGGTCGTCATCGGCGACCTCGTTCGTGGTGCTCCCGCCGTCCGTGGGTGACGGCATCGGCTTGCCCGGGTCCGACATCCGATCGAGCCTAACACCATTGTCCTGCCCGGCGCTCCATGCGCTCGCGCAATGTTCAGGCGACCACCAGCAGGGTCACCCCGGCGAGGACGAGCCCCCCGAGCGCGAGCCAGGTGCCGAAGCCGACAGGGTCGACGGGAACTTCGTATCCGCGGCGCGCGCGGCGCCGTGCGCCGGCGTAGTAGGCCGGCGCGCCCACGATGAAGAACATCGCCGCGAAGACCGCCCAGCCGCCCGGCGAGAGGTTGCGGATCGAAGGCCCCTCGCCGCGCACGCTCCGAACCCCGACCAGCACCGCGTCGAGCCCGAGCGCCGCGCACGAGAGGTAGAAGACGCCCATCACCGTCCACGGGCTGTCGAACACCGGGACGAGCTGGAGCACGAACCCACCGATCACGCTCGCCGTGCACAGGTACGTGGCGGGATGGACGGGCCTCTTCGCGCTCACCCGCGCATGCTGGCAAGGACGTCGGCGAGCGTCGAGTGCACGCTCACGGTGGGCTCGGGGCGGCGCGGCGCGCCTCGACGACGAACACCGCCATCGAGGCCCAGATGAAGGCGAACGCGAGCAGGTGGGTGCGCGTCGCGGTCTCGCCGAACACCGCGACCGCGATCAAGAACTGACTCGTCGGCGAGAGGAACTGGAAGAAGCCCACCATCGACAGCGGCAGTCGACGCGTCGCGCCCGTGTAGAAGAGGAGCGGGATCGCGGTGATGGGCCCCGCGAGCGCGAGGGCGGCGAGCGCCGCCGGGGTTGCGCCCGCGAGGTGGACGCCCGAGCGCGCGCGCACGAACAGGTACCCGGCCGCGAGCGGCGCGAGCAGCAGCGTCTCGAGGTACAGACCGACGAGCGCGTCGACCGGCGCGACCTTCCGCAAGAGCCCGTAGAGCGCGAAGCTCACGGCGAGGGCCACGGCGATCCACGGGAGCACGCGCGCCGCCAGCACGAGCACGAGCACGCCAACGACCGCGAGAGCGACGGCGACCTTCTGGCCGGGGCGCAGGCGCTCGCCCAGGAACCCGAGCCCGAACACCACGCTCACGAGCGGGCTGATGTAGTAGCCGAGGCTCGCGTGGAGGAGCCGCCCGGTCTGCACCGCGAGGATGAACACGACCCAGTTCGCGCCGATGAGCAGCGTGGAGGCCGCGAGGGTGATCGCCGTGCGACGGCTCGCGAGGGGCCGGAGCGCGGTCGAGAGGCGCCCCTGGACCAGGAGCGCGACGACCGCGAGCACCAGCGACCACAGGACGCGGTGCGCGAGCAGCTCGAACGGCGGCACCGGCCCGAGGGCGCGCCAGTACAGCGGCACGAGCCCCCACGAGAGGTACGCGCCGAGGGCGAACAGCATCCCCGTCCGGCGATCGGCCGCGGTGGTCATCGAGGGCTCATGGCAGAGCAAAAAGGCGGAAGCCCGAACGCTGTTGGCGATCGGGCTCCTACCTTTCCGTTTGCGGGGCGGACGGGACTCGAACCCGCGACCTCCGGCGTGACAGGCCGGCGTTATAACCGACTTAACTACCGCCCCAGGAACACTGCACTGCCGCTGATCTCACTACTGGTAGGCGGGACAGGATTCGAACCTGCGGCCACCAGCGTGTAAGGCCAGCGCTCTACCACTGAGCTACCCGCCCGTTGGTAGGGCGCGTGTTGTATGAGCCAGGCGTGCCTCTGTCAAGGCGAAATCGTCACGCGCCGCGCCGCCGTCGGAGGGCGGTGAGCGCGAGACCGAGAGCCCGAGCGCGGTCGCTCCACCGGGCGTCGTGCCGCTCGGCGTGCGACAGCCGCAGCCTCCCGCGTCGTCGACCGGCGCCGCGGGATCGGTGCCGCCGTCTGCGATCGCTCCGTCGTCGATCGGCGCGCCATCCGCGACCGAACCCGTGTCCGTGACGAGGCCCGTGTCGGCTCCCGGACCGGTGTCGCTCGTGGCTCCGTCGGGCACGCCCGTGTCGGGCGGAGCCACGCCGTACTCGAAGGCCCCGATGTCGATCGCACCGATGGTGGGCCGCGGCTCGGCGCTCCCCGGCGCGAGCGCCTTGCGACGGGGCGGGTGGAACAGCGGCTTCGGCAACGGCGAGGGGAACGCGTGGCCCGCGGCGCCCGTGGTCGTGGTCGTACCCTTGTCGACCAGCGGGCTCGTCGCCGTCGGCGTGAAGTCGCGCGCGGCGGCGTTGGTGAAGCCCGGGTCGGCGCCGGTGATCGTGCCCGTCCACCCGGTCGGCGCCGTCATCCCGGTGAGGATCCAGTTGTTCTGCCCCGCGATCTGCGCGCCCGCGACCCACTTGGCCTCGACGGTGCGCGTGAGGTTGAACGTGCCGCCCGCGCGGAAGAACACGTTGTCGTGCATCTCGATGGCGTCGATGCCGTCGAAGATGCGGAACGCGGTCGAGCCCGGCCCGGCGCCGATGAACGTGTTGTTCATGAAGCGGTAGCGACCGTTCGACTGCCCCGTGCCGTCGCCCCCCGTCCGCACGAACGAGAAGTCGGCGACCTTCACGAGCACGTTGCCGACCACGTCGGAGTCCTCGCGCTTGAGCCCCTCGGCCACGCCGCCGCTCCAGGTCGGGCCGATGAGCTCGAGCTCGTGGTAGAGCGCGCCCTCGAGCCAGTTGTAGAAGATCTCGTTGCGCTCGGCGCGCGACTTCACCGCGTTGCCGCCGTTGGCGTCGTGCACGTAGCAGAACTGCATGCGGAACACGGCGCCTGGGTGCGTGCTCTCGTCGGTGGCCATGTAGATCTGGTGGTCCCTGTCACCGCCGCCGCACTTGTAGACCTCGCAGTACTCGAGGAGCAGCGAGCCCGAGTCGTTGTCGGCGCCGAGGATGCCCTGCTTCGGGCAGTCATGGACCACCGAGTCCCGCAGCGTGATGTCGTCGGCGTGGTGGTAGAAGCACCGCGAAGTGCCGCCGGTGATCTCGAGCCCCTCGAACACGTAGTGGTCGCCCTGGGCCTCGATGGCGTTGTTCCCGCCGCTGATGATCGGCCGCTTGCCCGCCACGGGGATGCCGCGAATGGTGATCTTCGCCGCCGCCGTGCCGGGCACCGTGAAGTGCACCGAGGGATACGTGGCCCCTCCATCGACCTCGACCACGTCGCCCGGCTTCACCACCGACACGACGGCGCCGAGGTTCTTGTACGTGCGCGTCGGCCCGACCTGCAGCGTCGCCGCCGAGGCCCCCGACGCCAGCACCGACACCCCGACCAAGCCCGAGAGGAAGGCGAATCGCATCCCCCCAGTCTGCCCGACTTCCCCCGCCCGAGAAACGCCCCTGTCACCGCCGACCTTGCCGCAGCGCACGCCCCGGGACCGGGCTCCAACTCCGAGCAAAGCGAAGCGAGGTCGGGTCCACCCCGTGCCAGCTGCCCCGCGGCAGCTCCCGCCGCGAAGCGGCGCAGGGGGGCGTCGAGGCTGGTCTGCGACACCGAGCGGAGCGAAGGTGGCGCGGCCACCGAGACCCAAGGGGGGCGTGAGCCCCCCGCAGCAACTGAGCGGCGCAGGGGGGCGTCGAGGCTGGTCTGCGACACCGAGCGCAGCGAGGTGGCGCGGCCACCTCGACCCACGGGGGGCGTGAGCCCCCCGCAGCAACTCAGTGCACCGGGCTCGTGGGCTCGTGGAGCTCGCCGCCGCGGTACTCGAGGGTGGAGGGCGCGCCGCCGAACATCGCGTCCGGATCGGGGACCACGAGCGCCTCGCGGAGCACCTGGTCCATGTGCTCCACGAGCACGAGCCGCATGGCCTTGAGCACGCGGCGCGGGACCTCGCGCAGGTCCTTGCGGTTCTCGCCCGGCACGAGGACCGTGGTGATGCCGCCGCGGTGGGCCGCGAGCAGCTTCTCTTTGAGCCCGCCGATCGGCAGCACGCGACCGCGCAGCGTGATCTCGCCCGTCATGGCCAGGTCGCGGCGGACCGGCACCTTCATCAGCGCGCTCGCGAGCGAAGTGGCCATGGTGATGCCCGCGCTCGGCCCGTCCTTCGGGATCGCGCCCTCGGGGAAGTGCACGTGCACGTCGACCTTCGAGTAGAACTCCGGGTCGAGCCCGAGCGCCGTGGCACGCGCGCGGATGTACGACATGGCGGCCTGCGCCGACTCCTGCATCACGTCGCCGAGCTTGCCGGTGATGATCAGCTTGCCCTTGCCGGGCGAGACGCTCACCTCGCTCACCAGCAGGTCTCCGCCGTAGGAGGTGACCGCGAGGCCGTTGGTGAGGCCGATCGCGTCGCGCTCCTCCTTGCGACCGATCGTGTACTTGGGGATGCCGAGCAGCTTGGGGATGCTCTGCGAGCTCACCACCACCTTCTGCTCGGGCTCGGGGTTCTCGAGCGCCTGGCGCGCCACCTTGCGGCACACGCTCGCGATCTCGCGCTCGAGCGAGCGGACGCCCGCCTCCTTGGTGTAGTGGTGCAGGATCGTGCGCAGCGCGCCCTCGGTGAGGTCGAGGTCGACCTTGCGGGGCGGCGCGGGCGCGTCGGGCGGGCCGTCCGGGTCGGGCGCGAGGCCGCACTCGCGCTTCTGCTTGGGCACGAGGTACTTGACTGCGATGTTCAGCTTCTCGAACTCGGTGTACCCGGCGAGCTGGATGATCTCCATGCGGTCCTGGAGCGGGACCGGGATGCCCGACAGCGAGTTCGCCGTCGTGATGAACATCACGTCGGAGAGGTCGTAGTCGAGGTCGAGGTAGTGATCGACGAAGGCGTTGTTCTGCTCCGGGTCGAGCACCTCGAGCAGCGCCGCCGCCGGGTCGCCGCGGAAGTCGCTCGACATCTTGTCGACCTCGTCGAGCAGGAACAGCGGGTTGCTCGTGCCGACCTTCTTGAGCGACTGGAGGATCTTGCCCGGCATCGCGCCGATGTAGGTGCGCCGGTGGCCGCGGATCTCGGCCTCGTCGCGCACGCCGCCGAGCGACATGCGCACGTACTTGCGGCCGGTGGCGCGCGCGATCGAGCGGCAGAGCGAGGTCTTGCCCACGCCGGGCGGGCCGACGAAGCAGAGGATCGGGCCGCGGAGCCCGTGGCGCACGCCGCGGGTCATGGCCTGCACGGCGAGGTGCTCGAGGATGCGCTCCTTGATGCGCTTCAGACCGTAGTGATCCTCGTCGAGGATGCGCTCGGCGCTCTCGATGTCGAACGATTCATCGCTCTTCTCTCCCCAGGGAAGTCCGAGGATCCAGTCGATGTAGTTGCGGACGACCGTGGCCTCGGCGCTGGTCGGGTGCATGGCCTTGAGCTTCTTGAGCTCCTTCTTGGCCCGGTCGCGCGCCTCGATGGAGAGCGGCTTCTGCTTGATCTTGTCTTCGATCTCGACGATCTCGTTCTTGAGCTCGTCGCGTTCGCCGCCGAGCTCCTTCTGGATCGCCTGCATCTGCTCGTTCAGGTAGTATTCCTTCTGCGACTTCTCCATCTGCTTCTTGACCCTGCTGCGAATCTTTCGCTCGACTTGCAGGATCTCGATCTCGGCTTGCATCAGCTCGAGCAGGCGCTCGAGGCGGGCGGCCGGATCGTCGAGCTCCACGAGCGCCTGGCGGTCGGGGAGCTTGAGGGTGGGCAGGTGGGCGACGATCGTGTCCGAGAGCTTCCCCGGCTCGTCGATCGTCTGCACGGTCATCAGGATCTCGGGCTGGACCTTCTTGTTCAGCTTCACGTAGGTCTCGAAGGCGGTCTGCACCTGGCGCATCAGCGCCTCGACCTCGACCCGCACGTCGCACTGCTCGACGACCGGCTCGACCTCGCAGAGGAAGCACGACTCGTTGGGCACGAACTTGACGATGCGCGCGCGGCGCTTGCCCTCGACCAGCACCTTCACCGTGCCGTCGGGCAGCCGCAGCAGCTGCATGATCGCGCCGACGGTGCCGGACGGGTAGATGTCCTGCTCGGCGGGCTCGTTCGTCTTGGCGTTCTTCTGCGCGCAGAGGAGGATCTCCTTGCCGCGGTTCATGGCCTCCTCGAGCGCGGCGATCGAGCGGTCGCGGCCGACGAACAGCTGGGAGACCATGTGCGGGAACACGACGATGTCCCGCAGGGGGAGCAGCGGCAGCACGCGCGCGGAGGGCTCGCCCGCGCCAGGCTGGCTCTTCTTCCCCGGTTCGTTCTTGAAGAACATCACCCCAGGTTGGCGGGTCGGGGGCGGGCCTTCAAGTCACAAGGCGGTCGCGTCGCGCGCGCAACGAAAGCCGACCCAGCCGCCACGGAAGCTGCCGTCGACCCGGTCGCGCCCGGCGAACGACATGGTCGAGAAGACGTTGGTCGCCCACGAGCCCCCGCGCAGCTGTCGATCGCCGGTGGCGACGAGGGGCGTGAACGAGACGCTGCCGCCGAGGTCGGCCTCGCCTTCGGGGTCGACCCACTCGGCGAGGTTCGCGGCGAGGTCGTACACGCCGTACGGGCTCTTGTCCCCGGGGAACGAGCCGACGGGCGCGGTCATGGCCCAGCCGTCGTCGAAGCCCTTGTCCGACCACACGGGTTCGTAGTCCACCCCGGTCAGCGCGCGCGCGACGGTGGCGCAGCTGTGATCGCAGCCGTTGCTCGCTCCGAGCGCCGGGAGCTCGTTCCCCCAGGGGAACGTGAACAGCGCAGGGCCCCGCTGGGCCACCTCCCACTCGGCGCTCCTCGGCATGCGCTTGTGCGCCCACGCGCAGTACGCGGCCGCCTCGCCGTAGGTGACGCAGTTGACCGGGTGCTGCTCGTGGCCGAGCTTGCCGTAGCTGATCGCCTCGGGGACGTTGCAGTCGGCCTTGTCCGGCACCGCGCACGCGCCGGCGCCCACGCACTTCGCGTAGGCGGCCACGGTCACCTCGTAGCGATCGATGGCGAACGCGCCGAGGTCCACGTCGCGAACCGGGGCGTCGAAGCTCAGCCCGCCGGCCGTGCGCGCGCCGCCGAGGGTCGCGTGGGTGGCGGGGATCGTCACCATGTCGGTGACCGCCGGCCCGAGGTTCGGCGGCACGAACGCAGAAGCGTGGCTCGCGGCGAGCGTCACCGCGAACAGAGCCGAGGAAAGGACACGCCGCACCCTCGGAGCCTATCGAAAGGAGCGCCGGTGCGCCGCCCTCGGTTGAGGATGCGGGCTCCCCGACCTACGAGGGGTCGATGCGTCGCGCGCTGCTCCTCTCGCTGTCGTTCGGGCTCGGGTGCGGCGCTCGCACGGCGCTCCTGCCCGGCGAGGGGGCGACCGACGCCGCCGACAGCGGCGCCGACGGGCTCGCGGACACTGGGCTCGTCGACAGCGCTTCGTCCGACAGCGCCACCGATACCGCCCCCGACGTCCCCGTGACCGAGACCGGCTGCACCTCCGACCCCGACTGCGACGACGGCCTCGCCTGCACGAGGGACGTGTGCGACCTCTCGCTGGGGTTCTGCCGCAACGTCCCCGACGACGCCCGCTGCGACGACGGCGTGTTCTGCAACGGCGCCGAGGCGTGCGTGATCGGCAAGGGCTGCACGACCGTCCCCCGCAGCTGCGCCGACCCGGTGTCCTGCACCGTCGACACCTGCGACGAAGCGAGCAAGAGCTGCAAGCACCGCCCCGACGACAGCCTCTGCCCGATCAGCCACGGCTGCGACCCCGTCCTCGGGTGCCAGGCGCGCGCGCTCGCGCACTCGGCCACCGATCTGTACGAGATCCGCCTGCCGTCGGGCGAGGTCAAGAAGATCGGGCCCACCTTCGCCACGCTCACCGACCTCGCGCTGCACCCGACGGGCGTCCTCTACGGGATCGACTCCACCGGCCTCTGCGTGGTCGACCTGAAGAGCGGCGCGTGCACGGGGACCGTCGCGATCGGCCCCTCGCTGGTCGCGCTCGACGCCGCGCCCGACGGCACCGTCTACGGCGCGGGGGGCAGCAGCGTCTACACCATCGACCGCACGACCGGTGCCACCAAGCTGTTCGCGAGCTACCCGGCCGGTCTGGTCGCCTCCGGGGACATCGCGTTCCTGGGCTCGCGGCTGCTCGCGACCGCGCGCACCGCCACCGACGACGCCCTCGTGGAGTTCGACGCCAAGACCGGCGCCGCCAAGGTCCTCGGGCGGACCGGCTACCGCTGCATCTGGGGGGTCGCCGCCTTCGGCCCCACGCTGTACGGGCTCACCTGCGAGGGTCGCGTGCTCTCGCTCGATCCCAGCACGGGCAAGGGCGTCGAGCTCACCAAGACGGCCGTCGAGTTCTGGGGAGCGAGCGCGCGGTGACCTTCGGGCAAGACCGGCGACCCGAAACGCCGGCCTCGCCGGGACGACCCAAGATGGCCCGGGGAGGCTTTGCGGACTATACCAAGACCTCCTCGCTCTTCGTTTCGCTTGTCGTCTTCCGGAGGCACTCCATGCGCGTCTCGACTTCCCTCTTCCTGATTCTCGTCTCGGCCTGGGCCGTGGGCTGCTCCGATCCGGCGCGCGAGCCGGTCGACACCGACGCCTCGACCGACGCCTCGACCGACGACGGAGGCACCGACGGCAGCGCCGACGGCGGCACGTTCGATTGCACGGGCAAGGCGGACGGCACCGACTGTGGCGGCGGGGCGATCTGCCTCAAGGGCGTGTGCGCTGCGTCCAAGTGCGGCGACGGGTACGTCAACACGGCCGCGGGCGAGGACTGCGAGGACGGCAACACGGTGGCCGGCGACGGGTGTACCTCCTGTCACCTCGACTGCAAGGCCGACACCGACTGCGACGACAAGAACGACTGCACGACCGACACCTGCGACAAGACCGACCCGAAGAAGCCCGTGTGCAAGGCCGTGACGGTCACCCCGGACAAGGCCTGCAAGCGCCCAGACGGCAGCAGCGGCACCTGCAAGGGCGACGTGTGCATCAAGCCGGGTTGCGGCAACAAGACCGTCGACTCCGGCGAGGACTGTGACGACGGCAACACCGACGACTCGGACGGCTGCAAGACCGACTGCTCGTTCTCGTGCAAGGCCGACAAGGACTGCGACGACGGCGACCTCTGCAGCGGCGTCGAGAAGTGCGACACGGCCACCCACAAGTGCGTGGCGGGCACCAGCGTCAAGTGCGACGCGGGCGGCAAGACCGGCTGCAGCGGCACCTGCGATCCGGGCTCGGGCAAGTGCTCCTACCCGGACGCCGACAAGGACGGCGTCGGGTGCGACCTCGACTGCAACGACGCCGACCCGGCCGCCTTCCCGGGCGCGTTCGAGTGCAAGGACGGCAAGGACAACGACTGCAACCCCTCCACCAGCGACACCGCGGCGCCGAGCTGCCTCTGCTACGCCGACCCGGACAAGGACGGCTACGCCATCTCGGGCGCGACGACGTTGACCGCGGTGACGTGCCCGGCCGACTACACCCGCCGCGCGCCGGTCGACGCGGCGACGAGCGACTGCCACGGCTCGAACAGCTCGGTGTTCCCCACGCAGTCGAGCTACTTCGCGTCCTCGTACTGCAGCGGGAGCCTGGTCTACAGCCCCATCACCGGCACCTTCAGCTGCAAGGGCTCGTACAAGTACGACTACAACTGCGACGGCGCCGACACCAAGCGGTGGAACTCCCTCGCGTCGACGAGCGGCTGCACCTACATCTCGTTCAAGGGCTTCCCGTCGTGCCTGGGCAGCGGCTGGACGGACGCGGCGGTCCCCGCCTGCGGCGCCAAGGGCACCTATCGCACGTGCTCGCCCGGCAAGCTCGCCGGCACCTGCGTCGCGGCGAACGTGACGCAGACCCAGGAGTGCCGCTGAGCTAGCGGAGCAACTGCAGGAGCCGCGGCGTGATCTCGTCCGCGGCTCCTTCGCCCTTGATCGAGCCCGCGATCTGCTTCCCGTTGCTGCGGCCGTCGGGGCCGGCGAGCGCGAACAAGGGGATGTACTTGGTCACGTAGCCCGCCGCCGCGAGGCGCGTCTCGTCGAGGTCGAGGTCGAACTCGAGCAGCCGGATGCGCGGGAGCTTCGCGTCGAGCTTCCCGGACTCCACCGCCGTGTGGAAGTGCTTGCAGGGCTCGCACCACGGCGCGCCGACGTAGACCACGAGCCGCTGTCCGGCCGCGGTCGCGTCGGCCTGCGCGCTCTTGATGGCCGCGACGACGTCGCCCTCGGGCGCCTTCACGAACACCAGCTTGGGGCCCGTCGCCTTGTCGGCCCCCGCCTCGACCACCTTGGGATCGGTGCGGATGGGCTCGTCCCGGCACGCGCCGACGAGCAACAGACAGCCCACCAACGACAGGCCCAGCCTCATCCCTGGTGCCCGATCTTCTCGCGGAGCCGCGAGAGCTGCCACTCCATCACCTTGGGGGTGAGTTTGTGGAACACGCTCGGCGATAGGCGCTTGATGCGCCACATGGCGCGCCCGTCGGCGTGCGGCGTGATGTGGAGGTCTCCGCGTTCGCAGCCCCTGGAGCGCGAGCTCGGCGACCCCCTCGGCCTGGATCTTCCCCCGCTCGAGGAGCGCCTCAAGCACCGGCCCGAGGCTCTTGTCGGTGGTGCGCCCGCTCTTGCCGATGTTGGTCTTGAAGAACGTGGGGCAGAGCACGCTCACGCCCACCGGCCCGCCGGCGAGGTCGCCGTAGAGGGTCTCGGAGAGCGCGACCACGGCGCTCTTGGTGACGTTGTACGGCGCCATGTTGGGCGCGCTGAGCAGGCCGGCCGCGGAGGCCACGTTGAGGATGTGGCCGCGCGCGGTGGCGCGCATGCGCGGCAAGAAGTGGTGGCAGCCGTAGATCACGCCCCACAGGTTGATGCCCATGATCCACTGCCAGTCGTCGAGCGAGATGTCGCCGACCTGACCGCTCACCGCGACGCCCGCGTTGTTCACCAGCAGGTCGACGGCGCCGAAGCGCTCGTAGGCCTCGTCCGCGAGCCCCGCGACCTCTTCGGCCTTGGAGACGTCGCACCTCCGGAAGTGGGCCTCGGCGCCGCGCAGGCGCGAGATGGTCTCGCGCGCGCCGGCCTCGTCGAGGTCGCCGACCAGGATGCGCGCGCCGCGCCCGGCGAGCGCGATGCAGAGGGCGCGGCCGAGGCCGCTGGCGCCGCCAGTGACCACAGCCGAAGGACGCGGGGGGAGAGCCATGCCGGGAGAACAGAGCCAAAGGGGCCGGGGTGCAACCAGCACGAGCGCGGGGGCGTCGTCGCCGTGTTAACGTCGCGGGCGATGTCCCAGGAACGGCGCACCCTCTACCCCGCCCTCGAGCCCTTCGACGCTGGACGTCTGCGCGTGAGCGAGCTGCACGAGCTCTACTACGAGCAGTCCGGCAACCCGCAGGGCAAGCCCGTCGTGTTCGTGCACGGCGGACCGGGTGGCGGCACCGAGCCGCGCATGCGGAGGTTCTTCGACCCTGCGGCCTACCGCATCATCCTCTTCGATCAGCGCGGCTGCGGGCGCTCGACGCCGCACGCGGAGCTCCGCGAGAACACCACCTGGGACCTCGTCGCCGACATGGAGCGCCTGCGCAACCACCTCGCCATCGACCGCTGGCAGGTGTTCGGCGGCTCGTGGGGCAGCACGCTCGCGCTCGCCTACGCCGAGACCCACCCCGAGCGGGTGACCGAGCTCGTGCTCCGCGGCATCTTCCTCGTGCGCAAGCAGGAGATCGACTGGTTCTACCAGCGCGGGGCGAGCGCGCTGTTCCCCGACGCCTGGGAGGGCTACCTCGCGCCGATCCCCGAGGCCGAGCGCGGCGATCTGCTGCACGCCTACTACGCACGGCTCACGGGAGACGACCCCGCGGTCCGCCAGGAGGCGGCGCGCGCATGGAGCGTGTGGGAGGGCTCGACGAGCACGCTGTTCACCGACCCCGGGCTCATCGCGAAGACCGCGGGAGATGCCTTCTCGCTCGCCTTCGCCCGGATCGAGTGTCATTACTTCGTGAACCAGTGCTGGTTCCCGAACGACGGCGCGCTCCTCGAAGGCGTCTCCAAGATCCGCCACATCCCTGCGGTGATCGTGCAGGGGCGGTACGACGTGGTGTGTCCGCTGGAGTCGGCGTGGGCGCTGCACCGCGCGTGGCCCGAGGCGAACCTCGTGATCGTCCCGGACGCCGGGCACTCGGCGATGGAAGTCGGCAACACCGACGCCCTCGTCCGCGCGACCGACGCGTTCCGCCGGTAACTGCCCCGCGAGCCAAGCCAACCGGCGCGAGAGGGTCTCTCTCTCATGCCTGCCTTGCGGCTTTCTTGCCCGATGGGTGGAAGGTCCGTGACCTTCGGTCCGTTGTGAGAGGGGGGCCTGTTCGTGCGCAGTAGAACCCTCACCCTCGTCTTGTGCTTCGCCGCCCTGGGTCTCCCGGGAGCCCTGCTGTCGCACGCGTCGGGTGAGGCAGGTGCAAGGGCGTCCGGCTCGGAGCCCACGTTCGCGAGCGACGCCGCCCCGAACCCGTGGTCGTCGGTGTTCCGCTTCGAGCACCCGCGCCACGTCTCCGCGCTGCGCGCGCGCTTCGCCTCCACCACGCAGGGCAACCCGGTCCGCTACGCGTGGGAGGCCGCGCCGTGCGGCGGCGAGTTCCAGCCGATCGTCGGCGCCTCCGCGGAGGGCGACGACCCGCGACCCGGCGAGCAGATCGTCCTGCCGCGCCGCCGCTCGTGGTTCTTCGCCGGCGTGGACGCCTGCGCGATCCGCCTCGTGGTGTCCGCCACCAACGGAGGCGCGACGGTCCTCGAGGGGCTCCAGATCGTGGACGGCGCGGCGAACGTGCTCGCGAAGGCCGACGGCCCCCGCGAGGCCCTCGACGGCGCCTACGAGACTGCGTGGACCGGCGAGCCCGGCAGCGGGCGCTGGGCGCTCACCGCGCACCTCGCCGAGCCGCAGACCATCGACCGCGTCCGGCTCGTGCTCGGCTCGGACGCCGTCTCGGTCCCCCGCGATCGCCGCCTCGGTCGTGACTACGGCATCGCGCGCGCGCCGCTCGCCTGGACCCTCGAGGCGAGCGAGGACGGCGTGAACTACTTCCCGGTCGGACGCCCCACCGTCGCGGTGCGTCGCCCGCTCGTGCACGTGCGCCTCGAGAAGCCCGTCGTCGCGCTGCGCCTCTCGATGGAGGGCGCGACCAACGAGCTCGGGCTCCCGTCGCCCTCCGCGAGCCCGGTGGTGCGCGAGATGGAGGCCTACGCCGCGGGCGATCCGCGCCCGATCGTCGCCGAGCCCTGGGTGCTGTCCGTGAACGCGAATCCCGCGGGCAGCGGCATGGGCGGGCGCGGCGGCGAGGTGGCCAACGACGTCTACTACGCCAAGTTCCTGCAGCTCCGGTTCTCCGAGCTGTTCCACGCCATGCGCGTGGACGACCGCTTCGCGCGCGCGTTCAGCCCCAAGGGTGAGCTCGTCGACACGCCGCTCGGCCCGAGCGACGGGCGCGCGCTCGAGTCGATCGAGGGCGACGACCCGCAGCTCGACGAGCGCTTCCTCGTGGCCTCGTGGCCGCCGCCGATCACCGTGCTCTCCGGCTCCAACGACTGGGACTACGCCCACAAGACGGTGGTGCTGCCCAAGGGGCGCCTGCGCTGGAACCCGCTGCGCCCCGCCTCCGAGGGCGGCATGGGAGATCTGGCCTCCGCGGTGAAGCACCGCGCCGCGCCGTTCGTGGGGTTCTGCGGCGGCGCCCAGCTGCTCGCGCTCCTCGAGGCGCGCACCGACGACGGCGTGGAGGAGGAGATCGACGCGGTCCTCCGCCGCAACACGGGCCGCTTCATCCGCGGGTTCGCCAAGGACGACACGCTGATCCGCAGCTGGCCCGGCGACGAGAAGCCGCGCCGACCGGTCACCTTCGCCATCGACGACCCGCTGTTCGCCGACCTCGCCGGCCCCTCGCGCCGCGGCCGCACCCACGGGTTCCCCGAGTCCCACCTCGACATGGTGCGCCGCGAGGCCTTCCTGCCCGGCGGCCCGCTCGACGGCTTCGAGATCCTCGCGTCGAGCACGTTCTGCTCGCCCGCCGTGGTCGCCACGCTGCACACCCACAAGGACGCGAGCGGCGCGCGCTGCATCAGCGTGACCGAGGCGTTCCGCAGCAAGGGCGGCCGCTGGCCCATCGTCGGCAGCCAGTTCCACGCCGAGCAGCGCGACTTCGACAAGCCCGCGGTGGGCGAGCCGCCGGAGTCCACGGCCGACGCGCGGCTGTTCCTGGCCGCCGCCTACGAGCAGGTCATCGACGCGTACCTGCGGTAGCGCCGGTTCAGCGCCCCGTGCTGGCCATCGCGTCCACCGCGGGCCAGAACCCGCGCTCCACGCCCGAGTAGTCCGCCTCCACGTCGAGGCGCGCGAGCACCGAGTAGAAGCCGAACTGCAGGCGGTTCATGAAGAGCATCTCCTCGGGCATCGCGAAGAACTCGTCCTCGTCGACCTTGCGCGCCGCGAGGGCCATCTCCTTGGTGCGCTCCACGAGCGCGGCCACGAACGCGCGCGTGAGGTGGTACGGGCGGTGCCAGAGCGGCTCGAAGCAGGTGCGCGTGTAGGCGACCGCGATGTCGAGCAGGGCGCCCGGCTTCGCGTTCAGGAGCCGCGCGAAGCCGTCGGCGAACGCGCGCTCGTCGCGGGCCTGCGCCGCCGCGTGCATCACCCGCGCGAGGCGGATGTTGGCGAGCGGGATCGGCTGCACGCACCCGAAATCCAGGAACACCACCGCGCCGTCGCGGAACAGGTAGTTGCCGGGGTGCGGGTCGGCGTTGAAGTGGCAGTGCACGAGGTTGCCCTTGTAGACGAACCGCCACATCGTCTCGGCGAAGAACGTGCGCTCGCGGACGTCGGCCCCGCACGCCTCGTCGAACGAGGTGCCGTGCATGAACTCGGTCGTGAGCACGCGCCCCGTCGAGCGGTGGTCGTGCACCACGGGGATGCGGATGGTCTCGTCGCCCTCGTGGAAGCGCGCGAACATGCGCAGGCGCTCGGCCTCGAGCGCGTAATCGAGCTCTTCGCGGAACCGCTGCCGCACCATCGCGAGCTGCTCCTTGGTCTTGAAGCGCTTGCCGGCGACGCTGCCGAGCACCACCTGCAGCATGCCCGCGTTGGCGAGGTCGGCGTCGATCGCCTTCACGATGCCCGGGTGCTGCACCTTGACCGCCACCTCGAGGGGCTCGTCGCGCGCCCCCTCGGGCGGCGCGATCCACGCGCGGTGCACCTGGCCGATCGAGGCGCTCGCGATCGGCACCTCGTCGAAGCGCACGAAGAGGCGATCGAGCGGCGCGCGCAGTTCCTCCTCGATCGAGCGCTGGATCTCGGGGAAGCTCGAGGTCGGGGTCGCCGCGCGCAGGCCCTTCATCGCCGTCTCGTAGGCCGCGCGCTGGCCCTCGGGCACCACGCCGTCGACGTAGCTCGCCATCTGCCCGACCTTGGCCGCGAGTCCGCGCAGGGTGCCGAGCACCTCGGCGGCGTGCTTGGCCGCGGCGGCGCCGTCGGAGTCGCCGATCATGCTCACGCCCGTGCGCAGGCCGACCCCCGCGAGGCGGGCGAGCCGACCCAGGCGACCCTCGGGGAGCTTGCGTTCCTCCGTCATGGGGCGCGGACCATAGGGCCCGCCCGCGCCGCAAGCCAGCAGGCGTTGCTAGAGCGGGACGGCCTTGGCGAAATCGGCCTCGAACGTGGTCTTGGCGCGGGTGACGACGGCCGCCGTCCGGGTGAGGACGCCGACCTCGCGGTTCTTGTCGAGCGAGGCCGCGGTGAGGTTCACCGAGCCGAGGTAGACCTCCGTGCCGTCGACCACGATCAGCTTGGCGTGGAGGTCGGGCGTGGCGAGCACCTTGATGGTCGCGCGGTTGGCGCGCAGCGAGCCGAGGGTGGTGGACGTGCCCGTGCTCCGACCGCTGCTCGGGGCGACGACGCGCACCGCGACGCCGGCCTCGATGCGGGTGACGAGGTGGCTCGCCACCTCGGCGTCGGAGAACTCCTCCATCTCGATGTCGATGGTCTTGGTCGCCGCGTCGATCAGCGCGAGCAGGCGGGCGCGCGCGTCGATCGGCGAGGCGAGGAGCTTGCCGCCGGGGGGCGGCGCGGCCCCCGTGAGATCGGCGTTGAAGATCGCCTCGGCCTGCGCCACGTCGTCGGCGTCGCGGACCACGGCCGCGTACTCGCGGTTGCCCCCGACCCCGGCGTTGGTGAGGTTGAGGGTCATCACGTAGGCGACGACGCCGTCGACGACGAAGAACTTGGAGTGGGTGAGCGCGTACTTGCTGCTGGTCCAGCGCACGTCGACGCCGGCCGCCGTCAGGGTCTTGAAGGCCGCGTCGTTGGCGGTGGTGGCCAGATAGGGATAGTGCTCGAGGAGCACCTTCACGTCCTTGCCGGCCTTCTTCGCGGCGACGAGGGCGTTCAGCGCGCCGTTGTCCGTGAGCATGTAGACCTCGCAGTGCACGGACTTGCTCGCGTTGCGGATCGGGTCGTAGATCGCCGCCTCGCCGTCCTCGGGCATCACGAGGAGCGAGACGTCGGTCGTGGTGGTGGAGGGGCTGTCGGCGGCGCCGTCGGCGACCCCGGTGTCCTCGGCCGGCCCCGCGTCCGAGGAGGACGACGACCCACACCCGACCACCAGGCCGAGCAGGCAAGCCGCGAGGCGGGAACGCAGGGGGGGGAGGCGCATGCCCCCTCACGAAGCCACGCCCGGGGGCACTTGGCAACCACAACCTCGGTGCGCGAGGCGCTGCCGGCCCGCCGACGATCGAGTACAGGCTCTTCCATGTCCTCACGGCGTCGTCTCGAGCTGATCGAGGGATCCAGCAGCAAGTTCTGGGAAATCGAGGTCGAGGACGACACCCACCTGATCCGCTTCGGCCGGATCGGCGCGGTCGGCCAGACCAAGGAGAAGGCCTTCGCCACGGCCGGGGTCGCACGAGGGAGGCCAGCAAGCTCGTCGAGGAGAAGCTCGGCAAGGGTTACGTCGAGGTCGACCCGGACGCGGAGCCGAGCACCGAGAAGGCGCCCATCGAGAAGGCGATGCGCACGACCCTCGTCGCGCCGCCGGGGCACGTGCACGTCGTGTTCACGCTGGCCGGCAAGCGCCTCGTGACCAACGACGTCGAGCAGAGCTTCTCGACGGCCGCCGCCGCGCGCGAGCACCTCGACCACGTGCTCTCGCTCCGCCGCCGCGAGGGGTACACCGTCGCCTCGGTGGAGCCCGTCGACGCCAACGCCACCGCCGAGGCCCCCGACAACCTGCTGGCCATCGACGTCGGCGAGCGGTGGCAGGTCACCTTCAAGGGCGACGGCAGCGTCTCGCCGGCCCGGTGCCGCAAGGTGGTCGAGCGCCTCGAGCGCGACGCGCCGCGCGCGGTGCAGGTGGTGTGCGATCTCGGGAGCCCGAGCGCCTGGTCCAAGGCCATCGCTGGTCGAGCGCTCCCTCGATCGTGGCCTTCGTGTTCGACACGCCCTCGCAGACGCAGGCGCGGCAGGCCGAGAACTCGATCGGCGATCTCACCGCCACCCTCGCCGCCTGCCCCTCCTCGCAGCGGGTGTTCGCGAGCGGCAAGCTCGTCCTCACGCGGTGCTCCCACGACGCGCTGCGCGAGCTCCACCTGCTCGGCGATCCGTTGCTCGCGGCCACCCTCGCCGCGCTCGGCGGTTCGACCTTTCCCGCGCTCGAGCGGCTCGTGCTCTCGCTCGCCGCCGACGCCGGGCCGGGCCCCGATCGCGCGGCCGCCCTCGCGCTCCAGGGGCTCACCGCGCCGCGCCTCCGCGAGGTGCACGTCGACGGCCTCGAGGACGTGCCGCGCTTCCTCACCACCCTCGCGCGGACGCGCCTGCCCCTGCGGGTGCTCACCGTCGCGGGCTCGATCGACGAGGCGCAGCTCTGGCCCGTCCTCGACCAGCACGCGGCGTTCTTCCGTTCGCTCGAGGTGCTCGGTCTCCCCCTCGCCGACGAGCTCTCGAGCGAGGCGGTCGGCGCCGTCCGGGCTTCGCTGCCGAACGTGCGCGACAGCCGCGAGTGGGCCCACCTCACCCTGCCCGCTGCCTACGAGAGCTTCCGCTAGCCGATCACTCGTGCCGCAGCGCCGCGATCGGGTTCAGCCGCGAGGCCTTGCGGGCCGGCAGGAACCCGAACGCCACGCCGACCGTCGCGGAGAACGCGAACGCGATGAGGATGATGTCGGGCACCACGGTGAACGGCAGCTTCAGCGCGCGCGTGGCCGCGAGCGAGATCCCGAGGCCGAAGAGCACCCCGATGGCCCCGCCGAGCGTCGAGAGCGTGATGGCCTCGATGAGGAACTGCAGGAGCACCTCGGAGCCGCGCGCCCCGATGGCGAGGCGCAGCCCGATCTCGCGGGTGCGCTCGGTCACCGAGACCAGCATGATGTTCATGATCCCGATCCCGCCGACCAGCAGGCTCACCCCGGCGATCGCGCCGAGCAGCGCGGTCAGCGCGCCGGTGACGTTGCCGAGCGTCTTGCTGATCTCCTTCATGTCCTGGACCATGAAGTCGTCCTGCTGGGCCGCCGCGAGGTGGCGCCGCTCGCGCATCAGGAGCGAGATCTGCTCCTTGGCCTTGGTGGTCGCCTTGTCGCTCACCGCGCTCACGAAGATCGTGTTCACGTCGGTGTTGCCGGCGATGCGCCGATGGAACGCGCTCAGCGGCATCACGATGAAGTCGTCCTGATCGGAGCCGAACGTGGACTGCCCCTTCGAGGACAGCACCCCCACCACCGTGCACGGCACCGCCCCCACCCGCAGCGTGGCGCCGATCGGGTCCTGCGGCCCGAACAGCTCCTTGCGCACCGTCGCGCCGAGGATGCACACCGGCGTGCCCCCCTGCAGCTGCGCGTCGGAGAAGCTCTGCCCGAGGGCCATCGTGAACCCGCGCACCGCGAAGTACTCGTTCGTCGTGCCGGTGACGCCGGTGTTGTAGTTCTTGTTGCCGTAGACCACGAGCGCGCTGCGCCCCGAGGTGGGCGCCACCTTGCTCACCGCCGCCACCTCGCGCTCGATCGCGCGGGCGTCGTCGAGCTTGAGCGGTGAGGCCGCCCCGCTGGTCGGTCCGCGCCGCTCCGCGCCCGGCATCACGATGAGCAGGTTGGTGCCCATGCTGGCGATGTCGGCCGTGATCTTCGCCGTGGCCCCGCGGCCCAGCGTCACCATGGCGATGACCGAGCCGACGCCGATGACGATGCCGAGCGTGGTCAAGATCGAGCGCATGGTGTTGCGCCGGATCTCCCGGATCGCCATGAGGATGGTCGCCCAGATCACGGGAGCCCCTTGCTTTGGTCGCTCCCGGACCGAACTACAGTTCGGTCCTCCGCTCCGGGCTTGCTATCGCTCTCGACCACGCCGTCCTTGAACAGGACGGTGCGCGTCGTGTACTCGGCCATGTCCGGCTCGTGGGTGACCATGACGATGGTGATCTTGCGCGTCCGGTTCAGGTCGACGAGCAGGTTCATGATGTCGACCTTGCGCGCCGAGTCGAGGTTGCCCGTGGGCTCGTCGGCGAGCAGCATCTGGGGGGCCGTGACGATGGCGCGCGCGATCGCCACGCGCTGCTGCTGCCCGCCCGAGAGCTCCGCGGGCGTGTGCTTGGCGCGCGACTCGAGCCCGACGTCGGAGAGCGCCTGCATCGCCCGCGCGCGGCGCTCGCTCGCGGACACGCCGCGGTAGATCAGCGGCAGCTCCACGTTCTCGACCGCGGTCGTGCGGGCGAGCAGGTTGTAGCTCTGGAAGACGAACCCGAGGTAGTGCTTGCGCAGCAGCGCGAGCTGGTCGAGGTCGAGCGCGCCGACGTCCACGCCGCGGAACAGGTAGGCGCCGCTCGTCGGCTGGTCGAGGCAGCCGACCACGTTGAGACACGTGGATTTCCCCGAGCCGCTCGCCCCCATCACCGCGACGAACTCGCCGTCGTCGATGCGCAGGTTCGCGCCCGCGAGCGCGCGCACCTCCGACTCACCCTGGCCGTAGACCTTGGTGACGTCGCGGAGCTCGACCAGCGGCGGACCGCTCAAGGCTGCTCCTTCACGTCGACCAGCACCTCGGTGCCGGGCTTCAGATCGCCCGAGACGATCTCGGTGACGAGGCCGTCGGAGACGCCCGTCTTCACCTCGACGGCGACCGGCGTCTTGCCCGAGAGCACCCACACGCGCTTCTTCGGCTCGCCGACCGTGGCCTTCTTCTCCTGCGTCGGCGGGCCGGTGGTGGGCGGCGTGAAGCGGAGCGCCGCGTTGGGCACGACGAGCACGTCCTTCCGGGTCTCGGCGACGATGGTGGCGTTGCAGGTCATGCCCGGGCGGAGCAAACGCTCGGCGTTGTCGACCAGGAGGAGGCCCTGGTAGGTCACCACGTTGGAGGTGGTCTTCGGGTCGTTGCCGAGGCCTGCACGCTCGAGGGGAACTTGCGCTCGGGGTAGGCCTCGACGGTGAAGAACGCCGTCGCGCCCGGCTGGACACGGCCCACGTCGGCCTCGTCGATGGCGGCCTTCACCCGCATGCGGGTGAGATCCTCCGCGAGCCGGAACAGCACCGGCGTGGTGAACCCCGCGGTCACCGTCTGCCCGAGCTCGACGAGCCGCGCGAGGACGACGCCGTCGATCGGCGAGTAGATGGTCGCCTTGTCGAGCCGGGACTTGGCCGACTTGAGCGAGGCGCGCGCCAGTGAGCCGCCCGCCACCGCGCTCGCGAGCGTGGCGTCGGCGCGCATCTTGTTGGCGTTGGCGCTGTCGAGATCCGACTGACCGAGGAGCCCCTGGGCGTGGAGCTTCTTGCTGCGCTCGAGCGCGAGGCCCGCCTCGATCAACGTGGCCTTGGCCTGCAGCATCGTGGCGTCGGCGGAGGCGACCTGCGCGACCGCCTGGGAGTGCGCGGCCTGCAGCTGCTCGGGGTCGATGACCGCGAGGATCTGCCCCTTCTTGACCTTGTCGTTCTCCTTGGCCTTGAGCTCGAGGATCCGCCCCGTGACCTCGGCGCCGACGTCCACCGTGGTCACCGCCTCGAGGGTGCCCGTGGCCGTGACGGTCACCTGCACGTCGGCCTTGTGCGCGGGCTCGCTCAGGAACGTGGGGCCCTGCGCCGCCGCACGGGCGCGGTAGGCCCGGACGCCGAAGACCGCCGCGACGACCAGCAGCGCGGGGACGACGATGCGCAGCACGCGGCCCCACCTCGACCGGCCATGGGCACCAATCGTCCGCTTCACGGCGAGGGTCGCGGGGTCGATGGGCTCGGTCTCGGCCATGTCGGACATGGGATGCCAAATCCACGACAGCGCGGCGATGGCAGGGGTTGCCAATCTTTGTAACATCTGTTACATGTCCGGGCGGAGGTGCTCGATGGCCAGAGTGGTGGTGCTGGGTGGTGGGGGTGGGATCGGTCGCGTCGCGGCGCGCGCGCTCGCTTGCGTCGAGGGCGACACGAGCCAGATCTTCGACGAGATCGTCGTCGCCGATCTGCGGCTCGACGTGGCCGAGCAGGTCGTGCGCGATCTCGGCTCGCCCCGCGCACGCGCCATCCAGGTCGACGCGACCTCGCCGGCCTCGCTCGCCGCCGCGCTCGCGGGCGCCCGCGTCGCGATCGGCTGCATCGGCCCGTTCTATCGCTTCGGTCTCCCAGTGCTCGAAGCCGCCATCGCGGCGAGGGTCGACTACGTCGACGTGTGCGACGACCTCGCGCCCACCCGGCAGATGCTCGAGCTCGACGGACGCGCGCGCGAAGCAGGCATCACCGCCATCGTCGGCATGGGCAACAGCCCGGGCCTCGCCAACGTGTTCGTGCGCCTGTGCGCCGACCAGCTCCTCGACGCGGTGAAATCAGTGGACATCTACCACGTGCACGGCGGCGAGCCCGAAGAGGGCCCGGCCGTGCTGAAGCACCGCATCCACGCGATGACCAACGACGTCCCGCTGTTCCTCGACGGCAAGATGACGAGCGTGCGTCAGCTCGACGCCTCGGGAGAGGCCCACGTCCACGAGGAGGACTTCCGCGGCGTCGGTCGCATGCCGGTCTACCCTTACCCGCACCCCGAGACCATCACGCTGCCGCAGCACATCCCGGGCCTCGAGCGCGCGACCAACATGGGCGTGGTCTACCCGCTCTCGTACTTCCACCTCACGCAGGCGATGGTCCGCGCCGGCGCGGCCTCCGAGGTCCCGCTGCGCGTGCACGACCACGACGTGGTACCGCTCGAGTTCATGGTGGCCCACGTCCTCCGCGAGCGGCCGCGTCTCTTGCGAGAGGCGGGCGTCACCGGGCCGGGCGGCTGCCTCAAGGTCGTCGTGGGCGGGCTCCGTCGCGGAGAGGCCACGCGCTACGAGCTCTCCGTCGCCTCGAAGGGCGCGGGCGCGGGCGAGGGCACGGGCATCCCCGCCGCTGTCGGTGCGCTGCTCGCGCGGCGGGGCGCGGTGAAGGGCAAGGGCGTGCTCCCCCCCGAGGCCGCGGTCGAGCCGCTCGACGTGCTGGGGGTCGCGATGCAGATCGTCGACCGGCTCGGCGTCGGCGGCGGCGACACGCTCGTCGTCGAGAAGATCGACGCCCGCGGCGAGCGGACCGTCGTACCCATCGGCTTCACGTCGAGAGCGTCCTGAGTGCGGCTGTTCGTCGGCCACGACGTCGGGACGAGCGGCACCAAGTCGGTGCTGCTCGACGAGACCGGGCGGGTGCGCGCGACGGCCCTGGCGCCGCACGAGCTCTCGCTGCCGGCGCCGGGCCTCGCCGAGCAGGATCCGGAGGAGTGGCTCCGCGCCGCGGGCGAGACCACGCGGGCGCTGCTCGCGGAGGCGGGCGCGCGCCCGGAGCAGGTGGCCGGGGTCGCGTTCGCCGGGCAGATGCTCACCCTCGTGCCGCTCGACGGGGAGGGCCGCGCGACCCGGCGCGCGATCGCGGGGATGGACGACCGCGCCGAGGTCGAGGCCCGGCGCATCGTGCGTCGCTTCGGGGGCGAACGCGTGCTCCGCTTCCTCGCGGGGGCCACGCCGACGGGCAAGGACCTCGTCGCCAAGGTCGCGTGGCTCCGCGACCACGAACCGAGCACCTTCGCGCGCACGCGCTGGCTCGGCGACGCCACGAGCTTCCTCGTCGCCCGCACCACCGGTCGGATCGGCCTCGACCCGACGGCCGCGACGGCCACCGGTCTGCTCGATCTACGCACCCGCGAGGTGACGCGGGTGCTCGCGCGCCTCGCTGGCTTCCCGCTCGAGTGGATGCCCGCGATCACGCCGAGCACGCGGGTCGCGGGCGCGCTCCACGCCGCCGGCGCCGCCGCGCTCGGGCTCCCGATCGGGACCAAGGTGGCCACGGGGCTCGCGGACATCCCGGCGATGGCGCTCGGCACGGGCGCGACGCGGGCGGGCGACACGCACCTCTACCTCGGCACCTCGGCGTGGGTCGCGCGCACGACGCGCGATCCAGCGCCCATCCCCGCGATCGGCGTGGCCGCGATCCCCTCCGGCGACGTCGCCGGCTGCCTCGCGGTCGGCGAGGCGGAGGCCGCGGGCGCGAGCCGCGCGTGGGCCGAGAGGCTGCTCGGCGTCTCGCCGCTCGCGTTCGACGAGCTCGCGGCGACCTCGGCCGCGGGCGCGCGTGGCCTTCTCTTCGCGCCGTGGCTCTACGGCGAGCGCGCCCCGTTCCCCGACGCCACGCTGCGCGGCGGCTTCGTGAACCTGGCGCTCGAGCACGCGCCGGCCGATCTCGCGCGCGCGGTGCTCGAAGGGGTCGCGCTCAACCTGCGCTGCATCCTCGAGGCCATCGAGCCCGCGCCGGCCGTGGCGACCTTGCCGGTCGCCGGGGGGGGCGCCCAGAGCGACCTGTGGCTGCAGATCGTGGCCGACGTCACCGGGCGTCGACTCGGGCGCATCGCCCGCCCGCGGTTCGCCGGTGCGAGGGGCGCCGCGCTCGTGGCCGCAGTGGCCACCTCGGTGGTGCCCTCGGTCTCCCACCTCGCGGCGCTGGTCGAGGTGGAGCGCGAGTTCGTTCCCCGGAGCGAGCACCGCTCGATCTACGATGCCTCGGTGCGCGCCCTCCGCTCCCTCCCTGGCCCGCTCTCCCAGGCCGGCGCGCTCCTCCGGGGCCGCACCTGACCACGACCCGGCGAGTGCCGGTGCGGACCGAGCGCGCCGAGGAGCGCAAGCGCTCGGTGCTCGAGGCCACGCTGCGCCTCCTCGCGCGCGAGGGGCCGCGCGCGGTCACCCACCGGGCGGTCGCCGCCGAAGCGGGCACGTCGCTGCGCGCCACGACCTACTACTTCGACTCCCGAGCCGCGCTGCTGCGCGAGGCGCTCCTCCATTACGCCACCACCTCGATGGAGCGGTTCGCCCGCGTCATCGCCACCCCGTCCGACGCGCCGCGCGAGCCGCTCGACGAGGCCGCCGATCGCCTGGCCGCGGTGGTGATGAGCGACCTCGAGGAGGACCGGGTGGGGCTCGTGGCGGAGCTCGAGCTGTGCCTCGAGATCGGGCGCGACCCGGAGCTCGAAGGCACCTACGCGACCTGGGAGCGCGGGCTGCTCGAGGCGCTCGAGGCCTACGCCACCGTCCTCGGCACGCGGGCACCAGAGCGCGACGCGCGGCTCGTGCTCGCGACGCTGCGGGGTCTCGAGATCGAGGCGCTGGTGCGTCCCTCGCGCGCTCCGTCGCGGGCCGATCTCCGGGCTACCTTTCGCGCGCTGCTCGGCTCACTCCGCGCCGACGGGTGACGGACCGAGCGCTGACGGACCGAGCCCCACCTCTCCCCAGCGGAGGACCACGGCTGCGGCGCTGGCGACGCTGCCGACCGAGTACGCCATCACGAGGTCGCCGCGACGCAGGCGCCCTCGCTCGCCGCGAGGTGCAGCGCCGTCGGCCAGAGCGCCGGACCGACGTTGGCGTAGCGCGGGTAGGTGTCGACGACGCGCTCGCGCGGAACGCCGAGCTTCCTCGCGAAGAACGAGGCGAACCACGCGGTCGGCGAGTTGCAGACGAACACCGCGACGTCCGAGAGCGAGACCCCCGCCGCGCGGGCGGCGCCCCGGCAGCACTCGTCGACGGTCTTCTCCGCGGAGTCACGCAGCGCCTCGCGCGCCGCCGGGAAGGTCTGCATCCGCATCACGGGGCGCCCCTCCTCGACGGCCAGCGCGTAGGCGAGCGCGTCGCACGTCTCGGCGGTGTGCACGTTGTGGAACCCGAGGAGGCCCGCGTCGTCGGTGCTCCGTTCGAGCACGAACGCCGCGGCTGCGTCGCCGATGGTGAACGACAGCGAGTCGTCGGGGCGCGTGACCCGCGAGTACACGCAGCTCGTGACCACGAGCACGCGCGCATAGCGCCCGGCCACGAGGAGGGCGCTCGCCACGTCGAGCCCCACGAGCGCGCTCGAGCACGCGCTCTCCACGTTGAACGCCGCGCCGCCGAGGCCGAGCGCCCGGGCGAGGTAGGCCGCGTTCCCGATCCCCGGCTGGTCGGAGGGGAACGCGCAGGAGATCAGGAGGTCGACGTCGGCGGCGACGAGGCCCGCCGCGGCGAGCGCGGCGCGAGCACTCGGCAGCTCGATCGCGCTCGCGGGCTCGTCGGGGCGGAGCACGCGTCGCTCGACGGTCCCGCGGAACGGGTCGTCGAGGTAGGGCAGCATCTCTTGCTCGAAGATCGTCAGCGTCCCGGCGCGCTCGACGCTGAACACCCGGCCGAGGGCCCGCTGCTCACGGGTCGCGAGCAATCCAGGGTGGTGGGTCTTCCAGAAATCGTTGGTGCGAACGGTCTCGGGTACGGCGATCGCGAGGGAACGAAGGTTCGCGCGAGGCATCCGCGCCTAGACAAGCACGGTTTGGGGGGGCCCGGGGGGGGGGGGGGGGGGGGCGGGGGGGGGGGGGGAACGGGGGGGGGGGGAAAAGGGGGGAAAGCAAATCCGGACGATTCCTGGCCACTCTGCCCATGTCCACATCGGCGCCCTCCTCCTACGCCGGCCCCAGGGGTTGGCTCTGCGGCACGGGGATGCGTCCGGGACGGGGTTCGCTCCGCTCGCGCCGTGTTCAACTGGGGCTCGAGCCTTAACCTTTGTCACCGATGGGTCGCTGATCACGGAAGGTAGTCGCGTGAACCAAGACGCCGATCTGAACGCCAGGATCGCGCAACCCCTCGCTCGGTGGATCCTCGAGACGAAGGGCGAAGCCGCGCTCGCGTCCATGACCAACGCGGCGGGCCTCCAGCCTCTCGATCTCGACGGGCGCAGCCGCTGGATCTCCCTCGAGCAGCTCGAGTCGATCCTCTCGCACGCGCGCGCCCACTGCACCGACGACGCCGAGTTCCGCCGCGCGTGCGCCTACAAGCTGCTCGAGTCCTACGGCGCGATGCGCTTCATGCTGTGGGCCACCTCGCCCCAGCGCGTCTTCGAGATGGCCGCCAAGACGATGCACCTCGTCTCCACAGTGAGCCGCTGCGAGGTGCTCGAGTCGCACCGCAACGTGTTCGTGGGCCGCTACGTGAGCAGCAAGCCGGAGGGACGGCTCGTCTGCCTCTCGCGCCAGGCGCAGATGGCGGCCATGCCGACCATCTGGGGCCTGCCCCCGGCGCGGCTGATCGAGCAGGGTTGCCAGGCGAACGGCGACGGCGCCTGCGTCTACCGGCTCGAGTGGCTCGAGTCGCGACGCTGGATGCCGAGCGCGCTCGGCCTCGCGATCGGCGCAGCGCCGCTCGTCGCGCTCCACCCTGGCAACGCCGCCGCGCTCGGCCTCGCGTGCCTGCCCGTCATCGGCGCGCTGCTCGGCTACGTGTACGAGCTCCGGCGCACGAGCCGCAAGAACCTGGACACCTCGGGCCAGCTCAACGAGGCGCTGGCCGAGGTCATCCGCGACGACGGAGAGGCGCGGCGCGAGCTGCTCGATCTCCACCAGCGCCAGCGCGAGTGGGTGCGGGTCATCGAGGAGCAGGTCGGCGAGCGCACCCAGACGCTGCAGGACGTGGTCGATCGGGTCAAGCAGCTGCAGGCCAACCGCACCTCGACGCTGCTCGGGTTCTCCCACGACCTGCGCAACCCGCTGTTCACCCTGCGGGCGAGCGCCGACTTCCTCGAGGGGCTCGAGCTCGAGGACGAGGACGCTCGGCACGCGGTCGACGACCTGCTCGGCGCGATCGAGCAGACCGAGACCCTCATGCGGGAGCTCATGACCGTGGCGCGCTCCGACACCGCCCTCGTCCGCGTCACGCCGCAGGAGCTCGACGTCGTGCCGCTCGTCGATCGCCTGCGGCGCCGGCTCCGCGCGCTGGTGCACGGCCGCGAGATCCGCGTGAGCGTGTTCAGCACCCGCGAGGCGCCCGACCACATCGAGACCGACCCGCTCATCTTCGACCGGGTGATCGACAACCTGCTCACCAACGCCGCCAAGTACACCGAGCGCGGGAGCATCGTCGTCGAGATCGGCGGCATCCCCGGCTTCCTGAGCCTGAAGGTGTCCGACACGGGCCGGGGCATGGCCCACGAGACCATCGAGCGCATCTTCCACCCCGGCGGCTCCGACAAGAGCACCCGCGCGCCCGAGAGCTACGGCGTCGGGCTCAGCGTCGTGGTGCGTCTCCTCGCCCAGGTGGGCGGCAAGCTCGACGTGATGAGCAAGCCCGGTTCGGGCACCACGTTCTGGGTGCACCTCCCGGTCGCGCTGCCCGATCCGGCCAAGCAACCGCAACCGACGGTCATCTCCGATGCGTCGGCCCGCCTGGTCGAGCGCGTGGTGACCATCCGCAGAGTGGAGAGTGCATGATCCATCGACCCCGGCTCTCGGACGTCATCCCGCTGCGTCGCTCGACGCTCCCACCGCGGCCGTCGAGCCTGCCGGCACCGCAACCAGCGCCGTCCGTCACGCGCGCCATCGACGTCTTCCTGCACTACCTCGAGGCCGAGGGCTGTCGGGTCGTATTCGGGATCCCCGGCGGGCTCCTCCACCCGTTCTTCGAGGCCGTCGAGGCCCACGAGAACCTCACCCTCGTCGTCAGCAAGCACGAGGAGGGCGCCGCCTTCATGGCCGACGGGTACGCGCGCACGAGCGGCAAGCTCGCGGTGTGCGCGGGTACGGCCGGCCCCGGCGCGACCAACCTGCTCACCGGTGTCGCCTGCGCCTACGCGGACGGCGTGCCGATGCTGGTGGTCACGGGCCAGGCCGCGAGCGCGGGCATCGGTCGCGGCGCGGCCCAGGAGACGGGGCGCGAGGACATGGACATCGTCGCCATGTTCCGCCCGGTCACCAAGTACTCGGCGATGATCACCTCGCCCGACGGGATGGCCCAGCACCTGCGCCGCGCGCTGCGCATGGCCCTCACGGGGCGACCGGGGCCCGTGCACCTCAACGTCCCCGTGGACTTCTGGGAGCGCCCGCTCGAGGAGGAGTGGTTCGACCCGAAGACCTACCGACCCAACACCTCCACGTTCGACCGCAACGCGGTCCAGCGCGCCAACGAGCTCTTGATGGCCGCCAAGCGCCCCGTGCTGCTCGCGGGCTCCGGGGTCTCGATCGCGGGCGCCGAGCAGCACCTGCGGGCGCTCGCCGAGCTGCTCCCGGCGCGCGTCGCCACCACGCCGCGCGCCAAGGGCGTGTTCCCCGAGGACCACCCGCTCTCGCTCGGGGTGCTCGGGTTCGCTGGCCACCGCGACGCCCGCGAGACCATCCTCGGTGAGGGCATCGATCTGCTCGTGACCCTCGGGGCCTCTCTCAACGAGACCACCACGTTCAACTGGAACCCGCGGCTGCGGCAGGGCAAGACCCTCATCCAGCTCGACATCGACGCCGACCGGATCGGCCGCAACTACCCGGTCGACGTGGCGCTGGTCGGCGACGCGCAGAGCATCCTGGTCGAGCTCGTCTACCACGCGCACCGCTCGCTGCGAGAGGGCACGCCGCTCGCGTCGGAGTGGGGCAAGGCGCCGTCGCTCCCGCGGGGGCACATGCGCTACTCGGACCCGGACGCGCGCGTGAGCGACGCGGTCCCGCTGACGCCACAGCGCTGGCGTTGCGACCTCTCGGCCGCGCTGCCCGAGGACGCCATCGTCTTCTCGGACATCGGCGGCCACATGCTGTTCAACATCCACCACCTCTGCATCAAGGAGCGGCAGCGGTTCGTGCTCAACCTCGGCTTCGGCTCGATGGGGCACGGCACGGTGGCGCCGATCGGCGCGGCCCTCGCGCACCCGAACCGGCCGGTGTTCGCCATCGTCGGCGACGGCTGCTTCACCATGAACGGGATGGACCTGCTCACCGCCGCGGAGTGCGACGTGCCGGTCATCTGGATCGTCGAGAACAACAACATGCACGGGATCACCTGGCACGGCTCCAAGCTGGTCGGACAGCGCAAGCCGCTCGACGCGGTGGTCTATCGCCGGCCGCTCGAGATCGCGGCCATCGCCCGCGCGATGGGGCTCCACGCCTCGGTCGTCGACGCGCCCGATCGCCTGCAACCGGCCGTGCGTGACGCCCTCGCGCTCGGTGGTCCAGCGCTCATCGAGGTGCGCGTCGACGGCCGGATCGCGCCCCCCCTCGGCGACCGCGCCAAGACCATCGCCGGATTCACGCAGAAGTAGCCCCCGCGACGTGCAGTCGAGAGACCTTCACTCGGTGAGCTTGTCCTGGACGGCGAAGCACTCCGGGCACATGCCGTGGCTGAACCGCGCGTCGCTGTGCTGGGTGACGTAGCTCTCGAGCTGCTGCCAGGCGTCGTTCTCGGTGCGGACCTTCTTGCAGTACATGCAGAGCGAGAGGATGCCCTCGAGGTGCTTGACCCGGTCCAGCGCCTGCTGGAGCTGGTGGTTCTGGTCCGTGAGTTGCGCGTTCTGCTCGGCGATCAGGTTGTGTTGCCGACGCAGCTCGAGCTGGTTCTTGATGCGCAGCTTCGTGAGGCGCAGGTCGAGCGGCTTGGTGATGTAATCGACGGCGCCGAGCTCGAGGCCCACCCGCTCTCCCTCGGTGGAGTCCACGGCGGTGACGAACATCACGGGGGTGTCGGCGGTGGCAGGGTCGGCGCGCAACAGGCGGCACACCTGCAGTCCGTCGAGATCCGGCATCATGATGTCCAAGAGGACGAGGTCGGGGGAGAGCTGCCGGACGAGGCGCAGCGCCTCGTGGCCGTCTTGCGTGGTGTGCACCTCGTACGAACCCGCGAGGGCGTGCACCATGAGCTGGAGGTTCACCGGATCGTCGTCGACGACGAGGATGATCATCGGGAGCCGTCGTTTCCGGCGCGCTTGGCGTCGCGGACCCGCTGCATGGCGTCGATGAGGTCTTTCACCCCGAGGGGCTTGCGCACGTAGTCGTCGAACCCGGCGGCGAGGATGCTCCGCTCCTCGTCCTCCGAGGCGTAGGCGGTGACCGCGATGACCGGCACCCGCCGGCTGCCCGCCTCCTGTGCGCGCAGGGCGGCGAGCGCGCGGTAGCCATCCATGACGGGCATCTGGATGTCCATGAGGATCACATCGAAGACCTGCTGCGAAGCGGCCGCCACGGCCTCTTCGCCGTTCTCCACCGCCGTGACGCGGTGGCCGATCTTGCCGAGGACGGTGGCGGCGAACCGACGGTTGATGAGGTTGTCCTCGGCGAGCAGGACGTGCATCGAATCGGCGGTCCACGTGGGCGTGGTGCCCGGCAGCGGCGTCGCGACGCGATCGCTGACCGGGAACGGGAGCCGCACCCGGAACGTGCTCCCGACGCCCTCCACGCTGTCGACCACGATCGTGCCCCCCATCAACTGCGTGAGGCGCCGGCAGATCGCGAGGCCGAGCCCGGTACCGCCGTAACGGCGCGTGATCGAGCTGTCGGCCTGGACGAACGGATCGAAGATCTTCTCGAGGATGTCGGCGGCGATGCCGATCCCCGTGTCGGTGACGGCGAACTCGAGCAGAGCTCGCCCCGGGGCCTGCTCGGCCGGCGTCTGCTCGACCGTGCTGACCGACAGCACGATGCGGCCCTCCCGGGTGAATTTGAGGGCGTTGCTGAGGACGTTGAGGAGCACCTGCCGCACGCGCATCTCGTCGCCGACGAGGGTGTCCGGGGCGTCCTCGTGGATCTTCACCTCCAGGTGGAGGTTCTTGTCGGCCACGCGACCCCGCAACACGGAGACCAGGTTCTGGACGCAGCCCCGCAGGCTGAAGCGCGCCGTCTCGAGGCTCTCCTTGTCGGCCTCGATCTTGGAGAGATCGAGGATGTCGTTGATCAGCGCGAGGAGGTTCCTCCCCGAGGCCGTGATCGCCGACAGGTACTCCTGCTGCTCGGCGTCGAGGCGGGACATCTCGAGCAGCTGGATGTTGCCCAGCACGCCGTTCAGCGGGGTGCGGATCTCGTGGCTCATGTTCGCGAGGAACTCGCTCTTGGCGCGGTTGGCCGCCTCGGCCGCCTCCCGCGCGGCGACGAGCGCGTTCATGGCCTGCTTGCGGTCGGTGACGTCCCGCGCGGAGCCGACGGTGCCGATCAGCTTGCCGTCGCGGTCGTGGAACGGCGCCTTGTGCACCTCGAGGTACAAGAGCTGGCCCTTGACCGAGCCGAACTCCTCGAACACCGACGGGCCGCCGCGCTCGAGCGTGACGGTGTCGCTGTCCTGACAGAGTTCACCGAACGTGTGCCACTGGGCGGTCTCGGGGTGGCGTTCGCGCTCTCGCTGGGCGAAGAACACATCGGTCTTGCCGAGCGGCTCCTCGGTGTCGCTGGCGTTGAGGAGCTGCTCCGAGATCGCCTTGTTCGCGAAGATGAAGCGCTTGTCGAGGTCCTTCGCCCAGATCATGTCGGGCACGTTGTCGCACATGAGCCGCAACATCGATCCGAGCTCGAGCGCGCGCTCCTCGCTGATGCGCCGGGCTTCTTCGATCTGCTTGCGCGCGCTGATGTTGGTCGAGGTGCCGACGGCGAGCGCGGCGTTCCCGGCGGCGTCGCGCTGGACGACGCGCGCGCGGGTGTGGAGCCAGTGCACGCCGGCCTCGCCGACCATGCGGTACTCGAAGTCGAACACCGGGCTGCTCGGCCCGATCGCCAGCGCCACGCGCTCGAGGAACGGAGCCCGGTCGTCCGGGTGCACCAGGGCGACCCAGGCGTCGAGGGTCTCGGGGGGCGCACCGGTGATCCCGAGGAGGCCGAGCAGCCCCGGGTCGTAGGCGAGCCGCTGGGTGCTGAAATCGAGCTCCCACAGGAGGACCTGGGTGGCCTCGATCGCCATGCTGAGGCGGCGCTCCACCCGCTTGCGCTCGGAGACGTCCTCGTAGATCCCGAGGATGCCGATGATCTGGTCGTCGTGCCCCCGCAGCGGCACCTTGGAGGTCCGGAGCCACTTCACGCTCCCCGAGGGATCGGTCTGGGGCTCCTCGTAGGAGAGCTTGGGCACCCCGGAGTCGCATCACCGCGAGGTCGTCGGCGCGGTACAGCTCGGCCTGGTCGGACCACGCCATGGCGAAGTCGTCCTTGCCCACGATCTCCGCGGGGGTCGCGAAGCCCGCGTCGGCGGCGAACGCAGGGTTGCAGCCCAGATAGCGCAGCTCGCTGTCCTTCCAGAACACCCGCATCGGCGCGGTGTCGATGATGCTCTGGAGGAGGTTGCGCGACTCGACGAGCGCGGTCTCGGCGCGCTGACGGGCGCTGACGTCGCGGAAGCTCCAGACGCGCCCCACGTTCTCGCCCTCGAGGAGGAGCGGCGCCGTGAAGCGCTCGAAGACTCGCCCGTCGGCGAAGGTCACCGTGTCGGTGAGCTCGTCGTTCGTGCGGTAGAGCGCCTCGACCTTCTGCAGGAACGCCGCCGGCTCGGCGAGCTGGCTGACGACGTACCGGAGGAGCCCCTCGTCGTCGCCCCCCTCGAGGAGGGCGCGTGGGATGCGCCAGAGCTCGGCGAAGCGCCGGTTGGTCCGGATGACCTTGCCCTCGCGGTCGACGGCGAGGATGCCCTCGAGGCTGGAGGACAGGATGGAACCGAGCTGCACCTCGCTCGCGCGCAAGGCTTCCTCGATCCGTCGGCGGCTCGTGACGTCGCGGGCCAGCGCGACGAAGCGGGGCTTCTCGCCCGCCGGCATCGGCTTGCGGGCGATCGAAAGCTCGAACCAGGACGTGCCGTGGGCCAGCGGGAGCGCGTACTGCGCGCCCTGCGAGCGCCCCGTCTCGTGCGCTTCGCGGAGCGCGGCCTCGCACACCGCGGCCGCCGCGGGGGGGAGTAGCTCGGCGATCGTCCGACCGAGCAGGGCCTCGGCGGGGGCGGCGAGCAGGTCGGTCCTGCGCGAGTGATAGTCGTGGTAGCGCCCGTCCAGGTCGACCTCGAAGAGTAGATCGGGGATGGTGTCGAGCGTGGCGGTGAGCTGGTTCTGGGCTGCCTCGGCCTCGGCTTCTCTGCGCTTGCGCTCGTGGATGGGGCGGACGACGACGAGGATTCGCTCGTCGTCGCCCACGGGGAGGTGACCGAGGACCACCTCGACCGGCACGAGGCCGCCCTCCGTCGCGTGGATCGACTCGAAGGAGAGCGCGCCGCCGTCGCGGAGATCGGCGAGGTGACCGGGCCAGGCCTCCTCGTCGAACTGCACGTCGAGCTCGCCGAAGCGACGCGCGCGGAGCTGATCCCGCGTGGCCCCGAAGAACGAACAAGCAGCTGCGTTGGCCTCGACGATCCGAGCCTCCACCGAGAGCTGCAGCAACGCCTCGCTCTCGGCCCTCTCGCCGTCCCGGCGGCACCACGACGAGGCCCGCCGGGGCGATGAGGGGAGGGCTCCGTCGGCCATGGCGTCGGTCGATGATACCCTGTCCCCCTCGATCCCGCGGGGCCTCGCGAACCCATTTCGCACGCGGCTGGCTCTCCATCGACGATGGAAGTCTCACTCGCCCGCCGCTCGGCGCTCCAGGCCTTCACCGCTCTCGCGGCCGTAGCTCTCGGCTGTTCGCGGGTCACGGCCACACCCGACGCCAAGATGGCGCCGCTTCTCGCGCCGGCCGACCTCGCGGCCCGACTTTCCGACATCAAGGCCGGGAAGATCGCGGTCCTGCACATCGGCCCGCGGCTCCTCTTCCAGCGTGAGCGCATCCCTGGGTCGCGGTGGGTCGGGGAGACCGGCACGAGCGACGGGCTCGCCGCCTTCGAGGCCGCCGTGAAGGCCATCCCCGCCGACGTCGAGATCGTCGCCTATTGCGGGTGCTGCCCGGTGGCCAACTGCCCGAACGTGTTCCCCGCGCGGCAGGCGCTCGGCGCGCGGCCCCGCGCCACCGTGCTCGATCTGCCGTCGAACTTCCGCACCGACTGGGCGAAGAAGGGGTACGCGATCGAGCAGGGCTAGGGCCGGAGGCGCGGCTGACCGGTCGTCTCGGTCACCGCGAGCCACAGCGCCCCGTCGGGGTTGACCCGCTTCTTCTGGCCCACCGCCACGGGGATGGGCAGGTGGGTGAACACGCGGTGGATGCGGCCGATCACGATGTCCGTCTTGCCCGCCATGCCGGCGTGCACGGCGTTGCGCGCGAGGGAGTCGCAGAAGATGGAGTCGTGCGCGTTCGCGGGCACGCTGCGGATCATGTAGCTCGGGTCGATGTACTTGACCGTGGATTCGATCTGGCGATCCGCGAGGTACTTGGTGACCGCGTCGCGCAGATGCGGGCCGATGTCGAGGCCGCTGCTCGAGAAGCGAAGGTTGCCGGAGGCGTCGAGCTCGGCGCCCTCGCGGAGCAGGCTCGCGCCGCACCCCTCGGCGACGACGATGACGGCGTGGCCGCGCTCGGCGAGCCGCCGCTCGAGCGACGCGAACAGCCCGGAGGGGCCTTCGAGATCGAACCCCACCTCCGGGATGAGGCAGTAGTTCACGTCGTGGCTGGCGAGCGCCGCGGCCGCCGCGATGAAGCCGGCGTCGCGCCCCATGAGCTTGACCACACCGACCCCGTTGAGCGCGCCGAGCGCCTCGGTGTGCGCGGCGTCGACCGCGAGCCGCGCCACCTCGACGGCCGTCTCGTAGCCGAAGGTCTTGTCGACGAACTCGATGTCGTTGTCGATGGTCTTCGGCACCCCGATCACCGCGATCCGCTTGCCGCGCCGGGCGATCTCCTCGTGCAGGGCGTGGGCGCCGCGCAGCGTGCCGTCGCCGCCGATGGTGAAGAGGATGTCGATGCCGTGGCGCTCGAGGGTGTCGACCATGGTCGCGGCGTCGCGCTTGCCGCGCGAGAGGCCGAGGAAGCTGCCGCCCTGCCGGTGCACGTGCAGCACCTCGGCCGGCGTCAGCTGCACGGGCGGCGTGCCGGCGGCGGGGTCGAGGCCGCGGTAGCCGTAGCGGAACCCGAGCACCGACTGCACGCGGTACTTGTGGGTGAGCTCGAGGACGATGGACCGGATGACGTTGTTGATGCCCGGGCACAGGCCGCCGCACGTGACGATGCCGACCCGCGTGTCCTTCGGGTCGAAGAAGATGGTCTCGCGCGGACCGGCCTTCTCGAACAGGATCGGGGTCTCGAGGCGCGCGCCGGCGCGGGTCTCGATCTGCCAGGTGATGCGCGCGTCGTCGGGCACGTAGTCGGCCACCTCGTCGCCGCGCACGGTCGAGAGGCCGAGCGGCGAGGGGAACGTGCGAGCGCCGAGCGTGCGGACGTTCAGGTCCGAGGCCCGGAGGGACAGCTGGGGGAGCATCGATTGCATGGGGCTCCGTGGCGCGCCTTGGGCGCGCGGCGCGACGATAGCCCGGTCGCGGGCGGGCGAGTCGGCGGAGCGCGCTTCCATGACGACGTGTCAGGTGCGCTCCACCTCGGTTATCCTCGCGCGATGCCCGTCCAGTCTCCGTCCGCGAGCGCCTCCACCTCGACCACCAGCTCGGCGCCGCCCGCCAAGGGGGGCTGCGCGATCGGCGGCCCCGCCGACGGCCTCCCCCTGCTGTTCGCGTTCGCGGTGGCCCTCGCCGTCCGCTGGTGGCGCTGACTCGACCATGAGTGCCCCCCCCGGGCTGAAGCCCGGGGCACCGACTGCGGGGGCAAGCCCGCCTATGGCGGGCTATCCAGTCGGTACATCTAGCGACTCGTCGGAGAGATCGACTTCGGGCAGTTCGCCGTCACGAGGCGTCGTCGGTGCGGTCTGCTCCAGGCGCGCGTCCGTCGCACCGGTCACGTGCCGTTCACGCTGGCTCGACAGGTACGAGAGCAGGTCCGGGAGCACGCCGACGTCCGCAGAGCGAGCCCAGTAGCCTGCCTGCCAACGTAGCGGTCGATTGGGTTGCGCGAGATTCCACGCTCGACTCGTCGCGCCTTTGAGGTGACGTACGACTTCGGCGAGCGTGGTCGCTGGATGGAGGCTCAGCACGACGTGAACGTGATCGTTGCCGGTACCGACGCCGAGCAGTTCGGCGCTGCAGCGCATGGCCTGCTTCCGGAGCTCGTCGTGAAGCCATCGGTCTAGAGCCTCGGCAAGGCATGGCTGTCGGTGGCGCTGGAGGTTGCGCGGTAGGAAGCCGGCTGCTCACGCGCATTTCGCGAGCCCGCCGCAGGTGGGCTTCCACGGCAGTCGGTGCCCCGGGCTTCAGCCGCTTCAGCCCGGGGGATTTCTCGAAGGGCCTTCAGCCGCGCCGCGGTGGCAGCAGGCGGCCGTGCTCTTCGGCCGCGCCGCCGACCCCACGGCGCAGCACGATCTGCTGACCGGCGGAGTGTCCGTCGCCGAACGCTGCCCGCTTGCGGCCCCCGCCGAAGGTGGTCGTGCGCAGTCGCGGGTGGCGCCGCCGGAAGTGAGCCGCGAGATCGCCGTCCTCGACCCACACGAGGCCCTGCTCGCGGCTCGCCTGCGCCTCGCGGTCGAGCTTGGTCGCGAACCCGGCGACCACCCCCGCGAGGTACGTGCGGCGATCGCGGTCGCCGCGGATCCCCTGCGCGCGCTTGTGCAGCCGCCACGCGGACTCGGCCGCGCCGAGCAGGAACTCGTGCACGTACGCGGCGATCTCGAGGTTGCTCGGCGTGCCGATCGCCTCGAGCACCGAGCCGTGGCGCCCGAGCAGCGGCAGGTAGACCGGGATCCAGATGGTCTGCACGAAGAAGTGCTTGGCGAGCAGCGTCGCGAGGCGTTGCTCGTGCTCGGCGCGGCGCAGCGCGGGGGCGCCGATGGCGCGCGCGGCGAACCCGCGGGCGTGGGTCTCGGCGCGGTGCGCGAGGTTGTGCTTGAGCAGCAGGCGCTGCGCCGCGGCCATCGCCGCCTCGGCCTCGTTGCGGTTGTCGCTCGCGGCGAGCGCGAGGAGCTTCTGCACGCGGTCGAGCACGTGGGCCTCGGCCGGATCGGTGGTGGGGAGGCCGGTGGCCGCGCCGTCGATGGCGAGCGTGCGGCACACCTCGCGGAACCGGGGCCCGTGCGCGCTCTCGTCGAGGATGCCGAGGTGCTCGTGCACGTACTGATGGGCCATCTCGTGCTTGAGCACCTCGACCAGCGTGGCCCACGGCTGACCGAGGGCGAGCTGCCGCGTGACCTCGATGCGTCGCGTCTCGAGCACCCAGCGCGCGAGGAAGCCGTCGGCGTCGACGAGCGCGAGCGTGGGAGGCCGGAGCCGCTCCCGGAAGTGCGACCAGTTGATGCGCCCCCACTCGGCGTCGAGGGCGCGCAGGAGCGCGGCGGCGAGCTCGCCCTCGAGCACGGGCAGTTCCACGCCCGATCGCTAGCACGAAACATCGACGCGCGCGCGGCCCCATGCGAAGCCTGCGCCCCATGTCGACGCTGAAAGGAAAGACCCTCTTCATCTCCGGCGCGAGCCGGGGCATCGGACTCGCCATCGCCCTGCGCGCGGCGCGGGACGGCGCCAACGTGGCGGTCGCCGCCAAGACCACCGAGCCCCACCCGAAGCTCCCCGGCACGATCTTCACGGCGGCCGAGGAGATCGAGAAGGCGGGCGGCAAGGCGCTCCCGCTGGTCTGCGACATCCGCAGCGAGGAGCAGGTGCTGGCCGCGGTGCAGAAGACGGTCGAGACCTTCGGCGGCATCGACGTGTGCATCAACAACGCGAGCGCGATAAGCCTCACGGGCACGCTCGCGACGCCGATGAAGCGCTACGATCTGATGCACGGGATCAACACCCGCGGCACCTTCCTGGTCAGCAAGGCGTGCCTCCCGCACCTGCTCCGCGCCGAGAACCCGCACATCCTCAACAACTCGCCGCCGCTCTCCATGCAGCCCAAGTGGTTCGGCCCGCACGTGGCCTACACGATGGCCAAATACGGCATGAGCCTCTGCGTGCTCGGCATGGCCGAGGAGTTCAAGGGCCGCGTCGCGGTCAACGCGCTGTGGCCGCGCACGGTCATCGCCACCTCCGCGGTGCAGAACCTGCTCGGCGGCGACCAGACCATGAACCACTCGCGCAAGCCCGACATCATGGCCGACGCGGCCTACGCGATCCTCACCAAGCCGTTCAAGGACTGCACGGGGAACTTCTTCGTGGACGAGGACCTCCTCCGGAAGGAGGGCGTCACCGACTTCGACAAGTACCTGCTGGTGCCTGGCGCGGAGCCCACGCAGGACTTCTTCCTGGACTGATCGTGGCCGAGTCGTTCCCGATCGAGGCCCTGCCCCGCCCGACGCTGCTCGCGCCCGCGGCCCGCCACGCGCGGCTCGCCGAGGCCACGCCGCTCGTGCTCGCCGCGGTCGCCGGCGAAGAAGACCCGATCGTGGTGCAGACCACGCTCGCGTGCCTGCTCTTCCACACCTTCGCCCAGACCAACTGGTGCGGGTTCTATCGCCGGGTCGGCCCCGAGCTGCTCGCCGTCGGCCCCTACCAGGGCACGCTCGGGTGCCTCCGCATTCCGTTCTCGCGCGGCGTGTGCGGCGCCGCGGCCCGCGAGCGGCGCACGCAGCTCGTGCCCGACGTGCACGCGTTCGCCGACCACATCGCCTGCGACTCCGCGTCGCGCTCGGAGCTCGTGGTCCCGGTGCTCGACGCCGACGGCGTGCGCGCGGTGCTCGACCTCGACTCCCCCCTGCCCGACGGGTTCTCCGAGCACGAGGCGCGCGCGCTCGAAGCGCTCGTCGCTCAGGCGTTCGCGCACGCGCGTTGGTAGCGCCTACTTCTCGCTCTGAGGCTCTCGAGCCAGGCACGGAGTCCAGCCTCTGAGTCTCGGGATGAAAACGAGCCTGTCAAGTGACGGGGCGCGTTCTGTCTCTGGTCTCGCTCGGGGCGCCCGGGCGGGGAGGGGGATGACGACAGGGAGTCACCCCGGGATTCGCGGGTTGCTCGAGGAGGAAAAGGCGGAGACAGGGGGGAGCCCTGGGCGGCGACGGTCTGATCTCTAGGATTGCGGGTGTTCAGGGTGTCCTGGATCGTGCTGGCCATGGGTGCGCCCCGGTCTGAGTGCGCGAGTCAGTTGTCCGTCCCAGGGACGGGGGGGTTCTCCTTCGGTCGGCCCTCGTCCGCTGCTCTCGCGACACCGAGGTCTAGTCAGGCTGCTTTGGAGCGGCTCGGCGACTCCGAGCGCCCCGATAAACCACAGAGGCTCGCGCGGTGGCCGTGACGACGACCTGGGGCTTCTTGCCTCGAGCGCTGAGCCCGCCGAAGCGGCGCGCGAGACGAAGTCGTCGCTTTGACGGCGATGGTTACGACCTCCCGCCAAGTTGAGCCTGGACGCAGGGAGGCAGCACGAGTGCCTAGGGTGGTCGCGCACCTCCAGTAGCCCACGCGGCTTCGACAGGCGCTCTGCGCTACGTGGGCGTTGCCAGTCTTGGCGATGCCTGCAACCCGTCGTACCAACTCGCCGCTGGAGCGTTCACCCGGAACGATTCCGACGTACGACATGAGCTGACGTGGCGTCTTGAATCGGCGGAGGTCCCCGAGGCTCGGTCAGCAGGATCATTGCGGTGAGCGTCGAGACTCCACGTAGGCGTCAGGCGGCCACACGTGTTTCGAAGGGGGGACTTGGCTAAGCTTGGCGATCTCGCGTCGAGCGCGGCCATGCGGAGGATCCAGGTACTCCAGCTGACTGAGGTAATGGTCGAAGGTCACGCACAGCGAGTTATTCGAGTTTCTGGCTCTTCAGCCAGTTCCCGTGCTACTGCGTCGACGCGACACCAGCCGTGTAGTGGCGGCCATGGCGAAGGAGGAACTTGCTCAGCTGATGGCGGGCTGCGATGCGCTCTACGGAGGTCGTCGCGGCTCTGGCGGATCACGGGCCGCCTCCTGGTCCGAGTCGGCACGACGATCGCTGTCAGCTCATCTGCCCTGAGCAGGCGCACGAGCTTGACCGCATCGCGACGGTCCGTCTTCACACGGTCACCTGGCTTCACGACCGGGATCAGCGAGGGCGCAACCACCTGGCGAGCACTCCCATCCCGTCCAGCATCCCTTTCGCTGGATCTCAACCCTGACGCTCCGGCTTCGTAACACGCCTGAACCCGCCCCTCTTCATCAACCGCCCAAACGTCTCGCGCAGCTTGCGCGGATCGTTCGGGACTTCGCGAACCAACGGCTCTCGACTCTCACCCACGAACCGCGAGGACCGTATCTTCGCGTGAACATCCATGCCCACCCAGATGGTAGATTCGTTCATGGCCGGCTCTCGACTTGCTGGTGTTCGTCACGAGCGACCGCGGCTTCCAGCTGCGCCGGCAGCTTGGGGTCGCGATCACCAACTGAATCCTCCGACCGAATCGTGATTGCATCCCCCGGGCTGAAGCCTCAGCATTGATCGGTTCTCGACTTCTCTCGGGAATTTCCGGTCTCGGCGTTGCGTTCCAGCCACATGGAATGGATCGGCGCGAACGAGGACTGGGCCTTCGAGCAGTTCAGCCGGGGCGAACTTGGGATCGACGCCGATGCACTCGTGCGGTGGGGATGCTTCCGGCGAGCGCTTGCAACGCCGGGTGGGAAGCTCTCCGTCGTCTTTCGCCAGAACGCCGAGTTGCAGGGCGCTTACGACTTCGTTCAGGGCCGGTTGCGTCAGGGGCGCTGATCGGATCGATTGCGGCAGCAACATTGCGCGCAGTTGGAAGGGAAGACCGCGCGTATGTGATCGTCGACAGCACGAGCCTGACGCTGACCGACCGCAGGAATGCGAAGGGATTCGGCTCTATCGGAAGGCGTGCCCTGCCAACACGAGGGCTCAAAGGTGCTCGACGCGCTGGTCGTTTCGGCAGACCACGTTCCGGTCGGACTGGTCGCGCTGCACTGGTGGGCGCGCGGCAAGAAGTCCGGCCTGTCGCGACTACGATCGGCGCCGTGGGTTGACGGAAACCAAGCACTGGGTCGACACGATCCGGTTGGCAGCAACTCCGGATGGCGGCTCACGCTGCGAGCTGTGCTCCGTGCTTTGTCATCGACCGTGGGGGGACAACGCCGAGATCCTCCGCACTCTCCAAGAAGGCTCGCTCAACCCATTGTGCGGGCTGCACAGGATCGCCGGGTCGTGACTGCTCGAGGTCGGCCAGACCGTCTGCGGGCGCTGATGCGTAGCCAACGCGTGATTGGCCACCAGACCATCGACGTCCCTGCAGCTCCGGGTCGCCGTGCGCGCCGGGCCATCCTTCCAGCTTCGTCAGGCACGCGTCGAACTCGATCTGCCAGACCGAAGCGAGGGAGGACGCTTTCGTTTCACGACCAACGTCGTGTGGGTCGTGGAGCAGAGAGCACCCCACGGGCAGCGGCCGCTCGACTGGATGCTCCTGACCAGCGACGACGTCAACGAGGTGGCGGACGCCGAACGCATTCTGAAGGGCTAGTTGTGCGTTGGCGGATCGAGGAGTTTCATCGCACGTGGAAGTCGGGACACTGCAACGTGGAGGACTCCCAGCTGCACAAGATGGAGCACGTCACGCGATGGGCTACGCTCCTCGCCGCTGTAGCCACTCGTGTCGAACAACTCAAACACCTGTCGCGAACCACCTGACGCGCCTGCCTCAAGCATCATGAGCGAGCTCGAAATCGGGGCTCTCAAGGCTGCCGTCGTCAGAAGAAGCGTACCGGGTGATACCCGAACGTATGCCCACCGTCGCGGAAGCCGTCAGGTGGATCGCCGATTTGGGTGGCTACACCGGCAAGAGCTCGGGTGGGCCTCCGGGCTCGATCACGATCGGTCGTGGCCTCGAGTGGCTAGCTGCGTGGACCTCAGGCTACGCAAGCGGCGCTGCCGACCGCAAAAAATGAGACCAATGCTGAGGGCTGAAGCCCGGGGCACCGACAGCGGGGCCAAGCCCACCTGCGGCGGGCTATCCCGTCGGTGCGTCAGGCGATGGATTCGCTCACTGCGCCGTTCTGCGGTTCGCGGCGCGTCGCTTCATCTCGACGATGACTTCCTCGTGGGACACGACCCGTCCCTCGGATTCGTCCTCCAGTCCCTCGTCGATGGCCGAGAGGAACCGGGCCCGCTCGGTCAGACGATCGAACTCCGCGGAACAGACGTGAAAGCGGGCCATCGGACCAGTATAGACCGCGAGGAGGCAGCTGTAGGACCGTCATCCTGCCGGCGGATGTGAGGCCCGGCCTGTCTGGCGTCGGCCCTACAGCGACGGTGCCAGGACCAGGCGGGTCTCGGCGGTGCGGAGCACGCCCTCGCCGTCGCCGGCCGCGTGGCGGTCGGCGATCCCGAAGGCCAGCAGGATCGGCGCGCCCACCCGCTCGGCGAGGTCTCCGACGCGGCGGGTGATGCGCTCGACCAGGTGGAGCGCGCCCTCGTGGGGCGTCTCGGGGAGGATCGCGAGCCAGCGGTCGCCGCCGGCGGGCAGGAACTGATCGGCGCCCCGCGCGCTCGTGCGCAGGGTCGCGCCGATCTGCGCCTCCCAGGTGTCCTCCTCGGGGCAGACCTCGGGGCGGGGGACCTCCACCGCGAGCACGCTCAGGGCGTGGCCGTGCCGACGGGCACGAGACAGCTCGCGATCGATCGCGTCGACGCAGCGGCGAAGCTTCGGGCTCTCCATGCTCCCACGGGTGGCAGAGGCCGGTGGCGGGGGCCAAGAAACCCGCGGCGAGCGGGCGGAAGTTTTCCCCGAGGCCCCCGATGGATCAGACTGAGGCACGATGTGGAGGAAGGTCTTCGCGGTGTCGGTGCTGGCTCTCGGGTGCGGTCGCAAGTCGGAGGCCGCGCCGACGACGCAGCCGAGCCCGCCGCCACCAACCCCCGTCGCGAGCGCCGCGCCGAGCGTCACGGCCAAGCCCGTGTGCGCGGATCTCGTCGTGGAGCTGCCGCCGCTGCTCACGGCGGCGTTCGACGTCGCGCAGCCCGACATCGTCGACGAGGGCGATGCGGTGATGCAGTCGTTCTACGAGAAGGCGGCGCGCAACCTCCGCAAGTCGGGCACCGAGCCGGTCCGCATCGGGGTCTACGGCGACTCGAACATGACGATGGACTACCAGACCGGCGAGATGCGCCGCGTGCTGCAGACGCGCTACGGCGACGCTGGGCACGGGTTCCTCGCCGCCGGTCGGCCGTGGGGCTGGTACCTGCACCGCGACATCAAGCACGACGCCGACGGTCGGTGGATCGCCTACGACGTCTCGACCGACCGCGCGCCCGACGCGGTGTACGGGTTCGCCAACATCTCGATGAAGAGCAAGGAGGTCAACGCGCTCTCCTGGCTCGAGACCGTGGACGACACCCACGAGATCGGGCGCACCTTCTCGAAGTTCGAGATCTACGCGGTCGAGCAGCCGTACGGCGGCGCGTTCACGGTCACCCTCGACGGGCAGCTGCTCGACACCATCGACACCAAGGCCGAGGCCCGCAAGGCCATCTTCAAGGCGTACGACGTGAAGGACACGGCGCACCGGCTCGATCTGCGCGCCAAGGGCGGCAACGTGCGCCTGTTCGGCACGGTGGTCGAGCGCCCCGAGCCGAGCTTCGTCGTCGACTCGCTCGGGGTCGGCGCGCTCAACGCCGAACAGCTGCAGCACGTCGACAAGGAGACGCACAAGGCCACGCTGGCGCACCGCAAGTACGACCTCATCCTCGACATGACGGGCACGAACATGTTCGCGCTCGAGTACCACCCGAAGTGGATGAAGAACGTCATCGCGATGTACCGCTCGGCGATCCCCGACGTCCCGGTCCTGCTGGTGAGCCCGCCCGACCTCGGTCACTGGGAGAAGCAGGGCGAGAGCGACCCGCGGGTGGTCGGCGTCGCGAAGCAGAAGCTCACCATCGCCAAGGACGAGCACGCCGCCTACTGGGACTACTGGACCGCGATGGGCGGGCAGGGCGCGATCTTCAAGTTCAAGGCGCACGGGATGGCCGAGGGCGACCTCGTGCACCTCAACGAGAAGGGCGGCCGCTACATGGGGAGCCGCATCGCGCAGGCGCTGTTCCGCGGCCTCGCGCGGTGGGCCAAGGCGCACCCCAAGGCCGGCTGCCCCGCCTCCTGAGCCGTGATCTCTTCGGTCGTCGCCTTCCACCGCGGCAACGGGGTCATCGCCCTCAACGTGCTGACGGCGGCGCTGCGGGCCGACCCGCGGACGCGCGACCTGCCGATCGTGTTCGCGCGGGATCGCGACGCGGTGGCCGCGGCGACGGGGCCGGGCGCGCTCGTCGCGTGGTCGTTCTACTCGCTGGATGCGCCGCGGGTGTTCGAGGACCTCGCGTGGCTGCGCGCGCGCACGGAGGGGCTCCACGTGGCGGGCGGCGTCCACGCGACGGCGGAGCCCCGCGCGACGCTGGAGGCGGGCTTCGACCTCGTCGCCCTCGGCGAGGGGGAGCGCACCATCGTCGACCTCGCCCTCGCGGAGGACCCGACGACGGTGAAGGGGCTCGGGTGGCTCGTCGAAGGCGTCTACCGCGACACCGGGGCGGGCGAGCGCATCGCCCTCGACGAGTTCCCGGCGTTCAACGCGCCCGACCGCAAGTGGAACGCGATCGAGATCACGCGCGGCTGCGTGTACGCGTGCTCGTTCTGCCAGACGCCGTTCATGTTCAAGGCGCGCTTCCGGCACCGCAGCGTCGACAACGTGCGCGACCACGTGCGCGTGATGCGGCGCGAGCGGCTGCGGTACCTGCGCTTCCTCACGCCGACGAGCCTCTCGTACGGCGCGACGGGCACGGAGCCGGATCTCGCGGCGGTGGAGGCGCTGCTCGCCGCGTGTCGCGAGGAGCTCGGGCCCGACGGGAAGATCTTCTTCGGGACGTTCCCCTCGGAGATCCGGCCCGAACACGTGACGCCCGCCGCGCTCGCGATCCTGCGAAAATACGTCGACAACGACAACCTCGTGATCGGCGGGCAGTCGGGCTCGGAGAAGGTGCTCACAGCGAGCCGGCGCGACCACACGGTCGACGACGTGGAGCGGGCGGTGCGCTACGCGGTCGAGGCGGGGTTCTCGCCCAACGTGGACTTCCTGTTCGGGCTGCCGGGCGAGGGCGACGAGGACGTTGTGGCGTCGGTGACCCTGATGGAGCGGCTGGTCGCGGCGGGGGCGCGAATCCATACGCACGCGTTCCTGCCGCTGCCGGGGACGCCCCTGCGCGGGGCTCCGGCCGCGGTGGTCCCGGAGCTCGCGGTGCGCGCGCTCGGGCGGCTCGAGGCGAAGGGCAGCGCCTACGGGGTGTGGCGCAAGCAGGTCGAGGCGAGCGGGCAGCTGGTGAAGCTGCGGCGTCGGTAGGCGGAGTCGACTCCACAGTCGGGCGGAGTCGACTCCACAGTCGGGCGGAGTCGACTCCGGATCCGGTCAGGGCACCACGCGGACGGCGACCTCGAGCGAATGGCTGGCCGGCGTCGGCGTCCCATCGCCCTCCACCACCGCCGAGAGGCGCACGGTCATCGTCGCCTCGCCGACCTTCTCGGTCGCGACCGAGAACGTGAACGTGGCCCGCGACGCGTCCATCTGCTCCGCGTCCAGCGGGCCGAGTCGCGCGCGCAGCGGCGTGACGCCGGGATCCGCGCGCGTCACCCGCAGCTCCGCGAACGAGAGCTTGCGCTTGCCCACCACGTCGAGCGGCAGCTCGATCACCGCCCGACACCGCACGCGCCCCGGCTTGTTCGCGGGCGCGCAGCTCGCCGTCGCGTGCACCAGCGGCGCCGCCGCGACCGCCGGGCTGCTCGCGACGAGGACCGCACCGATCAGGAGGACGCGACGCACCCCACCATCATCGCCAAACAGAGCCCCGATGCAAAGCTCAGATCCCGAGCGCCACCCGCAGCTCCGCCGCCACCTCGGCCGACAGCCCCCGGGCGAGCCGCTCCCGGCCGAGCGTCACGAGCTGGCTGTTCGGGTCCGGCCGGCGGCGCTTGAGCGCCTCGACCACCGCCAAGCGTTCCTCCGCGGCCCCGGCCTCGAGCACCGACAGCACCGCGTTGGCCGCCTCCGCGTTGTCGATCGACGAGAGCGCGCGCAGCGCCGCGGCCCGGATCTCTGCGTGCTGGGCCTCGCGGGCGAGCCGCCGCAGCGGGTCGACGAACACCGCCGACTGCTTGCGCGCCACCGCCTTGCCGACCGCGGCGATCACGTCGCGCGCGTCGTCGCGGGCGGCCCGCCGGAGGAGCTGCGCCGAGCGCTTGAACGGCATCGTGCCCGCCGCCTCGGCCACCCGTGCGCGCACGCTCGCCGAGCCGTGCGAGGCCAGCGCCTCGAGCGCCGACATCACCCGGTAGTCCACCATCTCCGCGAGGCGCGCGACGAGGTTCTCGGCGAGCTTGATGCCTTCCGTGGTGTCGGGCTCGATGCCCGCGACGGCCAGCGCCGCGAGCCGCGCCGCGATCGCCCGGCGCCGGGCGGGCAGCGAGGCGCCGCCGCGGTTCGGCGCGTGCACCGCGTCGAAATAGATCTCGGCGGCGATCTCCTCGCCGCGGCCGGCCTGCTCCCACTCGATGACGTCGACCGTCCACACCTCGAGGGCGGCCCCCGCGGGGCGCGCGCCGCGATCGCGGACGTCGGCCGGGCCCGTGTCGACGGCGCCGCGGAGCCGCTGGGCCGCGCGCTGGTGGCGTGCCTTGCGGGCCTCGTCGAGGTCGGGGATCGCGGCCGCCTCCGTGTAGAGCTTCGCCGCGGTGCCGAGCAGATCGAGCTCCGCCGAGAGCCCGATCGCCGCGAGGTAGGCGTTCTCGGTGAGCTCCGGCGGCGCGCCGTTCCTGGCGAGCAGCCGGCCCGCCGCCGCGTGCAGCTCCATCGCGCGCCGCGCGTACCCGTAGGTCTCGGGGGCCGCGCCGAGTCCGCGGGCATAGGCGGTGGCCTCGCGGGCCAGCTCGGCCGCGGCCGCGAGCTCGTGGTGCGCCTCGGCGACGGCGATGGCCTCGTCGTACTGCGAGAGCGCGTACTGCTGCAGGTGGTCCTCGCGCAGGATGCGGATCGAGTTCACGCGCCCCTCGACCACGTGCTCGAAGGTGCGGCTGTTCTCGCCGATCGCCGCCATCGCCTGGTAGGCGTCGAACGCGCGCTCGCGGAGGCCGAGGCTCTCGAAGCGCTGCGCCGCGTCCTCGAGCGCGCCGATGGCGGCCACGATCGCCTCGCGGCTCGCCTTGTCGCGCGACTCGCGGGGGGCGTTGCGGGCCACGTCGAAGCGCACGAGGCCGAGCACGTAGGCCCGCTCCGCCGCGCGCTCCGCCCTGTCCTGGGAGGCCGTGCGCTCCTGGTCGACGTTGCGGGAGAGCTCGTGGGCGAGGCGGGACCAGAGCGCGCGGGCGCCGCCCGGGTCGTGGGCGCGCTCGCGGCAGACCGCGGCGTGGGCGAGCATGCCCGCCTCCTCGAAGCTGCGGGCCGCGGCGGCCTCGTCGCCGAGCAGCCGGTGCGCGCGCGCCACGTCGGCGGGGCCTGCCAGCTTGGGGTCGGCCGTCTCGAGCCAGCTCAGCGTCGCGAGCTCGCGCGGGCGCTGCAGGGCGCGGTAGGCCTCGACCAGCACGCGCACGACGGCGTCGTAGTCGCGGGGGTCGGCGTCGACGTCGGCGGCCGCCGCCAGCAGGTGCAGGAGGGCCTCCACCTTGTTGCCCTGGCGGGCAAGAGCGAGGCCTCGCTGGGCGGCGTCGCGGGCGTCGCTCATGAGGTGGGCTCGAGGCGGGTGCTGGCCGGCGGGCCGAGGGTGGAGGTGCGAATGGACGACGGCGGGGGTTCGGCGGCCTGCGCGGGCATGCCGCGCACGATCTCCTTGGCGCGCGCGCTGCGGTCGGCGCGCTTGCCGAGGATCGCCTGGTCGACCACGTAGTGGCCGTCGAGCAGATCGAGCCAGTCGAGCTCGAGCGGCACGGGCTCGCCGGTCGCCGACAGCTGCGGCGTGATGAACACCCCGAACAGCGAGCCGCGCGCGCGAACCTCGGCGACCAGCGGGCGCGGCGCGTAGAACGCGGCCGACGTGATGAGGTGCACCACCGGCGAGCGCTTGTCGCGGCTCTTGAGCACCTCGAGCTCCGACACGAGCTGGCGGAGCACGCGCTCGGGGCTGCGGCCGCGCTCGCCGCGGAACGAGAGCACGTGGGGCAGGCTCGCCGCGAGGCTCTGCCGGCCGCGCCCGCGCGAGGCCGCCGCGGTCTCGTACAGGCGGCTGTCGAAGAAGCGGATGCGCACCTCCTCGCCCTCGAGCTCGAGCCGCTTGGCGAGGGCGATCGCGACGCCGCGCGCGAACGTGGTGCGGTCGCCGCGCATCGACGCCGACGCATCGACCAGCACGAGGTGCACGCGCGGCGCCTGGTCCTCGGCGCGCTCGCGGGCGTGGAACAGCACCTCGTCGTCGAGCAGGCGGCGGGCGAGCTCCTCGTCGTCCCAGGCGAGCTCGGTGAGCACGAGCGAGTCGAGGGACCCACGCCGCGTGAGGCCCTGGTAGCCGCCGGTGGCGTAGGTGCCCGGGGCCGATCGCCGCGTGGTCTCGAGCACCGAGGGCAGGAGCTCGAGCGAGAAGTTCACCACGTCGTTGGCCTGCAGCGAGGTGAGCGCGGAGAGCAACTCGACCTGCGCGAGGCCCGCGATCGCGCTCGAATCGCCGCGCAGATCCGCGCTGCCCTTGCCGTAGACGGTGAGCAGCTGGAGCGTGTCGAGGTCGAGCGTGTCGAGCAGCACCAGGATCCGCGGCAGCCGCTCGACGAAGCGCGCGAGGAGGGCGAGCTCGGGCTCGAGGGGCAGGCGCTCGAAGGCCGAGGTGAGGTTGCGCTCGACCTCGACGGGCTCGGGCACGTCGGTGAGGAGCAGGCCGGGGCCGAGGTTCTGCGCGCCGAGGAGGCGCACGAGGAGCACCACCACGAGGTCGTCGCTGGGGCGCAGCTTGCGGATCTGCGCGACGGCCGGGTCCTCGTCGAGGGCCTGGATCGCGGCGACGTAGCGCGCGTGCGCCGGGCCCGTGTTGGCGCGACCGGCGAGGACGGCCTCGGCCTGGCGGCGCGCGCCGACGAGGCGCTGGTCCTGCGGCGCCGCGAGCACGAGGCCGACGTCGTGCAGGATGGTCGGCGGCACGGCCACCCCGAGGCGACCGAGGTCGCGCACGTAGCCGAGGGCGCGCCGGAGCCACGTGTCGGACGCGGACCGGACCGCCGACAGCATCAGCGCGCCGAGCCGAGGGTCCATGGTCGGCGATTAGCACGCCGTCGCGCGGAGCAGCACGTTGCCCGGGTGCAGCTTGCCCGCGACGGGGCGCTGCTCGACCGAGAGGCCGAGCGCCTCGAGGTCCCGGGCCAGCTCCTTCGCCGGGCGGAAGTGGGTCGCGTCCGCGCGGTTCCAGCCGAGCTTCACCGCGAGGCGCTCGAGCCAGCGCGTCGTGCCGCTGCGGGCCTCGGCGTCGGTCTCGCGGACCAGCAGGCAGCCCCCCGGTCGCAGCGCCGCGCGCGCCCGCGCGAGCACCGCGCGCTGCTCCTCCACGGGGAAGTAGTGCAGCACGTCGACGAGGGTGATCGCGTCGCACGGAGGGATGGCGCAGTCGCGCACGTCGCCCTGCGTGACGGTGACGCGCAGACCCCCGGCGGCGACGCGGCCGGCGTCGGCCTTCTTCGCGTCCCACTCGAACCCGATCAGCGTGCGGCGCGTGCCGAGCAGCGCGAGCAGGATCGGCAGGGTCGCGAGCCCGGTGCCCAGATCGACCACCGTGATCGCGTCGGGGAGCTCGCCCGCGATCGCGCGGTACACCGGGTCGAGGCGCGTCTTCCAGGTCACGTAGTGGCGCAGGCCGGGCGGGGCCTCGCGGTAGCGCGCGACGGTCTCTTCCAGCGCCAGCGTCGTCGCGTCGCGTCCGACCGCCGCGCGCCGCCGGGCGATCGAGGCCACCGACGCGCCGATCGCCACGCCGATCGCGCCGCCGACGAACGGCGCGCCCACGAGCCACGCCACGAACAGGCGGGGGGCCACCGCGAACGGCGAGCTCGCGTGCAGCGCCGCGCGGTCGAAGGGCAGGGCGCTCCCGAACACGAGCTTGCCCCCCACCGCCACGCAGGCCGCGCCGAGGAACGGCGCGAGCGGCGGGATGGAGATGTTCGCGGCCGCGTACATGGCGACCACGTTGAGGCGGAACACCGTGGCGAGCCCGAGGCACACGAAGAAGTGCAGGCCGAACAGCGGCGTGCTCCCGACGATCGCGCCCACCACGCAGGCCGCGAAGAGTCGGCCCGGCGAGGCGTGCAGCCGGGCGATCGAGAGAATCGCGCGATGGAGCCGCGAAAGGGACCGCAAGGGCGTTTCCTAGCGTGGGCGCTTCATGCCGGCCACGTTTCGGGCTATTCGTCAGGCCTGATGGGCGGCGCGCGCAAGAAAGAACCGGCGACGGCGAAGGCCGCGCAGGAGGAGCGCCTCCCGTACCAGGACCACGGCGAGGCCACCTACCGCCTCGCCCTCGAGCAGGTGGCCTTCGAGGGCCCGCTCGATCTGCTGCTCCACCTCGTGCAGAAGCACGAGCTCTCGCTGATCGATCTCCCCGTCTCCTTCGTGACGCAGAAGTACCTCGAGTACCTCGACATGATGCGGGTGCTGCAGATCGACGTCGCGAGCGAGTACCTCGTGATGGCGGCGACGCTCGCCCACCTCAAGTCCAAGACGCTGCTGCCGCCCGACCCGAAGCAGGACGCCGAGGACGCGCTCGAGGGCGAGGAGCTCGATCCCCGCGAGGAGCTCATCCGGCGCCTGCTCGAGTACCAGAAGTACAAGGACGCCGGGAAGCGCCTCAGCGAGCGCGACGTCGCCGGTCGCGACGTGTTCGGTCGCCCGCCCACGCCGCAGGGCACCTCGGCCGACGCGCCGCTCGCCGAGATCCCGCTCTTCTCGCTGCTCGAGGCGTTCCAGTCGGTCCTCTCGAAGTCGAAGGTCAAGATCCAGCACGAGGTCACGGCCGACCGCATCAGCATCACCGAGCGCATCCACGAGCTGTGCGAGGTGCTCAAGAGCAAGCCCAAGGTGCAGTTCGACGAGCTGTTCGACGGCGCGCAGACCCGCTTCGAGTACGTGATCACGTTCCTCGCGCTGCTCGAGATGACCCGCCTGCGCATGACGCGGGTCTACCAGTCGGAGGCGTATGCCCCGCTGCACATCGAGCTCTCGGTGACGGACGACAGCTCCATGGCCGAGGCGATGGAGCGGCTCCCGCAGCTGTAGACCGAAACGGACGACCCTGCGCGACGTATCTCCGGGTCATGCGCCTCGTCCCGCTCGCGATCTGTCTGCTCGTCCCCACCCTCACGGCTGTCGACGCCGATGCGTGCGGCCTCTCGCCGCCGATCGGCCCGAACGGGCTGCCGGGCGTGTGCCGGGGCGAGAGCTCGACCGTTCGGGTGCGCGTCGGGCTCTCGGTGGGTGGGACCGCGACGAAGATCAAATTCGGTGACGAGCGCGCCGACCTCCTGCAGGGCGCCACCGTGGCGACGCTCGACGTCTCCCCGCTAGACGCACTCACCCTCAGCGGGGCGTTCGGCGCCGCCCTCGGGGGCCGGGTCGACTTCCGCGAGGTCCGGCACGATCTCCGCCCCGGCTACCTCGGGGGCCTCGGCGTCTCCTACCGGCTGCTGGACGGGCGCGGAGCGCTGCCGTTCGCCCACGCCTCCTTCACCTACTCGATCGCGCGCGCCACGACCCGCGCGCCCGACGCGACCGAGGCCACGTTCACCTCGAAGGACTGGCGGGTGGGGCTCTCGATCGGCAAGGTCGTCTTCGGCCGGGTGGCACCCTACGTGGTCGGGCGCTTCTTCGGCGCGGGCACCGACTGGAGCGTCGGCGGCGGCAAGGGCTCCGACGCCTTTCGCTATCACGTCGGCGTGGGCAGCGCGTTCGCGCTCGGGGACCACCTCGACGGGTTGCTGGAGGCCGCTGTGCTCGGAGAGCGGCGGCTCAGCGTCGGTCTCGGCTGGACGCTGTAGCGATCAGCCGAGCTGCTTCTTCAGGATCTCGTTGACCACCTTGGGGTTTGCGCGGCCCTGCAGGGACTTGATGACCATGCCCACGAGCGCGCCGACCACGTTGGCGTTGCCGGCCTTGTAGCGGGCGACGGTGTCGGGGTTGTCGGCGAGCACCTGGGCGACGGCGGCCTCGACGGCCCCGGCGTCGCTCACCTGGGAGAGGCCCTTCTCCTTCACGATCTCCGCGGGGCGCGCGCCGCGCACGAACATCTCGGCGAGCACCTCCTTGGCGAGCTTGGTCGAGAGCGTGCCGCTCGCGACGAGCGGCGGGAGTTCCCCGAGAGCGGCCCCGTCGAACGGTGCCTTCTCGAGGCGACGCGCGCGCAGCTCGCGCACGACGTCGTTGGCGAGGAGGCTCGCGATGGGCTTCGCCGCGGCGCCCGCCGCGAGAGCTCCCTCGAACAGCGCAGCCAGCGCGGGCTCGCTGCTGATCACGCGGGCCTCGTCGGCCGAGAGCGCGTGCTGCTCGGCGAGGGCCTTGGCGGCGGGCGTGAGCTCCTTGGCGTCGCCCTTCGGCGCGGCGGCCTTGGCCTCTCTGGGCTTCGCTTCGGCCTTCACGGGCTCGCTCTTGCCGACCAGCTTCGCCCAGCCGTCCTTGAGGGCGACGGTGCGGTTGAAGACCGGCGCGCCGGGGCGCGTGTCGGGGTCGACGAAGAAGAAGCCGACGCGCTCGAACTGGTAGTGCTGCCCCTCGGCCGCGCTCGACAGGGACGGCTCCACCTTGGCCTGCACCACCGAGAGCGAGTCGGGGTTGAGATCCTCGAGGAAGTCGCGGCCGCCGTCACCAGGGCTCTCCACGCGACACAGCCGGTCGTAGATGCGCACCTCGGCGTCGAGGGCGTGCGCCGCGCTCACCCACTGGATGGTGCCGGCGACCTTCTCGCCCGCGGGCGCGGAGCCGCCGCGCGTGGCCGGGTCGTAGGTGCACACGAGGCGCGCGAGGTCGCCGTTGGCGTCCTTGATCACCTCCTTGCAGGTGACCACGTACGCGTGGCGGAGCCGCACGCGCTTGCCCGGCGAGAGGCGATGGAAATCTTTGGGCGGGTTCTCCAGGAAATCGTCGCGATCGACGTAGATCGTGCGGGAGAACGGGACCTTGCGGGAGCCCTCCTTCGGGACGTCGTGCGGCCAGTAGGGCGCGTCGAGCTGCTCGACCTCGCCCTCGGGGTAGTTCTCGATGAGCACCTCGATCGGCTTGAGGACGGCCATCACGCGCGGGGAGCGCTGGTTCAGGTCCTCGCGGATCACGTGCTCGAGGAGCGCCATGTCGACGATGGAGAGGTTCTTGGCGACGCCGATGCGGCTGCAGAACTCGGCGATCGCCTCCCTGGTCACCCCACGACGACGCAGGCCGGCGATGGTGGGCATGCGCGGGTCGTCCCAGCCGCGCACGAGCTTCTTCTCGACGAGCTCGAGCAGGCGGCGCTTGCTCATCACCGTGTACGAGAGGTTGAGCCGCGCGAACTCGGTCTGGCGCGGCACGTGCGGCACCTCGGTCGCGGCGACCACCCAGTCGTAGAGCTCGCGCGCGCTCTCGAACTCCATCGTGCACAGCGAGTGCGTGATCTTCTCGAACGAGTCGCTGAGGCAGTGCGCGTAGTCGTAGAGCGGGTAGATGCACCACGCGTCGCCCGTGCGGTAGTGGTGGGCGTGCTTGATCCGGTAGAGCGGCGGGTCGCGCATCTTCATGTTGGGCGACGCCATGTCGATCTTCGCGCGCAGCGTGCAGCTGCCCTCCTTGAACTCGCCCTTGCGCATGCGGCGGAAGCGGTCGAGGTTCTCCTCGACCGAACGGTTGCGATACGGGCTCTCCTTGCCGGGCTCGCCGACCTTGCCGCGGTACTCGCCCATGTCGGCCTCGGTGAGGTCGCACACGTAGGCGCGGCCCTTCTGGATGAGACCCTCCGCGAGCTCGTAGAGGCGCTCGTAGTAGTCGGAGGCGTAGAACATGTTCTGCCCCCACTCGAACCCGAGCCAGCGCACGTCGCGCTGGATGGCGGCGACGTACTCCGGGTCCTCCGTGGTCGGGTTGGTGTCGTCCATGCGGAGGTGACACACGCCGCCGAACTGCTTGGCGATGCCGAAGTTGAGGTGGATCGACTTGGCGTGCCCGATGTGGAGGTAGCCGTTGGGCTCGGGCGGGAAGCGCGTGCACACGCGGCCGTCGTGGAGGCCGGCCGCCACGTCGGCGCCGATCATGTCGCGGATGAAGTCGCTCGGCTCGGTCATGGAGCCGCGACTCTAGCAGCCCGAGGGCCATCGAAGAATGGCGCTCGGGCTCGAGACCAAGCACCGGCCAACGTAGAGGCTGTTCTCTGGGCTCGCGAAGTGGGGCCGCTCCGAGGCTCGAAATGTGGCCTTCCGTACGAACCGTTGGAGCCCGCCGCGAGGCGGGCTTGCCCCCGCAGTCGGTGCCCCGTGCTTCAGCACGGGGGCCTTCGAGACGAGCAGCCTAGTCCACGGTGATCGACTTGCTCACGTTCTTGGGCACGTCGGGGTGGACGCCGTGGTCCTCGACGCCGAGGCGGTCGAGGTAGCGCTTCTTGAGCAGGCTCATCTCGAGCGCCAGACGCTGCAGCACCACCGTCGCGGAGAAGGTGGTGAGGAGGGTGTCGTTGGTGCGCGGGAGCGCGACGAACACGGACTGGTACGACGGGTTGTCGACCGGCGCCTTGGTGGCCGCGCCGCGCAGGGCGGGGTGCTCCTCGGCGATCATGACCGTGCGCGAGCCGCGGATCTTGTGGGTGTTCACCTGCGAGACGGTGAGCGCGACGTCGCGCTCGTCGGGGCCCGTCACGTAGATGAGCGGGTAGTCGGCGTAGAGCTCGCGGACCAGCGCCGCGCGGTCGAACGTGCGCTCGAACACCGCGCGCTCGGCCTCGGTGAGCGAGAACGGCGTCTGCGTGGAGAGCACGCTCTCGGTCGCGACCTGCACGAGGCGGCGCAGCGAGTCGGGCCCGAGCCCGGCGCTCGCCGCGGCCACGGCCAGCGCCTCGAGCGTGCGCCCGAGGTGCTCGAGCATGTGGGCCACCTCGGCCGGACCGAGCACGGTGTTGAACCCGAGGATGGTGTTGGGGCCGTGCTTGAACTCCGAGGCCTCGAAGCCCTCGGTGTGGTTGAGCAGCACCTCGCGGATCTTGAGCGCGCCCTCCTTGGCGACGGCGGTGAGGCGGGTCGCGAGGATGTGGATGCTCGGGCAGAGGAACAGCTGCTTGGCGGCGACGGCCACGTCGGCCTGGGTGACCTCGACCGTCTCGCGGATGAGCGCGGGCAGGGTGCGGAGGTTCTCGCGACGCACCTCGAGGTCGCGCGCGGTGGCCTTGCGCGCGGCCTCGTCGGAAATGGTGTCGAGCCGCCGGGTCGCGAACCGCAGCGCGAGGCAATAGAACACGACCAGCTGGTTCATGAAGCTCTTGGTCGCGGGCACCGCGATTTCGGGCCCGCAGCGGAGCGGGATGACGAGATCGCACTTCTCCTGCGCGAGCGTGGAGTTCACGTTGTTGACGAGGCCGACGCGCTTGATGTCGTGCCCGGACGCGATGACGTCGTTGAGCACGTCGATCAGGTCCTTGGTCTCGCCGCTCTGGCTGACCGCGATGACGAGGTCGTGGTCGGCGAGCGACCGCGCGGACTGACCGCGGAACTCGCCGGGGAGGACGGGCAGGAGCTCCACGTGGGCGAGCTCGTTCCAGAACAGCGCGGCGGCCTTGGCCGCGTGGTAGCTGCTGCCGCAGCAGATCACGTAGATGCGGCCGCCGTGGGCCATGGCGTCGAGGCAGATGTCGGCGAAGCGCGCGATGGTCTTCTCGTGCTCGCGGACCTCGGCGGCCTCGAGCAGCGCGTCGATCAGGCGCACCGCGAGGACGTCGTTCTCGCCCCGGGCCATCGGCAAGAGGTCGGTGAGAAAGCCGGCTTCCGAGGAGTGCAGGTGGGGGGTCCGCGTGGCGTCGCGGCGCACGAGCTCGGGGGCCTCGGCGAGCAACCCGGCGAACGCGGGCAGATCGACGAGCTCGTGGAACAGCGCGCGGATGCGCTCGTCGTCGTACTGGTCGCGCAGCACGTCGAGCCGCGCGCCGAGCTCCGCGTTCTCGCCCCAGTGGGAGACGGCGCGGGCCTCCTCGGAGCCCCCCAGGAACAGGGTGACCACCTCGCGGCAGGTCTGCTCCTGCGCGCTGATCTCCTGGTCCATGAAGGTCTCGAACGGCGGGACGAGGGCGGTGTCCTTGGCGCGGAGGCGGCTCCGCACGGGCTCGCGCGAGACCACGTCGCCCGCCTTCATCTTCACCGGGCCGCTCGTCGTCTTGAGCGTGCGGTCCTCGATGCAATGGATGTGGTGGTAGGTCGGGTCGTACTCGACGAACTCGCCCTCGGTGATCGGCACCACCACGCGGGTGAGCTTGAGGACGCTCGAGAGGTCGGACGAGGCGATGGCGAAGCGGCCGCCCACCCGGTCCTGTCCGATGCCGAAGTAGAGGCTCGAGCCCTGCTTGATCGACCACATCGTGCGGGTGACCGGGTCGACGATCACGGCGGCGAACGAGCCCTCGAGCTTCTTGCGGGCCTCGAGGATGGCGCCGCGCATGCACGCCCGGCGCGCGGCGGTGTCGGCCGGCTTGTCGCGGTCCAACGCGCGGGCGAAGAAGTGCTCGATGGTGTGGACGACCATCTCGCCGTCGTTGTCGGAGAGCACCTGGTGGCCCTCGCTGGTGAGCCAGGCCTTGAGGTCGTCGCAGTTGGTGACGTTGCCGTTGTGCGCGCCGTAGAGGAAGGTCTTGCAGCGCACGACGTGGGGCTGGGAGTTGGCGTCGGTGACCGCGCCGAACGTGGCCCAGCGCACCTGCCCGCAGAACGCCCGGCCGCCTGCGCCGGTGATCCCGAGCTCGTGCACCATCACCGAGGGTGCGCCCACGCCCTTCATCAGGCGGACGTCGACCTCGTCGCCCTGGATGGCGGCGCCGGTCGAGTCGTACCCGCGATATTCGAGGGTCTTGAGGAGCTCGGCGGCGACCTGCCCGAGGTCGTCGCGGTGGTTCTCGTAGATCAGCCCGATGACGCCGCACATGGCGCCGCGTCTACCACGGGGAGGGTGCGTTCACGAGTTCCGGCGCGCGGTGCCCTCGGCGGCCTCTTCGGCCTCTTCTGCGGCGGCCTCGGCGATCGCCCGGTCGCTCACGACGGCCTCGTCGTCGGTCGCGATGCGAAGGCGAGTGGCCCGGGCCTTCTCGACGGCCGCCGCGACGGCGTGGGGGTCGGACGCGGAGAACTGGGCGGCGTGGGCCTCGCCGGCCTCGTCGGTCCAGGTCAGCTCGACGACGTCGCTCTTGGCGTCGAGGGTGTAGGCCCACGTGCCGTCGGCGCTCCGCTTGATGCCCCAGCCCGCGAACCGCACCCAGTCGTACGGGACCACGCGGCACGAGGTCACGCGCTCCATGGGGACGCGCGGGCCCCACAGGCCGCACTGCACCTGCACCTCGCCCTCGCTCACCACGGTGCGGACCACGGTGAGGGTGAGCGCGAGGAACGCGAAGAACGCGGTCATGAACGTCATGAACACGGCGGCGCCGACGCTCGACTTGGGGAGGACGTTCAGGAAGGCGCCGATGGCGCCGCCGCCGCACCAGAGCGTGACGAGGCCCAGGATGGCGAGCGAGGTGCGGCCGACCTTGGTGTCGCGCAGGAGCACCGCGCCGGCGCCGGCCATGTACTTCTTCGCGTAGGCGTCGTCGGTGGCCACGCCGAGAGGGTACGCCTGGTCCGTCGCTCGGCGAAACCGACGACGCTTCGCGCCTCAGAGCGCGCAGGCGATCTTGGTCGCGGGCGCGGCGACGGGCGTGCCGCTGGTCGTGCCGAGGCCGAAGACGGTGATCTCGACGATCACGTCGGTGCCACATCGATCGCAGACGCCGTCCTTCTTGGTCTCGTCGGACGAGTAAGTGCCCGCCGTCTTCTGCCACTTCTGGCTCTTGGTCTCGCCGGGCGCGATCGTGCCGAGGTCGATCTTGTCGATCTTCCAGGTGGCGAAGGCGGTGCCACCGGACTTCAACACGCCGTACTCTGCGGTGACGGGCCCGATGGCAGCTCCCGTGCTGTTCTTGATCGTGAGCGAACCGGTGATGTTGGCTGGGTCCTTCGGGATGACAGGCATGCAGTTGCCGGTGACGGTGCCGGTGGTGGTCGCCTCGATCTTGCCGGCGGCGTCGCCGTCGACGGCGACGTCGGGCGTGGTGGTGTCGACCGGCGCGTCGGTCGTGGTGTCGGCGACGCCGGTGTCGGCCACGCCCGTGTCGGTCGCGGTGTCGACGGCCGTGTCGGTGGCGGTGCCCGTGTCGGTCCCGGGCACGGTGGCGCCGTCCTCGCTGGAGCAGCCGGCGACGAGGACGAGCGCGAGGGAAGCGAAAGAAAGGGTGCGGATCATGCGCGAAATATAGCGCAATCCGCCGCGCGCGCCCGTCAGACTGTTCGCTGGGTCCGGGCCGGCTTCTTCGCGGTCTTGCGCACGGGAGCCTTCTTCGGTGGAGCCTTCTTCGCTGTCGGCTTCTTCGCCGCCGCCTTCTTCGGTGCCGCCTTCTTGCGGGGCTTCGGCGCGACCTGCAGCAGCCCGTGCAGCGCCTCCGCGACGTCGTCAGGGACGTTCCACGAGAGGTTCTCCTGCGAGACGTACATCACCGACCGCGTCGTCCCGGCCTCGCAGACGGCGCCGTCCTCGTCCATGTAGAGCAGCGCCTCGTAGGCGGGCGCGCCCTCGGCATCGACGATCTCGAACGCGCTCACGAACTCGATCGGCCCGAACACCGGCTCGGCGCCGTCCTCCGCGACGGTGACCATCGGCCCCGCGTCGGTCTCCCAGCCCTGACCGAGCACCGCGAGCTGGAGGCGTTGCCCCGCGGTGAGCTCGTCGACGGACCGGGCGTAGAGCGAGCGCTTGGTCCGCAGCGCAGGCAACGGCGGGAGCGCGGCGAGCCTCTTCTGCACGTGCGCCCCGAGCTCGGGACCGACCGCCGCGGCGAGGTCCGCGAGGTAGCCTCGACGCGCGGGGCACGCGAGGCTGTGCACGGCCCCGTCGGCCAGCTCCATCAGGTGGTCGGCGAGCACCTGCGACGGGAACTGCTTCGCGAGCTCGAGCCCCGAGGCGAGCGCGCGCGAGGGGAACTCCGCCTTCAACGCGTTCACGATCGCCTGTCCCTGCCGGGGCTCGGCGATGGCCGCGACGCACTCGGCGGTGAGCGGACCGATCGGGAGCATCCAGTCCCAGCGCTCCTCGATCGGGACGCCCGCGCGGACGAGCGAGAGGAACAGGAGCCAGCCGATCGGCCAGGGCAGGGTGCTGTGCCCATCGCGCTCGCTCGAGGGGGCCCCTTCGGCGTAGAGCGCGGTGACGCGGTCGGCGAGGGCCGACAGGCGCGCCGGCTCGTCGATCCGGACCTTCTCCCAGTCGTCCCACGACGGCGCCTCGACGCGGTAGGCCTCGAGCGCCAGATCGACGAGCGCCTCGAGGCGATCCATCGCCGGGAGCGCTGCGAAGAGCTTCTCGCCCGCCTCGTCGCCGAGCTTGGCGAGCGCGCGCCACAGCGGGGCGCGCCGCACCTTCTCTTTCCTGGTGTACTCGACCTCGCGATCGAGCACGCCCGGCGGATCGATGCCGAGCCAGCGCCGTCGCGCCCACGCGGTCTGCGGGATCGCCCACTCGTGGAGGGCGATGCCGGTGCGGTGCGCGACGAGCCGCGCGAGCTGCTCGTGCACGGGGTCGAGCTTCGCGGCGACGGGCAGGACCTCGTCGAACTCGGGGTATTTCGCGGCCGAGAAGGCCTTGGCGAAGAGCGCGTCGGAGTCCCGCGCCTTACCCGGCGACTGCTCGATCTTGAGGCCCGCGTAGGCGTCGACGGCGATCGAGGGCTCGTCCGGCACGGTGCAGGCCTCGAGCGCGACCAGCGCCTTGCGCATGCGCTTGCCGACCTTCTTCGGGAGCTCGGCCAGCAGGGCCTCGTCGTGGGCGTCCATGGGCGCAGCATTGCACGTCCATGGCTGCCTCGCGCGGTCAGCCCTGCAGCAGCGCCAGCAGCCGCGCGCGGCTGACCACCCCCACCTGGCGCGCCACCTCGCGCCCGCCCTTGAACACGAGGATGGTCGGCGCCCCGCGCACGCCGAGGCGGGCCGCCGTCGCGGGCGCGCTGTCGATGTCCAGCGCACCCACCTTGACCACCCCGACCTGCTCGTCGGCCAGGGCCTCCACGACGGGCGCGAGCGCCTTGCAGGGCCCGCACCACGGCGCGGTCAGCTCGAGCAGGAACGGCTGGTCCGAGGCCAGGATCGTCGATTCGAAGTTGCTGTCGTCGATGGGGAGGACGTTCTTCTTCATGCGGGGAGAGGTCTCGACCCAGGCGGAACTTACGGGCGTAAGATCGGGCTTCCTCGAGACCTAGACCCCGGTGGACCGCCTCGAACGCCTCGGCCTCCTCGCCCGCGACCGCACCGCGCTGGTCGGCAACGCCCGCGGCGAAGGCCTCTCGCCGGAGGAGGCCCTCGAGTGCGTGCAGGACGCCCTCGTCACCCTCCTCGACCAGGAGACCGAGTCCGACCACGAGCAGGCCACGCTCAAGGTCATGGTGCGCAACGCCGCCCGGAACTTCCGGCGGCGTCACCGGCGCGCGTTGCCCCACGTGCCGTTCGACGAAGAGCTGCGGCCCACCGACGAGGCGAACCCCGAAGGGCTGCTCGGGCACGCCGAGGACATGGTCCGCCTGCGCATGTGCGTCGCCGAGCTCTGCTCGGTGCAGCGGGGCGTCGTGATGCTGCGCCTGCTCGAGGAGCGCTCGGGCGAGGACGTGGCCGCGGCGCTCGGCCTCACCCGCGGTCACGTGGACGTGCTCGTGCATCGGGCGAAGGCCGCGCTTCGCATCTGCATGCGCAAGCCCGTCGGCGGATGATCCGAAACGCAGGGAGCTTCGTACGTGCTCCGTGTACTCCATCGAGAACACGGTGGGTCGGCTCGTGGAGATCCGCATCTGGTCGCCGGTCTCCGCACAGGAGGCGCAGCCCTGGGCCGCCCTCCACGATCGGGTCGTCGAGGCAGTGCGGGGGCCGTACGTGTGCTTCGTCGACCTCGCCGACGCCACCGTGTTCCCGCCCGACGCGGTCGACGCCTACGTGTCGACGATGCGCAACGAGCCGCGCCTGCTGCGCACCGCGACCCTCCTCGGCCGGAGCCCCACGCTGCACCTCCAGATCCTGCGCATGATCAAGGAGGCGAACCACCCGGCGCGTCGGGCCTTCCGCGACGCGACCGAGCTGTTCGCGTTCCTCGAGCCGGTGCTCACGCCGCTGGAGAAGCGGCGCATCCGTGGGCTGTTGATCCCCCGCGGTCTCGCGGCGGCATGATCCACCTTTGAACTGTCCCGAGCATCGTGGTAGAGTCTGCGCACACGAGGAACCCATGAGACTCCATCGCCTTCTCCAGGATCTGCAGCGCCCGCCGTCGGCGCCCGGAACACGCGCGATCTGAGCCGTCCCTCGCCCCTCGAGAGCCGCCAGGTCATCCCCCGGCGGCTCTCTTCGTTTTGTCCGCCGGTAGGTTCAAATCGATATCCTACCCATCTTCACATCGGAGACTCCCCAGGGCGCGAGCCAGGGAGGCAACCAGTCATGTCCTTCAAGCACATCGCCGTCCCGGTCGGCGACCGCCACTACGTCCTGCCGCAGGTCGCCGACATGCGGGTCGAGATCCACGCCTACCTCTCCGCGGCGCTCTACGAGGCCTCGGACGAGGCGCTGTGGTCGCAGGCCGCGCACGCGGCGAGCTACCCGGGCGTCACGGGCGTCTACCTGATGCCCGACACCCACCTCGGCTTCGGCGTGCCGGTCGGCGGCGTGGTCGTGACCGAGGGGACCATCATCCAATCCGGCTCCGGCTACGACATCTCGTGCGGCGTGCTGTACCTGCGCGTCCCGGGCCTCGGCGCCGCGCGCGTGCGCGAGAAGAAGGTGCGCGGCGACTTCCTGCGCGAGGTCGAGAAGCGCGTCGCGACGGGCGTCGGCAACGGCCGCCCGAAGCACATGCCGCGCTTCTCCTCGACCAAGGCCGAGCAGGTGCTGCGCCACGGCGCACAGGCGCTCGGCGTGCGCGCCGACGTGTGCGAGCGCGTGTTCATCCCGATCCCGGACGAGACCGACGTGCGCGAGATCGAGCGCGCGTGGGACAAGGTCGTGCCGCAGCTGGGCTCGGTCGGAGGGGGAAACCACTTCGTCGAGATGCAGGTCGATCGCGACGACGGCTCGGTGTGGGTGATGATCCACTGCGGGTCGCGCGGCTACGGCTGGCAGGTCGCGAACCACTACTTCCACGAGGGCGCGCGCCTGCGCGGCCTTGCGAGCGCGCGCCGCGAGGACAGCTGGCTCCGCGCGGACGAGCCGCTCGGCAAGGCCTACTGGGCGCACCACAACGCCGCGGCGAACTACGCCGTCGCGAACCGCCATGTGATCGCCGACGGCGTGCGCGAGGCGCTCCGTGAGGTGTTCGGCGTGGACGGCGAGGTCTACTACGAGATCTCGCACAACCTCGTGCAGGAAGAGACGCTCGTGCTGCCGGACGGTACGCACAAGCGCGGCTTCGTGCACCGCAAGGGCGCGACGCGCGCGTTCCCCGCCGGCCACCCGGACCTCGTCGGCACGCGCTGGAGCGACACCGGCCACCCGTGCCTGATCCCGGGGTCCATGTACACCGGCGCGGCGATCCTGTTCCCGCAGGCGGGCGCGCACGCGACGGCGTGCTCGGTCAACCACGGGTCGGGCCGCGTGCTCGGTCGCGGCGCCGCCAAGCGCCAGCTCGAGCACCGGCAGGCGGAGATCGACGCCGAGATGCGCGAGGTGAAGCGGAGCTTCGCGGGGGTCGAGATCGAGGGCATCGTCGGCAACACGCGCACGACGCCGCTCGACGAGTGCGGGCACGTCTACAAGGACCTCGACGAGGTGCTCGACGTGCTCGAGGGCGAGGGCATCGCGAAGGTCGCGCACCGGCTGTACCCGGTCGCGAACATCAAGGGGATGGACTGACGATCGTGGCGTTCGGGTGACGTCGTTGCGCTGGCGCATGGCCGATCCAGCTCGGGACCTCACCCGTATGTCTCGTGATGAATCGTCGCCCGACCCCCACGCTCCTTGCCGGACTGCTCGTCGTCGGGTGTGCGCCGAGCGCCGATCCGGAGCCGCCTCCGCTCGTCGAGGCGGCTTCGGTGCTCGCGCGCGTCGACGTCGACCGCGTGCAGTTCTCCACAGAATCAGCGGAGAAGGGCGGGTTCTCCTGGTCGTTGCAGGGGCCGGCCGCCAAGCAGGTCACGCGGGGGCCGGACCGCCTCGAGCTCGATCACGGAGGCGTGGTCGAGTGGTACCGGAAGCGTCCCGGCGGGGTCGAGCTCGGCTTCACCATCGACCGCACGACGAGCTCTACGGTGGATCTCACCTACGTCGTCTCCGGTCTCACCCCGCGCATCGCATGCCCGGCGGACGCCTGCGTCGCCCTCGTGGACACGGCGGGCCGAGCTCGCTTCGACGTGCGGGATCTCGAGGCGTGGGACGCCGATCACGTGCCCCTCCGCGCGTGGTTCAGCGTCGCGAACGACACCCTCGCCATCCACGTCGACGTCGCCACGGCCCGCTTCCCGGTGACCATCGATCCGACCATCGGGCCGAGCGCGCGCCTGCGGGGCAGCTCCACCGCGGACGTCGACGAGCTCGGCACCGCCCTCGCGCTCCAGAAGGACCTCCTCGCCGTCGGGGCGCCCGGTGATCCCCTGGATGGAGGTGGGGTCTTCGTCTACGGGTGGGCCTCCAAGACGGGCTGGACCAACCAGGCCCTCTTGCCGCGCCCGACCGACGCCGACCGCTTCGGCAGCGCCTTGTCCTTCTCCGGGGACCTGCTCGCGGTGGGCGCCGAGTTCACCGACGATCTGCCCGTCACCTCGGCGGGCGCTGTCTTCGTCTTCCAGCGCGAAGCGACCACGTGGAAGTCGATCCAGACGCTGCGCGCCGAGGCCAAGGCCTCCGTCGCCTTCGGGCACGCGATCGCCGCGAGCGGAGACCTGCTGCTGATCGGCGGGCAGGGGAGCCCGCTCGATGGCACCAACGGCGTGGCCGAGGTCTGGGCGAAGACGGGCACCACGTTCTCGCGCGTGGTCGCGTTGCCGCCGCCGAAGGTGTTCGAGGACTTCGGCAGCGCGGTCGCGATCGCCGGCGACCTCGCGGTCGTCGGCGCGCCGCACGCCACCGTGGACACCGTCGACGAGGCCGGCGCGGTGTACGTGTTCGTGAAGAGCGGCGGCACCTGGAAGCTCGATCAGCGCGTCGTCGCGCCCGTGCCGTCCGACAGCGCGCACTTCGGGTATGCCGTGTCGGTCAGCGACAAGCGGCTGGTCGTCGGCGCGCCCGACGACGACGACGGCGCCAAGGCCACGGGTTCGGTCTACGTCTTCGACCGCGTGGGCAGCGCGTTCGCGAGCCCCAAGGGCAAGGCGTTCCAGGGCACCGCCGACCTCGAGGAGTTCGGGTACTCGGTCGCCACGGCCGACGACCTCCTCCTCGTGGGCGCTCGGTCGGCCGGCAAGGACAGCGAGGGTGAGGTGCACGTCTACGCGTACGACGGCAAGGCGTTCGTCGAGAAGTCCAAGCTCCTCCCGCTCACGCCGGTGTTCGGCCTCAATTTCGGGGCCAGCGTCACGCTCTCGGGCAACGATGGCGCCGTCGGCGCGGCCCACCAGTTCGGCGCGGGCGAGGCGTACGTCTATCGCCCGTTGATCGCCTTCGCGGACGGCAAGGGCTGCGCGGTCGACGCCGAGTGCGAGCACGGCCACTGCGTCGAGGGCACCTGCTGCGCCGCCACGAGCTGCGCGCCGTTCGGGTGCGCGACGGGCAGCTGCGCGACGACGTGCACGGCCACCACCGGATGCGCGAAGACCGCCTACTGCGAAGCCGGCGCCTGCAAGCCCCTGAAGATCGACGGGAGCGGTTGCACGGACAAGGCACAGTGCGCGAGCGGCTTCTGCGAGGGCAGCTACTGCTGCGACACCGCGTGTCTGCCGTTCGTCTGCGCGAGCAACGGCAAGTGCAAGACCACGTGCGTCACCAAGGAGGACTGTGCGGCCGGCTTCGCGTGCACCGCGGGCAACTGCGTGCAGGGCTCGCGCTGCAACACCGAGGGCACCGCGTCGATCGGCAAGGACGAGGTCGTCACGCCGTGCAGCCCGCTCCGGTGCGTGGACGGCGCCTGCCTGAAGCAGTGCACCACCTCGGCCGACTGTCAGTCGGGCTTCGCCTGCGACACGTCCACGGGCAAGTGCGTCGCGGGTGCGGCGCCCGCCGACACCGATTCGGGCGGCGGCTGCACCACGTATCCCGGCCGTCCCGCACAGGCGGGTGTCGCGCTCGTCGCGGTGCTCGGCTGGCTCGTGCGACGCCGCCGCGGCCCGGACGCCCACGGAGCGAAGCAAGGACGAGGCGCGAGCGTTCCATAGGTCGATGAAGCTGCAGCCGGTCTCGGAGAGTCGTGCGCTCGCGCCGAGCCGCGCTGTCGGGATGTGGGTAGGCTCCGGCGTGATGCGCTGGCTGCTTCCGCTCCTTCTCCTCCTCCTCGGCTGCCAGCGGCGCCCGGTCGTGCAGTCCGATCCTGTCTCGGACACCGCCGTCGTCCCCCAGCCGCTGCCGAGCGCCGAGCTGCCCGCACCGTCCGTGTCGGCATCGGCCGTCGTCAAGGTCATCCCGACGCCGTCGTGCACGCCGAGCCCCCGCATCACGTGGGAGAAGGGGCCGCGCGACCTCCTGCGTTGCTCCCCGATGCGCGACCCCGGCGAGCCGCTCTCGATCACCGTCGCAGCCAAGACGCCGATCAAGCTGCGCATGCGCGCGAAGGACGCCACCACCAAGGTGTTCGGCGGCACCTACCGCGCGGAGGGCCTGCCGAAGGGCGCGCACCTCGACCCGAAGACCGGCGACCTGACCTGGTACGCCGCGCCCAGCGCCGCGCCCATCGAGATTGGCCTCGCCGCCATCGCCGGGGGCGACGCGGGCGCGGACTGCGTGACCGAGACGCTCACCATCCACGTCGTGGAGAACGACCGGACGGCCGAGCACCTGCTCCGCTGGACCTACTTCGAGGCGCTGCGCGACGCCGACCTCCTCATGATCACCTACGGGGAGAGCGTCGGGTGGATCGACGGGGAGTCGGGCGAGTCGAACGCCGCGCGAAAGACGGCCGACGCGATCGCGGCGAACGCCGCCCGGAAGAAGTACTGGGAGGACTTCACCTGTGGGAACCTCCCCGCGGGTCGCTACCACAAGGTCGACGTCGACGGGGACGGCCTCGAGGACGCCGTGTTCGAACTCATGTGGTACTCGCGGGTGAAGCCGCACAGCTACGTGATGCTGCGCACCGCGACCGGGTGGAACCAGGTGGGCAAGGTGCTCGGCCACGCGACCTTCAAGACCGTCGACGGTCACGTCCTGTTCGAGTCGACCGACTACGCCGAGAACATGGGCCAGGCCAACCTCAGCTGGGTCACCACCGCGGGCGTGGTGGACATCACGCTCTCGGGCGACGCCGGCAGCCACCTCGAGTGGGAGTTCGACGAGAAGAGCGGGGGCGTGAAGCTGGCCCGCTTCGTCAGCGCGATCGCGAAGACCGAATACGAGTGGCGCGCGGGCGGCTTCGAGAAGAAGTGAGTGAACGGAGCGAGCGGAGCGAGCGCAGTGAACAGCGGCCGCCTCCACGGGCGGCCGCTCTGGCAAATCAGCGCGCGGCGAAGGCCGCGTGCGCCGCGTCGGGCGTCACGCGATGGTTCGCGAGGCCGACCACGTCCCACTCGTCCTGCTCGTCGACGCCGTGCACGCCGAGCACGGCGAGCGCCTGGTTCACCGTGCAGCGCTCCTTCGTGCGCACGCCGCCCTCGTAGACCGTGGCGATCTGCGAGCCGCTGCCGCCGAAGTAGTCCGTCTCCACATAGGCCACGGGGGCCTTCGCCGAGGCAGCCTGGAGCACGCTCGGCAGCACGCCGCCGAAGTGGACGAAGCCGTCCTCGGTGTTCGCCGAGGGGACGCCTGCGCTCTTGGAGACCGCGTCGAGGAGCTCGTCGAAGACGGGCACCCACGCGACGCCGGCGCTCAGGGGGACGACGATGGTCCCGGGCAGCTGCTTCACGACGGAAGCGAGGGTCTCAGGAGCCGCGAAGATGCCGTGGATGTTGTGAGCCATTTTACTTTGGTGAGCCGGAAAAGAAAGTCGAAGGCCCGGATCCGCTACGAGATCCGGGCCTTCGATGGTGACCCCAACGGGACTTGAACCCGTGTTACCGGCGTGAGAGGCCGATGTCCTAACCGCTAGACGATGGGGCCGCCTGTTCTCACACTGCACTAAGAGAAGACTGCAAAAGATAAGAGAAACTTGCTGGGGGACTAGGATTCGAACCTAGATAGACGGAGCCAGAATCCGCCGTCCTGCCGTTGGACGATCCCCCAATCGCTTGGGAGGGCGCGGAGGATAGCGAATCCATCCGCAGTGTCAACCCCCATCGACATGCAGCTCGATGCGACCGTTGCGGCAGGCCACGACCAGAGCCTTCGCCGCGACGGGCGCGAAGCCCGCCGTCGTCGTCAGATCGAGGCCGTCGCACCGCGCGAGGCGCACCGGTTCGCCGCCGGGCCACGCCGCCGCGACGCCGTCGCCGCCGCCCCAGATCCACGTGCCCTGGTCGTCGACGATCGGCGCGACCTCGCCGCCACCGAGCGCGACCGAGACCTCCTTGCCGGGGACCATGAGGTTCGCGCCCGGCACCTCGAGCGGCCCGACCGACTCCCCGCTCGTGCCCGTGCCGACGAGGACCCCGTAGGCCCCCGTGGCGAGCACGGCGCCGCGCCCGTCGAGGGCCACCGGCGTGCGGAACGGGAAGAACCCCTTGCCGAGGATCGCCTTGCGCTTGCCCGTCGCCACGTCGAGCTGATCGACGAGCGCGTCCGACGAGCACACCACGAACTCCTGCTTGCCGGCCGCGTCGCGCGTGACCGCGATGCCGTGCGTGCAGCTCGGGAACTTGCCGAGCAGGTGGGGGACCTTGCCCGCGCGCCAGGACCAGGCCTCGCCCGTCGCGCCGACGCCGACGACCTCGCCGCCCTCGCGCGCCGCGAGGAGGCGCGGCATCAGCGCGAGCTTGGTGCGCCCCGCGACCACGCCTGCGCCGTCGTATTCGAACAGCTCGTCGCCGCGGAGCAGCGCGAACCCGCCGGTCGTGAGCGGCGTCACCGAGACGAGCGCGGAGCCGCTGCCCTCGAGCTGCGACTTCCAGCGCTGCACGCCGTCCTTGCCGTAGCCGAGGACCTGCTGCGAGGTGACGATGACCCGCGTGCCGTTGCCGAGGATCACCGGCGCCGCGAGCGCCGCTCCTCGAGCTTGGTGAGGATGGGCTTGCCGTCCGCGCGGGCGAGCTGGGCGAGGGTGCCCTCGGTGCCACCGCCGGCGGTGACCACCACCGTGGTGCCCGCGTCGTCGACCAGCGGCGGGTACTCCACGCGCCCGTTCAGGTTGCGTGACCAGGTGACCTTGCCGCCGCGGGGCAGGGCGACCGGCGAGCGCCCCACGCGGCCGTAGGCGCCCCGCGCGGTCGGCCACAGCGCGCCTCCCGTGCCGACCACGACCGTCTTCGGGATCGTCGGATCGAGCGGGCTCGCGGTGGCCGCGACGAAGCTACCGACCAGCGCGGCGGCCGAGGCCACCACCACCGCTGCGAACGCGACGTTGCTCCGACGCTCGGTCATCGACGACAGAGATACACCGGGGCCCCACGCCCGACCAGCCGATCACATGTCGTCGCCGCCGCCGCCCTTGCCGAGGGTGCCGCCCGCTGCTGCGAGCAGGTAGGCCTCGATGAAGCCGTCGAGGCCGCCGTCGAGCACCGCGTCGGGGTTGCCCGTCTCGTGGCCCGTGCGGTGGTCCTTCACCATGCGGTAGGGCGCGAGCACGTAGCTGCGGATCTGGCTGCCCCAGGCGATCTGGCTCTTGGTGGCGTTGTACGCCGCGGTCTCGGCCTCGCGCCGCTGGAGCTCCTGCTCGTATAGAGGCGCGCGGCGAGCATCTTCTTGGCCATGAGCCGGTTCTGCAGCTGCGAGCGCTCGGCGCGGCACACGACCACGGTGCCGGTCGGCAGGTGCTTCATGCGGACCGCGGTCTCGACCTTGTTCACGTTCTGGCCACCCTTGCCGCCGGCGCGCATGGTGGTGACCTCGAGGTCGTCGTCCTTGATCTCGATGTTGATGTCGTCGTCGATGTCGGGCAGCACCTCGACCGCGGCGAACGCGGTCTGGCGACGCGCCTGCGCGTCGAAGGGGCTGATGCGCACGAGCCGGTGCACGCCGTGCTCGGGCCGCAGGTAGCCGTAGGCATAGGCGCCCTGCACGGTGAACGCGGCGCTGTCGATGCCTGCGTCGTCGGCGTCCTGGTAGTCGATGACCTCGGTCTTCCAGCCGCGCTTCTCGCAGTAGCGGAGCATCATGCGCAGCACCATCTGCGCCCAGTCCTTGGCGTCGGTGCCGCCGGTGCCGGGGTGGATCTCGACGATGGCGTTGTTGCGGTCGGCCTTGCCGGAGAGCATCCGCCCGAGCTCGATCTGCCGCAGGCGCAGCTCGAGGGGACCGAGCGCCTTCACGACCTCGGCCTCGGTGTCGTCGGCGGCCTCACCGCCCTCCATCGCCGCGATCTCGAGCAGCTCGGACTGATCGACGAGCTGCTTGTCCAGGGTCTCGACGGACTGGATCCGCTCCTCGGCCTCGGCGCGCTCGCGCAACAAGCTCTGCGCGCGCTTCGGGTCGTCCCAGAACCCCGGGGCCCCGGCGCGCTCGTTGAGCTGCTCCAGCTTTCGCTTCAGGGTCGGGACGTCAAAGATGCCCCCTTAGCGTCGTGAGGCGCTGTTGGAGGGCCTGGACCTTCTCGCGGGTTTCACCCAGCATCCGCGCTCGATAGCACGCTACGATGGCCCTGTGCAGATGCGCCCGCCCGTCGCCGCCGCCGCCCTGGTCTTCGCCTCGATCGCCGTCGCTCCGGGTGCCACCGCCGCGCCGGGCTCGGTGAGCTCGTCCGACGTCGAGTTCGCGACGGCGCAGAAGGCGCCCGAGTGCCTGTCGTTCACGGGCAAGGGCTCGACGGGTCCCAAGAGCACGCTGTGGGCGGGCGCCAAGCAGCCGTCGCTCAAGGAGCACTGCCTCGAGCTGCAGCAGGGCATCCGCCGCTTCCGCAACGGCGAGTTCCTCCAGGCCGTGGCGCAGGCCGACCGCGCCGAGCTCCTGAGCCCCGGGCTCGCCGGCCCTCACGTGGTGCGCGGCGAGGCGCTCGCGCGGTGGGGCAAGTACAAGGAGGCCTACGAGGCGTTCGAGAAGGCCCGCACCCTCCACGCCCGCGCGCTCGACGACGCCGAGGCCCTCGACGACCTCGGCTTCGTGCAGGTCCGCCTCGGCAAGCTCGACGAGGCCCGCAAGACCTACCGCGCGCTCCTCCCGCGCGTCGCCGGCCCGCTCGGCCTCTGCGCCGTCGGCGGCGAGTGCGAGGCGGCCGGCGCGGCCTACCTCACCGCGGGCATGCTCGCCCTCGAGCAGGGCAAGCCGGGCATCGACGAGGCCGTCGCCGTCCTCCGCGAGGCGCGCAGCAAGAGCCCCGCGTCGAGCAGCGTGCGGCGCGTCGGCACCCTCGCGCTCGCGCTCGCGCTCGACCGCCGCGGCGACACCACGCAGGCCCGCGAGCTCACGAGCGAGCTCTCGAAGACCGCAGGAATCCCGGGAGATCTGCCCACCGAGCTGTCGAGCCGGTTCCCGGCCATGGAGGAGGGGCTCGCGCTGCGCGCCATCGGGCTCGAGGCCACCGAGCCCACGGTGGCCCTCGAGGTCTGGCGCAAGTACCTCACGGCGGGCGGCGACAAGCGCGCGTGGGCCGACCACGCCAAGCAACACGTCGCGGCCCTCGAGAAGCCGGCCCCGAAGAAGAAGGGCGGATGAAGCCGGCGCTCGCGGCGCTGGTTCTCGGGGCGGCGCTGGTCGTACCGACGCCGGCCCTCGCCGACCTCTGGGTCGGCGCGAAGGACGCCGCCGCGGGCAAGCTCCACAAGGGCCCGCTCCCGGCCGACGTCGTGCACCGTCGGGCGATCGAGGCGCTCTCCTCCGACAGCGTCGACGCCTACCTGCGCCTGCGGGCCGCCACGGCCCTCGTCCGCGTGCACGGGGGCAGCACCTCCGTCGACCCGCGCCTCCGCTACGACCTCGGCTTCCTCCTGGTCGCGCTCCACGACTACGAGGACGCGATCCCCGCGCTCCACCACGCGCTCGCCTACGCGCCGAAGCACGCCCAGGCCGGCCGCGCGTGGTTCTCGCTCGGCATCAGCCACGCCCACCGTGGCGAGGCCGAGGACGAGGAGACCGCGTGGCAAATGGCCCTCGCGCTCGCCGACGACCCGAGCGAGCGGCACGTGGTCCTCGCCAACCTCGCCGAGACCGAGATGCGCCTCGGTCGCCTCGACGACGCCCTCACCGCGATCGAGCAGGCCATCGATCTCGTCCCCCAGCACGCCGTCACCCACTGGACCCGGGCCCTCTTGCTCGACCGGCTCGACGATCGCCCGCGCGCGCTCGCGGCGGCCTCGGTGGCCCTCTCGCTCGACCCCGACGGCAAGAGCCTCGAGGGCGACAGCGTGTTCTACGTGCCGCCCTACGACGTGTACTGGTACCAGGCGCTCGTGGCCCTCGCGCAGGCCGACGCCACCCCCGAGATCGCCGGCCTCGAGCGCATCAAGGCGCTGAGCCACTACACGAAGTGGCTCGACAGCGCCGCGCCCGACGACCCGTTCCGTGGGATCGCCGGCGCGCGGATCGCCCAGACCAAGGCGCTCCTCAAGCTCAAGTGAAACACCGTCGCTGATCCAGGGTCCTTACCTGGATCGCTTGAGACCCGCAGACGTCTGCGGCTCTACACGCAGACGTCTCCGTGCGCGGGAGGACAAGCCACTTCGGATCCGCCGGCCCGCGGTTCGTGCGTGAATCGAGCTGATTGCAAGGCGCGTACGCTTCTCGTCAGGGGCGGAGGTGGCCTGGTGTGTTCGACACCGTGCCGGAGCGGACGTCGCTGCACGCGCCGGTGCGCGAGCAGCTCCAGGCGTTCCACCGTCACACGTCCGAGCACTACGCGGGTGAGCTTCCGGTCTATTTTCGTCGCGCGTTCGAGCGATACCTGCGCTGCGGCTTGCCGGAGCATGGTTTTCGCTCAAGTCCGCTGCGACGACTGCGGCCAGCGGGTCGGGCCTCGTGTGCCGGTCGCATCATGGCGAGCACCAGCGCGCCTGGTACCAGGGGCTGCCGCGTGCCTCTCCGTCAATGGGTGCTGACCCAGCCGTTCGAGCTCCGCGCGCGGGCCGCGAAGGAGCCCGCGCTCGTCGCGGGCATCGATCGGATCCTGTTCCGGGAGGTTGAGCGCTGATGCGACGCGCCGCGGGCCCGCACGCAGGTCGCGCCGGCAGCGTGACGGTCGTGCAGCGCTTCGGCGGATCCCTGAACCTCCACGTGCACCTCCACACGCACTTCCTCAGGGCCTCACGAAGACCTACAACGCACTCAAGGAGCCGGAGAACGACAGCCACGCATCCTCGAGCTGCGCGCCCTGCACGAGCAGATGGACCGCGCCGTCCTCGATGCCGATGGCTGGACCGACATCGCCGTCCCCCCGTTCTGCCCTAGACCGACGCCGACAGAGTGCCCCTCGCGAAGTTCGAGGACGAGGTGATCGACCGCCTCTACCTCCTCAACGACGAACAGACCC
>JADJMO010000035.1 GCA_016709545.1 Myxococcales bacterium
CAACAGCCCGATCGTCCGTGGCTCGGCGCTCCAGGCCCTCAAGGGCGAGGCCGCCGGCGAGACGTCCATCATGAACCTGATGGCCGCTCTCGACAGCTTCATCCCGGAGCCCGTCCGCGAGATCGACAAGCCCTTCCTCATGGCGATCGAGGACGTGTTCTCGATCAAGGGCCGTGGCACCGTGGTCACCGGCCGCATCGAGCGCGGCGTGATCAAGGTCAACGAAGAGGTCGAGATCGTCGGCTACACCGAGGCCAAGGAGCAGCGCAAGACCGTCGTCACCGGCGTCGAGATGTTCCGCAAGCTCCTCGACCAGGGCCAGGCGGGCGACAACGTCGGCGCGCTCCTCCGCGGCATCGAGAAGGACGACATCTCGCGCGGCCAGGTCCTCGCGAAGCCGGGCTCGATCACCCCGCACAAGAAGTTCGAGGCGCAGGTCTACGTCCTCAAGAAGGAGGAGGGCGGCCGTCACACGCCGTTCCTGACCAACTACCGCCCGCAGTTCTACATCCGCACGACGGACGTGACCGGCACCGTGAACCTCCCCGAGGGCACGAAGATGGTCATGCCGGGTGACAACGTCACCATGAGCGTCGAGCTGATCACCCCGGTCGCGCTCGAGGAGCAGATGCGCTTCGCCATCCGCGAGGGCGGCAAGACGGTCGGCTCCGGCGTCGTCACGAAGATCGTGGAGTGAGGAGCGGCAGGGCGGCTTCGGGTCTTCTGACTCCGGTCAGAGCGCTCGCGGCCGCCCTTCCGTTTTCGCCATGGCTCGCCGCGTCCCGGTGACTCTGGTGTGTAGCGTGTGCGGTAGCCGTAACTACCGCACCACGCGGTTGCAGGAGGTCGGCCAGAAGCCCCTCGAGCTGAAGAAGCACTGCTCCACGTGCAAGGCGCACACGCTCCACAAGGAGTCGAAGTAGACGCGGCCGAATCGTGGGTTACAGGTGATCGCACTCCTGCCAAGGAGCCGGCCTTCACCTCCCCTAGGGGAATAGCTCAGTTGGTAGAGCAGCGGATTCCAAATCCGCAGGCCGTGGGTTCGAGTCCCCCTTCCCCTGCCCGAGAACCCCATGTCTGAAAACCCCAAGGACGACGAGAACGACCGCGAGCCCTCCAACGAGGGTGACGACGAGCCTTCGAAAGAGGGCGGCGTCGTCGACGCCACGTTCGAAGACTCCGAGGAGGGTTCGACCGACGAGGCCACCAAGGAGGCTTCTGGTTCGGCCGACACCGCGTCGGACGAAGAAGAAGACGACGAGGACGACGCCATCCCCACCCAGATGGGGCACCGTCGCTACGTCTACGCCACCTTCTTCGCCTTCGCGATCGCGCTCACCTACTTCCTCGGCAAGGCCGGCTTCGCCGTCTGGCACCGCCTGAGCCAGATGACCCCGAAGGTCGGTGAGCCGCGTGAAGACTGGATGACCCCGCTCGCCGCGGTCATCTCGGCCCTCGCGATGTTCCTCGTCTACCGGCGCCCCGACGTGCGTCAGCTCAGCGACGAGGTCGCCCTCGAGCTCTCCAAGGTCGAGTGGCCCACGCGCGAGAAGGTCCGCCGCTCCACCATCATCGTGGTCTCGGCCACCCTCGGCTCGTCGCTCGTGTTCTGGCTGTACGACATCGGCGCGAACAGGGGCATCTCGTTCGTCACCGGCTCCGACCATCCACTGCTCTACGGTCTGGGTGCCGGCGTCTTCATCTACGCGATCCGCGCGCTCGGATCGCGGTATCTGGCGGGGAAGGCCTGAGCCGTGGAACACGCGGCTTTGGGCAAAGAGGCAACCAAAATGGCGAAGAAGTGGTACGCGGTCCAGACCTACTCCCAGTCCGAGAAGCGCGCGAAGGCGAACCTCCAAGAGCGCATCAAGGCCAAGGGCTTCGAGCAGCAGTTCGGCGAGATCCTCATCCCGACCGAGCAGGTCACCGAGAACCGCTCCGGGGGCAAGGCCCGCACGCGTGAGCACCCGAGCTACCCCGGGTACATCTTCGTCGAGATGGAGCTCAACGAGGAGACCTGGCACCTCGTGAAGGACACCTCCAAGGTCATGGGCTTCGTCGGCGGTGGCGCCGGCGGCAAGGACCCGATCGAGGTGAAGCAGGCCGACATCGACGCGGTGCGCCTCGGCATCAGCGAGGGCACCAGCAAGCCCAAGCCCAAGGTCTCGTTCGTCGTGGGCGACGAGGTCCGCGTGGTCGACGGTCCGTTCTCGAACTTCACGGGCACCGTCGAAGAGGTCAAGCCCGAGAAGCAGAAGGTCCGCGTCAAGGTGAGCATCTTCGGCCGCAGCACGCCCGTCGAGCTCGAGTTCAGCCAGGTCGAGAAGAAGCGCGCCTGATCCTCCTCTACTGCGGCTCTGGTTGGCTCCCGATCGTCGAGCGCATTCGCGCGCGGCTCCCGGGGGCCGACGTCGTTTTGTGGTCGCGCGAGCGGCCGCTGATCGAGGCGGTCGCCGAGGCCGAGGTGATCCTGCCCTCGAACGCGCCGTTCGACGCGACGGTCGTGCAGGCCGCCACGCGAGCGTGCCTGATCCAGCAGCCCGCCGCGGGCTACGAGAACATCGACCTCGGCGCGGCGAAGGCGCGGGGCCTCCCCGTGTGCAACGCGCCCGCGACCAACGAGGTCTCCGTCGCCGAGGCGGCGCTCTACCTGATGCTGTCGCTGGCGCGTCGCGCGAACGAGGCGCGGGTGGCATTTGCGGCGGCCGCGATCGGCACGCCGCTCGGCGTCGAGCTCCGGGGGCGTACGCTGGTCACGGTCGGTCGCGGGCGGAGCGCGCAGGCGCTCGCAGGGATGGCGCGCGGCCTCGGCATGGAGGTCGTGTTGCTCGGGTCGGACGCGGACGCCGACGCATGGCGAGACGCCCTCGCGCGCGCGCACTTCGTGTCGCTGCACTGTCCGCTCACGCCGCGCACGCGAGGCATGTTCGACGACGCGCGGTTCGCGCAGCTGCGCGGCGCGTATCTCGTCAACTGCGCCCGCGGCGCCATCGTCGACCGCGTGGCCCTCGAGCGCGCGCTCGATCGGGGGCACTGTCGGGGCGTCGGGCTCGACGTGCACTGGCAAGAGCCCTGGGATCCGACCGACCCGTTCTACGCGCGGCCCGAGGTGGTCGTGCTGCCCCACGTGGCCGGTTCCACCGAGGAGGCCTTCGATCGCGTCGCGGCCATCGTCGCCGAGAACGTCGCGCGCCTGACCCGCGGAGAGCCGCTGCTGCATCGGGTGGTTTGACAAGTCCCGGCGCGTGCCGCACATTCCTGCCGGCGCGGCCTTCGCCGCCGAGGAGGTGGATCATGGAACCGATTGCAACGAACGGCTTCCGCTCGGTCTTCTCCGCGCGTCGCGCCTAGCGTCTTCCGCCCCCGCAGCGCCTTCGGGCTTCGGGTCGGTCGTCGCGCTCGCGTCGTCGCGGAGCGTGATGAACCCCTGTGGCCTCCAGAGAGGCCTCGGAGCCGCTGCATGCCCAGATTCGAAGAAGGTGCGGGCCATCGCCACGCACGCTTGCAAGGTCTCGTTCTCGAGGGAGCTCCGCGCGCTGTTTCGCGAGGACGTCTCCGATCCCCGGCTCGCCATGGTGGCGGTCCGGGCCGTCGTGTTGTCCGTCGACTACCGCAACGTGCGCGTCCACTGGGTGGCGCGCGAGGAGGTCGAACAGAAGAAGATCGAGGTCGCCCTCGCCCACGCCACGCCGTTCCTGCGGTCGCGGCTCGGCGAGTCCATCGAGTGGAAGCGCTTGCCCGAGCTGCGCTTCGTGTTCGACGGCGTCCTCGCCGAGGGAGAGGAGGACCCATGCCGCGAGTGATCGAGGCGCGGGTCCCGATCCGCGTCTGGGCCCGCGCGATCGCCCCCGAGGCGGTCGCGCAGCTCACCGCGCTCGCGGACCAGCCGTGGGTGGTCGACTTCGTGGCCGCCATGCCGGACGTCCACGTGGCGGCCGGCGTGGCGGTCGGCACCGTGTTCGCGACCGAGCACGTCGTCGTCCCGGGGGCACTCGGGGGTGACCTCGGGTGCGGGATGTCGGCGCGGCGTCTGTCGATCGAGGCCACCGCGCTCGACCGACGCAAGCTCGAGCGCGTGATCGTGGCGCTGGATCGGGCCATCCCGACCGGCGACCGGACCCATCGCACGCCGCAGATCGTCCCTGCCTGGGGCGACCTCTCCACGCGCGCGCTCGACCACGTGCGCGACCGGTTCGCCGGCCGGCACCTGGGCACGCTCGGGGGAGGCAATCACTTCCTCGAGCTCGACCGCGACGCGGAGGGCGGTGTGTGGTTGCTGGTGCACTCGGGCTCGCGGGGCCTCGGCGCGGCGATCGCCGAGCACCACCGGAAGGCCTCCGGAGGCGCTCCGTTCTCCACGCTCGACACGCGCGCACCCGATGGGGCCGCGTACCTGCACGACCTCGCGTGGGCGCTCGCGTTCGCACGCGAGAACCGCGCGCGGCTCGCCGAGCAAGCCGTCCGCGTGCTGAGCGAGGAGCTCGGCGTCTCTCTCGAGGCGCCTCCGGTCCTCGACCTCCACCACAACTTCGTCGCGCGCGAGGTGTGGGGCGGTCGACCGCTGCTCGTGCACCGCAAGGGCGCGGTGGCGGCGCCGGTCGACGCGAGGCTCCTGATCCCCGGGTCGATGGGCACGGCGAGCTACGTGGTCCGCGGGCTCGGCAACCCCGCGTCGCTCGGCTCCTGTTCGCACGGGGCCGGGCGCGTCCTGCGGCGCAAGGAGGCGCGCGCGCTCGATCGGGACGCGTTCGCCGCCTCCATGCGGCGCGTGGTCCACCCGCGCGATCGACCGTCGCTGATCGAGGAGGCCCCCGCGGCCTACCGCGACATCCAGGAGGTGCTCGAGGACCAGGCCGACCTCGTCGTGCGCGAGCTGCGCCTCGAGCCGCTCGCCGTGCTGAAGGGCTAGCCGTCCAGGGGCTCGGCCGGGCTCAGGTCCGGTCGAGCTCGTGGAAGAACACGTAGACGAGGATGCCGACGCCCAGGATGCCCTCGAACATCGACATCAGCGCGAGCCCGTAGCCCACCATCGCGACCGCGTACGCGAAGCTCGCCGCCATCACCGCGGCCATGCCCACGGCGAACACCGGCAGGAGCGGCAGCCCTCGCCCGGCGCGCACGCGCGCGTGGTCGACCGCGACGAGGAAGTTCCGCGTGAGCACCACGAACACCGCCATCGCGAAGTACGAGAGGTTCTCGACGACGTGCGCCGTGAGGAAGAAGTCGTACGCGCCGTGGATCGTGCAGAGGATGAGGAAGGTCTTGGTGAAGTCGAACGAGCGGTCCTCCTTGGCGCGGAGGAACTCGTAGAGCGCGTCGGCCGCGAGCGCGGTGAGCGCCATGTGGAAGAAGTTGGCGGTGAGGAACCGCGCCATCGCGGTGGTGAGGTCGCCGTGCGCGATGTAGCCGAGGTTCTCCTCGGCGGCGAAGCCGAGCCCCACGAGCGCGCCGCACACCAGCACGTCGAGGCGGTTGCCCCGCTTGAGCAGGATTGGCAGCAATGGCAGGAACGCGAGCAGCTTGCACGCCTCCTCGCGGAGCCCCACCCCGAGCACGAAGAACAGGGCGTCCTTGGCCACGATCCCGGTCTCGACGAAGTGCATGCGGCGCTCCTCGAGCCCGGCGACGAGCAGCGTGGGCACGACCGAGAACACGCCGAGCGCGAACGCGGCGACCACCACGGGCACGCGCAGTCGCGGCGACTCGCGGAGCAGCCCGAGTCGAAGGAGGAACGCGAGCCAGGCGAGGGCCGGCACCGTGCAGAGGGCGAGCGCCGCCCAGCCCGGGAAGTGGAACGTGTAGGGCACGGCCCAGCGCAGGAGCCCGCGCGCGTCGCCCTGGTGCATGGCGAGCTCGAAGTGCGCCCAGGCGCCGGCGTGGGGGCCGATCGTGGGGTCGGCCAGCGCGCGCTGGAGGGTGCTCCAGTCCTCGAGCGAGACCAGGAGGCGCATGGCCTGTGCGACGTCGTCGCGGCGCGCGGGGAAGGCGAGCCCCTCGCGCAGGTAGCGCTGGATGGCCAGGCGCGGCCGACCTTCGCCGAGGGCGGCGCGGGCGAGGAGGTGGTTGGCCCAGGGCATCGGTGGCGTCGCGTCCGCGGCCTCCTCGACCTGGGCGCGGTAGGCGACCTCGTCCACGTCTTCGGCGTGCCAGGCCCAGCGGCCGAGCAGCGCGACCTCGCGCGGGAGATCGCGGCGGGCGAGGAAGCGCGTCACCTCTTCGTCGGTCACCCCCCCCTTGCGATCCTGCTTCGGCGCGGGGAGCCCCACGCCGGCGACCCGGCGGGGATCGAGGGCCGGCGCCGCGCTCCGGTGCACCTCGAGGAACGCGACCAGTCGCGGCACGGTGACTGGGCCCTTCTGCAGGAGGTCCCAGTAGATGCGCTCGGCGCGCGCGACGCGGCCGCTGCGCTGGAGCCATCGCGCGCGCAGCTCGAGGCCCGCGTCGGTGCGCAGGGTGATCTCGTTGCCGATGACCCCGAGCACCACGCCGAGCAGCAGCACGAGCGTCACGATCCGGCGCACGCGCGCCGGATCCCACCAGTGGACGGTGCGAACGTTCGAGCGCGGCCGCGCCATGCGCGGCGGCTAGACCTTCTCGCGCGCGCGCTGCCGAGCAGGCCGGCCGGGCGGAACAGGAGTACGAGCACGAGCAGGAGGAACACGATCGCGTCCTTCATGCCCGAGAAGCTCGTGAACTTGACGAGCTCGCCGAGGAAGCCGAGCAGCACGCCGCCGAGCATCGCGCCCGGGATGCTGCCGATGCCGCCGAACACGGCGGCCACGAACGCGAGGGTGCCGATCGACGAGCCCATGGTCGGCTCGATCGAGGCCTGCGTGGTCGAGTAGAGCACCGCGCCGATCGCCGCGAGCCCCGACCCGATGGCGAAGGTGACCGCGATCACGCGCGAGGGGCGGATGCCCATGAGGCGCGCGGCCTCGGCGTTGACGGACACGGCGCGCATGGCCTTGCCGATCCACGTGAGGTGCACGAGGGCGTAGAGGCCGGCCATCACCACCGCGGCGATCAGGACCACGTACCCGACCGGCGGCGCGAGGCGCGGGTCGAACTTCTGCGGGGTGGCGGTGAACGCGAGCTGGGCCACCGACTGCAGCAGCATCGACACGCCGATGGCCGTGACGAGCGGCGCGATGCGGGCGGTGGCGCCGCGCGCGCGCGCGCGCAAGGGGCGGTAGGCGAACGCCTCGATGCCGACCCCGAGCAGCACCGCCGCGACCACGGCGACCGCGGTCGAGATCAGCACCCCGCGCGTGCCGCCGTGCTGGTAGCCGCCGAGCAGGCGATCGTCGACCAGGAACGCGACGTACCCGCTCATCATGAGGACCTCGCTGTGGGCGAAGTTGATGAGGCGCAGCACGCCGTACACCATCGTGTACCCGAGCGCGATCAGGGCGATCATGCTGCCCTGCGCGAGGGCGTTCAGGAGCCAGCTCATCAGACGGCGATCTGGCTGTGGTACTTGAAGTCGCCGTCCTTGATCTGCATCACGACGACCGGCTTCTGGGCGTTGTGGTCCTTGTCGATGTCGAACGTGCCCGTCACGCCGGAGAAGCCTTTGGTCTGCTCGATGGCGTCGCGCAGCTGTTCCGAGGTGGGGTTGCCGCCCGCGCGCTTGATGGCGTCGACCACCAGCTTGAGCGAGTCGTAGCCGCCCGCGACCAGCGAAGAAGGCTGCTTGCCGGTCTTGGCCTTGTACTTGTCGACGAGGGGCTTCGCGGCGGCGTTGGCCTCGGCCGCGAACAGGTCGGTGAAGTAGCTGCCCTCGATGGACTCGATGACGCCCTTGGCGCGCGTGGCCGGGCCGTCCCAGCCGTCGGTGCCCATGAGCGGCGCGGTGATGCCGAGCTTGAGCTTGGTGGGGCCGATCTTGGCGACGTCGCTCGGGTAGACCGGCGCGAAGATCACGTCGGGCCCGGCGTCCTTGATCTTGGTGAGGAAGGTCTGGACGTTGGTCTCCTCGACCTGGAAGGTGACCTTCTCGACGACCTTGCCGCCCGACTTCTCGAACTCGGCGCTGAAGATCGCCTGCAGGCCCTCGCTGTACTTGTTGCCGGTCACGTAGATGACCGCGGCCTTCTGGGCCTTGAGCGTGTCGCGCGCGAACTTGGCCGCGGCGACACCCTGCTTGTCGTCGGTGAAGCAGACGCGGAACACGTAGCGCTTGTTGCGGGTGACCTCGACGTTGGTCGCGCTCCCGGAGACCAGCGGCACCTTGGCCTTCTCGGCGTAGGCGCCGGCCGCGAGGGTCGGGGTGGAGGCCGCGTCGCCGAGCACCGCGAGCACGCGGTCGCGGTCGATGAGCTTCTGGATCTTCTCGCTCGCGAGGTTGGCGTCGAGCCGCGTGTCCTCGTAGAGCACCTTGATCTTGCGGCCGTTGACGCCGCCGGCGGCGTTGATCTCCTCGAGGGCTATCTCCATGCCCTCCTTGGTCTCCGTTCCGAGCGAGCTGTTCTCGCCCGAGAGGCCTAGGATGCAGCCGAGGACGATGTCCCCGGACGCCTTCTTGCAGCCGATCCACGAAGGAACCACGACCACGGTCGAGGCTGCTCCGACCCCACCCAGGAACCGACGACGGGAAATCATGCGGTCGGGCCGTAGTCCAGCCCTCCCGGCGCGGGAAGGCGCTCCCCCAAGGTCCACGCAGGGCGGCGGTTCGGACCGTCAGATGCGCCTCTGCTGGTCGTTCCTGCTCCTCGGCGCCGCGTGCAGTCGAAAGGCGGGGCCGGTCGAGCCCCCCGCCGCGTCCACCTCCGTCGCGAGCGTCGCGCCGAGCGGCTCGGTCGGTGCACCACCCAGCACTCCCCCGAGCGCCTCCGTCGTCGCCTCCGCGCCACCCAAGCCCACCGTGCGCGAGACCGGACCGTTCGAGATCGAGTTCCAGAGCGGCGCCACCAAGCAACGCAAGGTGTACTTCGTGGCCGCGCGCCGCGCCGACAAGCCGCAGCGCCTGGTCGCCATGCTGCACGGCGTCTGCAACCCGCCGGCCTATGCCTGCGGCCTCTGGGCCGACACCGCCAAGGACCTCGGCTTCCTCGTGTGCCCGCAGGGCGCCGGCTCCTGCGGCAAGGCCATGTACGACGCGCCCACGTGGACGGGCGGCGCGACCGACATGGACGCCGACATCGAGGCCTCGGTCGCCGCGGTCTCGGCCCTCTACCCAGACCAGATCGACCGCGAGGGCGCGGTGCTCGTCGGCTTCTCGCGCGGCGGCTACGCGGCGATCTCGATCGCGGCCGCCCACCCCGGCCGCTGGCCCTTCCTCGTGATCAACGAGGCCAATGTCTCGCTCTCGATGCCGCAGCTCGTGGCCGCCAAGGTCCGGGCCGTCGCGTTCCTCGCGGGCGAGAAGGGCAGCCAGGTGCAGGGCGAGCGAGCCACCGCCCAGGCGCTCGAGAAGGCCGGATTCCCCGCGCGCCTCTGGGTGATGCCCAACGCCGGGCACCACTACTCGGAGGACATCGCCGCCCTCATGAAGGAGGCGATCGACTGGGCCGTCGCCCACTAGCGGGTGAACGCGGCGAACACCCAGGCGAGCAGCGCGAGGCACACCGAGACGGCGAGCGCGACCACCCACCGCGGCGTGCCCTTCCGGCGCTCGGTCTTGTGCGCGAGCAGCTCCTGCGTCGCGAGGAAGGCGATCGCCTCGAGGCGCTTCTGCGCGACAGGGGCGCGCTCGGGGTCGTCCTTGAGCGGGCGGTAGCGCGCGGCCGCGTCGAGCAGCGAGCCCTCGAGGCGCGCGTGCTCGAGGAACCGATGGTGACGGTCGTCGTTGTCCCAGTCGTTGATCACGCCCGACCAGAGGGCGTCGAACACGATCGGGTCGCGGGGGCTCGTGGTCTCACCCACGCGACGAGGATAGCGCAACCTCAGGGCCGGAAGGCCACCTGCAGCTCCCCCGCCGCGACCGATCCACCGGCGGGATCGTCGACCGCCGCGTCGCGCGGCTCGAGCGAGGCGGGCGAGAGATCGACCACCGCGAGGTCGGCGCACCCCGCGCCGCCGCTGCCGAACCAGGCCCCGCCACGGCGCACCTTGACCGACGCGGGCTCCCCGGGGAAACCGGCCGGCACCCGCAGCCGGAGCTGCCGCGGCGCGCGCACGAGCGCGTCGCTCGCGAGCGTGGTGCCCGCGGTCGGCTGGCCCGGGTTGCTCGCGCAAGAGAAGAGGACGTCGAGGGGCCGCGCGAGGTCGGTCTCGTAGGTCACGTGCACGACCGCGTCCTCGCCCACCGCCTCGACGCTGGCCTCGAGGCACCCGAGGCGCTTGCACGACGGCAGGAACGACCACCGCGCGAGCCGCTCGGCCGCGGTGATCCCGAGGTCGCGGCGGGGGCGCAGCCAGAGCCGCACGCCTGGCTCGACGCGCACGTGGAAGCGCGAGAGCACGTCGAGGCCGAGCAGCCCGAACGGCGCGCGGCGGCCCACGCTCGACATCGACGCGAGTTCGAGGGGGTGGATCCCGAGCGCGCCGAGGCGGAGCTCGCCGAGGAACACCTTGCGCACGAGGATCTGCCCCGCGGCCGAGTGGAGCACCATCGGGTAGGCGAGCGCGCGACCGTCGAGGCCGGCGCGGGTCCCCACCGACTCCGGGATCGTCGAGGCGAGCGCGCCGGTGTCGAGCACCATGTCGATCGGGACCCCGCCGATCTCCACGGTGGCGACGTCCGGAGTCGCCCTCGCGGCGCAGCGGCAACGCGATCGCCTCGCTGTCCTTGGGCCACGCGGCGGCGCCGAGCGTGAGCTTGCCGCGATCCCAGTCGATCTCCCACGGCGCGTGGGTGAGGATCGACTGCCCGAGCACGTGCTGGTTGCCGCCGATCGCGGTGACCACGTCGTTCAGCACGAGGGGCCCGAGGATCATGTCCGGCACGAGGCCCGCGTCGCGCGTGAGCACGTTGCCGCGCGCGTCCTCGGTGCGGATCCGCACGCCGCTCAGGAGGTCGAGCCCCAGCGAGTAGTAGGTGGTGTCGGGCAGGGTCACGCCGGTCGCGCCGCTGTCGACGGTCATCCACACCGCGGTGCCGCGCTTTGGGGACCGCCGCAGCGTCGCCATCACCGTGAGATCCGGGCGGACCAGCGGGTCGCGGATCGCGAGGGTGACCATGGGCGCGTGCTCGGGGAACACGACGCGGGTCTCGTATCGACCTCGACGCGTGACGCGGAGGACGACGAGCGAGAGCACGCTCAGGGCCAGGAAGCCCAGGATCTTGGCGCGGTGGGTTCGGAGGAAGGGGAGGAGCTCCACTGCTTCCTCGGACAGTGGGGTCTCCGACGAGTTCCGTCTCGTACGGCGAAAGAGCCGCACCTTCGCTGGAGTTTTCCAGCGCCGGCCCTATCCCCTTGGGCGCGGCGCCCACGCGGTCTACGAACGCCCGGTGCGGATCGCGCTCCTCCAGCTCAACCCGACCGTCGGCGCCCTCGCCGAGAACGCCGCCAGCATCCTCGCCGCCGCCCAGCGCGCGACCGAGGCCGGCGCCGACCTCGCCATCACCCCCGGAGCTCTCGCTCCCGGGGTATCCGCCGCTCGATCTGCTGCTCGTCTCCTCGTTCGTGCCCGACGTGGAGCGTGCCCTCGAGGACCTCGCGCACCGACTGCCGCCGGAGCTCCCCGTCCTCGTCGGGACGGTCGCTCGCGCCCCGGATTCCCCCCACCTGTGGAACGCCGCGGCGCTCCTGCGCGGCGGTCGCGTGGAGGCGGTCTTCCCGAAGACGCTGCTCCCCACCTACGACGTGTTCGACGAGCAGCGCTACTTCGCGCCGGGCACGCACCCCGAGCGCTCCGTGTTCACCCTCGCGAGCGGGGCGCGCGTCGGCGTGACCATCTGCGAGGACGCCTGGAACGACGCGGAGCTGCTCGAGGGGCGACCGCGCTACCCCGTCGATCCGGTCGCGGCGCTCGCGGGCGCGGGGATCGACGTCCTCGTGAACCTCTCGGCGTCCCCGTTCGCCAAGGGGAAGATCGCGCGGCGCCGGGCGATCTTCGGACACGCCGCCCGCCGCCACGGCGTGCCGACGGCGCTCTGCAACGCGGTCGGCGGCAACGACGGCCTGATCTTCGACGGCGCCTCCTGCGTGTTCGATCGCGAGGGTCGCCTCGTCGGAGAGGCGGCGGCCTTCAGCTCCGAGGTCGTCGTGTTCGACACCGAAGGCGCGCCGTGTGCACCGGCGCCCCGGGACGATCTCGACGACGTGCGCGCCGCGCTGGTGCTCGGCGTCCGCGACTACTTCCGCAAGGTGGGCGTCGCCGACGCGGTGCTCGGGCTCTCGGGCGGGATCGACTCGGCGCTCGTGGCGGCGCTCGCCGTGGAGGCGCTCGGCAAGGAGCACGTGGCCGGCCTCGCCATGCCGTCGCCCTACTCGAGCGATCACTCGGTGCGCGACGCCGAGGAGCTCGGGCGCCGTCTCGGCATCCCCTGCCACCTCGTGCCGATCTCGCCGATGTTCGCCTCCTACCAGAGCGGCCTCGCCCCCATGCTCGGGGTCGCGCCGATGCCACCCGGCTGGAAGGACCTCACCGAGGAGAACCTGCAGTCCCGCATCCGCGGCGCGACGGTGATGGCGTGGTCCAACCGGACCGGAGCGCTGGTGCTCACCACTGGTAACAAGAGCGAGTGCGCCGTCGGGTACTGCACGCTCTACGGCGACACGTGCGGCGGCCTCGCGGTGATCGCCGATCTCTTCAAGGTGGAGGTGTACGCGCTCGCGCGGCACCTGAACGCCCGCGCGGTCGCCGCCGGCGGGGTCGCCCCGATCCCCGACAGCACGCTCGACAAGCCACCTTCGGCCGAGCTGCGGCCCGATCAGACCGACCAGGACGACCTGCCCCCGTACGACGTCCTCGACCGGCTCCTCGAGGCGCTCGTCGTCCGGGAGCTCGGCATCGACGCCGCCGCCGAGGCCACGGGTGAGCCGCGGGCGCTGGTGGCCTCGATCGCGCGGCGCGTGCGCACCAACGAGTACAAGCGCCAGCAGTACGCCAAGGCCCTCCGCGTCAGCGAGCGCGCGTGGGTCGGTCGCGTGTACCCGATCGCGCAGCGGTACGTCGGCCCGGGAGGGTAGTCACCCACGTCCGTGAGTCTTTGTCGGCCGCCCATGGAGCGTGCCGAGCTGTGCTTTGTCGGCCGCCCGTGCCAGCTTCGCGCTTACCTCGCCTCAGAGGAGGCACTCGTAGAGCTGGGAGCCGATCTCGCTGCCGCCGCTCGCGTCGACCAGGGTGCGGATCGGGTACGCCACGAACCCCGACGGGCAGCTGCAGGCCCCGGTGCGCGTGTTCGCCATGCGACAGCCGAGGCCACCGCCGACCGCGTCGTCGATCTGGTAGGCGCCGCCGAAGTTGTCGAGGGCGACGCTCGGGTGCACGCACAGGCCGATGCGCGAGCCGATCTTGCTGCCGCAGCCGTTGGTGATGAGCACCCGCGCGTACTGCGCGATGTAGCCGGAGGGGCAGCTGCAAGCGCCGGTCTTCGGGTTGGCCACGCGACAGGAGACCCCGCAGCTCACGGGGTCGTCGGTCTGGAATGCGCCGCCCCACACCCCCGCGGCGCCGCCGCTGGTCTCGCAGAACTGCACGGTGGAGTTGGTGACGCCGCAGGCGTCGGTGCGCGCGAGGTACGAGGCGCCCGCCGCAAAGCCGGTCGGACAGCTGCAGCTGCTGGACGTGTAGGGGTTGCCGTTACCGCAGCCGGTGCACCCCGCCTGCTTGGCGAACGCGCCACCCATGTTGGTGCAGTAGCCGGAGACGCTGACGTAGCCGCTCTTGCACGCCGTGCCGCAGGTGCTGCCGCCGCACACCGGGTCGGTGGTGGGCCCGCTCGGACACGCCTTTCCGCAGCCACCGCAGTGGCTCGGGTTGACGGTCGTGTCGGTCTCGCAACCGGCGGTGCCGTCGCAGTTGCCGTAGCCGGTCTTGCACGTGTAGCCGCAGGCGCCCTTGGTGCAGGTCGGATCGGCGTTGGTGACGGCGGGGCACGCCTTGCCGCACAGGCCGCAGTCGTCGGTCGAGGTATCGAGCGACGTCTCGCAGCCATCGAGCTTGTCGCCGTTGCAGTCGTCGAACCCGATGTTGCAGGCGAACCCGCACAGCGAGGCGACGCAGGTGCGGATCGCGTTCTTGCGGTCGGGGCAGGGGTTGTCGCACTTGCCACAGTGGTCGAGGTCGTTGGTCGTCTCGACGCACTTGCCCCCGCACGATGTCTTGCCAGGGCAGGGATCGACGTCGGCCTCCTTGGCATCGGCGTCGGTCGGCGCGGAGTCGGTCACCGAGGTGTCGGCGGTCGCGTCGGCGTCCGTCGCGTCCTTCGGTGCATCCCCCGTCGCGTCGCCCACCTCCTTTGCTCCGTCTTCACCGGCGTCGGTGAAGACAACCTCGTCGGACCCGGTCGCGCACCCGGTCGCGAGGAAGAGGACGAGGAGGGGGAGCGCGGTTCGCACCCCCGCAGCCTACCAAGGGATGGCGGACGTTCACTCCCTCCCGTCAGCAAGGGAGACATGCGCCCACGTGGGGGTGTGGGTGTGCTCGCCCCGATTTCGCGAGGCATCTGCTCGCGTTGCGCTGACCAAACCCGGATACGGACCAGCTAGGCTCGGACCGTGGCGCAACAAATGGCGTGGCGGGTCTTGGTGGTCGAGGACGAGTGGATCGCCGCACAGGACGCGCGAGCCTTGCTCGAGCGAAACGGCTTCGAGGTGATCGGCGTGGCGCAGGATTGCGACGGCGCTCGAGCTCTGCTCGAGGAGAAGCAGCCGGACATCGCCCTCCTCGACATCGCTCTCCCGAAGGGCACGGGCGTCGAGCTCGGCCGCGAGCTCGGTGCGCGAGACATCCCGATCGTCTACGTGAGCGGATGCTCCAATCCCGAGGTCCTCGAGCAAGCCGGCGCGACTCGTCCGCGCGGATTCCTCGGCAAACCCTACACCGAAGGCCAGCTCGTCTCTGCCCTCCGCGTGGCGCTGGCGAAGAGCGCGGTGCCCCCCGACACCCGCGACTACCGCGCCGCGGTCGAACGGATCACCAACGTGCTCGTCGAGCTCGGCGTGGTCGCCGCGGGCTCCAAGGCCGCCGAGCCCCGCACCGACGTCCCCGAGCTCTCCCAGCTCTCCACCCGCGAGTGGGAGGTCGTTCGCGCGCTCCTCTCGCACGAGCGCGTCCCGCAGATCGCCAAGCGCCTGCACATCAGCCCTTCGACCGTGCGCAACCACCTGAAATCGATCTACGGGAAGCTGGGAGTCCACTCGCAGCAGGAACTGATCGGGCGCCTCCTGTAGTCACGTCGCGCGGACGGCCGCGAGGAACGCGCGCACCTCGGCGCGCAAGGCCTCGGACTGCCGCGACAGGTCGCTCGCTGCCGTGAGCAGCTCGCCCGCCGCGTGGCCGGTGTGCACCGCGTGCTCGGCGATCCGCGCCGCGTGATCGGTCACCGCTTCGGCGTCGTGCACGGCCTCGCTGACGCTCGTGGCGATCGAAGTGGCGATGTCCGTCTGGCCGTCGATCACGGAGGCAACCATCTGGGACATCCGGTCGACCTCCCCGATGATCTTGGAGACCTCGCCCATCGAGGCGACGCTGCGCTGGGTCGCCCGCTGGATCTCGCCGACCCGGCCCTCGATGTCGCTCGTCGCGTTCGAGGTGGCGCGGGCGAGGCTCTTCACCTCGGAGGCGACGACGCCGAAGCCCTTTCCGGCCGCGCCGGCCCGCGCGGCCTCGATGGCGGCGTTGAGCGCGAGCAGGTTGGTCTGGGTCGCGACCTCGTGGATCACCTTGGTCACGCGACCGATCGAGCGCGCCGCCTCCGCGAGCCCGTCGAACTCCTGGCTGCTCTCGGCCGCGCGCTCCGAGGCCCGCTTCGTGGTGCGCGTGGCGCCGGCGACGTGATGCGTGACCTCGCGGATCGACGCGTGGAGGGTCTCGCTGGCGCGGGCCACGGTCTCGAAGCGCTCGCGCACCGCGATGGACGCCGTGGCGCTCTCCTGGGCCATGTGGCTCGTGCCTTGCGCGGTCTCGGTGAGCGAGCTCGCCGACGCCTGCATCTCCGTCGCCGCGGCGGCGACCGTCTCGGTCACCCCCATGACGCAGCTCTCGAAGCGGTCGGCGAGATCGAGGTTGCGCGCGCGGATCGCGGCGAGCTCCGCCGACCGCTTGCCCATGCGCTCGGTCGCCGCGTTGATCACCTGGGCCGCGCGACGGAACGCGCCGGGCATGCCGCGGGTGATCACGCGTCGGAAGAAGACGTCGTGGCTCACGTGGTCGAGCGAGGCGGTGGCCTCTCGCACGAAGGCGTCCGTGCGATCGAGGACGAAGTTCACGGCGTTGGCCACCTCCGCGAGCTCGGGCTCCTTCGGGCTCGGCACGACGCGCGCCTCGAGGTCTCCGTTGGCGACCCGACGGCACACCTCGGCGACGGACTTCAGGAACACCCGCACCTCGGGTGAGAGCGTGGCTTCTTCGCGCGGCACGGGCACGAGGGACAAGGTCATCGCACGTTCCTTTCGATCAGAGGCTGAAGACGAAGGCGTCATAGGTGACCTTGGCGTGCCGCAGCTTCTTCTGCAGCGCGTCCGAGGCGGCGGCGATGCCGTCCTCTTTGGTCTCGGACCGCCGCTCGACGTCGAGGAGCTCGCGGTAGATCGGCACGATCGCGTCGATCGCGCGATGGTCGGGGACCCGGCGATTCGAGTGGTAGCCGAGGATGGTGCCTGCCTCGTCGAAGCTCGGCGTGACGTGGGCGAGCACCCAGTAGTGGTCGCCGTTGCGGGCCAGGTTGACGACGTAGGCGAACACCTCGTGTCCGGTCTGGATCCGGCTCCAGAGGAGCGCGAACACCGAGCGGGGCATGTCGGGGTGGCGCAGGATGCTGTGCGGAGCGCCGAGCAGCTCGCGCTCGGTGTAGCCAGAGACGCGCTGGAACACGTCGTTGGCGTAGGTGATCCGACCCTGGAGGTCGGTCTTGCTGACGATGATCTCGTCCTCCGCGAAGGTGATCTCGCGGCCAGAGGGGGTCGGGCGGGCCATGAGGCCTGCTCAGCAGCGGTCGTGCCACAGCCCTACGGAGCCGAAGTCGGGGTTTCGTGGTGGGCTGCGCGGGTGTCCGCGTCAACGCGCTGACGCTGCGTCATTCCCTCGGCTGCGGTCCCGTCACTTCTGCTTGCGCAGCGTGGCCTTGACCGAGCCGGTGATCGACGGGTTCGGTTTGCACGCCGAGATCTTCGTCATGTCGCCAGCGTCCAGGATGAAGTTGATGAGGGACGTGGCCAGCTGCACCTCGATTTGCTCGTCGGTCTTGAGCGTGGCCTCGAGGGTCTTGCCGGAGACCGCGGTCGACTCGACGATGCAGCTCCCGAGCGCGCTGGTGGTGTAGGTCTTGCCGGTGCCGGGCGCAGGCCGGAAGCGATCGACGACCTCGAAGGTCTTGTCGTCGGCGCCCTTCTTGAGCTTGAACCGGACCTCGTCCTTCGCGAACGCGCCGTCCCACTCCTTGGGGTCGACCACCTTGAACTCGACCTCGTCGCCCGACAGCTCAGCCTTCAGGAGGCGGTTGGTCGTGTCGGTCTTCCACTCGCCCACGAGGACCGCGAGGGGGTTCTTCTTGACGGGCTTCTTGTCGTCCTTGCCCGGCTTCTTGTCGTCGTCGTCGCCCTTCTTGTCGGGCTTCTTGTCGCCCTTGTCGTCCTTCTTGTCGGGCTTGTCGGTCTTGTCGCCGCTGTTGCTACCGGCCTTGGCCGTCTTGCCGTCGTCCTGGCCGAACGCGAAGTAGGCGCCGACGCCCCCACCTGCGAGCAGGAGGACGACGACACCGATGATCAAGCCGGTGTTGCCGCCCTTCTTGGGCGGCGCCGACTCGTAGTGACCCGCGGGGATCATCGGGCCAGGGTTGCTGCCGCCGGGGGGCGGGAACCCGGGCGGTCCAGGGAAGGCGCCCGGGCCACCTGGGTTGGAGGGCATGGCGGACATCGCGGCCGTGCCACCCCGCGGACCCCCTGGATCGACCGCGCTCGACTCGTACGCGGTCATCGATCGAGGCACCGCGATGCCGCCGTCGAAGGCGTCGACCGCCTTGCGCATCTCCTCACACGACTGGTAGCGCGCGTTGCGCTCCTTCTGCGTGGCCTTGGCGATGACCTCGTCGATCCACGCCGGCGCGTCGGGACGCTTCGCCAGCACCGACGGCACGGGCGCCGACATGTGCTGGGTCATAATGTCGTACTCGGTCTCGCCGTCGAACGGCACGACGCCGGTGACGAGCTCGTAGAGCACGATGCCCATCGCGTAGACGTCGAGGCGCTTGTCGAGATCGCGCGCGCCCTTGATCTGCTCCGGCGCCATGTAGAACAGCGAACCGACGATGCCACCGGCCTGGGTCGGTCCCTTGGTGGCGCCCTCGGCCTTGGCGATGCCGAAGTCCATCACCTTGGCCACGCCGTCCTTCTGGCGGACGATGATGTTGGCGGGCTTGAGGTCGCGGTGCATCAGGCCCTCGACGTGGGCCGCGTGCACGCCGTCGAGCGCCATCTTGAAGATGCGCACCACCTCGGGGATGGGCAGCTTCTGACCGGTCGCGTTCGCCCGCTCGAGCGTGTGATCGAGGGACTCGCCCTCGATGAACTGCATGACGATGTAGAGCTCGCTCGTCTCGGCGTGGTTGATGATCGAGTAGAAGCGAACGACGTTCTGGTGGTCGATCTTGGCGAGCGCCTTGCCCTCGGAGAGCGTGCGCTCGCGGAAATCGCCGCGGTTCGCGAACTCGGGGAGGATGGCCTTGATGACCACCTTCTGGTCGGCGTTCACGTCGTGGCCCAGGTAGACGACGCCCATGCCGCCTTGCCCGAGGACCTTCTCGATGCGGTACTTGCGGTCGATGAGCTGACCGATCTGCGGCTGCCCTGCGGTCGCGCCCCCACCGACGCCCGCGCCCCCGCCCGTGACACCCCCGGCGAAGCCCGGCGCATTGGTCTGCGCGAACGCCTGCGCCGCCTGCGGTGCGGGGGTCAGCGGCGTCGCGCAGTAAGCGCACTGGGTTGCCGTCGCGTAGTTCTGCTGGCCGCACCGGGGACAGGGGACGTACATGGGTGCGGGGGAGTCTAGCCCAGTTTATTGGTTTGCCCTACGTGCCGCCGCTCCGCGCCTTCGGCGCTGCGCGACGTCACTTCCGGGCTGCACGGGTCGCAGTTGCTGGTTTGCCCTACGTGCCGCCGCTCCGCCCCCCTCCGGGGCGCTGCGCGACGTCACTTCCGGGCTGCACGGGTCGCTTCGCTCCCCGCACCGCCCTCCGCCCCCCTTCGGGGCGCTCCGGGCGGTCACGCGTTCGCTTCGCTCCGCGAGAAGCCGGGTCCCAGGCGCACGTGGGCACGGGGAAACCGGGGACGGGAAACGGGGACGGGGGTGAAGGTGGTTCCTTCACCGCGGTGCAGGGGAGATGAACCCGATAGCGAGGACGTCGAGGGGGGTCTCTCCCGGACCGCAAAGACACTCCGCTCCAAGCAACGCGCAGCGCCCCAGCCGGAAGGCAAGACAGCGGTCGGGCTCGTGTGAGGCTCCCCCGGTCCGGGAGAGACCCCCCTCGACGCCCGCAGCGATCGCGGGGTCAGCTCCAGTGCTTGGCGCGCGCGGCGGCGGGATCGAACGCCTTGATCTTCGGCGCGAACTGCTCCCGGAACGCCCCGTCGTCCGCCTCGTCGAAGACGGCTTCACCGAAGCCGGAGGCGAGCTCCATGCCGAGGGCGAGGATGTGGATGAAGCTGGCGAAAGAAGACGCCGCGAGGGTGGTCTTCCACGTGCCCTTCTCGGTCTTCTGGCCCGCGTAGACCGGGCAGTCGCCCTCTGCGTCCAGCTTGGAGACGTCGAGGAAATAGGGGTCGCCGAAGTGGGAGCTCATCGCCACCACCACCCACGACTTCTTCCAGTCGCCCTCCTTGCCCGTCACGAGCGAGGTGCCGTCCTCGGCGACGCCGAAGCCGACCTGTCCCTCCCGCAGCTTCTCGCTGGAGAGGAGGCGCACCTTCTCGACCGGGGTGACCGTCTCGACTTCGATCGGATTGACCTCGGCCAAGAAGGCGCGATACCGCGGTGGAACGCGATATTCCTTCTTGAAAGCCTCGATCAGCTCGGCGGGGGTCGTACCCCACTTGGACCCTAGCTTCCGGCGCTCGAACACGGCGCGAAGAGCGCCGACCGCATCCCGCAAATCACTGTCCATCCGAACGAGCACCTCGCGCGCCGTCAGTCCGCGCAGTTTCAGGGACCGCCAACCCCCCCTCGGAAAAGGTGCGCAACGGTAGCCCTCGCCCCCTCATCCGTCCACTCCAACTGTGATCTTTTCGAAAACAGCCGAATCCTGCACGAGAACGAAGGGCTGGACGACGACGGCTGTCCAGGTACGGCCTGGGTCGCTGGCCCAGTCCTGCCTCTCCTGCCGCGACGGCTTGCGCAGCTCGCCACGGGCGATGAAGCCCTGCACCTGGTCGACGTCGTCGAGGGCGATGGCCACGCCGCACTCGACCAGCGGGACCGTCGTCGCGACCACGAACACCGCGTCGCGCTGCAGGTGGGCCGCCAGGTCGGCCCAGGGCACGGGACCCGCGGTCTGGGTCAGCTTCTCGCGGATGGCCTCTTCGGGAGACAGCGCGCTCATGGCTCGCAGGTTAGGCGGCTCGACCCGACCTGGCGAGTCGCGCTCGGCGCTCCTCCCCCACCACCCACAGGAAGTCGCCGAGCTCGTGTCCCAGGAGACCGAGCGCGTCGGCGCGGTCGAGGGCGCGGTCGAGTACGGCCTCGGAGACGAACGCGCGCAGGAGCTCTGCGTGGCTCGTGCCCTTCTCGTGGACGCCGGTGAGCACCGCGTCGACGGCCCGACGCGGGGTCGTCGCGGAGAGTCGTAGCGTGGCCGTCGCGCAGCCCGAGGAGACCTGTCCATGTCGCGCCGCCGAGTCCTCGAGCGCCCGCACCACGCTCGTGCCGATGGCGATCACCCTCCGCGCACCCTCGAGGGCGCGGACGGTCTCGACCGGGATCTCGTACCGTTCGGCGAGCGGCAGGCGTGCGTCGAGCGTCGGGTCTCCCGTGGCCGACAGTCCGGCCGGGAGGCGTAGGGCGTCTGCACCGCCCACAGCGGCAGGGGCTCCGGGACGTGGGCGTACTGGACGGGCCGGCCGTGCGCGTAGAGCGCTGCCACGAGCGCGTCGCCGGAGGGAGCGGCCTCGAGCTCCACGAGGCGACCCTCCCGATGGACCACGCGCGCGACGACCTCGCCGAACCGCAACCAAGAGACGTGCTCGGGCGGCGGCGGGCGATCCTCCGTGCGGGTGCGGTGGTCGCCCTCGCCGAACAGGACGCCGTGCAATCGCCCCGTGACCACGTCGACGGTCAGCAGCCGCAGCTCGAAGGTGCGCCCCTCGGATTCGACGCGCAACGAGGCGGGCAAGGTGGCGGCGTCGTTGACGACCACGACGTCCCCGTCGCCGACGCAGCGCGGCAGGTCGCGGATGCGGGCGACGTGCAACGCCTCGCCTTCCACGACGAGCAGACGGCTCTCGCCTTCGTCGTCGCGCATCCAGGCAGCGGGCGCGATCACGTGGCCCTCGCGCGGGTGCCCGACGCCGGGGAGCCGTCGAGCCAGCGGAGGAGGCTCGCGGCGACCGCGTGCGGCCGGGCGAGGGTGCTGGGATCGGCGTCCGGCATCGCGGCCCGGTGCATCTCGGTGTCCATCTCGCCCGGGTCGAACGACAGGAACCGCACGCCGGCGTTCTCGGCGGCGAAGGTGCGCATCAGGTGGTCCGTCGCGGCCTTGGTCGCGCCGTACGCGCCCCAGCCGGGGTAGGCCTCCATGGCGGCGTCGGAGCTCACGGCGACGACGGTCCCCCGGCCGCGCAAGGCCATGCCGCCGACCACCGCCTTGGTGAGGCGGAACGGTCCGAGCACGTTCACCGCGAGCACGCGCTCGAGGTCCTCGCACGCGAGCTCGAGCAGCGGCCGGAGCGGCGTCGGCCCCAGCGTGCTGGCAGCGTGCACCAGCAGCGAGACGTCCCCCACGAGAGCCGCCGCCGCCCCGCTGATGCGGTGAATGGCCTCCTTGTCGCCGACGTCGGCAGCGAGGCCATGGGCCTCGCCGTGTCGCGCCTGGATGCGCCGGACCGTCTCGTCGAGACGTCCCGCGTCGCGGGCGACGAGCACCACCCGCGCGCCTCTCTCGGCCAACGCCGCGCCCAGCGCCGCGCCGAGCCCTCGGCTCCCGCCCGTGACGATCACCCCCTGGTCCTTCAGCTCCATGTCCGTTCTCCTTGGTTTCGAAGGAAGAGATGCGGCGGGGAGCCAACTGCCGCTCCTGCTCGGTCGACGGACGGGCATCGTTCCAATGTGTCGACATGGACGCTAATCTGTCGACATGACGGCTCCGCACGATCTCGCCGAGAACCTGCGCCACCTGCGCGCCGCGCGCGGCATCACCCAGGCCCGGGCGGCGGCCACCGCCGGAGTCCCTCGCGCCACCTGGGCACACCTCGAGTCGGGCGCGGGCAACCCCACGCTGGCGGTGCTCACGCGGGTCGCGGCGGCGCTGTCCGTCACGCTCGAAGAGCTCGTCTCGGCGCCGCGCGCCGACGTGCACCACTATCGCGCGGCCTCGCTCAAGGCCCGCACGCGCCAGGGCGTCGTCGTGCGCAACCTGCTGCCGGACGCGCTCCCCGGGGTCCAGCTGGAGCGCCTCGAGCTGCCTCCGCACAGCCGCATGGTGGGCACGCCACACCGTGGGGGTACGCGAGAGTACCTGACCTGCGAGTCTGGTGCGCTCGCCCTGACCGCGAGCGGTCGCCGCTTCGACCTCGACCGCGGTGATGTCGTGGTGTTCCGCGGCGACCAGCCGCACGCCTATCACAACGAAGGAGGACGCCCCGCGGTCGGCTACAGCGCGCTGGTCATCGACGCAGCGCCCGTACAGCGCACGAGCCCACCCCGTGAACCCGGCTAACCGCGCGCGTGGTCGAGGCCGAGCTGATCGAGCCAGCCCCGGAGCTCGCCGGAGAGGACGCGCGGCGCGTGTCGCAGGCTCGCGAGGTCGCCCGCGCCGACCAGCAGCATCACCGCGCGCAGCTCCGCCTCCACCTCGTCGAAGAACTCGTGCACGGCCGCGACGCCGCCGCGGTGCAGGGCCTTGAGCGCCGGTCGCGCGAAGCCGGCCGCGTGCGCGCCGAGCGCGAGGGCGCGGGCGACGTCGAGCCCGGTCGCGATGCCTCCGGTGGCGATCACCGTGGCGAACCCGGCCTTCGCGCAAGCCACGGTGGTGACCGCCGTCGGCACGCCCCAGTCCCACAGCGCCTCGCCGAGCGCGCGCTTGCGCACGTCGCCCGCGTCGGCGGCGCGCTTGGTCTCGACGCCGACCCACGAGGTGCCTCCGGCGCCCGAGACGTCCACGTGGCGCACGCCCGCGCTCACCAGCTTGCGCGCGGCGCGCGGCGACAGACCGCAGCCGGTCTCCTTGGCCACGACGGGCACCTCGAGCTCGTGCACGAGGCGCGCGATGGCGGCGAGCACGCCGCGGAAGTCGCGGTCGCCCTCGGGCTGCACGATCTCCATCGCCGGGTTGAGGTGCACGCACAGCGCGTCGGCGCCCACCGCCTCGATCAGCGCGCGCACCTCGCTCGTGCTGGAAGCGGCCACCTGCACGCCGCCGAGGTTGCCGAGCACCAGCGTGGTGGGCGCGGCCTCGCGCACCCGGAACGTGCCGGCGCTCTCGGGCCGCTTCATCATCGCGCGCTGACTGCCGAGCCCGAACCCGTAGCCGCGCGCCTCGGCGACCGCGGCGAGCGCCTGGTTGACCTTCGCGGCCTCGTCGGTGCCGCCCGTCATCGCGGCGATCACGATCGGCGCGCGCAGGCGCTTGCCCAGGAGACGGGTGGTCGAGTCGATGGAGCCGGCGTCGAGCTCGGGGACCGCGTCGTGCACGAACCGCACGCCGTCGAGCAGCGTGCCCTGCGCGCGGAACCCGACGTCCTCGGTCGCACACAGCGTCAGGTGGTCCTGCTTGCGCCCCTCGATCCCGGCGGTCATCCGAACACCACTTTCTTCAAAGAAACTTGAAAGTACGCGAACTTACAGGCGAACTCCAAGGCTCGGCCGGTTGACTGGAGGAAGGCCTGGGCCTAGCGTCCGCCTGCCGGCTCTAGCACGTCGGCGGGAACCCCGATGTCGATCGAGCCGCACCCCGATCTTTCCGCGCGCGGGTCGTTCCTCGCCGAGGTGCGCGCCCGGATCGATGCGCGCCTCGAGGAGGTGCTGCAGGCTGCGCAGGCCGACGCCGAGCGCGCCGGTCCCGAGCCCGCCGCCGTGGTCGCCGCGCTGGCCGCGCTGGTCCGTCGCGGAGGCAAGCGGCTCCGCCCCGCGCTGCTCACTGCGGCCTACCTCGCCGGTGGCGGCCCCCTGACCACGCAAGGCCACTGGCCCCGCGCGGTGACCGACGCTGGCGCGGCCTTCGAGCTCCTCCAGGCCTACTTCCTCGTCCACGACGACTGGATGGACGGCGACCGCGAGCGGCGCGGTGGCCCCGCCGTGCACGCGGCCCTCGAGGCGCGCCACGCGAGCCCCCACCTCGGCGCCTCGCTCGCGGTGCTCGCCGGCGACTACGCGAGCGGCCTCGCCCACGCGGTGCTCGCCGAGATCGACGCGTCGCCGGCCGTGGTCGTCGAGGCGACGCGCCTCTTCTGTCGCATGGAGCAGGAGGTCGTGCTCGGCCAGACGCTCGACCTCACGCTCGGCGACCTGCGGGGCACGCGCCTCGAGACGGGCGCCGACGCGGCCGCAGTCGACCGCATGCACGCGCTCAAGACCGGCAGCTACACCGTGCACGGCCCCCTCGCGATCGGCGCGGCGCTCGCGCTCGCTCCAGCACCCGTGCGCGCGGCGCTCGGCGCGTTCGGCGCCCCGCTCGGCGTGGCCTTCCAGCTGCGCGACGATCTGCTCGGCACCTTCGGGGATCCGAGCGACACCGGCAAGCCCGTGGGCTCCGACCTCCGCACGGGCAAGCGCACCGCGCTCGTCGCCTCCGCGTTCGCGCGCGCCTCGGCAAAAGACCGCGCGCGCCTCACCCAGGTGCTCGGTCAGGGGGACGCGCTCGACCCGCGCGACCTCGCGTTCGCGGTGGAGCTGCTCGAGCGCTGCGGCGCGCGCGCCGACCTCGAGGCCCGCATCGCGGCCCTCCACGACGAAGCGGTCGCGGCCCTCGCCCCGCTCGGCGCCGACGCTGCGCTGCTCGTCGGACTCGCGGGCGCCATCGCGCGGAGGTCGAAGTGAGCCGCGCGTTCGCCAAGGTGATCCTGCTCGGTGAGCACGCGGTCGTGCACGGACGCCTCGCCCTCGCGGCGGCGCTCGACCGCGGCGCGGTGGCCACCGCCGTGCGGTGCGAGGGCCTCGGCAGCCTGCGCATCGAGCCGTGGGGCCGCGTCGCTCGCCCCGGCGAGGAGGACGAGGTCGCGCGCGCGTTCACCGCCGTCGTCGAGACCGTCCTCGGCCCGCAGGCCTCGGTCGACGCGCAGGTCTCGGTCGACGTGCCCGGGGGCGCCGGCCTCGGTTGCTCGGCCGCGATCGCCGTCGCCCTCGCCCGCGCGATCGCCGAGGCCCACGGGCGCACGCTCGACGACGAGACCGCGGCCGCCTCGGGCAACGCCTGGGAGCGCGTGTTCCACGGCAACCCGAGCGGCGTGGACGCCGCCGTGGCGGCGCGGGGCGGCGTGCTCGCCTTCCGGCGGGAGAGCCCCGCGCGTCGTCGTCCCGCGCGAGCCGCTCTCGCTCGTCGTCGCCTACACCGGCGAGGCCGCCTCGACGCGCCAGATGGTGACCCAGGTCGCCCGGCAGCTCGAGCGGCGGCCGCAGGTCGTCGAGCGCACCTTCGACGGCATCGACACCCTCGCCAAGAAGGCCGTCGACGCGATCGAAGACGGTCGGCTCTACGAGCTCGGGCAGCTCATGGATCTCAACCACGCGCTGCTCGCCTCGCTGCTCGTCTCGACCGAGCGGCTCGAGCAGGCGTGCAACGCCGCGCGCAAGGCGGGGGCCCTCGGCGCGAAGCTCACCGGCGGTGGCGGGGGCGGCTGCGCGATCGCGCTCGCGCCCGGCAAGGTGGAGCAGGTGCTCGAGGCCTGGAAGTCGATCGGGATCGAAGGCTTCGCCGCGCACATCGCCGAGAGGACCACGCCTTGAAGGCGACCGCCGTCGCCCGCTCGAACATCGCGCTCGCCAAGTACTGGGGCAAGCGCGCGGTGCCGGGCAACGTGCCCGCGACGCCGAGCCTCTCGATCACGCTCGCAGGGCTCGAGACGCGTACCACGGTCTCGTTCGACGCCGCGCTCGAACGCGACGCCTTCACGCTCGGGGGCGCGCTCGTCGACGGCGAACCGCTCGCCCGCGTGACGCGGGTGCTCGACGAGGTCCGCGCGCTCGCGGGGTTCGCGCACCGCGCGCGCGTCGAGTCCGCCAACGACTTCCCCACGGCGTCGGGGCTCGCCTCGAGCGCCAGCGGGTTCGCCGCGCTCGTGCGCGCCGCGCTCGCGGCCGCGAAGGTCGAGCCCGCACCCGGAGGTGGGGCGCTGGCCGCGGCGAGCAGGATGGCGCGGCGGGCCTCGGCGAGCGCGGCGCGCAGCATGTTCGGCGGCTTCGTCGCGCTCGGCACGGGCGAGGGAGAGGGCGACGATCCCGCGGCCGTCGTCGTGGCACCGAAGGAGCACTGGGAGATCGCCGTCGTGGTCGGCGCGGTGACCCTCGCGCCGAAGAACGTCGGCTCGACCTCGGGCATGCAGCACTGCCGCGACACCTCGCCGTATTTCCCCGCGTGGGTCGAGGACGCGCCGAAGCTGTTCGCCGAGGTGCGGCGCGCGGTCCTCGCGCGCGACCTCGCGGCGCTCGGCGCGGCCGCCGAGGCGAGCGCGCTCCGCATGCACGCCTGCATGATGGCGAGCGACCCGGCGCTGCTCTACTTCCAGCCCGCCACGATGACGCTGCTCGCCGAGGTCCGCGCGCTCCGGGCGCAGGGCGTCGGGGCGTGGGCCACCATCGACGCCGGTCCCCACGTGAAGGTGATCACGGCCCTGGCCGACGCGCCCCGCGTCGAGGCCGCGCTGCAGCCGCACTGCGCGCGGACGCTCGTCGCGGTGCCCGGCGACGGAGCGGAGGTCGCGTGAAGGTCGCGGCACCCGGGAAGCTCTTCACGACGGGCGCGTTCGCGGTGCTGCGCGGCGCGCCGGCCGTCGTGCTCGCGGTCGATCGCTTCGTGTACGCGTCGCACGGAGGTACACCGTCCACGCGGCCCGAGGTGCTCGCCGTCGCGCGGCGTCGCGGCGCGGTCGCGCCCGCGGTCGACGTGGGCGGGCTCGAGATCGACGGTCGCAAGCTGGGCCTCGGCGGTTCGGCAGCGGCGGCGGTCGCGGCGGCGGGGCTGCTGCTCTCGGAGAAGGGCCCCATCGACGCCGCGGAGGTGCTCGAGGTGGCCTTCGCGGCGCACCGCGAGGTCCAGCCGCGCGGGTCCGGCGCCGACGTCGCGGCGGCCGCGTTCGGCGGCGTGGTCGTCGTGCACCGACACGGAGACCGCCTCGACGCCCGACCCGCCCAGCTGCCGCCGGGGCTCGTGTGGCGCGCGTACGCTCTGCCACGTTCGGCACGCACGTCGGACGCGCTCGATCGGCTGGCCGAGCGCGCCACCCACCCCGCCGTACGTCGTGCGCTGCTCCGCCTGGTCGGGGCGGCCCACGGCGGCGCGGAGGCCGTGGATTCGCGTGATCTGCCGCAATTCCTGGCCGCGGCCGCCGAGCACGTGGCCGGCCTCGGGAGCCTCGGCGAGGCCCTCGATCTGCCGCTGGTTCCACCCGAGATCGCGCGGGCATGTGACGTGCTGCACGATTCCGGCATCGACTCCGTGCTGCTGCCATCCGGGGCGGGTGGTGGCGACATCGCCCTGTTCCTCTCCTCCCGCCCACCGACCGGACATGAAGAAGCTACCCTCGAAGCCCTCGGCCTCCAGCCCCTCTCCCTCGGCGTCGCCCCGCGCGGTGTCCACCTCGTCGAGCAAGGTGCCCACTGAAATGAGCTCCCGCATCCCCGGCTTCTTCAAGCTCTCCGTCGACGAGCGTCGCGCGGTCGTCGAGGAGCGCACGGGCCTGCCCGAAGGGGCTCTCGCGGCCGCGGGTGAGCGGGGGCTCGACGTGGTGACCAGCGACAAGACGGTCGAGAACGTGCTCGGCACCTACGCGTTGCCGTTCGCCGCCACGCTCAACGTCCAGGTCAACGGCCGCGAGGTGATCGTGCCGATGGTCATCGAGGAGCCTTCGGTGGTGGCCGCGGCCTCCAACGCGGCCCGCATGGTGCGCGACGGCGGCGGCTTCGTCGCCGAGGCCGACCCGCCGATCGTGGTCGCGCAGATCCAGCTCGTCGACGTGGAGGACGCCGAGTCCGCGAGCGAGCGGATCCTCGCGCGTCGCGACGACATCCTCGCCATGGCCGACGCCGCCGTGCCCGGCCTCGTCGCGCGCGGTGGCGGGGCGCGCGACCTCGTCGTGCGCGTCCTCGGCGAGCCGAGCGATCGCATGATGGTGGTCGACGTCCTCGTCGACTGCCGCGACGCCATGGGCGCCAACCTCGTCAACTCGATCGCCGAGGGCGTGGGCGACGAGCTCGCCCTCCTCGCGCGCGGTCGCTGCAACTTCCGCATCCTGTCGAACCTCGCCGATCGGCGCTGCGTGCGCGTCACGTGTCGCGTGCCGTTCGAGGCGCTCGCGACCGAGGAGCTCTCTGGCGCCGACGTGGCGCGGGGCATGGAGGAGGGCTCGCGGTTCGCCGAGCTCGACCCGTACCGCGCGTGCACCCACAACAAGGGCATCATGAACGGCATCGACGCCGTCGTGATCGCCACCGGCAACGACTGGCGCGCGGTCGAGGCCGGCGCCCACGCCTACGCGGCCCGCTCGGGGCGCTACTCGCCGCTCGCCACCTGGCGGCGCGACGGCGACCACCTGGTCGGCAAGATCGAGCTGCCGATGGCGCTCGGCATCGTGGGGGGCACCCTGCGCGTGCACCCCACGGCGCGGCTCTCGCTCGCGATGACCGGCGTCACCAACGCCGCGGAGCTCGGCATGATCGCGGCCTCGGTGGGCCTCGCCGCCAACCTCGCCGCCCTCCGGGCCCTCGCGAGCGACGGCATCCAGCGCGGCCACATGGGGCTGCACGCGCGCTCGGTGGCCATCGCCGCCGGCGCCACGGGCGACCTCGTCGAGAGGGTCGCCGCGCGCATCTGCGAGCTCGGTGACGTCACGGTCGACTCGGCGCGCGCGGTCCTCGCCGAGGAGCAAGCGCGCTCCGACAAGGACACGATCGCCGTCGCCGAGTGAGTCACCCGATCCGGGCCAGCGTGCGCGCGAGCATCGTGCGCTCCTGGGAGACCGCCCCGAGGAGCTGCCGCAGCTTGTCGGCCGAAGCCGCCGCGGCGTGGGCCAGGTCCGCGTAGTCGGAGGCAGCGTTCTCCCAGAACTTCGCGTCGGTGCCGCGCGCGCTGGCGTCGGCCTCGTGGTCGATCGCCGCGGCCCCGAACGTGGCCTGGGCGAGCGGTCGCGCGAGGCCGGTCGTCGTCGTGCCGAGGGTCTCGACGACCTTCTGGCGGCGCTCGAGGGACTGCACGAAGTCGCCGTAGCGACCGGAGGCCGAGACCCACCGCGCGTCGGCGCCCGGCACCCGCGCGTCGGCGCGCAGCCACTCGTCGTTGTTCTTGGCCGAGGCGCTCGGGCCCGCGGCGACCGAGGCGAGGGTGAGCGCGCCGCCGGCGATCTGGACCGCGCCCTGCACGAGCCCCTCCTTGCGGGTGTCGGCGGCGCGGGCGCGCTGCGCCTCGGCCTGGGCGCGCAGCGAGGAGAGCTGGCTCTCGCGGGCGTCGCGCTCGCACGCCTTCATGGTCTTCTGCTGCTCCTGCGCGCTCTCGACGGCGAGCAGCGCGGTCAGCGCCTCGAGGCCCAGCGACTCGTAGCCGGCGCCGATCTCTCCGAGGCGGGGCGGTGCGTTCGCGGTCGGGCCAGTGATGGAGGGGGTGGAGCCGCGCTCGAAGGTGGCGGCGCGGGCGCCGTGGATTGCCTGGATGGTCATGCAAAGGCCCTCGGTTGGACGAGCGCGCGACGGTCGTGTTCGCGCTCCTTGACGATGGTGTGGACGATGCCGATGGCGCGCCGCGCGGAGGCCTCGACCTCGCGCAGCAGCTCGACCACCTCGGCGAGCTCGTTCTCGGTGCGCTTCAGCGCGGCGCGCGCGAGCGAGCTCTCGGCCCCGTGGTCGAGGCTCTCGGCGTGGGCGCGCTTCTCGGCGATGGTGGCGGCGCCCTCGGTCACGCGGGCCCCGCCCTCGACGAGGCGGGCCGTGGCCTGGGTGCCGACCGCGAGCGCGGTGTGCTTCACGCCGGTCGTGGCGAGCGCGGACCACCCGCCGCCGACCAGCGAGGCCGCGATCCCCGTCCACGCGGCGACGTCGCCCGCGGTCTTGCCGCAGGCCTTGCCGATGTACGGCGAGCTCATCGAGAGCGCGAGCCCGCAGAGGGCGATGGCGGCGGGCGCGGCGGTGCCGGCCGAGAACACCGTGGCCGCGGCGCCGCCGACGACGGCGGCCACGGTGGCGACGACCTTGGCGACGCCGCCGAACTTGCTCCAGAAGCCGGCGCGCGACTCCGCGGCCTTGCTGGCTTCCTCGGCCTTCTTCGCGTTGGCGATGGCCTGATCGCGGTCGGCCTTCGCCGAGGCGCTGCGGTGCTCCGCGATGGAGGAAGCGTTCTTGCGGGCGTCCTGCTGGAGCGCCACGAGCGCCGCCTCGAGATCGGCGGGCGGCAGCATCGGCGCGCCGAGCGCGAGGGGGCGCGCGGGCGGTGGTGCCGCTGTGGCGGGGTCGAAGCGGGCTGCTTCGACGCGCATCATCGCAGCCCTCCGACGGCGCGACGAGGGGGCCTTCGCTCCACCTGCTCGAGGATGCTGCCGAGGTCGGGGTCGTCGGCGAGCTCGGCGCGCTCGTCGGGGCTGAGCGGCTCGAGCACCGCCTCGGCCTCCCCCGGGCTGCCCTGGTTGGCGAGCAACCGCGCCAGGTAGAGGCGGGCGCGGGCGTGACCCCCGTCGTCCTCGGGCGCGGCGAGCGCGAGGCGATAGAGGGAGGCCGCGCGGGTCGTGTCGTCGACGGCCTCGTGGCAGCTCGCGAGCGAGAACCACGCGCGGCTCGACTGGGGGCGATCGAGCGCGGCGAGGCGGAACAGGTCGGCGGCCTCGCCGAAGCGGTCCTCCTCGTAGTGGCGGGTGCCGAGCGCGAGGACCAGCGCGTGCTGGGTGGGGGTGAGGGACGACTCGCCCGCGAGGAACGCGTCGAGCCAGGGAACGGGCGCGCTCACGCCGACCCCACCTTGTTGACGATCCCCTTCGCGGTCTCGTTGGTGGACGCGAGGATGTTCGAGACGAGCGAGAGCAGCTGGCCGCGCGCGCTCATGGCGCTCTGCAGGCGGATCATGCCGATCTCGCTCTCGCCGGAGAGCGCCTGCTGCGCGTCGCCGAGCGCCTTGACGCCCTCGTCGAGGGCGGTGGTGGTGATGCGCGGCGGATCCTCCACGGTCCTCATGTACCCCTTGATGTCGCCCTTGGCGTCGAGGACTGGATAGGCGCCAGGGGCGTCTTCGGTGGTCGGCTCCTCGTGGGTGGGGTGCTCGATGCTCCCGAGCAGGCCGTCGATGGTCTTCTGCGCGTCGGGGCCCATCGTGTCGCGCATGTCCTTCAGCGCCTGGATCGACTCCTCGGTCAGCGTGGCCTTCCCGTCCGAGCCCGCGCCGAGCTTGAGGTTGCGCAGCTGGCTCGTGAGGTGCGAGATGGCGGACTGACGGTCCTTGAGCGACGAGATGCCCGCCATGTCGTTGCGGATCGCGGTGTCGGTCGAGCGGATGTGGGCCGAGAGCCAGCTCACGAGGTCGCTCATCGACAGCGAAGGGGGCAGGCCGGTCTCGAGGCCGACCTTGCTCAGGGTCGTGGGGGCGACCTCCTTGGTGAACGGGAGGGATACGCTGGCGCCGAGGCCGCTCTTGAGGGTGATGGTCATGGGGATGCTCCGGAAGCAGGGGTTCTTGGTTCAGACGCGGACGGCGAAGCGGGGGGCGACGGGGGGCGCGCGCGCAGGGCGCGCAGCCGGTCCTCGAGCCAGGCATCGAGCGCGGGCTCGATGGCCACCTCGGTGTCCACGTGTTCGGGGGCGCGCGCCTCGAGCTCCTCGAGCACGGCTTCCTGGCGGGCGAGTTCGCTCCGCAGCTCTTCGATGTTCATCGTGACCTCCTTCGACGAGGTGTCGGCGGGAGGTCGGGGGCAGTTGCGAAAAAAAGACGCCCCCTCGTCGGAGGCGCTACGGAACGGCCTTGGTGACCGCCGGGTAGAGGGCCTTGCCGTTCGCGTCCTTGTCGGTGCGGAACGCGCGCGGGGCCATGCCGACCGCCAGCGCGTAGAGCGTGGTCTGCGGGTAGTTGCTCATCGGGGCCTCGGGCGTGCCGGCGCGGGCCACGAAGCCGTCCGCCTGGCCGCGGGCGAGGATCCCGCGGACGCAGCCCGCTTCGATCAAGGCCTGGGCGAGCGCGTCGTCGCCGCCGAGCTTGGCGCGGGCCACCACCACGCGGCCCTCCTTGGTCACGCCGACCGCGAGGCGCAGCCAGACGCCGCCGAGGCTCGCGTGGTCCACGACCTTGCCGTCGTTCACGAGCAGCGTGCCCTGGACGAGATCGGTGCCGACCGGCGTCTCGCTCGCGAGGAACACGGCGAGCTGGCCGTCCGGCTTCACGGCGAGGGTGGCCTCGCCCGCCACCATGGGCGTCACGACCTTGCCGTCGATCGCCAGGCCGAGGTGGTGCTTCGCTTCGGGGCTGCCGAACCCGATCGCCGCGATCGCGCGCTTGGCGTCGTCGCCCGCGAGCTCGTGCGGCGCGGTGAGCTTCTCGCTCGTGCCGGCGCGGACCACCCAGCGCACGCGGCCGGGATCGAACACGCTGATGCTGATCGGCTCGCTCTTGCCGGTGAGCTGGCCCTTGAAGATCCCGGGCAGCCACTTGGGCGGGGGCTGCACGCCCTCGTCGGCGACCAGCGCCACGGGGCCGCTCGCGGTGGTGAGCACGGGCGGCGAGGGATCGCGGAGCAGCGCGAAGAAGAAGTCCTTCGGGTTGTAGTCGATGTAGCGGCGCGGCCCGATGGCCATCAGCGGCGTCAGGGTCTCGCTGTGGCCGGTCTTGAGCTGCGCGTCCTCGAAGGTCATGAACACGAAGCCCGTGTGGTACGGGTTCATGTCGAGGTGCATGCCGTAGTCGCAGCCCGCGAGCTGCATGGCCTTGCCGAGCGCCTCGGGGCCCACGTCGTCGCCCCACACGTAGAGCGTGTGCTTGGCCTTGGTGATGCACAGGCCCGAGCGCTCGGTCTGCTGGCCGGTGAGCTTGGGCTGACCGACGAGCACCGCGCCCCACGACATGCGCTTGCGCGGGTTGAAGACGCCGTCCTCGACCAGCGGGTCCATGTTCTGGCGGTAGGAGAAGATGTCGGGCGCGATGTCCTTGGTGGGGGCCCACGAGCCCATGCCGAAGCGCCCGTCGTCCATCACCATCGCGGTCGCGCCGGTGGGCACGGGCGGCAGGAGCACGCGCTTCTTGAGCATCATGCCGTAGTGGCCGTGCTCGGTCTTGAACCCGCCGTTCCACGCGGCCACCACGCGCCGCGCGATCGCGGGCTCGCGCGGGATGCGACCGGTGCCGTGGAACGAGCCCACGGTCGGCTTGGGATCCTCGACGCCCGCCTCCATGTCGAAGTCGAGCTGCCGCGTGTCCATCGCGAGGAGGAGGATCTTCGAGTAGGGCCGCTGCACGTCGGGCCGCACGAACGTGCGGTAGAACGGCGAGGGCGCGCCGGGGATGCGGCGCATCCAGTCTTGCTGGATGGCGACCCACTGCCCCTCGCCCTCTTCCGGGGTCTGGTAGATGGTGGGCACGGGGCTCGGGGGCCAGTAGCCGCCGTCCTCGCCCGCGGCGGTCGGATCGAGCGGTCGGGCGGCGATCTTCTCGGCGTCGGCCTTGAGCACGTCTTTCGGCGCCGTCGAGCCGATGCCGTGCTTGACCCGCTTGAGCTTGTCCTTCCACTCCCACACCTTGGCCTCGAGCCAGGCGATCGGCTCGGGCCCGATCCAGGGGATCGCGCGCACGGTGTCGACGAGCCAGTGGATCGGTCGCTTCGGGATGCGGATCAGGAGCTCGGCCTTCACGCCGTCGACCGGCGTGACGAGCTCCGCCTTGTCGATGTCGACGCGGGCGGTGCGCACGCCGCCCTGGGCCATCGCGAGCTGCGCGACGAGCACGCCGCCCTCGAAGCGCAGCACCGCGCTCGAGGCCTCCTTCTCGAGGGCCACCTGCACGCGCAGGATGCCGCGGCCGTCGCCGGTCTCCTGGATGTTGCTGACGTACAGCATGGCGCGGTCGACGAAGCCGTTGGTCTTGGCCGCTCGGCCCTCGCCGCGGAGGTCGAGCGCGGTGAGTCCCTGCAGCTGGCCGTAGGCGTAGGTGGCGAAGGCCACGCGCTCGCCACTGGCGTCCCGGACGAGTCCTTGCTCGTCGCCGTAGGGCGTGGACGTGAGGTTCACGACGTCGCGGATCTCGAGCGGTCGCCCCTCGGGGGAGAGCCGCACGCGCGCGCGGTAGAGGTCGCGCGGGGTGCCGGGCTTGTCGGACCCGAGGAACAGGATGCGCCGCCCGTCGCCGTAGTCGGCGAGGAGGCCGTCGCTCGCCTCCCACACGAAATCGTGGGGCCGGACGACCACGTGGGCCGCCTTGCCGAGGGCGCTCGTGAGCCCATCGAGGGTCTTGGGAGGGGGGCCTCCCGCCGAGCAAGCCTTGATCACCCCGACCAGGGCGACGACGCCGAGGGCGCGCCCGTGGGCGGACAGCAGGGCCTTGGGCCGCGTGAGATCGAAGCCGGGGCGGGGCGAGGGCCGCTCGGACACCGGCTCGGACTCGGGGGCGGCGACAGCCATGGGAAGCGTCCGGCTAGCGGAGGCAGCTGGTGGGGGCAAACAAACCCTACGGTTTCTGCCCAGATCCAGAAAGTAAGTGACAGCTCACATTTGTTTGCTAGAACGGCGGGATGGAGATGCGCCTCCCCATCCAGAGCCGCGCGCTCGCCACGCGGGTGCGGATCGTCGAGGCCTCGGCCCAGCGTCTGGTCGAGGCGGGGCTCGCGGGCGCGGGCACCCCGGCCGTCGCGCAGGGGGCGGGGATGTCGCAAGGGGCGGTCTTCAAGCACTTCCCGACCAAGACCCACCTGCTCGCCGAGACGGTCGCCCACCTGCTGCGGGGGCTGGTGATCGCGTTCAAGACCGGCTTGCCCGGCGACGCCTCCCACGCCCCGCTCGAGGCCCGGGTCGAGGTGGGCGTGGCGTCGCTCTGGCGCGTGTTCCGCAGCGACGAGCTCCGCGCGGTGTTCGAGGTGTACGTCGTCGCGCGCACCGACCCGGCGCTCGAGGCGCTGCTCGAACCGGTGCTCGCCGCCCACCGCGCGCGCATCCACGAGGAGGCGCAGGCCCTGTTCCCCGAGCTCGCCTCGCACGCCGACTCCTCGCTCGTGATCGACGCCGTCGTCTACGCGATGCAGGGCGCCGCCGTCGGGCTGTTCGGCCCTGCGCTGCGCGACGACGCGCAGAACCTCGCCTTCTTCCGCCGCCTCGCCCTGCGCGAGCTCGCCCATCTCCTCTCGCAGTGAGCCCCCGATGTCCACGCTGATCTACTTCTCGATCCCCGTCTTCTTGATCACGATGCTGGTCGAGGCGCTGTGGGCGCGGCGCGCGCTGCGCGAGGGCGCGGACATCCGCGGCTACGAGCGGCGCGACTCGGCGGCGAGCCTCGCGATGGGGCTCGGCAACGTCGGCATCTCCGCGATCACCAAGCTCGGGAGCCTCGCGGTGATGACGTGGATCTACCAGCACCGCCTGTTCACGCTGCCGACGACGGTGTGGTGGAGCTGGGTGCTGCTCTTCTTCGCCGAGGACTTCTGTTACTACTGGTTCCACCGCGCGAGCCACGAGGTACGCCTGTTCTGGGCGGCGCACGTCAACCATCACTCGAGCAAGCACTACAACCTCTCGACCGCGCTGCGGCAGTCGTGGACCACGCCGTTCACCGCGCCGATCTTCTGGTGGATCCTCCCGCTCCTCGGGTTCCACCCGCTGGCCGTGCTCACCCAGCAGGCGGTGAGCTTGCTCTACCAGTACTGGATCCACACCGAGTCGATCCGCACCCTCGGCCCGCTCGAGTGGGTGTTCAACACGCCGTCGCACCACCGCGTGCACCACGGCAAGAACCCCGAGTACCTCGACAAGAACTACGGCGGGATCCTCATCGTCTGGGACCGCCTGTTCGGGACGTTCGAGCCCGAGCGCGCGCGCGTCGAGTACGGGCTCACGAAGGACCTCGAGACGTTCCACCCGTTCCACATCGCCTTCCACGAGTGGGTCGCGATGGCCCGCGACGTGCGGCGCTCGAAGAGCCTGCGCGAGGCGCTGGGCCAGGTGTTCGGGCCACCGGGGGGTGCGCGCCGGGAGGAGGCGGTTGGGGAAGAGCGGGTCGCGCCGCAGGCCTAGGGTGTCGCGCGTTACTCGACGTAGAGCGCGAGGCCGGAGACGAAGAAGTCGTCACCGCCCGTGGTGCGGCGGCTCGCGACGACGAAGGTGAAGGAGGTCTCCTCGTGCTTGGTGACGAGGGTGGCTTCGGAGAGCTTCCAGCCCGTCTCCAGGGTGACGGCGGTCCACACCTCGCTGTCGCTCACGTCGCCCGCGTCGCCGGGGTGGTAGAGGCTCGCGAACACGGCGGGCGTGACCCCGGTGGGCGCGGTCGGGCTCTTGAACCAGCCGCGCAGGCGCAGCTTCGTGCCCACCGGGAAGGTGCGCTTGCCCTGGTAGCTGAGCCCACCGTACGCGCCGGTGGTCTGGACGTGCAGCGCCTGGCCACACGGGCCGGTGGAGAACTCCGTCGACGTGTCCCGGACACGCTCCACTCGGAGAGCCCGCTCGAGAAGTCTCCGTTCGGGAGGAGGTTCACGGGCCGAGCCACGCAGTCCCCCACGGCGCCGTCGCCCGCGGCGTCGGCGTCCGGCGCTCCCGAGTCTGCGCCCGCGTCGAGGGCGGTGGAGTCGCCCCCGGCGTCGGTGACGTCGCTGCTCGCGTCCACGCTCGGCGGGCCGACCGGGTCACCCTGACAGCCCGACCAAACGGGTGTGATTGCGAGGGCCACGAGGAGCCCGGCCGGGGTTCGCACCGGTGCAGTCTAGCATCCCCACCGCCTGGGCGAGCCCTGCCGTCAATCGACGGTGACCGAGATGCCGGCCACGTAGAAGTCGTCGAACACGGCGTCGGAGCGGTTGCTCGTGATCAGCAAATCGAAGAAGGTCTCGTCGGCGTCGAGCGTGGAGGTCGCCTCCATCCACACCCACGTGGGCTGCAGGTCCGCGTCGACGCCGATCTCCTTGCCGGCGACGTCGCCGCCGTCGACGGTGTGACCGAACCGCGCGGTCACCGCGGGCGGTGTGCCACCGACCACCCCGTTGGCGTGGAACCACGCGCGGACGCGCACGACGCTGCCCTTCGGCCAGGCCCCCACGAAGTGACGCCGCACGTTCGCGTAGAGGGCAGTGCCGCGCAGGTGCAGCCCCTTGCCACACGGGCCTTCGATCACCGCGGGCGTGAAGCCCGTGATACCCCAGCCCGACAGGCTCTCGAGGCTCGGCACGAGGTTCTTGCCCGTCGGAACGCAGCCGCCGTCGAACGCGGCGTCGTAGGCGCCGAGATCCAGCGGGCCGTCGCCGAGGCTCGTGTCGACGCCACCGTCGCCGGCGCCCGTGTCCACCCCACCGTCGCCGAGGCTCGTGTCGACGCCACCGTCGCCGAGGCTCGTGTCGATGCTCGCGCTGTCCTTCGCGCCGTCCACGCTCCCGACGTCGTCGGCGGGTGGCGCGCCGACCGTGTCTCCGCGGCACGCCGCCGTCGAGAGCGGAGCGAGGAGCGCGAGGAGCAGGATCGGACGCACGGCCGCAGTCTAGCGGCGTCGGCGGCAGGCAACGAGGTACATGGCGAGGACGACGAGCCCCCCCACATTCCCCCGCGCCCCTGCCGCGTGGCAACCACAATGGGTGAGCGCTTGCGGGGGCGGTGCCCGCGACAGCGGGGGCTCGACGCGCGTGCTGGAGGACGACGCGAGCGGGACGAGCGATGCCGGCGCGAGCATCGCCGTCGGCAGCGGGCAGTGGCGAGGGTGCGCGAGCAGCCAGTCGAGGATCGTCGCGGGTGCGGCGGTCGCGTGCACCGCGCTCCACTCGCCGGCGTGATTGGCCTTGGGGTGGAGGTCCCAGCGCACGTCGGCGCCGCACGCGAGGTACCGATCGCGGAGGCCGACCGCGAGGTGGTGGAGGGGGTTCGCGTCGCCCACCACGAACAGCGCCGGCAGGTTGCATCGCGGGCACGCCTTGTCGCGGGGAGGGATTCCGCCCCCGAGGTGCGCCACCGCGGCGTAGCGACCACCGAGCGCTCCGGCCCACCAGCCGAGGTACGAGGCGCCTCCCGACCAGCCGGCGAGGAAGATGCGGTCGGGATCGATGGCGTAGGTGGCCTCGATGGCCTTGACCTGGGACTCGAGCCACTGGGTCGGGTCGCCGCCCTCCCACTGCCACCACGAGCCCTCCACGCAGCCCTTGTCGGTGGGGCAGCGCGGGGCGAAGACCGCGATGCCGCGCTTGGCGGCCTCCTTGGCGAAGACGTCGGCGGCGCCGTGCACGTCGGGGCTCCCACCCCCTGCATCGCCGTGGAGCACCACCACGAGTGGCGCTGCGGCGTCGGCCGGCGGTGGATCGAGGACGCACCCCGCGCACGGGAACCCGACGCGGCGCTTGGCCGACGCCGCGCTCGTGATCGCGAGGCCGACGGCGAGCACGCCCACGAAGAGGGCCTTGCTGCCCAGTGTGACGGCACGCATCGAGAGAGAGACCCCGAACCCCGGCCGTCCTTGGCCGAGGTCCCCGGGTCACTCGGCGGCTTCTTCCTTCGGGCCGTCGTCGGTCTTCGGAGCGTCCTCGAGGGCGCAGGCCTTGAGCAGGAGCTCGGCCACGTCGAGCTGCTGGATCGACTCCTCCTTGTTCTCGGCCTTGAGGCCGTCGGTGATCATCGTCATGCAGAACGGGCACGCGGTGGCGATGGACTTGGCTCCCGTATCGAGGAGCTGCAGCGTGCGCTTCTTGTTGACGCGATCGGTGCCCTTTTCCTCCATCCACATCTGCGCGCCGCCGGCGCCGCAGCAGAGGCCCTTGTTCTTGTTCCCGTACTCGGCCTCGACGAGCTCCACGCCCGGGATGGCGGTGAGGATCTCGCGGGGGGCGTCGTAGATCTCGTTGTAGCGGCCGAGGTAGCAGCTGTCGTGGTAGACGAGCTTCTCGGCGAGCTGCTTCTTGACCTTCAGCTTGCCCTCCTTGAGCAGGCCGAGGAGGTAGTCGGTGTGGTGCACGACCTCGAGCTTCGCGCCGAAGTCGGCGTACTCGTTGAGCAGTGAGTTGAAGCAGTGCGGGCAGGTCGTGATGACCTTCTTCTTGGCGACGCCGTACTGCTCGAACACGGCCACGTTCTGCTCCGCCAGCGTGGCGAACAGGAACTCGTTGCCGGCGCGGCGGGCCGGATCGCCCGTGCAGCACTCCTCCTGGCCGAGGATCGCGAAGTCGACCTTGGCCGCCGCGAGCAGCTTGGCGGTGGCCCGCGCGATCTTCTTGGCGCGGTCGTCGTAGCTCGCCGCGCAGCCGACCCAGTAGAGCACCTCTGCCTCGCCGTGCTCGGCGAGGGTCTTGACGTCGAGGCCCTCGCTCCACGCCGCGCGATCGAGGCGGGAGAGGTTCCACGGGTTGCCGTTGGTCTCGAGGCCCTGGAACGGCCGCTGCAGCTCGTGCGGGAACTCGCCACGGACCATGACGACGTTGCGGCGCATGTCGACGATCTTGTCGACGTAGGTGATCAGGACCGGGCACTGCTGCTCGCACGCGCGGCAGGTGGTGCACGCCCAGATGACGTCGGGGTGGATGAGGCCGGTCGCCGGCTCGCTCGGGACGACGAGGTCCTTGGAGACGTACGCCTTGGGGGCCTCGGCGGCGGGGGGCTTCTTCTCCTCGCCCTCGGCCGCCGTCTCGGCGCCCTCGCTCGCGGCCGCCGGCCCATGCATCATGGCGCTGCGGGGGCCCTTCTCGAGGTCGAGGATCGGGCCCTCGTTCTCGTAGAGGTAGTTGCGCAGATCGAGGGTGAGCTGCTTCGGCGAGAGGAGCTTGCCGGTGAGGTTCGCGGGGCAGTTGTCGCTGCAGCGACCGCACTCGGTGCAGGTGTAGAAGTCGAGGACGTCCTTCCAGGAGTAGTGCTCGACGCGTCCGGCGCCGAAGCCCTCGCCGCCGATGGTGTCCTCGGCCGAGGTCACCGTGTCGAGGCGCTCCATGATGACCTCGGTCATCGGCTTGTCTTCACCGGTCTCGGCGTTCTTGGTCCGCTCGGCGATCGGGCGCAGGCGGCCCGGGGGGGTGAGGTCGGAGAAGAGGACGTTCGGGAACGACGTGAGGATGTGGAAGTGCTTCGAGTACGGCAGGATGTTGAGGAAGATCAGGACGAGCGACGAGTGCGTCCAGAACCCGATCTGCGCGACGAGCACGAGCGCCTTGGGGGAGAGGCCCGCGAGGAGCATCGCCGCGGCGCTGCCGCCCGGCTCGAGCGCCTCGAAGTGGATCTGGCCGGTGCGCGCCTCGCGGGCCCGGTGCAGGACGAGCTTGTCGACGGTGCCGCGCAGCTCGTTGTCCAGCGCGCCGTAGGTGAAATACTTCTGGTGCAGCACCATGGCGGCGCCGTTGTAGAAGATGTCGGCGAACATCATCGTCCAGATGATGCCGAGGATGAGGAACGCCTCGTTGCTCTGCGTGATGCGCGCGGGCTTCACCACGAGGCGCACGTAGAAGAAGTAGGCGACGCCCGCGATGACCGCGAGCGCGAACACGTCCTTGAGCAGGTTGTAGACCGTGCCGAGCGGCTGACCGACGCCGAGCACGAACAGCCCGAAGCCCGGGTCGAACCCGCGACCCCAGAGGATGAGCGTGTTCAGCAGGAGGACGAGGAACCCGAGGAACACCAGGTTGTGCGCGAGCCCCGCCGCCGGGTACTGGTGCATCTTGTTCTGGCCGAGCCAGACCCCGAGCGTGCGCTTCAAGCGGTCGCCCATCGAGTCGAAGCGCTCGACCGGCCCTCCGACCTGGAGGAGGCGGAAACGGCGGCTCGCCGACCACGCGAACGCAGCCAGGAGACCAACGATGATGGAGAGCATCGCGATGGGGTTCACGCGGTGCGTTGTAGGGTTCGGCGCGTGGGGGAGTCAACGCGCTGCGGCGCTCGAAAAGCCCGGCTCAGGTGCCCGCGCGACGGCCGGGCTCGCTCGGGGGACGCCAGGTCGGCATTGCGTCGACGGGCGGGTAGGCGGTGGTGATGGGCGGGGGGGCGGTCACCGCAACGGCCGTCATTTTGTGGCCACTGATCCGCAGGGTCGGTCCCCCGCGCTGGAACTGCATCCAGGTGCGCTCGAGGGGGGTGACGGCGGCGACGGGCAGGGCGTCGAACGCGAGGCCGACGTGGAAGCCACGGACGGCCGGCCGCGTCCACGCGACGTGCGCGTGCAGATCGTAGAAGGCCTCCTCGAGCTGGATGGTCACGCAGAGGCGCGTGTTGGGCGCGAGCGCGTTGGCGCGCAGGATGCGGCACCCACCGGGCGAGAGGTCGACGAGGCCAGCCTGCTCGGTCGGGCCGAGGGTCTGCCCGCTGCCGTCGATCGGCCGGATCTCGATCATCGAGCCGGATGGAGCGCTCGCGCGGAAGCACTCGCGCTGCTCGTCACCGCCGCGCCGGACGCGGCGCGGGACGGGGATGAGGCTCTCGCGGGCCTGCTTGCCGCCGTTCAGCTGCTGCGAGAGGCGCAGGCTCGCGGGCCCACGCAGGCGAACGGTGACCGGTCCCTCGGCGAGCTCGAGGGCCATCGCGTCGCCGCGCACGCGCAGGCCGCCGCGATCGGCGTTGAGGACGAGGCCGGCGGGCGAACCCTCGGCGGTGATGCCGTCGACGACCACCCGCGCGTTCGAGACCGAGACCCGCACGGGGCGCAGCTCGCCCTTGGCCAGCTCGGCGACGACGGTCTCGATGATCTCGGTGCCCGTCGGGAGGGGCGCTCGCTTGCGCTCCTCGGCGCCGCCCTCGGTGACCACGGACAGGCGCTCGGTGAGCAGATCGCGGAGCGCTGGCGTCACGCCGTCCACGAGGAGCTCGCGGTCGCGGGTGACGATCGTGACCTGATCGGGGCGCGGTGTGCGCAGGGCGGACAGCTCGGCGAACAGGATGTCGAGCAGCTCGTCACGGTCGGGCAGGGTCAGGAGGATCCGCAGGCGCCGCGCGGTGCACAGCAGGGTCGAGGGGGTCAGCACGGTGGCGCTGCGGCCGACCCGCACGGGGAACAGGTTCACGGCGCGAGGGTCGGGGGGGCCGTCGAGGCGGAGCGAGAGGGCGTGGAGCAGCGGCCGCGCGCCGATGCCGTCGAAGCAGAGCTCCTCTTGCTCGGTGGCGATGCACACGACGGAGCGCTCCGCGTCCCAGGAAACCCTGCGGATCCGGTCGACGGGGACCTCGACGCGAGGGGCGTGACCGCGCAGCCGATCCTCTTCGGGCTCGAACACGAGCTCGTCGTGCACGAGCTTGATCTCGCCGCGCGCCGCCACGAGGTCGCGGCGGACGATGCGTCGCGCGGGCGCCTCGACGAGCGGGGCGTCGCTGCCCTGGGCGATCTGCTGCGCCACGGTCTGCGCGTGGGCGGCCAGCGCCGCGACGCCGCGCAGGCTCCGGTGTCCGCGGCTGGTCTCCGCCCGGAACGCACCGTCGGGCGCGAAACGGTGGTGGGTCACCGTGTCGGCGATGCCGGGGAAGTCGCGGGAAGAGGCGGCCATCTTCTGTTCGGTGGAACGGCCCTCGGAGAGGGGGCTTGAGGGCCACGAGCCCCGACATGGAAGGAGGGCTCTCACCCGGCGCAGGCGCGCAGGGTGTTCTCGTGGATCTGGAGGACCGGCTCGATCCCGCCCCGCGCGTCGCGCTGGTAGCCCCCGGCCAGGTTCCAGGCGACCGGGAGGCCGAGGGCCCGCGCCTCCCCGAAGACGATCGCGTCGCGGCGCGCGAGCTCGTCGGTGGTGAGGAAGCCGCCGAGCGGATCGTCGACGTGGGGGTCGGCGCCGGCCTGGTAGAGGAGCACGTCGCACCCTCGGAAGGCGCGCACCAGCTCGGGCAGGGCCGACAGGAACGGGGCCGCGTCCTCGCGGGCGCCGAAGCGGGCCCCGATGGTCACGTGCTGCACGAACCCGCGGAGGCCGAGGCGATCCAGGATCTCGTCGGTGCCGTCGCCGTAGTGCATGTCGCAGTCGAGGATCCCGACGCGCACCCCGGGGCGCTCGGCGTGCAGCGCCGCGGCGGTCACGACGAGTCCGTTGAACGTGCAGAAGCCGGCGCCGTGGTCCCATGCGGCGTGATGGAAGCCGGAGCAAGGCGCGCAGGTGACTCGCTGGCAAGCGAGGGCCGCCCTCGCCGCGGAGAGCATGGCCCCCGAGGTGAACGGTAGCGAGCGGGCGACGTCGGCGCGCCGGTTGCCGAAGCCGTTGTCGCGCCGGCCCGCGAGGACCTCGCGTACGTACGAGGGCGCGTGGGCGCGGGCGAGGTCTCCCTCGGTGACGGGGTCCGGTCGTGCCACGACGACGGGGAGCCCGCGGTCGAGGAACCGCGCGACCACCGCCGCGGGCTTGGCCGCGCTCGGGGAGTAGGAGGCCGCGTCGGCGACCATCTCGGGGCAGAAGTAGACGGGGACGGGGTCGGCCATGTCCTCGAGAGTGCGTCTCTGGACTTGCCTCGACCATGCAGGAGGCTGCACACTTCATGACTCGATGATCAAGTCCTCCGTGGCCGCCGCGCCGCTCTTCTCGCGCCGGGGGCTCTCGATCGACCGGCTGCGGGCGCTGGTCGCGGTGGCCGAGGCCGGTGGGATCGCGGCCGCCGCGCCGCGGGCTCCGACCCGCCAGAGCCAGCTGTCGCGGCAGGTCTCCGAGCTCGAGGCGTTCTTCGGTCTGCCGCTCACCGAGCGGGTGTCCGGCCGGCTGTCGCTCACGCCGGCCGGGCACAGCGTGGTCGAGCACACGCGCTGGTTCCTCCAGGGCCTCGTCGGCGTGGCCGAGCGTGGGCCCGAGCTCGAGCCGGTCCAGATCGGCGCGGGCGACGCCACGCTGCACTTCGTCGTCGTGCCGGCCCTCGGGCGGGGCAAGGCGCCGAAGGTCGCGCTCGTGGCGCTGCCGAACGACGAGCTCCTGTCGCGCGTCCGCGAGGGGCGCCTCGACGCGGCGCTCGTGCGGGCCCACAAGATCCCACGCGCGCTGCACGCGGTCCGGGTCGGCACGTTCGACTGCGCGCTCTACGTCCCGCGGCGGCTCCTGCCGAAGGCCGGGGCCTCGCTGGTCGAAGTGCTGCGAAGCGTGCCGCTCGCCCTCCAGTCGAGCGAAGCGGCGTTCGTCGCCGAGGTCACGCGAGCGCTTGCCGTTGCCGACGTGCGTCCGCGCATCGACCTCGCGTGCGAGACGTTTCCCCAGGCGCTGCAGGCCGTCCGGTCGGGCAGCTTCGCGGCGATCCTGCCGACGTGGGCCGGACGAGAGCTCGATCGCTCGGTGCTCGTGCTGCGCGGGGCGTCCCTCGGGGACCACGCCCGGCCGCTGTGGCTCGTGTCCGACCGACGGCTCGCGCGGGTCCGCCCCGACAGCGCGCGGTGCGTCGCGGCGCTGGCGCCTGGGTTCGAGCGCCTCGCGGGCTGAGCGGAACTTGTCGTCGCCCCACTTCGATTCACACTCTCCGTGGTCAGTCGTGCGCCGGCTCCTCGGCGAGCGGTAGCTCCTCGAGGCGCATGCGGAGGGTCGGCGCGTCGTCGTCGTCCAAGTCCTCCGAGTCCTTCAGGTCCTCGGTCGGCTCGTTCATGGCTGACGCGTGGTGTTGGATTGCACACGCATCGGCATGCGCGCCACCACCTCGGGCCCGACCAGGAGTCGCAGCTCGAAGTCTCCTGCCTCTTCCGTGCGCACGGTGTGGAAGGTCTGGCCCGGATCGATCGGCAAGAGCGCGCCGTTGCCACCCGCCGCGGCGAGCTCCAGGAACGCCGGTGGGTCCTCGCTGCGCGTGCCCTCGTGACCTTGGAGGCGCACGATCACCGGCTGTCCCGCACCGACCTGCAACGTTCCGTGGGAGGAAGGCTCCACTGCACCGAGTCCGAACACGAGGAAGCTCCAAGCGATCACGAAGACCTCCTTTCGTCCTCGACAACACCGGTCGAACGACCGTGATTCCCGAGGCTTCGGGAGAGCCCTCCAGCAGGAGCCGTGCCGCGTGGATTCCCCGCGTTCGTCACCGATGTGTGAGGCAAGAAGACGCAGCGAGCCCGGGCGGGTGTGGCACCTCGCAACAGGTGTGGTCGCACCACCCTAGAGCGCGGGCGGGAACAACGTGTCGTCGAACTGCGGCGTGGAGGGCGCGTTGCCGACGAGCTGGAAGGCGCCTGCGCCGAGCTTGATCTGCACGTCGTACTGGTTGCTGACGAGGGTCTTGGCGCAGCGCAGGACGAGGATCTCGACCGGCACGTCGCCCGCCGCGAAGGTGGTCGCGGGCTCGTCGGCCGTGCTGTCGGCGGCGGCCTTGCTGTGCACCTCGAGGAACAGGTCGGAGAGCGCGCTGCTGCCGACCTTGGGGCCGACGAAGGCCCACAGCGCCCCTTCGACGTCGTCGTTCAGCTCGCGCATCGAGAACGCGCCGCCGGAGTGCTTGATCGTTCCGATGTAGCGGACGAGGAAGTTGAACTGGTCGGAGAGGTCGGTGCCGCCGAGCGTGCGGAAGCCGTCCACGTCGGTGATCGCGAAGCTCTTGCCCGAGGGGTCCGTCCAGTTGAGCAGGCGAGCGCCCGCGACCGTGTCGGTACCGAGGGACTTCTCGGTGCTCTTGCCGCGCGCGAAGTCCCACAGGGCCTTGTGGTTGATCGTGCCGAACGAGCCCGTGCCGCAGAAGGCGTCGGAGGTGGGGCCGGTCGAGGAGAACACGGTGACGATCGCCGTCAGACCGCTCGTGGGCTTGGGCCACTCGCCCTCGGTGAACGTCTCGGTCGCGCCGCCCTTGCGGGTGAGGGTCATGGTGCGCGGGGCGCTGCCGCTGATCGTCACGGTCCACTCGTCCTTGCGACCGTTCTCCGGGTTCGGCGGCCAGCCCGCGGGCGAGAGCACCACCGAGCGCAGCGTCTTGCCGTCGGCGTCGGGGGTGAACGTGCGCAGCTCGCGGAACCGAGCCGGTCCGAACGGGTTCTTGATCTCGGCCCACTCGAGCGAGTCGGCGCGGAACCGCAGCTCGATCGCGCGCTCCTTGCCGGCGCGCGTCTGCTTGCCGTTCCACACCGAGTTGCCGAGCGCGGCCAGCAGCTTGGCGGCCGGGGTCGGCGCATCGGAGGGCGCGTCGGCGACCGCGTCGGTCGTCGTCTCGGGGGTGTCGCTGTCGACGAAGGCGGTGTCGCTGGCGTCGTCGCCGGCGTCGGTGGTGCCGGTGTCGTCGCTCGAGGTCGCGCCGTCGCCCGAGCAGGCGACGAGGCCGAGCGACGCGCACGCAGCGAGCGCGCTCGCGACGCGACGCCGGCGCGCGGACAGCACGACGCCGAGGACGAGCAGTCCGGCGAGCCCGCCGCGCGACGGCCCATGGTCGGGGGCAGTGGTGCGGCAGCCGCAGCCGCTGGCTTCGTCTCCCGTGGCGCCGAGGGGACCACCATCACCCCCCGCGTCGTCGACGGGGACGCCGGCGTCGTCCACCGGTCCGGCGTCGGCCGGCGCGGGCGGGCTCGGCAGGCCGGGCACCGCGACGTTCAGGCAGGTGGCCTTGGCCGCCGCGTACGTCGGCGGATAGGCGCGGCTCGGCGAGCCGACCTTGCTCGTCAGCAGCGACTCGAGCCCGACGAGCGTGCAGTTGGCCACGCCCGGGGTGCCGGTGAACGCCGACAGGCTCCCGTCGTGGCACTCGACCGGCGCGTCGCCGACGACGTTGCCGATGATCGCCGGGTTGCTGCCGTCCTTCACCGTGAGCAGCGCGCGCACGTCCAGCCCGAGCGGGAAGATCGCGGCGCGCAGGTATTCACAGACCCCGGCTTGCATCCACGAAGGGGTGTACGACGCGTCGAAGGTGGCGGGGCCCACCTCGCCCAGGGGCAGCACCACCTCGTGCTTCGCGATGGCCGCCGCGGCGATGTTGAACGAGTGCTGGTAGAGGCCGCTCGTGTACAGGTTGTCGAGCATCGTGCCCTTGAGGCCCGGACCCGCGGCGTCGGCCAGGCGCTTCGTGTACTCCGCCTTGGTGGCGGGCAGCAGGGCCCTGTACTCGACCACCAGCGTGTTCACGTAGGTCTGCGCCTCGTCGATGACGTACGTCTTCACCGCGTCCTTGACCGGCTGCACGACCGGCTGGAGCAGCGCGGCGATCACGTCGGGCACGCGCACCGAGACCCCGACGGTGTTGAGCAGGTCCTGGATCTCGAGCAGCCAGTCCGGCACGACGGCCTTGGTGACCGTCTCGTAGTCGATGGTGGTGATCCCGTCGGCCCACCCGGTCATGGGCGCGAACGCCGTCGCGATGTCGGCCTTGCTGATGTCGAAGCCGTCCTTGCCGGCGGAGAGCGGGGTGTTGAGCTTGGCGGAGAGGTTCTCCACGGTCTGCATGTACGAGGGCAGGAACAGCCGCAGATCGTCGCGTAGCTTGTCGCTGATCTTGTCGAACGCGCTCGGCAGCGCGGCCCCCGAGGCGTCCTTGCGCGGCGCGAGGAGCCCGACGTAGGTGAAGTACTTGGCGTAGAGCGCGGCGCACGAGGCCGAGCAGGCGGTCTTGTCGTCGTAGGTGCCGAGCTTGCCGTCGGGCCCTGCGGTCACCTTGAGCTTCGCGCCGTCGACCGTGGTCGGGTCCTGCAGGGCCTTGACCGTGTTCTGCACGTCGACCTTGAGCTGCTTGCGCGAGGCCTCGATCTCCGCGAGGTAGAGCGGCGAGAGCACGAGGTGGTCGGCGGTGGCGAGCCCCGCGCTCCCGATCACGGTGGCGAGCGTGGCGGTGGGCTTGGCGGCGCGCGCGGCGTCGAACTTGGTCTTGGCGTGCTTGGCCATGCGCTGCCAGAGGGGGCTCGCGGTGTCGAGGTACGCGCGGAGCACGAAGCCCTTGGGGATCGCGTGGGCGAGCGCGCCGGCCGAGAATGCGGTGGGCTGCTTGGCGAACGCGGCGTCCTGGATCATCGACTCGGCGATGATGTGGCGGACCACGTTGGTCCAGCTCGACTTGCGGGCGCTGGTGATCGGCGTGAGAGTGAACGTCTCGCCGGTGAGGAAGTTCACCCAGTGGTGCGCGATGGCGTCGGTCGAGCCGTGGAGGAAGCAGCCGATCGCGTAGGCCCGCTCCTCGTCGGTGATGGCCTCGGCGTAGAGCAGCTGGCACTGCGTGAAGGGGTCCTGCTCGAGCGCGTGGGAGGGATCGGTCATGCCCGGGAAGGCCATGTTGTCGGGGCCGATGGCGCCCGCGCGGAACGCGAGGACCTGCTCGGTCAGCGCCTTCTTGTCCTGCTCGGTCAGGGTGACCACGTAGGACCCGAGCTTGAGCGGGATGCCGGTGCCGTGGGCGATGAGCGCCTGCCGCACGTCGTTGGACAGCGCGATGTGGAGCCGGGTGCTGAACGCGCTCGCGTCGGGGGCGAACGCGGTCAGACCGACGAGGGCGCCGAGGGCAGGGAGGAGCTTCCGCATCTGCGGAGCAAACGCTGGAAAGCCCCTCTCTGCAAGGGCGACGAGCGCGGCGTCATCGTGCCGCTCGGGACGTCCGGGACGGTTGCTCTAGACCACGGGCAGCGAGTGCGCAGGCTTGGTGAACGCCTCGAAGAAGTCGTTGCCCTTGTCGTCGACGACGATGAACGCCGGGAAGTCGACGACGTCGATCTTCCAGATCGCCTCCATGCCGAGCTCTGCGTACTCGACGACCTCGACCTTCTTGATGCAGTCCTGCGCGAGGCGCGCCGCGGGGCCGCCGATCGAGCCGAGGTAGAAGCCGCCGTGCTTCTTGCACGCGTCGGTGACCGCCTTGCTGCGGTTGCCCTTGGCGAGCATCACGAGGCTGCCACCCGCGGCCTGGAACGCGTCGACGTAGGAGTCCATGCGGCCCGCGGTGGTGGGGCCGAACGAGCCGCTCGCCATGCCGGTCGGGGTCTTGGCGGGGCCCGCGTAGTAGACCGCGTGGTCCTTGAAGTAGGCCGGTAGGCCCTCGCCACGGTCGAGGCGCTCCTTGAGCTTCGCGTGGGCGATGTCGCGGGCGACGATGAGCGAACCGGTCAGCGACACGCGGGTCTTGATCGGCGCCTTCGCGAGCGCGGCGCGGATCTCGGCCATCGGGCGGTTCAGGTCGATCTGCAGGCAATCGCCGGAGAGATCGGCGGCCTGGGGCTCGGGCAGGTACTGGGCGGGGTTGGTCTCGAGCTGCTCGAGGAACACGCCGTCCTTGGTGATCTTGCCGACGGCCTGGCGGTCGGCGCTGCAGGACACCGCGATGGCGACCGGGCAGCTGGCGCCGTGGCGCGGCAACCGGACCACGCGCACGTCGTGGCAGAAGTACTTGCCGCCGAACTGCGCGCCGATGCCCGTGTTGCGCGCGATCTCGAGGATCTGCGCCTCGACCTCGAGGTCGCGGAACCCGCGCCCGATCTTGCCGCCCTGGATGGGGAGGTCGTCGAGGTACTTGGTGGAGGCGAGCTTCGCGACCTTCAGCGCGAATTCTGCCGAGGTGCCGCCGATGACGACGGCGAGGTGGTAGGGCGGGCACGCCGCGGTGCCGAGCGAGCGCAGGTTCTTCTCGAGGAAGGCGAGCAGGCTCTTCGGGTTCAGGAGCGCCTTGGTCTCCTGGTAGAGGTAGCTCTTGTTGGCCGAGCCGCCGCCCTTGGCCATGAACAGGAACTTGTAGGCGTCGCCGTCGGGCGTCGAATAGATCTCGATCTGCGCCGGCAGGTTGGTGCCGGTGTTGACCTCCTCGTACATGTCGACCGGGGACACCTGCGAGTAGCGCAGGTTGCTCGTCGCGTAGGTCTCGTGGACGCCGCGCGCGATGGCCTCGTCGTCGGCGCCGTCGGTGATCACGCGCTGGCCGCGCTTGCCCATGACGATCGCGGTGCCGGTGTCCTGGCACCCGGGGAGCACGTAGCCCGCCGCGATGTTGGCGTTCTTGAGCAGATCGAGCGCGACGAACTTGTCGTTCGGCGAGGCCGCCGGGTCGTCGAGGATGGCGCGGAGCTGCGCGAGGTGCGCGGGGCGCAGGAGGTGAGCGATGTCGCGCATGGCCTCGCGCGTGAGCAGCGTGAGCGCCTCCTTCTGCACCTTCAGGAACGACCCGTGCCCGGGCGCCTCGAAGGTCGACACGAAGTCCTTGGTCAGGAGCCGGAAGGGGATCTCCACGTGACGATCGGGGTCGGGCGCCAGCATGTCCGCGAACTGGAAATCGGCCATGGCGAGGGCGTAACGGTGCGTGCGTCCCGCGTCGAGCGGTGCGAACATCGCGCCATGCGCTGGTGGGTCTCCTTCGTCGCCTTCGGGTCGTTGCCGCTGTCGTTCTTCTCGTGCGCTCCCGCCGTGAACGGACCTTCCGTCGTCGGACCGGCGCCTTCGGCATCGACGTCGGCGTCGGCGTCGTCGAGCGCGCTCGCCGGGGGCGCGGTCTCGGGCGTGACGGGCGGAGGCAAGGTCCCGATGGTGCTGTTCCCGCTCGGCTTCGACCCGGCCGAGGAGCGGGCGCTCGGCGCGGGCGAGAAGCTCTACGTGGGCGACGGCGGCGAGCGCTGGATCGTCCGCGAGAAGGAGGGCTCGCCGATGCAGCACGAGGCCGCCAAGCAGCTCGCCCCCGAGTCGCTGGTCGCCGCGCGGCAGGTGCCCGAGGGCTGGGTGTTCCTCGGCGTGACCGGCACGGTGTTCACGGCGAAGACCCCGCTCGGCCCGCTCGACTCGCAGCGCCCCGCGCCCAAGGCGTTTCGCGCGGTCAGCGCCGGCAAGGACGCGTTCGTCGGGCTCACGGCGAGCGGCGAGCTCCACCGTTCGGTCGATCGCGGCAAGACCTGGAGCGAGGTGGCGTTGCCGAGCAAGCGCGCGACGTCGCTCCTGCTCTCGAGCGTCGGGCAAGGGCTCGTGCTCGCGCCGCCGCTCGTCTTCGCGACCATGGACGACGGCGCGACGTTCGCGCGCGTGGCGAGCCCGATCGGAGCGATGCGCCTGCGCCTCGGTCAGAACGAGTCGGTCGTGGTCGAGGGGCTCGGGTTCACCACGCCCGCGAAGCCGGGCGGACCGCCGCGGCTCTCGAACTACGCGACCGGCGCGCTCGAGGCCGGGCCCAAGATCACCGGCGAGACCAAGGGCGGGCGCACGCTGTATTTCCCCTACGACGGGCCGCACCTCGCGCACGCCTCCGCGATCGCCGACGGCAAGGCCGCGCTCGCGGCCGGCGTCGTGTACGAGCCGTTCGTCGACTCGAGCGGAGACGTCCCCTGGTGGCGCCTCTCGACCTACGAGCTCGGGCAGTCGCCGTCGATCTCCACGCTCGGCCTGCCGCCGGCGTGCGCCGACGCGTTCGCCTCGTCGGCCGGCGCGCTCGCGCTGGTCGCCTGCGTCGCCGACGCCGACCCGGACAAACCGAACAGCAAGCCGCAGCTGATCGTCACCCGCACCGAGGACCGCGGCAAGACGTGGGCGGCCGAGCCGCTGGTCGAGTTCGAGGGCTCGCTCAAGCGCGTGCGCGCGATCGGCAAGACGGCGGTGCTCCTCGAGACCGACTACTCCGCGCCGGCGCCGCACGGGCTGTGGATCCGCGCCGGCAAGGCCAAGCCCGTGCGCGTCGATCTCAAGCTCGGCAAGGACGAAGCAGCGCCGAATTTTGCGCAAATCGTGGCCTCCGACGACGGCAGCCGCGTCTTCGCCACCGGGGCGCGCACGACCAAGAATGCCGACGGCGACGAGGTGACCAAGCAGCACCTCTGGGTGTCGAAGGACGGCGGTCGCACCTTCACGAGCAAGCCGCTGCCCGACCCCGAGGACGTGATCGTCGCCGAGCCAATGTCGCTGCAGGTCGAGGGCACGACCGCGACCCTGATCGTGCCCTACGACCAGCGCATGGTGCGCTACGCGACCAAGGACGACGGCGCCACCTTCGACCGCGCGTTCGTCGACCTCGAGGCCGACCAGATCTCGATGGCCGGCGACCGCGGCCTCGCGACGAGTGCGGGCAAGGCGTTCGAGACGATCGACGGCGGCCGCACCTGGACCAAGGTGACCATGCCCACGCGGCGCCGCTTCGGGTTCGACGCGATCGCGTGCGCCAAGGCCGGCTGCGTGCTCGGCGACCGCGGCGTGCGGCTCGGCTGGGAGGTGAGCGGTCCGGCCGACGTGAAGCCATGGAAGCCCGAGTCTCCGACCGCGTCGTCCCCGAAGCCCAAGGCCGGACCGCCGATCGCGTGCACGACCGGGATCAAGCCCGCCAAACTCGGTGCCCTCGAGCAGCTGCAGTGGAGCGACCGCCGCGTGTTCGGCGTGCAGCGCGGCGAAGACGGCGCGTTCGACGTGGTGATCGCCGAGGCCAACGCGGCCGGTGAGGCCGCGACGCGGGTCGCGACGCTGTTCGGCAAGGGAAAGGCCAAAGCCAAGTACAGCTCGGCGATCCAGGCCACGGTCGACGGCGTGCTGGTCGCCCGGGCGATCCCCTCGGACACCGGCGGCCCCACCGACGTCGAGGTCGCGTTCTTCACGGCCGCCACCGGCAAGGTCACGACGGCCACCCTCCCGAAGGCCGTCACCTTCCCGAAGCCCGTCGGCAAGAAGCCGCCGGTCACCCGGCTCGAGCTGCGTGCGGTCGTGGTCGCGGGCTTCGGCGCGTGGGCCTTCGTCGGCGACAAGCTCCACGCGATCGGCGTCAACGGCAAGGTCAGCAACCCGCCGCTGCCGGAGAAGATGCCGGTGGGGGAGAACTACCTCGGCGTGCGCGGAGTCGGCGTCACGCACCTCGTGGCCTTCCACCCCATCGCTGCCGGGCTCACCGCGTTCGTCGGCGCGCTCGACGACAGCGGCAAGGCGTTCTCGTCGACCGCCTACGGCCTCGCCGCCGACGCGATCGGCGCTTACGGCGTCACCACGCTCGCCGGGGCGCCTTACCTCACGGTCTCGATCAAGGCGACCGAGGGCACCGAGGGTCACGCCTACGCGCTGCGCATCGACGCCAAGGGCACCGGCGATCCGCTCCCGCTGATCGCCGCGAGCCCGCTCGCTGCGTGCGCCGGCAACGACCCGGGGTTGTCGTGGGACCAGCGCTCGGTGTCGGGCGTCACGGTCGACGGCAAGCCGCGCTGGGGCAACTTCGACCTCGTGATGCGCGGGACCGACAAGGCCTGCGTCGCCGGGCTCGTGCAGCCGGGCAGCGAGGGTCTTTCGGCGAGCCTCGCGACCGGTGGCGTCGTGCTCAAGCGCGTCGGCAAGGACCTCGAGGCGCGCGGCCTCAAGTGCAAGCTGCCGTGAGGCTGGTCCGGCCCGTCGAGGACCACGAGATCGAGCTCGTCGCCGAGCGCATGCGCGCGACGCTGGTGGAGGTGCTCGGCGAGGCGCGCGGGCAGGCGATGTACACGATGGACTGGCTCCGCGATCGCGTGCGCTTCCACCTGGATCCGCGCCGCTCCACCGGCGCCGTGCTCGTCGCGGAGGAGGCGGGCGCCGTCGTGGGCCACACGATCGTGCGCGTGGAGTCCGACGGCACCGGCCTCTTCTCGACCACCTACGTCGTGCCTGCCGCGCGTCGCCGGGGGGTCGCCCAGGCCTTGCTCCTCGCCGGCGAGGCGTGGCTGTCCGCGCACCCGATCCGCGAGCTCGCGACGTGCACGGCCCGCGACAACGGACGCTTGATCGGTCTGTTCCGCGCGCACGGGTACGAGGAGACCGACGCGACCGACGAGATGGTGCGCCTCGGCAAGCCCGCGACGCGGGGGGCAGGGGACGGCACAGATCGGCAGCGTTGAACGCGCGAAAAGTGGGCGGCGGCGCATCGTCGCTGCGGCACGGCGCGTGCTCGGTGGTCGGCATGATCTCCCGATTCCTTCCCTTCTGTTTCGTCGCTTCACTCGCCGCGTGCGGTGGCCAGACGTCCGTCGATCCCGGTACCGACGGCGCGGTCGACGGCGCCACCGACTCCGCGACCGACACCGCCGTCGTGGACACGGGCACCGACGTCGCGCCCGACACGAGCCCCGGCGGCTGTCCGGCGACGCAGCCGTTCTCCGGCCCCTGCTCGCCGGTCGGCCTCGAGTGCGGCTACGGCGACGATCCGCGTCCCGGGTGTCGACCGGTCGCGAAGTGCACCAGCAGCGGATGGTCGTCGGGCGTGGGCGCGTGTCCGCCTCCTCCGACCACCACCTGCCCGACCACCCTCGCCGACGCCGAGGGCAAGGCGTGCACGGTGATCGGCGCGTACTGCACCTACGGCGAGCGCACGTGCGGGTGCGGCAACTGCTTCGGTGGCCCTTGCGGCACCGACGCCAAGTGGGTCTGCGACCCCAAGAACGACGATCCGGCGTGCCCGGCCAAGCTGCCGAACCTCGGCGTCGCGTGCACGAAGGCGGGCTCGAAGTGCACCTACGGCAGCTGCGCGGTCGGCAACATCGCGGGCCGCGAGTGCACGGGCGGCGTGTGGGTCGACGTCCCGATGGCGTGCCCGGTGTAGAGCCTCACCAGCGCCCAGACAGCCGACCGAGGCCGTGGACGAGCAGCGCCCACGTCACCACCACCGCTGCCACCAGCAGGAGCAACGACGGTGCGTCGGCGGCCTGCTCCTCCTCACGGCTGCGGTAGGGGTGCACGCGTTCCATCGTACTCGTCGGCGAGGTGTATGACGGTGTCATCTCGAGGTGACGACCTCGTGCATACGGCGCTGCACTATTTCGCCGTGACGGCTCGCGGGCTGGCGCGGCACCGTTCATGATGGGGGCACCCCTGTGACCACTCCCTTTCGCGGTGCCCTCCTCGTCCTCACCTCCCTCGCGGTCGCCACCTTCGCCGCGTGCAACTCGGCCGATGGCGGCGTGGACGTCGTCGATCCCGGCACCGACGGCGGCGGCGACGCTTCCCTGGACGGCGGCGGCTTCGACCCCGACGCGCTCGGCGACAAGAAGATCGTCAAGATCGACGTCACGCCCGCCGACCAGAAGCTCACCGTGAAGAACGGCGACACGAGCGCGGCTTCCATCTCGTACGTCGCGACGGCCACCCTCTCCGACGGCTCGACGCTGCCGCTCCCGAGCTGCACCTGGACCATCGACCGCATCGACCTCGGCAGCTTCACCGGCGCCACCTTCAAGGCGAGCGGCGGCGCGGGCGGCACCGGCAAGGTCACCTGCGCGGCGGTCGGTCTCACCGCGAGCACCTCGGTCAGCATCGAGCTCCGCGACGAGGTGGACTCGGGCAGCGGCCTCGACGACGCGAGCAAGAAGGACCTCCTGGCCGCCACCACCAAGGACTCCTCGGTCACCAAGCTGCTCTACCCCTACGACGGCACGGTGTTCCCCCGCGGCCTGCCCTCGCCCGAGCTCATGTGGAACGGCGGCGCCGCGCCCGACGTGTACGCGATCACCCTCGAGGTGCCGGGCATGACCTTCACCTCGTTCGTGAAGCCCGGCGCCACGGCGCGCGCGACGCCCCCCAAGGACTCCTGGAACAAGCTCCTCGACACGGCCACGCCGAAGGACCCGCTGAAGGTCACCGTGCGGCGCCTCGCGGGCGGCGCGGGCGGCACCGCGTTCGTGAGCACCACGCAGCAGTGGACCATCGCCGCGGCCAACCTCAAGGGCAGCATCTACTACTGGCGCATCAACGGCGGGAAGGTCGTGCGCATCAAGCCCGGTGCGAGCGCGCCCGAGGACTTCCTCAAGCTGAGCGGCGGTCGCACCTGCGTCGCCTGCCACAGCGTCTCGCACGACGGCTCGGCGCTCGTCGCCACCTACGACGGCGCGCCGCGCCCCGCGGGCGTGTTCACGCCGACGACCGGCGCCGAGAAGGCGGCGGTGCCCGACACGCTGTTCACGGCGGTGTACCCCGACGGCTCCACCATGGTCGCGACCCACGAGGGCACCGCGCCCACGCTGCACAACGCGGCCGGCGGCTCCCTCGAGCCGAGCGGACTCGGCGCGTTCGGCGCGAGCGTCTCGCACGCCGCGTTCTCGCCCGACGGCAAGTGGATCGCCTACGCGAACCGCAAGGACGGCAACTGGGCCGACTTCAACCAGAGCGACCTCATGATCGCGCCGTTCGACATCGGGTCGAAGAAGTTCGGCGCGCCCAAGGTGCTGCGCGCCAGCGGCGGCCGCACGCTCACGTATCCGTCGTTCTCGCCGGACTCGCAGTACCTGGTCTACATGGACTCGACCCAGTCCACCCGGCCCGGCAAGGGCAACCTGCACTTCATGAAGGCCGACGGCACGGCCGACATCGCGCTCGACACGCTCAACAAGGCGGGCCTCGCGACCGAGGACCTCTCGCTCAACTTCGAGCCCACGTTCGGGCCGGTGCTCGCCGGCGGTTACTACTGGGTCGTGTTCGTCTCGACGCGCCAGTACGGAAACCGCCTCAACAAGACCTACGACGCGTTCCGCGACGTGTGCGGCAAGGACGGCTGGGACAAGACCCCGTGCCGCAACAAGCAGCTGTGGGTCGCCGCCATCGACGCCTCGCCCACGGCCGGCAAGGACCCGAGCCACGCCGCGTTCTGGCTCCCCGGCCAGGACATCGCCGACCAGAACATGCGCGGCTACTGGGCGCTCGACCCCTGCAAGAACCTCGGCGAGGGCTGCGACGCGGGCTTCGAGTGCTGCGACGGCACCTGCAAGGCCGAGAGCGCTGGCGCGCCCAAGAAGTGCGTGAAGCCGCCGCCCGGCAAGTGCAAGGACACCGGCGACAAGTGCGAGACGAGCAAGGACTGCTGCGACGAGCCGCTCGGCATCGAGTGCGTCGGCGGCGTCTGCGCGAGCAAGCGCCCCGCCTGAGCCCGGCGCCGTGTGCATCCCCCCGCAGGCCCTGCTCGCCGGCGTGCTGCGCCGCATGCGCGACGAGGGCTACGTCCCACCCGACGCCGAGCTCCGCGCGCTGCTCGGCGCCGGCGTGCGACCGACCGACCCGCCCGAAGGCCACCCGCTGCGCGAGCGCCTCGCCACGCTCACGCCGCTGCCCAGACGCTGAGCGCCAGCTACTTGCAGGTCGCGGGGACCAGCGTGATGTTCGACAGCCCGAGCGCCGCGTTCAGCGACTTGTAGGCCGCCTTGTCCTTCACGAAGAAGTCGATGTGGTTGCCCTTGATGGCGCCGCCCGTGTCGTCGGCCAGCAGGTAGCCGTCGTGCGTCGAGCCGTCCGGCATCGTCTTGCCGGCGAGCTCGGGTGAGTAGAGCCGCGTGCCGAGGGCGATCACCGAGGGGTCGACCGCGATCGAGTGGTAGGGCTGCAGCGCGCGCCCCGCAGCGCCGCGCCCCGTCGTGTACTTGGCGTCGAGCTCCGCGTAGCAGTCGTACTCCGAGTGCACGCACGACCCGGCCCAGTTGAGCGCGCGCCCGTCGGTCAGGCGGCCGGTGCCCTCGAGGCGCATCGCCTTGGCGAACTTGGGCGTCACGGTGGCGAGCACCGCGCCGCTGCGCGAGTAGATGGGCACGGTCTTGGCGCCGCTGAAATCCGACTCGACCGCGATGTAGTAGTAGGTGAGCTTGAACGTGCCGAGCGCCGCGCAGTCCGGCTTGCTCGCGGGCGTGGGCTCCGGCTCCTTGCTGTCCTTGGAGCTGCCCGCGCAGGTCGGCGCGCGCAGGTCGGCGAGGTCGCACCAGTAGGGGGCGCACACCTGCTTGCTCGCGATGCACGCGCTCACGTCGGTGTGCGAGGCGTCGTGGCCGCTCTCGCAGCCCTCGCCCGGGAACAGGTCGGCGGTGGTGACGTTGGTGAGGTACTCGAGCGGCGCGGCGTTGCCCTTCGCCGGCTGGACGACCTTGGCGGTGGCGCAGCTCTCGGGCACGCCGATCGGGAAGCCCGCGGCGGGCGACTTGCGGATGCGCGCTTCGGTGTCGGCGCCGTACTTGCCGTCCTCGCCGATCTTGTCCTCGGGGTGGTTGCGGTTCCACAGCCGCTGGAACGCGAGCACGTCCTGCCCGCGCAGGTCGACCGCGCCCGCGCCGACGTAGTCGAAGTGCACCGGGTCCTTGCTCCCGAGCCAGCGGAAGCCCTCGGCCTCGAGCGCCGCGCGCCAGCTCGACGCGTCCTGCACGTCGAGCGCGATCCCCGTCTCGTGGTTGCTCGCGCCGGGGCGTGCCCATGCCTTGATGCCGCACTCGGGGCGGCTCCCCACGCGCGAGATGAAGTACTGCTGCGCGACGGTGCGGAACATGTGGTTGACGTGCAGCCGCGCGCCCTTGCGCGCCGCGACCGCGCGCACGAGCGCCTCGGCGGCGGGCTTCTCGAGGTAGGGGTTCGGCGTGCCGCTCGTGTCGAGCGCGCCACCGCCGGGCACCTTGACCATCATGTCGGGCTTCACGCAACGCGACAGCTCGTCGAGGATCTGCAGCGACAGCCCGCGCACGGCCTCGCTCGAGCAGCCACCCTTGGCGATGGCGTCGTCGACGGAGCCCTAGGTCGAGATCGCGGCGGGCGGCGGCTTGCTCTGACCACCGGTGATGGCGAACGAGCCCTTCTGCGAGCCGGTGTGCGTGTCGGTCGTGAGGTCCCAGGTGTCCTTCGAGGTCTTGACCAGGCTCGGGAGCTTGTCCCAGTTGCGGTCGCCGATCCTGCAGATCGCGCGGCGAGGCCCGACCTCGACCGGCAGCGAGTTGACCGTGCCCTGCGAGGTGATCTCGACGAACACGCAGGCGTCCTTGGTGATCACCTTGCTCGCCGGCGCCTTGCCGCGCGGCCCGGGGATCTGGACGATCGCCTTGCTCGCGTCGACCGGCGAGGAGGCGTCGCCCTCTGGGGCGCAGCCGAGCTTGGACGCGAAGGGGATCGTGCCGCTCGGGCAGTCGACGCAAGAGACACCGCCCTTGCCATCGCTGACGCGGTAGGTGCCGTGCACGCCGTCGGTCGACGAAGCGAAGCAGGTCGTCTCGCTCGCGGACGCGGGCCGCGCCGCCCAGGTGTCGTCTTCGGCGGGGGGCAGCACGAGCGCCTTCTCGCACTTGAGGAAGTCGAGCACGGGCTCGAGCCCCGACGTGTCGAGCAGCGCCTTCTCGCAGGTGCCACACGCCTTGAAGGCATCGCTCGAGGAGGGGTCGTCGATGGCCGCCGACGCGCACGGCAGGCAGCCCATGATCTTCTTGCCGAGCGAGGAGAGCGCCGCCTTGACGGCCTTCTTGCCCTCGCCGTCGCACGTGCCGAGCGAGGCCCCCCCGGTGTCCTTCGAGGAGAGGCCGGGGCCCGTGAAAGCCTTGCCCGTCGGCGACACGCCGGACTCGGCGAGCGTGGTCAGCACCGAGCCCAGCACCTCGAGCCGCTCGTCCTCGTCGAGGCGGCCGGCGTTCGAGTACCGCACGTCGCTGCCCTCGAACACGCGCGCGATGTCGTTCGCGTCGTGCTCTTGCTCCATGCCGAGCCAGCGCGTGAGGTCGACGATGACGCGCCCCTCGACCTTCGGCTTGCCGGCCGCGTCGTGTCCGTAGAAGGCCAGGGCGACCCGCGTCGCGTCGCTCGACGACAGATCGGCGGTGGCCTCGGTGCCGAGGTCGTCGAGCAGATCGAACTCGATCTCCCACCAGCTCACCCCGTAGGCCTTGGCCACCGCGTCGGTGGGCTTGGCGTCGAGGATCACGAGGTTCACCGTGCCGCTCCCGCTCAGCGAAGGTGCGCGCGGGTCGTCGATCGGCGGCGGGTCGCCCGCGGGCGCGTCGCTGTCGCCACCACCTCCACACGCGATGAAAGCAGTGCTCGCGAGGGTCAGCGGCAGGAGCAAGCGGAGGAAGCCACGCATTCCTTCACCCATAGCAAGCGCCGCGCCCTCACGCTGGTCCGATGGAAAGGCGCACTCGCGACCACCTGGACGTCATGCGCGCATGCGGGGGGCACGTGGATGTGACGGCTTGGATCGGCCAGATCCTCAGCTGGCGAGGCGCCGCCGTCGCTCGACCTCGCGCGCCGCGGCGCCGAGGGTGTTGCGCGCGACCAGGCGTTCCAGCAACTTCACGCAGGCCTCCTCGTCGGCGTCGCCGTCGTCCGCGCCGGCCAGGGCGGCGAGCGCGAACTCGAGGATGGCATCTCCCTCGAGGCCGCTCTTCTCGAAGGCCACGGCGAGATCGAGGTGGGCGCGCGCGTCACCCTCGGCGGAGCGGAGGCGGGGCGGGCGGCAACCGAAGAGCGCCTCGAGCGTGCCGCCGTCCGCGTTGAGGACGAGCGCAGGGATCCCCGACTGGCAGCGGTCACAAACGACCACCCGACCGGCCTGGACGGCGATCGGTCGGGTGGAGTCTCCGCAGCCTGCGCACATGGGTGCCCAGGATAGCGCCCATGGAGGGACGCCGCTCGGGCTAGAGGACGTCGAACTCGAACGCCTTCTTGGAGCCCTTGCTGTTGGGCATCATGAAGGGGACGAAGAAGGTCTTGATGCCGATCTGGGCGCCGAACTGGAACGGCACCATCGGGGTGGTGATGCCGCGCGAATCGGCGACCTCGACCCAGACCTTGTAGCGGCCCTTGAGCACCGCGCGGGCCGCCGGGAAGTAGACCGACTCGACCTTGCCCTCGGGGCAGTTGTCGACGCCGTTCTTCATGCCGAGGCAGTCCTTGTCGAGGACGAGCGAGCCGCTGTCGCGCATCTTGAAGTTGACCTCCTTGCCATCCGGTCCGAGGACGTGGAGGTCGAGGTCGACGGCGATCTTCCAGGCGATGACGAAGCCGAGGTGCTTGAGCGCCGACTGGTAGGGGCAGCCCTCGTCGATCTGGCCGTTGCAGTTGTTGTCCACGCCGTCGAAGCAGAGCTCCTTGTTGGACTCCTTGACGCACGAGGTGTTCGGGGTCTCGCCGCTCGACGACGACCAGTTGCCCCAGGAGATGGTCGCCGAACCCGTGGCGCCGGCGACGGGGGTCACGACCGTGCCACCGACGCCGGCGGTGCCACCGCCGACGGGCGTGGGCAGGGGAGCCGGCGTGGCGGTTGCGACCGGGGTGGGCGCGGGCGCCGGGGTGGGCGCGGGCGCCGGAGCGGGCGCGGGGGCTGGCTGGGCCGGCTGGCGCTCGATGAAGCAGCCCGCGAGGGCGAGCAGAGCGACCGCACCGAACGCCGTGGAGCGCGAACCGAAGCCTTGGACGATGGTCATGGAATACTCCCAGGAAAAGGAGCCCGATCGCAGAGGGCGGCGCGGGCTATCAGGGCGTTGACGAGTTCGACGGCCGTCTTGCCGCCGGATTCACAAGTTTCTGGAGCGGCCGCCCATGGAGGCGGCCGCCGTTCACTGCGTTCGCCTCCGGCTCACTTCGTTCACCTACTTCTTGGGCTTCGAGAAGTACTTGTCCTCGTTCTTGTCCTTCTCCTTGTCGCCCGGCGCCCGAGGGAGGCCTCGGGGTGACGGATCTCGAAGAAGGCGCGGGTCGCGAGCTGGCCGGTGAGGCCGGCCTCGCTGCGGAGCGACATGATCGAGCCCTGCTCCTTGAGGAACTTGAGGGTCTCGACGGCCGCGGTCTTGTTCTCGTCCGAGCCCGACTTGGCGACGCGGAGGAGCTTCACGCGGAGCACGAGGCGGTCCATGCCGCCCGGGACCGTCGCGTTCATGTCGAGGCGCTTGAGGCCGGCGATCAGGTAGACCGAGGCCCACTCGTGGGTGGTCTTGCCCGCCTCGTTCACGTCCGAGCTCGAGCCCATGCGCTTCATGGTGAGCGCGTTGCGCACGAACCGGAAGAAGCGGCCGCTGTCGACGTCGTCGCTCGTGATGCCGCGCGAGTCGAAGGTGTCGAGGTAGTAGTTGCGGAGCGAGGCGATCTCGCCCTCGTACTTCTTGTCCTCGCGGGACTTCTGCTCGAACACCACGAGGCCGCGACGGACGAGGTCCTCGTCGCCGCCGAGCGTGATGGCGAGCGCCGCGAACACGCGCAGCTCCTTGTCCTCGACCATCTTGAGGAGCTTGTCCTCGATGCCCTTGGAGCCGCCCCAGCCGACCACGCGGGCCGCCCAGGTGTTGACCGAGAGCGCGGCCGGGTCGGTCGTCGGCTGGATCATGTCGAGCGCGAGCGCGGTCACCTCAGGGGTGGCCTTCTGCTGCGCGGCCATGAGCACGCTGACCTTCGCGTCGGCGTCGGTCCAGCCCTTGGCCTCCTTGAGCGCGGCGACCATGTCCTTCTCGCTGGCTACGCGACCGAGCGCGCGGCCGGCCATCAGGCGCGGGAAGAAGCCGTGGTCCTTGTCCTTGATCAGCTTGAGGAGCTTCTCCGCCGCCTTGCCGGCGTCGGGGCCCCACTCGGCGAGGCCGTCGACCGCGGCCTGCGTCGACTGGACCATCGACTCGCGGTAGCCGGGGTTGGTGGCGAGCTCCATCTCGCTGAACGAGAGGCGCACCTCGTTGCCCTTCTTGTCCTTGGGGCGCTCGAGGAACTTGGCGAGCGTGTCCACCATCGCGCTGTCCTTCGAAGCGCCGATGTAGCGGGTGGCCGTGGTGAAGTCGTTCAGCTTGAACAACGTGCACATCTTGTTGGTCGGCGGGCAGCTCGGGTCGTCACCGAGGTTGACCAGCTTCTCGTCGGGCAGCTTGAAGTCCTTGAGGACCTTCTGCGCCCACTCGATCGACTCCTTGTCGCCCATGTAGACGAGCGCGCGGTACGCCACGAGCCAGGGCATCGGGAACCAGGCGTTGAACGTCTTGATGTGCGAGCCGCTCGCCGCGAGGAAGTCGGCCTTCTTGTCCGGGTAGAGCACGGCGAGGTCGCCGATGTACTGCGAGGAGAAGGTCTGCTCGCGGAAGGTGACCGGGTCGGCGTCGACCGGGGCCATCTTCTTCCAGCCGAGGTTGTTCGAGAGGCACTTGAGCGAGGTGTCGGAGCCGCAGTTGAACCCGATGCCCTTCTGGTCCATGCGCTTGCCCAGGTAGGGCACCGCGTCGACGTCGCCGATGTCGGCGAGGGCGAGGGCGATCTGCGACCGGTAGTGCGCCGGGTTGCTCTCGTCCTTCAGGTACTCCTTGTAGGCGTCGGCCGCGCTCGGGTCGGCGAGCTCGCGGATCTGCTCCATGATGAAGCGACCGCGGGCCTCGAGCTCGTCCGAGGTGGGCACCACCTTGAGGGCGTAGACGAGGCCGGCACCGCCGATGCCGTTCTTGAGGGCCTCGATGTAGCGCTTGCGGGCGTTCTCGTTGTCGGTCTTCTCGGCCTCGGCGAGCTTCGCGATGAGCTCCTTGGAGGCGGACGCGTCGTTGAGCTTCGCGATGCCGACGCTGGCCGCCGAGGACACCTCGATGTCCTTGTCCTTGAGCAGCTCGATGAGCGTGCCGAGGTCGTCCTTGGCCGGCTCCTTGCTGAGCACGGTCGCGACGAGCTGGCGGACGCCGTTCTTCTCGTCCTTGGAGAAGCCGCGGAACGTCGACCGGTCGGTCATGAAGATCAGCTCTTCGGGGTCGAACGACGTGCCGCCGTCGACGCGCTTGGCCGACTCGGTCTTGCCGCTCCGGTACACCTCGAAGACCTTCTTGAAGTACTCCTTGTCGCGGATGTAGGTGAGCGCCGCCGCGAGCTGGGGGACGTCCTCGTTGTTGGAGGCGTCGAACTTCTTCTCGAGCGAGCTCTTGGCCTTGGCGGCCTCCTCGCGCGGGAACTCGAGGATCGCCATCGAGACGATGCGGGCGGTCGCGTGGTTGCTCGAGCCGTCGAGCAGCTTGAGGAACCGACCGAGGCTCTCCTTGTCGCGCAGGCGGGCGAGCTGGAACACCGCCTCCTGCTTCATGCGCTCGTCGGACTTGTCCTCGTCGAGCACCTTGCGCCACTCGGTGATCTGCTCCTTGACCGGGCGCACGAGCACCTTGCGGACGGCCTCCTGGACCTCCTCGGGGCGCAGGGTGGTCTCCGCGGTCTTCTTGCCGATGATCACGAACGCCACGATGAGGCCCGCCACCGCGAGTCCACCCACTGCGTACGCCGGCTTGAAGCCACCCTTCTTGAAGTCCCCGTCGTCGCTCATCGTCGTTCCTCTTTCCGGTCGGTTCGGCGCGCGATGCTACGTGCGGCTTCGCGCGTGCGACAAGCACAGAGCCGCACGATCGACACGGGTTCCGCCCGGACCGACGGCGTCGGTCGTCGACGGTCGCGCGGGGTGGCGATTCTGTCCAAGCTGTATGCAAAGCAAGTATCGTGCCGTGGGTGGCGCGAGCCCGATTCAAGGGTCGTGCCGAAACCTTCGAGGGCATGAGTTTTGGGTCGTGGCAGGGGTCCCCCCTGCCGCCTAAGGTGACCCCTGGATGGCCCCCCGGACGATCGTCGTCGGCGACGTGCACGGCTGCTCCGCGGAGTTGCGGACGCTGCTCGACCGCCTCGCGTTCGTGCGCGGGACCGACACGCTGGTGTTCGTCGGCGACCTCGTCGCCCGCGGCCCCGATTCGCGCGGAGTGCTCGACATCGTTCGGGAAACCGGCGCCATCGCGGTGCGGGGCAACCACGAGGATCGCCTGCTCCAGTGGCAGCGCGCGAGCCGGGCCCAGGAGCGTGGTGAGTTCGCCCTCGTCCCCGATCTCGGACGCCTCCACGGCGACGTCGCGGAGTCGCTCGGGCCCGAGGACTGGGCCTTGCTTGCGACGATGCCCGTGACCCATCTCCTGCCCGCGCACCGGCTCCTCGTGGTGCACGCCGGGCTCGTCCCCGGGGTGCCCTTCGAGCAGCAGGACCCGGCCACGATGATGCGCATCCGTTCGGTGGGCGATCACGGCGAGGCCCGCGACCACGGCGGCGCCACCCCCTGGGGCCTCCGCTACGTCGGCCCTCCGCACGTGGCCTTCGGTCACGCGGCCTCGCTCGACGCGCAGATCCACCCCTGGGCCACCGGCGTCGACACCGGGTGTGTCTACGGCGGGTACCTGACCGCGATGGTGCTCGCCGAGGGGCAGGAGCCCCCGCCCGCGGCCGATCGTCAGGCCGTGCTCGTCTCGGTCCCGGCACGTCGTCGCTACTTCGGTGGCATGAGCGTCGGTGGGCGCGCGATGGTCGGCGATCAGGTCCGCATCCCCCATCACGGCCCCGGTCCACACGCGGCCCGTCGGGACGCGCGGGGCGCGCGTGTCGGTTCCGAGCGCCCGCAAGAGCGGCGGATCGCGGGTCGGTCGCGCGGCTAGTGAGCGGACCGGAGAAGCGCCGGCTGCACTGCGGCCCCTCGTGGATGCTCCGCGAGGGGATGGTCGTCCGCGTACCCATCCTGCCGACCCCCTGGTTCGAGGACCCCGAGATCGGTCGGGTGAAGGTGCACGGCGGGCTCATCGTCGCCCGCAAGGGTGGGCGGGCGATCGCCTACCTGAACCTGTGTCGGCACGTGCCCCTCTCGCTCGATCTGGGGGACGGCGAGCTCCTCAGCGCCGACAAGACGCGGCTCTTGTGCCACCACCACGGGGCGCGCTACCGGATCGAGGACGGGGTCTGTGACTACGGGCCCTGCGAGGGCGAGCGGCTGATCCCGGCCGCCGTCGACGAGCGGGACGGGGAGCTCTGGGTGGAGGTTCCGTGAGCGAAGAGGAGCAGATCTCGCTGGCGAAGGCGCTGTTCAACGAGGTCTGGTCCCTGCTGGATCAGGAGACCCGGAGCCCGGCGGAGGTCGCGCGGATGATCCACGCGGCCCACGCCTCGCGGTACCTGTGGCAGGACGTGGGCACCGAGGTGCAGCACGCCCGCGGCGAGTGGCAGGTGTCGCGGGTCTATTCGGTGCTCCGGCGCAGCGAGCCGGCGCTGTTCCACGCGCGGCTGTGCCTCGAGGTCGCGGAGAGCGGGGGGCTCTCGGCGTTCGATCGTGCATTCGCGCACGAGGCGCTGGCCCGCGGGTACGCGGTGGCGGGGGAGCTCGAGAAGGCGCGCGCGGAGGTCGCGCTCGCGAAGGCGCTCGCACCCGAGATCGAAGACGAGGAGGATCGCCAGGTGCTGGAGGCCGATCTCACGACGGTGCCGCTCGGGTGAAGGGCCTCGGTGCGCTGGATCCCCGCGCGGCCCCGCTGCCGCACGGGACCGAGGTGATCACGGGCGTGGATCGGGTCGCCGGCGAGCGCACGGTGCCGCAGGGCACGATCGGTCGCGTGGTCGGGCTGCCCGAAGAGGGGCTGCTCGACGTGCACGTGGTCGGGGTCGGGACGCTCCGCTACCGGCGCGAAGACCTCACCCTGCGCAAGGCCGGTCAGGCGCGGTACGCGACCCGCCGCGCGGACACCTACGAGGCGCTCATGCCGTGTCGGGTGCTCGAGACGGTGGTCGGGTCCCAGGCCTGGGGCCTCGCCGACGAGCGCTCGGACACGGATCTGCGCGGGGCGTTCGCGCTGCCGTTCTCGTGGACGACGGGGCTCGCCGACCCGCCGCAGGATCTCGTGCGGGAGGATGGCAGCGCCACCTACTGGGAGGTCGGCAAGGCGATCCGTCAGGCGCTGCGGGCCGACCCGAACACGCTCGAGATGCTGTTCGTGCCCGGCGTGAAGGCCCTCGACCCCATCGGCGCCTGGATCCTCGAGGCGCGCGAGGCGTTCGTCTCCAAGGAGATCCACGGCACGTTCGCGCGCTACGCGGTGGCGCAGCTGCGGCGGCTCGAGCAGTCCCAGCGTCTCGCGCGGCACCGCGCCGACGTGCTCGAGTGGCTGCGCGAGGGCGAGCCCACGCTCGACGAGGTGGCGGCGCGGCTCGCCGACCGGTCGCCGCGCGCCGCGCCCACCAGGGCCGACGGGATCCTCGCGGCCAAGGAGTACATCAAGCAGCTCTACCGCTCGCTGCACGACCAGGGGCTCGTCGAGGCCAAGTCGTTCGAGGCGCTCGGCCGCTTCGCGCGGGGGCCGGCCGCGACCCTCGAGCTCCCGCGCGAGCTGCGGCCGAAGAACGCCTACAACCTGCTGCGCCTCGTGTGGACGGCGTCGGAGTGGCTGCGGACCGGGACGCCCACGTTCGCGCCGCGGTCGCCGCTCCGCGACCGGCTGCTCGCGATCAAGCGGGGCGAGGTCGCGCTCGAGGAGGTGCTCACCGAGGCCGAGGCCATGACGGTCACGCTCGCGGAGGCACTGCAGGAGAGCGCGCTGCCCGCGCATCCCGACGTCGAGCGCGCCGACGCGCTGCTCCGGCGGATCCGGGGGGAGCTCGCCCGCAGGGGGCTCGACGCGGTCGAAGGGCCGTTCGGCAGAGACGCGCCGGCGGCTCCCGTGGCAGCCTGGGAGTGATGCTCGACGCGCGACAGACGGCGGCCGCGGACCAGGTGCTCGACGAAGAGGGCGCCCGCCGACGCCACGTGGTGGTGGCCCTCAGCGGGGCCCACGCCTACGGCTTCCCTTCGCCGGACAGCGATCTCGATCTGAAGGGCGTGCACGTCGCGCCGACCCGCGATCTCGTGGGGCTCTCGCCGACGATCGCGCCGGCCGAGCGCATGGAGATCGTGGACGGGGTGGAGGTGGACTACTCGTCGAACGAGATCGGTGCGGTGCTGCTCGGGGTGCTGCAGGGCAACGGCAACTACCTGGAGCGATTGCTGCCATTGCTGCCAGTGCGTCGCTCGACGGAGCTGGACGAGCTCGCGCCGCGGGTGAAGCGCGCGATGAGCCGGCGGCTGTTCCGCCACTACCGGGGGTTCAGCGAGGGGCAGCGGCGCGAGCTCGAGAAGGCGGAGAAGCGCACGGTGAAGAAGGTGCTGTACGTGCTCCGCACGGCGCTCACGGGCACCCACGCCCTCCTCACCGGTGAGGTCGTGCCCGACCTGCGGGTGCTCGCGGAGGCGCACGGGTTCCCCGAGGTGCGGGCGCTGATCGCGCGCAAGCAGGAGGGCGAGCGGGTGGCGCTCGACGACGCCGAGCTCGAGCCGGCGCGGGCGTCGATGGACCGCGCGTTCGCGGCGATCGAGGCGGCGCGCGGGCGCTCGGTGCTGCCGGAGGAGCCGGACGTCGCGGAGCTCGACGCGTTCCTGATCGAGCTGCGGCGCCGGTACTTCTAAGGGCGGCCGTGGCTCGGCGCGAGCGCGTTCGTCGTTGACGTCGCAGATGAGCGCTCGCATAGGAACGCGGGTGCCGTCCCCCTCCGCGACCAGCCTTCACCGTGTGCCGCGGTGCGCGGCGCTGGTGGTGTTGGCCTTGGCCTCCTCTGTCGCCACTTCGGCCGTCGCCGACGACGAGAGCGAGCCTCCGCCGCTCGTCACCGGCCGCATCCCACGCTTCTCGGTGGGGGTCACCGGGACCTGGTGGAGGCAGGCTCTCCGCTACGAGGTGGGGAATCCTGCCTTCGGTCGAGAGGAGCGGTCCACCGAGCAGTATTTTCGGCTGGGCCCCGCCGTGACCGGGATGCTCGACCTGGGCCACGTCGGCGTGTTCGCGACCGGCAGCTTCGGGTTCGGGTCTCCGTGGTTGGCAGAGGGATCGATCGGCGGCGTGGTCGGGTTCCGCTTCATGCGCCCCTACACCGAGTTCCTCGGATCGACGAGGTCAGGCTCCACGGAGACGCGCTTCTACCGCGTCCATCGGCGCCGGAAGATCCCTCGCATCGTCGGGCTCTACGCCGGGCTGGGGAGCTTCCTTTCGGGCGCCTTCGAGTCGACCGCCTCCTTCGACGGTCGCCCGGTCACCATCCCGATGCAGTCGTCGACGACCGTCGAATTCGGGTTCGGCGGCCTCGGGCGATTCAGCGGGATCATCGCCCTCGCGTGGGCGCCGGTACACAAGACCTGGGGAGGCCGCTGGCGCCAGCGATTCACCTTCGGGGGACTCTCGGCCGCGCTCCACGTCTCTGGGGATCTGTTCGCGCTCCGCAACCCGGAAGGTGGCTGGGCCATCTTCGCCGCGACCGTCGGCGTCGGGATCGGCGACGGCGTCGCCGTGTTCGACGAAGAACCGCGCTGAGCCGAGTCTCTAGCGCGCCGCGATGATCACGTCGGGGAACAGGGTGCCCTTCTCGTCGCCGCGGAGGGCGTCCATCGCGCGCACCACCTCCTCGAACGGGACGTTGGGGCTCGCGGTGAGGATGACCTGCTTCTCGAGGTCCGCGCCCGGTACCTGATCCTTGAGGCGACGCGCGCACCGCCTGAGGGCGAGGGCGTCGAACCTTCAGGCCGTCGGTCGACTCGGAGGCGCCCGCGGCGACGCGCGGCACCGTCACCCCTCCGCCGACGCCGCTGCAACCAGGGCCCACGCCGGCGGCGGAGCCCTTCACGTAGTAGCCGTCGACGCCGACGATGACCGTGAGGGTGAGCGGCTCGGTCTTGCCGGGACCGATCCCGGGCCTGTGCGGGGCCTCGACGACGATCGACACCGTGAACGCCGCGGCCAGGCTCGCGAGCACGAACACCATGACGTTGGTGAGGATGTCGAGGAAAGGGACGACGTTGAGCTCGCCGGCCTCCTCGCCGGGCTGGGGCTCCTTCGGGGCGGCGAGGCGGCGGATCTTGCCGCGGAAGAATCGCATGGTGCACCTCCGTGTTGGCAGCAACGACCCCGTCCCGGCGAGAAGGTTCCCGTGACGTCGTCCAGATCTGCTGCCACCACGTTGTCAGGGGGGCTCGTCTACGGTGGGGCCATGTCGATCCGCACCATCACCCCCATCCTGATCGTCGACGCCATCGAGCCGCTGCTGCCCACCTACGCAGCGATCGGCTTCACCGAGGCGGTCCGCGTGCCGCACGGCGCGCACTTCGGCTTCGTCATCCTGGTCGCGGGCGACCGCCAGCTCATGCTGCAGACGCAGGCGAGCCTCGTCGAGGACCTGCCGCCGATCGCGGCGCGCAAGCCGAAGCACCTGCTCTACCTCGACGTGGACGACGCCGACGTCGAGGCGAAGCAGGCCGACCGCGCGCCGCTGGTCGGCCCGCGCGACACGCCGTACGGCAAGCGTGAGGCCTGGTTCGAGGACGCGGCCGGCAACGTGTACGGGCTGGCCTCGCCGAAGAAGTGAGGCGTCAGACCCAGCAGCACCTCACGGCTGCGCGGCGCGCCACTCGCGGTCGAGGAGGCCGAAGATCACCGAGTCGGTCCACTCGCCCTTGAGGAGAGCGTTCTCGACGAAGTGCGCCTCGCGGCGCATGCCGAGCTTCTCGGCCACGCGCGCCGAGGCCAGGTTGCGCGGATCGACGTCGACGAAGACGCGGTGCAGGCCGAGCTCGCCGAATCCGAACGCCAGCAATGCCCGCGCCGCCTCGACCGTGAAGCCCTGCCCCCAGCAACGCCGATCCAGCACGTACCAGAGCGTGGCCTCACGCTGGCCGACGTCGGTCACTCTCACACCACATCGGCCGATGGGGCAGCCTTCTTCCCGGTGCACCACCGCGAGGTCGAACAGGGTCCGTGGTGTCCGCGCCGACTCGGCCAGCACGTCGGCGATGTAGGCGCGGCTCTCCTCGAGCGTGCGCGGTCCGTGCGTCTGGTAACGCACCACCTCGGGGTCGCGCTCGTAGACGTTCGTCACCTCGGCGTCCTCGAGGAGCTGCTCGCGCAGGACGAGTCGCGGGGTCTCGAGGCGCATGGGCGCGTCTAGCGGCGTCACGCGCGCACGTCGAACCACCCGAGCGGGAGCGGCGCGCCGTTCACCAGCACCTCGACCTGGTGCCGCCCTGGCCTCGGCGTGCGGGTCGTGTGCACCGCGAGCGAGATCGACTTGGCGAGCTCGGCGCGCCCACCTGGCGGCAGCTCCACGCGCTCGAGCTTGAACACCTTCGGCGACGCAGCGCCGCTCGCCTTGACGAAGAACACGCGCAGATCGACGAGCAGACTCTGGGTCGATCGCGCCGTGCTGCGGAGCGCGAACGCCACCGCGACCCGCCCGCCGATGGCGACGCGGCGGGGCGCGAAGCGGACGTCTTCGATCGCGATCGACGGCGCCTTCCCGTACCCGAGGAGCCGGAGGGCGCCGGGCTCGCCGCGCTTGATCGCGCTGCGGAGCGCGTGCTCGACCAGCGCGCGCCGCTCCGGCGACGCCCCCTCGAGCCAGGCGCCGCACGTGGCGAAGAGCCGCGCCGGGTGGACCTTGCCGAGGTCGTTGAGGTTGTTGGCCACGCTGCGGCGCACGAGCGACGTCGGGTCGTCCTTGAGGAGCTCGAGGAGCTCGAGCACGCGCTCGGGGTGTCGATCGAGCCACGGGACGCGCATCGCCCACGGCAGGCGGAGCCGCGTGCCCTCCGAGACGAGACGCCGCACGTGCGCGTCCTCGTCGTGCGCCCATTCCCGGAGCGCGCCGAGGGTGCGCTCGGGATCGCGGGCGAGGAACGGGCGGATGCTGAGCTCCGCCGTGAACCGCCGGGTGAGCTCGCGCTGCGCGTGCATCGACGCCTCGAAGTGGTCGAGCCCGCGCTCGGCGACGAACACCGTGTGCGGCAGGTAGAAGAACGGCGCCATGCCGGCGCCGATCAGCTCGTCGGTCGCGTGTGCCGGCCCGAGCGAGCGGACCAACACCGCGATGGCGTCGGGGTAGGCGGGGGGCAGATGGCGGGCGAGGGCCGCCGCGATGTGCTTGCCGCGATCGAGCAGCTCGAGGCGCGCGAGCCCGCTCGTCGCGTCCCCGACGAAGGTGTCCGCGGGGAACTGTGGGTGCACGCGAGAGATCTCGGCCGCGAGTCGTCGGACGAGTTCCGGGGAGAAGAAGGATTTGAGCGGCTCGCCCACGTGTCCCTCACTCGTAGGACGCCACGACGTCGAACGCGAGCAGACCCCCGTCCGGCCGCGAAGGGTCGGGCGGCGCGGCGAGCGCGAGGAGCGCGTGGAAGTGCTCCGAGGTCGCCTCCGCGGCCATCACGCGCCCGGCGGCCTCCTTGCTCTCGAAGAACACGAGGTCGGCATAGCCGCCCTGCTCGGCCTTGACGAGGACGCGCCGCACGATGCTCGGCTGGCTGCGGACGAAGTGCTCCTGGAACGACGCCGATCGCTCGAGCAGCTGGGCCTCGGTGACGCCCTCGGCCAGACGGAACGCGCGAGCAGGACATAGTGCGCTTGCTTCGTAGCTGTGAAACCTCCTGGCCTTGACGTACCCGGAGACGGTGACAGAAAATGTCACCGATGCCGCGCGCCGAGCGCCTCATGGATCTCGCAGACCTCCTGCGCGGGAGGGAGGCCACCACGGTCGAGGCGCTCGCCGGCGAGCTCGGGGTCAGCCGGCGCACGCTGCTGCGCGATCTCGCGGCGCTCCGTGAGCGAGGGCTCGTGATCCACGGCGAGGGCGGACCAGGGGGCGGCGTGCGGCTCGACGCCGATCGAGGGCTCGCGGCGGTCCACCTGTCCCTGCCCGAGATCGTCGCCCTCTGGCTCGGCGCGCGGCTCTCGCAGGCCGCGAGCGATCTGCCCTGGGGCGGCGCGGCCACCTCGGCGATGACCAAGCTCCTCGCGAGCCTCCCCGCCAAGAAGGCGCGCGTTGCGGGCGCTCTGCCGACGGGTCATCGCAGGCCCACCAGCGAGCGCCGCCGTGCGGGCCGGAGCCGCCGCGACGCCGCCCGAGCTCCTCCGGCGGTTCGAGGAGGCGTTCACGCACGGCCTCGGCCTCGGCTTCCAGTACACCGACCGCGAAGGGCGGTGCACGCAGCGCGCGGTCGAGCCGCACGGCCTCTGCGTCGAGACACCCGTCTGGTACGTGCTCGCGCGCGACGTCGAGAAGGGCGCCCCCCGCACGTTCCGCATGGACCGAATCGCGCGCCCCCGCGTGCTCCCCGAGATCTCCTTCCACCCCGATCTCGCCATCGTCCGCGCGCTCCTCCCCGACGTCGAGCGCTGGCAGCCGCTCGCCGGTCACCTCGGGTCGTGAGCCTCCGAGGCACCTCCCTCCAGAAACCCGGCGCGCTCGCTCCATCGGCTCTCTTGTCACCGAAACAACATATGCTACAATCAAGACGTGGCGCGGGCGATCCTTCCCTCACGCACCCTCGGCGGGGCCCATGGCGGGGTCCGCAAGGGCGCCGGCCGCCCGGTCAAGCCAGGGAGCGTCTCGCACCGCGCTCGGCCGCCCGTCTCGCCCCACCACCCGCTGCACGTCACGCTGCGCTTCGCCCAGCACGTCTGGAACCTCCGCGCCCAGCGCTGCCTGCGCCCGATCGACCGAGCCCTGCGCGCGCTCCTCACGGGCGAGCGCGCCCGCGTGACCCACTTCTCGGTGCAAGGCAACCACGTGCACCTCGTGGTCGAGGCGCAAGACCGCGGCGCCCTCTCGAGCGCCATGCGCTCCCTCACCATCCGCATCGCCCGCGGTCTCAACCGGGTGATGGGACGCCGCGGTCGCGTGCTCTCGCAGCGCTACCACGCCCGCGCTCTCTGCTCCCCGACCGAGGCCCGCAACGTCCTGCGCTACGTGCTCGCGAACCACGCCCGCCACGTGCCTGGCGCGGCGGTCGCCGATCCGTGGTCGAGCGCGCCCGCCTTCGTCGACTGGGAGTTCGTCGGGCTACCAGCGGCGGTGGTCCGCTACGCATTGCCCGACCGTGGTCCGCCCGTCGCGGCGCCCCACAGCTGGCTGCTCACCGAGGGCTATCGGCGGCCCACCCGCCGCCCCGTCGCGCCCTGAAGCGCGCCGGACCAGAGCAAGCTCTCCAGATGTAGGCTTCTTCCCTGAGGATCCGCATCGTGAACGAGTCGTCGCCGGTTCCGCCCTTTGTCGTCTTCTCGGACGTCCTCGACATCTACGACGACGTCGAGGGCTTGCGCGCCTTCGAGGGGTTCGAAGGCGTAGAGGCGTTCGATGGCGAAGGACGCCGCGTGTTCCCCAGCTACGACTTCCCCGACGTGCCCTTCTGGCAGCCCTTTCGCTGCACTCCACGCCCCGCCATCCTGCTCCGCGTGGGTGAGCCTGCACTGAACCGCATGCGAAGCCGACTGATCGAGTACCTGGAGGACGACTCCATGAACGACGCTTCGCTCGCGGCACTCATCGCCGCCGCGAGACGCGCGAGCTGAAGCGTGGCGCGCATTTCTACGCCCGGGCCGAGCCCGTGCGGGCGAAGCGGGCGAAGTGTTCGTCGAGGAACCGCCACACCGCGTCCACCCGCGGCACGCGCCGCAGCGCGCGGTGGGTCACGAGCCACAGCTCGTCGGGCGGCAACGTGGCCAGCGTCGCCGCGATCGCGCGCGACACCGGTGCCTCGACCAGCTGGTAGACGTCGAGGTACGGCTTCGGCAGCAGCACGAGGCCGAGGCCCTTCTCCGCGGCCAGCACCTGCGTGGGGAGGCTGCTCGCCACCAGCACGATCTCGGCGCGCCGCGCGTGCTCGCGGATCCACCGGGCCTGCGGCAGGTGCGCGAGATCGTCGCCCCACTGCAGGAGCTTCGCGCCGTCCAGCGTGCGGAGGCGGCCGAGCTTCTTCACGAGGCCCGGCGCCCCGGCGAGGATCGACCGCGTCACGACCACGCGCTTCTGCACGAGCTCCGCGCCCTCGGGCCGCAGCGTGCGCAGGGCGAGGTCCGCCTCGCGACGCGAGAGGTCCACCAGGGCGACGCGCGCGTCGAGCTCGAGCACCACCCCGGGGTGTCGCGCGTGCAGTGCTGGCAGGATGGGGACCACGAACGCGTCGGCGAGGCCGGGTGGCACGCTCAAGCGGACCTTGCCCTCGACCTTGCGCTCGAACGCCTCGGCGCCCGAGACGAAGCTGGCCGCCGAGGCCTCCATCGCCTCCGCGTCGGCCAGGAGCTGCTCCGCGTACAGCGTCGGGCGGAGACCCTCGCGGCTCCGGTCGAACAGGTGCAGCTCGAGCTGGGACTCGAGCGCCGCGAGGCGGCGGCTTGCGGTGGAGGTGTCCACGCCGAGGGTGGTCGCGGCCCGGGCGAGCGAGCGACCGCGCGAGAGGGCGAGGAACAGGCGGACGTCGTCCCAGCGCAGCACCGGTGAGCCTTGCATGGACGCAAGGATCCCTTGCGGAGGAGGCGGCTGCAATGCACCCGTGCGATACCCCATCCCATGATGCACACCGAGACCAGGGAGGCGAAGCAGCGGCAGCGACACGTGGTGCTGGGCAGCGGCCAGATCGGGACGAGCCTGGCGCGCCTGCTCCACGCGCGGGGACACGAGGTCGTCTCGGTGCGGCGCTCCGCGAAGGGCGGGGCCGACGGTGTGCAGGTCGTGGTGGGCGACGTCGCCGATCCCGCCTTCGCGAAGCAGGTCGCCGCCGGCGCGGACGTCCTCTACCACGTGATGAACCCCGCCTATCACCGCTGGCAGGCCGAGCTCCCGAAGCTCACCGACGGCGTCTTGCACGCGGCGGAGACCTCGGGCGCGCGGCTCGTCGTGCTCGACAACCTCTACGCCTTCGGGCGCATGGGCGGCGTCGCGATGCGCGAGGACAGCGTCGAGGCGCCGTGCTCGAAGAAGGGCGAGCTGCGCCAGGCGATGGCCGCGCGGCTCTTCGCGGCGCACCACGCGGGCAAGGCGCGCGTCGCCATCGGGCGGGCGAGCGACTTCGTCGGGCCCGAGATCGTCCAGGCGCACATCGGCGAGCGGTTCTTCCAGCGCGTGCTCGCCGGCAAGGCGGGCGAGTGCATGGGCGACCCGGCGCTGCCGCACGCGTTCAGCTATGGGCCCGACGTCGTCGCGGGGCTCGCGAAGCTGGGCGAGGACGACGTCGCGCTCGGGCACGCCTGGCACCTGCCGACGCTGCCCGCGCGCTCGATGAACGACTGGGCCGTGGCGCTGGGCAAGGAGCTCGGGCGTTCGATCCGGGTGACGTCCGTGCCCGGGTTCGTCGTGCGCATGCTCGGCGTGTTCGTGCCCGAGATGCGGGAGCTCGTGGAGATGCGCTACCAGTGGGCCGAGCCGTACCTGCTCGACGACGCCCGGGCGCGGGCCACGTTCGGCCTCGAGCCGACGGCGTTCGAGGACCAGGTGCGCGCGACGGCCGCGTGGGCCAAGCGGGCCTACAGCTGAGAGTTGCACAGGACGAAACGATGGGTTGCTCCGAGTTGCATCGACGGCAGCCCCCGGAGTGGCGATCCTGGGCTCCATGAACATCGCCATCATCGGTCACGGGAACATCGGCGGCGGGCTCGCGAAGGCGTGGGCCGCGAAGGGGCACGCCCTCGTCTTCGGCGCGCGCGACCCGGAGAAGAGCGACCTCGCCGCCCTCGCAACGAGCCTCGGGGCGAAAACCGCGACGATCCGGGCCGCCGTGGAGGGCGCCGAGGTCGTCGTCTTCGCGATGCCGTGGGGCGCGGTCGACGACGTGATCGCCGGCGCGGGCGACCTCGCGGGCAAGATCGTGATCGACTGCACCAACGCGGTCGTGCGCGGCAAGAGCGGGATGACCCTCGCCTACGGGCACACCAACTCGAGCAGCGAGGAGCTGCAGCGCAAGATTCCCAGGGCGAAGGTCTTCAAGTCGTTCAACGCGCAGGGCGCCGAGAACCTGGCGAACCCGACCTACGGCGGCGTCCCCGCCTCCAACTTCTTCTGCGGCGACGACCCCGAGGCGCGCGCGGTCGTGCGTCGGCTGGTCGAGGACGTGGGCTTCCAGGCGGTGGACGTGGGCCCGCTCGAGAACGCTCGCCTCCTCGAGCCGCTCATGTTGCTCTGGATTGCGTCGTCGCGCGCGCTCGGCAAGCGCGACCTCGCCTTCAAGCTGCTCGAGAGGTGACCGTGGAGACGACCGTCCGGCTGAACACAGGCGCGCAGATCCCCCGCATCGGACTCGGCGTGTTCCAGGCGCCGCGGGGCGAGGAGACGCGGGCCGCCGTGCGCGCGGCGCTCGAGCTCGGGTACCGCCACGTGGACACCGCGCGGATCTACGGCAACGAGACCGACGTCGGGGCCGCGATCCGCGAGAGCGGCGTGCCGCGCGCGGAGGTGTTCGTGACCACCAAGCTGTGGAACGCCGACCAGGGCTACGACTCGGCGCGGCGCGCGTTCGACGCCTCGCTCGCGCGCCTGGGCCTCGAGTGGATCGACCTCTACCTGATTCACTGGCCGGTGCCGCGGCTGCGCCTCGAGTCGTGGCGGGCGCTCGAGGAGATCCACGCCGAGGGGCGGGCGCGGGCCATCGGCGTGAGCAACTTCATGCCGAAGCACCTGCGCGAGCTGCTCGCCGTCGCCAAGACCGTGCCGGCGGCGAACCAGGTGGAGACGAGCCCGTTCCTGCAGCAGCGCGACACGCGGGCGCTGTGCGCCGAGCACGGATCGTGGTGGAAGCCTACAGCCCGCTGACCAAGGGGACCCGGCTCGACCACCCCGTCGTGCAGCGGGTCGCCCAGGCGCTCGGGCGCACGCCCGCCCAGGTCCTCGTGCGGTGGTGCCTCGAGAGCGACCTCGTCGTGCTCCCGAAGTCCACCCGGCCCGCGCGCATCGCCGAGAACGCGGCGGTGTTCGACTTCGCGCTCGGCGCCCACAAGACCGCGCTCGACGAGCTCGAAGAAGGCCTCGTCACCGGGTGGGATCCGCGCGACCAGCCCTGACCGTGCTACGCGCCGCGCGTGCACGAGGTGGAGTGGCTGTTCGGGTACGGCTCGGTCATCTACCGGCCGAGCTTTCCGTTCGTGGAGCGGAGGCCCGCGACGCTGCGGGGCTTCTCGCGGCGATTCTCGCAGTGTTCCGACGACCACCGCGGCACCGCGGAGCTGCCAGGACGGGTCGTCACGCTGCGTGAGGATCCGCGGAACCTCGTGCGCGGCGTGGCGTTCCGCTTCGCGCCCCACGAGGCCGAGGCGGTGTTCGCCGACCTCGACGTGCGCGAGCAGGCCGGATACCGGCCCGAGCGGGTGACGCTCGAGCTCGCGGACCGGACGGTGGCGGCCATCGCGTACATCGCGCCACCGGGCAACGCGTGGGATGCGGGCGAGGAGTCGATCGAGGCCATCGCGGAGCGCATCCTCGTCGCGGTCGGTCCGAGCGGCACCAACGTCGACTACCTGCTCCGGCTCGCGGCCGCGCTGCGCGACCTCGGGGACGACGACGCGCACGTGCAGGACCTCGAGCGGCGCGTGCTTGCTCGGACCTCCGCCCCGTGCTGAACCAGGGGGATGGTGCAGCTCGACGATCGCAGGCGGGCGGACGTGTTCCTGCTGGCTTCGGTCGCGGTCACCGTCGTCCTCTGGGTGGTCCCGTACGGGCGGCTGGTCGGCTGGCCGTTGATGCTGATCTCCACGCTGGTGCACGAGCTCGGGCACGGCGTCGCCGGGGTCCTCGTCGGGGGCACGTTCGACTCGTTCGAGATGTGGTCCAACGGCTCGGGCGTGGCCCACGTGCTCGGCTACGACGGCCGGTTCGCGCGCGCGTTCGTCTCGGCGGGCGGGCTCTGCGGGCCGGCGTGCGCCGCGGCCGTCGGGTTCGCGATGGCGCGCGGCGAGAAGCGCTCTCGCGTCACGCTGCTCGTGGCGGGTGCCTTGCTCGCGCTGTTCGAGCTCCTGTTCGTGCGGTCGCTGTTCGGGCTCGTGTTCGTGGCGCTGCTCGCGACGGTGCTGGTGTGGCTCGGGTCGCGCGCCAAGGCGTGGGTCTCGCAGCTCGCGCTCCTGTTCCTCTCGGTGCAGCTCGCCCTGAGCGTGTTCTCGCGCGGCGACTACCTGTTCACCGACACCGCGCACACGACCGCAGGGGTGTTCCCGTCGGACGTCGCGAACATGGCGAAGGCGCTGTTCCTGCCCTACTGGTTCTGGGGCGCGCTGTGCGGTGGGTTCTCGGTGCTCGTGCTCGTCGTCGGGGTGTGGAGCTTCCTGCGCGAGGGGCGCAAGCCGAAGGCGCTCCCCGCGGCGAAGAAGCGCGCGGCGCTCGCGCAGTGAACGGCGGCCGCCTCCACGGGCGGCCGCTCAGCAAGAATCAGGATCAGAGCGCGAGGGTCACGCGATCGCCCCATTTCACTGTCGCGCGGGTGACCGACTCCGCAAGCACGGGGCGGCTCTTCTTGGTGAAGAAGCCGCCCGACGCGAACTCGATCTTCAGCGTGGCGACGGCGTCGACGGGGAGTCGCGCGAGCGCCTCGACCACCCTCTCGATCTGGTGCGCGGTGACGCCGATCGAGAGGTCGGGGCGAGCGCGGTCGCCCGAGAGCTGGGTGTACTGGCCGTAGAACTCGTTGATGGCGAAGGTGTCGATCGCGGGGGAGAGCCGGGCGAAGGCCGGGAGCGCGTCCTCGAAGGCCACGTGGGTCGCGACGCCCCGCAGCTCGAGGTGCGAGAGGCGCTCGGCGAGGGTGCTCGGCGCGACCGCCGCCATGACGCGGGGGACCGTGGCGCGCATGTCGACGACGAGGCGCCGCAACGCAGGCCACCCGCCCACCACCGGCAGGTCGCGGTCCTCCCGGACCCAGAGCTCGAGGTTCGCGACGGCCAGCGGCGCGCTCGCGAGGCGGTCGAGCAGCTGCACGTTCATGCCGTCGATCTCGCGCAGCGAGCGGAAGTCGGAGTCGCGGAGCAAGGCCGCGAGCGGCTCGGTCGTGATCTCGTAGGGGAGGTAGAGAGACTCGACGGTGCTCCAACCGGGGTTGCCCTTCGTCTCGGCGAGCGCGGCGCCCTGCTCGCGGAGGGGCTCTTCGGACACGGGCCGGCCCACGCGGAAGCGCGCGGGGAAACCGCGGGCGGTGTCCTCCCAGCTCGGCGCGCCGAAGCGCACGCACGGGTGGTCCTTCCAGAACCCCGCGCCCTCCGCGACGAGGAGCGCGCGCTCCTTGGCCATGGTGCGCTTGCCCTTGGTCTTGCGCGCGATCTGCAGCGCGATGAACTCGCCGAGGCGGTCGCCGCGCTCCATCAGCCAGTCCGCGTAGACGAGGCGCGGGCCGTCCGCCGCGGGATCGGCGTAGATCGCCTCGAGGAACTGGGCGGCGTCCATGGCGCGAACTTCGCTCGCCGCGCGCCCGCCGGCAAGGCCACGCTCTCGCGACACCGCGTCGATCATGGCAGACTCCGCCCATGCTGTCGCGAGAGCAGATCGAGGAGGCTTTCTCGCGACTCGACGCGGAGCTCGGCCGGCGCGGGACCCACGCCGAGTGCTTCCTGGTCGGGGGCGCCGTGATGTGCCTCGCGCTCTCGGCGCGCCCGTCCACCAAGGACGTCGACGGATGGTTCACCGAACCAGCCACAGTGCGAGAGGCGGCGCGGGTGGTGGCCGACGAGCTGCAGCTGCCCGAGGACTGGCTCAACGACGCGGCCAAGGCGTTCATCCCCGAGAACGCCGGGTTCGAACGCTGGCGCTCCTACGAGAACCTGCAGGTCTCCGTGGCCGACGCGCGCACGCTCCTCGCCATGAAGTGCGCGGCGGCGCGCACGATCGAGGACGCCGGTGACATCCGCGTGCTGGCCGGTCGTCTCGGCCTGACCACTTCGGAGGCCGTTCTCGAGGTCGTGCTCGCCTACTTCCCACCGGCGCGTCTCCCGGTTCGCACGCGCTTGCTCCTCGAGGAGATGTTCGATGCGGGCGAGTGACTGCATCGCTGCGGCGGTCTCGGCCGGCGAGCACTGGCAGCTGGTCGTCAACGAGTTCGTCGACGAGTTCCGGGCTGCCGAGCCCATGACGCGGGCCGCGCTGGTCGCGGAGGCACCGACGACGAGTGGGCCGCTCGAGGGGCTCGTGTCCGCGGTCGTGAGCGCGCTCTGTCGCGAGGTCGGCCTGGCTGCGCCCCAGTGGGTCGAGGCGGTGGGGAGCCCCGTGCCGTTCTTCGCGTTTCCAGCGGCGAGCTTCGCGCTGCGATTCCGGCTGATGCTGGAGTCGCCGGCGCCGTTTCGCTGCCGGAACGTCCTCGTCCCGGCGGACTACCTCTCACGGGCCTAGCCGCAGGGCGTTCGGCGTGCGTAGGCTGCGTCGATGACGCGCTCCACTGCCCTCGTCGCGCTGTCGCTCCTCGCGAGCGTCGGCGCTTGTAACAAGGACGCTCCGACCGACAAGGGGACCAAGCCCGTGACCAGCGCCTCTACCGGCGCGAGCGCTTCCACGAGCGGCCCGCTCGGCGACGACGCGGCGAAGCAGAAGGCGCTCGCGTTCGTGGCGGCGTACACCGCCAGCAAGTTCGACGACGTGGTCGCCACGTTCGACGACGCGATGACGAAGGCGCTCCCCAAGGAGAAGGTCGTCGAGAGCTGGAAGGGCCTCGAACAGCAGCTCGGCGCCTACAAGTCGGCGGCCGTCGCGACCGTGGAGCGCAAGGACCAGCTCGTGCGCGTCACGGTCACGACCGAGTTCGAGAAGGCCAAGGTGAACCTCGTCATCGTCTACGACGGACAGGGGCGCGTCACCGGGTTCTTCGTGAAGCCGCACAGCGCGGACGCGCCCTGGACGGCGCCGGCGTACGCGAAGCCCGAGGCGTTCACCGAGGAGCCGATCACGGTCGGCGAGGGCGCGCTCGCGCTGCCCGGCACGCTCACGTTGCCGAAGGGCGACGGCAAGGTGCCGGTGGTGATCCTCGTGCACGGCTCCGGTCCGAACGACCGCGACGAGACGGTCGGCGGGACCAAGCCGTTCAAGGATCTCGCGTGGGGGCTCGCCTCGCGCGGGATCGCGGTGCTCCGCTACGAGAAGGTCACCAAGGCTCACGGGGCCCAGCTCGACGCCAAGTGGCTGGACGAGGTCACCCTCGCGAGCGAGACCCTCGACGACGCGGTGAAGGCGGTGGCCGCGGCCCGCAAGCACCCGCGCGTCGACCCCAAGAAGGTCGTGTTCCTCGGGCACAGCCAGGGCGCGATGGCGGCGCCGCGCGCGGGCAAGCTCGACCCCGCCCTCGCCGGCATCGTCGTGATGGCCGGGCCGGCGCGGCCGTTCGAGGACGTCGCTCACGCAGCTCGAGTACATCGCCACGCTGCCCGGCGCCAACGGCGAGGGCACGAAGGCGATGCTGCCGGCGATCCGCGAGGCGGTGAAGCTCGTGAAGAGCAAGGAGCTCGACAAGGCGACGCCGAAGGCCAAGCTGCCGCTGGGGATCCCGGCCTCGTTCTGGCTCGACCTGCGCGGCTACGACCCGGCGAGGATCGCGGCGGGCCTGAAGATGCCGGTGCTCGTGCTGCAGGGCGAGTCCGACTACCAGGTCGACATGACCGACTTCGCCGGCTGGAAGAAGGGCCTCGCCGGCAAGGCCAACGCCAAGCTCGTGAGCTACCCCGGGCTCATGCACACGTTCACCGACTGCGGGTGCAAGCTCGCCAAGCCCGACGACTACGCGAAGCCGGGCAACGTGGCGGTCGCGGTGCTCGACGACCTCGAGAAATGGGTGAAGTCGCTCTAGAACGCGGCGTCGTACGCGCCCTCGTCGAAGCCGACGAGCACTTGCTCGCCGACGACCACGACGGGGCGCTTCACGAGCTTGCCGTCCTTGGCGAGGGCGTCGACGATCTGGGCATCGGTCATCGCTTCGATGGCCTCCTTGCCGATCGCTCGGTAGCTCTGGCCGCTCGTGTTCAACCACTTGCGCACCGGCTTGCCGCTGGCCTCGATCCAGCCCGCGAGCTCCTTCTTCGTCGGCGGCTCGTCGACGATCGGACGGAGCGTGTAGGCGACGCCGCGGGCGTCGAGCCACTTCAGGGCCTTCTTGCACGTGCCGCACTGGGCGTAGGAGAGGACGAGGGGCGTCGCGGGCATGCGCGGGGCGTATCAGAGGGCGTGGACGGCGTCACAGACCGGGGGCGAGCGGCGCACCGCCGAGGGTCTCGAGGATCGGCGGCAGCGCCCACTGCGAGGTGACGTCGAACGTGGGGAGCCAGGGCTCGATCTCGCCGACGGTGCGCGGGTCTCCGGCCGGCAGGCCGCCTTGCCCATAGAGCTCGGTGACCTCGACCAGCGTCGCCAGGGTGCCGCCGTGGCCGAACGGCGCGGCCTCGGCGACGCCGCGCAGCGAAGGAGTCTTGAAGGCGCCGAGGAGCCGTGGGTGGGTCGAGGGCGCGACGAACGTCGACTTGCGATCGCTCCAGCGCAGGTCGGCGCGGAACTCGGAGGCGAGCAGCGCGGCGAGGCCGTCGAGGCGCCCGCGGTCGGCCTTGCCGTCGCGCCGACCGGTGGCCATGCGCGTCACGTGGTAGGCGTCGTCGGTGAGGCGCGGACCGTGGTGGCACTGGAAGCACCCGTGCTCCGCGAACAGCGAGAGGCCGGATTTCTGGCGGGGCGTGAGCGCGTCGAACTCGCTCCGCGCGTAGCGATCGAGCGCGGTCTCGGGCACGCGGAACGTGCGCTCGTAGGCGGCGAGGGCCTTGCCCACGTCGACGAACACCTGGTTCACCCGGTCGCGCTCCTCGGGGGGGAGCGCGAGCCACGCGGCGTCGCCGGGCTTGGCGTGGTCGGGCAGGCGCGTGACGTCGGGCAGGGCGTGGCTCGGGAACACCGCGCGGTAAGCCGCGGCATGCGCCGTCGCGATGCGCCGCGCGACGGACACACGCGAGGAGCCCATCTCGTGCTCGTCCTCGAGGGGGCCGAGGGCCTGGGCCCAGAGCGTGTCCGCGCGGCCGTCCCAGAGCTGCGCGGGCGCGTGGGCGGCGAGCGCGATCCGGGGCGTGCGCCGGTCACCCTCGCCGACGCCGAGCGCGCGGGGAAGGCCGTCGGAGAGCTGCTTCTTCGGGTCGTGGCAGGTCACGCACGCGACGGTGTTCGTCCGCGAGAGCCCGGTGTCGGTGAACAGGGCCTTGCCGAACGCCGCGGCCTGCGGGTCGTCGGCGACGGCGTTGGTCGGGTCGGGGGGCGGTGCCCCGGGCGGCGTGATCTGTCGGATCAGATCCCATTGATCGCGCGTGAAGAGGCCGTCCCAGCGGAAGACCTTCGGCGGCGGCGGGGGAGCAAACCCGTCGAGCGCGGCGAGGTGCGAGGCGAGCTGGTGGTGGAGCGTGTCCGGGTCGGGGTTGCTCATCCAGCCCCGCACCACCATCGTGCGCGCGTCGACGATCACGTAGAGCGGGAGCGGCGCGCCCGAAGGGGGGAACAGGCCCCGCAGGGTGAGCTCGGGGTCGAGGACGGTGGCGATCTGGTTGGGCCGGTTGACGAAGGCCCGCCACGCTTCCAGGGCGAAGGTCCCCGCGGGGTTGTTCTCGGCGTCGCTCGTGACCACGTCGATCACGCGGATGCGCGGCGTGAAGAGGAGGTCGCTCGTGTGCTGACCGTGCCAGCGACTCGTGCCGCACCACGCGCCACCCACGAGGCGGATCACGAGCAGCTGCGCGGCCTCGGCGCACGGCACGTGATAGTCGGCGTGGAGGTGCACGGGGCCGCTCCCGCCCTCTCCGATCCCCGGCAGGGACAGGTCGGGCAGGACGCTGCCGGCGTTTGCGTCGAGGCGGTACGGGCCCGTCGGGGGCGTCTTCTTGCAGGTGGTGTCGACGCTTGGCGAAGGGTCGACCGCGCACCCGAGGCACGCCGCGACGAGGGCCGCGAGGCCGCCGGTCCGCGCCGCGCCAGGGCGCACTCAGATGCCCTTGGTGTCGATGGTGAGCTTCCACACCGAGGCGCCGATCGCGTAGGCGGTGTTGCGATCGAGGAAGCGGAAGCGGTTCACCGGGCCGGTGAGGTCGGGGGTCACCTCCCAGGTGAGGCCACCGTCGAACGTGCGGTAGTTGGGCTTCTTCGGGTCCTCGGACGAGATCCAGCCGATCTTGTCGGTGAGGAAGCCGATGCCGATGGCGGGGTAGGCGGCCTTGGGGCTGCCGTCGGTGGGCAGCGGGAGCTCGACCCACGTCTTGCCGCCGTCGGTCGTCTTGCCGAACGTGGGCGGGCCCGAGCCGGAGTCCTCCACCGAGACGTAGCCGACGTCCTTGGTGGGGAACGACAGCTTCCAGCACAGGCTGTTCGGGACCTTGGACGCGAAGACCGTGTCGAAGGTCTTCCCGCCGTCGGCCGTGTGCATGATCGTGCAGACGGCGGGAGTGTCCGCGTTCTGGCCCGCGAGGATGCCCTCGGTGGGCGAGGTGAACCGCGCGTCGATCAGCATGCTGAACTTCGCGCTCAGATCGATCGAAGTCCAGGTGGCGCCGCCGTCCGACGAGGAGAGCAGGTTCGCGGGCCCGTTGGCGCGGCCCACCGCGAAGAGGTGCTTGTCGTCGAGGGCGGTGAGGTTGCAGATGCCGGGCATGTCGGCGCCGGTGATGGTGGTGACCGCGGCCCAGGTGTCGCCGCCGTCCTTGGTCTCGTAGAGCGCGTTCTTGTCGTCGATCGAGGGCGTGAGGCCCGCGCCGAGGTTGCCCGCGAAGCCGTGCTCGGCGTCGACGAACAGCACCGAGCGGAAGTACGTGCCGGTGTGCGTGAACACGTTCTTCCAGGTCGCGCCGCCATCCTCGGTGCGGAAGATCGACGAGCCCGGGCCGCTCGCCGTGAAGCCGCGCGTGAGCGAGGTGAAGAACACGTCGTCTTGCTTCGCGCCGCCGCTGACCGATGGGCCCTTCACGAGCTTGGTCCACGCCGCCGCGCGCACGGCGTTCTCGTAGGCGAGGGCCGGATCGACGGCGGTGTCGGTCGGCGCGTCGGTCGCGACCTCGGCACCGGTGTCCTCGGCCGGCGTTCCGGCAGGTGTGCTGCTCCCGCAACCCACGGCAGAGACGAGGAACAGGAAAGGGAGTGCGACGTGGCGGTGCATGGCGCACACTACGCCACGCGCGATGGCGGCCGGCACGTTAAACAAGATGAAACCGGCGCGTGTCACGGCCCCGATCGAGCTGGTTCCGCGGGATCGCGCCCACCGCGGCAACCACCAGCCGAGCCTCGTCGTGCTGGTCGGACGCGAGGAGGTGCTGGGGCAGATCGACGCCACGTTGGCGGGCGGCGCGCGCCTGCTCACCGTCGTCGGGCCGCCCGGGATCGGCAAGACGCGGGTCGTGTCGGCGTGCCTCGATCGGCTCGGCCCCCAGTACGCGCGCAAGGGAGGGGCGTTCTTCTGCGACCTCTCCCAGGCGCGGACCGAACTCGATCTCCTCTTCGCCGTGGCCTCGGTCGTCGGCGATCGCTCGGACCTGCACCTCCCCCACGGCGAGCTCGCCGCCCGGCTCGCGGAGCTGCTCGGGCAGGCGGGGCCCGCGCTGCTCGTGCTCGACAACTTCGAGCAGCTGATCGCCGCGGCCCACGTGGTCCCCGCGCTGTGCCGGGCGGCCCCCCAGCTGCGCGTGCTCGTCACGTCGCGAGAGCGGCTGCTCGTCGACGGCGAGATCGTGATCGAGCTGCCACCCCTCGTGTGTCCGAGCGACGCGACCGAGACGAGCGCGGTCACCTTGTTCCTCACGCGGGTGCGCGAGGCGGGTGGCGTCGTCGAGGACCGCGCCGCCGTCGCCGAGATCGTGCGGCGCCTCGAGGGCATCCCGCTCGCGATCGAGCTCGCGGCGGCGCGAACCCGCGTGCTCTCGCCGACCGAGCTCGCTCGCCGCCTCGCCGAGGGGCACGGCGTGCTCGCGCAGGTGCGGCGACGCGTCGCGGGGCACCAGGCGACCCTGGAGGGAACGCTCGAGTGGTCGTGGAACCTGCTCACCGTGGACGAACAAGCTGCACTCGCCGCGTGCTCGGTGTTCGCCGGGCCGTTCTCGATCGCGTTCGCGGAGCGCGTGCTCGGGGAGGGGGCGGTCGACTTGCTCGGCGCCCTCCGTGACAAGTCGCTCGTCCACGCCGAGGAGGGCGGGCGTCTCGGGCTCTACGTGAGCATCCGGGAGTTCGCCGCCGGGAAGCTCGACGCGGAGCGGGAGCAGGTCGCGCGGCTCGCGCACGCCGAGGTCTACGCCGAGGCCGCGCGGCGGTTCGCGGTCGCCCGGAGCCTGCAGGACGACACGCCGGGAGGCCTTCCCTACGCGGCGTTGCGGGGCGAGAAGGAGAACCTCGTCGCCGCGCTCGCGTTCGTGCGCGCACTGCCCGCACCGCGCCTCCAGGCCGAGCTCGCGGGGGCCCTCGCGCTCTTGCTGGCCCTGCCCGGCGAGCAGTGCGCCGCCGAGCTCGACGCGGCCCTCCTGGCGTTGCCGGAGCGGGACGTGGAGGCGCGCGCGTACGCGCTGTTCGCGCGGCAGGGGGTCCACAACTCGCTCGGTCACTACGCCGCGTGTCAGGCCGACCTCGAGACGCTGCGGGCGATGCCGGTCGCGCCCGGGCTGCGCGTGCTCGCGCTCGTCTTCCAGGGCATCCAGCTCCGCTACCAGGGGTTCGCGCGCCGGGCATGGGCCTGCCACGCCGAGGCCGAACAAGAGCTCGCGCGGCTCGCGCTGCCGCGCCTGCGGGCGATGAACGACGCGTGCATGGGTCGACTGCAGTGTGACTTCGGCGACGTCGCGAAGGCCCGCGAGCTGAACGAGCGCGCGTACGGCGCGTGCGAGGCAGTGGGCGATCTCTGGCTCGGCGGTCTCGCGCTGGCCAACCTCGCGCAGCTCGAGCAGGAGCGGCAGTCGTTCGATCGCGCGCGCTCGCTGCTCGAGCAGGCCCTCGCGCGCCTGCGCGACGCCGGCGAGATGCACTACGAGGCGATCTACGCCAGCGTCTGCGGAGACCTCCTGTTCGAGCTCGGCGAGCTCGACGACGCGCGGCGCTGGTACGCGCACGGCGCGCGGTTCCTGGGCCGGTTCCTCACCCACCGTCAGACGGCGGTCCTGCACGCGGCCGCTGCGGCGCTGGAGGCGCGGGTCGGAGACGACGGCGCGGCGCAGCGTCACCTCGCGATCGCCCGCGCCGGGGCGGCGCAGGTGGAGAACCCGGTGGTCCGCCTCGTCGTCGAGCTGCACGCCGAGAGCGTCGAGCTGTCCCGCGCAGGCGCCCGCGAGCGAGGTGCGCTCGTCGAACGAGCGACGACGCGGCTCGCGGCGTTGCAACGTGAAGGGGACGACGCGGCGATCGCTGCTGCCAGCCTCGACGTGCGCTTTGCGATGCGGATGCTGACCCGCACCCTCGAGGGGGCGCCGAGCGGCGCGTGCACGCTCCGGGTCGCGCGAGGGGGGCTGTGGTTCACGGTGGGGCCCGCCGAGCGCGTCGACCTCGGCCGCCGGGGAGCGCTGCGGCGCCTGCTCGTGGCCCTGTGCGAGCGACACACAACCGACCCCGACACGGGCGCTTCGGTCGACGCGCTCGTCGCGATCGGCTGGCCCGGCGAACGGGTGCTGGTCGAGGCGGCCGCGACGCGGGTGCGGGTGGCGATCGCCACGCTGCGGCGGCACGGCCTCCGCCAGGTGCTGCTCACGCGGGACGACGGCTACCTGATCGATCCCGCGGTGCGCCTCGAGTGGAGCTAGCGGCCGCCGGCGCGCCGGATCGTGCCGCCGCCGAACTTGTCCTCGATCGCGTCGAGCACCGCGCCGAGCTTCTCGGGGCGCTGCCCGAACAGCTCGAGCTGGGTGCGTCCGGCGGGCTCGAGGTCGGTCGCCGAGACGCCGACCAGGCGGGTGCGCACGCGCTCGAGCGGGATCTTCGCGAGCAGCTCGAGGGCGAGGGCGTGGAGCTCCTTGGTCTCGACCAGGGGTGCGTCGGCGACCGCGCGGCGCGTGACGATGGAGTGATCGGCGTACTTCACCTTGACCACGAGGGCGTTGGCGGCGAGGCCGTCCGCGCGGAGCCGGCGCGCCACCTCCTCGCAGTGCCGCAGGATGGGCTCGTGGAGGGCGCGCGGGCCAATCCGGTCGCGGTCGAAGGTGGACTCGCTGCCGATCGACTTCGCGGCGCGCCCGGGCTCGACGGCGCGCCCGTCGTCGCCGTGGGCGAGGCGGACGACGTGGTTCGCGCCGCGCGGGCCGAGCACGCGCGAGAGCTTGGCGAGCGGCGCCTCTTGCAGATCGGAGATGGTGAAGTAGCCGTGGCGGCGGAGGAGGTCTGCGGTCTTGGGGCCCACGCCGAAGATGCGCTCGATGGGCAGCGGCGCGAGGAAGAAGCGCTCGTCGCCCGGGAAGCACACGACGAGGCCGTCGGGCTTGCGCAGGTCGCTCGCGACCTTCGCCACGAACTTGCACGACGCGACCCCGACGCTCGAGCTGAGGCCGCCGGTCTCCTCGCGGATGCGGGCCTTGAGCAGGCGCGCGATGGCCTCGCCCGTGCCGCCGAACAGGCCGAGGCTCGCGGTGACGTCGAGGAACGCCTCGTCGAGCGAGAGCCCCTCGACCAGCGGGGTGATGCGGCGCATCTCGGCGAACACCTGCGCAGAGGCCTCGGCGTACGCCTTCATGCGCGGCGGCACGACGATCGCGTGCGGGGCCCGGCGCACCGCCTCGATCATCGGCATCGCGGAGCGCACCCCGAACGCCCGCGCCTCGTAGGTGCAGGTCAGGACCACGCCGCGGGTCGGGTGGCCGCCGACGATGACCGCCTGGCCGCGCAGCTCCGGCTGGTCCCGCACCTCGACGGACGCGTAGAAGGCGTCCATGTCGAGGTGGAGGATGGTCCGGGCCACGGCCTCCAGGGTAGCGCTTGCCGCGCACCGTCTCACACTCTAGAATTCGACCATGAGTCAGAAATTGATCTCGTGCCGGTCGCGGACGGCCTCTGGACGGTGAAGGTGCCGTTCCGCATGTTCGGGCTCGCGCTCCAGGGGCGCACACACGTGGTCCAGCTCCCGGACGGGGGCGTCGCCGTGCACACGCCGTCGCGGCTGCCCGACGCGACCTGGGACGAGATCACCCGCCTCGGGCCGGTGCGCGCGCTCTTGGCGCCGAACAAGATGCACCACCTCGCGTTCGGCGACGCGGCCGCGCGGTTCCCCGAGGCGCGCAAGCTCGCGGCGCCGGGGCTCGCGGAGAAGCGGCGCGATCTCTCGTTCGACGGTGTGCTGGGGGACGAAGCGGACCCGGTCTTCGCGGGCACGCTGGTGCCGCTGTGGGTGCCGGGCATGCCGATGCTCGAGGAGGTGGCGTTCCTGCACCCCGCGACCCGCACGCTCCTGCTGGTCGACCTCCTGTTCCACTTCCCCACGGCGGCGGGGCTCACGCGGCTCTACCTGAAGATGAGCGGCGCCCTCGGCAAGCCGGCGCAGACCGCGATCCTCCGCCGCGCCGTGAAGGACCGAGCCCGCACGCGCGCCGCGCTCGACCGCCTGCTCGATCTCGACTTCGACCGCGTGCTGCTCGCGCACGACACGACCGTGGAGACCGGCGGGAAGGAGGCCCTCCGCGATGCGTCCGCGTGGCTCACGGTCTGAGGCGGTCGAGGCGCGCACGGCCCTGCGCCTCGCGCGCAAGGAGAAGCGTCAGGAGGGCCGCCGCGAAGGCATCCTCGACGCCGCGCGACGGGTGCTCGCCGCAAACGGGCTCGAGGGGCTCACGCTCGGCGCGGTGGCGAGCGAGGCGGACCTGAGCAAGCCCGCGCTCCACTACTACTTCCCGACGCGCGAGGACCTCGTCGGCGCGCTCACCGCGGACTACCTGTCGCGCGAGGCGGACGCGGTGATCGCCGCGGTCCACGCCGCCAAGACCGACCGCGGCGCCGCCGAGGCCGCGCTCCGGGCCAAGGTGGCCTTCGCGGCCGCCGACTTCCACGGGTTCCGGGTGGCCTACGTGCTCCCGCTGGTGGTCACGCTGCCGCGCGAGCTCACGGTCTCGCGGGTGTATCCGCCGGGCATCCGCACGATGGACGCCCTCAGCGAGCGCCTCGCGCGCGTCGAGCTCGCGAAGGGGCTCTCGCCGCGCAAGCTCGCGAACCTCTGCTTCTGCCTCGCGCAGGGGGTGCTCTCGCTGGTCTCGGGCCTCGCCGCGATCGGCGGCGCCACCAGGTTCCCGCTCGAGGAGCTGACCGACGAGGCCTGCGCGCTGCTCGCGAGCGCGATGAAGGTGCCGCGAAGGCGCGGGGGATGAGATGCGGGAACCTCGGCGTTCTCTCGACCGTTGGTGCAGTGGCGGTCGGCTCGATGTCCGCGCTGCACCGCACGCGTCGTCGGCCAGGTGTGGCCGGTCCAGGTCCACTACTCCGATGGTCCAAGAGAGCCCCGGCTGGTCCTCTGTCCATCGTGCGACGTCCCCGTCCTCCTCCACGCGCCTCTTGCGTCGCCGGCTGCGGACGCGCGCATCGCTCGCAAGCTGGTCGGCGCGGGTCGCTGGCTCAACTTCCCCACCGACGTCGCGGTCGACCGAGCCCTGCGTCGACAAGCGCTCCGCGAGTGGAATGCGCCGCTGACGACCGAGAGGGCCCTCCCTTTGCTTCCGGTCCTCGCGGCGATCGCGACCGGGCTCGGCGCCGTCGCGCTGGGGCTGCTCCTCTCGAGCGGAACCGGCGG
>JADJMO010000036.1 GCA_016709545.1 Myxococcales bacterium
GAGAACGGCGAGGTCGTCGAGGTCGAGGCCGGCCAGGTGCAGAAGGCCGGCACCGTGCCGAGCGGGATGATCGCCACCTTCGACGGCCTGCCCATCGCGCCCGAGGTGCTGCAGGAGCGCAGGATGCTCGGCGAGGTCGGCGTGGTCTTCGCGCACGTCGTCGTCGACGCCGAAGGGCGGGCCGTCGCCCCGCCGTCCATCGCGGTGCGCGGCCTCCCGCGGGCCACCGAGCAGGGCATCGCCGACGAGGTGGTGGCCACCCTCGAGACGCACCCGTTCTCGGAGACCACGACCGAGACCGTCGCGGAGGTCGTCCGGCAGGCCGCGCGCCGCGGGGCAGCCCGCGAGACCGGCCAGAAGCCGGTCGCCGTGCCCATCGTCGTGAAGGAGCGTCACGGCGCAACCTAGTTGGCGCAACCGCGTTGACGGGCTTGGATTCTCGTGGTGCCATGGCAGAGTCATGGCGCCTACGAGGTTGACGCTTCCCCACCTCGGCGCCTGCGTCGTCGACGGCGTCCTCGGCACGGGGGCGTCGGGACGGGTCGTCGCGGCCCGGACGTCGGCCGGCGTGCACGTCGCCCTCAAGATCGTCCCGGCCGCCCAGGTCGCGTGGCTGCAGCGCGAGGCCGAGCACCGCATGCTCGCCGGTCCGCCACGCGGCGCTCGATGGGGTGCTCGCCGAATTCGAGGGCGTGCCCTCGGCGGTGCTCGCCCTGCCGCTGATCGACGGCGTGTCGCTCGGGCGCCTCCCCGCGAGCTCCCCCGCGGCGCTCGCGCGGGTGCTGACCGAGGTCGCCGCCACGCTCGCGGCGCTGCACGCGGTGGGGGTGCGCCACGGGGACGTGAAGCCCGACAACGTGATCGTCGATCGGGAGGGTCACGCGGTCCTGGTGGACTTCGGCCTCTCGGCGCCCTTCGAGGAGCCGCTCACCGGCGCGACCCTCGCGTTCCTGCCCGCCGAGCGCCGCGCCACCCCGGATCAGCCGGGTGGCGCCGAGGCCGACGTGTTCGCGCTGGGGCGCACGCTCCTCGTGACCGCCGAGCGGCTCGGCCTGCCGCCCTTCGCGCTTCCGCTCGCGATGGTGGCGGCGTCGATCGACCCGGGCCTCCGCCCGCGCGCGGCGTTGCTCGCCGACCTCGAGGACGAACGTCCTTCGCTCGACGTGGCCTACGTGCGCGTGCGCCGCGCGGAGATCGCCGTCCACGGTCGGGCCGGAGGGGCGCCTCCCTCCGGCGTCGCGGCGCAGCTCGTCGGGGGGACCCTCCACGCCCTCGCCGGGCTCGCGGGCGCACGGTCGAGCGGGCGCCCACCTCGCCGCTCGACGCCACGGGCCGCCGCGCGGTGCTCGCGCTCGCCCGGCAGCAGGCACCCACGGCCGAGGAGCTCCGCGCGGACGAGGACACCTTCCTGTCCGGTGGTGCGCCGATCGACGAGGCACTGGCGTTGCCGGAGACCCTGGCTCGCCTCGCGCTGCGCCCGGACGACCCCTCCGGCCTCGCAGCCCTCGCGCGCAGCGAGCCACCGGAGGAGCTGCGGCGCGACGTCGTGCGCCTCCTGCGACGAGCCGGCCTCCTCGAGCGAGCGAGGGTCCTCGCCTCCACGACCGACGACCACGCGCTCGAGGCCGAGGTGCTCCGGCAACTCGGCGCGCCGATCGAGGCTCGGGCCGTGCTGGAGCGAGCCCCGCCGGAAGTGGGGCGCGCGGTGGACGCGCGGCTGCGCCTCGACGCGGGGGATCTCGACGGAGCCGAGGCGGCGCTGGTGGGCGCGGAGAACGCAGACGAGGTCAAGGCGCTCGTCCACTGGGCGCGCGGTCGATTCACCGAGGGCCTCTCGGTGCTCGACGGGGCAGCGCCCTCCGACGCCGAGCAACGCGCGCGCCTCGAGGCCGTGCGGGGGATGCTCCTGCACGCGCGGGGCGACGCGGCGGCGGCGCGCAGCGCCTTCGTGCGCGCGGCCGATCTCGCGACCGCCCTCGGCGCCCACCACCTGGCGGCGACGGCGCTCGGCAGCGCGGCTGCAGCGGCGCACGACGAGGGACGGCTCGGCGAGGCGTGGACCTACGCGACCCACGCCGTCACGCGGTTCCGCCGGCTCGGTCGGCCGAGGGACGCCGCCCGCGCGCTGATGAACCGCGCGGCGATCGCCTGCGCGCTGGGCGCCCGCGCGGACGCCATGGCCGACGCGGCGCGGGCGGAGTCCCTCGCCGAGGCGCATGGCGACCGCCTCACGGGCACGTACGCGCGATGGATCCGCCTCGAGTGCCAGCTCCTCACGAGCGAATCCCCCGAGGCCCCACCGGGCGAACCCGCCCTCGCCGACCTCGGCGGCGACGACCGCGTCCTCGCGGCGGCCTACGCGGTGCTGGCCGGCCGAGCACCGGCCTCGTCGCTCGCAGCGGTCCTCGCACCGGAGGGCGACAAGGCGCGGTGGACGCTCGCGCGCGCACGCCTCGCGGCGACGGACGTCGGGCTCGACGCCGTCCGCGACCTCGCTCGCCTCGACGATCGTAGCGCGCCCCCCTCCACCGTCGGGCCCACCCTCGCGCGCGGCCTCGCCCTCGCCGCCGCCCACCACGAAGGCGACGTCGCGCGCGCGATGGCGACCCGGCTGCGGGCGCTCGTGTCCCGGGTCTCCGCAGAGGTCCCGGCCTCGCACCGCGCGAGCTTCGAGGCCCTGCCCTGGGTGCGCGCGACCCTCGCGCTCGACGCGCGCGCCGACGCGGTCGGCCTCGGCGAGGGGCAGATCGACATGCTCACGGCGCTCTCGCGTGGCCTGCGCGACCGCACCTCTCTCGGTGAGCTGCTGCGTCAGGTGGTGGACGGCATGGTCCTGTGGCTCGGCGTCGAGCGGGGGCTCTTGTTGCTGCGCGCGCCGGGCGATCAGCTCGTCGCGCGCGTCGGGCGCGGCATCTCTCGCGACGACCTCACCGGGGAGCAGCGCAAGCTCTCGATGACCCTCGCGCGCCGCGCCCTCGAGACGCTCGAGCCCGTGGTGGCGGTCGACGCCGAAGACGAGTCGAGCGACGTCTCGGGCTCCATCCACGCGCTGCGGCTGCGGAGCGTGCTCGCCGTGCCGCTCGTCGCGCGGGGCGAGGCGCTCGGCGTCGTGTACCTCGACGATCGGGTGCGGCGCGGCGCGTTCGGGCCGCGGGAGGTCGCGTGGGTGCGCCTGCTCTCGACCCAGGCGGCGGCCGCCATCGCCGACGCCCGCGACACGCTGCGCCTTCGTCGGCTCGCGCGCCGCGCCGAGCGCGCGAAGGCCGAGCTCGAGAAGATCCTCGCGCGCACCGAGGGCGACCTCGCCGTCGCGCGGCAGGAGCTCTCCCGGCACACCCCCGTCGCGGCCGGCGCCGATCCTCGCGGCACCCGCCACGTCTACCGCGCGATCATCGGCGACGGGACCGCCGTGCGCACCCTGCTGCACACACTCGACCGGGTGGTCGACGCGGCCGACGCGCGCCTGCCGGTGCTGGTGAGCGGCGAGAGCGGCACCGGCAAGGAGCTCGTCGCCCGGGCCATCCACGAGCTCGGTCCCCGCCGGCACAGGTCGTTCGTGGCCGAGAACTGCGGCGCGATCCCCGAGCCGCTGCTGGAGTCGACGCTGTTCGGCCACGTACGCGGCGCCTTCACCGGCGCCGATCGCCCCCGCACCGGCCTCTTCGAGATCGCCGACGGCGGGACGCTGCTGCTCGACGAGGTCGGCGAGATGGGCCCGGCGATGCAGGCCAAGCTGCTGCGCGTGCTGCAGGACGGCGAGGTGCGCCCCGTGGGCGGCGAGCGCTCGGTGAAGGTCGACGTGCGCGTGGTCGCGGCGACGCACCGCGATCTGGCCGCGATGGTCGCCGAGGGCGCTTCCGCGAGGACCTCTACTACCGCCTCGCGGTGTTGCCGCTCCGGGTCCCCCCGCTGCGCGAGCGCGCCGAGGATCTGCCCGCGCTCGTTCGCCACCTCGTCGCGCGGTTCGCGGGGCGGGACGTGCGGGTCACCCGCGCCGCGCTGTCGGCGATGGCCGCCGCCCCCTGGCCCGGCAACATCCGCCAGCTCGAGAACGAGCTGCGCCGCGCCCTCGTCATGTGCGACGACGTGCTCGATCTCCAGCACCTCTCTCCGGAGCTGCAAGGGCTCGCCGTGGCGAGCGCCGGTGAAGGCCCTCCCACCCTTCGGGATCAGGTCGACGCGCTCGAGCGGCGGCTCGTGCGCGAGGCACTCCGCCGCTGCCAGAACAACCAGACGCAGGCAGCCAAGGCGCTGGGACTGTCGCGCTTCGGCCTCCAGAAGATGCTCAAGCGCCTCGAGGTGCGCTGATGTCGGGCTAGCTGGGCTTGCGTTCAGCCCTCGAAGGACGCAAGATTCTCGGGATGCGCTCGGCGGTGGCCCTGGTCGTTCTCGCGTGGGGAACCGCAGCTTCGCTGGGCTGCGGCGCCAGCATGCGCACGGTGGTCGAGAGCGACATGCGCTTCGAGCACTGTTACCGCATCGACGACGACGCGGCCGCGTCGGCCGAGGCCAAGCGCGGTTGCTGGCACGACTGGGTGTCGCACTACACGCGGGGCCAGGACCGCAACCGCGTCGACTACGCCAAGGAGCGGCTGCGCGTGCTGAGCCTGGCGCCGGTCACGAGCCCGGTCGCCCAGCCCTCGTCCACCATGGCCGGCCCGAAGCCTTCGAGCCCCTACGCGCCACCTCCCGCGATCACGCCGTCCGAGGGCAGCGTCACGAGCCCGTCGGGGTGGCCGCCCGGGGCCTCCACCGCTGCCGTCAAGCAGCAGTAGCCGCCACGTCCAGGGACACCACGTTCAGGGACGCCACGTTCAAGGACGCCACGTTCAAGGACGCCACGTTCAAGGACGCCACGTTCAAGGACGCCACGTTCAAGGACAGGGCGTGCCGAGCGCCGCGGGCGCGACCACCGTCGGCGCCTTCTTGAGTACGCTCGAGTAGAAGCAGCCGTACTGGTACTTCACCGCGTCGAGCTGCGAGTAGATGGCGTGGGGATCGTAGACCCCGTCGCCCGCGTACTGCACGAGGATGCCCGTGTACGGGCGACCGTCCTCCGACTTCAGGTTGTTCGAGATCGGGTACGGGCGCAGGCCGCCGAGGCCCCCGAGGGTGAGCGCGTCCTGCATCGTCGGCCAGATCGACTCGCCCGCCTCGGGGTGGCCGTACGAGAGCGCGACCGCGTCGTAGAGCACCGTCGGGAAGTAGCTGTCGTCCTTGCCGACCGGCTCGTAGATCGCGCGCACCGGGTGGCCAGGGAGGGGCCGGCGCGAGACGCGCGGCATGTAGACGAAGGGGTCCGACGGCTCCCACGCGGTCTGCAGGAGGTGCAGCGCCGGGTGCATGAACGAGAAGCCCTCGCGGTTCGCGCCGAGCAGCGCCGCGATGAGCCCCGCGGTGTCGTCGTAGAGCTTGGTCTTGGTGATCATGAACGACCAGTACCCACCCGCCCCGGTGGGCACGAGGCCCTGGATCTTGGGGTCCACGGCGCTGATGATGTTGGTGTACATGCCGCCCATCGACTGGCCCTGGGCCATGAGCTGCGCGGTCGAGAACCGATAACCGGTCTCGTCGGCCGGCAGCGACATCCCGGTGCACGCGGCGACGACGGTGGGGTCGATGGTGAGCTTCTCGAGGGCGCGGATGAGCAGGCGCTGCTCGATGACGTCCTGACGGAACGTGTCGCGGAACGCGGCGAGGTTCGCGAAGTTGAGGTACTCGGTCTCCTTCGCGCCCGGCAGGCGCTCGGGGTTCACCGGGAGCGCGCTCGCCGCCATCGCGATGCCGAACGGCGCGACCACGTGCCCCGGGCCCTCGCCCTTGGTGTTGCACCCGAGCTTGCCGAGCCACTCGTCGCGCGTGCCCTGCGGGCACGAGGCCACGTCGTCGGTCACCCGCCACTTGCCGCGATCGGCGATCGCGTCGCTGCGGCCGCCCGAGCCGTGGAAGTAGATCACGAGCGGATAGCCGCCCTTCGGCATGGCCGCCTTCGGGAGGGTGAGGGTGATGGGCGCGACGAGGTCGCCCTGCTTCTGCGGCAGGCCGTCCGTGCCGAGGACGAAGAGCCCCTCCTTGTCGAACGGCTGCGCGCCCTTCTGGAACTGCGGGTAGGTGACCTTGGCCTGCACCTCGCAGTAGCGGTCGTGCTTGGCCCCGTCGTCCGGGTCGACCTTCGCGTCGGTGACGGTGACCGAGTACTTCTCGACCATCTTGTCGGTCAGCGCGCCGAGGTCGGCCACCACGTCGCCCGTCGTGAACACCGTGGCCGCCGCGACGTCGGAGAGCACGACCCCCTTCTCGCCGAGCACCTTGCCGAGCTTGCCGAAGGCGGGCGCCGCCGCCGCGCCGCGCGCGCCCGCGGGAGCCTGACCGGCGAGCAGGGCGCCGAGCGCCGCGGGCTGACCGAGCGGCGCTCCCTTGGCGTCGTTGGCCGACTTGAGGACGACGAACGCGTAGGTGCGCTTGCCGTGCAGCACGAACCCGGGGCGCGGCGCGAGGCCGAGCACGTTGGTGGGTACGTAGTCGTCCTCGGTGAGCGTGGAGGCGACGACGGGGAAGGTCTTGCCGCGGTCGGGCGACGCATCGTCGACGTCGATCAGGAGGAACGGTCCGGTGGTCACGACCGTGTCGATCGACCGCGCGGTGATCGCGCCGTCGAAGCGGAAGTACGCGACCGGCATGAGCGGCCAGCCGGCGCGATCGGAGGCGATGCCGCGCAGCCCGGTCACCAGCGACTTGCCGAGCGGGTTCGGGAACGACTGCCCGCGCGGGGTGCCGGCCGTCGAGAGGCGGAGATCGGCGGGGAACGGGAAGCGGAAGAACCCGCCCTCGCCGTCGAAATCGGCGTCGAGCTCGAACACCACCTGCACGGCGGGTGTGGCGGGGGGATCTTCGGTCTTGGAGGAGCACGAGGCGACCAGCGCGACCACGCCCAAGAGGAGCTTCCGCATCGCGCGGAGCGTAGCAGCGATCAGGGCGCTTTGAACGAGCGGACCTTGCCGACGAGGCCGGTGATGAACACGGGCGGCAGCTTCGGGTAGGCCGGCATCTTGCCCTTGCCGTTCTGGATCGACTGGGCGAGCTGCTGGTCCGTGAGGCCCTGTACGGCGGGCGCGCCCAGATCGGCGGCGCCGACCATGGGGCCCTTGGGGCCATCGCCTTTGCCCGCCGGCCCGTGGCACTGGAGGCAGACGTTCTTCCACACCCCTCGATGATGCCGGCGAGCTCTTCGGGCCCCATCTGGTCGAGCTTGGCCGCGGCGTTCGGCGCGGTGGCTCCCGGCCCTTGCCCTGGTTGTCCCGCCGCCAGCTGGCCAGGCCCGCCGGGCCCTGGCGCGGTGGGCTCTTCGTCGTGGTCGTTGGCGTTCCACTCCCGGGTGGGCTTCGAGCAACCGACGGCGACGAGGGCGAGGCCGGCCGAGACCAGCGCGAGCAGTGACGGACGCATCGGCAACTCGATTAGCACGAAAGGAAGGCCCCGTCGGCAGCCTGGGTTGCGCGCGAAACCTTGCCGTTACCTTCGCTCGCTATCACGCCGGTCGTCTGGTCGCGGGAGAAGCCATGAAGAAGATCGAGGCCATCATCAAGCCGTTCAAGCTCGACGAGGTGAAGGATGCCCTCACCGAGGTCGGCGTCCAGGGCATGACCGTCACCGAGGTGAAGGGCTTCGGACGCACGGGCGGCAAGAAGGAGGTCTACCGTGGCTCGGCCTACGTCGTGGACTTCGTCCCCAAGGTCAAGGTCGAGGTCGTGGTGCCCGACGACATGGTCGACGCGGTGCTCGAGGCCATCGAGAAGGCGGCCAAGACCGGCCGCATCGGCGACGGGAAGATCTTCGTCACGCCCCTCGCCGAGGCGGTACGCATCCGCACCGGCGAGCGCGGACGCGACGCCATCTGAGGCGTCGTCCGCGCGAACAGAGCCACTGAGTTCAACGCAAGATTTCTGGAACCAGCACTGGAGGAAGCAATGGGCCCCAAGGACGTTCTCGATTACGCGAAGAAGCACGGCGCCGTGATGGTCGACCTCAAGTTCGTCGACTTCTTCGGGACGTGGCAGCACACCTCGGTCCCGATCCACCGGCTCGAGGAGTCCTCGTTCGAGGACGGCTTCGGGTTCGACGGCTCGTCGATCCGCGGGTTCCAGCCGATCAACGCGTCGGACATGCTGATCGTGCCCGACGCGGGCACGGCGCAGATGGACCCGTTCATGGCTCACCCCACGCTGAGCCTCATCTGCAACATCCTCGACCCGATCTCGCGGCAGAACTACCCGCGCGACCCGCGCTACATCGCCAAGAAGGCCGAGGCGTACCTCAAGCAGACCGGCATCGGCGACACCGCGTACTTCGGGCCCGAGGCCGAGTTCTTCGTGTTCGACAGCGTCCGCTACGACGTGCAGGGCCACCAGGCCTCGTACGCGATCGACAGCGCCGAGGGCCACTGGAACACCAACGCGCCCGGCTCGCTCGGCTACAAGATTCGCCCCAAGGAGGGCTATTTCCCCGTCTCGCCGATCGACTCGCTGATGGATCTGCGCACCGAGATGTGCGTGAACCTCGCCAAGGTCGGCGTCGAGGTCGAGACCTCGCACCACGAGGTGGCCACGGCCGGTCAGTGCGAGATCGACATGAAGTTCAACAAGCTGGTCACGATGGCCGACCAGCTCATGTGGTTCAAGTACGTCGTCCGCAACACCGCCAAGGCACACGGCAAGACCGCGACGTTCATGCCGAAGCCGATCTTCGGCGACAACGGCTCGGGCATGCACGTGCACCAGTCGATCTGGAAGGAGGGCAAGCCCCTGTTCGCGGGCGACGGCTACGCCGGCCTGTCCGAGCTCGCGCTGTACTACATCGGCGGCGTGATCAAGCACGCGAAGGCGCTCGCGGCGATCACCAACCCGACCACCAACAGCTACCGCCGCCTGGTGCCGGGCTACGAGGCGCCGGTCAACCTCGCGTACTCGTCGCGCAACCGCTCGGCGGCGCTCCGCATCCCGATGTTCTCGCCGTCGCCGAAGGCCAAGCGCGTCGAGGTCCGCTTTCCGGATCCCACGACCAACGGCTACCTCGCGTTTGCCGCGCTGCTCATGGCCGGCCTCGACGGCATCCAGAACAAGATCCACCCCGGCGATCCGCTGGACAAGGACATCTACGCGCTCTCGCCCGAGGAGCGCAAAGACGTCCCGAGCATGCCGGGCTCGCTCTCGGAGTCGCTCGAGGCGCTCGAGAACGACCACGCGTTCTTGCTCAAGGGCGACGTGTTCACCAAGGACGTGGTCGAGACCTGGGTCGAGTACAAGCGCGAGAAGGAGATCGGCCCCGTCCAGCTCCGCCCGAGCCCGTACGAGTTCTTCCTCTATTACGACGCCTGATCGAGCGGCGTGAGGCGCTGGGGCGGGCTCGAGAAGCCCGCCTCCTGCAGCTCGGCCCAGTGGCGACGCAGCTCGCTCTGGGCCTGCGCCGAGGCCTCTTCGGGGCCGAGGCGAGCGTCGACGACGATGGCAAAAGAGCCGTCTTCGGTACGGAAGAGGCCACCCCGCTCGTAGTCGGAGGTGGCTTCGCCGTCTCTCTGGTTGGCGAAGAGGAGCTTGTACACCGGGATCGCGAGCGAGACCCCGCCTTTGCCCTGTTCGCCGATCAAGGCGTGGATCATGTGGACCGGTGTCATGTCCAAGAGGTAATCACCCGGTGACGGAGGACAAGCCGGGTGGACGTGTTGCGGTTCTTCGTGCTGGTGGGCGTGCTCGTGGTGGTGCACGAGCTCGGGCATTTCCTCGTCGCCCGCCTCTTCGGCGTGAAGGTCCTCACGTTCTCGCTCGGATTCGGCCCGGCGTTGCTCGTCCATCGCGGCCGCGAGACCACGTATCAGCTCGCCCTCCTTCCCCTCGGCGGATTCGTGCGCATGTTGGAGGCAGAGCGCCCCGACAAGGACGCGCCTCCGCTCTCCGAGCGTGAGGCTGCACGAGCGTTCGACCGGCAGCCTCGGCTCGTCCGTCTCGCCATCGCCCTCGGCGGTCCGGTGATGAACCTGCTGCTCGCGGTGGTGCTCCTCTTCGTCGTCTACTTGCCGCGGGCGAGCGTGGAGCTCCCTCCGGACATCGGCACCGTCGTGCCCGGCTCCCCGGCCGACGGCCTGCTGCACCCGGGCGATCGCGTCGTCGCCGTCGATGGCGTGCCCGTCACCACCTACGGCGAGGTGCACGAGCGCGTGACGGCGAGCCCGGGCAAGCGCCTCGTGCTGACGGTGCTGCGCCTCGTCGATCAGCCGAAGCTCCACGAGGAGCGCATCGAACTCGGCCTGATCCCGCGCCCGGTGCTGACCGAGCAGGGCACCGTCGGACGGCTCGGCATCGGCGCGCTCGCCCCCGCCGCGTGCATCGGCGTGCCCGACCCGTCGTCGCCCGCCTACCGCGCGGGCCTCCGCACGTTCGACCTCGTCACCCACGTCGGGGGCATCGCGACGCCACGGTTCTCGGACCTCGAACGCAAGCTGCGCGACAACCCCGGCGTGGCCGTGCCCGTCCGCTACCTGCGGCCGCGCGTGATCCCGGTCGGCGCGCTCCCGGTCGGGGACGCCCTGCCGCTGCTCGAGATGGCGGCCTACGAAGCCTCCATCGCGGTCGTCGCGCCCGAGGTCCCTCCGACCGGGACCAGCGGCGGCGGCCTCACGCGGGCGGGGATCGAGAGCTCCGATCTGTACGTGTCGAGCGTGCCGACGGGATCGTCGGAGTGGCTCGCGGGGCTTCGCCCTGGCGATCGCCTGCGCTCGGTCGACGGGGTCTCGATTCCGGCGTTCGTGACCCTGATCGAGGACCTCGGCGCGCAGGCGTCCCGCACCCGCCTCCTCGAGTGGACCCGCGATGGCAGGCCGATGACCGGGTTGTTCCGGCTACGCCACGAGGAGTGGATCGACGTGACCGGTCGACGCCTCGAGCGCGACACGTTCCCTTCCCAGCACTTCGTGCCCACGATGCCCGTCACGCTGATCGACCAGCCGGTCCGGCTCCGCTCGGCGGCCTCGCGCGCCCTCGCCGAGTCGGGCCACGCCATCCGGTTCATCGCGGTGAGCACGCTGCGCATCCTGGGTGGCCAGGCACCTCTGCGGTCCCTGGCTGGCCCGATCTCGCTGTACGACGCCGCGGGACGCGCGGGCGCCCGCGGGCTCGACGAGTATCTGTGGGTGATGGCCGTGATCTCGATCAATCTCGGCTTGCTCAACCTGCTCCCGATTCCCACTCTCGACGCAGGACATCTGCTGTTCCTCGGGGCGGAGACCGTGTTGCGGCGTCCCCTTTCGCTGCGGGTCCGCGACGCGGCCGGGCTCGTCGGTCTGCTCCTGCTCGCGTTCGTGATGATCGTGGCGGTGCGCAACGACCTGCAGCGCCTCGAGTCCGTCACCGCCCCGGTGCCGAGCGACTAGAACTTCTCCTCGCTTCGGAACCACCGACGTGGCATCGGAAAGGAGATGAGCTCAGGGCCCCCGGGCAAGCCACGTCCCCGCCAGATCGAGGTGGAGACGATCCGCGTCCGGTCCACGCGCCCCCCGGTCGGGCCCGCTGCGTCGCCGCGCTCCGAAGCTCCGCCGGCCGCCCCCTCGTCCAGCGAGGCGCCGGCCTCCCCCGCGAGTCGGCCCCCGCCGCGTGGCGCCTGGGAGGCACGCAGCCCGAGCGCCGATGCGCCGCGCGGCCCGCAGCGGGGCCCCGATTTCCGCAAGCCTTTCCGCCGGGGAGGCAGCGCCCTCCCCGTCACCGCGCGGAACGTGGCCGCCGAGGTCGTCGCGCGCGTCGAGAAGGACGACGCGTTCGCCGCCGCCGTCCTCGACCACGAGCTGCGTCGCGCGACCGATCTCTCGCCGCGCGACCGCGCGCTCGCCACCGAGCTCGCCTACGGCACCTTGCGGCTCCGCCCGCTCCTCGAGCGCTCGATCGAGGAGGCCACGCCGCGCGGCATCGCGGCGCTCGATCCGCGCACCCGGGCGCTGCTCCTCGTGGCCGCGTATCAGCTGCACTACACGCGCATCCCCGCGTTCGCGGCGGTGAGCGAGGCCGTCGAGGCGATCCGCACCACGCGAGGGCGCGCGGTCTCGGGCTTCGCCAACGGCGCGCTGCGTGCGGTGGCGGTCAGCGCCGAGAAGGCGCCGCTCCCGCGTCCCCCCGTCGCGTTCCGCGAGGCCACCGCACCGTGGCTGCGCCGCGCGCTCGAGCGCTCGATCGGCGCCGACGCGACCGAGGCCCTGCTCACCGCCGGTCCGTATCCGCCGCCGGTCCACCTGCGCGTACGCCGCGTGCGTGGCCGCGCCGACGAAGAGACGCGCGACACCTGGCTCGCCGAGCTCACCGCGGCGGCGCAGGCCAGCGGCGTCGCGAAGATCGAGGCGGGCGCGTTCTCTCCCCTGGCCATCCGCGCGCGCGGCATCGGCGATCCGCACGCCCTCCCCGGTCACGACGAGGGGCGCTTCACGGTGCAAGAAGAGGGCTCGCAGCTCCTCGCGTTGCTCCTCGGCGCCGGTCCTCGCGACGTCGTGCTCGACGCGTGCGCGGGCCGTGGGAACAAGGCGTCGCTGCTGGCCGAGCTGATCGACCCTGGATCACCCGACGGAAGCGGCCGACTCGAGGTGGCCGACCTCCACCCCGACAAGCTCACCCGGCTCGGTCGTGAGCTCGAGCGCCTCGGCCTGCCTGCGGCCAAGGCGTACGCCGTCGACTGGTCGGTCGGCGTCGGCGAGGTGCCGCTCGCGGCGTTCGATCGCGTGCTGGTCGACGCGCCGTGCAGCGGCACCGGCACCATCCGTCGACGGCCCGAGATCCAGACCCGTCGCAAGGCGGCCGATCTGCCGGGTCTCCAGGCCATGCAGGCCCAGATCCTCGCCAACGCGGCGCTCGCGGTGCGGCCGGGCGGTCGGCTCGTGTACGCCGTCTGCAGCGTGCTCCGCGACGAGTGCGAGGCGGTCGTGCAGCGCGTGCTCGCCGAGCACCCAGGGCGTCTCGAGCCGATACCGTTCGACGCCCCCATCGCCGCGAAGCTGTTCGGGTCCGACGCGACCGACGTGCGCTTGCTCACCCACCTGCACGGCACCGACGCCTACTACGTCGCGAGCTTCCGCCGTCCGAGCTGAGGCGAGCGTAAGCGAGGCGAAGCATCGGCCGCCTCCATGGGCGGCCGACGAAGATTCACACTCTCGCGGCCCGCGAGGGCGTCAGAGGCGGATCGCGATCGCGAACGCCGGGGCGAGGCTCGTCACCGCGAACGACCGATCGACTCCACCGAGCGTGCCGCCGACCCAGTCGCGCTCGATGCCCATCTCGGCGAGCACCCGCACGCGCCGGAAGCCGATCCCGATCCCGATCTGCCCGACCACGAAACCGCGGATCAGCCGCAGCTCGAGCGGGGCGCTGCTCGCGTCGGCCTGGAACGGCCCGGCGATGCGTTCGACGCCGAGCTGCACGGCGCCCCACGCCGTCACGAGTCCCGCGTCGCTCTGGAAGGTGACCGCGATGGGCAGCGTGGCCCCGTAGCCGCGCGCGTCGTCGCGATGCACGATCGCGTCGTCGGGGCGGACCGCGAGACGCCCGCGCGCCTCGATGCCGAGCAAGAGCCCGAGGACGCCGGCCTGCTCGGTGCGCTGTTCGAGCGCGTTCCAGCGCACACCGAGGCCGAGGTCGCGGCCGCCGTAGCGCAGGGTGGCCTCGGTGCGGCCCCCGAGCCCGAACGTGGCGCGCACGACGCTGCCCATGCCCGGCTTGACCACGTGGCCGACGCCATCCGGATCGGTCACCGGTTGCAGGGGAACCAGCGCAGCCCCCCCCGCGGTGAGGTGAGCCTCGTTGGGCGCGGCAGCGCGCGGCTCGAACAGCGCGGGCGTGGTCGTGGCGCAGCCGTACAGGCTGCCCACGAGCGCCCCGAAGAGCGCGGCGCGCGCCCGCGCGTTCACTTGCGGAAGCGAGACGCGTACTCGTTCTTGTCGGCGCGCGCCTTGAGCTCGGCGTCGTCCGGGTGCAGCTCGATCGCGCGCGCGATGAGCTGGGCCTCGTTCTCGGGGCGCTTCGGGTCGGGCAGGCAGCACTCGACCGGACAGACCGCCTGGCACTCCTCGTGGTCGTAGAAGCCCACGCACTCGGTGCAGCGGTCCGGGTTGATGACGTAGATCTCGTCGCCCTGCGAGATGGCCTGGTTCGGACACTCCGGCTCGCAAGCCCCGCAGTTGATGCACTCTTCGGTGATGTGGGTCGCCATCGCGGGACGCTTCTACTGGGCGGTCGCGCGAGGGTCAACGCGCCGCCTCGGAAGAGCGCCCACGGCGGCGCTTCGCCGGGCTCGACGCTGGTGCCACCATGCTCTAGGGTGCGCGCCGATGACGGCTTTCGACCTGTCCGCGACCGCGCCTCTCGCGACCGTGCGCGCGCTCGGGCTCGTGCTCGGCCTGGCGATCTTCGGCGTGGGCTGCAAGCCCGAGGTCGGCGACAGCTGCCAGGTGGGCACCGACTGCAGCGTCCAGGGCGACCGCTTCTGCGACACGTCGATGACCGGCGGCTACTGCACCATCTTCAACTGCACCCCCAACTCCTGCCCTGGCGAGTCGGTGTGCGTGGAGTTCCACGCCACGACCGGCGAGCCCGTGCTCCCGAGCGGAAGCGGTTCACGCTTCGCCCGCCGCTTCTGCGTGCGCACCTGCGAGAAGTCGAGCGACTGCCGCGACGGCTACGCCTGCGTCGGCGCCGCGGCGCGCGACGGCCGCGTCATCGACAGCACCACCGACTTCCAGCTCTGCCTGCCCTGAGACCATGGGCGGGCGATCGACCCTCGGTCGGCTCGCTGCGCAGCTCGCCACGGGTCTCGTGGTCGTCCTCGTCGTCGCGACCGTGGTGTTCTTCGCCTTCCGGCTGCTGCCGGGCGACCCCACCCTCGTCGTCCTCGGCGAACAGGCCACCCTGGCCGAGCGCGCCGCCCTCCGCGCGCGGCTCCACCTCGACGATCCGCTGCTCACCCAGTACCTCCGCTTCCTTGCCGGCCTGCTCCACGGTCAGGCCGGCGCCTCGCTGCGGACGCCGAGCCGCGACGCGATCTCCGTGGTCGTGGAGTCGCTGCCCGACACCGCGCGCCTGGCCGGCGTCTCGGTGGGCTTCGGGTCGATCCTGGGCGTCGGGGCCGGCCTCGTCTCGGTGGCGTCGACGCACGGCTTCGCGCGTCGCCTCGCGGAGCGCTGCATCGTGCTCGGCGCCTCGGTGCCCTTGCTGGCGTTCGCGCCGGTCGTCACCTGGGCCCTTTCGGTGCGGCTGCGATGGGTCCCCTTGCCCGCCGATCCCGACGCGGGTCTGCGAGGCCTCCTGTTCGCCGGGCTCCTGCTCGGTCTGCCGCTCGGCGCCGCCGTGGGGCGCATGGCGCGAGCGACGCTGCTCGAGGCCCGAGAGAGCCCCTTCCTCCGCGTGGCGCGGGCCAAGGGCCGCTCGCGCGCCGCCATCTGGCTCGTCCACGCCCTGCCCACGTGCGCGGGCCCGCTGGTGACGGTGCTGGCCGCCCAGCTCGGCGCGTTGCTCGGTGGCGCCGTCGTCCTCGAGCGCCTGCTCGAGCGCAGGGGCCTCGGCACCGTGCTCGTCGACGCGCTCGCCGCCCGCGACCTGCCCGTGCTGCAGGCGTGCGTCCTCGTGTCGGCGACCTTCTTCGTCGTCGTCCAGGCGCTCGGGGTGCAGCTCCACGCCGCGATCGATCCGAGGGCCCGCTGACGTGCGGCGTGCGTGGCCACTCCTGCTCGTCGTGGCCGTCGCGGTGACGCTACGGCTCGCGCGGGCCGCGGATCCGCGGCGGATCGTGCTGGTCGACGAGCTCGCGCGTCCGTCGCTGCGCCACCCCCTCGGCTGCGGCGACGGTGGGGTCGATCTGCTCGCGGTGGCCACGGAGGCGTTGCTGCGCGGGCTCCTGCTCGCGCTCGTGGTGGCGGCCTTCTCGCTCGTCCTCGGCACGACCCTCGGCGCCGCGGCCGGGCTCCGCGGCGGCGTCGCGGCGCGCGCCCTGACGCGGCTCTGCGACGGACTGCAGGCGTTCCCCTCGTTCGTCCTCGCCCTCGCGCTGGTGGCTGCGGTGCCGCGGCCCTCGCGCCTGCACGTCGCCGTGGTCCTGGCGCTGACCGCGTGGGCGCCTTTCGCGCGGCTGGCGCTCGCGGAGCTGCGGGTGATTCGCGGGCTCGCGTACGTCGAGGCCGCGCGCGCGCTCGGCGCCCCGCCCTTGCAGGTGCTGCTCCGGCACGCGATCCCCGCCGCGTTGCCGACCGCCCGCGCGCAGCTCGGCTCGACGGCGTCGGCGCTGCTGGTGTCGGACGCGGCGCTCGCCTTTCTCGGCCTCGGCCCCGCCGACGGCGTGTCCCTCGGAGCCCTCGTCGACCAGGGGGTCGGCACGCTCGTGCGGGCGCCGCACGTGCTGATGGTGGGCGCCGGCGCGCTCACGCTCGCGGCGGTCACGGTGCAGGCGCTCGCCGATCGGCGCGGCGTCTAGCGGCCGCGGAGCTTGCGCACGTCGCCGACGCGCAGCGTGACCTTGCGGGCGTCCAGCCACTCGGCGAGCGGCACCACGTATTTCCGCGAGGCGCCGACGAGGTCCTTGAACTCACCGGTCGACATCGTGCCCTTCTGCTCCAGCAGCGCGACGACCCGCCCCCGCAGCTCCTCGAGGGCCGCCGCGTCGAACCACAGGTCGCCCTGCACGTGCACGAGGCGAGAGGCCCCGGCGAGCGCCAGGCCGAGCGCGCGGGCCCGGGGGATCTCGAGCCCGAGCGTGCGGGCGAGCTCGGTCATCGTGGGGGGCGCGAGCCCGGCCTCGGCGAACGCCGCCGCCATGGCGAGGGCCTTCGGGTCGTCCGCCCGCGCGCGGGCCGTGAAGCCTGCCGCGCGAATGCGGTCGCCCTCCCGTGCGAGCCGCCCCTCGGCGACGGCGCGCTCGAGGGTGGCCTCGGCGAGCCCTGCTGCCGCGTTCGCGGGCACCCCCGAGAGGGCCACCGCGAGCGGAACGCCTTCGTCGTCGGGGTGGGTCGTGTGGTAGCGCGTCACGTGGGCGAGCAACGCCGCCTCTGCCCGCGCGCGCGCCTCGGCGCCCACCCACCGGAGCCCGGTCCCGCTGCGCACCTCCGCGCTGGCGAGCTTGTTCGCGAGCTCCTTGGCGACGTGTCGCGCGGGCAGCCGCAGCGCGAGTTCCGGCGGCGAGAGCCCGAGGAGGCCGCTCTGGTCGATCTCGAGCTCGGCCCGCGCGAGCTCGGACGGGTCGAGGAGTGCGCGCAAGCGCGCCGCGTACCGCGCCCGGCCACCGACGAGGCGGCCCGGGTTGGTCCGGAGCACCACGAGCGATCCGAGCGTCGTCCCCACGGAGGCGAGCGGGCCGTCGGCTCGCACGACCACCCGGTCTCCCGCCGCGAAGGTGGTCGGCCTGGTGAACACCGCGCGCACGAGCCAGGTCTCCCCACCGGCCATCGTCGTCCGGAGCTCGTCGGAGTCGATCGGCGCGATCGGCACGAGGCGCCCCGTGGCCTCCTCCGTTCCGAGGTGGAAGGCGATGCGCGCTCGACGCCCGAACGGGCGGCCCCCCCGCGCACGGGTGAGGACGGCGTCGAACGCGCGCCCGATCGCCATCGTTCCGGGCTTGGCGAGGGTCTCCCCGCGGTGGAGGTCGGCGAGGTCCACGCCCGACAGCGCCACGGCGACCCGCCCGGTCGCGACGACCTTGGGCACGGCCTGACCGTGCTGGTGCAAGCCACGCACGCGCACCCGCGTGTCGCCGGGCAGGAGCGCGAGCTCGTCGCCCACCGCGACCTGACCCGCGACGAGCGTGCCCGTCACGACCACGCCCTGACCACGGGGCGCGAAGGCACGGTCGATCGCGAGGCGCGCCGGTCGGTCGCGGCGGGCGCGGACGTCGACCGTGCTCGTGGCCGTGGCGATCGCCGCCCGCAGAGCCTCTAGCCCTTCGCCGGTGCGCGCGCTCACCACGAGCACGGGTGCCTTGGGCCACGGGGTGCGTGAGAGCGCCTCCTCGACGTCGATCTGGCAGAGCGCGCGTGTCTCGGCGTCGGCGAGGTCCGCGCGCGTGATCGCGACCAGCAAGGTCTCAACCCCGAGGCCGGCGAGCACCAGCAGGTGCTCCCGCGTCTGGGGCATCACCCCCGCGTCGGCGGCAACGACCAGCAGCGCCACGTCGACCCCCTGCGCGCCCGCCACCATCGTGCCGACGAAGCGCTCGTGACCGGGCACGTCCACGATCGCCACGGTCCGCGTGCGGCCGTCGCGATCGACCACCTCCATCGGGGCGAACCCGAGCTCGATGGTGATGCCGCGCCGCTTCTCCTCCGGCAGACGATCGGTGTCCACGCCGGTGAGCGCGTGGACGAGCGTGGTCTTTCCGTGGTCGACGTGGCCCGCGGTCCCGAGGACGGCCATCAGGGCTTGGGCGCGCTGCTGCCCGTGGAGGCCTCGAGCGCGTTGTCGGGGTGCTCGCGGTAACGGCGATACCAGTACTTCACCTTGACGACGTAGTCCTGCGTCTCAGCGATCGCGGGGATGCCGCCCGCGCGGATGACTGCGCCCTCCCCCGCGTTGTAGGCCGCCACGGTGAGGTCGAGGTCACCGTTGAAGGTGTTGGCGAGGATGCGCAGGTAGCGGCAGCCGCCGAAGATGTTCTCCCGTGGGTCCCACGGATCGACGACCAGGAGGCGCGCGCCCGTCTCGGGCATGAGCTGCATGAGCCCCTGCGCCCCCGCGACCGAGAGCGCCGTCGGATCGAAATCGCTCTCGACCTTGATGATGGAGCGGACGAAGGCCTCGGGCAGCTGGTAGTAGGCGGCCGCCTCGCGGACGATCTCGTCGTACTTGGTGTAGCGCTCCACGCCGCCACCCCCGAAGGGGCGCGGGTGCCAGCCCGGCGGCTTGGCCTTGGGCCCATCGCTCGACTTGGCGTGGAGCTTCCACGGCTCCACCTTGCTCGGTGTGTTGGTGAAGTGCAGCACGCCGTCGGCGTCGGTGTAGCTGTAGATGTCGGCGCGTGCGTCGTCGCCGAGGGCTCCGAGCAGCGCGAGGCCGGCGGTCAAGGCGACCAACCGCAGGCGGTGGCGGGGCGTTCGGACAATCATCGGCGGGGTCATCATGGGGTGACTCGGGCGTCTCGGCCAAGCGTTCGGCGGGTGGGCAGCGGGCCGGGCGATCGGAATCACGTGAGGAACGAACGCGCAACCCCGCGAAGACATACGCTGGAACGACCGGGGCCATTCCGCCACCCGCCCGCGAACCTTGCCCAGCCCCGAGGGGGTCGCTACCCTGAGGGACTGACCATGCGCGCCGTCCTCGGGTTCGTCGCGGTGAGCTCCCAGCTCGCCCTCGGTGTGGGCTGTTCGGCGGCCGTCGTCGACCCCGCCTCGATCGACTCGGGTGCCGAGGCGCTCTCGGTCGTCGAGGTCCGCGCTCACCAGACGGTGGGCCCGATGGGCAACACCATCGACCGGCTCGACGCCTCGGCCCGCTTCCTCACGGTCGGCAAGGACGCCCGCGAGGCGGCCCTCGATCTGCTCGGCCTCGGCTGGGCGGCTCCCCCGAGCGGCACGTGTGTCGCGCCGCAGGCGGTGGCTCCGTCCACGAGCGCGCGCGTCGATCTGCGCGACCTCTCGCCCGTCACCCTCTCCGTGCTGTCGAACACGGGCGTCGCGGCCGATCCCTCCCAGACCACCTTCTCCCTCGAGCCACGCGCGTTCCCGGACGTCGCCGGCCTGGTGTCGGGGGTCGTGTTCGTCGCTCCGCAGACCACGCCGGTCCCCAGCTTCCCCCGTATCGACGGCGTGTCCTTCGCGGTCGGCGGTCGGGCACTCACGGGCTTCGAGCTGCCCGAGCTCCCCTCCAAGGTCCGGCTCGTCGGCGCGCTTCCGACCACGATCGCCGGCGTCGAGGCCTACTCCGTCGAGGCCGGCGGCTTCGACCTCGTCGTCGGCACCCCCTCGGCGACCGATCCGATCGTCGTCGAGGTGGTGCGCTCGGGTGTCGTCCACGCGCGCTGCGGGTTCGACGCAGCCGGCAAGCTCCGGATCGACGCGGTGTCGGCTGGTGGCGTCGGCGAGCTCGGCCTCGTGCTCCGCGCCCAGCGGCGCGTCGTCCGGGACGACGCCGTCCTCGGTCAGGTGGACGCCCGCCTCGAGCGCGTGGTCGAGATTCGCGTCGTCGCGCGCTGATTTTCGTCGGATGCGGGCGGTGGATTCGCAGGGGCGTTGGTGGGCCTGGGTCCCTGGGGGCTCGACGCTCGCGGCTTGTCTCGTCGGTACGCTCGCGGCGGGCGCCGCGCCGAGCGTGAAGCCGAGCGCGTCGACCCCTCACCCGAGCGTCTCACACCCCCCTGCGCACTCTGCGTCGGCGCACCCCTCGGTGCACGCGTCCGCTCCACCGAGCGCGTCTCCGAAGCCGAAGCCGCCGCCGCTGCCGAAGTACGTACCGAAGCCCCCGCCGCCGAAGCCGCCCGTCGGCTACGCGCCGATGGTCAAGAAATGGCACGCGGCAGGGGGGCCGCCGATCCTCGACGCCCACGGCCGGCCGAAGCTCGTGCTCGTCGCCATCAACCGCCCCGAGCGGGTGGAGCTCGAGGCCCGCACCGACGCCGGGAACTTCGGGCCCGTCGAGCTCGAGAAGGCGAGCTTCATCCTCCGGTCCGCCGACGGCGCGCACCATCCCGTGGAGCCCCGGCTCCTCGACGTCGTCTACGCCCTGCAGCGCCACTTCGCGGTCGGGGAGATCCGTTTCCTCTCGGGCTACCGCACGCCGAAGAAGCCCGGCTCCAACCACGGGTACGGACGGGCGCTCGATCTCGTCGTACCGGGGGTCGCCGACGACGAGGTGGCTGGGTACGCCCGTGGCCTCGGCTTCGTCGGCGTCGGCATCTACCCGGTGAGCGGGTTCATCCACCTCGACGTCCGCGAGCGGAGCTTCTTCTGGGAGGACCGGTCGGGGCCCGGGAAGCCGAACCGTACCGTGGGGATCCTCGCGCCCTTCGCGGCCGCGACCGACGCCGCTGCGCGCAAGGAGGGCCGCTGTGGCCTGCCCCCGCCGGTGATCGGCCACGACGTCGCTGGAGCCCTCGCCCTCCGCGCCAGGACCCTCTCCGAGGCCAACCACACCGCCGAGGCCTCCGCCGCCTACGACGAGGACGACGATTGACCGACGACGACGTGACGGCGCTGGTGCGCGCGCTCCGCTGGGAGGAGGCGTGCGACCTCGCCCTCGCGCGTGGCGATCGGTTGCGGGCGTTCGCGATCGCCATCGAGGCGCGCGACATGCCACGGCAGGAGCGGCTCGTGAGCGGCCTCTCGGCGGAGGACGACCCGAAGGCGATCGCCGTCGCCCTGCGCCACGGCGATCGCGTCGCCGAGGGCCTGGTCCACGGCCGGTTCGAGCGCGACGACGAGGCCGCGGCTTGCTTCGAGGCCGCGGGGGAGTTCCGGCGCGCGGCGGCCACCCTGCGGCGTTGCGGCAAGACGGCCGAGGCCGGTCGAGCCCTCGAGGCCCACCTCCGCGAGCGACCCGACGACGAGGCGGCGGCGGTCGAGCTCGGTGCGCTCTGCCTCGAGCTCGGTCGCGCGGAGGCTGCGTTGCGCGTCCTTCGTGATCTCGCGGGCGACGGGGCGAGGAGCCTGCGCGAACGCGCGCCGCGCGCTTCGAGGGAGCCTCGGACACGGCCCCTCGCGTCGCCCTGGCTCTTCGGTCGCTACGAAGTGGTGCGCGAGGTCGCGACCACCGCCACCTCGCGCGTCCTCGAGGCGCTCGATCGACTCGAGCCTGGCACGCCCGCGTGGCGCTCAAGGTGTTCGTGGGCGGCGGCCAGAGCGGCGCCGGTCGTGACGCGCTCGTGCGGTTCGAGCGCGAGGTGCAGATCGTGTCGCTGCTCGACGCGCCGAGCGTGCTGCGCCCCCGCGCGCTCCTCCCCGAAGGCCCCACGCTGGTGCTGCCCTGGCTCGGTGGTGGCAGCGCGCAAGGCCTCGTGGAGCGAGGCGCGGTGCCCGCGAAGCGCGCCGCCGAGATCGTGGACCGGGTGCTGCTCGCCCTCGGCGCGGCCCACCGGCGGGGCGTCGTGCACCGCGACGTCAAGCCCTCGAACATCCTGCTCGACGACGCCGGGGGCGCGTTCCTCACCGACTTCGGCGTCGCCCACCTCGGCGACGCGGGGGCGACCGCGACCGCGGGCGTGCTCGGCACGATCCGCTACATGGCGCCCGAGCAGCGCGCGGGGGAACCCGCCACGCCGCGCAGCGATCTCTACGCGCTCGGGGTGGTGCTCGGCGAGATGCTCGGCGCGCGGGCGGGCTTCCCTCCGGCGGTCGCCGCGCTCGTCGACCGCTGGACCGCGGAAGAGGAGAGCGCGCGCCCCGCGTCGGCCGAGGAGGCCCGCGACGAGCTCGCCGCGATCGCCTGGCCGGACGAGCCGTTCTCGACGGAGAAGGCGCCCTCGCTGCGGCCCCCTCAGGCGTCCTCGCGCTTCGTCGAGGAGTCCGCGCAGATCTGGAACGACACGCTGCTCGATCGCCGCGAGCGCTGCATCGCCGCGGCGAGCCCGATCGCGGCGGTGCTCCTCCGGCTGCGCAGTCCGGCGCTGCCTCGGATCCTCGGGCAACGCGGCGGGATGCTCCGGGTCGAGATCGTGCGCGGCGCTGCGCGGGCACCGACCGCCGAAGAGAGCGCGCGCCTCGCGCCCCTCGTCGAAGCGCTGCACGCCGGAGGCGCCATCGTGAGGGTCATCGAGACCGAGCGCGGCCTCGCGCTGGCGCTGGTCTGATCTCGCGGTCCGAGGCTGCGGCTCGCTGACGCTCGGCTCAGACCGGGACGACGATGTGCTTCTTCGCGGGGCGCGCCTCGCGCTTCTGTGCGTACCGCGCGAAGCGGATGGAGAGCTCGGCCCGCAGGCGGTCACCGGGCACGATCGCGTCGACCACGAGCTCGCTCCCGAGCTTCACGAGATCGATGTCCTCCTTGTACTCGGCGCGCAGCTGGGCCACGTACGCGTCGCGCTCGGGGCCGGCCGGGATCTCCTGGATCTTGTTGAAATACACGGCGTTGACGGCTGCCTGTGGCCCCATCACGGCGATGCTGGCCGAAGGCAGCGCGAGGCACGCGTCGGGCTCGAAGGCGGGGCCGCACATCGCGTAGAGGCCGGCGCCGTAGGCCTTGCGCACGACCACGGAGACCTTGGGCACGGTGGCCTCGCTGACCGCGGCGATCATCTTGGCGCCCGCGCGGATGATGCCCTCGCGCTCGACCTTGGTGCCGATCATGAAGCCCGGCACGTCGGCGAGGTAGAGGAGCGGGACGTTGAAGGCATCGCAGAGCCAGATGAAGCGCGCGGCCTTGTCGGCGCTGTTCACGAACAGCACCCCGCCGAGCCACTTGGGCTGGTTGGCGACGATGCCGACGACGCGGCCGTCGATGCGGGCGAAGCCGGTGAGGATCTCGCGGGCCCAGAGCGCCTTGATCTCGAGCCAGCTGTCCTCGTCGATGATCTCCTTGATCACCGCCAGCATGTCGAAGGGCTTGTTCTCGTCGGCGGGGATGATCTCGGCGATCGACTTGCCCGAGGCCTTGGGGGGGCGGGCCGCGCTCGTCTTCGGCGTGGCCTCGTGGTGGTCGGGGAGATAGGCGAGATAGGCCTTGGCGCGCGCGATGGCGTCGTCCTCGGTCTTGCAGAGGAAGTCGCCGCAACCGGAGACCGAGCAGTGCATCTTGGCCCCGCCCATCTCCTCGAGGGTCACCTTCTCGCCGATCACCATCTCGGCCATGCGGGGCGAGCCGAGGTACATGCTGGCGTTGCCCTCGACCATGATCACGATGTCGCAGAAGGCCGGGATGTAGGCGCCGCCGGCCGCGGACGGCCCGAAGAGCAGGCAGATCTGCGGGATCTGCCCGGAGAGCGCGACCTGGTTGTAGAAGATCCGGCCCGCGCCGCGGCGGCCGGGGAACATCTCGACCTGGTCGGTGATGCGCGCGCCGGCGGAGTCGACCAGGTAGAACAGCGGGCAGCGGAGATCGCGCGCGGTCTCCTGGATGCGCAGGATCTTCTCGACGGTGCGGGCGCCCCAGGAGCCGGCCTTCACGGTGGAGTCGTTCGCCATGATGACCACCGTGCGGCCGTCCACGGTCGCGGTGCCGGTGACGACGCCGTCGGCGGGGAGCTCCGGGTCCCGCGCGTTGGCGAAGGCGGCGTCCTCGACGAAGCTGCCCAGATCGACCAGCCGCCGGATGCGCTCGCGCGCGAACAGCTTGCCGGTCTCGGCGTTCTTCGCGTGATACTTGGGGGCCCCGCCCTGGTCGATCCGGTGAAGGACCTCGCGGATGCGGGTTTCGGGCGGCTGCGGAGCTTGGGGCGTCGAGGCGTCGCTCATGGGGCGGCCGCGATTTACGCGCGCCCTCGGCGCCTGTCGACCCCTGTCCTGGGGCACCCGGACGGTTCTTCGTCTCGGAAGTTGACGACCTGGGCATCCCCTTGAAAACATGGGGGGCACTGCCGGGGCCACCAGTGTCCTCCGGCGCCGACCTGCCGTGGTGCTACGCACGCCTCGAGGGCCCCAATGTCGTTCACGGTGATCATCAGCGAGAAGGGGGGGCAGGAGCGTCGGGAGGTCTTCGACAAGAACGAGATCAGCATCGGTCGCGTCCAGGGGAACGACCTGCTCCTGCCGAAGGGCAACGTGAGCAAGCGCCACGCGCGCATCGTGTTCCGCGACGGCCGGTTCATCGTCACCGATCTCAAGTCGACCAACGGCAGCTACGTCAACGGCCACCGCATCGCCCAGGCCACCATCGTCCGCGAAGGCGACAAGATCTACATCGGCGACTTCATCATCAAGGTGGAGGCCGGCACCTCGGGCGCCGGGCCCCTGCCCTCGCCGCGCCCGTCCGTCGACAGCGACGTGCCCGCGGTGCTGCGCGAGAACGAGAGCTCGCAGGTCACGCCTCCGCCGCGCGGCGAAGGCAGCGCGGTCAGCCACATCCCGCTCGAGCAAGACCCGGACGACATGTCCATGACCGGGTTGCCGCAGATCGGGCGCATGCCCGTCGAGTCGCGGCCCCCTGGCCCGCGCGCGCTCGGCACCATCTCGTCGGGCTCGGTGGAGCGTCGACCGACCCACGCCACGATGCTCGGCACCGGGGGGCATCCGGCAGCCGGAGCCCCCGTCGCGCCACCTCCGGCGCCGGGTCCTCGCGCCCCGTGCCCGCACCTCCGGCCCCCGTGCCGGCCCCCGCGGCAGCCCCCCTGGTGAGCGGCGTCGCTCCCTCGCGTCCGTCGCGCGCGCGTGACTCGGTACCGCGCCCGCCGGGCATGGCGACCGCGCTCGCCGCGCTCGCCACCCGCCTCTCCGACGTCGTCGATCTCGACGAGGGCGATTCACTCGCCCCGCCTTCGGACGCCAAGCGCAGCTCGGTCGAGCGCGTGCTCCGCGAGCAGGCGCGCGCCCTGCAGCAAGAGGGCGAACTGCCCGCGGGCTTCGCCATCGACGACCTCGTGCGCGACGCCGCGCGCGAGGCGCTCGGCACCGGCCCCCTCGAGGGCCTCCTCGAGGACGAGGACGTCGTCGAGATCCACGTCTCGCGCTTCGACCACGTGGTCGCCGTGCGCGAGGGGGGCGGCGCGAGCGCCGTCGAGCCGGGCTTCAGCAGCGAGATGGCCCTGCGGCGCGCCGTCGGCCGTCTCGTCGCGCACCGCATGGGGCCCGAGCCGTTCGTCGATCTCCGCCTGCCGAGCGGCGCGCACCTCAGCGCCGTGTTCCCGCCCGTCGCCACCGGCGGCACGCTGCTGCAGATCCGCAAGCGCCGTCGGGCCGACTTCGGTCTCGAGGATCTCGTCCGCTCGGGCACCCTCTCGCGGGGAATGGCCACCTTCCTCCAGCAGTGCCTGACCGCCAAGGCCAACGTCCTCATCGCCGGGCCGCTCGGCTCGGGCACGACCACCCTCATCGGGGCCATGGCGTCGGCGTCCGGCGTCGAGGAGCGCACGTTCGTCGTGCAGGAGCTCGACGAGATCGTCCTCTCCCAGCCGCACGGCGCCAACCTCGTCCTGCCCGACACCGCGGCCCAGGGCGCCAAGGTGGTGCGCATGGCGGCCTCGCTGCGCCCCGATCGTCTGCTGGTCGGCACCCTCGCCGGGGACATCGTCGGCCAGGTCGTCGAGGCCATCGGCGGCGGCCTCGACGGCGTCATCGCAGCCCTCCGCGGGCCCTCGTTGCGCCAGGCGCTCGCCCGCCTGGTGCCCGCCCTCATCGCCGCCCGCCCAGGGGTCGATCCCGCCAGCGCGCGCTCCTGGATCGGCGCGTCCTTCGACGTGGCCGTCGAGGTCGCCCGCGTCGGTGGTCGGCACCGTGTCCTGCGCATCGCCGAGATCGAGGCCGACGCGGCCGAGATCCGCACCCGCGACGTGTTCCAGTTCGTGCTCGATCCCGCCACCGGGGACCGCGGCGAAGGCGTGTTCCAGCCCACCGGGGTCGTCCCCGCAGTGGTGCAGGAGCTCCGCGCGCACGGTCACCGCGTCGACGAGACCACCTTCAAGAAGCCGCGCTGACGCCGTTGTTCCCGAGGGATCGCTGCTGCGCGGTCGTCCCTGCGCTCGACGCAGCCCGGACGCTCGCGCCCGTGCTCGTCGGCGCGCGGGAGGTCGTGGCCAAGGTCCTGGTCGTCGACGATGGCTCGCGAGACGACACCGCCGCCCTCGCCGCTGCGAACGGCGCCGAGGTGGTCCGCCACGCCATGAACCGTGGCAAGGGCGCAGCGCTCCGCACCGGCCTCGAGTGGTGTCGCGCGCACGGCTACGAGGTCGCGCTCACCCTCGACGCGGACGGCCAGCACCCCCCGGCCGAGCTCGCCCGGTTGCTGTCGGCCTCCGACCGGGCCTCCGACCTCGTGCTCGGGATCCGCAACCTGGTCTCGGCGGGTGCCCCGCGCGCCAACCAGCTCTCGAACGGGTTCTCGAACTGGTTCCTCTCGACGGTGCTGCACCAGCGCCTCCGCGACACCCAGTGCGGGATGCGTCGCTACCCGGTGCGCGCCACCCTCGATCTCGGCGTCAAGGAGGACGGCTTCGGGTTCGAGACCGAGGTGCTCCTGCGCGCCGTCGCGGCCGGCATGCCGATTCGCGAGGTGGACGTGCAGGTCATCTACCCCCTGGATCGCACGTCGCACTTCGACGCCCGCCGCGATCCGTGGCGGATCGTCGGGCGGGTGCTCCGTACGCTGTCCGGCGGCTAGCGGCGCCTCACTCCACTGTGACGGTCTTGGCGAGGTTGCGCGGCTGGTCGACGTCGGTGCCCTTGAAATCGGCCGCGTAGTACGACAGCAGCTGCAGGGGGAGCACGGTGACGAACGGGGTGAGCTCCTGGTGCACGAAGGGCACGACGAGCACGTCCTGCGCGATGCTGCCGATGAGCGAGTCGCCCTTGCGCACCACCGCGATGACCCGTCCGTCCCGCGCGCGGACCTCCTGCACGTTGGAGGCGATCTTCTCGTAGTGGCTGTCGTCGGGCGCCACGACGACGATGGGCATCTGCGCGTCGATGAGCGCGATCGGGCCGTGCTTCATCTCGCCGGCGGCGTAGCCCTCGGCGTGCACGTAGCTGATCTCCTTGAGCTTGAGCGCGCCCTCGAGGGCGATCGGGTACGAGAGCCCGCGGCCGAGGAACAGGCAGTCCCGGGCGTCGGTCGACACGATCTGGCGGCGGGCCACCTTGGCCACCGCGTCCGCCTGCTCGAGGGTCTCGCGCATCGCGGTGGGCACCTCGACGAGGCGCTTGAGGAGCTCGAGGGCGCGCGCCGGCTCGAGCGTCTCCCGCCGCCGGCCGAGCCAGATCGCGGCCATGAGCAGCGCCGCCAGCTGCGTGGTGAAGCACTTGGTGGAGGCGACGCCGATCTCGGGGCCCGCGTGGGTGTACAGCGCCGCGTCCGAGGCGCGCGGGATGGCGCTCCCGACCACGTTGGCGATGGCGAGCACCAGCGCGCCGCGGCGCCTGGCCTCGCGGACGGCGGCCAGTGTGTCCGCGGTCTCGCCGGACTGCGAGACGGCGATGACCAGGTCTCCCTCGCCGAGGATCGCGTCGCGGTAGCGGAGCTCGCTCGCGAGCTCGACGGAGGCCGGGACCCGCGCGATGGACTCGATCCAGTTGCGCCCGGCGATGGTGGCGTGGTGGCTCGTGCCGCACGCGACGAGGACGACCCGCTTGATCGCCCTCGCCTGGGCCTCGGTGAGGCCGATCTCGGCGCCGTTCACGTCGCCCTCCTCGAGCAGGACGCGCCCCCGCAGCGTGTTCTCGATGGCCGTGGGCTGCTCGTGGATCTCCTTGAGCATGAAGTGCTTGTAACCCTGCTTCTCGGCCTGGGCGGGCGACCAGTCGATGCGGCGCGGCTTGCGCTCCACGGGCACGACGCGGGTGGCCGCGCTCGTCGGGCTGCCGTCGCCGAGGGCGATCATGCGCTCGATCTTCACGCCGGTGGCGCGCAGCTCGCAGAGGTCGCCGTCCTCGAGGAAGATGACGTCGCGGGTGTGGGCGAGCAGCGCGGGCACGTCGCTCGCGGCGAAGGTCTCGCCCTCACCCACACCGACCACCAGCGGGCTGAACGACTTGGCGACGACCACCACGTCGGGCTCCTTGCGGCAGACGACCGCGATCGCGTAGGCCCCGCGCACGCGCCCGAGCGCGCCCCGCACCGCGGCGAGGAGCGAGGACGCGCCGCGCGACAGCTCGAGGTCGATGAGGTGGGCGGCGATCTCGGTGTCGGTCTCGCTCGAGAACTTGCGCCCCATCGCGGTGAGCTCGGCGCGGAGCTCGAGGTGGTTCTCGAGGATGCCGTTGTGGACCACGGCGACGTCGCCGACCAGGTGAGGGTGCGCGTTGGCCTCGCTCGGCCGCCCGTGGGTGGCCCAGCGCGTGTGACCGATGCCGACGGTGCCGCTGAGCGGCTTCTCCCGCAGGGCCTCGTCGAGCTTGGCGAGCTTGCCCACCGCGCGGACGACCCCGAGGACGGTCTCACCGCTGGCCTTGTCGAGGATCGCGAGGCCGGCGGAGTCGTACCCGCGGTACTCGAGCTTGCGGAGACCCTCGACGAGGAGAGAAGCGCACGACTGCTGTCCGACGTAGGCGACGATCCCGCACATGCTCTAGAGCTCCTTGGGCTGCTGCTGGACCCTGCGTATGGCCTGCACAGGGTCGAGGTGCAACGCCTGCGCGGCCCGTTCAAGTCCGATCGCGCACGAGCACGAGCAGATCGAGGAAGTTCTGACCGCTCGGCCGGCGAGGGACGAGCGCGCCGCGACGCTCGAGGAAGGGGGCGTCCGCGAAGGCGGCGAGGGCCGCTGTCGCTCCGCTGGGGTCCTCGACCCGACCCCGCACGATCGCCCCCCCACCACCACCGCCGTCCACGCCGTCGCTCGCGAGGCAAGCGAGCCGGACGTCGGCCGGGAGGCCCTGGCGCCACGCGAGCAGGGCCAGCCGTCCGAGCCGCCCACCGACCCCAGGATCTCGGGGCAGCCGCACGCTGGGCTCGCCGACCTGGACCCGAGCGTGGCCGGGGCCGAGCGCCTCGGCGGCGCGAACCAGCTGCTGGGCGAGCGCGTCGACCGACGCGAGCGTCGGTGGGGCGAGCGTCGTCTGGTAGCCCACCCGCTCGAGCTCGTGGCATGCCGCGCGCGCGAGATCGAGCGGGCCCGCGACGCAGCGCTCGTCGCTCGGGGCTCCGTGGTGGTCGACGAGCGGGGCGTCCGCGAGGTGGGGTGCCCACCGCGCGAGGATGCGGCGCGCGTCCTCCTTCGTCGTCACGCACGCGCTGGCGGGACCCGAGCCCACGGTCGCCGCGGCGCCCTCGACCACCTCGCCGTCGCGCTCCACGAGCACGTCGGACGCCACCCGCGTCAGCGTCCGGTGCCGACCGAGCAGCCCCCCACCCTTCAGCAGCGAGGCGTGGCGGCGGACCACGTTGATCTCCTCGATCGGAGCGCCGCTCCCGAGCAGGGCCGCGGCGAGCGCGCGCTTCTGCGCCAGATCGAGGGGCGGCGCGGGCGCGCAAGCGAGAGAAGAGGCTCCTCCGGAGACCAGCGCCACCAGCGTGTCCCCCGTACCGAGGCTCGCGGCGAGCGCCAGCGCGGCCCGCCCCGCCTCGACGCTCCGCGCGTCGGGGAGCGGATGCGAGGCGCGGACCACGGGTAGGCCGAGCGCGTCGGTGTCGTCGCTCGTCACCACGAGGAGTTCGTCGACCCGACCGAACGCATCGAGCGCTCCCCGCGCCATGCTCGGCGCGCCCTTGCCGAGCGCGATCACCACGCACCGTCCGCCGCGCACTGGACCGAGGCTCGCGGCGACCCGGCTCCGCAGATCGATCCCGAGGATCAGCCGAGTGAGATCCACTAGCGCTTCACGCGGTCGCCCGCGTCGGCGATGCCGAGCCGCACGGGCTCGTGCCAGCCGAGACCCAGCGTGAAGAGGCCCTGCGTGGAGGCCCCTTCACCCTCGAGCTTCGCGGCAGAGAACCGCAGCCCGAACCCGAGGCGCGCGAACAGGCCCCGCGCGCTGCCCATGAGCGGCAGCTCCACCGCGAGCCCGAGCAGGAGCCCCGGTCGCCTGTGCGAAAGGTCCCACGAGGGCCCGATCTCGAGGGCGAGCGAGTCGAGCGTGAGATCGCCGAAGGCGTGCCCCGTCTCCTGGGCCTTGAGGAACCGGATGGGGAACAGCGGCCGGAGCTCGAACGGGATCGACAGCACGCGGACCTCGGAGGTGTACGCGAACGCGACGCCGATGCCCGCCGCCTCGAGGTAGCGGAGCCGCAGATCCGCACCCGCCCCGGGCTTCTGTCCGACGCTCACGCCCCCGACGTGTCCGGCGAGACTCCCGTCCGCGGACAGCCGTCCGTACGCGCCGTCGCCGTCGCCCGCGCGAAGCGAAGAGGCCGCCGCCAGGATCGCGAACGCGACCCCGACCAGCGGCCCCTTGGACAAGAGACCCACGACGCTCAGTCGTAGTACTCGTTGCCGAGGTGGGTGATGAGCTCCTGGCCCATCATCCAGCGCAGCGTGTTCTTGAGCTTCATCGACTGGATGAAGAGGTCGTGCTCCGGGTAGAGGTTCGGGGCGTGCATCGGGCTCTTGTAGTAGAACGAGAGCCACTCCTGGGTGCCGTGGAACCCGGCGCGCGCCGCCAGATCCATGAAGAGCGCGAGGTCGAGGACGATCGGCGCCGCGAGGATCGAGTCGCGGCAGAGGAAGTCGACCTTGATCTGCATCGGGTAACCGAGCCATCCGAAGATGTCGAGGTTGTCCCAGCCCTCCTTGGCGTCGCCGCGGGGCGGGTAATACTCGATGCGGACCTTGTGGTAGAGGTTGCCGTAGAGCGCCTTGTTGATCTCGGGCTGGAGGATGTGCTCGAGCACGCCGAGCTTGCTGACCTCCTTGCTCTTGAAGCTCTCCGGATCGTCGAGCACCTCGCCGTCGCGGTTGCCGAGGATGTTCGTGGAGAACCAGCCGCGGAGGCCGAGGAGGCGCGCCTTGAGGCCGGGGGCGAGGATGGTCTTCATGAGGGTCTGGCCCGTCTTGAAGTCCTTGCCGCTGATCGGCATCTGCCGCTCGCGCGCGAGCTCCCACATCGCCGGGAAGTCGACGGTGAGGTTGGGCGCGCCGTTGGCGTAGGGCACGCCCTGACGGAGGCACGCGTAGGCGTAGATCTGCGAGTTCGAGATCATGGGGTCGTTGTCGTCGAGGCCCTTCTCGAAGGCAGCGAGCGACTGGTGGACCGCGTGGGTGGGCTCGATGTAGATCTCGGTCGACCCGCACCAGACCGCGACGGCGCGCGAGCAGCCGTTGGTCTTCATGAAGGTCTTGATGTCGGCCTCGACCTGCTCGGCCATCTCGCGCTTGGTCTTGCCCTTCTTGATGTGCGTGCCGTTGAGGCGCTTCACGTACTCGGGGTAGAACACGCCGGGCATGGCCTGGATCGCGGACAGCTCGTCCTTCACGGAGTCGCAGTGGTCCTTGCTGAGGACCTCGGCGTGCCGCGCGGTGTCGTAGGCGTTCTCGGGGAAGATGTCCCAGCCGCCGAAGGCCAGCTGGTCGAGCCCGTAGAGCGGGACGAAGTCCTTGATGGCGGGGCTCTTGCCGTCGGTGCGCTTGCCGAGCCGGATGGTGCCCATCTGGGTCAGAGAGCCGACCGGGTCGCCGAGGCCCTTGCGCGCCATGAGACAGCCGGCGACGAAAGTGGTGGCGACGGCACCCATGCCAGGGAGAAGGATCCCGAGCTTGCCCTCGGGCTTCTGGATCGATACGGGCTGCTTCACGCGAAATCTCCTTTGGGGACGGGCCCTGTAGCACTCCGGCCCGCGGATGCGAACCGCTGATGCGAACCAGAGAGCACGCGCCGTTCCAGGCGCGAGGGCTGCCCTACAAGACGCCGTTTCAAGCCCGGCGTTGCACAAAGAGGCGACTGTGCGTGCGTGACGGAGGGAGCGCGACTGGGCGCGCGATTCACGGTGGAGAGAAGCGCGCGGGCCACACCGGGACCGGCGCGCCCGCCAGCACCGCGTAGTGGACGAGGTTGGCCATGACGCGGACGACGTAGAGTCGAGTCTCGAGGAACGGGATGCGCTCGACGAACACGTCCGCGTCGAGCGAGCCAGCCTCGGAGAGCCAGCGCTTGGTGGCCCCCGCCCCGGCGTTGTAGGCCGCGATCACGAGCGGCGTCGCGGCCTCGCGCTTCGCGGGATCGGCGCCGGCGAGCTCCTTGTACAGATCGCCGAGGTGGTGCGCCGAGAGCTCGAGCTGGAGGAACGGCGCCTTGAGACCGGCGATGTCGTCGGGGTCGAGCGTCCGACCGAGACGCGCGGCGGTGGTGGCCGCCGTCGACGGCAGCATCTGGGCGATGCCGACCGCCCCGGCGGGTGACACGACGTCGATCGCGAAGCCGCTCTCCTGCCGGAGGATCGCGTGCACGAGGCCGCGCGGGAGCTTCTCCTTGGCCTCGAGCGCCGCGACGAGCTCGTCCCACGGCGTCGGGTTGGCGCAGCGGGAGAGCGGGTCGGCCTCGCCCATGCCGAGCTTGTACGCGAGCGACCCATCGTCGAGCGCATCGGCCGCGGCGCAGCGCTCCTTGCCGGAGAACGTGAGGTGGGGCCACAGGTCGCGGCGCACGCCCGCGGTGGCCAGGAGATCGAACGGCGCCGGCAGCGTCGGCAGCCCGCCCTTGGGGATGGGCCCCGTGGCCCACGTGCCCGGCGCGTCGCCGAGCTTGGTGCGGCGCGCGCGACCGACGAGGTCGAGGAACGAATACGGGTGCGCTGCGGCGAGCGCCGCGTAGGCCTTGCGCGCGCCGTCGGTGTCGCCGGCCGTCTCGGCGGCGACGGCCGCGAGGTGGACGAAGCGCGCCTTCGCGAACGACTCGTGGGTGTCACCCTCGAGCGCGGAGAACGCCTTGCGCGCCTCGGCCGCCTTGCCCGACGCGAGCAGCCCGATCGCGCGCGCGCGCTTGGCCTCGCGCACGTTGGACTCCTGCTTCGGGGCCTTGGCCCACGGGCCAGCGAGGTAGCGCTCGAGCGCCGGCAACGCGTCGGCCCAGCTCCCGTGCAGGTAGCGCAGCTGCGCGGCCAGCCACGCCGCCTCGGCGCCGTACCCGCTCGAGTGCTTCTTGGCGAGCGCCTCGTAGAGCTTGATCGCCGTCGGGTCGTCGCCCGCGCGGCTCTTCGCGCGGGCTGCGTGGAACGCGTCGTCGACGGCGTCGTCGTCGGCGCCGCCGAGCGCGGCCGCGGCGGCGAGTGCCTCGGCGGCCTTGGTGTAGGCCTTCGCGCGGTAGAGCACCTTGCCCTTCGCCCGCGCGAGCGCGCGCGTCGGGGGCGCGTCGGGGGCACCACCCGCGGCCGCGACGGCGGCGACCGCGTCGTCGGCGCGGCCGGCGCTGGCGAGCGCGTCGGCACGACGCAGGAGCTCTTTGGCCGACAGCGGCGCCGGGGGCTTCTCCCCGAGCTTGTCGAACGCGGTCGGCAGATCGAGGAAGAGCGTGCGCAGATCGCCGTCGATCGCGGCGTCGACGGCCTTGCTGGTCGGGGACTTGCGCAGGAGCGCGAGGTGCCACGTGACGAGCTTGCCGCGGTCGAGGCCGGCGGCGTGGGCGCGCGCGATGGCCTCGTCGAGCGCGGCGCGCGCCCCGACGAGATCGCCCGTGGCCTCGAGCGCCTTCGCCCGCGTGCGGGCGGCGAGAGCCCCCTTGCGCCCGAGGAGACCGGCGTCCCCCGGCGCCGCGAGCGCCTCTTTCCAGCGCTCCGCGCACACCCAGGCGTCGACCTCGAGCCGCGCGAGGAGCTCGGGCATCGGCTTCGGGCTCGCCTCGGGGAGCAGCCGCGCGGCCGCGATCTCCGTCAGCCCGCGCTCGCCCTCTTCGCGTGTGCAGAGTCCGACCGCCACCCGCGCGCGCGCGACGCGGTGGCCGAACGCCTTGCGCGCGCCCTCCGGCAGCTTGTCGAGCGCCTGGGCCGCGAGGGCCCAGGCCTCGGCGCCGACGAGCGTGGCGGCGGGCAACGCCGTGAGGGGATCCACCGTGGGCGCGGCGGCGATGGCAGCATCGAACGCATCCGGAGCGTCGGCGTCTGCGTCGGACGCTGCATCCACCGACACCGCGGTCGTCGTGACCGGTGGCGTGGGCAGAGGAGGCTGCCTGCGGCAACCCACCAACGCGACGAGGAAGAGCAGGTGGGCGCGCACGGTACTCCGGAGGGGAACGCTCGGCTGGGGTCGGGCTAGTCCGTCGTGTCTTCGCCGTCGCCGCGGCGACGCTTCTTGCGGTAGCGGATGCGGATCGGCACGCCCTCGAACCCGAACCGCTTGCGGATCTGGTTCTGGATGTAGCGCTGGTAGCTGAAGTGCACGTTCTCGGGCTCGTTGGTGACGATGATGAACGTGGGCGGGCGGGTCTCCGCCTGGGTGACGAAGTAGAGTCGCACCGCGCGGCCGCCGCTGGTGGGCGGCGGGTGGGTCGCGAGCACCTCCTCGAAGAAGCGGTTCATCTCGCCGGTGCCGATGCGCTTGACCCAGTCTTCACGCACCTTGGCGACCGTGTCGACGAGCGCGCCGACCCCTCGCCCCGTCTTGGCCGAGATGCGCACGATCGGCGCCCACGGCGTGAAGGAGATCTTGTCGAGGGCCTGCTCCTCGGCCTTCTTCAGGGCCTTGCCGTCGAGCAGATCGGACTTGTTGAGCGCGATGACCACGCCACGTCCGCGCTCGACCGCGAGGCCGAGGATCTTGGCGTCCTGCTCGGCCACGCCCTCGGCGGCGTCGCACATGAGCACGACGATCTCTGCGCGCTCGATGGCGCGGATCGCGCGCAGCACGCTGATGCTCTCGATGGTCTCGTGGACCTTGGCCTTCTTGCGGATGCCCGCGGTGTCGAGCACCACGAGCGGCTGCTGCACGGTGCCGCCCTCGGTCTTGCGGGCGAAGTGCACGAGCGCGTCGACCGTGTCGCGGGTGGTGCCGGGGCGGTCGTCGACGAGCGAGCGCTCCTTGCCGACCAGCCGGTTCAGGAGCGAGCTCTTGCCGGCGTTCGGGCGCCCGATGAGCGCGATGCGCGGCACGTCGACGAGATCGGCGAAGCTGTCCTCGGCGTCGGGGTCGGCCTTCGGCAGCTTGTCGACGATCGACTCCTCGAGCTCGGCGAACCCGCGCCCGTGGAGCGCGGAGACGGGGATGATCTCCTTGATCCCGAGCCGGTACGCGTCGAAGGCGAGCGCGTCGACCTTGGGCGAATCGGCCTTGTTCGCCGCGTAGATCACGGGCTTGCTCGTGCCGCGCAGCAGCTGGACGGCCTCGCGGTCGGCGTCGGTCACGTCCATCGTGCCGTCGAGCACGCACACGATCACGTCGGCCTCGGCGATGGCGGCGCGGACGTGCCGCGCGATGCCCTGGCGCATCGGATCGTCGCTGTCCGGGTCCCAGCCGCCCGTGTCGACGAGCGTGTACTCGGCGCCGCGCGCGAAGGCGTCGCCGTAGTGGCGGTCGCGGGTGACGCCCGGCTCGTCGTGGACGATGGCGAGGCGAGCGCCCGCGAGGCGGTTGAACAGCGTGGACTTGCCCACGTTCGGTCTACCGACGATGGCGACGATGGGGCGACCCCCGAGGCCGGCGCGGGCGCTGGCGGGGATCGGGTCTCTCTGGTGGGGGCGGGGGGCGAAGTGCTTGGTCATGAGTAGAAGGTCAGCCACTCGGGGTGGGAGGTGTCGCGGCCGCGGACCACGTCGAAATAGCGCTCCTGGAGGCGCTTGGTGATGGGGCCAGGGCGACCGTCGCCGATGGCGCGGTGGTCGCATTCGCGGACGGGGGTGACCTCGGCGGCGGTGCCGGTGAAGAAGCACTCGTCGGCCAGCCACAGTTGGTCGCGGGTGATGCGCTCCTCGAGCACGGGGATGCCCTCCACGCGAGCGAGGGTCATGATGGTGTCGCGGGTGATGCCGGCGAGGATCGACGACGCCAGCGGCGGGGTCACGAGGGCGCCCTTGCGCACGACGAAGATGTTCTCGCCCGTGCCCTCGCTGACGTAGCCCTGCGTGTCGAGCATGATGGCCTCGTCGTAACCGCCGAGCTTGGCCTCGCGCTTGGCGAGGATGCTGTTGGTGTACTGGCCGACGAGCTTGCCCTTGGCGAGCGACACGTTGACGTGGTGGCGGGCGAAGCTGCTGATCTTGGCGCGGATGCCGTTCGCGAGCGCCTCCTTGCCGAGGTAGCTGCCCCAGCGCCAGGCCACCACCGCAACCCGCGTGGGGTTGTCGGCGTAGATGCCCATCGCGCCGTCGCCCACGAAGGCGAGCGGGCGCAGGTAACCGGCCTCGAGCTGGTTGTGCTGGAGGACGGTCACGCAGGCGGCGCAGAGCTCCTCGCGCGTGAACGGCACGCTCATGAGGGCGAGCTTGCAGGAGTCGAACAGCCGATCGACGTGCTCGCGCAGGCGGAACACGGCCGAGCGACCGTCGGCGCGCTGGTAGGCGCGGATGCCCTCGAACGCCCCGAGCCCGTAGTGCAGCGTGTGGGTCAGGACGTGGACCTGGGCCTCCGCCCAGGGGACGAGCCCGCCGTCCATCCAGATCTCGGCGAGCGCATCGACCATGCGCGGCCTGTACCGTTGCCTTTGGCCGCTGTCACGCCGGGCACCCTGCCGCGCCCGCAAGTCACCCTCGACGCGCGCCGGCCGGCCGGGTCTGATGGAGGCCGCATGGCCCAAGAACAACCCCGCGTCCGGCTCGGCGAGCTGTTGGTTGCGGCCGGCGTCCTCACCGACGCGCAGCTCGGCGAGGCCCTGGCGCTGCAGAAGGCCGAGGGCAGCAAGCGGCGGCTCGGACGGCTGCTCGTCGAGCAGAAGTTCGTCGAGGAGACCTTGCTCACCCAGGTGCTCGGGCGCCAGCTGTCGGTGCCGTGGGTCTCGCTCTACCACGTGGATTTTTCGCGCCAGCTGCTCAACCTCGTCCCGCGCGAGGTCGCCGAGGGCTACGGGCTCATCCCGGTCTACGTGCGCCACGTCCGCGGCCAGGGCGAGACCCTCTACGTCGCGACCGACGACCCCACGAACGACGAAGGCCTGAAGCGCGTGTCGGGCTTCGCGGGCCTCCCGGTGCGGGCCATGATCGCCTCGGCGAGCGACATCCGCGCCGCCATTCGCGCGTACTACGGCGGCGGCACGTCGAGCGTGCCGAAGCAGCCGACCGCGCCAGCCGTGCAGGTGGCCAAGGAAGAGCCTCCGGACGAGCCGCCCCCCACGCGCGTGAGCGTGCCCCACGCCAAGCCGGCTGCCCCGCCCCCTGCGCCGACCACCGCGGTGGCTCCCCCACCCAAGCCCAAGCTCGAGGTGGTCGCCGAGCCGACGCCCGTCGCACCGACGGAGCTCGCCCCGACCCTCGCCGCGCCGGCGGCACAAGCCGCGCCGGCGCCCGTCGACGACAGCCCCGAGATCGAGGCCCGGTCGATCACGCTGCCGCCCAGGAGGGGCAAGGGCAAGGCCATCGCCCTCACCTTCCTCGACGGCACCCAGATCTCGCTGCCCGCGCCCCGCACCCGTCGCGGCGCCGAGCGCCCCGAGCCCAAGGCCGAGGAGCCCGAGGAGGGCGCGGAGCACGAGCTGACCGCGCGCGATCTCGTGAGCGCGCTCCGGGCCGTCTCCCACGGCGCCGACGCGAGCGAGATCCTCGGCGAGAACCCGCGCTGGGAGGCGATGTTCGCCGCGCTCCTCTCGCTGCTGCTCCGCAAGCAGCTCATCGCCGACTGGGAGTTCGTCGAGGAGTTCCGCAAGTACTGAGGCGCTTCACTGGCGCGACGTTCGCGCCTTCTCGGTCGGTCGGGCCTCGATCTCCGGCGTCGTCGCCGGGATGCGGCGCGCGTGGCGGCCCATGTTCTTCGCGTAGTGGTAGGGCACGCCCTCGAGCGGCACCGCGGCGAGCATCCGCTCGAGCTCGCGCGCGTCCTCGGGACGGTCGTGGATGCGCTTCTTCAGGCAGATCGCGATCGCGTCGTCGAGCTCCTTGGGGATGGGCAGATCGGGGCGGCGCTGGCGCATGGGTGGCGGCACCTGTCGCTGGTGCAGGTCGAGCAGGTCGCGGCGGTTGGTGCTCTTGATCGGCAGGTCGCCGGTGACCGCCTCGTAGACGAGCACCCCGAGCTCGTAGAGATCGGTGCGCGGCTCGACGGCCGCGCCGATGCACTGCTCGGGCGCCATGTATTCGGGCGTCCCCAGCGTGTACCCGTCCTGGGTGAGCTTCTCGGCCGCGGCGGACGCCCCGGGTCCGAGCTTCGACATGCCGAAGTCGAGCACCTTGGCCTCGCCGTCGCTGCACAGGAACACGTTGCCGGGCTTGAGATCGCGGTGCACCACGCCGAGATCGTGCGCGGCCGCGAGCGCGTTGCACACCTGGCGGAAGACGTGGATCGCGTACCCGGGGCCGAGCGGCCCGTCGCGGTGGAGCTTCTCGGCGAGCGAGCGCCCGCGGAGGAGCTCCATCACCACGTAGATCGATCCGTCGGGCAGCTGGTCGAGGTCGACCACCTTGACCACGTTGGGGTGGTCGATCGCGCTCGCCACCTGTGCCTCGCGGCGCAGGCGGGCGATCTCGGCGCCGTCCTTGGCCGCGGCACCGCGCAGGACCTTGACCGCGACCTGCGTTCCGAGGCTCACGTGCTCCGCGGCGTGCACGACACCGATGCCGCCGGAGCCGATGCGCTTGCCGATGCGGTACTTGCCGCCGAGCACCGTGCCCACGAGATCGCCCTGGGTCGCAATGGGCGCGTCACCGCGGAGCTCGAGCCCGCGCTCCAGGGCCGCGATGCGCACGCGTTCGGCGGCGCGGTCCCGCTCCTGCGCGGTCCGGAGGGCGCGCTGACGGGCGACGACGAAGGCCGCGCCACCGAGGAGCACACCGGAGATGCCCCCCGCGATCCCGCCGCCGAACGGCGCCACCGCCGCGGCGCCGACCACGGCCCCCCCCGCCGCGAGGATGGCCGGGAAGCGCCGGTCCACGTCGGGCAGCCGGATGGTCACGTCGTAGACGCAGGCCTCGGCGCCCTGGGCCACGCTCTCCACGATCTGGACCTCGGCGGGCGGCAGGCCGAACAACGTGGTCAAGCCAGCCAGCTGGACGGCCCGCATCCGCGTGAAGAGGTCGTCGGTCTCGACGGCCTCCTCCGGCCGCGGCCGGTGGGTGACCCGCACGACGCGCACGAGTCCGTTCGGGGGCAGCTCCTCGACGCTGTATTCGCCCACCCGCGTCAATTCGGCAGAGTGAGCCGCCAGGTAGCGGTACGCGTCGAGCGGGTCCTTCGCCTCTCGCACGAGGCGCACCCATACGCCGAGCGCCTCGGGATGGGAGACGAGCGGCGCGGCGCTCTTGAGGGCCTCGCTCCCCTGCTCCTCCTGGAGCGCGATGAGGACGCGACGGGCCGCCTCCACCGACACCCACCCCGTCTCCTGGGCGAGCGCCTGCGGATCGACGTCGGCCCCCCCGAGCAGCATCCCTGCGGCCTCCTGCCCGGCGACCTCCGCGTACCGCAGCGTGAAAATCTTCAACGAGGCGGCACGCAGCTCCTCCCGCATCCCGGAGCTTCCGCGGCTGGGAACGCGAGACGAGCGACCGGTCGAGGGGGGTCCTTCGGACGACATCCAGAGCAACGAGCGTCGCAAGATGCCGGGGCGAAGGCAACGGCTTCGACGCGCATGAGAAAACTGCCCCAGCCCAGCGCGCTTTCCGGTATGGATCGCGGCGATGCGACTGTTCTCCGCCAAGGTGCCGGTCATCGCCGCCGAGGTCGTCAAGAAGCTCGTGGCCGATGAAGACCTCGAGGCCGAGAATCCGGCCGAGGTCGAGAAGGACGTCGAAGGCGTCCTCAACGAGTACCTGCGCCTCGAGCGCGAGGTGCTCGCCAAGACCAAGGAGCTCATGGACGCGCGGAAGCTCCCGCCGTCCGAGTTCTCCCGGGTCAAGAAGAGCGTCGCCGAGCAGAAGGGCTTCAAGACCGGGGACGAGGTCGTCGACTTCCTCCTCGATCAGCTCGTCGAGAGCTTCCTCTACTCGAACAGCGTCGACGAGGTGTTCGCGAGCGATCTCGATCTGCGCCGCAAGATGGCGCCCATCCTCAAGAAGCACATGGCCCTCGACGAGGAGCTCGACCGCGAGGTGCGCGCGCGCATCAAGCACGTCGAGGAGGGCACCGCGGCCTGGGACATCGAGTACCAGAAGGCGCTCGACGTCGTCCGCCGTGGCCGCGGCGTGAAGTAGGCAGTCCGCGGGGCGCAGTCCCCCGGGGTTCCTGGCGCGCGCTTCTGGGCTTGGCGCGGGCGCGCGAGGGCCCGTAAGATGGCCTCGTGCGAAGCATGACCGGCTTCGGCGTGGGCGAGGCCGAGGCGCCGGCAGGCCGCCTCGTCGTCGAGGTGCGAGCGGTCAACCATCGCTTCCTCGACGTGCGCGTCCGGGCACCGCGCGAGCTCGGCGACCTCGTCTCCTTCGCGGAGCACATCGCCCGCGAGCGTCTCGCGCGCGGGCGGGTCGAGATCGGCATCCGCGTGGAGGGCTCGGCCCCCACCGCGATCTCGCTGGACGGCGACCGCGCCCGCGCGGCCTTCCAGGCGCTCTCCGCGCTGCGCGACGAGCTCGCGCCCGGCAGCGAGGTCCCCTCTCGCTCCTGGCCACGGTCCCTGAACTGTTCACCGCCGCCATCGACCGCGAGCGCGACTCGATGCGCGCCGCGTGCCGGACCGCGTTCGATCGGGCGGTCGACGCCCTCGAGCGCATGCGGGGGGACGAGGGGGCGGTCCTCGCCGAAGACCTTCGCACCCGCCTGCGCGCCGTGCGCAAGAGCGCCGAGGCGATCGCCACGCGCGGACCGCAGGTGGTCGACCACCACCAGCGTCGACTCCGCCAGCGCATCACCCGCCTGACCGGCCCTGAGGTCCCGCTCGATCCAGGTCGCCTCGAGCAGGAGATCGCGCTCCTCGCGGATCGCAGCGACGTGACCGAGGAGCTGACCCGGCTCGCCTCCCACTGCGCGCAGTTCGACGCCCTGGTGAATGGTCAAGAGGCGTGTGGGCGGCGGCTCGACTTCCTCCTCCAGGAGATGGTGCGCGAGGTGAACACCATCGGCAGCAAGGCCCAGGACGCCGAGGTCGCGCACCTGGTGGTCGAGGTGAAGAGCGAGCTCGAGCGGATGCGCGAGCAGGTCCAGAACGTCGAGTGAGCGCTCCTCTGCTACGCTGCGGGACGCCGATGACCGTGCTCGACGAGCTCCGTGCTGGTGCGGAGGATTTCCTCCTCCTCATCATCTCTTCGCCCTCCGGGGCAGGCAAGACCACCCTCTGCCGGAAGCTGCGCGCCGAGTTCCCGAGCCTCACCTTCTCGGTCTCGCACACCACCCGCAAGCCACGGCCCGGCGAGCAAGACGGTCGGGAGTACCACTTCGTCGATCGCCCCACCTTCGAGCGGCTGGTCGAGGCGCAGGCGTTCGCCGAGTGGGCGGAGGTGCACGGCAACCTGTACGGCACCTCCTTCGCCGAGATCGAGCGCGCGCGCACCAATGAGGCCCGCGGCATCATCTTCGACATCGACTACCAGGGCGCGCGACAGATCCGGCAGCGCGTGCCCGACGCCGCGGCGGTCTTCATCCTGCCGCCTTCGTTCACCGTCCTCGAGCAGCGGCTGCGCAACCGCGCCAGCGACGACGACGAGACCGTGCGGCGGCGCCTCGCCAAGGCGCGCACCGAGATCGAGCACTACGCGCTCTTCGACTACCTGATCGTCAACGAAGACCTCGACCGCGCCTACGATCAGCTCCGGTCCATCGTGCTCGCCGAGGGCGCGCGTCGGCTACGCAAGGCCACGCTCGCCGAGGTGCTGCTGCGCACCGGCGCTCTCCCGACGGGTTGAGCGCGGCTCTCAGCGCGCCAAAAACTCGAAGCGCCGCACCCTCGCGGGTACGGCGCCTCGACGCGTGTCGCTCAGCTCAGAAGATCGGCTGCGGCTTGACGCCGTTCTTGGCCGCTTCAGCGCAGCCGACGAGGAAGCCCGTCTTCTTGCCGCCCATCTTGAGGATGGCGAACTGCACGCGGCGGTTGCGCTCGAGCGCGTCCGGCGTCTCGCCCGGATCGACGGGGCAGTACGGGCCGTAGCCCTTGGCGCGGAGCTTGGTGGCGTCGACGCCACGCTTGACGAGCGCGTCGACCACGGACTTGGCGCGGTCGTCGGTGAGCTTGAGGTTCTTCTTGGCGTCGCCGGTCTTGTCGGCGTGGCCCGCGACCTCGAGGAGGTCGATCACCTTGCCGTCGCCCTTGAGGAACTCGGCGATGTCGTTCAGGAGCTGGTCGGACTCCTTCTCGATCTCGGCGCTGCCCGTCTTGAACATGATCTTCTTGATGATCTTGACCTCGTTACCCTCGATCGAGATGTTCTTGTTGACCGGCGGGGGGGGCGCGTCCGGGCAGCCGTTCTTCGCCTTGTCGGCGTTGGCCTTGCCGGCCTGATCGGGGCACGCATCGTCGGCGTCGGCGACGCCGTCGCCGTCCTTGTCCGGCGGGGGCGGCGGCGTGGACGCGACGGGCGCGGTGGTGGACGCCGTGGGGGCGGCGGGTTCGCCGGTGGTGGCCTTGGCAGTACATCCGACGCCGAAGGCAAACGCGCCGCTGAGGGCGAGGGCGGCGAGGGCGAAGGTGTGGCGCTTCTGGGTCATGGGTTCCTCTCGTGTCCGCCAAACCCCAGCCCTGACGGGAAAGAGGATGGCCATCTAGTCAGCAGGGGTGGTCAGCGGATGGGTTGGGTTCGAGCGGGCGGGAAGATACACCCGAACACCGGTTTCGAGCCACCCCTCCAGACGAGTGAGGGTGGCAGGTATTCACCCTGCACCGCTACTTTGTCGCACTTCGTCGGGAATGGCGCGTCGGGAATGGCGCGTCAGGACTTGCGCCGGCGCAGGAAGGCGATCAGGGGCAGCAGGCCCACCGCGGCGACCGCGGGGGGCACCGAACGCCCCGGGACGTTGCCGCCGCAGCCGCTCCCCCCCGCGATCTCCGGTCCCGCCCCGTTCGGCCCGGCATCGGTCGGCTCGGCCTTCTTGCACGTGGCGAGGTCGAGCGGCTTGGCGGCCTTGTGGGCCTTCGGGAAGTCGATCGCGGTCTTGTAGTTGCCGGTGTTGAGGTTGTCGTGGTGGTTGGTGGGCCACTCGATCACGCCGTCCTCACGCCCCTCGGTGTGCCAGGCGTAGAGCCAGCCGTCACGGGTGCCCGTCACGACCTCGAGCTTGCCGTCGCCGTCGATGTCCCCGACGGTGTTCGAGGGGATGATCCACTGCCCGGTGAACTTCGGGAAGCCCGGCGCCTCGCGGCCGCACGCGTCGACCGCGCGCACGAAGTAGCCACCGGTGCCGACGATGGTCTCGGGGTAGTCGTCGCCGGAGACGTCAGCGACCGTGGCGTTGTGGAAGAACGTGTAGTCCTCGGTGATCGTGGGCGAGCCGGGGAACATCTGCGCGCACTTCTTGGTCGGGTCCTCGACGCACGGCACGGGGTTGCCGCTCCGCCAGAACGCGACGTGCTGCTCGTAGTCCATCTTCTGCGGCGACTGCAGGGCCAGCGCCAGGTAGAACGAGGCTCCGAGCGCGATGATGTCCGGCTTGCCGTCCTGGTCGAGGTCGCCGACCGAGGGCGCCGAGAACAGGCCGATGAAGTTGTTGCCCTTGAGGTCCTTCGGGCTCGCGTAGTTGCTGCCGAACGTGGGATCGAGGCGCAGCACGGCGTTCGGGAAGTTGCCGCCGAGGACCGCGGGCTGCTCGGGCTTCACCGGCAGCACGAACGGCGAGCCGCCGGTGCCGTGGAAGATGATCTCGGGCGTGCCGTCGCCGTCGACGTCGGCCATCAAGCCGGCGCTGACGATGCCCTCGCCGACCAGCGGGAACAGCTTGAAGCTGCTCGTGACCACCGGCCAGCCCGGGAGGAACGGCCCACCCGGCGCGGCGTTGCCGCGGCCGTCGATGGCGAAGAACGCGCCGACGTTGCCGCCCTTGCCGAGCGCCTCGTTGCTGCCGACGGCGATCTCGGGGATGCCGTCGCCGTTGAGGTCGCCGATGGCCGGCGTGGTGACGATGCGCGCGACGATGTTGTCGGCGTCGAGCGCGCCCTTGTAGTTGACCTCGACCGGCCAGCCCGGCAGGTCCTCGCCGCCCAGGTCCTTGACGTAGACCTTGCCGTCGAACGCGGCGATCACGATGTCGAGCTTGCCGTCCTTGTTCATGTCGGCGAGCGAGATGCCGGCGAAGGCCCCGCGGGCGACGCCTGAGTTCTCGGTCATGCACAGGGTGCCGGCGGGGAGCTTGGGCTGGTCACCGCGCGGGCACGAGGGCACGTCGGGCAGGCGGATGGGCCACTTGCCGGCGACGGGGGTGCCGTCGGCGTGGATCGCGTAGACGGTGCCGGACCAGGTGCCGAAGACGATCTCCGGCTTCTTGTCGCCGTCGAGATCGGCGACGGCGGGGGCGCTCATGATCGTCTCGCGCGCGAGGTCGACGTCGATGGGCTTGGTGGGATCCGTGTAGGCGTTCTTGCCGCCCAGGTAGTGGGCGACGAACGGCGAGCCCTCCTTGCCGTCGGGCGCGAGGCCGTCGAGGGGGCGCGTCTTGAACGGGAAGCCCTTGAGCTCCGACCCGTCGGCCTTGAAGGCGTGCAGCCGGCCGTCGGCGTCGCCGTAGAGGATCTCGCGCTTGCCGTCGCCGTCGAGGTCGACGAGGCGGGGGGACGCCTCGCCGGAGGCCCCGATGAACTTGGGGAAGCCCGGCAGGATGGTCGGGTCGTCGTAGACGTAGAGCGGGCGCCGGATCTCGGACTTGATCGGCGTGGTGGTGCCCTCGTAGGTGGCGAACACCTGCACGCGGATGGTGACCGTGTAGCGGTTCTCCACCTCGCCCGGGTTGTCGATCTTGCCGATGTCCTTCACCTTGAAGAACGCGAGCGGGGTGCCGTCCTCGCCCATGGTCTTGCTGCCCGGGGTCTCCGGGATGGCGGAGATGGTCTTGAACGCGCTGTCGTCGGGCTCCACGCCTGCCGCCCACTCGATCTTGGCGTTCCAGGACTTGGCGCGCTTCGCCGAGATGACGCCCTTGATCTCGACGTCCTTGGTGAGGGTCGCGGGGTAGAGGATCTCGAACAGCTCGGGCTTCACGAGGTCGACCGAGGCGGGGATCTTGCCGTCGGCCACCATCTTCAGCGCCTTGCCGGCGTTGACGCGGCCATAGCCGAAGCGCTGCGAGAACGTGTTCTTCGACGGGTAGTAGAGGTCGTGCTGCGTGTCGTAGTCGGGGTGCTTCGGGTCGTAGCTGACGGGGATGTCGATGAGATCGGCCGTCATCTTGAGGAGCTGCTGCACCTCTCCCGCCTCGAGATCGAGCCCCTTCTGGAGCCCCATCGAGTAGATGAGGCCGGTGATGCCGCTCGAGTTGCCGGTGGCCTCCGAGGCGCACCCGCTGCCCGAGACCGAGAGCGGCACCTGACCACCGAAGTTCGAGCACGGGTGGAAGTTGAGGAAGCTGTTGCTCCGCGGGATGCTGTCCTTGTCCTTCTGGATCGCCTTGACGATGAGCGTGTGGTTGGCCGTACCCGGCATGTTGTGGTGCCGGCTGTTCTCGTCGGCCGCCGAGGCGATGATGGTGACGTTCTTCTTGTAGGCGTAGGCCATCGCCGCGCGAGAGAAGTTGGTCTGGTTGACCGAGCCGAGCGCCTCCTGGACGACCTTGGCGCCGATGTCCGTCGCGTAGACGACGGCCTGCGCGTAGTCCTGCGCGTCGACGATGAAGCTGTCGCCCACCCGCAGCGGGATGAACTTGCACTTCGGGCAGAACCCCTGCCCGCCCATGCCGTTGTTGGCCTCGGCGGTGCTGTCGCGGGCCTCGCCCGTACCGTGGCCGTAACGCGTGTCGTCGTAGGGATCGTTGTCGTCCTTGAAGAAGTCCCAGCCGCTGATGTCGTCGACGTACCCGTTCTTGTCGTCGTCCACGCCGTCGCTGAACTGGACGATGAGGTCGCCGGCGTCGAGCACGCCATTGGCGTTGCCGTCCTTCAGATCGACAACGGCCGTCGCGGTCTGCACCTTCTTGCTGACCTCGTAGTCGTACATGTCGAACGCGTTGTCGCCGTTGCAGTCGAAGCCGGCGAGCTCACCGGTGCCGCCGCAGGGCTTGCCGTCCTTGTCGAGCGGCTTGGCGTTCACGAGCTCCTTGGCGTTGAGGAACGCCGAGTGGATCAGATCGCGCTCGTCCCACTTGATGCCGCTGTCCAGCACGGCGATGTGCACGCGCGGATCGCCGACCGAGTACGTCCAGGCGACGTCGGCCGACATGCCCGTGGCCGTCTCCTCGGGGCGGTAGTTGGTGAACCCCGCCGGACGAGGCGGGATCCAGCTCCACTTCTGCCACTCGCCGCCGTCGCCGTTGATGTCCGGCTTGCCGTCCTTGCGGGGGCCGTAGTCGGGATCGTTCGGCCAGTTGGCGGGATCCTTCAGCTGCTCGGTGGTCGCGCCTGGCGGCGGTGGCCAGCCCGCGCGCGCGTCCTGGGTGCCGAGCGCGAGGAGGAAGAGGGCGAAGAGCGAAGGGGCAAGGAGGTGGCGACGGCGTTGCATGCGGGGTTGCATGGTACCCGGCCCCACGCCTCGGCTCGCGAAGAATCTTCCACCGCGGTGCGTCGTGATACGACCGGTCCATGGCTCTCGAAAGTGCTCAGCTGGTCGAGCTCCTCGGTCTCCGTCCCCACCCGGAGGGTGGCTTCTACGTCGAGACATTTCGCAGTCTCACCCGCCTGTCCGGCGTCCCGACGCCCAACCAGGCGCGCGCGGCGAGCACGGCCATCTACTACCTGCTCCCCGCGGGGACCTTCTCGGCCTTGCACCGGGTGACCTCGGACGAGGTCTGGCACCACTACGCCGGCGCCCCGCTCGAGCTGCACACCATCGACCCGAGCGGGCTGCACTCGACGATGCGTCTCGGGCGCGACTTGCTCGCCGGCGAGCGCCCGCAGGGCGTGGTGTCCGCGGGCACGTGGCAGGCCGCGATCCCCGTCGGCGACGGCTGGTCGCTCCTCGGGTGCACCGTCGCTCCCGGCTTCGACTTCCGTGACTTCGAGCTCCCCGACCGCGAGGAGCTCCTCGAGAAGTTCCCGCTGCTCCGCGACGTCGTGATGCGGCTCACCCACGAGCAGCCCACCCGCGACACGATCAAGATCGCGCTCGACTGAAGGCTCAAAAGCGCACGGCCCGCCACCCTCGCGGGGACGGGCCGTGACGACGAGACCGCGTCGATCAGCGACCGCGCTTGGCCTTCTTCTTGGCGGGGGCCTTCGCGACGGCCTTGGCCGGCGCCTTGGCAGCGGCCTTCTTGGCGGCCTTCTTGGCCGGCTTCTTCGCGGCCGGCCTTGGCGGCCGGCGCGGCCTTGGCAGCCGGAGCGGCCTTGGCGGCCGGAGCGGCCTTGGCAGCCGGAGCGGCCTTGGCGGCCGGAGCGGCCGGAGCCTTGGCAGGAGCGCTGCTCTTCTGCGCGGCGGCGATCTGCTTGGCGAAGGCGTCGGCGAGCTTCTGCGCGCGGTCGGTCTTCTCCCAGGTGAACTCCTTGCGGCCGAAGTGGCCGTACGAGGAGGTGGCCTTGTAGATCGGCTTGAGCAGGTCGAGCTGCTCGATGATCGCGCGCGGGCGCATGTCGAAGTTGCGCATCACGTACTCGGCGATCTTGTCCTCGGAGACGACGCCCGTGCCGAACGTGCGCACGTAGACGCCGACAGGCTTGGCGACGCCGATGGCGTACGCGATCTGCACCTCGCAGCGCCGCGCGAGCTTGGCGGCGACGATGTTCTTGGCGACGTAGCGGGCGTAGTACGCGGCCGAGCGGTCGACCTTGCTCGGGTCCTTGCCGCTGAACGCGCCGCCGCCGTGGCGACCCATGCCGCCGTAGGTGTCGACGATGATCTTGCGGCCGGTGAGGCCCGCGTCGCCGTAGGGGCCGCCGATGACGAAGCGACCGGTCGGGTTGATGAAGAACTTGGTCCGGCCGTCGATGAGGCGCGCCGGGACGACCTTCTTGATGACCAGCTCGGTGATGGCCTCCTTGATGGTCTTGTGCTTCACGTGATCGGCGTGCTGGGTCGACACGACGACCGCATCGACGCGCGAGGGACGGCCCTCGTCGGAGTACTCGACGGTGACCTGGGTCTTGCCGTCGGGGCGGAGCCAGTCGATGCCGTCCTCTTGCTTCTTGCGCACCTCGGAGAGGCGCTTGGCGAGCTTGTGGGCCGTCATGATCGGCATCGGCATCAGCTCGGTGGTCTCGTCGGTGGCGAAGCCGAACATGAGCCCCTGGTCGCCGGCGCCCTGCTCCTTGAACATGCCCTCGCCCTCGGTCACGCCCTGCGAGATGTCCGGGGACTGCTTCTCGATCGCCGTGAGCACCGCGCAGGTGTTGGCGTCGAAGCCCATGCTCGGAGTCGGTGTACCCGATGTCCGCGATGGTCTTGCGGATCACCACCGGCATGTCGACGTAAGCGCTGGTGGTGATCTCGCCGGCCACGATGGCCACGCCGGTCTTGACCATGGTCTCGCAGGCGACGCGCGCCCGCTTGTCCTGGGCGAGGATGCCGTCGAGGATGGCATCGCTGATGGCGTCGCAGATCTTGTCCGGGTGGCCCTCGGTGACGGACTCCGAGGTGAACGTGTAGCGGCTCATCGTGACTCCTTGCTGGGGGATTCGGCCGTCCCCTTACGATCCCACTCCCCCGTCGTCAACGTGCGCGCGCTTGCCGAGGCCCACGAGGAACACCTCGTAGCTGACCTTTCGGACCCCCTCCGGTCGGAGAACGCGCTCCTCGGTGAAGGCCCGCCGCACGTCGGCGCGGATGCTCACGAGGTCCTCGCTCATGAAGATCTTGGCCACCCAGGCGCCGCCCGGGGCGAGGACCCGCTCCGCCACGGCCAGCGTCCCCCGCACGAGCTCGGCGCTCCGCGCCTGATCGCTGAAGCGGTTGCCGGTCGTCGCCGGCGCCATGTCCGAGACGACGACGTCGTAGGGACCGCCCTCGTCGACGAAAGCGCGGACGGGGCCCTCGAGCGACAGGGCGTCGCCGGCGATGGACTGCGCGTTCCTCGGCATCACGATCTCGAGCGGCGTCAGGTCGATGCCCCGCACGCTCCCCTGCCCGCCGACCTTCTGGGCGGCGTACATGAGCCAGGACCCTGGCGCGCACCCGAGGTCGAGCACGCGCATGCCGGGCCGGAACAGCCGGCAGCGACGGTCGATCTCCTCGAGCTTGAACACGGAGCGGGCCGGGTAGCCGGCCGCCTTGGCGCGCTTGGTGAACTCGTCGGGCCGCGCGTACGGGTTCTTCTTCTGCCCCATGGCAGCCGTGTAGCACCCTAGCTCTCGGTCGTGTTCTCGCCGGTCTGCGCGAGGAACACCTCGGGGCGCGGGGGCACCGACGACCGGAGCGCGGGCGCCTCGCTCCTCCGGTTGGCCGGCAGGAACACGTTCACGAGGGTGCCCTCGCCGGCGCCGCTCTTGATGCTGAGGACCCCGCCATGGGCGGTCACGATGCGGTCGCAGATGGCGAGACCGAGGCCGGTGCCGCCGGGACGCGTGGTGAAGAACGGCGTGCCGGCCCGCGAGCGAACCTGGGTGTCCATGCCCTCGCCCGTGTCGGCGAACTGCACGATGACGCCCTCCACGCCCTCCTCGACCCCGGGCGACACCCGCACGCCGAGCGTGCCCCCACCCGCGGACATGGCCTGACAGGCGTTCTGCACGAGGTTGTCGAAGACCTGACGGAGCAGGTTGGCGTCGCCGTAGACCGGCGTCGCGTCGATCGGCTCGACGTCGAGCGCGAGGATCACCCCTTCGTGGTTGCGCACGAGATCGCTCGCGCGGCCGACGAGCTGCGGCAGATCGAGGCGCTGGCGCTCCACGTTGAGCGGGCGCGCGTAGCGCAGCAGATCGCCGACCAGCCGGTTGAGGCGCTGCGACTCCTCCTCGAGGATGCCGAGCAGGGTGCTGCGGTCCTCGGGGCCGAGGGTCTCGCGGCGCAGGCCCGCGATGGCGTTGGAGATGACGGCGAGCGGGTTGCGCACCTCGTGCGAGACCACCGCCGCCAGCTCCCCGACCAGCGCGAGCTGCTCCTTGCGTACGAGCTCCTGCTGCGCGGCCCGGAGCTCCTCGTAGGCCTTGCGCAGGTGACGGGCTCGGCGCCGCAGCTCGGCGCCCTTGAGCGTGAGCTCGTCCGAGAGGCGCTCGTGGCGGGCGAGCAGGGTGTACGAGAGGCCGAAGGCGAACGCCGAGAAGCCGTGCTCGGACAGGAAGATGGCGCGGGTGACCTCGTTGAGGACCAGCACGTCGTTGACGGTGGTGGCGACGATGACGAAGCCGCCGAGGCACGCGAGCAGCGCCTCGCGCTTGCCGGCGAGGTAGGCGCGCACGAGCAGGGTGACGCTCCCCGCGATGCAGCCGAGGAGCACCGCCTGCGCGAGCCACTGCGGGGCGCGCCCCGCGAAGTTGTGGTGCAGGTACTGGAGACCCCCGAGGTTGAGCGTGCGCGAGCGGACCACGCCGACCTGGTGGAACGCGCCCGACACGGCGAGGACCGCGCACCCGAGCGCCGCGCCGTTCGCCAGCAAGGCCCAGCGGCGCCGCGAGGCGGCGGACACCTCGGCGTAGATCAGGCAGGTGTGGAGGATGAGCGCCGAGGCCCCGAGGGCCATGACGAACCCACGCAGACCCCAGGTGGCCGAGCGCGCCGGGTCGGCCTGGTGGTACTGCTGGGCATTGCAGAACGCGTAGCCGCTCGCCAGGGCACACGCGATCGCGAAGGCGCCGTAGCCGAGACCGCCCCGTCGCGCGGCCAGGATCGCGAAATAGGTCGCGAGCAGCACGTACACGACGCACCAGCTGAAGGCAGCGCCGGCGAGCAGTTCCATGGCAGCCTGGGGCCCAGTCTAGCGAAGAACGAGGGGCCACGTCGTCGCACGTACGAGCGCCCCGCCCCGGGGCCGAAGTGGCGTGGCCTCTCCGGCCTCGGCTCAGCCCGGTTCGCGCAGGCCGAGCTCCTTCATCTTCAGCTGCAGTCCCTTGCGCGAGATCTTGAGCAGCCGGGCGGCGCGGGTGACGTTGCCGCTGGTCTGCTGGAGCGCCCGGAGGATGAGATCCTTCTCGAGCCGGGCCATCGCGGCCCGCACCTGTTCGCGGAGCCCGCCGTCGCCGCTGGCCTGACCGTCGGCGGCCTGGCCGTCGACGGCTGGATGGCTGTCCGTCCGGACGCCCACGGTGCCGGGGGCCGGGGTCTGGCTGCGCGCGTCCCCCCGCACCTCGGGGCTCAGGTCCTTGGCCGAGAGGACGGGATCGTCACAGAAGAGCACCGCGCGCTCCATCACGTTCTCGAGCTCGCGGATGTTGCCGGGCCACTCGTAGCCGAGCAGCCGCTGCATGGCGTCGGGCGCGACGCGCTCGATCTGCTTGCGCAGCCGGCCGTTGAACTTGCGCACGAAGTGGTCGACGAGCAGCGGGATGTCGCTCGTGCGCTCGCGCAGCGGCGGCAGGTGGATCGAGACGACGTTCAGCCGGTAGAACAGGTCTTCGCGGAACGATCCCCGCGCGATCATCTCGCGCAGATCGCGGTTGGTCGCGGTCACGAGCCGGACGTCGACCCCGATGGTCTTGATGCCGCCGACGCGCTCGAACTCGCTCTCCTGCAGCACGCGCAGCAGCTTCACCTGCATCTCGAGCGGCAGCTCGCCGATCTCGTCGAGGAACAGGGTGCCGCCGTGCGCGAGCTCGAACTTGCCCGGCTTGCTCGAGACCGCGCCGGTGAAGGCGCCGCGCTCGTAGCCGAACAGCTCGGCCTCCATCAGGTCCTTGGGGATGGCCGCGCAGTTGAGCCGGATGAACGGCTTCGGGTTGCGCGACGAGGACTCGTGCAGCGCGCGCGCGATGAGCTCCTTGCCGGTGCCGCTCTCGCCGCTGATGAGCACCGTGGTCGGCGTGTCGGCGACCTTCTCGAGGACGCCGTAGATCTCCTGGATCGGCGCGCTCTGCCCGATGATGCGGAAGCGCCCTGGGGTCTCCCCGCCGGTGCCCGACGCCGACGACGTGAAGGGAGCGACCTCGGAGCCAGCGAGGTCGCGGGCCTTGAGGGCCTTCTGCGCGACGCTGCGGATCTCGGTCTGATCGAACGGCTTGGTGACGTAGTCGAAGGCGCCGAGCTTGAGCGCCTCCACGGCCGTGTCGACGGTCCCGTGCGCGGTGATCATCACCACCGGCCGCGTCGGATCGTCGGCCAGCGCCCAGCGCAGGAGCTCCATGCCGTCGAGGCGCGGCATGCGCAGGTCGGTGATCACGAGATCGACGTGGTGCTCCTGGAGCAGCTCGCGGGCCTCTTCGCCGTCGGCCGCGGTGTGCACGTCGTACCCGTCGCGGGTGAGCTGCGCGACCAGCACCTTGCGGAGGTTCGCTTCGTCGTCGACGACCAGCACCTGCTTGCGTTCGGGAATCATGGATCGATCGCGCTCTTTCTACCCTAGCGGCCGCCCGTGGAGGCGCCGTTCACTGCGTTCGCCTCCGGCTCACTCCGTTCACGGTTCACTTGCGGCAGCGTGCCCCTCCCGGATCTCCGGGGAGCTTGGTGCACCACGTGACGTAAGCGCCGCCCTTGCCGCGGGCGCCCACCGCGAGGGTGTCCTGGGCCCCGACCTTGCCGATCGCGACCGACGCGCCGAAGGCGTCGCCGGCGTTGGGTGAAGCCAGGCCGCGCACGTCGAGCACGGTGGTCGACGACAGCGGCGAGAACAGGAACACGGCCCCTGCGCCCTCCACCCCCGAGTAGCTGGCGTTCGGTGCCCCGACGGCGAGGTCGACCTGACCGTTGCCGTCGAGGTCGCCGATGGCCAGCGACGCGCCGAACTGCGCCGCGGAGCACCCCCCGGCCCCCGCGGTCTCGGCGCAGGTGAGCTCGATCGCCTCGGCGGGCCAGGTGCTCGGGCAGTCGCCGGTGCCGAGGGTGGTCGGCCGCTTCTTGCCGAGGAAGATGCGCACGCGGCGCGGGTCGGTGACGGCGACGTCGTCGAGGCCGTCGCCGTCGAGATCGCCGACGCCGATCGCCGAGCCCGCCCCCTTGTCGCCCTCGAGGCAGGCCACGGGCACCGGGGCGTCCGCCGCGGTGGCGCCGGGCGTGTACGCGTAGATGCGGCCGGCTTCGGGCGCGGCCACGAGCAAGAGCGAGGTGCCGGCGCCGCGGGCCATGGCCACCGACGCGCCGAAGCGGGCGGTCTTCGCATCGCTCGGGGCGGGCACCACCCTCGGCGCGGACCCGGGGGTGGCCGCGGGCCAGAACCACGCGCCGCCGTCGGCCTCGCTGCCCATGAGGAGGGGTGGGTTCTTGGACGGCAGCTTGCCCGCGCCGGGCAACGCCGCGAACGCGATGCGGAGCGCCGTGAGCGCCACGGGGTCGAGCAGCGAGAGGCTCTTCTCCACCTGCGAGCCGGTCGCGCCGCCGAGCGTGAACACCTGCCCGTCGGCGCACGCGATCACGGGCCCGTAGAGCGTGGCCGCGGTGGTCACCCGGCCGTAGCCCACGGCGAAGCACCCGATGTGATCGAGGCCGGGCGCGGCGTCGCTCCCGCCGTCGTTCAGCGTGCCGGCCGCGGCGAGCGTGGTCCCGCCGACGCACGGCGTGCCTCCGACGATCTTGTCGGTGCTCAGCTCGCAGAGCGCCGCGGTGCTGCGCGGGACGGTGCTGGGCGCGCTCCTTCCGTCTCCGACCGTGAAGAACCGGACGCCCTCGCCCGGGTTGCCGCCGGCGGCGAGCACGGTGATGCCGCTCGCGTCGCTGGTGAGCGCGACGCGCGCGCCGTAGGAGCGGTCGACGAACGCCGTGCTCGGGGTGTCCTCGGAGAACTTGTCGAACTGCTGGAAGTTGCAGGCCGCGAACGCGAGCGGGAGCAACACGGAGAGGTCTCGGGGGCGCATGTCAGAACTCCCCCACGAGGGTGAGGCCCGCGTAGCCGACGGAGACCACCGGCAGGAGCGAGACCGGCTTCGGCGCCGCCTCGCGCGGATCGAGGTTGCGGGGCGCCTCTTGCCAGCCCTTCGAGGGCGGCAGCGGATCCTTGAGGAAGTTGTAGAGGGAGATCAGCGCGAGGACGCCGCCGACCGCGTAGGCCCCGTTGGCGCCGATGGCGAAGTACTTGCCGCGCTTGATGCGGGGGTCTTCCTGGTCGAGCGTGTAGCTCGCCTGCGCGGAAGACAGCTCGTCGCGGAGCTTGTTGGCCTGCAGCCCGAGGTAGACGCCGCCCCCGAGGAACACGGCCGAGAAGACCGCGGTGGTCCACGCCGTGCCGCGGGGGACCGAGGGCTTGAGCTCGGTGTGCAGCACGATCATCTTGCCCTTGGGCACCGTGACCTTGGTCGACCAGGTCTTGCGGTCGTCGGCCTTGACCTTGAGCTCGTGGGGACCGGCCATCACCTCGAGGTCGACCTTCTGGCCGAGGGCCCAGGTCTTGGCCTTCTCGCCGTCGAGGTACACCTCGGCCTCGTCGGCGCCGGTGATCTCGAGGCGCACGAGGCCCTTCTCGGCGCGATCGAGCTCGAGCTTCTGCTCGTCGATGCGCCCGTGCTCGACCTCGATCTTCTTCTCGAGGGTCTTGAAGCCGGGGAGCTCGACGCGGAAGGCGTACGTGCCGCTCTCGAAGGACTCCTCGTAGGGGGTGACGCCGCGATCGATGAAGCCCTTGTCGCCGGGGCGTTTCACGAGCACGTGCGCGCCGCGCAGCTCCTCGCCCTGCTCGTAGCTGCGCAGCTTGACCACGCCGAAGAACGCGCCCTGCGCGAGGTTGGCCTTGAACTGCGAGATGGTCGCCGCGGCGACGGTGATGTCGGTCTCGGTGGCCCGGTAGTCCTGGAATTTCGGCAGGACCACGTGGTAGGTGCCGAGGGGAAGGCTGATGGTGAGCGTGGTCTTGCCGCTCAGAACCTTGGTCCAGCCCGGGTTGTCCTTGCCCATCTCGAACTTGGGCGTCGTCGTCGCCTGGCGCTGCCAGATCTCGACGGGCGCACCGTCGGGCAGGCTCTCGATGACCACGATCGACTTCATCTCGTCGATGTTGGCCACCACGGGACCGACCGTCGTGTGCACCGGCGGCGGCGTGATGACACCCCCTTCCGCCTCACCGTCGCCCCCTGCATCGCCGCCATCACCGCCCCCGGCGTCCGCGGCGGCCGCGGCGGCCGCCTTCTCCTTCTCGAGCTCCACCTTCAGCTTCTCGAGCCGGGCCTGGACGGCCGGTCGATCGAGGGCCGTGGGGTCGTCGTCCAGGTACTTCTGGAACAGATCGATCGCCTTCTGCCAGGCGCGCAGCTTCTCGTGACAGACGCCCTCGTTGAACAGGAAGGTGCTGAGGGGCTTGGTCTCCCAGGCGAGATGGAACTCGACGGCCGCCTCGGCGAACTTCTTCTCGAGGAAGAAGGCCTGCCCGCGGTCCATGTGGTCCTTGGCGTCCGCCAGGGTGCCGGGCTTCTTGGCCGGGGCGGTCGGCGTGGGCGCTTGTGCCCCCGCATCCTCGACGTGGAGGGCGAAAGCGGCGAGGCCGAGCGCGCACGCCGCGCCGGCCGAGAGCAGGAGTCGCGAAGGGCGCATCGTCAAGCGGGCAGCTTAGCCGATGTCGGAGGCCCTCAATGGATTTCAACACTGGCGGCAGGTGTGATACGCCTGACGCCGAAATGCGTCCCCGCGCCCTCGTCCCTTGGACTCTCGTCGTCGTCACGGCCCTCGGTGGTGCGCAGCTGACCATCGGTCTCGGACCCATCGGTCTGCGTCCGGCGGTCGCGCAGGCCATCAAGGAGCCGGGCTGGCCGCCGCCCGAGGGCGCCGCGTGCAAGCCGAGCAAGAAGGACACGGAGGAGGCCAAGACCCTCTTCGGCCTCGGCAAGAACGCCCACGACACGTCGAACTACACCGACGCGATCAAGTACTACAAGGACGCCTACAAGCGCGATTGCACCGCGCACCTGCTGCTCAAGAACCTGGGCAAGGTCTACGAGGCCGACGGTCAGTACGCAGCGGCGGTCGAGGTCTACAAGCTGTTCCGCGCGCGCGGAAAGCCGGCCGGCGAGGAGCTCGACCTGCTCGACGCCAAGATCGCCAACCTCTCCAAGAAGGCCGCGCCCACCACCACCGAGACCGCGCCCACGGGTACGGGCACGGGCACGGGCACCGCGCCCACCGGCACGGGCACCGGCACGGCGCCCACCGGCACGGGCACCGCCGCCCCGACCGAGACCGCGCCGACCAGCTCGGGCACCAGCATCCCCACCACGCCTCCGCCGTCCACCGGGCCCGGTGCGGGGCCGTACGTCGTGATCGGCGCGGGCGGTGTGCTCACCGTCGCGGGCGTCATCCTCGGCGTCACGGGCAACGCCAAGGTGTCGTCGACCAGCGACGACTTCAACAAGCTCAACTGCGCCAAGAACCCCCTCCCGGGCGACCTCGCCACCTGCAACCAGCTCTCGACCGACGGCAAGTCGGCCACGAGTCGCCGCAACCTCGGCTGGGTGCTCACCGGCGTCGGCATCGCGGCGGTCGGCGGAGGCGTCGTGTGGCTGCTCCTTGGGGGCAAGAAGTCCGAGCCCACCAAGGCCGGTCAGATCACGCTGGTGCCCGGTCCGGGCACGGCTGGCATCGGCCTCGCCGGCGCCTTCTGATCGGTGGACGTGACGGGTTCGCGATAGTAGACATCCGTCTACCATGGCTCAGACCTACGCCGACCTCATCGCCGGCATCCGCAAGACCGTCCGCGAAGTCTCGCTCGAGGAGGTCAAGCGTCGCCTCGAGACCAAGGCGCCCATGGTCCTCGTCGACGTGCGCGAGAAAGAGGAGTTCCGCGCGGGCTTCATCCCCGGGGCGCTCTCCCTGCCCCGCGGCTTCCTCGAGATCCAGGTCGAGCAGAAGCTCACCGACAAGAACGCTCCCATCGTCCTCTACTGCGCCGGCGGCACGCGGAGCGCCCTCGCCGCCAAGACCCTCGGCGAGCTCGGCTACACGAACGTCGAGTCGGCCAACCCGGGCTTCGTGCGGTGGAAGGACCTCGGCTACCCGATGGAGACCCCGCCGCAGCTGACCGACGCGCAGAGGGACCGCTACTCGCGGCACCTGCTCCTGCCCGAGGTGGGCGAGGTCGGCCAGGCCAAGCTGCTCAAGTCGCGCGTGCTGCTGCTCGGCGCGGGTGGTCTCGGCTCCCCCGCGGCCCTCTACCTCGCCGCGGCCGGCGTCGGCACCCTCGGCCTCGTCGACGCCGACACCGTCGACGCCTCCAACCTGCAGCGCCAGATCCTCCACGCGACCAGCCGGGTCGGCATGGCCAAGGTCGAGAGCGCGCAGAAGGCCCTCGTCGACCTGAACCCCGACGTGCGGGTGGTGGCCTACAAGGAGCGGCTCACCAGCGAGAACGTCGACCGGATCTTCGGCGGCGAGGGCGAAGGCGGCAAGTGGGACGTCGTCGTCGACGGCTGCGACAACTTCCCGACGCGCTACCTCGTCAACGACGCCTCCCTCAAGCACCGCATCCCGGTGGTGCACGGGTCGATCTTCCGCTTCGACGGCCAGGTCACCACGTTCGTGCCGTTCGAGGGGCCCTGCTACCGCTGCATGCTACCCCGAGCCCCCCCCACCCCACCTCGCGCCGTCTTGCCAGGAGGCCGGCGTGCTCGGCATCCTGCCGGGCGTGGTCGGCGTGGTGCAGGCCACCGAGGCCCTCAAGCTCGTGCTCGGGCGCGGCAAGCCGCTGGTCGGCCGCCTCCTCACCTACGATTCGCTCAACATGAAGTTCCGTGAGCTGCGCGTGCGCCGCGACCCGACCTGCATCGGCTGCTCGGAGCACCGCACGATCACCGAGTACATCGACTACGAAGGCTTCTGCGCCCGCGGGTAGGCGTCGCGGCGGTCGGCCCTTGACGCTCCGGTTCGACAGAGTCGACCCTACGCGCCGTGTCCGACCAGAGCTTCATGAAGTCCCTGTTCCACGGCGTGATCGCCGAGGATCTCGTCGCGCCGTTCCCCGAGCTCTCCGCCCCCGAGCGCGAGGTCGTGACCCCGCTCCTCGACGGCTTCCGCAAGTTCGCCGCCGACCACATCGACCCGCGCGCCATCGACGCCGACGCGGCCATCCCCGAGAACGTCGTCGACGGCCTGCGCCAGCAGGGCCTGTTCGGCGTGCTCGCGCCCAGGGCGCACGGCGGCCTCGGGCTCTCCACGTTCGCGTACGCGCGGTTGATGCAGGAGGTCGGCGCCCACGACGGCTCGGTCGCGCTGATGCTCACCGCCCACCAGTCGCTCGGCACGATGGGACTGCTCCTGTTCGGCACCGACGCCCAGAAGCGCAAATACCTGCCCCGCGTCGCGAGCGGCGAGTCGATCGCCTCGTTCTGCCTCACCGAGCCCTCCGCCGGCAGCGACGCCGCCGGCATCCAGACCCGCGCCGACCCCGCCGTCGACGGCGAGGGCTGGATCCTCGAGGGCCAGAAGAGCTGGATCGCCAACGGCGACCGCGCCGATCTGTTCACCGTGTTCGCGCGCACCTCCAAGGAGGAGGTCAAGCCGCGCCTCACGGCGTTCCTCGTCGAGCGCGCGCACGGGGTCCGCACCGGGCCTCGCCTCGACAAGCACGGCGTGCGCGGCCTCGGCACGACCGACGCGCGCTTCGAGGCCGTGCGCGTGCCCCACGGCAACGTGCTCGGAGACCCCGGCCGCGGGTTCCAGGTCGCGATGGAGGTCCTCAACCGCGGCCGCCTCGGCCTCACCGCCAGCGCGGTCGGCGCCTGCCGCACCCTCGTCGATGCGTCGATCGTCCACGCCTCGAGCCGCCGGGCCTTCGGTCGCGCCATCGGCGAGCTCGGGCTCGTCCGCGACAAGATCGCGCGCATGACGATCGACACGTTCGCCCTCGAGAGCGCGGTGTACCTGACCGCCGGTCTCGTGGATGGCCAGGCCGCGGCCGATTTCTCCCTCGAGAGCGCGATCTGCAAGGTGCTCGGCAGCGAGGTGTTCCTCCGCGTGTCGCACGAGGCCGCGCAGCTGGTCGGGGGTCGCGCCTACGCCCGGTCGTCGTTCGAGCGGCTCCTGCGCGACGCGCGCGCGCACCTCATCTTCGGCGGCACCAACGAGATCATGCGCTGCTTCATCGCGCTCTCGGGCATGCAGGGCCCGGGCAAGGAGATCTCCGAGGTGGTCCGCGCCATGCGCGAGCCGATCAAGGGGTTCGGTCTGCTCTCCGATTTCGCGATCCGCAAGGCCCGCTCGGCGCTCGGGCGCGAGCGGTTGCACCGCGTGCACCCGCTCCTCAACCGGGAGACGGTCCTCTTCGAGGAGTACACCGCGGAGCTCGCCAAGAACGTCGACAAGGTGCTCCGCAAGCACGGCAAGGACATCGCCGAGATGCAGTTCACCCAGCGCCGCATCGCCGATCTGGCGATCGATCTCTACGCGCTCGTGGCGTGCCCCTCCCGCGCCACCAAGGCGATCGAGCGGCGCGGCGAGGAGGGCGCGCGGCGCGAGGTCGAGCTCACGACCGCCTTCGCGAGCGGCGCCGAGGTGCGCATGGCCGACACGGTGCGCGCGTTCGACCGCAACGACGACGAGCTGCGCAAGGCCATCGCAGTGCGCGGCTACGCCGACGGCAACTACCCGCTCGACGTCCTCTAGAGCCGCACGCAGTACCCAGCGCCCTCCTGGGCGACGACCACCCGGGCGTGCTGGGTGCGCGGGTCCGCGCCGTAGACGTCGACCGCGGCCCGCCCGTCGAACACGAGGCGCTCGGCCACGAACGCGGGCGGCGACCAGCGAGCGAGCATCTGCTCGGGCTTGACCGGCAGGCCGAGGGCGGTCGCGCGCTCGGCGGCCTCGCGCAGGTGGTCGCGCGTGTCCTTGCAGAGGAGCTTGAAGACGCGATCGGGCGCGGTCGTGTCGCGGCCGTAGCCTTCGGTGGCCGTCAGGAAGGCCTGGACGACCCCCTCGGCAGTGGCCTCCGGCCCCGGTCGGCCACACCCGAGGCCACAAACGACGACGGCGGCGAGGAACGTTCGTTCCATCACCGCCGCCATCGCACGCCGTGCGGGTGCCGTCCACAAGCGACGTGCACCGGGTCGCTCTCAGCGCGTCATCGTCTCCTTGCCCCAAGAGGGCTCGCCGCCGCCCTTGCCAGGCATCGCCCAGTGGCCCGCCAGGGTCTTTCCGTCGTCGAGGATGACGTACTGGAGGACCGTGGCGTCGCCCGCGCTGTTGAAGCCGACGGAGAGCAGATCCTGCGCCGCGGCGGGCAGGTGCTGCGAGCGGAGGCCGAGGCCCACGTTGGTCGTGGTGCCGAACTTCCAGGTCAGACCGTAGACGCCCGACTTGTACTTCGTGATCTTGACCGTGCCCGTGTACTTCTTCTTGGCCGGGGTCTCGCCGGTGTTGATCCCGTAGGTCCCGGTGAGGTCCTCGATGTCCTTCGGCGCCGAGAGGATCTCCTTGCCGATCTTGGTGTCGTTCTCCTCGAACCACACGCCGTCGAGGTTGGTCTTGTTGACCAGGTAGGCGACCACGCCGGTGTCGTGCTTGGGGGCCGAGCCGCAGGACAAGACGTTCTTGTCGCGGAACATCACGCCTTCCCAGTTGGTGGAGCCGATCTTCCACTTCCCCTTGTACATGGAGCCGCCGATCTTGCTGATCGTGGCCGAGCCCTTGTACTTGCCGCCGTCGGGGTTCTTGCCGGCGATCTCGTAGGTCCCGACGATGTCCGCCGAATCGCCCGCGGCCTTCTTGGTCTTGAGCTTGGGGGCGTCGTCGTCCTCTTCCTCGTCGTCGACGCTCTTGAGGGCCTTGCCCTTCTTGACCGTCTTGACGTCGTCGTCGTCGTCCTTGGACTTCTTCTTGGCCGACTTGTCGTCGTCGTCGTCCTTGGACTTCTTCTTCTTCGTGTCCTTGTCGTCGTCGTCGTCCTTGGACTTCTTCTTCTTCTTCGAGTCCTTGTCGTCGTCGTCGTCCTTGTCCTTCTTCTTGTCGTCCTTCTTGTCGTCCTTCTCTTCCTTCTTGCAGCCCACCACCGACGCCGTGGTCGGAGCTGCGACGACGAGACCGAGCGCGAGCAGCACGCCTCGCGATCCGAGACCGAAGAACCCAGACATCATCCGCTCGAGCATCGTGACCTCTCCATGAGATTGAACCGACCAGAACGACAACGCGGCCGAGCCCGGCTGTCCAGGCCGCCCGAGGGGACGACCGTGGACACCGGGCGGCGGCCGACCGAACTCACTTCACCATCGTCTCGGCGCCCGGCCCCTTGTTGGAGGTGCCGCTCTCGACCCAGCGACCGACCAGGGTGGTCTTCTTCCCCGCGCCGCCCTTGATGTCGTACTGGAGCACACCGTAGTTGCCCGTGTCGTTGAACCCGACCGACACGACGTCGCCGTCGCGCAGGCCGAGGCCGCTCAGCTTCTTGCCGCCGCCGAAGTTCCAGTCGAACGTGTAGACGCCGTTGTGGAACCCGACCTTGACGGTGCCGCTGTAGGTCTTGGCCTTGTTCCCGCCCTTCGGCGGCTCCTCGCCCGTCTTGATGGTGTAGTTGCCGAGCAGGTTGCCGTTGCCGCCGATCAAGTATTCCTTGCCGATGGTGGTGTTGCCCTCTTCGAACCACACGCCGTCGAGGTCGCCGTTGTCCTTGACCAGGTAGGCCATGACCCCGAGGTCGTGCTTGGCCGACCACCCGCAGGACAGGACGGAACCGTCGCGGAAGCAGACGCCCTCGAACTTCTTGCCGAGGCTCCAGGTGCCCTTGAACATCTGGCCGCCGATCTTCTTCAGCGTGGCCGAGCCCGTGTATTCGCCGCCGTCGGCGCCGACACCGGTCACCTTGAACGCGCCCTCGATGTTGACGCTCTCGTCACCGGCCGCCGCGGACGCGACCTGCACGCCGTGCTGGCGCGAGACCGAGAGCGAAGCGATGCCGACGATCGCCGCCACCCCACCGAGAACCAGACCCGCACGAACGAACCCCTTGCGCATTTGCCGAAACCTCCCGATCCGCCGGACGGCGGAGCTTCAATGGAACAGCCTTCGTGCGGACTTGCAAGCGGTGCCTGCAACGACTCGGGCGGTGACGTGAACGCTTGCCACGAGTCGGTCGACGGACGGCGGCGTTACGGATTCAAGGAGAGGTTGGCCTTTGACGCCCGCCAGACCTGCTCCTACCCGGACGCCCCGTGCCGCGCCGCGAAGATCTCCGCCGTATCCTCCTGATCGGGTCCGGCCCGATCGTCATCGGACAGGCCTGCGAGTTCGACTACTCCGGCACACAGGGCGCGAAGGCCCTGGCCGCAGAAGGCTACGAGGTGGTCCTGGTCAACTCGAACCCGGCCACGATCATGACGGACCCGGAGCTCGCGGTCCGCACCTACGTCGAGCCCCTCACCGTAGACTCGTTGACCAAGGTCATCGAACGGGAGCGGCCGGACGCGCTGCTCCCCACCCTCGGCGGCCAGACGGCGCTCAACCTGGCCCTGGCGCTCGACGAGGCCGGGGTGCTCGCCAAGTACGGCGTCGAGCTGATCGGCGCGAGCCCCACGGCGATCCGCAAGGCCGAGGACCGCGGCCTCTTCAAGCTCGCGTGCGAGAAGGTGGGGCTGTCGGTCCCGAAGAGCGGGCACGCACACTCGGTCGAAGACGCGCGCGCCATCGTCGCCGAGATCGGCTATCCGGCCATCCTCCGGCCCTCGTTCACCCTGGGCGGCGCCGGCGGGGGCATTGTCTGGAGCGAGGGCGAGCTCGTCGCCAAGGTCGAGTGGGCCCTCGCCCAGTCGCCGACCCGCGAGGTGCTCATCGAGCAGAGCGTGCTCGGCTGGAAGGAGTACGAACTCGAGGTCATCAGCGACTCGGTCGGCAACTTCGCCGTCGTCTGCTCGATCGAGAACATCGACCCGATGGGCGTGCACACGGGCGACTCGATCACCGTCGCCCCGGCGATGACCCTGACCGACCGCGAGCTGCAGCGCCTCCGCGACGGCGCGCGCGCGATCATGCGCGAGATCGGCGTGGCCACCGGCGGCGCCAACGTGCAGTTCGCGGTCAATCCCGCGAACGGCGACGTCATCGTCATCGAGATGAACCCGCGCGTGTCGCGGTCGAGCGCCCTCGCCTCCAAGGCCACCGGCTACGCCATCGCCAAGGTCGCGGCCAAGCTCGCCATCGGCTACCGGCTCGACGAGCTGCGCAACGACATCACGCGCGTCACGAGCGCGGCCTTCGAGCCCACCATCGACTACGTGGTCACCAAGTGGCCCCGCTTCGCCTTCGAGAAGTTCCCCGGCGCCGACCCGCGCCTCGGCACGCAGATGAAGTCGGTCGGCGAGGCCATGGCCATCGGCCGCACGTTCTGCGAGGCCCTGCAGAAGGCCGCGCGGTCGCTGGAGACCGGCAAGGACGGCCTCTCCTCGGGCCTCGCCACGCAGGACTACCCGGCCCTCGCCCAGGCCCTCGAGCGCGAGTCGCGCCGCGACCTCGGCATGGAGGCGGCCCCCGATCCGCACACGGCCGTGCGCAACGAGCCGACGATCGACGAGCAGCGCGCCGCGCTCCGCCGCCTCATCGCGATCCCCACCGCCGACCGCTTCTTCCAGGTGGCCGACGCCCTGCGCCTCGGGATCGAGGAGGCCGAGATCCACGCCATCACCGGCATCGACCCCTGGTTCCTCGCCCAGGTGCGCCGCATCCTCGCGTGCGAGCGCGCGCTGACCGGCGCGGCGCTGGAGCCCACGCGGGTGCGCGGCGCCAAGCAGCTCGGGTTCTCCGACCGGCAGATCGCCCGCGCGGCCGGCAAGACCGAGACCGAGGTGCGCACGTTCCGCGAAGGCGCCGGCATCCAGCCGGTGTTCTCGCGCGTCGACACGTGCGGCGCCGAGTTCGTCGCGCACACGCCGTACATGTACTCGACCTACGAGACGGTCGACGAGACCCCGCCCGACACCGACCGCCGCAAGGTGATCATCCTCGGCGGCGGCCCGAACCGCATCGGCCAGGGCATCGAGTTCGACTACTGCTGCGTGCACGCCGCGTTCGCGCTCCGCGAGCAGGGGTTCGAGACCATCATGGTCAACTGCAACCCCGAGACGGTGTCCACCGACTACGACACCTCCGATCGGCTGTATTTCGAGCCCCTCACGTTCGAGGACGTGCTCGCGATCTGCCGCAACGAGGCGCGCGGCGGCAAGCTCGCCGGCGTCATCGTGCAGCTCGGCGGGCAGACCCCGCTCAAGCTCGCCAAGCCGCTCGTCGCCGCGGGGATCCCCATCCTCGGCACCTCCGCCGAGGCCATCGACCGCGCCGAGGACCGCGCCCTCTTCGACGCGCTGCTCGGCAAGCTCGGCCTGCAGCGCCCCAAGGGCAGCATCGCCAACGACGCGGCCGGCGCGCGCCAGATCGCCCAGGAGCTCGGCTACCCGCTGCTCGTGCGCCCGAGCTACGTGCTCGGCGGCCGCGCGATGATGATCGTGCACGACCAGCAGGAGCTCGACCACTACGTCGGCGTCGCGGTCGAGGTGGCGATGGAGGCCATGCGCGACGCGCAGGCCGGTCACCAGAAGCCGGTGATCCTGCTCGATCAGTTCCTCAAGGACGCCATCGAGGTCGACGTGGACTGTGTGGCCGACGGCACCACCGTGGTGATCGGTGGCGTCATGCAACACATCGAGGAAGCGGGCATCCACTCGGGCGACAGCGCCTGCGTCCTGCCGCCGCACACCCTGCCCCGCCACGTCGTCGCCTCCATCAAGGAGCAGACCCGCATGCTCGCCATCGAGCTCGGCGTGCGCGGCCTCATGAACGTGCAGTTCGGCGTGATCAACCAGATGACCTACGTCATCGAGGTGAACCCGCGGGCCTCGCGCACCTCGCCGTTCGTGTCGAAGGCCACCGGCGTGCCGCTCGCCAAGATCGCCGCCAAGGTCATGGCCGGCGCCACCCTCACCGAGCTCGGCATCGTCGACGAGGTCGTGCCCAGGCACGTCTGCGTCAAGGAGTCGGTGTTCCCCTTCAGCAAGTTCCCCGGCGTCGACACCATCCTCGGCCCCGAGATGCGCTCGACCGGCGAGGTCATGGGCATCGCGGCCACCTTCGAGGTCGCCTTCGGCAAGGCCATCACCGCCGCGAGCGGCCCGCTGCCCACCTCGGGCGCGGTCGTCTTCAGCGTCCGCGACGAGGACAAGCCGGTCGCCATCGTGTGCGCCCGCAAGCTGCACCGCATGGGCTTCACCCTGCTCGCCACCGGCGGCACCGCGGCGGCGTTCGGGCGCGCCGGCCTGCCCTGCGAGAGCGTGCAGAAGGTGCGCGACGGCTCCCCCCACATCGTCGATCGCATCCGCGACAAGGACGTGGTGCTGGTCATCAACACCACCACCGCCTCCCGGGAGATCCGCGATTCGTACGCGATCCGTCGGCAGAGCCTGCTGACCGGCAAGCCCTACTTCACCACCATGTCCGCGGCCCTCGCCGCCTGCGACGCCATCCAGGCGGGCGCCACGTGCGCCCCGGGGGCGCCCATCGAGGTGCGCAGTCTGCAGGAGTGGCACGCCAAGCCGGCCTCGGGGTAACCTGCCGCGGCCCGTGTCCAGCCACACCAACTCCTCACCCCGTCCCGCCCCCCCGGCAACAGGGCCGGTCAGCGACGACGCCGCCGTCGCCCTCGCCCTCGGTCTCACCTCCGTCATGGGGGAGATCGACGAGCCCCACCAGCTCCGCCCGACGAGCGCGCCCGAGCCGATCCTGCAGCGCATGTACCGCGAGCTCCTGCGCATGCGGGTGCTCGACGCGCGCATGATCGTGCTGCAGCGCCAGGGGCGCGTGGGCTTCTACGGCGCGTGCACGGGGCAAGAGGCGGTGCCGATCGCGTGCGGCCTCGCGGTCGAGAGCAGCGACTGGGTGTTCCCGGCCCTCCGCGAGCAGGCGATCATGCTGGTGCGCGACTTCCCGCTCACCACGTTCATCGCGCAGATCTTCGGCAACTCGGGCGACAACCAGAAGGGCCGTCAGATGCCCTCGCACATGAGCTCGCGCACGGTCCACCAGGTCTCCTGGTCGTCCTGCATCGGGCCCCAGGTGCCCCAGGCCGTCGGCACCGCGTGGGCCGCCAAGCTCCGGAAGACGCGCGACGTCGCGGTCGGCTTCCTCGGCGACGGCGCCACGAGCGAGCCCGATTTCCATGCGGCCCTCACCTTCGCCGGCGTCCACCAGACCCCGAGCGTCATCGTGTGCCAGAACAACGGCTGGTCGATCAGCGTGCCGACCTCCAAGCAGACGGCGTCGGCGACCATCGCCGTCAAGGGCCTCGCCTACGGCGTGCCCTCGGTGCGCGTCGACGGCAACGACGTGCTCGCGGTGTACGAGGTGCTGCGCGAGGCCTTCGAGCGCGCGCGGAGCGGCGACGGCCCCACGTTCGTCGAGTGCGTCACCTACCGCATCGGCGCGCACTCCACGTCGGACGACCCCACGCGCTACCGCACCCAGGCCGAGGTCGACCGCTGGCAGCGCCGCGACCCGGTCGAGCGTTTCCATCGCTGGCTCGCCGCGCGCGGCCTCACCGACGACGCCCGGCGGGCGGCGATCGAGGCCGAGCTCGACGCCGAGATCGTCCAGGTCATCAAGGAGGTCGAGGCGCTGCCGCCGCCGAGCCGCGAGAGCCTGTTCGACGACGTCTACGCCGAGCTCCCCTGGCACCTGCGCGAGCAGCGCGCCGAGCTCCTCGCCCTCCCTCCGGCGCCCACCCATTCCTGAGATGGCGGCGGTGTCCTCCCGCGCAGCGACGCGTCTCTCGGCGCTCGTGCTCCTGCTCGCCCTGCCCCTGGGGCCGGCCTCGTGCAGCAAGCCGGTCACCGAGGCGGACTGCAAGAAGCTCGTCGACAAGCTCGTCGATCTGCTCGCCGAGACCGAGGAGAAGGCCGAGAAGGTGAAGCCCTCGGTGCAGGCCGACAAGGCCATGCTCGCCACGCTGCGCGAGACGTGTGTCGGCAAGATGAGCCGCGCGCAGTACGACTGCATCCTCGCCGCCAAGACCTTCGAGGCCGCCGCCTCGTGCGACGCCAAGTGAGCGCGCGCGTCGCCCTCGTGCTCGTCGCGCTCCTCGCGAGCGGCTGTTCGCGCACGCTCAACCAGGAGGACTGCGGCCGGTTCCGCGACCGACTGCGCGCGTGGGGCGATCAGAAGGGCAAGGCCAAGTCCGACCCCAAGGCCGCCGAGACCTTCATGCAGAGCTGCGTCGGCACGACCGTCTCGCGCCGCACCGCCCGCTGCATGGAGCTCGCCAACGACGAGGCCGCGTTCTTCCGATGCCTCGACTGAGCGCGCTCCTGCTCGTCGCCATCGGCTGGGCCGGCTGCTTCGACGACCCGAAGCCCGGCACGCCTCCGCCGGCCGGGCCCGGCTACGACAAGGGCAACTCCGACGATCAGCGCCTGCTGACCAACGCCGACTGCGTCGAGCTCCGCGAGCAGCAGGTGACCCTCGCCGCCAAGGAGCAGACGAGCGATCCGGTGCAGCAGGAGCAGATCGCCGCCAAGCTGCGCGTCGAGCGCAAGGACGAGCTCGCGAAGTGGGTGAAGTGGTGCTCGGGCCGGATCGTCCTCGTGAAGGATCTCCGCTGCATGAAGGAGTCGGTGAGCCTCTCGGGCTTCCTCGCGTGCGGGAACAAGCCCGACGCGGGCCCGTCCGAGGTCGCGACGGACGCCAAGCCCGGCTAGGCGCTACTCGGCGGCCACGGCGACGTTGCGGAGCAGCGGGAACCCGAGGGCCTCGCGCTGGGCGAGCCAGGCCTCGGCGACCGCCTTGGCGAGGCCACGCACGCGGCCGATGAAGCGCGCGCGTTCGGTCACGCCGATGGCCCCCCGCGCGTCGAGCACGTTGAAGGCGTGGGCCGCCTTGCAGACGAAGTCGTAGGCGGGCGTCACGAGCTTCTTGCGCGGATCGGCGTCGCGCTCGAGCAGGCGCTTCGCCTCCTTCTCGCAGAGGTCGAACTGCCGGAAGTGCGCGTCGACGTCGGCCTCTTCGAAGTTGTACGTCGACCACTCCCACTCGTTGCGCTTGTAGAGCTCGCCGTAGGTGACGCCCTTGGCGAACTCCACGTCGAACACGTCGTCCTTGTCCTGCAGGTACATGGCGATGCGCTCGAGGCCGTACGTCAGCTCGCCGGCGACGGGCTTGCAGTCGATGCCGCCCACCTGCTGGAAATACGTGAACTGCGAGATCTCCAGCCCGTCGATCCACACCTGCCAGCCGAGGCCCCACGCGCCGAGCGTCGGCGACTCCCAGTCGTCCTCGATGAAGCGCAGGTCGTGCTCGAGCGCGTTGGTGCCGAGGGCCACGAGCGAGTCGACGTAGAGCTGCTGGATCTCGATGGGGCTGGGCTTGAGGATCACCTGGAACTGGTGGAACTGCTGGAGCCGATTCGGGTTGTCGCCGTAGCGGCCGTCCGACGGGCGGCGCGACGGCTCCACGAACGCCACGTTCCACGGCTCCGGTCCGAGCGCGCGCAGGAACGTGGCCGGGTTGTAGGTGCCCGCGCCCACCTCGGAGTTGTACGGCTGGACGATCAGACAGCCACGCTGGGCCCAGAACTTCTGCAGCTCGAGGATGAGATCTTGGAAGTACACGGCCGCCTCTTACAACAGTTCTTGTCGGCCTGCTCGCTCGGGTCCCTGGTCGGCTCGCGGCCGGTTTCGCGCCCACGACGTCGCGTGAGGCTGCACAAATCCTCGGGCACGAATTTCCCCAAGGAACCTCGCGGCGGGGGAGTCCCATCCGCGTGACTCGACGGCCTTTTCCTGCGTTCCTCGCGCGACGCTGTACGCGCGCGGCCTGCGCGGCTACCCCGCCGCGTTCTGGATGGCCGATACTGACCGTGACCTCGTGGAGCGCGCCCGATCGGGCGATGCTGCGGCCTTCGCCGAGCTCGTGCGTCGCTACGGCCCTCGTGTCCGTCGGCTGGCCCGCAAGCTCGTCCGCGGGCACGCCGACGCCGACGACGTCGCCCAGGAGACCTTCGTCCGCGCCCACCAGGCGCTCCCTCGCTTCGACGGTCGCAGCGAGTTCTTCACCTGGATCTATCGGATCGCCGTGAACCTCTCCCTCAACCGCGCGCGCTCGCTCAACGTCCGGCGCCCCGTTGCGCTCGACGATCCGTCGATCGAGGGCGTGCTCACCACGCGCCAGGCCGAGGCGGGTGAGCAGCTCGAGCAGCGGCGACTCGCGGCGGCCTTGCTCGAAGAACTCGAGGGGCTCCCCGCGGGCCTCCGCGCCACGATGGTCATGGTCTGCATGGACGGCGTGCCGCAAGAAGAGGCGGCCACGATCCTCGGGTGCTCGGTCGGCACCGTCGCGTGGCGGGTGCACGAGGCGCGCAAGCGGCTCCGCGAGGGCCTGCGGGCCCGCGGCATGGAAGACGCGCTCGATCGGCTCGGCGGGCCCCGCGCGGGTGGGTCGAAGAAGGGAGCTTCGTCATGAGCACGAGTCGGTCGGCGAAAGGCACGGACCCGGCGCTCGACCAGCTGTTGCTCGGCCTGGCAGCCGGCGCCGAGGCCCCGGACGACGATGCCTGGGTCAAGCGCGTGGCCTCGCGAGCGGGCCCCTTCGCGGGCACGCCGGCGCTGTCGCGCAGCGAGCTCGACGCCCTGCTCGCGGCCCCCCTTCCCGACGACGCCAGCGGAGATTTTGACCCCGCCCACGCCGCGAGGGACGATCACGCAGCCCACGCCGCCGACCACCACGGCGGCGACTGGGACGCGCCCTCGATCGGCGCGACGGCGGAGACCGGGGCGCAGTCGCGGGTGAGCAGCGCACAAGAGGTTCGTGGCATGGAGGAGTCGATGTCCGAAGAGGAAGCGCCGAAGAAGAACGATCTCGGGGCCCTCGCCGGCCTCACCCGCAGCTCGCTCGCGGCGCCCGCGCCGGGAGGTCTCGGGGAGATCGACGGTGCGGCCAAGGCAGACGACTCCGGCCGGATCGACCTGCGCGCGATGATGGGTGGCGGCGAGTCCAGCAACGACGCCGACGGCGGCGTGGCGGCCGCGGCAGCCGCGGGCAAGCCCGACGACAACGTGATCGACATCGGCGCCATCCAGCGCGCCTCGGCCGCGCCCAAGCGCGTCTCGACGGCCCCGGTGGTCGAAGGTTCGGGCACTCCCGTCTCCGCAGCGCCCTCCACGACGGGGGCGGCCGCGATGAGCGCCGCGGCCAAGCCGGGCAAGCCGGCCGACAAGAAGGGCGGCGCCCTCTTCATCGGCCTCGGTCTCGCGGCGGCCGCGGCCATCGGCGTGGGCGTGATCGCGTTCTCGGGCGGCAAGAAGTCCGAGGAGACCGCTTCGGCGGCCAAGCCCGCGGCGAGCGCCGCGGCCGAGAAGAAGGACGAGAAGGCGAGCCCCATCGCGGCGACCGCCACGGCCAGCGCCGTGCCGCAGCCGGCCGATCCGGCGCCCGCGGCTTCGGCGAGCGTGGCGCCAGAGCTCGTCGCCAAGAACGACCCCAAGATGGCGGGAACGGTCGCGGCACCGGGAGGCACGGGCAACGCTCCTCCCACCAAGGCGGGCCCCGGAGCAGCGAGCGCGAGCGCCAAGCCCACCGCCACCATCGATCCGATTCACAAGCCGAGCGGCGGCAGCCTCGACGACGTCCTCGGCATCGGCAAGGACGACCCGAGCAAGAAGGCCGTCGCGACGCCGGACTCCAACCTCCCCGAGAAGCCCGACACCGGCGACATCCGCAGCGCGGTCCTCGGCAAGCAGGGCGCGGCGCAGTCGTGCGTGAAGGGTCTCGACGGGGACTCCTCCGTCGCGGTCACCTTCGGCCCGGCGGGCAACGTCACCGCCGTCGTGGTCACGAGCGGCCCGGCCAAGGGCACGGGCGCCGAGACGTGCATCAAGAACGCCTTCAACGGCGCCAAGGTCCCCGCCTCGAAGAAGGGCGGCACCGGCTACGCGAAGCTCCTGCAGTGATCTCTCACGAGAACTTGTAGCCGAGCACGAGGGTGCGGGCGAGGAGCCCCCACCCGTCGACCGCGACGAACAAGAGCAGCTTGAGCGGTAGCGACACCTGTCCCGGTGACAGCGAAGCGAGCCCTCCTGCGACGAGGATGTTCGCGACCACGAGGTCGAGCACCAGGAACGGCAGGAGCACCGCGAAGCCCAGCAGAAAAGCGCGGGTCAGCTCGCTCACGATGAACGCGGGGACGATCACGGCGAAGTCGGTCGCCGTCACCGCCGCCCGCTGCGCCTCGGGCCGCGCCGCCTTGGCGAGCGCGAGGAAGCGCGCCGTCTCCTTGGCGTCCGCGTTGTCGGCCAGGAACTTGCGCATCGGGCCCTCGACCGCTGCGAGCCCGTCGGTCACCAGCGCGACCGTGTCGCCGCCTTCGTTGGCCCGCGCGAGCACCGGCGCGCCGCGCGCGACGATCGCGCTCCCGACCGGCGCCATGGCCACCGCAGAGAGCACCGCGGCGAGCGCGAGGATGACTGTGTTGGAGGGCACCTGCTGCACACCGATCGCGTTGCGGGCGATCTGTAGCACCGTGGAGATCTTCACGAACGCCGTCGTCGCCATCAGGAACAGCGGTACGAGCGACACGAGCGCCAGCACCACGACCAGGAGGACGGGGCGGCCGAGGGCGTCGGTGGGGGCGGCCATGGGTCGGAGCAGCTTAGCCCCGGAGCTCGGCCAGCTTGAAGCGTCCGATGACGTTGCGGAGCTGTTGCTCCGCCGCCGGGGTCAGCGCGCCCTTCATCAGGAGCCGGGGGCGGCCGTCCTCGCGGACGATGCGCAGCGTCGCGGCGGGGACCTTGTTGCGCTGCACGACGTCGCGCAGCTCGCCGAGCACGCGCGCGGGCAGGCGCCCGGAGGCCACCTCGAGCTTGCCGTCGGTCACCCGACAGGTGGCGATGGTGCGCGCCTGCTGGGCCGCGAACCACAGCGCGACGAGCGCCGCCGCGATCACGAGGAGCCACTCCATCAGGGCCCCGCCCCGTGACGATGGCCGAGAGGCGCGGCCCGGAGCGCGCCGTCGGCGGTGCGCACGAACACCCCCTCGCCCTCGCGGCAGACGCCGATCACGGACGCCCCGGCGGGCACGGCGACGTCGTGCGGCCACGTGGCGACGAGCGCGTAGTCCTCCCCGCCCGCGAGCACCGCCTGCTCGAGGTCGGCGCCGAGCGTCGCCGCGAGCGCGCGCGTGTCGGTCAGAACCCGCGCGAGCAGCGCCGAGGCGTCGAGCTCCACGCGCACCCGCGAGGCGGCAGCCAGGTGGCCGACGTCCTGCCCGAGCCCGTCCGAGACGTCGATCATCGCCGTCGCGTGCGCCGCGAGCGTCGCCGCCTCGGCGAGCAGGACCGGGGGCCTCTTGAACACGTCCAGGCAACGGTGGGTCGACCCCAGAGAGAGAGCGCGCAGCCCGAGCGCCGCCTCGCCGAGCGCGCCGAACACGAGCACCCTTTCGCCGGGACGCGCGCCGCTGCGGGGCACGGGGTGGGCGGCCCGTCCGAGGACGGTGGTGGTGAGCGAGAGCGCAGGGCCCCGCGAGAGGTTCCCGCCCACGATCTTGGCCGCGAGCGCCGTGCAGGCCTCCCGTTGACCGCGCGCGATGCGCGCGATCCCGTCGTCGTCGAGCCAGTCGGGGAGCGTCCACGCCGAGAGGATGGCGCTCGGTGCCGCGCCCATGGCGAGCACGTCGCTCGCCGCTGCGACCGTCGCGCGGTAGCCCACGTCCTCGAGCATCGCCCCGTCGAGCGCGCGCGGCGGGAAGTGCACGCCCTCGACGCAGGCATCGACGGTCAGCACCCAGCCGTCGAGCACCGCGCAGTCGTCCCCGAGCCCCTCGGCGCGGTCGCCGAGCGCGGCCGCGATCGCCGCGATGCGCGCGAACTCGTCCGCCATCGTCCGGGCTCGCCTCAGCGCGTCTCGAGCGGGAAGCGCACGGTGAACGCGGTGCCGCGCGGCCGCCCTTCGGTGCCGCCGTTGCCCACGGAAATGGTGCCGCCGTGCATCTCGACGATGCGCTTGACGATGGAGAGGCCGAGGCCAGTGCCTCCGTGCTCGCGCGTGGACGAGCCGTCGACCTGGTAGAACGCGTCGAAGATCTTGCCGTGCTCGGCCTCGGGGATGCCGATGCCAGTGTCCTCCACGCGGGCCAGGACCGCCGTGGGACGCGCCGCGAACAGCACGTAGCCCATGTCGTCCTCGGGCTCGCCGGCCGCCTCCGTGAGCGCGACGAGCCGCACCGTGCCGCCGGCGGGGGTGAACTTGACGGCGTTCTCGGCGAGGTTGGTGAACACCTGGCGCAGCCGCTCGGCGTCGCCGCGCAGGATCGGGATGCGTGGGGCCACGTCGACCTCGAGCTTGAGCCCCTTGCGCAGCGCCGAGGGCAACAGCGTGGCGGCGACGTCCTCGAGCACCGACCCGATGGCGACGTCGGCGGGACGCAGCGAGAGGGTGCCGCTCTCGAGCTTGGACTGGTCGAGGAGGCTCTTGATGAGCGAGAGCAGCTGCTCGCCCTTCTCGCGGATGGTCTGCACGAACTCGAGCTGCTCGGGGTTGAGCGGACCGCCGATGCCCTCGGCGAGCATCTCGCCGTAGCCGAGGATCGAGGTGAGCGGCGTGCGGAGCTCGTGGCTCACGGTGGCGAGGAAGTTGGACTTGAGGCGGTCGAGCTCCTTGAGGCGCTCGTACGACTCGGTGAGCTTCTGGTTCTGCTCCTGCAGCTCGCGGTAGCTCTCGCGCACGCTCGCGAGGTGCATCTGCGAGGTGAGCAGGGCGCGGTGCCCGCTGAACAGGATGAGGTCGAGGACCGCCTGCAGGTGCTTGGCGATGCGCGTCACCGTGTCGGTGCGCGCGCGCGGCATCTTGGGCAGGAGGTCGCGCGCCTTCTCGGGCTCGATCCCGGCGTCGATGCGCAGGAGCGAGCGCGGCACCTCGCGCACCTCGGCGGGCAGGAACGGCCCGATGATCACACGGCCTAGCCGACGCCCGTCGTAGTCGAGGCCCACGATCCGGTAGAGCGCGCCCGTGAAGCACGGGTGGGTCGCCTCACCGGTCGGGCCCGGGTCGGCCGACTTCACGGCGCCGACGGTGGACGCGCACGCCGAGCGCCCGTCGCGGAGGCTCTGCAGGTACACGCACATCGCCTGCTCCTGCACGGAGTCGGCGAGAAAGGCGCCGTCGGTCGCGTAGATGCGGACCGGGATGCCGAAGAGGGCGTGGAACGACTTGCAGACCTCCTGGAGCGCCTCGCGATCGACCAGGTCTTCGAGCCGCAATCCCTGGCCCATCGTGAGCGCGTCGATCGAGCGCGCGCCCCCTTGAGGGCCGGTCTGCGACGCCTGTCCACCCGGGCTCTGAGGGCCGCGCGGGTTGTTCACGCGCCCCCCTTGCCGCCGTCACGACCACGCGTGCTCGACGCCGCCGCGCGGGGATCGACGCCGACCGCGGCCTCGATGAGCTTCTGCGGGTCGCCGACCACGCCGAGCTGCTTGGCGAGCGCGGCCACGAAGGTGTCGCTGCGGACGCGGAACTTGTTCGAGAAGTCGTGCTCGGCGTCGAGCCGCGACCACGTCATGGCGAGCAGGCCGAGGAAGGTCTCGAGCACCCCCTCGCCTCTCGTCGCGACGGCCTTGTACACGGGCTCGCGCCCGTGCTTGGCGAGGTCAGCGAGCTCCTCGTCGCTGCGCACCGCCGGCAGGTCTCGCTTGTTGAACTGGATGACGAGGGGCATCTTGCGGAGATCGAGGCCGTTGTCCTTGAGGTTCTGACGCAGGTCGAGGAACGCGACCCGGTTGTTCTCGGCCTCGGCGAGCTGCGAGTCGGCGATGAACGCGACGCCGTCCGCGCCCTGCAACACGAGCTTGCGCGTGGAGGCGTGGATCACCTGCCCGGGGACGGTGAAGAGCTTCACGCGCAGCGAGAGGTCGCCCTCGGTCTTGAAGGCGAGCGGCAGGAGATCGAAGAACAGCGTCCGATCGTCCCGCGTCTCGAGGGTCATCAGGCGCCCGCGCGACGAGTCGGAGGTGACCCGATGCAGTGCCTGGAGGTTGCTGGTCTTCCCGCTGAGGGCCGGGCCGTAATACACGAGCTTGATGGTCAACTCTCGTGCGACGAAGTCGAGCTGCACGGGCTCACCGTAGATGGCTCCGCCGCGGACGCCAACCCGAGAAGGGCCCCTGTAGGGCCAGCTGGCAGGTTCCCCCCGGTCCAGGCTCGAAAGACCGCAAGTGGTCGGGTGTGCCGAGAGCACCCCCCTCGGGGACGTCCGGAGCGACAAAGACAGATCGATCTGCCGCTGGAAGATTTCGCTTCTGCGGCAGTCGTGGCAAGATCCACCGACGGCGTCCCATCCATGTGACGCGCGCCGACCTTTCCTTCCCCTCTCTCCGTTCAGGTAGAAGCACCTCCGTGGGTCAGATCAATCCGGGTCTCATCGTCGCCGGTCGTTATCGGCTGCTGCGCAAGCTCGGTCAGGGCGGGATGGGGACCGTCTGGTCGGCGCGCAACGAGCTCATCGATCGCGAGGTGGCGATCAAGATGATGCGCCCGGAGGCCGCGGCGAACCCGGTCTCGCTGCAGCGCTTCTTCACGGAGGCCAGGCCTCGGGCCGCCTGCGCCACCCGAACATCACCGAGATCTTCGACCTCGGCCAGGCCGAGGACGGCTCGCCGTTCCTCGTGCTCGAGCTCCTCACCGGCGAGCCGCTCGACTCGGTGCTGCGGCGCGTCCCCACCCTCGCGCCCGTGCAGACCCTGCTGCTCGCCAAGTCGATCGCGGCGGGGCTCAACGTCGCCCACGCCAAGGGGATCGTCCACCGCGATCTCAAGCCCGCCAACATCTTCCTGCACCGCGACCCGATCACGCTCGACGTCATCCCCAAGGTGCTCGACTTCGGCATCTCCAAGGTCACCGGGCCCGAGGCGATCGACCACCACGCGACGCACACGGGCACGGTCGTCGGCTCGCCCACGTACATGAGCCCCGAGCAGGCCCGCGGCGTGAGCGACATCGACGCACGCGCCGACATCTGGTCGGTCGGCGTGCTCATGTACAAGTGCCTCACCGGTCGCGCCCCGTTCAACGCCGCCAACTACAACGCGCTCATGGTCGCGATCATGACCGAGCCGCACCCCCCGGTGCAGAAGTGGGTGCCCACCGTGCCCACGTTCGTCTCGGAGATCATCGACAACTGCCTGCGCAAGGAGCGCAGCGATCGCGTGCAGAGCGCCAAGGCGCTCATCTCGCTCATCGACAGCGCCCTCCTCGGCATGAACGCCGAGCGCGCCAAGCTCGAGCTGCCGTCGGACGACCTCGACGACGACATGCCCACCATCGCGCGCGGAGACCGCAGCGACCTCATCGCCATGATCACCGCGTCGACGGCGGCCGCGCCCGCGAGCCACGCGCCCTCCACCACGCCTCCCTCGACCGCCCGCGCGAGCGCGCCGGCGGGCTTAGCCAACGCGCCGGCACGGCCTGCCGCGCCGTCTCGCCCAGGGGGTGCGCCTCCCCCGTTGCCCAAGTCCACGCAGATGGGCCTCGCGCCTCCGCCTCCGCAGCCCCCGGCCTCGCAGAGCGGCGGCTTCAGCACCGTCGGTGGCTTCGCCCCCGCCCCCTCGGTGCCGGCCGTCGTGGTCGCGCCGACGGCGGAGATCCAGCCGCTGTTCGGCATGGACAACGGACAGGCCACGGGCTCGCCCACGGTCGTCTCGCAGCCGCCGATCGCCACCACGAACATGGCGGCGACCTCGGTCGTCCAGCCGCGCAAGCGCACGGGGCTCGTCGTCGGTGTCGTGGCGATCCTGCTCGTCACCGGCGTCGGCGTCGGCGTCGCGCTGCGCATGAACACCGGCTCGAGTCCCGCGGCCTCCGACGGCGACAAGGACAAGGACAAGGACGAGCCGACGCCCAAGAAGAAGAAGCCGCCCAAGGACGACGACTCCGCCGCCTCGGTCGGCAAGATCGAGTCGCCCGACGACCCGCCCACCAAGGCCTCGGCCAAGCCCAGCACTTCGGTGTCGGTGTCGGCTCCCGCGTCGACGCCGACCGCGACCACCAACACCCCTGCACCCCCGACCGTGACGGCGCCCATCGTGACGGCGCCGCCCACGGCGACGCAGCCGGTGCCGACCACCACATCGGTAGGCACCACCAAACCGACGGCGAAGCCCACGGGCACGCCGACCAAGAAGCCGCCGACCAGCGTCGACGGACCAGGGTTCTGATGTCTGGATTTCCCCCGTTCGCAGCGTCGTCGTGACCGCGCCGTCGCCTCCCTGCTCTGCCTCTCGCTGGTCGCGAGCACCGGCTCCGTCGTGGGCCCTGTGTTGTTCGAGACCGGGCTGTTCGGCGCGAGCGTCGCGCACGCCCAGGGCAAGCCAGCCGGGCCGAGCCCCAAGGAGCTCGAGGCCGCGAAGAAGGCTTTCTTCGAGGGCCTCGATTTCGAGAAGGCAGAGAAGTGGGCCGAGGCCCTCAAGCGCTTCGAAGAGGTCGCCAAGGTCCGCATGACCCCGCAGGTGCGGTTCCACATCGCGCTCTGCAAGGAGAAGATGGGGCTGCTCATCGAGGCGCTGCGCGACTTCGAGCAGGCCGAGGCCGACGCCAAGAGCGAGAAGGTCGGCACCGTCCTCAAGGAGGCGCCCGAGCACGCCGCGGCCATCAAGGGCCGCATCCCCAAGCTCAAGCTCAAGCTGCCGAGCGACGTCGAGAAGCTCTCCGTCACGGTGGATGGCGCCGCCATCGACGCCCAGGGCGCCGACGAGATCTCGCTCAACCCGGGCACCCACAAGGTCGAGGCGAGCGCCGAGGGCCGCGAGTCGTTCTCGGCCGACGTCCCCCTCGCCGAGGGCGAGTCCAAGACCCTGCAGATCAAGCTGCCGAAGCCGGGCGAGCCCGTCGCCAAGGATCCACCGCCTCCCGTCCAGCCCGACCCGACCCCCAGCAAGAAGGGGCCGCCGGTGCTCGCGCTCGTGGTGGGCGGGGTCGGCGTGCTCGCGTTGCTCGGTGCCGGTGGCTTCTACCTCGCGCGCTCCTCGGTGAAGAGCGACCTCGACGAGAGCTGCGGCCCGGACGGGCAGTCGTGCCAGCCGGACAAGGCCGACGCGATCGCCAACGGCCGCACGTACACGACGCTCACCAACGTGTTCGCGATCGTCGGCCTCGTCGGCGTCACTGCGGGGGTGGTGCTCTTCGTGACGAGCCCCAAGGACGACGCTCCCAAGGCGCCGGCCACCTCCCTCAAGCTCGTCCCGTCGGCACCGGGGGCCAACGTCGGCGGGCTGTCGCTGGCCGGAGCGTTCTAGATGTCTCGCGTTTCGCTCCGTCGTTGGAGCAAGGCCACCTGGTGCATTCCCTTGGGTGTCGTCGTGTTCGCGGCCGCCACCGTGCACTGTGGGTGGCCGAGCTATGCCATCGTCTCCGAGACCGTCGACACCGGCACCCCCGTCGGCGAGACGGGCAGCGACGTGACCCCGTACGACGCGCCCTCCGGCTCCTGCCTCGACGGCGCGGTCGCGGTGGGCGCTTCGCTCCCGTGCACCTGCGGCGGGGGCGGCGACGCGAGCGCCGACGGCGGCGACGCCGGGGTCGGCGCGCAGGCGTGCACGCTCGACGGCGCGCTCGCGCCCACCTGCGTGGGCTGTCCGGGCACGACCGAGTGCGACGCCGTGACGGTCGAGCCCGGCATGACCTGCATCGCGGGTGGCCTCGTGCGCCTCGGCGCGACCAACGCCTCCGTGTGCCCTGCGGGCGTGGGCGGCTGCCCGGTCGAGATGCCCGAGCACGTGGTCGCGGTGAGCCGCTTCCAGCTCGACGAGCAAGAGGTCACGGTCAAGCGCTTCCGCGACTGGTGGAAGACCGGCCACGCGCCGCCGAGCGCCGGCAGCACGGCGTTCACCGTGGGCGACGGGACCAAGGTCGTGTGGGACGCGAGCTACACCATCACCGCCCCGCCCTTCGCCGACGCCACCAACGGCTCGGTGTGGCTGCCCGACACCACGCCCGGCGTGCCCGACACCAAGAACGACGCGCTCCCCATCAACCACGTCGACTGGTCCACCGCGCTCGCCTACTGCATGAGCCTCGGCAAGCGGTTGCCGACGGAGGCCGAGTGGGAGGCCGCCGCCAGCGGCCGCAACGGACGCCTGTTCCCGTTCGAGGCCCCCGAGACCCGCAACGCGGCCCCCACGAGCGCGATGCTCCCCTGCGACAAGGCCGTCTCCAAGGTCAGCAGCTGCGGCACGCCGACCGGCACCCCGCCGGTGAAGGGCCAGTCGCCCGACGGGGTGAAAGACCTCGCCGGGTCGCTGGCCGAGTGGGTGCTCGACGTGCAGCCCGCCGGCGGCGCCGCGTGCACCAGCAACTGCTACCCGTCCTTCGCGACCGTCGATCCGGTGTTGTTCGTGCCCGGCGTCGCGGAGCACGGCATCCGCGGCGGGCACTTCCAGGACGACCAGCCCCGGAACCTCCGCGCCCAGGCGCGCGACTTCGCCCCCGTCACGACCAAGCGCGCGACCCTCGGCTTCCGCTGCGCGAAGTGAACGGAGTGAGCCGGAGGCAGCAGGCGGCCTCCACGGGCGGCCGCTGGCGAACGGCCGCCTCCACGGGGCCTGGCAGCGAACGGAGTGAGCCGGAGGCGAACGCAGTGAACAGCGGCCGCCTCCACGGGCGGCCGCTCTGGCAGCGAACGGAGTGAGCCGGAGGCGAACGCAGTGAACAGCGGCCGCCTCCACGGGCGGCCGCTCTGGCAAATTCAGCTCAGGTCCGCGCGGGCGGCGTCGCAGAGGAGCAGCGCGATCTCGCGGATGCGCCCCTCGTCGGGCCCCTCCACCATCACGCGCAGCTTGGGCTCGGTGCCGCTCCAGCGGACGAGGATGCGGCCCTCGGCGCCGAGCGCCTGTTCGTGCGAAGAGAGCGCCGACGAGAGCGACGGCATCTCCTCGATCGGACGCCGGGCCTTGAGCGTGACGCCCTCGAGCACCTGCGGCACGCGCGTCATCACGGTCCGCGAGAGCTCCGAGAGCGGCCGCTGCTCGCGGACCATGACGGCCAGCACCTGCAGCGCCGCCACGATGCCGTCGCCGGTCGAGGCGTGGTCGAGGAAGATCAGGTGCCCGGACTGCTCGCCGCCGAAGCGGTAGCCGCCGCGCCGCATCTCCTCGACGACGTAGCGATCGCCGACCGCGGTGCGCACGAGGCGCGCCCCGATCCCCGTGAGCGCGCGCTCGAGGCCGAGGTTCGACATCACCGTGGCGACGAGCCCCCACCCGCGAGCTCGCCACGCTGGTGCATCCGGGTCGCGCAGAGCGCCATGATGACGTCGCCGTCGACGACCTCGCCCTCTTCGTCGACGACGATCAGGCGGTCGGCGTCGCCGTCGAGCGCGATGCCGATGTGCGCCTTCTGCTTGAGCACGTGGTCGCGCATCGTGTGCGGGTGCAGCGCGCCGCAGTCCTTGTTGATGTTGCGGCCGTTGGGCTTGACGCCGTAGGCCAGCACCTCGGCGCCGAGCTCGGCGAACACCGCCGGGGCGACCTTGTACGCCGCGCCGTGCGCCGCATCGACGACGACCCGCAGCCCGTCGAGGGACAGCTCGCGCGGGAACGTGGCCTTGGCGTTGGTGACGTACCGACCCGCGGCGGCCTCGATGCGCTCGGCGCGGCCGACCAGCTCGCCGGTCGGGCGCTGGGCTTCGAGGGCGCCGTCGAGCATCAGGCGCTCGATCTCGGCCTCCTGCTCGTCCGGCAGCTTGAACCCGTCGGGCCCGAACAGCTTGATGCCGTTGTCCTGGAACGGGTTGTGGCTCGCGCTGATGACGACGCCGGCGTCGGCGCGCATGGAGGTGGTGAGGTAGGCGACGGCCGGGGTGGGGATCGGCCCGCAGAGCATGACCCGCCCACCCATGGCGCAGACGCCGCTCGCGAGCGCCGTCTCGATCATGTAGCCCGAGAGCCGGGTGTCCTTGCCGACGATGACCTTGGCCGGGCGCCCACCGCGACGCGCGACGTGGGCCACCGCGCAGCCCACCTTGAAGGCGATCTCCGGGGTCATCGGCGGCTCGTTGGCGACGCCGCGGATGCCGTCGGTGCCGAACAGGCGCCGCTCGTTCTTCACCGGCTCCGGCGCGGGTTCGACGCGCGCGTCGGTGCCGGGGTTCTCTGCGGACTGCGCCTTCGATTCGTCGCGTTTCCTGCTGGCCAAGCGGAGCCCTCGGATCGGAACACGCCGGGCATCCCCCCGGAGCGGTCGGACCCCATGAATGTCATTCGCGGAAGTTGATGAACTGCAGATCGATACCGAAATCACTGCCCCGCAGGAGCCGGATGGCCTCCTGCAGATCGTCGCGGTTCTTGCCCGTGACGCGCACCTGTTGCTCCTGGATCGCGGCCTGGACCTTGAGCTTGCTGTCCTTCAGGGCTCGCACGAGCTCCTTGGCCTTCTCGGTCTCGATGCCCTCCTTGACCTTCACGAGCACCTTGCTCGACCCCTTGGGGCCGGGCTCGGGGTCGCCGATCTCGATGCTCCGGAGCGACACCTTGCGCTTGACGAGCTTGTCCTCGAGGACCTTGAGCGCCGCGCGTACCCGATCCTCGGTGCTCGCCGTGACGAGCAGGCCGTCCTTGTTCTTCTCGATGGCCGCGCTGGTGCCCTGGAAGTCGAAGCGCTGGGCGAGCTCCTTCTGGACCTGCCCGAGGGCGTTGTCGATCTCGTTCCACTGGACCTTCGAGACAGCGTCGAACGACGGCACGGCGCACCTCCAACCGGGGGTCTCGGTTAGTCCTTCGGGCGCCGAGCGTCGAGCGCTCGTGGCAGGGGGAGCTGCTCGTGGCCCCGCCGGCCCTCCACCTTGCGTTGCAGCCGCGCGCGGCGGTGGTCGAACCGGGCCGGGTCCTCGGTCGTGCCCTTCTCGACCACCCGGAGGGCCTCTTCGGGCGCGCGGAGCCGGTGCTCGAGCAGCTTCGCGAGCTCGAGGCGGGCGTGGGGGTCGTCGTGGTGCTCGGCCAGGTGCGCGAAATCGTCGCGCGCCGCCTCGACGTCGCGCGCCTTCTTGTGGAGGCCTCCGCGGACCGTGCGCGCGCGGAGGGCGAGCAGCGCGTCGGCGCCGTCGCGCTCGGCGTCGGCCACGGCGACGTCGGCGGCGCGCCGCGCGAGGGCGAGCGCGCCGGCGCGGTCGAGCGTGCGGGCGAGGCCGACCAGATCGTGCGAGGTCAGGCGCGAAGCGGGCGCGTCGTCGCTCGCGACGCTGCGGAGGCCCTCGGCGTAGACGCCGACGAGGCCGGCCATCGACACCACGTCCCACAGGTTGTGATCGCAGACGGCGCGGATGGCGTCGGCGTCGCCGTGGCGCAGGAACTGGGTGTAGCGCGCCGGCACCTCGCCGCCGTCGATGTCGCCCTCGCGCGCGAAGCCGAGCAGCGTGCGCTCGAGCGCCACGAGCTTGCACGAGGCGACCCGCTGCGCGCCCTCCTCGTCCCAGCGCTCCATGCTCGGCGCCCCAGCTCCGGCCACGGCCCTCTCGGCCGCCCGCGGCGGGGCGCGGCGGTGGATGCGGCGCGCGAGGTGGACCAGATCGAAGTGCGGCGGTTCGGGCGGCACGGGCAGCCGGTTCATCACGTAGCGGGTGCGGAGGAGCGGCATGTCGAACGACTTGCCGTTGAAGGTCACCAGCATCGACGACGCGGCGATCCGCTCGGCGAGCCGCGCGAGCATGGGGGCCTCCTCGCCGAGCCGCCGCAGGAGGAGCTGCTCGACGACGAACGAGCTGCCCTCGAACCACGCGATGCCGATCAGGAACGGGATGGTGCCCGTCCCTCCGGCGAGTCCGGTCGCCTCGGTGTCGAGGTAGAGCGCGCGGCTCGGGTCGCAGCCGGCGAGGCCGGGGTCGATCGCGAGGAGGGCGAGGTCGTCCCCCTGGGCGCCGCGGGCGGCGTGCACGTCGGCCCACCCGACCCGCGATTGCACGGGGTGCGGGACCTGTCGCACGTGCACGGGGCCGAGCGCGGTGGCCTCCTCCTCGAACGGCAGCGGGCTCGCGGCGAGGCGCGCCTCGATCTCGGCGGCCTGCTTCTCGCGCGCCTCGGCGACCTTGGAGCGCGAGCGCGCCACGAGGTCGCTCATGCGCGCCCGGAGCGCGGCCAGGCGATCGTCGAGCGGGGGCTCCACGCCCTGGCCCCCTTCGACCAGGCCCCCAGGCTCCTGCCGGCGCGGGGGCGCAGCGGCGCTCGGCCGGAGCCGGGAGAGCTTGGTCCGCAGGTCCACGGCCCCATCCTAACGGCCCTCTGGACGGATGTGCAGGGTCTTGAGAAGATCCGGCCCTGGATGGCCCGTCCCGCCCCCAACCTCGGGTTGCGGTCCCAGCTCCTCCTGTCGCTGGGGTTGCTGGCCGTGGTGGCGTTCGTCCCGCTCTATTTCGCGCTCGCCGGGCTCACGCGGGTGACCCTCGAGCGCACCCGCGACGACGCGGCGAAGGCCCTCGGGCGCGCGGTGGCGGGCCGACTCGGCGACCACGTCGGCGGCGCAGACCCCGCCCTGCGGGACGTCGCGATGGCGTCGCTCGACGCTTCGGCTCGGGAAGGCGTCGTGGCGATCCGGGTAACGCGCCCGGCGAGGCCTGCGCTCGAGGTCGGCAACGAGGCCGCGCTCGGCGCGCTGCGCACCCACGCACCCCAGGCCGGCGAGCACACGCTGCGGGGAGACGCGCCGGGACTCGGCCCCTACGTGGCGACCGAGGTGGCCAGCGAGCGCGGCGTCGTGCAGGTCGCGCTCCGGATCGGCGACGAGGCCTCACGCGCCGCCCCGCTGCTGCGCCTGCTGGCGTTCTACACCACGGGCTTCGCGGTCATCCTGCTGACGCTCGCGTACACGCTGCTCACGCGCCTCATCGTGCGGCCGGTCGGCGCGCTCGCCGTCGCGACCGCGCGCATCGCGGAGCGCAGGCCGCGCGGCGACGCCGACTCCGACGACCCGCACCCGAGCCTGCGACTGCTCGATCCCGCGCGCGGGGGCGCCAAGGAGGTGGTGGAGCTCGGGCGCGCGATCGCCGCCACCACCGGGCTCCTGGTCGAGCGCGAGCGAAGCCTCGCCGCCAAGGTGCGCCAGCTCGAGGCCGCGCGCGCCGATCTGCTGGCCGCCCGCGACGCCATCGTGCGCAGCGAGCGCCTGGCCTCGGTGGGGCGCCTGGCCGCGGGTCTGGCGCACGAGGTCGGCAACCCGCTCGCGGCGCTGCTCGGGCTCGAAGAGGTGCTCTTGCTCTCGGGCCTCGACGAGGAGAGCCACGACCTCGTCCAGCGGATGAAGCGGGAGACCGAGCGCATGCACGTCGTCATGCGCGACCTGCTCGAGTTCGCCCGCTCGGGCCAGGATCCGGCCGCGCCGGCGCCCGACGCTTCGTGCGCGGTGGCCGAGGTCGCGGCCGAGGTCGTCGCGCTGCTCACGCCGCAGAAGGCCTTGCGGGACGTCGAGGTCGCGCTCGACGTCGAGCCCGCGCTCCCCCCCGTGCGGTTGCCAGGGGCGCGCCTGCAGCAGGTGCTGCTCAACCTCGTGCTCAACGCGGCGGACGCGATCGGCGAGGGCGGCGGCTCGCGCATCGGGCTCCGCGCCGAGCGCGCGGGCAAGCACCGCGTGCGCATCCTCGTCGAGGACGACGGCCCGGGTATCCCCGAGCGCATCCGCGAGACCCTGTTCGAGCCGTTCGTCACCACCAAGGAGGTCGGCAAGGGCACGGGCCTCGGGCTCGCGGTGTGCCGTGGCATCGTCGACGGCGCGCACGGCACGCTCGTCGTGGCTGCGCCGAAGGGCCGTGGCACCACCTTCGTGATCGAGCTCCCCACGGTCGACGCGCCCCTGCCCCCGCGTTCGATCGCGCCGCCGGCCGCGACCGGCTACTGACGAGGGCATGCTCGAGCTCGTTCGCACCGCCGAGGCTGCCGACGCCGAACCGATCGATCGCGCCCTCACGCGCGCGCGCAGCGAGCACGTGGTGCGGCTCGTCGGGCTGGGCGACGCCGACGCCGAGATCTCGGCCGCGGTGGACGCGGGCGTCGAGCTGCTCGTGCGGGAGACCCCGGAGCCCCAGCACCTCCGCGGCAAGCGGGTCCTCGTGACGCGCGCCGCCCACCAGGCCAAGGAGACCGTGCGGGGCCTGCGCCGGCGCGGCGCGGAGCCGATCGAGCTCCCCACCATCCTCATCGGCCCGCCCGAAGACCCGGCGGCCCTCGCCGCGGCCGCGGCGGACCCGAGCCGGTGGGACGTGATCGCGCTGACCAGCGAGAACGGCGTCGAGGCCTTCTTCACGGCGCTCGCGTCCGCCCACCACGACGCCCGAGCCCTCGCCGGTCGCCTCGTGGCGGTCATCGGTCCCGGCACCGCGCGCGCGCTCGAACGCCACGGCGTGCGCCCCGACCTCGTCGCCGAGGAGCACCGCGGCGAAGCGCTCGCCGAGGCCATCGTGAAGGCCCTCGGCCCAAGGTGCGCGCAGGCCGCGGTGCTCTTGCCGCGCGCCGCCGTCGCGCGCGATGCGCTGCCGGACGCCCTCCGCGCGGTGTGCGCCCGCGTCGACGTCGTCGAGGCCTACCGCACGCGAGCCCCCGACGCGTCCATCCTCGCGGCGCTCCGCGCGACCCTCGAGGCGCACCAGCTCGACGTCGTGCTGTTCACCGCGAGCTCCACGGTGCAGAACCTGTGCGCCCACGTGCCGGACGCCGCGCGGCTCCTCTCGGGCGTGGTCGTCGCGACCATCGGCCCCATCACCAGCGAGGCGTGCGCGCGCGCGGGGATCGCGGTCACCGTCGAGGCGTCGCCCTACACGGTCCCGTCACTCCTCGCGGCGATCGAGCGTCACTTCGCGGGCACGCCGAACAGCTCGTCCTGATCGGCGACCTGCGCGTGGCAGGTCACGCACGGCTCGAGGCGACCCCGACGGACCTCGTTGCGGCGCGCGTCCGTCTCCACGTAGACCCACCCCGCCGCGGTCTTCTCCATCGCGAACACCGGGCCCGGCAGCTCCGAGATCCGCTCGACGAGGATCTCGGCCACCACCGTGCCCTCCTTGACCTTGCCACCAGGGCCCAGCGCCACGTACTCCGCGGCCGAGCCCTTGACGTGGACGTCGGCGTCGTAGCGCCCGAACCAGTGCCCGTGCGAGACGAAGCGCTGGGGGTTCGCCCGCGGCCAGGTGCTCGCGACGGTGGCGTACGACCACGGGGTGCCCGACGCGACCGCGCTGCTCGCAGAGGCGGGCGGCGGCGTGTCCTTGTGGCTCACCCCCACGGGATCCATGGGCTCGCGGCACGCGAAGGCGAAGGGGGAGGCCCAGCCACAGCCGAGCACCACGAGCCAAGCCCTCCGCACCGCCTCCCTCTAGCACGAACGTGCTACCTTCTCCTGGTCGCGTGCAACGTCGCTCTGTCGTCCGAGCCCTTGGTGGCCTCGCCCTCGGTGGCCTGGCCTTCGCCGCGCTGCCTGCGTTCTCCCTGCGCACCGCCCGCGCGGCGCCAGGCGGGCCGTGGCTCGGGGTCACGATGGAGAAGGCCAAGGCCGGCGTGGGCGTCGTGGTGCTGCACGCGGTCCGCGGATCACCGGCGGCCAAGGGGGGCGTCTTCGACGGCGATCGCATCCTCAAGGTCGACGGCGCGAGCGTCGCGAGCCCGGCCGACGTGTCGGCGAAGGTCGTCGCCAAGGGCGTCGGCGGCTCCGTCGTCCTCGAGGTGCTGCGCGGCGGAAAGCTCGCGAGCGTCACCGCCACGCTCGTCGCGCGCCCCTCGCCCGAGGCGATCTTCCGCATGGAGCTCGTCGGCGAGAAGCTCCCGAACCTCCCGCCGCTCAAGCTGGTCTCGGGCCCCGGGCCGGTGTCGTATCCCAAGCTCGACGGGCGCGTGGTGCTGCTCGACCTGTTCGCCACCTGGTGCGGCCCGTGTCTGCAGCTCGGCCCCTACTACCACGCGTTCCACGCCAAGTACGGCAACGCCGGGCTCACCGTGCTCGCGGTCTCGCCCGAGGACGTGCCCATCCTCTCCGGATGGTCGACCAAGAACGGCGTCGGCTACACGGTGGCGGCCGATCCGAGCGACCTCCTGCCGGTGCGCCTCTCCGCGCCCGCCCTGCCCTCCTCGGTCCTCGTCGACAAGCACGGCATCGTGCGCGACGTCGCGGTGGGCTTCGAGCTCGGGCAGGTCAAGCGCACCGAGCAGCTGATCCAGGCGCTCGTCAAAGAGCCGTGAGCCCCCCCGCGGTCGGCGCGCCGGTGGACCCGCGCGCGTGGGTCCGGATCCTCGTCGAGCTCTGCTCGGTGCTGCGACGACGCGGGCTGCCCGTGGCCCCACCCGAGGTGATCGACGCGGCGCGCGCGCTCTCGACCGTGGGCCTCGGCGATCGCGCCGAGGTGCACGACGCTCTCGCCGCCTGCCTCGTCAAGCGCGCCGCCGATCGCCCCGTGTTCGACGAGGTGTTCACGCGCTTCTTCGACGCGCACACCGCGAGCCCCGTCGATCTGCTCGAGCGCCTGCGCCTCGAGGGCTTCACCGAGGCGGAGCTCGCGGTGCTCTCCGAGATCCTCGCGGCAGAGGCCGAGGGCGCCGGCATCGCCACCCTCGTCGGGCTCTCGGGCGGGGCCGACCTCACCCGCCTCCTGCGCGGCCCCGAGCTCGTGCGCGCGCTCGAGGGCCTCACGACGCAGCTGCAGATCGGTTTCTACACGCAGCGCGCGCTCGACCACGTGGGCATGTCGCGGGCGCGCGCGGGCCTCGGCGCGCTGCGCACGGCGCTCCGTGGCGCGCTCGGCGAACGTGGCGACGAACTGGCGACGCCCCCGCGAGCAGGAGCGTACGCGCCTCGGGGTGCGCGACCACGTCCGCGACGAGCTCCCGAGGCGCACGCTCCGGCCGCGCGAGGACCAGCGCCAGCGCCTCGAGCACCTGCCGTTCACCTCGCTCTCCGACGAGGAGGTCGCGGAGGTGCGCCGCGCGGTGCGCCGCCTCGCCGAGAAGCTGCGCGGCAAGGCCCGCGTACGCCGGCGCCACGCCGAGACCGGCGCCATCGACGTGCGACGCACCCTCCGCGCCTCGTGGCGCACGCTCGGCGTCCCCGTGGCCCCGCAGCGGCGCAAGCGCCGCCCCGACCGCCCGAAGCTCGTGGTCCTCTGCGACGTGAGCGACTCCGTGCGCCTCGCCGCGCGCTTCATGCTGGAGCTCGTCTACGCGCTGCAGGAGCTCTTCGCCGACACCCGCTCGTTCGTGTTCGTGAGCGAGCTCGGCGAGGTCACCAAGCTGTTCGCGAAGGAGAGCGTGGGTCACGCGCTCGCCCGCGTGTTCGCCGGCGAGGCCGTGTCGCTCACCGACAACTCCAACTACGGGCGCGTGCTCGCGCGCTTCCACCGCGAGCACCTCGGGGTGATAGACCGGAGGACGACCGTGGTGGTGATCGGCGACGGTCGCAACAACTACCAGGCCGACGAGGCCTGGGCCCTCGAGGACGTGCGGCGCCGCGCGCCCTCCTGTGGATCAACCCGGAGCGGCGCGGGAGCTGGAGCATCGGCGACAGCGCGATGAACGCCTACGCGCCGCGGTGCACGCGGGTGCTCGAGGTGGCCTGCGCCGCGGAGCTCGAAGCCGCGGCTGCTCGTCGCCCTCTGAGCCCCCCCCCGGAGCGGAGGACCGGACAGGGACGGTCCGGGAGCGACAAAGCGGATCGGGCCGCTGGGTGACGGCTCTTTCGCCCCGTGGTAGGCGGCGCGCCGACATGAGCGCCGAGCACCTCGACGAAGACTCCCTCCTCGCCCGTCGCGCCATCATCGTGGCCCTCGTGGCCGGCGTCGCCCTCGGGGGCGGGATCTGGCTCAAGAAGCACCGGAGCCACCGCGGCCATGCGAGCAAGCCGGCGGCCGGAGCGCTCGCGCCGTCGTCCTCCGCAGGCCCCGCGGCGTCGATCGCCGTGCCAGTCACGACCGACGATCCGCCCGGCCTCGCCATCGAGCTGTGGCTCAAGAGCCCCGAGGCCCTCGCCGCCCGCATCGCCCCGCGACTGCCGGTCAAGATGGCGCCCCCGCCGTACATGCCGCAGCTGATCGTCGGCGGGTTCCCGAAGGAGCTGCACGCCGACCTCGCGGTCCTCGACTTCGACAAGCCGCTCGGCGTCCTCCTGCTCGACGGCGACAAGGGCCTGCGCAACGTGGTCGCGATCGCGGTGAAGGACACGGCCACCGCGCCGCAGCACCTCGCCCACTTCGCCGACGGCGTGAAGGCCACC
>JADJMO010000037.1 GCA_016709545.1 Myxococcales bacterium
GAAGCGGGCGACGAGGTTGCCGCTCGGGTCGGTGACGAGCGTGCGCGCCGACACCTGCGCGGCCTCGAGCGCCTCGCCGAGCGCGAGCAGCGGTCGCTCGCCCGAGAAGGTCAGCTGGACGATCCCGCGCTCGCCGGAGACGAGGCGCGCCGAGGTGCGCTCCGAGCCGACCACCGTCTGACGGCTGCCCTCGACGGGCTTGGCCCCCGCGTACTTGTGGCCGGTGTGGCGCGCGTAGATGCGGATGCCGGCGCGCTTCGCCCACTCGACGGCCTGTGCGTTGAGCACCTTGGCGCCGTTCTCGGCGGCGATCTGCAGCGAGGCGTGGTCGATCTCGGGCAGGTGCTTCGCCTCGGGCACCACGCGCGGGTCGGCCGAGTAGACCCCGTCGACGTCGCTGTAGATCTCGCAGCGCTCGGCATCGAGCGCGGCGGCGAGGGCGACGGCGGTCGTGTCGGAGCCCCCGCGGCCGAGGGTCGTGATCTCGCGGCGGTCGCTGACGCCCTGGTAGCCGGCGACGATGACGACGCGCCCCTTGGCGAGCTCCTCCTCGATGCGCCAGGGCCGGATCTCGGTGATCCGGGCGTCGAAGTGGCGGTCGGTGGTGATGATGCCGGCCTGCGAGCCGGTGAAGCTGATCGCCTCGACCTGACGCCGCTGGAGCGCGATGGAGAGCAGCGCCATCGAGACGCGCTCGCCGGTGGAGACCAGCATGTCGAGCTCGCGTCGCGGGGGCTCGGGGTCGACGTCGCGGGCGAGGCCCAGCAGCTGGTCGGTGGTCTTGCCCATGGCGGAGACGACGACCACCACGCGGTGACCCGCGCGGGCAGTCTCCACGACCTTGTCGGCGACCTTGCCGAGCCGCTCGAGATCGGCGACCGACGAGCCGCCGTACTTCTGTACGACGATGGTGCTCATGAAGCTCGGCTACCACGTGCCCGAGCGAGCGGACAAAAGCGTGGGCTCGCGTGACGTTCGATCGGCCAGCGGCCCGCCGTCGCGAAACCAAGGGCCCAGACACGCCAGAAACACCAAGGGCCCCGAGTCACCTCGGAGCCCTTGGATTACTTCACTGTGCGAAGGGGGGGACTTGAACCCCCACGGGTCGCCCCGCTAGCACCTCAAGCTAGTGCGTCTGCCATTCCGCCACCTTCGCGCTGAATGGAGCGCGCACACTAGACGAGAAAGCGGAGGTGTCAAGGAGTTCGATCGCGAACCAGATCGACCCCGAGGAACAGTCGCGCGCGTGCGTCAACGGAGGCCCGGACAAGGGCGGACTTGAACGCCGACCGAAGCTCGATACCGTGCGCCTCCATGGACGATGCTCGCCTCGCCGTCGTGCGCGATGGGATCTCGCTGCCCGAGGATCAGGCCAAGGCGCTGTGGCGCGCGTTCAGCGAGCACATGGAGCAGAACCCGCACGACGTGGACGGGTTCGCGCGGTCACACGGGTTCGCCCGCGTGCGCACCGAGCACCGGCGGGGTCGGGCGGTCCTCCTCGTGTCGAGCCGCGCCGCCTCGCTGCCGCCGCCGCCCGCGTCGCGCCCACGGGCCACCGCGCAGGCCGACGCCAAGAAGAAGGCGGCGCCGCCCAAGAAGGCGGGTCAGAAGCGCGCCCCCGCGCCGGCCGTCACGGTCATCAAGCGCCGCGGCTGAGCCGAGCGTAAGCGAGCTGACGAGGATTCTCGGAGATCAGCCGCCGTCGGTCGTCGCGTCGGTCGCGGCCTCGGCGGGCGCGTCGCCCGCTGCGTCCACGCCCGCGTCCGGATCGATCGCGCACCCCTTGGCGGTGTCGGCGAGCGACAGCGCCTTCTTGCAGGGGTCGCTCGCGGCGTCGCACGCCGTGAAGCCCGTGGGCGGCGCGGCGGTGGACTTCGAATCCGCGGGCACCCAGGCGAGCGCGCCGTTGCAGAAGCACTTGGTCGGCGCGCCGAACGTGGAGCGGCAGCCCTTGCTCTCCATCGCCGTCGCGCAGCCCTTGGCCGTGTCGATGACGACGTCGCGGGCGACGATGCAGCTCGTGTTGGGGCACTCCTTGATGACGTCGAACTTGTCGATCAGGCGCTTGATGGGCTCGCAGGGCCCGAGATCCGAGTAGGTGCTCTTGTTCCAGCTCGCGCGGTAGCGACCCTCGGGGACGCAGTCCTCCTTGTTGTAGGCGAGGATGCCGTCGGGGCGCTCGTAGCAGACCTCGCCCGGATCGCAGACCGGCGCGCCGTCCTTGCCGTCGCGGAAGTTGCCGATCTCGGTCGGCGTGAGGAAGCAGCGCTTCACCGGGTCGTAGAGGCGCAGCACGAGCACGCGCCCACCACCGCCCTCGAGCTCGGGCGCCTCGAAGGGGGCGTCGTCGACGGCCGTGGTGTCCTCGCCCGCGTCCTCGGCGGCCGGGGCCGGATCGGAGGAGCAGCCCGTGAACGAGCCCGTGACCGTGACGGAGCCGAGGAAGGAGAGGGGAAGGGTGAGGAGGGCGAAGAAAGGGACCGCGCGGCGCATCCTCCCACCTATGCCACGAGCTGGCGTTCTGCGAAACAGGCTGGCGCGGCCGGACCGACGGGGCTAAGCGCCGCCATGCCCAGCGTCCCGGTCGTCCACCTCCGTCCCGGGCACGTTCAGCCCGTGTGGGCGGGTCATCCGTGGGTCTATGCCCAGGCCATCGCCCGCGTGGAGGGCACGACGCCGGCGCCCGGGGACGAGGTGCGCGTCGTGGATCCGCACGGCCACCTGCTCGGCCGTGGGTTCTGGTCCGCGCGCTCGGCCATCCCGGTCCGGCTCGTGGTGCGTGACGAGGAGGCCGACCTCGACGCACCGGCCTGGCTCGAGCAGCGCCTGCGGGCCGCGATCGCGCGGCGCCGCGCGGTGGGGCTGCCCGACGGGGCGACCGACGGGTTCCGCCTGGTGCACGCCGAGGGCGACGGCGTCTCGGGGCTCGTCGTCGATCGTTTCGGCGGAGAACCGGACGGCACCGGCGGGACGATCTCGGTGCAGGTGGGCACGGCCGGCCTGCGCCGCCGGGCGAAGCTGGTGCTCGAGGCGCTCGACGCGGTCGTCCGGCCGACGGCGATCCTCGACCGCACCGCCGCCACCGCCGCGAAGGCCGAGGGGTTCGACCTCGCCGGCTCGCCGTTCACGCGTGGCACCGTCGACGAGCTGCGCTTCCGTGAGCGCGGCCTCTCGTACGTGATCCCCACCGATCTGGGGCAGAAGACGGGCTACTACTTCGACCAGCGTGGCCTGCGCGACCGCGTGGAGCTCCTCGCGCGCGGCCGCCGGGTGCTCGACGCCTACTGCTACGTCGGCAGCCTCGGCCTCGCCGCGGCGCGCGGGGGCGCGACGAGCGTGCTCGGCCTCGACGACAGCCTCCGCGCGGTGGAGGTGGGTTCGCACCTCGCGAAGGCGAACGGCCTCGCGGTGCAGTTCGAGCGCGGCGACGTGCGCAAGCGGATCCCCGAGCTCGCTGCGAAGGGCGAGAAGTACGACCTCGTGGTGCTCGATCCGCCCAAGCTCGCGCCGACCCGCGGGGACCGCGACGCGGCCGCCAAGTACACGCAGCGCCTGATCGAGTCGGCCTGCGACGTGCTCGCGCCGAACGCGCTCCTGGTCCTCTGTTCGTGCTCGCAGGCGCTGCGCATGGGCGACCTCGTGCGCTCGCTCGCCATCGGCACGCGCCGGCGGGAGCGCCTCGCGACGGTGCTCGGGCGCCTGGGGCAGGGGCCCGATCACCCGGTGCCCGCGGCGTTCGACGAGGGGGTCTACCTCTCGACGGTCATCGCCGAGGTCGCATGAAGCCACTCGCCGCGCTGGACCAGGAGCGCGCGGCGCGGGTCGAGGTCGTGCTGTTCGATCTCGACGACACGCTGCTCACGCATGGCGTCCTCACGCGCGAGGCGTACGGCGCGCTCTGGGACCTGTCCGAGGCCGGCTTGTCCCTGGTCGCGGTGACCGGGCGGCCGGCGGGGTGGGCCGACGTGCTCGCGCGGCAATGGCCGGTCGCCGGCGTGATCGCGGAGAACGGCGCCATCGCGGTCGGCAAGCGGGCCCCGATCCTCGGCCCCGCGCCCGAGCGCCCCTTCGAGGTCGTCGAGCGCGTGCGGGCCGCTCGGTTCCCCCACGTGCGGTACGCCGACGACAACGCGGCGCGACGCACCGACGTGACCCTCGACGTCGGGGAGCACGCCCACCTCGATCTCCCCACCATCGAGGCCCTCCGCGGCGCGCTCGTCGCCGAGGGGCTGCGGGTCACGGTCTCGAGCGTGCACCTCCACGGGACGCGCTCGGGCGACGACAAGGCGAGCGGCGCCCTCCATTTCCTGCGCGGGCTCGGGATCGACGCCGGCGCCGCGCGAGCCCGGGCGGTGTTCGTGGGCGACAGCGGCAACGACGCGGCCTGTTTTGCGGCGTTCCCGCTCTCGGTGGGCGTCGACAACGTCCGCGCGTGGGTGCCGCGGCTGTCGGTGCCGCCCGCCTTCGTGACCGAGGGGGCCCGCGGCGCCGGGTTCGTGGAGCTGGCCGAGACCCTCCTCCGCGCCCGCCCTCGCCGGACGGCTGGGCCTTGACGGACGCTGGGCTTCGACTACGACTTGCCCCCCCCGCGCGCGTGAGTGCGTACCGCCTCCTCCGAGGATCGGCGGCGCAACCCGGCAACTTCGCCAGGTCGAGCGGGCCAAGGAGTGCGACATGAACCAGAACCCCGGCCTCATCGGCAAGAAGCTCGGCTCGACCCAGCTGTTCCTCGGCGACCGCATGGTCAACTGCTCGGTCATCGAGGCGACCCCGCTCGTCGTCGTCGGTCACCGCACCAAGGCCAAGGACGGCTACACCGCCGTCATCCTCGGCCTCGGCAAGCGCAAGGCGAGCCGCACCACCAAGCCGCTCGCGGGCCAGTTCAAGAAGGCCAACGTCGAGCCGCCGCAGACCGTCAAGGAGCTCCGCGTCGACGAGTCGCAGCTCGGCCTCTACCCGGTCGGCGGTCAGGTCGATCTGAACGCGGTCTTCCAGGAGGGTCAGTTCGTCGACGTCCAGGGCCAGAGCCGCGGCCGTGGCTTCACCGGCGTCGTCCGTCGCTGGTCGTTCGCCGGCTTCGTGCAGACCCACGGTACCCACGAGTACCGTCGTCACGGCGGCTCGATCGGTACCAACATGACCCCCGGTCGCACCCTGCCCAACATCAAGATGCCCGGGCAGTACGGCAACGAGACCGTCTCGGCGCTCAACCTCAAGATCGCCCGCATCGACGCCGAGGCCGGCCTCGTCCTCGTCGAGGGCGGCGTCCCCGGCTCGCGCAACTCGGTCGTCGTCGTCCGCGGCGCCGTCAAGAAGAAGAACGGCGGCAAGAAGGCCTGAGCCTTCTCGCTCGTTCACCGCGGAGGCAGCGCTCACAAGGCGCTGCCTTCGTCTGTTTTTGTTTGGTCGCTCCCGGACCGTCCCTGTCCGGTCCTCCGCCCTCCTTGACCGCCCACCGCGCCCCGGGCGACTGTCCCGCCCATGGAGCCGCTCCCGCGCTACGAGCCCAACGCGGCGCTGCGCTGGCTGTATCGCCGGTTCTTCGACGCCATCGAGGTCGACGAGCGCTGGGTCGAGACGGTGCGCGCCGCCGCTGCGCGCGGGACCGTCGTGTACGCGCTGCGCAACCTGTCGCTGCTCGACTTCCTCGCGCTCGACCACCTCACCAAGCGCTATCACCTGCCCGAGGTCCGCTTCGCCAACGACCTGGGGCTGTGGATCCTCGAGCCGTTCGGCAAGGGGATGCAGCGCCTGTTCCGGCCACACACGCGGCAGGACGACCGCGCCGATCTGCGTGCCGCCGTCGAGGCCGGGGCGAGCGCGGCGCTGTTCCTCAAGCGCCCGCCGCTCTTGGTCACCCGGCCCACCACGGGTCGCGGTCAGCTCGAGGGCGACGACTTCGTGCGCGAGCTCCTCGAGCTGCAGCGCGCGAGCGAGACGCCGATCATCCTCGTGCCGCAGCTGTTCCTCTGGACGCGCCGCCCCGACCGCCGCGAGCGCTCGCTCGTCGACGCCTTCATCGGCACGCGCGAGTGGCCGAGCAGCCTGCGCGCCGCCGGCCAGTTCCTGTCCAACTACGAGGACGCCCGCGTGCTCGCGGGGGAGCCGCTCGATCTGCGCGAGGTCGTCGGCGAGGAGCCCACGACCAGCGACGTCATGGTCCGGCGCACGATCTACGTGCTCCTGCGCCGCCTCGAGCGCGAGCGGCGCGTCGTCGTCGGCCCGGTGGTCAAGCCGGTCGACCGCCTCATCGACGAGGTGGTGCGCACGCCGCGCGTCCGCAAGGTGATCGAGGAGCTCGCCGGCGACGGGCGCGCCGAGCGCATCTTCTTCGAGGCCAAGGCGCGCGCCATGCTGCGCGAGGCCGCCGCCTCGATCGAGCCCGACGTCATCCGGGCCATCGCGACCGCCATGCGGCAGGTGTTCCACCGCATCTACGACGGGCTCGAGGTGGACGAGGAGGGCGTCAAGCGGCTCGCCGAGGCGGCCAAGACCGGCACGCTCGTGCTCCTGCCCTCGCACAAGTCCCACGTCGACTACCTGTTCGTGAGCTACGTGCTGTTCTCGGCCGGCATGCAGGTGCCGCTCATCGCGGCCGGCGACAACCTCTCGTTCTTCCCGCTCGGCTCGCTGTTCCGGCGCGCGGGCGCGTTCTTCATCCGCCGCAAATTCCAGGACGATCGGCTCTACCAGGCCGTGCTCGACGCCTACGTGCACAAGGTCGTGCAGGAGGGCTTCCCCATCGAGTTCTTCCTCGAGGGAGGCCGCTCGCGGACCGGCAAGCTCCTGCCGCCGAAGCTCGGGCTGCTCGCCATGGTGGTCGACGCCGCCCTCGAGCGCGCCACCTCCGAGGCCACCACCAAGCCGATCTACTTCGTGCCCATCTCGATCGGCTACGAGCGCGTGGTCGAGACCAAGAGCTACGTCCGCGAGCTCTCGGGCGGCGACAAGGAGAAGGAGAGCGTGGCCGGCCTGGTCAAGGCGCTCCGGGTCCTCGCCGAGCGGTACGGCCGGGTCAACATGCAGATCGGCGAGATCCTCACCCTCGACGCGGTGCGTGCGGATCTCGAGCAGGACCGGGCCGCGGCAGGGCGCTCTTCGTTCGTGCCGCGCAAGGCCCTCGTGGCGCGCCTGGGCCACCAGATCATGTACGAGATCGACCGCGCGACGGCGGTCACCGGCGGCGCCCTCGCGGCGCTCGGCCTCCTCTCGCAGCAGGGGCGCGGCGTGCGGCGCGAGGACGTCGAGCTCCGGTGCGACCTGCTGCTCGAGGACCTGCGGCGCAAGGGCGCGCGGATCCAGCGCGGGGTGCAGGGCCCGAAGGGCGAGTTCTCGCGCAAGGCGCTCGACGAGTCGCTCGCCCTCTTCGCCTCCGCCGGGTGGATCGAGATCGACGCGGGCGAGGGCGACGACGCGGTCTACGTGGTGCCCGACGAGCGCCGGCTGTCGCTCGACATCTCCAAGAACTCGGTCGGCCACTTCTTCGTGCCGTACGGCCTCATCGTGGTCGCGGTGGGCGAGGGCGGGGTCGTGCCGATGAAGACGGTGCGCGACCGCGTGCAGCACCTGTCCCGGCTGTTCAAGTACGAGTTCATCTTCCGGGCCGACGCCACCTTCGAGACCATCTTCGAGGAGACCCTCGCCGAGCTCGTCGAGCAGGGGGTGGTGAAGGCAGGGGCAGAGGGCCCGGAGCGGAGGACCGGACAGGGACGGTCCGGGAGCGACCCAGCGGGCCTGGTCGCCGCGGACCCGCGGCGGGCCGCCCTCTACGCGGCCACGGTGGCGGCGCCGATCGAGGGCTACCAGGTGGCCGCGCGCACCCTGCGCAACCTGCGCAAGGGCGCCGTGCTACCGAAGGACTTCGTGAAGAAGGGGCTCGCCCTCGGCAAGCGGATGTTCCTGTCGGGGGAGATCGCCCGGCGGGAGGCGATCCAGCGCCCGTTCCTCGAGAACGCCATCCTCGCCTTCGCCGACCTCGGGATCGTCGAGCGGCGTGAGCAGAAGTTGGTGCTCGCCCAGACCTTTGGCACCATCGAGGCCGTGAAGGCGGTCGAGCGGCGCATCGCGGGGTTCTCCCCCCGCAACCCGGGTGGTGCCGGCGCGGAAGAGCCGGAGGTCGGGCCGTGAGGCGCGCTCTCTTCGGCGCGGGCCTCGGCCTCCTCGCCGTGGTGGCCGCCGGGTGCTCGATCCCTTCGGCCGTGGCGCCGCAGATCCGCGGCTCGGTCGGGCTTCCGCACAGCGGCTTCCTCACCGACAGCAAGGAGCTTCCGCGGAAGGGCAAGGGCTACGAGTGGCGCCGCACGCAGGACCACCACTACGGCCTGCCACGCCTGGTCGGGATGCTCGAGGAGGCCTCGGCCAGCGTGGTGGTCGCGCGGCCGAACTCCCAGCCCGTGATCATGGGCGAGCTCTCCGCCAAGGGCGGCGGCGCGTTGATGCCCACCCACCGCTCGCACCGCACCGGGCGCGACGTCGACGTCCTCTTCTACGTCACCTCGCTCGAGGGCGCGCCGATTCCAAACCCCGACTTCGTCAAGATCGGCCCGGACGGCGTCGGCGTGTCCGCGGCCGGCCGGTTCGTTCGCTTCGACACCGCGCGTCAGTGGATCTTCGTCAAGAGCCTCGTCGAGACCAAGCAGGCGCACGTGCAGTGGATCTTCATCTCGCGGGTGCTCGAGGCGCTGCTCGTGGAGCACGCCATCGCCCTGGGCGAGCCCTCGGCGCTCGTGCAGAAGGCGCAGACCGTGATGCAGCAGCCCGGGGACTCGCTGCCGCACGACGACCACATCCACGTGCGCATCGCCTGCGAGGCCGACGAGTACGCGCGCGGGTGCGACGGCGGCGGCCCGCAGTGGGGCTGGCTGCCGAAGCCGGCGCCGCGCGTCGCGGTGCCCGCGAGCGAGCTCGTGGCCACGCTCGTCGGGCCGTGACCGTCCGCGTCGAGGAGGGCGACAACCTCGCGCTGTGCGCGCGTTTCCTCGAAGAGGGGGTGCGCTGCCAGCTCGTCTACGTCGATCCGCCGTTCGGGGTCGGGGTCGTGCACGGCGCGCGCACGCGGCGCGGCGAGGCGCGGGCCGACCTGAGCACGGCGGCCTACGACGACGCGTTCACCGGCATCGACGCGTTCCTCACCGCCCTGCGCCCGCGCGTCGCGCTGTTCCGCGAGCTCCTCGATCCGCGCGGCACGCTCTACCTGCACCTCGACCACCGCGCCGTGCACGACGCCAAGGTGCTCTGCGACGGCGTGTTCGGGCGCGGCGCGTTCCGGGGCGAGATCGTGTGGGTGCCGGGCAACGGCGCGCGGAGCCGGCTCACCTGGGGGGCCACCCACCAGACCATCCTCGTCTACACGCGCGACGCGCGCCCCGCGGCGTCCGCCGAGTTCGTGTTCCACGGCGACACCCTCCGCGAGCCGTTCGCCGAGGGCAGCGCGGCCACCCACTTCCGCCACGTCGACGAGGACGGCCGCCGCTTCCGGGTGCGCACGGTGCGCGGCAAGGACTACCGCTACTACCTCGACGAGGGGCGCCGCCTCGGCACGGTGTGGACCGACGTCCCCGCGATGGCCGCCAACACCCCGCTCACCCGCGAGACCACCGGCTACCCGCACCAGAAGCCCGAGAAGCTGCTCGAGCGGATCGTGCGCGCCTCGAGCGACGAGGGCGCGTGGGTCGGTGACTTCTTCTGCGGCAGCGGCACCACGCTCGCGGTCGCCGCGCGCCTCAGGAGGCACGCGATCGGCTGCGACCAGAGCCCGCTCGCCATCGAGACGACGCGCCGCAGGCTCGCGGAAGCTACCGCCGATGAGGGCCCCCCGGGCTGAAGCCCGGGGCACCGACTGCCGTGGAAGCCCGCCAGGCGGGCTCGCGAAGTGCGAGGCCAGGTCCGGCAGTTTCGAGGCTGGAAATGCGGCCCTCCATGCGTCGAGCTGGAGCCCGCCGGAGGTGGGCTTGCCCCCGCCGTCGGTGCCCCGGGCTTCAGCCCGGGGGGGGCTTCATTCGGATGGATCGACACGCTCGCCGCGCTCGACCTAGGCTCGCGGCCGCTACCGCCGGCGACGACGACCCAGCGCCGCGGTGAGGGCGAGGGCGGCCATCGTGAGGCCGGAGAAGGTGGCGCCGGTGCCGACCGTGGTGCAGCCGCAGCCGCCCTGCTCGGGGTTCGCCGCGCCGAGGCCCGGGTCGGTGTCGCCCGTGCTCGCGTCGCCGCGGCCGCTGTCCACGCCGGAGTCGTCGCAGCCGAGGCAGACCTCGCCGCCGATCTCGACGTCCTCGACGCACGTGCCCTTCACGCACTTCTTGCCCGTGTCGCAGATCACGCCCACGCACTCCGGGTCCATGCAGGTGCCGTCGAAGCACACGCCGTCGGGGCAGGTGACGCTGCTGCAGGGGTCCGCGCACTTGCCGTCGACGCACTTGCGACCGATCGGGCAGACCACGCCGTCGCAGGCGCCCTTGCAGACGCCGATGCCAGAAGGGTCGGTCTCGCAGTGCTGGCCGGTGGGGCAGGTGACGGTGTCACAGCCCTTGGGCACGCACTTGCCGTCGCTCGAGCCGCCGATCGCGCACACCGGCGCCGGGTCCTTGCAGGGGCTCACCGCGAGGCAGCTGCACTTGGGCACGCACTCGCCGTTGGTGCAGAACTGGCCGGTGGGGCACTTGATGGTGGTGCACGGATCGACGCACTCGCCGCTCACGCACTTCTGGCCGATCGGGCACTTGGCGTCGGCGCACGGGTCGACGCACTTGCCCTTGATGCAGTACTCGCCGACGGTGCAGAACTTGGTGCCGTCGCACGGGGCGGGCATGCAGAGCGGCGGGATGGTGGCGCCGCCGTCGACCGTCTCCGTCTTCTTGTCGCAGGTGGTGCCGGCCTCGCACTTGAACTCGCCGGTGATGCACGCCTTGCGACACCCGTTCTCGCGGCAGTACTTGCCGTCGGGGCAGACGCCGAGCTTGCCGTCGCAGTTGAGGTCCTTGGTGGAGCCGCAGCCCTCGGCCGCGAAGGGGTGGATCTTGGCGGCGTCCGGGTCCTTCGCCGGGTCGTCGACGCAGTCGCAGAGGGTCTTGTCGGCCGCGCACGCGCAGTCGGCGTAGCCGTCCTTGTCGCGGTCGGGGCAGATGCCCTCGCCGCCCTCGGTGAGGCCGGCGACCGCGTCGAGCTCGTTGTCGCCGTCGATGAACTTGCACTCGGCCGCAGGGTTGCCGCTGTTGCCGGCGCCGACCGACACGTACCGGAAGTTGATCCCGCACGGCAGGCCGAACACGAAGACCACGCCGTCGGCGATCATCGCCGCGTCCCAGCCCTCCTTGTAGCCGCGGAGGACGACCGCCTCGTTCCACTTGGTCGGGTCGACCTTCCCGGCGATGACGTCCTTGTAGAGGACGTATTCGGTGGCGTCGGGGTTGTCCGTGAGCCACACGTTGTACTCGATCGACTCGAACGGGTTCGGGCCGTGGTCGATGGTGGGGAACACCACGACCTGGTTCGAGGGGCCGCCGAGGTCGAAGACGAGGCCGTTCTTCGGGTGACCGGGGAAGGCAGGGTCGCCGCCGGGGGCGAGGAGTCGGCCGCGGACTGCGCCCACTTGAAGTCGAGCTTCTCGAGGTACTTCGCGGTGTCGGCGAACGAGCCCGAGACCGTGTCGCACGTGTACGCGTCGGCCACGGTGGCGGGCGCCGTGCTCGTGCCGTGACACCCGCCGGTGCCGCCGCGCCGGAACAGCTTCGCCGTGACGAGCTCGTAGCCCGTGCGGCCCTTGCTGTCCTTGAACGCGCCGTCGAGCAGCTTGGACCCGAGCGCCGTGCAGCACTTCATGGCTGCCGGGTCGGGATCGCAGGCGAGGAGGGCGTTGGCGCGCGACGAAGGAAGGGTGACGGCGGCAGCCGCGGCGAGGCCGAGCAGCGCGCCGAACCAAGGGGCTCGACTCATGTCTCCGACGATATCACGCGGGTGGGTCGAGGACCCACGGCACGCCGTCTGCGACGGAAGCCTCGGAGGTGGCGGCGCGCGCCTGGGTGGAGACACGGTAGGCCGCGTTGCGGGCGCGCATCATGCCGCCGAGCGGGCGGTGCTCCACGAGCGCGTGCCAGGGGTCGAACGACATCGCCTCGATGGCGGCCTCGAGCTTCGCGCCGGGCGCGGTGGCCACGTCTTGCTCCGGGATTTCGAGGCGGGCGAGCGGCACGAACGGGCCTTGCCACTCGACGGTCGGGTCCTCGATGGGGGTGGTGGTCGCGTCGGAGTAGAGCTGTGCAGACAGCTCCCAGGCGAGGGGCCCCTTGGCGATCCGGCGCGCGAGGTCTTCTCTGTAACGGGAAGGTGACGGGTCGACGGGGCCGGCCTCGGTCGTCGTGGCCGCGAGGCGCAGCTTGGCGGCGAAGGGGCCGAACCGCAGCGGGAGCGCGGTGTGGTAGGTGGCCGTCGCGAGGCTCGGGACGATCTCGCTCATGCCCTTGCGAAGGGCGCCGAGCACCTGGAACGTGCGCGAGAAGCCGAGGCCGCCGATCAGCTTGAACAGCGCCGTCGCGGGGCTCGCGGCGGCGGTCACCAGCGTGACGAACTCCTGTGCGTCGCGGAACGGCACGGCCGACGCGAGGATCATCAGGAAATCCTGGGTCTCGGCGTCCTCGAGGCCGGGGATGAGCTTCTTGCCCGGCACGTCGAAGATCTTGAGCGCGATGCCGCGCACGTCGGGCTTCGCGTCCGCCTGCCGCGCGGTGCCGCCGTTCGAGAACCGCACGAGCGCGCGGTGCGTGCCCGCCTTCGCGAACAGACCGACGCGCAGCTCCTCGGGCACGTCGTCGCGCACCACGAAGCGCGCCTCGACGCCGACGTGCGGCTTGAGGTGCAGGATGCGGCGCGCCGAACCCCGATCGCGCGCCTCGGCCATCGCGCGCAGCCGCTGGGCGAGGGCCTCGTGGAGGGCCTCTTCGCCCGCGGGGATCTCTTCACGCCACGTCGTTCGCGGGTCACTCATCGGGTTCCGACCTCTCGTTGTACGTGTTCCAGCAGGGCTCGTTCACCAGGGGTGACGGGGGGCGAGCGGTCGACGTCGAGGGTGCCGACCGAGACTGCGCGCGCGCCGGTCGGGTGCACCCGCAGGTGCGCGGCGAGGGGCCGGAGGAAGCGGCCCTCGGCGCCCTCGACGAGCGCCATGAGGTCCGGGCCCACGGCGCGGCGCGGGCAGGGGCGGACGCGCAGGATGCGCCCGTCGGGCAGCTCGGCGTCGAGCCCCGCGAGCGCGTGATCGACGGGGTCGCTGAACGGATCGACGGCGCCGGGGCAGCCCGCGTCGACGTAGGCCCCGACGGTCCCGTCGAGGGAGTCGAGCCGCAGGGACGCGCCGATCGAGCGCGCGGCGGCCTCCACCTCGGCGAGGGTCGCGGTCGCGGGGGCGTGCACGAGGAGGCTCTCGGCGTCGGCGGTGGCAGCAGTTGGCAGCGACGCGCGCGGCGCGCCGGGGTGGGGCGGCAGGTCGGGGACGAGGTTGCCCGGGTTGCAGATGCGGTGCGGGTCGAAGGCGCGCTGCAGCATGCGCACGAGGTCGACGCCGACGCCGAGCTCCGCGCCGAGCCGGGGGGCCTTGCTGCGGCCGACGCCGTGGTGGTGGGAGAGCGTGCCGCCCGCGGCGATGGCGGCGCCGAGCGCCTCGCTCCAGGCCTGGTCGTAGCGCTCCCCGGCGCCTTCGCCCGCGGCGCCCGCGAAGGTGAAGTAGATGGAGCACCCGTCGGGGTAGGCGTGGGAGAGGTGCGCCATCACGAACACGCGCCGCCCGAGCGTCTCGCGCACGGAGCGGTAGAGCTCGCCGAGGCGCGACCACGGCGCGGCGACCTCCATCGTGTCGATGAACAGGCCCGCGCGGATCGAGGGCGGCTGCCGGTACGAGACGGCGTACCGGTGCACGAGCCAGCGCTGCGCCGGGCCTTCGCCCAGGTCCTTGCCCTTGTTGCGGAGGAGGGCGCGCGCCGCGGCGACCCCGGCGTGCACCTCGTCGGAGGTGCCCTCGAAGACGAGCACGAGCATCGCGTCGAAGCGATCGCCCGGCACGTGACCCTCGAGCGAGTCGATGAGCCCGTTGAGCGCGGCGGGCGACGAGAGCACGGAGCGGAGGGCGCGCGCGCTCGCCCCGGGTGTGGTGGGCCCCCCCTTGCTCGTGTGCTTCTTCACGCCGCCCATGCGCGCGATGGCCGCGTCGAACGGGTCGTAGAGGCGCGCCACCGCGGGGCGAAGGCCCGCCTGGAACAGCGTGCGGATCGCGTCCCAGCCCTCCTCGGTGGTGCGGAAGGCGTAGCTCGCGAAGCCCTGCGCCGCGGGGGCCGCGTGGAGGCGCAGGCGCGCGGACGTGATGACGCCGAGCGTGCCCTCGCTCCCGATGACGAGCGGCACGAGATCGCCGCCGCGCCGCCGGCGGTGCAGGCGCGAGACCTCGCCGCGCCCGTCGACCAGCTCGAGGTCGACGACCATGTCCTCGATCTTGCCGTACTTGCCGCTGGCCTGGCCGGCGCCGCGGGCCGCGACCCAGCCGCCGACCGTGCTGCACAGGATCGACGAGGGGAAGTGGCCGATCGTGAAGCCCTCGCGCTGCACGTCTTGCTCGAGCGTGATGCCCATCGCGCCCGACTCGACGTCGAGCGTGGGGGACTCGCGGTCGAAGGCGCGCCAGCGCTGCATGCGCTTGAGATCGAGGACCACCGTGCGGGCGTCGGGGAGGATGCCCCCGCACACGCCGCTGCCGGCGCCGTACGGCACGAGGGGCACGCCCTCCGCCGCGCAGAAGCGCACGACGGCGGAGACCTCCTCGGTGGTGGTCGGCCAGACGACGCACGCCGGCCGCTCGCCGGCGGGGCGCCCCTCGCGGAGGGCGAGGAGGTGCCGAGGCCAGAGGTCGCGCGCGTAGGCGACGCGGTCGGCCTCGTCCTCGGAGGTGCGGACGCGGGTCTGGTCGGCGATCGCGCGGGCGAGGTTCATCGGCCGGTCCTCTTGGCTTCGTCCCAGTAGCGATCCATCTGCTCGAGCGTGGGGTTGCCCGCGAAGCCGCCGTGCTCCTCGCGGACGCGCCGCTCGACGTGCGCGAAGCGGGTGGTGAACTTGTCGATGGTGCGGCGGAGGGCGCCCTCGGCGTCGACCCCGGCCGAGCCCTCCGCGGGCAGGTGGCGCGCGAGGTTGACCAGGGCGAACAGCGTGTCGCCGAGCTCCTCCTCGATGGCCCGCGGGTCCTTGCTCGCGATGGCCTCGTCGAGCTCGCGGAGCTCCTCGGTGACCTTGGCGCGGGGGCCCTCGGCGTCCGGCCAGTCGAAGCCCACGCGGCCCACCTTCTCGCCCACGCGCTGGGCGCGGGTGAGCGCGGAGAGCGAGCGCGGCACGCCGTCGAGGAGGCCGCGGTCGCCCTTCTCCACGGTCTTCTGCTTCTCCCAGTTGCGCAGCACCTCGGCCGCGTCGCCCACGGTGACGTCGCCGAACACGTGGGGGTGGCGGCGCACGAGCTTGTCGACGATGCCCGAGACCACGTCGTCGGGGCCGAACTGCCCCTCGCGGCGGCCGATCTCGGCGAGGAACACCACCTGGAGCAACAGGTCGCCGAGCTCCTCGCGGAGGTGGGTCGGGTCCTTGGCCTCGATGGCGTCGACGACCTCGCAGGCCTCCTCGACGACGTAGCGCTTGATGCTGTCGGCGGTCTGCTCGCGATCCCAGAGGCAGCCGTCCCTGGCGAGGAGGCGGCGCATGACCGCGACCAGGCGAGGAAGGCTCTCCCCGATCTGGCGATCGAGCGGGAGGCGCGGGGTCTCCGCGGTCGGGTCGGGCAGGGCGACGTCGGCCGCCAGCGCGGTGGTCATGTCCTCGGGCACCGACGAGGAGAACCACGGCGGCGCGGGCGAAGAAAGGCGGGTTCGACCGCTGCCGAGAATGCCCCGCTCGGAGGGCCGGGGTGCTAGGTTCCAGGGCCGTGCGGCGCGCTCGAAGCTCCCTCGCGATCGCGCTCGCGCTCGTCGTGGTGCCCTTCCTCGCGCAGCGCCGGGCGGGGGCCCAGGCGGGCGCGAAGCCAACACCCTCGGGCTCGGCCGCACCGTCCGCGTCGGTCGCGCCGTCAGCCTCGGTGTCGCCGTCCGGGTCGGTCACCCCCGAACCAGAGCCCGAGCCGCCCCCCGCGCCCGAGGCCTGCCCGCCCGTCGAGGGGGGCTCCAAGCTCGGCGTGCGCTACGAGCTCGAGTCGGTCCGCATCCGCGGCAACAAGCGCACGTTGAGCCGCGTCATCCTGCGGCACGTCCCGTTCCGACCGGGCGACGAGATCGACGTCGAGGATCAGCGCCTCGAGCTCACCCGCTACCGCCTGCTCGGCACCGGGTATTTCAGCCACGTCGAGATCTCGCTCTCCAAGGGCCCGCGCCGCGGCGTCGTCATCCTCAACATCGACGTCGTCGAGCGCAACACCATCGTCATCAACGACCTCTGGATGGGGCTCTCGGCCGACGCCTCCGCCGAGGGCAAGTCGCGCCCGCTCACCGCGTACGGCGGCGTCGACTTCGCAGAGAACAACTTCCTCGGCACCGGCATCGCCCTCGGCGGCGCGCTCGCCGTGGCCGACCGCCAGAGCGCGTATCGCATCCGCTTCGTCGACCCCTCGTTCCTCGGCAGCAAGTGGATCGTCGGCACGACGCTCCTCTACAACGACGGCCGCGACTTCTTCGGCACCCGCGACGTGCGCTACGAGCCGCCACCCGGCGAGACCGAGACCACCGACTACGCCGTGCTCAAGTACCGCCGCTTCGGCGGCGAGATCGCCCTCGGGTACGACCTCTCCACCTCAGTGCGGTTCCGCGGCGCGTTCCACCTCGAGGGGATCGACGCCGAGATCCCGCGCGCGGCCTCGCACCGCCGCGGCCTCGACATCGAGCCGATCGACTTCCACCTGCTGCCGAACCGGTCGTACCTCACGTTCTTCTCGGTCGAGCTCGACCACGACACGCGCGACGACCCGTTCCTGCCCACCCTCGGCCGTCACGTGGAGGTGGGGGCGGACTTCGGCGTGCCCACGCTGGCGAGCGACTACACGTTCCTGCGCCTGCAGGTGCACGGGAGCTTCTGGTTCCCGCTCGGCCGCGGGCACGTGCTGCGCCTCGACGGCTTCCTCGGATCGGCGTTCGGCGACGCGCCGTTCTTCATGCGCTTCTTCGTCGGCGATCTGTCCGAGTTCCTCCCGGACCGGGTGCTCGACCTCAACTTCGACCGCCGGCCTTCGCCCTCGCTCCTGCGCACCAACGTGGTCGAGATGCGCTACGAGGAGCTCGCGGCGCGCGCGCTCGCCGAGTACCGCATCCCGCTCTACCGCGGCACCCGCTCGATCTACGGCATCGATCTCTACGGCTCGGCGGGCTTCTTCGTCCTCGGCAGCCGGCGCGACGTGACCGATCCGGCGCGCGGCTACAGCGGCTTCGCGCGCGTCCCGATCGACCTCAACTTCAACCTCGGCGTGCGCATCAGCACCAACGTCGGCGGCTTCACGCTGTCCCTCGCCAACTCCATCGGCTTCCTGCCCATTCGCACGGGGGCGACGCCGTGAAGTCTCGGGCGCTGGCCCTCGGCCTCGCGGCGGGGCTCCTCGCGACGACGGCGGTGGCGCAGCTCGGCGTGCGCAAGGCCACGTTCAGCTGGGGCGGCGAGAAGAAGGACATGCTGCGGGGGACCTTCGAGTTCAAGGACGCGCTCGACAACGCGACCATGAAGGCGAAGATCTCGAAGGGCACCACGGTCACCGTGCTGATGCGCGGCTACGTGATCCCGAACGGCGGCGGAGATCCCATCGTGCTGACGGCGCACACCTGCACGTTCGTCTACGACCTCTGGAACGAGGTCTACAAGGTGAGCGTCGACGGCGGGTCGGCGAAGTCGAAGATCAACATGATCGGCGTGCACCGCGCCTGTACCGAGCTGGTGGACCACCCCATCGCCGAGCGCTTCCGGCTCAAGAACGGCCCCTCGGCGTACTACCTCGCGGTGAAGGTCGAGGTGAACCCCACCGACGAGAAGAAGATCGCGCAGATCAAGGCGTGGGTGACGCGGCCCGCCGGGGCCACGGGCGGCATCAGCCTCGGCGACGCGCTGTTCTCCACGTTCGTCGGGCTGTTCATGAAGAACATCCCCACCGCGGACTGGACGGTGGATTTCCGGACGGCGGCGTTCCCGCCCTAACCGCCGTGGGATCACGGAACCGTTCCGGCCAGGCGGAATCCGTAGCTCGAAGCCCGGAAGAAGTTGGGGGTCCCCGTGTGCGCCGAGACGCGACACATCGCTGAGGGAGAGACCGCGTTGCCACCGCGGATTGCTGGCTCCTCATCGGTTCCCGCTCGACCGGATCCTTCGGTGCAACCAACAGCGGACTTGCACGAATGGCAGCGATCTCGGCGTGGCGGCTGGTCTTCCACGCCAGGCCTTGCCGAACAGCGAGGTGGCTGACGGGCATGGACGCAGCGTTGAGTGAAGTACAGCAGAAGGCACTCGGCAGTACGACACCGCGGCAGGGCGCCACACCAGCAGCTCAGTGACACCTGAGATCCAAGGTCGAGTTCAAATAGTCCCGAAATCCTCGATCTACACTCTGGACGGTCCTTGAGCCACCGAGCCCTACAACTCCCTGGCGGGGGTGATAGGGCCCCAAATGGGTTACGGCAGCCGGTCGCGGGCGCCGAGCTGGGCTCCGGCGCATCTTGCGGCGATTCGTAACGGGTGCCCGTTCGGAGTAGACTTGCTTTGGCTCCATGCTGCCTGCCACCAAGCTGACCGAGAGATTCGAGCGCCTCGCTTCGCTGCTCCGCTCGCCGACGGTCTTCGAGATCCAGCGGATGATTCGGGACTCGGAGTCCGAGTTGTCTAGCGTGTCCTCAGAGTTGGCTGCCGACATTCACAACTTCCTCGGCGTCGCCAATGGCCGGATCGGTCGGTATCAAAAGGCCCTCTATCACGGGCGCATCGCAGCTCGTCTGCAGCCAGGAAACAAGACCCACAAGCAGAGTCTCGGAATCTTCGAGCTCGGCTTGGGCTCCAACAGCGCTGCGCTCGAGCACCTAATTGAGGCTTCGGAAGCGCTGCCCGACGACTACGTGATCCTTGCGAACCTCGCGGAAGCATTCGCGAAGGCGGGCGATCCAGAGACCGCGCGGGATGCACTGGCTGAAGCAATCCGCATCGCAGAGGCCAACCCTCGGTCGACTGAGTTCTTTGGAAGGTTCGAGCGCAACCCGGCCGAGCGTTTGCTGTTTTTCGCGTGCCTTGCGGCCGACTGCGGTTTCGCCGCGGACGCACTAATCCTGCTGCATCGATGCATGAAGATGGAGTACGGCGACCGTGTACCCGAGTCGCCGCTCACGCTCGTGCGCGAGCACCCACAGCTGCTGCCATGGGCTCTATGGGAGCTCGCGCCCTCGCGAACACTGGGCGAGATCGTGAATCGGGTGCAGCGAATGAGTCCGGAAGTCGCGCGAATGCAGCTTGTTGCGTTCTCTCAGCCCGTCGGCGAACCTTTCGCGAAGCACGCCGAGGTGCACGCCGAAACACTTGAGTGGGTGCGCCCCCTCTTCGACAGAGCCCATGAAGAGGTGGTGAGTGAGGCCGACGGATGACCTTCGATGGACGCGGACGCTACCAAGCGTCCAGGGCGCAGCAGACGGCACACGGTCTCGCCCCACAGGCACTCGTGCCGAACATGGTCCCAGGCGCTGTCTTTGTCGTCGCTGATCATCGTGTGTCGATGCCGCACCCGATCGGGGTCACGCGTGACATCCACCCGACGCGCCGAGTGATCATCGTGTCAGGTCACGTGCTAACGCGAGCCGTGCGTCCGAACACCCTCTTGATCGTGCCCTGCTCTGCAAGCAGAGGCTCAGTGGGCCCGCATGACCTGCTGCTGCCCGACGACGAAGCCGCGTTCACAAGCGAGAAGGTGGTTGCCGTCGCGAGCCTGCTCGGCCCGATCCTAAAATCCGACCTACAGAGCCATGTCGGAGACCTCCGCACCGAGACTCTGGAGCGACTCCAAGCGGTCATCCTGGCAAACCTCGGGGTGGTCTCGTTTCCTATGATCGCCGTGCCGACACCGAAGTCCTAAACGCGAGGTACGAAAGTGGAAGGGGCGACTCGCCACAGCCATGGTGGCAGATGCGCCCACGTGCTCGCACGGAACACGCGACGACCGACGAGGTCCCAGCCCGTAGGCCACAGACGGGTGTGTCCGCGCCGAGATCTGCGCCTGCCGAGTGGACACTCGCATCAGCTTGCCGGGCTCGCACGACGCCAGAGTCACCAGCAGTCCGATCGTGGTCATTGCGAGAGCGCTCGTCATTGCTATTCCGGTTTGTGCGAAGCAATCGCCAGATGCATCGCGCTGTTCATCAAGACCGCCAGGAGCAGTGCCTTGGTGGTCCACGCCAGACCTGCTTTGATCATGAAGAACATCCCCACCGCGGACTGGACCGTGGATTCCGGACGGCGGCGTTCCCGCCCTAGATCGTCTTGTACGGGAAGTACTTGGCCTGGATCTTCACGAAGCACGCGCGGTGCGACACGAACGGCTCCACGGGGCAGTAGTACGTCTTGCGGTTGAGCCAGCCGTCGTACCAGAGCTGGAGCTCGGTCGACTCGTACCTCGGCCCGGAGCCCGAGCAGCCGGCGCCTTCCTTCTGCGCCTTCTGGAACTGCGCGCTGCCGAGCCAGCGCCCGAGGGCCACGCAGTCCGGCGGGTCCATGGTCTTGGTGCGCAGGGCGCCCCCACGGTCGAGCGAGACCACGCAGGTGGAGGGATCGAAGCGGAAGATCTCGTGGCACGTGAAGTCGCCGCACTCGCGCTGGTAGGTCACGTCGCGCACCGACTTGGGGTCGGTCGGCCCGACGTCGCCGAAGCAGTCGAGCGCGGGCGGCGGGTCGGGCGGCGGATCGGTGGGGCCACCGTCGACGGCGGGCCCGAGGTCGACGGCCACGTCGCTCGACGGGCCGGCGTCGGTGGGGACGGTGTCGAACGAGGCGGTGTCGAGCGCGAGCGGGGCATCGTCGAGGGCGAGGGCGTCGCCGGCGTCGTCCGTCGCGAGCACGCGACCACCGCACGCCGAGAGCGAGACCAGGAGTAAGCAAGCGAGGGAGCGCATGTTCGCAGCGTAGCGCGTGGGCCGACCGCGGACTCGGCGCGAGCGAAGATGTCACCGCTCGAAGCGGGCGACCTCGGGGCCGGAGGCGCCCCCTTGCGGATCGGTCGGCTTGAGCGAGACGGACGTGCCGCCCCGACAGTCGGCGACGAGCAGCGGGAGCTTGATCTCCACGGTCCCGAGCAAGAGCGGATCGGGCCCCAGCTCCACGACCTCGGGGCGGATGGCCTGCATCCCGGCGGGGCAGAGGTTCGGCCACTTCTCCTGCGGCCACGCCTTCACCGTGCGCGTGATGGGCGCACCGCCGGCCGGCGTGAACACGACCTTGTCCGCGGCGATGGTCACCGCGAGCCCCGCGTGCGGCCCGCTCTTGCACTGCAGCGTGCCTGGCTCGAGCTTGACCAGCTTGGCGCCGCAGCCGGCGAGGACGACGAAGGCGAGGGGGGCGAGCCGCATCGCGCCATCGTCGCCGGACACGACGGCGCGGGCAATCAGAACGCGGACGCGGCTTTGACGGCGCCTGCGCGCCACCGCATCATGACCTGGTGGATCTCTGGCCGAAGGTCGATCCGGCGCTGCGCGCGCCTCCTCTCCGAGCTGCGCACGCGTCAACGTCAGGCCGCCGCGCGCCTCACGCCGGCCGAGCGGATCGCCCGTCTCTTCGAGCTGGTCGCCTTCGCCGAGCGGGTCCGTCCTTCTCCCGACCCGGGCCGGCGGACGGACGAGTCCTGGGACGACCTGCGGGCCATGAAGGCGCGCTTCCGGCGGGTCGATGCCGGCGGTTGAGGGCAGCCACCTCGAGGAGACCCTGCGTCGGCTCGAGGTCTTGCTCCAGCGGTGGCCCCACGCGGCGGCGGTGATCGGTGGTGTCGCGATCGTGGCCCGCGTCCGGCCGCGCCACACCGACGACGTGGACGTGGTCGTGGTCGTCCCGAGCGGTGCCGGCCAGCGGTTCCTGGATCTCGCGCACGAGCTCGGCTGGACCGACGAGCCCGCGGAGACGAAGCTGCTCCTCGAGGGGGGGCTCTTGCACCTCTCGCCCTCGCCGGGTGGAGCGGCGGTCGACTTCATCTTCGTCGACAGCACGTTCTTGCAAGAGGTCGTCGAGCGCTCGTCGCGTCTCGATCTGGGGGTCGCGACGCTGCCGGTCGTCAGCATCGAGGATCTGTTGCTCCTGAAGCTCGAGGCCCATCGCCCGGAGGACATCGACGACATCCTGGCGATCAAGGACGTCGGCGGCCTCGACCTCGACCGGCTGCGGCGAGATGCGGAGCAGCTCGGTCTGCTGGACCGCCTCGAACTCTACCTCGGTTCTTGACTGCCCATCACTCGACGATGTGCACGAGCTCGATCTCGAAGACCAGCGTGGCGTGACCCGGGATCTTCGGGGGCGATCCCGCCTCGCCGTACCCGAGGCGCGGCGGGACCACGAGCTTGCGCTTGCCGCCCTTCTTCATGCCGATCACGCCGAGGTCCCACCCGCGGATGACGGTGCCGTTGCCGACGATGAACGTGAACGACTTGCCCGAGCCCTTGGAGCTGTCGAACACGGTGCCGTCGGTGAGCATGCCCGTGTACTCGACGGAGATCGCCGAGCCCTTCTTGACCTCGGGCCCCGTGCCCTCGACGAGGTCGGTCGACTCGAGGGTGTCGGAGGGCGCGCCGCTCGCGCTGGCGGACGCGGTGGTCGGCGGGGGCTCCTTCGGCGGGGCGACCGGCGGCGTGCAGGCGACGGCGAGGCCCAACGTGGTGGAGATGGCCAGCGAGACGACGACGGGGGCGCGCATGCCGCGACCCTAGTGGCGAAGGCTTGCGATGGCGAGCCTCGCGTCCAACGGAGCTTCGTGGAAGGCTCGCGCCACATGCGCGCGCTCGTCTGCACGGAGCTCACCGGCCTCTCCGGCCTCTCGGTCCAGGACCTCCCTTCACCTCCCGTGGGCCCCTCCGACGTGCGCATCCGCGTGCGCGCGGCCGGCGTGAACTTCGCGGACACGCTGGTGATCCGCGGCGCCTACCAGGAGAAGCCGGCGCTGCCGTTCGTGCCGGGGAGCGAGGCCGCGGGCGAGATCCTCGAGGTCGGCGCCGACGTGCGCGCGTTCGCGGTCGGCGACCCGGTGGTCGCGATGCTGCGCATCGGCGCGTTCGCGGAGGAGGCGGTGGCCGCGGTGGGTCGCGTGCACCGCCTGCCCGCGGGGGTGGACTTCGCGGTCGCCGCGGGCTTCCCGGTCGCGTACGGCACGGCGCACGTGGCGCTGGCGCGTCGCGCGGGGCTGCGCCGCGACGAGGTGCTCGTGGTGCACGGCGCGGCCGGCGGCGTGGGGCTCGCAGCGGTCGAGGTGGGGCGCGCGCTCGGGGCGCGGGTGATCGCGACGGCGTCTTCGGACGAGAAGCTCGCGGTGGTGCACGGCCACGGCGCGCACGAGGTGATCCACACCGGCCGCGAGGACGTGAAGGCCCGCGTGAAGGAGCTCACCGGCGGCAAGGGCGCGGACGTGATCTTCGACCCCGTGGGCGGCGACCTGTTCGACGCGAGCGTGCGCTGCCTCGCGACCGAGGGGCGGCTGCTCACGATCGGCTACGCGAGCGGCCGCATCCCGCAGGTGCCCGCGAACCTGCTGCTCGTGAAGAACGCGGTGGTGATCGGCGTGTACTGGGGCGCCTACCTCGAGAAGGACCCGCACGTGGTGCACGAGTCGCTCGACCAGCTGCTCGCGATGCTGGGCCGCGGCGTGCTGCGTCCGCGCGTGGACTCGCGGGTGCCGCTCAACGAGGGCGGCTCGGCGATCGCCACGCTCGGGGACCGGCGCGCGATCGGCAAGGTGGTCATCGTCTTGTAGGTCGCGCGAGCACGCCGAGGAGACCCACCATCGCGGTGAGCTCGCCGACGAGCTCCGCGGGGGTCGGGAGCGACGCGCCGGTGTGGGCGTAGAGCCCGGTGACGATCTTGCGCGTGGGGAGGGCGCCGCGGGCGGCGACGAGCTTCTCGGCCTCGAACCAGGGGATGACGTCGTCCTCGCGCCCGTGGACGATGGTGAGCGGGGCGCGCACGTTCGGCAGGTGCGGGCGCGGATCGGCAAACGCGAAGGTGTCGCCGGCGCCGTCGAGCGCGGCCTCGAGGTGGGGCAGGGGGTCGTCGCCGGAGAGGCCGCAGCCGAGGAGGAAGACGCGGCGATCGTCGGGGGAGAGGTGCTGGGCGATGTCGTGCGCAATCGGGTCGCGCGCGCCCTTGAGCTTGAGCTCCTTCTTGCCCCACGTGCGGTGGACCATTTCCCGCAGCGCGCGCTCGACGACGACGCGGTCGCACGGGAGGTCGAGCAGATCGAGCAGGTGGAGCCAGACGACGGGGGCGTTGAGCGGGTCGTGCGGGAGCTCGAGGGCCTGCCCATCGAAGGTCGCGCGGCCGGTGAGGCAGAAGCGCAGGGTGGGGCGGAACTCGCAGAAGCCGCCGAAGAGGACGACGCCGCCCATGGGACGGTCGCGCGGCGAGGCCGATGGCGGGCAGCGAGCCGAAGGAGATGCTGAAGAGGGCCGGGTGCGGGTGCTCGCGCTCCAGGGCGTCGAAGGCCAGGGCCAGATCGTCGGTCGCGGTGGCGGCGATCTTCATGGCCACGTGGTCGGGGAGGAACGGCGCGTCCACGAGGAAGCCGGCACGGGCGAGGATGCGGCAGAAGCGGTCGAACCGCGGGTCGTCGGCGCCCAGGAAGTGGATGCCGGGCGCCACGAGGTAGGCGCCGCGTGGCTCGCCGTGGGGGCGGTAGCGGTAGACCCGCATGGGGCCGCGGGGCGTGGGGAGCCGGCGCTGCTCGCGCGGGATGGCGCGCGGCGTGGCGTGGTCGCCGGCCCAGGGGCCGAGCCAGCGGAGGAGGGAGAGCTGTGGAGTCACCGCCTCCGGAGGGGTATCAGTCGTGTCGGGGTTGACAAGGGACCGTGCGAATGCGACAACCCGCGCCCCGTCGACGAGGCGGGATTCGGGGCGTAGCGCAGCCTGGTAGCGCACTCGGTTCGGGACCGAGGAGTCGGAGGTTCAAATCCTCTCGCCCCGACCATTGTCGGTGGGCCTTCGGGCCCACGACCACAGCTCGAGGCTTCTGCTGCACCTGTACTCCGTCCACTTCGTGGACTCCGTACAGGAGCAGAGCAAATCCTCTCGCCCCGACCACTGTCGAAAGCGCGGAGCGCTCGACCTGGTCTCGAGGCTTCTGCTGCACCTGTACTCCGTCCACTGCGTGGACTCCGTACAGGAGCAGAGCAAATCCTCTCGCCCCGACCATTGTCGGTGGGCCTTCGGGCCCACGACCACAGCCCTTGGTCCAGAGTCGACTCCACAGTCGGGCGGAGTTGACTCCACGGTCGGGCGGAGTCGACTCCACGGTCGGGCGGAGTCGACTCCACGGTTGGGCGGACTCGACTCCACGGTCGGGCGGAGTCGACTCCACAGATGGGCGCCGAGCAGTCAGCGCACCAACGCCCCGCGGGAAGGCCGAGCGGTGACACCGTCTTGCGGGCTCACCGCAGGGCCAGGACCACCGAAACGGCGGCCAGCGCAATCAGGGCGACGGCGATCACCAACCACATGCGGCGCGGACGGGAGGGTGGCGGCGCTGGATCGTCAGGGATCGGTGGAGCGCCGTAGGCGGTGAAGAGCATGGGTGCCTCCGGCAGTTCATGTGCGCCGGCGCGCGGACCGAACAGGACCTCCGGTGGTGGCATGGGAACGACGCCGGGCATCTGCGCGTGGCCGCAGAACGGGCACTCCTTCTCCGCGACCTCGACGTGGCGACCGCAGGCGGCGCATGCTCGAAGCGTCGTCATCGCTTCGCAGTGTAGCCGTGGAGCCGAGGAAGAGGCGACGGTGGAGACCTCTACCGTCGTCGACGAGCTCTTCTCGTCGTGCGGTCGAAGGTGCAATCAGCTGCACGGCTCGCAACTCGCAACACAGTTGGCTTGCGGCTCTTCGGCCGTCGTCGTTCGTGAGCATCGGCGAGGAGAAGAGAAGCCTCGGTGCGCACAACGGCCCATCGCCGCTTGTGTCGCGCTTCGTCGATTTCCCGCGGTGGATCCGACGGGCGTGGTGTCGTGGCGCTGGGAGGAAGATGAAATGCGTGTGGTAGCCCTGAGCATCGCTCTGTCGGTCGGCGGTTGTTCGACCGCCACGTCCCTCATCGTCAAGCCACCGGTGGTGGGCAAGTGCGAGGAGGCCGGCCTCAAGGGCTGCGACGATCTCGCCGATGGAATCATCCTCTACATCGAGGGCGACAAGAAGGAGGGCGAGAAGAAGCTGCGCGCGGGTGTCGCCAAGAACTCGAGCACCCGCGTTCGGCGGTATGCCGCGCTGCTCAAGGTCGTGGCGTCGCTTCCCCAACTCGGCAGCTACGGGAAGGCCGTCGGCGAGGTCTGCGATCTCCTGGCTGACGAGACGGGTGGTGCTTTGGCGCCGGAGGAGGAGAAGGCCGCAAAGGCCGAGGCGAAGCCCAAGGGGGACGAAGCGAACGACGCGCGTGGTGTCGGCGCCACGGGCCTGCGCACCTCCACCGTCGTGCCGGCCGCGAACCCGCTGGCCTACACGTGCGCTCCCTTCGGTGCGATCTCCACGCCACTGGGCGCTTCGCTGTGCCAGCAGGTGACGGTCGGGCCGCTGATCATCACGGACATCCAGGTCGGCGCCGGCTGTCCCAACGATCTGTTCCTCCTGGCCGGCAAGCCGAGCAAGCCCCGCTGGTTCGTGTTCGCACCCACGGGCGGCATCAGCATCCACGGCGCGAAGTTCGTCCTCAAGCCCGACGAGGCCCTCACCATCGGTGTTCGCTCCACGAGCGACGAGGGGTTCAAGAAGGACCCTGCCTGCAGCGTGACGTGGGCAGCGCAGGAGCCTTGAGGTCATTGGACTCTCGCCGATCAAGGCGCGGCGGTCCACGCTTCGAGCTCACCGCACAGTGCAGTGCTCCACTTCGAGCCAGGCGACGCCGGTCTTCTCGGGGTCGACCGCGCAGATCGGTAGAGGGCCGGCCCCGTCAAGCTCCTGGCAAGAGAAGGTCAGTCTCAGGTGTCCCGTGGCATCGATGCGGACCGAGCCGCTCGCTCCCTTGTTGGTCCGGCTGAGCCAGTACTCGTGCGTCACGCCAACCTCGTTCCAGCGAACTCGCAGGTTGTTGATGTACGCCCAATCCTCCGTCCACTCGAGATTGAATGAGGAAGGATCGATGTCGACCCCGATACGGAGGTTGCGACTGACGTCCTCGACGACCACGGATGCCAGCTCCTTCTTCGTGTCGATCACGCAGGAGACGGTCACTGCAACCGGTGCCGGCCTCGGCTCGAGCCAGCCGCCGACCGCCGCCGGGCCATCGCCAAGCTGCACGACCTTGCCGGCGACCGGACAGGCAAATGCCGAGTCCGGGCTCGTTGCGAAGCTGACGATGCCACGCGCGCGCGCAGGCGGCGGCGGGGCGGGAGGAGGCTGCTCGACCGCAGAGCCACACCCCGCGGACGAACTCAGCACGAGCGCGAGAACCAAGGAGAATCTGGCACCACAAACCATGTCGCAGCGCATGCCTCTAAATCGTTTCGTCGTTCCCGTCGAGCGTCCTTGCAGTCCATGAGATCGCTCGGTAGGGGCGACCATGGTCGTCGGCACACTCGCAGAAGCTGATGCGGCTGTCAGTACCGCTCTGAGCCACAACGCGGCTGCCGTGGCCTCGTGGGTCCAGTCTGATGCGGTTGGACGCCTGACAATCGATGCACCTTGGTCGGGAGGACTCATCAGGGTGTTGGGTGGCTACGAGGCTGAAGCAACTGGTGTGCGCATAGTACTCCAAGGAAACGGGGCCGGCGCGTATCACGTGTTCACAGGATTTGTAGTCCCATGAGCACTCGGGAAGGCCGACTGCGGCAGTTCTTCGCGGGCTACTTCAATCAAGACTGGGATCTTGGTGGAGACTCGTGGTCGCAAGTTGTCGACAACTATGTGGGTGGAAGCGCAGCGTCCGATGTACGCTTCCTCTTGGATGACCTCCGTGCCTGGTTGGCTGACTCCGAAGGCGGCCTTCCCGCAGAATTTGGGTGTGACTACGACCCACTCTCTGATGGGATGGATGAGAGGGCCTGGGTCCAAGCTCTTGCGGACTACATTGGCACAAGGCTTGGTGAGTAAGGCTTCTCCATCCAGCCTCGTCCGGGCGCACTACCCAGTCGACGAATTGAGCCAAGACGCGACGCACTCAGTCCCCGGCTCGCCTTGCCCCTTGGGTGGGCGACCCGCGGCGGAGCAGCGACGACCTCATCCGTAGTTGCCCACCAGTTGGCCGGCTCCCCGTCACGCGGCGTTACGTGGTGGTTTCCCGTGTCACCCCGGCTCGAACGAATCCCCAGAAAACAACAGATCGCGCGAGATCGCCGCCGTTCTTCCAGGGGTTCGTTCGCATCCTCTCGCCCCGACCACTGGCCGCGAATCCACCGCCGCCGTCCAGAGTCGACTCCGCCCCCGTCCAGAGTCGACTCCGCCTCGCGCGAGAGTTCGTCGCCGAGGTACGCGACAAGCTGGGTTGTCGCCCCCACAGGGCGTCGGCGCCACGGACGTGTGTCATCATCCAGCCCGTGAAGAAGCAGTCTGGCAAGCCGACGTTCTCGATCTCCGCCGATGGCGAGACGCAGCGAATCCTCGAGCAAGAGGCCGCGCGTTCCCATGGCGTGACGAACCCGCAGCGGGCGTTGTTTCTCGACGAGGTCGATGGAAAGAACAAGCCGCGGAAACCTCGGCGCACGGCCTGACCCTGGACAAAGAGCGCCCGCATGCGCCTCCGCAACGCAGGTGGCCTACTTGTCGATCCGCACGAGGACGTGCTTCGCCCTCTTGCCCTCGCCCACGACGAGGAGCAGCACGAGCCCCGTGGGGTCCGCCACCTCCAGGTACCCGGTGAGGGGGGCCCACGTGGTGGTGAGCGGGGTGACGCTGCCATCCGCGAGAGACACCCGCAGCGCCGAGTGAGGCAGGGAGATCCAGACGTACTGCGCGTCGAACAGGGCTCCGGTGACGTATTCGGGGGCTGTCGGCGCGTAGAGCGTGCGGACCGGCCCCGGCGTGTGCCTCGCCACCTGCTTGATGGCGCCCTTCTCGGAGACGTAGACGCTCTTCGCGTCGAAGTGGAGGATGCGCGCCTTCTCGTCGAGCTGCGCGAGGACGACCTTCTTCTTCGTCTTGTGGTCGACCTCGACCAGCCGCCCCGTCGACGAGAGGCCCTCGAAGTAGAACGCGCTCGTGGCGTCGCCGAGGGGTGGGAACGAGAGCCACTCGAGGCTGGGGCCGACCGGCACCTCCTTGCCGAGCGAGGCTCGGTGCAGCGAGCTCTTCGCCTTTCCCTCGACCTCTGGGTCGGCCATGGCGCCCCACCACAGCTCGTCGTCGAGGGTCTGCAGCATGCGCACGCTTCGCCGCTCGTCGACGAACAGCTCCGTCGCGACGCCCCCCTCTTTCTTGACCGAGTGGACGTGGTTGCCGTTCCACACCCAGAAGACGGCGTCCTTCGACAGCGCGATCGAGGGGCGCGCCTGGAAAGCCGTTTCGGACGCCTTCGCCGCCAGGATCTCTCGCGGCCCACCCGCGAGGGGCACGCGCGCGACCGAGCCCGCGTAGGCAGCGACGTAGTAGACGTGCCGATCGTCCGCCGCGAAGGCGTAGTCGTCGCTGCGCCGCAGCCAGGTGAGGAGCCGGACCCGGCAGGTCGACGACTGGCACGGCCCGGCGATGCACGCCTGCCCGCACGCGCCGCAGTTCGCGCTGTCGGAGACGGTGTTGGAGCAGGAGGGGGCGGCGACCGCCGCGTCCTCGACGACCTGCGGCTTGCGGCAGCCGACCGAGACGGTGGTCCCGAGCACGAGGGCGAGGGCCACGACGTGGAAGCCCCGCACGAGGGGTCCGAGCGAGGACATGGCTCGGGGCTACCACGCCCCGACGCCGGGCGCGCTTGCCACGCGGCAAGACCGCGGACAGTCGTGGGGGTGGCAGCTTGCGCCACGCCGAAGCCGGTGCCCGGACCGCTGCCACCGCCCGACCTGCCCTGCTGACGGGTTCGAGATCGAGGAGGGCGGCTATCCCGTGTCGCCTGCGCCGTCGTCGGGCGTCGAGCCAGCCTCCACGTCGGCCTCGACGTCCGCGTCGACGTCGGCTTCCGCGGCCGACCCATCGGCGTCGCTCGAGTCGACCACGCTGTCCGGGCGACCTGTGTCGGGCGGGCAGGCAAAGTGGCAGTTGTCGTCGATCGGCCAGTGCCACACGCCCCCCTGGCAGTACTGGCACACCGTGAAGGTAAGGCAGCAAGTCTGGGTGTAACACGCGCCTTGTGTGTCATCGGCGCACGGCTCGTCGGAACGACACCCCGCGAGCACGAGCACGATCGTCGCGAGCCACCGCATGGCTCGATCATGGAAGCACAGTGGTGGAGGGGCGGCCTGGTGACGGCGAGCTGGTGCGTCGGCGGCTCCGGTCGCACCGTGCCGGGGAGAACTGGTACCCTTACGAGATGCGCTGGCCGCTCGTCGCGCTCTCGTTGGTCGTGGTTGCATGCGGGCACGGCGCGACCACCGCTCCCGACGCCGCGACCACGGTCCCCACAGCGACCCCTGCGGCTCTGCTCGAGAGGCTCCGTCCGTTCGCAGGAAAGGCGATCTGGACGGTCGAGCTCATGAGCGCAGGCGTGGATGCGACGACGGTCGGTGGAGTGCAGCTCGACGTCGCGGGATCGAGCGTGACGCTGCGCATCTTCGATCGTGAGCAGCGCGTACTCGGGGGCCCGTACGAACTCACGTTCGACGCGGCGAACAACGTCTTCTCCGCGCCCCTGCCAAGTCTCCTCGGCAAGGTCGGCACCGAGATCGCCGTCGGTGTGGAGGACGCAACGCCAGACGAGATGCAGGTCCTGTTCTACCGCGCGCGCGCCAGGCCCGCGTCGCTGCTCCCCGGTGCCGTCACCAAGAGTGCGCGAGCGCGCAGGGACGCCTTCGCGCGCCACGTCTCGCGCTTCCACGACGTCCCCGGCATCACGGGCCTCGACCGCCTCGCCGACATCCTCCAGACGATCGCGGACACGGACTACGAGACGTTCATGATCCAGAACCCGCCGCCCGCGGCGACGTGGCTGACGGGGGCGCCGACGCTGGTCCACGTCATCCTGGAAGACGCGATCGACGTGCTCTCGTTCGGGAACAAGCAGCTGAAGCAGCCGTTGATGGTCGTGTTTCCGCACGAAGAGTTCATCTTTCGCGCAGAGGAGATCCCGCAGACGGGGATGAAGCCACGTCTGAATGTGCCGAACGGCAACGGTCGCGCCCGCCACCTGCTGTTCAACGCGCTCGCGAGCCTGAACGTGCCGGATTTCATCGTGAGCTTCGTCGCCAAGGCCCAAGGCCACGACTTCGAGCATCCACTGAAGGACTTGACCGGCGAAGATCTCGCCGACGTGACCGTGAACGAGATCGGGCGCCGATTCGCCGAGCATCTGAAGCTCCTGTCCTCGACCGGGCGGCTCGGCGATGGGCACAGTGTGCGCGACTGGATCCGAGCAGAGATGGGCAGCGGCACACCTGCACCAGACCTCGAAGCGCAGCGGGCTGCGGCGGAGAAGCTGCCGGCCGGAGAGATCCAGCTCACCGTCGACCTCGGCACCAACCAGGCGTATGCGACGGCGCAGCTCTTCATCCCGAAGAACGAGGACGAGCGCAAGTACGTCGCGGACTACCTGAAGAGCGTCTACGACGACATGATCCAGCCCGATCTCCTCCCCGGGCAGTGCGCCGAGCACAAGTACTACCCCGCACCGGCCTTTCGATCGCTCGCGGGCTTCGTCGCCACGGGTCCAATCACCATCGGCAATGGCGCGACCAGGTTCTTCAGTCTGAATCCGGAGGGAGACGGGCGCTTCCAGTCCCCGTACGCCACGCTGACCCTACCAATGCCGCCGCTGCTCGACCTCGAGATGGCGCCAGCGGTGTCGCTACCCGACACGGTGCCCGGCCTCGTCGCGCTCGGTGTCACGAGCCCCGACCTGAGCGCCGACTTCCTGAATTACGACCCCGCGGCCGACTATCCCATGTCGTTCTCCGTGGGCGCGGGGACCATGATGGCGCGGCTCGCGGGTAGCAAGGTGATCGAGTGCAAGGCCACAGCCGCCGCGCCCAGCGTCACGGTATCCAAGGCGGACCTCGCGAAGTTCGCGGGTGGGAGCATCCTGTTCCGCCATCTACGCATGCTGGAGACCCGATCGACGTTCCCGAGTCCGGGCCGCGTGCTCCAGATGCGAGCGCAGACCACCCGATCGCTGTCGCTGACGGCCAAGAAGTAGCGGCGTAGGTCGTCAGCCGCGGAGCATCGCGACGAGATCCGCCCCGGGACGATCGCGCGTTCGCGCTGCTCGCGCTCGCTCGCCGACGCGCGGGCACCTGAGTGGAATCCGCCGCGGACGCTCGGACGCCCCAGGCGCACTTCGCCGCCGTCCAGGCGGCTATATTGAACGAAAGTCGATGCGACACATCGTGGCGATTCTGGCCTTCTCGGCAGCGGGCTGTGCGACCGGCAGCGCAGACGATCCGGTGCGCGGCGACGCCTCGCTCGAGGGCGCGGCCAACGACGCGGTCGCCGACGTCCCCTCGAGCGAGGAGGGAGGCGGCGACGCCGGGGACGCGACCACCGACGCGGTCGCGGCCGACAGCAGCCTCCTCGACGGCGCTCCTTCCGACAGCGGGCCCGACAGCGCCACCGTCGACAGCGGCGCGACGGACACAGATCCTCTCGACACGGGCGCGGTCGACACGGGCGCGCCCGACACCGGCGTGGTCGACACGGGCGCGGTCGACACCGGCTGCACCGCGACGAGCTGTCCGTCCGGCTCGTGGTGCTCGGCCGGCGTGTGCGCCGCGTGCGACACCTCGACCCACTGCGGCCCGAGCTGCGGCGTGTGCTCCGGCGCGACGCCGAGCTGTGGGGGCGCGCTCGCCGGGTGCCAGTGCACGACCGGGCCGGACTCCTGCGGCGGCGTCACCACCTGGTGCTCCGCCTCCAAGACGTGCGTGGCCTGCGGCGCGGCCGCTTGCGGCAATGGACGCTGCGATTGCGGCGAGAGCTCCACCACGTGTCCGGCGGACTGCCCGTCGACCACCTGCCCGAAGGCGGTCAGCCTCGGCACGTTCACGACGGGTGCCGACAGCTGGACCTTCGACGGTCTCTTCCGGTGGGACTCCGGCTCCGCGTCGATGGTCGCGGGATCCTCCACCAAGTACTCGAGCTCCTACACCCAGAACCTCACGAACCCGTCGAACGTCGACCTCTCGAAGTGCGCCTCGGCCACGCTCACGTACCGCGTGCGGCTCGCCGACGATCCCGGCTACGCAAGCAAGGGATCCGACAAGTCCGAGCGGCTCTACGTGCAGTGCTCGGGCGACGGCGGCAGCACGTGGAACAACCTGACCCCGACCGCGTGGCCCGTGAACCAGAGCCCGTGCGCGACCAGCTACTGCTGCGGCGGCCCTGGGCTCGACCGATCCTTCCCGATGACGGCGCAGACGGCGAACCTCCCGTCCGCCTGCCTCATGGCCGCGACGCGCTTCCGGTTCCAGGCCAAGGGCTCGAGCGTCTGGAACCTCCAGAACCCTGGCTGGTACGTCGACGACGTCGTCGCGAACTGACCTTGGCGACGCCCGAGCGTCGTCCGCGTCGCCCCGTCCAGAGTCGACTCCGCCCCGTCCAGAGTCGACTCCGCCTCCGCGGCACGCTCATCCTCGCCTGTCATGGCTGGGAACGATCACCCGAACGCGCCGCGCTTCGATCCAACGAGGCTGAGGCCGAGAGGCATCCGACGAGCCGCTGGTCGAGTGGCTGCCGCGAGATCGGAACGCGGCGCGTTCGTGTGACCGTTCCCAGTACGTACGGAACGCGCCGGCGGCATCGGCTTGCGTGTGGGGATCCGACGACGGCGGGACTGCGTTCGATGTGGACGAAGCGGTGATTGTTCGCGCAGAGGGGGGGTGTAGGCCTGAGCGGGGCCCTCACTTCGCCCGGGAGCTAAAGCGCCCGGAACTGGATGGGCAGAGGGCGCAGCAAGGCCTTGCCCGACCCTGGGAAGCGATCGATGTCGAAGAGCGCGTGCGCGGCGTCCCCGTATGTCTGAGTGTAGAGGATGAAGCTCAGCGTGGCGCATACCTGCTCGCCCGGACGAAGAACCAGGTATTCGCCGTCGAAACCGTAGTTAATGGACATATGAATGTCTGGGATCTTGCCGGGGGCTGGGTACGCGTTGGTCCGCAACTCCCCATGCTTCTTGAACTTCGTATTTGCGAACAGAGAATTCGTTGGTGCTGTTTCCGTTCCGGCCACACGATGCGTTGCCGTCTTGTCCCAGATCCAGATGCTGACCCGGTAGAACAGCCCCGCGAAGCCCCAGTCATCAGGCCCTCCCTCGCTCCTCCCCGAGACCCACCAGAAGTAGTTGTCGAAGTCCACCTCCAGCGGGATGTAGATCTGCGAGTGGTCGACCGCGATCGCCCACTCAGAATCGTACTTGGCACTCACCATGTAAAACGGGCTATGGAAGTCGTCGACGAGGGGATAGCCCTGCCCCGGGCGGTTCGATAGGCCGAAGCCCACTGCGAATTCATCATCGGTGCTCCGGTCGACGAACAGAGTCCTCAGTTTCTCGTCGGGCGTGAGCGTCGGACCACGAGCCTTCGTCCACGAGCAATTCTGGGGCACCCACTTTGAGGCGAATGCATTCGGGTTCCGAATCCGCGGCCTGTTGGCGCTCCATTCGCGGTCCGCGCGCGTCGACGTCGCCAAGTGGGCTTCGAGTTTGCCCATGCCCGACTCGTCGTAGAGGCAACGGCTCTGTTCCGCTATCGTGGCGGAGATCTCGCGAAACTTCTCGCGCTGCTCGCGCGACCGACGGCCGACTGCCTCAGCCGGGTCCAGACCGGCCTCTTTGTAGAGACGGGTGCGTAGTGCCCGGGCTGCGCTCACGAGCGCAGCCCGGGCGGTAACCAGCTCGAACTCGGTTTCCTCGACCGGAGGGGGCGGACGCGCGTCGACATTCTTCATGAGTACGTTGGCTCCTGCAGCCCGAGCCTACGCGACAGACGAGGATCATCAACACCCGAAGACGTCGCGGCGCGCCCGAGGCCGCCACAACCGGTCCGGACGGATGAGCGCAGACCGAGCGCAGGAGCCCTGACGCTCGGGCGGCCTCGGGCGGGATGGGTTGCGCGCTCTGGAGGACGGCACTGCGAAACGCGGCGCGAGCGGGTGGGCGAGTCCTTTCGGCCATCGTGGAGCGCCTCACCACGAAGACGGTTCGATCACCAAGCAGCCGATCTCCAGCCACGGAGCTGGCTCGGGCGGCGCTTCTCGATACTGCGTCGGATTCCCGTTTGTCTAGAAGACGTCGACGTAGCTGGTTCCCTGCAAGTTGCGCGACCCACACAATGCACAGTCGTGCAGCGCACAATCCGGACAGGCGAGCGCGCGGATCGAGCCTCGTTGAGGGTCAGGAGAAATGACTATGGCTGCCGGTACGACCAAATGGCCCAATGGCGCTGTGGGAACTGGTGGTAGTCAAGAGCGCTCGCGGACTCTGGCGTGGGCTTGTCCGGTGACCAGCAATCCGTCCCGAGGCCGGTCATGACCGCACCCGTGAAGCCCGGAGACGTGCTGGCAGAGAAGTTCCTGGTGGACAAGGTGCTCGGTCAGGGCGGCATGGGCGTCGTGGTGGCCGCGCGTCACGTCGATCTCGACGAGCGGGTGGCCATCAAGTTCCTCCTCCCCGAGTTCGCGACCAACACGGACGTGGTCGCGCGCTTCCTCCGGGAGGGGAAGGCCGCGGTGCGGATCCGCAGCGAGCACGTCGCGCGGGTCATCGACGTGGGGCGCCTCGCCAACGGCTCGCCGTACATGGTGATGGAGTACCTGGACGGGTGCGACCTGAGCGAACTCGTCCGCGAGCGTGGGCCACTCCCCGTCGCCGAGACCGCGCTCTACGTGCTGCAGGCCTGCGAGGCACTCGCCGAGGCGCACGCACAGGGGATCGTCCATCGCGACCTGAAGCCGCCGAATCTCTTCCTCACGCATCGCGCGGATCGCTCGCCGTGTGTGAAGGTGCTCGACTTCGGCATCGCCAAGTTCTCGTCGGGTGACGGCGCCGCGGCGTCGATGACCAAGACCAACGGCATGATGGGCTCCGGATTCTACATGTCGCCCGAGCAGCTAAGGTCGTCGAAGGACGTCGACGCTCGGACGGACATCTGGTCGCTCGGCGTCGTCCTCTTCGAGTTGCTTACTGGCAAGCCGCCCTTCCTGGCCGAGGACTTCCGGGCAGCTCGTGGCGCAGATCCTGGAGGCGCCGCCGACGACATTGCGGAGCCTCCGGCCCGACGCCCCGGCCGAGCTCGAGGCGGTGATCGAGTGCTGCCTCGACAAGCGACGCGATGGTCGATTCACGACGGTCGCGGGGCTGGCCGGCGCGCTGCTGCCGTTCGCGGGACCGAAGGGCAAGGTCTCGGTCGAGCGCATCTCGACGATCCTCGACGTCCAGCTCGGAGCGGGAGCCATTTCGGAGCGCGCCGCTCACGGGTCCGAGAGAGCCCCCGCCAAGCCCGGCGCGGTTGCCGCTACCATCACGGACTCCGGCTGGGGACGAACCCGACACGACGAGGCGACGATCCCTGCGCGCAAGAGCAGAGGCCCCCTGTTCGCGCTCGTCGCGGCCTTCATGTTCGTCGGAATCGGGACTGCTGCCGTCCTCTTGCGTGGCGACAAGGCGCCGGTCACTTCCGCGAGCACCGTGACGGAAGCCGCGTCCAAGGAGACACCCAAGGAAGGAGACCCGGCGGCGAAGGCGAAGATCGCTGCGAAGACCGCCAAGGCCGCAGACAGCGAGGTACCGCCGCCTCCCCCGGTGCAAGCCACCACAGCGACCACGGCCGCGACAGCTGTGGCAGTCGTGCCGACTGCAACGGTGGCCAAGCCGGTCAAGGCCACGCCCGATTGCGCGCCTGGGAAGCCGAACGCCGCCGGCCAGTGCGACTGCCCGACGACCCATGACGCCGAGCTGGTGGCGGGCGTCGCGAAGTGCGTGATGAAGCCGGAGAAGAAGAAGCCGAGCGTCAACTGCGACCCGCCCACCTTCGTCGGTCCCGATGGCCTCGAGCACTACAAGCCGGAATGCAAATGAAGCTCCACACCGCCCGTCTTGCGCAGTCCCTGGCAGCGCTCGGCGCGCTCGCCGTCCTCACAGCCTCGATGGCCCGTGCCGACGACGCCTGCGACACCCAGTTCGTCGAAGGCCAGAAGTCCGAGAAGGCGGGCAAGTTGCTGGAGGCGCTCGATGCGTTCACAGCGTGCGCGGCCGTGAGCTGTGGCACCAACATGAGCAACAGCTGCAACAAGCGGCGCGCAACGGTCGCCGAGAAGATCCCAAGCGTGGTCGTCGTCGCGACCGAGGGGTCGAAGTCGCTGTCGAAGGTAACGGTGTCGATGGACGGCGCCCCCATCGCGGCGGACGGCAAGGCCGTGTCCGTGAATCCGGGCCCGCACACGTTCAAGTTCGTGACAGCCGACGGTCGCTCGAAGACGGTCGAGGCCGTCGTCGTCGAGGGGAAGAAGTCCCAGGAGGTCTCTGCGAGCTTCGACCCGGTCGGGGGCAGCGGCCCGACGAACGGCGCCGCTCCGACGGGCCGGCTCTCGATCGTGGCCGGCCCAGAGGATGCGATTCTGGTCGACGGGAAGACAGTCGGCATCGGTCGCTTCGACGGCCCGCTGCCCGTTGGCGGGCACACGGTGCGCGTGACCGGCAGCGGGAAGAAGCCGTACGAGACGCAGGTGGAGCTCGCGGCGGGCGCGACGCGAACGCTGGACGTGACGCTCGAGAAGGAGAAGAGCTCGGGGGTTCCGACGTGGCTGTGGATCGCCGGAGGGACGGTCGTGGTCGGAGGCCTCGCGGTGGGCGGGTACTTCCTGTTCAAGCCCGGGGACACACCCGCGAGCCCGGCCACCGGCCGGCTTGAGACGCTGCAACTCAAGGGCTTTTCGGGAGTGAGGTTCTGAGATGCACAGGAGCGCGAAGTGGGCGGTTGCCGGGGTTGCGGCGCTGGCGATCGGCGCGGCGGCGCTCGAGGCCTGCAGCACGAAGAAGCCGAACGGCGGGCTCGTCGTGTCGATCGCCACGGACGGGAAGATCCCGATCGACAAGCTCAAGGTCACGATCCGGCAGGTCGATGCGCGCGGTGCTGGGACGGTCAACGAGGTGGTTCGGAGCTGCCAGGTCACTTCCGACTGCCCTCTGCCGACGACGCTGGGGGTCATCTCCAACGGCGATCCGACCGCCTCGGTCGTCGTCACGGCGATCGCCTACGACAAGAGCGGTGTGGTTCTCGACACCCGCACGCACACCGTCACTTCGGTGCCGGTCGACCGGACGGCCAATCTGGTGATCGTGCTCTCGGCCAGCTGCGCGGCGCAGGCGAGTGCCGATGGCACGTCGAAGTGCGCGGAGGGGCTGACGTGCGATCCGGCGACGGGTGGCTGCACGTCGGCGACGAAGTCGGCGGCAGGGTTGCCGGAGTACGTGCCGGGGAGCGAGTACGACGTGGGGGTGCCTGAGGTGTCCACGACCGACACTGGCTCGACCGACACCGCGACGGACGGAGGTACGGACACCGGTGGTGACACAGGCGGTTGGGACACTCACGGTGCCGACACCGGTGGGGACATTGGCTGCATGGACGAGGCGTTGGCCACGACGTGCTCCAGTGGAAGGTGCGGGACCCAGACCAACAACTGCAAGAAGACGGTGACGTGCCCGACGACCGCTTGCACCGCCCCGCAGTCCTGTGGTGGTGGGGGCACCCCGAATCTGTGCGGCGGTTGCGATTGGACCAGCACCTATCCCGCGGCCGCCGGCTGCCCGAGCGGCAACCATGCGTGGCAGTGCTGGACTCCGCCGGCGATCGGCAACCGCACGGTGGACTTCAATGTCCTCACGCTGTGCGGCGACAACGTCATCAAGGACACCAAGACCGGCCTCATGTGGGCGCAGAACGAGGAGCCAGCGGCAAGCTGGGCGACCGCCAAGGCCCAATGCACTGCCTCGCGGCGCGGCGGATTCGCCGATTGGAGGTTGCCGACGGCCATCGAGCTGCAGTCCATCGTCGACTACCTGAAGGCAACCACACCCTCCATCGACAGCAAGTTTCAAGGAAAGACAGTCGGGTCCACTCCGACGGGTGGGCCCATGTGGTCGTCGTCGTCGGCCGACGCCTTGTCTTCAGGCAACGCGTGGAGCGTCGGCTTCGGCCTCGGCGCCGTCGGCCCCAACGCCACGAGCCTTGCGCTCGGGGTCCGTTGTGTGCGTTGAGGACGGGCTGATGATTCGATGAGTTGATGGATTGTCAGTCTGACCACGAAGCATCCCGATGAGCGCAACCTACGGCAAATTCCCCACCAGGCACGCAGCTCCTCCTCTTCGTGTGAGACCACCCCCGATCACAAGGCCAAGCCGATGCAGTTTCTCTCCAGCACCATCCCCGTCGCGGCCATGGCGGTCGTCGTCACCTGGATGCCCGGCGCCCCTCGGGCCGACGCGCCGGCTGGCCGCTACACCGCCACCGCCGTCGGCAGTACACCAGCGGTCAAAGACAATCTCACCGGCCTCACATGGATGCGCAACGAGCTGTCTGGAACCGGCTTCACCTGGGCCAACGCAAACACCGCGTGCACGGGTGGCTGGCGACTGCCGAACGTCGTGGAGCTCAAGGGGATCGTGGATGATGTCCGGACTACGGCACCAACCATCGACACCACCTTCTTTCAAGGGCAAACGGTTGGGTCCACTCCGACAAGTGGGGCCATGTGGTCGTCGTCGGCCTACGCTTTGGTTTCGGGCAGCGCGTGGGCCGTCGTCTTCAACGTTGGCTACGTCACCACCTACACCACCATCGCGGGCAATACGTACGGGGTGCGTTGTGTGCGTTGAGCGTGGAGTTCGGGAGGCGACTGCATAGTGTTGCTATGAAGTCGGCCGTCGACGCTCGCGAGGCTTGAATTTGTGCTCGGCGCACTCGTCCAAGCGTTTGCTTATGACAACTCACACGAGGACGCCGAGCACCTGCAAGGTGCGTCGGGAATGGCTGGGGGGCAAGCGTGCATCGGGCAAGACGGGACAGCGGCGAGCCAGCCGGCGGCATCCATCGCGGACGACGACGGCGTGCACGGGGGGTCGATTGACCGGCTGTGCTGGACTGCTTGCCTTCGGCGACTTCCTGTCGACGGAAGGCGTGGACCGCTGGGCAGCGGCGGCCTTCGGGCGGCTCAAGTCTTCGCCTAATCAAGTCTACTCCATGGGCTTCCAGGTTCGCCTCCTCGTGGATCTGTTGGCGGCTGGCGAGACGCGTCCGTTCGGGCTCGAGGCCAGGGCGAGCGACCCGATGTTCCAGCACCAGTGTCACGGTCGCTTGCCGAGCGTCGACACGGTCTACGACGATCTCGCGCGGTTCGACGCCTTGGCGCTCGTCACGCTCGAAGACGCCGTGGTCGAGCAGGGCCTCAAGGGCCTGGCGCAGCTGCGCTCCGACGTCGTGCACCTCGACATCGACAGCAGCGTGCTCCCTCTGGCGGGAGAGCACGAGGGCGGCCTTCCTGGGCCTAATCCGAAGTTCCACGGCCGCCCCAGCTTTCACCCGCTGGTCGCCCGCATCGCCGAGACCAACATGGTCGTGGGTGGCCTGCTCCGCCCCGGCGACCGCGCGTTCGGTCAGGACGACGCGACCACGGTCGGCGCCTGGGTCGCTCGCGTAAAGAAGCACCTGCGCAAGGGCGCCAGGTTGTGCGTGCGGATCGACGCGGCCGCAGACTGCGCAGCCATCATCAAGGCGATACACGACGCCGGAGCCTTCTACGTCATCAAGGCCCGGTGCACCGCCGACGTCATCGGCAGCTTCTGGAGCGCGGCGTGGGAGACCCGAGACCGTGACGCTCACGGCGCGCCAACGCGCGAGGTCGCCGAGCTCGACTTCCGTCGCAAGATCTGGGACGACAACGGCCTCGACAGGGTCCGGGTGATCGCCGTCCAGTCGCGCGACCGTCAGGGCAAGCAGCTCGCTCTCTTCGGCGACGATCTCCACACAGCCCAGGTCTTCCTCACCAACCGCTTCGACGAGGATGCCGACGACGTCGCGTGGGACTACGACCAGCGTGCCGGCATCGAGCCGCTGATCGCCGAGCTGAAGAACGCATGGGGCATCGGCGACGCCACCGGCTACGCCTTCGCCGCCAACCACGCGCTCTTCCTGTTGAAGCTCCTGACCTACAACCTCCTCCGGCGCTTCGCTGCACATCACACCCCGCGTCTCCGACGCTGCCGCACGGCCTGGCTCCGACGTGCGTTGATCACGGTGCCTGGCCAGCTGGTCACCTCCGGACGTCGACACCGACTGCTCGTACCTCGTCACGCGCTCCGAAGCCCATCATGACTGCGAACAGACCGGAACTCTGTTGGGGGAAAGGGGGAGATCCATCCGCCACATCCCCGCGAACCAGCCGCCAGGCTCAACCCACTGGCCTCGTCAGGTCCGCGTTGCTGCGTCTGCCATGCGAGCCTTCGCTCCCGAATTCCACGCTGAGGATGAGTTCATTCATTTCGATCAATTGATATTTGAGTGATTGGATGGGTGGCAGTGAGAGAAAGAACTGGTCACTGGAAGCAGGAAGCTGACGTGCCTTCGGTCCACGTCGACTAGAGCCCGTGAGCGTGTACACCAGGGACCCCGACGCGCCGGCCGGAACATCGAGAACGCCGTCCTCAGCGGCGCCAAGTCCGGGCCTTGCCGTGATGGGAGGGCGAGACGAACGAACCGCATCTCACGTGAACCATTGATTGAACCAAGCCCACGCTCGTCGGAGGCTGGCAGGTGTTGCGGGTTCCGCTTGAGTCGATCGTTCGTCTTCTTGCGTACTTCGCGCAGAGCCGTGGTGCTTCCACAATCTCAGTCGCTCAGGTGAACGTCCTCGTAGCGGAGTTGCTCGTCGGGCAGCGCGCCCTCTGGCAGGCGTTCGTGGACGGGCTGGTGACGCAGGACGAGGTGCTGAACGCAGTCCTCGATCGATTCGCGATAGCTGCCTTTCGGGCAGTCGAGAGCGAGCCGTCGAGCGAACAGTGGGCCGCGTTGCGCGAGGACCTCGGTCGCCAGCTGTTCCCCTCGACTTGACGACACCTAGCCGTCGCCAACCTCATCCGTAGCTGTCCACCAGTTGCCCAGCTCCTCGTCACGCGGCGTTGCGGGCGCGACGACCTGCGCGAGGCCCTCGGCGACGCCCTCGCACCCCCGCAGCGCCGAGTCGACGAACGCTTGCTCCGGGCCCTCGAGGCGATCGACGCGGAGGGGCTTTCCGTGGCCGACGCCGCCGCGCGGGCCGGGCTCTCCGAGAGCCGGATGACGCACCTCACGACGGAGACGCTCGGCGCGCCGCCCCGGGTCTGGCGCGCGTGGTTCAAGCTCCAGCGCGCGATCCGTGAGGCAGCACTCGGCACGGCGAACCTCACGCAGGCCGCGCACCGCGCGCTGGCTCGAACGAACCCTAGAAAACCAGCAGATCGCGCGAGATCGCCGCCGTTCTTCCAGGGGTTCGTTCAAATCCTCTCGCCCCGACCACTGTCGGTGGATCTGCCGAAAAATCGGGCTTTCGCGTCAGGCGGTGGGGTTCGTTGCCCTCACGTGTGAGCCTTGCGAAGTCACGCAGGGACCTGGCTACGCATGCTCTCGGTCGGCGTAGGGGGTTCGAGTGACCTTCGAGCCCCAGTTCTCGTAGGTCTTGGTGAGCTTCCCATCGGCATCGAGGATGCCCGCCTTCTTCAGGATGGCGACCTTCTCGTCGTCGGTCCCACGCCGAAGGGCGTCGAGGAGCACGTCAGGAGACCAAGCCCCTGTCGGGGCCTGACGCCCTGCGACCAGAACGCCCTTCTTGCCGGGCCGGGCAGCCTTCGCCCTCGCCTCGGTGGCCTTCTTCTTAGTCGTCTTTGCCATATCGACCGTCCCTTCTCACCGGCCACACGGCCAGGATGTTGTTCGGCTCCCGCACGGATAGTTGAATGTGAGCGCCCCGGAAGATGCCGCTGCGCTGCCAGAGGCGCGGTAGCCCTGCCGCCGACGAGGGACGAACACGGCGCGGGCGCTCGACGGCGAACTGCTCGGATTGGAGCTTGGCGAACAGGTAGTTGAACACGGCGCAATCGCGGTACTTGTGTGTGTGCGCGTTGTTCTTGAGAGAGTGGCCGGCCGCAGTGAGGGCCCCATCCAGCTCCTCGTGGGCGGTGGCCAGCAGGTCGGCGTTCGACGGGTCGAGTAGGTCGATGCAGCGGCCCAGGCGGACGAGGGATCCAACGACGGCCGCATCGCCCCCGTACCTGCGTTCGGCCCACCACCACGCCTGCTGGGGCGCGAACTCCCAGAAGTAGATGCCGTGGCCGAGCCAGTCGTCATCGTTCTCGCTCTTGCCGAACGGTTCCCCAGCCACCAGCTTCGAGGCCGTGCTCCTTCGCGTGCCGTGGAACGCTACGACCGTCCGGTCGTAGTCGAACGCGGTTTGCCGCGTCGGAATCGAGCTCGAAGCTGCGGCCGTCATCGGCCGGACAGCCGCGCTTGTCTTGACCGGGCCGGTCGCGTTGCCATCGGTCGAAGGATAGAGAACCGACAGCCATTCGCAAGCGTCGTGCCCCCAAGCCCGAGCCTTCGTCACAGACGTCCGCCGAAGCCTTCAGGCACAGTTGGGCGGAGTCGACTCCACAGTCGGGCGGAGTCGACTCCACGGTCGGGCGGAGTCGACTCCATGATCGCGAGCCGACGAGCGTAGGGGGTACCGTGGCTGGGCGTGGCGCGTGTGTCATCATCGACAAGACCATGAAGAAGCAGCGCTCTGGCAGCACGGCGACGTTCTCGACCTCCGTCGATCGCGAGACGCAGCGCATTCCCGAGGAGGAGGCCGCGCGTTCTTACGGCGGGAACGTCAGCGCTCTCGTGGCGGCATTCGCCAAGGAGGCCAAGCTGCAGGCCGCGCTCGATGGGCTGCTGCAAGGCACCAGCGTGACGGACGCCGAACGGGCAGCGTTTCTCGACGAGGTCGATGGAAAGAGCAAGCGTCGCTGATCGTGGTCGCGTTCGCTCCGAGCCCCGGCGGCATCGTGTACACGAGCGACGTCGAGGATCGTTGCGAAGGAATGGTCTCCTTCGCTTCTCGCGGGAGTGCGGCAGACTCACGACGCATTCTGCCGTCGAGGCGGCAAGACTGCCAGCGAGCGCCGGCTGCTGCTCGAGGTCTTTTGCAGCAGTCGCGCCACTTGATTGGCGATGGTGCGAGGGGATCGGTTGCGCAGTCCGGCGATCTCGTTGTTCGAGTAGCCCTGCGAGACCAGCTCCAGGATTTCCTCCTCGGTCCGGGAGAGCTTGGCCTCCCGCAGCACTGGGTCTCGGCTGAACAGGGCGGCGACGCGGACGAGCTCCGTACGACTCGTGAGCCCGAGCTTCGAGGCAGCGCTTCCCAGCCGGAGAGACACCGTGGGGGGCGCGATGCCGAGCGCGTAGGCGACGAGCTTGGTGGACAAGCCGCGCGCCGACAGCTTCAGCACGTCGATCTCGCTGGGCGTGAGTGCCCGCATGGGCCGCTCGCGGAGTCCGTTCTCGACGACGAGGTAGATGCGCCGGGACCCCTCCGCACGTTCCACCAGGCTGACGGAGCCCTCCACCAGAGCCGTCCAGGGGTCGAGCGCCCCGAGCTCGTGGCGGGCCTTTCGGGTACGGGTCTTCTCGATCTTGCGCACCTGGTTCGAGAGGAGCTCGGGGGAGGGGCTCCCGTGAGCGAGATGGACCACACGCCCATCCGGGTGCAGCGCTGCCCGGACGGCCTCGGGACGGAGACGCAGGCGCAGCCCGGCTTCCAGGTGGACCGCGAGCTGCCGCAGCGTGCGCAGCTCGTGTCGTGAGAGTTCGAACGTGCTCGTGGCGCCCGCGAACAACACGGCGACGACCCCAGGCTCCGGGTGGGCCAGCACGCCGAGCACGTCCTCCACCCCGTAGTGACGATGAAGGGACCGCAGCTCGGCCCCTACCGCGGGTGAGAGTCGCGCCATGAGCCGCGTGTGGGTCACGACGTCCTCGGGCGGGAAATAGAGCGAGCGGAAGGCCGCCGGGCCCGCCTTGGCGAACGCGTCTGCTTGGTCTCTGGCGGCTGGCATGTCGAAGGCGCCGACCGACACGAGGGGCTCGAGCGTTCGGAGGTCTGGTGAGTGCCGAACCGATGTGAAGCCGCAGGGCGCGGGGGTCGAGAACAGCTTGCGGGTGGCCTCCACCACGCCGCTGGCCCACGTCCGCTCGTCGGGGGCAGCCGCATAGGCGGTCTCGATGAGCGCCATCCAGTCGGGGCGATGTCTGAAAATCCCCCTTGGTGTCATGCCGGCAAGGCTAGCAAACCTCGATCGGCACATGGGCAGCTGCACAGAGAAGTCACTGGCGATCCGACCCAAGGCACGACGATGCACAGTCGTGCAGCGAGGTGCACAGTCAGGGGGGCGATGGCGCGGATCGAGGCTCCTACAGCAATGGCACGAGGGGTGCTGCCGCGAACCACGAGTCCACCCATGTCGCCATCGACTACGCCCGTTGTCGCGCACGCTCGCGTTCGACTCGTTGCAGAGCCACGCTCTCGTCCTCCGTCCGTGCAGAGTGTCGATCGCTCGACAGTCTCGTTCGCTGTGATGCCGAACGCCGTGCTCTCGGGCGCGCGCTTCTGGGAAGTGTGCCTGGAGAAATGACTATGGCTGCGGCCACGAGCCAATGGCCCAATGCAACTGTGGGAGATGGACGCCGCCACGGACGCTCGCGAAGTGCAGTCGAGGGCCAGCCCGCACTACACCGCGCGCACCGTCGTCAGAGCCTTGCGATCGCGCCACGGTGTCGATGGACGGCGCTCCCATCGCGGCCGACGGCAAGGCCGTGTCCGTGAATCCAGGGCCGCACACGTTCAAGTTCGTGACCGCAGATGGTCGCTCGAAGACCGTCGAAGTCGTCGTCGTCGAGGGGAAGAAGTCCCAGGAGGTGCCTGATGGGGGAGCGGAAGTATGTCTACGTGTCGTGGTCTGCTTGGTTGGCCCTCGCGAGCGCCAGCTGCTCGGGCGGATCGAGTGGACTCTCGTCTCCGGACGCGAGCGTCGAGCCGAGCACGGCGCCCGCCACGTCGGACGAGGCGAGGTCTCGCGTCGCGCTGTTCCGCACGCGCTTCGTCGTGAAGCCGACCGCGCTGCCTGCTCGACCGACGGTTGACGAGGCCGCTCCGACCGCGCACCCGGTCATCGCCGAGGGGGTCGTCGATCGCTTCGAGCGGCTCGACGCCAATCGCGTGCAGCCGATTGTCTCCGAACTCGCGAAGAAGGGCGTGACGAAGCGCGCGAGCGTCGTGCTCCCCACGATTGCCTCGCACGCGGTCGAGCTCGAGGACGACGCGAGCCACGTCGCTGTCCGGTTCGCCCTCGAGCGCGCGACCGACGCACGCCTGGAGCTCGCGGACGGCATCGCCGTGTACCGCGGCGCGCTCGACGGTGCCGACGTCGTGCACCGCGTACACGCCGAGGGCACCGAGGACTTCGTGGTCTTCGAGGCGAAGCCGGCGCGAGAGTCGCTCGCCTATCGTGTCGACGTCTCGCGGGTCGCGGGCGTGCGGCTCGTGGGCAGCGTCCTCGAGCTGCTCGACTCGGGCGGGACCCCGCGGCTGCGCGTGGCGCCGCCGTACGTGGTCGATGCGAACGGGGCGCGGCGCGAGGCCTCGCTCACGATCGAGGGATGCGCGTACGACGCGAACCCCGCACCGCCGTGGGGGCGCGCGGTCACGCCCGCTGGGTCGGAGAGCTGCGTCGTGCGCGTCGCGTGGAGCGGCGTCGAGTACCCGGCGATCGTCGATCCGAGCTGGGTCGCGACGGGGTCGATGGCGAGCGGGCGGTCGAGTCACTCGGCGAGCGTGCTGGCGACGTCGGGCAGGGTGCTGGTGGCGGGCGGCGCCAATGGTACCTGGCTCTCGCTGGCGGAGCTCTACGACCCCACGACGGCGACGTTCGCTGCGACCGGCACGATGGCGAGTTCGCGATCGGGTTATTCGGTGAGCGTTCTGGGTACCGGCAAGGTGCTCGTTGCGGGCGGCTACAACTATATCGCCAGTGTTAACAACTACCTGTCGCTCGCGGAGCTCTACGATCCGACCACCGGCATCTTCCCCGCGATGACCGGCCCCATGCTCACAGGGCGCTCTGCGTTCGTCGCGATGGTGCTTTCGACCGGAAAGGTGCTCGTCGCGGGCGGTTCAGACGCGGGCGGCCTCACCAGTGTGCTTGCAGAACTCTACAATCCAGCGACGGGATTCTTCACTGCCACCGGCTCGATGGGGACCGCACGCGGCTTGGCCACGGGCACGCTGCTGACCTCGGGCAAGGTGTTGGTCGCGGGTAGGCCGGGGAGCTTGGGTTCGACGGCCGAGCTGTACGATCCTCTGGCGGGAACGTTCGCGGCTGCGGCACCGATGTTGGTGGCGCGCTACAGCCACACGGCGACCCGGCTCGCCTCGGGGAAAGTGCTGATCGCAGGCGGATCGGCGTACGCCTTCGCCGAGCTCTACGATCCTGCCACCAACACGTTCACAATGACCGGCGCGATGGCCACGAAGCGCTACGGCCACACGGCGAGCCTCCTCTCGAGTGGCTTGGTGCTCGTCGCCGGTGGCTGGAAAGCCGGCGGCGCGGTTGCGCCCCCGGACGTCTACGACCCCTCGACGGGCACCTTCTCACCCACAGGCCCGATGACGACGGCGGAGCGGAGCGACCACACTGCCAGCGTGCTCGCGTCGGGGAAGGTGCTCGTGGCGGGGGCGGAAACTGTCACTCGCGGAGCTCTACGAGCCCCTCGCGATCGGCGCGGCCTGCGCCGGACCGGCAGATTGCACCTCGGGCAACTGCAACGAAAGTGCTGCACGGCCGCGTGCACCGGCCCGTGCAAGACCTGCAACGGCGCTGGGGCGTGCCTCACCGTCACCAACGCCGACGATCCCGACACCTGCACCGGCGCCAACACCTGCGACGCGACCGGCGTCTGCCGTCTCAAGGCGGGGCAGCTCTGTCCGGACGCCGCGAGCTGCGCGAGCGGCGTGTGCGATGGCACCTGTTGCACGAAGGCCTGCACGGCGACGTGCACGAGCTGCGACGGCACGGGAGCCTGCGCGCTGACGGGGCTCGGAAAGCTGGGCACCAGCTGCACCGACGCCACCCGTACCTGCGACGGCGCGGGCGCGTGCAAGCTCCGCGAAGGCCAGCCCTGCACCGCTCCGAGCGACTGCGCCTACGGCCGCTGCAACGCGCTCGGGGTCTGCGATGCGAAGTGCACCGCGGCCTGCACGGTGAGGAGCGGCGCGGGCGCCGGAACGTGCGTGCCCGTGACCAACAAGGATGATCCCGGTCTGTGCTCCGGCACCAAGAGCTGCGACGCGGCCGGTGTTTGCCGCCTCAAGAACGGTCAACCGGCGACCGTGGGGTCGACGTGCGTGAGTGGCTTCACGTGCGACGGCGTCTGCTGCAACTCGGCCTGCAGTGCGTGCCAGGCGTGCACTGCCGCGCGAAAGGGCTCCGGCGTCGACGGCGTCGTCGGTCCGCTCAACTGCGGCACCTACCTTTGTCAGGCCGGCACCACGACCTGCAAGACGACCTGCGCAGCCGACACCGACTGCGCGGCGACGGCCTACTGCAATGCGAGCGCCTGCGTGCCGCGCACGGCCTTGGCCACGGCGTGCACGGCGGACAATCAGTGCCTCTCGGGCCACTGCGCCGATGGCGTGTGCTGCACCGAGACGTGCAGCGGCAACTGCTTCGCGTGCACCGCCGCGAAGTCGGGCGTGGCGGGCTCCGACGGCACGTGCACGGCGGTGACCAACGGGCTCACGGGGCGCGGCGAGTGCGGCGCTTCGACCTGCAGCGGCGCGCTGCAGACCAGCAACGTGTGCAACGGCGCGGGGGGCTGCCGCGCCGTCTCGACGCCGTGCGCGCCCTTCGCGTGCGACGCGAGCGGAAAGGTGTGCGCCACCAGTTGCACGCTCGACACCGACTGCGGCGCGACTGGGTTCTGCGCCTCCGGAACCTGCGCGCCCCGCGTCAAGCAGGGCGAGGCCTGCACCACCAGCAACCAGTGCCCCCGTCGGCGGCACCTGCGTGGACGGCGTCTGCTGCGAGACCAAGTGCGACGGCCAGTGCCAAGGCTGCGCGGAGCCCGGGCGGTTCGGCACGTGCGTCGCCGTGATCGGGAGCCCTCGGGGCACCCGCGGCGCCTGCACGGGCGGCGGCAGCGCGTGCTTCGGCAGCTGCGACGGCACCAACCTCGCCGCCTGTGCGTACCCGACCGCCGGGACCTCCTGCGGCGCGGGGTGCTCCGACGCCAAGCTCTCGGTGTGCGACGGCGCGGGCAGCTGCCTCACCGCCTCAGCGTGCGCCGGCAACCTCACGTGCGAGAGCCCGACGAAGTGCAAGGGCTCCTGCGCGGTCGACAGCGACTGCGTGAAGGGCTTCGTGTGCGAGGCGGGAAAGTGCGCGACGACGCCGCCGCCGAAGTGCTCGGCAGACGGCCTCTCGTCGACCCCCTACGGCGGAACCGCTGCACCCTGCGCGCCCTATCGGTGCGACACGACCGGCGCCTGCAAGAAGCAGTGCACGATCACCGACGACTGCGCGCCCGGCAGCGTGTGCGACACCGAGGCGAAGCTGTGCGTCCCAGGCGCAACCGTGCCGAGCGACTCGGGAGGGTGCGCGCTCACAGCCGATGGTTCGGCGAGCGGAAACGCCCTCGGTGTTGGGCTCGCCCTCGCGGCGGTCGTGCTCACGCGTCGGCGGCGAGGTCGTGAGCCGCGCTGATTCGGCGACTCACGCGCCCCGACCATTGTCGGCGCTCGATCCGGAGTCGACTCCACAGTCAGGCGGAGTCGACTCCACAGCCAAGCGGAGTCGACTCCACAGTCAGGCGGAGTCGACTCCACAGCCAAGCGGAGTCCACTCCACAGTCGCCCGCCCCCCGCGTATCCTCCCCGGCGATGGCGAAGCCGCGCACCCAGAAGAAGAAGCCCGCGCCGATCGCGCTCGTGAAGAACGCCACCAAGGTCGCGACCGCCGCGCGCAAGACCCACGAGGTCCGCGCGCGCGAGCTCGTGGCCGAGGTCCGCGACAAGCTCGGCGTCGCTGCGTCCGCGTTCTACGACATCGGCGTGGCGCTCGTGGAGCTCTCCGAGCCCTCGCTCGTGGCGGCGCTGGGGTATCGCACGTTCGGCGCGCTCGTGAAGACCGAGCTGGGCATCTCACGCGACTGGGCCAGCGAGATGATGGCCGTGGCGCGGGGCATGAAGCGCTCGACCGCGCTGTCGCTGGGGCTCACGCGCGCCGCCGCGGTCGTCGAGCTGGCGGCGGCGACGCCGGAGCACGACACCCCCGAGCAGCTGGCCAAGGGGAAGGTCGTCGTGCGCGGCCACCACGCGCCGCTGCGACCCGAGCAGATGAGCGCTCGACAGATCCGGCAGGCGGCGCAGGTCGAGCGCCGTTCGCACAAGAAGAAGGACGTAGAGGTCGCGGCGCGCGTGGCCGAGCTGCAGGCGCTCCTCGTGAAGAAGGACCCGCATGCGTCCGTCACGCTGGTCACGACGCGCCCCAAGGGAGGCACGCCCACGCCGACCCTGAAGCTCTCGGCCTCGCTGGCCGCCTTCGAGGCCGTGTTCGGGAAGCGGTGAAGGTCAGTCCGCCGGCGCGGGCAGCATGGCCTCCGGCTGCTCGTCCACCACCTCGACCAGATCCGTGTTGGCGGGCCCCTGGATCACCTTGCCCTTGCAGTCGAAGCGCGAGCCGTGGGCGGGGCAGTCCCAGGTCTTCTCGCCGTCGTTCCACACGACCACCGCGGCGAGGTGAGGGCAGGTGGCCGAGCGCGTGGTGACCTGGCCCGCGGCGTCCTTGTAGACGGCGAGCTTGTGCGCACCGTCCCGCAGGATCGCGCCGCTGCCGTGGGGGATCTGGTCGAGCGCTTCGTAGTCGCCGCGCGTCAGCCAGGAGGCGTACTGCGCCGCCGCGTTCGCGTTCTCGCGCACGTAGTCGCCGATCGCCAGCGGCACCTTGCGCGAGGGATCGTAGAGCGCCGTCCAGGGGTTCTCGACGCCAGTGATCAGGTCCGCGAGCAGGCGACCGGCGATCACGCCGTGGGTGAGCCCCATCCCCGAGTCGCCCGTCACCACGAAGACGCCCTCCTGCGAGCCCGGGTCCGCGCCGATGTAGCCGAGACCATCGAGCGTCTCGTACACCTGGCCCGACCACGCGTAGGCGCGCTCCTTCGCGAACGGGAAGCGCTGACGCGCCCACGCCTCGAGGCGCTGAGCGCGCGGAACGTGTCCGTCGTCCTGACCCGTCTTGTGATCCTCGCCGCCCACCAGCAGGAGCTCCTGCCCGGGCTGCGCCGGGTCCGCGACGCAGCGCACGTAGTGGTAGGGATCGCCCGTGTCCCAGAGGAGGAGGTGCGGCATCGCGCCGTTCGGGATGCGCAGCGCGACCACGTAGGTGAGGTAGGCCGCCTGCTTCGTGTGCACGGCGAAGAGGTCGTTGATCGGTGAGCCCGTGGCCACCACCACCGAGCCGGCGAGGATCGTTCGCCCGTCCTCGAGGGTGACCTTGCGGTCCGACGCGGAGGTCGCGACCCCGCGCACGTGCACGCCCGTCAGGAGGCGGCCGCCCGCCTTCTCCACGGCCCGGACCAGGCCGTCGAGGTACTGCATCGGGTTCATCTCCGCCTGGTCGCGGAACTCGAGGCAGGGACCGCTGCGGAACGACGCGATGGGCGCGTCGGGGAGGCGAGCGAGGGCGATCCCTGCGCGCGTGCCGGCCCCGAGCTCGCGGTCGAGCACTTCCGGGTCGTCACCCTCGGCGAGTACGAGGTAGCCGCTCACGCGCGCGAAGCCGCAGTCGATCGCCTCCGCCGCCACGATGCGCTCGATCTCGTCGATCGCGGCCGCGTGGCTCTCGGCGGCGAGGCGGGCGGCGTCCTCCCCGCGGATCGAGGCCAGCTCGTAGTATCGATCGTCGAGCGCGGACGCGAGGTGTGCGCTCGTCCGGCCCGTCTGTCCGCCGCCGACCGGGCCGTCGTCCACCACCAGCGCGGGGATGCCGCGACGGGTCAGCTCGTACGCGACCGAGAGGCCGGCGATGCCCGCGCCGATGACGAGCACCTCGACGCGCTCCCCATCCTGGAGCGCACCGGTGGGGGGGGTGGCAGCCCTCGACCAGACGGACTCCGTGGCCATGTCGTTCTTCATGGACCGCCCCGTTCGCAAGAAGCGCGCCCTCGTCGTCGAGACCGACGGCCTGCGTCACCGAGCACGGCTTTTCGGGCCATCGTGCCCCAGGGTCGAGCATTCGTGCCCCTCCGTCGCTCCGTGGATGACCACTCCAGCCATTTCATTTGTCGACCGACATCCTCGTGCGCCAGCGCAGCTCGCCGCCGCCTGCACTGCTAGTCTCGGGCCTCATGCGACGAGCGAGGTGATCGCTACGGAGGCCGTCGTGAACGCGCCCCAGCCCACAGAGTCCGAACGGTTCGAGGCACTCGAGGCAGAACTCGCGCGAGCGCGCGGACTCCTGCGGCTCGGCACCACCGTCGTGGCCGCCTTCGCCGAGGTGGACGCGGGAGGCGAAGCCGGCATCGCGCGCGGGCTCGAGACCTTCGCTCGTCTCGCGCGGGTCGACCTCTGCTCCGTGGGCCTCTTCTCGCGCGATGGCGCCCACCTCGAGACCCAGCACACGTGGCCGCTGCTCGAGAACGTGCCGCCGCCCGCCATGCCGGTCGCCGAGTTCGCGTGGACCGACCGCCAGATCCGCGCTCTCCAGCCCGTGCACGTCCCGCGCACCGCCGACCTCCCCGCCGAGGCCGTGGGCGAGCGCGCGGCCAGCGCCGCCATCGGCGTGCGCTCGATGCTCATGGTCCCCCTCGTGCAACGCGGCGAGGCCATCGGCTACCTCTCGTGCGGCACGCTCCACGCCGAGCGCGCGTTCGGAGACGACGAGATCGCCATCGCGCGGTCCGTCGCCGACCTCCTCGCCGGCGCGCTCGTCCGCGCGCGCACCGAGCGCGACTGGACCCGCCTCTTCGACTGCTTTCGCGGCATCGGGGCCGACACCAGCGAGAACCTCGCGCGGCTCACCGGCTTCGCGAGGGACGTCGTCGGCGCCACCTTCGCGCGCTACGTGCGCCGCAGCGAAGAGCGCGACGACGCGAAGAGCGCCCTCTGCGACGAGATCCTCCGCGGTCCGACCGATCGCCTCGTCACCCAGCACGATCTCTCGGCCTTCGCCGCCGACCCCGAGGTCCTCGCGCATCGGCTCGGCTCCTTCGTCGGTCGCGTGATCGTCGTCGAGGGGGCCCGCGTCGGCGCGCTCTGCCTCGGCTTCACGCGCGCGTTCACCCCGACCAGCGAGCAGGTGCGGCTGCTGGAGGCGGTCGCCGACGCCCTCGCCGTCGAGGAGGTGCGCGCGGCCGCGCAGCGCGCCCTGCAGCACGCCCTGGCCGAGCTCGAGGCCGTCCTCGAGTCCACCGCCGACGGTCTGCTCGTCGCCGACCGTCGCGGGGGCGCACTGCGGGAGAACCGCCGCTTTCGGCAGATGTGGCACACGGACCCAGCGCCCCTCGACGACCGAGAGGAACTCGCGCGCCTGCGCTTGTCACTGATCGAGGATCCGTTCGAGTTCATGCAAGGACTGGTCGAGCTCTACGGCGACGAGTCCAGCGAGCTCCTCGCCACCGTCCGGTTCCGCGACGGGCGGGTGTTCGAGCGCTACTCGCTCCCTCTGCGGGTCGAGGGTCAGGCCGTCGGTCGGGTGATGAGCTATCGCGAAGTGACCGAGCGTACGCGTCGTGACGAGGCGCTCGGCCAGACGATGGCGCTCCTCGAGGCCACCTTCGAGGCCACCGCCGACGGCGTGCTGGCGGTCGATCTCGAGGGCCGGCCCTTGCGGTTCAACCGTCACCTCCTCGAGCTGTTCCAGATTCCCGGCAGCGTGGACACGACCGACATCCACGCGCTCCGGGCGGCCTCGCCGCGCACCGTGCTCACCGATCCCGCTCCGGTCGTGGCCGACTGGGAGCGGCTCTGCGCCGACCCCGAGACCCGCGAGTCCTCGAACGTGTACATGGCCGACGGCGGCGTCCTCGAGCGACACTCGGTGCCGCTGTGGGTCGGCGGTCGGCACGCGGGGCGTGTGTTCACCTACCGCGAGATCACCGAGCGGGTGCGGGCCGAGTTCAACCGTTCCCTGCTGGCCACCGCCGTCGATCAGGCGGGCGAGGCCGTGGTCGTCACGGCGCGCGACGGGACGATCGAGTACGTGAACCCCGCCTTCGAGCGCATGTCGCTGCACAAGGCGGAGGACGTGCGGGGCAAGAGCCCCCGGATCCTCAAGAGCGATCGCCACGAGCCGGACACGTACGCCGAGATGTGGCGGACGATCCTCGGGGGAGACGTGTGGTCGGGCCGCCTCGTGAACCGTCGCGCGGACGGCACCTCGTTCGAGGTCGACGAGGTGATCGCCCCGGTACGCGCGGCCGACGGGTCCATCACCAACTTCGTCGCCCTGCTGCACGACGTCACCCGCGAGCACCAGCTCGAGGAGGAGGTGCGTCAGGCGCAGAAGATGGAGGCGGTGGGTCGCCTCGCCGGCGGCATCGCCCACGACTTCAACAACCTCCTGACGGCGGTGATCGGCTACGCGGAGCTGATCGCGAGCGCGCTGCTCAGGGGCGAGCGCGTGAACGAGGAGATCGACGAGATCCTGCGCGCCGCCAAGCGCGCCGCCAGCCTGACCCAGCAGCTCCTCGCGTTCAGCCGGAGGCAGGTGCTCAAGCCGCGCGTGCTCGATCTCAACGAGGTGGTCACCGGGCTCGCGCGCATGCTCCGCCGCCTCATCCCCGAGAACGTCACCATCCACTCCGCGCTCGACCCGAGGATCCAGCCGATCAAGGCCGACCCGGGGCAGATGGAGCAGGTGATGCTCAACCTGGCCATCAACGCGCGCGACGCGATGCCGGGCACCGGACAGCTCACCCTCGCGACCGAGTGCGTGACCCTCCAGCGGACCACGCTCGTCGGGCACGATGGCGTGCCCCCGGGCGAATACGTGCGTCTGTCGGTGCGCGACACCGGCCACGGCATGGACGCGGCCACGCTCGCGCACGTCTTCGAGCCGTTCTTCACGACCAAGGGCGTCGGCAAGGGCACGGGCCTCGGCCTCGCCACCGTCTACGGCATCGTGCGCCAGAGCGGCGGCGCCATCCAGGTGCGGAGCACGGTCGGGCAGGGGACCACGGTCGAGATGCTGTTCCCGACCTGCGCGCCGGTCACCGAGGGCGTCGGCGCGAGGCCGTCGCCGGTGCCGATCTCGCAACCCGCCCGCACCCTGCTCCTGGTCGAGGACGAGAAGAGCGTGCGTGCCGTGGTGTCCAAGGTGCTCCGGGCCTCGGGCTACCTCGTGCTCGAGGCCAGCGACGGGTTCGAGGCCCTCTCGATCGTCAGCCAGCACCTCTCGACGCTGGACGCCCTCATCACCGACGTCGTCATGCCGCGCATGAGCGGGCCGGAACTGGTCGCGCGGGTCTGCGCGGAGCGGCCTTCGCTGCCCGTGCTGTTCATGTCCGGACACGTCGACGCGGCGGTGTCCGGGCACGAGCTGCCGACGGGCGCGGCGTTCCTCCCGAAGCCGTTCGAGCCGGACACGCTGCGGCGCGCCGTCCACAACCTGCTGTCACCGCGCGTGGACACGCCGAAGCCCCGCCGCGACGCGTGAGGCGCTCAGTTCACGAGCGCGTCGACCGCGGCGACGCGCGCCCTGTCCCACGCCAGCGTGAGCGCGCCCTCGTCCAGGCCGAGGCGCGCCGCGAGCACGTCGCGGGACGGGATGAGCTCGGTGGAGGGAATCCCTGGCGCCGAGACCTCCTGGGCCAGGTGCTCCCCCATCGCGATCGAGGCCACGAGCCACTCGAGGCCGGCGGGCGGCTGATCGGGCCGGGCCACCGAGGCGCGTACGTCTCCGGGCAGGTTCCAGAGCGTCGCGACGCGCGCGGTGAGCCGAGCGTGCATGCCGTCCACGACCGGCCACACGAGCTCGAACGCGGGAGGGTGGCGGACGCGATCCGTGAGCGCGATCAGCGCGGCCGCGATGCCCGCGTCGTGCAGCAGGCCGGCGAGGAAGGCCGTGTCGCCGTCCTTCTTCGCCGCGTCCGCGAACACCCGCGCGGCCTGCGCGGTCGCCACGCTGTGCTGACGGAGGAGCGTCATCGGCGCCTCGTACCCGGGCGCGCGGAACACGCGCTGGGACATCGCGGCGACGAGGACGATCTGACCCAGGGTCTTCTCGCCGAGGCGGACCAGCGCCTCGCGGAGGTTCTTGGGGGGCTGTCCGCGGCTGTACGCGGCCGATCCGGCGATGCGCATCGTGGTGGCCGTGAGGATCGGGTCCTTCTCGAGCGTGCGGAGGAACGGCCGCACGGTGAAGCCGGCGCGGCGCGAGAGGCTCATCAGCTCCAGGGCCACGTCGGGCAGGAGCGGAGGCCGGTAGGTCGGTGACTCGAACAGATCGACGAGCCGTTGTTCGAGCGCCACGGATTCCTGCAGAGCGGAGGGTGGGGGCATCGGAACACGGAACGGCCCATGCGCCGAGCTCCGGATGGCCGAACAGCGTCAATTTCCCCACCCGCCGACACGACCAATCGTCCGTGCGGAGCTGCGCCCGGGGGGCCGCGCTAGATCCCCACCATGCGGCCGCTGCCTCGCGCCGATCTCAAGGTCGGCTTCGCGTGCAACAACCGCTGCGTGTTCTGCGCGCAGGGGCGACAAGCGCTCCGACTGTCCCACGCTCCCCCTCGAGGAGCTGGTGCGCCGCCTCGGCCTCGTGCGCGATCGTAGCCAGGGGCTCGTGCTCACCGGCGGCGAGCCCACCGCGCACAAGCAGCTCGTGGCGCTCGTGCGGGCCGCGCGCGCGATGGGCTTCGACCCAATCCAGATCCAGACCAACGGTCGCATGCTCAGCTATCCGCGCGTCGTCGAGCTCCTCGTCGCCGCGGGGGCGCGGGAGTTCTCGCCCTCGCTGCACGGCTCGACCGCGCCCGTGCACGAGGAGCTCACGCGCGCGCCGGGCAGCTTCGCGGAGACCGTCGAGGGCATCCGAAACGTGGTCGCCGCGGGGGCGGTGGTGGTCACCAACTCGGTGATCACCCGCGCGAACCTGCACGATCTCCCCGCGCTGGTCGCGCTCCTGGTCTCGCTCGGGGTGCGGCACGCGCAGCTCGCCTTCGTGCACCCGGTCGGCACCGCCGAGGTGGAGTTCGACACCGTCGTGCCGCGCCTGCCCACCGTCGTCGAGCCCGTGCGCGCGGCCCGCGCGGTGGCGCGCGCGGCGTCGATGCGGCTCGTCACCGAGGCCATCCCGTACTGCTTCCTGCGCGGCATGGAGGAGCTCGCGGTCGAGGACGACATCCCGCTCACCACCGTGGTCGACCTCGACGGTCGCGTCGGCGATCACTCGCGCTGGCGCGAGGTCGAGGGCAAGGCGCACGGCCCTCCCTGCGGGCGCTGCGCGCGGCGCGAGGCGTGCGAGGGCCCGTGGCGCGAGTACCCCGCGCGCTTCGGCTGGGACGAGTTCGTCGCGTTCTAGGATTCGCGAGCAAGCGGCGGAGTGTGCGGGCAGGGTGGGGGACCTACCGTCCCTCCATGACCCCCGCTAGCACCGACATGTCCATGGCCGTCGAGACCGATCCCCGCTGGGCCGCCGTGCGCGCCCGCGATCGCGCGGCCGCCTTCTTCTACTCGGTCGCGACGACCGGCGTGTACTGCCGGCCGTCGTGCGGCGCGCGGCTCGCGCGACCCGAGAACGTCGCCTTCCACGCCTCGGCGATCGAGGCCGAGCGCGCGGGCTTTCGCGCGTGCAAGCGGTGCAAGCCCGACCAGGAGGGCGTCGACCCGAAGGTGCGCGAGGTGACCGCGCTCTGCCGGCTCATCGAGGCGAGCCCCGAGCCGTTGACGCTCGATGCGCTCGCGCGCCACGTCGGGTGGAGCCCGTTCCACACCCACCGCACGTTCAAGGCGGTCACCGGGCTGACGCCCCGCGCGTACGCCGCGGCCCATCGCGAAGGCAGGGTCCGGGAGGGGCTGCGCGCCCGGGCGAGCGTCACCGAGGCCATCGTCGACGCGGGCTACTCCTCGTCGAGCCGCTTCTACGAGCGTTCGCGGGCGCTCCTCGGCATGACCCCCACCGCGTTCCGCGAGGGAGGGGCCGAGCAGCCGATCCGCTTCGCGATCGGCGAGTGCTCGCTCGGCTCGATCCTCGTCGCGGCGACCGCGCGTGGCGTGTGCGCGATCCTGCTCGGGGACGACCCCGAGGCGCTGGCCCACGACCTCGAGCGTCGATTCCCGCGCGCAGAGCTCCTCGGGGCCGACCCCGCGTTCGAGGCGCTCGTCGCCGAGGTGGTCGGCCTCGTGGAGCGTCCCGGCAAGAGCGACCTGCCGCTCGACATCCGCGGGACCGCGTTCCAGCAGCGCGTGTGGCGCGCCCTCACCGCCGTCCCGCCGGGCGAGACCACGACCTACTCGGCGCTCGCGCGCGCGCTCGGCGCCCCGAAATCGGCGCGGGCCGTGGCGCAGGCGTGCGCGGCCAACGCGCTCGCGGTGGCCATCCCGTGCCACCGCGTCGTGCGGACCGACGGCGATCTCAGTGGCTACCGCTGGGGGTCGAACGCAAGCGCCGCTTGCTCGAGCGAGAGCGAGGCTGATGCAGCTCCCGTTGCTGGCCGACCCACGCGTGCCCCGCGCGCTCGCCGAGGGGGCGTGGCTCTTGCCGGGCCTCGCCCTCGATGCCGCGTCGCAGTTGCTCGTGGACGTCGCCGCCGTGGCTGCGCGGGCGCCTTGGCGTCACATGCACACCCCCGGCGGATTCCGCATGTCGGTGGCGATGACCAACTGCGGCGCCGTCGGGTGGGTCACCGACGCCCAGGGCTACCGCTACACCGAGGTCGATCCCGCGACCGAGCAGGCCTGGCCCGCGATGCCCGCCTCGCTGCACGACCTCGCCGTCCGGGCGGCCGAGCGCGCGGGGTTCTCCGGCTTCGCTCCGGATGCCTGCCTCGTGAACCAGTATGCCGTCGGTGCGCGCATGACCCTGCACCAGGACAAGAACGAGCGGGATTTCTCGGCGCCGATCGTCTCGGTCTCGCTGGGCCTGCCGGCGACGTTCCTGTTCGGGGGTGAGACGCGCGCCGAGCGTCCGACCCGGGTGCCGCTGGAGCACGGCGACGTGGTGGTGTGGGGCGGCCCCGCGCGCCTGCGCTTCCACGGCGTGCTCGCCGTCGCCGACGGCCAGCACGCTCTGGTCGGAGCTGCCCGGATCAACCTCACCTTTCGCCGAGCGCGCTAGCCCTTGCCCAGCACGCCCCTCACGACCTCGAGGAGGCGCTGCGCGGTGTACGGCTTCGAGAGGAAGCCCTGCGTGCGGAGGGTCTCGACGTCGCGGGCGAGGGCCTCTTCGGAGTAGCCGCTGGACATCACGATCGGCACCCGCGGGTCGAGCGCGCGCAGCGCGGCGAACACCTCGGCCCCGGACATGTCGGGCATCGAGATGTCGAGGACGACCATGCCCACCTGACCGGCGCGAGGCCGGAACAGCTCGATCGCCTCGGGGCCGCTCCTCGCGACGAGGGTGGTGAAGCCGGCGCGCTCCAGCACGCGCTTGGCGACGGCGCCGATGCCCGGCTCGTCGTCCACCAGCAGCACCTGCACGCGCTCGGCCTCGACGGCGGCGGGGAGCGGCGTGGGCACGCGCGAGCTCTTCACGGTGCTCGGGAGGAGGACCCGCACCGTGGTGCCCCGACCCGGCGCGCTCGCGATGGTCATCGTGCCCTTGTGGGCACGCACGATCCCGAGCGCCTCGGGCAGACCGAGCCCGCGGCCCGTGAAGCGCGTGCTGAAGAACGGGTCGAACACGCGCGAGAGCACCGCCTCGTTCATGCCGTGGCCGGTGTCGGTCACCGACAGCGTGGCGTAGCGCCCGGCCTCGAGGGGCTCTCCGAAGCTGGACGAGGCGAGCTCCTCGTCGGCCCCCTCGAGGTGCGCGGCGCCCGTCACGACCAGCAGCGTGCCGGAGAGCTCACCGAGGGCCTCGACCGCGTTGGTCACGAGCTGCTGCACCACCCGCTGCAGCTGCCCGGCGTCGGCGGCGATGGGCGTGGCCTCACCGTGCACGATCTCGAGCTGGATGTGCGGCGACACGCTGCGCGCCAGCGCGGCCTCCTGGCCGGCGACGATGTCCTGCCAGGTGGTCGGGGCCACCCGGAGGATGTTGCTGCCAGATGCTGCCAGCATCTGCCGGCTCAGCTGCGTGGCACGCGCGATGGACTCGCGCGCCTTGCCGAGGTCCTGGTCGACGACCGAGTCGGTCGGCAGGTCCTGGTTGGCGAGCTCGAGGTAGCCGAGCGCGGTGGTCAGGATGTTGTTGAAGTCGTGCGCCACCCCGCCCGTGAGGACGCGCAGGCTCTCGAGCCGGTCGAGCTGCTGGGCGCGCCGCTGCAGCTCGAGGTGCACGTGCTCGGCCTCCTGTTGCGCGGACACGTCCTCGAGCGTGAGGCACACCGCACAGGGCAAGGCCTCGCCCCGCCGCGGCACCACGTCGATCTGGACCCAGACGCGGTGGCCGTCGCGATGCTCGAGACCAACAACAGCGTTGCGGACGACCTGCCCCTTGGTTCGCGCGATCACCGAGGGGCGTTCGGCGTCGGGGCGACGGCTCCCGTCCTCACGCAGCGCGTCCCAGCGTGGGTCGAGTGGATGTCGCGACCGCAGCTCGTCCAGGGAGAACCCGAGGATGCGCTCGGCGGCCGGGTTCGCGTCCTCGACGGCGCCGCTCGCGTCCAGGTAGACCACGCCTCGCGACAGCGTGTCGAAGAGCTCCCGGAAGCGCGCCTCGCTCCGACGCAGCTCGGTCTCGAGGCGCTCACGCTCGGCCTCGAGGGCCGCGAGGCGTCGCTGCGCGACGAGCACCTCGGGTGCGCTCATGAGGCCTCTGGCGCAGAACGCGCGCGGGTCGGGCAAGGTCTGCACCCGAACACGTCTCTCGCGGCAGCTTCCACCACCATGGCGACTTCGCGTTCAACAACCACGCCAGCCTCAGGGACGGAGGGCGATGGGCTCGAGGCGGATGCTGGTGGCGCTGCAGACAGCGTCGGTGTCGCACCCACAGACGTTGCCGCCCTGATCTTCGAGGGTCGAAGGGTCGATGTCCTTCTCGACGTCGATCGAGATCTGCGCGCAGATGCGGCAGCTCGACAGCGAGACCCGGGAGCCGATCACGAGCAGGCCCGCGCGCGCGACGTCCGTCAGCGCCACTCGCTTCATGCGGACGACCGAAGGGCCGAACTTCCGCTCGATCGTCAGCGCGTCGCCGTAGCTGGGCACCCCGACCACGCGGCGCACCAGCGAGTCTTCGAGGTCGAGGTCGACGTGCGCCACCATCAGCGCCGAGCCGACGAGATCGGTGAGCGTCGAGTGCCGGACGGCGAGCACGCCGCCCGTGGTGGACTCGTCGTCGTGGGTGAACACGTATCCGACCAGGCCGACCGCGTACTTGTTGGGTCCGGGGGTGACCTTGCGGATCGTGGCGCCGTCGACCGTGCCGTTCGCGCCGGACAGGAACACGCCGAGTTCCTGCACGTCCTCGACCACGACGCGGTCGAGGGTGGTCGTCTTGCCGAGCGAGAGATCCGAGACCTTGACCACGATCCCGGCACCCGAGCTGGTGTCGCTCGCGCCGAGGCGCTGGCTGCGCACCAGCGTTCCGACGATGGTCGTGGGGACGTCGAACGCGAAGACGCCGTACTGGGTGTTGTCTTCGATCACGCTCCCCTCGACCGAGAGCTCGCTCGGCACCTTCTTCACGTCGTCGGGGAGGGCGTGGATGCCCCAGCCCGAGTTCGCCTCGATCGGGCGGCTCTTGCGCACCGTGGAGCCCTCGACGCGCAGGACGCCGCCGAACGCATAGACGCCGATGAGATCGGCGGACTCGACCAGGGAACGACGGAGGGTGACCGTTCCTTGCGTCTTCTGGGTGACCGAGGCCACGCTCGCGACGCCGGCCCGGAGCGCGTCGCCGCCCTTGACGACGTCCGAGACCAGGCTGTCCTCGAGGAGCAGGGTGCTCGAGGCCGCGATCGCCCCCACCTCGCGCGAGTGGAGGATCGCCGAGCGGCGGACGGTGGCGACGCCGGGCTGCTTCGCCACGGGGTGGTCCTGGACGATCACGCCGCGGCCCCCGATCTTGCGCGTGTCGGTCTGGGCCTTGGTGTCGCGGACGGTGACGCGATCGAGGGTGACCACCGCGCCCGCCGCGTCGACGCCGGCGTAGGTGTTGCCGGAGAACAGCGAGTCGCTCACCTGCACGTCGCCGGCGGGGGCCTTGGAGTCGGAGTACGCGAGGGCATAGAGGCCGATCCCGAACGTGCCGTCGGCGCGCGGCTTCGTGTCGCGGACGACCGCGCGCTCCAGCACGAGCTTGCAGGCGTGCGCGAGGATGCCGGCGTCGGCGTTGCGCTCGAGCACGACGTCCTTCGCGTGGACCTCGGTCGTCGCCCCACCGAAGCTCGGTCGCTCGATCGAGAGGCCGATGCCGCGCTGTCCGTCGGCCCGCGGCGCGGTGTCGCGGACGACGCTGCTCGCGAGCTCCAGGCGCCCGCCGGCGACCTCGACGCCGAACAGCGTGGCGTGGTCGACGAGGATCCTGGTCGCGGTCGTGACGGTGCTCGCGCCCGTCGTGCGCAGCCCGCTGCCCTCGACGTCGTGGATGCGGACGGCCTCGAGGGAAGGGGTGCCCTTCGCGTCGACGCCGACCTCGCCCTTGCCGGTGACGGAGAGGTGCGCGAGCTTGGCGCCGCCCTCGAGGGTGACGACGGGTCGGGTCGGGTCGACGCCGACGATCTCGACCTTGGCGGCGCAGCGGCCACTCAGCGTGACGGCCTTGTCGACCACGACGTTGGCCGGATAGGTGCCGTCGACGAGGAGGACGCGGTCGCCGTCGACCGCGGCGGCGAGGGCCGCGGCGAGGGTCGAGAACGGCTTCTCCCGCGTGCCGTCACCACCCGCGGCCGCGCCGGCGTTGACGAACACGAGCCCCTTGGCCGACGCGGGCAGGGCCTCGCAGGTGTCGAGCGGCGCGCACGCGGTGTCGGACGGGAGCGCCAGCTCGAGCGGACCGCACGGGTCCTTCGGGAGCACCGCCGCGCAGCCGCCCTCGCCGTCGGCGGTGAAGCCCTTGGCGCAGGGGCCCGGGCCGACGGGGTGACAGGCCGCCTCACCGAGGACGGCGAGGGTCCCGACCCCGCAGGTGGGCAGGCTCGCGGTGCACGCGCGCTCGGCCCACGTGAACCCTGGCGCGCAGCCCCCTTCGGGCACGCCCGTCGGGAGGCAGTGCCCGTCGGGATCGGCCACCTCTTCCTTTCCACACGGGCTCGGCGCGGGGGCCTCGTCCGCGCTGGACTTGCAGCCGAGGAGCGCAAACGCCGCGGCGACGACCATCCCCCGGAGGTGCATGCGCCGATGATATCCTGAGGCATGACCTCGGTGCGGTGTTCGTGGGTCCTGGCTCTCGCGTGCGTCGGCTGTGCAGAGGGCGACGACGCCAGCGGCAAGCGACCCGACATCGGGCCCGACGCGGTGTTGCTCGAGGTCTCCACCGAGGCGGCGACCGACGCGCCCGCGGATGCGCCGGCCGACGGCGGCCTCGACACCGGTTTGCCCGACGCGCCCGTCGACACCGGCGTCGACTCGGGCGCGGCCAGCGACACGGGCACCGACACGGGCGCAGATACCAGCACCGACACCGGCACCGACGCGGGCGCGCCGTGGCGCAAGACCATCACCATCGACGGCACCAACGACTTCTCCGCCACCGACGAGACGTTCACCACGACCTCGACCGGCTACTCCGCGCACCTCACGTGGGACGCGAGCGCGCTCTACGTCGGCACCACCGGCCCCGACATCGGCGCGGGGGCGAGCGCCACCAAGTGGGTGTTCGTCTACCTCGACACCGACCCCGGCGCCTCCACGGGCGCGAGCAAGACCGAGCAGTACAAGGACCAGGCGGCCACGTTCGGCACGGGCTTCGGCGCCGAGGCCTACTTCGCGTGGCGCACCGACGGCACGTTCTCGCAGCTGAAGAAGTATGCGGCCGGGGCCTGGACGACGGCGGACTCGACCAGCGTCAGCGTCGCCCGCTCGGGCTCGTTCGTCGAGATGCGCATCCCGTACACGGCGCTCGGCGGCACGCCGGCCAAGCTCGGGGTGGTCACGCTCATGCTCAACGAGGGCGTCGGCGGCGCCGGGCAGTGGACCTACGCCGGGCTCTACGCGGGCTCGTTCACCGACGGCGTCTACGCGGCGCCCAGCACGGCCCCGACCAAGTACTGGCTGCTGGCCGACCTCGCGGCGTCGACCGCGCCGAGCTCCACGCTGCTCCGCAAGCCATGAGCGAGGCGGGGCGCCACGTCGCCATCTGGGACGAGGCGTTCGCCTTCCAGGGGCCGGGCGCCGACGCCGCGCGCGTCGAGCACCAGGCGCTGCTCGTGTGCCTCGCGCTCGGGGCCCCGTACGGCTTCTCGGCGCGCGGGAGCGCG
>JADJMO010000038.1 GCA_016709545.1 Myxococcales bacterium
CCGCCGATGCAGTCGACGAAGCGCTTGCTCGACGCGGGAATCTCGGGACCGCACGCGGTGAGGTTGCTGTTCAAGCAAGCGGCGCAGGCCTGGTCGGCGTCGGCCATGCCCTTGCTGCACGCGGTGTCCTTGCACTGGAACTTGCAGTGACTCGGGTGGCAGAAGCACCCCGACGAGCCCTTCCACGCGTTGCTCGCGCCGAGGGGGAGCTTGGTCGTGCAGCACTGGAAGCACGCGAACGGAGTCCCCGCGGCCTTGCACACGGCGGGGTCGAGCGGGGGGTCGTCTCCGCATCGACCGCGGAGTCCACGGGAGGTGCAGTGTCCGTGGCCACAGCGGTGTCCTTGTGCGCCGTGTCCACGACGGTGTCCGACGGGGCGGCGCTGTCGACGGCGCTCTCGACGGTCGCGTCGGTCGTCGTGTCACCGACGGCGTCCAGAGCTTCGGGGTCGGCGCGGAACGCGTCGAGGTCGAAGCTGCACCCGCCCGAGAGCGCGCAGACGAGCGCGAGGATGCGGCGGGACATGGGACATCGAGCCTACGTCATCGCTGCAGGCTGTCTACTCGCGGTCGGTCCGTGCGCCAGGTCACGTCGTCGCCGAGGCACCCTCACGGTGCGACGGACGCGCTCGGGTCAGGAGATTCGCCACCGCGTGGAGGAGCTGCTCGGGCTTGAACGGCTTCACGAGCCAGCCACCGGCGCCGAGCCCGCGCGCCTTGTCGACGAGCGCCGGGTCCGCCTCGGTCGTGAGCATCAAGAACGCCTCGTGGCGGCCCTCGGCGCGCACCGTCTCGAGGAGCTCGAGGCCGCTCATGTTCGGCATGTTGACGTCGCAGACCACGACGCGCGCGTCGCAGCCCGCGTGCAGCTGGTGCAGGGCCTCGGAGACCGTCCGCGGCCTCCACCACCACATGGCCGGCCGCGCTGAGGGTCCGGCCCACCATCATGCGAACGGTTCGCGAGTCGTCGACGAGGAGGATCGTTGGTGGTCATGGCTCTCCGTTGCGCTGGGTTGACGTCACCCCTCGAACGGACCGCAAGCGGTGGAACATCAACCCGTGGAGGCAAAATGACCCACACCAGCCATCAGAACGTCCAGGTCAGGGCACCAGCCCTGGATACCGGACCCAGTCGTCGTCCTTGCCCGCGAAGTGGCACCCGTTGCACACCCCGCCCGCCGCGCCGCCGTACGACTCGCCGTCGGGGGGACCCATGCCCCGCCACGCGATGCCGATGGCGCCGTTCACGTCGACGATGCGGAACCACTCCCAGTCGACGGCGCCATCCGGGTTGAACCCGCCTCCCCGCTTCACCATCGCGAAGATCTGACCCTCGGGCTTCTCCATGCGCTTGACGATGATGGTGCCGACCGCGAACTTGCGGGTGCCCTTGGGCGGACGCTTGTTGACGAAGATCGAGCGGTCTCCGCCGTGGATGGGATCGTCGAGCTCCGCGCCGGGGATGAACACGCTCCCCACCGGTCGTAGCCCTCGAAATCGGCCGCGAACGCGATGAACGGGTCGCGCGGGCCCACCGTGGCGGGCGCAGGAGGCGCCTCGGCCGAGCCGCAGGCCGCGACCACGATCAGCGCAAGGGCCCACCGCATGAGCGACAGCTTACCCGATCACGCCGCGAGTCCCAGGGCCGCGAGGCGGGGCAGGATCACCTCGTCGATCGTCTCTTCGACGAGACGCCGCGCAGCTCGACCGTCGCACAATCCGAGGGCCCGGGCCTCGCGCGGGTAGGACACCTCGGGGATGTGGGCCGCGAAGTGCGCGCGGGCGTGCGCCACCGCGACGCCGACGTACTCCACGAGCCGCGCCCGCGCGGCGCCGTCGAGCGACGGGACGAGCTCGGCCAGGAGCCGCCACCCGAAGCGCGCGTGGCCGACCTCGTCCGCGAAGATCTCCGTCAGCAGATCGCGGAGCGGCCCAGGGGGCATGTCCGTCCATTCGGCGCCGATCAAGGCCACGGCGATCGTCTCGGAGAGACACGCCACGCTCGTGAAGCTCCGCAGCAGCGACTCCGTGACGCACACGTCGTCGTGCGCCGGCACCTCGGGCCGCGCGCGCGCCCGCCTTCGCCTCGCCGCCGAGCGCCTCCACGACCGCGCCGCAGAGGACCCCGTGCCGACGCTCCTCGGCCGCGAAGCCGAGGCACGTGTCCGCCTCCGCGGCGAACCCGGCGCGACGGAGCCCGCGGCGAGCGCCTCGAACACGCGCGCCGACGCGTGCTCCTCGGCCATGCGGGCGGCCCACGTCGCCCGCGCGGCCACGGCGAAGGGCGTGCGCGGAGCGAGGGCGAGCGCGAGCGAGAGGCTCTCGCGGCGCAGGTCGAGCGCCGCAAGCCACGACGACGGCGCCTCGCCGGCGAGAGGCGGCGGGGCCGGTGGGCCCCAGGACGAGCAGGCAGCGCCCTCGGGGAACCCGAGGCTCGAGCAGCACGCGAAGTGCGCCCCTCGCTTGTCGAGCGCGCCGCGGTCGGCGGCGTACTGCGTCGGGTCTGCCTCGTGCTCGGCCTCGAGGTGGGCGATGGCGAAGCGACAGCACGCGACGACGCTCGGCTCCCCTGCCTTCTCGAAGTAGGTCGCGAAGCTGGCGTCCGGCAGCGCGCCCTCGAGCACCCCCACGCAACAGCCGAACGCGACCGCGGCGACCGGGTCGGCGTCGTAGGCCGCGTCGTCGCCCGCGTCGCCGGTCTCGCGTGAGGCGTCCGCGACCGCAGGCAGCGCGCACGTCGGCGCGGCGTCTGGCACGGGCGCTTCGTTCGCCTCGCAGCCCACCGGCAGCATCAGCGCGACCTTGGCGGCCGCGCGCAAGGCGAAGCGGCGCGCGCCCTCGGTCACGCCGCGAGCTCCGCCGGCGAGCCCGAGCGGGCGGGGGGGCGCCGGCGCGGGCGCGCCCCCCCTGTCCGGCCGGGGCGGGGCCGCGCCGGGCGGCGGCAGCCGGGGCCGGCCCCCGCGCGGCCGCCCGGGGGCCCGCGGCCCCCCCCCCGCCCCCGGGGGCCTCGTCCCTACTTGCCTTCGACGAACGTCGGGAAGCCGAACACGACGGCGGCGGCGTTCATCTGCCCGACGACGGACTCCTTCTTGGTGGGGTCGACCGCCTCGTGCACCCCGCTCCAGAGCTTGCCGAACGGCGAGGCCAGGTCGGCCGCCGAAGGCGCCTCGGCGCTCCACGTGGCGGGCGGCGCCGGGATCGCATCCGTCGTCACGCCGTCGTAGACGCCCTGCAGCTTGGCGAAGCCCGCGAGGATCTGGTCGTCGATCGCGACCCCGCCCGGCTTGCTCCGCAGCCACGGGCCGAAGAGCGCGTAGATCTTCCTCGTGCCCACGAGGTTCGCGCGGAGGTCCTTCATCGTGCGCTGCGCGTAGCGCGACTCCTCGCTCCCCTCGGAGGCCTTGTTGACCTTCTCCTTCTGCTCGTTCACCAGGCCGATGAGCCCCTGGTAGGCGGTGCCGATGTCGATCTTGGCGGGCCGCCAGCTGTCGCGGATCGCCTTTGCGTCGACGATGATCTTCGCGAGCTCTCGGTGGCGGGCCACGCGGCGGCCTTGTAGCCGGGGAGCGAGGCCTCGAACGCCACGACGTTGGCCGGCGTCGTCTCGAGGAACAGGATGCGCTCGGCCGCGTGCATGCCGGTCACGCCCTTGTCGTCGAACAGGTAGTCGTCGCCCTTGCCGACGAGGCTCACGAGGAAGCCGTCGTAGCGCTCGTCGAGCGCCCGGTCGAGATCGGGGAAGATCGGGGCGAGCGCGCCCTCGACGTGCTCGTAGCTCTCCCGCGCCGCGAGCCACGCGGTCTGCATCGCGACGAGCGCCGCGGCGTCCCCGGTCTTGTCCCAGCCGCGCCCCTTGGGGAGCGGCGCCGCCGCCTGCATCTGCGTCGCGGACGTGACGAGGCCGTCGAGATCGGTGAGGAGCGCCCCGTGCATCTGGGCGACGATCTCCTGCTTGTAGTCGGCGTCGGTCTTGGTCGCGGGCGGGTCGCTCGCGCCGCTGCACGCCGACATCGTGACGAACCCGAGGAGGACGAGCGAACGCATGGACGGGACCTCTCAGAGAGCTTCGACGAACGCGAGGAGCGTCGCGCTATCGGTGGGGGAAAGAGCCTGGAACAGGTCGACGGAGCCGCTGGCCTCCGAACCCGTGCCCTTGTGCATCGCGATGGCCTCCTCCACGGAGTGCGCGCGCGAGTCGTGCAGGTAGTTCTTCATGAACCGGAGCCCGATGAGCGGCGCCGTGCGCCAGTCGCGGTAGGTGGCCTCGCCGTCCTCGCCCGCGGGCAGTCCGTCGGCGAGCTCGTCGCCCATGTCGTGCAGCAGGAAGTCGGTGTAGACGTCGGCCTTGATCCCCGCGAGCAGCGCGATGGGGTAGTCGGGGCGGGTGGCGAGACCCGAGGCGTGGCAGACGCCGCACTTGGTGCTCGCGAAGAGCTCGGCGCCCCGCGTGGTGAGGCCCGGCCGGCGCGGGATCGCGATGAGGCGGATGTAGTCGGCGCGCAGGTTGAGGCTCTCGAGGCCGAGGTCCACGCCGGGCTTCGCATCGTCGGTGAGGCCGTCGGGGTTCGGGATCTCCTTCGGGCGCAGCGGGCTCGTGATCCCCATGTCGCCCTGCGCGGCGTCGGCGACGAAGTCGTCGAGGAACGGGATGCGCGCCTTGAGGCCGAAGCGGCCGATGACCTTGTCGCCCTTCTTCGTCGCGTGCACCTTGCCGGTCGGGTTGGGCTCCGACTGGTACGCGACGAGGTTGATGCGGCCCTTGATGCCGTCGGTGCGCGCAGCCTGCTCCGCGACGAGCCGGCGAATCTCGCTGTCGAGGACCGCCTCCATGTAGCCGCGGCCGAGAACGGGCGGACCGACGCGGATCGAGAGCTTGATGCTCGGATCGCCGGTCGGCGCCGCGATCGGCGTCTTGCCGCCGCCCGCCACGAGCGGGTGCACCGTGTGGCCGAACGCGAGCTTCGACTGGTCCTTCGCCGGGGTCTTGCCGTCGGCCTCGACGACGGACATCTTCTGCACGAGCCCCGGTCCGCGTGTGCCCTCGTCGTGGCACGCGCTGCAGCTCGTGCGGGTGTAGAGCGGGCCGAGTCCGTCGGCCTCCCGCAGCGGCAGATCGAACAGCGCGTCGCCGGCCTGGAAGATGGCGACCTGCTCCTTGGTGACGCCGTCGATGGGGACGTCGACCGGGTCGCCGACGATGGGAGTCTCGCTGCCGGCGTCGACCGCCTCGGTTGCGATGCCCCTTCGCCACAGCCGCCCGCGTCAGCGCCGAGGGCCACGGCGAGGAAGATCGAGCGCATCGGCCGTCAGCCTACCATATTGAAAATGGTTTTCAAGAAGCCGCACGCGAAGGGTCTCAGTGGGCGGAGTGCTGTGGGGGCGGCTGCGACGAGACCGAGGTCCACGTCGCCTCGTCGACCACACGCTGCTTCCACTTGGCGTGACAGCCCGTGCAGGTCGAAAGCGTCGCGCCGAGCGCGAGCAACACGCCGTCGCGGTCCTTCTTCTTCGCCGCCACGCCGATGGTGTCGGCGGTCTTGTGGAACGCCACGGCCTGCGCGCTGAAACCTGGCGCGCCAGCCCCCATGTGGTTGCACATCGCCCCCATCTGCTCCGAGAACCCGATGCGACCGACCGCCTTGTCGACCGCGTCGAAATCGGACGCGGCCGTGGCCGCGACGATCTCCTGGACCGCGAGCAGGTGGTCTCGCATGTTCTGCTTCTGGTGGTGGGCCATCATCGGCAGGAGCGGCACGTCGGCGCGTGGATCGAGGCGATCGAGGGCCGCCTGCGCCCCAGGAGGAACGACCGCGCTGGCGCTCGGGGGGGCGGTCGTCGCGGGCGCGGGGACGGGCGCGTCCGTGCTGCGACAGGCGACGGCGAGCAGCATGGGCAGGACTGGAGCGAGGCGCTTCATGGGGACTCGGGGGCAAGGGTGGCGGCGGTGGCGAGGGTCTCGAGCGCAGAGAGGACGAGGTCGTGGGCGTCGGCGGGGATGGCCGCGAGCAGCTGCGTGAAGCGGGCGAGGCTGCTGCGCTCGACGCGCTCGGCCAGCGTCCGCCCCTTGGGCGTGAGCGAGACCATGCGCGCCCTGCCGTCGTGCTCGGCGCGGCGCTGGTCGACGAAGCCCTCGCGGGTGAGGCGAGCGCAGAGCCGCGTGACGTTGCTCTTGTCGATGTGGAGCGCGCGGGCGAGGTCCTGCTGGGTGACCACCTGGTCACGACGGGTGGCCTCGAGGAGCTGGACCAGCGCGTAGGCGACGGAGAGGGGGATCGGCGCGCCACACGGCGTGCGATCGCCGGCCAGCAACCCGAACGACCGGACGAAGCGCCGCACGCCTGCGCGCAGGCGCACCACGTCGGCGGCTCTCGGCTCGGGCGGGCCCATCCCGTGACTCTACCCTCATTGGTTGCGTACGCAACCAATCAGCCCCCTCGCCTCGCGGCGGCAACGAGCCTTGACGCCTTCTTGAAAACGACTTTCACTATCCACATGGCCCGAACGACCTGGCTCCTCCCGATCCCCCCGCTGCCGGCGGCGCACGACCCACGCGGCCGCGTCCTCCTCACGAACCTCCCTGGTGACTGGGAGGTCCGCGCGCTCGACACGCGCGATCGACGCTTCGGCTACTGCATGCAGCGCGGTCTCTGGCACGTGCAGCTGTGGCAGCCCGGCGCGCGCTGCTCGGTGCTGACGCCGTCGCGCTTCACGCTCGGCCGCTACGACGTCTTCCACGCGCCGAGCTGGAACCGTGCGCTCCCCGACGAGACCGCGGTCGAGCAGGCCCTCTCGGACCGGGGCGCCCCGCTCGTCGGCGCCCTGCTCGCCGAGGTCTGGGAGCGCTTCGTGCGCGACGTCGAGCAGGCCTGGCGGCGAGGAGAACACGTCGCATGCGCGTGAGCCCACCCCCGACCCTCGAGGACAGCACGCGGGTCGCGCTCGGCGCCTTCGGCTGCGGCGTCTTCCTGACGATGACGCTGGCGACCACGCTGGCGCGGCTCGATCCACGGGTCGGAGCGGGCGGGGTCCTCTTGGGCTTCGCGCTCGTCGCGCTGTCCTTGTGGGACGACGCCCCCTGAGGCAGCGCCCTCAGAGCGACCGCAGGAACGCGATCACGCGCGCGAGGTCGGCCTTGCCCAGGGCCATGAAGCGGTCTCGTGAGCCTCTTGGCCTCGCCGTCGTGCCACAGCACGGCCTCCTCGGGTCCGCGCGCGCGCCCGATCGCCACCGCCAGTGGGGCCTCCCTGGCGGCCGAGGTCGACCAGAAGGTCGACGCCGCTCTCGCGGCCGTCGACGCGCTCGCCAGCCCTACGACGACTTCTCGCGTGACTTCACCACCTCGGCGACGATCCGTTCCTCCACCTCGACGAGGTATCGACCGCGCCTTGCAGGGCGATCGGCCTTGCGCCAGACGCGCAGAACGTCGGTGCCCGCGGCCTCAGTGTGGATTGTGTCGTAGTCGTCGCTGAAGCGGCCCCCGAAGCCGTGGTAGGTGACAACCAAGCAGGGCGGGCCCGAGCGAGGCTTCCTTCCATCTGCAGGAGATCCCCGATCGCGCGCCGCTCGCTCAGCTCGACACTGTGGTCGAAGCGTTTGGCCTCCGAGAACAGATTCTCGGCGAAGGGATTGAAGAGGTAGGCCCCGTCGAAAGAATCCAGCGACGTGCGCGTCGCGTCCGCGCACCGGAACTCGACATTTCCAAGGGCGGCGCTGGCCGCAAGGCCCTGCGCGATCGCGACCAGCCCGCTCCGTTGCTCGACGCCGACGAAGCGGATCGCCGGCGCGGCCGCCGCGGCGACGAGGCAGGCCTTCCCCGGCCCACTCCCCACGTCGAGGACCCGCTGGGCCCCGTGCAACGCGAACAACGACCCCATGCGACGGGCGACGGCCACCGGTGTCCAGAAGAGCCGTGACGCCAAACGGAGGAGGTCGGGCATCCTCCCATCGAAGGTCGCATCGTCCAGCAGCGGATCCCGCAGCCATCCAGGCGTGAATCGCATCTCAGTTCCTGGCGGCCTCGAGCCGTTCGACCAAGCGTCGGTGCTCGGCGAGGAGGGATCGGGGCAGCCCTTCGCCAAACCGCGCGAGGAAGGCAGCGTTGCGGTTGGTCTCTTCGAGCCATTCCCCGGCGTCGATGGCGAAGAGGCGGCTGAGGTCGTCGTCCGACAAGTTCATGTTGGTGAGATCCAGACCGCCGGGCGTCGGCACGAGGCCAATCGGCGTCTCTCGGGCAACGCCACGGCCCGCGACGCGGTCGAGCATCCAGGCGAGCACGCGGATGTTTTGGCCGAACCCAGGCCACAGGCAACGACCCTCTGGCCACGCCGAAACCAGTTGACGTGGAAGACCTTGGGCGGCTCACGCAAGCGGCGACCGATCGTGGACCAGTGCCGGAAGTAGGCCCCCATGTCGTAGCCGCAGAACGGCAGCATCGCCATCGGATCGTTGCGCAACACGCCGACCTTCCCAGTGGCCGCGGCCGTCGTCTCGGAGGCCAGCGTCGCGCCGACGTAGATACCGTGGGTGAAGCTGCGCGCCTCGTAGACGAGCGGTGCAAGACTCGCGCGTCGGCCCCCGAAGACGATCGCCGAGATGGGCACTCCGCGTGGGTCCTCGTGGGCTCCGCGCGCGGTCGGGCACTGGCTGAGACGCACGGTGAAGCGGGCGTTGGGGTGTGCGGCGGGACTCGACCCCCCCGCTTCCCATGGACGGCCCTGCCAGTCGACGAGCATCTCGGCTGGCCGCAGCGGCTCCTTGCCCTCCCACCACGGAGAGCGGTCAGCGCGGACCGCCACGTTGGTGAAGAGGACGTGGTGGTCGAGCGCGCGCAAGGCGTTGAGGTTGGTGTCCAGACTGGTGCCCGGGGCGACGCCGAACATACCCGCTTCCGGGTTGATGGCCCACAGGCGACCGTCCGCACCCACGTGCATCCAGGCGATGTCGTCCCCCACCGTCTCGATCTCCCACCCCGGCAGCGCCGGGACGAGCATCGCGAGGTTCGTCTTGCCGCACGCGCTGGGGAAGGCTGCCGCGATGTATTGCCTCTGTCCCCCTGGCGGCCGCACCCCGACGATGAGCATGTGCTCGGCGAGCCAGCCCTCGGCTCGGGCCTGCACGCTGGCGATGCGCAACGCATGGCACTTCTTACTCAGGAGGGCGTTGCCGCCATAGCCCGAGCCGATGCTCCAGATCGTGGCGGCCTGCGGGAAGTGAACGACGAAGCGGCGGTCGGGGGAAAGGTCGCCGAGGCTGTGTATGCCGCGCACGAAGTCATCCGGGTTGGCGGCCAGGTGTTCGAGCGCAACCTGTCCCATGCGCGTCATGATTCGGAGGTTCGCGACGACGTACGGGCTGTCGGTGAGCTGGACGCCAACACGGCTGTAGGCCGATCCCACAGGGCCCATCAGGTATGGGACGACGTACATCGTCCGGCCGGCCATCGCGCCCTCGAAGAGGGCCACACCTTCTGCTCGCTCTCCTCCACCGTCATATGGTTGTTGGTCGGTCCTGCCTGCTCGCGCGTCGGGCTCGCGATGAACGTCAGGTGCTCCGTGCGGGCGACGTCGCTCGGGTGAGAGCGGTGCAAGTACCGACTCTGACCGGCCAACTCCTCCAGCGTTCCGTCTGCGAGCATGGCGCGATGTAGCTCGGCCGCTTCGGCCTCCGAGCCGTCGCACCGGTGGATCCGATCGGGGCGCGTGTGCTGGGCAACGAGTGAGACCCAGGTGTCGAGAGCGACCTGGCGGAGAGGGGAAGCCATGACCGATGCCGCACAGCACGAACCGTTCCGCTCGGGATCCTGCCGCCCACGATCCTTGGCGCGAAGATCTGTGCCTCGCGATGCGCCTTTCGCCAATTTGGCTGGCTGATTCTTGCGCGCGACCCTAAGACGAGACGCCGATGGCACCGCGCAGGAAGGACGTGGTCTTTGAACCCATCATGTTGGCGCCATCCATGAGACGGCTCGATCGGACGCTGCGCGCCGTCGCACCGCACGACGTGACCGTCACGCTGCTCGGGGAGAGTGGCACCGGCAAGGAGATCCTCGCACGTCGAGTGCACGAGCTCTCACCCCGTCGGCGTGGCCCCTTCGTGCCGGTCAACTGCGCAGCGATTCCCGAGTCTCTCTTCGAGAGCGAGCTCTTCGGCCACGAGCGCGGCGCGTTCACCGGCGCGAACGCTCGTGCGATCGGCAAAGTCGAGGCCGGTGGGGGAGGGACACTGTTTCTCGATGAGATCGGCGAGACGCCCCTGACGATGCAGGCGAAACTTCTACGGTTCCTCGAGAACCGCCGCTTCATGCGGGTCGGTGGGACGACGAAGATCCAGGCCGATGTCCGCTTGGTGTTCGCGACCCTCCGGCCCCTCGCGCAAGACGTCCGCGAGGGGCGCTTTCGCCCGGACCTCTACTACCGGATCCAGGGCATCACCCTCGACGTGCCGCCGCTGCGGGATCGTCGCGCCGACATCGCGCCGCTCCTCCGCCAGTTCGTGGAGCAAATCTCAGCACACCACGGGATCGCACCGCCCAGGATCTCTCGACAGGCGCTCGCCGCGCTGCTGCGACACCAGTGGCCAGGCAACGTACGGGAGTTGCGCAACGCCATCGAGGTCGTCTGCCTGCTTCGCCCGGGCAAGAGCGTCCGACTGGTCGATCTGCCGCCCACCGTGCGAGAGGAGTCGTTGCGGACGCCGAGGGTTGGTCCCGTCGACCTCGACAGACCGCTCGACGCCATCATCGCCCAGATCATCGAGAACACCTTGGCGGCCGAGGCGGGGCACCGTGGGCGCACCGCCGCGCGGCTAGGGATCAGCCTCCGGTCCATCCAGCGCCACATCGCTCGCGGCGTTGGAGCGTGAGCGGAGGTCCTCGGCAGCGAACTTGCTTTGGGGGGGCATGCCCCGGATCGTCGTTGCTGCGAGCCTCGTCGACAGCGAGCCCACGCTGCGCGCTGGCCTCGAGCTCGGCGAGCGATTCCGCGCGCAGGTGAACGTCGTCACTGTGACGCCCGTTCGGCGCCTGGCGAGCGCTCGGGCATGGATCGAGGACCTGGAGGCCGCAGAGCAGCGGCTCGAGACGCGAACGAGAGCGTTCGTGGACGCCGGCTACCGCTTCGCCACCCTGCCCATTCGGGTCACCGTGCTCGAGGGCTCCCTCATCAGCGTGCTGGTTCGTCATGTGGAGACCTCGCCCACGCGGCTCCTCGTTGTCGGTGCGGGCGCGCAGCGTCCTTGGTGGGCCTTGGGTTCGTCGGTAGCGACCGCGATCGCGCGCGCAGTGTCCTGTCCCGTATACCTCGCCCGATGACCCGAGCCAGGACGGCACGAATGCGAGTTCGCCGGCAGAACATGTGTGCCAATATGGCGTAACTGCTGGCCGGGCGTGGTCTCGGGCGCCCGCCGCCCGTGTCACCACCGCAGATCGGCGCGGCACGAAGCTCGCACTCCGGAGTTCGTGGCCGAGAGGGTGTTGTGTCATGGCGCAGTGGTGCTCGTCTCCGACGTGCCCACAACGCTGTCGGAGCTACGCTCCTACGTCGCGAACTCGGGCATGTCGGTGGTTGCCACGAGTGTCCTCGCGGAGGTCGACGGCCTCTCGAGTCGCGCCGCGGCGCTCGTGCTGTTCCCCGACGGCTTTCCCGTCCGCGAGATCGACGATCTGATCGCGCGACTCGCCCGTCGCCGTCGACCACTGTTGCTCGTCGTGGTGACCACGGACCCGCAGCGGTTCCACAACGGGGCGAGCGGCGAGGCTCTCCATCGGGTCGTGCTGCCACGGCCGTCGTTCGGCTGGAATATTGTCGACGCCGTCCGCACGCGGGGAGGCCGGTCGTGACGCACACGCTCGGCTCGGCGTCGCCGCTGGCCCTGGCCGCTGCCCTACTCGTCGCCGGAGCCATCCTCGCGCTGGTGCTTCCCCGCCCGGCGCGCCCTGTGGCGGCGATCCTGACGCAGCTCATGGCCACCGTGATCGTGCTCGGTGCGATCGCTCCCGTCCTCACGACGGGGGCCGTGCTCGAGGCGGCGATGCGCTGGTCCTTCCCCGTACAGCGCGTGGTGCTGCGGGTGGATCCCCTCAGCGCCTTCTTCCTCAGCTGGTCGTTGCCGATGACGTTGATCGGGACCGTGTACGGCACCTCGTACCTGGAACCGTCCGTGCGCAAGGGGCGCAACGCGGGGCCGCACTTCGCACTGCTGAACCTGACTGCGCTCGCGTTCGTAGTCGTCTACTCGGTGCAGAACGCGCTGGCTTTCCTCTTGGGCTGGGAGATTGCGGCGGTCGCCGCCTGGCTCCTCGTGATCTGGGACTACACCAACCAGAAGGTTCGCTTCGCGGGCTTCAACTACCTCGTCTCGACGCACGTCGGCCTGTTCGTGCTCGTGGCAGCGTTCATGCTGCTGTACGCGAAGACCGGGTCGATGGAGTTCGACTCGTTCCGTGCGATCCTGGTGCAACGGGGCGGGACGCGCGCGGCGGCCTTCTTGCTCCTCGGCGCCTCGTTCGCGCTCAAGGCCGCCTTCTTCCCCTTTCACACGTGGCTCCCGCGAGCGCACGCCGCCGCACCTGCCCACGTGTCAGCGCTGATGTCCGGCGTCATCCACAAGGCGGGGCTGTTTGCTTTCCTGCGCTTCACGCTGCTCCTCGGCCGGCCGGAGGAATGGATGGGGTGGGGCGTCCTCGGGTTCGGCGCAGTGTCCGCGTTCTTCGGGGTGCTCTACACCGCGGTGCAGCGCGACCTGAAGCGACTCCTCGGTTACTCGTCCACCGAAAACGTCGGCATCGCTGCGATCGGGTTCGGCGTCGGCTATCTCGGTCTCGCCTGGGACCAGCCCGCGCTGGCCGCCCTCGGCTTCGGCGGCGGCCTGCTGCATGTGTTCAACCACGCACTTTTCAAGTGTCTGCTCTTCTACGCCGCAGGCGCTGTCTACCGACAGGCACACACGGTCGACCTCGAGCGCCTCGGGGGGGTGTTGCGTCGAATGCCACGAACCGGCGTTCTCTTCCTGATCGGCGCCCTCTCCATCGCCGCGCTGCCTCCGCTCAACGGATTCGTGTCCGAGTTTGCCATCTACCGCGCGCTGTTCTCGGGGCTCGCCCCCAGTCCGACGACGGCGATCGGTCTGGTCTGCGTGGCTGCCGCGCTGGCCTTCGCCGGCGCAGTCAGCTGCTTGTCCATAGTGCGCGCCTTCGGCATCGCGTTCCTCGGCTCACCCCGGGACCCCAGCGTCCAACCCGCGGGCGAAGTCCCCGGGGCGATGTGGGGTCCGATGGCGCTCCACGCCGCGGCATGCCTGGCGATCGGCACCCTGCCCACGCTCGGACTCCGTCTGATCCGCACCGCGACCGCCCAGTTCGACGCGCGCGCGGTCGGGGCGATCTCGATCGCGCTCGGCCCCGTACAGTCTGCAACCGCGACGTTTTCACTCGTCGTGCTGCTCGGCGGTGCAATCGGGTGGTGGTCCGGGCGTCATGCCCGCCGCCACGTCACCTGGGGCTGTGGCTATACGGCCGGCAATCCACGCATGCAGTATACTGCAAGCTCGTTCTCGGCGCAGTTCGCGGCGATCTTCGAGGGCTTCCTCCCACATCGGCGTCGCGGCCGGCTCCCGACGGAGATCTTCCCGGCGGAGTCGTCGCACCTCTCGACCCACCACTACGACGCGGTCGAGCAGCGGATGTTCGAGGTGCTCGGACAGGGAGAGGAGATGATCTCCAACGCCTCCCAGCGCATCCCCGAGCAACCCCGCTTCGCGTTCGCGGCGGGCTTGATCACGCTGGCAATCCTGGTGGGCCTCATCCTTCGAGGCTCCCCGTGAGCATTCTCCTGCACGGCGCGCTCATCCTGGTCCTCTGCCCGCTCGTCGTGGGTCTCTTGGGTCGGACCAAGGCCCTCTGGACGGGGCGGAGGGGGCCGCCTCTGTTGCAGCTCGTCTTCGATCTCCATCGCCTGCTGCGCAAGCGCGCCGTCTTCAGCGACGTGACGACCTTCGTGTTCCGCCTGAGCCCCTACCTCGTGCTCGCGTCGGCGTTGACCGCCGTCGCCGTCGTCCCGGTGCTCGGTGTCCGCGCACCTGCCGCGTTCCCGCTCGATTTCGTCTGGTTCGCCTACGTCGCCGGGCTCGGGCGCATGGCGCTCATGCTGGGCGCGCTCGACACCGGCAGCTCGTTCGAGGGCATGGGCGCCAGCCGCGAGGCGACCTTCGGGGCCCTGCTCGAGCCGGCCCTGTTCGCGGTGATGGGAGCCATGTGCCTGAAGACCGGGGTCTCGTCGTTCGGGTCCGCGCTGCTGCTCGAGGCGCGGGGCGGAGGCGGGATCGTGTGGGGCGCCAGCATCGTCGCCTTGTTCATCGGCGTGCAGGTCGAGTCCGCCCGCATGCCCGTGGACGACCCCACGACCCACCTCGAACTCACCATGGTCCACGAGGTGATGATCCTCGACCACAGCGGGCCGGAGCTCGCTGCCCTGCAGGCCGCTGCCGCGCTCAAGCTGACCGTGGCCCTCGGGCTCGTCGCCACCCTCCTCAACCCGCTCGTCGGTCGCGCCCCCACGTCGGTGGTCGTGTCGGCCAACGTGGCGATGACGGGCCTGCTCGCAGTGTTCCTCGGGACCGTGGAGTCCCTCGTCGCACGCCTCAAGCTCCGCGTCGTGCCGCAGTACATCGTCGTGGCCTTCGCCGCCGCCAGCGCGGCGCTGCTCGCCACCACCCTCCGGGGGAGCGCGCCGTGAGCGGGCTCCTGATCGCGTTCGTGCTCGTCTTGGTCGTCCCGTTGTTCGTGGCCACGTGGCGCACGAGCCTGCTCGGACTGGCGCTGCAGGGCGCCCTCATGACCGCCATCGCGTTTCGCCACGGGTTGCACCTCTCGGTGCATGCGCTGCCTGAGCTCGTCGACCTCGTGGTGGTGCGGACGCTCCTCACGCCCGCGCTCCTCCGCCACGCGCTGCGCCTGCGGCACGCCGGCCCACGGAACGACGTGATCCCGCCGAACCTCCTGTCGTGGACGGTGGCCCTCGCCCTCGTCGTCGCCGCCTTCCGCGTCGCCGCCGTGCTGGTCCCGGCGGAGGGCGACCCGCAGACGTTGGTCGGCGTGGCCACGGCCGGTGTGCTGCTCGGTCTGCTGGTCCTCGCCACACGGAGCAGTCCCATCAGTGAGGTCGTCGGCGCCCTCCGGGTCGAGAATGCGGTCGCGTTGTTCGAGCTCGGGAGCCTAGGACACCGTGGCGTCGGGCTCCGGCTCTCGCAGTCTACCATCACGCTGATCACCGTCGTCTACTTCGCGCGCTACCTCCGCGCGCTCCACGGGGTGACCGGGGCCGAGCCCGAGGGCGAGTCTGCGCCCGCGCCCGAGAGTGGAAGGGCCTCGTTGTGAGCGCCTCGAAGATGCTGGTCGGCCTCGCCTCGGTGCTCGCGGCCGGGGCCCTGGGCCTAGCGTTCGGCGCCCCGACGACCGGCCCGATCGTCGGGGGATACTTCACGGTGGACGCAACCGCGCGTTTGTTCCTCGCACTGGTGAACAGCGTCTTCTTCGGGATCGCCGCCTACGTGCACCACCGCGAGCGGGCTCTGCCCGAGCTCCGGCCCGAGGCCCTCCGCTTCGCGACGTGGTCTGCGCCCTTCATTGTCGCGGCGGATGTGGTCGTGCTCTCCAACCACCTCCTGCTCGCATGGCTCGCGCTCGAGGTGACCACCCTCGCCGCCGCCCCCCTCGTGACTCGTCCACGGAGCCCGACCTCCGTGAGGGCCTCGTTCCGCTACTTCTTGTTCTCCTCGGTCGGCCTCGGGATCGCGCTGCTCGGCCTCCTCTGCCTCGAGCGTGCCCTCGAGCTCGACGCCGGCCGTGCGACCTTCTTCCTCGGAGATCTCGCCGGGCGGACGCGCGTGCTGTCCTCGCTGTGGGGGCGCGTGGGGGTCGTCCTGTTGGTGCTTGGATACGGCACGAAGTTCGGGCTCGCGCCCATGTACAGCTGGCTCCCGGAGACCTACGACCAGGCGCCCCCGGCGACGGCGGCACTGCTCGCCTCCGTGCAGTCGAACCTCGCCTTGGTCTGCCTGCTGCGTGTTCTCGAGGTGCAACGCACCGTCCATCGGGACTTCGTCGCCGCGGAACTACTCTTCGTCGGGCTGGCCTCGATGGGCGTGTCCGCGTTCAGCATCGTCGCGACGCGGAACTTCAAGCGGCTCATCGCCTACGCCGCCGTCAACCACGCCGGCGTCATCGCGATTGGCCTCGGCATCGGCGGGTCGGCGTCCTACGGCGTCCTCCTCTACGTCGTCAGCAATGCGTTCATCAAAGCCATTCTGTTCCTGACCGCTGGCAAGATCGAGAGCCACTACCGGACCAAGGATGCGCACGGGATTCGCGGACTCATCCGCGACCTCCCCTACAGTGGTGTGTTCCTGATGGTCGGCACTTTCGCTCTCCTGGGATTCCCGCCGTTCGGGAGCTTTCTCGGAGAGCTGCTTATCCTGGCGGGGCTGATCCAAGCAGGCCAGATCGTCGTCTTCGTCCTCTTCTGCACGTTCATCGCCATGACCTTCGTGGCCATGGGTCGCACCATCTTCCCGATGATCTGGGGCCTGCCGGTCCGCGAGGTCGCCTGGCCCCGGCAGACGGCTGCGTCGGCGGCGCCCAAGTGGGTGTTCCTCGCCGCGCTGGTGGCGATGGGCATCTACCTTCCCGCCCCGGTCAACGATCTGTTTCGCGCCGTCGCACGCTCGCTCGGGGGTCCATGATCCAGGCACAGCGCTTCGAGCGGATCCCTGAACGAACCGTCGACGACTGGCGAGGACGCGTCGAGGGTGCGCTCCGCGCGCGTGTACACCTCCTGAGCCTCTTCGGTCGCCGCGATGGGGATGAGGTGCTGGTCACCGCGCTCTTGCAGAGAGACGACGGCGCGGTCGAGGTCGAGCGAGCGCGCGTGGCGGCCCTCGGCTACGCATCGCTCACCCCGCAGTTCCCCGCCCTGCACATCTTCGAACGAGAGCTCCACGAGCAGACCGGGCTTTCCATCCACGGCCACCCCTGGTGCAGGCCCGTTCGCTTCGAGGGCGCCGCTCGCGGCTCCCACGATCGGCACCCGTTCCACGTGGTCGCAGGCAAGGAGGTCCACGAGGTCGCCGTCGGCCCGATCCACGCCGGGGTCATCGAGCCAGGTGCCTTCCGGTTCATGTGCCTCGGTGAGACAGTGCACCACCTCGAGATTTGCCTCGGGTATCAGCACCGCGGCGTCGAGGCGCTCCTCCTGCGCCGCGACGTGCGTTCACTCGGGCCGCTGGTCGAGTCCGTCGCCGGAGACACCAGCGTGGGCCACGCCTGGGCCTACAGCGCTGCGATCGAGGCGTTGACCGGGCAGCCTGCCTCGCCCAACGAATCCCTCCGCCGCGCCATCCTGCTCGAGTTCGAGCGCGTCGGCATGCACCTCGCCACCCTCGCCGGCGTGGCCGCCGACGTCGGATTCCTCCAGGGGGCGGCGACCTTCGGGCGTCTGCGCACCACAGTGATCAACACGATTCAACGCCTCTGCGGCAGTCGCTTCGGCCGAGGCGCCATCCGACCCGGCTCCACGCGGGCCACGCTGGACGGCTTCGCGGGCACCGGTCCCACCACCGGCCTCAGCCTCCCCGAGGTGCACGCCAACCTCACGCTCGTCGAACGCGATCTCCAAACCGTCGAGGACCTCTTCACGTCTGCGCGGACGGTGCGCCACCGCCTCGAGGGGGTCGGCTCGGTCTCGCCCGCGCTCGCCGAAGCGATCGGCCTGGTCGGACCGGTCGCCCGGGCAGCCGCCGCCCACCGCGACCTGCGTGTCCGCGGGCCCGCAGCGTACGATCCTCCCGTTGGGCTCGCCACCCGCAGCGAGGGGGACTGCTGGGGGCGGACGCTCGTACGCCTCGACGAGCTCCAACACTCTCTCACGTGGCTGCGCAGTGCGTTCGAACGAGCGCCGCATTGGACGACATCGCGGGTGTCGATCGGAGCGCTGACGCCTTCGGCGCTGGTGGTGGCGTTGGTCGAGGGGTTGCGTGGCGAGATTGTTCACGCCCTGGAGACCGACGGCGACGGTCGTCTCGTCCACTACAAGGTGCAAGACCCTTCGCTCCGCAATTGGCTGGGGCTCGCCCTCGCTGTGCGCGACAACGAAATCTCGGACTTCCCCATCTGCAACAAGACCTTCGACCTCTCCTACTGCGGGAACGACCTCTGATGCTGAAGGCCCTATCCGTCCGTGCCCAGCAGGGCCGCCAGTTCATCCCCGATCCGCGAAGCGGCCGGCCGGAGGGGCTCCGCGGTCTGCCCGTGCTGACTGCAGGTGAGTGTGCCTCGTGCCGTGCGTGCATGGCGGCGTGCCCCACCAGCGCCATCGCCGTCGATCCGCTCCAGATCGACCTCGCGCGTTGCGTGTTCTGCAACGAGTGCGTGGTCGTGTGCCCGGATGATCGCGTTCGGTTCACTCCCGAGCCATCCATGGCCTCGACCCGTGCCTCGGGGCTCTTGGTCCGTGCAGGGAGCTCCGTCGAGCCGATCGTCCCGGACGAGGTGTTTCGGCGTCACTTCGGCCGTTCACTGCGCCTCCGGCAGGTCTCGGCCGGCGGATGCAACGCCTGCGAGCTCGAGCTCAACGCGGCGGCCAACGTCAATTTCGACATGCAACGCTATGGGATCGACTGGGTGGCCTCGCCGCGCCACGCCGACGCGCTCGTGCTGACCGGTCCCCTCACACAGCAAATGGCCGCCGCTGTCCGGCTCGGGTGGGACGCCATGCCCGAGCCACGCTTCCTCGTCGCGGTCGGTGCCTGCGCAATCAGCGGCGGTCTGTACGCCGATGGGGACGCCATCGATCGGTCGTTCCTCTCGGAGGTCGGGCCGGCCCTGTTCGTGCCCGGCTGCCCTCCCCACCCGTTGACCTTCCTGCGCGGTCTCCTCGACTTCCTGGGCATTGCATGACCCGTGTGCCCGACGTCTCGGTGGTTCGCCGTGCAGTCGCTGAGCTGCCGCTCGATGCCGATGCCGCGTTCGACGCGATCTATCCAGACTGGGTCCGCGTCGCTTCTCCACGTTGGTGGACACCCGTACGGGTTGCGCGAAGGGCCGTCGACCTCCTGACGCGCGAGTGCCCCGACGGCCGCTACCTCGACGTCGGCAGCGGCGTCGGCAAGTTCTGTTTCGTCGGGGCGCTGGCCTCTCGGGCCCACTTCACAGGATTCGAATGCGACGCTCGACTCCACGAGGTGGCGGTCGCCACCTCGCACATGCTCGGGATCGGCGCAGGCTGTGCGCTCTCACACCGCGACGCCCTCGAGATCGATTGGGTGCCGTTCGATGGCGTGTACCTGTTCAACCCGTTCGATCCACCGTGGGCGCCCGGAGCCGTACACCGAGGACGCGCTGCGGCTGTGCGAGCCACACTTGCCCGGCTCCGCACACTCCGTCGCGGCGCTCGGGTCGTGAGCTACAATGGGTTCGGGGCGGCTCCTCCGGAGGGCTTCGTAGCCACGGCGCGCCTGCAACTGCATGGCGCAGCGCTCGAGGTCTGGCGCTCCACTGGTCGTATCGAGGGCCGAGGGCTCACTTCCAGGGGTCGGACCAGCGCGGATCGGTGAGCAACGGCTCGTCGGTGAGGCTCTCGAGGAAGTGCACCACATCGGCCTTCTCCTCCGCCGTGATGTCGAACCTGCGGATCAGCTCGCTCTTCCGCGGGTTGCTGCTCGCGCGACCGCCGTTCGCGTAGTGGTCGATCACCTCGGGCAGCGTCGCGATGCTCCCGTCGTGCATGTACGGCGCCGTGACCGCCACGTTGCGCAGCGACGGCGCGCGGAACCGGCCCATGTCCGAGGGCACGTGGGTGATCTCGAACGTGCCGCCGTTGCCGGCCGGGTACGCACCCTTGCCGTCGAGGTCGTAGAGCGCGGTGTTGTGGAACATCACCTCGGCGAACTTCTTCTCGTAGACGATGGAGTCGGCGAAGGCGAACGTGCCGTGGCAGTGGAAGCACTCGAGGCGCTCGCCGAAGAAGAGGGCGAAGCCCCGCTGGGCGGACGGCGAGAGGGCCGCGTCGTCGCCCGCGAAGTACCAGCGATCGTAGGCCGACCGGCCGCTCACGATCGAGCGCTGGAACGACGCGAGCGCCTTGGTGATCGACTCCAGCGTGAACGGGTCGGCGACGCCGGGGAAGGCCGCGGCGAACAGGGGCGCGTACCGCGGCTCGGCCCGCAGCCGCGCGAGGAGCTCGCCCTCCTTGCCCGACAGCCCGAGCTCCACCGGCGACTCGCCGAACATCGGGAGCAGCGCCTGCTGCTCCAGCGTGTTGATGAGCGGGTTGCCCCACGTGTACACCGAGAAGTACGCGAGGTTGACGAGGCTCATCGAGTTGCGGGGGTGCACGGCGCCCGTCGACCCGACGGCGAGCGCGCGCCCGTCGGTGAACGCCTTGGCCTGGTCGTGGCAGCCCGCGCACGACTGGGTCTGGTTGCCCGACAGGCGCTTGTCGTAGAAGAGGTGGCGCCCGAGCTCGACCTTCGCCTTCGACATGGGGTTGGTCGCGGGCACCACCGGCTTCGCGAAACCTGGCGGCAGCACCCAGGTGTAGTCCCCCTCCGTGACCTCCGTCGGCGCATCGGTGCCGAGATCGGGGCGCGCCGTGTCGAAGGCGTGCCCCGCGTCGTCGGGCGAGGCTGGCGTCTCACCGCCACACGCCGGCAGGCACAGGATCAGGAGGAAGACGCCGGGGGCCGCGTTGTAGGTGCGCACCGATCACTCCACGCGGAACAGCTTCTGGGTCGCGGCCTTGCCCGCGCCCGTCGCGAGGTCGACGCCCGCGAGCGGCAGCAGGTTCGCGCACTCTGGATCCGTGAGCCCCGACATGCAACCGGGCATGCCGCCCTTGTCGTGCGCGAGATCGGAAGTGGACACGAGCGCGGCGTAGTCGACCAGGACCTTCTTGGTCAGCGGGTCGAAGCCCTTGAGCTCCACCGCGCCGCGGTTCGGGTTGCTGCAGCTCGTGACGCCGCCGTCCTTCGCGTCGCCGACGCAGCCGGTCGAGCCTAGGTGGAACACGAACTCGGTTCCCGCGCCGCCGTCCGGGCCCGCGTCGCCGCCCGAGGGTTCGAGCCGCACGTCGAGGCGCGCGAACTTGTAGCCCGCGTTCCAGCTCCAGAAGAGCGCGGAGAGGTTGAGCGGCGAGCCCGCCTTGGTCTGGTCCTGGTGATTGAGCGCGAAGGGCACGCCGAGCGTGAAGCGCACGCCAATGTAGGGGCCCGACGCCGCCTTGCCCTTGAGCACCGTGTTGGTGTCGGGGGTGCCGTTGGTGCAGGTGCCGCTCTTGTCCTCGAAGTCGAGCAGCGCGACGCCCTTGCTCTGGAAGAGGCCGTCGTCGTCGAGCACGAACGGCTCCTCGGTGCCGTCCGCGCGGAGCAGGCGGACGTCGTGCACGTACAGGCGGAAGTCGAGCGGCCGGACGGTGTCCTTGTTGGTGCCGAGGTTGGCGAAGGCCTTCTTGCAGTCGAACACCTCGGCGCCGACGCGCGCCTCGAAGGCGAGGGTCTTGCTCGCGCCGGCGTCGGACGCGTCGGTCGAAGCGTCGGCTGCGCCGCTGTCGGCGCCCGTGTCGACCGCGCCCGTGTCGACGACGGCGTCGGTCGCGGCATCCTCGGCGGGCGTCACGGCAGGATCGTCGCTGCAGGCGATCAGGGTGGGGGCCGCGAGGAGCGCGAGGAAGAGGCGGGGGAGCGTCATGGGCGCGTCTCTAGCAGCGCCGCGCATGCCTGCACCTGCGACCAGGCGTCGCACCCACGCTGGGCAAGCACCGAACGCTGCAGGTACGCTGGCTGCAATGAACCCGCGTGTCGCTGGGCTGTTCCTGTTCGCCGCGGTCGCGGCGTGCGGCACGCGGACACGCCCGCTCGACGACTTCGCCGACGCCTCGGTCGAGGCCGCCCCCGCGCCCCCGGTGTGCGGCAACGGGATCGTCGAGCCCGGCGAGCTCTGCGACGACGGCAACAGCGACGATGTCGATCGATGCACCAACCGCTGTGGCCCCACGAGCTGCGGTGATGGGGTCGTGCAGACCGGCGAGCAGTGCGACGACGGCAATACCGACGACACCGACGGCTGCCTCTCCTCGTGCGCGAAGGCGAGCTGCGGCGACGGCAAGGTGCAGGCGGGCGTCGAGGAGTGCGACGACGGCAACGGCCTGTCGACCGACGCCTGCGTGGCCTGCAGGAAGGCGCGATGCGGCGACGGCTTCGTGCAGGCCGGCGTCGAGCCGTGCGACGACGGCAACGCGAACGACGACGACGAGTGCGGCAACGCCTGCAAGCTCCCCGTGTGCGGCGACGGCAAGAAGCAGGGCAAGGAGGAGTGCGACCTCGGCGCCGACAACGGCGACAAACCGGCGTTCCTCGTGACCCAGCCGTCGGGCACGAGCATCGGCACCAACCCCATCTACCGCAACAAGAGCGCCACGCTGTTCTACGACTACCGGTCGGCGAGCTCGCACACCGGGCTCGAGCAGGTCGGCGAGAGCCGCATCTACCTCTACGTCGACACGACCACGGGGCGTCTGTCGCTGGTGCTCACCCACGGCATCGACTTCGACTCGAGCGGGCTCACCCAGCCGAAGGCACAGGTCGACTTCGACGTCGCGGGCATCCCGCCCGGCTTCACCATCGACGTGCGGGACGACACCCCCGGCGAGTTCTTCGCCACCAGCGCCTCGACCGCCTCGGGCCGCTGGAGCTTCGATCGCAACAGCGACGGCGGAGTGCTCGGGGGCCTGCCGTTCCCCGGGGTGTGGAAGGTCACCGTCACGCCCAAGTTCCTCACGGGGCTCACCACGTGGGGGTTCGTCCGCGACGACCTCGCGCGCATCCCCCTCGTGATGAAGGAGACCATCACGATCGAGGCCTTCGATCAGTCGTCACGCTGCCGGAAGACCTGCACCATCCCCCGGTGCGGGGACAAGATCCTCGACGGCGGCGAGGTCTGCGACGACGGCAACAACGTCTCGGGAGACGGGTGCGCGGCCGACTGCAAGAGCACGCGCTGAGCGATCGTGCGGTCACGGATCGTGCGACGGACGCACGCGAATCAACGGCGCTACCTCAGCGCCTTCGAGAAGCACTCCCCTTCGCCACGGAAATGCCCCACCGTCCGCGACAGCGCCGAGACGAACGCGCCGAGGTCGTCGATCGACGACGCACCGGTGCCGTACGTGCCCTTCTCCTTGGGGATGGTGGCGAGCTTCACGGCGGAGAGCTCCGCGAGCGTGATCTTGCCGTCGCCGTCCTTGTCCGCGGCGGCGATGTTGCCGAACCGGAGCTTGGCGGTCGAGGCGGCGAGGTCGTCGTAGAACAGGTGGTCGCCGTGGATCGTGAGCTGGTTCACGTCGTCGCCGCCGCTGGTGACGACGACGCCGTCCGTCTCCTTGCCGTCGCGCTCCGCCTTGCAGTTCTCATAAGCGGTGGCGACGGAGAAGTACCAGTCGAAGGTCTTCTTGGTGGTCCCGTCGGTCGCCTCGCCGACCACGTGCAGGCTCGCGCCGTTCTTCACGAGGTCGTCGCGGTCCGCGGCCGTCACGCCGTCGCCCAGCTCGGCGGCCGCGTCGACGGGGCCGATCTGGTAGGAGACCTTGGTGTAGGCCTGCGCAGGCAGATCGGCGAACGAGACGACGGCCTTCTGGCCGGCCTTGACCATGTCGAACACCTTGGGCTTGGCCATCTGCGCCGCGACGACGCCGTCCGCGCCGGCGACCTTCACGTCGCGCAGCGTGATCAGGAACCTGGAGTACTCGACCGACCACCCGTCCTCGAAGGCGTCCTTCGGGAGCCCGACCTCGATGTACGCCTCGCCCCAGGTGGTGAAGCTCACCTTGCCCGTGCCGACCGGGGTCGCGCCGCCGTCGCTCGAGCTGCAGCCCGACAGCGAGAGGAGGAGCGCCGTCCCGAGTGCCGTCGCCTTGATCATGTCCGTCTCCTGTCTCCTACTTCGCGTACGAGAACTGGTAGGCGAGGGCCTTCTGTACCCCGCGCACGAAGGCGTTGCCCGCCTCGGTGCCGTCGAGCGAAGCGGGGTCGCTGGCCGAGGCCTTGTCGAAGTCGACCTGGTCGAGCCAGGTGGTGAGCACGATCTTCACGGTCACCGTGCCCGGGCCCGTGACCTCGCCGGGCGAGAACACGCACCCATCGACCTTGTTCTCGCCAGCCGAGTCCTTCAGATCGTCCGCGCCCGCGGTCGCGACGAACGCCCTGCTCGTGCCCGCCCTGGTGAAGGTCCCCTCGACGCGCACGAGCTTCCCCGACAGCCCGCCCGCCTTCGCCCCCGTCGGTGGGACGCCGAAGAAGAAGCGCCCGGAGCGCGCCGTGCCGGTGACCCCGCTGCCGTCGGCCAGGGACGCCGGGCCCGCCGCGAGATCGACCGTGTCAGGCACGAGCATCTGACCGATGGCGGCGCCCGGGATGAAGTGCCCCGGGTGCGCGTGCGCGACGCCCAGGCCGAACCTCGGCCAGGGCCGCGGCCCGCGCGACGCCGTGACGGGCTCGCCGTCGAAGTAGTAGAGCGGCCCCACCGAGAGGAGCGCCTTGTCGACCTTCACCGCGAAGCCGAGGGCGTTGGTGAAGCTCGTGGCGTCGGTGGTCAGGCGGGTCTTCAGGGCCACCCGCTGACCCGCCGTCTCATCACCCCCGCAGGAGGGGCCGACGACGGCGAGCGTCGCGAAGGCAAGGCACAGCACCGCGGTTTTCATGGGCGATCCGGTCGTAGCACACATTGAAACTATCGTGCTACGCATCTCGGGCCTGCGACGACGTGTCGCGTCGACACGGCCAGGTCGGCGCACCACCTTTCCAGGGTGACGTCCGCGCTCCTCCTCGCCGCCTCGGTCGCCCTCACCACCCCGCAGCCCGCCGAGGGCGTGGTCGAGAGTCACCTCCTCGCCCCCTGCTGCTGGCAGCAGACCCTCGACGTGCACGACTCCGAGATCTCGCGCGTGCTGCGCGCGGAGGTGCGCGCCCGCCTTGCTGCGGGAGAGTCGGCAGGTGCGATCGAGGACTCGCTCGTCCAGCGCTTCGGCGAGCGCATGCGCGCGGTGCCGCGCAAGGACCCGACGCCGTGGTTCGCGCTCGTCAGCGTGTTCGTTGTGTGCGCTGCCGGGGTCGCGGCGCTCGTGGTGGTCCGGCGCAAGGCGCGCGACACCGCGCGTCGACCGCTGGTGCCCACCACCGGGGTCGACCCTTACGACGCGGCGCTCGACGAGGAGCTCCGCGACCTGCCCTGAGCGGCACCCGGCTGACGCGAGGCCGTCAAGCGTGTGTCGAGGCGGTCCCCTGGAGGAGCGGGAAGAACGCCCGGTCCGCGACGAGGAGGTGGCGGGCGACGACGTCCCGCGCGAGGAAGTCCACCAGCTCGCCCGGGGGTACCCGGCGTCCGGCCGCCGCGGTCTGCAATCGCACGGCCTCGCCGAGGAGGCGGGCGTGCGCGAGGCGGTGTGCCGCGAGCCCCGGGTAGCCGACCTCCGCGAGCAGGCTCTCCTCGTGGGCAAAGTGGACGGTGATGTGGTGAACGAGCTCGTCGAGGGCCGTCTGTAGCTCCGACGGATCGTCGTACCCGACCGCCGAGGCCGCGAGGACCTTGTTGGCGAGCTCGAAGAGCTGGGCGTGCTCGCGGTCGATCGCCGGATGGCCGGAGCGGTAGCGGTCGCGGAAGACGAGCTCGAGCACCCCGTGGCTGGAGTTGCTCCAGACCTCGGAGGCGCCGCGTCGGTCGCACGACACGCGGTTGCGGCCCGCGGCCTTGGCCGCATACACGGCCTGATCCGCGCGCTCGAACCAGGCGGCGAGATCCTCGCCGACCAGCAGCTCCGCCACCCCGACGCTGACCGTGACCCGGCCGACCCTCTGGAACTCGTGGGCCTCGATCACCCCCCGCACCCGCTCGGCGACCACCGCCGCGTCGACGAAGGCCGTGTCGGGCGCCAGCAGCACGAACTCCTCGCCACCCCACCGATAGAGCGAGTCCGAGGGCCGCGTGCCAGCGACGATGGCAGCCGTGAGCTCCTGCAACACCTGATCACCGGCGGAGTGCCCGAACGTGTCGTTGACTTGCTTGAAGTGGTCGACGTCGAAGAGGAGCATGGACAGCGGGTGCCGATAGCGCAGCGCGCCGCCGATCTCGCGTCGCACGGTGCGCTCGAGGTGGTGACGATTCCAGGCCCCGGTCAGGCGATCCGTCGCACTGAGCTGCTCGAGCTCGGCGAGACGAGCCTCGAGCGCCGCGATGCGCTCGCCGGCCGCGTCGGTGCGCCACACGAGACGACAGGCCGCAGACAGCGGGAGCTCGACCCGCGATCGGTCGGGCTCCGCCGTCCACGTCGCGCTCTCGACGAGCGAGGTGTCGTCGGCGTCGAGCACCGCCATCGGGATCGGTGATTGCGCAACAGAGCTACGAAAGAGCGGGTCGTCGAGCCAGGGGACGGTGGGCATGGCGACACGACGAGCAACTCGTGTACCTGGCACCGCCGCTCCTTCTCTCTTGTCACAACACGCCGCCACCTCCAATCTAGGAGCTGGAGGAAATGCGATGGTCGAAGGGTCCCTGCAGCGGCGGGAGGCTGCGTGACGGCGTTGCCGATCGCCACGCTGGGCACTGCCCAGACGATTCTCGTCGAGCGCCTGGAGGCGGCCTTCGACGGCGACCCCGGTGCGCGCATCTTCCTGCAAGCCGCCCTGCGGAGCGCGCGGCGCGCGGCGCTGCCGACGGATCCGGAGGCCGTCCTCGACTTCGCCCGTGCCCACCTGCTCGGACCGCTGGCCGAGGAGCTCGGAGGTCGGGCGGTGGCAGCGTTCCTCGAGGACCTCACGAGGGCGCTCCGCCGGCCGGTCAACGAGGTCGAAGTGAGCGCCGAGGTCGAGCTCGACGACGCCGCCCTGGGCCTCGAGACCGGCGAGGTGTCGGGCGAGGTGCTGCGTCCGAGTCGCCTACCCACCGCGCTGCGCCCGCCTCCGCTCGATCGCGGCGGGCGCGTGTCGTCGATCCCCCCGAGCAACAGCGGTGCGATCCGCGTCCGGCCGAGGGCCTCGCTCGTGCACGGAGACCGCTTCACGCGGGCCCTCCTCGCGCGCCAGCTGGTGGCCGCTGGATGGGACGTGACCATCGTCGAGACCTTCGCCGACCTCACGGCCGACGGCGAGCCCCTGCCCGACCTCGCCGTGGTCGATCTCGACGTCCGCGACGTGCAGTCGCTCCTCGTGGGGCTCTTGCGCCGGACCCCAGGGCTGCGGGTGCTCGGACTGCTCCCGCCCGGGTGCGACGCGGACGCACTGTTCCGCGCGGCAGGCGTCGCGACCCACGAGACCACTTCACATGCCGCGAAGAGCGCGGAGATCGCCGCGCGCCTGCACACGCTGGCGCTCCGGCCGCCGCGCTAGCGCCGCGTCAACGCGCGCAAGCGGTCGACCAGCGTCGGGCCCTCGACGAAAGGCGTCGTCGTGTCGAACACCTCGATGCCCGCCTGACGGAACGTGCCATCGGCGTCGCACCCCGTCGAGAGCACGCCGAGCACGCGAAGACCAGGACTCCGCGTCACCATGCCCGTCAGCAGCAGATCGACGCTCGCGTGGCCCAGGTCGACGAGCGCGAGCCCAGGCGCTTCCGGGATCGCGATCGCCTCCAGGAACGACTCCACGAGGAGGACTTCACAACCGCTCGCCACGAGCTGCCGGGCCAGTCGCGCGCGCAGCATGGGGTCCGCGTAGGCGAGCATCAAGCGCAGATGCTCTCCGGCCGCACCGCGTCCCCACCTGCGCTGCGAAGCCGGGACTGCGATCTCCTTGGACGCGGGGACCGGACTGGCGCGAAGACGCGAGCGGGAGGGCAGTTCCTCGGCTGGCGCCAGTGCCAGGGACAGGTCCTCGAGGAAGGCGAGCGTCGTCTGCGCGCCGAGATCCTCGCCGAGCAGCGGAGCGAGGTAGGCCCGAGCGAAGTCGAGGAGCTGATCGGCCTCGAGCGGGAGCGCGCCCCGCCGCGCCGAGCCGAGCGCAGAGCGGAGCAACCGCTCGGCCTCCGCCTCGCCACCGGTGACCAGCGTCAGGCGGTCCATGAACGTGCGTTGCGCGGCGCCGAGCAGTCTCCCGATTCGCGCGCCCTTCACGCCGCCTCCACGCCGGACGAGCCCTCGCGCGCGCCGACCGATCCTCTCATTGGCGTCCTCCTCCCCCACCAATAGAGTGAATCAACGCACGATTTTGCACACGTCAAATCGCACTCTCTCGGAAATTTCGTGGCTCCAGTGTCTGCGCCACTCGCACTGCGACCAGAGGTGCACGGTCGGCCGTCATCGAGATCAGGGCAGCACCTCGATCCGGCTGGATTCCGTGCGCCGAGCCACCCGAGGCGCTCCACCTGAGGACTCCGAGCATCACCTGGGAAGCGACGCCGATCCCGCGTCTCAGATCGATACTTGCCGAAGCCTCTCTCTGCTACCCGTTGCGCAGGTGGGTCGCGAGGTTTCCGAGCTGCGTCTCGAGGAACGCCCGCAGCTCCGGCTCCACGCGACGCACCTCGAAGGCTCGCCGCATCGCGCGCATCCAGGCGTCGCGCATCGCCTCGTCCACGACCACCCGCGCGTGGCGCATGCGCAGGCGCGGGTGCCCGTGCTGCGCCACGTAGTCCTGAGGGCCGCCCAGCCAGCCGATGAAGAAGAGCGCGAACTTGTCCCGCGCCGAGCGCGCCACCCGCCCCTCCTCGTCGAGCACGTGCAGCCGCGCGAGGGCGGGCTCGTGTTCGTCCATCGCGTCGTAGAAGGCCTCGGCGAGGGCGCGCACGCCGTCCGCGCCGCCGAGCTGTTCGAAAGGAGACTTCTCCATCAGGGCCTGTGTAGCGTCTCCTTGCCGACCTGCCAGGGGAAGCCGAGCGCCCCGCGGTGATACCGGAGACGCACCTCGGCCGGCAGCTGGATGGCCTTCTTCGGATCGGAGAAGCGAAACGTGTGGTTGCCCTCGAGCCCAGGCGCGTCGGTCTTCACCTCGACCACCGCGTCGTGATCCTCGCTGTCGTAGGACACGTTGACGGCCGGGAGCACGACGTCGCGGCCAGGCGACTTGTCGAGGGCGCCGTTGAGCAGCAGCACCAGGCCGATGCCGAGGAGCGCGAGGTCGACCGCGACCATGGCGCGCGCGGTCGCGAGATAGACGTGCGACCGCGACGTCCCCGCGACGAGCCAACGGAGCAGCGGGGAGAGCACGAAGGCGACCACCAGCCCACCGAGAGCTCCCGTGAACACCGGCAGGGCGCCGATGGGCGTGTAGGTCTTCGCGGCGTACACGAGGAGCACGATCGCGGTCAGCAGCACCACCGGCTGGAGGAACGCGAGGACCCGAACGCGGGGCGGCATCCCCAGCGCGGCGGCATCGACGGGGCGCGCGGCCCCGGCCAGGGCCCTGAGCGCCGCGATGATGCGGCGGGCCTTCGGCGCGTCGACCTCGCCACGCTCGTCGAGCTCGACCTCGACCTTCTCGGCCGACACGTTCACGAGGGTGACCTCGGCGAGCAGGGCCCGCACCGCGAGGCGCGTGGCCTTCCCGGCGAGGAACGCCTGGAGGTCCTCGGGGCCCGCGAGCGAGTCGACGAACACCTCCTCGTCGAACTGCGGGTCGCCGGTCTGCACCTCGACCGTGAGGCGGTCGGACTTCGCCGCGCGGTGGGCCGCGGTCTCTCGCTGGAACGTGACCACGAGGGTGCTGGGCACCTCGATCACGAAGACGAGCGAGACTGGAGTGCCGCTGTTGGTGCGCACCCACACCCGCACCTTGACGCCGTTGCTCTCGACGTAGAGGGCGTCGTCGCCGTCGTCGACGCCGAACGACGCCATGAGCGGCTGGATCTGCGGGGCGTCGCGGGTGGCCTTCTCGCGGTCCGGCATGCGGCTCGCGCCGACGAGCACGAGCGTCGTCTCCGGCGACGACTCCGGGAACAGCAGCTGCTCCTGCCCGCACTTGCGGCAGTGGTAGGTCTGCTCGGCCACCCGCTGCGCGGCGCCGCAGGTGGGACACAGCACCTGGTGGAGACGGCCCCTCTCGTGCGCGGCGCGGTAGGCAGACACGCGCCGATCCTACACGCACCCCTTGCTCCCTCGCGCGACGAACGCCAAGATGCCGCGTGGCTCGTTGGGCGTTGGTCTGCACGACGCGGGACGAACTGCGCATCGTGGTGCAGGGCGCGTCGGTGCTCGCCGGCCGCCTCGAGAACGCCCAGCTGCGGCTGCCGGCCGACGACCTGCGGGCCTCGCGTCGGCACGCGACCTTCGAGCTCACGGGCGACGAGCTCCTCGTCGCGGACGCGGGCAGCAGCACGGGCACGTACGTCAACGACCAGCGCGTCGAGCGCGCGACCCTCGGCGAAAACGACCTCGTGCGCATGGGCACGCTGAGCTTCCGGGTGGAGCGCGTCACCGAGGTGCACAAGAAGGAGCTGCGCGACGTCCTCACCACGCGCAAGAGCCACGGCACCCCCCGGATCGTGGCCCGCCGCTGTCGGCTGTGTGGTGCCGGGGGCACCTCGCCGGGGCGCTCTTTGCGGACGACGTGGCGTGGATCTGCGAGCCGTGCGCCGACGCGCGCCGCAGCGCCGAGGGCTGCCCCGAGCCGATGCCGACCGCGATCGGTGACTGGCAGGTGCTGCGCTTCGTGGAGCGGGGTGGCATGTCCATCGTCTTCGAGGCGCGCCACCGCACCGAGGGGCTGCACGCGGCCCTGAAGCTCCTGCGTCTGCGCACCCCGGTCGACGAGGTGCGCCGGCGACGCTTCACCCGCGAGCAACAGCTGGTCGCCGCGCTCGATCACCCGGCGATCGTGCGGGCCTTCGAGATCGGCGAGGACCCGGCCGCCTCCGAGGTGTTCATCGCGAGCGAGTTCGTCGCCGGCGGCGACGCCGAGCAGATCTCCTCCCCCACCTCCGCGCTCGACCAGGTGTTCCTGCTCGCCGCGGACCTGTTCTCCGCGCTCGCGTACGCGCACGAGCACGGCGTGATCCACCGCGACGTGAAGCCGCCGAACCTCCTGCTCCATCGCGACGAAGAGGGGCGGCTCCGCGGCCAGCTCGCCGACTTCGGGCTCGCCAAGTCGCTGCAAGATCTCGGAGAGGGCTACGAGACGGCCGATGGCGAGGTCGCGGGCTCGTTCGAGTTCATGGCGCCCGAGCAGGCCCTCGCGCTGAAGGACGCCGGCGAGGCCGCGGACCTCTACTCGGCGGCCGCCACGATCTACTACCTCCTGACGGAGCAGCTGCCCTTCGAGCCGAGCCCCGACGGACGCCGCTTGCAGGGGCTCACGCGGCTCGCGCTCGCCACGATCATGCACGAGCGAGTGCCCCTTCGCACGCGTCGACCCGACGTCCCCGAGGAGGCCGCGCGCTGGATCGATCTGCTCGTGTCGCGCCAGCCGGAGCGGCGCGCGCACGTGCGTGCGGCCACGCTGGTCGCGACGTTCGCCGCGCTCGCGGCTCCTACCAGGTAGCAGTCCGCCGCACCTGAACCTCCAAATTGCCCGCGCGCAAGATTCTCTGATCGACTTCCGATCGGCTCGACGATAGTTCGCACACCATGCGAACTGCGCGTCGTTTCGTCGGCCTCTCCTCGTGACCCTCCTCGCCGCCGGCCTGCTCGGCACGGCCTCTTCCTGCACCCCAGGCGTCGTCGGAGGTGCCGCGAAGGCGCCCGGCGTGCCCGACGGCGAGTGCGATCCGAAGGCGCTGTCCGGCGTCGTCAGCCCGCTCGTGCTCGAGTGGCCGGCCGGCGCGCGCAGCGACCTCGAGGCCGCCGTGCACGACGGCGTCGTGGTCGTCGCGTACAGCTGCACCGGTGTGAAGGTCCTCGCCGACTGCAAGGTGAAGGGCAACTACGGGTATCGCGCCGTGACGGCGCGCACCGAGACGACGCTCATCGAGGGCAAGGACGACATCAAGGCGAGCTTCGGCGGCGCCGCGTGGGCCGTCGCCGGCAACCTCACGCGCGACGCGAAGCTCGACCTGACGACGATCCTCGTGGGCAAGCTCAGCACCCCGCGCGCGTCGGTGCACCGCTCCGACCTCGCTGGCGACGACTTCTGCAAGGGCGCGACGCACTTCGTGAAGCGCGTCGACCTCGGCGCCTTCGCGATGGCCACGGGCGCCAACGTCACCGCCGGCTTCTCGGCCAAGGCGTTCGCCCAGGGCGCCGCGGGCGGCAGCTCGAGCAAGGACATCCGCACCAAGGCCGACGGTGAGCCCGGCGCGTGCAAGGCCTCGACGACCGCCGACGCCAAGGCCCCCGAGGGGTGCGCCGCGCCGATCCGCGTGAGCCTCGCGCCGATCAAGGACGAGGCCGTCTCGAAGTCCGAGAGCCTCTCCAAGAAGGGCAACTCCGACGGCATCGGCTGCCCGGAGCCTTTCCAGTTCGTCGACGGCGCGTGCGTCTCGCAGGTGCCCAAGGGCAAGGGCGCGCTCTGCAAGGACGGCGACGAGGCGGGCTGTCTCGCCGAGTGCAAGAAGGGCAGCGACGAGAGCTGCAACCGCTACGCGCGGCACCTCCTCTACAAGGGCGGCGAAGAGAAGCACGACAAGGAGGTCCTCGAGAAGATCGGCGCGGTGAAGAAGGAGCTCGACGCGGCCTGCAAGGCCGACATGTCGACCGCGTGCACCGCCATCGGCGCCGAGATCTTCATGCACGCGCTGCAGAAGAACGACAAGGATCCGGACGTCAAGCAGATCAACCTGGCCATGGACTACATCGAGCTCGGGTGCATCGCCGGTGAGTTCGAGGCGTGCGGGTTGCTGCAGATGGCGAGCGATCCGGAGTTCACCGAGAAGCTCGGCAAGAACTACGGCGTCGTCTACACCAAGGCGATCAACAAGGGGTGCACGGCGGGCAACGCGGCGCCCTGCGGCCTGCTCGCCTTCGAGTCGGCGAAGGCGAAGAACGCGACCAAGGCCGCCGAGCTTGCCGACAAGGCGTGCCTCGGATCGGTGGCCGAGGCGTGTCTGCTCCACGCCGCGCTCTACAGCGACGCGAAGACCTGCGCGAAGCTCCTCGGCGCGGGGGACAAGACCAGCCAGATGTTCGACGCGAAGGCGCTCTGCGCGACGTCGGCGGGGTCCGACGCGAAGCTCGCGAAGGCGAGCGCGGACCGCGCGTGCGCGCTCGGCGCCTGCGTGAAGTGAGCGGGCAGTGAGGCTCCGGGCGCCTCCAGGCTCGGGGGCGCCCGAAGCGTTTTTGGCGCCGCGAGACCTTCATGTACCCACCTCGCTCGCGTCCCGCTTCGACGCAAGTTGCGCACGCACAAACAAGGGTCTTTCGCGCGGGTTACTGGGCCTGCGCACGCTGTGCGTGGTTCTGCGAGCACTGGAAAGTTCGTGCCTCAGCCGAATCGACCCGTACGCTCGGTGACGTTCCGTCTTCCCCTCGTGTTCGAAGGAGGTCCGAGATGCGGCGTCTGACCCGTTCCGTGCTGGTCGTGTCGTTGTTCTCTTCGATGTGGATGACCGGGTGCGCAGCCACCGTCGACGAGCAGCCACCGCTCGGCGAGAACGCCGCGGCAGTGACGACGACGCCCGACGGCGCGCCGATCTGCATCGGCGCCGACGGCTTCCACCCGCCGACGTTCACCCTCAAGGACCTGAGCGATCTGCTCGGCTCGGTCCTCTACTTCTCCTCGCCCGCGAACGTGAACAAGCTGTTCACCGGCTCGCGCACCAACTGGTACGACGAGGACACCGTCCTCGCGCTCGCCAAGCTCGCGACCATGCGCGGCATCCTCGAGAAGTTCAACCTCTCGGATACGTACCTGCCCGGTGGGCGGCCGCCGCCGGTCGACTGCACCGGCAAGCTCGCCGTGCGCCAGGCCGACGGCACGTGCAACGACCCGGTCGACACGCGGATGGGCGCGGCGGGCGTGCGCTTCGGCCGCAACATCCCGGTGCTCCTGCCGAACCCGGCGTCACCGATCGGCTACTCGCCGAACCCGAAGGTCTACCCGGACGCGGCGACGATGATGTCGCCGAGCCCGCGCGAGGTGAGCCGCAAGCTCCTCACGCGCAAGAAGTACCAGCCGGTGCCGTTCCTGAACATGCTCGCCGCGGGGTGGGTGCAGTTCATGGTGCACGACTGGTTCAACCACAGCGACGGCAAGGTCAGCGACGCGTTCCACATCGCGCTCGGCGCCGACGACCCGCTGCGGGCCAAGTACGGGCTCTCGGAGCTCGTGGTGCCGAAGAGCGTCTCGGCCGCGCGCGCCGGGGCGGAGCTCGCGCTCCTGCCGCCGGTGTTCGAGAACGAGGTCACCCACTGGTGGGACGGCTCGCAGATCTACGGCAGCGACCTCACCACGGCGAACTCGCTCCGCGCGAAGGACAAGAGCGGCAAGCTGCTCGCCACCCTCACCATCGACAAGAAGGGCCTCTTGCCGAAGGCGACGGATGGGTACGAGCAGACGGGCATGCGCAAGAACTTCTGGGTGGGCATCGGCGTGCTCCACAACCTGTTCGCGGCCGAGCACAACGCGGTCGTCGCGCACCTGCGGACCACGCACCCCGAGTTCGACGAGCAGGGCCTCTACGACCACGCGCGCCTGATCGTCGCCGCCGAGATCGCCAAGATCCACACCGTGGAGTGGACGCCGGCGATCCTCCCGAACCCGACGCTCGCCACTGGCATGAGCGCCAACTGGTACGGCCTCAAGAAGTTCGTCGCGCCGGGCACCGACATCTCGCCCCTCATCGGCTACGTCAAGACGCTGCCGGCCGAGACCCAGTCGGCGATCTTCGCCGCGGTGCTCGGCGTGGTCGGCGGCGAGCGCAACCTGCACAACGCCGCGTTCTCGATGACGGAGGAGTTCGTCTCCGTCTACCGCATGCACCCGCTCCTCCCCGACGCGCTGAAGGTGCAGTCGGCCAAGAAGGGCAAGACCATCGGCATCTTCAAGACGGAGAAGCTGCGCAACGCCGACGGCCGCAAGCTCGAGGAGAAGTACGGCCTCACCGACCTGCTCTACACGTTCGGCGTCGAGCACCCCGGCGCGCTCGTCCTGCAGAACTACCCCAAGTTCCTGCAGGAGCTGAAGCTGCCCTTCGGCGTCGTCGACCTCGGCACCATCGACGTGCTCCGCGACCGCGAGCGCGGCCTGCCCCGCTACAACGACTTCCGCGAGCAGCTGCGCCTGCCGCGCGTGCCCTCGATCGAGGTGCTCACCAACGGCGACGTCGAGCTCTCGGCGAAGCTGCACGAGGTCTACGGCCCCGGCGTCGACGCCATCGACAAGGTGGACGTGATGGTCGGCACGTTTGCGGAAGCGCAACGTCCGAGCTGCTACGGGTTCGGCGAGACGCTGTTCCAGGTGTTCACGTTGATGGCGACCCGGCGCCTCCAGGGCGACCGGTTCTACACCACCGACTACCGCCCGGAGATCTACACGAGCGAGGGCCTGGCCTGGGTCGAGGCCGCGACCATGAAGAGCGTGCTGCTCCGCCACCACCCGGAGCTCGGCAAGACCGGCCTCGCCGCGCTCGAGAACGCCTTCTACCCCTGGGGCAAAGAGGGCGAAGAGGACGAGCACTGCGACAAGGACGACTGACGGCGGCGGAGGGGGTGTCGACGAGGCACCCCCTCCACTTCGTCTCCCTCGCGCCTCTCCTCACAACGATGTTGCACCCAGCCCTCGTTTCTCGATAAGTCCTCCCGTCTGGTCATGCTCAAAGTCGGTGAACCCGCGCCGCCCTTCGCCACGACGGCGACCAACGGCAAGAAGGTCTCGCTGGAGGACTTCCGCGGCCAGACGCTGGTGCTGTACTTCTTCCGCAAGGCGTTCACCCGCAACTGCACGGTCGAGACGCGCGGCTTCCGCGACAACTACGACGACCTCCGGGCGCAGGGCGCCGAGGTCGTGGGCGTGTCCACGGACGACTGGGGCACGCAGTGCTCGTTCACCAAGAGCGAGGGCGTTACCTTCCCGATGATCGCCGACACGGACCGCACGATCTCGCGCGAGTACCGGGTGTTCTTCCGGCTGTTCCCCATCAGCCACCGGGTCACCTACGTGATCGGCCCGGACAGCACGGTGCTCGGGGTGTTCAACCACGAGTTCCAGGTGGTGCGTCACCTCGACGAGGTGCTGCGCTTCGTGCGCACGGTGACGAGCAGCGGGCCCCCCTCGTCGCCGCCGTTCTCGGTGAGGTGAGTGCGTGAGGCGCGCTGTTTGCTAGCGTCAGGGTCATGGGCCGCTTCGATCGCCGGAAGCTGCGACTCTGCGCGGTGGTGCTTGGCGCCAGCGCCGTCCACTGCGCGGCCAGCCCGGCGCCCACTCCGGAGGCTCCGCCCGCTGTAGCGGCCCGACCGCCCTCGCCACCCGATGGGCCGAACGTGCCGGGCGAGGTCCGGTGGCTCGTCCTCCAGTCGTGGCGGTTCGGGGCCTACGACGCGAGCGGCAAGCGCACCGCGCGTGGCTGGGCGGACCTCGGCTTCGATCTCGATGGTCGAGTGACCACAGCAGCGCTTTCCAAGTCGGGCGAGCAGACGTGTCGACACCTGGAAGGCAGCCCCCACGACATCCTCACCGACGGCCGCGATGGCATCGACAATCAGTTCGGTTCCGTCGTGGTCGCGCCGCTCTACTCGATCTGTCCGACCCTGCCGCACGGTGACATCGCCCTCGGCGACTCCTTCACGCTCCTCTTGCGGCTGGAAGACGTGGGCGGTCCGGACGACCCGTCCGCGCCCGGCTCACTGTTCGTCGCACGCCGGAGCCCAGGCGCCACCGATTGGATCCTGGACGACGCGCTCCTCGAAGCCGGGATGTCGGTGTCGAAGGTGCGTTTTCCTAGCGGGTTCGTCCGGAACGGGCGCTGGTGGTCCGGACCGACCAACGTGACCGTGCCTCTCGAACTGCCCCTCTGCGACATCAGCGTGCCCTTCCGCCTCGACCTTCGCGCGCTCACGGTGCGACTCGACGGCAGCGACGGGATGCTCGGTGGCTTTGCGCGTACGGCCGCCCTCCGCGACGCGCAGGCCCTGCTCTTGCCCGCTGTCGGCATCTGCCCGGGCACCGCCGACTACGACATCGCACACAACACGGTGGAGCAGGGCGTGGACCTCGTCGCGGACGCGCCCGGTCTCCAGGCCCTCGGCAGGGTCTGCAACGCGCTGAGCGTGGGGCTCGGCTTCGTCGCCAAGCCGACGGCGCCACCGACCGCGCACGGCCCGTTCGTCCCCGCCGAGGTCGTCCATCGCTGCAAATGACCACGTGTCCGTAGTCTCGCTTGGGCCGCTGGTCTCCCGCTTGCTCTCGATTCTTGGCATGGCCCTCCCGAACTGTGCTCGTGAGGTGATTCGGCGACTCTGCGCGCTGGTGGTGAGTGCCGCCGGAACACACTGTGGCGCGGCAGCATCGACCCCGCCGCCCTTGGACGACATCCCGGCGGTTCCGGCGCGGCCGCCCGCCGCACCTGCTGGGCCTAACATCCCCGGCGAGGTGCGGTGGCTCGTCGTGCAGTCGTGGCAGCTCGGTGCCTACGACGCGAGCGGCAAGCGGACCCCGCGCGGCTGGGCCGACCTCGGCTTCGACCTCGACCACCGTCTGACGACACAAGCGCTCTCGAAGTCGGGTTCGGAGTCGTGCACACGGCTAGAGGGGAGTCCGAACAGCATCGCCACCGACGGTCGCGACGGCATCGACAACCAGTTCGGATCGCAACTGGTTCCGTTGCTCTATGCGGCCTGCCCATCGACCCTCCACGGCAACATCCCGGTGCGCGACTCCTTCACGCTGCTCTTGAGACTCGATGACGCCGCCACTGCTGACGACCCATCGGCACCCGGCTCGCTCTTCGTCCTGCGCAGGAGCGTGGGGGAGGACTGGACGCTGGACGACGCCCTGCTCGAGAAGGGCGAGTTCGTCTCGAAGATTCGGTTCCCTGGTGGGTTCGTGCGTGACGGGCGGTGGTGGTCCGGGCCGAGCGGTATGCACCTTCCGCTCGAGCTGCCGCTGTGCGGTGCGAGCGTGCCGCTCGATCTCGAACTGGGCGCCCTCAGCGTGGAGCTCGACGGCGGCGCGGGAATGCTCGGCGGGTTCGCCCGGTCGACAGCCATCGATGCCGGGCTGGGGGTCCTCTTGCGAGTGAACGGAGCCTGCCCCGGCACCAGCACCTACGACCAGTTCGTGCACACCGTCATCCTGGGTCTAGACGTCGTCGCTGACGCGCCGAATCTCCAGGAGGTCGGCAGGGTGTGCGATTCGCTGACGGTCGGCCTCGGCTTCGTGGCGGAGCCGATGACGCCACCGAGAGCGCACGGTCCGTTCGTCCGGCCCGAAGCGGTGGACGAATGCAAGAAGCCCTGACGCCTCCTCACTGGATCTTGCTGCAGGCCGTGGTCGTGTCCTTGGGGAACTGCTTGCCCCACTCCACGAGCACCGCGTCGCACGCGGCCTGGGTCGGGAAGAACAGGATGCGGACCTTGCCGCCCTCGGGCGTCGCGCGGAAGTGGAACATCTCCGCGTGGTGCGCACATTCGCTGGTCGTCAGGTCGGCGGGGGCGCGCTTGCGGAGCGACTCGCAGTTGGCGGTGGTGCGCGCGCAGTTCTGGAACTTGGGCGTCACCTGGATCTCGAAGCAGTCGAGCCCCTTGCCCGCGAAGTTCGGGTCGTCCACCTCGAGCACGATCTTGAGCGACATGCGGTAGCGGTAGTCGTTGGCGAAGGTGACCGTATCGGTGGTCGGGAGCAGGTCGTCGCCGCCGATGGTCGCCTGGTAGGTGCCGGCTGCGAGCTTGATCGACTTGGTCTCGCCCGGCGCCACGTCGAGGTGCGCCTTGGCCGGTCCGACGAAGTCGACGGCCATGGCCTTGTCGGTGGGGTTCTCGTAGACGACCTCGGGCTCCCCGAGGCCATCGGCCTTCTCGGAGACGACGTTGAGCGCGCCGGTCGGCGGGGGCGCCGAGTTCTTGGCGGGCTTGGCGGGGCTACAGGCGACAGCGGCGAGCACGGCGACGGCAGCGAGGAGGGCGCGCATGGGCCACGGGCTACACGGAGCCGCGGCGTGCGTCGAAGAGTGCCCGACGTTGCGCCAGCGCACCTTCACGATGCGGAACACTTCCGTTATCCTGAATGCGTGTCCACCAAACAGGAACCTGGGTGGAGCTCGCGCGGAGGGCCGGCCTCGAGACCGCGGAGCTCGCCCGTCACCTCGAGGGTCGGTGCCTGCCACCGCTGGAGGTCGCCTGGAAGATCGCCAACGCCCTGCGCGTCACGCTGACGACGCTGCTCCATCCGCTGCGGCGTGGTCTCTGATTGGTGCCCGCGCCTCGAGGTAGTCGACGATGGCCTCGGCGCAGCGCCCGGGCCCGTCGATGCGGGCGAACACCGCGGCGATCTCGCCGGCGGCCTCCCGCGCCGCCGGGCGGTCGAGGAGCTCGCGCACCGCGGCGGTCATCGCTCGGCCCCGGCCCTGCTTCTCCGACAGCCGCACCGCGGCCCCGCGGCGCTCCGCCGTCGCGACGTTCCACTCCTGCTCGGGCTGGAGCGGGATGCCCACGAACGGACACCCGGCGGCCAGCGCCGTCTGCACGCTGCCCTGCCCTCCGGCGATCACCCCGAGCGCGACCCGGGGGAAGATGCGGTGGCTCGGCAGCACGCCGCCGACGCACACCCGCGGCGAGCGCAGGTGGTCGAGGGCGTGCACCGTGGCGGCGACGAGGACGCACGCCCGCCGCCTCGACCGCGCGCACCACGTCGGCCACGAGCTCGCGGGGCGCCGAGGTGATGGCGACGTAGACGATGGGACCCGGCGCTTCGAGGAAGCGCTCGACCTCCTCGGGAATCGGGAGGTCGAGCTCGGCGTAGAGCGGCCCGACGTAGCGGAGGACCGGGTCCTTGCGGTAGTGCCGCGGGTCCTTCGGGGTCCAGCGCTCGAGGTCCTCGCGAGAGACCCCGGTCACCTCGGGCACGTCGGTCACGAGGGTGAGATCGCCCATGAGCAGCGCCGCGAGGGTGGGCACGCCCTCGACGCCGAGCTCCCGCGCCACCTGGTCGAGGGCGCCGGTGAACCCGCGCGCGCGGACGGGGCCCTCGTTCGCGAGCCAGCGCTGGAGGCGCTGGGGCAGAAAGCGGGCGAACGGGAGGGGCGAGCGCGTCGGGACCGGGAACAGGCCGCGCTCGGCCATGGGGGGCATGAACGAGCCCCCATGCTCGGCGATCAGCGGAATGCCCGCCAGCCGTGAGGAGAGCAGCGCGCTCAGCGTGAACCCGGTGACGACGGCGCGGGCCCTGCGGGCGCGCAGGTGGGCCGCCTCGGCGCGGGCCAGCGCGCGGAGCTCCTCCACGCTGAAGGTCGGACCCGGGCGCGCCGCGACACCCGGGAGCTGGCGGATGAACTCGGCGCAGCGCGCGGGGCTCAGGCGGGGCTCGAGGACGTCGAACGAGACCCCCGCGTCGCGCAGCACGTGCTCGAAGGTCCCGCCGTGGGTCGCGATGGAGGCCTCCACGCCCCGCGCGCGCAGCGCGTCGTGGATCGCGAGCATGCGGGTGGTCTCGGAGAGGAAGCCCACGTGGGGCAGGAGGACGATCATCGCGGCTGCTCCTCCGTCCGATCATGTAATATATTACCTATCGTGTCCAGCCTGACGGACGTGGGCCCTCGGTTCGGCCTCGACGACGACGAGCTCCGGACGCTCGGCCTCGACCGCGCGAACCGCATCCGCACGCTGCGGCTCCTCGTGGTGATCGCGCCGCACCTGCGCAATTTGCTCGACCGCCTGTACGCGAGCGATGGCGTGACGACCCAGCAGGCGGCGCTGCTGGGCGTCGTCCGCGAGCTCGGCACCCCGTCCCTCGGCGCGGCGGCCAGGGTCCTGGGCACGAGCCACCAGAACGTGAAGCAGCTCGTCGCGGTGCTCGAGCGCAAGGGGCTGCTCCGGGTCGCCGTCGACCCGAGCGACCGGAGGGTGCGGAGGCTCGAGACCACGGCCGAGAACCGTCGGTACTGGGCGCGTCGCGACCCCGACGACCACGCCCGTCTCCTCACGCTCTTCGCGGATCTCGACGCGGTGGAGGCCGAGCATCTGTTCCGCTCCCTCGTGCGGGTCTTCGAGCGGCTGAAGGCCCTCGGCGAGAGCGACGCGCTCTAGCGCCGGGCTGCTCACGAACAATGTTCGCATCATCTACGAACATTGTTCGAGGCCGCGTCGCGGAACGAGCTTGCCACGTGGACGAATTGGGCCGAGCCTCGCAGACACGAAGGAGACCTCGCCCATGGAGCACGGAACGCCCCTCGTCGGCCTCGTCTGCGTCCTCGCCCTCGGGTGTGGCGGTGGAGGCGGCAACCAAGGCAACCTGGACTTCCCGAGCGGTGGTGGGGGCGGGAAACGCCCGCCGTCGCCCTACCACGCCGAGCTGATCCCCCCGGGCACGGGCTGGTTCTGCTTCTCGCGCCCCAACCCGAAGGACGGCAAGCCGTTCTCGTTCTGCTCACGCCAGGCGGCGACCTGCGCGACCATCCACGACGAGGACGCGCAGAAATACAGCGGCGTGACGCCGTGCGAGCCGGTCACCACCGCGTGGTGCCACACGTTCCGCACGAGCCAGGGCAAGGAGACGCCCGTGTGCGTGCCGACGGAGAACGAGTGTGTGGAGGAGGTCGATCTGTTCTTGAACGGGAAGACCCCGTCTTCGCTCTGTCGCACCGAGCCCTGAGCGCCAGCGACGAGCCCCTTGCGGCTCGACCGTAGCCCGCGCACGGTTGCCGAAAGAGCATGCAGACCTTGGACCTCGACGTCTCCCTGCCCGAAGCGCTCGACGCCCTCTCCGAGGGGCTCCAGGTGCTGTCTCCGGACTTCCGTTACCTCTACCTCAACGCCGCCGCCGCCCGGCAAGGTCGCAAGACCAGAGAGGAGGTGCTCGGCCGGAGCATGGTCGAGTGTTACCCAGGCATCGGAGAGACGGCGATGTTCGCGTGGCTGGAGCGCTGCATGCGCGACCGAACGGCCGGCACGCAGGAGAACGAGTTCGTGCACGAGAACGGCGAGCGCGCCTGGTTCGAGCTGCGCGCGTGCCCCTGCCCGCGCGGCCTCGCGGTCGTCTCCATCGACATCACCACGCGCAAGGGCGAGGAGATCGAGCTGCAGGAGAGCTACCGGCAGGCGCTGCGCGACCTCGTCACGCCCGTCATCCGCGTGCACCCCGCGGTCCTGCTCGTGCCGCTGATCGGCGCCGTGGACGAGACCCGCGCGGGGCTGATGATCGAGAACGTGCTCGAGCGCGTGACCGCCGAGGCGGCGCGCGTCGTCATCTTCGACGTCGCCGGGGTGCCGGCGCTCGACTCGGCGGTCGCCAACCACCTGATCCAGGCGACCGCGATGATCAAGCTGCTCGGGGCGAGCACGGTCTTGACCGGCGTCTCGCCCGCCGCCGCCAAGGCGATGGTGAACCTGGGCGTGGACCTGTCGTCGATGGAGACCAAGAGCCACCTCGCCGCGGGGCTCGACGTCGCGCTGGCGAAGGTGGGCCGCGCCGTCACCACCTCGCGCTGCTGACCCGCTCAGTCGTGCTCGTGGGCGTGGTGTAGATCCTGCCCGTGGGCGTGCTCGTGCTCGAGCGCGCCGTGGGCGTGCTCGTGGGAGTGGGCGCCGACGAAGGGCGGATCGTGCGGGTGGTCGTGGTGGCCGTCGTCGTGCTGGTGCGCGTGCTCGTGACGGACGGGAGCGTGCCGGTGGCGGTGCGCGTGCTCCTCGGTCACGTGCAGCACGACCGCGGCAGCGAAGAGGAGCGCGGCGACCAGCTGCAGCAGCGGCGCGTCGCGGGCGCCCATCGCGAACGCGATCGCTGCTCCGACGAACGGCGCGAAGGCGAAGACCGAACCGGTGCGGGCCGCGCCGAGCCGGCGCTGGGCGAGCAGGTAGAGGCGGAGGCTGAGGCCATAGCCCGTGGCGCCGCACGCGAGCAGGCCGAGCGCCGCGCGCAGACTCGGGAGCGGACCCCGGGTGAGGAGCGCGAGGACCAGCGACAGCGTGGCGCCGATGGAGGCCTTCGCGAAGACGACGCTCCGCGGGTCGCGATCGGCGAGCGGGCGGGTGAGGGTGTTGTCGAGGGCCCAGCCGAATGCCGCGAGGGTGACGGCGGCCATGCCCAGCGCGTCTCCCGTGAAGGCGCGCGCGCCGCGGAGGGTGAGCACCGCGCCACCCAGCACCATCAGTGTCGCCGCCGCGACGACCCGCCGACCGATCGGCTCGGCGTAGAACAGCCGCGCACACGCCACGGTGAAGACCGCCTCGAAGTTCAGCAACAGCGACGCGGTCCCTGCATCGGTCCGCTGCAAGCCAGCCGCCAGCGCGACGGGCGCGAGCGCGGCACCGAGCCCCGCGACGAGCAAGAGCCGCGTTGCGTCCCCACGACGGAGCGCAGCTTCTCCGCGCCGCCTGAAGAGTGGGATGGAGGCGAGCGCCGCGCCCGCGTACAGGAGCGCGGCGGTGACGAAGGGCGACGCCTGGCCCGCGAGCGACTGCACGAGCGGGGTCGTCGCCCCGAACAACGCTGCCGCGAGCAGGGCGAGCAGCGCGCCCCGAGCGGTGGGGTGAGGGCCGGCGCCACCACGGTGAACAAGGCTGTATCACAGCTGGGCGCCGGCCCGAGGGATCAGAGCCCCAGCAGCGCCTTGGCGGCGTCGACCGAGGCTTGCGCGGTGTCGAGGTTGGTCTTGGCCTCGGTCGGGTTGTGGAAGCCGGCCGAGTTCTCCGAGACCACCGTGAACTCCCACCAGAGGAGCCCCTTCATGAAGTGCTCCTTGGCCTGCAGCAGCTTGGCCGCGTCGAAGCCGCCCGCGGTGGTGAGCGCCTCGATCTTCGTCAACACGGCGTCGAGTCCGAGCTCCACGGTCTTGGCCTGCGCCATCACCGTGTCCTGGATCTCCTGGGCCTTCTTCGCGCGCTCCCCCGCGAGCGAGCCGTGGCAGGTCGCGTTGCCGCACGTCTTCTCGGGCTGCTTGAACGGCGAGGTGAACCAGTGGCTCCGCGGCTTGCCGGGCTCGCCGAGGCCGAGGTGGCAGTCGACGCAGGTGGCGCCGGCGCGGTAGTGCATGCTCTCCCAGTAGAACTCGGTCTCCGGGTGCTGGGCCTTGATGCCCTTGAGGCCCGTCCCGGTGTGGGTCCAGTCCTGCACGGTGTCGTACTTGACCTTGTAGTAGGCCTCGATGTCGCGGAGCTTCCGCCACGGGAAGTCGTCGCGGATGACGGTCTTGTCCACGCCGGGACCGCACGTGTACTCCACGTGGCACTGGGCGCACGTGAGCGTGCCCACGAGCCGCTTGGCCTGCGGGGTGAGCTTGCCGTCGGTGCCCTTCTCGTTGAGCTTGTCCTCGAGCTCGGTGACGGTCTTGGGGACGAAGTTGAACGCTGCGTCGTACGGGTCGGTGCCGCGCTCGAGCACGGCGTTGATCATCTGCTTGCGCACCAGCCGGTAGCGCGTCGTGTGGGGATCGTGGCAGTGGTTGCACGAGGTCCCGTGGTCGATGGTCGACGGCCAGTTGGTCTTGATCTTGGTGATGCTGTCGGCCCAGGAGATGTCCTTGCCGAACGTCGGCTGACCGCGCCGCAGCTCGCCCCAGTAGTAGGCGACGGCCGTGCTCTTGCACTGCAGGCAGACCGCGTTCTGCCTGCGCTTGATCTCGATGTGGTCCTTGAGCGCGTTCGCGTGCGCCGTGTCCTCGTTGTACTCGAGGGTGAACCCGTGCCCACCCATGAGGTGCTGGTAGGCGGGGAAGTCGAGGTACTTGGAGGTCTTGATCGAGCCGCCGTACTTGCCGGGCTTCGCCTTGTCGTCGTAGAGGAACTGCGTCTTGTGGTCGGCGTGACAGGTGGCGCAGACGTCGAGCGAGAAGTCGACGCTGGCCTTCACCGTCCCGGGATCGACCTGGTGCGCGAGGGCATCCTTGTGGCAGTCGAGGCAGCGTGACTTGAGGTCCTTGTGCTTGCCCGCGTCGAGCTTGGCCATGTAGGTCGCATGGCAGGTGGCGCAGAGCTGCTTGGTCGCGCTGTCGGTCGACGCGTCGGTCGTCTCCGTCGCGACGTCGGTGGCGCCGTCGTCGATCGACGTGTCGGCCTCCGCCGGGGTGTCGAGAGTGGAGTCCGCGACCGGGGCCGCGGGCTCGTCGCCACCACAGCCGGCGACGGCTGCGGCGAGGATCCAGGACAGGGTGCTTCGGGTGGATTCCATGGCCTCGCGCGACTTGCATCGCGCGTTCCCCACGGCCGCGCTCGATGGGTCGCTCGAGGCCATCTCACTGTTGCGCTGCAAGCCTCGCGAGCGGCGCACGCGGTGCCGACTGACGGATGTCATGGACGAGGAAACGCGCGTGCTCGGTGGCGCCGACGCGGATCGTCCCTTACAGTCGGGGGATGCCCCGGCAACGCCTGCTCCGTACCGTGATCGCCTGCGCGATCCTGACGGGCTTCGCGTGGCTCGTGGCGGTGCCGTGGGCGCTGCGCACCGAACAGCGGTCGCACGCGGCGGCGTTCGTCGCCACGTCGGCGCACGCCGAGGTGGTGGTCGCGCGGCGCGAGGTGGCGCTCGGCAAGGCCACGCACCTCTCGAAGGACCACGCGCTCCGCGCGCACGTCGCGCAGGACTGCGTGCTCCTCGGGCCAGCGCTGCCCCCGCCTTCGGCCGCGCGGGTGCTCGCCGCGCCGCTCGTCGAGCTCGCGCCGATCGCCACGGCAGCCGTCCGCACGTGCTCCCGAGATCTGCGGGTCGGTCCTCCCGCGCGCGCCCCACCGCTCGCCTGAAGTCCTGGTGAACCCGCGCGCTCCTTCCCTCCGAAGGAGTGCGCGCAGCTGCATTTCCCCAGTGATCCGGGCGCGATGGCGCCCGAGACGAGGCTCGTCATGGATACGCGAAACCTTGCTGGAATCGCGCTGACCGTCGTCGGCGCGGTGTCGTTGGTGTTCGGACTCGCCGCGGTGGGGCAGCCCCACGGGGCGGCCGTGGTGCCCGCCGTGGTCGCCCTCGCGACGTGCACGGGATCGCTCTTCGGGGCTTTCCGCTGCCTGCGTGACCCTTCGGAGTCGCCGCCGCCGCAGGAGGAGTGATGGGACACATTCCCCTCCTCGACGAGCTCACCCTCGTGGCGGTGCTCGGCGTCGCGGTGACCTTGCTGCTCGCGCGCTTCGAGCTCCCCGCCGTCGCGGGGCTGCTCGCGGTGGGCGCGCTCGTCGGTCCGTTCGGCCTCGGCCTCGTGCGCTCGGTGCACGCCATCGAGGTCCTCGCAGAGATCGGCGTCGTGCTCCTCCTGTTCACCATCGGCCTCGAGTTCTCGCTCGCGCGCCTGCGGGACGTCTTCCGCAAGGTCGCGCTCGGGGGTGCCTTGCAGGTCGGCCTCACGACGCTGGTGGTCGCGGGCGTCGCCATGGCGCTCGGACAGGGCCCGCGGCGCGGCGTGTTCTACGGGTTCGTGTTCGCGCTCTCCAGCACGGCGATCGTGCTCCGCGCGCTCACCGAGCGCCGTGAGCTCGACGCGCCGCACGGGCGGTTCATCGTCGGGACCCTGGTGTTCCAGGACCTCTGCGTGATCCCGATGGTGCTCGTCATCCCCCTGCTCGCGAGCTCGGCCCCCGCCTCGCAGGCGCTGGTCGGCGTCGCGTTCGCGCTCGGCAAGGCGGCGCTGGTCGTCGTCGGCACGATCGTCGTCGCCGGCCTCGTCGTCCCGAAGATCTTCGCGTGGGTGGACGCGAGCCGGAGCCGCGAGGCGTTCCTGCTCACCGTCCTCGGCCTGTGCATCGGCACGGCGTGGCTCACCTCGCTCGCGGGCCTGTCGCTCGCGCTCGGGGCGTTCCTCGGCGGCATGATCGTCGCCGGCACCGAGCACCGTCACCGCGCGCTCGGCGAGATCCTCCCGCTGCGCGACGCGTTCCTGTGCGTGTTCTTCGTCTCGCTCGGGATGCTGTTCGACGCGAGGGTCGTGCTGCGCTCGCCGCTGCTCGTGGCGTTGTTGCTCTTCGGCTTCGTGGTGGGCAAGGGGGTCCTCGCGACGATCGCCGCGCTCGCGATGCGGTTCCCGGCGCGCGTCGCCTGGCTGTCCGGGGTCGGGCTCGCCCAGTTCGGCGAGTTCGGCTTCGTGACCACGCGCCTCGCGCAGCACCACGGGGTCATCGACGACGCGGCGGCGGGCCCGCTCCTCTCCGCCGGCATCCTCTCGATGTTCGTGACGCCGCTGCTCACGCGCTGGGCGCCTCTCTTCACCGCGGGAGAGCGCGTCCTCGCGCCGCTCGAGCGCCTGCTCGGCGTTCGTGGGATCGACGACGCGGCGCGCCCGGAGGGGCTCCGCGGGCACGTCGTCCTGGTGGGCTTCGGCGTCGCGGGGCGACTCGCCGCGCGGGCGCTCGTCGACGCCGGCGTACCGATCGTGGTGCTCGAGCTGAACGCGGCGAATGTCCGGGCGGGCCGCGAGCTCGGGTTGCCGGTGTTCTACGCGGACGCTACGAGCGAGGAGGCGTTGCGCCACGCCGACGTGGAGCACGCCCGCGAGGTCGTCCTGCTCATGAACGACCCGGCGGCGAGCTTCCGGGTGATCGACTGCGTGCGGCGGGTGGCTCCCGGCGTCCCGCTCCTGGTGCGTACCCGCTACCAGGCGGACCGCCCGGCCCTCGCGGCGCTCGGCGTCGAGCGGGTGGTCGTGGAGGAGACGGAGGGCGCGCTCGACGTGGTCCGCCGTGTGCTCGAGACGGCGGCGGTGCCCCGGAGCGGCGTGGTCCGCGAGGTCGCGCGGGTCCGCCAGGAGATGATCGAACAAGGAGGCTTCTGATGTTCCAGATGATCCAGGCTCACTTGATGATGCTGCACGGACGCAAATGCCCGAAGTGCGGGCGGATCGCCGTCATTCTTCCGCCGCGACCGCGGCAGATGGTGCGTTGCCCGCATTGTCGGTCGGAGATACCGCCGCAGGTCGAGGATCGATAGTGGCGTTCACTCGGCCGTGATCGCCGCCCAGCGCAGCGACTCGCCCTGCGAGGGGTGAGGCGTTGCGCCCGGGCGGGGGCGCTGAGCGGCATCGAGTAGAGGCCCGTCCCCTTGTCCGCGGTGCGGGTCGAGAAGAACGCGACGAGGCGACCGTCCGGGCTGCAGGCGGGGTAGGTGTTGGCGCCCTGCCCCTGGGTCAGCCGCAGGAGGCCGCCGCCGGCGGTGTCCGTCGCGACCAGATCGGTGTCCTTGCCGACGCCGACCGTGAACACGACCAGCACCCCGCGCGGGGAGTCGCAGAACACCGGCGCGTTGGCGGCGAAGCCCGCGGGGGAGACGGCCTTGCCGTCGACGAACACGCGTGGCGGGGAGCCCGCGACCCACGCCATGCGGCCGAGCGGACCGAAGACAGGGTGGTTCGCGAACGCGGCCTTGGTCTTCGACTCGAACTTCTTGCCGGCTGCGTCCCCGACCCAGATCTGGCTCGCGCCGTCGCTCATGACCGCGAGGGCGAGGCGGGCGCGCGGCGCGTCGAACGCGAGGCCGAGCACCGAGCCCGCGACGGGCAGGGGCACCTTCACGGCGAGCGGCCCGCGCACCAGGCCGAACGGGCCGAAGTCGACGCTCGCCGCGTAGAACACCTCGTCGGCGGGGCCGAACGCGGGGCAGAGGGCGACGTCGCCCGCGGGCCCGTGGCCGCGCAGGTCGACCCCATCGGCGTCGGCGAGGAACACCTGCTGGCCCTTGCCGACGCGCGCCGTGAAGGCGAGCTGGCTCGCGAACCCACCGGGTCGACCGGTGACGGCGTCGAGCACGGCGTCGGCGATCCGGTGGGCGCCGAGGCGCGCGCGCGCGGTCTTCACCTCGACCGTGCGGGTGTAGGCCGGCTCGGCCTTGCCGGTCGCGAGCAGCCAGACGTCGACCCGCAGCTTGAGCGACGCGGGGAGCTCGTCGACGGTGACCCGCGCGAGCACGTCGATGCCCTTGGCGCGCCACGGCTTCGGGTCGATGGGGCTGTCGCGCTGGAACGGGCCGACCGGCGCCTCGGCGAGGTCGAAGAGCCCGGAGAGCTCGAGATCGCGGCGCACGATCGGCTGCGCGAGCGCCTCGGCGAGGCTCTTCTCGGCGAACGGCACGAGCGCGACCTTCTGCAGCGCCGCGGCGGTCCCGCCGCCGTCGACGTCGACGGTGCCGAGGACGGTGTCGTCGGCGACCTTGGCGGGGTCGGCGTGCGCGTGCGTGGCGAGCGCGGAGAGGCAGACGACGGCGAGGCTCTTCTTCATGATGGCTCCCTCATTCGCAGAGACTCGCGACGGTGCACTGGAAGGTGACGACGAGGCTCGAGCCGAGGACGTCCGGGTACTGATCGGGCGGCGGCGGGAGCTCGGCGCCGCTCGCCCGCGCGGTCGCGAGGGTGTGGTCGACCTCGCCGTCGAAGACCGCGTCGCCGCTGCCCTTGATCGTGTAGCCGCCGACGCGGCGCGCGCCGTCGATCTGGACGGTCGCGGTGGCGAGGAGCGTCTTCAGCCTCTCGAACGGCACCTTGCCGCGGATCGCGAAGCGGCCCTGGAACCAGGCCCGCAGCTGCGCGCGGTAGAGGCTCACGTGCTGCGCCTTGAGCGGGTCGGTCTCGGTGCCCGACGACACGCCCTCGGGTGCGCCGCTGCTCGTGGTCGCGGGGGGCGGTCCCGCGTCGGACTCGAGATCGGCGGTCTTCTCGGTCGGGTCGGCGGTGGTCGAGGCCGGGGACGGGTCGTTGGCCGGGAGGGGCTTCTTCTGCGCGGGCCGCGGCTTGCGCCACATGTCCGGCAGCGCGGACGGCTTCTTGCTGCCGTACTTCAGGGCGGGCAGCCGCTCCTCGTCGAGGACGGGGACGATCGCGACGGCGACCGCCGCCGGCTCGCTCGCAGCGGCGACGGGCGGGTCCCTCCGGGCGACCGCGACGACGAAGGCCATCTGCAGGGCGATCGCCGCCGACAGCCCGATCGCCCACTCGACGCGCGGGATGTCGCTCACGGCTCGGGCTCCACGAGCAGGTTCACCGACGTGACGCCGGCGGAGCGGGCCGCGGCGATCGCCCGTGCGACAGCCCGGTAACGCGCGTCCTTGTCGGCGCGGATGTAGAGCTCGTGCTCGACCTGCAAGCGGGCGTTCGCGCGCAGGATCGCCTCGACGTCGGCGGTCGAGTCGCGTTCACCGAAGAAGATGCGACCGTCGCTCGCGACCGACACGACGAGGCGGCCGTCCTTCACCGGGGTGTTGGTGACCTTCACCTCGGGCAGGCGGACCTGGAGGCCGGTGGTGAGGAGCGGCGCCGCGACCATGAACACGACGAGCAACACGAGCATGACGTCGACGAGCGGCGTCAGGTTGAGCTCGTGGAGCCCTCGCGAGCGCGTCGCCGGGCGCACGCGACTACGCGCTCTGCAGCGGCATGGTCGACCGCGCGCGCGCCGGGGCGAGCGACACCGTCGGGAGGATCGCCGGGAGCGCAGCCGTCCGCGGGTGCTCGGCGATCAGCGCCGTCCACTCGAGGGCGGACGCTTCGACCGTCGCGATCAGGTCGGCGGCGAGCCTGTCGATCGCGTTGAAGAACACGACCGCGGGGATGGCGACGAAGATGCCGAGCGCGGTGGTGATCAGGGCCTCGCCGATGGCGGGCGCCACCGTCGGCAGCGACGCGGACTTCGCGACGCCGATGCGCAGGAAGGCGTCCATGATCCCGTAGACGGTGCCGAACAGGCCGATGAACGGCGCCGAGGCCGCGACGGTGCCGAGCGGCGAGGTGAACGCGGTCGCGCGCAGGCGCTCGGCGACGATCGCCCGATCCGCGACGGCGTGCAGGCGCTCGATCCCGGCGGTCGGGACGGCGAGCACGGCCGAGAGCACGTTGCTGCCCGGCGCGTCGCGGTTGCGGCGGAGGGTCTGGACGAGGTCGTCTGCGCCAGTCGATCCGAGCGCGCCCTCCTCGAGCACGCGCTGGCGGTGGCGCAGGCGGAGGAGCTGGGTGAGCTTCACGACCGCGAGGGTCCACACGAGGGTCGACGCGAACGCCAGCACGGCGACGGTGGCCTTCACCGGGAGCGATGCGTGGAGGATCAGCGAGACAGGGTCGAGGGCGAGGCCCAGGGGATCGGCGCTCATGGGTTGAGGAGGAGATCGACGCGGCGGTCCTTGGCCCAGGTCAGCTCGTCGAAGCCGGTGGAGTCCATGGCGCCGCGCGTGGTGGTGGACTGCTGCGCCGAATCGAGCCCGTTGGTCACGAGGTAGTGCGCGACGGAGTCGGCGCGCGACTGCCCGAGCACGAGGTTGTACTCGGACTCGCCGCGCGGATCGGCGCGGCCCACCAGGCGGAGGCTGCGGCCCTTGAGCGCGCCCTTGACGAAGCACTCGACGACGGCGTCGAGCAGCTTCTGCCCCTTGGGCTGCAGGATCGACGAGTCGAACGCGAAGAAGGTCTCCTTCGCCGGCAGCTTGCACGCCGTCTGGATGGCGGGGTCGATGGCGACGATGCTGGAACTCGGCGAGTCCGGGATCGGCGCGGGCTCGGCCTTCGGCGCGGGCTTGGGCGTGGTGGTGCCGATGGCCTCGGTCGCGGCGGGTGGAGGCGTGGTCCCGCAGCCCGCGATCAGGGAGCCGAGGACGAGAGAGAGGAGAGTGGTACGCATGACCCGGCCAGCCCGAGCAGGAGGCGTGCCGTCGCGCGCGGGGCCGCAAATGGGGACGTCGGCGCGGAGGAGCGTGGCCATCTGCCACGGCGCGGCCAGGTTGCCTCGGTCGTCAGAGCTGCGCGAGCGCGGCGGAGAGCTTGTCGCGGACGGTCTTGGCGAGCTCGGCCAGCGCGGGCTCGGCGGAGGCGATGGTGCGCGTGGGGTCGATGGCGTGGACGACCGCGTGGCCGTCGTCGGCCTCGTAGACGACGACGTTGCACGGGAGCATGACCCCCACCTCGAGGACGGCGGACAGCGCCTGGTGGGCCAGGGTCGGGTTGCACGCGCCGAGGATCTTGTAGCGGCGGAAGTCCACGCCGAGCTTCTTCTTGAGGGTGGCGGCGATGTCGATCTCGGTGAGCACGCCGAAGCCCTGGGACGCCAGCGCCTCGGGGAGCTTGGCCAGGGCGGCGTCGAAGCCGAGGGTGAGGTGTCGCTCGAGGGTCGCGTTTTCCATGCTGGGAGTGAGAGCCAGAATCGGGCCGCTGGGGTTCGGTCAGTCAGCGCTCGATCGCCGGTGCGTGACGGCGAGGACGAGACCGACGAGCGCCACCGCCACGCCGAGGGCGTCGCCCGTGGCCCCGTACAAGGTGCCACGCCTCCCGATCGGCGAGAGCACGCGCATCGGACCGTCTCCGCGCACGACGAGCCGCTGCCGTGTCACGACGTGGCCGCCGTCGTCGAACACCGCGGACTCGCCGGAGCTCGCGGCGCGAACCAGGGGCAACCCGAGCTCGCGCGCACGCCAGGCCGCCATCGCCGTGTGGTAGGGCACGATGTCGCTCCAGTCGTTGCTCGGCACGAGCAGGAGATCGGCGCGACCTCGCGCGGCCTGCCGCACCAGCTCGGGGTGATCGGCGTCGAAGCAGATCACCAGGGCGAGCCGCCCCACTGCGGTGGCGACGACGGGCACGATGCCGGTGCCCGGTCGCGTCGCCTCCGCGCCGGGGACGGGACGCGCCTTGCTGTAGTCGGCAATGATCTCGCCGTTCGCGTCGATGATGAGCGCCTTGTTGTCGCTGAGCCGGACGCCCACCTGCTTCACGTTCAGCGTCATCACGACGACGACGCGGTGCTTCCGGGCGACGTCGCGGACGCGATCGACGAACGACTTCTCGTGGTGCACGAGCGCGACGCCGTTCGCCTCGGACCACACGACGAGGCGGGCGCCGGCGAGGGCCTCGCGCTCGGTCGCCTCCACCAGCGCGTTCTGCCGGGCCTCGAACCAGGCCGTCACGCCGGGCTCGAGGGCGGGAGGGATGCTGCGATTGAGCAGGTAGACGTCGACGAACGGGTTGTCGCCGTTGGTCATCGGGGTCTCGTACAGCGCCTTCCAGCCGCTCGGGTCGAAGATGATGGAGCGCTCGGAGAGCGGCTCGAAGAGCGCGCTGATCGCCACCTTGACCGGCGGGTTCCGGGGCGCGGCGGAGCGTGCCCGCCGACCAGACCGCGAAGGCGGTGACGACGAGAGCGATGCTCGCGCGCCGATGCTCACGTCCTTCGCGCACATACCAGCTCGCGGCCGCAGCGACGAAGCCGACGACGAAGGCCGCGCCATTGAGACCCGCGAAGGCCGCCAATCCTCCGATCGCGCCCTCGCCCGGGAGGGCGTACGCGGTCGCTCCCCAGCTGCCGTAGGGGCTCAGCCAGCGCGTGGCGGTCTCGGTGAGCGCGAGCGCCGCGGGAAACGCGAGGACGGTCCACGCGCTCGACCGGCCGCGAGCGCAGGCGACGTGGGCGACGTACGGGAGGAGTCCGATGAGCGAGTACCCCACGGCCACGGCCACGTAGACGGGGAGCGGCGCGAGGATGTACCCGCGCCACTGCGCCAGGAACGCGACCAGCTGGATGCCGAAGACCCACGCCAGGCCGACGCGCGGGCGGGTGCGCTCCAGCAGCTGGATCGCCAGGAAGGGCGCAGCGAACACGCACGGTGCCAGGGCGAGGCGCCCCGATGCGAAGGTCTGTGCGAGCAACGCGAGGACCGCGAGGACGGCGAGGAGACGCCGGTCCGGGGAGGAAGGCATGGGTCACCTCCGCGGCGGATTTTACCACCGTGCGATGCCGCGCAGATGCCCACGTCAGCCCGGTCGACGGTCGGTGACGATAGGAGGTGTGCCGGCTCCAAGGCGTGGGCGGATCAGTCCTCGATCGCGTACTCGCGCATCCAGCCAGTGTTCTCGAGACCGCCCTCGACGAACAACCGGTCGCCGGACGTCCAGCACGGCGTCTCCGCGATCGCGAAGGTGCCCCAGTCCACGCTGCGTCGGCCCCCGAACCACGACTCGAGGCGGAGGCGCGTCGGCTCCGGAGCGCGCTCGTGGAGGAGATAGGTCTCCGTTGCCCTCTCGTGGAGCACGGCGCGGTTGGCGCCACGACCGATCCACACGCACTCCGCGCCATCGAGGCCGCGGGCCCACGAGACCCCGGACACCTCGGAGACGACCGTCAGAGCGGCGGCCTGAACTCGATCCATCTCGGACGGAGGTGGCCCACCATCAAACGGGACAGCTGAACGGTCCAACGTCACGACCGCTCGCTACGGGTAGAGCCCCTCAAACCGCCGCCAGGCTAGGTCCATGCGTTGAACCGCTCGGGCCCCGATTGACGCCACTCGAGATAACGTCCGGCCAATTCACCGAATCCATCTTCGCACAGATCCACCTTCTCACCATCTTCCGTGACGTACAAGAGGTGAAGGTGGCCATTGTCCAAGGCATCCATCAGCGTGAACAGCGTCTGATCCACGATGTCCGGAGCGACACTTCGAATCGTCTCGTCATCCAGGTCTCCCCAGCGTTTGGCCATCGCTGAGCGCGCCGGCACCTCCCTCTCGTCCGCCATCTGGAGGGCCTCGTCGCGAACGACCCGAACCAGCAATCGTCCGAACTCCTGCATGGCCGCCAGGCGTTTCTGCGCCGACAGCTTCTTCTTCGCGCTCACCATTCACCTCCTGGTCGCTCGGGCTCGCCGAAGACGAAAGAGACTGTGCGTCGACATGGTCCGACAACCCCTGGAGGCTAGCTCTGAGGTCGGGTTGCGGCCAGGTATTGGTTGTTGGAAGCTCTAGGCATCACTGCCCAGGTAGAGCGCCAGCGAGCCGAGATGTTCGCGAACAGAAGCGCGCGCTTCGCGAGCGAGAGCGCCCTGCCTGCGCCGCAGAGCCACGGCCGCGACGATCCTGACATTCTTGGATTCGTCCTCCGTTGCCGCCTTCACCAGCCGCGGCACCGCCAGCTCCTCCGGCCAGTCTCGAAGCGCTTCGACAGCTGCCTCGCGGACGGCGCCCTCAGGGTGCTCGGAGAGCTGCCCGAGTCGCCCCGAGTCGCCCACGGGCACCAGAAATGCCGCTGCTCTGAGCAGCATCCTCTGGCTCCTCTCGTCGACAGCGTGGCTGCTGAGCAGGGCATCGCACCGGCCCGCATCGAAGACACCTCGAGGAAAGTCGGACAACGACAGCACCTCGCCATCGAAGTCGTCCGTTCGACCAGCTTCCGCCAGCTCAGATTGTAGACCGAAGACTGCGCGGGTCGCCTCCACGAACCCGCTGAATCGCGGAACCGGATCAAGGTCGCTTGTGGAGAATAGCGTCACCAGATCGCACAATGGCCCGTCCGCGAACGTCGCCAGGAAGACGCCGTTGTCGTTCGTGGCAATCGGCACGACATGACGCACCAGTTCAGCGCGTGGTTCGACGATCTCCACCAGCAACGCCATTGCGTCTGCGACCTCGGACAGCCGGAGCAGCCGTAAGCCAAACGCGTCGGCCGGCTGCTGGCCGTCAGCGTGGAGGAGGAGGGATTCAGCCGTCGTGCCAATGGAACGACCCATGGCCGCCACCATGCGGTCCAAGGCGTTCCTCGAGCACGGCGGATTCAGCGGGCTTTTGGCAGTCCATGGAGTCAAGTCCTCGATCTGAACCATCCATCACCGCCCTTTCGACTCGCAGGTGCGTTCTTCCTTGCCGCATGCCTTCAGATACAGCTCGCGAAGCTCAAGCTCGGCCTCGGCGTCCTGTGACCCGACCAGTCTGAGGGCGCTACGCCCCAGAATCGTAGCCGCTTCGAAGCGACGTGTCGGTTCGAGATGGCCTGCAGAAGCGACGCTCAGAAGTCCCACGACCAGCGGGCCCGGGGTCACTGGACAGATCGAAGCGGTCCACTTGTTCACCACCGACGCCCAGTCGACTTGAAAGTGAGTGAGGAGCAGTTCGATGAGCTGTGCGGACTGGGCGGAGAGCAAGGCAGACCATTCGCCGTCCGCTTCGAAGGAGAACCAGCGAGCCCGGTCGGTCAGATAGAGCCTCGCCGTACATCCGTCATCGCTACCATCCCAGAGGTAGACCGCGCGCACCATGGGCGCGCCCTCATCGAGTGCTCGCGTGCACTCGTCGATGTCTTCCAGATTGGCGCGTCGCTGAGCGTCTTCCAGAGAGACGCCACAGTACTTCCAATCACGCGGGAACCCCCTGTCCGCGTACCCTCGCAGCAGACCGGAGAAGGCCATAGCAATGGCTCGGACATCGACCATTTCCGCGGCAATCTGCGCAACAATTCGCATCGAGCAGAAATCCCCTATGACAACTCGACGACCGCCCGCGACGACCAGCGCCTTCGACGCGAGACACCCGCAGTGCTCGTCGCGAGCGCTCCGCGGCCTCGCCCAGCAACGCTGGCTGATGCTCGCTGACCAGGATCGCGAGCGCTAGGACTCGCGGCTCCGAGCACGCTGCAGGGGTCCGGCTGCGTGGCGCGAACGGCACGCCGCCCCGGATCGAAGGCTGCGAGTCGACGTACCCCGACACCCGCCGAGGCTAGCTCAGGCGTCGGAGGGTTGCGGTGGTGGGCGCAGAGGGACTTGAACCCCCGACTTCAACCGTGTGAAGGTCCCAAAGGAGGGGACCAGCCGTTACGGAGTGGCTGATTTTCCCACGAATATCGTTCCCGGCGTGACCCAGGCGTTCCAGCCGTCACGGGGGAGTGGGCAGGAAAGTGGGCAGGGCTAAGGCCGAGGTGGGCAGGGTCGTGTTCGTCGGGCCCCAGATCGCCCCTCCAACTCCTGACGCTGTGCTTGCGGCATGGGCCGCGCAGCACGAACCGTCCGCGAAGAGGATCGGTCTGCAGGCGGCGACGCACGTCGGGCGGCCCTGGTCGGTCGCGCTGCCCGAGCTGGAGCTGCACGCGAGGGCGATGAGCGAGAGCGAAAACCCGGAGGGCCGCGGCGCACTCACATGATCGGCCCGCGCGTGACGGCGACGCTGCTCGCAGCCTCGCCGCTTGCGCCCAGTTCGGCTCGTGTCCGGACAGGCAATGTCCGAGGATGGCTTTCGACGCAGGTACTTGCCCGTGAGCGAGGTACCCTCTTCGCGTGCGCATCGAGCGAGTCCGCGTCCGCAACCTGCGAGCACTCGAGGACGTCGAGGTCGGGCTCGACCCAAACCTCACCGTTGTCATCGGTGCGAACAACGCTGGAAAGACGACGCTGCTAGATGCAATCGGCGCCGTGGTGTCCTACTCCGGACGAGTCCCGTTCACTGAGCTCGACTTCCGAAGCACGTCGGCGAGCAGCGATCTGCGCGACGCGCCGCCGATTGTCATCGACCTCTGGTTGGCGCCACCCAGCGGTCAGCAGCGATTCGAATCGGGCGCCGTCGCCCCCGTGACCCCCCAGATCGTTGGCGACGGCGAGCGCGTTCTACTTCGCCTCGAGGTCCTCCTTGTGCCCGACGCCAGCACGTCGGCCCCCGATCTGACGGCACGGTTGGTCCTCCTCAGGCCCGATGGTTCCGAGATCGAGGAGACGGTCCGCAGCGCGTTCCCCTTCCGCGATCAGCTTCCGTTCCGAGCTTTCGGACCAGACCGTGACCTCCGTCGTGGGCTCGGCGGTCGCTGGTCGGACTGGGGGACGCTGCTGGCAGAGGCGCGGCCGGATCCCCCAACCACTGCGGCAGCGCTCGAGCTGCTTCGGCAGGGAAGCGACAAGCTCGTGAGCGGAACCCCACTGATCGGTGAACTCGCTGAGTCGCTGTCGAGGATCGGACCGGTCCTCGGACTTCCAAGCAACACGGTAGTCACCCTGAGCGCGGCTCCTCGCGACGTCGACGAGATGTTGCGTGCCCTCGCTATCGATGTGACGTCGCCGGCAGACCAGAGAGGCTTCGGCGCCGATCGGCACGGCTTGGGAACCCAAGGGGCGCTGCTCTTCGGAATCTACGCGCACCAGGTCGAACGACTTTCAAAGCGCGACCGCGTGCGCCCCATCCTCACCATCGAGGAACCGGAGGCGCACCTTCATCCAACCGCACAGCGAGCCATGGCCGGTCGACTCTCGGGCATGCCGGGTCAAGTGATCGCCAGTTCGCACTCGCCCGAGCTCTTGCTCACCGGCTCGGTGATCCTACTCGAACCGTGAATGGCCAGGCGCGCGCCTTCAGTGTCCCAGGTGACCACCGATTCGTCGGGTGACGGTGCCATTCTGAAGCTTCGCGCGTTCTTCATGGCTCTCGGGCTCCCTGTGGTCGTCGTCTGCGACCACGACGTCGAGACACGTATCGATTCCCTTCTCGCCACCGTCGACCCGGAAGGCAGTGGCAGCCCAACGGACCGCCTCGAGCGCCACGGTGTGTTCACGCCGGGTGTCGGCATGAACGTGGAGTGCCTTCTGTGCGCAAACGCACCCGACGTGGTCGAGGCCATCCTCGCCGAGGACGGAACGCCTTACGCGGAGCTTCGTGCGAGTGACGATAGGGTTCCGAAGAACCAGAGGAGGCGCATCTCGCTCCGAGGTGGCGGCGAAGCTCCGGAGACGGTCGCGGAGTGTTCCGATGACGACGCCCGTGTGGTGCTCTTGGCACGGGCGAAGTCGGAGATCGTGCGAGTGTTCGCCCGGCTGACCGCGAACGGCACGGATGGCACTCGCGTGCCGGACTGCTATCGTAGAGCAGTCGAGCGGGCCGTGGAGAACGCCCGGAATCCCTGATGGTCGCAGCGCCCCGCCCTTTGGACCCCCTCGCGAGCTTCGGTCTCGACCAGGAGCGTTCCCGAGTCGCGCGCACGACGGACCGGCACGTCCTTCTGCTCGCAGGTCCGGGAGCGGGCAAGACCCACCTGCTCACCGCCCATGCTGCCTGGCTCGCCCACCTCGGCGACGGTCGTGGTCATGCTCACGTTCTCCAACAAGGCGGCCGCCGAGATGCGCGCCCGTGTCGACGCAGCAGTGTCCCGCAGCGACAGTCGTCGTGTGGTTGCCCAGACACTCCACGCGCACGCGATGTCGCTCCTGCGAGCCCATGGGCAGCACCTCGGTCTTCCGGCCAGCACGGACATCCTCGAGAAGGCCGACGTCCAGGCGCTGGCCGATGGGTTGGCGCGAGAACATCGGGTCGCTGCACTCGACGACTTCGCGGACCGTTTCGAACGCTTTCAACGCCGGGGGGGGCGAGTCGATGCCGCGATGGTCCCGCCGTTGGTCGCCCTCGTAGTCGCGGAGATGCGACGGCGAGGTCGGTTCGACTGGAACACCTGCATTCGACTCGCAACCGAACTGTTGATCACGCGCGAAGCAGTCAGTCGTACGGTTCGGCACCACGAGCGCTTCGTTCTCCTGGACGAGGCGCAGGATTGCGATGCGGCACAGCTCGCCTTCGTCGACGCACTGGTCGGCGGTCCGAAGGGCAGCACGCACCTGTGCATCGCGATGGACGCAGACCAGAGCCTCTACAAGTTCCGCGACGCAGACCCCGACAAGGTCCTTGGCTGGGCAAAGACGTACCAGCCACAGCCCGTCGAGCTAACGGAAAATCATCGGTGTGCCCCACGCATCCAGGCCTTGGCAAGCCGAGTAATCGAGCGTCCCTATGGAGGTGGTGTCGATCCAGGCGTCGCCCGCTGGCTTTCGAGTCCTGACGAGACGGCCGAGGCTCGAATGGTATGCGACCAGATAGTCGCTGCATGTCGTCGGATGTTGCCCGACCGCATCGCGGTGCTCTCACGTCGCCGGGCTCGTCTGAACGCGCTCGAGGCAGCACTGCGGGCTGCAGGCGTGCCGGTGCGCAGCGACGCTGCGCCGCTGGACCGTCGAGGGCAAATCGTCGCCCTCGGGGTGGAGTTCCTCGCCACCTTGGACGAGGGTCGCCCGGCTCGATTCTCAGCTCGACCCTTTCTTGAGGCCCTACCAGGCATTGGAACGAATCTGGACGAGCGTATCGCAGAGGCCGATGCGCAGGGCGTTCACTTCGGCGAGTTGCTTGACGTTCCTGAATGGCTCGAGATGAGGCGCTGGCTCGAAGCGCCTCGAGCGCCTGAGGAGATCGTCCGGCGGCTGGCGCAGCTCGCAAACATGACTCTCGAGGACGGAGACGACATCCTCGCGTTGGCGCGCGAAGAGCACACCTTCAAGTCTTTTGTGCGCACGCTCCGAGCACCCACGCGTGGGGCGTCTGCGGCCGGTGTCGTGCTGACCACCTTCCACGGGGCTAAGGGCCTCGAGTTCGACCTGGTGGTGGTGCTCGGCTGCGAAGACGGCGTCATCCCTGACTGGCGCAGCCGCGAGCCAGCCGACGTGCTCGCCGACCGTAGGGCGCTCTACGTGGCGCTCACGAGAGCGGCGCACGAGGTCGTGTTGACCGGTGTCACGCGCAACCAGTCTGGCGTCGCGCAGAATCCCTCGCGCTTCGTGCCCGTGGCGGACGACCCACTCTGGTCGACCGTTTCAAACCAACTAAATCCTGGTCCGTCTTCGTCGTGTGCCTTCTGGGCGGCGCCCCTTCGCGTCGTAGTCGGTCTTGACGACCGCGTCGTCACCGTCGACCGCCGGACTCGTCGCCAGCGTACCAACCGAGAATCCCACGTTCACATGGCCCACGTAGAACCAAAGCAGGCGACCTTCTGGCCCGTCAGCGTGACGACCAGCCCATTCTCGCCGAGCGCCGCATCCTTCGCGTCGGCGGCGTACACTTCTGCGTCGCCGTGCAAGCGCAGAGCGGTGACCCGACCTCCGGCGAGCAGAAGCGCCGCTTGCGGCGCGACGAGAAGCTTCGAGACACGCGCGGGCAACTCGACGCGGCGCGACGGAGGACCGGCTGGACCGAGCCAGACGATCGCGTGTGCCCACTCGCGTCCTTCCCGTAGGAGTTCGTGCGAAGAACCCACGCCAACCGCTTCTTCGACGGCAACCACGTGCGGAGTCATAGAATCACCGTTGTTGGCCGCTGCTGCCTCCACGATGCCCACTTCGCCGAGCGACCGACGGGCATGCCTGCCCTTCGAATCGACCTCGAACAGATGTCTTCCCTGCCCGATGAGCAGGCGGTCTCCCACAGTTGCGAGCGAAGCAACGGGAAAGTCCTCGCTCAGGTTGGCCACCAGCGCATGATCCCACCTGGGCTCCAGCAGGCGATTGAACGCGTGAAAGCTATACCGGATTTGCGAGACGCCTTCGGTCCCCATCGTGGCGGCTCGACACTCGACGATCGGTCCAGAGGGACCGGCGATGAGACGACCGCTTTCAAGGGCGGTTGGGCAGGCCGCGGGAAGGTCACTGGGTGTCGCACCACTGAGGTCTCGCGCATGAAGGCCGAACTCATCGAGCCAGTAGGCGCGCCCCCCTGCTGCCGCTAGAGCTGTCGGGCGCGCCCGCGCGACCTCCTGCGTCTGGGCCGATGCTGGATCCCAATAGAAGACTCGTGCGCTCGTCCCGACAACGACCTTCCGTTGGTGGCCGCGACGAGTCTTCCGCCATCGACCACGGACAGCGCCACCGACGCGCACTTCGAGGAGACACATACCTGCGCGACAGGTACGCTCGCAGGGATGGCGCCGTACCGCCAGCGTCGTCAGGTCCCACTTGGCGAGGCGACTTGCAACCCAAGAACATCGTCAGGACCACTATGGTCGCGCTACTTCTCAATGATCTTCCCCGCGTTCTGTTCAACCGCTTTACCTGATCGACAAGCAAGGACACAAGGTCACCGCCGTCGCTGCGATGAGAACTCCATCAGTGCTTGTCGCCGTCCGAATCCACCCGAATCCACTCTCCAGCCGCGGTTCGTTCAAATACCGCTCCTTGGGGTGCATCTAGCAAGGGGATGATGCCCTCATCATAGTTCGCGATGGTGTTCACATCATAGATGGAGGTGTGCGACGGATTGTCCACGTAGTTCTGGGACTCCATCCCAGAGAAGAACCTCCATCCAGAGTCGCCACCCTCCTCAGGCTCTTCTCGATACATGTAGCTTATCAAGTGACCCTCAACGGTGACCTGGTTTGGAGCGGAAGAAAACCCAGTCCTGGCACAAGAACGCGAATCTCGGTTGGCTTCAACAAGAACTTCTTCACGGCACCCTCCGTGCAACGCATCCAATTCTCGTGTGACTCGAGGGGTTGGGCTCAGCCGGGCCGGCCAGTCTGCCTCTGGATCGCTCGCCCGAGATTCACCACCTGCACACTCCCCGCCGCCAGGCTCCGCATCGTCTCCCCCTCCTTCGGCATCTCGTCCTCCCCGAGGTAGTCCTCCGGCCGGCAGGTCAGCACCACGACCTGCGTGGCCGTCGCCGTCTCCCGCAGTGCTCGCCGAAACCACTCCAGGCGCGCGGGATCCGTGTGCACCAGGTGGTCGTCGAGCAGCAGCGTGGCCTTCAGGTGGCGAGCGATCGCCAGCCGCAGCAGCGTGGCCAGCTGGTCCTTCGTCCCGACCGACAGCGCCTCCAGCACCTCCGCCGCCGCGGCCTTCGCGAACCCGCCGACCCCCGTCGTCTGCAGGTGCGGGTCGATCTCCACCGCGCCGTATCGCTGCCCGGTCAGCTCCGCGAGCCGCTCCGTCACGGGCGCTGCCAGGGCGCGGCCGAGGTGCGTGCCCTCCGTCTTCTCCACCTCGCGCAACGTGTCCCGCAGCAGTTGCCAAGCCTGCGCGTCGAGATCGATGCTCGCCGAGCGCCTTTTGGCCAGCTCCAGCGCGTCGGTCACCCGGGTCAGCTCCTCGCGGAGCGGCGCACCGCCGACGCGCTGCAGGGCGCCCTCGGCCTGATCGAGCTCCCGCGTGAGGCTGACCAGATCGCGATCCGCCCGCTGGAGACGTTCCTCCGCCACCAGCACCTCTGCCTCCGTGCCGACGTCTTCCGACAGGACCGTCAGCGCCTCCCGGCACTGGGTGACGCGCGCCTGCAACGCCGGCCGATCTCCCTTCTCGACCTGGCTCGTACGCTCGAGCACGAGCCCTTGGCTCCTGTCGTGCTCACTGCGCGCGTCGTCTCGCGCCTTCTGACAGACGAGGACCTTGCCGTGCGCCGACTCGCGCGCCGCGACCGCGACCGCGACAGTCTTCTCGACCACCGCCAGCTGCTCCTGCGCGGCAGCCAATGTCTGCCGGAGTGCCTCCTGCAACGCAGCGCGCTTCGGCTCGATCGCGGCCAGCGCCTGCACGATCTCCGCGAGCTCCCGTGCTGCACGCCCCGGCTCCGCGACGGGCGGCAATGCCTCGACGGCCGCCCTGGCCTGCTTGGCCTCGAGCGCCTTGAGGTCGCGAACGCGAACGGCCTCGGCGGCAGCAGCCTTCGCCGCCTCCACCTGCTTCTTCGCCGCATCCCCCCGCTGTTGCGCTGGAACCTCCCACTGCTCCCCGAACTCCGCGAACGCGGCGGCCAGCACCCGGCGGTCGTGACCTTCGAGGGCCTTCTCCCTGCTGGGCGCGAGCTGCGCCACGCGCTTCAGCTCTTCCGCCCGGGCCGCGCCCTGTCGCGCCTGTTCGCGGAGCGTGCGAAGTTTCTCCGTCAGACCGCGACGCCATTCGGTGGCCTGCTCCCCTTCGAGGATCCGAGCATCGAGTTCCTGGACCGTCGTCACCCCGGCGGCGGCCAGCACCGGCGCGGCCTCGTCTTCCCAGCGCGCGCGCAGCGTGGCCGCTTGCTTGCGCGCGTCGGCACCCCCCACCTCGATCTCGAGGTCGACGACGTTGGCGATCCGCAGCTCCAGCTTGCGGTCCGCCTCGAGCACCACAGGGTCCACGACCTTCCCGTGGTCCGCGGTCTTCCCGTCCGTCGTGGACGACAACCCGATGGCCTTGCGCGGTCGGATCCGCACCTCGACGCCACCGCCGAGTGCGGCTTCGGCCGCCAGCAGCTTGCGCTCGAGCGCGCGCACCGCAGCGAGCTGCTCACGTGTCGGCACAGCCCGGGCCTCGCCGATCGAGCCGAGCGCTGCCTCCGCCTCGCCCGCCTGCTCGTCGATCGTGCTGGCCTCCCCGACGAGCTTCGCTGCCTTCTTCTCGGCCGCATCAGCCTCTTGCCACTTGCCGAAGGCGAAGACTCCTTCCGCACGCCGCGCCCCTTCCGCACGCGCGACCGCCAGCCGTTCAGCAACACCAGCCTCGTTGGTCCGCGTCTCGAGCTCGGCGAGCACGGTCTTCTCGGTGGCCAGCGCGCGCAGGAGATCCTGTTCTGCTCTGGCGAGCCGCTCCTTCTCGGTGCGCTCAGCGAGCCCGCGTTGCTCCTCGAGCGCGAGGTCCGCCAGCTTCTTCTCGTGTTCCGCCTGCTCACGCTCCCGCTGCAGGGCATGATCGGCGCTCTTCGCGGCCGTCGCGGCATCCTTGGCCTCGGCCAGCGTGGCATCTCCAGCCGCGAGACTCGCGTCGGCCTCCTCCAACGCCTTCTCGGTCGCCGCTCTCGCCTCGCCGAGCGCGACCAGTCGCTTCTTCGCCTCGGCAAGCTCCTGGGCGAGTCGGTCATGGGCCCCGAGCGCCTCCTCGGCCTTCCCGAGCTCGGCCTGCACGACCGACCGCGCCTGCGCACGCTGCCACCGCTCGCTCGCGACCTGGACGGCCTCCGCGGCCGCCGCCGCGGCCAGGACCAGCGTCGTCCTGCCTTCACGGAGCGTGGACACGCGATCCTCCGTCAGTCGCGGGTCGGCCTCCCGCGTGTGGAGAGCGTCGAGCTCGGCCTGCCAGCGAGCGACCTGGTCGGCGGCCTCCTTGAACGGCGACTTGGCCCCCGCTCGCCTCTTGCCATTGGCCGAGTAGAACCGGTCGACCTGCTCCTGCGCTGCGTCGATCACTCGCTTGAGCGTGGGATCCTGCGCCAGCGCAGAAAGCGCTGAAGTCAGGCGCAACTTGCCCGTCTCGTCGCGGTCGGCTGCCAGGCTGCGTGCCAGGATGTCGTCGACCTCCGTCTGCTCGGCGAGCAGCACCTTCGCCAGAAAACTCTCCGGCAACCCGTGCGGACTGCCCTTGCCGCCAGGTGAAGGAATGCCCCAGCGGAGCAGCGCTCGCAGCTTCCCGTCGACCTCGCGTCCCTTCGCGTCGGTGGCGAAGCTGGACCCGTCCTTCGAGTAGGCCCACTCCGCAGAAGCCCGCGGTCCGTCACCGAAGGTCTTGCACACGCGCCAGATCCGCTCCTCGTCGTCGAGCAGCGTGAGCTCGACCCTCGCCGGCTCGTCGCGATCCCACGTGACCAGTCCCGCGCCTTCGGACGAGTGGACCGGCAGGAGCAGCGCCGCCCGGAGTGCAGCGGCGAGCGTGGACTTGCCGAGGTCGTTGGGCCCGTAGAGGACGTTCAGCCCCGGGCCGAACGTGACCTCCGCGGACGCGATGCCGCGCACGCTCTCCACGACGAGCCGGGAGAAGCGCATCAGGAGGCCTGCTTCGCCAGTCGGTAGAGCTGCATGAGGGCTCGACGCGCGACCTCGGCACGGTCCGGCTTCGCCTCCTCCTCGACCAAGCGCTCCACCGCGCGCTGCAGGACCGGCGGCAAGTCCTGGCACAGCGCAGCAAGGTTCGAGCTGTCGAGGGTCAGCCCTTCACGATCCAGCTCGAGCACGTCGACCCGGCCGGTCTGCGCCGAATCGCCCTTCAGTTCGACGAGGATGCGCTCGGCCTCCTCGAGCTCGTCCGCCGGCAGCGCCATCTCCACGAGCAGCCGCAGGACGCGTCCTCGCAGGTCGCTTCGGAGGCGCAGCTCGCGCAGCTCCGCGAGCGTCGTCACGCGCTTCTCTTCCCACGTCCACTGCGCGACGCGCTCGGTACGCACCCGCGCCTGTCGCTGGCGAGTCACCATCACGATGGCGACGTTGCCCGCGTCGTCCTCGCCGAACGAGGTCGGCTCCGGCGCCCCGGGATAGATGGTCGGCGGAACGAGCCGGTCGGCCGGTACGAACCGGAAGCTGTGCGTGTCCCCGATGGCCAGGTAGTCGAGACCCCGCTCGATCACGGCGTCCTGCGAGATCGGGAAGTTCATCTGGTAGCCCTTCACGTCGAACGTCGTCCCGTGCACGAGGCCGATCCGGATCCGCGCGTCTCCCGCGGCACGCACGGGGATCGACGCGGTCGGATCGTTCGCGCCGGCCGTCGACGTGCAGGGCACGCCGTACAGCACCGCGTGGTCGCCGATCGGCAGCTCGAGCATCGGCGGGTCGACCACGTGCACCCAGGCCGGCAGTCCCTGACGGAACCGATGGGCTCTCGCCCAGACCGAATCGGGGAGGTGGGGGTCGTGGTTGCCAGGCAGCAGCACGATCGGCCGCTGTGGTGGGGTCTTCTGCAATCGCTGCAAGAGCGGCTGCCAGAACATCTCGGCGGGCTCGGCGGTGTCGAACAGGTCGCCCGCGCACAGGACGACCTCGGCTCGCTCGCGGTCGGCGGCCCCGAAGATCCGGTCGAGGACTTCCACGCGCGCTCGCGTGAGCCTGACCTCGTCGCTCTCGGCGAGGCGCGGGAACCGCTTGCCGAGGTGCCAGTCTGCCGTGTGAACGAACCTCAGCACGATGTCGTCCTCCGTCTCCGCTCTCGGGTTCATGCGATGACGAGCTCCATCTGCAGGAGCGTCTCGATGCTGGGCTTCCGGTATCGCTTGGCGAACAGGCGCTCCTGCGTGCGCTTGAAGACCTCGTCCTCGCGTCGCTCCAGGCGCTGGATCCGCGCAACCAGCTCCTCGATCTCGACGGCAGCTCGGTGACGGCTCGCTCGGCGGCTTCGCGACGGTCGGCGCCGAGTGCCGCGTCACGACGGTCTTGCGCGGCCTCGAGGCTTCGACCGAGAGCCTGCTCCTGTCGCCTCAGGATGAGGAGCCGGTCCTCCATGAAGCGCTCGGCCTGCTGGGCCGCTCGCGCGTATCGGGCCTGCTCGCGCACGTCGATCTCGGACTGCAGATCGAAGAGGAGCTCGTCGAGCGCGTCGTCCAGGTCGGCGTCCGTCACGCTCAGGCCGCCCGACGGGGCGACGTCGCGGAACTGCCCCGCGAACAGCGCCCGCGCCGTGCTCACGTCCAGTGGCCCCGCCCCGCCCTCGAAGCACACCACAGGTACCAGCAGCTCGACGTGCTCGAACCCGTCGTACCCCACCTTCACCAGTCGAAGACGCGCACGCGTGCCTCTTCGCTCGGAGAGCAGCGCCAGCGCATCCGCCGGCAACGTGACCTCCACCGAGAACGGGCCGGTGAGCTTCCGCGCGGAGGCCGTCGCCGCCAGGACCAGGGAATGCCCGAGGTGCAGCGACGTGTGGTTGGTCAGGCCGACCGCGACGATGCGGTCCTTCTCTTCGACCGTCTCGGGAAGGCTGGCCGACGGCTCGATCGTGAGCAGACGACCTCCCTCGAGCGGCGTGTCCGAATAGGGAATCCGCTCCGCGTCGAGGTACGACCGGACCACCCGCAGGATGTCCTGATCGAACTCGGCGAGCGTCGCCGGCAGGTTGGCCTGGTGTCCTCGGAAGGCCTGCTGCACCGTTCTATCGAGCTGCGTCTCGATCACCGCCCGCGTGCGGGCGTGCGTCTCGTGGAACCGCCGCTTGTTCTCCTCGATCTCGTCGCGCAGCTGGCGGAGCTCGGCGTGGACCTCCTCCTGCGTGCGCGCGCGATCCCAGATCCGACGCAGCGTGGCCTCGACGTCGGCGCCGAGCACCCCGACCAGCGCCTCGCTGCCCTCCTCGTCGGCGTGGTGGAGGACGTGGTCGGACGCGTCGAGCACGCTGCCGAACAGCTCGAGCTTCTGGCTCAGGATGTCGAACAGCAGCGCCTCGACCTCGTTGTCACGGGCGATGAAGTTCACCACCGTGACCTCGTGCTTCTGCCCGTAGCGGTGGCAGCGTCCGATGCGCTGCTCGATCCGCTGGGGATTCCAGGGCAGATCGTAGTTCACCACGGTCTCGCAGAACTGCAGGTTGAGCCCCTTGGCGCCCGCCTCGGTCGAGATGAAGACCCGCGACCGCTTGCGGAACTCGTCGACGAGCGCGAGGCGCACCCCGATCTGCGGCTTGACCGCCTTGTTCTCTGGCGACAGCGCCTGCCAGCGCGCCAGCGCCTCGCGGGCCTCGGGGCTCGCGTTGGTGCCACGGAACAGCGTGATCTCGTCGCTGCGCACCAGCTTGCTCTCGAGGAGCCGGTCCCGCAGGTACTCCTGCGTGGCGATCGACTCCGTGAACACGACGACCTTGCCGCTCCCGTCCCCCGCGCGCTGGCGCTCGGTGACGAAGGCCAGGGCCTGCAGCAGCGCGCGGAACTTGCTGTCCTCCGCCGCCACCGCGTGGGCCCGGGCGATGAAGGCCTCGACGCGGGCGAGCTCGGCCCTCACGGCCTCGGGCTCGCGCAGCACGACCGCGCCCGCCTTCGGGCTCTCCTCGAAGTCGTCGTCCTCCTCGAGGTCGTTTGCCAGCTCCCGCACGAGCTTGCGGTCGGCGCCGGGCTCGCCGCCCGCGAGGATCTCCCGCAGCCGCTCCGCCACGCGCTCGAGACTCGCGGCGAGTGCTCGCTGCGAAGAGGCCATCCGGCGCCGGAAGCCCGTGAGAAGAAGGTGACGATGGCTGCCCTCGAAGGCTGCGATCTGCGGCTCGAGGAGGTAGCGGCTCACGTCGTCGTAGAGGGAGCGCTCCGCGACGCTCATCGTGTAGTCGAACTGCTTCGCGTGGCGCTTCTGGAACGGCTTGTCGAGGAACTCCTGCGCCTGTCGGCGGAGCGTGCGCTTCACGACGGTGCTGAGGCGCGCCTTCAGCTCCTCCTCCTGCCCGGGGGCGAGGTGCCGGTCGTCGGTGCCGCAGAAGACGGCGCGGAAGGTGGCGAGGTCGCCGAGGAGGGTCTTCTCGCCATCGACGTACTGCACGAGGCCCCAGAGCTCGGTGAGGCTGTTCTGGATCGGCGTCGCCGTGAGCAGGAGGACCGGCGTCGCGTCGCGTCGGAGCAGCTCCTGCACGCGCGAGGCGGTCAACGCCTCGGTGGACTCGGCCTTCTCGTCGCCGAAGCGGTCGTACCGCTTGTAGATCCCCGCGAAGACCTCGTGGGCCTCGTCGATGACGCAGAGGTCGAACGGGCGCGCGTCCAGGAGCGCGGCCGCCCCGCGTTCGGAGCCAGCAGCTTCGCGGCCGATGAGGAAGACGCCGTCGCCGTCGAAACCGCCTTGGCGCGGCTCGCCGTCTTTGGCGTCGATGTCGAAGCGCTGGAACAGCTCCTGCTTCCACTGCCCGAGCAGCGGCTTTGGCGCGACGAGCAGGATGCGCGAGGCGCCCTCAGCCAGGAGCTGCGCGATGACGAGCCCGGCCTCGATGGTCTTTCCGAGCCCCACCTCGTCGGCCAGGATGCAGCCGCCGTCGCGGCAGCGGGCGAGGGCGAAGACTACCGCGTCGATCTGGTGAGGGTTGGGGTCGATCTTGCCGGCACGCTGCGGAGCGATCTGCCGACGCGCGTCGCTCGAGGCACGGCGGAGCACGAGGGTCTCCGCGTCGAGCAGGCGCTGCGCGGGATGGAGGCCGCGCGCGGGGTCGGGAGGGGAGTCGGTCACGCAGGGACGAGGGTACGGCGCTGGGGAATTCGTGTAACTGCGCGCGTGTGCGGTGCCGGACACGGTATGTCCGTGGAGCTCGGCGCGAGCGGCGACCCAGGCGATTGGTCGCCACTACGCGCGCCACTGCGTGAGAACGATCACGGGAACGCGCCGCGCTCCGATCTCGCGGCTGCCACACGAGTACCTCCCGGCCTCGGCCTCGGCCTCGTTGGAACGAAGCGCGGCGCTTTCGGGCGATCTTTCCCAGTCAGCTTCGCGAGCCGCTCCGTCACCGGCGCCGCCAACGCGCGCTTGCCACGAAGACCACCGGGTCACCCCCGCAAGCGACACCCGACTGGATCGGTCAGTCTCGCCAGCGGATTCGCAGCCGCTGCCGCCCTCTCTTCGTCGAAGAACGGCTCGATGCCGGTCGCCTGTCGGCTGACACCGGTCACACCGTCAAACACCGAAGTAGCAAGATCTCCGCCGGCAATCAGCGCCAGGTGAGCAGGCATCTTAACAACGTCTATTGGCAAGAATCTACCAGCAATTACTGGCGGCTTTAGTGGAGCCAGCACACTCTTCTTTGGTGGCCTTTGGTGGATATCCAGCAGGCTCCTGACGCTCTCATGAATGTGCGTCTCAACCAGCTTCAAGAATTCGTCAACACTACTTGCGGTCAGTTCAGATGCTCCGTCAAAGTTGAGTCGACTGACTTGACGACCCGCATCAGGATGCCAGTAGACCGATCCGGCGATATCGTAGGCGAAAGGCACCGCCTGTCTTGGCAGGAACTTCGTCCACGCAAACCTCCAGCAATCCGGATCGTTGAACTCCTCAATCGAATAGTCCGCCGCCGTTGAGCCCAGGCCAAGGATCCGGATGCCGCTCTCGGTCTCGAATCCGTTCAACTTGTGGATCGCAGCAAGCAGAGCGGGGTCAAGCTTGTTCGACATATAGATCCTACTCCTAATCCTTCTTATCCTTGCCGGATCGGCGAAGGCGCAATCCCTGGGCCATCACCGTCGATGGACAGATCTGTCCACGCCGTGACCCACCCTGAATCGGCGAGCGCAATGACGGGATTCGCGGCAAGCAGTGGTGCAGCATCGGCCGCGAACGATGTGCTGACGTCGGAGGCCACGCCCTTCGAGTCGAACCGGGTCAGGAGAAGTCGCCAGGGCTTGTCCTCGGCGAAGACGACGGCGAAACCCCCAGCAGGGTCCCCAGCCACCGTGTGACGCCCGAAGCCGAGCGAGCGCTTGCCGAGCGGCACCCCCGCATCGACCGCAGACGGCGCCGGCAACGCAAGCAGGTCCACGCTGCGACACGACTGGCAGATGGCCCGGAGTGAGGTCGTCGCGAAGTCGCACTCCTCGAGGCCAGTCAGGTCACGAACGCCGTCGCCGCAGGTTGTCGATGCGGGTGTCTCGGCCTCGGTCGCTCCGGCGTCGCCGTCAGTAACGTCCGGCTCAGCGTCGACGGAAGCTGTGGTCTCGGCACCATCTGCCTCGACGTCCGCCTCTACCCCGTCCGGGCTCGCGTCGAGAGCGCCCACGTCCGCAGCAGAGTCCGTTGCGACCACGACGCTCTCGGTAGCGACGTCGGTCACCGCATCAGCGTCGTCCGCAGGGACTGGATCACCCGCCGTGAGGCAACCCGCCAGGAGAGCCGCTGCGCCGAAGAGGACGAGCGACGTGAAGGATCCTGGGCGGAGAGCAGCCACGGCGGCACCCTCTACAGGAACCGTGCCCGCCCCGTCCGCCGACGCAACTGCGCAACATCGCAGAAATGTCCTCGAATTCATCGTCTCCGCCACCGGTGTTTCGAAACACCCCATGACTGTTTCGAAACAGTTTCGATCGCTCACACCCACGGGTCGGCACGAGCTCGAGACGGGTTGCGTGGTTTCTCATCGCCGTCCACCCGGTGGCGCGAGCCGCGATCGGGGCGCGCCTCCGCCCACGTCGCGCTTGCAGCACGGCGGCGGTTTCGTGGGTGGACAAGCCGGAGCGAGACCGAGCGACACCGTGGACTCCTCGTAGAGACAGCGGCCGAAGTGACGCGGGCAGATGCCACGACCGGCCCACGCCGGTCATCCGTAGTTTCCTACCGATGACAGCTCGCTCGTTCCGTGTCTCCCCCAGATCGGTGCAAAATCACCGCACAAACCGACATTGATTTGGATCAACGGCAGGATTCAGGCCAGCCGCTCGACGGGCGAATTCACGCGTTCGTTGCAGCGAGCCACGCCCGGAGCTGGGCCAGCTCCATCCCGATCTTCGCCTGCACCGACGCGATCTGGCTGCGGACCGTGCGCTCACCGATCTCCCGATGCGCCGCGACGCGCGCGGCCGAGTACCCGGCGCCGAGCATGAGCGCGACCTCGGCCTCTGCGTGGGTGAGCTCGTCGTGGTGAGGCAGGGACGTGAACGCGCGCAGCATGCCGACGGTGACGCCGAGATCCCACGCGACGCTCTCGTGCGCGAAGGCGACCAGCGCCTTCTGCGTGAGACACTCGAAGGGCACATAGCGAGCGTTCAGCTCCGCGGCCTCGCCCAGCAGCGCTGGCTGCAGCTCACCGCTGACCAGGATCGCGGGCGCCCAGCAACCCCGACTCCGAGCGCGCTGCAGGAGGTCCGGTCCACCGCGTGGCGCGCGCGGCAGGTGTACGTCGAACATCAGACCGCACCAGCGCCGCGAGTCGTCGAGCAACACCAGGGCCTCGGCGTAGTCGGTCGCCACGACGATCTCGCGCCGCCCACGCAGCGCCCGTTGCATCGCGCCCTTCCAAGAGGGACGATCGTCGACCAGCAGCACCTCCCGGGCCGCCCCGGGTGGGCGACTGGACCGGATCGAAGGCTGCGAGTCGACGTAGTCCGACACGGCCCGAGGCTAGCTCAGGCGTCGGAGGGTTGCGGTGGTGGGCGCAGAGGGATTTGAACCCCCGACTTCAACCGTGTGAAGGTCGCACTCTACCGCTGAGTTATGCGCCCAATCGCACCTTGCGATGCGAGGTCGCGTTAGTTAGCCGCACTCCCCCCCGCACGCAAGAGCTTCCTGCGCGCCGCGTTTCTGCGCCTGATTCCTGGCTACTTGCATTCGTGCGCATGAAGACATATATGCTTCCCCGTGGTCGCCCCGGCGGACAGCAAGAGCAGCGCGCGGTGGGAGCTCTATCGGCTCCTCTCCGAGCCCGTGCGCCTGCGCCTGCTGGCCCTCGCGCACGACGAGGAGCTGGCCGTGGGCGAGCTGGCCGAGCTCCTCGACGAGGCGCAGCCCAACGTCTCGCGCCACGCCGCCGCCCTCCGCCAGGCCGGCCTCCTCGCCGAGCGTCGCCAGGGCACGCGCGTGCTCGTGCGCCTGGGAGAGGGCGTCGAGTCCGACCCCGTCGTGGCCGACGCGCTCGTGGCCGGCCGTGCCCTCACCACCGAGGACGGCTCGCAGGCCCGCATCGCCGAGGTCGTCGCCGCGCGCGACGCCGCGAGCCGCGCGTTCTTCTCCAGGGCCCGCGACGCGAGCGTCCCCGACGCCGCGCCCGAGCTCCCCGCCTACCTCTCCGCGCTCGCGCTCCTCATCCCCGACCGCAAGCTGGCCGTCGACGTGGGCACCGGCGACGGCGGCCTGCTCGACGTCCTCGCCCCCGTGTTCGAGCGCGTCGTCGCGTGCGACCGCGAGGAGGCGCAGCTCGCCCGCTGCCGCGCCCGCGTGGCCGCGCGCGGGTTCGCCAACGTCGAGATCGTGCAGGGCGCCGTCGACGACCCGGCCGTCCACAAGGCCGTCGGTCGCAGCGCCGACGTCGTGTTCGCCGCGCGCCTGCTGCACCACGCGCCCAAGCCCGCCGCGCTCCTCCGCTCGCTCGTGGCCCTCGCGCGCCCGGGTGGCGCCGTCGTCGTCCTGGACTACGCGCGCCACGACGACGAGGCCATGCGCAAGGAGGCCGACCTGTGGCTCGGCTTCGAGGCCCCCGAGCTCAAGAAGCTCGCGCGCGCTGCGGGCCTCGTCGAGCTCGTGGTACGCCCGCTGCCCTCCCCCTGGGCCTCTGCCCGCTCTTCTTCTCCCGACGCGCACCTGCCCTGGCAGGTCGTCGTCGGTCGCCTGCCGACCCCGCAACAAGGAGCCCGATCGTGAACACCGAGACCGTCAAGACGACCCTCAAGTCCGACACCCTGCCCAACTACAAGGTCGCCGACATCTCGCTCGCCGAGTGGGGTCGCAAGGAGATCCAGATCGCCGAGAAGGAGATGCCCGGCCTCATGGCCCTCCGCAAGGAGTACGGCCCGACCCAGCCGCTCAAGGGCGCGCGCATCGCCGGCTGCCTCCACATGACCATCCAGACCGCCGTGCTCATCGAGACGCTCACCGCGCTCGGCGCCGAGGTCACCTGGACCAGCTGCAACATCTTCAGCACGCAGGATCACGCCGCGGCCGCGATCGCGGCGGCGGGCATCCCGGTCTTCGCCTGGAAGGGCGAGACCGAGGAGGAGTACGACTGGTGCATCGAGCAGCAGCTCTACGCCTTCAAGGGCGGCAAGGGCCCGAACATGATCCTCGACGACGGCGGCGACCTCACCGGCCTGGCCCACGAGAAGCGCCCCGACCTGTTCCAGGCGCGGACCCGTGCGCGGCATCACCGAGGAGACCACCACCGGCGTGCACCGCCTCTACGAGATGCACAAGAAGGGCCTCCTCAAGGTCCCGACGTTCAACGTCAACGACAGCGTCACCAAGTCCAAGTTCGACAACCTCTACGGCTGCCGCGAGTCGCTCGGCGACGGCCTCAAGCGCGCCACCGACGTGATGTTCGCCGGCAAGATCGCCGTCGTCTGCGGCTACGGCGACGTGGGCAAGGGCTGCGCGCAGTCGCTCCGCGGCCTCGGCGCCCGCGTCATCATCACCGAGATCGACCCGATCTGCGCGCTCCAGGCCGCGATGGAGGGCTACCAGGTCACCACGATGGAGGAGGCCGCCCCGATCGGCGACATCTTCATCACCGCGACCGGCAACAAGGACGTCATCCGCGGCGAGCACATGCAGGTGATGAAGGACGAGGCGATCCTCGGCAACATCGGCCACTTCGACGCCGAGATCCAGGTCGCCTGGCTCGAGAAGAACACCAAGGAAGACAACATCAAGCCGCAGGTCGATCACTTCGTCTTCCCGAACGGGAAGAAGCTGACCGTCCTCGCCCGCGGCCGCCTGCTCAACCTCGGCTGCGCGACCGGCCACCCGTCGTTCGTCATGTCGAGCTCGTTCACCAACCAGGTCCTCGCGCAGCTCGCGCTCTGGACCGAGCAGGGCAAGTACCCGGTCGGCGTGCACCTCCTGCCGAAGAAGCTCGACGAGAAGGTCGCCGCGCTCCACCTCGACAAGCTCGGCGTCAAGCTCACCAAGCTCTCGCAGGACCAGGCCGAGTACATCGGCGTGACCCCCGAGGGCCCCTTCAAGCCCGAGAACTACCGCTACGACGCTCCTCGTAGCGATCGAGAACGCCGGCTCCGGTCGGCGTTCTGCTTTTTGTCTCAGGGCTCGAGCCGCGCGATCCGCTCGCAGCTCTCCACCGTCGCCGCGTCGAGCGGGAAGCTGCTCTCGATGCGCAGCTCCTCGAGGGTGACCTCCTGCGGCGCGGAGAACACGGTGACCGTCGTCAGGAAGGCGAGCGCGAGGTCGTCGCGCTGCAGGCGAACGGTCAGCGTGGGGCTCGCCGGCGCGGAGAAGTCCGGCTGCTGCCACTCCCTCGGCACCCCGGGGTAGCCGAGCACGCGGTCGAGCAGCGCGAACAGGCGGTCGTCCTCGCGGCGGGCCAGCGCCTCGCGGTGGAGCCGCGCGACCATCGAGCGCGCCAGCGTCGCCCAGTCGACCAGGAACGACCGCAGGTAGCGCGGGTCGAACACCAGCGAGAACAGGTTGAGCGGCGCCTCCGGCGGCTCGAGGACGAAGCGACCGAAGAGGCGGGCCGCAGCGCGGTTGCTGCGCACGATGTCCGAGTCGACCGAGAGCACCGTCAGCGGGTACGGCTCCTGCTGCTGCATCATGCGCGCGATCGCCTGGTCGATCGCGGGCGGGAGCGCGTCGAGGCCGGGCTCGGCGAAGCGCGGCGGAAAGCCCGCGGCGCGCAGCGCCTCGTTGCGGTCGCGGAGCGGCGTCTCGAAGCGTCGCGAACAGCCGCAGCACCATCTCCTCGCTCGGCTGCGACCGCCCCGACTCGAGGAAGGCGAGGTGGCGCGCGGAGATCCCGGCGGCGAGCGCGAGGTCGAGCTGCGAGTGACCGCGGCGCCCGCGCCAGTACTTGAGCTGCGCGGGGAAGAGCCGGGGCGCCATGGGGCTCGACTCTACCAGCCCCGATCGGCGCGGCACTTACCTCGCGAGGTCATTGAGCGGCCCGCGCGCGCTGCATACCGAGAGGGCATGAACCGAAAGCTGTTCCTGACGATGGTGGCCTGCGTGGCGCTCGCGGTCGGCAGCGTGGCGCTGCTCGGCCCGGGCGTGTTCCTCGAGACGGGCAAGGGCGCGCTGCCGAGCGAGGCGGCCAAGGTGATGATGCGCGAGGTCGGCGTGCTCCTCGTGGCGGTCGGGCTCCTCGGCTGGCTCGTGCGCGACCACCCCGACTCGCCGACGCTGCGCGCGATCCTCGTCGCCAACGCGGTGCTGCAGGTGGGGATCTTCCCCATCGAGATCGCGGCCTACCAGCGCGGCGTCTTCCCGCTGCTCTCGGGCATCCTGCCGAACAGCGTGTTCCACGTGCTCGCCGCCGCGGGGTTCGCGTACTTCGCCGCGAGAGTGACGCCGCGCCCCGCGTGATCAGCGCAGCATCGCGGCGCCGAACACCCCCGCGCTGTCGCCGAGCTCGTTCTTCACCACGCACACGCGGGGCTCGTCGTCGAACACGTGCCGCGCGAGCGCGCGCAGCCCTTCGTCGTAGAGGATCGACAGGTTCGACACGCCGCCGCCGAGCACCAGCACGTCGGGGTCGAGCACGTTGACGACGATCGCGAGCGAGCGCCCGAAGATCTCGGCGACCTCCGCGAGCGTGACCGGGTCGTCGATCTCGGCCAGCGCCTGCCTCTGCCCGGTGCGCGCCGCGTGTCGCCGCTCGATCGCGGGCCCGCACAGGTACGTCTCGACGCACCCGCGCCGGCCGCAGTAGCAAGCGGGCCCGCTCGGGTCGATCACCACGTGCCCCCACTCGCCCGCGATCGTGCGGCCCGCGGTGCACGCGCGGCGGCCACCGAGCACGACGCCGCCGCCCACGCCCGTGCCGAGGATCACCCCGAACGCGAGGCCCGCCCCGCGCGCGGCGCCGAAGGCGAGCTCGGCGAGCGCGAAGCAGTTGGCGTCGTTGTCGAACGCGATCGGTCGACCGACGGCGCGGCGCAGATCTGCGTGGAACGCTCGGCCGTTCAGGCACGTCGTGTTGGAGTTCTTGACGAGCCCCGCGCGCGTGAGGCCGCCGGGCATGCCGACGCCGATCGACGCCGCGGGTGCGCGCGTCGAGAAGCGCGCGATCAGCGCGGCGACGCGGGAGAGCACGTGATCGTAGCCACCGTCGCGCTCGGTCGCGATGCGCTCGCGCTCGAGCACCTCGGGGACCTCGCCGCCCACGCGCAGCAGCACCGCTTCGGTCTTCGTCCCGCCGAGATCGACGCCGACGCGGATGTCCTCCATGCGCAGGGATGCTACCGTGGGGTGGATGTCGACGCCGAAGAAGCCGTGTGGTCCGCACATCGAGCTCTCGTCGTCCAAGGCGGCGCGCGTGATGCGGTGCCCGTGCGGCACCATCCACATCCACCTCGCGGCCCAGGGCATCACCCTGCGGGTCAACGGCGAGGACCTGCGCCACCTCGGCAACGCGCTGTCGGCGGCGAGCCGCCTGATCGACGTCGTCGAGGCCCCGTCCGCCGGCGGCGAGTCCACCGTCAACTAGCCTCCTGCCAGGTCGGTGTCAGGAGCATGGCCCTAGGGTGGGCCGATGCCTCCCTCTTTACCGCTCCCTCTTGTCGCTCCCGGACCGTCCCCGTCCGGTCCTCCGCTCCGGGCGGCCTTTCTGCCTCGACCCGTTCCGGTCACCCCCGGGTCGTCCGCCGCCGGCCCGGCTTCGTGGGACCCCACCCCCGGTTCGTCCCCCCAGGGCTACGGGTCGTCGGAACCGCCCTTTGCGAAGTGCCTCGGCGACACCACCCTCCGGTGCATGTTCGACTCCGGAACTGCTCTCGCATTCAACCTCGACGACGAGCCCGCCTTCGCGAGCGTCCGCCCTTTCCCGGTGGGCCCCAACGCGGCGTCCCGCCTCATCCTCGCCGAGCTCGAGAGCGCCGAGACCCGGAGCCGCCTCATCGCCACCGCCGCCCGCCTGCTCGGCAACGAGGCGGACGCCGAGGACTGCGTCCAGGAGGCGACCATCCAGGCCCTCCGCCACGCCGAGCAGTTCGAGGGTCGATCGGCCCCGCGGAGCTGGCTGTTCCGCGTGGTCGTCAACGCCTGCAAGATGCGCCGGCGGGCCGAGCGTCGTGCCCGTCGCGGCGGCGGCGCCATCCACGTGCCGCTCGACGAGCTCGTCTCCGCCTCTGCCGTGTCCGGCCCGGCCACCGACCCGGAGGAGATGCTGGTCGGCGACGACGCGCTCGCCGTGGTGGGCGCCGGTCTCGCCGAGGTCCCCGAGCTCGACCGCGCCCTCTTCACCGCCCACGTGCTCGACGACGAGCCCCTCGCGACCCTCGCCCTCCGCCACGACCTCACCCGCCAGGCCGTGAAATCCCGCCTGTTCCGCGTGCGGCGCCGCCTCGAGGAGCGCCTGTCCGCGGAGACTGGCGACACGCTGCGGTCGGCGTAACCTCCAAGGGTGAGCGAAGTGCAAGAAGACGATCGCTGTGTGGCGGCCGTGAAGGCCCGCCTCGACGCCTACGGGTTCGGCGAGATGCCGGGCCTCGACAAGAACGAGCTCATCCGGCGCCGCCGGATCGCGCTCGGCGTCATCGTGGCGGTGATGGGCCTCGTGACCATCACCAACCTGTCGATGGGCCACGCCACGCCGTTCGTGCTGTTCAAGATCGCCTTCGTCGCGATCGAGCTGCCGCTGCTCGTGTTCTTCGTCTCCATCGCCTACGACTACGCCCTGCGCAACCGGCTCGCGCCGCTCTCGTCGCTGATGGTCACCGGCGCCGCGAGCATCCTCGTCGGCACCACGAGCTCGGTCGCCTTCTACCTCATCGCGAGCCGCTTCCCCGTGCTCGTGGCCGCGTTCCCGCCCGGCGTGTTCCGCTTCGGGATCTGGTCGGCGATGTTGCTCGGCGTGATGCTGGGCACGGTCCACCTCGGCATCTACGCGCTCGCCTTCGTGTACCCGTTCGCGGCCCACGACGCCCGCGTCCGCGCCCTCGAGGCCGAGCGCCTGCGCACGGTCGCCGAGCTCGCGCGCCTGCGCGGCCACCTCGAGCCGCACTTCCTGCTCAACACCCTCAACGCCATCGCCGGCCTCGTCACCGAGGACCCGCGCGAGGCGCGCCGCCTGCTCGCCGCGCTCGGCGATCTGCTCCGCGACGCCCTCAAGGACGGCGACGAGATGCAGACCCTCGAGCAAGAGGAGGGCTTCCTGCGCCGCTACGCCGAGATCCTCGAGTCGCGTCACAAGGGCTCGCTCGACTTCGAGTGGGACATCGCCCCCGAGGTCCGCGGCGTGCTCATCCCGCGCATGCTCCTGCAGCCGCTCGTCGAGAACGCGGTCAAGCACGGCGCGCTCCGTCGCCGCAGCGGCGGCAAGGTCACCGTGCACGCCGAGCGCTCGGCCACCGGCGAGCGCGTGGTCTGCGTCGTCGCCGACAACGGCCCCGGCTTCACCGACGGCCCGATCCGCCAGGGCGCCATCGGCCTCTCGGTCGTGCGCAAGCGGCTCGAGCTCAAGTTCGAGCACGCCGACTTCCGCATCGAGTCGTCGACCGAGGGCACCCGCGCGATCGTCGAGATCGACGCCCCCGGCCGTACTGGCGCGCCTTCGGCGGCGCGCGCGCCCAAGCCCGTCGCCGGCCAGGAGCAGGCGCCGGCCTGACCATGGCCGACCCCGAGAACCCCCTGCGGGTGCTCGTCGTGGAGGACGAGTGGCCGGCGAGGAACTACCTCGTCGAGCTGCTCCACGCCTCGAACCTCGCCGCCGTGGTGGGCGCCGTCGCCGACCCCGAGGCCGCGATGGAGGCGCTCGCGCCGGACGCGCCGCCGCTCGACGTGGTGTTCGCCGACATCCACCTGGTGGGCAGCGAACGTGACGACGCGGGGCTCGAGCTCGTGCGCAAGGTCGCCAGGAAGCCCGGCGCGCCCACGTTCGTCCTGGCCACGGCGTTCAAGGAGCACGCGATCGAGGCCTTCGACCTCGGCGTCGCCGACTACCTGCTCAAGCCGTTCACCGAGGAGCGCGTGGACCAGTGCCTGCGGAGGCTGCAGGCGCGGCGCACCGTGCGGGCCCCGCAGGCCCCGGCGCGCATCGTGGCCCGGCGGCGCAAGGGGCTCGTGTTCCTGCGGCCCGACGAGGTGTGGGCGTTCGAGGCCGCCGACCGCCTCACGTTCGTGCACACCCGCCACGGCAAGTTCGACCTCGACCTCTCGCTCTCGGCGATCGAGGCCGCGTTCGGCGGCGCCGGCCGCGGCCTCCTGCGCGTGCACCGCAACTGGGTGGTCAACCTCGACCACGTCAAGGAGCTGCTCCGCGACGGCGGCGACAGCGAGATCTTCGTCGGCGAGGGCCTCGACGAGCAAGCGGGCGCGGGGATCCGCGTGCCCGTCGCCCGCGAGCGCGCGCAGGCGGTCCGCGACTCCCTCCTCTCGGACGCGACCGGTCTCCGCCGCTAGACCACGCCGCTAGATCACGCGGTCGCGGCCACCGCGCTTGGCCTCGTAGAGCCGCTCGTCCGCCCGCTTGATCAGCGCATCGGCCGCGTCCTCCTTCTTGCGGACGCCGATGCCGCCCGAGCAGGTCACCGGGCGCTCGTCGAGCGGACGCTTCGCCGCGAGCGCCGCCCGCACGCGGTCGCCGAAGGCGTGCGCGCCGGCCTCGTCGGTCTCGGTGAGGATGACCAGGAACTCCTCGCCGCCCCAGCGCGCGACGATGTCCGTGCCGCGCGCGCACCCCGCGAGCACGTGGCCGAACTCGGAGAGGACGCGGTCGCCCACGTCGTGCCCCAGCTCGTCGTTGACCTTCTTGAAGTGGTCGATGTCGAACAGCACGACGGCGGGAGGCTGCGCTCGTACCGCTGCGCGCGCACGAGCTCGAGCGCGAGCGCCTCGTTGGCCGCCCGCCGGTTCTTGAGGCCGGTGAGCGCGTCGGTCGTCGCGCGCGCCTCGAGCTGGAGCATCAGCTTGTGCTGCGCCTCCTCGGCGTCGCGCTGCGCCGTGACGTCGCGGTAGATCTCGAGGGTGCCGACCTGTTGCTCGCCCTGGAGCACGGGGACCACCGAGTAGAGGAGCACCCGGCGCGTGGGCTCCTTGCGCACGAGCTCGGCCTCGTCGGGCGCGCGTTCGCCCGGCGTACGCACGCTGCCGGGCGGCCGCTCCTCGGCGGAGTAGAAGCGTTCGGCCGCGTCGCGGAAAGCAGATGGATCGGCGAATCCGTCGGCCAGCGCATCGCGCAGGAAACCGTGGGGTCGCCCGATGAGCTCGCTGCCCCGCACGCCGAACAGCACCTCGAACCGCGCGTTCACGAGCCGCACCCGGCCCTGGGCATCGGTCATGACGATGCCGGTGTCGACCGACTCGAGCACCGCCGAGAGGAACAGCGCCTCCTCGCTGAGCGCCGCCG
>JADJMO010000039.1 GCA_016709545.1 Myxococcales bacterium
CTCAGCGGCCGCGTACTCAGCTTCGACCCGAGTGGCGTCCGCCTGGACCTGCTTCAAGGCAACGTCGTGAAGGCCCTCGACGTCTTCGCGGAGCTTGAGCGCACGAAGCTCGCGCGCCTCTCGATGCGGCGTGTAGACAGCGTGTCGAGGGTGGCGCTGGTGCTGGCGATACATCGAAGAGAGCTGGTCCTCGAAGAACTCGCGCACGGCGCCGGGCACCTGGTCGGCGAGGTAGTCGTCGAGACTTCTGATCTCGTCGCGGGTGAGCTTCTGCCCCACCTGCGCCTTCACCAGGAGCTCAACGAATCGTTCCGCCTGAGCCGAGAGAGTTCCATCGGCAGGAAGTGTCTGAATGAGCATGGTGATAGCCTTGCCCGTCGACCACGCGCGCTGCATCCGATCGAGCGGAACGTCCCGTTCGTGCAAGAGCACCTCGAGCCGCGACCGGCTGTACTGGAGCAGCAACTGAAGGCGCTCGAACCGATGGCGAACCTCGCGTTCGGTCGCGCGCGCGAGCTGTTCCTCGAGTTCGCGGTGGCTCTTCTCAAGAACGCCGATGTGCTCCTTGAGACGCGTCTTGTCGCGCTCCTGGATGACGTAGGTAGTGACGGCGCCCACCAGCGCGCCGACGCCGAGCAAGACGATCGGAATCATGCCTTCCTCCTGGAGGGAGTTGGTGAGATGGCGGCGAGCAGTGCTTCGTTCAAACGCTCGCGATCCTCGGACGACCAGCTGGCTGGGCCAGAGGTGATGGTCTTGGCAGCCTGCTCGACCAGCTCGCTCGCTGCCAGTTCGGTCCTGTAGTTGTCCAGGAGCCGTTCGCCGTTTGCGACAGCGAGTGCAGAGAGCTCCACGAGGCGCTCTGTAGAGCGTGCCGAGGCCATGAAGGCTTTGGCTCCGTGGTAGCTCGCCAGCGCGAATGCAATCGGGTCAGGATTGAAGGGGCACCGACCACGGCCTTGACGGCGTAAGCGAGCGCTTTGGCCTCGTGGTATGCCTGCTCCCCCTTCTTCCATCCGCGATGACGACACCAGAGGTCACTCAGCTTCGCGGTGAGGGCAGACTCCCCGATGTCCTCGAGGTCAGGAATGAGCGCCTGGAAGGCGCTGGCCGCAGCCAACGTGGATCCATTCTGTGCGAGTTGACCGGCGAACCAGCCCGCTCCAGTGGTATCCGACGTGAGAAGGGTCGTGAGATGATTGAGGTCGAGTTGCACCGTCCCTGCAGCAACCGCCTCCCCGATAGCCGCTGCATTCGGGGCGGTGGCGAGCCCAGCCCCGGTGAGCACCTTGGCGAAGGCTCGGGCAGCGTGACGTGGAAGGTGCCAGGCAGGGCTCGAGCAGTCCGATGAGGGCGAGGACCCCGACGTCGCGACCATCGAGAACGCCCGAGAGCGCCGCGTGAGCCTCAGCACGCAGTTCGTCGCGGCGTGCGAGATCGCTCAGGAAGTCTGCTGCGTCGGAAGAGTTGGGGGTTGCGGTGAGAATCACGGCACCTCTTTGCGGTCGAAGCGACAAGCGTGCGCGTGGCCGGGGAGCACACCAGAAAACAGTTTTGTCTGACAGCCACAGCCAGACCTCGGCGGACCCAGGTAGGATCCGATCGTCAGCCCCGTCATTCAAGCAAGAATCGCTGTCCCCGAATCGAGGCGATCTCGAGGCGATAGACTATTCGTCGCGGCCGAAGGCTCTGGAGTCCCTGGCTATCGGCCTGAAGACCACGGCGAAGCGCCCACCTCGCGGCACTCCTCCCTCGATGCTCAGCAGCTCGCCCCCGCGACGCCACGGGTGATACAGCCGCTGGTCGGGTAGAAGTTCGCGATGTCGAAGAACTCCGCCAACGCCAGCCTGCGCCAGGTCGTGGCGCGGTACTTCGCGAAGGTCTACGGCGTCAGCGAGGGTCCCGGGGTCGTTCCGTTCTACTGCGACCCCGAGCGAGTCGGCCGCTTTGCCGTCGACCCCGCAGCCCTCGCGCTTGGTGAGGAGGCTGCGCTCTTCAAGCTCTTTGTCGCGCTGTCCATGTATCAGGCCCGTCGCGACGTCCTCATCATGGAGCAGCAACGCCGCATGTCGCAGCGGACGATCTCGATGCTCGCGTCGCCGTCACGGGTTCGTCGGCTCGTGAACGCTACCGACTGCAAGCACCTGGCCTCCGCCGAAGCCTTTGCTGGGGGGTGCGATGTCGTGAAGGTGGGCGCCGCGCTCGACTGCAAGAGTCGACCAGGGCTCGATTGTCCGGTCAAGCTGGCGACGGCGGCGCTCCAACGGATGGGTGACAGCGGCAAGGTGTCAGTTTCGGCCTGGCTCCAGTTCTGGAAGGCTGGGCTGAGCTTGCAGCTGCGCGCGATCCTCGAGGCTGAGGCCACGCCGGCGAAGCGGGCGGAGCTGTTGGTCGAGCGGTTCTCTGGGGTTCACCGGGTCGGACGCAAGCTCGCGACGATGTACGTCGCGGCCCTCTCGACGCCTGCCCTCGCGCCGGGGCTCGCCCCCTGGTTTCCGGCGGTCGACGGCAACTCGCTTGTCGTGGTCGACACCCACGTCGCCCGCGCCGTCGACCTCTTGCACGCCTCGAAGGCTCCGCGAACCTACGAGAGCCGCGCGCGCTGGCTGACGCGGCAGGCGGCTCGCATCGATCTGCAGGAGTTCCGCCCAGATGTGCCGAGCTTCGCGCCCAGGCTCGTTCAGCAGGCGTTGTATGCCTTTGGATCGAAGTCCAATCGTGCAGCCGCAGGCGATGGGTGCGCCCACAGGAAGGCCCCTTGCTCAGGCTGCGTGCCGCGACTCTGCCCCTTCGCGTAGCGGCACTTCAGGCGCGGAGAAGCACGCCCGCGAGTTCAAGCTCTCGGTCAACCCAGTTCATCTCGGCCCGAAGGTGTACCAGGTCGACCCAGACCTCCTCAGGGAAGTGAACGCCGTCCAGCGCCCCTTTCTTGGTCTTGCAGCTGAAGCGGAATGCATCGGCGCGAGGGTCGAACCTCGCAATCTCCCGGACCCGCTCGAGGAGCTGCTGCGGCAACCCAACCCCTCGCCGAGCCAGCAGGAGCTCGTCGAGCGTCCCGGCCAGGCCGTCAAGATCGTGATCGAGTTTCGCGGGCTGCACAGCGTATTTGAGCCGTAGCTCCAGGGCTTGGCGGTACAGAAAGAGAACAGGGAGCGTCACCTCGTGGATGTTCTCGTGTTGGAGCCCAGACTCCACCAGGAAGGCCGCCGACTTCAGGTAGTTCCCTGCGAGTCCAGCGTCCTCGTGGGCGCCAGCCAGGCAGCCGAGGTAGGCGCCGTGGATCAGGTCTCGTCGATCTCTTCCAACCCTGACGTCACGAAGACCGGGCGGCTACGCTCGGCCTCGTCTGCTTCAGTCACTCCAACCATCACGACCTCCCGAGGACGGTGAAAGCGCCCGTACGGGGTACGTTCGACCCGATCCTGGTAGTCACGCGATTCACCGGCGACAACGGCTGCCCTGTCAGGGAATGTCCGGCGTCCCAAGTATGAGCGACGATCCGACTTCCCCCGCGAACCTCGGCCAGCGGAAGATGTGCACCGTCAACATGCCGTGTCCACCTGTCTTCCTAGGAGCCCGTCGATGCAGCCAGAGCAGCTCGCGAAAGGTGCCCGTGTTCGCGGCCTCGCCGTCGAAGGGGTCGCGACTGTGAAGTCGGTCGAGTTCCACGGCCAGAACGCCGCGGAGGTCATCTTCGCCGATGCGCACGGTGGACTGCACACCAGGGTCTTGAGTCGTGAGGACCAAGCTTCTCTGGATCTCGTAGAAGCCGCGCGCATCTGGTCCTTCGACGCCGACGGGAACCTGTTCCGGCTCGCCTCTGAAGCTCGGCGCATCCAGCTCGCCTGGCTCTTCGACCCGTACGTTGCGATCACCTCATCGACGATCGAGCCGCTGCCGCACCAGATCAGCGCCGTCTACGAGGAGATGCTGCCTCGGCAGCCGATGCGGTTCCTGCTTGCCGACGACCCCGGCGCCGGCAAGACCATCATGGCGGGTCTCCTGATCAAGGAGCTGATGATCCGGGGCGACCTCGAGCGCTGCCTCATCGTTGCGCCAGGAAGCCTGACCGAGCAATGGCAGGACGAGCTTCACGAGAAGTTCGGGCTCGAGTTCGAGCTGCTCACGCGCGACATGATCACGGCAGTGCGGACTGCGAACCCGTTCGAGACCAAGCACCTGCTCATCGCACGCCTGGACCAGCTCAGTCGCAACGAGGAGCTTCAAGAGCGCCTGAAGATGGCTCCGGAGTGGGATCTCGTCGTCTGCGACGAGGCGCACCGGATGAGCGGCCACGTCTTCGGCGACGAGATCAAGTACACGAAGCGCTACACGATGGGCGAGGTCGTGGGGGTGCACACCCGGCACCTGCTCTTGATGACGGCGACGCCGCACAACGGCAAGGAGGAGGACTTCCAGCTCTTCCTGGCGCTGCTCGACGGCGACCGCTTCGCCGGCCGCTTCCGAGAGAACGAGCACAAGGCCGACCCCTCGGACCTGATGCGCCGGCTCGTGAAGGAAGACCTGCTTCGTTTCGATGGCTCGAAGCTCTTTCCCGAGAGGAAGTCGTACACCGCGCAGTACGAGCTTTCGACCGACGAAGCGCACCTCTACTCCGAGGTCACCGAGTACGTGCGGACCGAGATGAACCGGGCCGAGCGGTTCGGCGACAAAGACGGCGCCCGCAAGGTCAACGTCGGGTTCGCGCTCATGACGCTTCAGCGTCGGCTCGCGTCCTCACCCGAAGCGATCTTTAGATCCATCCAGCGTCGCCGCGAACGCCTCGAGAGCCGCATCCGCGAGGAGAAGCTCGTGCTCCGGGGTAAGGACGGCATCCTGGCCGGCGACGGCGGCCCGCAGCTCGACGAAGAGGCGATCGACGAGCTGTACGACGACCCCGCAGGACGAGCGCGAGGCCGTCGAGCAGAAGGTCGTCGACTACGCCACGGCGGCGCGAACCATCGAGGAACTCGAAGCTGAGATCCTCCGGCTCAAGGATCTGGAGGGGCTCGCGAAGTCGGTCCACACCTCGGGCGAGGACACGAAGTGGCAGGAAATCAGCCGGATCCTGCAAGACCCGCTGATGACCGACGAGCATGGCAACCGCCGCAAGCTCGTCGTCTTCACCGAGTTCAAGGACACCCTGCCGTACCTAGCGCGGCGAATCCGCACGCTGCTCGGCAAGCCCGAGGCGGTCGTCGAGATCCACGGCGCGGTGCCCCAGGGATGCGCGGCGGCGGGTCGCCGAGGGGTTCATGAACGACCCCACCGTCCTCGTGCTCGTCGCGAACGACGCGGCAGGGGAGGGCGTGAACCTCCAGCGCGCCCACCTGATGGTGAACTACGACCTGCCCTGGAACCCGAACCGCCTCGAGCAGCGCTTCGGCCGCATCCACCGCATCGGCCAGACCGAGGTCTGCCATCTCTGGAACCTCGTCGCCAAGGAGACCCGCGAAGGCGACGTGTACATCCGCCTGCTCACGAAGATCGAGGCAGAGAAGGAAGCCCTCGGCGGCAAGGTCTTCGACGTCCTTGGGCAGCTCTTCGACCGGAAGCCGCTGCGCGACCTGCTCATGGACGCGATCCGCTACGGGTCCGACCCCCAGCGGAAAGCCGACCTACTTCGGCAGACCGACGGCGCCGTCGATCGGCAGCACATCCTCGCGATCATGGAGCGTCGGGCTCTCGTGCAGAACGAGATGGACATCTCGAAGGTGCTCGCCATCCGCGAGGACATGGAGCGCGCCTACGCCAAGCGGCTCCAGCCGCACTTCATCCAGGGGTTCTTCCTCGAAGCGTTCAAGCAGCTCGGCGGCATCATCCATCGTAGGGAGGACGGCCGGTTCGAGATCACCCACGTCTCCACCAAGATCCGGGAACGGGATCGCGTCGTCGGCACGGGGCGCCGGTGCAGGCTCGCTACGAGCGCGTCACCTTCGACAAGCAGTACGTCGACGAGCAGCCCCGGGCGCACCTGATCTGTCCTGGAAGTCCGCTGCTCGAGGCGACGATCAGCTGCACCCTCGACGAGCACGTCGACCTGCTGAAGCGCGGTGCCGTGCTGGTCGACGAGGGCGACCCGGGGATTCCCCCGCCTTCTGTTCACACCCTCGAGCACGTCGTACCGGGACGGCCGCAAGGGGCGGCACGGCACTTAGCAACGTCGTGTCGCAGCGGTTGGAGTTCGTCGAGGTCGCGCAGACCTGAAGTTCCGGCATGCCGGAGCCGCCCCGTACCTCGACTACCGGGGGCCACCGAGGCCGAGCGCGCGGCGCTCGGGTCAGAGTTCGAGGCCAGCTGGCTGAAGCAGGACTGGGAAGCGCTCGTGACCCGGTTCGCGATCGAGACTGTCGCCCCCACACACCTCGACGAGGTGAAGCGGCACCGGCTGCCGCTGGTCGCGAAGATCGAGGCCGAGGTGAAGGCCCGGCTGATGAAGGAGATGCGCTTCTGGGATGCGCGCGCCGAGGAGCTACGGGCCAGGGAACGAGCCGGCAAGAAGACCCGCCTCTCGGCCGGACAAGCCGAGGAGCGCGCGAACCGGCTCGGGGACCGCCTGAAGGTTCGGATGCTCCAGCTCCAGGCCGAGCGGACGCTCTTCTCGCAGCCGCCCGTGCTCAAGGGCGGCGCGTTGGTGATCCCCGGCGGGCTCCTCCGCAAGGTTGTCGGGGGTGACGCGCTGCTGGCCGTCGAGTCCGACGCCGACCGCGCGGCCACGGAGCTGCTGGCCATGCAGGCCGTGTTCGCCGCCGAGCGTGCCCTCGGCCGCGAACCTTCGGACCGGAGTGTCGAGCGAGGTCTCGGGTACGACATCGAGTCGAGGGATCCGCAGGCGAGCCGGCTCTTCTTCCTCGAAGTGAAGGGGCGGCTGGCGGGTGCGGACGCGGTGACGTTGACGCGGAACGAGATCCTTTGCGCGCTCAACGCGCCGGAGAACTTCCGGCTCGCGATCGTGATCGTCGAGGACGGCGTTGCCCTGCAGCCCGTGTACATCTCGAACTACAACTTCGGGCAGCCTGGCTTCGGGCAGACGAATGCCACCTTCAGACTGAAACAGCTGCTCGCGCATGGGGACCGCCGCGATGACGACGCCGTACCGGAAGAAGCTGATCGAAGTTGCGCTTCCGTTGGAGGCCATAAACATCGCTTCAGCAAGGGAGAAGTCGCTCCGTCACGGCCATCCCGCCGCCATGCACTTTGGTGGGCTCGGCGGCCGCACGCTGCCGCCAGAGCCGTTCTGTTCGCGCAGATTGTTGACGACCCGTCGTCTTGGCCGGAACTGTTTCCGACCGAGGAGACACAAGCAGCGGAGCGGAAACGTCTCTTTAAGGTCATTGAGAGACTCGTCCAGTGGGAGGCAGCCGATGCGAGCGCGGCATTGGCGGCGGCACGAACCGAGATCGCCCGTTCATGGGCTCGGGGTCACAAGACGACGCTGGGTACGAGAGTCCTTGCGAATGACGCCTCCGCGGGGGATGTGGACCAGTACCTTGCGCACGAAGCGCCCCTGGTACGTGACCCATTTGCGGGAGGCGGGACCATTCCACTTGAGGCACTTCGACTTGGCTTGCGAGCACATGCGACCGACCTGAATCCGGTAGCCGTCCTCATCAACAAGGCGCTCATCGAGATCCCTCCGGCGCTAGCGGGCCGAGCACCAGTCAACCCTGAATCGCGTCGCAACTCGTCACTACGTTCATGGCCCGCCTCGGAGGGCCTGGCCGAAGACATCAGATACTACGGCGCACGGATGAGGGATATCGCGCGAAGCCGCATCGGCGCGCTCTATCCAGACATTGAGATTACGAGTGGGATGGCGCGCGAACGCGCAGATCTCCGATCGTCTGCAGGCCGCAGCCCGTGCCACTTGCGTGGATCTGGGCGCGGACGGTCGCAAGCCCCCACCTCAGGCTGGCGCGCACGTTCCTCTGGTCCCAAGCTACTGGATTTCAACAAGCCCAATGCTGAAGCATGGGTCGATCCCATCGTTTCCAAGGATGGAAAGTCGTTCACATTCAAGGTGCGAAACAGGGGCGTCCCGCCGACACCAGCAAGATCGATGGAGGAACGAAGATTGGTCGGGGCGCCAACTTCAGGTGCCTGCTCTCGCGCGAGCCGATTGAACCCGACCACATTAGGCAGAGGGCGCCGCGGGCCGCCTCGGCGACGCCTCCTGGCCGTGGTCGCCGAAGGCGATCGCGGCAGGGCATTCTCCCGCCCGACGCGAGCCAGGTCAGACTCACGGCTCCCGACGATCCGCCAGAAGGAACGTTCGCACAGAATTCGCGTCACTTGACTCCATCTCTCTACGGACTACGCCGTTTTAGCGACCTCTTCAACGCGAGGCAGTTGACGGCACTGACAACGTTCTCCGAAGCTGCGCTTGAGGCGGCCAAAGAAGCTCGACTTGACGCAGAGAAGGCGAAAGCCCCGGATGCGGCCGGCGTCGAGAAGGCGATCCTGACCTACCTCGCGCTGTCGATCCAAAGTCGGCCGACCTGGCCTCGACGCTTTGCTTCTGGCAGCCAAATCCAGAGCACTTGAAGATCGCTCCTGCATTTTTCACGTCATGCACTGGCGATGACCTGGGACTACGCCGAGGGAAATCCGTTTAGCAGTTCGTCGGGGAACTTCTTCAGGCAGATCGAGTTGATCTCAGATGCTGTCGCGGCCTTGCCAGTCGGGCCGCCAGGTCAGGCTACGCAACAGGATGCGACTTCGCTGGTGTGCGATCAGTCGCTCTTCTCAACCGATCCCCCGTACTACGACAACGTGCCGTACGCCGATCTCTCGGACTTCTTCTACGTCTGGCTGCGACGCCTGCTCCGAGCCTCCTGCCCTGACTTGTTCCGCACGGTGCTCGTCCCGAAAGCTGCAGAGTTGGTGGCCGATTCAACCCGGCACGGCGATGCGAAGAGCGCGGAGACGTTCTTCCTGGAAGGAATGCGTGCAGCCTTGGCGCAGGTAGCGCGGAGTATGGACAGCTCGGCTCCCTCCACAATCTACTACGCCTTCAAGCAGGCAGAGGCTTCGGGCGGAGGTGGCAGCGGTTGGGCGACGTTTGAGGCCGTGCTCGATGCGGGCCTCGTAGTCGTAGGGACCTGGCCGATCCGCACCGAACGCCCGGGTCGGTTTCGGGAGACCGGCTCGAACGCCCTCGCGAGTTCCATCCTGCTCGTGTGCAGAAGACGCGAGGCTGACGAGTCGACGACGCGAGCTGAGTTTCGGCGGGAGCTGCGACGGGCCCTTCCCATCGCTCTACGCACACTTCAACTGGGGAACATCGCTCCAGTAGACGTGGCCCAGGCCTCGATCGGTCCCGGCATGGCGATCTTCTCCCGTCATAAGAAGGTGCTGGAAGCCGACGGTCGTGCCATGACGGTGCGCGAGGCATTGCAGCTTATCAACGAGGTACTGGACGAGTACCTCACGTCGAGCGAAGGCGACTTCGACCCTGATACCAGGTTCGCGATCACCTGGTATGAGCAGCATGGCTGGGACGCTGGCCCCTTCGGCGAGGCTGAGACGCTCGCGACCGCCCGCAACGTGGCCGTAAGCGGGGTCGTCGAAGCTGGGATCTGCAAGAGCGGCGGCGGGAAGGTCCGCATCCTCAAGCGAGCGGAAATGCGCCCGGTCGACTACGACCCGACCACCGACAAGACGCCAACGATCTGGGAGTTCACTCAGCACCTGATCCGCAACCTCGAAGACGAGGGTGAGGAGGCTGCTGCACGCCTTCCTGAAGCTCGGAGCGAACGCGGATGCTGCGAAGGAGCTGGCCTACCGGTTTGCCAACACTTGCGAACGCAAGAAGTGGGCGGAGGACGCGCGCTCGTACAACGGGCTGATCTTGGCGTGGCGGAGCTGGAGAAGCTCGCCGCGAAGGTGGGCGACGAGGCCGCGGCGGAGCCGGTCGGCAAGCCTGGAAGAAGGGCGCCAAGAAGAAGTCGGTGAAGGGGCAGAAGGACCTGTTCGGGGAGACGACGAATGACCACGACCAACGAGCGGGTTCGCAAGGCTCTCGACTACCTCCGGCAGGGACTCCGGCCGTTCGTCGACCGCGAGATGAAGGCCAAGGTCGGGCCGAAGTGGGAGGACGACGCCCGCTACAGGCTGAACCTCCAGACCGGCCGCGACGGCACGACGAACTGGGACAACCAGGCGCTCTTGAAGGCCATCGCCCAGGACTACTGGAACGACGTGTTCCGAAGCACCTCCAGCGGGTCGAGCGGAACTACGCGATGGAGCCGATCGACGTGCGCAACAAGTCCGCGCACGACGAGGTGTTCACGACCGACGACGCCTTCCGCGCGATCGACACGGCCCAGCGGCTCCTCGAGTCGGTCAACGCGCGCCCAGGCCGAGGAATGCGGAAAGCTGAAGGTGCAGCTCCAGCAGACGACCCTCGCCGAAGGCAAGAACGTCGAGGCGAAGAACCCCTGGCGATCGACCTCGCGACGAAGGCCGGGCTCAAGCCCTGGCGCGAGGTCGTGACGCCGCACAAGGACGTCGCCTCGGGCCGCTACATGCAGGCCGAGTTCGCCGCCGATCTCGCGCAGGTCTACCAAGGCGAGGGGAGCGACGAGTACCGCGATCCGGTGGAGTTCTTCCGGCGGACGTACCTGACCGTCGGCCTCAAGGACTTGCTCGTCGGCGCGCTCGAGCGGCTGGCAGGCACCGGGGTGATCCGGTCGTCGAGCTTCAGACGAACTTCGGCGGCGGCAAGACGCACTCGATGCTCGCCCTGTTTCACCTCTTCGGCGACCCCAAGGGGAAGCTTTCGGGGTCGAGGAGGTGTTGGCTGCCGGTGGCGTGAAGGTGCCCCCGAAGGCCCGCCGCGTCGTCCTGGTGGGCACCGCGCTCTCGCCGGGCGAGGTGAGCAAAGAAGTCCGACGGGGTCGTCGTGCGCACGATCTGGGGCGAGCTTGCCTGGCAGCTCGGTCACGCGGCCGGGGCAAGGGGAAGGAAGCCTTCGCATTCGTCGCCGACTCGGACACGAAAGGCACGAGCCCCGGCTCGAAGGTCTTCGTCGAGCTGTTCCGCAAGTACGGGCCGGTGCTGATCCTCATCGACGAATGGGTCGCGTACGCCCGCCAGCTCGTCGGCAAGCACGACCTGCCGGCCGGAGACTTCGAGGGCGCAGGCTTCGTTCGCCCAGGCCCTCACCGAAGCCGCGAAGGCGGCGCAGAAGACCCTGGTGGTCGCGTCGATCCCCGCGTCGAAGATCGAGATCGGCGGAGAGAACGGGCTGCACGCTCTCGAGAACCTGAAGAACGTCTTCACCCGCGTCGGCAACGCCGTGGCGACCTGCAAGCGCCGACGAGGGGTTCGAGATCGTCCGCCGCCGACTCTTCGAGCCGATCGAGGGGAAGGAAGCCGAGGTCGCCCGCGAGGCCGTCGTGCGGGCGTACGCGAAGATGTACAAGGACACGCCCGACGAGTTCCCGCAGGGGTGCGGCGAGAAGTCGTACGAGCGCGAGCTGACGAACGCCTACCCGATCCACCCCGAGCTGTTCCACCGGCTCTACGAGGACTGGTCGACCCTCGACAAGTTCCAGCGCACCCGTGGCGTCCTGCGGTTGCTCGCGAAGGTCGTGCATCGTCTTTGGGAGAGCCAAGACGCCGGCTTGCTGATCATGCCGTCGAGCGCGCCGATGTACGACGGCGCCGTCCGCCCGAGCTGACCCGCTACCTGCCCGACGTCTGGGAGCCGATCATCTCGCAGGACGTCGACGGCGAGCACTCTCTGCCCCTCGAGCTGGATCGAAGCACGCCGAACCTGGGCAAGGTCTCGGCCTGCCGTCGAGTGGCGCGGACGCTCTACGTCGGCACGGCCCCGGCGCCGAGCACAACAAGAACCACGGGATCGACGACCGCCGGGTCCGCCTTGGCTGCGTGCAGCCGGGGAGACCCTCGCCGTCTTCGGCGATGCCCTCCGCCGCCTGAGCGATCGAGCGAAGTACGTTCACCAGGACGGCAACCGCTACTGGATCAACACCAAGGCGAACCTGAACCGGCTCGCCGAAGATCGCGCCACCTCGCTACTGCGCGACCCGGAGACCCTCCACACAGAGGTGATCACCCGCGTCCAGAAGGACGCGAAGAAGCGTGGCCTGTTCGGCGCCGTCCATGCCTGCCCCGACGGGAGCGGCGACGTGCCCGATGAGGCGACCTGCCGGCTTGTGATCCTGCCGCCGAAGCAGCCCCACAAGAAGGGGCAGAAGGACAGCGCCGCCTTCGCATCTGCCAAGGCGATCCCTCGAGAGCCGGGGCTCGGGCCCACGCCTCGAGCGGAACAGCCTGCTCTCCTTGCGGCTGACGCGAAGGAGCTGGACGCCCTCTGAACGCGGTCGCGCAGTACTCGCGTGGCAGTCGATCCAGAAAGAGGCGACGCCGCTGAATCTCGACAAGTTCCAGGAGACCCAGGCCGCGTCGAAGGTGAAGGAGTACGACAGCACGATCAACATCCGGCTCAACTCGACCTACTCGTGGGCCATCCAGCCACGCCAGGCCGACCCGACGGCCGAGATCGACTGGGAGGATTTCAAGACGACCGGCGACACCCCGATTGCGGAGCGGGCGAGCGCGCGGTTCGAGAAGGAGTGGGCTCTACGACCCACCCTTGGTGGCATCGAGCTGCGGAAGCTCCTGGACCAGCACCTCTGGAACGAGCGCGACCATGTCAGCGTCGACCAGCTCAACGAGTGGTTCGGTCGCTACCTCTACCTGCCGCGCCTCACGAGCCGAAGTGTCCTCGACAAGGCCATCCAAGACGGGGCGAGCCTGATCACCCCTGAGGAGACGTTCGCGGTCGCCGCCGGGTTCGACGAGTTCAAGAAGCGCTACTCTGGGCTTCGGATCAGCCAGGGACTTCCTGTCGTCGAGCGGACGACGCTCCTCGTGAAGACAGCCGTTGCGCGCGCCCAACGTGAGCCGTCGGGAGGACCGAAGAGGCCGCCCAGCGGGGACATGCCGGCGGCCGTTCACCTTGGGAGTGCTCCAACGGCGCTGGCGCCGCCAGCGAAGCTACCACCGACCGCGTTCGACGGGTCGGTGCAGCTCGATCCTACGCGCGTCGTGAAAGAGGCAGGACGAGTCGTCGTTGAGGTGTTGGAGCACTTGTCCACCCTCGCGAACGCCGAGGTCGAGGTCTCGCTGGAGATCAAGGTCCGTGTGCTCGAAGGGATCGAGTCCGATGTGGTGCGCACGGTGTCGGAGAACGCGAAGACATTGAAGTTCAAGGCGGCAGCGTTCAGGCGCGAGTGAGCGATGGCCTGCCCTCACTGCTGCTGCGTCAGGCAGTAGAACGTCGGCTCGAACGAGCGATCCACTCCTTGGTCACGGAGAGGCAGCCGTTGTCAGCGATTTCCAGCACATCATCGATACGCCCAGCGATCGTCATCGCGTCTTCAATGTGCTGGTCACTGGCGTCACCTGTGTCCGCCCGATCGCTAATTGGGTGTCCGTACTCGTTGCAGCCTGCCCAGCCTTTTGCTACGTCCTCCTTCGCCAACCAGTCTGGTCCACGCCGGGCCTGCACTTGGCAGTCTCACGTGCGAGACCACGTTGAGCATCGTCGTGCCTCGCTCCCCCAACGCGTCGAAGAAGCGGGCCTGAACGACTGCGTCGCGCCGCACCGCCACTTGCAGTGCATTCTCCAAGAAGAATGCCAGTAGACTATAGCGGGTCCGGCGCCTTGAGGGCAATCCAATCCGCAGACCGACCAAGGCGTCAATTGCAAGTTGTCTCAGGCGGTCAGGCAGCGCCGACGCATGTTTCGCGGCGTCCTCGCGGTAGCCTAACTCAGTCGGCCTAGCCTGCAGGTGCAGCTTCAGCAGCTCGGCGCGAAGCTCCACGGCGGAAGGGCGATCCTTCGGCGACCTGTGACGGGCAAGCGTGAGTGCGCTATCGAGTTCCGCGTCGAGTTTGCTCCCGTCACCCTTGCGCGGCAGTTCAAAGAGCATCTGTCCAAGCGCGTAGACGTCAGCCTTCGAGGTCCAGTCCTTGGGCGGAGGTAACCTCGGGTGGCACGTGACCAATCAGCGAACCCGCGCCAACCGACGACGCAAGCCCGAAGTCAATGAGCACAGGCTCAATCGCGGTGTCCTCGCGTGATCGCTCACTAAGATCCGAGAACGCCCGAAGTACTACATTGCGAGCCGCGATATCCCGGTGAACAACTTCAGCGGCTTCCAACGCTACGAGCGCGCTAGCAAGGTGGAACCCGATCGTGACAATGGCCAGCGTGTCAAGCGGTTCGTTGCGGCTAACCTCAAGCAGAGTCTGGCCCGGAATACGATCGTAGATGACGACACCCACGCGAGAATCGCTCTCGTCTAGCCCGGCCTCGACCAACTGCGGCAAGTGGCGATCACAATGCGACGCAGCTCTGCATCGCGCTCGAAAAATGGATCCGATACGTGAGAGGACCTTGACCTCCGACTGGAAGCGACGCAAAACAGTGAGATCAACCTCCGATTGTGAGGGCTCCGCGAGGCGAACAAGGCGGACCGACACAGAAGTGTTGCGGCGGGGGTGCTTGGCGGCATAGACGCTGCCCTGGCTGCCCTCATCGCTCGCGCCATCCAAGACCGGCCTGCGGACTCTTCGAAGTCCAAGGCGAGCGGCCGACGCATGCACCTCCGCACCGAAGAGAACCTTGTTGTGTGCGCGCGCACGCAACGCATGCTCGAGCAGCGGTGTGCGAAAGCGGAACGAGCGAGCCGGATCCTGATCCAGCACTCCATCTTCAATCAACGTTTTGAAGCACTCCTCCACGCGCTGTGGATCTACCTCGACGGAGTTCTCACAAAGAGTTTTGATATACGAAGCGCAGGCCTGCGCCAGATCGTCTCGACGAACATCTTCCAAGCAGAGATACGAAAGCGCCGGCAACCGGGTAGCTGTCCTTGGGCTCCCAGACCTCCACCAGCACTGACTCGTTGAGGGCGTCGCGTAGGTACGACCAAGCGTCTTCGCGGCCCTCCTGAAGGTCGGCGACCAAGCGCTGCACGGCCTGTTCAACGTCTGGTTCCAAGAAGAAGTTGCGTCTTCCACGGTCGCACCCTTCAGCAATAATACGATAAAGCATCTCGAACAGCCACAGGTTTGCTGTCTGACGCGCCAAGAGCGTTTGCGCGAGCACCGAACTGTGCAACCTTTTTGAGCCAACAGAAATTCCTGAGCTCCGGTCCGGTGGGAGCCGAAGCCTTGTAGGGCAATAGCGTTCGAAGTAAGTTGCTTCCAGCAAACCGCGCAAGCGAAGTAGTTCCGACAAAGCCAAAGAAGAGCGGCGCCATTTCGCTGGTACCAAGGCCCCACCAACCTTCGTTTCGGGCCTTGATAGCGTCTGCGATACCCAGGTGCTCTGCAAAGAACTGTTGAGCCTCATCAATCACGATATAGACCGCGCGGAACCCCTTTTCCTTTGCGCGCCGGCGCACATTGTCGAAGCACTGTGGCTGCGGAACAGGCGGCATTGCGTCATCAAACACTAGCTGGTGACTGCAATCTAGAGCGTCGCACAGAAATCGAAGCGCATGCTCCCATACCTGCTTCGGACGGAGCTCCCGTCCGTTGAGAATATCACAGACGAGAACCTCTCCAGTCGCGCGCACCCTGGCCAGCGCTGCCCGAACCAGCGACGTCTTGCCGAATCGACGAAACCCCATCACGTAGAAGCCTCGCTGTGCCGCAGTGATCTGGTCGGTCAATTGCTTCAGCTTGGTCTGCAGGCCGAATGGGTGTCGCTCCACGTCCTCAGGCGTCGGCTCCTGCGGCAAGTGAAACGCACTTGCGTTGGGCGCCTTGTCTGCCGCCACGTTCAAATCCCAGCTCATCTCGCTGACGCGGCCCATGGAGTAGCCTTCGTTGCGGACACCGAACGCCACGACGAGCGCCCCACCAAGCTTCCCATCAGCCACATTCTTGGCGTAGACGCGGGTCATATTAATCGGAATTAGTGCGTCGACCCTCGAGACGCCGCGTGGAACACGAACACCAAAAGATCGCGCCTCGTCTCTCATCGCCGGCAAGAGTGAGTCTAGGAAGGCCCCTCCTACTTCAAGCCGGAGCTCGACGTCTTCCTTGGGCGCAGGGTCATGAGTGAGCTGCACGAGGAAGCTGAACACGCCAGTAGGTAGACGCCGTGTCGGGCAACTGCAGCTCCACCTTCCGACGTCTGCCAGCGATCGCAAGCGCATGGCCAATTGAGACAAGCGCCGGCGCCGGGACAGGCTGTCGTAGACCGGCCTGTGGAGGGTGAGCTTGCCTCAGCCCGCTTCAACGCGTCTAACACGTCCCGTCCGGCAATACCCTTGCGCAGAGGTTCCGGGAGCGAAGCCAATTGCGAGAGATCTGCCGCTACGGCCTCGGGCTCGCGAACAAGGGCTGCAACAAGGCGTTGCCCGCAAATCGTCGTGCATCGGTTCATACCAGATTGGGCTAGTAGCCACGACTTCCACCCGTTGGACCAATGTGTCATCGATAGCGGTTGCAAGCCGAAGCTCCTCCCCGTACGGGCTCGGGGATCCAAGAAGGAAGCGCTTCAATTTGCTGGTGTTGCCGTGAGGCCGTTTGCAGACTCTGAATGGCGAGGCGCAGTCGCTCGTGTGGCGGCAGGGCGGCCATATCCCGTGGACGCGGCAAAGCAGAGAGGTCTTTGACCTGCGCGCTCAGCTTGGGTAGCTCGTCGCGAACCTCGCTGAGCTTCGCAGTTGCTATTGGATCCTTGGCGAGCCGACATGCCGCGCCCAGAGCGCCCGTCGCTGTCGCAATCTCCCCGTCGAAGACCCAATGGGGCAGTTGATCGCGCAGGGTCAGTATCAGATCGAGCGCCAGGTGAAGCTCAGTCCAGGACAGGCCTAGATGAACGAGATCGCCAACCTCAAGGGGCTCTTGCGGATCGATACCGAGCTGCTTAGCCACCATCGCGACCTGATCACTCTGGGCGTCGATCGCCATCGGCGCGGGCAGCACAAGACCAAGCGCACTTACGGCCTCTCGCAGCGCACCGACGGCTTGGCGTGGAGGAGCTTTGCATAGGAGGTATGCGACCAAGGCCTCGCACAGCTCGCGGATCACCGGCCGCGCGCCACCGAGCGACAGTCGGTGCGCGATCAAGCTAAGCGAGATGTTGGTCGCGACGTCCCCCCCACTTCCCGCGGTTGATGTCGGTTCTCCACAAGCAGGCTGAGGCCTTGCGCGAGTTCTTCCAGGAGGGACGGCTTGACGGCTGTCTGCACCACCAGGTCTAGAGCGAGCGCATCTGTTGGTAGGCGTCCCGTCTCAAGCGCTGCGCGGAGGCGAGCTGCGCAGTCGGACTGCCCGTTCATGAGCATCGTCCATCGATGTTTGGAGCCGCCTGCGAACGGCCCTGCCCCAGGATCGTCGTCGGCAACTGGCACAAGTCCGCTCGCGCTGCAGATCGGCCACGTCGAACTCGAGGTCTTGCGGACCCAATGACGCACTCATGTACCACCAGAGCTCGGCCCGAATCGGCTCTGGGAGCGGCTGTGCTAGCAGACGCCGCGTCAGACTTAGGAACTCCTCCTGGTCAAGGAGGTCTTGGCCCGGGAGGTCGCCTGTGCAGTTCGAGAGTGCTGAAATGCAAAGGGCCTCGATCTTGGCGTTTGAATCGGTCAGCAGCGCCGGCCCTGACAGAATCAGCTGCACGATCTCCATCTCGCGCGCAAATGGTGCGAGCCAGATCGTCTCCAACTCGCGCGAGAGAGCGTCTGCGTGAGTACGCGCGCGAGGGTGGTAAGAGGACGAGGCGACGAACGTCGTGCGGCAACGTCGCCAGCTTGGCTGAGAGGGCTGAAGACACGACGGTTGTGGGCTCTTTGGCATGCGCCGCAGCGGCTGCCACGAGCGCGCTGCTGGCTTCAGGCTCAGCCATCTCCGCAGTGCGACAGCTCTGAGCGACCCCGTCGATCTGCGAGTCATAGTTCGGCGACTTTGGTTTCCCGACTTCCGGCTCCGAGCCCGCGTGTTCGGCGCTGGCTTCGGGCGGTGCAGGTGCGAGGTCTGGGAGCTCGCGAGAGCCTTCTTGAGGCATGAGCGAACGGAGGTCCGCCAGCAGGTGCGGAGTGTGTTTGGCGTTTCTCTCCCCCCACTCTACGAACGCACGCGCCCACATCGTGAGCGACTCTGGCGCCTGGTTCAACGAGCAGAACGCCTCACGAATCGCGCGACACTCAGAAGCGATCTCAGTCATCGACAGCGACGCAGACATCGCTAACCAAAGCGCAAGACGTTCGGACTCCTGAAGGGGAGAGACAGCATATCGGAGACCAGCGCATACAGGTCAACATTGCTGAAAGGCCTTGGCAGCTCGACAATATTATTCAGAATCGCGACCACCGGTTGCTGGCAGGTCCGCAGCGACGACTGCCGATCGCCAGCAAGCGCCCCAACCGCCTCCCGAGCTGGGCACGGCAAGCCCCTCAGCGCCAGAATCGCATCGGTCGCCTGCCACCACACGTCGTGGGTCATTGGCGTCGGCGCACAATCGAGAGCGCGTCGGCGAAGCGCAGCCGGAGCCTTGGCGAGGCGACGGGCAAGTTGGTCAAGGATCGTCGAGACCGGCGGCCGAATCAGCAGCATCGGTCGCGCATCAGCCTTGGCTGTTGTGGTCGAGGTTTGGCGCGCCGAGACCACTCTGGAGGTTGGGCTGGGCGTCGGCACTGTGCTTACCGCCGACTTCTCGCTCTGTGGCCTGAGTTGGCTGTGCCGTACGCACCAATGCCAATGAGTGGCTCAGGTCCGCGCTTCGCTTGCCGCTTCGCAGATGTGTGAGTTCGAGCTCTGCAGGATACGGAATGCTCCCAACCGTCGGGGGATTGGCGGGGTAGACTCGCTCAACTTCGAACTCGTCCGTCGCGTTCGCGCGGACCAGGACGAGTGCAGTGAACCGGCTTCCGTACAGCCACAGTTTCTCGGCATTGCCGCTCGTCTGTGCGTGTCCAACGACTAGCTCGTGCCGCTCTCCCAAGAGATCACGGAGCAGCATTGTGGCGAGCTGGCGACCGGGCGACACGCCAGCAATTCTGCCCAAGTCGACCTCAGCCGGCGCGGACAGTTTGACGTAGTGTTGAGGCCGGTCGTTCATGAGGGCTCCGCTGCGTACGCGGCCGCCTCTGGTGGCCGTGAGCCTACGGCCAAGGACCCACTGACGCCTGCACGTTGGAGGGAGCCTACTGCCGTCGATAAGATGAGCAGAGCAGACCTCGCCTGAGATACCCCTGGTGGGGCCGACATTGTGGCTCGGCAACCGGCAACCCGTTCCTGAAACCATGATGACCTCAAACCGCGCCGACATAGATCTTCGTGGGGAAGCTCGAGGTCGCTCGAAGTATGAAGCTCGCGCCAAGGATCGCGCGCGCCTGCTCAGCCGCTGCGCGCTCGAATCGATGCGCGTAGAACGAAGTCGGCTCGAGAAAGCCTAGACCTTGATCAAGCGAGATGTGGACTACCTTGCCGTCGGGCCAGCTCAGCCTGAGTTCGCGGTAGTGCGCCATCTGTCGGGCGTCGGTTGAGACGAGCACTGACGCGTCGGCGACAATCGAACGTAGGACGCTCGTCAGTACGTCCTTGTGGTCTCGGGCGTCCTGCCAGTCGTGCTTCAACGAAGCCGGTGCGCCGCGGCTCGAGGGTGGCGGGGCTGCGACTTGAAGCGTCAGCTTGGTTGCTGCCGACAGCACTCCAAAGTCATCGCGAAGTGACCGCGCCAGTTCGTAGACGACGTGTAGTCAGAGGCGACCGGACGTAGCGATCGCGGTACTCGATAGCACTGAGAGGCGCTTTCCCAACGAAGCGCTCGCGCAGGAGTGGGAACTTTGTGGCGACAGCCTCGAAGAACCGGCGCCCAACAGTGTTGATTTCGACGTTGAGTTCGCTCCGCAGCTCGACAAGCGTTCGATCGTTCGGCGCAGCGCGTCTGAGCTGTGTCGGCTCGAGCTTGGTACCAGTGAGCGGCGTGCGGCCTCCAACAGTCGCGCGGATCGAGCGCTCCTGCTCGGACGCCGCCCCAGTCCTCCCCAGGCTCCAGCGAGTCCTGGCTGAAGACGCCGAATTGCTCAGTCTCTACGCCGTGCAGCACCTCACAGGCCAGGTAGCCAATGCCGGCCTGTGGGGGCGTCGAGCATTCGCAGTTCGATGCCCGTCCCGTGCGCCCAGTCGGCCCAATCGTTGAGGACCCTCCACTCCATCGACGAGACGACCGACTTTGGCAAGAACACCCGAGTCAGACGCCCAGGCATGCTCACGAAGGACACCAGCGCCCGACCAAGCGCCCACGTATGCCGGTCCCAGTCGCGCGCGTCTCCTCCAAGGTAGACGCGAACCTCGCTCGCCGACGTTCTGCCGGCTTCTCGGACGACCCCTGCCATGGTCTGCTGGAATGCAGGCCGACTCGCCTCGCCGAATAGGAACTGTTCCGGAGGCGGGGCAAGCGCATCGAGCAGCCTGTCTGTGAGATACGCAGAGCCCGCCTGGCGATCGAGCTGCTCGATGTCGTGCTGGGTATCGAAGCGCAGCAGGCAGCCGTGGCATGCTCTATCGCAGTTGCGTGGACACGCCAGCACGGCCCGGGCGTCACGCAGGAGGGCGGCCAGATGAGGTGCGACCTGACCAACGCAGCCTGCGCCGCCACCAGCAGTGTCGTACAGCACGATGGTCGCACGCCCGTCTCCGACCTCGGACTTGTCGACGAAAGCCGACCAACCAACTTCACGCGCCTCAACCCCGAGCCTCCGCGCCACGGCTTCACGCAACGCGACGGCGATCGTCATGGCCGCAGTCAGATCGCTCAGGGGAGCGCCCGTCAGGGGGTCCGTCAGTTGGAGCTCGAAGACATCCGTCGTTTGCTCACCGCCGAGGCGCACGTTGCGCTGGATGGCGAACCGGGATTCGCCTCCGCCACAGGTTCCATCACCGCTGCCGCGTCCGCCGCGGAGCGGGCGGTGCAGCTCGAGTTCGCTCGGGACGCCGGTCTCGGAGGCCGGCCCGGTCTCGGCGAAGGCAGATCGCGTAACCGTTGTGTGCCACGCCCGCATTTCGTGGAAGAGCATCCCATCCGGGTCGTAGCGGTAGCGTCCGGCTTCAGGGTGCGGAAGCGGCTCCCCACGGCGCATTGGCTGCCGTGATCCAGGGGTCCTGCGCCGGAACAAATCGCTGCTGGGACACGTCGTTGTGCGGACGACTGTAGAGGTCCACAGCAAAGCCTGCCGGTCTGAGATAGCGGAACTTGCGAACCGTGGGACTGGCGCAGCGGCGGCACGCTGACGGCATCGTCGGCGCGGTTCCGCGAGCACCACACGCATCACAGAAGTAGGCCCACCGAATGATCTGCGGTTCACTGATTCCTGGTTCGGCGGCATCTGCCAGTTCAGGGTGATGCCTGCCGAATCGTAGACCATCCCTGTTGATAACGACGCCGCTCCCAGGCGCGTATTCGCGAATGGCCATGGCAAGATCGCGCGACGGGAGGCTGTTCTTCCAGCCGAGCGAGTCATCACGCGAGTCGGGATTCTGTTCATCCTCCGCCAGCGTGCGGATGGCACGAAGCTCCTCAGCTGTCGTCGGATCGAACGCCACCACATCGATTGGAAATCCATAGGCCGGCAGGAAGCCTCCTGAGGCGAGCGCCTTCAGCAGATACTCACCTCGCGTGCGCCGCAGGGCGAGCATCACCGACGTCTGTTCAGGGGTGCGCCTTGCGTCAGTGCCGGGCACGCCTCCGACCTCGGCAAGCGCAGCGAGCAGCACCTGAGCTCCTCTAGCCACTCCTCGGCGACGGGCTGTAGCCGCACAGCTGTGTCGCCAAGCAGAACGCGAGGCTCGGTCATCGCCAGATTCGATCCGCGTACGAGGCGTCGGAGGCCATCGCCGAGGCTCGCATCGTCGGGGGCGACCTCCACCAGCCAGGTCGAGAACTGTTCGGCCGGGGAGGCGCTGGTGCTCTCGCCTCGCTCAAAGAACCACGAGCACTTGAGCCGCAACGCGTCGTTCGTCCGACCAGCCAGGAACGCTGCCAGCGCGAGCGAGGCAACATGGCGCATCACGATGCGGTCGCTGGTGAGCGAGACGGTCGGCACGTGGATCGGCGCCGTGAATGGCCAGAGCGGATCGCGAAATACGGCCTTCCATGAGGCGCGCTCTGGCATAGAGTGAGGCTTGCAGCGGCGGTCTCGCCCCGGCGACCGGCACGGCCCGCGCGCTGGAAGAAGTTCGCCGGACCCGGTGGAGCATTGTTCATCGCAACTGCAGAGATGCCTCCGATGTCCACGCCCATCTCCATCGTCGTCGAGCAGCTCAGCACGTTCACTCGGCCTTCCCGAAGAGCTTCTCGAGTTCGCGCAAACGCGCGGGCTTCTGCTGCGCGGAGTGTTCGCCAACCTCCAAGTAGCTGGCTCCACTAGCGATTCGGTCGCTGAACTCGGTCCAGACGCCGCGTCCTCGCAGGTCTTGTACGACCTCGTCTTGCTCAAGCCAGTGCCGGAGTGTCTCCCTCTCGTCTGGAGTCTTGGCAAACGGAACGTGCAACGAGGGCATTGCCACAGGCGTGCAGTTTTGCTTCCCGCAGCCCATCGGTCGGTCTGGTAGGGCGAAACGCCTAGAAGCGTGGTGTCGAGAAGTCGCCGCGTTACTGGGCAGACCCAGGCCGTCCGAACCTTCGAGATGACCGTCTTGTCTTCGAAGTCGAAGACGAATCCATTCTCGTCGGCCCGAAGGTAGGCCGCAGCTGCTCCCAGGCAGTCTTGAGCAGCAAGTCGATCACACCGCGGTCCTCGCTCGACTGATCATCGAGCCTCAGCGCGCGAGCGAGGAGCTTCCCCATGCGCCCCAGGGGCCGACCCGGCCCAACGCTCGGCCAAGCGTAGACGCGATTCTTGACCTGCTGGCCACCCGGAGCGGCAATCCGCTTTGGCGCGATGCGCGTCCCCATCCAACGCAGGATGTCCTGCTCGATGGAGATGGCTGCATACGAGCGCACGACGAAGTCCATGCAGAGCTTCAGGAAGTCCTGCCAGTCCGTGAGGGCGAGGCTTCGCTGCCTCCATGCCGGGGGCGCGTCGGTGATTCTCCCGATGTGCGGATATTGAACAGCTGCGAGTCCGAGCGTCTCGAGCGAGTTCTGGCGCTTTGGGCGGCGAGCGAACTCCTCAGCAGGAACATTCGCGATCCGCGACGCCGAAAGGGTCGTCGCTAGATATCGCATGCGCTGGCTCTCCTCATCCAGGTGTGATGGTCGCCTGTTGCTCGAGTCGGACTCGCAAGTCCAACCACGCCACAGGTCTTCCGGCCAAGGGCGGCCTCCAACTCGACCTGCGCTTCAGCGGCGTCGTCCTTGAGCCCAACCACCTTGAATCGCTCGATCCGACCCCGAAGCTTCTCCACTTCGGCCGGAGGTGCCACCGAACCCGCCCAGAGCGTGTGATAGATGTAGCTTGATGAGCCGCGTCCTTCGAACGGCAGCAGCCGTGGCTGCTCGCCGTCTGACTCGTCGGCCTGAGGAAGTTGTTCGAGCAGCGCCGGAATTGCGACGGAGAGGTAGAACGGCGCCCCCAGCCGCACGGGCCTGAATAGGTCGAGCTCGGTGGTCTCACGCTGCCCGCAACGGTGGCACCTGAGCCTCGCCTTCGGGCAGCGTCATCCGGAACACTGCCGTCCCGCTATGCACGATGCCGGTGCTCGGATCCAGCCGAATCTCGGCCACATCATCATCCTCGCCGAGGAGCTGGACACGGGGTGGTCGCACCTGAACGAGCCGACGCTTCGCGACCGCCCCAGCAGCGTGGTCCACGTCGACGTCCGGGAGGTCTTCATCCTCGGCGTCCGCCTCTGCACCCAGCCAGCCGTCGATGGCACGCGCTTCGCGCCGATCGTCGACCTGCACCGCGGAGAGATGTTCGGCGCCGCACCCTTGGCAGAAGACGACCTCGAACACCCGAGCACCGCACTCGCAGGTCTCGCGGCGCTCGAAGTAGACCGCACCAAACGTCCACGCTTGCGTGGACAAGTCTTGACCGCGTGAACCGCAGGCTGGGTTGGAGCAGGCCCAGAGCCCGCTCTGCGTGCGCAAGAAGAAGTGGCCACGCACCGGTAGCAGTGGCTCATCCTCATCCTCAGCCACCTTGCGGACAGCGTGTGCGGCAAGGTCCAGCAAAGCCAGTGAGTGGCCCGCGTCGCGCGAAGCCCTTGGTCTCCACCTTGTCCCGGCGACCTCGGCAACGACGCTGTTCTGCTGCGGCTGGCCCCCTTGGCCAGCAGGTCGCGAACGCGACGCACCCGCATTTGCGCTATCGCGTCGTACAGAGCCGCAGGCGAGGCCTGCCGCAGCTTCGACAGGTCGTGAGAAGCGGTGCCGGCTAAGTACTGCTCATCCAGCTCCGGCACGCGCCTCTTGCCGTCGACTACGACGATTCGCTTGGGGTCGACGCCGGCAAGGTCCGCCATGTAGCTGGCCAGTTGCGCCTGCGCCTGCGGCCCATCCCCGATCGTTGCTGACGTTGCAATGAACCGACATCCTCCACTTGACCCCCGAAGGAGTGCAGGACTCGGCGTAGCAGCAAGGAGATCTCGCGGCCTGCGAACCGACGTACGTGTGCGCCTCTCATCAAGCACAATCCAACGCAGCTTCCCCTTCGATTGCGCGAGGATGCCAAAGTGTCTTGCGCGCGAACGAGCATGAACTCGAGCATCACGTTGTTGGTGACGAGAATGGGCGGAGGCTCAGTGCGTAGGAGTTGCGAGAGAGCACTCTCGGAGCGCGGTGCTGATCCGCCGCAGGGACAGAGTTCGGTGTGACGCCATTGTAGAGACCGAACCGGACTCTTTCCCGCGAATCGCGAGGTCCAGGCGCGGAGCCGGTCTCGCTGGCTGTTGATAAGGGCGTTTAGGGGGTAGAGGAACAACGCCCGCACGCCCAGCAATGGTGCGTGTGCAACGCTGGCTTGTGTCACGAGGTCATTGAGGATCGGGACCAAGAAGCACTCGGTCTTTCCGCTGCCGGTTCCCGTGCTGACAACGACGGATTGCGGAGCGTCTTCCCGAAGGGCCTCCCACGCCTTCACCTGATGGATGTAGGGATGCCACGTGCGCTGAAACTGCTGGCTCAGCTCAGGACGCGAAGGCTTGTCCATCGCTGCGATCAGGTCGGGTGCAACAGGCGTCGCCCACGTGCATCGGGCTGTGAGAGGGTTTCCATCGTGGCCGCATGCGGCGGCCAGGCGGAACATCGCCCGAAGACGGATCGGCCAGAAACCCACCAGGCTCTCCGACCCCTCTCGAGGTGGCGTTGCAGATGCGCGAGCAGTGCCGAATTTGCGGGACCGACCTGGCTAACGGTCGCTCGGGCCGGCCGTGTGGCAAGCTCTCGTGCCAGCGCCGAGAAGAAGTCGGGAGGTAGAGATGACATCAGAGGGCCCCCGTCGCAGCAAGCGTTTCACCTAGCAACTGTGTGAGTATGAATGAGTAGAGTTGATCAAAGGCAGCGCGATCGAAGTCCTCAGCTTTGCCAGTTCGAAAATCTCCACTCGGTTCACGCTTCACAGCGAAGGCGCTCACGGTAGGCGGCAACAAGCGGGGCATTCTGGCGTCTTTGCTTCGTGCTCCGACGGCCTGATACACGAATCGGTCCGGGACCTTGGCATCCGCGACCGTCCCAGAACCAACTCGGCTGTCGATCGCGGATACTGGTCCTGGGCATGCCGACGCCTTCAGCTCGTCTCGAGCGACCTGGACCAATCCGTCCATGTTCATAATTCCCTTCCGCACATTCCACACGAGGCTCGCGTCGGGCTCCGGAACGTCTTCAACCAACTGGTACGCAACATCCCAGATCGCATGGAGCCAGGGGCCTTCACCGGCAAGCAATCGGTCGCTTGCGCAGCCGATCCTGAAAACCTCTTTTGAACTCCTGAATGTCATCCGAGAAGAGCCGCTCGTCCTGGCCTGCAGCATCTAATGGCTCCTGTACCCAGCTCCGCACGGGATGAGTGGCCATAGGAACGGGAAGCTCCCTGCTTGTCCCACAGCATACGAATCTGTCCTGCAGGGATGGTCAAGGTCGCGAGCGCCACAGCGCTCGGAGCGCACGAGGCGATCGGGGATCAGGTCGTAGGTAGTGCTGGGCACTTGTCCCAACTGCGCGAGCACGCCCAGACCTCAGGCCAGTCGGAGTGGTCGAGGTCTTCAGCCAGTCGGACGATCACGCGGTTCAGTTCGGCGCGCCGGGTCCGCTTGTCAGAAATGGCTGAGGCGGCACCCAGACTGCCGGGCTGAGCATCTGGAAGTCGACCGCTGAGGTCCAGTAGCAATGGTCGGAAGCGCGCGTGGGCGCCCTGCCAGCCGATCGCCAGCCACGGGCCTGGCGTGCAGGAGGCGTTGAGCGCGGAAGGCCGGTCCACGGTCGTCATCGTTTCGCGAGCGCATGCACGACTCCCTCGACGTCACCGATCCGGCGGGCATCGACTCGCAGGTCGGCGAGAGTATCGGTCCCGAGTCGCTCCAGAGCAGTTGCGTCGGGGCGGATGCGAACACCGTCCTCGAGGTGCTCGACGTTGCGGTCGAACCAGGCGTCATACCGTCTTACTAGGAGCGCGGCCCGTTGGTTGCGGCGCGAGACTACGGTGCCACCGACAGTTTCCACTCGCAGTGCGACATATGCGTCGAGATCCGTGGACATGGCCAGCAGCTGGCGCACCTGGCCGTATACCTGGTCGAGCGGCAACACGTGCCGCCCAACAGCGTCGACTCGCAGTGCTCCAAGGTCGCGCGGCTGAGCGTGAAGGGTCTCGAGCTCCTCGGCATCACCTGACCGCGCGACGGTCACCGTGAAGCTGCCCCCGTCAGCATGAACGCTCACCTGCGCTTTGGGCGTGCAACCTGCACACGCGAGCCGAGCAATTCTTCGCGCAGCCCTGGGCTGTCGTCGAGGATCTCTTCCTGCGGCATCGACCCACCTGATGTCGGCCGACGATACGGCAGCTCGAGGTGGCCTGCGCGCCATCGCCGAGTTCGAGCCAGAGCGGGACCGTCGGCGGGGGCGTCCGGCGGAGTGTCGAGGGCGATGCGGGTCTCAGTTCGCTCAATCGTCTGCAGCATGGTGACACCTGTGGAAGACCCGCCTTTGACTGCAGCGAGGTGGACGCCTTGATGATCACCGTGTCAAAGGCGGTTCAGTTCGCCAGTCTTGAGCTGAATGGCGACACCAGGCGGGAGAATGGTGGCGCGCTACGAAACATCGTCTGAAGCCCGTTACGGAAGCGGAGCTGAACATCTCCTTATGCAGCGCATCTACTTGGCCGGAATGACGGCCGAGACGCGATTGGCCTCCATTCCAGCGCCTGCGCAGATAGGTGTCGAGGCTTCCAACCGTGCGTTCCTCCAACGCTGGCGGACCGCTCCCGGCCTCGCCGCCACTCCTGCCCTAGCGCAACTCGGGCACCAACGAGCCTGTATTCGGTTGCTTGCTTCGGGGGTCGCCGTTCCCGACCGCGACGGTGTCGCCGTCGCCCAGATCAATGACGGCACGCCCCGGTGAGTTTCCCAAACGGTCCGCCTGCTGAGTCCCGGCGCTAGCGCTTGAAGGGATAGTCGAGTCATTGCTTGCCAGGCGGACCCGACCGAGCTCCGCCAACCTCCCGATCCTGGTTCTGCATGGAAGCAAGCTGACCCGGGATGACGACCAGTACCTGCGAGCGCCGCGTTCAGGCCCCATGGCTAACGCTTCGTGCCGTCCGTCGTCGTCTGCGGCTATGTCGAAGACCCAGGGCAACTCCCCCCAATCGGCTCCACCGCGTGGCAGCGCTCGCCCCAGGTCGAGTCCTCCAGCAATCGCCGATATCCCCAACTCGCCGAGCGTTCGCGCGTCGTCTCCTTCAGGAGCTAGTTCATCGAGCTCGATGCGATAGCGTGGGTCGTCGACACCAAATAGGGGCAGTGTTGTGGCGACGCTGCCGTCGTGCCGTCAACAAGTGTGACATGCAACCCGCAGGTTGGGGGAAGGACGTTGGCGTCGACCCCAGTTCTCCAGCCAGACGGCTGCGGAGACGATGGGAGGGGCTGTCCGCCTGTCCTCAGGAGGGTCCATCGCTCTGCTCCACTGCGGAGAAATGTCCGGATTCTTGAGGTAGGAGCCCACTGTTGTGGGTACGGCCTGAGCAGTCCCTTTGATGAGATCGACTGTGACCTCGTCTGGGACCCGCATGGGCAGCTCGTTGGTCATCCTGGTCGTTGCCGGTCCAGGCAAGTGAGCGATTCGGGGAGGCACCCGACGAGCGTGCGAAACTCAGCGACACGATCGATAAGCGCGCCGCTCACTGCGCGAATCTTCTCGTTGCGCCAGCTTTGCGGCAGCTTGTGCTCACGTCGGGAGACGAGGCTCGGTCGAGGTCGCGCGAATCGCTCACGATCATGTAGCAGGCTGACGAAGAAGCCGTGAACGTGAGCTCCTTCACGCCGGAAGAGCGCGTGGGAAGGCCCCTGCCGCAGGCCAGGGTCATCAGCGTACTGAGTTCGATCGCAAGATGTCGAGGCTTCGCTTCCACCAGCGCAGGCCTGTTGTCACGATCGAGGTGAGTCTTCACATACGGCAGCGTTCAGGCCGAGTGGCTGGACAACGGTTTCCCAGGTCCACGCGCCCTCATTGTGCGCCCGCGAGAAGTGCCACGATGCATAGACAGAACGCCGCCCGCTCCGCAACTGAGAGGCTCGACCCCTGACGTGCGCAGTCGCGAAGCGCGACCTCTAGCTGCACGACGGTTGGCTCGTCGCAGCGGTAAGCGTAGAGCGGTCGCCCATCGGGGCCCTTGAGGCCCTGCGCGGCGAGGATGTGGTTCAGCGTCGTGAGCTGACCCCTCTGCATCGAAGCCCCCTGTTCGATGAGATGACACGACATGGCGCGCCGCCGTCATCGGCTGAGATTCGCTTGCGTCCAGTTGGGTCTGCCGGGCGTTGAGCACCCACCGACGCTGATCCGCAAAGCGGAGGTGCTGGGGTCGTGCCCGTGCCTTGCCGCTTGGTCAACAGGTTCAGCGAGCCGACGTGGCCGGCCGATGTCGCCAAGAACTCGGTGGGTCCGCGAACAGTCGCGAGGGATGAGAAGGATGAGCGAGTGGAATGAAGAAGAGAGAGGCCGCGGAGGACGTCAGCTCGTCCGCAGCGGGCCCTGGGTTCGATCATGCGCCGCGAAGCTCCTCGATGCCGGGGCCTACGCGGAGTCGACTGGTTTATGGCCACCATTGTCGACGTCCTCGGCCAAGAGGCCGAACGGTGCGTGGCCTTAGACCTGGCGACCATTGTGCCGACGTGTCGGAATTCTGCGTCCTCAGATATCTCTTCGCGTGAGCGTTCCACCCATGAATTCCGCGAGCTCACGTCGCATGGCGGCATCGCGCTCGCGAATCAGCTTGACGAGGTCGGCGAAGTTCACGTCCGTGGGCTCGGTCATCGAAGGGGTCAGCAGAAGCGCTTTCTCCCAGTCCGCACGCTGCGTGGTGCCCCGCTTGAATTCGTGCACTTCCTGCAGCAACGCCCAGAATGGCTTGTCGCTCTTCGAGATGAACGGACTGGTCCAGAAGCGAACAATTTCCCAGAGAATTGACGAATTCGGCGGCGACCTCTTTGGATTCGAATCCGTCGGGGGCGCCCCTTTGAGGGTCATCGTCGGCACCCGCAACAGCGAGCCTCTCGGCGCAGATGCGGTCGACCGTGCGCTGCCACCACGCGTCCGCGATCGTGTGGTCCACCTCGAGTCGTGTCGTTCGCTTCCTTCCGGTCTTCGCCGGGATGCGACGAATGGTCCCATCGATCGGAATCCAGTCGGTGCCGCACCCAGAGGAGCTCGAATGCTTATGCATGACGATGCCGGCTCCGTACCGACATGGTGTTGATATGTTCGAGCGCTTTCGGTGCGGCACGACCCACGGTGTTCGCGACACTGCTGGTGATTGCGATCGGAAGATCGCGGCCCGATGGCGCAGCCAGATCGACACGCAGCCTGTTGATCTCCTTTGGCGCAATTCTGAAAAATCAGCACCGCGCTCTCGCCCTATGGATTTGCCCACTGCGACCCGAACAGCCAGCGATCAAGAAAGGTCGCCGCAAGTTCCGAGAGCTGCTTTTCGAGGGGAGTCATGCTCCGGGGAAGACACTCGGCCCTTTGCCCTCTCCAACCACTCCAGGAAGACGAGCCGATACCAAGCGAGGTAGACGATCACGGCGTTGAATGAGCCCGGATGTTCACGAGCCTACGCTTCCTGAAGACCTCGGCGCCGGCCTCCAGCCAAGGCTTCATGACCATCCACGACGAGGCGATGTCTCCAGCCATGCGGCGAATCACGTCGCCCTTCAGGAGATCTTTCGAATCCAGCAGCACGCCATCGTTGAGTCCACCCGCCCAGATGAACGAAATTAGCCGCACGATCTCGTCCATGTCAGGTTGGAACCCCTGGCTCGAGCGCAGTCTGGAGCGACTCAAGGCACTTTGCGGCGCTCTGGTCCGATGTCAGTTTCGGATCCCAGCCCACCTTGAGCCAGGCCAGCGTGATCTCCTCGCGCGTGAGCGTACGGCCCGCGGTGTTGAGGCGCGTGAAGATGTTCACGATCGCGTCGCTGTAGTCGTCCTTGCTCCACTGGGAGGTCAGCTGAACGACTCGATCTGCGAGCGCATGTACGAAACTCGTGATTTGACATTCTCGACAATCTTCACAAACTGGGAGAGCGGACGTTCCGAGTTCCTCGAGTTGAAGTGCGCCGTGAGCCGTCATGATAGGCAGCAGGACCTCCCCAGTATTCATCTTCAGACAGATCCGCTGAACGGCGTCCCAGAGCCTCGACAGGCGCACGAAACGACCTGGATGGTCGGCGGCCTTCACCACTGGGAAGCCGTAGTTCGCAGGCCTGGCGCCTGGAGACTGGCCCTCTGGGCTCGTGATCACCCACTCCAGGACCTTGCCGATCTCGACTTTGGGAACCTTCTTCTGCTTCGCTCGAGTTCCTGTCGGAAGGCGTGGAGATCCCAGGCAGAGCGAGGCCTTGGGACCAGTGCTGCCTGGCCTTCAACCGGCGGTCCTGCAAATCGAGCGCCCACTGTGGTCATAGAGGCGGAAGCCCCACTGGTCTCCCCAGCGCCAGGATCAGACTCTGCACGCTGCTGTCCGTCGAGACCATCTGGTAGGTTGCGGGCGGCCCGAGCGGTGACGCCTTGTGCCCTCCTCGTGATCGGTACGATCGACGACCTGCCAAAACGGCCGATGAGGGATGCCTCGTCCTTGCCGAAGCAGTCTGCTGGACCTCCCAAAGCAGCAGCGAGCCGAAGGGCCATCCGCGGAACAGGAGTCGACGAGCAGCGTGACCTGGCGCGGCGTCCAAACGTACGGGCCGCTGCAGGTCCGGAATCACGAGGGTGGCGTTCCTTGGTCGCCTGCTTGATGATCTCCGCGAGCGGTTCCCGCTTCGAATCGTGCTTGATGCTCAGCGGATCCCTCTCGCCCTGCGGCGTCGACATAGCTCGCGGAGGCGCAGAGAGCGAAGGAAATCGCCAGCGGCTTCTGACTTGCGACCGCTTGGGCCGGGTTGAACCCGGCGCACCGTCAGCAGGTGAACGGCATTCGCGCGAAAACCGCGCTGGTATCGGCGCTGGCTCGAGAAGGTCGGGGGGGCCCTTCAGCTCGCGCGTCGAGAAGGCGTTGAGCCGCCCAGGGGAGCAACCTCGGCCGCGCTCTCTCGAAGCCGGTCGGCGACCGCGCGACCGCCGGCGGTCCTGGTCGCCGCGTGCCGTTTCCGTGAGCTGTGCTGGCGACGGACACCGTTGGTCGGTCCAGCTCGCGGTCAGCCTGCCTGTCGCAGGTGGTCCCGCGCAGGCGTACCGAGTGGGTGAACCGACAAGCAGAGTTGTGGACCCGACAGGGTCGGTTGTGCAAGGACTCGGACCTGACGCTTGCCCTCGAGCATTCCCCCTCCCTCGAGTACCCTCGAGCCGGCGTGTCCGTCTTCCTGACGATCCCCGTCGAGAACCACCTCGCCTCCAACGAGCACGCCTTCGCCATCCGCGACCGCTACCCCGTCGCTCCCGGCCACACCCTCGTCATAACCCGGCGCGTCGTCCCCACCTGGTTCGACGCCACCGACGCCGAGCGCACGTCCATCATCGCCCTCATCGACGTCGTCAAGGCGCTCCTCGATGCCGAGTTCCACCCCGACGGTTACAACGTGGGCTTCAACGCCGGAGAGGCCGCGGGCCAGACCGTCCCCCACCTGCACGTCCACGTCATCCCCCGGCGCACCGGCGACATGGACGATCCGCGCGGCGGCGTCCGCCACGTCATCCCGAGCAAGGGCAACTACCTGCGCGCCGTCGCCCCGCTCGCGACCGGTGGCACCAGCGACCCCTTCGCCAGGCACGTCCTCCCGCTCTTCGAGACCGCGAGCGAGGTGGCGATCGTCGCGGCGTTCGTCCAGGAGAGCGGGCTCTGGCGCATCGAGAAGCACGTCCAGGCGGCCCTGGAACGTGGCGCGCACGTGCGCATCCTCACCGGCGACTACCTGGCGATCACCCAGGCGAGCGCGCTCAAGATGCTCTTGAACTGGGAGCGCGCGGCCGGACAGGGGCTCGAGACGCGCATCGTCGAGGCCGGTGCGCGCAGGTCCTTCCATCCGAAGTCGTACCGCTTCGAGGCCGCGCGGCTACGGCATCGCCTTCGTCGGCAGCAGCAACCTGTCGAGGTCGGCGCTTCGAGGGTGGCGTCGAGTGGAACCTGCGGGTGGATCGCGACCGGGATTCCGAGGCCTACCGGCGCGTGTGCGACGCGTTCGAGCTCGCCTGGAAGGGGGCCCGCGTGCTCGACGAGGCGTGGGTCGACGACTACGCCCGGCGCGCACGCGCCGGCGAACGACCACCGCCCGCGTGGGAGCTGACGGTCGAGCCCGTGGAGCCGATGCCACCCGCGCACACGGTCCAGGAGGAGGCCCTCGAGTGCCTTCGAAGAGCGCGCGCCGAGGGACGCCGGCGCGCTCTCGTCGTCCTCGCGACTGGCCTGGGAAAGACGGCCCTCGCCGCCTTCGATCATCAGCAGCTGCGCCAGACGCTCGGTCGCCGCCCGCGGCTACTCTTCGTAGCGCATCGCCGCGAGCTCCTGCGACAGGCGGCCGAAACCTACCGGCGTGTCCTCCGCGACCGTGGCGACGAGGACGCCCGCGTCTCCTGGTTCCTCGAGGATCGCGACGACCTCGGAGGCGACCTCGTCTTCGCATCCGTGGGAAAGCTCGCGCGTGCCGAGAACCTCGACCGGCTCCACGCCGCCGAGCCCTTCGATTACGTCGTGGTCGACGAGGTCCATCACGCCGCGGCCGACTCGTACCGGCGCATCCTCTCGGTGGTCCGGGCGGGGTTCCTCCTTGGCCTCACCGCGACGCCCGATCGTGCTGACGCCGTGGACATCCTCGGCCTGTTCGACGACTTCATCGCCTACCGCGCGGACGTCGGGCGCGGCGTCGCGATCGGGCGCCTGGTCCCGTTCCATTACTTCGGCGTCACGACGACATCGACTACGCGAACCTCCCGTGGAGGAACCGGCGGTTCGATCCGGCGAGCTCGCCGAGCCGTGCAGACCACGGCCCGCATGGAGACCCTGTGGCGCGCGTGGGCCGACCACCCCGGGACCCGGACCCTCATCTTCTGCTGCAGCGTCCCGCACGCGGTGTTCGTGCGCGACTGGCTGGCCGGCAAGGGCGTGGCCGTGCGCGCCGTGTTCTCGGCCGACGGATCCGACGACCGCGACGGTGCGCTCGCGGACCTGAAGAGTGGCAAGGTGGACGCGGTGTGCTCGGTCGACGTCTTCAACGAGGGCGTGGACGTCCCGTCGATCGACCGCGTCGTGATGCTGCGGCCGACCGAGTCGACCGTCGTGTTCCTCCAGCAGCTCGGCCGCGGCCTCCGGGCCAGCGAGGGCAAGGCAGCCGTCACCGTCGTCGACTTCGTCGGCAACCACCGCGTGTTCCTCGAGCGCATGCGCACCCTCCTGTCGCTCGCGGGCGGAAGCACCGCCGCCGGCCTCGGCGACCTGCTGAAGGCAGCGGGAACCGTCGAGCTGCCGGCCGGGTGCTCGGTCGACCTCACGCTCGAGGCCAAGGATGCCCTCCGTCGTCTGTTCCGCATTGGCGGGGCCGACGAGGTCGAGCGGGCATACCGCGAGCTACGCGACGAGCGCGAGCAGCGTCCGAACGCCGGCGAACTGCAGCGAATGGGGTACCTACCGGGCAAGCTCCGCGAGCGGCACGGAAGCTGGTTCGAGTTCGTCGGGGCCGAGGGTGATCTCCAGGACGACGAGCGTGCGGTGATCGAGGTCGCGGGGCCGTTCCTGCGCGAGGTCGAGACGACCGAGATGACCCGCTCGTTCAAGATGGTGCTGCTCCAGGCGATGCTCGAGGGCGGCGGCCTCCTCGGCGGCGCGAGCCTGGCCGACCTCGCGGCTCGCTCCCACGCCATCGTGCGACGCTCCCCGAGCCTGGGCCGACGTGGCCGAGGCCGAGCGCACCGAGGACGCGACCTCGCGCGACTGGCTCGCCTACTGGAAGAAGAACCCCGTCGCCGCCTGGACCACGCCGAGAGCGCAGCGGCGGGCATGGTTCAAGGTGTCCGGGGACCGGATCACGCTCGACCTGTCCGTCGCTTCGAGCCTCGCCGAGCGTCCTTCACCAGGCTCACCCACGAGCTCGTCGACTACCGGCTCGCGCAGTACCGGGCGCGCCACCGGCAAGTGTCGGGCGACGGGTTCTCGTGCAAGGTCCTCTCGAACCAGCGCGACCCGATCCTCAAGCTCCCGGATCGCGCGACCTCCAGAGACCTTCCCGAGGGCGAGGTCGACGTGCGGCTTCCCGACGGGGCCGTCTGGCAGTTCCGCCTCGCCAAGGAGTTCATCAACGTCGCGCGTCCCGCAGGCACGCAGCAGAACCAGCTTCCCGATCTGCTGCGGCAGTGGTTCGGTCCGGGCGCGGGCCAGCGCGGCACGAGCTTCGAGGTGCGCTTCTCGGCGAGCCCCGACGGCCTCTGGATCTCGCCCGTTCAATCGTCGAACGTCGTCGAGCTCGGCGAGCGCCGCGGCATCGTCGCGTACCCGGATCTTCACGCAGCCGCTGGCCACGCGCCGCAAGCACTCGAGGCGCCCGACGCCGAGCAGGTCATGCTTCCGGTCGAGATCGAGGGCGCCGACCTCTTCGCCGTGCGCGTCGCCGGCACGTCGATGGACGGGGGCAAGCAGCCGATGCGGCACGGCGACTGGGCCGTCATGCGTCTCATGCGCGGCGCCTCGGCCAGCGCGCTCGACGGTCGCGTCGTCCTGGCCGAGAGCCCCGGCGAGGTCTCCGGGAGTCGCCATCACATCAAGCGCCTCGTGCAGCGCGAGGGGTCGATGGAGTCTGGTCTCCGACAACCCCGACGGGCCCACCATCGATCTCACCGAGCACACGACGGCCATCGCGCGCGTGGAGCGCGTCGTCCGTCCCGAGGACCTCGCGCCTCCCATCGGCACGATCCTGCACGACGACCTCGCGACGCGCTTCGGCCTCGAGGTGACGCCGCGCTCGGGCCGTCACGACGGCCACCTGTTCATCTTCGTCGACAGGAAGGGGATGCTCGAGGCGCCGGATCGCGTTCGCTTCGTGCCCGATCGTGTGCGCCCCGCCGAGACCGCCTACGTCCTCGCGGCACTCGAGGGCGGGGGGCATCGCTACTGTGGCGTCGCCCATTCCTACGAGGATGGCCTCTGGCAAATGCCCGACGTGGACTTCGCGACCTGGCGTCTCTTCGGTCAGGGGCGGTCCGCGTCGCGCGAGCTCCCGGCCGGTGCCCTCGCGCGGGCGCAGCTCGCCGTCGACGCGCTGCTGACGGTGCCGACGCTCGACGGTCGTGCACGCATCCTCGGTCGCGCCGAGCGGGGTGGTCTGCGCATCGACGGAGACGAGGGAGGCTTCCGCGAGCGCACGGTGTCGCTGACCGATCTCGCGTGGGTCGTCGTGGCCGACGAGGACGTCGCGGCGAACGGCGGCACCCTCGACGAGGCTCGCGTGAACCGTGGACGCTACCTCGAGGGAACCCCCAAGGAGTCCACCCGCTGGATCGACTCGGGGTGGGCGATCATCGCGTGGAAGCGCGCGAAGGAGCTGCTGGCCGAGACCCGGCCGACGGAGCGCAAGGTGCGGCGGGCCGGGCGCACGCTGGATGCCACGTTCCGCGTCGAGCGCGTGTCCGGAGGCCTCTCCGTCGTCATCGAGTCGCGAGGCGGTACGCGCGGCAGCGCCGCGGAGCGCAACATCGACTACGCCGAGGGCTTCGAGCTCGTGCTGGAGCGTCTGGGGAAGGCGGGCATGCGCATCGTCGACGCGTACGTGGACAGCGAGGCGACGGCAGCCCTTGCTCCCGAGGAACGACGGCTCGCGCTGTCCTATCCCGTCGTCATCGCCGACGCCGCGGCGCTGAAGAAGGAGATGAGCCGCGCACAGAGCGTCATCGGGAGGCGGCCGGGAGCGAAGGGATCGGGAAACGCGACCCGGAGGGTGCGACTGCTGGTGGTCGGGGACGAGGAGTCTGTGGAGACGCTCGCGGATCGACTGGAGGGACGGTAGCCCGAGCTCGGTCCTTGCCCTGCGCGTCCCCGGTCACTCCATCCCCCACTTCTTCATGTGCCGGTGCAACGTGTTCCGGTGCACCCCCAGCGCCTCCGCCGCCGCCGACACGTTCCCACCGTGGTTCGCCAGCGCAACCACCACCGCCTCGCGGGTGAGCCGTCCCCCATCCACGCGCGTGGGATCCGTCCCCGAATCCGGCGCCACCTCCGGCATCCGGTACGGCAGCCACTGCCCACCCACCGCCGCCGCCGGCTTCCGGTGGAGCAGCTCGTGATCCCGCGCCGCCACGGCAGCATGCCGCACCGCCGCGAGCAGCTCGCGCGCGTTCCCCGGCCAGTCGTTCAGCATGCAGCGCTCGACCAGCCCGACCGAGGGCACCTGCCCCGTGCGGGCGAGCTCGCGCTGGATCATCGTCGGGATCTCCTCCCACCGGTCGCGCAGCGGCGGCAGCCGCACCACACCGCCGGCCAGCCGGTAGAACAGGTCCGGACGCAGCCACGGGGGCGCAGCCCCCAGCGGCACCGGGCGGTTCGTCGCGCCGACCACCCGCACGTCGACCGGCCGCTCGCGGCTCTCCCCGACCCGCCGGAACGAGCGCTCCTGCAGCACGCGCAGCAGCTTGGCCTGCAGCTCGAGCGGGATCTCCCCGATCTCGTCGAGGAACAGCGTCCCGCCGTGGGCCGCCTCGAAGAGTCCGACCCGGTCGCGCTCCGCGCCGCTGAACGCGCCACGGGCGTGACCGAACAGCTCCGCCTCGAACAGCGCGGCCGAGATCGTCGCGCAGTTCACCGCCACCAGCGGCCCGCCCGGGGTGGACCGCGCCTCGTGGTAACGGCGCGCCGCGTACTCCTTGCCGACGCCGCTCTCGCCGGACACCAGCACGTCGATCCCCTCCGTCGCGGCCCGCACGAGCTCGGCGTGGACCCGCTGCATCGTGGGACCGATCACCATGTCGCCGTCGAGGCTCACCTCGCGGCCCACGAAGGGCCCGACGTTCGACACCAGCGCGAGCAGCGTGTCCCCCACGCGCAGCGTCCGGGCGCGCGCGAACGTGCCGAGGTCGTCGACCTTCTGCCCGTCGACGAACGTGCCGTGCCGCCCGTGGTTGCGGATCACCCAGTGACCACGCTGGATCGACACCTCGGCGTGGAGCCGGGACGTGGTCGCGTCGTCCAGCACCACGTGTGCGTCGAGCCCGCGCCCGATGCGGACGGGCGTCTCGCCGACCCCGAGCACCCGCAGCGCGGGCCGGTCCACCGAGAACACAACCGCCACGCCCGGCTGGGGTGGGTGGGCCGACGGCTCGATGCGGTCGACTTCGGCCGTCGTGTCGTCGTGCGAGGCGCGGCCGGTCACGGTCCGGACGGTATGTTTCTCCAGGCACGCCTGCAACCCGGAGCGGAGGACCGGACAGGGACGCTCCGGGAGCGACCAAGGCAAATGGAACAGCATCGCCGCGCGCTTTCGCAGCGGTCGTGCCACCCGCGACTTCGCCCGGATCTCCCGGTGTTCTGCGCTTGCGTTGCGCTTGCTGCACCGAGGGTGCACCAGGCGACTGCACCCCTGGTGCACTCCACGAGGTGCAGTCTTGCCCTCTGCACCTCACCTGCACCGGCATTCCAGTCGACGCACGAACGTGACGGGTCTGGTACGAGACATGCTGCAGCCGAGGCGGTACCCACTACACTTGGACCCCCAACGATGAGCGATGAGCCGACGACGCGCGATCCCCTGCCGGCCGACGCCCCCGATCTGAGCAACACCCAGTTCACGCTGGAGAAGCTTCTCGGGCAGGGCGGCTTCGGCGCCGCGTACCAGGTGTTCAACCGCGGCCTGCGCCGGCGGTGCGTCCTCAAGCTGCTCACGAACAACAACCCGACCGTCGTCGCGCGCTTCTATCGCGAGGCCCAGGTGATGGCGAACCTCGAGCACCCGGGCATCCCGCGCGTGCAGGAGGTCAACACGCTGCCCACGGGCGCGCCGTACTTCATCATGGACTTCGTCGACGGCGTGCCGCTCGGCGACCACCTCGCCACGCAGGGGCCACTGCCCGTCGCCGACGCGTGCGAGATCTGCGCGGCGGCTGCCGACGCACTCGCGGCCGCGCACGAGCAGGGCGTCATCCACCGCGACATCAAGCTCCCCAACATCCTCCTGAGCCGCAAGGGGCAGGTGAAGGTCATCGACTTCGGCATCGCCCACCAGCGCGTCGAGGACTACAGCCAGGGGCCCAAGATCAAGACGATGGTCGGGCAGCTGCTCGGCACCCCGCGGTACATGGCGCCCGAGCAGGTGCTCGGTCTGGCGCTCAGCCCGGCGTCGGATTTCTACTCGCTGGGCGTCGTCCTCGTCCTGCTGCTCACGGGGCGATCGCCGTTCGACGGCACCGCGCAGGCGATGATGATGGGCCACGTCAACGCGGCGCCCCCGAGCCTCGCCGAGCTCGGAGAGCACCCGTTCCCGCCCGCGCTCGAGGCACTCGTCGCCCGGCTGCTCGCCAAGGAACCGAAGGACCGCCCGGGCAACGGCGTGATCCTCGCGCGCGAGCTCCGCGCGATCGCCGCCGGCGCGATGACGGCAGCCCCGGCCAGCCGCGCTTTCTACGACGAGCCCACCGCGACGCCGCAGCCCCTCGAGCCGCACACCGCGCCCGTCGCGCCCGCGCTCCCGCTGGACCCCTCGACGATCTCCACTGCGCCCCCCGAGAAGAAGTTCGCGGCCACCGAGCTCGTCGTCGGCGCGGCCCGGCTCGTCGCCATCGCGGCCGAGCCGAGCATGGCGTACTCGGCGCTCGACCTGCAGAACCTGCCTCCCCAGCAGCTGTCGACGCAGGTGGCCACCAGGGATGGTTACGTGCCGGTGGCGCCGTACGTCGCGCCACGGCCCGTCGCGCTCGAGCCCACGCCCTCGGCCGTGCAGACGTTCGTCCAGCCCCCTTCGCCCCGATCGTCGCGCGGTCCGCTGATCGCCGCCGTCCTCGGCGTGGTGGCCGCCGCGATCATCGCGGTGGTCGTGATCGTCGGCGGCAATCGCGGCGAACGCACGCCCGCGTCCAGCGAGGGGTCCAAGAAGGAGGCCTCGAAGAAGCCCGTCGAGGAGGAGGAGGCGAAGCCCACTCCGAAGCCGACGGTGAGCACGCCACCCTCCATCAGCGCGCCCTCGAGCGAGGTGTCCGCGCCCGCCAAGCCGCCCGCGCCCGTCGTCGCGGCGCCCCCCAAGCCCACTGCACCTGCTGCCAAACCCACTGCGCCGGCGGCCAAGCCGGCTGCGACCCCCGCCAAGGGTGCCGCGGATGATCCCTTCTGACATGCCAGCGAAACATCTTCCTTCCTCGCTCCGTCACGGTGCTGTCGTGCTGATCCTCGCGGCCCTCGTGGTGCCGGCGCTCCCGAGCGCGCAGGCCGAGGACAAGGCCATGGCGGTCAGCCTGTTCGACGAGGGCAAGAAGCTCATGGAGGCGGGCAAGTACGCCGAGGCCTGCCCCAAGCTCGAGGCCAGTCGCAAGGCCGATCCGAGCGCCGACGGCGTTGTGCTGAGGCTCGCCCTCTGCTACCAGGGCCTCAACAAGCACGCGACGGCGTGGGGCCTCTTCAAGGAGTCGCTCGCGCGCGCCGAGAAGGCCAAGCGCAACGACCGCATCGAGGCGAGCAAGAAGGGCATCGCGGAGACCGAGGCCAGGATGACGCGGGTCTCCGTCGTCGTCGCCGCCGACGGGAAGATCCCGGGGCTCGTCGTGCAGTGGGACGACAAGGTGCTCGACGAGGGGGTCTGGGGCAGCCCGCTCCCGGTCGATCCCGGCCCGCACCAGCTGGTCGCGAAGGCGCCGGGTCGCAAGACGTTCGAGCTCACGGTGCAGGTCGGCGAGACCGCGGAGAAGAAGACCGTCACGGTGCCGAGGCTCGACCTCGAGACTGCCAAGCCGGCGCCCACCACCTCGAGCACCGCGCCGACGGTCGCCTCCACCACGCCCAGCACGACGCCGCCACCCTCGCCGCCTCTGCCACCCACGAAGGAGGGGCCGAGCCACGTCGCGCCGCTGGTGGTGATGGGGCTCGGCGTGGCGATCGTCGGCGTCGGCGGCTACTTCGGGCTCGCGGCCCAGAGCACCTTCCACGATTCGAGCACCGAGTGCCGCTCCGACAACCGCTGCACGCCGCGCGGCGTCGATCTGCGGAACGACGCGATCCAGCGCGCCAACCTCTCGACGGTGTTCTTCGTCGGTGGGGGCGTCGTGCTCGCCGCGGGGGCCACGTGGGCCATCCTGAAGTCGCGGTCGACGACGGCGCAGGTCGGCCTCGTCCCCGGGGGCATCATGCTGGCGGGGACCTTCCAGTGAGGGCCTCCCACGCGCTCTGCCTCGTCGCGTTCGCCTCGCTGGGCTGCCGCCAGATCCTCGCCATCGAGGACCCGCTCCCGCTCGAGACCGACACGGGCGGCGAGGTGGCCACCGACAGCGTCGCGGACGTGGTCACCGAGACCCCGACCGACACGCCCACCGATACATCGCCCACGGATCCGATTGCGCTCGCCGAGGCCACCTGTGCGCGCTGGAGCGCCTGCAGCCAGGGCGTCGGTGCGCTCGACCTCCGCAGCTGCATCCAGGCGTTCCTCGCCAGCGCGGCCGACCGGAGCGGACACCCCCTCGGGTGGTCGGGCTTCGGGTGCCTGAAGGACGCGAAGACCTGCGCGGCGATCTCCGACTGCGTCTCGGCGGCCACGGCACCGACGGCCTGCGCGGCGGTCGGCTCGGGGACGGCGAAGATCTGCGTGGGCGGCAGCGTCGTCACGTGCAGCTCCGCGACCAACGTGGGTGTCGAGCCCTGTGCCATCGACGGTCGCACGTGCGCGACCCTGAGCCCCACCAACGCGGCCTGCGTCGCGAGCAGCGACTGCCCGACCACCTCGCCGGCGTGCTCCGGCACTCGGCTCGTGGCGTGCGATGGCTCGCTCGACAAGGGGTCGGACTGCGCGAAGCTCGGTGGCATCTGCAGCGCCGCGGGCGACGCCGGCACGAGCGGTTGCACGGGCGACGAGGCCGCCACCTGCTCGGGCGACAGCGTCACCTGCGAGGGCTCGGTCGCGAAGTACTGCCGGTTCGGTCGATCGGCGGCGGTCGACTGCGCCGTCCTCGGCGCGCAGTGCGACGCGACGAAGCGCTGCGCGCCCCTGGCCGCCGACTGCGCCGAGACGGACGCTCCGTCCTGCTCCGGTGGGTCGGTCCAGTACTGCCTGGGCGGCAAGAAGCGCCTGATCGCTTGCGCCGCGCTCGGACTCGGGGCGTGCAAGGACACGTTCTCCCTGAAGGGCGCGAGCGTCGCCTGTGCGCCATGATTCCTCTCGTCGTTCCTCCGATCACCGATCCTTGCCCGAGGTTCTCATGAAGCGACTCTCTCTCCCCACGCTGGCGCTCCTCGTGATGTCGGCCGCCTGCAGTGGAACCAGCACCCTCGGAGGAGGACACCGGGACCGACGGCGCGACCGACGACACCTCGGCGGACGGCGGCGATGCGCTGCCCGTCGATGGGGCAGACGCCACCGACAGCAGCGTCGACACCGGAGACACGAAGCCCTGCGACACCACGAAGACGCCGCTCGAGGACACGTGCGTGCTCCGCGACGACCTCGGTGTGTTCGTCTCGAGCAAGAGCGGCGACGACGCGAACCCGGGGACGAAGACCAAGCCGGTCAAGACGATCAAGAAGGCGCTGGAGCTCGGTAAGAGCAAGTCGCTGCGCGTGTACGCCTGCGCGGAGGAGTTCGCCGAGAACGTCACCCTCGTGGACGGGGTCGACCTGTTCGGGGGTGTCGACTGCGTGGGGGGCGCGGTGGGCCTCGCCGGTCAGACGACGCTCAAGCCGGCGAGCTCGCCCGTGCTCACGGTCGACGGCACCACCAAGGGAGTCCGCGTCGCCAACGTCTCTGCCGTCGCCCCCGGCGGAACGGCGACGGACGTGAACTCGATCGCGATGGTTGCCCGGAACGCCAAGGGTGTCGTGCTCACCAACGTCACCCTGCAGGCCGGCGACGGCGCCAAGGGTGCCGATGGCTCGTTCGGGACCCTCGGCACGCCGGGCGTGAAGGGCACGAATGGCGGCAAGTCGATCCCGTGCCTCCCCCACCCGGTCACGGGCAAGGGGGGCGGCACGGCGCCCAACAAGGGGGGCGATGGTGGCGAGGCCGGCTGCGGGCCATTCAAGGGCGATGATCGCGAGCCAGCTGGCGGAACGAACGCCACCAATGCGACGGGCTCTTTCGGTATCGGTGGCACCCCCGCGTCGAGCAGCGTGATCCCGTGCAACACGGGCAACGCGGGAAAGCCCGGTGTCGATGGAACCGCGGGCAAGGGCGGAGCGGAGATCGGCACGTTCGCCACCAGCTACACGCCCGCGGATGGCACCGGCGGCGGCAACGGCACGGCGGGCACTGCAGGCGGAGGTGGTGGCGCTGGCTACTACAGCACGCTCGTCGTGGCCGACCCTGGTTCCCTCTACTCGGGGGCGCCGGCGGCGGAGGGGGCAGCGGTGGTGGTGGTGCGACCGGTTCCGTCGCGGGCAAGGGCGGTGGTGGCAGCTTCGCCCTGCTGTCGTTCGATTCGGACGTGACGCTCGACAAGTGCTCCCTGTCCTCGGCGAAGGGTGGCAAGGGAGGAAGCGGCTTCAACCAGACCTCGGGAGCCCCCGGCGCGAACGGTGGTGAAGGCGGCGCCCCCTCTGGCCGTTCTGCCGAGGGCATCAACGATCTGGGTGGCTGCGCCGGAGGCTCGGGCGCGGACGGCGGCAGGGGGGGCGCGAGCGGCGGCGGTGGTGGCGGTCCCTCGATCGTCATCGTGTTCAAGGGCACCGCGCCGAAGCGGGTCGCCGGCGACGTGAAGGTGGGCACGGGTGGCGACCCTGGCCTTGCGGGTGCAGGAGCGGCGGCGGCAGCGGCGGGCAAGGCGGGCGAGACCTACGAGGTCAAGTGATGCGATGCACGGGCTGGTTCGTGCTCTCGACGCTCCTCGTGGGGTGCTCGCCGCCTGCTGGTGAGCTGCCTCTCGATCCCGACACGGGTACACCCGTGGCCGAGTCCGGCCCCGACGATGGCGCCGTGGAGGCCGACGCTGCCGTCGACAGCGCGCCCCTCGACACCGGTCGCCCGTGCGACACCACCAGGAGCCCGAGCGAGGATCCGTGCGTCCTCCGGGAGGACCTCGGCGTGTTCGTGTCGTCCTCGACGGGCAGCGATGCCGCTCCCGCCGACGGTTCGCGCTTTCGCCCTTACAAGACGATCGGGAAGGCCCTCGGCTTCGCGCAGTCGGCGGGCAAGAACGTCTTCGCGTGCGCGGAGGAGTTCGCCGAGGTCGTCACGCTCCTCGATGGGGTGCACCTCTACGGCGGTGTCGACTGCAAGGGTGGGAGCATCGCCCTCTCGGGTCGTACGCGGGTCGTGGCGACGGGCCCTGCGCTCGTCGCGAAGAACACGACCAAGCCGACCCGGGTCCAGGACCTCGACGTGAAGGGCAACGCCCCGAGCGGAGCAGGGACCACCGCGGTGGCCATGCTGGCCGTCGATGCCGCCGGGGTGGAGCTCACCCGGGTCACGCTCGTCGCCGGCGACGGCAACGACGGGACCAGCGGCACGTCGGGCGCCACGGGCGTGGGGGGACTCGCCGCGACAGCGGGAGGAGACTCGAGCGCGTGCTCTGCGAAACCGGCGGGTGGCACCGGCGGTGGTGCGGGAGCCCAGCGCGGTGGTGATGGCGGCGCGCCCAGCTGCGGTGCGGAGCCGAAGCCCGGTTCCGACGCGACGAGCGTCAGCGGCACCTCGGGCAAGGGTGGAGGCGCGGGTCGGTTCAACGCGGCCTGCACCAGCGGCAACGTCGGCACGAACGGGGTGCCTGGAACCCACGGGAGTGGCGGAGCGGCATTCGGAGCCGTCGTCAGCGACGTGTATGTGGCGAACAACGCAGGCACCGCTGGCACCGATGGCACTGCCGGTGGGGGCGGTGGCGGTGGTGGCGCTGGGTACTACGACCAGTCGATCACCGGCACCAAGTACAGCGGGGGGGCCGGTGGTGGCGGTGGTGGGGGAGGGCTCGGCGGGAAGGCGGCAGCGGCTGGGTCGGGGGGCGGTGCCAGCATCGCGCTGCTGTCCATCCGATCGAAGGTCTCCCTCGCCAGCTGCTCGCTCGAGACCGCGTCGGGTGGCAAGGGAGGAACGGGGGGCGACGGTGGTGGGGGTGGACTCGCAGGGCCGGGTCGACTCGGTGGCAAGGCCACGGGGCTCGTGGCCGACCCGCTCGACGCGGACCAACCTGGATGCGCAGGCGGGCAGGGGGGCTCCGGTGGTGCAGGTGGCTCCGGTGGCGGTGGCGGCGGAGGACCCTCGATCGGAGTGCTCGTCGTCGGCACGGAGCCCACGCGCACGGCCACGACCGTGAAGCTCGGCACGCCCGGTGCTGGCGGGCCGGGAGGCAAGGGGGCTCCGATCGGTGCCAGCGGAACCACCGGAACGGCCGTCGACGTCTTCCTCGTCAAGTGAGCCAGCTCTCCCGTGTGCACCACCCCTGTTGCACCCCGCACACCGCTCCGTGGTGCACCCGCCCGCGCTGATCGCGGCAAATACGCCCATCCAGCGGACCATGGCCGTGGCACATCGCGTGCTGTGAGGGCTTGCATGTCGCTCGCCGTCCAGATCGCCATCCACGATCCGCGCTCGCGCTCCCGGCACGAGGAGACCTTCCAGCGGTTTCCCGTCCGGATCGGCCGTCACGACCTGAACGACTGCCTCGTCGATGCGAGCGATGCGTCCCGGTTCCACGCCCGGCTGCAGGTCGCAGCGGACGGAGTGGGGCTCGAGCTCGTGGACGTCGGCAGCCGCAACGGCACCTTCGTCGGAGACGAACGGCTCCGGGTCGACGAGCCTCGTCGGCTCGTGTCGGGCCCCGACGCCTTCCGGATCGGTCGCCTTCGGTTCGGCGTGCGCACCGGGCCGAGCATCCAGCACGTCCGCCCTTCGCTCGTGCCCAACACCGACCTCGATCCCTTCCGTGCAGCGCTCCTCGTGCTGCGCCGGCTCTCCGATCTCTACGTGCCCTCGTCGGCGCGGCTGAAGACGGCCGAGGACGTCCTCGCGTTCGGCGGTCGGCTGCGGGACGCGCTCGACGCGCTCGGCACCCACTACGCGCTCTCGCCGCGCCCGGCCCGGTCCCCGTCGCCCCTGCACGTGCTGCAGGGCCTCCTCGACGCCAGGCAGTGCGCTGCCCGCCTCTACGACGTCGACTCCGATCTCGCCGACGCGCACCTCCGCGAGCAGCGACTCGTCCGAGGGTTCGAGGAGGGTCTGGGGCTCCTGCTCGGGCACGCGGGCGTGTCGGTCGACGACTACCTCCGCGCCCACGGCGACAGCTTCGGCGCCGAGCTGATGCAGCTGCGCGAGCGACTCGACGAGGACGAGACGCCGGAGGAGGCCGTCGCATGAGACCGCTCGTCGTGCTCGCCATCGGGCTCGCCCTGGGCTGCAAGTCGAAGGCACCCGCGCCCGCGAGGCCCGACCCCGCCGCCTCGAGCACGCCCGCCGCCAGCGCCGTGGCGGCGAAGCCCTCCGCCAGCGCGAGCAGCAGCGCCAGCGTCGCGGCTGCGCCTTCGGCCTCGGCGCCTCTTCCGGTGCTCCCCCCGCCGCCGATCCCGGCTGGCCGCACGTATCCGCTCGCGGTCCCGGCCGTGGCCAGGGCGATCGAGATCGCGAAGGCCTGCCCGAGCAGCAATCAGGGAAAGACGGACGGGTACGCCTGCACCGCGGCGGAGTGCGAGAAGGTGGTGCCCGGCATCGGTGGTGGCAAGTGCTGGGTCGTCCCGATCGCCGAGGACGCGGCGTTCATGATCAGCGTGACCACGAGCTGCGGCGCCGACCTCTGCTCGGGCTATCAACGCCTCGTCACTGGCCGGTACCCGAACCGCGACATGCTGTACTCGGGGCGCGCGCTCCTGACCCCGCACCTGGACGTGGCGTTCGTCGACGGCCCGATGGGCTTCCACAACCGCCTCACGCGCATCGACCTCGCGACCGGCGTCTCGACACATGCCGCCAACTGCGGTGGACCGGCGCTGTCCCCGAGCAAGCGCTACCTGGCGTGCGCGAACGACGAGGAGTTCTTTCGGGTGCCGGTCGCGGGTGGACCACCCGTGGTCCTCGACACGCACACCCTCGAGTTCCCGCTGGCGCGCACGTGGGGGATCCTCGACGACGTCGCGGAGTTCAACGACGACGGGACGGTCGACGCCACGGGCGGGTTCCACGTGCCCTGGGTCGAACCGCCGCCGCCGAAGCCCTGAGTCCGAAAGAGCCCTGCATGAGCCTCTCCCTCTCGTTGAACCTCGACCTCGATCTGGGCCTCGGTCTCGGCTCGAAGGGCGCGCAGCGCATGTTCGCGCTGCGCCTCGGGGTGCTCGGGCCGACCGACCTCTCCGTGGTGTCGTTCAAGGGGCGGGAGCGGCTGAGCGAGCCGTTCCGCTACGACGTCGTCTTCGCGACCTCGGCCCCGGAGACGGTGGTGATGTCGAGCCTCGCCCACCCCGCCTCGCTCGCCCTCGCGGTCCCCGGCGGGACGCCGCGGCTGGTCCAGGGGCTCGCCGCGTCGATCACGATCCTCGGTCCCGCCGTGCACGATCGCAGCAGCGACCAGCGGCGGTACCGCGTGCGCATCGTGCCGCGGCTCTGGTTGCTCAAGCACCGGCGCCGCAACCGCGTCTTCCAGGACAAGACGGTGGTCCAGATCGCGCGCCGGCTCCTGGATCAGGCGGGCATCCACCACGAGTTCCGCGTCGACCCCGACGACCACGCACCCTATCCGTTCTGCTACCAGCGGGACGAGACCGACCACGCGTTCCTCCAGCGCATCCTCGCGACGGCGGGCATCTGGTACTGCTTCGAGCACGCGAGCGGCACGCTCGACGCCCTGCTGCCCAGCTTCGGCGGAGAGATCGCGGGGGTCGGCGCGCTGGCGGGTGGGCTCGCCGCGGTGAGTGGAGCGGTGTCGTTGAGTGCGTCGATCGAGGGCGTCGAGGAGCCGCTGGGGATCAGCTCGAAGCTCGTCCTGCTCGACGATCCGCTGCGCAGCCCGGTGGTCACGGCCGGTGGCGGTGACCTGGTCGCGGGCCTGGTCGGCAAGGGCATGCAGGCGCTCGGCTCGGTGGTCGCGGACGCCACCGGCGGACTCGTCGACCTCGGTGGCCCGCCTGCTGCCGCCATCCCCTTCGATGCGGAGCAGCGGCTCGCGGCCCACGAGGAGCGCGTCGGCAGCTTCTCGCTGGGCAAGCGGGTGCGGCCGAAGACGGTGCGCATCCACGAGCGGCTGGTCAGCGCCCACCGCAACAAGGTCGGCCTCGCGGAGAAGGACGTCGTCGATCTGAGCGTGTCGGCGAGCCTCGACGTCGGCTCGGTCCTCGGGGGTGGCAACGTCCTCGACGCGCTCCACGTGAAGGCGAACCTCGACGTGGATCTCGTGCCCACGCCGGAGATGGTCCGCGTCGACGAGTACAGCGAGGATCCGCCGCTCCAGCGTCACCCGTTCGAGCGCGCCGGCCACGACATCCGCTACGCGAAGCGCTCCCTCGAGCAACTGCGGCGCGATGCCATGACGGGCGAAGGGACGAGCGACAGCCGGAGGCTCGCCGCGGGATACCGCTTCCGGCTGGAAGGTCACCCGGTCGAGGCCGTGGATCGCGAGTACACGGTGACGTCGCTGGACGCCGAGGGGCTCGATCCGAACGAGCTCGGGGACGTGCTGCCGGAGTTCCTCTACCGGAACCGCTTCGAGGTGGTCCCGGTCACGGTGCGCCCCCGTCCCGAGAAGCCGCGTCGAGCGCCGCGGCTCGGGCTCGAGGTGGCGCAGGTGGTCTCGCCGCCGGGGCAGGACATCTACTGCGACGCGCTCGGGCGCGTGTGCGTGCGGTTCCGCTGGCTGGTGGACGACCAGGGGCACGCGCCGAGCCCCACGACGATGACGGACGAGGACTCCACCTGCTGGCTCCCGGTCGCGCAGCCGTGGGCCGGGCCGGGGTACGGGGCGCAGTTCATCCCGCGGGTCGGGACGGAGGTGCTGGTCGGGTTCCTGGGGGGACACGGCGAGAGGCCGGTGGTGGTGGGGGCGCTGCACACGGAGGAGAACCCGGTGCCGTGGTCGATGCCGGGTGCCAACACCAAGACCGGCATCCGGTCGCGCAGCACACCCAAGGGGGAGGGCTGGAGCGAGATATCCATCGACGACGAGAAGGGGCAGGAACTCGTGCTGGTCCGAGCGGAGCTCGACCAGGCGGTCGTTGCCGTCCGCGATCAGGCTACCAACACAGGGCGCGACTTGGTCTCGGCAGCAGGTCGGGACCACTCGACCTCGGCGGTTCGGAACCAGTCGCTCACCGCGGGGCAGAATCATACGCTCTCTGTCGGCGAGGACCTCGCCGTGCGTGTCGGTGGCAAGGCGCAGGACGTGGTCCAGGGTGGCCGTGTCATCGTCACTCAGGGAAGTCAGCGATCTTGCAGGGCAGTGCCGAAGTCCGTGTGCTAGGGGGTGTGGACTCTTCGGTCGGCGGAAACCTAACCGTTCACGTCGAAAGCGACGCTTCGGAGACAGTGACCGGACACCGGACGCTCGTCGTAGGCACCGAACAGGCGCCTTCGGCGCTGAGTTCATTCACCTTTGGTCAGCACAGCATCGCAGCCAGACGGCTGCGGCTGAGGGCGGAGGAGGAGATCGTCATCGAGGTCGGAGAGAGCCAGATCCGTATCGATGCCGACGGCCTTCACTTCGTCGGCGGATCGATTGCAGGATCTGCAAAGACGAGTCTGGCATTCACGGGCGCAGGTGCCTCGATGAAGCTCGATGGTCAAGCCGCGATTGAAGGGAAGAAGTTCCAGGCCGCGGGATCTGGTGCAACGCTCTCGCTCGATTCGAAGGCTGTCCTGGAGGGTAGCAAGGTAGAGCTCGGCAGCGGCAGCGGTTCGAAGGCGGACAAGGACAAGAAGACCGACGAAGAGCTCGATGTCGTTCGCGTCAAGCTGGTCGATCCAGTCGAGGGCCCGTGGAAGCAGAGAAAGTTCGTCGTGACGTCCGACGACTACAAGATCGAAGGAACCACGGACGGCGCAGGTGTTGCCAAGTTCAAGACTCCGAAAAAGGCCAAGACCGCCCAGCTCCGCCTCTGGACCAACGACGAAGGGGAGTCGCTCGTGGTTGATCTCGTGCTGGACGCGAAGCCGCTCGGAGACGATCCCAGCGGTGTTCTCCACCGACTCCAGCACCTTGGCTATTTCACGGGATTCGCCGAGAACTGGGGTCCCGCAGCCACTGAGGCCGTCCTGCTGTTCCAGGCCGCTCACCTGGCGGAGGGACTCGAGCCTTTCGGGCGAGCTGGATGACAAGACCAAGGCGCTGCTGCGCAAGCTGACCGGCTACTGAACGAGGCAACCATGAGCGACCCGCTGAAGCTCGGAGACAAGGGTGTTGCGCCAGGGACGACCAGCAAAGTGGTGGCCGCGAAGACGGCCACGACGGTTGTGACGACCTCGGTAGCAGGTATCTGGTGGCAAGACTGGGTTACGGCGCCGCTGAAGCTGGACTGGGCCATCGTGCGGAACACGGCTGCGTTCAAGAAGATCAAGCTCGGCGAGGAACTGCTCGACGAACTCCGGAAGAAGCTGGGGTCGTCCGGCGTGCAGCCGACACACTTCGCAGTCCGTTCGGTGGCGACGCAGATCGGACGAACGGCGGACTTCGAACTCATCGATGACGAGTTGCGGACCCGCGGTCTCCAGTTCCAAGTTGCGTGGTGTGCGCTGGATCACAAGTATGCAGACGCTTGGACCAAGAAGATCGAGCTCTGGCGATCGAAAGAGATTCCATTTCTCCAGCTCAACTCCACGGAGGCCGCGCCGCGAAATGCCGCGATGGAGGTCGCTCAGATTGACAAGGAGCTCAAGGAGATCGAGAAGAAGCTGGCACAGATCAAGGTAGACCTGGTGGAGCAGGGCAAGAAGAAGCCGACGAATCCATTCGAAGAGTCGTTGAAGGGCAACAAGGTCCAGCAGCTCGAGAACGACCAGCAGAGCCTTCGAAAGCAAGAGCAAGTCCTCAGGGTCAAGTACGATGCCGCGCGAAAGCGGCTCGCTGAGGTCGAGGACACCGGGGTCTACGCTCTATGGTCCTACGGTGGTGACAAGGACTTCGCCGGAACACCAAAGCCAGACCTCAAGGGCCTCGTCGAGCGGTTTCTCACGGACCTGCCATACATCAAGACGCCGGAGGATCCGAAGGAGGCAAAGGCCGACAACGATGACCGACGTCGCCTCCGTCGCTACCTGGTGGAAACCTACGTGCGGTACTTTGATCGCGAGGGGGCTCCCAACGCCGTGGGGACGTGGGACAACACCTTCACCTTCGGCGCGGGCTGCAACGCGACTGGCGGACTGGGCCGGCAGCTCCTGGAGGAGATCGCCAAGCCCAGGCCGACGCGATTCACGGCGGGCCGCACCAACACTCTGAGCGTGGCACGCGAGTACCTGCTCAAGTGTGGCATCGCTCTCCGCCCGATCGACCCTCCGGGCGCAGGCGAGAACGACATCCGCGTTCTGCATGTCGAGCGGTCGAATGGTTCCGTCACCCCGTACCGGGTGATGAATCGCTACCTACCTCCGCCTGGGGCGACCGCCAGCTTCAAGCAAAACACTCCGCCCGCCAGGGTGATGGCGCTGCTGTCCGAGATGGGGGCGAAGGTAGCCGCCGAGGTCGCGACGGCCGAACGCTCGGAGGCAAAGAAGATCTGGGAGAACTGGCTCGCGTTCGAGTACTTGCGTCATCAACCTCAACTACTCCGGGCATGGGCCGCGCTGGGGTACTTGGAGAAGCTACCGGACGATCCGATGGGCTACACCGCGAGCTACGGCGTTGCGCATGCCCTGTGCGAGGCCGGGATGTCCGTGCTCTTCGATCTGAGTGTTCGCCGGTTCCCACTTCACACGCTGCTGCCGCGATCGGCGACGGTCACCTTCCTCCACCACATCCTGCTCTGGTGGTCGGGCAACGACCCTACGCCGGCCATGCTCTGGGCGATCGCTCGTGGCCATGTCCGTTCCCGCCACAAGCGCGAGGGCGATGACGCGTTCCACACGAACCTGGTCGAGCAAAAGGGCAATCCATTCGTTGACCTGGATCCGCCGCCAGCGCCGCCGCCGGACCCGAAGAAGCCGAAGGCTCCTCCGCCGCCGAAGCCAGAGGGGGCCACGGACTCCGAGAACGAGGATGACTTCAAGAAGACCAAGACATTTGAGGTGGACACCTCGGACCGCGCTCAAATCGAGTTTGCTCGTTCGGCGTGGCTCTACTCCGTGCGCAGGATGAACCTCATCTACCTCGCGGGACACGCGACCCCGAAGCCGGACAAGCAGGGTAACGTTCCAAAGGGCAAGTCGGCCCCGCGAAATGCCTACAAGGCTCTACTCTGGAGCATTGCATGCAAGCTCTGGTGGGAGTTCTGCTTCGACTTCGCTCAGGAACTCGATCCGAGCATCACGCAGCCGGCATACATGCCGGAAGGCGACCTCTACAAGGTCGAGGCGGTGCTGCGTGCCGTGCTGGGCAAGGAGAAGGGGCTGACGTCGCACTTCTTTCCGATCGAGCACTATGACGACGCAGTGAAGAGAGTGATGCGCAGGCTGCTATTGGAGGACCCGTGGCGGTGGGATCCTGACTACCCGAAGGATGAAGCCAAGGCCATGGACTACAAGCCAAACGTCGACTCGCTCGTCGAGGATGGCATGTCCAGTGACACCCATCGCACAGCGGGCGCACGGGCGAAGCTGCGGAAGGCGGCCGCCTGGGGAGGTGGACGAACAGTACGTCGTCGAGGAGATCACCGAGGAACACTTCGCGTACGCCGCACGATGGTGTTCGGCAGCACGAATCCATTTCGCAGCGTCTACATGACTCCTGGTAGGTACGCCGTTCTTCGCAAGGCGGACGACGAGGAACGTGGGGTCGGACTCGCCATGTTCGAAGGGCTGTCGGGTCTGTCGGACCGCTTCAAGGGCGGACTGGTAGTCAGTCATCCCGGGCGCATCGGAAGCCTTGTCGAGCGTCGACCGTGGTGGCTGCTGCTGGACCGGTCGGCTGCCCGTACTTCCCGAAGGACCGCGTTCTCGAATAGGGAGGCTCGGCGCCGAACGATCCCCCTCTCAACCAGCCCGCGGTTCCACTCTCGTAGACGAGCACGCTCGACGTCCACTCCTCGACATTGCCCACCAGGTCGAGCACGCCCCAGGGATTGGCCCCCTTGGGAAAGGATCCAACTGGAGCGGTGAAAGTGTGCCCATCAGAGAAGGTGGGCTTCCAGAAGTGGAGGCAGTTGACCATCTCGCCACAGTGGTCGTGGTAGCTCTGGTCTGCCACGTTCGCGCGAGTTCCATCGAGCGGCTCATCGCCCCACGGATAGTCGCTGGCCTTGTCACCACCTCGTAGTGCCCACTCGAACTCGGCCTCGGTGGGCAATCGACTTCCTTTCCACTTGCAGAAGTCGGTTGCCTGTTCCCACTTGACGCCGTTCACGGGGTGCCTGCGGCGACTCGGATCCGGGTGCTTCCAGTTCATGAGACGATGCTCGTACGGTGCGGAAGGCGCCGGATTTGCCCGAAACTCCCATGGTTCGCTGCAAGCGCCGGCTTTGACGCAAGGCTCGTAGTCCTCCACCGTCACTTCCAGCTTGTCGAGACAGAACGGTTTGACGTCGACCTTCAGGCGGGGCGTGTCGTCGTCCTTCTTCTCGCAGTTCGTCGCGCAGATCTGGAAGGAGCCACCAGGATGCTGCGCCATCGAGGAAGGGCACTCAGCAGGTTTCTTCTTGTCTTTCTTCGGCTCTGCCGTGGGCAACGGAGGTTCTGCCACCTTGTCGACGCGATCGCGACGTTCGCACGCCGGAGCATTCAGGATGCCAATGAGTCCACCGATGAGAAGGCGTAGCGGGCGGTGTGTCACGGCAGGCTCGCTCAGATCCCCTTCTCCGCCACCGCGACACCATCCTCGCCCGCCGGTGCCGCCGTCACCCCCACGCCTCCCACGCCACCCTTGCTCGCGGTGCCGAGGGTCACTGCACCGGCGGTGCGCGTCGGCTTCGTGCCGACGTAGAGCAGCCCGATCGAGCTCCCACCGCCGCCGCCTGCGCCGCCACCACCGTGGCCACCCTTCGCGCCGTCGCCGCCCGCGCATCCGCGCTCGTTCGGGCTCGTCTTCGGGCGACCTCCTTCGGCGCCCTTGCCGCCCAGTCCGCCCGCCGCGCCGCTCCCACCACTGCCCGCCTTGCCGCCATCGGCGGCCTTCAGGTCGGTCTTGTCGAGCACCACGTCCGAGTTGAAGGACACGAACGCGATGCTGGAGCCTCCGGAGGTTCCCCCGCGGCCTGGGCCACCACCCTTTCCGCCACCGCCCGCGCCGCCTCCGCCGCCACCCGAGGAGCCGCCGCTCAGACCCGAGCCGCCACCACCGCCACCACCGCCCGCCGTTCCGGCAGTGCCATCGCCTCCGGCAGCAGCCGCGCCGAGGCCGTCCGCCGTGACCGCGCCGAGGCTCTTGCCCGCCGCGCCGTTGCCGCCGTCCGTCGCCGGGCAACCCTTGTCGAGGCCGGCGACGAAGCCCTTGCCGGTGACGAGCGTGCCGCAGACGCCGCTGCCCCCATCGAACTCCGTGCCGAGACCGCACGTGCCGGCCGTGTTGACCGCGGCGTTCTTGCCCTTGCCACTGCTGCCCGCGGCGTCGCACGTCTTCCCGCCGTCTCCGCCTGCCGAGTAGGCAACGCCCCCGGTGCCCCCGAGCGGCCGATCGGGGCAGGCCGCCAGCGTGCGCGCGTCCTCGCCGAAGTTCCCGGGGTTGCCGTTGGTCCCGGTGGCGCCGAGGTCTCCGTTGGCGCCGTTCGCCGCGGTGCCCGCGGTGAACGCGCACAGGTCGAACCGGAGCTTGCTGTTCGCCGCGAATCCGCCGATCGACGAGCCTCCGGCGCTCGTGGCGTCGGGCGCGACGAACGAGAAGCTGGTGAACTGGGCACCCACCGTGAGGCCCTTCGCGCTGAACGCGGGCGACGTGGGCGCCTTCACGGTCGTCTGGCCGCTGACGCCGACCCATCCACCCTTGCAGTCGACGCCACCGAACGTAGCGACGCCATCCACGGCGACGACGGCCTCCGCGAAGTCCTCGGCGCAGGCGTAGACCCGCTTCTTCTTGTCCTTCGCGGTGCTCAGCGCCTTCGCGAGCGTCTTCAGCGGACGCGTCCTCGCGCCGTCGTTCGCGTCGTCCCCGAGGCTCGACGAGACGAACACGCCGAGGTCGTCGCGCAGCACGCACGGGGCATCCTTGGGAGCCTTGGTGTCGTCGCACGGGCCGGCGTCCGCGTCGGTGACCGCCGTGTCGGGAGCCCCCGTGTCCGCGTCGGCGCCGACCTCGGTCGCCGTCTCCGCCCGGTGTCGGTGCCGGTGTCCTCGGGGGTCGACACATCGGAGCTGCTGCCGCCGCAGCCGACGAGGAGGACCAGACACGAGATCGGAAGCAAGCGCATGGTCGCGCAGTCTAGCGACCCGGGCCATTCCAGCAACGTGGTGCACCGCTGGTGCGGTCGAGTGCACCACGCGCTGGTGCACCTGCGAGCACCCCTGCCGGCATCGCCGCCGAAACCGCGATCGGGAGCCGCGGCACGCCGCTCGCAACATTCACGAGAACGACGTTCCGACCGACGGCGTCGTCGACTACCCTCATGCCCCATCCGATGTTCGCGCGCGCCTACACCCGTGAGCTCGAGGCCCTCTGGTCGGGCCTCGCGCGGGTTTCGGCCCGGTTTCCCCGGCTGGAACACGTCCTCCAGCGGGACGCCGATCCGCGCATGCAGCGGCTCGTGCAGGGCGCGGCCTACCTCTTCGCGCAGGTCCGCGAGAAGCTCGCTGACGAGTTGCCCGAGGTCGGTGATGTGCTCGTGGCGCGTGCGCTGCCAGGTGTCCTCCGGGGCCTGCCGAGTGCCACGGTCGTGGAGCTCGGCGCGAGCGCAGCGGCCCGTCGCGTGGCGGTCGTGCCGGCCGGGTCCACCTTGCTCGTGCGCAAGGGCAGGGACACGCTGCGGTTCACCAGCGCGTGGGATTGCACAGTTCATCCCCGGGTCGCCGGGACCAGCGTCGTCCGCGATGCGACCGGCGCCCAGCGGTTCGAGATCGCCCTGCGCGGTGCGGGGACCCTCGAGGCCACCGTCCCCGGCGAGCTCACCCTGTTTTTCGGGCACCCCGATCGGAAGCTGTCGCTCGCCATCGCCCGTGCGCTCGCGCTCGCGCCCGAGGTCCGCCTGCGCGCGAGCCGACGCGGCCGCCTCCCCGTCGAGACGACGGTCCGAGCCGCGATCCGTGTCCGCGGTCTGGACGCGCCCGACCGCGTCTTCCCCGGGCGATCCGAGCGCTTCCGCTCGAGCACGCTGCTCCGCGAGCTGGCCGTGTTCCCGGAGAAGCACGCCTTCGTGACGCTGCAGCTCCCCCCTCGCTTCCGGGAGGAGATCGGCGAGCACGAGACCCTCGCCCTCGAGGTGGACCTGCCGTTCGCCGTCGCCGGGGCCGAGCTGCTCGACGCCACGCACGTGCGGACCTGCTGCGTGCCGATGGTCAACGTGTTCGGCGCCGACACGGGCGTCCTGCGCGGCGTGCGAGCGCCCACGCTGCCCCTACGGTCCGCGGAGGTCCCTCACGCCGAGCCGTACGAGGTGGAGCGGGTGGTCCTCGATCCGGGAGTCCCCGCCGAGACCGTCGTGCCGAGCTGGGAGCACGACTTCGTCGACGGGACGGGCACGATCCTCCACCGAGTCCTCCGCCGTCGAGCGTCCCACGGCGAGGGCGCGGAATGGTCGGTGGCCTTCCTCGGCGAGAGGTCCTTCCAGGAGCCCGTGCCGCTCCGACCGGTGCGGGTGGAGTTCCTGGCGAGCGATGGTGCGCGCACGAGCGGTCTGGGCATCGGTGACGTGACCGGCACCGTGGGCGGTGTCACCGCCGTGAACGTCACGCGTGTGACCCAGGCCGTGCTGCCCGCCTCCGACCGCGAGATCGCGTGGCGCTCGAGCGCACACGCACGGATGGCCGCGGGCACCCTCGCCGACCTCGGCCACCTGCGCGCGTTCCTCGAGGTCAACGATCCGCTGCGGCTCGTCTCCCCCGAGACCCTGCAGGCGAGCGCGCACGAGCGCGTGCATCGCCTCGACGCCGACGGCGACCTCCAGTGGGGCGACCACTACCGGATCGACCTCGACGGCGAGTCGCTCGGTGGGGTGGGTGCGGTCCACGTGCTCGCCCACGCGCTCCACGCGGCGCTTGCCGAGCGCACCGAGCTCTCTCGCTTCGTCACCCTCGACGTCCACGACGGCGACCAGACCGTGCGTCGTCCCGCCTGCACCGGCGAGCGGGCGCCATTTCCATTCGGCTGAAGGAGTCCTCGTGAGCTCGTTCCAGTTCTACGGCAAGATCAAGGGGAAGAAGCAGGGCGCCTTCAAGGGCGAGTCGAAGCGCGAGTCGCGCACCGACTGGTTCGAGGGCGTCGCGCTCCGCTACAAGTCGTTCGTGCCGACCGAGGCCACGCAGGGCGTCGCGGCCGGAAGGGTGCGGCACGAGCCGGTCGTCGTCACCAAGGACTGGGGCGAGTGCTCGCCGCAGATCCTCCAGGCCATGTGGGACGACGAGGTGCTCGACGAGGTCGTGTTCGAGTTCGTCGAGGCCGACGGCCTCGGCAACCCCGAGGCCGTGTACGAGACCATCACGCTGCGCAAGGCCACCGTCGTCTCGGTCGAGCGACACACCGACAAGCTGCGCGCGAACGCGGCAGAGGGGGAGGCGGCCACGCGCGAGCTCGAGGACGTGGGGTTCAAGTTCGAGGAGATCGTCGTCAAGAACGTGCGCGGCAAGACGGTCGCCCAGTTCAGTCGAGGCTGAGCATGCGGTCCCTCCTCACCGAGCTCTCCGCGGACGCGAGCCCCTCGCGGGACGCGAGCCGGGCGCTGCGCGACGACGTCCTCGGCAACCTCGAGGCGCTCTGCCGGACGAGGCGCGGCTCGTCGCTGGTCTCACCGGGGTTCGGCATGGTCGACGTGCTCGGGGTGTTCCGGTCGTCCGATCGCGGCGCCGAGCACGTGCGCAAGGCGCTCGAGGACGCGGTGCGGGCCTTCGAGCCGCGGCTCCACCGGCCTCGCGTCCAGCAGCTCCCGTCCGAGGACTCCGACCTCACGCTCCGCTTCGAGATCACCGGCGAGATCGTGGTCGGCGTTCGATCGACCCCCGTTCGCTTCGAGACCACCTACGACGCGGCCGTGACCGCGACGGTGCGCTGATGCGGGCGCTCCCTCGCCTCGACGTGGGACGGCTGCTCGGCGAGGCGCGCCGCTTCGCGGAGGGCAATCTGCGGATCGCCGCCGCCCTCCGCGATCCACCCGACGATCCCTGGGTGGAGCGCTTGCTCGACGGCGTGGGCTACCTGGCCGGGGTCTCGCTCGATCAGATCGATCGCCTCCAGGCCGGCGTGTTCCAGTCCGTGACCGACGCCGTCGCTCCCGAGCTCGCGCGTCCGACGCCGGCCTTCTGCCTCGTCCAGGCCAGCGCCGAGGCGCCGCGCGTGGTCGAGGCCGGCGCCGAGCTCGAGTCCGATCCGGTCGACGGCGTTCGCTGCCGGTTCCGGGTTCTCGACGGGCTCCACGTGGGGACGGTGCGGATCGCGCACGCGCACCAGACGCTCGTCTCCGGCGTCGGAAGCCTCGAGCTCACGCTCCGGGCTCCGGCCGGCCAGCAGACGCTGGTCGACGCGCTCGCGGGGCCGCTCACGCTCCATGTGACGACCGACACGCGCGACGGACTCACGCTGCTGCACTGGCTCGGTCATCGGTGCGATCGCGTCGAGGTCCAGGTCGGCGCACGCAGCGAGGTCCTCGGTCGGGTCCGGCGACCGGGTCTCGAGGGCGTCGACGCGGCGCTGCCCGCGCCCGACGGTCCGCGCCCGGTGTTCGCCCCCCTGCGCCTCTACGCGGTGGCCCCCACCCGCTTCTCCTTCCTCCAGGTGGACGACCCTCGCCCCGTGCTGCGCGCACTCGGCGCGGACGACGTGGCGGTCCTCCGCTTCGTGTTCCGCACGCCCCCACCGCTGGTGCAGCTCCCCGAGGTGCACCTCGATCGCGTCCTCGCGGCCAACCTGTTCGAGGCCTCCTCCGAGCCGTTGACGATGGACGCTGCCCGGTGCGAGGCCGCCCTGCGGGTCGCGGGCTCGCCGGCGCGCGCCAGCGGCGTCTACGCCGTCACGCGGGTGCGCGCTGCGGCGCGCGGGCTCGACCGCGTCGTCGAGGTCGCGCCCACCCGGCGACAGGAGGCGGTCCAGACCGACCCCGTCCATCCGCTCCGCTACCAGCTGGTCAACCGACCCGTCCCGTCCGGGGCGGGGAACGACGTCCGCGTGTGGCTCCAGGTCGCCGCCGAGGCGCCGTACGTCGTCCGCGCGGAGCTCCTCGCCCACGACGGCGCCGCGGCCTCCGCGGTGCCGGCCGGTGGTCTGCGCGGAGCGGGACTGCGCTCGGTGGCTCGTCCCACGCCGTACGTGCCCGCAGCCCACGGTCCGGCCCTCGCGCGCAGGACTCTGCGCCAGGCGGCGCTCTCGACTGGGACCACCGACGTCCTCGCGCGCGTGGTCGAGCACCTCCTCACCGCCGGTGTGCCCCGCGACGTCTCGCCGGAGCGTCACGACGCCTTCCTCGCCCGGGTGCGCGCGATCACGCGGGCCTCGCTCGGGCCGGCGAAGCGTCGACACGGCGCGGGCGTGGTCTTCGGCGTCGAGCTCCGGCTCGAGGTCGACGCCGAGCCGTTCCTCGGGCTGGGTGACCTCGGGCTGTTCGGCGCGTGCCTCTTCGCCTCGTCGACCACGACGGTCGCGACCAACGAGTTCTTCCGGCTGACCCTGGTCGCTCCACGCGCGGATTTCGTAGAATCCTGGGAGACCCCGTGAGCGCGCTGCGAGCTCTCGCCGCGCAGGCGTCGCGCTTCGACTTCGTCGCGCTCGTGCGGGCCGCCGAGCGCGTGCTCGGTCGCGCTGCCGGGGAGTTCCTGCGCGTGACCCACGATCCGCGCCTCCAGTTCCAGCCCCGCGACGTGGTGGATGCGGAGGTCGCGGGCGAGGTCTTCCACGTCCGCACTTCCTTCCTCGGTCTGTACGGCGCGGCCTCACCCCTGCCGATGACGGTGAGCGAGGCCGTGCTGCACGCGGAGCACGACGAGGAGGTCGGGCCGCTGGCGGCGGTCCTCGACGTCCTGCACACCCGGGCGCTGCTGCTGCTGTACGAGGCCTCGACGAAGTACGCCCCTGCACCGCGTCCGTCGCCGACCGACGCGATGGCCCTCCGTCTCCGCACGCTCTCCGGCATCGATCCCTGGGCCGAGCGTTCGCAACCGGGGCTCGCTCCGGACGTCGCGGCCGGCCTCTCGGACTACCGCAAGGGGCAGGTCGCGCCCGTGGAGGCCGCGCTGCTCCAGGAGCTCCTCGTGCACCTGCTGCCCGGCCTGCCGGTCGTCGTCCGGCCGCGCGCGGTGCGGGAGGTCGAGATGGGGGAAGGGGACTCGCCCATCCTCGGCGACCCACGGTGCCGGCTCGGCGAGGGGCTCGTGTGCGGCGTGGGCTCGACGGACGTCGCGGGGCTCGTCCGCATCGAGGTCGGTCCGGTCGGACGCGCCGAGCTCGACGCGCTCCTGCCGGAGCGACCGCGGTGGACGGCGTTTCGCGAGGCGGTCGCCTGGCTGGTCGCCGACGCGGTCGACGTCGAGCTGGTCGTGCTGGTTCGCGGAGGAGAGACGCCGATGACGACCCTGGGCGGTGGCGCGGGCTCGGTGTTGGGGGTGGACGCGCTCGTGGCCGCCGACCGGAGCACGCCGGTGCGCGTCACGATCCCGCTCGCCGACGGAGCGACGGCGGCCGACTGCGTGTATCGCGAGGTGACGTCGTGAGCCCCATCGACGAGGACTACGCCGACGCCGTGCGAGCGGTGCGCGACGAGCTCGGGGCGTGGCTCGCCGATCCCGCGCAGCCGGTGGGGAGTGCGCGCGCGCTGCTGCGCGACCTGCATCGCCCCGGGGTGCGCGACCTGCGGGTGCTGACGTGGACGGCGCTCGTCGAGGTGCGCGAGGCGCCCTCGCCGGAGGCTCTCGCCGTGCTCACCCAGGCGCTGGGAGGTGGCGGAACGCTCCTGCCCGCGAAGAAGTCGGCACAGCACGACGCGCTGTCGTTCCTCTACGAGCGGCTCGGTCTGCTCCTCCAGGGCACGTCGTCCGACCCCGGGGCGTGGAGGCTCGCGATCGAAGAGCTGGAGCGCGCGACGGAGGACGCGCTCGGTCCCGACGTGCCGCGCGCGACCGCGTTGCGGAGCCGGCTGGACGAGATGCTGGGCGCGCGAGCGCTCCCGGGTCCAACTCCCGGCGAGGACGGCGGGAGCGAGGAGAGCCTCGCCCGCGAGGCCCGGCGTCTCCGCGAGACGCGCCCGGCCGACCCGCTCGGATACCTGCTCGCGCGTCGCGCTGCCTGGCTGCGCATCGTCGGGCCACCCCCGGTCCGCGACGGACGGACCTTCGCCGCGCCGCCGCGCCCGGCGCTGCGAGCTGCCGTCGAGAATCGAAAGGACCCACGGCGTGCCGTCGAGGCCTGCGAGGCGGCCGTGGCGAGCGATCCCCTGTGGCTCGACCCGCATCGCCACACGGTGACCGCGCTCCGCGCGACGGGGCACGACGAGGCGGCGCGCGCCGTCGAGCTCGAGGTGCGAGCCTTCGTCCTGCGACACCCGTGGCTCGTGGCGCTCTCGTTCAGCGACGGGAGCCCGGGCGCCGACGCCGCCACGAGGGCGTGGCTCGACACGCTCGATCCACCCGTGGCCGAGCCGGCCGCTGGACCCCGCGGCGATCTCCTCTCGGCGCTCGCCGAGGCCCGCCGACGGCTCTCGGCCGACGACGCGAGCGGTGCGCTGGCCCTCGTGCGTCGAGCGATCGCGCTGGAGACGACCGACGCCGCACGGTACGAGCCGCACCTCTTCGCCGAGCTCTACTCCCTCGGGATCGACGTGCTGTCGCGGCCGGGCGCCGCCGCGGAGCCCCTCCGCTCCGCGCTCACCGCGGCCTGGACGGCCCGTCGCTGGCAGGTGGACCATGACTGAGTTCCGCGCCCCGCGTCTCCCCGCGGTGGCCTGGCGAGCCGCGCTCGAAGCCCTGGCCGACGTCCACGCCACGGGAACTCCCCTCGACCTCGCGGCCGACGTCCTCGTCGCCGAGATCGACGCCCGCATCGGCGCCCAGCTCGACGTCATCCTCCACGCCCCGGCCTACCAGCGCCTCGAGGCGGCGTGGCGAGGCCTGGCCTTCGTCGTGGAGCGCGTGGACTTCGCGGAGAACGTGCAGGTGCACGCCTGGAACGCGCGCCTCGAGGAGATCGCGGACGATCTCGACGCGGCGCCGGCGGCGCTGCGCACCAGCCTGTTCCGCTGGGTCTTCACCGAGGAGTTCGGCCAGTACGGAGGCACCCCCTACGCCGCCGTCCTCGTCGACCACGCCTTCGGTCCCGGTCCGCGCGACGTGTCGATCCTGCGGGCGTTCGCCGCGATCGGAGCGATGGCGCACGCACCGTTCTTCGTCACCGCGAGCCCGGCCCTCCTGGGGCTGCGCTCGTTCGACGAGCTCCCCGGCCTCCGTGACCTCGCACCGCTGGGGGACGACCTCCGCACCGCTCGCTTCCGCGCGCTCCGCGAGTCGGCGGACGCGCGCTACCTCGGCGTGCTGCTGCCGCGGATGCTCCTGCGCCGTCCCTTCCGCGAGGAGGACGCCGAGCGGCTCGTCTACACCGAGCAGGTCGTCGAGAGCGGTCACGCGCTGTTCGGCAGTCCCGTGTCCCTCTACCAGCCGCGCTCCTTCGGGGCGAGCGCGCGCGGCAAGGCGGCTTCGCTGGACGACAAGCTCGGCGCTCAGTTCCCGTACCTGTTCATCGCCTGCCGCATCGCGCACTACGTGAAGGTGCTGCAGCGCGACCTCCTCGGGGGCGCGCACAGCCCGCTGCAGGTCCAGGAGCGGCTCAATGCCTGGCTCGGCGAGCTCGTCGTCGACATGAACACGCTCACGCCGGCCCTGCGAGCCCGCTATCCGCTGCGGCGCGGGGCCGTCACCGTGGCGCCCATCGAGGGGCAGCCCGGCTGGTACCAGACCGAGATCAAGCTGCAGCCGCACCTCCGTTACATGGGCGCGGCCGTGAACCTCGCGGTCACGAGTCGCATGGAGACCCCCCGATGACCAGGAGCCCACGCTGATGCCGAAGCTCGTCGTCCTCGGAGCGACCCTCGAGTGCTCGATGGGTACGGCCCCCGCGAAGCTGAACGTGCTTCCCGCGGACATGATCGACGCGACCGACGTGCCCGCGGCGAGCATCCAGGCGCACGTGCCGAACACGAACGTGCCGCCGTTCGCGATGTGTCGTTCCCCCTCCAATCCCCAGGTGGCCGCCGCGACCGCCGCGGCGAGCGGTGTCCTCACCCCCCAGCCCTGTCTGCCCGTGCTCGCGGCGCCGTGGAGCCCTGGCGCCAAGCACGTCACCGTGGCCGGGCAGCCAGCCCTCACAGCCGATTCGCAGTGCGCCTGCAACTGGGCCGGACAGATCCGGATCACCGACCCCGGACAGACCGACGTCGACGTGGACTGAAGCGAGAAAGCCGAGCCGAGAAGGAAAACGGATGAACACACCGCGCAAGCCGCTCTGGGCCCGAGGCCTCGCCCTCCTCCCCCAGCACTTCCAGTTCCAGGATCGCTACCACGAGGACCTCGTCGGCTTCCGGCTGGGCGCGCTCGTCGACCACGGCTTCGGCCTGGTCGACCTGCAGATCGACGAGCCGGCGCTGGCGCGCGGCGAGGTGAAGATCGAGCGCGCGACGGCGCTGTTCCCCGACGGGACGGTGGTGGACGTCCGCGAGAACTCGGTGCCGACGCGGGCCCTCGACCCGAACGTCCGGGAGGCCGTCGACCTCTTCCTCGGCATCACCAAGCAGGGCGCCGAGCGCAGCGGCACCCTCCCGCCGCGGCTCGTCACGGACCGCACGCGGGTCCAGGATCAGGTCACGGGCCTCTCGCCGGTCGAGGTCGACTGGGTCCGACCCTACCCGGTCATCCTGCTCTCCACCGACAACCTCGCCGCGTTCGACGTGCTGCCGATCGGTCGCGTGGTGCGGGGACCCGGGCAGGAGTTCGTCCTGTCGCCGGAGTTCATCCCGCCGAGCCTCCGCGTCCGCGGGGCGTCCGCGCTCTTCGTCGGTCTCCGTCGCGTGCGCCACGCCCTGACCGCGGCCCTCGGCGCGATCGCGGCGCAGCGCCAGCGCGCCAAGGAGCTCGACGGTCCGGCGGCGCTGCGGCTCATGCTCGCGGGCTTCCTCAGCGAGTCCGCGAGCCGGCTCGCCGATCTGCTCGAGCGACCCAGCGCGCGCCCCCTGGATGCCTACGAGGTGCTCACCCAGCTGGTCGGCACCCTCTCGGCGTTCGATCCATCGATCCGCCTCGACGCGCTCCCGAGCTACCAGCACACCGACCTCGCCGCGACGTTCACACCGCTCGTGCAGATGGCGGTGCGGACCCTCGGCTTCCTCGCGGCCAGCCGCTTCGTGCAGATCCCCCTGCGCAGCACCAACCCGAGCCTGCACTTCGCGGATCTCGTCGAGCCCGCGATGTTCCGGTACGAGTTCTACGTCCAGCTGAGCGGCGCGGACGAGGCGAGGCTCCGGGAGACCATCCCGCAGGTCCTGAAGATCGCCGCCTGGGAAGCGATGGAGGAGCTCGTACGGTCGGCCGCGAGCGGCGTCCGCGTCGCCCACGAGCACCGGCCGCCGCCCGTCCTGCCCCTCCGTCCAGGCGTGGTCTACTTCCGCATCGAGCGCGCCGGCGCGCACTGGGAGAACATCGTCCGGAGGGGCAACCTCACGATCCTCCAGCCGCACGAGTCCGCGAACGTGAAGGTGGAGCTGTTCGCCGTCGAGCCCGAGGGGGGCGCATGACCGAGGTCGCGCTCCGGCCGCGGTGGCCCCTCACGTTCAAGCTGAGCCACCAGCACCTCCAGTCCGCCGACGGTGGGCGCGAGCGGGCACTGCAGCAGCGCCTCGAGCACCTCGGTCTCGATGCCTGGGGCGTCGTGTCGATGCGCCCCGACGAGGAGGCCCTCTCGCGAGGCGTCGTCGCCGTCACCGACTTCGTCGCTGTCCTGCCCTCCGGTCTCGTCGCCGACCTCGCGCGCCTCGAGACCCCGTGGGTCGAGCCACGCGCCAGCGAGCCCGAGGACACCATCGTCCACGTGGCGTTCCCCCGCGAGCAGCCGGGCGCGCCGGCGGTGGCGTCCGAGCTGCCGGGGGATTTCCCCTTCCGGCGCGAGAGCGTCACGGTCGCCGACGAGCACGGCCCCGACCACGTGACGCTGGAGACGATGCGGCCCGAGGCCCGGCTGTTCCTCCGCACGCCGCCGGCCGGCTGGGATGCCTTTCCGCTCCTCCGGATAACGCGGCTCGGTGGGCGCTGGGTCTTCGACCAGCGGGTCGTGCCCCCCGTGCTCTCGGTGGCCGCCTCTCCGGCGCTGCTCGCGCTGGTGCGTCAGCTCCTCTCTCGCCTCGACGCGCGCCTGCGCGAGCTGCGCGACCTCCAGCGCTGGGATCCCGCCGACCCGGAGCGGTTCGATCCCTCGGACGTGCCCCTCGTGTGGCTCGTCGCGCGCCTGTCCGGGGTGAGACCGCGCCTCGCGCAGGTCCTCGAGGGCAGGGTGGTGTCGCCCGAGTCGCTCCACACCCTCCTGCTGGAGCTCCGCGGCTCGCTGGCCGGTGGACTCGGCGTGGAGCTCGCGAGCGTCGCCCCGTTCGACCGGCGCGCGCTGGGCGACACCTTCGACGTCCTCGGCAAGGACCTCGAGAGACTGCTCGCGACGAAGGTCCCGACGCCGATCGAGGTGGTTCCCCTCCAGCGCACCGATCCGTTCCTCTATCGCGTCACCGTCGATCGCGCGCTGCTGTCCCGCCCGCTCTACCTCGCCGCGACCGCGCCACACGCGCTGGCCGTCGACGACTCGTTCGTCGCCCTCGCCAAGGTCGGCACCTCGGCGGTCGTGGCCCACGCGGCCCGCTCCGCGGTCACGGGGGTGCCGCTCTCCGTCGCGCACGAGCTGCCGCCCGTGCTCCCTCGTCGCGACAACCGCGTGTACTACCGCCTCGACACGACGAGCTCCGCGTGGGCCGAGGTCGCGGCCGGCGGAGACCTCGCGGTCTACCTCCCACCCCGTGAGCCGCCGCTCGAGCTGTCGCTGTTCGTGCTGAAGTAGGGAGGTGCTCAGGCCTCGGTCACCCGGACGGTCTGCAGGTCGTCGATCGCCGGCACGTGCAGCCGCCACACGAGCGTGAAGTGCCGCTCGGTCGGCTGGATCAGGACGGTGTCGAGGGGCGCGATCGCCTCGCTCGCCACGTCCTGCGTGCGGTACTCGACGCGCGTGCCGATCTTCGGGAGCGTCCCCGCGAGCACGCCGTCGCTCGACATGCCCGAGATCTCGAACGGCTCGCCACCCTGGAGGAAGCCGTTGCTCGTCATCCCCGGCGCCGCCGCCTGCTCGCGACGGGGGTCTCCCGCGCGCCTGTGCACGCAGCGGCCACGCCGACGAGACGGGTGCGACGCCCGCAGGGAGCGGTCGGCTGCTCGGATCGGTCAGCGGCGCGAAGGGATCCTCGATGCGAGGAGCCTGGGTGTTCTCGAGCTGCGCCTGGCGGCCCACCCCGACGGGATTGATCGGGTCGTCCGCGCCGCCGAAGGCCAGCTCCCAGCGGAGGGGGCACGCATCGAACGGCACCGGGCTCGTGAGCTTGAGCCCGCCGAACATGGCCTTGTGCCAGGTGCGCATGCCGAACACGCGCAGCGCGCGGAGCACCGGGCCCACGCGCACGCGAACGTCGAGCTGCGGCGCCGGCTTGCGCCCCGGGCCCACCGCTTCGCCGAGGACGAGGATGTCGGTGCCGGTCTTCGCGCCTCCGACCTCGGAGGGGAGGCGCAGGCTCGAGCCGATCGCGTCGGCGAAGTACTCCTCGGTCTCCTGGAGGATGGCACCCTGGAGCGGCGCGAGCTCTCCGCGACGGTTGGCGAAGAAGCGCTGCTTGATGACGACGAGCGCCCCCGCGCCGAACGGTCGCACCGCCACGTGCGAGTCGGTCTTGTTGCGGACCTCGACGCCCTCGGCCATGAAGGCCGTGGTCGGCTCGTCGTAGCCCCACCGCCGCAGGTCGGCCTCGCGGCGTGATGTCGGACGCGCTGCTGGCGCCGGAGGCTGCTGGGGCGGGACGTAGGGAGCGGGTGCTGGTTGCGCGGTCGGTGCGTGGGCGGCGCCGAAGGCACACGAAGGAGGCTCGGGCGGCGGCTGCTGCGCGGGCGCGGCGGCCCAGGGGAGGAGGTGGAAACTGCTGGGCGGGAGGCTGGTCCGGCGCGGGTGCAGCCGCGAAGGCCACGGCGGCGCTCGAGAGATCGCACGTCGGCGCGGGAAGGCGTTGCGGCGTCGGCTGGGCCACGTAGGCGAGCGGCGACGGGCCGAAGTCCGACGGAGCCGGCTCGTGCGCGGGCGCGCTCGCCGCCGGAGTGGACAGCTGGGCGTACGGGTTCGGGGCCTGGGAGGGCGGAGCATCCGGCCGTCCCGCCCGCAGGAGCGCGAGGAGCTCCGAGGCCGCATCGGCCGCTGCAGGCTGCGGAGCGGGTTGTTGCTGTGGGGCCTGCTGCGCTTGCTGTCGCTCGTACGCTTGCTGCCGCTCGTAGGCTTGCTGTCGCTCGTACGCTTGCTGCTGCTCGTATGCAGCTTGCTGGGCCGCGTAGGCCTGCTGGGCCGCGTGCGCCTGCTGCGCTGCGTACGCCTGCTGCTGCTCGTATGCAGCTTGCTGGGCCGCGTAGGCCTGCTGCGCAGCCTGCGCCTGCTGCTGCTCGTAGGCTTGCTGCGCAGCGTGTGCTTGCTGCTGCTCGTAGGCCTGTTGCTGTG
>JADJMO010000040.1 GCA_016709545.1 Myxococcales bacterium
CTCGCGCTCGAGGACGGAGGGCGGACCTTCGGGTCGCGGACGTCACGACCGCGCAGGCCCTCCTCGACGCCGCCGGACTGGGGCGAGGACGGCTCCTGCGCGTGCACACGGGGCAGGGGCGCGCGCTTCTCGCGTATGCGTGCGCCACTGCGTTCTCCGTTCTGTTCGCGGGCGCCGTCGCCGCGCGCATGGGCCAAGGCGCGGCGAGCGTGTTCACCGGCACGCTCTACCTGGTCGGCACCCTGGCCGCGTTCGCGTTCGCGACCGTGCTCGCGCCAGCGCCCACCATGACCGTCGGGGCCGACGGCGTCACCATCGCGACCCGTCGTGGTCGACGGTTCGTGGCCCGGCGGGACGTTGCGCGGGTGGACGAAGACGCCGACGCCGTGCGGATCGTGCTCGGCGACGGCTCGGTCGAGACGCTTGCACTCGCACAGGGCGATGCTCTGCGCGGTCGGCTCGTCGAGGCCCTGCGCAGGGCAGGGGGGTCGACCGCCGCCGGTCCGTTGCTGGAGCGCGCCGGTCGGTCGCTCGCCGCGTGGCGCGGCCCTCGCCGGCTTCGTCGACGGCAGAGGCTATCGCGGCGTGTCGATCGAAGACGTCGGCGCCGTGCTGGTCTCGCCGACCGCCACGCCCGAGCAGCGCGTGGGCGCCGCGCTGGCCCTGGCCGCGACGACCGATCGCGGGCAGCGCGAGCGCGTGCGGGTCGCGGCCGAGTCGATCGTGGACGATCGGCTGCGGGTGGTCCTCGAGAAGGTTGCCGGCGACGACGCGCTCGAGGACGCCGACATGGAGGAGCTCACGGCACCCGACCCCAGGAGCTCGGCGCGGCGCCCATCGTGAACACGAGGCTCCCGCCCGCCTTCAGGTCGGCGTGGCGGAACACGGGCTTGTCGAGCGGCGCGCCGTTCAGGGTCACCGACTGGATGTACGCCTTGTCCTTGGAGACGCCAGCGGCGTCGATCGTGAACGTGCCACCCGCGACGGCGAGCTCGGCGTGCGGCAGCAGCGGCACGCCGACGACGTACTGATCGCCACCCGCGATCGGGTAGAAGCCGAGCGCGGTGAACAGGTACCACGCCGACATCGACCCGCCGTCGTCGTTGCCCGGCAGGCCGTCCGCGCCCGGCCCGTAGAACGCCTCCGCCGCCCAGCGGAGCCACTTCTGCGCGAGGTCGGGCCGGCCGAGGAGCGAGAACAGGTAGCCGGCGTGCACGTCGGGCTCGTTGCCCGCCCAGTAGTACGGCCGCATGCCGGCCGAGCGCAGCGTGTCGCCGAGGTCGAGCGCGTCCCACTCGATCTTGCCGTTGACGAACAGCGCCTCGAGCTTGGCCACGGCCTTCGCCCGGTCGCCGAACAGATCGACGTAGGCGTCGGCGTCCCAGAACGCGCCGAAGGTGGTCTGCACCGCGTTGGCCTCGACGTACCCCTTGCCGAAGAAGGTCTCGTCCGAGCGGTCGCCGCTGAACGCGCCCGAGGCGTCCTTGGGCCACAGGTTGCCCGTCTCCTTGTCGAACAGCTTGCGCCAGCCCTTGCTCCGCTCGAGGAGCGCCTTGCCGTCGTCGGCCTTGCCGAGCGCGTTCGCGAAGTTGCCGAGCGCGAAGTCGTCCTGCGCGTGCTCGATCGAGCGCGACACCGAGCCGTCCCGTGTCGAGAGCAGGTAGCCGTACTTCATCCACTCCTCGACGCGATCGCGCCCCCCGCGCCCACCGGGCGGCGGGGTCGCGTCCATCGCCGCGGCGCGCATCAGGGTGTAGGCGCCGCCGGCGTCCCAGTCGCGGATGCCCTTCAGATAGGCGTCGGCGAGCACCACCTCGGCGCTCGAGCCGACCATCGTGCCGGCCTCGCCCGTCGCGAGCGGCCACTTGGGGAAGAACCCGATCACCTTGGCCATCTCGTGCAGCGAGCGCACGACGTCACGCGCGCGGGTCGGCGCGATGAGGGTGTAGAGCGGGTTCAGGTTGCGATACGTGTCCCACAGCGAGAGGTCGTTGACGAAGGTGAAGTCGTCGCTCTTCTGGGTCTTGCCGCCGAACACGTAGGTGCGATCGACATCTTCGGTGACGCTCGGCATCAGGAACGAGTGGTAGACCGCGGCCGTGATCATGTCGGCCTGCAGCTTGTCGGTCGCGGTGACCTTCACGCGATCGAGGAGGCCCTTCCAGGCCGTGGCGGTCTTGGTCTTGGTGCCCTCGAAGTCGAAGCTCGCGATCTCGGCGGCCAGGTTGTCGTCGGCGCCCTTCTGCGACACCAGCGAGATCCCGACCACCAGCTCGACGCTCTTGTCGGCGTCGAGGTCGAAGTCGAACGCGAGGCCCACGCCCGTGCCCTTGGCCGTCGTGCCCTCGGCGGGGGCGGCGCCGTCGGCCCACACCGAGGCCTTGGTCCACGCGTTCTTGGCGCGCGCGGAGAAGAACACGTCGTAGCCGCCGAACCCGCCGGACATGCCGCCGACGTGGCGCAGGCGCCCGCGGAACGTGTGGTCCGCTGCCGTGAGCGTGACCTCGGCGTCCTTCACCGTGCCGCCCGAGAGGTGGTGGTCGAGGTCGACGACGACGTGGCCGGCGGTCGCGGCCTTGGGCCACGTGTAGCGGTGGTGCGCGGCGTGGGTCGTCGCGGTGAGCTCGGCGCGGATCGAGCCCCGATCGAGCGTGACCGCGTAGTAGCCCGGCGACCCGGTCTCGCTCGGCTTGCCGAACTTGGACTCGTAGCCGGCCGGCTTGGTGCCGGCGGCGGTGATGGCCGCGTCGGTCGGCATGAAGGTCAAGACGCCGTAGTCGGTCGCGCCCGTGCCCGAGAGGTGCAGGTGCGAGAAGCCCTGGATGGTGTCGTCGCCGTACCAGTAGCCGGTGTAGTGGAGGAAGTTGACCGTGCCCCACGGGCCCCTTGGTGTCGGGGCCCACCTTGCACAGGCCGTTCGGCGCGGTGGCGCCCGCGAACGCGCTGCCGAAGCGGTAGGCGAAGCCCCCGGTGCCGATGAGGGTCGGCACCACGGGGACCGGCGTGGGCTTGGGGACGTTGGTGTCCTCCCCGCCCGTGTCCTCCACGCCGGTGTCTGTCGGGGGGGCAGCGGGCTCGTCCTTCTGACAAGCGGCCAGCAGCACGAGCGCGAGGAGGGGACGGGCTCTCACGCGGGGGATCGTACAGAAATCAAGGCGGCATGGAACATCTGGCCGCGGCGGGCGTCCTATTCCCGTGCGGAAGAGCTGGGCCCTCGTGACGTTGCTCGTCGGTTGCGCCACGCGACCGGCCCCCGAGCGCGCCGCCCCCAAGCCGTCGACCCCCGTCGCCGTGGCACCGAGCGCTGCACCGAGCGCCTCGATCTCCGAGGACGTGCCCGTCGTGGAGGCGAAGCCCCCCGCGGTGTCGGCGGCGGAGGCCGAGAAGGTGCTGTTCCTGGGCAAGACGCCGTCGTCGGTCACGAGCGCGTGCGCCGCATCGGTCGGCGACGAGGCCCGCATCCGGTGCCTGCTCACCCAGCGCTACGACAGCGACGCGGCGGCCCAGAAGCTGGCCCTCGATCTCTACACGCAGTCCGGCGACGTCGCGGGCCTCGAGCCGCGGCAGATGTTCGACGGTGGCTACCGCGGGATCATCGAGCTCGTCCCCGAGCTGCCCGTCGGCAAGCACCGCAAGCACCTCGCGTGGGTCGAGGAGGGCACGCGCGACTTCGACCGCGTCTATTCGGCGCTCGACCTCGCGGCGGCCGCGACCGGCAAGAAGATCGGCTACCGCTGGCGTGCGCTCACGCTGCGGTTCTTCCGTTCGGTGGACCGCACCACGCCGAACGGCTTCGCGAAGGACTGGAGCTACGCCTACAACGTCTCGGGGTCGCTGCTGCACTCGGCGGTCGCGGTGCGCGAGCTGATGGTGCACGAGATCTTCCACCTGAACGACGGCGGGCACGACGAGTGGAGCTCGAGCGCCCTCGCCAAGGTGCAGGAGGACGTGATCAAGAAGTGCGGCAAGGACATCGCCTGCCTCACCCCGTACGCGCCGCACGACACCATCGTGAAGGGCGGCACCTACTACGCATTCCAGCCCGGGAACGGCCCCTGGGAGTACGCCGCCGAGCTCGCCGTGCGTCACTTTCGCGAACACCGCGCCGTGATCGACAAGCAGAAGCTCCCGGGCAAGGCGTTCAAGTGCGGGCCCGCGCCCAACGGCAAGGCATGGCAGCTGTTCGTCGACGAGTTCTGGGCCGGGCTCGACCTGGTCCCGGCCTGTCCGTGACGTCCGGGCACCAGGCCGCGGGGGCTCAGGCGGATACGCGCGCTCGCCTCTGGCGTATGGAGGAGGTCGCCACGGCGGGGACCACGCCCGAGCACCACGAGCAGGCTCGTCTCGCGGACCACGTAGGGGAAGGCGGAATCGGGGTCTGTGAACGCATCGAACCCGCGATGGGCCACGATGGCGCTGAGCCGCGCTACCTCGAGGTAGAGGTTCAGTGCGCCTGCCGCCAGCACCACACCGAGCTGGACTGCGGCGACCCTCGCCAGCACCTGCAGGCTCGCTCGGGCGCCCTCGGCTGCGTCGCCCAGACCCTCGCCGAAGCGGAGCCCGTACGCCCTGACGAGCGCACCAGCGGCCAGTGCCTGGGCGACGCCGCGCGGCCCCCCATGGTGATGTGCGGGAACTGCATGCCGTGGCCTACTACGCCGGACGACACGTAGTGGCTAGAGTCAGAACACGAGCCCGCGTGGCGTGAGCCGCACGAGGCCTTTGTCGTCCAGCCGCAGCGCCACCTCGCGCCCGTCGACCTCGACGCTGCGTCCGTTGAGGAGCCATAGTGGCAGGCCGACCGCGAGCATGATCCCACCGATCACGGCGAACGTCGTGAACGCCGTCTTGCCCGCCGAGGACCCGGTGTCGCCCGGGTAGCGGGGCTCGTCGTCGAAGGTCAGCGCGGCGAGGCCACCCGTGAGCAGGCACAGCCCGCCGAGCCCCGTGAGCGAGATGCCGGTGATCATCCCCGCGAGGCTCCCGAGCTGCGCGCGCACGTGGACGGGCTGCGTCCCCACGGCGAACTCGGGCGAGCTGCGCATGCCCTTGCCGTTCACGCGGTAGGTCCCCGGTGCCATGGGTCTGTCGCAGGGCGCCGCGCAGACCGGCTCCCAGCGCGTGCTGGTCCCGTAGACGACGAAGCGCTCCAGCAGCACGCCGGGCTTGGCCTCGACGTGCACGAGCGCGCCGCCGGTCGGGGGAGCTGGATACGGAGCGTACGTCGGTGTCGTGGCGGTCGGCGCCGCTGTCGGTGTCACAGGCGTCGGAGTGGGGACCGGGGTCGGTGTCGGAGCCGCGGTCACCGTGGGCTCGGGGGCCTTCCCGTAGCTGTCGCTCGCGATCTCGGACCAGCGGATCTTGCGGGTCTCGCCGGTCGCGAGCCGCAGGAGCACGTGCTCGCCCGGGACGCGCTCGATCAGGGTGCCGCGCACCACCACGCCGGTCTTGAGGACCACCGTGATCTCGCCGTCGGCGTCGGCGTGCGCCGCCGGCGCGTGCAGCACGGCGCCGGCGCTCGCGACGAGCAGGGCGAGGCTCAGCAGCGGCGCGCGCAGGTCCATGGTCGTCGAGCGTAGCCCCGAGCCGAGCGTTGGGCGAACATCGTGGCCATGCGCACCCTGCTCCTCTGCGGCTTCGTGGGCGTGGCCGCCTGCGGCGCCAGCGTCGTCGACCCCGCGACCGATGCCACCTCTTCCGACAGCACGACCGACACCACCGCCGACACGGGCGTGGTGGTCGACAGCGGGTTCGACGGCCGCGACATCTGCGCCGTCATCTGTGCCCTCGCGCCCGGCCAAGGCCAAGTCGGAAGGCTGGTGCGAGCCGTTCCTCGCGGGCGACGCCGGCTTCGTCGGGTGCGCGGACCACTGCCGCGCCCACGAGGCGAGCTGGACCTCGCTCGAGAAGAGCGCTTTCGTGCGCTGCGTCGAGAGCGATCCGCTCTGCTTCCGCAGCATCGAGGACTGCATGAAGGCGCCGTGAGCGTCAGCGCCGGCGTCGGCGGCCGACGAGGCCGACCAGCGCGAGGCCGAGCGCGGAGGCGACGGGCGACGAGGCCCCGCCGTACGCGCAGCCACCCCCCGAGTCCGTCGGCGTGTCGGTCACGAGGGGCTTGCACTCGCCCGAGGGGACGTCGCAGGCGTTCCCGCTCATGCAGTCGCGCGTCGTGGCGCACCGGGTGGGGCACTGGCCGGTGCTCGTGTCGCACACGTACGGCGCGCAGGCGACGGGGGGCTTGCTCGTGTCCGTCGGGATCGACGTGAGGCCGTCCGCGGAGCACTTGAAGGCGACGGCCACGACGCACTTGCCGGTCTTGGTGTCGCACACGTTGGCGCCCCCGCAGTCGGCGTCGCCGGCGCACGAGGTCTTGCACGCGGTGCCGCCGCACGCGTACGGCGCGCAGTCGGTCTTGGTGGGCGTCGGGCAGTTGCCGGCGCCATCGCACGTGCTCGCGGCCGTGGCGCTGCCGGAGGCGCAGGTCGCGGCGGAGCACTCCACGGTCTTTGCGCCGAAGTTGCACTGCGTGCGGTCCTTGCCGTCGCACGCCCGCGCGCACACGCCGGTGCCGGCCGCGACGCACGCCGTCCGCGGCGCGTGGGGCGCGCCCGCGACCGCGGTGCACGTGCCGACGCTCCCCGTCGCGTCGCACGCCTCGCACTGGCCGGTGCACGCGGTGTCGCAGCAGACGCCGTCGGTGCAGAACCCCGTCGCGCAGTCGGTGTTCTTGGCGCAGGCGATGCCCTTGGCGTAGGGCTCGAACACCTCGGCGGTGGAGAGAGTGCTCGCGCCGTCATAGCCGCCCGCCACCACCACCCGCGAGCCGGTGAGCGCGGTCGCGGTGTGCTGGACGCGCGGCTTGGACATCGGCGCCGCGAGCGACCAGGTGTTGGTGGCCCCGTCGTAGATCTCCGTCGTCGAGAGCACGGTCCCGGTGCCGTCCGTGCCTCCGGTCACGAGCAGGCGCTCGCCGGTCAGCAGGGTCGCGGTGTGCTGCGTGCGGACCGTCGTCATGGCACCGGCGGCGCTGAACTTCTTGGTCGCGGGGTCGTAGAGCTCGGCGGTCGACAGCCCGGTGCCGCCGACGAACAGCACCCGCCCGGAGGGGAGCAGGGTGGCCGTGTGGTTCGCGCGCGCGACCAGCATGGTGCCGCCGTTGCTGAACGTCTTGGTGGTCGGGTCCCAGAGATCGGTCTCCTTGGACGTGCTGCTGCCGGCGACGAGGACGCGATCGCCGGTGACGGTCGTGGCCGTGTGACCGTCGTGGGTCACGGTGGTGGTCCCGGCCGCGACGAACGAGGCGGTCGAGAGGGTCCACAGCAGGGCGTCGGGCAGGCTGACGGCGAGCGCGCGGTCACCGGAGAGGGCCGCGACGACGCCGGCCTGGTAGGGCGAGCCGCTGAACGTGCCCGCGCTCGACCAGCTGTTGGCGACGGGATCGTAGACCGACGCACCGCGGAACGGCAGGCCGCTGGCGTTGCCTCCGGTGACGAGGAGCTTCCCGCTCGACAGCACGGTGAACGCGAACGAGTCCGAAGGGGAGATCATGTTGGCGAGCGGCGTCCACGTCTTCGCCGTGCCGTCGAAGGCGAACGTGGTGTTGATCACCGATACGCTGCCGGTCGCCCGCCACCCTCCGGCGATCATCGCGCGCCCGTCGGGCAGCGGCGCGGCGCCGTGCTTGTAGCGCGTGGTCAGGAGGTCGGGCGTGGCGGTCCACAGCGGGTCGACGGCGATCGGGTAGACGAGGCCGGTCGGATCGAGCGTGAGCGCGAGGGTCGCGCCGTCGGCCGAGAGCGTCGTCTCGAGGGCGCGCCGGGTGCCGTGAGCGTCGACGGCGAAGCTGGGGGCGCCCGCGAGGCGCACGCGGCCATCCGCGCCGACCGCCTCGATTCGTCCGTCGACCACACGCAGCGCCGCGATCGCGGGGCCGCGCCGTACGCGATAGCGGGTGGCCCGCGCGGCGCTGGCGGTGCGCAGGACGCGGATCTCCTCGAAGCGCGAGGGCTCGACCACCTGCACCAGATCGGTCGCCGCCGAGACCTCTCGCAGGACCAGCGCGGCGCCGCGCACCTCGGGCGCGCCCGGCCGCTGACCCTCGGTGGTGAGCTCGATCCACGCGTCGGCGTCGTCGGCGCGCGCGATGCGCGTGGGCTCGCCCGCGGTCTTCGGCAGCGTCACGTCGAGCGCGTCGCCGCCGAGCACCGTCCACGACCCGAGCGCGTTCGCCTTCGGTAGACGGAACCCCTGCGTCGACGCCTCGAGCGCGCCCCCGGCCCCGAGGTGCCCCGCGAACTCGGGGAAACGCGCGAGGTGGGCGAGGGTCTCGGCGGCCGTCATCGTCCGCGTCACGGGCGGGTCGACGGGGCTGGACGAACACCCGACGAGGGCGAGGACGAAGGACGCACTGAGCGATGCAGACAGGGTCGACATGGGGCTCCCGGTGACGAAGGACTCAGTGACGACGGCGGCGCGCGGCGATCCCGAGGGCCGCGAGGGCGAGCGCGGCGAGGCCGAAGGTCGCGCCCACGGAGCGGGGGGCGAGCGCGCAACCACCGTCGTCGGCAGCGGCGGCGCCGACGCACGTACCGGTCGCGGTGTCGCAGGCGGCGCCGGACTCGCAGGCGTTGCTGTCGACGCAACGGTCGAAGCAGTTGCCGGTCTTGCCGTCGCACCGATAGGGCGAGCAGGCCCGGGTGGGCTTGGAGCGGTCGAGCGGCTGCGAGGAGAGGCCGTCGGCGGTGCACGTCGCGGTCGCGACGACGCAGACACCGGACTTGATGTCGCAGACGTTCGAGCCCGCGCAGTCGGCGTCGGCCGCGCACTTCGTCTTGCACACCGCGCCACCGCACGCGTACGGCGCGCAGGAGGTGGCCGTCACCGCGGGGCAGGCCCCCTTTCCGTCGCAGCGGGCGTCCGGCTTGGCGGCCCCGTCGGCGCAGGTCGCCGCCGCACAGACGGTGGTCGCGTCGGCGAACGCGGCGCACGCCTTCCGATCGACGCCGTCGCAGTGCTTCGCCTGACAGGTGGAGCCAGCGCCATCGCCGCACTTGGTGCGCGCGTTGTGCGGCGCGCCGACGACGGGGGTGCACGTGCCCTTGCTGGTCGGGACGTCACAGGCTTCGCACTGACCGTCGCACGCGGCGTTGCAGCAGACGCCGTCGACGCAGAGGCCCGAGGCGCACTCGGTGAGGCCGTCCGTACACCCCGTGCCGAGCGCGCCGAGCGTCAGCAGCTCCGCGCTCGCGAGGGCCGTGGTCGCCCGCCCGCCCGTGACCAGCAGATCCAAGGTGGAGAGCTGGGCGACCGCGGGCGAGGCGCGGTCGGCCGCGAGCGTCGGGAAGGTCACGAACCGATCGGAGGTCGGCAGGTAGAGCTCGACGTTCGCGGTGCCGGGACCGCCCACGACCAGCACGCGATCGAGCGGCAGCGGGACGGCGGTGTGGCTGTGGCGCTGGAGCGCCATCGGCGCCGAGGTGGCCTTCCACGCCTTGCTCGTCGGGTCCCAGAGCTCGGCCTGCGTATGGGTCTGGAGGACGCCGTACTTGTCCATCCCGCGCCCGCCGGTGACGAGCACGCGGTCGCCGGAGAGGAGCGCCTGGGCGTGCGCCGAGCGCGGGAGCGACATCGCGCCGGTCGCGGACCAGGTGCCCGCGGCGACGTCGAAGAGGTCGGCGCTCGTGTGGTGGACGCCGCCGCCGCGACGACCGCCGGTCACGAGCACCTTGCCGCCGAGCGCGGTGGCTGCGTGCTCCTGCCGGCCGATGGCCATCGTGCCGGTCGCGGTCCACTTGTTGGTCGCGGCGTCGTAGATCTCCGCGGCCGAGGACTCGGTGCCTGGCCCGAAATCGCTGCCGCCGGTGACCAGCACCTTGTCGCCGGGGAGCAACGTCGCGGTGTGGTGCGTACGCACCTCGCTCATGGCTGCCACGGCGGTCCACGTCTTGGTGCCCGCGTCGTAGAGCTGTCCCGTCGAGAGGGCGGTCGAGCCGTTGCTGGTACCTCCGAGCAAGAGCACGCGGCCGCCGGAGAGGAGCGTGGCGGTGTGCTGCGCGCGCGGGACGCTCAGCGGCGCCGTCGCGGTCCAGGTCTTGGTCTTGGGGTCGAAGACCTCCACGGTCGAGAGATACGCGCCGCTGGCGTCGACGCCGCCGGCGACGAGGACGAGATCGCCGGGCAAGGTGGTGGCCGTGTGGTTCACGCGCGCCGTGGCCATCGGCGCGACGGTCGACCAGGCGGGATCGACGACGATCGGGTAGGCGAGGCCCACGGTGTCGAGCGAGGTCTCGAGGAACGCCTCTCCGCCGAGCTCCTCGACCTTCGCGTGGACGGCGCGTCGTACCCCACGGGCGTCGACGGCGAACAGCGGCGCGCTCGCGAGACGCACCTCCCCGTCGCGATCGACGATCTCCACGACGGGCTCGGCGGCCGCCTTCACGCGGATCGCCGCGACCTCGGGTCCGCGGGTCACGTGGTAGCGCGCGGTCTTCGGGGCCCTCGCCGTCCTCAGCACGCGGAGCTCCTCCGCGACCTTCGCCTCGCCGACCCACACCACGTCGGTGTCGATGGCCGCGTCCTCGAACACGACGGCACCTGCCACCACCTGCGCGGGGCGAGGCGTGAGGTCGACGGCAGCGAGGTCGACCCAGAAGCGCGGACGACCCGCGACGCCCAGGTGGGCCGGCGCGTGCGCGGTCGGAGGCAAGGTGGCGTCGAGCGTGGAGGCGGTCGTCTGCGGTCGATAGCCGGTAGCCGTCTTCTCGAGCGCGAGCCCCGCGCCCACGTGGCCGGCGAACGGTACGGCTCGCTCGATCGTCGCGAGCACGCGCGCTCCTCCGTCGGCGACCCGCGGCGTGTTGCCGACGAAGCAGAGGGAGAGGCACAGGAGGGGAAGAGAAGCGCGCACGGCTTCAAACTACGCGACCTACGGGCAGGACGGAACGAGCTTGGCTTGCGGTCAAGCAATCCCAGCCAAAAGCTCAGGCATGCGCGCGAGGAACGATGCGACGGTGACGGACCGAAACTTTCGCGTTCGTAACATTGGTGTAGAGAACGCCAGCCCTCTGGGGGGCAGGAGGCGCGCATGGACAGCAAGTCGACGACCCTGGCGATCACCCTGGCGTGGCTCGGTGCATGCGGCGGGAGCACGACGCCCACCGACGTGGACACGGGCACGGACGTCGGGACGGGGGACGCGAGCGACGCACCCTCTCCGTCGGAGATCACCTGCGACGGCAGCAAGCTGCTCGCGGTGCCGACGGACACGTCGCAGCGCGGTCCCTGGCCCGTCGGCGCGAAGACGGTCACGCTCGCCGGCCTCGTGACGGAGGTCTGGTACCCCGCGGTCGTCGGGAGCGACGCTGGCAAGACCAAGCTGCAGTACGACATCCGCAAGCACCTGCCGCCCGCCGACGCGGTGAAGATCCCGGACGCCGACAACCCGCTGCAAGCGTGCGACTGCTTCGCCGACCTGCCGATGGACACGAGCCACGGGCCGTACCCGCTGGTGCTGTTCATCCACGGCACGGCGGCGTTCCGCACACAGAGCGCCTCGCAGGCGACGCACTGGGCGAGCCGCGGGTTCGTGGTCGTCGCGGCCGATCACCCGGGCATCGGCCTGCAGGACATCCTCGCGGGTAGCTTCGGTGGCAAGCAGACGGAGGACGCGAACGCGCTGCTCGACGCGCTCGCGACCCCGGGCGGTGAGGTGGCGTTCCTCGCCGGGCGCCTCGCGCCGGGGAAGATCGCGGTGTCGGGGCACAGCGCTGGCGGCGGCGCGCTGTCGGGGCTCGGTGGGCGCGCGAAGGTGTTGATCCCGCTGGCGGCGCGCGGCGTGACCGCGGGTTCGGCGCTGGTGTCGACGTTGATCCTCGGCGGACAGGACGACGGCGTCGCGCGCTACAGCGGCCAGCAGGGTGGCTTCGACAGCTCTCCGAAGAAGAAGCGCCTGGTCGGCCTCGCGAACGCGGGGCACCTCGCGTTCAGCGACCTCTGTGCGATCCAGAAGGGGGGCAAGGGCATCCTGCAGATCGCCGTGGACCACGGCATCACGGTGAACCCGCTGATCTCGACGCTCTCGCAGGACGGCTGCAAGCCCGGGCAGCTCGCGCCGGAGAAGGGCTGGAAGGTGATCGACGCGGCCACGTCGGCGGTGCTCGAGGAGACGCTCTCGTGCTCGACGACGGCGGCGGCGCAGCTGACGGCGCTGAAGGCCACCTACGCGGACGTGGGCGAGTACAAAGAGGAACTCTGAGATCAGCCGTCGGCGCCGTCTGTCGCGTCCGCGTCGATGGCGGTGTCGCTCGCTCCATCCGCGCGACCGTCGCTGGCGTCGCTGGCGTCGCCGCCTGCATCGAAGTCCGTGTCCCCGCACCGCGGCGGCGCGCCGTACTCCGCGATCACGCCGCCATGGTCGCGCACGCATCTGTCGTCGGCGGTCGTGCTGCAGGCCGCGAGCGTCGCGCCGATGGCGAGCGCGCCGGCGACGCGTCGCACCTGGAGCCCGCGGGGGACGGGCACGACGGCGAGGTCACGCTCCCCGCAGAAGGGGCACGTGGCCGAGGGCCGCTTCACGTGGCGGCGACAGCGAGGGCAGGGGGCGAGCACGGTCAGGGGCGCTCGCTCACGCGGTGCACGCCGCGCACGAGCGGGGTGTTGGGCACGGCCTCGGTGTACACGTTGACGGTGTGGAGCGGCTCCCCGAGATGCTCGCGGAGGTCGTGCTCCACCTGGATCACGCGCAGCGCCTCCTCTCCGCTGAAGGCGGGCTCGGGCCACGCTGCGCGACTCAGCACGTCGCCGCGCGCGATCGCGCCGAACGGCGTGTCGCTCTGGAAGGTGATGCACATGTCCTCGTCGCTGCCGGGTTCGAAGACGTTGAGGCGATACGGCTTGGCCATGGACTGCAGAGTGAGCGCGCGAAGAGCCTTGTACAAGCGCGGAACCGCTCGCGCCCCGTTCGGTTTCAGGTGGTGTGCGCGCGCGCAAACGCGAAGGTTGTTCCAGCGCGTGCCCGGAGTTGGCTGGGTGCGTGTCTTGGTGCTCCAGCACCGTCGCTCACGGACGGCCGCAAGTCCGTCCGTGCAGACGAGCGCCGGGAGGTTTGGTGCTTCAGCACCCAAAATGGTGGAGGCGGCGGGAGTCGCTCACGGACGGACGTAAGTCCATCCGTGCAGACGAGCGCCGGGAGGTTTGGTGCTTCAGCACCCAAAAATGGTGGAGGCGGCGGGAGTCGCTCACGGACGGCCGCAAGTCCGTCCGTGCAGACGAGCGCCGGGAGGTTTGGTGCTTCAGCACCCAAAAATGGTGGAGGCGGCGGGAGTCGCTCACGGACGGCCGCAAGTCCGTCCGTGCAGACGAGCGCCGGGAGGTTTGGTGCTTCAGCACCCAAAAATGGTGGAGGCGGCGGGAGACGCTCTTAACGGACGGCTGCAAGTCCATCCGTGCAGACGAGCGCCGGGAGGGTTTGGTGCTTCAGCACCCAAAAATCGGTGGAGGCGGCGGGTCGCTCACGGACGGACGTAAGTCCCATCCGTGCAGACGAGCGCCGGGAGGTTTGGTGCTTCAGCACCCAAAATGGTGGTGGCGCAGGAGTCGCTCACGGACGGACGCAAGTCCGTCCGTGCAGACGAGCGCCGGGAGGTTTGGTGCTTCAGCACCCAAAAATGGTGGAGGCGGCGGGAGTCGAACCCGCGTCCGAAAGCGCTTCACTCCGGCCTCTACGTGCGTAGTCGATGTGTTGATTCGGCGAGCGGGACGGCCATCGACAACCTTCCCGACCACCTACTCCGCACTGCATCTCGCCGCACCCCGCGCGGTGAGGGGATTGGCCAGGCGATTCGGTCACGCCCTCGGGGAAGCATCGCCGGGCTTCACCCTCGGACGGCGTTACGGTTTCTTAGGCCGCGAGCGCGTATGCGTTGTCGTTCGCATTTGTACGTCCTGCAGGTTTCGTGAGGATGCAGGACCTCATGCACGCCACCAAGAGCTAGACACCCCCGTCGAAACCGGAGCGCCCCCTCACTGAGGGACCTTCCGACGGAACCCCGCCGGTCGAGACGGGGACAACGTAGCGACTCGCGCGCATCTTTCAACCGCTGCCGCCGGCGGCCGCCGGCGGTCGCCGCCACGATCGATCCTGGATTCGTCGTTCCGCGCCGATTTTCGCGTCTCGAAGCCCGGCACGCGGACTGCTCTTTGGCGTCCGTGGCGAAGACGGACCTCGCACTGCAGGCCTACGCGCGCGACGCGCCAGACGAGATCGTCTCGCTGCTCCGTCGCCACGTCCGTCTCGACCTGCCCGATCACCACGTGGAGCCGCTGGACTTCCTCGACGCCCACCTGGTCTCGCCGGCACTCGTCGCCGACTGGGTCGTCCGCGTGGCCGAGGAGATCCTGCACGTCGAGTGGCAGGGATACCGGGACGCGCAGTTCCTCGATCGGTTGTTCCGCTACCACCTGCTCCTCGCCGTGCGGCATCCGACCCGCAGGGTCCGAACCGTGGCCCTCTGGCTGCGGCGGCCCTCGGCCACCGCACGCAAGTCCATCGTCCGCCGTGGCGAGGTCGTGATCCGCGTCCATCACGTGGTCGTCGCCGAGCTCTCGGCCCCAGCGTTGCTGGCGAGTGGTCACGCGGTGTTCGCGGCCGGTGCTGCGCTGGACGGCCTCGAAGAGGAGCGACTCTGCGACGAGGTCGTTCGGCAGCTCGTGGGCGAAGGCAGGCCGGACAGTCGTCTGGCCGTCGCGATGGTCGTCGCCATGACCGCTGGGAGGTACACTGCCATGAGAGACGCCATGCAACGCGCCCACGTCGAGCCCGTGATCTACCTGGACCTCCTCGAAGCCGGTGTCGACGAGGGGCACCGGCGCGGCCTCGCCGAAGGCGAAGCCAAGGGCAGAGTCGAGGGCCGAGTCGAGGGCCGAGTCGAGGGCCGAGTCGAGGGCAGAGTCGAGGGATTGGCCGAGGGCGAGCTCCACGCCACCCGGCGGATCCTCGCCAACCTCTTGCGGGTGCGGGGCTTCGCGCCCGACGCTGCGATCGAGCGCCGCATCGGCGAGGCGTCGCTCGACCAGCTGCACCGCTGGATCGAGCGCGTCCCTGCGGCGCTCCTCCCCGCCGACGTGTTCGAGGGGCCTACCAGCCCTTCTCCTTGACCCACTGGTTGGTGAACCTGGCGGCGTTTTCGTAGCTCTTCTTCATGTCGTCGATGATGCGCTTCTCGACGATGCCGCCGACCATGAACACCTTCACCTCGACGAACGCCTTGGCGATGCGGTCGCAGCTCTTGTCGCCGCGGGCCTCGCACCAGATCTCGCCGTCGATGCGGGTCTTGTCGGGGAGCGAGGCCGGCGTGACCTTGAACTTGTAGCGGCCGGTCTTCGGGTCCCAGGTGCCCTCCTCCGTCCAGGAGAGGTCACCGACCACCTTGGCCACCGGTCCGGGCAGGTCGGCCGCCGGCGGGTTCAGGTAGACTTTGCGCGACCGCGACCCGTTGGCGCCGTCCGTCTGGCTCAGGAGCTTGAACTCCCGGAACTTGAGGGCCTCGAGGTACAGCCGGCGGTTGTACTCCTCGTCGAAGACGCACTTCCAGTACGCGTCGACGCTGCAGTCCATCGAGTTCCGGATCTCCTGTTCGGGCATGCGCTCTCCGTCGGGTTTCGGCCGCCTCTGCGGCGCTTTCGACGCGACGGTACCATCCTGGCTCCGAGGTGGGAGCGTTTCGTTTCACGCCCACCCGAGAACCGGCGGTCACACCGGGCTAGGACAGCACGCCTCACTTCCAGGGAGTCACGGCCCGAAAACGTGCGGATCTGGACTTGGGAGGCATTCGGCATCAAGATTGCTCCATCCCGAGGCGTCCGCCGCACTTGCGGCAAGGAGTCACGATGACCACCCGTCCCTCCAGCTCCCACTCGGTTCGTCGCTTCGCCTCCGTCGGTGCCGCGCTCGCGGTCACGGCGCTCGCCGCAGTTGCCTCCGCGGACGAGCCGAAGTGCCCGCCCGACGCGTGGTTCTGCGCAGAAGGCGAGATCAAGATCGGCGTCCCGGGCACCCCCCCGCCGCCCGTCACGCCTGCGCCCGCGCCCCCGCCGGTGGTCGTCTACACCCCGGCCCCCGCGCCGCCACCCCCGGTGGTCCAGCCGCAGCCGGTCTACTACCCCCCGCCGCCCCCTCCGCCCCCGCGCCAGGTCTACCGGAGTGAGGTCGGCATCAACTTCCACCTCACCGGCGCCGCGTTCGGCTCCAACGAGAACATGACCAGCAGCGCCGCCGCGGGCGGTGTCGGTGCGGCCATCCGCTTCCGGCCCACCCCGCGCTTCGCGCTCGACCTCGGGCTCGACGTCATCGGCGGGACCGACGCCAACGGCTTCAAGCGAAGCGAGGTGCCGTTCACCATCGCCGGCCTCCTCTACCTGAACCCGCGCTCCAAGGTGCAGGTCTACCTGCTCGGCGGCATCGGCTTCAGCACCGCCCGCGTGGAGACCGTCACCACGCAGGGCTACACCGTCGACGATCGCTACTCCTACTTCGGTGGGCTCTTCGGCGGCGGCCTCGAGCTCCGCATCGCCCCCAAGGTCGCGCTCAACTTCGACGTCCGTGGCTTCGTCCGCGGCCGCACCGACGACGCCGCCAAGTACAACCCCGAGTTCCGCGCCAAGGACGGCCGCACCACCAACACCTCCGGTGGCGCGCTCTTCAACGGCGGCCTCACGCTGTACTTCTAGACCAGGGCTGCGCCGCATTCCTGGTGACGTCCCACCTCGGGACGCTCGACGCCGCGACGGACCTCCGTTCGCGGCGTCGACGCGTTCGTGGGATCGCTTCGAGTCGCTCGGCGTACCGTGGTAAGCCCGACCCCGATGGAGCCACGAGCGATCGAGCGGGAGCCCATGGGCTCGCCCGCGCCCCTGCGGCCGCGCTCTCGCTGGCTGCTCCGCGCCGCGCTCGTGCTCGCGTGGGTCGTCGGCTTCGGCGGTGGCTACGCTTCGTGCGGCAGCCTCGCCTACTACCGCACCCCGCAGGCGCTCGCACCCTCGAGCCCGAACCCGACCACGTTCGAGGACATCGCGGTCGCGGCGCGCACCAAGTTCCGATCCACACGTCTCCCGCTCTCCATCGCCTGGTTGCTCGTCTCGGCGGTGCTGGTCCTCGGTGCGGCACGCACGCTCGCGCGCCGCCCAGGGGGGCTCTCGCTCCTGCGCCAGGCCTGCGTCGTGGTCTCGTTGCTGTCCGCCCTCGACTTCGCCGTCTCCGGACCCGAGCGCGCGTTCCTCGTGGAGCAACTCGCGCTCCTCCGCGCGAGACAGCTCGACAAGCTGCCTCCAGACATGACCCGCGAGGCGTTCACCCAGACCGCGCGGGCCGCGGGTCGCGTCGGCATCGCGCTGCGCTTCTTCGCGGAGGTCGCGTTCTTCTCGGCGCTCGCCATGGCGCTCGGTCGAAAGGCCGTGGCCACCGAGCTCGCGCCCCGCGAACCCGCGCCGCTCCCGCCTCCCGAGGACGACGAGGGATGAGCAGGATTCGGGTCCTCCCGGCGGCGCTCCGGGACCAGATCGCGGCGGGCGAGGTCGTCGAGCGGCCCTCGTCCGTGGTCAAGGAGCTGATCGAGAACGCGCTGGACGCGGGCGCGCGGACGCTGCGGGTGGAGGTCGACGGCGGCGGCCTCGATCGCATCCTCGTCGTGGACGACGGCGCCGGCATGACCGGCGAGGAGGCGCTGCTCGCGCTCGAGCGGCACGCCACCTCCAAGCTCGCCGAGTTCGACGACCTCTACCGGCTCTCGACCTTCGGTTTTCGTGGCGAGGCTCTGCCGTCCATCGCAGCGGTCTCGCGCCTCACCCTCACCACCCGCCCAGCCGACGCGCTCGCCGCGACCCAGGTCGAGGTCGTCAGGGGCAGGCGCCCACGATGCGCGAGGTCGGCGCGCCAGCGGGCACCACGTTCCTCGTGCGCGAGCTGTTCTTCAACGTTCCCGCGCGACGCAAGTTCCTCAAGTCGGTGGGCACGGAGTCGGGGCACGTGGGCGACGTGTGCCTCGACATGGCGCTGTCACGCCCGGATCTCGCCCTCACCCTCGTGCGCGACGGGCGCACCGCACGCCAGTTCCTGCGCGCGCAGAGCCGCGAGGAGCGCGCCCGCGACGTGCTCTCACGACCGGGAGAGAGCGCGCGCGCCACGACGGCGGACTTCGTCGCGGTCGCCAACACGCGCGGGCGGACCCGGGTGGAGGCGGTGCTCTCGGTGCCCGAGCGTGCGCGGAGCGGCGCCACCGGGCTGCACCTCCTGGTCAACGGTCGCGCGATCCGCGATCGTGCGCTCGCCCGCGCGGTCGCCATGGCCTACGGCAGCGTGCTCGATCCCGGGCGCTACCCGCTCGGCGTCGTGTGGGTCGATCTCCCCTCGGAAGAGGTCGACGTGAACGTGCACCCGCAGAAGGCCGAGGTGCGGTTCTCGCGTGGGCGCGAGCTGCTCGACGACGTCACGCGCGCTCTCGCCGCGGTGCTCGCCGACGTGTTCCGCAGCCCGGCGTCCACGTTCCTCGCGAGCGAGCGCGTCAGCGATCTGTTCCCGGGCCGCGCGCCGCAGGGCTCGGCCGGCGCGACCACCCCTCGTCGGTCACGGGGTGCCGAGGCCCACGGTGTCCATGAGCCAGGCGGTCACCCGCGCCCACTCGTTCGGCGAGGATCCGTGGGGGCTGGGAGTCGCTTCCCTCGGCGACCCCGCGCTTCCCTCGACCGAGCTCGACGAGCCCGCCACGCGCCTCGAGGCCGGACCGATGTCGGCGTCGCGCGCCGCCGAGTCCGCGCCCCCGCTCGCGCCCCTCGAGCACACCCGGGTCAGCGGCAAGCTGCAGACCACGCTCCAGAGCGCCGACGCCATCGAGGCCGCCGCCAACGCCGCGCGTGGGGAGATCGCCTACGGCCGCCTGCGCTTCCTCGCGCAGGTGTGCGCGACCTACCTCGTGTGCGAGGCCGACGAGGGCATCTACGTCATCGACCAGCACGCAGCCGCCGAGCGCCTCAACTTCGCCCGCCTGCGCGCGCAGCACGACGCACGCAAGGTCGCGCGACAGCAGCTGCTCGTGCCCGAGGTGGCCGAGGTCAGCAGCGCCGAGTCCGAGCTCGTCGACGAGACGCGCGACGAGATGCTGGCCCTCGGCCTCGACGCGCGCGCCCTCGGCGACGGCCGCGTCGCGGTGCACGCCGTCCCCGCGCTCCTCGCCAAGGCCTCGCCGCTCCAGCTCCTGCGCGATCTCCTCGACGAGCTCGCGCGGAGCGGCGGCCGCAAGTTCGGCGACGCGGTCGATCTGGTGCTCGCCACGATGGCCTGTCACGGCTCGGTGCGGGCGGGCGACGCGATGCACCCCGACGAGTGCCGCGCGCTCCTCTCGGCGCTCGACGAGGTGAGCTTCGCCGGGTACTGCCCGCACGGGCGGCCCATCGTCACGATGCTGTCCTACCAGGACCTCGAGAAGCGCGTCGGTCGTCGTTAGGCCGTGTGGATGGCGCGCACCAGCGCCCGCGCACCGTCGATGACGCGGGGGCCGGGTCGCAGCACCGACTCCTCGGTCAGGCGACGCACCCGCCCCTCGGCGACCGCCCGTACCACCGAGAACGTGCTCGGCACGGGGAGGGCGCCGCCGCCCATCTCGGCGTCGAGCACGAGGTCGGGGTCGAAGGCGACGATCTGCTCGAGGCTCAGCGTGGGGTAGGCCGCGCCGCTCGCGACGACGTTGGTGGCGTGCGCGAGCGCGAGCATCTCGTCCGGGAAACTCCCTGGACCGGCGGCCGTGATCGGCTTCTTCGAGAACAGGAGCAAGACCCGCTTCTTCGGCCGGCCGGCGATCTCGTGGACGAGGGTCGCGCGCTCGCTGCGCAGCCGCTCGACGAGCGCGCCGGCGTCGACCGCGTGGCCCGTCCGCGCGCCGATCCCCTCGATCATGCGGAAGATGTCGTCGATGCGCTCGGTCTCGGGGAACCAGGTGGCGATGCCGCGCTCCTCGAGGGTGCGCGAGAAGCCCGGCCCCGCCGGTCCCCGGGCTCCCACGACGAGATCGGGCTCGAGCGCCAGCACTGCCTCGAGGCTCGGATCCACGAAGCCACCGACCACCGGCAGCCCGAGCGCCTCCTTCGGATGGTCGCAGAACTTGGAGCGACCGACGACGAGACCACCCGCGCCGACCGCGAACAACGCCTCGGTGGTCGAGGCCGAGATCGACACCACCCGCCGCGCGATGCCCGCCCGCTTGGCGCGCCGGCAGGCCGACAGCGCCACGAGCGAGGCGAGGAAGTGGCGGCGGACGATCACGTCGCGGCGCTCACGGCCTGGAGCAGCCCCCGGGATGAATCCCGGGGCACCGACAGCCGTGGAAGCCCGCTCCGCGGGCTCGCGAAGGCGAGGGCTCGTCGGGGCCGTTCCGAGGATGAAAACGAGGCCTTCCGTGCTTCAGCACGGGGGATGGCTCGTGCGCTCACTTGGGCTTCACGTCCTTGGGCGGCGCGATCGGCTTCGCGACCGTCGGCTTGGTCGAGGCGGTGGGCTTGGCGCCCGTGCCGGGCTTGGCCGACGTGGGCGGCGTCACGCGGATCACGCTGAGGAAGCCGTCGTCGACGAGGCGCGTGTTGGCGGTGAAGGCCTCGAACTTCTTCGGCTCGACCACGCCGGTGGGCAGCGAGAAGGTGAAGTCCTCGGTGAGCGTCGTGCCGTCGACCTTCACCTTGCGGGTGGCCTTGAGCGACGAGGTCTCGTCCGTGACGTCCACCGCCGGCAGCGGCGTGGCGATCGCGGTGCCGGCGGGCAGCCGGATCACGCGGTGGATCGTGTAGTCGATGGCGTCGCGGATGGAGAGGGCGGTGGTGCGCTTGGCCTGCGCGGCGTAGGTCTGGCCGAGGGTCATCGAGCGACCCGCGCCGTGCACGGGCGCGGTGCCGCCGATGGCGAAGCGCGTGCCGTCGGGCACGAGCAGCCCCGGGATCTCGATCTTGGCGGTGATCATCACCTGCCAGGTCTCGGCGCTCGCCTTGACCTCGGTGATGTCGGCGCCCGGCACCCAGCCGTGCACGTAGGCGCGGAGAGCGTCGTCGATCTCGTCGCCCGCGACCTCTTCGAGGATCGCGGCGACGTCCTGCGCGTCGCGGCTCTTGAGGAGCAGCGCGAACGTGCCCTTGGCGTTGCCCGCGTCGTCGACGCCGAGGTCGATGGTGGCGACGTCGGGGTCGAGGACGGCGTTGGGCGGCACCGGCAGGATGTTGCCCTGCGTGTCGATGGCGACGCGACCGCGCAGCTCGGGCGACGTGCGTCCGGGAGGCGGCGGGTTGCCGTCGACGTCGGGGTCGAGCCACACCGGCTCGAGGGGACCGCCCGGCGTCTTGCTGACCCACGCGATGATCATCGCGTGCGAGAAGCGCCAGGTGCGCGCGACCATCTTGGGCTCGGCCGAATACGGCGAGAGCTCCGACCAGACGATCTGGTTCTTGATGCCGAGCTGCTCGAGGGCACGGCGCATGAGCGCGACGCGCGAGCCCTGGGCGTCGAGGAGCACCGTGCGCGCGTCGTAGCTCTGGTAGCCGGCGACCCCGCCGACACCCGTGGACAGATAGCCGACGCGCGGGATGGCGCGCTTGGTGGCCTTCGCGAGCCGCGCGAGGAGCTCCAGCGTCGGGGCGCGGTCCTTGCCGGCCGCGGCGTCGACCCAGGCGCTGGTCTCGGGCCAGCGCTCGTCGTCGGCCATGATCCAGTCGCGCGCGTCGCGGGCGATGCGGCCCCAGCTCCAGGTGCCCATGCGCACCGAGACGGAGCCGTCCATCGGGGCCTGGCCCTTCTCGGAGCGGCGGACGTCGTGGTCCTTCATGCTCCAGGTCTGCAAGACCTTGCCGCCGGCCTCGGTCACGGCGGGCTTGCCGAGCTCGGTGTGCGACCACACCTCGGCGTTGGCCGCCTTGGGCATCGCGAGCGTGATCGTGGCGTCCATGACGGCGGTGCGCGCCGGCAAGAGGTCGGGCGTGTCGAGGTCGAGGGCTCCGTCGGGCCGCGCGAGGAACCAGCCCTCGCTCACGAGCTCGACGTAGTCGCCCGGCTCGATCTGCGAGAGCTCCGCGCCGGCCTGCGCCGCGGCGATGCGGTCGGGCTCGACGATCGTGCCGTCGGCCTTGTGGATGCGGTGGAGGGTGCGCCCGAGCCAGCCCGCGCCGGCCGAGGTGGCACCCACCCGGGCGACCGCGTTCGAGTCGACGTCCTGCGTGCCGCCGAGGCGCCGCAGATCGTAGACCACCGCGTGGACGAAGCCGTCGGCCTCGACCTCGTAGCTCTCCTCACGCGCGAGGATCAGCGTTCCGGCGTCGGGGCGCGCGGGCTTCTTGCGGTCGGCCTCGATGGCCGCCTTGGTCTTGGCGCCGAACGCCGAGGCGGGCGAAGCGGGGGCGCTCGCGTCGCCGAGCGCGCGGCGCGCGTTGATGGTGTCGAGGAGCGCGCGGGGGTCGCCCTCGTTCTTGCGAATTTCCCCGCGCAGCCACGTGAGGCCGGCGGCCCCGGCAGGCGTCAGCGCGAAGGCGGTGCGCATCGAGCGCTCGCCCGGCTCGGCAGCGTCGTACACGGCCTTGGCCGCGCCGAGGTCGCCCATCTTGACGAGGAGCGAGGCCTCGTACTCGGTGCCGAGCTTGGGCTGGTGCTTGAGCACGCGGAGGCGCTTCACCTCGGCGAGCGAGCCGGCGTAGTCGCCCATCGCGGTCTTGGCGCTCGCGCAGTCGAAGCGCGAGACGTCGATGCGTGCAGGGTCGCACTCGATCTTCAGGATCTGGTCGTCGGCCTCGCGCGCGAGGACGCGCGACAGCCGGTAGCCGGCCCACGTGCCGGCGAGCTTGGGCTTCACGCGCGCGTAGGAGTCCTCGCCGACGCCGTAGATGCCGTCGCCGACGATCGCGAGGTAGGCGTCGATCAGCGGATCGGCAGCCGCGCCGGCCTTGTCGCGGGCCGTGCGCGCTTCGGCGATGGCGTCGACGTGGCCGGCGCCGCCGCGCCGGAGGGCCGCGACGATCTCGGCGTGGGCGATGATCGACTCCCAGTTGGCCGGCCACGCGGCGAGCACCGCCTCGTAGGCCGCGCGCATGCGCTCGAGGCGCTTGTGCGAGGGGAGATCGCGCGCGAAGTTGAGCGCGCGACCGTAGGCGAGCGAGGTCGCCGGGCCGGTCTTGCCGCCACCTGCGGTGACGGCGGTGCCGAGGGTGACCTCGGCGACCCGCACGTCGCCGAGCGCGAGGCGACCGAGCGCCCACGCGGTCGCGCCAGCGGCGTCGGTGGGCGCGGGGGTGGCGTCGGCCTTCACGGCGCCGATGCCGGTCTTCGGCGCGGCGCCCGGCGCGGGCGCCTTGGTGGGCAGCGGGTGCCCCTCGGCGTCGAACACCGTCACGAGGAGCGAGTCCGACGACGACCACGCGCCGACCTTGGCGACGAGGCGCACGGTGCCGGGCGCGGTGACCTCGATGGTGCCGTAGCGCTGCGTCCGCGCGGCGATCTCGCCGTACGGCACCGAGAGGACGCGCTTGCCGCCGGTGAACAGGTGCAGCGGCATCGCGGTCTCGACGCCGACCTGGATGGTCTGCGCGGAGGGCACCTCGACGTCGACCATCACCCAGCGGAGGCCGCCGACGCGGTAGGGGCCGACGAGGTCGAGGTTGCAGCCGTGGCCGCTCGTCTTCTGCGCGCGCTTCGGGAGCCCGAGCGCGTGGGTGGGCGGGACCTCGGCCTGGAACGTGCCCGCGTCCTCCGGGTGGGTGTCCGAGAGCGGTCCGAGGGTCGAATAGGCGATGGGGCCGACGATGGTGGCCTCGGTGGCGCAGCCGCTCTCGGCGATCGCCTTGCCGTAGCCGTTGGCGTCGCCCCTGATGGCGGCGAGGCTCGCGCGCCACTGGCCGGCGTTGTTGTGCACCGCCGGGTCGAGCGGGTACTCGGCGCCGAGGAGCTCGTCGAGGAGCTTCGCGAACTTCTCCTGGCCACCAGGGAGGCGGTCGGCGAGGCCGGGATTGGAGAGCGACTCGAGGCCGAGCACCTCGCGACCGCCGAGGGCGGCCATCGCGGCCATCGCGGCCTCGCGCGCGAGCGGGGTTCCCGGCACCGCCGCGGCCTTGCGCAGCACGCCGGACCAGGCCTCGAAGGCGTCGGCGGCGGTGCGCGTGGCCTCGATCTGCACGGCCTCGCCGACGTCCTTGGCGAGCACGTTGGGGTCGCCCTTGGGGACGACGACGGGACCGCTCGGGCAACCGAGCAGCGCGACGGGGAGCAGCGCGACGAGGAGGTGGGCGCGCATCACGAACCCCCCTTCACGAAGCGAATCTCGCGGTGGAGCAGCAGATCGACCTTGGTCAGGAAGGCGCGCCATTTCTGGTACTCGTCGACTTTGATGAAGGATTGATCGAGCACGACGGTGCGCTGGAGGATCACCGCGCCCTTCGGGCCCTTCTTGAGGGTGAGGGTGGCCTTGCCGAACGCGCCGCCGTCGACCACGTCGCCGGGCGGGAGCTCGCCGGCGGTCCAGCCGGGCGGCGGGACGAGGGTGATCTCGTACGACTGCTTGGAGGGCGCCATCTGGTGGGGGAGCACCACCGGGGTCTTGCGCTCGATGAGCGGCGCGAGGCTCTGCTTGAGCGAGCCGCTGCCCGCGGCGACGACCAGGTCGGTGCCCTCGCGCCGGGCGAGGGCGGAGCTCTTGGCGGAGAGCTCGAGCTTCGCGCGACCGAGGGGCAGCTCGCCGTCGAATTTCACGGTCGGGAGCACCTCGATCTGCGGCAGCGACGCCACCGCGTGGTTCTTCTCGAGCCAGGTCGCGGCGGAGGCAGCCTGCTTGAGCGAGCTGCGCAGCCAGAACGCGCTGTCGCCGCCGTGGGTCTCCTTGATGCCGATCTGGGCGCTGCCGTCCGGGCCCAGCGTGAAGGTCCACGCGCCGTCGACGCCGTGGTCGTCGGGGATGCCTGCGGGCAGGATGACGACCGGCGTGGTCCCACCGGGCACGATGCGGATGGCGACCGCGCGTGCGTCCATGGCGGGCAGGGGGCCGATGCGCGACTCGGGGCTCGTCGCGTCGAGGTAGCGCTCGAGGGTCTTGCCGTCCTTGGGGAGGAACGCGATGCCGTGGTCGAACAGCGGCGCGACGGCGCCCTTGGCGGTGATCACGCTCGGCATGCCCGTGTAGCGGGTCTGCACGAGCACCTCCTGCGCCTCGTTGATGCCCACCGCCTTGAGCATGGTGATGAGCAGCATGGCCTTGTCGTCGCAGTCGCCTTGCATGCGGTCGAGGACGTTCTGCGGGCGGTTCGGGAGCCACTGCTCCGCGGAGACGTAGTTCACGTACTTCACCTGGTCGGCGATCCAGTTGAAGATCATCGTGATCTTCTCCTCCTTGGACTTGGCCTTCTTGGTGATCTCCTCGGCCTTGCGCTTGACCCGCGGGTCGACGCTGGCGAAGGACTCGATGCCGGCCTTGTACCAGGTGACGAAGTCGTCCCAGGTTTGGAACTGCGAGCCGATCAGCGTCGGGAACAGCTCGGTGCCCCGCGGCTGCAGCGGCTCCTCCGGGTAGGTGATCGGGTTCTTCCAGACGTAGCGCTCGACCTTGCGCCCGAGCTTGTCGGTGCTGACGTCGTGCACGTCGGAGAGCGGCGTGTTGACGACCGCGGTGTAGAGCGGGTGCTTCTTGGGCGCGCGGACGATGATCTCGTTCCACAGCACCGGGTGCGTGGACGGGCCGCCCGCGTAGTCGAAGAAGTAGAACGGCGGCGCCGCCCGGTCGCCGATGGGCAGCTCGGTGTAACCACGCGTGGCGACCTCGACGACGTCGCCCGGCTTCAGATCGGTCCAGCGGATGCCGATGTTGTTGCCCTCGTCGATCTGCTGGGGCACCGCGACGGTGCCATCCGGGTGGTGCACGCGCGCGCGCACGACCTCGACGATGTCACCCTCGGCGGGCACGTGCGGCTCGTCGAGATCGCTCGAGTCCTTGGGGGCTTTGACGATCTCGCGGGTGTAGTGGATCAGCTGGGCGACGCGGCCCGCGTCGTCGACGGTCACCACGCGCAGCCAGTCGAGCTCGCGGTCGTAGACGTCGAGCGGCGGCTGCGAGCCGTCGGGGTTGGGCTTGGGCGCGCCCTTGCGGCGGGCGAGGAACGTGGCCGGGTCGGGCATGAACTGCTCGTCGTCCGGGTGGTTCGGGCCGAACGCGAGGTTCTCCTCCGCGCGCAGGAACGGGTTGCCCGGGTCGAGGTCGCGCGCGCGGGCGAGGGCCTGCTTGGCGAGCTCCTTCTCCTTCGGGTCGGTCGAGGCCGCGAGGGCCTGGGTGAGCGACTCCCAGGTGGCCTTGTGGTTCGGCGCCCAGGCCGTCGAGAGCAGGAGCATGCGCTTGTGCTCCTCGACGAGGCCGACGCTCTTGAGCAGGTTCGCCGCGCCGTCGAGGTCGTTCGTGCCGGAGAAGAGGCGGAACGTGGACTTGACCGCGGCCTTCACCTCGGCCGAGCCCAGCGTACGGCGGCTCGAGGCGAAGGCGATGGGCGACTCGTTCGGCCAGACGTCGAGCGCCTGCTTGCGCGCCAGGCCGCTGGCCGGCACGCGGTTGAACCCCGCGATAGCGCGGGCACGTGGTCGGCGTGTCCTTGCCGAGCTGGTCCCAGATGCCCTTCCACTGCTGATAGGCGGGCTCCTCCTGGCCGAGGGCCTGGGCGAGGCGCGCGCGCAGGATGCGGGCGTCGAGGTCGGTGGCCTTCTGCAGCTCCGAGCCGGCCATCGAGGCCGCGGCCCAGTCGACGTAGCCCGCCGAGAGTCGCGCGGTGAACAGCGTGCGGCGCGCGTCCTTGCCGACCGCGTCGTACGCGGCGGGCTCCGCCTCGGCGCCCTTGATGGCGAGGCCGAGCCAGCCCGTGAGGTTCGCGCGCGAGGGCGAGAGCACCGCGGCCCACGAGAGGATGTCGGGGCGCGGGTTGTGGGTGACGACGAGATCGAGCAAGCCCTGGGTCTTCGGGCTCCGCGAGTCCTCGGCGCCGCCGAGCTTGCGCGCCATCGCGGCCGCGAGCGCCTCGTCGACGAGCCGCTCCTCGAGTGCGTTGGGCGCCTTGTCGGGCGTGGGCTCGGAGACCTTGTCGGTCACCACCGCGAGCGCCTTCGCGAGGGGCGAGGGGACCACGGCCACCGCCTTGGGCGCGGCGCCGTTGCCCGGCAGCGAGGCCAGATCGTCGGTGACCTTGCCGATCGGGTTGCCCTCCTCGTCGGTCACCCGCGCGAGGAAGCGGCCGTCGTCCGCGTTGGGCCCCGCGCAGATCTTGAGCGCGAAGAGGTGGGTGCCCTTCTGCGCGTCGACGCGCACCGAGAGGCGCGTGCCATCGGAGCCGGGGTGCTGCTCGTCGTCCTTGGCGACCGAGAAGCCGTCCCAGAGCACGCGCACGGCGCCGGCCGACGCGACGTGCAGCACCACCTTGGCGTCGACGTCGAGCGTGACGGCGGAGGCGACGTAGGTGCAGGCCTCCTTGCGCGGGTAGACGAGCAGCTCGAGCGGCACGCCGCGCGCCGAGATCACGTCGGAGGGCACCGCGCGGAACGCGACGTCGTACGCGCCGTCGTCCCACCGCGCGTCGGCCTGCTTCCAGAGCGCGAGCGAGACGCTGGTGGGCTTCGGCAGCTCCGGCTTGGCCTTCCCGTCCTTCTTGGGCTCGGGCTTCTTCGGTTCGGGCTTCTTCGGCTCGGGCTTCTTGTCCTTCTTCGCGTCGCCCTTCTCCTCGAGGAACGACGACGGCGCGGGGACCTCCAGGCCCTCGGCGCGGTCGAGGCCGGTGCCGCCGGTGTCCTTGAACGGACCGACGACGCGCCACGCGGGCACGAGCCCGAGCTTGGCCTCCTCGACCTTGGCGCTCGGCAGCCCCACGTCGGGCGCGATGCCGCGCGCGAGCAGCCACGCCTCGCCACCGAGGTCGCGCGACTCCTTGGTCTTGCCCGCGAGGAGCGCCTTGCTGATCCGCTCGAGGGCGGCGCGCGCGGCGCCGGCCTTCGCCGAGTCGGCGAGCGCGGGGATCGCGAGGATGGGACCGATGGCCATCGCCTGCCCCGCGAGGCCCTCCTTGGTCGCGCGCCGCTCGAGGGTCGCGATGGTGTCGTCGGCGGTGGCGCCGACCCACTGGTCCTCCGGCTTCGGCGCGGGGCCGGGCTTGCCGAGGATCTTCTTCTCCTTCTCGGGCTTCTCCGGCAGGGCAGGCGCCGCCGCCTTGGGGCCGGGCTTGGCCGAGGCGGCGGGCGCGGGCTCCTTCTTCGGTTGGGCGCCGACGTCGGAGGCGATCACCAGGCCCAGGGCAGGGCCGAAGACGAGGGCGATCGGGAGGAGCGGAGTCCGGCTCTTCATCGCCGCGTGCGTAACCCGGAACCGCACGCGCGTCCCCGCGAAAAGCTCCCTCGGCCGTGCGGAATAGCCGGGCCGTGCGGGCCGTTGGGCGCCCCATGCGCCCCCGGATCGTCGTGCTCTTCGTCGCCGGTGGCCTCGCCGCCACCGCCGGTCTCGCGTGCAGTCGCCCCGGGCCTCGCGCCGCGAGCGCGGACGCGGGGCCGAGTGTCGTCGCCCACGAGCGCCGGATGCCGAGCGACGTGCCGGGCGTCGACATCGTCGTCACCACGCAGGCGGCCAACGGGGCCTACGTGGCGCATACGGAGAGCGGCGTCCCGCTCACGCATCCGTACGCCATCGAGCGCGACGCGCACAAAGGCCTCGTGCACCTGCACTGCGTCGAGGGCGCGGGCGCCGACCAGCGCGTGCACGGCTGGAGCGCGAAGCCGGGCTCTTTCGAGAAGGTCATCTCGATGCGGTACGACATGGACGTGCTCGATCGCTGGGACGTGCTCGTCTCGGGACACCCGCCTCCGCTTCGTGCACGACCATCGCCAACGCTGGCGTCTTCGTCACCAGCGACGTGTACGAGCTGCCCCGCCTCGGCAGCCCCATCACCTACAAGCGCGCGCTCGGAGCTCTACCGGAGGCCTGCGCGCCCGACCCACTGGTCCTCGCCGAGGCCGTCCACAGCCTCTAGCGGAGGAAAGCCGCCTGAAAATCGCCGTTCTCTCCCGGGCGCGAAAAATGTTTCGCAGGCCCCTTGCGCATCTCGCTGGCGAGCGCTAACTGGTCATACCACTTGACTGGTCATACCAGTTGGTGGCGAAAGATCAGGAGGCAGGAGTGGCACCCAAGGACGGCGGAAAGCGGAAAGCGGCCGAAGAAGCGACGGATAGTCTCCGCTCGGCGATCCTGCGGGGAGAATACCGCGCTGGCTCGGACTTGCCAGGAGAACGTGAGCTGTCGGCCAGCCTGGGGGTGAGTCGCCTCACGCTGCGGTCCGCCCTGGCCCGCCTCGAGTCCGAGGGGCTCGTGCGCCCCATCCACGGCTCGGGCAACCGGGTGCTCGACCTGCACGAGCACGGCACCATCGACCTCATCGGGCATCTCGTGGCCCACGCCGACGAGCTGAGCGAGTCCACGCCGATGCTCGCGCAGCTCCTCGAGGTGCGGCGGTTCGCGGCGGTCGAGGCCATCGGCGTGGCGACCGAGCGCGCCACCGACGAGGACATCCTCGCGCTCAAGGCGAACATCGAGCTCCAGGCCTCGCTCATCGACAAGCCGGAGGAGTACATCCGCGCCGACCTGCGGTTCGCGCGCCTGCTCACCCGCGCCACCCACAACACGGCCTTCATCCTCCTCTCCAACAGCATCGTGCGGATCATCGAGTCCGCGCCCGGCATCACGGTCAGCTTCTTCCTCGACCCCAAGGGGACGCTGGTCATCTACCGCAAGTTCGTCCAGCTCATCGAGGCGCGTGACCCGCACTACTCGCGCGCGCTCGCCAATCGGCTCATCGCCAAGTTCGACCGCGGTCTCGTCGATCGCCTCATCCGGATCAAGAGGGCCTTCGAAGAGGCCAAGGAGCCCTGACATGGCCGCCCACATGACCAACGCGGAGCGCCGCATCGGCGTCGCCATCCTCGAGGGGTTCGCGCCGCCGAGCGCGGACCCGAAGGCGATCGTCCCGCTCGAGGGCGAGGTCGATTTCGGCGGGACCCTCGACCTGATGGTCGACGGGGGCAACCCCCGCGCCCGCATCGGCACGCGGCTCGCCATCCTGGTGGTGAACCTCGCGCCGCTCTACCTGCTCATGTACCCGCGCACCATGGCCGGCCTCCCGCGCGACAAGCGCTCCAGGGTGCTCGATCGCATGCTCGCGTCGGACGTGTTCATCGTCCGCGAGCTCGCGCTGCTCCTCAAGCTCACGGCGAGCTTCGCGCTGCTCGGCGTCGCGAGCGTGGTCGAGCGCAGCCACTACTACCAGGGCCGCCCGGCTTCTCTCCCGCTCGGCCGCCACCTGCCGCCCGACCACGATCACCCGGTCACGCCCGCGCCCCGCAAGCTCGCGGTGCTCCAGGAGGTGCGCTGATGTTGCTCGAAGACGACGCGGACTGGGTCATCGTCGGCACGGGAGCGGGAGGCGCCACCGCGGCGCGCGTGCTCTCCGAGACCGGCTCGGTGGTCATGCTCGAAGAGGGCGCGCTCCTCGACACCAAGAACCGCCCGCGCGCCATGGTCCACGCCATGCGTCAGGCGTTCCGTGACATGGGCACCAACACCACGCTCGGTGCCCACCCGCTGCCGATCCTGCAGGGCCGGTGCGTGGGCGGCAGCACGGCGATCAACTCGGGGATCATCTGGCGCCTGCCCGACGACGTGCGCGTCGACTGGACCCAGCGCTTCGGCCTCGGCGACCTCGTCGAGGAGCGCGCCCTCGACCGCATCTTCGACCAGATCGAGCGCGAGATCGACGTGCAGCCGACCAGCGACGAGGTGCTCGGTCGGAACGGCAGCCTGATGAAGGACGCGGCGAAGAAGCTCGGCTTGCCCGGCAAGGCCATCGCCCGCAACGCGGGCGCGTGCAAGGGCCGCGGCGAGTGCCTGCAGGGGTGTCCCGGTGAGGCGCGCCAGAGCATGGACGTCTCCTACGTGCCGCGCGCGATCAAGGCCGGCGCCCGCCTGCACCCGCTCGCCCGCGCGCAGAAGATCGTGATGGAGGGCCGCCGCGCCGTCGCCGTCGAGGGCGACCTGCTCGACGACCACCGCAAGAAGATCGGCACCTTCCGCGTTCGCGCCAAGAAGGGCGTCATCGTCGCCGCGAGTGTGATCTACACGCCGGTGCTCCTGCGCCGGAGCGGCCTCGGCGGCCTGGTCGGCGACCGCCTGCAGCTGCACCCGGGCTCCGCGGTGGTCGGTCGGTTCGACGAGCCCGTCGGCATGGGCTTCGGCGCCACGCAGGGCTACGAGATCCCGCAGCGCGAGCGCGGGTTCAAGATCGAGTCGCTGAGCCTCCCGCCGGAGATGCTCGCGGCCCGACTCCCCGGGACGGGCGCCGAATGGCAGCAACGCCTCGGCGAGCTCGACCACTACGCGCAGTGGGCCGTGCAGGTGCGCATGCGCGCCCACGGCACCGTGCGACCCGCCGGCAACAACGGCGAGGCGGCCATCCACTTCACGCCGCTCCCGGAGGACATTCGCAAGATCAAGGACGGCATCGTCACCATCTGCAAGCTGTTCTTCGCCGCCGGGGCCACCGAGGTCCTGCCCGGGATCGGGCGGCTGCCCGTGGTGCTCCGCGACCCGTCCGAGGTCGAGCTCGTCGAGCGCGCCAACATCGAGCAGAAGGACCTGCACATGATGGCCTCCCACCTCTTCGGCACGGCCGTGGCCGGGGCCGACGCGGCGACCAGCGTGGTCGGGCCGGATCTGCAGCACCACGACGTGCGCGGCCTCTACGCGATGGACGCCAGCGTCTTCCCCACCAATCTCTCGGGTCAACCCGCAGCACTCGATCATGGGTATCGTGTGGCGGGCCGCCGAGCGCCTCGCCGAGGTCAGGAGCGCAGCAGCATGAACACGACGGAGATCCAGAGCACCCCCATGACCAGCATCGAATCGTTCTTCGACCGTGGCGACATCGACCTCCCCGGCCTCGCTTCGTTCCTCGACGGCCTCGACCACCAGGGCCGCGTGCGCGAGACGCGCAAGCTGACCAAGGGCCTCCAGTCCAAGCTGTTCGAGGCGGCGAAGTCCAAGCACCCGATCTCGCTGACCGACTTCGTCCCCGAGAGCACCCCGGTGCTCACCGAGGTCATCCACGACGGGCGCAACACGCTCCCCGCGTTCAACTTCTTCCAGAAGCGCTTCTGCCGGCCCGAGGGCAAGACCGACGAGCTCTGGGGCTACAACGAGGGCAACACGCGCTGGCTCGTCGGCCCGGGGTACTTCGTCACCAGGCTCAGCGAGCCCGGCGAGGTGGTCATCGACTACTACGAGATCCCCCCCGGCAAGGCGCCGAGCTGGCCCGACATCAAGCAGAACTCGGCCGGCCTGAGCCGCCTCGTCTACTTCCACATGCGCGACTACATGCGCGGCATCAGCAAGCACGTGAGCATCGGCCGCGCGTTCAAGAACGACAAGGCGATGGACGCCTGGTTCGTCCTCACCCGCGCCTGAGACTGCGCGCACTGACCGACGGTGGAGTGAGTGGTACCCTCTCGAGCATGAGCGGCGCGGCTTCCACCCTGACCCCGATGTCGGTCGAGGCGTGGGCGGCGCTCGACGAGGACGAGCCCGGTGAGCTCGTCGACGGTCACCTTGCGGAGGAAGAAGTGCCGACGTGGGCGCACGAGCTCGTGGTGTCCTGGTTGATCCGCGTCCTCGGTGCCTGGACGATTCCCCGCGGCGGGTTCGTGCTCGGCTCCGAGAGCAAGCTCGGCATCTCGGCGCGTCGCGGCCGCAAGCCGGACGTCCTCGTGTTCTTCTCCGCGAGGGCACTGCCAGCGCGCTCCACTTCGCTGACTCGGTCACCTCCGGACATCGTCGTCGAGGTGGTCACGCCCACGCCCCGCGACCAGCGCCGCGACCGTGTGGAGAAGAAGGCAGACTACGCCACGCTCGGTGTGGGCCAGTACTGGATCATCGACCCCGAGGCCCGCACCTTCGAGGTCCTCGGTCGCACGGACGGCGGGCGCTTCGTCGAGCTCCTCGCCGTCTCGACCGGCGTTCATCCCGTGCCCGGCTGCGATCGACGCGTTGTGGACCGAGCTGGACCGCTGGCCTGCCGAGTGAAGGCCACTTGGTGACCTCGGCGTAGAGGTTCACCGCCGCCTGATCGGCTACCCTCCGTGCATGGACCCCGCGCGGAAGATCCCGACCCTCGCGGACCTGGAGGCCCTGCCCCCGGGTGTGAAGGGAGAGATCATCGAGGGCGTCCTCTACACGATGACGCGCCCGCGGGGGCCCCATCAGCGCGCCGAACGGGTCATCGGATCGAGCGTCGGCGATCCGTTCGATCAGGGCCGTGGTGGCCCGGGTGGCTGGTGGATCCTCCCGGAGCCGGGCATAGAGCTCGCGAACACTCCGGAGATCGCCCCCGACGTCGCGGGCTGGCGGCGCGAGCGGCTGCCTGTTCTGCCCGCCGACGCGCCGATCCAGGTCGTGCCCGACTGGGTGTGCGAGATCCTCTCCCCGGGCACCCGCCGCCACGACCTGCTCGTGAAGAAGCCGTACTACGCGAAGATCGGCGTGCCGTTCCACTGGCTCGTCGACCTCGAGGCCAGGACCCTCACGGCGTATCGCCTCGAAGGCGGTCGCTGGGTGGAGCTGGGCGTCTTCGGCGACGAGCGCGACGCGCGCGTCGAGCCGTTCGAAGCCATCGCGCTCGATGTCGCCGGCTTCTGGAGCTGAGCCTGCGGTGTTCGCTACTTGGTGGCCTCGGCGTAGAGGTTCACCGAGGTGTAGTGGCCCGCGGCGATCTTCGTGCGGCCGCTGTCGATGTCGTACTTCTGCTTGTACGTGCACCCGGTCTTCGCGCCGGTGAACGTGTCGGCAGGCAGGATGCCGGGCGTGAGCCCCGCCACGTACGCGAGCCCCTTCTTGGTGGTCACGGTGCCGGTGGTGGCCGCGGGCGGATCGCCGTCCACGTAGACGACCTTGGCGCCAGTGATCCCGTTGAGGGTGATCGCGACCCCGTTCACGTCCTTGCACGGGCCCGTGGTGGGCGCAGCGATGCTGACCCCGACGTACCCCTTGGTGTCGTCCCAGCCCGGCATCAGCGTCTTCCACGTGTCGGCCTTGCGCAGCGCCGTGTCCCACGTGTCGTAGTCGAAGCCCCACGCGAGCTCGTTGCTGATGGCGGAGATGTACCCGGCGAAGCTCGTGGTGCGGAAGCTGGGCATCTTGGCCGAGATCCACACGTTCCACTTGCCGTCCTTGTCGGTGGTCGCCGTCACGCCGGAGCAGGCATCGAACGCGACGCTGGCCCCGAGGATGCCCGGGCCCTTGGTGCCGTCGGTCATGCGGTCGTAGACCGTGCCGCCGAGCAGGTACCAGGGCGCGGGCCCGCACGCCGGGTACTTGTCCCGCACGAACAGCGCCGCGCGCGACACCGTGCCCGCCTCGACCAGCACGCCGCCAGGCTCGAACTCGGTGACCACGTCGCACGTGGGGTGCTTGCCCTGCACCTCGATCTTGGTGCCCTTGGCGATGCCGCTGATGGTCGCGATCCCGAGGCTGCTCGTCGCGGTGAGGCCCGCGTCGGGGCCGTAGGGCTTCGATGATCCGTGGTACTTCACGACGGCCTCGGGGTGGTCCTTCACGGTCACCGTCACGCCCTCGGCGCTGCACGAGCCGACGCTCGGGGCGCTCACGTTGACCATGATCGCGCCCTCGTCGAGCGCGGGCAGCTGCGGCTTGGCCGAGGCCTCGAGCACCGTGAAGCCCGGCGGCTCCGACCAGGCGCGCACGGTCTGCTCGGCCCAGCGCGTGGGGAGCTGGGTGGTGCCGGGCGGCTCGAAGCGCAGCGAGAACGGCTTGTCGATCGTGGTCTTGATGACGATGTAGCCCTCGGCGTCGGTGAGCATCGCCACCTCGGGGCACGCGGTGCTGATCACCTTCACCGGGCCCGACGGCGCCTTGCCGAGGTCGGCGATGGTCTGGCCGCGCACCGAGAAGTCCATGCTCAGGTAGGGGCCGGGGCCGCAGGTGTATTCGGGGTAGATCGGCCCCGTGTCGGGCCGCACCTCGGGGCCCGTGTCGGCGGCGGCCTCGCTGCCCGTGTCGACGCCGGTGTCGGCCGTGGCGGGCGGGTCGCTCGACGACGAGCACGCGACCACGGAGAGGGGCAGGGCGGCGAGGACGAAGCGGCGCATCCGTCCGTCATGCCGGATCCCGGGCCTACTGTCGAGCGCCGCGCTTCGCTTCGGCGGCGGCCTGCTCGGCCTCGGCCTGCTCCTGGATGGCCCGGCCCTCGGCGAGCTCATCCTCCACGCGCACGAAGCCGTCCGCGGCGACGCGGTACTTCACGCCGAACTTGTCCTTGTGGGCCCCGATGCCGGCGAGCTTGTAGAAGAGGCCGCCGTGATCGTCGACCTCGAGGCTCACGTAGTCCGGGTAGACCTTGGTCATCTCGGTGAGCACGCGATCGGCCTCGTCGGTGCTCATCTTGAGCGTGCGCCCGACGTCGACCGCGGTGACCACGCCCTGGCTGGTGGCGGCCATCGCGTAGACCGCCTCGAAGCGCGCATCGCGCTGCGCCTGGGCGCCGCTCTTGCTCAGCTTGCCGCCGCCGAACAGCGAGAGCCCGCCGACGATCAGGGCGAGCAACCCGATGGGCACGCCGAGGGCCCAGCCGAGGAAGCCGGCGGGCCAGAGCGCCTGGAACACCGCGATGACCGTGCCCGAGAGGAGCAGGCCGCCGATCAGCGCGGCCCACCCGAACACGCGCGCGACCGCGCCGCCGATCTTCGAGGGTTGCCCCGCGAGGTCGATCGACTTGGCCGAGAACGGAGGCCGCGGCGCGCCGCACGCGGTGCAGTACGCGAGCACGCCGCGGTAGACGATCGGCGCGTTCTGGCGGCAGTGCGGGCACATGCCCCGCTACTTGCCCTCGATCTCGCGGGTGACGGCGTTGCCCGCAGAGTCGTAGGCGCGGAGCGCGACCACGTGCGAGCCGACGAGCCCGAGGGGCGCGTCGACCTGCTCGGTGGCCTCGTCGAGGATGCCGTCGACGCTGGCGACCGGCTTCCACGGCGCCTTGCCGTCGATCTGCACCTCGAGGCGCACGATCGGACCCACGCCGTCGACGACAGTGGCCTGCAGGCGGCCGTTGGCGAGCGCGATCTTGGTGATGACCGGCGGGGTGTTGTCGACGAGGAACGGCGGGCTGTCGAGGCCGTGCTTGAGCGCCTGGCCGACGGGGTTGCTGACCTCGTCGCTGGCCTCGACGCGCACGCGATACCAGCCCTCGGCGAGCGCCTCGGTGTTCCACGAGTACGAGGTGCCGGCGAGCGGCTCCTCGTCCTTGGTGATGTTGCGCCAGACCGTGGACTCCTCCTTGCGGTACCAGAGGCGGTAGCGCAGGACGTCCTGGTCGGGGTTGTCGGTCTTCCAGCTGAGGCCGAGCGAGCCGGACTTCCAGGGGGTGTCGGCGCCGCTCGTGACCACGCCGCTCGTCAGCGAGCCCTTGCTGGGCACGCTCACCTCGGTGACGATCGCGCGGAGGTTGTCGGTGACGAACGCGAGCGACACGCCGCGGAGCACCGCCGCCGCATTGCCCTTCCAGCGGGCGCGAATCTGCACGAAGCGGTTGGTCGGGCTCGTCGCCTTGCCGGGCGCCGCGAGCGGGTTCGACCACGCGCTCCAGGAGTCGTCCGGCGTGGCGGTCGGGCCGGTGTGGGTCGAGAGCTCGACCGCGCCGCCGAGCGTGCGCCAGTTGAGCTTGCCCCAGCGCGCCTTGAGGCCCGCGTCGAGCACCTTGCTGGTCCAGGTGGCGTCCGCGCCGCCCACGCCCGTGACCCGGTGGAACACGCCGGCGTCGCCACCCGCGAACCACGAGCCCTTGTCGCCGTTGCCGACGAGGCCGATGGCGCCGATGGAGCGCGAGTCGGCCTTGGCGACGAGCGCGCTGCCGTGCGCGTCGTCGATGCTCACGACCTTGCCGTCGTTGGCCGAGCCGACGTAGACGGCGGGCCCGCCCTGCTTGGGCGCGGGGACGACGGCGAGCGAGAGGTAGTGGGTGGTGGTGTCGGCGTAGATGCGCTCGGGCTTGCCGTTCCTGCCGTCCTTGTCGAGGCCGCTGATCTTCCAGACCTGGCCCTTGCCTTTGATGCCCTTCGGCGGATCGAACGAAGCGCCGGGCTGCTTGAGCGGCATGCCGAACTTCTTGAACGGCTCGGGGACGGTGCCGTACTCGTTGACGACGCAGTAGAGCGAATCGCCGTCGCTCGGCGCGGCCGCCTTGGGGGCGGGCTTCTTCGGGTCCTTGGGCGCCTCGGCGGCGGGCGTTGCCGCGAAGCCGATGGCCTTCACCTCGTGGCCGTCGAAGTCCTGCACCACCTCGGCCTTGCCGGGGGCGCTGATCGCGACGAGCAGGCCCTTGCTCGAGGTGCCCGCGTACACGGTGCCGCTCGGCGCGATGGCCAGCGAGAGCACCTGGCCGTCCTCGACCTGGTGGAAGATCTGCGCCTTGCCGGCGGCGGCGACGCGGAAGATCTTGCCGTCGGGGCCGGTGCCCGCGAACAGCTCCTTGCGCTTCTGGTCGTAGACGAGCGCCCAGATGTGGTCGGCGGGGACCTTGCTCCACGCCTTGGGCTTGGGCGCGCTCGGGGCGCTCGGGTTGGTGCCCACCGAGGCGTTCGGATCGACGACGAAGATCTCGCCCTCGGGGATCGTGCCCGCGTAGATCTTGCCGCCTGGGCCCTCGACGAGCGCGGTCACCGCGAGGGTGCCGGTCTCGGCGACGACCGTCTCCTTGCCGCCCGCGTCGACCTTGAGGACGCGGCCCTCGTTGCCGACGCCGAGCAGGACCGAGCCGTCCTTGAGCGCGAGCGCGGACCAGACGACGGTGCCCTTGGAGAGGGTGGTCTTGCTCACCGCCCACCCGGCGATGACGTCGCCCGCGGCGGTGACGGAGGTGCCCTTGAGCTCGCCGCCGGAGAGCTTCTCCTGCGTGTCGAGCTCGAAGGTGCGGGTGCCGACGGCGGCCGCCTCCCGCGCGTCGTGGGCCGACCAGAGGCCACCCCCCACCGCACCCAGGCCCACTGCGACGACGAACGAGATCGACCTCGAGCTCCTCATGATCCTCTCCGCGCTTCCTCTGTCCTCTACCAAGTCTCTCTGCGCCGGCGCCTACTTCGAGGCGGGCTTGACCATCACGCGGACCTTGCTGGTCCCCTCGGCGTAGCCGCCGACGTCGGTCGTGCTGCGCACGTACGAGACGACCCCCTCGGGCTGCACCGTGCCGGTGGTCGGCTTGAGGGCGTCGATCGCGAACGTGGGCAGCTTGGGGGCGACCTTGCCGGCGAGCGCGACGCCCTGCTCGGGGTGCTTGTACTGGAGCACGAACGCCTTCGGCGACAGCTCGGGCAGCTGCAGGTTGGCGATCAGCTGATCGAGGTTCTCGGGCGCGGCGGCGTCGGGCATCACCATCCAGCCCGGCACGACCTCGATCTCCACCTCTTTGTTCGCGGGGAAGACCGGGAGCACCTTGATCGAGGCGATCACCGTGCTCTCCTTGCCCTGGTACGGCTTGAGCGTGAGCTTGACCCGCGCGGTGCCGCCGGGCTCCACGCTGTTGTCGAGCAGCTCGGCGCCGCGGAGGCGCACGGTGTTGCGGGCGAAGTCCACGTCGAGCTGCGCGTCGACGCGCTCGATCTCGACCGTCTCCCACGGGTTGTTCATCAGCTCGCCCAGTGCGAGGCCCGCGCGCGACATGAAGAACGCCATGCCGCCGGGCACGCCGGCCGGGCCGACGCCGAAGTCGTCGAACTTGAGGGTGCCCTTGCCCTTGAGCTTGATCTGGGCCTTGAGCGTCCAGCTCGCGTCGCGGCGGTCGTTGAGGGTGACCCCGACCGCGTCGCCGAAGGCGAACGACGCCCACATCGGCGTCATGAAGCGGTCGTGGACGATCTCCATGTTCCACACCTTCTTCGGGTTGGTGGGGTCGCCGTTGAGGTCGATCTTCATGGGGATCGTGGGCGCGACGATGTCCTCGTCGACCACGATGGTGGACTCGCGGTCCTGGATCAGCGTGCCGAGCGGCCGCACCGGCTCGCCGATCTTGAACGAGCGCTGGTCGCTGGAGAGCACCCACAGGATCTTGGCGATCGCCGTCGGCATGTGGGTCGCGCCGACCTCCATCATCGGGTGACCGAAGCCGAGGAGCTTCTTGCCGACCACGTGGGTGACGGTGCCGGTGGCCTGCGCCGCCGCGTCGCCGCGCATGAGCTGGACCGCGATGGCGCCGCCGTCGACGTAGTGGAGGGGGGCGTCCTTGCTCGGCGTGGTCGCGCCCGCGCCGCCGGCCTGCAGGGGCACGAGGCCCATGGGCTGCAGCAGCGTGGCGAGCTCCTTGACGGCCTGCTCGGACATGCCGCCGATCATGAGCGGCGTATCGACCATCTGCGGCGTGTTGATCGACGCGGCCATCGGGCGAAGGCGCCCGGACACCTGCTTGACGTGCGACTCGATCGAGTAGCCGCCCGGATCGCCGTTCCAGGCGGTCTTCTGCGGGTCCTCGGTGTCGAGGGACGCCTTCTTGGGGGTGACCTTGGGCGCCGGGCCGATCGGCGCCTTGCCGGCCTTGGGGAGCAGCGTCGGCGAGAGCGGGCGGCCGAACTCCTTCTGCATGGTCTCGATCGGCGTGACGCCCGCGACGGGCTCGTTGCCGAAGGACCAGCCGTAGGCGTACGCGCCGGCCAGCTTGCTCGTGGGCCCGTCGTTCAGGAAGATCGGGCTGCCGCTCATGCCGGCGACGACCTTCACCTTCTCGAGGCGCGGGTGGATCGTCTTGACCAGGAGGAGGTCCTGGTTCGGGCGGAACTTGTGCAGCACGCCGATGACCTCGACGTCGAACTTGGTGGGCTCGGTGCCCTCGAAGACGGTGAGGCCGTAGCCCTTCATGCCGGGCTTCACGCTGTCGGCGCTGATCGTCGGCACGTCGGCCGAGACCTTCCGAGGCGTGAACGCGGGCAGGGCGAGGAGGCCACCGACGAGCAATCCGAGCGACGCGGAGCAGGGGAGCAGGAGGGACCGCACGGCCGCGAGCATGGCACAGTTCGGGGCGCGAGGTATAACGGTCCCCACGTGACGCTGGGCCGTGCGCTCCTCTATGCCTCGACCGTCGGCGCCATCGGCCTGGGTGCGCGATCGGTGGCGCGCGGGCCCCTCCCGGCGCCCGTCGTCGCCGGCGCCTTCCTCGGCTTCTCGTCGGTCGTGATGGCGGGGGTGCTCGAGCCCCGCCTCGCGATGTTCGCGGACGTGATCAACGCCGCCGAGCCCGAGCCCGACGCCCCGCGGGTCGCGCTCACCTTCGACGACGGGCCGAGCGTCGCGACCACCCCACGGGTGCTCGACCTGCTGGCCGAAGCGGGTGCCTCGGCCACGTTCTTCGTCATCGGACGGAAGCTCACGGGCGAGGGGGCGGCGATCGTCCGCCGGGCCCACGCCGCGGGGCACGCCGTCGCGTGTCATTCGTTCGCCCACGATCGGCTGTTCGCCCTGCGGGGGCCACGGCGGGTGCGCGAGGATCTCGTGCAGGCTCTGTCGGTCATCGAGGACGTGACAGGGGCACGCACGACTTTGTTCCGGCCCCCGATCGGCCACACCAACCCGACGATCGCGCGCGTGGCCGAGGAGCTCGGCCTGACGATGGTGGGCTTCTCGGTGCGGGCCTACGACGGGCGCGCGGGCGCGGTGCCCGAGGTCGTGGTGACGCGGGTGGTGCGCGGGCTCACCGACGGCGCGATCGTGCTGCTCCACGACGCAGCCGAGCGCGAGGACTACACGCCGGTCGCGCCCACGATCCTGCCCGGGATCCTCGCGGCGATGCAGGAGCGTGGGCTCGCGGGGGTCACGGTCGACGCGCTCCTCGGCTAGGCTCGGGGGCGATGGTCGACGACCCGGAAGGTCTGCGCGCCCGGCTGCGCTCGCGGCTGGCCGAGGAGCCCGCGGCGACGGCGCGCGGAAAGGTGCGCGCGGTGACGGGCCTCTCGCTCCGCGCCGTGCTGCCCGCGGCCCGCATCGGGGACGTGGTGGTGGTCGAGCGGCCGTCGCTGCGCGGAGGCGATCTCGCGTGCGAGGTCGTGGGCTTCGACGACGAAGACGCGGTGCTGATGCCCCTCGGCGCCCTCGCGGGGGTGGGGCCCGACGATCCCGTGCGCGTCGAGCCGACCGGCGCCGAGCTGTTCGTGGACGACCGCTGGCTCGGGCGCATCGTCGACGGGCTCGGCAGGCCGATCGACGGCCAGGGGCCCCTGCCTCGGGGCCGCTCGACGCCCGTCGAGGGGCGACCGCCGAACCCGCTCGCCCGCAAGCCGATAGAGCGCCCGCTCGAGACCGGCGTGCGCGCTCTGGACGGCTTGCTCACGCTGGCCGAGGGGCAGCGCATCGGCCTCTTCGCCGGGTCCGGCGTGGGCAAGTCCACGCTGCTCGGCGCGATCGCGCGTGGGTGCGCCGCGGACGCGGTGGTGGTCGCGCTGGTCGGCGAGCGCGGGCGCGAGGTGGGCGAGTTCCTCGAGCACACGCTGGGCGAGGACGGTCGCAAGAAGTCGGTCGTGGTCGTCGCGACGAGCGACGCCTCCGCGCTCGAGCGGCTGCGCGCGGCGCAGGTGGCGACGGCGATCGCCGAGCGCTTGCGCGACGACGGCAAGAGCGTGCTCCTCCTCGTGGATTCGATCACGCGGTTCGCGCGCGCCCAGCGCGAGATCGGCCTCGCCGCCGGCGAACCCCCCACGCGTCGCGGCTATCCGCCGAGCGCGTTCGCGCTCCTGCCCAAGCTCCTCGAGCGAGCAGGGTGCGGACCGCGTGGCTCGGGGGCGATCACTGCGATCTACACGGTGCTCATCGAGGGCAGCGACATGGAGGAGCCGATCGCCGACGAGGTGCGCGGCATCCTCGACGGCCACGTCGTGCTCGACCGCGCGATCGCCGCGCGCGGCCGGTACCCCGCGATCGACGTCTCGGCCTCGCTGTCGCGCGTGATGGACGTGGTGGTGACCAAGGAGCAGCTCGCGGCGGCGCGCGTCGTGCGGTCGCGCCTCGCGGCCTACGAGCAGAAGCGCGACCTCATCTCCATCGGCGCCTATCAACGTGGGCACGACGCCGAGCTCGACCGCGCCGTCGCGGCCATGCCGGCGATCGACGCGTTCTTGAAGCAGGACCCGAAGCAGGCCGTCCCGTTCGCGGAGACGGCGCGGGCGCTCGCGGCCCTCGGGCGCTGAAGGCTTCAGTCCACCACGCCGACGACGTTGCGCGCCTGCCGGGCGATGGCGATCGCGTCGCGCAGGTCGGTGAACAGCTGCCGCGAGCCCGGGAGGCCCCGCAGCACGAGCTGCGGCTGCAGCTGGTCGTGGCCGACGACCTTGATGCGCGCGATGCCGAGGATGCGCTCGCCAAAAGTCTGCTCGAAGTCGATGTCGCGGACGCGCCAGAGCTGGATGGTCTCGATGGAGCGCCCGAAGAGGCCGCGCTCGAGGTCGATGGTCTGGTTGCTGATGCGCACGTGGGTCGCGCGGCGATCGAGGTGCAGGTAGAGGAACCACCCGACGCCGGCGACGAGGAGCGCGACGCCGCCGAGGCTGTACGCCTTGCTCTCCCAGTACTTGACCAGCAGGAACACGGAGAGCGCGAGGCCACCGAGCGCGACGGTGACCGCGCCGACGTACGGCCAGAGGCCCGCGCGCCAGGAGGGCGAACCCTCGAACAGGATGCGGGTCTCGAGGCGGCCGAGGGGCGCGCCCTGGGCGCCGGGGACGAGGGGGTTGCTGCTCGCACCAGCGACGGCGGCCGGGGCCAGCGCGCCGGCGGGCTCTTGCGGGCTCAGCATGGAGTTGCAGAACCGGCACTTGACCGCTTCGTCCTGGATCTGCTCCGCACAGAAGGGGCACTTCTTCATGGGCGGGGCGAAGCAGACCGCGCGGGCGCGGCGCTGTCAAAGGAATCGACACGATCCGCGGGACGGGATCAGACCTGCGCGTGCTCGAGGATCGCGGCGCGCAGGTCGGTGGCGCCGGCGACGGCGGCGCGCAGCTCGTCGGCCGGACACTCGGCGCGCGCGACGAGGCGGGCGAGGGCGTCTAGGTGGACGCTCTCGTCCTTTCCGGCGGCGTTCTTGATCGCCCGGCGCCCGAGCCCACCGCGGGCGATGTCCATGACGCGTTCGGCGACGACGGCGAGGGGCTTGCCGCGGAACAGGGCGCGCAGGCCCTCGGCCGGGACCTGCTTGCGCACCTCGTCGAGCTCCCCGACCTGGTAGTCGGCGACCAGGGCCTCGGCCTCGGCGAGGGCCTGGTCGTCGTAGAGGATGCCCGTCCAGAGCGCGGGCAGCGCCGCGAAGTAACGCAGGGGCAGCGAGTCGGCGCCGCGGATCTCGATGGTGCGCTTGAGGCGGACCTCGGGGAACAGCGTGTTGAGGTGCATCTCCCAGTCGCTCGCGGTGGCGCGGTGGCCGCCGAAGCCGTGGGCGAGGAAGTCGCGGAAGGTCTGGCCGCGGTTGTCGACCGGCTTGCCCTCGCGCTTGAAGAGGAACATCGGGCAGTCGAGCGCCCACTCGACGTAGCCGGCGAAGCCCGCATCGGCGGCGAAGCAGAAGGGCAGCAGGCCCGTGCGGTCGGGGTCGACGTCGAGCCAGACGCGCGCGCGGCGGGAGACCTCGCCGGTGAGCGCGCCCTCGACGAAGGGGCTGTTGGCGAAGACGGCGGTGGTGACGGGCGCGAGCTTGCTCGAGACGCGGAGCTTGCGGAGCGCGTCGGCCTCGCTCGAGTAGTCGAAGTTGGCCTGCACCGTGGAGGTGCGGCGCATCATGTCGAGGCCGTACTTGCCGCGGGTGGGCAGGTACTCGCGCATGATGCCGTAGCGGAGCTTGGGCACCCAATCGAGGTCTTCTTGCCGCGCCAGCGGGTGGAAGCCGAGGCCGAGCCACACGAGGCCGAGCTCGGCGGAGATGGGCGCGATCTGGGCGAGGTGCTCGGCCATCTCGTCGTGGATCGCGTGCACGTCGACCATGGGCGCGCCCGACAGCTCGAGCTGCGAGCCGGGCTCGAGGGTGACGTTGGCGCTCGGGAGCCCGTTGGCCTGACGATCCTTGACCAGCGCGAGCGTGGGCCCGCCTTCGTACTCGCTCTCGCCGCGCCAGCCGTGGCGGGCGACGAGGTCCTGGAGGATGCGGGAGATGCCCTTGTTGCCCGCGTACGAGATCGGGGCGCCCGTCTTCGCGTCGACGCCGAACTTCTCGGCCTCGGCTCCGATGCGGAACTGCGCGCGAGGCTTCTCGGCGCCACGGAAGATCGCGAAGAGGTCGTCTTCGGAGGCGAGTGGCGCCGGCGGCACGGAGGAGTGGGTCAAGACGATTCCGTTCACAGGAGGAACTGCTGCGCGCGCGCGCTCGGTTTCAGGCACGGCAGGGGAATCGAGCACGGCACGGAAGATGCGGAAAGCCCCCTGTTGGTTTCACGGACGGGCGAAGACGGTCAGCCTTGCGCGGCGCCGAGCGCTGTCTGCGCGTGCACGCCACCGACCCCGAGCGCCACCAGACCGTCGTGAGGCAGGGCCCACCACGCCTGCACGATGGCCACCGCGTCGCTCGACGCGAGGGACGCGGCCGGCGTGAGGCGAGCGCCGAACGGCACGTGCTCGAAGCGCACGCGGAGCGCGGAGAGCGCGGACTCCAGCGCGTGGGGGACCGCACCGCGGACCACGATCATGGCGATGGGCCACGGCGTGGTGGCGTGGCCGAGGACGTCGGCGAGATCGAGGCGCTCCTCGTCGAGCTCGACGACGACCGGCAGGCGATGGGCGGCGGCCGAGCGCAGCACGGCGCGGGTGGTGTCCGAGTCGATCGCGTCGACCCAGACGCCGTCGATCGCGGAGGTGACCAGACGCTCGACGTGGGTCAGGGCCTCCTCGAGGTCGCGGGCGCCGGGCAGCGCCGGCACCTCGCCGAACACCCACGGACCCGCGCCGGGCGATCCGATCGCATCGCGAGAGATCTCGACCGCCGCCGCCGTCAGGGCGGCTGCGCGGTACGCCTGACCGGTCCGGTGGAGGGCAGAGGCGGTGGTCGCCGCCGTGGGTGCGAGCAGGATGTCGACCCCGGTGCGCACCAGGTCGCGCTGGAGGGTCGCGAGGTCCTCCGGCCGTCGGCGGAGGGAGACGGCGAGCGCATCGGCGCCCCCGCCGAACAGATCGACGGGGCTCGGCCCGAGCACGCTCCGGCGCCGCAGATCGCCTCCGAACGACACCCCCGACATCCCTCGACCCCTAACATCCCGCGCCCCGGATCGAAACGGTGCTTGACGCACTCCTGGTTTTCCTGGACGAGATCGTAGGGTGAAGCCCTTCGCGACGCTGGGGTCGGAGATCGGCAAGGTCCGGGCAAAGGTCCGGGAGCGTACGGCCGCGCTGCGCGCCGAGACCTTGAGTCCCGCCGCCCTCAAGAGCCGCCTTGCCGCCGACGTGCGCGACCAGCGCGAGAAGCTGCTCGCGCGACTCGGCGAGCAGACCTTGATGCTCATCGCCGAGCGGAAGCTCACGGTGCCGGCGGTGCTGCGCGAGCCGGTCGAGCGCCTCGCCGCCCTGCTCGGCCTCAAGCTGCCGAGTCAGCCCCCGCCGGCCACGCCGTTGTCTTCGGGACCGGCGTCGTCTGCGCCGTCCCCCGCGCCGCCGCGTGGGGCGTCGTCGCGGCCTGCCGTGGGTGCCCCCCGCGCAACGAAATCCGCGCAACTCGCGGGAGAATCGGTGGCGACGCCGATTCCGAAAAAAAGACGTTCCAAATCTCGTCCGAAGCGCTAAGCTGCGCGCCCTCTTCGTCGGGGTCGTAGCTCATCTGGGAGAGCGCCTCCATGGCATGGAGGAGGTAGCCGGTTCGATCCCGGTCGACTCCACCCCTCGACGTCACTGGGTCAACGGCCGCCGTTTTTCGGCGGCCGTTTTTCTTTGCGACGGCTCCTCCTGTCTGGCGGCCAACAGATCGACGGTCACCCCTGCTGCTCGGGAGCGACGGCGGCCGTCGACGCGACTATGGTCGGATCACGATGCTACTCGTCGGTGACGTCGGCGGCACCAAGACCCATCTGCGGCTCCACGAAGGAGCGCGGGTCCTCTTCGACGCGGTGATCGCGAGCGATACGCACGCGAGCCTCGAGGAACTCATCCAGGCCTTCCTCCACGCGGCCCACGCGGGCGGGCGGCCCCGCGCCGCGATGCTGGGCGTCGCCGGTCCCGTCGACCGCGGTCGCTGCGTCACCACCAACCTCCCGTGGGTCCTCGACGCACGCGCGCTCGAGGTCACGCTCGGGATCCGCCGCGTCGGCCTCGCGAACGACTTCGCGATGGCGGCGCTCGGCGTGCCCCACGTGCCGAGCGAGCTGCTCGTCACGCTGAAGCCGGGCGAGGCGCGCCCGCGTGAGCCCATCGGCGTGCTCGGCGCGGGGACCGGCCTCGGTGAGGCGCTGCTCCTGCCCCGCGCTCGGCGGCACGAGGTCCGGGCCAGCGAGGGCTCGCACGCCGACTTCGGTCCGCGCGACGAGGAGGACGACGCGCTCGTCCCGTTCCTCCGCGCGCGCTACGGCCGCGTGTCGTGGGAGCGCGTGGTGAGCGGCCTCGGGCTCTGCGACGTGCACGACTTCTTCCGCGCGCGCCGTGGCCTCGCGCCGCACCGCGCGGAGCACGCGAAGGAGGTCACCGCGCTCGCCGACCAGGGGGACCCGGCGGCGGTCTCGGCCGTGCGGCTCTTCGTTCGTGCCTACGGCGCCGAGGCCGGCAACCTCGCGCTCCGCGGGCTCACGTACGGGGGCGTCTACCTGGCTGGCGGCATCGCGGCGAAGATGCTCCCCTGGCTGCAGGACGGCGCGTTCGTGCGCGCGTTCTCCGAGAAGGGGCGCCTCTCCCACGTGCTCACCGACATCCCCGTCCACGTCGTCGTGGCCAAGGACGTGGCGCTCCGCGGGGCCCTGGTCGCGGCCGAGCGTCTGGTCAGTGACTTCCCACCCGACCCTTGATACGCCCGCCGGATGGAGATCGCGGAGCCGCTTCGCACCGAGTGCGTGAACACGATCAAGTTCCTCGCCGTCGACGGCGTGGAGAAGGCCAACAGCGGCCACCCGGGCATGCCGATGGGCTGCGCGGACCTGGCGGTCGAGATCTGGACGCGCCACCTGCGCTTCGTCCCGACCGATCCGCACTGGGCCGACCGCGACCGCTTCGTCCTCTCGGCCGGTCACGGCTCGATGCTGCTCTACGCCCTCCTGCACGTGGCCGGGTACGACCTCCCGCTCGGCGAGCTGCAGCGCTTCCGCCAGCTCGGGAGCAAGACCCCAGGTCACCCCGAGCTGCACCTCACGCCGGGCGTCGAGACCACGACCGGCCCGCTCGGCCAGGGCATCGCCAACGGCATCGGCATGGCCCTCGCGAGCAAGCACCTCGCGGCGCGCTTCCCCGGCCACGGCAACTGGCGGGTGTTCGGGATCTGCTCCGACGGCGATCTCATGGAGGGGGTCTCGCACGAGGCCGCCTCGCTCGCCGGGCACCTCGGCCTCGACAACCTCGTCTTCGTCTACGACGACAACCACATCTCCATCGACGGCGAGACCGAGCTCGCGCTCTCCGACGACGCGGCCAAGCGCTTCGAGGCCTACGGCTGGTTCGTCCAGCGCATCGACGGCCACGACCCGAAGCAGATCCGCGCCGCGCTCGACGCGGCGGTCGCGGAGCCCGCGCGCCCGAGCCTCATCTGCGCGCGCACCCACATCGGCAAGGGCTCGCCCAACAAGCAGGACAGCGAGAAGGCCCACGGCAGCCCGCTCGGCAAGGACGAGGTGGCCGCCACCAAGAAGGCGCTCGGCTGGCCGCTCGAGCCCACGTTCCTCGTGCCCGACGCGGTGCGCGCGGCGTTCGCGGAGCGCGTGAAGGAGAACCTCCCGGCGCACGCGGCGAGCGCGCAGGTGCACGCGGCCCTGACCGCCGAGCAGCGCGCGGAGTGGGACGCGATCCAGAACCGCACGGTGCCGAACGACCTGATCGAGAAGCTCGCGGCGGCGGCGAAGTCGCTGGCCGGCAAGCCCGAGGCCACCCGCGCGCTCGGCGGCAAGGTCGAGCAGGTGGTCGCGGCGGCGTGCCCGTTCCTGATCGGCGGCTCGGCCGACCTCAACCCTTCGACCAACACGTACATCGTCGGCTCGCCCTCGGTGAAGCGCGGCGAATACGGCGGGCGCAACATCCACTACGGCGTGCGCGAGCACGGCATGTCGTCGATCAACAACGGCCTCGCCGCGTCGGGTTTCACCCCGCTCGGCTCCACGTTCCTCGTGTTCGCGGACTACCTGCGCCCGGCGGTGCGCCTCGCCGCGCTGTCCGAGCTCCCGCACGTGTTCGTGCTCACGCACGACTCGATCTTCCTCGGCGAAGATGGTCCGACCCACCAGCCGATCGAGACGATCGCGGCCCTGCGCCTCATCCCGAACCTGCGCGTGGTGCGGCCGGCCGACGCCTGGGAGTGCGCCGCCGCGTGGGGCTACGCCATCGGCCGCAAGCACGGGCCGACGGCGCTCATCCTCACGAGGCAGAAGCTGCCGCCGATCGAGCGGGCAGGAGACCCGGACCTCGCCACCCTCATGACCGGTGCCTACCGGGTGATCGACCCGCCGGACGCGCGGGCGGTGGTCGTGGCCACGGGGTCCGAGGTGCAGCTCGCGATCGCGGCCGCCAAGGCGCTCGCCGCCGAGGGCAAGCCGCTGCGCGTGATCAGCGCGCCGTGCCTCGAGGCGCTCGAGGACGCGGGCGCCGCCGCCTACGACGCGGTGCTGCCCGACGACGGGCTGCCGCGCATCTCGATCGAGGCCGGTTCCACCGGCGGTTTCCGTGCGCTCGTGGGGCGCAAGGGCCTCGCGATCGGCGTCGACACGTGGGGTGCCTCGGCGCCCGACAAGGACCTCGCGGTCAAGTACGGCCTCACCCCCGAGGCCGTGACGCAGCGCATTCGCGCATTCCTGGGCTAGCTCTTCGCTGGCGCGCTCTTTCGCCGGCTCGCGGGGGGCGGAGCCATCCCACCACCTGGAAGAAGGCGCGGCCGACGAACTCGGGCTATCGTTCCCGCGTGCGTCTCCTCGCCGTCTCGGTGTGCGTCTCGCTGGTGGGCCTCGTCGCGTGCGAGCCGCGCAACAAAGGCGAGGCCGCGGCGCCCCAGCCTGCGGTGAGCGCGCCGCCACCCCCGCCGTCGACGACGGCCGCGCCGTCCACGAGCACCACCGCGCCCACGTTCGTGATCCCGGGGCTCGCGTTGCCTGGCTCTCCGCGGCAGGCGATCCTCGGCAAGTGGAACGTCACGGCGGTCGACGGCAAGGCCGTCTCGACCGGCTCGCCCGGAATGGGCACCGACCCGCTCGACCCCGCGAGCTACATCGCCGGCACGCAGGTGAGCTTCACCGAGACCGAGGTCACCCTCGCGCGCGGCGGCGCCACGGTGATGAAGCGACCGTACAAGGTGCTCTCCGAGGTGCCCCCCTTCCGCGTGACGATCGACGCGGGCTACGGCGCTTCGAACGTGTACTTCGGCATCGACGGCAGCGCGCTCTGGTCGTGGCCGAGCTCGCCCCCGCACGCCGTGTCGATGGTGCGCGCGCAGTGAGGATCGTGGTCGTGCCCGCGCGCTCGTTGCGAGGGAGACCGCTCCTGCTCTCTCTCGCCTTGCTCCTCGGCTGCGGCCCCTCCGACACCACCCCCACCGGCACGCCGGCCTCGTGTCGGCTCGACGCCGACTGCGGCAAGGGGCGCTACTGCTCCGCCGCCAGCGTGTGCCGGAAGGACTGCGTGATCGACGCGCACTGCATCGGCCCGGGTGGCGGTTCGCAGTGCAACGCGCAGGGGCGCTGCGTGCCGCCCGCGTCGCCCGAGATGCCCGACACGGGCAGCGTCGAGGGGGGCGTGGAGACCGGTGGCTACTACCACAAGCCCACCCCGCGGCCGATCGCGGCTGGCCCTTCGGTGCGGCTGCGTCCGCCGCTCGACGTGGTGGTCCCGGCCGCGCTCCTCGTGCGACCGAAGCCGGGGCAGGTCGTCTCCATCCCTGGCGCGCGCCGCGTCCGCACCCTCGCCGACGCGACCGAGCTCTGGGAGCTCCCGAGCCGGCCGAGCGCCGCCGAGACCGCGGCGATACGCGACCTCCTCGTGGCCGACGGCAACGACGTCGAGCTCGATCTCTACCGCACGGCGCACGGTGTGAAGCCCAACGACGACGGCTACGGCAAGCAGTGGGCGCTCACCCAGCTCAAGGCCGAGTCGGCGTGGGCCGTCACCACCGGAGAGCCGGAGCTCGTGGTGGCGGTCGTCGACACCGGGTACGTCGATCACCCCGATTTCGTGGGCCGTCTCGTGCCCGGCTACGACTTCATCAGCGACCCACTCAACGCCGGTGACGGCGACGGTCGCGACGCCATCCCCCTCGACGTGGGCTCGGAGGCGGCTTCTTCTTCGGGTTTCCATGGCGTCCACATCTCGGGGATCATCGGCGCCGCGAGCGACAACGCCCTCGGCATGAGCGGCGTCGACTGGCGCTGCCGCATCCAGCCGGTGCGCGTGCTCGGCGTGAAGGCGCACCGCGGTCGCGACAGCGACATCGCCGACGCGATCCGCTGGGCCGCCGGGCTCTCGGTGCCCGGGGTGCCACGCAACGCGACGCCGGCGCGGGTGATCAACCTGAGCTTCGGCGCCCCCGGCTACTCGCAGCTGCTGCAGGACGCGATCACCGCGGCGGTCGCGCGCGGCGCGGTCGTCGTCGCGTCGGCGGGGAACTCCTCGGAGGAGGCCAGCAACAACGTGCCCGGTTCGCTCGAGGGCGTGCTCTCCGTGGCGGCGTCCGACCCGAGCGGGGCGATGGCGAGCTATTCCAACTTCGGCGCGCGCGTCGACTTCATGACCCCGGGGGGCGCCGTGTTCCTCGACGCGCCCATCGAGTCGGACACGCCCGCCGCGATCTGGTCCACCTCGTACCTGCGCGACAACAACCAGCCCGTGTTCGCGTTCGCGGCGGGCACGTCGCAGGCCGCCGCGTACGCGAGCGGCGTCGCCGCGCTGGTGCGCGCCGTGGCGCCTGGGCTGCCGCCCGAGGTGGTGGGCGCGGTGTTGCGTCGCGCGAGTGTGACGCCGAAGGGCGAGGGGTGCCCGCAGGGCTGCGGGGACGGTCTGCTCGACGCCTCGCTCGCGGTCTCGTACGCGCGGGACATCGCGATCGCCACCTGCGGTGCGCCGGGGTGCGGGGGGACCAACCGGGTGACGCCCGCGCCGCTCAAGCCCGAGGAGGGGTGTACGGTGTCGGGCGTGGGTCGTCGCGGAGGGACGTTCGGGGCTGCGCTGCTCCTCGGCGCTCTCGTCGTGGCGCGCCGCCGTCGCCGGTTCTGGGCAGGATTCCTCGGCCTTGCGATCGCGGGGTGCTCGAGCGCCGAAGGCGAGCGCGAGGCGCAGACGACGAGCGGCCCCACGGTGAAGATCGTCGACCCGATCCCCACCTTCGACCTCGGGCAGCTGCGGCTCGTGATCCCGAAGGAAGGGCGCACGCTCACCGTGACGGTCACCCCGGACGTGGAGATCGAGCAGGTCGAGGTCCGCGTGCTGGATCCCGAGGCGACCGTGTTCCGCCTGGGCCACGGGCCGTGGATCCTGGAGGTTCCGGGCTGGGTCGCCCAGGCCGAGGGTGGGCGGACGGTGTGCGTCACGGCCGTCGACGCGCACGCGCGCAGCGGCGAGGTGTGTTTCCTCGCCGTCGCGGGCTAGCTCGGCGGACCGCCGAGCGAGAGCAGGACCAGCAAGGCCGCGGTCCGGCGCGCCTCGGAGACCGGGCCGACCACCCGCGCCTGCCCCTTTCCTCCCGGGCCGAAGATCGTCTTGCCGCGGCTGGTCATGTGCACGACGCCGTCGTCTGCCACGAGGATGCGCACCTCGTTCTCGACGAACGCTCCCTCGGCGTCGAAGCGCGCCTTCGAGGTCGTCCCGTCGAAGACGATCTCGTGGTGGTCGTTGCAGGCACCGATGACCTTGCCACTCGCGGCGAGGAGCTGGTCGTTCACGAGGCGCCCCATGGGTCGCCGTCCCTTGGCGAGGTGGACGATCTGTCCGTCGGCCTCGACGGCGCTCATCGGCTCCCACTCGCTCCCGTGCTCGAGGGCGTCGAGGCGGAGGGCCCGGACGGGCCAGCACGCACCGTCCACCGCGCTGCTCGCGCCGCCCGCGCCGTCCGAGCCGTTGCGGGCGCCCCGACCCCCACACGCCGACAGAACCAGCAGAGCCAGCAGGACGACGGGTCTCATGCACCCAGTGTCGCACGGGCCGCGCTACGGTGCGGTCCCGATGGCGGCGAGGAAGCGGCGCAAGGGGACCTTGCACCCGACGCGTGCGCGCGCATCGGTCCTGGTGGGCCTGTTCGCGCTGCTCGTCTACCTGCCGCGGGTCGCGCCGACGCTCTCGCTCCAGGGGGACTCGGCCGTCTTCGTCAGCGCGGCGAAGATGCTCGGCGTCGCCCAGCCCTCGGGGTATCCGCTCTGGACCTTCCTCGGGCGGCTCTTCGCGCTCCTGCCCTTCGGCGAGGTGCCGTACCGGCTGCACCTCTTCTCCGCGGTCTGCCACGCGCTCACCGTGGGGCTCGTGTGCCACGTGCTCCTGCGCCTCACCGGCCACCTCGGCGCCGCCGTCGGGGGCGCGCTGTCCCTCGCGTTCGCGCGCGGGTTCTTCCACGGCTCGCTCTACGCCGAGGTGTTCCCGCTCCTCGACCTGTTCGCCGCCGGTGCCATCGCGCTCGGGGTCGAGCTCGGGCTCGGCGGAGCGCGCCGACCCGAGCGGGAGGCCTTGGCCTTCGCGGCGGTCGCGGGGCTCGCCTCGGCGCACCACCAGATGATCGCGCTCGTGGCGCCAGGCCTGCTCGTCCTCCTCCTCGTGGGCCGCGTCCACGAGCGGCTGCGGGCCGATCCGGGGCTGCTCGGTCGCTGCCTCGCCGCCTTCGGTGGGCCGATCCTGTTCGCGTACGGTGCGATCCCTTTCCTCGCCCGCAGGCAACCGAGGGCGTCGTGGGGAGACGTCGGCGGCTTCGACGATCTCGTGGCCCTGGTCACCCGCAAGGACTACGGAGGGCTCTTCTCCCCGCACCTTGGCACCGCGCACGTGCCGTGGGACGCCTCGGTGTCCGGATGGATCGAGGGGATGACGCGCGGCTTCACGCTGCCCCTCGCGCTCGGGGCCTTCGTCGGGCTCGTGCTGCTGCTGCTCTCGGCGCGCGCGATCCCCGATCGACGACCGCTCGCGCTCGCGCTCGTCCTGCTCGTGCTCTTCACGGGGCCGATCTTCGCGGTCCTCAACGGGCTCGAGGTGGAGGGGGAGCACGGGCGCGCCTACGCCGAGCGCTTCGCCACCATGTCGGCCGTGCCTGTGGCGCTGCTCCTCGGCCTCGCGCTCGCGGCGATCCCGCTGCCCGCGTGGCTACGGCCGGTCGTCGGCCTCGCGTTCCTGCTGCCATTGCTGACACACGCGGCCGACGTGGATCTCCGTGGTCAGCGGCGGGGGCTCGCCTACGCCCACGATCTGTTGCGCGACGTGCCCGACGGCTCCCTCGTGCTCCTCTCCGGCGACGCGGCCAACGGCGCCCAGCTCTGGACCTGCGGCGTGGAGCACCGGTGCGGCCGCTCGATCGTGTTCTCGCCGGGCCAGATGCACCTCGAGTGGCGGCGTCGTCAGCTCGCGCGCTGGCACCCGGACCTCGTGCTCCCACCCCCCCGCCGGGTGGTGCTGGAGCAGGGGGAGCGCTTCCTCGTCTCCACGCGCGAGATCGTGCTCGCCAACGCGGGTCGGCGCCGCATCTTCCTCTCGCCCGACATCCTCGATCGCGAGCCCGGGTTGCAGGAGGCGACGCAGTTCGTGCCCCACGGCATCCTGGTCGAGGCCGTGGACGCCGAGGGGTTCGCGGCGGCCAAGGTCACGTTCGTCGAGCGCGCCGCGTCGCTCGCCCGCCACGACCGGTGCGAGGGCTGCACGATGAAGCGGACAGACCTCCGGGCGCCCTCGCTCGAGACGGCGCTGCCGTTCGCCTACGCGCTCGCGTACGAGAACCACGCCCGGGTGCTGCGCGCGCTGTTCCCCGGCGACGAGGCGGCCGCGCGGCTTTCGGCCGACCTCGAGGCGCAGGCGGAGCTCGCGGACCGCGAGGGGATTCTCCGCGTGCGCCGGCGCTGAGGACCCGTCCTGCGGACGAGCTACTTGCAGGGGCCCTTCGCCGCGACGTCGACGCCGTTGCTGTGGGCGACGCACTCGTTGACGTGGGTCTTGCCATCGCAGCCGCAGACGGGGGCGTAGGTGCTCGGGCAGGCCCCAGGGCGTGGGGTGCACTTGCCCGTCTCGTCGGCGCCGCCGCAGCTGGTGGTCGGGAAGTCGCACCACTCTTTCGGCCCGCAGATGGTGCCGAGGAAGCCGCCGCAGGTGCCGTCGGGGGGCGGCGGGGGCGGGCCTTCGCAGGTGCCAGAATGCTGCACGTTCACCCCGGCGCTCTCGGCGTCGCAGCGGTTGCCGAACGTGGTGCCATCGCAACCGCAGACCGGGTCCCACTTGTCGGGGCAGCTGCTGGGCCGCTTGGCGCAGGTGCCCGCCGGGGCGGGGGGCGTCGGGCCTTCTCCGCCACCAGGCATCGGGGTGTCGAGGCACAGGCCGTCGGCCATCTTGCAGAACTCCGCCTTGCCGCACTCGCCGTTGGAGAAGCAGGTGCGGGTCGTCGGGCAGGCGCCGGTGGTGGCGACGCTCGCACCGGCGAGGCCCGCGGCGCAGGCGTTGTTGTAGGTGACGCCGTCGCAGCCGCACACCGGATCGTAGTTCTTGGGGCACGCGGTCGGGGTGGGCGTGCAGGTGCCCGTCGAGCCGGGCGCGGGGCAGCTCGCGAACTTGCAGTACTCGCTGCTCGCGCAGGCGCCGCCGCCGAACGCGCCGCAGGTCTTGCCCGGCGGACAGCCAGTGGTCGTCCAGCGGCAGACGCCGTCGCTCCCCCGTCGGCAGACGTCGGCGGGGATGCTGCCATCCGGGCAGGGCATCGGGGCGCCGGGCGCCGCGCCACACTCGGAGGGCGCGCACGCGGGGCCGACGTCCGTGCCGGTGTCGCTGGTCGTGCCCGTGTCGGTGCCAGCGTCGTCGCTCGCCACGTCGAGGCGCGCTCCGCAGGCCGGCAGCAGCAGGGCGAGAAGGAAGAGAGGGGTGGTGCGCATGCCCGACGCCTCAGCAAGATGGTGGCCAGCGCCCGATTCGACGCGAGAATCCGCCGTTACGCGCTCGTGACTGCGACCGCGGAGCCCGGGGGTGGCACACCTGGCTCACTGCACGAACGAGAGCAGTTTCGGCCCGAAATAGAGCCAGAACCGCAGATCCGTGCGCGCATCGGTCGTGAACGTGTGGCCCACGCCGACGCCCACGCCGAGGTAGCCCGCGGCGTCGAGGAGGACGCCGGCGCCGAACGCGCGGTAGTTGAGGCGCACGCCCGTGCCGTTGCTCAGGGTGGTGACGTCGTTGGGCACGAGGAGGTTCCAGGCGACGAACACGCTCGTGCCGAAGTAGGCCCGCGCGCCGACGTTGAACTTCCCGCCGGCGGCGACCGCGAGCGGGGTGATCCCGAACCGGTATCCGCGCGGCGAGGCCCAGGTGAGGTCGGTCGTGATCATCGGGGCCGGGATCCACACCCAGCGCCCGGACGCGTAGCCCTCGAACGAGCGACGGAACGACAGCGGCGCGCGCGCCTCGCCCGGCTCCAGGCCCTTGCCCGACCACGAGACCACCAGGGTGAGGACGGCGCCGTTCGCCGGGTGGGCGGTCTTCTCGAGGCGATCGGCCCGCAACGCGAGCGTGAGCTCGCCGTCGGCGCCGATCGGCACGAGGGTGCCGTCCCCGGCGACGTGGGCCTTGAGCCCGCACTGCTTGACCTCGATCGCCTCGTTGCCGCCCTCGATCTGCTTGACGCACAGGACCACGATCAGGTCGTCGTCGGCGATGTCGGTGGCCGCGCTGCCGTCCGGGACCTTGAGGTTGCGGCATCGCTTGCGCATCATCGCGACGAGCCCCGTGCCGTCGAGCTCCGAGAGCGGCTCGCGCGGGCAGGCGCCGAACTCCACCGAGAGCTTGGGGGGCGGCGGAGGCGGGGGGGGCGTGGGTGTCGGCGTGGGCGCGGCGGGAGGGGGCTTCTTCGCCGGCGCGGCCCGTGGGCTCGGCCCGAGCACGAGCGCGAAGGCGAACGAGGCGAGGAGCGGGAGGGCGATCCGCACGGGGGGTGTTCGACGATCTACCACCGGTGCTAGTCTCGCGCGGCCTCTCGATGTCCGAATCGTCGTCGCAGTCGAAAGAACCGCAGGTCGCCGAAGCGCCCACCCCGCGCCCCGTCGAGGTCAGCCTCGGCGAGGGCCCCCGCGAGGGGCCGAAGGGCAAGGGCCTCTTCTCCACCCGAGGTGTGCAGGTCGCCCTCTGGTTCGGGATCCTGGCCGCCATCCCCTACGCGCACCCGAAGCTCGAGCCGTTCCGGCTGTTCGGCAAGCAGAAGTCGAGCGCGCCCGCCTCGAGCGGCCTCGTGGCCGAATACGGCGACGTGAAGCTCGCGGCTGCCAAGAACGAGGTGCCGCCGGCCATGAAGGAGGCGCCGCCCGCCGAGATGCAGGTCAAGGTCGGCGCCGGCAAGGCCGCGCCGGTCGTCCTCTCCGACGTCGCGGTCTCGGTCGGCGCCACGTTCCGCCCCATCGAGGACCCGACCGGTCACGCGCTCGACGGCTTCTTCGCGGCGCTGGCCAGGACCGAGAAGGGCGCGCCCGGCGCCATCACCCGCGTGGCCCACTACGGCGACTCGCTCATCGTCTCGGACTACATGTCGAGCACGCTGCGGCGCCGCTTCCAGACCAAGTTCGGCGACGCGGGCCACGGCTTCGTGCTCTTCGCCAAGCCGTGGGCCTGGTACTTCCACCAGGACGTCAACCACTGGAACGGCGAGGGCTGGACCGCCAACCGCATCGTCAACCCGCGGGTGGCCGACGAGATGTACGGGTACGGCGGCGCCACGTTCCGGACCACCGACGACAAGGCCAACGCCGGCTTCTCCACGAGCAAGCCCGTCCCCGGGGACCCCCAGAGCGAGAAGGAGATGTTCGGCCGGCGCGTCTCGCGCTTCGAGGTGCACTACCTCGAGCAGCCCGACGCTGGCTCGGTCCACGTGAGCATCGACGGCAAACACGTCGAGACCCTCTCCACCCGCGCCCCCAAGGGCGGCGGCAAGAAGCTGGTCCTCAAGACCTACCCCGTCACCGACGGCGAGCACTCGATCGAGTTCCGGCCGCTCGGCGGCTCCGAGGCCCGCTTCTTCGGCACCGTGCTCGAGCGCGACGTGGCCGGCGTGGTCTGGGACGCGCTCGGCGTGAACGGCGGCCGCGCCCGCCTGCTCGACGTCAACGACACCGCCCACTGGACCGAGTCGCTCCGGGCCCGCAACCCGAACCTGGTGGTCCTGCAGTACGGCACCAACGAGTCCGAGGACACGGCGTTCCCGATGGAGCAGTACGAGGCCACCCTCGCCAAGGTCCTCGAGCACGTGCGGGCCGCGCTGCCCGAGGCCGGGTGCCTCGTCGTCGGCACCATGGACCGCGCCGGCCACGGCAACGGCGGCCTGGAGACGCGCCCGATCATCCCGCTCCTCGGCGCCGCGCAGCGCAAGGTGGCCTTCAAGGCCGGGTGCGCGTTCTGGGACACGCTCGCCTCGATGGGCGGGCCGGGCTCGATGGGTCGCTGGGTGAAGGCCACGCCCAAGCTCGGCGGCGGCGACCTCACCCACCCGACCACGGTGGGGGCGGCGCTCCTCGGCGACCTCCTCTACACCGCGCTGATGAAGGCGTACGCCGAGCACGGGTGAGCTTCGCGTCGCTGCAATACGCGGCGTTCTTCGCCGCGATCTTCGTCACGTTCTGGGGGATTGGAGCGTGGGCCGGGCGGTTCCGCCACCTGCTCCGGACCCTCCTCCTCGTCCTCGCCTCGGCGTGGTTCTACACCCGGTTCGACTACGGCCCGGCCCACCCGCGCATCGGCTGGGCCTACTCGCGATCCTGTTCTGCTCGGCGACGGTGGATTTCTGGCTCTCGCAGGCGATCCTGCGCAGCGAGGACGACCGGCGCCGCAAGCGGCTGCTGCTGGTGAGCGTCGTCTACAACCTCGGGGTCCTCGCCTGGTTCAAGTACACCGGGTTCGCCATCGACAACGTGCGGCAGCTGCTGCTCTCACTCGGGATCCCGGTCGGGCCGCGCACCCTCTCGGTGGTCCTGCCCATCGGCATCAGCTTCTTCACCTTCGAGACGATGAGCTACACCATCGACGTCTACCGTCGGGAGCTCGTCCCCCCGCAGGGCAAAGGGGCCTTCCTCGAGTACCTGCTGTTCATCAGCTTCTTCCCGCACATGGTGGCGGGGCCGATCATCCGGCCGAAGGACATGTTGCCCCAGCTCCGGCGCGACCCGGAGCTGTCCGACGCCCGCACGAGCGAGGGCCTGTTCCTCGTCGCGTGTGGCCTCCTCAAGAAGGTGGTCGTCGCCGACTACCTCGCCCTCAACCACGTCGACCGGGTGTTCGACCGGCCCGAGTGGTTCTCGGCGCCGGAGAACCTCGCCGCCGTCTACGGCTACGCGCTGCAGATCTACTGTGATTTCAGCGGCTACACCGACATCGCCATCGGCTCGTCGCTGCTCCTCGGGTACGTGCTGCCCAAGAACTTCGACTCGCCGTACCAGTCGCGGAGCCTCCAGGAGTTCTGGCACCGCTGGCACATCAGCCTGTCGAGCTGGCTGCGCGACTACCTCTACGTCCCGCTCGGAGGGAACCGCGGCGGGCCGCTCGCGACCTACCGCAACCTGATGATCACGATGCTGCTCGGCGGCCTCTGGCACGGGGCGTCCTGGAATTTCGTGGTCTGGGGCGCTCTGCACGGGGCGGCGCTCGCGGCGACCCGGCTCTGGCAGCGACGTCCGGGTGCGCCGACCGGCGACGGTCCGCTCTGGGTCGAGCTCGGCAAGGGCGTCCTCACCTTCCACTACGTGTGCCTGGCGTGGATCTTCTTCCGGGCCGAGGGGTTCGCGCGCGCCCGCATGATGCTCCACCAGATCTTCCGCGGCGGGCTCCACGCAGGGAACCTCCCCCGCGCGGTGCTCGTGGTGATGGCGCTCGGCTTCGTCACCCACCTGATCCCGGAGGGCGCATTCACGCGAATTCGCAGGGGATTCGTGGCCCTGCCGGCGCCAGCGCAGGGCGCGCTGCTCTTCGCGGTCGCCCTGCTGCTCCGCAAGGTCGGGAGCGCCCAGGTGGTGCCGTTCGTCTACATGCAGTTCTGAGCCGAGCCCTCCTTCGAGGGGTCGGGTGGTCCACGAAGGGACGGCCGCGTCGCTTCCCGCCGGCCTGCGACCCGTCTACCCGCGACGACATGCGTCGCTCGTCGCTGGTGCTCGGTCCCGTCTCGGTCGGTCTCCTGTTCGTCGTCGTCGGGCGGCTGCCCTTCGGCGGAACCCCTTCTTCTGCCGCTCCGATCGCGTCGAGCGCCGCGACGGCGAAGCCCTCGGTGGTGGCGAGCGTCCCCGTCGTCGCCGCCCCCTCGGGCTCCGCGTGTGGGTGCGTGGCGGTGCCGAAGACGACCGCCTCGCTCGCGGTGACCGGCGACGAGAAGATGTCGTTCGACCCGACCGACGCCCAGGCCGACCTCACCGTCACCTACGGTCGCGCCGCCGCCGGCAAGAAGACGGTGGTGGTCGCGGCGGTCTTCCGCGCGTTCCGCACCGACCTGCCGAGCGAGCGTCCGACCACGATTTCCCTGCGAATCACGCTCGCCGAGGGCTCGACGACCCCCGCCTCGAACAAGGAGGTCGACGCCTACGTGACCACCTGGGGCACGACGCCGTTCGCCCTCCGCGCGTACGCGACGGTCGTGAAGAGCACCCTCACCGCCACCGTCACCGACGACCTCGTCGAGCTCCGCGGGTCCGTCGTGCTCAAGGACGGACCGACCAACCGCTCCGTCACCGTCGACAAGCTGACGGTGAAGAAGACCGGCGCGGGTCTCCTCCCCGTTCGCACCGGTGTGTTCAAAGTGCCTTGATTCTCAGGCGATTTCGCTTCGGTCGCGCGCGCCGTCCAAGGCCTGTCCGACCCGGCGACGCCCGCGCTCGCGCACCGTGACGTCGCGCGCGACGACGACGACGACGACATCGCATCACCGTCGCGTGTGTCAGTGCGCACACGGATCGCGATGAAAAAAAATGCATCGCACGTCAACATCGAACTCGACGAAGTCGATCGCTTCTGGTTAACCTCTCTCCTCATGATGAACGTCGCGCGCAAGCGCGATGAGGCGCACCCCGCGAGTCTCGTCAGCGAGAGCGCGCAATCCTGCGCGGTCGAGTCAGCGAACCCCGGACCGCCGACGCCCTGGAGGCAATCATGATCGAAGAGAAGATCGAGTCGAACGAGGCCGTCACGATGACCGCGCCGCGTCCGGCCGAGATGGCCGCGAAGAAGGGTGCGAAGAAGAAGGCCGCCAAGAAGGGCGGCGCGAAGAAGGCCGCCAAGAAGGGCGGCGCGAAGAAGGCCGCCAAGAAGGGCGGCGCGAAGAAGGCCGCCAAGAAGGGCGGCGCGAAGAAGGCCGCCAAGAAGGGCGGCGCGAAGAAGGCCGCCAAGAAGGGCGGCGCGAAGAAGCGCGCGAAGAAGGCAGCTCCGGCCGCCGCTGCCGCGAAGACCGAAGAGGAATGAGTTCACCGCTCTGACGTAGCCGCCTTCGGGTGAGCGGCGTCGGAGCGAGGATCTGGATGAAGGGAGACCCCATCGGGTCTCCTTTCGTTCGTTTGTGCTCTGGTTTGCTTCGCTTCGAGGGTGCACTCGGCCGAGAGGTCGGTATGTTTCCGAGATGCTTCGTCGCTGGGTGGTCTCGCTCTCTCTGCCTCTCGGCGCTCGGCGCCGCCGTCAGCCTCGCCGCGGGCTGCGGCAGCGAGACGCACGCCGGCCCCCCCGTGACCATCGACACGGGCACCACCACGTTCGTGCCGCTCGACGACGCCGGGGCCTGCGGGGTGACCACCCGCAAGTACGCCCTCGACTACGCCGTCCACGTCGACCAGGGGTCGCCGCTCGCCTACAACTCGAACCCACCCTGCGGCGGCAACCACTACCCGATCTGGGCGCTGTTCCGCTCGCACCCCAAGCCGTTGCCCCGAGGCAACTGGATCCACAACCTCGAGCACGGCGGGATCGTGTTCACCTACCGCTGCGCCAGCCGAGCCGCGTGCCCGGAGATCGCGGCGCAGCTCGAGGCGATCGCCGCCGCGATGCCGGCCGACCCGCTGTGCACGCCGCCGCTGCGCAACCGCATCGTCATCACGCCGGACCCCGACCTGCCCGAGGGGGTCGCGGTGGCGGCGTCGGCCTGGGGCTACACGCTCGTGGCGCGGT
>JADJMO010000041.1 GCA_016709545.1 Myxococcales bacterium
CCGCGTGGCGGCGCGTCGAGGTCGATCACCTGGGCGGAGAGGAGCGGGAGCCGACGCACGACGAAGTCAGCATAGTCCCTGGGGGAGGCCGCGGCGATGACGGACCGCATGGCCACCTCGACCGTGGCCGCGCGTCAGGAGCGCGCGCTCAGAAACCGGCGCTCTCGACGCCGTAATATGGGTCGCCGCTGGCCTTCGGCTTGGGCTTCGGGGCCGTGACCGAGGGTACGGGATCCGGCGGCTTGACCGCGACGGTGGGCGCGGCCGTGGTGGTGGCCGGGGGGGGTGGCGTGGTCACCACGGGGGTGGGCGTGGTCGTGGGCGGCGCCGCCGTCGTCGCGGCTGCGACGGTGGTCGCGGTCGTGGCCACGGGAGCGCTGACGCTCGGCGCCGACGACGCGACGATGGTCGGGACCTCTTCGACCTTCTGCGTGGAGCTGGGGGTCGGCGCGGGCGTGGGCGCCGGCGTGGCCACGGTGGTCGCGCTCGCCGAGGAAGCAGGCGAGGCGGTGGTCGGCGCCGGCTTCATGCGCAGCACGAGCACGATGGCGATCGCGGCCGCCACCAGCGCGAACGCGATGGCGGGGCCGTTGTTGCGCCGCGGTGGGTCGGTGCGCGGTGTGGTCGCGACCGCCGCGATGGTCGGCTTCTCGCTGCGGAGCGGCGCCGCGGGCTTCGGCTTGGCGGAGGGCGCCTTCGATTCCTGGGGCTTGGCCTTCGCCTTCTCCGCGGGCCTCTTGGAGTCGAACGTGTCGGCGCCGACGAGCAGCGGCGCGGGCGGTGCGTTCGAATTGGACCCGAACAGGCCCTCCATCGGCGGCACGCCCTCGTCCTTTCCGTCCTTCGAGGACCGCGGCCTCCGTCACGTCGGGCAGGCTCGCGCGAGACACCGCGACGCGCTTGAGGAGCTCGCTCTCGAGGTCGTGCAGCACGTCGAGCTGGAGGCCGCCCGAGGCATCGGGGGCCTGGCCGGAGCCGCTGAGACGCTCGGCGATCAGGTGGCTGATCGTCGCGAGCTCGTCGCCGGTCTCGTCCATGGACGGCGGTGGCGCGGCGCGCGGCAGCGGCGGCTTGCGCTGCTGCGTGGCGGCCATGTCCTCGTCGACCTCTTCGACGTCGTGGCCCGAGATCGGGATCGCCGAATCCGGCGCCGAGCTCGGCGGGATCTCCTCGAGCGCTCCCGACGAGACGGGGGCCTCGTCGTCGTCGACGAGCGGCGCGCTCGCGAGCCCGTGGGAGGGCGCCGTGCGCTGGGCATGGGGCGGCGGCGGCACCGACTGGGCCGCGGCCTTCGGGGCGCCCCGTGGGAGCGGCGGCGTCATGATCCGGTGCGGCACCGGCGGCGGGTGGTGATGACCGTGATCGACCGCCGCGTGTGGCACCGGCGGCGGGTGGTGGTGACCGTGATCGACCGCCGCGGCCGGCCTGGCGGCGAACGGGTTGTTCTCGATCTTGAGCGTGGGCGGATCGACGGTACCCTTCGGCCCGCTACGCGCACCGAGGGGGGCCTGCGCCGGCGTGACCTTGACCGTGGCCCGGGAGATCTTGGCCGGATCGCCGCCCAGGCTCGGGGCCCGCAGCGGCGCGCCGATCGGGATGCGCGGATCCGGGATCGGCTTCATCGGCAGCGTGTCGATCCGGGGGTTGGTGGGCGCGTGTCCCTCCCGGTTGGGCGCGACGCCCATCAACGTGGCCTTGGCCCCCGCGGGCTTGGCGCTGGTGACGCGCCCCCCGATGGGCGCCCCGATGGACGGCTTGGGGATCGCCGCGGGCACGGCCACGTGGGGCACGATCGGCGCTGCGGGGATGCGCGGCGCGCTCTGCTTCTTGCCGGTCGGCAGCTCGTTGGAGCGCGGCGGACGGGACGAGGGGCGCATCGCCTCGAGCTTGCGCGCCGTGCGATCCTCGGGGATCGACACCAGCGTGCCGAAGCGCTTCCACTGCGGATCGATCCGTTCGAGGAGCGCGTCGGCCCGCTCGGCGAGCACCCGCATGGTGGGCCGCAGGCGACGGTTGCGCTGCAGGCAGTCGCTCACCAGGTTCATCACCTTGGCGTCGAGCGGTGGCTCGAAGGCCTCGAGGTACGGAGACCCCTGCTCCACCTGCTCGAGCAGCACCTCGGGGTCGCTCGCCTCGAACGGCACGCGCCCCACGAGCACGCGGTGCAGCAGCACGCCGAGCGCGTAGACGTCGGCGCGCCCGTCGAGCTCCACGTCGCCGTGGATCTGCTCCGGGCTCAGGTACGCGAGCGGCGAGAGCGCCTCGTGCGCGGACCCGGTGACCGACAGCGGACCGAGGTCGTCGACCAGCCGCGCGATGCCGAAGTCGACCAGCTTGGGGACGATCTCGCCCTTGAGATCGCGGTGGAGCAGCACGTTGGCCGGCTCGATGCGCTCGTGGATGAGCGACCGATCGTGCCCGGCGACCAGCGCCCACGCGAGCTCCGAGATCATGCGCAGCGCGGTGCCGACGGGGAGGTGCTTCTCCCGCGCGAGGAGCGACTCGAGCTTCTCGCACTCGAGCAGCTCCATCACGACGAACGGGATCTTGCGCTCGTCCTCGATCTCGCCGATGTCGAGGAACTGCACGACGCTCGGGTGCCGGATCTTGCCGCTCGACTTGGCCTCGCGGAAGAACGCGTCCAGCGACCGGGGCGCGATGGACCAGGCGGGCACGAGGAACTTGATGGCCACCTCGCGCTCGACGGTCTCGTTGCGCGCGGCCCACACCTCCCCCAGCGCCCCGGAGCCCAGGCGCTTGAGGAGACGGTACTTCCGATCGACGAGCTCCCCAGCGGTCAACATTGCGCTGGATCCTACCAAAACAGACGACCCAGGGTCAGTTCGTCACCGAATCGACCCTGAATCGCCCGTTCTCGGGCTCTGGAGCTCACTTCGCGGTGGCCGGGAAGCGCAGCTCGGAGACCCGGCCGAGCTCGTCGGTCAGGGTGACGACCAGCGTGACCGGCCCGGCCTGGAAGGGCCGGAGGACCCGTCCCTTGGCCACGTAGCCGCCCTCGGCGCGGAGCCGCAGCTCGAGCTCCGGCGCGACCGTGAGGCCGAACGGGGCCCCGGCGAGCGGGATGGTGCTCGGCAGAGCGACCGTCGCCGTGGGGAAGCTCGGGGCTCCCTCGACCACCGCCGCCCGCAGCCCGCTCGCCACGACCGCCGCGCGCGGCAGCGTGGAGGCGGCGTCGCGCATCACGTGGACGGCGTACGCGACGTTGGCCACGGAGCCGACGATCGTGCCGTCGCCCCGGCCCGCGTCGTCGGCGAACACGTGGTCGCCGAGCGCCGGATCGACCGCCTTGACGAGGATGGCCTGGATGCCGTGCAGCTCCTGATCGACGAAGCGGTGCGCCGCCGCCGCGTCGCGCGCGACGGCGATCTTGATCACCGCGCGGACCTCGCCGGCGAGGTCGGAGTACGAGAGCGAGATCCCGCCCTCGTCGACCGAGTGCACGTCGCGCGCGGTGAGGCGGAGCCCCGGCACGGCGAGCTTGCTCAGATCGACGCCGGCGAAGGCACCGCTGACGGGCGCCGCCGCGGGGTAGATCGCGCGGAACGCGGCCTCTCCGGGCGCGCCCGGGACCGGAGCCGACACCGCGCGGCGGCCGAGCAGCCCCGCCGCGCCGACCAGCAAGCCGAGGGCGAGGACGCTAACGAACCGACGTGATCTGGTCGACATAGGTGTACTCCGGGGTGCCAGGGGAGAGGCGGGTGAGGTAGTTGGTGCCGGTCAGATCCTGCACCAGCAGCTTGGTCTGCGGCGCGGTCTTCGGGTCGGTGTCGCCGTCGACGGCGAGGGTCGCGTCGTTGATGGTCTTGGTCGCGTCCTGCGAGGTGACCGCGTGGTAGCTGAAGCCCATGCCGCCGCTGTCGAACGGCGAGCCGAACACCGTGGAGCCGATGCCCATGATGGGGTTGAGCGAGAACCCGCTCTTGCCGCCGGCGCCCTGGATGATGGCGTAGTGGAGCTTCACCCCGAGCATGTTCGAGTAGGTCGAGAGGATGCTCGCGCAGTCGGTGCAGTTGACCGTGTTGCCCTTGGACCGCTTGAGGAACAGGCCGAGGTCGAAGCGCGCCGCCGCGAAGCCCGACGTGTAGCTCGTGTAGAACGAGGCGCCGCTCTTGCGGTCGTACTTCAGGCCGAAGTTCTCGTAGACCTCCTTGACCAGCGCCGCGCGCACGTCGGCGGGGGTGGTCTTGCCGCTCGCCGCCTTGGTGCCGAGATCGACGACCCCGACCCACGGCATGTACGGGGCCGTCGTGCCGAGCTCGTTGCCGAGCACGCCGTAGAAGCGCAGCACGGCGCTCTGCTCGGCGCCGGCCACGGTGACCCAGCCGGTCGGGGCCTTGGCCTCGAAGTGCCACTTCACGGTGACGTCGTAGCGGCCGACCGCGGCCACCGGAGACGCGGCGAGACGGATGGTCTGCGAGGTGCCGTCGGCGAGCGGCGCCGTCGGGTCGGTCCCCGGCTGCCCGTCGATCACGATGCGGACGAGCGGCGTGCCCGAGACCCCGACGCCGGCGGCGATCGGGCCGCTGGCGCCCGCCATCTTCTTGCCGAGCGTGAAGGTGAGGTCGGGCTTGGTGCCGAGCGCGAGGGACACGGGGTAGATCACGCCGTCCTCGACGACCGAGCCGTCGCTGGCGGTCTTCGGCGTGTCGAGCTCGGCCCATGGCGTGGTGGGGAAGGCGCGCATCGTGTTCGGTGCGCTGTCGAGATCCGCCTCGCCCGTGGCCGGATCCGTGAACGACGTGGCGGGGACCTTGTCTCCGTCGATCGGGTAGTAGGCGTACTGGGTGCCGCCGACCGCGTGGTACATGAGCGGCACGCGCGTGCCGTCGCCGCCGCCGACGCCGATGCTCACGGCGCCGAGCCGCGCGAAGTGGAGATCGCCCTGGCCCTCGCCGATCTTGGCGGTGGTCACCTTGGGGCAGCCGAGCGTGGCCTTGATCGTGTACTTGCCGGGCGCGAGGCCCGCGACGTCGGCGGGCACGACGTCGACCGACGGCTTGCCGAGCGTGCCGCCGGTGAGGCTCTCCGCGTTCGGCGTGTCGAGCAGCTTGGCGACCTCGGCGCCGGCAGCAGAGACCAGCACGACCTTGAGCGGGTGCGGCCCGGTCGCGCCGCCCGTGTCGGCGAGCGTGAGCTGCACCTTGGTGGCCACCTTGGTCCCGAGCTGCGCGAGCGGCGCGGCCGGCGCGACCTGGACCGAGGCCGTGCAGGTCGTGGACGGCGGGGGCGTGTCGACGGCGGTGTCGCCGCCGCCGCTGTCGCTACCGCCGTCCGTCGTGGTCCCCGCGTCGTCGGAGAACTCGACCGCGTTGCTGCTGCAGCCCGCGAGCAACGCGAGCACGGATCCGAAGCCAAGCACCGATGATCTCACGAGCACCTCCATCTCACGTTCCTCATGGGGTGCAGCCCGCGGAGAACGGGTCACCACTCGGTTCGGCGAGCGCGTGGAAGACCACGCAGGACGCCCATTCTAGCGCTTTGGTCTGCTTGGTGTCGTTCCGTGTGGCCCCGCCGTTCTTGGCCGAGGCCGCGAACGCGTACGACCCGCGGCTCGTCCGTACGATCGCGAACTCGTTGTAGAAGGCCGGGTAGCCCGCGCTGCAGCACCCTGTCGGCAGCCAGCCAGCCTTGTGCTGCAGGCCGGGGCGCACGGCCGCCGGCAGCTGGGTCCCGACCCACCCGCCATAGCCGGAACGGGGAGACAGGGTCGCCCACGCGGCGAGCTTGCTGGCCTTGTCCGCGGGGAGTCCCGCGCCGGCCCAGACCTTCTCGAGGAACGTGACCGCGCCGACCGCGGTGAAGAAGTTGTCGCCCCCGGCGAGCTTGGAGCAGTTGGTCGCGACGCGCGTCTTGTCGAAGCTCCAGCCGCAGAGCGAGAGCTGGGTGATGGGGATGCCGAGCGCGACGGTGAAGTCGTTGACCGCGTTGGGGCCGCCGGCGAGGTCGATGAGCTGGCCGGCCGTGCTGTTGTTGCTGTCCTCGAACGTGGGCAGCGCCGGCGTCTCCACGGTCGCGATCGAGTTCTTGGCGAGCGCCGCCGCGGCCCAGACCCACTTCACGCTGGAGGCCGACGTGCGCGGCACCGCCCCCTGATGGGACCAGCGCGTCAGGGTCGGCAGCCAGGTCACGGCCACGGCGAGGTCGGCGCCACCGCTGCTGGTGGGGAACTGAGCGCCGATCTTGGCGAGGGTCGGCGCGAGATCGGGCGGCGGCGCGCAGGCCTCGTAGAGCTCGTAGCCCCCGCGACCATCCGGACCGAGACAGCCCTTCTCGAAGGTCTGGACGAGGGCCGTGACACCACCCCCGAGCGGGTGGGCGTCCTCCTTCGGATGGCCGACCGCCGGAGCACCCAGCGCGAGCCACGCCGCTCGGATCGGGCCGTGGATCGCGTACGCCTGGGCCGCCCACGGCGCCGTGCTGGACGACTCGGCCAGGATCACGGGACCGAGCGAGCCACCGGCGAAATCCTGCACCATGCCAGAGCCGAAGGCGTGGACCCACTGGGTGCCGCCGTTGTCGGTCGGGGCGCCGAGCACCGTGGCTCCACCGAGGCGGTCGAACGCCTCGCGAATCCTCGGGTGGAACACCTTGGAGGCTTCACACCCGACGACGCCGCAGGGGTCGGCGGTGATCGCATCGGTGCCTGTCTCGGAGACCTCGACGGCGCCATCGGCCGCCGCGTCCTCGGCACCCGCCTCGGCCGGATCGTCGGCGACCTCACCCTGACAGCCGACCAGGAAGGCGACCCACGCCCCACCCCAGTTCCGGCCTCGATCGCGCATGCGCAGAGCACGGTAGCGCAGGAAGCTCGTCCCGTTCACGGAACATTCCCGTGAGCACGGACGGGGGACACCTAAAGGGATGCGCAGGTGGGTCGTCCACACGAGCGATGCCCCTCGCAGCCGTCCTCGAAACACTCGTGCAAGAGGCGTGGGCGAGCCTCGTCGGGCCGATCGAGGGGACGCTGCCAGTCACTCCTCCGACCGACGTGATCGCCTTCGTCCAGATCTCGGGCAGCACGACCGCGACGCTCACCATCGCCTGCAACGACGGTCTCGCGCGGCTCGCGGCGAGCACCATCTTCGGGCTCGAGCCGGCGGACGTCAGCGACGCCGACATCGCCGACGCCATGGGTGAGCTCGCCAACGTGGTGGGGGGACAGCTCAAGCCGCACGTCGATCCCGAAGCCCAGCTCGGGTTGCCGGCGGTGCTCCACGGCTCGGACGCCGCGGTCTGGGTCCCGGGCGCGGTGAGCCTCGGAAACGTCGTGCTCGAGACCTGCGGGATGCGCATCCATGCCCAGATCCTCGAGCGAGGGCGCACGCCGCGCCCGACCATCAAGACCCTGCGCACGGAGGCCAAGTCATGAAGATCCTGATCGTGGACGACAGCAAGGCGATGCGAATGATCGTGATCCGTACCCTGCGTCAGGCGGGCTACGGACACCACGACCTCGCGGAGGCGACCAACGGCGCCGAGGCCCTCGCTGCCGCGCGGGTCGCCGGCCCGGATCTCATCCTCAGCGACTGGAACATGCCGGAGATGAACGGTCTCCAGCTGCTCGAGGGGCTGCGGGCCGAGGGCTACAAGGGGCCTTTCTGCTTCGTCACCTCCGAGTCCACCGACGACATGAAGGAGCGCGCCTTCGCCGCCGGCGCCAAGGCCTTCGTCACCAAGCCGTTCACCCCTGAGGCCCTCGCGTCCGCGCTGGGCACCGTTCTCAGCTGAGGGAGGGGATCATGCCGACGCGAGTGCTCTCCATCGTCCGCGAGCCCGCCACGGCCGCGCTCGTCGAGCGAACGCTCGCCGGGAACGTCGACCAGCTCCTCACGGTCGAGGACGGCGTGGCCGCGCTGACGCTGCTCTCCACCCAGACCTTCCAGATCGTCGTCAGCGACTGGTTCGTGCCGCGGCAGGACGGGCTCGCCATCACCCGCCAGCTGCGCAAGAGCGAGAGCAAGGCGCGCATCGTCCTCCTGTCGGACGTGGAGAACGACGCCGCGCGGAGGTACGCCTTCGAGTGCGGCGTGGACGCGTTCCTCCCGAAGCCCTTCGACCCCGGAGCCCTGCTGTCGGCCGCCGGCGTGATCGTGAACGGCGAGGCCACGACACCCGTCACCCCCGCCCCCGAGACTCCGACCTCGAACCGTCCCGCGGTGGGCCAGACCTCCACCTGGAAGTCGCTCGACCGCATGATCTGCGACGCCGTCCGCTCGTTCTCGAGCCTCGATGTCCGCCTCGGCGCGCAGGTGCGCCTCGGCCCCACCGACTGCTGCGCGACCCTGCGCGCGGCCGAGGCCAAGCTGGGCCTCGAGATCGGCATCGCCGTCCTCGCCTCGCAGGCGAGCCTCACCGCCCTCACCTCGCACCTGCTCGGCGGCGAAGAGGCGCCCAAGGAGATGCTCGACGACATCCTGCGCGAGCTCGTCAACGTCGCGGGAGGCGTCCTCAAGACCTCCCTCACCCTCGACGGCATGGCGTGCACGATCGGCCTGCCGAAGAGCGGCTCCGCCGACATGTTCGGGCCGTTCGCCGAGCTCTACGGCACGACGCGCCGCTTCGGCATGGCGGCGCCCGGCGTGGAGATGGGCTTCGCCATCGGCTTCCGCTCCACCGCCCCCGTCGAGCTCTCGATCCGTCGCCTCCGCGAGGACATGGTGCTCGTCTCCGACCTCAAGACCCCGCAGGGCGCGATGCTCGTCCCGGCCGGCACCCGGCTCACCGCCAGCATGGCCGAACGCTTGAGTGGTCACGGCCTCAAGGGCCGGGTGCACGTCACCACCGTCGAGGGGTGATTCCGCGGTCTTCGTGGTATCTCGCTGCGGTGAGCACTCCCGAGACCATCGCCGAGGCCCTGCTCGCCGGCTATCGCGGCGACCCGCGCGCGCAGCACATCGGCAAGCGCTACCTGCCCTCGCGCGACGAGGCCATTGCGATCGTCCAGCTGCTCTTGCAGCTCACCTTCCCCGGCTACCACGGCCGCCAGGATCTCACCGAGGCCAACGTGGGCGCGCACGTCCGCGAGGTCCTGCACGCCCTCACGACCAAGCTCGAGGCCCAGATCGAGCTCTGCCTCTGCTACCGCGACGAGAGCCACGCCGAGCCCGACGTCCCCCGGTGTCACGACGCGGCCGGCACCCTCGCCCGCACGTTCCTCGACCGCGTCCCGAGCCTGCGCGCGCAGATCGTGGAGGACGTGCAGGCGGCGTACGACGGCGACCCCGCGGCGCGCGACCTCGACGAGATCATCCTCGCCTACCCCGGTCTCCTCGCCGTCGCGGTGTACCGCTACGCCCACGAGCTGCACGAGCTCGGCGTCCCGGTGATGCCCCGCATCATGACCGAGTGGGCGCACGCGCAGACCGGCGCCGACATCCACCCGGGCGCCAAGATCGGGCCACGGTTCTTCCTCGACCACGCGACCGGCGCCGTGATCGGCGAGACCACGGACATCGGCGCCGACGTGAAGCTCTACCAGGGGGTCACCCTCGGGGCGCTGTCGATCCCGAAGGACGCGCGCGGCCGCGTGATCCGCGGCACCAAGCGCCACCCGACGGTGGCCGACGGCGTGACGGTCTACGCCAACGCCACCGTCCTCGGAGGGGCCACGGTGCTGGGCGAAGGCAGCGTGGTCGGGGGCTCGGTGTTCCTCACCCACAGCGTCCCGAAGGGCGCGCAGATCGCCATGAAGCCGCCGGAGCTCGCCGTCCGCGCGGCGCCGTCCGGGCCGGCGCCCGGCTCGACCCAGGGCTAGAGGCCCTCGGTCCCCCGCAGGGCTCCCGCGACGAAGTCGAGCTGGTGCGCGTGGCGAAAATCGCAGAAGACCCGCGCGACGACCTTGCCCTCGACGTCGAACACCACGAGCCACGACGCCTCGAGCTCGGTGCGGTGGATGCGCTCCCACGGGATTCGTGGACCGCCTTCGTGCTCGAACGTGCACCCCGCCGCGTCGAGCAGCAGCGAGCCGAGCCGGACCCGCTCGCCGCGCGCCAACGCCGAGAGCACGCGCGGCACGTCGCGTCGGATGATGGCCACGGCCAGCGTGCGCGGCTGCTCGAACGGGTCGGTCGTCTCGAAGAGGAGCTTGCCGTTTCGACGGACGGCGCTGCCCCAGCCCCACACGACGGCCTCGCTCGGCGCGCCTTCGCTCAGCTCGAGCGTCGAGACCTCGTCCCAGCCGACGAGGGCGGCGCCGCGCGCGCGCTCGATCGCGAGGCCCTCTTCGTGGACGACCACGCCCGACAGGCGGAACAGCCGTAGCCGGTCGAGCACGAGCAGGACGAAGGCCCCGAACGACACGAGGGTCATGAGCACCGCCGCGCCGAGCATGCGCGGGTGCGACTGGAAGCCGAGCCAGGTGAGCACCGCGATCGCGGTGGAGAGCACGAACGGCGCGAGCCCCATAGTGGGCGCGCAGCGGTGCACCGAGAGCGGTCGACCGAGCGAGGCGAGCGTGCGGGGGGCGTTGCGGTAGGTCTCGAGAGCTCGGTTCCGTGGCTCGCTCACGGTGCGCTCGCGGTTCCAGGACTCGGGCCGCCCTGGGGGGTCTTGCAGCCGGCCGCGAACGGGTCGACGACGTCTTCGGCGACCGCGTGATAGAGCACACACGAGGCCCACTCGATGGCGCCGATCTGGTTGCCGTAGGTCTCGGAGTGAGCCAGCGAGAGGGCGACCGCGTACGGCCCGCGCGGCGTGGGGATGATGGCGATCTCCGCCGTCCAGTTGTACTCGGGGGGCAGCTCGCAGCAGTTGGTGGGGAGCTCGGCGCGCTTGTGGTGCATGCCGAGCTGCGCCGCCTCTGGCAGCTGGTGTCCGATCGAGAAGCCGAAGTCGGGGGCCAGCTTGGACCAGCGGAGCAACGCCGCGCGCTGCTCGCCCTTCATCGGCTCGCCGCGCCAGATCTTCTCGAGGAAGAGCAGCGCCCCCATCGGGGTGAAGAAGTTGCCGATGTTGGCCTCGCGGTAGCAGACCGCGGCCGCGCGCACGACGTCGCCCTGGTAGCGACAGAGGGACAGATCGGCCGCGGGAATGGCGAGCACCTGCTCCGTGAAGCGGTTGACCGCGTCGGCCCCACCGGCGAGATCGATGAGGACGCGGCCCTTGGCGTTGTCGCTGATGGCGAAGGCCGGCACCGCGGCGGCCTCGACGACCGAGACGTTGCTCGGCCCCTGCTTGTGGAGCGCCGCCGCCGCCCAGAACCACTTGCCGATGGAGGCCGCCACGCGCGGCTCGTGGGGCCGGTGGAGGCTACGCTCGCCGGTGGGGAGGAAGGTGACGCCGGCCGCGAGATCCGAGCCGTACGACAGCTTGGGCACCAGCGTGGCGAGGTGCGCGAGGACGGCGCCCAGCTTCTTGGGTGGCTCGCAGGTGGTGAAGAGCGCGAGGCCCCCCGAGCCGTCGGGCCCGATGCAGCCCTTCGCGAAGCGCTGGATGGTGGCGCCCCCCGCGCCTGGATACGGGCTCGGGTGCGCAGCCTCGAGCGGTGCCCCGGCCTGCGTGGCGAGGGCGACCTCGGCGAAGGGTGGGCTCACAAGGAAGCCGCTCGCGGCCACGGACACCGAAGCCGAGCTCGACGCCGAGGAGACCGAGCCGCCCTCGAGCGGCGCCGTGCGCGCGTTCTTGCGGCACGCGGACCCGAGGAGCGCGCCGAAGAGGACGACGCACCACGCGCCGCCCCACCTGGCGCCACGACGGAGGTTCACGTGGGGACCTCGAGCGCGCGCCACAGGTAGAAGCTGCCGATGGACCGGAACGGCCGGTAGACCTCGGCGTGCTGCTCGACGACCGCTGGCTCGGGCAAGCTCTTCAGCTTGCGGACCCGCTGCATGCCCTTGCGGATGCCGAGATCGGAGACCGGCAGGACGTCGGGCCGGCCGAGCTCGAAGACGAGCAGCATCTCGACCGTCCACCGACCGATGCCGCGCACGGTGGTGAGCACCTCGACGATCTCCTCGTCGGGGGCGCGGGACACGCGCGCGAGATCGAGGCCGGCCTCGACCCGACGCGCGGATCGCGGACCGAAGCGACCTTGGCGGTGGAGAGCCCCACCCCACGAAGGCTCGCTTCTGCCTGGTGGAGGAGCCGGCCCGGCGCGTCCCCGTCCAGCGGGCCGACCAGGGCCTCGAGCCGACCGAAGATGGTGGCCGCGGCCTGGGTCGAGAGCTGCTGGCCCACGATCGCCCGCACGAGCGTGCGGAAGAGGCGCGCAGCATCGATGGGCTGCGAGGGGTCGGGGACCGGCAGGGTGCACGGGATGGACCGCACGAGCGGGGCGAGCGCGGCGTCGACCCGCGCGAGGTGACGGCGCGAGACCGCGTGGTCGGCCGTGTCGAGCGAGCCGCCCTCGAGCGCCAGCAGGGTGGCCTTGCTCGAGAGGCCGCCCGGGGCAGAGAAGCCCCCCACCCCGTCGGCGCCGACGACGCGGTGGCACGGGACGACGAGCGGGACCGGGTTCTTGGCGAGCGCGGTGCCGACCGCGCGGGAGGCGCCGATCGCCTTGCCCATCGAGAGGGCCAGCGCACCGTAGGTGGTGGTGACGCCCGCCGGGATGGCCTGGGCGGCCGCGTAGACCTCGCGCGCGAACGGCGGCGCCGCGAGATCGAGCGGGACGTCGGTGAACGGATCGCTCTGCCCGGCGAGGTGGGCGCGAAACCGCTCGCCCACCGCGACGGCGAACGGCGAGGCCTCGTCGGGAGCGCGGAGCGTGGCGCCGTGCGCGCGGGCGGCCTCGCGCAGCGCCCGCTCGGAGCACGGCGGGAGGAGCACGCGCACGAGCCCCTTGGCCGAGCTCACGATGCCGATGGCACCGAGCGGAGAAGGGACGGAGGTGGCCTCCATCGGAGTTACCTAGCAGCCCCGATCAGGCAGCACGAGGGTCCTCGCCCGCGGACGACGCCGCCCCCACCTCGAGGCCGTGGCGTGACCCGGTCACGCCGTCGAACCGGGCCCGCGAGACAGCGAGCGCCTCGATGCGGGCGAGCGCCTCCTCGATCGTGTCGACCCGCTCGACGCCGGCGCGATACGCGGTGAGGCAGCGCGTGGGGCCCACCCACAGCACCGGGATGCCGAAGGCGACGGCGAGTCGCGCCTCGCCGTACATCTCGCGACCCTTGCCCTCGCGCGGGAGCACGATGACCACATCGGACTCGGCGAGCGCGACGTCGTTCCGGAGGGCGAGGGCTCGCACGGTCTCGAGGGGCATTTCGTCGAGCTGCTCGGGACCCTCGGCGTGCTCGGCCCAGCCGGACGTGGGCCGGACGTGGAGCGCGCGGAGGCGAGCGTGGAGGCGACGCACGACGGGTGCATCGTCGAACGGAGAGGCCACATAGCAACGGAGCTCGGACATGGTTCGAGGGTGACACCGCACACCCGTGCAGGGGAAGGCCGGGGCGGACAGGAAATGTCCGGGGTTGACGGGGCGTGCTGCAGTTCGCGACGCTGCGTGTTCGCCCATGCCCCCGCCCTGGCAACCGAGCTTCGACGTGTACGTGACCCGCCTCGCCGCCGACGAGGGCGAGGACGAGGGGGCCGCTTCGTTCGTGCTCGACATGGCGGCGCTCGAGCACGCACCGCTCGCGACGCACCCGCTGCGCCTGCAGATCCGCGTCGCGCTGCAGTCACCGGGCGAGGATGGTCTGCGCGATCCGACGGAGGCCGAGTCGCTCGGCAACCTCGAGAACGGGATCGTCGAGGCGATCGATCAGGCGATCGACGGCGTGTACGTCGGCCGCTGGGTGCACGACGGGACCACCACCTACGTGTTCTACCTGCCGACCGCGGCCGCCGACGCCATCGAGGATCTGCCCGACATCCTCGGCAGCACGCACCCTTACGAGCCCGAGTGGCTCACCGATCCCGATCCCGAGTGGTCGTTCTACGCGGAGTTCATGTACCCGGACGAGTACACGCTCGCCTCCATGCAGAACCGCGCGCTGCTCGAGCACATCCTCTCGGAGGGCGACGTGCTCGACGCGCCGCGCGAGGTCGATCACGTGGCGCTGTTCCCCTCGCGAGGGCGCGCCGAAGCAGCGGCGACGGCCCTGCGCGACGCGGGGTTCTCGGTCGAGGACGTGGCCGCGCCCGACAGCGACGAGGCCCCGTGGAGCCTGCCGTTCCGCCGCGCCGACGCGCTCGACAGCGGTCGTCCCGACGCGTTCTGCGAGGAGATCCTCGACATCGTGCTGCCCCTCGAGGGTGCCTACGACGGGTGGAGCGCTCCGATCGTGCGCGGCGAACCGTGACCTTCGCCGATCTCCTCCGCGCGCGCCTGGTCGCGGCGCTGATCCTGCCCTGCGCGCTCGCGCCCGCGGGGTGCAGCAAGGACGACGACGCGTCCGAGGACGCCCCGAAGAAGAAGAAGAAGAAGACCTCCACGACGGACGCGGCCAACAAGGAGCCGCCGTTCCTCGCCACCGACTACAAGGGCTTCGAGTGCAGCGGCGTCAGCTGCACGGGCTTCTGCGTCACCCCGGAGAGCAAGCCCGACGAGGCCGACGAGACCTTCCCCGACTGCGCGAAGTCGATCAAGGTGCCAGAGCTCGCGGGGGTCGACGCCAAGTGGGTGGGCACGGTCGCGGGCTTCGTCCGCAAGGGCACCAAGAACGTGCAACCCGAGCACCCCGGCACGTGCTGCTACTCCTTCAAGACGAGCACCGGCGGCCACTACAAGGGCCGTCCGCTCCGCGACGGAGACGACCTCCTCGTCGCACCGCCCGCGACGCGCGCGGACTGGGGCGCGTCGCTGCCCGCCGCCGTCGTCGCCGAGATCGAGGCGCTCCCGGCGGTGGCTCGGGTCGCGCTCGCGGAGCACCACCTCCACGTGGCGGCCCTCGAGCACGGCTCCATCGCGGCGTTCGCGCACGCGGCGCTCGACCTGCTGGCGCTCGGCGCCCCGGCCGATCTCGTCGCGGGCGCGCACGAGGCAGCCCTCGACGAGATCCGGCACGCCGAGCGCTGCTACGGCATCGCGAGCGTCGCGAGCGGCTGCCCGGCCGGTCCCGGCCCGCTGCGCATGACCCGCCACGGGCCGCCGATCACGCGCGTGTGCTGCGCGAGACGTTCCTCGACGGCTGCGTCGGCGAGACGCTCGGCAGCCTGCAGCTCGCGGCCGCGGCGAGCGCGTGCACCCACCCCGCCCTCGCCCGCGTCCTCGCCGAGATCGCCGAGGACGAGGCGCGCCACGCCGAGCTCGCGTTCCGCATCGTGGCCTTCTTGCTGCGCGCGCACCCGGACCTCGTCGACGAGCTCCGCGCCCTCGCGCGGGACGTCCCGATCGGCGCGGTGCCCCCGCGCCCCACCTGCCGGCCGTCGGCATGCTCGACGACGCCCACCAGCGCCGCCTGCTCGCCGCCGGAATGGCTCAGGTGGTGGCGCCGGTGACCGAGCTGCTCGTGGCCTGAAACGCACCGTTCGCTGGAGGGAGCGCCGTCGTCCGCTATGCTGCTGCCGGCATGCGTCGCTTCGCGCTCGCCCTCGCCGTCCTCGCCGCTGGTTGCAACGACGACCCCGCCGATCCGCCGAACCCCGCCGTCGATGCGTCGGTGGACGGCGACGCGTCGATCGACGGCGCCTTCGACACGGCGCCGGACGTGCCGGCAGTGGTGCCTGTGCGCGGCTGCAAGACCACCCTCGCGTTCTCGCTCGGCGGGGTCGGCGCCGACGTGCAGGTCGCCGGCGAGTGGGACGCCTTCGCCACCAAGACCAAGCTGATCGACCCGGCGCTCACCGGCAACTACCGCGTCTCGCTCGACCTCCCCGCCGGCGACTACGCCTACAAGCTCATCGTCGACGGCGTCTGGCAGCTCGATCCGACGCAGGGCAAGACCAAGTGGGTCGGCGGCGTCGAGAACTCGCGCCTCCTCGTCGACGACTGCAAGCGCCCCCACGCGAGCGTCGTGCGCGCCGACGCGGCCGCGACCGGCCTCGTGCAGGTCGAGATCCAGATGGAGGACGGCGCCGAGGCCAAGGGCCTCGATCCAGCGAGCCTCGCGGCCACCCTCGATCGCGCACCGACCACCGCCAAGCTCGACACGTCGAGCGGGCGCGTCCTCCTCGACGGTGCAGGCCTCACCAAGGGCAAGCACACGTTCACGTTCTCGATGAAGGACAAGGCCGGCCGCGCGAGCAACCGCCTGATCGTGCCCATGTGGGTCGAGGACGAGCGCTTCGCGTGGACCGACGGCCCGCTCTACTTCGTGTTCACCGACCGCTTCCGCAACGGCGATCCGAAGAACGACAAGAAGGTCGCCGGCGTCGACGATCGCGCCAACTACCAGGGCGGCGATTTCGCCGGCGTCACCCAGGCGATCGAGGAGGGCTACTTCGACAAGCTCGGCGTGCGCTCGCTGTGGCTCTCGCCGGTGAGCGCCAACACCGACAAGCCGGGCAAGGGGGGCGACGGTCGCGACTACTCGGGCTACCACGGCTACTGGGTCAGCGATCCCAAGAACCCCGAAGAGCGCTTCGGCACGATGGACGAGCTGCGCGCGCTCAGCAAGGCGGCCCACGCGCGCGGCATCCGCGTCATCTTCGATCTCGTGCAGAACCAGCTGCACCAGGACCACCCCTACGTGGCCGCCCACTCCAAGGACGGCTGGTTCAACGGCGACGGCAGCTGCGTGTGCGGTGGCCCCGGCTGCTCCTGGGACGACCACCCGGTCGACTGCTGGTTCACCAACTACCTGCCCGACGTGAACTGGACCAACCAGGCGATGGCCGATCAGATGGTCGCCGACGCGATGACCTTGCTCGAGGAGGCCGACGGCGACGGCTTCCGCGTGGACGCGGTCAAGCACATGAACGACAACGCCTCGACCTCGCTGCGCGCAGTGATGACCGAGACGTTCGAGACCGGCAACGCCAAGTACTACACCGTCGGCGAGACCTTCACCGGCGGCGACGACGGCGGCCGCGCGCTCATCAAGCGCTACGTCGGTCCGCAGCGCCTGCACGGCCAGTTCGACTTCCCGCTGTTCTGGTCGGTCGACTCGGCGTTCGCGCAGCTCGGCGGCACGATGGGCGATCTCGAAGCGGCCACCGCCAAGAGCGACACGTCCTACGGCCCGGGCGCGCTGATGTCGCCGTTCCTCGGCAACCACGACGTCACGCGGTTCCTCTCGCGCGCGGCGGGGCAGATCGGGAGCAACCCGCAGGAGCAGGCGTGGACCGGTCCGCCCGCGGCACCGACCACCGACGAGCCCTACGACCGCATGTTCCTCGCGTTCACGTTCCTGCTCGCGCAGCCGGGCCTGCCCCTCGTGTACTACGGCGACGAGGTCGGCACGCCGGGCACGGCCGACCCGGACAACAGGCGCTTCCTCAAGGCCGAGAAGGACCTCTCGGCGCGCGAGAAGAAGCTGCTCGACCGCGTCCGCATCGTCGCCAAGGCCCGCGGCACCTACCTCGGGCTGCGACGCGGCGCGCGGCGCTCGATCTTCACCGACGGCGACGGCTACGTGTTCGTGCGCGGCACCGGCAAGGACGCGGTGATCGTCGCGATGAACCGCGGCACCACCACCCGCACGGTCAAGGTCACGATCCCTGCCGAGCTCGGCCTCACCGACGGACAGTCGTGGAAGGACCTCCTCGGGGGGCTCCCGGTCAAGGTGAACGGCGGCCAGATCGAGGTCGTCTTCGGGCCGAAATCCGCGGCTCTCCTGGTACCCTGAACGCCCGTTCGTTGCACGACCACGCACCCCTTGCGCGGGTGCAAGAAACTCCAGAGCCCTCGTGGGCCTGGTCCTTCGCAGGAAAAGACGATGGGTCAGCGCTCGGCGGACTCGACCGTGGACCTGTGCACGCAACTTGCGTAAGCGTCGGGCGCGCGCCGAAACGACGCCGTTCTCTCCACTCGCCCTCGCCGTCGAGGGCCCCCTCTGCAAGGCTCCCCCCGTGACCGCTCGCATCCAACCCATCCATCTCTTGTTCGCGGGCGTGCTGGTCGCGGCGGGCGCCACGGCGCTCGTTCGCAGCTCCGGCAACAAGCCCACGGTGGTGGCAGACGAAGCCGCGTCCAACGTGCCGCAGCCCGGTGTGCCCGGTGTGCCCGGACCAGGCCCCGCCCAGCCGCTGCCGCCCGGTCATCCCGCGGTCGGCGGCGCGAACGGTGGACAGGTCCCGCCCGGTGGCCCGAACCACCCCGTGCCCGGGGGCGGCGCTCCTGCGGTCCCTGTCGGCACCGTCCTCGCCGGCCAGGTGCTCGAGGTGCTCACGGTCACTGGCTACACCTACGTGCGCATCGGCGAGAAGGGTTCTGCCGGCGGCACCTGGGCCGCGATCCCGACCGCGAAGGTGGCCGTCGGCGACCCCATCCGCGTGAACGGTCAGATGGAGATGAAGGAGTTCGAGAGCAGCGCCCTCAAGCGCAAGTTCGCGTCGCTCTGGTTCGGCACGCTCGACGACGGTTCCGCCATCGCCGCCGCCGGCGCCCCACCCACGACCGCGCCCGCGCCCGCTGCGCCCATCGGCTCGGTCAAGGTCGCCGTCGCCAAGGGCGGCAAGACCATCTCCGAGATCATCGGCCAGCGCACCGCGCTCGCCGGCAAGACCGTGCGGCTCCGGGCCGTCGTCACCAAGGTGTCGAACGGCATCCTCGGCAAGAACTACCTCCACCTGCGCGACGGCTCGGGCAGCACCGCCACCGCGGACGACGACCTCTCGGCGACCACGCTCGGCACGTTCAACGTGGGCGACACCATCCTCGTCGAGGGGGTCATCGGCCTCGATCGCGACATCGGCGCTGGCTACAAGTTCAGCACCATCCTCGAAGAAGCCAAGGTCGTCACCGAGTAGCTCAGTTGCTGTGGGGGGCTCACGCCCCCCGTTGGGTCTCGAGCCGCGCCGCTTCGCGGCGGGATGGGGGGCGCTTCGCTTCGCGTCTGCGGAGAAGGCTCGCCGCGCTCGAGGAGGTGGTCGTGCGGGACTCTGCCTACTTCTTGGTGGAGCGGATCGAGAGCTTCATCACGACGTCGTCGCGGATGAGGTCGTCAGCCTTGCCCTTGTTACTTGATGCCGAAGTCCTTGCGGTTGATGGCGAACTCGGCGTCGACATCGACCTTGCCCTCGCCGATGGTGATGGTGGCCGGGAAGCTGATCTGCTTGGAGACGCCGTGCAGGTCGAGGTTGCCGGTGACGGTGTGGCTCGCGCCCTTGTCGCCGCCCTTCTTGATCGACGTCGAGACGAACTTCGCCTTCGGGTACTTGGCGGTGTCGAAGAAGTCGGGGCTCTTGAGGTGGCCGGTGAGCTTCTCCTGGTCGGTGGTGACCGTGGTGGTGTCGATCTCGACGGTGACCTGCGACTTCTCCGGGTCCTTGTCGGCGAGGCTGATGCTGCCGGTGAACGTGCCGAAGCTGCCCTCGTGGCTGCCCGTGACCTTGGAGCCGACGAAGCCGACCTTGCTGCCCGTGCCCGAGAACACGTGCTCCACGCCGCCCACCGGCTTCTGCGCGGCGACGGAGGGATCGGCTGGCGCGGTGACCTGGGCCTTGGCGGTGTCCTTCGCCGGATCCTTGCAGGCGGCGACGGCGACCGGGATGGACAGGAGGAGGGCGAGGGACAGGGCATTCTTGGTCATTGGTGGTCTCCGATGCGCGCCGGCGTCGGTCGGTGGCTCGTGCAACGGACAATTGCAGGAATGCTTCGATGGGGCGAGTCCGCCGCAGCCGTCGTGGCTGGGCCGCGAGGTTCGGGTTAACCTGACGCGGAATGAGCGAACCTTCGAACGAGAGGCGCGCCGTGCTCCGGGCGTTCGTGATCGCGCTGGGGGGGCTCTGTTCGGCCGGATCACCCTGCTGTGGAGGCACGGACATCCAGCAGACGCACGGCATCGCCACGGTGCCCTTCGACGCCGCGGTCGACGGGAGCATCGATCGCTCGGCGTGTGCCCGGGCCTGCGAGGTGTTCCAGGCGCAGAAGGGCGCCTACGAGGGCACCTACTCCTGTGTGGCGGCGGACGCCGGCGTCGCCACGGCGGACGCGGGCGCCGGCGATGGCGCCGCAGGGGACGGGGGCATCAGCGTCGTCTGCGTGTTCGAGAGCAACACCTGCTCCCAGGCCGCCGGTCGGAGGCCGGCGGGTTTCCGCGAGATCGCGGTCCGGGCCTCGACCGCACTCGGCGCCCACCTCTCGGCCATGGCGGTCCTCGAGGCCGCGTCCGTCGCCGCGTTCGTCGCCCTGGCGCGCGATCTCGAGGCCCACGGTGCCCCGCGTCGGCTGGTCCGCGCCGCTCGGGCTGCCGCGCGCGACGAGCTCCGGCACGCGGCGACGATGACCCGCCTCGCCGAGGAACATGGCGCCGTGGTGCCGGCACTTCTCGCATCGGCGCCCGCGCCTCGCACCCTCTTCGAGCTCGCCCGCGACAACGCGGTCGAAGGCTGCGTGGGGGAGACCTTCGCCGCGCTGCTCGCGACCCACGAAGCCGCGCACGCCGAGCCCGCGGAGCTCCGGCCAGTGCTGGCCGCGATTGCCCGGGACGAGACGGAGCACGCCGTCCTCGCCCACGAGATCCACGCGTGGGCGCGCACCCGGCTCCCTGCCCGGAGCTTCCGGCACGTGCGGGCCGCGGGCCTGCGCGCCCGGCGCGCACTGCCGACGCACACCGCGCCGTACGCGCTCACCGACGCCGTCACCCGCCGAGAGCTCGCGCGTGCGCTGGACGCGGAGCTTCCCCTCTGAGGAGCCTCGCTCCGGGCGACCGGAAGTTTGGCCCGGGGGCCCGACCCGGCGTACCGGAACGACATGCTGCAGAAGTTCGGACCGGCCCTGGTCGCGGTGGCCACGTTCACGGCCGCCGTCACCCTCTCGGCGGCCCCGAGCAAGGCCCCGAAGGCCATGTCGCACTCGATCGGCGCGCCGAACGAGGGCAAGCTCGCGGACGGCTACCACCTCGAGGTCGCCCCGCACCTGCGCATCGTGCCGGCCTACGCCGGGACCGACGTCCGCTGGGGCACCCGGGAGCTCGTCGAGCTGATCGACCGCTCCGCGCGCGAGGTGAAGAAGCGCTACCCCGACGCCATCCTCGGCGTGGGCCACCTCTCGAAGAAGGGCGGCGGCGAGATCGACCACCACCACTCGCACGAGAGCGGCCGCGACGCGGACCTCGCGTTCTACCTCACGGACGTGGCGGGACGCCCTGCCCTCCGCGAGCGCTTCGTCACCATCGGCGTCAACGGCATCGCCAACGACGGCAGCCACCTCCGCTTCGACGACGGTCGCAACTGGGCGCTGGTCACCGCGCTGCTCACCGACCCGCGCGCCAAGGTCACCCACGTGTTCGTGGTCTCGCACCTGCGCGCCCGCTTGCTCGCCTACGGCGCCCGCATCGGCGCGCCGATCGCCCTGCGCAACCGGGTGGCCGAGGTGCTCATGCAGCCGCACCACGCGCTGCCGCACGACGATCACTTCCACGTCCGCATCGCCTGTCCGGGCGGCTCGCCGGAGTGCGTCGAGTACCCGCTGTCGGCGGGCAAGGCGAACGCCCTCGCCAAGTACGGCAGCAAGGGCAAGACCAAGCTCGGCAAGCCGCCGCACAAGAAGCTCGTGCGCGCCCGGGCGACGGGCATCGTCAAGATCGAGGCGCCGCTCCCGGTCGAGCCGACGAGCCCCTCGCTCGCCCCGAAGGACGACTCATAGCCCTCGGCGTCACTTCACCGTCTGCACGGTCTTCGGGGGCGCCGCGGGATGGGAACGATGCTCACGCGAACGACCCAGCGCGAACAGCGTGAGCGCGATCAAGAGGACCGCCGTGGTCCCGAGCAGGATGGGGGCGATGGGGTCGGGGTCGAGCCGGGCCCGGAGATCGCGCGCCGCCGCCACCACCGCCGGCTCCTCGGCCGACGCGGCGAGGGCCTCGGCCCCGTCGCGGACGGCCCGGTGATTTCCGCGCGCGAGGAGCCCGAGCAGCCGATTCAGCCGGGGATCTTCGGGGTAGTCCTGCGCGAAGGGGGGTCTTTCCACCACACGGCTCCAATACGCCATTGCCGCCTCCCAGTCCAAGCGGCAGGCTTTCAGGTGCACCCATGTTGATTGCGGCCGGGACCCTCCTCGAGGGCAAATACCGAGTCGACCGGCTCCTCGGCGCCGGAGGCATGGGTTCGGTGTGGGTCGCGGAGCACACGCTCCTGCAGCGGCCGGTCGCGGTGAAGGTCCTCGACCGCGGCGCCGCCACCAAGGATCTCACCGCCGTCACGCGTTTCGTCCGCGAGGCGCAGACCGCCGCGCGCCTGCGCAACGATCACATCGTCGACGTGATGGACGTCGGCAAGCTCGAGGACGGCACGCCGTTCCTCGTGATGGAGCTGCTCGAAGGCGAGACCCTCACCGCGCGCATCCAGCGCGAGCGCCTCTCGCAGGCCGCGGCCGCGAACCTCATCGATCAGCTGCTCGACGGCCTCGGCGCCGCCCACCTGGCGGGCGTCGTCCACCGCGACGTCAAGCCCGACAACTGCTTCATCATGCAGAAGAACGGGCGCGATCACCTCAAGCTGCTCGACTTCGGCATCTCGAAGGTCGCCGCGGCCGACGGCGAAGACAAGCGCATGACCAACACCGGCGTGGTCATGGGGACGCCGTACTACATGGCCCCCGAGCAGGCCCGCGGCGCGCGTGAGATCGACCACCGCTGCGATCTCTACGCGGCCGCTGCCATCCTCTACGAGTGCGTCACCGGCAGCACGCCCTACGAGGCCGAGAGCGTCAACGAACTGCTGTTCAAGATCGTGCTCGAGCCGCTGGTGCCGCCCCGCGGTCGGGGCGCGGCGGTCGACGAGGCGTTCGAGGGCGTGATCCTGCGCGGCATGGGGCGCGAGCCCGAGCAGCGCTACCAGCGCGCCGAGGAGTTCCGCGCCGCGCTCTCGCCGTTCATCCGCCAGAGCACGGGCGCCACCGTCGTCATCGTCGGCACGTCGGTCCCGCCGAGCAGCGGAGGCCACGGCACTCCCCAGGGGATCGAGGCAGTGAGCGGCGTCGGCGCGACCGCACCGCTCGATCAGCAGGCGCTGTCGGAGGCCATCTCGTCGGCGCGCACGCAGAACATGAGCGGCACGCCGCCGGGTCTCGCGGCCGGGCTCGGCACGGGCCCCACGCCCCCGCTCGAGGTGGGCGCCCGCGAGAGCGCGCCGGCCAAGCGCCGCGGCGCTGGTGTCGTGGGGCTCGCCGTGGCGGGCGTGCTGCTCGTCGCCGTCGGAGGGATCTACCTCGCCACGTCCGGACGCGACGGCACCCCGGCCGCCGCGGCCAGCACCAACCCCGAGCCGAAGCCCGCGCCCAGCTTCGCGGTCGACGTCAAGGAGGAGAAAGCCGCCGCGCAGAAGGGCCTCAAGCCGCTCGCCTCGGTGGTCGAGCCACCGCCCTCGGCGATCGCGTCGAGCGCGAAGTCGGTGGCGGTTCCTTCGCCGCCGTCCGTTCCCGCGGCTGGCACGGGCAAGAAGCCGACGCCGACCGTGAGCGCCGCGCCCTCGATGACGGTGCCCCCCGTGCCGCCTCCGCAGCCGACGAGCACGTCGCCGCGGCCCATCGACACGTCACTCTAGCTACACTGCCCTGGTGGCCTGTCGAGCCTGTGGAGCAGCCTCGCAAGGGTTCGTGTGCCTGTTCTGTGGCACGTCGCTCACCGTCGCGACGAACGCAGCCGAGGAGGCGCAGGCGCTCGAGGAGCTCCACCAGGCGATCCTGCGTGCGGAGACCGACGAGCAGCGAGCCCGCATCCTCGGCAACGGTCCCCTGCCGGATCACCCGGCCGAGCTGGTCGACGCGGGGTTGCGGGCGGCTGCGCTGCTCGATCCGAAGCAGTACGCGACCCCGATCCCGACCGCCGCCATCGCCCGCATCGAGGCCCTGCGCGCCAAGCTCCGCCTGCTCGGGGAGGACGCCGCCGATCGCGAGCTCGGGGCGAGCGTCGCGCGCTACGAGGCCGGGGCGGCGAGCGAGTCCAAGGAGGGCGCTCGCGTGGTCGCGATGTTGTTCCTCGTGCTGCTGGCGGGGATCGTGGTGGTGATCCTGGCGCTGCGTCGCTGATCACGGGTACGGCTGGGCGCCGAACTGGAAGCCGAGGCCGAACGCGTAGACGTTGACCTTCGGGTCGCCGAAGTAGCGCTGGAAGGTGAACTCCGGCTGCAGCGAGAACCGCCTGCCGACGCGCCACTGGATGCCGACGCCGAGGCGCGCGACGAGGCCGGACGGGTAGATCGGGCGCGGGTCCGTCTCGATGCCCACCCGGGTCGGGATCTTCGGGTTGCCGATCACGTGGCCGAGACCTCCGTTCAGGAGCAGCGTCGTGACGTCGGACCACTGCACGCCGAGGAGCGCGATGGCGTCGGCCTGACCGCCCGCGCGACCGCCGAACGGCGCGAGCAGCGTCAGCTGCGGGAGCACCGCGAGATCGAACCACCGCGACTGCACCAGGCCGAAGGCGAAGCCTCCCGCCAGGGTCTGCGGCGAGAGACCGACCTGGGCCTCGGTCCGGCCACCGAGCCCCACCCGCATGCGCATCGCGGGGACGAACGGCACCGTCTGCCCGTGATCGAAGGCCTCGACGGCGACGGTGCCGCGCACGTCGCCGCGGTCGAGGATCTTCGGGGTCGTGTACAGGTTCGGGCTGAAGCAACCCGTGCACGTGGCTGCGAAGCCCAGGAGCGTGAGCGCCGACGCGCTGCGGCGAGAGGTCATCGTGTTTGTCTACCACACGGTCTGATTCCCCGGGGTTTGTCGGAAAGGATGCGCTGAGCTTCGTGTTTGATAGGCTCGCCGTGGGAGCAACCGGGTTGGAGCCGCACACCGTTCCGCGACCGCGGGCGATCCGTCTGGACGGCCTCGGCCTGTCCCCGACGGACGCCTTCGTGCTCTCGCAGATCGACGGCGCCGTGACCCTGGAAGACGTCGCCGAGATCACCAACGTGCCGCTCGCGAGCGTGCTCGACATCGCCCATCGCCTCGAGGCGCTCGGGGCCATCGAGGCGCCGAACGGCGCGTCGACGAGGCAGACCACCACGCACGGGCGCTACGCGACCCACGTCGCTCCGCGCGACAAGCGGCCCAGCAAGAAGATGGTCGCGGTGCGGCCCATTCCGCGCGACGACGCGCCTCCGTCGAGCCGACGCGCCACGCGGCGACCGAAGCAGGCTTCGCAGCCGCGGATTCCCCTGGTGCTCCAGTCGCTGCGTCCCAGCAAGAAGCCTGCGCCGAAGGCCTCGCCTTCGCCTCCGCCGGCACCAGCGCCGGCTGCAGCGCCGGCCGCGCCGGCCCCCTGCGACATCGACGCCGACACCCGGGCGCGCATCGACGCCGAGCTCGTCGACGGGCGCAACCACTACGGCGTGCTCGGGGTGCCGCGCACCGCCACCAAGAAGGAGATCCAGCGGGCGTATTTCGCGCTCGCGGCGGCCATCCACCCGGATCGGCACTTCGGCAAGTCGCTCGGCGACTACAAGCGGAAGCTCGACGTCGTGTTCGGCCGCGCGACCACGGCCTACGAGATCCTGCGCTCCGAGGTGAAGCGGGCCGAGTACGACGCATACCTCAAGCTCACCCAGCGCTCGGCGCAGATGGAGCGGGTGCTCGCGAACGTCCACGTCGAGCCCGAGGCGCCTGCTCCCCCACCCCCGAAGAAGCCGTCGGTGAAGGTCGCCGCGGTGTCGGCACCCGTCGAGCGGTCGGTGCCCATCACGACGCCGATCGTACGTCCGGTGCCCGTGTCGGTGCCCGTCACCGCGCCCGTCGTGACGCCGGCGGCCACAGCACCCGTCCCGGGTTCGCCGGTCGCATCGGCCGCCCCGGTTCCGGACTCCAGGCCAGCCACACGGCTCACCCCTGCGCAGGCCAAGGCGGCCGAGGTGCTCGCCGTCGCGCAGAAGGCGCTCGCCGCGGGAGACGCCGTCGCCGCGGCCAACCACTACCGCCTCGCCCTCCACTACGCCGAGGACGCCTCCGCGCGCGGATACGCGGAGTCGGGCCTCAAGGAGGCGCGCAACCTCCTCGTGGACATGCACCTGAAGAAGGCGCGCTACGAGGAGAAGGAGAACCGCTGGCCCGACGCAATCGTCTCGTACGGCAAGGCGATCGAGGGGCGACCCGGCGACCCCTCGATCTGCGAGCGCCTCGCCAACGCCCTCCGCCACGAGGGCACCGACCTCGTGCGCGCCCAGCAGCTCGCCGAGGCGGCCGTACAGCGCGCCCCGCGTCGCTCGTCGTTCCGCGCGACGCTCGGGATGATCTACGCGGAGACCGGCTCGCGGGAGAAGGCCATCGAGCAGCTCGAGCGCGCCCTCGAGATCGACGGCAGCGACGACACCGTCCGCAGGGTGCTGGACGCGCTCAAGAAGAAGCGGCGCTGAACACAAAAAATAGCGCTCCCGACGATCTCTCGCCGGGAGCGCATCGTCCTCGAAGGGCTCAGGCCTTGGCGGCCTTGATCGCCTTGTCGAGCTCGGGGACCGAGGGGAACAGGTCGGCCACGAGGCCGTAGTCGGCCACCTGGAAGATGGGCGCCTCCGGGTCCTTGTTGATGGCGACGATGGTCTTGCTGCCCTTCATGCCAGCGAGGTGCTGGATGGCGCCGCTGATGCCGACCGCGATGTACAGCGCCGGGGCGACGACCTTGCCGGTCTGGCCGACCTGGAGCTCGGTCGCGGCGTACCCGGCGTCGCAGGCCGCACGGCTCGCGCCGATGGCGGCGCCGAGCGTGTCGGCGAGGGGCGTCAGCACGCCTCGAACTGCTCCTGATCGAGCGGCCGCCGGCGACGATGACCTTGGCCTCGGTGAGCTCGGGGCGCTCGCTCTTGACCGTCTCGAAGGCGAGGAACTCGAGGTTCGCCGCCGCGGCGTCCTTCTGCACGCCGGCCTTCTCGATCGGGCTCGCGCCGCCGCTCGCGCTCGGCCGCGGTGAACTCGGTCGGGCGCACGCTGACGACGGCGATCGCCGTCTCCACCGTGAGCCAGCCGTAGGCGTTGCCCGCGTACATCGGGCGCTTGTACGCGAGCTTGCCACCCTCGGCCTTGAAGCCGGAGATGTCGGGCGCGTACCCGGCGCCGAGCTTGGCGGCGACGCGCGGCGCGAGGTCGCGGCCGTTGATGGTCGCGGCCGTGACGACGATGCCGAAGCCACCCTTGGCGACGGCAGCGGCGGTCGGGGCGAACACCTCGGTGGTGTAGCCCTTGATGGTCGCGTCCTCGGCGACGATCACCTTGCTCGCCCCGAAGGCCGAGAGCTCCTTGGCGGCAGCGTCGAGGCCGGCGCCGATGGCGAGGATGGCGAACGATCCGCCGGCGGCCTTGGCCGCGTCGCGGGCGAAGGCGATCGCCGCGAACGTCGGCTTCTTGACCTGGCCCCCCACGATCTCTGCAACGACGAGAATGTCGGTCATGATGTCTGACTCCGCTGTGGTTCCGTGGGGTTGACTAGATGGCCTTCGCTTCGTTCTTCAGCTTGTCGACGAGCTCGGCGACGGTCTTCACCTTGACGCCGGCCTTGCGGGCGGGCGGCGGCTCGAAGCCGAGGTATTTCACGCTGAGCGCGGTGTCGACGCCGAGGTCGGCGAGCTTCTTCACCTCGAGCGGCTTCTTCTTGGCCTGCATGATGGCGGGCAGCGGCGCGAAGCGGACGCCGTCGGCGTACTTGTGCGTGGCCGGGGTGGGCGGGCTCGTGACGCCGCCCGAGTAGGAGACGCGGTCCTCGACCGTGACCACGGCGGGGAGCTTCACGCGGACCTTCTGCACGCCGCCGTCGCCGTTGCGGGTGACGAGGAGCGAGCCGTTGCCCTCGTTGGTGATCTGCACGGCGAAGGTGACCTGCGGCCAGCCGAGGAGCTCGGCGAGCATCGGGCCGGTCTGGGCCGAGTCGGTGTCGACGGTCTGCTTGCCGAGGAGCACGAGGTCGGGGCCGACCTGCGCGACGACCTTGGCGAGGGCGCGCGCGATGATGGCGCCGTCGAGCTGCTCGTCGGTGGCCTCGACGCGGACGGCCTTGTCGGCGCCGGTGGCCAGCGCGCCGCGCAGGGTCTGGTCGGCCTCGGGGCCGCCGACGGTGACCACGGTGACCTCACCGAGGCGCGCCTTGGGGGCCGTGCCGTTCTCGGTGAGGCGCAGGGCGGCCTCGACGGCGTACTCGTCGAACGGGTTGGGCTTGAACTCCATCCCCGTGGTCTCGATCTTCGGACCGAGTCCGTTGGCGCCCACGGGCACCTTGACCTTGTTGGCGTTCTCGGGATCGGCGACGCGCTTGAACGGGACGAGGATCTTCACGGCGTGGGCCCTCCTGGGGGTGCTGCGCACGACTGAATCGCGGTTCAGCGGGTAGGGGCGGAAGCGCGCTGCGTCAATGATCCCGGGTGCTCGTGCGCACATCTTGGCCCTTCGGTGGGCGGTCCGATAACGGCGGGGGGACGGATGTCCCGGACCCTGCCGCCCCCTGCCCGCGCGCCTCGCACCCCCAGCCCGCCGAAAGCGCAACGGACGCCTGCTCCCCCGAAGCCCAGGGCGAACACGGCCACGCACAAGACGCCGGCCCCGGCCCGCACGCCGGCGCCTCACCGCGCCCCGGTCGTCAACACGCCGATCCCGCCGCGCGTCGAGGCTGCGTCGGCCGAGATCACCACCACGACCAAGGCCGTGCCGGGCGCCCGCTCGGTGCGCGCGATGGTCACCGCGCGCAAGGTCATGCGTCGGGCCCTCGGTCCGCTCGGCGCCGGCGCCGCGGCGAGCGCGATGGTGTGGCTCGAGTCGCGTCGCCTGGCCGGCGACGGCGCGTGGGTGAGCTGGCTCGAGGCCGGACTGCTCGGCGGCGCGGCCGCGCGCGTGCTGACCCAGGTGCTCGCGATCCGCGTCGATCCCGAGGAGGAGCGCGAAGACGGCAAGGTCGGGCTCGAGATCTCGGTGCTCGCCGTCGCGGGCGCCGTCGGCGTCGCGATGCGCCTGCCCGCCGGCCTCGACGCGAGCTACCCGCTCGTCCTCGTCGTCGCGGCCATCGTGGCCACGTTCGCGTCGCGCCTCGTGAGCCTCGCCGCGATCCTCGTCGCCCTCGTGATGGAGGCCGGCGTGCGGCCGCCGTGGGCCGATCCGGGCTCGGCGCGCTCCCTCCTCCTGCACGGTCTGCTGCTCGCGTCGTTCGCCGGGCTCAACGCCTGGGTGCTGCGCGGGAGGCTCGAGGCCATCGCCCACCGCACGCGGCGCAAGGTGGAGCGCGAGCTCGAACGCATGCGCGAACAGGCGCGCAGCTACCGCCTCGCCGACGCCCCCGCCACGCCGAGCCTCGTGCCCCCCGCGCCGCGTTCGGTCGCGGTCGAGGCCGAGCGCGTGCAGCGACTCGGCGTCGAGGAGATCCAGCACGCGGTGCGGTTCGCGCTCGAGCTGCTCAAGCGGAGCCTCGGCGCCCACACGGCCGTGCTGCTCATGGACGCCGGCAAGGCGCTCAAGCTCGCCGAGGTGGTGAGCGACGCGCGCGCCGTGCTCGAGGGCCCGTTCGCGCCGAGCGAGGGCGTCATCGGCGCGGTGCTCCGGCGCAAGGCCCCGGTGTCGCTGAGCGGCCTGCGCTCCGGCTACCGCATCCCGTATTACCCGACCGCGCTCTCCCGAGGGCGGGCCGAGCGCCATCGTCGCCGTGCCGCTGCTCGACGAGGGCAACGTGCGCGGCGTGCTCTGCGTCGACCGGCTCGACCGGCCGTTCACCGCGCACGAGGAGGAGCTGGTCGCGTCGGCCGCGCGCTACGTGCTGCGGGCGATCGAGAACGAGCGCGTCTTCGGCCGGCTCGAGCGCGCGAAGGCCGAGCAGGACCACCTGTACGCCGCGACCCAGCGCCTCGCCGGCGCGCTCACCGAGGCCGAGGTGCTCAAGGCCGGCGTCGAGAGCGCGCGCGCGATCGCGAGCTTCGACCTCGCCGCGATCACCGTGGTGCACGACGGCGAGCGCGGCCCGAACGAGGTGCTCCACGAGGTTCGCGCGGTCGCGGGCGCCGCCGACTTCGAGGCCCTCGTCGGCCTGCGCTTCGGCGACAACGGTGGACTCGTGGCCCAGGCCGTGAAGAGCCGCGCCACCCTGCCCCACCGCGGCGACCACGATCCGCACACCCAGGTGGTGTTCACGCGGCGCCACCCGCTGCGCATCGAGCTCGGCGACGAGCCGGGCGACGGGCTGCCGCGCGAGGCGGACGTGCGGTCGATCTTGGTCGTGCCGCTGTCCCTCCACGAGCGCGCGCTCGGCACGCTGGTCCTCGGCGCGCGTCGCCGCGGGGCGTTCCGCGAGTTCGCCGGCGAAGGTGCCCGCACGACCCTCGAGGTGCTCGCCTCGCACGTGGCGACGAGCCTCGCCAACGCGCGCATGCTCGCGAAGCTCGAGGAGCTCGCGACGACCGACGGCCTCACCGGCCTCCTCAACAAGCGCGTCCTCCTCGAGCTCGGCGCCCAGAAGGTGCGCGCCGCGGCCCGCTACGGCAAGGCGCTCGCGGTCATCCAGACCGACATCGATCACTTCAAGCGAATCAACGACACCCACGGGCACGACGTCGGCGACCAGGTCATCAAGGGCCTCGCCGGCATCCTGCGGCGCCTCAAGCGCGGCACCGACTACGTGGCGCGCTTCGGCGGCGAGGAGTTCGTCATCATCTGCGAGGAGACCGGCGCAGAGGGCGCGGTGCAGCTCGCCGAGCGCGTCCGCGAGGAGCTCGCCCGCACCACGTTCCACGCGGGCTCGGGGCAGAGCTTCCAGGTGCAGTGCAGCCTCGGCGTCGCCACGCACCCCCACGACGGCGCGACCTGGGACGAGCTCTACAAGGCCACGGACGAGGCGCTCTACGCGAGCAAACGCGAGGGCCGCAACAAGACCACCCTCGCGCCGGGCAGCGCGGGTCGAAGGGCGGCGGGCTGAAGGTCGACGGTCGCGCGACCCCGGTTTCATGCTCTCATGCGAGGCCATGGACAAGCTCACGCTCCGCCTCCGGCGGCTCGAGGACGGTGAAGGCGAGGTCATCGAACACGACAGCGTCGAGGCCGCGATGGCCTGGCTGCGCGCGAGGCCGCCGATGATCGAGGTGCTGGGCGTCGTGTTCGAGGGGCTCTCCAAGGAGGACAACGCGCGCATGAAGGGCGCGATGCGCCCCCTCGACGACGCCGAGAAGGCCCGCATCGCGGAGCTCGACGCCGCCGAGGCCAAGAAGCGCATGGAGCGCGACATGCTCCGGCGCGCCGAGGCCGAGACGCAGTCGGCCGCGGCGAAGACCGCCGCCAAGAACGCCGACCCGGCGCGGCCGATGGAGCTCCGCTACCGCTACGACTGGACCGACCTCCAGCACGCCGACGTGAACGACGAGCGCCCGATCACCGACGAGGCCCGCGCCGCCGTGATGGCCTGGGTGCACGAGCGCATGGAGTGGGTCGCCGATCGCGGGCAGACCATCGGCGAGGCCAAGGTCATGGTCTATCCCGGTGTCGTGCCGGCGAAGAAGGACCGCGTGGTCTCGGGCTCGTTCGTGCCGATCTCGGCGCCAGAAAAGGCCAGAACTAGCGCCGGTGGCGCGCGTCGACGTCGCGGAGCTTCGCGACGCCGTCGGCCCCGCGATCGCCTGGCACCGTGTCGAACCAGGCCGCGAGGATCTCCTTGGCCAGGTCGTCGGAGAGCGTGCGGTGGCTCAGGCAGAGGACGTTGGCGTGGTTCCACACGCGCGCGGCCGCCGCGGTGCCCGGATCGGAGACGAGGGCGGCGCGGATGCCGGGGACCTTGTTGGCGGCGATGCTGATGCCGGTGCCCGTCCAGCAGAGGAAGACGCCCTCGTCGCAGTCGCCGCGGGCCACGGCGAGCGCGGCCTCCTCGGCGATCGTCGCCCACGGGCCCTCGGCGCCGGTCGCGACGGCGCCGAACGGCACGACGACGTGACCGCGCCGCTCGAGCTCGGCGCGCAGCGTGGCGTGCACCGGATACGGCTCGTCGGCGGCGAGCGCGATGCGGATCACTCGAACCGACACTTGTCGGCGGCCTCGATCTCCTTCGCGGCCATCATGCAGTCGAACACCTGACGCTTCCAGCCCTTGAGGCAGCGCGGCTTGGCCTTGTTCTTGGCCTCGTCGTGCACGTCCTTCTCGTTGTCCGGCGTGTTGAACGGCGGCGAGGCGAGGCGGCCCATCGGCGGCTTCTTCTCCTTCTTCACGACGAGCTGGGCGAGGTGCTCGGACACCTGCTCGCACTCGTCGGCGCTGGCGACGGCCGGCTTGCAAGAAGGCATGGAAGACAGCAGCACGACGGCGAAGAGAAGAGCGGAGCGCACGCCCCCGGTTACCACATCGTGGAGCCCCGGCCCATCACGGTCCCGTCGGGTCCTCCGGCGGGTTTTCTGGCGTTTGGTAGGACTGGTGATAGGTTTCGCCTCCGCGAAGACGTCCTTTGGTCTCCTCTCCTCCTCTGCATCCGCTTCGTTCGCCGCCGGTGTAGCGACGACGCACCCGCCACCGCGACCGACACGGGCACGGTCGACACCGGCAGCAGCGTCGACACCGGCACCGCGGACACCGGCAGCGCCACGGACACGGGCACGGGCAGCGACGCCAGCGAGACCGGCAGCGACGGCGGCACCAAGGTCGACTGCGCGACCTACTGCGACAAGGTCACCACCAACTGCACGGGCGCCAACGCGCAGTACCCGAGCAAGGCGTTCTGCCTCAACATCTGCGCGCGCTTCGACGTCGGCACCGCCGCCGACAAGACGGGCGACACGCTCGGCTGCCGCCTGTTCCACGCGGGCGAAGCGGCCACCGACGCGGCCACGAGCTGTCGTCGCGCCGGCATGACCGGCGGCCTCACCTGCGGCACCGACCGCTGCGCGACGTTCTGCAAGATCGCCATCGCCCAGTGCAAGCCGTCCTCCGGCCTGATCTCCGGCACGCCGTTCACCGACGAGGCCGACTGCAAGACCAAGTGCGCGGCGATCACCTTCAGCAGCACCGCCGGCGAGATCGAGCAGGCCAAGGGCACGCTCAACTGCATGCAGTACCACCTCGAGGCGAGCTACGAGGCGACGGACGGCTCGAGCGCCACGGTCCACTGTCCGCACCTCACGACCGCGTCGGGCCCCTGCAAGCCGCTCTGAGCCATGTGGCGCACGCTACCGGCGGTGGTGGTGCTCGGCTGCGCAGGTCGGGTCACCGCTGCTGCCGACGGCGATGCGGGGGCTGACGTCGCTTGGTCCCTGGACGGACCCGCGGTCCCTGACGTCCAGGACGACGGGGTCGAGTACGCGCCGGGGTGTGAACTCACTGCGGGCCCCCCGTGCACCCATGCTGCGCCGGACGTGATCTTCACGCCGGGCCCCGGCGAGACCATCGTCGACGCCACGGCGGAGGCCATCCTCCTCGATCCGCTACGGGTGGTCGTCCTGGAGCGCGCAGTACCCAAGGGTTCGGTCGGCCCGACCACAGCGGACTCTCGTCTCCGTCCCATCGCGATCGCGACGGGGACGAGTCTCACGACGAGCAAGGGGCTACGCGTCCTCGCGTGCGACGACACGCGATGCCGTTCGTTCCGCGTGGCCGGGTCGCTGGTCTTCGAGGCCGATCTTCCCCCGACCGTCCGGGCTCTCACCGCCGGGGGCTTCGCAGCGGGCGGTGAGGGGATCTACCGCCTCGACGGGCTGCGCTGGACGAAGGTGCTCGACGGCGACTTCGTCGCGATCACCGAGTTCGACGACGGCATAGGATTCAGCCGCGTGACCGCGGTCGGCGCAGGCGGTCGCGTGGTCGCGCTCCGCGATGGCGTCTTCGTCGAGGTGCCCAACGCGAGCAAGGAGCGGTTGGTCCACGTCTCCTCGTTCTACAAGAACATCGCGGCTGTCGGAGAGTCAGGCCTCGTCTACTTCGGCACGTGGTCAGGCCTTTCGCCGTGCTCCGGGACACCACTCCGCGCGCGACGGGTCCACCTCGATTCGCTGGCGATGCAGGGGGTGACGCGCGAGGGTGCCACCTTCGACGTCGCCGCCGACGGCGCGACCTGTGTCGGCGATCCCGCGGGCTTGCTCGACGCCTTCGTGGTCCGCTGCGGAATCGGAACCCATTCCTGGACGGTGTCCCCCCGTGCAGTGTCCGGCGGCTTCGTGTGCGCGTACGATTGACGCGCGATCACGATCGGGTCGCACCCCTCGCGGACCTGGCCGACGTCCACGGGTAGACTCCGCGCATGGGCCCGACCACGCGTGCGTTGTTCGCCGAGGTGTACGCGCGCCCGGACGACGACGCGCCGCGCCTCGTGCTCGCCGATCACCTGCTCGAGCTCGGTGACCCGCGAGGAGAATTCCTCGCGCTGCAGCTGGCCAAGGGCAAGCCGACGCCGAGCGCGCGGAGGAAAGAGAAGGCGCTCCTCGAGAAGCACCGCGTCGCGTGGCTCGGGCCGCTCGCCGAGGTCGTGAACCCTTACCACCACGTGTTCCGGCGCGGCTTCCTCGCCGAGGTGATGGCGGATTTCGGTGGGAACACCCTGCCCCCCGCCGACGAGTGGGCGACGGTGGAGCGGCTGCGCCTGCGAGGGGATCGCACCATCGAGGTGCCGGCGCTGCTGGACAGCCCCTTCCGCGCGCTGCGGGAGATCGAGGCCCTCGACGCCGGCACGCTCGCGACGATGGTCACCCAGCCCGAGGCATACCCGCGCCTCACGACGCTCTCGGTCGCCGGCCTGTCTTTCGAGCAGTCTCCGCGCGCCCGCGAGGCGGTGCGGCGGATCCCGGCCCTGCCCCTCGTCGACGACGTCTCGCTGACGCTGAACCGCCACCCGTGGACGGTCGAGGACTTCGCGTGGGTGTACGACGGCGACCTCGTCCGCCGGCTGCGTCGCCTGGAGGTCCGTCTGTCCCAACCCCTCGACGTCGCTGGCTGGCGCGAAGCGATCGAAGCCCGAGCGTCCGATCTGCAAGAGCTGGTCGTCGCGACCGGCTACTTCTCGTTCGTGTTCCAGCGCGGCCCTGACGCGGGCCTCTCGGCGTTGCGCGTGCTCTGGCACGGGGTGACCCACGACGCCCGCCACCTGACCGGCGTGACCGCGGCCCTGCGCGGCCTCCCCCTCGACGCGCTCACCTCGTTCGCGCTCGACCTCGGCGAGACCCGGTTCTCGCCGAACCAGCTCGCCCCCCTCCGCAACCTCGTCGAGCGACAGACCCGGCTCAGCCGATGATCATGCCCTCGCTGAGGAGGCGACCCTCCTTGAAGCGGCGGAGGTTCCAGCGGTCGAACAGCGGCAGCGCGGTCTGCTCGACCAGGTACTGCGCGAGGAGCTTGCCCATGACCGGGGCCATCATGAACCCGTGGCCCATGAACCCCGATGCCTGATGGAAGCCCTCGACCTCGTCGACCGGGCCGACGATGGGGTTGGCGTCGGGCGTGAGATCGTAGCAACCCGACCACTGCCGGAGCACCTTCACGGCGCCGAGGATCGGCACGGTGCGCATGAGGGCGCTGGCGTAGAGACCGAGGAACCGGGCGGACGACTGGTGGTCGACCCCGTGGGGCACCTGCTCGTTGGAGACGCCACCGACGATCTCACCGCGCATCGACTGGGAGAAGTAGAGCCCCGTGTCGAGGTCGGCGACCAGCGGCTTGAGGAAGGGCTTGAGGGGCTCGGTCGAGCAGATCTCGTGGCGGTGGGGGGTGTTCGGCAGCTCGACCCCGAGCATGCGCGCCACCTCGGGCGACCAGGCGCCGGCAGCGTTGACCACCGTGTGGGTCGCGATGCGGCCCTTGCTCGTGCGCACGGCCTCGATGCGGGTGCCGACGTTGGCGGTGTCGAACCCCAGCACCTCGGTGTGGGTGTGCACCTCGACGCCCAGCTTCTGCGCGGCCTGGGCATAGCCCCAGACGAAGGGCCACGGGAAGACGACGCCGTCGTCGGGGTTGTAGGACGCGAGCGCGACGCCCGTGGTGTCGAGCTCGGGGACGATGCGCTTGGCCTCGCGCGGGGTGAGCAGCTCGGTGCGCAGACCGCACGACTGCTGGAGCGCGACGGAGGCGCGGAGCTGCTCGGCGCGGCTCTCGCTCCGCGTGAGGAACAGGTATCCACCTTGGCGAAACCACACGTTGATCTTCATCTCCGAGGCGAACTCGGAGCAGATGCGGATGGACTCCTGCATGAGGCGGATGTTGGACTCGCTCGACCACTGCGCGCGCACCCCACCGCCGTTGCGACCGGAGGCGCCGCCGCACAGGTAGCTCTTGTCGACGACGACCACGTCGCGCACGCCGGCGCGCGCCAGGTGGTACGCGACGGACAGCCCCATGATGCCGCCGCCGACGACGACGATCTCGGCCGAGCTCTTCACGGTCACGCACCGTAGCAAACTTGGCCGCGCGTGCCGACGTTGCGTAGCGACGGGCAGATGCTGCGAAGAACTCTCTCGACGTTCGTGGCGATGGCCCTGCTGTCGCTCGCCCCCGTGGCGAGCGCGGCGATCGAGGTCGGCGAGGTGAGCGGCGCGAGCGCGCTCCCCGCCGAAGATCTGGCGACGTTACGCAAGGTCCTCGCGACCGAAGTGGGAAAGCTCGAGGTCCCGAAGGGCACCACGGTCGTGGTCAGCGCCAACGTGATGAAGCTCGAGACGACGCAGGAGAAGAACAGCGCGACGACCACCTGCGCGGTGTCGCTCGCGGTGCGCGACGGCAAGACCGGCGCGCTCCGTGGGCTCACCTCCGGGACCAGCGTCGTCACGACCAAGCCCGGCGACAAGAGCGCACGCTCGCAGGGCATCGAAGGCGCAGTGCAGGGCGCGACCCGCGGCCTGCCCAAGTTGATGAAGCCATAGGAGGCGGACATGAAGCAGGAACGTCGTCGTCACAAGGTCCTCGTCACTCGCAACACCGAGTATCACTTCCGCGATCGCCTCTGCGTCGCCGTTCGCGACCGACGCAGCGGAGACTTCTTGCCGGGGCACCTCGCCCTCAAGCGCGAGATGGCCGGCGGCGTGTTCCGCGTGGCCAACGGCACGCTGGTGCCGCGTCAGGACGAGCCCACCGTCGGCGAGGCCATGTACTTCCTCGCGGACGGCCTCGACCTCGTGACGAGCCCGATCGTGAAGATCGAGCGCCCCGCGAAGGACATCGTCCGCACGTACCGCTTCTAAGGGTCGCTCGACGGAGCCGGGGGACGCGTCTAGCGTCCCTCCATGTCGACCCTCGGCGTCATCGTCTGCAGCACGCGGCCCGGCCGCGTGGGACTGCCCATCGCGCAGTGGTTCCTCGAGCACGCGAAGGCGCACGGCAAGTTCGCCGTCGAGCTCGTCGATCTGCAAGAGGTCGCGCTGCCCCTGCTCGACGAGCCCAAGCACCCGCGGCTCGGCGACTACCAGCACGAGCACACCAAGGCCTGGAGCCGCCGCGTGAGCGCGCTCGACGCGTTCGTGTTCGTCACCCCCGAGTACAACTACGGCTCGCCGCCCGCGCTCGTGAACGCGCTCCACTACCTCTACAAGGAGTGGAACTACAAGGCCGCGGGGTTCGTCAGCTACGGCGGGCTCTCGGGCGGCACGCGCTCGGTGCAGATGACCAAGCAGTTCCTGACGACGCTCAAGGTGATGCCCCTGCCCGAGGCGGTGAACGTCGCGTTCTTCAACACGCTCATGGAGAACGGCGCGTTCCGCGGCTCGGAGCCGCTCGTCAAGTCGGCGGCCGGGATGCTCGACGAGCTCCACCGCTGGACCGAAGCCCTGCGCACGCTGCGTTGACGTGGCCGCCCCGCCCTACCACGACGAGATCCTGCGGTCGGTCGCCGAGGACGTGCGCGCCACGCTGGCGGGCGAGCTCGGGCCCCAGCCGCTCGCGGCGCTGATCGACGAGGTGTTCACGCTGAACGACACGCTGACGGCGGCGCTCGACGCGAAGGAGCCCGCGGCGCTGCGAAGGCTGCCGGTGTGTCGCCCGGGTTGCGACTCGTGCTGTCGGCTGCACGTGGTGTTCGTCACGCCCGCCGAGGCCCTGCGCATCGCCGACCACGTGCGGACGACGCGCACGCCCGCCGAGGTCGAGGCGCTGATCGCGGCGCTGCGCGAGGTCGCGCCGCGCGTGGCGGAGATGACGGTGAAGGAGCGCGCCGAGGCACGGATCCCCTGCCCGCTCCTCGACGCGCACGGCGCCTGCAGCGTGCACCCCGCGCGACCGCTGCTGTGCCGCGCGTACAACTCCTGCGATCTCGCGGCGTGCCTCACGGCGTTCGGCGCCGGCGACCCGGACACGAAACTGCCGTGCAACGCGAACCAGGCCGTGGTCGGCAAGACGCTGTTCGCGGCGCTGGTGCTGGGGGGCGGCGCGGGCCGCGACCTCGGCCCGCTGGAGCTGATCCACGGCGTGCTCACGGCGCTCACCGCGGAGGACGCGACGAACCGCTGGCTGCTCGGCGAGTCGGTGTTCTCGACGGAGCACGCGCGCGTGAGCCGCGAGGCCGCGGAGGGCTGGGAGGTGTTCGTCGCGCGGGAGGCCAACCGGTGACCACCTCCCGCCCGACGATGCACCTTCAGGGAACCGGCGCGGGCTTGACGCCCTTCTTGGTCGCCTCGTCGCAGCCGAGCTTCACGTCGGTCTTCTTGCCACCGATCTTGACGATGTCGAACTCGACGCGGCGGTTCTTCTCGTGCGCCTCGGGCGTGTCGGCCGTATCGATCGGGCAATACTCGCCGTAGCCCTTCGCGCGGAGCTTCTTCGGGTCGACCCCGCGCTTGACCAGGGCGGCGACGACGGCCTTGGCGCGGTCGTCGGTGAGCTTGACGTTCACCTTGTCGTCCCCCTGCTTGTCGGCGTGGCCCGCGACCTCGACGAGCTCGATCGCGGTGACCTCGTTGATCACCTTGGCGATCTCGTCGAGCAGCTTGTTCGAGGAGTCCTGGATCGTGGCCTTGCCGCTCTCGAAGAGCACCTGCTGGTGGATCTCGACGTAGTTGCCCTTCACCTCGACGAGGGGCGCGTCCGGGCAGCCGTTCTTGGCCTTGTCGGCGCTGGCCTTGCCGGCCTTGTCGGGGCACGCGTCGTCGGCATCGGCCACACCGTCCCCATCGGTGTCCTTGGGCGGCGGTGGGGGGGTGGGCTCTGCGGACGGCGTGGGCGCAGGCGTGGTCGGTCCGGCCGACGCCTTGACGGTGCAACCGGTCGCATACACACCGCCGAGCACCAGTGCGAGGGCAGCAAACACGGAGAGCTTCTTGTTCATCGTTTCCTCGGGCGATTGTGTCGGGCCTCCCCGACAGGCTGCGACCGTAGCCTGGATTGGTGATCCAAGGGAATCGATGGCGACGAGTCTCCTTGCCCTGCTGGACGACATCGCGTCGCTGCTGGACGACGTCGCCGCTCTCACCAAGGTGGCCACGACCAAGACGGCCGGGGTCCTAGCCGACGATCTCGCCCTCAACGCGCAGCAGGTCGCCGGCGTCGACGCCGACCGGGAGCTGCCCGTGGTCTTCGCCGTGGCCAAGGGCTCCCTGGTCAACAAGGCCATCCTCGTGCCCGCGGCCCTCGCGATCAGCGCGGCGACCCCGCGCCTGGTCACCCCGCTCCTCATGATGGGGGGCCTGTTCCTCTGCTACGAGGGCGCCGAGAAGGTGGTCCACAAGGTCGCCTCCCGCGGGCACGCCGACGCGCCGCCCAGCGCTCCAGCCGCGGTGGAGACCGATCCGGCGAAGCTCGAGGCCCAGAAGATCAAGGGGGCCATCCGCACCGACTTCATCCTCTCGGCCGAGATCATCGTCATCGCTCTGGGCTCGGTGACCACCGCGCCGCTGCGCACCCGGCTGCTCGTCCTGGTCGCCCTCGGGCTCGTGATGACGGTCGGGGTCTACGGGGTGGTGGCCGCCATCGTGAAGCTGGACGACGCGGGCCTCGCGCTGCTGCGTACCCCGGCGTCCGCGCGCCTCGGTGGCCTGCGCCGCGCGATCGGGCGCGGCATCCTGCGGACGGCGCCGTGGCTGATGAAGGCCCTGTCGGTGGGCGGCACCCTCGCCATGTTCCTCGTGGGTGGCAGCATCCTGCTCCACGGCTTCCCCGCCGCCCACCACGCCGCGACCCACCTGGTCGAGGGCATGGGCGTGGTCGCGCGGGCGGTCCTGCCGAAGCTGTTCGATCTGGCGGCGGGTGTCGCGGCCGGGCTCGCCACGCTGCTCGTGGTCGCCACCTTGGCCCGCCTGCGGCGGCCTGCGCCGCCGGTCGGCTGAAGCCGCGCTCAACCGACGACGACGTTGATGATCTTGCCCGGCACGAAGAGGAACTTCTTCTCCGTCTTGCCGGCGAGGAACGGCTGCGCCTCCGCGGCCCCCGCCACCGCGGCGCGGGCGTCGGCCTCGCTCGCGTCGCGGCGCAGGCGGGCCTTCGCGCGGAGCTTGCCGTTCACCTGGATGGGGATCTCGACCACGTCGTCGACGACCAGCGACGGCTCGAACGTGGGCCACGGCTCGTGCGCGAGCGACGCCTCGCCACCGAGACGCTCCCAGAGCTCCTCGCCGAGGTGCGGCGCGAACGGCGAGAGCAGGAGCGCGAGGGTGCGCGCGGCGCTCACCGGGACCTTCTCGATCTCGGCGAGGCGGTTCACGAGGATCATCATCGCCGAGATGGCGGTGTTGAACCGCAGGCCCTCGATGTCGGCGCCGACCTTCTGCACCGTCTTGTGCAGGAGGCGCAGCGACTCGTCGTCGAGCGGCCCCTCGCCCTCGGCGGCCACGCACACGTTCCACGCGCGGTCGAGGAAGCGGCGCACGCCCACCACGCCGTCGGTGGCCCACGGCTTCACCGCCTCGAGCGGGCCCATGAACATCTCGAACACGCGGAGCGCGTCCGCGCCGTATCTCTCGATGATGTCGTCGGGGTTGACGACGTTGCCGCGGGCCTTGCTCATCTTGTGGGCGCGCGCGTCGACCACCACGTCGGGGGCGTCGATCAGGACGAACTTGCCACCCTTCTTCTGCGTCTGGTCGGCGCGCAGCTTCACCACGACGACCCCGAGGTCGGTCCCCTTCTTGCGGAGCTCGTGATCGGCGTCCTCCTCGACGTCGTCGGGCGAGACCCAGGCGTCGTGGCTGTCCTTGTAGGCCGTGTACTCCACTTCGCCGAGGATGAGGCCCTGGTGCACGAGCTTCTGGAACGGCTCCTTGTGCTTCACGACGCCGCAGTCGAACAGCACCTTGTGCCAGAACCGCGCGTAGAGCAGGTGCAGCACCGCGTGCTCGCTGCCGCCGACGTAGAGGTCGACCGGCATCCAGTCGTCGTACGCCGCGTCGTCGAAGATGCGCGCGTCGTTGTGCGGGTCGAGGAAGCGCAGGTAGTACCAGCACGACCCCGCCCACTGCGGCATCGTGTTGGTCTCGCGGGCGAACCAGCGGCCGTCCTTCTGGAAGAAGCGCCAGTCGAGCGCGCGCGCGAGCGGGCCGGAGGGGTCGTCGCCGGGCTTGAAATCGGCCAGATCGGGGAGCCGCACGGGCAGCTCGCTCTCCTCGACCGCGATGGGCTGGTCGTAGCGGATGGTGTGCGCGCCCTTGCGCGGGTCGTCGACCCCTGCCCCCAGATCGACGGGGAAATAGACGGGGATCGGCTCGCCCCAGTAGCGCTGGCGCGAGAACACCCAGTCGCGCAGCTTGTACTGGACCTTGCGGGTGCCGAGGCCTTGCGCCTCGACCCAGTCGATCATCGCGGCCTTGGCGGCCTCGGTCTGCTTGCCGTCGAGGAAGCCGGAGCGCACCGCGACGCCGTCGTCGACGAAGGCTTCTTTCCAGGTGCCCGCGTCGGCGAGCGCGCCGTCCTTGCTCACCACCTGCACGATGGGGAGGCCGAAGACGCGGGCGAACTCGAAGTCGCGCTCGTCGTGGCCGGGCACGCTCATGATGGCGCCCGTGCCGTAGTGGCCGAGGACGAAGTCGGCGACCCACACCGGGATGGGCTGACCCGTGGCGGGGTTGGTGGCGAACGCGCCGGTGGGCACGCCGCTCTTCTTCTTGCCGAGCGCCGTACGCTCCATGTCCGACTTGCGGGCGACCTCGAGCACGTAGGCGTCGACGGCGGCCTTCTGCGCCGGCGTGGTGATCTGCGCGACGAGCGGGTGCTCGGGGGCGAGGACCATGTACGTGGCGCCGAACATCGTGTCGGGCCGCGTGGTGAACACGCGAATCTTCGCGTCGTGACCGACCACCGCGAAGTCGCACTCGGCGCCCTCGGAGCGGCCGATCCAGTGGGTCTGCTTCTCGCGGGTCTCGGGCCAGTCGAGGCCCACGAGATCGTCGAGCAGGCGGTCGGCGTAGGCGGTGATCTTGAGGGTCCACTGGCGGAGCGGCATGCGCACCACGGGGTGGCTGCCGCGCTCGCTGCGGCCGTCGATGACCTCCTCGTTGGCGAGCACCGTGCCGAGCGCGGGGCACCAGTTGACCGGGGTCTCGGCCTGGAACGCGAGCCCGCGGTGGAACAGCTTGAGGAAGATCCACTGGGTCCAGCGGACGTAGCGCTCGTCGGTGGTGGCGAGCTCGCGCGACCAGTCGTACGAGAAGCCGAGCGCCTGCAGCTGGCGCCGGAAGTTGTCGATGTTGTTCCTGGTCGTGACCGAGGGGTGCGTGCCGGTGTTGATGGCGTGCTGCTCTGCGGGCAGGCCGAACGAGTCCCACCCCATGGGGTGCAGGACGTCGAAGCCCTTCATGCGGGCGTGGCGGCACACGATGTCGGTCGCCGTGTACCCCTCGGGGTGCCCCACGTGGAGCCCAGCGCCCGACGGGTACGGGAACATGTCGAGGGCGCAGAGCGTGGGGTGCCCGGCGCGGCGGACGGCGCGGAACGGCTGCTGGGTGCGCCAGTGGTGCTGCCACTTGGGCTCGATGTCGGCGGGGGTGTAGCGAGGGCGTTCGGACACGCGCCCGAAATAGCACGATCGTCGGCGTGCTGAGCGTCGATGCCTTGCATCGATGGCAGCTGGGCCCGAACCTCCGCCAGAGGCGCCCGACCTGCGGACCAACCAGCGTCCGGGGTGGCATGGGACACCCCGAACTCGGGCTCGCGGGGTCCCTCTGCCGCTTTCAGATCCGCAATCCGGATCGAGCGGAGCCCAGCGCTGACGTGACACGTTCTCGAAGCGACGCGTCGCTCGACGATGCTGCGAACCTCGTTCCTCCTTTCTGCCTCGCGGCTCGAACGAGCCACCCCGACGAGAATCAAACCCCGTAGGGAGGTGCCTGAGCGGGCGAACATTTAAACGTGCGACCCTGCCGCGTGAACGCCTGGGACTGCTTGCGACGGGTGGCTATGTTGACGAGCCATGTGTGAACCCAGAGGTCGCTCGTGAGCGGCCGCAAGGCACGAGGGCCTGCCGCGGCGTTCGTGGTCACCCTCGCGCTCGGCTGCCGCCGCGAGCCACTCGATGGGAAGAGTGGCGCAGGGAAGCCGCACTCGTCGAGAGGCGAGGCGCGCGTAAGGGTCGCCGACGACGGCCTCTGTCGCTATGTGCACCCGCCCGGGCCTTGTCCTGAAGGGGCTTCGTGCAACCCACCGCGACCCGAGCGCATCGAGTGTCCGCCCGAGCTCCAGAAGCAAGGTGGACGACCGACGACCGACGCTCGGCCGCCAGGCAAGGAGGGCTGGTATCGGATACCTGCGGAGCTTCAAGTCACCGGGTATCATGGGTGCTACTTCCTCGTTGAGGGCTATTGCGCACCGGTGCATCTCGACCAGTGCGAGCGCGGACCGACCAGCCCCGTTTCTTGCAGGGCGATCGACACCCAACTCCCGGTGGAGAAGCGGCGGATCGCGATCGACGCCTTCACCTACCGAGACTCGATGGGCGTCTGCCACCGGGTCTCCGCAATCGAGTGCTCGTTCATGGAGTGCCCGACGACGCCCTCGAGCGACGTGGTGCCCTGCCCCTGAGCGGCCACGCCTGGGCACCGGCAAAGTGGATGGCGTCGGCTCACGGACGATGCCCGCGGCGGCGCAACCGCGCCAAGAGCCCGACTGCGGCGACGACGAACAGCGAGGCTTCCCCCGAACGCCGGGCGCCCTGGCTGCAGCCGCCATCACCATCGATCGGTCCTGCGGTCGGGATGCACTGGTCCCCGTCGCAAGCGAAGCCAGGCGCGCACTGGGCCGTGCCCGTGCAGCCCTCGAAGCAGTTGCCGGTCGAGGGGTCGCAGCGGTAGGCCTCGCAGGGCTTCTTTGCGCCTTCGCGGGTCACCGACGAAGCGCCGTCGGCGGAGCACGTCGCCGTCTTCGGCTCGCACTTGCCCTCGTGGCAGACGTAGCCGTCGACGCAGTGGTCCGGGCTCGTGCAGCTGGTACGACAGGCGAGCCCTTCGGCGTCGCACGAGAAGCCGCCACAGGGTGCGCTGATCGGCTCGGGGCACGCCCCGGAGCCCGTGCACGCAGCGGCCGCCGTCGCGACGCCGGCCAGGCAGCTCGTCTTCCGGCACGCGACGCTCGAGGGCGTGAAGCCCTGGCACGTGTCTCGCGTCGCACCGTCACACGAGGCGCGGGCGCAGAGCGCGGCCTCGGCGCCCGGGCAGGCAGGCCTCGCTGCATGCGGCGCTCCCTTGACCGCGACGCACTTGCCGACGCTCCCGGCGACGTCGCACGCCTCGCACTGCCCGACGCAGCCGCCGTCGCAGCACACGCCGTCGACGCAGTGGCTCGAGTCGCACTCCGGGTCGGCCACGCAGGGGGTCCCGCCGGTCTTCATGCAGCGCCCCTTCTTGGTCAGGGCGCAGCTCTTGCCCGCTCCGCAGTCGGCCTTCTCGCAGCACACGCCCTCGGTGCAGGAGAGCCCTGAGGGGCAGGAGGCGCTGGTCGAACAGGAGTCGCCGACGCCGGCCCGGGGCACGCACTTCAGGCTGACCGGGTCGCAGAACTCCACCGACGCGCAGTCGGGGTCTGCCGTGCACTCCGCGCACTTGCCGGTCGGGTGGCACTTGCCGGTCGCGCAGACCGCGCCGGTCGAGCAAGCCTCGCCGATCGCGAGTGTCCCGACGCACCCGGTGCCCTTGGTGTCGCACACCTGCGGCGCGACGCAGGTCGCGGTGCAACAGCGCTTGCCCACCGGCGACACCTTGCAGGTGCCGGCGCCCGCGGCGCACGCGCGATCGTCGGCGCAGACGGCCCCGGTGGAGACCTTGGGCTTGCATGCACCGGCCTCGCAGAACGCGGTGGTCAGGCAATCGCCGTCGGACGCGCAGGTCGTCTTGCAGCCGGCCGGCGCGACGCAGGCGTAGGCACCGCACGAGGTCGATCCCGTGGTGACCTTGCAGGCCGCCGCACCGTTGCAGGTGCCCGTGCCCCCGAAGGTGAAGCCCGTCCCGAGGTCGCCGACGCAGCCCCCCGCACACGCGGTGCTCGCGCCCGGGTAGCTACAGCCAGCGGCCCCGTTGCAGCCGGGCGCGCCACACGGCCCAGCGCCACTCGTGAGCGAGCACGACTTCGGGGCGCGGTCGGTGCGAACCGCGCACGTGCCGCCGACCCCGCAGAACTCGCACCCACCCGCGCACGCAGCGACGCCGCAGCAGACACCGTCCGTGCAGTGGTCCGTCGCGCACTGCCCCGCGCTCGTGCACGCCGAGCCCGCCGCGCGCGTCTCGGTCTTGCAGACCCCGCCGTAGCAGAACTCCCCGGTGGCACACCACGACTTCATCACGCCCCCCACACAGCTCTTGCAGGTCGATGGGTCGGAGTCGCCCGGAGAACACAGGCGCAGCCCGATCCCCGGAGCGCCGAAGTCTTGATCGACCTCCGAGCGCTCCGACGCCTGGCCACAGCCGGCGAGCACGAGAGAGGCGATCACGATGGTTCGCACTGCGGACACGATGGGCTCGGACATCTCGACCTCGCAGGTTCGCCCTCGGACTCGAAGGCCTGACGCGGTTGTGTCCCCCGGATCAGGGCGCTGTTCCGCTTAATCCTGCGTGCAGATCTGCAAGTTGCCCTCGGTCAGCGCCGCGAGCGACGGACATGGGGGGCGATCTGATAGCCCTCGTCCGACAGGACGAGCACGCCGGCGAGCCCGAGCTTCCGGAGCGTGCTCAGGCCGACGTGGACGCGGTTGCGCGCCGAACGGCGACCGATGCGCTCCCCCGGCCACCCCGCCGCGAAGAGGTCCTCCACGAGCAGCGGCTTGCCCGCCGTCACGAGCTGGTCGACGAGTCGGAACAGGCTCGGGTGCCGACCGAGCGCGATTCGCAGCTCGCCGAGAAAGACGTTCTGGGTCGTGACGTCGATCTGGAGCTCGATGGAGCGCGGTGGTGGTGGGCGGGTGCCCGAGAGGGCCTCGGCCAGCGCGCGAACGACGGTCCGGAGATCACCGTCGGGACGCGCCGCTCTGCGGGCACGCGCCAGTCGCTCCCGCGCCTGCTCCGTGTGGGCTGCGACGTCGAGCGGAGCCTCTGCGGCCCGGGCGCGCGCCAGATCCAGGAATCCTCGCAGCGTCGCGATGACGAGGTGCAGGCCCGGGCTGAGGCAGGCATCCGCGGCGGCGCTGGCCTCCGAGAACGACCGCGTCGCCTCGTCGATCCGATCGCAGCTCGCCTCCATCGCGCCGAGCGAAGCCCCATACAGCGCCTCGGCAAAGCGAAACCCGACCGTACGCGCCATCGCCACCGACTCGCGGAAGCGGGCCTCGGCGCGGTCGCGGCGCTCCTCGCGGTATTCGAGCCAACCAAGGTTGCCCTTCACGACCGCGAGCCCGGCCGCGAAGCCGGAGTCCTCGCAGATCTCGACCGCTTCGTCGAAGAACGCACGCGCCTCCGCGGGCCGTCCGAGCTCGGCATGGAGAAGCCCGGCGGCGTTGCGCGCGATCTCCTCCATCCACCGGTCCCCTCGCGCGGACAGCAGCGAGATCGCCGCCTCGACGAGGTCGAGGGCCTCCTCGAGCGCGCCATCGTCGTCGCGCAGCAAGCCCAGCGCCACCAGCGCCCGGCCCTCGAGCAGTGGGTCTCTGGCGTCGCGCCCCATCACGAGGGCCGCCTCGGCGTGGGCGTGTGCCCGCTCGGCGTCGTCCTCGCGACGACGGAGCCCGGAGAGGGCCAGCTCCACCAGGGCGCGTTCACGCGGAGCGCTGGTCGCGTCGAGCAGGTCGCGCGCCGCCGTGAGCTCCGCGTCGGCGCGCACGAAGTCGCCGAGATCGCGCGCCACGACGCCGAGGCAGCGTCGCACGTGGGCGACCAGGCCTGGATCGCTCGGTGCGAGCGCGAGCGCCGCCGCGTGGTCCTGCGCGGCCGCCGGCAGGGCACGGCGCCGCTGGACCTCGCCACGCATGGACAGGGCGCGGGTCCGGAGGCTCGCGTCGGAGGCGGCGTCCGCGGCGTCCACCACGGCTCGAGCCAGCGCGAGCGCCTCGTCGAAGCGCCCGGTCGTCACCAGCCGACCTTCGAGCGCGAGCCCGGCCTCGGCGGCGGCCGCGGGCTCACCCACCGTCGCCCCGGCGCGCGCGGCGGCCATGAAATGGGGCGCTTCGACGGCGACGAGCGCCTCGGTGTGGGGCTCGTACCGCACCTCGAGCGTCGCCCGGAGGTGTCGTGCGAGTGCCCCGTAGTGCCGGGCGTGCGCGGCCAACGCCGCCACGCGCTCCTCGCCGTCGAGCGCCGCCCCGGCGAACGCGCGGACGACATCGTACAGGGAGAACCGGTCTTCGCCCGCGCGAGGCTCCGAGAACGCGCGCAGGAACGACCGGCCGTGGAGCCCCGTGAGCAACGCTGCGCCGTGCCCGAGCACCGCCGCCGCCGCTTTCGCGTCGAAGGGTGCGTCGAACACCGAGAGCCGCGCCAGCGCCGTACGCTCGGCCTCGTCGAGGCGTGACCATGACCAGGCAACGACCCGGTTCAGCCTGCCCCCGTGCCCCTCTTGCGGAGCATGGGTGAGCTCCTCTGCCAGCGCGTGCAGTGCATCCCCACGCGCCGCCGCGAACTCGATCGCGAGCGGAATGCCCTCGAGGCTCCGGGCGATCGCCGCCACGCGCGAGAGGTCCTCGTCGGCGACGACGTGCCCCGAGCGGGCCGCCCGCGCCAGGAACAGCTGGCCGGCGGCGCTCGCACGGACCACGTCGGGGGCGTCGGTCGTCGGGGGCGCGAGGGGCCCGACTTCGATCGCCCTCTCGAGCAGCCCCTCGAGACGCCGGCGCGCGGTCACGAGGAAGCGCGCCTCGGGGGCGTCGGCGAGCCAGCGCTGCAACGGCACAGCCCCGATGTCGGGGTCGAGGTCGTCGAGGACCAAGAGCATCCGACCGCGTGCCGCGAGGGCGCGGCCGAGCTCCATGGGGTCGCCCACGTCGAGCTCGAGCGAGCGCGCGAGCGCGTCGGCGAGCTCGCCGAGGGAGTGGATCGCCGTCAGCGCGCAGAAGCAGATTCCATCACCACGGTCGGTGAGGTCGATGCGTCGCGCGAGCTCCACGGCGAGCCGCGTCTTGCCGATTCCCGACGGACCCTCGAGCGTGAGCCAGCGATCGCCCTCGCGCAGGCGAGCGGTCACCTGGTCGAGCAGGGACGCTCGCCCGATGATCTCATCGGCGAAAAAGGTGGAGGGCTCATCGTGGGTCATCGGGTCGGGACGGCGACCTGGGGCGGACCGCGGCTCAGCGCGCTTCGTCGGGGAACCACACGCCGTCGAAATCCTGCGCGCGGAACGGCAGGTCGAGCCGCGGCTGGCGCGGACAAGGCCCCTCCATCAGCGGTGGGCCCCTTCGGGAAGCGCGTCGGGTAGTAGAGCCGCTGGTGCAGGTCGACATCGCGCGCTGGCCCCAGTGCTCGATCGCGCGGAGCTCCGCCTGCACCGCGGGCACGCGGCAGGTGGCGATCGCGGTGTCGACGGCCGCGAGGTCCCACGCCGTGGGCTCGACGGTCTCGTCGATGGCGTGCCCGTCGTGGGGCGTGGGCGAGGCGGTGCGGAACAGCGAGGGCTCGCCGTCGTGGGCGAAGGGATCGACGTACTCTCCGCCGAGCCAGACGTTGAAGTGCACGTGCGGGGTGCTCCACGGGAACATGAGGACCCCGTCGATGCCGCTCATGCCGGACAGCGCGATCGGCTGTCCGCGGGTGACGCGCTCACCGACGGAGACGAGCGCGCGCGAGAGGTGGTTGCTCGTCGTGACCAGGCCACCGCCGTGGTCGACGAACACCTTGAGGCCGCCGCGGTCGAACTCGCTCGAGACGCGCAGCACGCGCCCCGGCGCCGCCGCGACGACCACCGTGCCCGGCGCCACGGCGAAGTCGGTGCCGTTGTGGCTGTCGTACGAGAGGTTCCCGCCCCGGAAATCGCGGACCCGCGTCTTGCGCACGCTCCAGCCGTCCTCGGGCGGGGGCCGGAGGTGGTTGAACAGGTTGTAGATCGGCACGAGCCTTCCGCGCGCGGGCAGGCCGAGCCACAGCGGCAGCGAGAGCCGCGGCTTGAGGATGCCGAGGCTCGACAGACCGAAGCGCGTCTTCGGCGTCCACGGGTCTCCCCGCAGCGCGCGCAAGGCCTCGCGGCTGCGCTGCCCGAACGGCGAGAGACCGAACACCTCGAGCGGCGTGATCACAGGGGGACCTCTTCGAGGAAAGGGAGGGTGCCGACCGAGACCGAGGGCGCCGCGGCGTGGAATCGATCGCGGAGGCGCGGGAGAGAGAGCGCCGGGAGCGCGTGCACGGGTTCGGCGAGCGGGCGGAAGAAATCGTCCCAGTGGCCGAGCACGACCTGCCGCGGCGAGAGGTGGCGCACGACGCGCTCGGGGATCTCGCGGGAGGATGTCCAGCCGGCCACGGTGAAGAAGAGGGTGTCGACGGACCGCTTCGGCACGCTCTCTTCGACCAGCTCGGCGCTGCCGAGGTGGAAGAACGTGCGCCCGAACACGGTGACCTCGACGGCGAACACGGCCCCGCACCGGTACCCCGTCACCGTGGTGGGAACGGCGTCGCAGTCGGCGATCTCGCCCGCGACCGGGACGCGCCCGAGCAGCAGCCGCGAATGCGCGCTCGGGAAGAACTCGAGCCGGAACGGGCCGACCTCGGTGACGAAGGTCCCCTTGCGAAGGGCGCCCTCGACGTCGACCACCTGCGAGGGAGGGACGCCGTCGGCGCGACAGAGCACGGCCGCGGAGGTGGAGCCGAACACGGTGGCGCGCGTGGTGCGGGCGACGAGGGGCACGTCGAGCACGTGGTCGAAGTGGGTGTGGCCGACGACCACCGCGTCCGCGCGCCCCACGTGTCGGGTGACCACCGCGGCGTCGGAGCGCAGGTCGCCGCGCAGACACCGGCCGAGCGAGGCCCGCGTGAGGTAGGGGTCGAAGAGCACGACGTGGTCGTCGGCCCGCAGCGAGAACCCCGCCGTGCCGAGCCACCGGACCCAGACCGGCTGCTTCGTCGGGCCACCCGTGGCGCCCACCAGGCGGATCTGCTCGTGGAACGGCCTCACGACACGGAGAACGCTAGCACCCTCTCGACGCTGAGCCGATCCGTGTTTACGGTCGCGCGATGCGTACGAGCAAAGACGTCGAGGCCTACCTCCTGCGGATGGGCCGTCGCTTCCACGAAGTGGCCGAGGGCACCTGGATCGTGCGGGCAGAGCGCGAGGAGACCGTCGCCGTGCGCTGCTCGGACCCTCTGCTGGTCACTCGCCTCGAGGTCGGACAGATCCCGCCCGCCGGCGCGCCCGACCGCGAGGCGCTGTTCGAGAAGCTCCTGCGCCTCAACGCCACGGCCCTGGTGCACGCCGCCTACGGGGTCGACGACCAGACGCTGGTGCTCGCCGCCGCGCTCCCGCTCGAGAACCTCGACTACAACGAGCTCGAGGCCCTGCCTCGGCGAGATCGACGAGGCGGCCACCCACCAGCTGCCCGACATCCGCGCAGCGCTGCCGAATCACTGACGCGATCGGGCCTGAAACGCCCGCAAAGTTCCCGGTTCCCGCGGCGCTGCGCCGATCGGGTCCCGCGCTGTAGTAGGCTCGCTCCCGTTCCGTCGACCCGACTTCCCAGAGGACCCATGGGCATCTTCAACCGCCTCGCCACGCTCATCAAGTCGAACCTGAACGACATGATCTCCAAGGCGGAGGACCCGGAGAAGATGCTCAACCAGGTCATCACCGAGATGGTCGAGCAGCTGGCCAACGCCAAGAAGCAGGTGGCCGTCTCCATCGCCGACAGCCACCGCCTCGGCAAGACCGTGGAGGCCGAGCAGCAGCAGGCCAAGGAGTGGGAGCGCAAGGCCATGATGGCCATCCGCGCCGGGAACGACGAGCTCGCCAAGGAGGCGCTCGCCCGCAAGCGCGAGCACGACAACCTCGCGACCACGCTCGGCGAGCAGTGGGAGAAGCAGAAGGCCGCCGTCGAGCAGCTGAAGACCGCCCTGCGCGTCCTCAACAGCAAGATCGAGGAGGCCAAGCGCAAGAAGAACGTCCTCATCGCGCGGAAGAAGCGCGCCGAGGCGCAGAAGGCCATCCACGAGACCATGGCTGGTCTCAAGCAGCAGTCGTCGTTCGAGACGTTCGACCGGATGGCGCAGAAGATCGACCAGATGGAGGCCGAGGCCGACGCCTCCGCCGAGATCGCCGAGGAGTACTCGGGCGATCAGCTGGCCCACAAGTTCGACAAGCTCGAGCAGACCGCGGGCGGGGACGACGACCTCGCCGCCCTCAAGCAGAAGATGGGCCTCGCGCCGCCCGCCCCGCCCCCCGCCGCCGCGCCGCCGGTGCGCGTCGCCGCGCCCGCCGCGGGTGCCCCCGCGGCCGCCGCCGAGAAGGAGCCCGAGCTGTCGCAGGCCGAGCAGGACGAGCTCGTCGCGGCCCTCGCGGAGCTCGAGGCCTCCGAGAACCAGCAGAAGAAGATGTCGAAGTAGGCGCGACCCGGAGCGGGAGCGACAAAGCAAACCGCTTTTGATCCCTGGCCGTGGGCCTTAGGCTGCCCTGGCCTTGGCGAACGAGAGCCCCCCGCCGTCTCTGCGCGTGCCCCAGAAGCCGCGCTCGAGCCTCCCGCAGACCAACGTCGCGATCGTCGCGCCGCACGCCAAGTCCGGCGAGGACGTGCAGGCCGCGCTCTCGGAGCTCGGCTTCGACTTCGAGAAGGGTCTCTCGGGCGACGCCGTCGACAAGCTGCGCGATCGCTTCGGCTTCAACGAGCTCCCGAAGGGCGAGAAGGAGTCGCTGCTCCTCAAGTTCCTCGAGCAGTTCGCCAACCCGTTCGTCGGGGCGCTGCTCGGGGCGGCGGCCATCGCCGTGCTCATCGCGGTGTTCGCCGAGAGCGCGCCCAACGTCAGCTTCCTCGCGCGCTACGGCGACGCGATCGCCATCCTGCTCATCGTCACCGCCAACGCGGTGCTCGGGTTCATCCAGGAGGTGCGCGCGGAGAAGGCCCTCGACGCCCTGCAGAAGCTCTCCGCGCCGATGGCCAACGTCGTGCGTGGTGGGCAGAAGACCCAGGTGCCCGCGCGCGAGCTCGTGCCCGGCGATCTCGTCGAGCTCACCGCGGGCGACCTCGTCCCGGCCGACTGCCGCCTCCTGCAGGCGCACGCGGTCCAGGCCGACGAGAGCGCGCTCACCGGCGAATCGACCGGCGTGGGCAAGGACGCCAACGCGGTCACCGAGCAAGACGCGGCGATCGCCGAGCGCCCGATGATGGTGTTCCTCGGCACCACGATCACCGCGGGCAACGGCGTGGCCGTCGTCTGCGCCACGGGTGGCGCGACCGAGCTCGGCAAGATCGGCGCGCTCATGGCGCAGACCGAGTCCGAGCCCACCCCGCTCGAGCAGCGGCTCGAGGTCACCGGCAAGCGCATCCTCTGGGCCTGCCTCGCCATCTCGATCTTCCTGTTCGCGTACGGGTTCTTCGCCAGCAAGAAGCCGTGGCACCTGCTGCTGCTGGAAGCCGTGAGCCTCGCGGTCGCCGCCATCCCCGAGGGCCTGCCCGCCATCACCACCATCACGCTCGCGCTCGGCATGAGCCGCATGGCCGAGCGGGGCGCGCAGGTGCGCAAGCTCCCCGCCGTCGAGACCCTGGGGAGCGCGTCGGTCATCTGCTCCGACAAGACCGGCACCCTCACCCAGAACGAGATGACCGTGCGCGAGGTGTGGGCCGGCGACCTGCACTACGAGGTCACCGGCCTCGGCTACGAGCCCGACGGCCTCATCGTCCGCGAGAACGACGACCGCAAGGCCCCCGCCCACCCGCAGACCCTGGGCCAGGAGATCGACGTCCCGCTCGAGCGCCTGCTCAAGACCGCGGCCCTCTGCAACAACGCCCGCTTCACCCGCGACGACGACGGCCTGCGCAAGGTGGTCGGCGACCCGACCGAGGGCGCGCTCCTCGTCCTCGCCGAGAAGGGCGGCGTCGATCGCGAGTCGATCGCGCCGCAGTCCCAGGTGATCCGCCAGCTGCCGTTCGACAGCGACCGCAAGCGGATGACCGTCATCACGCTCGACGAGACGGGGCGCCCCATCGCCCACGTGAAGGGCGGCGTCGACATCATCCTGCCCCGGTGCACCAGCATCAAGATGGAGGCCACCTCCGCCGGCGACCGCCCGCTCGACGAGGCCATGCGCAAGAGCATCCACGTCGTCGCCGACGAGATGGCCAACAAGGCGCTCCGCGTGCTCGCCCTAGCCCGCCGTCGCGCCCCCGAGGAGGGCGACCCGGAGGAGGGCCTCACGTTCCTCGGCCTGGTCGGCATGATCGACCCGCCCCGCCACGGGGCCAAGAAGGCCATCGCCACCGCCGCCATGGCCGGCGTGCGCGCGGTGATGATCACCGGCGATCACAAGACCACCGCCGAGGCCATCGGCCGCGAGCTCGGCCTCTGCAAGGCCGGCGACAGCGAGACCATGACCGGCGCCGAGATCGAGGCCGCCGACGACGAGGAGCTGCGCAAGCGCGTGCCGACCGTGCGCGTGTTCGCCCGCGTCTCCGCCGAGCACAAGCTGCGCATCGTCCGCGCGTTCAAGTCGCGGGGCGAGGTCGTGGCCATGACCGGCGACGGCGTGAACGACGCCCCGGCCATCCGCGAGGCGCAGATCGGCATCGCGATGGGCATCGGCGGCACCGACGTGGCGCGAGAGGCGGCCGATCTCGTGCTGCTCGACAACGACTTCTCCACGATCGTCGAGGCCATCCGGCAGGGCCGCGCGATCTATCGCAACATCCAGAAGTTCATCTACTTCCTGCTCTCCTCGAACGCGGGGCTCTGCCTCACCGTGTTCGCGACCGCGTTCTTCCCCCGGCTGCCGTCGCTCACGCCGCTGCAGATCCTCTGGATCAACCTGGTCACCAACGGCCTCCCGGCGCTCGCCCTCGGCGTGGACCCGCCCGATTCGGCCCTGATGCGCGAACCGCCGCGCCCCCTCTCGGAGGGCCTCCTCGGCAAGCGCGAGTACCTCGGCATGGCCTTCGTCGGCGCGGTGATGGCCGCCGCCGCGCTGTTCGTGCTCTTGCGGGCCGGCGCCGACGTCGAGTCCCAGTCGCGCGCGCGCGCCATGGCGTTCTCGATCCTCGCGGTCTCGCCGCTGTTCCACGCCTTCAACTGCCGCTCGAACAGCGCCTCCATCTTCCAGATCGGCGTGTTCACCTCGCGCCCGTTGCTGCTCGCCGTCGCCGTCAGCGGCATGATCCATTTCTCGGCGGTGGTGATCCCGGTGCTGCAGCCGGTGTTCAAGACCCACGCGATGTCGGGGATGGAGTGGCTCACCATGCTCGGTCTCTCGGCGCTGATCGTGCCGGTCGTGGAGGTCGCCAAGGTCTTCATGCGCGGCCAGACGCCCGAGCCTCCGCAGGCGCCGGGCGCCCCCGCCAAGGGCTGACCGACGACGCGCACGAAAGGTGCCGGCCGGAGCAGATGTGGTAGGCTCGGCCCCTGCATGAGCGCGCCCCCCGCCCTGCCCGGGCTCCACTCCGGCGAGACGCCGATCGACCGCGCGCTGACGCTGCGGCTCGCGGGGGAGTCGGAGACCGCGCTGCGCTGGGCCGCGGCCGCCTTGCAGGCGGAGCCCGAGCTGCCGTCGGCGCTCCTCCTGGTCGCGGAGCTGCTCGCCGAGCTCGGTCGCCGGGATCCGGCGCGCGAAGGCCTCGAGGTGTGCGTGGCGCGCGCCATCGACGCCGGACTGCTGCCCCTGGCGGTGGCCGCGTGCGTCGCCCTCCGCAGCCTGGGCGTCGACGCGAGCAAGAGCTTCGACGCCATCGCCGATGCCTTCCACGCTGGCTCCCCCCGCCTCGACGACGACGGCCGGCAGATGCCGCCGCTCCCGCCCAAGGCGGCCGAGCTGCAGCCGCTCTCCTCGCTGCTCACCGGGCCCGCGCTCCTCAACAAGGCGGTCGAGATCCTGCGCGCCGCCACGAGCAAGATGAAGCTCGCGATGAGCGAGGAGCGCGACTCCTCCCCCGCGCCCATGGTGCCGGCGCTGCCCCTGTTCTCCCGGCTCTCGCGGCTCGGCCTGCGGACGCTGATCGAGGCCTTCGAGGTGCGCGTCGTCCCCGCGGGTGGCGTGCTCATCGAGGAGGGCTCGCCAGGCAGCGAGGCGTTCATCGTCGCCCGCGGCGAGCTCGAGGTGCGCCGCCAGATCGAGGGCGCCGCGCCCATGGTCCTCGCCCGCCTGCAGAACGGGCAGGTCTTCGGCGAGATGGCCCTCGTGTCGCGCGCGCCCCGCGCGGCGAGCGTCGTCGCCTCGCGCCCTTCGCTGGTGCTCGCGGCCCACGTGGATTCGCTCGAGGTGGTCGCGGCGCGCGCCCCCGAGGTCGGCGAGCAGCTCGCCACGTTCTGCCGCGAGCGCATGCTGCAGAACCTCGTGCGCACCTCGCCGATCCTCGGCGCGGTCGACCCTTCGGAGCGCGGCGGCCTCGTCTCGCGCTTCGAGACCCGCACCTTCGAGACCGGCGACTTCCTCATCCGCCGCGGCGAGACGTCCACCGGCGTGTTCCTCATCGCCTCGGGCGAGGTCGACGTGCGGGCCGAGGACGAGTCGGGCGACGCCCTCACCATCGCCTCGCTCGGCCCCGGCGAGGTCGTCGGCGAGGTCGCGATGATCCTGCGGCGCCCCGCCGGCGCCGACGTCGTCGCGCGCTTCCCCACGGTCACGCTGCACCTCGCCGGCGCCACGTTCCTCGACGTGTTGCGCCAGCACCCGACCCTGCTCGCCCAGCTCTACGAGCTCGCGGTCAAGCGCGACGAGGAGACCACCAGCGTCGTCGCGCAGCACGCGATGGCCGCCGAGGCCGACGAGTACATCCTCGTCTGATCGGATGACGCGGATCCTGGTCACGGGCTTCGGCCCCTTCGGACGCGTCGTCGACAACCCGAGCGCGCGCCTCGCGACGAGCGCGGTGGGGGTCGACTCGGTCGTGCTCCCCACCTCGTTCGCGCGCGCACCTTCGATGCTGCGCGCGGCGACCGAGGGCAAGGACTACGACGTGGTGTTGCTGCTCGGGGTCGCCGAGGGCCAGCCCGAGTTCGGCGTCGAGCAGTGCGGGCGCAACGTGGTCTCGGCGCGCATCCCCGACGTCGACGGCGCGATGCCGGTCGGGGTGGTGGTCGAAGGCGCGCCGGAGGTCATCGCGGTCACCCTCGACGTCGCGCGGGTGCACGGCGCGCTCCGAGCGCCGTCGCGGCTGTCGGACTCCGCGGGCACCTACGTCTGCAACGCGCTCCTCTTCCACGCGCTGCACGCCGCGGTCGCGCCGCAGGTGGGCTTCCTCCACGTGCCTCCCGACGAACGGACGCTCGCCACCCCCTCCCCGCACACCATGTCCTTCGAGCGACAGAGCGCGGTCCTCGCGCGCGTGATCGACGCGCTGCGCACGATGCCTCGATGAGCAGCCGCGACCGCATCCTCGCCCGCCGCGCCGCGTTCGTGGCCGCCGCGCTCGCGACGCTGCCCGCGGCGTGCAGCAAGAGCGAGGACGGCGATATCGGGGCTCCCGCCGACGAGACGAAGAAGGCCAAGAAGGCCTCCGACGCCGGACCGGACGCCGAGGCCGTCCCTTGTCTCTCGGTGCCCATGGAAGACGTGGGCGCCTCCGAGGTGACGCCCATGCCCTGCCTGTCGCCGCCGCCGGCCGACGCGGGGGTGTACCCGAAGGTGTGCCTGTCGATTCGCGTGCACGACGCCGGCGCCCCGAAGCCGTGCCTGAAGGTCGTGCCGACCGATCCGTTCGACTGACGTTGGCACGCTTCGAGTGGCGCACGCTGGCACGACCGCCTCGCTCAGCCGAGGAAGATGGTCTGGCACGAACTTCGCTGAGACCACTGCATGCGTGGCCGTCTTCTACTGATCGCGTGCATGTCCGCCGCTACCGGGTGCGGTGCCAGCGTCACCGAAGCGCCTCTGGTGCCTGGTGAGACCGGCGCGGCAGCGGTCGATGGAGCCTCTTCGGACGGCCTTCTGGGAGAGGACGGCGCGTACTACTGCGAGACCGGCGGCGGTTGGGCGGACGCCGCACCAGCGTGGACGCTGTACGTCTCGTTCGAGAACGATCGAAGAACGGCGGTCGGGTACGACGACCCCGCGGTCACCGTGCTCCAATACGCTGGCGACGCGAGCGCCGGCTCGTCGGAGGTGGATGCCGTCGTCTCCAAGCTCACGCTACGGACGTGGCCCGAGCTCGTCGAAGTGCCTGGCGCGGCCATCGCGGGCGCGACATCGGGGACAGGCTCGGGCTGGACGACGCGGGTCGCGTTCCATCCGACGACACCGCTCGAGGATCGGTGGTACCTGCTCTCGCTGCGCGACGCGCCGAAGGACTGGGCCGTGACGGGAGGGTTGCAGCCGGGCGGTCTCGTGGGAGGGCGTTTCCGAACGGGGTCCGAGCCCCGACTCGCCGGCTTCTACGTCGAGACGATGGCTCCCTCTGCCGGCAAGGTCTACGTGCGCTTCACGGAGCCGGTCAGCGCGAGCGGCGACGTTGCGAAGATCGTGACCCTCACCCAGCCGGGGCTCGACACCAAGTGCTACTCGTATGGCGGCGGGCCCGCAGAGCTCGGGCTGCGATGCGTCCTGACTCCAGGCGTCGCGCTGCAGGTGTCGATCGGGGTCGGGCTCTTCGGGACCGCCCCTCCGAACCCCTCGGTGGCGAGCAAGGTCTACGACTTCGACATCGCGGAGCGAGCCACTCTCTACATGATGGAATGAACGCCGTCGCGCCGGCCTCAGGGTTTCGGCGAGACCCGCAGGCTCATGCGCGCGCGGCCGCCGGTGGCCTTCTCGAACGACAGCCCGGGCGGGTCGTCGATCGCGCCTCCGAGCCGTCGCGCCCAGCGCTCCGCGATCGCCAGCTTCTCGCGTGGCAAGGGCTCTTCGGAGACCACGACGAAGGCCGCGCGGAACTCGGTCTGGGTGGCCTTGGGGACCGCTCCGTGGCGCGCGGCGAGATCGGCGACGGTGACCTCGTGGGTCCCGCTGGCCGAGAGGCGGATGCGATCGTTCGCGATGCCGTCGAGCGTCGCGTCGTCGAGGACGAGCGTGCTCGGCACCTCGGTCGCGTCGGCGAGCCCCATCAGGTAGAGCTCGAGCGGCGCGTACGGGATCGAGTCGCCCCCGTTGGCGAACGGGCCGAAGCTCGTGCCGAGCTCGAACGCGACGCGGCCATCGGCGCCCGCCGCGCACGGCAGCGGCGCCCCGCCCTGGCACGCGAGGCTCGCGCGCTGGAACCCGCCGAGCTGGCCGTACACGCTCGCGAAGCCCCAGTGCGGCCCGAACATCGTGCCCTTGCCGACGCCGAAGCCGAACTTGGCGTCGACGAACACGCCCCAGTGGTGGAAGGTCTCGTGGAGCGCGGGGCCGTTGGCCAGGGGGAACGCGTCGAGGCCGATCACCGCCTTCAGGCGGCCCTTGCTCCCGAACTCGGCGTCGTGCCACGGCCCCGGCTGGTTCAGCCACGGCCGGTGCTCGCTGCTCGCGTTCACGAGGCGACCGGCCGCCTTCGCCGAGAGGAGCGTCGCGGGCAGGAGGTAGAGGAAATCGTACTCGTCGGCGTGCGTGGCGTAGAAGGCCCGGGTGAGCACGCGGACGTCGCCGGCGCCCGACGAGTCGAGGTGCGCGCGCAGGATCGTCGTGGCCTGCGGGTGCACGAGGTTCTCGGCCCACACCTCGCCCGTGGCTGCGCCAGGACCGCTCGGCAGAGCTCCGGCGCCGCGCCTCGGCCCGCACGCGGCCACCGTCACGCCGAGGAGCGCGGTGAGCGCGACGAAGGCGAGCTCAGGCCAGCGCATCGACCACCGCGCGGGCGCGCGCGCCGAGCAGCTTGTACGCGGCGCGGTTGGCCACGACGACGCTCGAGACGTCGCACACGTGCTCGCGGACCTCGAGCGCGTTCTGGCGCAGGGTCTCGCCCGACTCGACCAGATCGACGATGGCGTCGGCGAGGCCGGTGAGCGGCGCGAGCTCGACCGAGCCCTGCACGTAGATCAC
>JADJMO010000042.1 GCA_016709545.1 Myxococcales bacterium
GGCGCAGGTCCGCGCCCAGCTCGAGGCGGTGCTCGAGGACGTGCGCGCCGACGCGGCCAAGACCGGCATGCTCGGCACCCGCGAGATCGTCGCCGAGGTGGTGGCCGTGTTCGGCGCGCGCCCTCGGCTGCCGCTGGTCGTCGATCCGGTGATTCGCTCGTCCAGCGGCGCTGCGCTGCTCGACGACGCGGGCGTGCGTCTGCTCGGCGAACAGCTCCTGCCGCGCGCCACGCTGGTGACGCCCAACTGCGACGAGCTCGCCGCGCTGCTCGAGGATCGCGTGGCGCCGCGCGATCCGGAGGCCCTCGCCCGCGCGGCCGAGCGCTTGCGTGCGCGCGGGGTCGCCGCGGTGCTCGCGAAGGGTGGGCACCTCGACGGGGCGCCGGTCGACGTCCTCGTGGACGCGGAGGGCACCCTCGCCTTGCCTGCGGAGCGCATCGCCACGACGTGCACGCGCGGCACCGGGTGCACGCTGTCGGCGGCGATCGCGGCGCACCTCGCGCGGGGCGAGACCCTGCGGGGCGCGGTGATCGCCGCGCGTTCGCTGCTCCTGCGCGCGCTCGCCGACGCGGAGCCCATCGGCGAGGGCGCCTCGCCCACCGACCCCCTCGGCCTGTCGCGGCGCTGAGATGCGACGCGCGCTGCTCGGCCTCTTCGTGCTCGCGCTGGTCTCCTCGGCGCTCGTCGGCACGCACGGCGTGGCCTACTGGGACGCGGGTGACTACGTCGTGCTCGCGCTCCGCGGCGGTACGAGCGGGCTCTTGCTCGGACGACCGGCGTTCTTGCTCGTGTCTCGCGGGCTCGTGCGGCTCCTCCACGCGGTCGGCGGCGCCGACGCCGCCGTCGAGCCCCTGCTGCGCTGGTCCTGGTCGGTGGTGTCGGCGACCGCGGCCCCGCTGCTCGCGGTGCTCGGGGCGCGCCTCGGCCTCTCGCGCGCGGCGGCGCTCGCGGCGGGCGCCGCGCTCGCGACGTCGCCGACGTTCGCGCACACGAGCCACCAGGTGCTCACCGACGGGCCCGCGCTCGCGGCCTCGATCGGTGCGCTGGTGGCGGCGACGTCGGGGCGCGTGGTGCTCGCGGGAGCGCTGTTCGGCCTCGCGGTCGCCACCCGCGAAACGGCGGTGGTGCACGGCCTCGCGGTGCTGCTCCTCGTGCGCACGCGGCGCGGCAACGGCAGCGCGATGGCCGCGGCGCTCGTCGCCGTGACGGTCGTCGCTGCGCTGGTGCTGGACGCGCACGGCGGGAGCCCGCGCGCCGTCGTGGGCTGGTTCTCGGCGATGCGTCGCTCCTCGTCCGCCCACGGCCTCTCACTGCGCGACGTCGCGATCTCGTGCGGGTGGGTGCTCGCGATGGCGCCGCTCGCGGTGGTGGCGGGCGGCGCGCGGCTCCGCACGGCCCGCGGCGAGCTCGCGTGGGTGGTCGTCCCCGCGGCCGTCGCGACGGCGCTGTTGCTGTTCTACCCCGACGGCTCGTTCAGCCCGCGCTACGTGCTCTCGACGGCGCCGCTCGCGCTGCTGCTGCCGGCGGGCGCGTGGCTCGCCGAGCACCGGCGGGCGTTCGTGATCGTCGCCGCGCTCGGCCTCGCATCGGTTCCGTTCACCACCGAGAGCGCCCGCGCGATCGCGGCCCGCGGCGCCGGGCTCGGCCCGCGCCTCGCCGCGCTGCCCCCCACCCTCACGCTCGTCCCCGGGCACTTCTGCCCCCACGCGAAGCTCGCCCTCGCCACGCTGCCCCCGCGCGACGTGCGCCTCGTGTGCCCCGGCTGACTGGCCCGAGGACCCGGCCCGCACGCTCGCCGCGGCGCTCGCCGAGGGCCGGCCGGTCGCGCTCGACCTCGCCGACGAGGCCTGGATCGGCCCCCGCGAGGTCGGCCCCCGCGAGGCCAGCCGCGCGTTCGCCCGCGCGCACTCGACGCGCGTCGTCGCCGGCTTCGCGCTGATCGAGCCCTGATCTGCTCTTGTTCGTCAGGTCGCGGCGCGGGCGAGGCGGTCGCGGACCGCGAGCCAGTCGGCGTCCTCGGGCACCCTCGCGACGAAGATCGCCTCCACGCCCTCGGCGTCGAGCGCGTGCAGCGCGGCGTACAGCTCGGCGGCGTACGCGCGCGGGTCGCGCGGCATGCGCACGACGACGGCGCGCGGGTCCCCCGCGTCGAACGCGAGCAACCCACCTTGGCCCCGCGATCGAGCAGCGCGCGCACGGGCGAGAGGTCGTCGACCAGGGCGAGCGGCGCCCGCGGCGCGTAGTGACGGCGCTGGAGGCCGGGCGAGGCCGCGAGGATGGCTGCGGGATCGGCGCCCACGATCACGGGGCCGATCTCGGCCTCGATCTCCGGCGCCGTGACCAGGCCCGGCCGCAGGATGCGCGGCAGGCCGTCGCCGAGGGCGAGGACGGTCGACTCGATCCCACCCGGGCACGGCCCCCCGTCGAGGACGAAGTCGACGCGGTCGCCGAGGCCCGCGCGCACGTGGGCGGCGGTGGTGGGCGAGATCGACAGCGACGGGTTGGCGCTCGGCGCCGCGACGGGGAGATCGGCGGCGCGGAGGAGCGCGAGGGCGAGATCGTGGGCCGGCACGCGCACGCCGACTGTGGGCCCGCCGGCCGTGACCTCGTCGGGCACCGCGTCGACGCGCGGCAGCACGAGCGTCAGCGGTCCCGGCCAGAACCGCGCCGCGAGCCGCTCGGCCTCGGCGGGGAACACCCGGCAGAGCCGGCGCGCGCCGTCGACGTCGGCCACGTGGACGATGACCGGATTCTCGGGGGGCCTGCCCTTGGCCGCGAAGATCTTCCGCACCGCGACCGCGTCGAGCGCGTGGGCCCCGAGGCCGTAGACGGTCTCGGTCGGAAACGCGACGAGGCCCCCCGCGCGCAGGATCGCGGCGGCGCGCGCGACGTCGCTCATGGGGCGACGAAGCCCTTGAACCGACGGAGGTAGGTGGAGAAGGTCGGGCTCACCGCGCGCGCGGAGAGCTCGTCGACGGTCAGCGGGGCGCGCTTCGGCTCGCGTCCCTCGGTCACGACCTCGCGCGGCCAGGCGGGGTTCGCGATCCCCGCGCGGCCGAGCGCGACCACGTCCGCCCCGCGCGCGAGCAGCGCCTCGCCGTCGGCGCGCGTCCACACGGCACCCGCCGCGACGACGCGCACGTCGGCCGGGAGCACCGCGCGGAACAGCGGGATCGCGTGCTCCTCGGGGCGCTTCTTGGTGTTCTTGGTCGCATCCCACAGCGAGAGGTGCACGAAGTCCACGCCGTCGTCGGCGAGCCAGCGCGCGACCTCGAGGCTCTCGTCGAGGTCGAGCCCGCGCGCGAACCCCCCTTCTTCCGGCGACAGTCGGACGCCGACCGTGAAGGTCGCGGGGACGGCGGCGCGGACGGCGCGGGTCACCTCGCGGAGCAGGCGCGCGCGGCCCGCGTTGTCGCCGCCGTAGGCGTCGTCGCGCTGGTTCGTGACGGTGGAGAGGAACTGGCCGAGCAAATAGCCATGCGCGCCGTGCAGCTCGACGCCGTCGAAGCCCGCGTCGCAACACCGGCGCGCGGCGTCGCGGAACTGGCCGATCACCCGCTCGATCTCGGCGAGCGTGGCGGCGCGCGGCTTCTCGAACGTGGGCGAGGGATCGTCGAACGCGCTCGCGGAGAAGGGCTGCTGTCCGGTCAGCGTCGAGGGCGCGCGGGCGCCGCCGTGGAAGATCTGCGCGAAGGCGAGCGCACCCTCGGCGCGGAGGGCGGCGGCGAGGCGCTCGAGGCCCGGGAGGTGGCGGTCGTCGTACACCCCGAGCTCGCCCGGCCAGCCCTGCCCGTCGGCGGCCACGTTCGTGGCGCAGGTGCACACGACGCCGAAGCCGCCCTTCGCTCGCGCCATGAGGAAGGCGAACTCGGCGTCGGAGAGCGTGCCGTCGGCGTGCGACTGCTGGTTGGTCAAGGCGGCGAGCGCGACGCGGTTCTTCGCGCGCGCGCCCGAACGGAAGACGAGCTCGTCGCCCAGGGTGGCGGTCATGGGGCTGTCCAGCGCATCCATTGCACGGCGTCCATCGCCGCGGGCGCGAAGCGCGGTTCGCGCCGCCGTGCCCCAGGTTCACGCCTCCCTCCTGCACATCGACCGTGCTACTCGTCGCGCAATCAAATGGCGGACCACGACCTCCAGGGCGGAATCAAGGGACGGGTGGCGCTCACGCGGATGGGCGGCAAGGACCTGTTCGCCAAGTGCAACGCGTGGAACCTCACCGACGAAGCGCGCGCCATGGGGATGTACCCCTACTTCCGCGCGCTCGACATGAACCAGGGGCCCGAGGCGATCCTCGAGGGCAAGCCGGTCATCATGTTCGGGTCCAACAACTACCTCGGCCTCACCACGCACCCCAAGGTGCGCGAGGCCTCGATCGAGGCCATCCGCAAGTACGGCCCGTCGATGACCGGGTCGCGCCTCGTGAACGGCACCCTGCGGCTCCACCACGAGCTCGAGGAGAGGCTCGCTGCCTTCTTCAACAAGGAGAAGGCGATCGTCTTCACCACCGGCTACCAGGTGAACCTCGCCACCCTCAGCGCGCTCCTGCCGAACAAGCGCAGCGTCGCGATGATGGACAAGATGTGTCACGCGAGCATCTACGACGGCGTGCGCCTCGCCCAGGCCAACGGCGCGCAGATGATCCGCTTCCACCACAACGACGCCAAGGACCTCGACGCGCGCCTCGCCGCGCTCGACCCGGAAGAGGGTCCGCTCGTCCTCACCGACGGCGTGTTCTCGACCGAGGGCGAGATCGCCGATCTCCCCGGGATGGTGGCCGCGGCCAAGAAGCACGGCGTCCGCATCTTCGTCGACGACGCGCACGGCCTCGGCGTGCTCGGCCACAAGGGCCGCGGTGTGTGCGACCACCTCGGCGTGAACGACGAGGTCGACCTCATCGGCGGCACGTTCAGCAAGTCGCTCGCCTCGATCGGCGGCTGGCTGGTCGGCGAGCGCAAGGTGCTCGACTACATCCAGCACTTCGCGCCGTCGTTCATGTTCGCCGCCTCGTGCCCGCCGCCCAGCGTGGCCGCTGCGTTGGCCTCCCTCGAGATCATGCAGGAGGAGTCGTGGCGCATCGACAAGGTGCGCGAGAACTCCCGTTACATGCGCGACGAGCTCCGCAAGATGGGCTTCGAGACCGGCCCCACCGAGACGGCGATCGTCCCGATCTACATCCGCCAGGAGCTCACCACGATCGCGATCTGGAAGGTGCTGCTCGAGGAGCACGGGGTCTACGTGAACCCGTTCATCCCGCCCGGCGTGCCGCCGCGCAACTCGCTGCTCCGCACGAGCTACATGGCCACGCACGAGAAGCACCACCTCGACCGCGGGCTCGAGGCCTTCCGCGCGGTCGGCCGCCAGTTCGGCATCATTCCCTGACGGACTGACGACACGAAGAAGGCACCCGCCGGAGCGGATGCCTTCTTCCTACGTCAGGCGAGTGAAGCGCTCACTCGTCCTTGTCGTCCTTGTCGCCACCCTTCTTGTCGTCCTTCTTGTCGCCACCACCGGAGCAGAGCGCCTCCTTCTGGTCCTTCACGAACTTGGCGAGCTCGGGCTTGCTCATCGTGGTCGCGTTGGAGGTCTTCTTCTGCTTGATCTTGACCTTGCCGACCTTCTTGGTGGTCGTCGAGGTCTTGGTCTGCGGGATGGCGTCGTAGCACTTGTCGATGTCGGCCGGCGATTCGGCCTTCATCATGCACTCGTGGTCCTTCTGGAGGAGATACTGGTCGCCGTCGTACTTGGCGCAGTCGTCCTTCACCCAGTTCTGGATGGCCTCCTTGACCTCGTCCTCGGCGCCCTTCTCGAGCTTGCAGTCCTTGGCCTGCTTCTTCACGTCGTCCACGACGACCTTGGTGACGTGCTCCATCCACTTCTTGCAGTCGTCTTCCTTCACGCGGACGAAGTTCTTGCACCCGTAGGCACTCGACAGCATCAGCGTGGCAACAGCGGCGACCTTGGCGACGTTCCGGAACATGGGATGGACCTCCTGTGCGGACGCAGGCTAACGGCAATCGGCCCCGTCCACTAGACTGCTCTCGTGCGGTGGGTCTTCCTGCTCTGGCTCGCGTTACTGACCGCTGCCTCCCTGGGCTCGACGCCGGTGTGGGCGGCCGACCCCCTGCCGGATCGTCCAGCCCTCGAGGCCGATCTGCTCGGCGCGGACCGCGATCGCGCGGCGCGGGCCGCCTTCGCCCTCGGGGAGCTCGACGAACGGGCGTTCGCCTACGCCGCGGCGCTCGCCCACTACCGGTCGGTCCTGCGCATCGACCCGGGACACTGGTTCGCCACGACCGCGCGAGCCCGCGCCGAGAACCTCGCCCGCTACGAGGGACAGTTCGAGGCCCTCGCCACGCTCGACCGCGTGCGCAAGGACCCGCGGCGCGCGGACGACCGCGCCGAGATCGAGCGCCTGTCGACGGCGCTCGCCGCGATGCCGATCGGGCGGGTCCGCACCGAGGGCCTGCTGTTCGTCGCGCAGGCGTGGGTGGGTCGCTTCGCCGATCCGGCGCGCGCCGCGACGCCCGCGCTGACCGCGGCGCGTGAGGCGGACGACCCGGCGCTCTCCACCGCGGGCTTCGACATCGCGTGGACCGCGCTCCAGCGGACGGGCGACCTCGCCCGGGCCCGCGCCGAGATCGGGCTCGCCCCCCGCGCGCCCGAGGCGCTGCGCAAGGCGGTGGCGGTGGCCGTGCGGAGGGCACTCCTCCACCGCGTGGCCATCGCGTTCAGCGCCGTCGCGCTGCTGGCCGCCGTCTTCGCCCTCGCCCGCGTCGTGCGCGACCGCCGCGGCCCCGTCGCGGTGCGCCGCCTCCTCGCGCCCCGCGCGCTCGTGTTCCTGCTCGTCGCGCCGCTCGGCTCCGCGTTCGTCGCCGAGCGCTGGGAGCCCGGCATGGCGCCGCCGTTCCTCCTGTTCGGGATCGGGCTCGTCCTCGCGCACCTGCTGAGCTCTCTCTGGGCCAGCGCGTTCGGCCGGGCTCCGTGGCCCCAGCGGCTCGTCGGCGCGTTCGTCGGCGCGGGGTTCGTCGTCGCCGCGGCCTACCTCGCGCTCGAGCGCAGCGAGGTGTACGGCACGAGCTTCCTCTCGGGCTTCGGGCTATGAGCGGCGCCCTCCGATGAGCGAGCCTCGCATCGAGCTACCGGACGGCGTCCTCGCGGTCCGACGCGGCCCCGGAGCCAACTGCTCCTCCATCGGCAGCGTCGTCGATCTGCTGTTCGCGACGGTGGTCACGGCTGGCGTGGTCTACGCCTTCGTCGCGGCGGCGCTCCCCGAACAAGAGACGCCCGTCGAGGAGAAGCCGCCGCCCGAGGAGGAGCCGTGATGCGCGCGCGGGTCGAGGACTTCGGCGCGTGGGTGCGGCTCGACGACCGCACGCTCGTCGCGGTCGATCGCCGACGCGCGGCGGCGCTCGGCCTCGCCGGCCCGTGGTCCGGCCCGCAACCCCCCGACATCCGCGGCCCGACCGCCCCGCTCGAGGCGCACGTCGCGATCACCGAGCGCTGTCCCCTGTCGTGCGCGGGGTGCTACCAGCCGACGCGCGTCGACGGCGCCCACGCCTCGCTCGATCGCCTGCGGGCCACGCTCGACGAGGTGCGCGCCGCGGGCGCTTTCATGGTCGCGTTCGGCGGCGGCGAGCCGCTGACCCACCCCGACCTGCCCGCCCTGGCGCGGGAGGCGCGCGCGCGGGACCTCGTCCCCGTCGTGACGACGAGCGGCATCGGCCTGACCGCCGAGCGCGCCCGCGCCCTCACCCACTTCGCGCAGGTCAACGTGAGCTACGACGGCGCGACCAGCGAGCTGCGCGCCAGCGAGACGGTGGCGGTCGCCGAGCGAGCGATCGCGGCGCTGGTCGCGGCCGGCGTCACGGTCGGGGTCAACGTCGTGCTCACGCGCCGCAGCGTCGTCGCGCTCGAGGACACGTGCGCGCGCGCCGCGGCCCTCGGCGCCGTCGAGGCGCAGCTGCTCCGGTACAAGCCGGAGGGGCGCGCGCGCTCCCTCGACTACCTCGAGCGACGCCTCTCGCCCGCGCAGGTGGCGGAGCTGCCCGCGCTGCTGCGGCGCATCGTGGATCGAGGAGCCCTCTCGCTGCGCGTCGACTGCGCGCTCGTGCCGCTCCTCTCGTTCGCGGACCCGGCGGCGCTCGACGCGCTCGCGGTGATGGGGTGCGAGGCCGGCAACGCGCTCACGGCGCGCACGCTCGAGGGCCGCGTGGCGCCCTGCTCGTTCACCCGCGAGCTCGAGCCCGCCGCGCTCACCGGCTTCGCCGAAGCCCCCGAGGAGCCGTGCGCCAGCTGCCCGATCCAGCGCGTCTGCCGCGGGGGCTGCAAGGTGGTCTCGACGCACCTCGAGGGCCGCGTGGGCCCCGACCCCGAGTGCCCGCGCGTGATCGCGCACCGGAGCCCCGCGTGAGAGGCCTCCTGCGCGCCCTCGTCGTCGCGGCCTGCGCGTTCGCGATCGCGTATTCGCTCTTGCGCGTCGCGCAGGCTCTGTTCTTCCCGGCGCCCGACCCGCGCACCGTGGTCGTCGTGGGCCGCATCGCGTTCTACTGGCGCTGCGCCATCGCGGGCTTCGCGGCGATCGTGGCCGGCATCGGCGGCTCGGCGCTGGCCGCGCGCTCGACGCGGTCCTTCGACGAGCTCCTGTCCTTGCTCCTCACGACCACCATCGCGATCGGGGTGCTGCAAGGGGTGTTCGTCCCGTGACCCCGGAGGCCCTGCGGCTCCTCGAGCGCATCCACGGCCACGTGGCGTGGCTGGCGGTCGCCGCGCTCGTGCACCCGGCCATCGTGCTGCGCCATCCTCGCCGGCGAGCCCGGCTCGCCACGACCCTCGCGACCACGCTCACCACGGTGACGTTCGGCCTCGGGGCCGTGATCTACGACCCCTACAGCCGGAGGTTGCGGCGCCCGATCTACCTCGCCTCGCGGACCTTGGGCCTGCTCTTCGAGCGCAAGGAGCACCTCGCGGTGACGGCGGTGGCCCTCGCCTGGGCCGGCCTCGCGCTGCACCTCTCGCGGGGCGACGACCCGACCGCCCACGCCCGCGCGCGCGCCGCCCACCTGGCCTACGTCGCGGCCGCCCTGATCGCGGGCACGGTCGCCGTCCTCGGCACCCGCATCGCGGCGTTCCTCTCGTTTTCCTGAGGTGGAGACGAGCCGGAATCGGTCGCCCGCGTGCGCTAGGCTCCGGGAGATGTCTCGCGCGCGGGTCGGCCTCGCCTTCGCCGTCTGCCTCGCCCTGCTCGGCGCGTGCAGCCTCACCCTCCCGTTCGACGACCTCGAGCGCGACCCGCCGCTCGACGCCGCCCTCGAGACCGCCGACGCGTCGACCGACGCGAGCGAAGCCGGCACCGACGGTGGCGGCGACGCCGAAGCCGCCGTCGACGCCGGTGACGCCGAGACCTCCACCTGCGCCAACAAGCTGCTCGACCCCGACGAGGCCGACATCGACTGCGGCGGCACCTGCCCCGGGAAGTGCGGCAGCGGCAAGAAGTGCAAGCTCCCCGCCGACTGCCTCTCGACCGCGTGCGAGTCGGGCAAGTGCCTGCCCTGTCCCGCGATGATGGTGCGGGTGCCGATCGGCACCGCGTTCTACTGCGTCGACGCGAGCGAGGTGACCGTCGCGGCCTACCAGGACTTCGCGACCAAGGTCGCGGTCAAGGACGTCGTCACCCTGCCGGCCACCTGCAAGTGGAAGACGAGCTTCGTCGCTTCGGCCGCGGGCGCCGCCGACGAACCGATCCGCGGCGTCGACTGGTGCGATGCCTGGGCCTACTGCGAGACCGCCGGCAAGCGGCTCTGCGGCGCCATCGGCCCCGGCGGTGCGAGCAAGCCCCCATCGCCCTTCGACAAGCTCGACGACCCGAACGTCGACCAGTGGCGCCACGCGTGCGCCTACGGCGGCTCGCCCGTCTGGCCCTACGGGACCGCGGCGCAGCCGACCAAGTGCAACACGTCGGACCGCCTCGTGGACGCGGGCCCCGCCGAAGTCGTGCCCGTGCGCAGCCTCTCCGGCTGCAACGGCGGGAGCAGCGGCGCCGAGCTCGCCACGCTCTACGACATGAGCGGCAACGTCGCCGAGTGGACCGACAGCTGCCAGTCGGCGCTCGGCGCGACAGACACTTGCCGCGTCCGCGGCGGTTCGTTCCGTGAGAAGGCCAGCAGCGCCGCCTGCGGGGTCGCGATGTCGCGAAGCCGCAGCGACCGTCAGGACTGGGTCGGGTTCCGCTGCTGCAGGTTCTGACCCGCCGGGTCGGAGCCCCGTGTGTCCAGGAGCTCACGGATCCTCGCGTCGAGCTCCGCCGCCGTGAAAGGCTTGCCGATGAACGGCACGGACGACTCGAGCGCGCCGTGCGGCTTGACGGCCTCGTCGGTGTACCCGGACATGAAGAGCACCTTCGTGTGGGGTCGGGTCTCGACGAGCTGGTGCGCGAACGCGATGCCCGACATCTTCGGCATCACGACGTCGGAGACCACCAGGTGGATCGGGCCCACGTGCTGGCGCGCGACCTGCAAAGCGTCGACCCCGTTCTCCGCGACGAGCACCACGTAGCCCGCCGCGCGGAGGAAGCGGCTGAAGATCCCCCGCAGGGCCAGCTCGTCCTCGACGACGAGGATGGTCTCGCCACCACCGCCCACCGGCACGACCTTCCGCGGCTCCTTGCGCACGGGTGCGGTCGCCGTCGCCCGCGGCAGCAGGACCTCGAACGTCGAGCCCTTGCCGGGTTCGCTCCGCACCGACACGTCGCCGCCGCACTGCATGACGATGCCGTACACCGTCGACAGGCCGAAGCCCGTGCCGCGCCCGAGCTGCTTCGTGGTGAAGAACGGCTCGAACACGTGGCCCATCGTGGCATTGTCCATCCCACTCCCGGTGTCCGTCACCGTCAGCCGGACGAACGCCCCGACGTTGCAGGTCTGCAGCGTGAGCGTGCCGCCGCCGGGCATCGCGTCGCGCGCGTTGATCGCGAGGTTCATCACGACCTGCTCGAGCTGGGCCGGGTCGAGCTGCACGCGGCCGAGCTCGATCGCCAGGTCCATCACGACCTCGATGTTCTCGCCGAGGAGCCGACGCAGCATGACCGCGAGCGCCCGGGTGAGCTCGTTCACGTCGACGAGCTGGGTGCGCAGCACCTGCTTGCGGCTGAACGCGAGGAGCTGTCGGGTGAGGCCCACCGCGCGCTCGGCGGCCTTCTGCAGGTCCTCGAGGTCACTGTGCAGCGGGCCCGGCTCCACGGCCTCGAGCGCGAACGCCGCGTGGCTCAGGATCACGGTGAGCAGGTTGTTGAAGTCGTGCGCCACCCCGCCGGCCAGGCGCCCTATGGCCTCCATCTTCTGCGAGGAGCGCTGCTGATGCTCCGCCCTCTTTCGCTCGGTCACGTCGACCACGATGGCGCGGCACGTGTCGGCCCCTGGCGAGAGCGCCAGTGTCACGTGCACCTGCAGCTCGAGCGAGGCATCCGGCACGTCGAGGGTGAGATCCAGCGTCGCCCTCCCCATCGGCCCGAACACGTCGGCCATCGCCGCGTTGAACCGCGGCCGGTCGGCGTCGCACACGAACACCCCGAAGCGCCGCAGGTGCAGGTCCCCCCGCGGGAGCCCGATCAGCGCCGCGCCGCACAGGTTCACGCGATGAATGGCGCCGTCCTCGCCGAGCGAGAAGTAGCCCACGGGCGCGAAGTCGTAGAGCTCGGAGTACTGGACGAACGCGTTCTCGAGCTGGGCGTGGGTGCGCTGCAGCTCCTCGTTCTGCATCTCGAGCTCGATCTGGTGGACGCGCAGCTCGTGGACGAGCCGGAGCGCGTCGTGCAGCGACTGGGGGGGCATCGCGGGCGCCTGCAGGCTGGCTGCAAGGCGGTCCTCGGCGCGTCGACGGAGGTCGTCGGGTTCCATGGCTTCATTCGAGACGAGTCTCACGGCGGCTGCCTTCCTCGGTCCGGGCTCGAATGAGTTCCGAAGCAGACACTGTACCGGACCAGCTCCCACCACGGCGTCCGGGTGACGGGAGGGCGAACATCGCCCGCGACCCATCGAATCGACGTGGCTGACGCTCAGTTCGATGGGCCGTCCGCGGCGCGCATGGATCGCTAGCTGGCCTGGGCCAGGCGCGGCGAGGGCGCGTCGAGGAAGGAGCGAACGGCAGCCACGAACGCCTCGGGTTGCTCGTGATGGAGGTAGTGATCGCAGCCCTCGAACGGCACGAAGGCCGCGGCGAGCGCCGCCGAGAGCTTCCGCCCCTGGGCGATGGGGACGACCCGATCGCGGGTGCCCCAGAAGACAGCTATGGGCGGGACAGCGGCAATCTCGACCACGCGATCTGGGAATCCTGCCCGGCGCTCGCGTCGCGCACTGGCGAGCGCGTCGAGCGTCCGGGCGAACGCGCGAGCCGAGCCCTCTGTCGCGTTCATGACGGCGAGCTCGTCGCAGTGTTCGCGCCCCAGGCCTTCCTGGCATCGCAGCGCGAGGTGCCCGCCGAGTTCGAGGGCCCCCGATGCAACGAGGACGAGCCGCCGGGTAGACACGGGCGCGCACAGCAGCTGCATCTGGGCCACACGGCCCCCGAACGAGTGACCGACTACGTCGAGCGCCCCGAGCCCGAGGGCAGCCAGCAGACCGGCCAGGATCCGCCCGTACCAGTCGACGGCGTAGCTCGCATCGGGGCGGTCCCGAGCCCGTGACCGGGCAAATCTGGCATGAGGACGAGCCGGTCCGTGGCGAGGAGCCGCGCCACCCGCTTCCAGGTGCGATGAGAGTCGTAGAGCCCGTGCACGAGGAGCACGGGCGGCGCCCCGCTGCGCTCTCCCAGCTCGGCCCAGTGCAGTTGGGTGCCCTCGACGATGGCGAAGCGGTGTCGCGCGCGATCCATGCGCGCCGGCCAGCACGAGGCGTGCCATCGCCCGGCACCGAGGCGGATGGGCTCGACAGCAATGGTTCATCCGAAGAAGCACCAGACCATGAATTCACTGCAAGCATGCAGCACTTCGCCACAACTCATTTCAGTAGTTAGAGCACGTCAATGTTTGTTCATGGTGCGCGGTCATCACGCGATACCTGCGCGAAACAACCGTCATTTTTGCCGTTCACAGGCGTCGGACCACGGCCGCAGCGGCACCAGTTGCAACTTCGTTCTCGCATCACATCGGCGGACAGCGCAAAATGTCTGCGCGTCATAAAACGATTGGATCCGTATACGTACGCGCTCGGATGGGCTACCGTTCCATCGATTCGGAAGGTCGAGGCAACGATGCGTGCGGGAGAGATGGGTCATGAGGAGCTGCTCGAGCTGGACGCCCAGGGGGGCCTGATCCGGTTCGCGGGGCAGCGCGCGCTGCTGGTCGACGCCGTGGCCATGGGCATCCTGCGCAAGTATCTGGTCGACAGCTTCGGGCTGACCGCGGCGCGCACGGTACTCACCCAGTTCGGCTTCGCGCACGGGTGGCGCATGGCCGAGGCCATGCAGGCCGAGTTCAATTGGGACAGCGAGGTGGATTGGATCGAGGCTGGCACGCGGATTCACGCCCTCGGCGGGCTGTTCCAGGTCGCGCCCGGCAGCCGCAGCGCGCTCTCCAAGGACGGGGTCATGCTGAGCGCCTCCTACGAGGGCGAACAGCACCTCCTCCACTTCGGTGGCTCCGACGAGCCCGTCTGCTGGACCATCTGCGGCCTCGCGAGCGGCTACCTGAGCCGCGCGGTCGGCCACGAGATCTGCGTCCTCGAGGACGCCTGCACCGGCCGCGGCGACGCGGCCTGCCACCTCTACGGCCGCACCCGCGAGGAGTGGGGCGACGAGCGCGCCGACGAGCTGCGCTTCTTCGAGCCGCACCACCTCGAGCAGTGCCTCGACGTCTCGCTCCAGCACGTGATCGAGACCCTCAAGCTGTCGGAGCGCAAGCTCGGCGAGAGCCGCCGGGCCCTCGTGCGGTGTTCCCGCGACGTCGCGGAGCCCTCGGGGGTCGTCGCCAAGAGCCCGGGCATGCGGCGCCTCGTCGACCTCGCGCGGCGCGTCGCCAAGGTCGACGCCACCGTCCTGCTCACCGGCGAGAGCGGCACCGGCAAGGAGCGCATCGCTCGCCTGGTCCACGAGGCCTCGACCCGGGCCGGCGGGCCGTTCCTCGCCATCAACTGCGGCGCGATCACCGAGAGCCTGCTCGAGAGCGAGCTGTTCGGCCACGCGCGGGGGGCCTTCACGGGGGCGGCCCACGATCGCGCCGGGCTGTTCGAGGCTGCCCAGCACGGCACCCTGCTGCTCGACGAGGTCGGCGAGATCTCGCTCCCCATGCAGGTCAAGCTGCTGCGCGCGCTGCAGGAGCGGGAGGTCCGCCGCGTGGGCGAGAACAAGTCCCGCAGCGTCGACGTGCGGGTGGTCGCCGCCACCAACCGCGACCTCGCGCAGGCCGTCGCCAACGGCACGTTCCGCCAGGACCTGTTCTACCGCCTGAAGGTCGTGGAGCTCCACCTCCCCCCGCTGCGGGAGCGACGCGACGACCTGTTGCCCCTCGCCCGGGTCCTGCTCGCCGACGCAGCCCGGCGCATGAACCGCAAGATCTCGGGGCTCGCCCCGGCCGCCGCCGATCGGCTCCTCCGGCACGACTGGCCCGGGAACGTCCGCGAGCTCGAGAACACGATGGAGCGCGCCGTCGCCCTGGCTCGCGGCACCCGCATCGAGCTCGAAGACCTGCCCGAGGAGCTGCGGCACGCGCTCCCGCGGCCGGCCGCCGCCCTCGCCACGGTGCGCCCACTCGAGGACGTCGAGAAGGAGTACATCCTCGCGGCCCTCGAGCACAATCGCGGCAACCAGACCCACACGGCGGAGCAGCTCCAGATCGGCACGGCCACGCTCTACCGCAAGCTCAAGAGCTACGGCTTCGTGCGCGGCAAGCAGGTCGTGGCGCTCCGCCAGGCCTGACCTCCTCGTTCAGGCGGGCAGTCGGTCGAACGCGGCGTCGAGCGCATACCAGGCGCGCTCGACCCCGATCGCGGCGCGGACCCGCGCATCGATGGGTGCCGCCCTGAACTCCTCGAGGCGGCTCTGCGCGGCCTCGTACTTGGCCTTGAAGTCGCGCACGGCCTCGTCGGACGCTTCGGCCTCCGACAGCTCGCCGAGCTGTGCCGCATAGAATGCGAGTTCCGTCTCGAAACGCCCGAGATGATCGTTCTTCATCGGTCCCTCCTAGAGCCCAGGTCCGTCTCCCCCGGGACGCCTGGTGCATGGCGCGGGCCGAAGGACGGCGGCGTGTGAATCCGCCAGCGTGGACGGCCGGCGGGGCGCTCTTCACCATCGACATGAACGCTCACCGCTCGATTCGAGCGAACGGGCGTCGGCGAAGCCCCCTGACGACGGCCTTCGAGTTCGATAGCTTCGGAGGATGACGTTCGACCCTGCCCGTGTCGTCGCCGATCTCCGCGCCCTCGCCCAGCACACCGGAGGCCCCGAGGGGAGCCGCCGGCTCGCGTGGACCGCCGACTGGGTGAAGGCGCGCGACCGCTTCCGCGCCGCGTTCGCCGGCCTACCGGTCGACGTGTCCACCGACGAGGCCGGCAACCTGTGGGCGGTGCTGCGCGGCCAGAGCCCCGCGATGCTGGTCGTGGGCTCGCACCTCGACAGCGTTCCGAAGGGCGGCTGGCTCGACGGCGCGCTCGGCGTGATGGCGGGCGTCGAGCTCGTGCGGGCGCTCGGCGCCGAGGGCACCCCGCCGATCACGGTCGCGGTCGTCGACTGGGCCGACGAGGAGGGCGCGCGCTTCGGCCGGAGCCTGTTCGGGTCGGCCGCGGTGGTCGGGTCGCTCGACGTCGAGGCGGCCCGTGGGCTCGTCGACAAGGAAGGCCAGCGACTCGACCAGACGGTCGCCGCGCACGGCGTCGACCTCGCCACCATCCTCGCGGCCAAGAGCCGGCTCGCAAACGTGAAGGCCTACGTGGAGGTGCACATCGAACAGGGGCCGATCCTCGAGTCCAAGGGGCTCGGCATCTGCACGGTGACCGGCACCAAGGGCATCGAGCGCGAGCGGCTCGTGTTCCGCGGGCAGGCCGCGCACTCCGGCACGATGCCGATGGAGATGCGCCGCGACAGCCTCCTCGCCGCCGCGCGGTTCGCGCTCGCCCTCGCGGAGATCGGGCGTCGCCACCAGGGGGTGGCGACCGCCGGGCACGTGCAGTGCTGGCCGGGCGTCGTGACCGCGGTGCCCGGCGAGACGCGCATCACGATGGACATGCGCCACATCGACGCCGGCTCACTCGCCGCCATGCACCGCGAGATGCGGCAGGCCGCCGAGGAGAGCGCGAAGGCCGAGGGCTGCACGGTGTCGTTCGAGCCCATCTTCCGCATCCCCCCGATGCCGTTCCACCCGAAGCTCCTGGACGCCGCGCGCGCCAGCGTGAAGGAGGTCGAGGGGCACGACGTGGAGCTCCCGAGCGGCGCGCTGCACGACGCGAGCGAGATGGCGCGCGAGGTGCCGACGGTGATGATCTTCTCGTCGTCGATCGCCGGCTTGAGCCACACCAAGGAGGAGGACACCCCCGAGGACCACCTGCGCATGGCGGCCGAGGCTTTTCACCGCACGTGTCGTCGGGCGATCGAGCTGGTCGCGGCCGGAGAGCTCTGACGGGCACACGGCACCGTTGCGGCGTGCCGACGAAATGGCCAAGCTCTTGCCGTGGGCTCCGACGATCGCCGCGAGAGCGCCGACGAAGGCGACGGCGCGCTGGCCCGCACCGTACGCAGCGCCGATGGCGTGGCGCGCGATCCAGTCGCGCTCGAGGAGCCGCGCATCGGCGAAGTGCTGGGCGGACGCTACGAGCTGCTCGGCGAGCTGGGTCGCGGCGGCGAGGGCGTGGTCTACCGCGCCCGTGATCGCACCGCCGACGTCGAGGTGGCGCTCAAGCTCCTCGGGCACACCGGGCAGTCGGAGCAGTCGCTGGCGCGGTTCCGCCGCGAGCTCCGCCTCGCGCGCAAGGTCACCGATCCGCGCGTCGTGCGCATCTACGACCTCGTCGAGCTGCCCGGGCGCCTCGGACTCTCGATGGAGCTCGTCGTCGGCGAGGCGCTGAGCACCCGCCTCTCGCGCGGCCCGGTCGAAGACCCGCGGGTGCTGGCGCGCCTCGCCCACGATCTGTGTCGCGCGCTCGCGGCGGCGCACGAGGGTGGCGTGACCCACCGCGACCTCAAGCCCGCCAACGTCATGCTCCGCGAGGGCGGCGGCGCGCTGGTGACCGACTTCGGCGTCTCGCGCCTGCACGGGTCCCGCGAGGCCCTGGTGGCGGCCCCACAGGCGGGCTCGTTGCCGGCCGCGCTCACCCAGGAGGGCACGCTCATCGGGACGCCGGCGTACATGGCGCCCGAGCAGCTCGTCGGGCAGGCCGACATCGGGCCCACCGCCGACGTGTATGCGCTCGGCCTCGTGCTGTTCCAGGCCGCGACCGGGCACCTCCCCGAGGACGACTTCTCGATGCCCGCGCTCGCGATCAAGCGCCTGCGCGATCCGGCCCCTCCCCTCGCCTCCCTGCGCCCCGATCTCGAACCGGCGTTCTGCGCGTTCGTCGATCGGTGCCTCTCCATCGCGGCCGGGGATCGGTTCACCGACGGGGCCGCGGCGCTCGCGGCGCTGACCGAGATCGCGCCTTCGCTGCGCGCGACCGAGCCGAGCTCGACGCCACGGGAAGTGGGCACTGGGCGCTCGAGCGCGGACGGCCGCGTCGTCGTCGACCCGCACGCCAAGACGGTCCTCGCGGCGCCGCTGCCCACGCCGCCGAAGCCGCGCGCGTGGGGTCTCCTCGCGCTGGCCGTCGTCCTGCTGTCGGGCGGCGGCGTCTTCGCGCTGCGCCGGCTGCGCAAGGAGCGGACCGGCCCTCCGCCGCTGCCTTCGGCCTCCGCTCCGGCCTCGGCCAAGCCCGCGCGGTTCGCGGTCACCAACCCGCGCCGCATCACCTTCGCGGCGGGCTGCGAGGAGTTCCCCGTGTTCACGCTGGACGACAAGCGCGTCCTCTTCGATGCCACGGTCGGCCCCGACTCGCACCTCTTCGTCCTCGACCTCGCCGACAACACGCAGCGACAGCTCACGAACCTCCCCGGCTGGAGCTTCGCGCCCGACCTGTCCCCCGACGGCAAGACGGTGGCGTTCCTTCGCTACACCGAGCAGGACCAGGGAATCTGGCTCGTGCCGTTCGACGGCAGCGCTCCGCCCAAGCACCTCGTTCAGGGGAGCGGCCGGCCGGGCTTCGCGGCCGACGGCAAGGGGGTCTGGGCCGGCACCCAGACCACGCGCACCTTGCACGCGCTCGACGGCAAGGTGCTCCGATCGCTGGACATCCCCACCGGCTACACACCGCGCGCCTCCCTCGAGCTCCCGTCGGGCCAGGTCGTCGTGAACTTCCCGATGGTCGGCCAGAGTCACGCCTGGAACGCTCTCTACGAGAAGGACGGCACCCGTCGCTTCCTGTTCGATGGTCCCACCGACGAGTCCCTCGTCACGCACCCCGACGGCCTGCACGTGCTCGTCACCCGCGAGTACGAGACGGGCGCGCCCGAGCTGCTCGCGCTGCCGATCGCCGGAGGCGCCCCGCAGTCGCTGCGGTCGGAGGGCATCACGCCGCGCAAGGGCCTGCGCTTCTCGCACGATCAGAAGCAGCTCGTGTGGTCCACCTGCACCGCCCGCACGCTGCTCGCCAAGGTCGTCGTCGAAGGCGGCGCGTCGCGGATCGCCGACCTCGAGCACAACGTCGAGTGGGACGATCGACGGATCGCCTGCGCCCCGAACCGCAGCGAGACGGTCGTGCTGTCGTCGCGCGGGGGCAACTTCGTCCCCTGGTGGATGGCGCCGGGCGAGCCACCGCGCCGCTTGAACGCGCCCCCGTCCGAGGCCGCGTTCATGGCGCTCTCCCCGGTCGGCGAGAACGTGGTCGCGACCACGACGAAGGGGCTCGTGGTCCTCGCGGGAAGCCCGGCACCACGCGTCCTGACGACCGACGGGGCGGACAGCACGCCGGCGTTCTCGCGCGACGGCGCCACGGTGCTCTTCACCCGACACAAGGACGGCCACACGCGGGTCCTGTCGATCGCGCTGGCCGGCGGCGCGACGCACGACGTCGTCGGACCGGACGCGCGCGACGCGGTCGCCTCCCCCGTCGACGCTCGGCTGGTCTTCCTCGCCGGCGCCGACGGCGACCAGCTCACCCCGACGGTGCTCGAGGCCGATGGCAAGCGTCGCGTCCTGTCGGCGCACCTCCCCCCGGCGCGCTACGGCAACCTCGCGTTCTCGCCCGACGGCCAGAAGGTCGCGGTCACCGATCGCATGGAGATCGTCGAGGTGGAGGTCGCGACCGGCAAGATCCTGCGCCGTCACTCGGCGGGCGCCGACGTGCTGGAGTCGGCCTGCTACAGCAAGGACGCGCTCTGGCTCACCCACGGCGGCTGGGCGGGAGACCTCTGGCTCGCCTCGTTCACCCCGCGCTAGAGGCGCCGTCGTGCAGCCCGCTGCCGGACGACGTGCAGCGGACTGCACACCCTCGCGAGCACGGACCTCGATCACCGCGCGAAGCGCGCTGGCCCATCCCGTGCTGTGGGCGCCGATCGGAGGTGACATCATGAAGAAGCTACTGATCGTGGGTGCGTTCGCGGTGGGCTGCGGCAGCGCGAGCGAAGGGATCGCGACCACTGAGACCGCCCTCGAGCGCGACCACGGCGCCCTGACGGTCATGACGAGGAACGTCTACCTCGGCGCGGACGTCGACCCGATCCTCGCGGCGAGCACGCCCGAGGAGGTGCCGGTCGCGGTGGCCGCAGCCTGGGCGCAGCTCGAGGCGAACGACTTCCCCGCGCGGGCGAAGGCGCTGGCGAAGGAGATCGCGACCAAGCGTCCGCACCTCGTCGGGCTGCAGGAGGTCGCGCTGTTCCGTCGGTTTTCGGCGAGCGGCGGCGCACCGTTGGTGATCGACTTCCTCGAGCTCCTGAAGGCGAGCCTCGCGGCCCGTGGCCTCGCCTACGAGGTCGCGGTCGTGCAGACCGACAGCGACGTGTCGATGCCCATGCTCGCCGGCTTCGACGCCGATGGCGCGCCGATCCTCGATGGCGTGCAGATGATCGACCGCGAGGTGGTGCTCGTGCGCAAAGGGGTCTCGTTCTCGCAGCCGAAGGCGGCGCGCTACGCCGTGGGGCTGCCGGTGTCGCTCGCCGGTGGCAGCGTCGAGATCGTGCGGGGCTGGGCCTCGGTGGTGGCGCAGACCGAGCACGGCCCCGTGCGCTTCGTGACCACCCACCTCGAGGACCACGTCGCCGAGGTGCAGCTCGCCCAGGGCGCCGAGCTCCTCGCGCTGCTCGGCGAGGAGAAGGTGCCGGTGGTCCTGGTCGGCGACTTCAACTCACCGGCGGACGGCAGCCAGACGGCGACCTACGCGACGATCGCGGCGGCGGGCTTCCGGGACGCCTGGAGTGCGATCCACCCCAAGTCGCCCGGCTTCACCTGCTGCCAGGCCGCCGACCTGCACACGACCCAGCCGTTCTACGAGCGGCTCGATCTCGTGTTCGTGCGCGCGCCGAAGCGCGCCCTGCCGCTCCGCTCCGCGAGCCTCGTCGGCAACCAGCTCCTCGACCGCACGGCTTCGGGCCTCTGGCCGTCGGACCACGCCGGTGTCGTGGTCACCTTCGGCGACGACTAGGGCAGCAGCGTCACGCGAACCGGTGCCTTCGCGTCCTTGGTGGTTCCGTCGCCGAGCTGTCCCTGATCGTTCTTGCCCCAGCAGGCCACGGTCGCTCCGCTGGTTGCGAGGACCGCGCAGGCATGGTGGGAACCGGCGGCGAGCGCGGCGACCCGCCCGCCACCCTCGCTCGCCGGGTCGCTCATCGAGACCGGCGTGGAGCCGGCCTTGATCCCCGCGCGATCGAGCCCCATCGCGGGCTCGGTGCCGAAGCAGGCGACCCGATCGTCGACGCGCACGAAGCACCCGTAGGTCTCGCCGACGACGACCGTGGTGGCGCTCCAGTAGCCCGAGATCCACGTCGAGCGCTTCGTGTTCCCGTCGCCGCGCAGACCGTGGAGGTCGCCCCAGCACTCGATGCGCTGGTCGAGCCGCACCGCGCACGCGAAGCGCCTTCCGAGCGCCGGTCCATGGAGCGTCCCCAGGTGCGGCTGCAGATCGTCGCCCTCACCGAAGCCGCGCTCGAGGAGGGCGTGTTCCTCGGAGCAGTAGAGCGAGGAGAGCGCGACGCCCCCGTACCCGGCGAGCTGCGCGCAGAGGGTGTCGCCGTGGCTCGAGGCGCTCACGAACCACTGCGTGCAGGGGATCCCGGGGGCACACGTGAGGCCGACGTGGGGCACGAGCCCCGCGTGGCGATGCTCGTAGCCGTACTCGGCGGTACGCACGGCCCAGCTGCCGCTCGCGAGCAGCACCCACTGGAAGGGGTGGTCGGGGTCGAAGAACGCCGCGGGGTCCTCGAACAACTCCTTCGCCAGCGTCGGTCGCGCTCGATCCACATGCGTGCCGTCGCCCAGCTGGCCCGCGTCGTTGCGCCCCCAGCAGAACGCGTCGGCGCACGTGTGCTCGGCGCCCGCTGCGAGGGAGGTCACCCCGTGGTCGAGCACGCGGACCGGCGTCGACGCGCGTGGTCCCTTCGCGGCCGATTGGCCTCGTCGGTTGTCGCCGAAGCAGAAGACGCCGTCCGCCGGCAGCGAGCTCACGCACGTGTGGCCGACCCCGAGCGCGAGGAGGTCTCGGCTCGGCTTCGCGACGGCGGACTCCGCGGCCGCGTCGACGGAGGCATCGGGGGAGGTCGACGATGACGCGCACGCAGGCAAGACTCGCGGCGCGCTCGGGGGAGCCGACTTCGTCGCACCACAGCCGGCCGACGCCACCAGCCACCCGATCACGACGCGCTCGAGGTGCATCCGGCGGATCGTCGTCCACACCGGCAGAGTGTGACGACTCAGGGTTCCTTCAGGCCGTACCGCCGGAGGATCTTCAGGATCTCGAGCTGCAGCGGCTTGGTCGCCGAGCCTTCGTGCACGAACAGCACGACGCGACGACCATCGAGTGTCCGGTCGGGGAGCATGGCCGGCTGGGTGTAGAGCTGGCTCGTGGCCGCGGGCCCGGCGGGGTCGAAGATGCCGAGGTGGAGCCAGAGACCGTCGGCATCCGGCTCGGGGACACCGGCTGCCCAGCCGCCGACGTGCTTGGCCGGATGGCAATGGTACGTGTGGACGATGCGACAGTCGGGCTCGAGCGTGGCGCTGTCCGCGTGGAAGCCAGCCAGCTGCGGGTGATCGACGGCCAGGGCCGCGATCTCTCGTGCGATCGCCGCGCACGTGGCTGCGTGCGAACTCTTGCTCGGCCCGACGGCCGAGGACGGGCTCGGGGCGCTGCTCGCCTTCGCCGCCGGGTCGGCCACCGCAGCACTGGGTGGCTCGCGACACGCGCCGACCAGCAACGCCATCGCGAGCCACGCGCGCGCCATCACCCGATCGCGCGGCGGTATCGTTCGCGCCGCGTGGCGTCCTTGAGCACGTCGTACGCCTCGTCGATCACCGAGAGCACGAGCGTGAGGTCGTCCACGAGGTCGGCGAGCGAGGGGCGGAGCACCCGCTGCGGGTCGAGCGCCTTGCGCAGGTCGAGGTACGCCCGCTTCAGCTCGTAGCCGGTGGCCGCGCGCGACACGCCGAGGATCGCGAAGTAGTCGCCGTCCTCCACGAGGGCGCGGCGCGCTCCGATGCGCGCGCGCACCGCCGCGTCGTCCATCTCGGCGTCGCGCACGGGATCCGCGGGCTCGTCGGGCTCGCGCGTGACCGGCCCGACGACCACGTGGGGCCGGATCCCCGCGAGGGCCTCGAGCACGCCGAGCGCGACCAGCGCGTACAGCAACGCGGGGGCGTCCTCGCCCCGCTCGCGCGTGAGGTCGCGGAGCGAGCCTCCATCGGCCGCGCGGAGGATGTCGTCGTCCTCGTCGAGGCCACACTCGTCGAGGAGCCCGCGCCGGGGACCGATCGCGAAGCGCACGTCCGGCCCGCCGAGCCGCGCGGTCGCGTCGGAGGGCGAGAGCGAGCGGCGCACGATCTCGACCAGCAGCGCCGGACCGGGCGTCCCGCCGAACACCGGGGGCTCCGTGCGCAGGCGCGCGGGTGGCTCCGCCTCGAACGCGATGCGTCCGCGGTTCGTGCTCACCGCCTGCACGAGCAGGAACGTGGCGTGCGCCTGCAGCACGTCCCAGAGCTGGTCCTGATGGAGGTGCCCGTGGGCGACCAGCGCGGCGCCCGCGAGGCGACCGAACGGTGGGATGCGTCCCCCGAGCCGCTGCGCGACCTCCTTGGCGAGGTCGCCGCGCGCGACGAGGAAGCCGACGAGCGACTCCCCCTCGATGGACGAGGCGGCCGTGACCACGTCGCCGTCTTGCAGGACGATGCGGCGGATGCCGTTGGCCTCGTCGTAGCGCAGCACGCCCGACAGACGGGCCGCGACGGCGTGGGCCAGCGCGCGCAGCGCATCGTCGGCCGAGGTGAGGGCGCGGGGCGGAGGCAGCTCTACGGGCGCAGGGGGCGGTGGCAGCGGCGACGCTCGCGCGGGCGAGTAGACAGGGGCCGCCGGCGCCGACACCGGCGCGAACGTGGGCGGGTCCGGCTCGCGCGTGCGGGGCGCGGGGGGGCGCGCGGTCTGCGGGGCGAGCGGTGGTGCGTGCTCCGGCGCGGGCGCGGGCAACCCCATGAACGGCGACACCTGGGACTGCGAGCGCTCGTCGGCCTCGGAGAGACCGGTGGGCTCGCGCCCCAGCTCGCGCCGGGGAGGCCGGGGTGTCGAGCGCTGGTGCGGGGGACGTCCGGCGTCGGCGTCGACCGCGCCCGCCGCCTCGTGTGAGGGGCGTCCGACGTTGGTCTGCGCGGCGCGATCGATCGCGCGCTCGCTGAGATCGGCGTCGAGGGACCCGGTGCCGCCCGTCGTCCCCCGTCCGCTCTGCGCGTCGGGCTGCTTGCCCGCGTGGGTGCCCACGCCCGTGGTGCCGCGGTTGGTCGCGCTGCGAGCGCTCGCGTCCCCCGTCGAGCCACCGCCGGTCGAGCCGCCCCCGGTCGAGCCGCCCCCGGTCGAGCCACCCCCGGTCGAGCCACCCCCGGTCGAGCCACGCGGCGTGCCGCTCGTGCCGTGATTTCCCGTGCCGCCGGTCTCGCTGCTGCCCTGGTGCTCGTCGTCGTCGGCGTCGAGCGGCTCGTCGAGCGACGCCAGGATCTCCGCCGGCAGCACCGCCTCGACCTCGTCCTCGGGAGAGAGGATCTCGTCCTCCGAGCGCGGCGAGCTCTCGAGCGGGCGCTGCGACATCGGCGGCAACACGCGCGACTCCGCCTCCCGCAAGAGGCGCTCGAGGTCGGGAGACAGGCGCGCCTCGGCGCGGCTCGGCCACCCCCGGCCGGGAGACGAGGGGCCGTTGGAGGGCGGTGGCTCCGAGGCGATCGAAGGCCGCAACGAAGGCGGGCCGAGGTCGGCGTCGCCGTGGCGCGAGGGCCGCGGCGGCGCGCTCGAGACGCGCGTGCGCGGTCCGACCGTATTCGGTCCGACGAGGCGGGCCGCGTGCGCCTCGGTGCGGACCGAGTGCGCCTCGAGCAGCAGCGCGTCGAGCTTGCGGACCAGGGCCTCGACGTCGATGGGCCGCGCGAAGAAGCCGCTGCCCTCGTTGTCGAACGCGTCCTTGGCCGACTCGAACGTGCGGCCCGGCTCGCCGAGATAGACGAGGTGCACGCCGTCGGCGCCGGACACGGCCCGCACCCGACCCGCGACCTCGAGCGCGCCCTCGGCGTCGACGTCGAGCAGGATCACGTGGGGGCACTGCACCGTGACGCGCCCCACCAGCATGGCGAGCGGCACCTCGATCACGTCGTACCCCCGCCCGCGCAGCGCCGACTCGACGCGCGCCGACTCCACGGTCGGGTCCGTGACGAACACCGTCGCCCGTTCCAGCTCGGGCTCCTCGTCCATGTCCTCCGCCGCCTCGGGGACCGGCCGCGACGACATCGGCTGCGAGGGGCTCGGCCGCGAGGGCGTGGGCACGAACGGGGACCCGGACGACGGCGCGACCGACGAAGGCGGGCTCTCGGGCAAGTGGGGGGAGGAGGAAGGAGACTTCTCCGCGGGACGCGCAGCTTGCTCTCCCGCCGTCGGCGGGGGAGCCCCAGCATCTCGCGGGTCGTCGGATCCTGCCTCGCTCACCTCGTTCCGTGGTAGCAGACGGCCCCCCCGTCTGATAACCCCCCACGCGCCATGTCCTCGGGAAGACCCACCGCATCGTCGCAGCGCGATCGCCACGCGAACACGCGCCTGAAGGTGGGGCGGGCGGCGGCGGAGAAGCTGATCGCCAAGAACCGGCGGGCGAGCTTCGACTACGAGCTCGACGACCACCACGAGGCCGGCATCGTGCTGGTCGGCAGCGAGGTGAAATCGCTGCGCGACGGCAAGGTGGAGATGGTCGATGCCTACGCCAGCATCCAGGGCGGCGAGTGCACGCTCCACCAGCTCTACATCGCCCCCTACGCACAGGCGACCACCTTCGCGCCTGACCCACGGCGGCCCCGCAAGCTCTTGATGCACGCCATCGAGATCGAGCGGCTCGCCGACACCCTCAAGGAGGGCGGCTGCACCCTCATCCCGCTGCGGCTCTATTTCAAGGGGCGCCACGTGAAGATCGAGATCGCCGTCGCCCGCGGCAAGTCCAAGGGCGACAAGCGCCAGGCCATCGCCAAGAAAGAGGCCGACCGTGAGGCGCGCGCCGCGATGGGTCGGGCCATGAACCGGAAAGATCGATGAGCATCCGTCTGAACGGCAAGCCGAGCACCGTCCTCTCGTTCACCGGCGCGCAGATCGTCCTCACTGCCGAGAGCCCCTCCCCACCGGGTGCGCGCCTCGAGGTCGAGGTGGACGACGAGGCGGGCGCCCCGCAGGCCTTCCGCGTGAAGGTGCACGGCTGCAAGCGGATTCCCACGGGGTTCATGGTCCTCGGCGGCCTGATGGACCTGCGCAAGGAGGGGCGGTCGGCCCTCGAGGCGCTGACCCGACGGGAGGGCACTCCTGCCACCGTCAAGGGCTTCAGCTGACAACCGGCCAGAGCCGGTGTATGTGCCGGCCCCGAAAAGTTCGACCCGACCGCAACGCCTCGGCCACCCGTCATGGGTGGGTGTGGGACCGCCGGTCGCCGAAGGAGGTCCTCTCATGCGTCCGTCGATGTCCTGGTTCGCTATCGTCGCCCTGGCGTTCGCCGTCTCCGCGGGTGGTTGCTCGAAGAAGGAGGAGGCCTCCTCGGACGACAAGTCCGACAAGAAGAAGAAGGACGACGACGACGGCGACAAGAAGAAGAAGAAGTCCAAGGACGACGACGACGACGGCAAGAAGAAGAAGAAGGACGACGACGACGGCGACGGCAAGAAGAAGAAGAAGGACGACGACGACGGCGAGAAGCCGAAGAAGTCGGCCGGCGGCGCGCTGTCGGGCACCTTCGAGGGCCAGAAGCTCGAGTTCAAGTACGGTCGCACCAGCACCTGGGGTGGCTCCACCTCGAGCTGTCGACGGAGAAGGTCGCCTGCAAGGGCACGCTCCCCGACGAGGCGTACACGATCGGCTTCGACGTGCCGGCCGGTCCGGGCCGGAAGTTCTACGCCGGCGGCGACATCGGCGTGCAGCTCTACCTGAACAACCAGCGCATCAAGCTGAAGCAGACCTACGTCCCGGCCGCCTTCACCAAGATCCACCTCGAGGAGTTCAAGCTGAAGGACGGCGAGAAGATCAAGGGATCGCTCGAGTTCGACACCAAGTACATCGAGATGAAGGGCGACGACAAGAAGGAGTGGAAGTACCAGGCCGGCGGTGATTTCGAGATCACCATCTGCGAGGACTACGACAACTTCAAGAAGGTGAAGGGCGGCGCGCTCGAGGACAAGGCTCCGAGCGGCGACGTCTCCGGCGAGCACGGCGGCGAGAAGTTCGAGTACAAGACCGCCCTCGTCATCGTCCAGAAGGACTTCAACATGAAGAAGGAGTACGTGTACTCCGTCGAGTTCTACCCGGACGCCGACGTCTCCTGCTCGTCCCGCTGGGACGACCAGAAGAAGCACGCGTACTTCTTCGTCGACTACCTGGGCGGCTCGAGCGTCACCTACAACTTCAAGGGCTCGCCCCAGCCGGCGACCGCGCACATGTCCTACCCGAAGAAGGGCGGCGGCCTCTCCAACTGGAAGTCGTTCGGCTACTCGGGCGGCGCGCGCGCGGCGATCAAGTTCGACAAGCTCTCCTTCGAGAACGGCGACAAGGTCAGCGGCTCCGTGTGGGCCGAGTCCTCGTCGGACGCGAAGGCGGACGAGAAGGGCAAGATCGGCGGCAAGTTCGAGGGCAAGGTCTGCAACTCGGGCTTCTAGGCTCTTTCGTCGGTGCGGTGGCGTGCGTGCTCGTCGCGCCCGCCGCCCACGCCGACGACGATCCGTGGTGGGGCCGCGACAAGGCGCTCCACTTCGGGATCTCCACCGGCCTCGCCGGCGGGATCTACGGAACGGCCGCTCTGCTCGGGGCCTCGCGCCCCGGGTCGGCGGCCGTCGCCGCTTCCGTCACCTTCGGGATCGGCATCGGCAAGGAGGTCGCCGACGCGTTCGGGCTGGGGCAACCTTCCTGGCGCGATCTCACCTGGGACGCCGCGGGCACCCTGCTCGGCGTGGGAATCGGCCTCGGCCTCGACCTGTTGCTGCGAAAGGACCGGAGCGTCACGGTATCGCCTCAGCTCTCGGGCATCTCGTCTCCCCGAGGCGAGCCCCGCAGCTACGGGCTCCTCGTGGCCTTCACCCCATGAACGCTCCCCTGCCGACCGCCCGCTTCAAGTCCTCCCCCGAGGACTTCGTCGTCGACGAGATCGACGCGTACCCGGCCACGGGAGACGGGCCGCACACCCTCGTGCGCTTCAAGAAGCGCGGCCTCACGACCGACGTCGCGCTCGGGCGCCTCGCCACGGCCCTCGGCGTCGACAAGCGCGCCTGTGGTCACGCCGGCCTCAAGGACAAGGAGGCCGTGACCACCCAGCGCATCAGTTTGCCGGAGGTGGCGCCCGAGGCTGCCCTCGCGCTCCGCTGGGACGACCTCGAGGTGCTGGAGGCCGCGCGCCACCGCAACAAGCTCAAACCAGGTCACCTGCACGGCAACCGCTTCGACATCGTGCTGCGCGAGGTCTCCGACGTGCCCGCCACGCTCGCGGCGCTGGCGGCCATCGGTCGCGACGGCTTCCCGAACGCCTTCGGCCCCCAGCGTTTCGGTCGCGACGGGGACAACGCCGACCGCGCCCTCGCCTTCGTCCGAGGAGAAGACCGCGGGCCCCGCGACAGCCGCGATCGCCGCATGCTGTTCTCCGCGCTGCAGTCCCGATGGTTCAACCGCCTGCTCTCGGCGCGCGTCGCCGACGGTTCGTACCAGGTCCCCACCCTCGGCGACCTGCTCAAGAAGCACGACACCGGCGGAATGTTCCTTTGCGAGGACGTCGAGACCGATCGCGCCCGCGCCGCACGCGGCGAGCTGTCGCCCACCGGCCCCATGTTCGGGAGCGAGATGACCTGCCCCGGGGGTGAGGTCCTCGCCCGCGAGCTTTCGGTGCTCGCCGAAGACGGCCTCGACCTAGAACGTCTGCGTCCCCACCGGGCACTCGGGGAGGGCACGCGTCGCGTGCTGCGCATCTTGCCCACCGAACTCGTCGCGGAAGAGCAGGGTGAGGGGGTCGTCCGCGTGCGGATGACGCTGCCCAAGGGCGCCTACGCCACCACCGCCCTCGCCGCCGCCGTCTCGCTTCTCCCTGGCCGTTCGGCTAGGGACGTGCCGCAACCGAACGACGGTTCCGGCATCGATTCACCCGAGCCCACGTTCGAGTAGTTCCGGTCCTCCGCTCCGTTTTTCCTTCTTTGGCCCGAGGTCGAGAGTCCCCGACATGAACATCGTCGAGAAATCCAAGGCCGTCATGCTCGCGATGGGCGCTGCGCCCGTCATGTGGCTCATGATCGTCCTCAGCGTCCTCAGCGTGGCCATCATCCTCGAGCGCGGGTACTTCTTCTATTCCATCCGCGACGACCTCGAGGTCCTCGCCAGGGACCTCGCCAAGGCCTTGCGCACGGGCACCTTCGACGACGCGCGTCGCCGCCTCGAGAGCTCGCCCTCGGCCGAGGCCGCCGTGGTCATCGCCGGCCTCAGCGAGGCCGACCGCGGCGCCGCTGCCGCGGAGGAGGCCATGGCCGGCGCCACCGCCCTCCAGCGCATGAAGCTCGAGCGCCGACTCGTGTTCCTCGGCACCCTCGGCAACAACGCCCCCTTCATCGGCCTCTTCGGCACCGTCGTCGGCATCATCCAGGCCTTCCAGAAGCTCGGTGAGTCCTCCAAGGCCACCGCCACCGCGGCCGCCGCCTCGGGCGGCGCTCCCTCCGAGGTCATGAACGCCATCGCCGAGGCGCTCGTCGCCACGGCCATCGGCCTCGCGGTCGCCATCCCGGCCGTCGCCGCGTTCAACTTCTTCCAGCGCCTCATCAAGTCCACCGTCAACAACACCGATGCGCTCTCGCGCGTGTTGCTCGCCCACCTCAAGGGCGAAGGCGTCGACGGCGCCGTGGCCCACGCCTCCGCCACCCGCCTCGAGGACGGCGGGCGCCCGAGCAGCCCGCCGCGATCCGAGCGCGGGCACTCGGCGAGCGAGAAGGCCGCGGACAAGCACACCGAGAAGCACGACAAGAACGAGAAGAAGCCGTCTTCGGCCGAGGAGTCCTGAGGTGGCCGGCGGCGCGAGCAACAACGACGACGACATGATCGCGGGGATCAACGTCACCCCGCTGGTCGACATCACCCTCGTGTTGCTCATCATCTTCATGGTCACCGCCAAGATGATCGTGTCCAACACGATCCCCCTCGACTTGCCCAAGGCCGCGTCGGCGGGCGTGCAGCAAGACGTGTTCACGGTGAGCATCGACAAGGACGGTCGGGTGCTCGTCGACAAGCGTCCGATCCAGAACCAGGAAGAGCTGCGCAAGGCCGCGGCCGACGCGCTCGCCAAGAACAAGGACCTGCGCACGGTCATCCAGGCGTCCGGGCAGGCCACCCACGCCAAGGTCATCGAGGTGCTCGACCAGCTGCGCCAGGCCGGCATCCAGAAGGTCGGCTTCGCGGTCGACAAGACGATGACCGTCCAGGGCACCAAGACCACGCCTGCCGGCCCCTGAAACTCCTCGGCCAGACGTAAGCCTCGGCCCGAGGTGGCACTCCATCCCGGATTCTGTTACAACACGGTTGCACCATGAGTTCTCCCCGTTCGCTGGATCCGTTCTCGCCGTTCGAGCGCGTCCTCCACTTCGGGGAGCGGCACGGCGTGCCCATCGTGATCGCCGCGCTCTTGTCGTCCACCTCGGTGCACTACGCGTTCGCCTACGCCTCCACCATCGTCGAGGTCCAGTTCAAGGACGTCGCCAAGGTCCAGTGCCGCAGCGGCGAGAACGTGCAGGTCGAGCTCCTGGCCCGCGCCCGCTTCGGCGGCTTCGCCGACGCCACGGGCGCGGCCTCCTGGTCCACCGACAACGCGCTCGTCGCGCAGTCCGCTGGCGCGGGCCTGCTCCGCTGCCTCGGTCAGGGCGACACCGTGTTCCGCGCGACCTACGGCGGCCGCACGGTGGTGCTCCCGGTGCACGTCGACCCGCCCATCATGATGGTCGAAGAAGAAAAGAAAGAGGAGCCGCCGCCCCCGCCTCCTCCGCCGCCCGACGAGAAGCCGGAGCCGCCGCCGCCGAGCAACACGCCGCCGGAGCAGGTCCAGCCGAACACCACCGCCGCGGCCAAGGCGGGCAACCTGCTCACGGCGACCGACGACGCGCCCAAGACCGGCGACGACCCCGTGTCGTTCGTGACCGATCCCAACGGCAGCGAATACGGCAGCGGCACGGTGATGAAGGGCGGCACCGCGGACAAGTCCAAGGGTGGGCCGGTCTCCACGGCGCCCCCCTCGGGCTCCGGCTCGGTCGCCGGCAAGCCCCCGCCCCCACCCCCTCCTCCGCAGACGGGCCCGGATCTGAGCGCCGTCCCCTCGCTCCCTGGCGGCAAGAACTTCTGCAACGGGTACTTCCCCGGAGACGCGGACGACGACAACGGCTTCGTGCAGGTGGTGATCGACGTGGACGCGAACGGCAAGGTCACCAAGGCCGTCGTCGTGAAGGAGTCGCCCAAGGGCCAGGGGTTCGGCAAGGGCGCGCGCTCGTGCCTCCTCTCGGGGCGCAAGATCAACCCGGGGCTCGACGCCGGCGGCAAGCCAGCCGCAAAGTCGCTCACGATCAACCTGAATTTCACGCGCTGAGCGTGGGGCGCCTCCGTGCGCTATCCTCATTTCGTGAGGAAGAGCGGACGGGTGATCCTGGTGCTCGTGGCTCCGTGGATGGGCGGCTGCGCCTACGACATGGACCACCTGGTCGCGATCGAAGACGGCTCCGTGGACGTGGGTTCTGGCGACAGCGGTGCCGACACGAGGGCCGATACCGCCGTCGACACCGGCCCGCGCCCCGACGGTGCGGGCTGCGGGAGCCTCGGCACCACCGAGTGCCTCAAGTGCTGTCTCGACGCCGCCCCCAGGGCCACCAGCGTCCTCGACGACAAGGCGGGCAGCTGTCTCTGCCAGGACAGCGCCTGCAAGAGCGCCTGCAGCAAGGAGTTCTGCAAGCCGCCGAGCCACACGATCGAGAGCAAGGCCTGCGCGGCCTGCGTGAGCGCGAACTGCAAGGACAGGCTCGACGAGGCGAAGAAGTCCGACTCCTCGGTGACGGTCTACCTCGCCTGCGCCGCCGGCTGCTAGCTGCCGCGGTAGGTCGAGTAGCCGAAGGGCGAGAGCAGGAGGGGCACATGGTGGTGCTGCGCGGCGTCGCGCACCACGAACTCGATGGCCACCCGCGGGAAGAACCCGCGGTCGTCGTACGCCGCGACGTCGAACGTGATGCGGTAGGTGCCCGCGCGTGCCGGCGCGCCGTCGGGCACCAGCGTCCGGAGGCGACCGTCGTCGTCGGTGACGCCGCGACCGATCTCGGCGGGCTCCGGGTCGAGGCGCTCGAGGGTGACGGGGACGCCGGCGGCCGGCCGGCCCTGGGCGGTGTCGAGGACGTGGGTGGTGATCTTGGCCATGGGGGTGAGGAGCTTCTCGAGGCGGAGGTGGGTGATCTTGCGCTGCTCCTCGGCGGCGACGCGGAGCTCGACGTCGGGAGCGTTGCCGAGGCGCGACAGGCACACGGCGAGCAGCTCCTCGGCGGAGCGACCGGTCGCGCACACGAGGTAGATGTGGCCGAAGCGCGCCTCGTAGGCGGCGTTGGCCTCGGCGAGGCGGCTCGCCACGTCGGCGCTCGCCGCGTCCATGCCGGCCTGCTCGCCCTCGCTCCACGCCCGCGTGGCCGCGGACTTCTGCGCCACGTCCTTCTTGGATCCGATGCGGGGGTGCGCCGCGAACGCCTCGTGCCAGTCGGCGGGCGCGAGCGAGGCCCAGATCGCATCGGCGGCCGCCGCGAGCGCCGAGCGGTCGGCGAACGGTCGCGCCGCCGCGAGCCGGGAAGCGAACGCCGTCGAGCCGCAACACGTGAGGAACCGGGCCTGCGCCTCGGCCGCCGAGAGCGCGTTGAGCCACTCAAGCATCGGGGAGTCCGCGCACGCGGAGGCGGGAGATCCCGCCGTCGGGGTGGATGGTGAGGCGCACGTGGGTGAAGCGCCGATCGGGCTCGTGGGCCAGCGCGTCGAACAGATGGCGGGTGTGACCGCGGAGCTTGGTGCGCGGCAGCACCTCGACCCAGTGGGCCTTGTGCAGCTCGTCGGGCGTCGCCTCGGCCAGGTCGACGCCGTGCACCTCGGCGCTCTCGGGGAAGTTCCCCTTGAAGTGGTTGGTGTCGATCTCGATCTCGCGGATCGTGCCGCGCCGGCCGAGGGCGACGACGCAGAAGTCGTGCCCCACCTGGCGCTTGCGACGCGTCTCCCAGCCGTCGCCCATGTTCACGGAGCGGCCGGGCTGGATCAGGTTGTGCCGCGAGCCGAAGAACATGTCGTTGGCGGCGACGACCACGCCGCCGTGCTCGAGCGCGGCGAGGTCGATGGCGCCCCCGAGCCCGAGGATGCGCGGCCAGTCGGGGAGCACGACGCCGTGCACGCGCAGGCGCGCGACGCCGCCGTCGGGGTAGATGTCGAGGCGCACGTGGGTGACGCGCTGGTCGCTGCCCACGGCGAAGTAGTTGGGCCCGTGCCCCTCGAGCGCGATCCGGGGGACCAGCGGGAACCACGCGGCGTGCGCGAGCGCTGCGGCGTCGGCGCGCCCGAGCACGTCGGCCCCGAACAGCGCCGCCGACTCCGGGAAATTGCCCCGGAACCACGAGGTGTCGATGTCGACGCCGCGCACGAGGCCCGGCAACCCGAGCTCGAGGATGCAGGCGTCGTGGGTGTGGCCGGGCACGCGACCGAAGCTGCGCCGCGACTCCCAGCCGTCCATCCACTTGCCGCGCTCGGTGTAGAGGCCGTCACGCCACTCGGGTGGACGCGCCTCGATCAGGTTCTCCTTCGGCGCGAAGAAGTCGTCGGTCGCGTGGAGCGCGACGCCGCCGACGCGCGCGGCGGCGAGGTCGGGCAGGTCGGTGAACGGGGGGCGGGCGGGCGTCCGCGGGGACTCCGGGTGGGTCGAGCTCATGGGGAGCCCGCGATGCTACTCAGCGAGGGGTGCCCGCGTCGACCCGGATCCCCGCGGGTGCCGCGCCGAAGCGTCCCGCCTCGTGCAGGGTCTCCCCCCGGAGCATCGTGCGCAGGATCCGTCCCCGGAGCTTGCGCCCGGCCCACGGCGTGATCGCGTGGCGATGGTGGAGCGCCGCCGCGTCGACGACCGTCGTCGCCTCGGGGTCGAACACCACGAGGTCCGCGTCGAGGCCCTCGGCGATGCGGCCCTTGCGGTGCGCGACGCCGGCCAGCGCCGCGGGCGTGCTCGACACCCAGCGGCTGATCGTCGGGAGGTCGAAGCCGCGCGCCGTCGCCTCGGTGTAGGTGGCGAGGAAGCCGAGCTCGAGCCCCGCGATCCCACCCCACGCGGCCATGAAGTCGCCCTCCTCCCGACGCTTGAGCACGGGGGTGCACGGCGAGTGGTCGGAGACGATCTGGCCGATGACCCCGGACGCGAGCCCCTCCTGCCACAGGCGCTCGCGGTTCTCGCGCTCACGGATCGGCGGACAGCACTTGAAGAGCGTCTCGCCGTCCTCGATCTCCTCGGCCGCGAAGGTGAGGTAGTGCGGGCACGTCTCCGCGGTGATCGGCAGGCCCTCCTTGCGCGCGGCGGCGAGGGTCTCGAGCGCGTCGGAGGAAGACAGGTGGACGATGTGCGCGCGGCAGCCGGTCTCGCGCACGAGCCGCACGATCATCGCGATGGCCTCGTCCTCGGCCGCGCGAGGGCGCGAGGCGAGGAAGGTCGCGTAGCGGCGCGGATCGAGCCCCCTGCCCGCCGCCTCGGCGCGGTCGATCGGCCCCGGCACCTCGGCGTGCACGAGCAGCACGGCGCCGCGCGCGGCGAGCCTCGGCATGGCGCGGCGCAGGTCGGCCTCGACGACGTTCGGGAACTCGTCGATGCCGGAGTGCACGAGGAAGCACTTGAAGCCGGTGATGCCGGCCTCGACCATCGCGTCGAGCTCGGCCTCGTTGCCGGGGATCACCCCGCCCCAGAACGCGTGATCGACGAAGCACCGTCCGGCGGTGGCGCGCGCCTTCTCGGCGACGGCCGCCACGGTGGTGGTGACCGGGATGCAGTTGAGCGGCATGTCGACGACGGTGGTGATGCCGCCCGCCGCGGCGGCGCGCGTCGCGGTCTCGAAGCCCTCCCACTCGGTGCGCCCGGGCTCGTTGACGTGGACGTGGGCGTCGACGGCGCCGGGCAGGATCACGTGCGCGCCCTCGTCGAGGAGCGCGACGCCGGGCAGGAGCTCGTCGAACGCGGCGATGCTGACGATGCGTCCGCCGCGCACGTGGAGCGAGGCCGGCGCGAGGTGGTCTCCGATCAACACTTGGGTGGAGCGCACGATGAGATCCATCGCGTGCGACGATAGCCGACGGCCTACCCCTTGGACTCTGTCATTCAGGGCGATAGCCCGTTGCTCTCTTTTCGATAGACTCGGCCTCCATGGCGCGTCGCTTTGCCTCTCTCTGTGCCCTCCTGGTCCTGGGTTGTTCCGGCAAGGAGCCGCTCGATCCAGGGGGAGACGCGAGCGCCCCCGGGCCGGTCGCCGCCCAGGGCCCGGGCGCGCGCTCGGAGATCGCCAAGCTGCGCGCGACCTGGCTGGCAGCGCCGGCGTTCGACGGGTCTCGCACGTCGGTCTTCCCGACCAGCGCGGCCGACGGCTTCACGCGCCAGGGCGACCACTTCGTCGCCGAGATCCCGGCGCGCTCGCCGATCCCCGCCGACGTGCGGTATCCGGCCGCGGCCGACGGCGCGGTGCACCTCGCCTCCCGGGGCGTCGCGATCAGCGTGCGGCCGCGCGGTGCCTCCACGGCGGCGGTCTCCGTCGACGCGGGCTCGCTGGTCTACCGTGGCGCCTTCGGCGCGGCGTCCGATCTCGTCCACGTCCCGCTCGCCGACGGCGACGAGGAGCTCGTGGTCCTGCGCGAGGCACCCAAGGAGCGGGCCTTCCGCTGGGACCTCACCCTCGGCCTCGGCGCGGCGGGGCTCCGCCTCGTGGGCGGCACGCTCGAGGTGCTCGACGCCGACGCGATCCCCCGCCTGCACACGGCGGCGCCGATCGTGTTCGACGCCGAGGGCCGCGCGGTCCGCGCAACGCTCGAGGTGGAGGGGTGCGCGGTCGACGCGACCGGCACCATCCCCACGCCGAAGACGCTCGTGAAGCCGGGCGCGCGGGTGTGCACGGTGGTCTCGCGGTTCGACGACGCGGGGCTCCAGTACCCGCTCGCGTTCGACCCGGCGTGGACGGGAACCGGCAACATGGTCAAGCCGCGCCGCGGCTACCAGATGGTCAGCTACAAGACGGCGAGTGGCACGTGCGCCACGGGCTGTCCCATGGCGATCGGCGGCATCGACACCTCGGCGACGGTCACCAACACGACCGAGATCTACCAGACCGCGTCGGGCACCTGGCTCACCATGAAGCCGTTCACGAACGCGCGACACTCGTTCGCGGCGGTGAACTGGCTCGACACGAAGATCCTGATCGCCGGCGGCTCGACCAGCGTCGGGAGCAACGCGACGGCTTCGGTCGAGGCCTACGACATCGCGACCAACACCTGGTCCGCGGTCGGCAACCTGCCTGGCGGCGCACGCATGGGTCTGAGCGGGGCGGCCGTGCGCGGCGAGGCCGGCTCGGTCGGCTTCGTCTACACCCAGTACGCCCAGGCCGTGTTCGCGGGCGGCTGGGACGGCATCTCGACCTACTCGAAGAAGGTCGACGCTTACACCGACGGTCGCCTCGACGACGTCCCTGGACCGACGCTCGGCGCGTGGCCCGATCTCGTCACGGCACGCGCTTACCCCGCGATGGGTGGCTACGACCAGGGCTGCGGGGTCGCGGTCGGTTGCGTCTCCAAGCGCTTCTTCTACGTGGCCGGTGGCAAGGGCGCGACGGGCGCGCTCGACACCATCGAGCTCGCCGGTGGCACGTTCTCGCTGACTCCACCGACGTGGACGGCGGGTGGTAACCTGCCTACTGGGCGCTGGTCGGCCGCGGTCGCGCAGGTCGGCAACCTGATGTGGCTCGGCGGCGGAATGACCGGACCGGGCACCGCCAGCGCCGAAGTGACTTCCATCAACCTGTCGGGGGGCGCGCCCGGGGTGAGCGGCAACCTCGCGACCCCTCGTGGCCTCGGGGCGGGCGCGATCGCCTTGTTTGCGGGCGGTGTCTCCGTGCCGGTGTTCACGGGCGGCACGCCCACCACGGTGGTGTCCGGGGCCACGGGCACCACCTTCGTCGACGTGGGCCCCACGGGAGGGATCATCCCCGCCTCACCGATGGGCTTCGTCCGCTGGGACCACAAGGCGGCCGGCCTCGCCGACGGACGGGTCCTCGTCGCGGGCGGCTTCAACACCGTCTGCAAGCTCGCGGGGTGCAGCGTCGTCTCGACCCAGTACCTGTCGACCGCCGAGCTCTTCGCGCCGCTCGCCAACGGCACCGCGTGCGCGACCAACGGTGACTGCAAGAGCACCCAGTGCGTCGACGGCGTCTGCTGCAACGTCGCGTGCGCCGGCCAGTGCCAGGCCTGCAACCTGCCCTCGGCGGTCGGCACGTGCACCACGGTCACGCCGACCAACGGCCCCGCCGGCTATCCCGCCGGACAGGCGGTCACTGGCTTCGGCACCACCCGCACGCTGTGCACGCCGTTCGGTGCGCCCTGTGGAGCCTCCTGCGACGGGACGAGCCCGACCGCGTGCGCCCTGCCCGCGGTCCCGCCCGTGTGCATCGCCGCGTCGTGCGGCAGCGGCGTCCAGACCAACCCGGCGACCTGCTCGGGTGGCCTCTGCCCGACGCCGACCCCCGCCACCAAGGACTGCAGCCCCTACGCCTGCGGCGCCACCGCGTGTCGCACGACGTGCAGCGACAACAGCCACTGCGCCAGCGGCTACAAGTGCAGCGGCGCCATCTGCGTGAGCGCGGGCACGGCCGGCGCGGCCTGCACCGTCCCGACCGACTGCGCGGGCGGCCTCTCGTGCGTCGACAACACGTGCTGCGGCACGAGCTCCTGCCCGAGCGGCATGAAGTGCAACAACCCCGAGGCCCCGGGCGCCTGCAAGTACCCGAAGGGCGCCACCTGCACCGCCGGCACCGCGTCGCTGTGCGCGAGCGGCAACTGCGTCGACGGCTACTGCTGCGACGGTACGTGCACCGGCCAGTGCCAGGCGTGCGACGTCGCGGGCAAGCTCGGCACCTGCACCGCGGTCGCGGGCGACGTGCACGGCACCCGCACCAAGTGCACCGGCAGCGGCGCGTGCCAGGCCAAGTGCGACGGCGTGAACGGCTTCTCCTGCGGCGCCGCGCCCGGCGTGGCCACCGTCTGCGCGGCGGGCTTCTGCACGAGCAGCTCCGAGACCCCCACGCGCTACTGCGACGGCCTCGGCACCTGCGTGTCGGCCACCAGCAAGGCCTGCAAGGGACAAGTGCGGCGCGACCTCGTGCCTCTCCTCCTGCAGCGGCACCACCGACTGCGCGACGGGCTACACGTGCATCGGCGGTTCCTGCGTGACCACCGGCGCGGACGGCACGTCGTGCTCCGCCGACGACCAGTGCACGAGCCTCCACTGCGTGGACAGCACGTGCTGCAAGAGCGCGAGCTGCACGGCCCCTGCGCGGTGTGACGCGACGAGCACCGGCACGTGCGCCCGACCGGTCGGCGCGAGCTGCACCAGCGCGACCGAGTGCGGCTCCGGCCACTGCGTCGACGGTTTCTGCTGCAACGCCGCGTGCGACGGGCAGTGCGAGGCCTGCGACGTCCCGAAGAGCGAGGGCTCGTGCGTCGGCATCGCCGGCAAGCCGCACGGCAGCCGCACCGCGTGCAGTGGCACCGGCGCGTGCCAGGCCAGCTGCGACGGCACCGTGCGCATCTCCTGCAACGCCATCCCCGGCAGCTCCACGACCTGCGCGGCGCCGACCTGCGACGCCGCGACGGGCATCGCCAAGCCCGCCGCCTACTGCGACGGCGCGGGCAACTGCACCGCGCCCAAGGCCACCGCGTGCAAGCCGTACCAGTGCGACGCCACCGCCTGCAAGACGGTGTGCCTCGCCGAGACCGACTGCGCGACCGGCTACACGTGCAAGGACAACGCGTGCGTGCCGAAGGCCGGCATCGCCTGCACCGGCCCCGGCGACTGCGCGAGCGGGTTCTGCGTCGACGGCGTGTGCTGCAACACGGCGTGCACCGGGCAGTGCGAGGCGTGCGACGTCCCGGGCGCCGCGGGCACCTGCTCGCCGGTGACCGGTGCGGTCCACGGCACGACCCGCACCAAGTGCAGCGACGGCGGCGGCGACGCCTGCAAGGCCCTCGCGTGCGACGGCAGCGACCGCACCAAGTGCCTCTCCTACGCCAACGGCCTCGACACGGTCTGCAAGAAGCCCGTGTGCGCCGACGGATCGCTCTCCGGCGAGGGCGTGTGCGACGGCAAGGGCACCTGCAAGATCGCGGACAACAAGTCGTGCGCCCCGTACGTGTGCGAGGGCGCCGACAAGTGCAAGACCAGCTGCGTGACCTCCACCGACTGCGCGACGGGCTTCCTCTGTGCGTCGGGCAAGTGCAGCGCCCTCACGTCCAAGTGCAAGGCCGACAACAGCGCGTCGTTGCCGCTCGACGGCTCGCCCGAGCAGCCTTGCAACGGGTTCCTGTGCGATCCGAGCACGGGGAAGTGCCGCGACAAGTGCACCGTGTCGGACCAGTGCCAGAGCGGCTTCACCTGCGACGGCGACCGGTGCGTGCCGAGCGCCGGGCCGGCGGTGGTCGACGACTCGGGCGGCTGCGCGTACGGCGCGCCGTCCTCGCGCTCGACGGGCGCGGTGGTCGGGCTCCTGCTCGGGCTCGCGACGATCGCGCGTCGTCGGCGGTCGCGGTGAGCCGCCGCCTCGTCCCTTGCGCCGCGTGCCTCCGGCACGTCGTCGCCGCCGAGTCCGCGTGCCCGTTCTGCGGTGCCGCCCGCGCGGCCGACCTGCGCGGGCCGGAAGGCTTCCCGCCCCGGCTGCGGCGTGCGGCCGCCATGGCCTTCGCCGCCACCGTCACGGCGTGCGACCCTCCCAAGGCCCCATCGGCGCCGCAGCCGGAGCCGACGGACGCCGCCGCGACCGGCGCGCCGATCACCAGCGCGACGAGCACGGCGAGCACCACGGCTCCCAGCAGCAAGGTCGAGCCGTTCCCGGACGGTAACTACGACAAGCCCTACGGTGCGCCACCTGTCGACGGGCTCCTGGTCTGATCTAGACTGCCTGTCGTGCGCCGCCGAACCTTCCTCTCGCAGGTCCTCGCGGCCTCCACGCTCTCCGCTTGCTCTTCGAAGGACGAGGCCACGCCGAGCGACGGCGGGGCCGACGCGGAGGCCAAGCTCCCGCTCGACGACTTCGTCAAGGAGCAGCTCGCCCTCGCCAAGCTGCCGGGCCTCTCCGTCGCCGTGATCAAGGGCGGCAAGCTCGCACTCCTGAAGCACTACGGGTTCGCCGACCTCGCCACCTCGCGCCCCGTCGCCGACGACACCGCCTTCGTGCTCGCGTCGGTCTCCAAGACCACGACCGGCACGGGCGCGATGACCCTGGTCGAGGCCGGCAAGATCAACCTCGACGAGGACGTGAACACGTACCTCTCCTTCAAGGTCAGAAACCCCAAGTTCCCGGACGCCAAGGTCACGATCCGCCACCTGATGACCCACACCTCGGGGATCACCGAGACCGCTGCCCGGCTGGTCTCGCTCGCCAAGCCCGGGGACCCGACCCTCTCGCTGCAGCAGCTGCTCGAGCCCTACCTCGTGCCCGGGGGCGCCACGTACGTCGAGGGCGAGAGCTGGAACGGCAACGCGCCCGGCGCCAAGTTCGTGTACTCGAACTTCGGCGCGGCGCTCGCTGGCCACGTCATCGAGCGCGTGAGCGGCAAGTCGTTCGCCGCGTACATGAAGGAGGCCGTGTTCGCCAAGCTCGGGCTCGTGAGCACCTCGTTCCTTCTCGCCGACCTCGATCCGAGCAAGATCGCGACCCCCTACACCTACGTGTTCGGCAAGGGCGTGAACGGTCAGGTGGCCGAACCTCAGACCAACGTGCCCTACCTGCCCGCGACCGCGCTCCGAACCACCGCCAAGGAGCTCGCGCGGTTCCTCGCCTGCATCGCGCGGGGCGGCGAGATCGACGGCGTGCGCTTGCTGTCGGAGGCGAGCGTCACCGAGATGACCCGCGTCCAGGTCCCCGCCGACGCTCCGGGCAACGACATGGACGGCCAGGGGCTCCTCTTCGAGCACCGCCCGATCCTCGGGGCGCCGTGCGTCGGCCACGGCGGCAGCTACTACGGCGCCTCCACCCGCATGCACCTGCGCAAGTCCGACAAGGTCGGCGTGATCACGCTCGCCAACGGCGACGTGCACCTCCGGATCTCGCTCACCAAGGCCGACGAGCTCGCCGCCTACGAGGCGATCGAGCATCGCTTCTACGAAGAGGCCGCGTCGCTGCCCTAGGCTGCGCACACCCGCACGGTCGCCGTGGGCGCGTGCCTCCCCGCGCGGTCGGCCATGCTCGACGTCAGCCGGGTGCCCCGCGCCACGAGCAAGGTGCCGCCCTTCCGGAGGTCTTCGGCGAGCACCATGTCCTCGCGGAGGTCGCGGCCGTGCACCACGCACGTGCCCCGCCAGCGCACCCCGACGGCGACCGTGAAGGGATGGGTCTCGAGCATCCCCGTGAAGAGCCTCCGCTCGTCGAAGCTGTGCCACGCCGCCGTGAACTCGCGCGGGGTCTGCAGCTTGGGGATCCGCAGGGCAACGCTCCGCCCCTCGGCGACCAGCTCGTTCTTGAGAACGCCCGCCGTCACGTTGGCGAGTTCCGCCGCCAGGTCGCGCAGGAGGGCCTCGTCCGCCTCGCCGACCATCTGCATCGCCATCGTCGTCGCGGTCGCAGCGGGGAGCGCGAGCCCCACGCCGAGTTCGAGCCCGTCTTCCGGGGCCGCCAGCGTGAGCGTGGCACCGAAGCGACACGCCACGGCCTCGCGCGCGTGCGCCAGCCGGAGCGGCGTCCCGATCATGCTCGAGAGCGCCTCCTCTGCGAGACCGTCCGCTCGCCGCCACGTGTGCGACTCCACGATGGGAGCGAGGAGGGTGCGCGCGACGGTGCGTGACGAAGTGGGTGCCTCGACGAGTCGGGCGGCCCGGATGCGGGCCCCGAGTTCGACCACGTCACTGGGGAGTGGCGCGTGTTCGTGCGCGCCGGCCGAGAAGTACCTGCTGATGGATGCGCTGTCCGCCTTCGCCGAGAGGACGATGACGTAGGCGACGCCGCAGGCCTGCGCGCAGATACGCAGGATCGCCGCCTCGTCTGCGGCGAACGCGGTGACGAGCACGTCCGAGGCCCGCGCCTCGGTCAGCATCCTCGCGAGCCGCGCCTCGTCCGAGACGACCATCGAATCCGCGACGAGCGACGCGACCAGGCTCCGTGCGCTCGGCGACTGCGACTCTTCGACGATCAAGATCGGCATCTCGTTCCCCTTCTTGCGATCGTGATGAACGGCCACGCCGTGCAGCCCTGAGTGGCCGCACTTTGCCAATCGTCTAGCCCGCTCTGGTCAACCCGCCGCGGGACTCAGAGCGCGACGCCGACGAACGCGCTGCCGTGCGCGAGCAAGAACCAGCCCATCGCGCGCTGGCCGCGCACCTCGGCGTCGTTGGCCACGCCGACCCAGGCGCCGAGCTCGAGCCCTGCGCGGAGCGGGCCGACGAGCGGCACACTGACCCGCAGGCCCGGCGCGAGGAGGGGTGCGGTGGTCTCCACCTGCTCGTCGGGGAGGCCCGGGCGAGAGGCCGACACGATGCCCATCCACGCGCCGATCCCGAGGAGCGCGTGCAGCTGCACCCGTTGCACCGGCAACCGCATCCCGCCGGCGACCGACACCACCAGGCCCGACGTGCGCACCTCGTCGCTCACCCCCTGCCGCACCACCGCGGTGGTCACGCCGTACTGGTAGGCCGCGTCGATCTCGAACACGAAGCCGAAGTCGAAGTCGTACCCGGCGCGCCCGCCGACGGTCCCCCCGAACGGCCGGCGACGCGACTCGCAGGGGCACTGCTCGAAGCCGCTCCCCAGCGAGGCACCCGCGAGCAGATCGGCGTGGGCCGCGACGACGAACTGGCCGGGCTTCTCGTCCCAGGCGCGCGCATCCCTCGGCGCGAACAGGGAGAGTCCGACCAGCGCCACCGTCGCCGCGCGCGCGAGGCGCTTCTTGTCGATGCGAACGGCGAGGGCGTGGAGCAGCGCCCAGGCGACGATCGCGATCCAGGCCCAGCGCAGGTCGGGCGGTGGGGCCGCGCGGGCGATGGTCTCGAGGCCGAAATAGCGGGTGGCCTCGGGCGCGGCGACGTCCGCGAGGTGGGCGTGGGTCCCGAGCAACGAGAGCGCCCCACCAACGGCGAGCGCGGCGAGCACGCCGCCGATCGGTCCGAGTCCCGTGGGCCCTCCCGGGGTGACGCGCGCCACGAGGAACCACCGAGGAGGCCCCTTGGACAGGCGCGAACGCGCGCCGAGGGCGTGACCGAACGCGAACAGGACGGCCGCCGCGACGAGCGAGTGCGGCACGCGCAGCCCACCTCCCGCGGGCAGCGCCGGGTCGGCCGAGAGCACCGCGCCGAACGCGCGTCGCAGATCGGGCCGCGCGATCGCCCGGGCCAGGGCGTCGTCGGTGGGCCGCACGCCACGCCGGAGCTCGGCGAGCACGGTCGCTTGCTCGGGGGAGGCCACGAGGTGGTCGAGGGCCCACCGCTCCGCGTCCGGCGCGAAAGACGCGCCGTCGATCAGCGTGAGCGGCACCGACGAGGCGCGACCGAGCGCCTGCAGACGCGCCGCGACGTCGACCGAGAACCACCCGAGCGCGCCGAGCACGAACAGGAGCCCGAGCGCGTCCGCCAGCGCGCGCCGTCGATCGAGCGCCCGCGCGCCGCGACGCATGCCCACGGCGAACGCGACGAGCGGCAACACGAGCGAGAAGCCGGCCACGAGCGGCACCCGCCGGTCGATGGCCGCGGGGATCTCGTCGAGCCGCGCGGGCAAGCCCTGGCGCGCGATCGCCGCCCGCCTCGTCCACTCGGCGGCCAGATCCGCGCGACCGTGCTGCTGCATCCACGCCGCGAGATCGGGGTAAGCGCGCGCCCCGCCCTCGGCGGCGGGGAACAGATCGGCCTGGCGCAGCACGAGGCGGTGCACCTCGGCGACGTCGGCCGTGCCGATCGCGCGCGCGAGGGCGAGCCGCGGCACGCCGAGCAACACCTGCGCGGCGACCTGCGACTCCATGTCCGAGAAGCGGGCGGCCTTGGCGCCCCGCGCGAACGCTCGCTCCGCCGGAGCCCGCGCGAGCTGGTCCTCGAGCAGCGTGGAGACGCGCAGCAGATCGAACGGGCTCGCGAGCGGCAGGTCGGCGGCCGCGTCGAACGCGGCGAGCGCCCCGGGCTCGTCCCCGAGTCGTCGCAGGAGCTCGCCGCGAATCGCCGGCGGGTACGGGTTGGTGCGATCGATCGCCTCCCAGGCCACGAGCCCGAGGACGGCGGCCTTCATCTTCGCGGCGTCGAAGGTGGTCGGTCCGTCGAGGTCCCACCCGAGCGCCACGGCGCGCGCCTCGCGGAGGGCGATCAAGGAATCGCCGAGCCCGCCGGCGTAGAACCCGCGCGCGGGCGGCGCCTCGGGTCGGAAGCCAGGCAACGCGAGCCGATCGGGGACCGGCCCCTCGGCGCGCGGCGTGAGCACGACGTGCAACAGCCCTCCTTCGCTGCGCACCTCCCCGATGCGCCCGGAGAGCCGCACGCGCCGCACGATGTGGGTCCCCTCGGCGTCGAGCCCCAGCAGGTCCGCGCCGTGCGCGTAGAACGTGGCGCCGTCCAGCACCACCGGGGCCAGCGGCCGCGGCGCGGGTGGTGCTCCCGGGATCGTCGGGTGCAACGGTGCTGCCTTCGCCCCGCCCGGGAGAGCGAGCAGGGAGAGGAGCAGCAGGAGGAACCGAGCCACGGCCCCTCATATCCGTCCTCGGGCGCGGCTGCACCCGCGGTGACCCGGCGGACATTGCCTGTCCGGCCCACCGTGGCGGAGAGCCACGAGGCCCGCTACCGAAGGAGGTCCCATGGACGCACTCGGGCCGTTCCACCCCGCGGTGCGCGCGTGGTTCTCGCGGTCGTTCGAGGCGCCGACCAGGGCCCAGGCCCTCGCCTGGCCCGTCATCCAGAGCGGGGCTTCCACGCTCTTGCTCGCGCCCACCGGCAGCGGCAAGACCCTCGCCGCGTTCCTCGCGGCGCTGGACTGGCTGAGCTTCACCCCCGCGCCCGCCGATCCCAGGGCCCGCTGCCGGGTGCTCTACGTCTCGCCGCTCAAGGCGCTCGCGGTCGACGTCGAGCGCAACCTGCGCGCGCCGCTGATCGGCATCGCGCAGGCGGCCCTCGCCGAGGAGGCGAGCGGGTTCCACGCCGTCGAGGTCGACGTGCGCTCCGGCGACACGCCCGCCAAGGAGCGCGCGCGCATGCTCCGCACGCCGGGCGACATCCTCGTGACCACGCCCGAGTCGCTCTACCTGCTGCTCACCTCCCGCGCCCGCGAGCTCCTGCGCTCGATCGACGTGGTCATCCTCGACGAGATCCACGCCCTCGTGCCGAGCAAGCGCGGCGCACACCTCGCGCTCTCGCTCGAGCGCCTCGAGGCCCTGCGTGAGGGTCGCCGCCCGCTCCAGCGCATCGGCCTCTCGGCCACCCAGCGCCCGCTCGACGAGGTCGCGCGGTTCCTCGGGGGCGGCCGCCCGGTCACCATCGTCGACGGCACCACCGAGAAGAAGGTCGACCTGCGCGTCGAGGTCACCGTCGACGACCTGTCCCGCGTCGCCGAGGTGGGGCCCGGCACGCAGGTCCACGCCGTCGGCGAGCCCGTGGGCGGCGACCGCTCGATCTGGCCGCGCATCCACCCGCGCCTCCTCGAGCTCGTGCGCGCGCACCGCTCGACGATCCTGTTCGCCAACAGCCGTCGGCTCGCCGAGCGGCTCTCCGGGGCGCTCAACGAGCTCGCCGGCGAGGAGATCGCCCTCGCCCACCACGGCTCGCTGTCCAAGGAGCGCCGCGCCGACATCGAGGACCGCCTCAAGCGCGGGCTGCTCCCGGCCATCGTGGCCACCTCGTCGCTCGAGCTCGGCATCGACATGGGCGCGGTCGATCTCGTCCTGCAGATCGAGCCGCCGCCGAGCGTCGCCGCCGGCCTGCAGCGGATCGGCCGCGCGAGCCACCACGTGGGCGGCACCTCCACGGGCGTGCTCTTCCCCAAGCACCGCGGCGAGCTGCCCGCGTGCGCCACCGTCGTCGCCGAGATGCTCGCCCGCCGCGTCGAGCGCAGCACCTACCCGCGCAATCCGCTCGACGTGCTCGCGCAGCAGCTGGTCGCGCACTGCGCGGCGGTCGCGACGCCGGTCCCGGTGGACGCCCTCTACGACCTCGTGCGCGGCGCGGCGCCGTTCGCCGAGCTCCCCCGCGCCTCGTTCGAGTCCGTGCTCGACATGCTCTCGGGCCGCTATCCCTCGGACGACTTCTCCGAGCTCCGCCCTCGCCTCCACTGGGATCGCCTCGGCGGCACGGTCCGCGCGCGCGAAGGGGCGCTCCGGCTCGCCATCACGAGCGGCGGCACCATCGCCGACCGCGGGCTCTACCCGGTCTACCTCGTGGGCGGCGCCGACGACGGTACGAGCAAGCGGGTCGGCGAGCTCGACGAGGAGATGGTGTTCGAGTCGCGCCAGGGCGATGTCTTTCTCCTCGGGGCCTCCGCCTGGCGGATCGCCGAGATCACCCACGACCGCGTGCTCGTCACGCCCGCCCCCGGCGAGCCCGGGCGCATGCCGTTCTGGCGCGGCGACCGCGTGGGTCGGCCCGTCGACTTCGGTCGCGCCATCGGGGCGCTGCTCGGCCGGCTCGGCGCGATGTCGAGCGCCGAGGCCGGCGAGGTCCTCGAGCGCGAGCACCGGTTCGACCCGCGCGCCGCGCAGAACCTCGTGGCCTACCTCGCCGAGCAGCGCGAGGCCGCGGTGATCCCGACCGACACCGTGGTCGTCGTCGAGCGCTTCGTCGACGAGCTCGGCGACCACCGCGTGTGCGTGCTCTCGCCGTTCGGGGCGCGCGTCCTCGGCCCGTGGGCCATCGCCATCGCGCAGCGCCTCCGCGCCACCACCGGCGGCGACATCGACTACCTCTGGTCCGACGACGGCATGGTGTTCCGGGTCCCCGAGAGCGACCGCCCGCCCGACGTGAGCCTGTTCCTGCCGACCGCCGACGAGATCGAGGCCCTCGTGGTGGGCAGCGTCGGCGACACGCCGCTCTTCGCGGGGCGGTTCCGCGAGGCCGCGGGGCGCGCGCTGCTCCTGCCGCGCAAGAACCCGGGGCGCCGCACGCCGCTGTGGGCGCAGCGCAAGCGCGCCAACGATCTGCTCGCCGTCGCCGCGCGCCACCGCGACTTCCCCATCGTGCTCGAGGCCTACCGCGAGTGCCTGCGCGAGGCCTTCGACCTGCCCGCCCTCGTCGAGGTGCTGCGGGGCATCGAGCAACGCGTGATCCGCGTGCGCACGGTCGACTCGCCGCGCCCGTCACCGTTCGCCTCGAGCCTCCTGTTCTCCTGGGTCGGGAGCTTTCTCTACGACGGCGACCAGCCGCTCGCCGAGCGCCGCGCGCAGGCGCTCTCCATCGACCACGCCCAGCTCCGCGCCCTGATGGGCGAGGCCGAGCTCCGCGAGCTCCTCGACCCCGACGCCATCGAGGACCACGAGCGCACGCTGCAGCGCCTGCCACGCCTCGACGGCACGCTCGCGCGCCCTCCCGCCGACACCGAGGACCAGCTGCACGAGCTCCTGCTCGCCCTCGGCGACCTCGACGAGGCCGAGATCGCCGCGCGCTGCACGGAGGGCTTCGGCGGGCTGCCCGCGCTCGTGCGAGACCGTCGCGTGGTGCCGATCCGGCTCGGGGGGGGGGTGCGCTCCGTCGCGGCGGAGGACGGCGCCCGCTACCGCGACGCGCTCGGCGGCTCGCTCCCCGGCGGCCTCCCCGCCGCGTTCCTCGAGCCGGTCGCGCAGCCGTTCGAGGATCTGGTCGGTCGGTTCGCGCGCACCCACGGGCCGTTCCCGCTCGAGCGGCTCGCGACCCGCTTCGGGGTGGGCGTCGCGACGCTCGCGACCATCGTCGAGCCGCTGGTGCGCGCGGGGCGCCTCGTCGCGGGCGAGATGCTGCGGGGAGGCCGCGGGCGAGAGCTGTGCGACGCCGAGGTGCTGCGCGCGCTCCGCCGCAAGTCGCTGGCCCGCCTGCGCAAGGAGGTGGAGCCGGTCGACCAGGCGGCCCTCGCGCGGTTCCTGCCCGCGTGGCACGAGCTCGCCCGTCCGGGATCGCACGCCCACCACGACGCGCTGCTCGCGGCCATCGATCGGCTCTCCGGGTGCGCGCTCCCGGCCTCGGTGCTCGAGCGCGAGATCCTCCCCGCGCGCGTGCCCGGCTACCGGACCGAAGACCTCGACGCCCTCTGCGCGGCGGGCGAGGTGGTGTGGGTCGGCGTCGAACCGCTCGGCGAGACCGACGGCCGCATCGCGCTCTACCGCGCGGCGGAAGAGCCTCTCCTGGCCCCGCGGCCCGGCACGACCGAGGGCGAGCTCGCCGCCCGCATCCGCGCGATCCTCGACGAACGCGGCGCGCAGTTCTTCGCCGAGCTCGTGCGCCGGCTCGGCGCGTTCCCCCCCGACGTGCTCGACACGCTGTGGACCATGGTGTGGACGGGCGAGGTCGTGAACGACACCCTCGCGCCGCTGCGCTCCCGGCGCGACGAGGCCGAGTCCCCCGCCCGTCGTGGGCGCGACGGCCGCCGCCCGCTGCGCGTCTCGGGCCCGGCGGGCAGCGAGGGGCGCTGGTCGCTGCGCGCCGCGCGGTGGGACTCGACCCCTTCGGAGACCGTGCGCCGCACCGCCCTCGTGCACAAGCTGCTCGAACGCCACGGCGTGCTGACCCGCGAGGCGCTGCAATCCGAGGACGTCGAGGGCGGCTTCACGGCCCTCTACGACGTCCTGCGCGCGCTCGAGGAGGCGGGGCGCGTCCGCCGGGGTCTGTTCGTCGCGGGGCTCTCCGCGAGCCAGTTCGCCGTGCCGGGCGCCGACGAGCGCCTGCGCGCGCTGCGCGAGCCCGAGGGCAACGAGGCCGTTCCCGCTCGTCCTCGCCGCGACCGACCCCGCGAACCCCTTCGGCGCCGTGCTGCCGTGGCCCGAAGCCGCGAACCAGGGAAGGCCGCAGCGCGCGGCCGGGGCCTCGGTGGTCCTCGCCGACGGCGCGCTGCTCGGCTTCCTCGCGCGGGGCGAGCAGGCGCTGCTCACGTTCGGCAAGGACGAGGCGCGGCTCGCGCGGGCCCTCGGCGAGCTCGTCGACCGCGGCGCGCGCAAGCTGCTGATGCTGGCCACGATCGACGGCGAGCCCGCGCTCGCCTCACCGCTCGCGCCTGCGCTGCGCAAGGAGCGGTTCGCCGCGGGCGCGCAGGGGCTCCTGCGCAAGCGCGAGTTCGAGCCCCCGATCATGCCGCGCGGCGGGCCGCGTCGCGGCTGAGCCGGGCGTGAGCCGGCCCCCGAAGACGATCCGCGGCGACGAGCGCGGCCACCCGGTCCCCGCGGCCTCGAGCGCGACCAGCGCGTCGTCGCTCCGCTGCGCACCACCCAGACCGCGCCGCGCGACAGCCCGATCTCGACCAGGCATTCGCAGTAGCCGCCCTCCGACGAGAGCAGCACGCTCGCGCGTCGCGCGTCGAGATCCGTCATCGCCTCCGCGAGCACCCCCTTCACGTGGTCCAGCATCGCCGCCGTCGCGTCCACACCCCGGAATCGAACCATGAGCTTCATCGTGTTGGCCTCCGTGTCTGGGCAACGCGGCTCCTCCGGCCCTGATTTCCGCGGCGCGGACGATTGTCGACATGGCAGACGCGGTGCCCCGTTTGCCACTCTGGCTCGCGCATGGAACCCTCTCCGGGCCGCATGAACCCGTTCGACGCGATGTACGACGGCACGCCGCCCTGGGAGATCGGGCGCCCACAGCCCGTGTTCGAGCAGCTGCTCGAGCGGGGCCAGATCCGCGGCCGCGTGCTCGACGTGGGGTGTGGCACGGGCGAGAACGCGCTCGCGTTCGCCGCCGCGGGGCGCGCGGTGGTGGGCGTGGACGTCGCGGAGAAGGCCATCCGGCGCGCGCAGATCAAGGCGCGCACCCGCGACCTCGCTGCCGATTTCCGCGTCCAGGACGCGCTGTCGCTGCACAACCTCCGCGGGCAGCTCGAGGGGGGCGCGCACTTCGACACCGTCGTCGACTGTGGCCTCTTCCACGCCTTCACCGACCAGGGCCGGCAGGCCTACCGGCACTCGCTGGGGAGCGTCATGCGCACGGGCGCCGAGCTCTTCGTCCTCTGCTTCAGCACCGACGAGCCCGACTGGGGCGGGCCCCGGCGGGTCACGGCCGAAGAGCTGCGCCTCACCTTCGACGCGCCCTTCGCGGTGGAGTCGGTGCGCCCCGCCCGCTTCGAGCACCTCCTGCAGTCCGGCGCCGCCCACGCCCTGCTCGCCCGCGTGGTCTACGTGGGCGCCGTCACGTCCCGCAACAACTAGCCGACGCGGAAGTTCCAGGCCTTGGGGCGCGTGAGGTGCTCGAAGCCGAGCACGCTCAAGGTGGCGCCCTTGCCGCTGTCCTTCACGCCGGTCCACGGCAGGGCCGGGTCGAGCGCGTCGCAGCGGTTCATGTAGACGGTGCCGACCTCGAGGGCGGCGGCCATCCGCGCCGCGCGTTCGCGGTCGCGGGTCCACACCGAGGCGGTGAGCCCCAGCGCGTCGTCGTTGATCAGCCGCAGGGCCTCCTCGTCGCTCGCGACGCGGGCGACCGGCAGCACCGGGCCGAAGGTCTCTTCGGACATCACGCGCGCCGCGTCGGGCACGTCCGCCAGCAGCGTGGGCTCGAAGAAGCGGCCCTTGCCGTCGACCTGCTTGCGCTTCCCCCCGAAGAGGAGCCGGGCGCCCCGCGCGACCGCGTCGGCGACGTGCGCCTCGATCTCGGCCGGGTGGTAGGGCTGCGCGATGGGGCCGAGGTTCACGCCCTCGGCGCGCGGATCGCCGAGCGTGTACGCCTTCAGGAACGGCAGGCACGCCTCGAGGAACCGGTCGTAGAGCGAGGCGTGCACGTAGACCCGCTCGACCGCGCAACAGCTCTGGCCCGCGTTGTAGCAGGCGCCGTCGACGATGCCGTCGACCGCCTTCTCCAGGTCGGCGTCGGCGGCCACGTAGGCGGCGTCGTTGCCCCCGAGCTCGAGCCCGACGTCGATGAAGCGGTCCTTGGCGGCCGCCTGCACGCGGTGGCCACCGAGCACGCTGCCGGTGAACGCCACGTGGTCGACGCGGCGGTCGCCGACCATGCCCTCGGTGGTGGCGTGGCTGCAGTGGATCGACTGCACGAGGCCCGGAGGGGCTCCGGCCGCGGCGAAGGCGGCGGCGAACGCGTCGCCCACGCCCGGCGAACGCGGCGAGTGACGGGCACGACGGCGTTGCCCGCGAGCACGGCCGGCACGACCACGTTGATCGCCGTGAGCAGCGGGTAGTTCCAGGCCGGCAGCGCCAGCACCACACCCTTGGGCGTGCGCACGATGCGGCGCTCGAGCGTCGGGTCGCCCTCGATGACCAGGTCGGCGAGCGCGGCCGGCGCGATCGCGCACATGTGGCGCGCGCGGTGGGCCATGCCCTTCATCTCGCCGCGGGCCTGGCCGAGCGGCTTGCCCATCTGCGCGGTGATGTCGCTCGCGATCGACTCGACGGCGCGCTCCATGGCCTCGACGGCGGCAAGGCACAGCGCCACGCGCTCCTCGACCTTCAGCGCCGCCGCGGCCCGCGCGCCCTCGCGGGCCCGATCGAGCTGCGGGCCCGGGTCGGTCACCTCGGCGACCCGGAACGCCTCGCCGAGCGACCACGGATCGTCGACGACGAGATCGCTCACGACACCGCCTTCTGCACGAGCGGCGCGAGCTCGCCCTTCTCGTACATGGCGACGACGATGTCGCGCCCGCCCACGAACTCCCCGTTCACGTAGACCTGCGGGAAGGTCGGCCAGTCGCTGAACTCCTTGAGGCCCTGCCGCAGGTCGGCGTCGGCGAGGATGTTGACCGTGTCGAACGGCACGTCGAGGCGCTTGAACACCTCGATGACGGAGGCCGAGAACCCGCACTGCGGGAAGGACTTGGTGCCCTTCACGAAGAGGAGGATCTTGTGGTCACGAACCAGGCCTTCGATGCGGTCCTTCAGTGCTGCGTCCATGGGGACGGGATACTACTCGTGGAGGTGCTCGGCCAGGTAGGCGTTGGCCCCGAGCTGCTTGATGAGCCCGATCTGGGTCTCGATCCAGTCGACGTGCTCCTCTTCGCTGACCAGGATCTCCTCGAGGAGCTCGACCGTCCCGTGGTCGCCGAGGTCGCGGACCACCTTGATGCCTTCGTTGAGGCGCTTGACCGCGTCGTACTCGAGCTGCAGATCGGCCGCGAGCTGCTCGGGCACGGTCTCGCCGACGTTGATCTTGGAGTAGCGCTGCACGTTCGGGATGCCCTCGAGGTAGAGGACGCGATCCATCACCTGCTGCGCGTGCTTCATCTCGTCGATCGACTCCTTGCGCTCGTGCTCGGCGAGCTTGAGGAAGCCCCAGTTCTTCATCATCCGCGCGTGGATGAAGTACTGGTTGATCGCGGTCAGCTCCGCGGTGAGCACCTCGTTGAGGATCTCGATGATCTTGGGGTCGCTCTTCATGGGATCCTCCGTACCAGCCCCATCACGGCCGAACGAGGCCAATCGTCAGGCTGAAAGAGCTTTTCACTTCACCGGCCCCTGGGGACCTCGGCCCCTGCGGACCAGGGCGTCAGGCAGCGACGACGCGCAAGTGGCGCCGACACCCTTCGGTGCCGTGGACCTCTTCGACCATGTCCTCGATCTGCCCGGTGCAGCCACCGCAGTCGGTGCCCGCGCCGCAGGCCGAGCCGACGGCCTCGACCGAATCGGCGCCGTCCTCGATCACGTCGCGGACCATGTGGCTGCTCACGCCCTTGCAGAGACAGACGATCATCGATTCCGAGAGTAGCACGTTGAATTCGACTTTCAACAGCAGCTTCAACATAACGCGCTGCGCCATTCGGAGCGGAGGGGGCCTACGGCGACTTACAAAGAGGTCCCACCGCGGGCTAAGGTCGCGCGGACGGGCGGCCGTTGTGCCCTGGAGAACCCCCCCTTGACCCAAAGCACGACCCCCGCGCCGCCCTTGGCCGATTCGCGTGTCGAGATGGTCGCCCGAACCCACGTCGGGCACGTCCGCGAGTCGAACGAGGACAATTTCGTCGTCCTGCCCGAGATGGGCCTCCTCGTCGTCGCCGACGGCATGGGTGGACACGCCGGCGGCGAGGTCGCGAGCCAGCTCGTGATCGAGGCCGTCGAGCGCGAGGTCCGCGCGCTCGGCGCGTTCGCGCAGGCCGCCCCTGCCCTCGCCCTCACCGCCGCCATCCGCGCCGCCAACGACTCCGTGCGCGCCACCGGCACCGCGCAGCCGCAGCTCCGCGGCATGGGCTCCACCGTCGTGTGTGCCCTGGTCATCGATCGCGTGGCCCACGTCGCCCACGCCGGCGACAGCCGCGCCTACCGCGTGCGGCGCGGGAAGCTCGAGCGGCTCACCCGCGATCACTCGCTCGTCGAGGAATACCTGCGCGAGAACCCGGACGCGACCGAGGACGATCTCGAGGGCGGCTACCGCCACCTCGTGACCCGCGCGGTCGGCGCCGCGGCGACCCTCGAGGTCGACGTCACCGAGTACCCCTGCGAGCCCGGCGACGTGCTCCTGCTGTGCAGCGACGGCCTCACCGGCCCCGTCAACGACGACGCCATCACCCGCATCGTCGCGCGCGCGCAGGGCCTCGAGTCCGCGGCGCTGGCGCTGGTCCAGGCCGCGCTCGACGGCGGTGGACCGGACAACGTGACCGTCGCGCTCGCGAAGGTCGGCTAGAGCTTCTTTTCGGGGGTGCTGCCGCCGACGTCGCGGCAGCAGCGGAAGCCGAGGTGGTAGTTGGTGTGCCACGAGGCATCGACCGGATCGACGTGCCAGCGCGGGTCGAAGCGGCAGTGGTCCTGGTACATCTTGCCGTCGTAGAACCACGCGCTGCCCTTGAGCTGCACGTAGGTGACCTTGCCCTCCTTGCGGGTCATGGCCTCGGCCACGTTGCCGTGCTGGTCGTAGACGCCGAGGCGTGAGCGGCAGCGCGGGTGCGAGCCCGCCGGGTCGGACTCGGTGGGGCAGGTCGTGAAGAGGCCGTGGTCGACGTCGCAGGTGGTCGACTTCGGGAACCCCGTGTTGCACGCGTGCAGATCCATCTGCTCGCCGTAGGCATAGGCGCTCGGCGGCCCGCCCTTGGGGTCGGCCTCGCACGAGAGCGTCCACTCCTCCTGGGTGCACAGGCGCTTGCCGTCGAGGGCGCAGAGCTTCTCGGCGACGATGGAGTGGGTGAACACCATCGGCAGGTCGCACGGCCGGTTCGGGTACTCGAACTGGTCGATGCACACCTTGGCGTGGCTCGGATCGCCGTCGGCGTAGACGGGCACCTCCCAGGGCGCGCCGCAGATCGAGCGCTGCTCCTTGGTCTGGACGACCTCGCCCTTCAGGCCCTCGAGGCACGCGGCGCGCGAGACGCGGTGCCTCGCGATCGCCGGGTTGCCGAGGTTGCCGTGGTGGGCGCCGGGGCCGACGATGGTCCTGGCGATGCCGAGGGAGACCGCGTCGCGGGTCTTCATGGGCACGAGCGCCACGAGCGCGGTCGGGTCGGTCCAGGTCTCCTTGGCCTGCTCGAGCGGATCGAGCCCCTCGACGCCGAAGCCCAGCGCTTCGACCTTGGCCGGCGCGATCGAGGAGACCGAGGGGACGGGCGCGACCGCGAAGGTCGAGATGGAGACGCTCGGGCTCGGAGGGGGCGCGACCCGACGACGCGCGGCCGCGCGCGCGCCGCGACGATCCCGAGGGTGGCGCACACGGCGACGGCGAGGGCTCGACGCGCGTTCACGGCTGCGCCTCGAGCTCGAAGAAGGAGAGGTCGCCGTCACGGCGGTAGAACAGCCCCGCCCCGATCTCCCGGAAGTGCTTGCCGATGCGCTTGCGGTAGAACGCGCCGCTGCGCGCGTGGACGCGGACGTCGGTCTTGCTCGTGTCGCAGACCTCCTCGAGGTCGTGCTTGGTGATGGCCTCGAAGAAGAAGAAGCCTCGGCTCATGGCGGCGAGGTTCTCGAGCGCCTGCGAGGCCTGGGCCGAGGGCAGGTAGGGCAGCACGCCCTGGCACACGACGAGGTCGAAGCGTCGACGACCGCGCCACTCGGCGATGTTGCGGCGCTGGTGGCCGTACTGCTTGCACACCTCCGGATCGAGCTCGGTCGACACGTATTCCACGGCCGGGCGGTTCGCCTTCAGCCACTGGCCCCAGCGGCCGACGCCCGCGCCCACGTCGAGCACGTCGCGGAGTTCGCCGCCGAACCACTCGACGAGCGAGACCACCGCGGTGACGATCCGCCCGTGGTGGGCCTCGTCGTAGATGCGGGTCTCGGGGTCGAGGTAGAAGCGCCGGTAGTAGGCCTGGTCGAAGGCGATCGACATGGCCCCGCCAGGTATCCCACCCCGGCGCGCCGGGCCAAGTGCGGGGCTTGCCCCGCGGGGACCGACGCAGCACCAGGTGACCCATGGCCGAAGACCCGTTCCTCGCCGACGTCGAGCGCCGCCTCCGGGACGCGTTCGTGCCCGAGGCGTTCACGCTGATCGACGAGAGCCACCTGCACGCGGGCCACGCCGGGTCGCGCGGGGGCGCGCGGCACCTGCGGGTCGTGATGGTGTCGAGCCGCTTCTCGGGGCAGGGTCTCCTCGCGCGCCACCGCGCCGTGCAGCGGCTGCTCGCCGAGGAGCTCCGCCAGAAGATCCATGCGCTCGCCCTGGAACTCCGGGCGCCGGGCGAGTGACAGTTCTCTCTTTACGGGACCCACCCCACCTCGCGTACTCTCCGGTCGCCGGAGGTCATCCATGAAGCGAGTCCAAGCGTTCGTCGGGGCGGCAGCCCTCATTCTCCCGTTCGCAGCCCCAGGCTGCGGGCTGCTCCCGAAGAAGCTCTCGCCTGCCGAGTGCGAGAAGTTCGCCGAGCACGCCTTCTCCGTCATGAAGAAGGAAGTGAAGAAGGCGGCCGAAGACTGCCCCAAGGCCATGAAGACCCTGATGATGGACGCGGTCGAGAAGACCGTGGACAAGGAGCAGGAGAAGCTGGCCGACAAGTGCAAGGACGACTCCAAGGCCGGCAAGACCATCAAGGCCAAGGATCACGACTGCTTCATGAAGGGCGAGGGCTTCGACGACTGGCGTAACTGCAAGTTCGAGACGGAGGACTTCAAGGACGCCGACGAGAAGTTCGAGTCGGGCATGAAGAAGATCAAGGACGCCTGCAAGAAGAGCGGCGGCGGCGGCGGCGGCGACGACGACGACAAGGGCAAGAAGAAGAAGAAGGGCGACGACGACGACAAGAAGAAGAAGAAGGGCGACGACGACGATTGAGTCGCGTCTCCATTCTTCTGCGCGGGCGCCCCACTCGGGTGCCCGCGGCGTTTTTTGTAGGCGCCCGCCGCGTCTCGTAGCGGTCGGCGGCGCTCAGCGCGTGATCGTGCCGGGCGTGACGACCTCGAAGGCGTCGCCAGGGATGCCCTTGAGGGCGTTGAGCTGGGTGTCGTTCCAGCCCGGATCCTGGTCGCCCTGGAAGTAGTAGTCGCTGCCGTTGTCGGCGAGGATCATCCCGTAGGTCTTCATCGCCTGGGCGACGATCCGGGCCTGGGTCGGCAACGTCGAGATGGCGTAAGAGGCCTTGAGGCGTACGCGCAGCCCCATGGGCGGGTACTCGGCGCGCAGGGTCGTGGTGCTGATGCCGGCGGGGCAGCCGCTGCCACCCGTGGGCACGGCCTGGTGCGAGGCCGGCACCACGAAGCCGTCCTGCGTGCAGTGCATCGTGAAGCGGATGGCGTGGTTGACCACGCCCGCGGCCACCTCGGCGTAGCGCACGAGGCCCGGAAGGATCGCGAGGCCGGCGGCGTCGGCCGAGGTCCACTTGATCGGGCGCTGGCCGTAGCTGTTCTTGGTGAGGTCGAACTTGGCGCCGCTGCCGCAGTGCCAGGTGCTCGTGCCCGCGGTGTAGTGACAGTTCCACCCCTCGTAGAGCAGGCAGGTGGTCTGCTGCACGGTGAGCACGTGGCAGTCGCCCGAGCAGCTCGCCGGCGTGCCGCCCTCGATCTTCGCGCTCGCTCCCGGGAACGGATACGGGCCCGGATCGCTCTCGCTCGCGTAGTCGAAGCCGATGGTGAGCTTGGTCTGCGTGGAGGGCACGACGTTGAACGGGATGCCGAACGCCGTGCCGAAGTCGGGGTGCAGCGCCTTCTTGGTGGCGTTGGCGTAGAGCTTCGTCGTCCACGTGGCGTCGATGCTCGCGCCGGTGGGGATCGGGGTGTTCCACGCGTCGGAGGCGGTGAAGACCGGGCAGCCCCCGAGGGTCGGCACCGGGCCACCGCCCGTGTCAGCCCCCGTGTCCGTCGGCGTGCCCGTGTCCGTCGGCGTGCCCGTGTCGGTCGGCGTGCCCGTGTCCGTCGGCGTACCCGTGTCGGTCGGCGTGCCCGTGTCCGTCGGCGTGCCCGTGTCCGTCGGCGTGCCCGTGTCCGTCGTGCCGTCGAGCGGGGTGCCATCGGTCGGCGAACCCGTGTCGGTGGTCGTGGAGTCGCCGAGGGCGTCGCCCGCGGTGTCGTCGAGGCCTGTGTCTTCGTCGGTGACGGTCCCGCCGGAGTCGGAGCAACCCGTCGCGAACACGAAGCAGAGCACGAACGAAGATCGGCGCATGAGGACCCCCTTCGTCGGAGCCTAACACACCCGTTCCGCTCCCCTAGCGCGGCACCGCCGAGACCAGCGCCACGCCGAGCGCGACGGACCGCGAAGGTCGGACCGGGGGCAGCGACGAACGGTTGCGCATCGTGAAGTAGGCCACCGCCTGCATGAGCTCCGAGGCCTGCGTGGACAGGGCCTCTGCGGTGGAGGAGATCTCTCGCACCGTCTGCGCGTTCTCCTGCGCGATCTCGTTCAGCTTCTCCATCGCGCTCTCGAGCTGCGACGTGCCGACGGCCTGCTCCTCGGCGCTGCTCGTGATCTCGTCCATGAGGAGCGAGGTCTGGCCGATGTCCCCGCCGAGCGAGGAGATCTTCGTCTCGGTCACCTTGGCGACGGCGAGCGAGGAGGTCGACCGCTCGTTGATGGCGCGGGCGGCCTTCGCGCTCTCGCTGGCGAGCCGGCGCACCTCGGTCGCCACCACCGTGAAGCCCCGCCCGTGCTCGCCGGCCCGCGCCGCCTCGATGGCCGCGTTGACGGCGAGGAGGTTGGTCTGGCGCGCGAGCTCCTGCACCACCGAGACCTGCCTGACGATGGCCTGCATCGCCGCGGCGGTCTCGACCATGGCGTCCCCGCTCGCGTGGGCGTCCTCGACGTTCTTGGCGGCGAGGCCCTTGGCGAGCACCGCCTTGTTGCGGCTCGCCAACGTCGTGGCGCTCATCTGCTCCACGGCGGCGGCCGCGCCCTCGGCCGACCCCGCCTGCGCGCTCGCGCGGTCCGCGAGCGCCGACGCGGCGCTCGAGAGCTCCTCGCTGCCAGCCGCGACGCGATCACCGGCTTCCTGCACGGACGAGATCACCTCGCGCAGCCGCGCGACGATCTCCTGCACCGAGGCCATCATCTGGCCGACCTCGTCCGCGTCGCGCGTCGCGAGGTCGGCGTCGAGGTCGCCGTCGCGCACGCGCGCGAGGCCGTCGAGCGCCCGCTGCATGTTGCGCCGGAGCCGCTGCGTGACGTAGACGAGCACCGCGACCAGGAACAGCGACACGACGCAGAGCACCGCGGCGTCGCCCCGCGCCGAGCGCACGAACGTCGTCTGGACGTCGTCGACGTAGATGCCCGACCCGATGACCCACCCCCACGGGGCGAAGCCCCGCACGTACGACACCTTGGGCACGGGCTTGTCGGCGCCGGGGCGCGGCCACAGGTAGTTCACGAACCCAGCGTTGCTCTGCTTGACCGTGTCGACGAACGCGACGAACAGGCGCTTGCCGTCGGGGTCCTTGAAGCCGGACAGATCCTTGCCATCGAGCTCGGGCTTGAACGGGTGCATCACCATGGTGGGGTGCATGTCGTTGATCCAGAAATACTCGGCCTGGTCGTAACGGAGCGCGCGCACCCCCGCGATGGCCGCGGCCTTGGCCTCGGCCTCGCTCACCTTGCCGCTCGTGAACAGGCCGTGCTGGTAGGCCACGAGGCTGTAGGCCGTGTCGACGAGGTGCTTCGTCTTCGTCTGCTTCTCGGCCATCAGGCTCGAGCGCAAGCGCAGGAGCGAGTTCGCCTGCAGCGCGACCAGGCAGACGACCGTCAAGACGATCAGGCCGATCATCTTGTGCACGATCGACACGTTCGAGAGACGCTGCCGCAACGACATCGAGGATGCCCTCCCACCAGGGTGAACGGAGTGTCTCCCAAAAGCTTGAGTCGCCCACGGGGCCTCCCCGCGAGGCGGTGCTAGGGTCCGCGCGGATGCGCCGCGCATGATGACGTGTGAGTACCAGGGCGAGCCCCTGGGCGAACCGCGCTCGCACCCGTGGACCGACGCTGTCTCGGACGCCGCGTTCCGCTACCACGACCTGCGCGCGACGCCGGCGCTGATCCGGTCGGCGCTCGAGGATTTCGTGCCGTTCGAGACCACCGACGCGGTCGAGGCATTCTACGGCCTGCTCGAGTGGCTGAACGCGCCCGGGTCCTCGCTCGAGTCGAACGACTGCGCGTTCACGGGCCCCGCGGACAACGAGCACCCGGCCTTCTCGCAGCGCCTCGGGTGCTCCGGGCGCCTCATGATCCTGCGCCGGGCGCTCGCGCGGAACGTGGTCGCAGGCAGCGCGGAGCGGCTCGCGATCGGGCTGCACCGCGCCCTCGCGCGCCTCGAGCCCGAGTTCACCGCGGGCATCGTCGGCACGACGCTGGTCCCGGTCCGGTTCCTCGCCCTGCCCCCGAAGGCGCGCCTCGGGCAGCAGCTGATGATCTCCTTCTGGGCGTTCGGGGAGACCGAGGCGGAGGTGATGGAGAACCTCCTCCACGTGGTGCGCAACCTGTCCTCGGCCTTGCGCGCGCTCGCTTGACCGCGGTCACTCGATCATGCGCAGCCCGCTGGGGAGCGCCTCGCCGAACGCCTCGCGCCGCTCGGCGTCCGAGCTCTCGACCACGTCGCGGACCATCTCGACCAGCGCGGGCGGCGCGTCGTTGCGGGTGAGCACGGCCAGCGTGGCCGCCCGCGCCCGCTCGGAGACGTCGCGCGCCCGATCCCCCGTCTTGCGCGCGAGCTGCGCGGCCACGGGCGCGAGGCCGGGGATCTCGCGAAAATCGGCGGTGATCACCTCGGAGAGCCACTCCTCGGCCGTGCGGGCCGGCACGCAGTGGTGCGCGCTCGCGTAGGCGGGCACGCGCGCGCCGAGCCGACCGATCGCCGCGTAGAGCCGGGGGTCGTTGCTCGTCCAGGTGCGCTCGAGGATCCACTTGCCGAGCTCCTCGCGGCGCGCGGCGGGCACGCGCTCGAGGTGGGAGGCCAGCATGAGCACCTCGTCGAAGGGCTCGGCG
>JADJMO010000043.1 GCA_016709545.1 Myxococcales bacterium
CGTCCATGGCCCATTCTCTCGGAAAATCGGCGCAAAGTGGCCGGGGAGGTGCGCACCGCTGCCCCACGCCGTGCACGTTCGCCACAGACCGCAGGGATCGGCGTCGACGGAAGGGTGGGGTGCGGTCGACGACGCGCCGGATCAGAGCAGGTAGGCGCGAATCGCGAGTCGGCCGCCGTCCGGGCGCGGTCGCGCGCCACTCGATCGATCCGAGAGCGGGACGCTGGCCAGCGAGTACGCGGCCCAGCGCCGCGTCGGCGGCATCGACGGAGGCCTGCGTCAGGCCGGGGGGGCAGGGGCCGAGCGCGCAGAGCGACAGCTGCCGCTCCTTCATCTTCAGCTGGAACACCGCGTGGAGCGTGGCGTCGTCGTCGAGGCGCGTGACCACGGTGCGCACCCACAGGCGCTCGCCGCGGCGCTCGGCGCGGAACTCGACGTAGAGCGGCTTGCTCCCGACCGGCGCCGGCAGGAGGAGCCCGAACGGTCGCGTGAGCATCTCCAGCGGATCCGTGGCCGACAGCCCGCGGAGCACGAGCCGCGCGGCGCCGGTGTCCGCGTCGCGGATCTCGATGCGCAGCGAAGCTTCCTGCGCGACGGCGGTGGGTGGGCGCGTGCGTCCACACGCGCAGAGGAGGACGAGCAGCAGGAGCGACCAGGCGCGGGACATGCGGCGCGACCCAGCAAGCTGCGTTCCACCGCGACGTTTCCGCGAGCGAGTGCGGGCCACCGACAGACTGCCGCGATGCGACCCCCGACCGGTGCCGGTTTGGCAGGCGACACGACTATCGAACGAGGGTCCCCGCGCGCGCGCCCGCGACGACCGTGCGCACCGCGGCGGCGGCGCGCACGCCGTGGACGCCGAGGCCGGCCGGGCGTCGACGATCGCGCGGATGAAGTGCAGCACGAGCTCCGGATTCGTTCCTTCGGGCAGCTCGCCCCGCTCGATGCCGCGCGTGATCATCGCGCGCCACTCCTTGCGGCGCCCAGCGACCGCCGCCTCCACGATCGGCGCGAGCTCGGGCGTGTGACGTTCGTCGAGCAGGCGCGCCCACGCCTTGCCCTCGGTGGCGCCCGCGATCGTGGCTCGGAGCGCGAACGCGGCGAGCAGGTCGTCCTCGAGGCGACCGGTGTCCGGCAGCGGGCGATCGCGCTGCGGCCCGCGCAGACGCTCGACGACCGCGGCGATCAACGCACCGCGGCTCGGCCAGCGACGGTAGAGGGTGGTCTTGTGGACGTCGGCGAGGGCGGCGACCGCCTCCATGTGCAGGCCGGCGTAGCCGACGCGCGCGAAGCTCCGCGATGGCCGCGTCGAGGACCCGGCGCACGACCTCGTCGCTGCGGCCCCCGAGGACGCCTTGGGTGCGCCGCGGACCCGCTCGTCGCATGCGGCGACGCTACCACCGGGCCGGCGCTGAAGGCAACGCGACGTTGCCATCTCCGCGGGTCGACGATACGGTCCGGTGGAAGGCTACACACCGTTGCCATCTCGAGGAGGCCCCGTGTCCATCTCCGAAGCGCTGCCGACCTTCTTGGGTGGGGTGTTCCTCGCCAACTCCGTCCCCCACTACCTCGAGGGCATGGCGGGGCGGCCCTTCCACAGCCCGTTCGCGCGGCCACGGTTCCGCGGGCTGTCGTCGCCGACGGTGAACGTCCTCTGGGGCCTCGCCAACCTGGGCGTCGCCTACCTGCTCGCGTTCGTGGTCGGCCACCTCGAACTCGGGCGGCTCGGCTCCGGGGCGCCCGCACTCGCCGGCTTCGCGCTCGCGTCCGTCGCGGTCGACCGCAGCCTCGGGCGGATGCGCGCGGGCGCCTGATGCTCGGCCCCGTCATCGACCAGCTACTTCGCGTAGACGCCGTCGAGGCGAATCAGGTCGGTCTCTTTCACGGTGCCCTTGCCGAAGGTCGCGAGGAGGTAGAGCGCCGGTTTGCCGACTTCGACGAGGCCGTTGACGGTGCCATAGCCGAGCACGAAGCCCTCACCTTCGACGTCGTGTCGCCCGAGGAGCTTGCCCGCGGCGTCGAAGACAGCGAGCTCCTTCGACGATTGAACGCATACGCCGGGGCCGCACGTCGCGACGAGGTCGGGCCAGCGAATGACCGACTTCCCCTCTGCGCCGAGGCCGACCTTGTCGACGAGCTTGCCTGCTCGATCGTAGCGCCACACGACATTGTCGTCTTGGCCGGAGCCATGAAAGTCGAGGACGAGGACGTGCGTCTCGTTCGCGGCGACGGAGAAGAGGTTCCCGCTCGGTGCCGGCGTGCCGAACGGCTTGGGGTGCAGACCTTCGCGTTCAGGTCTTCGGCGACGATGGCGCGGCTGCCATCGGGGCGGCACGCGCCGCCCCCCGCAACCGCGCCGACGAACCCGAGCGGCTCGCGCGACCGCGCCTTGCTCTGCGGCGCCGGCGCGTCCGGCGCGCGAACTTTTCCGACGCTGCCGTCGGCCGCGAACGCGAAGCGCGCCTCCGCGCGCGGGATGTCGACCGCCGCTGCCAGCCCGCACGGGCCCGCGCCGTCAGACGACGCCACCCGGTGGACCGCGTCGGAATCGTCGAAGACATAGAGGGTACCGCTCGCGTCAGCGTGGAGCGATCGCTGCGTCTTCTGCGAGAGGTTGCCCACTCGGCAGCGCGTGCCACGAATCGATGTGCCGTCGAGCTTCACGACCGGCGCCGCGGCGCTGTGCTGCGGCGCGGGTGCCGACGCCACCGGCGGCTCGTCGCTCTTGGGTTTCGAGCAAGCGGCAAGGAAGAGTGCAGCCGCGAGCGTGACGCGTGTGACTTGCATGGCGCGCGACGCTAGCCCTGGTCGTCGCGGGCCGGCGTCTCTCGGATCACGGCCCGCCGTACGAGAACGTCCAGCTCGCAACTCGGCGCCAGCGGTATCCTGGTCGGCGGGAACGAGGCGTAGGCTCTCTTTTGCTGGAGGGACATGTCCACGGTCCACATCTGCCCGCTCGCCGCCACGCCAGCGGTCGCTCGAAGCCCGCCGTGTGCGCCTTGCGCACGCGCCACCCGGGTTCGTGCGACTTGCGCGAGCGCAAGATCGACGATGTCGTTGACGACACGATCGTCGGAGGTGGAGGATGCCGCCCGCGCGGACGTCTCGCGCCCTGTGAGGTGGATCATGTCGCGACGAGACCTGTCCCTGACCCTCGCCCTGCTCGCGCCGGTGGCGGGCTGCGTCTCCAATACCAGCGGCACCGCACAGCAGAGCACCGACACGGTGACCATCAACGGTTACACCAATGCGCCCAATCAAACGATACAGTTCGCGCTGCGCAACCGGCGCGCAGCCGCGGTGGGCGCCACGCCGAGCGAGTCGCAGCTCGGGAGCCTGAGCTTCTCCGGGGGCTTCATCCACTGGGTGCCGCTCACCGCGGTGACCTCCGCGACTCCGGTCACCACCGGGTCGAACCTCTTCGCTTTCAGCGTCACGGTGCCGAGCTCGATGCTGCCGGCAGCGGCGTGGGCGTCGCAGGCCAACGACGGTCGCCTCTTCGGCGGCCTCCGCGCGAGCCTCGGGCGCCTGGAGATCGTCGCTCGCCCGCTCGGTAGCTCCGCTCCGCTCCTGACCTACACCGCGCCCGCGCAGACCTGCGCCGGCAACGCGAGCACCCAGGCCGCGGCCCGCGCGTGCGCCGACGGCGACTCGCTGCTCCTGTTCGACAACGACGGCGTGGGCGTCGCGGCGGCGACCTCGACCTTCACGACCGTGACTGCCACCCCGTCGTTCCTCGTCCCCGCCACCGGCGGCGTCACGATGGAGATCGGCCGCTACAACGTGCCCGGCGTGCCCTCCCTCGTCGGCGGCATCGTATGCAAGCCCGGGACGGCGATGCCGGCCGCGGGCTTCAAGACCGTGGTCCTCAACCACGGCGGGTTCGAGCTCGATCGCGGCGCCCTCGACGCCTGCGTCAACTGGGCGCGCGCGGGGTACCTCGCCGCGCTCACCACCTACCGTTTCGAGCGCGCGACGGCGCTCCCGGTGCCGACGACCCCCCACTACACCTATCCCGCGGAGGTCGAGCTCTTGACCGCTTCGGGCGATCCAGTCGAGCTCTGCCTCGGCGAGGTCACCGACACCCTTCGCTGGCTCGATCTGGTGCGCGCGCGCCCGGACACCGACGACGCCAACATCCTGTTCTGGGGCTACTCGCACGGTGCCTGCGTCACGCTGCGCGCGCTCGAGCAGGGGGCGAAGGTGAAGGCCGCGGTGTCCGTCGCCGCGCCGACCGACTTCCCGAGCTGGGACACGTTCCTCGCGAGCGTGCAGAGCACGGCCGATCACGACGCGTTCCACGCGCTCCTCGGGGGCGACCCGACCACGCTGCCCGACGCATATACCGCGCGATCCTCGGCGCGCACGGCGGTCGACCTCGAGCGGCGCAGCGACGTGAAGACCTTGCTGGTCGCGGTGCTGAAGGACGCGACGGTGCACGTCTCGCAGAGCTGTCTCCTCGCCAACGCGATCGGCGCCGAGAACCACCTGCTCGTCGCCGGGGGCAGCTGGTCGTACTCCACGAGCCCGGTGGGGATCGACTACGCGGGCTGCTCGTCGGGCTCCCTCACCTGGACCGGCGGCGCGCCCGCGAGCTTCGACAAGCGCGCGATGTTCTACCTCTACGACAACACGAGCGGCATCACCGGCCACGCCTGGTTCGGATACGCGACGCCGCCCCCTGGTGGTGGTGCGTGGACGTACCCGGGCTCGACGCCGATCCAGCAGTGGCTCGCCGTAGCGATGCCGTAGGCGAAGCGCACGCCCGACCCCCGCTGCGGGCGAGGGCCGACGATGGACACTCAGCACAGGTCCGGTGGCGGAAGCGGCCCGGGCACCGGCTTCGGCGTGCACGGCATCGGTGTCTCCAGCGGTCGCCGCTTGACCGCGGCGAGACACGGCGGCGATAACCGCCGCGTGGCGAAACGGCAACCGAACAAGAGCGGGACGCTGACGATGGAGCGCGTCGTAGAGCTGGCGCTCGCGCCGTACACCCGCGAGGGTCGCTCCGGATGGATGCTCAGCGCGCGGCACGCGCCGGTTCCGCCGGCCGAGCGGATCGCACTCCTGGATCACCCGACGGTGGTGGCGCGTGGCGTGACGCGCCTCGAGCTCGCGCGCGATCGCACCGTGGCCGGGCTCGATCTCCCCTTCACCGACGCCGATCTCGAGCGGCTGGCGGCCACCCCCGCACTGGCCAGTCTGCGCGAGCTGCACGTGGAGGACGCGCGCGTCGGACGGCGCGGCATCGCAGCGATTGCAGCCAGCCGTCACGCAAGCGGGCTCGAGCATCTGTCGCTGGAGAACGTGCCGCTCGGCGACGACGGCGCTGCCTCGCTCGCGGCGAGCACGTTCCGCGACAGGCTGCGCTCGCTGGCGTTGGTGCAGACCGAACTCGGCGCCAAGGGCGTCGCGGCGATCGCCGGGTCCTTCGGCCACCTGGAGTCGTTGGACCTCCAGTGGAACCAGCCCCGCGACGGTGGGCTCCACGCGCTCGCGAGCGCCGCGTTCGCTGGGTCGCTGCGCTACCTGTGCTTGCAAGGCGCGGTCGGGTTCGCGGCGCCGGCGCTCGCAGCCCTCGGCGAGAGCGCGCTCTTCGAGGGACTCGAGTCGCTCGATCTCGTCGCTTGCAAGCTCGGCAAGGGCGCGACGAGCCTGTTCGCGGCGGGCGCGCCGTCGCTCCGTTGCCTTCGCGCGGACTCGGCGGATCGCGGGATCGCCTCTGCCCTCGGCCCGCTGCGCGCCCTGCGCGAGCTGTGGCTCGAGCAGGTCCCGTTCGCGAATGCCGGCGCCGAGGCGCTGGCGAAGAGCGGTGTGCTCGAGCGGCTCGAGGTCCTGCGGCTCGGCGCGAACGGGGTCTACGACAAGGGTCTCCAGGCGCTGTTCGCGGCGCCGATGCCGAAGCTGCGCGATCTCTCCGTCTTCGGCAACCAGCGTGGCTCCGACACGACCGCGGCGCTGGCAGGCGCGGAGCTCCCGGCGCTGGAGAGCCTGCGCATCGGGGACCTGCAGCTCGCGGGCGTGCGTGCCTTCGCCAGGCGACCGCGACCGAAGCTCGCGGCGCTGGGCCTCGAGTGGTTCATGGGCGAAGAGGACGTGGCGGCCGCGATCGCGGCGCTGGCGGCGCCGATCGCCTCGCTGGACGTGCACTTCCGCGCGCTCGCCGGGCCTGCCGCGCGACGCCTCGCCGGCGCCTGGGCCGCCACGTTGCGCACGCTCCGCTTCTTCTACACGGGCAGCGGGCCGGAGGTGGCAGCGGCAATCGCCGAGACGCCGCTCCCGGCGCTCTCCGCGCTCGATCTCTCGGGCAACCGCATCGGCCCTTCGGGAGTGGCGGCGATCGCGAAGGCGCCGTTCGCGCCCGAGCTCGTGTCCCTCCTGCTGCGCAGCACGGAGATCGGCCCCGAAGGGGCGCGGGCGCTCGCGCGCGGGTCCTTCGCGTCGCTCACGCACCTCGACGTCGCGTTCTCGGCCACGATCGAGGACGCAGGCGCCCAGGCGCTCGCAGAGAGCGGCGGCCTGCCGGCCCTCCGCCGTCTGGACGCACACGGCAGCGGTGTCGGGCTCGCTGGCGCGAGCGCGCTTTCTGGCTCGCCGACGCTGGGTCGCCTGCGCGAGGTGGACGTCGGCCCCCTCGATGCGTCGGTGCTTCCCGACGTGCTCGCCCGCGCGCCCATCGCACGGCTCGTGGCGACCGGCGCGGCTCAGCGCACCGACGGCGGCGTCGAGGCGGTCGGCGCGACCTACGGCGCCAGCTGAGAGGCTTGGCGAGCTCGGCCTCGTGCGCCTTCGCGTGGGGCCTCTGCCCGCCGCGGGCGAGGGGCGACGATCAGCAGGGCAGGTCCGGTGGCGGAAGCGGCCCGGGCACCGGCTTCGGCGTGCAAACCTGACCTTTGCTGTTGGTCCCCGAGAACCCGTGGCCGTCGCAGTACGGAAGGCTCTTCACGTCGTCGTAGTAGCGCTGGAACTCGCACCGGCAGCCCGAGGGCGAGGTCGACGACGCAGCCGCGGTGGTCTGGGCGGTGGTGGTCGTGGGGCCACCCGCCGTGGGCTCCTGGCGCAGGCCGCCACCCCGCCGACGAGCGCGGGGGAGCGAAGGAAGCAGAGGGCGCTGCGCATGGAGACGGGTTTGTTCGCGATTCGGCCGCGCGGCAAGAGCGCGAGGACCGACCTCGGACAGTGGATTTAAGCGGCACGATGGCCGGGGGCGAGGGACAACTCCCTGATGCCGACGCTCCGTGTGACGCGGCTCGGGCTTCGCGTGCGACCCGGCCGCCGGCAACCGTCTCGATCGCTGCATCGCGTCGCAGCAGTGTCTGCCGTGGTCTCCTTTGCGTCTCTCCTGCTGCCAGTCGGCTCCCACGCCTCGCCCGTCGAGGGGCACGTGAGCACGCCGGAGCCGGCTTCGCGGCGACCCGAGTCGCCCGCACGGTGGTACGGCTGGAAGATCCTCGTGGCCGACGCGGTGACCGCGAGCCTGTTCGGTGTGGCGGGCGTGCTGCACGAGAGCCGACGCAACGGCGCGAGCGACACCTTCGTCGCGATCGGGGTCGGGAGCTACGTGGTCGGGCCGGCGGTGGTGCACTTCTACGAGGGCAACTGGGGCCGCGGCCTCGGGGCCGTGGGCCTACGCGGCGGGATCCCTCTGGTCACGGGCGGGCTCGGGTTCCTGATCGCAGGGTCGGGGTGCAACGGGGGTGGGCTCTGCGGGATGACGGGGGCGGTCGCCGGGGGTGTGGTCGGCATCCTGGGCGCCATCGCGCTGGACGCCGCGGCGCTCGCCTGGGGCCCGTCATCCGTGAAGGTGACACCCGTGGTCGGGGGCGGACGGATGGGACTCGGACTGTCCGGCGTCTTCTGACCCGCACGCGACGCGTGCGGTTATGCTGGCCGCCGATGGGTGTCCTCACCGACTACTTCCTCGCCTCGCCGAGCGACCTCGCAGCGATCTCGTCGACGGGTGAGGTCCCGCCCAAGGCGCCGCGGATCCAGTACAAAGGCTTCGGCGTCGTCGAGCTGGGCTACCTCACGAAGCAGCTCGGGCTGAAAGGAAGCGGCGTCCCGGCGGGCCAGCCGGAGATCGCGGCCGCCGACTTCTCCTGGTTCGTGTTGCCGCTCACCGCCGACCTCGTCGCCGCGCTCGCGGCGCTCGACGACGCGAAGGTCGACAAGGCCGCCGCTGCCTTGAGCAAGAAGAAGGGCGTGGACCTGGCAAAGAGCGATCTCACCTCGCTCCTCAGCGCGCTGGCAGGCCTCGCCAGGCAGGCGAAGCCCGGCATGCTGGGCCTGCATCTGTGGACGAGCGCCTGAGACAGCCGCCGGTCGGACCCATCGAGCTATCGAGGTCGCGGCTCCCTGGTGTATCCCAGACCCATGCGTCCTCACCCGTGGAGGTTGTGCGCGGCGGTCCTCGTCGGGTGCGGTCCGAGCGCCGGGCCGCGGCCGATCGTCCCGAGCAAGCCGAGCGTCGGTGTCGCGATCGTCTCGCCCGCGCGCTGGTCGTGGCCCCGCAACACGGGCTGGGTCATCGACGCGCGACGCTTCGCCGACGTGGGCCTCTTGCTCGTCGGCGGAAGCGGACGGCGCGCCCTCGTGCGGCCGGGGAGCAAGACGATGGAGCTCGCGCCCACCCTGGTCGAGGGCGAGCTCATGGGATCGCTCCGCAAACCGGACGGGCAGTTCCTGTTCGTCGAGGCCGACGGGCGCATCCACGTGGCGAAGGGCGCGCTCGGGCCCATCACCGCGGTGCGCAACGGCCCCGCGAGCGAGGCTGGCGTGCCGACGATCGGCAAGTCCGCCGTGCAGTTCACGCATCCCGACGGCCGGGCCGTCCGGACCACCGACGGTGGGCTCACGTGGACGCCCTCCGAGGCCGCGCACGCCGTCATGCATCCCCTCGCGACCGTCCACTCGCTGGAGCTCACCGCGACGGGCCACGGCCTGCTCGTGACCTGGCCCCAGCGCTTGTTCCGCACCGACGACGACGGCGGCACGTGGCACCGGGTGGACACGCTGGGCGACGGCGCAAGCCTCGTGCGCACCGACTCCGACGGCAAGGTCTACCTGGAGGGCAACCCCGGCCCGTACTTCGGCGAGCCCACGCGGATCGGTCGGCTCGACGGCGACCACCTCGCGCCCGTGGCGACGACGACGATCCCTCGCCTCGACAGCGAGCTGGCGGCCGACGTCGAGACGGCGACGCCGAAGAAGAAGGACAGCTCTTTCTCCGTCGAGAAGCTGCAGAGAGTGAGCGGAGACCGCGTGTTCGTCGCGCAGAACCTCGTGGAGGACGGCGTCGCCCGCGTGGAGGTCCTGGTCGGCAGCCTGGGCGGTCTCCTCGCGCGGGCGCCGCTGGGCAGCGAAGGCGAGAGCGCGCAGTCGCTCGCGCTCTCCGGGGTGCACGCGCTCGTGGTGCTGAGCGGGGAGGCGGGGGTGCGCGTGCTCGAGAGCCACGACGGCGGCGTCCACTTCGAGCCGCTGTCGGTGCCCGACACCATCGGCGCGACGCCCAGGGTGTTCGCGACGTCCGACGGCGCGGTGTGGCTCGCGGGGGACTGCAAGGAGACGCTGTGCGGGCTCTTCGTGCGTCGCGACCCGAAGGGCGCCTTCGAGCGCGTGGCGACGGACGAGGCATTCCTCCCCCTCGCCGCGGTCGACGACGGCACGTCGCTCCACGTCCTCGCGCTGCGAGAAGACGGATGGCGCGTGCACTCGGGCTCGCTCGCCAGCAGGAAGCTCGTGGGGACCAAGCTCGCCGGTCCCGGCCGAGACGGGTACTTCACGCTGACGGTCGACGCCGCGCGGAACCCCCGCGTGTTCCGCTCCCACACGCGCACCCTGCATCGGCTGGGTCCGGAGGGTGCGCCGCTCCCGGTGCTCGTCGCCCCCGAGGCCCTGGGAAACGTCGAGCTCGTGGGGTCGCGCGGCTTCGCGTCCCAGGGCTACGAGACGCGCGACGGTGGCGAGCACTGGTGGAAGGTGCCGACGATCGAGCGCAGCGAGAACAGCGCCGTCGACTGTGGCGCCGCGGGCTGCATGGTGGGTGAGGCCCGCCGCCTCGGCTGGGACCTGCCGACGGGCGCGCCAGCCGTGACGCTCGTCCCGCTCGCGCAACCTGCCCCTGCGGCCGCGGCGACGACAGCCGCTCCGCCCGCGGACGACGGACCGGCCGTGCCCGCGCCCACGCCCGTGCTGCCGAAGAACCCACCGCTCGCGCGCTGCAAGCCCAGCGGACCGCTCGCCAAGGGCTGGCCCGACGTCGACGAGGCGGATCTCTCCCCGGACGTCGACTGGGCGCAGCAGGACGAGGAGAATGGGACCGACGTCCTCCGCGTCGGCCACGCCTCGGGCAAGGTCGACACGATCGTCCTGCTCCCCGGCACCACCACCGCGCCCGAGATCACCACGCGCACCCGACGCGGCATCGCCCGCACGGGCGCGTGGGTCGCGCGCCTCCACTTCGTGGCGAAGGCGAAGGGCACCGACGATCCTTACAACCCGGTCGACGCCGAGTTCGCCTGGTGGCTCGCCAAGGACGGCAAGGTCCGACGCGCGACGCTGAAGGCGATTCCGCCGTTCCGCATCGGCCGCCTCAACGTCCGTGCCGCGTTCGCGCTGGTCGGTGACGACCTCGTGTTCCAGCCACAGGGCGGCCAGCTCTACACGGTGCACGGCGACGGCAAGAGCGAGGCGACCAAGGCGCCCGACGTGGACTTCCGGCTCGCCTACCGCGCGAAGGGCGGCGCGCTCGGCATCGTCGGGGTGGGCCTGAACGGGGTCCGGCTCGTCGAGAACGCAGGCCTCGAGCGGCGGTGGGCTCTCACGGACTACGGCGTCACGGTCGGGCTCCTCGGCGGCGCTCCCTACGCAGCGTTCGACGGAGCGTTGCTGCCGCTCGCCGGCGCCGCGATCGACCCACCGCTCGAGCAGCTCGTCGCGGTGCCCTCCACGGGGCGCTGCGAGCCCGGCCAGCGCGAGGGTGTGTTCTGGTTCCACAAGTGGAGCGTGATGGGGATGAAGAAGCCCAAGCCCGTCGTGTTCGCGAGCTCTGGGGACCGGCCGTGGCTCGCCGTCGAGGGCGCGACCAAGCCCCTCTACGGAACGGAGAGCGCGACCCGCACGAACCTCGACGGTCGATGCCTGGCGGTCGAGCGCTTCACCAACGACGAAGTCGACATCCTCCTCTCCAGCATCCACCCCACGCGCGCCTGGGGGATGGTCCAGAAGAAGGGCACCGTGGAGACGCGCCGATACTCGTGCGCGCCGTAGCTCGCAGCGCGACGTCGCGGCACGGGAGGGTGGTCATGGCTCACGCTCTCTGCGCTCGCGGACGGCGAGACGCAAACCCCGAGGCCGAGGTCGTGACCGCTCGCCGCGACAGCGGACACCCTCGACGAGATCGACCGCCTCACCGCGGTGCTCGGGCCGGGCCGGGTTTTACATTCGTGCAAAAGCAAAATCGGTCCTTCCCGGCGCGCCCTCTCGCGCCGTCCGGCCAGCCGGCGGGGCCTAACCCACCACGGTGGGCCACATGCGGCCGACGAAGTCGCGGAACGCCGCGCCCGCCAGCCAGCGGGGGTCGTTCTTCTCGATCGGCCGCGAGGGCAGGAACCACCGCTCCAGCTCCGCGGCCACGCGGGCCACCTCGGGGTCGTCCTCGATCACCACCAGCGCTTCGCTCTCCCAGTACCCGGCGGTGACGTCGAGGTTCGCGCTGCCGAGGGCGAGCACGCGCCGATCCATGAGGACCAGCTTGGCGTGCACGTGCGGGTAGACCACCTCGAGCGCCGGGTCCCAGCCCGGGAGCGGCGCGATGGCGAGCTCGCGCACGTCGGCCCCGGCCTCGACCAGCGCCGCGAGCCGCGCGCGCACCAGCGTGTCCGCGAGCCCGGCGACACGTCGTCCGCTGAATGGCGTGCCCGCGACGCCGTGCGCCGGCCGCGCCCGGCCGACGAGCACCGAGAGCTTCACCCCACGCGCGACGGCGCCGAGCAGCGCGCGCTGGACCTCGAGCTGGAGGGGGAAGCTGTTGACGACGAGCAGCTCCCGCTCCGCCGATTCGACGAGCGCGAGGTAGGCCTCGAGCGTGTACGCGTCCTCGAGTCCGTGGTGCTCGACGACCCGGACCGCGGTCGCTCCCGCCACCGTCGACGCGGCGAGCTCGAAGGGGGCGCCGCCCGCCTCGCACCACGCCGCGCAAAAGGCCGTGTCCAGCACCGCCGCCGCCGGGCCCTCGACCGTGATGCTGGCGTCGAGCCAGGGCACGACGGTCGCGTCCGAAGCCGGGGTGAGCGCGACCTCCCCGAACGAGCGGTAGTACGCCTGGCCGAGGTTGCGGCCGCTGACGCGCGCGCGCTGGCCGTCGATCACCATCACCTTGCGGTGGTCGCGCTGCTTGAGGTCCGAGAGCCCGGGGAGGTGGTCGATCGGGCGCGAGGCCACGAGCTCCACGCCGGCCGCGGCGAGCCGACCGAGCAGCCCGTTCTGGGCGCCGAGGGAGCCGTGCAGCGAGTAGAGCGAGTCCACGAGCACGCGCACCTCGAGGCCACGCTGCGCGGCCTGCACGAGCGCCGCCTCGACCTCGCGCGAAGCCGGGTCGTCCTCGACGATGTACCACTGCGCGTGCACGCGACGACGCGCGCCGGCGATCGTGGCGAGCACGTCGCGCAGGGCCGCGCCGTTGTCGAGCTCCACGTGCACGCGGTGACCGGGGAGGACTGTCGAGGCGGTGCGGCAGTCGAGCCGCGCGCGCAGCGATCGCGCCTTCGGCGGGGCGGGTGCAGCGATCGCGGGGAGGGCGGTCGCGGCCGCTTCTCCGCCGAGCACCACGAAGCCGTGCCCCTTCGCGTGGCCCGGTTCGTCGGTCACCACCGCGTCCACGGGCACCCCCACTGAACGCAGCCGCGCCGCCGCGCGACAGAGGCGCACGGCGGTGACCTCGGCGGGCACGTCGCGCGCTTCGCCCTCGTCGAGGAGCTCTCGCAGATCGACGAGCAACGCGCGCCCGTGGCCCGCCGCGTGGAGGTGGGCGCGGAGCGTTCGCGGCGGACCGTGGCTCGGATCGAGGCGCACGAACACGAGCGTGCGATCGTCCGCCGCGGGGCCGACGGCCGCGAGGCGCGCGTCCACCAGGGCGACCTTCGCGGTGACCAGGCGGGCCACCACGAACACCGTGCTGACGCTCGCGAGCGGGTCGGTGTTCGCGCGCGGGCGCCCGACCGCGATCGCGCCCTCGAGGTGCGGAGGCAGCGGGACGAGTCCGCCCTTGCACGCGGCCGTGATCGGCGCGCCCGCCACGAGAAGCGACAGGGGCCCGTCGACGACGATCGACCGTATCGGCTCGACGCGCAGCACGCGGGGCTCGACCTCGGCGAGGACGTCGAAGGCGTCGAGGGTGGGCTCACCGACGGCGCCGCCCGGTGGGAGGAACAGCTGCGCGCGCCCGGCGCGGGCCGCCGCGTGCGACAGGCGAGAGAGCACCTCGCCGGACAGACCGGCGAACGCCTCCTCCGAGTGCACGATCAGATCGCCGTCGAGCGCGGGGAGGGGATCGTCGACGCCCAGCGCGGCGCCGAGGAGTCCCTTGTCGAGCGCGACGACCGTGGTGGTCGCGCGGATGCCCACCGCGAAGGCGAGCTCCGCCGAGCCGGTCGACAGGCGGTCGTCGAGGGCTCCGACCGCGAGCGCCGTCGCGACGTGGCGCGCGTCGCATCGGTCGCGCAGGAACGCCGCGAACGACGCGAGCCCCTCGGCGCGACCGTCGAAGGGGTGGACCAGCGTGCGGAGCGGACCCGCGCCGACCGCCCCGCACGCCACGGCCACGCCGGTGTCGCGGCAGAGCGCGCGCGCGTCGGCGTCGGCGAGGCCCGCGACGACGACCACGTCGGGTTCGAGGGCCGCGAGGGCCGTGTCGATCACCGCGCGCAGGGGCGCGACCTCGATCGTCCCGACGACCTCCGGGGGGCCTCGACGGAGCAGGGAGGCGAGGTGGGCCTCCGCCTCGGCGAGGGCCTGCTCGACGGCGACCAGATCGGGCTCGGTCCACACGGGCGCAGCGACGGGCGGCAGCGCGATGCGGACGTGGATGGCGGCCGCCTCCGGAGCCAGCGCCTCGGCCAGCGCGAGCGCCGTGCGGCCGTCTTCACCGGCGGGCAGGACGAGCAGCGGCCGCGAGAACATGGAGGGAGCCTAGTGATTCCGGGCAGGGCGCGTCACAGTTCGATCGCCGACCGCGACGACAGAGGTCATGCGTGCTCGGCTCGCCCTCTTCCTGTTCGTCGGTTGCGCACGGTCTGCCACTCCATCGCTGTCACCACCGGTCGCGCCGGTCGCGCCCGTCGCCGCGCCGGCCCTCCCGAGCACGCCCCCACCACCTCCGGAAGAACCCGTTCCCGTGCGACCGACGGAGCCGTTCACCCTCGACGACGATCTGGGCCGCCCGGTCGAGGTCTATCCACCAGTCCCCTCGAGCCTCGAGCCGACGGCCCCCGCGCCCCTCGTCGTGTTCCTGCACGCGACCTGCATGCAGCCGGGCTGGGTCTGCGATGCCTTCGGATCGGCGGGGCGGGACGGCGCGTTCCTGGTCTGCCCTTCGGGCAACTCGACCTGCGCGGGCGAGCCGGACTGGTACGGCCCGCCGAAGGAGAAGGCGGCGTTCCTCTCCCACGCCATCGATTTGACCGAGTCGGCCGTGCCCGCGTTCGTGGCGCCGCGCCCCGGCGTGCTCGTCGGGTGGTCGCGTGGTGCGTTCGCGGCGAAGGACGTCTTGCAGACCCGCGCGCTGCCGGGCCGTTTCCGCGGGCTCGTGCTCGTCGCGGCCGCGGTCGGCCTCGACCTGAAGCTGCTCCGGGAGCTCGGCATCCGACGCCTCGTGATGGCGGCCGGCGAGTGGGATGGCGCCCGCGGCAGCATGGTCGCCACCGTCGCCGCGGCGAAGGCCGCCGGCCTCGAGGCGCGCTGGGTCTCGCTCGGCAAGATCGGCCACACCTGGCCGCCGGACTTCGAGGCGCGCATGCGCGAGCCCATTGTCTGGGCGATGGAGTGACGCACGGCGGCGGAGAGGGTTCTGCGCGTCGGCGCGCAAGAATCGCGGACGGCGCCTCCTGACGAGCGATTCTTCGTGCACCACTGAACTGGCATGCGAGGTGCTGAGGGGTTCCCCATGATGACGGACACCCACCGCCTCAAGGAGACCTTGCACGACGGCCTCTCCGAACTCCAGCGCCTGCGGGACGAGATTCGGCTCGAGCTCCACCTGGCCGGCATGGAGGCGAGGGAACGGTGGTGGACGCTGGAACCCAAGATCCTCGACGCGGAGCAGCGCTTCGCGCGCGAGGTCAACGAGGTGTCGCGGGCCGCGCTCGAGCGCCTCATCGGGCAGGTGCGCACGCTGCGTGACACGATGCGGGAGCCGCCTTCCAAGCGGTAGCTCGAGTTCACCGGGGCAGCGTTCGCGCGCGCTCCTCCAGGACCACCTCGGCGGGCAGCACCTTCGCGGCAGAGTCCCACAGCGCTCGATGGACCGCGGCGACCTCGGCGGCGAGGCCCTCGATCTGCTCGAACGTGCGCTCGTTGCGGGAGGACAGCTCGGCGTCGAGGATGCGCGCCTCGACGGCCTCGAGGCGACGCTGCACGTCGACGAGTACGGCGAGGTGGCCGAGGAACTCGCGGCACGTCGCCGCCCGGCTCTTGGTGTGGGTCCGACACAGGCGAAGCGCCTTCGCCACGTCGAAGCCGCGCAGGGCGATCTCGAGCCGTACGTTCGCGGCGTGGGCCGCGAGGGCGGGGAACCCGGGTGGCGTGTCTGCGAGGCGCGCCGAGAACCCGCGGACCGACGCGAGGTAGCGCTCGACGTCGGTCTCGTAGAGCCCGAGCCGCACGAAGATCGCGCGGTAGAGGTCCTTGCCCGCCGCCCTCCACGCGCGGCGGATGTCCCCGAGGTGATACTCGTGGAACCCGAGCATGTACGTGCACAGATCGCGCACGTCTGCACGCGCTGCATACACCGGGTGCTCGCGCACGCGGGCGGGGAGCTCGGCGCGGCACAGCGCGTCGAACACGGCCCGCGCGGCCTCGCGGTCGTCGACGCCGAGCGCCCGCAGCGCGGCGTGGAACGTGAGCTTCGGGACGTGGCGGGCGAGGGGAGGGTGCTCGTCGAACAGCGTGTAGAACGAGAAGAACGTGGCCTCGTCCTCGGCGGCCTCGAGCGCGCGCGCGAACGCCTCGAAGGCCGGGCCCTCGGGCGGCGCCGGTTCCGGGTCCTCGTCGGCGACGTAGGCCGCGACGAACGCCTCGAGGGACACGGCGGGGGTGTAGTTGCCGAGCGCGAAGTGGAACGCGTCGTGCGACCAGTGCAGGCCCTGCAACGCTCGATCACCGCCGCGGTCGTCGGCCATGAACACGCGGAAGGCCGCCTTGAAGAAGCCGCGATCCTCGGGGCGCTCGGGGTAGACGATGCGCACGCCGTGGCGCGCCTGCAGGTGGGTCATCAGCCGCGCGTAGGTGGGGGCCTCGAGCTGCTCGGCCTCGATCGACGAGTACGTGCGCAGGCGACGCAGCACGGTGGAGCCGCGGGTCATCGCGTCGACGAACGCGCGGCGGGTCGCTGGGGCGCCCGCGCGGACCTCGGCGAACGGATCGAGGCCGAGATCGACGAGGCCGGCGACCACCACGGGATCGCGGACGACCCCCGCGGCGATCGCGCGCCGGAGCTCCTCCCCACGCACCAGGATCGCGCCGTCGGGCAGGCGGAGCCCGGCGGGATCGAGCGCGCAGGCGAGGCGGGTGCGGACCTCGCTGCTGCACGCGGGGCGGACTCCGCGCGCCCGAGGAAGCGGCAGGACAGGACCGACACGCGCGACGAGACGGCACCGAGCACGTGGGTCGCGGCGCGGGTGCGCCCCTCTTCTCCGGCGCACGCCCGCGCGAGCTCGCGCGGGACGAAGCGCGCTGTCGCGTTGACGAACCACGCACCGATCGGCAGGTCGTGGATCGGCAGGAGCCGCGCGCGCTCGGCCGCCGCCGGTCGCAGCTCACGCCACAGGACGAACCAGGGCTCGCCGTCGACGGTCACCCAGGGCAGCACCGCGACGCTCTCGCCGGTCGAAGGCGTGACGACCTCGATGTCCTCGTGCTCCACCGCCCGCAAGAACCCGAGCGCGCGGCCCTCGATCGGCGTGCCCGCGGGCGTGTCGTCGCCTTCGTGCGCCGCGCCCACGAGCCGGTCGGCGTCCCAGACCAGGCTCGCGTGCTCGGCGAGGAAGGCGCGCGCCGCCGGGCGCTCTTCGCCGAAGTCGGAGGGTGCGACGGGCTCCACGAGCCCGAGGAGAATCGTGAGGATCTCGTCGTGCGCCACGGTCTCGAGCCGCGCACGCAGCTCGCTCAGCGGCGCGAAGTCGACGTGGTGGGTCGCGCCGTCCCACTCGACCGTGAGGCTGGGACTCGGCGGCGGGTGGATGGGCACCGCGAGGGGCAGCGCGAGCTCCGTGAGGTAGCCGATCGATCGCGCGACGCTCGGCGCCGGCAGCACGAGCGCCTCGGGATCCAAGGTGACGGCGGCGTGCCGGGTGAAGATCGCGCGGCCGTATTCGAGGATGTCGCCCGTCTCGTCCACGCCCGAGAAGTCGATGCCGATCGGCTCGAGGCCCTCGACGTCGTCGCCGCGGACGTGGCGAGAGGTCCGCGCCCGCCGCAGGACACCTACATGGCGGACGCCCTCTTCGTCGTAGAACGGCAGCACCTGGCGAGTGTCCAGGCGGGCGCGGCTGACCACTTCGGTCGGCCCCACCGTGGCGAACCGAAGAAAACTGGGACGACCGTCGATCCGCTCCACGCCTCCGATGCTACCCCTGCCGGGCTTTGGCATCCCAGGCCCGACCGCGCATGCGCCCGCTTCTCCCCTCCACCCGCAGCTTCGTCCCGGTTCTCCTCTTCCTCCTCGCGGCCGGCTGCCGTCCCAAGGTGGTCGACGAGGCGCCGCCGCCCGCATTGCCCGCGGTGTCCGTCACCACGACCACCGTCGTCGACCGCGCGATGCCGCGCTTCCTCGTGCTCACCGGCTCGCTCACGCCGAACGAATCCTCCGACGTCGCGGCCAACGCGAACGGCGCGGTGCTCGACACGTTCGTGGAGCGCGGCTCCATGGTCGACAAGGGGTTCGTGCTCGCCCGCCTCGACGCGCGCAACGCGGCGCTCGGCGCCGCCGAGGCGAGCGCGGCGCTCGGCCAGGCCAAGGCGCAGCTCGAGGTCGCCCAGACCGAGTGCGCCCGCGTCGAGAAGCTCTACCAGGCCGGGGCCCTGAGCGGCCTCGAGTACGACAAGCAGCACGGCGCCTGCACCACCGCGCTGTGGGCGGCCAAGACCGCCGAGGCGCGCGTGGCGACGGCGAGCAAGGGCCTCATGGACGCGAGCGTGCGCGCCCCGTTCGCCGGCATGATCGCCGAGCGCTACGTCACCGCGGGCGAATACGTGCAGCCGAGCTCCAAGGTCGCCCGCGTGGTCGCGATCGACCCGCTGCGCCTGGAGATCATCGTGCCCGAGGCCTCGGTCTCCCTGGTGAAGGTGGGGCTCGCCGTAGAGTTCACCGTCGCCACCTTCCCCAAGGAGGTGTTCAAGGGCTCGATCCGCTACATCGGCCCGTCGCTCCAGGTCGGCTCGCGATCGCTGATGGTCGAGGCCGTGGCGCCCAACGCCGACAAGCGGCTCCGCCCGGGCATGTTCGCGACGGCACGCCTCGCGCTCGGCGACGTCGAGGCGCCCGTCGTCCCCACCAACGCCATCGTGGTCGACGGCAACCTGCGGCGCGCCTTCTTCGTGGTCGAGGGCCGCATCGAGGAGCGCCTCCTGCGCCTCGGCGCCGAGCGCGACGGGGTCTTCGCCGTCGACGAGGGCGCCAAGAAGGGCGACAAGGTCGTCGCGCCCGTGACCCCCGACGTGCGCGACGGCGCGAAGGTGAAGTAGCCGTGCACTGGCTGGCAGCGATCTGCATCAAGCGGCCGGTCTTCGCGACCGTGCTCATCCTCGCGCTCTGCGTCGTCGGCGCGGTGGCCTACGGCCGCCTCGGCGTCGACCGGTTCCCCAAGGTCGACTTCCCCGTCGTCACGATCACCACGCGGTTGCCCGGCGCGGCGCCGACCGAGGTCGAGACCCAGATCACCGACAAGATCGAGGAGGCCGTCAACACCATCAGCGGCATCGACGAGCTGCGCTCCTCGTCGTCCGAGGGCGTCTCGCAGGTGTTCGTCACCTTCGTCCTCGAGAAAGACCCGGACGTCGCGGCCCAGGAAGTGCGCGACAAGATCAGCGGCGTGGTGCCTCGCCTGCCCAAGGACATCGAGCTCCCCACCGTCACCCGCATCGACCCGGACGCCACGCCCGTCGTCACCATCACGCTCGCCGCGCCCAAGCCGGTGCGCGAGGTCTCCGAGGTCGCCGACCGCTTCGTGCGCAGGCGCCTCGAGGGCACGACCGGCGTCGGCCAGGTGCTGCTGGTCGGCGGCCGCAAGCGCCAGGTGAACATCTGGCTCGACCCGATCGCTCCGCGGCGCCGGCCTCACCGCCGCCGACGTGCAGCGCGCGCTCGTCACCCAGAACGTGCAGATCCCTGGCGGTTCCATCGAGACAGGGCCGAAGACGCTCACCCTGCGCATCCAGGGCCGCGTCGAGAGCGTCACCGAGCTCGCCGCCATCGTGCTCAAGCAGGTGGGCAACACGCCGGTCCGCGTGTCCGACGTCGCGCGGGTCGAGGACGGCGAAGCCGAGCCCGACGACCATCGCCAGGCAGGACGGCGTCGCGACGGTCCTGCTCACGTCCGGAAGCAGTCGGGCAAGAACATGGTCGCCGTGGCCGACGCATCCGGCGAGCGCCTCGGCGAGATCCGAAGCACCTGCCGCCCGGCTATCACGCCCGCGTGGTCCGCGACCTCTCCACCTTCATCGAGGCGGCCATCGCCAACGTCGAGGAGCACCTCATCCTCGGCTCCATCCTGGCCGCGCTCGTCGTGCTGCTGTTCCTCGGGAGCGTGCGCAGGACCATCATCGCGGCGATGGCGATCCCGACCTCGATCATCGGCACCTTCGGCCTCATCTGGGTGTACGGCTTCACGCTGAACTCGATCACGCTGCTCGCCCTGGCCCTCGCCGTCGGTATCGTGATCGACGACGCCATCGTCGTGCTCGAGAACATCTACCGCTTGATCGAGGAGAAGAACCTGACGCCGGCCAAGGCGGCCGACCACGGCACCAAGGAGATCGGTCTCGCCGTGCTGGCGACGACGCTGTCGCTGATCGCCATGTTCGTGCCGGTGGCCTTCATGGGCGGCATCGTCGGCCGCTTCATGAAGAGCTTCGGCCTGACCATGGCGTTCGCCATCATCGTGTCGCTGGTGGTCAGCTTCACCCTGACGCCGATGCTGTCGGCGCGCTGCTCGCGCGAAGACCCCCGGCCAGGACAGCAGACGCCGAAGAGCTCAAGGTGCCACGCCGTCGACGCCTTCTACCGCGCCCATCGAGCGCGTCTGCATGGCCATCCCCGGGTCGTGATGCGGCAGCGGTGGGTCGTGGTGCTGGCCTCGCTGCGCGCGCTCCTCGCTCTTCACGCTCGGGGGTGCCCAAGGCTTCCTCCCCGCAACGACCAGTCCCAGTTCGAGGTCAACCTCCGGGCCCCGGAAGGCACGAGCCTCGACGCCACGCAGCTCATCAGCGAGCGCATCGCCGCGTGAAGTGCGCCAGCTGCCGGGCGTCGAATACACGCTCGCCACCATCGGCGCCGACAGGCCGGCAGACCCGAACCAGGCCAGCGTCTTCGTGCGCCTGGCCGACCGAGGCCCGAAGCGCGACCAGTCGCAGCATCATGGCCAAGGCGCGCCAGGAGATCTCCCAAGCGGTCCCGGAGCCCGCGCGCAACGTCTCCCAGGTCGCCACGATCGGTGGTGGCGGCAACTCGCAGGCCGCGGTGCAGTACGTCATCGCCGGGCCCGACCTCGACCGCTTGACCGTGTCGGCCACCAAGGCGCTCGAGGCGCTCAAGAAGATCCCGGGCGCCGTCGACGTCGACTCGTCGCTGGTGCTCGGCAAGCCCGAGATCACCGTCGCGATCGACCGGCCGCGCGCCGCGGAGCTCGGCGTCAGCGTGGCGGACGTGGCCTCGGCGCTCCGGCTCCTGGTCGGCGGCGTGCAGGTGTCGGACCTACGAAGAGCACGGCGAGCAGTACGAGGTGCGCCTGCGCGCCGAGGCCATGTACCGCGCCGACCTCGCCGGCCTCGGCACCATGACCGTGCCCTCGTTGCGGCTCGGCTCGGTGCCGCTGCTCGACGTGGTCAGCACGAGCGAGAACACCGGCCCCGCGCAGATCAACCGGCTCAACCGCCGTCGCCAGGTCACGCTGACGGCCAACGTGGCGCCCAGCGCCTCGGCAGGTCGGCCATGCCAGGACGCCATCCAGGCGGTCAGGATAAGAAGCGCCCGGCGGAAGATCCGGGCGCGCCCAGCGGTCGCTCGAAGGAACTCGCGCGCGCCGGCCAGAACTTCCTCATCGCGTTCGGGCTCTCGCTCGTCTTCATGTACCTGATCCTCGCGGCGCAGTTCGAGTCGTGGCTGCACCCGATCACCATCCTGCTCGCGCTGCCGCTCACGGTGCCGTTCGCGCTGCTGTCGCTCATCATCTTCAACCAGTCGCTGAACATCTTCTCGGCGCTCGGCCTCCTCGTGCTGTTCGGCGTGGTGAAGAAGAACTCGATCCTGCAGATCGACCACACGAACCAGCTCCGCGAGCAGGGCATGGCGCTGTACCCGGCCATCCTGCAGGCCAACAAGGACCGCCTGCGGCCGATCCTGATGACCACCTTCGCCTTCGTCGCCGGCATGATCCCGCTCATCGCCAGCGGCGCGGCGCGGGCACCAACCGCGCGACGGCCGGCGTGGTCGTCGGCGGGCAGGTGCTCTCGCTGCTGCTCACCCTGCTCGCCACCCCGGTCGCCTACTCGCTGTTCGACGACGTCGGGCGCTTCTTTCGCTGGGTGTTCACGCGCAAGGCGAAGGCGGAGCCGGCGCCGGTCGAGGCACCGGGGGAGTGACGCTCAGGGCAGGCTCTCGGTCTTGAACAGGTCCCAGAGCGCGTCCGCCATCACCAGCGGGTGGTTGTCGCCGTTCGGGTACTGGTGGGTGCACTTGTCGATCAGCACCGTGAGGAACTTGTTCTTCGCGCCGACGGCGCTCTTGGTGTAGCTCCAGCGCGCGAGGCCCGCCCGCGGCTCGTCGTAGACGTAGCTGTCGACGAGCTGCCCGGCCGTCAGGTAGTCGCCGGTGATGCGCTTGAAGGCGGGGATCGTGGCCGTGGTCTCCGCGATCGGGATCGGGGTGCCGCTCGGCGTGAACCGGTCGTCGATGTTGCCCACCGAGAACACCATGGTGAGCGGGCGCGAGGCGGGCTTCGGCGTGAAGGCCAGGGGCCCGGCGTGGGCGGCGATCGCGGCGAACCGGTCGGACATCTCGACGCCCAGGCGCGAGGTCATCTGGGCGCCGTTCGAGAAGCCCGTGGCGTAGATGCGCTTGGCGTCGACGCCGTAGTTCTTCCCGAGGAACTCGAGCATCGTGGCGAAGAACGCCATGTCGTCGCGGAGCGGGTGGTCGGCGAGCGCGCGGTTCTCGGGCGTGAGCGCCGCGAGCTCGCTCGCGCTGCAGAGCGGCATGACCGCCGGGTCGCCGAGCTGGCCGGACGCCCACTTGGTCGTCACGTGACGCTCGCCGGGGTCGGTGAAGTCGCCGTCGCCGTTCTCGTCCTCGTGCAGGCAGTAGGTGAGCGCGCTCGGGTAGACGCTGATGATCCCCTCCGCGTCGGACTCTCTCCTTCCAGTGCGAGATCTGGAAGAACTTCTCGCCGTCGCCGCTCGTGCCGTGGAGCATGAAGACCACCGGGACCGCCTTGCCCCGGGCCTTCTCGGGGACGTAGACGATGAACTCGCGCGGCGAGCCCTCGAGGGTGAGCTTGTGGACGTACTTCCCGGGCGTGTTGAGGGGGAGCGGGGGGGCGTCCGCGACGGCGCCGTCCGTCGGGCCGCTCTCGACCACGCCGGTGTCGGCCACGTCGGTCGACCCAGCATCCGAGGGCACCTCGGCGGGACCCTCGGTCCCCGAACACCCCAGGAGCATCAACAGCGCGACGGACGTGGAACGAACGAACATGGGCACCCTCCTCGTTGGGCCCACGATGCGGACGAGGACTGCGGTCGGCAATGGCGCGACCGCAGTCTTCGTTATCCGTCGGTATACGGCGATCCCTCGTCAGCGCACCTTCTCGAAGCGCGGGCCCTCGCCGGCCTCGACCTTCTTCCACGCGCGCGCGAAGAGGGCATGCAAGGGCTCGGTCGGCAGGTTGCGCGGGAGGAACCCCGGGTAGAACTGCTTCTTCCACTCCTCCATCGGGAGGTTCTTGCCCTCGCCCTTGCCGAACCCACCCGGCAGGAACACCTCGCGCTGGGCGCGCTCGCGCTTGCCCTCGACGACGAGCTTCTTCTTCACGAGCTCGGCGACGGCGGCCGCGTACTGCTTCGGCGTCCACCCGTTCCACTTCTGCACCGCCTTCTGCGTCGGCTCGGCGAGCGCGAGGAGCTGCAGGTAGAGCGTGGCCGCCTCGGTCGAGATCCCGTTCGCTTTCTCGACCGCGGTGACCGTCTTCTTCGTCGAGAGCAGCGGGTTGGCCTCGTAGCTCCCCGCGGCGACCGGCGAGTCGGCGATGCGCGCCGCGAGGGCGGCGAGGTCCTTGCCGAGGATCAGGCTCGCGACGCCGATGGGCTGGCTCCCGTCGTCGTCGTCGTCGTCCCCGTCGTGGAGCCCCTTGTGCAGGCCCACGAGGACCGGGTCGTCCCAGCGCTGCACGAGGCCCGGGCGGAACGCGCCGCGCAGGCTCTCGCCGTACTTGCCGAGCAGGATGACGCCGGTGTCGCGGCCGTCGTCGCAGACGTCGTCGTCGTCCTTCTCGTGGATGACCTGCTTGCCCTTCACGAGGTCGAGCAGGATCTTGAGGTCCTTCTGGTCCTTCTTGTCCGAGTACTTGTTGCCGAGCCCCCACACGAGCTTCGGGTCCGAGACCGTGGCGCGCAGCTTCTCGTAGAGCGCGGGGATGCCCGCGCGGATGGCCTCGCCGACCGGCGTCGAGAACGAGACCCACGCCATGATCAACACGAGGTCGCGCGCGAGCTGCGGGTCGAAGCCCTCCTCGCCAGGGTCGCTGATCCACGAGTTGGCCTGCGCGAGGGTGGTCCACTTGCCGAGCTCGAACAGCGGCGCCGCCGCCTTGGGCGAGGCCACGGCGGTGAGGAGCCGGCCGAGGCTGCCCTCGACGACCAGGTCCTTCTGCGCCTCGAGCACGAGGCCCTCGGGGAGCTGCACCTTCTCGCCGACCACCGCGTGCCACGCCTCACCGAGGCGCTCGGCCCACGCGGCGCCCGAGAGCGCCTTCTCGTCGGCCGCGGCGCGCTCGAAGACCTCGTCAAGCAGGCCGTCCTTCAGGTCCTTGAAGGTCCCGCGGGCGGCCTCGGCCTCGGCGAGCTTGAGGCCCAGCGCCTCGCGCCGCTCCTTGCCGCGGAAGTCGCGCTGGTAGCCGTTCACGGGTGCGCCGAGCAAGAGGAGGCCGGCCTCCGCCTTGCTGAGCCCCGTGCGCGTGGCGATCGCCTCGGCGTGGGCCGGGTCGAACGGCGTCGGCTCGGTGCCGAGCGCGAGGTACGCCTCGACGAAGGCCTTGCCGATCCCCTTGGGCCGCTTCTCGTCCTTCACGTCGAACCCGGGCGGCGCGCGGAACTTGCCGTCCTCGGTGCGCTCGATCGCCCAGTCGTCGCTGGCGTGGATCGCGAACGTGCTGCCCTCGACCTTGACGACGCGCAGCGCGTTGTACTCGGTGTCGTCGTCCTGGTCCTCCTGCTCGGAGATGCGCAGGGTGCGCACGTGCGCGAGGTCCTCGGCGAACGAGGTCTGCGCGAGGGCGGTGAGGATCTCCCGTGCCTCGGTGCGCTCGCTCGCCTCCGCGAACGGCACGACCGCGCGCATGGCCTTGCCGCGCCCGCCGTTCAGCCACTCGGGGAGGTTCACCTCGAAGTCCTCGACGAGGGCCTTGCCCTTCTTCATCGCGGCGTCGGCCTTGATCACCAGGCCGCCGTTGGTGCCCGCCTCGTCGGCGCCGCTGTCGACGGCGTCCTTGCCGCGGCCCTCGATGACCTCGCGCAGCTCTGCCTCCGGCTCCGCCGCCTTGGCCGCGATGCCCGCGACGCCGCGCTGCAGGCGGGCGTTCGTGATGCCGAGCGCCTTGGCGGCGGCCTCGGCCTGGGGCAGCGGCCGGTCGTCGTCGTCGCTCGCCGCGACGTCCTCGCGCGCCGCGGCGAGCAGGCGCTCGACCGCGGCGTCGTCGAGCTTGCGCAGGAGGGCGCTGCCCTTCGGGTCACGCGGCGTCAGGTAGTGCCAGAAGAGGCGCGGGGGGCAGCTTGGTGCCGAACCCGCGCGAGGCCCAGTCGTGCTCGCTGAGGTCGGCGAGCAGCTCGCCCTCGTGCGTGCGCAGGTAGGCGGCCTCGCCGAGGTCGCCGCTCGTGTCCTCGATCGGCAGCGGCGTGTCGCGCGCGGGGATGCTGAGCAGGCCCTCGATGCTCACGCCCTTGGCCGCGAGCTTCACGCCGTCGATGCGCTCGGCCTCGATGAGGCCGTCGTCGCCCTCGGCGAAGCGCACGCGGAAGCCGGCGAAGCCGTCCTTGCAGCCGAGCGGCGAGGACTTCACCGCGACGGGGTGCAGCTCGAGCTGGTGGATGTTCAGCTTCTTGCCGGCTTCGACGAACTCCTCGAAGAACTTGGGCCGCGAGCTCCGGCCGGTCTTGTCCTTGACCGGGTCGTACTCGCGCCACCCCCACTCGCCGCCCTGGTAGCCGAGCGTGAACAGCGTGGTGCCGTCGAAGGCGTGGCGCTCGTACCAGCCGAGCTCCGTGTCGCCGGCGCGGAACGCGCGCTTGCCGAGCGTGACCGAGCCGTCGGGCAGGGTGGTCGCCATGCCCGTGTCGCTCCAGCCGGTGCCCTTGGCCTCGAAGCGCGTCTTCGGGGCCGAGCTCCAGTAGCCGCGGTCGTCGTAGCTCTTCTTGTCGCGCACCTCGACGAACAGCTGCCCGTCGACGTAGAGCGTCTTCTCGATCGACTCCGTCTTCGCGTTGGAGACGAAGTCGTGCTCGAGCACCACGCCCTCCGGGCCGAGCACGGTGGCGTGGCGATCGTTGCGCACGACGAGCCAGGGGAAGCCACCCTCGAGCTCGAGGTCCTCGCCGAGCTTCTCGGTCGCGGCCTCGTAGGCCGGCCACCCGAGCTCGTCGAAGATGCCTTCGCGGAGGAGCCGGCCGAGCGCCGGGGTCAGCCGCGTGGCCTCGAGCCTGGCTTGCAGGTCGGGGTAGGGCGCGAAGGTGGCCGCGCGCGTCTTCTCCTTGAGCTCGTCGAGGGCCGCCTCGGCCTTCACGAGCGCGCCCTTCTCGAGATCCGCGATCTGCTCCTCGAGCCACGCGCGCCTCGCGGCCGCGAAGCCCTCCTTGCCGCGCATCTTCGGCTCGTGCTCGGCCTCGCCCATCATGCGGGCCACGACCTGCACGAGCTTCTTGGAATAGCGCGGCTCGGCGGCCACCTTCACCGGGTCGCACGCGAGGCTGATGGAGTCCGGGTCGAAGTCGTCGTCGCCCGGATCGGCGAGGGGGATGCCGAGGCGCAGCGCGCCCTCGGCGAGGTCGAGGTCGAGCCGCTCCCACCAGCCGTGCTTGACCACGACGGCGACCGGCTCGCGCAGGCGTGGGGCGAGCTCGCCGAGCAGCGCCACCACGCGCGGCGCGCCGCCGGCCCAGCGGATCAGCTTCCCGAGCCACTCCGAGAGGCCGGCGTCCGGCAGGTCGGCGAAGGCGCCGATCTCGTCGAGCAGCGCGAGCCAGTCCTCGACGAGCTTCTTGCGCTTGTCGTCGTCGTCGTTCTTCGGCGTCGGGAAGATCCCGCGGATCAGGTGACGCGCGGCGGCGTCCGCCTTGCCGATGCGCACCAGCGAGGGCCGGAACGTGGTCCAGAGCTCCTGCGGCGCGCGCCCGATCGCGGGCGTGCCCACGAGCTCGCGCATCAGCGAGTCGTCCTCGGCGTCGACGTCGAGCTTGGCCGCCTTCGCGAGCCCGCGCAGGTCCTTGCCCATGCCCGACCACGGCGGCAGACCGCCGAGCGCGCGCTTGATGGTGATGCCGCGGAAGCGCCGGTAGGCGTCCTTGGCGCCCTCGCTGCGCTCGAGGTCCTTCGCGTAGGCGGACAGGGTCTTGGCCGAGAGCGCGCCGAGCAGCGCGAACTCGAGGAACACCGCGTCGCGGTCGTCGGCGTCGACCTTCAGCTTGTGCGCGCGCTCGGCCTCGCGGGCCTTCTCGAAGCACTGCGCGGCCATCGCCGCCGAGCCCTCGTCGGCGAGCACGCGGCCGGCCTCTTCCCAGAACGACGGCAAGAAGTGCGGCACCGTGCGCTGCAGCCGCTTGCCGATCTCCTCGAAGGCCTCGCGGGCGTGCCCCGGCTTGCTGGCCGCGCGCTTCTTGGCCTTGCGGAAGTCCTGGGTGACCTCGAGCGCGAAGCGCGCCTTCTTCGGGTCGTGCACGAGCGCCCACGAGGGGAAGCCCAGCGTGCGGTAGCGGACGAGGCCGAGGTCCTCGACGGCGGCGTCCTTCGTGAACCCGAGCGCGTCCATCTCGGCGTCGGTGCCCGCGGCCACCGCGGCGGGCGAGAGGCGCACCACGACGCGGCCCGCGAGGGCCGGGTGCACGTAGGCGTGGGCGCCGAGCGGGCTCGCGCGCTCGTCGTCCGGGAACTTGGTCGCGAGCGGAGCGACGCCGCCGGCGCGCAGGGTGACGCGGGCGTCGTGGGGGGTGATCTCAGACATCCTCGTCCTCCTTCTTCTCGACCTCACGCTTGGCGTAGATGGCGGCGGCCATGCGCATGCCCTCCGAGAAGGCGATGGCCGGCACGTCCTCGATGGCGAGGGTCTTCTGCTTGTCGTCGACCCACCCGAGGCCGCCCGTCTCGGTCTCGTCCATCGGGTCGTAGTCGCCGAGGAAGTAGCGCGCCTCCACGACGCGGCCGCCTTCCCACACGCGCACCACCGCGGCGCCGCCGCTCACCTTGTAGCCGAGCTTCTTCGCGACCCCGAACGCCTGCTGGAGCATCTCGAACTTGCCGTTCTCGAACTCCTCGACCTCGGTCGCGCCCTTCTCGAACGTGCGACCCTTCCTGGTGAACACCTCGCGGAACAGCTGCGCGATCCCCTGGCGCACGCCGAGCTCGCTCGCGAGGCCGCGGAGGTCGTCGAGCTCGGAGAGCAGCACCGGGTGCGGGATCATCACGCGCGGCGCGTCGATCCACTTGGTCTCGCCGTCGAGGTCCACCACGCCGAGGCCACGCTTCGGATCGACGCTTCGCGGAGCAGGCCCACGACGTCGGCGGCCTTGCCCTTGCCGTCGACGGGGATCACCACCGCGTGCTCGAGGGCGGCGCGCCAGGCCTCGTCACGGAACACCGCCTCGAGGACGCCGCGCGGCGTGGCGAGCGAGCGCAGCATCCACGATTCCACCGTTTCCACGCAGGACCTCGCGTGCGCGTCGAGCATCTCGATCGCGGCGAGCAGGCGCTCGGCGGCCTCGCCCTCCTTGATCGGCTTCGGCACCGACGCGAGCGGGCGGCCGTCCTTGTAGCAGACGAGCTTTCCACCCTCGATCGCGAGGCCGTAGCCCTTGCCGGCGTCGACGAGCTCCTTCGCGGACTTCTTCGCGACCTCGACCTTCGGAGCCTTGGGCACCGCGGCGGCCGCCTTCGGGGCCTCCTTCGCGTCGCCCTTCTTCGGCGCCTTCGCCGGCGCCTCGGCCTCGGCCTCGTCGCCGCCGACCTCGACGTAGCCCTTGCCCGTCTTCTCGCGGATCAACTTGTCGAGCGCGGTCTCGGCCGCGGCCTCGGAGCCGTGACTCTTCTCCTGCATCTGGCCGCTCGTGCCGATGCGACCGAAGTGGACGACGAGCGTCGACCCCTTGCGCTCCACTTGCCAGAACTTCGACGACGAACCCTCGACGAACTCGAAGCGACGCATGCGTGCCTCCGTGGTCGGCCGAGGCTATCCCTCTCCGGGCTCGTCGCGCCACCGATGCGTCTTGCGGGCGCGACGAATCTCGGTTCGTCTTCGCCCATGCGACGGTTCGAGCTGGTGGAGGGGACCTCGTCGAAGTTCTGGGAAGTCTCCGTCGACGAAAAGGAACTCGTGGTCCGTTTCGGCCGGATCGGGACCCAGGGCCAGACCCAGCTGAAGGCCTTCCCCAGCGCGGAGAAGGCCGCGGCCGAGCGCGACAAGCTCGTGAAGGAGAAGACCAAGAAGGGCTACTCCGAGGTGACCGCTCCCGAGGCCGAGGTGGGCGGCAAGACGCCCCTCGCCGAAGTGGCCCCACCGAAGGTCGCCGCGCCGCGCGCCGAGAAGAAGGTCACACCGGCCCCGTCCGTCGAGGGCTTCGTCGACGCGGGCAACGGCTACGCGCTCGCGCTCCGCGACGGCAAGATCCTCTGTCGCAACGCGAAGGGCGCGCTCCTGTCCTCGGTCCCGAAGGACGTGAAGGAGACCGAGGCGTTCCAGCAGCTCGACGACGTGCGCGCGCTGCTCGATCAGCAGGACAAGCAGGCCGTCGAGACCGTGGAGACGTGGATGCTGCGCACGCTCCCGGTCCCGCGCGACGTGCTCGCGGCGGTGTGGGAGGACCCGTCGTGGCGCAAGGCGCTCGAGAACGCGGTGGTGGTGGCGGGCGAGGTGACCGGCTTCTTCCGCGGCGTCGACGGGAAGCGTCTCGGCGTGGTCGATCTCGACGGCGAGACGCGGTGGCTCGAGGCCGAGACGCTGTCGGTCCCGCACCCGATCCTGCTCGGCGAGCTCGACGAGCTGCGCGGCCTCGCGACCGAGCTCTCGCTCACCCAGGGCATCGGCCAGCTGTTCCGCGAGGTGCATCGGCAAGCCCCTGGTCGACGCCACCGCGCACGGCGTGACCGACTACCGCGAAGGCCAGTTCCAGCAGCTCAACCACGCCCTCTCGCGGTGCCGCAAGCTCGGCTACCGGGTGCGCGGGGGCTCGGCGATCGCCCGGGTGTTCGAGGCCGATCCGGCGTCGGGCGCGATCGCGGTGCAGGAGGCGCGGTTCTGGATCGGCTCCGACGACCCGACGAGCCCCACCGTGACCGAAGACCTGACGTGGGTCGACGAGCGCGAGCGCGCGCTGCCCCTCGCGCGCGTGGGGCCCATCGCGTGGTCGGAGGGCGTGCGCATGGCGGCGGCGATCTTCGCCGGCCGTCACGTCGAGAAGGAGGCGCAGAATGGCTGACCTCGCCTCGCTCGTCCGTGCCGGCGCCATCGTGCCGCTCGGCGCTGCGCTCCCCGAGGGCGAGCGCACCGGCTCGGTCTCTGCGCGCCGCTACGAGCACCCCGCGCTGCCGGGGCGAGCGCTCGTCCGCCTCGTGCCCGACCCGATCGCCGCCGGCATCGACGCCGAGATGGACGTGCTCGGGTTCGCGCCGCCGACCGTCTCGGCGCCGCTCGGCAACCAGCGCTACCGCGCCCTCGGCTTCCCCGGGTGGGCGCTCGTGAACGATCCGAAGCACGCGCGCTTCGCGCTCGACGTCATGAAGGACTTCAAGAAGGCCGCGGCCCGCGCGAAGAGCAAGCCGGGCCACGCGCGCGACGCCTTCGTCGAGATCGGCGACCGCCTCGCGCGCTCGGTCCCCCACTTCTTGCCGTCGTTCTGGGAGGAGGCCGGGCGGGCGTTCCTCGCCGAGGACGCGTCGAGCTTCGCCGCGCAGTGCTTCGAGAAGGCGCGCACGGCGGAGAGGGAGCACGCGCTCACGGTCGACGAGGACCTGCGTAGCAGCGTCTACCTCGAGTTCGCCCTCGCGGGCGCCGTCGCGGCCAAGTCGTTCTCCGGCTACGCCAAGGAGCTCGAGAAGAGCTACGGCGCGCCGGCCGCCTACGCGCGCTTCCGCGAGCTCGCGGTGCGCCGCACGCTCGGAGGCCTCCCGCCGTGGGCGGGCATGGCCAAGGATCTGCGCGCGCTCGCCAAGGCCGCCAAGCTCGACCTCGTCGCGGAGGACGCGAAGGTGGTGGCCGAGCTGCTCGAGGCCCCGACGATCGCCCGCGCGCCCGGCGACTTCTGGTCCACCTACCGCGCCGCGATCGTGGAGCTCGCGCGGCGCGACGCGAAGGTCCGGCAGCGGGTGCGCCACCTGTTCCCCAAGCCCTCGTCGGGGGCGCAGGGCTTCGTCGACGACTGGCTCGCGGTGCTCGAGGAGTGCGGGGCGCTCGCCGCCCTCGAGAAGGACACCGGCGAGGAGCCGAGCGGCGCGGCCGCGGGGTTCGTGAAGGCCCTGCTCGAGTTCGTCGAGGGCGCGCGCAAGAGCCTGCCCTACCTCGACCGCCTCGCCGGGCGGATCCGCGCCGACGGAGCGCCGCTCGTCCTCGACCGCAAGCACCGCTGGAACACGACCCTCGACCTCCACGTCGTCGAGCACGCGCTCTCGCTGGAGCTCCCCGTCGCCGATCCGAAGAGCGCGTTCGTGCTCGACAAGGGCCTCGTGGATCCGCAGAGAATCGCAGCCGATCCGCGGTTCTCGCCCCTCCTGGTCACGGCGGTCGCGGGCGTGGTCGGCCAGGCCACGTTCGAGGAGGAGGCGCTCGGCAAGGCCGGGTTCGCGACGGCGCGCAGCCTCTGGTTGCGACAGCGCGTGGAGACCCTCGGACGCGCCGCGCTCCCCGAGCTGGGCTGGACGCTCGCCGAGCTCGAGCAGCGCACCGGCCCGCGCATCTGGAAGGAGAACCCCGAGGACTACGCGCGCCTCGGGGCGGTCTCGGCGGCCCGCGCGCTCGCGACGTCGCTGCGGGGAGGTCTGCTCGGTGAGTGGACCTGGCCGGTCTTCGAGGCCGCCACGCAGGAGATGGGCACCTACGCGGTCGTCGGCGCGTTCCCGTATCTGGTCCTGTTCGACAACCGGCTGCGCGCGCTCGTGCTCACGGCGGATCGCAAGGTCCTCGACCACTCGCTCCACCTGCCGAAGAACGTCGCGGCGCAGCAGGCCGTGTTCGTCGACGGGCAGCTGTGCGTGTTCCACTGGGACCCCGACGCCGGCGGGTCGCGTTGTTACTGGAGCGGCAACCCGAGCGCGGGGCTGGCCGCCGAGTCGATGCCCTACCACCACGGGACCGACCTCATGGTGCAGGCTCCCGTCGCCGGCGGTGGCTTCACCCTCGGCGGGAGGGTGGTCCACGCGGGCGACAGCGGCATCCAGGCGAACACGCGGGTCGTGTTCGACGGGGCCACCTACTGGACGTTCCAGTGGCACGAGGGCGCGCAGCGCCTCGTCGAGCTCGACCCCCTCTCGGGCAAGCTCGGGAGGCCCTCGTGGCCTTCGTTCGCACGCGCCGCGAGCGAGCTCTCCGACGGCAAGCGCCTCACCGACGTGTTCCTCACGCCGCTCCCGGCGATCCTCGACGACACGCCGCTCGGGGCCAAGGACGGCTTCGTCGGGCACTTCGTGCGCAGCGACGGCCACACGTTCGAGTTCACCGGCGTCGACGGCCGCACGCGCACGGCCCCGCATGCGATCGAGGGCCTCGTCACCTTCCCGGGTGGCGACGCGCGCCCGCGCTCGATCGCAGGCGCCCGGCGCTACCAGTCGAGCGGCTACCACGCCGGCGTGGAGCTCCGCGATCCGGACGGCGTGCTGCTCGGCGCGCTCGGCGCCGAGACCTGGGATCACCACCCGTTCCGCTCCGTGCCGCCGGTGTCGTGCTGGCACTTCCTGCGGCCCCGTGACGAGGAGGGCAGCGCCGCGTTGCGCGCCGTGGACCTCGCGACAGCCCAGCGTCTCCTCGAGGCGCGCGCCGCCCATCCCGGGGAGCACGGCGCGGTCGACGCCGTGCGCGCGGTCCTGCCCGCCCTCCGCGACCCCGCGCTGATCGCCGCCGTGGGCCTGCAGGTCGACGTCACCGTGAAGCTCGCGGAGACCCTCGCCAAGCTGCACGCCGCGCGGGCGCCGCGGCGCCCACCGAAGAGCAGGGGGCGCTGAGCGCGCAGGACGTGGCGTCGGCGCTCGGCCCGCTGTTCGGGCAGAGCTGGGCCGCGGGCACGTTCTCACCGGAGCTCTCCGCGGCGGGAGAGGCGCTGTCGTTCCGGACCCCTGGCGCGTTCGTGGGTGGCCGCCTGGCGTGGCCGCTCCTGCTCGGTCGGCTCGGCGGCCTCGCCTGCTACGCGCAGTCGATCGGGCTCACCGAGGCGCAGCGCACCACGCTGCGACGGCTGCTGCGCGCCTTCCGCGCCCAGCCCTCGCTCACCACCGACCTCGACCGCCTGCGCGTGTACAAGGCGCGCATCACGAGCGACTCCCCTCTGCTCGGCACGGTGGGCTCGCTCGCGGCGGTGCACGTCGCCAAGGACAACGCTTACTTCGCGACCACCGTCGAGGAGGGCGTGCGCCTCGTGGTGGAGCGGGCCCAGGGCGCGTTCTGCCTCCCGGCGCACACGACGCTGATCGAGGAGGAGCCCGCCCTCGCCGGCGACGACACCGCGTTCCTCGACGCGGTGCTCGCCGCAGAGATCCCGGTCCGGGTGACCGGGGAGGCCATCGCGCGGCTCGCGGAGGAGACCGGGCTCACGCGCGCCGAGGCCGCGATCGTGTTCGGCGGGGTCTGCCGCCTCGGCACGTACGAGGCCGACTTCCTCGGCAAGGAGACCCGCGAGGCGCTGGGCCTCAAGGTCGCCGAGGCCAAGGTCGCGCGCGAGTCGCTCAAGGGGATCTCCGCGATCCAGTGGCTGCGCGTGTTCGCGGCCGCGGGCCGCGGGACCGACGTCGCGGAGCTCGCCGACCCCGACGCCCGCGCCGCTCGGCTCGCCGCCGCCTGGAACGAGGTCGTCGGTCGGCGCGTCGCCCTGCGCGAGGAGCTCGTGCTCGCCTGCGAGAAGGAGCTCGACCCTCCCTCGCGCACCACGGACCTGCTCGCCGCGCTGCTCGCCCCCGAGGGCGCGCGCCTGCTCACCGTGAAAGAGGTGCCCTTCGAGGAGCAGTTCGCCTGGCAGGCCCCCGACGATCGCGTGAGCGGCCACGTGTTGACGAGTTGCTGCCTCTTGCTGCCATGGCTGTTCGCGGCGCTCCCCGTCGGAGATCCCTACCGCGACGCGGTGCCGGGCTTCTTCGCGGCCCTGCACCAGCGACTCGACGACCCGAACCTGCTCCTCCCGCTCGGCGCGATCTACGTCGAGGAGAAGCTCGCCGGCCAGAACCGCGCCCTCTTCGAGTCGGTCGCGGGCCCGGAGTCGACGCGCGTCATCGACCGCAACAAGAACACCGCGCCCTGCCGCGAGAGCGAGGCGCTGGTCGCCGCGCTCCACCGCAAGGACACCTACCTGCAGGCGCTGTTCCGACCGGCGCGCCTCTCGGTCGACGACCCGGTGGCGTGGCGGTTCGCGACCTCGAGCTACACCGGCCAGGCGTTGCCGGCCGTGCGCCTGCTGCGCTCGGCAGGGTTCGCGGCCATGATCGCGCGCATCCGGGAGACCCCGGTGCCGAAGGGCCGCTACGAGGCCGATCCGAGCGTCTCGGCCCCCGAGCTCGTCGCCGCGGTGGTGAGCGAGCGCGGCCTCTCCGCCCCGGCGGCCACCCTCTACCTGCAGGTCCTCACGCTCGCCGAGCCCACGCAGCGCAACGTGATCCTCTGGAACGACTGGAAGCCGCCCGTCTACAAGCAGGCCGCCGCCGAGCTGGTCGCGAAGAAGCTCGTGGTCGAGGGCAAGCGCGAGCGCGCGGGCCGCGAGATCTTCCTGCCGGGCGCCTGGGACAAGGGGCTCGGAAAGTCGTTGCCGATGGAGCGCTGGAAGCAGCTGTTGTACGCCCTCGACAAGGGGCAGCTGCCGCGCACGGTGCCGCTCCGTCCGTTGCACGCGTCGTTCGCTGTCGCGCTCGAGCGCATCCGTTCTGGTGACGTTCCCAAGTTGGAGGAGGTCTAGATGTCCAAACCGGTAGAGGTCGCGGTCCAGGCTCCCCCGCCCGAGCTCCTCCACGCGACGGAGCTCGCCTTCCTGCGCGCGTGGGATCCCGGGCCGCGCCCGCCCGGCTTCGCGCTCACGCCGCGCGCCGTCGTCACCTTCGTGATGGGCACCAAGGGCGAGTCCCTCGAGCTGCCCAAGAAGGCCACGGTGCCCGACGGCGTCCCGAAGAAGCTCGCCATCGTCGAGAAGTTCGTCGGCGACCGCGCCATCGTCGAGCGCGCGGTGGTGACCCTCGCCGGCGAGCGCGGTCTCTTGCTGGTCGGCGAGCCCGGCACCGCCAAGTCGATGGTCTCCGAGCTGCTCGCCGCGGCCATCTCCAACACGAGCGGCCTCACCGTGCAGGGCACGGCGGGCACCACGGAGGACCAGCTGCGCTACGGCTGGAACTACGCGCTCCTGCTCGCCAAGGGCCCGTCGATCGAGGCGCTCGTGCCGTCGCCGGTCCTCTCCGCCATGCGTCGCGGCGCGCTGGCCCGGGTGGAGGAGGTCACGCGTTGCCTGCCCGAGGTGCAGGACGCGCTCGTCTCCATCCTCTCCGATCGGCGCATGGCGGTGCCCGAGCTCTCGGGCGACGGCCACCTCGAGCTCGCCAAGCCGGGCTTCAACGTCATCGCCACCGCCAACCTCCGCGACCGCGGCGTGAGCGAGATGTCGGCCGCGCTCAAGCGTCGCTTCAACTTCGAGACCATCCCGCCCATCGCCGACCCGGCCCGCGAGATCGCGCTCGTGAAGCGCCAGGCCGAGGCCGTGCTCGCGCGCGTCGCCGAGCCGATGAAGGTGGACGACGCCGTGATCGAGGCGCTGGTGACGGCGTTCCGCGATCTCCGCGCGGGGCGCACGGTCGAGGGCTGGGCGGTCGAGAAGCCGGGCACCGTGATGAGCACCGCCGAGGCGGTCGGCGTCGCCTCGTCGATCGCGCTGCAGACCGCCTATTTCGCGGGCGATCGCGACCCGCTCGGGTTGCTCCCGGGTTACCTCCTCGGCGTCGTCCTCAAGGACGATCCCAGGACCGTGGCCGCCTGCTCGCCTACTGGGACGCCACCGTCAAGCGCCGCGCCGACCAGAAGGTGCGGCTGTGGCAGCAGCTCTACGAGCTCCGCGGGACGCTGGAGGAGCATTGAACCCGACCGAGGCGCTGGCCCGGCTCGCCGGCTCGACGGCGCCGTTCCTGATCGGCGTGCGGCACCACTCGCCCGCGTGTGCGGCGGCGGTGCCGGCGCTGCTCGACGCGTTCGCGCCCACGCGCGTGCTCGTGGAGCTGCCGGCGGAGCTCGGCAAGTACCTCCCGTGGCTCGGTCACCCCGAGCTCGAGGCGCCGGTCGCGCTCGCGGCGGTGCGGGCGAGCGGCGAGTCGCTGTTCTTCTATCCGTTCGCCGACTTCTCGCCGGAGCTCGCCGCGATCCGCTGGGCGGTGCAGCACGGCGTGCCGGTCGAGGCGTGCGACCGCCCGTACCTCGCTGATCGCAACGCCAAGGAAGAGGAGCGCGAAGAGCGCGAAGGACACGAGCCCCGGCTCCTCGCCGCGCTGCTCGCCGAGGTCGGGGTCGCCGACACCGAGGAGCTCTGGGACGTGCTCGTCGAGGCGCGCGCGCGGGCGAGCGAGCCCGAGGCCACCCGGCGGGCGGCGCTCGCGTTTGGGTGGGCCCTCCGCGCCGACGCGCACGCCTCGACCGGCGTCCCGGCCGAGGACCGCGCGCGCGAGGCGTACATGCGGGCCTTCGTCGCCCGCGCGAGCAAGGACCGCGTGGCGGCGGTGATCGGGTCGTTCCACGCCGCCGCGCTGCTCGGGCCGCCGCTGTTCGCCGAGGACGTGGGCGAGGCCGCGCTGCCGGCCGCGTTCTCCGAGGCGGGCATGGTCGCCTCGCTCGTGCCCTACGCCTTCGACCTCCTCGACTCGCGCTCGGGCTACCCCGCGGGCATCCGCGACCCGGAGTGGCAGGCCCGCGCGCACGCCGCCCTCGCGGCGGGCTCCGATCTCGAAGACGCGATCGCCACCTCGATCGTCGGCATCGTGCGCGAGGTGCGCGCGCTCGGCCACGTCGCGGGCGTGCCCGACGCGCAGGAGGCGGTGCGCATGGCGAGCGACCTCGCGCGCCTGCGCGATCTCCCTTCGCCCGGCCGTCGCGAGATGGTGGAGTCGATCGAGACGTGCCTCGCGCAGGGCGAGCGCCTCGGGCGCGGTCGGATCCTCGCGCGCGCGATGGAGCGCGTGCTCGTCGGGACCCGCCGCGGCAAGCTCCCGGCCGAAGCGCCGCGCAGCGGGCTCCTGCCGCACGTCGAGGCCCTGCTGCGCGAGCTCGGTCTGCCAGGGGCGTCCAGCGCGGGCGCGAAGAAGGACGAGCCCACGCGCGTCACGCTCGACCCGCTGCGCTCCGACCTCGATCGCCGGCGCCACGTCGCGCTGCAGCGCCTCGCGGCCTGCGCCGTGCCGTACGCCGCGCTCGAGGATCGCTCGTCGCCGACCACCGCCGAGGTCCTCACCCGCCGGTGGTCGATCCAGTGGGTCCCCGCCACCGACGCCTTGCTCGAGCTCGTGGGCCTGCGCGGGGTCACGCTGTCGCAGGCGGCCGAGGGGGCCCTGCGCGCCGACCAGAAGCGCCTCGCCGACGAGGACGCGCTCACCCCGGCGGCCCGCATCGAAGGCGCGCTGATCGCGGCCGAGTGTGGCCTCGCGTCGCTGCTGGAGGAGCGCCTCGCCGCGCTCGGCCCGGCGCTGCGCGAGGGCGGGGGGCTCGCCGACATCGTGAGCGCGCTCGCCGTGATCGAGCGGCTGGAGCACGGCCACGTGCCCGGCATCCCCGAGGGTACGTTCGCGCTGCCCGACACCCTGCGCCGCAGCGATCTCCTGTCGGTGGCCGTCGCCGCGCTCGAGGGTCTGCGCGGCGCCGAGCGGGTCGAGGACGCCCTCGCGCTCCGCGAGCTCGTCGACCTCGCCCTCCGCGCGCGCACCGACCTCGACGCGCTGGGCGAAGGCCGCCTCGGCTGGGCGATCGATCGGCTCGCCACCGACGGCTCCCCGCTCATGCAGGGCGCGGGCGAAGCCGCGCGCGTGCTGCTCGGTCGCGCCGAGGGCGAGGCGCTCGGCGTCTCGCTCGCCTCCTGGATCGACGGCGCCGTCGACGGGGAGAGCCACGGCGCGCTCGCCGCGCGCCTCCGGGGCACGCTGGTGCTCGCGACGCCGCTGTTCGTCGGTCACCCGCGGGTCTTCGAGGCGCTGGTCGACCGCGTCGACGCGCTCGACGATCCGGCGTTCCTCGCGCGCCTGCCCGCGCTGCGCGACGGCTGCGACGTGCTCTCCCCCGCGGAGCGGGAGCGGCTGCTCGAGGTGGTGGCGGCGCGCTTCGGCGAGGGCCCGCTGTCCCTCGAGCTCGACCTCGATCCGGTCACGCTGGCCCACCACGCCGCGGCGGACCTCGAGGCCGGCGCCGCGCTCGTCGCGCTGCGGCTCGACGTACCGAAGCTCCCCCCGGCCGTCGGCCAGGCGCCGGTCTCGCCGCGCCGCGAAGGCCAGGTCGTGGCCACCCACGATCGCTTCCGGCTGCTCCTCGGCCGCGAGCGCAGCCAGCTCAAGCCCACGGCGCTGCGCTACGCCGGCGCGCTCGACGAGCTCTACGGGCACGGCCGCGGCGAGGGTTCGCGCGGCGAGGGCGCGGGGCAGGGCGCGCCGTTCCCGACCGTGCGCGAGTGGGGCGAGGAGCTCGCCGATCTCTTCGGGGAGCGCGTGCGCGAGGAGGTGCTCGGCCGCGCCGCCACGGGGGGCCGCGCCGCCGCCGCCCTCGAGCTCGACCCCGACACGGTGAGCCCCTCGATCGAGCTGCTCGAGCAGGTGCTCTCGCTCAAGGGCGGGCTCCCCGAGCGCGACCTCGCCCGGCTCCGTCGCCTCGTGCAGCGCATCGTCGACCAGCTGGTCGAGGCGCTCGCCCGCCGCGTGAAGCCCGCGCTCGCCGGGCTCGTCACGCCCACCTCCACCCGTCGTCGCGTCGGCCCCCTCGACCTGCGCCGCACCGTCGGGGACAACCTGCGCACCGCCCGAAAGGACCGCGACGGCGAGACCACGCTCGCCCGATCGCCTGTATTTCAAGCGTCGCGCGCGCCGCTCGCTCGATTGGCACGTCATCCTCGTGGTCGACGTCTCCGGCTCCATGGAGGCGAGCGTCATCTACAGCGCGATGATGGCGGCCATCCTCTCCGGCCTGCCGGCGGTGACCGTGCGCTTCGTCGCGTTCAACACCGAGGTGCTCGATCTCTCCGAGCGCGTCGACGACCCTCTCGGCCTCCTGCTCGAGATCAGCGTCGGCGGCGGCACCTCGATCGGCAAGGGCGTGCGCTACGCGCGGAGCCTCGTGAAGGTGCCCGCCCGCACCTTGCTCCTGGTGGTCAGCGACTTCGAAGAAGGAGGCCCCGTGCACACGCTGCTCACCGAGGTGCGGGCGCTGGTGGAGAGCGGCGTGAAGGCCCTCGGCCTCGCGGCCCTCGACGATCGCGGCGCGCCGCGCTTCCACCGCGGCATCGCCGAGCAGCTCGTGGACGCGGGCATGCCGGTCGCCGCGCTCACGCCCCTCGAGCTCGCTCGCTGGGTGGGGGAGCAGATCCGATGAGCGCCAAGGCCTCGCCCGCGCTGATGGCGACCCTCACCGGCCTCGTGCCGGCGCGCCTCGTCAAGAAGCTCGACCAGAACCCGAGCGCCGCCAAGGCGTGGACGTGGGACGGGCTCACGGTCCGCACCGACACCGACGAGACGGTGACGCTCGCCCCCGAGGGGGGCGTCGTCTCCGCGATCGAGCACGTGCGCTGCACCTGCCTGCTCTCGCCGCGCTGCTTCCACGTGCTCGCGGTCGCCGCCGCGCTCGAGCTCGAAGGCGGCGAGGCGCCGGCCGAGGCCACCGCGGCCGACGAGCCCGCGCCGGTCGTCGTCGAGACCCTCACCCCTACCGCGGGGCAGCGCGCGGTCGGCGTCCTCGCTCTCCGCGTGGCCGAGGACCTCCTGCGCGCGGGCGCGGCGGGGGCGGGCGCCGTGCTGCAGAGCGAGCTCCTGCGCCTGGTCCACGAGGCGCGCGTGGAGGGGGCTTACCGGCTCTCCGCCGCCGCGCTCCGGGCGGTGCGTGGCGTGCGCGCGCTCCGCGCCGAGGAGCCTTCGTTCTCCACCCCCGAGCTCGTCGCCGATCTCGAGGATCTCCTGCTCTCCGCGCACCACCTCGAGGGCGGCGGCGTGGTGCCGGCGTCGGTGGTCGGCGTCGCGCGTCGCACCTACTTGCCGCGCGGTCACCTGCGCCTCACGGGCCTCCTCTGCGAGCCGGTCATCGCGCGCGGCGGCTACGCGGGGGTCACGAGCTGGGTCGTCGACGAGAAGGGCAACCTGTTCACGATCTCCGACATCCTGCCGGCGGGACCGAGCCGCGCGCGCGGCGCCTACGACGTGGCCATCGCCCTCGGCGACACGAGCATCCCGCACCGCGCGCTCTGCCGCGAAGGGCTCTTCGTGCAGGACGCGACCGCGTCGGACGACCTGCGCCTCGGCGCGGGCAAGGCGGTCAAGGCGGTGCGCGCCTCGGGCGCGACCTCCTGGTCGGACACCGGCCCCGGCACGCGCTTCCGCGAGCCGTTCGCGGCCCAGCTCGCCCGCGCGTTCGCCGCCCTCGGCGTCCCCGAGGAGCAGCGCGCGCACCGCGACCGCTCTGTTCTTCGAGGGCACGGTGATCGGTCACGATGGTCGCGCTCTCTTCGTCGAGGTCGCGGGCGTGGGCCCGCTGCGGCTCGTCTCGCCCGACGACCACGAGGAGCTGCGCTACCACGAGAACCTGCGCCAGCTCGCCCGCGCGGCGGGCAAGTCGATCAAGGTCATCGGCCGCCTGGTCCCCGACGCGCGCGCCACGGTGGCCGCGCTCGCGGTGTCGGCCAGCCCCGAGATCCTCCCGGTGCCCGACGCCCTCGCCCAGCGGGTGAACCTCGGGCTCGACGTGCTGCAGGCCGCCGACGTCGGGGGAGGGCGCGCCGTCGACCTGGTCACGAGCTTCGAGGTGCGCGCGCTCGATCCCCTCCACCCCCTGCGGCGTCGCGTCGAGCGGCTGGCGATCCACGGCGTGCGCTCGCTGCCGACCGAGGCGGGGCCGGTGGTCGACAGCGAGCGGGCCGCGCTCGAGCGCGCCATGCTGGAGCGCGGCAGCCACGTGCTCGGCGCCCTCCACGGCGCTGCCCTCGCCTCGACCCGGGGCGACCCGCGGCTCGCCCGCGCGTTCCTGACGGGGGTCGTCTACGAGCGGACCGCGACGCGCTCGCTGCGCCACGCCACGTTCGTGGCCCGGCCTTGAGCGACTGGGGTACGATGGGCGACATGTTCCGGCGGACCCTGGTCGCGATGGTCGTGGTGGCGAGCGCCACCGCTGGCACGACCGGGGCGCAGGCCGAGCCGAGCCCCTCCGACAAGGAGACGGCGCGGGCCCTGTTCAAGGACGGCGAACAGAAGCGCAAGGCCGGCGATCTCCCCGGCGCGCTGGAGGCGTTCCGCGCCGCGCACGCCATCATGAACGTCCCGACCACCGGCCTCGAGCTCGGCAAGACCCAGGCGCAGCTGGGGCAGATCGTCGAGGCGCGCGACACGCTGCTCTCGGTGGTGCGCATCCCCGTGCAGGCCGGCGAACCCGAGAAATACGGGCAGGCGCGCGAGGAGGCGAAGAAGCTCGCCGAGCAGCTCGAGCCCCGGCTCGCCTCGCTCAAGATCGTCTTGACCCACGCGCCGTCGGGCGCGACGCCCAAGGTCACCATCGACGGCGTCGAGATCCACGCCGCCACCATCGGCATGGTCCGCAAGAACAACCCCGGCAAGCACGAGATCGTCGTCGTGGTGGGCAAGGTCGAGAAGAAGGAGTCGATCGACCTCGCCGAGGGGGAGAGCAAGGAGATCACCTTCGACCTCGCGCCCGGCGAGGCGCCGTCGAAGCCCGTCGAGGACCCGCACGACAAGCCCCCCGAGCCCGTCGAGCCCGCACCCCCCGAGCCCACCAAGACGAGCCCGCTCGTGTGGGCGGGCTACGGGGCAGGGGCGGTGTTCCTCGTGGGCGGCATCGTCACGGGCGCCTTCGCCTTCTCGAAGGCGGGCGAGGCCAAGGAGGGCTGCGTCGATGGTCGCTGCCCGCCCGTCACCCACGACGCGCTCGACGCGTCGCGCACGTGGGGCACGGTCTCGACGATCTCGTTCGGCCTGGCGCTGGTCGGCGGCGTGGTCGGGACGATCGGCCTCTTCACGCGCAAGAGCCCGGACCAGCCGGCAACGGTGTCGTTGCGGCTCGGTCCAGGCTCGCTCGTCGTGGCGGGCTCGTTCTAGCCCGAAGAGGGCGCGGTCACTGCCAGCGGCCGTTGACCCAGACCCAGCGGCCGTGGCTGTGCTTGCGCCAGTGGCCGGCGACCCAGACCTTCTTGTGCGGGTTCTTGTGCCAGTGGCCGCCGACCCAGACGTACTTGTTGTAGCGCCACGCCCAGTGGCCGGAGATCCAGACATGGTTGGGGCTCGGCGCCGTGCTGACGACCTCTTGCTGGGGAGGCGGAGGCTCGGCGCCGGCCTCGGCCTCGCCGGGCTGCTCCTCGTTCTCGGCATAGGCAGGGCCGGCCGGATGCGTGTGGACGACGCACGCGGACACCGCGAAGGACAGGAGGACGCTGAGGAAGACGGGGGTGAGAATGCGCATCTGCCGTAGGACGGGCGTCCCCGGACCAGATTCAGTCCTCGCTCACCCGAGCCCCTCGACGCAGGAATAGATGCCGAACCCGCAGTAGGTGGGGTTCGCGAGGCACTTGATGGCCTCGGTCCTGCCGGCGGCGTTCAGCCCCGTCATCCACGTCCGGCATTCGTGCAGCTTGACCTTCTTGCAGGTGCCCATCGCCTGCTGACACGCCGCGTCGACCGTGGCGTCGGGGCACGCCGAGCGCAGCGCCGCCTTGCGGCAATCGTAGGTGCTCGAGCAGTTGCTGCCGATCTGGTTGATGCACGAGGTGGCGCGCTCCGCGATCTTCGGCTTGAAGTACTTGCCCGCGCCCTTGCACGAGTCGACCGCCCAGCTGCAGTCGGGGCCCTTGGCCACGCACTTGATCGGCCCGCTCGTGTCGTCGCCGCCCGCGCCGCACTTCCAGGTGCCGACCGGCACCCCGAGCTTCTTGAGGCTCGGATCCGCGCTCGGATAGCCCTCGCCCGACGGGTAGCCCTCCCCCGCGGGGTAGCCTTCCCCCGTGGGGACGTAGCCCTCGCCGGCCACCCAGCCACCCTCTGCGGTCGGCGGGGGCTGGGTCGGGGTGACGGGAGGCGGATCGGTCGAGCTCGCGACGGGGGGCGCCGTCGCCGACCCCTCGGGCCCCGGCGCCGCGTTCCCACTCGTCGAGTTGGCGAGCGGGGCGTTCGACACGCACCCCGCGAGCGAAGCGGACAGCACCAAGAACTTCGCGCGATCGATCTGCATCAGGGCTCCTCTTGGCACCAAGGGCGCGACGTCACTCGGCGACGGCGGCTTCTTCGTTGGACGTGGGATGCATCCAGAGCACGTAATCGGCCCACACGTCTGGCACGCGGGGGCCGAAATCAAGGTGGGTGGTGAGGGGCAGGCTCTTCGGCTTGCTCGGGATCGAGAGCAGGGCCATGCCGGCCATCTCGGGCGTGCGGTTCTTCTTGCGCGAGTTGCACGGGTAGCAGGAGCTCACGATGTTCTCCCACGTGGTGCGGCCGCCGAGGTGGCGCGGGATCACGTGGTCGTAGTTGAGCTCCTTCATCCGCTTCTTGGTGCCGCAGTACTGACACATGAAGCGATCGCGGGTGAACACGTTGATGCGCGAGAACTTGATCGCGCGCTTGATGCCGCGGACCACGCGCACGAGCCGCACCACCGCGGGCATGCGGATCACGAGCGTGGGGGAGCGATAGAGGATCTCGTCGTACTCCTCGAGCACCTCGACCTTCCCGAGGAAGAACATCTGGATGGCCTTCTGCCAAGGAACGATGCGATGGGGCTCCATCCCCGCGCTGAGGACGAGCACCCGCCCATGGCTCGAGGAAGCTCCCCGTCCCGGTTCGCCCGAGGAGCTGCGCGCCTCGGTTTGTCCTTGTGGCCCGCTCCCCTTCGTCATCCCGGGGCGCAAGTCTCCCCTGGCTCGAGGCTCCCTGCAACCGGGTAGTACTTTCACCTACCCGTCACAATCCCCCGCACGACGCACCGCGATGTGCGATCATGCCCGCCGTCGTTCGGACCCCGAGCTCCGGAGCCTCTCGTGACCACGAAGAACACCCTCTCGATCACCGACAACCGCACGGGCAAAGCCTACGAGCTGCCCATCACCGACGGCACCATTCGCGCACTGGACCTGCGCAACATCAAGGTGGACGAAGAAGATTTCGGGTTGATGACCTACGACCCCGCGTTCATGAACACGGCGTCGTGTCGCTCTGCGATCACTTTCATCGACGGAGACAAAGGCATCCTTCGCTACCGCGGATACGACATCGCGGAGCTGGCGGAGAAGTCGACGCACCTCGAGGTGTCGTACCTCCTCATGAACGGCGAGCTGCCCACCAAGGAAGCGCTCGCCAAGTTCGAGAACGAGGTCACGCACCACACGTTCCTCCACGAGAACGTGAAGGACTTCATCGACGGCTTCCGTTACGACGCGCACCCCATGGGCATGCTCGTCGCCACGGTCGGCGCGCTGTCCACGTTCTACCCCGAGGCCAAGGACATCCGGAACCGCGACAACCGTCGCCTCCAGATCGTGCGCCTCATCGCCAAGATGCCGACCATCGCGGCGTGGTCGTACCGCCACGAGGTGGGCCTGCCCTACGTCTACCCGGACAACGACCTCGGCTACACCGCCAACTTCCTCTCGATGATGAAGCGCATGGCGGAGTCGAAGTACCAGGCCAACCCGGTGCTCGCCCGCGCGCTCGACGTGCTGTTCATCCTGCACGCCGACCACGAGCAGAACTGTTCCACCTCCGCGATGCGCGGCGTCGGCTCCTCCGAGGTCGACCCGTACAGCGCGGTCGCCGCGGCCGCCGCCGCCCTCTACGGCCCGCTCCACGGCGGCGCCAACGAGGCCGTGCTCCGCATGCTCAACGAGATCGGCAGCCTCGACAAGGTCCCCGACTTCATCGCCCGCGTGAAGAGCGGCGAGGGCTCGCGCCTCATGGGCTTCGGCCACCGCGTCTACAAGAACTACGACCCGCGCGCCAAGGTCATCAAGAAGCTCGCGTACGACGTGTTCGAGGTGACCGGCAAGAACCCGCTCATCGACATCGCCGTCGAGCTCGAGCGCATCGCCCTCGAGGACGAGTACTTCGTCAAGCGCAAGCTCTACCCGAACGTCGACTTCTACTCGGGCCTCATCTACCAGGCCATGGGCTTCCCGGTCGACATGTTCCCGGTGCTGTTCGCCATCCCGCGCGTCGCCGGCTGGCTCGCGCAGTGGGAGGAGATGCTCGCCGACAAGGAGCAGAAGATCTCGCGTCCGCGCCAGATCTACACGGGCCACGACGTGCGCCCGTACGTCACGATCGACAAGCGCGGCTGAGTTGCTGCGGCAACCTTCGACCTCGCCGACGACCTTCCGGGGCTCGTCGTCGAGGTCGAGGTGTTTCTTGCACCCTCCTCACCAGAGTAGGCATCTCGGAGACAGCATGAAGCCACCTCACGCCCGCTTCCTCGTGCAAGACGAGGCGCGCGTCCGCGAGATCGTCGCGAGCATGCGGCGCGTCGCGGTGCTGGGCATCAAGACCGAAGCGGAGACGGGCCAGCCGGCGTACGACGTCGCGCGCTACCTCGCCACCCACGGCGTCGAGATCGTGCCCGTGCCGGTCTACTTCCCCGACGTCACCGAGATCCTCGGGCGGCCGGTCTATCGCAAGGTCGCCGACGTCCCGGGCGAGATCGACGTGGTGGACGTGTTCCGCCGCCCGCGCGATCTCCCACCCCACCTCGACGACCTGCTGGCCAAGCGGCCGCGCGTCGTGTGGCTGCAGAGCGGCATCTGGCACGCCGAGTTCGCCGAGGCGCTGGCCAGGGCGGAGATCGAGGTCGTGCAGAACCGCTGTCTGATGGTCGACCTGATGCGGCTCTAGCGAACCTGGTCAGCGCACCTGGTAGAAGAGCGCGCGCAGGTCGTCGTCGGGGTGCGCCGGCGAGAGGATCGCGGCGGTGCCCGCGTCGTTCGTCGAGGGGCCCGTCGGGTCGCGGTCGGGCGTCACGACCAGCTGCCCGTTCTCGGCCTTGATGCGGACCCGCACGCCGACGGCGAGCGGCAAGGGCGAAGGCTCGAGCGTGGTGCGCGGCGGCTCCGAGGTGGCGATCGAGATGGGGACCGAGGGCTCGGGCTCAGCGGGCGCTGGCTCGACCACCGGCTCGACCTTCGAGACGCCGCGCAGGTAGGCCATGTCGACGACCTGGTGGGTCGCCGTCGCTTCGAAGTCGCTCTCCGGTCGCGTCGGGGACAGCTGGATCTGGTGCGTCGCCTCGTCGTCGTGGTCGTCGAAGTCCGCGGTGACGGGCTCGATGGTCGCGCGCTCCTCGGCCGGCGGTCGGGACGAGGGAGGCGGTGGCGCCTTCGCCTCCGGCTTCTTCGGTGGGAACTGGTTCGTGGCGGCGACGATGGCCGCGGGGGTGGATGGCAACGTGGCCGGGCGGCTCGCGACGCCCTTCGCGGGCGCATTCGGGGGCGCCTGCCCGAGCGGGCGCAACGGCGGGAGCGCACCCAGCCTGGCCGTCGGGATCGCCGCCTTCGGGGGCTGCGTCTGCGCCTTGGCGGGGGCAGCGGCCGGCGCGGCCGGCTTCGCCGCGGCGGGCTTCACCGCGGCCGGTCTCACCGCGGCGTTGCCGGGCTGGGGGGGCGCGGTCTGCACGGCGACGAGCGGGGCCAGCGCCGAGGCCGCCTTCGCGAGCTCGAGCGCGCGCATGTCCACGTCGGCGTCGGACGCCGCCTCCGCCGCGCGACGCAGCCAGCTCAGCGCGTCACCGCGCTCGCCACGTGCCCACATCGCCTGCGCGATGCCGAGCTTGTCGGCCACGTCCTCGGGGTCGTCGTCCCGGGCCTCGGGGATCCCATCGACACTCATCGCCCGGAACGATACCGAGTCGGCCGCCCCGCGGAGAAGAACCCTGCAGGCCGACCCTGTCCCAGGACAAAAAAAAACGCACCGCGGAGGGCCCAGGGGGGGGGCAGGCCTCGTCCGCGGTGCGCATTCCACTAAGCACTGGGTGTGCCTGACGCGATTTCAGTTACTTGTGGTCACGCGAGGCTTGTCTTCTTTCAACATTGAAACAAATGACCCTTGCGCCCGTGCAGAGATGCATGGGGTGGGCGTGGGATACGGTCGAGGTCGCGGCCGATCGCCACGACCCACGCGGACGAGCTACCTTCGCGCGCCATGAAAGAGACCGTGGTCCGCCCGCTCTGGCGTTCGTTCGAGCCCTCGCAGCTGCGCGCCGCCGTGCGCCACGCGAAGGCGGGGGGCATCTCGGTGGTCAAGGAGCGGCAGTGGCAGATGCTCGGCGACGCGGGGCCTCCCGGCGAGCCGCTGCCGCTGATGGTCGACTGGGCGATCCGCGCGATCGAGACCGCGCGCTGGGCCGAGATCACCGACGGCGTCGCCAAGGGCCTCGTGCAGGCGGCGGTGACCCGTGACTGGCGCGAGCGCGTCACCGAGTGGATCGCGCGCGACGCGGCGTTCGAGGGGCCGACCGCGCCGTTCGTCCTCGACTGCGAGACGTGCGGCGCGTGCTGCGTCGACAACGCGGTGGTGCTCGACGCCGAGGACCTGAAGCGCTTCCGCGACGGGGGCCGCGCGGATCTGCTCAAGCGGACGAGCCGCAAGAACGGGGTGCGGCTCCTGCCGCTCGCGCGCGAGAAGCCGCGCCCGTGCATCCACCTGAAGGAGCTCCGGTGCAGCATCTATCCGGTGCGCCCGAACATGTGCCGCGACTTCCCCGCGGGCACGGAGCAGTGCCTCACCTCGCGCGAGGATCTCTATGGGCACCACGATCTGCCGAAGGCCTGACGCCCCCGGCTCTGAGGCTCACGCGGCTCACTTGGCGGGCACGCTCGCGATCGACAGGAGGTTCAGGCCGCCCGGGTACTGGAAGCTCGTGTAGAGCCCGTAGCCGAGCACCTGGATCCCCACCGGCTTGTCGGCGGTCAGCGTGTGGGCGCCGACGTCGAACGGGCCCTTGTCGAGCTTGATGCGGTGCACCTCGTAGCCCGACGAGCCCACGCTCGCGGGGAACGATCCGGCGTCCTTGCCGTCGAGGAGGATCTTCACGCCCTCGGGGCCGACGACGTCGACGTAGGCGACGAGGTAGTCGTCGGGCGCGAGGAACACGTACTTCTTGCGGAACTGCTCGACCGACGGGAACAGCGACGCGGAGGGATCGCCCTTCTGCGCGCCCTCGAACGCGCTCGGATCGGCGAGCTCGCCGCCGAGCTGCACGCTCACCACGACGAACTCGTGATCGCCGGTGACGACGAAGTCGTCGGAGACCACGCCGAGATCGACCACCTGGCCCGCGTCGAGCGTCGTCGGCGCCTTCGCCGTGGGCGGGGCCGGATCGTAGGTGAGCTTGGTGCCGTCGACGTTGCCCACGAGGCGCACCTGGTGCCCGGGGCGCCCGCCGTCGGGCCCGGTGGGGCCGGTGACGACGTACTTCTTGCCGAGCGTCTCCGCGGGGAACACGGACTCCTCGACGTGATCGCACGCCGGGGTGCCGATGGGCGAGGTGATGCACGGCACGCCCATCACGACCTGCACGGGCTTGTTCGCCTTCACGAGCGCGCCCGCGAGATCGTTGCCGCCGCCGAGGAGCTGCATCACGTCACCCGCGTTCAGCTTGAAGGTGACCGTGCCGTTGGCGCCCACGAAGGGAATCCCGCCGCCCGCGAAGATGCGGTTCTTGACGCCGAGGGTGACGGTGACGTCGGTGCCGTCCTTGGTGCCGGTGATGGCCGCGTAGCCGCCGGAGCCGGTGATGCCCTTCACGCCCGCGAGCCGGTAGTTGCCGGTCATCGCGGTGGTCGGCAGGAGGAGCGAGGCGTCGTTGGTGAACGAGTAGCACCCGATGGGGGAGGGGAAGCCGTCGCCGGTGTCGCAGGGCGTGTTGCCCTTGCAGCCCGCCCACGACTTGCCCGGCGGGCCACCCTTGCCCTCGTACTCGAGCGCGCTGAACTGGTAGACGGTGACCGGCTTGGTCGCGACCAGGTGGTAGGCGCCCTTGTCGACGCGGACGGTGGCGTCGAGCGAGGTGGCCGAGCCGCAGGCGTCGCCCTCGGGCCCCTTGAGCTCCTTCACCCAGGGGAGGAACACCTTCACGAGGCGGCCGGCGCCGACGATCATCTCCTTGCTGAAGCCGCCGGGGCCGGTGACCGTGATGCGCGCGTCCTCGTCGCCGGCGTTGGCGACGACGGCCGTGAAGTCGAACGTCTCCCACACGATGTTGGCGGTGACGGTGGGCCAGAACTCGCAGCCCACGTAGGAGTGCGAGAGCGCGGCCTCCTCGCAGGTCTTGGGGTCGGCGATGGGGGGCGGGCCGGTGTCGATCGGCGTCGCGTCCTCGGGCACGTCGAAGGAGATCGCGGTGTCGGTCGCGGCGTCGGCGCCGTCGGCGGCCGCGTCGAGGGTGGGCAGAGCCTGCTCGTCCTTCGGGCTGCACGAGGTGAAGAGCACCCAGACGGGCAGCGCGAGGAGCGCGAGGCCGAAGAAAGAAGCGCGGCGCATCGACGGATGGTAGCGCTCTTTCCGGACGCTGGCCCTTTCGTCGGTCGTCGAAGCTCAGTTCAAGGACGGCGCCGGGGCCAGGCGGTCGAGCACCTGCCGCACCGTGGCGACGTCGCCCGCGTCGGGCGCCAGCGTGAGGTAGCGCTCGAGGTCTTCGCGCGCGCCCGCGGCGGCGCCGAGCTGCGCCTGCAGCATGCCGCGCTCGCGGAGGGGGGACGGCTCGCGCGGCATCAGCGCGACGATGCGCGAGACGGCGACGAGCGCGTGGGCCCAGGCGCCGCGCGCCAGGTGGGCCGCCTTGAGGTTCTGCAGCACGCGCACGAGGATCGCGCGCACCGAGGCGGGCTCGAGGTGCTTGGGCTCGAGGCGCGCGCTCGGGCCGGTGGCGCGGCGGAGCAGGCGGACGAGATCGGCGTGCTCCATGGGGCGCCCGCCGTGGAACGGGTCGAGGACCAGCGGCGGGCCGCCGTCGTCGCGCTCGACGCGCACCAGGAAATGCCCGGGGAACGAGACGCCCCGCGCGGTGACCCCGCGGCGCTTGGCGAGGCCGAGGAACACGATGGCGAGCGTGATGGGGATGCCACGGCGGCGCGCGATGACCTCGTCGATGCGGCTGTTGCGCGGGTCGCCGTAGGTCTGGTCGTCGCCGCGGAAGCCGAGCACGTTGTAGAGGTGGTCGGCGAGGATCGCGACGCCCTTCTCGATGGGCAGGTGGCCGACCTCGGGGCAGCCCTCGGCGACCTCGTCGAGGGCGGCGGCGACGTCGGCGACGGTGAGGCTCGGGTTGTCGTCCCGGGCGACGAGGGCGGCGCCCGCCTCGAGGTCCAGCTCGGGGCTTTCGGCGAAGGCGTCGAAGGGCTCCACACGCATAGGGATAGCACCGCGGCGGGAGGGCTGGTTGCGGCTTCTGGCCGCCGTTCCGTCCCTGCCTTGCTTGTTCGCCCTGCGTGCCGTCGCCACGGCGCACCCCTCCCTTGCATCCGTGGTGGGCGTCGTTAGGCTGCCCGTCCCATATGGCCTCCCCCACAGTCGACGCGATCAAGGAGCAGTTGGACGAGATCTCGGGCAGCTACGCCGCCCGATTTGCCGGGCATTCGCGGGTCACCCGCGACGTGGCCGAGATGGACGACCTGGTGCGTCGCACCGAGGCCGTCGTCCGCCAGCTCGCCGATCTGCCCAAGACCGCCCTCGACTCGACCGTCGCGGAGCTCGCGACGCAGGCCAAGGAGAGCCTCGAGCTCTACCGGAACGAGCGGATCGCCATCGCCGAGGCCAAGAAGGGCGGCGGGGACGTGGAGGAGTTCGCGGCCCTCGGGGTCTCGGCCAACGCGGTGTTCGCCCGCTGGCGCCGCCACTTCGCCGGCCAGTCGCGCGCCACGCGTGATCTCGGGCTCCTCTCCGAGATGATCGACGACCTCACCAAGATCAACACGCGCATGGTCGCCATCTCCTCGAAGCGCAAGGCCGAGGGCATGCAGGACGACCTCGACCTCGTGTCGAACAACATCAAGCTCTACGTCGGCGAGCGCCAGGAGATCACCAAGGCCCGCGAAGACGCCACGAAGGAGGAGCTCGGCGACATCATGGCCGAGGTCGCGAACAGCCAGTTCAAGGTCTACCAGGACCACTTCGCCGGCATGTCGCGCCTGACGCGGCGTCCGCAGCTCCTGCAGCGCCTCGTGAGCAACCTCGAGCAGGCGCGCGAGAAGATGAAGCAGCTGCGCAGCAACGGCCTCAAGACCGAGACCAACGACAACAACATCCAGATCGTGGAGGACAACCTCCGCATGTATTCGACCGAGCTCACCGAGATCAAGAAGGCGCGAGCCACGGTGAAGCTGGTCGACCTGATGAACAACCTCGGCGGCGCGGCCAACGACGTGATGACCGAGTACCGCGAGAACTACGCGGGCAAGGCGCGCAAGGGCCGCGACCTCGACCGCCTCTCCAAGCTCTGTGATCAGATGGGCGAGATCGTGCGCCAGATGCGCGACCTCGGCCGCGCCGAGGTGCAGGAGTTCAACGTGCGCAACGCGCAGATCTGCAGCGACAACCTCTCGATGCTCGACAACGAGTGGGCCGAGATCCAGAAGGCCAACGAGCCTTCCTGACCCTGACGGGTCGTCCGGTGGGAGAACGCCGCCCTCGGTCAGGGGCGGCCGACTCGCCGTCCGTCGCGTATCATGGGCGGATGCTCCTTACCGTCGTCGCGCGCTCCCGAGCGACCGCGGCCCTCGCCGTCGTCCTCTCGGTCGGTTGCTACTCGTCGACCACCATCCCCGCGAAGGGGCTCGTCGCGCTGCACGACGGCGGCAAGGACGGCGAGGTCCTCGTCCACGACAAGGACGGGCAGACGGTCAAGCTCGACCCGAACTCCGAGATCCGCTTCGTGCGCAGCGACGGCACGACGACCGACTGGTTCACGGTGCGCGACCTGCACGTGAACGACGACGGCATCTTCACGCTGCACGACGGTCCCGACGGCAAGCCGGTGATCGAAGACGGCGTGCCCTGGGACGCGATCGTCAGCGCCGAGGTGAAGAACCTCGACCACGGCACCACGGCGGTCGCGGTGGTCGCGGGCACGGCGGTCGTGATCGGTCTGGTCGCGGTGCTGGCCGCCTCGAAGGGCAACCTCGGCGGCTTCGGCAACGGCCTCGCGCGCGGCACGGTGCACGTCGCGCGGGTCGCGACGCACGTGAAGTGGAACGGCGGGGGCTCCGGGGGCTCGGGTGCGGGTGGCTCGTCGAGCGGAGCGCCGAGCGGCTTCGTGACCGCCGAGACCGAGGAGCCCGACGGCCGCCTTCGCGCCGACGACGCGCGCCCGCTGTTCGGCGACGCCGCGCGGCGGCGATCGATCGTCCGCGTGGTCGGCGCGTTCGACGGGGGGCGCGATCTCTCCGCGCTCGCGCGCAACCAGGCCGGCGTGACCGGGCTCGTGCGCCTCTTCAACTTCATCGAGCTCGGTGGTGGGCTGCGCTGGCTCGGCTCGATCCCGGGGCGCGAGACCACGCACACCGACCTGCTCGGGTTCGCGCGCGTCGGCATCCACGCCGAGATCGACGCCCGCCGTCGCTTCGCCTTCCCCTTCTCCATCGACCTCGGGGGAGGGCGCGACGTCGGGTTCTACAGCCGGCTGAACTTCGGGCTGCGCGTGCGGCTCGACGAGGACTGGGCCCTCGGGCTCTATGCCTTCAACCCCACGTACACGCGGTACAAGGCGGGCAGCGGTCTCCTCGACACGCCGCGGTGGTCGTTCCCCTCGGGGATCGAAGCCACCTTCGTGTTCTGACGCGCCCGCGGTGGCGTCTGCGGCGTC
>JADJMO010000044.1 GCA_016709545.1 Myxococcales bacterium
GCGACGACTGGTGCATCATCGGCAGCAGCACGCCGATGCCGACGAAGAAGAAGAGCGCCTTGTTGAGCACGGTGAGCGGCTTGCGCCAGCCGAGCTTCTCGAGCACCACCGGCAGGAACTCGATGATGAGCACCATCGTGTAGGTGCCGATGCAGAGGGCGACCTCGAACAGGACCGAGTTCACCTGCGCGTACTTCGGCCAGAACATGTGCCACATCTCCCAGTAGCGTCCGATGTCGAACACCACGGAGAACGCGGCCTGCACGTAGCCGAACATGGCGGCGAGGATCGCCGGGCGGACGATGGGGTGGTACTCGCCGCGGTTGAGGATGTAGGTGATGAACGCGACCGAGAACCCGCCGGCGGCGAGCGCGGAGCCGACGACCACGTCGTAGGCGATCCAGAGGCCCCACGGGTAGCCGTCGTTGAGGTTGGTGACCGCCCCGAGCCCGCGGACGAACCGCATGGTGAGGACGGCGAGCATGATGATGACGAGCACCGCGAGCGAGGCGGTGAAGCCGTTCCAGATCTTGCCGCCGACGGGGGCCGGATCGTCGTGGTGCGAGGTGGTGGCGCTCACGGCGCACCTCCCTTGTCGTCGCCAGGCTTGTCCGTGGGCTTCGCTTCGGGCTTGCGCATGCTGCGGTAGGCCAGCGCGACGAGCCCGCCGAGGAACACGAACGGCGCGACCAATCCGCGGTAGACCATGTGCTGGAGCGTCTCCGACGTGCGCGCGGGGGAGATGTCGGGCAGCGGCGGCTTGTTGAGCAGGTCGAACGGCACGCCCGAGAGGTGGAGCACCTGCGTGCCGCCGATCTCCTTCTCGCCGTAGACGTGGTCGACGTAGCGCTTGGAGATGCCGATGTACTCGTCGGTGCCGCCGATCTTGCCGCGGGGGTAGACGGTCTTCTCACCGGGCTTGAGGGCCTTGCGGCGGGCGACCTCCTGCTTGAGGTCCCTGGTCTTGCCGAACAGGGTGGCGCCGGTCGGGCAGACCTCGGCGCACGCCGCGTACTTGCCGTCGGCGTAGCGCTGCTGGCAGAGCTGACACTTGGAGATCTTGGGGAACGGCGTGTCGTAGGTGAAGCGGGGCACCCCGAACGGACACGCCTCGACGCAATAGCGGCAGCCGATGCACGCTTCGACGCTGTAGTGGACGATCCCGTTGACCAGGTCCTTGGTCATCGCCGAGACGGGGCACGCGGAGACGCACGAAGGGTCCACGCAGTGCATGCAGGAGACCTTGGTGAAGGCGTAGCCGTCCTTCACCTCGTCCTTGTGGAGGCCGCTGCCCTCCCGGTAGCACTTGATCACGTTGAGGGTCTTGCCCGAGATGTCGAGCGGGGCCTCCCAGTAGTTGCCCGCCTCGAGCTCGGTGCGGTCGGCGGGCATCTTGTTGACGTCCTTGCACGCCGAGATGCACGCGCGACAGCCGATGCAGAGCGTGCCGTCGAACAGCAGCCCGAGCGCCTCGTCGGGCATGGGCTTGGCCTCGCGCGCTTCGGCCTCGCCCTCGGCGGTGATCGCCGCCGCGACGCTCGCCGTCGCCACCGTGCCTCTGAGCATCTCGCGCCGGGTGAGCATGGTGTTCTCCTTCCTCACTCGGGCTTGGCGGCGGCGGACTTCTTCTCGGCGGCCTCTTCGGCGGCGTCTCTGGCCCCGAGGTTCTGCGCCACCTTGGCGCCGATGCCGATGGCGACGCCGGCGACCGCGGCGACCGCGGCGGCCGACGCGGCGGTGGCCCCCTTGCCCTGCGACTCGGCCGGGCGCGCGAACTGGGTCGGCGGCGTGACCGTGAGGAGCTCGGCGAGGGCGTGGATGGGCTTCTCGAACCCGATGCCCTTCTCGGTGCAGCCGATGCACGGGTGGCCGGTGCCCACGGGCCAGGTGCCGGTGCCCGCGTCGCCGAACAGGATCTGCGGGCAGTTGGCGTAGGTCTCGGGGCCCTTGCACCCGAGCTTGTAGAGGCACCACCCCTGACGGTGCCCGTCGTCGCCGAACTGGTTCGCGAAGCGGCCGGCGTCGAAGTGGGCGCGGCGCTCGCAGTTCTCGTGGATGAGACGACCGTAGGCGAACTTGGGGCGCCCCTTGGCGTCGAGGTCGGGCAGCTTCCCGAAGGTGAGGAAGTGCACCACCGTGGAGAGGAAGTTGTAGGGGTTGGGCGGACACCCCGGGATGGTGAGCACCGCCTTGCCGAGGATCTCGTGCAGCGCGGTCGCGCCGGTGGGGTTCGGCGTGGTCGAGGGCATGCCACCCCACGACGAGCAGCTGCCGATGGCGATCACCGCGGCCGCGTCGGCGGCGGCCTCCTTCACGAGGTCGATCGCCGTGCGCCCGCCGATCTTGCAGTAGATCCCGTTCTCCTTGGTGGGGATCGCGCCCTCCACCACCAGGATGTATTTGCCCTTGTTGGCGGCCATCGCGGCCTTGCGCGCGTCCTCGGCCTGGTGGCCGGCCGCGGCCATCAAGGTCTCGTGGTAGTCGAGCGAGATCAGCTCGAGGATCAGCTTCTCGAGCGTGGGGTGTTCGGCCCGGAGCAGGCTCTCCGTACACCCGGTGCACTCCTGGAACTGCAACCAGATGACCGAAGGTCGCTTCGCGGTCTGCATCGCGTTGGCGACGGTGGCTTGCGCGGACTTCGGCAGACCCATCGCGGCGGTGAGGCCGGCGACGATCTTGAAGAAGTCTCTGCGCTCGAGCCCGAAGCGCGGCTCGACAGATGGATCGTCGCACGGGGCACGCGGGAGCGAGCGAGCTGCCATGGCTGTGCGCAAGCAAACCCGTGACCAGACGTGACAGGTGCATGACACGGGCCATTTCCGTCATGGCGCCGAGGTGGTTGCCGCGACGCAGCACGAATCGCGAGCGCGCGCGCCGCAAACGCTGCAGCAGATCGCAAGGGTGCCAGCAATGACAAACCTCAGCTACGGATGAGGTGTAGGCGGTTCAGTCCGTGTTGTTGACCCTCTCAATGAAAGACGAACCTCCCGCGTGGGCAGCCACCCACACATTCGAGGCAATCGGCGGGCCGATGCATCGGAACGAAGGGGTTGGAACGACGTTTGTTCACCTCCCGCGGTTGATTCATTGCGGTCATGAGTCGGCAGGACACGCCGTTTGCTCGGGTGGCGTCCGCCGGCCCAGCCATGCCGTCCCGAAGACGCTGCCGAACAGGACGACGAAGCCCGCGGTGAGCGCGACGATCCCCCACGCGAGCACGGTGGTCGGGACAGGCACCATGTGGGAGACGACGAGGCCGTGGAGGACGAGGCTGGCGGTGCCGGCGATCACGAGGCGCGCGCCCCGCAGGGAGAGGATGACGGTGCCGAGGACGAGGGCGAGGTCGAGGGACAGGAGGTGGTGGGGGAAAGCGGACCCGAAGCCGCGGGCGGTCCAGAAGACCAGGTACGACGAGAAGAGGGCGCCGGTCAGGAGCCGCAGTCGCTCGTCCGCGGCGACCCGCTCGAGGAGCTCGACGAAGGTGGGCCGCACGACGGGGCCTTCGGCGGGCGTCTCCCTGCGGTACGGCCCTGCCTCCGCCATACCCTCGGCGACGGCCTCGCCCTCGACGACCCGGCGCACCCTGGAGAACGCGCGGATCGTGAAGGTGCACGCCGCGAAGAGCGCGACGATGGGCAGGTGCGACGAGAAGGCGACGGTCACGAGGAGGCCCGCGACGACGGCGAGCCAGACGCGCAGCTCGCTCCGCTGGCGGGCGAGGTACAGCGTGACGACGGCGAGCGCCACGGGGACGGGATCGACGCGGCTCTGGCTCGACCAGAAGACGACGTGCAGCGCGAGCATCACGCCCCACAGCGCGAAGGTTGCGACGACGACCCGACGCAGGACGGTCTGCCCCCAGGCGTCGAGGGGCGGCGGCTCTCGACGGTCTCGCCGAGCGTGCGCGGCAGGGTCACGCCGAGCGCGACGAGCAGGAAGGCGACAGCGAGGCCGCGTTCCTCCGCGTGGAGTTGGGTGAACGGCAGCAGCGTGAGCGCCGCGGCACCGGTGAGGGCCGTCACGCGGGTGCGGAGCGAGAGGCGCAGCCCGAAGAGGCGCGCCAGCACGCGCATCTTGACGCCGAAGAGCCCGAGCCACGCGAGCGCCCACGGCAGCCCGCGTGCGCCGAACACCCCGCAGGTCTCGGTGTGGAGGGTGAGGTCTCCCTGATAGACGATCGCGATCAGCGCGAGCAGCACTGCAGGCCGCGTGAGGCCACGCCGCAGGAGGATCGCGACGCCCCCGAGGAGCACGCCCGCGTACAGCTCCGCGAGCAGCGCGACGCCGAGGGGGCCGCGCAGGTTGCCTTCGCCGGCCACGCCCTGGGAGACGAGGTTCAGGCCCACCAGCACGAGCGCGGCGCTCACGAGGTAGAGCGGGTTGTAGACGACGAACCACCGGTGGAGGAGGCGTCGCAGGGCGTCGGGGTCGCGGGCCGGGGTGGAGGGCATGGGCGCGCCTCAGCAACGCGTGTGCCCTCCGACGTTTCTCGCGCCGCGGCGCGGCGCCGCGACAGGTTGGCAGACGCTCGGAGAGCGGATCGCGCAGAGTGGCAGTCCATCCGCCCCGGCGAGGCCGCGAAGACTCTGGCCTCGCCCAGGATCGTCGACGCCGCCGACCACCTTGCCGCGTCAGGGCTGTTCGAGCCAGACGGGACTGCCGCACTCGACGCGCGTCCCTTTGGGCGTCGCTGCGAGGATGCCGGCGTCGAGATGCAGCTCGATCCATCGGTTGACGTGGTGGTTTCGGTGCTGGCTTCGACGAAGGCCGACTTCGACCAGGGCGTGCGTGACGGTCACGCCGTCAAGAGCTTCGGGCAAGCAGACGTCTCGCTCGCCGAGCACGACGACGAACTCGTCGCCGCCGAAGCGGTAGACGTCGGCTACGCCGAAGCGCTCTCGAAGGTCGTGACCGAGGTGCCGCAGAACGCGGTCGCCTTCCGGCAGACCGTGTAGGTCGAGGAAGCGCTTGAAGTTGTCGAGATCGATGCAGAGGAATCGCTCGCGGTAGAGCGAGTCGTCGGTCCACGACATACCGAACGTCGCCTCGTTCAGGCGCTGCCGAAGGGCGTGCCGGGTCAGCAAGCCGGTGAGCCCGTCGTGATCGAAGCCGGGAGCGCAAACCAGACACTCGCTTGGTCCCGCCGCCCGCCGACAGCGCCGACAGGGGCCCAAACGGGGACCGGGGGGGGGCCCCCCCCGGGGCAAAAAAAAAAAAAAACAACCGGGGCGCGGCCCGACCGCCCCCCCCCCCGCCCCGCGGCCCCGCGGGGCGCGCGCACCCCCCCCGCCCCGGCGCGCGGGCGCACGGACCCCGCGCCGGCGGGGGGGGTCGAAAAGGGATCCCAGGGCCGGGCGTCGCGCCCGCGCCGGAAGCAAGGGGAGGTAGTCACCCGCGGCGACCTTGGCGGCCTTCGCGCCAACCCCGGGGGGGGGGGGGGGGGCGTGGGGGGGGGGGGGGGGCCGGCCTTGGGGGGCCGTCACGAAGCACCTGCGGTAGGCCTCGATCGCCTCGCCCTCACGGAACGCAACCAACGCCTCCTTCCAAGCCACGTCGCCCGAAAGACTCGCCGCGCTCGCAGCGCCAGCCGTCGGTGGCTGGATCGCGGCCTTGACCGAGGCCATCGGGAGGGGCTTCGTGGTCAACGTCGACGTGCTGGCACTCGTCACCAACGCCGGGGTGTCGACCGACGCCGGAGAGCCCACAGGCGCGGCGGGGGCGTTCCAGCGGGCGCCGGCCTCGAGCATGCGCTCCGGTTGCCCGACGAGGCGCAGCACCACGGCGCCTTCGTCGACTGCCACGTGGGTTGTTCGACCGTTCCGCACGGTGACGACGAAGCGGGTGCCGATGTCCTCGAGTGTCCCGTCGGGAAGCACCACGAGCAGTCGCGCACGCTTGGGCGGTCCGACGGCGACGGTGAGTGTTCCCTCCGTCAGCGTCACGCGATCGACGTCACCCTCGAGTGACCGTGTCCATCGCGCCTCACCCTGCGCCTCCACCCGTGCGGTCACGGGCGAGGCCGATGCAGGAGGCTGCGGGGAGCGTCGCAGGCCGACCGCCACGAGCACCAGCGCGAGCACGAGCGGCGCGAGCCACAGCAGCGGTGGAACGGATCGCGCCGACGGCGCGCCGACCTCGGAGAGCAGTCGACCGCGCCAGCGGCGCGCGGACATGTCATCACGCGGGGCCAGCGGCAGATCGAGCAGGACGGTGCTGACGGTGAGGAGTCGCGCGATCTCGCGTCGGCAGTCGGCGCATGACTCGCAGTGCCGTACATGACGCAGGCGATCCTCAGCGTCGAGTCGGCCGTCGCGCGCGGCCTCAGCCTCCCAGATCCGCGGACAGGTCATCTGGTTACCTCCTCATCGTCGTCTTCATGTCGGGGCAGCACGCGTGAGAGCTCCTTGCGCGCTGCGTGTAGTCGGGTCCAGACGGTGCCCACGGGCACGCCGAGCGCACCGCCGATCTCCTCGCCGGAGAGCCCCTCGACCTCGAAGAGCAGCAACGCCGCCCGCTTCTCGAAGGGCTCGTCAGGCACGAGCGACCGCACCGAGCTCGAGCCGCGCTTCGGCTGCCGCTCGCAGATCTCGCGCAGGCTCCTGCTCCGCCAGTAGCCGGCCGAGGAAGCGGCGGAGACGCGCGCTCGCCCGACGCTGATCCGCGAGGTAGCGCGCGGCGACGCCGAGGACCCACGCCCGCACGCTGGCGCGTCCGTCGTAGGTGCCGGCGATCCGGGCGACGGTGAGGAACGTCTGGTGGGTGATGTCGTCGGCGTCGGCGTCGCTGCCCGTCATCCGCGCACAGAAGCGATAGACAGGTTGGTGGTGGCGGTCGTAGAGCCGCCCAGCGCGGAGAGCTTCCCGGCGGCGACCTCGCTCAGCAGCTCAGCGTCGCTGGGAGGAGCCCCTGACACTGCCTGACCTGCGGGGCGGCTCGTCACTGCCCCCTCCATGCCAGGCCGAGTGCCAGCGTGGCGCTGGACGAAGGGAAGGCGACGGATGCGCCCGCGCCGGACGGCCAGCCCACCGCAAAGTCGACGGCGAGGTAGCCGCGGGACCGTCCCTGCGCAGGGGGGGTGCAGCCGCCTCGGGCTCGCCTCGTCCAGCCCACCCCTGATGTTCATCGCCCAGAGGCCGATGCCGCCGAGCAGGTCGAGCTCGAGTCCGGCAAGGTGCATGCGTCGCCCGAACATCGCCCTGGCGCTCATGGAGTTGTTGTCGAGCGGCTCCCCAACGGGATTGAAGTGCACGACGATGCCGAACAGATACGGGGTGACGTGGAGCTGGGCGAGCCCCAGACGCCGAACTCAGCGAAGCCAGGCGGCCCCACGGGCTCTCGTGGCAGGCGAGGCGGTCCGTCTCGGGGTGCGTGCGACCCTCCCGTGGCGGGGGGGACGGACGGGGGCGGCGACGAGGTCGTGCCAGAAGGACGACGGGCGGGGCGGGAGGCGTCGCGCATCGACCACCCTCCTCCTGGCGGCCGCCTTCCCGGGGCGGTGCGTCCCGCGCACCCACCACGAGCGTGCCGCCGGCAGCGGGCGGGTCCGCCCCAAGGTCGCGGCGCGGTATCTGCCGCATCCATGGAATTCCTTCAAAGGTTTCTCCGGTCGACGTCACTGAGACTGGCCCGTGAAGGTCGGGCAGGGGTGCGGCCACTCCAGGACATGGGTACAGACACACCGTCGTCCACCGCGTCACTCCTCACGGATCCGGCGTTCCGTCGTCGACTCACCGACCTGGCTGCCCGCGTCGTGCGCGATCGCACCGAGGCCGAGGACTGCGTTCAGAGGCCGGCTTCGGCCGCCAGTGCGGCGCGGCCAGCCGCGCGCATGGCTGTATCAGATCGTCGTCAACTCCTGCCGCATGCGGCTGCGATCGCAGCGACGAAAGGGGGGGACCTCGGTCGCTGGACGAAGTGCCGGCGCCGGTCATGGATCGCACGCCGGAGGAGGACCTGCTCGGCAAGGAGCTCGCCGAGCACCTTGGTCGGGGGGTCGCCGGACTCTCTGCTGCGGATCGCCTGCTCCTCGAGGACGCCGCCGATGGCGTGCCTGCAGTAGAGACCGCGAAGCAACTCTCGACCACCGTGTCGGCGCTGAAGTCGCGTCTGTTCCGCGTCCGGCGTGCCATCGGCGAGCGGCTTGCTGCGGGTCTCGGTCCGCTGACGATCGCTGTTGGGATCGCAACGGTGGCGCTGCCGTCGTCCGCGCAGGCCGCTCCACCGATCCCGCCCAAGCCCGCGCCGGTGCTGGTGGCGCCGAAGCTCGTCTCGGACGCCGAAGTGATCTACCCGGCCGGCGCCAAGGGCGACGCGTCCGTGGTGCTGGCCCTCGTCATCGGCAAGGACGGTCATGTCACCTCGGCCAAGGTAGAGGATGGGGAAGAACCCTTCGCGTCGGCGGCCAGCGCGGCAGCGCTTGGATGGACGTTCGAGCCGGCGACACGCGACGGTGTGCCGATCGTAGCGACCATCCGCTTCAAGGTGACGTTCACCGAGCCGCCACCCCCTGCACCGCAGAAGGACCCTGAGCCGTCCCCCGACAAGCCGACGACCGAGGGTGTCCCTTCGCCGAAGACGAAGCCGAAGAAGGCCTCGGTCGACACCATCACCGAGCTCGAGGTGGAGGGCGACAAGCTCCCGCCGGCCGCCACGAGCTTCTCCCGCGCCGAAGTGCGCGAACTCCCCGGGGCGTTCGGCGACCCATTCCGCGCCGTCGAAGCCATGCCGGGCGCGACGCCGATCGTGTCAGGCGTACCGTTCTTCTACGTGCGGGGCGCACCGCCCGGAAACGTCGGATACTACCTGGACGGCGTTCGGGTCCCCTACCTCTACCACGTAGGTCTCGGACCGTCGGTCGTGCACCCCGGCATCGTCGACCACGTCGACCTGCACCCTGGCGGGTACCCCGCGCGCTTCGGCCGCTACGCCGGTGGAATCGTCACGGGTGAGACCACCGAACCCCGCGCCACACTCCACGGCGAGGCCAGCATCCGCCTCTTCGACGTCGGAGCGCTTGCCGAGACCGGGTTCGCCGATGGACGCGGCACAGCCCTCGTGAGCTTCCGTTACTCGTACACAGCGGCGATTCTCTCCCTGGTCGCGAAGGACTACAAGCTCGACTACCGCGACTTCCAGGTGCGACTCGGCTGGGATCTGACGCCGAAGGACCGCCTCACCGCCTTCGCCTTCGGCGCCTACGACCTGCTTGGTCGCGTGCAGAACGACACGCTCGCCGTCCTCTTCGGGTCGGAATTCTACCGCGTCGATCTACGATGGGACCATCGGGGTGACGACGGGACTCGTCTGCGCGTCGCCACCACCCTTGGCTGGGACCGCAGTCGGATGGACGAGCAGCGCAACGCAACGGATCGCCTGATCGGCACCCGCATCGAGCTGCGGCATCCCCTGGCCAAGAAGGTGCTGCTCCGTGCTGGGGCCGACTTCACGAGCGATGGCTACGGTGCGGGAGCGCCGAAGTACGTCGATCGGGACGACCCCGCCACGCAGCGGGCGACAGCGCTGTTTCCGCCGCGCACCGACTTCGCCGGTGGCGTCTGGGCAGACATCGTAGCCGATGTCGCTGGTGTCCAAGTCACGCCAGGCGTGCGCGTCGACTTCTTTCGCTCGGGCGCGACCATGGTGCCGGCGGTCGACCCACGTCTGGCGCTGAAGTTCCCAGTCAGCAAGAGCTTCCGCATCATCCAGACGTATGGCCTCGCGCACCAGCCGCCTTCGTTCGCGGTGCCCGTGCCCGGCTTGTCTCCAGGCACGCTCGCCGATGGGCTGCAGACCTCGGTGCAGGCTGCCGCTGGCGTCGAGCTCGACCTGCCGGCCGACTTCACCGCCACGGCCACCGTGTTCCACAACGCGTTCTTCGCCATGACCGACAACATCGGCACGGACAACGCGAACGCGGACGCGGGCCCTCTCGACAACCAGCGCGCCGCGGGCCGATCCTATGGGCTCGAGGTGTTCGTACGACGGCGGCTGTCGCGCAAGGTCGGCGGCTTCCTCTCCTACACCCTGTCCCGATCGGAGCGCACGCTCAACGGCCACACGTCGCCTGCGTCGTTCGATCGAACGCACGTTGCCAATGCCGCGCTTGCCTGGGACCTCGGTCGCAACTTCCGCGCTGGAGCGCGGTTGGTCTACACCGGCGCACCCAGCCTCGTCCGCTCCCGTGGGCTCGTCACACCGCCCTCTCCAGACACCCGACCGAGCCGGCGTTCTACCGACTCGACATCCGGTTCAGAAGCGTTGGTGGCTCTCCGGAACGAGCGTGGCTCGCCTTCGTGGTCGAGATGCTCAACGCACGCTGAACAAGGAGGTCGTGGCCGGCAGAGATCGGTCCCCTCAGCATCCCGAACATCGGGCCAGGGGGCGCTGTGACCGCGCACCGGCCCGTCATCGCCGCGCTTGCCTTCGTCCTCTCGGGCGGCTGCCTGCCCGAAGACACGCGCCCTCCGCCGAGCGAAGTGCTCGTCCGATTCGTCGGGAGTAGGGTCGTGACCGACGGCTTCGAGACCACGGACGGGTGGCGCATCGCCTTCGACCAGGTGCTCGTGTCCTTCGGCAGGCCCACCCTCGTCGGCGACGACTGCAACTCGTACGTAGAAGCCGGCTATAGCCGCATCTTCGACGCCAGCGTCACCGAGCCGCAGAAGGTGGCCCTCGACTTCGGGCGCGGCACGTGCGGGCTGGAGGTGCGGTTCGGCAACCCGAGCGGCGACTCGCTGCTCGGAGCCAACGTCACCGGCGCGCAGAAGCTGTTCATGCGCACCCCCGCCGAGGACGTCTACAGCCCTGACGGCGCCGGCATCAGCGCGTACCTCGTGGGTCACGCGCAGAAGGGGGCGGTGAGCAAGCGATTCTCGTTCGCGTGGCGCACCCGCTACGTGCCATTGCGGGACTGCGCCAAGGCGCCAGGGGACGGACCGACGCAGCTCGCCCTCGACGGAGCCTCGATGACCGTGGACTTCCATGCGCACCCCGAGGGCCCCTTTCGCCAACACCTCGATGCGACGCGACCCGAGCTGTGGTTCGCGCCGTTCGCGGCTGCTGACGACGAGGGCGACGCCGACGGCGAGGTGACGCTGGCCGAACTCCACGCCAAGCAGCTCGATTCGGTCGCCGGGCTGCTGCCCGACGATCTCGTCCCGAAGGGCTCGGGTCTCACGCGAAGCCCCTTCACCACTCTCGCCGACTACGTCTGGATCGGCACCTTCCCGAAGCTCGCCACCTACGGCTCGGACGGCCCGTGCAGGGCCCCGCTCAGTCCTTTCGAGGAAGAGGACGACGGACCCTAGCCGCGTCTCCCCTCTGCGCCGCACCGCTCGCCCGAGCACTCAACCACTCGAGGAATCATGAACATCGTCGAAAAATCCAAGGCCGTCATGCTCGCGATGGGTGCGGCGCCAGTCATGTGGCTGATGATTGGGCTCAGCGTGCTGAGTGTCGCGATCATCCTGGAGCGCGGCTACTTCTTCTACGATCCGCGATGACCTCGAGGTCCTCGCGCGAGACCTGGCAAGGGCCCTGCGCACCGGAAGCCTCGCCGACGCACGCAAGCGTCTGAGGCCTCACCATCTGCCGAAGCGGCGGTGGTCGTGGCCGGGCTGTCAGAGGCCGACCGGGGTGCCGCAGCCGCGGAGGAAGCAATGGCGGGAGCCACCGCCCTCGAGCGCATGAAGCTCGAGCGGCGGCTCGTCTTCCTCGGTACCCTGGGCAACAACGCGCCCTTCATCGGTCTCTTCGGCACCGTTCTCGGCATTATCCAGGCCTTCCAGAAGCTCGGCGAGTCGTCCAAGGCGACAGCCACCGCTGCGGCGGCCGGCGGCGGTGCGCCCTCCGAGGTGATGAATGCCATCGCCGAGGCTCTCGTGGCGACCGCGATCGGCCTGGCCGTCGCCATCCCCGCGGTGGCAGCATTCAACTACTTCCAGCGGTTGATCAAGGGGACGGTCAACAACACCGACGCGCTCTCGCGGGTGCTCCTCGCGCACCTCAAGGGCGATCCTGTCGCAGGAACGGTCGCCCAGGTCGACCTCGAGGATGGCAACCCGTCCGAGGTTCCCTCGCTACACCGAATCGCGGTCGAACGGAGGGCTGAGAGGGCGGGCGACCAGGTCAAGCGGGCAGAGTCCGTCTTGGACGAGGGGGCCTGATCGTGGCCGGCGGCGCAACCAACGACGACGACATGATCGCGGGGATCAACGTGACCCCTCTGGTCGACATCACCCTCGTGCTCCTCATCATCTTCATGGTGACCGCGAAGATGATCGTCTCCAACACCATCCCCCTTGACCTTCCCAAGGCAGCCTCTGCGGGCGTGCAGCAGGATGTTTTCACCGTGACGATCGACAAGGACGGTCGCGTGCTCGTCGACAAGCGTCCCCTCGTCAACCAGGACGAGCTGCGCAAGGCCGCCGCCGACGCGCTCGCCAAGAACCGGGAGCTCCGCACCGTCATCCAGGCCTCGGGCCAGGCCACCCACGCGAAGGTCATCGAGGTCCTCGATCAACTCCGCCAGGCCGGCATCCAGAGGGTTGGCTTCGCCGTGGACAAGACCATGACTGTCCAGGGGACCAAGACGACCCCGGCCGGCCCGAACTGACGCTGTCCGCGCACCACCACACCCCCCTTCCAGCAGGAGTGCTTCGACATGACGCACGGCCCTCTCGACAGCGTCTCGCCCTTCGAGCGAGTTCTCCATTTCGGGGAGCGGCACGGCATCCCCATCGTCTTCGCAGCTCTCGTTTCGTCCACCTCGGTCCACGGCGCCTTCGCCTTCGCCTCTTCCACGGTCGATCTGAAGATCAAGGAAGTCTCCCGGATCCAGTGCCGGGTTGGCGAGAACGTCCAGGTCGAGGCGCTCGCGCGAGCCCGGCTCGGTGGCTACGCCGACGTCACGGGGGCTGCCTCGTGGGCCAGCGACAGTCCGTCGGTGGTCGAGTCCGCCGGCGGCGGCCTCGCGCGTTGCGTCGGGCAGGGTACGGCCGTCCTCCAGGTTCGATATGGCGGTCGTGCGGCCAGCCTCCCCGTGGTCGTCGATCCGGCCATCGTGTTGGTCGAGGACCAGAAGAAGGAGGAGGCCCCGCCTCCGACGTCGCCTGCCGAGGAGAAGGAACCCCCGCCGCCGAGCAGTGCACCTCCAGAAGAGGTGAAGCCGAACACGACTGCGGCGGCCAAGGCAGGCAACCTCCTCACCGTCAAAGACGAGGCGCCCAAGCAACCCGGCGAAGAGCCCACCGCCTTCGTCACCGATCCGAACGGGAGCCAATACGGCAGCGGCACGGTGATGAAGGGCGGCACGGCGGACAAGTCTGGCGGGGGCCCCGTGTCGACGGCACCGCCGTCGGGGTCGGGCTCCGGCACACCCAAGGCGGCGCCGCCCCCGGCGCCCACCGCACCGGAGACGGACCTGAGCGCCCAACCGGTGATCACTGGCGGCAAGAACGTCTGCGCAGGCTACTTTCCGGGTGAAGCAGACGAAGACAAGGGCTTCGTCCAGATCGTCGTGGATGTCGACGCCACGGGCAAAGTGAACAAGGTCGCCGTCGTCAAAGAGACCCCGAAGGGCCAAGGGTTCGACAAGGCGGCGCGCAACTGCCTGCTCTCCAAGAAGGTCACGCCTGGGCTCGACTCCAGCGGCAGACCGATGGCCAAGTCGCTCACCGTAAACCTGAACTTCAGTCGGTAGGCACACCCAGGCATCCACTCCTCGACACACGTCAGGCGTGGAAGCGCGGAATGTGCTTCGTTCGCAAGGGCGGGGTCCGGTCGTTCTGGAGGGTGGCTCGAGGCGCAGATCTTCCACGAAGCGCCCCCATCTCCGTGACCGTCGGCCCCTTCTGGTACCACGACGCCTGCGCCGTCGCTCGATCGCCCGCAAAGCGAGATCGCTCTGTCCTTGGCGGGGAGCGCACGCTACGAGGGCATCATGGCCGAGCTCGCCTCGCTCTACTTCCAGAGCTACCAGCTGGCCTTCGAGACGGCACGCCGGGCCGAGCGTGCGTTCCGCTTCGAGCGCTACGAGTCCTCCCGCACGTTCGTCCGCTTCGGCGCCTGGGAGAACCTCCGGAAGGGCCTTCTTGCAGGGGAGCGCCTCGCGCTGGACCTCCGCCGCATGGAGCTGGCATTTCTCCAGGAGGATCGGCGCGAGCTCGAGCTCGTGCGCCACCTCTCGCTGGCCGAGCTGGATCCGGAGGCGCTCGTTCGCCTCCGGCAGACCGGTCACTGCAGCGTGACCGTTCCCGAGCGTGTCTTCGACGAGGACACGCCTGGACACCTACTTGCGCCGCGTTCGCAGCATCTCGCTGACCCTTCCCTCCGTGACCGGGCCCTTGTTACCGCGCAGCGTGGTTGATGGATCCGATGCCGACCTCGCGCCAGCTGCGTGATGCCCCTCGCTCTCGAGGCGCTGCGGTTGCCGCGTGATGGTCGTCGTCGTCGTGGTCGTGGCCGCCACGTCGATGATGGCGTAGTGGGCGGGTCGAAGGAGACGGAGCAGCCCCTCGTTGGGGGCCAAAAATAGTGACGGGGAGCCCAGTTTTAGCGGACAGAAGCTCCCCGTCGTGCTCCGAGATACAGCGATTTCTCGAAGCCCCTCTAGGTTGATCCGAAGTGCCGTGGGCATCAAGAGCTGGCTGACCGACCGTCCTCTGCTGACGCGGTCCGGCCCCGCCACTGCCTCGACTGCGGACGCTCGAGCCGGCCCGTAGGCGGCCGCTGCAGGTCCACGGGCACGGCGCCCGCGACCGTAGCGTGATGGGCGTGGTCGAGCTGGGTGCGCGCCCGGTGACGACCACGGTGCTCGGTCGTCGCTACGTCTGCGTGCTCTGCGGCTGCGTCATGCTCGTGGTTCCACGCGAGCTCGCCGCTCGGCGTCGCTACTCGCTCACGACGATCGCACTCGCGCTTGCACGCTTCGCCGTCGGCGTGACGGCGACCTCGATCCGCGGCGCCGTCGCGCCGGGCACCACCTTCGAGGAGGGCTGGCCGACGCTGCGTCGGTGGTGCGCCGCGGTCCGCGAGGGCCGGCTGCTCCAGTGGATCCGCGGTGTCTCGGAGCTCGCCGGCCGGGCGCTGGCGGAGCGCGTCTCGGCGGTGCTGGCTGAGGCTTCGGGAGTCGACGCTCGCAGCGCAAGCTTCGAGCAACGTGTGTGGCAGGGGGCGTTCTCGTCGCCGGCACCGTGAGGCCCATCGGCGGCGTTGCCGTCGTCGAAGGTCCGCCCACCAGACCGGATCACTCTCTGGGGTCACCTCGTCGGGCAGAAGTGCCTTGCGCGGGACACGTGTTGCCCGCGCGAAAGGACCTGCATGACCACGAACATCGAAGCGCGCGATCACGCCGAGCGCGTGGCGGTCTTCCGCCACGCCCTCATCGGCGGGCTCGCGACCCGCGACGGGCTGTCGCATGGCGAGCTCGCCCAGAGCCTGCGCCGCATTGCCGAGGAGACCCATCGCCCACCCGAGAGCGATCGGACGCGGTGCTACTCGGTGCCCACGCTGGAGCGCTGGCTCTACGCCTACAAGAAGAATGGGCTCGAGGGGCTACGCCCGATGGGACGCTCCGATCGCGGGCGCGGACGCGAGCTCAGCCCCGAGCTGCGCGAACTCCTGCTCGACATCCGGCGCGAGCACCCGACGGCGTCGGTGCCGCTCATCCTGATGACGCTGGCCGCCGACGGTCGGCTCGACGCGGGCAAGGTCAGCGCGGCCACCATCCGACGTGTCTACCGAGAGGCCGGTCTTCACCGCCTTGCAGCCCACAAGCAGGTGCAGGGCAGCACGACTCGGCTGCGCTGGCAGAGCCTACGTCCCGACGCGCTCTGGCACGGCGACGTGTGCCACGGCCCGACCCTCACCGTCGGCGACCGCCGCATGCCGATGCGCGTGCACGCCCTCCTCGACGACCACGCGCGCTACGTCGTGGCCCTGCGGGTCGTCTCGACCGAGCGCGAGCAGGACATGCTCGACCTCTTCGTCGCCGCGCTGCGCACGCACGGCAAGCCCGACACGCTGTACCTGGACAACGGCTCGACGTACCGCGGCGACATGCTGCGGCTGCTGTGCGGACGGCTCGGCATCTCGCTCTTGCACGCGAGGCCGTACGACCCCGAGGCGCGCGGAAAGATGGAGCGCTTCTGGCTCACGATGCGCAGGCAGGTCCTCGACTACTGCACTGGGCTCGCGTCGTTGCACGACGTCCAGGTCCGCCTCCACGCGTGGCTCGACACCCAGTATCACCGCGCCCCCCACGGTGGCCTGATGGGCAAGACGCCGACCAGCGTGTACCTCCCAGAGGCACGCGAAATCGAGCGCGTCGAAGAGCCCGCTCTCGAGAAGGCGCTGGTGGTCACCGAGACCCGCAAGGTCCGCGGCGACACGACCATCTCGATCGAGGGACGCTCCTTCGAACTCGATCGTGGCTGGCTTGCGGGACGCACCATCAACGTCTCGTGGAGCGTGCTGGGGGATCCGAGCAGTCCGTGGGCCGAGTACGAGGGCAAGCGCTACGAACTCCACCTCGTCGACCCCGAACGCAACAGCGCGCGCAAGCGCGCGCCGCGCAACGACCACGCCGTCAAGAAGCCCGGGCCGCCCGTCGCCTTCGATCCGCCGAAGGCCGTGCTCGATCGCGCTGTAGGCCGCCGCTCTCTCAAGGACACCGACGAATGAACTCCCAAGAAGTCGCCCACTTCGGCCTCACCACTGCCCCCTTCACGAAGGAGATCGCCGACGACGATCTCTGGCTCCCGTCGTCCAAGGTCGCGATGGTCGACACCCTCGTCGACGCGCTCGGCGCCCGCCAGTCCGTGTTGCTCACGGGCGAGCCCGGCGTCGGCAAGACGTGCGTCCTCCGCGCGCTGCGACGACGACTTCCCGAGGCGGGCTTCCGCCTCACGTACTGCCACAACGCGACGCTCGGGCGTCGCGACTTCTACCGGCAGGTCTGCGTGGCGCTCGGGCTCAACCCGAAGGCGACCGCGGCGACGGTCTTCTTCGAGGTGACGCGTCACGTAGAGGGGCTCGCCATCGAGCAGCGGCACCCGGTCCTCCTTCTCGACGAGGCCCACCTCCTGCACCAGGACGTGCTCGATCACCTCCACATCCTGTGCAACTACGAGTGGGACAGCAAAGCCCTGCTTTCCCTGCTGCTCGTGGGTCTTCCAGAGTTGCGCGAGCGGCTCTCGCGGCGGCACCAGCGCTCGCTCTACTCGCGCATCCACCACCGGCTCCAGATCGACTCGACGAGCCCCGAGGACACGGCGGAGTACATCCGCCATCGGTTGCACCTCGCCGGCGGCGCAGCCGATCGGGACATCTTCACCAGCGACGCCGTCGCGATGCTGCACGAGGGCGGCGCCGCCCTCCGCGACATCGACCGGCTCGCCGCCGCAGCTCTGCGGGCATCCTTCCGCCGCAAGAAGAAGCTCGTCGAACGCGAAGCCGTCCTGAGCGTCATCGACGCAGACCGGTAGCCGCTCGTCACCATCCAGAGGGCCATCGTGGCGGGCTGCAGAGCTCGTCGCGATGGCCTTCGCGCGTGGAGCGGAACCACCGCGGACGTGATGCCCATCTCCGCGTGCAGGCACGACGCGAACGGATCTCCATCACGCTGGCGCCGTCGCTCGTCCTCCACGATGCCCATCGCGCAGCCGGCTCACGACGCCATCATCCAACTGGTTTGGGGACAGTAGTGCCGTGGGCTGATCGCGGGCTGAAACCGAGTGTTGTCGACGAAGGGGTGAGGATCATTGGGGAACTCGCGGGCCGCTCCGGGGTCGGGTGTGCCGGGAGCGACGCTTGCGCGACCAACCGCGGGTGGACGTGGGCAGCCCGGGCAGTCCAGCGCGGAGTCGACGGAGTTCTCCGGTGGAGCGAGGGCCGTCGGGCTGAACGCGGCCTGGCGCAGAGGTCCTGCCTTAACGCGTTGCCGACGGTACTCCGGCGCCCATCGACGGACGCTGGGCGCGGTCGCCATTGTTGTCCAAGCGACGCGATCTGCTAAGTACCAAGAGGTCGGCGTGCCCGCGCTCTCAAGCCTCTGGGTAACTTTCAAAGCCAGAAACGTATGCCGATATGGCTATAGAGCTGCGCAACATTCTGGTAGCGATCGTAGCCAAATATACCGCCGGCCCAAGCCCCTGCACGTACGTAGAATCCAGAATCGGTATGCATAAAGGCATAGCTCGTATCAACAACAAATCCGAATCCATCCAATCTCGAATCATGCAGAGATCCGAGGCCAACGCCAAGCCGGTGCTCGAACCGAGCCGCTCGTGCACAAACGCTTCCAGCAAGTATCGCATGAAACGTGTTCGACCCGGACTCTCTGGAAAGCTCCTTCTCAAGGAAAAGTCTGCGCTGATACCGGCCCTCAATTCCAAGCTGTAGAGGCCCGAGTTGCCCCCCCACTCCAAATGCAACCGGAACACCCCAGGAGGTTCCACCCTGAGTGTACGGACCAAAGAAGCCAACACCAAGCCCAACGCCAACATCGCCATAGCTGGCAGCAAGTACCAAGGCTAAGCCGATCAAGGTAACGCTCCTACGGCTCGGAAGTGCGCGACCTGATACTCGTTGGGCTCAACGTCAAACTCCCAGGCGCAGACGCTCACGTAGTCTCCATGGACGGCGACGCCCTGCAGGTCAGATGCGTCCAGCTTGACGGATGCGTAGGCAAACACACGGCCCGTCAAGGCATCGATGCCTATAAGTCCCCAGTCGTCCTCAACGGATCTGGTTTTTGAGTTCCAGATGTTCTGATATGCCAAGTAGAGATTTCCGCTCAAAGATAGCGCGCCTCCAGTAACTTTTCGGAGGTTGAGGCGCTCTCCCTCCTGGACAATTGGCACTTCACCCAAGAACTCGGCCTGGAGGGTCGGATACGAGGCGACCTCATCAATTGCCATCCCGCCAGCCAGCGGAAGAGACGGATTGTCGGCCATCTCCCAGAGCTTGTCTGGTAGTCGAAAGACAGATATTTCGCTGGTGTATCGCCTCGTGTCTTTCCTGTTTGTGTTGTATCTGGACGTGTAGAGTAGCCCTGTTTCCTCGCTGACAGCTAGCCAAGGCAGCTCATCGTTAATGCGTGATGTGGCTGAGTCGAGCGCAATTCGACCCGCGTAGCGAAGAGTCGCTAAGTCAAGTATCCAGACCCATTGGACCTTCGTCACACGATCGACTCCGGGGCGTATGTGCCAGAGAAACTCGCCATCCACACCCTCAGCGGGGACTAGCAGAAAGCGCCTAAAGAGGGCCGGAGCGCCCATGTGCTTTGGACCAGCTTCGGCCTCTGTATCTCTGAGGTGTTTCCGTCCAAAGTACTCAGTCAAACCCTCCCAGACACGCTGGGTTCCACCGATAGCATCGAGCGTTGGTCCAGGCAGAATCTGAGTCACCCAAACAGCATTCTTGGTGACGAGGTACATGAGGTTTCCAATGTACTGAACGCCCTGGGCCTCGCTATCCCATGTCCCGTTGACGCGTGGCACGTTTGTATTTGGAGGCGGGTCAATGTTGACGTAGTCGAAGCGCGTCGGCTTGTGGCGAGACTCCGCCAAAGTCCTCATCGAGGCAAACGGAAACGCTGGGCGCCCTGCGGCGCTGGTAGCTCGCACGCCCTTTGCCAGGTCGAACCCGGCCATCTTCTCGCGAAGTGAGGTCATGACTAGAGGCCTCCGCCACGCCTGTTGAGTTCAATGACCGCCTCGATGAGAGCGTCGATGGCCTCGTAGAGCGGATACGCTTCAGGCGACTTGCGCATCGCCCACAGGCGTGAGAAGGCCGGCCCCGCCTTGATCGCACCGGCGCCGAGGCCCGATAGAGCCGTTGGGGATGGCCCGAGCGCAAAGGTCCCCCGACTCACGCCTGGAGCGCTCGCGGCGCCCGCATACGTGTAGCCACTCAGCGGGGCGGCTGGGCTCGGAGTGAGTGGCGCCGGTCGATAGACGGTCACGTTGCCTAGAAAAGCTAGCGAGCCGAGGACCTCGACGGGCGTGCTACCACCGCTTGGCTGACTGAAGTGCACCTGCACTCCGACAAAGCCCAGCGTCGTCTCGTTGATGAAGATGTCGGCGAGATCAGCCACGAGCCCTCCAGAGGTTGTCAGAGTTCCGGATCTGGCGCGTCGGCGAGCGAACTGTCGCTGGAGACCCACATCGGCATTGGCGCTGAGGGCGCGGCGGCCAGCTGCGGTGTCCAACCGTCGAGCGTGTTGGAGGAGCGTGCGCGCACGGCCGGCTGCCCGCGCACGCGCACGCCAGGCGGTTGCGCGGCGAAGGTACCGTCCGTGTCATAGGAGTATCGGGGCATGCGGAGCCTCCTATGCCGACCGGCCCACGAGGTCGATGCCAAGGGTGACCGCGGTGACAGTCCCCGTCGGTGCCAGCAGCACCCGGACGAACCTCCCGATCGGGGTGATGTTGGCGGTGAAGAGCCCGCCCGCCGTGGTGATGTTCACTGTGGCAGCGTAGGTCAGCGCTCCACCGAGCGTCCGAGCTTCGAGGATCGTCAGCTCGTCTTCAGGTGCCACCATGACGTTCTGGACGTTGACCGCGAGCGCATTCGCGATGCTCGGGGTGCCGTAGACGCGGACGACCAGCGCCCCGGACACCCAGCCAAGGGTGTCGACGAGCTGGGGGCCGGCGATCACGGTCTGGGTCGCAGGGAACGCGTAGTCCGTGCGGCGAATGATGGGTACACAAGCTCCGGCCATGGCTCTGCTCCTTTCGCTCAGGCCGAGCGGCCGATGAGGTCGATACCAAGAGTTACGGTGGTCGTGCCGGCAGTCGGCGCGATGAGGACACGGACATACTTGCTGATCGGGGGCGTGAACGCGGCGACGTAGAGCCCAGCGGTGGCAGCCGTCGGCAGAGCCAACGATGCAATGTAGGCAGGGTTGGCGCCACTCTTGGCCTCGACGACGTTGACCTCGTCCTCCGGACTCACCATCACGTTCTGGACTCCGATGACCAAACCACCTGCGGGAATGGTGATCGTAGGGTAGAGCCGGACGAGCAAGACGCCCGACACCCAGCCGGTCGCGTCGACGAGCTGTGGCCCGATGACGACGTTCTGAGCTCCGGCGAACCCCATCCCATCCGTGCGACGCAGAATCGGTACGTGCGTTCCAGCCATTGACCGTCTCCTTCCTCAAGCAACCGTGAGCCCATAGCGGGGCCCGAAATACTTCCTCTCGAGTGCACTGGCCGCAGCCGTGGTCAGCGCCGGACTGAAGATGACGAGTTCCATCAGGTGCCCAGTCATGGGCGCGATGAGGCCCGAGCGACCGCCGATGAAGATGGGCTGGCTCGTGGACGGTCCCGTCCCGATGTCGCCGGCCTGGTTGACCGTCATCGATTGCTGGGTGCCGTTGATGTACATGCTGTGTGAGGCGCTGGTACCGAGGTTCTCGACACGCACGATCCGGTTGACGTTGTCCACGTCCCAGTTCGCGCCGAGGTCCTTCGAGGAGTTGATGACGCCGCGCCGCGCATGGATCGCGGAGTTGAGGGTGCTGTAGAGCCAGCTTCCGTCGTTGACGTTCGCATCAACGCTCTGCTCGTACTTGAGGCCGGCGGCGGTGTTCCGGTAGACGGCGAACACCGTGTAGGTCGAGATGCTGAAGGCCGGCGTCGACATGATTCGCGTGCCGTCGAAGTAGATGCCCGGCCACCCGTTGAGCGCGCCGTCCACGTAGAGGGGCTGGTTTGCAGCCGTGGCCTGCGTGGCGTCTCGCTGGAAGCCCGACTGGTCCGCCCACGTGCTGAGCCGATCCCCTTGAGCGACCACTCCATGGTCGCCCCGCAGCCAGAGCGCGAGCTCCTTGAACGAACGCGGCGTGAGGGTGGGGGTCGGGTTGCTACGCAGGACGAGCTGAATGTCGATGAGGCCGGTGCTCGGGATCCCCTGCGTCGCACCGCCTTGCTCCCACCGGAGAAACGCCTGCACCGTGCGGGTCGGCATCCACACGTCGCCGAAGGGCACGACGATCAGGTTGTTGAGCGAGCCCTGGGAGAGCCTCGCTGTCGCGACAGCGTCGCGCGCGTAGATCGGCCGAACGCCATCGTCGGAGCGCTCGACGTTCACGAGGCGTACGGTGAGGCGCCCATCGAGCCAGACGCCTCCGGCCTCGCGCAGCGAGATCATCAACGCGCCCGAGCGCGCCTCCTCGGTCCAGATGCGCGAGCCGATCGGCAGGTCCTGCGTCGCATTGACTCGCGTGTCGAACGAGAACGGGAAGAACGAGACGACCGGACGCGACCACGCCTCGGCATCGTCGGCGTCGTCCAACGATGCGTCGTCCACGATCCGCGGCCGAGCGCTCTCGTTGTTCGCCCCCTGCATCGTGGAGGCAGCCTACGGGGCTGCGCGGGAGACGGCGGCTCAACGCAAGCGTGGATTCACGAGAACGTCACATCGTGTCGCAGCGCATGATCGGCTGAGCCGCACGCGTTCGAGCACTCCAGGAACATCGCGCCGACCCCACCCGCACCTCCTCCGCCAGCCGGAATTGCTTCTCGGTGGTGGCGATCTCTTGGTGCCCCGCGCACTGCCGGATTTTGAGCATGGCACCGCTCTGAGGCGACAGCATCCATGAAGCGTTGGCGTCGTTGCGCCGCCGCATCTTCCTGGCAACCACGCCGACGCCGGCCGGTGCACGGCGTGGCAGTCCGAGCGCTACTTCGCGACCGACACGTTGCTGAAATCGCCCCCGTCTCGGCAGGCCCCACGGAGAAAGAAGCGCGCGTCGTCGATGGTCCGGAGGAAGCACACGGCGTACTTGGAGTCCGCGGCACACGCCGCGTAGTCCTTGGACGCGAGGTCGTAGCAGGCGCCCTTACCCTTCACGGAGGAGCCGGCGAACTGCGCGCTGACGTAGCAGTCCTGCAGCTCGCTCCGCGTGGCGATGCTCCCCGAGCCCGGCGTCGAATCGCACTTCTTGTCCGAGCAGACGAACGCGAGACAGTCGGTGTTGCACTGGACGGCGCGGGCGCACGCGGCGCCCGGCTCGATCTTCGAGATGCATGCGGCGGCGGAGAGGCGATTGTCGACGAGCCAGTCCTTCATCGCGCACTGCGCACACGCGGGGAAGTCGGCTTGCGCCTTCGCGCACGCTGCCTCGGAGCCGGCGGTCCCGAAGCACGAGAGCATGGCGTCGATCGCGGCGTCTGTGCAGACGCTCTTGCCTGGAGCGTCGCGCGTTGGCTCGCAGACGAAGTCGGACGGCAGTGGGTTGTTGCAGATCACCGGCGGCAGTCTGGTGTCCGGGCCAGACGGGGTGTCCGACAGCACGTCGGCGGCGGCGGAGTCCTTCGATGTGCCGTCGATGCCGGCATCCGTGGGGCCGGTGGGCGACTCAGAGGACGCACAGCCGCTCGATGCGACAAGAACGAGCGCTGCTGAGGTCCACAGTTTGGTCATGAGTGAGGATGCCGCATCGGAGGGTCGTCAGCAAAGCGATGGTCCCATGGGTGGGTGCCGCCTTGCGCGCCTACGAGGTCATGCCGTGCACCAAGACAGGGACCACGCAACGTCTCACGCTGCCAGAGGAGCTCTTCGACGTGCTTCGCTGGCACGTCGCGACGCAGCTACGGCTCGAGCCGAGGCGGCAGAGCGACCTGCTCTTCCCTTCGGAGCTGGGCCCAGAGCGTCCTCGATCGTCCCTTGCCGAGATGGTGCGGGCGATCGGCCTGACCGAGCGGAGCCGAACGAGCAAGCGGTCACGCCCGCTCGAACTCGTTCACCCTGCAGACGGGAGCGAGGGGGCAGGATGATGGGGCAGGGTCCCCCCGAGGGGGCAGGTTCCAGTGCGAACCGGGCCTGATTTCTGGAGCGGGAGACGGGATTTGAACCCGCGACGTCCACCTTGGCAAGGCGACCGGAGCGGGATTCAAGACGTTTCGTGACGTTGCTGTCGTAACGAAATCAGTGGTTTAGGGGATGCCGGTGTTGCCTGGGCGTTCGGGCCAGTGCCGGGTCGGGGGGATCATAGGGGGGATCATCGGGCCGGTAGGGGGGATCATTGGCAGGCCCCTGGGTACCGCGATCTCCTCGGCAACCGGAGGCGGATTGCACTAGATCTGAGGGAGGATGGGCTCGAGCATCGCATTGCCGGCGGTGGACGGTCTGCAGGAGCGGATCGCCGCCAGCATCGAGCGTCACGCGCGGGGCGCCGCGGTGTCGCCGCAGCTGGTCCTCGGCCGCGCGGGCGCCGGTCGTCGCGTGCTCCTCGGCAAGCTGAGCGCCGCCGCGCCGGGCGAGCTACGGGTCCTCGAGCCGGAGTTCCCCGCGGTCTCCCTCGACACCCCCGCTCACCTGCTCCTGCAGATCGCCGCGCTCGACGCGTCGTCCGCGGAGGCCGGCGTGTTGACCGAGCCGAAGGAGCGGTGGGCCGAGCGCATCTCGGCCGCGCGCCGGATCCTCGAGCGCGTCGAGCGTGGCCTCGTCTTGCTGCGGGTTCCTCCGGGAGGCACGGCGCCGGGCCTCGAGCAGCGCCAGCTCGCCCGCGAGATCTCCGACGTCGTTGCGCTCCTGACCGCACCCCCACCCGGGTGGATGGTCGTCGCGGCGGCGCCCGTCGGGTGGCAGTGGCCACACGCCGGCCCCATCGAGCAGCACTCGCTCCGGGTGATCACGAACGCCGTGGGCTTCCTGTCGGACGGCTCGATCTGGAATGGATTGCAGCCGCACGCCGCGCGTCTGTCCCAGGTCCTCGGCGAGGAGGCCGACCGGTGCAGTCCGCTGCAGCTGCGCGTGGCCGTCGCGCTCGTCGCTGGAGGCCTCGATCCACAGAGGGTGAGCGCGGTCCTGCAAGCCGGACAGAGCCTGCGGGCGCTCGAAGGGCTCCTCGGCGAGCTCTTCCAGCGGAGGCCGCGCTTGCTCCAGGCCCTGCGCCGCGTGGCCTGTGCGCGCATCCCGGTCGCGCGCGCCGTGCTGGAGGACGTCGCGCAGGCGGGGCCGGAGGCGGAGATCCTCTTCCACTGCTTCCTCTACGACGCGGGCGGCGGGGCGTTGCGCTTCCACGATCAGCTGCGCTGGGTGGTGGCCGCCCACCCCGACCTCACCCTGCAGTCCGCCCATCGCCGACTGCTGGACCACTACCTCTCGCTCGATGGAGAGCGCGATCCGCGAAAGGGACTGCGCAACGTCCTCCCGTGGGTCGAGAAGTTCCATCACGCGGCGCTCGCGGACGTCGAGGGTGGCGTGGACGCCTGGCTCGCCATGCGACCGCCGAGTCGCGAGCAGTACTGGGAATATGGCTGGTCGCTCAGCTACGTCCACCAGAAATACGCCGCGTCGGCGAGGGTCTTCGAGCGGGTCCTGACCGACCTCGACCCCGACGACAACTACGCCCTCCACTACTTCGCCTTCAACCTCGACAGGGCGGGCCTGCGCCGGGTCGACGCCGAGGAGTCGTTCCGCAAGGCCGTCGAGGGAGACCCGAGCAACGCGTGGTGGAACGCGCGCTACGTCTCCTTCCTGACCGAGCGCGCGAAGCTGGACGCCGCCTCTCGAGCGTTCCAGGCGGCGCTCGAGAACGTCGATCCAGACGGCGAGCTGAGCGGCGGCAACTGGTTGCCCTACCAGCTGCACCTGCACGTGATCCGCGCCGCGCTCGAGTGCAGCCACCTCGACCTCGCCGAACGCGCCCTCGACGCGGTCAAGGCACCGGCCTCTGGCGATGCCAAGTTCAAGGCACTGCGGGACCAGCTGCTGTTCCTGCGCGAGACGCGCCGCCTCCGCGAGGCGCTGTTCCCGTCGTGGGTGGCGCCCGCCGACTGGTGGCAGCCACGCCTTCTGCGCGGGCGCGAGGGCCTGACCAACGTTCGCTTCGGTCGGGTGGTCGAGGTGGACGACGAGCTCGTCGTGCTGGCCCTCGCCGCCAAGGGCTCCGCCGTGACCTATCACGACCTGACCAGAGGAGACTGGAGCGCCCTCTCGCGCGGCGTTCCGCCGGTGGCGGGCGCGTTCGTCGAGGTCGCCGCCACGCCCACCGGCGAGGTGGCCGCGCTCGAGTCGATCGCTGCGCGTCCGGAGAGCGAAGCCGAGGTGACGCGGATCCTCCGGTATCTCGCGGGGTCGCCGTGGCGGTCGTCGTAGAGCCCCTCCCTGCGGTCCTCGATCGGCGGCACCTGCACGTCTTCGTCTCCGGCCCGGGCGAAGGTGAGTCCATCGCGGTCGCGCTGCCCGATCGCGGGTGGTTCCTCGTCGATGGTTGCTATGTCCAGGTCGACGGTGTCGACCAGTACCCCGCGCTCGTGGCCTACGAACGCTGGAAGGCTGTCGACGATCCCGTCGAGGCGCTCGCCTGGACGCACCCCCATGCCGACCACTTCGACGGGATCCGCGAGACGATCGAGCGCTTCCCACCGAGACGCGTCGGCGTCGTCGTGGCGGAGCAACCGGAGCCGGGCTCGATGTGCCTCGAGTCCGCGGCGTTCGCGCAGCATCCGTTGCTCCCGATCGACGTTCGCCGCTCGCGGGGCGAGCGGCGGTGCGGATGACGGCGGATGGGGGGTTGCTGCAGGCCTCGCTCCAGGGGGCGGAGGTGGCGCGGTCCGAGCTCCGCGATCGGCTTGCACATCGGTCCGCCCCCCTCACCTCGGGGAGATCGGTGGCGTCGCCGCGGGGAGCGCTCGACACGACGTGGGGCTTTGCGCTGGACGAAGAGGGGCGATTGCAGGGACTCTTCGCGGGCGCGGGCGTGCTGTCGGTGGTGGAGCGCGTCAGGATTTCAGGCGATACGCGCGCTCGATGACCGTAGCTGGTGCGCGGCCACTGGCGAACCTGGTTTCGCTGGTTGCCGGGTGGCTGACGTGGCGCTGCATCGGCCGCCTCTTGGGGACCGTCCGCTCGATCAGCGAGAAGGCCGTGGCGCCTGGTTCGGAGTGAACGAGGCGTTGCCTGCGTTGCCGTGCACACGATGGCGGGTGGGGTGCGGGGGGATCTACGCCATGGAGCTGGCGCGCCCCAACCCCACGACCGAGGCACAGCTCTTCGACCACGCCGGACCGGGCTTCGGCGAACGCGCTTCGCTCGATCGTCCACCGCGATCCGGCCGCAACTGACGGCGTTCTCGTGGGTCGTCCAGCTCGAGGCGTTACTACCTTGCTGCAAGGAGCCCACCTAGATGACTGCCCCGCACGGTGGAGGGAGCCAGGGCCAGCGATGCGGGCGGAAGGCCGGTTGGGCAGGCCCGACAACGCGCTCTGCCACACAAAGTCGTCCGCCTTGATATCTTCCCAGATCCGGGAGCGATCCGAGAACGTTTGGTAACTTCTTTTCATCCGAGCATACTTACATTGCCAGTGTAGGAATCGCACACACGTGCCCCTGCACGACCCCTGGTGGCAGCCGTCGTCTCGACCTAGACGACCCACGAAAGGTCATGACGCCCGCCCAAGTCGGGGCTCGGTGTGGCCACGTCGCTGAGCCCGGCGACGAAGTCGCGGAGGCAGCGGTCTATCTTCGTCCACGGCTGGTTGAGGTCCACCTCGACGACGTGCACCTCGTGCCCCAAGAGGCGCATCCGCGTCCACGGCAGGGTCGGCTGATCGACGGCGTACACGAGCACGCCGGTCAGCCTCTCCTCCTCGGCGCGCCGGAAGTTCGCGAGGTACGCGACGAGCTGACACACGTCCTTGGACCGGAGGGCAGCCGCACGGTTGAACTGCCGCTGCACGAGTGGCTTGCCGTAGCACTTCGTCTCCACGACGACCGCGTGCCCCGGCCGGCGGAGCGTGATGTCGGTCGCGAGGCCCGGCAAGAGGCCGTTCGAATCGCCGTCGACGATCCACTGAATCGGGGTGCGCCCGACCTTCGGAAACACCCGCTGCTCTTGGGTCAGGAACGCGCGCACGAAGCTCTCGAACAGCTCGCCCATCTCGCGCTCGTCACCCGTGAACGACCGGAATCGCCACTGGCCGGTTCCCTGATCGGGCAGCAGGCACCGGTGCAAGAGAGCGCACACGTGCAGCGCGAAGCGGTAGCGACGAAGGTTCGAGTGCAGCTGCAACCGCTGGAAGTCCTGGGCGGTGATGGACACGTCGGCCACGGCCGGCATCTCACGCGCAACTGCCTTGAGGTCGTGGCGAAGCTCTTGCCGATTCCCTCGACGGTCGCGAGTCGCCGAACCGTCGCCTTGAGCACGCGGTTGTGGAGGACGTCTTCGGTCACGTCGTCGAAGCTGCACTCGATGATGCCGCGGCTGTGCGCGCCCCTGGCAGCCGTTCGAGCAACGTGGAGCTTGCCGCGTGGCCGGCGCAGGTCGTCGGTCTCCTCCCTGTACCCACGATCCAGCCGCTGTCGCAGCAGGCGACGAGACGCGGCATGGAGGACGCGCGCGAACAACTCCTCTGCCGTTCGCACCTCCTGCGCGGCCACGTCGACGAGGTCATGCTCGTCGAGGCAGCCCCAGGCGTAGCAGAGCAGGTAGTAGAGGTTCTCGACACGGAGCTGCACCTCATGCACCCCGCAAGGCGCCGATGGCGCGCTCGAGCTTGGCGGGGCTGTCGAACCAGTACTCGCGAAGGAGCGGCTCGATCTCGTAGTCGACGATGCGCTTGAACCACGCCTCGTCGTACGTATCCACGCGCATGCAGAAGTAGCTGTGGCCCACCTGGAACCCTGGCCCGAGCGTTGCGTCCTCCGCAATCTCCCTGTTGAGCGCCGACATGCGCTCGCGAATGTCCTTCCGCAGCGATGCCTCGACACCGCGCCGGGTCATCTCGGCCTCGAAGCGGTCGGTGCCGAACGCGGGCTCGAGGTCGAAGAACACGAAGCGTCGTCGAAGGGCGTAGTCGACGAACGCCAGCGAACGGTCCGCGGTGTTCATCATCCCGATGACGAACACGTTCGGCGGGACGTGGAATCGCGGCTCGGCGTCCTTGGCGTACGCGAGCCTGACCGCGTAGCGCGGGTCGCGCTTGTCGGCCTCGATCAGGGAGAGGAGCTCCCCGAGGATCTTGCTCACGTTCCCGCGGTTGATCTCGTCGATGACGAGGACGTACGGGTTCATCGGGTCGTCGAGCGCCTCTTTGCAGAAGCTCAGGAGCGGGCCGTCCTTGCGCACGAACCCTCCCGTCTCCGTGGGTCGCAGGCCTTGCACGAAGTCCTCGTACGAATAGGAAGGGTGGAACTGTACGCGACAGATCTGATCTTCGTTCGTTGCGCCGATGAGGAGGTGAGCGAGCCGTGACGCTACGAACGTCTTGCCGACGCCGGGAGGCCCCTGCAGGATGAGGTTCTTCTTGTAGCGGCAGAGTTCGACCAGCTCCCGGAGATGCTCTCGCGAAAGGAAGAGTTCCTTCTCGGCGTCTTCGAAGGAGTACGCGGCGGCGACGGCGGCGGGGGCGCTCACTTCGGCGTCCGCGTCCTCGGTCGGCTCGGTCGAACCGAGCGCTGCACGGATATCCTCGAGAAGCTGGCCGTCAGGCCGAATCTCGGTGAGTGTCTTGGTCACGAGGGGCTTGTCGCGGGGCTGCCACTGGCCGGACCGCTGCCACTGGACGCTCCGCACATGGACCATCGCCCGCTCGGGTTCGTGACGGTACGCCGAGCAGACGACTCCCTGTCCGACGATGAACTTGCGTCCTCGTTTGACATACACGGTGTCGCCCTCGCGCACGTCGTGCACGAACTGCCAGCACGCGAGCCCAGCGTGTTTGGGGTCCGCGTCGTCCTCGCGCTGCTCACGTAGACGCTCGCGCAGCGCCTCGAGAGAAGGGTACTGACGAAGGTCGCCGAGCTCGTTCCACCCGATGGCAATGACCCCTTCGCGATGGCAGGCGTCCCACTGGTCCGCGTCGCGACCGAGCGCGATGAGCCAGAAACGGGTCCCGGTGACTTCGGAGTCCTCGGACTCCACCGTCTCGGTGCTGTCGTCTCGCCGCGTCCAGAGGAGCAGCGACTCGAGCTCGAACGCCGAGACGTCGAGAGCTCTCTGGAGCTGGAGGAAGGCCGCGCGGAAGGCGACGTAGTCGTTGGCGACGTCGACCCTTGCCGGATCGAAGAGACCATCGGCCGCGAGTGCATCCCGGGCCGACGGGTAGAACGGCTGCCACTCGTCCGGTTCTGCACGTGCCAGAACAGGCTGGCGAAGAACGGGAGGCGGGCATCGGGGGCAGCGACACCGCCCCTTTGGCGCGCTCCTCCTGCAGGTACGTCGCGAACCTCCGCATGCAGATGCAGCGGCGGCCTCGTCCGCCGGAAACCGCGAGCAGCGCCCTCAGCTCGCGATCCACGCGCGGCAGGTCCGGCGCGTGCTTCGCCAGCTTGTTCAAGACCATCGCGCCATTGAGGCCCTTCGCGCCGAAGCAGTCCCACTCACGGCGGGTCTTCTTGTCGAAGGTCGAGCGGAAGTCCTCGAGCGTCGTCTCGGCGCGGAGATACCGATTCACCAGCGCAGCGATCGCGGGCCGCGCGACCTGGCGTAGGGCGAGGATCGCCTCGCGATCGGCCATCCAAGCCGCGTCCGCACGGCAGGCCGAAAGCCGGTCGAGCCAGGGTATCGACTGTCTCGGCTCGGTGAGGTCGGTGATCTTGGCGATCTCAGACTCGGAAAGAGGGTCTGGGTGCGCGTTCACGAAGGCGACGCCCGCCTTGGTCAGGCGCCAGGTCCCGAAGGTGGAACTCTCCGACAGGCCAGCCCGCTTGAGACGATCGTGCGCCCAACCGCTGCGGTTCTTGAAGGTCGCCTGCTGCATGCTCGGGAGCCGCTCGGACCTCTGGGCTTCCGTGAGGCCGAGCCGAGCCGCCGCCGCCTCGTGTGCGGCCGAGGCTTGGACGCCCTCGGGGCTGGCAGCGAGGATGCGCAGGAGTGGGTCGATGAAGGCTGGAAAGGGCGGGACCGCCATCGCCCGACTCTACAGCAGCTCAGCGCGGTCCGGCCTTGGCGTCACACGAGTAGGCCCGGCTCGGAGGCTGTGGTTTCATCCAGTCCCATGACGCCCGCGCTTCACGATCAGATCCTCGAGCGGCTCCTTGCCGACGAATCGATCGACAGCCGCGCGGTCACTCTGGTGGACGCGGCGTGTCAGGGCGCGGCGAAGCTCGACGAAGCTCTCGCGAAGCTCGGGAGCGCCGAGACCAGCGCCAAGGGCGACGGCCCGCGACAGGGCAAGAAGGTCCCTGTCGGCGCGTACCTGAAGCGCCTCGAGCTCGGTGGATTCCGCGGCATCGGGCCGGCGGTGGCGCTCGAGTTCCAGCCGGGGCCGGGCCTCACGCTGCTGCTCGGCAGGAACGGATCCGGGAAGTCGAGCTTCGCCGAGGGGCTCGAGACCCTCCTCACGGCAGAGAGCCGGCGCTGGGCCGAGCGGCCGAAGGATTGGCAGCGGGGGTGGAAGAATTTCCACACGGACGCGGGCTCGTTCGTCGAGGCCACCTTCTTCGTCGAAGGGTCCGAGCCCATCGTGCTGCGCCGGAGCTGGAAGGCAGACGCCGCGCTCGAGAACGGTGAGCTGCGCGTCCGAACGGGCAGCGAGCGACTCGACGCCGGGCTCGCGGCGCTCGGCTGGGTCGAGCCCCTGATCACGTTTCGGCCCTTCCTCAGCCACTCGGAGCTCGGTGCGTTGCTGACCGAGCCAAGCAGGTTGCACGACGAGCTGAAGAGCATCCTCGGGCTCGAGGAGATCACCGTCGCGACGAGCCTGCTCGCCGAAGCGAAGAAGACGCGGGAGAGGCAACGCAAAGACGTGACGGAGCGGCTCAAGGGCCTCTCCGAGCAGCTCGCCGCGATCGACGACCCTCGCGCGGTCGGTGTCGCGACGCCCTCTCCCGCCGGAAGTGGGCGCTCGACGAGGTCGAGGGCGTTGTCCTCGGGGATGGTGAGACCGCGTCGGAAGACGGCGTGATCATGCGCCTCCGACGCGTTTCGCAGGTCGAGGGGCCGAAACTCGACGACGTGCAGGCGGCCGCATCCGCGGCGCGGACGGCGCTCGGCAAGCGCGCAACCCTGTCGACCGCGAGCGGCGAGGAGGGCGCGAAGCTCGCTGTGCTCCTCGAGGCCGCCCTCCACCATCACGAAGAGGCGGGCGGACCGTGCCCGGTCTGTACCCGTGAACTCCCGCCCGATTGGGTCGCCACCACGCGCCTGCGGCTCGAAGAGGCGAAGACGCGGGCTGCCGATCTGCGCGCGTCCACCTTCGAGGCGAGCCGCTGCGAGCGCGAGCTCCGCGCCCTGATCCACCCGCCGCCCGCAGTCCTCGCAGGGCTCGCCGATGTCGGCCTTCCCGACGATGCGTTCGTGGCCTGGACCGCCTGGGCCACCGCACCTGCGGATCCGACCGCTCTCTGTTCGCACTGCGAAGCGAGCGCGTTGGAGGTGGTGACTGCGCTCGAGTCGCTGCGTCAGGCCGTCGACGCCAAGCTCGCGACGATGGAGTCGGCATGGCGCCCTGTCGCGCGCGAGCTCGCGGCGTGGCTCACGGGCGCACGGCAGGTCGAGGCAGACCGGGCGTCTCGACGTGCTCAAGGATGCCGAGAAGTGGATGAAGGACATCGAGGCCTCCCTGCGTGACGAACGCTTCGCACCGATCGCGGAGCATGCGCAGGAGATCTGGGCGCTCTTGCGACAGGAGAGCAGCGTGGACCTCGCGGCGGTGCGACTCGAGGGGACGGGGACGCGTCGCAAGGTCAGTCTGGACGTTTCGGTCGACGGCCAGGAGGGCGTGGCGGTCAGCGTGATGTCGCAGGGGAGCTCAACGGGCTCGCGCTCAGCCTCTTTCTCCCGAGGATGACGCTCGCCGAGAGCCCGTTCCACTTCGTGGTCGTCGACGATCCAGTCCAGGCGATGGACCCGCACAAGGTCGACGGCCTTGCTCGTGTGCTCGAGAACGTCGCGCGTACGAGGCAGGTGATCGTGCTCACGCACGACACCCGGCTGTCGGAGGCGGTGGAGAGGCTCGGGATCAAGGCGTCGATGCACGAGGTTGCGCGACGAGCCCGCTCGGTCGTGGAGATTCGCTCGGTGCTCGACCCCGTCGAACAGTATCTGCGGGACGCATGGGAGTGCTTGCAGCAAGAGAGGAGAAGATTGGCCCCGCGATGGCTGCGCGGCTCGTGCCGGGGTTCTGCCGGCTCGCGCTCGAAGCCGCGTGCGTGGAGTCGATTCGCCGCCGACGGCTGGGACGCGGGGATTCGCACGCCGATGTCGAGCGGGTCGTCGCGGAGGCGAGAGGCGTCCATCCGCTCGCTGCGCTCGCCATCGAAGACGACGTGACCCGCGGGGACCGCGTCTTCCCGTACCTGAAGAACAAGGGGGGACACGCGGCGGCCGATGCGTTTCGCGCCATCAAGGAGGGGACGCACGGGGGCTACACGGGCTCTCTTGCGGAGTTGCTGAGCGACGCCCGCAAGCTCGCGATCACGCTGCGGTCGGTGCGATGACGCCTCGACCTCACGATCTGCTCTCGGCGGCGCGTCGGCTCGTCGACACGCACGCGAGCACCACCACCGGCGTCTGGGCGCGCGCGGCGGCGTTGCTCGCTCGGCAGGCGCTCGAGCTGACGGTCGGGGAGATGCTCGACGCGGAGGCCCCCGGCGTGCGCGCGGCACCGTTTCGCACGCAGTTCCTCGTGCTGCGGGCGTTGCGCCAGTCGGACGACCTCGCGGCGCGGGCGGCGTACACCTGGGTCGCGCTGTCGCAGGCGACGCACCATCAGGGGTACGAGTTGCCGCCTACGTCGGAGGCGCTGCGCGGGTGGATTGCGGCGGTCGAGCAACTCGTGGCTGCTCGGGGGTTGGGGTGAGCCCGGCGGTCGATTGGGCTCCGTGAGCTCGCGGGCCGGCGCGATGGGGAGCACGAACACGGGTACGGCTGGTTCGGCCCCCCTTGTTCGCCATGAGGGCGCCTCCTGCGATCGAGGCGCCGCGCCGAATCGGGTGTCGTCACCGGCGCTTCTGCCGGTTCCGCTTCTTGCCGCTGCTCACCCACCCGGCTCTCTTGGGCGGCTCCGAGTCGAGGAGCCGCTGGAGCTGGCTCGGTTCCTCGGGTCGTTCGAACCAGAGCCGCGCGCCCGCGATGGAGCAGGTGAGGAGGAACTCCTCGAGGCGGTCCCAGCGGTCGAGGTAGGGAAGGTAGAGCTCGCTCATCGTGAGAACGACCTCCTTGCGCACCTCCTTGCCCGGCGGCCGCCGCGTCCAGGCGAGCAGGAGGGTCAGGTCATCGACGGCGTCGGTCAACCCACCGAGGACGTCGACCAGCAGGGCGACGAGCTGCTTGGGTGTGGTGTCGAGCCGAAGCGGCGACGACGCCCAGTCGTCGAGGCGAGGGAGCAACGAGAGCGCGTGCTCCAGCGCGCCGACCGCCGCGAGGCCATCGCGTTCCAGCTCACGTGAGCGAGAGCGATGGCGGTCCCGACGTCGTCCGGCGCGAGCTCCTGCACCTTGCGCCACCTCGCCTCCGCTGCGTCCACGTCGCCGAGCTGGAGGTACAGGTTGCCGAGCCGCAACGACCGCACCGGATCGTCGGGCGCCACCCGCAGGTGATCCTCCAGCAGGCGCACGGCCTCGCTGGGCCTCCGGACGCTGCGGGTGCCGAGCACCGCCATGAATCCCCGGACCACCGGAGCGTCCGTCCCGCGAGTCTGCGCGCCGGAGGAGCCGCTCCACGTCGCCGGCATCGACGCGGTAGGCGTCCTCTGCTCCACACCCGTCACACCGGATGATCCGCAGCAGCACCACGCCGTCCCATCCGGCGTCCAGCACCGCCGGGTCCGGGGCCACGAACGCCTTGGAGACCCCGACGCGCTGGTCGCGACCGCATTCGGTACACCGCACGAGGACCTGGATGGGAGCGTCGGGGTCGGTCGTCTCGACCCGCGTGTCACCTCGCGCCCGCGACATGGGCGAGACGGGTATCACGACCGTCGATGCATCGCGACGTCCGCGGCCGTCGCAGCGAATCGCGCCATCCGCCGCTGCGCTGCGAGTGGCCTGCTCCCCACAGGGGTGACGCACGGGACCCCGCGCGATAGCGCGTTCCGGCAGAGGCATTCCATGACGACCACCGCCACGAACCTCGACGCCGTCATCCGCAAGATCGCCGACCTCCGACGCCTCGCGACGTCCAGCAACCTCCACGAGGCGGAGGTCGCAGCGGCGGCGGCGGCGCGCCTCGCGGAGAAACACCGGATCTCCGAGGCCGAGATCGAGGACGCGGGCACCGAACCGGGCGAGCAGGCGGTCCAGGATCGTGAGGTCCTCGATGACGACCGCGGTCGGACCGTCGTCTGGAAGCGGACGCTCGCGGTCATCCTGTCGGCTCACTACGGCTGCGCGCTGATCCGGGTCCCCGAGAAGGTCAACGAGTCGTTCGTGTATCACCTCCTCATCGTCGGGCGACCGAGCGACACGGCCATCGTCCGGTACCTCTACGCGTGGCTCTCGCTCGACCTCGCGCGTATCGCGACGCGTGAAGCGCGGGGGCGGGCCTCGTGGGAGCGATCGTGGTTGGTCGGTGCCGTCACCGGGATCCGTGAGCAGCTCACGAAGGCCGCCGCCGCGCGCGACCGCGGGAACCGCGGCCCTCGTGCGTCTCGACCGGCGTGGAGCGGAGGCGATGGAGGCCCTCCAGTTGCTCTACCCGGACAGGCGGTCCCGGAAGGCCCGCCCAACGTACGTGCAGCGAGAGGCGTACGCGAACGGGCACGAGCATGGGAAGAGCGTCCACCTCGGTGGGCAGATCGAGGGCCGCGCCGTGCGTCGCCTGGGGACGTAGGCGGCTACTACTCCTCGCGCGCTCGCTTCGCCGCGGCGGCAGCAGTCCGCCTCTTACCGGGGGCTCTGGTGGAAGGAGCTGGGACGCCCAGGAACCAATAGACGACCTCGGGGACGTCGTGGCTCGCCAGCGTCTGCCTGTCGGCGCGGGTCAGGACGACGGGCTCCGTCGCCGGCCGAAGCTCGTGGAGGGTCGACAGGCTCTCGCCGAGGGCCAGCAGGTCTCGCACGCAGAGCACCAGATCCACCGCGGACAGCCCTCCTACGAACAGCCGGTCGAGCAGGTCGCCGTGGGGGACGCGGGGGTTCGGCAGTGGCTCGCGGCTCAGCCGACCCGCGATTGCGCCGGACACCGCATCGAAGCGGTGCGCGGTGCCGTGGGCGTGCGCGATCTGTCCCGCGGCGCGGGCTGTCTCCGCGGTGAAGCGATGACCGTTGCCGCTCGTCTGGGCGTGCAGTCCGCCTCGGCGGCCGAGTTCTCGCCGCTCGGCCGGCGTCAACGCAGCGAAGCCGCGCGGAGCGGTACGGGGTTTTCTGGCTGCCATGGCGACGACCTTGACTGGATTCTACTATCATCTGCGGACGATCGATCGCCTTCGCCGGCTCGTCAGCGATGGCCATCGTCGAGGAGGGTGACCGTGGCGGGGGTTGTCGTCGGTGGTTCGCTGTAGTTCACCTTCGTCATGCGTCTGTACCGCGGACTGAAGGAGCCGTTCGAACCCACCCGCCGATCGACCGAGTCGGGCGATGGCGCCGACTTCACCGACTGCCCCTTGACCGCGCTCGGCTACGCGACGGGCCGGAAGGGAATGGTGCTCGTCCTCGACGTGCCCGACGGACACCGACGGCTGCGCGAGGAGCTCTGGCTCCACCGGACCGCCAAGCGGTTCATGATCTCGGGCAGCTACGAGTCGTTCGTGGTGCACCAGATCCCGGCCAAGGAGCTCCGCGCCGAGGTGCGCCGCAAGGGTAACGGCACGTTGCCCGACAGCGACAAGAGCATCATCCTGGGCTGGTACGTCGCCCGTCGCGGCGGCGAGCCGGCACGCCCCTGAAGGGTCTCGCCCCGGTGCTGTCGACGAGCTACCGCCCCCGCATGCTGTTCGCCCTCCGCATCGGGCCCATCGAGACAGGCGACGGCCCCATCCGCATCTCCATCGGTGGAAAGGACGACGGGAGCATCACGCAACCGAGCGTGGTGCGGAGCGACGCCGAGGGGCTCCGTGCGCTCGCGAAGGCGGGAACCGGCCCCTTGCTGTGCGACAAGTCCCTCGCGCTCGCCGGTCGAGCCCACGGGTTCACGGTCGCGGAGCCGCCGTCGTGGTTGCTGCAGCTCCGCGCTGGCCTCGCCGTCGCGATGAGCCAGCCGCAGAGCCTGCGGCGGGTCACGCCACCCGCGGTCCTCGCGCTCCTCGAGGCGTCGGTCGACTTCTGGCGTGCGGAGCCGTGGCTCCACGTCGACTCGAACGACGTCCTCCTGGCGCGACTCCGCGCCCCCGAGGAGCGGACGTTCGAGGCGTCGATCCTCGGCAGCGCCGGGATGGAGTATGGCCTCGCGCTCTACGAGGACCTCGGCACGATGGCCGAGATCCGTCGGTTGCGTGGCAAGCCGGCGGCAGCGACGAAGCTCAACTCGATCGCCGTCACGTACGACCCCGGTCCCGAGTTCGTCCTCGACGCGCTCGAGGGCGTGTTCGACATCGGCGGCGCGCCAGTACCGATGCGGGTCGAGGCCGGCCGGCTGGGCAGCCTGACCAGCCGCGAGGTGCTGGTGGTCGCCGCTGCCCTGAGAGCGGCGGCGGCGATGGGCGCGGGTGGGCAGGGGATCGGGAAGGTCCAGCTGGACGCGGTCACCGTCGAGATGGAGCTCTCGCGGGCTGCCGCGACGACGGCGCCGCCTGCCGAGGTGTCGAAGCGGAAGGGGAGCTCGAGCTCGAAGAAGCGGTAGCACCGTGGCTTGCGCTCACGCCGGAGGGGAGAGATAGGACGCCGCGACTTCGAGCCGGTATTCGCGCTCTCCCTGGAGCACCTCGGTGTCGATCACCACGCGCGAGTCCTCGCCGTAGACATCACGGCGGCTCGCGACGAGGTCGACGAGGATCGCGTGCATGTCGGCCGAATAGGGGACGCCGGCGGTGAGCGCGGCCTCGAGGAGCTGGTTGGCCACGACCTCGGCTGGGTCGCGCGACATCGTCGCCATGTTCCAGAGCACGGTCGCGAACTTCACGGCGTTCTTGAACTCGATCAGGTTGCCGCGCTGGTTGTCGAGGATCGGCGCCGCCCACTCCGTCAGGACCTCGCTCATCTTGGGCCGACCGTCGCTCCCGCCCAGGTAGATCCGCTCGTCGGGAATTCCGCTCTCGGCCGCAAACGCGCGGACGCGATCGTCGAGGGTCGTAGCCGACGCGTGCACGGCCTTCCGCTCTCGCTTGGTCAGCCTTCGCTCGCGACGCGCCATAGGGCCGCTATGGTAGCGCAAGGACGCGACAGGCTGCCCCTTTCAGCTCAGAAGTCGAAGCCGTCCGCCGGCCCCTTCGCGTCGAGACGAGCGCGGTTGATCAGGTCGGTCGCCTCGATGGTGGGGTCCATGACCCAGTACTTGTAGCCCCGGCGTAGAAGTAGCGCACGGTCCGTTGCCATTCCCGGTGCCCCACTGCTCGTCCCGCCCCTCCTCGAAGATGAGGCGCACGAGCTCCATGAACTCAGCCTCACGACCCGGGTTCCAGTCCTTCATCACGTACCAGTGCGGCCACTGGGGCATGGTCTTGGCGAACCGCCAGCGAACGTCGGCCACGAACTGGTGGACTCCCTTGGTCTGGTTCGACGGGTTCACCTCGCACCTCCTTCGTCGAGTGTGCGCGCCGTGTCGAGGCCGAGCAACGTCAGTGGCACTCGGGCTTCGGGACCGTGTGTCCCTGTTCGTCGATCACGCCGGCCGGGGAGCAGTTCGGCGGCGGCAGCGAAGCCGACGGAGGTGAGCGACGACTGTGCTGGTCGACGTACTCGGCCTCGCGGGCTCCACCCTCGGCGGTGTGGCCGGACCGACGACCGACGACCTCAGTCGATGCCCACCGTCACGAACGCCCGCTCGGGCAGCAGCACGGCCGTCAACCTCCCGTTCACGACCGTGCCGGCGCCGGTGTCGATGGCCAGCACGTCGCCCGTGTCGAGCGGTTCGTCTCGCACCAGGTGACCCATGATGACCGGCCGATCGACCGGCGGGATCGCCTCCGGCTCGTGGGTGCCCCAGAGGAGCTCCTTGGCGTGGTGGCGAGCGAGCCACGGCACGACCTGGTCGTAGGCCACGCCAGCGAACGGAACGTGGGCGGGAAGGCCCGCGTGCACCAGCCAGTAGGCCGCGCCCTCGACGTGCAGATCCCCCACCAGGGCCAGCTCCTCGAAGAACTGTCGGTGCTCGTCGGGTACGCGCCACGCCTGGGACTCGAGCGCGGCATGGGTCTGCTCCATGGCCTTGTACGAGCGCAGCGTGGCGAGCCCGCCCATCTTGGGGCGGATGGCGTAGGGATCGAGGCCCTCGCCACGCAGCCAGGCCAGCATCCACTCCTCGTGGTTGCCACGGACCCCGACGGCTCCCCCTCTCGATCAGGCGCGCAACCACGCCCCGCGTGTCCGGCCCCCGGTCGATCACGTCACCGACGACGACGAGGGGGCGATCGCCGAGCTCGAGGAGGAGCTTGTCGAGGAGATCGAGCTGACCGTGGAGGTCGCCGACCACGGCGATGGGGCGCTGGAACACGAAGCGGCGCACCAGCTCCATGGGGCCGAACGTAGATCCGCGATCGTGTGACGGCAACGAGAGCGACGGCTCATTTCTGAGCCGCACGCATGGCTGCGTACCAGGCGGCGCGCGCAGCCTTCTCTTCCGCCTCCAGCTCGTCGAGTCGCTGGGCCGTCTCCGGCACGGCGAGGAGCGTGGCCGCGAGGTTCCTGCGAATCCCGGCGACCCTGCGGTCTCGCGGCGGCACCCGCTCGAGCAAGCACAGGATGGCCGGTACCCTCCTGGCGACCCAGCCCTCATGGTGTGAGGTCGGGATCACCTCGAGCAGGTCGGTGACGACCCGCATCGCGAAGATCCGGTCGTCGTCCGAGTGGCCCTCCTCCGTCGCCGTCAGGGCCCGACCGAGGAGCTTGTACGTCATCATCGGCCGCCACATCGCGCACCTCCGATCATGGTGAGCCAGGCTTCCAGCGTGGGCCGCACGGCCGGGTATCGGTCGGCGGCGATGGCTTCGACGAGCGCCTCTCGTACCCGCTCCCCCGTGCAGAGCGAAGGCCTGCTCGAGGACGGCTGTGTTGCGCGAGTCCTCCAGCGGTGGGGTTCACAGGCGGCCCGCTCCCAGAGGGCGATGTCGACCATGCCGTCGGCGGAGGGGGCGACCCACGCGGCCAGGCGGTGGAGGGTGGGCGAGTCGTCCTCCGCGACCCGGAGCCTCACCACGAGCTCGACGATCGACGAGGGGATCTCCTCGTGGCCCCAGCACCAGTCGTGGAGCAGCCCGTAGAACTCGGGATCCGCGTACTCGTCCTCGGCGAAGATCCACACGAGGACGTCGGCAGTGACGAGGCTGGCGAGCTGTAGTGCTCCGCGCGAGCAGAAGCAGGGCGTGGACGCGTCGGACGGGTCGCATGATGATGGTCGTCTCGGCCTCGGCTGGGCGGATCCGATCGCGGCAAGGAGCGCGTCGCAGAACACGGGCCCTGGGGCACGACTCGGTGAGGCGTGAGCATCGCCGCGACCTGAGCGAGCCGGTCCGGTGACAGATCGAGGACGAAGTCGGGCTGCTCGAGCGACGCGACGAACCGCGACTGCGAGTGCTTCAGCACAGCGACGGCTGCGGCGAAGTCCATGGCCGTGCAGCCCGCATCGGTGAGGGTCCTGAAGAGGCCGCGTAGAAGAGGTCTTCCTGGAAACTGGACATGGGTCGTTCCTTTCTGTGGGAGAGGGATCGCGGATCGCTCCACGCGTGCGCGGGCACGCGGGCGTGGAGCTGCCTGTCAGAGAGCGAGGGGCGCCCTCCGGAGCAACGAGGCCAGCTCGTCCGGAGGTCACCGGGTGGAGAGACGCGAGCAGCCCGAGCCGGCTGACGGGGTCAGAGCCGTCGAGCCTCGGCGCGGATCCTCCGGACGCGCCGCTCGCAGGCGCGCTCGAACATTTGCTGCACCTCGCCGATCCGATCCCGCTGCGGGCCCTGGTAGCGGACCGCCTCGACGATGTCCGCGACGCTGGACTCGAGGAGCGCGTCCGCGACCCGGAGCTTCCCGAGCGACGCGAGCAAGCGTGCGCGCGTCCAGCTGCACCAGGGGAGATCGGTGGGTGGGCGCCAGGCGTGCTGGACCGCGAACTCGATCGCGAGGGCGCGGAAGACCCAGCGAAGCCGTCCGTCGACGACGCGCCTCGTCCCGGTGAGCTGCGTGATGGCGAGGGCGGCGGGCTCGTCTCGGTCCACGACCGGCAGCGTCGGCCAGGGACTCGAGCGGAGGGCCTCGTTCCAGCGCCGCACGAGCTCACGCAGCCTCCGCACCGACCCCAGGCCGAGCCGGGCGACCAGCGACGTGGCGGCCTCCCAGCCAGGCGGCAAGCCGTAGGAAGGTGCGCGTCCCTTGCGCGCGCCTTCGCGGCTTGCTGGGTGCGCGGGTCCGCGGACGTGCCTCGCCCGGGAGGGCCTGGACGACGGCGAGCGGGTAGAGCGCGACGCCGCGACGACCGTCGTGCGGAGGCAGGAGGCCGAGGGCCTTCCCGGCGAGCCAGCTGCGGAGCGTCGAGGTCCCGACGCGAGCGAGCCGCGGGAGGGCCCGCACCTCCGCGAAGGTCAGCGCGCCCCGCGGTCGGACGTCCACTCTTCGTCCGGCGCCGTGGTCCATGGACGTTCGATCCTACCGGATCCGGTCACTGAATGATCTCAGGCCGGGCCGCCAGCCGTAGGTCGGGGAGGTCGCCGCGTATCGGGGCCCATGAAGACGCCCCCGCGACCATCCGCCCTTCCGCCGCCCCTCGACAGACTGACCCGAGCCCTGCAGGAGACGCCCCCGACAGCCGCACGATTCGCCGAAGTGGCCCGACACGCGCAGCCCGAGATCGACCGCACGCTCCACCGTCTCCGCGTCCCCCCGGAAGACCGCCCCGACCTCTCCCAGGAAGTGCTCCTCAAGCTGCACCGGGCCCTCACGAGTGGTGCCCTCCTCGACCACCCCCGAGCCTGGCTCGCCACCGTCTGCAGGAACACGGCCCTCGACCACTTCCGCCGGAGAGAGACCCGACAGTTCCGGAGCCGACAGTCCCTCGACGACGACGACGCGCACCTGGAGGTCCTGACCGCGACGAACCCCGAGCCCGAACGAGACCTCGACGCGCGCCGCTTCGCCAGGGCCATCGAGGAGGCCGCCCGGCTCTACGAGGAGCGCGCAGAGCAGGAGGGCGAGCGCCGAGGACACCAGGTGCTGGCGTGGTTCGCCGTGCAGGTGCGCGAGGCGAGCACCGAGCAGGTCCAGGCCGAGATCCTTGAACGCTACGGCCGCAGCGGGAGCAGCCAGACGGTGTGGCAGTGGAAGGCCCGGGGCAGCAAGCTCGTGCAGCGGCTGGCCGAGCGCGACGAAGATCGGGCCCGCGGCGCCCTGATGGCCCGCGCCGCGGCCCAGGTGGCCTGAATCAGTCCGGGGCGGGCGCGTGCGGATCGCCATACATCAGGGCGAACAGCGCGCGCCCGCTCCGGGTCTCGATCCGTTCGAAGACCTCGCGGGCGAACGCGCGATCGGTGCGGCACCGGTGCGACATCTCTGCCCAGCGTCGGCCGCGCCGCGGCCCCTCGAGGCACGCGGCGACACGCCCTCGTCGAGTCGCCGCATGCGGTCGCAGCCCCAGGCACCGACCGATGGTGAAGATCTCCCATCACCCTCCGTGCAGGGGTGCGGGTCGGACAGCTCGACGAGCCATCGCGCGAGCGTGAGCTCGACCTGCGCACTCGGCGCGCGGTGCAGCGCGTGATCGAGGTCGCGCAGGCGATGGCGTGCCGCTCGCCGAACGTGGCCGCCCGGAGCGGCAGCCGGTCGTCGGGCGCGGCGAACCTGCGCGCGAGGAGCAGCCACCCGGCAGGCGTGGGCTCCTCGCAATGCGCGAGGATGACGAGCGCGACGGGCAGGGTGCACGCGAGCGCCGGCGCCGTCGCGGGCAGGGCGCGGACCCACGCCGCGGCGACACCCTTGCGCAGGATCCAGCGCGTCACGAGGTCGCGATCGCGCAGGCCGAGGCCCTGCGCCGCGATCCGTTCGCCCCAGGCGTCGGGGAGCTCGAGCTCGATTTCCCGGAAGGCGAGCAGCCCGCCCAGCAAGCAGCGATGACTCTCGTCGCGCTCCTCGGCGAAGGCACGCTTCGCGAGACGCAGGAGCGGCGCGGCCAGCCGCTCGGCGGGCGCTCGATCGGCGACCTCGCGCAGCAGGTGTCCCAGGGCGACCGGGAGATCGAGGAGACGCTCGAGCGTGCCGAGGGCCTCGCCGAACACCCGCTCGTCGGGCTCGAGCGCGCCGAGGGCGCCGGCGGCGGCCCTCGCGGCGTGGGTGCGCGCGTCCGCCGGCATGTCAGGATCGGCGGCGTGGCGGGCGAGCCGCGAGAACGCCTCGCGCGCGTCGGTCTCGAGGCGGTCAGCGGGGTGCATGGGAGGCCCTCATCGAGGTGATGCGCGACGCGTACTCGACGGACCGATGGACGGAGGCCGCGCTCGCGCCCATCGTCCGGGCGTGGGCCGGATCGTCCGGGAACCCCATGGTCCGCGCGAGCTCGGCGGCGTTCACGCCGAAGCCGAAGGTGAGGAAGGTCCAGCCGTCAGCGCGCGCCTCGGCCGCGTGGCGGCGGAGCTCGAGGAGACTCTCGCCGCTCGAGCGGTTGTCCTCCCCGTCGGTGAAGGTCGCCACGATGACCTCCCTCGGCAGCGCCAGCCCGCGGAGCGGCGCGATCAGATCGCGCAGGCACGCGAACAGCTTCGTGCGGCCGTCGGGCTCGTACCCCGGGAGGTCGGAGGTCGCGCGCACGCCGACGACGGGGATGCGCACGCGCAGCGTCTCGGCGAAGGTCATGACGCCGACAGTGGTCGTGGCCGCGAACGGCGACGCGCGCTGCTCGGCCAGCAGCCGCTCGATCGCCTGGATCGGAGCGGCGCCGAACCGCTCCATGGAGCCCGACTCGTCCATGACGAGGAGGGCGAGGGTGGTGATGCCCGGCGGGATGGTCAGGTCAGACATGGCGCCTCCGTGGGTTCATGCACAGGGGGACGCGCGCTGCGCCGGCGGGCTGACAGCGCTCAGGGCGCGCGGCTGAACGCGTCGAACATCGCGTCCGGCCAGGCCGCGTGGAAGCCGAACTTCGCCAGCGCGAACGCGGCGACGGCGCCCACGCAGAGGTACAGGTACCAGGTGGAGGCCCTCTCGGAGGCCACGATGTGGAGGGCGAGGAGCAGGAGTGCGCTCGCCACCACGCTGAAGATCCACATCTGTCCGCGGTCCAGCGCGCCGGCCAGGGGACGCACGGCGAGGTGGACGATCATCATGCCGGGGGCGAACAGGAAGACGCCCAGCAGGCACAGCACGAGCGCTCCCCCGGCCGCGCCTGCTCCGCCGTTGCGCGTCCGGTCTCGTCGGGAATGGTGGGTCATTGGCCTTCTCCTGGCGGAGGAGGACGCGCGCCGGGTGGGACGACTGACGCCGTGCTGTACGACCGCACGCAGTGGTCGGGGACTACTCGCCTGTCGGCAGATACCGCTCGTGGAGCACGGCGACAGTCTCCGAGGGGAGCGCCCCCGAGGCATCGAGCAAGCTCTCGATCGTGCGCCTGACGTGGTCGGGTCCACGGGAGCTACGATAGCGTGAGGCCGCCGCACCGAAGCTCGGGTTGCCCGCTGGGTACACGAGGACGAACCGCCCCCACCTCCACCTCCTCGACGGGTGCTGGAGCATCGAGAGCACGAGCAGGTGGTCGAGCCAGATCTGCTGGAGCTCGGTGCGTACGACCGCGTCGCGCCATCCGTCGACGAAGATCCCCGAGCGCCTCGTGAGCTCCTCGTACCGCGCCATCGAGGCGGGCTTCGGACCGGCCTCGGCGATCGCGTGCTCGTGGTACTTCGTCTCGACGCCGACGATGCCGCGGTCGCCGCCGCCAGCCTCGATGTCGAACGCGACGTCGAAGGCGCTCTGGTTGCCGAGGAAGGCCGGGTCTCGTCGTCCTGGCGAGTGCTCGAAGCGGACCGTGACGTCTCCAGGCGGCGCATCGGGCCACCAGCGGTGCACCGCGCCACGAGCGGCCGTCGCATCCCCTTCGATCTCGCCGAAGAGGTTGAAGCAGAGCGGCATGGAGGAGAGCAGGTCGGCCCAGAGCCGATGCTCGTTGAGGGTCTGGTAGCGCTCCGGTTGTCAGCGGCGACGGACCGCCCGAGCGCGCCGGCTAGGAAGTTCGCACCCGCGATCGCGCGAACTCGAGCCGAGCCGGCTCCCGATCGGCGTCGCATCGCTGCCCCCGCTGTAGGGCTGGCTGCCCATCGGGTAGCCCTTCGACGCCCGCCAAAGCGCCTGTCCGAGGCGCGCTCGCCGCTTCCATGCCGTGGTCGCCGGATCGCGCGGCACGCGGTCCACGGCGAACCAGCAGTGCGCCGCCTTCGCGGCCTCGTCGGTGTAGGTCGTCATCGGGTCCCCGCGTGGGTGGTGACGCTCGCGCGCGCCAGGAGAAGCCGAGCGATCTCCGCGGTCGGCAGGCTCTTCGACAGGATGGGAATGCCATGGCTCGCGTAGAAGACCAGCTCGGGTTCTTCGAGCTCGAAGCCACTCCAGACCATCGACCGGTGGAGGAGTGGAAGGTTGCGGTTCGCGAGCTCGGCCAGCAGATCGATGGCGTCGCCGCCGGGCATCTCGAGGTCGGTGAGCAAGACGTCGAACGTCTCGCTTGCCTCGATGCACTTCAGCGCCTCGCGGGCGCTGGCCGCCTCGGTGACCTCGAAGAACCCGGACAGGCCGCGGTTGGCGGCACGTCGCAGTCGTACGTCGTCGTCGACCAGCAGCAGGCGCGGCTTCGATGCCATGCCTCTTCCCCCGGCCGCGGAGGGTACTCCTTCGAACGCGTCGCGAAAGTGCCTCGCATCGCCTCGGCGCAGCGAAGACCGTGACGATGGTCGTTGCGTCAGTCCTCCGGGCACGCCTGGCTCAGCGCAAGCGGAGCAGCCCGCGGGCCATTTGGCGGTTGGGTAGGGCTCGCTCGCGCAGCGTGGATCCGACACGGACGATGGGATGCGGGCGGGCAGCGTCTCGGTGTCGAGAGCACCTGCAAAGCCGCGAGCCCCATGTTCGACGCCATCGAGCCAACTATGTCAGGCGTGGCGAGCGCCGGACGTCTCCAGGAGACCGAGGCGCTCCGCGACCCGAAGCGCGCGCGTGACGATGCGTCGCGCCCAGACGCAGCACAAGCGACAATGGCAGCACGGAGAAGCAGAGGCGGGGATATCGTTGATTGAACTGAACGCTCGCAGACGCGCCCAACACAAGAGCCTCGAATGAATCACTTTGCAGGAGCCACATATCAATGGACTGGATCTACCTTGCCTCGAACAAGAAGGCGTCACTTTCGCAAACAATTAACACAATCATAAATAGCCAGCTCATATGGCGAAGTGCGAACAACGAGATTGGGGCCCGTATCGCCAATGTCTCCAGCCTTTCCGTAGGCGCTTCAGCGGCGCCCTTGATCTGATCCAATCCACGGTGGCTCCGCAGACCCACCCCGAAGACGACCAGCCGCGGCGCTGGCGCCTTCGTGATCCAGGCGCCGGGTCAGGTGCCTGCTACCACTACGCCTTCGCGATCCTGCTCGTCTTCAGCTTGGCCTTGGCTCGTTGCTCGGCAACGTGCTGTCGGCCAACTCGGTCCGTCGATGTCGATCCGGATGGCGAGCATCGCGAGTCGGTCGAGGATCGCCATCGCGACGGTGGCATCACCGAGGTAGCGACCCCAGTCGCTGAGGTCGATGTTCGAGGTGATGGCCGTCGAGACCTTGCCGTGGCGGCGGTCGATCAGATTGAAGAGGGTGTGGGCCGCGGTCGGCTCATTCTCGCGCTTCTTGACCTGCCCGAGTCCGACGTCGTCAATGATCAGCAGCTCGGGCTTCG
>JADJMO010000045.1 GCA_016709545.1 Myxococcales bacterium
CGCTCACGGCCAGCGTCCCGCCCAAGTGCGGCACGCATACCCTCTCCACCAAAGTGCATCGACGTCGCGAGCATCCGGGTCGTCGGCACGCTCCCTACGGCAAACGGTTTCGTTCCACCAAGACCGCAGTCGAGGGACGATCACAGTCTCCCTTGTGGCGACCGACAACGGCGGCGACCTCACGCTGCGCAACCGCGAGTCTACGACACGGTGCGGGGGAACATCAAGGGTCTAAGGCGAGCGGCACGGTGAAGCTCGCGACCGGCAAGAGCTTCACCTTCGACGCGCCCCGCAAGTGAGGTGGTGGAGCGCTCGCGTTCGCGCTCCTCTCGTGTAGAACGCGGGCCGCCGGCGAAGCCCGATCCCGCCGTGGTGGACGCGGCGCCGCCTACCGGCGCACGCGCGTGCCCCTCTGTGCTGCGACAGGGGCGGGTGATCGCTCCGCGCACCGCCACGGTGGTGCACGTGCTCCGCGCCGAGGACCCGCGGAGCAGGCCGAGATGGCACATACGCCGTCTTGCTCGCCCGCGATGGCACCATCCACGTGCACGAGCTCGCGAGCGGCAAGGAGGTGTGGTCGCTCCCGCTGAAGACCCCCTGGGGTTCGGTCGTGGTCGTCGCCGGCCACGCCCTCGTCACGGGGCTGCGGGAGGTCCACCTCCTCGATCTGCGCCAGCGGTCGGCGCGCGTCCTCGCCGTGCCCGGTGGTGTGGGTCACCCTGCGGCGCGCCCGACGGACTTCGTGCTGGTCGAGGGCGGAAAACCTTGCGAAGGTCGCCGATCCGACCGCTGGGACGATCACCGCCGCTCCCGCCGCTGCCCTTCGATCTGAGTCGGTTTCCGCAGCACCCTGCGGCCACGCGGATCGACCACGGTGTGCGCGGTGATGGCGGACCTCGCGCTTCGAAGGTGGCGTGCCTCGACGCCGCAGGCGCAATGGTGACGCGCTCCGCGGTCGACCTCCATCGCGCAGGCGATCCGAAAGTGGCTTCGCCCTCCGCGCCGTGGACGAGCGGTATGTCCTCTACGGCACCGGTCCGCTGCATCAGGCCCGTGCGCCACTTGCCTGCCGGTCGTCCAGCCCCTCGACGGGGTGACGAGTCGCGACCGCCGAGGACGAGGTCGCGGCCGCAACGCTCCCCCGGGACAGCTCGCTCGCCGACATCGTCGGTGCTGCCGGAGGTGCGCTTCCTCGACGCGGCAGGGCGCTGCGCTGGACGCCCGCCCCTCGATCCGTACCGCGGAGGTCCGCGAGCGCATTGGTCCGCGACGGGCGGCTCTTCCTCGACGTCTACCCCGCGATCTCGAGTGGGTCGCTGCTCGTCGCTCTCGACCAGAAGACAGGCGCCACGCTGTGGAAAGGGCGACCCGGAGCGCCTCCCGATCGGCCACAGCGAGTACTGGAACCACGTGCGTCTGCGCTTCGGCGCGGGCGGTTCGATATTGGCTGCGCGGGGACGAGGCTTCGATACGAACGTTCTTTGTTGGGGGGATTGCCTTCGACGACACGACCGGGAACCGCGTGCTCAGCGTGTCGCTGATGGGCGCTCAGCGGTCACTTCACCGGCGGGAAGCTACGGCGGGTCGCCGTCGCTTCTGGATGCACGACGCGAGGTCGAAGGAGAACCACCCGAACGCCTCCTCGCCAGCCTTGATCGCCGACTTGCGGCGGCCGGCCGGGAAGCTCGCGTCGATGGTGTCGCTGCCGTTGATGTGCGCGTCGAGGTGCACAACCTTGCCGCACTGCTCCTCGATGGGCTTGCCGACAGGCGTGTTGATGGTGACGAAGCGCGGGTTGATCGTGGAGCCGGCCGCGCCAGAGATGCCCTTGGACTGCGCCCACACCTGCGCCTTGGTCTTGTCGGCGGGCGAAGTTGTTGAACACGTAGTCGCACTGCACCTTGCCGTACGTGACGCTCTTGTCGACGTGGGACATCCAGTCGGCGAAGCGCCTTGCCCTTGGTGAACGACATGTCGAGGTCGACCGGGTTGAGATCCCGCTCGGCGCGCCGCCGGGGATCAACATCACGGCTTCATCGCCGGATCAGGGGCTGCTCTTGTACCAGAGGTGCTGGAAGTCAGTCGTGAAGATGCGGCCGCCCGCGTAATTGCCCCCCCGATCGACGGCGGCGAACGACTTGGCGTCCTTGCTGCCCAGGCTGTTCTCGAAGCATTCGCACGAGAAGACGGCGATGTCTGTTACTCGCTGAAGCACCAGCGAGTTTGTCCCACAACGCGCGGGCGTCCTTCAGCCCGGCAGGTCCGCCCCGCCCGAACGTCCAGTTGGCTGGTAGAAGTGCACGGCCGCGGGAACACCCCGTCGACGCCGAAAACTCGCTCGCGTCGATGCCCACCTTCGGCAGCATGCACGAGCTTGTCGCACCCGCCGAGGGTGACCGCGATCTTCGGCATGTCACCCTCCTTCACCAGTTCCTGGGGAGAGCGGGTGACGTTAGAGATCGGTGAGGGTTGTCGACGCACGCCTTGACCGACGGGATCTTCACCTGCCGGCGCCACTTGCCGAGCTGGATCACGAGAAGCAGGATGTCGCTGCCGGCAGGGACGTTCTTGAGGGTGAACTTGCCCTGGTAAGTCGGTGAGCGCGGCGACGACAGGTCGCCGCTCAAGACGGCGCCGCACTTTATCGCAGGTGGCGCCCTTGGTCAGCGGGAGCGGCCAGGTTCGGGACGTAGACGATGACGTTGTAGAGCGGCAGCTTGCCCGTTGGGCGCGTAGACGGTGCCGGTGATGGTGGTGTCGGCGCCCCCGGTGCACGTCGTCCGCTGACACCGCAGGCCCCTCACGGCTTGGCCACGCCACCGGGTACGTCGAACCCCGGCGCGTCGTCGCCGCTGCTCGATGGGGAAGCCGCCCTCCCCGTGCCGCTGCCGTCGACGGATCGAGGTCGTCGGAGACCGTGCCCACTCGGAGCAGGCGAGCCGCGAAGGGCGCGGAAGGCGACGAGGAACAGCGGCCGAAGGATCGTGGTGCGCATGAAGGAGAGGTGGTGGACGACAGCCCGATCGGGTCACGACAATCGCCGTGCAGGGCTGCACCCAAAGAGCTAAGCGCGGCTCGAGCTCGTGCAGGCGCTGCTCGGCCTGGAACCGCAGCGGGCTCGTCGGGTGGTGCACGACGAGCGAGCGCAGGGCCTCGATCTCGGCGCGGCGCCGCCCGAGCGCGCGCAGGGCGAACGTGCCGAGCTCGGCCTCGACCGCCGCGGGGCCCCGCCGCGCACCACCTCGTCGTAGAACGCGAGCGCCTTCTGCGGATCGAGGAGCGGCTCGAAGTGGAGGTACGCGGCGCGCGAGCGTGGCCTGCTCGGCCTCGACGCTCCCGGGAACCGCTCGCTGACCTTCGCGTGGCGAGATCGGCGGAGACCCACTGCTCGTCGCGGGCGCAGCGCGTCACGCGTCGGCGAGGCGTCTTGCGCTCCGCGACGGGTGAGACGACCGGAAAGGGCGAGGCGGACGTGATGTCACAGCCGCAGGCGCCGAGCATCGGCGCGTGTGCGATCCACGAACCCGCGCAGGAGAACCCACACGCGAGCGCGATCGCCGCCGCGGCCGCGAACATGCCCCAGCGCGGCGCGCGGGTTCCGCGTCGACCCAAAGACCGCGGCGCCGGCGCGTCCTCGTCGTGGGACATCGTCAACGGCGTGGGCGCCGGGCGGCTCGAGAGGCTCTGCAGCGAGGCCGGAAGCGCAGACGCGCGCGGGCCACCATCTGCTCGACGGCCGCGTTCGACAGCGGCAGCGCCGGGGCCGAGCTCGTCGAGCGGCATCGCGGATCGTCGTTGCGCGCCGCGAGCGCGTGGTCGACCAGCGCGCGGCGAGACCGCTCGCTGGTGCGCAGGGCGGGGCCGGGCCCCTCGTCGAGGGGGCAGCAGCAGATCGTCGTCGGTGCTCACGGCTCACCTCCGACGTCGTTGCCTTCTTGCCCGAGGAGCGAGCGCAGCTTGTTGCGCCCGAGCCGGAGGCGACTGCGCACGGTCTCGAAGCGGCACCCCGAGGGCCTCGGCGATCTCGGGCGCGCTCATCTGCACCGCGTGGTGCACGACGACCACGTAGCGCTGGTCGTCGGGCAGCTTGTCGAGCGCGCCTCGGCGAGGCGACGGCGCTCGAGGTAGTCGTCAGGGCGGTCGTCCTGGCCCGACCACCCAGAGGCCAGGGCCGGGCTCCTGCTCCTCGGGCGCGAAGGTGGCCTCGTCCGCGCGACGCCTTCAGCTCGGCGAACACCACGCGGGTGACGATGCGGTGCACCCAGCCCTCGAACGCGCCCTCGCCGCGGTAGCCGTCGAGCGCGCGCAGGATCTCGAGCAGGGGCCTCCTGCGCGATGTCGTCGACGTGACGGTCGCCACGCACGGTAGCGAACGAGGTTGCGGACCCGGGGCACGAGCGCCGTCAGGATCTGGCGCAACGAGTCGTCGTCGCCGTGACGAGTTGCGCGACCAGATCGAGGATGTGCTGGGGGACGGCGGACACTGTGCACAGTCATGGGGCCCACCCGGGAAACCGGGTCAGGCTGGCGTCCGAAAGGTGGGGGATGCGCTACCGAAAGGAGGCCAGGAAGACGTCGCCGCCCGAGGGGTCCGAATCCGCCGGACGAAGCGAGGTGGAATCCACCGCTGGGTCGATGGCGCCGAAGAAGCTCCCGACCACCACCGCACCCCGAGCGGATCCGCGGCGACCTTGGTGCCGCGCTGGTCGCCGCCGTCGCCGAACCGAGGGACCAGAGCCACGTGCCCTTGGCGTCGAGGCGCGCGACGAAGGCGTCGCTCGCGCCCACCGAGGTGAGGGGCCCGAGCTTCTCGAGGAGCTCGCCGGTGATCCAGAGGTCGCCGCGCGGATCCCACGCGAGGCCCGAGATGGCGTCCTGGTTGAAGCCACCGTAGCGCTCGGCCCACGCGAGCTTGCCGTCGTCGCCGAACACCGCGAGCAGCGCGTCTTCGCCGCTGCGCTCTCGAGCTTCTGGCCGTCGATCACCACGGTGCGCGTGAAGCGCGAAGACAGGGCGAGCGCGCCGCTCGGGCTCACCAGAGGCCGGTCGGGAACTGCCAGCCGTCGCCGTCGAAGCCCTTGCTCGCGCGGTGCGCGCCGCTCTTCTCGAGGCGCAGCAGGAACGCGCCGTCGTACCGATCGGGCAGGGGGCCACCGCCGACGTCGATCACGCCGCGGTAGCTCGCGGTGACCCAGAGCCCCGTCGGGCGCGAAGGCGACGCGGGCGACGGTCCTTGTCGGGGCCTCCCCAGCGCTTGCTCAGGACGTGCTTCTTGTCGCGGTCGAGGTCGCGACGAACACGTCGGCGAGCCCCGCGGTGACGAGCGGTCCGCCGCCGAAGTCGATGGTGCCGTCGAAGTCGCCGCCGAGCGCGATCGTGCCGTCGGCCGCGACGACCACCGTGTTGGGAGCACCTGCAGGCGAATCGCCCCAGCGCTGCGCGAAGACGAGCTTGCCGTCGGGGTCGAGCTCGACGAGGAACGCGTCGGTCTCGCCCGCGGAGACGAGCTTGGTCCCAGGCGCGTCGAGCTCGCCTGAAGTAGCCGACGACGTAGGCGTGGCCCGCAGCGTCGACGGCGACGGCGTACGCGGCCGCCTCGGTCGTCGAGCCGATGCGATGGCTCCACAGCGCACGCCCGCTGCGGTCGAACTTGGCGACGAAGCCGCTCACGACCGACCCCTTGGGGTTGTCGAGGGCCCCCGCGCCGAGGTCGATCGCGCCGCCGAACTCGCCCACGGCGAACACGTTGCCGCTGGCGTCGACCGCGACGCCGTACCCGAACCCGCTGTTGCCGTCGCCGCCGCTCCGGGCCCAGCGCACCGGGCCGCTCTCGGGCGCGTCGGCGTCGCTCGCCGCGGTGTCTCCACCCGCGTCGTCCGGCGTCGCGAGGTCCGCCGAGCCGCAGGCCACGAGCAGCGCCGCGGCGCAGGCGAGGAGGCGCATGTGGACAGCGAAGCAGGTGTCGCGGCCGCGCGCCACCACGGACTACGCGCGGCGCAGCGCCATCGCGCCGCCGAAGACCGCGCCCAGGGTCAGGATGATGGTGGCGCCGCTCGCGACGTCGAGGTGGTAGCTGAGGAGCAGGCCGACCGCCGAACACCCCGCGCCGAGGGCCACGGCGATCATCGCGACGCTGCCGAGGCGCCGGCCGAGCAGGCGCGCCGCCGCGGCAGGGATGACCACGAATGCGCTCACGAGGGCGACGCCCACCGTCTTGACCGCGACCACGGTGACGAGCGCCGTGAGCGCGAGCAGCAGGTAGTCGAGGAACCGCACCGGGCACCGCCCGACAGCGCGGCGAGCTCGCGGTCGAACGTGGCGTAGGCGAGCTTGGACCAGAACCCGACGACGAGCGCGGTGGCGAGGAGGGCGACGACGCCGATGGTGACGAGGTCCTGGCGGCTCACCGCGAGGATGCTGCCGAACAGCACGCTCTCCACGTTGACGGGGCGCGACCCCTTGGGGCGCAGCCCGAGCAGCAGCACGCCGAAGGCGAACGACACGGCGAAGAACACCCCGGTCGCGACGTCTCCGCGCAGTGACCCGCGCCGCAGGACGTAGGCGATGCCGAGCGCGACCAGCACGGTGAACGGCAGCGCCAGGAACGACGGGTCCTGCTTCGGGAACAGCAAGAGTCCGAGCGCGATGCCGCCGAACGTGGCGTGGGCGAGGCCGTCGCCGATGAACGAGAGGCCGCGCTGCACGACGAACACGCCGATGAGCGCGCAGAGCGCCCCCACGATCAGCCCCGCGACGAGCGCGCGCTGCATGAACTCGGCGGCGAAGGGCTCGAACATCACTCCTCCCCCGCGTCGTCGCCGAAGAGCGCCGAGAACCGCCGCTTGCCGAGGAGCTCGCCCGGGAGCCCCCACGCGACGACGCGGCCGTCGAGGTAGAGGATCCGCTCGGCGGTGCGCGACACCGCGGCGAGGTTGTGGGTGACGAGGATCGCCGCGAGCTCGTCGCTGCGGGAGATCTCCTCGAGCAGGACCATGAGCTCGGCGCGGCCTTGCACGTCCACGCCCGCGGTCGGCTCGTCGAGCACGAGCAGCACCGGGTCGGTGATCAGGGCGCGCGCGAGGAACACGCGCTGGGTCTCGCCGCCGGAGAGATCGGCGAGGTTCTTGTCGAGCAGCTTCTCGCCGCCCACCCGGGCGAGGGCTTCTCTCGCGCGCTTTCGCTCGGCCTCCTTCACGCGGACGGGCCACCCGCCGCGGAGGTTCGCGACGATGAGCTCCACCGCGGTCGCGGGGAAGTCGCGGTCGAAGGTCTTGCGCTGCGGGACGTAGCCCACCCGGCCCGAGAGCACGACCTCGCCGCTCGCCGGCTTGATCAGGCCGAGGATGGTCTTGAGCAGCGTGCTCTTGCCGGCGCCGTTCGGGCCGCAGAGGCAGAGGAACTCGCCCTTCGGGACGAAGAAGGTCACGTCGTCGAGGATGCGGCGGCCCCCGAGGTCGACGCTCACGCCGCGCACCTCGAGCACCTTCGGCATGGCGCCGTCGGGTGGCGTATACCGCGACGACGGCGCGAGCGACGAGGGCGGCGGGCGCTCGGGGACGTCGCAGTCGTCCTCTTGCGGCGCCTCGTTCACGCGAGCGCCTTGGCGAGCACCGCGGCGTTGCCGTCGAGGAGCTTCTCGTAGGAGTCGAGCGCGCCGACGCCGCCCACCGGGTCGAGCTCGAACAGCGGGATCTTGGCCTGCTCGGCCACCACCGTGGCGGGTCGCTTGTCGAGCTGCGGCTCGAGAACAGCGCCGCCGGCTTGGACTGCTTGATCGCCTCGAGCACGGCGGCGAGGTACTTCGAGGTGGGCTCCTTGCCGGGGAACGGCTCGAGCACGGCGGCGATGGTGAGGCCGTACCGCGCGGCGAAGTACCCGAACGAGCCGTGGAAGGTGACGATCGAGCGCTTGGTCCACGCCTTCTGCGCGGCGTCGACGCGGGCGTGCAGGGCGTCCGAGCGACTTCTCGACCTCGGCGCGGCGCGCGTCGAAGCCCTTCTGCTCGGCGGGGAGGAGCTTGCCGAACGCCTCGGCGATCGCCGGCAGCACGCCCTTGGTGCGCACGGGGTCGAGCCAGAAGTGCGGGTCGTTCGCGCCGTGGTGGTCGTCGTCGTCGCCCTTGCCCTCGTGGGCCTCGTCCTCGCCGACGTGGTCCTTGCCCATCGGGAGCGGCTGCGCCTTCGGCCCGAGCTCGAGCGCGGTGACGGCGGAGCCGGTCGCGCCCTGCACGATCTTCACCGCCCAGTCGTCGAGGTCGAGGCCGACGCGCACGACCAGCTTGGCCTGCGCGAGCTTCTGCACTTCCTTGGGGGTCGGGTCGTAGGCGTGCTCTGTGCGGCCGGCGGGGAGCACGAGCGCGACGTCGAGCGCCTCGCCGCCGATGCGCCGCGCGAGATCCCATAGAGGAAATATGGATACGGCCACCTGCGGCTTGCCCGAGCCCGCCTTCTTGCAGGACTCGCAGCCCGCGAGACCCGCGAGCGAGACGGCGGCGAGCGACCCCAGAAACCCCCTTCGTGCCAGCATCGGCGCCATCCTAGACCGGGACGTCGCCTCCTAGATCGAAAAGCCCTCGCGGAACGACTCCCAGCACCCGGACCAATTCACTTCACGGACCGAGCCAGGCGGAAGCCGAACGCCGGCGAGTTCGTAGATGGTGGCAGCGCAAAGCGATAGGATGACTTGCAGAAGATAGCTGGCATGGCCGCCGCCCCTCCTCGCACCGTCTTGCTGCTGGTATCCCGCACTGAGCCCTCAGGGTCCACCAACGGTCCCTTGCCGTAGCCAAGCCCGTCAAAGAAGTCGTTGACCCACTCGGCGGCGTTGCCGGACATGTCATAGAGGCCCCAACCGTTCGGGAGCTTCTGGCGAACGGGGTGCGTCGAGGCGTACTCCCCCCTCCGCTTCGGTAGGCAGCCGGAAGCCACTGCACTCGTAAGGGATTCGTTGGATTCTGCGTGACGCTCCCACGAGTAGCCGCTCCCGGGCGTACCCGTGCAATCCTTTAAGACGTAGCACTCCGGCAGGGCTGGCACGGCCGTCCGCGAGAGGTAGTTGGCGAAGGCCACCGCATCGAGCCAGGTGACGTTGTCCAGCGGGCAAGTTGGGCTCGTGCAGCTCTTCACGCTGGGTGATGACCCTAGAGTGCTCGGAAACCCTGCGCCTAGCCAGGCTCCCTGCGTGACCTCCGTCTCGCCGATGAGGAAGGGACGCGTCAACGTCACCGTCACCTCCACGTCGTCGTAGGCGTGGGCTCCAAACTCGCCTCGTGGCGTACCCATCACGAAACATCCGGGTTCGACCCGACACCAACCATCCGAGCATGCGGGCTTCGGTATGGGCGTTCGGCACTCGCCAGAGTCGACGGCGGCAGTGTCGGAACAAGCGTGTCCACCGTCCCCAGATCCACGACGACATCCATCGATCCGCCGCTGTCGGCCCGAATCAACTCCGGCCGCGGGCGAGGCGACAGCCGACTGACATCAGAGACACTAGCACCATGCTGTGGGCGCAGAGGGCGTGCGTTCCAGGTCCACTGGTGATTGACTCCGTAGGTGCTACCGCTTTCGAAGAATCGGAGGTAGTGCGTGTCCAGCGGATTGCTCGAGTCGTGCGCCAGCGCCGAAGCCGTTAGTGCCGACCAGTGCATCGTGTCCCTTGCGGCTACGCATGCCCTTGTGTGGTCGCCCGTGCATGCGCGCCTGTGGATGGCGTCGAGCGCATCGAACGTGACGATGTGCGCCGCGTCGGCGGTGCCGATATCGTAGTAGAAGCTCATGTAGTCGTGCTCCGTTCCCAAGTTCGATGGCCCGGGCGCAGGACAGGTGTTGTCCATCCACCTGGTCGTCGCGCGGCAGTTCAGGAAGACAGAGATAGGCTCAGTCGTCCCCGGTGGCCACGACACCTTGCGTTCCGCGGCGCATGTCCAGAAAGATGGCGTGTCCAGGAGTATTGGACAAGCTCAGAATCTGGACGCTGCGACCGACTGGCAAGGCGTCGGCCCTCGCCCTCAGACGCGGCCGTGGACGGTCGAGTCGCCTGCTGCGAGGTCACCGGGAGCCGCTGCGGGACGCGGTTCTCGACCCTCCGTGCGTGGGTCACGAAGACCACCGGCAAGGGCGTCAAGGTCGTGCACCTGTCCGGCGACGCGCAGGGCAAGGCGCCGTTCCACGCCCAGCCGGTGGGCTACGACGGGCGCGCGTTCTACGTCGCCTTCGACCACGGGTGCGACACCGAGAAGCTGCTCCACGAGGTGTGTCACTGGTGGTGCGCGCCGCGGGCCCGTCGCACGAAGCCGAACTACGGCCTCGGCCCCGCCGGTCGCGAGGTGGACGACCCGACCGGCGACAACGAGGAGGTCACGGTCATGCTGCTCGAGCGCCTCCTCGCGCCCGAGTTCGGGCTGCCCCTCGAGCGCATCGCACGCCCCGACTACAACGTGGTCTCGCGGCGCAACGTGGACTGGGACGCGTGCGAGGCGCGGGCGGGCGAGCTCTACGCGTCCCTTCCGCCGCGCCCCGCCTCGGGATAAGGATCACGCATGCGCTGCTCGGTGGGGGTGTTCGTCGCGATCGCCGCGTCGGCCGGGTGCTGCTCGGCGCTCGGGTGCTCCTGCGACACCGCGCCCCTGCCCAAGACCGGCCCCGTGCCGCAGACCGCGCACCGCCTCGTGCTCGAGCCCTCCGCGCTCGCGTTCGTCTCCTCTTCGCACGACGACGACGCGCCGCCCGCGGTCGCCGTGCTCGGCGCGGGCGAGGGGCCGCGCACGCGCATCCTCGTGCGGTTCGACCCGCCGTCCACCATCGCCGAGCCGCTCAAGGCGTACCTCGTGCTCGAAGCGCGCCAAGGGGCGCTCGCGGGTCCCGGACCCGATCACGCTCCTCACCGAGCGCGTGACCGAGCCGTGGTCGGTGGCCGATGGCCTGCGCACCTCGTGGGCGAGCCCGCCCGCTTCGAGCCGCTGCTGCATCGCCGAGGTGCCGACCCGCGGAGAGCGCCCCGATCCCATCGACGTGACCGCGTGGGCGTCCGAGCTCGCCAGGCCCCAGAAGGGAAGATCAAGGCGTGGGGCCTGCGGATCGAGGGCAAGGGCGACGGCTACGGCCTGCCGTCGCCACCGGCTACGGTGGTGGCACCGCGCCGTGGCTCGGGATCTACGTGCCCTGGATCCAGGGCGTGCCGACGCTCATCGTCGCGTCGGACCCAGCATGGCACTCAGGATGGCGAGCGAAGCTCTCCTCTGCGCGGTTCGTCAAGGCGAGCCTTCCGTGTGCTCGCGTCGTCGAGGCACTGTATCCTCTGGCTCGTGTTCAGGTCAGTGTGCCGGCGAGATGCGGAGGGTCGTCGGGCTCTCTGTGCGCTCGTGGCGGGCTGCCCGCGGGCGCCGCCCACCCCAACTGGACGTCGGCGCCCGTGTCCGAGCGCAGGCCCGTCGTCCGCGTCCGCGTCGTCGAGCAGCAGCGCACCGCCACCGGCTCCCGCGTCTGCGCCGACCCGTCACCGTCAGCCCGACCGTCTGCGACGACGAGCTCCGCGGCAGGCTCGCCCGCGAACTGGAAGTCGTGCGTGGCGCCGAGCACGTGCGTCCTCGAGCATCGCAGCTGCTGCGCGCCCTGCGAGATGCCACAGGCGTGCGGGGTCGTCGCGGTCGGCGTGCCGTTTGCGAGCGCCTACTCCCAGAAGATCTGCGGGACGGCGACGCCCACCTGCCCCGCGTGCGCGACTCCACAGAACCCGAGCCTCCACGCGGCGTGCCTCAAGGGCGCTGCACGACCGTCGATCTGGCCGTCGATGCCAGCACGGCGTGCACCAAGGACGACGAGTGCGTCGCGCGCGCGCCCGACTGCTGCGGCGCGTGCGGTCCGGGCGGCGCGTTCGTCGCCCTCCGCAAGGACGCCGTCGCGAGCTACGTCGCCGAGGTGTGCGGCAAGACCAAGTGCGCGCTGTGCAAGTCGCCGCCGACCCCGCCCAAGGCCGTGTGCGACCCGAAGACCAAGCACTGCGTCGTCGCGCCCTGAGTCACGACGTGCGAGGCGGGGTCGAGCCTACCGTCCTCCATCTCGTAGGTGGCGTCGAACACGTCGAGCGACCGGTGGTCGTGGGTCACCACCATCACCGCGGTCCCCTGCTCGTGGGCGACGCGACGGAGCAGCTCCATGACTGCACGACCGCGCTCCTTGTCGAGCGCCGCCGTGGGCTCGTCGGCGAGGATGAGCGAGGGGGCGTTGGCGAGGGCGCGCGCGATCGCGACCCGCTGCTGCTCGCCGCCGCTCAGCGTGTTCGGGAGGGCGTCGCCGCGGTGGCCGACGCCTGGTAATCAGCGAGCAGCTCGTCGGCGCGGGCGCAGGGGCGCGAACCGCTCGCCGATCTCGCAGGCGATCTCCACGTTCTGCCGCGCGAGAGGAACGGGATGAGGTTGGCCTTCTGGAACACGAACCCCAGGTGCGATCGGCGGAGCTCGCCGACGTCGGCCACGGGTGCGCCGTCGTCGAGGACCCGCTCGCCGTTCATCCACAGGTCGCCGTGGTCGGCCCGGGTCACGAGGCCGAGCACCTTGATCAACGTGGACTTGCCCGCGCCGCTCGGCCCGAGGGCGCGACGATCTCTCCGCGCGGGCACGAGGCCGATGTCCCGGAGGGCCCACACCTCCGTCTCGTCCGCGCCGTAGCGTTTGTCGAGGTGCTCTGCGCGCAGCGCTTCCATCTCAGCCCTCCAGGACCTTCCCGGGATCGACCCGCAGGGCGTAGACGACCCCCGCGATGCTCGCGAGTGTGCTCACCGTGAGCAGCAGCAGCCCCATGCCGACGACGCTGGTCTCGGTGAGCACGACGCGCCGCGGAAAGTGCGGGAACGCGGCGTTGCCGATCGCGAGGGCGATCCCGTAGCCGAGGATCGCCATCGCCCAGGCCTGCTGCAACACCAGGCCGACGAGCCGCGGCGCGCGCGCGCCGAGGAGCTTGAGGACGGCGATGTCGTGCGCCTTCTCGAGCGTGAGGTTGTAGAGGACGGCGGCGAGGAGCAGCGACGAGGTGATGGTGAGGATCACCGCGAACAGGCCGAGCTGCATGCGCGCCTTCTGGACCATGCCCTGCAGGACCAGCTGCTCCTCCTCGGCCTGGCTGAAGACGCTCACGTCGCTCCAGCGCGAGAGCGTCGCGCGCACCTCGTCGAGGCGCGCCGGCGTGACCCGCACGAGCACCGCGTGGATGGGCGGCAGGGGCAGGACCGGGATGCTCCAGCGCGGATCGACCACCCAGATCTCCGAGCGCCGGCTGGGTCGCTTCCGAGGTCGGTCTCCTTCAGCCGGGCGAGCCGGCGGTCGCGCTCGGCGACGAGGGCGTCCGGGAGTCGTCGTTCGCGATGCGCTGGGTGTCGCTCACCGTCGCCACCATCACCGCGTCCGCCCGGCCCAGGAGCTGCGCGGTGATGCCGACCACGGTGTAGTCGTCGCGCCCGAGGCGGATCACCTCGCCGATCGCGAGACCGAGCGAGGCATCGACCACGAGCTCGCCGTGGCCCCTGGGCGAGGCGCGGCCTGCCGGACCGAGGCCCTCGCCGCGGTCGTCGGGGTAAGGCGACCCCACCAGCGCGAACCGCAGCGAGCGGCCGCGGTGCTCGCGCTGGAGGATCTGGCTCGTGAAGGCGCGCGCCGGCCGACGCCTGGCACCGCGGCCACCCGGGCCTCGAGCGACGGCGCGAGCCGCGAAGGATCCGCGAAGGGGCCGCGGGTGCCGCGTTGCACCACCCAGAGGTCCGCCTGCATGCGCTGCAGGAGCACGGTCCCGTCGTCGACGAGCCCCTGGTAGATGCCGCCATCGCGAAGGCACCACGGTGAACAGCGGGCCGTCCGACGCTCGTCGCGGTGAACCGGCCGAGGTGCCGGCGGATGTCGTGCAGGGCGAGTTCATGGCGCGGTCGTCCAGCGGCGCCCGACCGCGGAAACGCCGCACCCGGCACGGGAGCGTCAGGACGACGTCGCCCGGCGCGAGCCGGAGGTGACCTCGACGAGCGCTGCGCCGGCCGCGCCGAGCTGCACGTTCACCCGACCAATCCGCCCACCGTGGTCGACGAACTGAAGCGCCCCGATCCGTCGCTCCGCACCATCGCGAGGAATCCGGGTCACGTTCGTGCGGCGCTTTCGGCCCGATGCGGGCATCGGCGCGCCGGCCGATGGCGAGTCGAGCCGGCAGCTCGGCTGACAACACGTCGACGAGGACCTCGTGCGTCTGGCGGTCCACCTCGCGACCGATGCGGTCGACGAGCCCGAGGAGGGCTTGCCGGGCTCGCCCAGCAGGGCGATCTCCGCAGGCATCTTCTCGCGCAGATCCGCGAAGGCTCGACTCGTCGACCGCGGCGCGCGCCCAAGCCGATCGACCACCGATCGGGCACGGTGCTGCCGACGACCACGGTGTCGCCCGGGTCATGAAGCGTCGGATCACCACGCCGTCGAAGGGCTGACGAGGACCGCTCGGGTCACCGTCGCGAGCTTCGTGTCGGTCGTCCCGCTGGCGACCGCGATCTGCTTCTGCGCCTCTCCTTGCGCCGCGTGGACGCGATCGAGATCGGCCTGCGCGAGCGGGCTGCTGCTCCGCCAGATAGGATCGCGCCCGCTGGCGCTCCCCGCAGCCGCGCGAGCGCGCGGATCCGCGTGGCGTCCTGCTTCATGAAGGCGAGGTGGCGGCGGCCTGCGCTCGTCGGCGGCAGGCCAGGCGATCACCGCCTTGGCGAGGCCCACGCCGGACGACGCCGCGGAGGCCTCCGCGTTCAGCTGCTCAGGCGCAGGTGCGCGACGACCTGGCCAGCTGCGCGATCGCCCTCGTCCGACGAGGACGTCGCTGATGCGACCGACGAGGTCGAAGCCAGGCTGCACCTCGCGACGGCTCTCGATGGTCGCCCGTCCGAACACCTCCCGAACGACGTCGCCGCGGTCGACGACGTACCTGGTCACGAGCACCGGCGAGGTGAGGCGATGCCGGACCAGGAGGCCGACGATCACGAGGACCGGCAGCAACTTCAGCCAGCCGAGGTGGCGCGAGCCGACGCCGAGGAGGCTTCCCGGGGGCCGTGGCGGTTTCACCCGGGTCTCTGGCGCTTGCTTGCATCGGTTCCTCGTGCGTGAGCCATCGGACGGGGCCCTGGGTTCGCGCGTCGAACCCTCCCGACCTCCTGCTGGCTCCAACCTGGGCTCATGGCCTTCAAGCTCCTGATCATCGGCGGTGTGGCGGGCGGCGCGACCCGGCGGCGCGAGCGCGGCGCGTGCGCGAGGACGCGAGATCACCGTGCTCGGCGCGGCCCTACGTCTCGTACGCCAACTGCGGGCTCCCTACTTCATCGGTCGCGACATCGACAAGCGATCAAGCTGCTCCTGCCAGACCCCTGAGGGCTTCGACACCCGCTACCGCGTCGCGTGCGCCTGCGCACCGGGGCGCTCGGATCGACCTCCAGAACCAGCGCGTGCGCGCCCGCGGCCCGACGGCGGGGGCTCGTGCCCTACGACGCGCTCGTGCTCTCGCCCAGGGGGCACCCCATCATGCCGCCGCTCCCCGGCGCCGATGCCGACCACGTCTTCCAAGCTGTGGACCGTCCCCGACATGGATCGCCTCGACGGCTACATCATCGACCACCAGCCGAAGACCGCGGTGGTCGTCGGCGGAGGCTTCATCGGCCTCGAGATGGCCGAGACCTTCCAAGCACCCGCGGCATCGCCACCACCGTCGTCAGCTGATGCCCACGGTGATGTCGATGATGGACCGCGAGTTCGGCGCCATGATCGCGCAGGAGCTCGTCGCCAGCGGCGTGCAGGTGGTCACAGGCATCGGCGTGTCGGCGGTCGGCGTCGACGCGGAGGGCCAGCGGATCGTCACCCTGGCAGACGGCCGGCAGATCGGCCGACCTCGTCCTGTTCTCCGTGGGCGTGAAGCCGGCTCGCTCGCCAAGCTCGCCGGTCTCGAGATCGGGCCTTCGGGGGGGCTCATCGTCGACGAGTTCCTGCGCACGTCCGACCCGCACGTGTGGGCGGCGGGCGACATGGTCGAGGTCGTGCAGAAGATCTCCGGGCGCCACATCCGCATCCCGCTCGCCGGCCCTGCCAACCGCCAGGGGCGCATCGCCGCGTCGAACGCCCTCGGGGCGAAGATGCACTACGACGGCGCGCTCGGCACGAGCGTGGTCAGGTCTTCGAGGCGACCGCCGCGATGACGGGCCTCACCGAGCGGGCGGCGCGCGAGATGGGCGAGGCGCTCGGCTGGGACGTCGGCGTCGCCGTGATCCACAGGGATCACCACGCCAGGTACTTCCCGGGTGCGCAAGGAGATGGCGCTCAAGATCGTCTACGACAAAGAAGACCGCGCGGCTCCTCGGCGCCCAGGCGTTCCGGGCACGCCGGCGTCGACAAGCGCATCGACGTCCTCGCGACCGCCCTCCTGGGCGAAGCTCACCGCTGCACGACCTCGCCGAGATCGACCTCGCCTACGCGCCGCCGTATTCGTCCGCCAACGACCCGGTGAACCTGGTGGCCTTCGTGGGCCTCAACGACCTCTCGGGTTCAGCCGCTGATCACCGCCCCAGCTGAAGCGCGATCTCGCCGGAAAAGAGAGCGCACCGTGGGTCCTCGACGTGCCGGGCCCGCGGAGTTCGCGGGGTCACCTGCGGGAGGCGACCAACGTCATCAGGCGACCTCCTACGCACCTCGCCACGCTGCCGGGGACCGAGGCATCGCGATTCACTGCAAGGGCGGCTTCGCGGGCACCTCGCCTGTCACGCATCCTCGGGGCCGAGGCTTCACTAGACGTCGCCAACGTGACCCGGCGTGTGGGTCGAGTATGATGGCCGAGGGCGGGTTCGACGTCAATGGGGTGATCGGCGAAAGCCTCACGAGGTGCTGGCTCCGACCGACAGGAGGTGGCCGCGGTCCATCAAGACTCTCCTGTTGGTCGCGACGCTCGGCTTCGGCGCGCTGAGCGGCAGCTGCGGCTCAGACTCTTCACGCGGCACGGAACTCGTGGGGGCGTCCTCGCCCCGACCCCGAGCGAGGCCAAGGTGATGCTGCACCTGCGGGAGGAGGAGAACTCGCCCGCGACGACTACGAGAGGCTCCGCCGACGCGACGTTCATGACATCGAGACGAGCGAGCAGCAGCGCTTCGACCAGATGGGCGCTGGTCGGCGCCTGTGAAACCGCTGATCCGGCGCTCGGCAAAACGGCGGGCCAGTTCCTCCGGACCTGCAGGCGCTCCACGACACGCTGGGCGCCAAGTCGGCCTCTCTCGCCCACCGAGGCCCTCTCCACGGTCGGCGCGGAGATCGGAACTCGACATCGCACGACCTCGACGTGGCGATCGCCCCGGGCACGCACGCCGACGCGACTGGCGTATACCAGCGGCTGCAGCGCCGGGTCGCGCAACCACCTGCAGGCCTTCCGGCCGTCTGCTCGCGGTCGGCGTGACCTACGCCCAAGCACCTCGATGCCGCCAGTACCAGGCGATCGTGGGCGACGCCAAGGAGACGGGCAAGCCCTGGGGTTCAGGGCTCGCGAGGCCGAGGGCGCGCGCATACGCCGCCAGGAAGTGACGGCTCCGGCCGAGCACCCTGGCGGCGCGCTCCCGGTTCCACCGACGCGCTCGGCACCGCGCGATCCGGCGGGCCTCGCCAGTGAAGACTTACGACCTCAGGGCTCGGCGCGTTCACGTAGTCGGCCCTTGCTCAGGCAGCTCGGGAGCGAGGTCCGGACGGCGACAGGATCGGGCCGTCGCCGATGGGCGCGTACGCGAGCACGTTCTTGACGTCGCGGACGTTGCCGGGAACTCCGGGCTCGAGCGTCGAGCGCCGAAGGCGGATCGTCTCGATCTGGCGCCGATGGCTCGCGTTCTTCGCTCGACGGAAACCTTACTCGGTGAGCAACCACAATCCCCGGGCGCTCGCCGGAGGGGCGGGAGGAAGACCCGGGATCTAACGCAGGCGTTACATGAGGTCGGCGCGGAATCGCCCGGCCTCGACCTCCCTGCGCAACGGACGGTGCGTGGCCGAGACGATGCGCACGTCGACGGGCAGGGGTGACGACCGCCGACGGGCAGGACCGTGCCGGAGTCTCGAGCACGCGGAGCAGCTAGCCTGGAACTCGGGGAAACCAAGCGACCTCGTCGAAGAAGAAGTGCCGCCGCTCCGCGAGCTGGAAGTGACCGGGGGGCGTCCTTACAGGCTCCCGTGAACGCGCCGCGGGTGTGGCAGAACAGCTCGCTCTCGAGGGGTTCGCGGGAGAGCGGCGCAGTTGATCGCGCGGAACGGCCCGCGGTGGCGGGCGAGAGCGCGTGGATCTTCGCCGGCTGCAGGCTCGCGCGCCAACCCCTCGCCGCGGACGAGGCACCGCGAGCGTCTCCTCGGCGGCGACCACGCGGGAACCACGACACCCTCGGCTTCATGGGCGCTCCTGGGTCCACATGCCGTGGTAGAGCACCGCGCCCTCCGGCCTCGGCGGCGGAGACCTCGGCGAGCAAGTTCCACCGAGAGCCGTCGCGCTGCCCTGGCTCGCCGAACGGCAGGCCCTGCGCCGAGCAGCCCGTCAGGGCGCCCGGGGTTTGGCCGGGTCGTGCGCACGGGCGTGCCGGCGGACAACGCCTCGACGAGCGGTAACGACCCCGCCACCGCACAGCGCGCGCGGCCCGTATCTCGCCGACCGCGATCGAGAAGCCGAGGAGCGCCTCGACCATCGGCGTGGCGAGGCGCTACGCGCGGAGGTCGCGGTCGAGCACGAGCGCCGCGCCCGCGAACCTCCCCGAACGCCGCGCTCGCACCAGCGCGGCTTCGTCGCAGGGTCGCTTGGCCATCGACGAGGCTTACTACGGCGTGGTCAGGTCGTCGCCGGACGCCGCCGGCTTCGAGCCCTCCGGGACGCGCAGCCGACGGGCTCCCGCCGAACGCGTGCTGGAGCAGCATGCCCGTGGTCATCGCGAGCACGAAGACAGGCGCGTTCGACCCGAGCGTCACGAGCAGAGACGGGGCCGGGGGCGGGCGGTAGCCGCCGATGCCCCATCCGATCCCGAACAGCGCCGGAAGCCGATCAGGAGGCGTCGGTCGAGGTCGGTGCGGGTCGGAGGTGGAAGCGCGCGTCAGACAACGGTCGCGTTCGTCGCCGGACCAGTCGGTGAGCGATCGCGTGGACGGCGCAATCGCCGCAGCCATGACGAACGCGAGGCTCAGGTCCCAGGCGCCGAACACGTCGAGGAACGCCACGACGCCAGCCGGCTGGGTCTGTGCCCGCGATGCCGAGGCCAAACGCCGATTGAGGCCCAGACAGGCCTGCTCCGCCCACGCGCTCGCGAGGGCGCGGCTCATCCGCAGCACCCCGAGCGCGTGCGCCGTCACCAGCACACCATCAGCGCGCCGGCGCCGAGGGAAAGGTCACGGTGGCGACGAGCAGGCGGACCGAGGAAGCGGCTGATGCCGCAGACGCCGTCCCCGCTCGTGCAGCCGTTGCCAGAGCCGCGTGCCGATGCCGAC
>JADJMO010000046.1 GCA_016709545.1 Myxococcales bacterium
CATGCGCCTGCTCTGGGTCGCGGTCGGCACGCCCGAAGCGGTGGGGAGGACGCTCACCCTGCCCCGCGACGCGATTGCCGGCCTCGGCGACACCGGTCGCTCGGCCGCCCGGCGCACGGCCCTCGGCGTCCTGCTCGGGCTCCCGATCACCTTCGTGTTCACCCTGCTGCTGTGCGCGGACAGCGGGTTCGCCGGCGTGGTGGGCCGCGTCGAGGGTCGCACCACCACCGCGATCACGTTCGCGATCCAGGCCGTCGTGAGCGCGGTCGTCTTCGCGTTCGGGTACGCGCTCGTGCGGCCTGCGCCGAAGGAGCCGACCGCGGTCCCGACCCCCGACGCGCCGTACCGCACGCACCTCGCCGCCGCTCGACCGGTGCTCTCGCCGCTGACCTGGGGAATCGTGGTGGCGCAGGTCGCGTTGGTGTTCCTCGTGTTCGTGGCGGTGCGGCGCGACACCGAGTTCGGCGGCCACGCGTTGGTGCGGGGGCGCGCCGATCTGACCTACGCGAGCCACCTGCACGCCGGCTTCTACCAGCTGATCTTCGCGACGCTGCTCGCGGTGGGGCTCGTCGTGGTCGGGCACCGGCTGCTCGGCCAGGAGCGGGGCCAGGTGCCGGGTGGACGCTGGCTGTCGGCGCTCGAGGGCACGCTCCTCGTGCTCACCGGGGTCGCCCTCTACTCGTGCGTCAACCGGCTGCGCCTCTACGAGCAGGCGTACGGCGCGACGCACCTGCGGGTGGGCGTGGGGTTCGTGTGCCTGCTGGCGGCGGTGGTGATCGTGTGCGCGCTGGTGAAGGCCGTGCTCCGCGGTTTTCCCTGGTTCGAAGGCACGACGATGGTGGCGGTCACGGCGTGCGCGCTCGCGTTCGCGTTCTTCGACGCCGACGCCTACGTGGCGCGGACGAACCTCGACCGCGCGCTCTCGGGCAAGGCGCTCGACGAGGCGCACCTCGCGTCGCTGTCGGCCGACGCCTGCCGCGCCGTGGACCACCGCTACCTGCGTGAACGGCCGGAGCTGCGCGCGCGCCTGATCGAGGCGTGGGCCACGCCAACGGCCAAGGATCCGCGGGAGTTCCGGGGCCTCTCGCGCTGCCCCGCTATGCTGCCCTGACCGATGTCCGAGGAGGCCGCCCTCGTCCGCCCGACCCTGCGCGCGCTGCTCGCGCCGCGGCGGTCGGTGCCGGTCGCCCTGATGTCGATCACCCTGATCTTCGCCCAGCGCGCGTACTCGCGCGAGCCGCGCGCGGCGTTCGTCGGCGTCGCGCTGTGCCTCGCCTTCGTGCTGGTCGCGCCGCTCGCCTTCCGCGTGCTGTTCCCCGAGGGCCTCGAGCTGCGCCACGGCGCCGTGCGCTTGCTCATCTACCTGGGGCTCTCGGTGTTCGTCGTCCACGTGATCGGCATCGACCTGCCCGCGCTGTTCGGCGTCGGCCCCACGTTCCTGACCGCGCGGTCGAGCGTGCCGATCGACGTCGCGCTGTTCATGGTCGGTGGGTGGGGGCTCGGGCGAGACATCGGCCTCGAGGCGAGCCTCGCCCTCGAGCGCAGCCGGGCCGCCGCGCTCCGTCGTGAGGCCGAGCACGCCCAGCTGCTGGCCCTGCGCGCGCAGCTCGACCCGCACTTCCTGTTCAACACCCTGAACGCGATCGCCGAGTGGTGCCGGACGGACGGCGAGACCGCCGAGCGGGCGGTGCTCGAGCTCGCGGCCCTCCTGCGCGCGGTGCTCACGGGCGTGAAGCAGCCGGCGTGGACGCTGCGCGAAGAGCTCGCGGTGGTGCGCACGGTGTTCGAGCTGCACCTGCGGCGCGACCCCGAGCTCTTCACGACCCGGTTCGCGCTCGATGCCGCGGCCGACGAGGTGCTGGTGCCACCGCTGATGTTGCTGCCGCTCGCCGAGAACGCGGTGAAGCACGGCCCGGCGCGCGGGCACCGCGGCGAGCTCTCGGTGGCGACCGAGCTCTCGGACGGGCGGGTGCGGATCACCCTCGGGAACCCGGGGCCCAACGGCGGCCCGCGCGCGGGCAGCCACGGATTGCCCACGCTCGAGCGACGCCTCCTCCTCGCCTACGACGGCGCGGCGAAGCTCGAGCTCTGCGCGGATGGCCCGCGTACGCTCGCGACCGTGGAGCTGCCGACCGCTGGCCCCGTGGTGACCGCGTGAAGCCGCTCCGCGTGCTCATCGCCGACGACGAGCTGCTCGCGCGGCGGCGCCTCGCGCGTCTGCTCGCGGAGATCGCCGACGTGACGGTGGTGGCCGAGTGCGTGGACGCCGAGGAGGTGATCGCGCGGGTGCGCGAGGGCGAGGTCGACCTCGCGCTGCTCGACATCCACATGCCGGGGCTGAGCGGGCTCGACGCGCTCGGCGTGCTCGGGGCGAGCGGACCGCTCGTCGTGTTCTGCACGGCGCACCCCGACCACGCGCTCGCCGCGTTCGAGGGCGGCGCCATCGACTACCTGCTCAAGCCGATCGAGCTCGAGCGCCTGCGCAAGGCCGTCGAGCGAGCGCGGGCGCGCAGCGGGCCCCGCGTGGAGGCCGCGCCGCGGCTGCCGATCGAGACGCGCCAGGGGATCGTGCTCGTGGACCCGGCGCGCATCACCCACGCCGAGCTCGACGGAGAGCTGGTCACGGTGGTCACGCTCGACGGCGCGCTGGTCACGGATTTCACGCTGCAGGAGCTCGAGCGTCGGCTCCCGGAGCCGCGGTTCGTGCGGGTGCACCGGCGGGCCTTGCTGGCCCTCGAGCACGTGGCGCGACTCGAGCCGCTGCCCACCGGAGGGTACGCCGCGCGCACGGTGCGCGGACACGTGGTGGAGGTCTCGCGGCAGGCGGCGCGGGCGCTGCGGCGGCGGCTCGGGATCGGCAAGGACGACTGACTCAGGAACGGTTGAGGCGCGCGGCGATGCCGCGGACCACGGACCGCGGCGCGACGCGGAGCGACTGGAACTGCAGGCGCTGCATCAGCGTGGGGATGGCGAGCAGCTGCCCGCGCATCGTCGCCTGGTAGGCGAACTCGGCGATCTCCGCCGACGAGGCCACCTTGGTGGACTGGAACAGCTTCGAGCGCGCGTTGCCGGCGCGGTCCGCGAACTCGGTGGCGACCGGCCCCGGGCAGAGGCAGGTGACCGTGACGCCGGTGCCGGCGAGCTCGTCGGAGAGCGCCTCGCTGAACGACACGACGAACGCCTTGCTCGCGTAGTAGGTGGCCATGAACGGCCCCGGCTGGAACCCGGCGGTCGAGCCGACGTTGAGGATCTTGCCCCGCCCCCGCGCGCGCATGCCTTTGCCGAAGAGGTGGGTGAGCCGCAGCAGCGCCGTGCAGTTCACGTCGACCATCTGCGCCTCGCGCTCGAGGTCGAGGTCGAGGAACGCGCCGTTCGAGCCGAACCCTGCGTTGTTCACCAGCACGTCGACGGTGACGCCCGCGGCCTCGCACGCGGCGAAGATCTCGGCCGGTGCGCCGGGGGCGCCGAGGTCGGCCGGGATCACGGTGACCTTCGTGCTCGGCAGCTCGCCGGCGAGCGCGCGCAGACGTTCCTCGCCGCGCGCGACGATCACGAGGTCGTGGTTCTCGCGGGCGAAGACGCGGGCGAGGTCCTTGCCGATGCCGGAGGAGGCGCCGGTGACGAGAGCGACGGGGCGGTCGGGCATGCACGAACCTCCGCGAGGCGAGAGGGCGACGCAAGGCCCTCCCTCGACACGGGCTCGACCATGCGGTTCGATGGAGCGATGCGCCTGCGCTGGCTCCAGATCGTCGCTCTGCTCCCCGCGTGCACCCCCGCGCCCGCGGCCAAGAGCACGAGCACGCCTTCGGGGACGCCCACGGCGACCGCCGCGTCGGCCTCGACCGGTGAAGTCGTGAGCGCGCCGAGCAGCACCACCTCGGCGCCCGCCGCCGACGGTTGCTTCTGCTTCCGGCACAAGTCGGACAGCCAGTTCATCCATGGCCGACCGCTCTGTCAGGTGGGCCAGAAGGACTACCAGGGCGAGATCTGCAAGGCGGGCGACCCGGCCGAAGGGCCCCACCCTCCCCCGGATCTGCCGGCGTGATCGATCTGCTCCCGCCGCCGCTCGTCGTCCACGTCGACGCGACGCCGGCGGCGTGGACCTCGTACGTCACCCCTGCGGCCACGTGGCGCGTGGCCGATCTCCCCGTGGTGATGGCGCCCGCCGGCCCACCACCGCCGGGGCTCGACGCCGAGGCGTTCGCCGCGGGTCTCGTCGTGGCTGCGCGCGCGTGGTCCCTCCCGGCCTGCAGCGGCGCGACGTTCTCCATCGTGGCCGCGCGCTCCAGCGCGGGACCGCTCGACGCCGACGGGCGCAACGACGTCGTCGTCCACACCACGGACTGGCCACTGCCCCTCACGCCGGGGGCTGCAGGGCACACCGTGATCTTCGTGAGCGGCGACCGCATCGTCGAGGCGGACGTGCACCTGAACGCGCGTGACTTCGCGTTCGTCCTCGGCAAGGCCTCACCCAAGGTCGACCTGCGGTCGATCCTCACCCACGAGCTCGGCCACGTGCTCGGGATCGGGCACAGCGACGTGACCCGCGCGACGATGCACGCGGGACTGCCGGCCGGCATCGCCGCGCGTTCACTCGAGGACGACGACGTGGCCGCCGTGTGCACGCTCTACGCCGCCGTGGGACCGAAGCCGGCGTGCACGTGCCCGACGGGCTACGCCTGTGTGGGCTTCGCGTGCGAGACGCCGGGAGAGCTCGGAACGCTGGGCGCCGCCTGCACGGCGATCACCGACGTGCGTCGCTGCGAGGGCGCGGGAGACGACGCGCGTTGTCTGCTCACGAGCATCGGCGAGCGCTGCGCGGTCCAGTGCGGCGAGACCGGCGTGTGCGGCGAGGGGCTCGCGTGCGTGAAGGACAGCGACGGATTCGGCCAGTGCCTGCCCGTGGGCGCCACGTTCGTCGCCGCCGACGCCGGAGTCGACGCGGGAGCGGACAGCGGCGGCGACGCGGGCGTCGTTCCCCCGTCGGATCCTGGTTGCAACTGTACGACCGGGGCGGCGACAACGGGGCCGTCACCCTGGCTCGCCTTGCTCTCGCTTCTCGGGCTCCGGCGTCGTCAGCGCGTCATCTGCTCGACGGCGGCATAGGCCGCGCCGCGTGCGCCGAGGCGACGCTCCACCCAGCGCCGCGTCTCGGCGCGCGCGCGCCGATCGAGCCAGTCCTCGGCGAGGGCACGGTCTTGCGCACCGTCTCGCGCGCGAAGACGAGCGGCGCCTGCAGGAGGGGACCGAGCGCGAAGAGCCCCGCCCTCGGCAGCCCGTAGTGGGCCCGCGTGGCGGGCGGGACGAACCAGCTCACGTATCCGCGCTGGAGGCCGTACTCGAGGTGACGCGCGAGCCCGTCGCCCTCGTTCGGGGCGTACGACGCGAGGTAGGACTGCGCGAGGTGCTTGCCGTCGTCGCCCGACGCCCGTGCTCCCTTCACCTGCGACGCGAACATGAGCCCCAGCGCCTCGTCCACGTGGGCGGGATACCACTCTGGTTGCACGCCCATCAGGTGACCGACCCACCGCCAGAAGTGCATGGTGGCCTCGATCTCCTCGCGCGAGGTGCGGTAGCCGAGCGCGCGCAGCCCGTAGCCGGGCACGAAGCTCCCACCCATCTGGGTGAGGAGCGCGTCGCCCTGCGAGATGGGCACGCCCCACGCGGCGAGGTCCCACTTCGGGTGCGCGAGGAGGCGGCGCCGCACGAACACGTGCATGAGGCGCACGCGCAGGGCCGTGGCCCGACCCTTGGCCCCCGGCGCGAGTCCACCCGGTTCGGAGACGTCGATCCAGAACGACGCTGTCTCGAGGAAGCGGCGCCGCGCGGACTCGCCGGTGTACGCACCGGTGAAGGCGAGCGGCTTGGCGACCGAGCTCTCGCGGTAGCCCTCGAGGGTGATGGCCCCCGCGAACGAGTGGAGGTGGGTGCCCCAGCGACGGAAGACGCGCGCGCCGAGGTCGACCGTTCGCTCGTCGAGCCACGCGGGGCGGACCTCGAGCTCGGCGAACAACCGGCGGAGAGAGGGCGGCGCGTCGGGCACGGAGTCGACGCCGTGGGCGAGCGCGCGCTCGACCATCGCTCGCCCCTCGGCCTGCCCACGGACGAGGTAGACCTCGTCGACGAACGCCTCCGCGACCGGATCGGCGCGGAAATACGACTCGGCCCACGTGCGGACGGTCGCCTCGGGCAGGCGGGGATCGGCGCCGAAGGTGAGCCGCAGGAGCCAGCGCAAGCGGCGGGCGGGGGCCCGGTCGACGGCGTCGAAGTAGCGGAACTCGGTCGGAATGGGCGACACGGTGTGCTTCCTGGGAGGTTACGCCGGAACAACGCGGTTTTCTCGGTGTTCTTCGACCGCGGCAACGGATCGCCGGCGCCGTTGAACGAACCCCGGGGGAACGGGCACGGAGGGGCGATGAGCGCGCTCGGTGTCTGCGCTATGCCCGCGACGGTCGCCATGGATGCACCCTCTGCCTCCCATGACGACCCGCGCGTGCTCGTCGAACGGCTGCGGGAGGGTGAGGTGTCCGCCGTCGCCGACGCCTACAACCGCCACGCCGCCGCCGTCCTCGGGTTCGCCCGCCGCCTGCTGGGCGAGGAGGCGAGCGCGCAGGATCTCTTGCACGAGGTGTTCCTCACGCTGCCCTCCGCCATCCGCTCCTTCCGGGGGGACTCCTCGCTGCAGACCTTCCTGGTCTCGATCGCGGTGAACCACGCCCGCCACCACGTGCGCTCGGCGGTGCGTCGGCGCGCGGCGATCGAGCGCTACGGCCGCGAGCCCGAGCCGACCAACACGACCCCCGAGCGCGAGGCGGAGCGCGCTGATCTCGCCCGCCACCTCGCGGAGTGCCTCGACCAGCTGCCGCTCGACCAGCGGGTCGCGTTCGTCCTGTGCGAGGTCGAGGAGCGCTCGGCGGCCGAGGCCGCCGCGATCGTCGGCGCACCGGAGGCCACGGTGCGCACGCGCACGTTCCACGCACGCCGCAAGCTCCGTGAGCTCCTCGCCGAGCGGGGGCTGCGATGAGCGACGACCTCCTCGATCGGGCGACCCGCGCGCTGCGCGAGGAGTCGCGCGTCGAACCCCGCGACCTCGAGGCGACCCGCGCGCGGCTCCTCGCCGATGTGCGCAGGACGCGACGGCAGCGCTCTCGCGTGATCCAGTGGGCGATCCCGATCGCGGCGGTGCTGGCGATCGGGACCGCGTATGCCGCCGCGACCGGCAAGCTGCGCACGTGGGTCATGACCAACAGGCCGGCCGCGGTGTCGTCGAGCGCACCGCTGGCCAGCGCCGCGGCGCCGCGCCCGACGGTGGTCGCGACGGTTGCGTCGGCCAGCGTCGAGGAGCCCGCTATGGCTCCTTCGATCGCGGCTCCTTCGATCGCGGCGCCTTCGATCGTGGCATCCGCGTCTGCGCCGCCGGTCGTCGCGTCCGCGCCTCCGTCGGCGGCGCCGACGGTCGTGGTGGCCCCGACGATCGTGGTGGCGCCGAGCACCTCGGCGTCGGACGCGATGAGCGCCGACCTCGCGGCCTACCGCCGCGCGCACACGCTCCATTTCGTCGAGAAGCGCTGGGACGCCGCCCTCGACGCGTGGAACGCATACCTCACGGTGAACCCCAAGGGCACCTTCGCCCTCGAGGCGCGCTACAACAAAGCCATCTGCCTGGTGAAGCTCGGTCGCAAGGCCGAAGCGCGCGTGGCGCTCACGCCGTTCGCCGACGGCCTCGTCGGCGGCGGGTATCGACAGACCGAAGCGAAGTCTCTCCTCGACGCGCTCGACGCGCCTTGAACGTCCGCGGTCGCCTCGGGCACCGAACTGCATGAACCCGATGTCGCTGTTCACCTCCCGACTCGCCATCGCCACCGTGCTCGCCACGGCGCTGCCGATCGCGATCGTCGCGACCACCCGGTCGGCCCACGCCGAGGCCGACGACGCGCGCCTCGTGCTCCGCATCGAGGGCACGCTCACGGGGATCACCGCCGAGGAGCTGCGCGCCGCCATCGCCGCGGAGCTCGGCGTCGAGGTCGCCCTCGACGCGCCCGGCGTGACGGGGCGAGCCACGGTGACGGTGAAGATCGACGGCGCGCAGGCGAAGGTCACGTTCTCGGCCGGCGGTCGCGCGGTCGAGCGGCCGGTGAAGCTGCCGAAGGCCGGCAACCAGGCGCTCGACGTGATCGTGCTGATCGTCGGCAACCTGGCGCGGGACGAGGCCGGCGAGCTGATCGCCGAGCTGCACGTGAAGATCACCGTCGGCGGCTCGGCGTCGACGGCGGGATCGGCGTCGGGGTCCGTGTCGGCGTCTGCCTCCGCGGAGGTCGCGGTGGTGCCGAGCGCCGCGCCACCTCCGCCGGTCGTGAAGCCCGTCGTCGCTCCCAAGCCAGCGCCCGTCGGCCCGCCGAAGCATTGCTCGTGGAAGGGCTCGGTGCTCGGCGCCGACTTCCTCCCGGGCGTCGGCAGCTCCACCACCGAGGACGGTCGCCACGCCGTGCGCGTCGCCTCGTTCAACGCGGTCGGTGGCGTCTCTCACGGCCTCTCGGGCGTCGAGATCGGCGGCGTGTTCAACATCGAGACCGGCTTCGTCTGCGGCGTGCAGATCGGCGGCGCCGTCAACGTGGTCGGCGGCGACGTGAGCGGCGTGCAGATCGGCGGCGCCGTGAACGTGGTCAGCGGCAACGTCGCCGGCGTGCAGGTCTCGGGAGCCTTCGGCCTCGGCAACGACTTCGTCGGCGTGCAGTTCGCGGGCGGCCTCGCGCTGGGCCGGGATCTTCGCGGCGGACAGGTCGGCGGTGGGGTCGCCCTCGCGCGCGATCTCGAGGGCGTGCAGTTCTCCGGCGGCTTCGGCCTCGCGCGCAACGTCAAGGGCGTGCAGGTCGGTAGCTTCGTCGTCGCCAACGATCTGGTGGGCGCCCAGCTCGGGGCGGTCAACGCCGCGGTCACCCTGCGCGGCGCGCAGCTCGGAACGGTCAACTTCGCGACGCAGGTGTACGGCGCGCAGCTCGGGGCGGTGAACATCAGCACCGGTCGCGTCGCGGGCCTGCAGCTCGGGGTCGTGAACGTGGCCGACGACGTCGACGTGCCCATCGGCGTGGTCAACGTCGTCCGCAAGGGTCACACGACGTTCGACCTCTGGTCGCACGAGTCGGGCTACATCGCGCTCGGGATCGTCCACGGCGGCCGCTACGTGCACAACGTGTTCGGCGTGGGCATGCAGCCGAGCTTCGACGGCTCGAGCGCGCTGCCGGGCCTGGTCTACGGCCTCGGCCTGCGGGCCCACCACGACGCGCGGTACACGCTCGACATCGACGCGCTCGTCACCACGTTCCTGCGGGTCCGGTCCACGCTCGAGAAGACCACCGAGTTCTTCACGGTGATGCCCGAGCTCCGCGCGGTGATCACCCTGCCGGTGTTCGAGCACGCCTCGATCATGTTCGGGCCGACGGTGCGGGTGCTGGTCTCGACCGACCCCGACACCAAGCCCGAGGGGCCGTGGAGCGGCGTGCGCTTCCACGACGGCCGCTCGTCGACCACCTACTCCACCGGGACGGCGATCTGGATGGTCCCGGGGGCGTTCGTCGGCATCCGGATCTAGCGCGCCACCACGGGCACGATCGGCTTGCCCTCGAGGACGAGCGCCGTGAGCCCGGCGGCCGCGAGATCCACCCGCAGCTCGCGAACCCCCTCGGCGCGATCGACGCGCACCTTGCCGTCCACGAGGGAGGCATCGACGGCGCCGAAGACGCCCTCCTTCGCGAGCACCACCTCGAGCCAGTAGGCCCGGGCGTAGTCGGCCGAGCTCGTGCGGAACGTGACCCGCGGTGGCCGCGCCACCCTCCTTCGCGCGAACGACGCGACGGCCTCGGGCACGTGGGCCTCGAACGTCTCGAGGGTGTGCCCGCCCACGGGCGGTGCCACGAGCTCGACGCCGAGCCCGAGCTTCTTGCTGGCCTCGAAGAGCTGCTTCGACTCCATGAACGGACTCACCGCGTCGTCCTGTGCGTGGACGAGCAGCACCGGCAGCGAGCGGACGTTCTCGGGGAACAAGAGCACGCTGTAGCGATCGGCCTCGGCCTGGGTGCGCAGGATCTTGCCGACGTAGCTCGCGCGGTCGTAGCGGCTGTCGCCGTAGAACGCGACGATCGAGGCGAACCGATCGGGGAAGTGGTAGCCGAGCTGCAGCGCGCCCGCGCCGCCCATGCTCACGCCGGTGAGGTGGATCGCGTCGCGATCGACGGCCACGTCCTTGGCGAGCACCTCGATCGCCTCGAGGACGCCGCGCTCGGCCTTGCCGGTGTAGAGCACGTTGCCCCGCGTCTCCGGGGTGAGCACGACGAACCCGCGTCGCTCGGCCTCGTCGAGGAGCTTGCTCGTGCCGAACGTCCAAGGGCCGTTGGACCACCCAGGCAGCGTCACGACCAGGGGGTGGGGCTTGCCCAGATCGACGCAGCGCGGGAGGAAGGCCACCAGCGTCTGCGTCGTGCCGTCGACCTCGGACACGAACGTGCGCGAGAGGAGGCCACGGCGCCGGACGCCTGCGGTGCCGAGCGCCAGCTCTCCGGCGGAGCGCAGCTTGCCGATGTGCTTGCCGTAGCTCACGTCGAGGACGATCCGGTGTTGCCCCGCACCGAGCGTGACCTCGGGCACGAACAGCGGCGCGCCGTCCTTCGCGGCCCCGAGGGGTCTTCCGTCGAGCGTCGCCTTGGTGTCGCCCGCGCGCCGACCCAGATCCAGGGCCGCCGTGCGCGCCGCGGGGAGCGCGAAGGCGATCTCCACACGAGCGCGGGTGAGCGTGTCCGAGACCACCTTGGCCTCGAGCGGCGTGCGGTCGGCGACGATCGCCGACGCGGACCACGCCAGTGCGTCGTGGCCACCGGGGCACGGGTCGACCACGTCGGGGGCGACGTCGTGGACCTCGGCCCCCTGGTCGGTGACGGCATCGGCGACCGCCACCGGCGCAGGAAGCGCTGCGTCATCTGCCGGTGCGGCAGGACGCGCACACCCGACGAACAGCCCGAGGGCGAGAGCCGACCGTCGCACACCCCCCACCCTAGCCGAAACCTCGGATACCCTCGCCCCATGCTCGACGGCCGCATGATGGATTTCCCGCTGACCCTCACCCACTTCCTCGAGCGCGCGCGGCAGCTGTTCCCACGCACCGAGGTGGTCTCGCGACGGCCCGACAAGTCGCTGCACCGCCACGGGTGGGCCGAGGTGCACGCGCGCGCGAGCCAGCTGTGCAACGCGCTGACCAAGCTCGGGGTCAAGCGCGGTAGCCGCGTGGCGACGCTGTGCTGGAACCACACCCAGCACCTCGAGGCCTACCTCGGCGTGCCCGCGATGGGCGCCATCGTGCACACGCTGAACCTCCGCCTGCACCCGAGCGAGCTCGCGTACATCGGGCGTCACGCCGAGGACGAGGTGGTCATCGTCGACCGCACGCTCTTGCCGCTGCTCGCCAAGTTCCGCAACGAGATCCCCTCGCTCCGCCACGTCATCGTGGTGCCGGACGACGGCCCGGCCACGCCCGAGCAGGGCCACGACTACGAGAAGCTGATCGCGGCCGAGCGCCCCGAGTACGCGTTCCCCACGCTCGACGAGCGGGCGGCGGCGATGATCTGTTACACGTCGGGAACGACCGGCAACCCGAAGGGCGTCGTGTACACCCACCGCTCGTGCGTGCTGCACACCATGGCGGCGTGCATGCGCGACTCGCTGGGGGTCGGCGAAGACGACACCATCCTGCCCGTGGTGCCGATGTTCCACGCGGCCGCGTGGGGCCTGCCGTTCGCGGCGGCGGCGTGTGGCGCGAAGCTCGTGTTCCCGGGCCCGCACCTGGACGCGGCCTCGCTGGTCGAGCTCATGGCCGCCGAGAAGGTCACCGTCGCCGCCGGCGTGCCCACCATCTGGCTCGGCATCCTCGCGCTGCTCGACGCGGCTCCCAAGACCCACGATCTGTCGAGCGTGCGCTCGATGGTGATCGGCGGCTCGGCGGCGCCAGCGGCGATGATCGACGGCTTCGCGAAGCGACACGGCCTCGAGGTCACCCACGCCTGGGGCATGACCGAGACCAACCCGCTCGGCACGCTCTCGCGGCTCACGCGGTCCTTCGTCGGGCAGAGCGACGAGAAGAAGCTCGCGGCGAAGGCGAGCCAGGGCATCACGGTGCCGTTCGTCGAGGCCCGCCACGTGGGCGACGACGGCAAGCCGCTCGCGCGCGACGGCGAGACGATGGGCGAGCTCGAGGTGCGCGGGCCGTGGGTGGCCTCGAGCTACCTCGGCGGCGAGGGCGCCGAGAAGTGGACCGCCGACGGGTGGTTCCGCACCGGCGACGTCGTCACCATCGACAAGGAGGGCTACGTCCGCATCACCGACCGCAGCAAGGACGTCATCAAGTCCGGCGGCGAGTGGATCAGCTCGGTCGCCATCGAGAACGCGCTGATGGCGCACCCCGCGGTGATCGAGGCCGCCGTGTTCGCGGGGCGTCACCCCAAGTGGGACGAGCGGCCCCTCGCGGCCATCGTGTGCAAGGCCGGGCAGACGGTGACGGCGGACCAGCTCCGCGCGCACCTCGAGCCCATCTTCGCCAAGTTCTGGATGCCCGACGACTTCCTCTTCGTCGAGCAGATCCCGCGCACGTCGACCGGCAAGTTCCTCAAGTCGAAGCTGCGCGACCAGTTCGGCGACCACCTCATGCCGAAGTGAGGCCCCCTCGGAGGCGATACCAATATCTGGTACACTCGCGTTGATGAGCAAGAACACGTCGTTCAGCCTCGGTGATCACTTCACTGCCTTCATCGAGGCTGAGGTTGCGACGGGGCGATATGGCTCTGCGAGCGAGGTCGTCCGCGCCAGTCTCCGACTGCTCGAAGAACGCGAGGCCGAGCGGCGCGCCCTCGCTGCCGCGCTCGTCGAGGGTGAGGAGAGCGGCCCGTCGAAACCCCTCGACTTCGACGCCTTCCTCACCGCCCGGCGCACCCAGGGCAAGCAGACACGGTGAAGAGCCGGTCCTCGTCTCGCTTCGTCGTCTCACCCCGCGCCGAAGGCGACCTGGTGGACATCTGGGACTACTCCGCAGATCGTTGGGGCGCGGAGCGAGCCGATCGCTACCACGCGAGATCCAGCGAGCCATCGAGATGGCTGCAGCTGATCCACTGGTCGGGCACCCTTGCGACGAGGTTCGCGTGGGCTATCGCAAGCTACCTGTGGCCTCGCACGTGCTGTTCTATCGAGACCACCCCGTGGGCATCGACGTGGTGCGTGTCCTCCATCAGCGGATGGACTTCGATCGCCACTTGTGAGCGAACGCTTCGAGGCCGACCCGCGGCCCCTCGACGCGGCGCGACCGACGAGGCACCGTTGCGGCCGTGGACTTCGACGCCGTCGCCGTGGAGGTCGCGCGCGCCAACGAGGGCGGGCGCTGGGCTGACGCGTCCGCAGCGCTGGGGCGCATGTTCGCCTCCGGCGAGCTGCCGGTGGAGGACGAGGCCCGCGCGCTCGACGGCGCCATCGAGCAGCTGTTGCTGCTCATGGAGCGCGGCGAGCTCGACGAGGCCGGGCACCTCGCCTTCGACCTCTCGAGCTGGCTCGAGGGCGCCCGCGAGGCCCGCCTGGTCTACGGCGAGCGCCGCGCGCAGTTCGTCGCGCTCCGCGAGCTGTTCGACCTCGGCGCCGCGTTTCCCGAGCAGGTGCGCACCGTGATGGCGCGCGGCCTGCGCACGGGCGATCTCCTCACCGCGCACCGCCAGCTGCAGACCCTCGTGGACACCGCCCCGAGCGACGCGGCCCTCGCGCACCAGCGCCTCGACCGCGACGCGCCCACCCTGTTCGGCCTGTTCGGCGGACACCTGGTCGAGGACCCGACCCAGGCCGACGCGGCCACGCGCAGCTTCACCACCATGCTCGCGCTCGCGGCGGCGATGCTCGGGCTCTTCTTCGTCATCCGCACGCCGCACAAGACGCCCAAGAACCCGCCCGACGCCACCTCGCCGGCGAGCGTCTCGTCGACCTACGTGGTCGCGTACGAGTCGGCCAAGACCACCGCGTCCACGCTCGGGCAAGAGGCCACGCAGAAGAGCGCCTTCGCCGTGGCGAGCGCCGCCGACCGCGTGCGGCTCGCCCTCGGCCGCCGCGACTGCAAGGACGCGCAGGTCGCGATGGTCGAGCTGCGCGACGCCGTCGAGAAGACCAACGACGCGACCCTCCGCACCACCGTCGAGCGCCTCGACCGCGAAGTCACCACGGCCTGCCACTGACCCCGCGCCTGTCACCCTCTGCGCACCGAACGTCCGCGCGAACGTGACCATCCCGCCGCGCAGCGGCGCGCGGGGTGGGAGGCGGTCAGCGACGTGCCGAGCCGCAGGCGAGGTGCGGCGCGGCGGCCGACCCCGAGGGGGCGCGAGCCCCCTCTAGAAATTCAGATTCAGAGAGACCATCTCGATGGCGCTGGTGGCGGCCTCGAAGCCCTTGTTCCCGGCCTTGGTGCCGGCGCGCTCGATGGCCTGCTCGATCGTGTCGGTGGTGAGCACGCCGAGCACCACCGGGATGCCCGACTCGAGCGCGAGGCCCGCGAGGCCCTTGGTGACCTCGGCCGCGACGTAGTCGAAGTGCGGCGTGGACCCACGGATGACGCACCCGAGGCCGATCACCGCGTCGGTCTTGCCGGCCTTGACGATGCGCGACACGGCCATCGGCATCTCCCACGCGCCGGGCACGCGGACGATGGTGACGTTGCCGAGATCGGCGCCGTGGCGGCGGAGCGCGTCGACCGCGCCGTCGACCAGGCGATCGACGATGAAGTGGTTGAAGCGCGCGGCGACCAGCGTGAAGCGCGCACCCGGCGGGACGACGAGCTGCCCCTCGATCTCACGCGGCTGGCGCACGACGGCGGCAGCGGCGGGGATGGCAACGGCGGCGGACTTGGCGGTGCGCGGCGGGGCTTTCGGCATGGCGGCGGGACCCTAGCAGATCTCGGGCGGTTGCAGATCAGGCCGAGCCGGCCTTGCCTGGAGCGGGACGATGCCGACGACGTCGAGCCCGTAGCCCGCGAGGCCGGCGATCTTGCGCGGGTTGTTGGTGAGCAGCCGGATGCGCCGCAGCCCGAGGTGGGCGAGGCACTGCGCACCGAGGCCGAACTCGCGCAGCGGGTAGTCGGGGGGCGTGCCGACCACGCCACTGCTGCCGCCGTGCGCGCGCACGTATGCGTCGAGCTCGGCGGAGAGATCGCCGCGCGACGGCAAATAGAGGATGACCCCGCGGCCCTCGCGCTCGATGGCGTCGATCGCGGCGCGCAGGTTGACGCCGCCCTCGAAGGGCGTGGACCCGAACACGTCGCCGAACGAGGACCCCGAGTGCACGCGGCAGAGCGCGTCGCCGTCGGTCGGGTCGCCGAGCACCAGCGCGAGGAACTGGCGCTTCTCGAGCGGCACCTCGAACACCACCGCGCGCCAGCCGCTGGCCCGCCGCGAGACGTCGAGCTTCACGTCCACCTCGCGGACGATCGAGACCAGCGACTCTTTCTGCAGGCGGTACTGGATGAGATCGGCGACCGAGAGCACGAGCAGGTCATGCTCTCTCGCGAACACCTCGAGGTCGGGCAGGCGCGCCATGGTGCCGTCGTCGTTCATGATCTCGCAGATCACGCCCGCTGGGCTCGATCCGGCGAGGCGCGCGAGATCGACAGAGCCCTCCGTCTGACCGGTGCGCTGCAGCACGCCACCCGGGCGGGCGCGCAGCGGGAAGACGTGCCCCGGCGAGACGAGGTCACCCGGCCGCGTGCGCTCGTCGATGGCGACCCGGATCGTGTGCGCGCGGTCGGCGGCGCTGATGCCGGTCGTGACCCCCGCTTTGGCCTCGATGCTCACCGTGAACGCGGTGCCGAGCGGCGCGCTGTTCTTCTGCACCATCATCGGCAGATCGAGGCGATCGACGATCGACTCGTCGAGCGCGAGGCAGATGAGGCCGCGCGCGTGCTTGGCCATGAAGTTGATGGCCTCGGGCGTGACCTTGTCGGCGGCCAGCACGAGATCCCCCTCGTTCTCGCGGTCCTCGTCGTCGACCAGGATCACCATCTCGCCGCGCGCGATGGCGGCGATGGCCTTCTCCACGTGGGCCACTCGGGTGCCGTCGATCTCGACGGCCGCCGCCTTGAACGAAGCGCTGCCGCGGTCAGGCACCGTGGCCTCCGAGGAAGCCTCCGTCGCGGAGCGCGCGGAGGAGGGGTTCGTCGCGATCGGCGGGGGGTTCGGCGTGGACATGGGGGGACCCGAGCAGCCGCGCGGCGTACCGCGCGAGCAAATCGACCTCGAGGTTGACGGAGCCGCCGACGACGAGGTCGAAGAGGGTCGTGCGGCGTTGCGTGTGCGGGATGATCATGCAGTCGAAGGTCCCCCCCTCGTGCGCATCCTCCACGTGGTTGACGGTCAGCGAGATGCCGTCGACGGCGATGCTGCCCTTCTCGGCGACGAAGCGCGCGATCGAGAGCGGCAAGGCGAACACGAGGCGCTGCGCCTCGCCGACCGCCTCGCGCGCGACCAGGCGGGAGGTGGCGTCGACGTGCCCCGACACGATGTGCCCGCCGAGGCGCGAGGTCGGCGTGAGGGCGCGCTCGAGGTTGACCCGCGCCCCCGCCCGCAGGGCGCCCACGGTGGTGCGCGCGAGCGTCTCGCTGGAGGCATCGGCGGAGAACACCCCCCCCTCCGTCTTGTCGACCGTGAGGCACACGCCGTTCACCGCGATCGACTCGCCGAGCGCGAGGTCGGACCACTCGGTACGGATCGACAGACGCGCGCCGCGGGCGGAGGCCGTGCGGCCCGCGACCACGCCGACCTGCTCGACGATCCCAGTGAACACCGAGAGGAGGTAGTGCCCACCCCGGGAGGCGGCAAGCCGTGGTACGTTCGGCCCGTGGCGTTCCTCGTTTCCAAGGGCAATGGGCCTGCGTCGTCGTCCTGCTGGCGGCCTCTTCGGTCGGCTGCCTGAGCGGCGTGAGCGTCCCCGATCCGAAGGCGGCCGCGAAGGCCTGGGCCGACGCGGCGGCGGCGGGCGACGCCGACGCGCTGCACGGCATGCTCACCAAACGCAGCCAGGCCGAGCTCCCCAAGGCCGAGGTGGCGCGCATCGTCAAGGAGTCGCCCGGCGAGCTCAAGGACCAGGCCGCGCAGCTCAAGAAGAAGAGCGAGTCGATCACCACCGTCGCCATCCTGCAGTACGAGGACGGCACGTCGGTCGCGCTCGAGCTCGAGAACGGCGTGTTCCGCATCGCGAGCGCCGGCTACCTGCCGGCCGGCGGCGCCACCCCCGAGCAGACCGCCCTCGCCTTCCGCGACGTGCTCAAGCGCCGCAGCTACCCGGGCATCCTGCGCCTCCTGAGCCCCGCGCTCCGCGCCGCGGTCGAGGGTCAGCTCAAGGGGCTCGAGACCGCGCTCGACCAGCCCGACGCGACCAAGATGCAGAACCCGAGCGCCAACGGCGACGAGGTCGAGATCAAGCTCCAGAACGGCCACCGCCTGCGCCTCAAGCGCATCGACGGCAAGTGGTACATCGACAACTTCGAATGAGCGCCTCGCTATCGGCAATGCGCAGCTGCGCAACACCTCCGGCGGTCTCTGATGCGGCGCCGTAGCTGGCTCGACCTCGTCGGCAAGGGTCTCGCGCTCGGTGGCCTCGACGCCCTCGCGCGGCCGGGTCGCGCCCACGCCTTCGGCGACGACGGCGCCTTCGAGCCCAAGGTGTTGCTCGCGGGCGGCGTCACCGGCGCGGCCCACGCGAGCGCGCCCGGCCGCTGGAGCGTCGAGCTCGAGAAGCGCACGAGCGCGCCCTCGCGGCGCTTCCCGCGCGCGCTCAAGGCCACCGATCCGCTGCTGCTCGACGGGCCGTTCGCGTACTGGTCCGGCACTGGTGGGCTCTCGCCGCTCGACAAGGCCGAGATCGCCGCCATGCGGCAGTTCCTCGCGCTCGGTGGCCTGCTCGTCGTCGACGACGCCGACCCCGAGGCGGGCAACTTCGGCAAGGACGCCCGGCGCGAGGTCGCGCGCATCCTGCCCGACGCGGCGCCCGTCGTCGTGCCCGCCGAGCACGTCCTCTACCGCACGTTCTACCTGCTCAAGCCGGCGCGCCCCTGGGGTCGCGCCAACGGCCCCGCCACCGCCGACGCCATCATCCGCGCGGGCCAGGTGCGCGTCCTGTTCCTCTCGCACGACCTCGGCGGCGCGCTCGCCAAGAACACGCTCGGGACCTGGGAGGCCACCGTCGAGCCCGGCGGCGAGAAGCAGCGCGAGCTCGCCATCCGCTTCGCGGTCAACGTCGCGATGTACGCGCTCACCACCAATTACAAGGACGACGCCGTCCACGCGCCTTATCTGCTGAAGCGCAAGACCGTCGCGCCCTGAGGACCGTGCTCGCCCCCACCGAGACGCTGCGCACCTCGCTCGTGCCAGCCGAAGACCTCCCGCGCTGGGTCGCCCTCTTCGCGGTCGGCATCACCGTCGTCTCGGTGCTGCTCTTGCTCGTCGAGCTGCGGCGCGCGCGCGATCTCAAGGCGGGCGTGCGCGTCTTCGGCTTCGGCATCCTCGCCGCGATCTCCCTGTTCTGCGCGGTGGTGCGGCCGCATCGCCTGCGCGCGCGAGAGGCCACGATGACCCCGCGGGTGGTCGTCCTCCTCGATCGGTCGCGCTCGATGGTGCTCCCCTCCACCGCGAGCGCCGACGGCACGCCGCGCATCGACGTCGCCGAGTCCGCGGTCGACGCGTTGCGCGCCCGCATCCCCCGGGTCGAGGTGCTCTCGCTCGGCGTCATGGGTGGCCTGCGCGACGTGAACCCGACGGGCACCGTCCTCGCCCGCGCCGACGGCGGCTCGAGCGCCGCGGCCACGGCGCTGCGCGCGCTGCTCGAGAAGACCGAGGACCCTCCCACGTCCATCGTCCTCGTGAGCGATGGCGCGATCGAGGTCGGCGATCTCTTCACCCGCAAGCTCGGGCCCGTGGTGCACACGGTGTCGGTCGCCGACACGAGCCCGCCCGACGTGGCGATCCGCGCGGTCAAGCTCGCGGGCGCCGCCGTCGCGCACCAGGCCCTGCCGCTCCAGGTCGAGATCGCCTGCACCGGGGGCATCACCTGCGGCGATCTGCCGATCACCGTACGCGAGCTGCGCGAGGGCGCGGGCGAGGCGATCCTCGCGACCGGCACCGCCACGCCGAAGGACGGCGTCGCGACCATCGAGCTGCAGCTCACCCTCGAGCAGGCCGGCACCCACGCCATCGAGGTGTTCCTCACGCCGCCCAAGGGCGATCTTCTCCCGCAGAACGACCGGCGCACCGTGACCGTGGAGGTGGCTCGCGAGCGCGTCCGCGTGCTGCACGTGGCCGGCCGTCCGACGTACGACGTGCGGGCGCTCCGCCAGTGGCTCAAGAGCGACGCGGCGATCGACGTCGTCTCGTTCTTCATCTTGCGCACGCCGGGCGACGACGTGAACGCGCGCGATGACGAGCTGGCGCTCATCCCGTTCCCGGTCGACGAGCTGTTCACCGAGCACCTCAAGACGTTCGACGCGGTCATCCTCCAGGATTTCGACGCCGAGCCCTACGCGCTCAAGCCCCACCTCCCCAAGATCGCCAAGTACGTGGAGGACGGTGGCGGGCTCGTGCACGTCGGCGGCCCCAACGCCTTCGCCGCCGGCGGCTACGGCGGGAGCTCGCTGCAGAAGGTCACCCCGGTCGACATCCCGACCGTGGAGGCCGGCGGCACCGGCGCCGACCTCGCGCCGTTCGTCCCGCAGAAGACCAAGGCCGCGCGGCGCGCGCCGATCCTCGCCGAGCTCGACCGCCTCATCGGCGACGAGCTGCCCGAGATGCCCGGCGCCAACATCCTCGGCGACGTGCGTGGCCGCGGCGTCGCGCTGTGGGTCCACCCGACCCGCACGACCAAGACCGGCAAGCCCATGCCGGTGCTCTCGATCGCTGACGTGAAGAACGGCCGCTCGATCGCGCTCGGCCTCGACGGCACGCGCGTGCTCGGGTTCTCCAAGGCGGCGCTCGCCTCGGGCGGCCGCGCCTACGACGCGTTCTTCCGCGGTCTGCTCGGCTGGCTGATGCGCGACCCGCGCTACGAGCCCGTGCGGGCGCGCGTCGTCCACGCGACCGGCGAGGGCCCGTGCCTCACCGGCGCGCCGGCCGCGCTGCGCGTCGAGGCGTTCCCCGTCGAGGGCAAGGCGCTGCTCCGCGCGACCCTCACGCCCCTGCCCGGCGCCACCGCGACCGAGGGCTTCCTGACCAAGGTGGAGCAGGTCGTCGACGGGGACCCGCCGGTGCTCCTGCCGCTCGGCACCGCCGGCATGGGTGGGTTCGCGGTCCGGGTGTCCGCCGGCCCGGCCGGGGTCGACGACGACGACGCGCCCGCGCTCGCGACCCGCACCCTCGCCGCGTGCGAGCCGGGGGGAGACGAGCTCGCCGATCCCCGACCCGACCCGAAGCGCCTCGCGCAGCTCGCCGCGGCGCAGGGGGGCATCGCCGTCAGCGCGAGCGACGTCGGCAAGATCCCGGCCCCCGCCGCCGCGGTGATCTCGGTCGAGCGCTCGGTGTCGCCGCTCCTCCCCGCCTGGGCATGGTCGGGCCTCGCGGCGCTGCTCGCGAGCCTGAGCTGGTACTCGCGCCGTCGCGGTGGCCTGCCGTGATAGCGTCGCACCCCATGCGCGCCTTGCCGCTGTGGGTGTTCATCGGGCTGCTCGGTTGTGGCGGCGCGGGTACCGCGACGAAGGTGGAGGCGCCGGCCGGCCCCACGGCGAAGCGCGCGCCGAGGAGCGCGATCGTCTTCGTCAGCGTCTACGAAGGGCTCCTCCCCGTCGCGTGCTTCGATGCGCCGAAGAAGGCCTGGCGCTCGGGCAAGGACTGCCTCGATCTGCTCTCGCTCGAGGACGAGGTGCGGCTCGAGCGCGACGCGCGGGTGGTCAAGCTCACCGGACACCGCACGCCGACCGTGACCGGATGCACCCTCGAAACCAAGCTCCCGATGTTCGACGACGCCAAGGGCGAGAAGCCCGGCGCCATCGCCGTCTGGCCCGCGAACAGCCCCGCGCGCTTCCACCGCATGGGCTGGGAGGCCACGCAGAAGGGCTCCTCGGACCTCAAGCCCAAGGAGCGCGACGCCCTCGCGCGCGGCATGGGCAAGGTCGGCACGGTGAGCGGCGTGTCGGTCGTGCAGGCCGCGAGCGCCGACCTCGACGACGACGGGCAGAGCGAGCTCGTCGTCTCGGCGACCACGACGAGCTTCCACCCCGGCAAGAAGGCCGGCGGGTTCGCGGCGCTCCTGATCCACGGCGCGGGCTGGGACGACATGGCCGTCGTCCGCAGCTCCGATCACGCGGTGTTCCGCGCCGAGGGCTCGCTCGATCTCGACGACGACGGGCTCCACGAGCTCGTGTTCTCCGAGCGCACCGCCCACCCCAACGGGCAGCGGTCCGACTCGTTCGCGCTCGCCCACTGGAAGGGGTCGGCGCTCGCTGCGCTGCCGCCGGTCGAGAGCTGCTGGCCCCGCTCAAGAACCCGCCCGACCCCGACTGAGCCGCATTTCGCGGCGAATTCAGAGGTCCTTGCAGCAGCGGAACCCGGTCGAGTAGTCGAAGTACACGGGCGCGTGCGACTTGGTCGTGTAGTCGCACCCCTCCTTGAGCGACGTCGTGTCGAGGTAGAAGCCGCCGTGCATGGTGCCGTCCTCGACCCACTCGTGCACGTTGCCGACCATGTCGTAGGTGCCCGTCGCGTTGGTGCACCCCGTGGCCTCGCTCGTCTTGCCAACCGTGTTCGGCAGCTGGTTCAGCCGCGGATCGATCATCGACTTGTTCTCGAAGCGATCGGGCCCGGTGTAGAGCACGCCGAGCGGCGAGGTGCGCCCGCTGTCGACGCACGTGCCCGGCTTGTGGACCGCGCCGTAGGGCCACGTCTTGTTCGCGGGCCCCTTGCACGCGGTCTTCCACTCGTCGGCGCGGCAGAGGCGCTTCTGGGCCGCCTCGCAGGCCCGGCGCGCCTCGTGGAAGGTCACGTACGCCTGCGGCACGACGCCCGGCTTGCTGACCGCGCGGACCTTGTGGCCGAACGGCGAGTGATACGGGCTCCAGGACACCTCGCTGCCGTCCTTGCGGACCTCCATCAGCGTGGCCTCCCAGCGGTCGACGCACGAGCTCCCGACGAGGCTCATCTCGTTCGGGCACCCCCCCTGCGCGCGCGCGGCGGGACCGACCAGGAGACACGGGACGAGCCAGACGAGGCGAGACATCGCCGCGGATCGCAGCAGAGGCCGGGCAGGCCGGGCAACAACTCCACCGACCCGTCCTTTCGCCCCGGCACGGAACGTTCTCGCGAGGGCGTTCGTGGCACGGCCGGGCTTGGCAGAGGCGACAGGCTGGTGGCACCTTTCCGCACCCCCCTGGGAGGTCTCTCCGCATGCGTGTCCTCACCATCCCCACGTTGCTCTCGGCCTTCACCCTCCTCGGCTGCGGCGCCGACGCTCCGCTCGGAGGTCAGGCCGCGCCGATCATCGACGGCGTCGCCAGCACGGCGGACGAGGACGCGGCGGTCTGGGTCGGCATCCTCAGCCCCGAGGGCTACCCGCAGGGCTCCTGCTCCGGTGTGCTCCTCGCCGAGAACGTCCTCCTCACCGCGCGGCACTGCGTCTCGCGTACGGCCGATGGCGGCATCGCGTGCTCCAAGGACGGCAAGCCCATCTCCGGTGGCGGCGTGCTCTCGGACTACCCGGTGGAGCGCCTGGCCGTCGTGATCGGGACGACCATGGGGCGCACCACCAAGGCGGCCGCGCGCGGGAAGCAGCTGTTCACCACCGGCGCCAAGAACCTCTGCAACAACGACATCGCGCTCGTCGTCCTCGACCGCAAGATCGCCGGCGCCAAGATCGCCAAGGTGCGCCTCGACGCGCCGCCGGTGAAGGGCGAGACGATGACCGCCGTCGGCTGGGGCGTCTCCAACGTCTCGCGCACCAACCGCCGCAACCGCAGGGCGGACATCCCGATCACGAGCGTGGGTCCGATCTCCACGGGCACCGGCGCGGTCGGCTCCGGCGAGTTCCAGATCGGCGAGGGCATCTGCTCGGGTGACAGTGGAGGGCCAGCGTTCGCCACCAGCACCGGCGCGGTCCTCGGGGTCGTCTCCCGTGGTGGCAACGGCGCGCCGTACGATCCGGCCACCGACCCGGCGTGGACCCAGTGCGTCGACACCGCGGACTACAAGACCCACAACATCTACACCCGCGTCGACGCCTTCAAGGATCTCGTCCTGCAGACCTTCGAGGCCGCGGGCACGGAGCCCTGGCTCGAGGGTGGCCCCGATCCGCGCAAGGCCAAGCTCGGCGAGCCGTGCGACGGCCCCGACGCGTGCCGCTCGGGCATCTGCATCGACGCGGGCGGCAAGAACATCTGCACCAACCCGTGCGACGAGGCGACCGCCTGTCCCGACGGCTACGTCTGCAGCGCCGTCGGCGGCTCCAAGCTGTGCACGCCCAAGCCGGCCGAGGTCCCCGTGAGCGCCACGCCGACCGAGCCCACGGTGAAGGGTGGCTGCGCGGTCGGAGGCCCGTCGAGCCCGGCGCGCGGCCTCGCCACGGGACTCGCCGCAGTCGCGCTCGTCGCCCTCGCGCGGCGCCGTCGTCGCTGAGCCCATGGGGCGCGTGAGGCTCGCCTCGAGCGAGGTCGTGCGCCTCCGCGTGTCGAGCTTCCTCCTCGCGGACGCGCCGCCACGCGGGTCCGTGCTGGACGTCGCGCGCTGGTTCGGCGCGATGCAGGCGCAAGATCTCGCGAGCGCGAAGTGGTCGTTCGGCGTACGCCTCGGCGGCACCGAGACCGACGTCGACGCGGCGCTCGAGCGCTTCGACGTCCTGCGCACGTGGCCGATGCGCGGCACGCTCCACTTCGTGCCGGCGGAGGACGCGCGCTGGATGCTCGCGCTCACCGGGAACACGGGCGCTCGCGAAGTCGGCGAGCCGGCGGACCGAGCTCGGCATCGACGCGCGCACCGCGGAGCGCGCCGCCGAGGTGCTCGGAGCAGCGCTCGCAGGAGTGCGGCTGACGCGCGCCGAGGCGCTGGCCGTGCTCGAGGCGAAGGGCATCGGCACCGAGGGCCAGCGCGGGTACCACCTGCTCGGCCATGCCGCCCACCGCGCGGTCGTGTGCGTCGGCCCGAACAGCGGCAGGGAGCAGACGTTCGCGTCGCTCGCGGACGCCGCGCCGAACCCCCGTGCGCTCACGAACGACGAGGCGCTGGGCCTCCTCGCGACCCGCTATTTCCAGAGCCACGGCCCCGCGAACCTGCCGGACTTCGTGGGCTGGACGGGGCTCACCACGACCGACGCCCGCCGCGCGATCGCGATCGCGAGGCGAGCCCTCGTGGAGGTCGAGCACGAGGGCGCGTCGATGTGGCTCTCGCCGGAGGTCCGCGACGCGCCGCCGAGCGGACCGACCTTCCACGCGCTCCCTGGCTTCGACGAGCTCATGCTCGGGCTCAAGGACCGATCGCTGCTGATCCCGGCCGGATCGATGGACCGCATCGTCCCCGGTGGGAACGGCGTCTTCCGGGCGACGATGGTCGAGGACGGACGCGTGATCGGCACCTGGACGCGCGCGCTGAAGAAGCGAACGGTCGCGATCGAGGCCCAGCCGTTCACCAGGGCGAGCCGCGCGCAGCGAACGGCGTTCGAGCGGGCGTGCAGCGACTACGGACGGTTCCTCGGCCTGACGCCGACCGTCACGTGGCCGTGATCAGGTCGACGTGATCAGGTCGACGCGAACCAGATGAACGTGAAGAAGCCGCCGAGCACGACGACGGCGACCATCATGAGCTTGGGGACCGACCAGTCCCCCTCGTTGGCGGGGACGTACTTGCTGGGCGAAGTCGACATGTTCTCGGGAGTTGGCGTGTCCGGCCGCCGGGGTCAACCCCTCCCCCCTTGCGTTCTGCATTCTGAGAATGCAGAATACTCGACATGCAGCTGGGAACCACCGAGCAGGCGACCCGGGACACGCCCTTCTCCGCCCGTGAGCAGGCCATCGTCACCGCGATCGCGGCCGCCGCCATGCCGGCCCACGGTGGCCTCGAGGGGGGCGGTCCTGCGACGCTCGCTCGGCTCACCCACTTCCTCCGCGACACCCCGCGGGACTTCGCCGACGGCATCCGCGCGCTCCTGTGGATGGTCGAGCTCGCGCCGCTCCCCACGCGCGCGCGCCGGTTCACCTCGCTCTCGCGCGACGACGCCGAGTCGTTCCTCGACGCCTGGGTCAACGGCCGCCTGCACCTCCAGCGCTCGGCGCTGCGCGCGCTGCTCACGCCGATCAAGTACGCGCACTTCGACGCGCCGCACATGTTCGAGCACGTCGGCTGTCGCTACCGCGTCGACACCGTGCGCGACGAGCAGCCGCGCTGGCTGGGCCAGGTCGTCGACGGGCGCACCGAGGGCGACGCGCGCGACGAGACCCTCGAGCTCGAGGCCGAGGTCGTGGTGGTCGGCACCGGCGCGGGCGGCGCGGCCGCGGCCTACGCGCTGGCGCGACGGGGCCACGCGGTGCTGCTGCTCGAGGAGGGCGACTACCACCGCCGCGGCAGCTTCACGGGCCGCGCGCCCGACATGACCAAGCTGCTCTACCGCGACATGGGGCTCACCGTCGCCCTCGGGAACGCGGGCATCCCGGTGTTCGCGGGGCGCGCCGTCGGCGGCTCCACCGTCATCAACAGCGGCACGTGTTATCGCCTGTCCGAGCGGGTCTTCACCCGGTGGCGCTCGCGCTACGGCCTCGGCGAGCTGTCGAGCGGCTCGATGGACCCGTACTACTCCGAGGTCGAGGAGATGCTCGGCGTCGCCCCGGCCGAGTTCTCGCTCACCGGCGGCGTCGGTCGCGTGGTCGAGCGCGGCGCGCGCAAGCTCGGCCTCCTGCACCACAAGCCGCTGAGCCGCAACGCGCCGGGGTGCGACGGCCAGGGCATCTGCTGCTTCGGCTGCCCCACCGGCGCCAAGCGCTCGACCGACGTCAGCTACGTCCCCGCGGCCCTCGAGCGCGGCGCGCAGCTCGTCACCGCGGCCAAGGTCGAGGCCGTCGAGGTCGTGGCCGGTCGCGCGCGCGGCGTCCGCGGCACGCTCGGCTCCGGCCGCAAGTTCAAGGTGAAGGCGGCCGCGGTCGTCGTCGCCGGCGGCACGCTCTGCACGCCGGGCCTCCTGCAGCGCTCGGGGCTCTCGCACCCGATGATCGGCAAGAACCTCTCGATCCACCCCGCCACCAAGGTGTGCGCGCTGTTCGACGAAGTGGTCGACCAGTCGCGCGGCATCCCGCAGGGCTACTGCGTGGAGGACATGGCCGACCAGGGGATCATGCTCGAGGGCGGGTCCACCCCGCTCGACGTGATGTCGATGGGCGTGCCGTTCGTCGGCCGCCGCTACATGGACGTGATGGCCGATTTCCCCCACCTCGCCACGTTCGGCCTCATGGTGCAGGACACCGCGCGCGGCGCCGTGCGCACCGTCGGCAAGCGCCTCCTCATCACCTACGACATGAACGCCCACGACCTCGAGCGCATGCGCCGCGGCGTGGTCGAGGTGTGCAAGATCTTCCGGGCCGCGGGCGCGCGCCGCGTGCTGCCGTTCGTCGCCGGGCGCCACGAGATCCGCGACGACGCCGACCTCGAGGCCCTCGCGACGCGGCCGCTCCGCGCGGGCGACGTGGAGATCACCGCCTACCACCCGCTCGGCACCGCCCGCATCGGCACCGATCCCGAGCGGAGCGTGTGCGGCCCCGACCACGAGACCCACGAATGCGCGGGCCTCTACGTGATGGACGGCGCCGCCCTGCCCTCGAGCCTCGGCGTGAACCCGCAGATGACCATCATGGCGATGGCGCTCCGGGCGAGCGAACGCCTGTCCGCGACGCTGTAGTCTCTCGCGCATGCGGCGCGCGGTCCTCCTGTTCGACATCGACGGCACCTTGCTCACGTTCCGCGGGCCTTCGCCGGGGCCCGGGCGCACCGCGATGGCGCGCGCGTCGATCGAGCTGTTCGGCGCCGATCACACTGCCGGGCTGCGGTTCGCGGGCGGGACCGATCTGTCGCTCGCGCGCGCGATCGCGACGGCGGCCAGCGTCATGGCGCTGGAAGAGGCTAGGCAGGCACTCCTGGCTCGCTACACCGCGTATCTCGAGGAGGAGCTGTCGCGACGCCCGTACGTGCCGCTCGGGGACGTGCACGGGACGGTCGTGTGGGCGAAGAGCGCCGGGCACCGGGTGGCGCTCGCGACGGGCAACCTGCGCGAGGGCGCGGCGATCAAGCTGCGGTCGGCCGGGCTGCACGAGCTCTTCCCGCTCGAGGGCGGCGGTTTTGGAGGCGACCACGAGGCGCGCGCCGACTTCGTGCGCGCCGCGATTGAGGCCGCGGCCGGGCACGGCGAGCCCATCGTGATAGGAGACACCGACGCCGACGTCGCGGCGGCGCGGGCCACGGGAGCGCGGGTGATCGGCGTCGCGACGAGCCCCGCCGCGTGCGAGGAGCTCGCCGCTGCGGACGCTCGCCGAGGCTGCGGCGCCTCGCTGCGTGCGGCGATCGAGGCGCTGCTGCGGTAGGGGATGCCCGTCACTCGGTGGTGACAGCAGGTCGCACCGTCCGTCGGGCGCGCGCACAGACGAGAGCCCCGAGCAATCCGGCCAGGGCCAGCCATCGGGCGTCGCCGTCACCGGCGGTGGACGAGCATCCGCCGCCGCCCGAATGGCTCCACCCCGGCTCGCTGCGGGCTTCCGGGCCGACCTCCAGAGACGCATCGACGGTCGCATCAAGGGCACCATCGTCCGCAGATGCATCCACGGGCGCCTCAGGGTCGCCATCGTCCGCAGCCGCATCGACGGCCGCATCCGGGTCCGCTTCACTCGGCGTCGGCGTCGCCCGGGCCCGCGTCGTCCGGAAGCGTTCCGAACGGTGGGGAGGGCCGAGATCCTCGACGTGGAGCCTTTGGTCACCGATGGCGAGGTCGACAGCGGACCACGCGAGGCAGGTCCGCGTCGACGTGCCGAGGGCCACTTGCTTCGAGCCTGGTGATAAGCTTGGTCGTCTCGGTACCTGCGGGTCCAGAGGCGTCGAGAGCGCGAACGTGGAGCGATTCGGCCGTCGTGGTCCAGGCGGCCACGACGCCCCCTCCGGTCGCCAGCGCCACCGGACGACCAGCCGCCGAGAGCGACCAGGGACCAGCCAGGGCGGTTCCGGCGGCGTCCAGGGCCCCGCGCGAACACTCCCGTGCTGTCGTACGCGAGCGTGACGAAGCGATTCCCGATCGCACCCAGCATCACCCCCAAGGGCAGCGTGATCGACGAATCGAGGCCGGCCGCATCGAACCGCGTCACCGTTCCGACGTCCTTTCGTGCGAGCCAGCACATCGACGAGGTGCACGCGAACGAAGACCCCCATCCCCGACGTTCATCACCGAGCCGACCGTGAGATCGGGGGCGATACGCGCGACGGTGGTGTCGTCGACGTACTTGCCTTCACCGCCAGGATCGCAGCGCCCCTTGTCCGGTCCACGCGACCCACGCACCGCCTGGGCCGTTGGCCACCGCAAACCAGCTGGGAGGAGACTCGCCGTGCGGCTCCAGCGTCGGTCGCTCCAGCGTCGGCCCCGGCGTCGGCCCAGCATCCGGCCCCAGCGGGCGCAGGTACCGTCGGAGGCTGAACGTCGAAGGGGCTGGATGCGACACCCGAGGCCGAGATGGTCCGTGCCTTGAGGAGACTCCTCGCAGAAGACCTGAGATACCCCGTGCCGAACGGGACGAGCGCGCTCGGGCCCACGTGGATGCAACCACGGTGGGCGCCGTGGGGCCGGTCGGCTCGACGACCGCGGCCCGCATTTCGAGGGGTCGAAGGTGTAGAGGCTGGCATCTCCTCACGCCAGAGCACCAGTCCCGACCCACCGTTCACCGCGAGGTGTGGCTCGGTCTGCGGGGCGGCGACCGTGAGAGGCAGCGTCTTGGTCGGACTCATGTCGCCACCGAGGACGACGGCCTCGCGATGGTGAATCAACAGGGCGCCATCTCCCCCGGGGTGCAACCGTAGCGGCGTGTCGCCGGAGCCGGAGAGGGTGCTCGTGAGCGTCTTCGGCGGGACGTCGAGCACCGTGCCGCTGGCGTCGATGCGGACGCCGGTGATGTTGGTTCCGAACACGGCCCATGTCTGCGAGCCGACCTGGGCGACGTCGATGCTCCCGACCGATGGGGGCAGCGCGAACGTCAGCGTCTTCGTCGCGTTGAGCGCGGCATCACGGAGCGAGATGGCGATGCCGGACGAGCTCATGATGGCGACGGCCCATCCGCTGGCCCGAGGAGCAATGGCGAAGTCGACCAGGGGCGCCGTGGGAACGACCACCGTCGAGCCCAACAGCGTGCCGTCTGCAGAGAAGCGCTGCAGCCGTGGGTCGGAGGCTCCGATGGCGAGGAAGATGGCGGCGGCCTCACTGCCGTTCCAGGCCAGGAAGTTGTGGCTGGCGAACGGCGAGGGCGCGGGCGCGAGCTCGTGATCGGTCCCGTAGGCACCGCTCGTCGAGCGTCGTCAGGTAGACCTTGGACGAAACGAGGTCGGCCACTGGCGACCAGGTACTTCGTCCCGGTCCAGACCGCGCCGAGCGTTCGCCGCGTCGTGGTCAGCATCTTCTTCTTCGTTCCATCGAGCGCCGTGAGCTGCGTGTCGGTGGCTCCGGACCGACCGAAGGACGTCGAGGTGCCGCAGACGAACGCGTACGGCTCGTACCAGTAGACCCAGCCGGGGTTGCCATCGGTCCACTTCGCGTCCACCGGCGTCGACGTGCCGTCGTTCGCGACATATCTGATGAACATCTGGTCGCTCGGGAGAACGGTGAGCGGATAGGAGCGAACGGCGACCACGTTCCAGCCACTGGCCGTGCGCGCAGCAAGGAATGAACGCGCCGGATCGACGGCCCGATCCAGGGATGCAAAGGTCACGTCCGCGCCTGCGTTCCGCGCGAGGAGCAAGAAGGCCCCGGTCAGCAGGAGCGCTGTGGCATTCGACCCGCACGCCCGACCTCGGGTTGGCATGCTGGATATCGTGCCCTAGCGCGTGGGGGTTGTCAGGCTCCCGCCTGGACCGCTTGCGCTCAGATCCCCTGCGCCATGAGCCCACCGTCGGCGACCAGCACGTGGCCGGTGACGAAGGAGGCGGCGTCGCTCACGAGGAACAGCGCGGGGCCGGCCATCTCGTGCGGCTGCGCCGAGCGGCCCATCGGGGTGCGCGCGGTGAGGCGGGCCATGATGTCCGGGTTCTGGGTGAGCGCCGACGCGAAGCGCGTCTCGACGATCCCGGGCGCGAGGGCGTTGACCCGGATGCCCGAGGGGGCGAGCTCGGCGGCGAGCGTCTGGGTCATGGAGATCACCGCGGCCTTGGTCATCGCGTAGATGCCCTGCAGCGGCGTGCCGGCTAATGGCGATGTTCGAGCCACGCTGGTGGATCGATCCTGGCGCGTTGCGGTCGACAGATGGTGGTCGGGGACGACGCGCCATCTCGAAGTAGCCGCGCAGGTTGACCTCGAAGGTCTTGTCCCAGGCCGGGTACTCGGCGGTGAGCAGCGGCCCGAAGTGCGGGTTGGTGGCGGCGTTGTTCACGAGCACGTCGACCTTAAGCCGAACCACTTCCTCGACGGCGGCGTCGAGCAGGCGCTTGGGCGCGGCGATCGCAGGCGTTACGGAAGGCGACGGCGGGCCTCGCCGCCGGCCTCGCGGATCGCGGCGACGACCTTCTCGCATCCCTCGACCTTGCGCGCCGCGACGACGACCTTGGCCCCGTGCCGCGGAACGCACGCGCGATGGCCTCGCCGATGCCGCGGCTCCCGCCGGTGACGATGGCGACCTTGCCCTCGAGGTGGATGAGCGGCTGCATCACGGTTCTCCTTCGCCCTCGGCGACCGCGCCGGTCGCGCGGCGGATGTCGATCCCGAGCCGCGCGGCCTCGCGGTAGAGCGCCT
>JADJMO010000047.1 GCA_016709545.1 Myxococcales bacterium
GGGAAAGAGCTCGAGTCGGACGGGAGGTGTGTAGCCCTCGACGAGCGACGACAGATCCTCGCGTGTGAATGCCGGTCCGGACACGACCGGCACCTGGGTCGATGCGGGGACTGCCGGGTGCTGCAGTCCGGCGGCCTTGGCGTCTTGGAGCACGAGGTCCACCAGCGCAGGCCGTCCGGAGACCCAGAGGTGCGCGTTCTCCTCGTTGCGGACGACCTCGAGCCTCGCCCGCAGCGAGTCCAGCGCCTTGCTCCTCTTGGGGACAGCGTCGATGGTCGCGACCAGCTTCGCCACGAAGGGCTGGCAGCGGCGCGGCCACTCCGCGCTGGTCTGGGCGAGCGGCGAGGCGGACCAGCCCAGATCGATGCGCTGCATGCGCTCGAAGCCGGTCTCGCTGGGCGTGAGCGGTGCGCCGACGAGACAGTGGACCAGCTGGGCGTAGCTGGCCCGCACCTCGGCGAGAGGCTCCGCCCCCTTCGTCTTGCAGGCCGCGCCGAGGAGCAACGCCAGCAGCGTCAGGCGTGGGTGCCCGCTCATTCGCCCAGCTCAGCCCCCGAGCGCTTGCACCAACGGATCGACGACGCCGACGGGTACCAGCAGCTCCACCACGAACCCGGAGCCAACCTTCTTGGCGGTTGCGGTCGCCCCGCGACCACCCGCCGCTCGAATCGCTGCTTGCAGAGCCCGCGCAGCCTTGGCCGCGGCGGTTGCCGCAGCGTCTGGCTTCTTCGGTCGAATGGCCTTGGTCGTCTGGACGATCTCCCTCGCCGAGAGCTTGGTGACCTTCTTGCGGCGCCCATCCACCTTCACGCCCTGGTCGAGGATGGACTCGACGCTGTCCAGCTCCGGGGTCGCCGCGGCCAGGCGGGCCAGCGCGTAGGCCTTCTCGGCGCCGAGGTCGAGGGCCTTGGTCCTGGGCACGGAGTCGACGATCTCGATCAGCTTGGTGGCGCTGCGGATGCTCATCACCTTGCGCTTGGTGAGCATCTCGCTGAACGTCTTGTATCCGAGCGCGACGTGGAGCTTCTTCTTCTGGATCTCCCGCAGCGCCTCGCCGATCTCGTAGAAGTCTTCGGCGATGCGCGCCTTCGCGCGAGCGATCTGCGCGAGCAGGTCTTCGGCCCGCTTCGCCGCCGCCGTCATTGCCTTCTTTCCATCGGCAACGACCCTCTTCAATGCAGCCTTCTTGGTGCCTGCCATGGAGCAGCAGCGTATCGAACACGGCGTCCGCGTAAAGTCGGCAGACGCCTGCCAGATTTTCGGCAGACGCCTGCCGAAATTTCGGCAGACGTCTGCCGATTCCGTTTCACGAGCGTCGCTGAACGGCACGAGGAGGCCTTCGGTGACGCGAGAACACGGCCACGATACTGTCCGGCCATGCCGCGCTACGAGTTCGTCGAGGGCACCTCGAGCAAGTTCTGGCAGATCGACTTGAACGGCCCGTCGTTCACGACGACCTTCGGCCGCATCGGATCCAGCGGACAGACCTCCACCAAGTCGTTCGCCACCGACGCGAAGGCCCAGGCCGAGTACGACAAGCTGATCGCCGAGAAGACCAAGAAGGGGTACCAGCTCGTGTCGGGCGGCAGTCCACCTGCACCTGCGACGAGCGCGGCACCAGTAGCCGCCGCAACACCCGCAGCTACGGCGCCAACACCCGCTGCGCCCGTTCGCTCGGCGACGCCGAAGGCACCGAAAGCGACCTCGGTCGAAGCCTCGGCTGCGCCACCCGTGGAGGCTCCGGCACCGCCGGTCCCCGGCTCGGGTCCCACTGTGGTCATGACCGACGCCGCGCAGCGGGCGGCCGAGAAGGAGCTGGCCGTCTTCCGCGTGAAGCCCTCTCGAGCGGAGGACGCCGCCGGCACCTCGTTCCCGCGCGTGCAGGAAGCCTTCGAGAAGCACATCCAGCCCTTCGTGAGTCGCGGCCTCGCACACACGTCGGGCGACAGCGCGCGGTGGAGCCACGCCGTACTCACGCAGTATGGAGCGCCGACGCTCCCCACCACGCTCGAGGTCGAGGCTGCCGCGGCGGTGCTCCAGTTCTTCGACTGGAAGGGCGTTCGACGAGGCGCGACGCCCACCTCTCCCGATCTCGTCAACCTCTGGGTCGCCCACGCAGGCCTCGGCTTCGCGGTCGAGGCCTTCGTGACGAGCCTCGGCGACCGCCAGGTCGTGACGGACACCCTCGGCACTGCGACGTGGCTCGCCGACGCGCCTGCGCGCCCACTCGAGAACCTGTTCGGCTACGACACCGACCGGGCGATCGCGGAATCGTGGCTCGGCGCCACCGAGGCACAGCGAGTCGCGGGGCGCGCGCATGCCGAGAAGCTGCGCGCGCAGGGCACGCTGCTCCAGCGCTCGGCGATCGCCTCGTGCGTGCTCGACCCGGCGTGGATCGACGCCGACCTCCGCGAGCACGCGACCACCGGTGAACGGGCGATGTTCTCCATCGAGGCCCTCCTGCGCGCGACCTCGGCGAGCGACCTCGAGGCTTACTTCGAGAAGCTCTCGGAGGCAGACCGGGAGTACTACCTCCCGAAGAGCCGGTGGCTGCGGGCCTCGGCGCGGGACGACGGCATCGAGGGCTACGCCTTCGTCCAGCGCCTCGGGCTCGGCGGGATCGACGTGGCCTGCACGCGCATCGCCACCCTGCTGCCGCAGTTCTCGCCGGACCCATATCACGGAGCGCGCGTCGGCGAGCTCCTGCGCAGCCTCTTCGAGGTGGCGCGGCTCGCGCACGAAGCGCCTCGCGTCGTCGACGCCGCCATCGCGGTGCTCGAGAAGGCCGGCGACGAGAAGATCGGCAAGGACAGCGACCCGCGGCCGGCCGCCTACGACTGCCTGCGGAGCTCGCCGAACCTCGCGCTGCAACGGTTGCGAGACGTGCGACAGAAGTGGGCGAAGAACCTGCTGCCGCAGCTCGAGCGGCTGGTCTCGGGCGGCGCGAGCGACGATCGCGCGGACGCCGAGCTGGGCGCGCTGCCCGCCTTCTTGCAGAAGAACGCTGCGTTCAAGGCCCCAGACTTCTGGCAGCCCGCGGCCCTCCCGCGGATCGTGCTCCGCGACGGCACGCTGCTGCCGATCGCCGTGCTCGGCACCCTCGCCGCCGCCCTCAAGGCCGACGACCCGGCGCCGATCGCCGAGCTCCAGCGCGTGGCCGAGCCGGCCTCGCTCGCGGCCTTCGGCTGGGACCTGTTCCAGGCGTGGCTCCTCGGCGGCGCGAACTCGAAGGAGAAGTGGGCTTTCACCGCGCTCGGTCGGCTGGGCAACGACGACACCGCACGCCGCCTCACCCCCCTGGTCCGCGCCTGGCCCGGCGAGTCGCAGCACGCGCGCGCGGTGCTCGGGCTCGACGTGCTCGGGGCCATCGGCTCGGACGTGGCCCTGATGATGCTCAATGGGATCGCCCAGAAGGTGAAGTTCAAGGGGCTCCAGGAGCGGGCGCGCGAGCGGATGGACGAGATCGCCAGCAAGCGCGGCATGAGCGCCGAGCAGCTCGCGGACCGGCTCGTCCCCGATCTCGACCTCGAGGACGATGGCTCCAAGACGCTCGACTTCGGCCCCCGCTCGTTCCGGGTGGGGTTCGACGAGACGCTGAGCCCGTTCGTCGTCGATGCGACAGGCGCGCGCCTCAAGGACCTGCCGAAGCCCAACAGCAAGGACGACCCTACCCTCGGCGCGGAGGCGACCGAGGTCTGGAAGGCGATGAAGAAGGACGTGCGCGCCCTCGCGTCGATCCAGATCGTGCGTCTCGAGCTCGGCATGGGCAACGCGCGGCGCTGGACGGGCGAGGAGTTCCGCAACTTCTTCGTCGACCACCCGCTGCTCACGCACCTCGTCCGGCGCCTCGTGTGGGGGGTCTACGACGACGGCAAGCTCGCGCGCACGTTCCGCGTCGCCGAGGATCGCACCTTCGCCGATGCGGGCGACGACGCCTGCGACGTCGACCCGACGGCCGCGGTCGGCATCGTCCACCGCCTCCACCTGACGGACGTCGAGGCGACGGCGTGGAGCACCGTGTTCGCCGACTACGAGCTCGCGCAGCCGTTCGAACAGCTCTCGCGCGCGACGTATCGCCTCGCCCCGGACGAGGCCGGCGCGACCGCCCTGACCCGCTTCGCGGGCCGCGTCGTCGAGACCAAGAAGATCCTGGGCCTCCTGTCGCGCGGCTGGCGGAAGGGCCCGCCGCAGGACGCTGGCTGCATCTTCGAGGTCTACAAACCCATCCGCTCCGATCTCATCGCGTCGCTTCCGTTCGAGATGGGGCTGAACGCCGGCGGCATGGACTACGTCGACCCGACGCAGAAGCTCGGCGTCGTCGACTTCGCCCCGAGCATCCCCGACTGGGGCCGCAGTCGGCCGGACCTCGTCCCGCTGGCCAGCCTCGACGAGGTGATCGTGTCGGAGGTGATCCGCGACATCGAGTCGATGGGACAGGTGACGACATGAGCAAGAAGCCGAGCAAGAGCGAGCCCACCGCCACGTTGCAGCGACCTCCCGCCGAGGTGATGTACGAGGCCGAGCTCGCCGAGCTCGCGAAGGGTGACGCGCAACCGCGCCCGCCGGGCTGGCGGCTCTCGCCGCGCGCGGTGCGCACGTTCGTGCTCGGCGACGAGCGGCTCGGCATCCGGAAGAAGTTCGTCGGACACCCTTCCCTCGTCGATCGGGCGATGATCGCGCTCGCGACCAACCGCGGCCTCATGCTGATCGGCGAGCCGGGCACGGCCAAGTCGCTGCTCTCCGAGCTCCTGGCCGCGGCGATCAGCGGACAGTCGACCCTCACCATCCAGGGCAGCGCGGGGACCTCCGAGGATCAGATCAAGTACTCCTGGAACTACGCGCTCCTGCTCGCCGACGGGCCGAGCCCGCGGGCCCTCGTGCCGGCGCCGCTGTACGAGGGCATGCAACAGGGGCGCATCGTGCGCTTCGAGGAGATCACCCGCTGCCCGCTCGAGATCCAGGACTCGCTCCTGGCCGCGCTCTCCGACCGCGTGATCGCCATCCCCGAGCTCGCGGACGACAAGATGTTGTTCGCGTCGGTCGGGTTCAACATCATCGCGACCGCGAACACCCGCGACCTCGGCGTGAACGAGATGAGCGCAGCCCTCAAGCGACGCTTCAACTTCGAGACGGTGTTCCCCATCGCCCAGTACGACGTGGAGCTCGAGCTCGTGCGCACCGAGACCCAGCGCGGGCTCGCGCGGAGCGGCGTGCCGACGATGCCCGGCGACGACATCTTCGAGCTGTTGATCACGACCTTCCGCGAGCTCCGCGACGGCAAGACGGGGGACGGCCAGCCCGTCGATCGCCCCTCGACGGCGATGTCCACCGCCGAGGCCGTGTCGGTCGCCCAGGCCGTCGGCGCGCGGTGCCACTTCCTGAGCGGCCGGGCAGCGACGCCGACCGATCTGCTGGAGTGCCTCGTCGGCGCGGCGATCAAGACCGACCGGAACGACGCGGCCGTCCTCCGTCGCTACTTCGAGCAGCGCGTCGGCCGGCGGAGCGGGGCCCACTGGAAGGCCTTCTACGAGGCGCGCCACCTGCTGCCGGAGTGAGCGGTGGCCGACCTTCGAATCGTCGGTGTGCGGCATCACAGCCCCGCGTGCGCGCGCGTCGTGCGGCACGTGATCGCGGAGACGCGCCCGTGGGCGGTGCTCATCGAGGGGCCGAGCGACATGAACGGTCGGCTCGCCGAGCTCACGCTGCCGCACGCGATGCCGGTCGCCGTCTACAGCTACTTCCTGCCCCGCGACCAGGCGGCCGGCGCCCACGGGAGCTGGGCGCCGTTCTGTGCCTACTCGCCCGAGTGGGTCGCTCTCCACGCGGGATTGGCGGTCGGCGCCTGCGTCCGGTTCATCGATCTCCCCGCGTGGGATCCCGTGTTCTCGACCGTGCAGAATCGCTACTCCGACCACGAGCAGCAGGTGAGCCACACCCTGCACGCGCTCGCGGTCGGCCGCGGATTCGACTCGACCGACGCGCTCTGGGGATCACCTGTTCGAGCTGACCGACGATCCGGTCCGGCTCGAGCGTCAACTCGCGGACTACTTCGACGGCTTCCGAGGTCGCGTCTCCGACGCGCGGACCGACATGGCCGAGCGCGACCCGCTGCGCGAGGCCTACATGGCGCGCTGGATCGACTGGGCCCTCGCAGGCGCCGGCGGGGGCCACCGTGCTGGTGGTGTGTGGGGGGTTCCACAAGCCGGCGCTGCACGCGCTCGTGGGCGCGGCGGGAGCCGGCGCAGACGGGGAGCCGACGGTGCCCGTCCCCGACACGGCGGCGGCGCGCACCGGGAGCTACCTCGTGCCGTTCTCGTTCGCCCGCCTGGACAGCTTCACCGGCTACGCCGCGGGCATGCCGTCTCCGGCGTTCTACGAGGAGGTCTGGACCCACGGCGACGCCGCCGCCGAGCGCATGTTGTGGAGGGCCGTGGCGCGGCTCCGTGCCCGCGGCCAGCGCGTGTCCACCGCCGACGCGATCGCCGCTTCGGAGCTCGCCCAGGGTCTCGCTCAGCTCCGTGGGCACCGCGTCCCGACGCGATGCGACGTGCTCGACGGTCTCGCAGGCGCGCTGATCAAGGAGGCGCTGCGGGTGCCTCCTCCCTGGTCCCAGCGTGGCCCGTTGCCGGCGGGCACCGACCCCTACCTGGTCGAGGTGCTGCGGGCCTTCTCGGGCGAGCAGCGCGGCGCGCTGGCTGCGGGCACGCCGCGACCACCGCTCGTCGACGACATCGAGCGCGTCTGCCGCGAGGTCTCCGTGCCGCTCGATCCCGAGCAGAAGGCCCTCACCCTCGACGTCTACGATCGGGAGGCGGTCGAGCGACGGACGGTGCTCTATCGCCTCCTGTGGCTCGAGCTGCCCGGCGTCGAGCTCGTCACCACGGCTGACCTGCGGCGCGGCCGCACCCGCACGACCGAAGCCTGGCGCACGAGGCGCACGGACGAGACGACCGTGGCGATGATCGAGCGCGCGGTCTACGGCGCGACGCTCGAGGCGGCCGCGCTGGCGCGGATCGACGAGCAGCTGCGCATGGCCGACGGCGTCGCGGCGATCGTGACCAGCATGGAGCGCGCGTTGCGGGCAGGCTTCCATCACCTGGTCGACGGGCTGTGCGCGGCGGCGGCGACGGCCGTCGCGCACGAGCCGCTCTTCGCCAACGTGGGGGAGGCAGTGCACCGACTGGCGACGTTGCAGGCCACGGAGGCGTTGCCCGCCGGGCACGGCCTCGGCGCGCTGCTCGGCACGATGATCGAGCGGGGGCTCTTCCTGCTCGAAGGGCTCGAGGGCGCGACCGCCCCCCTCGACCGACCGACGATCGCGGGAATCGCCTCGATTCGTGGGGCGCTCGACCTCGACCTACCCGACCTCGAGTTCCTCGTCGCGCAGTCGGTCGGCGTGTGGACCCGCCGCCTCGCGGCCGAGAGAGCGCCGCCCGCGGTGCGCGGGGCGTGTCTCGGCGCTCTCTGGACCCTCGCCCCCGCGCCCGACCACGTAGCCACCGCCCACGCGGTCATCCGCGGCGTGCCGAGCCCGCTGCTCGGCGAGATGCTCGGCGGGCTGTTCGCGCTCGCCCGCGAGGCCGCCCGCGAGTCCGATCTGATCGACGTCGTCGACGTCCGACTGGGCGCCCTCGACGACGCCGAGTTCCTCGTCACGCTCCCGTCGTTGCGCCGTGCGTTCGCCTACTTCCCACCTTCCGAGCGACGGGAGCTCGCGCGGCACCTGCTGTCGCGTCGCGACGCGGGCACCGCCGAGGTCCAGGACCTCCTCACGCCCGTCGTGGAGCCCGAGCTCGTCGCCGGAGTGCGCCAGCTCGAGGAGCGGTGGTTCGCGACCGCGCTGCGCTATGGCCTGATCGCTGTCGGAGAGGAGGCCTCGTGAGCAGCGACGGCCGTGCCGACCTGCGTCGCTGGCGTCTGGTCCTCGGCAAGAGCGCCGACGCCATCGACGGCGCGTCCCCGATCGACGCCGACGACCTCGCCCGCGACGCCGCCCTCGGCTGGCTCTACGAGCGCGACGCGTCGCTCCAGGAACGCGACATCCGCACCGCCGACCTCTCCGACACGGTGCTCACGGTGCCGGCCTGGATCAACGAGGTCCATCGGCTCTTTCCCAGGGAGACGATCGAGCGTCTCGAGCGCGACGCCGTGGAGGAGTTCGCCATCCACGAGGTGGTGACGAACAAGGAGGTCCTCGCCCGGATCGAGCCGAGCGAGACCCTCCTCCGGGCCGTGCTCCTCACCAAGCACCTGATGAACGCCGAGGTCCTCGCGCTCGCTCGGGAGCTCGTGCGCAAGGTCGTGGCCCAGCTCATGGAGGCGCTGACGAAGACGGTCCGCGCGGCCTTCTCCGGCACGCGCAGCCCGCGCCGCTCGCGGCACAAGAGCCTCCGCAACTTCGACCCGCGGGCGACGATCCGCGCGAACCTGCGTCACTACGACCGCGAAGGGCGCCGGCTCTTCATACGCGACCCGCTGTTCCTCAGTCGATCGCGACGCCACGGCGAACACTGGCAGGTCATCGTCGTCGTCGATCAGTCGGGGAGCATGGTGAGCTCGGTCATCCATGCCGGCGTGACCGCCGCGTGCCTTTCTGGCCTCCCGGCGATCAAGACCCACCTGATCGCCTTCGACACGAACGTGGTCGATCTCACCGGTCAGGTGACCGACCCGGTCGAGACCCTGATGAAGGTGCAGCTCGGTGGAGGCACCGACATCGCGAAGGCGGTCCGCTACGCCGAGGGCCTCGTCGAGAACCCGCGGCGCACGCTGATCGTCCTCATCACGGATCTGTTCGAGGGCGGTGACGCCGAGGCCCTCGTCCAGTCGGTCAAGCGCCAGGTCAGCCAGGGGGTCCGGTTCATCACGCTCGCGGCGCTCGACGATCAGGCCGCGCCCGTCTACGACCGCGAGCTCGGCAAGCGCCTCGTGAAGGTCGGCGCGACGGTGGGCGCGATGACGCCCAACGAACTCGTCGGATACCTGAAGGGAATGCTCGCATGAGCCGCGTCGATCTCCTGGCGCTCACCCCCGAGGCGCTGGTGCGACTCTCCAACGCGGGGCTGGTCAAGCGTGCGCAGAAGGAGCTGGCCGCGGGGGTCCTGCCGGCGATCGCGGAGGACGCCGATGGCACGGTGGTCGCTTCGGCAAGCGACGGCGCGACCACGCGCCTCGGGCGCGGAGTCGCTCTACAGCAGACCCACTGCACGTGCGGATCCACGCAGGTCTGCCGGCATCGGATCGCCGCCGTGCTCGCCTATCAGCATCGAAACGCGACGACCCCCGTCCACGAGCTCGTCGATCCGACGTGGGATCCGGGGACCCTCGGCGACGAGGCCCTGCTGTCGTGTTGTGGCGCGCAGGTCGTGGCCCGCGCCGCGGCGCTGCTCGCTCGGGGAGCCGTGGCGACGACCCGTCCGGGCGCGCGCGACACCACGGGCCAGCCGATGCCACCGAGCGTCGTCCTCGGGACAGCGACGGTGCAGTTCCTCGTCCCTCACGACCTCGCCTACGCGAAGTGCGACTGCGTGAGGGGCCAGGCGTGCGAGCACGTGGTGCTGGCGGTGCAGGCGTTCCGCGCCGCGCCGGCGGGCGGCACCGTCAACCTCGGTGGGGAGCTCCAGCAGCCGCACACGGACCCCGTCTCCCTCGGCTCGCCGATCGACGCTGCGCTCGAGTTCCTGGTGCAGTACGGGCTCGCCGCTCCAGGCGCCCCCGCCGTGCTCGAGAGGGCGCGCGGCGCGGCCGAACGGGCGGGCTCGTGGTGGATCGTGGACGGCCTCGAGAGCGTGGAGAGGCTCGCCGAGGCGTACCACGCCCAGAGCGCCCGCTTCCAGCTGTCGGAGCTCGCGCGCGAAGTCGGGGAGCTCGCCACGCGAATGCGCGCGGCCGACGCGAAGGACCCGCCGTTGCCTCGGTCCTTCGTCCTCGGGAGCGATCGCATCGGCGAGACCGCGATGGAACAGGTTCGGCTCCTCTCGCTCGGAGCCCGGCTCGACGCCGACGGCGACCGCCGGATGGTTCGGCTCTACTTCGCCGATCCCGATACCGCGACCGTGCTCGTGCTCGACAAGAGCTGGAACGACGAGCGCCGCGTCGGCGCGGATCTGGGGGCGCTGTTCGCGTCGAGTCGCATGTCGATCACGGACCTCTCGCGTGGTGAGCTCGTGACGCGAGCGGCCCGCCGTCGGGCCAACGGCGCCCTCGACCTCGGCGCGGCCCGGGGCATGAAGTCCTCCCTGCTCCCGTCGAACATCGGCGCCACGGGCCCTTGGTCACGACTGCCCGAACCGCTCCTGGTGCGTGACCTCGCAGCCCACGCGGCGCGTCGGCGGGCCATGCCCCCCGCCTGCCTGTGCCCGCGCGGACGGGGAGCCTCGGTGGCGGTCGTGCAGATCGGCCGCGTCGTCTCGGTCGACCGCCTCGCGGATGGCCAGTCGGTCACCGGATGGGTCGAGGACACCGCCGGCCACCGCTTGATTCTCCACACCGACCATCGGCGGGTCGCGCCCGGAGCGGTCGACGCGAGCGCGGCGGCTCTGGGCGCCGGTCCGAGCCACGTCGCCGGTGAGCTGCGGCTCACGGCCGAGGGCTGGCGTATGGCGCCGCTGTCGCTGCTGACCACCGAGCTCGTGGTGGTGGACCTCCAGCGCGCCGCCGCACACCAGGGGCCGATGCGCCTCGACGCTGGCGGCGAGCCCCGCCCGACCGCAGCGTCCCCGGCGGCTCGGCTCGCCGCGTCGACCGGCGACTACGTCGGGCGAACGCTGCTCAAGGGCGCACGCGCGACGGGTTCGCTCGCCGCATCGCTCGCCGGGGAGGCCGAGCGGCATTTCGCCCACCGGCTCGCCGCTCGATTCGCGCGCGCAGCCCATGGCGCGTCCAGTGCGGTGCTCGACCTCGCGGTGCTCCACCAGCTCGACGACGTGGTCGGCTGAGCGAGGGCGCCTTCGCGCTTCTTCACGCACGACGTCGCTGGTCTCGGGCACACTCGCGCCATGGAACCGGACTGCAAGGGCTCGCCGCTGCGTCCCGTCGTCGACCGCGCGCGCTGCGAGGGCAAGGCCGACTGCGTGCGCGTCTGCCCCTACGACGTGTTCGTCGTGCGGCGGATCGACGACGCCGACTACGCGGCGCTCGGCGCGCTCGCCAGGTTCAAGAGCCTCGTGCACGGGCGCAAGACCGCCTACACGCCGAACGAGGCCGCGTGCCAGGCGTGCGGCCTCTGCGTCCGCGAATGCCCGGAACAGGCCATCCGGCTCGTGAAGGTGTGAACCGCGGCTCGTGCCAGCTTGTGTCAGCGGCCCACGATTCGAGCTGGATCCACGCTGTTCCGGGCAGAACGCGCGATGGCACGAGTGCTGCTTTGGCAGGAGCATGCGAACCATCCTCTTCGGGTTGCTGTGCGCGCTCGGCGCGTGCGGCGGCACCATGACCCCGGACGCCGAGGGTGCAGTGGAGACCGGCGGCGAGACCAGCGCCGAGACCGGCAAGCCCCCCGACCTCGAGCCTCTGTTGCCCTATCAGTCCAGCCCCCGCGTGCTGCATGGCCTTCGGCGGCTCGGACGCGAGCTGTCGCGGTCGCGCGCTCGGCACCACGGACGTCTGCGACAACCTCCCCGAACCTGGCGATCCACGCTGGCAGCGGCTGACCGACGCCAACGGCTGCCCCTACTGGCACGCGCCCAAGGAGATCGCGATCGGCTGCAAGCCCGGCGGGCCCCCGCCCCCGCCACCCGACGCGACGTGCACCTGGACCGACGACGCCGGCGTCCACACCGAGACCTGCGCGCGCTCGTACGGCTGCTGCGCGGCCAGCTCGACCGGGAGCCGGTGCGTGCCGCGCGGCGCCGGAACCCCCTGCTTCTGAGCGGCTACCAGCGCTTCTGGATGTTCGCGAGGAACTTGTAGGGATACCCGAGCTCCCACGCGCTCGCGTCGTCGAGGCGCTGCACCTCCTCGGCCGAGAGCTTCAGCTCGGCGCCCTTCAGGTTGTCGTCGAGCTGCTCGAGCGACCGCGCGCCGAAGATCACCGAGCTCACCGTGGGCTTCGCGAGCAGCCACGCGATCGACACCGCCGTGAGCGTGGTCTCACGCGCGGTGGCGACGGCGCGCACCGCGTCGAGCGTGCGCCACGCGCGGTCGTTGTCCATGTCGGCGAGGCGCTCCTTCCACTTCTCGAGGCGCACGCCGGCCGGCGGCGGCTGGTCCTTCTGGTACTTCCCCGAGAGGAACCCACCGGCCAGCGGCGACCACGGCAACACGCCGAGCCCGAACTGCTTGCAGAGCGGGATGTGCTCGCGCTCGAGGTCGCGCACGAGGAGGCTGTACTGCATCTGCAGCGACACGAACCGGTGGAGGTGCTCGCTCTTGGCGATCCACTGCGAGTCGACGAGCCGGTAGGCGGCGTAGTTGCTGGCGCCGAGGTAGAGCACCTTGCCCGCCCGCACGAGGTCGTCGAGCGCGCGCAGGGTCTCCTCCTCGGGCGTCGCCACGTCCTGCATGTGGATCTGGTACAGATCGATGCGGTCGGTCTGCAGGCGCCGGAGGCTGTCCTCGACCGTGCGCACGATGCGGTAGCGCGAGGCGCCGGTGCTGTTCGGGCCCTCGCCCATGCGGAAGCGGAACTTGGTCGCGAGCACCACGCGGTCGCGGGTGTGGTTCTCCTTCATCCAGGCGCCGACGACGCGCTCCGAGAGGCCGTCCTGCCCATAGACGTCGGCGGTGTCGATGAAGTTCACCCCACGCTCCAGGGCGCGGCTCATGATCGCGAACGAGGTCTGCTCGTCGCAGCCGACCTTGTGCATGAACGACTTGTCGTCCGCCTCGCCGAAGGTCATCGCGCCGAGACACACCACCGGGACTTCGAGCCCACTGTTGCCGAGCGTGCGGTACTCCATGTCGAATCTCCTCGGGTTTGGCAGCGGACCCTACCACCTGCGATACTGCCGCGATGGGCCGCCGCACCTTCGTCGTAGGCGACATCCACGGCGATCTCGACGCCCTTCGCAAGCTCGTCGGCAAGATGCCCACGCTCGAGCCCACGGACACGCTCGTGTTCCTGGGTGATTACGTCGATCGCGGCCCCCACTCGGCCGAGGTGGTCGAGGTCGTCCGTGGGTTCCAGCGCGACGCGGGGTTCGAGGTCGTGTGCCTCCGCGGCAACCACGAGGACGCCTGGCTCCGCGTGCTCGACCGTCGCTGGGACGAGTTCGTGTTCCCCCCGGGCAACGGCTGCCTCGCGACGATGCGCAGCTACACCGGCGGTCCGCACCCGGAGCCCGGCACGCTGTTCACGCCGGAGGAGCAGGAGGGCCTGTTCAGCGGCGCCTTCTTCCCCCGCGGACGTGGTCGCGTGGTTCGAGAGCCTGCCGCTGTTCCACGAGGACGAGCACGGGATCTACGTGCACGCGGGCCTCGTGGAGACCAGGGGCGGTTCCTCCACCCGAGCGAGATCGTGCCGCCGCACGCCATGTTGTGGACACGCACCAAGTCGTTCTTCACCGACTACCGCGGCAAGCGCGTCGTGGTGGGGCACACCGTCACCGACTGCCTGCCGGCCGACCTCTCGACCCACACCCCGGCCGATCCCACGGACTTCTGGGCGGGAGAGTGCGTGGTCGCGATCGACACGGGCGCCGGCAAGGACGGCTTTCTCACCGCCATCGAGCTGCCCGCTCTGCGGGTATGGGAGTCACGCTGACATGCGCCCCCTCGCCTTCCTCGCGGTCTTGCTCGCGGCGTGCGTCGAGGAGCCCGTCGCGCGCGCCCCGAGCGGGCCGTTCACGGCCTCCGCCGAGATCGCGGTGCAGAACCGCATGTCCACCGCGTTCCGGCTCCGCAAGCTCAGCGTGGTGCTCGACGGCGCGCCGCTCACCGACACGAGCGACGAGGCCTTGCTCGGCCTCGCGACGATCGAGCTCGGCGCCCGCCCCCTGCAGGCCGGCGACCATCCGGTGGTGTTCCACCTGGTCTTCCAGGGCAACGGCAGCGGCGTCTTCGCCTACCTCCGCAACTACTCGTTCGACGTGCACTCCGACCAGAAGCTCCACGTCGAGCCGGGGGCACGGCTGCGGTTCGTCGGCGAGGCTTACGAACGGGGCAGCGCGACCACACCGATCGAGGAGCGGCCCGCGCTCCGCTGCACGACGACGACCCTCGGCAGCTGAAGAAACCCCGCACGATCGCCGCTCGCCGGGGTAGTCTGCTCGCCCATGAAGATCACCGCGGGAAGCATCGTCCGGGTCGAGTTCGAGCTGCGGGTCAAGGGCGGCGACGTCATCGAGTCGTCGGCCAAGTCGGGGCCGGTGCAGTACGTCCACGGCGAGGGCAAGCTCCTGCCGGCGCTCGAGAAGCGGCTCGAGGGCCTCTCGGCTGGTCAGTCGCTGGAGGGCGAGATCCCGGCCGCCGAGGTCATCCCCCCCGAGGACACGCTGCCGACGCGCAACATCCCGCGCGCCGAGTTCCCGAAGGACGTGGCCGTCGAGAAGGGCGCCATGTTCGAGGCGCACAACGTCGCGGGCGCCGTGATCAACCTGAAGGTCATCGCCATCGACGACAAGCACGTCACCGTGCGGCTCCTGCCGCCGCTCGCCGGCAAGGACCTCGTCTTCAAGGTGAAGGTCGTGATGATCGAGGACCCGGTCAGCCACCTCCGCGAGGTCGTGCTCAAGCACCCGCCGCCGCTCCCGGCGGAGGCGCTCAAGATCGAGCTCGAGCCGGTCGACGACTGACGGCCTAGGGCGGCTTGGGCACCGTCAACGGGGTCAGGTTGCTCTGACGGACGACGCAGCGCGGCTCCACGGCGCCGCAGCCGCAGTGGTTGTCGCCGCCGTCGCTGAACGTGAACGGCGCGTTGCCCGTGCCCCCGAAGACGTCCACGAACGCGGTCTCGGCGTCGAGGTCGAACTCGCTGCAGGCCAGCACCGAGCTCGACAGCGAGAGGGTCGAGCCGAACACGCTGAGGCCGGCGCGCGCGGCGTGGACCACGTGCAGGCGGCGCACGGTGGCGGTCGAAGGGAGCGGGACGCCGCTCGACCTGATCGCGCTGATCGCCATCCCATCTCCGTAGGCGCCGTCCGAGCGGGGCAGGATGCCCTCGACGAACACGTTCTCGACGGTCGCGTCGGCGCCGCTCAGGAAGGCCCCGGCGTAGTGGCAGCCGCGGATCACCGAGGTGCGGAGCGCGAGGCTGGCGCGCCCCGCGGTCGCCCCGAACGCGCCGACGCCGAACCCGAAGGTGTGGTCGAACCCCCGCTCGCGCACGTCGCGGACCAGCAGGTCGTCGAGCGAGACCTGGCCGTCGTAGCCCCACACCCCGTACGACTCGACCCCCTCGACGAGGGAGGCGCGCACGGCCAGCGCACCGGTCAGGGAGAACACCCCGCCGTTCGCCCCCTCGACGTCGCGCACCACCGTGTGCTCGATCTGCGCGTCCACGAGGCTCAGGCGGATGGCCGCGCCGCCGCGCGCGCCGCTGACGAGCGAACGACGCAGCGCGAACGGCTTGTACGGCGGCGTGGAGCTCCCGCCGTTGACGTCGAGCGCGCCGGCCGACACCGAGGACGGTGACACCGCGTCGCGGATCACGCTGTCCTCGATCACGAGGTCGGCCTGGTCGCCGCGGATGCCGATCCCCTGGAACCGCTCGAAGAGGGAGCCGCGAACGGTGGCGCTGCTCTTGCCGAGCGCCGAGAGGAGCTGGCCGCCCCCCGAGCTGCCGAGGAGCGCGTCGCGGACGACCACTTGCTCGATCGTCGCCGCGGCGTCGATGAGCACGATGCCGACGTCGACGTTGCGCTCGAGGAGCGCGCCGCGCACGGTGGCCTCGGCGCCGAGGCCGATCTGCACGCCGTCGAAGCCCGAGTCGTGGACCCAGAGCCGATCGAGCAGCACGCCCTTCGCGGACAGGACCCGCACCATGCTCCCCTTGGTCGCGAGCGTGTGCACCTCGCCCGTCGCCCGCAGCTCGAGGGCGGGCTTCTTGGGGTCGAGCGCGGCGATCTCGACCAGCTTCGGGCACCGGCCGTGGAGCTTCACCGATCGCGTGACGGTGACGTTCTCGGCGTAGGTCCCCGCGGCGACCGCGACGACGGCGCTGTTCGGCGCCGCGTCCACCCCGGCCTGGATCGTGGTGAACGGCTTTTCCCGCGATCCCGTCGAACCTCCGCCGGCGTAGGCCGCATCTACATAGACTGTCGATGCATCGGTCGGCGCGGCGCCGTACGGGTCGGTCCCGCAATCGGCGACCTCCCGGCAGACGGCGTCGCCCGGGACCGCGAGGAGCCCCGAGGGGCACGGCGTCGCGGGCAGGATCGGCGCGCACCCGGCGCGACCGTCGCTCGTGAACCCCTTGCCGCACGCCCCAGGCGGCACGCCGACCGGGCGACAGCCGCCCCCCTGCAGCGGGAGCTCGGCGTCGCCGCACGCGTCGAAGTGCGGGACACACTGGTCGCCGCTGCGATCGAGTTCCGCCGTGCACGGCACCGGCTCGACACTCGACGAGCACGCGAGCCCGCCGAGGACGAGGACGAGCACGAGGCGGCGCACTGCAGGCATCGGACCCGCGAGCGCGCGGTTCGTCAACGCTCACCGACGTGGGTGGGTCTCGAAGAAGGCGAGCACGATCTCGCCCCACGCGAACGCGTTCGGCGCCGCGCACCCGAACGGCAGGAGCTGGTCGGGCTCGAGCCCGGCGTCCTTGCTGCCGGGGAAGCAGTGTCCGCCGAGGTCGGCCTTGTACGGGGAGGCGTAGTGGTGGTCGACGAACACGAACTCGGTCCCCGCCGCACTCTCGTAGACCGTGCGGCGCGCATGGGCGTCGAGCGCTTCGCTCTGTCGCTCGTGCATGCCCCACGCCTTGACGACCGCGGCGCGGCGCTCGCTCGCCGCGTAGAACGGCACGAGGAGGTCGCTGTGGCCGTGCAGGAAGAGGATCGGGACCTCGCGGGCGGGGAGCTCCTTGCCGACGAACGAACAGCCGGCGGTGCCCGCCGCGGGCGCCACCGACGCGAACACCTCGGCGTGGCCGCAGAGGAGCTTCCAGGTCACCATCGCGCCCATCGAGAACCCCGTCGCGTGGACGCGCGCCCGGTCGATGCCGAGGCGCGCGATCGCGGCCTGCACGAACGCGAAGACGTGCTCGTCGTCCCCACGCGCCCAGACCGGCCAGCGTGGGTTCGGCAGATCGAGGCCGCGGTCCTTGCTCGCCGGCCGCGCGGTCGGCTGGACGACGACGTAGCCCCGCGGGGGCGCGAGGGCGCGCAGGTGGGTGTTCTCGTCCTCCATCTTGCCGGTCATCGAGAGGCCGGGGACATCCAGGACGAGCCCACACCCGGCGGGTGGGCACGCGGCGGGGATGGTCACGTCGAAGCGCAGGCCACGGCACGTCGTGACGTGCGTGCCTGCGCCGGTCGGCACCACGCACGCCTCGGCGAAGGGCGCCGTCACCCTGGGCGCACCGCAGGCGGTGAAGGCGAGCGCGAGGAGAGCGAGCCGCACGGCGCGACGATAGCGATCGGTCGCGCCGTATTCGACCCGAATACGAAAACCCGGGGCCGCGGCTTGGGCGGCGCAGTGGGGCGACGTACCGTGGGTGCATGCGACGACTCCTCCTCGGCTTGCTCCTCGGCTGCGGCGCGTCCACCTCCACCGAGGTCGCCGACACGGGCGCGGTGGACGACGCGGCGGTCGATGCGATCGCCGAGACGACGCCCGACGCGGTCGATCCCGAGACGACGAGCGACGCCCCCAGCGACGCGAGCAAGACGCTGCGCCCCTGCCCCACCACCGGCAAGGGCGCGGTCGCGGGCGACGCGTGCTTCCTCTTGACCCCCGCGGAGGCGGGGCTGCCCGCGGGTGGCGTCAACGCGACCGTGGACCAGTACGCGCTCCGCCCGACCAGCGGTGCGCGCGGCAAGCTGGTGGTGTTCTTCAACGGCAGCGGCGGCAGCCCGCTCGCCGGGACGCGCGGCTCGGCGACGACGAACTTCTACGCGACCGCGCGCGCCGCGGGGCTCCACGTCGTCGCGCTCAGCTACCGCAGCGACGACGCGATCGGCACCCTCTGCAAGGGAGAAGACGCCTGCTTCCTGCCCACGCGTCGCACGGTGATGACCGGCGTCCACGAGGCGGGCGCAGCGCCGTCGCTCGCCGGGATCGCCGTGCACGAGGGCGCCCTCGCCCGCCTGATCAACGCGCTCGCAGCGCTGTCTGCGCGCGACCCGAGCGGCGGCTGGGGCGCGTTCGTGGACCTCGGCGCGCTGCCGGTCGACCGGGTCAAGTGGCCGCTCGTGATGGCGGCCGGGCACTCGCAGGGCGGCGGGCACGCGGCTTTGATCGGCAAGATGTTCGCGGTCGACCGCGTCGTCGCACTGAGCTCGCCGTGCGACCAGACCACGACCGGGCCGGCCTCGTGGCTCGACGTCGGCAAGACTCCGTACGCGACCTCGCCCGCAGCGGTGTTCCACGGCCTCGGCGCGCCCGGCGACGCGATCTGCTCGGGCTACCCGGCGATCTGGGAGAGCCTCGGGATCGCCGCCGCGCGCCGCCACGCCGACGCGACGGTGTGCGCCGGCGCGACGCCCCACAGCGCTTCCGTCGAGTGCGTGGAGAACGCACCGACGTGGACGAAGATGCTGGAGTGATCAGCGCGGAAGCGTGCGACACGCGCCGACGCCGGGGTACGAGCGACCGTTGGCGCCGGGCGCGGCGTAGCCGTCGATGAGCACCCTTCGCGGCTGCGACGAGGTGTTCGGCGCGCTCCCGTGCACCGCCCAGGGCCCGAAGAACAGCACGTCGCCCGCGCGACCGGTCACGGGGATCGCGGCGCTGGCGTCGACCGCGCCGGCGAGCCGACCGTTCACGAGGGTGACGGCATGGCGCGGCACGAACTCGAGCGGGCCGTTCTCCTCGTTCATGTCGTCGACGAGGAGGATGGTCTGCACGTAGGAGCCGCGCCCGTTGACGTCGCGCCAGGTGTCGCCGCCCTTGTCGCGGTGCTGGATGTCCTGGTGCCAGTCGAAGGCAACGCCGTCGTTGGGCATCTTGTAGTGCGCCTGGCAGAGGAGCTGCTCGCAGCGGTCGGTCTCGAGCAGCTCGAGGGCCGGCTCGACGAGCCGCGCGTCCTCGCCGAGGCGCAGCAGCACGGGCTCGGCGCCGCCGGCCCAGACGACGCGCTGGACGACGACGGCGCCCTCCGCCGGGGCCGTGAGCACGAAGAACGCGCCCGCGTGATCGCCCGTGGCGCGGAGGGTCTGCGCGGTCTGGTAGAGCCGCTCGAACGCCTCGCGAACGGCGCCGACTTCTGGCGCGGAGAAGAGGCCGCGTCGCACGAAGAACCCGCCTTCGTCGAAGGCCCGGCGCTCGGCATCGAGGAGGGGCATGCCGATCTCGAGGGTAGCGAGGGCGGGGAGCACACCAAAGTCTTCGACAAGGCTCGGCGCGAGCGGAGGTCGTGCGTGAACCCGCCCCGTACTTGGCTAGAGTGGCGCGCATGAAGGTCGGACGCTCGCTCATCGGCTTCGCCCTCGTCGCGTTCGTCGGCTGCAAGGACAAACCATCCTCGCCTTCGACCGCGACCGGCTCGGCCTCGGTCAGCCTCGACCGCGACGACCACGACCACGACCGCGGTCGCGAACCCTACCGTGGCAGGCCCCCCCAAGGCCCTCCTGCGAGCCGTGCGAGAGAAGCTCAAGACCACGACCATCGTCGGCGACCCACGGAAGAACGAGACCATGGCGCCTCCACCTCCGCCGCCACCCGAGATGTTCGACCTGGTGAAGTACAAGGCACCCGTCGGCGAACTCTATGCCTACGTGAGCAAGCCACCCGCTGGCGGCGGCAGGAAGCCCTGCATGGTGTGGGCGACCGGCGGCTTCTCCAACGGGATCGACGAGGGGCACTTCAAGCCGGGACCGAAGACGAACGACCAGTCGGCGGCGGCGTGGCGCGAGGCAGGGCTCGTCCTCTTCCTGCCGTCGTTCCGAGGCGGACGAGGAAACCCGGGGCGCTTCGAGGAGCTGTACGGCGAGGTGGACGACTTCATCGCCGCGATCCAGCACGTGCGCACGCTCCCGTTCGTCGACCCCGATCGCGTGTACATCGGCGGGCACAGCACGGGCGGCACGCTCGTCCTGCTCGCCGCGGAACTCACCGACGACTTCCGCGCGGCCATCGCCTTCGGGCCGATCCACGAGATCGGCGGATACGGGGCGGAGATCATGCCGTTCGATCCCACTGCCGAGAACGTCCGCCTCGAGATCGCCGCTCGCTCTCCTTCGCTGTGGTTGACCGACATCCGCCGACCGACGCTGGTCATCGAGGGAGCGCAGGGCAACGCGCCTGCGGCCGAAACCATCGCCTTCCGCGGGAGGACCAACCCGCTGGTTCGCGTGGTCGTGCCGCCAGGGAAGGACCACTTCACCGTGCTCCGGCCCGCGAGCGACGTGCTCGCCAAGCGCATCCTCGAGGACAAGGGCACGGTTGCGTCGCTGCCATTCGAGACGACCGACCTCGGACCTTGATCCGCCGAGGACCCTCTCCTCCGGTGAGGACGGCACGTGACCCAGAGCGGCCAGGGGCCGGATACACTTCCCGACCGTGCGGAATGTTTTCCTTCTGGCCTCGGTGTCGGCGGTCTTCGGCTGCTCGGCCGCGGGTGGCTACGACGGCGACGTGGTCCGGCGCGACGGTAGCGTCGACACGAGCGTCGACGATACGGCGGAGCCCGCAGACATCAGCGAGACCGGGACGACGGTCGAGGCCGGCGACGGCAGCGTGGTCGACAGCGCCGGTGCCATCGACACCGCACTCGACGGTGCCCTCGACACCGTCGACACGGGGACGACGCTCGACACCGGCACCACCCTCGACACGAGCACGACGGACACGAGCGTCGACACGGGTACGACGGACACAGGCACGACGGACACCGGCACGGTCGACACCTGCGTCTGCACCACCCCTCCCGTCGCCGACTGCGCCGACGGCGCGACCGCGCGCACCTACTCGGGACCGGGCACCTGCCCCGATGGCGGGGCGTGCGTCTACCCGTCGACGCTCTCGCCCTGTACCGCGCCGCCCGCGACCGCCTGCGTCGGCAGCTCGGTCCGGACGTACACGAGCCCGGGCACGTGCGGCGCCGGCGCCTGCGGCTACACGTACACCGACACCGCCTGCCCCGGCGGCTGCGCGGCCGGGGCGTGCATCGACGCGTGCTCGGTCGCGCTCACCTACGACTTCGAGAGCGGCGATCAGGGCTTCACCCACGCGCCCCTGTCGACCTTCGCGAGCGACGACCCCTGGAAGCGAGGCACGCCCAGCGGCACGACGACGTGCCACGGCGGGACCAAGTGCTGGTCGACCGGCCTCACGGCTGCCTACACCGACTGTCAGACGGCGGAGCTGCGCTTCCCGACGATCAACCTCAGCGCGTGTGTTGGGTCGACCAAGAAGGTCACGCTGTCGTTCTGGCACTGGTACGACTTCGAGGCGAAATCCTCGGGCAAGTACTGGGACGGCGGGCTCCTGCAGATCTCGACGGACGGCACGACGTGGACCGACGTCACGACGAGTCAGGCCTACGACGGGGCGATCACCGGCGACTACACCGGTTGCTCGCCGACGCCGCTCGTCTCGGGCAAGTCGGGGTGGTCGGCCGCGATCCCTGGCGGGGCGTGGAAGCAGGTGACCTACGAGATCGCCGCGCCCTACCGCGTGGCCGCGCTCCGCCTGCGCTTCATCTTCGGCAGCGACGCCGCGACCACGAAGCGCGGGTGGTTCGTCGACGACGTGAGCATCACCTCGAGCCCGTGACGGCGCGCGCGGCCCATCGCGTCGACACACCTGGCCAACCGGCGCATCCTTGCATGATGCGCAGCCTTGCTGTCGTCACCGTGATCGCCACGCTGGTCCTCCGAGTCGAGCACGCCCGCGCCTGCTCGCCGCCGCCTCCCGCGCCAAACGTCGCGATCCCGCGGCCCGGAGCGGTTGCCGTCCCGACGCTCGTCGACATCGTGGTCATCGGCGGAGAGGACGGGACCGTGATGGTCGACGGCGGCACCAAATCCGTCACGCTGAAGGCCTGGGGGGTGGGGCGTGGCTACGACGACGTCACCAAGACCGCCGGGACGTTCTCCCGGTATCGACCGACCACCGAGCTCGAACCGTCGACCAAGTACTCCGTGAAGCTCACGACCACCACCGGAACGCGCGAACTCACCTCGTTCACAACGGCCACCGGGTACAGCAAGCCCACCGGGACCGCACCGAAGGTGAAGGGCGCGACTTACACCCGCGTGCGCTACGCAACCTCGGACATCGGCGCCGGGGCGTGCATCTTCTCCGAGTACCACGGCTTCCTCACCGTGGACTGGGAACTCGGAGCGTTTCCGGACACCCCGCCCGACTCGGTCGTCCACGTCATCTCGGTAGGTCCGCAGTACGGTGGCCCCGGCGCCAGCATGCACTGGGTGGGCACCACCCCCTACCCTGGCCTCGCGGCCACCGGCGACAAGCCCATCCCCCTCGGCTACATCGAGCCGTACTTCGATCCGACGCGAGTGTACTGCACCGCCGTCTCGGCATGGCCCTACGGCCAGGCGTCGCTTCCACTCACCAGCACGCCGACATGCGGCTCCGTCGTCCAGCGCTCGGCGGCGGGCGCACCACCGTCTCCGGTGATCACCGACGGAGATGCGGGCGGCATGACCGACGCGGGCATGACCGACGCGGGTTCGACGGATGCTGCCGCAACAGACGCTGCGAGCGCTTCGCCCGATTGCGGCCCGACGGCCGCGGCCGCTCCATCGGCCGAGAGTGCAGGCTGCTCCTATGGTGGAACGGGGACTGGCAGTGCACTCGCCGCTTGCGTTGCGCTTGCAGCTGGATCCATCCGGAGTCGACGTCGGAAGCACCAAGATCGTCCGTGATAGGGTGTCGGCCAGCCATGCGGGCGTGGTGGTGCGTCCTCTTCTTGCTGTCGGGGTGCTTGCGCCCCGCCCGCACCGTCGAGCGACTGGACGACACGAGCTCCGTGGCCCTCGGGGCCCACGCCATCCAGGGCTACCTCTCCGCGGCGGTGGAGGTGCGCAGCGAGGACCCGAGCGTGGTGTCGGTCGAGTGGATCTCGCGCGACCCCTCGCTCGCCAGGATTGCCGGCTCGTTGTATTTCGATCGCGAGCACGATCACCGTCCCGACGACCTGTTCGTCGACGTTCGCGCCCATCGAGAGGGCATCACGCGCCTCCTGTTCCTCGATGCAGACGGCGCCGTCATCGGTCGGGCCACGGTCGGCGCCACCCAGCCCCAGAAGGTCGACCTCGGCGGCGAAGGGGTGCCGCTCGTCCTCGTCGGACATCGCCACTGGCTGCCGGTCTGGGTCTCGGCGGGCATCCACCACCTCGCCGCCCGCGGCATCGGTGTCTCGGCGGAGGGCGCGCTGACCGACGCGATCGAGGGCACGCAACGGTGGGGAGGAGTCTGGTTCGAAGCGCACACCCCGGGGATCGGCACCGTCACCACGACGGTCGGCGGCGTGAAGGGCACGCGGACGGTTCGGGTCATCCGTCCCTCCGACATCGACGCGATCCACCTCGACCCTCATTCGTGGGGCGTCTCGTATCGGCTCCTCCACCACGGCACGGCCGTCCACGGTCCCGCGTGTACGTGGCAGACCAACGGAGAGGGCGTGGAGCTCTTTGACGTCTTCAAAACCGACGTGAGCGGCCCGCCGATGGGCAGCGTGCGCGTCCGACCCATCATACCGGGGACGCTGGGCATCACGTGCCACGTCGGGCCGGCGCAGGCGACGACCGAAGGGGAGTTCCGCCCATGGTGAGCCGCACGGGTGGCGCTGGCCTGGCCCTGCTCCTCGGCGCCTGCAGCAGCCCTCCCTTCGCCGCGTTGGCACCCCCGACGCCGCGGGCGGTGCTCCCCGATCGACCCCAGGTGCTGGTCGGTCAACGTCACTCGCTGAAGTACAGTCCCATGGACACCCACGTGACCTTCGGCGGGGCGATCGTCGCCGGTTCCCCTTGCGAGCTTCCCGATCACTGTCCTTCGTTCGTCGCGACCACGACGGGCACCGGGACGATCGATCTCGAGCATGCTGGGCATCGTCGCCACATCGACGTCTTCGTGGTCGACGCGGTCGACGAGATCGAGATGCCACGATCGGTCTGGGTGCAACCGGGATGGGTCCGCGTCGGCTACCGGCTCTGGAAGGGAGGCCGACCCGTACTCGGTGCCTGCACCCTGGTCGCCGAGGGCGACCTCGGTCCGGTGCTGGGCTTCAGCGCCGGCTCGCTCGCCTGGTTCCGGCCGCATCGCGACGGGTACGCGCGCGACGCGCAGTGGGAAGGGCGCATCGACCTCGGGCCCGTCCGCTTCGGTGAGGGACGCGTGCGCTGTCGGGTGGGCTCGCTCGAGGCCACGACGGTCGTCACCATCGGGCCGTGACCACGCGGTGCCGGTCTCGGTATCTTCCCCAACATGACCTCCCCCACCGAGCGCTTCGGCGACCGCGTCGCCGACTACGTGCGCACGCGCCCTGGCTATCCCGACGCGCTGGTCACCTTGCTCGTGCGGGAGCTCGGGCTCTCGCCCGCCACGACACGCGTCGTCGACGTGGGCTCGGGCACCGGCCTCTCCGCTCTGCCCTTCTTGCGCGCGGGGTTTGCCGTCACCGGCGTCGAGCCCAACGCAGGAATGCGCGCGGCGGCCGAGGATCTGCTCCGCGACGAGCCTCGCTTCTCGAGCGTCGCGGGCACCGCCGAGCAGACCACCCTGCCCGACGCGGCCGCCGATCTGCTGGTCGCCGCGCAGGCCTTCCACTGGTTCGACCGCGCCGCCGCGCGCGCCGAGGCCCGCCGAGTGCTCGCGCCCGGAGGGCACGCCGCGCTCGTGTGGAACGATCGGCGCCTCGTCGGTGACGCGTTCCACGAGGGCTACGAGGCCGCGCTCCTGCGGTGGGGCACCGACTACCAGGCGGTGCGCCACGATCAGGTGGGTGACGCGGCCCTCGCCGCATTCTTCGGCGACGCGCCCCGCAGCGCCATCCTCGAGAACCACCAGGATCTCGGTCGCGAGGGCCTCGTGGGCCGCGCGCTCTCCTCGTCGTACGTGCCGAAGGCGGGGCAGCCCGGTCACGAACCGCTGATGAACGAGCTCGATCGGCTGTTCTCCGCCCACGCGCGCGAGGGTCGAGTGCGCATCGTGTACGACACGCGCGTGTGGTTCGGACGGCTGAGCGCCGGGTGAGGTTGTCGACGCGCGGGGCCTTGAGTAAGGGGCGGCATGCACCTCGCTCGTCCGCTCGTCGCCCTCGCCCTCTCGACCGTGCTCTTCGGCGCTGCCTGCAAGGAGGACAAGCCCGCGGACCCGGGCAAGGACAAGAAGGAGAGCAAGGGCGAGGACAAGAAGGCCGACGACAAGAAGGCCGACGACAAGAAGGCCGACGACAAGAAGGCCGACGACAAGAAGGCCGACGACAAGGCCGACGACAAGAAGGCCGACGACAAGAAGAAGGGCGACGACAAGAAGGCTACCCTCGCGCCGCCGGCGAAGCAGGCGCCCAAGGCCGCCGACAAGGGCAAGGTCGCCGCGTACTGGAAGGCGATGACCGACGGCCGCAAGGCCACCGTCGCCAAGAAGTACGACGAGGCGGCGACCGCCTTCGACAAGGCCCTCGAGGCGATCCCCGAGGACGCGCGCGCCATCTCCGAGCGCGGCTACGCGCGCGTGCTCGCCAAGGACTGGAAGGCCGCCGTCGCCGACCTCGACAAGGCTGCCGCCCGCACGAAGGACAAGAAGCTGCTCGGCCAGATCTGGTTCAACTACGGCCTCGCCGCCGAGGGCCAGGGCCAGAAGGAGAAGGCGCGCGCGGCGTTCGCGCGGTCGAACGAGTTCAACCCGAGCAAGGCCGCGAAGGCCAAGCTCGGCGCCGAGTCGGTGTGCGTGGCGACCACGTCGTCGGACGCCCCGAGCGCGCCCACGGTGCACGACTCGTGGAAGGCGGCCTACGAGGCGATGCAGAAGGAGGAGGAGGCCCTGCCCGCGTGGACCGGCGAGGCCGAGCTCTCCGCGATCTGTCAGCCGGGCTGGAAGAAGGACAAGGCCTGCGCGGCGGCGCCGGTCGGCTTCATGATCAAGAACTTGTTCCTGCTCGTCCCGGCGAAGGACGGGAAGATCCACCGCTACGCGCTCGCGATGGTCGGTGGACGCTGTGGCGGCGAGATCGAGTCCAAGATCGCGACCGACACGACCGACCTCGTGCACCTGCACTGGCGGTCGCGGCAGGGCCTGCCGGTGTTCGTCACCGAGAAGAACGGCGAGATGGTCCCGTGCGGCGAGACCGACACCGAGTGCTCGACGGCGTGCGGCGAGGAGAACGACGACTTCGGCGACCTGTTCGTCGACAAGCAGACGGGCGTGGCAGACGCCTACGTCGGCCGCGCGGGGAGCGACGACGGCAAGGATCCCGTCATGGTGACGCTCGAGGCGCCGGTCGTGAAGGTGAAGGGCAAGGGCTGCGACAAGGAGCTGGTGCTCGCGAAGTGAACCCGGAGCGGAGGACCGGACGGGAAGCCAATTCGGCGCTCAGAACGCCGCGCCGAGGAGCAGGTTGCCCTGCAGGAACCAGTCCGGCTTGCCGTTGCGGGGGCCGATGTCGGAGACGCCGAGCGAACCGATGACGCCGAACTGCGGCCCCACGAACAACGCGGCGCCGCCCAGCTCGAACAGCTCGAAGCGGTAGCCGACGTTGGCCTCGAGGAAGAGGGTCGGCGTGCGGTAGTCCTTGCCGTCGACCTTGTTGCGACCCCACGCGTAGCCGGCGTCGAGCAGCGCCTCGACGTGCAGGCCGCGCCACAGGTACTGCCGGGCGCCGAGGACGAGCATGTACTCGTCGATGTGCTCGACGACGTCGTGGCTGATGTGCGGCCGGAGGTACGCCCCGACCACGAGGTCGGTGCGCAGGCCGCCGGGGTTGCCGGTCAGCGTCCGGGTGACCTTCGGCTTCACGATGCCCACCGTCGGGACGAAGGGCTGGACGGCGTCGATCTCCAGGGACCAGGGGTGCGCGGTGGGCGCGGCGGACGTGGCGACGTCGGCGCCGACGAGGACAGCGAGCAGGGGGACGATCATGTCGCGAGGTTGCGTCTTTCGCTGGCGACACGCCATGCCCATGGGCGACACTGGGTGTAGCGTTCATGAAACAGAAGCCTCGCCCGAAATCGCGCCGCGCCGTGACCACGGTCGACGAGACCGGCGTGCTCGGCGGCATCGATCTGCTGCGCGCCCTCGACGAGACCCGCAGCGCCACCCGGACGGCGGCGCGGCTCGGGACCACTACCGCGACCGTGCTGCGGCACCTCGAGGCGCTCGAGGCCCGACTCGGCGCGCGGCTGTTCGATCGCCTGCCGACGGGGCTGCGGCCCACTCCCGCCGTCGACCTCGCGCGCCCCTGGGCGGAGCAGGCCCACGCGGCTGGCGCGGCGCTGCTCCGGGAGATCTGCAACACGGAACAGACGGCTTCGGGCGTCGTGCGGCTCGCCGTGCCGCCCGCCGTCGCAGCGCTGTTCGTGGTGCCCGCGCTGCCCTGCTGCGCGCGCTCCACCCCGACATCGTGCTCGAGCTCGCCCCCGCGACCGCGGTCGTCGACCTCACCCTGCGAGAAGCCGATCTCGCCATCCGGACCGTGCGCCCCGAGAGCGGCGACCTCGTCGTGCAACGGCTCGCCCGCGCGCGCCTCGCGGTGGTGCGCGCGCCGAGCCTGCGCTTGCCGCGGGGCCACGACCCGCGTGTGTCCCTGCCCTGGCTCGGCTGGGATCGCAGCCTCGCGCACATCCCGGAGATGTCGTGGTTGCTCGCGAACGTGAAGGAGTCGCGCATCGTCTTCCGCGCCACCGAGCTCTCGATCCTCCTCGGCGCCGCGCAGCAGGGCGTGGGCGCGCTGGTGGTCGCCGAGCCGGTGGCTCGCCGGGCCGGCGGTCTGGTCGAGGTCGACGTGGGCCCGATGCCGTCGGGCGGCGTGCACCTCGTCGCCCATCGAGCCCTCCGCGGCGTCCCGCGGGTCGCTGCGGTCTGGGACTGGCTCCTGCGCTCGTTCACCCTCGAGACCTGAGCGCGCCGCGCCCACCCGACGGGCTGCTAGCGTCGGGGCATGCGGACGGTGTCGCGCCTCGTTCTGGCCTCGTTCCTCGCCGGCTGCAGCGACGCGACGAGCGCCACCTCCGAGGAGGTCGGGGGCGGCGACGCCTTCGCTGCCGACTCGTTCGTGACGGACACCTCCGTGGCCGACGCCCCAGGCGCCGACGTCGCCACGCCCTGCGAGCCCTTGCCGAGCACGATCCCGATCGGGACCACCGGGGCCACGAGCGACACCTCGGCGACCGCCACACGCCGGCTCGTCCTCATGGGCGGCGGGGCCGAGGTCGACGAGGCCTCGCGGCTCTTCGTGCAAGGGGCGAACGGCGGCGACGTGCTGGTGCTGCGGGCCACCGGGAGCGTCGACAGCTACACGGGCTACTTCGGCAAGGTGGGCGCGACGCCCGCGGCGGCCTCGATCACGACCCTGCTCCTCGCCGACGCCGCCTCGTCGAGTCCACCCGCCGTCGCCTGCCGGGTCGATCGCGCCGAGGCGCTGTTCCTGGCCGGCGGCGATCAATGGAGCTACCTCGGCGTGTGGAGCACGGGCCTGCAGGCGCACTGTCAGGCGCCCTCGAGGACCGTGGGCGGCACCAGCGCCGGGAGCATGGTGTTCGGCGCGTACGCCTTCACCGCCGAGAAGGGCAGCGTCACCTCCGCGACCGCCCTCGCCGAGCCACGGGGATCCGCGATCACCGTGCGCAAGTCCCTCTACGAGCAGCCCGAGCTCGCGCACGCGCTCGTCGACACGCACTTCTCGCAGCGCGACCGCGAGGGCCGCCTCCTCGTGTTCGCCGCGCACATGGTGGCGGCCGGCGATTCCCCGGCGCTGGCGATCGGCATCGACGAGGACACGGCGCTCGTCATCGAGGGAAAGAGCGCGCGGGTGCTCGGATCCGGCGCCGTGCACGCCTACCTCGTGGCAGGGCCGCTCACGACGTTCAGCGTCGGCAGCACGCTCGGCCTCGGCGGCATCCGCCACCGGGTGCTCGCGAGCGGCACCACCACGCCCTGGCCTCCTGTTCCGGGAGACGTCTTGCTCGAGGTCGCCGCCGGGAAGGTGCGCAAACTCTGAAGAGTCGACGGGCCCCCTCCACCCATGGGAGAGGGCCCACCGAGCTCAGCTGGCCTCGAGCAGCGTCCGGGCCAGCGCCGTCGGCACCGGCTCGTAGCCGTCGACGCGCACCATCGCGCCGCCGCGTCCGCCGGTCATCCCGCGCAAGCGAGAGACGTAGTCGAACGTGGCGGCGAGCGGCGCGCGTCCGTCGACGACCACCACCGACCCGCGCGGCGTCACCCCGCGCACGAGGCCGCGTCGCGACGCCAGGTCTCCGGTGACCGGGCCGACCATCGTCGCCGGGACGGTCACCTCGAGCGCGGCCACCGGCTCGAGCAGCACGCACCCGGCGCCGCGGACGGCGGCCTGGAACGCGCGAGAGCCAGCGACCTCGAACGCCGCCGCGTCCGAGTCCTTGACGTGGAAGTCGCCGTCGACGAGGCGCACCACGACGTCCGTCACCGGGTGACCGGCGAAGACCCCGCGCTGCGCCGCGCCGCGCACGCCCTTCTCGACGGCCGGCACGAACTCCCGGGGGACGACGCCGCCCACCGTCTCGTCGACGAAGGTGACGCCGGTTCCCCGCGCGCTCGGACCGACCACGAGGGTGACGACGGCGAACTGCCCGGCGCCACCGTTCTGCTGGACGTGCCGCCACTCGGCGCGCGCCGTGGTGGCGACCGTCTCGCGATAGGCCACCCGCGGCGTCCCCGTGACGACCTCGACGTCGTGCGCGGAGCGCAGTCGGTCGACGACGACCTGGAGGTGCAGCTGGCCCATGCCAGCGAGGATCATCTGGCCGGTCTCCGGGTGGGTGGAGACGCGGATCGACGGATCCTCGACCAGCAAGCGACCGATCGCGGGCGAGAGGTGCTCGCGATCCGAGGCGGTCCTCGGCTCGATGGCGACCTCGACGACCGGATCGGGCGCGTCGATCGCCTCGAGCACCACCGGGTGCTGCGGCGCGCACAGGGTGTCCCCCGTGCGCAGCGCACGCAGCCCGGTGACGGCGACGATGGCCCCCGTGCGCGCCTCGGAGATCTCCTCGCGCTCGGCGGCGTGGAGGAGGAACATCCGGCCGACGCGCTCGCGGACGCCCTTCGACGACACGAGCACCTGCTGTCCGGCGACGAGCGTCCCCGCGTAGATGCGCAGGAACGAGACGACGCCGGCGCTGCGATCGCTCACGGTCTTGAACGCGAGCGCGACGAGGGGCTCGTCGTCGTGCGGACGCACCGCCACGGCGCCTTCCCGGTTGGTCCCCATCACGGGGGGCAGGTCGGCGGGCGACGGCAGGTACGCGACGACGGCGTCCAGCAAGGGCTGGATGCCCCGATTCTTCAGCGCGGAGCCGACGAGCACGACGAGGATCGCGGACGAGAGCGTGCCCTTGCGGAGCGCGCGCTCGAGCGCGGTCGTCGACACCTCGGTGCCCGCGCAGAAGCCCTCCATCACCTCGTCGTCGAACTCGGCGAGGAGCTCGACGAGCGAAGCCCGCGCCGCCTCGACGCGCGCCAGCTCTTCACCGGCGAGCGGCTCGGGGACGCAGGTGCGCCCGCGGTCGGCTTCTTCGAAGACCAGCGCGACGCGACGGAGCACGTCGAGAACGACGGTGCCGCCGCGCGCGGAGAGCTGGACGAGGGCCGGCCGCGCGCCGAGCCGCTCGCGCAGCTCGCGCACGCAGAGGTCGACGTCCGCCCCGGGCTTGTCGATCTTGTTGACGAAGACGAGGCTCGGGACGCCGTGCTTGTCGGCCTGGCGGAAGACGGTCTCCGACTGGCACTCGACGCCACAGGCGGCGTCGAGCACGAAGACCGCGCCGTCGAGCACGCGCAAGCTGCGCTCCACCTCGACCGTGAAGTCGATGTGGCCCGGGGTGTCGATCAGCTGGAGGCGATGCGCGACGCCTTCCTGGGCGCCGGTGGTCGGGGTCCAGGAGACCGTCGTGGCCGCCGCGGTGATGGTGATGCCGCGTCGACGCTCCTCGGGGAGGTGGTCGAGCACGGTGTTGCCGTCGTGCACCTCTCCAGCGCGCCGGATGCGACCGGAGAACACGAGGAGGCGCTCGGCGAGCGTGGTCTTGCCCGCGTCGACGTGGGCCATGATGCCGAGGTTGCGGAGACGTTCGAGGGGGATGTCGCGTGGCATGGTCGGGTCCTCTCGCGCACGCGTGGACGCGTGCGACGTGGAAGGGCTCGCCGCCAGATCGCCGAGGATTCAGCGCAAAAAGCAGCGAGGCCGGTCTCGCGGGAAGCGGAGCCGGCCTCGAGCACGCGCGATGATGCGCCGCCTACGGACCTGCTCCGCCGTCGGAAAATGTGAGGGTCACGCAGGGCAACATGGTGCCTGTCCTATGCAGCACGCGAAGAGCTTCGTCAAGGCCGCGCGAACTCGCCTTCAGAACGCCAGCGACACGCCGACCCAGCCGAGCCCGATCTCGGGTCGAACCGCGTCGAAGCGATGCGCGTTCGGCCCGGTGAGGAGCAGGATCACACCAGCACCGAGGAGCGCGCCGCCGCCGATGAGTAGCGGGAGTCCGGCGCCGACCTTCCAGCGGGCGGTCGAGCGATCCGCCTCGAGAGCGGCAGCGGTCGCGGCGCAGTCGGGCGACGGCGGCGTGCCGACGTGACAGCGCCCCTTGGGCTGCAGGTCCTGCTCGTGCGCCGCGAGCCTCGTGTCGATGTCGGTCTGCAGCGCTCGACCGGGGAAGAACAGGACCCCCCCCAGGGTCGCGAGGAGGACGCCAGAGCCCAGCCCGACGAACCCCCACGTGCGGTGGAAAGACACCGACGCATCGTGGGCGGCGAGGGTCTCGGGCGTGGGGATCAGCGTGACCTTGATCGTGGCGGTCTCGCCGGCGACCAGCGAAAAGCCGCGGGTGGTCGGCAAGAAGCCCGCCTTCTCGACGCGGAGGGTGTGGGGACCAGGCGGCATCGGCACGAGGGCACCACTGCGAGGCAGGCCGTCGATCTCGACGAGCGAAGCCGGCTCACTCGGCGTGACGACGGCGCGCGCGCCGAGCACCTTGATCGCCGCAGCGTCCTCAGCGAGGGTCAACGAGGCCTGCGTCGTGGTGTCGGCGCCCACCACGACGGTCGTGGACGCAGCCGAGTAGCCGGGGCGCTTGGCCTCGAGCGTGTGCTTCCCCGGCGTGGGTGCGAGCCCCTTGCCGAGGGGTGAGTTGCCGACGAACCCTCCGTCGACCGCGACGGCGGCGGCGGGCACCGAGACTGTCACCACGAGCTGCCCGATCTTGCCTTCCATGCGCACGAGGGCCATGTCGACGGTCACGGTCGCCTCGCCGGCCACGATCACCTCGCGGCGCAAAGGCGCATGTCCCGGCGCCACGAGGCCGACGGCGTGCTTGCCGCTACCGACGCGCAATGGAGCCGAGAGCGGCCATCGACCGGCCTCGACGCCGTCGACCTCGACGACCGCGCCGACCAGCTGATCGGGTGTCGAGGCCTCGGGCAGCTTCGGCACGAGGACCACCGTCCCGATCCGCGCGCGCGCCTTCTGCTGCGCCGCCAGCGCCCGCGCGCGCTGCGCGGGCTTGAGCGGGTCAGGCGAGAGCGCCAGCACCTCGGTCAGGGCTGCGTCCGCCGCCACCCACCGCCCGAGCGAGAGCTGCACGAGTCCGAGGTTGTAGAGAACCGCGGGGCTACCCGTGAGTTCCCAGGCCTTGGTGAGCTCCGCGAGGGCCGCCTCGGCGTCGCCCTCGTCGAACAGCGCGAGCGCGCGGGCGAGCCGCTGCTTGCCCTCGGTGCGGGCCTCGTCGCTCACCGGGGCAGTGGGAGCACCTGGGTATCCGTGCACGGATGGTGTTGCTGTCCACACGCACCCCGCGATCAGCCAGAACTTCCCGCTGCCCCCCATGGGCTCCATGAAACCCAGAGAGAAACGCGCTGTCCAGCGACCCGTTCCGAGCGGTAGCCTCTGGGCATGCGGGGGGCATGGGCGGGCATCGTGCTGGGCGCGACTCTGTTCGCATCCTGCGGCAGCGATCCGCCGATCAACGCCGTCGGCGACCGCTGCTCCCTGCCGACGGACTGCAACGAGCCGCTGATCTGCGCGTTCGAGCGCTGTCACGTCCAGTGCGACGGTGATCGCGACTGCTCGGGCGGCGAGGTCTGTGTCGGCGCCGCGACGCCACGCAAGGGCGTCTGCCTCGCGAAGAGCGACCTCGCGTGCAAGAGGAACAGCGACTGCGCGAAGCCGCTCGTCTGCTCCCGCGCCGGGGAGTGCGGGCCGATGTGTCGCGTCGACCGCGACTGCCTCGCCACCGCGGTCTGCGATCGCGGTACGTGCATCGACGCGAGCCGTGCCCCCGACGCCGGCACCTCGCCGCTCGGGGGTGAGAACGACGTCTGCACCCGCAACACCGACTGCAACGCTCCCCTCGTGTGTCTCGCTGGACTGTGCAGTGCGGAGTGCATCGCCGATCGCGACTGCCGCGACGGCGAGAGCTGCGATCCGATCACCCGGACGTGCCGACGCTCGTCGGTCGACGCCGGACCGGCAGATTCGGGCGGCGATGCTGCCGGCGACACCGAGGGCGGCACGGACTCTGCGCCAGACGGCGGCAAGTGCTTCTCCGACGACGAGTGCGACGACAAGCTGTTCTGCAACGGCGCCGAGCGCTGCGTCGGCGGGAGCTGCGCGGCTGCGTCGGAGGGGCCGTGCACCAGCCACACCGCCTGCGTCGTCGACGCGTGCGACGAGGCGGCGAAGAAGTGCACGACCAAGACCACGGCGACCAAGGACGACGACGGCGACGGTCACGCGCCGACCGGCTGTGGGGGCGACGACTGCGACGACAAGGACAAATCGGTCCACGCCGGAGCGACGGAGCTGTGCGACGGGAAGGACAACGACTGCAACGGCAAGGTCGACGACGGCGCGCGAACGCTGACGGGGGCATCCTTCGGGCCGGCGAGCACGCCGTATGGCCCGCTCCAAGGTGCGGCCTTCAGCCGCGGCACCGACCGCACGTGGGCGTTGACGTGGAACGCAGGCGCGGATCCGATCGCGTACCGACTCTGGCTCGAGGCGTTCGGATCCGACGGCGCCTCGATCGGTGGTGCCAAGGAGCTGCGGATGGGCACGCTCAGCGAGACCACCGTGCCGCGCTGCTACGCCACCAACGGCAGCACCGCCATGCTGTTCACCGCGGCACACTCCGCAAGACTCATCGAACGCTATGGCACGGGGCTCGTCTACGCCGGTTCGCAAGAGGTCAAGGGGGCCACCTACGACGTGTGCGGTGCGACCTGGACCGGATCGCACTACGCCGTCGCCTACCCCAGCGTGGCGGGACTCCACTACACGTTCCTCGACGCCAGCCTTGCCGACACCTTCGGCCACCGTGTGCTCCCCACCGTGGACGGCAAGGGCTTCGGCGGGTTCGGCGGACGCGTCCTGGCCGCGGCGAGCAAGGCCGCGACGGCCTTCGTCTACAACGGCTACCTCGGGCGGGCCGAGATCGCGCTCTTCGATCCGACCGGTGCCGTTCCCATCGCCACCCGACGCGTGTCGCCGCTCGACGGCTCCACGACGCTGCTCGACGTGGTGGCTACGACCGAGGGATTCCTGGTCGTGTTCCGCTATCCGACGGGACCGGTCCAGCTGGTGAGCGTGTCCGACAAGGCCGTCGTCTCGCCCCCACAGCCGCTGACCCTACCGACCGAGGCGCCCACCAGCCTGTCGCTGGTGTCCGACGGAGCAGGTCTCGCGACGTTCGGCGTGTTCGGCTCGAGCGCGAGCGCCGTGTTCCTGCCGCTCGGGCCGACGAAACCGGGCGACACCGTGCCGCTCACGACGTCGGCGGGCGCCGAGGATCTCGCCTTCCTCGCCGCCTTCCCGGGTGGCAAGTACACCGCGCTGCGCTGGGACGCGACCACCCGTACGGTCGTGGGACGGAGGCTCGCGTGCCCCTGAAGAGGTGGCTCCTCGCGGCCCTCGCCCTCACGGGCGGCTGCTCGTCGGACGCGGCCGTCCGCGCCGAGGGCGACGCCTGCTTCGTTGCCACCGACTGCCCCGATCCGCTCGCCTGCGTGTTCGCGAAATGCCGTCGCCAGTGCGCTGGCGACCGCGACTGCCCCAGCGGCCAGTACTGCACCGGCGTGGTCGCGCCACGCGCTGGCGTGTGCATGCTGGACAGCGAGGGCAAGTGCAGCCTCCACAGCGACTGCCCCGATGGCCTGGCCTGCAGCGCCCGAGGCCGGTGCGAGGCCGAGTGCGTCGACGACCGCGACTGCCTCGAGTCACAGGCCTGCCGGCAGGGCACCTGCCTCGACCGCGCCCTCGCGCCCGAGACCTCCGTTCCTGACTCCGGTGCCGTCGGCGCGACCTGCGCCCGCAACAGCGACTGCCTGGCACCCCTCGTGTGCCTGGGCGCGCGCTGCGCCCTCGAATGCCTCGGCGATCGCGACTGCCGCGGCGGCATGGTCTGCCGCCTCGAGGATCACACCTGCCGGGCGCCCGGAGGAGTCGACGCCGGGGTCGACGGAACGGCCGACAGCGCGACCGATGGAAGCCTGGATGGCGCCAGCGACGGCACCGTGGACGGGAGCGACACTGACGGTGGCACCGACGCCGGAGCAGGCTGCGCCAAGGACTTCGACTGCGACGACGGCAACTTCTGCAACGGCGTCGAGAAGTGCGTCGGGGGCGCGTGCGCGAGCGCGCCAGAGGGTCCTTGCGCGAGCCACGTCGCCTGCATCGTCGACACCTGCGACGAAGCCACGAAGAAGTGCACCCACACGCCGACCGCCGAGCTCGACGCCGACGGCGACGGACGTCTCTCGCTGGTCTGTGGGGGCGACGACTGCGACGACAAGGACAAGAGCGTCTTCGTCGGCGCGCCGGAGCTGTGCAACGGCAAGGACGACAACTGCAACGGCCTCGTCGACGAGGGCGCCCGCGTGCCCCGCAGCAAGCTGCTCACCTCGGTGGTCCCCATCGGGTCGACCAACTCGGGCGCCATCGCCGCGGTCGACGGCAAGGCCTGGGTCCTGACCGATTCGGCCCCGAGCTACTCGTACGCGTACCGGATCGGGGCGAGGTGTTCGACGACAAGGGCGTCTCTACGGGCTCCAAGACGATCTTCACCGGGGCCGTCGACAACAGCGGGCGGTTGCTGGCGCTGGCGGGTGGCAGCGGACGAGCGCTGCTGGTGCACGAGTTCGGGGCCGAGCGGCGCGCCACGCAGATCGAGGCCGATCTCACCATCAAGATACCGAAGGTGACGCTCACCACAGTCGGTGCCTATTCCCCCGCTGTTGCTGGTGGCAGTGCGGTCTGGACGGGCACACGGTGGTTGGTGGTGTGGGCACAACAGCCTGTCGGCCCTCCCGTCGCGAAGTACGCCTTCCTCGGCACCGACGGTGTCCTCGGCGTCACCTCGACACTGCCGACGGCCGACGCCGGCGCCATCGATGGTCAGCGACTGCAGGCCGTCCTCTCCGGCACCACGGTCGCCGTGCTCCACGGAGACTCGACGAGCAAGGTGCGCCTCACGCTGCTCGACGGCGCGACCGGCGCCTCTATCGGCGTGGTCCGCGTCTCGACGCCCGATGGCCCAGCGACCGGGGAACAGCTGTTCGCGGCGCCTGGAGGCTTCCGTGTGCTGTGGAAGGAGGCGAGCTTTCCGTCGCTGATGACGACGTTCGTCTCCACGAGCGGCGTGGTGGGTGCGGCGAAGGCGCTGGTCGACCACCCGAGCAGCAGAGTGTACGCAGGCGCGCACGACGGCGATGGGGTCCTGCTGCTGCGCTTCCACCCGTATCCATCCGCGCCCGTGGGAGCCTACGAGATGTCCTTCGCGACGAAGGTCGATGGCGTCTGGGACAACACCCTGCTCACCACGGGCGGCGGCTACCCTGGCGCCGAGACCGGGAGCCCAGGCGCGTCGTTCTTCATGACTGCTCTCGTTCTGGCACCCGGTCGGTATGGACTCTTCTGGATCGGCCCTGCGACGGCCGCTCCCGGGGTGTACGGCATGATGGCTGGCTGCCCCTGAATCGGAGCGACGCCTCACTTCGGGATCGGATCGGTCGGCGGGACCAGGAACAGCACGGTGCGCCGGTCGAGCTTCACGCCGCCCGGCATGCCGAGCACGTCGATGAAGGCGTTGAAGAACTGCGCGATCGACTTCGGCTTCACCGTGGTGTTGGTCTTCGGGAGCACCTCGAAGCACACCAGCGTGCCGACCGTCACCGCGGTGAACGTGTCCTTGATGCCGTCGCCGTCCGTGTCCTTGGCCGCGTGCGCCGGGCACTTCGCGGCGGCGTCGCCCTCGTCCATCGCGCGGAGGGCCTTCATGAACTGGAGCGCGTCCACGGGCTTGCCGTCCTCGCCGGGAGCGTTCGTCGGGTCGTTGCTCGGGACCGCCGTCACGTCGAACTGGCTGCCGACGCTGATCGCCTGGATCGCCTTCACGACCGAGTCGGTGAGCCCCGTGCCGTCGGACTTGTAGAGGAAGTTGAGCCGGCAGGTCCCGCCCGGACCCGTGGCCGCGCGGCCGGCGCCGTCGACGCCCGTGCAGCAGCCCGACCCGCTCTTGCACGCGCCGAAGGCGACGACGGGGAGGTTGCTCTTGGTCGCGTCCGAGAGCTCGTTGGCCTGCGCTTCGTCCGGCGGCGGCGGCGTGTACCCGGGGTAGGACCACACGGCCATGAGATCGACGAAGCGCGCGTTGCGGTCGGCGAAGGCCTTCTTGGTGTCCTCGAGCGACGGCGGCTTGGTCACGCTCGCGCAGTACGGGTCGCGCTTGGCGTCGTGCCACGACACGTCGGTCATCAACACCACGACGGGCAGCGAGCCCGGCCGGAAGTCCACGCCGCCGAACGTGCCGGGCGCGGGCGTGTGCGCGGCCACCGTGCCACCCGTCCAGTTCAGCGCGCCGCCGGTGAGGATGTGCCACATCGAGGGGATCTGGGACTCGGGACCGTCCGCGCCGCCGCTCGCCACGTATTTGGTCGTGGCGGCCTGCGCCTTCGCGATGTCGGTGGTGACGATCTGGTGCACCTTGGCCGGGAAATCGCCAGGGAAGGTGCCGTAGCCGGCCCCGCCGTGGCTGCACACGGGGTAGTCCTTGTGGTCGACGATCGCGACGCCGACGCTCGGGATCGCCTTGGACAGCGCCGGTATCACGGTGGTCGACAGGTTGGTGCGCAGGTTGGTGACGGCGCCGCCCATGGACCCGGTCGTGTCCATGTTGAACGCGACGTCGACCTGCTTGATGTTGGTGCCGAAGGTGAGCACGTCGCGGTCGGGGCTCGGCTTGCCGAGGTACGGCACCGTGAAGAAGAAGTCCTTCTTCTCGCCCTTCTTGCGGAGCTGGATGACCGTGAGGTTCGCGTAGCCCGTCTTGCCCTCGGCGCTGCCGCGGACCACCGTCGTGATGCCGAGCTTGCCCCCGGGCAAGGACGTGACCGAGTTGAACGTGGTCTCGGTGAACGCGCCGACGCCGGTGTCGTCGAGGGTCAGCGAGAGGCCGGACGTCACGTCCTTCAGCGTGCCTCCACTGTTGATCGTGCCCTTGTACGCGAGGGTCGCGGCGGTCGGCGGCGTGGTGGAGGTGTCGATGGTGACGACCGCGTTGCTGGGCTCGATGACCAGGTCGTCGAAGGCCACGCCCCCGTCGAGACCGAGGCCGCCGTCGCCGCCGTCGAGCTCGAAGCCGCCGCCGGTCTCTCCGCCCGGATCGCCCGTGTCGTCGAGCACGCCGCTCTCGGGGTCGGGGCTGCCCCCACATCCGACGAGCATGCCGAGCGTGACGACCGCGACCAGAGAGGACGTGCGCTTCATGAAGATGCTGGTGCACCTCGCGCTGCGGATCGGGTCACAGAAAACTTCACGAAGAACGATCACGTCGGATCGCGACTGGCGGGGGTGCGACGTCGTTCAGGGCAGCTTCGCGGCCGCGAGGTGCGCGCGGACGCGGGCGCACGGAAGCACGTGGTCGTAGATCGCGAGCTCGTCGAGCGTGCCCTCGAACGGTGAGCCCCCGAGCGCGCCGTCGGCGCCGAACGTGAAGGGCGCGCTGGAGGTCACGTCGCTCGGCCCGAAGTCGGCGTTCTCGCTCGCGAGCTTGCCGTCGACGAGCAGGCTCGAGACGCGACGCACGCCGTCGTAGCGAACGACGAGGTGGTGGAAGACGCCGACGACGAGCGGGCCGCTGCTGGCATTGCCCGCGGGCGCGCCGTCGTGGGTGCGGATGAAGTTCGTCTCCGTCGAGCGCAGGTAGAGCTCGATGCCTTGTCGCTTCGACGCGGGCTCGAGCTTCTCGTTGCCCCACACGAAGCGGAACTGCGCGTCGAGCTGACTCGGCTTCACCCACGCCTCGACGGTGAACGACCGGTAGGGTCCCACGTCGAACGACTTGCCGACCGAGAGGTAGCTGAACCCGTCCGTGCGAGCTGCGCCGTTCGCTGCGCGCGCCAGGGCCCCCACCTCTCCGAAGTAGATCGTGCCGAGCGCGAGCGCGGGGTGCCCGTGCCCGGAGAGGTCGGCGCCCTCGTCGGCGCCGGGCGCCTCGTCGAGCGGCCAGTACCCGAGGGTGCATCGGCGAGGACCGTTGCGCCGTACGTTGCACCCACCACCCCGATCGGCTCCCCTGGCTCGCAGGCCTCGAGGGCGTCCGCGACGTCGAGGGGCCCGTCGTCGCTGGCGGGGCCGGTGTCGATCGGCGGCTTGATTTCCAAGCCTACGTCGCTGTTCGGGTCGCCGTCGCGCAGCGTCACCGCCTCCACACCGAGCACGCGGCCGCACCCGAGAAGCACCCCGAGGAGCCACAGGCCGAGCGCCTTTCGCCACGCCATCGGCGCTCTCCGCTGCAAGTGCTCTGCCACTAGAAGGCTCCCACCAGGCCGACCCCGACCGTGTCGCGACCGACGAGCGGGTACAGGCGCGCGGACGCGGGCGGCGCCGCGCGCGGAGCGGTGAAGAACAGCACGACCCCCGCGACGACCGCGACTCCACCGACGACGAGCCCGATGTCGGCGAGCCCGGCCGCGCGGTTCGCCTCGGCGGCGAGCGCGACGCCGCGCGGCCCGCACACCGTCCCCTCGCAGTCGCCCTGCGCCTCGCCCCACCGGCTGCGCGCGCGGAGCCCGAAGCCCGCGGCGACCCCGAGGGAGACGAGGCCGAGGCTGCCCACCACCACCGCGACGAGGCGCTGCGATCGACCCGTGTGAGGCAGGTCGACGGGCGCGACCGCGGTACTCGGCTTCACCACGACGCGCACCACGTTGCCCTCGCCCTCCACGTCGACCGCGGCCTCGAACGGCGCGACCCCCGGCCCCGTCGCGCGCACGACGTGGCGCCCGGGATCGACCGGCACCGCGAGCCCGTAGCCCGCGGGCTCGATCACGAACTCGTCTCGGCGGACCTCGGCGTAGCCCACGCCCTCGACCACGATGATCAGCCTGGAGAGGCGCGGCTCCAGCGCCTTCGCGTGCTCGCGCGCCTTCTTGGCCCGCGCGGGCTGCCCCGCGCGCTCCGCCATCGTGGCGGCGTCGAGGTAGCGGGCCCACGCGCTCGCCAGCTTGCCGACGTGCTCGTAGCAATCGGCGAGGTTGATCAGCGTGCCGATCGCCGGCTCGAGGCGGTGACTCGCGGCGAACTTCGGGCACGCGCTCGGGTAGTCGCCGCTGGCCACGAGCTTCTGCCCCTCGTCGAACAGGACCTGGGCCCCGGCCGGGTCGGTCTCGGCGTGCGCGTGGGTCGCGAGCAGCGCCGTGAGCGCCATCCCCGAGATCCACCTCCCCCTCATCGGAGCGCCAGCTTACTGCCTCGACTCGAGCCAGCCCACCCCGCTCGCCGAGGCGCTCGCCGGTGGCGTCGCGGCGATGGACGACGAGGGCGCTGCCGAGGGCACGGCCAGGGACGACGGAGCTGCGGCCACCGACACCACCATTTTCGGTCCCTTCGCGACGACGACGGAAGGTGGAGCGACGACGATCGAGGCTGGCGGAGCGACCGACACGGGCACCACGACGACGGAGGGCCGCGGACTCTCGACGCGATCGGCCGACACGCTCGCGGCGACGGCGGGGATCGGCGCGACGTCCGGGCGCCGGAGGCGCAGCCCGATCACCGTCACCCCCACGCCGATCGCGACCGCGAGGCCGATCCAGCGCGCGCGAGACGATCGTGGGGCGAGACCGAGCGCCACCGCGAGCCCCTCGACGCTCTCGCGCGCCGACGCGAAGCGCTCGTCCGGGTCGGTCGCGCAGGCCCGCGCGAACCACGCATCGAACGCTGGGGGGAGTTCCCCCGCGGTGGTCGGGAGCCGGCCCTCGAGGATCTCGGCGAAGGTCCCCGGCACGTCGCGCGCGCTCCAGGGCAGCCGGCCGGTCAGGCAGTGGAACGCCACGACGCCGAGCGCGAACCGGTCGGTCGCCGGCCCGACGGAGGGGTCTCCCCGCACCTGCTCCGGCGACATGTACGCTGGAGTACCGAGCCCGGCGCGCGTGCGATCGAGGGGCCCGTGGCGCTCGCTCGACGGCGACTCGGCGGCGAGCCCGCCCGCGAGCTTGGCGATGCCGAAGTCGACCAGCTTCGCGACCTCGCGACCATCCTCGTCGCGCGTCACGAGCACGTTCGCGGGCTTGAGGTCGCGGTGCACGATGCCGAGCGCGTGGGCGCGATCGATCGCGCGCGCCGCCTGCCCCAGGAACTCGACCGCGCGGATCGGTGTCAGGCGCCCCTCGCGCGCGATGCGGTCCGAGAGCGCCTCGCCGTCGATCCGCTCCATGGCGAGGAAGGGCCGCCCTCGCGCCGTCACGCCGAAATCGAACACGCGCACGGCGTTTGCGCTGTCGAGCCGCGCGGTGATGCGCGCCTCGTCGAGGAAGCGGCGCCGCAGCTCGGGGTGCTCGACCAGGGAGCCGTGCAACAGCTTGATCGCGACCGGCGAGCCGAGCGTACGGTGGCGAGCGCTCCACACCTCGCCCATGCCGCCGGCGCCGAGGGGGCGCTCGAGCGTGTAGCGGTCGGCGAGCACGGCGCCGGGGGTCACGTCAGGGTCGTCCGGGTGCAGAGAGGTCGGCGCGCCTTCGAGGGTGTCCAGGCGATCGGCCGCCTCCCCGAAGGTGTCCCCGGTCGCGAGCGCGACGCGGACGTCTGGCCGCGCGCGCCGCAGCGCCTGCGCGGCCTCGGCGGCGTGCGCCTCGCCGCGGCAAAAGGCCACCAGCGTGCGATCGGGGAGCTGCGCCCACCCCGGCAGCGTGCGCAGGGCGTCGGCCACCGTTGCGTCGACGTCTGCGCCTCGCACCACGAGCAACGTGCCAGCCACCTGCTCCCTCGCCGGCGCGATCGCCTCGAGATCTCCCTCGAGGCGCGGCAGCGCGCGGAGCACCGCCGCGGCGTCGCGGGGTCTCTCGGCGCGGTCGCGCGCGAGGAGGCGCTGGGCGAACGCGGCGACGCTCGACGGGATCCCGGGGCGCAGATCGCACAGCCACGGCGGATCCTCGAAGAGCACGCGGGCGAGGAGCGTCGTCGTCGTGCGCCCCGGCAACGGCACCTCGGCGGTCAGCGCGAAGTGCAGGAGCGCGCCGAGCCCCCACACGTCGACCCGCGCGTCGACGTCACTGCTGCCCCGCGCCTGCTCCGGCGCGAGGAAGCCAGGGGTGCCCACGAAGGACCCCGCGGCGGTCTCGCCGGCGCTGTCGTCGCGGGCCGCCCCGAAGTCGACGAGGACCGGGTCCCTTGGGTCGTCGTCGCGCAGGAGGACGTTGGACGGTGACAGATCCCGGTGCACGGCGCCGTGCGCGTGTAGCTCGGCGACCGCCCCGACGAGGGTCGCCAGCATCGCGAGCGCCTCGGACACGTCGAGCGGACCCTCACGGGCGATCCGGGTCGCTAGGGTCGGGCCGTCGATCCATCGCGTCGCGAGCCATGGAACGCCATCCTCGACGCCGTGCTCGACGTGGGCGGCGAGCCCGGGCTGCTCACCGAGCTCGCCCAGGATCGCGGCCTCGCGCGCGAGCCGGCGAGAAGCGATCGGTTCGCCCTCGGCGCGGGGGACCTTCAGCGCGACGCGCCCCCCCTGCCCTCGATCGACCGCGACGAAGACCCGCCCCATCCCGCCCGTGTGGACGTGGCGCTCGATCGCGAACCTACCGCCGACGACCGACCCCGCCTCCACGGGGGCAGTATCGCAGATCGAGGCCAGGCGCGCGCGAGACGCTAGACTGAGACCGTGGCGCAGAAGCCGATCGAGACCCTGGAGTCGCCGGCGGACGAGCAAGCGCTCCGCCGCAAGGCGCTCTCGCCGCGGCTCGTCGCGGTCCTCTGCTACGACCGGCTCGACGCGCCGCCCTCGCTCGTCGTCGAGCTCGACGAGGTCGACGAGGTGATCGTCGGCGGTGGTGGGCCCGACGTCGTGCGTCGCGGTCGCTCGCTCGAGATCGCCCTCGACGATCCCTACGCCTCGCGTCGTCACGCGCGCATCCGCGTGGGGGACCGCCTCGTGGTCGAGGACCTCGGCAGCCGCAACGGCACCGCGATCGGCGGCCGGCCGCTCGTCGGCCCCACGATCCTCGACGAGGGCGGGGCGCTCGAGGTGGGGCACACCGTGCTCGTGCTCCGCCACGGGCCCCGTCGTGGTCCCCTGACCACCGAGCTCGGTCCGACGCGCAGCGCCTCGCCGGCCTTCGCCTCGCTCGCCGAGCGTCTCCGTCGGCTCGCGCCCACCGAGGTCTCGCTGCTCCTCGTCGGCGAGACGGGCACGGGCAAGGAGGTCCTCGCGCGACACGTGCACCAGCTGTCGGGCCGGTCGGGGCCGTTCGTCGCGGTCAACTGCGGAGCGCTGGTCGAGGGGCTGGTCGAGAGCGAGCTCTTCGGGCACCGGCGCGGCGCCTTCACGGGGGCCACCGGGGATCGTCGGGGCTACGTCGAGGCCGCCCACCAGGGCACGCTGTTCCTCGACGAGATCGGCGAGCTGCCCCCCTCGGCGCAGACCCGCCTCCTGCGCGTGCTCGACGCGCGCGAGGTCGTCCCGGTGGGCTCGGTGCAGCCGGTGCGGGTCGACGTGCGGGTGGTCGCCGCGACGCACCGCGATCTCGAGCGCCTCGTTGGCGAACAGCGCTTCCGCGCCGACCTCTACGCCCGCCTCGCGGGCTGGGTCGGCGTGCTCCCGCCGCTCCGCGATCGGCGCGAGGATCTGGGCGCGCTCGTCGCACACGCGCTCGAAGGGCGTGGTCGGCGGTCGTGCACCGTGACCGCGGGCCGGGCCCTCGTCGCGCACGACTGGCCGCTCAACGTGAGGGGACTGGTCAAGGCGATCGAGGCCGCGGCGGTCCTCGCCGAGGGGAGGCCCATCGAGCTGGCCGACCTCCCGAACGCAGTCGCACCCACCGCCACGTCGGAGCCGCCACCCTTGCCCGACGATGAAGAGGACGAGGAGCTGCGCCAACGCGTGCTCGCGGCGCTCCGGGCCCACCAGGGCAACGTGACCCAGGCGGCCGTCGCGCTCGGCAAGCACCGCCAGCAGCTGCAGCGGTGGATGCGCCGGCTCCGCATCGAGCCGACGGATTGATCGTCCACTGCAACGCCCGTCGCGTTGCACCTCATGTTGCGCAACGCCGCCTTGCGCGTGATCGTCCCGGCTTTCTAGCCTGCACCGCTTCGTCCAGGCTGGTCCGACCCTTGCGGAGGGGGCCGCGATGCTTCGCCGCCTCGCCCCCTGCCTCCTCGCGCCTTCCCTCCTCGCCGGCTGCCGCGCCGAACCGCCGAAGGTCGACCCCGCCCCCGACACGGCCCGGGAGATCGTCTCCGCGGTCGCGGCGATCCCCGAGGTGCGCGCGCACCTCTCCGCCGCTTCGCTCGAGCGCACCGGGGCCGGGTTCCGCAACGTGCCGACGGCCGGGATCGGCGGCTTCCGCCCCGCGGGCGAGAACGCTCTCCGAGTGACCGTCCCCACGACGGCGGAGGCGCCTACCCGCATCGCGCACGCGGGCGACCCCGACTTCTGGATCGAGCTCGCACCGGTCGGCGTCGGGCCCCGCGCCCCGTCCGTGACGAGCGGCGCCGTGGTGTTCGCCCGCGCCGCCGCCCAGGTCGACGTGGTTCACGTACTCGAGGCGCACCGCTACGAGGAGCTCCGTCGCGTGCACGACCCTGCGGCCGGTCCCTCGCGCTGGCTCGTGCGGCGCGGGCCGGGCGTGGCCTCCGTGAAGATCGAGGAGGGGCTCGTGCGCGCGTTCTCCGCCGACGGGCACGTGCGCCTCGAGACCGAGGCCGCGTTCGCGGTGGACGCTCACGGCGCGCGCGTCGCGCTCACGCCGCAGCTCGAGGGGGACGCGCTCTCGCTCTCGCTCCCTCCGGGGCTCAGCTTCCCCGTCACGGTCGATCCGGCGTGGAAGACCGTGGCGCCGATGAGCGCCAAGCGCCGGGCGCCTCACGTGGCCACGCTGGCCGACGGTCGCGTGCTCGTCGCCGGCGGCACCGATGGAACCTTCACGTTCTCCACCGCGGAGATCTTCGACCCCGCCACGGGCCTGTGGACCAGCACGGGATCCATGAAGCTCGCTCGCTGGTTCGGCTCGGCGACGCGGCTCAAGAGCGGCCTCGTGCTCGTCGCGGGCGGCTACGGCGGCGAGGCCAAGAGCGAGACCTTCGACCCGGCCACCGGGGCCTGGACCGCGGCCGGCGACCTCCCGTCTCCGCGGGCACAGCAACGCGCGATCCTGCACCCGACGAGCGGGGCCGTGTACCTCGCGGGCAACGTGGGCGGCACCGATCACATGCTCGCCTTCGATCCGACCACCCGGACCTGGACCACGACCAGCACGACCACGTTCATCCACGACCACCCCGGCGCGATCGTCCTGCCGTCCGCCGGCAAGGTGCTCGTCGCCGCGGGCAGCGGCTCGGCGGCGGAGCTGTGGGACATCGCGACCAACAAGTGGACGACCACTGGCTCGATGAACGCGACGCACCGCAAGCCCGTGATGATCCCACTCCCTTCGGGCAACGTGCTCTGCGCCGGGGGCGACAACGCCATCGTCGAGGTCTTCGACGTCGCCGCCAAGACGTGGTCGCCCTCCGGCACGCTCGTCGTCACCCGCAACACGGGCTTCGGCGCAGCGCCGATGGCCGACGGGCGCTGGCTCGTCACGGGGGGCTACGACGGCATCTCGGCCGCCGAGCTCCTCACCCCGGGCATGTCCTCGTCGTCGGCCCCGGTCACCTCGATGGGAGCACTCCGCTTCGATCACGGGACGGCTCCCCTCGGCGCGACGGGCAGCAGCGTCCTCGTCGCGGGCGGCTTCTCCCTCGGCGGCCCCACCTCGTCGGCCGAGGTGTTCCAGACGATGCCGAACGGCCAGGCGTGCACCCTCGCGATCGACTGCGCGTCGGGCCTCTGCGTCGACGGCGTGTGCTGCAACAGCGCTTGCAACGGAAAGCCGTGTCAGGCGTGCGACGTCGCGGGCTCTCTCGGCACGTGCGTCGACGTCCCGAGCGGCGCTCCGCACGCGTCGCGGAGCTGTGGCGCGTACGGCCTCTGCAGCGCGGGCGCGTGCGTCACGACCTGCACCCTGCCCACCGACTGCAGCAAGGGCTACACGTGCACGGCGGGCGCGTGCGTCCCCCGCAAGGCGAACGGCGTCGCGTGCGGCAAGGACGACGACTGCACGAGCGGCGCCTGCACCGACGGCGTGTGCTGCAACGTCGCGTGCAAGGGTCAGTGCGAGACGTGCAACGCGACGGGCTCGGTGGGCGCGTGCAAGGCGGTGACGGGCGTCCCCGTCGGCCGCCCCGCGTGCTCTGGGGTCGGCGTCGGCGGCACCTGCGGACAGGCCTGCGACGGCGTGGACGGCGCCAAGTGCAACTACCCGAAGCCGACCACCCCGTGCAGCGCCAACGCCTGCGCCACCGGGATCGAGACCCACGCGAGCTTCTGCGACGGCGGAGGCAAGTGCCTCGACGTCGCGAAGTCGTGCGGCGCCTACACGTGCGACGCGGCGAGCTGCAAGTCGAAGTGCACCACGAAAGACGACTGCGCCGCGGGCTTCTACTGCGCGGCCTCGGCGTGCGTCCCGGCCGCCGACCTCGGCCGCGAGTGCAAGTCTTCGACCGAGTGCTCGACGGGCGCGTGCACCGACGGCGTGTGCTGCGGCGTCGCGGCCTGCGACGCGGGCAGCTCGTGCGCGAACCCCGGGAAGAAGGGCGTCTGTAGCCGCTCGGTCGGCACGTCGTGCAAGAGCGCCGTGGAGTGCGGCAGCGGGTACTGCGTCGACGGGGTGTGCTGTGGCGCCGCGTGCGACGGCCAGTGCGAGGCGTGCGACGTCGTCGGCAAGGTGGGCACGTGTTTCCCGGTGAAGGGCGGGCCGCGCGGCGATCGCCCAAAGTGCGCCGATGGTGCGGGCGACGTCTGCACGGCGATGTCCTGCGACGGCGCCGTCGACACCACCAAGTGCACCGCGTTCGCCGCTGCCACCACGGAGTGCGCGCCTTCGAGCTGCACGACCGGCACGGCCACGGCCGCGTCGTACTGCGACGGAATCGGCGCCTGCCGCGCCGCGGAGCCCCGCTCGTGCGCGCCCTACGCCTGCGGCGAGAAGGGCTGTCGCACGAGCTGCGCCACCGACACCGAGTGCGCGGCCGGCAACGTGTGTCGCTCGGGCGCGTGCGTGCCCAACGCGGCCAAGTGTTCCACCGACGGCCTCGTGTCGATCGTGGACGGCGTCGAGCACCCCTGCGCGCCGTACCGCTGCCGCGGCGACGGCACGTGCGGGACGCTGTGCTCCACGAGCGCCGAGTGTGCGCCGGGCAGCGCCTGCGATCCGAGCAGCAAGTGCGTGCCCATCGGCGGCGACGCCGGCGCCGATGGTGGCTGCTCGCACGGGGCCCGCGGCCCGAGCGCGCTCGCCGGGTTCGCGCTCGCCCTCGCCCTCGCAGGCCGCCGCCGCCGGCGCTGAGCCCGCCGACCGACGTTCACGGTCCGACGAGGAGCCCGCGCCGAGCGTGCCTCCCTCGGTGTCCGCGGCGCGGTGGAGCGACCGCGGTGGAGCGCGACCGCATCCTCGCCTGCACCTACAGCGCCATCGTACGGCGGCTGCTCGAGCGGAAGCCGTAGCCCCGACCGGGTCGACTCGACGGACCATTCCCTCGGCCGCAGCCGCAGGTATCTTCTGCGCGCCGTCATGCCCATCGAGATCGCCCCCTCGGGCCGCGCCACGTGCCGCACCTGTCGTCGCCCGATCGCCAAGGGGTCGCTGCGCTTCGCGACCGACCGGCTGGTGGCTGCGATCGAGATCGGGCAGGAGTTCCACCACCTGCCGTGCGCCGCACAGAAGCAGCTCACCGGCTTCGCCGAGGCCCTCGACGCCTCGCCCGTACCGGTCCCCGAGCTCGAGTCGCTGCGGGCCGCGCTGCGCGGCGAAGAGGTCGCGCCGGCCGAAGCCCCCGGGGAGTCCGCGCCGCCAGCCTCGTTCGAGGAGCGCGTCGCGGCGTGTGACGCGGCCCTCGCAGAAGACGACGACCGCCGGTTGCTGCGCGCGCTCGTCGCGCTGTGGGCCCTCGCCCCCGAGGACGACCTCGCCCTCACGATCGAGGCGGTCGCGCGCCGCGTGGAGGCGGCCCCGCTCGAGGGCAAGACGCTCGTCCAGCAAGACGCGGCGTTCGACGCGCGCCTCGCCCACCGCGACCCAGCCGATCTGCCCGCCCTCACCCACCACGCGCTCGTGATGCGCGGCACCGTGCCGATCGTCGCGACGCGGCTCGTCGGCGCGCTGCGGGCCCTCGCGCCAGACCCGCGCCTCACCGAGGCCCTGGTCAAGGCGGTGCGCCATCCGCCGTTCTCGGCCTCGAACCGCGAGTCGTGGGACGCCGTGTTCTCGCTGCTCACCTACAACGCCGACCCGCGCACCCCCGCTCTGCTCGAAGCCGTCGACCTCGCCGCATCGTTCCCCGGCAATCGCTGGATCACGCGCGCCGACGGTGGCCTCGCGGAGGAGCCGCTCGCCGAGCTGTTCGCCGGCCGGAGGAAGCGGCTCCTCGCGAAGTTCAAGCCCGCGCCGAGACACCCCGAGGGGGCCGCCGTGGCCAAGCGGCTGCGCGCGCGCCTCGCGCCCGCGAGCGCTGACTTCACCGCGCTCGTCGCCCAGGTGCTGGCGGCGCCGCGCGACGAGGCCCTGCGCGCGGTGCTGCGCGACGCGTGGCTCGAGGCGGGTGACCCGCGCGGCGAGCACGTGGTGCTGTGCGAGCTCGCGCAGACCCGTGCACTCACCGAGGACGAGCGAACCCGGCGTCGGCGCCTCGAGGCGGATCACTACGACGCGTGGGCCGAGGGCCTCGGGCAGATCCGGTGGGGCCGCACGTTCGATCGGGGGTTCCTCGACGGCGTGTGCATCGACCCCGAGTACGACCACGCGAACCTCGTCGCGAGCCTCGACCAGCCGGCCTGGCGCACGGTCACCCGCGTCGACACGACCTCGATCTACCAGCGCGGGATACCGACCGCGCTCCTCGGGCGCCTCGGACAAGCGTCGCTGCGCGCGGTGTCGATCCGGGGCCAGCACCTCGGGGTGCTCGTGCAGATGCAGCCGGCGTGGCTCGAGAGGCTGACGCTCGAGGACGAGCCCCCGAAGACGGGACTGCACCGCCCGTTCTTCCCGGCGCTCACCGTCCTCGACGTCCGATGCCGCGCGAAGACGATCGAAGCGTTCTCGCCATTGCTCGGCTCGACGGCGATCGCCGGGCTGCAGGTCCTCGCGTTCGCGCGCCGCAGCATCCCGGTGGCGGTGTGGCTGACGGAGGTAGCCGCGAAGGTGCCCGTCCCGGTCTTCGTCGTGCGGTGGGACGACACGACGTTCACGTTCACGCGCGTCGACGGCGGCTTCGATCTGCTGCTGACCCTGCACCCGAACGGGCGCGTGGAGCCGCGACTCGCGCAGGTGGTGGAGGACCTCGGCGGCCTGCCGACGGGGGCGTTGCGCGTGGTCCACGTCGAGGGCCGTGCGCTCGACAAGAAGGGGGAGAAGGCGCTGCTGCGCGCTGCGCTGGACGGTCGAGCCAGCGACCTCCGGACGGGGGGGGGGGGGGGGGGGGGGGGGGGGGGGGGGGGGGGGGGGGGGGGGGGGGGGCCGGGGGGGGGGGGGGGGGGGGGGGGGGGGGGGGGGGGGGGTGAACGGGCCGGAACCGCTTGCGCCGAGGCTCGGCTAGAATGCTCTTCGATGCGCCCGGGCGACGTCATCGAGGGTCGCTTTCGCATCGAGCAGCTCGTGGCGCGCGGCGGCATGGGCGAGGTGGCCCGCGCCGTGGATCAACGCGACGGCAGGATCGTGGCCATCAAGACGGTCCGGTTCGACCACGACGTGCTGCGGGCGCGCTTCCGCCGCGAGGCCGTGATCCTCGCGCGCGTGCGCCACGCCCGCGTCGTCGAGTACCTGGGTGAGGGTCGCTTCGGCGACCTCGACTACCTCGTCATGGCGTGGCTCGACGGCGAGGATCTCCGCACCCGGGCCACGCGGGCGCCGCTCGGGCTCCGCGACGCCCTCACCCTCGTGGCGCGCGTCGCCGAGGGCCTCGCGCACGTCCACGCGCTCGGGATCGTCCACCGTGACGTCAAGCCGAGCAACGTGTTCTTGCGGAGGGGAGACGTGCTCGATCCCATCCTCCTCGACTTCGGCGTGGCGCGCGACGAGGCGCTCTCCGAGTCCCTCACCGCGGTCGACGCGCTCGTCGGCACGCCGCAGTTCATGGCGCCCGAGCAGGCCCGCGGCGAGCGCGTGAGCCCGGCGACCGACGTCTTCGCCCTCGGCTGCTTGCTCCACTACCTCATCGCAGGCTCCGCGCCCTTCGCGGCGGACGACCCGGTCGCCACGCTCGTCCGCCTCCTGTTCGAGGAGGCGCCGCTGCTCTCGACCCGGCGGAGCGGTGCGCCCGTGGCGCTCGACGAGCTGCTCGCGAGCGTGCTGGCCAAGGACCCTGCGCGCCGCCCCGGCGACGCGGCCCGGTTCGCCGAGGCGCTCGCGCAGCTGGTGGTCGACGATCTGGCGCCCCCTTCCCACGGAGGCGTCGCCGACACCTCTGCCACTGCCGTCCCCCGGTTGCTCAGCGTCATCGTCGACAGCCACGACCGATTCGACGACACGGTCGCCCCCGAGGAGGCCAGCGCGCTCGCGGCGCTCGAGCGGGACTTCTCGGCGCGCCGGGTACGGTCCGCCGAAGGGCGCGACCTCTACGTCGTGACCGGTGCACAGGTGGCGACCGATCTCGCCGAGCGCGCGGTGAGCTCGGCGCTCGCCATCGTCGCGTGGCGACGGGGCAGTCGCGCGGCCGTGTGCACCGGGCTCGGCGATGCGCGGCTCGCCGCCCTCTCCGATCTGCTCGTGCGGGCGGACCGGCTCGCCGCCGTCGCCGCCGAGGGTGAGGTGCTCGTGGACGCACCCACCGAGTCGCTCGTACGACGGCGGTTCGTGATCGAGCGAGACACGCGGGGTCCGCGCGTGCGCGGCGAACGAGCGCTCGACGACAGCCCGCGCGTGCTCGGGCGCGTGACGCCGTTCGTGGGCCGACGCCGGGAGCTCGCGTTGCTCCAGGGCATCGCGGATGACTGCGTCGACGAGCGGTCCCCACGGGTGGTGCTGTTGCTGGGCGAACCAGGCATCGGCAAGTCACGCGTGCGTTTCGAGCTCGTGGCGACGCTCGCGGCGTTCGAACGACACGTCGTGCGCGCCGACCCCGTCGGCGGACGACTCGCCATGGGCCTCGCGCGTCGCGTCGCGCGGAGCTTGCTGGAGCCCGCCCTCGGCGGAGGTGTCGAGGCCCTCGCGCGCTACCTGGACAGCCGTCGGGTAGAGGCGCCGCTGTCGACCGCCGAGGGTGTGCACGAGCTCCTCGGCCTCACCATCCCTCGACCGAGCGACGCGCTCGCGGCGGCGCGCCTCGAACCCCGCCTCGCGCGGGAGCTCCTCGAGCAGACGTTCCTGCGCTTGCTCGCGGGCTTCGCGACGACCCCGCTCGCGCTCGTGCTCGAGGACCTGCAATGGAGCGACCACGCCTCGCTGCGCCTCCTCGATCGAGTGCTCGGCGAGACCGAGGCCGCGCTCCTCGTCCTCGGGATCGGGCGACCCGAGACCCAGGGCGCGTTTCCGGGCCTGTTCGAGAAGCGCGCCAAGACGGAGCTCCGCTTGCCACCGCTGTCGAGGGCCGCGATCCGCACCCTGCTCGAGGCGGTGCTCCCCGAGGTCGACGCCGTCATCCGCGAACGGATCGAGGAGCTCTCCGAAGGCAACGCGTTCTACCTCGAAGAGCTCGTTCGCGAGGCGGCCCAGGGAGGGGAGGTCGGTCGCAGCGAAGGCGTGCTCTCCATGGTGCAAGGGCGCATCGACGCGCTCGGGAGCGACGCGCACGCCACGGTCCTGCGCGCCGCGGTCATGGGGCCGGTGTTCCACAGGGGTGCACTCGAGGCGATGCTCCCGGCGAGCGCCGTCGCCGCGGGCCTCGCCGAGCTGCGCCGCTCCGAGCTCGCGGCGCCCCGCGCCAGCTCGCGCTTCTCGGACGACGAGGAGTGGATCGTGCGCAGCGAGCTGGTCACCGCCGCGGCCTATCGAACCCTCGCCGAGCCCGACCGTGTCCACGCCCACGCCCGGGTCGGTCACTGGCTGGTCGCGGTCGGCGAGACCGAGCTCCTGGCCATCGCCGAGCACTTCGTGCGTGGCCGCGAGCCAGGGCCCGCCGTGCACTGGCTGACGGCGGCCGCCGAGCAGGCGCTGGACGCTCACGACCTCGACGGAGCGCTTCAACTCGTCGACCAGGCCGCGGCTCTGTGTCCGACGGAGCGCGACGGCCTCTCGCTCGGGCTCCTCCGGATCGAGCTGCAGCGCCTGCGCGGCGACTTCGCCGCCGTGATGCACGCCGCCGAGGCCGTCGAGGCGCAGGCCTCGAAAGGGAGCGAGCCCTGGATCCACGCCGTGGCAGAGCAGGTCGCGAGCGCGCTGCGACTCGGCCGGAGGCACGACGCCGTCGAGGCCGTGCGCCGCTTGCCCACGAGCGGAGGCCCGGTCGGCGACGCCGCGATCCTCGCGGTCGCGCGGGCCGCCGCCGGCCTCGCGGCGGTCGGTGAGGGCACGCTCGCCGCGGCGCTGCTCGCCGACGTGGCGCCGAGCGAGACGGCGGTGGTGCGCGCCAGTCGGGCCGGCGTCGCCGCCCTCCTCGCGCTCACGGTCGACGGAGATCTGCGCGCCTACCGCGCGCGGTCGCTCGACGCGGTCGAGGCGTTCACCGCGGCGGCGGACCGGCGCGGCGCGTGCACCCAGCGGGTCAACGCGGGCTACGCGGCCATCCGCCTCGGCCGGATCACCGAAGCGCGCGCCCACCTCGAGCGAGCGGCCGAGGAGGCGCGAGGGCTCGGCCTCCACCACCTCGGGGCCGCAGCCATGCACAACCTCGGCCTCGTACTCTTGCGCCTCGGGGACGTTCCCGGATCGATCGCGCTGCAGACGCGCGCGCTCACCACGCTGCTCGCCCAGGGCGATCTGCGGCTCGCCGAGGGCGCGCGGTGCTACCTCGCCGAAGCCATGCTCGCCGACGGACGTCTCGGAGAGGCGCTGCGCGAGGCCGAACGCGCGGCCACCGCGCTCGCCGACGTTCCGACGATGCGCGCGGTCGCCGGGGTGACCCTGGCCAGGGCGGCCCGCCTGAACGGAGATCTCGCGCGGGCGAGCCTCGCGCTCGATGCCTGCCACCCCGCCGGGTTGCCCGCCGACGCGCTGGCCTCTCACGTCGAGAGGGTGGAGCTCGCCGCGGCCATGGCCGACGAAGGCCGGCGGCGTCTCGCCCTCGCCGAGGCCAACGCCGTGCTCGCGACGGTGGTGGAGGGCTTCGCCGAGGAGGAGCTCGGCCACTTCTTCGACGGCGTGCCCGAGGCTCGCCTTCTGCGCGTCACTCGGGCCCGTTATGCTGAAGGCGTCGATGACTGACGACCGCACGCGTACGCACGACCTGGCTCCGACCTCGTCCACGCTGCGCCTCATCGTCATCGACGCCGAACGGTCGCGGGTGATCGACCTCTCGCCGGGAGACTCGATCGTCGGTCGCGCCGAGCAGGCCGACGTACGGCTCGACGATGCCTCCGTGTCCAAGCAGCACGCGCGCCTGCGGGTCCGCCCCGACGGAGGCGTCAGCGTGGCGGACCTCGGCAGCCGCAACGGCACTCGCCTCGACGGGCGACCGCTGACGGAGGAGGCCGCCCTCGAGCCAGGGGAACCGCTCGAGATCGGGCGGAGCACGCTGGTGCTCCAGCGCGGAGACGGGGTCTTGCGCCGGCCGCCGCGCGCGGCCTCCACCTTCGTCGACGTCCGGCGCGTGGCCCTCGGCGACGACACCCTCGTCATCGCGGACGACGCGACCGCGCGCGCCTACGCGCTGCTCGGTCGCCTCGCCGCCTCCACGCTGACCGTGTGCGTGCTCGGCGAGACGGGCACGGGCAAGGAGCTCGCGGCGCGCTTCCTCCACGAGCGGTCACCACGCGCGGCGGGCCCCTTCGTGTCGATCAACTGCGCGGCGGTCGCCGAGTCGCTGGCCGAGGCCGAGCTGTTCGGGCACGCCCGGGGGGCGTTCACGGGCGCCTCGTTGGCCCGCGCGGGGGTGATCGAGGCCGCCCACGGGGACGCTGTTCCTCGACGAGATCGGGGGAGCTCACGCCTCCCATCCAGGCCAAGCTCTTGCGCGCGCTCGAGACACGCACGGTCGTTCGGGTCGGTGAGGTCGAGCCGCGACGGGTGGATCTGCGGCTCGTCTGCGCGACCCATCGCGACCTCGACGTGGAGGTGCGGGAGGGGCGGTTCCGAAAGGACCTTCGCTTCCCGCATCGCCGGCGCCCCCGTGCACCTCGCGGCTCTCCGCGAGCGCCCGCGAGAGCTGCGCGCCCTTGCGGCCCACTTCCTGGCCCGCGCCGCTGGTTCGCGCCCACTGTCGCTCTCCGACGAGGCCCTGACCGTGTTGCAGCGACACCCCTGGCCGGGCAACGTCCGCGAGCTACGCAACGCGATGGAGTGGGTCGCCGCCACCTGCGAGGGCGCAGAGGTCGGCGTCGCCGACTTGCCCGAGAGCGTCCGGGAGCCTCACGGAGCTGTTGCGCCCTCCTCGCAGCAAGACGGCGCCTTTCGCGGGCTCGCCGACGAGGTCAAGGACCTCGAGCGACGCCGAATCGCCGAGGCGCTCGCCGCGACAGGAGGCAACAAGACCCGCGCCGCTGCGATGCTGGCGATGCCCATCCGGACGCTCAGCGAGAAGGTGAAACAGTACGGTCTCGGCAAGTGACCGCGGTACCCTCCCCCGCGATGAGCGCGTACCGAGAGGGGCGGGAGCCGGTCCGTCACAAGCCGCTCGCGCTCCTCTGTGCCCAGTGCGCCCAGCGGCGCGTCGTCCGCAATGCCGACGACACGTTCGTCTGCGAGCGGTGCGACCTCGAGCAGCCCGTGTTCGCCGTGACGCCGCTCCCCAGCGACCCCGTCGCCAAGGAGTGGCGCGGACTTCCCGAGGGCATGGCCAAGACCACCGTGGAGGACCTGACGGCGTTCGCCCGCGAGATGGGGATCACCGAGCCCGCCGCTTCGCTCACCGTCGCCTGCAACGGGCTGGGCGTAGTGGTCGAGGTCGCCACGTCGAGCGGGCACCCGGTCGGCGTCGATCTGCGCGTGAACGTCGCGGGCTTGCCGCCCGTGACGCTGCGGGTGGAGACCAAGGAGCACGTGGACGCCAAGCGGACCGGACTCACCGTGGAGGTGCAGACCGGAGACGCCGCGTTCGACGAGAGGGTCTTCGTCGAGTCCGCCGCCGCGCCCGAGGACCTCGCGCTCACCCTCGCCTCCCCCGCCGTTCGCCGGGCCATCGTCACCGTGCTCGATCACGTCGGCAGCGTCGAGCTCACCGAGCTCGGGATCGAGGTCGGCCTCCGTGGCGAGGGGGCCTGCGCGCCGGCGCGGCTGCGCGAGCTCGTCTTGGCGCTGCGCACGATCGCCGGCGCGCCACGGGTCCTCTCTCCCTCCACCGAGGAGACTCCACGGCGCGTGAACGTGGCCCGGGCCGTCCTCTTCTGCGTGGCGCCCATCGTCCTCGCGCCTCTGATCCACGCGCTGCACAGGTACGCGACGTTCAGCGTCCTCATCGGCGTCGTCGCCGCGGGCCTCGCGGGTCTCGTCTGGCTCGTGCTCCAGCCCCCGCTGCGCCGCCTGGTCGCCGGTCGGTCCCGGTCGCACCTCGACTTCGCGATGCTGCGCGGCGTGCTGCTGGGCGACCTGTTCGTGGCGGCCCTCGCGGCCCTCCTCCTCGTCAACGGCGCCGGCGACCGCTCCGCGCCGCGGCACGTGGAGCTCGTCGCCTACGAGGTCGGCTACGACAGCGAGGACCACCAGGCCATCGTCTACGCCATGGACGGGCCGGAGAAGCACAGCTTCTCCTTCGACGACCCGCAGCGACGCATCCACCTCCCCGCGACCGTCACCGCCACGTTCCGCCAGGGCCGGCTCGGCTTCCCCTGGCAGCAGGGCAACGCCGTCGTGCACTGGTCGAGCGACGACGCCAAAGGGAAGTAGTCGATTGTCGAATCGACGTTGCTCGAGGTCGAGGGCGACCCCAACGTGGCGGTCATGGAACCAACGACTGCACACGTGGAGAGCCGCGCCAGCGTGAAGGAAGGCCTCGAGGGCGTCGTCGTCGCGGCGACGCGCCTGTCCGACGTCGACGGCGAGCGTGGCCGCCTGATCGTCGCCGGGCACGACGTCGAGGCGCTCGCGGGGCGCATCACCTTCGAGGACGTCGTCGCCTTGCTCGACACCGGGCACCTGCCCGGCGCCGCGGAGCGCGCCACCCTCGTGGGAGCGCTCGGCAGAGCCCGCGTGCGCGCCGCCGAACGTCTCGCGGACGTCCTCCCTGCCCTCGCGCGCGCCGACGCGATGGACGCCCTTCGGGGGGCCACCGCGCAGCTCGCCACCGACGATCCGATCGAGGTCCTCGCGGGCGTGTCCGTGTTCGCGGCCGCGTGGGCGCGCGTCGCGGCGGGCAAGGCGCCCGTGGCCCCCGATCCCCAGCTGAGCCAGGCCGCCGACTACTTGCGCATGGTCACCGGCGAGGCGCCCGACGCCGCGCGCACGGCCGCGCTCGACGCGTACCTCGTCACCGTCGCCGACCACGGCATGAACGCCTCGACGTTCACTGCGCGGGTCGTCGCCTCCACCGGGTCCGACCTCGTCTCGTCGGTCGTCGCCGCGCTCGGCGCGCTCAAGGGCCCGCTGCACGGCGGAGCCCCCGGCCCCGTCCTCGCGATGCTCGACGCGATCGGCGCGCCCGATCGGGCCCCGGCGTGGCTCGAGGCCGAGCTCGCGAGCGGCCGACGCATCATGGGCATGGGCCACCGCATCTACCGCGTGCGCGACCCGCGCGCCGCCGTCCTCGAGAAGGCCACCCTCGCGCTCGAGGCAGCGGGCATCACCACCGGCCGCCTCGCGCTCGCGCGCGCCGTCGAACGGGCGGCGGAGGGCGTGCTGCGGGTGCGTCACCCGAACCGGCCCCTGCACGCCAACGTCGAGTTCTACACCGCCGTACTCCTCGACACGGTGGGGCTGCCGCGCGAGCTCTTCACCGCCACGTTCGCCGTCGGTCGCACCGCGGGGTGGTGCGCCCACGTCGCCGAGCAGCGCAAGAACGGGCGGCTGATCCGCCCCGCCTCGCTCTACGTGGGCGAGGTGCCGGCCTGACGCGTCCGCAACACGGACCGGGCCGATCTCATCGCATCGGGATGTTGCGTCGCAACGGCGCCACCCCAACAAACACGCACGCGCGATTGTGCAGTGCAACAATCCGCGCTAGGGTCGGGAGACCGATGCTCTACGCCGTCCGTGAAGCCCAGCGCCTCCTGCTCCGACCGTTCCTCTCGGCCGTGGCCGTCTCCCAGCAGATGGTCGACGCCACCGCGTCGCTGGCGCCGTTCCCGTTCCCCCAGCTCACCTCGGCCAGCCTGTCGCTCTTCCAGCGCATCCACCGCACCTACGACAAGCCGGCCTTCGATCTGCGCAGCGTGGTGGTCGACGGTCAGGAGGTCCCGGTCCGCGAGCGCATCGTGCGGCGCTTGCCGTTCTGCGACCTCGTGAAGTTCGAGCGCGTGCTCCCGCCCGGCAGCACGCGCAAGGACCCGCCCGTGCTCGTGTTCGCGCCGCTGTCGGGCCACCACGCCACGCTGCTCCGCGAGACCGTGCGCACGATGCTCCCCGAGCACGACGTCTGGATCACCGACTGGCGCGACGCGCGGCTGGTCCCTCGCAAGGAGGGCGCGTTCTCGCTCGACTCGTACGTGGAGTACGCCGTCGACTTCCTGCGCGCGCTCGGGCCCGACGTGCACGTGCTCGCCGTGTGCCAGCCGAGCGTCCCGGTGCTGGCCGCCGTCTCGCTGATGTCCACCCTCGGCGACCAGGCGGTGCCGCGCTCGCTCACCCTGATGGGGGGCCCCGTCGACCCGCGGCGGAACCCGACCGCAGTGAACGAGCTCGCGGCCAAGCGGTCGCTCGCGTGGTTCGAGCGCAACCTCGTGCACCGCGTCCCGCCGGGGCACCCGGGCTTCGGGCGCAAGGTCTACCCGGGGTTCCTCCAGCACCTCGCGTTCGTCTCGATGAACCCGGAGCGGCACTTCGAGGCGCACATGAAGTACTTCTTCGACCTCGTGCAGGGCGACTTCGCGTCGGTCGAGGCGCACCGCAAGTTCTACGACGAGTACAACGCGGTCCTCGACATGGACGCCGCCTACTACCTCGACACGGTGCGCACGGTGTTCCAGGAGCACGCCCTCCCGAAGGGCACGTGGCGCGTGAACCTGCACGGCAAGGAGCTACGCGTGGCGCCCGAGGACATCCGCGTCCCCGCGCTCCTGACGGTGGAGGGTGAGCTCGACGACGTCTCGGGGCTCGGCCAGACCGAGGCCGCCCACGACCTCTGTTCGGGCATCCCGGGCGACCGAGCAGCACCACGTCGAGCGCGGCGCTGGACACTACGGCATCTTCAGCGGCCGACGGTGGCGCGAGTCCATCTACCCCGTGCTGCGCGAATTCATCGCCCGCGCGTGAGGCAGCGCACGGACGAACCCGCTAGCCTCCGCGCGTGCGCGTCCCGAGTCTGCTCCTCCTCTGCCTCTGCTTCTCCTCCACCGGTTGCGCGGTCGCCGACGACGAGGCCGCGGTCGTCCGCGACGCCGGCGCCGACACCAAGGTCACCGATGGCACCGCCAGCGACACCGACACGGGCACGACGCCGGACACGGGCACGGCGACCGACACGGGCAGCGACGACACCAGTCCGACGGACACCGGCACGGTCGAGGACACAGGGCCGTGCGCGATCGCCGGCTGCAGCACCGGCTCCGAGTCGCGGGCCACCTGCGCCACCGCGCGCACCATCAGCCGCAAGACCGCCGGCGTGCTCGGCGGCTACGCGGCGACGGGCCTCGCCTTGCCCACCACCACCATCGCCGACGGCAGCGCGAGCTGCTCGGCCGCCGGGCCTGACCACGCCTACCGCCTGTTCGTCCGCAAGGGCGAGGCCGTCGACGTCACCATCGCCAGCAAGACCGCCGGCAACACGCTGCGCACGCTGCTGTTCGAGAGCGCGAGCTGCGCGGCCGCCTCGTGCACCGGCACCTTCAAGTGCGGCACCACGAGCGGGGGCTCGCTGACCGCCACCGCCGACGGCTGGGTCGCCATCGTCGTGAGCGGCTCGACCGGCTCGGACAGCGGCCTCTACGACATCACCGTCAAGCTCACCTGCAAGACCACCGACTGCGAGTGTCCGTGAGGCGGGGCCGGCCGAGCCGCGCGCTTCAGGGCGCGCAGCCGATCCGGGTGCCGTGCACGAGGTTGTCCGCCCCCGTGTCCGATCGGTTGAAGGCGTAGAGATTGTACTGCCCCTTGGTCAGCATGGAGAGGCCGAGGAAGTCGAACGGGCCGCTGAAGGTCCAGGGCGGGTAGACGCTCTCGAACGAGCCCCCGAGACCGGTCGGGCCATAGGCGAGCCGCGCGAGACCCACCGTGGTGTCGAAGTACGCGAGCACCGCCGCGGTCCCGTCGAAACCGAGCCGGAAGTTGGTGGACGTGCTCCCGAGCAGCGACAGCGGCACCGAAGGCCCGGTCGGGACGCCGAGCGTGGAGACGATCGACACGCGCAGGGTGGTGTCGGCCCAGACGCAGAGGAAGCCCGTCGGCGTGGCGTACATGTCGTAGAGCTTGCCGCCGGTGTCCGCGACGGAGAGCTTCAGGTTGGCGATACGGTCACCGGTCGCGCTGATCAGGGTGAGCTGGGCGCCGTTCGCGTCTTCGTAGGCCACGGCGGTGGTGCTGCCGATGGCGGCCACCTTGATCGGCGAGTTGGACTTCACGGTGCCCTTGCCGTCGGCGGTGGGCAGGGTTCGCAGCGTGCCGATCGAGCCGTCGCTCGCCTTGATGAAGGTGAACACCAGCTCCACCGTCGCTGTGTAGCGGCCATAGACGGCGACCCAATCGGTGCCGTTCCACGCGACGCCACCCCCGAGGCTGGAGGACTCCAGCGTGCTGATCGGCTTGGACCACGTGACGCTGAGGTCTGCGGCCAGGAGGGTGGCCTGACGCACCCCCGTGGGCACCCGGTGCAGGAGCAGCGCGCCCGTGCCGAGCGACTTCAGGTCGTCGAGCTGGACCCCGTACCCCAGGGTCTTCTCGGTGAAGACGCTCTTCTCGCCGAACGACTTGCCGTTGACGTCGAACGTCTCGCCGAACACCCGGTAAGAAATCGTGCTGGAAGTCGCGCTCGTATCGGTGAGCAGCAGGGTCTTGCCGTCGAGCGTGCCGAGCCTCGCGCTGACCCGCGGGCCGTAGCTCGTGTCGGGGTTGTTGGTCCACGCCTTGCCGCGCACCAGCACCGCGCCGTTGTCGATCTTGCCGTCGCAGTTGTTGTCCTTGCCGTCGCACAGCTCGGGCGCGCCGGGGAACACGTTCGGATCCTTGTCGTCGCAGTCGGGCCCGCCGCACTCGGCCGAGACGTACCCGTCCTTGTCGAAGTCGATGGCCTTGCCCGGGTCGGGGGTGTGCGTGCACTTCTTGGTCGACTCGCTGCAGCCATCGATCACGCACCCGACGTGGCTCACGCAGGGCCCCTCGACCGCGGCGACGCACGCGCCAGCGACGCAGCGCTCGGCGCCGTTGCAGAACACGCCGTCGTCGCAGTCGCCGTCGGCGATGCAAGTGGGGCCGTCCTTGGGCGCGTCCGAAGCGCCGTCGAGCGGACCGTCGGTGGCGGCGTCGGTCGCGCCGTCGCTGGTCCCGTCCGTGGCGCCGTCCACGCCCGCGTCGGTCGTCGTGGCCTTGCGGCAGTTGCCCTGCGGGTCGCAGAGCTCGTCGCTGCGGCAGTCGCGCGCGGTGATGCACTCCACCGTGCACCGCCCCCCGAGGCAGACCAGGGGCGCGTCACAGTCGCTCGTGCGGACGCACGTGTCGCCCGACTTGCCTGGCGTCAGAGGGGTGCCCGCCTCGGGCGCCACCGTCTGGTCGACGCAGCTGCCGCGATCGCACGCTTGCGAGGCGAGGCAGTCGCGCGAATCCTTGCACGCGGCCTCGCACTTGAGCCGGCGACCGCAGACGAGCGGCGACTGGCAGTCGCTCGTGCGATTGCACTCGGTCTCGTCGCTGAGCAGACAGACCCCCTTGCGCGGCGCGACGGCCCCGGTGCAGAGGGTGCCGGTCGGGCAGTCGCGGTCGCTCAGGCACTGCTCGTGGCAACGCTGGAACACGCAGACCAGCGGGTCGGTGCAGTCGGTCGGGAGGAGGCAACCCGCCCCTACCGGCTTGGTCACCGGGTCGTCGCCGCCGCACGCACCCATTGCGGCCAGCGCCGCGAGACAGACGATCACCGAAGCGTTGTGCACTCTCGCCATCGAGCCCTCGAAGCCGCAGTAGTCGCACATGGCCGCGATCGGTCAAGGCCCGATGGACCGGATCGACGAGCAGACCCGCTGGCAAGCATCCTATGCTCGACGAATGCGTCGCCCCCTCGCCCTCGCCACGTGCGTGCTCGCCGTGCTCGTCGCCGGCCAGGCCCGCGCGGCGGACCTCCTCGTCCCCGGCGCACTGAACGTCGACCCGCCGACCGTGATCTCGCTGGGCGTCCAGCTGGTGATCACCGGCGACGACGACGGCGACGCAAAAGTGACCCTGCGCTACCGGCCCAAGGGCGCGAGCGCGTGGCGCGACGGGCTGCCGCTGCACCGCGTGCGCGCGAGCGTGGTCAAGGGGCGCACCGTGCCGGAGCAGTTCGCCGGCAGCGCGCTGGAGCTCGCGCCCGACACGCTCTACGAGCTCGAGCTCCACGTCGTCGATCCGGACGGCCTCGACAAGATCCTCACCACCGAGGCCCGGACCCGCGCCGTCCCGAAGGATCCGAAGACGCCGCGCGCGGTCGCCGTCAAGGACACCGCCGGGCTGAAGTCCGCGCTCGCCGCCGCCAAGGCCGGCGACGTGATCACGCTCGCCAAGGGCACGTACAACGGCCCGTTCTCCCTCGACGCGAGCGGCACGGCCGACGCCCCCATCGTGCTGCGCGGCGAGGACACCGAGGGCGTCGTGCTGACGGGCACGGGCGCCACCGGCAACCTGCTCGAGGTCTACGGCAGCTTCGTGCACGTCGAGCAGCTCACGCTACGCAACATGGACCGCGGCCTGCGCTTCCAGGGCGTGGGCGCGCAGGGCAACGTCGTGCGGCGCGTGCACCTGCGGGAGGTGCGCCTCGGCATCGGCGGCAAGGACGGCCAGAAGGACTTCTACCTCTGCGACAACGTCCTCGAGGGCAAGCTCGCGTGGCCCGCGATCTACGCGGACGACAGCGGCGCGCACGCCAACGACGACGGCATCGAGGTGATCGGCAACGGCCACGTGGTCTGTCACAACCGGTTCAGCGGCTTCGGCGACGACATCAAGAACGGCGCCGACGGCCACCGCAGCTTCGACGTCTACGGCAACGAGACCCTCTCGGCCTACGACAATGCGGTCGAGCTCGACGGCGCCGAGGGCAACGCGCGCGTGTTCCGCAACCGGCTCCTCAACAGCTACGCCCCGATCAGCTACCAGCCGATCCACGGCGGGCCGGCCTACGCGTTCCGCAACGTGGTCGTGAACGTGTACGACGAGCAGAACAAGCTGCACTCGCTCGGCGGCACCGCCGAGACGGTGGGCGCGTACATCCTGCACAACACGTTCGTGAGCGCGCGCTACGCGATGCAGATGCAGACGTCGGCCACCGCGCACGATTTCCGCATCCACGGCAACCTGTTCGTCGGGCCGCTGTCTCCGGTCGCTGGTCGCGTGGTCAACTGGAGCGCGCCGATCGACCGCGGCACGTTCGACCGCGACGGCTACTTCCCGGACGGTCAGTTCGCCTTCGATCCGACCGGGAAATGGGGCAGCTTCGCGGCGATGTCGGCCGCCGGCAAGGTGGAGCCCAACGGGGTGCTGCTCGACGCCGGGACCTTCGCCAGCGGGCTCGTCGGCCCCGCGGACTACCGCCTCGTGGTCGCCTCGGCCGACGTGGCGCTGGCTCCGACCAGCAAGGCCATCGACCGCGGCGTCGCCATGCCGGGCCTCACCGACGGCTTCCTCGGCGCGGCGCCCGACCTCGGTGCCCTCGAGCTCGGGTGCCCGACGCCGGTGTACGGGCCGCGCCCGACGGGCATGGACGAGACCAACGAGCCGCGCGGCTGCGTCGAGGGGACGACGCCCATCGGCGACGCGGGGCCGGGCGACGCCGGCGCGGACGGCGGCAGCGGCGACGCCGGGGTCGACGCTGCGCTCGGCGACGCGGGCGGCCTCGATCCCGGCGCCGCGAGCGCCGAGGAGAGCGGCTGCGGTTGCGCGCTGCCCCGCACCTCTCGCGTCGGGTTTGCCTGGCTGCTCGCGGTCGTGCCGCTCCTGCGTAGGCGCCGCCGTTCCGACTAGCCTTCGAGTTCCGCAAGCAGATCCCGAACCTCGAGCGGCACCTCCTCTGCTCGGAAGGCGCGCGCGAGGCCGATGGGACTAAAGGAAACGTTTGCGTGCTCCTTCGACCACTGAGACAGACGTCCCAGTAGCGCCTTGCCAGACACAACATTTCGTCGATGCGCGCCGCGCGACCAAATCTCCTCCACCTGCTCGAGAGCGTGGTTCGCAGCCAGGCCGGCCACCTCACCCTTCGAGCGATGCTCACGGTGGTACTCATCCGCGATACCGCGGATCACGTCCGACCGGAGGCCATCACATGCCTCATCTATGGCAGTCTCTACGTCGTCTACGGACGGTGTCGACTCAAATGCTGAGCGCGCATGAATCATTCTAGCAATGACAGACGCGTCGACGAGGTAGTTCTCGATCTCTTCCTCCGCCACACATGGAGACGAATGTTCTTCTGCTTTGCTTCGAGCACTCTCCTTTCTGTAACCTCATCACTTCGATAGTCCCGATCGAGAACGCAAAAGACCTGAATGCGATTGTCGACAGCGTTCGTCATCAGCATGGAGCTTCCGACGGCGTAGTGCCAACCATCCCAACCGCCAATCGGCATGTTTGGTATCGTGTCCACGGGTGTGGCTGAATCAGGAAACGCGACGTCTTGAAAAGCTTTTAGCAGCTGAATGTCTTTTCCCTCGACAAGGACGCACTTCTTCGCCGACCAGAGTCGAGACAGGTGAACATTGTTGACCCCGCCGACATGCTCAACGATCCGCTGCACCGCCGGTATGTTGGTAGCAAACGCAGCTTTTCGTCGGTCTCTATCGACAATCAGGATGTCGTCTGGCGCAGCCTCGGCGAGAATTTCGGGCGAATGCGAGGTCAGGATCGTTTGGCTTGTGCGCCGTCGAATCAACCGAACGAGTCGACGTTGAAGATCTGGATGCATGTAGATGTCAGGCTCGTCAAGGACAAGCGTTGCGCAGTTGTCCCGCTCTCGCCAGAAACCAGATGACTTGCAGCCACGATTTGCAGACCGACCGTGTCCACATCCCACCGGATTTCGGACTCGATCCCGCAGTCCTGAACCATAAGTGTAATCTTTGAATCTAGCGCGCTGGTGCCAACAACATCCAGCGCGAGCGGATACGTAAGCCCGGCGCCAGTTGGCTTCAGCCAACTCGCGCTTGAACGCGCCAAACTTCTCGCGGAAAACCACAAGCTG
>JADJMO010000048.1 GCA_016709545.1 Myxococcales bacterium
GGAGTCTGGCACCTCGATCGATTCGCGTTCCGTTCCCAAGTTGGCCGTGAGGGGAAGTTTCGGCCCCATGACACGGCCCTACTATCCATCGTGATCGCACACGAGCGTCCAGCCGCTGTCGTGACTCTTTGTGAAACTTGTCAGGCCCGATGACTGCCATTGGAGTACTCCAGTCAACCAGGGTTCCAACCCCTAACTGGCCAGAGAGATGTTCCACCCCCAACACCAAGCACGACCTGGTCTGTCAGCGCACGTGTGACCGCCGCCTGCCGCTATGAGATTGGCTGTGCCAGGGAGAGTCACCACGATTGGACGCGTACGCCGAGTCGAGGTCGCATCGCCGAGGGAGCTGTGGCCATTCCAGCCCCAGCACCTGACAGTGCCGGCCTTAGTCAGAGCGCAGGTGTGCGAATCGCCGGCGGCGATGGCAGACACGCCACTCGATAGTCCTGACACCTGAGTCGGAAGACTGCGACCGGTCGTCGTGTCATCGCCGAGTTGACCGAAGGAGTTCTCTCCCCAGCACCAGGCCGCATCATTGGCAATCGCGCAGGTGTGGGATCCTCCCACGGAGAGGTCCGAGATTCGTGAGTCCCAGCACCTCGCCACGGGGTGAGGTGGTTGCTCTGATGGTCCCGTCACCGAGCTGACCGGATCCATTCCAGCCCCAGCAGAACACCCTCACCGGAACCGAGTGGCGGCGCATGTGGGAGCGTCCAGCGGAAATAGACTTGATTGGCTGTGAGTGGCGCTCCGTCCAACGCATCGCTACAACGTCTCCCATCCCGACCGATGGGACGGCCTTGACTGGTACGACCCTGCGAGATCGACAGCTCGTCTCCAGGAGAAGTGCAACAAGCAGCAGGCCAATGCCCGTTTGCCGAACTCGGGACGACGCCAACTCAGCCACGGATGTAGTGACTCTTCCGCATCGTCTCTTGACTGGTTCAGGTAGTTGGCGTTCGAGCGTCCCACAGCCTCTGAGGAGATCCGACTCCGGTCCCCCCCCCTCCCCATCAGATTGTTTCGCACCATGATACCGCCGGACGATTTTCGGGGTCTACGTAGTGAGCGGCATCCGTCAACATGTGACAGATCCGTGCGCAAGCGGGAGAGCCCATGTCCGAGCCAATCTTGCCCTGCGTGCGTCGGCACGAGCACCATGCCGCGGCAAGCTTCGGGCCAGGGGGTCCATGTCGCGACAGGCTGACCCCTGTCCGTCCACGCAGCGCCGACGTAGACGCGAATGGTGTCGGTGAGGGGCGATTTTTGCCATGGGGTCCGGTCGTTCCGGAAGCCCCACTGGCCAGCAACCCGGAATGGGTCCGGCAATCAAATCGCGCTGGTCATTCGTCACATTGTCTGATTAACGCCAGCGGGAACCGGTACTATCAGCAACGATTCCTTTCCTGACAGTGACCTCTTGAAGGTCTTGGCTACTTGAACTGGGTCGACGACAGACCAGACCCACATGCCCATGCGTAGACTCTCCTGGCTGACTCCTGATCCGGTCCGGAGAACGTAGTCTGGCAGCAATGGGTACTTCTTGTACAGTGACTCCAAGATGAATAGCCGAACAGGCATCGTTGCGCCTTTCATCTGCCAATTCTCTCCGGAACAGTTGGCAGAATGTTCGGTCGCCAGAGCCGGCTGGTACTGACCGCGATGTGTCCGAACATCGATGCAGGCGCCTCTTCAGGCGGTAGTCACCGCTGCTATAGGCCACCTCACCTAGCCCCCCGCTATGCCTGTGGTTGTCTTGACTTTGGGTCTCCCAGGGTCGCGACCAACATCAACCATGGAGACTCGAAAACGCCAGAACCCGTGGCGAACTTCTGACGAGGGTGATCGTTGATCCGCGCCACCATGGTCGTGGAACCGTCTTCCGGATCGTCCTCCATGTCCGCTAGACTATCTTCGTCTGTCGTCGCTTCGTCGCACTGGTCGACATCGTTGACACGTCAACCACGCGAACAAAGAACCGTCGGCCGTCGGAGCCACGAAGTTCTTGGGTCTCGTCGCCATCGTTGTTCAACAGAACGGATGGTGGGCCGAAAGCGCGCCGTAGAGACCGGGAACCGAACGTAGTTGCGACACCGTGACTTGCGTCGACAAATGAGACGACGGCGACTGCGGCGCGACCGGAAATTAGGTCATCTGGGTCGCTTTACACCACGGCTGTTGGCCGTTTGCGGTGTCATGCCAGTCGATCAGTCTGACACGGATGTCCGCGATCGAACCAGTGGACGAAGACTCGCCGACCTGGTAGCGTTGTACGCCAATCCGCTCGAGCTCGTCGGGAAGCCGGAAACCCATGTTCCTAGTCTGACTGCACAGGTTGTCCCTGAATCGTCCAGGGGAAATTGTTGCTTGGGTCACAAACATATAGTCGCCGAGCTCCGCGCCGGAGGATAACTCCCATTCGATCGTCAGCATCATTACGGAACGTTCAACGACAAGGGTCGTGACGGTTTCCGCATCAGCGGACAACCCAGACGGGACGGGCTCGCGGCAACCAAGAGTTACTGACATCGGCAGTTGGCATTGGCGCGCCCGTGCGCGATCCAGAAGGCGCACCGAGATTGTCTTTATCGCAGCGTCAACATCCAACGTCTTCGCCACTTGCTTCTGCCACTGCTCGTACTCTCGGCCCTTGGTGGCCTTCGGCCCAGGAACGGGGCGGGAAGTCTGGTCGTCGAAGCAGTAGATCTCGACGCGACGGTTTCGCGGCCACCCTGTCCTCGCTGAACGCGCCGTCCCCAGGTCCTTTCGGGAAGAACTCCCCGCACCCGTGCGTGACCGCCTCGGATCGCGTCGGGCAGCGTGGTCCCATCGAGCGCCAGTAGGCCTCGATCAGGCCTGCGAGTCTTCGGGCCCACGATCCCGTCGACCTTCAGGTCGGTGCCCTTGAGGCGTTCGACCAGCGCTGGAAGCCCGCGACCGTGTGGTCGCACGGCAGCGGCGTGATCATCTGCGCGCCTGCCGTTGCCCCCACCGCTTGTCGCTTGCCCTCGCCGAACCAGGCTTCCCACGCAGCAACGTCGTCCTTCAGGTAGGCCTTGATCGCCTCGGCGCGTTCCACCGAGAGGTCCAGGTTGTAGTCGTCGTCGGCCGTCGTGTCCGTGTGTCCGAGGATCAGGAGCTTGCCGGTCGGGTTGGCCTTGTAGACCGCAACCAACTGCTTGATCGCGGTCATCGCCGAGGGACGCAGGAAGCACTTGTTCGTGTCGAAGTGCATGCCGATGAGCCGGATGCGCGGAGCGGCTTCACGAGCACGAGCGTTCTTTCGGCGTCTCGCTCTCGAGCGAGGTCGTCAGCCCGGTCGCATCGAGGCCCAGCTTCTCGGGGTTCACGGCGTCTTTGGGCAGCTCCGTCGGCTGGTACTTGTCCTTCCACCGCGGTCGCAGCGTGTCGCGCACGGCCTTCACGTTCGTGATGCGCCGAGCCGAACGAGGCGGCGATGTCCGGCAGCTTCACCTTTGCCGTTGCCCGGCGTGGTCACCTTCTTGCGCGTGCCCTCGTAGACCACCTCGAGCTCCACCCCATCGACGGGCTTGCCCCAGGCGTCGACCACGGTCACCTCGAACCACCCGAGCTTCTCTTCCTTGGCCGGCGCGACGTCTCTCCTTGATCGCCTTCGCCGCCTTGGCGCCTGGGTTCGGCGGAGCGGCGGCGGGAGATGCAGCTCGGCCACCTGGAAGAACCCGAAGTCGATCTGCTGCTTCAGCCAGTCTGCGAGCAACTCGCGGCGACGGTACTCGTCGAGGCCGTGCTGGAAAGAGCCGCCACGGTTGTTGAACAGGCGCACGAGGTCGCGGTAGGAGTGGTCGTCGCCGACCCAGTAGCTCACGCACCCCATCGCTTCGCGGGTCCCGAGGACTCGACGATGCTCAGGGCTCGCCCCATCACTTCGCGTGAAGAGCTCCTGATCGGTCGCGATGTGACGAAGACGCAGTGCCCGGCGCATCCAGAAACCTCCGACTACGGGGTTCGATTCAAGTCAGTGGGCGGGTAGCACGACTTCGGGTCAGCAGGCCGCGCGACTTGGTCGTTTTCGTCGGCGCTTCGTGACGGTGAAACCGGGACTTGCCGGCTGGCCTGCACGCAGGACGCTCAGCGCGAGCGAAGACTGCTCGGCGTTTCTTCGATCCTCCGTCCCCTTCTTCCCACCCCGCCGCTCTCCCCGGCTGTGGCTATCCATCTCCGTCCCTACGAACAGGCAGCAGTCGCCGCGGTCCACGAGCATGTCGCGCGCGCTCGAACGCGCGTCCTCCCTTGTCGCGGCCACGGCCCTGGCCACTGTCGTCGCCGAACGTGTCACCAAGGTCAACGCGATGATTGCAGCGCAGACCTGAGCTCGCTTTCGAGCTGCGCTGTGGAGGAGCCGCCGATGAGTGGCTTCCCGTGTAGCCGATCAGGATCATGCAAGTTGGGTTGGCCTTGTAGACCGCGACCACCTGCTTGATCCTGGATTCGGCCGGATGAGGCAAGCCATGCTGCTTTCGTCGGTGCTGCTCTTCTCGATGGCTATCAAGGGCGTGCCGTTCTCGGCCTGATGCGGGCCGCCCTGTTCCGAGCGTGTCGGCTGTCCCGAGCGAGAGCGCGCGTCGATGAAGGCTGTCGAGGTGGAGGTTGGTGACCTCGTCGAGATCGCCGTGGCTGCGCCCCCGAGCGCGGCACCAGGAGCGAGCGTGAACGCGAATGCCGAGAGCAGTGCAGCGCTGGTGATTGGCAGAGGGAGCGGTGCATATCACCGCGTGCTCCTCTCGGATGGATCGTCGGGTTGGACGACCACGCCGCTGACCAAGCTCGCATCGACACGGGTGCATCCCGTGTGAACCTCGAGCTACAGCGATTTGTTCGCTTCGATCCGCGTCGAATGGATCCCGACGGTCCGTCCACTGTGTCTCTGCCGGCCGGTGGGGTCGCGAGCGTCATCGGCGCCTCGCTCGAGGGCGACGCTCCCTCAGAGCGAGCCTTGCGGCTCGCCGAGGCCCCTTTCCTCGAGCAGCCTCAACTCATGCTGCGGCTCGGTCCGACCGTGACGGGGTTCGTGCACGGTCTGACGATGGACCTCGAGTGGATTCCGACACCCAGTATCGTCCCCAGCGCGCTGCGTGGGATCGTTCGACACCCATTCCTTGGACCGTTTGCGGCCGCAGCGATCGCATCGGCTCCCGCGTGGGAGAGATGACCCACGTGGTCGTCGAGACCACGTTGGACTTCGACACCTTCCGTGCCCTCCCCACGCCACTGCACCACTGGGCCTCCGTCGAGACGCTCGTGCGGGGATCCGGCCCAAAGCCCGGCGGCATCGAGTCACTGGCCGTGGTCGGCGACGGCGGCGCCTTCGCATTCGTCTTCGCGGGCAAGGGACAAGCGGGAGTCGTTCGTTCGTCCGCGCGCAGACCTGGGATCACCCTGGCTGACGCGCGTGCTGCCGAGATCTGGACGGTGACGGGCTCGCGGAGTGGCTCGTCGAGGTCGTGGAGTCCACCGCTCATTCTCGTTCTGTGAGGTTGATCGTCGTCGCCGGCAGCCCGCTGGCCAAGGGGTTCTCGGGTTCAGTCATCCACCTTGGAGGAGAACCCGGAAAGCGATCCCACCGAACGGTACGCTTGGTACGTGGAGGGCTCGCACCTGTTTGCCGCACGCGATCTCGACGTTCGCGCCCAATGCCATTCGATGTCGATGACGCGCCGGACTGGTACTGGGATTCTCCACCACCAAAGATCGTCTGGACGAAGCTGTACGGTGCTGCGGCGCCCGCGCGGGCAGACGCTCGCTCGAGCAACGATGGTCGTCATGCGCTGCCCATCGTCGTCGGCGGCAAACCGCGCTGGACCGCCGGGCGCTGCTTTCGTGATCCGGCGGAGGCTGCCAGAAGTGGGCTACCAGCGTGGGTGGGCATGTCGCTGACGACGCTGTCATCGATCCGGACGGCAGCTGGATGAGCGCCCGGTCCCCGGCCGCCGCATGTCGTGCTGTCGCTCGTCTGCGGATGCGCGCGTCGTTCATCACATTCTCGACTGGACGGTAATCAGACCAAGATGGTTGCCAGCGTCGAGGTTCGACCTCTGCCGATACCAGTGGGCCGTCAGGTGACGATGAACGCCCATGTCGAGGTGGTCTGGACGATTGTCACGGATGGTTATAGCGGTGAGGGAGGAGTGGGTACAATCGGACGGCGCTACGCACGTTCGGCGACTTCTCTCGCGACGGTTCTGGAACGAGGCAAGGAGCCGACGGAAGCCCGACTGGTTCGGGTCGAATACAGTTCCGCCGTAACCCAGCACGAGCTCAATGGAACCGTGGGAGCGGCCCCGGACGTCTTGTCGGGTCGGTCACCCGCCTGTCGCTGCGATGGCAGTGTTGCCGTGGCGGACTCGTCGGGAGCGCCTCTCTCCGCGGACATGGTGGACGAGGTGCGAGGCGACTACGTCGAAGTCGGACGGCCGCACTCGCTCCTGGCCCTCGTTTCCTCCAGGAGCGCTGACGACGGGAAAAGGTCGGCTACCTGGACGAGTTCATTCGCAGGCAGGTCGACGGTCAGCTTGCTGCCACCGTGTTCCCGTCGGGCCAGTTCACATACGGGACCGCGAGTCACGTGCGCAGCATGACCACGGACTCTGTCCATTTCGAACTGGATGTTCAGACTCTCGCTGCGGACGGTGGGTGGATGGAGCCAAGTCTGCGCCTCCAAGGTGCGCTCGTCGTTCGAGCACCTCACGGTTGGCCTCTGTCTCTGACGCTCAAGGGCAAGGCTCGGCGCGCGTTTGCGACGTTGGGTGGAGTCCAGACCCATGACGGCTCGATCGCGCTCGAGATCCGATGGACGTACGAATCCTAGCTGCTCACCCTCGCGGATCCGCCGGTGGCCCCGTGAGGAACCGCGGCGGAACCGCGTCCGTCAGCCACACCCCGTTGTCGCTGCGGTGGAACGTGAACCCTTCCCGGGCCATCGCGCCGCTGTCCACGCGGAGGACGCAGGGCTCACCGCGCCGCGCACCGACCCGCCGCGCCGTCTCCTCGTCCACCGACAGGTGCACGTGCGTCCGCCCCATCGGCCGCAGCCCTTCCACGCCGATCGCCGCGAGGTTCCTCGCGACCGTCCCGTGGAACAGCTGCGCCGGTGGCTCACACGCGACGAGCCCCAGATCCACCGCGACCGAGTGCCCCTGACAGGCCCGCACGCGCAGCCCGTCCACCGACAGCGCGAACCGGCCCTTGTCGTCCGTCTCGACCACCTCGAGCAGCTCCGCCGAGCTCCACCCGAGCCCGGCGGCGAGCGCCTCGACCATCAAGAACCCTTCAGGGTCGAGCGCGAGCCCCACCGAGTCCGGGCGGTGCCGGAGCACGAACGCGAGGCGTTTGCCGCGCGCCCGCTCTCCGACCCGCGCCCGCACGCTACGCGGAAGGCCCTTCGACCTTCTCGGCCACGACCTCGCGGGGCCGCGGCGTGTACGTGAACACGAGCTCGCCGTCCTTCACGTCGACGAGCGCCTCGCCGCCGTTCTCGAGCTCCCCGAACAGGAGCACGTCCGTCAGGCGCTTCTTCACCTCGTTCTGGATCACCGCGCGGAGCGGGCGAGCGCCCATCTCCGGGTCGTAGCCCTTCTCGGCGAGCCACTTGCGCGCGGGCTCGGTGATCTGGATCGTCGCGTGGCGCTCGCGCAGCTGGGCGTCGAGCTCGCCGATGAACTTGTCGACGATGCTCGCGACCACCGACGGATCGAGCGGGTTGAAGCCCACCTTGGCGTCGAGCCGGTTGCGGAACTCGGGCGAGAACAGGTCCTTGAAGGCCTTCTCTTCGTTGCCCTTCTGCGGGCCGCTGTCGCCGAAGCCGACCCGCTTGCGCGCGAGGTCGCGGGCGCCGACGTTGCTGGTCATGATCAGCACGACGTGCCGGAAATCGCTGGCCACGCCGTTGTTGTCGGTGAGCTTGCCGTGGTCCATCACCTGGAGGAGCACGTTGAAGATCGAGGGGTGCGCCTTCTCGATCTCGTCGAGCAGGAGCACCGCGTGCGGCGTCTTGGCGATGGCGTCGGTGAGTAGGCCGCCGCGGTCGAAGCCCCACGTAGCCGGGCGGCGCGCCGATGAGGCGCGACACCGTGTGCCGTTCCATGTACTCGCTCGTGTCGAAGCGGACGAAGGCGATGCCGAGGCTCTTGGCGAGCTGCTTGGCGAGCTCCGTCTTGCCGACGCCGGTGGGGCCGGTGAAGAGGAAGCTCCCGATCGGCTTCTCGCCCCCGCGCAGGCCGGCCCGCGCGAGCTTGATCGCCTGGGTGACCTCGCGGACGGCTTCTTCCTGGCCGAAGATCACGCGACCGAGGTCGCGCTCGAGGTGGCGCAGCCCTCCTTGTCGTCGGTCGACACCTCTTTCGCGCGGATCTGGGCCATCTTGGCGACGACCGTCTCGACGTCGCCCACGACCACCTCGAGCGGCACGTCGGCCGCCACGCCCTCCGCGCGGCCGCGCAGCTTCACCATCGCGCCGGCCTCGTCCATGAGGTCGATCGCCTTGTCGGGCAGCTTGCGGTCGTGGAGGTACTTGGCGGAGGTTGGACGGCGGCCTCGAGGGTGGCCGCCTGGTAGACGACGCTGTGGAACTCTTCGTACTTGGATTTGAGCTCGGCGTAGATCGCGATCGCGTCCTCGAGCGAAAGCTCGGTGACCTCGACCTTCTGGAACCGGCGCGAGAGCGCGCGGTCGCGCTCGAAGTGGGTGCGCAGCTCGGCGAACGTGGTCGACCCGATGCAGCGCAGCTTGCCGCTCGAGAGCGCGGGCTTGAGCAGGTTGCCCGCGTCGAGCGTGCCGCCGCTCGCGGAGCCGGCGCCGATGATGGTGTGGATCTCGTCGATGAAGAGGATCGCGTTCTTCTGCTTGGTGATGGCCTCGATGACGCCCTTCATGCGCTCCTCGAAGTCACCGCGGTAGCGCGTGCCGGCCACGAGCGCGCCCATGTCGAGCGTGTAGACCTGCGCGTCGAGCAGGGCGGGGGGCTGAGGTGCACCGCGTAGGCCGCCAGCGGGTTCTTGGCGACCTTGGGCCGGCCGCTGCGCTCGTCGGACTCGCCGCTCGCGTCGGCCTTGTCGTCGCCCACCGGATCGTCCTCGCCGATCTTGGAGACCCCGTGCGAGACGTATTCGACCACCGCGAGCCGCGTGACCCCTTGCTCGTCGAGCAGCGCGGCCGCCATCGAGTCGCGCTCGCTGAAGATGGCGATGAGCAGGTCGGCCGGCGTGACCTCGTTCTTCTCGGCGCCCTGCGCGTGCATGGTCGCGCGGCGCACGACGCGGGAGAGCCCCAGGGAAGGGGAGGGGGGGCCGTCGGGCGACCGCGGCATCTCCTCGTCGAGGTACTTGGTGAGCGCCTTCTTGAGCGCGTCCACGTCACCCCCCGAGTGCACGAGGACCTTGCTGAGCCCCGGATCGAAGCACAGCGCGAGGAGCAGGTGCTCCACGGTCATGAACTCGTGCTGGCGCCGGCTCGCCTCTTCGACGACCTGGTTCAGCGCGATCTCGACCTCGACCGACATCTTCATGTTGCTGTGCTCTCCCGTTCCACCACGCAAACCGTTCCAGCGCTCATTCCTGCTCCGCGGTCACCTTGAGGGGCATGCCGTGCTCGCGGGCGTAGGCCATCGTCTTGTCGACCTTCGATTCGGCGATGTCCTTCGGGTAGAGGCCGGCGACCCCCATGCCCTTGTGATGCACCGAGAGCATCACGTAGGTCGCCTCGGACTCGCTCTTCTCGAAGAATCGCACCAGGACCTCGATGACGAACTCCTTGGTCGTGTAGTCGTCGTTGTGGAACAGCACCTTCCAGCGCTTGGGGCGCTGGATCTTGCGTTCCTCTTCGACGACGAGGTCGTCGTCCCGCTCGGGGTTCGGCGGCTTGGGATCGTTCGGGGGCACCATGCTCTCCAGTCATAGAAGCGCATTCCACCTTGCGCATCGATCGCCGTCGTCGCCGCTCCCCGAACGGGTGGGTCCCCCTTGCATTCTGTGTTTGCAGAATATACAGTACGCACACCATGGCAGCAGTGATGGCAGAGGTCGGCGCAGGGCAGCGAGGCATCCTCCGGGCGCGCAACGCCGCGCGCGATCGCCTGCAGGCGAGCATCCCGGCCAACTACAACCCGTGGCTGCACCTCGCGGCGACCACCGGCATCGGCGTCGCCACGCTGGTGGTGGGCCTGGTCATGATCCACGCCCCCACGTGGCGCGAGCTGCTCACGATCCCGCTGGTCTTCGTGTTCGCCAACGCCTTCGAGTGGCGGGCCCACAAGGATCTGCTCCACCACCGGCGCCCGCCGCTGCACGAGCTCTACGACCGTCACACCCCCGAGCACCACATGGTGTTCGGCTACGACGACATGGCCATCCGCGAGCCCCGCGAGCTGCACCGCGTGCTCATCCCGTGGATCGGCGTGCTCGGCATCGTCGTGGCGGTCGCGCCGCTCGCGTGGGCGCTCGGCCACTTCTGGTCGCCCAACCGCGGCTGGTTGTTCCTCGTCTGTTCGGCCGTCTACATGGTGGGCTACGAGCTCTCGCACACGAGCTACCACCTCGCCCCGGACTCGTTCGTCGGTCGCCTCGCGCTCGTGCGGTTCCTCCGCGAGCACCACCGGCGTCACCACCACCCGCGCCTGATGCAGCGGTGGAACTTCAACGTCACCATCCCGCTCTTCGACTGGCTGCACCGGTCGGTCGTGTCCGAGAAGGTGCTCGCCGAGACGCTGGCGAAGGACGCCGCCGAGCCGGCGACCGACGCCGAGTGACGCCGCGGTTGCCGCTCTTCACCGCCGCCGCTGGCAGCGACGGCCGACGAGGCCGACGAGCCCCGCGAGCGCCACGACGCAGGACATCGGACTCGGAGCGGAGCCTCCCGTCGCGCAGCCGCCTTGCTCGGCTGGCGAGGTGGTAGGTGCCACACAGAACCCTTCGAGACACGCCGTTCCGCTGACGCAGTCGGACGACGACGCGCAGCGGACGTTGCAATCGCCTGTCGGCGCGCAGGTGTACGGACTGCAGTCCTTGGTGCCACCGCTGGCGAACGTCACCGTGTGCGCACCGTCGCAGGTCGCCGCCTTGGAAGTGCACTTGCCCGTCGGGGTGAAGCAGACCCCGGACGCCGCACAGTCGGTGTCGGCCGCGCACTTGTCGATGCACTTGCCTGCCGTGCAGCGCGCGAACGGCTCACACGTGCCGTGGCCTTCCTTCGGCGCCGCGTCGCTCGGACCACAGGTGCCCTTGGCGGTCGGCCGGTCGCAGACCTCGCACGCGCCTCGGCAGCGCGTGTCACAGCAGACCCCATCGGTGCAGAAGCCCGACGAGCACTCGTCGTCCTTCGCGCACCCGAGGCCGGTTTCCAGCCGGAACAGGATCGGGTTGACCTTCTCGGAGGCGTCGTTTCCGCCACCGAACACCAGCATCGTCCCATTGGGGAGCCGGAACGCGAAGTGGCCGTGCCGACGCTGGGGCATCGGCTGCAGGTCGGTCCACTTGCCCGTGGTCGGATCGAACAGTTCGGCCGCCGAGACGCTGGCGAAGGCGTCGTCCCTCCCGCCGGCGAGCAGGAGCTTGCCCGACGCGAGGAGAGAGAGGCTTGAAGTGTAGGACTGATCGACAGTGGTCGGCGCGGCGTCCGTCCACGTGTCCGCCTTCGGGTCGTAGATCGCGACCCGTTTCGCGGTGCCGACCGCGAGGACTCGTCCATCGTTCATTCCGTGGGTCACGTCGACGGAGAAGGGCGGGATGCTGATGGGTGTCCAGCTCGCCTTGACCGGGTCGAAGACCTCGGACTTCTTGCCGTCCACCATCAACCAGCGACCGTCCGCGAGGATGACGGGGCGGGCCGACATGTGCAGCGCCGTGGCAGAGGGCCCGGGGCTCCACACGTCAGCGGTGGGGTCGTAGATCTCGCTCGTGCTGACGTGTCCTGGTCCGGTGTTCCCCCCGAGGGCGAGCACCTTGTTGCCGGGCAGGGGGAGTAGCAAGGGCCCCGAGCGGGCGGTCGTCATGCCGGCCACTGTCGTCCAGGCGTTGGTCGTCTCGTCGTAGATCTCGACGGTCCTGAGCGCCGTGAGCGTCGAGCCCGCGAACGAGCCGCCACCTGCGAACAGCGCGCGGGTGGGGCCAATCCGCAGCGCCGAAGCGAACGTACGGGGAGCGCGGGCGTTCCTGCAGTGCGCCACTCGCCGGCCACCGCGTCGTACAGCTGCGCGTGGGGCAACCCGGCCGTGATCTGGTTCGTGAGCGTGACGACGCAGCCCGAGTCCAGCTGCGCGGCGGCCGCGCTCAACATCGAGCCCTGGTGGAGGCCCGTGGCGCGCCACGCCGGGTCGAGCGCGACGGGAAACGTGAGCCCTGCGGTGTCGAAGGTCGCGGTGAGTCGAGCCGTGCGAGGGCCCACGAGTTCCGCGGTGAGCACGCCGTCCCGCACGACGCCGCGGTGGTCCTGCGCCCAGACGGGCTCGGACTCGAGCAAGACTCGGCCCTCGTCGTCGAGAGCCTCGAAGCGGTGCCCCTGCACCCGCACCCTCGCGATCGAGGGCCCGAGCTTCACTCGATAGCTCGTGGTCGTCGCTGCGGAGCGATCGGCGAGGATCCGGATCTCCTCGGCGCGCTGTGACCCGATTGCGTAGAACACGTCGGTCGAAGGGCGCGCCGCCGCGTGCACCGTCCAACCCTGGGAGACAGTGACCCGCACCGCGGCGTCGTCCTCCGCGACGATCTCGAGAGACGCGTCGGGTCGGTCGCTCCGCGCAACGACCAGTGCACCGAGCGGGGTCCGGGGGAGCTTCGCGTCGAGCGCCGCGTAGGTCCGTTCCCAGGGGCCCGTCATGGTCTCGGCGATCCGCGGGAAGCTCGCGAGTGTGGCCGCGGGGGTCTCGATCCGCAGGGGCGCAGCGCCCTGGGTCGGTGTGGGCTCTGCACCGCAACCGATCGCCCCGACGGCGAGCGCAGCCGCCAGCAGACCGCCCGTTCGTCGTCGCCGTGCCACCAGCCAGGCCGAGGCGAGCAGCCCGAGGATTGCTCCCACGGGCGTCCGCCGTGCAGGGCCGCCGACGGCGCAGCCGCCGTCCTCCGCGGCCGTCGCGCTGGCCACGCAGCGCCCATCGAGACAGGCCGCACCGAGCGCGCACTCGGTCGAGGCGGTGCAGCTCTTCGCGCAGTCGCCCGCCGACAGGCAGCGATAGGGAGCACAGTCGACCGTGCGCCCCGTCTCCTTGTCCGTGACCGTGTGGTCGCCATCGCAGGTGGCGCGCGGGGGCGCGCACGTCCCGCTGGCGTAGCAGACGTTGCCCGTCGCACAGTCGGCGTCCGCGGCGCACTTCGAGGCGCACTTGCCGGCGTCGCACAGCGAGTAGGGGGCGCAGGTCGCGTGCCTCGCGTGTTCCTTGCCAGTGACGGGGCTGCACGTGCCCTCGCGGCCCGGGACGTCGCAGGCGGTGCAGCGGCCGTCGCAGGCCGTGGCGCAGCAGCGCCCGTCGGCGCACGTCCCGCTGGCACAGACAGCGTCCTGGTCGCACTTTCCGCCGAGCGCGACGTTGAACAGTCCAGGCACGGAGTGGGAGATGAAGACCCTACCGTCCGGCAGCGCCAGGAGTTCGTGGTTGCTCCTCGGAACGTCCATGGGCTCCGTGGCCGTCCAGGTTCCTGACGCCTCGTCGAAGATCTCCGCGTCGCGGAGGTCGCGCCCGCCCTTCTCGCCCCCCGTGACGAGGATCCGACCGTCGAGCAAGCGCACGCTCGCCCCGTTCGGGTGCGCCACCTTCATCGGCGCGAAGGGCGCGATGGTGCTCGCCTTGGCGTCGAGCACGTACGTAGTGTTGGTGGCTGTCAGGTTCATGGGCACCACCAGCAGCTTGCCCGACGGCAGGGGATGAAGGCCGACCTCGTCGAGGTACGCGGGCGCCTTGGGCCCAAGTGTCCAGGTGTTCGTCGCCGGGTCGAACAGCTCGATGACATCGGTCGATCCGCCGGCCACCAGGACTCGTCCGTCGGGCAGCAGCAACCCCGTGGTTCGGATGCGGCTCTCGCTCATCGAGGGCGCCTTGATCACCTTCCCCGTTGCTGGCTCGACGACGTCGACGGTGCGCAGCGCCGAGCCGTCCGAACCGCCGATCACGAGGACGCGACCGTCGGCCATCGTCACGGCCGTGCCCCCTTGATGGGCGCGCTGCAGCGTTCCCGCCATCGTGACGAAGGAGTTGGTGGAGAGCTTGTAGAGCAAGACGCTCGCAAGAGGTGCAGGGGGGGTCGCGAGGAAGCTCGTGGCGCTTCCTCCCGCCAAGACCACCCCCGCGGGACTTGCCGTGGCGGTCACGTGATCCCAGCGCGGACCCGGCATGTCCGGCCCTTTGGTGACCGCACCACTCTTCGGGTCGAAGAGAAGGGAGTCGGCGTGGATGATCTCTGCAACCGCGGCGTCGTAGCCGAGACCACCGGCAACGAGCACTCTCCCGTCGGGCAAGAGGCTCGCGCTGCGCCCCTGGGCCGAGAAGACGCTCGCGGCGGGAATCGGTCCGACGTACTCCCACGCAGGATCGACGACGACCGGGTAGCGCGCACTGACCAGGCTCATCGAGACCATCAGATTCCAGGTCCTCGGGCCGACGCCCCGGAGGGTGACCTCGACCGCGACCTCTGCCCCGTCGAGATCCCAGGCGCGGGCGGCCGGGCTCTCCACGACGAGCTGCCCGCCCTCGTCGACGACCTGCACTTTGCCGCCGACGAGCCGCGCCTCGGCGAACGCGCCACCGAGCTTCAGCTCGTACGAGGCGGCGCGGGGCGCGGCGGACGATCGCACGACGCGCAGCTCCTCGTAGCCACGCGCGGTCGCGAACCGCACGACGTCGACGTCCTTGGCGACCGCGGGGTGGACCAGCGTATCGCGCTCGTGCACGGCGCGGACGTCGCCTACGGCCAGCGCTCGGACTTCGACGAACGAACCCGTTCGCAGCGGGTCGGTGAGGCGCAACGGCTCCCCCACGCGCGCGGGCAAGCGCACGGGAGGCGTCGGCAGCAGCGGTTGCCACTGGGCTGCCGGCCGTGCCGCGAAGCCTCCCTCGCGTGGCTCGAGCACCAGCGCGCGCGACGCGAGCGCCCGCGCACTCGCGACGTGGTCGATGATCGAGAGAGCATCGAGCGCGATCGCCTCCGACGCCGGCGACGGCGCCGACGGGAGCAGCGTGAGCAGCGCGACCGCGCAGATCGGGAGGAATCGCATCGCGCGATGGTCCCATGCACGCGGTTCACACGGCCACCGTTACTTCCATTGTTCGAGCGCAAGGTTCGACGCCCGCAGCAACACTCTGGGCGCGAATTCCAGCGATTCGGCCCTGAGTGGCCATGACTCATCCATGAATGACAGCGCGGTCTCTGTAATGCATGGTGCTCGTCGATGACCGATATATCGCAGCGAAATCACTCGTAGATCCGGGCGATCACCCACGACTCCCACACCGGCTGCGCCTCGGCGAGCGTGAGCCCGACCACGTCGCGGAACGCCTGGGCGCCCGAGTCGCGCCAGGCGATCTCGCGGAAGCGGTGGAAGAACGGCCACAGATAGCCCTTCTCGTCGAGCCAGAGACAGACGAAGCGCGCGATGGCGTAGCTCTCCGAAGCGTCCCTGCGGAACGCGAGTTCGTCCATGGCGAACAGCTTGTCGAGCCGGACGCGGGGCGCGAGCTTCTTCTGTTCATGCGGGAGATAGCCGGCGCGGGCCTTGCGGTCTCCGTGCAGGACGCCCTCCTCGTAGCGGGGCACCTCGAACAGCGCGGACAGGCCTTCGTAGAACCACGCCGGGATGCCCGGGAAATGCGCCAGCACGAGCGGATGAACGGCCTCGTGCAACACGGTGAGCGTCCCGCCGTTGGCGAGGTCGACGACCGCGAGGCGATCGGACGCGACGAAGAAGCCGCGGTCGGAGAGGCACGGCTTGTCCCACTTCGTGAAGCAGAAGGTCTGGTAGCTGCCGGCACCGGGCAGGAGGTAGAGGGCGGTCGCCGCGCCGCTCGGGGGAGGGTCGAGCCCCGCGCCCACGAGGCCTGCGTAGAGCCTCCGCAGCTGGGCCTCGGTGTCGACGAAGACCTGCTCGGTGACGTTGGACGGCGCCGCGAGGACGAACGCGGGCTCGATGACCGCGATGCGCGCGCCCTCCCCGAGGTCGGACCGCGCCCGCGTCGTGTGCTGCGCGAGGCGAGGGGGCGCGCACGCGGCGAACCCCGAGAGCGCGAGCACCCCGACGAAGACGCCGCGTGACACCGGGCGAGTCTAGCAACGTCGCCGGTTCACGCCGGACGTGATCCCGGTGTCGTGGTCTCACCCGTGGATGCCGAGCGAGATCGAGACCCCGAGCTGGTCGTCGAGGTACGTGCGGTTCGGGGCGCCGCCCGTGATCCAGGTGCGGGTCCAGTGCACCCCCACCATCCCGAGCGCCCAGCCGAAGAGGAGCTCGCTGCGCAGCGTGCGCGAGGCGAGGTCGCCGGTGGCGAACAGATCGAGGCGCGCGTTGGCGTGGATCGCGACGTCCCGCGCCGGAAACAGCCGCGTGCGCAGGAGGCCGCCGACGTTGCCGCGGATGCCGTTCGGGCTCCACCAGAGCCGGTCCCCCGTCTCGAGGCCCGGGCCGAGCCCGACGATCACGCTCCCCCGCGGGCTCGCCAGCAGGATCGCGTCCAGCGCGCCCTCGAGGCGGAACGTCGTGGCCTTGTTCCCCCAGGGCACCGCGGTGCCGCCCCACAGGAGCCCGATCTCGAACCCGGCGTATTCCGAGGGGAAACGCATCGCCTCGAGGTCGAGGGCGACCGCGGTGCCGCGGTAACCCTGGCGCGTCCCCTGGCCGATCAAACGGCTCCCGTTCACCGTCGAGACGCTCCCGCCGATGCGGGCGAACTCGGTCGGGGACATCGGCAGCGCGGTGGCCGCGAGGAGGGTCAGCGTGGCGAGCACGGCCCCGGCTCTTCAAGTCCCGGGCCAACGCCGGTCAAGGGTTGTAGACCTCGAAGTCGGTCGACGCGCCGTCGACCCCGATGAACCCGACCCGCGTGCCCGCGACCTCCACCTTGCGCACCGTGCAACCGGGCTTGCACCGGAGCGTCTCGAGGAAGTGGTACTTGAGGACCAGGCTCCCGCCGGGCGAGCCCTTGACCACGATCCGATCGTTGCTCGCCTGCACGAGCCCGGGTCCCGCGGGCAGGAACCAGTTGTGGAGCAGGCGCGTCCGGAAGAACAGGCCCCCCAGCGGCCCGGGCACCGGCTCGAGCAGATCGCGGCGGGCCTCGAGCGCGGGCCAGTGCTTCACGAGCACCACCCACTGCACGTTGAAGGTCTCGAGGTACTTGCGGAAGGCCTCCACGTCGACCGGCCGGTCCTCGGGCTGTACGCGGAAGAAGTTGGCGTCGGAGTGGGCGAGGTTGATCTCGCGGAACCCACCGAGCACCTGCGCGTGGGTGCGCCCCGCGAGCTGCTCGCCGGTCATCCACCACTCGACGAGCCAGCGGCCGCGGCCGTCGTCGCGCTTCTTCACGAAGTCCTCGATGGCGGGGAACAGCGCGTCGGGCGCGTGGCGGTAGACGAACGGCTCGGGCCAGCCCTGCGTGCCGAACTCGAGCGGTCCGCCGATGTTGGGCGGCGCGAGGGGCAGGGGCTTCTTGTGGCGCGGCACGAGGTCCGGGACGAAGTAGAGGAGGTCGCGCAGCAGCCGCGGCGCGCCGACCAGCACGAGCACGCCGAGCATCGCGGCCACCGCGCCCCGCTCGCGCAACGCCGTCGCGATCGGCGCCGCGAGGTCGTCGAACAGCTCCCCCGCGAACACCGTCGCGAGCATGATCGCCGGCAGCACGAAGCGGTAGGGCTGCACCTGCCGCAGCAGCGGCACGAGCGAGCCGACGTAGGCCACGAACAGCGGGAACAGGAGCGCGGGCCACACCCACGGCAGCCGCGCGTCCTTCTCCTTGCGCATGCGGTAGAGCGCGGCCGCGCACCCCACGAGCGCCACGAAGCGGAACCCGCTGCGGTTGCCGAGCACGCCGGTGACCCACGGCTCCTTGGTGATCGCGAGCCAGTCCCAGAGGACGAAATCGGGCGTGGCGTCGAGGTAGTAGCCGCTGTCGAGGATGTAGTGCCAGAAGCGGAGCGCCGTCTTCAGCCACCAGAGGTTGGCGAGCACCGTGAGGGCGGCGGCGGCGAGGATGCCCGCGTGCTCGTTGCGCGAGAGCGCCTTCCGCTCGCGGACGTAGAGCACCAGCATGGGCCCCGCGAGCGCGAGGAACGTGTACGGGTGCAGCGTGTGCACGAGCGCGAGCACCGGCCCGAGCAACGCGAGCTGCCAGCGCTTGCGTTCGCGGACGTAGGCCACGAGCAACCCGAGCGGCAGCAGGAAGCAGTACGCGGCCGCCGCCCAGCACACCATGCCGACGAACCACAGCCAGTGCGTGAAGCCGTCGAACCACCACACGAGCGCGGCGAGCGAGCCCGCGATCAGCGCCGCGCGGGGCCGTGCCCCGAGGAGCCGCGCCGAGGCCACGACCACCGGGAACACCCCGATCGAGACCAGCCACGCGAACAGGTTGAACGCGCGGTCGAAGCGCACGCCGACCTTCACGAGCGCGATGCAGAACACCTCCCAGAGCTTGTTGTCGGCGTCGAAGATGGCCCCCGACGGCTGCCCCGCGAGCAGGTGCGGGTCCCAGAGCCAGGTGCGCCCCGACGCCTGCCAGGCCTCGACGGCGCGCTTGCACTGCTCGTAGTGGGTCGAGAAATCGAGCGAGATCATCGGCTCGCGCCCGAGCACCACCGACGCCGGCGACATGTAGAGCATCACGCCCACGTGGGCCGCGAAGAGCAGCGCGAAGAAGGCGGCGAAGCGGCGCGGGTTCATGGCAGGAGCGGGCGCAGGTGGCCGACCACGCGCAGGTAGGCGAGGAGGCCGAGCCAGGTGGCGCCGAACAGCCCGCGCAGCAAGTCCCAGGTGCGCGAGGCCGTCGCCGGCGTGAGCGGCCACAAGAGGCCGACGAGGAGCACGGGCCCGAGGAACGCGTGGAGGTAGAGCGTGGTGTACGCGGCCGAGGCCACGATCAGCACCCGCGTGGTCGCGGCGGTGAGGCCCACCCCGAACACCACCGCGGTCGTGCGCAGGCCCGCGCGCGCGTCGGTCTCGGCGTCGCGGATCACCTGCACGCCCTCGGTGACCATGCAGAGGAGCGCGAGCAGGCCAACCAGGCGCAGGCCCACGCGGTGGTCGAGCGGACAGCCGACGAGCGCCATCGTCGTGCCCCACGTGGCCATGGCGAGGATGTCGACGCCGGGGTGGCGCTTCAGCCAGCGCGAGTAGAGGACGATCACGACCGTGTTGGCCGCGAGCACCACGAGCAGGCCCTTGCCGTGCAGCGCGGCGACCGCGGCAGCGATCGCCAGCAGCCCGACCGCGCCGAGCCAGCCCGAAGCGACGTGTTCGGCGAGGAACCGCGTACGGGCCACGTCGCGGCCCTCGGCGCGCACGTCGATCTCGACGTCGAAGAGGTCGTTGACCAGGTAGACGAAGGCGTTGAGCACCGCGCCGAACACCAGGCGGTGCCCGACGTCGAGCAGCGGCAGCCCGAGCGCGAACGCGAGCGTGGTGCTCGTGACGAGGTTCCCCATCTCGCGCTTCTTGAGGCGGAAGATCGTGGCGTCCGCGACGATGCGCGCGGCGTCGAGGGGGCTCGCCCGGAGGTCCATCGTCAGCCGCCGTACAGCTCCGTGACCCACATCTCCTCGGTCTTGTCGTCGACGACCACGCCGATGCCGACCTTGGTGAAGCGCGTCTCGAGCATGTTGCCGCGGTGCGACGGCGAGGCGTAGAGCGCGCGGTGCGCGGCCTTCTCGGTCCTCGCCTTGGCCACGTTCTCTCCGACCACCTTCCACTTCTTGCCGCTCGCGGCGGCGCGCGACGCCGGGTCGCCGTCGCCCACGTCGTGCCCGAGGAGCTTGGCCTTGCGCATGGCCTCGGCGTGCGCGCGCGCGAGCTTGTCGAGGGTCGGGTCGCGCACGAGCGACGGGAGCTTCTCGGCCTTGCGCGCGCCGTCGAGGCGGAGGAAGAGGGCGGTCGCCGGGTCCTTCTCCTTGTCGCCCGCGGCCTCGCCCGGCACCTCGCTCGAGGGCGGCTGCTCGGGGGGCGCGAGCGCGGCCCAGACCTCGGCCTCGAGCACGGGCCGCGGGCCGGCCTCGTCGTCGGCGAGGATCTGCACGACGTGTCGCCCCGCGGTCGCCACCAGGAACTTCGCGCGCACGTGCGGCGCGCTGCCGGTCACCGACGAGAGGATGGTCTTCGGCGCGCCGGTCGGCGGCAGGAGCACGACACGCCCCTCGGTCTGCCCGGCGAGCAGGCGTGCATCGACGTCGATCCAGGTGTTGGTGTTCACCTGGGTCGGGATCGCAGCGAGGTCGGCGACGGGGTCGATCATCACGAGCGCGAGGGAGTCCTTGCCGCCCCCCTTGTAGCTGCCCACGCCGCAGCGCGCGCGGGGCGCGTGCGCGCCGAGCCACGCCACCACGTCCTTGGCGAGCGCCTTGCGATCGAGCTGACCCTCGACGACCGCGCCCCAGGTGCGCGGCCACACGTGCGGGCTCCCGGCCTTGCGCTGCAGCCACTCGATCTCCTGCGCGTCGGGCAGCTTGCCGCGCTCGGCGAGGACCTTCGCCAGCTCCAGCGCGACCGTGACGAGGGCGCGATCGAGGCCCCCGCCGCAGGCCTTCACCAGGGGGGCGTCGGAGAGCGGCATCGAGACGCCCCCTTGGTGTGAGACGGTCTCCTTGACCCAGGTCGAGGTCGGAGGGGCGGCGGCGCCCCGGACGGATGCGGTGTCCCCGCTGGCCTCGTCGGCGTGGGCTGTGCCGAATCGGTCGACTCGGAGACGACGGGCGACATCGACTCCGGGACCGCCGTGACCGACACCGGCAGCAAGGACAGCTCGTCGGGGGACACGGGCACCAAGGACACGGGCACCCCCGACACGGGCACGCCGGACACGGGCGACCCCGACACGGGTGAGCTCGCGGACTCGGACTTCCCCGACTTCGGCGGCACCGACAGCGGTGGCAGCGACGGTGGTGGCTTCGAGGTCGGCGCGTTCGCCCCCGGCTTCGGCCCGACCTGCGCCGCGGACAAGGACTGCGGCGACGGCGCCTGCTGCACGAAGGACAACCGCTGCGGCGTCGTGTTCGCCGGCGAGTGCGTCGCCTTCTGATCGAAACACTAATGTCACGGAGCAACGAGGGGCGTCACGCCCCTCGTTTGCTTTTGTCCGTGCGGTTCAGTTCGCGATTGGCTCGGGGGCGCCGCGCTCGATCGGCTGACCCGAGACCTCCCAGGAGAGGAAGCCGCCCTCGAGGAACGCGACGGGGTAACCCTCTTCTGCCAGCTTCTCGGCGAGCGCCTTGGTCTCGGTGCCGGCGCGGCAGTAGAGGACGGCGGCGCGCCCCGTGGCCATCAGCATGTCGGCCTTGGCGGCGATGTCCGCCAGCGGGAGGTGCAACGCGCCCGGGATGTGCGCGCGGGTGAACGACTGGACGTCGCGGGTGTCGACCGCGACGACCCGACCGGCCTGCGCGAGCTTGAGGAACTCCTCGACGCGCACCGCGGACTCGGAGCGCGGCAAGAACGGCTCGATCATCGCGCGGAGCTGCGCGCGACGGAGCGCGCCGGGCTGTCCACCCGCGATGCGCCCGCCCTTGAAGACCATGAACGTGGGGACGCTCTTGATCTGGAGCTCCTGCGCGAGCGCGGGGCACTTGTCGACGTCGACCTTGACGACCTTGGCCTTGCCCTCGAGCTCGTGCATGAGCGCGATCAGATCGGGCTCGACCTGCTTGCAGGGGCCACACCACACCGCGGAGAACTCGACGAGCACCGGCAGCTCGGACTTGAGGATCTCACGCTCGAAGGACTGCTCGTCGACATAGGGGATCGCAGAGGGCGCCATGGGGTCGCATGCGAGTAAGGATGTCGGCGCGGTGATGCAAGCCCGTGCGACCTCACTTGCCTGGTGCAGGCAACGGCTTGGGCTTCGGCTTCACGGTCGGCGCCGGCCCCGGGGTGGGCAGGATGGGGGGCTTCGGCGTCGGGTTCGGCGGCGTGTACGTGGGCGGTGGCCCAGGGTTCGGCGCAGGCGTCGGCGTGAACGTCGGTGGCGGTGCGGGCTTCGGCACGGGCGCGTACGTGGGCCCGGGCTTCGGCGTGTACGTGGGTGTTGGTCCAGGTGCGGGCGGCGGCATGTACGTCGGCGGCGGCGCGGGCTTGGCGGTCGGCATGGGGATGTTGGTCGGGCCGGGCATCGGCGGCGGCGGGACAGCGGTGGGTGCGACCGTGGGCCCGGGCGTCGCGGTCGGCGAAGGTCCGGTCGGTGGCGCCGGCGTCCACTTGGGGCCGGGTGGCGGCGCGGCCGTCGGCGGTTGCGCACCGGGCTTGCCGGCGAGCGGTGGCGTGTACGGCTTGCCCTGGGGAGCGAGCTTCGACGAAGGCGCCGGGGTCCACGCGACGGCGCCGGGCTTGGCGTGGAGCGGTGGGGCGATCGTGCTGCCCTTGACGTGATCGGGGGGCAGTCCTGCGCCGACGGGCGGAGGTCCGAGGAACGGACGCGCGCCGTGCAGCGGGCGCGGCGGCGGCGTGTACGGCGTGGTCGCGCCGAGGATGGCGCCGTGATGCTCGTGGCCGAGGAGGTGGTGCGAGGGCCCCTGCGGGTGGAAGAAGTGGTGCGAGTGCACGAACACGAACGGCGTGACGCCGAGGGTGATGGTGACGGCCGCGCCTCCCCGCCAGCCGTAGTGCGGATACGCGGGACCCCAGCCCATGTAGCCGTTGCCCGACCGCCACTCGACCCACGCGGGGCTGTAGCGCGCGCCGGGGATCCACACCCAGCCGTAGCCGTCGCTCCAGACCCAGCGACCGTAGTGGAAGGGCCCCCAGCCCCAGGCGAAGTCGCTCACCCAGTAGTAGCCCTCGCTCGTGTACGCCCAGTGGCCGTGGGTGACGTAGGGCGAGAAGCCCACGCCGACGACGGTGGTCGCCGGCACCCCACGACGCCGAACGTCGCGTCCTCGACCCCACACCATACGGATCGAGCGCCGGCCGGAAGGTGGCGAGGGCGGTCGGATCGGTGTCGTCCGCGTCCACGTCGACCTCGGCGACCGGCGCAGCGACCGGCGTGGGCTCCCAGCCACCGACCTGGGTCTGGCCCTGGACGTAGCAACCGGCGAGCGCGAGCGCGAAGAAGAGGGGCGTGCGGGTGCGCATGCGCGCGGTGGCTGCAATGCCCACGCCGCTCCCGTTCTCCGCACGTTCGCTAGAACGCCCCACGTATTTCCGCGCAATCCGTGCAGCCGTCAACGCTCGCTCGCGCGCCAAGGACCAAGAGTTCTCACCCCAGGGACCCGAGCGAAACAGTTTCGCTCGGGACGCGCCCCCATGGGCGCGCAACCCGGCCGCAGGCCGGAGAAAACAGCGGGACGCGCCCCCATGGGCGCGCAACCCGGCCGCAGGCCGGAGAAAAACGCGCAACCCGGCCGCAGGCCGGATCACGTGCGCAGGCGCTCTTTCGGGTCGAGGGTGTCGCGCATCGCCTCACCCAGCAGCACGCTCGCGGCCACGGTGATCAGCACGAGCAGCGAAGGGAACGCGACCAGCCACCAGGCCTCGGGGTGGCGTCGCGCCTGCCCGAGCAACGCACCCCACGCGAGGGGATGCACCTGACCGACGCCGACGATGGCCACCGCCGACTCGAGCACCACCACCGTGCCGACGCCGAACGCGGCCACCACGAGGCCCGACGAGAGCACCCACGGCATCACGTGCGACGCGAGGATGCGACCGGGGCTCGCGCCGAGCGCGCGCGCGGCGGTCACGTGGTCGAGGGTCTGCACGCGGATCACGTCGGCCCGCGCGACGAGCGCGATCTCCGGGCACCGGCAGGCCACGACCACGAGCAGCAGGGTGAAGGTGGCGGGGAACGCGGCCTGCAGCACGAGCACGAGGAGCAGCGAGGGCACGGCGGCGGTGACCTCGAGCAAGCGGCGCAGGAAGCCGTCGAAGCCGCCGCGCAGGAGACCGCTCAGCGCACCGAGCGCCGCGCCGAGCGCGCCCGACCCGAGCACCGCCAGCAGCGCGAGCGTGAGCGTGGGGAACGAGCCCGAGATCAACGCCCGGAACACGTCGCGGCCGGCCTCGTCGGTGCCGAGGACGTGGCTCGCCGAAGGACCGAGGAGGGACTCGGAGGCGCGTCCGGTCGGCGGCGCGACGAGCGCACCGACCACGAGCAGCCCCGTCAGCACGAGGGCGAGGACACCGCCGACGCGCGCGCGGGTGTCCCGGCGGAGGGCGCCGAGGAACGACCGGAACACCTGCCGCGCCGGGTCGGCGAACGCGGCGATCGCCGGGTCGGCGACGGCGCTCGCGGTCATCGTCAGGCGCTGGAGCAGGGAGCTGCGGCGCGAGGTCATCGCTCACCCCCGTCGCGCACCAGAGAGGCCCGGACGCGCGGATCGACGAGACCGTGCAGCACGTCTGCGAAGAGCACGAGCACGGCCGAGAACGTGGCCAACGCGAGCACGAAGGGCATGATCCAGGGCAGGTCGCGCGCCCAGATCGGGGCGAGCGAGACCAGCGCGAGCGCCACGGCGACGAACACCTCGTTGCGCGCGAACGCGCTCGAGGCGCCGCGGATGGCGAGGGCGAGCACGAACGCGGGCAGCGCGTACAGCACCACGGAGGCCGTGCCGATCACGCGCGCGGGCGCCTGCCTCCTCCGCGCGGTGAGGAGCCACGCGAGCGGCAGACCGCCGAGGTAGGCGAGGGCGAGCGCCGTGAGCACCCGGCCGATCGTCTTGGGCGCGCGCGCGCAGATCTTCGCCGACCGGCTTTGTCGTCCCGCAGCGATCGGCCGAGCGTGCCCTCGAGATCCGCGGCGTAGCGACCGAGGCGGGTGTCGGTCACGTGGGCGACCAGCCGCTCGAGCGGGTCGTGCTCGCGGTACTCGGCGCGATGGAGCGACCACCAGGCGAGGAGGCGCGCGCGACCCTCGGGGCGCGGGTAGCCGGCCTGCTTGACGGCGTCGGCGGCGAGCGACTCGAGCAGCGTGCGGTCGGCCGCGGTGGGCTTCTGCCCGAGCACCTCGAAGATCGGCGCGATGACGGCGGTATCTGCCGCGCGCAGCTCGGCGCGGTAGCTCGGCTCGTCGCGCGCCTCGAGGAGGCGGCGCAGCGTGCGCTTGACCGACGCGGGGCGGAGATCGGCGCCGTGCTCGTCGAGGAGGCGGCGGAAGCTCTCCGCCCTTCTTCGGGTCGTCGAGGTCGCTGGCGTCGATCTGGCCCGTGCGGACGGCGAGCGGCTGGAGCTCGTGCGCGAGGGCGCCGCGGGCGCCGGGCGAGAGGCGCTCGAGCGCGGGCCCGAGCTCGGGCAGACCCGCCGCGCCGATCCGGAGCAGCGCCTTCACCGCGCGCTCGCGCGTCTCCCCCGTGGAGCTCGCCGCGCGTTCGACCAGCGCCGGCACGAGCCGCGGGCGGTCCTCGGGGTCGAGGTTGAACAGCACCGGCAGGTGGAGGGCGCGCTTGGCCTGACCCTCGGCGTCGAGATCGGGTGGCGGTACGCTGGCGACGAGCGCGAACAGCACCACGCCGAACAGCAGCAGCGCGGGCCCCATGGGGACCAGGCGGCGGAAGAACCAGCCGAACACCGCTACTTCCGTCGCGGTACGCGCGGAGGGCGTTGACGATCGCGTCACCACCCGCGCCCGGTAGTCGGTCTTGGCGAGGTAGCCCTCCTCGACCGGGTTCGAGATGAACGACACCTCCATGAGCACGGCGGGCATGCGCGCCGACGAGCACGAAGAACCCGGCGCCGTGCACGCCGCCGTCGAGCACGTCGCCGTAGCTGACGCCCTTCTCCTCGGCGTGCAGCGACGACATGGTGGCCTTCTGCAGCAGCGTCGCGAGGTGGTGCGAGCGCGCGCCGACCTCGGCGATCTTGAGGTCGTCCAGGATCGCGCGGAGCTCGCCGTGGCTCGCCCGCCGCCGCCGTTCTCGCGCTTGGCGACGCGGTGGGCGAGTCGTCGCGCGGAGTGTCGAGCACGTAGGTCTCGGTGCCGCGCCGGGCCTTGGTCTCGGCGGCGTTGTAGTGGATGGAGACGAAGACGTCGGCCTCGAAGGCGTTGCCGACGGCCGCGCGCTCTCGAGGACACGAAACGCGTCGCTGCCGCGCGTGAGGCGCACCTCGACGCCGAGCTCGCGCGGCGGATCGGCCGACCATCTTGGCGATGGCGATGGTGACGTCCTTCTCGCGCAGGCCCGTGGGGCCGATGATGGGCCCGGGTCAGCGCCGCCGTGGCCGGGATCGACCACCACCCGCCGCAGCGGCCTCGGCCCACAGGCCACGCCGAACACCGGCGGCTAGGTGCCGAGGTCGACGACGATCCGGAATGGGTCGGGCAGGGAAGAACACGCGGCGATACGCGGGACGCGCGAGCGACAGGGCGTGAACACACGAGGCCGCCCCTCGGTCTTTGGCGAGCCCGCCGCCCAACAGCAGGCTCTTGGGCGGCGAGGGCTCGGGGTGAGGATCGCTGCCGCCCGCCGCAGGCTCGGGAGCTCCGCGCCGTCGATGCGCAGACGGACGCCTCCACCGCTCGCTGGCTACGACACGTAGGCCGCAGCGATCGAGCTCGATCACGACGCGCGCGGTGTCTCCCGTGGTCCAGCGCGAGAACCGCGACACGCGGGGGCCTGGCCTCGCTCTTGGACGAGCGATGCCGGCGTCCTCGATGGGGACACCCTCGGCAGTGAGCGCACGATCGAGCTGCTCGAGCACGGTCGGCGGGGGACGGAACGGAACGCGCGCGCACGACGCCTGCTCGAGCTCGTCGACTGCCTCGGCGCGGCGTGGAACCGGCGGCGCGCGACGTAGGCTCCTGGTGGGGCTGACGCCCGGGTCGTGCGCGATCTCGCCGCTCAGCTCGGCGAACAGGCGCGCGGGGCGGCAGGCCTCAAGTTCCACGCGCTTGCCCGCCGTGGCGAACGCGGCGAGGGCAGCGCGCGTCTCGGGCTCGGACTGCCCGGCGAGGCGCGGAACACCCGCAAAGCGCAGCTCGCCGACCAGCGTGCCGAGCGGGACGCCCCGCGCCGTGCCGCCCTCCGACGCCGCCGCGGTCGCGAAGCTTTGTCGGCAGACGCGCAGGGCGACAGCGTCTGCGTCCAGGTTCGCGAGCAGGCGCGTGCCCTCGTCCGAGGATCTCGAGCGAGGCGGGGCGGCGTCAGGAGATCCCCCGCCATGGCCCGCACCACGGCGGCGCGAGATCGCGGCGAAGGCAGTGGAGCGAGGCGCGGCAGCCCCACGATCGGCAAGGTCACGTTGCGGCGTCGAGACGAAGCTCGATAGGATGGGCCGGTGACCCCCACGACCCCACCTACGAAGACCGCAACACCGGGACCGTCTACGCGAGCGCCTTCGAGATGGTGAACGCGTACTCCCACGCCAGTTCGCCGAGAGCGCCGAGGTCGCCCTCCGAGCCGCTGGACGCCACAGGGTACCGCAGGTCAAGCGCAGCAGCGCCTACGTCAGCATCAACGTGCTGGAGAGAACGGCGTGCTGATGTTCCTCGCGCCGATCATGGAGATCCTTCGCGGGGCGCGAGCGCCTGTATCAGGCTGCTTTCGAGCTCTCGTTCCTGCCGAGACCAGCGACGCGGCGTTCGCCATCGACGGCTTAAGAAGGACGTCGTCTACGTGCGCCGCTCTGCGCCGCATCTCGGCTCGAAACTTCGAGGGGTTCGAGGATACTGCAGACCGTGGGCACGGTCGCCGACGAGTGGGACGACGCCTTGCTGAAGCCCAGCGGGAGTTCGGCGAAGGCGCCTGAAGGTCGCGCCTACATGGGGCGTCGATCGGCCACCTGTGGCGCTGGCAACCGTGAACCC
>JADJMO010000049.1 GCA_016709545.1 Myxococcales bacterium
GGCGAGCCTGCTCCGCCTTGCGCACCTCCCACGAGCGCTCGACGCCGTCCTCGGACTTGGTCTCGGTGACCGCCCGCACGAGGGCCACCACCTCGCCGCCGACCGCGTCGAGCAGCTCCTGCTCCGAGACCGCGGTGTCCTCGAGGACGTCGTGCAGGAGGCCCGCGAGGACGAGATCCTCCGAGAAACCGTGGCGATCGAGGATGCGCGCCACGTGCACCGGGTGGGTGACGTAGGGCACGTCCTTGCCCTTGCGGACCTGGTCTCGATGCGCGCGCGCGGCGATGCCGAGCGCACGCGCGTAACGCTCCGAGTAGCTCATGGGGGTATTTTACCCCTTCACGCCGCCCGCGGTCACGCCGCTGACGATGTGTCGCTGCGCAAGGTAGAAGAGCGCCATCACCGGCACCGAGACGACGATGGCGCCGGCCGCGAACGTGCCCCACGAGGCGCCGTGCTCGCCGACGTACCGCTGGAGGGCCACCGGCAGGGTGAAGCTGTCCTCGCGCGACATGAGGGTGGCGGCGAGGATGAACTCGTTCCAGGCGCTCATGAACGCGAACAGGGCGGTCACCGCGAGGCTCGGCGCGCCGCGGGGAGCGCCACGCGGAGGAACGCCTGCAAACGCGTCGCCGCCGTCGACGAGCGCCGCCTCCTCGAGGTCGATGGGCACCGCCTCGAACGCCGAGCGCAGCTGCACCACGCAGAACGGCACCGCCGTGGTCGCGTACACGAGGACGAGGCCCGCGCGCGCGTCGAGCAGGTGCAGCTTCTCGAGCAGCAGGTAGAGCGGCACGAGCGTGGCGACGCCCGGGAACATCTGCGTGGCCATGAGCAGCCACACGCCGCGCTCCTTGCCGACGAAGCGGAACCGCGCGAGCGCGTACGCGGCGGGGGTGGCGATGGCCACGCCCACCACCGCGGTCGCGCCGCTGACCAGGAGCGAAGACGCGAGCTGGCGGCCGAACAGCCAGCGTCCGGCCGCGTCGTGGGTGTTCCACGAAGGTGCGGAAATTGTCGAGCGAGGGCGCGCTCGGGATGGGCAGCACGCGCGCGGTCGGCGCGCCGGCCGGCGACACCGCGAGCGAGACGACCCACAGCACCGGATACAGCGCCACGAGCACCGCGAGCACGAGCGCCGCGTGCACGAGCAGCTCGGTGCCGAGCGAGCGGCGGCCGCCGGTCTCGTCGAGCTGGTGGCTCACGACGCCTCCGAGAGGCGGCGCAGGCCGCGGTGCACGAACACGAGCACGAAGAAGATGAGCACCGCGTACGCCGACGCGTAGCCGTACTGCGCCTGGCGGGTGAACGCCCAGCGGTAGGCCTCGCTCACGAGGATCTCGGTGCGCCCGTCGGGCTCGCCGCCGGAGACGAGGAACACCACGTTGAACATGTTGAAGGTCCACACCGCGCCGAGCACGACGCTCGGCAGGAGCAGCGGGCGGAGCAAGGGCAGCGTGACCAGGCGGAACCGCTGCCAGCGCGTCGCGCCGTCCACCTCGGCGGCCTCGAGCACCTCCCGCGGGATCGCCGCCAGCGCGCCGAGGGTGACCACCATCATGAACGGGAAGCCGAGCCAGACGTTGGTCGCGACGTTGGCCGCGAACGCGGTGGAGAACTTGGAGAACCAGGCCACCGGCGCGACGCCGAGCGCCGAGAGGATGGCGTTCACCGCGCCGAGCTGCCGGTGGAACATGCCCTTCCACGCGAGCGCCGACACGTACGAGGGCACCGCCCACGGCACGATGAGGAGCACGCGGTAGAGCCCACGCATGCGCAGCGCGGGTCGCGAGAGCAGGAGCGCGAGGGCGAGCCCGAGGCCGACGTGCAGCGTGATGTTGCACACCGTCCAGAGGACCGTCACGAGGAGCACCGCGTAGAACGACCCCGAAGCGAGCAGCGGTCCGCCGCGCGCGGTGAGGATCTCGAGGTAGTTGCCGAGGCCGACGTAGCGCATGCCGTCGGCGCGCCCCGCGAACAGCGAGGTGGTGGCGCCGAGCACGAGCGGCACGCCCACCAGGAGGCCGACGATCACGACGGCGTGCGTGAGGTACGCGTACGCCGGCAGCGAGCGACGGAGCTCGGCGCGGAAGGTGACGGACTTGGCCGCGCGCACCGCCCGGAACGCGAACAGGAGGCCGAGCGCGCCGACCACGAACAGGAGGGGGCGCGGGTCGCGGGTGGGGGGCAGGGGGCGCGTGACGTCGGCGAACCGGTGGGCGGCCTCGTCCATCGCGGCGCGCGGGCCGAGGTCGCCGCGGAGCACCTTCTGGATGGCGCGCGAGGTGGGCTCCCAGGCGGCGCGCATCGCGGCGCTCGTGGGCATGGGGATCGCCTCGCGCGCGGCGAGCGCGAACCCGGCGAGCAGCGGGTCGGCGGCGAGGGCCGGATCGTCCCAGGCGCTCTTGGTCGCGACCACCTGCCGACCGACCTTGGCGCGCACGATCGCCGAGCCGCGCGAGACGAGGTGACTCAAGAGGGCGCGTCCGAGCTCGGGGCTCCGCGCGTTCTTGGCGAGGATCGCCGCCTCGACGGTGAGGTAGGGCCGCGCCGGCGCGCCGCCCTCGTGCACGGGCGGGATCGGCACCACGCGGTGGCCGAGGCCCGCGGCAGCTCGGCGGCGAGCCACGGGCCGCTGATGGCCGCGCCGGCCTGCTTGTCGGCGAACAGCTGGGTGACGAGCGCGCCGCTCGCCTCCTCGGGGATCGAGCCCCGCTTCACGGCCGCGAGCACCCAGGCGAGCGACTGCTCGGCGGGCCCGTCGGCGAATGCATAACGAGGTGATGCACCGCTCTCGTCGAGGATCTTGCCGGCGAAGGCGTGCAGCAGCGGCGCGTGCCCGTAGGCGCTCTGCGCCTCGAACGCGAGCTTCTGGGTGCGCAGCAGCGCGTCGAGCGAGGTGGGGGTCGGCACCCCGGCGTGCAGGTAGAGCGCGAGGCACTTGAGCGCGAGCGGCGCCCCGAGCGGCACGCCCTTGGGGCTCACGGCGGCGAGCGCGGAGGCGTCGAACAGCGCCGGATCGAGCGGGCCGAGCGGGGTGACGAGGCCCTTGTCGAGGTAGTCGACGAGGCGCTCGTGCGCGTCGAGGAACACGTCCGGGCCGTGGCCGTGCGGGATCGCCGCCTCGAGCTTGCTCGCGTAGGCGTCGAACGGGAGCGCGAGCACCTCGACCACCTCGCCCGGGTGCGCGCGGCGGAAGTCGTCCACCACCTGGTCGAGCGCCTGTTGCTCCGCGCCGCGGTAGGCGTGCCACAGCACGACCGCCTGCGCGGGCCGCGCGAGGCCGAGCACGACGGCGAGGGCCAGCGCCGCGACCAACAAGGGGCGCAGCGCGGCGCGAAAGCGACTCACGGCTGCGCTCCGAGCAGCGAGCGGCCCGAGTCGGGGTCGAACAGGTGGACCGACTCCGCGGCCACGCCGAGCGCGATGCGCCCCCACTTGGGGATGCCCCGGCCCTCGTCGGCCTCGAGGCGCGCGACGAACTCCTCGCCCTGCTCGCCGAGGCGACCGTGCACGTGGGACTCGAAGCCGAGGCTCTCGACGAGCTCGAAGCGCAGGTCGATGTCGCGCCCATCGGACGGCGCGGCTGCGTGCACGCGGACGTCCTGGGGGCGGATGCCGACCACGACCTTGCGCGCGCCGAGCTCCTTGGCGCGACGGGGCAGCGCGACGTCGAGGCCCTTGGCCCGCGCCCGCGGCTCGCCGCTCTCGAGGCTCAGCTCGGCGGCGATGAAGTTCATGGGCGGCATGCCGAGGAACGACGCCACGAAGCGGGTGCGCGGCTGCTTGTAGACCTCGAGGGGTGGGCCGGCCTGCTCGATCACTCCGCCGTGGAGCACGACGAGCTGATCGGCGAGGGTCATCGCCTCGACCTGGTCGTGGGTGACGTAGACCATCGTCGCGCCGAGGCGCTCGTGGAGGCGCCGGATCTCGACGCGCACCTGGCCGCGCAGGGCGGCGTCGAGGTTGGAGAGCGGCTCGTCGAACAGGAACAGGCGCGGGCGGCGCACGATGGCGCGACCCATCGCGACGCGCTGCCGCTGCCCGCCGGAGAGCTGCTTCGGGAGGCGGTCGAGGTAGGGCTCGAGCTCGAGCTGGGGCGCGACCTCGGCGATGCGCGCGGTGATGTCGGCCTCGCTCGTGCCGCGCAGGCGCAGGCCGAACGCGAGGTTGTCGCGCACGGTGAGGTGCGGGTAGAGCGCGTACGACTGGAACACCATCGCGATGTCGCGGTCGCGCGGCTCGGCGAAGGTGACGTCGTCCTTGCCGATGCGCACCGTGCCGCTGTCGGGCCGCTCGAGGCCCGCGAGCGTGCGCAGCAGCGTGGACTTGCCACACCCCGATGGACCGACCAGCACGGTGAACGAGCCGTCGGGGATCTCGAGGTCGATGCCCTTGAGGATCTTCGGCGCAGGCGCGCCGGCGCTCGGAGCGGGATACGACTTCTCGAGGGCTTGGATGGAGACGGCCGCCACGGGGGGGCGGGAGCATACCCGAGCCCGGAACTCTCGACGGAGTTTCTAAGAAGGTTTCGGCGGTTTCGAGCCGCGTTGCGTCAAGCGTAGAGGGTGGTGCGGAGGCTCGCGACGAGACGTCCCACGCTCGGGGCATCCGGGAGGCCGAGCGCCACGCGGACGCGGCCGTCGAGCTTGGCCATCTCGTGCGGCAGCGCCGAAAGAGCATGGTCGCGCGCCTCGCGGAGCGCGCGCCGCTGGTCCGCGTCGAGGTGCTGGTCGAAGAACGAGACGAGGTCCCAGGAGAGCTCGGCGTGCGCGAGCTCGTCGTCGTAGAGCTGCTCGGCCATCGCGCGGAGCTCGGGGGTGGCCGCGTGCGCGCGCTGGTGCTCGAGGTACGCGACGCCGACGGTCTCGTGCACGCAGCCCTCGACGGCGTTCTCGAGCGCGAGCTCGAACACGGTGGGCACGTGGTCCTTCGCGACGCGGACGGGGTGACGGCGCGCGCCGCGGGCCCTGGCGAGGCTGCCGACGAGGCGGGCGTGGCGGGCCTCGTCGCGCGCGGCGCTCCTCGCGCGGGCGACCAGCGAGGCGGGGGCCCCGAGGCCGCGCAGCGTGCGCTCGAGCTTGCGGAACGCGTGCACGCTCGCGGCCTCGATGCGGGTCATCGCGGCGAGCGCCTCGGCGACCGGGTCTTCCTCGTGGCACTCCGCCTCGTCGAGCAGATCGACCGGCTTGCGACCGACCGCGCACGACGCGCAGTTCACGGTCTGCGAGGTGCCGCCGGTGCCCGTCGGGTAGACGCCGCACGAGTAGGGGCCGCCGTACGTGAACTTGATGGGCGCGCAGAGGCTCTTGCACTCCTCGAGGGTCGGCGTGGAGCCGGCGAGCGCGAACGGCAGACCACACGGGTAGACGACCTTCTCGGAGCACGTGGCCGCGTCGGGGATCGGCGTGCACACACCGAGGTCGGTCGCGACGTCGGTGCCGGTGTCGATGCCGGTGTCGGTCGCGACGTCGGCGCCGCCGTCCTTCGGCGGTTCTTCCGAGACGACGCCGCCGCAGGCCGGGACCGCGAGGGCCGAGAGGAGAGCCGAGGTGAGGACGTTGCGGAGGCGATCGTGGGTCATGCCCTCCGCCTCAGCAAGCCGCGCGCCACCGAAAATGGTCGAATTGTGGCTGAATCCAGGTGTGCCACCGCTGGCGCACCCGACACCGTCGTCAGGCGGTTTCGCCCGCCGAGGCAATCGCGGCCGCCGTCCACCGGCCGAGCAGGGCGAGCGGCGCGAGGCAGAGCGCGGCGGCGACCACGAACGTCGTCGGCAGGCCGAGGCGGTCGGCGAGGAGGCCGCCGAGCAGGCCGCCGAACCCGATCGCGACGGCGTTGGCGCTGGTGAGCACCGTGTAGTGGAGGCCTGCGTCGCTGCGACGGGTGGCGGTCATGAGCGACGCGAACAGGATGGTCGTGCCGACGCCGCTGACGAAGTGCTCCGCGCCGATGGCGATCGTCGTCGTGCTCCGCGGGCAGCGCTGGAGGACGGCCACGACGAGCGGGACACAGCTGAGCGCCTGCAGCACGGCCGCGACGACGAGCGCGCGCGTCTCGCCGAGCTTCCGGTGGAGGAGCCCCCCCATGCCCGCGCCGACGAGCCCGCACACCGTGCCCACGGTGACGACCGCGAGGCCGATCTCGCGCTTGCTCCACCCCGCGTCGACGACCATCGGCTTGAGGAGACCCGACGCGACGTGCAGGCCGAACTTGAAGGACAGGGCGACCGCGAGGACGACCCGCACCTCGGGCCCGAGCAGGTGACGCACGAGCGCCCGCGCGCCGAGCCGCACGCTCGGCGGGGCGCTCTCTCTCGGAGCTTCGCTCGCACCGGGCTCCTCGCGCGCGAGGAACGCGCCGACGCTCGCCGCGCCGACGAGCCCCGCGAGGGCGAGCAAGGTGGTCTTCTGGCCGAGCGTGGCGACCGAGAGGAGGAGGCCCGCGCCGCCGAGGAGCATGCCGAGCCGATACCCGGCGACCTGCGCGACGTTGCCGAAGCCGCGGTCGCCGCGCGAGAGCGCGCGCACGGCGAGCGCGTCGACGAACACGTCCTGGAACGCCGCGAACAGGGCGGCGAGGGCCGTGAGCACGAACCACGCGCGGCCCACGGGGAACGGCGCGTAGGCCGCGAGCGTGGCCGTGAGGCCGAGCTGCAACGCGAGCAGCACGAGCCGCGAGCGACGGCGCACCCGCGGGTCGTCGGCCACGCCCGCGAACAGCGGCTTGAGCTGCCACGGCAGCTGCAGCCAGCCGACCGCCGCGATCGCCGCGTAGCTCATCTTCGCCTCGCGCAGGACGACGGGCAGGTACTCGGCGGCGAGCCCGAACGGGACCCCCTGCGCCGTGTAGAGGAGCGCGAGCGCGAGCAACACCCGGGGCCGGGACATCGACGCACCATAGCAAGCACCGCGCGGAATCCTTGCTAAGGTTCGGGACTGCGTGGCCCATCCGGTCGTGATCCTCTTCCTCGTCCACCAGGGCGAGGCCGGGTTGCCCGCCACGGCCGCGATGACCACCGCCACCGAGAAGGCGCTCGGCCCCGGCGCCCAGGTGATGGTGCGCGAGGTCGACCTGTTCCCGAGCGACGAGAGCGCCGAGAAGGAGGCGGACGTCGTCGCCGAGGTGACCTGGACCCTGAAGCCCCTCGCGGCGCACCTCCACGTGCACGCGAAGCCCGGGTGGCTCGACCGCGACATCGGGTTCGCCGACACCGACTCGCCGAGCGATCGCGGTCGCACCGTGGGCTTCGTCGTCGCCTCGATGGTGCCGGAGTTCGAACCGGTCGTGCTCGCACCACCGCCGCCGCCGCCACCACCGTTCGTCACCGCGCCCGTGCTCGCGCCGGCCCCACGCGACCCAGGCGTGACGGCTCCGCCACGCGTGAACCGCTTCGTCGTCGACGCGTTCGGCGCGGCGAGCTCGGGGATGGGGGGCAGCGTCGGCGTCGGGGGCGGCGCGGCGTTCGGCGTGCGCGCGTCGCCGTGGCTCTCGGTGCACGTGGCGTCGGATCTGCGGCTCGGCGAGATCGAGGGCTTCGGGCGGACGACGGCCTTCCGGCTCGGCGCGGGGGTCACGCTCACGCCAGCGAGCTGGGGCATCCTCACGGTCGGCCTGCGCGTCGACGTCTCTGCCCTCCGCTTCGGGGTCGCACGTGCGACTACCTCGGCCACCGCCTCGAACGACACGAGGAGCCGGTGGCTGCCCGACGTGGCCGTCCTCGGCGAGCTCTCGAGCAAGCTGGGCGGAGACGCCTCTCTCTTCGGGGCGATCGGGCCGGATTTTGCGCTCGGCACCACCACGGTCGCCCTGAACGGCACGAGCGTGAGCGTGCTGCCCCGCGCCCGGCTCACCGGCGAGCTCGGCCTCCGGGTACGGTTCTGAGGGAGCTCGTCTGCTCGGGTGGGGGGCGCGGTACAGAGAGGCACCATGTCCATCGCCCGCAAGGTCGTCCCCATCCGGCCCGCGCCGGATCCGGCCGCGCGGGCAGATACGCCCCATCGCCCGAGCCTCGACGACGCCGAGATCCTGGCCGCGATCACGCGCTCCGACGCCAGCGCTGCGGCCGCATTCCACGACCGGGTGCGCCCGACCGTCGACCGCGTGGTCCAGCGCATGCTCCGCTCGGGCGACCCCGACCGCGAGGACCTCACCCAGAACGCGCTCATCGTGCTCGTGACCTCCGTCGATCGCTACCGCGGCGACGGCCCGCTCGACGCGTGGGTCTCGCGCGTCACGGCGCACGTCGTCCTCAAGCACCTGCGGAGACGTCGGCTCGAGACCCGCACGTTCGACCCGACCTACGAGGTCGAGACCGCGATGTCGTCCGGGTCGATGCGTTCCGATCGGCGCGTGACGCTGCGCTCGGCGCTCGACAAGGTGAAGTCCCTCCTCGCGCGGCTCGACCCGCTCAAGGCGTGGACCTTCGTGCTGCACGACGTCCAGGGATACGATCTGAAGGAGATCGCCGAGATCACCGACGTGAGCGTCGCCGCCGCGCAGGGGCGCCTCTCGCGGGGTCGACGCGAGCTCATGGCCCTCATCGAGGCCGACCCATCGCTCGAGGAGTTCCTGAAAGAGATCGAGGTGCAGCCGTGACTCAGCCTCCCACGCTCCGTGGCGCGGCCCGTGTGCTCGCGACCGAGGGCGGGCTCGGTGACAAGCCCGTCGTGGCCCCCTCCGACGGCGAGCGCGAGCGCGCCATCGCGACGATCGCCGGGGCCATGCGGGCGAAGGCGCGGCGGCAGTTGCAGCTGCGGTTCGCCGCGTTCGCGCTCGCGGCGGCCGCCGCGGTCGCGCTGTGGATCGGGGTCGGACGGCGTGGTCACCCCCCTGTGGCGCCGGTGGCCAGCGGCCCCGCGTCGACGATTCCTGCCACGAGCGTCGCGGGCATCGTGGCCGTGCCGATGGGCGGCGCGGTCACCCCCATCCGGGCGGGTCGGCCGGGGACTCCGCTCTCGGGGCCCGCGACGCTCGCGGCAGGCGATCGCCTCGTCGCCGCGCAGGGGGCGTTCGCCTCGCTGAGCCTGCCGACGGGCACCCGCCTCGAGCTCAAGGGCGGCGGCGATCTCTCGATCGTCGAGCAGGGCTCCGCGAGCATCTTCTCCCTCGCCGCGGGCTCCGTGCGCGCCGACGTCCACAAGCTCGCGCCGGGGGAGCGGTTCGTCGTGCGCACGGTCGACGCCGAGGTCGAGGTGCGGGGCACCTCGTTCCAGGTCAGCACGGTCGAGCCGGATCCGGGCTGTGCGACGCGTACGCGGCTCACCGTGTTCGAGGGCGTGGTCGTCGTGCGCTCGGCGGCGAAGGAGGTCGAGGTCCGGGCGGGCGAGCACTGGCCGCTCGACTGCGCGGCTCCGCCTGCAGTCGGCAGCGCGGCCCCCTCGGCGAGCGTCGCGGCCCTCGTGCCGGCGTTGGGCAAGACCGACGTCCAGAAGGCACCAACGGTGGCCTCGTCCACCGTCGCCCCCACCGTCGCCCCGCCGACCCCCTCGGTCCTCGCGGCGCAGAACGCGCTCTACTCCGAGGCCCTCGCCGCGAAGAGCAAGGGCGAGCTCGCGACGGCGGTCGAGCGGTTCGACAGCTATCTGCTGCTCTACCCGGGCAGCGCCCTCGCGGAGTCGGCGCAGGGAGAGCGCATGCGCGCGCTCTACAAGCTCGACCGGGCCCGCGGCGTCGCTGCGGCCAGGGCGTACCTGGCGGCGTTTCCCAAGGGCTCGGCGCGCGCCGACGCCCAGACTATCGTCGACGACAATCCGTGAGGTCGCTCCCCGCCGCGCTGCTCGTGTCGACGCTCGTGACGTCGGGGCTGGTCGCGTCGGGGTGCGACGCGCGGCTCGAGTTCCAGGACAAGGTCGGCTGCGAGCTCGACAGCGAGTGCCCTGGTGGGCGGTGCGACACGACGAGCCGCACCTGCGTGCGGTGCCTCGACGACGCGGACTGCCCGCTCGCGGGCCTGCACTGCGAGCCAATCGGGCACACCTGCGTCGAGTGCGTCGACGACACCCAGTGCAAGCGCGACCCGATGCTGCGCCGCTGCGACTCGGCCCTCCATCGCTGCGTCGGGTGCGGCAACGCGGCCGACTGCCGCGCTGGCGACACCTGCGAACCGCTCACGCACCGCTGCCTTTCGCCGTGTCCGCCGGGGGGCTTCTGTCTGTCCCCGGGCGACCGCTGCGACAGCACCCGTAACGTCTGCCTCGACTGCTTCTCTTCGGCCGACTGTCACGACAAGGTGCGCAAGACGTGCGAGCCCCTCTCCGGGCGCTGCGTCCAGTGCACCGCCGACGCGCAGTGCGCCGCGCCGACCGCGCGGTGCGACCGGTTGCTCGGGCGCTGCGTCGGGTGCCGCGATCAAGCCGACTGCCCCGCGGGCATGGCGTGCGATCCGACCTCGCGCGCGTGCGTCAGCCCCTGATTCTTCCGAGGCCGGGCAGGGACCTCCCCACCATGTTTGGGTGTGTGTGGATCTGCACCCGCCCCGCGGGATTGGTGTCTACTGTTCCACCCGTTCCATGGCCCCTGTCCTCCGTCGCACGCTCAGCTGGATCGTCGTCCTCGCCATCGCGGGCGCGGGGGTGTTCTTCTTCCTCCGCTGGCGCAAGGCCAACGCGAGCAGCGGGCCCACCTACAAGACGGCGAGGATCGAGCGGGGGACCATCGCGGCCAAGGTGACGGCCACCGGCACGCTGAGCGCGCGCACCACCGTGCTCGTCGGCAGCCAGGTCAGCGGTCGCATCGCCGACATCCTGGTCGACTTCAACTCGATGGTGAAGAAGGGCGACGTCCTCGCGCGGATCGACCAGCGCCTGTTCAAGGCCGCGGTCGAGAAGGCGCGGGCGGCGGCGGCGCAGGCCAACGCCTCGGTCATCAAGGCCAAGGCCAACGCGGCGCAGGCCAAGCGCGCGCTCGATCGCTCCAAGAAGCTCAACGAGCAGGGCCTCGCCGGGCAGGCGGAGATCGACGCGGCCGAGGCGCTCGTCGCCACCACGGGCGCCGACATCATGGTCGCGCAGGCGCAGGTCGCCTCGGCGGCGGCGTCGCTGAGCGAGGCCGAGGTCAACCTCGGCTTCACCACCATCCTCTCCCCGATCGACGGCATCGTGCTCTCGCGCGCGATCGACGTCGGGCAGACCGTGGCCGCGTCGCTCAGCTCGCCGACCCTGTTCACCATCGCCCAGGATCTGCGCAGCATCCAGGTCGACACCTACGTGGCCGAGGCCGACGTCGGGAAGCTCGTGCAGGGCATGGAGGCCACCTTCACCGTCGACGCGTTCCCCGGCCGCCGCTTCGTCGGCAAGGTGCGCGAGGTGCGCAACGCGGCCCAGACGGTGCAGAACGTCGTCACCTACGACGCAGTCCTCGACGTCCAGAACGACAAGCTCGAGCTCAAGCCGGGCATGACCGCCAACGTCACGTTCATCTACCAGCAGCGCGAGGACGTGCTCACGGTGCCCAACGCGGCGCTCCGCTTCAAGCCCTCGGCGGAGATGCTCGCCGCGGTCAGCGCCAACGCGAGCGCGAGCGCCAGCGCGGCTCCGAGCGGCGCGCCGAGCGGGAGCGGGAGCGGCAAGCACAAGAAGGGCGGCGGCGGCGGCGGGGGTGGCGGCAAGTGGGCAGGCAAGAAGGGCCTCGATGCCTCGCCGAAGCGCACCCTCTGGCTCCTCAAGGACGGCAAGCCCCAGCAGGTCACCGTCGAGATCGGCCTCACCGACGGCACCACCACCGAGCTCGTGAGCGGTCTCGCCGAGGGCGACGAGGTGATCACCGACGCCATCTCGGCGGAGGCGCCCAAGGCCGGCGCGCCGCTCGGCCAGGCACCGGCGGGCGGAGGAGGCGGCGGCGGCGGTCGTCGCGCCTTCTGACCATGCCGCTCATCGAGATCCAGGACGTCACGAAGGTCTACCGCATGGGAGACAACGTGCTGAACGCCCTCGACGGCGTGTCGCTCAGCATCGAGGAGGGCGAGTTGGTCGCCATCATGGGCGCCTCCGGCTCGGGCAAGTCCACCCTCATGAACCTGATCGGGTGCCTCGATCGCCCCACGTCGGGCAAGTACCTCCTCGCCGGCAAGGACGTCGGCAAGATGGGGGTCAACGAGCAAGCCGAGGCCCGGAACCGCCTCATCGGGTTCGTGTTCCAGAACTTCAACCTCCTCGCCCGCACGAGCGCGCAGGAGAACGTCGAGCTGCCCCTGGTCTACCAGGGCATCGGCGGGCGCGACCGCAAGCGGCGCGCGATCTCCGCCCTCACGCGCGTGGGCCTCGGCGAGCGGCTCGACCACACCCCGGCCCAGCTGTCCGGCGGGCAGCAGCAGCGCGTCGCGATCGCCCGCGCGATCGTCGGCGAGCCCAAGCTGATCCTCGCCGACGAGCCCACGGGCGCACTCGACTCCAAGACGACCGTGGAGGTGATGCGCCTGCTCCAGGACCTCGGCAAGACGGGCATCACGGTGGTGATCGTCACCCACGAGCCCGAGGTCGGCGCCTACGCGAACCGCCTCATCGTGGTGCGCGACGGCAAGATCATCGAGGACAAGCACCAGGAGCCGGTGGCCGCATGAACCCGCTCGTCACGGTGCGGCTCGCGATCATCGCGCTCCTGCGCAACAAGATGCGCTCGTTCCTCACCATGCTCGGCGTCATCATCGGCGTCGGCGCGGTGATCGCGGTGGTGGCCATCGGCGAGGGCGCCAAGGCGCAGGTGGCGTCTTCCTTCGCCGCCATGGGCACCGACCTGCTCATCGTGATGCCGGGCTCCACGTCCTCGGGTGGCGCGGCGGGCGGCTTCGGCACCGGCCCCACGCTCACCTGGGACGATCTCAAGGCGATGCAAACCGAGCTCTCGAGCGTGAAGTCGGCGGCGCCGTCCCTGCGCAGCAACGCGCAGATCCTCGGCGAGGAGCAGAACTGGTCGACCGGGGTGACCGGCACCACGCCCGACTACTTCGTCGTGCGCAACTGGGGGATCGACAAGGGCATCGCCTTCGGCCAGTCCGACGTGGACTCGAGCTCGAAGGTGGTCGTGCTCGGCGCCACGGTGTCAACGAAGCTCTTCGGCGAGAGCGGGGACCCGGTGGGCCAGATCGTCCGCATCAAGAGCGTGCCCTTCGAGGTGATCGGCGTCGCCGCCAAGAAGGGCCAGTCGCCGATGGGGCAGGACTACGACGACACGGTGTTCATCCCGTCGTCCACCTACCAGCGCTTCATCGGCAAGGGCCTGCAGAAGTACCTGAACGGCACCATCTTCGTCGCCGCCAACTCGACCGCCGAGGTGCCCAAGGCGCAGCAGGAGATCGTCGCGTTGCTCCGCGACCGTCACCACCTCGCGCCGAACGAGGACGACGACTTCTCGGTGCGCTCGCTCGCCGAGGTGGCCGACGCGCAGGCGCAGAGCACCAACACGCTGACCACGCTGCTCACCGCGATCGCCGCGGTCTCGCTCCTGGTCGGCGGCATCGGCATCATGAACATCATGCTGGTCTCGGTGACCGAGCGGACCCGCGAGATCGGCGTGCGCATGGCCATCGGCGCCAAGCCACGGCACATCCTCGCGCAGTTCCTGGCCGAGGCGGTCGCGATCTCGATGGTCGGTGGGCTGCTCGGCGTGGGCATCGGCACGATCGCGGCGCAGCGCATCGCGCTGCAGTTCAAGTGGCCGACGCTGATCCGGCCCGACGTCACGCTGATCGCGGTCGCCTTCTCGGCGCTGGTCGGGATCGGCTTCGGGCTCTACCCGGCACGCAAGGCCAGCAAGCTCGACCCGATCCAGGCCCTGCGCTTCGAGTAGCGCTCGCGGTTCCAACGCAGCTGTGTGTCTCTCCTCGGCCTCCCCCGGGCTGAAGCGGCTGAAGCCCGGGGCACCGACAGCCGCACAAGCCCGGGGCCTGGACCCCGGGCTTCACGTCCCGAATCCCCTGGCTGACGGTGTCGCCGCAGCGAGGAGGTTTGCCTGTTTCCGCGGGGCCTCGAGCCCGGGGTGCATGCCCCGGGCTTCAGCCGCTGTCGGTGCCCCGTGCTTCAGCACGGGGGAGCCCGCTTCGACAGGAACTTCCTGCAGGTGGGGGTGCGCTCAGATCTTCGTGCCCGCCGGCGCCAGCACCACCGCGCCGCCCGGGGGGACCGAGACCTTCACGGTGCCGTCGCCGGCCACCTTCACCGTCGCGCCGCCGGTCGGGGCGAGGACGTCGACGAGGTCGGTGCCCGCGGGGGCGCTGACCTTCATGTTCGTCGTGCCCGACGAGGTGGAGGAGGGGTGCGCGGCGTTGGTGTTCACGACCACGAGCGCGTACGAGAGGCCGCCCGCCTCGGTGGAGCTCCGCTCGAAGGCCACGATGCCCGCGTCCTCCTCGTCGGCCACGTGGTCGGTCGTCCAGGTGAAGGCGAGCTTGCCGCGGCGGATGGCCGGGATGGCGCGGCGGATCTTGGTGAGCCGGGCGATGTGCTGGAACGTGGCGCCACTCGTGGAATACGGCTTCGGCGCCGTCCACATGTCCTCGCGGTTGGCCGGGTCGTTGCCGCCAGCGAACTCCTGCTCGGTGCCGTAGTAGATGCACGGGATGCCGTCCTCCATGAGGAGGAAGGTGAGCGCGTTGCGCAGCACCTGCGGGCCGTCCTTGCGCTTGCCGTAGTAGTCGGCCGCCCAGAGGAACCGCCCGACGTCGTGGTTGTCGAGGAAGTTCACGTGCAGGTCGACCGGCGGGACGCCGACGCCGCCCGCGGGGGGCGTGCTCGACCAGTTGGTGGCGCGCTCCTTCCAGCGGGCCTCGATCTTGGTGGTGGCCCCGCCGCCGATGAACACGTCGCGGAACACCTGGAAGTACTGGGGGAAGTCGAACAGGCCGTCGAGCTCGTCGTTGAAGGTGTAGCTGCCCACGAGCTTGTCGCGGCCGTCGAACGCCTCGCCGAACAGGAGGAACTTGTCCTTGCCGAGGGCCTTGGCGCTCTTGCGGATGTTGCTGCCCCACTCGCGCCAGAAGTCGTGCTCGACGTGCTTGACGGTGTCGATGCGGAAGCCGTCGAAGTCGGCGAGGGCGATCCACCGCGCGTAGGCCTGGTGCATCACCTTGCGCACCTCGGGGTGCTCGGTGGCGAGGTCCTTCAGGCCGCCCGGGAAGTCGCCGAACATGGTCTGCTCGTCGCCATCGGGCGGAGCGTCGTAGTTCACCACGCGGCCGCGCCGGTGATACGCCTCCTTGGTGCCGAGGAACGCGGCCTCGGGCGAGAGCGGCGGCATGCGGTTGAGGGTGGGCGAGTCGAAGAAGATGATCGGCGCCGGGCCCGCGTTGCCGAGCGAGGTGAACGACTGGACGAACGGGGTCTCGTAGTCCGGGTCGTATTCGGTGAGGTGGACGGTCTTGTCGCCCTTGGTCTTGATGCCGCCCTCGACCGACTCGTCGGGCCGGCCGTTCATGTTGATGTCGTAGAAGAACATCTGACCCATGTGGTTGGTCACGATGTCCAGGATCACCTTCATGCCGCGCTCGTGGGCGCGCCGCGTGAGATCCCGCAGGTCCTCGAGGTTGCCGAAGTGGGGGTTGAGCAGGAACGGGTCCTGGGTCCAGTAGCCGTGGTAGCTGTCGATCCCGGCGTCGGTCTCGACGTTGCGCACGATGGGGCTGATCCACAGGGTGGTGACACCGAGCGCCTGGATGTAGTCGAGCTTGTCGGCGAGGCCGCGCCAGTCGCCGCCGTGGTAGCGGGCGGGCGCGGTGGGGTTCACCCGGAAGTCGTTGCTCCGATCGCCGTTGGCGAAGCGGTCGACGAGCACCTGGTAGATGACCTCGTCCTTCCACTCGGCGACGTGGTTGCCGGGCTGGTACTTGGGGGCGGGGGAAGTGTCGACGCACGCGGTGCCCGCGAGCGGGGTCACCGCGAGGCAGAGGGCGAGGGGGCGCAGGAGGAGGCGGAGTCGGTTCAGAAGGGCAGGCACTGTTCGGTGTCCTCTCGAGATCGGGAAGCGACTCAGCGGTACGAAGAGTTGAACCACCACTCGGCGCCGAGGCCGAGGTAGTGCTCGCCGGAGCGACGCGCGAAGCGGTCGTCGGACGGGTAGAGGGCCTTCGCGCCGCCGTCGCGCGCCGTGTACACGTAGACCAGCGAGAGCTGGGGCCGTGCGAAGCTGCCGCGCCCCGAAGGCGTGAGGAACGGGATGAAGGCGAAGCGGTTGACCTTGGCGCGGTCGGGCTGCCCGGCGTCGTTCACGCCCGCGGTGGAGTACGACTGGTAGCTCCACTCGCCCGAGATGCCGACGTGCTCGCCGATCCAGAGCTGCGGGCGGATGGTGAACGTGCCCTCGTTGAACGTGCTGCGCGAGTTGGGGTTGCCGCTCGCGTCGCGGAACCCGCGCACGTATGCGCCGACCAGCACGCCGAGCGGGCCGACCTCGACGTTGGACGAGATGGCGGCCAGCGCCTCGTGCGCGCCGTTGGTGTTCTTGTCGAGCGAGAGCGCGCTCGGCAGGGTCTTGTCGCCGTAGGCCGCGATGCCGGTGGCGTAGCGGAAGAACAGGTTCACGAAGGTGTCGCGCTTGCCGGTGAAGAACCCGATCTGCGCGCCGATCATGCTGCCGTTCTCGGCGGGCAGCTCCTCCTTGAGCCCAGCCTCGTTGGTGCGCACGCCGCGCGACATGGCGTGCTGCTCTGCGTAGAGCACCACCTTCACGCCGGCGGGACCGTCGAGCTTCTGGATGTGCTGGAGCCGCTCGCTCACCACCACGCGCGGGCGGTCGAGGACGATGACGTCGGCCGTGCCGAGGCCGGTCGGGCGCAGCGAGGGCTGCACCTGGTAGGAGAAGGGATCCGACGAGCGGCCGAGGCCGACGGCGATGGCGACGGTGGTGGCGTCGGGGGCGCTCGTGTCGAGCGCGAGCTTCACCCCACCCCCGACCATGTTGAGGTTGTCGAGCGGCCACCAGTTGAGCAGGTAGATGTCGTCGCCGCGGTACATGCGCGAGCCGACCCACGCGGTGAACGACTTGTGGAAGATGCCGGTGACGTCGGCGTAGAGGTTGCGGACGGCGGTCTGCGCCTCGAACTTGCCGGTCTCGTGGAACAGCGGCGCGGCGATGCCGAGCGTGAACACGATGTTGGTGCGGATCCCCTCGCCGTAGGTCGAGCCGTACGAGTCCCGGCGCTCGAGCTGGATCTCCGCGTAGCTCGGCAGATCGAGGCGCGAGCCGTAGGCGATGATGTTGGCCTGTCGGCCGCTGCCGCCGCGCAGGTCGCTCGCGGCATTGACGCGGCCGTAGCTGCCGAAGGAGAACTGGGCGCTCGCCGTGCCTTCGAGGCACAAGAGGGCGGAGGTTGCGACCAGCGAGGCCGCGAGGAGAGGGCGCATGAGTGGGCGGAGCGTCCCCCGGCCGAGGTGCCCACGTCAACCCACTTTGCCCGCGGAACAAGGCCGACCTATGACCGGTTGCGTCGACCGATGGAACGTCCCGTCCTCGCTGCCCGTGCCCGCCTCGTCGCGGGCGTCGCCGCCCTCGCCGGCCTCGCCTCGAGCGCCGCCTTGCTCGCGCCCTACGTCGTGGCGCGCGGATTCTGCGGCCCCGGCGGCGGCTGCGACAAGGTCGCGCACAGCGCCTACGCCACGCTGTTCGGGATCCCGCGCGCGTTGCTCGGCGTGATCGCCTTCACCCTCGTGCTGCTCGTCGTCGTGATCGGGGGCAACGTCGTGCGCCGCCTCGCGCCCTGGATCGGCGCGGTGATGGCGGTCGAGGGCGTGCACCTGTTCCTCATCCAGGCGCTGGTGTTGCACGCGTTCTGCAAGTTCTGCCTGGTGGTCGACGCGGCGAGCCTCGTCATCGGCGTCGCCCTCTACCTCGAGTACCGGGCGACCAGGGAGGACTCCCGGCGGCGATTCGCGCCCGTGCGCCTCGGGCTCGCCTCGGTGATCGTGTTCGTGTCGCCGCTCCTGCTCGCGCTCGGACAGCCCAAGGTGGTGCGCTCCTCCATCGCGCCCGAGCCCACCCCGGTGGTCGCGGGCAAGAAGGTGCTGCGCGAGTTCGTCGACCTCGAGTGCCCGTATTGCCGGCTCACCCACGTGAGCGTGAAGAAGGCCCTCGCCTCGCGCCCCGACATCGTCGTCGAGCGCCACCACGTGCCGCTCGGCATGCACGAGCACGCCAAGGAGGCGGCCATCGCCGCGTGCTGCGCCGGCGAGCAAGGCAAGGAAGAGGAGTTCATCGATCTCCTCGTGTCGAAGAAGGAGGCGCCCGACACGCCCACCTGTCGCCTGGTGGCGCTCGAGCTCGCGCTCGACATGGCGAAGTACGACGCCTGCCGCACGTCGGCGGCACCGCGCAAGCGGCTCGAGGACGACGCCAAGCTCGCCGACAGGCTCAAGGTCGAGGGCCTGCCCACGCTCGATCTCGAGGGCGAGCGCCACGTCGGCGCGCTCGACGACCACACCGCGGTCGCCTGGATCGGGGCGTCGTCCCCTCGACGCAGCCGCGCGGCTCGTTGGTCTCGTCCATGCCCGCGTCGGGCGCGGCCCGTACACCGGCGTCGGGCACCCGAGCTCGAGGGCACCGAGGTCGGGCGCCGCGCCGAGGAAGCCGTCGGTGAGGCCCGGCATGGCGACGCCGCGGTCGATGGCCTTGCTGGTCGGAGCCAGCGCCACGTCGGCCGAGGCGACCACGAGGCGGTAGTCCGCGGGGCCGACGAGCCCGCTGGCGAAGGTCTTGGCGTCGAGCAGCACCCCGTTGGGCTCCACCTTGCCGGCGGCCGACATCGCCGCGAAGCTGCCCCCGTTCCCGGTCGGATCGAAGGCGAACTGACCGTCCGGGAAGTAACCGTCGCGGTCGAACGTGCCGCGGTCGATCGGCGCGCTCAGTTGACCACGCGACCAGCAGGCCGGAGACAGCGGCCCGACGAACAGGTTGCCGTGGATGCGAAATCGTGCGCGGTGGCCGACGTCTGCATCTGCATCACGCGTAACGCGCGCTCTGAACGTGTTGTGCAGGATGTACGCGCCCACCGTCTCGGCAGTGCCGCCGAGCGAGTGGCGCTGTGCTGCTCGTTGGCGTACGTTGACCACCGTTGCGGAACGCGTACGCCGGGCCCGCCGTGGGATCGGCTGGAAGCTGATCGTGGCGTACCTGTTGAGGAGCCGGTTGCGGAAGCAGCGCGCGTTGCCTCGCCGCGCCGTCGAACTCGACGCCGTTGTCGTACGCCGAGAGCACCTCGTTCCCGTAGACGTCGACGCCGCGGGGGCCGTCGGCCCCGTTCTCGATACGCGTCGCCGAAGCCGACGAACCGGTTGTGACACACCACGTGGCCGTTGCCGCTCACCTGGATGCCGTCGTCGTTGGCGTGCGCCGCCGTCGTCCGCGTACACCGCGGGCCAGACGAGCTTGCCCCCCGTGGTCGTTGTCGCAGGGTAGAAGTCCCTCTAGCCCTTGCCGCGAGCCGATGCAGCCCCACGTCGCGCAGCTACCCGCCGCACCACGTTGGCCCTGCGCGCCGGCGCCCTGGAAGCGAAGCGCGCGGTCCTGTTGCGGGATCGTGGGCTGCTCGACGTGCACCCGAAGCTCCCGTAGACCTCGAGCGGGTTGCCGCTCAGCGCCGGTGCCGACCAGCGATCGCCCCCTCCGGCGTCCGCTCCCCGCGCAGCACGATCAGGTCGTCGGCGGTGCCGCTCGCGTCGATGGAGAACTCGCCCGCGTAGGTCGGCCCGCGAGCACGATCCGCGTCGCCCCGGCCTTGGCCCCGGCGAGCGCCGAGTTGAGCCCGGCCTCGCTGTTGCCGTCGACGCCGCGGGGTCGCGGGCTCGAGCGGGGGCGCCGGCGCGTGGCCTCGGGGGTGAGGGTCTTGTCGACCCCGCCGTCGGGTCGACGGCGTGGGCGCTCGGCTCGTACAGCGTGTCGGGCGTCAAGCCAGAGGCGCTGCCCGCGAACTGCGCCGGCACGGTGCGCCCCTTGACCACGCCTCGGGCGGACGCGGTGGAGCAGGAGCCGTCGCGCCGCGCGCTCGCGCCCTTGGCCCGCCGGTAGCGCAGGGTCACCTCGGCGTCGAAGTTGTCGTCGCCGGTGATCAACGGCTGGACGCCCAGGGGATCACGGTGGGCGGGTCGACGTTCAGTGCGCCGGGAGGACGAGAGGTCCGCCGCGCAGGCCTGGCCGGCGAGCAGCACGGCGAGCACGCACGTGGCGAGGGCGAGGGGCGACATTCGTCGAGCATAGGATGCCCGGCAGCGGGTCTGCTCGTCGATCCGGTCCATCGGGCCTTGACCGATCGCGGCCGTAATGCGACTACTGCGGCTTCGAGGGCTCGTGGCGAGAGTGCACAACGCTTCGGTGATCGTCTGTCTCGCGGCGCTGGCCGCAATGGTGCGTGCGCTGGCGACGACCCGGTGACCAGAAGCCGGTAGGGGCGGGTTGCCTCCCTCCGACCAAAGCTGCACCGACCCGCTGGTCTGCGTGTTCCAGCGTTGCCACGAGCAGTGCCTGAGCGACCGCGACTGCCCGTAGGAGCACCCTGTGCACCGGGGCCGTCGCGCCGCGCAGGATCTGTCTGCTCAGCGACGAGACCGCGTGCAATCGCACGAGCGACTGCCAGTCGCCGCTCGTCTGCAGTCGCCGGCTCAAGTGCGGGGCCGCGTGCGGGGATTCGCCAGGACTGCCTCGCCTCGCAAGCGTGCGATCGCGGCAGCTGCGTCGACCAGACGGTGGCGCCCGAGGCGGGCACCCCTCTGACGCCAGGCAAGTCGGGCGACACGTGCGTCCGCACGAGCGACTGTGACGCGCCCCTGGTCTGCCTCGGGGGGCGGTGCACGGTGGAGTGCGTCACCGCGCGCGACTGTCGCAGCGACGAGCTCTGCGACCCGCAGGGCAACTGCCGCAAGGCCACCGCGACCGACGCGGGCGTGGACGGCGCCACGGACGGGGCCAGCGATGGGGCAGCGATGGGGCCGGCGACGGCGCGACCGATGGGCTCAGCGACGGCTCGCTCGACGGCGCGTCGGACGTCTCGAAGGACGGCCCCACTTGCATCGCCGACGGCGACTGCGACGACGGCGTGTTCTGCAACGGCGCCGGGCGCTGCGTCGCTGGCGCGTGCGTCGCCGCGGTCGAGGGCCCTGCGTGAGCCACGTCGGGTGCGTGATCGATGGCTGCATCGAGTCTGACCAAGAAGTGCTGCGCACACTGACCCGGAGACGAACCATCGACTTCGACAAGGACGGGTACGTCTCGGCCGAGTGCGGTGGGCCCGACTGCGACGACAAGGATCCGAACGTGTTCCCCGGCGCGCCCGAGCTGTGCGACGGCAGGGACTAACAACTGCGTGGCAAGATCGACAACGGCGCGGTGCTGGTGCGCGGCAAGGCGTGGACCAGCAACCCCGAAACGACCTAGGGCCCGCGGGTCAGCTGAGCTCGGCACGCTCGACAGCAAGACCCTGCTGCT
>JADJMO010000050.1 GCA_016709545.1 Myxococcales bacterium
TTCGCCACCGATGTACGGGAGCACTCTGTTGCGAGAATCCGGCTCTCGAAGGAGGATCTCATGCATTCGCGACACGGGTGTAGACTTCTCATCGCCATCGGCGAAGAGGAACCCCTGTCCGTAGATTTGACTGCCAATCGAGAAGTATGGATTTCGACACAGACGCTGTGGTGCCGAGTCGACTCTTCCCTCCACCAAGAAGGCGCTGATTCGTGCAACCATTCGCCCATCGAGCACAACGTCCACCTCCGGCGACCCGCGCAAGACATGCACAACACTCACAACAACGGCGGCTGCCCCTGGCCAACGTAGGCGCCTTGTGGCCGCGTAAATTGTGCCACCGTCACGGAGAATTGGGGTCAACCCACCTTCGCGCGAGTCTCCCTGCGAAATTGTATTCGTAGCCAAGAGGCCGAACGAGCCACCGCCGCGCAGCAGCCCGAAAAGCCGGCGAAAGAAGTAGGCGACCAGGTCGCAATGGTGGCTCGCGGGAGGATAGCGTTGGGTCAACCACGCGAAGTAGTTCATTCCAAGCAACGTTGAGACTCGCGAGCCTCCCATGAATGGCGGGTTGCCCACAAAGCAGTCGAAACCTGGATTCGCGCGCTCAAGAACCTCCGGGAACTCGATCTCCCAATGGAAGGGATCGATGCCCTTCTTGCCTTCGGAGAGCGCCCCCCGCATCCCACGCAGCTCAGTGGCGTGTTGCCCTGTCACGAGCCAGAGCCGTGCCTTGGTTCCGAGATCATCGTACGCCCTCTTCCGCGCCTTGTCGGAGTCGGCCGACAAGAACGCCGCGACAACGAGGTCACCAAGCACGCGGACGGCGTCCAGCGCCTCGTTCGTCTCCCTCCACAACTCCACCAACCGCGCCGTATCCGGCGGATCCCCAATCTCATGGATCTGCCTCCGCAGCTCCACCGCCCGCCGCACCGCCGGCTCCACCACCGCGCGCACCGTCTCCACCTGCGCGCCCTTCCCCACGTCCAGCGACAGGCTCGCGATCTGCTCCCGCGAAAGCCCCACCAGCGAATCCCCGCACCGCAGCGCATGATCCACGAACGTGAACGGATGCTCCTTCGCGAACGTCACCAGCCACAGCGACAACCTCGCCAGGTCCACCGCCAGCGGGTTCTTGTCCACCCCGTACAAGCACCGCTGCGCGATCAACCGCCGCGCATGCAGCACCGGATCCTCGTCCGGCGGCAGCTCCGGCATCGTCCCCGTCCTGCGCCACGCCGCCACCAGGTGGTCCGCCAGCTGCCGGCACGCCTCCACCAGGAACGCCGCGCTCCCCATCGCCGGGTCGCAGATCTTCAGATCCAGCAGCTGCGCCGGCGTCACCTCCGGCCCGAGCCGCTCCAGCACTGGGCGCAGCGTCGTCTCCACGATCGGCGCCGTCAGCGACCGCGGCGTGTAGTGCGACCCCGACTTCCGCCGCTCCTCCCCCGGCTGCAAGTACAGCGACTCCGCCGCGATCAGCCCCCCGTGCTTCGACATCCGCCGCGAAAGCGCCGCCTGCAGCTCCTCGATCGACTTCGCCGCGCGCACCTCGCCCGCCGCCTTGTCCTTCACGTCCACGCCGGCGTCGCTCTTCAGGAACTTGATCCGCTCCGCCCCCGCCAGCGCCAGCAACCGCTCCAGGTTCACCACCACCGGCGCGCTGTCCGACCCGAGCGCGATCGAGGGCCCCTTCGCCTCCTCGATCTCGAACCCCATCAGCCCCTCGTACACGCTGCCGATCTGCTCGACGTCCAGCCCCTTGTACTGGAGCCGCTCCCCCTCCAGCACCAGCAGCTGGTCCAGCACCCGGAAGATCACCCCGTCGCTGATCCGGGGCACCTCCAGCACCTCCTCGAGCTGCCGCACCGCGCCGCGCGGTCGACCCTCCAGGAACGGATGCTTGTCCGGGTTGAAGAAGTCCCCCCGTCGCGCCGGGATCCGCAGCCCGTTCGCCGCCACCGCGCCGTCGTGCAGCAGCCGGAACAGCGAGACGATCCGCGCCCACGCCCCGAACCGATCGTTCAGCGTGTCCCCGTGCCGCGCCCGGTCTTCCCCGAGCTGCGCGTGCAGCCGCGACAGCGAATACGCCCCTGCATACAGCTCGTTCTCGATCGGCAGGAGCCCGCGCTCCTCCGCGAACAGCACGAACACCATGCGCATCAGCACCGTCACGAGCCCGCTGTAGATCTCCTGCCGATGCTCGCCGTAGTCGCGCAGGATCGACCCGCCCGCCATCCGGTCCGCCTGCTGCAGGCCACCCAGCAGCTCACGCAGCGCCGAGAGGATCTGCTCGCGCAGCCGGTTCGACACCGTGTTCTGGTACTCGCGGCTCGCCTTCAGGAGCCCCATCAGCCGCTTGCCCTCCTCGAGGGAGAGCAGCCGCCGCTCGTTCAGCAGCATGTGGAACGCGCCGAGGAGGTCGCGCCCCGCCACCTGCAGCATGTCGTCCACCCGGAAGCTCACCCACCCGGCGCTCTCGCCCTTCGGCGCGTACACCAGGCGGAACACGCTCCCGTTCGTCAGCAGGCCGACGTGCACCCCCGTGTCGCGCAGCAGCCGCTCGAAGCGCTGGTGTGCCGTCGCCGTCCACCGCTTGTCGTCCGTCGCCGTGTCGAGCCCCGTGGCCACCTGCAGCACCAGCAGCACGAACGCGCTCGGATCGTCCGCCGATCGCAGCGCCAGCGTCGGCGCGAGCACCTCGCCCCCGTCGAGCCCCACGCGCAGCGACTCGGGCTCGGTCACCACGAACTCGTCCGACCACTCGAGCACGTCGCGCAACAGCGCGCGCAGGTCGCGCACCGTCTTGCCGTCGGCCGCCAGCTCTCGGAGCTGCGCCTGCAGCTCCACCACCGGCGAGGTGATGTTCGCTTCGGCCGCCTTCAGCGCCGCGGGCGTGACGACCAGCCCCTCGGGCTGCGCCATGCCGATCCAGTCCCTGTGCAGTCGTTCGTTCTGGTCCATGGTCATGCCGTCGCCGGCCAGAGGTAGACGAGCCCGACCCGCTCGAGCCGGTAGTGCTTCACCGCGTACAGCGCCTTGATGCGGTCCGGCTCCTCCCGGAGCTCCCGCTCGAGCGCCACCTGCCGCGCCCGCATGTGCTTCGTGTCCGACTCGTACTGGTCCTGCTGGTCCTTCTCGTCGGCGCGCCAGGGCATCGCGGTCTGCAGGTGCTCCTTGTCCCGCTTCCCGAGCTCGCGCGCGATCGCCGTCTGCTGGGCCGTCAGGATGCGGGTCATCTCCGCCGCCTCGATGTTCGCGCGCTGCCGCAGCCGCTCCTCCACCCACACCACGCGGGTCAGCGTCTTGGCCTTCACCTTCGGCCAGAGCGCCTCCTCGTCCCCCGCCGCGCTCGCCATCAGCATCTTCGCGATGTGCGGTGACACCGGCTCCTGGTCCGGCCGCGACAGCACCGCGCTCAGCGACTCGAGCGCCTTCTCTTCCGCCTCCGCCGTCTCGAACGGCTTCAATCGAGCTGGATCGTCCCCCTCCACCCAGATCGCCGCCGACACCAGGATCTCCTCGTGCAGCCGCGACGCCCCCGCCCCGTACAGCGAGAGCCGCGCCAGCGCGAGCACCCGGTTCCGCCGGTGCGTCGGGTCCACCACCACCGCCACCCGCGACAGCCGGTCCTCCCCGAACGCCTGCGACCGGAACTGCGCCAGCGCGCGCTGCGTGAGCTTGTGGTTCAGGTGCAGCTGCACCGTCTCCGACGCGAGCGTCGTCGAGGGCTCGAAGCTCACCGGCCGCGGCGCCGACTTCGCGCGCCACTCCCACTCCTTCATCTTGCGCGTCGCCGGCGGCCGCAACGTGTCGACGATGTCGCGCCACGTCGCATCCGTACCTGCGAGCTTGTCGAGCGGCGGCACGTCGTAGCTCCCCGGCGGCTTCTCCCGCGGCGTCAGCGTCGGCATTCCCGCCAGCGAGAGCCCGAGGTCCACCACGTCGCGCAGGCGCTCCGCCTTCAGATCCAGGTGTTCCGCCGCCTTCTGGTCGAGGTCCTGCAGCTTCTTCAGCTGGGCCACGAGCTCCCGGTCCCGGGCCTGCTCGAGCTCGTCCGCCACGATCTGCTCGCGCTCGGGGTCCGTCTCCGGCGCGGTGATCGTCTCGACCAGGGTGCGCGCCTTCTTGCGGTCGATGCCCCCCTCGAGGGACGCCGCGAGGCGCCGCTCGATCACGTCCGACAGCGACCCGAGCTGCTCGTGGATCAGCTTCGTCTTCTTCACCAGCGCCTCGAGCACCGCGTCCTCGGGTCGCTGCGCGTAGACGAAGTAGTGGCAGCGCACCTTGTCCTCCGGCTGCAGCATGCGGTCGATGCGGCCGTTGCGCTGCTCCATGCGCGCCGGGTTCCAGGGGAGGTCGAAGTGGAACAGGTCGGCGCACTCGGCCTGCAGGTTCACGCCCTCGCGCGCCGCGTCCGTACCGATCAGGATCCGCACCGGGCTCGCGGCGTCGTTGAACGCCTGTTTCACGGCCTCGCGGGCCTCCTCGTCCATGCCGCCGTGGATGGTGAGGATGCGCTCGTCGTCGCGGTCGCTCCCCGCGATCGCCGCGCCGAGCTGGTGGACCAGGTAGCTCTTGGTGTCCGCGTACTCCGTGAAGATCAGCACGCGCCGGGGCAGCCACTTCGCCTGCCGCTTGCCGAGGTCCGGGCACTGGTGGGCCCGGATCCACTCCAGCAGCGACCGCACCTTCGCGTCCGGCGTGCCGCGGTGCCGGTCGGCGATCTCCGTCATCTCGTCCAGCAGGACCTTCGCGCGCGCGTCGTCCTCCGCCGAGGCTCCCGCCTTGGTCGCCCGGGCGACCTCGAGGTCCTCGAGCTCGGTGACCTGCTCCTCGGCGAGGTCCTCGTCATCGCCGAACAGCGCGGCCTGCGGCGCCTCGCCCAGCTCCTTGGCCTGCTTCTTCGCCGCGTTGCGCCGGTGCACCGAGAGGGTCTTGGCGAAGGCCTCGATCGACGAGAGGAGGCGCTTCTGCAGGCTGATCGTCACCAGCTTGCCCGCCGCCTTCACGCGGTTCGACGACCCCGCGAGCCGACGCTCCAGGATCTCCCCGTACTCGGCGAGCTTCTCCGCGAGGGTGAGCTCGGGCGCGTCGGTGGGGAGGTCGCGGAGGTCGACCTGGATCGTCTCGCGCTCGGGGATCTGCGAGCCGATGTGCCGACGCAGCTCGCCCTTGAGCCGCCGCACCATGACGGGCGCGAGCGCCGAGGCGTTCTTCACCGGCACGCCACGCGTGAAGCGCTGGGGGTCGAGGATCTCGAGCAGCGACGAGAACGAGTTGGAGTGCCCGTTGTGCGGCGTGGCGGAGAGGAACAGCCGGTGCTCGAAGCGCTTGGCCACGTCGCGCACGGCGCGGGTGATCTGCGAGTCGATCGCGTACTTGCTCTGCGAGGACGGCGCCGCGGCGTGGGCCTCGTCGAGCACGAACAGCGACCCCGGCGCGAAGTCGCCCAGCCAGTCGCGCAGGCCTACGAGGTAGTCCTCGTCGCGCAGCAGGGAGTGGCTGATGAGGAAGTGGCGGTGGGTGGTCCACGCGTTGACCCCGAAGCCGCGCTCGCGCCGGCGCGCGTTGACGTAGGCGCGGTCCATGACGACGAACGAGTGCCCGAACCGCTGGCTGAGCTCGTCGCGCCACTGGAGGACGACGGACGCGGGCGCGGCGATGAGCACGCGGTTCACGCGCTGGCGGAGGAGCAGCTCCTGCAGCACGAGCCCGGCCTCGATGGTCTTGCCGAGGCCCACGTCGTCGGCGATGAACAGGTTGACGCGGGGGAGCGCGAGCGCCTTGCGGAGGGGCTCGAGCTGGTAGCTCTTGGGGATGATCCCGGCCCGCAGTGGCGCCTGGAAGAGGGTGGGGTCGGTGGAGGTGACGCACCCCCAGCGGAGCGCGTGCAGGTAGGCGGCGAAGGTCTTGGGGTCGTCGGGGGTGGGGTTGGCGCGGATGGCGGTGCGACCGGCGGGGATGATGCGCGCGTCCACCTCGGCGCCCCAGATGACGTCCAGCCGCTGGCCCTGGGCGTCGTCGTCCACGCAGGCGAGGTGGACGACGGGCATGGTGTCCTCGGCGCGGAGGACGTCCTGGACGAGGTAGGTGCGCTGGCGGACCCGGACGAGGGCGCCTTCGATGAGGTCGGGAGCGTCGGCGACGGGCACGAGGCGCAGGATCGCGGCGGTGGATGGGGCGCGCAAGCGCCGCCGAACGGACCGAGCCTGACCGGTCAGCAAACTCGGTGGAGCTCGGCACAAGCGAGGCGGCTGGTGGGCGGCTGGTGAGCGAGGGCTCGCCCGGCGTTATTCGTGAGTGCTTGTTTCGCGAGTTGAGCAAGCTCCACGCGCAGAACACGGAGTGCCTTTTCAGCGCGATGGCCTGCTGCGGCAAGCGCACGTTGGGCGGACGAGCAACTGCCTCTGCCTCGCTGTCATGGGGTAGGCGTAGCGCTCATCAGTTGCACTCCTGCTTGTAGGCGAACGTCACCGGCACGCAGGTGCCCGCGTCGTTCGTACAGTTGCCGACCAGGGTCACCGTCGCGCCGCACGCAGGCAGCTCGTCGGTCAGGTAGCCGGGGACGAACCCCGACGGGCACGAGGTGCACGTGTACTTCTTGCCGAAGACGCGCGTCTCGATGCCGTCGCAGTTGTAGTCGAAGGAGCTGCCGCCCCCGACCCTGGTGTAGGGCGTAGCAAAGGCCTTCTTCTGTTTCGAGAAGACGTCCTTGTTGCCGTCGTGGCAGTCGGTGCCGCAGACGCCCGGCGGGGGCGCCTCGCCGTCGCCGTCGAGGTCGACCGCTGGCGGCGTGCAGCTCGGGCCGGTGTAGGCGTCTACAGGAACTGCGGAGTCCGCCGCGCTCGTATCCGTCGCGCTATCGCCGCCAAGCCCTTGCTCACGCGCCAGCTCGAACGACTCGCATCCGAGCGCGGAGCAAAGGAGGATGACCAAAGGCGAGCTGCGCACAATCAATCCCAGGTTGGAGAGGCGGTCGTCGGACAGAGCGGAGCGCCACCCCCGACGAGGCTGTAGTGACCAGCAGCCGAGCCCGTGTAGCTCCACCAGCTCCGCGGATCCGACGTCGTCAGGGCGTTCTCGACGGAGCCAGGCCCACCGGTCCCACAAACGAACTCCGTCACCGTCCCGCTCTTCCTCCAGGCCTTGGCCGCCGCGAGAGCCATCTCCTTCGTGTAGGTCGCGGGGTTGCCCGGAACGCCCAGCGGACCGCAGAACCAGTACTTTCCAGGTCCATTGCTGTGAGCAACGGGACAGGTCGCCCCCGAACAACAATCGATGGGGTCGACTCCAGGACAACAACCGGGATCGCCGCAGCGACAGCCTGCGTCCGGCATCACCTCGGTCGCCGGGCTGTCGGGCGGGCTCGCGTCGATCACCGAGGTATCGCCGGACGCTGTCGAATCGACGGCGGCGACATCTGCGGCGGCATCGGCTGTGGCGTCGGCCGCGCCGTCCGTGGGTCCAGCAGTCTCCCGGTCGAGCGTGAACGACTCGCAGCCGGCTGCGAGCAGGACCCACCACAACCCCAACTTCCTCACCCAGAGAGAGTAGCCCGAAACGGCCTCGGCGCCGATGACGTTGCCACAGCGCTCAGGTAGCGTTGCGGGGTGCGCTTTCCTCTGCAACGCGTGACCGCAGCGATCTCGTGCGCCTGCTTGCTGGCGTCGTCCCTCGCCTTCGCAGAGCCCAAGGCCGGCAACGTCGAATCAGCGAAGGCGCTCGTGACCGAGGGGCGAGAGCTACGCTCCAAGGGGGATCACAAGGCCGCGCGCGACCGGTTCCGCGCCGCCTTCGCGCTCGTCCCGACCCCCATCATCGGACTCGACCTGGCGAACGAGCACATCGCGCTCGGCGAGCTCATCGAGGCGCGGCAAGTCTGTCTCGAGATCGACAAGCTGCCAGCGAACTCGAAGGAGTCGGGGGAAGGAACGGCCGCCCGCGGCAAGGCGGCCAAGCTCGCCGACGATCTGCGAGCGCGCATCGCGTCCATCACCGTCGTCGTGGTCGGACTGCCGGCCGACGTCGAGCTGTCGGTCTCGATCGATGGTCAGGCGGTGCCGAGCGCAGCCCTCGGCAACCCGATCAAGGTCAACCCGGGAAAGCGGTTGGTCGTTGCGCGGGTGGGCGACACCGAGCGCAGCAAGTCGCTCGTGCTGGGTGACGGCCAGTCGAAGGAAGTGCGACTCGAGTTCCCGCCGCTCCCCGCCAACACGGCCAAGACGACCAAGAGCCCAGCGCCTGCCGCAGACTCGCCCAAGGAGTCGGGGGGCAGCCGCATGCTCGTCTACACCGGCTTCGGGGTCGGGGCCGCGGGGCTGATCATCGGAGGCGTGACCCTCGGCGTCGCCCTCTCCAAGCGCTCCTCGCTCCTCGACGCCTGTCCCAGCGCGACCGGCTGTCGACCGGCAGACGAGGACCAGTTCACCTCTGACCGCAGCCTCTTCAAGTCGATGCGCGTCGTGTCGGTCGCCTCGTTCGCCGTCGGGCTCGCGGGCCTCGCGGTCGGCACCTACGGGTTGCTGTCCACCCCCAGCAACCCCGAGGCGGGCGCGTGGGTCCGCCCGCTGGTCGGGTGGGGCGTCCTGGGTGTGCACGGCGGGTTCTGAGGTGCGCGCGGTCCTCGTCGTCGCTCTGCTCGCGGTCGCCGGCTGCGAGTCCTTCGAGCTAGAGAAGGAACTCGGCGGGGTGGACGATGCTCGCCCGGTCGACGCGGCCGCCACGGACACGACGGGCGGGCCGGACACACCCCTCACCGACACCGCCGTCACGCCCGACACGGCTCCGGGGTCCGACACGGGACCGACCAGCAAGTGCCCTGCTGGGATGGCGCTCATTCCCGCCGGCGCGGGCAACCCGACTGGATTCTGTCTCGATGTGTTCGAGGTGACAGAGAGCGACGCAGGCTACGCGTGCGGGACGCCGCCGCACGGGCCGAAGTACCCTGTGGATTGCGCCACCTACGACTCGGCCAAGGCCTACTGTGAGAAGCTCGGCAAGTTCCTCCCGTCCGCAGATCAATGGACGTGGGCGGCCCGCTCGGCCAACGCCAGCTACAACTGGCCGTGGGGCACGGACGCGCCGACGGCGGGGGACTCCAGGTACTGCACTGGTCGCTGTGAGGTCGGTACGCATCCGCCGAGCGCGCAGGGTGTCTACGACTTGATGGGCATGCCGTCGGAGTGGACGAGCAATCGCTCCGGCGATGCCTCGACGGGTTGGCGCTGTGTGATCAAAGGGAACGACCCGATCAAGGGCGCCAGCGCGCAGTACGATACTTTCTGCATCGCGACGAGCGCGGGCTTCCGGTGCGCGCAGTATCCTTCGGGTTGAGTCAGAATCGGCCGTCGAGGGCCACCCAGCCGAGCCCTATCCGAACCGATGGCAGCGACGCAGTAGTCGCGGGCCGGGGCGTGTAGAGGTAGTAGCCGACGCCGAACGCAGCGCCCGCGATCAGGAACGAGGCGACGGCGAGGGTACGCATGGAGTTGCGGTCCTCCACACTTCTCCTGGGCGACAGGGCACAGCCACCGTCCCGTAGGTACCGGTCAGCAGGGAGACCACCACCCCGAACGCCAGGTAGGACCAGGTGTTGGAGGGCGAGGGCCGGGTCGACGGATCGAGCCTCCGGGGTGCGAAGGGTCCGTGAAATCCAGGGTGACGGTGCTCTGCTGATTCTCATCGAGCACCACTTCGATGGAACGCTGCTCGCCGCCCGCCAGCGCGACGATCCTGTGTTTGCCAGGGTCGAGGGGCACGGGTGTCTGTGCTTGATGCGTCTCCACCACTCCATCGATTCGAACCTCGACGGGGGTGTCCTTCGTGAGCCCTTTGATCTTCACGACCAGCGTTGGAATGCTCTTGGCGAGCCGCGCCGAGATCTTCTTCGCCTCCGCTCGAGCGGTCTTTCCCTCCAGAGACTCCTTGGGGTTCGCGGGGAGGGCAACCACGGCATCCGCAACGTCTCGAGCTTCGACCAGCTGTCCCAGCGCCAGATGCTCACGCACCAGATCGAGACCGATGATGGGTGTGGGCACGATCTTCCACGCGGTCCGGAACTTGATGACCGCGCCCTTGTGATCGCCCACGCTCCGGCGCTCCCGTCCTTCGGCCACCAGCGTCTTTGCCGAGGCCACCGCGCTCGGAGTCGGGTCGGCTGCAGCCGCTCCGACGCCCAGCGCGGCGCTCAGCGTCATCGCGAAGAAGGCTCGCCTCAAGACACCCCTCCTCCGAATGGTAACATGGGGGGGGGGGGGGGGGGGGGTCGCGGCATCCCCTCGCGTCAGCGGGGACAGGCGGGCTGCGGCGCTTTGGCCCAATCCTTCGGACGCAGACCAGGTCAGAAGATGTTGGGCTCTTCGTGGGGCTTCTTCGGTTTGCTCGAGGGCTTCGCAGAAGGGGCTTGCGCCGAAGCCGTCGGATGCGTCGGTCCGGCGACGACGGGTGGAGCCGACGAGGGACCGCGGAGCTGGCGGAACCCGGTGGACTGCCTCCACTCGGATCGGCCGTGGATGGCGGCGGCGAGCTGGGCCGCACCACCAGGTAGCCCAAGCTGCCGACGAGCGCGCCGAGGAGGGCGACCACACTCACGACGGCCGGCGCCGCCCAGCGCGGCAGCTCGGCGTGGGCGGGCGAGGGCTGCTCGACCGCTCGGGATACACCCGCACTCGTGGTGAGCCTTCGAACGAAGGACACGTCGATCGGCGGCGGCGTCGGTATGGCCTGCGTCGCGGCTGGGCGCGCGGCCAACGCTTGCCCCAGCGCTTCGACGGCGTCGAGCGCGGACTGGAAGCGCTGGGCCCGGTCACGCGCACAGATCTTGAGGAACCACTCGTCGACGCTGGGACCGAGGCTCGCGTTCAGCTGGCTCGGTCTCGGCATCTCGTCGCTGCAGATCGCCAGCGACACCGCGCCGACCGTCGCGCCCATGAAGGGAAGGCGCCCGGTCAGCATCTCGAAGGCAACGACGCCGAGCGCCCAGATGTCGGTGAGGTGGTCGACCGACTTCTCTCCGCGAATCTGCTCGGGCGACATGAAGAAGGCGGTGCCCACCATCATGCCCGTCTCGGTCCGGCGCCCCACGCTCAGGGTGCTCTTGGCGACCCCGAAGTCGAGCAGCTTCGCGAAGAGCTCCCCGCCACCGGCGTCGACCAGGAAGATGTTCTCGGGCTTGATGTCCCGGTGGACGATCCCGAGCTGGTGCGCCTTCACGAGCGCGCGAGCGACGTGGGTCAGGATGGTCTGCGCGTCACGCAGCGCGAGAATCGGCCTCTGTTCGAGCACCGTCGCGAGGTCGACGCCGTCGAGCAGCTCCATCGCGATGTACGGGTGACCGGCGAGGGCGACGCCGTAGTCGAGCATCTGCACCACATGGGGACTGCGCACCTGGGAGGCAGCGGCGGCCTCACGGGAGAACCGAGAGACGGCGTCCGCGTCACGCGCGTACTCGTCGGCCAGGAACTTGACGACGACCTGCGAGCGCAGCCCCAGATGGTCTGCGATCCAGACCTTCCCCATGCCGCCCTGGCCCAGGGGCCGGACGAGCCGAAGTGACGGGGTGACGAGATCTCCTTCTCTCAACGACACAAGCCCTCGGGGAGCGGGATTCTATCAGACCGTGGCCACGTCGACTGGATACCGTCTACCCTTGGTCCGTGTCCTTCGCCACGCACGACATCGTCGGGGAGCGATACCGCCTGGACACGGTGATCGGTCGCGGGTCGGTGGGGGTGGTCTGGGCGGCCACCGACATGGAGACGAGCCGCTCCTGTGCGGTGAAGGTCCTCCGCGCGGAGTTCGCCGAGCACACCGAATCGATCCGCCGCTTCGTTCGCGAGGCGCGCTTGGTCGCGAGCATCCAGCATCCCAATGTCTTGCGCGTGCACGAGGTGCTCGCGGGCCCGAACAACGCGCCCGCGTTGCTCCTCGATCTGCTGCAGGGTGAGACCCTGCAAGCACGGCTCGAGCGGCAGGGACCCCTTCCTCTGCACGAGGCCGCCTTCATCATGGTCCACGTGGTCTCGGCCATCGGGGCTGCCCATGCCGTGGGGGTGGTTCATCGCGACCTCCGACCCGGCAACATCTTCCTGCACCAGTCCCCGGACGGGGAGCAGGTCCAGGTCCTGGACTTCGGCCTTGGCAAGCTCGTCGGCCTGACCCACGATCCCGTAACCGATCGCGTCCTCACGCGCATCGGGGTGCCACTCGGTTCGCCCAGATACATCGCCCCCGAGCAGATGTTCGGCGACGCCGACGTCGACCACCACGTCGACATCTACTCCATCGGCGTGACGCTCTACGAGTGCCTCGCCGGCCGGTGCCCGTTCGAGGGCTTCACGGTCGGCCAGGTCTTCCGCGAGCTCGCCGAGAAGTCCTTTCCGCCGCTCGAGCAGCTCTGTCCCGGCGTTCCCGCTGACCTCGCCGCGCTGGTGCGCCGGATGATGGAGGCGAGCCGGAGCGACCGACCGGAAGACCTCACCGAGGCCTACGAGATCTTGGCTCGCTACTCGGACGCCTCGGCCCAGCCGCAAACCTTCCGACCGGCGAGCGAGGTTCCGCCGCCCATGGTCGTGGCCGCGTCCACCCAGCTGATCCCCTCGATCTACGACGGCGCCGACGACGAGAACGAGGACACGATCGTTGCTGGACCCGAGGAGATCCAGAGCGCGCCTCCGAAGGTGGTGCTGCTGCCTCCAACCCGAATTGCGCCGGCACCCGTGCTTCCGGACCCCGTGTCTGGAAAGCCCGCTGTACCGGTTCCGAAGAGGGCGCCCGTCGGAGCGTGGTTGCGGGTCGTTCCCGCGTGGGTCCTGCTCGTCGCTGGACTCGGCGGCAGCGTCGTCGGTTGCCTGCTGTCGTATCTGTTGCTCGGATAGGTTCCGTCGTCATCGACGGTTGGCAGACGCCTGCCATTGGAGTGGCAGGCGCCTGCCACTTCTCACACACCGAGCTTGCGGACCAGCTCCGTCACCACGCCCGCGGGTTCCACCGAGGCATCCACCATCTCCGCGCCCAGCGCCCGATACCCCTCCACCACGCGTCGTCGGAATGCGTCGTCCGTCATCAGCCGGTCCTCCTCCGCCGTCACGAGCCCGCCTCTTCCCGCGAGCCGGCGCCGGCGCTCGCGCTCCTCCACGAAGAGCAGGAACACGCGGTCCGGCCGCGCGACACCACGTGGCGCGTCCGCGGCGCTGGCCAACCTCCCCTCCTCCGCAGCCCCATACGCCGCCGTGCTCGCGAAGCACCGATCCATCACCACCCAGCGGCCTGCGAACACGTGGTCCGTGGCTTCCGCCATCGCGGCCTCGTTCGCCCGCCGGTACCACGCGCGACGCTCCGGCGCCGGCAGTCCATCCGCGACCCGCCGCTCCTCCCGCATCGACGCCGGTGGGCTCGCGAGCACCACCGCGCCGAGCCTCTCCGCGAGGGCCCTCACCGCCGTGCTCTTTCCCGACCCATCGAGGCCCTCGAGCGCGACGATCTGCGGACCGCCACCCCGGCAGGGCGCGCCCGGATCGTACTCACCGCCGCGCGCGCGAAACCGCTCCACGTCGCATCCGCCGACCTCTCGCCACGCTTGCTCCATCCCCACCTCGACGATGGGCGCGCTCGTCTCGTAGCGTCCGCCGACCCGCACCTGACGAAATCGACCTCGCGGATCGACCATCGCGTAGCTGTCGTGCAGATCGTCGCTGGTCTCCGCCACCACCACGATGCCGTGCTCGCGCAGCCGCACCACACGGGCCGCGTAGGCCGCAAAGGCCTCGTCGCTGCACTGCAGGTCGACCGCATCGTCGTTCTCGCCCGGGACGATCGCGCATTGCAGGAGCTTGACCCGCTCGGGCCGGAGACCGAGGAGCCAATCCGACGGATCCTCCTGCACGTTCAACGCGTTCACCACCACGTTGACCTTCAGGCGCACGTGCTGGCTCGCGGGACGAGCCGCGTTCCACTCCCGCACCCACTTCACGACCCTCTCGGCCCGGGCGACCTGGCCCAGCAGGTCCCGCGCAGCGCGACGGCCGATCGCGTCGTTCGTCTGCGTGACGTGGGAGTCGCACGACAAGACCAACCACCGCAGCCAAGGGAAGAGGCGCCGCGCGAGATCGCGCTCGAAGCTGCCGTTCGAGACCAGGCTCGTGACCAGGCCGCGCCCGGCGGCCGAGCGGAGGAGTGCCGGCAGGTCGGGGTGTAGCGTGGGCTCTCCGCCAGCGAAGGTGACCTTGTTGACCCCGAGGCGATGAGCCTCCTCGAGGATGCGGTTTGCGGCGACCGAGGGGAGGAGAGTCTTCGCCTCCTCGAACCGGGCGTAGCAGTAGCGGCAGCGGTAGTTGCAGTGGCCGACGAGGTGCAGGTTCAGGGTCGGGGGCAGCTGTTCCATGGGGGCTCCAGTTCGGCGGCGTGGTTGCCGCGTGCCCCACCGACTGGGAGGTCCCCGTTTCGCTTATCCCTGATGGTCGATTTCTCTCACGGCAGCGGGCACTGCTCGGCCAGCCGCTTCTTGAGCCGGTTGCGGGAGTTCGTGTAGGCGTTGCTCGCCTCCTTCTCCGTGATCTGGAGCTCGCCGGCGATCGTCTTGAAATCCTTGGCCTCGATGGCGCGCTTGACGAGGATCTGCTGGTCCCGCGGCTTCTCCTTGCAGATGGCCGCCTCTATCTGGGCGCTCTCCTGCTCGAACCGCACCAGCTCGTCCGCGGCCGGGCCGCACGACAGTGTCTCGCCGAGCTCGCACGAGCGCCACCACCGCGCGCGCAGCGAGCTGGCGTCGCGATCGGCTGCCGTCTGGAGCACGGCGCCGAGCTTCTCGTAGGGTTTCCGGGCGTGCGAAGCACACACTTTGAGCAGCGCACCGTAGGTCACGTCGTGGGCGTCCTGGGGTTGCAGGCGTCGCTTGGTCTGCAGGTAGCCCTGCACCTGCCCAAGCTGGGGCTGCAGGGCCTCGAGACACTCGCGCTCCCGAGCCCCGCTCGAGTCACCCTCCGCGACACCGACGACGGTCTGGAAGGCCCCCAGTTCGACAGCGACCGGGTCGTGCGCGAAGGCCCGGCCTTCGTGCACCGCCAGGGCACCAAGCCCTGCCAGCAGTGTCGGCCCTGGGCCCGAGGAGCCGGCGAGGAGCAGCCAGGCGATGAGACTGCCCGTGACCAGGCCTGCGCGATACTGGGTCGCGCGAGCCCAGCGAAACGCTGCGCCACCGACCCGCGCGGCCACGCACACACCACCCACGAGGCTGGCCACCGTCAAGACATACAGGTCGTCGAGGACCAGGGCGGCGGCGACGGGCGCCAGCCACGTCCGATCCCAAGCGATGGGCACGACCGCCGCGGTGGCCACCACGAGAAAGATCACTGTCGTCGTGAGCGGGCGCCTCGCCCACCAAGGAGGCTCGCCAGCCCGGTGGGTCCACCGCCATCCGTAGGCCGCAGCCAGGTAGGCCGCGAGACCGGCGAGAGCCAGCACATTCCCGATCACGAGACCATCGATCGAGAGACCGCCTGTGTGCCGAAGGGTGAGCGCAGCACCGACGATGGCGGCGCCGGCGACGATGGCCGCCACGAAGAGGAGGACGGGCACCGAGGTCAGCGCAAACACGACCGTGAGGGTCGTGCCCAGCACCCACTGCATTCCCAGGGTTGATTCGCTCGATGGGCCGACCGGCCTCGCCAGACGGTCATCGTCGTCTCGAACCATCACTCCCACAGACCGACAAACGAACCAGCACGCATCTCATTCATTGAACGAGCGCTCTGCATAACGGGGCGACTCGTCACCGCGCGAGCGGCGTGACCCACTCCACCAGCACCCCCGGCGCCGGGTACTTCCTCGGCACCGCCCCGAGCTCGAACGGCAGGTCCTTCACATCCTCCACCACCTGGTCGAGCACCGGCGCCGCCGCCACGAACGCAAGCTTCACGCAGGACTGCGCGATGGAGCGGCAGGCGACGGGCAAAGATGGCCACGCCTTCCTCGAGGTCGGGGTGCCCTTTCTCGCGGGGACCTACGACGAGCGCATGTTCGAGGAGATCCGTGTTCGCGCGCAGACGTTCGAGGTGCTGACCGGCGGAGACGTCGCGGCCGACAACCTCGAGGGTCGAGAGGACGATCCTGAGGTCGAAGGGACGGAGGAGCGTCTGGCGTACGCGATGTTGCCGCCGGAGATGATCGCGGACCTGCGCGTCCGTCTGCACGTGTGGGAGCCGCCGGTCGCGAGCTAGCGCTCGGCCCCGAACACGAGCCTACGCGCCAGTCGACGTCTCGCTGCGGTGTCGTCGCCATCCAGCACACCGACCAGCTCCTGCAACAACACCGGTCGCAGCACGACCCGCCCGCGGGTCGCTCGAGACAGCGGGTCGCGGATCTCGATCGCCGCGTCTGTCGCCTCCTCTCGTGTCGTCGGGTACAGGATCGTGGCCGTCGCAGGCTCGGTCTGGCTCAGAGCGTACATGGCGAGCTGATAGAGCATCTCCCGTGGCAGAGACCGTTCCCAGAGGTCACGGTACTTGGCGTCCAGGATCGCAACCAGCTGCGAGTCCTGCGTCACCATCACGTCGGGCCGCGGACACGGCGACTGCCTTCTGCGCGGATTCAGCCCGGGCACATACCGCATCATGTCCGTCAGGCTGTGCTCGAGGTGGACCTCGAACCCTGCCAGGTTCTCTGTGAGGAACTTCCCGAGCAGGGCCTGGAAGAAGCGGTTCATGTCGAACAAGAACCCCGGGAGAACGATGGCCTCCTCACCCTCCAACGAGACCGCTTGCCCAGCCAGCAACAGCTCGATGAGACGAAGAGCTGGTACGTAGGCCGTCGTCTGGCGGTCGATGCGTCCCTCGGCGAGGCCGAGCGCTCGGCTGTCGAGCGTGAGCGCGCCGATCTCGTCGGCAAGGTTCCGCGCGGTTCGTCGGAGCGTGAGTCTCAGGAGGTCGTCTTGCACCACCTTCGCAGCGAGCTCCAGGCCGGCGCGCAGCACACGGTTGAGCAGGTGGTCGGTGGAGCGCTCTGCGTAGTGACAGGGCAGCCGGGCGTCGGTGACGGGCCACCGGCGAGCGAGCGCGAGCATGTCCAGGCGACCGCGTGGTGTTGCGAGGAGCTCTCGCCGATCGACGTAGCGTCGTGCCAGACCGTACCGCCACAGGTTCGTCGCCTCTGCCAGCAACTGGTCGGCCAGGAGATCCTGCAGCAGCGAGCCGGTCGAGAAGGCCACGCTGTCGAACCTGCGGAGATCTCGCAGGCTGTAGGCGTATCGGAAGAGCGAGAGCAACTCGTCGGTCCCGACCTTGGGCTCGATCGAGATGGCCACGTCATCGAGCTGGATGCGACCGACATGGGCACCAGCCTCGACCTCGAGCCCCTCGCGCAGTTCGACGACGTGGAGGACCTGGTTTGTCGAGAGCTGCTCGGCGAGCCCTCGCGCTGCAGCGGTGCGCAGCGACACGCCACGGAGTGCCGGAGTGTCACCCGGCCCGCAGCGCTGCCATTCCTGGAGGCGAACCTGGATCACGGCGCGTCGGCTTCGGCATCCGCTTCGGCGAGCACCGCCTGCTGCGTGGTGGTGAGCTGGTCGAAGGACGACAGGAGCGCCTGCACGAGGTCGCCATGCCGGGGCGCCTCGAACAGCGTCGCATCGATGCGCTGACGGCCGGAGTCGACGATGCGGTCACCGAGGATCTTCGCGAGCGCGTCGAAGTCCTCGTAGCAGTACTCCTCCAGCAGCGGCACGATGTCGTCGCGAAGGACCTCGGCGAAACGGCCGACGTCTCGCACCGCTGTGCCGCCCGGCAGCAAATAGGAATGCCCGACCTGGAGGTGACGAGCACCGCGCACGTGCTTCACGATCCTGCGGTTCAGCTCGTCGAGCCACGGCCCGAGAGGCAGACCGCCCGCCGACGCAGTGCCGAGTGTCCGTGCGTCGGGCAGCAGCTCGATGAACCCGAATCGGCGCCGCAGGGCCGCGTCCAGCAGGGCGATGGACCGATCCGTCGTGTTCATCGTCCCCAGCACGAAGACGTTGTCGGGTACGGAGAACGACTCGCCGCTGATGGGGAGGGTGATCGATCGCCCGCGCTTGTCACGCTCTCGAGCACGGTGAGCAGCTCGCCGAAGATCCTGGGGATGTCTCCGCGGTTGATCTCGTCGATCACGAGGTAGAACGGCTTGGTTGGCGCCGCGCGCGCGCGTGCGCAGAGGCGCTTGAAGACGCCGGGGCGGAGCTCGAAGACCAGCGCCCCGTTGTGCTCGTAGGGTCGATAGCCTTCGAGGAAGTCCTCGTAGCCGTAGGCTGGGTGGAAGGAGCACAGCTCGACGGCACCCGCCGAGACAAGCTCCATCCGACGCTCGGGCCCGAGACTCGCCGCGTCCACACCGAACCAGCCGCGCGCCACCAGCTCCTCGACCGCGCGCTCGGCCCAGTAGGTCTTCCCCGTGCCGGGTGGGCCGTGCAGGATCACCTGGCGCTTGCGGAGCAGGACCGCCTGGATGCGAGCGACCGTGCCGGTCAGCGGCGTGAGCACCGGGACGACAGGGGGATCGACGGGGACTGCGGCAGGCCGCTCGCCGTTGCCCTCGAGCAAGCTGGCCTCGAGGCGGAGGATGTTCGGGGTCTTCCGGACCGGGCAGAGGTCTCCAACGGAGCCCTCGGTTTCCGGCAGCGCCCAGTCGCCGACTGCGAGCCACTCCACCGCACGGTGATGGGGACGCGCAACATCCTCGGGCTCGAACGAGTAGCTGCCGACGATCCGACCGACCGCGCGCACCATGCTGCCAACGACGACGGCGACGAGGTCTCGCTCGCCTGCGAGCGTGGCCCAGTCGAGAAGCTGCTTGGCGATGCTCTTCGACGCATCGCTCGGATAGGTGGCGCCGACGCGCTGTCGGAGTGCCTCTCGGCTTGTCTTGTCGTAGGTGAGATCGGCAAGACTGCCGACGTTCGGCCAGCCGAGCGACGCATGACCACCGCGCCGCATGCTCTCCCAAGTCGGTTCGTTCGCAGCGACGGTCCAGTAGCCGTGCGGACTCCCGTTGCGCTCGTGAAGCACCTCGGACAGCTCGAGCAGGGATATCCCGAGCTGCTGCGCAACGGCTCGGAAGACGCGTGCGTTCTCGTAGCGTCCTCTGCCCTCGACCTTCAGGAGCTTGTGGAGCTGGTGGGTCTGGTAGTCCGCACCGTGGAACGGTTCGAGCAAGTCAGGGAACAGCAGCGCGAAGTACTTGTGACCCCAGGATGACTCTGCGACGTCAGGGGCGACGTCCTCGATCGCCTGCTGCAGGCGCCGATGGTCGACGACGCTCTGGGTCGAGGCCTGCTCGAACGCACGCGAGCCCCCGCGACGAGCTGATCGCGCTGGCGACGAGCCATGGCCACGGCATCCTCGACCGACAGCTGCAGCTGGGCCTGGGCCGTGCCGGCCATCCAGAGCTTGGTGTTCGCAGACTGGTAGATGCCGAACTTGAGCGCGCTCCCACCGGCGATGCTCCCGAACACGGCGGGCAACTCGTCGTCGTTCTTGAACTCGAGCCAGTAGACCAGGCTGTCGTGGGTGCCGCGCGCGTGCATGGTCTCGAGCAGCGCCTCGCCATCCAGACCGATCAGCACGCGAGGCCCGAACCGCTCGCGGAACAGCGCGTAGCAACGCGCTGCCTTCTGTGGGTCCAAGAGCCGCCCATCGACGGCGAGCCGCTGATGGAGTGCGCGCAGTTCGCGCTCGAGCTGACCGACGACGTCGTCGAGTCGTCTTCGAGGCCATCGAGGAACTCCTCGGTCTCGAAGTCGCTCAGTCCGCTCGCGTCCCGTGCCTGCGCGATCGACGAGGCCACGGCGTATGCATCGATGGTCCCAGCGGAGCGGCCTTGCTCGGTGAGAGCCCACATTCCTCGGGCTGGGTTGGCGAGTAGGTTCGCCTTCTTGAGGTACGTGCGTGCCCAGGCCATCCGATAGGCCACCTCCGTCCGATCCGGACGCGCCGGATCGTGGGGCACCTGGGCCACGTCGGCTGGCAGGGCCATGGCCTCGATCGCCCGTCGGTCCAGCTCCTCGATGAACAGCGCCGACTGCGACGTGCGCAGCACGCTCAGAATCGCGTTCATGTACTCCTGGAACACAGGAACGGGTCGGTCGGGCGTCGTGCCGGTCATGCCGCCGAGCGTATGCCAGCTGCCTCACGTCGAGAGAGGTGACGACCGTCTTTGTGGCGGGCGTGAAGGACTGCCCGGCCCTGCCGCGGCGCGAGCCGATCAAGGGGCCGAGGCGAGCACACCGACGAACTCACCGCTCGAGCCGAGCTTCGCGAGCGACCAGCGCCGCGCGTCCGATGCGTGCTCGGTCAGGAACCTGCATGGCCGTCCCGCGACGACCCTCTCGTGTTGTGCACGAGTTGCACAACCCGTCTGCCGATCCGTCGCGACGTCGCGCATCGACCCTCTCTGCAATGGACTCGCCTCGCTCTCCACGGCACCATCGCCGTCGGTGGGGGGCACCGAAGACATCCACGCGTCCGACGCGACGACCGCGACCGCTTCGCGGCCGCAGGCCGGTCCCATGGGCACGCTCTGGGTCTTCTGGCCCGGAGGCACCGCGGCGCGCGCGCTCTCGACCGGAAAGCGCCTCGTCGTGGGTCGCGCCGCCGACGCCGACGTCACCGTGCTCCACGACTCCGTGTCCCGCCACCACGCCGAGGTGACCGTGGGCACGGGGCTCGTCACCGTGCGCGATCTGGACAGCCACAACGGCACCTCTCTCCGTGGCGCCACCATCGGTCGCACGCCCGTCCCGCTGCGCGGCGGCGAGGCGATCGTCGTGGGCGCCGCGTGCATCGTGTGGCAGCCGCTCACGCCCGACGTCGAGCCGCCCCCGACGCGCGAGTTCGTCTCCTGGCCGAGGTGCACGCGCTCGCCGATCAGGTGGCGCAGGGCACCATCACCGTCCTCATCGAAGGCGAGACGGGCGTGGGCAAGGAGGTCCTCGCGCAGCGCGTCCACTCCCGATCCCCGCGACGAGAGCGGCCGTTCTTGCGGGTCAACTGCGCGGCCCTGCCCGAGGCGCTGCTGGAGGCGGAGCTGTTCGGCTACGAGAAGGGCGCGTTCACCGGCGCCGAGCGCGCCAAGCCCGGGCTGCTCGAGACCGCCCACGGCGGCAGCGTCCTGCTCGACGAGGTGGGGGAGCTACCGCTGGTGATCCAGGCCAAGCTGCTGCGCGTCCTCGAAGCCCGCGAGGTGATCCGACTCGGCGATGTGCAGCCGCGCCCGATCGACGTGCGCTTCCTCGCGGCCAGCAACCGGGATCTCGCCACCATGGTGGAGAGCGGCGCGTTCCGGGCCGACCTCTACTACCGGCTCAACGGCGTCACGCTGCGACTGCCCCCGCTCCGCGCGCGTCGTCACCAGCTCGTGGAGCTGGCCGAGGAGTTCGTGCGCGCGACGAGCGCGGGCCTCGGGCGAGGCTCGATCGAGCTCGGCGCCGAGGCGATCGCCACGCTGCAGGCGCACGACTGGCCCGGCAACATCCGCGAGCTGCGCAACGTGATCGAGTGCGCCGTGCTCGTGTGCGGCGCGGGGCCGATCGAGCCTCGTCACCTCAACCTGCGGCCTGCCGCCGCCAAGGACCCGCCCCCTCGCTGCGCGGAGAGATCGCCGTGCTGGAGCGGCGCCGGATCGAGGAGGCGCTCGCCAGCTGCAGCGGGAACCAGACCCGCGCCGCCACCCTGCTCGGCATGTCCCGCCGCGCGCTGATCTCCCGGCTCGAGCTCTGGGGGATGCCACGCCCCCGGAAGAGGTGAGCAGATGGTGAGCCAGCGCATCGGCCGCTACCTGCTGTTCCCCCCGTTCGCCGTCGGCGGGGTCGCGTCGGTGCACCTGGCGCGCATGGTCGGCTCGGTCTCCTTCGACCGCACGTGCGCGATCAAGCGGCTGCACCCGCACCACGCGCACGACCCCGAGGTCGTCGCGATGCTGCTCGACGAGGCGCGCCTCGCGGCGAGGATCCGTCACCCGAACGTGGGGACCGTCCTCGACGTCGTGGCCGAGGGGGACGAGCTCCTGGTCGTCATGGAGTACGTCCACGGCCTCTCGCTCGCGGAGCTGCGGCGCTGCGAGGGCGCGTGGCCTCCACCCGTGCCCGTCGCGGTCGCCATCGTCGAGCAGCTGCTCCGCGGGCTCGAGGCAGCGCACCGCACACGAGACTCTCACGGCGATTTGCTCGCGCTCGTCCACCGCGACGTCTCTCCGCACAACGTGCTGGTGGGCACCGACGGTCTCGTGCGGCTGGTCGACTTCGGCGTCGCCCAGGCCGAGCGACGCTCGCAGGTGAGCCATACGGGACAGGTGAAGGGCAAGCTCGCGTACATGGCGCCCGAGCAGCTCGACGCCGAGCCGGTCGATCCGCGCGCGGACGTCTATGCGGCGGGCGTGGTGCTGTGGGAGCTGCTCACCGGCCAGCGCATGTTCGCGGGCGAAGACGAGCTCGCCGGCCATCGGCGCGCGCGGCAGGCCGCCGTGGTGCCGCCGAGTGGACTGCGCGCAGGCGTCCCCGCTGCGGTCGACGCCGTCGTGGCGCGCGCAGCCGAAGCCGAGCGTGACCAGCGCTGGCCGTCGGCGGAAGCCATGGCGGAGGCGCTCCGGGAGGTCGGTCCGCTCGCGCGGATCGACGAGGTGGCCGCGTGGGTCTCGAGCAGCGGTGCCACGCTGCTGGCGCAGCGACAGGCGCTGCTCGCGACCATCGAGCAGGGAGCCGATCGCGCCGCCACCGCCGCGCGCAGAGAACACCCGGAGCTGGGCGACCCAGCCGGCCGAGGAGCCATCCGAGCCGACGGCCAGCGCGATCAGCTCACCCGCGAGAGGAGAGCCCGATCGCCGCGAAAAGCCCTCGCTCAGGATTCGTGAGATCGCAATCGCGTTCGTCGCGTTCGCGCTCGCGTCGCTGCTCGAGCGTCGCCTGCGTCCGGCCGCGCCCGCCGCCCCGGCGCACGAGGTGGCCTCGGTCGCCGCGCCGGTCGTTCCTCTTGCAGTGAGCACCACGGCACCCGCGCCGCCGCCGTCGATCTCCACTCCACCGGTCATGGAACCCGCCACCAAGCCTGTCGCCATGGCGCCGCGGACGAAGCCCGTCGAGCCCAAGGCGACGAGCTCGGCGTCCGTGGTCGGGCCCTGCGACCCGCCTTGGCGCGTGGACGACGCTGGGGTTCGCACCTTCAAGGCGGAGTGCCTGTGACCCGGCGCGTGGTCGTGCTGGCGCTCCTGTGCGCCCCTCGAGCAGCGCTCGCGCAGGACGACACGGTGCAGCTCTGCATCGACGCGCACGCCGAGGCACAGCGGCTGACGAAGACCTCCGAGCTCGTGAAGGCGCACGGGCAGTTCCTTCGCTGCTCGGCCGCCGCGTGTCCCACGAAGATCCGCACCGAGTGCGCGCCGTGGCTCGCGGAGCTGGAGGAGAAGGTGGCGACCGTGCTGCTCGTCGTCACGGTCGACGACACGCCCGCGATCGACGTGCGCGTCTTCGTGGACGGCGCGCTCCTCCTCGAACGCATCGACGGGCGACCGATCGCGCTCGAGCCGGGCGAGCACACGTTGCGATTCGTGCGCGAGGGTTCGGCGCCGCTGGAGCGACGGCTCCTGATCGTGCAGACCGATCGCCTGCGTCGCGTCGAGGTGAACTGGTCCACCAAGCCCGCCGCGCTCCCACCCGCGAGTCCAGCGCCCACACCGCTGCCTCCCCCTCCGGGTCGAATCGTCCCGACCGCGACGTGGATCCTCGGTGGCGTCGGTGTCGCAAGCCTCGGGTGTTCGGCACCTTCGCCGTGCTCGGTCGCATCCGCCAGGCCGAGCTCGAGTCGGGTTGCGCGCCCTGGTGCGCGTCCGACGACGTTCGGCGCATGCGACGCGACTATCTGGTCGCCGATGTCGCCCTCGGGGTCTCGGTCCTCGCGTTCGGCGGTGCGCTGTGGACCTTGCTGGCCGCGCCGACGAAGGCTCCTCCGGTGTCCGCCTGGGCCCGTCCGCTGCCGGGTGGTGTGGGCGTCGGCGTGGGGTTCGTGCTGTGAAGGGCTGGTGGCTCGTCGTGGTCTCGGGTTGCTCGCTCGCGAGTCCGAGCGATGCGAGCCTGACGGGCGGACAAACGGAGGCCGACGCCGGATACGAGGTCGGCGCGTTCGTGGACGAGCCGAACTGGGTCATCGGGCCGCCGATCTACACGGTGGACGCGGAGCTCGTGCGCGACGCGCGGACGGGCCTCGAGTGGCAACGGGTCGTGTCGAAGACCCGCTACAAGCTCGACCAGGTCGCGAGCGCCTGCGCGGGGCTCGAGCTCGCGGGGCACAAGGATTTCCGGGTGCCGACGCGCAGCGAGCTGCTGTCGATCGTCGACTTCGGGTTGAAGAAGGAGCCGGCCACCGACGAGAGCGCGTTCCCGGACACGCCACACGAGATCACCGATCTCTTCTGGACCTCCACGCCCGCGGTCGGGATCGGGCCTGCAGCGTGGACCCTTGCGTTCTACGACGGGGTCGCCGTGAGGCGGACGGCGACGACCCTCGCGTTGCTGTACGTGCGGTGCGTGCGTGGCGGGACGGCGCCGAGCGGGCCTCGCTTCGAGACGTCGGGCGATGAAGTCGTCGACCGGCGCACCTCGCTGCGCTGGCGACGGACCCCGGAGGTTGGTCTGCACGGACAGTCCGCGGCGGCAGAGGCCTGTCGAGTGCCCGGCTACCGGCTCCCGACGATCCTCGAGCTGCAGTCGATCGTCGATGCCCGCCGGAGATCTCCAGCGATCGACCCGGCGGTCTTCCCGCCACGGCCCGCGAGACCTTCTGGGCCTCGAACGGCAACGTCGCGCGGCCGTACTATGGGTGGGCGGTCAACTTCGACACGGGAGAGCCGGTCTACGCAGACCTCGACGCGCAGTTCAGGGTGCGATGCGTTCGCTGACGGTCATCGTGTTGCTGCTGGGCGGATGCTCCTTGGCCGCCCCGTCCGACGACACGCTCAGTGCACGGCGTCCTGCGCCGCTCCCCGCCGTATCTTCCTGGCTCGCCGCGCACCACGGAGGATGGTGTGCAACCAAGTCGAACGACACGCTCGCCATGTGTCTGAGCAACTCCGACAGCTTTCGAGACCCTCTCAGCGACGCGTTGTTCTGCTTCGACGACGGTCGCAAGGGCCGCGCGTTCCTGCGGCGCACCTACCCACGGGGTCTCGCGCTCGACGTTGGCTTCCACTGGGACGGCGCACGCAATGGCCACGTCGTGACCTTCGGCTCGAGCGACCGGTTCTCGGAGGTGTGCGAGGCCGACTTTCCTGGACGTCGTGTGGTCATCGGCGTCGACGCAAGAGGCCGGTTGTTCGCGAGCGGGCCGGAGACCTCCGTTCTGCGCATGGCTGCCAGGCTAACCACCGGCACCCACCTCGCGACGTTCGTCGTGACGACGACCGGGCACGCTCTGTTCCTCGATGGAGAGCTCGTCGACCAGGGCGAGGGGACGCACGGGGTGACCGTGGAGTTCCCAGAGCGATGGTCCCCGGGTTTCGTCCTCGGCAACCACAACCAGCGCTGGTGGAACTGCGGGGCTGGGGCTCCGAGTCGCTGGCTCCGGATGGCGCCCTTCTTCGTCCACCTGCGCGACGAGGTCGAGGCGGTCACCGCGTTCGACGCCTACCGCTCGCTCCAGCCCAACGCGGCCACGGTCCTGCTGTTCGACGAGCGCGGGGTCGACGGATCAGCCTGGAAGCCGACCGCGGGCGTCGGCGGCGACACGTCGCCCGCCGCGACCACTCCGGATCTCGCCGGTCGCGCCTACGGGCCCTCGTGGGTCCCCGACGTCTGGGCGAGCTGCCTCCGTCCGTGAGGCGAACGGCACGTGCCGTGCTGACCCACGCGGTGTGTCCTCCCCGCGCGTCCTCTCCGAAGACGACCTGCTCCACGCCATCGTCGAGCTGGGTGGCCATCACCGTGTCGTTCCGAGCGCGGAATTGTCGGCGCTCCTGAGAGCGCGCGGCTTCGACCTGGGCGCGCGCGCAGACGGCGTCGAGAACGGCTGGCGCCTGCGCTCGATCGCCGAGCTGGAGTTCGAACGATATCACCCGCGGTTCAAGCGCTGGTGGCCTGAGCGGGGCCGCGTGATCGGCTTCAGCGCTGTGCCCCTCCAGGGGCCGTTCGAGGGATGGCGATGCCGCGCGCCGTCCGTGCACGAAGGGGACGGCCTGCCGGACGAGTCGTGCATCTCTCGCACAATCGACCTCTCTCGCTCCGCGTGAACGCGACCGGCACAGGGCGTGCTGAGCCGCGCCTCGGGAGGGATCACATGCGTCGAGCCGCGTCTCGTGGGCTTATCGGTTCTCCGTCGGTCCGGTGATGATCTCGGTTCTCGCGGCAGCCTGTGCAGGTGGTTGCAAGGCGCCACTGAAGGATCGGGTGGCGAAGGAAGGCTGGAAGACGGCGGCGACCGAATTCGACGGAATGCTCGGCAAGCACAAGGGTGAGAGCGTCGCCGAGGCAGTGCCGAAGCTGACCGAATGGCTGAAGGCGCAGAGCCTGGAGTTTCCAATCGAACTCGACGCCAATGGAAAGAGGGTTCTCCCCAACGCGCCGGCCTCCGTTGGTGATTGCGAGGTCTACGCCGATGCGGTGCTCGGGCCGCAGCCGCGCTGCTACTTCAACGCAAGACTCGCCGCGGAGTCCGTGGGCTGGCCGCGACTGGCGTGCCTGGATGCGTCGGGTGCCGTCCTCGACGACGTTCCTCCGCCTGGACGTTCCCTCCACGGCGAAGGCAGGGGATACGGCGAAGTTTACGGTGGCCAACATCTACGAATGCTGGATGAAGAATGGCGCGAAGATCCGGATCGCCGTGGGAAGTGAGGCGTCCGGTGAGTAGATCGACACGCGGCTCGGCAGGATATTGCGTCCTCCAGCGCCGCGATGACCGCACACAGGACGTTGGGAGGGATCACATGCGTCGAGCCGCGTCTCTTGGACTTATCGTGCTGGCCACGGCTGGTTGCAGCGAGGAGTTCTCCGTCGGCTCGGGCGACGACTCCTCGGTCGACGACACGGCCGCCGACGTCCCGGACACCCGCGTCGACACGAGCTCCGACACGGGCTCGGGCACGGAGGATACGAAGACCGACGCGACACCCGAGGTGGACAGCACACTGGTGGACGTCGGCGTCGACAGCGCGGAGACGGCGGACGCGCTCCTCGACGTGGCCGCGGACGTCACCGACTCCACGATCGCCCCGGACAGCGCCACCGCCGACACCACGACCGTGGACACCACGACCGCGGACACGATGGAGGCGGCGACGGACACGTACGTCGATCCTTGCCTCGGCAAAGTGGACGGCGCGGCTTGCGGCGGAGGTTCGATCTGTAAAGGCGGCGCCTGTGTCGCCCCGGTGTGCGGCGACTCGCTGATCACCCCGAGTGCGGGCGAGGAGTGCGAGGATGGCAACAGCGCCCTCTGCGACGGGTGCGAGGCCTGTGCGCGACGGAAGGTCCTCGTCGTCCCAGCGGCGGCCAGCGCCCGATCGGACGGCCTCGCGGCCTCGCTCTCGAGCACCGGCGGCGCCTGCTACGAGGCGTGGGCGCGGATCGACGCCGGGGCACCGGCCGACGCGATCTACCTCTCCTCGACGAGCGGCGGCTCGAACTCCCACTTCATCGTGCGCTGCTCGACCGCGGCCAAGGTGCTGTCGTTCGCGGTCGAGAACGGGAGCCCGCCGATCGAGGCGAAGTACTCGGTGAACTGCGGTGACGGCGTGTTCCACCATGTGGCCGCCTGTCGCCAGGTCACCGGCAGCACGGCCGACCTGCGCCTCTTCTGGGACGGCACCCTCGTCGCCTCGGCCACGGGAGCTGCGACCAAGATCGGCACGCCAACCTCTGTCGTGATCGGCGGGGTCACCTACGGGGCAGAGGGCCTCGGGGGGCGCATCGACGAGGTGCGCATCTCGAAGATCCAGCGCTACACCGCGAACTTCGTCCCGAGTCGTCGGCACTCCGTCGACGCCGACACGGTCGCCCTGTTCCATCTCGACGAGGGCACCGGCACGGTCGCGAAGGACGTCGTCGCGGCCCAGACGTTGACCCTCGTCGGGACCAGCTGGGCCGACGATACGGGCTATCGAGCCGCGGACTGCAGCGACTGTGTGGGCAAGGCGGACGGCACGAGCTGCGGCGCCTCCACGAGCAAGGTGTGCAGCGCCGGTCTCTGCGTGACGGCCGCCTGTAGCACCGGCGACCATCGCTGCTCCTCCGACAAGCTCGAGAAGTGCTCGTCGACGCGCCTCGGCTTCGACCTCGTCTCGACGTGCGCGCCCGGCCTCTGCGACGTGGTCGGCCGCGAGTGCGACGAGTGCCTGACCGGCGCCAAGGGCTGCGTCGGTGACACGCCGCGCACGTGCGACGCGACGGGCCACTGGGTCAGCGCAGCGACCTGCTCGGGCACGACGCCGACCTGCGTCGCAGGCCTGTGCGCGCCCCTCTGCCGCTCGGTGACGGCCCCCGCCAACGCCTTCGTGAAGGTGCCCTCGCTCGCGAGCGCGCTGAGCGCGACAGGGGACGCTTGCTACGAGGTGTGGGCGAAGCTGACCAACCCCGGCGCGGACGCCAACTACATCCTGAGCTCGGTCGCCGGGCCGTCGACTTCGCACTTCAACCTCCTCTGCTTCGGCAGCGCCGCCGCGGGTGGAGCCCGCCTGTCGTTCAGCGTGGACAACGGCGCGGCCGGGTTCATCGCCGCCGAGAAGGCCATGACCTGCGCCGACGGCGTGTTCCACCACATCGCGGCGTGCCGATCGATCGCCGGCTCGACCGCCACGCTCTCGCTCTTCGTCGACGGTACCCAGGTCGCCACGGCGAGCGGCGCGGCGACCCGGATCGCAGCCCCGACCACGGTCATGATCGGTGGCTACGCCTACGAAGTGGACGCGAGCCAGCCCGGACTCACCGGTACCATCGACGAGGTCCGCATCTCGAACACGCTGCGTTACACCGCCGCCTTCACCCCTGCGAAGCGGTTCACGGTCGACGCCTCGACGGTCGCGCTGTTCCACCTCGACGAGGGCACCGGGACGACCGCCGTGGATTCGACCGCGACCGCGCACGTGGCCACGCTGTCGAGCAAGACCAGCTGGAGTTCGACCTGCCCTTGATGGCGCCGTGGGGATCGTCCGAGGTGGCAGGCGTCTGCCACTCGGATGGCAGGCGCCTGCCATTTCTCCCACTGCACCCTGATGGACGCACTCCTGCCCCGCACGTCACCATCCCAACCCCTCTTCCGCGATCGACAGAGCTCGGGCGCTGTGCGTCGTTCTCGGTCTCCTCCTCCCCACGGCGTGCAAGCCCCCAAGCCCAGTGGCGCCGAGCCCGCGACCAGCGGCCGCGCCAGCGGGCCGGGGGGCCTGCCAGCCAGCCGGCGCCCACGCGCCCCCGCGAGCCCCGAGGTCGTCTGCGAGAAGATCGCGTCCCTGGGAGACAAGGAGGCCGAGAAGAAGCAGCGGGCGACGACAAGACAGGAGGTGATGGTGAAGGCACTCCCAGGAGATCTTCCGCGTCGACTGCGTGAAGAGGGGGCATCTCGAAGAAGGAGAAGGACCCCGCGGGCTACGCCAAGACCGCGACCTGCGTCGAGGCCGCGACCCAGTTCGACGACGCCTTGAAGTGCTGAACGACACCCACGACGTGCGGCGCTGGGCTGTTGCTCTCGTCGCAGCGACGACGTCCCTCGCCGCGCACGCCTGCCGCTCCTCTCCGCGAGCCACCCCCGACCCCTACGACGCGCGCGCCCCCGGCCCGCCCCTCGCAGACGTGGACGATGAGACGTTCGACACCGCGCCCCTCTCGTCCCCCCTGCCCCTCCCGACCAAGCCACGGTTCGTCGCCGAGTTCTCGCACGCCTGCGTCCTGACGCCGGCCGGCCTGCTCCGCTGCTGGGGCAGCAACAGCTTCGGCGAGCTCGGCGACGGCAGCACCACGCCACGCACCCCAGGATCACCCGCCGAGGTCCCCATCGAAGGGGTGGCGGGCGTCACCCTTGGCACCCGCTTCACGTGCGCCCTCCGCGTCGATCGCACCGTCTGGTGCTGGGGCTCCGGACCGATCGGTCCGGCGTGGGACGCGAGCCTCCTCCCGAAGAAGATCGGGGGACTCGCGCCCGCGCGCGGACTCATGGCCAACGCCTACGCCCTGTGCGTCGCCGAAGAGCACGACGTCCGCTGCTGGGGCGCAACTGGCACGGGGAGGCGGGAGGCCCGCGCTCGTGCTGGACGACACGCCGGTCGCCCTCGGCGTCGGGGCGGTCGTCGGCTTGTGTCCTGCGCAACCGATCGCCGTCGTCGCGCGCCGGAACGGAGAGGTCGTGCTCGTCGAAGCCCCCGGCCGGAGCGCGTTGCTGTCCTCTGCCACCAAGCGCTCCACCGCGGCGCCGCTGCGCGCGCTGCGATGCTCCAACTCCGCGCAGCTCTGGATGCTCACGGGAGATGGCCTCGTGACCCTCAGCGAAGCGGTCGAGGGCAGCGCCGAGCGTCGCGTCAGCGTCCTCGCGCTACCACCCATCCGCGCCCTCGGCGTCAACGTGGGCGCGCTGCGCAGCGCGGTCGGCGTCGACGGTCGACTGTACGCCTGGGGCGACAACGAATCCGGCGAGCTGGCCGATGGAACGACGAAGAGCCGCCCGACCCCGACCGCCATCGAGGGACTGTCCGGCGTCACGACGGCGGGCATCTTGACCGGCGGCGGCTGCGCGGTCGCGGCGCGGGGCTGTGGTGCTGGGGCGACCACCGGACGTGGGCACCGTCGTCGAAGACCCCGACGCAGCACGTGAAGGCGCTCTGGTGAAGATTGGCAGGCGCATGCCAGCCAAGATGGCCGCCTGCCATTCTCACTCCTCACCCACCGTGAGCGCGACCCCGGCGCAAGCGTCCTCCACCCACCCCCGCTCCTCCCCGTCACCGCGCCGCGGACCACCACCCGCGCCACCCGCGCGGCATCCACCCCACGAGCGCCGCCGCCCACGCGCTCGCGTCGCGGTGCGGCCCCCGCGGCACCACCTCCACCCCCACCGCCCGTCCGCCTCCCGCGTCAGCACCACCTCGAACCCGTACGCACGGAAGCTCGCGCGCTCCAGCGTCGCCGGCAGCGCCGCGAGCCACCCCGCAACCGCCACCCCCGCGCCCTCCGCCGGGTCCTTCGCCACCGCGAACCGCCGCAGCGCCGGCCCGAACGGGCACTCGAACAACCACGCGAACGCCTCCGCGCGGATCGGCTCCCCGCTGGGCTCCGCGCCCACCTGCAGGTCTGTCAATCGCGGGAACGCGCGCGTCTCGCGCAGCGCCGCGCGCACGGATTCCGCGATCGGCCACGCGTCGAGCCGCACCCGCAGCGCCTCCACCGGCAGCGGCGGTTCCTTCGCGAGCGCCTCGAGCAACCGGGGCCGCAGGTGCAACACGCGCAGCGCCTTCGCCGCGCGGACCACCTGCGCGTCGTCCGTCGTCAGCGTCGTCACCGTGGACCACGCGGGGTGCGTCGCGAGCGCGCGCTGCGCCGGCGTGCGGAACCGCGTCTTGCACGCGGCGAGGAACCCCCGCTCCAACACCACGCTCCTCGGCTCCACCACCGGCGCGAGCGCGAAGAGCAGCTCGTGCCCGTGGTCCTTCACGAGCGCGCGCAGCCGTTGCTCCTGCGCGCGCGTGCGGGTGGCCCGCAGCGAGTTCGACGAGTTCGCCCCGCGGCAGGCCGCGCTCCGTGCACGCGTCGGCGTAGACGTGGCGGGCGCCGTCGTCCGTGGGGTCCGCCCACACCAGCGCGAGCAGCGCCTCCTCGCTGCGCGCCGGCTTCGCCTCCACCGGCGCCCCCTCCACCCCGCGCCGCGCGTCCTTCGCGCGCTCGACGATGCGCGCGAGCGTCGCCTGCTCCTCCGCACCGAGCACTGCCTCCAAGACATCGAGCTCCGCCGCGAGCGCCTCCATGCGCGCGTGGTCGCGACGCTCTCCACCCTCCAGAGACGCGCGCAGCACCGCGAGGCCGCGCCGATCCCGCAGCGCACCGAGCACGTCGAACACCGTCGTCCACAGCGGCCCCGAGCGCCGCGCGAACCCACCACACAGGAGCTGCACCACGCGCGCGGCGACGCGAGGGTCGTCGGGGTGCACCCGCGCGAGGAGCTCGAGGCGCTGCAGCACGTCCTTCGCTGACTCGGTCGGGCGCGCGAACACGTCCAGGAGGACCGGCACATCCTCGACGCGCCCCTCCGCGCAGCGCGCGAGCCACGCGACCTGGAACGCCCCGGCCGTCGCCCCGACGATCGGCGGGAGGTCGCCCGCGAGCGTCACCGACAGCGCGTCGATCGCCTCCGCGATCGCCTCGACCCGCCGCTCGGCCCACGCGGCGAGGAGCGCACGCAACGCCACGACGCCGTCTCCGCGTTCGAGCGCGGCCTCGGCAGAAGCGAGCGTCATCGCGGCTCCGTTGGCAGGCGCATGCCAACCGAATGGCAGGCGCCTGCCATTCTCGAAGTCACAGCACCCCCACCACGCCGAGGTCCATCTGCGCGTCCCTCCGCGCATCCCCCATATCCCCCGGCAACCGGTAGAGCACCTGCCGACCCTCGAAGTAGATCCCGAGCGCGGGCGTCGCCGCCGTGCCGCGCGAGAACGTCCACCGCGCGCCGACCACCAGACCCCCACCGCCGCCCACGCCGCCCGCGTGCGCGAGCGTGGCGAACGGGCCGAGCAGCACCTCCATGTGCTGCGACCCCACCGAGAGCCGGTGCTTGCCCACGAGCTCCAGCGAGGCGAACCCGACGCGGTGCTCCTCCGGGCCGGGCACCGCGCGCTTCGTCACCGACAGCGTGTACCGCACGCGCGCCTCGAGGAACCGCACGCCTGGCTCCACCCCCACCGCGACCATCGGCGTGGAGACGCCGTCCGGGCTGCCGAGCGTGGGCCCGAACCAGTGCGAGAACCCGAGCATCAGCGCGAGCATGGGCCCATGGTGTCCCAGCGCGCCGCGCACCGCCACGGGAGGCTCACCCGAGGCACAGGCCGAAGCCGCAGACGAAGTGCCCCGCGACGGGGCTGAACGAGCAGTACCCGTGGCGACCGCTGTCGGGGTGCCCGGGGTCCACGCAGTCCTCGTCGTCGAGGCACTGGTCCTCGGGGCGGTGGCAGTACCAGCCGACGACGCCGCGGAACCACCCGCACTCGAGGTCGACCGAGGGCGAGCAGAAGCGCGACGGTCCACAGTCGCCGTCGGTCCGGCACTCCGCCACCAGGCACGAGTGCGGCTGCTGGTACATGTCGCGCTCGTAGGCCATCCCGCACATGCACAGCGAGCCCTTGCCGCAGTCGTCGTCCTGCCGGCAGCGGAGCTCGGTGCACCGACCCGCCGTGCACTTCGGGTCGCGACCCGGGCAGTCGGCGTCGGCCTTGCACACGATCGGGTGCCCGATGCGGAGCGGCAGATCGGTGCAGCGCTCCGCCTTCGCGCGGTGCCGCCTGGGCACGCGCGCCGTGACCACCGGCGCGCTCGGCTTCGGAGCCGCCGCGTCCACCACCTCCTTGGTCACGGGCTCCGCCTGCGGCGTGCGACGGCTGCACGCAGCGGCGATCGCGAGCGCGCCGAGCACGAGGGTGAGGCGACGGCGACGCATCCGCCGAGCGTCGCAGAGAACGCGCGGCACAGGGGAGGAGGAATGCCGACCGAGGGGGCGTCGTTCTGCGCCCGTGCGGCGCGCGCTCCTCCTCCTCCTCGCGGCCTGCACCCGCGCCGAGCGCCCAGAGGTCACCGCCGACGAGACCCCGCCCGCGCGACCGTCCGTGATCGTGGCGCCGAGCGCGGGCCCCGTCGTTGCGAAGAGCGGCCTGCCCCTCACCGTCCTGCAGCAGCTGCCGCTCACGCGGGCCACCCACGGCGTCGACGGTCGGCTGGATGTGTACGGCGCGACGGAGTTCGCGGCGCCGGCCGACGCCGTGCTCGTGCTGGTGCCCGCGTCCGGGCCAACGCGTCGCCTCACCTTCGAGGGCGCGCGCAACCCGTCGGTGAAGTCCGTGGTGTACGGCGACGCGAAGCGGGCGAGCCTGCTGCTCCAGTACGAGGCGGCGTCGACGGCCGTGCTCGATCAGGCCCTCACCGTCGTCGAGATCGAGGGCGGCGAGCTCGTGACGCGGCTCGCGCGCAACGCGACGACCTTCGAGGTCGAGCCCGTCCGCGTGGAGTGGCAGCTCGCCGGCACCACGTTCGGCGTGTCCACCCACGACGGGCCGGGACGCGCGGAGCTCCTGACGGTGATCTGCGGCGCGCCGGCGTCGGCGTCCCGGTGCCGGTCGACGAACCGCGTCTTCTACGTGCGCGACCAGCAGTGGTGGTGGGGCGAGCGCGCGGCGACGAGCTGCACGCGGGTCGCGGCCAGCGCGTGCGTGCCCGACATGCTCGGCCTGACGCGCACCGACTTCCCTCCGCCGATCTGACAGCCAACGTCCGCCGCGCGCTTGAATCCTGGGCTGCGCTGACCGATACGGCTCGACGTCATGGACCGGTTCGAGGCACTGCGCGACGAGCTCCGGGCTCAGCCCTGCGAGCACACCGAGGCCTGGCTCGACCGGCCCCTGCGCGAGGCCGGCCCCCCGCCGATCAACGCGGCCTTCCGCGCGGTCCTCCGCAAGGTGGGCCACCTCCTCCTGCGCGACGTGATCATGCAGCCCGATCCCCCCGCGCTGCGGACGCTGAACGCGGTCGACGCGCGCCGGCTCGCTGGGTGGGTCCACGACGCGTTCTCGACCTACGAGAACGAGGTCCACTCCGTGCACGATCACCCGCACGGCGACGACGACCTCGACGACGAAGACGACCTCGGCGATGCCCCCATCGACCTCCCGCGGCAGCGCGAGGCCCTCCGCGCGTGGGCCGTCGAGCGCGGCCTCGAGCGCCACCTGCAGACCCCCGCGCAGCAGATCCTCGACGATCGCACCGAACGCGCGCAGCTGCGGATGCTGTTCCCGTTCGCCACGCCCACCCTCGAAGACGTCCTCACCGTCGAGGGCCAGCCCGACCCGGCCTCCCAGTCCGCCGCACGCGCGCTGCTCGGGTCTGCGCAGCTCTACCTCCAGGGCATCGCGCTGCTCACCGTGAACGACCGCACCCAGAC
>JADJMO010000051.1 GCA_016709545.1 Myxococcales bacterium
TGCGTCGACTGACGCTGCCGTCCGGGTGCCGGTTCGACGCCCTCGGCCTCGACGCCGACGGACGGTTCGCCGGCGTCTGCGTGCGCTGGCCCACCGATCGTGGCCCCGCGTTCCGGACCGTCGTCCTCGAGAGCATCCATCGCTGGTGGCGCTCGCTCGGGAGATCGATCGCGGCGCCGCTCGCGCTGGTCGTGCCCCTACGCCTGCCCGAGCGCGTGCGCCCTCGGGACTCGAGGCCACGACTCCGTGAGCTCCTCGATCGGGCGATGAGGGAGCTACGCGGCGACTTCGATCGCGCCATCCAGCGCAAGCTCGCGCAGCTGATGGGTGACGACGAGCCACGCGAGCGACCGATCGCTCGCAGTCCCTCGATCACAGCACGCGTCTCGAAGGCGTCACCTCGTGAAGAGCAGCGCGCAGCGATTCGTAACAGCGTCCTCGCTGCGCTCGCAGACGGGCGACCGCGGGCACGAGGGGAGTTGCTGAGTGCGGCGAGGTTGTTCGAGGACCAGGCCCAGGCGGTGCGCGCAGAGCTGCATCGGCTCCAGGCAGAAGGGCGGGTCGTCGTGGTCGGTCGACGCGGTTCGACGAAGTACCAGTCCGTCGGTGGTGTGGGGAAAGGTGACCTCGCCCTGCACGAGTGACGCGTACCATCCTATGGGATGGTCCTAGCCCGCGCCATCACTCGGGCATCACCCGGGTCTTGGCCGCCACGAAGCTCCACCCCTTCGTTCGCGCGGTGGCTCGGCGCATCGCGGCCCTGCGGCAGGAGCTGGGGCTCACGCAGGAGGAGCTGGCGAGCAAGCTGGGGATCGCCCACAAGAACGTCCAGCGCCTCGAGTCCGGTCGCCAGAACCTGACCCTCCAGACCCTCGCGCGCGTGGCCAAGGTTCTCGAGGTCACGCCGGCGCGCTCATGGCGTCGCCACCTGCCCCCACCGTGAGCCGCGACACGGCGGTGCCCTTCGTCCGCGCGCTGGGCCCGAGTCGACATGGTGACGCCGTGCCCCTTGCTGAGTCTCCGGCCCGCCGCCGGAGCCTTCGGTTCCGCCGAGTTCGCGGAGATCGAGGAGTGGGTCGTGCCGGTGACGCGGTCGCCCGCTGGGGCGGGATCTTTCGTCGCCCAGATCGCGGGCACTTCGATGGAGCCGTCGATCCCCGAGAACAGCTACGTCCTCTTCCGCACGCCCGTCCGCGGGCCCCTGACCGGTCGGACGTTGCTGGTCGAACTCCGTGATGTCGACCCCGAAGCCGCGGGTCGGTACGTCGTGAAACGCGTGGGCACCATCGACAGGAAGCGCAAGACCATCAAGGTGCAGCTGCTCTCCGAAGCCCAGAGCCACGCACCCCTCGTGGTGGATGGCGACGATGTGCGCTTCGTAGGCGAGGTCGTCGAGGTGCTCGGTCGGACTCGGTGACCATCCGATAGGATGGTGTACCCTTGCTCCCGTGCAGCCGAGCGCGGAGACCAGATGACGCCGACCATCGAGCTACGCAAGCCGCTCGGGGCGGGGGGCATGGGCCACGTGTCGATCGCGTGGCATGCGGGCCTGCACACGGAGGTCGTGGTCAAGCTCATCGCGGCCGACCTCGCCCAGGACCCGGCGATGGTGGCGCGCTTCTCCCGCGAGGCCGCGGCGGCCGCGCAGGTCCGGAGTCCGCACGTCGTCCAGATCTTCGACCACGGAGTCACGGCCACCGGACACCCGTACATCGCGATGGAGCGGCTCGAGGGTGAGAGCTTGCGCGAGCGTCTCGACCGCACGGGCGTCGTCCCACCGCGCGAGCTCGCGGTGATCGTCGGGCAGTGCGCCCGCGCGCTCGCCCGCGCACACGAGCGTGGCGTCGTGCATCGCGACATCAAGCCCGACAACGTGTTCCTCACCGACCTCGGCGCCGACGAGCCCTTCGTCAAGGTGCTCGACTTCGGCATCGCCAAGACCGAGGCCGGCCCGTCGAGCGCGACCACCACGGGGGCCGTGCTCGGCTCGCCGTTCTACATGAGTCCCGAGCAGATCCTCGGGAAGAAGGACGTCGACTTCCACACCGACCTCTGGTCGCTCGGCGTCCTGACGTACGAGGCGCTCCTCGGTGTTCGACCATTCGCGGGGGAGACGATCGGCGCGCTCAGCATCTCGATCTGTCGCGAGCCGCTGCCAATGCCGTCCTCGCAACGCGCGGGCGTCCCGCCGTCGGTCGACGAGTGGTTCGCACGAGCCTGTGCGCGCGCGAACCGGGCCAGCGCTTCGCGTCGGTGGGGAGCTGGCCGACCAGCTCAAGGTCGCGTTCGCCGCGGCACCGGCGACGCTCGGCCCCGTGATCAGCCCGCTCGCCTTCGCGCCAACGGCGCAGCTGGGCTCGACGACCGCTGCTGCCGTGAGCCAGCCGCAAGCACCGCCGAGCAGCGCGCGGCGGGTGGTGGCGCTCGCTGCCGTGGCCGCCCTGGGCTGCGTCGCCGGGCTCGTCGTGTACGGACTGCGCAGCCCGCCGAACCCCGTGGAGGTCTCGTCTCCGAAGGTCTTCTCCGCGGCCGGGTCGACGCCATCAGCATCCGCCTCGTCGTCGACGACCACCCCGGCGCTCCCTGCTGCGAGCACCGAGCCAGCGAGCACAACCAAGCCCTCGCCCGCCACCGATCCGAAGAAGAAGAGCCCAGCCATCCCGAGTGGCACGCCGTCCACCTCCGCCAGCGCGAGCCACTCTGCGAGCGCGCATCCCTCCAAGCCAGTCGCAACGGGTGTGGATCATGATCCGCAGATCTTCTGAAGTTCTCGTGCTGTGCGTCGCGTGCCTCGCCACGCCCAGCTTCGTGTACGCCGACCCGTCGCCCGGCAACGTCGCGACGGCGAAATCGCTCGTGGTCGAGGGGCGCGATCTCCGGGCGAAGGGAGAGCACGCGAAGGCACGCGACCGGTTCAAGGCGGCGTGGGCGCTGGTGCCGACCCCGATCATCGGGCTCGACCTCGCGCGCGAGCTCGTGGCGTGCGGCCAGCTGGTCGAGGGGCGCGAGACCGCACTCGCGGCCGCGAAGCTGCCGGAGGGCGCGAAGGAATCCGCCGAGGGTAAGACGGCGCGCGCCGAGGCGACAAAGCTGGCGGCAGAGCTGAGGGATCGGATCCCGTCGCTCGTCGTGCGGGTAGAGAACGCCGAGTCCCTCAAGGGCCTCCGCGTGACGCTCGATGGCGAGGAGCTGCCGGTCGCGGCGCTCAACGTCTCGCGCAAGGTCGACCCGGCAAGCACGTCGTGGTGGCGAAGGTGGGCGATGCAGAGCGCACCGAGACGGTCGTCGTGTCGGAAGCCTCCACGAAAGAGGTGACGCTGAAGATCACCCCGACCGAGGGGGCCGCGTCGTCGAAGCCGTCGCCCGCGAGCGCCGAAGCAAAGCCGGTGTGGCCCTGGGTGACCCTGGGCGTCGGCGCGGTCGGCCTGGTCGCTGGCGGCATCTTCGTCCTCCAGGCGGCCGACAAGAACAGCGCGATCGACGACACGTGTCCGAACGCCAACTGTGGCGGCGACCAGACCAAGAAGGACAAAGTCGATGCCCTCAAGTCCTCGAGAGCGAACCTCTGGCTCGGTGCAGGCTTGCTGGGTGGCGTGGGCCTGGCCGCCGGAGTGGTCGGAATCTGGGGGCTGACCCGCTCGCCCACGAACACCGCAGGTGTCCACCTGCTCGTGGGGATCGGCAGCGCGACCGTGCGAGTCGTCTTCTGACAGCGGAGGGATCATGGACCGGATCGTTTGCAGCGGATCGTGGCGTTCGTGGTGGTGGGAGCCGACCTCTTGCTCGGACGCTTCTCGGCAGCGCGGACACGGGTCCGGGCACCGACAGTGGAGTGGGCGACACCATCGACACAGGCGCGAGCGACACCAGGATCGACAGCGGGCGGAGACACCGCCATCCCAGGCGGCAAGTGGACGACCGTGAGCACGAGTGGCACGACGCCCACGGGGCTGGGAACCTCCTCGCAATTGGGCTGCCGACCAAGGTCGTGACGATCCAGGACCGGGGAACCAGCACCCAGTCGGCAACTTTCGACGGGAGCGTATGGTCAGCCGTCACGGTTCCGACCGGCCTGAAGGGCACAGGATGCGCTGGGGCCGTCGGGTTCGCCGGGTTCGCGCTCGTCTACAGCGGCTGTCAGTACTTCGCACCAGACATCTACCAGACGTGGGTCTTCGACGGGTCGAGCTGGAGCGCGAAGACGGCTGGCGGTCAGGGGCGTGGGTATGCTGCGATGGCTCGGGCCAACGATCCGAACAAGGTGTTCATGACCGGTGGTGTCAAGCCATCCGGCACCGGCAAGCTCGACTGGCTTGCGAGCTGGACGCTCGCTGGCGGCTGGCAAACGGAGCCAGCTCCGTCCACCTTTCTCGGTACAAAAGGGTTTCCCGACGAAACTTTCACGGTCTTCAATCTTGGCGACACCGCCTACGCCATCGACTCCACCGGCAAGACGCGGAAGTGGGACGGCGCAGACTGGGCGGAGGTCGTGGGTGCGGGCCCGGCTCCGAAGTCCTCCTCGTGGGTCAGCAGGTCCGTCGCGACTGATGGCAAACAGACATTCCTCCAACTGCAGCTCGCAACCCACTCATGGGACGGCAAGAGCTGGACACTCATCAGCGAGGACCCTGCATGCGATGGCGGCCGTACGCCAACGGCCGTCGCGAACATCGACTCGCGGTTCTTCCTGTTCTGCCTACCCACTGCGGGTGACACGACACCTTGGCAGGTGAAGGAGTGGAAGTGAGCCGAAACGCAGCCGCCTCTTTGCTATCGCGTACGGACGGTAGCTGGCGGTCATGACATAGGTTGTCGTTCGTTGCGGCTGTCAGCGAGGGGCCGGTCGCACTCGGCTGCGAATGCGTGCGCTCGAACGCAAGGGAGGCACTCCCCAAGCGGGTGTGGCGGCGCCCCTGGGGAATCGCCCGCGTGCGACGCGACCCGGCGAGGATCTCGCCGGCGCACGCCGGACTCGAAGCCGGACTGCGACGTCGAGCTCCGACGGACTTGGGCGTGCACGTGCACGTGCACAACGGCGTGTCGACGTCGGAGCCCGACGGACCGATCGGTATGCATGGGAGAGCGGCCCACCCGCACGCTCGCAATGAGCGAGAATCGCGCGCCAGGTCCGGCTACGGTCCGGTTTCGAGCAGCTCCGCGGGCAGCGGCGGAAACGGCGCACCGTGACGGGGCCTCACCAGCTCGGCGAGCTCGACGTAGTACATGGTCGTGTCCGTCGACGCGTGCCCCGCGCGGGCGACAATCGTGAACACGGAATCCCCGCGCACCGCCATCCACGTCACGCCCGTGCGTCGGAGGTCGTGCATGGTCATCCAGGCGCGGGGTGGATCGTCGCTGGCGACGTGGAGCTCGCGCCGGTCGACGCCCGCCACGAGCAGGTCCGCCCGTAGCCGGCGGGCGAGGTCACGCTCGTTCCCGAGCCGGCCAACCACCGGACCCGAGGGTCGGCGCATGGCCCGCAGGAGCGGGACCAGCGCCGGCTCCAGCGTGAACGGGACGCGGGCCCGACCCGACTTCGGCGCCTTCGCCGCGCGACGTTCGCGCCCGATCGAGCGACGCACCTGGAGGACCTGGTGGACGAGATCGATGTCCTCCCACAGCAGCGCCTCGAGCTCGGCGGGCCGCAGGTAGCAGTAGATCGCGATCGCGTAGGCGCGACGACGGTGCCGGTCGATCTCCTGGCACGACACCAGGCGCAGGAACTCGTCGGGGTAGAGGACGACGTGCTCGGTGCGTATGCCGCGGTTCGGCCCGCGGACCTGCCGGGTCGGATTCCCTTCACGCACGCGCAGCTCCACGATCTTCGAGCGGCAAGCGTCGTCGAACATCGTGCAGATCGTGGACCAGACGTGGCGCGGGGTCTTCCCGCGCAGCTCGCCGCGCGCGAGCTTCCCGTCGAGGACCTCGACGATGGGCTCGAGGTCGCGGGGCGTGACGTCCCGCATCGGGCGGCTCCCGATCGCCGGCAGCACGTGCACGTGCAGGTGCGAGCGGATGGCGTTGCCGACGAGTCCGTGAGCGGTCCGCGCGTGGAGCCAGCGGTGGCTCCACTCCGCCACGGTCTCCGGCGCCGCCTGGGGACGCGCGACCAGGCGGAGCAGTCGCCGGGCGGCCTCCTTCGCCTGGTCGTGCGCCCCGGGGTCCGTCAGCGGCGGATCGATCGCAACGAGTCGCTCGCGTCCCTCGACGAGGATGCGGGCCTTCCACCGCCCGCCCTGGAACCGGACGCTCCCCTCGAGCCGACGGGGCATGCGGTCACCGCTCGGGCCCGCGCGTGGCGATGCCGCGAGCCCCCACCACGCACCGTCGCTCCTCCGCAGTGATCATGGGCGTGATCTTCATGTGCGCGTCCAGCAGCAAACGTATCATCCACATGCATCAAATGCAAAGATGCCAAGAAACATCGGTCAACTGTAAGAGGTAACGCAGTACGCGTTGACAGTGACGACAGCTGGTAACGTTGTTTGCGTTGGCGGCAACGAGAACCGTGTTGATTGTGCCGAAAATTGGAGTTGCGGATACGAGTTGATCGTCTACACATAGGGAATGTGTGAGCAGTGTTCTATTGGTCGATTGCGGTGTGCGTCCAGCCTCGACGGGACAGTGGAAGCATGACGACAGCCGCCAGCAACCGGGTCTACGACACGGCCGATGTCGCCCGCTGGTTCCGGGTGAGCATCGACGAGGTGCGCCGGTGGATCGCCGACCGCGCTCGGCTCACGCCGACGGGCTGGGTCGTCGTCCTCGACCAGATGGTCGGCTACCGCCGCCGCAAGACCCACCCCTGGCAGTTCCGGATGCGGCCAGAGAGCGCCCGACGGGGCACCTCCCGGCCCCCCACGGCCGCGGCCAGGGCCCGCGCGAGGGGGCGCCGTGGCCAGTGACCCCCGCTCGCACCCTCCTGACGACCCGCGAGGCGGCTGCCTACTGCGGCTATCGCACTGCCGCCGGCCTGCGAAAGGCCCACTTTCTCGGCCGTGTGCACCCAGTCGGGCGTCGCGGTGGTGCCGGGCCGAACGTCTGGGCGACCGAGGACCTCGACCGCTTCCTGCGCGGCCTGCCCGCGCTACGATCGGAGTCCGAACGCCCAGGTGCACCTCCCCACGGAGGCGCACATGAAGACGGAGAAGTGGAAGCTGGTACGCAACGTGTGGATCTCGACCGAGCCCAGCGCGCCGGGGATATGGCGCAGGAAGGAAGGAGGGTTCGTCGTGCGGGTCCGCGCCAAGGACACGACGACGGGTCGGAGGAAAGAGGTGATCCGCGTCCTGGTCGAGGCGAGCCTGAAGGAGGCCTTGACCTATCAGGAGGAGGAGCAGACGCACCTGCGCGAAGGCAGGGACTCCTCCCAGGCACCGCGGACGCGCTTCGGCGAATTCGCGGCCTGGCTGTTCGACCACAAGGTGGCGGTGGGTGACATCCGCAGCGCGCGCGGTCGGCAGAAGTTCGCCGACACGCTCGCGCACCTCGTCGGGGGCACGCAGGGTTCGAAGAGGTTCGTGGCCGGGTTCGGCGACAGCTTCCTCGACGCGCTGCGACCGTCCCACGTCGAGGCCTGGAAGCGGGGCATGGCGGAGCTGATCGGAGCCGGGGACTACGCCCCGACCACGGTCAACGGGTGGCTGTCGGTGCTCAAGGTCGTCATGAAGGCGGCCCGGCGCATCCACGAGCTGCCGGTGCTGGCGACCGAGGGCGTCGAGTCCTTCGATCTCGCGGAGCACGACACCTACTCCGAGGAGGAGCCCAACGCGCTCCTGCCGGAGGAGGTGCCCCCGTTCCTCGACACCCTGCGCCGGATGCACCCGGCGCACTACGCGATGGTGTTCCTCGGGCTCGTCACGGGCCTGCGGCCTTCGTCGCTACGACCGCTGCGCCGGCGGGGTCCGGAGACCGACGTGGACTGGGAGACGGGACGGTTGCTCGTGCGCCGCTCGCACTCCCTGGGCACCGAGGTGATGCGGACCACCAAGCAGCGGCGCCGCTACGCCATCACGCTCCCGACGGAGGTGATGGACGTGCTGCGCTGGCACGTGGACACCCAGCTCGCGACCGACGAGCAGCAGGGCTCCGACCTGCTGTTCCCCGCGGTCACGGGCGGATTCCGCGCGCCGTCGGTCCTGAACAAGCCGCTCGCGGACGTCGCGGCGGAGCTCGAGCTCGGCAAGCAGATCTCGCAGCGTGCGCTTCGCCGCACGTTCAACGACCTGGCGCGCGCGGCGCAGGTCGGGGATCTGGTCACCCGTTCGATCAGCGGACACGCGACCGAGCGGATGCGGCACCACTACTCGTCGGTGAGTGGCGGTGAGCAGCGGCAGGCGCTGACGAGCGTGCTGCGCCTGGTGACCCCCTCCGCCCCGGGGGCCCAGGGGGGATCATCGGGGGGATCATTGCCCGGGAGGGGGGATCATACGAAAAAAGCCGGCTGAGGAGCCGGCCTTTTCCCGAGGTTTCTTGAGCGGGAGACGGGATTTGAACCCGCGACGTCCACCTTGGCAAGGGGGGTGAACAGCGTTACGACCGGTTACCTGCGCGTGCGATTTCAATGACTTGAGACACAGGGCGTTACCCGAGCGTTCTATCGGTTGCGCCCCAGGTGGGGATCATGGTGGGGATCATCGGGGGGGTTGGTGGTGATCATCGGCGGGTCAAAAAAGAGCCCTGCCGCCCCGTCGAGCAAAGCCCGTCCGGGCGACGACCGCGGCGAGCGCGTCAAAGGGGGAGGCGCGAGCGGGTCTTTGCGATGCCGGCAGACCGGGCTGACGGCTGACAACGTCGCGGCCCAGGAGGCTGGGCTCCGTCTTCAGCGCGATCAGTGGTTGCCTCCCCGCTCGTCACCGCCGTGCGCCCACTGCCACAGCGTCGCGTTCGCGTCGTCCACGTTCATCGCCTCGCGGGCGACGAGGCCGTGCTCGATGGCGGCGGAGGCACGGCTGGAACTCGAGACGCGCGAGCGCTGACCAGATCGACGAGGCGCGCGGCGTCGTCCTGGGTGAGGGTGCGGGCCGCGAGTGCATCGATGGCCTGCTTGATACCAACCGCGCTCTCAGCGGCGCTGTTCGAGAACGTGATGAAGGTGTTGCTGGGCGAGACGCGTCGCCGAGTTCCAGCCGAGGAGGGGGCCAAGGACGCGGTTGCCAGCCCCGCCGCCGAAGGTCCACCAGCGGCAGCGGCCGTCGGGGTCTTCTTCTAAGGGGCAGCGAGCTGTCCTCGAGGAATGCATGGGGACTCCGCGCTGCAGCTCGAGCTGCGTGACGGCGCGCTTAGACCAGAGGGGTCGGTGTCCTTGCGCCGTGAGGACGCGGCGCATGGCCTGGCAGAGCGAGCGTTCGAGGCTCAGGGGCAGACTGAACCAGCGCGGGTAGCCACCCACCGCCAGCGGGTTTCGACGGAACACGTGCCGCCCTTCCACGTCCACGCCGACGATGAGCTACGGCGTCCGGCCAGCACGAAGTTCGAACCCTCTGCTCCCTGTCCTGAAGGAAGGATGCGTCGACGACGCCGACCTCCGACTGGCCGTGCATCACACGCAGAACGCGTGGCGTCGAGAACACAGCGTAGAGCTCCAGGAAGTTCTTCGCCCCGTAGAGCTTCTCACCTCGCGAGCCGAGTGAGAGGCGCGCATCAGCCTCGACGAGGATGTCGTTGTCGACCATGTGCCGGACGATGCTCTCCCGCCGGACGCCGAGACCTTGCTGAACGCCGCGCAGCCTTCGAGCCACTTCCACCAATCGTGCACGGCCGAGCCCTGTTCCTGCATGGCCAGCGCGATGGCCTGGTGCGCCAGCACATGCGGCGCCCAGACCGACGGCGCCGCAGGTTCGATGTAGCCCCGCCTGAACAGGTCGATGATGGCGGCGGCGCGCAGAAGCGCGTCGTCATCCGTCGCGAGGAAGGTGCAATTGGCCGTTGAGCCCGCGCGTCGCCCTGTCCGCCCCATGCGCTGCAGGAAGGACGAGACGAAGCGCGGAGCGTCGATCTGAATCACGTGGTCCAAGTCGCTGACATCGATGCCAGCTCGAGCGCCGAGGTCGCAACGATGACGCAGTTCGTGCCCTCCTCGAAAGCCTTCTCCGCGGCTGTGCGTTGCGAGAGAGCCAGCGACGAGTGCGACAGGTAGACACTCTGCCGCGCTGCGAGAGCCGGTAGAAGCTCTCGACGCGCCTGCGGGCTGTCGACGAACACCAGCCGTCGCGTGCCGGGGTACAGGCGTTCTATGAGCACCGTGGCGTTCTGAGCGTACCGACGAAGTCGAGCGCGAGTTCCGGCGGCTTGCGCGGGCCGCCCGGATCGACGACGCGCTGGGGTCGCAGGCTGCTGCCGCTGAGCCACTGGACGATGACTTCGGGATCTCCGACGGTCGCGGACAGACCGATGCGCTGGACGTCGTTCTCCGAAATTCGCGTGACACGCTCGAGTAGTGCCACAAGGTGTGCGCCACGATCATCACCCGCGAAGGCGTGGACCTCGTCGATGACGACGGCCCGCACGTGCGCCAGGAAGCGACGTGCCGGCGTGCGCGTCGAGAGCAGCATCGCCTCGAGCGACTCGGGCGTGATCGCGAGCACGTCAGGTGGCCGTCGATCATCCGACGGCGTGCGGGTGCCTTCACGTCGCCGTGCCACTTGCCTGCGTGCCTGCCTATGAGCCCCGTGAGAGTGGAGAGCCGTGCTTCCTGGTTGTTGAGGAGTGCACGAATGGGCGCGACGTAGAGGATCGAGGCACCACGCCAGTCCTCGGCATCCATCCTCGAGAGGAGCGGAAGGAACGCCGCCTCGGTCTTGCCTCCTGCCGTGGGGGGGCGAGCACCACGCAGTTGGCGCCGTCGAGGATGGCCTCGGTTGCGAGCGCCTGCACCGGACGCAGACCGCTCCAGCCAAGCCCATTCGCGACTTGGTAGCGAACGGCGGGGCTCAGGCGATCGATGGCGTCCGGGCGGCTCGTCACAGCTCGATCTCGATGTCGTCAGGCTTCTTGCCGGCGGCCGCCGCCTGCTCCTCGAGCGTGAGCTCCTCAGCGTCGATGCGGATGTCGAGATCCCTCGCCGGGTCGAAGTCGGGGAAACAGGTCGACGCGGTCGAGCGATGGTGGCCACCAGCTTCCGAAGGAAGATGCGCGGGGCGACACCGACCTTGCCACCGAGCTTGCCCGCGACCGCGTTCGCAAGTCCTGTCAGCACGCCGTCGGTGACGCGATCCCTGATGCGGTCCGGGTGCTCCGTCGCATACAGGTCACGCACGCGGCGGCCCACCTCGATCAACCGCTGTTGGTCGAATGGGAACAGCCGCACCTGGACGTCACGCGGGTTGTCCCACTTGGCGTCTGCCGAGAAGTCGACGTAGAGGCGCTGCGCGAGGGGCGGCAGGCGCTTCACGCCGTTCGGCCCGTCGAAGAACGCAGGCGTGCCTGTGATGAGGATGTAGAGGCCCGCGAAGCGCCCCCGTACAGGTCGTCGATCAGCTTGCGGATGGCCTCGAGGCTCTTTGTCGCGGCTGTCGGCACGGACGCGTTGGATCGTTTCGACCTCGTCGAGGACGAGCAAGAGACCCGGACGCCCGCACTGCTGCAGCACAGCGAGCAACCCACGCAGGAAGCCGAGGGCGCCCGGGGGTCGATCCTCGCCCTTGATGCCCGCATGCTTTTGATGTCCGCGCTCGCTATCATTGGGCTGACCCATCAGCCACGCGATGAGCCCTTCCGCGAGCGCGTGGTCCTCGGCTACCTCGGCGGCGTGGTACGCGCGCAGGACGGCTGCGTACTGCGGCTGCACCGCGCTCACGTCCTTGAGGCGCGCTTCGAGCAGGTTGCCGACGCCCTCCGCGAGCGCCTTCATGTCATCGGGATCGCGCAGCGTCTTCGACACCTCTTCTTCGAGGCCCATCAACCACTGAGAGATGATCGCGCGGAAGGCGCCGGTGTCCCATTCGGCGGTGCGGAGCCCCTCGGTCGCGCGGCGACAGACGGTCTCGAGCCGATGGTGCGGGCGTCGTTCTCCGACACCTGCACCTCCGGCGACCGCAAACCCGCGCTGGAGCGCCTCTTGCTGGTACCAGCGCGCGGTGAAGCTCTGCCACAGCCGAAGTCGCCGCGGAGCGCTTGGAACACCGCGCCTCCCGTCGCGCAGCGCTCGAGCTCCTCCTTGAGCGACACCGAAGGATCGGTGCCAACCGCAAACAGGTCGAGGCCTGACGCGGTACCGTCCTCGGCGCAGCGCCTGACGACGTCTTGCGGAGGAGGACGCTGGGTCCGGTCGTCTCGCTCATGCGCTGACTCCAAACTGCGAGACCAACCTCGCCCTGTGCAGAACGACGCGGCGGCCCGCGACGTCGTGCTCGACAATGGCGAAGCCATCGGCGTTCAGAACACCCATGCGCGCGACGACACCGCCGACCTGGTGGGCGCGCACGCCGCAGAGGCGCGCGAAATCGGCCGCCGTCAGCGCGCCGCCTGCTTTCGACGAGGACGCCGAGCCACGTCAGACACGCTCGACATCAGGCTTGCAGGTCGGAGACCTGCTGCGTGAAGAGCTTGACGCGCGCAGCTTCGCCACGAGCGCTGGCCCGTGGGCGCAGGAGGCGGAGCCGTCGGGGGCTTCGCCGCGAACTCCATGCCCGGCAGCGCAGCCTGCGCAGGCGCCTTGGTCGGCTGTTCCACCGGGGCGACCGCCGCGACGGCTGGGCGCGATCTTGAGCGCCCACCAGTCCGGTTCGGGCAGCACGCGGCAGGACAGCTCGACGTCGTCGCCTGCGACACGATCGAGCCACCCGGGCCGATCAGGAACGCGGGCGCGACGGCTTCCGCGAGCGAGAGCCCACCATGCTCACCGTAGTGGGACGCGCGGTACGAGAGCGCGCTGTCCCAGAGCGCCGCGATGCCGGCCGCGCCACGGGCTTCCACGATGCTCCGGGGCAGGAGCATCCTCGCCGTCCTGCGGTTGCTCTCCTTCCGCCAGGGCCCGCCAGCGAGCGCCGCCCTCGCGGCCCACCGGGATGCGCCCGACCGCAACGCGCATGGCGTCACCCGCGACGTGCCCGTGGTCGGCCACCAGCAGCACCGCGCGCTCCGCGCCGTCAGCCGCCGAGAGCAGCGCTTCGAGCGGGAGGATGGGCGTCTTGCTGTAGTCGACCGCCACCTGGAGGCTACCCTTGAGCTGCTCGTCGATGGCGTTGACGACGACGGCGACAACTCGTTGATCGCCCGCCACTGCCTGCTTCACTTCGTCGATTAGCTCGTGGCCGGCGTGGATGTCGCGGCGGAAGAACACCTTGAGGGGCTCCTCACCGACCAAGTCGCGGATGTGCGGGTTCGACGTCCACCGGGAGTCATCCTTGTCCGTCCCCTGGTCGCCGAAGCGCGGATCGGCCACGCCCGCGAAGAGCGCGGCGCGACTCACCTCTGTCAGCGTGGGCGCGGCGGCCAGCACGGGCGGGAGCGGAAGCTGGCCGTTCCAGCCTGGCGTACGCCACGCGATGGGGCTCCACCGCCGTTGGTCGCGTAGGCGTTGGAGCACTTGCACTGCCGTCGCGTAGCTCATGCCGTCCATCAGCACGAGGAGCAGTCGCCGGTGCTCGCCGCCCTTGAGAAACTGCGTCACGACGCGCTTGGTGACGTATTGGATGGGCAGCACCTCGTTCGAGCGCTTCCCGGCATCGACCCACGCCACGTAGGCCTTGGCGAAGCGCTGGTCGTCGGCGCGCGCCTCGGCGTCGACCACCTCGTAGAGCTTGCGGACCGCAGCCATGAGCGGGTCGCCCGCGCCGCGCATCCCGCGCAGGGCCTGCCGAGCCCAGTCGAGGAAGCCGCCCTCCTCGGTGTAGCGGCGCGCGAGATCGACGGCGGCCTGCCACTGCGTGCCGTGCTCGGCGAGCTGAGGACGTACCCTACGCGCGAGCAGCCAGGCGGACAGGCGCGCCGCCATCTTCCGGCCTCGACGTGTTCCGAGCGGCGAAGCGCGCCGTCGAGGCGATGCTCGCTCAGATGCTTGAACGCCCGAGCACCGCTTGCAGCGCCTCAGGGCTGGGGTGTCGACGAAGAGGGTCAAGGACGCAGCCACCGCGGCCTCGCGCGCCGCGTGGCCCGCAGGCAGCCAGTCACTCGCCGTGGCGAGAGCGGATGCCCCCCCGTCCATCGCGTGCTGCTGCGCGCTTTCGAGAAGCCTTCGGTCGGCTTCGTCCTCCGCCGAGAGCACCGCTGCGAGCAGAGCGGGCGCAGTACCGCTCGCGTGGGCGCCGCGCACCTCGTTGGCAAGATTGGGAGCAATGCTCGCGACCAACCCGTTCACGAGACCACGGAGGTAGGCGTTGTCGCTGTGCTCGACACCGACGAGCAGCAGGAGAGCCTGCAGCACGCGATCGACGAGCCCGAGCTCCCACGCGCGGAGGCCAAGCACGCCGACCGAGCCCAGTCGCCCTTCGAGCCACGCGAGCAGCTCGCGCCGCACCGCTCGCAAGAGGTCGTCGCCCTCACTCGCGCGCACGAACGCCTGGCCCGTGTCGGACGCTCGCGCCCAGCGCAGCCACGCAGACTCGGACTCGAGCGCGCTCTCGGGGATACCGAAGCGCGCTTCGAGCACGCGCCTCCAGAGGTCGTTCGTCGTGAGACGCAGCCCGGTGACCTTGCGCAGACCCGTGACGCCGCCTGAGAGTACGAGGCGCGCGAGCGCGGTCGACGCGAGCCCCTGATCCACCTGGCGCGCGCCGAAGAGCGCGGCGAGGCGAGCATCACGCGCGACGTGATAGATGCGTCCGCCCGCGAGGCGGCACGAGACATCGAGCGGCAGCGCGTCCTCTGCCCAGTCGACGAGGTACACGCTGCCCGTCGTCGTCGGCTCGCCGGGCGCCGGCAGCATCGAGCGAAGTTCCAGCTCGCACGACGTTGGGACAATCTCCCACCTCAGGCCGTCGAGCTCGAAGCGCCCTGGCTGCCCTCGGCCGAAGAGCGCGACCAACTTGGAGCGGTGGGCGCGCCGGAAGAGGCGCTCCACCTCCAGCCGCACGTCGGCATCGGAGAGCAACGGCGTCTCGGTCACTCGGGCCTCCGCTTCCACGCCGTGATGCGAATGCTGATGCGCGAGGCATCCTGCCCCTCGGCCTCGAGGCGCGCGGCCAGCTTCACGCAGCGCCGACGCAGCGGCCCTGGCGTCGACCAGATCGTTCGAAGCTTCGAGAACCAACTCCTCACCGACAGATGGCTTGACGGCTGCGGCTTCGCTGTGGTCACCCGCAACAGGTCGTCGGCACGTCGGGTCAGCTCGTCCAGGGGCCGTCGGCGAGCATCTTGTTGATCTCGTCGGCGGCGAGCAGGGACGCGAGGTCGGCGAGAAGCAGCTTCGCGCGCTCGCGCCGCTCGGCGTCCCCGAGCAGCGTCTTCACTTGACGCAGCACGATCCATCGAGCGTCTTCGAGTAGGAGCCGCTTGCTGGCGGCGGCCGTCGTGAAGTTACGCCCCATCGCCGTGAGGGATGTCTTGGGCGTGAAGCCCGCCAGGTCGCGGACCATGGGAGCACCTTCGCCCCGCGAGATCTGCTGGAACAATGCCGCCGAGGCGCGTGCCGTCGCGAGTCGCGGGGCGTCTTCTGGCTCGGCCCAGTCGCGGATCTTCGGCTCCAGGGCTGCAGGAAGCTCGGCCGCGTCGGCCAAGCTCTTCAGCTTGGCCTTGAGCGTGTCGACGAACAGCGAGAGGTTGCGAGCGCCCAGCGAGCGTCCGCCGATGGCCACGCCGAACAGCTCGCCCGCACGGTTGAGCGCTTCGGTCCACTCGGCCTCCGTGGGCAGTTCGGGGCGCAGCAGCTCGACGTCTTCAGGAAGCTGGCCCGGGCGCGGCAGCGTGTAGCTCTTGCCGTCGCGGCGGAAGGTGCGCCCGCTCCACGAGGCGTAGAGCGAGATGAGCACGTCTTGCACCTCAGCGGGCAGGCCGCGCGTGCGCTGCGGATCGAGCCAGCCGCGCACATTGCCAACGGTCGGCGTGTCGATGCCCGCCTGCTGGCGCTGCTGCTCGATCTCCTTGAAGGGGCGCTCGTTCAAGAGCACCGCCACGTCGCCGGTCTCGGTGATGCCGAGCGGATCGGCGTAGGCCCGCAGGTCGTTGCGTTCGCCCTTCTCGACGTTCATGCGACGGTCGCGCTCGTCGAGGAGCTTGTCCACCAGCGCGCCGATCTTCTCCATGCGCGTCGCCGACACCGTGCCGTCGAAGCGCGGGTGGTGCGGGTACTTCTTCGACAGCATCGTGTCGACGACCTGCCGGAAGCCGTCCTTCATCGTGCCGGCGAGGACCGCGCGAATGTCGAGATCACCGAGCAGCGGGATGAAGTGCTCGTCGACCGCGCGCGACTGGTCGAGGAAGGCGCTGTCGTTCGCCATCGCGAGGCCGTACGCCTGCGCCAGCGTGCGCTTCACCAGCGCCTCCTTCTGGGCCCGCAGGCTCGCGAGGTCGGCGCGCGTCGTCGACTGGTCTTCCACCCGAAGGTGCCCGAGGTACTTGCGCGCGTCGCCGTCGAGGATGTGCTCCAGGATGACCAGCTCGCCGAGCTCACGTTCGAGCGAATGCGAGAAGAACGTCGGCAGCCACACCACCGTGGGGTTCGGCGGCGCGTCGGCGGGGCGACTGTCCCTGAAGCGCTCCACCGTCCTCATGTCTTCGTCCGGGCCGTGACCGCGCTCGTCGAAGGGGTAGTCGACGATGAGCTGCCACTCCAGCTCCCGCGGGCACGTGAGCGTGGTGTCGTCCATCTCGCGCACGTTGCCGTAGCGGACGCGGCCCTTGCGACGCGTGCCGTGGAAGGGCAGCTCGGTCTCAACGACCGTTCCCTCACTGGCGAGCTCAAGGGCCTGGAACAGGAGTCGCCGCATCGCGTTCTTACGCGCGCCGGGCGTGTCGGCTTCGGCGGCCTGCGCGAGGATCGGCTGCAGGTCGACGCCCGCGAGGTGGATGTTCACCTCGGGATCGGCTTGCTCACCGAGCCGCAGCGCCCCGACCTGGCTCGCCCAGTCGCGAAGCCGCTGCGCCACGACCTGCATCTCGGCGCCCGGGATGGGCGACGCGATGGTGCCGTGGTTCAGGTGCGCGAGCCGCTTCACCGTCAAACCCTTGAACGGCTTGGCCTCGGGCACGAGCGCCGCCATGAGCAGCGTCTTGGCCAGGCGGTTGTCGTTGCGGCACATCTTCTCCTGGCAGCCGCTGCAGCCGAGACGACGGTCGTGGTCTTCACGCAAGCGCTGGCACTTCGCGGGCGCATCGGTGTTGTGCTGCCGCCGGATGATGGGCAGGAAGCTCGCGGTAGAGGTCGCGTGCACGATCGAAACGCGCCTTCATCACTGGATCGTCGATGGGATCTTCGCTCTCGGCGAGGGCGTCGAACGATCGCCCACGGGCACCACGCGGCCGGTCTCCAGGTCCGGGAGGTGCGTGACGAGCAACTCCATCAGGATGCGGATCGCGGTGCGCTCGCGTTGCAGGCACTCGGAGAGCGCGACGAGCGCTTCGATGAGCGCGGGCGAGAACGGGTAGACCTTCTTGAAGTCGGCCTCGTCGCCCTCGCTGCCGATGAGCACGCTCTGCGCCTGGCCCGCCGCTCGCCAGGTCTTGGCGAAGTCGTCGGCGAGCTTCTGCGCGGAGGAGTCATCTTTCGGGCGGACGACGCGGTGGGCGACGATGGCTGGGAGGTTCGAATCGGCGAGCTCGACAACCTCGAAGCGCCCCTCGTGATGCGACATGTTCCGCTGCGTCTCGGCGCGCAGCGAGCCCGAGGCGTGCTCACCGAGGAACTGGCTGATGTCGCGCTGACGCGCCATGAAGCTCACGATCGGGATGGCGCGGTCGGCGTCCTGCGCCTCCTTGAGCTTCACCATCTTCTGTGTCTCCCGACCGACGAAGCCCGGCACGCCCGCGTTGCCCGCGAGCCAGAGCACCAACTCGTCGAGGTAGAGCACAATGGCGTCGAAGCCGAGCGACTTCGCATGGCGACTCATGACGCCAAGCCCCGTGTCCAAGTCAACGAAGCGGCCCTGCTGTGCCGTCCACGACTTGAAGAACGTCCTCACCAAGTCGCTGAACAGCTTGGCGCGCGGGCTCTGGGAGTCGCGGTCGACCTCGCCCACGTAGGTAGCTCCGGCGGCAGCCTCGAAGGTGGCCGCGTCCCACTTGCGGGCCTCAGCGAGCTTGCCCCAACCGCTCGCAGCCTGCTTCACGCCGCCATTCAGCTCCTCGAAGAACTTGTCGTCGCCCATCCTGCGTCGAAGGTCGCGCGCGTCGTCGAAGAGGCCCTGGTCGGCGTAGATGGCGGGCGTCGGCGCTTCGGGGTGGTTCTTCGCCACCCACGCGACATACGAGCCAAGGATCTTCGACTCCATGTCCTGCGCGCCGAGCATGTGGATCGGGAGCTGGAGAAGCCTCTTCTTGCCGATCCACTCGTTCTTGGAGCGAAGGGTGTGCAGCTCGCCACGGCTCCACGGTGCAGGGTGGTCGGCGAGCATGAGGTCCAGCAGCGCCATGAAGTGGCTTTTGCCGGCGCCGAACGAGCCGTGGAGGTACGCAGCCTGGCTGCGACCGTCGCGCAGCGCGCTGCCGATGATCGATAGAGCGTGCTCGAAGGTCTGCACGATCTTGGGAGTGATCGCGTAGTCACGCACAGTGCGGTCGGGGTTGCCGATGCCGCCGGTGAGGTCCTGAACGAAGTCGCCCTTGCGAATGGCCTCAGGTAGGTCGAGCAGATCGTGGATGCGTGTCACCAGGGGACTCCTGTGAGGAAGCTGACGAGTGACTGCGAGGCGGGCCCCTTGAAGTGGGCTGCTGGGAGGCCCCACCTTTGGTCCGAGAGGATCGTCGTCATGGGGTCCCCGGGGGTCCTGAACTGCCCCGTTACGGTGATCTGCGCTTTGATTCGCTCCGCTGGCTTCTTCGCGATCGGATCATCAGCGCTAACATGCGTCGTCAGGTACGAGTCCGCGGCGTGCCAGCGGGAATTCCATCCGCTGCGACGAGCGGCGCGAGCAGCTCCTCAAGCGTCCCCTTCGAATGGATGGGGTCGTGGAAGACATAGAGGCCGACGACGACATCGAGGCCGCCAGCGGGAGGCGTCTTCACCCATGTTCCATGAGTTGGAGCATCGACCCCCCGCAAGAGTTCCGCATACTCTTGGGCGAACGTGGCCTCGCGTTGCGCCAGTGCAGCGTCGGCATCGAAGAGAAACGCAGCGGCGATGACCCGTATCTTGGTCCCGAACGCCGGATCCAACAGCGCGGTGACGTCCTTGAGGAGTTCCACAGCCGCTGCGCTGCTCCATCCCCATGACACCGGACCAACACGTAGATCGTAATGTTCGTCTTTACGATCGCTTCGAACGCAGGTGGCGCTGCGTCCAGCCGCCTGCAACTTCAGGTCATCAAGAACTCGGCCGGAGTACCTCTTGGCGATGGGGCAGCTTTCGGCTTGGCGGGGTTCGCGGGATCGGGGACCGGGCCAAGCGGGGACGGCAACTTGCCAATCGGGTCAGCTACCCAGGTCGCGCTGGCCACCTGGCCCAGGCTTCGAGCTACGAAGGTGACGTCGTGGTTGCCTTCACAAAACACGAAGACCGCCTTCATCACAGCCTCCGCAGATCGACGTCACCAACCTCGACGCACGCTTTCAGCGAGGGCCCGGCAAAGCGAGTCGCGCGCGTGCCGGCTTCGTCCTGCTTCAGCAGGAACGTCACGACCTCCTCCGGGCGGTATCCGTTCAACAGGAACGCATCGACCGTCTCTTTGCTGTGGGTCGTAAGGAACACCTGGACGTTGAAGTCGACCGCCAGCTCGTGGATGAACTTGGTGAACTCTGTGAGCACACTTGTGTGGAGTGCGTTCTCGAACTCGTCGATGAGCAGGACGCCGCCCGAGACCGCCGCGAACAGGAGCCCAGCCAAGAGGACGCGCTGCACGCCCTCGCCGAACGTCGCAAGATCGACCGCCTCGCGCATGCGGTCGTGGGTGACTAGGAACCGGCTGTGCTCGCTGGCGAGTGCGATGTCGCGAATGCCCGGGTCGATATGCCTGCGAACGAAGGCGACAATGCGCTCCTTTGACTTCGCTCGGATGCTGGCCTCGTTGCAGCGCACAAGCAGGTCCGGATCGGCCAGCGAGAACGGCGAGTGGAGCACCGCCGGACACAGCCAGCGCGGCTCGCCCTCGAGCTGGGTACGTCGAGCGCGCCCCGCGAAGAAGTCGGTCACCGACTGCTGTCGCTCGTCGCCGTAGGTTGCGGAGACAACGAGGGTTCGCAGGTAGGTCGCCCAGTCCTCATCCGGGCTGATCGGTTGGTCGAGAACATCCGTCTCGACGCTTACAGCAAGCTCTGGATTGCCATGCCGCCCGGTCACGAGCGCACCGCGAACGAGCTGGGTCACCGTGAAGGACGGCGAGGTCGCCGGGTCGAGGCGGGTCCTTCGGCGAACGACCTCCAGCAGAGCGCGGATCGGACTGCATTGCGAGCAGGTAGACGCCTCGAGCAGCGTCGTCTTGCCGGCGTTGTTGATGCCCACGAGCAAGCTTGATGCGGCCCAACTCGTTCATCGCCAGGGCCTGCAGCGCGCGATAGCGTTCCACCCGCACGGCGCGGAGGCATAGACCAGACACGGCATCGCGGACCTGCCAGGGTTGCTGCGAGGTCGCCGACACTGGCTGACGCTTGCGCGAGACGGCGATGGCCCTGAGCCGATCGGTGAGGCTGTCGATTCGGTCGAGGTCCCCGCTCGACATCTTTGGTGCCAGCCCGAACAGTCGCTCCGCATCCTGATGGCTGCGCTGGATCGCACCGTCGATCTCGTTGCGTACCAGAGCGCCACTCGACATCGACGCGGTCTGCAGACTGCGCGACTCCTCCAGCAGCTTCACGGCCGCCGGATCATCGATGATCTTCGCCAGCTCGCGTACTTGCGCGCCCGTCGTGATTGCGGGTTCGGCGTTGCTCTGGCCAAGCCCCGACGAGCCCTCCTCCTCATCCTCATCGTCGGTCTCTCGCGACAGCAGGGAGAACAAGCGTTCAAGGTTTGCCGTGTCCAAGGCTCGCTCTGCGGCGTCGTCCCAGCGCAGCCAGCCCCGGAGCGAAGGTGCGCGGAGGACCTCACGAAACAGGTTGAACATCTCCGAGGAGAACTGGTCGCCGTAGTCGCTCTTGACGTAGCTATCAGCCAGGGCGAGCGTGCGGATGCTGAGG
>JADJMO010000052.1 GCA_016709545.1 Myxococcales bacterium
CGGCGAGCCAGGGCCTCGGTGGCGTCGCGCCCGGCGGCGATTCGATCCTGACCGACCTCGCCAAGGCGGCGCTCGTCGTGGGTCGGCGCCGAGCAGATCAGGCTGTTCGCCGATTTCGGCGACCAGAACGCCGTCGCCACCGCGAGCCTCGCCGCCAAGGCCGGCAGCCCGTTCGCCACGTTCCTCGCGGGGCTCCCCGTCGGCACGCCCCAGGCCCTCGAGGCCGCGCCGCGAGGCCGCGTCGATGATGGCCGTGCGCTTCCCCGACGTGTGGATCGAGACCCTGCGCAAGCTCGCGGCGACGCCGCCTCCCCCCGGCGTGCAGGTCCCCAAGGAGCTCCTCGACAAGCGCGACGCGGTGTTCAACCAGCTCGCTGCGGTGCTCACCGGCGACGTCCTCTTCGCCACCTTCATCGATCCGCCGCAGAACGGCGCCGGCAACGGCCTGCTCATCCGCATCAAGGTCAAGAGCGACGAGGCCGCCAAGAAGGCCGCCCATCGGCATCGCGTGGATGGTCAAGGACGGGTACGTCTACCTCGGTCGTGGCACCACGCCGAAGGCCCGCCTGCTGCGCGCCACGAGCGGCAAGCCCGAGGATCGCGCCGGCGGCGACCCGGACGTGCGCACGATGATCGCGGCCATGCCCGCGCGCGTGATGTTCGCGACCCTCTCGGCGCCCCTCCGCGCCGACACGGGCATCGCGAAGCTGCTCGGCGAGGCGCCCTCGCCCGGTGGTTTCACGCTCGGCCTCGAGCCCACGCCGACCGGCGCGACCGCCAGCATCCGCATCGACATGAACCTCTTCGCGCGCGACGTCGTGCTGCCGATGCTGATCCAGCCGGTTCCTGGGGGTCCGGGGCAGCCGGGGCAGCCTGGACAGCCTGGTGGCGACCCAGGGGGTCTGCCGATCCCCGGCATGCCCAAACAGATCCCCGGCAAGCCCGGCGGACAGCCCATTGGACAGCCTGGGGGCCAACCCGGTGGACAGCCGGGGGGGTGGAAGCCTCCGCCGCCTCCGCCGCCGGGCACCGGTACCGGGGGTGGCTACGTCTTGCCCGTCCCGACCCACAAGTCGGGGCTCTAGTCCTTCTCCAGGATCCTCGCCGTTCCTGGTGGCGGGCCCGCGCCGAGTTCGGCAGACTTCGTGCAGGTCGAATCCTCGTGCGCCCTGTCCGTTCCTCCCCTGCCTGCTGGGCCTTCGCCTGCGTGGTGCCCCTCGGCCTCCTGAGCGTCGCGGCGGCCACGAGCTGCAGCGTCGCCGGCGAGACGGGGGGCCGAGACAGTGGGGGCTGGTCGACACCGGGCTCGACACCCCGGGTGGGAGTTCGACGTCGCCGACGAAGCGTCCACCAAGCAGGACCTCTGCGGCAACCTCGAGCTCTGCGACCCCGACTTTCCGACCATCTGCACGCCGATCGGCAAGGACACCGGTGTCGCGGTCGACGGCAGTGGTGGCGCAGACGCCGTGGCCGACGCGCCCTCGCTGCTCGCCTGCCGGGTGATCCGCAACGACAACAAGATCACGGCGGCGTGCGCGCCCGCGGGCAAGGCGGCCGAAGAGGAGCTCTGCTCGGGCGACGACGTCTGCGAGCCCGGCCTCGCCTGCGTCGGCGCGACGAGCCCGGCGTGGGCCGCTGCCTCCGCTACTGCTGCAAGGCCGCCACCTCGCGCCGTCGGCACCCGATCCAGCGGACACCCTACTTCACCCCGAGAAACTTCTCGCCGGGCTGCCGAGGACCGCATCCCGGTCTGGGTGAAAGCTCGACAACTGCGCTCCTGCAGGACGAGCTGCAGTGCCCGAAGAACACCGCGTGCACGGTGGTGACCAACAACGGCAAGACCACCTGCGTGCCCCGCGGCACCGGGCGCGACGGCGCTCGCTGCGAGGTCGAACCGTGCGACCAGGGCTACGTGTGCATGGGCACGAGCGAGCGCCGCTGCCGGAAGATCTGCGTCCTCAAGACCGGCGCGGGCTGCAGCGACGGCGGGGTCTGCCAGGCGCTGCCCACGATGCCCGCCGATTTCGGCATCTGCCCGACGTAGCCGTCTTGCCTTCGCTCCGGGTCAGGACTTGAGTCTCGCCACCGCGGCCCGGTGATCGGGCCCCGCCCACGTCTCGACGAAGCGCTCGACCTCGCGCGCGTACGAGGCCTCGACGGGGAGCGTGGCGGCGTCGTGCAGGTCGGCCTTCAGCGCGGCGATCGCGGCGCGCGAGCCGGCGGCGATCTCCTCGGCCATCGCGAGGGCGCGCGGCATCGCCGCGTCGGCCACCTCGTCGACGAGCCCGATGCGCAGCGCCTCCGCGGCGTCGAAGTCCATCGCCGTGAAGAGCAGGCGGCGCGCGGCGCCGAGGCCGACCCGACGCACGAGGCGCGTGGCGCCGCCCCAGCCGGTGCCCACGCCCATGCGCGCCTGGCGGAACGAGAACCGCGCCGAGCGGGCAACACAAGATATGCGAACGCGGTGGCCGCTCGCCGCCCCTACCGAGCATCGCCGTCGACGGTGGCCGAGACAGCAAAGGCGGCGCCTCGAAGCGCGTGAAAAGCACGATCATCCGCTCGGAGAACGCGCGCGCGACCGCGGCCTGGCCGACGGCGGCGAGCTCTCGGAGGTCGGCGCCGGCCGCGAACACCGGGCGCCCTCGATCGCGCGCCGCGCCCCGCAAGATCACGCAGCGAGCGTCGCCGCTGGAGAGCCCGTCGACCGCGGCCTCGAGCCCCTCCACCGTGACCGCGTCGAGCGCGTTGGCGGCGTGCGGACGGTCGATCGTCCACACCTGGATCGCGCCCTCCACGTCGGAGACGCGCAGCATCTCAGACCAGCCAGTCCTTGTCGCGCAGCTTCTTGGGGATGTACTCCTCGGTCACGAACGAGATGCCACGGGCGGAGAGGCCTTCGATCTCCATCTTGAACCCGGCCTCGAGCATGCCGTTGATCTCGCGCTGCCAGTGCTTGGCAGCGAACCACGGGTAGCCGAGCATCTGCTTGGCGCGCGAGATGTCGTCCTTCTCGAGCACGAGCTTGGCGCTGTCGCCGAGGCCGTACTTGTCGTAGTCGAAGGTGGACATGCCGATGTACCCGCGCGTTCCGGCAGCGCGAGGCGCATCGACTCGTAGGCCAGGCTGATCGAGCCCTGCTTGAGCACCGAGTAGATGTAGAGACCCCACGGATCGTTGTCGACGAGCACGTAGACGGGGAGCTTGAGCTCGGTCGCGATGCGCTGGAGGAGGCGGCGCGCGCCGCGGGCGCCCTGGCCCTCGCTGGTCATGAGGATGCACTTGGCCTTGCGCCAGTACTTGTCCTCGTTGAGGCGGGCCCAGACGGCGAACTTCTCGACGAGCAGCACGAACTCCGCGTCGCTCCGCAGGAACTTGACCGCGTAGTCCTCGACGATGCTCGGGATCGCGTAGCCCCCGCTGCCGAGGCGCGCGAGGTCGATCTCGTCGCCGTTGTCCTCGATGACCAGCGGGCCGACCACCCGGCCGCGCGGGTTCGCGAACAGGTGCAGCTCCTCGCGCAGCGAGTCGATGCCGACCTCGAGGTCCTCGATCACGGGATCGCTCTCCGACTGATCGTCGAAGGTGTTCTCGCGCGAGCCCGCGATGGTGTGCTTGGTCATGTAGAACAGGTCACGGATGCTGGTGGTCTTGGCGCTGTCGAGCAGCTCCTTGACCGCGCCCGCCACCAGGAAGGTCTGCATGAACTTCTTGGCCATCGCCTTGTTGAAGAACTCGCGGCTCTGGGCTTTGTCCCCGAGCTCGATCAGGCGCTTCTTCTCGTTGAACGAGACGTTGGAGAGGGCGCGGATCGGGATGGAGAGGGCCGGGTTGTGGCCTTTCTTCACCTAGGCCAGGGTGCCCTTGGCCATGCGGTTGATCTTGGCGAGGGTCTTCTCGGCGCGCGCGCGCTTCTCGGCGGCGACCCGCTTCTCGGCGGCGGTCAGCGGCGGATCGGCGGCCTCCTTGGCGGCGCCCTTGGCGGCCGTCGGCGCGGCCGGCTTCTTGGCGGCCTTCTTGGCGGGGGGCGGAGGCGGGGCTTTCTTCTTGGTGGCCATTTCAGTCGCTCAACGCTTGAGGTCGTGGATGATGAGATCCAGTTGCTGCGCCTTGCCGGGCTTTCCGGGCTTGCCCTTGGCAGCGGGCTTCTCGGGGGCCCTGGCGGCGGGCTTGGCCGGGGCCACCTTGGTGGCGGGCTTGGCGGGCGCCGCCTTTGCAGGCGGGGCCTTCGCCTCGGCCTTCGCGGCGGGCTTGGCCTCGACCTTCGGGGCCGCGGGCTTGCGCGGCTCGCTGTCGGGGGCCTCGTCGGCCGGCGGCGGCATCGACGGGGAACCCCCGGAGGGCGTCGGGTCGGCGGGCGGCGTCAGATCGAGCTCGGGCTCGTTCATGCGGACGAAGTTGGGCAACGCGTCCTGGAACGCCTGCGCGATGGGCAGCCGGTCCTCGCCGAGGATCTTGCCGATCGCCGTCGCGAGCTCGGGGATGTATCGCTCGAACAGCGAACGGCGCTGGGCGTCGGCCTGGGCGCGCTGGCGGGCGCGCAGGTGGATGCCGAGGCGGCGTCCGACCTCGCGCAGGCCGAGCATGATCTCGGCGATCACCTCGGGGTAGTGCGCGACGGCCTCCTTGGCCTCGCTCGTGAACGGCACCCACACCGAGGCGAGGTGCACGAAGATCGCGATGGGGCCGACCGGGAGCGAGCCCTTCGGCTGGCCGAGCTCGTAGTTCTTCCAGTTGGTGTCGTAGACGCCCTCGGTGATGGCGCACGCCCGCGGCTGGTACTGGAGCGGCACGCGGTTGGCGAAGCGCAGCACCTCGGCCGGCTCGTCGGTCGGCAGGTCTCCGCCGTAGGCGAGGCCCACCTCCACCACGAACGGGTTGCCGCGGTAGACCGCCGGCGGGCGCACCGCCGACGTGAAGTACTCGGCCTTGAAGCGGCGCTTGAGGCCCTCGACGATCAGCGGCTCGCCGATCGGCACCACGCACGAGGCGCTGGGCGGCGGGATCTTCACCTCGGAGAGCGCGCGGTGCAGCGCCTCCACCTCGTCGCTGCTCAGGTCCTCGGCCTTCTTGCGCGGCGAGACCTTGGCCGACTTGCAGACCTCCTCGGCGACCGCCGCCGAGATCTTGGAGAAGTCCTCCTGCAGGGTCTTCTGGACCGTGCGGCCCTCGGCGTCCTGCATGAACTTGAGGAGCATGCCGAGCTCCATCCCGTGCGGGTGGGGCTTGATCTCCTGTGCCTCGCGCGGGAGCTCCTGGGTGACCCGCGGGTACGAGATCGGCTCGCCCTTGGGCGGCTGGTAGTAGAGCTCGAGGTGCGGGTTCGCGACGACGGTCTGCTCGAGGTAGGCGTCGACGCCGGTGCGCCCGGCGCGGTAGGTGCCGGTCATCTCGATCTCGACGCGCGTGCCGTGATCGATGCTGGCCCAGTAGACCGAGTCGGCGTCGTTGCCGTCGAGCGGGAGCTCGCGCTCCTCGAGCACCTCGGGCGCGTTCTTGCGGGTGTCGATGCGCAGGGCGATGCGCATCGCCGGCTTGCGCTTGCTCGTCTTGCTGGTGATGACGATCGGCTTGCCGGTCGTGAGCTGGCCGTAGAGGCCCGCGGCGCTGATGCCGATGCCCTGCTGCCCGCGCGACTGCTTGAGGCGGTGGAACTTGGAGCCGTAGAGGAGCTGGCGAAGATCTTGGGGATCTGCGCCTTGACGATGCCGGGGCCGTTGTCTTCGACGGCCACGCGGAAGCGGGCGGCGCGCTGGTCGGCGTCCTTCTGCGCGCCGGCCACCTGCCCCACCTCCACGATCTCGACGCGGATGCTCGGGAGGATGCCCGCCTCTTCGCAGGCGTCGAGCGCGTTGTCGACGGCTTCCTTGACGCTCGTCAACAAGGCCTTGGCCGGATTGTCGAAGCCGAGGAGGTGTCGGTTCTTGGTGAAGAACTCGCTGACCGAGATTTCCCGCTGTCGCGCGGCCATGGTCTCGGCCGTGGCGCGGCGTTCTGTGGCTGCCATGCGGGGGAGGCATTAGCGGCAGCCCTGAACGCCCGTCAAGCCGGGGACGCTCGTGCGGCCGCGAGACCGATGGTAACCTCCCGTCATGGAGACGGTGCGAGCCCGCGTGCGGAACGGCCGACTGGTGCTGGATGAGCCGACCGATTTGCCGGAGGGCACGGAGATCGAGCTCGCCCACGTGACGGATGACGACAGTCCGTGGGACCTCTCGGCGGAGAGGATGACAGAACTCCAGCAACGGATCGCGTCCGCCGACCGTGGCGAAGTCGTGGACGGCGACGTCGTCTTGGCGAGGTTGCGCGCCGCGCGATGACCAAGCGGCGACGACTTCGGTTCCAGGCCCGCGCCACCGACGAGATCGTCGAGGCCGACCGTTGGTGGCGCGCCAATCGTGACTCGTCCACCCTCTTCGTCGACGAGGTCAGCGAGGCCTTGCAACTGTTGGCAGCTGTGGCCTCGATCGGCACGCCGTCAGCAGCCCTCGTGGGTGTTCGCCGCTTCTTGCTGCGAAAGACGCAATACCACCTGTTCTACCGGGTGCGCGAGGAGGAGCTCGAGGTGCTCGCCCTCTGGCACGCGGTGCGTGAGCCACCGACGCTCTGAGGGCTTGAAGCGACTCTTCAGCGAGACCGCCGCGCACTGTCAGCGGCATCCATAGCGGGTGAGCCAGTCCGGTGCGGGTCCCCCACCGTCGGGTTGATGACCGGCGAGGGTCACCACGCCCGGGGCGGTGCTGGTCACGAGCCACCAGTCGTGGGTCGTGCAGCCCGCAGGGCAATCCCCGCTGGCCTGATCGATGGCGTAGACCATGCGGGTCCCCTCGTCGGTCGCGCAGATGGTGGGGCCCGAGCCCGGCCCTCCGAAATACACGCTCGTCACGGAGGGGAGCGCTGCGTAGAGCGCGCGCACGATCTCGTTCTGGTAGCGGCCCTCGAGCTCCAGCCTGAAGGCGGTGCTGGTGGATCCGATGCGTGTCAGGCGCACCTTCCCGAAGTGCGCGTTCAGGCAGTCCCAGGCATCGTACGAGCCGTTGGACATGCGATCGGCGGTGGCCACGTCGGCAGCGTCGATCAGCCAGACCCGGCCGTCTCCCCGCGGGAAGTAGCCGGCCCCGGCGATCGCCGCATCGAGCTTCCGCGCGGCGTGCACGTCGGCGACGATCCGGTCGTAGTGGACCTGCGAGGCGATCACGTCCTCGGGCCACGTCGCGAGCGCGAGGAGCTCCAGGTTCGCGTCGGCGCGCGGCGTGCTCGCGAGCTCCGCGGCGGTCCCCGGGAGCACGGGGCACGTCGGGCCTGCGTCCTTCTCGGCAGGCGTCGTGGCGACGGTCCCGCCACAAGCCACGAGCGCGAAGGCGAGAGCGAGTGCGGGGCGCACGGTCAGGTCAGAGTCCGAAGGTGCCTTGCAGCGAGAAGCGCCAGGCCAGCATGCGCTCCTCGCTCCGCGCGTCGCGGCAGGCCTCGCTGCCGTTCGTCGTGTCGCACGCCTTGGTGCCGCGCAGGAACCAGGTCTGCAGCTGCGGCCCGAGGCGGAAGCGCTCGGCGACGTAGAACTCGACGCCGATGCCCATCGGCAGTGTCCAGCCCGTCACGCGCCAGTCGGCGACGCCGCCCTTGCCGTCCTCCGCGTGGGCCGACACGCCGCCGAGGCCGAGCCCCACCTGCAGGTACGGATCCGCGACGCCGCGACCGAACCAGTACCAGCGCAGCGTGGGCGCGAGGTACCAGCCCGAGAACCTCACGCTGATGCTCGGATCGGGGAGCGTCGACTTCCAGGTCTGGTTCGCGTTGAACCCGTTGAAGCCGAACTCGGCGCCGATCGCCCAGTGCGGATGGAATCGCCACGCGCCGCCGAGATCGAGCGCTGCGCCCGCCTTGTCGACGACGCACTCCTCCTTCGGCTTCTTGTCGTCGCACACGGCGTTGCCGAACCCGAGCCCGACCCAGATCTCTCCTGCGCGACGGCGATCGGCGGGAGGGGGCGGAGGTGGAGGCGGAGGAGGCGGTGCAGCAGGCGCCGCAACGGGTCCCGGAGGTGGCGCTGCCGGAGCAGGCGTCGCGGGCGGTGGTGCGCCGGGCGCACCGATCGTCGCCGACACCGACACGGACACGCCACCCCCGACGGGTGCCTGTGCCTGGGCCTGGAGCACGAAGAAGGTTCCGAGGACCGCGACGGTCGAGCCAGCAAGGAGGGCGCGCATGAGACAAAGCGTCCGCGAGCCCGACGGCTCGCGCTACTCTACAGACGTTCAGTGTCCTACGTCGAGCTCCACGCGCACAGCGCCTTCACCTTCCTCGAGTCGGCCGCGTTGCCCGAGCACCTGGCGGACCGCGCCGCCGACCTCGGCTACGCCGCGATGGCGCTCACCGATCGCGACGACCTGGGCGGCCACGTGCGCTTCCTCGAGGCCGCCGACAAGGCAGGCCTGCGCCCGATCGTCGGCGCCGAGCTCACGGTGTGCCCGACCCCTCTGTTCGACGGCTCGACCGCGGGCCACGAGCGGTTCGGTCTCGTCTTGCTCGCCGAGGACGCCGAGGGCTTCGCCAACCTCTCCGCGCTCGTCACCAAGGGCCGCTTCGAGCGACCGCGCGGTCGGCCCTACGTCACGCTCGAGGAACTCGGAGAGCGCGCCGCGGGGCTCGTGGCGCTCACCGCGTTCCTCGAGGGGCCGCTCGCGCCCGCGCGCAGCGTCGAGCAGGCCGTGCGCCTGCTCGCACCCTATCGGGACATCTTCGGCGACGCGCTGTTCGTCGAGGTGCAGGACCACCTGCTCCCCGAGGAGCGTCTCGCCACCGAGATCGCGCTCGGCGCCGCCGCGCACCACGGCGTCCCCGTCGTCGCGACCCAGCACGTCCACCACGTCGATCGCCCTGGAAAACAGGTCGAAGACGTCCTGCGCTGCATCGAGCACCGGTGCACCCTCGATCAGGCCGGAGATCGTCTGTTCCCCAACGACGAGCGCCACCTCCGCGGGCCCGCGGCCGTGCGGCGCCGCTTCCGGCACCACCCGGAGCTCCTGCGCAACACGCTGGTCGCGGCCGAGCGCTGCGCCTTCCACCTCCGTCGCGATCTGGTCGCGCCGCTGCCGAGCTTTCCCGAGATCGTCCCCGGTGAAGACGCCGACGACACGCTCGATCGCCTCACCTGGGAGGGCGCCGCCGAGCGCTACGGCCTCGGGCGACCGCTGGCGAAACCGATCGACACCAGCGCGGATCCTCCCGACGCCGAGACCGTCACCCGCCAGCTGCGCTACGAGCTCGCCCTCGTCCGCAAGCTGCGTTTCGCCGGGTATTTCCTGGTGCTCTACGACGTCGTCCGCGAGGCGCGCCGCCTCGGCATCCTCGTGCAGGGGCGTGGCAGCGCGGCCAACAGCGCCATCTGCTACTGCCTCGGCGTCACCGCGATCGACCCCATCGGCCGCGCGCTGCTCTTCGATCGCTTCCTCTCCGAGGGCCGCGACGAGCCGCCCGACATCGACCTCGACATCGAGCACGAGCGCCGCGAGGAGCTGCTCCAGTACGTCTACCGCCGCTACGGGCGCGACCATGCCGCGATGGTCGCCGCGGTGCACACCTACCAGCCGCGCCAGGCCGCCCGCGACGTCGCGCGCGCACTCGGCTTCTCGGCCGACCAGGGCACCGCGCTCGCGAGCCTGTGCGATCGCTGGGTCGGCATGTTGCCGTGGGGCGGCATCCACCGCGGGCACCACGCGGCCGAGAAGGCCAAGCACGAAAAGGCCGGGCCCGAGGGCGCCGTCGAGCAGCAGGTCGCGCGGCGCCTCCACGACGAGGCCGCGCTGCGCGAGGCCGGCCTCGATCCGAGCGACGCGCGGGTCAAGCTCGTGCCCGGGCTCGTCGAGCGCATGGTCGGTCTGCCGCGCCACCGCGCCACGCACACCGGTGGCTTCGTGCTCTCGGAGCGCTCCATCGCCGAGGTGTGCCCCGTCGAGTGGGCCGCGATGCCCGGGCGATCGGTGCTGCAGTGGGAGAAGGACGATCTCTCCACGCTCGGCCTCGTCAAGTTCGACCTGCTCGGGCTCGGCATGTTGACCGTGCTGCGCAAGCACCTCGACCTCGTGCGAGAGAGCCGCGGTCTCTCCCTCGACCTCTGGCAGCTCCCCCACGACGACCCGGCGGTGTACGACGACATCTGCGCCGCCGACACGGTGGGCGTGTTCCAGATCGAGTCGCGCGCGCAGATGAACACGCTTCCGCGCCTGCGCCCGCGCAAGTTCTACGATCTGGTGGTCGAGGTCGCGCTCATCCGCCCGGGTCCGATCCAGGGTGAGATGGTGCACCCCTACCTGCGCCGCCGGCGCGGCGAGGAGCCCGTGAGCTTCCTCCACCCTTCGCTCGAGCCCCACCTCGCGCGCACGCTCGGGGTGCCGCTCTTCCAGGAGCAGGGCATGAAGGTCGCGATCGAGGTCGGCGGGTTCTCGCCCGTCGAGGCCGACCGGCTGCGACGCGCGATGGCGCACAAGCGCTCGCGGCGCGAGATGGACGAGCTCGGCGCGATGCTCGTCGAGCGCATGGGCGCGCGCGGGATCGCCGCCGAGATCGCCGAGCGCATCGTCAAGCAGCTCACCGCGTTCGCCGACTACGGGTTCCCCGAGAGCCACGCGGCCTCGTTCGCGCTCCTCGTCTACGCCTCGGCGTGGCTGCGGCACCACCACCCGCCGGAGTTCTACGCGGCCATCCTCAACGCGCAGCCCATGGGGTTCTACGCACCCTCCTCGCTCGTCGAGGACGCCAAGCGGCACGGCGTCGAGGTGCGCCCGCCGTGCGTGGTCGCGTCGGCGTGGGACTGCACGGTGGAGCCGCTGCCACCCGAGCAGGCGACCCCGCGCATCCCCTTCGCGCTCCGCGTCGGCCTCCGCTACGTGCGCGGCCTCGGCGAGCGCGCCAAGGAGCAGCTCGCGCCGTGTCTCGAAGAACGCCCGCGCTCGATCGGAGACCTCGCCGCGCGCGCGCGCCTCGACGCGCAGCAGCTCCTCGCCCTCGCCCACGCCGACGCCCTCGCCGCGCTCGAGCCCGAGCGCCGTCGCGCGGTGTGGGAGGTGTTGCGGGTGGCCCGCGGGCAGGCCGGCCCGCTCGATCTGCCCGGCGTCGAGCTCTCGGCGCCCGCGCTGCCGAGCGAGACCCGCAACGAGCGGATCGCCACCGATTTCCTGCGCCTCGGGCTCTCGGTGCACGAGCACCCCGTCGCGCTCGTCCGCGCGGCCCTCGACGCGCGCGGGGTCGTCTCGGCCAAGGCCTTGATCGAGGCCCGGGCGGCGCGGGTCCGCGTGGCCGGCCTGGTCATCTGTCGCCAGCGACCGGCCACGGCGCGCGGGTTCAGGTTCCTCACCCTCGAGGACGAGGGCGGCATGGTCAACGTGATCGTCGAGCCCACGGTGTACGAGGCCCAGCGGCGCACCATCACCGGCCACGCCGCGCTCGAGATCGAGGGCGAGCTCCAGCGCCAGCAAGGGGTGGTCAACGTGAAGGCGCGCACCTGCCGGGCGCTCCCCCTGCCCTGGGACGGCGGGGTGGCCTCTCGTGACTTCCACTGACCTCGCCGGCCGACAGCGACAGGCTCGCCAGACCCCATCGGGTGCGGCGATCCTTGCCGAACCGCGTCCGCTGCGCCACGCTGGGCGCCGGACTGGGTTGCTCGCATCGCGCCCCATTCTTGCTTTCGCCGTTCGCTTCCATGTCCACTGTGTCAACTGGCGCCAATCCCGTGTCCGATCCCGTCGCGAACTCCGAGGTCCCGCTCTCGCAAGCGCTGGCCCCCGCGAGTCGCGGCTCGTTCTGGCGCCGGCACCGCGTCAAGACCATCGCCTCGCTGATCATCGCGCTGGCCTTCGCCATCACGCTGCGGCGCGGCGGGCTGCCGCTCTTGCCCCCGAGCTCGGTCTGGAAGCTGGTCGATTTCCGATGGGTCGGCGTCCACTTCGGCTGCCTCCTCGTCGTGCACTTCCTCCGCGCGCTGCGCTGGCGACACCTCCTGCGGCCCATCGCCCCCGGCATCCGGCGGCGCACCGTGCTCGCGGCCTCCTGGGTCGGCTTCACGGCCATCCTGCTGCTCCCCTCCGGGCCGGCGAGGTCGTGCGCCCGTGGCTCATCCGGGACGGCAAGCGGGTCACGATGAGCAGCGCGCTCGGCACCATGGGCGCCGAACGCGTGATCGACGGCCTCATCGTGACGCTGGTGCTCGCGGGGGCCCTCGGCCTCGTCCCCCGCCTCTCGCCGCTGCCCGACCACGTCGGCAACCTGAAGGTCCCCGTCGCCGCGATCCCCGCCGCCGGCTACGTCGCCCTCTTCGTCTTCGTCGCCGCCTTCGGCGCCATGGCCGTCTTCTACTTCGCCCGCGATTTCGCCCGCCGATTCACGCGCGCCACCGTCGGTTTCGTGAGCCCGCGGCTCGCCGAGAAGCTCGCGAGCATCGTCGAGGGCATCGCCGAGGGCCTCCATTTCCTCGCCGGCCCCCGCTACGCGATCCCGTTCATGCTCGAGACGTTCGCCTACTGGACGATCAACGCCTGCGGCATGTGGGCGCTCGGCGTCGCGTGCGGCCTGCACATGTCGTTCGGCCACGCCTGCGCGGTCATGGGCGTGCTCGCGGTCGGCATCCTCGTGCCCGCCGGCCCGGGCCTCTTCGGCGCCTTCCAGGTCGCCACCTACGGCGCGCTCGCCATGTACTTCTCGCCCGAGCTCGTCACCTACCAGGGCTCGGCCTACGTCTTCCTCCTCTACGCGGTGCAGTTCGTCTGGCACCTCGTCGCCGCCGCGCTCGCGTTCATGATCGACCCCACGGTGTGGAGCCGCGCCGAGGGCGACACGAGCGCCGAGGTCACCGTCCTCGCGCCGCCGTCCGCCCGCGCGTAGGTCAATACGCGTACGACAGGCCGAAACGGACGAGGCCCCACATGGTCTCGGTCGCTCCGCTGGCCTGGAACGAATCGCCGGCCTTGGCCTCGAAGCCGTAGCCGAAGCGCGTGTAGCGGGTGGAGACGACGCCCTCGAGGCCGCCGGTGATCTTCACCCAGAGCGCCGCGCCGAGGTCGAAGCCGAAGAGCGACGTCTTCCCGCCGCCGGGGTTGGCGTCGAAGCGCCCCGCGACCGAGTCGCTGTTGCCGCCGGAGAGCGTGGGCAGCACCGCGGCGCCGAGCTTGATGCCGAAGCGGTCGACGAACGGGATGCGCGCGGCGACCCCGAGCCGCAGGAACTTGTACCCCGCGTTGGGCACCTCGTTCGCGATCGTGCCGGCGCTCGTGAAGGTGAACGACTCGCCGCCGAAGCCCGCCTGGATGAACAGCAGCGGGTTGCCCGAGGGCTTGCTGCCGAGCGCGAGCCGGTACTGGAGGCCGACGTCGAACTTGTCCCAGCTCGTCTCGATCGCCTGCCCGCCGGTCGGCGCGGACTTGAGCCCGACCGCGCGCTGGTAGCCCGCGTAGAGGCCGAACCCCGCCGCGAAGCCGTCCATGCCCGACAGCGGGAACAGGTCGATCGCGAGCCCCGGGATCGGCGCGCTGCCGACGTTGTAGTTGCGCAGCTTGGTGCAGCCGCCGGTCGGGCACGACGCGCCCGTGCTCACGGGATCGGCGTACTCGAACCGGCGCGCACCGATCTCGAGACCGAGGTGGATCTGCACGAGGGCGCGGTCGACCTCGCCCTCGGGGCGGTTCGACTTCGGCGGCTCCTTGGGCTTCTCCTCGACCGGCTCGGGCTCGTCCGCCTCGGGCTCGGGCGCGACCGGCGCCATCTTCTCGAGGGTCGGCTTGACCGAGGCGACGATGGGCTTGGTGTCCTCGCTCGCGTCCTTCGGCTTCTTGGCCGGCAGGTTGATCTCGTCCTCGCGGGCCAGCGTGGCCTGCTTGGGGTCGATCACGAGCACGAGGACCTTGCGGCCCTTGGGGCCCTTGTCGGCCTTGAGGATGACCACCACGTCGACCGACGCCGCGTCGGCGGCCTTGCGCACGCGCTCGAGGGTCTTCTCGCGCGTCTTGCTGTTGTCGAGGCTCTTGCCGAACGGGCCCTTCTGCCCGCCCTTGACCAGCGCCTCGACGAACTCCTTCTTGTTGCCGGCCACGATCCCGGGAGGCAGGGAGCCCTCGACCGCCTCGGTGAGGACGTCGGCGTCGGGGCCCTCGGCCAGCACGACGATGATCTTGTCGGGCGGCTTGGGCGGGGGCTTCTTCTTCTTGGCCGCGAGCGCCGCCCCCTCGCTGAACACAAGGGTGGGGGCGGCGAGCAGCGGCGCGAGCAGCGCGCCCACGAGGAGCACCCGCGCCCGCGGACCACTGCGCCCGCGCCAACGGAGCCGCATCAAGCGACCCAGCGCACGAGGACGGCGGTGATGTTGTCGGGCCCGCCGTTCTCGTTGGCGCGCGCGATCAGGCGACGCACGGCCCCCTTGAGGTCGGAGCTCGAGCGGACGATGGCGAGCATGTCGTTGTCGTCCACCGGACCGCTGAGGCCGTCCGAGCAGAGGAGCAGCATGTCGCCCGCCTTCGGCGTCTCGAAGCGCGTGTCGACCTTCACGGTCTCCTTCATGCCGAGGGCCCGCACGATGACGTTCTTGTGCGGGAAGTTGGCGATCTCCTCGGGCGTGAGGCGCTTCATCTTGATGTAGTCGTTCAGCAGCGAGTGGTCCTCGGTGAGCTGCTCGATCTTGCCATCGCGGATGCGGTAGATGCGCGAGTCACCCACGTGGGAGAGGTAGACGCCGCCCTCGACGCAGAACGCGGCGACGACGGTCGTGCCCATGCCGCGCTTCTGGATGTTGCCCTGGGCCTCTTCGTAGATCTTGAGGTTGGCCAGCTTGATCGAGGTGATCAGGCGGTTCTCCTCGTAGCCCTTGCCGCGGTCCATCTTGTAGGGCCACGTCTTGTCCGGGTCGGAGCTCGTGACCTTGAAGAAATCGCGAATCGTATCGACCGCGAGCTGGCTGGCGACCTCGCCGGAGGCGTGACCGCCCATGCCATCTGCGACGAGATACAACCCCTCCTCCTCGAGGACCGCGAAGTTGTCCTCGTTGTGGTTGCGTTTCATGCCGACGTTGGTCTCGCCGACGACCTCTAGCTGGAGGGATTCGGGCATAGGCTCGCTTGCGGCCATCGTGACGGGACGGACGCTCAGGTGTCAACGTTTCATGGGAGCGAAACGCAGTGTCCCATCCGCGTGACACTCGCGGCCGAGCGCGACGGTCGCTAGCTTGACCGGGTGCGGCCCTTCGTGCGTCGCCCAGCGGTCTCGCCGCTCCGGGCCGCCTGTGGCGGCGCCGCCGTGCTGTCCGCGCTCTGCAGCGGCCCTGGTTGCGGCGCGCGCGGAGGCCACCTGACCGCGCCGACGCCCATCGGCGTCTCCCCCATCGCCCCCACCGAGGCGCCCCCTCCCCCCGACGCCGGGCTGCCCCCGGTCGACGCTGGTCCGGGCCGACCGATGAAGCTGACCATGTACTTCGTCGCCGAGCAGCCGTGCCCCGACGGGACCGACGCGGCCCTGCCGAAGTGCGGCGGCGGCTCGCTCGCGGCGGTCAGCACGGGGTTCCGCAAGACGGCGGCGATGCAGGGGTCGGCGCGCCTCTGCGACGGTCGCGTCGTGTCCGTGCGCACGGTCCACCCGCTGTGCTTCGCCGTCGTCGAGGGGGCCCCCTGGGGCAAGACCGCTTCGGGGCGGCCTGCCCGGCCCTTCCGGTCCATCGCCGTCGATCCCGCGGAGCTCACCCTCGGCCACTGGTACTTCGTCCCCGAGCTGCGCGGCCTCGTACTGCCCGCGCCTTCGACGGGCGAGGTCCACGACGGCTGCGTTCGCGCCGATGACGTCGGGGGCGGGGTCAAGGGCGCGCACATCGATCTGTTCGTCGGCCGGCGCGACGCCATGGCCGCCCTCGCCGACCTGCACGCCCACGGCGTCACCCTCGCAGACGGCGCTACGATCTGCCCGTGACCTCCCCCCGGCACCTCGCGCCGCGACCCCTCGACGCCCGGCGGTCGGCGTCGATCGTCGACGTGACGCCGACGGCCGCGCAGCGCCGCGCGATCGAGGCCCCCGCGGGCCGACCGATGCTCGTCCTCGGCGACGCGGGGCACGGCAAGACGACGCTGGCGCTGCTTCGGCTCGCCGCCCTGGCCGAGCGCGCGACCGGGCGCTTTCGCGCGCGCGTGATCGTGCCCGAGGAGGGCCTGCAGCACCTCGTCGACGACGCGCTGTTCCAGCTCGGCCTCTCGCGCACCCTCGCGCGCGCGGAGACCTACGACCGCTGGGCGCTGCGCGAGGCCCGGCGCGCGTTCCCCGATCTGCCCCGCCGCGTGGGCACGGACGCCACGCCCGCCGTCGCGCGTCTCAAGCGCGACCCGGCCCTCGAGGGGCCCATCGCGGAGCTCGCCGGCCGCGCCCCGGGACGCATCGACGAGGACGCCGACCGCGAGGGCCCCGAAGGGCGCGACGCCCACGCGCAGTGGGGCGACCTCCAGCACCTCTTCGGCGACCGCGCGCTGCTCGCGGCGGTGCTGGCCGGCGCGCACGGCCGCGTGCCCGTCCATGCGCTCGACGAGACGCTGCTGCACACGCGGGTGCAGTTCATGGCGCGCACCGAGGCGGCGTTCGCCCACGTCACCGACGCGCGCCGCCTGCGCGCCCTCGACGGCGAGACGCTCGACGCCGGCACCCCGACCGCGGACGCGGGCACCCTCGACGCGGAGGACGCCGCGGTCATGTTCCTCCTCGACGCGCTGCGCGCCGCCCGCCTCGGCGCGACCCCCGAGCGCCCCCGCCCCCTCGACTGCCTGGTGCTCGACGAGGCGCAGGAGCTCGCCCCGATCGAGCTCCGGCTGCTGGGCCGCGCCCTCCGCCCGGGCGGCACGCTCATCGTCGCGGGCGACGCCGACCAGCAGATCGACCGCACCACGAGCTTCCCGGGCTGGGACGAGTGCCTCGCCCTCCTCGGCGCCCCCGACCACGACCGCGTGCAGCTCGACCACGGCTTCCGCTGCCCGGGTCCGGTCGTCGCGCTGGCCCGCGCGGTGCGCGACGGCGTCGTCCCCGAGGAGCGCTGGAAGGGGATCGCGTTCGCGGGCGAGGCGTTCGCGCCATGGCTCGACCAGGAGCTCGCGAGCCTCCGCGAGGCGGACCCCACCGCGACGATCGCGATCCTCGCGCGGGACGCGACCGCGCTCGCGGCCTTCGCGAGCCAGCTCGACACGGTGATCCCCGCCTGTCGCGAGGGCCGCTTCCCCAAGCGAGGGCCGGTGCTCGCCACCGTCGACCAGGTCCGTGGCCTCGAGTTCGACTTCGTCGTCCTGCCCGACGTCGGCGACTACGACGACACCCCCCCGAGCCGCCGCGCGCTCTACGTCGCGATGACCCGCACGCGGCACCAGCTGGTCACTGCGAGCCCGCGGCGCCGCTGATCACTCCATGCGGGCGAGCAGCGCGGTGCGCGCCGCGCCGAGCTCGGAGCTGGCGTGCTCGTCGCCCGCCTTCTTCGCCACGACGAGCCCCGCGTCGTACCAGGCGACCGCGTCGGTGTTGCGCGACAGCGACTCGCAGACGCCGCCGGCGAGCAGGAACTGCGGCACGTACGCCGGGTGCTCGGCGCGGAGCACCTCGAACGCGGCGAGCGACTCGTCGAGACGCCCGAGCGACTTGAGCTCCATCGCATGTGCATAGAGGGTGAATGGATCGCGGTTGCCCGCCGCGAGCATCTTCTGGATGGCCTCGAGCCTCTTGGACATGAAGGGCTCGTAGCCGATCGCAACGCCGGGGGCAGCGGTGCAGCCCGGAAGTGACGTCGCGAAGGGGCGAAGCGCCGTAGCGGCGGCACGTAGGGCGAACCAAGCGACAGGGGCCCGCTAGAACTTGGGCCGCGTCGGGAGGTTGGCGATCGCCTTGGCGGTCTTCTCGCGGATGACCGCGGTGCTCAGCCGTTGCACCTCCTCGACGTCGCGCATCTCGCACAGCTCGCGGGGCACGTCGGCGAGGAACCGGCTCGGGGTCCGCGGCTGGGGTTGCCCGCGGATGGAGCGCGCGCGGGCGCGGCACAGGTAGAGCCGCTCCTTGGCGCGGGTGACGCCCACGTAGAAGAGCCGCCGCTCCTCGTCGATCGCGTCGTCGACCACCGAGGCCACGCCCGTCTCGTCGTCGGTGCGGAACTCGACGACCTCGTTGGCGTTGGGGTTCACCGACCGCTTGTGGGGGAGGATGCCCTCCTCGAGCCCGATCAGGAACACGACCTCGTACTCGAGGCCCTTGGCGCCGTGGAGCGTCGTGAGCGTGACCGTGGCGCCGGCCGCCTCCTCCTCGTCGGCGAAGCGCAGCGTCAGCCGGTGCAGGAGCTCGGCGAACCCCGGCGTGCGCGCGGCGGTCGCGTCCCACGCGGTCTCCTCGACGCGCTTCTGCCAGCGGTCGAACGACCGGAACAGGTTCTCGACGTTGGCCCACCGCTTCTCGGCGGCGGTGCCCGTGGGCGCGCCGGCCGTCAGATCGTCCTTGAGCTTGATGGTCTCGGCGAGGTGGCGCGCGACCGCCGACGCGGGCTTCCCCGCCGAGAGGCTCGTGCGCGCCTCCGCCAGCGCCTCGGCGAGCGCCGCGCACCCGGCCCTGGCAGACGACGACAGCCCCTCGATGTCGGACGCGCGCTGCACGGCGCGGAGCAGCGGCTGATCCTTGCTGATGGCCCACGCCTCGAGCCGCTGCAGCGCCGTCTCGCCGATCCCGCGCGTCGGGTAGTTGATGATGCGGCGGAGCGCGATCTCGTCGTTCGGGTGCACCGCGAGGCGCAGGTACGAGAGGAGGTCCTTCACCTCCTTGCGGTCGAAGAACGCCTGGCCGCCGATCATCGTGTAGGCGATGCTGCGCTCGCGGAGCGCCTCCTCGATGGCCGCCGCCTGGCTGTTCGAGCGGTACATCACCGAGATCTCGGCGGCGTTGCGGCCCTCGCGGATCAGCCGCTCGATCTCCGCGCCGACGAACGAGGCCTCGACCTCGGGCAGCGCGCAGGTGACGAGCTGGAGCATGTCGCCCCCTGCCCGCTCGGTGAACAGGCTCTTCTTGAACTTCTTGGCGGGCATCGCCGCGATGACGGCGTTGGCGGCCTCGAGCACCGGCTGGCGCGAGCGGTAGTTCTGCTCGAGCTTCACGATCTTGGCGCCGGGGAAGTGCTCGTCGAACGAGAGGATGTTGCGCACGTCGGCGCCGCGCCACCCGTAGATGGACTGGTCGTCGTCGCCGACCACCGTGAGGTTCGGCGCCTCGCCGACGACGAGGCGCAGGAACTCGAGCTGGGCCTTGTTGGTATCCTGGTACTCGTCGACGAGGATGTAGCGGAACTTGCGCTGCCACCGCTCGCGCACCTCCGGGAACGAGCCGAGCAGGCGCACGGGCTCGCAGATGAGGTCGTCGAAATCGAGCGCGTGGAAGCCGCGCAGCGCCGAGACGTACTTCGGATAGACGAGCTTCGCGACCTGCTGGTAGAGCGCGGCCTCGCCCTCGAGATCGCCGCCGTCGGGCATGGTCTCGCCGGTCTCGAAGGCGTTCTTCGCGAGCGAGATCCGGCTCGCCACCGCGCCCGCGTCGAGGCGCCGCGTGCTCGCGGTGTCGCCGCCGCTCGGCTTGCCGCGGCCGTCGTAGATGTTCATGCCGCGCATGATCTCGCGGATGGTGCCGAGCGCGTCGGACTGGTCGAAGATCGCGAACCCGCCGCCGAACCCGAGGTAGCGCTTCTCGCGCTGCAAGAGGCTCAGACCGAACGCGTGGAACGTGCACACGGTCAGGCCCTGCGCGGGCTTCGAGCCCACGATGGAGACGATGCGCTCGTGCATCTCCTCGGCGGCCTTGTTGGTGAAGGTCACCGCGAGGATCGCCGAGGGCGGCACGCCGAGCGCCAGGAGCCGCGCGATGCGGAACGTGATCACGCGCGTCTTGCCCGACCCGGCGCCCGCGAGCACGAGCATGGGGCCCGCGCCGTGCACGACCGCCTCGCGTTGCGCGGGGTTCAGGCCACGCTCGAAGCGCTCGACGTCCGACTCCATCGCGGAGTGCTAGAGCGCGCACCGCCATGCGCAACAAGGCTTGACGTGGTACACTTTCGATCCCCGTGAGCGGTCGCAATCCCTATTCGATCCCGCCCGCCGCGCTCGAGGACTACCTCGACACCTACCAGCGCGCGCCCGACGACCTCGACGCGCCGCAGCTGCTCATCCTCGCGCGCACCTTCGAGCGCATGGGGTGTGACGAGCAGGCGCTCGACTGCGCCGAGCGCGCCGCCCGGCTCGATCCGGAGTCCAAGCCCGACGCGATCGAGGTCGCCCGCCGGTGCGTCGGTCGCCCGTCCAGCCCGAGTTGAGGCTCTCCCCCGGGCTGAGGCTCTCCCCCGGGCTGAAGCCCGGGGCACCGACGGCCGCTGAAGCCCGGGGCCTGGACCCCGGGCTCGAGGTCCTCACGAGCCAGGCGGACGCGCTCGCTGCAGACGGGAACTCCAGCCAGCGATTCGAGACGTGGAGACGTGGTCAGCCGCGGGCGGTCGCGCCGAGGGCCGTCGTGGCGGCCACGGCCTGCTTCTGGCGCTCGTCGACCTCGGCGTCGGTGAGCGTGCGGGCGCCGGCGGGGTCGCGGTAGGTGACCCTCAGCGCGACCGACTTGCGACCGTCGGCCACGCCCTTGCCGCGGTAGACGTCGAACGGCTCGACGCCGACGCAGAGCGGACCCGCGCCGCCGAACAGCGCCTCGGCGAGCGCGCCCGCGGTGACGGCCTCGTCGACCTCGAGCGCCACGTCGCGGGTGACCGCGGGGAGCGACGGCAACGCGGAGAAGCGCGGCCGCGCGCGTGGTCCGAGCGCCTCGATCGCGCGCAGATCGACCTCGAGGACCACCGGGGCCTTCGCGGCGGAGGCTGCGGGGGCGCGGTCGAGCTCGAACGCGTCGACGACGTCGGGGTGGAGCACGCCGAACACGCCGACGCGCGCGTCGCCCACGCACACCTCGGCGGCAGCGCGCGGGTGCAGGAACGAGGGGCGCGCGTCGCCGAGCGGGCGCACCGTGGCCCGCTGGCCCGTCAACCGCTCGACCAGCTCGATCGCGAGGCCCTTGCCGTCCCACACGTCGGCGTCGCCCTCGTCGCCCGGCCCCCCGCGGCGCGGGCCGGCGAGCACGGCGGCGAAGCTCGGCACCTCGTCGCACGGGACGCCCGGCTCGACGCTCGCGAGGAAGCGCGCGCCGACCTCGAAGAGGCGCACGCGCGCCTCGCCGTACTGCCTGGCGCGACGCAGCGCCGAGAAGAGGCCCGGCAGGAGCGAGGTGCGCATGACCCCGCGCTCCTCGCCGAGCGGGTTCTGCAGGTGCACCGTGGCCGCGGGCGCGCCGACGGCGGCGAGGTCGCGGGGCGAGGCGAAGCCGTAGCTGATGGCCTCCGAGAGGCCGAGCTCGGCGCCGAGCAACCGGGCGCGCCGATCGATCGCGCCGGTGAGCCGCGGCGCCTGCGGCGGCACCGTCGGGAGCACCGCGGGGATGCAATCGAGGCCCCGCACGCGCGCGACCTCCTCGATCAGATCGACCTCGCGGTGCAGATCCGGGCGATGGGTGGGCGCGAGCCACACCGCGGCGCCCGCCTCCTCGCCGTCGCGCGCGCACCCGAGGCGCTCGAGGATCTCCGCGGCCTCCGCCTCGGGCACGGTCACCCCCAGCAGCGCCTCGAGCCGCGCATGACGGAGCGCGATCCGCGCGCGCACGGGCGCCGTGACCTGCACGCCCACCGCGCCCTCGAGCGCGGCGCCGCCACAGAGCTCCGCGAGCAGATCGGTCGCGTGGGCCAGCACCGCAGCCACGCCCCCGGGATCGACCCCGCGCTCGAAGCGGTGCGACGACTCGCTGTGCAGCCCGTGCCGACGCGCGGTCCGCCGCACGGAGCGCGGCTCGAAATAGGCGCACTCGAGGAGCACGCGGCGCGTGTCGGCGCCGATCTCGCTGTTGCCGGCGCCCATGACCCCGGCGAGCGCCACCGGCTTGCCGCCGTTCGCGCCGCCGTCGCAGATCACGAGGTCGTCGTCGACGAGCGTGCGGGTCTCGCCGTCGAGGGTGACCACCTGCTCGCCGGCGCGCGCGCGGCGCACGTGGATGGCCTGGCCGTCGAGGCGGTCGAGGTCGAACGCGTGCAGCGGGTGCCCGTGGAGCATCATCACGAGGTTCGTGACGTCGACCGCGTTCGAGATCGCGCGCACGCCGAGCGCGTGCAGGCGGTAGCGCACGGCGAGCGGAGACGGGCCGATCTTCGTGTCGACGACGACGTGGCCCGCGTACTCCGGGCAGCGCTCGCGCGCGTCGTCCGCGATCGTCACCTTCACGAGCGCGTCGCTCCGCTCGGCCCCTGCGCCGAGGCCACCGCGCGCCGAGGCCGCGCGCGGAGGCGGCGCAAACGAGCGACCGAGGAGCGTCGCGAGCTCGCGCGCCACGCCGAGGTGACCGAGCGCATCGGGGCGGTTCGGGGTGACCCCGATCTCGAAGACGGTGTCCATCGCCGCGGGCAGCGCCGCGACGAGCAGCGTGCCCGGCTCCGCGAAGCCCGCGGGCAGGACGAGGATGCCGTCGTCCTCGCTCTTGCCCGCGCCGGGGAAGCCGATCCCGAGCTCGCGCTCGGAGCACAACATGCCCTCGCTCACGACCCCGCCGATGTCCCGCGCGGTCAGCCGGACGCCGATCGCGGGCAGCGTGGTGCCGATCGGCGCGAGGACCACGAGGCCACCCGGGTCGGGCACGTTCGGCGCGCCGCACACGATCTCCAGGGTGCGAGCGCCCAGATCCACGGTCACGAGCCGCAGCCCGCTGCGGTGGGGGTGGGGCCGGATGCCGGTGACCGCGACCACGAGCACCGGCTCGACGCCGGCGCCGAAGGTCTGGACGGCCTCCACCTCGAGGCCCGCGGCGGTCAGCCGTTCGGCGACGAGCGGCGCCTCGAGCGAGGGATCTTGGAGGAGTTCGCGGAGCCAGCCGAGGGAGACGCGCATGCGACGCCGGCGATTAGCACACTCACCGCCAGGCACCGAAGCTGAAGCCGTAGTTCCAGTAGCCGCGCGTGATGTCGAGGGCGGGCGTGATGCGCCACTTCGTCTGCGGGTTCGCGAGCCCGAACGCCGCCCAGCGGAACAGCGACAGATCGAACCCCATGGTCACGTGCTGGCGGAACGCCCGGAAATTCGGCACCTCCTCGAACTGCGAGGGCTCGATGTAGGTGCCCACGCGGACCTTGAAGAGCCCCGGCACCACCTCGGTCTCGAGGCCGGCGCGCGGCGAGTAGGTGACCACGGCGCCGGCGCGCGCCACCGACTGCGAGAAGAACGACTCGATGCTGACCCCCCGCTCGGTCGGGCCGGTGATCAGCATGCCGAGGGTCACGAGCGCGTGGTCGCGCGGCAGCGCGCGGAAGTACTCGTCCCTCCGCGCCTCCTCGGTGGCGGAGAACCGCGCGAGCTCCGCGTCCTCGCGCTTGCGGAGGATGGCTTCGTCGGCGTCGAGCTCCTTCGCCCGCGCCACGCGTCGGTCCTCGGGCGTCGCCGCGAGGATGGCCGCGCGGTCGTTCTTGCGCACGAGGCGCGCGGTCTCGATCTGCCGGGCGAGGACGTCGCGGGCGCGCGTCGGGTCGGCGAGGTCGACGTTGAGCGGGCGCGGACCGGCCTGCACCGCGAACCCGAACTCGAGCTCCCACGGCAGGTGCGTGGCCTCGGGGACGATCCAGCGATCGACGACCGGCACGTCGGTCGCCCCTGGCGAGCTCGTGACCGCCGCGCGGAAGGTGAGGCCCGCGCGGAACCGCCCCGAGAGCGGCCGGATCAGCGCCCCGATCTCGGGGGCCCACCCGATCGAGTCGACGAGCGGCCGCACCTGTCCGTCGGCGGTGGTGGCGGTCACCCCGAACGCGACCCGCCGCAGCCCGAGGCCCACGACGAGGTCTCCACCGAGGAACGAGCGCCCGACGAGGAGCCGGGTCTTGCCGAGCGAGGCCTGGTTCTTCTCGGACCCCGTCTGCGCCTCCTTGGTGAGGTCGAAGCGCTGCAGCTCCGTGGTCACCCCGAACCCCCACGCGCCGAGCTGCACGTTGGCGCCGAGCGCGAAGTACACGAACCCGCGGTAGTCGAACGCCTCGCGGAGGCCGTTGAACTCGAGGTCGTTCACCTTGCGAAAAGGGGTCGGGATGCTGATCGAGGCGTCGAGGTCGTAGTCGAACCAGGTGGTCGACCAGGCCGTGCGCACCGCCGGCGCAGCCGCGCTCACCGCGTAGCCCGAGAGCCCCTCGGCGATGCCCTCGTACGCGCCGCCGAGGCCGAGCACCCGCGCCGGCGCGAGCACGGGCCCCGTGTAGAGGTGCAGCCGGCAGTCGCGGGCGAACTTCGCGCCGTTCTCGCACGCTTCGCCCCTCGCCGAGCCCAGCACTACGGCGAGCGCGCACACGACCGCCACGCCCTCGCGCCGGCGGGCGCCCCGCTCCTTCAAGCGTCGCGGGCTCCGAGGAGGAACCGCGCGAGCGGCTCGGCGTCGAGCTTGGCCGTCGCCAGCAGCGCGTCGAGCAAGGTGCGCCCGAGCTTCGCGAGCTCGAGCAGCGCCCGCACGCGCCGCGCCTGCAGATCGGCCCGCGCCGCGACCTCGCGCCCCTCGTTGCGGGCCTGGCCGAGCAGCACGAGGGCGCGCTCGAAGGTCTCCACCGCGCCGCCGATCTCGGTGCGCTCGCGCTCGCCGAGCACCCGCGAGATCATGCGCCAGAGCGCCACCTCGGCCGCGTAGTAGTCGCGTCGCTCGCCCTGCACCCAGACGCGCTTGACCACGCCCCAGCGCACGAGCTCGGTCACGGTCATCGACACCGCGCCCGAGGAGATCTGCAGCTTGTCGCGCAGATCGGCGGCGGTGAGCGGGTGCGGGGAGAGATAGAGCACGGCCCACACGCGGCCCATGTTGCGCTTGAAGCCCCAGAACTCGATGAGGCGCCCGACGGCGTCGCTCACCATCGCCTCGGGCTCGCTCAGCGGCGCGCCCTCGCGGATCGGCTCCGACGGCGCCACCCGGGCCGCAGACACGACCGCGCGCTCCTTGCTGGGCCGACGCTCCGCTCGCTTCTTGCGCACGACGGCCGAGCCTAGCCGGCCTACGCCACGCGCGCAGCGAGATCCTCGGCGACCTGCGCCAGCGCGTCCCGGGCCGCCCCCTTGGGGACGCCCTCGAGGGCCGAGAGGGCACGCGACGATTCGGCGGCCGCGCGGGCCCGCACCTCGTCGCAGGCGCCCGAGGCCACGATCGCGCGGGCGATGTCGGCGGCCAGCGCCTCGTCCCCCTCGCCCTCGCGCAGCGTGCGCACGCGCCCCAGGAGGGAAGCGTCGCGCGCGATGGCCCGGAGCAACGGGAGCGTGGGCTTGCCCTCCTTGACGTCGGCGAGGAGCGCCTTGCCGGTCTGCCGCGGGTCGCCCACGAGATCGATCAGATCGTCGACGATCCTGGAAGGCCACCCCGACGTGCCCGCCGTAGGCCCCGAGCGCCGCGGCCACCCGCTCGTCGCCGTGCGCCGCGCGCGCGCCGCTGCGGCAGGCCCAGGCGAACAGCGCCGCCGTCTTGCCCTGCACGACGCGCTCGTAGGTGATCTCGGACAGATCGAGCGAGGCGCGGCCGCGCAGCTGCACGACCTCGCCCGCGACCATGCGGCGCAGCGTGGCGAGCAGATCGACGAGGATGCGACCGCCCACGCCCTCGAGGGGCTGCACGATCTCGAGCGCGTGCACGAGCAGGAGGTCGCCCGCGAGGACGCTGACCCCGTTGCCCCACACCACGCGCGAGGTCTCGCGACCGCGGCGCTCGCGGCTGTCGTCGATGACGTCGTCGTGCAGGAGCGTGGCCGAGTGGATCAGCTCGGCGGCCACGGCGACCGTGCGCGCGCGCGCGACCTTGTCGCCGGAGAGCCCGTTGGCGGCGGCGGCCGAGAGCAGCGTGGCCATGGGCCGGACGCGCTTGCCGCCCGCGGCGACGAGGTGCGAGGCGGCCTCGCGCGCGGGGCTCGGCCCCTTCTCGCAGGCGTCGGCGAGGGTGCCCGCGAGCCAGGCGAGGTCGACGGTCAGGGTCTCCTGGACGGCGGCCATGCGGGCCTGCGCGCGGTCGTCGACGCGCGGGTCGCGGGCCACCTCCCCCAGGGTCTCGAGGGTGCTGGCGATGATCGGGACGTTCCCGTTCGCCGAGGTGGAATTCGAGGTGGAACCGGTGGACCGGCGGGCCGTCTCGGGCTGCGCGGAAGACTCGTCAGGGGCGCTCGAGAGAGCCATCAGGCCGTCCTTTCAATTTCTTTTGAAAGGACTGTAGAGCGCCCCGGCCGGCGGTCAAGGCGGCTCGATCGGCTCGCCGAGCACTCACCGGGGTACTGCTCTACTCGGCCCCGTGGGCTCAGGCTCGCCCCCGGGCTGAAGCCCGGGGCACCGAAAGCGGCTGAAGCCCGGGGCCAGACCCCGGGCTCGAGGTCTTGCCGAGGCTGGCGGAGCGCCTCGCCGCAGCAGACCGCAACGGAGCGCAACGCAGCGCACTGCAGCGAGGCGTCAAGTCGGCGATTCGAGACGGGAAGCCCGGGGTTCATGCCCCGGGCTTGCGCGGCCGTCGGTGCCCCGGGCTTCAGCCCGGGGGCCATTCTCAGACGGACCTCGAGCCGACGGGGGGTGTCCCCTGCGACCGAGGTGCGCTACGTCGTCGCACCCATGCCCGAACGCGGCGAGCGCGTGCTCATCGTCACCCCGACCTACAACGAACGCGACAACCTGGAGACCTTCCTCCGCGGCGTGTTCGAGTGGGCCCCCGAGGCCCACGTCCTCGTCGTCGACGACGCGTCTCCCGACGGCACCGGCCAGCTCGCCGACGAGATCGCCGCGCGCGACCCGCGCGTCCGCGTGATGCACCGCGCGGGCAAGCTGGGGCTCGGCAGCGCCTACCGCGAGGCCTTCGCCAAGGGCCTCGAGGACCCGCGGTACGACTACTTCTTCGAGATGGACACCGATCTGTCCCACGATCCGCAGTACCTGCCCGCGATGCAGCGCGCGCTGCACGACGGCGCGGACCTCGTGATCGGCTCGCGCAACATCCCGGGCGGCGGCGTCGAGGGCTGGGGCCTCGGCCGCCACGTCATGAGCAAGGGCGGCTCGCTCTACTCGCGCACCATCCTCGGCCTCGGCGTCCGCGACCTGACGAGCGGCTTCAAGGGCTTCCGCCGCGCCGCGCTGGCCGCCATCGACCTCGGCGCGATCCGCAGCGAGGGCTACTCGTTCCAGATCGAGATGACCTACCGCCTGCTGCGCAAGGGCTTCTCCGTCAAGGAGGTGCCCATCGTCTTCGTCGATCGCCGCCAGGGCGCCTCGAAGATGAGCCGCCGCATCTTCGTCGAGGCCATCGGCGTCGTCTGGAAGCTGCGCTTCGACGCGCTCCGCAGCCGCTCCTAGAATCTCCGGTCCTGACCTCCCCCCGGGCTGAAGGGGCTGAAGCCCGGGGGAAGCTGGGCTTCAGCCCGGCCGCAGCCGCTAGCGCTTGAGGAACCGGGTCAGCGCGCCGCCCGCGGCGGTGGCGAGGACGCGACCGCGACGCGAGGCCTCGGCCGGGTCGCCCATGCCGATGGCGACCAGCAGGAGGGCCGGCTTGCTCGCGACGTAGGCCACGTGCACGAGCAACGGCGTGAGGTCGTCGTGCGCGAGGCCGAGCAGCTCGCCGAGCTCGCGGTCGGCGACCGGACGTCCCGGCTTGCCGAGCAGCTCGCCTCCGCGATGGCCTCGTCGATCAGCGGGCTGGTCGGGACCGTGGCGCCGCGCACGACGTCGGCGAGGTCGTAGGAGGCGCCGATGCCCATGAAGCGGCCGCGCCGCGGCGCGAGCAGCACCGCCGCCCGCGCAGAAGTGCCGATGCCGCGGACGATCGCCGCGACGAGCGTGTCGCGCTCGGGGGCGCTGTCGATCGCCTCGAGGATGGGCGTGAGCGAAGGGAACGGCGGCATGCGCGGCTCGTAGCTGCGCGCCGCGGGATCGGGCGGCGCCCCGCGCTGGGTCGCCGGGGCCTGCTCGTCGCGCGCCTTGCGGGTGAGCGCGCCGAAGTCGACGACCATCTGCAGCGGCGCGCGCGAGGGCGGCACGTCGGCGAGCTCGGAGGCCTCGGGTCGAGCGGCCGGCAGGAGCCCCGACGGGCGCTGCGAGCGCGGCGCCAAGCTGGGTGGGAGCACGCTCGGCGGGGCCGGGTTCTTCTCGGGGGGCAGGCTCTGACGCGGCCGGCGCACGAGCGGGACGATCACGTCTTCTTCGTCGACCACGAGCAGGCCGACGCTGCGCCAGCATCTCCCCGGTGCGCCGTCGCTCGATCTGCGCCGCAGTCCGGCTCACGATCTCCTCGAGCGGCGCGGCCAGCAGGCTTTACAGGCGCGTCGACGTGAACGGAAGCTCCGGCGGCGAGGTGCGGGTCGCGTGGATCGACGGCGGCGGCCTCCACGGTGCCCGTACGCGGATCGGTGCGGACCGGCACCACGAGCAGCTGCGCGCAGAACCCCGGCGGCACCTTGCGGACGAGGGCGGGATCGAAGGGCACGTCGCCGGGGAACGCGGCCGAGCGGCGCTCCAGCTCCGTGCGGGCGGTCGGCGACGCATCGGCGAGCGCGCGCGCGAAGGGCCGGTTGTTGAGGACGGCGTCCGCGACCGCGCGGCGGAGCTCGCCGACTTGCACCGTGCCTGCGACCTGGAGACGGCGGC
>JADJMO010000053.1 GCA_016709545.1 Myxococcales bacterium
GAGCGACCTGCGAGCGGGTGTCGAGCGGCTGGTCGACGCGGTGCCTCCGCCGGCGCCCGGCATCGGCCGAGTCGGTCCGCGGGCCGTCGAGCTCTTGGTCCGGTGGCTCGAGCTCGTCCGCACCTGGAACAAGAAGATCGATCTCACCGCGGCGAAGGACGACGCGGCGCTGGTCGAGCTCGGCGTGCTCGACGCGACCTGGGTGACGCGGTCGATCCCGGAGGGAGCAAAGGTCGTCGACGTGGGCACGGGCTTCGGCGCCCCCGGGCTCGCGCTGGCGTGCCTGCGCCCCGATCTCTCGCTCACCCTGGTGGAGCCGCTCGGCAAGCGCGCCACGTTCCTGCGCACCGTCGTCGGCGCGGCGAAGCTGGTCGATCAGGTCGAGGTGCGCGAGGCGAGGGGCGAAGACCTCGCCGCGGCGGGGGAGCGCTTCGCGGTGGCGATCTCGCGCGCGACGCTGGCCAAGGAGGCCTGGATCGCCCTCGGGGCACGGCTCGCCCCCTCCGTCATGGTCCTGCTCGGCCGGGAGGACCTCCCGGCGCTCGAGGGCCTCACCGTGCCTGCGCTCCGGATCGCGTCCGACCAGGCCTACTCGACCAGCGTGGGCGCGGCGCGGCGCGTCGTGCACCTCGTCACGTCGGAGTGACGTGCGCAGCGTGCACGGAAGCGTCTTCGATGATCGCGGACGGGTCGAGCGAACGTGCTAGAGCGTCGTTCATGCGCGGACGACACGTCTCGGCGGTGATCGTGATCGGGGGATTCTTCGGGGGCGCCCTCGCGGCGTGCAGCCCGAGCAACACGGGGACCGATCCGATCGACAACGTCGACGCGCTGGCGGACAGCAGCGGCGGCGACGACGCCGACGGCGGCGGCATCGTGATCGACGGGACCATCGGCGACCGCAAGGTCGTCAAGCTCGACCTCGACCCGGCCACGGCCACGCTCGAGGTGGTCAACGGCGACGTCACTGCCGCGACCACCAAGACCTCGTTCGAGGCCAAGGCCACCCTCGACGACGGCAGCACCTCGGCGGTGGGCAGCTGCACGTGGACGGTCGACCGCATCGACCTCGGCACGGTGTCGGGCGGCACGTTCCAGGCGAGCGGCTCCGCGGGCGGCGTCGCCAAGGTGACCTGCGCCGCGCTCGGCTTCACCGCGAGCGCCACGGTCACGGTGAACCTCCGGGACGTCGAGGACAAGGGCTCGGGGCTCGACGACGCGAGCAAGACCGCGCTGCTCGCCGCGACCACGGCCGACGCGGCCGTCGCCAAGCTGCTCTACCCGTACGACAAGACGGTCTTCCCGAAGGGCATCCTCGCGCCCGAGCTCATGTGGGCCGGAGGCGGCGCGAGCGACGTGTACGCGCTGCAGATCACGCAGCCGAACATGACCTACACGAGCTACTTCAAGGCCGGCACCCCGCCGCGCGCGACCATCGCCGGCGCCACGTGGACCCGCCTCCTCGACACCAACGTCACCGGCGACAAGCTGGCCGTCACGCTCTACCGGCTCGCCGGCGGGGCAGGGGGGACGGCATTCAAGTCGACCACCCAGTCCTGGACCATCGCCAACGGCAGCCTCAAGGGCTCGATCTACTACTGGCGCATCAACGGCGGCGGCGTCGCGCGCATCAAGCCGGGCGCCATCAAGCCCGAAGACTTCCTCAAGCCCTCGGCCGGTCACTCCTGCGTCGCGTGCCACAGCGTCGCCAAGAACGGGTCGACCATCGTCGCGTCGTACGACGGTGGTCCCTCGCCGTGGGCGTCGTTCGACTCGACCGGCAAGGAGATCAAGTATTCGGGGTCTCCCTCGGGGTTCCAGGCCATCTCCGCCGACGGCAACCTCGTCGTCGCGGGCCAGAGCCAGGAGACGACCCTCAAGCTGTTCGACGCCAAGACCGCCGGCAGCCTCGAGCCGAGCGGCGTCGCGGCGGCGGGCATGGCCGTCATGCCCACGTTCGCCAACGACAGCAGTCTCCTCGCCTACAGCCTCCGCAAGAACGGCAACTGGCTCGACTTCACGCAGAGCGATCTGATGGTCATGCCGTTCGACCTGCCGACCAGGAAGTTCGGCGCGCCCAAGACCGTGCGCGCCGGTGGCGGCAAGGCGCTCCTCTACCCGTCGTTCTCTCCCGACAACCAGTGGATCGCCTACGAAGAGGGGCCGATGGCCCGCACCCGCGGCACCCGCGCCACCGTCCGCCTCATCAAGCCCGACGGCACGGGCGACGTGCTCCTCGGCAACGCCGTCAACGCGGGCGTCACCCCTGGCACGAGCGGCGCGGGCGACGAGAACCTCGCCTACGAGCCCACGTTCAATCCGGTGCTCGCGGGCGGGTATTTCTGGCTCGTCTTCGTGTCCGAGCGCCAGTACGGCAACCGGCTCAACAAGACCCTGCAGTCCGACGCGGACACCTGTGGCAAGCCGAGCTGGGCCGCCACCCCGTGCCGCCACAAGCAGCTCTGGGTCACCGCCATCGATGCGTCGCCGAAGGCGGGGGTCGACCCGAGTCACCCCGCGTTCTGGCTCACCGGCCAGGACCTCGCCGACCAGAACATGCGCGGCTACTGGGCGCTCGACGCGTGCAAGAAGCTCGGCGAAGGCTGCGACGCTGGCTTCGAGTGCTGCGACGGCGCGTGCAAGAGCCCCGACGGCAAGCTGCCCAAGGTCTGCGACAAGCCCCCGCCGGACAAGTGCAAGGAGATCGGCGACACCTGCGTCGAGACCAAGGACTGCTGCAACGCGGCCTTCGGCGTCGAGTGCATCGGCGGCGTCTGCGGCAAGAAGCTGCCGGCGTAGTCAGTCGCGCGCGGCCTGGGCGGCGCTGGCGCGTCGCCGCAGGCCCTTCGCCTCCACCACGGGCGCGACGGCGAGGCGTCCCGAGAGGCGACGGACCGACGCGCGCAGCAGCATGCCGACGATCGGCGGCACGTGCGCGAGGCGGAGCTTGCTCGGCGCACCGTCGTAGACCGGCCGCACCGGCACCTCGACGACCCGCAGACCCGCGGCGTGGAGCGCGATGAGGAGCGCGTTCGGGTAGCCGTACCCCGGCCACAGCCGCGCGAGATCGAGCGTGTCGAGCGCACGCGCCGAGAAGGCGCAGTAGCCGCACTGCGCGTCCTGCACGAACTGTCCGGTCGCGAGGCGGGTGAGCGCGGCCAGGCCGACGATGCCGAGCAGCCGGTCGAGGGGGAACGCGAGCGCGCCGTCGGGCCAGCGCAGGCGATCGCCCTTCACGTAGTCCGCCTCGCCGCGCAGGATCGGGCGCAGCACGGCGGGCAGGTCGGCCACGTCCATCTGCCCGTCGCCAGCCAGCACGACGACCACCTCGGCGCCGAGGGCCCGCGCGAACAGGGCACCCTCGGCGATCGACGCGCCCACCCCTCGGCGATTCTCGTGACGCAGCACGACGACGCGTGGATCCGCGGCCTGCGCGACCTCACGGGTCCTATCGGAGCTCCCGTCGTCGATCACGACGATGCGGCCGACCACGGGCGGCAGCGTGCGGACCACCCGCGCGATGCGCGGCGCTTCGTCCAGGGCGGGGATGACGGCGGCGATCACGGGCTCCCTCGGTTAGCACGACTGACGGGCCTGCCGTGGTCGTGGTAACCAGCGCCGTGGCTCCCCGCCGGGTCCGGCCCCCGCAGCGTCCCATCCGCATCACCCTCGACGGGCGATCGATCGTCGCCGACGCCGAGGCCAGCCTCACGGCGGCGCTCGTCGCCGAGGGAGAGTGGGCGCTCGCGCGGAGCCCCAAGTTCCACCGCCCGCGCGGTCCCGCGTGCATGCGTGGCGGCTGCGACGGCTGCCTCATGCGCGTCGACGACACCCCCAACGTCATGACCTGCCTCTGTCAGGCCCACGACGGCGCGCGCGTGGAGCGTCAGAACGTCGTCCTGTCCCCGAAGCTCGACGTCTTGCGCGCCACCGACTGGTTCTTCCCGCACGGGATGAACCACCACGAGATGTTCGCCGGCATCCCTGGCATCCAGGGCCTCGTGCAGGCCTTCGCGCGCCGGGTGTCCGGTCTCGGCGAGCTCCCCGAGAAGGCGCGGGCGGCCCGCTCGAACGTCGAGAACGTGGAGGTCGAGGTGCTCGTGGTCGGCGCCGGCCTCGCCGGGCTGGAGGTCGCGCGTGGCCTCGCCGCGGCCGGCAAGAGCGTGCTCGTCTGCGACGACCGCCCGACCCCTGGGGGGGCCGCGCGCGGGCTGCTCGCGACCGGCGCTCTCGACTTCGACCTGGACGGCGCCCTCGAGACCCTCGGGACCGCGCTGCGCTGCGAGACGACGGCCTTCGGGGTGCTCGAAGGGGGCGACTGGCTGCTCGATCACCCCCGCGCAGGCCTGCTGCGGGTCGGCTCGCGGAATCAGGTCGTGGCGACCGGCGGCCACGACGCCCCCGCCACCTTCCCGGGCAACGACATCCCGGGCGTGATCTCGGCCCGCGCCGCCCTCGCGCTGCTCGACCAGGGGGTGCTCGTGGGCGCGGAGCCCATCGTCGTGGGCGACGGCCCCCACGCGCGCGCGTTCGCGGCGGCCGCCCGCGGTCACGGCGCGACCGTGCGTGTGGTCCACGCCGTCACGAGCGCGCGGGGGCTGTCCACGGTCAAATCCGCCGACGTCGTCGATCGAGCCGGCGACGCCGAACACAAGGTCGACGCCGACGCCGTCGTGCACGACGCACCGCCCGCGCCTTGCTTCGAGCTGGCCGTGCAGGCGGGCGCCGAAGTCACGCACGCCGAACGTGGCTACTCCGTCCGGGTCGACGCCGACGGTCGTACGAAGAACCCCCGCCTGTTCGCCGTCGGTGAGGTCACCGGCGCGCGGTTCGAGGTGGATGAGCTCCGCGGCGCCGCGAGACGCACGGTCGCCGCGCTCCTCGCCCAGACGGAGCAGCCGTGAGCGACAAGATCCTGGCCTGCCGCTGCGAGGACGTGACCTTGCACGAGCTGCGCGACGCGATCGACCGTGGCCATCGCGACGTCGAGTCGCTCAAACGTTATACCGGCTTCGGAACCGGCTGGTGCCAGGGCAAGTCCTGTCTCGCGTTCTGCGCCGCCGAGCTCGCACGGGCAGGGGGCGACGCGGCGGAGCCGTTCACGCCGCGCGCCCCCTATCACCCCGTCGCGCTCGCCGATTTGGCCGCCCTGGGGGACGAGCCGGGGAAGACGTCGTCCGAGACGGGCGGGACGGACGAGCCGCGCCAGAGGTAGGGCGCGGCGGTCGTGGTGCGAAGCGCGCTTCGCCACTTTCCGCCGTTATTTTGCATGTTTGAGTGGACGTGGTTAACCATGGATCAGCGTTCTCCCGAGGGAGGTCTCCATGAAGTCCACGTTGCGAGCTTCGGTGTTGGTCTTGGGCCTTTCGGTCGGGGGCTGCACGCTGCGCATGGAGGCTCCGAACGGTGGCGCGCCCGAAGCGGGCGTCGACGCCGACCCCCCATCTGCTCAGCCGACGTGGGTGAGCGACGAGGCGCCGGCCGGGAGCGACACGCTGGCGCCGGCCGTACCCAAGGGGGCGGTGCCGGCCACGGGCGGCGCCTGTCCGCCCGACATGGTCCTGGTCGAGGGTCGCTACTGCCCCGAGGTGAAACAGCACTGCCTCGAGTGGATGGACCCGCCCGGCCCCTACGAGAACTTCCGGTGCGCCAAGTACGCCAAGAGCGAGTGCCTCTCCGAGGCCCGCGTCTCCCTGCGCTTCTGCATCGATCGCGACGAGTACACCCCGCAGGGCGCCTCGCTCCCGGCTGTCCACCACTCCTGGACGAGCGCCAAGCAGACCTGCGAGGCCCAGAGCAAGCGCCTCTGTCTCGAGTCCGAGTGGCAGTTCGCCTGCGAAGGCGAGGAGATGCGCCCGTATCCCTACGGCTTCGAGCGCGACGCCAGCGCCTGCAACATCGACCGCATGGACCTCGGCAAGCCCAACACCGGCCTCCGCGACAACCGCACGCCCACGGGCACGCACCCGAAGTGCGTGAGTCCGTTCGGAGTGCGCGACATGAGCGGCAACGTCGAGGAGTGGGCCACCCTCGATCGCCCGACCGATCCGCACGACAAGTCCACGATGAAGGGCGCCTGGTGGCTGCCGGGTCGCAACACCTGCCGCGCCGCCACGACCAAGCACGGGGAGACCTACGAGGGCCCGCAGGTGGGTGTCCGCTGCTGCAAGAACCTGTGAAGGGACGGTTTTCGACGGGGCAGGCACTCGTCGCGCGTTCAGTGGATCGTCGATTTTGCTTCCTGCCTAGGCAGGGCGCAGATACGCACGCTCGGCTGTGCAGTGGAAGTGGCCCGCGAAGTCCGTCCTCGTCGTCCTGTCGACGAGCCTCTGGACGTGCTCTTCCCCGCAGGATCCGCGCGCCGGTGGGCTGTTCGAGGCCCTCGACGAGGGGGGCCTGGCCAGCGGCGCCGCGCTGATCTCCCCCGCCAAGGGCGGCCCGATGGTGGTGGTCGCCGTCGACCACGCGGCGGCCGTGATGGGGAGCTGCCCCACGGGAATGGTGGCCGTCGAGGGCAACTACTGCCCGGACGTGGAGCAGCGCTGCCTCGAATGGCTCGATCCGCCCGGGAAATACCACGCGTTTCGCTGCGCCAAGTACGCTTCGCCGGCCATCTGCCGCGCCACGCGCAAGCCGATGCGGTTCTGCATCGACCGCGACGAGCAGAAGCTCGAGGCCAAGAAGAGCGATCCGCGCCCGACCAACCACGTCTCGTACCTGGCGGCCAAGGACGCCTGCACGGCCCGCGGCGCCCGCCTCTGCACCCAGTCCGAGTGGCAGTTCGCCTGCGAGGGCGAGGAGATGCGGCCGTATCCCTACGGCTTCGAACGCGACTCGCTGGCCTGCAACATCGACCACCAGGAGCTCGGACGCCCCAACGGGGGCCTCAAGGACCTCCGCACCAAGGCGGGCGACAACCCCAAGTGCACGAGCCCGTTCGGGGTCCGCGACCTCGCCGGCAACCTCGAGGAGTGGGTCACCCGCGATCCGGGGACGGGCGGAAAAGCCACCCTCCTCAAGGGCAGCTGGTGGCTCCCCGGCCGGAGCACCTGCCGGGCGACCAACGCCGGGCACGACGAGGTCTACCAGGGCACCGAGACGGGCTTCCGCTGCTGTCACTGAGTGTGCTCCCCTCAGGGGCGTGAAGCGACCCATCACGGCCACCCTCGTCGGCGCCGCCAGCGCACTCCTCGCCCTCACCGTCGCCGCGACCGCGGAGGCCTTCCCCCAGAGGAGGGACTATTTCCTCGATCCCCCGCGCGGAGGCACGTTCGTCCACGCCGATCTGATCACCGTGGGTGCGCAGGTCTCCCTCGAGCGCCGCCAGATCCTCGAGGACGAGACGATGAGCAACCTGAACGCGCGCGTCTCCGCGCTGTACTCGCTCGGGTACGCGGACGTCGCAGGACACCTCGACGTGCGGCTCCTGTTCCTCACGATCGGCGCGAGCGCAGGCGTGCGGCGGGTGAACCGCACGTACACCGGGCTCGCCGCCCCGGACGGCTTCCTGCCCGAGGTGACCAGCGAGCAGCGGCGCGAGAAGGACAAGGACAGCAAGGACGCGACCTCGTGGAACTGGGCCGAGGCGCGCGCGCGCCTGGTCATCCCCCTCGAGCCGCTCTGGCTGGTGACGAACCTCGCGATGCGCTGGGAGGGCCAGCCCGACAACACCTACGACTGGTTCCACACCAACGTGCACGACGGCGGGCGACTGCTCCGCTTCGACGCGACCATGTTCGTCCGCGCGGCCTCGTTCGGTGGCCTCGGCCCGACGGTGCGGGTCCTCGACATGCCGCAGCGGGGAAAGCGGGTCACCGAGGTGGCGTACGGCCTCACCTTCGGCACGCGCCCAGGCGTGTTCCGCAAGGACGACCTGTTCCTGTTCCAGACCCTTGTGCGCCCCGGTGACAACGAGTTCGGGTTCCACATCACGCGCCTGCCGGCCTACGTGATGCTGATCTATCGCGCGTCGTTCGAGCTCTGACCGGTTGCTGTCATTGCCGCCAGCCGTTGCTGCCAGCTGCTGCCGCGCTAGACCGTCGCGGTGCACGTCACGGTGCCCGTGCGGCACGAGCCGACGCGCACGGTGAGGGTGCCCTTGCCGCGCACGACCCACGTGAGCGTCTTGCGGCCCGTGGAGCCGCGGCTGCGCTGGTAGAAGAGCGCGCTCTCGCCGTCGAAGCGGCCGCGGCCCCACCCGTCGAGGTGACCGACCTCGCGGTGCGCCTCCTCCGGCTGGGCGAGCGCGCAGCCCACCGCCTCGACGTCCGCGAACAGCGGCTCGTTCCACGGCAGCTTCCTGGCCGACGAGAGCACGTAGGTCGGCAGGTAGCCGTGGTTCTCCACGGTCACGGTCACGCGGGAGAGGTCGCCCGCGAGCGGCTCCACCGCGGTCACGGTGGCCTGCAGCGCGGGGGCCAGCGCCGCCACGCGGAGGAAGTGGGCCGAGTGCTTCTCGCACACGCCGCCGAGCAGCTCGTACGGCGGGTTGGACATGCCGACCCGACCATCGACCCCGCCGACCTCGACCGCGCCGAGCTGGGGGTGGGTCATCGGCTTCCAGGGGCGGATGACCCGGCCCTGGTTGTGGGTCGCGTCCCAGCGACCGAGCTTCAGCAGGTCGTCGCGATCGAGGTGCGTGTAGTGAGCGACGAACGGCTTCTTGCGGGGGACGCCGATCTGCGCGAACAGGTCCCAGAGCTCGACGACGTACGAGATGGCGCCGCGCTGGTGGTAGGCGAAGTCGGAGAGATCCCCGTGCAGGGGCTTGTCCGGCTCGTAGAGGAACTCGGCGAAGCCGCTGACCGTGGGGTAGCCGGTGAGCTCGTCGGCCCAGGCCTCGATCTGCCGGTAGAGCGCGAGATCGCTCGGGTCCATCTTGCTGTCGGCGGCGTGGCCGAGCGGGCGGATGAACACCCCGCCGAAGGTGTGGAGGTTCAGCCACGCGTAGATGTCCGGGTGCGCGGTCGAGAGCTCGACGAGCGCGCGCGACTCGAACTCGCTCGTCGGATAGCGCCCCGCGCCGATCTGCTCCGGCTCGGGGGCCCACGACCACGGGAAGTTGCGGTTCAGATCGGCGTCGTTGTCGCCGAGGAAGTAGGGGTTCGGCACCGTCTGGCCGTCGAAGTTCTCGATCGTGCCCTCGGGCCACACCTTGTAGAACGGGCCCTCGTCCTCGAAGCGGCGGGGCAGCATGAGGCCGGCCACCTCGGTCGAGGCCACGAACTCGCCGGTCGGGTCCTCCTTGCGCATCGAGAGCGCGAGGCCGTCGCCGTCGACGTCGGCGGCGATCCACCGCGCGTGGTGGCGGTTCGGGCGCGCGTCGCGCGGGTTGCTGCGGCAGTAGCGGGCCGTCGTGAGGATGCTCTCGGCGCCGTCGGGGCAGGTGCGCGGCACCACGAACACGCGGACGTCGCGCAGGCGCTCGCGGGCGTGCGCCGGCAGGCCGTGCAGGGCCGCGTCGGGCTCGAGGTGGAGCCGCAGGAAGTCCTCGGCGATGGCTAGCGCGACGCTCGATCCGCAGAGCTCGGTCGCGTGCATGTTCGCGTCGACGAGCACCGAGGGGCGCGCGCGGTCCGGGTCCTTGCCGAGCGTCAGCAGCCACAGATCGCGACCCTCGGTGGTCTTGCCGAGGGTCGTGAGGCGCACGAGGTCGGGGTAGGCGTCCGCCCACGCACGGAGCTGGGCTTCGAGGTCTGCGTACGACAGATATCGTTCGCGGAACGGGCGGGCGACGGAGGCGAGCGCGACGGCCATGGGGCCGCGAGACTACTCGCTGACGTGACCCGCTTCCAAGAGCTCGGCACGGTAGAGGACGGTGCCGTCCGTCGCCACGATCTCGGCGCCGAGATCGCCCCAGGCGAAGTCGTCGGCCTGCGTGATCTTCATGGTCGCGCTCGTCTTGCCGACGCGCACGCGGAACGAGGTGGTCTTGGCGGTGTACTGCTTGCCCCCGAGGTCGACGTCGGCGGTCGTCGTGCCGAGGGTCTCCTCGTTGTCGTCGGCGGCGAGCACCGTCTCGCCCATGAACGCCTCGAACTCGTCGCGGCTCGCGTCGATCGTCGCGCCCTTGGCGTCGAGCTTGGTGAAGCCCGTGAGGTCGCTCTTGGCGCCGGCGCCCGTGAGCGCGCGGAAGGTGCTCTTCTTGGCGCCGTCGACGAAGGTGAACTCGACGATCAGGTCGTCGCCCTGACGGCCGACGATCTGCTCGCGCAGCGTGAGGGCGCCCTTGCGGTAGGTGCCGGAGAACTTGAAGACGACGAAGTCCCCGACGGCGCGCAGCGGCGCCGCGGTCGGCTTCGTGTCGGTGGACACGAAGGCGGTCTCGCGCGGCGGCGAGCTCTCGTGGGTCGAGGGGCGGGCCTCGACGGCGACGGAGGGGAGGACGGTCGCGCTGGTGCAGCCGACCGAGGAGAGGAGGAGGAGGGCGAGAGCGGTGCGCGTCATGCGCCTGGCGGTAACGGGACCTCCGACCCGGGGCCAAGAAAGACGCGCGAGGCCTTCACGACAGGATCGCCATCAAGGCGCGGAGCTTCTCTTCATCGAGCGCGCCCGCGGTGCGCACGCCGCTGCAGACGTCGAGCCCGAAGGGCGCGACCTCGTCGATCGCCCGCCGCGCGTTGTCGGCCGAGAGTCCACCGGCGAGGAACACGGGGCAGGGGACCGCGTCGACGACCGCGCGGCTCCAGCGCCAGTCGTGCACGCGGCCGGTCCCGCCGAGCTCGCGCACGGCGGCGTTGGGTCGACCGCTGTCGAGCAGCAGCGCATCGACGAGGGGCGCGAGGCGCGTGGCCTCCTCGACCACCTCGGGCCCCTCGACGTGGAGCACCTGCACGACGCGCACGTGGGGCGCGCGCGACCGCAGGGCGGCGTAGGTGTCGGGCGCGACGGCGTCGACCAGCTGCACCGTGTCGACGCCGCTCGCGAGCGCGTGCTCGACCACCGCGTCGGCTGAGGTGCGGCTCGTGAGGAGGAAGCGCCCGACGGGCGGCGCGACGACGCGCGCGATGCTCTGGATGGTGGCGTCGTCGAGCACGCCGGGGCCGCTCGGCATGGGGCCGACCAGGCCGAGCGCGTCGGCCCCGAGCGACACCGCGAGCCGCGCCTCTTCCAGCGACGAGATGCAGCAGATCTTGACCCGGGTGCGCATGGCCCGAGAGGGTGGCCATGCGCCCGACGGTGTCAATCGGTGGTCTTCGCAGCCCAGCCTCACTTGTCCTTGAACTGCCCGGCGGCGCAGCCGATCCAGTCGCCCCACTGCCACACTCCCTGGCCGGCGGGGGTCTTGCTGCACAGGTCCTTCGCGTCGGGCACGCCGTCTCCGTCGGCGTCGGCGCCGCCGCCGCCGTCGCGCAGCTGGCCCGCGGCGCAGCCGATCCACTCGCCCGTGGTCCACACGGGCGCGCCGGCCGGGGTCTTGCCACAGAGATCGGCGGCGTCGGCGATGCCGTCCGCGTCCGCGTCGCCGGGCGTGACCGGGTCGGGAGGCGTCACCGGGTCGCCGGGCCCGCCGTTCTCGGTGACCTGCTTCTGGATCCAGTCGTAGAGCAGGTCGGTGCGCGCGAGCACCTCGTCACCACCAGCGCCGGAGTTGACGGCGATGATGGTGTGGGGCGCGGCGCCGACCAGCACCACCGGGCCGCCGGAGTCGCCGGGCTGGATGACCTGATCGGCCCAGTAGTCGTACGGGAAGCCGTGCTCGGCGCCGTTGTTCATGCTGCGAGCCTTGCTCACGAAGAGATCGGTGCTCGAGAACGCGCCGCTCTGGATGCGGCCGATGTTCATGGCCTTGGTGCCCCACTCCACCCGGGCCTTGGGGACGATCGGCCAGCCCTTCTTCAGGGTCATCGGCTTGTCGAGGATGATCACGCCGACGTCGTGCAGATCGGGGTCGACCGAGCTACCAGGGACGTTGATCCAGTCGTACGCCGCCTTCGAGGACGTGCCGACCTGCTTCCCATCGGTGGTGTAGGGCGCGATGATCTGGAAGCGCGGTACGCCATCCACGCAGTGCCCCGCGGTGAGGACCACGCGCGGCGCGATGAGCGCGCCCGAGCACGCGCTCGTGTTGTTGCCGTACTTGTCTTGCATGTTGATGAGGACGGCCTCTTCGTAGGCGGACGCCTTGGTGCCGCCGACGATCTGACCCTCGACGCCTTGGCCGTCGTCCTTCCATGCGCTCTCGAACGCGCAGCCGGAGACGGCACCGAGACCCACGACGACGAACGCGAGCAGGGGGATTCGCTTCATGCGCCCCCCCTTCGCAAGGGTCGTTCCAGCCGCGAGAAACGGACAAACCTGCAGGAATCCGCAAACGCCTACATTTCCCGCGGGTTGGTGTTGCTCGAGTTGCGCAAGCACGGGGTTGCGCAAGTCGCGCAACAGACTCTCAGTCGAGCTGCCAGCCGCCCTGTACCGGCAGACGGACGCGCACTGGGCCCTCGCCGACGAGGTCGGGGATCGGATCGAAGCCCGGCGCCTTGCGCAGCGCCGTCACCACGTTCTTGTCGAACTGCGGGAAGTTGCTGGGCTTGACCACGGTGACGTCGATCACCTTGCCGCCCTTGTCGATCACCAGCTCGACGATCACGACGCCGTTGCGCAGCTCGAGCTCGGCCTCCTTGGGGAACGTCTTGTCGACCAGCGGGCCGATGCGCTTGTTCATGTCGAGGAACCAGCGCGTGCGCTTGGGGGACTCGCCACCGGCGCCAGCGCCGAGCGCGACCGAGCTCGCGCCGCCGTCGCTGCCATTGCTGCCAGGCGCGCCCGGGCCGGTGGTGCCACCCTTGCCAGGGCCCGGTTCTGTGGCGCCGACCGGGGAGGTGTCGACCACGCTCTTGAGCGCCGCGGCCACGGCCTGGTCCGCGTCCTGGTCGTCCTTGGTGACGGCGCCCTTGTCGCCCGCGACCACGGTGGGCTTGCCCTTCTGCACGTGGGGCCGCGCCTTGACGACGGGCGCGCCGACGAGCTGCGGCGTGCCGACGATGATGCTGCCATACCTGACACCCGGGATCGGCTTGACCGGGCCGCCAGCCTTGCCCCCCAGCAGCGCGAGCGCGCCCTCGCCGACGGCACCGCCGGGTGCACCGCCGAGCGTGGCGGGCTTGCTGGACTCCGCGCCGAGCGCCGCGTTGCCCGCGGGGTGGCGCTCGTAGCGGAAGCCCTTGCCCGACGCGACGAAGGTGAGCTCCATCGGCACGAGGGCGTGGCGCACGTCGAGCGGGGAGACGCGGTGCTTGTCGGTCGCGAGGTGGTTCTGCTGGTCCTCGTTCGCGTCGCGGAGCGCGGCCGACACGGCCTCGTCGCCGTTGGCCGAGGCGAGGTTCACGGCCTTGGCGCCGGGCGCGCCGCCCTTGCCACCGCTCTGATCGTCGGCGTGCGCCGCGGCGCCTCCCGCGAGGCCTACCGGCTTGTCCACCGGCGCGCCGCTGGTCGTGACGGCGAGCGCGACCGTCTCGCCGCTCGAGGTGGGGAGCTCGACGACGATGGGACCCTCTGGAGGCGGCGCCGGGTAGGCGGGGGCCACCTCGGGCGGCGGCACAGGCGTGTTCAGGTGCCGGGCGACGAGGACGGCCGCGCCGCCCGCGAGCAAGAGATGCCCGAACACCGACGCGAGGACCCAGACGCTCGCCGAGGTGCGGCGCGCGCGCGACAGACCCGCCCCTGACGGGGAAGGGGGCCCCGCTGGGTCGTCGACGTCAGAACTCGACAATCGCGCTCCCCCAGGTGAACCCGGCGCCGAACGCGGCCATCAGCACGCGGCTGCCCTCGGCGATCTTGCCGTCCTTCCACGACTCGGAGATTCCGATCGGGATCGTCGCCGCGGTGGTGTTCCCGTAGCGCTCGATGTTGTGCACCACTCGATCATGAGGGATCCCGAGCTTCTCGGCCACTGCCTGGTTGATCCGCATGTTGGCCTGGTGGGGCACGAACAGATCGACGTCCGAGGGGCTCATCCCTTGGGCGGAGAGCGCGGCGCGAGCGATCTCGGGCATCTTGTCGACGGCCCAGCGGAACACCTGCTTGCCGTTCATCTTCGGCCAGTGGCGGCGCTGCTCCATCATCTCGACGGTGAGGCGGGGGTCGTACATCGACGCCGGGGCCTCGAGCCACAGCTCCTTGGCCCCCACGCCGTCGGCGGCGAGGTGGACCGAGCGCACGCCCTGGGTCGGGTGCTCGGTCGGCTGCAGCACCACCGCGCCAGCACCGTCCCCGAAGAGGACGGTGACGTCGCGACCGTGCTCGCTGAAGTCGATGCCGGTCGAGTGCACCTCGGCGCCGACGATCAGGACGTTCTGGTACACGCCGGCGCGGATCCACGCGTCGGCGATCGACAGCGAGTAGAGGAACCCCGAGCACTGGTTGCGCACGTCGAGCGAGGGGATCTGGCCGCAGCCGAGCTTCTGCTGGAGGAAGCACGCCGAGCCGGGGAAGTTCACGTCCGGCGAGAGCGTGGCGAAGACGATCGCCTGCACGTCCTTCGGCTCGAGGCCGGCCTGCGCGAGGGCCATCTTGCTCGCGGGGACCGCGAGGTCGCTCGCGCCGATCCCGCTGTGCTCGATGTAGCGACGCTCCTTGATGCCGGTGCGCTGCTGGATCCACTCATCGATGGTGGGGAGGCGCTTGCTGAGGTCGTCGTTGGTGACGACCCTGGTGGGGAGGTAGTGGCCGGCTCCAGTGATGCGGCTGCGCATGCTCTGCAAATACTACCGCGCGCGGCCGCGATCCGCGGCATTTCTCCCGGCCAAGTGGTCGTACCAGTCAGGTGTTACGGACGAAGCAGCGGTCGGGGACCCCGCGTCGACGGCGCACGAGGGCGGTGGCCTCGATGAACTGCTTGGTGACCGGGTCGCGGTAGCCGCTCGCCTCCGCGAGGTCTTCCCCGGACTGCGCGCGCAGCCACTTCACGATGCGTCCCATGCCGAGCTCGCGGAGGTACTTGCCGACGAGCGAGGCGAGGCCGACGAGAGGGTCCTGCGCGTCGGCGTCGACCACGAAGGCGAACCGCCCGAGGCCAGGGAACCGGTAGACGCTCGCGCCGTGGGCCTCCTGCTCGATCGCGTGCAGGTGGCCGCCGAGCGGGCCGAAATAGCCCGAGTACTTGCCGATGCCACCGACCTTCCCGCACACGGCGTCGAAGAGTGCGTTGCCCTCGAGGTCGGCGTCCGTGCGCATGGCGAGCGCGATCCGCTCCATCTCGTGCAGGTCGAGCACGAGCTTGTTGCGCCCGGCGTCGACCGCGGCGTTGTACCGGTTGGCGCACACGAACGCGGCGCGCAGCGCGACCGGTCGGGCGGGAAAGGCCGCGAGCGCGGCGCGGACCTCCGCGAGGAGAACGTCGCTCGCCACGAACGCCTCGCTCTCGTCGGGCGGGTAACACATGGCCGACGGCGCGCTGTGGGGGTCCTTGGTGGGGCGGCCCTTGGGGCACGGGCCGCGGAGGATCTCCGGGTCGTCGAGGGACACGTGGGCGAGCACGTCGGCAGGGCGGGCAGGGGGCTTTCCGAGCGCCTCGAGGAGCACGCGCGCCCACGCTTCACCGAGCGCCACGTCGCCGTGGGCGACCAGCGCCTTGGAGTCGCCCACCAGCGGCCCCAGCGTCCTCGGGCGGACGGCCCCCGCGAGGGCGACCCCGGTGACGACCAGGGGACCCAGCACCGGGCCAAGCCCGTTCTCGTCGATGCCGAAATGTACCCGCGCGCCGGGGAGCGGCGGCCGGGTTCCCTGGGGGATCTCGGACGGTTTCGGGGCTGGCATCCTTCCGTCTTGCATCCCTTCCGGCGTGGAGGGCATCCTAGGCGGCTACGCATGGCCAGCAAGACCGCACCTGCCTCCAAGCCGTCGAAGACCGCCACCAAGCCAGCCGCTGCCGCTGCCAAGACCGAGGCCGCCAAGCCGAAGGCCTCGAAGGAACCGGAGAAGCCCGCGCCGAAGATCGCCGCCCCCGCGGCCGCCGCCAAGAGCCGCCCCGCTGCCGCGCCCGTCGCGCCGCCCGCGTCCAAGCCCGCCGACAAGAAGGACGAGCCGCTGACGCTGCCGAGGATCGTCGCTGCCGCGCCCGTGGCCGAGGACAAGCCCGCGCCCGTCACCACGATGAGCAAGACCATGCTCGCGCGGTTCCGCAAGCTCCTCGAGGAGAAGCGCGACGACATCATCAAGAAGGCCAAGCAGACGCTCGACGAGGACATGACCCTCGACGCGAACGACCTGCCCGACGAGATGGATCTCGCGTCCAGCGAGTACCTCCAGTCGTTCACCTTCCGCCTGCGCGGCCGCGAGAAGTCGTTCCTCGACAAGATCGAGAAGGCCCTCGCCCGCATCGACGACGCGAGCTTCGGCATCTGCGAGGAGTGCGGCGAGGAGATCTCGGTCAAGCGCCTCGAGGCGCGCCCCGAGACCACGCTCTGCATCCGCTGCAAGGAAGACCAGGAGCGCGCCGAGAAGGATTTCGGGTGAGCCTCGCGTAGCGAGCGAATCTCGTCTCTCTCGTCACTGACGGCGCGGGCGTCCTCGAAGGAGCGGCGCCTGCGGTGTCTTGTGGGCTGAGGAGCGTCAGGGCGCGCCGTGCTCCACGAGGGGCCAGGACGTGACCTCGCCCTTGTCGGCGCTGACCTTCGCCACGCGCCCCGAGTTGGTGTCGGCGACCAGCAGCGCACCCTCGAACCACGCGAGCCCCGCGGGTTCGTTCAATCCGAAGCCGCCCGCGATGGTCTTGGTCTCGCCCGTGCTTGGATCCACCCGCTTGATCTTGCCGTTGTAGGTGTCGGCGACCCACAGCGCGCCGCCGCCGAACGCGAGGCCGATGGGGTGCTGCATACGCGCCTTCTCCCCCGGACCGTCGACGTCGCCCCACACGAAGAGCGCCTTGCCGAGCAGCGTGGTGACCTCGCCGGTGGCGAGCGCGATCTTGCGGAGGCTCGACGTCTCGCTGTCGAGCACGAAGAGATCCTTGCCATCGGTCGCGAGCCCGCTCGGCTGCGCGAAGGTGGCGACGAGTCGGCTGCCGTCGCTGCGGTTCTCGGCGCCGGTGCCCGCGAAGAGGCGGATCGTCTGCGCCGCCGGGTCGAAGGTCGCGATCTGGTGCGAGCCCGCCATCGCCACGTAGAGCGTGCCGTTCACGACCGCGAGGTCCCAGGGCGAGCGCAGCGGGGATTTCGCCGCGATGGGGTCTTTCCCGAGGCGCCCCGCGCCGAGCGCGCCGGTGCCCGCCACCGTGGTGACCGTGCGCGCCTTCAGGTCGAGCGCGCGGAGCGCGTGGTTCTCGGTGTCGGCGACGTAGACCAGGCCACCGAACACCGCGATGCCCTGCGGGTGCGCGAAGCGCGCCTTGTCGAACCCGCCGTCCACGAAGCCTCGCTGTCCGTCGCCGATGGTGGTGATCACCTTGCCCGTCTTGTCGACCAGTACGAGCCGATCGTGCCCGGAGTCGGCGACCAGGATCTCACCGCTCGGCAGCACCGCGAGCTTCTCCGGGAACGCGAGGGGCCGAGCCGGATCGACCTCCTTGCCGAGGAAGGCGACGGGCGTGGTGGCGAGCGTCTTCTCCTCGGCGCCCTCGGCGAGCGCGCTCTCGACGACCGCGTCGAGCTCTTCGAGATCGGGCTCGCCGCCCTGCTCCCAGACGATGCGGCCCTTGGCGTCGATGACCATCACGGTGGGCCACGCCGAGACGCCCCAGCCCTCCCAGATGCCCTTGTCGCCGTCGATCGCGACCGGGTGGTGCACGCCGTAGCGAATCACCGAGGCACGCAGGCGCGCGGGCTCGGGCTCGGCGTCGAACTTCTGCGTGTGCACGCCGACGACGACGAACGGGTCCTTCTCGTGCCGCTGCTCGAGCTTCGCCAGCGTGGGCAGCGCGTGCATGCAGTTGATGCAGCACGTGGTCCAGAAGTCGACGACGACGACGCGGCCGAGGAAGTCCTCGTTCTTGGGCGTCCGGCTCGCGTTGAGCCAGCCGCGCGCCTTGCCGAACCCGAGCGCCTGCTCGCGGAGGTCCTTGGGGGGCAGGGGGACCTTCTTGGCGTACGGGCGCGGCACGGGCGCCGGAGCGGCGACCGGCGCAGCGGACGCGACGGGCGCGCCTCCCGGGGCGGCCGGCGGGGCCTTCGCGCGGCGCACGGCGACGACGCCGGCCGACGCACACCCGAGGACCAGGGCGGCGAGGAGGAGGGCTTCCTTGCGGGACATGCAGGGAGGTAGACGCTGCCGCCGAGGATTGGTTTCGCGGCGTGCTATCCGTGGGCGATGGACGCGCGCATCCAGGCGATCTGGGCGGAGGCCGGCTTCATGACCGCGCTCGGCACGCGGCTCGACGCCGTCGGCGACGGCTGGGTCGAGGCGAGCGTCGTGCCCACGGCCGCGCACACCCAGCAAGACGGCTTCGTGCACGCCGCGGTGATCACCGCGCTGGCGGATCACGCCGCCGGCGCCGCCGCCGCCACGCGTGCCGGCGAGGGCCATCGCGTGTTGACGCAGACGTTCACCATGCACCTCCTGCGACCCGCGGTGGGCGAGCGCGTGCGCGTGCGCGCCACGGTGCTGCGCAGCGGGCGCACGAGCGCGGTGGTGGAGTCGGAGGTGTTCGCGCGAAAGGGCGACGAGGAGCAGCTCGTCGCGAAGGGGACGTTCACGATCGCGGTGGTGGCGCCTCGGGCGGACGGGGGCGCAGGATCCCCGCGAGCACCGCACGACGGAGGGCGCTCAGCCCCACGTCGCGGGTGAACTCGGGGAACCGCTCGGCGAACACGCGGAGCGTGGCTTCCAGCGCAAGGTCACCTCCTTGCCGCCACTGTTACCGATGTCCTCGGACTGAAGGACGGGCCGTCACCCATGTGCCCACTCATGTCCCTTCGCAACCCCTGGTGCGACGGCCCTTGACCCGCCACCAACCATAACTATGCTCATTCGAGATGGCCCGTCGTTCCCGACCCGAACAGCTCTCCCTCGCCCGCACCGCGGGGTGGGGGGGGCGTCGGCCGGGTGCGGGTCGCAAGCCACGCGGAGAGCGGCCGCAGGTCCCGCACCGCCCGCGTCCCGTGCATCGCGCGTACACGCCGGTGCACCTCACCTGGCGTGGCGCGGCAGGGATCGGCTCGCTCCGCTCGGCCGCGGTCTTCCCTGTGGTCGTGGCGGCGCTGTCCGCGCATCGCGCCGCCACCACGCGGTTCCGCGTGGTGCACTTCTCCGTGCAGGACGACCACGTCCACCTCATCGTCGAGGCGCACGACTCGGCGTCGCTGCGCGCGGGTGCGCAGGGGCTCGGGGTGCGGCTCGCGAGGGCGGTCAACCGGGCGCTCGGGCGGCGGGGGAGGGTGCTCGGGGATCGGTTTCATACCCGGGCGCTGCGCACGCCTCGGGAGGTGCGGTTTGCTTTGATCTACGTGCTGCAGAATTTTCGGAAGCACTCGAGACTCGCCGCTACGCGGCTCGACCCCTGCTCCTCCGCGCCCTGGTTCGACGGGTTTCGCGAGCTCGCCCCGCTCGGGCTCGAGCGGGCCCCGGTCCACGCTCCGCGCACGTGGCTCGCGCGCGTCGGGTGGCGGAGACACGGGCTCGTCTCGGTGAACGACGTCCCGGTGGCCCCGAGCTGACCGACTCGGCCAGCCGGTCCCGACAACCCCGTCCCTCGCGCGCTTCGCGCGATCGAGTGGCGTACACCGCAACTCGATCCGCCCTCGTGCTGTGCCCGTCTGCGCCACGTTCCTCGGCCCACGCAGGTCGCACCCTGGCTCGGCTGCGCCCCGACGGCAGACGCCGAGCCGCAGCCCACCGGCGACGCCGGCGCGGAGGTCGACACCTCTCGACCTCGTCCCGATTGCCACGTCTCTTTGGCATCGGTCTCGCGTGCCGGGCCGGCGACGCCGGCTGACGTCACGGCCCCGGCAGCACCGCGCAGCGCTTCGCGAGCCCCTTGAACGCGCACCCGCAGTGGTTCTGCCCGCACTCCACCGCGCCCGCGGCGCACGTGTTCGTGCACAGCGTCCCAGGCAACATCTCGCCCGCGTTCGCGGCCGTGCGGCACCGGTCCGGGTGGCACGTGCGCTCCGGCACGCAGTCGGTGTCCACCTTGCACTCGTCGTCCGAGAACACCACCGCGCTCACCGCGCCCGAGGGCAGGGGAGCCGCGCTCGAGGCGCTCGTCACCGCGGCCTCACCGCCCGCGTCGCTCGCGCTCGACGCCACACCCGTCTTGGGCGGCGCGGGCTTCCCCCCCGTGCAGGCGAGGGCGGCGATCGGACCGATCGCGAGCGAGGTACAAAGGCAGATCCAGCGCATCGTCAGAGGTCGGTGATGAGGTAGTCTTTCAGCTTGTAGAGCAGCGCGCGGTGGCTGATTTCGAGGATCTCGGCGGCACGAGTGCGGTTGCCCTTGGTCTTCTGCAGGGCGCGCCGGATCAGCACCTCTTCGATGACCCGCGTCGTCTTCTTGATGGAGAGCTCGCCACTCGCGAGCTGCATCTGCACCGGGTCGCGCGCCTCGCGCACGCGCTCGGGCAGGTCCTGCACGTGGATGAGGTCGCTGTCGGCGAGCACCATCGCGCGCTCGATGGTGTTCTCGAGCTCGCGCACGTTGCCGGGCCAGGCGTAGTCGATCAGCGCCTTGCGGGCCTCGGGCGAGATGCCGCGCAGCTGGGTGCCGAGGCGGATGTTGTTGCGGGCGATGAAGTGGTCGAGCAGGAGCGGGATGTCCTCCTTGCGGTCGCGGAGCGGCGGCAAGGGCAGGGGCAGGACGTTCAGGCGGTAGTACAGGTCCTCGCGGAACCGACCGGCCTTCACCTCGGCGGCGAGGTCGCGGTGGGTCGCGGCCACGATGCGCACGTCGATCTTGATGTCCTTGGTGTCGCCGAGCCGGCGGATGGTCTCCTCCTGGAGCACCCGCAGGAGCTTCACCTGCAGGGCCAGGGGGAGCTCGCCGATCTCGTCGAGGAACAGGGTGCCGGTGCTGGCCTCCTCGAAGAGGCCGCGGCGGTCGGCGCTCGCATCGGTGAACGCGCCCTTGCGATGGCCGAACAGCTCGCTCTCGAGCAGGTTCTCGGGGATGGCGCCGCAGTTGATGGCGACGAACGGGTTGTTGGCGCGGATCGAGCGACGGTGCAGGGCGCGCGCGACGAGCTCCTTGCCGACGCCCGACTCGCCCACCACGAGCACCGTGGTCTTGTAGTCGGCGATCTTCCCGATGGTACGGAAGATCTCCATCATCGGCGCGCTCTTGGCGAGGATCTCGTCGAACTTGTTCTCCTTGCGGATCTCCTCGCGGAGCTTCTGGTTCTCGCGCCGGAGGGTCTCGCGCTCCTCGGCCTTGCGCAGGGTGAGGAGGATCTCGTCGGGCTTGAACGGCTTCGCGACGTAGTCGTAGGCGCCGGCCTTCATCGCCTCGATCGCGAGGTCGTGCGAGCCGTAGGCGCTCATCACGATCAGCGTCGCGAGCGACCCCTTGGCCTTGAGCGCCGTCAGCAGGTCGATGCCGTTCATCTTCGGCATGCGGACGTCGGTGAGCACCACGTCGGGGCCGAACGACTCGAACTTCTCGACCGCCTCTTCGCCGTTGGTCGCGACCTCCACCTCGTAGCCGGCGCGCTTGAGCAGCGTGCGCAGCACGAGGCGGATGTTCTCTTCGTCGTCGACGACGAGCACGCGGCGCATGGTATGCATTATTTTCTAGGTCGAATCGACCCGGCACGCAATCCAGCCAGGAACGGCCGGAACGTCTAGGGAATCTTTGCGGACGCGACCTTGCGCTTGTGCGGCGCGGCGTGGACCTTCTGGGCGCGGGAGAGCGCCTCGAGGTCGCGCAGCATCGTCTTGGCCTCGGCGTGGTTCGGCTGCTTCTCGAGGATCCTCCTTCGAGCCGCAGACGCGCGGGCTCGAGCTGGCCGGTCTCGCGCAGGGCACGCGTCCAGCAGGCGCGCCGGGATCGAGGCGGGCCTTGCCGAGCCACGCGACCGAGGCGAGGTGCGCCTCCTGGAACTTGCCCGCGGCGAACGCGGTCCTCGCCCAGAGCGCCTGCGAGGCGGGCTTGCCGTCGGCCTTCAGCGCGCGCGCGTCGTCGAGCGCGCCGTCGGTGTCGCCGGCCGCGAGCTTCTTCCTCGATGCTCGCGGTGGTCGGGCCGTCGTAGGCGATCGCGGGGGGAGGGGCCTCGGCGACGGGGAAGCCTCCGGGCAGGGTCTGCTTCGCCGAGGCGATCGGCGCGGGCGCCGGCGGAGGTGCGATCACGGCCTTCGCGGCGACCGCGGGCCGCGCCTCGGGCTTCACCGCGGCCTGGACGGCGCGCGGGTCCACGACCTCGACGGCCTTCGCGGCCTCGTCCTTCACGACCGCGACCGCAACCGCCTTGCGCGGGTGCAGCTTGCCGTCGACGCCCTTCCAGGCGAGCCACGCGCAGCCGACGAACGCGGCGAACACCATGGGCACGAGCACCGCGCGGCGCGACGAGCGGCGACGGGCGGGCGGGGGAGCGGCGGTCTCGAACGTGATGGCCTCCTCCATGGCGACCTCGGGAGCGACCTTCGGGGCCGCCGCGGAGGCCTCGAAGAAGCCGCCGTAGATCGCCTCCTCGAGCGCCTCGCGCATCTCCGTCGCGTCGGCGAACCGGGCGGTGGCCTTCTTCTCGAGGGCGCGCATCACCACGCGCTCCACCGCCTCGGGGATCCCGCGGAGCGGCGCGGCGGTCCGCGGCGGGATGACCGGCTCGTTGACGTGGCACGACATGGCGAGGATGGACGAGGGCGCGTCCTCGAACGGCATGCGCCCGGTGAGCAGGCGGTAGAGCACGCAGCCGAGCGCGTAGAGATCGGCGCGCCCGTCGACCACGTCGCCGGCCACCTGCTCGGGGGCCATCGTGTCGGGCGTGCCGAAGATGGCGCCCGCGCGGGAGAAGTTCGGGTCGTCCTTCGACTCCGCGCAGTGGAGGTCCTTCGCGACGCCGAAGTCGAGCAGCTTCACGCCGATCTCGCCCATGGCGCCGGGGCGACGGCCGCCGAAGCAGAGGAACAGGTTCGCGGGCTTCAGGTCGCGGTGCACCAGGCCCGCGGCGTGGGCGGCCTCGAGGGCGCGGCAGGTCTTGATCGCGACCTCGCAGGCGTCGCGGAAGTCCATGCCCTGCTCGCGATCCAGGAACGCCTCCAGCGTCTCGCCCTCGAGCCGCTCCATCGCGAAGAACAGGCGCCCGCCCCACTCGCTCGCGAGGGGGTCGCCGGCGGTCTGGCCGAAGTCGTAGACTTGCACGAGGTTCGGGTGCACGAGCGACGCGATCGCGCGGGCCTCGCGGCGGAAGCGCGCGACGAACTCGGCCGACGTGGAGTGCTTGGCCTGCAGCACCTTCACCGCGACCTTGCGCCCGAGGTCGACGTGCTCTGCCTCGTAGACGACGCCCATCGCGCCCTCGCCGAGCTTGCGGATCATGCGGTAGCGCGTGCCCGGCAGCGCATCGGGCACCTGGGTCATGCGCTCGCTCGGGGTCTCGGCCTCGACGCGGGCCGGCGCCTTCGGCGTCGCGACCAGCTGCTCCTTGAGCTCGCGGCGCGCCTTGGTGACGAGGCGGGCGAACTCCACGCGGGAAGCGGCGGGCTCGGTCGGGTAGAGGCGGGCGAGCATCGTCTTGACGCGGGCGCGGACGCCGCGCTCCTCGACGGGCCGACGGGGCGCCGAGGAGAGGAGGCCGGCGAGGCGCTGGGCGGCTTCGCGGGCGCGCTCGCAGCGCTGCGAGGCGAGCGGCTCGGTCAGGAAGGCGACGATCGCGTCGAGCTCGGCGGGCACCGGGCCGTCGCCGAGGGCGCCGAGGGTCGCGTCGTTCGCGAGGGGGGCGGGGCGCAGCTTGCCGGAGACGATCTGCGCGACGTGCTCCGGTCGCGTCGCCCTCGAGGTAGCGACGGCCGGCGCAGAGCTCCCACAGCATCACGCCGAGCGCGTAGATGTCGGCGCGCGGCGTGGCCGACTCTCCGCGCGCCACCTCGGGCGCCACGTAGCCGGGCTTCGCGAGCACGTTGCCCGCCACCGTGTGGCACTTGCGGTTGTCGCCGCGCGCGGTGCCGAAGTCGATGAGCTTCACGTCGCCCGAGAACCCGACCATCACGTTCTGGGGCGACAGATCGCGGTGCACGATGCCGAGCGGCGCGCCGTCCGACCCGGTGCGCTCGTGCACGTGGGCGAGGGCGCTGGCGATCTCGAGGCTCACCGCGACGGCGTCGGCCCAGGGCAGGGGCTTGCCGAGGCGCGAGAGGCGGCCGCGCACGTCGGCGAGCGAGCGCCCCTCGACGTACTCGACGACCACGAACGGGTCGCCGTGCTCGTCCACCGCCGCCTCGATGATGCGCGCGACGCCCGGATCGTCGAGCTGCGACTGGACCCGCGCCTCGTCGAGGAACCGCGCGTGGAACGACGGATCCGTGCGGTACTCGCGGCGGATGCGCTTGACCACGACCGGCCGCTCCGCGCCCTCGATGCCGACCGACGTGGCGAGGTAGACCTCGCCCATCCCGCCGCGCACCAGGAGCCGCAGCAGGACGTAGCGCCCGAGGAGGCGCGGGAGGGCTTCGGTGTCCGAGGTCGGGGCCGGCATCGGGTTCTGCATGGGCCGAAGGTGCCGATGTAGGTGCGCTGTGGACAACTTTTCGGATGCACATTCTTTGGCCTTCTTCCCCGAGACGAGGCAGCGGGAGGCGCTCCTCACCTCGAACCGACCTCTGAGGTTGGCGTTCAACCACCAGACTTCATTGGAGTTCCATGCGGCGCTCCCGGTCGAGGCCGGCGGTTGTGTATCGTGGGTCGGGTGACAGGCAACGCGGATGGATTCGACGACGACGAGCTGCCCGGACCGGCGCTCGAGCTCGACACAGGCGGCCCTGGCGGATCGGCCGGCGGTGCTCAGCAACCCACGGGACACTCCGCGTTCAGCGACGACTGGGACGACGCGCCGGGGGAGAGCCCCGCGCTCGACATCGCCGACGTGCGGCCGAGCGCGAAGATCGCGCCGTCCGCGAGCGGTCAGGTGGCGGCGAGCCCCGCGGAGGCGACGACCGAGGGCCGGACGAGTCGCGCCGCGCAGCCCGCCCAGGCCTTCGCGATCGACGCCTACGAGGTGAAGGCGCTCGCCGACTACGGCGCCGAGCCGAAGAACGTCGTGGAGTCGGTGCCCTACGCGATCCGCGTGCTGCGGCGCCAGCGGGAGCTGCGCCGCGCCCTCGACGAGCTGCGCCGCGGGATCGGCGAGGCCGAGACGCGCCGCGACCAGCGCTTCGTGGAGCTCGGCGAGATGCTCGCCCCGATCGTGGCCATCGACCCGCAGTACCGCACGCTCGCCGAGCCGCTCGGGCGCGCCGAGGCGGTGGCGCGCGATCGACAGGGGGCGCTCGCCGAGGCCGACGTCGCCTTCCGCGCCCAGGTCGGCGCCGTCGACGCGGATCTCGCGGCCCTCGATCCGCCGCGCGTGGAGGCCCAGGCCGCCGTCGACGCGCAGCAGAAGGTCGTCGACGAGGCGAGCCGGCTCGCGCAGAAGCACGAGGCCCGTCGCAAGCGCGTCGAGATCGACGTGCGCGCCGCCAAGACCAAGCTCGATCGCCCCGAGACGAGCCTGCCCGACCGCAGCGCGGCCCAGGCCCTCGTCGCCGCCGCCGACGCGGAGCGCGCGACCCGCGCCGCCGAGGAGAAGATCGCCAAGGACGCCATGCTGGCCGAGGAGAGCAAGCTCGCGATCGCCCGGCGCGTGCTCGCCGACGTGGAGGCGCGGATCGAGCACCACCGCGGACGCCGTCGCAAGCTCGAGGGCGAGTTCGCGCGCCAGGCGGGCGTGCGCAAGGAGGGCGTCGACGCCGCCCACAAAGAGGTGCGCGGCGCCCTGCTCGAGATCGGCAAGCGCGCGGCCAAGGAGGGCGGGCCCGCGGTCGACGGCGTCGACCTGCGTCGCAAGGGGATCGCGGAGGCGGAGACCGCCCTGCAGCGCCTCCAGATCGACCAGGAGAAGCACCTGCGGGCGCTCGGGAGCGCCGATCGCGTGGCGGTCCGCAACGGCCTCGTGATCCTGATCGTCGTGACGGTGGTGGTCCTCGGCAGCTTCATCGCGTGGCGGGCGCTCCGGACCAACCCGTACATGGAAGGGGTCAAGACGACCTTCCTCGGCGAGACGACCGCGGTGGGCTAGGTCGTGCCGGTCCACGTGAAGATCTGCGGGGTGACCTGCGTCGAGGATGCCCTCGTGGCGGTCGAGGCGGGGGCTTCGTCCCTCGGGCTCAACTTCGTGCCCGCGAGCCCGCGCTGCGTGACCAGCGAGGTCGGGCGGGCCATCGTCGAGGCGGTGGCCGATCGGGCCGTCGTCGTGGCCGTCGTCGCCGACTGGACGCTCGAGCAGATCCTCGCGCTGCGCGCGGAGGTGGGCTTCGGCTGCGTGCAGCTCCACGGTGACGAGCCCGCCGCGCTGGTCGAGGCACTGCTCCCGCACGCCTACAAGGCCGTGCGGGTGGCCGACGCGCGCGACGTGGCGGTGGCCGCTGCGATGCCAGGGGACTACGTGCTGGTCGACGCGAAGGTCGACGGCGTGCTCGGCGGCAGCGGCGTCCGGGTGCCGCCGGAGCTCGTGGCCGGGCTGGCGAAGGTCAAGCGGCTCACCCTGGCCGGCGGGCTCACCCCGGACAACGTGGCGAGCGCGGTCCTGGCGGTGCGGCCCTTCGCCGTCGACGTGGCGAGCGGGGTCGAGCGGGAGGGGGTCCCGCGCCGAAAAGACCACGATCGGGTGGTGGCGTTCGTGACGGCTGCGCGATCAGTTCTTTGACCGAACCTGCACCTACATATACGGTTCGGAGCGATGACCACGGACGGCGCGCTCGCCCGCTTCGCCCGGGACTTCCCCGCAGGCACCGTGGTGTTCCGCGAGGGCGAGCTCGGCGAAGAGATGTACGTGATCCAGGCGGGTCACGTGCGCATCCAGAAGCGCGTGGGTCGCAGCGGGGGCCAGGCCTCGGGAGGGCAGGGCGCGGGGGCCACCGACGAGCGTGTCCTCGCGACCCTCGGCGCCGGCGAGTTCTTCGGCGAGATGGCCATCCTCAACGACAAGCCGCGCACCGCGACCGCCGTCGTCGCCGACGACGGCCCCGCCCGCATCCTCGTGATCGACGCTCATCGCTTCGAGCAGATGGTCATCCACAACCGCGAGATCACGGTCCGGCTCATCAAGAAGCTCGCTGCGCGCCTCGCGAGCGCGGACGCGCTCATCGAGATCCTGATGCACAAGGATCCCCGCGCGCGGGTGATGCGCGGCCTCGCGCGGCTCGCCGAGACCTTCGGCGAGGAGCAGGGCAACGGCCGCCGGGTCGGGATCTCTCGCGAGGAGCTCGGCGCCCAGGTCAACGCCGAGCCCGAGGAGGTCGAAGAGGTGCTCGGCCGCCTGCGCCGCGTGCGCGTGATCTCGGTCGAGCCCGCGGCCATCGTCGTCCACGACATGGACCGCCTCCTCGACTTCCTCGAGTTCCTCGAGATGCCCCAGCGGTTCGCCGGCGGAGCGGCGTTCCCTGGCGGCGGGGAAGGGGACTCCCCATGAACCTCACGGTCGTCGGCTGCCACGGCGGCGAGACCCCGAAGCACCGCACCAGCGGCTTCGTCCTGCGCGCGGGGGGCCGGGCGCTGGCCATCGACGCGGGCTGCCTCACCTCGGGCCTCACGCTCAAGGAGCAGTGCTCGCTCGACGCGGTGCTCGTCTCGCACGGCCACATGGACCACCTGAAGGACCTGGCCACGCTCGCGGACAACCGCTGCCAGAACAACTGCCCGCCGCTCGAGATCGTGTCGATCAAACAGACGATCGACATCCTGAAGAAGCATTTCTTCAATGGCCTCTTGTGGCCCGATTTCACCAAGATCCCGAGCGCGCGTCACCCCACGATCACGTACCGCACGCTGCGCAAGGAGCAGACCACCGAGGTGGCCGGCTTCGAGGTGAAGGCCATCATGGTCAGCCACACCATCGACGCGTGCGCGTTCGTCGTGCGCGGCAAGGGCGGGGTGCTCGCCTATTCGGGCGACACCGGCCCCACCGAGCGTCTCTGGGAGGTGCTCAACGACACCCCCGATCTGTCGCTGATGCTCATGGAGATCAGCTTCCCGAACGAGCAGCAGAAGCTCGCCACCGCGAGTGGCCACCACACGCCACAGACGCTCGGCCCCGAGCTGCTCAAGCTCGACCGGCACCGCGAGGTGCCGATGTTGCTCTACCACATCAAGCCCACCTTCGAGCGCGTGGTCTCGCGCGAGCTGACCAAGATCAAGAACGGCACGGATCTCCAGATCCTGCGCATCGGCGACGAGTTCAAGCTGTAGGCGTACGCGCGAGGCTCATGGCCACGCGTCGCGGCGTGGAGGCCTCAATGACGCGGGACGCGTGGGTGCACGAGCGAGGCATAGGCGACGACGGAGCCCTCCGGGTGCTTCGCGTCGCGGCTCTGTCCGCGCGCGACGACGCGCCCTTCGCCGACGCCGCCGAGGTGAGCGAGCGCCTCCAGGTAGACCAGCAGAGTGGACAGCCCACACGTCTCCACGATGGCTCCGTCGTGCTGCTGCTCGCGGGCGCGGAGCGCGCCGACGAACCCCTCGATGTCGCCCGGCGCGAGGGCCGCGAGCAGTCCATCGGTCGCGGCGCCCACGGCCGCGGCCGGGACGTAGTGGGCCAGGTTCGAGGTGGCGATGATCGTCACGCCACCGCGGGCCACCACGGCGTCGGCGAGCGCGTGTCCGATTCGCCGCGCGGCCGGCAGCGCGAGGTCGTGCAGGACGACAGGCACGATCGACAGCCGCGGCTGGGCCGCGAGAGCAGCGGCAGCAGGACCTCGATCGCGTGCTCGCGCCCGAGCACCTCCGGCAGCTCGGTCAACCCGCCGAGCGCCCGCAGCGACTCGGCGAGCGCGTTGTCGATGGGCACGTTGCCGGTGGGCAGCACGAAGGTGCCTTCGCTCACGATGGTGGCGCGCGGCCCGCGACACAGGTGGTTCGGCGCGAGCAGCACGACCACTTCCTCGAGTCGCGTGCTCGACAGCGCCGCGCCGACCAGCGGCCCGATGTCCGACCAGGGCCCATGCGGCAGCACGAGCCCCGCAGCCCGCGGCCCCGAGGAGACCGGCGTCACCCAGCCCTCGAGCAACCCTCGTTGTTCCTCCGCCTCGACCGGCAAGAACCGGCCTGCGAACTGCGGCTTCCGGACGGGCTCCTCGACGTTCATCGCCGAGCAACCTACCGCCGCCACCCCGAAGCCGCCACGCCTCGCAGCGCCATGCCTCGCCGCCTCACAGCCTGGAAGCCCCCAGCCGCACTCCCAGCCGCGCCGCCTCCCAGCCTGGAAGCCCCCAGCCGCAGATGATTATGTAAACTCCAGAAATCAGCCACGTTCGCCAGGAAATCGAGCCTCGGAGCTTGAGTTTACATAATGGCAACTTATGCGATCTGGCGATACGGGGCGTCTTGTGGTGTGCTGGGCTTGGTAGAAGCGCTCGGATGTCGGCCGTTGCCTCGTTCCTCCTCCTCGCCGCCGCCACCACCGACCCCCAGCCCCTCCGTGGCGACCTCACCTCCGACCTCGTCTACACCTCCTCCACCACCGCGGTCTGGCTCTTCGCCGAGACCGCCGGCAAGTCCCTCTTCGCCCCCGACGCCTGCCGCTGGTGCAACCCGCCCGGCTTCGACGAGAGCGCCCGCGACCTCCGCTGGAGCAAGCCCGTCGCCGCCGAGCTGGCCGGCGCCGGCACCGCCTTCGTCCTCGCGCCCGCCGCCGCCTTCGGGCTGACCTGGCTCGCCGCCGGTCACGACGATCGCACCCGCGAGCAGTGGACCAACGCGCTCTGGGTGCTCGAAGGCGTGTCGAGCGCCATGGTCCTCACGAACCTCGCCAAGTGGTCCTTCGGCCGCGAGCGGCCGGCCGTGCACTTCCGCGCCACCGACTGGGAGAACTTCAGCGAGAAGGAGCGCAACCTCTCGTTCTTCTCGGGCCACTCGAGCCTCGCGTTCTCGCTGGCGGTCTCGAGCGGCACCGTCGCGAGCCTGCGCGGCTACCGGTGGGCCCCGCTCGTGTGGGCCGTCGGGCTGCCGGTCGCGGCCTTCACCGCCTACTCCCGGATCGCCGCGGACGCCCACTACCTGTCCGACGTGGTCGTCGGATCGGTGATGGGCGCCCTGGTCGGCGGTGGGATCCCCCTGCTCTTCCACGGCCGCGCAGACGGCCCGGAGAAGGCCACCCGCGTGGTGCCGTACGCGGATGGAAGGGTGTTTGGTCTGGCCGGGAACTTCGATTGAAGAGCGCGGATCAGAACGCGTAGGCGACGAACACCGAGCCCTCTTTGGTCTCGTACGGGGTGTCACCGGCGTAGATCCGGGTCAGCACGTACCGGACGCCCGCCTGAAGCGAGGAGATGCTGCCGGCGAGCTCGAAGCGGTGCTCGCGGATCTTGGCGTCGTTGGTGGTGGTCGGGACGTAGTGGTAGGCGAGGTGGCCGCCGAAGTCCTCGGTGAGGAACAGGTGGGCGCGCGCGAGCAGCAACGGATAGACCCGCCCACCCGTCGTGCCGAATCGACCGCTGTCGTAGTCCGCACCGAAGCCCGCGCCGCCCCCGAGCCGACCGCGGACCCCCTTGGCCGTGCCGAAGTGGAGCAGGCCGTAGTCGAACGCCGCGTCCCAGCGGAAGAAGAGCTTGTTCGTGTCGGCTGCCACGGTGCCGTTGCGCTGGATCTCGTCGCCCTTGATGAGCGCGAGCTGCAGCTTCATCTCGGCGCCGAGCAGCGTGTCGAAGCGGGTGGCGTCCCAGAACCCCATGAGGTCGAGGTCGAAGCCGATGGCGCTGCGCGACACCTTGCCGGTCTCGATCGTCGGCGTGGGTGAGGTGGTCGAGACCTGGGGGTACTCGCTGCTGATCATGGAGTAGTAGCCACCGACCCGGCCGATGGCGTTCATCCAGCCCTTGGACTCGTGGGGCTTCAGGCGGACCTCGCCACCGGCGCTGGCGCTGCTCGTGAGGACGAGGAAGGCGGTCCCGAGGAGGGTGTTGGCGATGTGCTTCATGGCGGCCTCCTAGAACCTCACCCCGGCCTCGGCGGCCCAACCGATCGTCTTGGAGGACAACCCGTTGAGCGAGCCGTGGGCCCGGATGTACGCGCGGTCGGTGACGTTGAGGTTGAGGCCGCCCCGGAGCGGACTGGTCCACACCCAGCCCTTCTCGGCGACCTTCTTGCCACCGAGATCGAAGAGGGTGAGGAAGTTGAGGTCCCAGTGCACGTAGGCCTCGAACCAGCGCGTGAAGGGCACGTTGGCGCGCAGCATGACGCCGACGTTGCTGTAGTAGAGATCGTGGAACAGGGCCGCGGGCTGGGAGCCGTTCTGCACGGCGAGCCCCTGGCCCGGCTGGAACTGCACCGAATCGCCGCGGATGTACGAGCCCACGAAGGCGATCTGGAGGATGGTCGGGAGGTCGCTCGGACCGCCGATCGACGTCTCGCCACCCAGGTACAGCTCGAAGCCCTTGGCGATGCCGTACTGCGTGTCGTTCTTGCCCCACGCGACGGCCCCGTAGACCGCCATCTCCATCAGGTACTCGGCGCTGATCGCCGCCGTCATCGCGCGCCGGTCGGCCTCGCGCTCGGCCGGCGACTTGGGCCGGTAATAGTCGGTGCGCCAGACGTTGCCGCGGCTGTCGGTCGAGTAGCTCGAGCCCACGTAGCGGCTGTTCCCCTGCCCCATGGCCATGAGGAACGCGATGGTGAACTTGGAGATGTAGCCGTGGTTCTCCTGCACGCGCACACCCGCGAGCGAGGGCAGGCCAGCGAGCCCCGCCACCGCGAGCGGACCGCCCGCGCCGACGAACGCACCGAGCTCGTAGAAGCGGTCGGAGAAGCGGGCCGTGCCGGTGACGAGCGGCTCGTCGTACTCCTGCTTGGAGGCGCCGGTCGATCCCGACGACGAAGGCGCGTCGCCGACGGGGGCCGGCGGCGGCAAGGCTGGGGTGGGGGCTGGCGCGGGCGCCGGCGCAGGCACAGGCGCCGGCGCGGGTGCCGGCGGAGTGGCCGATGGGTCGTCGTCTCGCGGATCCTGATCGGCGCGCGCCACGGTGGTGCCCGCGAGCACCGCGAGGCCCACGACGGCACCTCGGTAGAGTCCCCCCCATGAACATGGGGCCCTGAAAATTCCCATCGTTCCTCCTCGGCCAACATGCGGCCGCGTCGACTCGACAGTTAAGGGTCGGGCTCTTCGAGGAGGCCAGTTTCCAGCAGCGACACGTAGCCGTGGCGACCGATGATCACGTGATCGATCAGCGGCACACCGACCGCGACCGCCGCCGCGCTGACCCGGCTCGTGAAGCGCAGATCGTCGACGCTCGGGCACGGGTCGCCGCTCGGGTGGTTGTGCACGAGGACGAAGGCGCTCGCTGCCTCGCGCACCACGGGCCGCAAGGCGTCGGCGGCGGTGACCGCGAGCGCGTGCACGCCCCCGCGCGCGACGAGCCGCTCGCCGATGACCACGTTCCGCACGTCGAGCAAGAGGACCCACAGCTCCTCGTGCGGCAGCGCGGCGAGGCGCGGGCGCGCCCACCGCTCGACGTCGGCCGCGGACGAGGTCTTGGGCCCCTGCCCTGTGGTGCGCGCGAGCCGGACGCCGAGCTCGATCGCCGCGGCCACCCGCGCGGCGCCCGCGAGGCCGAGCCCGAGGTCGGCGGCGAGCGCGCCCACGCCCCGCGCCGCGAGGCCCGAGACCCCACCCGCGAGATCGAAGAGACGGCGCGCCCGCTCCTCGAGGGGCTCGCCCTCCACCCCTCGCTCGAGGAGCAGCGCGAACAGCTCGTCGTCCCGCAGCGCCTCCACGCCGAGGGCACGCGCGCGCTCGCGGAGGTCGGGGCGCTTCTTCGGGGATGGCGACTTGGGTTCACTCTCGATCTGCATGCCGACCGCCGTGCAGGCGCGATGCCACGGTTCACGTGAAGGGTCGCGTGAGCAAGATCCGACACTTGGGCCACGACACCTCTCGTCGAATCGAGGCGTTCCGCCGGCGGCCGCCGGCGGATCGGCGGCATGCATCTTGGGTGGTGGAGAGCGGTCGGCGTTCGAGCGCACGTGAATGCGCTGACACTTTTCTTGGCCCCTGCCCGCGACGGGGAGTAGCGGCTCGTGCACCGGGCGTTGATCCCGGTAAGGAGCGACGGACACATGACCACGAAGCGCAAGAGGATCGCGGTGCTGATGGGCGGTGTGTCCGCGGAGCGCGAGATCTCGCTCGCGAGCGGCGCCGCGGTGGCCGACGCGCTGGAGGCGCGGGGGCACGAGGTGCTGCGCCTCGACGTCGGAGAAGACGTGGACCGTCAGCTGCGCCTCGCGCGCCAGCAGTTCACCCCCGACGCGGCCTTCATCGCGCTCCACGGCACGTTCGGAGAGGACGGCTGCGTGCAGGGCATGCTCGAGTGCCTCGGCATCCCCTATACCGGCTCCTCGGTGCTCTCGTCGGCGCTCGCGATGGACAAGCTCAAGTCCAAGGAGCTGTTCCGCCTGCACAACGTGCCCACGCCGCCGTACTACGTGGCCAAGCAGTCCGACCTCGCCGACCTGGAAGATCTGCACGGCTCGTTCGGCTTCCCCGCCATCGTGAAGCCGCGCGCCGAGGGCTCGAGCATCGGCATCTCCCGCGCGCAGAACCTCGCGGAGCTCGCCGTCGGCGTGCGTCGCGCGCTCGACCTCGGCCACGACGCGCTCGTCGAGCGCTGGGTCAAGGGCGCCGAGGTGCAGGTGGGCATCCTCGGGGGCCGCGTGCTCGGCGCCATCGAGGTCGAGCCCAAGAACCGACCGTTCTACGACTTCGTCGCCAAATACACGCCCGGGCAGACCGAATACCACCTGCCCCCTCGCCTCTCGCCGACCCGCGTCCGCGGCGTCATGAACCTCGCCGAGCGCGCCGCGCGTGCGCTCGGGGTCGAGGGCGCCTGTCGGGTCGACATGATCGTGACCGAGGGCGAGAACGAGTACGTGCTCGAGGTGAACACGCTGCCCGGCATGACCCAGACCTCGCTCCTGCCCAAGATCGCGGCCGCCGCTGGCTACGACTTCGGCGCGCTGTGCGAGGCGATCGTCGATCTCGCCAAGCTGCACGTGCCCCGCGCGCGCCCGGCCGCCGCGTACCAGGCCGCGAACGACGCGCGCCCGTCGGCGATCCCGGTGGCGGTCCCCGCGACCCGTCCGCTGCGCGTCGCCGCCCGCACGCGCTGAGCGGCTGCGGCCTTCATCGCGGTCGCACCGTCCGCTCGGCGGATTGACCACCTGGGCTGACCATCCTACCTTGGTCATACCATCATGTCTGCCAACGTCCGCAAGGTGACCCTTGCCATCACGAAGGACGAATACGAGTGGGCGGAGCGGACCGCGACCCGCACCGGGGTGAGCATCTCGTCGGTCCTGAGCGCCGCCGCGAGAGAGAAGCGCACGGCAGAAGAACGTGATGCACGGCAGCGAACCGCGTGGGCAGAGGTGGTCGACCTCGTGCTGGCCGGTTCTCCTCTGACCGAGGACGAACTCGCGGCCGCAAAGGCCGAGCTCGATGGCCTCATGATTCCTCGGATCGAGCCCCCTTCGGCGAAGAGCGTCGCCCGCGAGCGCCTCGACGCGCTGCGAGCGCTCGGGTGTGCGGTGGCGGGTGATGACGGCGTGAACCTGCCCGCCGGTGGCCCGCGTGGTGGGTTGTCGCGACCCATCAGCCACTATGGCCTCGTTTTCGAGAAGCCGGCGCGCGAGGCCCTCGGGCTGAGTCACGTCGAGTTTCGAGCGCTCGTCCTGCCGGCAGCCTGGGTGAAGAATCCGGAGTCTGTGACGGGTCCTCGCGTTGGGTCTATGACCCGAGGACTCTGCTCGCGATCCGGAGGGCGCTCGATTCCAATCGAGATCGCTCGAGCAGCAGCGAGACTTCGTGGTCCAGCGTCGCCAGGATCGATGCGGAGGTGCGGGAAGAACACGCGGCGTTCTTGCAGCGCGCCCACGATGGCGGACCGAAGCGCGCGAAGCGGCGACGAGGATGAGCACCGGCGACGCTCGACTGCGGCGCTGATCGCGATCGAACGCC
>JADJMO010000054.1 GCA_016709545.1 Myxococcales bacterium
GTCGAGCGCGCGATGGATCACCGCCGCGAGTCCCGGGGGCACGTCGGGCCGTGCCGCCGTGATGGGCGCCGCCGCTCGTGCAGCACCTTGTACATGTGGTTCTCGGCGGTCTCGCCTAGGACCGGCCACTGCCGCGAGATCAGCTCGTATAGTACCACCCCGAGCGCGTAGATGTCCGAGCGGGACGTCGACGTCCTTCCGGGACCGATACTGCTCGGGCGACATGTACAGCGGCGAACCCATGAGGCCGTGGGTCTGGGTGAGCCCGCTCTTGGTGTTCGACCCGAGCTTCGAGATCCCGAAGTCCAGGACCTTCACGCGCGGTGTTCCGTCGACGCGATGCGTGAGGAACATGTTCGCCGGCTTGAGGTCGCGGTGAATGATGCCGAGCGCGTGCGCCCGCGAGCGCCTCGCAGGCCTGGAGCAGGTACTCCACGGCCTCGGGGATCGGCATCGGTCCGCGCTGTTCGAGTGCTTGCCGAGGTCCCGCCCTCGGAGGAACTCCATCACCATGTACGGCGAGCGTCCTCGGCGCGGCTGACGTCGAGCACGACCGACGTGTTCGCTCTTGATCTTGACCGCGGCTCTCGCCTCCCGGAGGAAGCGCGCCACGAGCTCCTGGTGGTTGGCGTAGGCGGGCAGCAAGAACTTGATCGCCACCCGCTCGTCCAGCTCGAGGTGACGGGCGAGGACCACGTAGCCCATGCCCCCGCGCCCCAGCTCGCGTTCGATCTCGTACTTGCCGAGTAGCGTTGTCGACATGTGCCCTCCCCCACGAGAGAGTACGGATACGAGGGACGTGATCTCATATGGAGGATCCGGAGCTTGACGAGAGTCGTCTATGTGGAAACCCATAGGCTCCGTAAGAACTGACCATTGACTCTGCGGGCAGAACGTCGCTCGATCGTCGCGGATGGACCTCCAGATCTTCGGGCAAGGGTCGCCGGTTCTCTTGCTCCACGGAGTGCCCACCCGGCGTAGGGCGCTGCACTTCCTCGTCCACGGTCTCGAGCGTGACCATCGTTGCGTCCTGCCCGCACTGCCAGGCTTCGAGGGCAGCACGCCGCTCGATCCCTACGACTACGATCGGGTGCAAGGGCTGCTCGAAGAGCTGGTTCTTGCCCAGGAGGAGCCAGTCGATGTCGTTGGCTTCTCGGGAAGCACCTACCGCGCCCTCCAGCTCGCGCTCGATCGGCGCGTGCGGATCCGGAGGCTCGTCCTGCTGGGGGCGATGCCTGGCTTCGCGGAGAAGGAGGCCCCGCTCTCCTTCGTCGCCGACATCCGCAGCGGCGCTCTCGACATCCGCGGCCAGTGGCTGGCGCGGATGACGAGCCCGGGGTTCGCGGACCAAAACCTCGACGCCGCGAGGCACATCCTGGAGTGGGTCGACGCGGCTCCGACCTCGGTCTGGTGTGACGAGTTCGAGGGCATCGTGCGTCGCCCGGACCTGCTGCCGCGGCTCGGAGAGGTGGACGTGCCAGTGCTCGTACGCGTCGGGCAACTCGACGCGGCAACGCCGGCGACGCTCAGCGAGGCCATCGCGCGCGCGCTCCCGGACGCGACGCTGCAGATCGTGCCGGGCGTGGGCCATGCGCTGGGCTACGAGGACGCTCCAGGCACGGCGGCAGCCGTCCGTGACTTCCTGCTCTGACTCTCGAATCTTCGCTACGGCCATGGTCGGGACGACGCTTAACCGTGCTCGCATGAGCAGAACCTCGACGACGCTGCTGCGCGGTCGCTCCGACGTGGGCGCCGTGGTCGCGGCGCTCTGCGACGCCATCGACCGTCCTGTCGGACGGCTGGCCCCGCGGCCACGCGCTGGTCGCCGTCCTGCACATGGTCGTGGGCCTGGAGCACGTCGTCGTCGAGCGCTGGACCGGCTCGGGCTACGAGGCCATCGGTCGCACCGCTTCGGGTTGCGCGACGCCCCGTACCCACGAGCTCCATCTGGGTACGCGCCGGGTCGGACGCCTGCAGCTCGATGCCCGCGAGGTGCGCCGATCGCACCTCGCGCTGCTCGAGGCGGTCGCGCGCTGCTGGCGCGCGGGCCGTCGCGCCGCACGCGCGCCCGAGCACGGTGCCCCGTGCCCGACGAAGGTGCCGCCCGCCGGCCTGGAGGTGGCGAAGGAAAGCTGGGGCCTGACGAGGCGACAGGTCGAGGCGCTCGAACTGGTGGTGCGTGGGCTCGCGAACAAGGAGATCTCCGCGGTGCTCGGGTGCACGCCGGGGACGGTGGACCACCATGTCCGGGCGCTGCTCCGCAAGGCGGGGCTCGACAGCCGGGCGGCGCTCGTCGCAGCGTTCTGGGGACAGGTCGTGCTGGGCCAGTAGCGAGGCAGGACGCGACCTGGAGGGCCGGCGGCGCGGTTACTGGCGACAGACATATGACGGGCGCTTCCTGTTGCGATGCTGGTCATGGCCTGCTCTGCTTCTGACGAGGGGGCTCAAGATGAAGAATGTGGCGATCTCGGCATGGGTCGTGATGGCGGGTCTCGGCTGCAGCTCGGGCGGCGGCGCAGGTGGCGGAGGCGCCGAGCAGCTTGCGAGCCAGTACTGCGCGAAGCTGGCAGAGTGTGCGAACGCGTCGCTCGTCTTCGTCTATGGGGACGAGGCGACATGCCGTGCTCGCAACGTCCTCGGTGTCCAGCCCGCACTCGAGGCCACGAGTGGAAGTGCCACGGCCTGCGGTGCTGGGTATGCCGGTCAGACCTGCGAGCAGTTCCTGAGTCGGAAGAGTTCGCCTCCTGCGGCCTGCAGGTTCACTGGCAGCGGCGTCAACGGCTCGGCCTGCGGCACGGACTGGCAGTGCTCCAGTGGCTTCTGTTCGTTCTCTGGAACGTGTGGGGTTTGCGCCACGGCCCCGGGTGCTGGCGATGCTTGTCTCGGGTATCGCTGCGGTGCTGGCCTGACATGCACTTCGGCGGGACGATGTGTCGTGCCGCAAGGTGCTGGCGGGACTTGCAGCGCGACGGACGAATGCGACCGCGCGTACTCGTGCGTGGGTGGCAAGTGCGCGGCGAATGCCGGCGCCGGCCAGCCATGCGCGAGCGACGGAACGAAGCCTGGCTGTGCGCTCGGCTACTACTGTGGTGCTCCAGCGTGTGCACCGCGCTGAAGTTCGCAGGACCGGCGAGGCCTGCGCTTCGGTGGGCGGCGACTACGTCTTCTGCAAGGGCGCGTACTGCAAGTATCCGACATCGGGCGGCACGAGCGGCACGTGCTGCGTACGCCAAGGATGGCGATCCCTGCGGTGCCGACGTCTCGTGCCAGTCGCCGGCGCGGTGTGTGTCCGGCTCGTGCAAGCTGGACAACCCCTCGACTTGCAAGTGACGGTGCGGCGGTAGTGAGCGCGTGTGACGGGAACGAGCGGCGGCTCACTTCTGAGCCGCACGCAGGGCTGCGATCCAGGCGGCGCGCGCAGCCTTCTCTTCCGCCTCCAGCTCGTCGAGTCGCTGGGCCGTCTCCGGCACGGCGAGGAGCGTGGCCGCGAGGTTCCTGCGAATCCCGGCGACCCTGCGGTCTCGCGCGGGCACCCGCTCGAGCAGGCACAGGATGGCCGGTACCTCCCTGGCGACCCAGCCCTCATGGTGTGAGGTCGGGATCACCTCGAGCAGGTCGGTGACGACCCGCATCGCGAAGATCCGGTCGTCGTCCGAGTGGCCCTCCTCCGTCGCCTCCAGGGCCCGATCGAGGAAGTCGTACGTCATCAGCGGCCGCATCATCGGGCACCTCCGATCATGGTGAGCCAGGCTTCCAGCGTGGGCCGCACGGCCGGGTATCGGTCGGCGGCGATGGCTTCGACGAGCGCCTCTCGTACCCGCTCCCCGTGCAGAGCGAAGGCCTGCTCGAGGACGGCTGTGTTGCGCGAGTCCTCCAGCGGTGGGGGTTCACAGGCGGCCCGCTCCCAGAGGGCGATGTCGACCATGCCGTCGGCGGAGGGGGCGACCCACGCGGCCAGGCGGTGGAGGGTGGGCGAGTCGTCCTCCGCGACCCGGAGCCGGACCACGAGATCGACGATCGTCGAGGGGATCTCCTCATGGCCCCAGCACCACTCGTGGAGCAGCCCATAGAAATGGGGATCCGCGTACTCGTCCTCGGCGAAGATCCACACGAGGACATCGGCAGGGACGACGGTGGCGAGCTGTAGTGCCTCCGCGAGCGCGAGCAGGGCGTGGACGCGTCGGACGGGTCGCATGATGATGGTCGTCTCGGCCTCGGCTTGGGCGGATCCGATCGCGGCAAGGAGCGCGTCGCAGAACGCGGGCCCTGGGGGCACGACTCGGTGAGGCGTGAGCATCGCCGCGACCTGGGCGAGCCGGTCCGGTGACAGATCGAGGACGAAGTCGGGCTGCTCGAGCGACGCGACGAACCGCGACTGCGAGTGCTTCAGCACAGCGACGGCTGCGGCGAAGTCCATGGCCGTGCAGCCCGCATCGGTGAGGGTCCTGAAGTAGGCCGCGTAGAAGAGGTCTTCCTGGAGACTGGACATGGGTCGTTCCTTTCTGTGGGAGAGGTGGATCGCGGATCGCTCCACGCGTGCGCGGGCACGCGGGCGTGGAGCTGCCTGTCAGAGAGCGAGGGGCGCCCTCCGGAGCAACGAGGCCAGCTCGTCCGGAGGTCACCGGGTGGAGAGACGCGAGCAGCCCGAGCCGGCTGACGCGGTCAGAGCCGGCGAGCCTCGGCGCGGATCCTCCGGGCGCGCTGCTCGCAGGCGCGCTCGAACGTCTGCTGCACCTCGCCGATCCGATCGCGCTGCGGGCCCTGGTAGCGGACCGCCTCGACGATGTCCGCGACGCTGGACTCGAGGAGCGCGTCCGCGACCTGGAGCTTCCCGAGCGACGCGAGCAAGCGTGCGCGCGTCCAGCTGCACCAGGGGAGATCGGTGGGTGGGCGCCAGGCGTGCTGGACCGCGAACTCGATCGCGAGGGCGCGGAAGACCCAGCGGAGCCGTCCGTCGACGACGCGCCTCGTCCCGGTGAGCTGCGTGATGGCGAGGGCGGCGGGCTCGTCTCGGTCCACGACCGGCAGCGTCGGCCAGGGACTCGAGGCGGAGGGCCTCGTTCCAGCGCCGCGCGAGCTCACGCAGCCTCCGCACCGACCCCAGGCCGAGCCGGGCGACCAGCGACGTGGCGGCCTCCCAGCCAGGCGGCAAGCCGTAGGAGGGTGCGCGTCCCTTGCGCGCGCGCCGTCGCGGCTTGCTGGGTGCGCGGGTCCGCGGACGTGCCTCGGCCGGGAGGGCCTGGACGACGGCGAGCGGGTAGAGCGCGACGCCGCGACGACCGTCGTGCGGAGGCAGGAGGCCGAGGGCCTTCCCGGCGAGCCAGCCGCGGAGCGTCGAGGTCCCGACACGAGCGAGCCGCGGGAGGGCCCGCACCTCCGCGAAGGTCAGCGCGCCCCGCGGTCGGACGTCCACTCTTCGTCCGGCGCCGTGGTCCATGGACGTTCGATCCTACCGGATCTGGTCACTGAATGAGCTCAAGCCGGGCCGCCAGCCGTAGGTCGGGCACGTCGCCGCGTATCGGGGCCCATGAAGACGCCCCCGCGACCATCCGCCCTTCCGCCGCCCCTCGACAGCCTGACCCGAGCCCTGCAGGAGACGCCCCCGACAGCCGCACGATTCGCCGAAGTGGCCCGACACGCGCAGCCCGAGATCGACCGCACGCTCCACCGTCTCCGCGTCCCCCGGGAAGACCGCCCCGACCTCTCCCAGGAAGTGCTCCTCAAGCTGCACCGGGCCCTCACGAGCGGCGCCCTCCTCGACACTCCCGCGCGCCTGGCTCTCCACCGTCTGCAAGAACACCGCCCTCGATCACTTCCGCCGGAGAGAGACCCGACAGTTCCGGAGCCGACAGTCCCTCGACGACGACCAACCGCACCTGGAGGCCCTGACCGCGACGAACCCCGAGCCCGAACGAGACCTCGACGCGCGCCGCTTCGCCAGGGCCATCGAGGAGGCCGCCCGGCTCTACGAGGAGCGCGCAGAGCAGGAGGGCGAGCGCCGAGGACACCAGGTGCTGGCGTGGTTCGCGGTGCAGGTACGCGAGGCGAGCACCGAGCAGGTCCAGGCCGAGATCCCCGAACGCTACGGCCGCCGCGGGAGCAGCCAGACGGTGTGGCAGTGGAAGGCCCGGGGCAGCAAGCTCGTGCAGCGGCTGGCCGAGCGCGACGAAGATCGGGCCCGCGGCGCCTGATGGCCCGCGCCGCGGGGCCTGAATCAGTCCGGGGCGGGCGCGTGCGGATCGCCGTACATCAGGGCGAACAGCGCGCGCCCGCTCCGGTCTCGATCCGTTCGAAGACCCCGCGCGCGAACGCGCGATCCGTGCGGCACCGGTGCGACATCTCTGCCCAGCGTCGGCCGCGCCGCGGTCCTCGAGGCACGCGACGCACACGCCCTCGTCGAGTCGCCGCATGCGGTCGCAGCCCCGGCACCGACCGATGGTGAAGATCTCTCCCATCACTCCTCCGTGCGGGTGCGCGGGTCGGACAGCTCGACGAGCCATCGCGCGAGCGTGAGCTCGACCTGCGCACTCGGCGCGCGGTGCAGCGCGTGATCGAGGGTCGCGCAGGCGATGGCGTGCCGCTCGCCGAACGTGGCCGCCCGGAGCGGCAGCCCGTCGTCGGGCGCGGCGAACCTGCGCGCGAGGAGCAGCCACCCGGCAGGCGTGGGCTCCTCGTAGTGCGCGAGGATCACCAGCGCGACGGGCAGGACGGGGGCGAGGGCGGGCGCGGTCGAGGGGAGGGCGCGGACCCACGCCGCGGTGGCTCCCTTGCGCAGGATCCAGCGCGTCACGAGGTCGCGATCGCGCAGGCCGAGTCCGCGCGCCGCGATCCGTTCGCCCCAGGCGTCGGGGAGGTCGAGCGCGATCTCCTGGAAGGCGAGCAGCCCGCCCAGCAAGCAGCGATGACTCTCGTCGCGCTCCTCGGCGAAGGCACGCTTCGCGAGACGCAGGAGCGGCGCGGCCAGCCGGCTCGGCGGGCGCTCGATCGGCGACCTCGCGCAGCAGGTGTCCCAGGGCGACCGGGAGATCGAGGAGACGCTCGAGCGTGCCGAGGGCCTCGCCGAACACCCGCTCGTCGGGCCCGAGGCGCGCCGAGGGCGCCGGCGGCGGCCCTCGCGGCGTGGGTGCGCGCGTCCGCCGGCAGGTGGGGATCGGCGGCGTGGCGCGCGAGCCGCGAGAACGCCTCGCGCGCGTCGGTCTCGAGGCGGTCAGCGGGGTGCATGAGAGGCCCTCATCGAGGTGATGCGCGACGCGTACTCGACAGACCGATGGACGGACGCCGCGCTCGCCCATCGTCCGGGCGTGGGCCGGATCGTCCGGGAACCCCATGGTCCGCGCGAGCTCGGCGGCGTTCACGCCGAAGCCGAAGGTGAGGAAGGTCCAGCCGTCAGCGCGCGCCTCGGCCGCGTGGCGGCGGAGCTCGAGGAGGCTCTCGCCGCTCGAGCGGTTGTCCTCCCCGTCGGTGAAGGTCGCCACGATGACCTCCCTCGGCAGCGCCAGCCCGCGGAGCGGCGCGATCAGATCGCGCAGGCACGCGAACAGCTTCGTGCGGCCGTCGGGCTCGTAGTGCGGCAGATCGGAGGTCGCGCGCACGCCGACGATGGGGATGCGGACGCGCAGCGTCTCGGCGAAGGTCATCACGCCGACCGCGGTGGTGGCCGCGAACGGTGACGCGCGCTGCTCGGCCAGCAGCCGCTCGATCGCCTGGATCGGAGCGGCGCCGAACCGCTCCATGGAGCCCGACTCGTCCATGACGAGGAGGGCGAGGGTGGTGATGCCCGGCGGGATGGTCAGGTCAGACATGGCGCCTCCGTGGGTTCATGCACAGGGGACGAGCGCCGCGCGGGCGGGCTGACAGCGCTCAGGGCGCGCGGCTGAACGCGTCGAACATCGCGTCCGGCCAGGCCGCGTGGAAGCCGAACTTCGCCAGCGCGAACGCGCCCACGGCGCCCACGCAGAGGAACAGGTAGACGGTGGAAGCCCGCTCGGACGCGACGATGCGGAGGGCGAGGAGCAGGAGTGCGCTCGCCAGGTGTTACGGTCGAAGCGCACGCGGAACGACTTGGTCACGGTATCGGTGTCCACGTCGTCGGTGTCGAAGGGGAGCTCCGTGATGGGCCTGAGGACAGACCGCTCTTCGTGCTTGAACACGAGCTCGGGGACCTTGCCGGTGACCTCGTGAACGCGGGCGTTGGCGAAGGAGTCCCTCCACTCGGCGGCCTGTCGATTCAGATCGAGCAAGGTGGGAAGCGGCGGCCCGGGAGAAAGCGGTGCAGACGGAACCCGATGCCCCGCTCGACCGAGCCTCCTGATAGAACTTGCGCGGCGTGCAGACGGTGATGGCGAACCACGCACCCGAGCGTATTCGACGAAGGTCGGATGGAAGCGCGGCACGCCGGTCGCGGCCGAGGACGACCATCTTCATGTTGTCGAAGACGTCGGTGTGAGCGCTGCCGCCGAAGAAGGCGAGCGCTCGCTCCATGCAGCGCAGAAACGAGCCGCATCCAGTGCACCGCGGGGCCGCAGACCGGGCGCTTCACCGTCGAGTTCTGCGGCCTCACCGTCGTGCTGAACCCAACCAAATGGCTACCGCGCAGCCGCGGCTCGCTTGACGCTATTCCGGTTTTCTCAACCGCACCCACTCGAGCGGACCGGAACCGACACCGTTCTTCAGCGAATAATAGAACTTATCATCGGCAGCAAGGTAGGCGGAGTTACCATAAGGACTCGAAGTTCCGAAAGAGTACGTGCGCGTAGATGCGGCCAGCTTTTCGACAGTTCCGCCCGCCTTCAGTGTCCTGTAAAGCCCAAACGGGGTCATGAACACAATGTAGGGCCCATCAACAATCATCGCCTGCGGGTCTTCAATCTCGGCTTTGGTGAGAAACGTCGTACAAGAGCCGAGCGACCAACCCACACTTGATGATCTTCCCGTCGGATTCGAGGTCATCAGCAATCGCCGAAACAAACAGGTTCGAGCCATCAGAAACCATACTTACCGAGCACTCAGTACAACTGGGTGGTCCCATGATGGTGTTGTATGCAGCTAGGGTAGACAGTGGGCCGCCAGCAAAGTTTCCGATTCGAATGGGGCCGGTTCCGCCAGGCATGCCGAACACGCGCGAACTGTCTGCGGAAAGGTATCCACCGAATTCTGTGGTGCCATTGAAGGGGTAGAGAGTGGCGCTGGCAAGGCTTGTGGTCGAGATTCGAGTCGAACCGCCGGGCCATACTCATAGAACACGACATCGCCCGCTGAGCCTGCGCCTCCGGCGACTTGAAACGAGTTCAGATTGCCACTCGTTGTGTATACGTCGTTGACGGCACCGCCAGCGGGGGGGCGTCGAATGGTGTTCTTGGCTACACCGCTATACCAAAATACCGCTTCCGGCCACCATGGGCAGGCTGGAGAGGTTTCGCCCCCGATGCTGTCCATAGATACTGCTTGTCCGGTTCCGTCGGTCTTCCAGCGAGTCAGTTGGATTTCAGCGCTGGCAGGATTGCGTGAGAACCAATAGATGTAGCCACCGTGAACGTTCTGGCCGAAAATCGCGATGGAGCCAAGAATGGCCCGTGCGTCTTCGACTGTCGACCCGCGATGATTGTCGAAAACTGGCATTTGCCACCAACGCATGCGCCTCCGCCACAGTCGTGTCCGCAGCTTTCCGCAGTTCTTGCTGTCGCCCAGGATGTTTGCTTCGCAACCATCGCTGGGGCTGGAGCTGCAATGCGCAAACCCGATATCGCATTCGCACTTCGTTGACGTCGATCCACATACTAGATTTTTCGAGCTCGCACATGTGCCGCCGCAACACGCTTGATTGAGTTGACCGCATGCAGGCGCATCTGCCGGCGTATCTGCCGGCGCATCTGCCGGCGCATCTGCCGGCGTATCTGCCGGCGCATCGGCCGGCGCATCGGCCGGCGCATCTGCCGGCGCATCCGCTGGCGCATCTGCCGGCGCATCTGCCAGCCCCGTCTCAGCAGGACCGGTCTCTGATCCCCCGGTCTCGACAGGCGTGCTTGTGTCGGCCATTGGGTCGCCCGTGTCCGACGCGTCGCTGCCACCCGTGTCGAGTGGAGTGCCCGTCTCGGTCCCGTCGCCACCATCCACCACACCAGCTGAGTCTTGGCAGCCTGGGTCCGCCAGCAGCAGGCACATCATCAGCTTCGCACGCATTCTCGACCTCCTGGCAGAGGCGTTGTCACGCCCCCGACCGCCACCATCTCGAAGAATCGCTAGAACCTCGCGCCGAGCGGGGATCCACCTGGCCCACTCGCAATTGCGCTGTCTCCGTGATCTTGCTCGGCCCGCTCACCAGCACGGAGCACCACGCCGCCTACCGCCAGCACCGCACCTCCGATCGTCGGTCGAGACCGAGCCGTGCCCGGTTCCCCGTCCGCACGTACTCGTCGTCGTCTGCCTGTGTCTTGCAGAGGGGCGAGCAGCCGAGGAGCCGACTGCGCGCGAGCTCGCGGTGAAGAACAGTGGCAGGCCGATCGCCAGCGACAGGACGCCAGCGCCAGCCGGTCAGCGTCTTGTCGCCGACGCGCACGCTCACGTCCGTGATCGAGTCGCCCTTCGCGCTCACCGCGGCCAGCACCACCGTGGGGATCTTCTTCTGTACCTCCTCGAGCCATGTGATGCAGTCCTTGAGGAGGAAGCCCGTGCAGGGTGCCTTGGCGCAGATCTTCAGCTCGCGGGCGGCCAGCAGCGAGGACTTGTCGCGTAGGTCCTGGGCCTTCTCGTAGGCGTTGCTGCAGATCTTCTTGTCGTCAGCGAGAGCCGTCGTCGACATGAGCAGGAGGGTGGTCAGCGTCAGTACGGTTCCGCGCATTACAGGCACTCCGGTTTCGGGACCTTGTGGCCCTTCTCGTCGATGACAAAGGGCGGACTGCAGTTGGCCGTGGCGACAGGCGGCGGTGGTGGCGGTGGAGGCGCGAGCACCGATGCCGACGTTGACGCGCTCGACTTCACTTTCGGATTCACCTTTGGCGGCGGAGGCGTGGGGGCCGATGCAATCGTCGAGGCGCTCAGGGCACTCTTGCTCTCGGCCGGCGCAGGCTCGGGCTCGGTGGCTTCTCGGTGCCGTCGGTGCGCGAGCGCCGTGTTCGTCACCGGTCTTCTCCGCTGGCTTTTCTGGGGTCGTGGTCTTGGCGGCGGCTGGTGCGGCTGGTGTCGACGGGCCCTTGAGCGCGAACGCCACCCCACCGACCCCGAGCAGCGCCACGAGCGCGAGGGCCGGCACGACCAGTGCGTTGCGCCTCGGTGCAGCCGTGGTCGCTGCCGCCGGGTTGTTGGTCTCCTGCTTCCAGCCGCCGCCGGACGTCGTCTTCCCGAGGGGCGCGGGCTCCAGGCTCGGGAACTCGAAGGCCTCAGGGGCCTGCCCGATCACCGTCTCCGGCAGCCCGATCACCGTCTCCGGGAAGGACTTGACTGGCCCGGTGGCGAGGCGCGGTTGCTTCAGCGACGCCGCGATGCGCTTCACCGAGATCTGCGCGGTGGACGGCGCATAGGGCGCGCGCCTCGGCCAGCTCGGCGATGTTCTGGAAGCGGGCGTTCCGGTCTTTCTCCAGCGCCCGATGGATCACCGCCCGCGAGGCCAGGGGACACGTCGGGTCGTACCGCCGTGATGGGCGCCGCCGGTTCGTGCAGCACCTTGTACATGTGGTTCTCGGCGGTCTCGCCGAGCACTGGCCATTGGCGCGAGATGAGCTCGTAGGCACAACCCCGAAGCGCGTAGATGTCGGCGGACGTCGACGTCCTTCGGCGACCGGTATTGCTCGGGCGACATGTACAGCGGCGAGCCCAGCAGCCCTTGCGTCTGGGTGAGCCCGCTGGTGTTCGAGCCCCAGCTTCGGGGATCGAAGTCAGCACCTTCCACCGGCGTGTCGTCGACGCGATGCGTGAGGAACATGTTCGCCGGCAGGGTCGCGGTGGATGATGCCGAGCGCGTGCGCCTCTGCGACGCCTCGCAGGCCTGGGCAGGTATTCCACGGCCTCGGGGATCGGCATGGGTCCGCGCTGCTCGGGTGCCGAAGGTCCTCACCTTCGAGGAACTCCATCACCATGTAGGGTGAGCCGTCCTCGGCGCGGCCGACGTCGAGCACGCGACCGACGTGTTCGCTCTTGATCTTGACCGCGGCTCTCGCCTCCCGGAGGAAGCGCGCCACGAGCTCCTGGTGGTTGGCGTAGGCGGGCAGCAAGAACTTGATCGCCACCCGCTCGTCCAGCTCCGGTGGCGGGCGAGGACCACGTAGCCCATGCCGCCCGCCCCCAGCTCCCGTTCGATCTCGTACTTGCCGAGCAGCGTGGTCGACATATGCCCCCCCTCTCCGCGAGTGTACGGATCCGAGGCGCGTGTGTCACCAGCGAGCCACTGGGGACAAATCATCGCGATCACCGGGCGCAGGGGACCACGCGATGATTCGCGTGCGGCAGATGGCCAAAACCGTGCTGGAGCGCATCGGTGCCCGTGCCGGCGCTACCTCGCGGGACGCCAGGTCGCTCGAACCGGAGCGTGCGACGTGCGCCTGGACGGAGCGATCGAGCCCGGTCGCTCAGCAGCCAAGAAGCCGGCACCGAGGAGGGCGAAGAAAGGCCAAGGCAGGCGCGCCAGCGGCTCGTCGACCACCTGGGGCTCGTCGGCGGACGACACTGGCCGACGGCCTCGGTGACGAGGGCTTCAGTGGAGCGCGGTCGACGGCGAACCAGCAGTGCGCCGCCTTCGCGGCCTCGTCCGTGTAGGCCGTCATCGCGGCACCGTGTGGATGGTGACGTTCGCGCGCGCCAGGAGCAGGCGGGCGATCTCCGCCGTCGGCAGGCTCTTCGACAGGATCGGGATGCCGTGGCTCGCGTAGAAGACCAGCTCGGGCTCTTCGGCTCGAAGCCACTCCAGACCATCGACCGGTGGAGGAGTGGCAGGTTGCGCGTCGCGAGCTCGGCCAGCAGATCGATTGGCGTCGCCGCCGGGCATCTCGAGGTCGGTGAGCAAGACGTCGAACGTCTCGCTTGCCTCGATGCACTTCCAGCGCCTCGCGGACGCATGGCCGCCTCGGTGACCTCGAAGAACCCGGACAGGCCGCGGTTGGCGGCACGTCGCAGTCGTACGTCGTCGTCGACCAGCAGCAGGCGCGGCTTCGATGCCATGACCTTCCCCCCGGCCGCGAAGGGTACTCCTTCGAACGCGTCGCGAAAGTGCCTCGCATCGCCTCGGCGCAGCGAAGACCGTGACGATGGTCGTTGCGTCAGTCCTCAGGGCACGCCTGGCTCAGCGCAAGCAGGCCAGCCCGCGCACATCCGTCCGCCGGAGGCGCAGCTCGTGCTGGGGCGTCTTCCTGTTCGCGCCCGGCATGATGAACGTTCGCTCGCCGCCGCTGCGCGTCCGGTCTCGTCGGGATTGGCGGGGCATTGGCTGTCTGACGGCTGTCTGATGGGCGGCAGGACATAGCTGGGCTCCATCCATGTTGCGGAGGAACAAGGTCTGGTGAGTCGCCGTCAAGCGTCATTGATTGTCGCGACATCATGCCGGCTGGTGGTAGAAGGCTGACCAGTGCACAACTGGAGGTTCGGATGAATCGCGTGTCGACACCTGCTCGGCCCTCTGCTCGTCGGGTCCTTCCTCGTGGCGGGTTGCACGCTGCGACGAGCTCCGTCGACGGCCGCGGGGGCCGAGCCGCTCGTGTGTGGCGCCCTCGGCGATCGCGGCTGAAAACGAGCCCGTTCGCGCGCGCACTACTGGCCTGACCATCAGCGGGATCAGCGTCGGCGCCTACGAGGCGGGGGTGAACTGGGCGCTCGTCGCAGGCATGCGCGCCTATGCAGACAGGCCGCAAGGCACGTCACTGCGGGCCTTCCTTCCGCGGCTGCGCTCGGTCACCGGCGCTTCCGCAGGCGCGATCAATACCAGCCTGACTGCCGCGACCTCTGCGGCAAGTCCGTGGAACCGTGGCCCACAACGTGTTGCACCGGAGCTGGGCGAAGGTCGGATGGCAGCAACTCTTCCCTGGTCGCCTCACGTGCGCCCAGTTCAGGAGCGATTCCCGGTGGAGGAGCAGCCATTCCTCGACTGTGAGGGTCGAGCGCCTACCGCAGCGATGATGGCCTCCTGACGCGGCAGGGGCTCGGCGTGGTGGAGGGGTTGCTCAAGAAGGACCTGGAGAAGACGGGTGCCTACGATTCGGCCTGCAGCCTCGAGCTCGGCATCACCCTCACCAGCGTCGACGCGAAGACGATCACCCAGAGTGGGCTCGAGATCCCGACGCAGCGCCTCGCGGTCCTCCTGCGCGCCAAGGGCAACCAGGCCGGCGGACTGGTCATCGAGCAAGCCGCGCCCCCTCAGGCGAGCGGCGCAGTCGGATATGTCGCGTGGCTGGCGGCCGAAGGGACGCCGCTCCCGGCACCAACGCTGTTCGGGGCCATGGAGGCAGCGAGCGCCTTTCCGGTGGCGTTCGGACTGAAGAAGCTCACGCTCTGCGACGGAACCGGGAAGAAGTGCACGGACGAGCGCTCGTTCGACGGCGGGCTCTACGACAACGTGCCCGTCGGACTCGCCATCGAGGCTCGCTGCCCGCGCTCAGACCACGACAGCACAGGCGCCACCGCCCGGCGCGGTCGACCCAGCGCCACCAGCGCCAGCCCGCCAGCGACGAAGTTCCTGTTCGTCGATCCAGAGCGCCTCCGGCGAATCGGCGACGTCCACAAGGTGAGCACCAGGACGGTCTGCCGATGCTGGTCCAGCTGCTCGGGACCTTCGTCAGCGTGGCGCGCAAGTACGAGTTCCAGACGACCGCCCGGACCCAGACCGCGTCCACCATCGCGCCGGTCTCTCGTCTGGTTCCCATCATGGGCGAGCACTTCGCCTGGTTCGGGGCCTTCCCGCACGCCCGTTCCGCCAGATCGACTACTACATCGGCCTCTACGATGGTCTCAGGGCGCTGGCGTCCGACGCCTGCGAGGGCGCCGACGAGAGCTGCGTGACCACCCAGGTGCTCGCGCTGCACGACGCCATCGGCCTCGCCGAGGAGCCCACGGACAAAGCGGACCTGGTGGTCACCCGCTCCGCGAGCAACGTCGTGAAGACGCTCGTCGTCTGAAGCCGGGATGAACCAGGCGGTGACCGATTCGTCTGCAAGCCCCAGGCAGACCGGTCACCACGGCGCTGTTGCGGAGACACTCCGACTGGACAATGAGCGCCGCGAGAACAAGGAGCCCAAGGCTCCCCGATGATGCGTTCTTCCGGGTCACCCACGCGGCGGCGCCGGAGGTCGCCAAGGTGCCTCTCGAGCTCGCCGGAGCAAACAGCTCAGTTACCCCCTCCTCCACGACGAGCAGGAGTTCTTCGCCGATGGTGAGGGGCTGGGATCGCCGCGCGAGCAAAGATGCTCGCGCTCCGCGGCTCCGATCGCCGAAAGAGCGCATCGCGAAGAGCAGGGTGACTCGGGATTCCTCTCGGGCCCCACCGCCTATGGAGCCATCGCCTTCGGTGCGCACCTCGCGTGGCCGCACGGCTACTACGTCAACGCGCGCACTCTGCCCCTCGTCGGCGACCTGCCGCCCGGCGATCGGAGCGGTC
>JADJMO010000055.1 GCA_016709545.1 Myxococcales bacterium
GTGAGAAGCAGGCGGGCGACCAGCAGAAGCAGCTCGAGGAGATCGTCAAGGAGCACGGCGAGTCGATCGGCAAGGTCGAAGACTTGCTGCGCGCCGCCGAGGACCCGAAGCAGATCGAGGGCCTGCTCGAGGAGGCCAAGAAGCGCGCGAAGGCGCTGCGCGAGGTGGTCGCCACCCTGCCCAAGGCCGGCGGCCTCAAGAAGGACATCACCTCGGCGGAGGCCTCGGTGCGCGAGAAGGTCGAGGCCATGGCCGAGGCCCTCGAGAAGCTGCAGCTCGGCGACGCCAAGGAGCGCGGCGTCTCGGGGCGCAAGGCCGTCGACGAGGCGCGCGACAAGGCGTGGATGAAGCCCGGCTCCGAGCAGCGGCTCGACGACGTCGACGACGAGGTCAAGCAGCAGCTGGCCTGGGTCGAGAAGCTCCTCGCCGAGCTGCGCAAGAAGGCCGCCGAGAAGGCCAAGGACGGCGTGAAGGGCGTGGCGCCGCGCGAGAAGGGCCTGGCCGAGAAGACCGGTCAGCTCGGCGACGAGGCCGAGAAGAAGAGCCCGCTGCCCGAGGACGTGAAGTCGCTCCTCGAGAAGGCGCAGCAGAAGATGAAGGACGCGGCGGAGCGGCTCGCCGAGGGCGAGGCCGACAAGGCGCTCGAGGCCCAGAAGGAGGCCCAGCGCCTGCTCGAGAAGGCCCGCGACAAGTCCAAGGGCGAGGCCCACGAGGACGACGGCAAGGGCGGCGACGGCAAGCAGGGCGCGTTCAACCCCGACGAGAAGGTCCCCATCGACAGCGGCAAGGACTTCAAGGGCCCCGAGGCGTTCCGCAAGCGCGCGCTGACCGGGCTCGGCAGCGGCGCCACGAGCCCGCGGCTCAAGGACGCGGTCAAGCGCTACGCGGAGGGCCTGGTCCAGTGAACGCCCGCCGCCTGCTCTCCCTCGTCGCCGTCGCGACCGGCCTCCTCGCCGGGCCGCGCGCCCACGCCGCGCTCCTCACCCTCGACGAGGCCACCGACGCGATCACCGCGCTCGACGTCGACCGCGCGCGCACGCTCCTCTCGAAGCTCGACGCCAAGGACCCGGAGGTCGCGCTGCAGCTCGCCCGCCTCGCCCTCTACGAGGACGACTGCGACACGGCGGTCACCGAGCTCGAGAAGGCGGGCGTCGAGAAGCTCAAGGCCACCAAGGACCTCAAGCCGATCGCCGCCGGGTGCGCGCGGGGGAGCGGCGGCACGCTCGTCGTGAACGACGTCACCTTCGGCGTGCGCGTGCGGCTGCAGGACGACGCCGACCTCGCGCTCGTGCCGCTGATCGGCGAGACGATCCACAAGCAGCTCGCCGTGCTCGAGAAGGACCTCGGCGTGAAGATGCCGCGGCCGGTGCGCGTGAACCTCGTGCGCGATCAGGCCACCCTCTCGGTGATGACCGGCCTGCCGTACGACGCGGCGCGCACCACGGGCACGGTGGGCATCGCCAAGTACGGGCGGGTCATCATGCTCTCGCCGCGCGCGATCCCCTATGGCTACGGCTTCCGCGACACGCTCGCGCACGAGCTCACCCACCTCGCGCTCTCGCGGGGGACGCTCGACCGCGCGCCGCTGTGGCTGCAGGAGGGCGTGGCCAAGCGCGAAGAGGCGCGGTGGCGCGAGGCCACCCCGATCGACGGCGTGAGCTCGCCCGACGTGTTCGCGGCCAAGGGCCTCGAGGCCGGGCTCGGGCGCCCACTCGACGGGATCGGGCCGTCGGTCGCCATGCTGCCGAGCGCGCAGCAGGCAGCAGTGGTCTACGCGGAGGTCACGAGCTTCGTCCGGTTCCTCGCGGGGGACCGCGCTGGCGAGACGCCCACCGCGCCGAGCGACCCTACCGTTCTGCCCCGGCTCGTGAAGGCGCTCGCCACCGCGAAAGACGTCGACGCCGCCCTCGTCGAGGTCACGGGCAAGGACCTCAAGGCGTGGGACGGCATCTGGCGCCCGTGGGTGATGGGCAAGAAGGCGCTGCCCGACGGCGCCTACCCGGACCCGAAGGCCAAGCGCAAGGACCCCCGTCCCGCGCGTAACGCGGTGCGTCTCGGGGAGCTGTTGCTCGCTCGGAAGCACCTGGCCGCCGCCCGCAAGGAGCTCGAGCCCCTGGCGGGCGAGACCAAGGACCCGTGGATCATGGCGTGGGTCGCCCGTGGCCGGCTGCTCGGGGGCGACCCGACCGGCGCCAAGGCCCTGCTCGATCCGTTCAAGGTCATGGGCGATTCGGGCCTCTTCTGGGCCCTGCGTGGTGACGCGCTGCGCGCGATCGGCGTCACGGGCAAGGAGACGGTCCAGGCCTACCTCGAGGCCATCGCGCACGCCCCGCTCTCGGTCGAGGCCGCCTGCGGGTGGTCGGACGTGGCCCCCGAACCCACCGAGTTCCCCTCGATCGGCCGCGCGGTCGCCCAGGCGTTGTGCACTGCGGCAAAGTCCGAAGCGCCCAAAGATTGACCCTGCTCGTCCGCGCCCCGTAACCTTCCTCCAAAGGGCCCGAATGAGCGTCGTCACGTACGCGGCCGCGAAGATTCTCGGGGCCCTCCCCCGCAACGCCATCAGCCGTGCCATGGGCGCGCTCTGCGAGGCACGCGTGCCTGCGCCGGTGCTGCAGCCCATCCTCTCGGCGTACGGCCGCGCGTACGACGTGGACTGGGACGAGGCGGCGCCTTCCGACCAGCCCTACTCGTCGTTCGACGCCTTCTTCACGCGGCGTCTGCGCCCGGGGCTGCGCCCGATCGAGGGCGACGACGCCGTGATGGTCTCGCCCGCCGACGGTCGCCTCGTCGATCTCGGTCGCAGCGACGGCCGCGGCTCGCTGATGGTGAAGGGCCGCCCCTACACGGTCGACGAGCTCGTGGGCGACCGTGACCTCGCGCGCGATCTCACCGGCGGTGGCTTCGCCGTCGTCTACCTCTCTCCGCGCGACTACCACCGCGTCCACTCCCCGGTCTCGGGCACGATCCGCCGCGTCCGCGCGATCGACGGTGACCGTTGGCCGGTCAACGAGGTCGGCGAGCAGCACGTGCCGCGCCTGTTCGTGAAGAACCGCCGCGTGGTCGTCGAGGTCGAATCGCCCGTCTGGGGGCGCGTCGCGGTGGTGCTGGTCGGCGCGATGATCGTCGGTCGCATGACCGTCGTCGGCATCGACCAGGCCGACGTCGCCGGCGAGCACGTGCTCTCGCCAGGCATCTCCCTCGAACGCGGCGACGAGCTCGGCGCGTTCCACCTCGGCTCCACGGTGGTGCTCCTCGTGCCGCCCGACCGCTTCGCCGGCTTCTCGCGCGATCCGGAGACGATTCGCTACGGGCAGAGCCTCGGCCGCGCCCGCGACCTGCAGACGGGAGGCGCGCGCTCATGAGCGATCCGGTGCGCAAGCCCACGTCCGAGCCGCCGGACGTGGACAGCCTGATGTCGCGTCTCGACGGCGAGCGCCCCTCCGATCCGGGCGACCGCACGTCCGATCCTGGAGAGGCGCGCCCCTCGGCCGCCGAGCTCCTCGGCGGTCGCGGTCGTCGCCGTCGCGCAGCCATCCGGGTGCCCGACGACGCAGTGCCCGGCTCCGCCCCGAAGGCGCCGCGCCGCTCGGTGCCACCGTCGATGGGGGCTTCGCACGCCCACTCGGCGCCCGCCGCGCAATCCGAGGCGCCGAAGCCCACGCGCGCGTCGGTGCCCGCGCCCGCGCTGGTCGCCGCAGCGACCCCCGCCGAGTCCGTCACCGCGAAGGCGGTCGAGGCGCTCGCCGCCCCTTCCTTCACCGCGCCCACGATCGGTGGGCTCGCGATCCCCCCGCCGCCGAACTTCGACGAGCTGACCGCGGCGCTGCACACACCCCTCGGCATGGCGCCGACCGACGCGATTCCGGCCGCCGCTGTTGGCGCCAGCGTGGGGGTGACGCTGCCCACGGCGAGCAGCCCCCCGGACCGTCCGGCGTCGCAGCCACCGCCCGAGGCGCTGCTCGATCGCGCCTCCTTCGTCGCCGAGGCCCCGGGCGCGCCTCCGATGGGCGACTCGCTCACGGCGGTCACCGTGCCCGTCGCGCCCATCGTCGTGATGCAGCAGCGCATCATCTCGATCGGCGGTCCCGCGTCCGGTCCTCCCGCCGCGCGCAGCAACCCGCCACAGTTCCTCGCGCCGCCGGCGGAGACCTTCGCGGTGCTCGGCCCCGATGGCGCGGATCACACCTCGGGGACCCACCGCGTCGCGCCGCGGATGGAGCCCGAGCCCACGCCGCTGATGCCGGGTGTCGCGCCTGTCGCGCCGGTGGTGAGCGACGCTCTCTCTCCCGTGACCGAGATGCCGCCCACCCCACCGGCCTCTCCAGCGCCGATGCGCGACCCGCGCGCGGCCAAGCCCTCGACCATCACGGTGCCGAACCTCGACGCCACGGTGCGTGAGGCCCTCGCGATGCTCGACACGAGCGACTTCGACGCGAGCATCGACGTCCCGGTCGTCCTCGACGAGCCCATCGCCGCCCCGGACGGGCCCTCCGAGGAGTCGCTCGACGATCAGGTGGTCGAGGAGGTCCAGGCCAAGAAGCCGCCGCTCCCGCGCAAGAAGGCGCAGAGCGAGCCCGCGCCCGCGGTCGGCACGACGCTCCCCGCCCAGGCGGCGAGCGAAGACCTCCCGAAGATCGTCACGGCCGCCGCAGCGAGCAGCGCAGGGCCCGCCCAGGCCGCCCCCCTCGCGTCCCCGCTGCCGCCGCCCGCCACCACGCAGCCCGTCACCCAGCCTGGAACGGCGGCGGCCACGCAGCCCGCGGCCGCAGCGGCCTCTCCTGCGCCCTCGGCGCCGGTGATGACCACGCCCGAGGCGCCCGAGCAGAAGCGCAAGAAGCGGCAGTGGTTCGAGGAGCTCTTCAACGACGACTTCGTGCGCACCATGCCGCGCATGCGCACCACGTATCTGGAGCGTGAGGCTCGCTTCATCGAGGACGCGCTCGGCTGCGAGAAGGGCGCGACCATCCTCGATCTCGGCTGTGGCTCGGGCGAACAGGCGGTCGCGCTCGCCGGTCGCGGCTACGAGGTCATCGGCGTCGATCTCTCGCTCGCCATGCTCGCGCGCGCCGCCGACGAGGCCGCCGAGAAGCAGCAGCGCATCAACTTCCTCCAGGGGGACATGCGCGAGCTGACCTTCGAGGCAGCGTTCGACGGCGTGTACTGCTGGGGCATGACCTTCGGCTACTTCGACGACGCGAAGAACGCCGAGGTGGTCGCCAAGATCCACCGCGCCCTGCGCCCGGGCGGGCGGTTCCTGCTCGACATGTCGAACCGCGACTTCCTCGCCTGTCGCCTGCCTTCGATGGTGTGGTTCGAGGGGGACGGTTGCGTGTGCATGGACGAGGTGCAGCTCAACTCGATCACGAGCCGCCTCCAGGTGAAGCGCACGCTGATGATGGAGGACGGGCGCCAGCGCGAGCTCGAGTACACGATCCGCCTCTACGCGCTGCACGAGCTCGGCAAGCTGCTCCACGACCACGGCTTCCGGGTGGTCGAGGCGAGCGGCGACACCTCGACCCCCGGCGTGTTCTTCGGCGCCGATTCGCCCCGCATCCTGATCCTCGCCGAGAAGAAGTGAACGGAGCGAGCGGGGCGAAGCGCGGCACGCTGCGGGGTGCGCTCGTCGTGGTCACCGTGACGGCGACCGCCCGCCACGCCGCGGCGAATCCGCCGCCGCCGAAGGCACCGTTCTCGGATCCACCGATCCAGGCGCCGACGCGCAGCGAGGCCGCGACCATCGTGCGGCTGCACCCGACGGCGTGCTTCGTGCTCTTCCCCTCGGGCGGCGCGCTGGTCGCCTCGTGTCCTCCGGAGCTGCTCGGGCAGGCGCTCGGAGCCTCCATCGAGCGGAAGGGGTCCGGCGTGTGTGAGCACGTCCCGTTCCCTCCGGGCGCGAAGGGGGCCAAGACCGGCGCCGTGCCGTGTCCGACCGTGCTCACCGACGTGTTCCCCGCCGGCAAGGTGAACGAGGCGAGCGAGGTCTTCCTCGTCGAGGAGAAGAAGCGCAACGCCCCGCCGCCCCCGCCGTGGGCGCCCCCGCTCCCTGCGCGTCTCGCGGCGCCCACCGTGGCGCGCCAGCCCGAGGGGTGTGGCGGATGCGCCACCTCGCCGAACGCGACGGCCGCCCCTACGTTCTCCTTGGCTGCGCTGTTCCTCCTCGGAGCCCGCCGCCGCACCCGTGCAGCCCGAAAGTGACGTCGCGCAGGGGCCGAAGGCGCCGGAGCGGCGGCACGTAGGGCAAACCAAGGAACCCGTGCAGCCCGAAAGTGACGTCGCGCAGGGGCCGAAGGCGCCGGAGCGGCGGCACGTAGGGCAAACAAAGGGAACACGGAATGTCCACTTCTGTTCGTGCGTCGATCGGGGACGTGCGCTCGCTGCCCTCCACGCTTCGCGCCCAGCTCGCCGAGCCCCTGACCAGGCCCGAGCGGGCGGTGTCGCTCACGCTGGCCGTGGTCGCGGCCGTGGCGTGCCTGCTCGGATTCTTCCCCCGGCCCGTCGATGGGGTGGGCATGCGGCTCCTGGTCGCCATCACCAGCACCTTCCTCGCGATGTGGCTGGGGCGGCTCGCGCTGCGGCAGAAGAGCCGGGGCGGCGCCATCACCGCGACCCTCGTCTTCGGCGCGCTGCTCGGCGCCCTCAACGCCCAGCTCCCGGTCATCCTCCTGTTCGCGGGGGAGCGCCACGGGTCGTTCGTGGCGGTCCTCCTCGCGGGCTGCCTCCTCGGTGCCCTCGTGGGTGGGGTCATCGGCGTGCTCTACGGCATCGCCTTCGCCCCGTTCGTCGCCTGGGTGCGCAAGCGCCTCGGCCCCACGTTCGACGACGTCGATCGGGTCCACGAGGCCTGTGGCGGGGCGCTCGCGGGCTATGCGGCGTTCTTCGCGCTCCTGACGCGCGCGATCGGCCCCACCACCCGCTTCGGAGACCTCGGCCTCGCCCTCATGGCCCTCGCCGGCCTCGGCGTCTTCGCGCGCGCGCGGGGCCGCCGCCGGGCACGTCGGCGCTTCGTCGACACGATCGCCCATGGGCGCACCCAGGGGCTCCGCCTCCGCGTCGCGCGTCCCGACGAGCCGCTCGACCAGCTCCCTGTCGTCGACGGAGAGGGCGCCGTGCTCGAGGCCTACGGCGACGACGGCTACCGCGACGCGCCGGTGCCCCTCGCGCGGGTCGCCCTGCACTGAACGGGCACGAACCGAGAGACGCAAGACGTGCGGGGTGGCGCGGCTCCTTCGCAGAGGCGCGTAGCGCGCGCGCTGCGTCCAGCGGGTTCGCGCGGCACGAGCCATGCTCGGACCTCGGACATGGCCACCCTCGTCGACGCCTACTCCGACCTCACCCCCCACGAGCAGCGCAACGTCGTCGCGGTGCTGACGGAGTTGCTCCAGATCGCGCTCGACGCCGAGCAGGGCTTCATCCACGCCGCGCGCGACACCCAGGGCGACTCGGGGCTGCGCGCCGTGTTCGAGGACTACGCCGGCCGGCGGGCGACGATGGCCAAGCAACTGCGCGACCAGCTCGATCGCCTCGGCGCTCCGTCCGACATGACCGGCACGATGGTCGGCAAGGTGCACCGCACGTTCATGGACGCGGTGGCCGCCGTGGTGAAGGGGCGTCCTGTGCGCATGCTCGTCGAATGCGAGCGCGGCGAAGCCTTCGCGCTCCGCAAGTGGGAGTCTGCGCTCGAGATGAAGCTCCCGATGGACGTCGGCAACGTCCTCCTCGATCAACGCACGGAGATCCAGGGCACGCACGACGCCTTCGACCGCATGCGCCGCCCCTGGTAGCCCCCCGTCGTCGGGCGGACGCCGAGGGTCGTCCCACGCGAGGGTCGATCGCGGCGGCGCGCGAGGCGTCCGCCGTCTCGCCGCGCAGCGGCGCGCGGGGTGGGAGGCCGGTCTGCGACGCGACGAGCCCCGACAGGGGCGAAGTCGGCGGCGCGGCCGCCGACCCCGAGGGGGCGCGAGCCCCCTCAAGAACTAGAGCTTGTCGCAGTCGAAGACCGTGTCCATCGACGCGAGCTCGAACGACACGCGCCCTGCGCGCTTCTTCTTCTTGCCGTCCATCACCATGGGCGAGACGGTCAGCGCGTAGGCGGGGATGCCCGCGGCGCTCGCCTCGTCGTTGCAGTCGGCGAGCTCGCCCTTCCACGCGCCCGTGCCCGAGTACTGGGTGCCGTCGGGGCAGGTGAGGGTCTTCTGCTTCTCGTCCCACTGGAAGTGCACCGTGCCGTGCGCGGCCTTGATCTCGAACGTGCCCGCGCCGCGGCCCTCTTCGCTCGGTGGCTTGTCGATCGAGACGCTGAACTCGAAGCACTTCTTGTCGCCCTTGCCCATGAACAGCTCGCGCACCTCGCACTTGCCGTCGGGGTCGCACGCCTGACCGAACTTCACCGCCTGGTCGTCGGGCAGGACGCACATCGTGGCGTCGTCCTTCTGGAGCTTGCCGGGGCCGCTCGCCTTGCCGCTCAGGCACGAGACGATCTTGGTGGTGAACACGCGCCAGCACGACTCGGGGTTCTTCGCGAACGCGCAGTCGAGCTTCTTGGGCGCGCTCGCGCTGGCGCTCGCGACCGGCGCCACTGGCTCGGGGTTGCCCCGCCGCAGCCCGCCGGGACGAGCGCGACCAGCGAGCACGTGGTGATGAGGACGACCGTGAACGACAACCCCCGTCGCATGCCGCGAGGCTACACGCGCGCCCGCACCGTCGCCAACCGGTCACATGGAGGTGACGCGGAGTCGGCACCCCCCCCCCCCTTACCTCCCTCAGCACTCGATCTTGGCAACCCGTCGCTCGTGCCGACCACCCTCGAACGCGGTCGCGAGGAACACGTCGAGGATGTCGGTCGCGAGGCCCACACCGACCACGCGTTCGCCCAGCGTGAGCACGTTGGCGTCGTTGTGCCCGCGGGCGTTGCGCGCCGTGAACGTGTCGCTGCAGTTGACCGCGCGGATGCGCGGGTGGCGGTTGGCGGCCATCGCCATGCCGACGCCCGTGCCGCAGACCAAGAGGCCGCGATCGGCCTCACCGGCCTCGAGCTTCTTCGCGACCTGGTGCGCGAAGTCGGGGTAGTCGACCGAGGTGCCCTCGTGCACGCCGAGGTCTTCGATCGCGTGGCCGCGCGCGCAGGTGCGCGACGAGCTCGTCCTTCAACCGGAAGCCGGCGTGGTCGGCCGCGACGACGATGCGCATCAGGACACCCGCGAGATGACGAGCGTGGCGTTCGTGCCGCCGAAGCCGAACGAGTTGGAAAGCACGTGATCGACGCGACGCTCGCGCGCGGTGTGCGGCACGAGGTCGAGCCCCGCGACGGCCGGGTCGGGGTCGTCGAGGTGGAGGGTGGGGGGGATGATGCCCTCCGAGATGGTCATCGCGGCGATCGCCGCCTCGACCGCGCCCGCGCTGCCGAGCAGGTGGCCCATGGTGGACTTGGTCGACGAGATGGCGAGCTTGCCGCTCGTCGCGTGGTCGCCGAACACGTGGCGGATCGCGAGGGCCTCCTGGATGTCGCCCTGTGGCGTGGAGGTGCCGTGCGCGTTGATGTAGCCGACCGCGCTCGGATCGAGCTTGGCGTCGCGCAGGGCGAGGCGCATCGCGCGGGCCGCGCCCTCGCCCTCGGGGGCGGGCTGGGTGATGTGGTGCGCGTCGCTGGAGGCGCCGTAGCCCGTGAGCTCGGCGTAGATGCGGGCGCCGCGCTTCCTGGCGCGGGTGAGCGACTCGAGCACGAGGGTGACCGCGCCCTCGCCGATGACGAAGCCGTCGCGGCCCTTGTCCCAGGGGCGCGACGCGGTGGAGTCGTTGCGCTTCGAGAGCGCCATCATCGCGCAGAAGCCGCCCACGCCGAGGTGGGTGATGGCCGCCTCGGCGCCGCCCGCGATCATCACGTCGGCCGCGCCGCGACGGATCCAGCCGGCGGCCTCGCCGATGGCGTGCGCGCTCGAGCTGCACGCGCTCGTGGTGCAGAACGACGGCCCGCGGAGGCGGTGCAGGATGGAGACCTGCCCGGCCGCGAGGTTGGCGATGGTCTGCGGGATGAAATAGGGGGTGACCCGCTTCGGACCCTTGTCGCGGAGCGTGTTGTGGCTGTTCTCGATGGCCTGCAGGCCGCCGAGGCCGACGCCGATGATGGTGCCGGTGGTGTCGCGCTCCTCCTCGGTGAGCTCGAGCGCCGCGTCGCCGAAGGCGATGTGCGTGGCCGCGATGCTCATGGCCGAGAAGCGGTCGAGCTCGCGCGCCTTGCGCTTGTCCGCGAGGTAGGGCTCGACGGCGAAGTCCCGGACCTCGCCCGCGACCTTGGAGGCGTACTCGGTGGTGTCGAAGTGGGTGATGGGGCCGATCGCGCTCTTGCCGGAGAGCACGTGGCGGAACGGCTCGATCGTGCCGATGCCGTTCGGGATGACGAAACCGATGCCCGTGATGACGACGCGCTCCATGTCACCTTCCTGAAGTCGAGAGCGGCCCCCTTCTGGGGCCGGGACACCCAGCCGCCCAGGCCGCTCGACGTGGCTGAGCTTCCGGGCGGAAACAGCGCGGGGGGCCTTCGCCCCCCGCTCTCGGTCACTTCTTGGCGTGAGCCGAGATGTAGTCGATGGCGTCGCCCACCGTCCGGATCTTCTCGGTGTCCTCGTCCGGGATGTCGATCTCGAAGCTCTCCTCGAAGGAGAGCACGAGCTCCACGACCTGCAGCGAGTCCGCCCCGAGGTCCTCGATGAACTTCATCTCGCGCGCAATCTTCGCAACATCCTCTTGGAAGTGCTGCGCGATGATCGCCTTGACCTTCGCCTCGATGTCCATGGTCCGTCCTTCCGTCTCTTCGACGTTTGCGCATCGGCCCCTTACTCCGAACCCTCGCCGGAGGGAACGGTTCGGGGCCATTTTTCACACGTACATGCCCCCGTTGACGCGGAGTGTCTGTCCGGTGACGAAACCTGCCTGCTCACTGGCCAGGTACAGCACCGCCGCCGCGACGTCCGCGGGGGTGCCCGGGCGGCCGAGCGGGGTGCCCTCGAGCATGGCCTTCTTGGCTGCTTCGGGCAGCCCGGCCGTCATGTCGGTCTCGATGTAGCCGGGCGTGATCGCGTTCACGGTCACCTGACGCGACGCGTACTCCTTGGCGATCGACTTCGTGACGCCGAGCAGGGCGGCCTTGGTCGCCGCGTACGCGGTCTGGCCGGGGTTGCCCATCTCGCCGACCACGCTCGAGACGAAGACGATGCGGCCGAAGCGGGCCCGCATCATGGGTTTGATCGAGGCGCGCGCGACGGCGAGCGCGCCGCGCAGGTTCACGGCGAACAGCTTCTCGAGGTCGTCGTCCTTGAGCCGGATGAGCAGCTGGTCGATCGAGATGCCCGCGTTGGAGACGGCGATGTCGAGCCGCCCCTTCTGCTTGGCGATCGCGTCGATCGCGGCCTCGGTGGCCTTGGTGTCGGCGACGTCGAAGCACACCGCTTCGGCCTTGCCACCCGCGGCGCGGATGGCCTCGCAGGTCTCCTTGGCCGCGGCCTCGCCGCGCGCGTAGTTCACGAACACCTCGGCGCCCGCGGCGGCCAGCGTCTCGCTGATCGCGCGACCGATGCCGCGCGAGCCACCGGTGACCAGGGCCACGCGGCCGTCGAGTCGGAAGAGCGGGAGGGGCGTGGTCATGCTTGCTCCGTGGCGAAGAAGGCAGGCACCGCCTCGATGCCGGCGAGATCCGAGACGTTGTGGACGCGCAGGCCCAGCGCGATTCGCTTGCAGAGGCCCGCCAGCACCTTGCCGGGGCCGATCTCGAGGGCGTGGGTGACGCCGGCCGCGACCATCGCCTCGACCGAGGCCTGCCAGCGCACGGGCGAGGCGACCTGCTGCACGAGCGCCTCGACGATCGCGGCGGGCTCGACCCGCGGCGACGCGTCCACGTTGGCGACCACCGGGAAGCTCGGCGCGCGGACCGTGACGGCGCCGAGCGCGGTGCGCACGACGTCGGCCGCGGGGGCCATCAGCGCGCAGTGGAAGGGCGCGCTCACCTTGAGGGGGATGGCCTTGCCCTTGCGCGCGGCGACCAGCTCGCCGGCCTTCTTGACCGCGTTGGCGCCGCCCGCGATCACGATCTGACCGGGGGCGTTGAAGTTCGCGGGGCTCACGACCTCGCCCGTCGCGGCGGCGGCCTCGCGGCACACCTCCTCGACGACGGTGGCGTCTGCGCCCATGACCGCGCTCATCGCACCCACGCCGGCCGGCACGGCCTCCTGCATGGCGCGCACGCGGCGGTGCACGACCACGCACGCGTCCTCGACCGAGAGCGCCCCGCCGGCGACCAGGGCCGCGTACTCGCCGAGCGAGTGCCCGGCGGCGAACGAGGGCGTCGGGAGCGAATCCCCGTGTCGCTCGCGGAGCGCGGCGAGGAGCGCGATCGACGTGGCGACGATCGCCGGCTGGGTGTTGGCGGTGAGCGTGAGCTCGGCCTCCGGGCCCTCGAAGCAGAGGCGCGAGAGCATGCCCGTGAACGTGGGCTCGCGGGCGAGCGTGGCGTCGACGCGTGCGTACACGTCGCGCGCGGCGGGCGAGGCCTCGGCCAGCGCCTTGCCCATCCCCACCACCTGCGACCCCTGACCCGGGAACAGCCACGCCACCTTCATGAACGGCGCGGGGTAGATTGGGCGGCGCTGCCCGGCAAGGCCTCGGGCGCACGACGCAGCGCGTTTTCGTGACGATGGGCGCGTAGCCGGTTACGCTGTCACCCCACATGGGCGCGGAACACGACGCAACGATCAGCGCGGGGGACATCCCCAACGTCGCGCCGGACGAGGATCTCCCCGGTGGGACCCAGGTCGGCGAGTACGTCATCGAGAAGAAGCTCGGCGAGGGCGGCTTCGGCACGGTCTACCGCGCGAACCACCCGCTGATCGGCAAGACGGCGGCGATCAAGGTCCTCAACCGGGCGATGTCGTCGAACCACGAGATGGTGGCGCGCTTCGTCAGCGAGGCCCGCGCGGTCAACCAGATCCGCCACCGCAACATCATCGACATCTTCGCGTTCGGCCAGCTCTCCGACGGGCGGCAGTACTACATCATGGAGATCCTCGAGGGCGAGCCGTTCGACGCGCTCCTCGAGCGCACGCCGCGCCTCGACCTCGCGACGGCCCTCCCCATCCTGCGGCCCGTGGCGCGCGCGCTCGACGCCGCCCACGAGAAGGGCATCGTCCACCGCGATCTCAAGCCGGAGAACATCTTCCTCGGCAAGAACGAGGACGGCACGATCTTCCCCAAGCTCCTCGACTTCGGCATCGCCAAGCTCTCTGGCAAGCCGGGTGACACGAGCGCCAAGACGCGCACCGGGCTGCAGATCGGCACGCCGTACTTCATGTCGCCCGAGCAGTGCCGCGGCGTCGGCGTCGACCACCGCACGGACATCTACGCGTTCGGGGTGATGATCCACCGCGTCCTCACCGGGCACCTGCTGTTCGACGGCGAGACGATGATGGACATCATGATGAAGCACGTGTCGGTGCCCCCGCCGGCCGCTTCGTCGATCGCCCCCGACCTGCCCGTCGCGCTCGACGCGCCGCTGCTCGCGATGGTGGAGAAGGAACCCGACAAGCGGCCCAGGACCATCACCGCGGCGCTCGACGCGCTCGAGGCCGCGGCCATCGCCTCGGGGATCGACCTCGGCGCGATCGGCGGTGGGCCCGGCGGCCGGGGCACCAGCACCGGCTCCACCATCCAGGCGCAGACCCTGAACAAGCCTTCGATCACCGAGCTCGCGATGGCGCCGTCCGCGCTCGCCCCGCCGCCGAGCAAGGCGAACAAGACCCCGATGTTCGTGGGCGTCGCGCTGCTCGCGTGCGTCGCGGTCGGCGCCGGGGTCTTCGCGCTCAAGGGTGGGGGCAAGGAGCCGGCACCCGCGCACGCCGCGTCGACGCAGCCGTCCGAGAAGGCCGACAAGCCGGTCGCTTCGGCGCCCGTCGCCTCCTCGGCGCCCGCGCCCTCGGTGAGCGCACCGCCGCCGGCGGTCGTGAAGATCGACGTGAAGATCGAGGGCATCCCCAAGACGGCCGAGATCTTCGCCACCACCGGCAGCGGCGCCGAGGTGAAGCTCGGCGTCGGGCCCGGGACCTACGCGTTGCCCAAGGGCGAGAAGTCGGTGCTGCGCGTGGCCGCGCCCGGCTTCGTCGAGAAGAAGCTCGACGTCCTGCCCGAGCAGGGCGTGCCGCTCAAGATCCTCCTCGTGCCGGCCGGCAAGGTCGGCGGCGGGAACATCAACAAGGACCTGGAGAACCCGTTCTGATGCAGAACCACTCACTCGCGCCCCGCAACCTGCGAGGCGCGCTCCTCGGCGTGGTCGCGGCGACGCTGTTCTCGTTCGGGGGTGCGTGCGCCACCCTGCCCGACGTGCCCGCCGGTCAGTGCGGCAACGGCATCGTCGATCCCGGCGAGGAGTGTGACACGTTCGCGTCCTCGGGGGCTCGCTGTCGCTCCGAGGACGAGGTGTTCGCCTGCCGCTTCGACTGCGTCAAGACGGCGGACGGCAAGCAGCCCGCGTGTCCCGCGGGCTTCGTCTGCGGGGAGGCCGAGGGCATCTGCCAGCGGCCCACCGGCCAGTTCGGCGACGCGGCGTTCAGCTTCGAGGCCAACGCGGGGCACATGGTGCTCGGCGACTTCGACGGCGACGGGCGCAAGGATCTGGTCGCCTCGTCCCGCCCGGACAACGCCGCACTCACCACGAGCCGCGTGTTCTTCTTCGACGGAATCAGCAGCGCTCCCCGCGGCGTGGCGATCCCGACCGTCGGCTACTTCCCCGTCGCCGCCGATCTGAACGGAGACGGGCTGTCCGATCTGGTCCTCGGTAGCCCGCAGGGGATCAACGTGTTCCTCGGCGCCGCGGATCGTCAGCTCGATCCGCAGGCCTACGGCCGGTTCCCCCTGCCGCCTGGCTCCAAGGTCGCCGCGATGATCGTGCACGGGCTCGCGCCCACCCGGGACACCAAGGACGCGAAGGACGCGCCGTTCGGCGAGGCCGCGATCCTCTTCGCGGAGACCACCCTCGGTGGTGTCCCCGTGCCCTCGGTGGCCTTCGGTCGCGGCGACGGCACGTTCTCCGGGCGTCCGGACCTGAGCCCCGGCTCCGAGCTCACGAAGCTGGCCCTCGCGGGGCTCGAGGGCGCCTGCCCCAACATCCTCGCGTTCGAGTCGCCGGCGAGCGTCTCGAGCTACAAGAAGCTCGGTGGCCCGCTGGCCGTCTTCCCGAGGAGCGCGGTGGCGGGCGACCCGCGGATCGTGCGCATCTCGAAGGTGGCCGAAGTCGGGGGGAAGATCGAGGTCTCGGGCCCCACCGTCGCGGTCAAGAGCAGCGGTGACTGGAGCAGCGCGCTCATCGCCGACCTCAACGGCAACGGCCTCTCCGACGTGGTCGGAGGCTCGGACACCGCGCTCGACCTCGACTTCTACAACGGCACCCCGTCGGGCGCCCTCAACCCGACCAAGATCACGACCGACTTTCCCGTGAAGAACCTCGTCGCCGGCGACGTCGACGGCGATCTGGTGGCGGATCTCGTCTTCGTCGAGATCGGCGGCGGCGACGACGGCAACGACGAGATCGACGTGGCCTACGGGTCGCCGGCGGGCGCGCCCGAGGACCCCTTCGTCGTCGGGCAGTTCGGCACGGTGACCCAGCTGCTCGCGGGTCGGTTCGACGAGGTCGACGAGACGGCCGAGGTCGGCGCGGTCTACGCCAACAAGGTCAGCGTCGGTGACCAGATCACCGTGCTGGACGGCAACGGCAGCCGACAGCTCCTCTCGCCGTTCGGATTGAGCAACGCCGAGGCGGCCCGCGCCGTCGCCGGCCGCCCTTTCTCGGTCTGCGCCGGTCACTTCGACGCCACCAAGAGCATCGAGCTCGCGTCGGTGGCGGGGGAGCAGTCCATCGCCCCGCAGTTCTCTCCGTTGCGCATGTGGTACGTGCCGGTCCAGTCGACGAGCCCGCAGCTCACGAGTGCGGGGATGGGTGCCCTGCTCAAGGAGGTCCAGGCCACGGCGCTCGGCTCGGGCGAGGTCGTGCGAGCGGCGGCCGGCGACCTCGACGGCGACGGCATCGACGAGCTCGTCCTGCTCGCGCCGCGGGCCGACAAGGCTTCCGGCATGGTGCTGACGCTCGGGAAGATGGGGCCGCTGCCGTCTCCGCCCGCGGGGGCGCCCACCACGGGCTTCTTGCAGTTCGCCAAGGTGCTGCCGGTCGGCACACTCACGGGCAATCAGCTGTCCGACCTCGCGGTCACCGACCTCGACGGCGACGGCAAGAAAGACGTGGTCGTCTACGTTGGCGGCGCGGAGCTCGTGATCCTCTGGAACGACGGCGTCGGCACGACGGACCCGACCACCGCCGCCCGCCCCGAGCCACCTGCCGGGAAGTGGCGTGGCTTCACCGTGCTCGACTACGGCAAGACGCTCGCCCCGGTGCTGATCGGCGTCACCGAGAAGGGCGTCTACCGGCTCGAGCCCTCGGCCGCGAACAAGCGCGTGCTCGTGCCCTCCCAGCTCGCCGGCCTCGACGGTGGTCAGGCCATCGTCGCCGGCGACGTCAGCGGCGATGGCATCCCCGATCTGCTCGTCGCCAGCGGCGGGCGCGTCTCCGTCTACCCGGGCCTCGCGAGGAAGCCGTGAAACGATCCCTGCTCCTGCTCGCCGCGCTGTCGATCACCACCCCCGTGCTCGTGTCCGCCGAGCGCGCGCACGCGCAGTCCAAGGAAGACCTCGACAAGGCCAAGGCGCTGTTCAACGCCGGCGCGCAGGCCTACTCGCTCGGGCAGTACCTGCCGGCGATCCAGGCCTTCGAGGAGGCCTACAAGATCGCCCCCAAGCCGGCGATCCTGTTCTCGCTCGCGCAGGCGCAGCGCAAGCAGTACGTCATCGACAAGGACCCGACGCGCCTCGAGGCCGCGGTGAAGGGCTTCCGTCAGTACCTCGCCGAGGTGCCGAGCGGTGGCCGTCGCGCCGACGCGGTGCAGGCCCTCTCGGAGCTCGAGCCCTTGCTCGAGGCGATGAAGGCCAAGGGCATGCCCGCCCCGAGCGCGGCGCCGGCCGTGAAGCAGGCGGCGCGCGTGATGGTCACCTCGCCCACCACGGGCGCCGTGGTGTCGCTCGACGGCGCGAGCACCAGCGAGGCTCCGTTCATCGGCGAGGTGAAGCCGGGCAAGCACACGGTCGTCGTCTCGGCCAAGGGCCACGACGACGAGAAGCGCGAGATCCAGGTGCTCGACGGCGGGCTCGTCGCGGTCGATCTCACGCTCAAGGAGAAGCCCGCGCTCCTCGAGATCCACGCCCCGTCCGGCGCCGAGATCACCATCGACGGCCGCGTCGTCGGGGTCGCGCCTCTGACCACGCCGATCCCGTCGACCCACGGGCGCCACTTCGTCGCGGTGATGAAGAACGGCGCGCTCGCGTGGACCAAGGAGGTCGACCTCGTGCGCGGCGAGAGCCAGAAGCTCGACCCGCAGCTCGCGACCTCGGCCCAGCGCACCGCCTCGTACGTGGTGCTCGGCTTCGCCGCGGGCGCCATCGTCACCGGCGGCGTGTTCACCGTGCTCGCGCTCGGCAAGCAGAGCGACGCGCAGGGGGTGCTCGACGAGAAGGCCGTGGGCAACATCTCCCCGGGCCGGCTCGCCGACTACGAGGACGCACGCGCGGCCCGCGATCGCTGGAAGCTGGGCGCGATGATCGGCTTCGGCGTGGGCGCGGCCCTCGCCACGACCGGCATCTTCCTGTTCGCCTTCGACCGGCCGAAGACCCCGGTCATGGGGCTCGAGCCGAGCAAGCCCGCGCCGAGCAAGGAGCCGCCGAAGCCGTCGATGGAGGCCATGGTGGTGCCGATCGTGTCGCCGAGCTTCGCTGGCGCGAGCTTCCACCTCGCGTTCTAGGCGCCGTACACGCGCCGGTCGCGCGCCAGCAGCGCGGCGACGTAGAGCACCAGCAGCGGCACGAGCTTCGACATGTGCGCGATGGCGATCACTTGTGGCGTGGCGCCCCCGGGCGGCAGGAACGACGCCTCGTGCTCGGTCAGGAGCGCGAGCGCCGGGAGCACGAGCCACGTGAGCGGCGAACGCAGCGCGCCCCGCGACACGAGGGCCACGACCAGCGCGATGGGCAGCACCACGAACGACACGTGGTGCTCGAACGCGAACGTCGGCGCGAGGATCATGATCACCACCAGCGCCGCTGCCCGCCCCTCGCGCGTGGCCCCGCGCCACGTGGCGAGGGCGAAGCCGACGAGCAGCGTCGCGACCGCGGCGAGGTGGAACTGCGCGGCCTTCGGGGAGAGCTTGAGCGGATCGGCCCAGGGCTCGCCGCGGTCGAAGATCCAGTAGGCGAGGGCGCCGAGCGAGTGGTTGCCGAGCAGATCGATCGGGACCCGCAGCCCGTGGTAGCGGTGGCCCGGCAGGAACCCGAGCAGCACGTCGCCGAGGAAGCGCATCCCGTGGGCGCCGATGAGCGCGCAGGAGCCGAGGACGAGCACGCCACCGCTGAGGGTCACCACGGCCGCCTCGCGGAACCGCTTCTCGGTGAGCGGCACGAGCACGAGCAGCGCCGGGCTCATCTTGATGGCCGCCGCGGCGCCGAGGAACACCCCGGCCCACGGGCTCTTGTCGCGCTTGACCCACCAGGCCGCGAGCAGCACGAGGACGACCGCGTTGACCTGCGCCATCATGTTGGTCGAACGCAGCGGCCACAGCGCGCACACGGCGACCACGAAGGCGGTGCCCGCGACCTCGTTGCGGCGCGAGACCCAGCGCTGCAGGAGGGCCACCGTCGCGACGAAGCAGGCGGCTGTGATCCAGAACCAGAGGAGGCGCGCGTGCAGCACCCGGTAGTGCGTGAGAGGCTGCAGGAGCTCGGCGAGGAACGGCGGGTAGAAGTACGGGTGGACGGCGGGCAGCCCCGAGAGGTGCGCGGCCCGCTGCAGATCGTCCGGCGTGTAGGGATCCAGGCCCTTGCGAATCGCCATGGCCGCCGCGTGGAACGAGCCGTAATCGTTGATGCTCTTGGCGCGCAGCACCTCGAGGCGGTCGAAGAGCCCCAGGCGGACGAGGAGGATTGCCCAGGCGATCCGGCGAGCGAAGGCGGACATGCGGCGGCGCGCAGCTTACTCCGCTCGCCGGCGGCTGCGGTGGGGCGCCCTCGGGCGGGCGTCACCTGCTTTCGGGTTGCGCCGCGGCGGCGCGCCGCCCCCGGCCCGGGCGGGGCGCCCCCGCGCCGGGGGCCACCCGCGCCGGTGCGGGTTTACCTCCCCCCCCGAGTTTGGCATCCTGCTCGCGATGCCCACCACCCCCTCGGTCCGAAACGTCGCCTCCCCCTTCGTCGTCGCCGCCGTGCTCGTCGCGTGTGGCGGGGCAGGGCGCTGGGGGCACGCCCGCAACTACGTGCCGAACTCCGAGGAGAAGTCGCAGATCGAGGGCGCGCGCGAGCTCGACGCCCCGATGGCGCAGCTCAAGCCCGAGCAGTGGAAGGGCGCCAAGGTGCGCTTCTTCCTCGTGGTCAGCGAGCGCAAGCCCGCGCCCGGCGGCGCCGCGTACCTGACCGGCAAGATCGCGACCTTGAACGAGGTCAACAACTGCGAGAACAAGTACGACGACGACAGCTGTCGCGTCACCATCAAGCCCACGCTGCACGAGACCGTGCACGCCACCATCGCGCTGCGCGCCGAGGACGACGTGGGCGAGCTGCGCGTGGGCACCGGCACCCTCGTGCGCGTGGTCGGCCAGATCTCCGACGCGACCGACCCGGACGACGGCAAGCTCGTCGTGCAGGGCGCGTGGTACCGCCAGTGGCCCATCGGCTACTACATCAAGGAAGGCGACTTCAAGCAGTGACCGAACCGGAACGCCCCCTCGACGCCGCGGATCTCTGGGCGCTGCGGCGCGTCGGGGCGCCCGTCGCCACGCGCGACGGCCGCGTGGTCCTGACCACGGTCAAGACGTACGACGTGCAGGCCGACCGTGGGCACGACGTGATCGTGCGCGTCGGCGAGGAGGGCGTGGTCGCGCTCACCGCGGACGATGTGTCGAGCTCGAGCCCCACCGTCTCGCCGGACGGTCGGCGCCTCGCCTTCGTGCGCACGCCCCGCGCGGGCGGCGAGCGGCCGGGCGCCACCTCGGGGCAGCTGCACGTGATGTCGCTCGAGGGCGGCGAGGCCCGCTGCGTCACCGATCTCCCGCTCGGGGTGTCCGACCCCCGCTTCCTGCCCGACGGGCGCCGCGTGGTCGTGGTCGCCGGCGTCCTCGAGGAGGCGATCGACAAGCCCGCGCCGGCCGACAAGGGCGGCGTCGTCGAGGCCACGCGCGCGCTGCTCGAGGCGCGCGCCAAGTCGCGCGTGCGCGCCCACGTGACCGAGTCGCGCGTGTACCGGTTCTGGGACCACTGGCTCACCGATGGCGCGGTGCCGCACCTGTTCCTCGTCGATCTCGACTCGGGCTCGGTGCGCGACCTCACCCCCACCGCGCCGCTGGTTCGATCTGATGGAGGATCCGGCCAGTACGACGTCTCGGCCGATGGCCGTCACGTCGTGTTCGCGGCCAATCGCAGCGCGCCGCCGCACCGCGAGACCCGCTGGTCGATCTTCGAGGTCGCGGTGGACGGCGACGGCGAGGTGCGCGAGCTCACCCCCGACGTGCCCGCCGACGCGAGCCTCCCGCGCTACTCACCCGACGGGCGATCGGTGCTCTTCGGGCAGCGTCGCGACGACTACTACGGCGACCGGATCCGCCTGCGCCTGCTCGACCGCGCGACCCTCGCCACCGAGGTGCTCACCGAGGACTGGGACCGCTCGCCGACCGAGTGGTGCTTCCGCGACGACGGCAGCATCGTCGGGTGCGTCGAGGAGGAGGCGCGCGGCGCGGTGTTCGAGCTCCGCCGCGGCGAGGCGCCTCGCATCCTGTGCCGCGAGGGCACGCACACGGCCTCGTCGTCGCCGGATCGCGGCTGCTCGTGCAGCACGCCTCGCTGTCGCGGCCGCCCGAGATCGCCGAGGTCGTCGACGGCGCGCCGAGGCTGCTCACCCACGTCAACGATCCGATCCTGTCGCGGCGCGCGCTCGCGTCCGTGGAGGACGTGCGATTCACGGGTGCGAACGGCGACCCGGTGCAGATGTGGGTGCTGACGCCGCCAAGCTTCGACCCGAAGAAGAAGTACCCGCTCGTCCACCTGATCCACGGCGGCCCCTACGGCACGTTCGGCGACGTGTTCCACTTCCGGTGGAGCGCGCAGGTGATCGCGGGCCTCGGGTACGTCGTCGCCCTCGTGAACTTCCACGGCTCGGCGTCGTTCGGCGAGGCGTTCTCGCGGTCGATCCTCGCCGACTGGGGCGGAAAGCCCAAGGACGACATCCTGCTCGCGACCGACCACCTGATCGCGCGCGGCTTCGTCGACCCCGAGCGCATGGCGATCGCCGGCGGGTCCTACGGCGGATACCTGACGGCGTGGCTCGCCACCCAGACGAGCCGCTTCCGCTGCGCGATCGCGCACGCGGCGGTCTACAACCTCGGCACGCTCTGGGCGAGCGACGTCACCCAGGGCACCGACCTCGAGTTCGGCGGCATGCCGTGGGGCAGCGGCGCGGACCTGGCGCGCATCGACGCGCACGATCCCGCGCGGCACTCGGCCGGCTACGCGACCCCGATGCTCGTGATCCACGGCGACCCTCGACTACCGCGTGCCCGTCAGCCACGGCCTCGAGCTCTACGGGGTGCTCAAGGCCAAGGGGGTGGAGGCGCGCCTCGTCCACTACCCCGACGAGAACCACTGGATCCTCAAGCCGCAGAACTCGCTCCACTGGTACGGCGAGTTCACCGGCTGGCTGCGCCGCTGGCTCGGCTAGCGGGTCGCGGCACGTCGAAGAAATGGCCCCCGGGCTGAAGCGGCTGAAGCCCGGGGCACC
>JADJMO010000056.1 GCA_016709545.1 Myxococcales bacterium
GGCGTCCTTATCCACGGCGGTCCTGTGCCGAAGACCCTGAGCCGACATCTTCAGGCACTCATCGACGTCAGGCTCATCGACCACGCATGAGTGCTCGGAAGGTCTTGTCGACCCAGTGCGCGTCAGCCCAGACCCAGGCACACGCCCACAGGGTGTCATCACAGGGCCGATGCAAGCCACAATAGGCTGGCTCCGATCTGGTAGGAGTTCGCGGTCGCCTTCAGAACGTCGAACGTGTTGTTCGGCCTGGCGACATATGTACTCGAGACGCGAGGCCGTAGCGCGCTGTGGCTTTGCGCGTGGCCTACGGGTGGTGAGGCGGCAGCAACCGCAGCTCCGCACGGGGGACCCTGGCCTCGCCTTCTCCGTGCGGGTCCGCGTCGCCGTCGCGCCGAACTCCACCACGTCCACCCGTGCGCCCTCGTCGACGTCGAACGGCGCGCCGTCCAGCGTGGTCGCCGTCGGCTTCTGCAGGACCACCACGGCCTCGCGCAGGTGCACGCGCAGGTCCCACGCCGCGAGCCCCAGCGTGCCGGTCGCCAGCGCCGAGAGCGCCGCCACGATCGCCACCGTCGCGAGGATGCGCCGCCGCGCGCGCACCGCACCCGGCAACAAGAGCAGCGCGACCGACAGCACCGCCGAGCCCACCAGCGTCACCGCGGCATACGTGTCCGGCGCGGTCGCCGTCACGATGGCCCGGAACGGCGACTCGGCGGCGAGCTCCTCCGCCTTCCCGCTCGCGCGCGCGTCGCGTCGCGCGATCTCGCGCCGCGCCTGCTCGAGCAGCTCGCGCGCCGCACCGTCGTGAGGGTCGAGCCGCAGCACCTCCTCGAAGGCGTGGGCTGCGCGGCCCAGATCCCCCGACCGCGCGAACGTGGACTGCGAGCGGCGCGCGTAGGCGATCCCGCGGTCGAACGCGACCGACGTGGACAGCACCCCGCGATCGGCCAGCGACTCGAGCGCGGCGATCGCGTCGTCGAGGCGACCCTCGCGCAGCGCGACGACGGCGGGCGAGAGCTCGCTCACGGGGTCTCCTCCGCAGGCGCGCGATCGAGCAGCCCGCCCGCGACGGCGCGCACCTTTGCCTTCGACGGCGCGGTCTCCTTCGCGAAGCGCGCGGTCGCGATCGCCTCGTGCAGCGCCACGATCTCGGCGACGTGCTCGGACTCACCTGCCTCGACCAGCGCCTTGCGCAGCTCCTTCTGGGTCAGCCCCCGCGAAGGGCGACCGAGGCGGGTCTCGAGCGCGAGATCGAGCGCCCGCGCCGCGTCGTCCACGCCGTCGCCGAGCTTCGCGAGCGCTTCTCGAGCCTTGTTCCCGGGCTTGTCCCGCGCGACCTGCCGACGGGCCGAGGCGGTACGGCTCGCGCGCAGCAGCGAGGAGAGCGCGAGCACCGAGAGCGGGGCGCCTCCGGCCACGATCCACGGCCACGCGCGGTCGGCGAGGCGGGGCGCCGAGGGCGTGCGCCCGAGCTCCTCGCGCGGCGCCGGCAGTATCCACTCCGTGCTGGTGCTCGCGCTCGGCGCGGGGGCCGCGGTGGTCACGTGCACCTTCCCGAGCTGGGCCTGCGCGACCACGTAGCCCTTGCGCAGCGGATCCCACACCGGCACGCGCACCGCGCCGAGGTCGACGTCGCCGGGCTGATCGAAGCGCGCGTCGTAGAGCAGGCGCCGCCCACCACGCACCGTCGTGGCGTCGACGGTCGTCTTCGACGTGTCGGTCGTCGAGGTCCACGTGACCCCGGGGACGGTCGGGGGCGTGACCGTCAGGCGCTCGATGCGACCCATGCCGCGCAGCTTGAGCTCGACGAGCGCGTGGCCGTCCTTCACGTCGCGCGGCTGCACGTCGGCCTGGAGCTCGAGGTCCGCGGCGACGTCGCCGAGCACGTAGCCGACCGGGCGCCCCTCGAGCTTGGGCTCCGCGGCCTCGATCGTGAACGCCTTGGATTTGAGCAGGACGGGCCCGCCCATCGTGAAGGTGTCGATGCGCGTGCCCTCGACCTCGGCGGCGGGGATCTCGAGCTTGCCGGTGCGCAGCGGGAAGATCGCGCTCGCCTCCCACAGCTTCCACTGGAAGCTCTGCCCACCGATCGTGATGGGACGCCACTTGTCGTCGGCGACCCTCAACCGGACGTTGGCGAAGTCGGGGAACGTGAGCGGCTTGCTCGGCAGGAAGCGGGCCCCGAGCCGCGAGTACACGAACAGCTTGGCCGTGACCGCCTGCCCGATCACCGGGTGCAGGTCGTCGACCGCGACGCGCACGAACATCGGCTCGGGCACCGCCCCGGCGGGCAGCTCGTCGACACGGGCGAGCGGGTCGGGCACGTCGTCCTTGGGCGGCGGCGGCGCGAACTCGTCCTCGTCGTCCCCCATCTTGAAGAAGAAATCGTCGAACGGATCCTTCGCCTTCTTCGGTGGGGGAGGGGCCTTGCCCGCGGGGACCACCTCGATGCCGACCTTGGGCATCGGGTGGGCGACCTCGTCGATGGTGAGCTTGCCCGGGCCGAGCTCGTGCTTGCCCACCGTCTTCGCGCGGAGCTTGTAGTTGACCGTGATCGTGGTCTGGTACTGGACCACCCCGTTGACCCGGAAGATCGCGCTCCCCGGCGAGGTGGAGACCGACACGAGGTCGAACCCCGGCAGCTTGCCGGGGGCGTGCTCGTAGGAGGTGGCCTGCTTCGGGACCTTGACCACCAGCGTGTACGTGACGACGTCGCCGACGCCGACGATGGCGCGGTCCACCTTGGCCTCCACCCCCGCCGACGGCGCAGCTTCGACGCTGCGCTGGGCAGCGACCAGCACCACGAGGGCGGTGAGCGCGTGGAGCGGCCTCATTTGTCCAGGCTCTTCGGGAGCTTCTTGCGCTCCTTGATCTTCATCGGGAGGTCGGGGTCGAGCGGCGGCACGTTCTTGAAACGATCGAGCTCGCGCAGGTTGGCGGAGGTGACGCTGCTGGGCGCCGCCGAGGCCGTGGGGGGTGGTGAGGCTGCGTCGGTGCCGCCCTCGGCACCTCCATCCGCGTCGGCGCCTCCGCCGTCCGCGTCGCCACCGTCGGGCCCGCCATCGCTGCTGTCATTGCTGCCATCGGAGCCATCCGGGCTGTCGTCGGCGTCGCTGTCCGGCGTCTCTGGCGAGGCGTCCGGCGCGTCGGGTCCCGCGTCTTGCTGCTCGAGCCTGCGCAGCGCGATCGCGCGGTTCCACGCGGCGTCACGCGCGACCGCGTCGTCGCCGTCCGGCGGGCCGATCTCGGCCGGGTCCTTGCCCCGCGCGGGGTGGGCCAGCAGCACCTGGTCGTAGTAGGCCACGGCGTCCTTGTACCTGCGCGCGAGGAACGCGAAGTTGCCGAGCAGGTAGCGGGCCTCGAGGGCCACGCTCTTCTTGGTCGTCGGGTCGGCGGCCACCTTGCCGAGCAGCAGGTGCGCGCAGTCGAGCTCGCGGGCGCGCGCAGCCAGCACCGCCTCGTCCTCCTTGGGGTCGCCCTCTTCCTCGTCACCGAACCGGCGCCCGAGCAGCTCGGCCACGCGGAACACGACGAGCCCGAGGTCGAGCGACGCGTACGGACGGGTCACGACCAGGTCGGCGCCGCCGTCGGCCTCGCAGCGGAAGGCGAGCACCTGCTCGAGCAGGGCGCGCGCGGTGACGAGGTCGGCGTCGGCGTCGTGCAGCGAGGCGTCGTACTCGTGCCGCGCCTGCTCGACGGCCGGGTCGTCGCGGTCGAACAGGCGGCCGAGATCGCACGCGACGAACGAGCACGCGAGCGCGAACAGCGGGACCAGGAGCGCGCGGCTACGCATGGGCCGACCTCCGCTTGCGCGCCTCGCCGAGCAGCGTGTCGAGCACGAGCAGCACGACGGCCGCGCCGAGGGGCCAGTGATAGACGTGCGCGTAGAGGGTCTCGACGTGCTCGACCCCCTCGGTGGCGACCATGCCGCGGAGGGCGGTCTCGATGGTGGCGAGCCCCGTGGTGCCGTCGCTCGTGCGGACGTAGAGCCCCTTGGTCTCCTTGGCGATGGCCTCGAGCTGCTGCTCCGCGGTGGGGGTGAGCTCGGTCGTGACGCTGAGCCCGAGCTCGTCCTTCACGTATTTGCCGGTGGGGAGCCCGCTCTGGGGATCGACCTCCGGGATAGGCTGCGGCGCGCGCCCACCGATGGCGATCACGTGGACGCGCATGCCGTCCTCGAACGCCCGCCGCGCCACGGAGACCGGGTCGCCCTCGAGATCCTCGCCGTCGGTGACCAGCACGATGACCGACTTGCGCTTCGCGCTCCCCGGCTTGGCAGGATCTGGCAGCAACTTCTGGCGCGCCAGCTCGAGGGCCTTGGCGATCGCCGTGCCGCCGGGCATCGAGTGCGGCTGGTAGACGCCGAGGAACGCGGCGGCCTCGGGCGCATCGGTCGTGGGCGCGAAGCCGAGCGCCTCGCCCGCGAACACCACTGCGCCCCAGCGGATCGTGGGCAGCGCCTTGATCATGCGGGTGGCGTCGCTGCGCGCGCGGTCGAGCCGGGACGGCGGCACGTCCTCGGCGTACATCGACTTGGAGAGGTCGAGCACCAGCATGGCCTGCACGTCGGCCGCAGGGACGACCTTGGTGCCGCGCCCGTAGCGAGGGCCCGCCGCCGCCACCACCGCGAGGGCGAGGGCGAGCACGCGCAGCGCTCCCTTCAGGGTGCGGCGCGCGCCGGCGTCCTCGGTGATCAGCCCGTCGACGAGCAGGTGGTCACCGAGCTGCTCGGCCGCGCGGCGGCGGCGCGCGTCGCCGAGGGCGAGCAGCACGAGCGCGACGAGCGCGAGCGGCAAGAGGAAGAGGAGGCCACGGTGCTCGAAGTTCACGGGAACCTCCGCAGCACGAAGGCGCGCAAGAACGCCTCGATCACGACCAGCGCCGCCGCCGGGAACAGGAAGAACGGGTAGCGCTCCACCGCGTCGCCTGTGGCCGCCTCGAACTTGGTCTTCTTGAGCTTGTCGAGGATGGCGTGCATCGAGGACCGCAGCTCCTCGGTCTGGTTCGCGATGTACGACTCGCCGCCCGTGTCCTTGGCGATCTTGCGCAGCAGGTCGGGGTTCACCGGAAACCGCGCGCGCGCGTACGTGGGGCGCCCAGTGATCGGGTCGCGGTCGACCTCGACGTCGACCTCGTCGCCGTTGCCCATCTGCACGGTGTAGATGCGCACGCCGAGCTGCTGGGCGAGCTCGGTCGCGTAGCTCGGGCTCATCTGGCCCGCGTTGCTGTCTCCGTCGGTGAGCAGCACGATCACCTTGGATTTCGCGGTCGAGGTCTCGAGCTTGCTGAGCGCGGCGCCGAGCCCCTCGCCGATCGCGGTGCCGTCGCGCGAGATGGCCCCGATCTCCATCTTGCCGACGAGCTGCGCGACCCGCACGTGGTCGAAGGTGAGGGGCGACAGCGGGAAGGCGTCGCCGGCGAACACCACCGCGCCGATGCGGTCGTCGGGGCGGCGCTCCACGAACTCCTGCACCACCGTCTTGGCCGCGCCGAGCCGCGTCGGGCGCAGGTCGACCGCGCGCATCGACGACGACAGATCGAGCACCACCATCACGTCGATGCCGCTCCGCTCGTCGCTCTCGGCGACGCCGACCGACTGCGGGCGCGCGAGGGCGAGGATGGCGAGGACCAGCGCCGCGGTGCGGACGGCGCCGGGCACGTCGCGCAGGCGCGCGCGGATCCCCACCGGCGCCCCTCGGGCCCCGCGCACGCTGCCGACCAGGAGCCGGGGCACGCGGGCGTCTTCGCCGCGCGTCGCGCGGTGGGCGAGCAGCGGCACGAGGGCGATCGCGGCGAGGAACGCGGGGCGCTCCCAGCGCAGCGCCGGCAGCTCGCTCCAGAGCCGCGCGACGGCCGCGACGAGGCCGAGGCCGAGGGCCAAGAGGAACGAAGCGAACGCGACGAAGATGCGCCGGCCCGTCATCGATCGTCTCGCACGAAGGGGGCGAGGGTGGAGGAGGCCGCGGTGGCCCGGACGAGCTTCTCGGCGCGCTGGGCGACGATCAGCGCCTCCTCGCGATCGGGGCGCATGCCGGCGAACTTCACCAGATCGCACGCCTCGAGCAGGGCCCGCAGATCGTCGCGCGGCAGCGAGAACGAGGGCACGCGGGACACGCGCGCGAGGATCTCGTCGGTGGTCATCTCGAGCCCGTCGAACGAGAACGTGGCGCCGAGGTGCTCGCGGAGCGCGTCGGAGACGCGGTCGTAGTAGGCCTTGGTCTCGAGCTCGCCGCGCTCGAGGTCGGCGCGCGGGCCGCGATGATCGCGAGCGCCTTCTTCCACGAGGGCTCGGGCGGCGGCGGGGGCGGCTCGGGCTTCGGTCGCGAGCGCAGCCACACGACGAACAGCGCCGCCGCGACGCCGACCAGGAGCGCCACGAGGGCCCAGGTGGCGAGGGTCAACATGCGCTCGTCGCGGGTGACCTGCGGGCGCGTGGGAGGGTTCTCGCGCACGTGCGGATCCGGGGTCTCGGCGATCGGCTGATCGATCGACACCTCTTGCGGCGCGGTGCACACCGCGAGCTCGCCGCCGCCGCGGCGCAGCACCACCACCCGCACCGCGGGCAGCGTGAACGTCTTGCGGGGGGTCGACGTGGAGAGCACCACGAACGGCACGCTGAGCGCCGTGGTCGCGTGCGCCGGGTCTCCCGGCACCGGCGCGCTCTTGGGCGGCGCGCCCTTGCCGAACGTGCCGTCGTCGGCGACGCGCACCTCTCCGACGACGAGGCGCGGGAGATCGCCGGGCAGGGTGACCGTCTCGCCCGCGCCGTGACGCACCACGATCTCGAGCGGCACGAGGTCACCCGCGCGCGCATGCACGGGCGCCTTGGCCGCGACGGTCGGCCGCTCGACGCCGGCCGGCACCGACTCGACGCACCCGACCTCGACGCCGGTCTCCGGCGCGCCCGCGTCCACGCTCAGGCCCTCCGCCGCCGCGCGCGCCGCGCGAACAGCTCGCGGATCGGGTTCACGTAGGAGCCGTCGGTGCGCACGACCACGTGGTCGATGCCGAGCTTCTGGAAGGTCTGGCGCAGGGCCTTCTGCTGCGCGTCGTTGGCCGCTCCGAGCGCGGTGCGCACCCGCGGGTCGCTCGTGTCGACCACCACGTCCTCGCCGGTCTCGAGGTCTTCCACGGTGAGCAGGCCGAGGTCGGGCAGCGCGCCGTCGCGCGGGTCGCGGAGCTCGACCGCCACGAGGTCGTGCTTCTGCGCGGTGAGCGCGAGGGCCTTCTCGAAGGCCTGCCGCCGCCGCGTGCCCTCGACGAAGAAGTCGCTGACCACGAACGCCACCGAGCGGCGCTTGCTCAGCCGCCCGAGGGTCTCGAGGCCGAGCGCGAGATCGGTGCCGCGCCCGGTCGGCTCGCCGGCCAGCACCTCGCGCGCCACGCGGAGCACGTGCTTCTCGCCCTTGCGCGGTGGCACGAGCTTCTCGATGCGGTCGCTCACGGTGACCAGGCCCACGCGGTCGCCGCCCTTGATGGCCGAGAACGCGAGCAGCGCCGAGACCTCGGCGGCGAGGCGCGCCTTGGTGGCCCGCTTGGTGCCGAACCGGCCGCTCGCCGACGCGTCGACCAGCAGCATCACGGTCATCTCGCGCTCCTCGGTGAACAGCTTCACGAAGGGCTCGCCCATGCGGGCCGAGACGTTCCAGTCGATGGTGCGGACGTCGTCGCCGATCTGGTAGGGCCGCACCTCGCGGAACACGATGCCCTGGCCGCGGAAGACGCTCTGGTAGTTGCCCGCGAGCGCGTGCGTGGCCAGACGCGAGGTGTGGATCTCGATCTGGCGCAGCGCGGCGAGCAGCTCGCGGGGGATCATCTTCGACCCGAAGTCAGGGGACCTCGACGACCTCGAACACGCGCTTGACCACCTGGTCGGCGGTCATGCGCTCGGCCTCGGCCTCGTAGGTGAGCACGATGCGGTGGCGGAGCACGTCGGGCCCGACCTCCTTCACGTCCTCGGGCGTGACGTAGCCGCGGTGGGCGAGGAACGCGCGGGCGCGCGCGGCGAGGTTGAGCGCGATCGAGGCGCGGGGGCTCGCGCCGTACTCGACCAGGCCCTCGAGCTCGCGGAGGCCGTGCTTGGCGGGGGCGCGCGTGGCGTGGACGACGTCGACGATGTAGTCCTTCACCTTGTCGTCGACGTACATCTGCTCGACGGTGCGGCGCGCCGAGGAGAGCTCCTCGGGCGTGCAGACGGGCCGGATCTCCGGGGTCACGGTGCCGGTCATCCGATCCATGATCTGGCGTTCCTCGTCGCGCGTCGGGTAGTCGACGAGCACGCGCATCATGAAGCGGTCGACCTGCGCCTCGGGCAGGGGATAGGTGCCCTCCTGCTCGATCGGGTTCTGGGTGGCGAGGACGATGAACGGGTTCGGCAGCGGGTGGGTGCCGTCGCCGATGGTGACCTGCCGCTCCTGCATGGCCTCGAGGAGCGCGCTCTGCACCTTGGCCGGCGCGCGGTTGATCTCGTCGGCGAGGATGAGGTTCGCGAAGATGGGGCCGAGCTTGCTGCGGAACTCGCCGGTGCGCTGGTCGTAGATGACGGTGCCGACGAGGTCGGCCGGGAGCAGGTCGGGCGTGAACTGCACGCGGGCGAACTTGGCGTCGACCGCGCGGCACAGGGTGCGGACGGTGAGGGTCTTGGCGAGGCCGGGCACGCCCTCGAGGAGGACGTGGCCACCGGTGAGCAGCCCGATGAGGATCCGCTCGACCATGTGGTCCTGCCCGACGATGACCTTGGAGACCTCGTTGGTCACGCGATCGGCGAAGGCGCTCTCCTTCGCGACCAGCTCGTTGAGGGCTCGGATGTCGAAGCTCATGGTGCGCCTGCGTGTGTAGTCCGGACCGCGGAACACCCGCAAGAGCGGGTTTGTTTCGGGAGCGGGAACAACCAGGCCCTCGGACGTGTCAGGATCCAGGCATGCAGGCCCTGTCGCGGCTCCTCCTGGCCACCTCGATCGTCGGGCTCTTCGGCTGTGTCGGCTGTGGGACCGCCGGCACCAAGGGCCCCGTCGTGGCCGGCACGGGCGCCACCTCGGCCGGGCCGGGGGCGCCGCCGCCCACCATCAAGGCCCAGATCGCCCCCACCGACGACGACCCGGGCGGTACGGCCCAGGAGGTGTTCGACCGCGGCAAGCTGCTCCTCGGGGCCGGCAAGGCCAAGGAGGCGCGACCGTTGTTCGACCGGGTCGTCGCCGCCGAGCAGGCCGAGGGCAACGGCACCACCGCGCTCGGTCGGGCCGCCGCCTACAACGGCGCCCTCGCCAGCGAGGCGCTCGACCTGCCGCTGGACGCGCGCGACCGCTTCCGCAAGCTCGCCCTCTCGGCGCCCGAGACCCCCGACGCGATCGACGCCAACCTGCGCCGCGCCCGCCTCGACGTCGAGCTCGAGGACTACGACGACCTCGGCAAGGCCTCCTCGGCCCTCCTGGCGCGCGTCGACCTCGCCGACTGGGATCGCGCCGAGACCTTCGCCTACCAGGCCCTCGCCGCGATCCGTGCCGGCGATCTGCCGGCGGCCACACCAAGGTGCTCGGCCAGGCGAACAAGATCCTCGATCGCAAGGGGCCGAACGGCGAGGACCTCCACCCCCCGCCCCACAACGCGGCCGCGGTGTACTTCGCGCGGGGCGAGCTCGTGCGCGCGGAGAGCCTCGCCATCGTGTTCGTCC
>JADJMO010000057.1 GCA_016709545.1 Myxococcales bacterium
CTGCCGGCCGCCGCGAACTCGGGCCAGTACTGCGCGACGGGCGCGTCCCACTCGAAGCGGCCGCGCTCGCCGAGCCACGCGAGCGCCATGGCGCTCAACCCCTTGGTGACGGAGAACACCATCGCGCGCGTGTCGTGGGTCCACGGCAGGCCGTGCTCCACGTCGGCGGTGCCACCCCACACGTCGACGACGCAGCGACCCCGGTGGAACACCGAGAACGCGGCGCCGATCTCGCGACCGGTCCGGAGATGGGCCGCGAAGGTCCGCGCGACGGGCCCGAAGCCGTCCGCGTAGGTGCCCTGCGCGGGGTGCGGCGCGGGGTTTCCTCCCTGGACGCGATCGGGGGTCGACACAGCGCGAGAGGATACCGATCACGGCGCCGCGCGGCAGACCTTCTCCACGGTGAACCAGGAGGTCGCGTAGATCGCGCCGCTCTTGCCGATGGGCTTGAAGTCGTTCTTGCCGACGAAGCGGTAGCGCTGGGTCGGCTTGGTCCCGAAGGGCTCGCAGTGGTAGTTGCAGTCCATACCGGTGCAGCCGGCGAGGCCGGTGAACTGCACGTGCAGCCGATCACCGAGCTGGGTCTCGTACATGCCGCCGCACTGGTTGCAGCAGACCTCCTCGGGCTTCTTCGGCGGCGGGGGCTCCTCGTCCCCGTAGACCGCGGTCACGCACGCCATCAGGGTGCACGTGATCGCGGCCCGCGGCACGACCTCGAGCGCGACGCGCTCGCCCGCGTGTGCGCCGTCGGCGATCTGCTCCAGCGTGACGAGCGGCGCGTCCGCACGCGTCGGCGGAAGGCAGCTCGGGCACCACGTTCTCCGGTCCCCGACCTGGCTTCGGAGGTGGCTTGGCGTTGCCCTGCGGCGAGGGCGGGCAGGCGACCAGGAAGACGAGTGAGCCGAGCAGGACCCCGAGAGATCGCCGGAAGGCTACTGCGTGCGCTGACCGCGCGGCCTGCGGTGCCGACAGACCTGCGGATTTCGCGAACGGCAAAGGATGTTCGACGTTCGTGTGGGCCGCCGCGGCTCTTGACTTCGCAGCACCTTTCCGAGCGCTGCGCGAAGGTCAAAGATGGTTTGACCTTCGTGTGGAATCCCGCGACCCCCTCACCCCCGCCAAGCTGTGGAGGCGCGAAATCGGGGAATCGCTAAGGTCTGCTCCGAACTTGGCCCCATGTAGGATATCGGCGCACACCTGGCCCATGAACCCGCGCACCCTCGTTCTCCTCCTCGGTCTCGGGGCCGTCGTGGTCGCGCCCACCGCCGAGGCCGCCAAGCCCGTCGCCAAGCTCCCGCCGAAGCCCGAGGCCAAGCCCAAGCCCAGCTGCGCCAACGCCGTTCGCTTCACGAGCGACGCGCTCCTGCCGCTCGCCCTCGTGCGCGACGGAAAGCTCGAGGCCGACAAGGGGCAGTGCCCCGAGGAGTTCTTCCCGAAGGGCCAGAAGTGGTCGGCGATCGACCGCTTCGGCAAGATGGTCGGGCTCGTCGAGAACACCACCGACGGCTCCGGCATGCACTTCCGCGTGGTCTCGGGGTCGCCCGGGGCGCGTGTCTTCGTCCGCGGTCGCAAGGCACCCTACGCCTCGGCCGCGTGGACGCCGCCGGCGAGCGAGAAGAAGAAGCTGCTCACCGCGATCGGCGCGAAGGTGGCGCGCGAGGTCACGTTCTTCCAGGCCGGCGACCGCAAGTTCGGCATCGTGACCGAGCGCTCCACCTTCAGCATCGCCGAGCGCGACGCGAAGGGGCAGTGGAAGCGCCGGTTCCACGAGAAGAACTTCGTCGGCTTCAACGTGTTCGCGCTCCGCGCCATCGTGGACATGGACGGCGACGGCATGCCCGAGATCGTCAAGCACTTCTCCGAGGACGCGCAGGGGCACGGCTTCGAGGTCGTGCTCGCGCGCAAGCCGAACGGCGACTGGCACGAGGTGGCGTCCAACGAGGACACCGGGCCGTAGCTCAGGCCGTCGACAGCTCGATGCGCGTGATCTCCGCCGGTGATCCGACGCGCATCGGCGGGCCCCAGTAGCCGGTGCCGCGGCTCACGTAGAGCCAGGCCTCTTCGTGCCGGTAGAGCCCCGCGACGAACTTCTGCTGCAGCGCGACCAGGTAGCGCCAGGGGAAGATCTGGCCTCCATGGGTGTGACCGCTGATCTGCAGGCCGACGCCGAAGCCGGCCGCCTCGATCAGCTGGCGCGGCTGGTGGGCGAGGAGCACGAGCTCGCGCGCCGGATCCCTGCCGCGGACGGCCCGCGCGAGGTCGGCGCCGTGGCCCGGGAACTGGTGCGCGCTGTGGTCGTCGATGCCGGCGAGGTCGAACACCGCGTCGCCCTTCCGGATCTCGACGCGCTCGTTGCGGAGCACGCGGACGCCGAGGCGGCCGAGCTCCTCGATCCAGGCGTCGACCCCCGAGTAGTACTCGTGGTTGCCGGTGACGAAATACACGCCGTGCGGCGCGCGCAGGCGGCCGAGCGGGGCCACGTGCTCGCGCAGCTGCTCCACCGTGCCGTCGACGAGGTCGCCGGTGATCACCACGATGTCGGGCGAGAGCGCGAGGATCTGGTCGACCACGCGGTCGAGGAACCCACGGCCGAGCGTGGGCCCGATGTGCACGTCGGTGATCTGCACGATGGAGAGCCCGGCCATCGACGCCGGCAACCGGCGCAGCGGGACCTTCACCCGCTCGATGCGGATGGCGCCGAGCGCGGAGAACAGGCCGAAGCCCCCTGCCCCGGCCGCGACGAGGGCGGTCGTGGCCGCGAGGAAGCGGAGCATGAACCGCCGCCGCGTGGGGTCGGCGTCGACGCCGCCCACGTGGAGGCCGAGGCGCACGAGATCGGTCGCCAGGAGCGCCACGAACACGAGGAACACGAGCCCCATCCAGGTGAAGGCGACCCACGCCAGCGGGCTCAGGATCGAGCGCGGCAGCGCGCGCTGGAGCGGCATCACGAGCCACATCAGGAGCGCCAGCGCGACGAGCACGGCCGTGGCGACGCGCGCGACCGGCGCCGGCAGCTGGGCGTCGCGGATGAGGCGCGCCCAGGCGTAGCGGTGCATCAGGAAGGTGAGCGTCCCGGCGACGAGGGCGACGAGGGCGAAGCGCACGGGTTCGTCAGATGCCAGCCGCGGCGTCGCGGTGCAACCGCACGAGCCCTTCGCTCACTTGCCGAGGAGCGCGAGGATCTTGGGGACCGCCTGCTTGAAGCTCGAGTCACCCGACCCGGTCACCGAGCCGTCGATGCGCTCGAGGATCTTCATGGTGCGACAGTCGAACAGGAACGTGTATTCGCGACGCTTGTAGGTATCGAGCGTGCGCGTGCCGACCCCCGGCGGGTCGTGCAGCGCGGTGATCGGCACCTTGTAGGTGTTGATCCACGTGTCGAGATCCGACTTGGTGGCTGCGGCGAACGTTCGCGTCGCCAGGATCTGGATCACCACCCCACCCGCGTCCACCACGGTCTTCCCTTGCGCGGCCATGTCACGGGCCGCGTTCTGGCAACCGGGTCACAAGAATTCGGCGACGTGGAGGATGCCGTAGTTGCCCTTCCTCCGGAGCTTGTCGAGCGAGGTCGGCACGAAGGGTTTGGTCGTGGAGACGGCGTCGGCCTTGTCGTTGACGTAGCCCTCCCAGTCGAGGCCCGCGAGGACCTGACCGGCGTTGATGCCGTAGGGGCCGGCCGGATAGCCCGCGCCCCAGGGGTCGGCGTCGCCGCCTACGTCGGGTGCGGTGCCGGTGTCGACTCCGACGCCGGTGTCGGTCGCGACGCCCGTGTCGTCGCCGGCGTCGGCCACGACGTCGGTGTCGGTGCCCGCGCTCCCCGTGTCCTTCGCTGTGGAGGTCGGCTCGTCGCTGCCCCCGCACGCGAGCAGCAGGGCGCAGGCCGCAACGACGGGCGATGCGCGCTCACTTGGCCGCCCGCACGCCGACCCAGGTGAGCGCCGTGAGGCCGACGCCGGCGTCGGTGCTCACGGTCTTGCCGTCGGCGCTCACCTTGCCGGTGCCGACGACGATGAGCTTGCCGGCGTCGAACGGCGCCGAGAGGAACGTGTTGCCGAGCGAGACGAACTCGACGGCCGCGCCCGCCGCGAGCCCCGCCGGCGCGGCGAAGCTGACGCCGACCTTGCCCTTGCTGAACTTGGCGTCGAACGGGTTGGCCGCGTAGAGCGCGAGCACGTTCTCGCCGGTGGTGAACGGCGGGTAGTCCTTGGTCTCCACCTTGGCGACGCGCAGCTTGTTGCCGAGCGCGCCGAGGTCGACGTCCTCGATGTCGAGCTCGACCACGGTGCCGGCCTCGAAGGTGAGCGAGACGCCCGCGCTCGTGATGGTGCTCTTGGCGGTGACGACGCCCTTCGCGTCGACGGGGAGGTCGGGGCCGTCGGCGGGCAGCGTGGGCACGCGCAGCGGATCCTTGAGGATCCACGACGCACCGGTGAGCGCCGGGACGCGCTGGTAGAGCGAGGCGTCGGGCCGGCCGTGCACCGAGATGGAGAACGTGTCGGGCTTGAGGCAGGTGTTGATCGCGGCGTCGAAGCTACCGTCGGCCGTGGTCTTGGCGAAGAAGCAGATGCTCCCGCACACCGAGACGGGCTTGCCGACGAGGGCCTTGCCGGTGGTGTCGGTGGCCTTGCCGGTCGCGTTCTTGACGAACACCTGGTCGGGCTCGTCGCAGGCGGCGCCGTCCCCGAGCGGCGTCGTGTCCTTGGCGGCGTCGCTCGCGCCGGTGTCGGTGCCGCCGTCGGTGGTGGCGGGGGCGTCGGTGTTGCTGCTGCACGCGAGGAGCGAGAAGGTGGCCAGGAAGGCGGCCGAGGACGGGCGAAGCATCCGGAGAAAGTAGCACCTCACCACGGGGGAGTGGCATCCTCCGCCCGTGCCTCGGCCCCTCCTCGTGCTCTTCACCGGCAACACGGTCCCCAACGTCCGCGACGCCTTCGGCGACTTCGACGCGCACTTCCGCGCCCGCGTGGGCGACGTCTGGCAGCACGGGTGGTCGACCGCCGACGCGCGCGACGAGGCCACGCCGTTGCCCGATTCCGGCGGGTTTTCCGGGGTCATCGTGACCGGTTCGTCGTCGAGCGTCACCGAGCGCGCGGCGTGGATGCTGCGGCTCGAGGCGTGGCTCCGGAGCACGGTTGCCGCGGAGACGCCGCTGCTCGGCGTGTGCTTCGGGCACCAGATCCTCGGTTCCGCCCTCGGCGGCGAAGTGCACAAGAACGCGGCCGGCCGTCGCCTCGGTACGGTCGAGGTCGTGCGCACGGACGACGACCCGCTGCTGGAGGGCCTGCCGGAGCGCTTCACCGTGAACGTCTCCCACCGCGATCACGTGGCGATCGCACCGCCGGGCGTGCGGGGTCTCGTGACCGCCGACCACGATCGACTGCACGCGTTCGCGGCCGGCCCGAATGCGCGGGCGGTGCAGTTCCACCCCGAGTTCGACCAGGCGATCCTCCGCGGCTACATCGATGCGCGCCGCCAGGTCCTGCGCGAGGAGGGCCTCGACGCCGACGCGCTGCACGCCGCCGCCGAGGACTCCCCGGCGGCGGGGCGCGTGCTCCAGAACTTCGTCCGTCACTTCGCGAGGCGCACATGAGCGACAACGGCACGCAGATCCGGCGGTGGAACGAGGATTCGGGGCAGCGCTGGGTGGATCTCGAGGGCCACCTCGACCGCCAGCTCGCGCCGCTCGGCGAGGCCGCTCTCACCGCCCTCGCGCCCGTCGCCGGAGAGCGCGTCCTCGACGTCGGGTGCGGCACCGGCGCCACGTCGCTGCGCCTCGCCGAGCGCGTCGGCCCGAGCGGGCTGGTCGTGGGGGTGGACGTCTCGCGGCCCATGCTCACCCGCGCGCGCGAGCGCACCGCGGAGCTCGGGCACGTGCAGATCCTGGAGGCCGATGCGCAGGTCGCGCCGCTGCCGGCAGTGGACGCAGCGTTCTCGCGGTTCGGCGTCATGTTCTTCGCCGACCCCGTGGCGGCCTTCCGGAACGTGCGCGCCGCGCTGACGCCGGGCGGGCGACTCGCCTTCGTGTGCTGGCGAAGGCTCGAGGACAACCCCGTGATGGGGCTCGCCGGGGAGATCGTGGCGCGAGCGCTCGGGGTCTCGGTCGCCGCCGCCGAGCCGCGCGCACCGGGGCCGTTCGCGTTCGCCGACGACGCGTGGCCCCGTGAGTTCCTCACGCGCGCAGGGTGGGGCGACGTCGCGATCACGCCGTTCGACACGCGCGTACCGGTCACCGACCACCCCGCGACCGCGGCCCGGTTCCTCGTCCAGATGGGCCCGGCCGGCACCGCGCTCCGCGAGGCGGGGGTCGACGCCGCGCGCACGACCGCGATCGAAGCCGAGGTCGAAACGGCGCTCGAGCCGCACCTGCGGGACGGCGTGCCGTGGCTCCCGGCGGCGGTCTGGGTGGTGACGGCGCGCGCACTGTAAGACGATCGGGGCGGCCGCGTTCTTCGACCGTGCGCCCGTTCGCTCCTGCACTCCTCGCCGCCTCGCTCCTCGCGACGGCGGCCTCGGCGCACGAGGTGCCGAAGAGCGACATGGGCCTCGCGATCCGGGCCACGCACCAGTTCCTCTCGCTCGACCGAGGGGTGCCGGGCTCCATGCACGGCCTCGCGGTCAGCCAGCACGCGCGGTTCGACGAGCACGTGGGCGCGCAGGTGACCGTCTCGTTCGCGACGGGCGTCGACCCCCACGGCTACGGCCGCACCGACCTCGAGTTCGTGATGCCCGCGGTGCTCTTGTTCTTCGGCTCGAAGGACCACGTCCGGCCCTACTTCTCGACGGGCTTCGTGATGACCACGAGCTTCTATCACGGCAGCGCTCCCTCGATCGGCGGCATGGTCTACGCCGGCAACCGCACGAGCCTCGGCTTCGAGTGGCACCGCACCAAGAAGCTGTCGTTCCTGTTCGAGCTCTCGACGACGGTCCGCGGCCGTTTCGCCGTGGACAAAGAGGATCACCCGGTGCTGGCCGCGAACCCCGTGTTCGACCGCGCTTCGGCGGTGGTCCACGAGGGAGGCCTCTCCCTCGGCGTCGTCCTCTACTGACCGCCCGACGAATCGCCGCAAACCCTTGCCGGGGGCACCTCGCCTCTGCGACCATCGCCTCTGACGCGATCCAGCGTAGGAGGAGCGACATCGAATGCCGGAACGGATTGGGCTGCTCGTCGGGATGGAGTCTTCTTTCCCCCCAGCCTTCCTCGAGCGTGTGAACCGTGAGCCGGGGGTGGTGGCCGAGTACGCGAAGATCGGCGGCACGCCGGCGGAGGGCTGGAAGTCGCCCTACCGCGTGATCGTCGACCGGATCTCGCAGGAGATCCCGCACTACCGCATGCACCTCAAGGCCGCCGCGCTCTCCGGCTGCTACGTCATCAACGATCCGCACTGGTGGCAGGCGGACGACAAGTTCTTCGGTTACTCGCTCGCGGCCCGCCTCGGGGTCGCCGTGCCGCGCACCGTGATGCTCCCGCAGAAGGCGTACATGGAGCGGATCGACGTGCGCCGCTCGCTCCGCAACCTCGAGTTCCCGCTCGACTGGGAGGCCATCACCAAGTACGTCGGCTTCCCCGCCGTGCTCAAGCCGGCCGACGGCGGTGGCTGGCGCGACGTGTACATCGTCCGCAACTGGGAAGAGCTCATCCGGGCCTACGATCTGAGCGGGCAGCTCGTCATGACGCTGCAGGAGTTCATCGAGTTCGAGGACTACGTGCGCTGCATCTGCATCGGCAAGGATGCGATCTACCCGATCAAGTACGACCCGAAGCAGCGGTGTTACGTGCACACCCCGAACGGCTTCCTCACCAAGGCGCTCGAGGAGCGCATCATGAGCGACGCGCTCAAGCTCAACGTGGCCCTCGGCTACGACATGAACACCGTCGAGTTCGCCATCCGCGACGGCGTGCCGTACGCCATCGACTTCACCAACCCCGCGCCCGACATGGCCAAGGAGTCGGTCCTCGAGCCCCACTTCGAGTGGTGCGTCGACAAGATGGCCCGGCTCGTGATCGAGGCCGCCAAGGGCCAGCGCAAGTCTCCGTCTCGCGATCACCGTTTCTTCAAGTACGTGGAGGGCACGTGAGGGTACCGAAGGACGTCCTCGCCGGTCAGTTCACCCTCGGGGTGGAAGAAGAGTTCCAGATCGTCGATCCGGAGACGCGCGAGCTGCGCTCGTACGTGAGCCAGCTCATCGAGAAGGGCGGCAAGAGCGTCCTTCGCGAGCGCGTCCGCCCCGAGATGCACCAGTCGATGGTGGAGACGGGCACCGGGATCTGCAAGGACATCCACCAGGTGGACGCCGAGATCACCGAGCTGCGCCAGCACCTCGATTACCTCGCCCGCAAGAGCAACCTGCGCATCGTGGCCGCCGGCACCCACCCGTTCTCGGAGTGGAAGAAGCAGCACATCGTCGACAACGACCGCTACAACACGCTGGTCGAGGAGCTGCAGGACATCGCCCGCGAGAACCTGGTCTTCGGCCTCCACGTGCACGTGGGGATCAAGAACAAGGACGTGGCGATGCAGCTCGCCAACCAGGTGCGCTATTTCTTGCCGCACCTGCTCACGCTCTCCACGTCCTCGCCGTTCTGGCTCGGGCGCAAGAGCGGCCTGCGCAGCTGGCGGTGTGAGGTGTTCAAGCGCTTCCCACGCACGGGCATCCCCGACGAGTTCCGCAGCTACTCGCACTTCCAGCAGTTCGCGGAGCTGCTCGTGAAGGTCGGCTCGATCGACAACGCCAAGAAGATCTGGTGGGACGTGCGCGTGCACCCGTTCTTCGACACCGTCGAGCTGCGCATCTGCGACATGATCACGCGCCGCGACGACTGCGTGACCCTCGCCGGCGTCGTGCAGGCGCTCATGGCCCAGCTCTACCTGCTCTACACCCGCAACCAGGCGTGGCGCACCTACGGCCGCGCGCTGATCGAGGAGAACAAGTGGCGCGCGGTGCGCTATGGCCTCGACGCCAACCTCATCGACTTCGGCAAGGAGGAGGAGGTCCCGATCCGCGAGCTCATCCCCGAGCTGCTCCGGAGTTCGTGGACGAGGCGCTCACCCTGCTCGGCACCCGCGACCGCGTCCGCTCGGGCGTCGAGCGCATCCTCGCCGAGGGCTCCAGCGCCGACCGCCAGGTCGCCGTCTACGAGAAGGCCGGCATGGATCCGAAGGCGGTCGTCGACCACCTCATCCAGGAGACCATGCAGGGGATCGAGCCACTCCCGCTCGACTCGGGCTCCGCGCCACCTGCTCCCAAGGCGTAGGGCCAGCAAGGCGTAGCGCCCGGGCCTCCTGGATTCGGCGAGGGACGTCGGAACGAAGCGTGCGCTCCCCCGACTCATCGCCCGAGCACCAAGGGGGTTCCGTATGCGTCTGTTCGCGGCTGCCATCTCGTTCGTCGTCCTCGGAGTCTGCGCGGGTTGCGTCGCTGAACCGGCGCCCCTCGAGGACCGGACGGCGCAGGAGTCCCTGGCCCTCGATCTCGACCTGCCGACGACCGGTCTCACGCTCGAGATCGACGGCAGTGTTGCCGCCTCCCTGACCAGCTTCGCGCACGGCAACGCGAAGCTGGGGGACGTGCGGGCCACGTTCAACCTCTCCGAGACCAACGCGCTGCTCGACTGGCTGGGCGCCATCGGGTCGAAGGAGACCGTGCATCACGACGGCGCCGTCTACGGCCTGAACGCCAAGGGGGAACGCCGTCGCGTCGACTTCACCGGGCTGCTCCTGACGGAGGTCAGCTTCCCGGCTCTGGACGCGAAGGACGGCAAGAAGCACCTCGAGGTCACCGTCAAGTTCAAGCCGGAGGAGATCAAGTACTCGTCGGGCGGTGGCAAGCTGTCCAAGCTCACCGAGCCGGCGCCGCTGACCTACCGCGTCTCGATTCCCGGGATACCGGTCGAATACGTCGTCAAGGTCGAGCCCACCAAGCTGACCCCGAAGATCGTCGAGAGCACCAGCGGCGGTCGACTGCCCACCCAGCACTACGCGAGCTGGTCCTGCTCCGACCTGCGGATCGAGTTCGGCGGAGGTGGGGGCGACGCTGCCGCGGCGCTCGCCAAGAAGATCCTCGACGACGGCGTGATCTCCGAGGCCGAATTCGTGGACGTGATGATCGACCTGCTCGACGCCTCGTCGAAGGTGGTCGCGACGATGAAGGTCCGCGCCCCGAAGAAGGCGCCAAGGCGTCGCCACCGCAACGCTCGAGTTCATGGTCGAGGAGTTCTCGTTCAAGGCTGCGCACCAAGGGTAGGTCCGTCCCGGCTCGCGGGATGGCCGCGCTCGACGCCATGGTTGGCGGCGGCGTCCGCCGAGCTATGCTGCCGCGGATGTCGCAGAGAGCCCCGATCGGGCGTGTGTTCGCCATGCTGGTCGTCGCGGTCGGCACGGTCGCGCCGATCGCGTGCTCGTTCGACAAGGCCTACCGGCAGGACGTCGTCGTCGAGATCCCGGTCTGCACGCTCGGCGCGACGCGCTGCGATCAGGCGCTGCGGCAGACCTGCGGGGTCGGCGTCGACGGTCGCCCGGGCTGGCTCACCGAGGAGGACTGTGGCGCGAAGAAGCTCGCGTGCGCCGACGGCCTCGGCTGTCGCCCGTGCCGCCCCGGCAGCACCACGTGCGGCGGCGACCTCAAGAACCGGGTCGACACCTGCCGCATCGACGGCTCCGGCTACGAGCCGGGCCCCAAGTGCGAGGGCGAGGGCAAGGCGTGCCGACAGGGCATCTGCGACGACCTCTGCGCCGTAGCCCGCAGCCGGCGCAGCAACATCGGGTGCGAGTACTGGGCGGTCCACCTCGACAACGCGCGCATCAGCGCGAGCCTCAACGCGACGGCGCAGCAGTACGCGGTCGTCGTGAGCAACCCGCAGTCCGACGTGCCGGCCAACGTCACCATCGAGCAGGACGACGCCCCCGTGGGCTCGCCCCAGAAGCTCCGCACGGTGGCCAAGGCGCGGGTCACCCCGAACAACCTCGAGGTGTTCCTGCTCGGTCCGCGCTGGGTCGACGGCTCGACCGACATCTCGGGCACCGGCGAGACCCACACCGCGCACACGCGCAACGCGTACCGGATCACGAGCGACGCGCCCATCATCGCCTACCAGTTCAACCCGCTCGAGAACGTCAACGTGTTCTCGAACGACGCCTCGCTGCTCAAGCCGGTCGAGGCCATCGGGGGCGCGGGGCGCTACGTCGTGCTCGGGTGGCCGCAGACCATCGCGCGTGACTCCGATCCGAACAAGAACTTCGACCTCGACCTCCGCGCGTTCCTCACCATCGTGGGCACGCGTCCGACCACGAGCATCACGCTCAAGAGCTCGACCGACATCGTCGGCGGCGGCAAGATCCCCCCCACCAAGGCGGGCGAGACGCTCACCTTCACGCTCGAGCCGTTCGAGGTGTTGAACCTCGAGACGGGCAGCTTCCACGGCGACTTCACGGGCTCGATCCTCGACGCCTCCGGGCCCGTCGTGGTGTTCAGCGGCAGCGAGGCCTCGGACGCGCCGGCCTGGAACGATTTCGCCAGGCGGTCGTGCTGCGCCGACCACCTCGAGGAGCAGCTCGACCCGGCGCGCACCGCGGGGCGTCGGTTCGTCGTGCCGCGCTCGGCCAACCGCGCGCGCGCCATCCGCGCGTCGGGCGCGGCCGCGATCGGCGATTTCGACGAGCCGGATTTCGTGCGCATCATCGCGGTGGCCGAGGGCAAGGTGCACGTGCGCACCAACCTCCCGAAGCCCAACGACGACTTCTGGCTCGCCGGCCCCGGCGGCTGGCGCGAGCTCGAGATCCACCAGGAGCTCTCGATCGAGACCGACGGCGCGGTGCACGTGTCCGACGTGCAGGCCTCGCAGGAGGCGGCGGGGATCCCGCGCAACTACGCGGGCGGCGATCCGAGCCTGCTCATCGTGCCGCCGATCGAGCAGTTCCGCGCGGACTACGTCTTCCTCACGCCGGACAAGTACATGTTCGACTTCGTCACGGTCATCGTGCCGAAGGACACCGAGATCCTCTTCGACGGCGCGCCGTTCGACGCCGACGCCTGCGAGAAGGCCCCCGTGAAGCCCGCGCCGAGTCCGATCACCGGGACGCCGATGTCCGACGGGTTCACGGTGTGGCGCTGCCAGCTGAGCTTCCCGGTGTTCGATGCGAGCAAGCCCGTCGGCAAGCAGCTCTCGCCAGGGCGGCAGAACGACGGCGTGCATCGGCTGCAAGCGAGCCGACCGGTGGGCCTCGTGGTGTACGGCTTCGACTCGTTCGTCAGCTACGCGTACGCGGCGGGCACCGAGCTCGAGTCACTGACCCCGCGATGACGACCAGGAACGAATCGTGCAGACTGGTGGGCGTGCGCTCTGCCCCTGCCTGGCTGATCCTGGTCGCGATGTCGGTCGGCTGCTCGTCGAAGGACGAGGCCGCGCCCGCGCCGCCGGACGACGGCGGCCTCGACAACGGCACGATCGGCCCCGGCTGCACCACCCCCGAAACGGGCTGCGATTGCCGGGAGATCGGCAAGGAGATCACGTGCACCGTGACCCGCGTGTCGGGTGGCTACATCAGCTGCTCGACCGGCACGCGCACGTGCCTTCCCACGGGGAAGTGGGGGATCTGCGACGGCGCGGCCACGGTCTGGGACGGCGCGGTCCCCAACGAGACGGGCACCGAGGACGCGCTCGACAGCAGCGCAGACACGGGCAGCGCGCCCGTCGACACGGGCAGCGTCGGCGACACGATCTCGCCCAAGGACACCACGCCGGCCGGAGACGATGTCGGCGGGGGTGGTTGAGCCGGCGATTGCAACGATTGCCCAGGTCCGCATCCGTTGCGGACCTCGGAGGATCCCATCCTCCCACCCCTGTCTGGATGCCGGCCAAATGGAGCCGTCCGAACCTTGGCCTGGCACATGCAGGCAAAGGGCCCCATGTCGTCCGCCCCCCCTGGCCCGGCGCGCCCACTGCTGCTCCTCGCCACGTCCGGGCTCCTGGCTGGCGCCTTCGTCCTCTCGATGGGTGGCGCGGCCAGCGGCTGCGGCTCCTCCAACGAGGCCGACCCGTCGTGCGCCCTCAACGCCGAGGGCTGCGGTTGCCCGTCCGAGGGTGCCACGGCCGAGTGCGCCGAGACGGTCTCCAGCGACTTCGACAGCGTCACCTGCCGCAGCGGTACGCGCACCTGCTCCGGCGGCAAGTGGGGCGCCTGCATCGGCACCAAGATGTCGGTCCAGAGCCACCCCAAGCTCCACGCCAAGGGCACCACGCCGGCTCCGTGTGCGTCCAACCCGTGCGACCCGGGCTGCATGACCTTCGACGACGTCCCTGGCGACATCGACGCCGGTGGCGCGGTCGTCCCGGCCGACGGCGGTGGCATCACGATCGGCGAGGGTGGCGAGTCCGGCTGGGTCGGTGGCTCCACGTGCACGGGCCTGCAGTGCCAGGTGGACGCCTGCTCGGGCGACTACACGCTCACGCAGCTCACCGGCAAGGTCTACGACCCCGCCGGCAAGAACCCTCTCTACAACGTCCTGGTCTACGTCCCCAACGCCTCGCTCGCGCCGCTCGTCGACGGCGTGTCGTGCGACTCGTGCGTGGGTGGTTCGGGCAGCCCGATCGTCTCCACGCTGACCGACTACACCGGCTCGTTCACGCTGCGGGGGGTCCCGAGCGGCACCAACATCCCGCTGGTCATCCAGAGCGGCAAGTGGCGTCGGCAGATCACGATCCCCAGCGTGACCAAGTGTGTGAGCAACAGCACGGCCGCCCTCACCGGTGGCGACGGCTTGAACTTGATCCGCTTCCCGAAGAACCGGTCGGAAGGCAGCATCCCCCCGCATCGCGTTCGTCTCGGGCAGCGCCGACCCGTTCAGTGCGTGTTCAAGAAGATGGGCATGGACGTGTCGGCGGCGACGTCCGAGGTCGGCGTGCCGCTCCTCGCGGATGGCAGCGTGAACCCCGACCGCATCCACTACTTCCGCGGAACCAGCAGCGCCGGTCAGAACCTGAACAGCTCACTCGGCGGCGGCGCGCCGTCGGCCGACACGCTCTACGACACCGATGCACACCTCAATCGGTACGACGCCATCGTCCTCGCGTGCGAGGGCGGTCAGTACGACAAGGGGACGACGATCACCCAGCGCCTCGCCGACTACGCGGGTCGCGGCGGCCGCTTGTTCCTCACGCACTTCTCGTATGCGTACCTGCAGTTCGCCCCCGCCGCGACCAACTTCCCGAGCGTGGTGACGAGCTGGGATCACTCCTCGGGCACCGTGAGCCCGATGACGGTGCTCATCAACCAGACCTTCTCCAAGGGCGACAACTTCGCCAAGTGGCTCAACCAGGTGGGCGCCTCGCCGACCACCGGTCGCCTCGCCGTCCAGGAAGGTCGACGCGACCTCGACAAGGTCAATCGCACCTACGCCACGCCGTGGACCTACTCGAACAAGGACGGCTCGCTGCCCGCTGGGTCCAAGCTGCCGGCGGGCTCCTCGTGCGTCGCCAGCGCCGAGTGCGAATCGGGCACCTGCACGGGCGGTGGCACACCGCTCACCGCCATCACCAACGGTGGGTTCGAGAGCAGCCTGACCGGCTGGGCCACCTCCGGCGGCGCCGTGAGCGCGACGACCACGAGCCCCTTGACCGGCACGCGCATGCTCCAGTTGGGGACGGGATCGAACTGGCAGACCGCCGCGCAGACCTTCACCGCCCCGGCCTCCGGCGGCAGCCTGACCTTCTCGTACAACCTCGCCTGCACCGACGTCGGCTACGACGCCGCGTGGATGGGCATCACCGACAACGCGACCGGGACCACCACCTGGCCGATGAACAGCGAGTGCAGCAACAGCGGGTGGCGCACCTACAGCCAGGCGCTGGTCGCCGGCCGCAGCTACACCCTGACCTTCTACCTCTACGAAGACGGTGCTCTGCCTCGCACGTACTTCTGGGTCGACGACGTCGCCGTGGTGAGCTCGGGAACCTGCGCAGCGGGAACGGCCACGGCGTGCGTCAGCGACGCGGGGTGCGGCAGCGGCTGGTCGTGCTGGAACGGGACCTGTATCCCGCCCCACGACACCGAGTCGCTCATGACGTTCAACGTCCCGGTCGGTGCCGCGCCCGCAGCGCAGTGCGGCCGCGTGGTCTACGCCGACTTCCACGTGTCGGCGAGCGCCCTCTCCGGATCGAGCTCCACCTTCCCTGACGGCTGCAACGGCGGCGACCTCTCCGCGCAGGAGAAGGCGCTCGAGTTCATGCTGTTCGATCTGACCGCATGCCTCACGCCCGACTACGTCCCGCCGGCCACCCCCACCTACGCCCCGGTGACGGTCAGCCGCGAGTACGTGGCGACCTGCCCGGCCGGCTCCCGCCCGATCTGGCACTTCTTCGACTGGAAGACGGTCACGCCGGGCGACTCGTCCATCTCGTTCAGCGTCCGCACGGGCGACACCGCCGCCGCGACGAACGCTATGTCGCCGCTGCTACTGGCCACCGTGAGCGGCCCGCCGATCACCACGTGGACGGGCGCCGATGTCGCCGCCCTCTTCGCCGCCCAGACCCCGAAGGTCCAGAACGGCCTGCGGCTCAAGGTCGACATCACCCTCACCCCGACCTCGGGCGGGACGACCGCTCCGACCCTCGTCGACTGGCGTCAGTCCTACACGTGCGTGGCCACCGAATGAAGCTCCTCGCCCTCTCCGTCCTCGTGTCGTTGACTGCCCTGAGCGTCGCCTGCTCCAAGAACGACCCCGCACCGCCAGCCGTGGACTTGGACACGGGCACCATCGAGGACACCGGCACGACGCGGGACACTGCTGTCGGCGATACGAGCGTCGATGGGACCGTGGACAGCGCCGCCGACGCGACGGACGGAGCGGTGGATGCTCCCGAAATCGCCGCATGCCCCAAGGTCTTCGCGGGCGACAAGGCCACGGCCGTCGTCTACGAGCACGGCAGCGGTGAGCTCTTGGCCGGTCTCACGTGGGACGAGCTGACGATGGTCTGGACCACCAACGAGGCTGGCAAGATTTTCGTTCACTACGCCGACCGCACGAACCGGGACGAAGCGTTCGGCGCGGCGAAGACCCTGCCCGATTCTCTTGGTCCGTTCGGTGAAGACACCGTCGCCCTGGCGGCCGACGGCAAGTCGATGATCTTCGTCTCCGCCGATCACGGCACACTCACCCGCGTGACGCGCTCTGCACGAGGAGTGGCGTTCGATGCCCCGGTGTCCACCACGGCGTTCAACCGCATCACCGGCCCAGGCAGCGAGGGCGGCGCGGCGAAGAAGCTCGGCGATCTCGTCCTGTCGAAGGACGGCAAGTGGCTGTTCTACACCGACCTGAATCGCACCGCGGGCACGACGCTGATGCTGAGCATCCAACTCGGTGACGGCACCTGGGACTACCCGAACCCCATCGACGGCAAGCCGTTCGAAGCGGTGGGGTCGATGCGCAGGCGGCCGACGGGCGTCTCGGCGGACAAGCTCACTCTGTTCTACTACGACGAGACGACGGCCACTCCGCTGGTCGCGTTCCGCACACCGGGGACGGCCTTGTTCTACGAGACCAAGCCGTACCTGCCCGTCGGCAAACGCCCGATGCCGGCCGAAGCCTGCGATCGCGTCTACCTCACCATGGGCGCGCTGTTGACGCCGCCCTCGCCGGACGGGGGACTTCCCGACGTCACGCTTCCCGACGTAGGGGCTGACGGAGAGAAGCCCGACGCGGCCTCGAAGGCGCTCACCATCCAGCACGCGCCCTGAGACGCCGCTCGGCCGTGGACGGGGGCGATCAGCCCTTCACGCAGGCGACGGCGAGCCTCTCGCTCGGGTTGTACTCGATGGGCCCGTAGCCGCTCGGGAAGCCCTTGGCGGTGCACCAGCGATGCACCGCGGCGTTGCAGTCCCACGCGTCGACGTTGGTGATCGTGCAGCCCGCGTGCTTCGCCGTGATCTCGGTCCAGGAGACCCCGGCGAACACCTGCACGCGGTCGTTCGGCAGGCCGAGATACGTCCACGAGGAAGGCGCGTGGCTCTGCAGGATCGCGCTCGCGAAGCCCTTGGCCGCCCCGGCGCGGTGCACGGCCGACTCGCACACGCGCTGGCCGGCGAGCGCGTCCGAGGAGCACCCCGGCTGCGCCGCGACCACGTCCGAGAAGCCGCTCAGGGCCGTGCCGCCGGAGATGCACACGAAGAAGCCGTTGGAGACCCCGAGCTCCACCGGCCCGTAGCCCCCGTCGTAGCAGGACGACTTCGCCTTGCACCACGCCGCCGCGCCTTGCTTGCACGAGGCGTGGTCGGCCGGGTCGCACGGGGGACCGCGGAGAAGAGGAGATCGAAGACCCCGACGTGCTGGCCCTCGTCGACCTTGCCGTTGCAGTCGTTGTCGAGGCGATCGCAGATCTCGGCGGCGCCGGGGTGGACGCTCGGCTGGCCGTCGTCGCAGTCGTCGCTCGAGCCCACCCAGCCGCTGGGCGCGACGCAGGCCTGCTGGGTGGACTTGACGTCGCCGTGGCCGTCCCCGTCCTTGTCCTCGAACCACGTGTGCTCGAGGCCGTCGCCCTTGCCGGTGCAGTCGATGCCCTTGCAGGGATCGCCCGCCACGGCCTTGCACGCGCCCCACTCGCCCGACACGCAGACGACCTGACCGATCGTGCCGCAGGTGGTCTTGCACTTGGCGGTGGTGCCGGGTGAGCACGGAGCGTCGTCCGTGGCGTCGAAGATGGTGCCCGGCTTGACGTCCGGGTAGAGGCCGCCGTCGATCGCCGACTCGACCCCCGCGTCCGAGACGGTGGTCCCGCCGATCTCTCCGCCGTCGTCGGCGCCGCCCGCGACGCACGCGAAGAACCCCGTGGCCGCGACGGCGAACCAAGCGAGCAGCGATGCCCTGCGCCCCACCCCGGGATCCTAGCATGCGGCCGGAGACGGCCACCTCAGGAGGAATGGCTCCGCCCCTCGATCATCTCGACGAGCACCTCCTCGAGGAGCTCGAGGCGCTGCCGCAGGTGCACGAGGCGCTCGATGAACCACTCCGCGGAAGCGCCGTGGACGACGAGCTCGCCGTCCGCCCAGTGGGCGAGGAGCTCCACCGCGGCCGGGCGGAGCGCGCCGAGCGGTGGGCGCTGCTCGAGCACCGTGAGACTCCCTCGTACGCGTTCGAGGTCGAGCCCGCCGACGAGGGCGGTCGGGTGCACGCCCGCGAGGTCCGCCAGCAAGCTCCGCGTCACCGCGAGTCGTTCCGCGTGCCAGGCCTTCACGTCACTCCTCCATGTCCGTGGGGACGCGCAGCGTGACGGTCGTCCCACCCTCGGGGCGACTCTCGACGATCAGCCGGCCGCGCCCGCGCTCGGCGATCTGGTGGCACAGCGCGAGTCCGATCCCCGAGCCTTGCTGCTTGTTGGTGAAGAACAGCTCGGTGCATCGCGCGAGCAGGTGGGGTTCCATCCCCATGCCCGAGTCGGCCACCAGGAGCTCGAGCTCGCCGCTCTCCAACTGGTGCGCGCGCACCTCGATCGCGTCTCCCTCGCCGCAGGCGTCGATCGAGTTGCGCACGAGGTTGAAGACCACGCCACGGATCACCTCCCGGGACAAGGGCAGGAGCGGCATCACCGCGACGGACGCGGAGAGCTCGATGCCCCGGCGCGCCGCCGTGGCCTTGAGCACCTGCACCGCCTCTTCGATGGCCTCGTCGATGGCCTGACACCTCTTGCTGCGGATGCGCGCGTGGCCTCCGCCGATGCCCTGCAGGCTGAGGGTGAGGCGGCGGACCTCCCCGAGGACGCTGTGGAGGTCCTGCTGGATGCGCCCGTCGACCTCCTCGACGAGGAGCTCCAGCGTCGTCGACACCGCCGCGAGGGGGTTGCGGAGCTCGTGCAGCATGGTGGGCAGGACCTCGCTGACCGCCGCCATCTGCAGCAGCCGATCGCGCTGGTTGCGCAGATCCTCGAGGGTGGCGATGTCCTGGACCAGCACGACCGCCCCATCGGCCGCGCCGACGATGGGCAGCGGGGCGAGGGCGAAGCCGAGCGTCGTCCGACGACCATCGGGTCGAACGTGCGGGATCTCCCCCCGGCCGTCGGGGCCGGCGCGCAGGCGCAACTCGGCGAGGGGCACGAAGAACGACTCCAGCGCTGCGCCCGCCACCGCCGCCGGATCGACCCCGAGCACCTCGCCGGCAAACGGGTTGCACGAGACGACGCGGGTGCGCGCGTCGAGCGCGAGGACCCCGGTCGGCAAGGCGCGCAGGATGTTGGCGGCGACCGTGGGGGGCGAATCGCCCACGTCGGATCTCCGGGACACCTCGGGTGAGAGCACGGGCGGAGCAGAGCAACCGGCGGGCCACGGCCGCATGGATGACATCGATCACCCACACGACGACGTTCCGGCTTCATCATGGCTCCGACCGGCAAAGAGTGCGCTCCTCGACGCACGACCCGCGCACTGCGCAAACGCAAGCCCTCCACATGCAATCGACGAACTCTTTGCAAAGTGTGCGCGCCCTCTTCCAGGCCGGAGAACAGCAAGCTCACCGTGACTTCAGACAGTCTGGAGCATCGTCTGCATGATATCGATCACCGTCGATCGGCCAATGTATACGGTTTGTCATAGCCAATTGCGGACCCGCATCTCTGCATTGCAATGTCATCCACATTGAACGTGAAGCACGACAACATTCCGATAACTATCCTGACAGATCTGCTAACGTACGCCCTGTGCTCGGCGCTCGACCCGTGGTCCGCTCGATCATGAGCTCACCCGTGGAGACCGTCGCGCGTGGCTCGAATGCGCTGGCCGCGGCCGAAAGAATGGCGGACAAGCGCGTCCGTCACCTCGTCGTCGTCGACGCCAAGGGACACGTGTCGGGTGTCCTCAGCGACCGCGACCTTCGGTCCGCCCAGCCATCGACAATGCTGGTACCGGATGTGGACATGCGTCGAAAGGCGCTCGCGCTCCTCCGGGTCGACGACGTGATGACCAGTCATCCCATCGTAGCGCAGGCCGATTCACCCCTCGATCGCGCGATCGAGGCCATGGCCAAGGCCAAGGTCGGCTGCATGCCCGTCGTGGGCGCCCACGGCGACCTCGTGGGGATCGTCACTGGCGGCGACGTCGCGAAGCTGGCCGTCCGCCTGCTCCGCGCCCACTCGACGCATCCCTGAACTCTCGAAGAAGGACGACCCCCGTGGCTGGACGATGGACGAGACACCGTGGCGCGACGTGCCATGCGCTGCCCCTGCGGACGCCCGAGACCGGGGGTACCCCGGAGCTCCACGAAGGGCGGCTCGTCGAGGTCTCACTGTCGCCTTCGATCGCGCGCATCGAGGCCGAGGACACCGACACCTACTGCGTGTCGGCCGACGCCGCCGTCGCGCTGCGCCGGCTCGTGGGGCGTCGGATCCGCTATCGGCTCGCGGGCTGGGAGATCGTCGCGTTCGAGCCGCTCGCCCCCGCGTGAACCTCGGTCAGAGCTCGAGGCGAACGAGGATCTTCGCGAGGCCGGCGTCCGGCGACTCGAACCGGACCGGCTCGAGCGCGGCGGCAAGACAGAGCGCGAGCGCAGAGGCGCCGGCGTCGCCGTAGGGCGCGCTCTTCGACACCTCGCCCCCCTCCTTCACGACCAGCGAGACCTCGACGGTCGCCTTGCCCGCGTCGACGGTCCGAGGCGGCGCGCACCGGCGCAGGCGGAACCGGGCCTCTTGCAGCACCTTCTTCGCGTCGGCGGGGAGCTCGCCCTCGAGCGCACGCACCGCAGCGATGGCGACGTCCCCCTGCAAGGGGACGCTCGTACCGGCCTCGGCGAGCGCCTCGAGCGCCGCGAGCTCGGCGCCGAGGGTGTCGGCCTCGACGGCCGCATCGGTCGAGGAGGTCGCCACGACCGGCGAGGCGTCGTCCGAGCGGGCGGAGGGCGGCGGCTTCTTGCAGCCGAGCACGAGCACGACCGTCAGCGCAGCGAGGCAGCGGGGCGACACCCGAGGAGCCTGCCAGACTTCTCGCCGGCAGGGCACCGTGGCAACCACCGCGCATGGCCGATCCCATCGCGCTGTTCGAGCAGTGGTTCGAGGAGGCCCGGGCGGCGGGCGAGCCGGAGCCCGAGGGAATGACGCTCGCCACGTGCGACGCCGCCGGCCGGCCCTCGGCGCGCATCGTCCTCTACCGCGGGATGTCCGAGGGAGGCTTTCGCTTCTTCACGAACTACCGGTCCCGGAAGGGCGGCGAGCTCGGCGAACACGCGCACGCCGCGCTGCTCTTCTGGTTCCGCACCCTCACGCGACAGGTGCGCGTGGAGGGCGCGGTGGAGAAGCTCTCGGCCGCCGAGAGCGACGCGTACTTCGCGGCCCGGCCGCGCGGCAACCAGCTCGGAGCGTGGGCCTCCGAGCAGTCACAGCCGATCGCCGGACGGGCGGTGCTCGAGGCGCGCTACGCGGAGGCCGCGCAGCGCTTCGAGGGCCGAGCGGTGGAGCGGCCCCCGCACTGGGGAGGGTTCCGCGTCCGTCCTTCGGTGATCGAGCTGTGGCGTGGTCGCGACGACCGCCTGCACGAGCGCCAGCGGTTCACGCGCGTCGGCGCCGAGTGGGTCGAGGACCTGCTCTCGCCCTGAGCGCGGCGGGCCTTCACCGCGCGAGCGCGTCGACGACCTCGGTGAGCTGGCGGTAGCTCTCGCGCATGCCGTGCTCCATGCCGGTCGCGATCACCTGATCACGCACCTCGCGCGACGGGTAGAGGATGCGGCTCTCGAGCGTGGTGCGACCCGCGGCCTCGCGGAGGGTCACCGTGACCACGGACGCCGCGTCCGGGAAGGGGTCGAAGATCTCGGTCTGCACGACGCGAAGCGGGGCCTCGATCTCGAGGAACTTCCCCGAGAACCCCACCTCCATGCCGCTGTTGGTGCGCATCACGTAGCGCCACCCGCCACCGACGCGGAAGTCCACCTCGCACACCAGCATCTCGCCGCGCGATCGCGGCGCCCACCAGCGGCGCACGTGCTCGGGGCGGGTGATCGCCTCGAAGACGATCCGCGCCGGCGCGGCGAACGAGCGGGTGATGAGGATCTCCCGATCGGTCGGGAGGTCGAGCTGGGTGCCGTCTTCACTTGTTCCTGCGGGCATTCTTCTTCTCCTTGGGTTGGTTGGATCGCTCTTTGACCTGGTCGCGCAGCTTCAGCTCCTCGATGACGCCCTCGAGCTCGTCGAAGCGGGCGTCCCACAGCTCGCGGTACCGCTCGAGCCACGCGTGGAGGGCGCGGAACGGGGCCGGCCGCAGCTCGTACACGCGCTGCTGCGCGACGGGCTCCATCTGCACGAGCCCCGCCTTCTTCAGCGTCTGCAGGTGCTTCGAGACCTGGGGCTGGCGCAGGCGCAAGCGCTCGCCGATCTCTCCGACCGGCTGCGGGCCGGCGCGCAGCAGCTCGACGATGCGGAGGCGGTTGGGCTCCGCGAGCGCAGCCAGTGTTTCCAGCATGCCCCGAAGATGGGACCTCTGCTATATTCCTGTCAAGGAATATTCCTATCGGAGCATGTGCACGGGCGTTGCTCGGTCCGGGGCGGAGTGCGAGAAGTCCAGGATGGGAAGGGGCTCACACCACGCGTCGCGAGCAGCAGCGCTCGTCGTGCTCCTCGCGGCAGGGTGCGCGCGCCTCCTCGACTGGGACGACCTCCGGGTGGACCCCGGCTCCGACGCGTCGCTGGAGGCGGCGGTCGACACGGGCTTCGACGCGGCCCAGGACGCCGCGGAGACCGGGCCCACGTCCGCGCGGTGGCCCGAGAGACCCGCGGGGGCGACGACGCCGGGTGGTGGCAAGACGTTGTTCTGGGTGGCGCGCCGGATCTTCCTGGGATCGCAGGATCACGACGGCGCGCCCGTGACCGACGCGTGGCGCGGCTGGGGGTACGACCTCGACGGCCGGTGCACGACCGAGGCGAGCGACCCCGCCGTGCACTGCAAGCCCGTCGGCCCTCCGAGCGGAGTCCGCGACGGCGACGGTTGCCGCGACAACAACTACGGGGCTCGCTTCATGGGCCCCGTCGTCGCCGGCACCAAGCGCGCGTTCGAGGACGAGTTCATGACCTCTCTCGTAAGCGGCGCCGCGACCTGGGTGCTCCGCCTCGACGACGTCGGCGACGGCGACGACGACCCGTACGTCCCGGGGGCGCTCTACGTCGCGGCCTCGACGGCCACGCCGCCGAAGTTCGACGGGTCCGAGACCCGCGCGATCCTCTCCACCTCGGTCGTCGACGGCGATCTCGAGAAGCCGGTCGTGCGCTTCCCGAAGGGCTACCTGCGCGACGGGACCTGGGTCTCCGGCGAGCTCGCCCCGGCGGACCTGCGCTTGCCGTTCGGCAAGCGGAACTCGACCCCGCTCTCGTTCCGGGCCGTCGTCCTCACCACCCGGCTGGCTCCGGATCGCACGACCGCGACCAGCGGCGTCGTGGCCGGCGTGCTCTCGGTCCCGGCCTTCGTGGCGTTCTTCACGCCCCTCGCGGCGGACTTCAAGCTGTGCCCGGGGGACCCGATCTACACCGGCATCGTCGACGGCATCGCCCGGTACCCCGACCTCTCGCTCGACGCGCCCTCGTTGCAGGATCCGAGCAAGACCTGCGACGGGATCTCGATGGGGCTCGGGTTCGAGCTCGCGCCGATCCCACCGCCCACCACGGTGACGCCGCCCCCTACCCCCACCGCGGTGTGCGGCGACGCTGGGACGGATTGAACCCGCGGTCAGAACTGGACCGGTACGAACGGCCGAGCGGGGCGCGCGAACAGATACCCTTGCTGGAGGCTGCATCCGAGCTCGCGGAGCGCGTCGCGCGTACTCGTGGTCTCGACCCCCTCGGCCACCACCGCGATGCCGAGTTCGCGACAGGCGCGGACGAGGCTGCGGACCAGCGTGCGGTGCGTCGGTCGGCACTCGATCCCCTGGGTGAGCGCCATGTCGAGCTTCACGACATCGGGCCGCACGTCGGCCACGCTGGTGAGGCCGGCGTAGCCAGCACCGAGATCGTCGATCGCAATCTTGAACCCGAGCTTGCGCAGATCGCGGAGGTGCGAGGCGTAGCGCGCGGCCTCGCCGAGCGAAGCGCGTTCGGTGATCTCGAGGACGATCCGGCCGCTGGTAGGGCAGGAGCGGCGCGACCAGGTGGGGCATGCGGAGCGAGTCGGGGTGCAGGTTGACGAAGAACGCTACGTCCTTCGGGCCGGCCTCGATGACCGGCGGGACGAGGTCGAGGATGCGCGCCTCGAGCTCGCTCATGCGCCCGAGCTCGACGGCTGCGTCGATGTACGCGCCCGCGTGCGGGTAGTCACCCTCGGTGCGGACGAGGAGCTCGTAGGCGAACACCGAGGACGACTCGAGATCGACGATGGGCTGCGCGGCCACCCAGGTCGTCGTGAGGGCCTTGTCGAAGCGCTCGACGTTCTCGCCGCGCCTCCGTGAGGCCGGGGGGATCTGCTGGAGCGCCGCCTCGACGGCCTCCCGCAGCTCACGCTGCCCACACGGCTTGCAGAGGAAACGAAAGACAGCGCCGTCGTTGATCGCGCGGACGGCGCTGTCGAGCGCCTGGGAGCCGGTCAGCATGATCCGGACCGTCTCGGGAGAGGCGGTGCGCACCCGGGCGAGCAGCTCGGTCCCGCACATGCCGGGCATCCGCTCGTCGCTGATGATGACGTCGACGTGCCCCGATGCGAGCCGGGCGAGGGCCTCCTCACCCGTCCCCACCGTCTCCACCTCGAACTCCGCTCCCATCAGGGTACGGTGGAGTCCCTCTCGGACCCACGGGTCGTCGTCGACCAGGAGCACACGAGGCGCGCTCAAGACGCGCACCGAATGGTGAAGGGTTGCCGGACCCCTAGCCCATCGGAGAATCGAAACAGGCGTTCGCGAAGCACCATGGTGACATCCGTGCCCTTTCCCACGAGGACCGCCCCGGTCGTCGTGAAGACGTCTTCTTCGATCACCATGCCGATCTGCAGCTCGTCGAGCATGATCCGGCGGGGCTCCGAGCCGAAGCCGGGAGGCGAGTAGTCCGAGAGGGCGTCGAGGAGCCAGGTCTCGACACCGTGAGCCGACCCGCGGGCGAGGGCGCGCGCCTCGGCGAGTCCGAGCCCCTCGTGGCAGCCCTCCTCCACCCGGCGGACGATCCGCAGGAGCGCGGCGCCCATCGCCACGTCCTCCGCGAGATCGCTGCGCTGCAGCACCCCGTCGGCCTGATGGCGAATCATCTCGGCGACGCGCTCGAGCCGTGGGATGTGCGCAAGGATCTTGTGGCCGGCCTCGGCGACCTCCCCGAGCACCTTCGCGCGGGCCGTCGACCCGCGCGGTAGGTTGGGCGCCATCGCGAGCTCGGGCATCGTGACGAAGCCCACGTCGCAGAGCATCGCGGCGATCTCGAACGCCCACTGAGGTTCGAGCTTGCGGCGCGCAATGACGTGCTTCGCCGCGTGGGTGAGCCCGGCGCTCCGCGCGAACACCTGGGGCGCGACCAGCTCGAGCACGTCCATGAGGGCGCGCACGGCACCGTGGAGGGTGTCCTCGAGGAGCTTCCGCTCCGAGAGGACGAGCTCTCGTTGCCGGACGGCCGCGTGGAGCACGCCCACGAGCTCGCTCCGCTTGCACGGCTTTCGCAGGAACCGGAAGACGCGCCCGTCGTTCACGGCCGCGATGGCCGAGTCGACGTCGGCCTGACCGGTCAGGAGGATGCGAATCGTGTCCGGCACCTGCACGGCCGCGGCTGCGAGGAACGCGGCCCCGTTCATCTGCGGCATGCGCATGTCGGACACCACGACGTCGAAGGGCCCCTCCTTCGACAGGAGCCCGAGGGCCACCTCCGGCGTCGTCTCGCCCCGCACGTCGAACTCGTCCAGCAGCACCCGCTCGAGCCCCTCGACGACGGCCGGCTCGTCGTCGACGCAGAGCACCCGCGGGCGCAGCTCGGTCATGCCGCCCGTCCTCGCTCCTCGATCGGTAGCTCGTAGGCGGCAACGAGGTCCGGATCGAGGACCTCGCCGTCCAACATCGCATCGGCCGCGTAGACAGCCGCTGCGACGAGGGCACCGCTCCGCGGTATGTCGCGGGGCGTGTGGTGGGTCAGCACGGCATCGACGATCCTCTGGGGCAGGCCCCACAGGTAGAGGAGGTACGCGCCGACCTTGGCGTGCGTTTCCTGCGCACGGTCGCCCCCGAACGCATCCTGGCCACGGACGACGAGCAGCCCCAGATCGGACAGGAGCCCGGCCGTGAACGCCGCGTCGCGGAGCGCCGGGTCCCGGACGAGCCGAGCCGCAGACTCGCCTCGCGCCACTGCCCGGCCCTGCATCGCAATGAGTTCGCGATCATCGTCCCCTCGCTGGAACACACCGTCGGTCAGCGCGAGGCTCGCGAGGAGTCGCGGGCCGATCCGGACGACGGCCTGGTGGAGATCGGAAATGGGCGGGGCCGAGCGGGCGAAGAACGCGGAGTTCGCAACGTGGAGGACATTGACCGACAGGCTCGCGTCCCTACGGACGACGTTCACGAGGGCCGAGAGCGTGACGTCCTCGTTGCAGAGGAGTTGGGTGAGCTCCATGTACGTCACGGGCGGCGTAGGCAGACTCGCGACGCCGGCGATCGCCGCTCGGAGTTCTCCGTCCGCCAGTGTGGTGCGGATTCGCTCCGCGCGCCCGATCACCTCGATGAGCGTGGAGGCCTGGCACGGCTTGGCCAGGAAGCGGTGCGCGACACGAATCGCCCGCCGCGCCGCCCCCTCGTCGGTCTGTCCCGAGAGCACGACGCGCATGACGTCGGGGTGGCGCTCCTTCACGAGCGCGAGCAATGCGGCTCCGTCCATCGTCGGCATGCGCATGTCGCTCACGACGACGGCGAACGGGCCCGCCTCGAGCTTGGCGAGGGCCGCGATCCCGCTCTCCGCGACCTCCACCTCCCAGTGTTCGGGGGCGTCGAACAGCATGCGCTGCAAGGCCTCGAGGACGCGGGGCTCGTCGTCCACGAAGAGGACGGGGAGGGGTTCGGTCACGCGGCCACCCTCTGTGCCGCGTAGGGCAGATGGATCACGAAGGTGGTCCCGACGCCCACCTCCGACTCCACCTCGATGCGCCCACCATGCTTCTCCACGATGGTGTCGTAGGCGATCGCGAGCCCCTGGCCCGTGCCCTTTCCCACGGGCTTCGTCGTGAAGAAGGGATCGAAGATCCGCTCGCGGATCTCGGCCGGGATGCCGGCTCCATTGTCCGTGATGCACACCACGGCGAACTCCCCTTCACGCCGGCACGTGATGCGGATGTGGCCCTTGCCGTCGGCGCCGTCGTGGCGTGCCTCACCGATGGCATGAGCCGCGTTCACGAGGATGTTGAGCACGACCTGGCTGAGCTCTTGCCGGTACGCGGGCACCGGGTCCATCTCCCGGTCGCACTCGATGTCGATATCGGCGACGTACTTCCACTCACCCCGCGCCACCGTCACGGTCGTCTCGATGGCGTGCGCCAGGTCGACGGGCTCCTTCTGGGCCGAGCTCGGGTGGGAGAACTCCTTGAGCGCGCCCACGATGCTGGCGATCCGGGCGAGCCCGTCGACCGACTGCTCGATCGACCGCGGGATCTGCTGCACGACGTACTCGAGGCGGCTCTGGGAGAGGGCGGCGCGGAGGGGAGCCAGCTCCGCGACCTCGGGAGGCGCCGCCGCGCTGGTGCTCCGTGCAGCGTCGAGGACTCGACCGAGGATCACGAAGGCGCGATCGAGGAACGAGACGTTGTCGCTGACGTACTGCGTGGGGGGTGTTGATCTCGTGCGCCACACCGGCCGCGAGGGCACCGATGGCCTCGAGCTTCTGCGCCTGCACCAGCTGCGACTGAGCAAGTCGCAGCTCCTCGAGGGCACCCTCGAGCTCGCGCGTACGCGCCGCGACCAGCTTCTCGAGGAGGAGGTTCTGCTCGAAGATGGCGAACGAGCCTCCGGAGTCGCGCCCCGGACCGAAGCGATTGGCGACCACCCCCTCGACCCGCTTCATCAGCACCTCGATGGTCTTGGTCTGGGCCTCGACGAGCCGCTCGAGTTCGACGATCCGGCGTCCGTCTCTCGTGGACTTGGACATCTTCACCCCCCCAATCGGACGCCCGTGAACGTCTGGTTGACGTGCAGGGCGTTGAACTGTTCGCCGTATGTGCTGAAACCGAAGACATGGTGCTCGGCGAGGGCATGGCCAACATCCGCGGCGACGCGTGATCCCTCGAACTCGAGCCGTCGCAGGATGCAGTCACAGCCGATGACGACCTCCGCCGGTCCCTCGCCGGCGCGTGGCGAAAGGCCCTCTCGGATCGCCGCCAGTGGGTCGACACCGCGCCCGACCTGCAGGACGAGTCCGGGTTCGATCGCGCAGAAGAAGGTCAGCGAGTCGTCGTCGCCGCGCTTGGCGATGGAACGCACGAAGTACTCGTCGTCGATCCGCAACAGCAGGGGGTGCTTGGAGAACACGTCGGCGTCGAGCGCCGAGACGTCGCGGCCGATCAGGCGTGCGTATTCCTGCGCGGCGGGAAACCCGTTGATCTCGGTGACGATGCGCTTCTCGGGGACTGCGTCGGTGATCACCATGCGGCGCTCCGTGGGCACGAAGTGCTGGAACCGCAAGGTGCGGAAGGGGAGCGAGGTCTCCACGTAGGCGAGCACCGCGGAGTCCCGTGCGAACCGCCCGCCGTGGAACACGTGGGTCGCCTCGAAGCCGAGGTCGTCGCCCGCGGAGCCCCCCACCAGCGGCACGTCGCCGAGCGCGGCGTAGAGCGACGAGACCAGACGCTCTTCGGCCAGCGACAGCCCGTCGACCAGGACGAGCCCGAACGCAGGCACGCGACGGACCGCGCGGCGAGCCCGGATTGCCGCCCCGATCTCCTCCGCACGTTCGGAGCTCCGCGCGAGCGGCGCGACGGCGTGCAGCTGGACGTCCAGCTCCGTGGTGAACAGGCTCAGCGCCGACATGCCTCCGAGCTCGAAGCCGCTTCGGCCGATCTGTCCAGAACTCGTGCAGCCCAGCAGGTTCTCTGGGAATGCGTCCGTGAGATGGGCGGCCAGCCTTGGGAGTTCGTAGGTGGAAGAGCAGAAGAAGAGGGTCAGCGCAGGCCGCTCCTTTCCGATCTGATCGATGAGGTGTGCGACGGCCTCGCGCTCGTCGGTCGCCCGTGTCGCGGCCTCTCGCACCTCTAGCCTCGAACCCATGACTCCTCCCAGCGGGGACCGAGACGTCGTGCCTCGTCAGTCTGATGAACGTGCGAACGCTGGCACGCTTGAGCCCTGGCGCGCGCATTCTCGATGCAATTCGGCCCACTTGACGTATCGAGCACGGTCCCATCTCACGACATCGGAGGCTGGCCATCGTGCCCCCGTCCTATCCGAGTAGGCCGGCGTGGAACGAGGTCGACGGCAGCGTCGTCGACCGCTGGGGGACGCGTAAGCAGAAGCGCGTGCCGCGGCCAGGTCTGGTGGTCACTTCGATGGTCCCCCACGCTCCTCGACAGCGGCGAGCACCGACGCCGAGCCGACCCCACGGCCCGACAGTATGGTCGTCGCCTCGCAGCTCGAGAGGCCGTCGGCGAAGACGAGGCGCAGCCGGTCGTTCGTGGTCATGCGCGCAACCTCCGCCTCGGTCACCAGCCCCTTCTGCAAGGCGCTGCGAACCAATGACTGGGTGTCGATGCCAGCGCCATCGTCCTCGACCTCCAGCACCCAGTCTTCGCTCGCCTCGCGACAGCGCACCACGATCCGCCCGCGCGGGGGCTTGTCGCCTCGCTGATCGGGCGGCTCGATGCCGTGGTCGAGGCTGTTCCGAACGAGGTGACCGAGGTTGGCGAAGATGCCCCCGAGGAGCCCGACGTCGACCCATACGGCGCCCCCCTCGATCACGAGCTCGACGTCTTTCTCGAGATGCTCAGCACCTCGCTGGACGACGCCGTCCAGTGGCGCCAGTAGCGCCCGTGCCGGCGCCCAGGTCAGGCGATCGACGAAGGACGCCACCGCCCGCCGGCGCGCGGTAGGCGACTCCTCCTGGGCGAGTCGGTCGAGGAACGGGATGAGATGTTCGACTTCGACCGGTCGCATCGGCCTACCGTCCGGTGGGTATTTCAGCCCGAGGATCGGGTGGTGGAGATCGAGGAGCTTCTGGAGCGTGGCTTCGACGAGGTCGAGGTCGTCGACCCCGAGCACGGACTTGTCCTCGATGGCGTGGACCAGGCTCGCGATCTCCTCCAGGCCGTAGCAGCCGAGGTTGCCCTTGATGGTGTGGAGCACGTGCCGCAACGTCGACTGCCCAGGCGCTGCACGGGCCTCGGTCACCGCCTGCCACGTCTCCTGAAGAAAAGCCTGGAAGCCCTCCTTCTGGCACAGGATCTCGAGCAGGCGCGACGCAGGGCGCTGTCTCGCTCGGCGTCGCGGAGCTGGGTGGTGTCCGTGACGGTGAAGAACACCTTGGCGACATGGCCATCTCTCGCGCGGAGCGGTGCGCCCTGTATCCGGTACACGCGGTCGTCGAGGCAGAACTCGTGCGGCAGCTGATCGAGGGACAGCTCCGCCGGGAGCAGATCGTCGAAGATCTGCTCGTAGCAAGCGTTCCAGTTGGCGCGGGCTCGTCCGTCCAGGCGCATGACCTGCGGCAGCGTCCTGCCCTTCAGATCCGGCACGCGAAAGATGTCCGAACACGAGCGCGAGCAGTTGTCGAGGATGACCCCGTCTCGGAGCGCGATGAGGAATCCGGCGGCCACGTTGTCCAGGATCTCGTGCACCTCCTTGGTGCGGATCTCGACGACCTGCTCGAGCATCTCCTGGGTAGCCTTCAGCTGGAACCGCTTTACCCACAGCTTGTCGAGGAAGGCGTTGATGGCCTTGGTCAGACGCTGGCCGCCGGCGCTCGGGTGGTCGAGCGAGAGTCGGTCGTCCAGCTCTTCCACCTCGAGCAGGCGCTCGACGAAGCTCGCCGCTCGTTCGACGGTCTCCTCGTCGATGCTCATCGGCCCCTCGCCTGGTGCCACGCCGAGTCGATCGGCCGGCCCCTCACCGAGTGGTCGCCGCTCCAGCAGGCGAAGACGGTCATTGCGCACCTCCTGCCCCACTTGACGGACCGCGGCGCTCCGACTTTCGCAGAGGGCGCGCCGACCAGGGCCCTGCGGATCAAGTTCTGCCGAGCTGGGCCGTCTTGCTCATGGATGCCCAAGTCGGGAGGATCGGAGTTCCCACCACGGGCACAGTGCCGGACGCGAAAGACGCCCAATCGCGAGTTGTTGCCCTGGCTCGCCTGGTCGCCGGGTGTATCCTGATCGAGGGAGGCGCGGTTGGAGCGACCAAGTCACATCGAGGTGGCGCTCGGACAGAGCCCCAGCGGCCTCGAGCGGGTGCGGCGTGCGCTGCGCCTGCTCACGCGCTGTCACGAGGCCCTCGTTCGTGGGTCCGACGAGGCGACGCTGTTCGCCGACCTCTGTGCGCTGATGGTCGGCGTCGGTGGCTATGCGCTGTGCTGGGTCGGCCTCGCGGAGCACGATGCCCGCAAGACGGTGCGTCCGATCGCCCACGCCGGCGACGACGACGGGTACCTCGCGACCATCGACGTCGTCTGGTCCGACACCGTTCGGGGCCGGGGACCGACGGGCACCGCGATGCGCACCGGCCGGCCCGTCATCGGGCACGACTTCGCGACCGACGAGAGCCTCCTCCCATGGCGTGAAGAGGCGCTGCGGCGGGGCTTCCGCTCCTCGTCGGCGCTTCCGCTGGTCCACGACGGCGAGCAGATCGGGGTCATCACCATGTACTCGGTCGGGTGCGAGGTGTTCGACGAAGCGGAGCTCGAGATCCTGGGACAGCTCTCCAGCCACCTCGCCTACGGGATCCACGCGCGCCGACAGCAGGAGGCGCGCCGGAAGGTGGAAACGACGCTCGCGCGACAGAACGCCCTGCTGCAAGCCCTCATCAACAGTCCCGTCGACACCGTGCTCTTCGCCCTCGACCTCGAGGGGCGGTACACGGCCTTCAACGACGAGCATCGGCAGGCGATGCAGGAACTCTGGGGAGTCGCCATCGAGCCGGGCCTTCCGTTCCTCGACTGCGTGCTCGACCCGCGACTGCGCGACGGAGCGCGGCGCGCCATTCGCCGCGCCCTCGGCGGCGAGGCCTTCACGGAGCTCCACACCCGCCTCGAGATCGGCGCCTGCTACGAGTTCACGTGGAGCCCCATCAAAGGCCCCGAGGGCGGTGTCACGGGCGTGACGGCGCTCGGTCGAGACGTCAGCAAGAGCCGGCGCGACGAGCAGGCGCTCCGCGAGTCGGAGGAGCGGTTTGCCACGGCGTTCCAGCGGAGCCCCGTCTCGATGACCATCGTGAGCGTGGCCACGGAGCGATACGTGGAGGTGAACGACGCGTTCCTGCGGGTCAGCGGCTTCGCGCGTGACGAGATCGTCGGCTACACGTCGGCCGAGATCGGCGCCTTCGTCGACCCGATGGACCGCGCGCGGCTCATCGAGGAGGTCACGCGCACGGGGGCGACGGACGGGCTCGAGATGCGACTGCGGACGCACGCGGGTGACATCCGCGAAGCGAACGTCTCGACGCGGCTCATCCGGATCGGCGGTCAGCCGCACTTCCTCTCGACCATCCTGGACGTCACCGACCGCAAGCGTGCCGAGGCCGAGCGGGAACGCCTCGCCACGGCCATCGAGCAGGCCGCGGAGGTCGTCTTGATCACCGACCGGGCCGGGACCATCACCTACGTCAATCCGGCCTTCGAGGTCGTCACCGGCTACTCGCGCAGCGAGGCGATCGGGAAGAGCCCGGCGTTCCTGAAGAGCGGCGCGCACGACGCGGCGTTCTACCGAGGGGTGTGGGACGCGATCGCGCATGGTGCGACCTGGCGAGGTCATCTCGTGAACCGGCGCAAGAACGGGCAGATCTACACCGAGGACGCCACGATCTCGCCCGTACGCGCCCCGAGCGGCGAGATCGTGAGCTACGTCGCGGTCAAGCGCGACATCTCGGCGGAGCTCGCCGTCGAGGAGCAGCTGCGTCAGGCGCAGAAGATGGATGGCATCGGGCGCCTGGCGGGCGGCGTGGCGCACGACTTCAACAACATCCTGAACGTGATCCTCGCGTGCGCGAGCTTCGCCAAGGAGGCGCTGCCCGAGGGCCCCGTCCTCGACGACGTCGTGGAGGTCGAGAAGGCGGGACTGCGCGCGGCGGCGCTCACGCGACAGCTCCTGGCGTTCAGCCGGAAGCAGGTGCTCCAGCCTGTGCGCCTCGACCTCAACCAGGTGCTCTCGGAGCTCGAGAAGATGCTGCGGCGAATCATCCGGGAGGACATCGCGCTCTCCCTGGAGCTCGCGCCAGCCCTCTGGCCCGTGCGCGCGGATCCCGGCCAGATCGAGCAGGTGATCATGAACCTCGTGGTCAACGCGAGGGACGCCATGCCACAGGGCGGGAGCGTGCACCTCGAGACGCGGAACGTGGAGTTCGACGCCGAGCAGGCCCTGGCCCAACCGGGGCTCGTGGCCGGGCCGCACGTGAGGCTCTCGGTCCGCGACTCGGGGGTCGGGATGGACGAAGCGACCCTCACGCGGATCTTCGAGCCGTTCTTCACCACCAAGCCGGTCGGTGCCGGGACCGGGCTCGGCCTCTCGACGGCCTACGGGATCGTGCGCCAGAGCGGAGGCGCGATCTCCGTCGAGACGGAGCTCGGACAGGGCACCACGTTCCACGTCTTCCTCCCTCGCGACAGCTCGGTTCGCAAGGAGAGCGAGCGCACGCTGGCGGCCATCGCGGTCGACCCGAAGGGCGAGACGATCCTCCTGGTCGAGGACGACGCCGCGGTGCGCATCGTGACCAAGCGGATCCTCGAGGGCGCCGGCTACGTCGTGCAGACGGCGGCGAGCGGTGAGGAGGCCCTCGCCTGCTGCCGGGAAACGGGGCACCTGCACCTGATCCTGACCGACGTGGTGATGCCGTCGATGAGCGGCCCGGAGTTCGTCGAGCAGGCCTCGCAGCTGCGATCGGTCCCGCGGGTGCTCTTCATGTCGGGGTACGCCGACCGCACCCTCGGCGTACACGAGGAGGGCGATCGGCAGTTCATCAGCAAGCCCTTCACGCGATCGGCCCTGTTGCACAAGGTCCGAACGCTCCTCGACGGCTGACGGCCCACCGTCCATCGCTACGGGTCGAGGACTTCGCGGACCTTGGTGAGCAGGTCCGTCGGCGTGATGGGCTTCTGCAGGAAGGCCACACCTTCGTCGATGGCCCCAACGAGACCGAGGGTGTTCCCCGTGTAGCCGGACATGTACAGCACCTTCAGGCCGGGGCGCTCGGCCTCGACCCGCTCGGCCACCTCGCGCCCGTTCATTCCAGGCATGACCAGATCCGTGACGAGCAGGTGGATCCTCCCCGCGTGTTCGCGGCTCGTGAGGAGCGCCTGCTCGCCACCGGGAGCCTCGAGCACCTCGTAGCCGGCACGGCGGAGGATCGTGCGCAGCACCGCGCGCACCTGCGGATCGTCCTCCACGAGCAGGATGGTCTCGTGGCCCTGGAGCGGGCGGCCTCTCGCCTCGGCGCGTGGCGGCACGATGGGTGCCTCGACGGCCGGGAGATACACCTTGAAGCTGCTGCCCAGGCCCGGCTCGCTGTAGACCCACAGGTGCCCGCCCGACTGCTTGATGATCCCGAACACCGTGGAGAGGCCGAGGCCCGTGCCCTTGCCCTGCTCCTTGGTCGTGAAGAACGGCTCGAAGATCCGCGCCACGGTGACCGCGTCCATGCCGACGCCGGTGTCCGTCACCGCCAGCATCACGTGCGGCCCAGCGGTGACCTCGAGGTGCTCGTCGGCGTAGCCCCGGTCGAGGTCGGTCGCGCAGAGCTCGAGGGTCAGCTTGCCTCCGTTCGGCATGGCGTCCCTCGCATTGATCGCGAGGTTCATGATGACCTGCTCGATTTGCCCGGGGTCGACCTTGCAGCGGTGCGGCTCGCCGTCCGAGAGATACCGGAGCTCGACGTCTTCGCCCAGCACCCGGCGCAACATCTTCTCGAGCTGCAGCAGGATCTCGTCCAGGTCGAGCACGCGAGGCGAGAGCACCTGCTGGCGGCTGAACGCGAGCAGCTGGCGCGTGAGCTGCGCCGCGGACCGCGCCGCCTTCTCGATCTCGGTCACGTCCTCGGACACCGACTCACCCTTGCGCGCCGCCTCGAGGGCGAAGTGCGCGTAGCTGATGATCCCCGTGAGGAGGTTGTTGAAGTCGTGGGCGATGCCGCCGGCGAGCGCGCCGATGGCTTCCATCTTTTGGGCCTGCCGGAGCTGCTCCTCGGTGCTCGCCAGGGCCTCCGTGAGCCGGCCCCGCTCGTCCTCGGCGCGCTTGCGGGCGCAGACGTCCATCACCATCAGCAGGATCCCCTCGAACGGACGCGGCTGCCCCTCCCCGGCCTCCCCCAGGATTGGCGTGGACTCTACGAGGACCCACACGATCTCGCCGTCCCGCCGCACGAGACGCGCCTCGACTTGCCCGCCGATCCGGCGCGTCGCGCCTCCGCGCCGCCGCCGCCGCCGCGATCCTCCTCGGGCAGGAACCTCGCCGAATCGACACCGAGGAGTTCGCTCGGGTCGTCGTACCCCAGCATGGTGGCCATGCGCGCGTTGGCGAACGTGGTCCGCCCGGCGGCGTCCACCATCCACACCCCCTCGTTCGTGGTCTCGACGATGCGCCGGTAGCGCGCCTCGCTCGCCCGCAGCTCCTCGAGCATCGCCCGGCGCTCCGTCACGTCGCGGAAGTTGGTGACGAGCGCGCCGATGGCCGGCTCCCGCGACGAGGTTGGTGGTGATCGTCTCGAGCCACCGCCACGAGCCGTCGGCGTGCCTGGCGCGGATCGTCATGGCACACGGCCTGGCCGGGTCGGCGAGGACCGCGTCGAGGGTCTCGCGGAACACCGCGAGGTCGTCGGGGTGAATGGCCTTGATCGGGCCGCCCTGGGCGTCGTCCGGGTGGCCGCCGAGCATGCGCACCGCGGCGGGGCTGCGATACAGCACGGTGCCGCTGGGACTCGCGAGCGCGACGCCATCGCTCGCGTGCTCGAGCAGCGCACGGAAGCGGGCTTCCGCGTGGGTCGCGAGCTCCCGGGCGAGGCGCTCCTTGGCGTGGAGGCGCGCGTTCGCGAGCGTCAGCGCCGCGAAATCCGCCAGCGTCCGGGCGAGGCGCGCGTCGTCCTCGTCGAGGGTCGGGGTCTCGCCGTGGCGGAGGAGCGAGAGCACACCGATCGTCAGCCCGTACGCCCGCAGCGGCACCGCGAGCGCGCTGTGGATGCCGAGCGCGGTGATGGCGGGCAGCTCCGCGGGCGGGAACCGAGCAGCGAGCCAGCTCGGATCGACGTGCGCGGTCAGGATCGTGCGCGCCTCGCGCACCGCCAGGGAGGCCGGGAGTGGACCGTTGACGGGAAACGGCCGCGAGCCGGTCAGCGGCTCCAGCAGCGCCCGCACGAGCGGGTCCTGCTCGAACACCGCCACCGGCAGGAGCTCGGTACCGTCGTCCGAGACCAGCGCGACGCCGCAGAAGGCGTCGAACAGCTCGGCGCTGGCCCGCACGATGGTGTCGACCAGCTGCACGCGGTCGCCCGTGGCCTCGACGAGCGCGTGCATCACCTCGGTGAGGATGCGATGACGGTCCGCTCGCGAAGCGGCCGCCCCCCCGGGCCACCTACTCGACACTCGCCAACGGTATCGCGGGGCCCCCCACTGCACAACGCGCGGGAGAGCTCTGCGCTGGCGTCGAGCTCACGCGACCATGTCGATCAGCAGCCGCCGACGCAGTCGACGAAGCGCTTGCTCGACGCCGGAATCTCGGGACCGCACGCGGTGAGGTTGCTGTTCAAGCAAGCGGCGCAGGCCTGATCGGCGGCGGCATGCCCTTGCTGCACGCGGTGTCCTTGCACTGGAACTTGCAGTGACTCGGGTGGCAGAAGCACCCTGACGAGCCCTTCCACGCGTTGCTCGCGCCGAGGGGGAGCTTGGTCGTGCAGCACTGGAAGCAGGCGTACGGAGTGCCCGCGGCCTTGCACACGGCGGGGGTCGAGCGGGATCGTCGC
>JADJMO010000058.1 GCA_016709545.1 Myxococcales bacterium
AAGCTCGGCGACGGAGATCGGAGCGCGTCGACGTCGCTCGGTAACTTCCGCCTCTCCAACCGGGCAGCCCCCCGATGAAAGCCGGCCGTCGCGCCCTGACGGAGCTTGGCCGCCTTGTCGACTTCCCGCCCTCGACGGGGGCGGCCCCATTGAAGCGCGACCAGGTCGCCCGCGCGGCGCGCTGCCGAAAGTGCTTCCGCTCGCCGCCCGGAGCGGCGGCCCCATTGAAGCGCCACGGCGGCCCAGACCGACCCGGCGCGCGGTCCGCCCTCCGCCGCCCTCGAGCGGCGGCCCCATTGAAGCCCGGTCGACCGCCGCGCTGACCCAGGTGCGGAAGGTCTCTCCGCCGCCCTCGAGCGGCGGCCCCATTGAAGCGGCCGCGTTCCGGCCGCTCCGCTCTCCATCGAGCGGCGGCCCCAGTGAAGCTCGGATAGCGCCCGGCGCAGATCGTGTGGTGCTTCGCCGCCCTCGAGCGGCGGCCCCATTGAAGCCACGCAGGCGCCGCGAGCACCGTGTCGATCGCGATGTCGCTTCCGCTCGCCAACGAGGGGCGGCCCCATTGAAGCGCGCGACAGGTGGATCACCAGCGCTCGGCGACGCTCGACCTGCCTCCGCTCTCCAACGGGGGCGGCCCCATTGAAGCCGACCTGAGCGCGGCCGGGCCAAGCGCCCGCCGCGCCTTCCGCTCTCCAACGGGGAGCGGCCCCATTGAAGCTCGACGGCGTTGTGGCAGAAGGCGTCCCAGTCGGGCGAGCTTCCGCTCTCCAACGGGGAGCGGCCCCATTGAAAGGGCCGCGAACCGCGTCGCCAACGATCTGCTTCCGCTCTCAGGAGGGCGGCCCCATTGTAGGCGAAACGCACCCCGCCGCGTCCGTGGTCGGCGCGAGCCGTCCGCTTTGCCACCGACGGGCGGGCCGATTTAAGCGTCCGCGCGAGCCAACCTGGTAATGTGCCGGGCGGACCGGCTCTGAAAGGCCCGCGGGCTCATTGAAGGCTGGTTTCCACCACCGCCGGGTCGATTGGGCGCCCTTCCTGTCCAAACGGCGGTGGATTTGGGTCGGTGGCCGGCCTGCCGCCGTAGTAGCCCAGCGGATCATAGCCATCATTCACCCACTCCGTGACGTTCCCGGAAGTGTCGAACAGACCCCATCCATTCGCCTTCTTCTGCATGACCGGATGAACGGTATTTCCGGAGTTGAAGCAGTACCAACCGATGGCCTCGAGGTTTGGATCGGGTCCACACTCACTTGTCGAGCTGTTGGCTGTGATGGCCCCGGCGAAGAACGCGGTCTTCGTCCCTGCACGCGCGGCGTACTCCCACTCAGCCTCAGTCGGTAGTCGGTAACCGCGACAGGCGTAGATGGATCCGCCGATTGGGGCCGCTGCGGCGCACTCGAAATCGGATCCGACGGTCCCGGTGCAACCGGTGAGCTCGTAACAGGCCGGAAGCGGCGGCGACTGGCGCAGTGACAGGCGGTTCGCGTACTCGAGGACATCGAACCATGACACCTTCGTGATCGGACAGTCGGGCAGAACGCAGGGAATGATGTCCTCCGCCCCTGGATCGGCCAGCGGCGGTGGGACGAGCCCGAGCGCGGCCCAATCCTTCCGCGTCACCTCGTGTTGGCCGATGAAGAAGTTGCGCGTCAACGTGACGGGGACTTGGTCTTCGTTGTTGCGCGCCCGACCCCATTCGTCGGGGGGAGACCCCATGAGGAAGCACCCAGCCTCGACTCGACACAGACCGTCGATGCAGCCAGCGGTGACGGCAGGGTGGCGACAGTCCGGTGCCATCGAATCGGCATCGGCCGCGCTGTCGACCCCGCCCTCCAGCTCGACCGATGTCTCTGGTGGCGCGGCCTTCGGCGGCTCCCTCGAACACGCCACCGCGAAGAGCAGAGCCCAGAACCGTCGGCACATCAGTGATCCACCCCGAATTCACCGGCCTTGTTGAGCAGGAAGTCGAGCCTGGGGTTTGCAAGCCCGTAGACCTGCGTGGCAGCCCACACGAGCGCCTTCGCGTCCGCGCTGTCACTGTTGAAGTGCACAACATCCGAGTCGCAGAGCATCGTCGTCGGCACGGCAGACTTGGCGCACGCGCGCCGGTAGATGTCGGCAAGGGACGTGAAGGTGCTGGCCTGAGCGGCGGGAGCAGTCAGGAGTTCCCACTGGTAGTTGAGCCAATCGTTCTCGACGCCCGTATTCGTGCCGAGACAGTAGCTCTTCTCCCAACCGATGGACTTCACAGGTCCCTTGCAGCTCAGTGAAGAGCCCACCGGCTCGACGCTATCGGCCCCGGACGTCGGAACCGAATAGGACTCCTTGTAGTAGGTGAAGCTGCAGTTGGACTCGGTCCAGTTGTTCCAGATTCTGGCACCGAACGCGTGCGCGAAGCCTTCGTTGCGTCCTGCTCCGTCCGCCTCTCGGCCGTTCATACAGTGCTTGTTGACGGCGGCGGTGACGTGCTGGCAGCTGCACCTGGGAACGATCGGTCCAATCCAGGTCGAGACCTCCCGATTGACCAGCCCACCTCCGGCATCCTCGTCTCCGTCCTTGATTCCGTTGCCGTTCTCGTCTTCGTCAGCGTCGTCGACCCGATCGCCATCCGTGTCGGTGTAGCTGTAATCCGGGAATCCGAACGCGTAGTTTTGCATCAAGTGGCCCATCTCGTGGCCGACGACAAACTTGAAGTAGGCGTTGTGCGCATAGCCCTTGATGTCGTTGCTGTAGAGCCACATCTCCGAGGACGTGGCCGCGTCAGCGCCGGAAAACGAGCGCTGGTGCGTGTTGAAGCCGTACTCTACCCCCGGCATGATCATGATGTCCGTGCTCGTCACGAGCGCCGTCGAGACGATGCCGCTCACGGTGGTGATCTGTTCGCTGACGGTCGGCCGAAGCTGAATCGTTGCCGCAGAAGTGCTTGCGGTACGCTCGAAGCCGGTGAGGAGAATGAGGCCTTTGGTGATCGTGCTCCCAAGCGGCCGGGCCGAGGGCAATGTTCTTTCGTAGCGCACGTCGAAGACCGCGCCGCCCTTGTACATGCGCGGTTCTTGCCAGAGCACGTAGTTCCCGACGGGAAGGGACAGATAGGGTGTGCAGCCGGTGGAGCTGAGATGCCCAGACCACTGGAGGTGATAGTCCGTGTCGAGGACGTTTACATGCGCGTATCGCGCGGGAATGTCAGCTGAGGAACTCGCGTAGTAGTCCTCCGCACCCGAATCCACGAAGCGTGCCTTCCACGTCGTGCAGATTCGGACCGTGTTCGGCGCGGGAGTCTCGACCGCGACGCTGCCTGAAGGGTCGAGAATCGTTGCCGTCGCGCCGGTGACAGCTTCGCTCTTTGCCGGCCGGCCGCCGTCCGAGGGGGGATCACCGCTACGGACGACCGCGATGGAGTCGTACGTGCCCGCAGCGTTCAGAACGACGCCCTCGTAGCTGAACAGCGCATGGGAAAGCGTAATGAAGCTGGCCTCGGCGTTGTTGGGCGACCAGGTGGCGGGATTCACCTTGCCACCGAAAAAGTCCGCTGTGCCGAGCCCCGACTGGAACTGGTAGAACACCGGGTGCGACGGCACCGTGCGAGTGCCGGTTGGCGTGGTGTACGTGACGACCAACTCGGCGGTCGCCTCCGTGCCAACGGACTTGATCGGCAGGTTTCCGGCAGGGACGGGGACCGAGCGGATCTCGTACGGGGCCAGCGTCAGCGAGCCGATCAGTGTCCGGGTCGCCGTCCGTCCGTCGAAGCCACGCGACACGAGGACCAGGCTGCCGTTGATGGTGCTGCCGGTCGAGTTCTTCACCTTCCCGTCCAAGGTCGTAGCGCTGGAGAGGTTGCCGACCACCTCTGTCTCCCAGTAGGGAGCGACGGGCAAGATCGAGGACCCATCGTTCGTCATCGCTGGCGCAACGGCGTAGTTCTGCCACGCGACTCCCAGGTAGGTCTGGCTCGCGACTGTCGACCATTTGCGGACCGCGATGAGGTAGTCCTCGCCGGCAACGACCGGAATGTCACACAGTTCCCAGGTGCTATCGTAGGTCGAGGAAGCACAGGCGAGCGGGCCGGTCGTCGTCCACGTCCCGTCCGTCTTCTTGAAGAGATGAAGATCCAGGTCAGCATCGGGCGTGTCTGACGTGCAGTTGCCGCCCGCGCAGCTGGGCGTTGCGTCGAAGGTGATGACAGCCCGGAGGCGACCGGTGATCGTGGCGTGAGCCTTCCAGCGCGCAGTCAAGTACCCACTGCCGTCGAAGTCAGACCCGAACGAGACGGTCCGCGCGAGTCGGCCTCGAGCAGCAACCGTCGTGGCACCATACGCGTCCGCTGCCCATGCGGTTTGCGCAAGCGTGGCCGCGGCCTCGGCGTTGACGACCCCTGCGCCGAGCCGGGTGTCGGTGGGAGCTGGCAAAGAGGTCAGGAGACCCTCGCCCGGGCGGTCCACCGCGGTCGCGATGATGATCGCGCGCTTTGCTTCGGGCCATGCCGCAAGGCCAGGATCAATTGCATCGATCAGGCTGCCGATGCCCGCAACCATTGCGGTCCCACCACTCGTCCCGTTCAGGGTGGCGCCCGCGCCGTCAGCGCCGTTCGATGGGGCGGAGACGTGCGGGAGCTCGTAGTCGTTGTGAGGGGTCGACGGGTTTCCGTAGGCCGAAGCGGTGTCGCCCGCGTCGTCATTCCGGGCAGCCGTGTTGTTGTCGGACATCCCGCCAACGACCAGGCCATTGTACCCGCGGTTGCGGACGTACCAGCCGTTGGTGATGGAGGTGTCCCGCTCCCCGGCAGCCGCGACGACCAACATGTAAAGGGATTGAATCGCCAGCCAGTCGTGGGCCATGTCCGTCCCGCCGAGCGGCCCCGGCGCCGCGCCGAGGACGGAGTAGCTGTACGAGAGCGTCGTCGTGCCCTGTGCGGCACACCAGGCGTCGACCCCGCCCGACCCGTTGAAGCCGGCCCAGTTGCCGATGTAGACGCTCGCCGAGGGCGCCACGGAGAGCCAAGGAAACGAGCTCGCGTCGGTGTTGCGTAGAATGCCCGCCGCGGCGCGGGTATGGGTGCTGGTGGGGCCAGCCGGGTTTGCTGTGGCCGCCACGGAGAGTCGCGCATACGTATCTGGCCGCGTGTCTTCCTTGACGCAAACCTTTGCACCCAGACCAACTCCGACGAGATGGGCTCCATCGAGACGCAGCGTCGGCCCCCACTCGGAGGTCGTCGACCACGGAGCCCCTTCCCGCTTGCCGGGGTAGCTGTCGAGGCCCATCTCTACGACGACCGACAGCTTGGCGAGCTCACGCACGTCGCTTGCCGAGAGTAGGGCACGAAGCATGGGGCCGCCTCGGTCGCCCTGCTCGATCGCGCGACTGTCCAGCCAAGCTTGCACGGTTGAACGAGAGGCAGCGAACGTTTCCTGCACACTCTTCGTGTGTGCCTTCGCTGCGCTTGCGCTCGCCAACAGGTCCTCGCGCCGCACCGCACCTGGAAAGGCGGCGGTCCAAATCCAAACCCACCTTCGAGTCGACGTGCCGGTCGATGCGGACCACGTCTCGAGATCCGGTCTGGCCTTGGCACTACCCTTCGCGACAGCTTCGGCCTCGAGCAGAGTGGCTTCATCTGCGAGGCTGCCGTCATCGCGCAGCGTGACCTTGGCGAACGCGCCGCCGGACGCGCGCAACTTCGCCGTGGCCGCCCGCACTCCGGTTCGAGGCAGGTGGACGCGGGCGACGGTCAGCACGTCACAGTCAGCGCATTTTCCAGCCGCCCGGAATCGTGCTCCGTCCAGCGCGTCGCTACCCGCCGAAAGCGCACTGTTTGTCTTGGCAAGATCGACGGAAGGGTTACCGCAGCGTGTCCCGGCAAACCCGAGCACGACGAGCACCAAGAAGCCTGCTGTTCGGCGATGCTGGTGGCTCATTCAAGACAGCCTACGTCGAACCACAGGCGCGTAGGTCAATAGAGGAGCGATATCCGTCCAGGGTAGGCTTCGAACAGCTACGTGCCTCGGAATCCAAGCGCAGCCCAAGCGCGTTCTTCGAGGCGAACCGAGCGCAGAGAAAGTGTCACCACTGGTGACACAAATGCCGTGGACCCATCACCTGATCCTCCTGAGCGAGGCGAAGCCCGTCGAGACGGGCGCAACTGGCGCTGGTCGCTTCAGCGGGTCAGCCCCAGCAGCGACGCCGGCAGCTCCGGAAACACCGTCCCGAACCCCGGCCGCAACTCCTCGGCCACCCGGATGTATCGCTCCGTCGTCGACAGGTGTCGGTGGCCGGCGCGCTGCCGGATCTTCAGGGGATCGTCCCCGCGGATCGCCATCCAGGTGATGCCGGTGGCCCGGAGGTCGTGGAACGTGATCCACTTGCGGGTCCGATCGTTCGCGAAGAGCTCCCGTCGACCGACACCGGCGGTCCGGAGAGCGGCCCGCAGGCACCGCGCGAGCCCATAGCGATCGAGCGGTCCGAGCACCCGCCCTCGGCCCTCCCCCTCGCGGTGCATCGCACGGAGGAGCGGCTCGAGCGTCGCTTCGAGCCGGAACCGCCTCGCGACGCCGCCCTTTGTCGCCTTCTCGGTCACCACGCCGAGGCTCCGGTGGACATGGACCATCCCATGGTCGAGATCGATGTCGTCCCACGCCAGCGCCGCGAGCTCCGAGGCACGCAGGTAGAGCGTCGTCGCGAGCGCGAAGGCGCGACGCGCCGCGAGCGGCACCGCCTCGCACGAGAGCACGGCGCCGAGCTCGCTCGGGAACAGGAACTGCTTGGACTTGGTCACACCGCGATCCGGCGGTGCGATCTCCCGGCTGGGATCGTCGCCTCGCACGCGGAGCGCGCGGACCTTCGACGCCCGCGCCTCGCGGAACATCGCGCGCACGACCGCCCACACGTGGAGCGCAGTTCGCCAGGAGAGCTCGTGCCGGCAGACCTTCAGGTCCAGCGCGTCGCGGACATCCTCGAGCCGCGCCTCCGCGACAGTCGTCATCGACTCTTCGCCGATCAAAGGCAGCACATGGCATCGGAGTCGGCAGCGGTCGTCCCGCACCGACCCGACGCCGCGCGCTTCGCGGGCCGCGCACCAGCGCTCCGCCCAGTGGGTCACCGATTCGTCGGAGTGCGTCATCGTGCCAGGATGCCGCGTCGGTCCTTGCGAACGACACGCGCGGCTTGCACCATCGCTCACGAGGTCCGATGCCAGGCTTCTCTCCGACGCTCACGCTGACGCCGCTGGTCGGGGTCGACTTCGGGGGTGCCGGTGTCACGGAGCACGACGATCTGGCCGTCGGCGCGGCTGCGCTCGGACGTCCGGTCTGGGGCCCCCTCGGGCTGCTCGCGAACCTCGAGCTGCGGCTCGGCTTGCCGACGCCGCAGGGGGTCGATGCGGTAAGAGTGCAACGCTGGGCCAGGCGCCTCGACGATCTGCCAGCCCGTGCGTCGCGGTTCTATGCTCCGTCCTCCGCGGTCGATCGACTCGGCACGGCGACGACGCTGCTCGCCATGCGGGACGAGCTGGTGAACGCAGGGTGGGATGGCGAGCCCATCACCGGCGGCGGAGAGCGGCTCGCGACGCTCGCCGAGCTCGAGCGGGAGGCAGACGTTGGGGCGCCTGGCGAGGCCGATCGACTCCGCGCCGTCGAGCGAGAACTCGCAGCCTCGACCGTCCGCCCGTTCGACGCGCTCCACCTCGTGGAGCACGAGGACGTCTGGCCGGGTCGGTGGCGCCGAGTGTTCGCACGACTCACGGCACTGGGCACCAGTGTCCGTCAGGCGACAGTCGACTTCGAGCCGGCGAGCGGAGACACCGATCTCACGCGCGCGCAGGCGGCTCTCCGCGGTGAGCGCGCGGGCCCGCTGCGCGGAGACGGGTCCCTCGTCCTGCTCCGTGGCGAGACCTCGTGGGGGCTCGCGGCCGCGGTCGCAGCACTGCTACGGGTGCGGGACGAAGCGAGCTGCGTGGTCCTCCGGGGAGGCGACGCGTCGGCCCTGGACGGCGCCCTTACCGCTGCTGGCCTCGGGAGCCAGGGTCTCGCCTCGACGAGTGCCTGGCGGCCCGCGCTCCAGGTCTTGCCGCTCGCGATCGAGATCGCGTTCGAGCCCAAGGACCCCTATCGGATCCTCGAGCTGCTCACCCTGCCGTCAGGCCCCTTTCACGGCTTCGTGGGTCAGGTGCTCGCGCGCGCGCTCTCCGAGGCACCGGGGGTCGGAGGGCCGCACTGGCAACGTGCCAAGCGGTACATCGCGGAGCACATCACCGACGCGGGTCGGCGCGACACCGTCCTCGCGACGATCGAGCACTGGCTCGAGTTGCCCGGTCATCCCATGCGCACAGGAGCCCCCCGCGCCGCGTTGCTCGAGGTCGCCGGCCGCGTCGTGGCCTGGTTCCAGGCCGAGCTTCCCGCTGCCCTCGCGCAGGTGCGAGCGAGTCCGCTGACCTCGCGCCGCTTGGCCGTCCTCGGCGAAGGCTACCAGCAGGCCCAGGCCTTCCACGCGGCGCTCGTGCACGACGCGCGAGACACGCTGGACCTCGTCGACGCGCGGCTCCTGGTCGAGCAGATCGCGTCACGACACACCCTCGAGCTCGTCGCGGAGTCGGCCGGCCGCATCGACGCCGCCGACGCGCCATCCCTCGTCCGTGTGCCGCGCGACCTCGTCGTGTGGTGGCACTTCGTGATGGGCACCGAATGGCGCCCGAGGCCGCGCCCCTTTCGGCTCCGCGAGGTCGCCGCGCTCCGCGCCGCCGGGGTCCACCTGCCCGAGCCCGCCGCTCGCCTCACCGCCGAGGCCAGTGCGTGGCGGCAGGTCGTCCTCGCCGCACGGAAGCGCCTCGTCCTCGTCGTGCCCCGATGCGCGGCGGGCGCAGAGCTCGAGCCCCACCCGATGTGGAGCGAGATCGCGGCTCGCCTGGGAGTGGAGCCCTCGCACGTGGCGGCGATCACGGTCGAAGCAGCAGACCTCGTCGCCGCGGCGGGCCGATCCATCCTCACGACGCGGCCCGTGCCCGTGCTCGAGCTCTCACCGCTGCAGCTGCCACAGCCGCGCCCTGACTGGAACGTCGCGGCCGGTGCACTGGCGCCCGGCGGCAAGTACAGCGCGAGCTACCTCGCGGAGCTGGTGGGCTGCCCTCTCCGCTGGGTCCTCGGCCGACGCGGACGATGCAGGGCGGGTGATCTCGAGTCGATCGAGGGGACCGCTGCTCCATGGACTCCTCGCCCATCGTGTCGTCGAGGAGCTGCACCGCGCGGGCGCACTGGCACGGCCAGAGGACGTCCGTGCGAGCTTCGCGGCGGTCTTCGAGCAGGTGGTGGAGCACGAGGCCGCCGTGCTCCTCCGCCCGGGCATGACCTTCGAGCTCACCCAGCTCCGCTCGGCCCTGGAGCGTGCGGTGGAGGCGCTGTCGACGACGCTCCTCGCCTCTCGGCTGCGCGTGGTGGAGGTCGAGTCGAACTTCGACGTCCCTTGGCGTGGCGGACAGCTGGTCGGTCAGATCGACCTGCTGCTCGTGGACCCCGAGGGCGCCGAGGTCGTGCTGGACCTGAAGTGGGGCCGGTCGGCGTACGTGAACCAACTCGTGAACGGGCGCTCGGTCCAGCTCGCTGTCTACGCAGCAGCCCGCACGTCCATGAACCCGAGAGCCCAGCTGCCGCGTGGTGGGTACTTCGTCCTCAAGAAGGGCCAGTTCCTCACGACCGAAGAGGCGCTCTTCTCGGGGGTCCGCCCGATCGAAGGGCCGTCGCTGCGGGAGACCTGGTCGAGCCTGGAGCAGACGGTCGCGCGCGTCGAAGCCCTCCTCGCGACGGGGCGCATCCCCGTGACCGGCGTCTCGCGGGCGCTGCCTCTCCACCAGTCGATCGGTGCCGAGGCCGAGGGCCACATCGTGGTCGGTGCAGCCTGCGAATATTGCCCGTTTCCCGCGATCTGCGGCCGACGCTGGGAACGGGGCCTCGCATGACCGGCACGGCGCGCGGCATCACCCTGGTCGGCGCGAACGCCGGCAGCGGCAAGACCCACCGCCTCACCGAGGAGGTCGGGCGCGCCGTCGACCCGACGAGCGGCGGCACCCTCGCCCCCGAGGAGCTGGTCGCGGTGACCTACACCAGGCGCGCCGCAGGCGAGCTGAGCACGCGCATCCGGACGCGGCTCGTGGCGGCGGGCGCCTACGACCGGGCCCATACCCTGCCGCTCGCGTACCTGGGCACCGTTCACGCGGTGTGTCTCCGCCTGGTGCAGGAGTTCGCGATCGACGCGGGACTGTCCCCACGCGTCGACGTGCTGGCTGGCGACGAGGCGCGGTGGCTGCGCGAGGCGCTGGACTGGGGCCTCGAGCCAGGGCTTCGTGCAGGCATCGAGCACCTGGCGTCACGTCTGGAGCTCCGGCAGGACGCGAGGACGGAGCGGGTCGACTGGCTGACGCCGGTGCAGGACATCATGACGCTGGCGCGCAGCAACCGGATCCCGCCCGATCGCCTGGCCGCGATGGCGCAGCGGTCCGTCGACGGGTTGCTGGCGCTGCTGCCCCCCTGCGCCCCCGACGGTGCCGCGCTCGAAAACTCCTTGCGGGAGGCGCTCGAGCGGGTCTCCACGCAACTCGCTGGCGTCGACGACGGAACGAGGAAGACGTCTGGTGTACGCGAAGTGGTCACCCGAGCGCTGGCCAGCGCCCGTAGAGGACCGCTGCGGTGGTCGGACTGGTTGAAGCTGTCGCGACTCGAGCCGGCGAAGCGGGTCAGGCCGCTGGTGGCTCCGCTCGTCGATGCCGCGGCCGCCGTCGAGCGGCATCCGGGCTTCCACGACGACCTCCGCGCGATGACCACGAGCCTCTACGAGGCCGCGCGGCAGGGCCTGGTGGCCTACGAAGACTGGAAGCGCCACCGACGGGTCGTCGACTTCGTCGACATGATCGATCGAGCCCTCACGCTCCTCGACGACGACGAGGTCTGCGCCGAGCTCCGGGGACGCCTGCACCTCCTGGTCGTCGACGAGTTGCAGGACACGAGCCCCGTTCAGCTCGCTCTCTTCGCGAAGCTGCACGGCGTGACCGGCCGGTCGGTGTGGGTCGGCGATCGGAAGCAGTGCGTGTTCGAGTTCGCGGGCGCGGATCCGGCGCTCATGGAAGCGGTCACGACCTGGGTGGCAGCCGAAGGCGGGGAAGGCGAACAGCTCGCCTACAACTGGCGCTCGCGAGCCGATCTGGTCGATGCCTGTTCGCACCTGTTCGGCGCCGCGTTCGCCCGACACGGACACTCCCCGACGGAGGTCGCCGTGACCGCGAAGCGCTCGAGAGGGCCCGACACGCTGCCGCCGTTCGGCTGCTGGATGCTCGAGGCGAGCAGCGTCGCCGGCGAGGCCGAGGCGACCGCCGAGGGCGTCCATCGCCTCCTGCAGTCACCCGTCGACACGCCGATCGTCGATCGGCAGACCCAGGAGAGCCGCGGGGTGCGCGCGGGAGACATCGCCGTGCTCGTCGCGACGAACGTGGAGGCAGCGCGGCTGTCGGCAGCCCTCGGTCGTCGAGGCATCCGGGCGACGGTGGCGCGTGCAGGGCTGATGTCCACGCCGGAAGGCACGCTCGTCCGCGCCGCCCTCGGCATCGTCCTCGATGCGCGGGACACACTCTCCGTCGCGACCCTGGAGGCGCTGACCGGGTTCGAGGGGCACGCGCCGGACGAATGGCTGCAGGCTCGCCTGGCTCCTCCCTCGGATGGCTCGATGTCGCCGATGCACGCGCGGCTCGTGGCCGCGAGGCCGAGCCTCGAGATGCTCGGCCCGGCCGAGGCCCTCGATGCGGTGATGCAGGCGCTCGACGTCGCTGCCTTGTGTCGTCGGTGGCCCGACCCCGAGCAGCGAGGAGACAACCTCGACGCGCTGCGCGCCCTCACCGCCGCCTACGAGGAGCGCTGCACGCACCTCCACGAGGCCGCGACCCTCGCGGGCCTGGCCCGCTTCCTGGACGATGCCAGTCATTCCACCCTGGTCCGGGACGAGGAGCGTGCCTCGGACGACCAGCACGTGGGTGTCAGCGCCGATGCCGTGACGGTCGTCACCTATCACAAGGCCAAGGGCCTCGAGTGGCCGGTGGTGGTCCTCGGAAGCCTCGGCCGGCGCACGCGAAGGGACGCGTTCGAGGTCTCTCCCGAGTCGGATCGCGACCGCTTCGATCCTCGCGATCCGCTGGGGGGCCGCTGGATTCGTTACTGGCCATGGCCCTTCGGAGCGCTGGGGTCGGCGCCGCTCGCCGATCGGGTCGCGGCCTCGGCACAGGGCCTCGCGGTCGCCCAGCGCGAGGATCGCGAGCGGGTTCGACTGCTCTATGTCGGGTTCACCCGTGCGCGCGACCACCTGATCCTCGCGATCCGGAACGGCGCGGGCAAACCACATGTCGAATGGCTGGACGCGCTGCGTGACGCGCAGGGACCCCTGGTGGGTCTTCCTACCGGCGACGACGGCGAGGGGCGGACGCTGCTGCTGCGAGGACCGAGCGGTGTCCTCCCTGTTGCCGTCCGGTGGTGGGAGCTCGCGGGCACAGCCCCCGTCGAGACCAGAGACGAGTCTCGCCGTGCCTGGTTCGCCGGGCCCACCCACGAGAACCCGTCGGCGCCGACCCCCTTCCGGATCGCGCCGTCGGGCGCCACCAACGACGAGCTCGCGTCTCGTGCGAGCGCGGTCGCGGAGAGCGTACGCATCGGGCCGCGACTGCCGCTCGAGCGTTCAGAGGCCGTCGCCTGGAACGTGGTCGGCGACGCGCTCCACGCGTTCCTCGCGAGCGACGTGGAAGGTCTCGGCCTCGAGCAGAGACGTGAACGCGCCGGGCGGATTCTCGCGGCATCGGATGCAGGGGCGGTGCTCACCGTCGAGTCCATGCTCGCCGCCGGAGATCAGCTCCGATCGTGGACCGAACGACAATGGCCAGGCGCGTTCGCGCATCGCGAACTCCCGATCGCGGGTCTGATCGCCACGGCGGCCGGCGCGCGACGGGTGCAGGGAACGATCGATCTACTGCTCGAGACCGCCGAGGGCGTCGTGGTCATCGACCACAAGTCCTACCCCGGCCCCTCCGAACAGTGGCCCGAGAGGGCCCGGGAGTACGTGCCCCAGGTCGACGCCTACGCGAGCGTGCTGGCCATGGGCGGACGGCGGGTGCTCAGCAAGTGGATTCACTTCGCCATCGGCGGCGGAGCTGTCCGCGTGACGTGAAGCGCAGACGTCTGCGGGTGGACGCGCAGACGCCTGCGGGTGGAGTGCGCTTCGATGGCGCCCACCTATCGGGGTATGGCACCGAGGTGACGAGACTCCGCTCGCGTTCCGCTACGCAGGGTGATCTTGCGCAAGGAGTTGTCGGATTTCGGTTGGACGCCGTTGCCGGACATCGAGACTCCGGTCAACCGTGGGCGCATGGACAAGCGCGTGTCTCGGGCGGGCAGCACTCTCGTCGTAGCGGTTCTTGGCGCGCTGTCGCTCGCACCCAGCTGCGGCCCCACCGACCCACCAGGCTGCCCATCGTGCCCTTCGGGCACGGTGGCGGGATGCGCTGGTGACTGCCAAACGCCTGTTCCCATCGGTGGTGCGTGTTCCGCGAACGCGTGCGCTGCCAACGGGCGATGTGTTGACGGAGCGTCCTGCATTGGGGGCACCTGTACCAACCTCGGCCTCTCGCTCGGATCGGTGTGTCCCACGAAGTACCCGAACGACCCCTGTCCGGCCGACCTGTTTTGCAAGGGCATCCACTGCCTTCCGCCCAACACCCCGTTCACCGGCCCCATCTGCGCGTCGCCCTCGGGCCTGAACTCCAGCTGCGACGGCGACCTTACGTAAGCGCTGCACGAACCCCGTCTCGACCCAGCTCACCTGAGGCCGCAGGCTGGGAGGGTGAGTCCGAGGTCAGCGCGCTCCCGACTGCTGTTCCGCGAGCGGCGCGGGGATGCTGACATCGCCGACCTCCCGCGCCGAGCTGGTCGGGGTCGAGCCTGGCGCGGGTGCTGGCCCAGTGCAGCGCCAGCTCGGGTAGCGATCGCGCGGCCAGTGGGCGAGAGACGGAAGATGTCGCGCAGGTAGGTCTCGGGATCAGGCCGTGGAGGCGAGCGGGAGGCGATGACGGAGAAGAGATGGCTGGCGGCGTCGGCGTGATCGTCGCTACCCGAGAACAGCCAGGCCTTGCGGCCCACAGCCACGCGTCGGAGCTCGCGCTCCGAGCGGTTGTTGTCGAGGAGCAGTCCTCCGTTCTCGAGCACACGGACCAGCGCGGGGCGTTGACGAACGGCGTACCCGAGCGCAGTGCGCAGGAGGCCACGCTGCTCGCGCACGGTGCGTACTGCTGGTCGGCCCAGGCAAGGCCTCGATGTGTGGGCGCAGGTGCACCTGTCGGAGCCGACCTATTTCGGAAGGTGGCTTGGCGCGCCAGCCAGCATCGAGCTCGAAAGATGCGGCCAATCCGGGCGAGCCCTTCTCGTGCGACGACGTCACGGGCGATCGTCGCCTCCCAGGACTGCGTCTCGCGTGCGCCCAACATCCGACCTCGTGCGGGACGGCCCCGATCGGGATCGTCTTCCGGATCGTCAGGGTCAGGCGGCCGGAACGGCGCGTCGTAGACGCTCTTGGCGTCAGCCTGCACGTAACCTTGAAGCCGTGGAGCATCTGGCCGACGAAGGCCGCTGTTTCCTTCTGCGTATACTCAAACAGCACGTGGTCGCGATCGGCAACGAGGACGAAGTAGTGACCGCGGCGACAGGGCTTGTGGCCCTTCTCGTGGGTGCGAATGGGCTGAATCGCGACGCCGGTGGCGTCGGTCGCGATGCAGAAGGCGCGAGCGAGGGGCATCCGCCTTCATGGCGGCGACAACGGTCGCGCCGAGTCGCGCCCGCGTCCTCGAGCCACCTGCACATCGTACCGCGGTCAACAGGCACGCCGTCGCGCGCGAACCGGTCCTCGATGCGGTGCAGAGGCGGGCCATCGCAGTGCTTTTCGGTGGCGATGTGCGCGAGCATCAAGGGCGCCGCGAGCGAAGCGCGAACGTCTCGACAGGCATTGGCGTGGTCTCGACAACAGACCTGCCCTGCGTGTCGACGGTCCGATGCCGACCCGCGCGATCAGCGGTCGGCGCATCCCACCGCGCTGCCAGGCGAGCTTGCAGCTCTCCTCCGAAGCCGATGCGCTCGGCCTTGCCCTGGGCGACGAGGTCGTCGAAGGCGGATCGGACAGCTCCACACGAACCTCCTCGATCGAGGCCTTGCGCAGGTCACGTCGCGGTCGGGCGCGCCTTAGTCTTCGTGGGAGTCGGGCTGTCCTCAGACGGATCCGCACCGCCCAGGCGGTCGAGCTCGGCGAGCTTCTCCGCGAACTCGAGCTCGAGTTGCGCGCTGTCGACACGCTCGGCCTTGGCAACGAAGATCCGCCGCTTGGGCAGCTCGGCTCCTGCCGAAGTCGCTCATGGGACGCGCGGAGGACGTCGCGCTCGCGCAGGAGTGCAGCGACGCGATCACGCTCCGCGCTGAGTGCCGCCTCGAGCGCTGCGATGCGCGCGTCGGCGCTCGAATCGGCGGCGGTCGGCGTCGGCATGGCGGAGCCATGGTAACTACGCCCTTGCTCGTTGTCGATCCTCTCGCGTGAGAAAAGTGCGTGTCAGTGGATGCGCGATCGCTTGCCCTTGGTCGTCTCCGCCTCGGCCTCGACCTCGATCCGTCAGGCGGATCGTCAGCTCGCGATCGGTCAGGGCCACACAGGCCGCACCCGCGATGGCCGGCGTGGGGATGCGGAACGTCCCGCGGTCAGGCGCTTGTAGAACACACATGCCGGTGCCATCGAAGAAGAGCACCTTGAGGCGCATCTCGCCGCCGACCGAAGAACACGAACAGCGAACCGCCTCGGGCGTCGCGGCCGACCCGCTCGCCGACGACCCCGCGCAGGCGGTCGAAACCCCAGCGCAGGTCGATCGGGTCAGGCCCGACGTAGATCTCCACGCCGTGCGGGATCATGCGCGCTCCTGCAGGATCGACAGGACCGCTGCGAGGGTCTCGTGGTCGAAGCCGCGGGTGACCTGAATGCAGGCGCCGCCGATCTCGACCACGACGGGATTGTCCATCACTGGCGCGAGCGTCGGTGCAGGCAACCGGGCAACCTCCATCGCGGTCGACGTCCGGAGCACGCGCGCCACCCGCACCTTGCGGGTCCGGCGCTCACGCAACTCGCGCTCGATGTGGTGGGCGGCGTTGCGCAGACCGCCGGCCGTGAAGTCGCGTCCGCGGCAGAACTCCGTCGAGCTCCAGCCCGCTCGCTCGCCACTCAGACACTCGCTTGGTCCAGACCGCCCGATCCGCCATCGCCGACAGTGTCTACGCCGAGAGGGCGATCGGCCAGACGGGGTCCATGCAGCGGTTACACCTTACCAAGACGACCGCCACCTCAGCGTGCAGCCCGTGCAACGTTGGACTGCGCTGCGTGGGCGTGGCGCCGGGCGTTCAGGGCAAGTGTCACGACACGTGCGCGGTGGATGCGGACTGTCCCTGCGGCGCTGGGCAGCGGTGCTCGACGGGTCTGACAACCGATCCGCCAGCGCCGGATGGAACATGCTTCAACTGCAAGCAGGTCGCTGACGAGTGTAGCGCGCAGAATCCCTGTTGCGATGGAACGAAGTGCGCGCCGGCCGCAGACGGTGTCGTTCGATGCTGCAAGCCAAAGGGGGAGGTGTGCATCGTCAACCGCGAGTGCTGCAAGGGGACCGTCTGTCGTCTGCCGGCTCCGCCTCCGCCTGGGGTGTTCGCGCCGGGCACCTGCGACGCCTGTGCGGTTTCTGGCGAATCGTGCCGAGTTTCGGATGAGTGCTGCGAAGGGTCCTGTGTCAGTGGCGTCTGCAAGAAGTCGTGCTCGCCTGGGGCGGCCTGCAGCGTCGCCGGTGCGAAGGGAGAGTGTGCGAAGGGAAAGACGGAATGCGATGCGCTTGGCAACGCCACGTGCGTCGGACCGAATCCGGTGCCAGAGTCTTGCAATGGCAAGGACGACGACTGCGACGGCAAGGTCGACAACCTACCCCGGAGTGCACCACCACTCCCACGGGTTGCCAGGACAGCTTTTCAGTTTCGGGAGCTTCGCATGCTCTGGGACATCCAAAGTCTGCAAGCCAACTCGAGTAGCTGGTGCGGTGAAGGAGGGCGTCTCGTGCGGCAACTCGATACCAGGTGGTGGCGGCTACTGCGGAACGTGCGCAGCGACACCCTGCACTCTGGGTGGTGTTGCCCCGTGCGTTCGAATACCCGGTGCAAAGAAGACCCCGGGCAGTGGCGCACTGCATACGTCGAGATGGGTGCGGCTTCTTCGTTCCCAAGTGCTGGCGTCAGCGCAGCTCGACTCGTGTTGTGTCACCTGCGCTCCCTGGGGGACCGGAACATGCGTACTAGGCGCAGGCCTGCTCCTGGTGACCGTGATCGCATGCAGTGGCAAGGTCACTGAACTCCCGCTCGCACGGCCATCGTGCGCATCTGGAGCACCCGGCGCAGGCATGAACTGTGGTGTCGACGGAAAGACCGACTGCTGCGCGTCGGCAGCGATTCCGGGCGGCTCCTTTGGCCGGCTCAACCAATCGAAGTGGCCAGCGACGTTGAGCCCGTTTCGCTCGATGTCTTCGAGGTCACGGTTGGACGCTACCGCGCGTTCGCTGAGGCCTACCCGTCTTCCCGACCCAAGGTGGGGATGGCGCGCACCACGTATCGTGGGGTCGGGCTGGAAAGCGGAATGGACCGAACTGCTGCCAAAGACGCGAGAAGAGTTGGTTGGCTTTCTGAAGTGCAAGCCAGGCGACACCACGTGCAAGGATGAGTTCACGACTTGGACCGACACTCCGGCGCGAAGGAGAAGATGCCTGCGTCACGGGTGAGCTGGCTCGAGGCGTTCGCATTCTGCGCTTGGGACGGTGGGCGACTGCCAACCGACGCTGAATGGAACTACGTGGCGGTGGGCGGAGACGAACAGCGAAAGTATCCATGGGGCAGTTTGCCAGCCGACCCCTCGCGAGCCGTGCTGAAGTTCACTCCAACGGGCTCGCAGACCGAGGTGGGGTCGGCGCCAGCAGGAGTCGCTCGTTGGGGTGTGCTGGACCTTGCAGGGAGTCGCATCGAATTCGTCCGCGACACCACTGGAGCGGACCGTCCTGATGGACCGCTACCGCTGCCCTGCATCGACTGCATACGGTCCGACGGCGAGAAGTTGTTCCTGACGCGCGATGCGAGTTGGTCGGTTCCCGGTGCGAACGCGAATGTCGGCGAGTGGTATCCAGCGTCGGGTGGGGCAAGGGAGCGCATCGCGGACTTCGGCATTCGCTGGGCGCGGGACTGATGTCGTTGACCATGCGGCCCTCGGTGCGGTCAAATTCCCGATCAACAGCGCAGACCGACAACAACTACTGCCAAAGGCCACCCCGTGCTCGCTGCCGGAGAGCGCGGGCATCGTCAGGGTTGTCTCGCTGGCGTTGTTCGTGGCCTGTGGTGGGCACGTCGAGGCCGTTTCAGTGCGCCTGCCTCTTGCGCGAATCGCACCTAGGGGCGGACTCCAGCTGCAGGGCAGGCAAGGACAAGGACTGTTGTGCCTCCGTCCTCATCGAGGGTGGCACCTACAACAGACTCAACGATGCTCGGTACCCGGCGACCGTTAGCGCGTTCCGGATGGACGTGTTCGAAGTCACCAACGGTCGCTTCCGAGCGTTCCTCGATGCTCTTCCTGGTTCTCGACCAAAGGTCGGTGATGGCGCACACCCAAAAGGTCGCCGGGTCAGGTTGGCAGGCCTCTTGGGACAAGTTCCTCAAGGCTCGCAAGGAGATCGAACTCGGTATGGCTGCCGGGGGCTCGATGGAAAGTTCCTCCGTGGACTGGTGTGCCCGGTTCGAACGAGTTCATGCCAGTTGGTGGACTCAGTTGGTACGAGGCCTTCGCCTTCTGTGCCTGGGACGGGGCCGCCTTCCGACGGACGCCGAATGGAACTACGTGGCCGTCGGGGGCTCGGAGCAGCGCAAGTATCCCTGGGGCAGTGAGCCGCCGGACCCGACCAGGGCGACGCTGACTTACACGCCGGCGTTCAAGGAAACGGGACACCTGACTCCAGTGGGTTCGGCACCGAGAGGAGCCAGCCGCTGGGGAGTCTTCGACATGGCAGGCAGCCGTCGTGAGTTCGTGCGTGATGGCAGTGCGACCACCACGCCGGACATCGGCATCCCCGTGCCTTGCACCGACTGCTTCCGGCGCGACAACACAGAAACAGGCCATTGGATTCAACGCAACTTCCACTGGGTCGCAGGGCCGGAATACGCCAACGTCGGCGAGCGGCTGATGCTCGTACGAGGAACCGGGGCGCAGCACAGCTGACGGAGTTCGTTGCGTCAGAGATATCCACTGACCAAGAAAGCCGGTCAGTCTCCGCGGGCCAATCCCACGCTTTCGAGGCGCAGACGTCTGCGGCTGGATACGCGAACGTCTGCGGGTGGACACGCAGACGTCTGCGCGTGGAGACCGAAGGATCGCAGAACGCGAGGGAGTGAAGTACGCTAACCATGTTGCGATGGGCACTCTCCCTCGGCGTCTTCGCCCGCGCTGTCGATGAGCGCCTCGGCCCGCGCCGTGGCAGCGCCGCAACTGGCGCGGTGTTGATCCAGGGGCTGCGCCTCTCCGAGGGCATCTGGTCACGCGCGCCGACACCGACGTCGCGTGCGAGGTCGGCCCCGCGGACGCTCCCGCTGCGCGGTGCGGGTGACCTACGCAGCTCGTGAACCGGGGTGCGGCCCCGATCAGAGGTGGCGGTTCGGTGGTCGTCGACCAGAGCGCCCCCGACCTCCGGATCACGCTCGACGGAGTCGCCACACTCCCGCGTGGACGACGGCGGTCGCGTCCGAGCGCAAGCCGCCGCCGTACGGCCAGGCTCCGCCGACCACCTTCGCGCTGTCGCTCGGCGCGAACGCGACCAGGTCTTGGCCGTCGCCGCGTCCTTCGACGGCGTCCGCACGACCGGACGCCTCGGGTTCAAGCCCTCCGCAGTGCCCGCCCGCCACCTCGTGCTCCCACGCCGAGCATCCGGCGGATCCTCGACATTAACCATCGCGGCGCCCGCCCCCGAGCTGCAGGCGCCGGGCTCTTCCTGAGCGTGGCCCAGCTCCGCGCGCCGCGCGACTGGGACATCGACGGCCTCGACGGGTGGACCGAAGCTCCCGACGGCACGCGCCCGTCGAACGTCGCCGAGCTCCGGGTCGGTCTGCACATGCCGCGGTTCCCGATCCGCAACGGCGGCGTCGATCCTCGGCCTCGGCGGCGCGCTCGGCGACGACAGCGGTTTCCGCATGCGCCTCGGGTGGGAGGTCGCCGCGCCGAGCTGGCTCCTC